>NZ_GG657746.1:8455345-8475969 GCF_000158875.1 Streptomyces sp. AA4 | reverse complement strand
TTCGGTGTGAGCGGGATGTGGAGCGAATCCGGGTCAGTGCAGCTCCGAGATCTGTTGGCACTGTGGGCAAACTGCCCACACCCTGGGGAAAACCCCTTGTGTATCAATAAGTTTGGGAAATTCTCTGTACACAGGCTGTGGACGTCTGTGGATGCGTACGCGTGCTTCGCTGCACTGCTGATCCGTACGCGCGCTTCAGCTGTGTACGCGCGAGAAGCCAGTCAGGGCACCAAAAAGGGCACCACGGGAGTCCGTGGTGCCCTTGAAGTCGAAACGAGACTGTCTACAAGCGAGTGTCCAAACTCAGCAGTCGGCTACTGACGGGCGCGCTGCTTGATCCGCGAGGTCAGCTCCTGCACCTGGTCGTAAATCCGCCGGCGCTCGGCCATCTCCTTGCGGATCTTCTTGTCCGCGTGCATGACGGTCGTGTGGTCGCGGCCGCCGAACGTCTGGCCGATCTTCGGCAGCGACATCTCGGTCAGCTCGCGGCAGAGGTACATCGCGATCTGGCGGGCCGTGGCGAGCGCCTTCGTCTTGCCCGGGCCGCACAGCTCGTCGAGCGTCACGTCGAAGAACTCCGCGGTGACGCCCATGATGGTCGGCGCGGTGATCTCCGGCGTGTGCGAATCCGGGATCAGGTCGCGCAGCACGATCTCGGCGAGCCCGACTTCCACCGGCTGCTGGTTCAGCGAAGCGAACGCGGTGACGCGGATCAGCGCGCCCTCCAGCTCGCGGATGTTCGCCTCGACCCGAGACGCGATGAACTCCAGCACCTCGCCGGGCACCGCGAGCCGGTCCTGCGCCGCCTTCTTGCGCAGGATCGCGATCCGCGTCTCCAGCTCCGGCGGCTGGATGTCGGTGATCAGGCCCCATTCGAACCGCGTCCGCAGCCGGTCCTCCAGCGTCTCCAGCCGCTTGGGCGGCCGGTCGGAGCTGACCACGATCTGCTTGTTCGCGTTGTGCAGCGTGTTGAAGGTGTGGAAGAACTCCTCCTGGGTGCCTTCCTTGCCCTCCAGGAACTGGATGTCGTCCACGAGCAGGATGTCGATGTCGCGGTAACGCCGCTGGAAGGCGACCTTGCGGTCGTCGCGCAGCGAGTTGATGAAGTCGTTCGTGAACTCTTCGGTCGAGACGTAGCGCACGCGCATGCCGGGGAACAGCCGCTGCGCGTAGTGCCCGACGGCGTGCAGCAGGTGTGTCTTGCCGAGTCCGGACTCGCCCCAGATGAACAGCGGGTTGTACGCCCGGGCCGGAGCCTCGGCCACGGCGACCGCGGCGGCGTGCGCGAAGCGGTTGGACGCGCCGATGACGAAGGTGTCGAAGTTGTACTTCTCGTTCAGCTTCGTCTTCGACGTCTGCGGCTGCGCCGGAGCGGTGTAGGGCTGGCCCGCGATCGGCTGCCCGGCGAACCGGGGCCAGATCTCGTTGGCGGTCGCCAGCGCTTCGCCCTCTTCGTCGACTTCCTCGTCCGGATCCTCGAGGTCGTCCAGGTTCGGGTGCACCGGCTGCTGCGGGGGCGGGGGCGGCGGTTCGACGCGGGCAGGCGGAAGACCGGCGGCGTCGACCTGCGGGCGGCGCGGCGGCGGCATCGGCTTCGGGCGCTCCGCGCGCACGTGGTCGGCCTGGCCGTTCTCAGTGTGCGGGCTCGCCGACGGGACCGGCTCCGGCCGGGGGGCGTCGTTTTCCACCCGGGCGGGTGACGCCACATAGCGGGGGGCCGGCGCGACCGGCTCGGTGCTGTCGACCTTCACCGCGAGCGACACCGGACGGCCGAGCCGACGGGACAGCGCTTCGGTGATCGAGGTGCGCAGCGCGCGTTCGATGGCTTCGTTCGCGAAATCGCTCGGCGCGGCGAGCAGCGCGGTGCCGTCGAGGAGACCGATCGGACGGGTCACCCGCATCCAGGCTCGTTGCTGCGGGGAGAGGGTGCCGTCGGACAGCTCCCGCACCACCTGCTCCCAGATGACGCCCAGATTGTGCTGGTGCTCCGACACCGGTCTGACTCCCCTCCCCTCGTCGGCGTGCACGCCTCGGACCACCCCGAGCACGTCCTGGAAGCTCGCCTCGAGCACGCGGTCCGGACTCACCCGCGCGACGGCACAGCGATATCCACAAAGTTGTCCACAGCTGTGCACTAATGTACGGCCGTCCGCAGCCACGCCACCTGCGGGCTCGCGTACTCCCCGGGCGCCTCCACACCCCCCCGGCGCCGGCGAAGCCGATTCAGTCCTGCCCGGAGGCCGAGAGAGGCACGCTAACAAGCCCTGCTCGATGCCACAAGACGTGGTGCTGCGCAAGCATTTCACGGTGTACGGCGTGTTGCCATTCGGTGCCGCGCCGTGCCGGAGGGCAGTCTGGCCGGTCGTCGCCGAGGGTGGCGGAGGGGCGCCTGCAGCGTTCACGACCGGGGTGCGTACCCTCGTAAGGTCTCCCGTATGCGACGGGTGCGTTTCGCGTGCCTACGTATGTCGTCGCTCGTCGTGACGAGGCCACCCGGTGGTAGGAGACAGCACGAACTTCCGTGCGACCCGCACGACACGCCGGGCGCCGGGGAATCCGCCGTCGCCCGACGGCCGAGACACAGGAGAAGCAGTGAGCAAGGGCAAGCGCACCTTCCAGCCGAACAACCGTCGCCGCGCGAAGACCCACGGTTTCCGCCTGCGCATGCGGACCCGTGCGGGCCGGGCGATCCTCGCGGCGCGCCGTCGCAAGGGCCGCGCCGAGCTGTCCGCCTGATCCGGCTCCGCGCAACCGCGTCGTGCTGCCCGCTGGCGCACGTCTGCGGCGGAGCGAGGACTTCCGGGTCGTCCTCCGCCGGGGGTCCCGAGCCGGCAGGCGCCGCCTCGTCGTCCATGCGTTGACCACGGACCCGTCCGTGGCCGCCTCGTTCGCGGCCAGGGCGGGTTTTGTGGTGAGCAAGGCCGTCGGGAACTCGGTGGTGCGCCACCGGGTGACCCGGCGGTTGCGCCACCTTGTTTCGGCGCGTCTCGGAACACTGCCCGCGGGCAGCTCGTTGGTGGTACGGGCATTGCCTCCGGCCGCGACCGCGTCGAGCGCTGAGCTCGGTGCGGATCTCGACGCCGCACTGCGCCGGCTCGGCCTCGCGCCGTCCGGCCGCCCGGCCGGGGCCGATGCTCCCCGGCAGCCGCGTCAGCAGGGCGCGGCCCCCGACCACGGATCAGCGGTGTAAACGGCCATGGACGCCACCTCCGAGCACAGCACCACCGAAGCACCCGAGGAAGACAAGCCGCCCCGGCCGGGTCCGGTCGCGTGGGTGCTGCTTCTTCCCGTGCGGTTCTACCGCAAGGCGATCTCGCCCTTTCTTCCCCCGGCCTGCCGGTTCTACCCGAGCTGCAGCGCGTACGCAGTCGAAGCCCTGACCCGCCACGGCGCGGCGCGGGGCTCCTACCTCGCGCTGCGCCGGCTGCTTCGCTGCGGTCCGTGGACCCCGCCCGGCCGCGACCCGGTGCCCGAGAAGTTCTCGTGGCGACACCGCACGCCTGAAACACCGATCGAGGAGTAGCTCAGTGCTCGATTTCATCTACTACCCCGTGTCCTTCATCTTGTGGTGTTGGCACAAGGTCTTCGGGTTCGTCTTCGGGGAAGCGACCGCGATCTCGTGGATCCTCGGCATCATCTTCCTGACGTTCACCGTCCGCGGCATCATGTTCAAGCCGTTCGTGAACCAGGTCCGGTCGATGAAGAAGATGCAAGACTTCGCGCCGGAAATGAAGAAGATCCAGAAGAAGTACGCGAACGACCGGCAGCGCCAGGCGCAGGAGATGCAGAAGCTCCAGCGCGAGCACGGCGTCAACCCGCTCGGCAGCTGCCTTCCGATGATCCTTCAGATCCCGGTCTTCATCGGCCTGAACCACGTGCTGCGCGCGTTCACCATGCCGCCCGCCGGCGGCGGCCCGAAGACCGAGAACTACTTCTTCAACGAGCACGACGTCAACTCGTACGTGAGCGCGAAGCTCTTCGGCGTCAACATGGGCGAGGCGGTCAACAACGGCGTCGGCGCCGTCGCCGGGCACGTCGCGAACGGCGGGTGGCACTGGGAGGTCCTCCCGGTCGCGCTGCCGCTGATGATCATCGCCTCGATCGCCACGCACCTCACCGCGCGGCACTCGGTCTCCCGGCAGAACGCTTCGGCCGCGGGCACCCCGCAGACCGCGATCATGAACAAGCTCACCATGTACGTCTTCCCGCTCGGCGTGCTCGTGTTCGGTGCCTTCTTCCCGCTCGGCCTGCTCTTCTACTGGCTGGCGAACAACGGCTGGACGCTCATGCAGCAGCGCCTCGTCTACACGAAGATCGACAAGGAAGAGGCCGCCCGCAAGGCGGAGGCCGCCGAGAAGCGCGCGTCGCTCGGCCCGAAGCCGGGTCAGAAGCCGACCGCGCCGAAGGTCGGCCAGAAGCCGGTGCAGCAGAAGAAGAACCAGCAGCAGGGCAAGGTGACCAAGGCGGGTTCGGCGCACGGTTTCGCGCAGACCGCGTCCGCGGGCGGCGGTGCCTCCTCGGAGAAGAAGGCGGCCGAACCGGCGGAGAGCGCGCCGGAGAACACAGCCACCCAGAACGGATCGAAGGAGAACGGCACCGGAGTGCCCGGGCTCCTCAAGGACTCGAACAGGAAGTCGGGCCGGAAGCGTCGCTGACGCTTCGGGTTCGGAGAGGAGACTGAACATGCCGGAGACGGTCGACACGATCGACGCCGATCAGGAAGAGACGAGTGCGGCGGCCGAGCCGAAGGCGGGCGGTGACGACGCTCTCGTGCAAGAGGGCGACATCGCCGGCGACTACCTCGAGCGTCTGCTTGACCTGCTCGACTACGACGGCGACATCGACCTGGACGTCGAAGCGGGCCGCGCGATCGTCAGCATCGACGGCGGCGACGACCTGGAGAAGCTGGTCGGTCCCCGCGGCACGGTGCTCGAAGCGCTGCAGGAACTGACCCGCCTCGCGGTCCAGCAGGAGACCGGCTCGCGCAGCCGGCTGATGCTGGACATCGCGGGCTGGCGCGCGGACCGCCGCGAGGAGCTCCGCGAACTCGGCCGGTCCACCGCGGAGTCGGTGCTGTCGAGCGGCGAGCGGGTGCGCCTGCAGCCGATGAGCCCGTTCGAACGGAAGGTCGTCCACGACGCGGTCGCGACGGTCAAGGGCGTCACGAGCGAGAGCGAGGGCGAGGACCCGAAGCGCCGCGTGGTGATCTTCCCCGAGGACTGAGCCCCCTCGGACGCGCGCCGCGTTGAGTACTGAGCCGAAGCGGCCCACCGGAGTGAATCCGGTGGGCCGCTTCTTTTATGTCTTCTTCCGCGGTACCGGCGGCGGGCCACTGCTACCCCGCCGACCTCGCTGACTCTGCCGACCTCGTTGACTTCGCTGACGGTGCTGACTGTCGCGGGCTCGCCCGCTGCGCGTGCCGGACTCTTCGATGCGGACCCGCTTCCCGACGTTAGCTTTCTCCCGAGCCGAGCCGAGCCGAGCCGAGCCGAGCCGAGCCGAGCCGAGCCGAGCCGAGCCGAGCCGAGCCGAGCCGAGCCGAGCCGAGCCGAGGCGAGCCGAGCCGAGGCGAGCCGAGCCGAGGCGAGCCGAGCCGAGCCGAGCCGAGCCGAGGCGAGCCGAGGCGAGCCGAGGCGAGCCGAGCCGAGGCGAGCCGAGCCGAGCTGCATTGCCCTCCGTTGGGCCTTCCCTGCCGGTGGAGCGAATTACACGCGTGGCGTTTCACGTGAAACCCGCCGTCGCCATCTCACCCAGGCGACCGCGTTTCACGTGAAACGACCTGTGGATCGCTCGGCGACTCGAGTGGAGTTGTCCACAGTTGCGGTCTGTCGGCTCGATTTGGCGTCGGCATCAGGGACAATCAAGCGGGCGCGTTTCACGTGAAACGCGCGGAGCGAGGAGTGGGAGTAGTGAGCTTGGACGGCGCCACCGGAACGGTCCGGACCGCGGCGGTGGAGGTGTTCGGGGAGCGCGTCGAGCAAGCCGCCGGGTACGTGGAGCTGCTGGCGACTCATGGGGTCGAGCGAGGGTTGATCGGGCCGCGTGAGGTGGAGCGGCTGTGGGAGCGGCACGTGCTGAACTCCGCGGTGATCGGCGAGCAGATCCCGTCCGAGGCGCGCGTGGTCGACGTCGGGTCGGGTGCCGGGCTTCCGGGAGTACCGCTGGCGATCGCTCGACCGGACCTCGATATCGTGCTCTTGGAACCCATGGCTCGCCGGGTTGACTGGTTGGCTGAGGTCGCCGAGAAGCTGGAACTCCCGATCACCATCGTCCGTGGACGCGCCGAGGAGCGGTCCGTACGCGAGCAGCTGGGTGGCGCAGACGTCGTCACCGCCCGCGCGGTCGCCCCTCTTGCTCGGCTCGCGGGCTGGTGCCTTCCCCTGGTTCGTCCCGAAGGTCGACTGGTTGCCCTCAAAGGCGCCAGCGCCGCCGAAGAGATCTCCCGCGACCGCGACGCGGTGCGCAAGGCCGGTGGGGCCGACCCACAGGTCGCGGAATGCGGGAAGGCAGTACTTGAAGTCCCCAGCACGGTGGTCCTGATCCGACGCCTGCCGCCGAAGCCGAACCGGCCACGCGGCAGACGGAGCTAGCGAACGACAACAGCCGCGCCGTTCCACGTGAAACATCGCGGTGTGAACGCCCCGAATCGTCTACCAGGAGGAGGTGTCGAGACCGGTGAATCCCCCGCCGTCCGACTCCGCGGAGGCCAGCCAGGAGATGGGCTGGACGCCGATCGCTGAAGAAGCCGTTCGCGCCGCGAGCGTGCTCCACCCCAAAGAAGGGGTACTCCCCCGACCCGCGCGCCGCCGGGTGCTCACCGTCGCCAACCAGAAGGGCGGGGTCGGCAAGACGACGAGCACCGTCAACCTGGCCGCGGCGCTCGCCGTGCACGGGCTGAAAACCTTGGTGATCGACCTCGACCCGCAGGGCAACGCCAGCACCGCGCTCGACATCGACCACCGCTCCGGGACGCCCTCGATCTACGAGGTGCTCATCGGCGAGGTCTCGATCGCCGAGGCCGCACAGCAGAGCGAGCAGTCCCCCAACCTCTACTGTGTGCCCGCGACCATCGACCTCGCCGGCGCCGAGATCGAACTCGTCTCCATGGCGAACCGCGAGACGCGGCTCAAGGAGGCGCTGTCGTCCGGGGCGCTCGACGAGATCGGCGTCGACTACGTCTTCATCGACTGCCCGCCGTCGCTCGGTCTGCTCACCGTCAACGCGATGGTGGCGGCGCAGGAAGTGCTCATCCCGATCCAGTGCGAGTACTACGCACTCGAAGGTCTCGGGCAGCTCCTCAGCAACATCGAACTCGTGCAGCAGCACCTCAACCGCGAACTCAGCGTGTCGACGATTCTGCTCACCATGTACGACGGTCGCACCAAGCTCGCCGACCAGGTGACCAACGAGGTCCGCAACCACTTCGGCGACACGGTGCTGAAGACCGTCATCCCGCGCAGCGTGAAGGTGTCCGAGGCGCCTGGCTACGGCCAAACCGTCCTCGCTTACGACCCCGGTTCACGTGGTGCCATGAGCTATCTCGACGCGGCGAAGGAGATCGCCGAGCGGGGTGTGAAGGAGAGGAGCAGCACCACATGACTGAGCGCAGAGGAGGGCTCGGCCGCGGACTGGCGGCCCTGATCCCGACCGGACCGGCGACGCCTCCTCCGGCCGCGACCGAGGCCGTCACGTCCGCGGACAAAGCGGCACGCGAGGACAAGGGCTGGTTCGCGGCGAACGGCGCGGCGGGCCAGCAGGTCGCGGGCGGCGAGGTCGCCGGCGCGGTGTACCGCGAGATCCCGGTCAGCTCGGTCAAGCCGAACCCGAAGCAGCCTCGTCAGGTTTTCGACGAGGAAGCACTCGCCGAACTCGAGCATTCGATCCGCGAGTTCGGGCTCATGCAGCCGATCGTCGTCCGCGAACTGGGCGAGGACGAGTACGAACTCGTCATGGGCGAGCGCCGGCTGCGGGCCTCGCAGCAGGCGGAGCTCGAGGCGATCCCCGCGATCGTGCGGCAGACCGCCGACGAGTCGATGCTGCGGGACGCGCTCCTGGAGAACATCCACCGTGTGCAGCTGAACCCGCTCGAAGAGGCGGCGGCTTATCAGCAGCTGCTCGACGAGTTCGCGGTGACGCACGAGGAGCTGGCCGGTCGCATCGGCCGGAGCCGTCCGGTCATCACGAACACGATCCGGTTGCTCAAGCTCCCCCTCCCCGTGCAGCGACGAGTGGCCGCCGGCGTCCTGTCCGCCGGGCACGCGCGGGCGCTGCTGTCGCTGGAGGATCCGGACAGCCAGGAAGAGCTGGCGGCGCGGATCGTCGCGGAGGGCATGTCGGTGCGCGCCACCGAGGAAGCCGTCACGCTGAAGAAGAGTGAGAAGCCGCCGAAGCCGAAGGCCGCTCCCCGCAAGCCGATCCAGGCACCCGGATTGCAGGAACTCGCGAACCGGCTGTCCGATCGGTTCGACACCCGGGTGAAGGTCGACCTCGGCCGGCGCAAGGGACGCATCGTTCTCGAGTTCGGGTCGGTAGACGATCTTGAGCGGATCGTCGGGATCATCGACGCGAATTCCGGGGAAAAAACGACGAATCAGAGCGACGAAACCGATTAGGGATCACCCAGGGGCGTTTCGTCACGGTGATGATTGCGGATCGAGGCGGCCACGGTCACGCGGAGTGGCCGCCGGAATCGACCGGCGCGGGGAAGGGCGGCAGTCCGCCGTCCACCCCGGCCGCCTGGTTCTAGTTCGCGCGAGCGACGGCGCGCGCGACGAGATCCGCGAAAACTGAACCGAGGGTGGTGCCGGCGGCCTCGACCGCCATCGGCACCGTCGACGTTTCGGTGAGACCCGGCGAGAGGTTCACCTCAAGGAAGTGGACTCCCCCGTCCGGCGTGATCACCGCGTCGGTGCGCGAGATGTCGCGCAGCCCGAGCCACCGGTGCGCCCCGACCGCGAGTTCGCTGACCGCCTTCGCGGCTTCGTCGGAAATCCGGGCCGGGGTGAAGAAGTCAGTGAGACCCGCGGTGTAGCGCGCGGTGTAGTCGTAGACGCCGCTCTCCGGCACGATCTCCACCGCGGGCAGGGCCTCGGCCCCGTTCTCCCCTTCGATGACCGTGACGGCCACTTCAACGCCGTCCACGAACCGTTCCGCGAGCACGGTGTCGCCGTACGCGAAGCAGCCGACCATCGCCGCGGGCAGCTCCGCCGCTTCCCGGACCACCTGCGTGCCGAGCGCCGACCCGCCCTGGTCCGGTTTGAGGATCAGCGGCAGGCCGAGCCGCTCGACCATCGCGTCGAGCACCGACTGGGCGCCCAGCTCCCGGAAAGTGCTGTGCGGCAACACAATCCAGTCCGGCGTCGAGAACCCGGCCTGCTGCACGAACGCCTTCGCGGTCGGCTTGTCCCAGGCGCGGCGGCAACCCTGCGAGTGGGTGCCGACGAACGGCACGTCGAGCATCTCCAGCACGGTCTGCACCGAGCCGTTTTCGCCCTCACCGCCGTGCAGTGCGACGACAACCGCGTCCGGACGCTGCGTGCGCAGCCGTTCCAGCAGTCCGGCGTCGGTGTCCCACTCCTCGACCGTGAGGCCCTCGGCCCGCAGCGCGGCGGAGAGCCTGCGCCCGGAGCGGAGCGAAACGTCGCGTTCGTGGGAAAGCCCGCCGGCGAGCACGGCAACGGTACGGTCGACCACCGTGGGAACTCCTTAGTGTTGCTGGGCCGGTCAGACCGTGTCCGGAGACGGGGTCTCGGGCCCCGGGATGGTGCGAGCCTTCACGCTACCGAAGGTGCGGCCGAGGTCCATTTCGGACTCGAGCACCGCGGCGAGCCGGCGCACGCCCTCGCGGATGCGTTCCGGCGTCGGATAGCAGTACGACAACCGCATCTGGCGGGAGCCGAACCCGTCGGCGTAGAAACCGGTGCCGGACGCGTACGCGACCCGAGCGGTAACCGCGCGCGGCAACATCGCTTTGGTGTCAACGCCTTCCGGCACGGTGACCCACACGTAGAAGCCGCCGTCGGGGTTGGTCCAGGAGCAGCCGGGCGGCAAATACTGTTGCAGCGCCGACAACATCGCGTCGCGGCGTTCCCGGTAGTTCTCCCGGAACTTCTTGATCTGGCCCTTCCAATCGTGCGTCGCGAGGTAGCGCGAGACGATCATCTGGTTGAAGGTCGGCGGGCACAGCGTCGCGGATTCCGCTGCCAGCACAAGCTTTTCGCGCACCGCGTGCGGCGCGAGTACCCAGCCGACGCGCAGTCCGGAGGCGAACGTCTTGGAGAACGAGCCGAGGTACACGACGTTGTCCGGGTCGAGCGAGCGCAGCGCCGGGTAGGTCTGGCCGTCGAAACCGAGCAGGCCGTACGGGTTGTCCTCGATGATCAGCACGCCGTGTTCACGGCAGATCTCGACGATTTCCGGCCGCCGTTCGACCGACAGCGTCACGCCGGCCGGGTTGTGGAAATTCGGGATCGTGTAAAGGAATTTGACCCGCTGCCCGGCTTTTTCGGCCTGGCGCAAGGCTTCCCGCAACCCTTCGGGAACGAGACCGTGCTCGTCCATCGCGACGTGCACGACGTTCGCCTGGTACGCGGAGAACGAGCCGAGCGCGCCGACATACGACGGGCCTTCGGCGATCACGACGTCACCCGGGTCGCAGAAAAGCCGGGTCACCATGTCGAGGCCCATCTGGGAACCGACAGTGACCACGACGTCGTCGGGGTGCGCCTTGATCCCCTCGAGAGCCATGATTTCGCAGATCTGGTCACGCAGCGCGGGAATCCCGTGCGCGGACCCGTACTGCAGGGCGACGAGCCCCTCCTCGGCGATGATCTCGCCGACCTGAGCCGAGAGGGTGTCGAGCGGCAGCGCGGCCAGGTTCGGCATGCCACCGGCGAGCGAGACGACCTCCGGCCGGCTTGCCACTGCGAAAAGCGCGCGGATCTCGGATGCGGTCATCCCGGCGGTACGTGCCGCGTACCGGTCGAGATGCGGGTCGAGATTGTGGCGGCCGGTCTGCGGCTTGGCGGGGCGGTTCTCGGTCATCGGACACCTGAGGGCTCGGTGGTACCTGCTGGTAGATCCATCGAGTGTAACCGCGGCCTCTTCCGGCTCCCCGCTCTTCCGGCGCTTGTCACATCGGCCTATCCTCGGGGTGGTTCTTCCGGTGCTGCCTGCGCTCTTGCGGGCGCGAAGGCCGGAGTTGCGGGGTTCAGGGAGGTTTCAGGTGTCACGTCGCGTGGTGGGCGTCACCCTGGACAATCTCGAGCACCTGCCCAAGAGCTGCCGCCAGTGCGTGTACTGGGAGCTCGCGCCGCATCTGAAGGCGCAGGCCGATGAATACGGCTCCACCGAGGTCGAGAAGGAAGCCTGGGTGTCCAGCGTGCTGCTGGAATGGGGTTCCTGCGGCCGCATCGTCTACAGCGACACGCTGCCGGTCGGCTTCGTGCTCTACGCCCCGCCGAACGCGGTGCCCCGCTCGCTCGCCTTCCCGACGTCGCCGCCCAGCGCCGACGCCGTCCTGCTCACCGCCTTCCAGGTCCTGCCGGAATTCCGCGGCGGCGGCCTGGGCCGGATGCTGGTGCAGGCGGTGGCGAAGGACTTGACCAAACGAGGCGTCCGCGCGATCGAAGCCTTCGGCGACGCCACCCCCGACGACGAGGACCCGCTGGGCCAGCATTCCTGCGTGCTGCCCGCCGCGTTCCTGCAGAGCGTCGGCTTCAAAACGGTGCGCCCGCACCGGAAGTACCCGCGACTGCGTCTGGAACTGCGCTCGGCGATCACCTGGAAGGAAGACGTCGAAGCCGCCCTGGAACGTCTGCTGGGCCAGGTGACGATCACGACCGCCGAACCGAGCCTCGGCCGCGCCTGACTGTTGTTCTCTGGGCTGACCAGATCAGCCAGAATGACGTCGCTGGCACTCACTTTGAACAGCCCGTCGGTCTTGCTCGCCGCTGGCCGCGCCTGCGGGCTTCTATTCGCCTCTTTGGTCACTCTCCGTACTGACCGAGCGGCTTCCCTGGCTTCCCGCCGAGCTTTCACCCCGCGCTTTTCGCCCCGCGACTGACCTTGTCCGGGACCGCCTCAACAGCATCATCCGAGGTCAGACCGCGCCCGGTCCTCTCCGCTTCCAGGTGGGGCCTGGCTCGGCTAGACCGGCCCCATACCACCTCTGGATCGCCGCGGAAACACCCACTCCCGGTACCTGTGGGCAACTGTGGAAGAACCCCCGAGTTATCCACAGATTGCAGATAGAGGCCGTGGAAAAGCTGTGGATGGATAGAATGGATCTGGGGACGCCCCCCGGTGAGGGTGGGGGCTGCCCCCAGGTGTGGTGGCGGCTGGAACGGCTGGGCGCAAGTTCTTGTGGCGCCGGTTAAGCGGTGGGGTGGCTCCGGTTGTTAGGTCCTGAGGGCGCGGTCGGGGCGCGTGGGGTGGGGACGAGAGTCGCGGGGGGTGCTGGTCCGGGGACGGGGCGGCTGGTGGTGACTGTGGGTAGCAGGTGGCGGAGGTGAGACAGGGTCAGCACGGGTAAACGGGCGGGCGCGCGCCGGGCTGAGAGGGGCAGCGGCCGGTTGGGGCGCGCTGGACGGGGCTCTGGCGGTATTGGGCGAGATAAGCCCGGGGAAGGGCGTCTCAGGCCCAGGCAAGGGGTAAGAAGGAACGCTGCGGCCGAACGAAAAGAGCGGTTACTCGGCCTTCGCGAGTTCGTGGGCCAGGACGTCGGCGAAGGTGAAGGTGCCGGTGGGCTGGTCGCCTTCGCCCAGGAGGTAGAGGCGCTTCACCGCGATGAGGATGCCCTCGGCCACGACGTCGCGGAAGGCGGGGTCGGCCAGGCGGGCGGCGTCGTCCGGGTTCGTCAGGTAGCCGATTTCCACGCGGACCGCGGGGCAGCGCGTGCGGGTGAAGATTTCCCACGTCTTGTAGTGCGTGCGGCAGTCCAGCAGGCCGGTGCGGGCTGCGACCTCGCGCTGGATGAAGCCGGCCAGCAGTTCGCCGACGGTCGACGTCGTGCCGTTGCCGGTGCCGAAGTGGAAGCTCGCCACGCCCTGGGCGCGCGGCGACGGGTTGCCGTCGCTGTGCAGCGACAGGAACAGGTCCGCGCCGGCGTCGTTGGCGAAACGGGCGCGTTCGAAATCCGTCGGGCTGTGGTTCGGGCCCCGGCTGATCAGGGCCTCCATGCCGGTCGCCTGCATCCGGCCTTCGAGCCGTCGCGCCAGGTCCCAGGCGATGTCCGCCTCGCGCAGGCCGCCGGCGACGACGCCGAGGTCTTCGCCTCCGTGGCCCGGGTCGATGACGATGCGCTTGCCGCGCAGCCGCGGGCCTGCCTGGCGCACCTGCTCCTGCTCGCGCAGGAAGACCGGGCGGCCGCCGCGGGCGCGGGGCGACGACAGGCGGTGCAGTTCGCGGATCGTGGCCGGGCCGCAGATGCCGTCCGACGTCAGGCGCATGTCGCGCTGGAACGTGCGGAGGGCGCGTTCGGTCTGCGGGCCGAAATACCCGTCCGGGCGACCCGCGTCGAAGCCCAGTTCGGTGAGCCGTTCCTGAAGAGTGAAAACGTCGTCGCCGTGCACCGGCGACGACAAAAGGTACTGGAGCGGGCGGCTCCCGAGGTGATAGCTGGCGCCCTTGAGCGCCTGGTACGTCGCAGGGCCCACCACGCCGTCGGTGATGAGCCCGCGGCGCTGCTGGAACGCGCGCACGGCCTGCTCCACCGCGACGTCGAACGTGTTGTACCGCTCGGTCCCCGCCACCGGCGGGAGCAGATCCATCCCGGCAAGGATCGACCTGATCTCGGCGACGTCGGGACCGGCGTCACCGCGGCGGAGTACCCGCATGCACTCCTCGCTCTTCCTCAGGCACCGAAACCGGCTCGATGCGAAACAGAAACCCGGGTAGGGGTGTACCCAGGCACCTATTGTGCCCTGTGAACTCTCGGTAAGGACGCAGGCCCGGTCGGTGCGCCCCTGGAGGGGTGGGTCCGTACTCGGGGGACACGCCGGGTACACCTGCGTGCCCACCCCCGTGCGGGTGGTACCCGAATGTGCGAGAACCCGGACCGGCGCGTCGATCGCCGCTGGCCCGGGTTCTCAGCAGGTGGACCGGCTCAGAGCACGTCGGCGAGATCGGACAGCAGCGCGGCCTTCGGCTTCGCGCCCACGATCTGCTTCACCGGCTTGCCGCCCTGGAACAGGATCAGCGTCGGAATCGACATCACCTGGTAGTCACGCGCCGTGTTCGGGTTCTCGTCGATGTCGAGCTTCGCGACGGTGATCTTGTCGCCGTTTTCCTTCGCGATCTCCTCGAGCACCGGGGCGACCATCTTGCACGGTCCGCACCAGGTCGCCCAGAAATCGACGAGAACGGGCTTCTCGCTGGTCAGGACGTCGTCCACGAACGACTTGTCAGTCACCTTCACGGGTTCGGACATCGCTTGCTCCTTCAACTCGGTGGGAAAGTCAGTGCTCGCCGGCGCCGTAGCCGCCGCCGACCAGTTCCGGTGCCTCGTGCGCCTGCGACTCGCCGTGCTCCGCGAGCCATCGTTCCGCGTCGATCGCCGCGCTGCAGCCGGAACCGGCCGCGGTGATCGCCTGGCGGTAGGTGCGGTCGACCAGGTCGCCGGCGGCGAACACGCCGGGTACGTTCGTGTAGGACGTGCGGCCCTGCGTGAGCACGTAGCCGTCCTCGTCCACGTCCACCTGGCCGCGGACCAGCTCGCTGCGCGGGTCGTGGCCGATCGCGACGAAGAACCCGGTCACGTCGAGCGTCTTCTCCTCGCCGGACTTCGTGTCGCGCACCTTCAGGCCGGACACCGTCCCGTCGCCCTCGACGCCGGTGATCTGCGAGTTCAGCTGCCACTTGATCTTGTCGTTCGCGCGAGCGCGCTCGAGCATGATCTTCGACGCCCGGAACTCGTCGCGGCGGTGCACGATCGTCACCGACTTGGCGAACTTCGTCAGGAAGGTCGCCTCCTCCATCGCCGAGTCGCCGCCGCCGGCCACGGCGATGTCGTGGTCGCGGAAGAAGAAACCGTCACAGGTCGCACAGGCGGACACGCCGCGGCCGAGCAGCTCCTGCTCGCCCGGCACCTTCAGGTACCGCGCGGCGGCGCCCATGGCGAGGATGACCGCGCGGGCGGCGTAGCGCTTGCCGTTCGCGACGACGTACTTCACGTCGCCGGTCAGCTCGAGCGACTCGACGTCCTCCGCGCGCAGCTCGGCGCCGAAACGCTCGGCCTGCTTGCGCATCTCCTCCATCAGGTCCGGGCCCTGGATCCCGTCGCGGAAGCCCGGGAAGTTCTCGACCTCGGTGGTCGTCATCAGCGCGCCGCCGAACTGCGTGCCCTCGAACACCAGCGGTTCGAGCTGTGCGCGCGCCGCGTAGACCGCTGCGGTGTAACCGGCAGGACCCGACCCGACGACGATCAGGTTCCTGATTTCCTCGGCAGCCACCCGTCAACCCTCCGCTCGTCATGACCTGTGCTCCAGGCTCAACACGATCGTAGGTGGAGGTGTTCCCGGCGGTGACGGCCGCTACGCCCTGCCCGCTACTTCTTGCCGACCACCTTGTCGAACAGCTTGTCCGGGTGGCCCGGCCCGCAGTCCGCGCCGAACGCGACCAGCCGGAACTGCGCGAGCTTGCCGGTGGTGTAAATCGCCACCACGCCCGGCTTGCCCTCGACCGTCACCGGCCGCACGCCTTCCGGCCGCACCGCCGGGTCCATGCCCGCCGCCTCGACACACGCGTCGAACCGCTTCCCGTCCTGCAGCGGACCGTAGTTCCGCACGCCGAGACCGCCGCCGAGCAGCGCTTCCGCCCCGCTCCCGTCGGCGCCGACGGACGGGCCGCCCACCGCGGACGGTGCGGGCGCGGCGACGCCGGAGGTCTCCGAGGTCGTCTTGCCGGGCACCGTCAGCGTGATCGCTACCGCGGCGGCCGCGGCGGCGGTCAGGATCCCGGCACCCCAGCCGAGCTGCCGGTTCCGCCGCTTCCGCGCCGCCGACAGGTCCACCACCGGCGCGACCTGCTGCTCAGCAGGCGCCGGTGCCGCGGCCGGAAACGTCGCCTCCTGCCGGGCCGCCGACTCCGCGGCGAGCGCGGCGTCGAGCCGGGCCGCGAACTCGGCGGGCATCGGCGGGGCCGGTTCCGCGGCGAGCGCGGACAGGTCGGCGGTGGTCGCCTCGAGGGCCTCGATGATCGCGCGTGCTTCCGGATCCGCGTTCACCCGCGGCCACAGCTGCGCTGCCTCGTGCTCGTCGAGGACCCCGGCGTGGAGGTCGGCGAGCAGGTCGACAGACCAGGGCGGTCCGATGGTTCCGCCTGCCCCCCGGCTCTCGTCCGTCATCGTCCCTCCCCGTTCCCCGGCGAGCGCTGGGCTCGCCCGGCACTCCGGGACCCCTCCGAAGTGGCGTGCTTGCGTTTGCTTTCGTTAGTTGGGACGTCGCCACCCGCGTCCGGGTTCCGCAGATGCCCGAGAACCTTCGCGAGTTTTCCCCGCCCGCGCGCACACCGGCTCTTGACCGTGCCCTCGGCGATGCCGAGCATCTTCGCGGTCTCGGCCACCGAATAGCCCTCGACGTCGACGAGCAGGATCGGCGCGCGCTGGTCTTCGGGCAACTCGTCGAGCGCCTTGCGGACCAGCAGGCTGGTTTCCTTCTCCGCCATCGAATCGCCGGGCGCGGCCGGTTCGTTGAACTCCCCGGTCTCGGGCAGCGGCACGGTCGGCCGGGCCTGCCTCCGCCGGATCCGGTCGAGGCACGCGTTCACCACGATCCGGTGCAGCCAGGTGGTGACCTGCGATTCCGCGCGGAACTTGCCCGCCGCGCGGAACGCCGAGATGAACGCCTCCTGCAGCGCGTCCGCCGCCTCTTCCGGATCGCGCAGCGTGCGCAGCGCTACCGCCCACATGCGGTCTCGATGCCGCCGGACCAGTTCACTGAACGCATGCGGATCGCCCGCGGCGTGTGCCGCGATCAGATCCGCATCCGTGGGAGCTGCAGCCGTCACCCGGCAGAGCCTACTGAGTCGTGGTCGCAGGTCACGCCGCAGGCAGGAAGGTCAGCTCTCCGATCTGGCTCACGAAGCCGTTGCCGCCGTTGTCGCCCAGCTGGGTGATCCAGACGATGAAGTACTGGCTTTGCGTCGGCTGCTGCAGGGTGATCGTGGTGTCCGGCCCGTTCAGGTCCCCGCCTCCGACCACCTTGGTGTCGTCGAGCTGCGGGTTCTTGCTGTCCGCCGACCGGATCTCGACCTTCGTGCCCGGGCTGTCCGCGCTGATCTTCACCTGCGCGAGGTTCACCGGGTTGTCGAACGAGACCGCGATCCCGACGCCGGGCTTCAGCGCGGGCAGCTGCTGCTGGTACTGGTCGGTCTTCCAGACCGTGCCCGGGTCGCCGTCGATCGTGTTCTTCACCCGGCCGGGGTTGTCGCCCGAGCCCTCCGGGTTGTAGAGCGAGGCTGATTTCGGAGCCACCGGATCGCCGATCTTCGGACCCGCGGGCGGCTGGTTCCCCGGCGGCGGCGCCTGGTTGCCCGGTTTGGCCGGGGCCGCGCTGCTCGGGGGTGCCGCGACGTTGAGCGGAGGACCGGACGGTTTGCCGTCGCCCTGGAACAGGTTGATCAGCATCAGCCCGCCCCACGCGAGGATCACCACGGTCGCGACCACCAGCACGGTGACGCCGAAGGCCAGCTTCCGCCGCCGCGCGACGTCCTTCACCGGCTTCTTCGTGGTCCAGATCGTGCCGTCGGAATCGACCGCCTCGTCCTTGCCGACCGCGTTGATCAGCTGGGTGCGTTCCTCCTGCTCGGCGACCTGGCCGAGCACGCGCAGGATGGCCGAGCTGGTGCGGATCCCGCCGCTGCCGCCGTCCTCGATCGTGCGGACGGCCAGCGAGGACAGCTCCGGCGGCACCGCGGGCACCAGCGACCGCGGCGGCACGACGTGCCCCTGCGGGGTGAGCGGCGCCGCGGGGATCGCGGGCGGTCCGCCGGGCAGCGCCCAGCGTCCGGTGAGCAGTAGATACAGGACCGCGCCGAGCGCCTTGACGTCGTCGCGGAGGGTGGCTTCCGGCAGCGGGCCGGGGAAGGCGAGCTTAAGCGCGCCGCCCGGCGTGAGCCGCAGTCGCTGCGGGTGGTCGAGGCCGAGGACGAGACCGTTCTGGTGGGCGTGGTCGACCGCCTCGGCGAGCGCCTGCACCATCCGCGCGGCCGCGGCGGGGGCCACCGGGCGCTGCGCGACCAGGTCCACCAGGTCGCTGCCCTTGGTCCACTCCGCCACCACGACGCCGAGCAGTCCCTCGCTGGAGGTGACGCCGCTGCCGAGGCTGAGCACGTCGAGCACCCGCGCGACGCCGCCGTGTCCGAACTTCGACGCGTGCGCGGCCCGTTCCAGGGTGCGCCGGGCCTGCCGCGCCGCCTCCGGGTCGGCCGGATCGCCGACCAGCAGCGTCAGTGCGACGTCCCGTTTGAGCTGCCCGTCCCGTGCCCGCCAGAGGTGCGCCGCGGCTCGCTCGTCCACCCCGAACTGGGCAAGCAGGCGATACCGGCCGTCCCCTACGACGCGTCCGGGCGCGAGCGATCCGCCCCGGGCGCGAATGCCCGCGGCGTCCCCCGCCTGCTCGCTTCGTCTCGTGTCCACGCTCTCTCCCGCTTCGCTCCCGGCACCGAGGGTACCCGGATCATCAGCCGTAGAAGCGTCGTGAGTCGTGAATCAATCGTTACCCGCGCTTGATCAATCGAGTGAATCTCGATGTTACGGGCTTCAGCTCCTCGACCTTCAGCGCCATGAGCACCCCGAACGAGACCGTGATCCCGACGACTCCCTGCAGGACGAGCTTGATCCAGGCGTGCGGAACCGGGCCGAGGGACGAGGGCACGATCAGCCCCACGACCCACGCGGCGGCGACCCCGAGCACACTCGCCACGACCGTGAACAGGATCACCCCGATCACCCGCTTGCTGCGCAGGTTGCCGAGCGTCACCCACAGCCACACCTGGCCGAGCATCGCGCCGATCACGTAGGTCAGCGCGTTGACCATCATGACGCCGAGCACGACGTTCTCCGGGTTCAGCAGCACCGGGCACAGGAACAGCAGCGGCACCTTGACCACAGTCATCACGATCATGATCAACGTCGGCGTGCGCGCGTCCTTCATCGCGTAGAACACCCGCATCTGGAGCATCACCAGCGCGTACGGCAGCAGCGCGAACGCCGTGATCGCCAGCGCCTGGCCCATCCGCTCGGCGCCCTCCAGCGAGCCCTTGCCCAGCGCGAACAGCGCGACGCCCATCGACGAGCCGACGATGGTCATCACCGCGGAGATCGGGACGAGGGTCACCGTCGAGATCCGCGAGGCGTAGGACAGGTCGGCGACCAGCTTCTTCGTGTCGCCGTCGGCGGCGGCGCGGCTCATCCTCGGCATGATCGCGGTCAGCAGCGAGACGCCGAGCACGCCGTAGGGAAGCTGGAAGAGCAGCCACGCGTAGTTGTAGGCGGTGACGCCGCCCGAGGTGCCCTTGGTGAGCACGCGGGTGGTGATCGTGAGGCCGACCTGGCTGACCGCGACGTAGCCGACAACCCACAGGGCCAGCCCGCCGAACTCCTTCATCCGGCTGTCCAGGCCCCAGCGCCAGCGCGGGCGGAAGCCCGACCGCAGCAGCGGCGGGACCAGCATGAGCGCCTGCGCGGCGATGCCGCCGGTGACGCCGAGGCCGAGGATGAGCACCTTCGGGTCGGTGAGCGACGGATTGCCGGTGTCGATCGAACCGGGCATCAGCCAGACCACGAGGATCGTGAAGATGACCACCAGGTTGTTGATCACCGGGGCCCACGCGGTCGGACCGAACACGTGCTTGGCGTTCAGCATCGCCGAGACCAGCGCGAACACGCCGTAGAAGAAGATCTCCGGCAGCAGCAGATAGGCGAACGCCGTGGTCAGGCCCGCGCTCGCGTTGCCGGACGAATCGATGTACAGCGACGTGAACGCCGGTGCCGCGACCACCGCGATCACGGTGCCGATGAACAGCACGGTGACGCCGGTGGTCAGCAGCCGTTGCGCGTAGGCCTGGCCGTGGTCCGGATCGTCCTGCGAACGCACCAGCAGCGGCACCACCACGCTGGTGAGCACGCCGCCGAGCAGCAGCTCGAAGATGATGTTCGGCATCGTGTTCGCGACGTTGAACGAGTCGGTCGCGATCCCGTTGCCGATCGCCGCGACCAGCAGCACCTTCCACAGGAACCCGGTGATCCGGCTGATCAGCGACGCGATCGCCATCCGGCCGGACTCCTTGGCCACCGACGGGCCTTCGTCCTTCGGCTGCTCGGGAGCCTCGGCCGGACGCGCGAGCGGCGCGTCCTTGATCCGCGGCATGACCTGGGTGGCCAGCGCGTCGTACGGGCGCAGCACGTCCGGGTCGGCCGTCGGCCAGCGCGACGGGGCCGCCAGCGGGACGCCGGCGGTGCGCGGGATGAACCGGGTGGCGTCCGGGTCCCGCATCGCCTCTTCCTGCCACGGCCGGATCGGCGTGCCGGGTCGCGGGCCGCGGCCGCGGTGCACCGGCGGCTGCGGGCCCGGCACGTTCGCGGGCGGCGGCGTCGGCTGCGGAAGCTGGCCCCGGTTCGGCGCCTG
>NZ_GG657746.1:8311321-8455084 GCF_000158875.1 Streptomyces sp. AA4 | reverse complement strand
AGCCCGGTCGACGGGCACTCGGTCGGCGGGCGGACGTTCGGCCGGGCGGGCGGTCGTCCGGCAACGGCATCCGGCGGGTGCCGTTGGGCGGCGGCTGCCTGCGGTCGGCGGGCGGCGGCGGAGGAGGGGGCGGCGGCTGGCGACGGGCGTCCCGAACCGCGCGGCCGAGGCTGGTCGCTCCGCCTCGGCGCCGCGCCGTCCCGCCGAGGACGCCCCGCACGCTCGGGTGGCTGACCCCGGCTCTTTGTCCAACGCGTGCCCAATCCTCGGCGGTCCCCTGGCTCCCTGCCATTGTGGCAGCGCCGACCCAGGGTAATCGGGAACGGGCGCGCGCACCCGGCCCCCGCCGGATGTCAGGGCGTGCCGCTCCGGCCCTCCTTGATCCGCCGGTAGATCCGCCGGGACGCGAGCAGGAGCAGCGCACAACCAGCGGCGACGGTGACGATGATGGTGATCGGGCCGTATTCGGTCGAGGTCAGCTCGAACCGCGCGGTCGCGCCGAGATCTGTGCCCGATGGGGTGGTCAACGACACATCGACCGACAGGTGACCGGCCCGCAGCGCCTCGATCTGCACGTACTTGGTCTGCCCGCCCTTGGCCGGGAAGAGCCAGTTCTTCGCCGCCTGCTCCGGCCGGACGCCCATGTTGTTCTTGAGCGCGATCTGCGCGGAGACGCCGACCGGCAGGTCGTTGTGCACGTACACCGGCAGCGGCGAGGACCCGGACGCGAGCGCAATCGTTTGCTTCGGCTGTTCGACGGTCACCTGGTCGCGGATCGCGGCGAGTTCGGCGGTCGCGTTCGCCGAGGCCGACGACGGCACGCCGGACGGCCCGAACGCGGTCGAGCTGCCGCGGACCAGCGCGTCGCGCACCGGCCCGACTATCGCCTTCGGCTCGACCCGGTTCCGCTGGTCCACCTGCATCGCGGACATCAGGCTGGCGGCGTCCTGGTCGAGGCCGGACAGCTGGTCGGCGACCGCCGCGCCGCCGTCCGACCGGGGGCCGGCGACCAGCGAGGCGCTGCCGTCCGGGGGGCTCCCCAGCAGGTCGTCGAGCGTCGAACCGGCCGTCACGCCGGCGGCGGTGAGCTTGCCGAGCCCGGACAGGAAGGCGTTCAGCTCGTCGGTGGTGGCGTCCCAGCGCCGCGGCGGCGCGACGAGCAGCGGTCCGCTGGTGGCGCCCTCGGTGCGGCCGAGCCCGGCTTCGAAGGCGATCGCGGCGAGCCCGTTCTGCGTGGAGACCGCGCGCTGCGACGCACCGCTGTAGGTGGTCGGCGTCTGCGGGCTCGGCAGGAATCCGGTGAGACCGGCGGTGGCCATCGAGTTGGTCGGCTGCGCGCGAAGGCCGTCGGAAAGCGTCGCGGCGCCGGTGACGGTCTCGTCGTCACCGCCCGCGCGCAGCTTGCCGCTGTCGGTGAGCACGGTCTGGTAGCCGCCCGACGAAATCGCCGAGAGTGCCTTCTCGTCCGGCGTGCCGCCCGGCCACAGCACGCCGCTCTTCGACTCGACGCCGAGCACCTCGCGGATCGTCGCGGTGCCGTTCAACGCCGTGGTCAGGAGACCGGCGTCGGGGTTGCCGTCCGCGCCGCGGATCTTGCCCAGCGTGGTCAGGTCGGCGTCGGCGAACGGCAGCGGGATCACGCAGCGGCCGGTGACCAGCGCGCGCAGCGCCGCCAGCCAGTTCGACGCGGCGTCCGCGCCCTTGCCCGCCACCCCGCCGCTGACCCGGTAGCCGTTGCGCATCGCGTCGACGGTGCGCAGCAGGTCGGGGTCGAGGGCGAAGCAGAGCGAGCTGCCGATCTTCTGGTTGTTCTCCTGTGCCGCCCGCGCCGCCGAGACCAGGGAATACAGCCGTCCGCCCGGGCTCAGTTCGTCGGCGAGGGAATCGTCGGTGAGCGTCATCGGCACGCCGAACGGCGCGGACTGGATGTGCGGGGTGCTGTCGGTGATCGGCCACAGCACGGCGACCTTCGAATGCCGCTGCGTCGCCTGGTTGTTCGCGTGGCCCGGGGTGGACAGCACCGGCAGGAGCAAACTCACCGCGGCGAGCCGGGCCGGGCCGCCGTACTCCGGGGTGCCGTTCACGTTCACCAGCAGCGGGTACACGCCCGGCCGGAGCGCCGCGCCGCGCGGTCCGGTGAGCGGCACGGTGATGTCGAGCCGGGCGCTCTGGCCGGGTTCCAGCTCCGGGGCGAGCGACACGAAGTCGGTGAGCGGGCTGTCCTGCACCGGGTTCCCGGCGAGCACCGAGTCCATCGCGCGCGGGCTGGCGAGGCGTTCGCCGATCTGCAGCCGGGCCATCGGCTTGACGATCCGCCGGGACCCGGTGTTGGTGACCGTCCCGGTCACCGTGATGGCCTGGTCCGAGCTGGTGACCAGGCGCGGGGAGAACTGGCCGAGGTCGAGCCGCAGCCGGGCCGGTTCCCCGGACGAGTTCTCCTGCGCGCCGGCCGGCGCACCGAACAACGCGGTGGCGGCGACGATCAGCAAGGACAGCAAGAAGGCGGCGGGCCGCTTCACTTCGGGTGCTCCCTCTCAGCCGCGCTCGTCGGGCGCGAAAAGTTCCGCTGCCCCGCGCACCAGCTTGCGCTCGTCCGCGTAGGCGAGGGTGGTCTCCAGCTCGGCCAGCGGAACCCAGGCGACCTCGGTCACCTCGACGTCCTCGTCCGACAGTTCGCCGCCGGTGGCTTCGAGCAGGAAATGGTGCACGGTCTTGTGCACCCGGCGCTGCTGCGCGACGAACCAGTAGTCGATGGTGCCCAGCGGGTGCAGGACGCGCGCGGAGATGCCGGTTTCCTCCTTCACCTCGCGCACCGCGGTCTGCTCCACCGTTTCCCCGTCCTCGATGTGGCCCTTCGGCAACGACCACAGCAGTCTGCCGTGTCGGTCGAGCCGCCCGATCAGCACCGCGCGTTCGCGCTCCGGGTCGACGACCAGTCCGCCCGCCGAGGTCTCGTCGACCGTGGTCAGCCGCCTGCCGCGGTGGCGCCGTCGCCGCCGGCGCGGCGTCGGCGGTCCGGCGCGACCGGCAGATCCAGACATGCTGCGATGCTAGAGCAAACGGCCGCCCGGGTACTCTGGCTCTCCGTGTCCGTGTCCGGCGGCGTCCGCGGTGGCGGCGCCATTTTCGTGGTGGGATTCGAGTGAACAACCTGGTCGCCCAGCAGAACGCGGTGACGGAACTGATGCGAGTGTCCCCGTTGGCCGACGAGCTGGCCGAGCGCTTCGCCCGCGCCGGCCACAGCCTGTACCTGGTGGGCGGCAGCGTGCGCGACGCGTTGCTCGGCAGGCTGTCGAGCGACCTCGACTTCACCACCGACGCGCGTCCGGACCGGGTGCTGCAGATAGTGAGCGAATGGGGCGACGCGGTCTGGGACGTCGGCATCGCGTTCGGCACCGTCGGCGTCACCAAGAACGGCACGACGCTGGAGATCACGACGTTCCGCGCGGATAGCTACGACCGCGTCGGCCGCAACCCCGAGGTCACCTTCGGCGACACCATCGAGGGCGACCTGCTGCGCCGCGACTTCACCGTCAACGCGATGGCGATCGACCTGGTCGGGAAGACGTTCATCGACCCGCACGACGGCATGGACGCGCTCCGGCTGAAGGTGCTCGACACCCCGGCGCTGCCGCAGGAGTCGTTCGCCGACGACCCGTTGCGGATGATGCGCGCCGCCCGGTTCTCCGCGCAGCTCGGCTTCACCGCCGCGCCGCGCGTGGTCGAGGCGATGACGTCGATGGCCGAGGAGATCGACCGGATCACCGCCGAGCGGGTCCAGACCGAACTGTCGAAGCTGATGCTCGCCCCCGACCCGCGGCCGGGCCTGGAGCTGCTGGTCGACACCGGGCTGGCCGACCGCGTGCTGCCCGAACTGCCCGGCATGCGGCTGGCGATCGACGAGCACCACCAGCACAAGGACGTCTACCAGCATTCGCTGACCGTGCTCGCGCAGGCGATCGCGCTCGAGAAGTCGCACGAGCCGACCAGCGAACCGGACCTCGTGCTCCGGCTGGCCGCGCTGCTGCACGACATCGGCAAGCCGGCCACCCGCGAGTTCACCCCCGGCGGCGGCGTGAGCTTCCACCACCACGAGGTGGTCGGCGCGCGGATGGCCCGCAAACGTTTGCGCGCGCTGAAATACTCGAAGGAGATCGTCGAGCAGGTCTCCCAGCTCGTGTTCCTCCACCTGCGGTTTCACGGGTACGGCGGCGGCGAGTGGACCGATTCGGCGGTCCGCCGCTACGTCACCGACGCCGGCGACCTGCTGACCCGGCTGCACAAGCTCGTCCGCGCCGATTCGACCACGCGCAACAAGCGCAAGGCGGCCGCGCTGCAGGCGACCTACGACGACCTCGAGGCCCGCATCGAGCGGATCAAGGAGCAGGAGGACCTCGACCGCGTCCGGCCGGACCTCGACGGCAACGAGATCATGCGGCTGCTCGGCCTCCCGCCGGGCCCGCAGGTCGGCCGGGCCTGGAAGTTCCTCAAGGAGCTGCGCCTCGACCGCGGTCCGCTCGACCACGACGAGGCGGTCGCCGAGCTGAAGAAATGGGCGAAGACCGAGGGGCTCGGCTCGGGCGAATAGTCCCGGGAAGTGAATTCGGGATCGCGGGTTCACCACGATCCCCCTTTGGCCTCTGGATCATCGCCCGGCCAGCCGAGATACTCCCTGTCTCGAACCGAACGGGGGGATCGATGGCGCGGCAGCACGACGGGGACCGGCGCGGAGCCAGCTTTCTCGTCATGCTGCTGCGGCGCGGCACGCCCGCGCTGGCGACCGCGACGACCGGGCTGACCGACGAGATCGCCGATCCCACCCCGGTGCGGGCGCTGCAGCGGATCTCGCGGATGGCCGGTCCGGTCGACGACCGGCAGCACGACGGCCTGCTGTTGCGGGCGGCCCGGTACGTGGTGCTGGTCCCGCTCGTCTACCGGCTGCTGGTGGTGCCGGCGACGTTCGTTTCGTACGCGGTCAAGCACGGTTCGGCCGGGCTGGCGTCGGTCGCGATCGTGACCGCGTTTTCGGTCGCGCTGAGTGCGTTCGGCCTGGCTTGGATGATGCGCCGGGCCCCGTTCCGCAGCGACCTCGCCGGGCGGCTGCTGCTGGTCGACCTCGTGGCCACGCTCACGTTCGAGCTGTTCACGGGCGCGACGGTGTCGCCCGCGGTGTTCCACGACGCGGTCGGCGTCGCGGACAAGCACCTGTTCGGCAGCGTCGCCCTGCTCACGCTCGCCGTCGGCATCCCGTCCGGGCTCGGCCTGGCGGTGCTCAGCCTGCCGGTGCGGCTGCTGTCCGACCTGTTCAACCACGGCACGTTCGATTTCGCGCAGGCCGCGTCGCTGTATCCGACGATGTTCGGCGTCCTGTTCACCGCGACCGGCGCGCTGATCCTGCTCGGGCTCGGGATCCGGCTGGCGCTGGCGTACGGGATCCGCAACGGGCGGCTCGCCGAACGCGCGCGGCAGCACCGGATGCTGCACGACACGGTGCTGCAGACGCTCGAAGCGATCGCGCTCGGCGGTCCAGGGGATTCGGATCAGCGGCTGGTCGAGGTGCAGCGGCTGGCCCGCGCGCAGGCGATCGAACTGCGGCAGACGATCGAGACCGCCGCGGCGCAGCGGGCCGAAGAAGGCGCGCGGCCGCTCGGCGAGAAGCTCGCGGCGCTGGCCGCGGAGATGGCGCGCGACGGTCTGCGCGCGCAGCTGGTGATCGCCGAACTCGATGACGACACGCTGTCCGAGGTCCGGCAGATCGCGATCCGCGATGCGGTGCGGGAGGCCATGCGCAACACGATGAAGCACGCGGAGACGGACAAGGTCGTGGTGCGCGTGGAGGAACGCAATGGCGGGATCGCGGTGATCACGCGGGACCACGGCACCGGGTTCAGCCCGCACGAACGGCCGGCTGGCTTCGGGATCAGCGAGTCGATCACCGCGCGGCTGGCCGAGGTCGGCGGGACCTCGCTGGTCGAATCGAGTCCGGGGAGCGGAACGAGGGTGACGTTGTGGGTGCCGCTGTGAGCGGGGTGGCCGGGGCGCTGGCGGCGTACCGGGACGGGGACGTCGAACGCGCGGGTGCGCTTGCTTCGGCTTCCGGGACGCTGCTGGGCGCAGAGCTGGCGACGTATCTCGCGGCGGGCCCGAGCGGTCCGGTGTACGACCAGCCCGCCGCGTTCACGGCGTTCATTCGCGGCGGCGGGAACGTCGAGTTGTACCGGCGGTTGAGCGGAGAACTGGCTGCGCGGTACGACTCCTGGCGTCCGGAAGCGTTGCTGGATCTGGGCTGCGGCGACGGGCTGGCGATCGAACCGGCGTTGGCGCGGGCCTCGTTCCGGCCGGAGCGGATCGACCTCGTCGAACCGTCGGAGGCGCTGCTCGCCGACGTCGAAATCCCTGGTGCGCGCCGGTTTTCCCGGACCGCGCAGGACTTTCTCGCCGCGACTGGTTCCACGTGGAACCTCACGCAATCGACGTTCGCGCTGCAGTCGATCGAGCCCGCCGTCCGGGCCGCGGTGCTGAGCGCGTTGCGATCGCGGACGGAACGGTTGGTGCTGGCGGAATTCGACGTGCCGGACACCGCTGACCTGGAGTCGCTCGCGCAGCGGTACGAACGGGGCGTCGCCGAATACGGCGAGCAGGCTTCCCTGGTGGCACAAGGGTTTCTGCTGCCGGTGTTGCTGGGTGTCGCGGCCGGGACGGCGCGGACGAACTGGGAACATCCGGCCGCGGAGTGGACCCGGCAGCTCGAGGCCGCCGGGTTCGCCGACGTGACAGTGGAACCGCTCGCGGACTACTGGTGGTCGCCCGCCGTGCTGATCACGGCTTCACAGCCGGGATAGCGCTCCCTGTTCGAGGTGCTGCGCGATCGGCCGCGGCAGCAGGTACGCGACGGCGCCGCCGGGCTGCCCGCCCCACGGCGCGGTGACGCCGGTCAGCACCCGGATCGTGCGCTGCACGCGGTATTCGTGCCGGTCGCGTTCGCGGTCCGGCGTCAGCGAGGTTTCGAGGAACCGCACCGCGTTCGGGTGCACCAGGTTCCCCGCGTCGGGCCCGAACCGGACCACGGTCGTGCCGGCGGGCAGCGCGACGATCCGCTTGCCGCGGAAGAACGACAGCGGCGGCTCGCCGCGCATCGGCAGGATCGGCCAGTCCGCGGGCTGATCGGATTCGTCCGGGGCCTGCGGCGGCAGCATCAGCAGCGTGCCGAGGAGGAAGCGGGCCGCGTCGGCGAGGCTGGCGAACGCGACCGGCTCCACCGACGGCGGACGCGACACCTCCCAGCGGTTTTCCGCGCGCCGCAACGTCCACACGCCCTCGGCGGGCACCTCGTCCGCGCCGATCCGGTACGCCGACGACGGCACGCCGTGCTCGACAAGCCGTTGCTGCAGCAGCGCCAACGTCTCGGCCGCGCGCAACCCGCGGTTCGGCTCGCCGCGGACCGCCCGGGCCAGCGAACTGTCGTCCGGAATGTCGGCCTCGGTACGCCCCGGACGCGGTTTGCCGAGCACGTCGGCCTCGGCGGTCGCGCGCACCAGGTCGCGCACGATCGGCGGCCGGAACCCGGCGGCGCGGATGTGCTCGACCAGCTCCGGCTCCGGCGGAACGCCGTATTTGCGCAGGTAGTGCGGCACGGCGGCGGGCCAGATCCAGGTGCCGTCGGTGTGGAAGGCCTGCGGCACGTCCGGCGGCGCGCCGGGCGCGAAGAGGTCCGGCTGCGGCACCGGCCGGTGCAGGACGACGGGCGAGCGGAACAGGTAGTCGAGCACGCCGCGGACCTGGTCCGGCGGCACCGGCGGCCGGTTCACCACGGGGCGCTCGCCCTCGTTGTGCGCGTCGACCGGCCGGGCCTGGCGGAAGCCGATGCTCAGCGGCAGCCCGGCTTTCGCGCCGAGCCAGTCCGGCAGGTGCTTGTCCGGACGCGGGAACCGGGTCAGCTCCACGAGATAGGACTCGCGGGCGGGTTCGCCGGCGTCGTTGGGCGGCAGCCGCCAGTCCGGCTCCTGGTCGGCGTCGAAGTCGAAATCGAACTGCGAATCGGCGTCGAGCGTGAAGGTGCCTTGGAACCAAGTGCCGGTCTCCGGCTGGTACATCGCGGCGCGCAGCTGGGAGAACAACGTGCTCAGCTGCGGCGTGCCGGGCAACGCGACCGAAACCGGGCCGTTCTCGTCGCCGACCGCGCGGACCTCCAGTTCGGCGTAGTCGCCGACCTGCCGGAACTGCGCCGCGACCCGCGTCCACCCGCCGGGCACCTGGCGCAGCGTGCGGCCGATCCCGCGCAGGATCCGGGTCTGGTCGCCGCCGTCGATCTCGGCTTTCGGCTCGCCGTAGTCGTGCCGGGTCAGCCACAGTCCGGTGAGCTGCTTGCCGGGGACGGTCACCGAGAAATCGGTGAGCCCGAGCTGCGCGGCGCGCAGCGGATCGTGCCGCGTCCAGCGCAGCGTCAGATTCGGCTGGTCGCCCGGCGCGACCTCGAACAGCTCGTCGTCGTATTCGACGTAGGTGCGCAGGTCGAACGTCGCGGGCACCTCGTTCGCGAGGACGACCCTCGCCGACTTTCCCTCGTGCTCGCGGTCGAATCCCTCGGGCGCTTCCTCGTCGCCGATGACGGTCAGCAGCAGCGTGCCGTCGGTGGTGGAGCGCTGTGCCGCGAAAGTGCGTTCGTCGAGCGTCGCGTACAGGCCGTCTGGGCGTTCTCCCGATTCCACCCGGTACCGCACGTCTGGTTCCTCCCCGAAGTCCCCCGTGTAGCCGCAACGAACTTAGCCGACCGGGTCACGACCCGACCATCGGTCACCGGAGACGGGAGAAGATGCGCCCACAAATACCTGCTCGGGTGACCGATCAGTGTCGTGGGTAGCGCTGCACCCAGGCGTCGCCGAGTGCGTTGCGCGCCGAATGGCGGTCGAAATGCCACAGCGCGTCGGTCGCCACCTGTTCGATCAGGTGGTGCAATTCAAGCTGTTCGACCCACTTCCGGGGCAGGCCGGGGACGCCCACGCGCGCGCCGAGCAGCGCACCGGTCAACGCGCCGGTGAGCGCGCTGCGGCCGGAGTGGTTCACCGCGCGCAACATGGCCTGTTCCGGGTAATTCTCGAAGCCGGACAGCGCGGCGAACGAACGGCCGAGGACGGACAGCGTGCTGTGCCCGTCGCCGATCAGCTCCGGCATCCGCAGGTCCGGCAGGCCGTGCTCGCCGAAGAACGGCACCGCCTCGGCCACCAGTTCGCGCACCGGTCCCCACTCCGGGCCGTCGTGCTCTTCGAGGACCTCGCGGGACAGATTCCACACCGGATAGCTGAACGAATCCTTCGTGAGCGCCTTCTCGAACACCCACGCCAGGTAGGTCGCGGCGGCGACGTCGTCCGGCTGGTGCGTCACGCCGGCCAGATCGCGCACGACCTGGCCGATGCCGCCGCTGAACCCGGTGCCCGGACCCGCCGCGGTCAGCACCGCGGGCAGCGCGCCGAGCAGCGCGGCCGGACCCGACAGCGGCGCGGCTTGCGGATCGCCGGTGACCAGCGCGAAGTACGCGTTCAGCTCGGCGTCGTCGATGGCGCGGCGGGCGTGCAGTTCGGGCACCTTGACGAGGAAACCGTCGGCGTTCTGGATCGCCGCGCCCTGCGTGTGCAGCCAGCGGCCCAGTGCGCCGCGGACCACGCCGGGGAACAGCTTTTCGACGTCGCGCGACTCCGGCTGTTCGCGGTGTGGACTGCGGATCACCGCCTCGGTGAGGAAAAGCAGCCGCTGCGTCATCGAGCCGATCCGGCCCGGCTGGTCGAACGCGAGCGGCAGGTCCCGGACGCCGTCCGGGCCGTAGGTCGAGACGATCTCGTCGAGCCGCATCCGGTCGACGGCCGAACCGAGCGCCTCGCCGAGCGCGAAGCCGACCCACGCGCCGACGACCCGCTGCCAGCCGTAGCGGAAGTTCTCCAGGCTCATCTCGGGGTACTTGCCGAACGTGTCGAGCCTCGGCACGATCCGGCCCTCGTTGTCCCAGGACGGCACGAGCCCATTGGCGCGCAGGTCGTTCGGCCGCGAGCGGCTCGGCTCCGGCTGTTCGAACCGGCGCAGCCACGACCGGCCGAGGACGGTTTTGCGGCATTCGTCCGCGGTGAGCTCGAAACCGTGCCGCCGCGCGCGTTCCGCGGCCGCCTTCGGCACGTCGACCGGTTTGTCCAGCCCGATCCGCGCGGCGGTTTCGACGGCGAACTTCTCCAGGTCTTCTTCGATCTCCGGGCAGCGGCCGTTCTCGTCGACCCGCGGCTCCTGCCGGGGAAACCGCTTCGCGATCGCGGTCAGCTCAGCGCCGGCGACGTCCTCGAAAGTCGCCGGACCGCCGTTGATCACCAGGTTCGGCGGGTGCTCGAATTCAGCGAGGGTCGCCAAGTCGACTCGCCACCAGGCGTGCTCGCGGGCGGGCAGATGCCGGGTCGAGCTGAAGACGCGCAGCTCGTTGCGTTCCTCGGAGAAGTAGAACCGGTCGGTCGCGCCGGTTTTGAGGTCGAAGGGCACGAAGACTTCGCAGCGCAGCAGCCCGATCAGCAGCTGTTCGCGCGAGAGCCAGCCGACGCTCGCGAAGGCGAGCAGGGTTTCCAGCGGGTTTTCCGGCTTCGGGTAGCCGCGGCGGATCGGACCGGCCTTGTACTCCGGGTTCTCGCGTTCGTCCCCGGTCTGGTGGCCGTCGTTGTCGACCTTCACCCAGCCCGCGACCGCGGGCAGCGGCACGCCGAGTTCGCCGAGCCCGGCCTTCGCGTACTCCGGGTCGACGACCTCGCGCCAGCTCTCCTGGCCCGGGTAGGCGACCGGGGTGCTGAGCCCGCCGGGATGCGGATGCGCCTGGCGCAGCTCCCCGTCCGGCTCGCGCACGAGCACCGACGGGGCGGGGAACAGCTCTTTGTCCGGACGGCCGTCGTCGAGGAACGCGACGGTGTTGTAGGGGATCGACCAGCCTTCGGGGACCCGCAGCACGCGGTCGTGGTCGACCCGGAGGCCGCCCGGCCCGGAGACCTCGGGGCCGTGCACGGCGCGCAACCACTTCCCGACCTTCTCCACCGCTTCCGCCGCTTCCACCTACTCGATCCTCTCCAGGCTTCCGTCGGACTCGTGTTCCGCGATCGGCTTGGGCAAGACGTACGCCACCGCGCCCCCGGGAAGGTTCGCCCAGGGCACCGTCACCCCGGTAATCACATGGAGTGATCTTCGGAGGCGAAAAGTGCTGGTCATGCGCTCCCGTTCGAGTGGCAGGGACGTCGTCGCGAACCGTACCGCCCGGTGGTGGACCAGGTTGCCGGGTTCCTCGCCGAATCGCAGAACGACGGTACCTTCCGCCAACCGAGTGAGTCTCTTGTTCCGCAGCAGCGTGAGGGGAGGGTCACCCGGCACGGGCTGGACCGGCCAGTCGGCGACTTCGCGCGCCGTTTCCAGCGGGGTTTCGCGGCCGCCGGTCGCGCGGGCGGGATGCAGCAGCAACGCGCCGAGCAGCTGTTGAGCGGCGTCTTCGAGGCGGGCGAAGATGTGGTCGCGACCGTCCGGAGCGACAACTGCCCAACCGGCTTTGACCTGGTAGAGGCTCCATTTTCCGGACTCTCGGCCGCCGAGGCAGCGGACGTCAGGCCAGATGCCGAAGGAGTCGAGCCGGTGGCCGAGGTGGGTCAGGAGTTCGGGGTCGGACAGGACCGGGTCCGGGTTGGTTTCCCGCTCCGCGGCGACGTCGCCCGCGGTGCGCTGGACGTCGTCCGGGGTCGGTCGCGGACGCGGTTTCCCAGCAAGGTCGGCTTCCGCCGTGCGGCGCACCAGAGGTTCGACGTACGGCGGGTGAAAGCGCAGGTCACGGATGTGCTGGAGCAGGTCGGGCTCGGGCGCGATCCCGTTCTCGCGCAGCTGCTCGGCCACCTCCACCGGCCAGATCCAGGTGCCGTCGGTGCGGTGTTTCGTGCCGACCTCGGCCTCGCGCTCGAGATACCGCAGCACGAGCGGCAGTTCTTCCTCCGACAGCGGTTCGCGGGTCTCGGCACCGGTGGCGGCGTGCCGGAAGACGACGCCGAGCGGGAGGCCGACGTGCAGCCGCCACCAGTCGGGAAGGTGCTCGTCGTCGCGGGGGAAGGTGGTGAGTTCGGCGAGGTAGGCGGACGAATCGGGCGGCGTCGTCCACGGGGGCTCGTCCTCGGTGAAGTAGTCGAAGTCGAACGCGCCGTCCGGGGTGAGCACGTAGCGCGCCTGGATCCAGGTGCCGCGGCCCTGCTGGTACATCTCGGCGCGCAACGCGGTGAGCCGCTGGACGACCTCGGTGCCGGCGACGGTGTTGCGGGCTTGCACCTCGAAATGGTCGCCGAGCTGGGCGAACCCGATTCCGGCCGGCGCGTCCGGATCGGCCCGGTGCGCCTTGAGCAACCGGCCGATCTCGACGAGTGCCTGCTGTCCGGCACTCGTTGGTTCCACGTGAATCATTTCGTCCGGAGCGGACGACATCAGGACCCGCGACGTCGGTTCTGCGGAACGGTTCCGCGCGGACGGACGCGGCGCGGGGTCGGCCGCGGGGCAGGCATCGAGGAGCTGTGCTGCGGTTCGGGTACGTCGGCCAGATGCTGCACGAGTGCCTGGACGGTCGACGCGAGCTGCGCGGGCGTGGTCCGCTCGAAGGCGTCCGGGGCGAATTCAAGCCGGCCGAGCGTGCCGGCGGGTCCGGCGGTAGCGCGGACGAGCCCGTCGGGCGAGGTCAGGACAGCTGGAGCGGCGTCGAGACGGGCACGGTCGTCGCCGATGGTGCTCACGGTGGCCCCCCGTGTCGGTTGCGCGGGCCGAGATTAACTCGACCGGGTCACAAGTCACCCTAATGCCAGACGGTGAGTTACTACCCCCGTTTGGCTTCAACGGTTTGCGCCAGCGAATCACCGCGGCGACGGCGGGCCAGCAGATATCCGGCCCCGCCGAGCAGATAGAGCGCGGTCGCGACAATCATCAGCTCAGGCGAATATCCGTTGTCCTTGACGAAGATCGCCGCGACCGAAACCGCCGCTACCTGGGTGACGTTGAAGAGCGTGTCGTACAGCGCGAAGACCCGCCCGCGGGCCTCGTCCGCGACGTCCAGTTGTACCGCCGAATCGACGGACAGCTTCACGACCTGGCCGGTCCCCATGATCAGGAACGACGCGATCAACGCCAACGGCAGCACCATCGGCAACCCAAGCGCCGCCTGCGCGACCGCCGAAACGAACAACGACCCCAGCACCGCCCGCGTCCGCCCCAGCGACCGAATCAGCCGCGCCGTCACCAGCCCCGCGACGAGAATGCCCGCCCCCGCGCACGCGACCAGCTGCCCTAGCCCGGGCAACCCCGCGCGGAAGATCCCGTCGTCAGCGAAGTAATTGCGCATCAGCAACACGCTGAGCAGCAACGAAATCCCGTACGCCGCCCGATGCGAGAACAACGCGACGAACCCAGCCGTAACCCGAGGCGCCCGCCACGCATGCCGCGCCCCATCAGCCAGCCCCCGCGCGACCGCCACCAGAGGATTAGTCGGCTCGTCCACCACAGACGGCCCCAGCACACCCTTCGCGAACCGATGCGCGAGAAACGCCGACAACAACGCCCCTACGGCAGCAAACGCCGTGGTCTCGGCGGAACCCACGTCGCCAGACCCGAACACCGCCCGCAGCCCGATCGCACATCCGCCCCCGACGACCGCCATCGCCGACCCGAACGTCGCCACCACCGCATTGGCCGAAACCACCGCCCGCGCCTCCACCACGTGCGGCAACGCAGCAGACAACCCCGACCCGATAAACCGACTGAACCCCTCGGCGAGCAGCGCGAGCGAAAACAACCCAATCCCGCCGACGCCAGCCCCCACGGCAACAACCGAACCCAAGACCGCCACGGCCCGCCCCAAGCTGGCGAACACGAGCACCCGCCGCCGATCCCACCGATCAAGCAACGCCCCCGCGAAGGGCCCGACCAGCGAATAAGGCAGCAGCAAGGCCGCGAACCCCTCCGCGATAGCCAACGGATCCGCCGCCCGCTCCGGGTTGAACAAAACGGCCCCGGCCAGTCCGGCCCGAAAGACCCCGTCCCCCCACTGAGCCGCGAACCGAGTCAACAACAACCGCCGAAACAACGGCACCCGCCCACGCGCGCGCTCCCCCACCCTTGAAACCCTACCGATCCACCCACCCCTCCCCCACCCTCTGAGACGCCCCGGCCCACGCATCCAGTCAGCAGGCCCGACACCCGAGGCGAAGCCACGACGCCCCGACTGGAGCAGGTTGTGGTGCAGCGAACGACCCGGCGGCAGGCACCAGAGCGAAAGCAATAACGACCCGCAACGCCCCGGAAGAAACCTCCGGTCCCGCGGAACCTCAAAACAGGTTGCGACGCGTTTGCCCAACCCGAGAGCCAGCACGTGGAGCAAAAGCGAGAAAACCCGCCCACAACGCCCCAAACCGACCGCCCAGGCAGTCGTGCCACCCCGGCGGTGGGCCCATGGACCGAGAGCGATAACGACCCGCCCACAACACCCCGGAAGAGCTTCCCGGCCCGCAGAACGTCGGGACAAGTCATGGCGCAGTTGCCCGACCTAGCCCGGTCGGCACCCGGGACGCAGCAACGAAGCCCCGCCCGCCGCGGCCCGAACCGACCCCCCAGGCAAATGGTGGTGCTCAGACCAGCGACCGCCGCCTGGGACAGCAGCGATGAAGACCCCGCCCGCCGCAGCAGGAACGGCTTCCGACACAGACGGTGGGTCGGCGGACCGGCGATCGTCGCCTGGGACGGCAGCAATGAAGACCCGCCTGCAGTGGTCCTAACCGACTGCTCGGGCAGATTGTGGTGCGGCGGCCCGGCGATCGTCACCTTGGGCGGAAGCGATGGAGACCCGCGGGCAGTGGTCCCGAACCGACTGCTTCGGCAGATTGTGGTGCGGCGAGCAGGACCGGTGATCGTCACCTGGGGCGGAAGCAATGAAGACCCGCCTGCAATGGCCCGAACCGGCTTCCCGGGCAAGTCGTGGTGGGGCTAGCAGGCCCAGCGATCGGCACCGAGGGAAAACAATGAAGGCCCGCCCGCAACGGCGCGAAGGTTTCCAAGCCCGCAGGATGTCAGAGCAGGTCGTGATGCGGTTGCCCTGACCTCCTGAACAGAAGCATGAAGACCCGCCCGCCGTGGCACGAAACGGCTAACCGAGCAGGTCACGATGCGGCTAACAGCCCCAACAGTCGGCACCCGAGGCGAAAGAAATCAAGCCCCGCCCCGTAACCACACAGAACGACTGCCACCGGGCCGTAGCCCAGCCACCAACCGAACCGAAAAACACACCCCACCACCCGATCCCAAGCAAAGGGGGCTCCGCCCCCGCCCACCCCGAAAACCGCACCGAAGGCACCGCGGGGGTCCGGGGGGCTCGGCCCCCCGGGCGACACGGCGCCGGTGAAGGGGGAAGGTGCGAAGCACCGAACAGGACGAGCCAACACCGGCGCACTCGTTTCGCCTCTCGGCGGCTTGGCGCAGTGTGGCTCCGGCCGGACCGGTATTCCACAAAGGCGGTTCTTCAGTGAGCCCGGGGGACACGAGTGCGCCGGCTCACTGTTCTCAACGGGGCGGGTGGTGCTGGTGTTCCCGTGCCGGGAGGATTTCCCTCGGCGGGTGATGGGATCATGGGGAGCGTGCCAGCGGACGCCGAGGTTGAACCGGGAACGCTCCTGGTCGCCGCACCCACGATGTTCGACCCGAACTTCAAGCGGACGGTGGTGTTCGTGATCGATCATCGGGCGGAGGGCACGCTCGGGGTGGTCTTGAACCGGCCGTCTGATGTTCCGGTGAACGACGTCTTGCCGGGGTGGGGCGCGCATGTCGCGGAGCCGCAGTCGGTTTTCGTCGGCGGGCCGGTCGACAAGAAGACCGCGTTGTGTCTCGCCGCGTTGCGGACTGGGGAGACCGCTTCCAGTGTGCCGGGCGTGGTCGCGGTGCGGGGGCCGGTCGCGCTCGTCGATCTGGACAGCGATCCGGAAGTGCTGGTGCCGAAGGTGCGGGGCGTGCGCGTGTTCGCGGGCTATGCCGGGTGGGATTCGGGGCAGCTCGCGGGTGAGATCGAGCGCGAGGACTGGGTGATCGTCCCTGCTCTGCCGAGCGACATTCTCGCGCCGCCCAGCCGTGACCTCTGGGGTCAGGTGCTGCGCCGCCAGGGGGTGCCGCTCGCGTTGCTGGCCACCCATCCTGGCGATTTGCAGCGGAATTAGGCCTCGCTGGACTTCTGCAGGACTCCGCAGCCGCCGGCGCCGCACGCGCAGCCGCTGCAGCCGGCCGGAACCGGCGACGGGGCGGGCACGGTCAGGGCGGCTCGGGCGCCCATCCGGGCTCCGGCGACGACCATCACCAGCAGGCCGAGCAAGCCGACGATCGCGGCGGCGACCAGGCCCGCGGTGGCGGGGATCGCGAGTCCGGCGAGTCCGCAGACGACCGCGGCGGCTCCGCCGGCCAGGGTCGGGATTCCGGCGACCCGGTTGGCGAGCTTGAAGGCCTCTTCGCTGCGCATCGAGGCTTCGGTCCGGACTCCGGCCCCGCTTGCCCTGCTCAGCCGTCCGCGCACGCCGAGGAATCCACCCCAGCCGACGACGACACCAAGGACGATCGGGACGAGCGCGATAGCGAACACCCCCTGAGGATAAGCGTGACCTCGCGGCAATGTCCCGGATACCCTCGTCGGCTGTGCTACGGGCCATGTCTTCGTCCACGCGACACCGGCTGCTCGCCGCCGCCGGGATCGTCACGCTGTCCTTGCTCGTCCCCGCAACCGCAGATGCTTCACCGCGTCCGGTCCGGTTGCTCGGCGAGCAGCTCGTCCCGCACAACCTGCAGTTCCAGGGCACCACGGTCGGCGGACTGTCCTCGGTCGACTTCGATCCGCGCACCGGCGGGTACGTCTTCATCAGCGACGACCGCTCCGCGATCAACCCGGCCCGCTTCTACACCGCGAAGTTCGACGTCGGCGCCAAGGGTGTGGGTCCGGTCACCTTCACCGGCACGCATCCGCTGCTGCGCCCGGACGGCACCCCCTATCCGCCGCTCGCGAAGAACGATCCGGCCGCTCCGCAGAACGAGCAGACGATCGACCCCGAGGAACTGCGAGTCGACCCGTGGACCGGGCATTACGTCTGGTCACAGGAAGGCGATCGGCTCGCGGACCAGCACCTGATCCAGCCGTCCATTCGCGAAGCCACTCGCGACGGGCACTACGTCCGCGACCTGCCGCTGCCCGCCAACGAGCGGATGACTCCGGACGCTGGTCCGCGTCGCAATTACGTCCTCGAAGGCCTCGCCTACACCGGGTTCGGCACGTTGCTGGCCAGCGAGGTCGAAGCTCCGTTGCTCCAGGACGGACCGCCGCCCACGCCGACGTCGGGTGCGTTGTCGAGGATCACACTGCAGAGCCGGTTCGGGCCGGTGCTGGCGCAGTACGCGTACCCGCAGGAGAAGCTTTTCGCCGCTCCGAAGCCCGCTACCGGGTTCGCGGACACCGGTGTTTCCTCGATGCTCGCGGTGAACCAGGCGGATCCGACGAAATTCCTGATGATGGAGCGGTCCTTCGTCACCGGCGCCGGCAACAAGGTGCGCATTTTCGAGATCGACACCACCGGTGCCACGAACGTCCTGCACACCTCGTCGCTGAAAGACGCGAAGAACGTCAAGCCGGTCAAGAAGAAGCTGCTCTCCGACCTCTCCGACCTGCCGCTCTCCACTGTGGACAACATCGAGGGGATGACCTGGGGCCCGGCGCTGCCGTCCGGCGAGCGCAGTCTCGTGCTCGTGAGCGACAACAACTTCTCCGCGTCCCAAGTCACCCAGGTCGTCGCTTTGGCGGTCCCGTCGGAACGGCTTTGACCAGGGCGTTACGATGAGTGCGTGAACACGGCTCGGCTGCTCCTTGGCCTGCCGCGCTGACCTGGTCCGATGACCGGCTCGGCGCGGCGACCCCTCATGCCTTCTGGCTTGGGGGGTCGAGTTGTTTCTGGGAGTGGCTCGACACGGAGGAAGACGGCGATGACAGGGTCTGACGAGGCCACCGGGGCCGCGGCGAAGAGCGCCGCGGACGCTGAGCACGCCCCGCCGTTCCGCTACACCGCGGAGCTGGCCGGGCAGATCGAGCAGCGCTGGCAGGACCACTGGTCCGACCACGGCACCTACCACGCGCCGAACCCGGTCGGCCCGCTCGCGGAAGCGGGCGAGCCGGTGCCCTCGGACAAGCTGTTCGTGCAGGACATGTTCCCGTACCCGTCCGGTTCCGGCCTGCACGTCGGGCACCCGCTGGGCTACATCGGCACCGACGTCTACGCGCGCTACCACCGGATGATCGGCCGGAACGTGCTGCACACGCTGGGCTACGACGCGTTCGGCCTGCCCGCCGAGCAGTACGCGGTGCAGACCGGAACGCATCCGCGCACCACGACCGAGCAGAACATCGCCACCATGCGCCGCCAGCTGAAGCGGCTGGGGCTGGGCCACGACGAGCGCCGGTCGATCGAGACGATCGACCCGGACTACTACAAGTGGACCCAGTGGATCTTCCTGCAGATCTTCAACTCCTACTACGACGAGGACGCCCGCAAGGCGCGTCCGATCGAGGAGCTGGAGAAGGCGTACGCGGCGGGTGAGCGCGCGACGCCGGACGGCCGTCCGTGGGCCGAGCTGAGCACCGTCGAGCAGCGCAAGATCATCGACGACCACCGGCTGGTCTACATCTCCGAGGCGCCCGTGAACTGGGCCCCCGGCCTGGGCACCGTCGTCGCGAACGAGGAGGTGACCGCGGACGGCCGCAGCGACCGCGGCAACTTCCCGGTGTTCCGCAAGAGCCTGCGCCAGTGGATGATGCGGATCACCGCGTACGCCGACCGTCTGGTCGACGACCTGGAGCTGCTGGACTGGCCGGAGAAGGTCAAGTCCATGCAGCGCAACTGGGTCGGCCGCTCCCAGGGCGCGCGCGTCTCGTTCGCCGCGGGCGACGAGAAGATCGAGGTCTTCACCACCCGTCCGGACACCCTGTTCGGCGCCACCTACATGGTGATCGCGCCGGAGCACCCGCTGGTCGAGAAGCTGACCGCGGCGGAATGGCCGGGCGAGCACCCGGAGACCTGGACTGGCGGCGCGAAGACGCCCGCCGAGGCCGTCGCCGCGTACCGGGCCGCCGCCTCCCGCAAGTCCGATCTGGACCGGCAGGAGAACAAGGAGAAGACGGGCGTCTTCACCGGCACCTACGCGGTGAACCCGGTCAACGGCAAGGAAATCCCGGTCTTCGTCGGCGACTACGTGCTGATGGGCTACGGCACCGGCGCGATCATGGCGGTGCCCGCGCAGGACCAGCGCGACTACGACTTCGCGAAGAAGTTCGAGCTGGAGATCGTCCGCACGGTCGACCCGGGCGAGGGCTTCGAGGGCGAGGCGTTCACCGGCGACGGCCCGGCGATCAACTCGGCCAACGACTCCGTCGACCTGAACGGCATGGGCGTCGCGGACGCGAAGAAGACGATCATCGCCTGGCTGGAGGACCGCGGCGCGGGCGAGGGCACCGTGCAGTACAAGCTGCGCGACTGGCTGTTCGCCCGCCAGCGCTACTGGGGCGAGCCGTTCCCGATCGTCTACGACGAGAACAACCTGCCCATCGCGCTGCCCGAGGACCAGCTGCCGGTCGTGCTGCCGGAGGTCGACGACTACTCGCCGAAGACGTTCGACCCGGACGACGCCGACTCCGAACCGTCGCCGCCGCTGTCGCGCGCGAAGGACTGGGTCGAGGTCACCCTGGACCTGGGCGACGGGCCGAAGAAGTACCGCCGCGACACCAACGTCATGCCGCAGTGGGCCGGTTCCTGCTGGTACCAGCTGCGCTACGTCGACCCGGCGAGCCAGGACGTGTTCTGTGCGCCGGAGAACGAGGCGTACTGGCTGGGCCCGCGTCCGGCCGAGCACGGCGTGGACGACCCGGGCGGCGTCGACCTGTACGTCGGCGGCGTCGAGCACGCGGTGCTGCACCTGCTGTACTCCCGCTTCTGGCACAAGGTGCTGTACGACCTGGGCCACGTGTCCTCGAAGGAGCCGTACCGCCGCCTGTTCAACCAGGGCTACATCGAGGCGTTCGCGTACACCGACAAGCGCGGCGTGTACGTGCCCGCCGAGGACGTCGTCGAGCGCGACGGCAAGTTCTTCTTCGGCGACGAAGAGGTCAAGCAGGAATACGGCAAGATGGGCAAGAGCCTGAAGAATGCCGTGACGCCGGACGAAATGTCGGACACCTACGGCGCGGACACCTTCCGCGTGTACGAGATGTCGATGGGCCCGCTGGACATGTCGCGGCCGTGGGCGACCAAGGACGTCGTCGGCGCGCACCGGTTCCTGCAGCGGCTGTGGCGCCTGGTCGTCGACGAGCAGACCGGCGAGCTGCGCGTCTCGGCCGACGAGGCGACCGAGGCGGACCGGAAACTGCTGCACCGCACCATCGCCGGGGTCCGCGAGGACTACGCGGAGATGCGGTTCAACACCGCGGGCGCGAAGCTGATCGAGCTGAACAACCACCTGACCAAGGCGTACGGATCGGCCGCGGCGACCCCGCGCGAGCTGGCCGAACCGCTGGTGCTGCTGCTGGCCCCGCTGGCCCCGCACATCGCCGAGGAGCTGTGGCACCGGATGGGCCACGCCGATTCGCTGGTGCACGGGCCGTTCCCGGTCGTGGACGAGAAGTACCTGGTCGAGGACTCGGTCGAGTACCCGATCCAGGTCAACGGCAAGGTCCGCTCGCGGATCACCGTGCCCGCGGACGCGAAGAACGACGCGGTGCAGGCGACCGCGCTGGCGGACGAGAAGATCGCCGCGCTGGTCGGCGACAAGACGCCGCGCAAGGTGATCGTGGTGCCGGGCCGGCTGGTCAACATCGTGCTCTGAAATGCGCGTTCCGGCCCGGGACCCGATCCCGGGCCGGTACTGTGCTGCCCGTGCGTAACCGAGCGAGCACCGCGATAATCCTCGTGGCGGCGGCAGTGCTTTCCGGGTGCGCCGTCGCGCCCGCTCCGCCGCCGGGGAAGCCCGCGCCGCGGCTGCCGGCGGATTCGATCGCTTACGACACGCTGCCGGTCCTCACGAGCCGGCCGAAGCTGTTCCCCGGCGACTGTTCGCAGTTCGAGAAGAACCCGCAGTTGCTGGGCGCCCTCGGCGGCAGTTCGCCGATGTACAACCCGTACGCCAAGGCTTGCGTCATGAAGCGGTCGGCGGGCACGCAGGTCGCGGTCGGCGCGATGGACCCGGACCAGCGCATCCCGGAGCCGTGGCCCGGCTGGTGGAAGGTCTACGACTACAGTGTCCACCACTTCCGCCGGATGCTGGTCATGGATCGCTACTACGCGGTTTCCCAGCTCGACGGCTACGGCTGCGTGGTCGCGGTGAACACCGGTTCGCTGCAGGTGCTCACCGTCCGGGTCGGCACCGAAGCGGGCCGCGGACCGGTCCCCGGCGACAATCTCGACGTCGACCGCCAGACCGCTCAGCAGTTCTGTCCGGACGCGCGGAAAGCCGCCGAGGACTACCTGAACACGGTCGACCCCGGCGGCGGCTCGCTGGCCGGCTGACCCGGGCTCACGCCGCTTCTCGCGTGCCCGCCCGCCAGATCGCGACCCCGGCCAGGCCGATCCACACCGCCAGCGACGTGGCCAGCGCGACCGGTCCGTGCTTGGCGATCCCGGCGAGCTGCCGCGCGGGTTCGGCCGGATCGACCCAGCCCGCGTAGTCGATTCCGCTCTGCAGGAACACGAAGAGCAGCGACAGCAGGACGTAGGCGGTGATCGCTCCGGCGGTGTTGGGGATCAGCCAGCCGATGGTGACCGCGAACAGGGTCATGCAGAACCCGCCGAGCAGGATCGTCGCGACCATCGCGCCCGGCCGGGCTTCGAGCAGGAACTGGGTGTCGTAGGCGTCGAGCCGGCTGCGGTAGTAGGTGAAGGTCATCAGCAGGTTCAGCCCCGAGGTGACCAGCCAGACCCCGAACGCGATGGTCGCCTGCGCGAGCACGTAGCGCAGCCGCGACGGCTGGGCGAGCAGGGTCGGCTGCGCGCTGCGGTAATGCCATTCCGCGGCGATCAGCTTCACGAGCACGACGTTCATCAGCACCGCGCCGAGCCGGATCGTGAGAAACACCGGCAGCAACTGCTTGTCGAGCGTGTAGTCGCGCAGTCCGCCCTGCAAGAACAGCAGCGACAGCATCACCAGCAGGAGCGGCGCGGAGAGCACCAGGATCTTGTCCGCCACCGTCGCGGTCATCTTGCGCAGTTCGACGCCCACCACGGTGCCGAACGACGCGCGCCGCTGAGCGGGGGCCTGCCACGCGGGCGCTTGCGCGGGGATCATCGGGCTCCTCCGGTGAGCCGAAAGAAAAGCTCTTCCAGGTTCTGCTGTTCCTCGCGCAGCTCCAGCACCTGCACGCGGGCGGCGAACGCGAGGTCGGACACCTGTTTCATCGGAGCGGCGACGGACACTCCGTCCACGCTGGTCTGGCGCAGTTCGAGCCTGGCCTGGCCCAGCGCGGAGGTCAGCCGGGGCAGGTCAGCGGTGCGGATCAGCGTGCGGGCCGGTCCGGCGAAGCTCTCCAGCGGACCGTCGGCGACGACGCGGCCCTGGCCGATCATCACCACGCGGTCCGCGGTCTGGTCCACTTCGGACAGCACGTGGCTGGACAGCAGCACGGTGCCGCCGCGCTGGGCGTACCCGCGCAGCAACTGCCGGGTGGAGCGGATGCCGTCCGGGTCGAGGCCGTTGATCGGTTCGTCGAGGATCAGCACCGGCGGATCGCACAGCAGCGCCTGCGCGATGCCGAGCCGCTGCCGCATGCCGAGGCTGTACTTGCCGATCCGCCGGTTCGCCGCGTCGGAGAGACCGACCTGCCCGAGCACCTGGTCCACCCGGGCGGCGGGCAGCCGCATCAGTTTCGCGGCGTTGAGCAGGTGATGCCTGCCGGTGCGGCCGGGGTGCACGGCGGACGCGTCGAGCAGCACGCCCGCGACGTGCGCCGGGCTGGGCCACTCGCCGAACCGGCGGCCGGCGATGGTCGCGGTGCCGGACGTCGGCGTGGTCAGGCCGCAGATCATCCGCAGCGTGGTCGATTTGCCCGCGCCGTTCGGGCCGAGGAACGCGGTCACCGTGCCCGGCCGCAGGCTGAACGACACGGTGTCGACCACCCGGCGCTGGCGGTAGACCTTCACCAGCTCGTGGACGTGCAGCAACCCGGCCCCCTCCCCGTTTCCCGCCGGCTGGAGTCTGTCACACGCAGTGGCCGCGCGGGTGCGGAACCGGACCGCCAGGACCGAAAGACGCCAGCGTCGCCCGCCGTTCGGCGCTTCGATGGTTGAAAGTGAAACAAACAGAAAGGACGGACATGAACCTCGACGGCAAAGTGGCGCTGGTGACTGGCGGGAGCCGCGGAATCGGTGCGGCGACAGCACTGCGGCTCGCCGAGGCTGGGGCGGACGTGGTGCTCACCTACGCGGTGAACGCCGAGCAGGCCGCGGACGTGGTCGACCGGATCAAGGCGCTCGGCCGGCGGGCCCTCGCGGTCGGCGCGGACAACGCGGATTCAGCCGCCGTGGAGGCCGCGGTGGAAGCGGCGGTCGCCGAGTTCGGGCGGCTGGACGTGCTGGTCAACAACGTGGGCGTCGGTTTCGTCGGGCCGCTGGAGCAGACCGGGATGGACGACGTCGACCGCGTGCTCGCGGTGAACGTGCGCGGCGTGCTGGCCGCGACCAAGGCGGCGGCCAAGCACCTCGGCGAGGGCGGCCGGGTGATCACGATCGGCAGTTGCGTGACCGATCGCGTGCCGGGGCCGGGCATGGTGCTGTACGCGGTCAGCAAGTCCGCGATGGTCGGGATGACCAAGGCGCTGGCCCGCGAACTGGCTCCGAACGGCGTGACGGTGAACCTCGTGCACCCGGGGCCGACCGACACCGAAATGAACCCGGCCGACGGCCCGTACGCCGCGGACCAGGCGTCGATGACCGCGGTCGGCCGGTACGGCAAGCCCGCCGAAGTGGCGGACACGGTGGCGTTCCTCGCCTCGCCGGCCAGTGCGTACGTGACCGGCTCGACCGTCTCGGTCGACGGCGGCCACGCGGCCTAATCCGAGTAGAGCCCGACGTCCCGGGCGAGGTCGGTGAGCATGGCCTCGAACAGGACGTCCGGTTTGGACACCGGGATCGGGTAGTTGCCGAACACCTCGAGGGTCACGTGGCCGTAGAGCCGCGCCCAGAAGGTGATCATCAGGTAGGTGAGCCCGAGGTCCAGCTTCTCCGGCGGGATTTCCCGCCCGGACTCCTTGAGCACCGTCAGCAGGTCCTGCTGGAACGCGGTGAGGTCGTTGCGGAGTTCGGGCGGGACCACGTCGTTCGGCGGCATGACCAGGTCGTGCTGGGCGAGCACGTGGCCGGCCGCGGCGAGGAAGATCTTGCCGAACGGTTCGTCGAGCCTGCGCAGGGCGCTGCCGGTCGCGGTGCCGGTGGCCCCGGTCGGCGACGCGAACACCAGCGTGAACTCCTTGGTGTGCGTCAGCGCCCAGCGGCGGAAGCCCTTGCAGATCTGGAACAGCTGCAGCAGGCCCTCGTCCTTCAGCTCCGCGATGTCCTCGGCGAGTTCGGCGGCGAGGTCGGTGCAGACGTCGAGGCGGAGGTTTTCCAGCAGGTCGTCGCGGGATTCGTAGTAGCGGTACAGAGCCGGTGCGGTGATCCCCAGCTCCCGGGCGATGGCCCGCAGGGTGACGGCTTCCGGGCCCTGGCCTACCAGCAGGTTCCGCGCGGTCCGGCGGATGTCCGCTTCGGTAGCCGCTCGCGCGCGACCCCTGCGTGTGGGGCTGCTCATCCGGGCAGTCTAGGTGGTCTGGACGCCGATTTCGGCGACTGGCGCGAGAACCGGGGCGCCGCCGACGCCGATCACTCGGGGGGCTACGTGATCGGCGCCGGCGACCCGATGCCCTCTCCGGTGCGCTTCCGGTCGGGGCAACGTCATCGGCTCAAGGCCAGTGACGCTCGAAGAAGAGCGAAGCCCGGCACCGAAGTGACGCCTGGGGGATACGGATCCCCCGATCGAGTGACGGACCGCCGCTGTTCCGCCTGATTGTCGCACTGAGCGCGGAGAAAGTTACAAACGCTTTCACTTTCGGGCGCCGATGGCGGAATGGAAGGGCCGTGGCAGAGTGGCGGCCATGAGTGCGGTACTGGTGGTGGGGTCCGCGAATGCCGATTTGGTCGTGCCGGTCGACCGGCGTCCCGGCGGCGGCGAGACGGTGCTGGGCGGCGACACCGCGTTGTCCCCCGGCGGCAAGGGCGCGAATACCGCGGTCGCGGCGGGAAAACTCGGCGCGGACGTCGCGTTGCTCGGTGCGGTCGGCGACGATCCTTACGGTCGATTGCTGCGGGATTCGTTGGCTAATGCGGGTGTCGATACGCAATTCGTTCGTACTGTCGATCGGCCTACCGGAATCGCGTACATCACCGTGACTCCGGACGGGGAAAACTCAATCCTCGTCTCCCCCGGCGCGAACTCCGCGCTCGAACCCGGCGACATCACCGACGAGGCGCTGGACGGCGTCCGCGTGCTCGTCGCGTCGCTGGAAGTGCCGCTGCCGACGGTCGAACGCGCGGTGCTGCGGGCGCGCGCAAACGGCGTGCGGGTGCTGCTGAACCTCTCCCCGGCGGCCGAGGTGTCGCCGGAAACGCTGGCCGCGCTGGACGTCCTGCTGGTCAACGAGCACGAGGCCGCCTACCTCCTCGGCTCGGCGGACGCGGACCCGCGCAAGCTGCTCGAACTCGGCCCGCGCGCGGCAGTGGTCACCCTTGGCGCCAAGGGTGCGGCGGTACTCGAAGACGATAAGTCGACAATGGTCGAGTCGCCGAAGGTCGAAGCGGTCGACACCACCGGCGCGGGCGACGCGTTCGCCGGTGCGCTGGCGGCCGCTCTCGCGGACGGGGCTGACCTGGTCGAAGCCGCTCAGCGAGCGGTGAAGGTGGCTGCCGTGACGGTGACCCGGCACGGGGCCCAGCCGTCCTATCCGACCGCCACCGAGCTGGACTGACTCGCGCCGGGTCGCGGACTCGGCGGCGGGCGGGGGTTTCCGGCAGACTTTGCGGGGCCGATCGCGCGGAACCGGCCCGCGCGCGGTGGCACGAGGAGGTGCGTCCGATGGTCGTACGGGTGCGGAATCGGGAAACGGGTGCGGCGCCCCGGGAGATCTCCGGCCGCGTGAGCTATGGTCTAGACCATGTCTGAGAGTGCCGCCGCTCCGGCCGAGTCGCTGTCGCGCCGTTCCTCGCTGACCGGGGTCGCGGTGAGCCCCGGGCGCGCGAGCGGACCCGTCGTGCGGGTCGCCGAACCGCTCGGGGAACCCGCCAGCACGCCCGCGCCGGACGATCCGGCGGCGGAGGCGGCGCGGATCGAACCGGCCGCGCGAGCGGTCGCCGCGCGGCTGGAAGCGCAGGCCGAGGCCGCGACCGGCGAGGCCGCGACGATCCTGATCACGACCGCCGCGATGGCCGCCGACCCGGCTCTCGCCACTCAGGCTCAACAGCTGGTGACGGCGCGGAACCTACCCGCGGCCCGCGCCGTCTACCAGGCCGCCGAAGGGTTCGCGGAAGCGCTCGCGGCCGCCGGCGGGTACATGGCCGAGCGGGTCCGCGACGTCCGGGACGTGCGCGACCGGCTCGTCGCCGAACTGCTCGGCGTGGCCCCGCCCGGGGTGCCCGAGCTGGCCTCGCCGAGCGTGCTGGTCGCCCGCGACCTCGCGCCCGCCGACACCGCGGGGCTCGACCCGGCGAAGGTGCTCGCGCTGGTCACCGAGGAGGGCGGCCCGACGAGCCACACCGCGATTCTCGCGCGGGCGCTGGGAATTCCGGCGGTCGTCGCGGTGCGCGGGCTGCTGGCGTCGGACGCCAAGGCGCTGTCGGTCGACGGCGACACCGGCGTGATCGAGGCGGTCGACCCGTCCGCCCCGATCGTCACCTCCGCCGCGTCCGGCCCGGCCGAATGGAACGGCGTCGGCGAGTTGTCCGACGGGCACCGCGTGAAGGTGTACGGCAACGTCGGTTCCCCGGCCGACGCGCAGGCCGCCGCGGACGCGGGCGCCGAGGGCGTCGGACTGTTCCGCACCGAGTTCTGCTATCTCGACGCGCCGGCCGAGCCGTCCGTCGAAGAGCAGCGAAAAGCTTATGCCGCCGTGCTTTCTCCGTTCCGCGGCAAGCCGGTCATCGTGCGGACGCTGGACGCGGGCGCGGACAAACCGCTCGCGTTCCTCTCCCCGGAGGACGAGCCGAACCCGGCGCTCGGCGTCCGCGGCCTGCGGATCGCGTTCGACCGGCCGGAGGTGCTCGACCGGCAGCTCGAAGCGATCGCGGGCGCGGCGGAGGATTCCGGCGCGGAAGTTTCGGTGATGGCCCCGATGGTCGGCACCGTCGAGGAAGCCGCCTGGTTCGCCGAGCGCGTGCGGGCCGCCGGGATCGCGCGGGCGGGCGTGATGATCGAGATCCCCGCCGCCGCGGTGCTGGCGCGGGAGATTCTCGGCGTGGTCGATTTCGTGTCCGTCGGCACGAACGACCTGGCCCAGTACACCTTCGCCGCCGACCGCCAGCTCGGCGCGGTGGCGAAGCTGAACGACCCGTGGCAGCCCGGATTGCTGCGCCTGCTCAAGCTGATCGGCGACGCGGCGGAAGCGACCGGCAAACCGGCGGGCGTGTGCGGCGAAGCGGCGGCCGACCCGCGGCTCGCGCTGGTGCTGGCCGGGCTCGGCCTGACGAGCCTGTCGATGAACGCCCCGGCGATCCGGGCGGTCGGCGCGAGCCTGGCGACCGTGTCGCGGGAGAAGGCCCGCGAGATCGCGGCGGCGGCGCTGGCCACCGCCGATCCGGCCGCGGCGCGCAAGGCGGTCGCGGACGCGGTTTCGTAGCCGGGGACGCCGGATCCGGGTGAGAGATGGGGTACCGGATCCGGCGCCGGACGCTGGTCAGCCGAAGATGCCCCGCCGAGGGTGGCGGATGACCAGCGAGCCTCCGTGGATGCGGCCGGTCACCACGTAGCGCGGGGTGCCCGCGCGGCCGTTGCTGCCGGTCTTGTCGTCGAGCGAGCCGAACTTGATCTCGGTGATCGAGTTGTAGTCCACCGCCGCGTGCGGCGGGATGATCAGCTCGACCGAACCCCACTTCGAGTCCAGTTCGATCTGCACCACCGGGGTGGCGACGCGGGCCTCGGTGAAGTCGAGTTTGGTGCTGCCGTACTTGTTGCGCACCACCATCGCGGCCGGGACCTGCCACGGGCCGCTGCGCTGCAGCGACGAGTACTTGGCGTTGAGTTCGAGCCGGCGGCCCAGTCCGTAGTTCGGCCCGTAACCGGGCGGCTCGGGCATCGGCGCGTACTGCGGGGCCGCGCCGGGGTGCACCAGTCCGGGCAGGTCGGCGAGGACGGTGTTGAGCTCGCCCCGGGTGCGGGCCGCGAGCGCCTGGTCGGTGCGTTCGGTGAACTCGTCGAGGGTGAGCATCCCCTGTCCGATCGCCTTCTGCAGCACGCCGACGACGTGCTCGCGTTCGTCGTCGGACACCCGGATGTCGCGCGCGGTCAACGGCTTGGTCTCGGTCGCGGGCTGCGCGGCGGTCGTCTCTTCCTCGGCCATGGCATCGATGGTAGAACTCGATTTCCGCTGGCAGATCGGGGAAAAACCCTGAACGGACCCGTACTCCGCGCAGGCGTCGCGCTGGTCGCGGCTTGCTGCCTGCTGACCTCGTGCACGAGCGGCGTCCCGGTGCCCGCCCCGGTGAGTTCGGCGCGTCCGATGCCGACCACACCCCCGCCGACCGGCCTCGACGGCGGCGTCGCCACCGGCGGCATCGGCGTGGAACTGCTGCTGGCCACGTCGCCGCCGACGGTGTTCGACGCCGATTCGGGCGTGCGCGGCACCCTGCCCGGCGTTCCCGGCGGGCAGCGGGCGGTGTCGGTGCTGCGCGTCGGCCACACGCCGGTCGTGCTGACCGCGCCGCCCTGCCCGCAGGCCAGCTGCGCGCCCGCCGACGTGTACGTCTACCTGGGACTTTCGGCCCCGCGGTCGCTCGGCAAAGCGGTGAGCGCGGCCGCGGGCGCGGACGGCGCCAGCGTGTGGCTGATCCGCGAGGACGGCCCAGATCTCTGCCGGCTGGAACACGTCGCGCTCACCGGCGCCTCGTTCGGCCAGGGCACGGTGGCGTCGTGCCACACGCTCGTCCGGGTGGAGACGGCGCACGGGTTGCTGATCACCGTCGGCGGCGGCACCGCCGAGACCGTCGACGTCCTGATCGACCCGGCCACCGGACGCACCGTGCAGCAGTCGCCGCGCATCCTCGCCGCGGCTGGCGACCGGCTCGTCCTCGGCGGCCTCACCGACTTGACCGTGCTCGACCTGCGCAGCGGAGCGCGGAAACCGGTGTCCCTGCCGGTGCCGCAGCCGAATCCGTACGTGCTGCCCAGCCGGGACGGCAAGGTCGCCGCGGTCGATTTCGGCACCCCGTCGTTCCCCGGAACCGGCACGCAGACCCGGGACATCTGGCTGTTGAACCTGACCGACGGCACCTGGCAGCAAGCCCCGTCGATGCCGTTCTCGACGGAGAACCTGAAGCACTCCGGTCTGGAGTGGACGGAAGCGGGCGACCTGGTCCTCGACGACGGGGTGGTCGGGGCGTGGCATCCCGGCGAACCGGCCTGGCGGCTGGGGAAGGCGAAACTCGCCGCGGCGCAGCAGGCCGCCGGGGTCGCGACCTCCTGAAGGTCAGTCCTCGTCCAGCCCGTGCTCGATCGCGTACCGGGCCAGCTCGACCCGGTTGTGCAGCTGGAGTTTGCGCAACGTCGACTGCACGTGGTTCTCCACGGTCCGGTGCGACAGCACGAGCCGCTCCGCGATCTGCCGCGCGGTCAGGCCCTTCGCGACCAGCCGGAGCACGTCGGTCTCCCGGTCGGTGAGCCGCGGCGGTTCCGGCGCGCCGTCCGGGGCGTCGGCCATCCGCCGGTACTCGCCGAGCACCAGGCCCGCCAGCCCGGCGGTGAACACCGGATCGCCGTCGGCCGTCCGGCGCACCGCGTCCACCAGCTCCGCCGCGGACGCCGATTTCACCAGGTAGCCCGACGCGCCCGCCTTCACCGCTTCCAGCACGTCGCTGTGCTCGCCGCTGGCCGAGAGCACCAGCACGCGCGTGTCCGGCGCCGCCGTGGTGATCTCGCGGGTCGCCTCGACGCCGGACGTGCCGCCGAGGTTCAGGTCCATCAGCACGACGTCCGGCCGCACCGCGCGCGCGATCCGGACCGCCGCCGGGGCGTCCGGGGCGGTCGCGGCGACCTCGAACCCGTTCTCGGACAGGTCGCGGGCCACGCCGTCGCGCCACATCGGGTGGTCGTCGACCACCATCACGGAAATCGTCCGTTCCGTCATCGCCCGTCCCTCATCGTCGCCGGCACCCGCACTTCCCACTCCGTGCCCCGGCCGGGAGCGCTGTCCAGCACCGCGGTCCCGCCGAGGTCTTCCACCCGGCCGCGAATCGACTTCACTACTCCGAGACGGCCCTCGGCCGCCGCTCGTTCCAGCCTGCCGCTCTCGATCCCCGGCCCGTCGTCGCGGATGCTCACCACGACCTCGCCGCCGAGGTCCTCCAGCAGCACCCAGGCGTGCGCGTCCGGACCAGCGTGTTTCTCCACGTTAGCCAGTGCTTCGCGGGTGACCGCGACGAGTTCCTCGGTCACGTGCGCGGGCAGGGCCACCGTTCCGGCCGGCGTCGACACCTGCACGGACGTGGTCGCCAGCAGCTGCAACGCCGAACGGAGGTCCGCGGTGTCGCCGGACCGCGTCGGCTCGCTGCTCACCAACGCGCGCAACGCGATCTCCTGCTCCCCCGCGAGCCGTGCCAGCTCCGCTGCTTCCCCGCCTACTTCCAGACCGCGCCGCCGTACGCGTGCGAGAACCTGAAGCACGCTGTCGTGAATCGAGCGCGCGAGGCGTTCACGCTCGGCCGTCGCCGCTTCGGTGCGAAGGGCGCGCGCGAGCGCTTCGGCGGACGTACGCGCGAGCGTTGCCGCCATACCGACAAGGAGACCGCTCGCGCACAACAGCACTCCGTCACGGACCACGTCGAGGTCGATCTTCTCGCGCGCGATCCCCGTCCCCACTGCGACGACAAGGCCCGCCACTACGCCGCCGCGCGCGCCGAAGCGGGTCGCGGCGGCGAGCGGGGCGACCGCTGCCCACACTGTGGTGATCAACGGCGAAGCTGCTTCGTACTGCGCGTCCGAAAGAATCCACGGCGACGTGAGCATGAGCGCCGTGGTGAGCGCGACGTCGGAGATCACCAGCCAGCGGTGCCGTCCGCTCTCGCGCACGTACGCGACGCTCGATCCGGCAGACCACGCGCCCATCACCCCGACGACGAGCCACGCCAGCCACGGCCGTTGAAAGTTCGAGTGGTGCGCGATCACTACCGCCAGCGCGAACAGCCACGTGACGACGCGCAGCACGACGACGCCGCGCCACAGCGGCGTCGCCGGATCTCGGGTGGGACGAACGCTCACTTCTTGTCTTCTGTGCTCTCTTCGGAGTCGGCTGTCTTGTCGTCCGAGCCCTCTTCGGGATCGTCGTTGGGATTGGCGGCTTGGCTGTGCAGCGCGTCGACGGTCGCCGGATCCGGATCGTGTTCGTGCAGCAGCGACCGGACCCCGGCGTTGAGCACGGCCAGCAGCGGCACGGCGAGCAGCGCGCCCGCGATGCCCGCGGCGACCAGGCCGATGGCGATCGCCAGCACCACCGCGAGCGGGTGCAGCCGCACCGCGCGGCCGAGCAGCAACGGCTGCAGCACATGGCTTTCCAGCTGCATCACGCCGACCACGATGGCCAGCACGACCACCGCGCCGATGATGCCCTTCGACACGAGCGCGATCAGCACCGCGACGCCGCCGGTGATCAGCGCGCCGATGATCGGGATGAACGCGCCGAGGAACACCAGCGTCGCCAGCGGGATCACCAGCGGCACGCCGACGATCCACAGCCCGATGCCGATGCCGACCGCGTCGACCACGGCCACCGCCGCCGTCGCGCGGATGTAGCTGACCAGCGAGGCGAACCCGCGCCGTCCGGCCACGTTCACGCGGTTGCGCACCCGCTGCGGCACGCCGCGCACCAGGAACGTCCAGATGCCGTCGCCGCCGGCGAGGAAGAAGATCGTGACGAAGAGGGTCAGCACGAAGCCGGTGAGGATCTCGCCGACGGTGCCCGCGGTGGTCAGCGCGGTGGTGGTGAGCGACGCCTGGTTGTTCTGCAGGAAGCCGATCGCCTGGTTGATGAAGTCCTGGATCTGCTCCTGGCGCAGGTGCAGCGGACCGTTGATCAGCCAGTCCTTGATCTGGTTGAGGCTCGTGGTCAGCTGTTGCTGCAGTTCGGGAAGCCCGCTGGAGAACTGGGTGATCACGAACGTCAGCAGCCCGCCGAGCACCGCGAGCCCGGCCACGAGCACGATCGCCGTGGCGAGCCCGCGCGGGAAGCGGATCTGCACGAGCCGCGACACCGCGGGGGCGAGCAGCGCGGAAAGCAGCAGCGCGATCGACACCGGCACCACGACCGAGGCGAGATAGCCCAGCAGCCACACCACCGCGTACAGCGCGGCGATCACGACGATGAACCGCCACGACAGCGCGGCGGATACGCGCAGGCCGCGCGGGATGAAGCCGGTGACGTCGGCGACTGGTTCGGAAAGGGACCGTTGTTCGCGGTGTCCGCGCCCTGGCTGGCTCACGGGGACAACCGTATCGGCCCCGTCGACCGAAACCGGGCGGATCGCCCCACCGGCAGGCGTGAATCACCGCTTCGCCCGGATTCGCGAACCGACTCCGGAGTAACCGCCTGTCTTCACCGGGGATGACCCATCGTGAGACCCGGCCACACTCTGTGTTGTTCACACGATGGTGGCATCAAGTCGTGTCAAGGATGCGCGGCGGACCACAAATTTGGTTGTCTCGGTTTCGCACCACCACGGAACTGTGCCGTTCCGTCGAAAAACCGAAATCATTTTTACCCGAGGAGAAATCACCTGTGACGAACGACGCTGTGCACGAGAGGCGGGGCGCGACGCGCTTCGGCCGTCTCGCGTCGCGTGCGTTGTTCGTCGTCGGCGGCGCGCTCGCGGCCACCGCGGCCGCGTGGGCCGTCTCCTCCTCCGTCGCTTCGGCGGACACGGTCGACGCGAGCGTCACGCCGGTCACCGACGCGACGGCCGCCGGAATCGGCGACGTCACCGACGGCGTGGCCCGGTTCGCGGGCGACGTCACCGGTGCGGTGCAAGGGCTTTCGTCGTGCGGCCAGGGAGCCACCACGTGGTCTGAACCAGGCACGACGCGGCCCACCTGCTCGCTCGACCAGGTCGGCAGCGCGCACCGCGAGGACCTCGCCGGAAGCCAGGAGGCCGCCGGGAAGGTCAACGACGCGGTGAGCGACCTCGGCCGGAACGCGGTCGTCAAGCCGGTCGAGCGCACGCTCGGCTCGCTCGAGCACATCGCGCGCAAGCCGGAGGACGCCCGCCAGGTGATCGCCGACGCGACCACCCCGCCGCCCGCCGCACAGGACTTCGGCCGGAAACTGTGGGATCTGCTCGACCCGAGCGCTCCCTCCGACCTGGTCGACCTGCCCAAACTGCCCTCGGCCCCGGCTCCTGGAGCCGAGCAGCTTCCCGCGCCCGGCATTCCCGAGCAGCCCGCCGAGGCGGAGCAGAATCTCGGTGCCGCAGCGATGACCACGTCCGACGCATTGCAGTCGGTCTTCCCGGCGATGGACGCGCAGTCCGTCGTTCCGGTGCAGGGCACGGAACTGCCGCAGCGCCACCACGGCGACCGCGGTCTGCCCGGCGCCCCGTTCTCCCCGGCGCAGCTTCCCGCCGCGCCGCTCTCCATCCCGAACTCCCCGGCCGGTGGCAGCACCGCGCCCGGCGGACACCTCGACGGCTTGCACTTCGGCGTTCCCTCCTGGGTCGTCGCCGCCGTCGACAACGCCGTGGCGGGTTCGACCCGCACCGGCCTCGCGCACACGCCGCGCACCCCGGGCGAGCAGCCCGGCGTCACTCCTGACTGATCCACTTCACCCGCGGGGTCTTTGACGCACCCACGGCCGCCTTCGTGTGCCGTCGCCGTCATCGACAGATATCCCGCGGGTTTTTCGCGCGCTGCGCAATTTCCGCGCACGCATTCCCCCGGTGCATTCTCGGACATCCGGGCGCACCGCCACAAACCCGCAAGGGACCCCGATATGAAGGAGAAAAATCCCATGCAGACCTGGGCAAAGCGCGGACTCCAGACCGCGTTGGTCACGGGTGGGTTGCTGATGCTGGGCACCGGCATCGCCTCGGCCGACGAGAACGTGAACCCGGACACCCCGGCCTCCCCGCTTGATCTCAACGTCACCGTCCCGATCGACGAAGCCAACAACGCGATCGGCACCCCGCTCGGGCAGGTCGACCTCCCGGCGCACCACAACGAGATCAGCACCAAGCCCGTCACCTCCGCCGTCAAGGGAGCGCTCGCCTCGGCGAAGACGCCCGGCGGCTCCGCGGGCAGCCTGACCGACAGCCTCCCGAAGGCGGACGCGCCCCGGCAGCTCACGCCGACCCACGACGCGTTCAAGGGCAACAAGGTCAACGGCGACGTCGTCGTCCCGATCCAGATCGTGGACAACGCGGTCGGCGTCATCGGCGACGCCCACGTGCAGGGCGGCGACCACACGCAGACGTACAACCACAACCAGGACGTCGCGACCAACGGCCAGTACTCCGGCATCGCGGGCAACGTCGTGGCGCTCGAATGGGCGCTCCCGGTGCAGGTCGCGGGCAACGGCGTCGGCCTGGCCGGCGGCAGCGGCGCGGTGCACGGCGGCTCGGCGCACCAGAGCACCAGCGAGACCGGCAACGTCGACACCACCGGCGAGGGCTCCGGCCTGTCCGGCAACGTCGTCGGCGGCCAGTTCGCGACCCCGGTCCAGGTGACCGGCAACGCCGCGTCCTGGATCCTCGGCAACGCCTACAGCGGCGGCTACAACGCCGACACCACCGCCACCTCCGGCGGTTCGATGAAGTCCAACGGCAAGGGCGCCGCGGGCAGCGGCAACGTGGTCGGCGCTCCGATCGCGCTGCCGGTCAAGTTCAACGGCAACGCCGGCGGCGCGTGGGGCTCGGACGCGGACTCCACCTCGAGCTCCTCGGCCGACGCGAAGGCGGGCGACACCCGTCCGGGCAGCCTGCACGGCATCCCGACCTACATCGAGACCGATGGGGACAAGTCGTTCGCGTCCGGCAACGCCGCCGCCGCGCAGGCGAGCCCGGTCGCGAACGTCGCGTCCGTCGCCGGTTCGTGGATCGGCAACGCCACCACCGGCCAGGCGCTCGAGCGCCAGGCGTCCTCCGCCACCCACGAGACCACCGCTGCCTCCGGCGGCTTCGTGAAGACGAACGGCAACGACGCCGCCGGTTCGGCCAACGTGGTCGACCCGGCAGTGGCGCTCCCGGTCGAGGCCTGCGGCGTGGGCGGCACCTACATCGGCCGCGCGGTCGCCAACTGCGACAACACCACCACCGCCACCTCCGGCGACGGCAGCTACACCACCGGCAACGGCTCGACGCTGACCGGCAACATCGTCAACTCCCAGGTGGCGGGCGCCCCCGAGGTGCACGGCATCGGCGGCAGCCACATCGGCAACGCCTCGGGCACCTCGACCGAGACCAAGACCGTCACCGCCGGCAACTACGACGGCAGCCAGGGCAACGACTCGTCCGGTTCGGGCAACATCGTGCAGGTCCCGGTGGCCGCGCCGGCCGAGGTGTTCGGCACCGGCGGTTCGTTCGTCGGGCAGGGCTCGGGCGACGGCTCCGAGACCAAGACCGTGAAGGCAGGCGGCGGCGGGAACACCGCTGACGACAACGGCTTCCTCAGCTCGAACCTCGCCACCGCGCCGCTGTCGACTCCGGTTCAGGTGTTCGGCACCGGTGCCTCGCTCGTCGGCCAGGGCCACGGCAAGTCCAGCAACGACACCACCTCCACCGCGGGCGGCGACGTGCACGCGACCGGCGCGGAGGGCGCGGGTGCGGGCAACCTCATCGAGGCTCCGCTCTCGCTGCCGGCCCAGGGCCACGGCGTCGGCGGTTCGGTCGCCGGCATCGGCACCGGCACGTCGGACAACCTGACCGACTCGAAGGCGGGCGGCGACGCTACGGCCGACGGCAAGGACGGCGCGCTCGCCGGCAACATCGTCAAGGCCCCGACCGGCGGTGCGGGCACCATCTTCGGCGACGGGGTCGCCGGGGGCGCGATCGGTCACGGCACCGCCACCAACGACGTCACCTCGACCTCGGGCGGTACGGCCGCCACCAACGGTGACAACGGCGCGGGTGCGGGCAACATCGTCGGTGCGGACCTCGCTCCGGTGCCGCAGGCATACGGCGACGCGGTTTCCGCAGCGGGCAATTCCTCGAGCAACAGCACGAACAACACCGCCGTCACCGACGCTGGCAAGAACAACACCTCGGGTGTCGAGGGCTCGATGTCAGGCAACATCCTCGACCTGCCGGCCCCGGCTCCCGCACAGGCCGGCACCAACGGTGCCGCTGTGGGCGGCCAGGCGCACGCGGTCGGTGACAGCCTCACCACCGTGAAGGTCGGCGATGACGCCACCACGACCGACGGTGCGGGCGACGCGGTCTCCGGCTACGACTTCTACCACCCGGTCGGTGTGCAGGGGAACATCCACAATGTGCCGGTGGAGGTGCTCGGCGCTGCTACCGCGATCGGGGCCAACTCGACTGAGGTCGATCCCCAGCCGACCATTGTGGTGCCGATCAGCGGGGAGATGGGCGCTGACCAGCTCCCCGCGCTGCCCGCCGTGCCGGGTCTGCCGGGCGGTTCCTCGGCCGCTCCGTCGCTGCCGGCGGCTCCGGCCCTGCCGGGTCTCTCGAGCCTGCCCACCGCGACCACGCTGCCCGCTCCGGCGCTGCCGGGTGCACAGCGGGCCGACGTGCCGCAGGTCAGCGGCCTGTCCGCGCTGGGTCAGCTGAACCAGCTCAAGGGTGCTTCGGTGCTGCCGTCGGTGTCCGGGCTGCAGAACGGCATCCACCTGCCGTCGGCCCCGTCCGTTCCGGCTCTGCCGGGCGTTCCGGCCCTGCCGGGTGCGGGCGCCGAGCGGGCCGACGTGCCGGCCGTTCCGGCTCAGCTGCCGGTGAAGACGTCGCTGCCGACGCTGAACCAGCTGCCCGCCGTCACCGCGCTGCCCGCCGTGCCGGGTGTGCCGACGACCCTGCCGACCACGATGCCGACCGCTCCGGCCGTGCCGGCGATCGGTGACGCGACCGGCCCGCTGGGTGCGTTCCAGAAGCTGGCCGCGAAGGTGACCAGCCTCTTCAAGAAGTGAACCGCTTCGCCTGAAGCGAGCCGGGGATAACCCGGACGGGCCCGGAAGCCACTGGCTTCCGGGCCCGTTTTTTGTCCTGGGTCAGGAAAATTCGAGCGACCGCTTCGCCAGGCCGTGCCAGAAACCGTCGATCACCGTGCGGCCCTCGCCTTCGGCCGAGCTGGCGCCGAGCGACACGAACAGCGGCGCGAAGTGTTCGATCCGCGGGTGCGCCATCGCGGCGGCCGGGGCCTTGTGCTGGAAGTCGAGCAACGCGTCGAGGTCGCGGGCGCGCAGCGCTTCGTCGCCCCAGTGGTCGAATTCCGCGGACCAGCCCGGCGGGGTTCCGTTGGTGCCGTTCACTTCCCGCATCGCGCGGAGGTTGTGGGTGAAGAATCCGCTGCCGATGATCAGCACGCCCTCGTCGCGCAGCGGCGCGAGCTTGCGGCCGAGGTCGTAGAGCGCCCGCGGGTCGAGCGAGGGCATGGAAATCTGCAGTACCGGGACGTCGGCCTCGGGAAACATCTCGACGAGGGGGACGTAGGCGCCGTGGTCGAGGCCGCGTTCCGGGGCGTCGTGCACCTGGGTTTCGGTCGAATGCAGCAGTTTGCGCACCTTCGCGGCCAGTTCCGGAGCGCCCGGTGCGGCGTATTTGACCTCGTAGTAGCGCTCGGGGAAGCCCCAGAAGTCGTAGACGAGCGGGACCGTCGTGGTCGCCCCGAGCGTCAGCGGCGCCTCCTCCCAGTGCGCCGAAACGACCAGGATCGCACGAGGTTTCGCCAGGTCAGCGGACCAGTCCGCGAGCTGCCGGGTCCAGGTGGCGTCGTCGGCGAGCGGCGGCGCACCGTGGCTCAGATACAGGACCGGCGTGCGGGTCGCCATGGCTGCCTCCAAGTGTTTGAAACTTCAACTACTACGGTACGCCTGGTTCGCGGACTTGGCGAATTCGTCCTCGGCGGCGGTCTCCGTGCGGCAGACTCGCCTGGTGAAGTTCTTCTGCTACCACCGGGACCGCCCGGGTTCCGCCGTGCTGCGCGACGAGCTGCTCGAAGCGCACTGGTCCTATATGGACGGTTTCGCCGCCGAACTGATCGCCCGCGGACCGACCCTGGACGGCGACGTCCCGACCGGCAGCGTGCACGTCGTCGACCTCCCGGACGCCGCCGCGGCCCGCGAATTCGCTTTCGCGGAACCGAATTACCAGGCCGGCGTCTACCGGGACGTCCTGATCCGCCGCTGGGACAACGCCCTCGGCCGCACCATGTGGGAATTCCCCGGCGATCCGGAGGCGGACCACCTGTATTTGGTGCTGGGCTTGGGTTTCGGTCCCGCCGTGGACCTCGAACCGTCCGCGCCGGAGTCCTTGATCGCCTACGGTCCGCTGTGGTCCGACGACGGCACCGCCTGGCTCGGCACCGCAGCCTTGGTGCAAGCCGCCGATCCTGAGGCGGCTCGCGGGCTCCTCACCGCGGAGCACTACGCCGCGATCGAGGTGCACGACTGGGCGCCGGGCGGCCGTTCCTGAGCTGCCGCCATACGATTCCGGCGGCGGTCAGCGCGGCGACTGCGAGAACCACGGCGAAAACCGTTGCTCCAGTAGCGATTCCGAGGGCGTCACTGAGATATCCGCTGCCGACGGGCAGGAGCGCGGCCGGAAGGTAGCCGCCGAAGTTGAGCAGAGCGTTGGCCTCCGCGCGCCGCCGCTCGGGCACGTGGGTGCTGATCAGGGTGAGCCCGCCGAGTTGCCCGAGCCCCTGCGCCGCTCCCGCGAGCACCGCGGTCACGACGATCGCCGCGATCCACTGCGCGTGGACGGCGATCAGCAACGCCGCCATGCACGCGACCCCCGCTGCCGCCCCGGCGAGCAGGATGGCGCGGACCTCGAATCGCTTCGCCGCGAACTGGACCGCGGTCGCCGCACCGAACATGACGAACGCCGTCACCCCGGCGAGCAGGCGGTTGCCGGTACCGAGCACATTGGCGAGCAGGGCCGGTCCGAGGGAAAGCACGAACGAGGTCGACGTGATCCCCGGCGCGAAAACCGCGATCCCGAGCGCGACGTACCTGCGCTGCGCCCGCGGCACGGCGGGAATCCGCACCCAACCGCCCTGGCCAGGGTCGACCGGACGCCGAAGCGGCAGCCGAACAACCACGACCACCGCGTTGAGCAGCAGCACCGCCGAAACCACGAAGATCGTCACGGTCGGCCCCGGCAGGGTCTCCGACAACGCCCCGGCCAGCAACGGCCCAAGCCCGGCCCCGAACACCATCGCGGTAGACGCCGCGAGGGTCGAGGTCCTCGCCCGTGCCTCCCCGCCGACGTCAACCACGGCGGCCATCCCCGCCGACACCGTGATGCCGACCGCGATCCCGGCCAGCAGCCGAGCGACCGCCAACGCGAGCACCGACGTCGCGACCGCGAACAACCCGCAAGCGATCAACGCGAGCAAAACCCCAGGCAGCACAACGGGTTTACGCCCGAGCCGATCCGAGGCCCGCCCCGCGACGAGCAGCGCGGCCAGCAAGCCGGCGATGTAGGCCGCGAAGATCACGGTGAGCGTGCCGGCGGAGAACCCGAGCCGGTGCTGCCACAGCACGTACAGCGGCGTCGGCGCGTTCGAAAGCACGAACACCGCGGTGACGGGCCACGCGGCGAGCCAGGGACTACCGACCCGCGAGGGCGCGACGACGGCCATGGATCCTCCAGTACGAGATTGTTCGAACTAGTACGAGTGAACACGAACCTAGCAGTAGTTCGACTAATCTCGTACTGGAGTGGTTGAATGAGGGCATGCGCTCGTCCTCGGTGCCCGATCCGGATGCCCCGCCCGCCGAACTTCCGCCGCCCCTGCCCGAACCCGCGCGGGAAGACCTGCGGCTGGAAACCGTCCTGGCCGCCCTGAGCGACCCGCTGCGGCTGACGATCGTGCGAAAACTGCTGCTGGAACGCGAGGCCTACGACCATCCGTGCGGCTGGTTCGGCTTCGACCGTCCGAAGTCGTCGCTGACCCACCACTTCAAGGCCCTGCGGGAGGCGGGCGTGCTGCGGCAGCGGCAATACGGACTGGAACGCCGCAGCCGGGTCCGCACGGAGGACCTCGATATACGCTTTCCCGGGCTGCTGGATCTGGTCGCGGACTGGCAGCCCGCTTCTTAACTCAACCTGGGGGCTAGATGAGAACGCAACCGCACACCGAGGCACACCGCAGGCGCTGACCACCAGGTGACGACAGCCCGTCACGCCCGGACCGGCTATTTCTCCGGCCCGCTCCGCTGATCAGTCGTGGGCCAGGTCGGCGAACCGGCTGTAGTGCAGCTGGTGCGCGACCACGATCGTGCTCGTCGGACCGGCACGGTGCTTCGCCAGGATCAGGTCGGCCTCGCCGGCGCGCGGGTCGTCGCGTTCCCAGGCGTCCGGGCGGTTGATCAGGATGACGATGTCCGCGTCCTGCTCCAGCGAACCGGATTCACGCAGGTCCGACAGCATCGGCTTCTTGTCGGTGCGCTGTTCCGGACCACGGTTCAGCTGGGAGATCGCGATCACCGGCACCTCGATCTCCTTGGCCAGCAGCTTCAGCTGACGGGAGAACTCCGAGACTTCCTGCTGCCGCGATTCGACGCGCTTGCCGGACGTCATCAGCTGCAGATAGTCGACGACCACGAGCCGCAGGTCGTGCCGCTGCTTGAGCCGGCGGGCCTTCGCGCGGATCTCCATCATCGTCATGTTCGGCGAGTCGTCGACGAACAGGGGGGCCTCCGACACCTCGCTCATCCGCCGGGCCAGCCGCGTCCAGTCGTCGTCGGACATCTTGCCGCCGCGCATGTCGGCGAGGCGGATTTTCGCCTCGGCCGACAGCATGCGCATCACGATCTCGGTCCGGCTCATTTCCAGCGAGAAGATGACGCTGGTCAGGCCGTGCTTGATGGACGCCGACCGGACGAAGTCCAGGCCAAGAGTCGACTTGCCGACACCGGGACGGGCCGCGACGATGATCATCTGGCCGGGGTGCAGGCCGTTGGTCAGCTCGTCGAAGTCGGCGAATCCGGTCGGGATGCCCTGAGACTGGCCGCCGCGCGAGGCGATCGCGTCGATCTCGTCCATGGTCGGCTGGAGCAGGTCCTCCAGCGCGACGTAGTCCTCGCTCGTGCGGCGCTCGGTGACGTCGTAGATCGCGGCCTGCGCGCGGTCGACGACCTCGTCGATGTTCGCGCCGTCGGCCGCGGCCGCGCCGTAGCCGTACTGCACGATGCGGGTGCCCGCTTCCACGAGGCGGCGCAGCACCGCCTTCTCGGACACGATCTCCGCGTAGTAGCCCGCGTTGGCCGCGGTGGGCACGGTCGCGATGAGCGTGTGCAGGTACGGCGCGCCGCCGACGCGGCCGAGCTCGCCGCGCCGCTCCAGTTCGGCGGCCACGGTGATCGGGTCGGCCGGTTCGCCGCGGCCGTAGAGGTCGAGGATGCAGTCGTAGACGGCCTGGTGCGCGGGCCGGTAGAAGTCGCCGGGGCCGAGCGCCTCGATGACGTCGGCGACCGCGTCCTTCGACAGCAGCATGCCGCCGAGCACCGACTGCTCCGCCGCGATGTCCTGCGGCGGCTGGCGGTCGAACCCGCCAGGGCCGGGGTCGCTCGGACCCGGATCGGACTCCGCGTACGCCGGACCGCGGTCATCGGTCACCGCCACTGCCCGGACACCTCCCCTCGCCCCGCCGTCGCTCCGGCCGGCCCCGTCGTCTCGCGTGCGCCTGTCCTGTGCCGAACCGCGCCCGCCCGCCGCCTCGCGAAGAGGCCAGTCCAGGCGAACACCTGTTCGAGTATGCCGGAGTCGGCCCGGCTTTCCCACCCGCCCGTCCGGTCCTCTTCGATGATGGACCGGACGGTTCCCCGCGCCGGTGACCGCCACGCGGAGCCACCGGGAGTACTGGGCGCGAACGCACGCTAGATCCCCCGGAAGGACGAGCGCAATTCCGGGTGTTGACCGTGTTGTGGACAACCTGTGGATGACTGGGGGCAACGAATCACAGGTGTCCGCGAGCCTGTGGACAAAGTGGGGACAGTGCAGACCTGCTTCACTGAATCCGCAGGTCAAGGCCTGTGCAAAGACTGTGGAGAACTTCGCGAAAACTCGTCCGGCGTGTCGTGCCGAACTCGTTCTTCGGCGTGTCGCGCCCGCGTCCGTCCACCGCCCTGTGGATGGTTGCTACGCACGGTAGATCACCGACCCGATGGGCTGAACGAAGGAGAATTCCCCACGCGGCCCATCCGGTGGCTGCGCACAGTGAGCGATCAGGCAAAAGCGCAGGTTAACCGCGTGCAAACGAAAAACCGGGTGAGGTTCACCGCCGGACACCTCGCGGTGCCGTGCCGGGAACCCCACCCGGAGTAACGCTCGGGTGCTCAGCCCAAGGCGCTTTGCGCCTGGCGGAGCCGTTCGGAGATCGCCTGCGGAGTGCCCGGGGTGAAGACGATGAGCGACTCCTTCCCAGGCCGCTCCTCCATCAGCCACCGGCCTTCACTGGTGTCGATGAAGTTGACCGGCTTGGGTACCCGTCGGCGACGCCCCCCGTTCGGGCGAGTCGCGACGTACAGCGCGCCGCTTCCGGTACGCGGCAGTTTCAGGATCCGCTGGATCTCCTTGAGCGGTGCCACGTCGTCCGTCCGCTGACCGCCGCTCCGCATGATGGATCCCTGCGGGACTTCGTCCGAACCGGCGGCCCGGCCGCTCTCGTACTCGGCCCGGCTGGTGATGAGCGGCTGCCCGTTCGCTGCCTTGCCCGCCGGGATGAGATCGAGGAACGTCGGCAGCAGAAGGTCCGGTCGCTGGCGGGTGACCGTCACGACCTGCTCGCCTTGGACCCGGATCAGGCCGAAGCCACCGCCGTTACCGCTCCCGACCAGCGCGCCGTAGTTCGACGGACTGTCGTCCTCGAACGTCCCGTCGAACCAGCCGTAGTACTCGAGCTGCGGGTGCGAGATGGACTCGATCAGCGCGAGCAGGTCGCGGTCCATCCCCCTGGGGCCCATAAGCCCTGCCTCAGTCAGCACGGCGTTGACGTCTTGGTCGATGCGCCGTTCAGCTGTGGGGTCGTAGAACGTCGCCGCGTCGGCGATGACCTGGTGTGGTTCCCCGCCGCGGCGCTTGATCAGGTTGCACAAGGTGAGGAGGGTGAAGCGGGTCGGCGTGTCGAGAGTGATCACTGTGCCTGTCCTCATTCGCCGATGACCGGCGGAACAGTCAGCTGATCAGACCCGAAGAGCTCGTTGGCGTCCTCTTCCACCAGGTACTTAGTCTGGTGTTCCTCGTCCTCCTGGCCCTTTTGGCCGCCGCGGCCGCCGCCCATGCCGCCCATGCCCGAGGCGCCGGCTTTGCCCGCCGCGCCCGCGCCCGCACCGCGAAGGGCGCCCGCGCCACCGGCTCCGGCTCCCACGCCGCCTGCCGCCGCACCCGAACCGGCGCCGCCGGGACCGAAGCCCGCGCCGCCGAACGCGCCGGGCCCGAAAGCCGCGCCGCTGCCCGCGCCCCCGCCGCCGGGACCGAACTGGCCCGACCCACCACCCGTCGGCCCGAACGCACTGGGGTTGAACTTCGCCGGGTCCGTCGTGGGAGGCGTCCAGCCCGAGGTCGTCGTCCCGTCGCCCGGACCGGTGTAGCTGCCCGGCCCGCCCGGGGTGAACTTGCCCGGACCGTTCGGGTCGGTGAAGTGGCCCGGTCCGCCCGGTCCGCCTGGCACGTTCGAGTGCGATCCGGGCCCGTTCGGATCGAACCTGGGCGTGTCCATCTTGGGCGGCGAGAAGCTGCCGCCGCCAGCGCCGATGCCGCCGGTTCCGCCCGGCACGTGGCTGCCGGGGCCGCCGCCGAACTTGCCGGGGTCGCCGCCGTCGGAGAGGTTGTTGCCCTGCCATGCGTTGTACTGCGGCAACTGGCCCGCGTTCTGCCCGCTGGCGTTGAAGTAGTTCGTGTACGCCTGGACGTTGGCCTTGCTGTTGTCGTTGTACTGATTGATCTCGTCGTCTTTGTCGCTCAACGGGTTGATCCCGTCGAGGAACCCGGCCGACGGCGGATCCTTGGGCAGCTGCTGCACCTTGCCCTTGACCGTGTGGAAGCAGTCGGCCTGCGTGTTGAGATAGGTGTGGCTCTTGTTCAGGTTCGAGACGGAGTCCTCGAGCCAGGTCTTGAGCGGGTGCGCGCCCGCCTGCGCCGCAGTGGCACCGCCGCCCTGCCAGGCCTCGTCCATTTTCTTGTTCAGATTGTCGATCTCGGTCGCCCGCTTGCTGTGGGCTTCCCCGAGGCTTTTGGCCGACGCGACCCCCGTGTCGAGCGAGGTCGTGTCGCCCGCGTGGATCTTCTCGTAGATCGTGTACGCGTCGATCGAGCGACCGCCGAGGTCCGCCGACATTTGCTGGGCCTCGGGACCGCCGCTGAACAGACCGACCAGACCGCCGACGACGGCACCGACACCCGCGCCTACCGCGGTTCCGACGCCGGGTACGACTGACCCGATGAGGGCCCCGGCCCCGGCCCCGGCGGCCATGCCTTTCAGCTCTTTGCCTACGGTATTGGCATCATTCCCCATGATGAGCCATTCCTTCCGTGCTGGGCAGAGGTCGAGTGACGATCACGACGCCCCCTGGAGATGTCCGATCATCGCGGTGGCGAACTTCTTCGCGATGCTGCAGGGGTCCTTTTTGTTCGAACCCATGCTGATGTTCGGGAGGACCGAGACGGCGAGCTGGTCGGTGACGCCGACCCAGAGGGTGCAGATGCCGTTCGAGCGGCTGTCCTCGGTACCGGCGAAGACGGCCGGGTAGCCGTTGACCGTGGTGGGTTCGAAGTAGGCCTGCTTGGCCTTCTGGTCGTAGATGTCGCTGATCCCGCGCTTGTTCTGCTCGATCGGCGTGTTGTTGACGAAGTTCAGGTTGCTCCCGGAGGAAGTCCAGCGGCAACCGTTCAGCACGCCGGTGCTCTTCTCGCCGGGATACTTGAGACCGACCTGTTCTGCCTCCGAGGCGTTGAGCACGCTGCACGGATTGGCGAGCAAGTCCTTGGTAGGCAAAGGGGCCGGAACCTTTGGCCCTGAGCCGCCGCTGTCGGCCGGGCTGCTCGCAGGCGGCTGGGGAGTTCCTCCGGTCCCGCCGCTCTCACCGCTGCATGCGGAGGCGGCGAGCAAGCCGATCGTGGCGACGGCAGCGGTGGCGAGTCGGACGGTGCGGTGCGGCATCTGGTGCTCAGACTCCCTTTGCCTGCTGGTTCAACGTGTCGCGGTTATGTTGCTCCGAGACGGAGATCTTGTTCTTGGCGGCCCGCAGCGCGGTGATGAAGTTGGCGACGTAGTCGCGCATGCGTTCGTGCTGCTTGAGCAGAGTCTCGCCGGATGGGTTCGCGCCCTTGTTGACGAAGTCCTCGCTGGCGAACTCCTGAGCGGGCGGCCGCACGTTCTTGATGTTGTTCGCATCGGCGAGATCGTCGTTCAGGTGGGCGAGCAGGTCTTCCCACTGCTTGATCACCGAGTCGATCTCGTCCTCGCTGAACTTGTATCCGCCGGCCGTTCCGTAGCTGCCGACCATGATCGGAGCGGGTGGTGGCACATCGGACATCCGGTTGACCCCCTTTGGCAACTTCTCGCTCCCCAAACGGCGAGATCAGCACCTTGGATGGTAACGCACGGCACTTGGTTCCCGCGCCGTGTTCGCGAATCTGCGAAGGTGCCTCCGAGCTGCGGACTTAGGCCGTATCGCAGATCTCGAAAAGGTCGCGAACCGCCACCGGGAGCCGCCGAAACGAAACCGCCCCCGGGAGAATCTCCCAGGGGCGGTTCACGGAAAAGATCCGTCAGTTCGCGGCCACGGCCTTGACCTCGAGACGGAGGTCCACCTTCACGTTCGGGTGCAGGCGGGCGTTGACCGAGTGCTTGCCGACCGTCTTGATGTGGTCGCGCAGGTCCAGGACGCGCTTGTCGAGCAGCGGGCCGCCCTGTGCCTTGATCGCGTCGACAATCTCGCCGGCGGTGATCGAGCCGAAGAGCTTCTTCGAGCCAGCCGCGGCCTTGCCGGTCAGCTGGATCGCGCCGAGGCCCTCGAGGGTCGCCTTGATCTCCTTGGCGTGGTCGAGGTCGCGGATGCGGCGGGATTCCTGCGCGCGCTGGATCGTGCGCACGTTCTTCTCCGCGCCCTTGCTCGCCACGATCGCGTAGCCGCGCGGCAGCAGGTAGTTGCGGGCGTAGCCGTCCTTGACCTCGACGATGTCGCCGGGGCCGCCGAGGTTCGCCACGTCGGTGGTGAGAATGATCTTCGCCATGACTAGTGCTCCCCTCAGCGCGCGGTGGACGTGTAGGGCAGCAGAGCCATCTCGCGCGAGTTCTTCACCGCGATGGCGATGTCGCGCTGGTGCTGGCTGCAGTTGCCGGTGACGCGACGGGCACGGATCTTGCCGCGGTCGGAAATGTACTTCCGCAGCAGGTTCGTGTCCTTGTAGTCGATCGTTTCCGGGCGGCCCTTCTTCTCGGCCTTGCAGAACACGCAGACCTTCTTCTTGGGCTTGCGAATGGGTGGCTTGGCCACTGGTGTACTCCTGGAATTCTAGAAAGAGATGAGATCAGAACGGGGGTTCGTCGGAGAAGCCTCCGCCGCCACCGCCCGCGGGCGGGGCCGAGCCCCACGGGTCGTCGGCGGGCGCGCTGTTGCCGCCGCCGCCGCGATTGCCGCCGCCTCCGTTGAAGCCGCCTCCGCCGCCGAAGTCACCACCGCCGCCGCCACCGCGGCTGACCTTGTTGACCTTCGCCGTCGCATAGCGCAGCGAGGGGCCGATCTCGTCGACCTCAAGCTCGACGACGGTGCGCTTCTCGCCTTCCTTGGTCTCGAAAGACCGCTGCTTCAGCCGCCCCTGCACCACCACGCGGGCACCCCGCGTGAGCGATTCGGCGACGTTCTCCGCCGCCTGCCGCCAGATGTTGCAGCGAAGGAACAGCGCCTCGCCGTCCTTCCACTCGCCGCTCTGACGGTCGAGCGTGCGCGGGGTGGACGCGACGGTGAAGTTCGCGACCGCCGCACCGGACGGGGTGAAGCGCAGCTCCGGGTCGGACGTCAGGTTCCCGACCACGGTGATGACGGTGTCTCCAGCCACGGATGGCGTCCCTTCGGCTCGGGCTCGGATCAGGCCTTGGCGGGCGCGGGCTTGGCCGCGGCCTTGACCTCGCGGCGCATGACCTTGGTGCGCAGCACGGTTTCCTGCAGCGACAGCTGGCGGTCCAGTTCCTTGACGGCCTCGGCCGTCGAGTTCAGGTCCAGCAGCGCGTAGATGCCCTCGGCGTTCTTCTTGATCTCGTACGCCAAGCGACGGCGGCCCCAGACGTCGACCTTCTCGACGCTTCCGCCCGAAGTGCGGATCACGTTGAGGAAGTTGTCCAGCGTGGGCGCGACCGTACGCTCGTCGAGCGTCGGGTCCAGGATGACCATTACCTCGTAATGGCGTGACATAACCACTCACCTCCTATGGGCTCGCGGTCACGGCGGTTCCGTGACAGGAGGGTTTGTCCAGGTAAGCGTACCCGGCGGGTCCGACAGTCCGGTGCGGCGGGTCAGCTGACGCGGCGCAGCACCCAGGTGCGGACGAGCCCGGCGGTGACGCCGGCCAGCACGATCACCGCGAGCAGCATCGGCAGCTGGACGTCCGAGGCGCCGCCCTGGCTCGCCAGCGCCTCGGCGTTGCCCGCGTTGCGGATGTCCGGACCCTGCTGACCCTGCGGGTCCTGTCCGGCCGACGGCTGCTGCGGCAGAGCGCCGGAGCCGGGCAGCGTGCCGTACCGCGCGCCGGGCGCGATCGCGGTGCCCAGCACGCCCGGATTGCCCGGGGTCGCGGCCGGGATGTTGCCGTAGTCGCGCGGCGGGGCGATGCCGGTCGAGCCCGGCTGGTAGTTGCCGAGCGGGTTGCCGCCGCCGTTCTGCGCGGGCGCGTTCCCGTTCCCGTTCGACGGGGCCCCGCCGTTCGACGGGGAGCTCGGGGACGACGGCGCCTGGTAGTTGTTCGCCACCGTGGTGAGCCCGCACGCGGCCGCGACCCCGCTGCGGATCCCGTTCAGCACCTTGGTTTTGGTGTCCGGCAGAACGCCGAGCCCCCACTCGTCCTTCAGCGCGTTCGCCACGACCTGGCCGATCGCGTCGCCGCCGATCGTGCCGCCCGCGGCGTTCGGGATCGCGCCGACCTGCAGGTTGCCCTTGTTCGCGATGGCGTTCGCCAGCGAATCCGGCCACACGGTCAGCAGCCGCCAGAAGTTGACCTGGTCCTTGGCCGACTGGCGGACGATCTCCTTGACCGCCGAACCCGGCACGGCGACCGAATCGCCCATGCCGCCGGTGACCGAGCCCGTGCACTGGTTCGCGAGCGTGGTCGCCGCGGACGCGGGACCGGCGCCCAGGAACGTGCCGCCGGAGAACAGGGCGGCGAGAGCGGTGACGGTGAGTGCTCGACGGGTTCGCTTCCAGGTGGGGATTTTCCGCACGAGCACTATCCTCCGGGGTCCGCGGGCATGGTTCGTCGCATCAGGAACAACGAATGGACTCCGGCAAAGATACTGGTGAGTTGGCCTAACCTACAGCGGCCATTCGGCGGAGCACCCAGGTGCGGACCAGGCCCGCGCTGACTCCGGAGAGTGCCAAAACTGCCACCAGAACCGGCCAGTCCAACCCGTTCGTGTGGTTGCCGCCGGTGCCCGGCAGTGCTTCGGCGTTACCGGCGTTCTGGATCGTGCGGTCGCCGCCCGGCGAACCGTCCGGGTTCTCGACGCCGTACTGCGGCGCGTAACCCGGGATCTGGCTGCCGTACCGCAGCGAGGGCGACGGGCTGAACAGTCCGGCCATCGCCATCGGGATGCCGCTGTAATCGCGCATAGGCGCGTATCCGGTGTTGTAGCCGTACGACAGATCGCTGAAGTTCGGCAGGAAGGCCGAGAACGGCGCGCCCCCGCCGCCCGCCCCGCCGAAGTCGCCGAGCACCGGGCTGGTCGAGCCCGGCATCTGGGACTGCTGCTGGCCGCCGGGCGAGCCGCCCTGCTGCGGGCTGCCGCCGTTGCCACCGGACGGCGGTTGCTGCGGGTTCGGGCCCGGGTTCTGCTTGCCCGGCTGGCTGCCGGTGAAGCCCTGGCCGACGGCGGCGACGCCCTGCTGCGCCGCGCTGGTGCCGCCCGCGACCGCGCCGTTGACCGCGCTCGCGACGGGCGCGCCGACCACCGGGACCGGCGCGACGACCGTGTTGACCACGTTCACCGTGACCTTGCAGACCGTGCCGAGGACCGCGTTGATGGTCCCGGTGAGCACGCCGGACGCCTGACCGACGATGCCGAGGTCGATCGGGAGGCCGAGCAGCGGAGTGGTCGCCTGGACGTGGTCGCCCGGATGAGCAGTGATGGTGGAACCGCAGGTCGCGGTCAGCGTGTCCGCCGACGCGGTGCCCGGTGCGGCGAGCGCGGCCGAGCCGGCCAGGACGAATGCGGCGGCGCCCACCGCGGTGGCCCTCCGTGCCCGGTGCTGCTGCATGGCCGTCGACCCTTTCGTCGCGTCCCGTTGTACCTGCCTCGCTGTGGACAACGACGGTAACGAAGACGAGTAACGCCCGCCTCCCCTCCGAGGTCAGGCATTCGGGTGGAAGCGAGCGCTACTCAGGGTGAGAGTCAGGCGGGAGTGCGGCGCAGCCACGCGCGCACCAGCGCGGCGGCCACCAGGGCGAGCGCCAGCACGGCGATCAGCAGCGGCAGCCGCGCGGGCGGGTTGGCCGCGGGCAGCGCCTCGGCGGTGCCGGACCTCTTCGCGTCGACCGTCGGCACCTGGTCCTGCGGCAGCTGGCCGGGCACGACCTGGGTGACGAGCGGGGCCTGCACGAAACTCGCCGGGAGCATCGCCGCTCCGGAGAAGATGCCGGACACCGCGTCGAGGCCGGACAGGCCGCCGACCGAGATCACCGGGCCGAGGGTGTCGCCGCCGGGGACGGGCTGGTCCGGGCCGCCGGGGCCGGGAGCCGGGGACGGCGGGCGGGGCGTGGGGTTCGGCGGCCCGGGAGTCGGCTGCGGGCTGGGGGTCGGAGTTCCCGGCAGACCGCCGACCAGCTTCTGGGTCGCGTTGCCGACACCGTTCGCCGCGGCCTGCACCATCGGGCAGGTGTCCTTCGCGGCCGTGTCGCCCACCGCCGGGACCTCGCCGACGCCCAGCGTGCGGACGGTGTCGCCGACCGGGAGCGTGAACAGCGTGTCGTTGCCGTCGGTCTGCTTGGCCTTCGAATCGAGGCCGACGGTGAGCCGGTTCGGCGCGTTGAGCGGAGCGCCCGCGTCGAGCGCGAGGCCGGTGCCTTTCTTGCCGTTCTGCAGCGTGGATTCGCAGTCGCCGCTCACCGTGGGGCTGGGATCGGCGGAAGCGACGGCGGGAAAGGCGAGAGCCGCGGACAGCAGCGGCGCCGCGAGCGCGACTCCGAGCGAAATCGTCCGTCCAGCGCGTTTCCGCATGCCTTTCCTCCCCCGACTGGATCACGGAACGCGCTCACGGTACTCCACGAGCGTCACCAACTCGGGCCGAAGGGGGAGATTCGCCCGGTAGTAGCGTCAGGGCATGCAGATTGGCGCCCATGTCCGAGACGACGATCCGCTGGCCGCCGTCGCCGAGCGAGAAGCCGACGTCGTCCAGTTCTTCCTCTCCGACCCGCAGGGGTGGAAGGCACCGAAACCGCATCCGCACGGCGAGGAGATCAAGGCCTCCCCGGTCGAGGTGTTCATCCACGCGCCGTACCTGATCAACGTCGCGTCCAAGAACAACCGGATCCGCATCCCGTCCCGCAAGAACGTCACGCAGCACGCCGACGGGGCCGCCGCGATCGGCGCGAAGGGCCTGATCGTGCACGGCGGGCACGTCGGCGCGGGCGACGACGTCGAGGAGGGCTTGGTCAACTGGCGCAAGCTTTTCGAGCGCGAGGCGGAAAAGGGCGGCTTCGCGGTGCCGATCCTGATCGAGAACACCGCGGGCGGCGACAACGCGATGACCCGCGAACTCGACGTGATCGCCCGGCTGTGGGACAAGGTCGGCGAGTTCGGCGCGGGCTTCTGCCTCGACACCTGCCACGCCTACGCGGCGGGCTGGGATCTCGAGACCGCGGTGGAGAAGGTCAAGGCCATCACCGGCCGGATCGACCTCGTGCACTGCAACAACTCGCGCGACGAACACGGTTCCAACCGCGACCGGCACGCCTCGGTGGTCGACGGCGACGGCACGATCGAACCGGAATTGCTCGCCGAGGTCGTGCGCCAGGCGGGCGCGCCGGTGGTCGTCGAGACGCCGGGCAAGGGCCAGGCCGCCGACATCGCCTACCTGCGCAAGCAGCTCGCCTGAAGTCCGGGAAGGACTCCTTGAGGGAATCAAGGAGTCCTTCCCGGCTCACGAGACCGGTTGCTCGGTGCGGGAGCGGCGGAAGGCGGCGAAGGTGACTTTGTCGCGCGCCCGCTCCAGCACGCCGCCCGCCGGGTCGTCGTCGCCGGAGAGCCGGACCAGGTCGGTGCGCGGACGGTAGATCTCGCGGATGACCAGCACGCACAGCCCGACGACGGCGAGGTCGCGGATGACGACCCCGCCGAGGAACCAGCCCGCGGGCAGTCCTTTGTGGTCGACGCCGAGGTAATAGAACATCCGGGGGCGCCCACACCGCCGCGTCGATGACCATCCAGCCGAGCAGGAGTCGCCAGCGCGGGATCGCCAGCACCGCCAGCGGGACGAGCCACAGCGAGTACTGCGGGCTCCATACCTTGTTCGTCAGCAGGAACGCCGCCACGACCAGGAACGCCAGCTGCCCGAACCGCGGCCGCCGCGGCGCGGTGAGCGCGACGTAGGCGATTCCCGCGCAGCAGGCCAGGAACAGCACTGCCACGACGATGTTCAGCACGGTCGGCGTCTGTCCTTTTTGGAGCACGCCGTCGAAACCCGCCCAGCCGGTGGCGTAGGAGACCACGTTGTAGAGCGAATCCGGGTCCATCGGGCGCAACGTGTTGAGCCGGAAGAACTCCCACCAGCCGCGCGGCGCGGCCACGATGAACGGGACGTTCACCACGAGCCAGGCCAGCACGGCGAACACCGCGGTGCGGCTCCACGCGCGCAGTTTCCCGGCGCGCAGGCACAGCAGGAACAGCACGCCGAGCAACAGCAGCGGGTACAGCTTGGTCGCGACGCCGAGTCCGAACAGGACTCCGGCGACCTCCGGCCGTTTTCGCGACCACGCGAGGATCCCGGCGGCGGTGGCCGCGGTGGCGAGCGCGTCGAAGTTCGTAAAGGTATGGACCAGTACGAGCGGCGAGATGGCGACGAGCACCGCGTCCCACGGCCGGCGTTTCGTCGTCCGCCCGGTGGCCCACACGGTGACCAGCCAGGCGAGCGCGAGCCAGAACGCGGAGATGTTGAAGTAGATCGCCACCGGCAGCGCGCCGGGCAGCCAGCCCGCGTTCGCGACGGACGTCCAGCCCGCCGCGAGTTTCGCGTTGATCCACTGGAACAGCCCGGTGACCACCGGGTACTCCATGTACCGGGTCTGGTTCTCGGCGGTCTGCGAATCCTCCTGCCACGACGTGACGTAGGGGAAGGTCTTCGCGTCGTCGAGCTTTTCCGAGCTGTAGAGCGGGACGATGTCGGAGTAGCACATCGCGACGAACGGACGGCCGGATCGCCAGTCGAGCTGGTGCACGCCATTGGAGTCGCTGTACTGCTGGATGCACGACGCCTTGCCGAACCAGCACAGCACCAGCGCGAGCACGGCCATCGCGAGCCCGACGCGCTGCGGCGACCAGAACCACTGCCTGCCGACCGCCGCGTGCGCGCCGATCGGACCGCCGATGGGTCTCGTCGCCGCGGCCACCAGCGGGTCGTGCCGGCTGGGGGCGATCCGCTCCGCCGGGGTGAGCGTGCGGGGAGCCGAATCCGGCTCTTCGGCGGAAGCGGGCTGGGAGACGCGGGACACGTCGGGATGCTATCGGTCCGCGGGTGGGGTGCCGGTCATTTCGGATCTGTCCGCGCCCCGTCCCTGGACCGGCGGCGGGGCTGGCCTAGGTCGGGTACTGGTTGAACCAGTACAAACCGACGAACAGGGCGGCCAGCCCGCCGCCGGCGAGGGCGCTCGCCACGACGGTGACGATCCTGCGGTGAGCGACAAGGATCCAGACCGTGCCGCCGACCGTGACCGCGGACAACACCAGCGGGACGACTGCGAACTTGTCGACCGCGGCCTGGCACTGCGGCGGCACCGCGGGGGCGTTCGCCGACCGCGTGCAGGCCACCGCGGTCAGGAAGAACGGGACGCTCGACATCGCCACCGTGACCACGGCTCCGAGCAGGAACACTCCGAGCGCCATGCCCAGGCTTCGCTTGCTGAGCATCGTCCGGTCCGTTCTTCCCGACCACGTCTTCAGGATCGCAACGCGTCTTGCAGCGCGTTGGCGTACAACGTAGCGCCGTTCTGGTTTGGATGGAGCGACTGCTGGCGGGCGGTTTCCGGTTATCTTGGATCCTCGTAAAACCCGGCAAGCACCTCGAATGCGGCGCCGAGGGCCACCGCCTCCTCGTCGAGGTCGCTCACTTCGACGTCGATGCGCTGCCAGTACGGCACCGGCAGCAGGTCGCGCAGCTGCTGCGAGACCGTTTCGCGGTAGACCTCGGGCGCGCCGCGGATGGTCCGTCCGAACAGGACGATGCGTTCGAGATCGAGCACCTGCACCAGGTCGGCGAGCCCGATGCCGAGCAGCCGGGCGGCGTCGTGCGGGGTGCCCGCGGCGCGGTGCATGACCTCGACGCAGCCGCGGCGTCCGCAGGCGCAGCGCGGTCCGGCGTAAGCGATGGTGGTGTGGCCGAACTCACCCGCGTTGGTGCGCGGACCTCGGTAAACGCGTCCGTCGATCAGCAGGCCGACCCCGATTCCGGTGCCGACGAGCACCACCGCGGTCGCCGCCGAGGTTTCCTCCGGCCAAGCGTGCGCGAAGGCGGCGGAGTTGGTGTTTTTGTCCAGTGTGACCCGCAGGCCGGTGCGTTCGGCGAGCAGATCGCGCAGCGGGACGTCGTGCCAGCCGGGCATGTTCGTGGCGTCGCGGACGCGGCCCGCGCGGTGGTCGAGCGGTCCCACCGCGCCGACGCCGAGCCCGAGCACCCGGGTCGGATCGACGTCGGAGAGCAGTTTGCGCACGCCGTCGGCGATCGCGGTCACCGCGGTTTCCGGGCTGAAGCCGATCGGCAGCGGGCCTTCGACGATCTCCTCGACCTCGCCGGTCAGGCCGGTGCGCAGGACAAGAAAGCCGTCGCGGTCGAGCTGCGCGCCGAGTGCGCAGCGGGCTTCCGCGCGCAGCCGCAGCATCGTGCGCGGTTTGCCGACGCCGGCCGCGGGTGCGCGTTCGACGTCCAGCAGTCCTTCCGGAAGCAGGTCGGACACGATTTTCGACACGGCCTGCTGGGTCAGCCCGGACCGCTGCGCCAGCTCGACCCGGCTCAGCCCGCCCGCGCGCAGGATGTGCCCGAGCAGCAGCGCGCGGTTGTGGCGTCGCAGCCCGCGCAGGTTGACGCCGGTTTCCGCCATCGGCCGATCATCGCGGACGGGTGGCCTATTACGCAACAGTGTTGTTTAATAGCGGGCATGGCTGATGACGCGCGGGTCGGCATCCTCGGATACGGGATCGGCGGCCGGATTTTCCACGCGCCGCTGGTCGCGGCGACGCCCGGCCTGGTCCCGGCCGTGCTGGTGACCGCGAACCCGGAGCGAGCGGCGCAGGCGCGCGCCGAGCATCCCGGCGCCGAGGTGGTCCCGGACGCGGACGCGCTTTTCGCTCGCGCGGGTGATCTCGACCTGATCGTGGTGACCACGCCGAACCGCACGCACGTGCCGCTCGCCCTGCGCGCGATCGAGGCCGGGATCCCGGTGGTCGTGGACAAGCCGTTCGCGCCGACGGCGGCCGAAGCGCAGCAGGTCGTGGACGCGGCGAAGGCCAAGGGTGTCGGGCTCACGGTCTTTCAGAACCGCCGCTGGGACTCGGATTTCCGCACTGTCGCCAAGGTGCTCGAGTCGGGTCGGCTCGGCAGCGTCTTCCGCTTCGAATCCCGCTACGACCGCTGGGTGCCGAAGATCAAGGACAACTGGCGCGAGTTCGGCGACCCGGCCGAGGCGGGCGGGCTGCTTTACGACCTCGGCGCGCACATCGTCGACCAGGCGCTGCAGCTGTTCGGACCGGTCACCCAGGTCTACGCGGAGGTCGACCGCCGCCGTCCCGGCGTGCAGGTGGACGACGACGTGTTCGTGGCTCTGCACCACGCAAACGGTGTGCGGTCGCACCTGTGGTCGTCCGCGCTCGCCGGCACCCGCAACCCGCGCTTCCGCGTGCTCGGCGACCAGGCGACGTTCACCAAATACGGCCTCGACGTCCAGGAGCCGCAGATCAAGGCCGGTCTCCGCCCCGGCGACGACGGCTGGGGCGTGGAGCCGGAAAGCGATGCCGGTCTGCTCGGAGTGAACGACGACACCGAAGTGGTGCCGACCGAAACCGGTTGCTACGAAGCGTTTTACGCCCAGGTCCGCGACGCGCTGCGCGGCGAGGCCGACTTCCCGGTGGACCCGGCGAGCGCGGTCGAGGCGTTGCGGGTGATCGAGGCCGCGCACCGCTCGGGCGCCGAAGGCCGCGTGCTCACACTCGGCGGCTGAAGCCGCCCTCCGAACGGCCGTGGCCGCGACGGCCTCCCCCCACCGTCGCGGCCACGGCCTTTTTCGTCACTCCTGCGGCGGTTGCTCGCCGGTCGACGGACCGCCGCTCGGCGGGTTGTGCGACGACGGCCTGCCCGACGGCCAATGCGGGAGCCCGCTCGGCCAATGCGGCTGGCTGGGCCCGCCGGTGATCGGCCCGCCGTGGTCGTTCCCGTTGCCGGGGTCGGGTTCGTTGCCGCCGGTCTGCGGCGGCGGCTGCTCGTCGCCCGCGTTCTCGTCCCCTTGCTGCGGCGGCGGGGCTTGCGCGCCGATCAGCGGCACCTGGTCGAACTTCTCCGCCGGCTTGCCCTTGAGGTAGCCCTCGAGGAACTTCTGCCACATCGGACCCGCGATCGTCGAACCGTAGATCGGCGACGTGCCCGAACCGTGCAGCGCCTGGTCGCCGTCCGCGCCGACCCACGCGGCGACCGAGACCGACGGCGTGTAGCCGACCATCCAGGTCTGCGCGTTCGCGTTAGCCGCCCACGCCGGTTCGCCCGGACGCTTCGTGTGCTGCTGGGTACCGGTCTTGCCGGCGCATTCGTGGCCGGACGGGCACTTCAGGTGCGAGAAGTCGATCACCGGACCCAGCGCCATGGTCACGTTGCCGGCGATCTGCTTGCTCTTGTCCGCGCTGCTGTCGAACGCCGGTTTGCCCGCGCTCGTCTGTGCCTCGTAGGCGACCTCGTTCTGCCCGTTGGTCACCTTCTGCACGAAGTGCCGGTCGCGCTGGATGCCGTTGGCCGCGAAGGTCGCGTACGCACTGGCCATGTCCGCGGGCGTGACCTGGGTGTTCCCGCCGCCGAGGGCGATGTTCGCGTCCGCGGTCGAGATCAGCGACTTGCCGCCGTTGTCCTTGGTCTTCACGCCGGCTTCCTGCGCGGCCTGCCCGACCGGGCCCGGATGCGTCTGGTTCAGCACCATGTCGTAGAACACCGTGTTCGCCGACCGTTTCATCGCCTCGGCGACCGTGCACTGCCCGGAGCAGCTGGAACTGGGACCCGCGTTGCGCACGACGCGACCGTCGAAGACCCGGTTGTTGCTGCCGTCGAAGGTCTCATTGATCCCCTTGCCCATCTTGAGGAACGCGGTGAGGTCGAACGCCTTCATCGACGACCCGGGGTTCTGCGGGGTGTTCGCCCAGTCGCGCGCGCCCTGCTTCTTCCCGTTCACGTCGACGGTCGCCGGTCCGCCGTAGTACGCGAGCACGCCGCCGGTCTTCGGATCGACCGCCACCAGCGAATCGAGCAGCCGATCGTCCGACTGGTCCTTCAGCGCGTCGGTCGCCACCTGCGTCGCGACCTCCTGGGCGCGCTTGTCGATGGTGGTCTGGATCGTGTAGCCGCCCGCGTAGTACTTGTCGTCGTCGATGCCGTGCTGCGCCAGCTCGGCCCGCGCCTGGACGGTGATGAATTTGTACGGCGCGTTCGCGTCGTCCTTCGATTCCTCGAGCGGGATCACGGCCGGGAACTTCGCCGATTGCCGCTGCTGCGCGGTGATGTACTTGTTCTCGAGCATCCGGTCGAGCGCGGTGTTCCAGCGGCCTTGGGCCACCTTCGGGTTCTCCGAACGACCCGGCTGCTGGATCAGCCCGGCCAGCAGCGCGGCCTCGGAGTAATCCAGCTTCGAGACGTCCTTGTGGAAGAAGGCCTGCGACGCCGCGCCGACGCCGTACGCCCCGCGCCCGAAGTAAATGATGTTCAGGTACGCGGTGATGATGTCCTGTTTCTCGTACGTTTGGTTCATCTTGAAGGACTTCGCCAGCTCGGTCCATTTGCGGGTGAGCGTCGGGGCGTCGTTGTCGGTCGCCTTCTTGATGTACTGCTGCGAGATCGTGGACCCGCCGCCGGTGCCGCCGGTGAGGTTGTTGAACACCGCGCGGAGCAGGCCGGTGACGTCGAAGCCGGAGTTGGTCTCGAACGTCGCGTCCTCGGTCGCGATCACCGCGTGTTTCACCACGTCCGGGATCTGCTGCGGGGTGAGGATCTGCCGGTTGCCGCCGGAGGGCACGTCCTTGCCCATCGGGCTGCCGTCGGCGTAGAGGTAGGTGACGGCCTGGTTCTGGCCCTGCGCGACGCTCTGCGGCGAGGGCACGTCGACCAGGAAGTAGGTGATCACGAACGCGATCGCCGGGAGCACGATGAAGAGGCCGACGAACGCGTAGGCACAGCGCCGGATGATCTTCCAGCGTCTCTTCTTGCGCTGCGCGGGCGTGCGGCCCTTCTTGTCCACGTCCTCCGGCGGATAGACCTCGTCCGGGTCGAGCGGACCCTCGTCGCGGTACCCGGCGTCCCGGTAGCCGGGGTCGCGGTAGTCGTCCTCGACCATCCGGTGGGTCATCAGCTCCGGCTCGCGCTGCGGCGGCGGCACCGGGCGACGGCCGGGCGGCGGCGGACGGCGGCCCGGCGGCGGAGAACCCGCGGGACCCGCCGGGCCCGTCGGACCGGCGGCCGGACGCTGCGGGCCGCGGGCCCACGGCGGCGGCCCGGGCTGGGACGGGGGTGGTTGACGCCGCGGGTCGGGTTCCCGGTCGGGCCAGGAGCGGCTGCGGTCGTCGTTCACTGCGGATCCTCTTCTCGGACACGGGCAGCCTGCGGACGCAGAAGGCCCTCTGTTGACCAGACGCGGCGACCCCGGTCGAGGTTCACTCTCCTGGCCGATCCCCTTCGCGGGGGAGGAGACCGTCGGTGAACCTACCGCACGCCCAGCCGGGCGGTACCGGCAAAAAGAGGCTCCTCTCCGGCGTGGGAGAGGAGCCTCTTTCAGGGGGTCGGGCGCGGGTCAGCCGGTGCGTCGCGGCGGCTCGCCGTTCACGACGGGACCTCCCCCGCTGCCCGGATTGCCGCCTTCGGTGCCGCCGCCGAAGATGCCGCCCGGTTTGGTCGGGCTGGTCGTCGACGAGGACGTCGGATGCGACGAACTGGTCGGCGGCTCCGACGACGAGGACGTCGTGGACGGCGGAGGCGCTTCCTCGCTCGAGGTCTGGCGCGGCGGCGGGGCCGTCTTGCTCGACGTGACGACCTCGTCCGCGTCCTTGCCGATCGGCTGCACCTTGTCGAACTTCTCGTCCGGCTTGTCCTTCAGGTAGTTCGTCATGAAGTCCTGCCAGGTCGGACCAGCGATCGTCTTGCCGTAGATCGGTTTGTCGTTCTTGTCGTGCAGCGGCTGGGTGCCGTCGCCGCCGATCCAGACGGCGACCGAGATCGACGGCGTGTAACCGACCATCCAGGTCTGCGAGTTGCGGTCCTTGTACGAAGGCGGGTCGGTCTTCTTCGGGTCGTACTGCTGGGTTCCGGTCTTGCCCGCGCACTCGTGTCCGCTCGGGCACTTCAGGTGCGATTCGGCGATGACCGGGATGAGCGCGTCGGTCACGTTTCCGGCGATCTGCTTGCTCTTGTCCGCGTTGTCGTCGAACGCGGGTTTACCCTGCCCATTGGTGTTGTCGAAGATGACCTCGTCCTGCGAATTGGTGAGCTTCGCGACGAAGTGCTGATCGCGCCGGACCCCGCCGGAGGCGAAGGACGAATACCCGGCGGCCATGTCCTCCGGAGTCACCGACGTCTCACCACCGCCGAGAGCGATGTTGGCGTCGTTCGTGCCGAGCTTCGCCACCCCTTGCGGAGCTGTCCGAACGCCCGCTTCCTTGGCGGCTTCCGCGACCCGCGCCGGCTTCGTCCAGTTCAGCACCATGTCGTAGAACACGGTGTTCGCGGACACTTCCATCGCCTTCTTCACCGTGCATTGGGATCCGCAGCTGGCGCTTTCGCCCGCGTTGCGGACGACGCGGCCGCCGAGTTCGCGGTTGTTGGTGCCGTCGAAGGTCTCGCCGAGGCCCTTGCCCATCTTCAGCCAGGCAGTGAGGTCGAAGGCCTTCATCGACGAACCCGGGTTCTGTGGCTTGCTCGCCCAGTCCAGGGCGAGCGTGTCGTTGCCCTTGTCGTCCTTGATTGTGTTGGGCCCGCCGTAGTAGGCGACTACGCCGCCTGTTCTGGGGTCGATGGCGACCAGCGCTCCCAGCAGCTTCGGGTCGGTCTGGCCCTCCATGTTGTCCTGGACGGACTGCACCGCGAGCTTCTGCGCGTTCGGGTCGATCGTGGTGTAGATCTTCGCGCCGGTGGAGTAAAGCTTGTCCTCGTCGTAGCCCTTGTCCCTGAGCTCATCGATGATGCGCTGCCGGACGAAGTAGTCCAGCGTGCCCGCGTCCTGCTTCTTCTGCGCGTCGCGCGGGACCATCGTGGGCAGCTGCGCGGCCTTGCGGTCGGCGGGCGAGAGCCAGTGGTTGGCCACCATCTGGTCCATCACGTAGTTCCACCGCTTCTGGACGTACGCGGTGTCGCGGTCGCGGCTCGGGCCCTGGATCATCCCGGCGAGCAGCGCCGCCTCGGACGCGTTGAGCTGCGAGACGTCCTTGCCGAAGTACGCCTTCGACGCGGCGGCGATGCCGTTGGCGCCGCGCCCGAAGAAGACGATGTTCAGGTAGCCGGTGATGATGTCCGATTTGGACGCTTCGTTGTTCAGCTTGAACGACTTCGCCAGCTCGGTCCACTTACGGGTCAGCGTGGGGGCGTCGTTCTTGGTCGCCTGCTTGATGTACTGCTGCGAGATGGTCGAACCGCCGCCGGTGCCGCCGGTCGCCTGGTTGAAGACCGACCGCAGGATCGCCATCACGTTGAAGCCGGAGTTGGTCTCGAAGGTCGCGTCCTCGGCCGAGTACACGGCGTGCTTGACGACCTCCGGGATCTGGTTGGGCTGCAGCAGTTCGCGGTTGCCGCCCTGCGGGACCACGCGGCCCATCACCGATTTGTCGGCGTAGTAGAAGGTGATCGGCTGGCTCTGCTTCGCGAGCACTTCCTGCGGCGAGGGCACGTCGACCATGAAATAGGTGATCACGAACGCGATCGCGGGCACCACGACGAACAGGCCGAACATCGCGTACAGCACGCGCCGGATGATCTTCCACCGGCGTTTGCGGCGCTGCATCGGCGAAAGCGGGATCTTGGGCTTCTTGCCGTCCTCCTCGCCTTCCGCTTCGTCCTCGAAGTCGGCGTCGTCCGAGTACTGGGCGAGGCGGGTTTCCTCGTCGTACGGGTCGTAGCCGTCGTCGTACCGGTCGTCGTAGGGCGCGTAGCCGTTGTGCGCGGCGTGCGTGATCAGGTCCGGTTCGCGGTCGGTCTCCGGGTAGGACTGCGGAGGCGGCGGGACCGGGCGGCCTTGCGGCGGCCGTCCGTTGGGCGGCGGCTGGCGGAAGCCCTGGGTGGCGTTCCCGTTCGGACCGCCATTCGGACCGCCGTTGGGTCCGGGACGGCCGCCCGGAGGCTGGCGACGCGGCGGGGGCGCGCCCTGTCCGTCGAGGCTCTGGGACGCCCGGGTGCCCGAACCGCGGTCCTGCGGGGGGCCTTGCGGCGGGCGGCCCTGCGGGGCGCGGTTCTGCGGCATCCGCTGCGGACGGCGCGGCTCGTCGGCGGCGGGCCACTGCGGACCGCCCTCGTCGCCGCTCGGCCATTCGGGACCGGCTTCGGCTCTCGGCGCACGCGGCGGGCGCGGACCGCCCGCGGGAGGACGGCGGGGCGGCGCGGGGCGCCGGGGGGCGTCATCGGCTGGCCAGGCGGGACCGGGGTCCTCCTGCGGGCGCCGGGCACGGCGAGGTGCATCTGGCTCCTGGCTGGGCCAGGAGCGGTCGCGGTCGTCGTTCACGAATGGGCCTCCGAAGGCGGCACTGCCTGCACTGCCGCCGCCGTCGTCCGGGACGGACAGCGGCGCGCCGCCCTGCGTTCTGCAGCGGTTGTGGTACTCGTCACTGCCCGGCAGTCCTTCGCGGCCGGGTCGGCTGGGGCTCTCCCGTGCCGAGGACATAGGACAGGACCAGATGGTTCCAGTGGCACGTCCGGCACACCTCTACGTCATAGACGGTGAATTCCCCGAAAACCCCGGACATCCGGGCCAGTTCGGCGGGGGTGCGTGCCGATCCCGAGACGTGCTTGAGCTCGTCGCCGTACACCCAGGAGACGAGGTGCAGCGGCGCCCGGCGGCACATCGGACAGGCCCGGTCCTCGGGTCTGCCGTGGAATTTGGCCGCGCGGAGCAGGTACGGGCTCGCGTCGCAGACCTCGTGGTCTCCGACCCGTCCGGAGCGGACGCCCGCCAGCAGCGCACGGCGCTGCAAGGCGTAATCCACAACCTGCCGCTGGTTTCGCACGAGGACAGAGTACGGGCTCTTTCTGTGTCCGGGGTGCCCCCTGCTTTCCCGCACCCAGCGCGACCGTTCGGACACGCCGAAAGTTAGCTAACGCTCTGGTCACGGATCGCCGGGCGCGTGCTGGTCGCGGGTTACTTCCGCCACTTCGATGTATCGGCGCGATATACTCGCCGAGTAGGTTGGCTGAGCCGGCCCCGGGTGATCAACGAGGCCGGCCGCGGCGTATTCCCGGAATGGGGTGTGGTGTGCTCGAACTCGCGATCCTCGGATTGCTGCACGAGGCGCCCATGCACGGGTACGTGCTGCGCAAACGTTTGCACGAGACGCTCGGGATGTTCCGGACGTTCTCGTACGGCTCGCTGTATCCGACCTTGCGCCGGCTGCTGCGGGCCGGTTACCTCGTCGAGGAGTTCGACGAGGCGGACGACCGGGCGTGGTCCCGGCGCGGCCGCCGCGTCTACAAGCTCACCGCCGAGGGCAAGGAACGCTTCGCCGAACTGCTCGGCGACGCGGGACCGCAGACGTGGGACGACGAGGGATTCGGCGTCCACCTGGCGTTCTTCTCGCGGACACCGGCCGACGTCAGGATGCGCATCCTGGAAGGCCGCCGCCGCCGCGTCGAGGAGCGGCGCGAAGGGTTGCGGGACGCGCTGGCCAGGGCCGAGGAGAAGATCGACCGCTACACCCGCGAGCTGCACCGGCTGGGGCTGGAGTCGAGCGAGCGGGAGGTGCGCTGGCTCAACGAGCTGATCGCGCACGAACAAGCCGAGCAGCGCGGCCCGGAGCAGCCGGGACCGAGTTGAGCGGCGGCCGCAACGGGGCGGCAGACCTGCAGATGCAAGTGAATGAGATTGAAGGAGAAACCGGCATGGGCGAGAACCGCCGCGTTCGGGTGGCCATCGTGGGCGTCGGCAACTGCGCCTCGTCGCTGGTCCAGGGCGTGCAGTACTACCGCGACGCGGATCCCGGCACGCGCGTCCCCGGTTTGATGCACGTCCAGTTCGGCGAGTACCACGTGCGCGACGTCGAGTTCGTCGCCGCGTTCGACGTCGACGCGAAGAAGGTCGGCCACGATCTCTCGGAGGCGATCTCCGCCAGCGAGAACAACACGATCAAGATCGCCGACGTGCCGCCGCTCGGCGTCACCGTCCAGCGCGGGCACACCTACGACGGCCTCGGCCGGTTCTACCGCGAGACCATCGAGGAGTCCGACGAGGCCCCGGTCGACGTGGTCGCCGCGCTGCGCGCCGCACAGGTCGACGTGCTCGTCTCCTACCTTCCCGTCGGGTCCGAAGAGGCCGACAAGTTCTACGCGCAGGCCGCGATCGACGCGGGCGTCGCGTTCGTCAACGCGCTGCCGGTGTTCATCGCGTCCGACCCGGAGTGGGCGAAGAAGTTCGAGGACGCGGGCGTCCCGATCGTCGGCGACGACATCAAGTCCCAGGTCGGCGCCACCATCACGCACCGCGTGCTGGCGAAGCTGTTCGAGGACCGCGGCGTACAGCTCGACCGCACGATGCAGCTCAACGTGGGCGGGAACATGGACTTCCTGAACATGAAGGAGCTGGAGCGGCTCGAGTCGAAGAAGATCTCGAAGACCCAGTCGGTCACGTCGCAGGTCGACCGCGAGCTCGGCAAGGGCAACGTCCACATCGGACCGTCGGACTACGTGCAGTGGCTCGACGACCGCAAGTGGGCCTACGTCCGCCTCGAGGGCCGTGCGTTCGGCGACGTGCCGCTGAACCTGGAGTACAAGCTCGAGGTGTGGGACTCCCCCAACTCGGCGGGCATCATCATCGACGCGGTGCGCGCGGCGAAGATCGCCAAGGACCGCGGCATCGGCGGCCCGATCCTGTCCGCGTCGTCCTACTTCATGAAGTCGCCGCCGGAACAGTACGACGACTCGACCGCCCGCGACGCGGTCGACGCCTTCATCCGCGGCGAAGTGGAGCGCTGAGCCGCCGGTTGACTGTCCGTGAGGGGAATCCCGGGGGATCCGGGGTTCCCCTCACGGCTTTGTCCTGAGCCGCGTCACTCCCTGAGCGCGGCCGGAAGCGCCGCCAAATCAGGCAGCACCCTCGCCTCCCGCAGCACCTCCGGGTCCGGCGGGAAGTGCGGGTTCGGCACCGCGAACACCGTCATGTCGGCCGCGAACGCCGCGCGCAGGCCGTTCGTCGAGTCCTCCACCGCGGCGCAGCGGGAGGCCTCGACGCCCAGCAGCATCGCCGCGCGCAGGTAGACGTCCGGTTCGGGCTTGCCCGCGGCCACTTCCTCGCTCGACACGGCCACCGGGACCAGCGACGTCAGGTCGCACGCGGTCAGGAACGAGTGGATCAGCACCGGCGGCGACGAGCTGGCGATCGCCACCGGCCAGTGCCGGGCGATCTCGCGGACGACCTGGTCCGCGCCGTCGATCACCGGCGGGCGGTCGGCGTAGCGGGCGGCCATTTCGTCGATCACCGTGCGCGCGATCTCGTCCGGCGTGAGCTGCGCGCCCAGCGTTTCCACCAGGTAGCGCGCCCATTCCGGCGTGCTCATCCCCTGTTGCGCGCGGGTCGCCTCGGGCCGCCAGGTCCCGCCGTGTTCGGCGACTACCGCTCGGCGCACCTCGTCCCACGTCGTCTCGGAGTCCACCAGTACGCCGTCGAGGTCGAAGATCACCGCATCCACCGGTCCAGCCTAGGGGTCCTGGACTGGACCACCTTGTGAGCCGAATTACTTCGCTACCCTAACTAATTTTTGTTAGCCTAGCTAAGTGACTTCCTCGACGGGCGATTTGGCGCAGCGGCTGCGGCCGGTGGTCTTCCGGCTGTACTACCTGGTGCGCCGCGAATCCGCGCAGCTGCTGACCCTGACCCAGGGATCGGTGCTGTCGGAGCTGGTCGGCCGCGGGCCGAGCCGGATGAGCCGGCTCTCCCGACTTGAGCGCGTGCGGATGCCGTCGATGACCGACGTCGTGCGCAGGCTCGAACGGCTCGGCATGGTGACCCGCCGACCCGATCCCGACGACGGGCGCGCCGTGCTCGTGGAGGCCACTCCGGAAGGCGAGCGGTTCTACGCCGAGATGATCGCGGGCCGGGAGGCGGAGCTGCGGGCGCGGCTCGGCCGCCTCGACCCGGCCGAGCGCGCCGCCATCGACGCCGCGCTTCCCGCGCTCACCAAGCTGATCGCCGACTTCCACCGCGACGACCCCGCCGCGGAACTCGCCGCAATTTCTGAAGGAGGAACTGATCCGCGATGAGCGCTGAGCACCACTCGAGCCTGCTGGACGCGGTCAAGGGCCAGCCCAAACAGGTGTGGATCACCGCGTTCGCCGCGGTCATCGCGTTCATGGGCATCGGCCTCGTCGACCCGATCCTGCTGTCCATCGCCAAGGGCCTGAACGCTTCGCCGTCCCAGGTCACGCTGCTGTTCACGTCGTATCTCGGCGTGCAGGTGATCGCGATGCTCTTCACCGGCGCGATGTCCGCCCGGTTCGGGGCCAAGCGGACCGTGCTCGTCGGGCTGACCCTGATCGTCGCCGCGACCGCGCTGTGCGCCGCGGCCGGTTCGATCGAACAGCTCGTCGGCCTGCGTGCGGTGTGGGGACTGGGCAACGCCTTCTTCATCGCCACCGCGTTGTCGGTGATCGTCGGCGCGGCGACCGGTGGCCAATCCGGCGCGATCCTGCTTTACGAGGCCGCGCTAGGCGTCGGGCTCGCCGTCGGTCCGCTGCTCGGCGCGCTGCTGGGCACGATCTCGTGGCGCGGCCCGTTCCTCGGCACCGCGGTGCTGATGGTCGCCGCCCTGCTGCTCTGCTCGATCTTCCTGACCAGCGATTCGCGGCAGAAGCGCGATCCGGTCAAACTGCTCGACCCGATCCGCGCGCTCAAGCACCCCGGCCTGCTCCGGACGTCGATCGCCTCGGCGCTCTACACCGCCGCGTTCTTCGCGGTGCTCGCCTGGTCCCCGTTCGTGCTCGGCTGGAACGCCATCGCGGTCGGCCTGATCTTCTGCGGCTGGGGCCTCTGTGTGGCGATCGCCGGCGTGGTGCTCGCGCCGAAGATGGCCGCGAAGTTCGGCGAACGGCACGCCGCCGCGCTGGCGGTGACCGGGTACACGGTGCTGATGCTGGTGCTGGCCATCCCGAGCAAGCCGGTGGTGGTCGTCGGGATCGTCGTGTCCGGGCTGGTTTCCGGACTGCTGAACACGCTCTTCACCGGCACCGCGATGTCGATCAGCGACGCGCCGCGGCCGGTCGCGAGTGCCGGGTACAACTTCTGCCGCTGGTTCGGCGGCGCGGTCGCGGCCACGCTCGTCGGCCACCTCGCCGAGTGGATGGGCTGGGAGCAGGGTCCGTTCCTGATCGCCGCCGTGCTCTGCGTGATCGCCGCCGTGCTGCTCTCGCAGCGCGAGAAGAAGGCCGACCCGCACACCGTGCCGAGGGAGGCCGCGCTCGTCGGCGACGAGGAGTTCTGACCGCTTCGGCCACTCACCGCGATCGCCCCCGGACTGCCTGTTCGGGGGCGATCGTCGTCTTTGGGGGAATACATCCGCTGTTAACCTTTTAGTCCGATTCAGGGGGTTTTCGCCGCATACGGTCGCCGGGTTCCCACCGAGAAGCGACCCTGGAGGCCCCGTGTCCCTGGAGCCTGGACGACTGCTGCCCCTGTTCACCGCGCATTCCGGCGGCCGATCCCCGATCACCTGCGAATACCGCTGCGGCAACGCGTGCGCGCACGAGGCCCCGAACCCGACCGGCAACGAGTACTTCGGCGACATCGCCAAGGGCGTCTCGCGGCGCGGCGTGTTCAAGGCCGGCGCGGTGATGGCCGCGGCCGCGGGCGGGTTCGCCGCGCTGTCCGGCACCGCCGCGGCTGCCCCTCCGGCCCAGGCCCCTGCTCCGCTGGCGAAGGGCCGCGCCGTGCCCGGCACCGACTTCACGCCGGTGCCGCCGAACAAACTCGACGCCGTCAGCATCCCCGACGGGTACGCCCAGCACGTGGTGATCCGCTGGGGCGACCCGGTGGTCCCCGGCGCGCCGAAGTTCGATTTCCGCAAGCAGACCGCGGCCGCGCAGGCCAAGCAGTTCGGCTACAACAACGACTTCGTCGGCCTGATCCCGCAGGATCCGCTCGGCCTGCGCAATCTGCTGGTGGTCAACCACGAGTACACCACCGAGGTGCACCTCTTCCCGGCCGATCAGTACGACCCGGCCAATCCCACCGAGGAACAGGTGAAAATCGCCTGGGCGGCACACGGTTTGTCGGTGCTGCAGACCCTGCGCGACCCGATCGGCGGCGCGCTGCGCACGGTGCCCAGCCCGCTGAACCGGCGGATCACGCTCGACACGATTTTCGAGGTGCGCGGTCCGGCGGCCGGTTCGAAGTACCTCAAGACGTCGGCCGATCCGTCCGGCAAGCGCGTGCGCGGCACGCAGAACAACTGCTCCGGCGGCGTCACGCCGTGGGGCACCGTGCTGTCCGGCGAGGAGAACTTCCACCAGTACTTCGCCCACGCGGACAAGGTTTCCGATCCGACCGAGGCCGCGCGGCTCAAGCGGTACGCGGTCGGCACCGGCGAGAGCACGCGCAAATGGGAGCGCTTCGACAAGCGCTGGGACGTTTCGCGCGAGCCCAACGAGCCCAACCGGTTCGGCTGGGTCGTGGAAATCGATCCGAACGACCCGAATTCCACGCCGGTGAAGCACACCGCCCTCGGCCGGTTCAAGCACGAGGCGGCGAACGTCAAGATCACCGCGGACGGCCGGGTCGCGGTATACTCCGGCGACGACGAGCGGTTCGAGTACATCTACAAATTCGTCTCGAAGGGCAAGTACAAGAAGGGGAACTCCGCGCTCGCCCGGCGGCACAATTCGGCGCTGCTGGACGAGGGAACCCTCTACGTCGCCAAGTTCTCCGGCAACAGCCCGGGCGAGATCGACGGTTCCGGCAAGCTGCCCGCCGACGGCGAGTTCGACGGCACCGGCGAGTGGATTCCCCTTGCCAGCGGCGACAAGTCCTTTGTGGACGGATTCACCGCGGAGGAGGTCTACGTGTTCACCCGGCAGGCCGCCGACCGCGCCGGAGCGACCAAAATGGACCGTCCGGAGGACATCGAGCCGAACCCGGTCAACGGCCGGATCTACGCCGCGCTCACCAACAACTCCGACCGCGGCGCGGCGGGCAAGGCGGCCCCGGACGAGGCGAACCCGCGCACCCGCAACAAAAACGGGCACATCCTCGAATGGGACGAGGACCGCGGCGACGCCGCCTCGACCCGGTTCTCCTGGCGGCTGCTCCTCGTCTGCGGCGACCCGGCCACGGCCGACACCTACTTCGGCGGCTTCCCGAAGGACCAGGTCAGCCCCATCTCGTGCCCGGACAACGTGGCCTTCGACCCGCACGGCAACCTGTGGATCTCCACCGACGGCAACACCCTCGGCGCGAACGACGGCCTCTTCTCGGTTCCGGTCACCGGACCCGAGCGCGGGCACGTGAAGCAGTTCCTGTCCGTGCCGGTCGGCGCCGAGACGTGCGGTCCGGTCGTCACCGAAAACCTCGTGCTGGTCGCGGTGCAGCACCCCGGCGAGGACGCGCCGAGTTCGGCGAACCCGACCTCGCACTGGCCGGACGGCGGCAGCTCCCAGCCGCGGCCGGCGATCGTGTCGGTGTGGAAGAAGGGCGCCTTCGGATTGCCCGGCCGGATCGGCCGCCGGTAACACTTTGGGGTGTTTCTTACCGCCGATCGGGCTTCCTGGGTCTAGCTTCACCGCGTGAGGCGGGCAAGGAAAGTCGCGATCGGACGCACGGCGGGCGCGGCGGCGGGCACTGCGATGCTGGTCGGCGCGCTCGCCGTCGTCACTCCCGGGTCGGCTCCCGCGCAGGGGGCTCCGGAGTGCGGCGGCATCGCGGCCAACCCGAGCGTGGAGGACGCCGGTTCGCCCGGCGGAGCGCCGCGCGGGTACCTGTTCATCCCCGCCGCACCGGTTCCGCGCAGCACCCCGCCGGACCGGGTGCCGAAGCTGCTCACCAGCACCGCGCACGCGGTCGACGGGCGGGTCAACGCCCAGATCCAGACGCCGGACGGCCGTGTCAGCTCGGCTGCCCAGCAGGTGAAAGCGGTGCCCGGCGGGCAATACTCGCTGTCGGTGTGGTCGGCGACGGCGCAATCCGGCCTCGGTGCGCGCGCGAGCGCGACCACCGGGCTGCGCTTCGCCGACCGCGCCGGTCGCGTGCTGGTGGAGAAACCGCTTCCGGTGACGCACGACGTCGCGTCCGACGGCAGGCTCGCGCGGCAGGAACTGCCGCCGTTCACCGCGCCGGACGACACCGCGGCGGTCTCGTTTTTCGCCAGCACCAACCACAACTGGGTGCTGTGGGACTGCGTGCACGTGGCGCTCGCCGCGTTCGCGGTGAAGATGGAGGTGCGGAATCCGGCGGACGGAACGTGGGGCCCGTCGGCTGCCATCCCGGCCGGCGACGCCGCGCACTTCCGCATCTCCGTCTCCAACACCGGCTCCGAGCCGCTCACCGGGGTCCTCGTGAAGGACCCGTGGTGCACCGGGCTCCCCGGCGCGTTCGACCTCGCCGCGAACGCGTCGCGCGAAGTCACCTGCGACCACCCGAACCTCACCGAGGACGACAACGGGCACGTCAACACCGCGAAGGTCACCGGCACCGGTCCGGGCGGGCCGCTCGCCGAGCAGAAGGCGAGCGTGACGGTCACCGTCACGCCGCAGCCCGCGGTCGGCAAGATCGGCGACCGCGCGTGGAAAGACCTGAACCGCAACGGCATGCAGGACGACGACGAACCCGGCTTCCCGGATCTTCCGGTCACGCTCAAGGACGGCGCGGGCGGCACCGTCGCCACCACGCGCACGAACGCCGACGGCAGCTACCTGTTCGACCAGCGCAAGGACGGCACCTACCAGGTGTGCTTCGACATCTCGAAGCTGCCGGACGGCCTCACCGTCACCCAGCGCGGCGCGGGGGCGCCCGGTTTGGACTCGGCGGTCGACCCGGCGACCGGCTGCACCTCGCCGTTCACCCTCGGCGGCAAGGACCGCGAGCGGATGGACCTGGACATCGGCCTCGCCCCGCCCCCGCCGACCGTTCCGCCCGCGCCGAGCGGGCCTCCCGCGCCGACGGCGTCGGCTGCGTCACCTTCGCGGTAGCGGCTCCCCGACCGCCGAGCGTCGCCGTCAGGCGGATGCGAGACTGTGGCGGCACACCATGTCTCGGGGAGGTCTGGACCAATCATGACCGCGGCCGCCGACGCGCTGCCGGACGATCCGCTCCCGTGGCACCGCCGCCCGACGACCTGGACGTGGGCCGCCACCGGGGCGGTCCTCGTGCTGTACGCGGTGCTCGCCTGGCAACGCCGGTGGATGAGCGACGACGGACTGCTCGTGCTGCGCACCGTCCGGCAGATCCTCGCCGGGAACGGCCCGGTGTTCAACGTCGGCGAGCGTGTCGAGGCGAGCACGAGTCCGTTGTGGACCTGGCTGCTGGCCGGGGCCGGCACGATCCCCGGACCGCCGCTCGAATGGATCGCGGTGCTCACCGGCCTGCTGTGCGCGGTCGGCGGCTTGTTCTTCGGTTTGGACGGCGCCCGTCGCCTCTACGCCGGACCAGTGGCTCCCGCCGGGGCACTGGTGGTGTGCGCGCTCCCGCCGTTCCGCGACTTCGCGACCTCCGGCCTGGAAACCGGCCTGGTGCTGCTGTGGCTGGGGCTGAGCTGGTGGCTTCTCGTGCGCGGCACAGCGCCGATCGCCACCGCGATCGTGCTCGGGCTCGGCCCGCTCGTCCGACCGGACCTGGCGTTGTTCAGCGTGGTCGGCTTCGTCGCTCTCGTGCTGCTGCGCCGTCCGCGATGGCTTGCCGCACTGGGCTGGCTCGGCGCGGGAATCGCGATTCCGGTGGCCTACCAGGTGTTTCGGATGGGCTACTACGGACTGCTCACGCCGAACACCGCGCTCGCGAAGGAAGCGGCCAACAGCGACTGGCCGCGCGGCTTCGCGTATCTGACTGATCTCATCAGCCCGTACCTGCTGTGGATCCCGTTGCTGCTGCTCGTCATTGCCGCGGTCCTGGTGCGCCGGTCGCGCCTCTTGTTGCTGACGTCGTTGGTGAGCGGGGTTTTGCTCGCGCTGTACGTCGTGCGCGTCGGCGGCGATTTCATGCACGGCCGGATGCTGCTGCCCGCGTTGTTCGTGCTGCTGCTTCCGGTCATGGCGATCCCGTTGACCCGCAAGACAATCGCGTGCCTCGCGGGAGTCGCCGCCTGGTCCGTGATCGCGAGCGGCTGGCTGCGCGTGCCGTACGAAGGCACGCATCTGGCAGTGAGCGTCACCGACGAACGCGGCTACTGGTCCTGGGCGACCGGGCACGAATACCCAGTGCTGGCAACGGATTACCTCGGCCAGGACGTCATCCGCCACGCCGTCGACGCGGTCCAAGCGACGACGCGACCGGCCGTGCTCGTCTACAGCTACGGCGACGTGAAGCAGTGGTTCCGCTTCCCGACCAACCGGCCGTACGTGACCATGGCGGCCGACAGCATGGGCGCGATCAGCAACATCGTGTCCCTGGACGTCCGCATCCACGACGGTTACGGCCTGGCCAGCGATCTGGCCTCGCACTCGTCGTCCATCGCCGGCGGTCGCCCCGGACACTCGAAGTGGCTGGTCGCGGCCTGGGAGATCGCCGAAGCCGGATACGGCGACTACGCCACCGACGGCGAGATCCGGATGTTCCAGCCCGCCGAGATCGACGCCGCCCGCGCCGCACTGCGCTGTCCGGACGTGCAGAACGTGCTGGCCTCCACCCGCGAACCGCTCACTTGGAGTCGCTTTATCGACAATTTCACCGGCTCGGTGCACCGCACGGAAATCCGCTACCCGCGCGACCCGTGGGCAGCCGCCCAGTGCGCCCCGGCGAAGTGATCGACGACTCCCCGAACTGGCGAATCGGCGCCGGACGCCTACCGTGGCCGGTATGACCGACCTCCCGCTCGCCCTGATCACCGGTGCCTCGCGGGGCATCGGCGCGGCAATCGCGCACCAGCTCTCCCCGACGCACCGTCTCCTCCTGGGCGGCCGCGACACCGACGCACTGGCGAAGGTGGCCGAGGAACTGCCCGGCGCGCGGCCTTGGCCGGTCGACCTCACCGACGCGGCTTCGCTGGAAGCCGCGGCCAGCAAGATCGACCGGCTGGACGTGCTGGTCCACTCCGCGGGGACCGGCAAAATCGGCGCCGTCGCCGACTCCCCGGCCTCCGTGTGGCGCACGAACCTCGAGGTGAACGTCATCGCGGTCGCCGAACTGACCCGCCTGCTGCTGCCCGCGCTGCGCAACGCGAACGGCCACGTCGTCGTGATCAACTCCGGTGCCGGGTATACCGCCCGTCCGGGCTGGGGTCCTTACGCGGCAAGCAAATTCGCCGCCCGCGCCTTCACCGACTCACTGCGCGCCGAGGAACCAGACCTGCGGGTGACCTCGATCTTCCCCGGCCGCACCGACACCGACATGCAGCGCCAGGTCCGCGTCCAGGAAGGCGGCAGCTACGACGTCGACAAGTACCTGCGCCCGGACTCGGTGGCCACGGCCGTCCTCACCGCGGTCACCGCCACCCCGGAAGCCCACTTCACCGAGATCCAGGTCCGTCCTCGCTGAGGTCCGTGAAGGACTCCTTGAGGGAATCAGATTCCCCCAAGGAGTCCTTCACGGACAGCGTCAGGCCCGCAGCCGGGCGGCGGTGTCGGCCACCGTCGCCTGGATCTCGCGGCGGTCGACCCGCGTCGGCTCCGCGTCCGCGACGACCTGCTCGCCCGCGACCCACACGTCCCGCACTCGCCGGGACCCGGCCGCCCACACGAGGTTCGCCAGCAACTGCTCGTCCGGCACGTCCAGGCCGGTCGCGAACGCCGGGTCGTCGAGGTCGACGTGCACGAGGTCAGCCCAGCGGCCCGCCTCCAGGACGCCGAGGTCGTGGCGACCGAGCGCTTCGGCGCCGCCGCGGGTGGCCATCAGGAACACGTCCTTCGCGGTGACCACGGTGGAATCGTCGTTGGCCAGCCGGGCCAGCATCGCCGTCAGCTGCAGCTCTTCCCAGAGGTCGATGTCGTCGTTGGACGCCGGACCGTCGGTGCCGAGCCCGATCGCGACCCCGGCCGCGCGCAAGTCCTTGATCCGCGCGATGCCGGAAGCCAGCTTCGCGTTGGACCCGGGGCAATGCGCCATCCCCACTCCGCGAGCGGCGAAGATCGCGATGTCCTCGTCCGACAAATGCACCGAATGCGCGGCAAGGGTGCGCCCGTTGAACATTCCCAGCGAATCCAGCAGCCGAGGCACGGATCCGTACTCCTTGCGCTGCTCCAGATCCTCGGCGGCGGCCTCCGCGACGTGAATCTGCACCAACGCGCCCCGGGCAGCGGCGGATTCCGCGGTCGCCCGCAGCCCGTCCGGGTTCAGCATGTACGCGGAATGCGGCCCGTATCCCAGCTCGATCCGTTCCCCGGGGCCGAAGCGCAGCCCGTCGGCGTCGATCCACCGGTCGATCGCGGCCAGCGTTTCCCGCCAATCCAGCCCGGGCAGTTCGATCACCGGCGGTGCGACGAGCACCCGGCCGCCGGTCGTGAGCACCGCGTCGACGAGCTGTTCGCCCTCGAAATACATTTCCGCGCTGGTCGTCACGCCGTGCCGGAGCATTTCGACCGACCCGAGCAGCATGCCGGTGCGCACGTCGGCCGGCTTCAGCTTCGCCTCGGTCGGCCAGATGATCTCGCGCAGCCAGCGCAGCAGCGGCAGGTCGCCGCCCATGCCGCGCAGCAGCGTCATCGGACTGTGCGCGTGCGAGTTCACCAAGCCGGGCAACAGGATTCCGGTCAGCCGGGTCTCCTCGCCGGCGAACTCCGGAGCGTCCGAAGCCGGTCCGACGAACGAAATCCGGCCTTCGTCGTCGACGTCCACGACGGCGTCGCGGAGCAGCGAGCAGGACGGGTCGGCGGGCAGGACAACCGGGGCATGGAAGCGACGCGACATAACGAGATAGTACGGGCGTCCCAGTAGCCGTTAATCCACTACGCCGCTACGCCAGGCCCAAGCTGCGATTTCCACTCGGTTACGCGCGCCGACTTTGCCCTGCACGGAAGCCAAATGCGTCTTGACCGTCGACAGCGACAGGAACAGCTCCGCGCCGATCTCGGTGTTGGTGAGTCCGCGGGCGGCGGCCTTCACCACGTCCAGTTCGCGCGCGGTCAACGGCTCCGACGGCGCCGGGGCCTCGCGCTTGGCGGTGTTCCCGCCGTCGAAGTGCTTCAGCAGCCGCACGGTGATCTGCGGCGACACCAGCGCGTCGCCGCGATCGGCCGCGCGCACCGCCTCGATCAGCAGCGCGGGCCCGGCGTCCTTGAGCAGGAAGCCGCTCGCCCCGTTGCGCAGCGCGGTGTGCACGTATTCGTCGAGGTCGAAGGTGGTGACCACGACGACCTTCAGCGGGTCGGCGACGTCCGGACCGGCCAGCTGACGGGTGACCTCCAGCCCGTCCAGGCCCGGCATGCGGATGTCCAGCAGGCAGACGTCCGGGCGCAGTTCGCGCGCCTTCGAGACCGCGGAGATGCCGTCCGGCACGTCCGCGACCACCTCGATGTCATCCTGCGCGTCCAGGATCATGCGGAAGCCCATCCGCACCATTTCCTGGTCGTCCGCGATCAGTACCCGGATCACCCGTCTGTCTCCCCGTTCGCCTCGAGCGGCAGCCACGCCTCGACCCGCCAGCCGCCGTCCGGCTCGCGGCCTGCCGAAAGCCTGCCGTGCAGCAGCGCGACGCGTTCGCGCATGCCGACCAGACCGTATCCGCCCGACCCGCCCGCCGGGCGGTGACTCTGCCCGCTGCCGTTGTCGGTCACCCGCAAGTGCAGTTCGCCGTCGGCGACCTCGGCCACCACGATCGCCTCGGTGGCGTCCGAGGCGTGCTTGCCGACGTTGGTGAGCGACTCCTGGATCAGCCGCAGCGCGGACCGGCCGACCTCGTGCGGCAGGTCCGCCGGCAGGTCGAGCCGCAACTGCGTCGGGATGCCGTGGTTGCCGGCTTCGACGAGCCGGTGCAGGTCAGCGGCCAGATCGGTGGTCGCCTGCTCGTTGAACTCGCCCGAACCGGCCTGTGCGTCGCCGCGCATGCTGCGGACCAGACGGCGCATCGCGGCCAGCGCCTCGACGCCCGCGTTCTCGATCCGGCCCATCGCCTCCAGCGCGAGTTCCGGGTTCTTCTCCCCCATCATCCGCGCGGCCTGCGCCTGCACGACGATGCCGGTCACGTGGTGCGCGACCACGTCGTGCAGCTCCCTGGCCAGCGCCATCCGCTCGGCCGTCTGCGCGTCGGTGACCGCGGATTTCACCACCTGCGCGCGTTCGGAATCGCGCGAGCGCAGGTAGAGGCCGATCGCGATGGCGATGCCGAGCAGCAGGACCGCGACGGTGGCGAGCAGCCCGAGCGTCGCCGGGTCGGTGAGCAGGCGGCCGGTGCGGTACGGGCCGAAGTTCAGGATCGTGCCGATCGCGACCACGCCGGACAGCACCGCGATCCGCGGCCACGCCCGGACCAGCGGCACCGCCCGCACGACGTTCACGACCACGCCGAAGGCGGCCACGATCTGGGTCGGCGGGATGCCGCCGAGCAGCTGGTAGCTGTGGCTGGGATGCAGGAACGGCGTCGCGAGCGCGGACAGCAGGAGGAGCCCGGCCACCACCAGGATCGAATCCCGCGGCCGGCGCGGCGAGAGCGCGGTCACCGCGGCGGCGCCGATCGAACAGGCCAGCAGCGGGAAACCGCGGCTGCCGCTTTCGTAGGTGTAGCCGAATTCGATCAGCACGCCGACGCTGAGCATGCCGATCAACGGCCACTGGCCGCGCACCAATTCGGTGAACCGGTGCATGTTGCGCAAGCGTTCCGCCGTCGCCGGGTCGCGCTCGCGGCGCGGGCGGCCGACCGCGCCGGTGATCACCGTCCCGACGAGGAACAGGAACCCGAACAGCAAGGTCTGCGCGATGCTGCTGCTCGACAGGTCTCGGTAGCCGCCGCGGCCGAAAGCCGCGGTGAGCGCGCCCATCACCAGCGCGCTGATCACCGCGAAGGCGACCCCGGGACGGGCCCGGCGGGCGAGGAAATAGACCATCTCGATCCCGGCGACGAACTCGGTGACGGTCAGGTTCGCCAGCACGCTGGAGTACGTCGGGATGCCGAGATAGCGGATGACGAAGGTGCAGAACATCAGCGTCAACGCGCCGAATACGCCGGCCACCGCCGCGCGTTTGCGGGCCCAGAACGCGCACGCCGCCATCGCGAAAATGCCCGGGAACAGGCCGAGGTCGACGAATCGCGGGCCGAAGTCATCGAGTGCCGCGTCGGTCACGAACACGAGGTCGAACGCCAGCGCGCCGAACAACACGAGCACGGACATGTCGAGGCGGCGGGCGAGTTCGGTCGCCCGCGCGGCAAGCGTTTTCGACGGCGGGGTGTGCGGCACACCGTGACGGTAGATGATTCGCCCCCGCGCGCACCTTGGCCACGTGGTTCGTCGGCATCGGCCGATCGGCCGATGAAGGCCGGCCAGGTACCGGCCGTCTGCCCGAAGTGGACACCCGCTCGAATCCGCGAAGCTGCTTTCCGTCGCAGTCGGGAAACGAATGACGGAGACAGGGAGAGAGCTGGCGGATGACGAATCCACAGTGGAGCGCCGGAGCGGTGTTGTCGGGGCGCGGGCTGGTGAAGCGCTACGGGCAGCAGCACGCGCTGGCCGGAATCGACATCGACGTCCAGCCGGGGGAAGCGATCGCCATCGTCGGCCCGTCCGGCTCCGGCAAAACCTCGCTGCTGCACGTGCTCGCCGGGATCCTGCGCGCGGACAGCGGCGAGATCTGGTTGCAGGGACAGCGGATCGACCAGTTCGGCGAAAAGCGGCGCAGCGAACTGCGGCGCACCGAATTCGGTTTTGTCTTCCAGTCCGGAATGCTCGTGTCCGAGCTGACCGCGGAAGAGAATGTCGCACTTCCCTCGCTGCTGGCCGGCGGAACCCGGGGCGAAGCCATCGCCGCGGCCCGGGAATGGCTCGGCAAACTCGGCCTGTCCGGCAAGGAAGCGCGCCGCCCCGGTGAGCTTTCCGGCGGCGAGGCGCAGCGCGTCGCGATCGCCCGCGCGCTCACCCACCGGCCGAAGGTGATCTTCGCCGACGAGCCGACCGGCGCGCTCGACACCCGCACCGGCCGCGAGACGATGGACGCGCTGCTGGCCGCCGCCCAGGCGTCCGGAGCCGCGGTGCTCGTGGTGACCCACGACCGGGAACTCGCCGAATCGATGCCGCGCACCGTGGCGATCCGCGACGGCCTGATCGCGACGAGGCTCGCGGCATGAACCCGTTCCAGCTCGCCCTGCGGGTGCTGCGCGGCGACCGGCGGACCCGCACCTCGGCGATCCTCACCGCGGTCGGCGTCGCCGTCGCGACCGGGCTCGTCCTGCTGCTGGCGACCCTGCCGTACGCCACTCAGGCGCGCGAGCAGCGGGCGCTGTGGCAAAGCAGCGGCCGCTACGACTCCGGCCAGCAGAACACCATGCTGGTCAACTCCTCCAAGGACTACTTCGCCGGCAAGCAGGTCGCCCGCGTCGACATCGCGGTCACCGGCCCGGCCGATTCGCTGCGCCTGCCGCCGGGCATCCCGCAGCTGCCCGGCCCCGGCGAGACGATCGTGTCGCCCGCGCTCGGGAAACTGCTCAACGCCACCCCGGCCGACCAGCTCGGGAACCGCTTCGGCAAACCGGTCGCCGCGTTCGGCGAAGAGGCGCTGCGGTATCCGGAGCAGCTCGTCGCGCTCGTCGGGCACAGCCCGCAGGAGATGCGCCCGTACGGGCACAAGGACCAGCCCGGCCAGGACGCCTTCCCGGCCGCGGCGTTCCCCGCCGGACAGGGGCATCCGGACGGCCTGCTGACGGTGTTGTCCTGGGTCGGCATCATCGTGCTGCTCGTGCCGAGCCTCGTGCTCGTCGCGTCGTCGGCCCGGCTCACCGCCGCCCGCCGCGAACAACGGCTCGCCGCGATCCGGCTGGCCGGTGCGACGCCGGGCCAGGTGACCGCGATGGTCGCCGCCGAAACCGGCTTGTCGGCGGGGGTCGGGGCGCTGGTCGGCCTGCTGCTGAGCCCGGCGCTGCGCGGACTGGCCACGTTCGTGCCGTGGGACGGCGGGACCTGGCTGGCCTCGGACTTCGCGCTGCCGGTGGGGCTGACCGTGCTCGCCGTGCTGCTGGTCCCGCTGCTCGTGGTGCTCGCCGGGGTGCTCGGCCTGCGCCGGGTGGTGAGCACGCCGCTGTTCGCGACTGGCGGGCACACCGTGAAGCCGTTGCGCTGGTGGCGGCTGCTCGCGCTGCCCGCGGCGGGATTGTTCTTCCTCTACAGCGTTGTCGGCGCGCGCAGCGGCGGCAACGGCAACCTGGTGCTGTTCGGCCTGCTGCTGGTGGTCGCCTCGGCGATGGTGGTCGGACCGTGGGTGACCTCCGCGGTCGGCGGCACGTTCGTGCGGATCTGGCGGCGGCCGTCGTCGCTGCTGGCCGGACGTCGGCTGCGCAACGACCCGAAGGGTTCCTACCGGGCCTCGGCCGGGATCGTGCTCGCGGTGTTCACCGGCTCGATGGCGCTCACGCTGCTGCCGTCGTTCGAATCCCTCGCCGGCGGCGGACGCCAGTACGTGGACTCGGCGCTGTACGTCGACGTCACCGCGGACCGCGCTCCCGAAGCGACCGAGCGGACGAACGCCACGCTCGCGAAGGCCGGACTGTCCGAACGCGTCGTCCCGGTGGCCAGCGTCTACGTGATGCAGGGCGAGGGGAACTACCGGTCGATGCAGCGGGCGTACGTGATGACCTGCGCTGACGCCGCCAAGCTGACCCGGCTCGGGATCACCCAGCAGGACTGCAAGCCCGGTGTCGGGCTGTACACGCCGTACCAGCTGGACACGAACAATCTGCGGGTCGCGCGGTACGGCGGCGAGGACAGCACGGGCACGCCGCTCGGCGCGGTCACGGTGGGGACGTATCACCCGGAGCGGAAGAACAACTTCGGCGAGTACGTGATCGACCCGTCCGCGGTGCCGGCTGGGGTGAAACCGACCCAGGTCACCCTGGTCGTGCCGACCGCCGAGGCCAACCGCGAGATCGTGCGGACCGCGCTGGTGCCCAACGCGGTCGGGAACGAGATCGGCAGCCGCGAGCAGTACCTCTATGGACAGCAAGTGCAGCTCAGCGACCTGCGCCGAGTCACGGTGATCGGCCTCGTCGCGGCAGGCATCCTCGCCGGCTGCAGCGCGGCGGTCGCGACCGCGGGTTCGGTGATGGACCGGCGCCGGACGTTCGGCGCCCTGATGGCGGCGGGCACTCCGGTGCGGGTGCTGTCCCGGGCGTTGCGGATGGAGGCCGCGCTGCCTGCGTTGGTCGCGACGATCGGCGCGGGCGTGATGGGAGTCGCGGTCGGACTGGGGCTGTTCATGGCCACGATGGAACGGGGGTCGGTGGTGTTCAGCCCGTGGATCGTCGCGCCGGTGGTGCTGGGGGTCGGGGTCGCCCTTCTCGGCGCGTCGGTTTGCACGCCCGCGTTGAAGCGGGTGCAGGCGGAGCCATTGGCGGACGAATAGCTGGCGCCCGCCCCTCGTCGGGGGAGGGGCGGGACCGGGGGTGAAGGGAGCGGAGGGCCGTTGCCGGGGGTGGGAACCTGGGGGCGGCCCTTCGTGTTTCTGTTTTGGGCGGCTCGTCGCCCTGGCGGGCGACATTGCCGGTTCGTGGTTGGGCGGGCACCCCGATTTTTTAGTGTGACTACGGCGCTGGGGTGCTTGTCATGCCGGGACAGATGCCTTGACAAGCACCCCAGCGCCGTGTTTTTGGCTTCGTATCGGGGGTGGGGGAGGTGTGGGCGCCCCGCGTTGGGTGCATCGGCTGCGGTGTGTGTGGGCGGGGGCTTGCGCCCCAATGTGGCATTGGGTGCGTCTGGTGCACCCAATGTGGCGTTCGGTGCGTGGGATGCACCCAATGCCACATTGGGGCGCTTCAACCGCAGTCGGCTCCAGGTCGCGGTCGGCTGAAGGGGCCGGTCCTCGGCGTGTGAGGCTGACTTGGGATCAGTGCTTTTCGAAGATCAAATCGTGCGAGACCCGGCCTTCTCGGTCCGCTCGCTGTTCGAACTTCGTCACCGGCCGCCACTCGGGGCGCGGGGCCCAGCCGCCCGGTTCGTCGGCGTAGCGGTTGCGCAGTGCGGGTTCTGCCGAGCACACCTCGAGCATCTGCTCGGCGTAGTGCTCCCAGTCGGTCGCCATGTGGAACGTCCCGCCGGGGGCGAGCCGCGAGGCGATCAGTGCCACGAATTCCGGCTGCACGATCCGGCGTTTGTGGTGGCGCTTCTTCGGCCACGGGTCCGGGAAGAACAGCCGCACGCCGGACAGCGAACCGGGCTCGACGTGTGACGTCAGCAGGACCACCGCGTCGCCGTGCATCAGGCGCAGGTTCGTTACCCCGAGCTTCTCCGCGCGCAGCATCAGCTGTCCTAGCCCGGGGTCGTACACCTCGACGGCCACGTAGTTCAGCTCCGGCGCGGCGGCGGCCAGCTGCGACGTCGTCTCGCCCATGCCGGAGCCGATCTCCAGCATCACCGGCGCTTCGCGGCCGAACCACTCCGTGAAGTCGACCGGTCCGGCAGGCAGTTCCGACACCGTCCGGCCGAGCCGCGGCCAGTGTTCTTCCCAGGCTCGCTGCTGGCCGACGGTCATCCGTCCGCCGCGTTTGACGTAACTGACCACGCTGCGCAGCCGTGGCTGGTCCTCGTTTTCCACCCGGACAACATACGGGCGCGTCAGCGGACCGCTTCGAACTCCCCGAGCCGGGAGCGCAGTCCGGCGAGCCCGGCGACCGCCACCGGCTCCGGGGCCTGGGCGGAATGCGCGGGCAGCACGTCGATCCAGCCGTCGTGCCGGTCGGTGTTCAGCACGGTCGTCGGGATGGAATGGCCGGACTTGCCGCGTTCGGACGGCATGAACTCCCAGTACCCGGATTCGCCGTCGGCCGCCCACGGGACGAACTCCCAGCCCATCCGCTTGCCGAGCAGTTGCGCCACCCGGTCCTCGATGCGGAAGCCGAGTTCGCGCGATTCGAGCCGCCCGCTCGCGACCGCGCGCAGCCACCACGGCGCGGGCAGCGTGTCGTCGGACCCGCTCGCCCGGCGATACAGCCCGAGCACCGCGTCCTCGGGGGCGCGATGCACCCACGCCTGGCGCAGTTCGGCGGGCCGGGTCGCGGGCAGCGCGAACCGGGGCAGTTCGATCGCCTGGGACCATTCGAGGTCCAGCATCGGCTCGAGCCGGGGGGTCGGTACCGCCGCGTCGCGGGAAACGAGTATCTGATCAACGTCCACCGTCACGGTTCACCTCCGGAGAGCTGAGACGGGGCACTTCGAATATCCGTCGGTTTCCGACAGTATGTCCGCTCGCTGTGAGAGAAGCCACACCGGTTTACGTGAATTTAATCCGAATGCTTCCCGCGCAATCGGGAATGTGCACGTGCAGGTCAGGCGTCGCGCCGATTCGCGGTGGCCACGCCCGCCGCGAACAACACCGCGCTGATCGCCGCGAAATACGCGAGATAACCCCACGGCCCGAAAGGCGGCGACAGTTTCAGCGTCGTCCTGGTGAAATCGCCACCGGCGAACTGCGACGCCGCGTAGAACGGCATCCACTGGTAGAGATCGCTGCCGATCTTGGGAATCAGCAGCACCAGGCCCTCGACCAGCTGGGTCCACACGAGCACGATCGCCAGCGTCAGCGCGGAACTGCGCAGCAGCAGGCCGACGCCGACGCCGAGCAGCCCGGCCAGCGCGAAGGTCAGGGTCTGGCCGAACACGGTGCGCCAGTCCGCCCCGGAGTGCAGACCGAGGTCGGCGTCCGGCCGCACGAGATGCGCCATGCCCCACGAGCCGACGCCGGCGAGCAGACCGAGCACCGCGCACACCGCGCACACCACGGCGCCCTTGGCGAGCAGCACCGGCGTCCGCGTCGGCACCGCCTGGAAGGTGAGCCGGAGCGTGCCCCAGTTGAAGTCGGCCGTCGCGGCGAGCACCGCGAGCACCAGCGCGACCGTGCGGCCGGTGCCGGTGGCAAGCTGAGTATTGCTCACGTCCGCGGTGATTTCGGCCCCGGAAAGCCCGAGGAACAACGCGGTGAACCCGATCGGCGCGGCCACCGCGATGAGCGCGCACCACCACGGCGCGCGCGTGCTGAAAAGCTTGATCCGTTCCGCCCGCAGCAGATTCACCGCGCACCTCCACTGGTGAATTCGCCTGCCTGACCTGTCAATTCGAGGTAGGCGTGCTCGAGCGAACCGGCCAGCGGGCTCAGCTCGTGCAGCGTGGCGCGCGCGGCGAAAGCGAGTTCGCCGATCGCGTCACTGTCCATTTCGGACACCAGGAACGCACCGGAATCCTCGGTGAAAACCGCGCGCGCTTCGGTGAGCGCGGTGCGCAGCGCGTCGGCGTGCGGCGTGCGCACCCGGACCCCGCGCGATCCGGCGCGGGCCACGAAATCGGCCATCGTGCCCTGGTAGATGAGCTGGCCGCGGCCGATCACCACGAGGTCCTGCGCGGTCTGCTCCATCTCCGGCAGCAGATGGCTCGACACGAACACCGTGCGGCCTTCCGCGGCGAGCCCGTGCAGCAGCTGGCGCACCCAGTGCACGCCCTCCGGGTCGAGGCCGTTCACCGGTTCGTCGAACAGCAGCACGCGCGGGTCGCCGAGCAGCGCGCTCGCGATGCCGAGCCGCTGCAGCATGCCGAGCGAGAACGTGCCCGCGCGCTTGCGGGCCACCGCGGAGAGCCCGACGAGCTCCAGCACCTCGTCGGCCCGCCGGTCCGGCAGCCCGTTCGTCGCGGCGAGGAACCGCAGGTGCTGGCGGGCGGAGCGGCCCGGATGCCGCCACGTCGCGTCGAGCAGCGCGCCGACCGTGCGCAGCGGATCGGTCAGCTGCCGGTACGGCTTGCCCTCGATGTGCGCGGTGCCCGCGGTGGGCGCGTCGAGCCCGAGCAGCAACCGCATCGTGGTGGATTTGCCCGCCCCGTTCGGGCCGAGGAACCCGGTGACGCGACCGGCTCGCGCGGTGAATGTCAGGTCTCGCACCGCGACGGTGTCGCCGTAGGACTTGGTGAGTCCAGTCGCTTCGAGCACGCCGTCCCCCTTCTCGTGGACCCGAACTCTACCGAAACGGAAAGATCCGGGCCGCCCCCCGAATGGCGACCCGGATCTTGTTCCCCTTTTCCCCTTTTTCCCCTTGTTCGGCTCCGCCGGCCCCCGCCTGACTCGTCCGAACGTTCCCTGTGGGTCTTTACGCGTCGCGCTTCTTCGCGACGCCGATCGCGATGGCCAGCAGCACCACGGCCACCCCGGCGAAGTAGGCCAGCGAGCCCCACTGCGACAGTGCCGCCTCCGGCGCGCCCGGCACCTGACGGACGCCGCCGAGGAAGCGCTCCGCGACGGTGAACGGCATCCACTCGTGGATCTTCTGGCCGACCGTCGGGATCAGCTGCACGAGGTTTTCCACTGCCAGCACGTAGATCAGCAGCAGCGAGAGCGCGCCCGCGCTGTGCCGGATCAGCGTGCCGACCGCGACCGCGATGACCGCGGCGAAGGCGAACACCACGCCGACACCGGCGACGTTGATCCAGTCCGCGGAGGTCTTCAGCGCGACCGAGTCGGAGGGGCGGATGGCGTAGCCGAGGCCCCACGAGGCGAAGGCGCCGATCTCGCCGATCACGAACGACAGCAGCGCGACGACGGTGGCTTTCGCGACGAGCACGCTGCCGCGGTGCGGAACCGCCTGGAACGTGGTGCGGATCGTGCCGAACCGGTATTCGGTGGTCACCGCCAGCGCCGCCAGCACCATGATCACCGCGATGCCGAACTGGTGCCCGGCCTGGGTGTTGGCGACCGAGATCGTCTCCCCGCTGGGGAGCGAGCCCGCCATGAGGCCGGCGAATCCGATGGTGAGCGCGAGCGCGATGAGGGCGCACCACCACGGCGACCGGGTGGTGAAGAGCTTGATGCGTTCGACCGCGAGCAAAGTCATGAGTTTTCTCTTCCCAACGAGAGTGTGGTCAGCGGATGGCCGCGGCCTGCTGCGCCTCTGCCTCGAGCCCGGTGTGGTACTCGACGGAGTCGCCGGTGATCTGCATGAAGGCTTGTTCGAGCGAACCGGTCTGCGGGCTCAGCTCGTGCAGCACGACGTTCGCCGAGGCGGCGATCTCGCCGATCTTCGCACTGTCCATTCCGGACACGATGAGCGCGTCGCCGGAGTCGGTGACCTGTGCGCTGGCGGAGATCAGCTGCTGACGCAGCGCCGGAAGCTGCGGCGAACGCACCTTCACGGTGTTTTCCGCGGCCCGCGCCACGAATTCCTCAGTGGTGGACTGGGCGATCAGCTGGCCCTTGCCGATGACCACGAGGTCGGTCGCGGTGAGCGCCATTTCCGAAAGCAGGTGGCTTGACACGAACACGGTCCGGCCCTCGGCGGCGAGGCGCTGCATGAACTTGCGGATCCAGAGGATGCCCTCCGGGTCGAGGCCGTTCACCGGCTCGTCGAACAGCAGCACCTCCGGGTCGCCGAGCAGCGCGCCGGCGATGCCCAGCCGCTGCGACATGCCGAGCGAGAACCCGCCCGCCCGCTTTCCCGCGACGCTGGTGAGCCCGACGGTGTCGAGCACCTCGTCCACCCGCGCGGCCGGGATCCGGTTGGACCGGGCCATCCACTGCAGGTGCGATCGCGCCGAGCGGTTGGGGTGCACCCATTTCGCGTCGAGCAGCGCGCCGACCGCGCGCAGCGGCTCCTTCAGTTCGTGGTAGAGCTTCCCCCCGATCCGGACCTGGCCCGCGGTCGGGTTGTCCAGGCCGAGGATCATGCGCATGGTCGTGGACTTGCCGGCGCCGTTCGGGCCGAGGAATCCGGTGACTTTCCCCGCTGCCACGCTGAACGACAGGTTGTTCACCGCGAGCGTGCTCCCGTAACGCTTGGTGAGACCTGTTGCCTCGATCATCCCCTGCTCCCTCTACGGCGGTGCTGACGGAATTCATCCTGTCGCAGCGCCGCCGTTTTCGCGTCATCCTGTGGATCGAACCGGCTACCCGACCTGAGTAGTACTCAATCGTGTCGAGGGGTGGAGCGCGATGGGGGATGCCCCTGAGCCGACCCTGAATTTTGCCCGATTCGCCAAGGACCCCGCCGCGGAATCCGCGGCGGGGTCCGGTGTGGACAGTGTCCGAATCGGACGCTTCAGCCGATCCCCGGCCGGGCGAGCCCGGTTTCGTACGCGAGGACGACCGCCTGTACGCGGTCGCGCAGGTCGAGTTTCGACAGGATCCGCCCGACGTGCGTTTTCACCGTCGCCTCGGAAAGGAACAACGTCTCGGCGATCTCGACGTTCGACATGCCTTTCGCGATCAGCACGAGCACTTCGCGTTCGCGGTCGGTCAGCACGTCGAGTTCGGCCGGATCGCGCATTTCCGAACCGCCGGAGCCGACGAACCGGTCGAGCAGCCTGCGCGTGACCGAGGGCGACATCACCGCGTCGCCGTCGGCGACCGAACGCAGCGCGGACACCAGGTAGTCGGGCTGGGTGTCCTTGAGCAGGAAGCCGGACGCCCCGCCCTGCAGCGCCGCGTAGACGTACTCGTCGAGGTCGAAGGTGGTCATCACGAGCACCCGCGCGGTGCCCGCCGCGACGATCTGCTTGGTCGCCTCGACCCCGTCGAGCACCGGCATCCGGACGTCCATCAGCACGACGTCGGGCCGCAGTTCGGCGGCCATCCGCACGGCTTGCGCGCCGTCGCCCGCCTCCCCGACCACGTCGATGTCGGCCTGCGCGCCCAGCACCATCCGGAACCCGACGCGCATCAGTTCCTGGTCGTCGACGACCACCACTCGGATCACGAGTTCAACCTAACCGGCAGCACCGCTCGCACCTGCCAGCCACCGCCCGCGGCGGGGCCCACCTCCAGTGTCCCGCCGTACACGTGCGCCCGCTCGCGCATCCCGATCAGGCCGTTTCCTCCCGCGACCGACAGCCGCGGCGCCGGTTGCCGAGCTGTCGCGGCCGACCCCGCCATCGCCGTCGCTCCGTTCGCGCCGACCTGTTCGAGCCGCCGGGCCCGGCCCGCGCCGTCGTCGCGCACGAGCACCTCGACCTGGTCGCCGGTCCGCTCCACCCGCACCGCGGCGCTCGCCCCGGCCCCGGCGTGCTTGAGCGTGTTGGTGAGCGATTCCTGGACGATCCGGTAGATCCCGAGCGACACCCCGGCGGGCAGTTCGTCGAGCCCGTCGCCGAGGGCGAGGTCGACCGGAACGCCCGCGGCGCGCATCCGCTCGGCGAGGTCGCCCAGCGCGGTCGCGTCCGGCTGCGGCACCCGCGGTTCGTCGTCGCCGCGGTCGTTGCGCAGCACGTCCAGCAGCCGGCGCAGTTCGCCGAGCGCGCCGCGGCCGGTCTCGGAGATCGTCCCCAGCGCGCGCCCGGCCAGCTCCGGATTGGATTTCAGGGCGAGCGCCGCGCCGTCGGCCTGCACGACCATCACGCTCACCGAATGCGCCACGACGTCGTGCAGTTCCCTGGCGATCCGGCCGCGCTCCTCGGCCACCGCGATGCGCGCGGCCTGGTCGCGTTCGGTTTCCAGCAGATGCAACCGGGCCTCCAGTTCGCGCTGGTAGGCGCGGCGGGCGTACATGAACTCGCCGAGCAGCCAGCAGAAGGCGATGGTGAAGGCGCTGAACAGCAGCTGCGCGGCCATCGACGGCTCGGGTTTGACGATCGCGGTGACGGCCATGGCCACGACGAACGCGCCGCCGTAAAGCAGTCCCTGCTTGCGTCCGACGTAGACCTGGACCGAGTAGAGGCTGATCGCGAGCGCGGCCAGCCCGGAAACTCCGAGGTCCAGCGCGCTGTGCGCGAACGAAATGACGTACACGACGTACGCGGCGAGCACCGGTCGTTTGCGCCGGAACACGAGCGGCGCGACCACGGCGAGGTCGATCGGAACGGCGACGTACCACTCCGGACCGGGCACTTCGGGGTCGAGACCGCCGGTGGCGAACACCAGGATGTCGAACGCGGCGAGGAACAGCGCCAGCAGCGAGTCCCCCACCATCGGGTGGGCACGCATCCACAGGCTGAGCCGTCGCACGACTCAACAGTAGGTCGCGGTGCCGGAAGCCGCGTCGGTCGCGGGTAGCACCTTCGGTGCGACCGGAGGATGACCGGCATGCGACGATTCCCGCACGGGCGAGCGGACGAGCCGGAAGGGGGCCGGGGCGGTGACGGCAGCGGCGGAACGGGGACGGCTCGCCGGCCCACTGTCCGCGTCGGTGGCGGAGCTGTGCCACCGGCTGCGGTCCCAGGTGTCCCCGCGCACCGCCGCCGGGTTCGCCGAGGTGCTGCGCCGGCTCGGCGCGCCGCTGCAGGTCGCGGTCGCCGGGCGGATCAAATCGGGCAAGTCGACGCTGGTCAACGCGCTGATCGGACGGCGGGTCGCGCCCACCGACGTCGGCGAGTGCACGCGGCTGGTCACGCGATTCCAGTACGGCACCGTCGACCGCGTCGAGGTGGTGTTCCTCGACGGCCGCAAGCAGGTGCTGCCGTTCGCCGCGGACGGGTCGATCCCGGCTGAGCTGGGCGTCGACATCTCCGAGGTCTCGCACCTCGAGGCGTACCTCACCAACGCGGTGCTGCAGGACATGACGGTGATCGACACCCCCGGTCTCGGCTCGCTGGACGCCGCGTCGGTGTCGCGGACCGAGCAGCTGCTGGGCGCGGCCGAGCAGGACGAGGGTTCCGACGACCTCGACGACACCTCGCGCAACGCCGTCGCGGGCGCGGAGGCCGTGCTGTACGTGGTGACCCAGGGCGTGCGCGCGGACGATCAGCAGGCGCTGGCCGCGTTCACCGCCGCGACCGCGAGCCGGGACGCGGGGCCGGTCAACGCGATCGCCGTGCTGAACAAGGCGGACACGATCGTCGCGGAATCTGTCGAAGGCTCCGGCGGAGACGTCTGGACGGCCGCGCAATTGCTCGCCGAGAAGCAGGCCGCGACGCTGAAGCCGCGCGTCGCGGACGTGCTGCCGGTGATCGGCCTGATCGCCGAATCGGCCGAGTCCGGCGGGTTCACCTCCGCCGACGCCGAGGCGCTCGGCCAGCTCGCCGCGCTCGACGACGACGTCCTCGAAACCATGCTCATCGCGGCCGACATCTTCACCAGCTGGGAGTGCGACATCCCGGCCGGGATCCGCTTGCGGCTGCTGGAGAAGCTCGATCTCTTCGGAATCCGCTGCGCGGTCGACGCGATCCGCGCGGAACCGGAGATCACCGCGGGAGCGTTGCGGCGCAAGCTTCTCGACATCTCCGGACTCGAAGCGGTCCGCCGCCGGCTCTCGATCGTCTTCGCCGCGCGCGCGGACGGGATCAAGGCCGCGGCCGCGCTGGCGTCAGTGACCGCTTTGGCGCACGCGTCCGGCGACCCGGGCGAACGGCAGCGGGTGCACGACGCGATCGAGGTGCTGCTGGCCCGCCCGGAAGCGCATCAGCTGCGGCTGCTGGAAGCGTTGACGCTCGTCGCTTCGGGGGCCGTCGAAATGCCGGAAGACCTGGCGGAAGAGGTGCTTCGGGTCGGCAGCAACGCCGACCTTGGCGCACAGCTCGGCCTTCCCGGCGCCTCGCGTCCGGAGCTGGCCGCGCACGCGCTGGAACGCGCTGGCTGGTGGCGTTCTTTCGCCTCCTTCGGGGCGACTCCGGCGCAAAGCCGCGTGGCCCACGTCGTGCACCGCGCCTATTTCCTGATCTGGCAACAGATTCGCGAACAGTAAACAACTCGGCCGCGACGCGTAGGCTGAATGTCGTGCGGCTGGAGGACACCACCTCGTGGCGGGTGAACTGGGGGAGCGACCACGACGTCGACGTGGCGTTGTTCCTCCGGGACGTGCTCGCGCTCTCGGTCGCCGACGGCCAGCTGCTGCCGCCGGTGGAACCCGCTGTGCCGGTGCACGTCCCGCCCGCCCTCGACCGCGCGGCGGTGCAGGCGCAGTGGGAACCGTGGTGGAACGGCCTGCTGACCTTCCTGCGCGAGCGAGGTTCCGCGCGCACCCGCCGGAAAAGCCCTGCTCCCGGCGACGGTTCGGCGATCGACCGCGCGGCCCAGCACTTCGCCCCGGCGGCCGCGGAACACTTCGCCATGGCCCGCCGTCCGGTTTCGTCGGGCTTCCACCGCCGCCAGATCCTCGCCGGGGAACGCCTGGGCCGTCTCGTCCGCGAAACCGAAGTCGAACTGGGTCGGCGCGCCCGGCCGTTCCGGCTGTCGGTGCTGGAGATCCCGGTCGCCGGCCGGGTGTGGCTGCGGACGGCGGAGCACCAGCTGCTGGTGTCGTCCCGGCTGGCCGCCGACGTTCCGGCGCTCGACCAGGCCATGCGCTCGCTGATCCACGAACTGGCCTGAAACAGCCCCAATGTGGCATTGGGTGCATCTGACGCACCGAACGCCACATTGGGTGCATCTGACGCACCCAATGCCACATTGGGGCGCTCGACCAGGCCGGACATTGATAAACCGAGTGCGCGGTCTAATATTGCTCCCATGGAAACAGTGGTCGACGAACCGGCGTGGCTGCGCCGCGGCTCCTGGCTGGCCTGCCCGGTCGCCGGGGCACTGCTGGGCTGGGGCGGCCAAGCGATCGCCGACTGGATCACGTCGCTGCCGTGGTTCCCGGTGCAAGGTCCGTTCCGGCTGTTGCACCAGATCCCGCAGCCGTGGCGGCTGATCGGCGCGGTCGTCGCCGGTCTCCTGCTGGGGCTGGCGTTCGCCTGGTTCTGGGCGTGGGACCGGCTGATCGTCACGGTGTCCGCCACCCGCGTCACGCTCGAGCGCCGCGAACGCCGCCGGCGCATCGACACTCCGCTCACCGCCGCGTTCGTCGACGACGGCAAACTCGTGCTGCTCGCCGAGAACGACCGGGAAATCGCCCGGGAGAAGACCGATCTGCCCCGGCGGCAGCTGGCCGAAGCGTTCGCCGCGCACGGCCGCCCGTGGCTCGACGAACCGCCGCCTGAGCGATGATGTCCCCGTGGCGAGGACTGTCGACCCGGAGAAGCACGCGGCGAAACGACGCGCGATTCTCGACGCGGCAGCCGTCTGTTTCGCGCGCGACGGGTTCGAAAAGACCTCCACCGCGGACATCTGCCGTGCCGCCGGGATCAGCTCCGGCAGCCTGTTCCACTACTTCCCCAGCAAGCGCGCGGTCTTCGTCGGCATTTTCGAGGCCGACACCGCCGACAACGAGGAACTGCTCGCCGCCGCGGTGGAAATGGCGGACCCGTGGGAAGGCGTGCTCGCCGTGGTCGAACGGATGTCGGCGGCGCTCGTGCTGCCCGGGGTCGTGCGGCTGATCCTCGAAGCGGCCGCGCAGGCCGCGCGCGATCCGGAGTTCGCCGAGCTGATCCGCAGCAACGACGACCTCATGCGCGCCGGTCTCGTGGGCTTGATCGAGCGTGGCGTCCGAACCGGCCGCCTCTCCCCCATGCTGGCCCCGAGAGACGCGGGCAACTGGGTCGTCGCGCTGGTCGACGCGCTGCTTTCCCGCGCGAGCCTCGATCCCGAACTGGACGTCGAGCACGAGCAGGCGGTGCTGCGGCAGCTGCTGACGCGGATTCTCGGCCCGTCTGAGTGATCCGGCCCCGCCGCGCGGCGCGGTATCGCAAACTGGTGGAATCACGGGGACGGCCAGGGGAGGGTCTAGATGGCGTGGTTCGGCCACGAGGAAGCCGGCGACGCGGCCGAAGCGCCGACCGGCGAGATCAGCGCGGACGCTCTCGCGCGGATCATCGCCGAGGCGGACGGAACCGCCGCCGCGGCGGATGCGTCGGATCCCGATGTGGACCTCGTAGCTGCCCCGGGTGACCTCGAACGCGCGCTTTCCGACCGGCAGGCGCTCATCCAGCTCTGCCTGTACGCGCTGGACCGCGCCCGCAGCAGCGGCGTCGTGGAACGGCTCGAACACGGGCTCGCCGCCATCGGCGTCACCGCGCTGCGCGCCGAGGGCGAACGCTTCGACCCGGCCCGCCACGAGGCGGGCGGCGCGGTGCCCACCGACGATCCGGAGCTGGAAGGCGTCGTCGCGGAGACCGAGGTCGTCGGGTTCGCCGACCAGGACCGGTTGCTGCGCGCGCCGATCGTCACCGTCTACGCGAAGCGGGCGCAGTGACCGCACCGACGCTTCCCGCTCAGGTCCAGGCCGCGCGCGAACAGCTGCTCGGCGTCGTCCGCGAGGCGGATCCGCAGGCCGCCAAGTGGGTCGAGGACCAGCGCAAGGCTCGTTCGGAAAAGCCGTCCGTGGTGGTCGTCGGCGAAACGAACCGCGGGAAGAGTTCGCTGGTCAACGCCCTGCTCGCGACGCCGGGACTGTCCCCTGTGGACGCTGACGTGGCCACCGCGACCTACCTCGTTTTCGAGCACGCGCAGCAGTGGGGCGCGCAGGCCTGCTACCCCGGTCAGCTGGCGTCGGTGCCGTTCGACCTGACGCAGCTGGTCGACTGGGTGTCCGCCGCGCACGAACTGCCGCCAGGCCAGCTGCCGCCGCGCTACGTCGAGGTCTCCGGTCCGGTCCCGCTGCTGGAACGGCTGACCCTGGTCGACACTCCCGGCGTCGGCGGGCTCGATTCGCTGCACGGCGAGCTGGCCAAGGAGGCCGCCGCGGGCGCGACCGCGCTGGTGTTCGTGGTCGACGCGTCGGCCCCGTTCACCTCGACCGAGCTGCAGTTCCTGCGCGAGGTCGCGGACCGCGTCGAGACGGTCGTGTTCGTCCTGGCCAAAACCGACGCGTTCCGCGGCTGGCGCGAGATCCTGGACGCCGACCGGCAGCTGCTCGCCGAACACGCGCCCCGCTTCGCCGACGCGGTCTTCCATCCGGTGTCGGCGCGCGTGTTCGAGACGGCCGCGAAGGCGCCGAACGACCAGGTCGCCGCCATGCTGCGGGAGAAGTCCGGCATCGCGGCGGTGCAGGTCGCGCTGCAGGAACTGCTGGTCGGCCGGTCGATGATGCTCAAGGAAGCCAACACGCTCCGCTCGCTGTCGAGCGCGCTGGCCGGGATCAAGGCGAAGCTGCAAGCCGAAAGCCGGGCCTTGTCGGCGGGGGAAGCGGAAGCCGAACAACTCCGCGCCCGCCGCGACGATCTTCAGTCCCAGCGCCGCACCTCCACCCGCGGCTGGCAGTTGCGGTTGCGCGGCGAAATCCAGCGCACGCGAGTCGAGGTCGGCCACGAGAGCAGCCGCGAAATGCGCGAGGCGCAGGCGCATTTCCGCCAGCGCATCGACGCGGCCAAACGCGACGAACTCGCCGCGCTGCCGCAGGAAGTCGACATCGCGCTGCAGACCGCGTCGCAACGGGTGTCGATGCAGCTGTCGCAACGGCTGAACCAGGTCACGAACACCGCGCTGTCGGAGCTGTTCTCCGCCGAAGAACTCGACGTGATCCGCGCCCAGTTCGCGCGTGCCGGCGGCCCGCCGGTCGTGCTGCGGCCGCCGGACAAGAAACCGCCGACGGCCGAAGACAAACTGCTGGTGTTCATGGGCATTTCCGGTGGCGTCGGTGCCGGAAAGATCGCCGCTTTGCCACTCGCCGGCGTCGCGATCCTCAACCCGGTCGTGCTCCCGGCGACGATCGTGATCGGCCTCGGCGCGGGCTGGTGGATGGCGCGCACTCGCAAACACGCGTCGGACAAACAACACCTGAAGCAATGGCTGGTCGAAGCGATCGCCGACGCCCGCTCGACGCTCGACCAGCTGATCGCCGAACAGCTCATCGAGGCCGAACAGCAACTGTCGCTCGCTCTGGACGAGGCGCTGGGCCGCCGCATCGAGGCGATCGAGGCGGAGCTGAAGGAGGTGGACCAGACGATCAAGATGAGCGCGCAGGAGCGGGCGAAGAAGATCGCGATCGTCTCGAAACGCCTCAAGGACGCGACCGAGGGCCACACCCGGGCCGAGACTTTGCTTTCCCGCATCCGCACGGTCCGCGATCGGGCATGATCAGCCGGTGATGTACGGACCTGGACCTCAGCCGCCTGGACCGCAGCCGCCGCAGTGGGGAGTGCCGCCGGCTCCGCAATGGGGCGGTCCGCCGCCGCAGCAGTGGCAGCCGCCCGCGCCGCCGAAGAAACGCCGGGTCGGGCTGATCGTCGGCATCTGCCTCGGCGTGGTGGTGCTGCTCGGCGGCGGTGGGTTCGCGATCTTCGCCATCGCGACCGACGACAGCGTCGAGGTGCACCGTCCGGCAGGCGGCCCCGACGTCGTCGCCAGGGCTTACGTCGACGCGGTCGCCAAGCGCGACCCGATCGGCCTGCAGAACGTCAACTGTCACCCCTCCACCGAGTTCCCGGCGACGGAGGCAGTAGACGGTTTCGCCAAGGACGAGGTCCAGATCCAGCTCGGCCAGAAACTCGACACGCCGTACAACTGGGCGTACTACGAGGTCCAGGTCAGCAGGGCGGGGCACGGTCCGGCGACGGTCCGGCTGGGACTGACCCACGACGACGCGGGCAGTTGGTGCGTCTTCGTCACCGGTCGCGGACTTCCGGTCAGCCTCTCGCCGTGAGCGGGCGGTGATCCGCTTGTGGACGGGAACCGAACCGGCCTAACGTGAGTCATACCGAGCGAAACCAGCGGCAGACCCGGCGTAATAAGGGGGACCAACCCATGTGGGTCGACGAGAGCGGCGGCACCGACGCGACCGGCCCGGAGGCCTTGACCGTCCACGTCGACGGCCAGGAGTACCAGGCCGAGGTCAACTACGACACCGACCACGACGGGGTCGCCGACACCGCGGTCGTCGAGCACGACGACGGCACCGCGCAGGTGTTCGCAGACACCGACCACGACGGGGTCGCCGATCACTACGCCGTGGTCGACGCGTCCGGGCACGTCGTGGACCAGGCGGTTTACGACGAGAAGACCGGCAGCTGGGTCGAATCCGGCCACGGCCAGTCCGGCTCCGACGGCACCGATACGCACACCTCGGACACGTCGACCACCGGGCACATCCACGCCGACCTTCCGGACGGCGACGTCGACGCCGGGGTCGCCACCATCGACACCGACCACGACGGACACAACGACACCGCCGTGGTCGAGACGAAGTCCGGCGGCACGATCGCCTTCACCGACACCAACGGCGACGGCCAGGCCGACGTCGCGGTGCAGGTCGGCGCGGACGGTTCCACCCACACCTTCGAGCACACCGGCCACGGCCAGTGGACCGAGACCGACGGCGGCGCGAACCACGCGGCTGCCGACCCCGGCAGCGATTCGGCCTGGGGCGGCGAGGGCGCGCAGCTGCTCAGCGGCGTCGCCAAGATCGACAGCGGAACCGGGCAGTGGATCAGCCCCAACTGAGCTTCCGGTAACTGACGTCACACGAAAACGGGTCCGGCCGCGCGCCGGGCCCGTTTCGTCGTCTCCGGGACGCCAAAACCCGACCCCGTCCGCGCCGGTCCGGCGAACCGGCGCCCGGCAGCGTCCGGCGAAGATCAGGACCGATCAGACCCGCTCCCGGCATCGGGCACGAATGCGACGCGGGCCACGCGGAAAGATTTTCGGCGCTGGCCCGTTCCGGTGAAACTGAATCGATTCCCTTATCGTTCTTGTGAGAGAACCGACAGGTCAGCTCTCGGTTACCTGCCGTCCATCCGGCTACAGTCGGGGAATCCCAAAACCCGCACACCGGTCTTCCGCCGGTGCGCGAAGCCATTCGGTCGCCGGCAACGAAGCCCGCACCAAGAACACTGTCGTTCGCGGTGTGGGCTCTTTTGTCGTCGGAAGTCAGGAGTAGAGATGACCGCAGTCGCCATCCCCGGACTGGACAACGCGCCGACGACGCACAGTGGCGTGCTGTCCTGGGTCCGGGAGGTCGCCGAGCTGACCACCCCGGACCGCGTGGTGTGGGTCGACGGGTCTGACGAGGAAGCCGCCCGGATCAACCAGGAGCTGGTCGACGCCGGCACCTTCGTGAAGCTGGACGCCAAGCCGAACTCCTACTGGGCCACCTCGGACCCCGGCGACGTCGCGCGGGTCGAGGACCGCACCTTCATCTGCTCGAAGGAGGAGAAGGACGCGGGCCCGACGAACAACTGGGTCGACCCGGCCGAGATGAAGGCCACGATGACGGAGCTGTACCGCGGCTGCATGGCCGGCCGCACGATGTACGTCATCCCGTTCTGCATGGGCCCGCTCGGCGACGAAAACCCGAAGCTGGGCATCGAAATCACGGACTTCGCCTACGTCGTCGCCTCGATGCGCGTGATGACCCGCGCCGGCAAGGCCGCGCTGGACAAGTTCATCGCGCCGGACGGTTCGGAGCGCGAGTTCGTGCCCGCGCTGCACTCGGTCGGCAAGCCGCTGGCCCCGGGCGAGAAGGACGTCGCCTGGCCGTGCAACGAGACCAAGTACATCTCGCAATTCCCGGAGGAGCGCCTCATCTGGAGCTACGGCTCCGGCTACGGCGGCAACTCGTTGCTGGGCAAGAAGTGCTACTCGCTGCGCATCGGCTCGGTCATCGCCCGTGACGAGGGCTGGCTGGCCGAGCACATGCTGATCCTCAAGCTGATCTCGCCCGAGAACAAGGTCCACTACGTCGCGGCGGCGTTCCCGAGCGCCTGCGGCAAGACCAACCTCGCCATGCTGCAGCCGACCATCCCGGGCTGGCGCGCGGAGACACTCGGCGACGACATCGCGTGGATGCGCTTCGGCGAGGACGGCCGCCTGTACGCGGTGAACCCGGAGTTCGGCTTCTTCGGCGTCGCGCCGGGCACCGACAACCACACGAACCCGAACGCCATGCGCACGATCGAGAAGGGCAACACGGTCTTCACGAACGTGGCGCTCACCGACGACGGCGACGTGTGGTGGGAGGGCATGGAGAACACGCCCGAGCACGCCACCTCGTGGAAGCACCAGGACTGGACGCCCGACTCCGAGGAGAAGGCCGCCCACCCGAACTCGCGCTACTGCGTGCCGATGTCGCAGTGCCCGATCCTCGCGCCGGAGTGGGACGACCCGAAGGGCGTGCCGATCTCGGCGATCCTGTTCGGCGGACGGCGCAAGACCACGGTGCCGCTGGTGAACCAGGCCCGCGACTGGCAGCACGGCGTGTTCATGGGCGCGACCATGTCGTCGGAGACCACCGCCGCGGCGGTCGGCGCGGTCGGCAACGTGCGCCGCGACCCGATGGCGATGCTGCCGTTCCTCGGCTACCACGCCGGCGACTACTTCAACCACTGGCTGGAGCTGGGCAAGAACGCCGACGCGAACAAGCTGCCGAAGATCTTCTACGTCAACTGGTTCCGCCGCGGCGACGACGGCCGCTTCCTGTGGCCGGGCTTCAGCGAGAACTCGCGCGTGCTCAAGTGGGTGCTCGAGCGCGTCGAGGGCAAGGGCAACGCGGTCGAGACCCCGATCGGCTTCGTGCCGAACGCCGAGGACCTCGACCTCGAGGGCCTTTCCGAGCCGGTCGAGGACATCCAGGCCGCGCTCGAGGTGCGCAACGAGGAGTGGCGCGCGGAGCTGCCGCTCATCGAGGAGTGGTTCGCGAAGATCGGCGAGGTGCCGTCCTCGCTGCGCGACGAGCTGGACGCGCTGGCCCAGCGCCTCGGCTGAGCTTCCTAGCCAAGGTCCGTGAAGGACTCCTTGAGGGAATCAGATTCCCTCAAGGAGTCCTTCACGGCGTTGGGGAGGGCGGTAGCGTGGCCGCATGGTCTCTGACGGGGAGAAGGCTTTCCGGTTCGGCGTGAACCTGGTGCGGCCGGGCTCGCGCGACGAGTGGGTCGCGAAGTGCCGCCGGGTCGAGGAACTCGGTTACGACGTGCTGAGCGTGGCCGACCATCTCGGCATCGCGCCGCCGTTTCCCGCACTCGTGCTGGCCGGCGCGGTCACCGAACGGGTGCGGCTCAACACTTTCGTGCTCAACGCGCCGTTCTACAATCCGGTGCTGCTCGCGCGCGACGTCGCGGGCACGGACCAATTCGTGTCCGGGCGGCTCGAACTCGGTCTGGGCGCCGGATATGTCAAAGAGGAGTTCGAAGCGGCCGGAATGCCGTTTCCCAGCGCGGGTGCGCGGGTCGAGCACCTCGAACTCACGATCAAAGAACTCCAGCGGCTGTACGCGGATCCGGAATACGCGCCGAAACCCGCGCAGTCCGGCGGTCCCCCGTTGATGATCGGCGGTCGCGGCGACCGGCTGCTTACGCTCGCCGCCGACCACGCGGCGACGATTGCCTTCAGCGGCATGGCAAAGGTGCGTGACGGTTCACCGCTGATGCTCGCGACGGCGGACGCGGTGGAAGAGCGCACGAGATTTGTCAACGAACGGCTCGCTGGCCGCGACGCCGAATTCAACCTGCTGGTGCAACTCGTCCAGGTCACTGATGATCGCGAAGGCGCGTTGCGGGAAATCCATGCCCGCCTGGGCGATTCGCTGACGCTCGACGAACTGGCCGAGGTTCCCACGGTGCTCGTCGGCACCGTCGAGGAAATCGCCGAACAGCTGGTCGCGCACCGCTCCCGGTTCGGCTTCAGCTATTTCACCGTGCTCGAGCCGAATCTCGAAGTGCTGGCCCCGGTGGTGGAACTGCTGTGTCGCCGATAGTCGACGCGCGCGGGCTCGGCGTGAAGGCCGGTGACCTGTGGCTGCTGGAGGGTCTCGATTTCTCAGTCGACCCGGGCGAATGCGCGGTGCTCGTCGGACCGAACGGGGTCGGCAAATCCACCCTGCTGCGGTGTCTGTACGGAATGCAGGAACCGCAGCGCGGGCGAGTGCTGATCGACGGCGCGAAGCCGGACGAACGCAGCGTTTCCTTCCGTCGCAAGGTGTCTGTGCTCTTCGACGATTCCGACTTCTTCGCCGAACTCACCCCGCTGCAGCATCTGGAGCTGCTTTTCAGCTCGTTCGGCGAGGATCTCGGCGATTACGAAGAATTGCTCGCGGACGCGGGTCTCGCCGAACGCGCCCGCGTCACCGCCGGGCATTTCTCGGCCGGGCAGCGTCGCCGGTTGCTGCTGTTGGGCGTCACGGCGCGGCCGCATCGCGTGCTGTTGCTGGACGAGCCCGAACGCGCGCTCGACACCGCGGGCAAGGAATGGCTGGTCAAACTGATCGGCCGCTCCACCGCGGCGGGGGCGGCGGTGGTCGTGGCCACGCACCATCAGCCGTTGCTGGACACGGCGGACAGCGTGCTCGAACTGTGGTGACCCGGTTGCGCGTACCCGGCCGCAAGCGGTTCGGCGGCATTTTCAGTGGCGACAGCCCCACGTTCGTGCTGATCTTCGGGGCCGGGTTCCTGTTCACCGCCTTTTTCCGTACCGACGCCTGGCATCGAGTCCTCTTTGGACCGTCCGCAGTGGACTACTCGGCGGTGCTCGGCCTGGTCGCGTTGTGCGCCGCGGTGGGCTGGCGAAGCCTGCTGCGCCGCGGTTTCGTCTGGGCCGAACCGGCCGAGCTGACCTGGATGGACTTCGCCCAGGTGGACCGCCGTCGGGTCGTCGCGACCCGGCTGGCCGGCGTGCTCACCGGATTCGTGGTGGTGCTCGGCTATCTCGCCGCGCTGATGCTGGCGGTCGGCGGCAGTTCGCTCGACTGGTGGCGGGCCGCCGCGGCCCTTGTCGCGGGGGCAATGATCCTCGCGTTCACTACCGCGCGGCGTACGGCGTTCCGGTTCGAAGCCGCTGGACCGCTGCTGCTCGCCGGGGCGGGCGTCGTGGTCGCCGCGGCGCGCCTCGACGCGATAACGGTGCAGTACGTCGGCGCGGCGCTCGCGTTATGCGGTCTGCTGCTGGCTTTTGGCGGCGAAGCAGTCAGCGGTGCGGGCCGTGCGGTCTTGCTCGACGGCTGGAACGCACGCGTCCTGCGCGCGATGGCCGTGACCTTCCTCGACCCGATGATGATGCTGCCGGAGTCCGCGCCCGCGGGCTCGTGGTCGTTGCGCTCCCCGACGGCATTCCGGCTCGCGTGGCTCGGGATCGTCGGCCGTTCCCGGTACGCGAGCGCGCTTTTGTTAGTGGCTTTCGCGGTAGCCGTCGGACATGTTGCCGTTCCCACTCTGCCCGGACCGGTGCTCGTCGGGATCGGCGCGTACCTCGCGCTTACTCCTTTCGGGGCCGGTCTTGGCGTGCTGTGGCGCAATCCGGGACGGCGAAGGTGGCTGGGCTCGTCGTCGCGGGAGCTGGTTCTCGCCCACGGCGTCGCGCTGACCGCGGTCGGCCTGGTCTGGTGTGCTCTGCTCTCAGTGGCGCTTTTGGCTTTGGGCACCGCGTTTTCGCCGCTCTCGTGGGTGACCGTTGCCCTGGCGGTGCTCTCGGTATTGCGCACGGTCACGCGTCAGCCGGTCGATTACAGCAGCGCGGGTTTCGTCGACACCCCCGCTGGCCCGATGCCAGCAAACCTTATGCGGCAACTGTTCCGCGGTCCGGACCTGCTGGCGGTCGGAATTCTGGTGCTCGCACAACTCGGCTGAACGGCCGTACCCGGGTTAGGCTCCGTGCCGACGAGAGGAGCCGAAGGTGGGCGGTGGACACGCTTCCGGCATCGGACGCAGGGCGACGTGCGAGTTTCCGCCCGGATGGAGCGACGAGCAGATCATCGCGGTGGTCAAGGACGTCGCCAACGATCCGGGCGAACCCCGGCGGCAGCAGTACAACGGGCGCTGGCGCTGCGTCGGCGAACGGTACGGCGTGCGCGTGGTCGTCCTGGTCAACGGCGACGGTCTCGTGCACACCAGCTACCCGCTGCCCGGCCCCGGCGTCGTCCGGAACCCGGACGCCGCGCGAGACCCGGCGAACCCGACCGTCGACGACCGCGCGGGCAACCGGATCAGCTACTTCGTCGACAGCGTCCTGCGCCTGCTCGCCCACCGGATGCCGCCGGAGGACCTCGAGCACTACCGCGACCTGCAGTGGTCCGGCGAATGGGAGGAACTGGCCGACACCATGGCCGCGCATTTCCAGGTGACCGGCATCCAGCTCAACCCGGATGAGTACGCGGATTTCGAGAAGCTGCTGAACTCGTTCGACCTGCCGGTCCGCGACTGCCGCTACCTCAACGACCGGGAACGGGTGCTCGCCGACCTGCGCCGCTGAGGCGTCACCAGGGGATTTCCCCGGCGTCGTCGAAGAACCCGCCGCGTGGTCCGTCGTCCGGCAAGGTGGCGAGGCCGGAGCACGTCGTGGTCCCGGTCGTCGACGCCCCGGACGTCACCACGGTGATCGGCTGGCCGCCGAACAGCCGCCCCCCCGGAGGTAGCCGCGCTGGTTCGTGCCGCGGTCTCCCTGCGCACGGAGTCCATTGCCCGAACACTTGTCCACCGGCACCGCATCCGACCGGTGGTTGCCCGAACTGCTTGCCGGTCCTGCCCCGGGCGGCCGGATGCGACCGTTCTGCCTCATTCGCCCCGCGGTACTGCCCGATCGGCTCGGAAAACGTCAGCTGGCCTGCGAAAACGCCGCCGCGTCACCAGCGCACGCGACCCGCAGCTGGTCCAGCGGCATGCCCACCGCGTCGGCGATCGCCGCGACGGTGAAGAACGCGGGCGTCGGGATCCGGCCGGTCTCGATTTTGCGCAGGGTTTCGACCGAAATGCCCGCTTCCGCGGCCACGTCGACCATGCTCCGGCTGGCCCGGGCGGCGCGCAGCACCAGGCCGAGCCGCTCGCCGCGGGAGCGTTCTTCGTCGGTGAGGGGCACGCGGACCATGCCGTTCAGTTTAGCCACAGAGTTGTCCACTGCCTGTGGATAACTCTGTGCACAAGCTGCCGAACCCCGTGGACAACCGCCGGTCAGCACAACTTCTTGGGGCATTCGGGGCCGCGCGATCCCGCCGATAGGGGTAGCGAACGGCTCGCCGGGACGGTCCGCGAGCGGGTTGTCCCCGAGGTTGTCCACACCCCGGAACGTGTTCGTAGTGCTGATCGAATCGATATCGAAGTCGTATGACGGCGGGATGAGCGCGGTCTAGGGTCAGGCGGTCGCGTGTCACGTAAGTGTTAGGTGAGGTTCGATGTCCACTGCCAAACCGGGCGGTCGGGTGCGCGGGTTCCAGTTCAGTGCCTGGAACCTGCTGTTGCTGATCCCGTTGCTGATCCTGGTCACGCCGCTGTTCAACTTCGACGGGCCGCGGCTGTTCGGCCTTCCGTTCTTCTACTGGTTCCAGCTGGCGTTCGTCGTGCTGGGAGTGCTGTGCACCGGCATCGTCTACCTGGCCACCAAGGACAAGCCGCGGGGCGACGGCCGGGACCAGCTGAGCGTCGACGACCTGGACGAGGGGGACGCCCGATGAGCAACATTCAGTGGGTCGAACTGATCGTCTTCGCGTTCCTGTTCGTCGTCGTCACCGTGCTCGGCTTCGTCGCTTCGCGGTGGAAGGCCGGCGGCAGCCTGGACCACCTCGACGAATGGGGCCTCGGCGGCCGCAAGTTCGGTTCGTGGATCACCTGGTTCCTGCTCGGCGGCGACCTCTACACCGCGTACACCTTCGTCGCCGTGCCCGCGCTCGTGTTCAGCGCCGGTGCGCTCGGCCTGTACGCGCTGCCTTACACGATCGTCGTCTACCCGATCGTCCTGCTGCCCGCGCTGCGCATGTGGTCGGTCAGCCGTTCGCGCGGCTACGTGACGCCGGCTGACTTCGTCCGCGGCCGTTTCGGTTCGCCGACGCTGGCGCTGCTGGTCGCGATCACCGGCATCGTCGCGACCATGCCGTACATCGCGTTGCAGCTGGTCGGCCTCGAAGCGGTGCTGCGCACGATGGGCATCAACGGTTCCGGCATCGTCGGGCACCTGCCGCTGCTGGTCGCCTTCGTCATCCTGGCGCTCTACACGTATCAGTCGGGCCTGCGCGCGCCCGCGCTGATCGCGTTCGTCAAGGACATCCTGATCTACATCGTGATCATCGTGGCGGTCATCTACCTGCCCTCGAAGCTCGGCGGCTGGGACCACATCTTCAGCACCGCCAAGCAGACGCTCGCCAAACCGAACCCGAACACCGGCAAACCGGCCGGTTCGATCCTGCTGACCTCGAGCAACCAGCTGCAGTACGCGACGCTGGCGCTGGGTTCGGCACTCGCGCTCTTCCTGTACCCGCACTCGCTCACGAGCGTGCTCGCCTCGCGCGGCCGCAACGTGATCAAGCGGAACATGGTGGCGCTGCCGGCTTACTCGTTCGTGCTGGGCCTGCTCGCGCTGCTCGGTTATGTCGCGATCTCGGCGGGCGTCAAACCGCTGAAGAACGCCGCCACCGGAAAGCCGGACGGCAACACGATCGTCCCGCTGCTGTTCGACTCGCAGTTCACGAACTGGTTCGCGGGCATCGCGTTCGCCGCGATCGGCATCGGCGCACTGGTGCCCGCCGCGATCATGTCGATCGCCGCGGCGAACCTGTGGACGCGCAACATCTACAAGGAGTACATCCGCAAGGACGCGACCCCGAAACAGGAGGCGAAGCAGGCGAAACTGGCGTCGCTGGTGGTCAAACTGGGCGCGGTGCTGGTGATCATCCTGATCGACCCGCAGTTCTCCATCGACCTGCAGCTCATCGGCGGCGTGCTGATCCTGCAGACCCTGCCCGCGGTGGCGATCGCCCTGTACACGCGCTGGTTCCACAAGGCGGGCCTCATCGCCGGCTGGATCGTCGGCATGGGCTGGGGCCTGATCATGCTCTACGGAATCCCCAACCCGGCCAACGGAAAACTCCACTTCGGCGGTTCCGCGCTGGCGATGGGCAACCTGTCGATCTTCGGCTGGCACCCGTTCCGCGGCACCGGCCTCGCGGTCGTCCAGATCTACCCCGGTTTCGTGGCCCTGATCGCGAACATCGTGGTGGCCGCGGTGGTCTCGGTCACCGCACGGGCCGCGAAGTGGAGCCCGGGCACCGACGAAACCGAGCCCGAGGACTACCACGCCGACGAACACGACAAGGACCTGCGCCCGATCGGCGCGCACTGAGTCCTCAGTGGACAGAGGCCCCCGCGTCGTCTTGGCGGATTCACGCGGTCGTCGCAACACCTGATGATCTATGTGGTGGCCGTTAGCAGATTACGCAGGCGCTCGGCTGGTGTTGACCAGCCGAGCGTTTTGCGTGGTCGGCGGTTGAGTTTCTGGGCGACGTGTTCGAGGTCTTCGGTGCTGTGAACGGACAGGTCGGTCCCTTTGGGGAAGTACTGGCGCAGCAGTCCGTTGGTGTTCTCGTTTGAGCCGCGTTGCCAGGGTGCGTGCGGGTCGCAGAAGTAGACCGGAACCCCGGTCGCGATCGAGAACTGCTTGTGCGCGGCCATTTCACAGCCCTGGTCCCAGGTCAGCGAGCCGCGCAGGTGTGCGGGCAGGGTCTGGATCAGCGGGACGAGCACGTCCCGGACTTCCTCGGCGGTGTGCCCGCCGGGCAGGTGCCCGAGCATGACGTAGCGGGTGGAGCGCTCGACCAGCGTCACGATCGCGCTCTCGCTGCGGGTGCCGACGATCAGGTCGCCTTCCCAGTGGCCGGGGACCGCGCGGTCTTCGACCTCGGCCGGGCGCTGGGAGATCATCACCATGCCGTCGACGAACCGGGGTGTGCGCTGGTCAGGTTTGCGGTGCGGCTTCCGGCGGGTGCGGCCGGTCCGCAGCGCGGCCGCGACCTCGCGTCGCAGCCCGCCCCGAGCCTGGACGTAGATCGCCTGGTAGATCGTTTCCGGACTCGCCCGCATGTCCTCATCGTCGGGGAACTCGCGGACGAGCGCCTGACAGATCTGCTCGGGTGACCACTGTTCCCGCAGCTTGTCGGCGACATAGGCGCGCAACGGACCGTCCTGGGCGAGTTTCGACGGCTTCGGCCGCGGCCGGCTTCCCGCCCAGGCCCGCTGAGCGTGGTGCGGCCGATAGACACCGTTGACCGACCGCGTGTCGATCTCCCGTTTGACGGTGGACGCCGGGCGGCCCAGCGCCCGCCCGATCGCCCGGAACGACTCGCCCTGCCGGCGCATGTCGGCGATCAGCTCCCGTTCGGCCACCGTCAAGTACCGCGGGTGCAAAGTGGCCTCGACCGCCGCGACAGACGGCTGCGAGGACAAAGGAACGACAGTGGTCACGCCCGTCTTGTAGTCGATCCGGCGCCCATCCGGGTGGAGGCGCGTGTGACCGATCTGCCGGATACCGCGATCCCAGTCCCGGGCGGTGCGCTCGTTGACGCCGACCCGAGTGGCGGCATCCCGTGATCGCACACCGGCCGCGCGAAGCCGGTCGTACTCCGCCCTGCCCGGATGCCCGGACGTGCCCGACTTCCCCGTGCCCCGCACTCCTGCCTGCCGCGCCCAAGTGTGAGCCGTTCCCCGAGACACCCCGACCACCCGGGCGGCACCCGAAACGTTGCCCTTCTCCCGATCAAGAGCCTCGAAGAACTCCTTCTTCAACCTCTCAAAATCCACGATCCCCGCAACTCCCTGCAATCCAGGGTGTTGCGGGGACCGCTAGAACCCGCCCTTCCGGCGCGGGGGCCTCTTCTGCTTTGCCGATCATCGCCTTCGCGACGAGGTACAGCACCACCGCGTTGAGCAAATGCCACAGGAAATGCGTGCCCGCGGGGAAATCTCCGCAGACCACGCCGTCGATTGTGCGGAAGGACAACGACAACGCGAACACCGCCGCGGCCATCGTGAAGTGCAGCCAGTACGGATCCCGCTTGACCGCCAACGCGATCGCGAACCCGGCCAGCCCCGCGAGCGCCGGCAGATACAACCCGCCGCCGAGTGCCGCCGACGCGCCGGTGACGGCCAGAAACGCCGGTGCCCCCAGCCAGGACCATTTCGCCTTCGCCGAAAAGAAGATTCGGGGGAAGGCCGCGGCGTAGAACAAGGTGAAGAGCAGAATGGCGGCGGAGTCGGCGACCGCACCCCACCGCGTGGCGACCAGGTGGAAGACGCTGCTGGCAACGAAGATCAACCCGATCAGAGCAGCGAGCACCCGCCCGGTCCGTTGCCCGTCAGCCCGCCACCAGACCGCCCCGGCAGCGCCGAGAAAGGCCAGGTTGGCCAGGTCGTTGAGCGGCTCTCCCCAGAGTCCGGGCGCGGTGCGCTCGCAGTAACCGTCCACGTACGCGGTCCAGTTCACCGGGTAAGCAAACTCCTTCCGGGTGAACGGGGTGCATCCGGCCCCTCCCGTACGCGAACCGCGCGGGTTAGCGTGGGCGGTATGACCAACCCCGTGAGCCGGTTTCCCGTGACGGAACTCGAAGACCTTCCCGACGATCTCCGCGAGCGCATCGGCGCCATCGCGGAGAAATCCGGCTTCACGCCGAACATCTTCCGCGCCCTCGGCCACCGCCCCGCCGAGCTGCGGGCCTTTCTCGACTACCACGACGCGCTCATGGAACGCGACGGCGGACTCACCAAGGCCGAACGCGAGCTGGTCGTCGTAGCCACCTCCGGCGCGAACCACTGCACCTACTGCGTCGTCGCGCACGGGGCGATCCTGCGGATCCGCGCGAAGGACCCCGAGCTGTCCGACCGGGTCGCGACCAATCCGTGGCAGGTCGAACTCGACGAGCGCGGCCGGGCGATCGTCGATCTCGCGCTGGCGTTGTCGCACGAGTCCGCGTTGTTCGGCGAGGGCGACCTGGAGGCCGCGCGCGAGGCGGGGCTGACCGAGGACGAGATCTGGGACGTCGGCGCGATCACCGCGTTGTTCGCGATGTCCAACCGGCTCGCGCATCTGACCGCGCTCAAGCCGAATCCGGAGTTCTATTCGATGGGGCGTCAGAAGCGGTAGAACGGGCCCGGCAGGTCGCGGCTCATCTGGAACCTCGTGCGCAGCCAGCCGCGCAGGCGGTGCACGGGTTTCGTCCACACTCGCGGCGCGGGCCCGAAATACCTCGGGTCCGCGTGCGGGGTGAACGCGTCGCCGGTCAGGATCACCGCGTCGTGGCCCAGCGGGCAGTGGCCGGACACCGAGATCACGCCGCGCGTCAGGTTTTCGACCCAGTCCACCTCGTCGACGCCCAGCAGCGTGCGGCGATTGCACACGGCGCAGTACAGGACGAACATCTATAACTCCCGCCGCCAGGTTTCGCCGGTCACGAGGGGGCCGAACGCGTCCGTTTCCTCCGTGCCGACCAGTTCGAATCCCGCGCTGCGATAGATCCCGCGCGCGGCGGCGAGCAGCGAGAGCGTCCACAGCTCCATTTCCCGGTACCCCTGCGCGCGAGCGAATTCGACGCATTCGCGCACCAGTCGTTTGCCGACGCCGTGTCCGCGTGCGACGGGTTCGAGCAGCAGCAGCCGGAGCTTCGCGGTGCCTTCCTCGTTGCCGGGGGTGCAGAAAATACTGCCGACCCGCTCGCCGTCGAGTTCGGCGATCCAGCCGGCCTGGCGCGGGTCGTCGCGGTGTTCGGCGAAGTCGGCGATCACGCGCGCGACGAGGGCTTCGAAACGTTCGTCGAGCCCGTACTCCTCGGCGTACAACGCGCCGTGCCGGTGCACCACCCAGCCGAGGTCGCCCGGACGTGGGGCGCGCAGGGTGACCGTCGGTTCCGGTGCCGGTTCGCGGACGAGCGCGGTGATGGTCCCCATCGCGCCGAGCAGGCGGCGCTGGTCGGCGTCCGCGAACTGGTCGAGGAGGCTGCCGATCTGGCTGGCCGAACGATGGTCGAGGTCGGCGAAGGCGGCGCGCCCTTCGTCGGTGAGCGCGACGAGCTGGCGGCGCGCGTCGTCCGCGCAGCGTTCGCGGGTGATCAGGCCGCGGGTTTCCAGCCTGCTGAGCAGCCTGCTCGCGTAGCCACCGTCCAGCGACAGCCGTTTGCGCAGATCACTGACCTGCAGCTGGTCCTGTTGGGCGAGTTCGAACAGCACCCGCGCTTCGCTCAGCGAGTATTCGGCGTCGGCCGGTCCCTCGTCGAGGACACCGATCACGCCGGTGTAGAGCCGGTTGAAAGCGCGGACTGTGGCGACGCGTTCGGCGAGGACGGTATCCGGCACGGGGACCACCTTGACTCGATCGTTGACTGAGTCAAGCATCTCGCCGTCGCCCGCTCGGGGCAAGCGAATTCCCCCGGTGGTGGACCCGCGGCGAAAATGGTCCAGACATATGGAAACCCCGTGATGCTGCCAGGTCGGGGGTCCGCCAGCATCACGGGGTCGTAGTGGGTATCGACGCGGCTCTCCGCGGCGTTACACCCAGGGTTCGCTGTGGTCTAGATCACTCACGTGAGTGACCCACCAACAGGTTGGTCGTGCAGGTCAGCGCATGAACGGCTGACGCGCCTGGGCGAGGGCGATAAGCTCCTGCCGGACCGTCGAGGTGGCCGCGGTGTCGATCGCCCGGTTCAGCGCCCGGCGAGTGCGAGCCTCGGCGCGGCGGGCACGGAGCTTGGCGGCGATGTTGCTCATGGTGTTCTGCATCCCCTTCAGAGGTCTTCGGTGGCTGTGTCTCTAGTATGCACCTTTTTTCACAAGGAATCCAACGATTATGCGGTGACATGGGGCACTTGCCGAAGAATCATCGGCAGTCTCCTGAGGTTCACCGGACAGATCCCGTGTTGGCGGTCACAAGTCGCTAACGCGCTACCGTCCTCTACAGGTATCTAGCAAAATTGCTATAAACAGCTAGGCAGCCGCATAGACCGGTAGCGAAGGGAAGATCCGCTCAGTCGCGGCCGAGCAGGTAGTGCCCGAAATGCGGCACGGTGAAGGCGATCTGGCCGCGTTCGGCGGAGTAGACGAGGCCTTTCTTCATGAGACTGTCGCGCGCCGGCGACAGCGACGAAGGCTTGCGTCCCAGGTAGACGGCGACATCGGCGGTGCCGGCGGCCTCGTCGCGGCCTTGGGTCAGCTCGGCCATCGCGAGCAGGTACTCGCGTTCGGCGGGCGTCGCGCGTTCGTAGCGCGACCCGAAGAACCCGACCGCCAGCTCGGATTCCGCCTCCGGCGCGGCGACCTGCACGTCCTTGACCGTGATCGGGTCCGCGGGCGCGGCGTCCCAGGCGGCCTTGCCGTAGGCCTGGATGAAATACGGGTAACCGCCGGACGCGTCGAAGAGCGCGTCGAGCGCCTCCGGTTCGATCCCGGCGTCCTCGCGTTCGATCGGGGCCAGCACCGCGTAGTCGGCGTCCTCGCGGCTGAGCCGGTCGATGCGCGAGTACCGGAAGAGCCGCTCGGAGTACGACTTCGACGCCGACAGCACCGCCGGCACATGCGGCAACCCCGCGCCGACCACGACCAGCGGCGCGCCGGACTGCGACAGCTCATGGCAAGCCGCGCACAACGCCGAGACGTCGTCCGGCTGCAAATCCTGGATCTCGTCGATCAGCAGCGCGACGCCGGTGCCGACGTCCGCGGCCAGCTCGGCGACGTCGGTGAACAGTTCGACCAGGTCGATCTCGATGTCGCCAGAATCCGCCCGGCCCTGCGCGGCGGGCACGTCGATGCCGGGTTGCCAGCGGTCGCGCAGTTTCGCGTCCGGTTTGTTCGCCTTGAGCGCGAACGCTTTCAGCACCCCGAGCACTTCCTCGACCCGGTCCGGCGCGCGATGCCGCACGGCCAGGTCGCGGATCGCCCGATGCAACGCCGCCGACAACGGACGCCGCAGCTCCGCGTCCGGCCGTGCTTCGATCTTGCCCGCGCCCCACCGACGCCGGACGGCCATCGAGCGCAACTCCCCTAGCAGCACCGTCTTGCCGACGCCGCGCAGGCCAGTCAGCACGAGACTGCGCTCCGGCCGTCCGCGCGCGACGCGTTCCAGGACGACCTCGAACGCCTTCAGCTCCCTTTCGCGGCCAGCCAGCTCCGGCGGTCGCTGCCCGGCGCCGGGCGCGAAGGGGTTGCGGATGGGGTCCACTCTGTCACCGTATCGAGGTATCTAGAGCTGGATCGATATTTGCCCATAGATGCCTAGCGCGTGTTGCCTAGAAGGATGGCCGGGTCTGCAGCCCCGTCCATCCTTACCCCCAGCGCCCACTCTGACGGAGCGTCAGTCCGTCAGGTTCCGCTCCGCGTAGATCTTCATCGCGTCGCGGATGTACTCGGCCGTGCCGGGGCCGTGCTTCTCGTCGTACGAGCCGTACCGCGGATCGTCGACATACAGCTGTCCGAGACCGGCGAAGTACCCCTTCGAGACGGTCCCGGCGGCCGGGCGCAGCCAGTCGTGCAGCCGCGCGGTGATCGCCTGGGTCTCGTCCGAACCAGCGTCGCGGCCGTCCTTGCGGGCAGCTCCGAACGCCGCCGAGATGTCCAGCTGTTCCTGCTGGAAAGCCTTCTTCTCGTCCTCGGACAGCGACCGCCACCACCGGTCGCCCTTGCGGTAGGCGTCGGCGCCCCAGCGCTGGGTGACCTCTTCCCGGTACTGGGTGTGGTCGAATCCGTCGAACATTTCCTCTGCCATCAGTTGCTCACCTCCCTTCAGTTTCCGGAGCGTGGTCCGCACGGAGTCGATCTGCCGTCCGATCCGCCGCTGCTCTTGCCGCAGCAGCGCCAGGTGCGTTTCGAGCGCCGCGACCCCGTCGCGTTGTCCGTCGAGCACCTCGGCGATCGCGGGCAGCCCCAGTCCCAGGTCGCGCAGCAGCAGGATCCGCTGCAACCGGACGAGTGCGTTCTCGTCGTAGTAGCGGTAGCCGTTGCTGCCGATCCGCGTCGGCGGCAGGAGCCCGACGGCGTCGTAATGCCGCAGGGTCCGGCTCGTCGTGCCCGCGGACCGGGCGATGTCCTGGATCGACCATTCCGTCCTGACCACGGCTTCGACGGTAAAGGTTGACGCAGCGGCAAGGTCAAGCCCGCGAGCCGCTAGATCTGTCTAGGGGAATCTAGGAATAGAGCAATATTCGACTAGGTATCGCTAGCCTCGGTTCGGCGGGGAGCGGGGCGGGCAATCCCGGTTGTAGGTTCTTGTTCAGGGATTCCAGACCAGAGAGGCGAGACCGTGATACTGCGCCGGGTGGCACGTCCACTGCTCGCGTCGATCTTCGTGTTGGGCGGCATCGGTGCCCTGCGTGACACCCAAGGCCACGCGAAGGCGGCCGAACCGTTCCTCACCGAGACCTTCGACAAGGTCGAGGGCCTGGTTCCGGACCAGGTCCCCCGTGATCCGGCCACGCTGGTGCGGATCGACGCGGCGGTCAAGATCGGGGCCGGGCTCGCGTTGGCGAGCGGCAAGGCTCCTCGGCTGGCGGCGGTCGCCCTGCTCGGCTCGCTGGTGCCGACGACGCTGGCCGCGCACCGGTTCTGGCAGCTGAGCGATCCGGGCGAGAAGCAGGCTCAGCAGATCCAGTTCTTCAAAAACGCGTCGCTGGCCGGCGGCCTGCTGCTGGCCGCGAGCGACACGGCGGGCAAGCCGTCGCTGGGCTGGCGGGCCCGGCGCGCGGCGAAGAAGGCGGGCAAGCGCGCCGACAAACTGGCCAAGCGCGCGGAGAAGTCGCTCACCGACTGACGCGGCTCAACGTCCGTGAAGGACTCCTTGAGGGAATCTGATTCCCTCAAGGAGTCCTTCACGGACTTCGGCTACTTCTCGAGAATCGCGGTGACGCCCTGGCCGCCCGCCGCGCAGATGGAGATCAGGCCGCGGCCGGAACCCTTTTCGTTCAGCAGTTTCGCGAGGGTCGCGACGATCCGGCCGCCGGTCGCGGCGAACGGGTGCCCGGCCGCCAGCGACGAACCGTTCACGTTCAGCTTGCTGCGGTCGATCGAGCCGAGCGGCGCGTCGAGGCCGAGCTTCTCCTTGGCGAACGCCGGGTCCTCCCACGCCTTGAGCGTGGCGAGCACCTGCGACGCGAACGCCTCGTGGATCTCGTAGAAGTCGAAGTCCTGCAGCGTCAATCCGGCGCGCTCGAGCATCCGCGGCACCGCGTACGCCGGGGCCATCAGCAGGCCCTCGTCGCCGTGCACGTAGTCGACCGCGGCGGTCTGGGTGAACGTCAGGTACGCCAGCACGGGCAGCTTGTGCGCCTTCGCCCACTGCTCGGTGGCGAGCAGGACGGTGGACGCGCCGTCGGTCAGCGGCGTCGAGTTGCCCGCCGTCATGGTCCCGTCCGGACCGCCGTAGACCGGCTTGAGCTTGGCGAGCTTTTCGACCGACGAGTCCGGGCGGAGGTTCTGGTCGCGGGCGAGCTTGAGGTACGGCGTGACCAGGTCGTCGAAGAAGCCGCGGTCGTAGGCGGCGGCGAGGTTGCGGTGGCTGGCCGCGGCAAGTTCGTCCTGGGCCTCGCGGGTGATGTCCCAGACCTTCGCGGTGAGCGCGGCGTGCTCCCCCATCGACAGCCCGGTGCGCGGTTCGGCGTTGCGCGGGATCTCCGGCACGATGTGGCCCGGGCGGATCTTCGCGACCAGCTTCAGCCGGTCGGCGAGCGTCTTCGCCGCGTTGAGCTGCACGAGGATCTGCCGCAGCTGGGGGTTCACGGCCAGCGGGGCGTCACTCGTCGTGTCGACGCCGCCGGCGATCGCCGAATCGATATCCCCGAGCGCGATCTTGTGGGCGACGTTGATGACTGCCTGCAATCCGGTGCCGCACGCCATCTGGACGTCCGCGGCCGGGGTCGCGGGCGAGAGCTTGCTGCCCAGCACGCTCTCGCGGGCGAGGTTGAAGTCCTTGGAGTGCTTGAGCACCGCGCCGGCGGCGACCTCGCCGATCACCTCGCCCTGCAGCGAGAACCGGCTGACCAGACCGTCCAGCGCGGCGGTGAACATGTCCTGGTTGGAGGCCCGGGAGTACGGGCCGTTCGACCGAGCGAAGGGGATCCGGTTCCCGCCGACGATCGCGACCTTGCGCACCGCCGGGGTTTTCCTGGTCGCCATGCCGTCCACCTCTCTGGAGTCGTGCCTTTCACACTGTAACCTACTAGCGAGTAGGTTAGACTGCGACGTGACGCAGACTGCACGGGAGGCACGTGATGGCGGACAGGTACCAGCAGTTCACGAAAACCCCGCTGGGGAAGTTCGTGGTGCCGAAGCTCGGCCTGCCCAACCCCGCGACGTTGCGCCGGTACCGTCCCGGCCAGCCCGCACTCGAGGGTCCCGCACTTCTCGGCGCCGCGCCGGGCGGACGGCTGGAGAAGACCGTCCGGGCGCAGCTCACCGAGGCGGGCATCGAGGTGCTCAGCGCGCCCGCCGACCGGCACGCGGCGCTGGTCTTCGACGCCACCGGCGTGACGGACCCGGGACAGCTGCGTGAGGTCTACCGGTTCTTCCACCCGGTGATCCGCAAGGTGGGGCCGTCGGGCCGGGTGGTCGTGCTCGGCACGCCGCCGGAGCTGGCCGAGGGCCGCGAGCGGATCGCGCAGCGCGCGCTGGAAGGGTTCGTCCGCTCGGTCGGCAAGGAACTCAAGCGCGGCGCGACGGCGCAGCTGGTGTACGTCGCCGAGGGCGCGGAGGACGCGGCCGAGTCGACGCTGCGGTTCCTGCTGTCGGCGAAATCGGCGTTCGTGGACGGACAGGTCATCCGCGTCGGCACCCACGCGAAGACCGCGCCCACTCCGGAGAACTGGGAAAAGCCGCTGGACGGCAAGGTCGCGCTGGTCACCGGCGCGTCGCGGGGCATCGGCGAGGCGATCGCCGAAACGCTCGCCCGCGACGGCGCGCACGTGATCGCGCTGGACATCCCCGCGCAGGGCGGCGATCTGTCCACTGTGGCCAATCGAATCGGCGGCTCGGCGCTGCAGCTGGACATCACCGCCGCGGACGCGCCCGCCAAGCTCGCCGAGTACCTGACTGAGCGGCACGGCGGCGTCGACATCGTGGTGCACAACGCCGGGATTACCCGCGACAAGACGCTCGGCAACATGACCGAGGGCGGCTGGGATTCGGTGATCGCGGTGAATCTCGCCGCGCAGCTCGCGGTGAACGACAAGCTGCTCGGCGACAAGATCCTCCGCGAGAACGGCCGGATCATCGGGGTTTCCTCGATCGCCGGCATCGCGGGCAACGTCGGCCAGACGAACTACGCCACGTCGAAGGCGGGCGTGATCGGCATGGTGAACGTCGGCGCGCCGCAGCTCGCGGAGTACGGCGGCACGATCAACGCGGTCGCTCCCGGGTTCATCGAGACCAAGATGACCGCCGCGGTACCGCTGTTCATCCGCGAGGCCGGACGGCGGCTGTCGAGCCTCGGCCAGGGCGGGCTGCCGGTGGACGTCGCGGAAACCATTGCCTGGTATGCCAATCCGGCGTCGGCCGCGGTCAACGGGAACCTGGTCCGCGTGTGCGGCCAGGCGCTGCTGGGGGCGTGAGGGATGGCCGTCCGTGAAGTGACGAGCGCGCCGAGCCTGGCGACGCTGTACCCGAAGGCCCTGCTGCGTCGCGGCGGCGGCTCGACCCTCCCTAGTACGGAGTTGGTGCGTCCGGAGGTCGTCGTGGACCCGGCGCACGTCGCGGCCTACAACGAAGTCTGCGGATTCCGGTTTTCCGACGAGCTGCCGGTGACGTATCCGCACATGCTGGTCTTCGGACTGCAGATGGCGTTGATGACCGAACCGGGTTTCCCGTTCCCGCTGCTGGGTTTGGTGCACGTCGAGAACCGGATCACGCAGCACCGTCCGCTGCTGCTGGGCGAGACGTTCCGGGTCAGCGTGCGCGCGGAAAACCTGCGCCCGCACGAAAAAGGCAGCCAGTTCGACATGGTGAGCGAGGTCCATTCCGGCGCGGACACCGTGTGGAGCGAGGTGTCGACTTATCTCCGCCGCACCGGCTCGGGTTCCGGCTCCGGGGGTCCGCGGGCGCAGCTGACGCCGCCGACGCCGTCCGCGCTGTGGCACGTCCCGAGCGACATCGGCCGCCGCTACGCCGAGGTTTCCGGCGACCGCAACCCGATCCACCTGCACCCGCTGACCGCGCGCCTGTTCGGCTTCCCGCAGGCGATCGCGCACGGCATGTGGACGAAGGCGCACGCACTGGCGTCCTTCGAGGGCCGGCTGCCGGACGCGTTCAGCGTGGCGGTGCGGTTCAAGCAGCCGGTGCTGCTGCCCGGGCGCGCGGCTTTCACGACGTGGCAGACCGACGACGGATGGGCCTTCGAACTGTGGCACGCGCGGAAGCCGAAACCGCACCTGGACGGGGTGGTCTCAGCCCTCTGAGGGCTTCCAGACCTGCCCCTCGACGAGGTCGTTGAACCCCAGCCACACCAGGTTCATCAGCCACGACGCGAGCACGCCGTCGGAGATCTCCGGATGGTCCAGTGCCCAGTCGGCCAGCGATTCCGCCGCGCCGACCAGCGCCGCGGCCAGGCCGGGTCCGGAGAACTCCGTCTGCTCGCCGAGGCCCTTCCGGGTGCCCGCGGCCACCACGAGCGCCGCGACCAGTTCGATCGCGCGCGTGCGCATCGCGGTGATCTCCGCCGCGAATCCGCCGCCGACCGTCAACGCCTGGCGGTGCAGCACGGTCCAGGACTCGCGGTACTCGGCGACGAAGCGGTAGAACGAGCGCAGGCCGTGCCACAGCTGCATGTCCGGCGGCAGATCGGGCTGCACGCCGGCCTGGATGGCTTCCAGCAGCCGGGTCGCCTCGCGCTGGATGCTCTTGCCGAAGAGGTCTTCCTTCGAGCCGAGGTAGGTGTAGATCATCGGCTTGGAGACGCCCGCGACCTCGGAGATCTCGTCCATCGACGCCGAGTGGTAGCCGTGTTGGGAAAACACCCGCACCGCGGCGTCCAGGATCTGGCGTTCACGGACCGCCCTCGGGAGCCGTCTCGCTCGCTCTGGTGGGCGCTGATCTTCGTCGGACACGCTGCTCTTTCCTCCCTCTCGCTGGCACGGACGGTACCCGTCCCCAGGTCGGCGGCGTTGCTTGCCGCGCTACCTACTCACCGGTAGCCTTACGTCGGAAAGTTCCGGAAGGGGTGGAAGATGGCCGACAACCCGGAGGCGACCAGCTCTGACCTGGCCGGCCTGCGCGGGGTCGCGCTGCTGGACGCGCTGGACCGCACCGAAGCCGTCGACGCGAGCGCGCTCGACGTCAACGCGGCGGCGGACGCCATCGACCCCCGCGAACTGGGCCGCTCGGACATGAACCGGCTGCTGAAGGCGCTGGTCCGGCTGTCGGAGCAGGTGCCGGCGTTCTCGCTGGACAAGGTCGACCCGACGAAGTTCGCCACGCTGGTCGCGCGCGCGTCGCGGGCGCAGCTGGAGGCCGTGGTCGCCGAACGTCCGCTGCGCGAGCGGGTGCTGGACGAGATCTTCGCGCGCATGGGAGCGCACATCCGTGCGAAGTCACTGCGCGCGGTCGTGCACTGGCGGCTGTCCGGCGGTACCGGCGAGGGCGGCTACGACCGCTACGAGACGGTGCTTTCCGACGGAACCTGCACGGTGTCCCGCGAAATGCGCGAGAAACCCCGCGTGACGATTACGCTTTCGCCCGTGGACTTCTTCCGCATCATCACCCACCAGGCCACGCCCGCGGTCCTGTTCGTCACCGGGAAACTCAAGGTCAAGGGCGACCTCGCCTTCGCAGCCGGGCTGGTCGGCCACTTCGACCTGCCCCGACCGGCCTGAGCCGCTCCGGTGTCCCGCTGGCGCTCGCGCATGCGTGCCGCGCACTCCCCCGGTGAGCACGCGGTGAACGGTTTCGCCCGCACTCTCGAGGTGGGCAAACTGACCCCGGAGCAGTTCGTGCAGGTCCTGGAGACGCTGCACATGCTCGGCACGGCCGGAGCCGGCATCGACATCGGCTCGCTGACCACGCAATCCTTGGTGGACGTCGTCGCGGCGGCCTCGCGGGAGCAGCTGAAAGGCATCGCCGACCACGACGAACTGCGCGCGGTCTTCCTGGACGAGATCTTCCGCCGCATGTCGGAACACTTCCGCCCGGACCGAGCCCGGCACGTGGACGTCGTGGTCTCCTGGCGCTTCCCCGCCGGCGACGATTTCGACCGCTACCAAACGGTCATCGAGGACGGCCTGTGCGTGTCGAGCACCGACCTGGCCCGCACCCCGGACACGACGATCACCGTGGCGGTCGAGGACTTCATCCGCATGGCAACCGGCAACGCGGCGGTAGCGGCGATGTTCGTGACGGGGAAAGTCAAGGTCAAGGGAGAGTACGCGCCGGCGGTGCGGTTGTCGGGGTATTTCGACATTCCCAAGCCGACTGGGGCGGACTAGCCCGCGGCTTCGAGGCTCATTTCCCCCCGCGCCAACGGCATCAGGTAATTCTCCGACAGCCACTGAACCACCGGCACGCACACCGCGTCCCCGAAGCCGAACAAGGCCTGGTTGTTCCGCAGGCCATCCAGCGCATAAGTCCCCGCACCCATCAGCCGCGCGTACTCGCGGGGCGTCATCCAGCGGACCCGCACTGAGCCGCGGCCTGCCTGTACTACGGCCTGTTTCGACGACCCGCCGCGCGCGGTGCGCAGGCAGCCGGAGATGTCGTCGGGGCGGACTTCCCACACTGGCTTTCCGTTTCGGGTGCGGCGGTAGGCCGTCCGGTACACCAGCTTCTTTCCCGCTCGGAGCTGCGTCAGCCGTTCCAGTTGCAGCGGCGAGAGCGACCCGATGAACGCCTCGGCACGCGGCCCCGTCCACCAGCGCTCGTCGTCGGCGGAGAGGCGTTCGACGGCCGCGGACAGGCCGGTGACCAGCAGCGGCGGAGGCGCGGGCAAGGCAGCGCGATGTGTCCGCAGGGAAGGGTCCAGCGCGAGCCAGGAGGGGCGGAGCGGAGAGGGCGCGGGCGAGTCCGATGGCGGGTTTTGCGCGCCGACGATGAACAACCGCGGCCGCGACTGCGGGACGAACCGCCGGGCGTCCAGGGTCAGGACGTCGGCGGAGTAGCCGAGGCGGTTGAGTTCGCGGATCGCCGCGCGGAGGTCGTCGCCGCCGTGGCTTGTGGCCAGGCCGACGACGTTTTCCAGCGCTACTACCGGCGGACGGTCGGGACCCAGTTCGTCGAGGATGCGGGTGAATTCCCAGAACGTCGACGAGTGCGAGCCCGCCAGGCCGCGGCGCCAGCCGGCCAGCGAGAGGTCGGTGCAGGGGAAAGACGCCCAGGCCAGGCTGAGGCCAGCGGGCAGATCGGCCCCGCGCAGGGCGGCGACATCGCCCAGGACGTACTCGTGCGCGCCCTGGTCGTTGAAGTGCGCCTCGTACATGGCCTGCTTCGCCGGTTCGATGTCGTTGGACCACGCGACGTCGAACCCGGCCGGTTCGAGGCCTAGGCGCACGAGACCGATGCCGGCGAAAAACTCCGCGGCGGTGGGCTGACCCGGTAGAGGCATGGCGCCAACATTAATGGGGACGGCGTTCCTCGACGGTCTCGATCACCCGCGTCGCGGCGACGTCGGTCGCCTCGTGTTCCCAGATTCGCACCGACAGCCAGCCCGCTTCGAGCAGCAGCGCGTCGGTATTCGCGTCTCGGCGGCGGTTGGTTTCGATCTTGGTCCGCCAATAATCGGCATTGTTCTTCGGCCAGGTTCCGTGTTCGGGGCAGCCGTGCCAGAAGCAGCCGTCCACGAAAACCGCGACTCGCGCGGGGCCGAACACCAGATCAGCCTCGCGGCGGACGCCTTTCACCGGACGTCGGTGCACTCGGTAGCGGTACCCGGCGGCGTGCAGGATCTTGCGCAGCGCCATTTCGATCCCGGTGTTGCGGGACTTCTGTTTGCTCATGCGGGCGCTCACCGCGGAAGTCGTTACCAGCCGCTCCACGCGAGTCATTGTGGCAAAGGCTCAGCCCTCGACGATCCGGCCTTCGATCACCGGGTGATTCTTCGCCGGCCGCGGCTCCTCCGCGACGACCTCGCTGTCCACGACCATCACCGGACCGCGACGCTGGTTGGCGTACCGGATGGCGCGCTTCTCCGCGCGGCGCAACCACAACCGCCGAGCGATCGAGCGGGTCGGCGGCAACAGGAACAGCAGGCCGAGCACGTCGCTGACGAAGCCGGGGACCATGATCAGCACGCCGCCGAGCGCGACGAGCATGCCGTCGGTCAGCTCCTTCTCCGGATTGCGGCCGGACTGCGCGGTGGCCATGAAGGCACGCATCGCCTTGCCGCCCTCGCGGCGCGCGAGCCACGAGCCCACGAACGCGCCCGCGATCAGCAGACCGATCGTGCCGAGCACACCGACGACCGAGCCGACCGCCCAGATGGCGGCGACTTCAGCGATGACGTAGAGCAGGAACACGACAGCCATACCAGGTGAACGAACGAGTGCCGGGTTTTGCTCCCGGACGGGAAAAAGGCCAGGTCAGAGGCTTCGCTGGAACGCGGTCGGCCGCTTCCGTGGCGGAGGAGCCGACGATCAGAGCGGGACAAAGCTCGCCGCGATCAACCCCAGCACCAGCAGGTCCGGGCCTCGGACCAGTTGCCGCACCAGGCCAGCCGGGATCAGGACGCCCTCGTACAGCACCATCCCCATCGAACTGAAGTCGAGCGGGCCGCGGGTCACCGAGCGCACGGCCGCGAGCGCGGCGAGCAGGACGGCTACCACTGCGCTGAGCGACGCCGGAATGCCCAGCAGCAGGACCACACCCGCCCAGAGCAGGGCTAGCAGGCACAGGAAAGCGCAGGTCACGGCATGCAGCCGCAGGTTCGACGCGTCCAGCCAGCGGCGCAGTCCGGGCACTCGATGCAGTTGCGCGACCGGCGCGGTGAACGGGAGCAGCGCCAGATAACCGCCGACGCCGAGTAGCCACACTGACGTCACGGCGGGGAACGTCGCGTGCGTCGCGAGCACGGCGAGTGCCAGGAAGACCGGGAGGCCGAGCGTGTACCGGCGCGCGAGAGTCCCCGTCACTACATAGCGGGTGACGATGAAGCGGCCGGCGAGCGCGTTGCGCCACGGGACTGGGCGTCCGGCCGGGAGCAGGGCCCAGACGTCCAGGAAGGCGGCGGACGTCCGACGCACCATGCGTTCGGTGTAGTGCCGGATCAACGTGTCTCGGGAAACCGTGTGCGGCAGCGGCGAAGACCAGGCCAGGGCCATCACCGCGAGACCGGCCGCGAGCGCGTAGGTCCACAGTGGAATGACCGGTGCCAGCGCGAGGGTAAGCGGGGCAAGGGATTCGCCGGGAAACGGACGGCGGCGGCCCATCGCCAGCGCCAGTGCCGCGACGGTCACGAAAAGCGCCAGAGGACTGGCTAGCGAGCTGGGGAAACCGATGAGCATCCCGGACACCGCGAAGAAATAAGCCGCCACACCGAACCGGGCGGCCCAGTCCAGGACCAGCCGCCGGGTGAGTGCGGCGGGGCGTTGGCCGTCGAAATCGTCCCAGGTCAGCGTGGCCGGATGAGCCCAGACGTACCCGCGTCGCAGCGTCGCCCGCCAGGCCAGGGCGAGTCCGGTGCACAGCACGAGCACGCTGCCGAGCGCGCCCACCGGTGCGTCCCCGACCAGTTGGCTGCGCACCAGTTCGGTGTGGTAGAACGGCGATCCCAGCAGTCCGGCCGCGATGACCAGCGCCAGGACCAGGTCCGGGCGTTTCACAGGTCCACCACGTAGTCCGCGACCTCGTCCGCGAGCGGCGGGTGATGGCTCGCTACGACTACCGCCGCGCCGCGTCCCGTGCTGGTGCGGACCAGGGTGGACAGCCACGCCCGGCCCTCGGCGTCCAGGGCGCGTTCCGGTTCGTCCAGCAGCAGCACCTCGTGCGGACGCGCGACCGCGGCGTGCAGCAGGAGCCGCCGTCGTTGTCCGGCGGAGAGCTCCGCCGCGGGCACGTCGGGAGCCGGAATCGGACCCTCGGTCAGTTCGCCGCCGAAGGAATTGCGCAGCAGGTCGAGATGCTGGCGCGGCGTGAGTTCGTCGAAGAGCGCCGAATCGTCGAATAGCACCGAAACGCGGCGGCGGAAAGCGGTGGACCGCTCGTCCGGCGGCCCGCCGCACACGGACACGGAACCGGACGTCGGAGCCTGGTTCCCGTAGAGACACCGCAGCAACGTCGATTTGCCCGCCCCGTTGGCACCGCGGACGACCAGGCATTCGCCGGCGTCGACGGCCAGGTCGAGACCGCTGAACAGCGCTGTCTCGCCCGCGGTGATCCCCAGGTCTTGAGTGGTGATGAGCACGAACCCCCCTCGGCTGATCACCCCAAGGTAGTCACTTCAAGTACGCCTCCGCTTGCAGCGTGAACAATTCCGCGTACCCGCCGCCGGCCGCCATCAGCGCTTCGTGCGTGCCGTATTCCGCGACCTTCCCGTGGTCCAGCAGCAGAATCCGCTCGGCTTGGCGGACCGTCGAGAACCGGTGCGAGATGTACAGCGTCGTCCGCCCGCGCGACAACGTGTGCAGCCGGTCGAACAGGTCGTGCTCGGCTTGGGCGTCCAGTGCCGACGTCGGCTCGTCCAGGATCAGGATCGGAGCCTCGCGCTGGAAAGCCCTGGCCAGCGCGATTTTCTGCCATTCCCCGCCGGACAGCGACACGCCCTGGTCGAACCACCGGCCGAGCGGGCTGTCGTACCCGGTCGGCAGCCGGGCGATGCGCTCGTCGGCTCCGGCGCGGCGGGCCGAGTCCTCGATGTGCTCGCGATCGGTGAGCCGGTTCAGGTCGCCGAGGCCGATGTTCTCCGCCGCGGTGCCCTGGTAGGTCACGTAATCCTGGAACATCGCGCTGATCTTGGTGCGCAGGTCGACCGGGTCGTACTCGCGGATGTCCACGCCGTCCAGCAGGATCCGGCCCGCGGTCGGGTCGTAGAGCCGGCACAACAGCTTGAACAGCGTCGACTTGCCCGCGCCATTGCGGCCTACCACGGCGACGGTTTCGCCAGGACGGATCTCGAAACTCACCCCGTGCAGCGCCGGTTCGTCCGCGCCTGGGTAACTGAAGCTCACCGACTCGAACTGGATGTGTCCTTCCACAGTGGACGGAAGCGGCCGGGGTTTCGCGGGAGCGGTGATTTCCGGTTTGGTGTCGAGGAATCGGTACAGCGTGTCCAGGTAGAGATTGTTCTCGTACATCCCGGAAAACGCGGTGAACAAGCCCGTCACCGAGCTTTGCACGGACGTCGCGGCGGCGGTGTACAACGCCAGATCGCCCAGGGTAAGCCGGCCGCCGACTGCTTCCAGCGCGATGTACAACGCGATCGCCGAGCCGACGAGCGTGCTCAGCAGTCCCCACGACGTCGAGCTGACATTCCGTTTCACCGTCAGCTTCCGCTGCCGTTCGTAAGCAACCACGCCGAGTTTCCGGAACCGGTCCACGAAGTACGGGCCGAGGCCGAAGAGCTTGGTCTCCTTGGCATACGTGTCCGTAGTGACCAAAGAGGACAGATAGTCCATCCGCCGTTTGATCGGCGACATCAGGAACGTGAGCCAGAACGCCCGCGAACCGTACTTCGACTGCGAGATGAACGCCGGGATCGGGGCCAGCAAAGCGACCAGCGCGAGCAGCGGGCTGATCGACACCAGCAGGGCGATCATGCTGGCGAAGGTGATCAACGTCCGGATCAGGCCGAGCGCCGAGGTCATCATCGACAACGGACGCGTCGGCGCCTCCTGCGCGGCCTGGCGCAGCATGTCGTACGACGCCGAACCCTCGAAGTACGCCAGGTGCAGATCGCTCGCGTGCTGCATGACCCGGTGCCGGATGGTCAGCGTCATCCGTTCCTGCAGCAGGGATTGCGCGATCGTGGTGAGCGCGCTGCTGATCGCGGTCGCCGCCAGCACGCCGAACTGGAACACCGTGATGCGCACGATGTCCGCGGTCGACCCGCGATGCTGGATCGCCGCGACCACCGAGTCCAGCAGGATTTTCGCGATGTACGCGGTGACCGTCGGCAGCAGGCCGGACGCCAGCGTGATCACCGCGAGCACGATCGTCAGCGCCGGGCTCGCCTGCCAGGTCAGTTTCGCGACTTTCGGCAGGCCGCGCACGGTGCCCGCCACCGAGGTGCGCATCCGGGACAGCCGGGCACGCAGGCCTTTCGGCTGTTCCGGCTGCTCCGGTTCCGGGATGTCGACCGGCCCGGTGAGACCGCTGTCCGGCACGGATTGCGCCATCCGGCGGCGACCGCGGCGGCCGAGGGCCATCTCGATTCCGCCCCCACCGCCCGGGATCACGCCAGCACCGAACCGTGCAGGAAGACGTCGATGACCTCGTCAGTAGTCGGGGCGCCCGGCATCGGGCGGGATTGCGTGAACAGCAGGGCCAGGAACAGTGAAGCGGCTTTGTCGACCGGCAGCCGCAACCGGGCGGCGTCCGGCACGAACAGTTCCCGCACCGCGCGCTGCATCGCTTCGAGCGATTCGCGGCGGCTGTCTCCGGTCACCGACTTGCGGTTGCGCGCCTCCTCCGCGTCCGCGCGCGTCCGCCCCTTCATCGTCGCGGCCATCACCGCGCCCATCCGCTGCAGATGCGCGTTCATCGCCTCGGCGGCCTCCGCCAGCCGCTTCTCCAACGGCAGCTCCGCCGGGATCTCCCCGATCATCTCCAGCGCCTCCGCCGGGTCGAGCGCGGCTTCCACGCACGCGGCGAACAGTTCGTCCTTGTCCTGGAAAACCCGGAAGATGGTGCCCTCGCCGATCCCGGCGGCACGGGCGATCTGCGCGGTCGTGACCCCGCGGCCGTGCTCGACGACCAGCGGGAGCACCGCGCGGACGATCATCCGCCGCCGATCGTCCGGCGCCATCCCGGGCGCTCGTTTTCTCGTCTCCATGCGTGCCACGGTACGGAGTGAGTGCTCACTCCGTCAACGGGATAAAGCGAAGGGGCCGTGCGCGCACGGCCCCTTCGGCTCAGTACGTGATCGCGACCGCCGGATCGGCGAGCAGCGCGCCGACGTCGGCGAGGAACTCCGACCCCTGCTGTCCGTCGACCACCCGGTGGTCGAAGCTCAGCGACAGCTGCATCACCTTGCGCACCTTGATCTCGCCGTCGACCACCCACGGGGTGTCGCGGATCGCCCCGACGGCCAGGATCGCCGATTCGCCCGGGTTGATGATCGGCGTGCCGGTGTCGACGCCGAACACGCCGACGTTGGTGATCGTGAACGTGCCGCCCAGCATCGCCGCCGGCGTCGTCTTGCCCTCGCGCGCGACGTCGGTCAGCTCGGTGAGCGCGACCGCGAGTTCCTTGAGCGACAAGGAATCCGCGTCCCGGATCTTCGGCACGACGAGACCGCGCGGGGTCGCCGCCGCGATGCCGAGGTGCACGTAGTCCTTGTAGACGATCTCCTGCGCGGCCTCGTCCCACACCGCGTTGACGTCCGGCGTGCGCTTCGCCGCGAGGCACACGGCCTTCGCCGCGAACGCCAGCGGAGTGAGCTTGACGCCGCTGAATTCGCGCGACTTCTTGAGCTTCTCGCGCAGTTCCATCATCGGCGTGACGTCGACGGTGAGGAACTCCGTGACGTGCGGAGCGGTGTACGCGCTCTGCACCATCGCGGCCGCGGTCGCCTTGCGGACGCCCTTGATCGGCACGCGCCGCTCGCGGGTGGCCGGGTCGTAGCCGGACTCCACAGTGGACACAGTGGACACTGCGGGAGCCGCGGAACCATTGGCGGCTCGGTGCACGTCCTCGCGGGTGATCACGCCGCCGTCCGCGCTGCCGGTGAGCGAGTGCAGGTCGACGCCGAGATCCTTGGCCAGCTTGCGAACCGGCGGTTTGGCCAGCGGGACGTAACCGCCGCGCGGTGCCGCTGATCCGGCCGGTGCCGCTGGGGCCGGGGGTTGCCCCAATGTGGCATTGGGTGCATGCGACGCACCCAATGTGGCGTTCGGTGCATCTGACGCACCCAATGCCACATTGGGGTGCTTTCGAGCCCGGCGGGTGGTCCCGGCCGCCTTGGAGCCGTAGCCGACCAGCGGCTTCATCTCCTCCTCGGCGGGAGCGGACTCCGCGGCAGCGGGGGCGGCGGCGGGAGCGGGCGAGGCTTTCCCGTCCGGATCCACGTCCACGGTCAGGATCGGCGTCCCGACCTCCACCGTCTGCCCCGGTTCCACGTGCAGCTCGGTAACCACGCCGGCCCACGGGATCGGCAGCTCGACGGCGGCCTTCGCGGTCTCGACCTCGACCACGATCTGGTTGACCGTCACCGTGTCGCCCGGCTTCACGCGCCAGGCGAGGATGTCGGCCTCGGTGAGCCCCTCCGCCGTGTCCGACAAGGGAAACTGTTTGTACTCGGGCATTTCTGGGAGAACCCCCTTACCAGGCGAGAGATCGGTCGACAGCGTGCAGGACCCGGTCGAGGTCGGGGAGGTAATGCTCCTCGAGCTTCGCAGGCGGGTACGGCGTGTCGAATCCGGTCACGCGCAGGACGGGGGACTCCAGGGAGTAGAAGCATTCCTGCTGGACCCGGGCGGCGATCTCCGAGGTCAGCGAGGATTCCGACGGCGCTTCGCTGACCGCGATGAGCCGTCCGGTCTTGCGCACCGACTCGAAAACCGGTCCGAGGTCGAGCGGCGAAAGCGTGCGCAAGTCGATGACTTCCAGCGACTTGCCCTCGGCCTCGGCGGCCGTGGCGGCGTCGAGCGCCACCTTCACCGAAGGACCGTACGCGACCACTGTGGCGTCCGTGCCCGCGCGCACGACCTGCGACGCGAACACGCGCGACGGCGCGGTCGAGGTGTCGACCTCCATCTTCAGCGCGCCCGAGTGGTACAGCTTCTTGGGCTCGAAGAAGAGGATCGGGTCGTCCGAGCGGATCGCTTCCTGGATGCCCCAGTAGGCGTCCACGGCGTTCGAAATCGACACCACCTTGAGTCCGGCGATGTGCGAGAACAGCGATTCCGGCGATTCCGAGTGGTGCTCCACCGCGCCGATCCCGCCGCCGAACGGCACCCGGATCACGACGGGCATCTTGACCTTGCCCTGCGTGCGGTAGTGCAGTTTCGCCAGCTGCGAGGAGATCTGGTCGAAGCCGGGGAAAATGAACCCTTCGAACTGGATCTCGCACACCGGCCGGAATCCGCGCACAGCCAAGCCGACCGCGGTGCCGATGATGCCCGATTCGGCCAGCGGCGTGTCCAGCACGCGCTGCTCGCCGAAGTCCTTCTGCAGTCCGTCGGTGATCCGGAAGACGCCGCCGAGCTTGCCGACGTCCTCCCCCATGATCAGGACCGTGGGGTCCTCCTCCATCGCGCGACGGAGACCGAGGTTGAGCGCCTTGCCGATCGTGAGCTTCTGCAAGTCAGTCATCAGTGCTCACCCGCCGCGGCGAAACCGTCGAGATAGGACAGATACTCCTCGCGCTGCGCTTCCAGCACCGGCGAAGGTTCGGCGTAGACCTGGGAAAACACCCGGTCCGGCGGCGGCTCCGGCATGTTGAACGTGTAGTCGCGCAGCTCGGCGGCGAACTGGTCCGCCTCGGCCTGGACGCTGTCGAAGAACGCCTGGTCCGCGTGCCCATTGCGAGCCAGGAACGCCCGCACGCGCTCGATCGGGTCCTTGAGCTTCCACTCCTCCAGCTCGTCCGAGAGCCGGTAGCGGGTGGGGTCGTCGGTGGTGGTGTGCGCGTCCATCCGGTAGGTGAACGCCTCGATCAGCACCGGGCCGTTGCCGTGCCGGCATTCGTCCAGCGCCCACCGGGTGACGGCGAGGCAGGCGAGGACGTCGTTGCCGTCCACGCGGATGCCGGGGAAGCCGTAACCGCGGGCGCGCTGGTAGAGCGGCAGCCGCGACTGGCGTTCGGTCGGCTCGGATATCGCCCACTGGTTGTTCTGGCAGAAGAAGACCAGCGGCGCGTCGTACACCGCGGCCCAGACGAAACCTTCGTGCACGTCGCCCTGCGAAGTCGCGCCGTCACCGAAGTAGCAGATGGTGGCTTCGCCGCCCTCGTCCCCGACTTTGCCTTCGAACTTCTGGCCCATCGCGTAACCAGCGGCGTTGAGCACCTGGTTGCCGATCACGATGGTGTACGGGTGGAACCGGTGGGCCTGGTAGTCCCAGCCGCTGTGGTCGGTGCACCGGAAAATCCCGATCAGCTCGCGCATGTCGACGCCGCGCGTGTACGCGACGCCGTGCTCGCGGTAGCTCGGGAACGCCATGTCCCGCGGCTGCAGCGCGCGCCCGGACCCGACTTGCGCGGCTTCCTGGCCGAGCAGCGGCACCCAGATGCCCAGCTGCCCCTGGCGCTGCATCGCGTTGGCCTCGCGGTCCGCGCGGCGCACCAGCACCATGTCGCGGTAGAGGTTCTTCAGCGTTTCGTCGTCGACGTCCTCGACGTAGCGGTCGAACCGCTCGGACGGGACGCGCTGGCCCTCGGGGGTGAGCAGCTGAGTCAGCTCAGCGCCACCTTCGCTTGTCGCTCGCAAACCGGCGATCACCTGTTCGGGGGAAGGCTGGGCCGCTACGGCGGCCGGCCCGTCTCCAGGTTCCGGGTGCGTCCACTGTTCGGACGGCATGAGCAGTTCTCCTCGGTGTCGGCGCCTCTGACGGCCGCTTGTGGCGGCCACAGCGACTGCACCGGCGGGGACCGGCGCCTCGGGTCCGAGGCACCCCGGTCACCGTCGGCGTTGACGGTTCGTGGCCACATCCTGGCACGAGAATTGCTCCGATGGAGAGCGGCAGTTGCTGATTTGTTGCTGAGAAAACCGCGCTGAACAGGGAAAACGTTTGGAAGCCCGAGTATGGGAGAGGCGATGGTCGGGCGGCCATCCCGCGTCCTACCAGCCCTCGCGGGCGACTGTCCCGGCCGGAACCGGGAGAGGTGCGCACGACGTTCACTCGGCCCGGTGACGTCGGTCACCGTGGCAAGATGGCGGCGTGGAGCAAAAATCCGTACGCGAATCCGTGGTCTCGACGTGGATCAACGACGTCACGCCGAGCCTGTCCGGTCTGATCGCGATCCCCGCGCTGTCCCCGGCGTTCGACGCGGACTGGGCGTCGACCGGGCATCTCGCCGCCGCCGTCCAGCACGTCAAGAGCTACCTCGAAGGGCGCGACCTGCCGGGCGCGCGGATCGAGGTCGTCGAGCTGGACGGCCGTTCCCCGCTGTTGTTCGTCGACGTTCCGGCCACCCCGGGCGCGACGGACAAGGGCACTGTCCTGATGTATGGCCACCTCGACAAACAGCCTCCGGTCGGCGGCTGGTCCGAGGGCCTCGACCCGTGGACGCCGGTGATCCGCGACGGCCGCCTGTACGGCCGCGGTTCGGTGGACGACGGCTACTCGGGGTACGCGGCCAGTGCCGCGGTGGAAGCGGTGCACGCGGCCGGCGGCGAGCACGCGCGAATCGCGCTGCTGCTGGAAACCGGCGAGGAATCCGGCAGCCCGGACCTGCCCGCGTACCTGGAGCACCTGAGCGCGCGGCTCGGCGAAGTCAGCCTCGTCGTGTGCCTCGACGCGGGCGGCATGGACTACGAGCGGCTGTGGCTCACCACCAGCCTGCGCGGCATGGTGCACCTGACGGTCACCGTCCAGCTGCTCGCCACCGCGCAGCATTCCGGGCTGGCCAGCGGGGTTGTCGCCAGCTCGTTCCGCGTGCTGCGGCAGTTGCTGGAGCGGATCGAGAACGCGGAAACCGGCGAGATCAAGCTGTCCGAGCTGAACGTCGAGGTGCCGGCCAGCCGCCGCGCCGAGATCGAGGCGGTCGCGGAGGTGGCCCCGGAGGCGCTGCGCACCGCGTTCCCGTTGGTGAGCGGCGGAAAGACGGTGTCCGAGGACGCGCTTGAGCTGCTGCTGAACAACTACTGGCGGCCGACGCTGTCGATCATCGGCGGCGAAGGACTTCCGAAGCCCGCCGAAGCAGGCAACGTACTGCGGCAGAGCACCACGCTCACGCTCAGCTTCCGCCTGCCGCCGACCGCGGTCGCGGAAGACGCGCTGGCGGCGATCAAGCGGGCGCTGACCACGGATGTTCCGTACGGCGCGAAGGTCACCATCGCCGAGGACCAGCAGGCGGAGAACGGCTGGAACGCGCCGGAGGAAGCCGCGTGGCTGACCGACGCGCTGCGCCGGGTCGACGACGAGGTGTTCGGCCGTCCGCACCGCGCCGCGGGCATGGGCGGGTCGATCCCGTTCATGGGCCTGCTCGGCGAGAAGTACCCGGAGGCGCAGTTCCTGGTCACCGGCGCGTGCGGCGCGGATTCGAACATCCACGTGCCGGACGAGTGGCTGAACCTGGACTACGCCCAGCAGGTCACCGAAGCGGTGGCGCACCTGCTGGACGCGCACGCCCGCAGCTGACCTTCCCTCGTGAATGCCTGCGCCGGGGAGAACCGGCGCAGGCACTCACGAGGCCTCACGCAAGTTTGCCCAGCGCGTCGGCGACCCGGGTCTGCTCGGGCGCGAACCGCTGGTACGAGAACGGCGTCTCGTTGTTCCACGGGATCAGCTTGCCCGCCTTCACCGCGGGCAGCTGCTGCCAGGTCGGGACGCCGCCGAGCCCGTCCGGGCCGAGCGACAGCGAACCGCCGCGCGAGTCGTACATGATCACGTCGGCCGAGTATTTGCCGACGTTCTCCCAGCTGACCTGCTCGTAGTAGCCGCCCTGGCTCTCGTCGGGCTTCTCGGGCAGGACGAACTGCATCCCCTTCTCCTGGTAGTGCTTCGAGGTCGCGAACTTCGAAGGGTTGGCCACGTACACGGTGTCCTTCTGCGCGGACAGCAGCACGACCTTGAGCCCGGCCGTCTTCTTGACCGCCTCGGCGAACTTGGCGTCCGCGGCTTCGTACTTTTCCTTCGCCTGCTGGATTTCCGGCGTCGCGACGTTCGCGCCGAGCGCCTTCGCCAGCGCCTCGAACTTCGCGATCCCTTGCGGCATCGCGATGTCCTGCAGTCCGATGCCGACACTCGGCGCGGCCTTGTCGACCTTGTCCGCCAAGGTGTCCGGCACGTACCACATCTGCTGCTTCAGATACATCACGCTGACCAGCAGCTGCGGGTTCAGCGACACGAACTTGTCGAAGTTGAACTCGTTCCAGACGTTGCCCAGCGAGGTCACCGACTTCAGGTCGACGCCGCCCGCCTGCGGATCGGTTTTGCCGTCCGGCAGTCGCGACGGTCCGAAGATGCCCACCGATTTCACGCCGAAGTCCCACAGCGCGGCCGCGGCGGTCACCTGCGCGACGATCCGTTGTGGACGCGCGCCTTCGAGCTTGCGGCCGCGGTCGTCGGTGAACGACCAGGTCGCGCCGCCGTCGGCGGCGGGCTGGTCGTCTTTGTACCCGCAGGCGCTCAGTAGGCCGAGCGTGCCCGCGGCGGCGGTGCCGGCGAGAAAACCGCGGCGGGACAGCCGCGCCGGGGAGAGGGTCATCGGAACTCCGGAGGATCGGGTGCGGTACTGCCTGAGGTTAGCCTTGCCTTAGGGTGAACGCCATGGTCCTGCTTGGGGAGCGCGTCACATCCCGGCGCTGGGGCGTCCGCGCGACAGTCCTGGTCGCGGCGCTCGTCGCCCTCGTCGCCGTGGTGGTGCTGTCCATCGCCTTCGGCTCCAACCGATTGCCGCTCGGCAGCGTCTGGCACGCACTGTTCTCCTACCGCGGGACCTTCGAAGACGTGGTGATCCGCGACGACCGGCTGCCGCGGACGTTGCTCGGCCTGGCCGTCGGCGTCGGACTCGGCCTGGCTGGCGCGCTGCTGCAGGCGATCACGCGCAACCCGGTCGCCGACCCCGGCCTGCTCGGCATCAACCACGGCGCGGCGGTCGCGATCGTCCTGGGCGGCGCGGTGTTCTCGGTGTCTTCGCCGCAACAGCTGGTGTGGTTCGCGTTCTTCGGCGCGCTCGCCGGAACGGTCCTGGTCACGGTGATCGGCGGTTCGGTGAGCCCGCTGCGGCTGGTGCTCGCGGGCGTCGCGGTACAGGCCGTGTTCGTCGGGATCAACCAGGGCATGCAGATGATCAACACGCACAGCCTCGACCAGATGCGGTACTGGCTCGTCGGCTCGCTGGTCAACCGGAACCTCGACAGCCTCGCCGGACTGCTGCCGTTCTTCCTGATCGCGGTGGTGCTCGCGGGCGTGCTCGCCCGGCCGCTCAACGCGGTCGCGCTCGGCGACGACAGCGCGCGCGGCCTCGGCGCGAACCCGGCGCTGACCCGCGCGGTCGGCATGATCGCCGTCGGCTTGCTCTCGGCGACCGCGACCGCGGCGTGTGGGCCGATCGCGTTTGTCGGGCTGATGATCCCGCACGTCGTGCGCGCGCTGGTCGGCCAGGACGAACGATGGGTGCTGCCGTTGTCCGCACTGCTCGGACCGGTGTTGCTGCTCGGCTGCGACGTGCTCGGCCGGTTGCTCGGCGGCAACGGCGAAATCCAGGTGGGCCTGATGACGGACGTGATCGGCGGCGTCGCCTTCGTGATCGTGGCGCGGCGGTTGAAGGCGGTGCGGCGATGAGGACGTGGGTGGTCGTCGGACTGCTGACGCTGGTCGCGGCAGCGCTGCTGGTGCTCGCCGTGGGCACCGGTGACTACGAGATGTCGCCGGCCGAAGTCCTGCGGACGCTCGCCGGATCCGGCACGAAGGCGCAGTACCTGGTGGTCACCGGCCGCCTGCCGCGCGCGTTGGTCGCGATCTTCGTCGGCGCCGCGCTCGCGCTGGCGGGCACGGTTTTCCAGACGGTGACCCGGAATCCGCTCGGCAGCCCGGACATCATCGGCTTCACCACCGGCTCGGCGACCGGCGGGATCATGATGATCCTGCTGTTCGGCGCGGGCCCCGGCTTGGTCTCGGTCGGCGCCGTCGCGGGCGGTTTGCTCACCGCGCTGCTGGTCACCGCGCTGTGCGCCCCGCACGGTCTGCTCAGTTCCCGGCTGGTGCTGCTGGGCATCGCAGTGAGCGCGGTGCTGGCCGGGGTGAACGGATACCTGCTGGTGCAAGCGAAACTCGAAGCGGCGGCCCAGGCGGTCGGCTGGCTGACCGGCGACCTGGCGGGCCGCGACTGGAACTACTTCCTCCCGCTGTGCCTGGCCGTTCTGGTGCTCGCGCCGTTCCTCTTCGTGCACCAGCCCGCCCTGCGAATGCTGGAAATGGGCGACGACGCCGCGGTCGCGGTCGGGGTCGCCGTGCCGCGAGTGCGCGCGGTGGTCCTGCTGGCCGCGGTCGCGCTGGCCGCTTCCGCGACCGCTGCGGCTGGGCCGATTCCGTTCGTCGCCCTTGCCGCACCGCAACTCGCCCGCCGCCTGACCCGTCGCCCCGGCCCGAACCTGCTCGCCTCCGCGGCGATGGGAGCGGTGCTGGTACTGGCGGCGGACTTCGTGGGCCAGCGGGTTTTGGACGCTTCACTGCTGCCGGTGGGCGTGGTCGCGGCCGCGCTGGGCGGAGGGTATCTGTTGTGGCTGCTGGCGGTTTCCCGTCGGCGGCAGACCGCGTGACTACGCCATCCGCGTCAGTTCCACCGAAACGTCCAAAGTAGACTGACTGGCCCCGGTAAAAATCCCCTTCAACGGAGCCACATCCGCGTAATCGCGCCCAGTCGCGACCCACACGTGCCGCGGGCCGACCGGGATCGCGTTCGTCGGGTCGTGCGCCCACCAGCCGCCGGTCCACACGTCGACCCAGGCGTGGCTTTCGCCCTCCACCTTCTCGCCGAGTTTGGCCTCCGGTTTGGTGTGCAGGTACCCCGAGCAGTACCGCGCCGGGATGCCGATCGCCCGCAGCATCACCAGCGTGACGTGCGCGAAGTCCTGGCACACGCCCTCGCGCGCCCGCCACGCGTCGGTCGCCGTGCTGTGTACGCCAGTGGTCCCGGGCTGGTATTTCAACTGCTCGTTCACCCAGCCGCAGATCGCGAGCACCGCGTCCGCCGGGTCCAGTCCCTTGCGCAGCGCGCGGGCCTGTTTGGACAGTTCCTGGTCGTTCGGCGTATACGGGGTCGGCGTCAAAAACTCCGTGCGCTGATCGCGGACGGTCTCGCTCTGCAGGTCTTTCCACGTCGCCGAACGCACCGGTTCCGCCTCGTCCGCGGTCTCCACCACGGAAGTCGCGAGCACGGTGAACTCGGTGTGCGGCGCGTGCAAGTCGAACGACGTGACCTCGGTGCCCCAGTAATCGGTGTAGCGATAGGCGCGGGTGGCCGGGGAGGTTTCGATGCGGGTGGCCAGCGCGGTCTGCCGCCGGTCCGAACGCGGGGTGAGCCGGGCTTCGTTGTACGACTGGGTGGCCGGCGTCGCGTACCGGTAGCCGGTCCGGTGCGTCACCCGCAATTGCCAGGTCACAGGGACACCTCCGCACCGCTCCACGCCACCCACGGCGACGTGTGGAAGTACTGAATGGACACTGCTTCCCCGACTTCCTTGATCGCTTCCTGCAGTCCGCGCAGCCGCCGCGGCAGGTCGTCCAGCAGCGCCGCGGGATGGAGGAATTCCAGCTCGCTCCGGGCGCGCCCGAGCAGCCGGACGGCCTCGGACTTTTCGTTGCCCCGGGCGTTGATTCCCGGATCGAGCTGGCGTAAACAATCCTCCGCCTGGCGCAGCGCGTGGAAAACGGAACGCGGGAACAGCGTGTCCCGGAGCAGGAATTGCACCACGCGCGCCGCGTCGAGTGCGCCGCGGTTCGTGCGCAGGTAAGTGTCCTGCGCGCCCGCCGAGCGAAGCACGGTCATCCACCCCGGCGACGAAGCGCGGTCGGAAACTCGCGAAAGCAGCAGCCGCACCACCATGTCGGCGCGTTCGACCGATCGGCCGAGCACGAGGAACAGCCAGCCGTCGTCGCGGCTCATCGTGGAATCGGCGAGCCCGGCGAACATCGCCGCTCGTTCCTCCACAAAGGACAGAAACGCGTGCGGTCCGGCGCGGCGGGCGTACCGTTGCCGGTCCGGCACCGCGTTCCAGGTCGCGTTCAGGCATTCCCACAGTTCGGTCGAGACGACCTCGCGCGCGCCGCGGGTGTTCTCGCGCGCGGAGTTGATCGAGCCGACGATGGACGACGGGTTGTCCTTCGCGTAGGCGACCAGTTCGGTCAGTTTCCACACGTCGAGCGCGTCGCCCGCGTCGAACGGGATGCCGAGCACGGCGAGCAGCTGACGGCTGACGTGGTCCGGATCGACGCTCGCGTCTTCCAGCAGCTGGTGCACCGAGACGTTGAGGATGCGGGAGGTGTCGTCGGCGCGTTCGACGTAACGGCCGATCCAGTACAGCGACTCCGCGTTGCGGGCCAGCATCATGGATTTCCCTCCCTCAGCTCTGCTGTTGCTGTTGTTGCTGCTGCGACGTGGACAGCTCCGGCCCCTGCTCCGCGGCCACTCCGTCCACAACGGACACATCGCCGAGCGCGGGCCGGTCGAGTTCCTGTTCCGACGTCGAGGACCGCGACGCGAGCACCCAGGTGTCCTTCGACCCGCCGCCCTGCGACGAGTTCACCACGAGACTGCCCTCGGGCAGCGCGACCCGGGTGAGCCCGCCGGGCAGCACGAAGATCTCCTTGCCGTCGTTGACCGCGAACGGCCGCAGGTCGACGTGCCGCGGCGCGAGCCGGTCGTCCACCTTGGACGGCACGGTCGACAGCTGCACCACCGGCTGCGCGATCCAGCCGCGCCGGTTCGCGCGCACCTTGCGGCGCAACGCGTCCAGCTCCTTTTTGGACGCTTCCGGCCCGAAGACGATGCCGTATCCGCCGGAGCCCTCGACCGGTTTGATCACCAATTCGTCGGCGTGCTGCATGACGTGGTCGAACTCGTCGGGCAGCCAGCAGCGGAAGGTGTCCACATTGGGCAGAATGGGTTTTTCGTTCAGGTAATAGCGCACCATTTCCGGCACGTAGGTGTAGACGAGCTTGTCGTCGCCGACGCCGTTGCCGACCGCGTTCGCCACCACCACGTTGCCCGCGCGCGCCGCGTTGAGGATGCCGGCGACGCCGAGCACCGAGTCCGGCCGGTGGTGCACCGGGTCGAGGAAATCGTCGTCGATCCGCCGGTAGATCACGTCGACCTGGCGTTCGCCCTCGGTGGTGCGCAGGTAGACCACGTTGTCGCGGCAGAACATGTCGCGGCCCTCGACCAGCTCCACGCCCATCAGCCGGGCGAGCAGCGAATGCTCGAAGTAGGCCGAGTTGTAGACGCCCGGGGTGAGCACGACGACCATCGGATCGGCGACGTTCGGGGCGGCCGCCGCTCGCAGTGCGCGAAGCAGATGTGACGCGTAGTCACCGACCGGCCGGACCCGGTGTCGCGCGAACAGGTCGGGGAACACGCGCGCCATCGTGCGCCGGTTCTCCATCACGTAGGACACGCCGGACGGGTTGCGGAGATTGTCCTCCAGCACCCGAAAAGTGCCCTCCTCGTCGCGCACGAGGTCCACGCCGGACACGTGGATCCGCACGCCGTTGGGCGGTTTGATCCCGTATGCCTCGCGGTGGAAGTGCTCGCACGAGGTGATCAGCCGGCGCGGGAGCACGCCGTCGCGCAGGATCTGCCGGTCGCCGTAGACGTCGGCGAGGAACGCCTCCAGCGCCCGGACACGCTGTGTCACGCCGCGTTCGAGCCGGGACCATTCGGTCGCCTGGAGGACGCGGGGCACGAGGTCGAGCGGAAACGGCCGCTCCTGGCCGGAAAGCGAGAAGGTGATCCCCTGGTCCACCATCGCCCGGTCAAGGGCCTGCGAGCGGTTGGTGAGGTCGCTGGCGTCGAGCGCGGCGATCGAGCCGTACAGCGCTCGGTACGGCGCGCGGACCGTGCCGTCGGGCGCGAACATCTCGTCGTACGCGCCAGCGTGCGGCCGCTCCGGGGCGAGGTAGCCGTCGAACTGCGCGCCGGGCCGGGCCGCGCGGCGGCCTTTCACCGTTCGCGCACGTCGTCCGGCTGGCGGCAGCCGGGGACCGGGGTTGCTGTTCATGGGGGACATCCTGACTTACCGCGCCGCACGGCCCGGACACCCGTCTTCCGGTCAAGTCTTGTGCGAAACTTCCCCGTGACGCAGCAGTGCTGTGCATACCCGCTTATGAGTGGCAATATGCCAGCTCTCAGCCCTTGAGAACTACGAGGAGTGACGAAGTGGCCCGAGGACAGCAAATGAAGGCACTCGCCCTTCTCCCCGCTTTCGCGCTGGTCGGCATGACGATGGCGTGCGGCGCGGGCGGCAACGGATCCGGCGGCACCGACGCGGGTTCCAGCCAGGCTCCCGGCGGGACCGAAAGCGCGCCGACCGCGCAGAAGGACGCGGCGCTGGCCGCGCTGGTGCCCGCCGACATCAAGGCCGACGGCAAGATCGTGATCGGGCAGGACCAGACCTACCCGCCGAACGAATTCGTCGAGAACGGCAAGGCGACCGGCTTCGACGTCGACCTCGGCACCGCGGTCGGCCAGGTGCTCGGCGTGCAGACGGAGTTCCAGAACTCGGCGTTCGACGGCATCATTCCCGGTATTTCGGCGAAGAAGTACGAAATGGGCATCTCGTCGTTCACGATCAACGCCGAGCGGATGCAGACCGTCGACATGATCTCGTACTACAGCGCGGGCACCTCGCTCGCGGTGCTCAAGGGCAATCCGGACAAACTGTCGGTGGACGACCTGTGCGGCAAGAACGTGGCCGTGCAGAAGGGCACCACGCAGGTCGACGACCTCGGCAAGCGCAACACCGCGTGCACCAAGGCGGGCAAGCAGCCGATCGACATCACCCAGTTCCAGGCGCAGACCGACGTGAACCTGGCGCTGACCGCGAAGCGCGTGCAGGCCGAACTGGCCGACTCGCCGGTCATCGACTACGCGGTGAAGCAGACCAGCGGTCAGCTGGAGGCCGCCGGCGCGCCGTACGACACCGCGCCGTACGGGATCGTGCTGCCGAAGGGCAGCGGCGACTTCGGCAAGGCGGTGCAGGGCGCCGTGCAGAAGCTGATCGACACCGGCATCTACAAGAAGATCCTGGACAAGTGGGGCTTGTCGGGTTCGGGCGCCATCACCAAGTCGGAGATCAACCCGTCCGCTTCCTGAGAACCGGCCGCTTCCTGAAGAAATCGAGGACGTAGTTACTCGTGTCCACTCCCCCCGGCCCCGCCGATTCCTGGCAGGAGGTCGACACCACCCCGATCAAGGCGGTCCCGGTCCGGCATTACGGACGCTGGATCGCCGGCGTGCTCATCGTGTTCGTCGCGTTCATCGTGATCCGCAGCGTCGTCACGAATTCCGCGTTGCAGTGGCCGGTCGTCGGCGAGTACCTCTTCGACAACCGGATTCTCAACGGCCTGCGGAACACGCTGGTGCTCACGGTGATCTCGATGATCATCGGCATCGTCGGCGGCGTGCTGCTCGCGGTGATGCGACTGTCGCCGAACCTGCTGATGTCGGGTGCCGCGTCGGTGTACATCTGGCTGTTCCGCGGCACGCCGCTGATCACTCAGCTGGTGATCTGGAACTTCCTTGCGCTGGCGTATTCGAAGATCGGCCTGGGCATTCCGTTCGGGCCGACCTTCATCAGCTGGGACACGAACACGCTGATCAACCAGTTCGTCGCCTCGTTGCTGGGCCTCGGCCTCAACGAGGCGGCGTACATGGCGGAAATCGTCCGCGGCGGCATCCAGTCCGTGGACAGCGGACAGCTGGAGGCCGCGTCCGCGCTTGGCATGAGCCGGGGCAAGACGCTGCGCCGGATCATCCTGCCGCAGGCGATGCGGGTGATCATCCCGCCCACCGGCAACGAGACCATCTCGATGCTGAAGACCACCTCGCTGGTCGTCGTCATCGGATACTTCGAGCTGTTCGTGTCGGCACAGACGATTTATTCGCAGAACTACAAGACAGTGCCGCTGCTGATCGTCGCGGCGACGTGGTACCTGTTCATGACGTCGGTGCTGACGGTCGTGCAGTTTTACATCGAGCGGTATTTCGCCCGGGGCACTTCACGGGCGACCGCGCAGAAGAACAAGTGGGGAGCGCGAATGCTGGGCTACCGCTTCGGCCGCGGCGGCGCCGGAGGCGGGGGTGCTGCGCGGTGACTCCTGTTGTTTCCGCACAGAAGGTGTGCAAGAGCTTCGGCTCGCTCGAAGTGCTGAAGGGCATCGACCTGGAAGTGCACGACCGAGAGGTGCTCTGCCTGATCGGCCCGTCCGGCTCCGGCAAGTCCACCCTGCTGCGCTGCATCAACCACCTGGAGAAAATCGACGCGGGCCGGCTGTATGTCGACGGCGTGCTGGTCGGCTACCGCGAACGCGGCGGCCGATTGCACGAGCTGCGGGACAAGGAAGTCGCCGAGCAGCGCAAGAACATCGGCATGGTGTTCCAGCGATTCAACCTGTTCCCGCACATGACGGCTTTGGAAAACGTCATGGAGGCCCCGGTCCAGGTCCGCCGCGAGCCTCGGGCCCAGGTCCGGGAACGGGCGCTGGAACTGCTGGACCGCGTCGGCCTGGCGGACAAGGCGCGGTCCTACCCCGGCCAGCTTTCGGGCGGCCAGCAGCAACGGGTCGCCATCGCGCGAGCACTGGCGATGCAACCGAAGCTGATGCTCTTCGACGAGCCGACGTCCGCTTTGGACCCGGAGCTGGTGGGCGACGTGCTGGGCGTCATGCGCCAGCTCGCCAAGGACGGCATGACGATGGTCGTGGTAACCCACGAAATGCAGTTCGCCCGCGAGGTAGCCGACAAGGTCTTCTTCATGGACGGCGGGGTTGTCGTGGAGTCCGGGGCCCCGGACGAGGTCATCGGGGATCCGAAGCATGAACGAACGAAGGCGTTCTTGGCCCGGGTGCTGAACCCGAACGCTTGAGTTTTTTGCTTGGGGCCGCCCGGAGATTCTCCGGGCGGCCCTTTTTAACGGCGCAGCTCGTTCTCCAGCTGCTGCACCTTCTTCGCCATCTCCTGCGGCCCAGCGCCGGCCAAGCTGATCCATCCGGACTTGTCCACCCCGAACAGGATCCGCCCCTCCTCCATATCCGCCCACCCCGGCGGATTCTCGTTGCGCCGCCGCTTCCCGCGACCGTCCCGGACCGCGACGTACAGCCGTCCGAAGTAGGTGTGCGGCTTCGCCAGCCACTGCAGCACCTGCTTCGCGTCCCGAATACTCGGACTCGTCCGCCCCGACGGCTGGCTGCCGCCTTTAACCAACTTCAGATCCTCGTCGGAACAGTTAAGCGAAAGCACCCGCGCCGCCGGAGCCTCCGGCAGCAACGCGACGAACTCCCGGACCAACGTATCCGCCGAACACGGCGCGATATACAACTTCTGGTTCACCGCAACCACAGTCGCCGCGTCCCGCCCACTCGCGGCGGCCCGCACCGTCCGCTCGCCACGCTCCGATTTGACCCACGAGTAGTACTCGACACCCGGACGCTGCAGCAAATGCATTGTCTCAACGAACTCGTCGCTAAGCCGCCCCCGTTGCAGCAAACCAACAGTGTGCAACTCGCGGTCCGTGTCTGCCGCCAGCTGCCGCCTTTCCTCCGGCGAGTACCACAACGCACCGCGCACCAACGTTGGGTGGATGTCGCCGAGATTCAGCCGCTCCAGCAGCACCTCGAAGGTTTGCAGGCTCAGCTCAACGGGCTTGCGCAGCACCGCTTTCCCTCCCCCATTCCGCTAAGCCCCAATAACCGGCGGCGTCGGCCGATTGCCGTCATAACCCCCGAAAATCGAATCCGGGTCCTCTTCGGACAGCAGGATTTTGCGCTGGTGTTCCTCGTCGTCGGGCCCTTTGCCGCCCTTGCCGCCGCCACCCATGCCACCCATGCCACCCATGCCCGGCTGGCCTTTCGCTCCAGCCGCCCCAGCCCCGCCCACTCCAGGCCGGGCCGCGCCCTCGCCAAACGCTCCCGCGCCGGTACCCGCACCGACACCTCGCGGTCCAGCACCACCGCCTGGGCTGGCTGCGCCACCGGATCCGGACCCGGACCCGCCCGGGCCGAATCCGCCGCCACCGCTAGTGGGCCCGAAGCCGCCAAACCCGCCGACCGGCCCGAACCCACCGTTCGTCCCGCCAGGATTCCCGCCACCAGACACCGAAACCGGCGGCTGCCACGTCGGCGGCGGAGTGGGATCCGCCCAAGCCGCCCGAGTGCTGTCATTCGGCGGCGTCATGGGCGGAGCTACACTCCCGCCGTGGCCAGGCGGCGGCGTCATGGGCGGAACCGCACTCCCGCCGTGGCCGGGCGGCGGAGGAGCCTGCATGCCCGCGGCCCCGGGAGGAGCGGAGTAGGTGCTGGGCCCGCTGCTGTAGTTGTGCGAGGAACCCCCGCCGGCCGAGTGGTGGCCAATGCCGGAGCCGACTCGCCCGGTAGTGGCCCCCGGAGTCTGCTGATCCGGAGTAATGCCAGTCGAGGACACATCCGGATCGTGCGCGGCCGGATAATCCATCGGCATGGTCTGAGTCCGAGGATCGGTGCTCAGCTGGTACTGGCCGTACGCCTCGACATTCTTCTTGGTCTTGTCGTCGAACTCCGCGGCGGCGATCTCGTCGTCGCTCGCTCCGAGCGAAACGTAATCCGAGAGCTTCTGGTCGTCAGGCCTGGTCGGCGCGACCGGGACAACTGCGTTCTTCACGTAGTTGAACGCCGCTGACTGTTCCGCGATGGACTTCTGCATCGAGTCCATCTTTTCCGCGGCGATGTGGGACGTGGCGATCAACGGGGCGAGTCCGGCCTTGCCGGTCTCGGCGGCCTGTCCTTTCCAGAAGGAATTGAGCGCCGCTTGGCTTTCGGTGAGCTTGGTGGCTACCTCGTGATGAATGGATTTGAGTTCACCGCAGCCACCGCCCATCGCGTCCAGGCCGGTCGTGTCGCCCGGGTTGTGGAGCTGGTTGAAGATGTCATGACCGGTGAGCACCACGTCAACCTGCCTTCAACCGGGTGATCTCGGCGGCAGCAAGCTTCTCCGCCAGCCCGCACGGGTCGGCTACCACGGGGCTTCCCGAGCGCAACTGGGTGTTGACGGTGTAGGTGAGGTCGTCGCGCACCCCTACCGCCAGCGCGCACGATCCGGTCCCCTCGTCGCCTTTGCTGTAGACAACCGACGGATAGCCCAGAATCGGCGCGTGCGGCTTGAAAGTGGTCAGCCGCCCGGCTTGGTTTTCCAAGTAAAGGCTGTTGAGGCCGCGCTTGTTGCCCGAGAAGAAACCAGCACTGACGTTGCCTCCGTTTCCGTCGAACGTCCACTGGCAGGATTTGCCCACCATCGACTGGGCGACCGACGTGCCCTTGACCTTGCCGCCCGCCTTTTCCACCTCGGAGGTCGGGAGGGCGGAGCAGGGGTCCGCCTCGTACTGGGCGGTGTTGGTCAACGGCACGGCGACCTTCGGGGCGAGCATGCCTTCTGTCGGCTGCGAACTGGCCGGTGCTGGTGTCGCTTGTCCTCCGGCCGAGCCTCCTCCGCAAGCCGTCAGCAGCAGCGCACCCGCGCCGGCGAGTACGAGTTGGCGGGCGTGACGAATTCGCATTCAGTCGACCTTTCGGGTTCCGCGGAGCGCGTCGATCGCGGCGTGGTCCTGCTTCACGTATGCGGTTCGGATGTCTTTGAGGGTTTGGACATAAGCGTCCAGGTAATCGACCGTGCCCCGGAGAAATTCGTTGTACGCGGTCGTGGCGCGGTCCGCCGCCTGCGAGTATGCCGTCGTAACGCTGTCCGAACCCGGCTGGCCGAGCTGCGCGAACTGAATCGCGATGGTCCGGGCCCTCGAGTACTCGTTGTCCAGGCTGTCCTCGAGCTGCTGGATCACCTTGTCCATCGCCTCCGGGTTGAATTCCCAGCCGCCGTTGGACGCGGCCGCCGCGAAGTCCGCTTTGGCCTGGCCTGACCCGAGCGCGCCGAAATTCGGCGGCGGAGGCGGTGGCGTCGCCGCGTTGGCTCCCGGGACCAGCCCGGATCCGGGCGGCGGAGCGGTCGGCGCCGTCGAGATGATCTGGTTCTGGACGCCCTGCAGCCCGCTGTTCGTTCCGTCTGGCATGTCGTGCCTCCCCGCACGGGCCGCGGTTCCTGGGCGCGGCCTACCCTCTGTTCTTGATCAGCTTCGGCACGTGACCATAGCAGGGACGAACCACCCACGAGGCGCGTTCCGGTTAGATCGCCCAGGCGGTGGAGCAATCCAGTAGCCACCCACACGCACTCGGTAACCCCCGCCAAGCACTACTCCACCCGGCCCCTTGCTCATCCGCCGTTGATCCGATTCCCTGAGGGCCGAACGATCGTGGGGAGAAGGGGCTCGTGCCGACCGATACGACCTTGCCGCCGCTTGATCCGTTTGCCGGGGTTCCCGACAAGCGGTACGAGGTGAAGGCCGCGGACCTGCTCAAACCTGGGACCACCGGCATTCTCCGCTGGAGACGGCAGGCCACCAACGCGCCGATCGTGCTGGTCGAGGACGCCTACATCACCGGCACGCTCGATCTTCGCGCCGGCGACCTCAATTTCCTTTTCCAATTCGAACGCTGCCGGTTCGAGCATCCGCCGGACGTGCGCGAGGCGACGCTTCTCGGGCTTGTTTTCCGGAAATGCTGGCTACCCGGACTCCGGGCCCGAAATTTGCGCAGCCGGAATGATGTACGGCTTATTCGCAGCGTCGTGGAAATCGCGGCGGACGGGTTCGAAATGGAGACGACCACCGTGCAGCGCGGGGACGATCGCGAGCGCGGGATGCCCAACGCGGCCGTCAATCTCACCGACGCGGTGATCGACGGGTCGGTCGTGCTCACCAGGACCACGATCAAGCATCCGCACGGCAAGGCGATTCAGGGCGACCGCCTCGTGATCACCGGTGCGCTGCTGGCCTATCGCATGGTCGCCAAGGGCGAGGTGCGGCTGCCGGGCATGCGGACCGGCGGTAACGTCAACTTTTCCGGGGCCACGTTCGACAATCCGGACGGCTTCGCGTTCAACGGGAACGGCCTGCACATCGGCGGCAGTTTGCTGTGCGAGGTCGACAACTACGGGCCGGCCAGCGAGCGGAAACGGTTCTCCGCCAAGGGAGTCCTCTATCTCCCCAGCGCCACTGTGGACAGTGACATCGTCATGCGCGAGGCGCGGCTTCAGGTCGACCAGCGCGGGCCGATCGCCGTGGACGCGTGGAAATCCGGCGATCCGTACCTCGATCCGCGGCCGGCGTTGGTCGCGGATCGGCTCAAGGTCGACGGCAATCTCGAGTTGTCTGACGGGCTCCGGGCCTTCGGCACGCTTCGCATGGTCAACGCGCGCATCGGCGGTTCGCTCAGGCTTGCGGGCGCGGAAATCACCATGGTGCGCGGCCGCGCGACGCCGTATTACGACCGGGCGCTGCATCTCGACGGGTCCACGATCGGCGGCGACATCGAGGCGACCAACCTTCGCGTGCCGATCGGGCAGTTGCGGCTCGCGGACGTCACGGTCGGCGGCAACTTCCTCGCCTGGAATTCGATGTTCCTCCACCCGGGGCGCGACGTGTTTTCCGCCCGGAGAGCCAAAATCTCCGGGAATTTCCAGCTGACCGACGCCACGCTACAGGGCACCCTGCGGCTGCAAGGCGCGGAAATCGGCGGCAGCGTGAACATGTTCGGCACGTTGCTGACCGAGCCAGGGCAACGGAAATCGAGCAGCTTCTCCCTCGACATCCGGACCGCGCGGATCGGACGCGACCTCGTGCTCACCGAGGACAAGGACCGCCCATTCCTGGCCGAGGGCGGCGTGAACCTCGACGGGGCGCAGATCGCGCGAAGGCTCGACATGCACGGCGCGAAGCTCGGCTCCCTTGCTCCGCACGACATCGCGCTCGACGCCAGCGACGTCACGGCGGACGAGTTCATCCTGTCCCCCGCGGAAGCGCCGACCGGCTCAGTGCGGTTGCGCAGGGCGCATTGCGGTGCGCTGGCCGACAACGAGGAGATCTGGAACGCTACCGACGGCCTGGAACTGGAAGATTTCCGTTACGACGCCCTGAAACACGGCATCGCGCTCGACGACGACAAAGCGTTGGACCACCGGATCGAACTGCTGCGCAAAGCAATGCGCGGCTACCGACCCGGCCCGTACGACCAGCTCGCCGCGACCCTGCGCGCAGCCGGTAACGAGGAGCACGCCTCGACGGTCGCGCTGAGAAAGCAGCAGTTCCGCTACGAAGCGCTCGCCAAGGGCTTCAAGTTCTTCGGCCCCGGCGTCCGGGTATGGAGCTGGCTGCAGCGATCGATGGTCGGCTACGGCTTCCGTCCGGTGCGCGCGCTCGGCTGGCTGCTCACGCTGCTGGTCCTCGGCAGCCTCTGGTTCGGCCTCGGCAAGGACGACTGCGTCAACGACCACACCGGCCGCTACATGACCAGCGGACCTCGTTGCCTGGTCAACCAGCAGGACTCCGGCCTGCAGTGGAATCCGGTCATCTACACCGCCGACCTGCTCGTGCCGATCGTCGACTTCGGCAACAAGTCGCGCTGGTACATGCACGGCGCGGACAACTGGGTGGCGGCCGGGTTCACCGCGTCCGGCTGGGTCCTCGCGACGACCGTCGCGGCGGGTGTCAGCCGGATGCTGCGGAGAGAGTCCTGATCTGTGTTTTTGGCGCCGGCTCCGCCGTCGCGTGCGGGATCGCCTTTAAGTATATATATATATATATATATATATATATATATATATATATATATATATATATATATATATATATATATAT
>NZ_GG657746.1:7701074-8311221 GCF_000158875.1 Streptomyces sp. AA4 | reverse complement strand
ACCCGACCCGAACACGGGATCGTGTCGGCGTCTGGCGGGAGCGGCGTGCGCGGCCCCCGGCCGGGTGCGTCGTTCCCGTCAGACGCCGACTTGAAGGCGATCCCGCCGCGCCGGCGAAGCCGGCGCCAAAGACACAGCTCACTCCACGAAACGCGACCAGAACTCCACGACCCGGACGTTCGCCGGTTCCTCCCCCAGCGGCTCCCCGCCGAACTCGTGCCGCAGGTAACTGCGCAGGTCCCAGCCGTAATAGACCACGTCGGTCTGGTACACCGACAGCACCGGATACCCGGATTCCCCGGCCGCCCCGGGCAGATACCGATGCCCGCACACCGGCACGAGCTGCGGCACCGTCGCCAGCTGCCGTCGCGCGACCGCCAGCGCGTTGCACATCGACCGCGGCCGGGCGCCCCATTCGGGAAGCCACAGGTCGTTGTTCTCCACGTCGTACAGGACGCCGTCGACCGGCCAGTCCAGGCGTTTGCGCAGCTGGTCCGGGTCGCCGTGGCGCCAATCCGGCCAGCGGTCGCCCACCGGCACGCCGGCGGTGAGGAAAATCCGGTGGTCGTCGGAAAACGTGAACCCGAACTGGTCCTCGACGTCGCTCAGTTCGGCGGGCGTGAGGCCAGGCCGCAAGGGCTCGCCGAGATTCTGCTGCAGGACGCGGGCCTCCTCCACGGTGAAGGCTTCGGCCGGCTGAACGTTTGTCATGCCCGAAGCGTACGTAGCGCCCGGCCGCGTCCGCGCGTCCTTTTTCGCCGGAATGAGCTCCCTCGGCGGGGTGAGGTTCTTCTCTCCAGCCGTGGTTGGCGGAACACTGCGTGACCGGATGTAGTTCACTCCTCCCGTGACTTCCTCACCGCAAGCCCGGCAAGCCCGCGTGCGCGCGCCCGAGCTGACCGGCGACGTCTGGCTGAACACGGGCGGCCGCCAGCTGTCCTTGGCGCAACTGCGCGGACGCGTGGTGCTGCTGGATTTCTGGACCAGCGGCTGCATCAACTGCCTGCACGTGCTCGACGAACTGCGTCCGCTGGAACAGGAATTCGCCGACGTCCTGGTCACCGTCGGGGTGCACTCGCCGAAGTTCAGCCGCGAGGGCGAGCGCACGTCGATCGAGGCCGCGGTGCGCCGGTACGAGGTGCACCATCCGGTGGTCAACGACCCGAAGATGGAACTCTGGTCGCAGTACGCCGTGCGGGCCTGGCCGACACTGGTCGTCGTCGACCCCGAGGGCTACGTCGTGCACGTCGCGGCCGGTGAGGGCCACGGCGAGGCGCTACGCCGCGTGATCGCCGACCTCGTCGCCAAGCACGACGCGAAGGGCACGCTCCGGCGCGGCGGCAACCCGTACGTGCCGGTCGAGGAACAGCGCACCGAACTGCGTTTCCCCAGCAAGGCCGTGGTCACCGCGGGCGGGCGGATCCTGGTGGCGGACACCGGACATCACTCCATCGTCGAGTTCGCCTCCGACGGCGAGACCGTCATCCGCCGCTTCGGCAGCGGCGTGCGCGGGACGCAGGACGGGCCGTTCGACCTGGCCCAGTTCGCCGAACCGGCCGGAATCGCCTTGCTGCCCAACGAAGTCGCCGAGCGCGCCGGCTACCACGCGATCGTCGCGGACACCGCCGGGCACCGCCTGCGCGGCCTCGACCTCAACACCGGCGAGGTGAAAACCGTTGCCGGTACCGGGAAACAGTGGCGCGACGGCACCGACACCGGCAAGGCGCTGGACATCGACCTGACCAGCCCGTGGGACGTCACCTGGTGGGCCCCGGCGGGCGGCGTCGTGGTCGCGATGGCCGGAAACCACACGTTGAGCGTGTTCGACCCGGTCTCCGGCACCATCCGCCGGTTCGCCGGCACCACCGTCGAGGGCCTGCGCGACGGCGACGTGCACGAAGCGTTCTTCGCCCAGACCTCCGGATTCGCCGTGGACGGCCAGAAACTGTGGCTCGTCGACGCGGAAACCTCGGCCCTGCGCTGGATCGAACCGGCCGGCGAATCGTTCTCCGTGCACACCGCGGTCGGCACCGACCTGTTCACCTTCGGCCACGCGGACGGCCCGTCCGACCAGGCGTTGCTGCAGCATCCGCTCGGCCTCGCCGTGCTGTCCGACGGCCGGATCGCGATCGCCGACACCTACAACGGCGCGATCCGCCGCTACGACCCGTTCACCCGCGACGTCACGACGCTCGCGACCGGGTTCGCCGAACCGCAGGGCCTGGTGCGCCACGACGGCGAGCTGTACGTCGTCGAGTCGGCGGGCAACCGGGTTACCCCGCTCGGGGGCAATGGCCAGGCGACCGCCGTCGCGGGCAAACGGCAAGCCGTGCGGCGTCCGCCGACCGTGCTCGCTCCCGGCGAGGTCGAGTTCTCCGTCGTCTTCACCCCGCCGCCGGGCGAGAAGCTCGACGAGCGCTACGGGCCCTCGACGCGGCTGGAGATCACCGCGTCGCCGCCGGAGCTGCTCGCCGACGGGGCCGGGGTCGGAACTGATCTCGTTCGGCGGATCAAGTTCGCGCCGGGCGCGACCGAAGGGGTGTTGCAGGTAGTGGCGCAGGCCGCGAGCTGCGACGACGGCGGCGAGCACCCGGCGTGCCGGATCACCCGGCAGGACTGGGGCGTTCCGGTGCGGTTCGAGAACGGAGGGGGGAAGGCGCTGAGCCTGATGATGGCGGGCGAGCCCAAGGCCCCGGCAACCGGTCAGTAGCATGGCTGGCGTGCCGGACACGCCCAAGCTCGAGATCCAGATGCTGCACGACCGCGTTCTCGTGCGGTTGTCGCAGGAGGAAGGCGAGCGCCGCAGCAGCGGCGGCATCGTGATCCCCGCCACCGCGCAAGTCGCGCGCAGGCTGATGTGGGGTGATGTACTGGGTGTCGGCAACAGCGTGCGGAACGTCAAGCAGGGAGACCGGGTTCTGTTCAACCCGGAGGACCAGCTCGAGGTCGAGATCCAGGGCGAAGGCCATCTGGTGATGCGCGAACGCGACATCCACGCGGTGGCCACGGAGCGGACCGAACACGGCACGGGGCTGTACCTGTAGCTCCCGTACCAGGGGAGGCAGGCGTTGCGTGAAGAAGACCGTTCGTCGGCTTTCGCCGACGACCTGCTGAGCGACGAGCTGCTGAACGACCCCGCCCTGGTCAGCGAACCCGATCTGGCCACGGAGATCTTCGCCGTCGCCGACGCGCCCCCGCCGCCGGACACGCCGTTGCGCCGCTTGCGCAAACGCGTCGGCCGCAGCTTCATGATCGTCGGCTGCCTGCTCGGGCTGTTCGTGCTGCTCTACACCGTCGACCTGATGACCAGCGCCGGCGACGTCCCGCGCGGCGTGCAGGTGGCCGGGGTCGACGTCGGCGGCCTGTCGTACGCCGAGGCGGAAGCCAAGCTGCACACCGAACTCCAGCCGCGGCTGACCCGTCCGGTGCCGATCCACGCCGGGGACGTCACCGCGACGCTGGTCCCCGCGGATTCCGGACTCGGCCTCGACTGGCCGGGCACCCTCGCCCAAGCCGGGCACCAGCCGTGGAGCCCGGTCACGCGTCTGCTGTCGTTCTTCACCACCCGCGAGGTCGGCGTCGTGACACGCAGCGATCAGCTCGAGGTGACCGACGCCGTTCAGCAGCTCGCCGGGAAGCAGCTCAACCATCCGCTGGTCGAGGGCAGCATCGGGTTCACGCCGAAGGAAGGGAACGGGGTCGCCGCGTACGCGGTCGAGCCGCGGCAGGGCCAGGAGTTGACCGATGTACCGGCCGCGGTGCAAGCCGTGGTGGCGGACTGGCTTTCGCCGCGCGGAGTCACGCTGAAGATGGCGGTGACGCCGGCCAAAACCACCTCCGCCGACGTGCACCGGCTGCTGGACACCGTGGTCGCGCCCGCGGTCGCCGCGCCGGTGGTGCTGCACGGCGAGGGCAAGGACGCCACGCTGCCGCCGTCCGCGATCGCGTCCTCGTTCCAGTTCCAGCCCAACGGGGGCGGCGGTCTCGAACTGCGGATCGACCAGGAGAAGCTGCGCGCGGCTGTCCAGCCGGACCTGGCGTCCACCGAGGCGGACAGCAAGGACGCGCGGATCACCCTCGACTCCGGCACCCCAGCCGTCATCCCGTCCGAGGACGGGCGAAAGATCAACTGGGCCAACACTTTCCAGACCCTCACCCAGGTGCTCGCGAAGCCGACCGGCCGCGATCTGCAGGTCGCCTACGACCCGAAACACCCGACCCTGACCACCGACGGCGCGAACGCGCTCGGCGTCAAGGAGGTCATCGGCGAGTACACCACCGGCGGGCTCAGCGGTCCGGCGGCGGACAACGTCGCCACGCTCGCCGGGCGCATCAACGGCGTCGTCGTGAAGCCGGGGGAATCGTTCAGCCTCAACGACTATCGCGGCGGCGGTTACGCGTCCGCGCCGGTCGACGAGGACGGCACCGGTCCGGCGGTGCCCGGCGGCGGACTGTCGCAGCTTTCGTCCACTTTGTACAACGCGGCTTACCTGGCCGGGCTGGGCGACGGCGGCCACGCGGCACACGACCACTTCGTCAACCGCTATCCGGCCGGTCGGGACGCGGTCGCCGTGGACAGTTCCGGCAACGCGGTGGATCTCAAGCTGGGCAACAACGATCCGACCGGATTCGCGATCCAGGCGAGCGCCAGCGGTGGCTCGGTGACGGTGAAGATCTGGGGCACCAAGCACTTCCGCGTCGAAGGCCGCAGCGGTGCGCCGTCGAACCAGGTGCCGCCGCCAGTGCAGTTCGGGCCTGGTCCGGACGGCCAGTGCCACGCGTCGCCGGGCGCGTCCGGGTTCACCGTCAACGACACCCGGGTGTTCTACGACCTGGCCAGCGGCGGCGAGGTCCGGGAGGAAAGCCGCAGCACGACGTATTCGCCGCAGCCGATCGTCATGTGCTGAGCCGGGCCGGGGCTTTCGCCCGCCAGGACTCGGTGAGCAGTTCCCGCAGTTGCTGCGGATCGACGCGGTCGAGGTGCACGAGGATCGAGCCGTGGCCGTCGTAGTGCGGCGTGGTGAAGAAGGCCGGATCGCCGGACGCGAGCAGCGCGGCCTTCTCGTCGAGCCCGACGAACAGCACCAGCCCGCCTTCGGCCTCGGTGCGCAGCCGGGCGTAACCCTTGCCCGCGACCTTCAGCGCGGGCGTCCGGTACCAGGTCGCCACCTCGGTTTCCGGCAGCTCCTCCTGTGCCCACGCGGTCACGTCGTCCCAGGTCATCGTCATGCCGACCATCCTCCCCCGCCGTCTCACCCTTGTCTTGGACAAACGAGAGCCCGAAAGCCGTGAGGGGAACCCTGAGGGACTCTGAGTCCCGCAGGGTTCCCCTCACGGACCTTGCTTACGGAGTCGCGGTGATCCGGTCCGCGGGCGGCGGAGCGATGCCCGGATGCGCGCCGAGGTAGGCGATGAACGCGTCCAGGTCCACCGGCCCGCCCGCCAGGTCGGTGCCCTTCTTGAACTCGGTGAACCCGTCCCCGCCCGCGGCGAGGAAGTTGTTCACCGACACGCGGTACTTGGCCGCCGGGTCGACCGGCGTGCCGTTGACCGTGATGTTCGAAACCCGCGAGCCGACCGGGGCCCCCGCCGAGTACGTGTAGTGCAGCGACTTCGAGATCTGCAGGATCTTGGTGCCGCCGGACTGGCCCCACTGCTGTTCCAGCACGTTCTTCAGGTTCGCGCCGGTGAGCGTGATCGTCTGCATGATGTTCGAGAACGGCTGCACGGTGAACGCCTCGCCGTAGGTGACGACTCCGTCGCCTTCGCCGGCCGACGACGATTTGTACGTCAGGTCAGCGCGGATGCCGCCCGGGTTCGTCATCGCGATCACCGCGTTGTTGGACTTGGTCGCCTCGAGTTGCGCGTCGGCGATCACGTCGCCGAGCGGCGATTCGCCGGACGGCCCGCCCGCCGCGGGCAGGTCCGCGGTGATGGTGCCGACCTGCTTGTTCGCGATCGGCGCGGCCTTCGTCTTGGCCTCGTCGACGAGCTTCGTCACGGCCGGGTCCGGCGTGACGTCGCGGGTGACGATCTCGTTGTGCGCCTTGGTCTGCGAGCGGACCACGTCGCGCGTGCGGCGGTCGATCTTCAGGTCCACCACCGAAAGCAGCCGGCCGAACGACGCGCCCTGGATCACCGGACGCGGCTGGCCCGCCGGATCGTTGACGACGCAGTTGTACTGCTGGTGGCTGTGCGCGGTGAAGATCGCGTCGACCTTCGGGGTCACGTTCTTCGCGATGGTCGCGGCGGCGCCGTCCGGCTGGACCTTGCAGTCGTTCGGACCCGCGCCGGGCAGCGCTTCGTCACCCTGGTGCAGCAGCACGACCTGGGCCTTCACACCGAGCCGGTCGAGGATGTTCGCGGTGCGGTTGATCGCCTCGACCTCGTCGCCGAACTTGAGGCCCTTGATGGCTTCCGGCGTCACGACCGACGGCAGGTCCTTGAGCGTCGCGCCGATGACGCCGATCGGGACGCCGCCGGAGTACTGGATGCTGAACGGCAGCAGCGCGGGCAGCCCGTTGTCGAAGTACACATTGGACCCGAGCAGCGGGAAGCGCGCGCCGTCGTAGCTCTTGCGGAACTGGCAGCCGTCGGTCTTGTTGCAGCCGCCGAACTGCATGCGCAGCAGTTCCTGGTAGCCCTCGTCGAACTCGTGGTTGCCCACCACGGACGCCTTGACGCCGAGTTCGTTGAGGAAGTCCATGGTCGGTTCGTCGTGGAACAGCGCCGAGATCACCGGCGACGCGCCGATGTTGTCGCCCGAGGACAGCACCATCGAGTTGCGCACCTGCGCCTCGAGCTGTTTGACGTGCGTCGCGAGGTAGGCCGCGCCGCCCGCGTCCACCTTGGACCCGTCCGGCAGCGTGATCCGCCCGCTGGAGCCGGACGGCGGTTCGAGGTTCCCGTGCAGGTCGTTGAACGCGATGATCCGGACGTCGGTGGTCTGTGCGGCCTCGGCGGGCGCGCTCGTGACGGCCACGGTGGCCAATGCGGCCGCGGCGGTGGCCGCGAGCCGGGTGAAGAGCTTCATGTTTCCTCCGGTGTTCGCGCCCGCCTGACCCCTGATGCGGACGCCCGGCGAAGCAGTCTGCCCAAATCGGACGGTCCTGACCAGGGCAGAACGGCCGGAGCCGGAGGAAATTTCGGTAACGTTCGCCCGCCCGGCGCCGATCCGTGCGTTAGGTGCCGAGGGAGATGAAATGGAATTGCAGCTCGTCGTGCTGACGCTCGCTGTAGTGCTTTTGCTGATCGCCGGCACCGTCTTCGCCGCCTGGCGCTCGGAGCGGGTCGACCGCGACGACGAACCGCCTTCGCGCGACGGCTGACCGATCGGTCGGCGAGCACTCGGCCATCTGGCCGATCCCCGCCCCGCTGCCTCGGGCTCTTCGACCGAAGTGCGCGCGCGGGAAGATCAATAGCGTTTTCGGTATGACGAACGCACAGGTCACCGCCCTGCAGTACGGGTTCATCGGGTTTCTCGCCGTCTGGGCGACGATCCTGATCCCGCAGCTCGTGCTCCAGTTCGCGCGCCACGGCCGCCTGCGGTTGCGCAGCCTGGTGACCACCGCGGCGGTCGTCTTCTACGCGTGCATGGCGCTGGCGGTCGTCCTCCTCCCGCTGCCCGGCCCGCACAGCAGGCGGCTGGAGCAGACGGTGCAGCTGGAGCCGTTCCAGTGGATCGCGGACATCCACACCGAACTGGTGAAACACGGTTTGCCGGCGACGGATTGGTTCGCCACCCAGACGTTCCAGCAGGCCGCGATGAACGTGCTGCTGTTCGTCCCGCTCGGCTTCTTCGCCCGCGTCCTGTGGCGCCGCGGCCTGGTGGGCGCGCTGGCGATCGGCTTCGCGGCCTCACTGGCCGTCGAGATCACCCAGCTCACGGCGAACTTCGGGACCGCGCCGTTCGTCTACCGGATTTTCGACGTCGACGACCTCATGACCAACACCTTCGGCTCCGGTCTGGGCTGGCTGGCCGGCGCGCTGCTGCTCGCTCTCCGGCCGGTCTCTTCAACCCTCCGCGTGGAGCCTGCCCGGAGCGAGCGGATCGACCTCGCCAAGACGCGCTAACCGGGCCCGCCTCGCGATCGCGGCTTGGCGCGCCGCGCGGCGGTCTTCCAGGATCACGATCACGGAGGCGATGGCGATGATCAGTGCTACCAGGCCGAGCACTAGCCACAGTTGCATGTGCTCTCCTCATCGACGCCGTTGTGCGAGAGATCACACAGGCTACCGAGCGGGGCGGCGCGTTGGCTACCCCGCGTTCGAAGGTCGTGCGGAGAACCAGTCCCGCTCAGCGGTAACCCAGCGCTCGAACCTCAGCCCGGCTTGCTCCAACGCCGGTTCGAGGGCGAAGTTTTCGCAGGTGAAGGACTGTTTCCAGGTCTGGTCGCCGAGGGAGTAGACGACCGTGGCGGAGAGCCGGTCGCCGTCCCGGCGGACGCCTTCGACGGCGATGCGCACTTCGCCCAGCCGGCCGCCCGAGCCGTCGGCGACCTGATCGAACCAGGCGGGCGGATGCCATTCGACCAGCAGTTGCCCGCCGGGCGCCAGATGCCGCCGCGCCGCCGCCAGCAGCGCCTGCCGGTCCGGCCCGTTCACCAGGTGGCTGCCGAGCACGACGACCGGGAACTGCCGGTCCAGCCGAAGCTCGTCGATCCGCGCGCAGACGGTCTCCGCGCCCGTGACGTGCGCGAGCATCTCCGCCGATTCGTCGACCGCGACCACCGGATGTCCGAGTGCGAGCAGCGGATGCGTCACGCGGCCCGATCCGCAGCCGAGTTCGAGCACCGCGGCGCCCGCCGGGATCGCTCCGTGAATCACCTCCGGCTCGCCAGCGGAGGGCAGCGCGAGATACAGGTCGACCGGGCATCCGTCAGGAGTCACGCTCATGCCCGCCACCCTGCCGGGAAACTGGACCCATGCCCGCCAAACCCACCAAGGCCGAACAAGCCGCCGCGCACGGACGCACCATCCCCGACGTCCTGGCCCCCGACCTGAACGTGCTGTTCTGCGGCATCAACCCCGGCCTCTACTCCGGCGCGCTCGGCCTGCACTTCGCCCGCCCCGGCAACCGGTTCTGGCCCGCGCTCTACGCCAGCGGGTTCACCCCGCGCCTGCTGGACCCGAGCGAACAGGACGAACTCCTCGACCTCGGCCTGGGCATCACCAACGTCGTGGCCCGGACCACCGCCCGCGCTGACGAGCTGACCGACGACGAACTTCGCGAAGGCGGCCGGATCCTGACCAAGAAGGTCGAGAAGTACCGCCCGCGCTGGCTGGCAGTGGTCGGAATCACTGCCTACCGCGTCGCGTTCGGCGAGCGCCGTGCCGCCGTCGGGCCGCAAGAACGGACAATCGGGACAACTCGGGTCTGGCTTCTGCCCAATCCGAGCGGTTTGAACGCCCATTGGACCCCGAAAACGCTCGCCGAGGAGTTCGGTCGGCTGCGCGCACGGGCGGTCATCGGACATTCACCCGAGCAGGTAAACCCTCAGTAGAGCTAACCCGCGCGGGCGGACCCGCGCTGCGCCGTCCTTCCGCATTTCGGGGCCCATTTTCTACTCAGAGTTTGCTGCGACCAGCCGTTACGGCCATGAGGGGGAAACCGCGTCACAAGCTGCTCTCGGCGGAGTCGAACCAGGGACAAGGTGTCGTTCCCGGCCGGTTCCGGCAGGGGGGACCGGCCGGCACGCCGAGGGGGTGTGCCGGTCACCGGGAGCGACCTCGATGGACGGAGGCCCGAGATGCGTGGCATCGAGCCCCACCGAACGCCCATGTCGGCCGGTCAGCCAGCCGGCGGTCGAAGCCTGGGGGTCGCGGTCGTCGACCCGATCCCGATTTTCCGCGAGGGCATCGCGGCGATGGTGCACCGCACGCTGGGCCTGCACTGGTCCGGTCAGGCGGCGAGCCACCACGCGGCGATGCAGCTGTGCGAGCAGGTCCGCCCGGACGTCGTGATCCTCGACTCCGCGCTCGACCCCAACTGCCATCTCGCGAAGCTGCTCAACGCGGGCGACCCGGCACTCGTGCTGGTCACTCTCGTCCGCGACACCAACCGCACCCAGCAGTACCTCGCCGCGGCCATCGGCGCGGGCGCGCACGCCATCGTCCCGCGCGCGGTCGATTCGCGGCGGCTCGCCGAGGCGGTCCGGCGCGCGCACCACGACCGGCGCTACATCGATCCGGCGCTGTCGGCGCTCACCGCGCGGCCCAAACGCGAGCCGTCGCCAAGAGCCGCTCCGGTCGACGGGCAGCTCGTGCAGCCCAAGGGCGCCATGCCGCTTTCCCGGCGCGAATACCAGGTCCTGCAGCTCGTCGCCGAAGGGCTGGAGAACTCGGGGATCGCGAAACTGCTCTTCCTGTCCGTGGAAACCGTGCGAACCCACGTGAAGAGCATTCTGCGCAAGCTGTCTGCCCGCGATCGGACACACGCGGTGACCATCGCGTTCCGCAGCGGCATTCTCGTTCCGCAGCTCGATGACAGCGCCGGTCCGCCGGCCGCGGTGCAGGAGGCCGTGGCGCGCAGCACGCGGTGAGGCCGGTCCCCTGGTAGGCCCGTCATTCCGAGCGAATATCCACCCCTGGAAGGGCGGATTCGCTTGCTCTGGTTACTCGTAGGTAATATCCTGATGTTACCGGCGAGTAAGGGAACCAGTGCCCGGCCGGAAAGCCGAACACGACACGGAGTGACGACATGGGCCACTACAAGAGCAACGTCCGAGACCTGGAGTTCAACCTCTTCGAGGTGCTCGGCGTGCAGGAACGGCTCGGGAAGGGCGTACTCGCCGAATCGGACGAGGAGACCGCCCGAGGCGTGCTGTCGGAGCTGAACAACCTCGCCACCGGCCCGCTCGCCGAGTCCTACGCCGACGCCGACCGCAACCCGCCGGTGTACGACCCCAAGACCTTCAGCGTGACCATCCCCGATTCGTTCAAGAAGAGCTACAAAGCGCTCGTCGACGGCGAATGGTGGCGGCTCGGCCTCACCAACGAGCTGGGCGGCTTCGGACTGCCCCCGACGGTGCAGTGGGCCGCGGCCGAGCTGATCCTCGGCGCGAACGCCCCGCTGTTCATGTACCTGGCGGGTCCGAACTTCGCCATGATCGTGGACAAGAACGGCACCGAAGAGCAGAAGCACTGGGCTCAGCTGATGATCGACCGCGGCTGGGGAGCCACCATGGTGCTCACCGAGCCGGACGCCGGTTCGGACGTCGGCGCGGGCCGCACCAAGGCGGTCAAGCAGGAGGACGGCTCCTGGCACATCGACGGCGTGAAGCGCTTCATCACCTCGGCCGAGAACGACATGGTCGAGAACATCATGCACCTGGTGCTGGCCCGTCCCGAGGGTCCCGGCATCGAGACCAAGCCGGGCACCAAGGGCCTGTCGCTGTTCCTGGTGCCGAAGTTCCACTTCGACTCCAAGACCGGCGAACTCGGCGAGCGCAACGGCGCCTTCGTCACCAACATCGAGCACAAGATGGGCATCAAGGTGTCCACCACGTGCGAGCTGACCTTCGGCCAGCACGGCACCCCGGCCAAGGGCTGGCTGCTCGGCGAGGTGCACGACGGCATCGCGCAGATGTTCCAGGTCATCGAGTACGCCCGGATGATGGTCGGCACCAAGGCGATCGCCACGCTGTCCACCGGCTACCTGAACGCGCTGGAGTACGCCAAGGAGCGCGTGCAGGGCGCTGACCTGCCGAACATGCTGAACAAGACCGCGCCGCGCGTGACGATCACGCACCACCCGGACGTGCGTCGTTCGCTGATGCTGCAGAAGGCGTACGCCGAGGGCCTGCGCGCGATCTACCTGTACACCGCGTCCTTCCAGGACCAGCTGTGGACCGGCGAGGGCGACGAGGCGTCGCTGAAGCTGGCGCACAGCGTCAACGACCTGCTGCTGCCGATCGTCAAGGGCGTCGGCTCCGAGCGCGCCACCGAGCAGCTCGTGCAGTCGCTGCAGACCCTGGGCGGTTCCGGCTTCCTGCAGGACTACCCGATCGAGCAGTACATCCGCGACGCGAAGATCGACTCGCTGTACGAGGGCACCACTGCGATCCAGTCGCTGGACTTCTTCTTCCGGAAGATCGTCCGCGACAAGGGCCAGGCGCTGGCGTACGTCGCCGGCGAGATCACGAAGTTCATCGAGTCCGAGGCGGGCAACGGCCGGCTCAAGAACGAGCGCGCGCTGCTCAAGCAGGCGCTCGAGGACACCCAGGGCATGCTGGGCTCGCTGATCGGCTACCTGACCTCGTCGCAGGAAGACCCGCAGAACATCAACAAGGTCGGCCAGCACACCGTGCGGCTGCTGATGTCGGTCGGCGACCTGCTGGTCGGCTGGAAGCTGCTGCAGGGCGCCGAGGTCGCGCTGGGCAAGCTCGACAACGGCGCGTCGGCCAAGGACAAGCCGTTCTACGAGGGCAAGCTGGCGGTCGCGTCGTTCTTCGCGAAGACCGTGCTGCCGGAGCTGACCTCGCGCCGCGCCATCGTGGAGGCCGCGGACAACGCGCTGATGGACGTGGACGAAGCCGCGTTCTGATCGCACTGGCTGGAAAAATGCCCCGCTCCGCACCCGGACCGGGGCATTTTTCGTGCCTCCGGTGGCGGTGACCCGATGCGGGCGGTAAGCCGGGTTTGGCCCGCCGGGTTCCGGGATATCCCGGCCGAGCCCGGTCCTATCGCAGAAGGAGTTTTCGCCATGGCGGTTTCCGGCATCATCAGCGCGGTCGTGATCGGCCTGATCCTCGGCCTGCTCGGCAAGCTGGTCGCCCCCGGAAAGCAAGCGATCCCCATCTGGCTGACCATCCTGGTCGGCATCGTCGCCGCGTTCGTCGGCACGGCGATCGCCCGCGGGCTCGGCTACGCCGACACCAAGGGCATCGACTGGCTGGAGATCATCACCCAGGTCGTGCTGGCCGCGATCGGCGTGACGCTCGCCGCCAGCCTGTGGGGCAAGCGCCAGGTCAAGAGCTAGCTCAGTCGTTCAGTTCCGGCTCGAGCAGGCTCATCAGGTACATGTCGTGGTACTTGCCGTCAGGCCCGCGATGGCATTCGCGGTGCCTGCCGTCCTCCACGAACCCGACCTTGCGGTACACGTGCCGGGCGCGCTCGTTCTCGGCGACCACCCAGAGCGCGATCAGGTGCAGCCGCATCACGTTGAACCCGTAGCGGCACATGAGTTTCAGCGCTTCAGTGCCGTATCCGCCGTCCCAGTGATCGGTCTCGCCGAGGTAGATGTCCAGCTCGGCGCGGCCGATCTCTGGGCGGGCGTCGCGCAGGTCGACGACGCCGATCAGCTTGCCCGCCGCGAGCGATTCGATGCCGAGCACGACGTTTTCATAGGTGTTCACCGGACGTTCCTCGCCGCGCTTGCGCAGTTGGGCGAGTGAACGCGGGTAATCGCCGGTCATGTACCGGCCGACCTCCGGATCGTGGATCCACCGGTAGATCGATTCGGCGTCCTCCGGTTCGATCGCCCGCAGCCGCACCAGCTTCCCGGTGAGCATCGCACCCCTTATTCTCGTTTCAGCACAAGGAAATCCGTGACGCCGACCAGCCCGAGGAACTGCCGCACCCCGGGTGGCATCGGCCGCCGCGATTCATCATGCACGAGTTCCGGATCGCGCACGCGGTATTTTCGGCCCCTCGTGAGCACCTCCGCCTCGCCCGCCGCGAGCACGTTGCGCACCCAGTCGGTGTCCGGCCCGTAGGTGAGCGCGACGACGAATCCGTCGGCGGTGCGGAAGATGTTGAGCGGCGTGCGGAACTCGCGGCCGGACTTGCGGCCGCGGTGCACGATCACCCCGAATCCGGGCAGCTTGTCGGCGAAGGGTTTCGTGACCCGGTTGGTGACCACGCGGTTGAACCGGGCGAGACGTTCGGGCAGCACCATGCCGCCGAGCCTAATCCAACGTCCGTGGAATTTCCTGCCGGAGACGCGCTGTGCGCCCGAGCGGGCGGGTCTGGTGGGATGGGCCCGCAGTGACACGCGAGGGGTGGGAGCGGGCATGTCCGAAGACTGGCCGATGGGGCAGGAACCGCACGCGGCGGTGCTCGTCTCGCAGGGGCTGATCGAGCATCCGGAACAACTGGATCACGTACTGCTCGACGACGAGGAAGGCTGGTTCGTCAGCGACGGCTCGGAGTTCGGCGAGGACCCGGAGCTGGACGAAAAGCAGTTCGCCACGGTGTGCCTGCACGACGTCGTCGAGTTGTTGCCGCAGTTGAAGGCGCTGGCCGAGCTGCCGGCCGGGATGGGTGCGGAGTGGGACGCCGGCAACGGGACCTGGGTGCTGATTTCCCCGCTGGTGCCGAGCGATGACGAGGAGGCCCGCGCGTACCGGGAGGCCCGGGCCGCTGCTTGGCCGCACGCCGGCTCGCCGATGGACGAGGTGAACCTCAGCCTCGGGTTGCTGGAAATCAGTACCGCGACCGACGCTCCGGCCCGCAACGTGCGCTATGTCAGCCGGGATGAAGACGGCACGTGGATGTTCGTCGGCTTCGAGGTGCCGGACCCCGATGAGCAGACCGAGGTCGAGGTTGACACGCTGGAGCTCGGCCACGTGGCGGAGCTGTACCCGGACGTGGTCGAGCTGCTGGACGCGGAGCCGGGCGAAGTGTTCTTTCGCGAGGCGCCGGATGCCGAGTGGCTGCAGGTAATCGACGACGGGGAGTGAAGATGTCCGAACAATGGCCGCTGCGGCAGGACCCGGAATCCCCGGTGATCATCGCGCACGAGCTGGTGGATCACCCGGAGAAGCTGGCCTTCGTCGTCCTTGACGATGACGACGACTGGTTCATCAGCGACGGTGCCGAGTTCGAAGAGGACATGGAGGTCAACCGCCAGCTGTTCGGCGCGATGGCCCTGCGCGAGGCGGTGACCCTGCTGCCGCACCTGGTCGCGCTGGCCGACGTGCCCGCCGGGATGGCCGCGGACTGGGACCCGGACCGCCGCACCTGGCTGCTCAGCTCGGTGTCGGATTCCGATGACGTCGACGAGGACCTCGCCCACCGCGACGCCCGGATCGCCGCCTGGACGCACCCCGGTTCGCCGCTCGAAGAAGTCCAGTTGAGCACCGGCTTGACCGAAATCGGAACCACGGCCGCCGCTCCGGCGCGCGCGGTCCGCCAGGTCGTCCGGGAGCAGGACGGAACGTGGCTGTTCGTCGGCTTCGAGGTCCCCGAGGCGGAGGATTTCGAGATGGAAGGCCTGGAGCTGGAACACGTCGTGCAGCTGTACCCGGACGTCGTGCCGACCCTGCTCGCCGCGCCGGGCCAGGTGTTCGACCGCGCGGAGCCGGGCGCGCCGTGGGAACTGGTGGAAGGCTGACGTCCTTTGTGGACCGTCTGAAATCGCAGACGCTTTCCCGTCGCCGTAGGTTGGTCGGCCGAACCCGGATCGGTTCTACTGTGCCGACCCGCTCGCGCCGCGGGCCGCCGATTTCGGGAGGTAACCGTCAATGACGACGAAGTCCGGGGATGGTTTGAGCCGCCGGTTGAACGGCAGGCACATCCGGTTCATCGCGCTGGGTTCGGCGATCGGCACCGGATTGTTCTACGGCTCCTCGGACACGATCGCCAAGGCCGGTCCGTCCGTCCTGCTCGCGTATCTCATCGGCGGAGCGGCGATTTTCTTCGTGCTGCGCGCTTTGGGCGAGATGGCGGTCAACGATCCCGCGCCCGGTTCGTTCGGCGAATACGCGCGTAAACACCTGGGCCCGTTGGCCGGTTTCCTGACCGGCTGGACCTACGCGTTCGAGATGGTGATCGTCTGCGTCGCCGATGTCACGGCTTTGGCTGTGTACATGGGTTTCTGGTTCCCCGACGTGCCCCGGTGGATCTGGGTGGTGCTGACGATCCTGGTCATCGCCGCCGCGAACCTGGTCAGCGTGCGGGTCTACGGTGAGCTGGAATTCTGGTTCACCCTGGTCAAAGTAGTCGCGATCGTCGCAATGATCCTCGGCGGTGCGGCAATCCTGCTCTTCGGTGTTCATTCCGGCAGCGTCACCAACCTGTGGTCCCACGGCGGCTGGTTCCCTAATGGCATCAGCGGTTTCATCGCTTCGTTCGCCCTGGTGATGTTCGCCTTCGGCGGCACCGAGATTTTGGGCCTCACCGCAGCCGAGTCGGAAGACCCGCGCACCGCAATGCCCAAGGCGGTCAACACAGTCCCGGTTCGGGTCCTGCTTTTCTACGTGGCGACCCTCGCGATCATCATGATGCTGAACCCGTGGAACACGATCAGCACCTCGGGAAGCCCCTTCGTCCAAATCTTCGCCGGTCTGGGATTGCACTCCGCCGCAACGATTTTGAACATCGTCGTGGTCACCGCCGCGTTGTCCGCGATCAACAGCGACATCTTCGGCGCCGGCCGGATGATCTACGGACTGGCTCAACGAGGCCAAGCCCCCGCGGCCATGGCCCGGGTTACGCGGAATGGCATCCCGTGGATGACCGTCCTGGTGGTTGCTGCCGCCCTGAGCCTTGCCGTGGTCTTGAACTACCTGTTGCCGGACAGTGCTTTCCTGCTGATCGCGTCAGTGGGCACCTTCGCGACGGTGTGGGTTTGGTTCATGATCCTGCTTACGCACTACCGCTCCCGCCGCGGCTCTTCCTCTGAGGGCTTGGCATTCCCGGTGCCGTTCTGGCCGGTGGGTCAGGTTTTGACGATGGTGTTCATGGTGTTCATCTTCGTGGTGATGGCGTTCGCTGAGGACACCCGCTTGGCGCTAATCGTCGGAGTGGTGTGGCTGGCCATGTTGTGCGGGTTGTTCTGGTTCCACCGCAGGGCAACTTCGGCTCCGAAGGAAGACGCGATGTCCGAGGCCGGGTAGCCTCCTTGGTGTCCACAGTGGACTAGCTGGATGCCGATGTCATACTCGACCAATGGGGACCCGTCGATCGCGACTGCGGCACTGGCTGCGGGACGACCTTGCCAAGGCCTCCGGCCTGGGAGACCCCGCCCGCACGATTCGCTCGTCTCCCCGGCTGCTCCTGTGGCTGCTCTTCTACCTCGTGCTCGCCTACGGAGCCCTCGTCGCGATCCTCGCTGCGACTGGCCAGCTAGGCACCTTCCTCCAGTGGGCGGGCTGCGCCGGGGTGCTCGCGGGAGGGCTGTTCAGCGCTCGGCTCCACCGGACCCGGAAATAGGCGAAAGCCCCAGGTCTAAAGTGGACAACCACTGACCTGGGGCTTTCGCAAGAGAGCGGATGACGGGAATCGAACCCGCGTATTCAGCTTGGGAAGCTGATGTTCTACCATTGAACTACATCCGCAGTGCCTCGCCAGCATACACAACCACGGTGCCCCCATGTCCAGCGGGGCACGCCTTGACGCTCCCCCGCCAAAGTGACAACACTTGTTGTCGACCCACGGTGCGGAGGTGCGCGATGCACGACCCCGAGATGGCCCCGAAGACGGCCCCCGAGATGTTCCGGCAAGGCGGGTTCCGCCTGACCGCCCGGACCCGCAGCAGCACCGCCGACGAGGCGCAGCTCGCCCGGCTCCGGGCCTTCGCGCAGCAGGAAGACGCGCTGGCCGACGCGGTCGTCGAGTGGCTGCACCGGGAACCCCACCAGCGAAGCCGGGTCGACCAGGCGCTCGCCGGCGAACCGGCACCGCCGAACTTGAAACCGTTCATCGAGCACGTCGAAGCCACCCCGTACTGGGTCGATCACCAACGGCTGGTCAGCGGCGCGAAGGCGATCACCCGCGCCGGGCTGCTCGGGCTCTTTCCCCTCGGCGACATGTCGCTCATGGGCGGATACCTCGCCTCGCGCGCGACGAAATCCCTGGTCGGCACTGGGGAAATCGAACACCGGGCGCCACGGCGGCTGGTGGAGACCGCGGCGTGGTGGATTGACGTCACTACGCCGGGGGCGCTTCGGAAACACGGCTCCGGATACCAGGCCGCGCTGAGGATCCGGCTCGTGCACGCGCACGTCCGGCGCGCGATGAACAACCGGCCCGACTGGGATTACGAGCGGTGGGACCGGCCGGTCAATCAGGTCCAGACCGCGGGCACGCTCCTTCTCTTCTCCCTCGTCTACGTCTTCGGCACGCAACTCCTCGGCCTCCGCTACACCGCCCGCGAGAAGGCCGACATCCTGCATCTTTGGCGCTACGTCGGCTGGCTGATGGGCGTCGCCGACGAGCTGCTTCCCGCTGACGAGGACGACGCCTGGCGGTTGCTCTGGATGCTCGCCGCCACCGAGTTCATCCCCGACGACGACTCCCAACGGCTCGCCCGCGCCCTCGTCGAAACGCACGCGGCGATCGGCGAGGGACGCGGCCCGGCCGGGAAGGTGCTCGCGCAGGTGAACGTCGGCGTGCACTCCGCGATCAGCCGGCTCGTGCTCGGGCGCGACAACGCCGACTTTCTCGGGCTGCCGGACAACCCGGTCGCGCAGGCCGCGGTGCTCGCCGCCGCGGGGGTGAATTACGCGGCCGAGACCGTCCGGCAGCTCGTCCCCGGCGCGACTGCGCTGCAGGAAGCACTCGGCGCGTACGGGCGCCGGCGCTACCTCAAGCGGATGAACGCGGTCTTCGGACGGAGGGGCGCCCCGGCCGCGCCCAGCGGCCCGATAGGCTGCATCCGTGCTGCTCAGTGACCGTGACCTCCGCAAAGAGCTCGACGCCGACCGTCTCGGCATCGACCCCTTCGACCCTGCCATGGTCCAGCCGTCCAGCATCGACGTCCGGCTCGACCGCTACTTCCGGGTCTTCGACAACAGCAAATACACCCACATCGACCCGCAGCTGCAGCAGGACGAGCTGACCTCGCTGGTCGAAAAAGAGGGCGACGAGCCGTTCGTGCTGCACCCCGGCGAGTTCGTGCTCGGGTCGACGTTCGAGCAGGTCCGGCTCGCCGACGACCTCGCCGGACGGCTCGAGGGCAAATCCTCGCTCGGCCGCCTCGGGCTGCTCACCCACTCCACCGCGGGCTTCATCGACCCCGGCTTCTCCGGGCACATCACGCTCGAGCTGTCGAACGTCGCGAACCTGCCGATCACGCTGTGGCCCGGGATGAAAATCGGTCAGCTGTGCATTTTCCGGCTGTCCAGCTCGGCGGAATTCCCGTACGGCTCCAGCGAGGCCGGGTCCCGCTACCAGGGGCAGCGCGGGCCGACGCCGAGCCGCGCGTACAAGAACTTCCACCGCGTCGACACCTGGCGCTAAGCCGCCTGCACCGGGGCCTCCCAGTCGATCCGGTAGTCCCACATGAACCGGTTCGGGTCGTCGGCGGCCGGTTTGCGCAGCGCCCGCGCGACGAAGAAGTCCCGCAGCACCCGGCCGACCGGACCGGGGGCTTTGGCGTCGCCGTTGCGTTTGCCTTGGGCCACAACGGCTTCCACCCGTTCGCGACGCAAGGTCTCGAAGGTCGTCAGCGCGGCGGCCGGGTCGGACACGTCGCGCAGGCATTTCGCGAGCGTCACCGCGTCCTCGATCGCCATCGCCGCGCCCTGACCGGCCGCCGGTGACGTCGCGTGCGCGGCGTCGCCGATGAGCCCGATCCGGCCGCGGTGCCACACCGGGACCGTCGGGAAGTCGTACGTCGCCCACGGTTCGTAGATGTTTTCGCTGGCCTCGATGATCGCGGTGGCCGGGGTCCGGTCGGGGCGGGCCAGGTCGAGCAGCCGTTTCCGCCAGCTCGGACCGCGCATCGCGGCGAGGTCGGATTCCGTCGGCTCGCTGTGGTGCGGCACGTTGGAGAACCACCAGATCGCGCCGTCCGGGGCGAGCACATGCGCGAAGAACGCCTTGCGGCCGAACACCATGTGCATCACGCCCGGCTCGTCGTCGAGGTCGAGGCCACGCGCGAAACCGCCGGTGTTGAGCAGCGGCACGTACCGCGGCGCCGGCGCGGAAGGATCGAGGATCCGGCGGACTGTCGACCGTAGTCCGTCGGCACCGATCAGCACGTCACCGTGGGCTTTCGTGCCGTCGGCGAAGATCGCGGTGACGCCGTCCGCCGTTTGCTCGGCCCCGGTCAGCCGCTTGCCGAACTCCGTGGGCACCCCGCGTCTGGCGGCTTCGTCCCGCAGCGCCACGTAGAGGTCGGACCGCCGGACAGTCTGGCTCACCGTGCCGTCCGGCAGCGGCCCGCCGAGCGGGAACTCGCTGAGCCGACGGCCGTTGCCGAGCCCGAGCGTCATCCGCGGAGTGTCGAAACCCAGGTCTTTGACCAGCGGTTTCAACCCTAACGGCATCAGCGCGTCGAGACCGTTCACGGCGAGCGTGAGGAACGCGCCGATGCCCTCCGCGCTGCGGTCGTACGCCTCGTACAGCACCGGTTCGTGCCCCACCTCGTGCAGCGCGATCGCGGTGATCGGCCCTGCGATTCCCCCGCCCGCGATCAAGACTCGTGCCATTATTCGCCCCTTCGAATATCTTGGAAAGTAATTCGTTCTATCGAACTAAATAGTCCGTTAGACTCGGGGGCATGTCAAGCGAACGCGAGGATCTGGTCGCTGAGCTGCTGCTTCGGGCTCGGGAGCTGTCGACCGAGACGGTCATGTTCCACACCGCGCTCGCCGAGCGGAACGGCCTCTCGACGGTCGAAAGCAAGGTCACCGACTACCTCGCCCGGCTCGGTCCGCTCACCCCGAAGGAACTGGCCGAGTACGCCGGGCTCGCGCCCGCGTCCGTGACCGCGCTGATTGACCGGCTCGAGCGCAAGGGGGTCGTCAATCGGATGCCGCATCCGGACGACCGGCGGAAAGTGCTCGTCGGGGTCGCTCCGGAGAACGTCGAGCGGGCCGCTCCGCTGTGGGACTACATCGTCGCGGCGACCAAAGCGGCCGCGGCGGGCTACACCGACGAGCAACTCCAAACGGTGATCGGCTTCCTCCATCAGGCAGCGGCGATCACCCACGAGTCAACCGTGCGTCTCACTCATCGCTCAGCGGAGTGAGGTAATCCCACTGCCGGGTAGGAAATCGCCGCCGCGTCACCGGATGGTGGAAAACTTGCGCGCATGGTTTCGGCCGGGAAACGTCTGCTCTCAGTCCTCGGCCTGACGGCCACGTTGCTGACCCCCGCCGCCCCCGTGGCGCAGGCCGGGCCGCAGCAGGAGTTGCGGGTCGCGGCGGTCGCCGAACCGCACCGGGTGCACGCGGGCGACCAGGTGACGTTCACGGTGAGCGTGACGAACCCGGCGTCGGTTCCGGTGTCCGATGTGGACGTCGTGGACGAGCAGAACCCGCAGTGCGGCAAGAAGATCGGCACCCTCGCTCCGGGGTCCAGCGCGCGCCATCAGTGCACCTTCGCCGCGCCGGACAAGGGGTTTGTCTCCACGGTCAAGGTGACTGGCGTGGGCTCCGGCGGACAGCGGCTGTCGGCGTCGGCGGGAAGCAACGTCGATGTCCTCCGCCCGGCTCTGACGTTGAGCCATCAAGTCGACAAACCGGCTTATCGTGCGGGTGATCAGGCGACGTTCACGCTCAGGACCACCAACTCGGGCGACGTTCCGCTGCACGACGTGACCATCGCCGACCCAACGGTCCGCTCGTGCGCTCGTGCCATCGGCTCCCTCGCGCCGGGCCAATCGGTGGTGGGCACCTGCACGGCAGCGGTGCCGCTGCCGGACGGGGCCAGCGCGACCGTGAAGGGGATCGACCCGCTCGGCAAGGTCGTCAGCTCGACCGCCGACGCGAAAGTCCCTCTCATCGCACCTGCGCTGTCGGTATCGAAGGCAGCCGTCCCACCGGTGGTGCACGGCGGGGACCAGGTCACCTGGAACGTGACCGTGCGCAACACCGGCGACAGCCCGCTCAACCCGGTCGACGTCACCGACGACACGACTCCGGAGTGCTCGCGGTCCTTCGGCGTCCTCACGCCCGGCACCCAGCAGACCTACTCTTGCACCGCGAAACCGGCGCGCACCACCACAAACACCGTCACCGCCACTGGTACGGACGCCACCGGTCGACCGGTCTCGGCCAAGTCCTCGGCCACCGTCACGGTGATCCATCCGGCCTTGGCAGTCACCGCCGCGGTCTCCCCCGTGCAGGTGCGCGAAGGGGACCGTGTCACCTTCACTGTCACTGTGCGCAACACCGGCGACGTGCCGCTTGACGACGTCGCGGTGGCCGACGACAGCGTGTCCGGTTGTGTCCGCAAGTTCGGCACCTTGGCGCCCAACGCGGTCGAGACTTACAAATGCGAACAGTTAGCCCCGGCGGACGACGTGACGAACACCGTGGTCGCGACTGGCAAAGATCAGCTCGGAACGACACAGCGCGCAACGGCGGACGCACGGGTCGACGTGGTTCACCCAACGCTGGAAGCCGCGGTGGCCGCCGCGCCCGCGCAGGTGCGCGAGGGGGACCGCGTCACCTTTACTGTCACGGTAAGCAACACCGGAGACGCTGAGTTCCACGACGTCACAGTGGCCGACGACCGGGTCGCGGAGTGCGCGCGAACTTTGGGAACCGTTGCAGTCCAAGGCAAGCAGGCCTTCACCTGCAGCACGGTCGCCGGAACACAGGGCTTCCCGAACGACGTGACCGTGACCGGCACCGACCCGACCGGACGGCCGGTCACCGCGAAGGCGAGCGCGTCGTTCACCGTGCAGCACCCGGCGGTGTCCTTGACCGCGACCGTCCAAGGTGGACCATTCCGCGAAAACGACGCCGTTGCGGTCCACGTGATCGTGGCGAACACCGGCGACGTGCCGCTCACCGGACTGGCCGTCACGACGATGGCCCGCGCCGAAGGCTGCGCGCAGCAGCACGGCACGCTCGCCCCCGGAGCCGACTGGACCTTCGACTGCACCACGACCGCGCCGGGCACCGACGTGACCGAAGCACTGCAGGTCACCGCGAAACCGCCGGTCGGAGCGCCGGTGTCCGCGGCGACCGAGGCGGCGATCGACGTGATCCACCCGCTCGTCACGCTCGCGCAGAGCGTGGCACCGACGGTCGTGCGCCCGGGCGAGCCCGCGACGTTCACCCTGACCGTCACGAACGCTGGCGACACCGAACTCCACGACACTCAGGTTGCCGACCCTGCCGTCCCGGAGTGCGCGAAGCGACTGGGAACCCTTGCCCCGCTAGCAAAGCAGACGTACACCTGCACCCGGCCCGCGACTGACGACCTCACGAGCGACGCGACGGTCACCGGCGCCGATCCGTCCGGCCGCCCGGTCACCGCGAACGCGAGCGCGCACGTCGACGTGATCCACCCCGCCGTCCAGCTCACCCAGACTGTCGCGCCGACGCAGGTGCGTGAGGGGGACCAAGTCGCCTTCACCGTCACCGTGCGCAACAGCGGCGACGTCCCGCTGACCAAAGCGTCCATTGTGGACGAAAAGACTCCGGGCTGTGCCCGCGACTTCCCCGCGCTGGCCGTCGGAGAAGAACAGCACTACACCTGCACCACCAAAGCCGGGCACGACGGCTACTCGAACACCGCGAAGGTGACTGCCGCTGACCCGATCGGCGGCACGGTAACCGCCACCGCGGACGCTGCGTTCACTGTCGTGCACCCCGGATTGGCATTGACGAAGACCGTCCACGGCGGCCCCTTCCGCGTGGGCGACCCGGTCACCTTCACCATCACCGCCACCAACACCGGCGACGCCCCGCTGACCGACGTCAAGGTCACCGACCAGGGCCCGTGCGCGAAAGCCCTCGACACCCTCGCCCCTAAAGCGAACAAGGCCTACGACTGCACTATCCCCGCCCCCGCCGACGACGCCGTCAGCACCGCGCACGTGACCGGCACTCCGCCGGCGGGCCCGCCGCTCACCGCGTCCGCCGACGCGCACATCGACGTGATCCACCCGGCGCTCACCGTGATGACCGCGGCGAGCCCGACAGTCGCGCGGGCCGGCGACACCCTCACCGTGACGGTCGCCGTGACCAACACCGGCGACGTCCCGCTCACCGCGGTGACCAGTGCCGATCCCGCCTGTCCGAAGAAATTCGACCGCCTCGAACCCGGTGCCGCGCAGAGCTACCAGTGCACGGTGAAGGCCAAACTGGACGACTTCAGCGTCCTCGCGACCCTGACCGGCACCGACCCGACGAACCGTCCGGTCACCGCGTCCGGTTCGGCGAAGATCGACGTCATCCACCCGGAACTCGCGATCATGAAGGACGCCCAGCCGTACGAGGTGCGCCAGGGCGACAAGGTCACGTTCTCGCTGCTGGTCCGCAACGTCGGCGACGTCCCGCTGACCGCGGTGTCCGTTGTGGACGATCGAACCCCGGTCTGCGCGCACCAGATCCCGAGCCTGGCCCCGGATGCGCAAATCGAGTACCAGTGCTCGATCACCGCAGGTCCGGACGGGTTCACGAACACCGCGACGGTGACCGGCACCGACCCGACGCAGCGCACGGTGAGTGCCTCCGCGCAGGCGTCGTTCAAGGTGAAGAAGCCCGCACTGGCGGTCGCCAAACACACCACCGGCAGCGCGTATCGAGCCGACGACTCGGTGCCGTTCGAGGTCGTGCTGACCAACACCGGCGACCAGCCGTTGCACGACATCCAGGTCGCTGACGGCCCCGCCTGCGGGCACACCTTCGCCGAGCTGCCGGTCGGCGGAATCCAGCGCTACCAATGCGTGGCTCCCGCCGCGACAGCCGCCGCCCCGGCCACCGCGACCGCGGCCGCCCCGTGGGGTCCGCCGGTCACCGCGACCGGAACAGCGGGCTTCGCGGTGCTCCACCCAGCGCTGGACCTGCGCCGCGATCACCTGCAGCAGCCGATCCGGCCGGGTGACCCGGTGACGTACGTGAGCACTCTGCGCAACACCGGCGACGCGCCCTTGCACGAGGTGACCGTTCGCGACGCGGACCCGGCCTGCTCGTTCACCGTCCCCCAGTTGGCCCCTGGCGAACAGGTCACCCGCGCCTGCACGCTTTCGGCTCGCGCGGACATGACCACGACGACTACCGCAACCGCTGCTGACCAGACCGGGCGGACAGTCACCAAGGACGCCGTCACGACGACGAAGGTCGGCCCGTGAGGAAGGCAAAAGAAAAGGCAGCGAAGAACATCTCTCCCTGCCGTATTTAACTTATAACGCATCAGGGGGCTTGCCGCAAGACCCGGGTGGTACCGCAGAATCTCCAGCCGAACAGGCTGCCGCTCGACGGGCGAACGAAAGCCGGGAACGACCACAGACGGGGGAAACGAACGAATGGGCAGCTACGTGCTCGGTCTCCAGGAGATCGACCGGGGGCAGGTCGCGATCGTCGGAGGCAAGGGCGCGCATCTGGGCGAACTCGCGCGGATCGACGGGGTCCGCGTGCCGCCCGGTTTTTGCGTGACGACCGAAGCGTTCGAGCGGATCGTCGGGAACGCGCCGGAACTGGCCGGGCCGCTGGACCGGCTGGCGAACCTGGACCCGGACGACCGGGACGCGATCAGCGCGGGCAGCGCGGAGGTCCGCCAGGCGCTCGAAGCGATCGTCATTCCGGACGATCTGGCGGCGGAGATCACCGGCGCGCTGGTGGACGGACGCGCCTACGCGGTCCGCTCGAGCGCGACCGCGGAAGACCTTCCGGGGGCTTCCTTCGCCGGTCAGCAGGACACCTACCTCAACGTGCTCGGCACCGAGGCGGTTTTGCGGCACGTCAGCCGGTGCTGGGCGTCGCTGTTCACCGAACGCGCGGTGACCTACCGGCTGCGCAACGGTTTTGACCACCGGAAAGTGCACATGGCCGTGGTCGTGCAGGAGATGGTCTTTCCGCGCGCGGCGGGGGTGCTTTTCACCGCCGACCCGGTCACGTCCAACCGGAAGGTCGCCATCGTGGAGGCCAGCTTCGGACTCGGCGAGGCGCTGGTGTCCGGTCTGGTCAACGCCGACAACTACCAGGTGCGCGACGGCGAGATCGTCGACAAGGCGATTTCCGCCAAGCAGCGCGCCATCCTGCCCGTCGAAGGCGGCGGCACCGAAGAGCAGGTGATCGCCGCGGACCAGCAGGAACAGGCCGCGCTGACCGACGACCAGGTGCTGCGGCTCGTGTCCCTCGGCCGCACGATCGAGGCGCATTTCGGCCGTCCGCAGGACATCGAGTGGTGCCTGGCCGAAGACGAGTTCCAGATCGTCCAGAGCCGCCCCATCACCACACTGTTCCCGATTCCCGAGGCCACCGGCGAGGGAAACCGGGTCTACGTTTCCGTCGGCCACCAGCAGATGATGACCGACGCGATGAAGCCGCTGGGCCTGTCGGTCTGGCAGCTGACGACCCCGCGGCCGATGGCCGAGGCGGGCGGGCGGCTGTTCGCGGACGCCACCCCGCTGCTGTCCGTGGCCAAGAGCCGGGCCGGTTTCCTCGCGGTAGCCGGGAAATCCGACCCGCTGATGGGCGACGCGCTGGAGACCGTCCTCTCCCGCGAGGGCTTCCTCCCGCTGTCCGAGGACGACGGACCGGGCGAGCAGGTCCCCGGCGTCGCACCGGCCACGATCGAAACCGATCCGGCCGTCGTCACCGAACTGATCCAGCACAACGAGGCTTCCCTCGCCACGCTGCGGCGCGAAATCGCCGCGAAGTCGGGGAACGAATTGCTCGACTTCCTTTTCGCGGACATCGAGGAAATGCGCCGGATCCTCTTCGATCCGCGCAGCCACCAGGTGTTCACGGCGGCGATGCAGGCGTCCTGGTGGCTGAACGACCACCTGCAGGAGTGGCTCGGCGAAAAGAACGTCGCCGACACGCTCACCCAGTCCGTCCCGCACAACGTCACCGCGGAGATGGGCCTCGCGCTCCTCGACGTCGCGGACGTGCTCCGGGAGCATCCCGAGGTGGTCGCCTTCCTGCAGGACGTCCAAGACAACGGTTTCCTCGACGAGTTGCCCAAGCTGGCCGGCGGCGAGGAATCGCGCGCCGCGATCCAGGGGTACCTCGACAAATACGGCATGCGCTGCGTCGGCGAAATCGACATCACCCGGCCGCGGTGGAGCGAACAGCCGCTCGCGCTGGTGCCGATGTTGTTGTCCAACATCAAAAACTTCGAGCCGGGGGCCGGGAAGCGCCGCTTCGAACAAGGCCGCCAAGAGGCGTTGGACAAGGCGCGGGAAGTGCTGGAACGCTTGCGCGCCTTGCCGGACGGCGAGGCGAAGGCCGAGGAAACCGAGCGGATGATCGAACGGGTCCGCACGTTCACCGGATACCGCGAGTACCCGAAGTACGGCATGGTCAGCCGCTATTTCGGGTACAAGCAAGCCCTGCTGGGCGAGGCTGAACGCTTGGTGGCGGCCGGGGTGCTCGCCGAGCCGGAAGACCTCTTTTTCTTGCGGCTGCAGGAATTCCGCGAGGTGGTGCGGACGAACGAGGTCGACCGCGAGCTGATCCAGCAGCGCAAGGAAGCGTTCCATTCCTACGAATCGCTGACGCCGCCCCGCGTGCTCACCTCCGACGGCGAGGCCGTTTCCGGCAAATACCGCCGCGACGACCTGCCCGAAGGCGCGCTGGTCGGGCTGCCGGTGTCCGCCGGGACCATCGAGGGCCGCGCCCGCGTCATCCTGGACCTCGCCGACGCCGATCTCGAACCGGGCGACATCCTCGTCACGGCGTACACGGATCCGAGCTGGTCCCCGCTGTTCGTCGCGATCACCGGCCTGGTGACCGAGGTGGGCGGCCAGATGACGCACGGCGCGGTGATCGCGCGCGAGTACGGCCTGCCCGCGGTCGTCGGCGTGCAGAACGCCACGCAGCTGATCAAGGACGGACAGCGGATCCGGGTCAATGGCACGGAGGGGTATCTCGAGGTGCTCGACGCTGAGTAGTGGGTGACCGGCCGCTGCGCAATTTGGAGGTAACCGTCGTAATCAGTTCGTGATAGTTTCCGCGGCTGTGTCCTCCATTAGTGTGCGCGTCCGGGTCGTGAGCGTGACTCTCAGTGTGCTTTTCGGGGGTCTCGGAGCAGCAGGTGCGACGTTCGCGCTGCGCTCCGGGCAACTCAGCACACTGAGCGTCGCGGTCCCGGAAACGCGCGACGACGGCGTCTCCGCGGGTGCGTTGCGGCCGTTCGCGGTGTCGCCGGGGTCCACCACGTCGGCGGCCCCGAGCACCGGCGCGCCCGCGATGACGCAGGAACCGTCGTCGGCATCGGGAACCGTCGCGCCGCCTCCTTCGTCACCCGCTCAAGAGTCCAAAGAGGACACTCCGCCGAGCAGCAGCGCGAAGCCCTCGCCCAAGCCGCGCAGCGCGCCGACGCTGGCGGGCCAGGTCCTCGCGCTGGTCAACGACGAGCGGGACAAAGCGGGCTGCGCCCCGGTGACCGAGGAACAGCATCTCGACCAGGCGGCGCAGGGCCACAGCGACGACATGTCCCAGCGCGACTACTTCTCCCACGACACCCTGGAAGGCGAGAGCTTCGCCGACCGCATCACCGCCGCGGGTTATCCCAAGCCGGGCGCGGAAAACATCGCGAAAGGCGCGACCAGCGCGGACCAGGTGATGCAGATGTGGATGAATTCCAGCGGGCACCGCAAGAACATTCTCAACTGCTCGCTGAAGAAGCTGGGCGTCGGTGTCACGACCGACGGCTGGTACTGGACGCAGGACTTCGGTTATTGATTCGGTCGCGGCGGGAGCCCGTACCGGGCCAGCACGGCCGCGCGCAGCTTCGGATCCGTCCGCGGCACCGGCTCGATGAACACCTCCGTGACGTCGGTGAACCGCTCGCTCAGTTCGTCCGCCAGCCGCACGCACGCGTGTTCCAGGTCGGAGGCGCCGAGGGCGTCGTCGAAGTCCACGCGGGCGCACACCAGGACTTGATCGGTGCCCATCAGCATGGTCTGCAAATCCACCAGCGCGTCGATTTCCGGCGCGTCCCCGAGGTGGTCCCGGATGCCCCGGACCAGGCGCGGATCCGCCTGCCTGCCGACCAGCAGACCGCGGTTCGTGCTGCCCAGCAGGTACGCGACGCACGCGAGCAGCACGCCGATGAGGATCGAGGCGATCCCGTCCCACACGTCCGAGCCGGTCAGCTGGTGCAGCCCGATCCCGGCGAACGCGAGCAACAGACCGATCAGCGCGGCCGAGTCCTCGAAGAGCACGGTCTTGGGCGCCGGGTCATCAATCATCCGCAGGTAAGCGAAAAACGACCGCTGTTCGGCCTTCGCGTCGCGACGGACCTGGCGGACCGCCTGCGCCCACGACACCGATTCGAGCGCGAAGGCCAGCCCCAGCACGATGTAGCCGACGATCGGTTTCGTCTGCTCCGCGCCTTCCCCGACAACGGTGGTAAATCCTTCGTACAGCGCGAAAACCGCGCCGGAAGCGAAAATCGAGACCGCGGCGAGCAACGACCAGAAGTAACGCTCCTTGCCGTACCCGAACGGATGGCGGCGATCGGCCGGCCGCTCCGACCGCTTCAACGCGGTGAGCAGCAGGACCTCGGTGATGGTGTCGGCGACCGAATGCGCGGCCTCCGACAACATCGCGCCCGACCCGGTGATGATGCCCGCGACGAGCTTCAGCACCGCGATCGCCAGGTTTACCCCGCCCGCCAGGACCACGGTGAGGGTGCTTTCGCCGCCGCCTTCCGATTCGTCGCTCACGCCGGAAAGACTAACTGCACCGCGGGGTACGCCGCCTGCTGCAAGCGGCCACGACGAGGACTGATACGCGCGCGACCAGCACCGACTGTTCGCGTCTCGCAAACGAAACGGCCCCTGGCATCCGCGAATGCCAGGGGCCGTCTTCAGGGAGAAACTCAGTCGTCGCCCTCCGGCAACGGCGTTCCGGTCGGCTTCTCGTCCGTCGGGACGTCCGGCTTGGCCGACAGTTCCGCGTCCGATTCGTCCAGCGACGGTGCGCCCGAAGCGACCAGGGCCGGCTCCGGCTTGCGCTTCACCGCCGTCAGCAGCAGCTGCGCGACGTCCACGACCTCGACCTTCTCGCTCGCCAGGCCGTCGCTCTGGCGCGAGGTGACGCCGTCGGTGAGCATCACGCGGCAGAACGGGCAGCCGGTCGCGATCTTCGACGGGGCGGTGCCGAGCGCCTCGTCCACGCGCTCGACGTTGATCCGCTTGCCGATCTTCTCTTCCATCCACATCCGCGCGCCGCCCGCGCCGCAGCACATCGAGCGGTCGCCGTGCCGCGGCATTTCGCGCAGCTGCGCACCGGACGCGCCGACCAGCTCGCGCGGAGCGTCGTAGACCTTGTTGTGCCGGCCCAGGTAGCAGGGGTCGTGGTAGGTGACGTCCTCGGCGACCGGCGCGACCGGCGTCAGGTGCTTCTCCCGCACCAGGCGGTTGAGCAGCTGCGTGTGGTGCACGACGTCGAACTGGCCGCCCAGCTCCGGGTACTCGTTGGCGAGCGTGTTGAAGCAGTGCGCACAGGTGACGACCACCTTGCGCGCCTTGCGTTCCCGGCCCTCGAACACCGAGTTCAGCACCTCGACGTTCTGCTGCGCCAGCATCTGGAACAGGAACTCGTTGCCCGCGCGGCGAGCCGGGTCACCGGTGCAGGACTCCTCCGAACCGAGCACGGTGTACTTGACGCCCGCGATGTGCAGCAGCTCGGCCACCGCGCGCGTGGTCTTCTTCGCGCGGTCCTCGAACGCGCCGGCGCAGCCGACCCAGAACAGGTACTCCGCGTCGCCCAGGTCGCCGTCGAAGACCGGGACCTCGAAGTCGAGGTCCTCCGTCCACTGCAGGCGGTCCTTGGCGTTCTGGCCCCACGGGTTGCCCTTGTTCTCCAGGTTCTTGAACATGCCGTTCAGCTCCGTGGGGAACGACGACTCGATCATCACCTGGTAGCGGCGCATGTCGACGATGTGGTCGACGTGCTCGATGTCGACCGGGCACTGTTCGACGCACGCGCCGCAGGAGGTGCAGGACCACAGGACGTCCGGGTCGATGACGCCGCCGTCGTCGCCGACGAGCGCCTTCTGCGACTCAGCGATCGCGAGGACGTCGATGCCCGCGTACATGTTGTCCCCGGACAGGCCGATCTCATCGCCAGCCATGTCGCGCTTGCCGCCCGCGAGCAGGTACGGGGCCTTCGCGTAGGCGTGGTCGCGAAGCTGCGTGATGAGCAGCTTCGGCGACAGCGGCTTGCCGGTGTTCCACGCCGGGCACTGCGACTGGCAACGGCCGCATTCGGTGCAGGTGGAGAAGTCCAGCCAGCCCTTCCAGCTGAAGTCCTCGATCTTGCCGACGCCGAAGGTGTCCTCGTCCGGGTCGGCCTCTTCGAGGTCGAGCACCTTGCCCTTGCTCATCATCGGCTTGACCGCGCCGAGCGCGACGCCGCCGTCGGCCTCGCGCTTGAAGTAGATGTTGAAGAACGCGCTGAACCGGTGCCAGGCGATGCCCATGGTCATCGTGCGGGCCACGACGATCAGCCACACCGTGGCGCTCATCAGCTTGATGAAGGCGAACACCGACACCAGCGCCGCGCTCGAGGGCAGCAGCTCGCTGAGCGGGTTCGACACGAACGCGGCCCAGGTCGGCGTCTCGTGGACGTGCATCGCGGCCTTGCCCGCGCGCACGCCGATGATGCCGATGCCCTCGACGATCACCACGGCCTCGACGAAGTAGGCCCACTTGAAGTTCGAGCCCGCGAACCGCGACAGCCGGTCGGCCCGGCGCGGGTGGTTCAGCTGCCGGATGATCGCGAGCGCGACGCCGCCGACGACCGTGCCGACGCCCAGCAGCTCCATCAGGAGGCTCCACAGCGACCAGTCCTCGAGGATCGGCCAGCCCCAGGTCGGGACGAACACCTCGCCGTAGGCCTCGAACAGCGCGAGCGACCCGATCAGGAAGCCCCACATGACCAGCCAGTGCCACGGGGCGACCTGGCGGAACTTCGCCATGCGGGTGTGCGCCGCGAACTCCTTGATCAGGGTCATCAAGCGCGGCATGAACGGGCCGTTGCGCGTCGCGTCCGGCTGGCCGAGCTTGATCACCCGCACGAAGCGGGCAATGGTCGCGATGAACATTCCCCAGGCGACGATGCCCAGGAGGACGGAAATCCCCCCGAGCGTCAGCTGTACAGCGCCCATCGTCGGGTGCCTTTCGTCCGGTGTGGTGGTGCCGCCGCGCGAGCGCGCCGGTGCCGAGCAGGGTAACGCTTCTTACTGATGGGTAACCGGTCCACCGGCCCCAAGTCCCACCGATGTGGTGCACGCCTCGCTGGCAAGTGGGACGATCGTTCAGGTACTTTCTTCAGGTATGGGTGCTTACTTGTACCTCGCTTTGGCCATCGCCGCAGAAGTGACCGCCACGGTTTCGCTCAAACTCTCCGAGGGCTTCTCCAAGGTGACGCCCTCGATTTTCGTGGTCGTCGGGTACGGCTTGGCCTTCTTCGCGCTGTCGCGGGTGCTGAAGCTCGGGCTGCCGATCGGGGTGGTCTACGCGGTCTGGGCCGCGGCGGGCGTGGCGCTGGTCGCGCTGGTCGGCGTGCTGTTCCTGAAGGAACCGATCAACCTGGCGATCATCGCCGGGCTGGTCCTCGTGATCGGCGGGGTGGTGCTCATCGAGGTCGGGAGCCAGTCGTGAAAATCCAGACCGACGGCCGCAAGGCCCGCGGCGAGAAGCGGCGGACGGAGATCATCGAAGCGACCCTGCGGGTGATCGAACGCGACGGCGTCGCCGGGGTCACGCACCGCACGGTCGCGGCCGAGGCCGGCGTGCCGACGACGTCCACGACGTATCACTTCTCCTCGCTGGACGACCTGCTCGTGGCGACGCTCATCTCGTGCGCGCGGGACATGGCGACCGAGGTGTACTGGATGATCGACCGCGCCCGGTCGCGCGGCAGCCGCGGGGCGGAGGAGGTGGCCGGGCTGCTCGCGGAGGCGCTTGGACCGCGCCGCGGGCGCACAATGGCGGAGTACGAGCTGTACCTGCTGGCCGCGCGCAAGCCTGAACTGCGCCCGGCGGCGCGGCGGTGGCTGGATGTGCTGACGTCGATGGTCCGGCACGACGACGAGGTCGCGTTCCGGGTGTTCCTCGCGGGCATCGACGGCCTGCTGATCCAGGGGTTGATCGACGACGAGCCGCCGTCCGCGGAGGAGCTGCGTCCGGTGGTGGATTACTTGCTCAAACCCGCTTGACCGCGCTGATTACCTTGCCGCTATGAGGACTGTGGGTGCTTACGAGCTGGACGACGACGTCGCCCGGGTGGATCTCGACGTGGTGTGGGAGTTCCTGTCCGGGGAGGCGTACTGGGCCCGGTGGCGGACGCGGGAACACGTCGAGCAGCAGGTGCGGACGGCTTGGCGGGTGGTCGGGGCGTACGACGCGGCGAGCGGCCGCCAGGTGGGCTTCGCGCGAGCGTTTTCGGACGGGGTCGCGATGGCGTACCTCGCGGACGTGTTCGTCGTGGCCGACGCGCGCGGCGCGGGGCTGGGCAAGGAACTCGTGCGCGAGATGATCGACCACGGGCCGGGGGCGAACTTCCGGTGGATGCTGCACACGTCGGACGCGCACGAGCTGTACCGGAAGTTCGGCTTCGCGGAGCATGAGCAGGGGCGGTACCTGGAACGCGAGGCGGTTCGCTGACCGCGGGCGCCAGTCCTCTTAGGACGGTTGCGTGGGGCCGGCGACGCCCGGCCCCACCGCGAAACCTCAGCCCTTGTTCTCGTAAACCGGCACCAGCCGAGCCCGCCCCAGCGTGTGTCCGAACATGTTGAACCCCAGGAACGCCGGCGTAGCGTCCTCCGGAACGTCCAGCGTCTCCACGTCCAGCGCGTGCACCACGAAGAAGTACCGGTGCGGCCCGTGTCCGGGAGGCGGCGCGGCGCCCAGGTACTGCCGGACCCCGCCGTCCCCCTTGAGCGTGACCGCGCCCGAAGGCAGTCCCGACCCCGCGGCGTCACCGGCGCCGGCGGGCAGCGAGGTCACCGAAGCCGGGATGTTGAACACCGCCCAGTGCCAGAAGCCGCTGGCCGTCGGGGCGTCCGGGTCGTAGACCGTGATCGCGAAGCTGCGGGTGCCTTCCGGGAAGCCTTCCCACGACAGCTGCGGCGAACGGTCCTCGCCGCCGGCGCCGAAGATGCCCGACAGGTGCTGCTGGGCCAGGGTTTCGTCGTCGGCGATGTCCGTGCTGTGCAGCATGAACGACGGAACCGACGGCAGGTAGTCGTACGGATTGGGCGGCTGGGGCATGGGCTCCTCCTGATCGACTGGGCATCAACGGGGCTCTCCGGCCGCCAGGTTAGGACCCTGGCCCGTCGGTCGCCGCCTCAGGGATGTTTCGGGGGGTTTACCGGATGTCCCCGGGGTCCCTCTCCTTCTAACGTCACTCGGGACAGCCGAGAGTGGTACTGAGGGGAACTGACATGGCACGCCCGCTTCTGGCACTGGCCGGCATCGCGGTGATCGGCGTTGGGGTGGCGATCGGATTCGGCGGGTGGGGGTTCGGGTCCACGGTTTCCCGCGACGCGACGCTGGCGCAGGAGATCCGCGGGGTGAAGCTCGAGAACGGTTCCGGCGACGTGCGCATCCGCACCGCTTCCGGCGCGGCTCGCGTGCACCAGACCCTGCGCTACCACTTCAGCGGCCAGCCCGGCGACGCCTACCGCGTCGAGGGCGACCAGCTCGTCGTCACCGACTGCGGCCGCAACTGCACCGCCGACCTGGAGCTGGTCGTCCCGGCGGGCATCCCGGTCACCGGCAGCTCCGATTCCGGCACGCTGGACTTCGCGGGCGTCGGCAGCGTCGACGTCACCGCCGATTCCGGGAGCGCGCAGGTGCAGGACGTGCCGGGGCGGGTCAAGCTCCAGCTGGACAGCGGCGCGGCCGAACTGCACAACGTCGGCGAGGTCTGGGTGCACAGCCAGTCCGGCCGGATCGAGGGCGACGGACTGCGCGGGCCGGTCGACGTTTCCGCGGGCAGCGGGCGGATCGAGCTCAGCCTGACCCAGCCCAGCAACGTCAAGGCGCGGGCCGACTCCGGCCGGATCGCGGTGACCGTGCCGCGCAGCGGGTCCTACCAGGTCACCGGCACCAGCGAGAGCGGGCACCGCAGCATCGACATTCCGCAGAACTCAGGTCCGGACGCGAAGACGCTCGAGCTGAACACGGACAGCGGCAGCGTCACCGTCAAGGCCGTCTGAAGGGGAGAACAGACACATCATGCGCACACTCGAAAAGCGGCTGCTGGCCGCGGTGCTGGCGGGCGCGGTGGGGGCGTTCGCGATCACCGCGGCGCTCGGCCACTCGCCTGAACCGCAGGCCACGACGCCGGTCGCGGTGGTGGAAATCCCGGTGCGGCAAGGGATGGTCCAGAACGCGGAGGCGGTCGTGCTCCGCACTTCGGCCGACGACCGGACGGGGCAGGTGCGCCGGGCATGAACCTGGCCGCTGCCGCGCTGACCTTGCTTCCGCTGGTCAGCGCACCGACGCCGGCGTTGCCCTGGACGCCGTGCGGGACCCAGCAGGAACCGACCGCGCAATGCGCCCAGATCGAGGTGCCGATCGACCGCGCCCATCCGGAAACCGGCACCGCGCATATCCCGCTCACCCGGCTGCCTGCCGTCGACCCGAAGCACCGGGTCGGGTCGCTGCTGGTCAACCCGGGCGGACCGGGCGGCTCCGGCGTCGGCTTCGTGCGCTTCGGCGGACTCAACACGAAGGTCATCGGCTCGGCACGGGAACCGTTGCGGGACCGCTTCGACATCATCGGCTTCGATCCGCGTGGCGTGTGGTTCAGCGATCCGAAGATCAGCTGTGACCAAGCGAAGCTGTACGACCCGAAGATCGGCCTCTTCCCCAGCACGCGCCAGCAGTACGACGCGTTCGTCGCGCACAACCGCGCGGCGGGCGAGGACTGTCTCGCCAAGACCGGCCCGATGCTCGGGGACGTCGACACCCAAAGCGCCGCCGAGGACATCGACGCGATCCGCGGCGCGCTCGGCGAGCAGAAGATCTCGTGGCTCGGCGTCTCGTACGGCACTGAACTGGGCGCGGTCTACGCCTCGAAGCATCCGGACCGGGTGCGCACGATGGTGCTCGACGGCGCGGTGGACCACTCCCGGCCGATGCGGCAGGCGATGGTCGAGGAAGCCGCTGCCACCGAGGACGCGCTGCTGCGGTTCGCCGCGTGGTGCGACCGCTCGACCGACTGTGCGTTGCACGGCAAGAACGCGCTCGCCCGCTATGACGACCTCGTCACCCACGGCGCGTACGCGAAAGCGTTGGGCCGCAAGGCAACCGGCGAGGAGCTGGCCTCCGGTGCGTACGGCCACCTCTACCTTCCGGCCGAGTGGCCGACCCTGAGCCGCGCGCTGGCGGACCCGGACGCGAGCGCGCTCGCGACCAGTTCGCAGTTCGCGAGCGACACCTACGGCGCGTACCGCTCCATCGGCTGCCAGGACTTCCCGTCGCCGTTCACCGGACTGGCGGACCTGCGCGCGACCGCCTGGGCGATCCGCGCGGTCGCCCCGCACAGCTGGCGCTACAGCGAGTACTGGGATCTCTCCGCGGGCTGCACCGGCTGGCCGCTTCCCGCGCTGAACCCGCCGCAGCCGCATCCGGTGCGCGGAGCCCCGCCGATCCTCGTCGTGGGCGGGGCGCACGACCCCGCGACGCCGCTGCCGTGGGCGCACGGGCTCGCCGCGAGCATCGACGGATCGACGCTGCTCACGTACCTCGGAGACGGCCACACCGGGCTGCTCAACTCCGAATGCGTGCGGCGTGCCGAGGCCGGCTACCTGGTGAGTGGCGTCACACCACCGCGGGGCGAATTCTGCGGGTGAACCCGGGAACAAGACCGGGGGTCCCGCCGTTATCCTGGATGCAAGGTTGAGTGCAGTCGGCTCAAGTCTGGTGGACCAGGCCGTGCGCGAGACCTCGAGAACCTGCTAAGAAGGTACTCAAGAGTGCCTCGAAACCGCAGGTCACGAACATAGCAGCTACCCAGTCCAGAACACGAGAGGAACCACCATGGCGCGAGCGGTCGGCATCGACCTCGGCACGACCAACTCGGTCGTCGCCGTCCTTGAGGGCGGCGAGCCGACGGTCATCGCCAACTCGGAAGGCTCCCGTACCACCCCGTCCATCGTCGCCTTCGCCAAGAACGGCGAGGTGCTCACCGGTCAGCCGGCGAAGAACCAGGCCGTCACGAACGTCGACCGCACGATCCGGTCCGTGAAGCGGCACATCGGCACCGACTGGAAGACCGAGATCGACGGCAAGGCCTACACGCCGCAGGAGATCAGCGCGCGCGTGCTGATGAAGCTCAAGCGCGACGCGGAGGCGTACCTGGGCGAGGAGATCACCGACGCGGTGATCACCGTCCCGGCGTACTTCGAGGACGCGCAGCGCCAGGCCACCAAGGAGGCCGGCCAGATCGCCGGCCTGAACGTGCTCCGGATCGTGAACGAGCCGACCGCGGCCGCGCTGGCCTACGGCCTGGACAAGGGCGAGAAGGAACAGACCATCCTGGTCTTCGACCTCGGCGGCGGCACGTTCGACGTCTCGCTGCTGGAGATCGGCGAGGGCGTCGTGGAGGTGCGCGCCACCTCGGGTGACAACCACCTGGGCGGCGACGACTGGGACGAGCGCATCGTCACCTGGCTGGTCGACAAGTTCAAGGCCGCCAACGGCATCGACCTGACCAAGGACAAGATGGCGCTGCAGCGCATCCGCGAGGCGGCGGAGAAGGCGAAGATCGAGCTGTCCAGCTCCAACTCCGCCAGCATCAACCTGCCCTACATCACGGTGGACGCGGACAAGAACCCGCTGTTCCTCGACGAGACGCTGTCGCGCGCCGAGTTCCAGAAGATCACCTCGGACCTGCTGGACCGCACCAAGGCCCCGTTCAACAACGTCATCCGCGACGCGGGCATCTCGGTCGGCGACATCGACCACGTCGTGCTCGTCGGCGGTTCCACCCGCATGCCCGCGGTGGCCGAGCTGGTCAAGGAGCTGACCGGCGGCCGCGAGCCGAACAAGGGCGTGAACCCGGACGAGGTCGTCGCCGTGGGCGCCGCGCTGCAGGCCGGCGTGCTCAAGGGCGAGGTCAAGGACGTCCTGCTGCTCGACGTGACCCCGCTGTCGCTGGGCATCGAGACCAAGGGCGGCGTCTTCACCAAGCTGATCGAGCGCAACACCACGATCCCGACCAAGCGGTCCGAGATCTTCTCGACGGCGGACGACAACCAGCCGTCGGTGCAGATCCAGGTGTTCCAGGGCGAGCGCGAGATCGCCGCGGCGAACAAGAAGCTCGGCATGTTCGAGCTGACCGGCCTTCCGCCCGCCCCGCGCGGCGTGCCGCAGATCGAGGTCACCTTCGACATCGACGCCAACGGCATCGTGCACGTGACCGCGAAGGACCTCGGCACGAACAAGGAGCAGTCGATGACGATCACCGGCGGCTCCGCGCTGCCGAAGGACGACATCGAGCGCATGGTCAAGGACGCCGAGGCGCACGCCGAGGAAGACAAGAAGCGCCGCGAGGAAGCGGAGACCCGCAACCAGGCGGAGACGCTGGTCTACCAGACCGAGAAGTTCGTCAAGGACAACGACGACAAGCTGCCCGAGGACCTCAAGGGCAAGGTGAAGACCGCGATCGACGAGGCGAACGAGGCGCTCAAGGGCACCGACTCGGCCAAGATCCGCGAGTCCATCGAGAAGCTGAACACCGCTTCGCAGGAGATGGGCAGCGCGCTGTACGCGAACGCGGGCGCGGCCGGTGCCGAGGGCGCTCCGGGCGCTGAGGGCGCGGCCGGTGCCGCGGGCGACGCTCCGAAGTCGAAGGCGGACGACGTGGTCGACGCCGAGATCGTGGAAGAGGACGAGAAGAAGTGACCCCCCGCCACTCCGAGACCGAGGGCACTGGCCCCGAGGAACCGGTAGTCGTGCGGGATCGGCGACGGGTGGACCCGCAGACCGGCGAGGTCCGCCCGCCGGCCGCGGAGGAAACTCCGGCCGGTGAGGAGCCCGCGCAGCACGCGGGCCCCTCGCTGGGCGATTCCGTGGACGAAGCCGTTCCGGCCGCCTCCGACATCGAAAAGCAACTGTCCGAGCGCACTGCCGACCTGCAGCGTCTGCAGGCGGAGTACGCGAACTACCGCAAGCGGGTCGACCGCGACCGCGAGGCCGTGGTGCAGGGCGCGAAGGCGTCCGTGGTCGGCGATCTGCTTCCGCTGCTGGACGACCTCCAGCGCGCGGAGCAGCACGGCGACCTCACCGGCGCGTTCAAGGCGGTGGCCGACAAGCTGGTCTCCAGCCTGGAGCGGTCCGGCCTGGAAGCGTTCGGCACCGAGGGCGAAGAGTTCGACCCGAGCATTCACGAGGCCGTGCAGCACAACACGTCCCCGGACGTGAAGGGCCCGACGGTCACCCTCGTGATGCGCCGCGGCTACCGCTTCGGAGAACGGGTGCTGCGGGCGGCGCTGGTCGGCGTGACCGACCACGAGCCCGGCGAAGCCCCGGCGGAGCAGCCGGTCGATCCGCCGGTCGGCGGCGAACTGCCGCTCGACGGTTCGGTCGATGAGTCCGGCCAGCAGTAACAATCGGTTTGCAGCGAAAGGAGGAGACACCCGATGAGTGCTCGGGAGTGGATCGGCAAGGACTTCTACAAAGAGCTGGGTGTCTCCTCCGACGCGACCGCGGACGAGATCAAGAAGGCCTACCGCAAGCTGGCCAAGGAAAACCACCCGGACGCCAACGCGGGCAACACCGCGGCCGAGAACAAGTTCAAGGCCGTGTCCGAGGCGTACGGCGTGCTGTCCGATCCGGCCAAGCGCAAGGAGTATGACGAGGCGCGCACGCTCTTCGGCTCCGGCGGCGCGGGCGGTTTCGGCGGCTTCCCGGGCGGCGGCGCGGGCGGGTTCGACATGAGCGACCTGTTCAACCAGGCCGGCGCGCAGGGTCAGCAGGGCGGCTTCGGCGGGCTCGGCGACATCCTGGGCGGCATCTTCGGGCGCGGCCGCGGCGGTGCCGCCGGTGCCACGGCGAACCGGCCGCAGCGCGGCGCGGACGTCGAGACCGACGTGCGGATCGACTTCCTCGAGTCGGTCAAGGGCGCGACGCTGCCGTTGCGGCTGTCGAGCCCGGCGACCTGCTCCACCTGCGGCGGCAACGGCGCGAAGCCGGGCACCTCGCCGCGGATCTGCCCGACCTGCAGCGGGTCCGGGCTGGTCAGCCGCAGCCAGGGCGCGTTCGCGTTCTCCGAGCCGTGCCAGGACTGCCGCGGCCGGGGCAAGATCATCGACGACCCGTGCCCGGAGTGCGGCGGCGAGGGCATCAGCACCCGCACCCGCACGCTCACCGTGCGCATCCCGCCGGGCGTGAAGGACGACCAGCGGATCCGGCTGGCCGGACAGGGCGAACCCGGCCGGGGCGGCGCGCAGGCGGGCGACCTGTACGTGCGCGTGCACGTGGCCCCGCACAAGCTGTTCGGGCGCAAGGACCTCAACCTCACGCTCACCGTGCCGGTGGACTTCACCGAACTCGCGCTGGGCACCACCGTCACGGTGCCGACGCTCGAGGGCAAGGTGTCGCTGAAGGTGCCCGCGGGCACCGCGAGCGGACGAGTGTTGCGAGTGCGCGGAAAGGGCATTCAGAAGCGGGACGGCGCGCAGGGCGACCTGCTGGTCACGCTCGAGGCGGCGGTCCCGGCGAAACTCGACGACAAGGCGCGGTCGGCACTCGAGGCCTACGCCGAGGCGATGAAGGGCCACGACCCGCGCCCTGAGATCACCGAGTTGCTCGAAGGCAGGTGAGGGTGATGTTCGGCGGTAATCCGGGACTCCCGCACGGCGCGGACGAGGACACCCCGGTGTTCGTGATTTCGGTGGCGGCCCAGCTTTCCGGGCTGCACGCGCAGACGCTGCGCTCCTACGACCGGCACGGCCTGGTCTCGCCCGGCCGCACCGCCGGCGGCGGACGGCGTTACTCGCTGCGCGACATCGCGCTGCTGCGCGAGGTCCAGCGCCTCTCGCAGGAGGACGGGGTCAACCTGTCCGGCATCAAGCGCATCATCGAACTGGAGAACCAGGTCGACGCGCTGCAGTCCCGGGTGCACGAGCTGACCGAGGAACTCGCCGCCGCCTACGCGGCCGCCGAACAGGCCGCCGCCGCGGTGCACGCTTCCTATCGCAAGGATTTGGTGCCGCTGCGGCAGAACACGTCGCTGGTGGTGTGGAAGCCCAAGCGCCGCTGAGCTTTTCGCGCACGGCCCTCTCGCGTTACGACGCGGGAGGGCTTTGTGCTGTCCGGACTTCTGCGCCGAGCGTGCGCAGATCGGCGAACGCCTCGGTCAGATAGTCGTCCAATTCTCGCGTCGGGTCGCTGATCCAGGCCTGCGTGGCGTGCTGGAACGTCGCCCATCCGGCGTGGGCGGCCAACCGCGCCAGCCGATCCTCGACGCCGCGCTGCCGCAACGCTTCCGCGAGTGCCTCGGCGAGCGTCGCGGCCTTGGCCAGATTGCGTTCGCGCAGGGTCGGAGTCGCCGCGATCAGGTCGCGCCGGGGCTCGGCGAACGGGAGGTTGCGCTCCATGATCCGCCCCGCCTTGCGGAAGGCGCGCAGCAGGATTTCCAGCGGGGCCAGGCCTTCCGGGGCTTCGGCGACCGACTTCGTCAGGTCGTCGCGCAGGTCGGCTTCCCCGTCGAAGAGCACCTCGCGCTTGTCCGGGAAATGCCGGAAGAACGTGCGCTCGGTGACGCCTGCCCGGGCCGCGATCTCCGCGGTGGTCGTCTTGTCGAACCCGTTTTCCCGGTACAGCTCCAGCGCCGCCTGCTTGAGGCGGCTGCGCGCTTCTGCTCCGCTCCGTGGCACGTCGTGAGCCTACCCGGAGTTCGCGACAGTGACTGACACCACATTGCGTCAGTCACTGTCGTTACGCGTAGAGTCAGCGACTGACACTAAGGAGTCCTCCATGCATGTTTTCGTCACTGGCGGATCCGGCCAGACCGGTCCCGCCGTCGTTGCCGAGCTGGTCCAGGCCGGGCATACGGTCACCGGGTTGGCCCGCTCGGACGCCTCGGCCGCGCGGCTGGAATCGCTCGGCGCGACACCGCACCGAGGTTCGCTCGAAGACCTCGACAACCTGCGTCGCGGGGCCGAAGCTGCCGACGGGGTGCTGCATATGGCCCAGGGCGGCAGCTACGCCGACCCGGACGATCTCATCCGCCGCGACTGCGAGGCGATCGACGCGCTGGGCCAGGCGCTGGTCGGCACCGGCAAACCGTTCGTCAGCACGTCCGGCACGCTGGTGCTGAAGGCCGGCCAGGTCAGCACCGAACTCGACCCGGCGGATCCCGATTCGGTGGCGTACTTCCGCATCCCCGGCGAACAGACCTGCCTCGGCTTCGCGGACCGGGAGGTCCGAGCGAGCGTCGTGCGGCTCGCGCCGACCGTGCACGGACCGCGCGACCATGGCTTCATCCCGGCGCTCATCGCGGGTGCGCGCCGAGCGGGCGTCTCGGCGTACATCGGCGACGGCACGAACCGTTGGCCCGCCGTCCATCGCAACGACGCGGCGGTGCTTTTCCGGTTGGCGCTGGAGAAAGCGCCCGCGGGGAGCATGCTGCACGGGGTCGGAGAAATCGTCGAGATCAAGAGCGTCGCGGAGAAAATCGCGCAGCTGCTCGGCATTCCGACGGCGTCCCTGACTCTCGAAGAAGCCGCCGAACACCTCGGAAACCCATTCCTGGCAAGGTTTTTCTCGCTCGACGTGCCCGTGTCCAGTGCGCACACCCAGGAGCTGCTCGGCTGGACCCCGCACCACGCGACCCTGCTGGAGGACCTCGAAACCGGCGACTACTTCACGCCCGAGGCCAGCGACCGGGCCGAGGCGGTCTGGCGGTAGTTCAGTGATCCGTTGGCGGTTATCCCGGAATCCGGAGGTCCACCGGCTCAGTCCACGGTGAACGGGTCGTACTGGATCTGGTCCAGCGCGCTGCCCGCGACCAGCATCCGCGACACCGTCGCGCGGATCATCGCCGGCGACCCGGACACCAGGATGTCGTGGTCCGGCCACGCGCCGTACCGCGTGACCGCCTCGGCGAGCGTGCCGTGTTCGCAGCCCGGCAGGTGGTCGCCGCGCTCGACGACCGGGGTGATGGTGAGCCACGGGTTGGTCGCGGCGAGCGCGCGCAGTTCTTCGAGGTCGTAAAGGTCTTCCCGGGTCGGCCCGCCGTAGAACAGCCGGGTCTTCGGGTTCTCGCCCCACAGCGCGAGGTGGTCGAGGATCGCCCGCAGCGGCGCGACCCCGGTGCCGCCCGCGACCATCAGCACGCCGCGCGACTGTTCTCGGTTGACGGTCATCCGGCCCAGCGGCGGGCCGAGCCGCCAGACGTCGCCCGCCTGCGTGTGGCTCACGATCGCCCGCGACACCCAGCCGCCGTCGACCGCGCGCACGTGGAATTCGATGCCGCCGTCCTCGCGCGGCGCGTTCGCGGGCGACAGATACCGCCACAACCGCGGCCGCTGCGGCACCTCGACGCTCATGTACTGCCCCGGCGAATACGGCACCGGCTGGTCCGGGATCACCCGCACCAGCGCGAGATCCCAGGTGAGCCGCCGGTGCTCGACCACGGTGGCCGACCACGACGCCGGGTTCTCGTCCGCCGCCGCGGCCTCCTGCATCGCGCGCGCGACGATGGTGAACGCCTCCGCCCACGCGCGTTCGACCTCCGGCGTCCAGTCCGGGCCGAGGTGGTTCTTCAACGCGGCCAGCAGCGCGGTGCCGACGGCCTCGTAATGCTTGGGCGCGACGCCGAACTTGCGGTGGTCGCGCCCGAGCTGGCGCAGGAACGGCAGCAGGTCGTCCGGTCGGTCCACCATCTGCACGACGCGGGCCAGCGCGCGGATGATGCGCCCGCCCTGCACTTCCATGTTGATCGGGAAGAAATCGCGCGTGGCGGGCGCGAGGGTGAAGAGCATCCCGTAGAAGAACTGAGAGATCTCCGGCGCGTACGGCTCCGATTTGGCCCAGGTGTCGCGGATGAGCTGCACCATCGCGACGACGGCAGCGGGCGCCTGCCGGGGCGCGGCTGTGGTCCGCGGGAGCGGGCTGATCGAATCGGCTGTCATCGGGCTGTCGTCGTTCATGGGTCGGGACCGGAGGCCGGGGGGTTGGGAGGGAATGGTCACGAGAGCAGGGAAGCCGTGGTTGCCGGATTCGGCTCGCGCCGTCGCGCGGGGGAATTCGCCACTCCTGCTCCTCGTTGTCCACGACGTGCTCGCCGCGTCGGCATCGCGGGGCGTCTGGTCCGCAGAGTAGCCGCACTGAGGCGGATTGCCCGCATCGTTGCTCCGGTCGGGTTACCGGCCGGTCGGGACGTGGGGCAGCTCACCGATTAGATAGTTGTCCTACGCAACCTTCGAGCTTAAACTTGTAGAATACAAGCAAGTGGGCACCAGGCCCGGGAGGAACGATGAGCCCAGCTGACGACGTGCGGCTCGAACTGCTGCGGGAGCTGAAGGCGTCCGCCCAGCTCCAGCACCTGTGGATCATGCAGGCGTGGCAGAACGAGCCAGGGCTGCACCCGGCCTCGGCGATGCTGCTGTCCGACCTCGCGAAACACGGCGAGGCCCGTCCGTCGGAGGTCGCCAAGCGCAGGCTCGTCGACCTGTCGGTGATCAGCAGGCAGATCGCCCAGTTGCAGGCCGCCGGGCTGATCCAGCGCCGCCCCGCCCCCGAGGACGGGCGCGCGTCGCTGATCAGCGTGTCCGAGGCCGGTCTCGAACGGCTCGAACTGTGGCGGAAGCAGTACCTCGAGTTCTTCGAGACGGCACTGGGCGGCTGGGACGAGGCCCGGATCGAGGGCCTCACGTCGCAGCTCGCCGAATTGAACGAAGGTCTGCGCGCGACGCTCGGCCCGTCCGGGTACTGCGCCGGCGCACCGCACGCGGGAAAGTGAAGTAGCGAATAGTGGAAACCACCGCAACCGGGCAGCCGATGACGCACCGGGAAATCCTCAAGGCCTTCACCGGCCTTTTGCTGGCCCTGCTCGTGGCGTTGCTGTCGTCGACCATCGTGTCCAACGCGCTGCCGACGATCCTCGCCGACCTGCACGGTTCGCAGAGCGAGTACACCTGGGTCGTCACCGCGACGCTGCTGACGTCGACCGCGACCACCCCGATCTGGGGCAAGCTCTCCGACCTGTTCAGCAAGAAACTGCTGTACCAAATCGCGATCGTCGTCTTCACCGTCGGTTCGGCACTGGGCGGGATCGCGCAGTCGATGCCCGAACTCATCGCCTACCGCGCGCTGCAGGGCATCGGGCTCGGCGGCTTGCAGGCGCTGATCCAGGTCGTCATCGCGGCGATGATCGCGCCGCGCGACCGGGGCCGCTACACCGGTTACACCGGCGCGGTGTTCGCCGTCGCGACCGTCTCCGGCCCGTTGATCGGCGGGCTGATCGTGGACTCGCCGCTCGGCTGGCGCTGGTGTTTCTGGGTGTGCGTGCCGCTGGCCGTCGTCGCCTTCGTCGTGCTCGGCCGGACGCTGAAGCTGCCGGTGCTCAAGCGCAAGGTGCGGATCGACTGGCTGGGCGCGACCCTGCTGGTCGGCGGCGTCGCGCTGCTGCTGATCTGGGTTTCGCTGGCAGGCGGCAGCTTCGGCTGGGTCTCGTGGTCGAGCGCCGCGTACGTCGGCGGCGCGATTGTCGCGCTGGCGCTGGCGGTTCTCGTCGAATCCCGGGTCGCGGAGCCGGTGGTTCCGCTGCGGCTCTTCCGCAACCGCACCTTCACGCTGTCCGTGCTCGCCTCGCTGGCGGTCGGCACCGCGATGTTCGGCGGTTCGGTGTTCCTCGGGCAGTACTACCAAATCGCCCGCGGGTTTTCGCCGACGCACGCCGGTCTGATGACGCTGCCGATGGTGCTGGGTCTCGCGGTCGCCTCGACCGGGGCGGGGCAGGTCATTTCCCGCACCGGGCGCACCAAGCCGTTCATGATCGCGGGCGGGATTTCGCTGCTGGCCGGGCTGTTCCTGCTCTCGACGGTGGACCACGCGACGAACCTGACGCTGATGGGCGGCTACCTCGCGCTGGTCGGCCTCGGGCTGGGCTTCCTGATGCAGAACCTGGTTTTGGTAGTCCAAAACACGGTCGCGATGAAGGACATCGGGTCGTCGTCCTCGGTCGTCACGTTCTTCCGGTCGCTCGGCGGCGCGGCGGGCGTGTCCGCGCTCGGTGCGGTGCTCGCCGCCCGGGTGGCCACGAACATCGCGAACTCCCTTTCGCAGTTGGGCATTCACTCGAGCGGCGCGGCTTCCGGTGGCGGCGGCACGTTCGCCATCTCGTCGCTCCCGCCGGCGCTGCAGCCGGTGGTGCGCGGGGCTTTCGGCGACGCGACCGGCACGGTCTTCTTCGTCGCGGGCTGCATCGCCGTGGTCACCTTCCTCGCGGTGCTGTTCATCAAGGAGGTGCCGCTGCGCCGGACCCTCGACGCGGACGCGCCGGCACCGACCGCGGTTTCCGCCGAGGCCGTCTCCGTGGTCGAGGCTCCGGTCGAGATGACCTCCGTGTTGCGCGGCCGGGTTCTCGACGCGGCTGGGCGCCCAGTGTCCGGTGTCGTGCTCACGCTCACCGATATGGCGGGACGGCAGGTCGATGTCGGGCGTACGGGACGTACTGGCGCGTACGAGTTGTCGGCGAACACTGTGGGCGAACACGTCCTTCTCGCGACAGCTGGTTCGACGCGGCCCGCCGTGTCGACCGTGCGGCTTAACGGCAACGCGCGTTGGCACGACTTGCTGTTGGACAGCCAGGGCACCATCTCGGGTCGCGTACGCGTCGCTGGTCGCCACGCCGTCGTCGCAGGCGCGGTGCTGACTCTCACCGACCAGCTGGGCATTGTCACCGCAACGCACATCGCGGGCGGCGACGGCGCGTACCGCTTCACGGGAATCGAACCGGGCGCGTACACGCTCACTGTGTCCGCGCACGGATACACGCCGCACGCCGAACCGATGACGGTCGGCGATGGTGCGGCGGCACAACATGATGTCGAACTGAGCGAAGCCGTCGAGCGAGAGTTCGTTAAGCACCAAGGAACACTCAGCGTCGACTAAAGGGGCTCGTGAGTGTTTGTCCCGGATCGCACCGCGACGGACACTCACGAGCTTTCTACTGGGAGTGGCATTTGCCGCCAACCGATGCGCCCTCCCGGCCCTGCCTCGTCCCCCTTCCCCGGAGGTAGCGTCGAATATGTGACGCGAAGCAGGGTCGCGATGTTGCTGGCACTGGGGATCGACAACTTCGGTTCCGGACTTTTCCTTCCGCTCGCACTGCTTTACGTGACGCGGGTGATCGGAATCCCGCTCGTCGAAGCGGGCACCGCGGTCACCGTGGGCACCACGGCGGGGCTGTTGATGCCGCCGCTGGCCGGGCGGCTGGTGGATCGCGCTGGGCCGAGAGCCGGAGTTCTCGCGGCGCAACTGTTGCAGGCTGCCGGAATCAGCGCGTATTTGTTCGCGCACGACACCGGCGGAGTGGTGGTCGCCGCCGTCCTTCTTGGTGCCGGGCAACAATTGTTCTACAGCTGCTTGTTCGCGCTCGTCGCCGAAGTCGCCGGAGACGTGCCGAAGGATCGGCCGTTCGCCGAAGTCGGCATGGTGCGCGCGGGCGGATTCGGGCTCGGCGGGCTGATGTCGTCGGCACTGCTCACTTGGTTCGGCGACAGCGGATACAGCGTCGCGCTCGTCGTGGACGTGCTGACTTTCCTCGCGGCGGCGGGCCTCCTCGCGGTATTCATCCCGCCTGGCCGCCGGTTCGCGCCCGCGGCGCGCGTGCGGAGCGGAGTGCTGCGCAACCGCCCGTACCTGACGTTGATCCTGCTGAGCGGGCTCTTCGGGCTGTCGCTCGACTTCTTTCTCATCGGCACCCCGGTGTTCGTGCTCGACCGGCTGCACGCGCCGACCTGGCTGCCCGGCGCGATCCTGTTCCTGCTGACCGTGCTGACCAGCGCGGGCGGCACGATCGCGCTGCGGCTCACCCGGGGCCTCACCCGGATCAGCGCGATGCGGGCCGGGTCCGCGCTGTTCGCCGCGTGGTGCCTGACGAGCGTCGGCGTGCTGCTGGTGCCACGTACCTGGCAGGTGCCGTATCTGCTGGCCGCCACGCTGGTGTTCGCCGCCGGTGACCTGGTGTTCGGTCCACGCTCCGGCGCACTCGCCGAGGCCGCCGCACCCCCCGAAGCGAAGGGCCGTTACCTCGCCGCGTTCCAATACGCGTTCACTGTGGCTCAGGTGCTCGCTCCGGCGATCGTGTCGTTGTTTTCCGTAGCGGCATGGTTACCCTGGGTTCTGGTCGGGGGTTGCGCTTGCCTCGCCGCGCTCGGGCTCGGCAGGCTGGGACCGAGGCTGCCCGCGGCCGCGGTGGCACCAATTCAGAGTTGAGCGGAACAGACTCAACTTTGCTGACGTTATATCTGTGGATGGGCCTTGGTCGGGCCTGTCACCAGGTATTTCCACGAACGCATGAGGTGAGGGATGGACGCTTTCAACCCGACCACGAAGACCCAGCAGGCGATTTCGTCCGCGGCGCAGGCGGCCACGGTGGCCGGCAACCCGCACGTATCGGCCGCCCATGTGCTGGGCGCCCTGCTGGCGCAGGGTGACGGGACCACCGCACCGCTGCTGACCGCGGTCGGGGCGGACCCCGAGACGGTGCACAAGGAGCTCGAGCCGATCATCAACGGGCTGCCGTCGGCGACCGGCGCGACCGTGTCGACTCCGCAGTTCGACGCGCCCGCGGTCAAATCGCTCACGCAGGCGCAGAAGCTCGCCACCGAACTGGGTGACGAGTACGTGTCGACCGAGCACCTGCTCGTCGGCCTCGCCACCGAAGGCGGCCAGGTCGCGGATCTGCTGAAGCGGCACGGCGCCACGCCGGACGCGCTGCGCGAGGCGTTCGCGAAGGTGCGCGGGTCGGCCCGGATCACCAGCGCGGATCCCGAAAGCACGTTCAAGGCGCTCGAGAAGTACGGCGTCGACCTCACCGAGCGGGCCCGTTCGGGCGAACTCGACCCGGTCATCGGCCGCGACACCGAGATCCGCCGCGTCGTGCAGGTGCTTTCCCGGCGCACCAAGAACAACCCGGTGCTGATCGGCGAACCGGGCGTCGGCAAGACGGCGATCGTCGAGGGCCTCGCCCAGCGGATCGTCGCGGGCGACGTGCCGGAATCGTTGCGCGGCAAGCGAGTCGTCGCGCTCGACCTCGGGTCGATGGTCGCCGGCGCGAAGTTCCGCGGCGAGTTCGAAGAGCGGTTGAAGGCGGTCCTGAAGGAGATCACCGACTCCGCGGGCGAGGTCATCACGTTCATCGACGAGCTGCACACGATCGTCGGCGCGGGCGCGACCGGCGAGGGCGCGATGGACGCGGGCAACATGATCAAGCCGATGCTCGCCCGCGGCGAGCTGCGGATGGTCGGCGCGACCACGCTCGACGAGTACCGCCAGCACATCGAGAAGGACCCGGCGCTGGAACGCCGTTTCCAGCAGGTGCTGGTCGGCGAGCCGTCGCCGGAGGACACCATCGCGATCCTGCGCGGGCTGAAGGAGCGCTACGAGGTGCACCACGGGGTCCGGATCACGGACGCCGCGCTGGTCGCCGCCGCGACGCTCTCGGACCGCTACATCACCGCGCGGTTCCTGCCGGACAAGGCGATCGACCTGGTCGACGAGGCCGCGTCGAAGATCCGCATGGAGATCGACTCGCGTCCGGTGGAGATCGACGAGGTCGAGCGTGCGGTGCGGCGCATGGAGATCGAGGAGATGGCGTTGTCCAAAGAGGACGACGCGGCCTCTCTCGAACGCCTGACCGCGCTGCGGGCCGAACTGGCCGAGAAGCGCGAGGAACTCACCGCGCTGACCGCCCGCTGGCAGAACGAGAAGGGCTCGATCGAGACCGTCCGTGAGCTGAAGGAGCAGCTGGAGCAACTGCGCGGCGAATCGGAACGCGCCGAACGCGACGGCGACCTCGGCAAGGCCGCCGAGCTGCGGTACGGCCGGATTCCGGCGCTGGAAAAGGAGTTCGAGGCCGCGATGGCCGCGAACGAGGCCAGCAAGCAGAACGTCATGCTCAAGGAAGAGGTCGGCGCGGACGACGTCGCGGACGTGGTCAGCGCGTGGACCGGCATTCCCGCCGGGCGTCTGCTCGAAGGCGAGACGGGCAAGCTGCTCCGGATGGAGGAGGAGCTGAACCGCCGCGTCATCGGCCAGGACCAGGCGATCCAGGTGGTCGCGGACGCCGTGCGCCGCGCCCGGGCGGGCGTGGCCGACCCGGACCGGCCGACCGGCTCGTTCCTGTTCCTCGGCCCGACCGGTGTCGGCAAGACGGAGCTGGCGAAGGCGCTGGCGGAGTTCCTGTTCGACGACGAGCGCGCGATGCAGCGCATCGACATGAGCGAGTACTCCGAGAAGCATTCGGTGGCCCGCCTGGTCGGTGCTCCCCCGGGCTACGTCGGATACGACCAGGGCGGCCAGCTGACCGAGGCCGTGCGGCGCCGCCCGTACACGGTGGTGCTGCTGGACGAGGTCGAAAAGGCACACCCGGACGTGTTCGACGTGCTCCTGCAGGTCCTCGACGACGGGCGGCTGACCGACGGCCAGGGACGGACGGTGGACTTCCGCAACACCATCCTGATCCTGACGTCGAACCTCGGCTCGCAAGCCATCGCCGACCCGGCGCTGGACGAACGCCAGCGCCGCGACGCGGTGATGGAGGTCGTGCAGCGGCAGTTCAAGCCGGAGTTCCTGAACCGGCTGGACGACATCGTGGTGTTCCACGCGCTCGGCACCGAGCAGCTGACGTCCATTGTGGACATCCAGGTCGCCCGGCTGGCGAAGCGCCTTGCCCAGCGTCGCCTGCACCTCGAGGTCACGGATGGCGCCCGGGAGTGGCTGGCGTTGAACGGCTTCGACCCGATCTACGGCGCCCGCCCGCTGCGCCGGCTGGTGCAGTCGGCGATCGGGGACCAGCTGGCGAAGCAGCTGCTGTCCGGTGAAGTCCGGGACGGGGACACCGTGCGGGTGGACCTGCCGGAGCTGGAGACCGGCGACACGCTGAAGGTGTCGCGGGTCTGACCTGACGCAGGTCGCCGCACAAAAAACCGCCCGGCCGCGGAAACGCGACCGGGCGGTTTTCGTCTTCAGGAGGAGGCGTCCTCAGGGCGATCCGATTCCACCGGCCGAGGCGGCGGAACCTCGCCCCGGCCTGGCGGGGTCCGCGGCGCGGGCGGAGAAGGCTGCCGTTCCGTCATCCGGGTGTCCGCCGGGGACGGGGCCGACGTCTCCACCGCGCGAGTGTCGACCGGCCGGGTCGCCGTGGTGTCCGCCGGGGACGGCGCGGTCGTCGGGACCGGCGGGGCAGGCGGCGCGGCCGGGGTGCCCGCGGAAGGCGTCCACGTCCGGTTCGAGTCGTAGTCCTCGTCGAACGGGTCCACGATGTCCGCGATCTCGCCCAGGTCGCGCAGCAGCCGCTCGAGCCGCGACGGCCCGGCGCCCGGCACGACGCTCGCCAGGACCCACTCGTTCTCCAGCCAGGCCACCCCGACGTCGCCGCCGAGCTGGTCGGCCGCGTCCACCAGGTCCTGGGTGATGACCTGGCGCGCCCCCTCCGAATCGTCCGCGAAGGCGTAGCGCTGGCCGATCGGGCCGAGCATCTCCGGCATGTTCTCGCGCTGGAACGGCACGCTCGACAGCCACATCTCGACCGGCACCCGGTGCGTCTTGTTGCAGCGCACGGCCACGACCACCGCGGGCACCTGGCCCTGGGACTCGATGTCGAAGATGAACACCGGACGGCGGCCGTCGGAGGTGAAGGTGGAGCCCGCGACGACGTTCACCGCCGCGTCGGCTCCGAAGTAGCCGATCGCGCCCCCCGACCACTGCCGGGGCAGTCGTTCGTCCTCCTCCACGAATTGCCAGCCGCGCAACTGGGCCCAGCGCTGCCGCTCACGGTTGCGCGAGCCTTCCTTGGCCCGGTCCGCGAAGAGCAGGCCGAGCCCCGCCACCAGCGCGACGGCGGCGATGACGAACCAGATCCACGCCGAGATACCCACGCCGGTCAGGGTATCGCTGCCGGGCCCTCCTCCCGGGACGGCAACACCGTGTCGGCGCGCCCCGTTTGGCCGGAACCGTCCAGGTCGCGTCGACAAATCGGCTAATCGCCCGGCTCGGGTGTCCATTGCGGACGGGTTCCCGCTGACCGGACGGGCCGTTGCGCCTATCCGGCGATCGCGCCGGACAAGCCGGACAGGAACCTTGCCGGAGCGCTCCGGCAGCGAGTAGAGGTCGTTCGACAGCCTTTCCCGCCGCCGCCGACAGCAGGAAGGACCCCGCATGTCCCTCTCGAGAAGATCGGTGCTGACCGGGACCGCGGCGGCGCTCGGCGCGCTCGCGCTGCCCGGGGCCGCGGCGGCGCGCACCGCGCGCGACTGGTCCCGCGCCGTCATCGACTCCACTATGAAGCGCTACCCGCCGGCGTCTATCGGTGGGTGGAGTTATCCGCTCGGCCTCTACTTCTACGGCCAGTACCTCTTCTACCGGCGTACCAGGGAGCGGCAGTATCTCGACTACGTCATCGCCTGGTACGACCGTTTCATCACCGCCGACGGCATCTCCAACAGCTTCAGCAGCCTCGACTCGATGCGCGCCTGCCAGATGCTTCCGTTGCTGTACAACGAAACCGGCGACGCCAAGTACCGCAAAGCCGCCGATCAGCTGCGCAAACGCTTCGAGACCTACCCGCGCACGAGCGACGGCGGGATGTGGCACGCGGTCAGCCGCCAGCATCAGCTGTGGGGCGACGGGGTTTATATGGCGCAGCCGTTTCTTGCCTTGTACGGCAAGGTTTTCGGCGATCCGGCCTACTGTTACGAGGAATCCGCCAAGAACCTGTCCGTCTACTTCGGACACCTCAAGGAGCCTGCTAAGGGGCTGATTTATCACGCCTATGACGAAAGTGGTTCCCAGCCGTGGGCGACTGGGCCTGGCAAGCACTCCGGCTTTCACTGGGCTCGGGCGGTCGGGTGGTTTGGGATGGCGGCGATTGACGTCCTTGAGGTGTTGCCTGGTGATCATCCGCGGCGGGCGGAGTTGGTCGGGATCGTTCAGTTTCTTGCCGACGGTTACCGCCGGTTCCAGGATCCGCGGACTGGGCGGTGGTATCAGGTGGTTGACCATGGTGCCGACGCCGGGAACTGGTTGGAGACGTCCGCGTCTTCGATGTATGCGTTCACCGTTTCCCGGGGGATCGAGCGCGGTTATTTGCCCGCTTCGTATGCCTCGGTCGCTCAGCGGGGGTATGCGGGGGTGTTGCAGAAGGTGTCTGTCGGGGCGGATGGGGTGACGAATATTGCTGACATTTGCGAGGGGACGAATGTTGGGGATCTCGCGTTTTACTTTGGGCGGAAGAGGGTGACCAATGACTTCCATGGGCTGGGGGCGTTTTTGATTATGAATGAGCAGTTTGCTCGGTATCGCTGCTCGTCGCCTGGGGGCGACATCGCAGCTTCCGGTGGGTGCGTGGGGCACCCCGAAGGTTGATTGTGCTGACGGTTCGGGGGTGCTTGTCAAGGCATCTTTCCCGCCTTGACAAGCACCCCCGAGCCGCAGGGAGGCTTCGTATCGGGGTTGGGGGGAGGGCTGGGTGCCTCGCTGTTTGGGTGGTTTGGCTGCGGGTTTAGTGACGTGAGGGGAACCCTGAGGGACTCTGGGTGGATTCGAGGGGTTGTTGCAACGCGGGTGGTTCAACTGGTTTCGGTGAGGAGTGTAGCGAGGCGTTCGGCTGGGGTGTCCCAGCCGAGTGTTTTGCGTGGGCGGCGGTTGAGTTGTGCGGCGACGGCGGCGAGGTCGTCGGGGGTGTGGTGGGACAGGTCGGTGCTTGTGGGGAAGTACTGGCGCAGCAGGCCGTTGGTGTTTTCGTTGCTGCCGCGTTGCCAGGGGCTGTGGGGGTCGCAGAAGTAGACGGGGATGCCGGTGGCGACGGTGAATTCGTGGTGGCGGCCCATTTCGCTGCCCTGGTCCCAGGTCAGGGATCGTCGCAGGTGCGCGGGCAGGGTCGCGGCGGCGGTGGCGAGGGCGTCGCGGACGGCGTCGGCGCCGCGGCCGTCGGGCAGCGCGACGAGCAGGGTGTAGCGGGTGGAGCGGTCGACGAGGGTGGCGATGGCGGAAGCGTTGTCCTTGCCGATGATCAGGTCGCCTTCCCAGTGGCCGGGGACGGCGCGGTCGGCGGCTTCGGCGGGCCGGTCGCTGATCATGACCATGGGTTCGGCGAAGCGGGGCCGGCGTTGTTCGCCGGTGGCGCGGGGTTTGCGCGTGGTGCGGCCGGTGCGCAGGGCGCGGGCCAGCTCGCGGCGCAGTTCGCCGCGGCCTTGGACGTAGAGGGCTTGGTAGATCGTTTCGTGGGTCACGTGCAGCTCCGGCCGGTCGGGGTGGTCGCGGCGCAGCCGGGCGGCGATCTGCTCCGGGCTGAATTTGTCGTCCAGCATCGCCTGCACCCGGTCCCGCAGTTCGGGGCAGGCCGCGATCTTGCCGGTTTTCGGCCGCGGGCGGCGTGCCCGGGCCAGGTCGTGGGCGGCGTGGGGCCGGTATTCGCCGCAGGGGCGGGCGTTGCGGGCGATCTCCCGGCTGACCGTGGACGGGCTGCGGCCCAGCTCGGCCGCGATCGCGCGCCGGGAGCGGCCCGCGGCCAGCCCGTCCGCGATCGCGATCCGCTCCTCGACCGACAGGAACCGGCCCGGGTCCGGCTCGGGCGGGGCCGGGCACGCGGCCGCGTTCGCGCCCGCGCGGCTCGGCCGCCCGTGCCGCCAATAGTGCCCGGTCCTGCGGTCGACCCCGACCCTGCGGCACGCCTCGACCGTGCCCACGCCCTCTGCCACAAGATCAAAATACCGGCGGCGTTCCGCCGCCAGCCTCACCCGGCCCCGCGGAGCCCGACCACGCCCGACCACGACCACTGCAACCCCTGCACAACTCAGGCGTTGCAACCACCACTAGAACCCAAGCTGAGTCCCTCAGGGTTCCCCTCACGGCATTCGCTGCTTTATGACTCGCCGGTGGGGTTGGCGGGCTTGGCCAGCGGGCCTGGCGACCAGATTCCGGAGTGCGTCACTGACTTCTGGTGCAGTGCGGCCGAGGCCGGAAGGGCGTTCGAGACCTCTGGCTTCACTTCGTACAGCGTTCCCCAGTCTCGGTCGACGTCGCCTTCCAGGTACGTCGGCAGTGCTTCCATCTGGGTGCTCGCGTCCATCCACACGAACGGGCCGCCGCCTGCTGGCGAGGACCAGTAGCGGCCGACTGTGCGCAGGTCGTCTCCCGCGCTGATTCGGTACTTCGGCATTTCGGCGATCCCGTTGTGGATCGACGACGGGCGCAGACACGGGTGTTGTGCGGCGGCGGCCCACTCCAGGAAGACCGGGTCCTGGCCGACCACGTCGGTCATTTTCGCGATCTTCGGGGCCCGCGGCGCGCTGAACGCGAACCAGCCGTCGTTGCCGAGCCCGCGGCCCTTCGCCACGATTCGCACCTGGTCCGCGCCCTCGGGCACGCTGACCCGCGCGTCGCGCCACTCCGTGTTCTTCTTCTTCGCTTCGAGCTGCTCGCGGCCGAGCACCTGGAAACCGGCTGGGGTGTTCTTGCCGAATTCGGCGGTCAGCGAGTTCGGGTCTTCCGCCTTGCCGGTGAGGGAAACGACGATCGGCACCGAGCCGTCGCGGGCTCGTTCCGGGATCGAGTACCACTGGGTGCGCAGGTCGCCCGCGCCGTCGCCGGACTTGTGGTAGCTGCCCCAGATGGGCGCGTCGTCCTTGCCGAAATCGTACGGCGGCTTCCATTTGTCGTCCGACGGCATTCCGCCGTTGGTGACGAAGCCCTTCTGGGTGCTGGCCAGCCAGTCCTTCGGCGTGGTCCCGTGGTCGGCGTCGGACGGCACCTGCCAGCCCGGAGCGGCGTTCTGCGGCTGCTGCGGCGCGGCTTCGAGCAGCCCGGCCTTCGGATCGCGCTCGACCTTGATGTAATCCGACAGCCCGCAGCTCTGCCCGGCCAGCTGGCGGATGTTGTCGGCACCCATGTTGTAGGTGTCCCAGCGCTTCTGGATGCCCTTCGCGATGCTGCCGATCTCGAACAGTACCAGAATCGCGCACACCGTCGACAGCGGTGCGAGCCCGAGACGCAGCGCCCGGCCGCGGTTTTCCAGGTCGGACCGAGGCACCGGCGCGGGCGGCACGAACGGTTCGTGCTCGTTGTGCTTCATGTGCTCGATCGCCGCGACCGCCAGCGCGACCGCCGCCGCCACGAGCGCCATCGTGCTCAGCTTGATCCCGAAGATCTGCGGCGGCAGGTCGAACCACGGCACGCCCCACGCCGAGACGTACCACCAGGCGTTCGGCCCGGTCGAGGCCAGCGCGACGATCACCATCAAGCCGGCGAAGAACGCCGCGCGGTTGCGGCGCGACAGCAGCACCGTCGTGCTCGTCGACAACGCGGTGAGCGCGGCGAGCGGGCCGCCGACCGCGACCAGCATGCCGAAGTGGTGCGTGTGCTTGGTCGGCGCGACCGCCAGGACCACAAAGGACAGTGCGCTGATGCCGAGCAGGCGGCGGCTCGGGCCGAGCGCGGCGCCGCGGATGTTCCCGCGCCGCAGCAGCACGACCGCGCAGGTCGCGAGGCACAGGAAGATCAACAGCACCGGGAACCGGCGCGTCATGGAGCCGTCCGGGCCGTTGCTGAACAGCATCGAGTACCGGTCCAGTTCGTCGTACCAGGACCCGGTCGGCCCGAGCGACGACCGCAGCCGTACCGATTCGAGCGCGCCGCGCAGGGTCTGGTCGCAGAAGATCAGCGCGAGAATCACGAGCCCGGCGGCGGCGATCGGCGCGAGCACCGGGATCCAGCCGAACTGGCGCGCGTGCCGCAGCACGATCTTCGCCAGCGGTTTCAGCCCGACCACGAACGGCAGCACGGCCATCAGCCCGTGCGGGTTGACCGAGACGCACAGCGCCGCGACGGTCAGCCCGATCGCCGCCGGGCCCAGCCGCCGGGTCGCCACCGCGCGTTCGACGGTGCAGATCGAGATCAGCGACAGCAGCGCGACCAGGTTCTCCGGGCGCAGGCCGTTGTCGTAGGGCAGCCAGAAGGCGAGGAAGACCGCGCCCGCCGCCCAGCCGGCCGCGCTGCTGATCCGCACCTGCCTGCCGAGCCGAGGCAGCACGCCCCGGCTGATCAGCATCCAGCAGGCGACGCCCATCAGCAGCGACGGCAGCCGCATCCACGGCGTCAGCGAGCTGACCTTGGTCATCGCCGCGTAGACGTCGACGAACCACGCCATCGGCGCGTCCGGCGCGGCGAACCACCGGTAGTACTCGCCGATGTACCCGGCGTCGCCGCGCACGCGCGCCATGGTCGTGAAGTAGCCGTCGTCGGCGGTCATCGCGCCGATCAGCCACCAGACGACGAGCGTGCCGAGCACGGCTATGTCGAGGAATTTCAGCTTCCACCAGCCGCGCGCGGCCAGCCGGGGCGCGCGCCGGCCGGTAAGCCGGTCCAGGCGGTACAGCGCGAGCACCGCGCCGATGAAGCAGAGCACCGACAGCGCGATGGCGGCGAGCTTGATGCCGGTCGCGGTGCTGGCCCAGCGGTTGTCGACCTGGGCGGAGACCGAGAGGCCGTGCGTGTCGTCCTGGTTCGTGAGGTCGGAGAAGAAGCCGGTGAGCTGCGGCCGGTGGTCGTCGCTGACGTCCGCCAGCCGGGTGCCGCCGACGGACGCGGTCGTGTGCTGCGCGTCGGAGTGCACGGTGATCGTGCAGTCGCCCTCGCCGAGCGGGGCCGCGCCGAGCTGCTGGCCCTGTGAGGAGAGCGTGAGCTGACCGTCGCCGACCTGCAGGGCCATCCCGGTGACGGCGCCGATGCCGGAGCTCGGCGGGTTAGTGCTGAACAGCACGGCGCTGCCGTCGGTACGCGCGTCGAGCGCCCGCGCGGTCGCGCAGGGGACCTTCGCGTCGAGCGAAATCGGCGCCTGGGCGGTCAGCGGGGCGGACACCGCTCTGGTGCCCTGGGCGGTCGGCCAGTCGAGGGTGGTTTGCTCGAGCGTGACGGGCAGGAACGGGACCGCGATCGCGAGAATCGCGCCGGCGATCCCGAAAACCGCGGCGAGCAACCGAGCCCGACGCCCGGCCTGGCTCTTGCCGATAGCTGTCGGCGACGCCTTGTCGGCGGCAACGGATTCGAGGTCGACCACGCCCCGCAGGCTATCCAAGCGGATGTGAGGCTCCCGCTGGGGACTCTCCCGGGGGCGGCCCTACCTGGTCGAGCCGGGCATTCGCCGCCGAATAACCACGGTGGGTAAAGGAACCCGGGGCCCGTTTACGGCGAACGGGTGAAGCGGTGCAGCTCACGACGGCTCGGCTGGGAGGCCGTTTCACGATCCGGGAACGGTCCGGACGCGGTTGCCGAAAGCGGACCCGGCGATTCGATGAACTCAGCCGGGCGAAAACGTGAACGGCGGTCCGGAAACTGTCCATCCGTGGTCGATGACCGGATTTCCCAGCACTTCGGCGCCCACGTGTTGGCTCCGCGTAACCGGAACACCCAGAGTGGAAGCGCTGCTCGCCCGTGCCGCCGCGAGGTCCGCGGCCGACAGTTCGCCGTGGAAGCCCTCCGTGCGTTCGGCGGTCGACTGGCTCGTCGCGGCCAGCGTGTGGACCGGGCCGAGGTCGCCGGACACGCTGTGCCGCTCGGTGGACTCCAGCCGCGCCACGTCGAGCTTGCCGGTGAACTGGCCGAGCACGTTCTCGTCCGAGTTCGCGACCACCGAGCCGGCCGGGCCGAGGTCGACGGCGTCGGCGGAGGTGCGTTCGACGCGGGTGCCGCTCATCAGGTCGCCGGAGAACCGGCCGGCCAGCCCGGTCTCGGCTGCCGTCTTGCTGGCCGACAGCGCGTCAACGCCGTGCGGCAGCTGGACGCCGTGCCGCATCGACTGGTCCAGACCGGCCACGTGCGCCCCGCCGAACGGCTGCGTGTGGTGCGCGCCGAGGTCGTTGCCGGTGACCGCGCGGGCCGTGTCGCCGAGACGCAGGTCGTGGTTCTGGGACTGCCCGGCGGCGTCCGGAGCGAGCGCCTGGTGCAGGTTCGACGCGGCGGACGCGGGCAGCTCGTGCGTCGTGACCGTCTCGTCGCGGGTGAACTGGAGGTCGGAGGAGGAACCGTGCTGGTGCAGGTCGAGCGGCAATCCCCCGCGCGGGGTGTCCGCCAGCGCCGCGGCCGGGCCGGCGAGCAACAGAGCGAGGGGCGCCGCACCGGCGGCCATCCGGGGCAAATATCCGGGCGTCCGCTTGGTGTGCTTGCCCATGCGCCGGACCATACTGCGCCACCAGGGCGAACGCAGCTGAAAAACGGGTAGCTTCACCCACATGACCACCACTTCTTTGATCACCGGCGCCACCGCGGGCATCGGCGCGGAATTCGCGCGAAGGCTCGCCGCTGAAAAGAGCGACCTCGTTCTGGTCGCCCGGGACGAGGAGCGGCTGGCCGCGCTGGCCGAGCAGCTGCGCGCGCGGCACGGCGTCGAGGTGACCGTGCTGTCCGCCGATCTGTCCGAAGTGGACGGCCGCCGCCGGGTCGCCGAGCTGCTCGAAACCCAGCCGATCGACCTGCTGGTCAACAACGCGGGTTTCGGGCTGAGCGGCGAGTTCTGGGAGATCCCGGCCGAGGACCTGCAGCGGCAGCTCGACGTGAACGTCACCGCCGTGCTGCAGCTGACCCGGGCGGCGCTGCCGGGCATGGTCGAACGCGGACGCGGCGACGTCATCAACGTCTCCAGCGTCGCGGGCTTCTTCTCGGGCCGCGGCTCGACCTATACCGCCAGCAAGAACTGGGTGACGTCGTTCACCGAGGGCATCGCGATGTCGCTGCCGAAGGGCGTGCGGATGATGGCGCTGTGCCCCGGCTTCACCTACACCGAGTTCCACGAGCGCGCCGGCCTGCGGCGGGAGGGGCCGAAGGCGCTCTGGCTGGACGTGGCCCAGGTGGTCGACGAAGCCCTCGCCGACCTGCGGCGCGGCAAGGTGCTCTCGGTGCCGAGCCTGCAGTACAAAGCGCTGGTCGGGATCGGCGGGCTGCTGCCGCGGCCGGTGCTGCGCAAGCTCGCCGGCGGGTTCGGCAACCGCCGCCGCACCTGAGGGGTAGGGGCAGCCCTACCCCTCAGGTGCGGGTGCGCCCCAGGGTGTTTTCTCCCGGCAGGCCATAGCGTTTTCCCCATGGCGACTGGGGAAGCGGTGCGGCTTGAATCCGTCCGCAAGGAATACGGCCGGGTGACGGCACTGGACGGGGTGAGCCTCGCGTTCCCGCGCGGCGGGTTCACCGCGGTGATGGGCCCGTCGGGCTCGGGCAAAAGCACGTTCCTGCACTGCGCGGCCGGGCTCGACCGGCCGACCGGCGGTTCGGTCCAGCTCGACGGCCAGGAACTGGGCAAGCTCTCCGAAACGCAGCTCACGAAGCTGCGCCGGGACAAGGTCGGGTTCGTCTTCCAGGCGTTCAACCTGCTGCCCGCGCTGACTGTCGAGCAGAACGTCGTGCTGCCGCTGCGGCTGGCCGGCCGTCGCGCGGACCGGCATCGCGTCGCCGAGATGCTCGGGCACGTCGGGCTGAGCGACCGGCGCAAGCACCTGCCGGGCCAGCTTTCCGGCGGCCAGCAGCAGCGGGTGGCGATCGCCCGCGCGCTGGTCAGCCGTCCGGCGGTGCTCTTCGCTGACGAGCCGACCGGCGCGCTCGACACGCGTACCGCGGCGGAAATCCTTGGCCTGCTGTCGGAATCGGTGCGCGGCGGGCTGACCGTCGTGATGGTGACGCACGACCCGGTCGCCGCCTCCTACGCGGATCGCGTCGTCTTCCTCGCGGACGGCCGCGTCGCCGGAGAACTGCACCGGCCGACCGCGACGGCGGTGGCCGAGCGCATGACGCACCTCGGCGCGTGGGCCGACCGGATGCCGGTGGGCGGGTTCTGATGTTCAGTCTTGCCTTGCGCACCTTGCGTTTCCGCACCGGCGGGTTCATCGCGGCGTTCGTGGCCGCGTTCCTCGGCGCGGTGATCGTGTCCGCCTGCGCCGGTCTGATGGAGACCGGGATCCGGTCCGCCACGCCGCCGCACCGGCTGGCCTGGGCGTCGGCTGTCGTTGCCGGACAACAGGATTTCGAACTTCACAAGCATTCCGACAAGCCCAAGACGCAGTCGGTCGCGCTGGCGGAGCGGGTCCGGTTGGACCGGTCGATGGCGGAGACGATCCGCGCGACACCCGGTGTGTCCACTGTGGTCGGCGAGGTGAATTTCCCGGTCTTGCTGGGCAAGCAGCCTCTCGTCGCGCACGGTTGGGAGTCCGCTCGGCTGCCTGGTCCCGCGCCGCGTGCCGACGAAGTGGTGCTGCCCGCCGCTAGCGGAGTGTCCGCTGGCAGCACGGTTGACCTTGCCGTGCAAGGGAAGATCAACCACTACCGGGTCGCTCGCACGGTGGATAGTACCGACGTGTTCTTCGCCGACGACGTGGCTGATCAGCTCTCCGGCCACCCGGGCAAGGTCGACTACTTCGGTGTCGTCACGGACAATCCAGCCGCTTTGCAGCTCGGATCGGGGGTGTCCGTGCTGACTGGGGATGAGCGCGGTCTCGCCGAATTCCCGGATGCGCAAGCGAGTGGCGGTCGGCTGATCCCGCTGTCCGGTGTCGCGGGCGGACTGTCCATTTCGGTCGCGGTGTTCGTCATTGCCAGCACCTTGATGCTGTCGGTGCGCCAGCGGCAGCGCGAATTGGCTCTGCTGCGCGCGATCGGCACGACGCCGCGGCAGTTGCGGCGCATGGTGCTCGGCGAAGCGCTGGTCATCGGCGTGCTCGCGACCGGAGTGGCGGCCGCGCTGGGCCCGGTGTTCGGCCGGTGGCTGTTCGACCAGTTCACGTCGGGCGGGTTCATTTCGCCCCAGGTGCAGTTTCACCAGGGCTGGATCCCGATGCTCATCGCGGCGGGCGCGACGCTGCTCGCGGTCGGGCTTTCCGCGCTGGTGGCCGGATTCCGCGTCGGCCGCATCCGGCCGACCGAGGCGCTCGCCGAGGCCTCCGTGCCGCGCGGCTGGCTGACTCCGGTGCGGCTGATCGTCGCGTTGCTGTGCTTCGGCGGCGGGACCGCGCTGGGCATCGTCACGCTCGCGGTGATGACGGGACCCATCGCGGCGAGCACGGCGGGTCCGGCGGTGATGCTGTGGGCGATCGGCGTCGCGATGATCAGCCCGGGCGTCACGAAGCTGACGGCGATCCTGCTGTCGGGTCCGATGCGGCTGATCAGCGGTGTCACCGGCTGGCTGGCGATCACCAACACGCGCAACGCCGCCACCCGGGTGGCCGGCGCGGTCACGCCGATCATGCTCGCCGTCGGCATCGCGACCGCCAACATCTACCTGCAGACCACGACCACCGCCGCTTCCGCGCAAGCCTTCGCCGAAGACCTCCGCGCCGACGCGGTCGTCGCGGGCCCAACCGGCGTTTCTCCCGAGACCGTCGACCGAATCCGGCACGCGGACGGCGTCGCGGCCGCCTCGCCGTACGTCACCAGCCGGGCGCACCTCATCGCGCCGTTCGACGAGAACCAGACCAAGAAGGGCTACCCGGCACTCGGCCTGACCGACGCGTCGACCAACGCCGCGACGGTCGTGCGCGGCACTCTCGCCGACCTCACCGGCGACACGATCGCGTTGCCGGACACCGCCGAGGTCTCCCGGTCGGTCGGCGAGTCCGTCACGCTCCGTCTCGGCGACGGGAGCGACCGGACCCTTCGCGTCGTCGCGATCGTGCACCAGCGGCCCGGGGCCGAACAGCTCCTGCTGCCCGCCGACCTGCTCGCCGGACACACCACGTCCGGGCTGGCCCGGCAGGTGCTCGTCCGCGCCGCGCCCGGCGTCGACCAGGCCCGGCTGACCCAGAGCCTGACCGCCGTGACCGCCGGTCTCCCGGTGTCCGTCGGCGACCGGAGCACGCTGGCCGCCGCGAACGCCAAGAGCGACGAGACCGGCGCGTGGGTGAACTACCTGCTGGTCGGCATGATCGTCGGCTACACGATGATCTCCGTGGTGAACACGCTGGTCATGGCGACTTCGCGGCGGCGGAGGGAATTCGGCCTGCAGCGGCTCGGCGGGTTCACCCGGGGCCAGGTGCTGCGGATGGCCGCGGGCGAGGGCGGGCTGATCGCCGCGATCGGGATCCTGCTGGGCACCGTGGTGTCGGCGGGCGCGATCGTGCCGTTCTGTCTCGTCGCGACCGGCCGGGTGCTTCCGGAGGGGCCGGTGTCGGTCTACCTGGTGATCGTCGCGACCGCGCTCGTGCTCGCTCTGACCGCCGCGGTCCTGCCCGCTTGGGTGGCGACGCGGACGCGTCCGGTGACGGCCGTCGCGACCGGGGAGTGACGCGCGGAAGTTGTCGGTGCCGTGTGTAAGACTCTCGGCCGTGGCGTACCCCGGGTTGGATCAAACTGCGAAGCTCGAACTGGCCAGGCTGGTCAGCGAACTGGCCGTCGTGCACGGCAAGGTCACCTTGGCCTCGGGCAAGGAAGCCGACTACTACGTCGACCTCCGGCGCGCGACGCTGCAGCACGCGGCCGCCCCGCTGATCGGCAAGCTGCTGCGGCAGCTCACCGCGGACTGGGACTACGTCGCGGCCGGCGGGCTCACCCTCGGCGCGGACCCGGTGGCGCTGGCGATGCTGCACTCCGCCGCGGCCGAGGGCGTGGTGCTCGACGCGTTCGTCGTCCGCAAGGCGATCAAGGAACACGGGATGCAGCGCCGGATCGAGGGCGTGGAGGTGCGCGGGCAGCGGGTGCTGGCCGTCGAGGACACCTCCACCACCGGCGGCAGCGTGCTCACCGCGGTCGAGGCGCTGCGCGAAGGCGGGGCCACCGTGGTCGGCGTCGCGACGGTCGTCGACCGCGACACCGGTGCGCGGGAAGCCATCGAGAAGGCCGGGCTCGAATACCGGTACCTGCTGAACAAGGACGACCTCGGGCTCAGCTGAGCGCTTGCCCGAGCGAGAGTGAGCACAGTCACCCACAATGCGTGCGTGACGAATGCCCGCCTCCCGGTGTCCCCCTGACGGAAGGGGGTGCCGTGACCACGACAAGTGTCCCGCTCGACGACGCCACCCTCGTCGGCCGTGCGCGAGACGGCGATGTGCACGCGTACGAGCAGCTCGTGCGGCGTTATCAGGGCCCGATGTTCCGGCTCGCCCTGAAGATGCTGCATCACCGCGGCGACGCCGAGGACGTAGTGCAGGAAGCGTTCCTCGGCGCGTGGCGGAAGCTGGGACAGCTGAACGACGACAACGCGTTCGTCGGCTGGCTGTACCGAGGAACGACCAACCGCTGCCTCAACGTGATCCGGGCGCGCCGCCCGCAGGCCGACGTCGACCTCGACCTGGCCGAATCGCCGCGCCGCGACACGCAGCCCGAGCACGCGGCCCAGGTCAGCGGCCAGCTCGCGGCGCTCGACGAGGCGCTTCAGACACTCACCCCGCAGCAACGGGCGTGCTGGCTGTTGCGTGAAGTGCACGGCCGGTCGTACGACGAGATCAGCGAGATCGTCGGCGCGAACCCCACCGCGGTCCGGGGGCGGATTGCCCGGGCCCGTGCGCAGCTGGCGGAGGTGATGAAGCCGTGGAGGTGAACCAGGACTACGAATTGCCGTGCGGCCGGGAACTGGAAACGCTCTGGGAGAACCTGGACGAGGCCGACGAGCACCAGGCGGACTGTGTCCACTGCCGTACCGCGCGGGAAAGCCTGCTGGCGCTGCGCTCGGCGACGCAGGAGCTGATCGACGAGCCCGACCCGACCCCGCCGGACCTGTTCGGCCGGATCATGTCGGCCGTCCGCGCCGAGGTGCGCCGCGGTCAGATGCTGGATCTTCCCGCCGCCGAACCGGGCTCAGTCGAGGTGAGCGAGCAAGCCGTCGGGGTCGTGCTCCGCTATGCGGCCGACTCCGCGGGCAACGTCCGCGCCCGCCGGGTGCGGGTGCGAAAGGTCGGTGTCGATGCCTCTGGCGCGGCTCAGGTGGAGGTCGAACTCACCCTCGCGGCGCGTCTGGGGAACACCAGCGGCGCTGAGACGTTGGCCCGCGTACGAGAACTGGTGACCGCTGCCGCGACCTCGCGGGTGGGTATTTCGCTGGTCAGCCTGGATCTGCTGGTGGAAGACGTGTACGAGGACGGGGAATGACCGCCGAATACGTGATCGCCGCCCCGGTGATCGCGAGCGTCGCCGCCCGCGCGGCCGCTGAAACCGCCGGGGTGGTGCGCCTGGAACCGGGCCTGCGGGGTTTGGCGACCGCTTGGGCTCGCGAAGCCCGGCAGCGCTGGAAGGGCCTGGAACCGGCCCCCGCGGACGGGGTCCGGGTCCGCGCCCACGAAGACCGCCTGACCGTCGAGGTCGACGTGGTCGTCTCGGGTGCGGACCAGGCCGCCGCCGTGGGCCGCGCGGTGCAGCGGGCGGTGTTCCGGGAAGTCCTCGCGAAGACCGGTCGTTCCGTGGACGCCGTCCGGGTGTCCATTTTGGACATCGAAGTGGGGCGGCGGTGACCGATCCGCGTTCGCTGGCCGGAACGATCGCCGACGCCCTGTCCGCCCTCGACGGCCTCCGCCCCGCGACGAGCGTGGCCGCCGAGATCAGCTGGCTCCGGACCGATCCGGCCGGCGGAGCGGTGGATCTGACGTCGGATTCGGTGGAGATCCGGGTGGTGGCGTTGCGGTTGCCGCTGCCGCCGTTGCTGTCGGCCGCCGAGGCCCGGGTGCGTGCGGTGCTTGCGGGAACCGAGTGGGCGGACGCGAGCATCCGCTTGGTGGTGACGGACATCGACGGGGCGGCGTTCGCTGGCTGAACGCTGCCGATGCTGCGGCTCCAGGCGACCATGCTTCGGGTGATCAAGCTCCGGGTGACCAAGGACGAGAAACCTCGGACCTGGAACGTCGAACCCTATGGCGAGGAAGTCGTGCTCGCCGCCGATGACGTGCTCTCGATCGAGTTCGCACGCACCCCGTCGACGTGGCCTTCGAGGTGACCCTCTACCCCGATTCCGAGGCCGTCCGGACGATGGCGGGCGGCAATCCCCCTGCTGCCGGACGACCCCAAGCTGAACGCGGTCTCCCTCTGGCCGGACGTCGGCCGACCGCGTCCGTTGCCCCTTTCCGCGTTTCCGCCCGCTTTCTCCGACGATTCGCGCTCCTCGCGGCGGGTACGGAACGAAATCATTTTTGGCGCGGCGGGTCCCCTCGCGCAGGCGTTCCGGGGTGTCTCCTACCCGGAGTGATCCCTCCGTTACCTGCCGGGTGAACTCGTTGCTCCGGTGGGTCGAACATCACATCAGGTCCCCCTATTTCCCGCTCCGTGGGCGGGTAATCGGAGTAACGTCGCTGGTAGGTGCACTGGGAAGGGGGCGAAGGTGGACACGACAGTGGCGCACGTTCTCGCCGATGTCACCGTGGCCGTGCACATCCTCGCCCTGCTCTTCATCGGCTTCGGCGGCTTCCTCGCGTGGCGCTGGCCGAAGGTCATTTTCGTGCACATTTTCTTCGCGATGTGGGGCGTGCTGGTCAATGTCACGCCGATTCCGTGCCCGCTCACGGCGCTGGAGGATTTCTTCCGGCACCAGCAGGGTCTCGGCGATCTGCCCGGCGGGTTCAACGCGTATTACCTCTACGGCACGGTGATCCCGCGCTCGCTGCTGCCGGTGGTGGTCGTGGTGGCGCTGGCGGTGCTGGTGATCTCGTACCTGGGCGCGTACCTGAGGTGGCGCCACCGCCACGACGAGAGTCCGGCGCACGGCGTCAGCCTCGGCTGAGCGACAATCGTCCTTCGTGACGACGGAACAACCCGAAGCGGGCCCCACCGAGTGGGTGAACCGCGAGGAGGTAGGCGTCGGTCCCTGGCCGGGCACCTGGCCAGACGACCCGCGCTACGACCCCGAACTCCTGGCCAACGGCGACCGCCGCAACGTGGTCGACGCCTACCGCTACTGGCGCCGCGAAGCCATCGTGTCCGATGTGGACACCCGACGGCACCCGTTCCACGTCGCGATCGAAAACTTCCAGCACGACCACAACATCGGCACGGTAGTCCGCACCGCGAACGCCTTCGCGGCCGCAGAAGTCCACATCGTCGGCCGCCGCCGCTGGAACCGCCGAGGCGCGATGGTGACGGACCGCTACCAGCACCTTCGCCACCACGAGGACGTCGCGAGCCTGCTGAATTTCGCCACGGCGGAGGGTCTGACGGTGGTAGCCGTGGACAACACGCCCGGTGCCGAGCCGGTGGAAACCGCCGAGTTGCCCCGGAACTGCCTGCTGCTGTTCGGCCAGGAAGGCCCCGGCCTGTCCGAAGCGGCGCAGACGGACTCCGCGAAAGTGGTGTCCATCGCCCAGTTCGGGACGACAAGGTCGATCAATGCGGGTGTCGCGGCAGGCATTGTGATGCACGCGTGGATCCGCCAACACGCGGATCTGTCCCAAGCCTGGTAACCGCCGCCGGGGGTGCTCGTGAGTGGCTATGCCGGTTAGAACCGGCACAAACACTCACGAGACGCCAGTCCAAACGCCGGCCGCGGCGTTCTCCGGTGACGCTCCCCAGTACAGTCACCCGGACCGCGTCGTGGAGAGGCAGGTTTTCCGCAGCGCAGGCAGAATCGAGCCATGACCGCCGATTCCTCCGACGATCCCGCCGGTCCCGCCCCCGCCCGCCCCGATAAGTCCCACCCGGACCCGGCGCGCGCGGCTGCCCCTGCCGACCGCCCGGCAGCAGATGACACGACGAACGCTGCCGAGGGCATGGCGGACCCGGCCGAGGGCACGGCAGATCCGACCAAGGACGCGGGAAACCCGGCCAAGGGCAGGAAAAACGCGGCCGATCGCACGGAAAAGGCGGCCGATAGCGCGGCAGATCCGGCCGAGCGCGCAGCGGTCGAGCGCTCGGCGAGCGCCGCGGAAGGTTCGGCGAACCCGGCCGAGGGCGCGGCGAACTTATCCGGAAATGCGGCGAATCCGGCCGAGCGCGCGGCGGACCCGGCCGAGGGTGCGGCGGACCCCACTGCACGCCCGACAGCGATCGACGGTGCGCCAGAACCGGCCAAGGATGCAGCCCGTTCAGTCGACCGTGCCGCCGCCGACCGTGCCGCCGCCGACCGTGCCGCAGCGACCGAGCGGGTCGCGCCGCGTGACCGTGCCGAAGCGCCTGAGCGGGCGGCCGCGGCGGACCGTGTCTCTGACCGTGCGGGGCCGGAGCGGGCTGTGGCGGCGGACCGTGCCACGTCCGATCGTGCGGCGGCAGAGCAGGCAGCGGCCGACCGTGCCACGTCCGACCGTGCGGTGGCGGCCGACCGTGCTGCATCCGACCGCGCGGCGGCGGACCGGGCTGCCCAAGGTGAGCATGCCGCCACCGTCGAGCGTGTCGCAGCGGCGGAGCGGGTCGCCGCAGGTGAGCGTGCTGCTGCGGCCGAGACTGAGCGGGTCGAAGCTGCCGGGCGCATCGAAGCGGCTGAGCGAGCCGAAGCAGCCGAGCAAGCCCCTGCGGCTGAGCGAGCCTCTGCTGCCGAGCGAGCCCCTGCTGCCGAGCGAGCCACTGCGGCTGAGCGAGCCGAAGCAGCCGAGCGGGCAGTCTGTGCCAGGCACCTCCGCCGCCTGTGGGCCATCCCTGGCACCGTCCTCGGGCGCAGCGGTTGGCCGCCTACCCTGAGCCAGCGGTTCCACTGGCACTGGAACTACTGGTGGCAAGCACACCTCCTCGACAGCCTCGTCGACGCGCAACTCCGGCACCCCACCGACGAACGCGCACGGCTGATCAACCGCTTCATCGCGACGGTGCACCGCCGCAATTTCGGTTCCTGGGTCAACGACTACTACGACGACATAGCCTGGCTAGGGCTCGCCTTGCACCGAGTACGCCAACTCCAACTATCCACAGTGGACGAACCGATCGAGGCGATCAGCAAACGGCTGCACGAAGGCTGGACAACAGACCTTGGCGGGGGAATATGGTGGCGGCGGGGCGACTCCTTCAAGAATACTCCGGCAAACGGCCCGGCGGCTATCTTTCACGCTCGGACGGGTGATCAGGAACGCGCCGCCGTCATGACGCAATGGCTCACCGACACCTTGGTCGACCCGGAGACCGGCCTCGTCTGGGACGGGATCCGGGCGGATACCGGCGAACTGGTAAAGCATGTTTTCTCGTACTGCCAAGGGGTTTACTTAGGTGCCTGTCTGGAGCAGCACCGCTGGGACGACGCCGCCCGCACCGTCCGTGCGGTGGAGAAAAACCTCGCACCGCAAGGCATTCTCCCCGGTTCGGAAGGCGGCGACGGCGGGCTCTTCTCCGCGATCGCCGCCCGATATCTGGCGCTGGCGGCCAAAAACCTGCCCCGACCCGAAGCGGAAACGGCGAAAAGGCTAGTGCGACAGTCCGCGGAAGCGTGCTGGAACGGTGCGACGCAAGAGGAATCCGGGCCGTTGTTCAGTGCCTACTGGGAGAAGCCGGCAACGAACCCGCCAAACAAGGCGGAGCGGGATTTGTCTGTCCAAATTGGAGGGTGGATGCTCTTGGAAGCCGCCGCCACGCTCTAAAAACTCAGCAACCGCACGAAGCGCGGTGCAGGAAACGCGGTGCGAGACGAACAGACTCCGGCCGACGCTCCGGCTCACGGCAGCGCGCCAGCAGCAACTGCACCGCACGGCGGCCGATTTCCGAGATCGGTTGCGCCATCGTCGTCACGCCGGGCGAAACCGTCCGCGCCCAGTCCATGTCGCCGTATCCGACGACCGCCAGTTCCGATCCGATCCGGATGCCGCGGCGGTGCGCTTCCCACTGCACGCCGATCAGCATCGCCTCGCCCGCGACCACCAGAGCGGTCGGCGAAGGCCAGCCGTCCAGAAGCTTGGCGGCGGCACGAGCGGCACCGCCCGCGGTGGATTGGCCGGACGCCACCAGTTCCGGGTGGTACCGCAGCCCCGCGCGGCCCAGGCCCAGGCGATAGCCCAGGGCGCGTTCTTCGCTCACCGTGGTGCCTTCGGTGCCGGTGATCAACGCGATCCGCCGGTGCCGTCGCGCGGCCAGGTGCTCGACCAGTGCGGACATGGCCTGGAAATTCTCCGACCCGACCTGGTCGACATCGTTGCGGCCAGCGATCCGGTCCACTAGCACCGTGGGCACCCCGGTCCGGACGAGTCCGTTCACGACCTCCTCGTCACCGGGGGCGGGCACCAGAAGGACGCCGTCGACCCGGTCCGCCTGCAGCGCACGCAGCACTTCGGCTTCCCCGCGCGCCGAATCGCCGGTGTCGGCCAGCAGCAGGTCGCAGCCCGCCCGCGCGGCAGCGCCGCGGATCGCGCGCAGCAGCTGGTCGTGGTACGGGCTGGCGTGCCTCCCCAGTGCCACCCCGAACCGATGGGTGACCGGCAGGTCCCAGTGGGAGACCTCCGGCGCCAGAACGGTCATTTTCCCGGCCCTCGTCGTCGGTACCTACCCAACAGTAGCCACTGTCGGGCCGCACCAGAGAGGGTCCGAGACGATCGGGTCCCGAGAATCACTGAGGTGAGTGAACGGCCGCGGGCCTGGTTACCCGGGGCAGTCAAGACCCGCACCCGCACGAAGCCCGGTGCCGCAGGGTCGGCGGCAACCGTACAGTCTCGGCTGGCCGGCCGGGATCCGCCAGCCGGGCCAGCAGCAGTTGTACCGCGCGGCGGCCGATTTCGTCGATCGGCTGGGCCATCGTCGTCAGCGGCGGGTCCACGAGATCGGCCCATTCGACGTCGTCGTACACCACCACGGGCAGGTCCTGGCCGATCCGCAAACCCCGCCGCCGCGCCTCGTGCAGGACGCCGACCATCATGCTGTCGTTGGCCACCACCAGCGCGGTCGGCGGATCCGGCAGCGCCAGCAGCGTGCTCAACGCCAACCCGCCACCGTCGCGGGAGGACTGTCCGCACGCCACCAGATCCGGCGACCAGCTCAACCCCGAGCGGCCGAGGCCGAGCCGGTAGCCCAGCACGCGTTCGTCGCTCGTCGTCAGCCCGGGCGCGCCGGAGATCATCCCGATCCGCCGGTGGCCCAGCGACGCCAGATGCGCGGTCAGCGCCGAGGTCGCCTGGATGTTCTCCGCGCCGACCTGGTCGATGTCGGTCCGGGTGGTGAGCCGGTCCATCAGCACGGTCGGCACGTCCAGCGACACCAGTTCGCCGAGCACCGACCCGTCGCCGGGCGCGGGCGTGATCAGCAGGCCGTCGACCCGGCGCGACCGCAGCGCGCGCACCACGTCCCGTTCGGTGCCCGCGGTGTCGTGCGTGTCCGCGAGCAGCACAGTGTATCCGTTTGCCGACGCCTCCCGTTCGATCGCGTGCATCAGCGCCGCGAAATACGGGTTCGCGACCAGCGAGATCGCCATCCCGATGGACCGCGTGCCCCCGGTGACCAGCGAACGCGCGATCGCGTCGCCGGTGTACCCGGTGGTCTCGATCGCGCGCAGCACCGCGGCTTTCGTCTCCTCGGCCACCGCCCGCGTGCCGTTGACGACGTGGGACACCGTCGTGATCGACACGCCCGCCATTTCGGCGATGTCGCGCTGGGTCGGGCGGGTCGAGCGGGGTCGCGGCATGTCTGTCCTTCACCAAGAGAGCGAAACCAGGAGCGTTGGCAAGCGTTTGCGCAAACGCTTGCGTCAACCCCCGAGTCTGTCTACCTTCCCGTCCATCGGCAAGCTCGCACCTCGATTCGGAGGGCATCTCCATGAGACACCGGAGTCTCACCGCACTCGCTTTGGCGGCCGCTGTCGCGGTCTCCACCGCCGGGTGCACCGTCGAACGCCACTGGGGCGGCAGCTCCAAAACCGGCGGCAGCGGCAAGGCCAAGGTCGGCCTCGTCACGAAGACCGACACCAACCCGTACTTCGTCGAACTGCGCAGCGCCGCGGCCGCCGCGGCCAAGGCCAACGGAGCCGACTTCAGCGCCCTCGCCGGCCAGTTCGACGGCGACAACGACGGTCAGGTGCGCGCCATCGAGAACCTGATGCAGCAGGGCGTCAACACCATCCTGATCACCCCGAGTTCGTCCACCGGCGTGCTCAAGGCGATCAAGGACGCCCGCGACGCCGGCATCCTGGTGATCGCCCTCGACACCGCCACCGAACCGCCGGACGCGGTCGACGCCACCTTCGCCACCGACAACTTCGCGGCGGGCGAGCAGCAGGGCGCGTACGTCAAGGCGGCGCTGAAGGGCGCGGACCCCAAGCTTCTGATGGTCGACGGCACCGCGGGCAGTTCGGTCGACACCCAGCGGCACGGCGGCTTCCTCAAGGGCATCGGGCTCAAGGACGGCGCGCCGGAGATCAAGGGCCACACCAACGCCAACGGCGACCAGAGCCTCGCCCAGCAGGGCATGGAGAACCTCCTGCAGCGCACCACCGATCTCAACGCGGTGTACACGATGAACGAGCCGATGGGCCGCGGCGCGTACGCGGCGCTGAAAGCACGCGGGCTCGACAACCAGCTCATCGTCGGCTCGATCGACGGCGGCTGCGAGGGCGTGCAGAACGTCAAGAACGGCCAGTTCGCCGTCACCGTCATGCAGTTCCCGCGGAAGATGGCCGAACAGGGCGTGCTCGCGGCGGTCGAGTACGCGAAGACCGGGAAGAAGCCGAGCGGGTTCGTCAACACCGGCTCGACCGCGATCACCGACCACCCGATGCCGGGGGTGCCGAGCAAGGACACCGCCTGGGGTCTGCAGAACTGCTGGGGAGGCGGGAAATGACGACCGCTACGGTCAACAACCGCGAGCGCGAAACGCTCGGCGAGTTCTTCCTCCGCGCCCCGGCAGTCGGCCCAGCGCTGGCACTGGTCGTGGCGGTCCTGGTGTTTTCCTTCGCCACGGACACCTTTTTCGACCTGGACAACCTGTCCACAGTAGTCCAGCAATCGCTGGTCGTCGGCACGCTCGCGCTCGGCCAGACGCTGATCATCCTGATCGCGGGCATCGACCTTTCCAACGCGTCGTCGATGGTCGTGGCGACGCTGGTGATGGCGAAACTGGCCGCGGTCACGAACGTTTTCTTCGCACTGCTGGCCGGGGTCGCGCTGACCGTCGTCGTCGGCCTGTTCATCGGCACCCTGGCGACCCGGATCAAGTTGCCCGCCTTCATCATCACGCTCGGCACGTTCACCGGGCTGACCGCGGTGGCGAAGCTGATCGCGGGCGGCCAGGCGGTCCCGGTGTCCGACGGACTGCTCACCTGGCTCGGCACGAAGCGGTACCTCTTCGGCGGCATCCCGATCACCTACGGCATGACGCTCGCGCTGCTCATGTTCCTCGCCGTCTGGTACGCGCTCACGAAAACCGCGTGGGGCAAGCACGTTTACGCCGTCGGCAACGCGCCGGAGTCCGCGCGGTTGTCCGGGATCAAGGTCAACCGCACCGTGCTGTCGGTCTACCTCGTCGCCGGTCTGTGCTTCGGCATCGCCGCGTGGCAGGCGCTCGGCCGCACGCCGAACGCCGACCCGAACCAGTTCCAGCTCGGCAACCTCGACTCGATCACCGCGGTGGTGCTGGGCGGCACGAGCCTGTTCGGCGGACGCGGTTCGGTGCTGGGCACGCTGTTCGGCGCGCTGGTCGTCGCCGTGCTGCGCTCCGGGCTGACGCAGATGGGCGTGGACGGCAACTACCAGGACCTGGCGACCGGCGCGTTGCTGATCGCCGCGGTGGTCGTGGACCGGATCGCACGGAGGCAGCAGCAGTCATGACTTCCTCGAACCAGCAGCAGCCCACCCTTTCCGCGCGCGGCCTGGTGAAACGCTACGGCCGGGTCACCGCCATCGACGGCGCCGATTTCGACCTCTACCCCGGCGAAGTGCTCGCCGTAGTGGGCGACAACGGGGCCGGGAAGTCCAGCCTCATCAAGGCGTTGTCCGGCGCGGTGGTGCCGGACGCCGGCGAGATCAAAGTGGACGGGAAGACGGTCCACTTCAAGTCCCCGTTGGACGCGCGGCACTACGGAATCGAGACGGTGTACCAGGATCTGGCGGTCGCACCGGCGCTGGACATCGCGTCGAACATGTTCCTGGGCCGGGAAAAGCGGCTGAAGGGACCGTTCGGCATCGGGTTGCGCAAGCTCGACAGTGCGGCCATGCGCACCGAGGCGCAGCGGATCCTCGACGATCTCGGCATCAAGGTCAAATCCATTACGCAGCTGGTGGAAACGCTGTCCGGCGGCCAGCGGCAAGGCGTCGCGGTGGCGCGCGCGGCGGCGTTCGGCCGCAAAGCGGTGATCATGGACGAGCCGACGGCCGCGCTGGGTGTCGCGGAATCCGCGAAGGTGCTGGAGCTGATCGGCCGGATCCGCGACCGCGGCCTGCCGGTGGTGCTGATCAGCCACAACATGCCGCACGTCTTCGAAATCGCGGACCGGATCCACGTGCACCGGCTCGGCAAGCGTGTCGCCGTGGTGTCGCCGAAGACGCACAGCATGAACCAGGTCGTCGGCCTGCTCACTGGTGCGTTGAAGCTCGACGAGAACGGCGAAGTCGTCGAGGTCGCTTCAACCACGCACGCCGGGTTGACCTGACGTGCGAGTGCTGCTGGCGGGTTTGTGCACCGTCGACGTCGTACAACGGGTCGCGGAATTTCCGGAGCCGAGCGAGAAGGTGCAGTCGCTGCAGGTGGATGTCGCGGCCGGTGGGCCGGCGACCAACGCCGCGGTGACCGTCGCCGCCCTCGGAGCCGAAGCGACCCTCGTGACGGCTCTCGGTGCACACCCGCTGGCCGCGCTCGCCCGCGCGGACCTCGAAGCCTGCGGCGTCGACCTGGTCGATCTCGCTCCGGAACGCACCCAGGCACCGCCGGTCAGCGCGGTCGTAGTGCGGGACGGCGACGGCGAACGCACCGTCGTCTCCCGCAACGCCGCGTCGGCAGAGCCGCTCGAACTGCCTGCCCTCGCCCCGATTTTCGAGGGCGTGGACGCGGTCCTCGTCGACGGGCACCATCCCGAGCTAGCGCTTGCTGTCGCCCAGGAGGCCCGCACCCGCGAGGTGCCGGTCGTTCTCGACGCGGGCAGCTGGAAACCGGTACTGGACCAGTTGCTGCCACTGGTCCGCGTGGCAGCCTGTTCAGCGCGGTTCCGTGCTCCCGCACCGAGTTTGGCCGAACGCGGAGTGTCAGTGACGATCACGACGGCAGGCCCGGAGCCGGTCGCCTGGAGCACTACGGAAGACTCTGGGCAGGTCCCCGTGCCGCTCGTCGAAGCGCGGGACACCCTGGGGGCCGGAGACGTGTGGCACGGTGCGCTCGCGTATGCGGTCGCGACGCGGGAAGGCGCGGTCGCCGACTGGATCGGCTACGCGAACGCGGTGGCCGCGGAGCGCGTCCGGCACGTGGGTCCGCGTTCGTGGACCGGGCCGGTCGGGGAACTGGCGAAGAGCAGAGAAGAGGGAGTGCGATGACGGCGTTCGAGGATCTGCTGGCGCGGGCCGAGAAGCTGGCCAAACCGCGGGAACGGCACGTGCTCGGCATCATCGGCGCGCCCGCATCCGGCAAGACCACGCTGGCCTGGGCGATCGCCAACGCGCTCGGTTCGCGGGCGGCGGTCGTCGGGATGGACGGTTTCCACCTGGCGCAGGTCGAACTGCAGCGGCTGGGCCGCACCGACCGCAAGGGCGCGCCGGACACCTTCGACGCGGCCGGCTACGTGCACCTGATCCGCCGGCTCGCCGAGGGCCGCGAGACGGTGTACGCGCCGGAGTTCCGCCGCGAGATCGAGGAGCCGATCGCCGGAGCCGTTCCGGTCGCGCCCGAGGTGCAGCTGGTCATCACCGAGGGCAACTACCTGCTGCTTCCGGACGACCCGTGGAGCGGCGTGCGGCAGTACCTCACCGAGGCGTGGTTCCTCGCCCCGGACGAGCCGGAGCGGATCGAACGGCTCGTGTCCCGGCACCGGCGCTACGGCCGTTCGCTGGTCGAGGCCCGGCAGCGCGCGCTCGGCTCCGACCAGCGCAACGCGGACCTGATCGCGAACACCCGCGACCGCGCCGACCTGGTGCTCGAGAACCTGCCGCTGACGAATTTCGCCCTCTGAGCAGGTGCTGTTCTCCGACCCGGCGACGACGGATCCCTTCGCCGGTGCGGTCACCTGGGACCGCGCCGGCGAGGCTCGGATCGCCGTCCTTTACCCGCCGTACGTCCCGCTCGTGCGCACCCACCTGAACGGGCTGCGCGCGCTGGTCGACCGGCGGCTGTCCGACCTCGAGACCCCGTTCGCGGATCCGCGGCTGGCGCTGCTGGTGGAGCGGATGCGCGAGACCGGCAGCGAGCCGCAGCGCGAGCCGGAGGTGCTCGCCGAAGTGCGGACCCGGCTGGACTGGGCGTTGTCGGTGCTGCCGGAGCACGGCGGGGTCCTCGAACTGCACACGCCGATGCACCAGTGGTGGTGGGGACGCGCGCTGCTCGACGTGTGCACGGCGATCACCGCGCTGCTGGGAGCGTGGCTGCGGGGCGAAGCGGTCGACGGGCAGCACTGTCCGGACGACGCGACGTGGTGGATGTGGATGGCGCAGATGCGCTGGCTCGACGCGCAGTTCGTCGAGCCGCTCAAACCTCGTGCGTAAGGAGTGACCTGTGGGGGTTTTGGTCGTCACCGGCGGCAGCCGGGGCATCGGCGCGGCGATCTGCGAACTGGCCGCGACCCGCCGGGACTAGGCAAGCGTGGCGAAGCCACTCCGTTGAGGGCGGTGGTGGGGAAGAAGGTCGGGGGACGTGGTGGTGAACTACTCCGGTGACCCAGCGCCGGCCGAGGAGGTCGCCGAACGGGTGCGCTCGCACGATGCGCAAGCGCTTGCGCATCGGGCCGACGTCGCCGACGAACAGCAGGTCAGCGACCTTTTTCGGCGGCGGCCAAGCTGGGCCCGCTCGCTGGCCTGGTGAACAACGCGGGCATCACCGGCAACACGCCCGGCAGGCTCGACGAGCAGAGCGTCGAGACCGTGCGCCGGGTGCTGGACGTCAACGTGACCGGCGTTTTCCTGTGCTGCCGCGAGGCGGTGCGGCGGCTGTCGACGCGGTACGGCGGGCCAGGCGGAGCGATCGTGAACGTCTCGTCCACGGCGTCGCGGAACGGGTCGTCGGGCGAATGGGTGCACTACGCGGCGTCCAAAGCGGCGGTCAACACGCTCACCCTCGGCCTCGCGCGGGAGGTCGCCGACGAGGGAATCCGGGTCAATGCGGTGTCGCCCGGCCTGGTCGAGACCGGGCTGCACGCCGCCGCGGGGATGCCGGACCGGCTCGACCGGGTCAGCGCGGCCATCCCGCTCGGGCGCGCCGGCCAGCCGGAGGAGATCGCCGCGGCCGTGCTGTGGATGTTGTCCCCGGAGGCGTCGTTCACCGTCGGCGCGGTGCTCGAGGTCGGCGGCGGCCGTTGATCCTTCTCGGAGTGTGAGACGCCCGGAGACGGGCAGATCACGATTGACCCCGGAACTCGGTGAACTCGCCCAAAGCGGTTGTCCCGGTGTGCGAGTCTGGAACGAGGGGTTGAAAGGACGGCCGCGAAAGTCATGCCCAAGCTCACGTCTGTGCACCATCTGGCGCTCACCGTGACCGATGTGGACCGAAGTGTTCCCTGGTACGTCCGGGTGCTCGACCTCGAGGAAAGCCATCGGCGCGAAGACCCGGAAACCGGGGTGCGCAAAGTAGTTCTGCGTTCGGCGGGAGACGGTTTCTCCGTGGTGCTGGTCCAGCATCCGGACACCGAGAGACCCGCGTTCGACGAACGCAGAACTGGTCTGGACCACGTCGCGTTCTCGGTTTCGTCGCGCGCCGAGGTCGCCGAATGGGAGGACCGCCTGCGGGAGTACGGCGTTTCCTACCTGCCCGCGACGGAATCGCAGACCTTCGAGGGTTCCGCGGTGCTCGTGTTCCGCGATCCCGACGGCATCCAGCTGGAAGTCTGGTCCGATCCGTCCTGAAACTCAGGCGTGCGCGTCGTCGGGTTCGTCGACCGGACGCCGCATTTCCTGGCGGTAGCGCAGCACGCCGTACGCGGTGCCGAACACGAAGAACGCGATGCTCAGCCACAGCGCCACGGTCTTGACCCACGGGATGGCGTCGAGCAGGCCCGCGCCGTAGTAGCCGAGCAGCACCAGCGTCGGCACCCACAGCAGCCCGCCGACGGTGGTGGCGAGCAGGAACCGCCGCGAATCCATCCGCGCGGCGCCCGCGATGAGCGGGGCCAGCGTGCGGATCCACGGGATCCACCTCGCCGCGACGATCGCGAAGAATCCCTTGCGGTCCAGGAAGGCTTGCGCGCGTTCGAGGTTGTGCCGGTTGAGCATCCGCCCGCCGCGCCGGGCGATCAGCGTGGTGCCCGCGCCGCGGCCGATGTAGTAGCCGATCTGGTTGCCCACCACGGCGGTGAGCAGCGCGGCCGCGGACAGCAGCCACGCGTTGAGGTCCGAGCCGTGCTGGGCGAGCACCACGCCCGCGCCGAACAGCAGCGAATCGCCCGGCAGGAACAGCCCGATGATGAGCGCGCATTCGACGAGCACGAACGACAGCACGATGACCCAGACGAGCACCGGGCCGGCGGTGTCCAGCCAGCTCAGGCCGATTCCCGCGGCGTGCGCGGGCTGGGCGGCGTCGAGGTTCACGCGAAGAGCCTACGTGGCTGTGCCCGGCTGCAGTACGCAACCATCGAATCCTCCGCATCCGGTGACTTTGGGTATTCCTGGGATAACCAGACTGTTCACCCTTTTCGCCCAGGACAACGAACAGGCCGCCCGGAACAGTTCCCGGACGGCCTGTCGCGGATTTCCCCTAGAACTGCGGCAGGGACTCGCCCTGCACCGCCTCGATGTCCAGCTCCACCTTGACGGTCGTGCCGATCGCGGCCACGCCCGCCCGCACCATCGCGCTGTAGTTGATCGCGAAATCGTTGCGGTGCAATTGCGTTTCGGCGTGGAACGCGGCGCGCACGCCGCCCCACGGGTCCGGACCGTGCCCGGTGTAGCGCAGGTCGAGCGTGACGTCGCGGCGTTCGCCGTGCAGCGTCAGCACTCCGCGCAGCGCCCAGTTGTCCGTGCCGAGCTGGGAAAGCCCGGTGCTTTCGAAGGTGATGAGCGGATACGCGTCGACGTCGAGGAATTCGGCCGAACGCAGGTGGTCGTCCCGCATCTTGATGCCGCTTTCGATGCTGCCCGCCTTGATTTCGGCGCGCACGCTCGACCGCTCGACCGGCCGGGCCACCTCGATCCGCCCGGCCACGTCCGGGAACCGCACCTTGATGCTCGCGATGCCCATGTGCCGCGCGGTGGCGACCACCGACGAGTGCATCGGGTCGATCGTCCACGGCCCCTCCGGCGGCAGCTCGACCGCGCCGGAAACCGGCGCGAGCGCGATGTCGCCGAGCAGCCCGGCCCCGTCGGAGCCGATCTGCACGGTGCGGGCCAGCGGCGTGTACCCCGGCGCGGTGATCACGGCGGTGTAGACGCCCGGGGGCAGCGGGTCGGTGACCACTGCCCCCTTCGCGTCCGTGACCTGCCGCGCGATCTGGCGACCGTTGAGGTCGGTGACCGTGAGCACCGCGTTCTCGACCGGCCATCCGCCGCTCGAGCGCAGCTGTGCGCGCAGGCCCCCGCTCATGACCGGTCGACCAGCTCGTCGAGCGCCTGGTCGTAGCTCAGCCGCACGTCGTGCTGGGCCTCGCCGTCGTTCAGCGTCACCTGGCTGGTGGCGGGCGGGTATCCGCTCGCCACGACCGTGTAGGAGCCGATCGGCAGGTCGCTGACCACGTAGCGGCCCTCGCTGTCGGTGCGGGCCACCGCCGCGACGTTGCCGTTCGCGTCGAGCACGGTGATCCGCGCGTCCGGCACGATCCGGTCGCCCTCGGTGCGCGCGACGCCCTGGAGCAGCACCGCGCCGGCGAGTTCGACGTCGTGGCGCAGCACGCCGCTGTCCGGCACCGTCAGCGTGACCGCGACCGGGCGGTAGTGCGGGCCGCTCGCGACCAGCGTGTACTGCCCGGCGCCGACCCCGCTGAAGGTGTAGACGCCGTCCTCGGCGGTGATGAACGCGCCGTTGACCTCGCCGCGCGAGTCGGTCAGCGTGACCGTCGCGTTGGCCAGCGGGGTCGAGGTGCCGATCGAACGGACCACGCCGGTCAGCTCGCCGGAACCGGTGAGCGTGACGTCCAGCTTCGCCGGGTGGCCCCCGACGATCACGCTGGAGGCCTGCGGCTGGTGGCCGGGAGCGGACACGATCAGCACGTACGTTCCCGGACCCTGGGTCGGGATCGAGTAGCTGCCGTCGCCGTTGCCGGTCGCCCGCGCCACCTGACGGCCCTGCTGGTCGATCAGGGTCAGCGCGGCCGCGCTCACGTGGCTGCCGTCCTGGCGGCGCACGTGGCCGGTGACCGGGACGCCGCCCGAACCGGTGGTCGTGCCGAATTCGGCGTCGGCCACCGAGTTGGTGATCGGCATCGGCCGGGCGTCCGCCACCGCCTGCGCGTCGCCGTGCCCGTTGGTCAGGGCGTGCTTGCCGCCCGCTCCGACCAGCACCGGCTCGCGCGGGGCTTCCTCGAACAGCGAACCCGTCTTCAGCTCCGCGGTGTCGTCCGAGGCCGGAGCCGGCTCGTCCACGTTCTCCAGCAGCGCTTCGCCGCCTTCGACCGCGGCCGCGGCCGGGTTCATGCCCGCCAGCGGGATCTCCTTCATGAACAGCAGGACCAGCGTGGCCAGCAGCGCGACGCCGCCCGCGGTGTAGAACACCGTGGTGATGGACTCGGTGAAGCCGATCAGGATCGGCGTGCGCACCGCCTCCGGCAGCGTCTGGATGACGCTGGTGTTGGCCGACACGTCGCCGATCTTGGCTCCCGCGCCGGGAGGCAGGTGCCCGCCGAACGCCTTGGTGATGTTGTCCGGCAGCACGTTGAACAGAATCGTCAGGAACACCGCGACACCCGCGGTACCGCCGATCTGGCGGAAGAACGTCGCCGACGCGGTCGAGACGCCCATGTCCTTGCGCGGGCCCGCGTTCTGCACCGCGATGATCAGCGTCTGCATGCACTGGCCGAGGCCGAGGCCGATGACCAGCGCGGCGACCAGCGGGTGCCAGATCGGGGTGTCGTACTTGACCTGGGCGAAGAAGAACGCGCCCGCGGCGATCAGCAGGGTGCCGATGACCGGGAAGATCTTGTAGCGCCCGGTCTTCGACGTGATCCGGCCGGAGATGATCGACGCGGACATGATGCCGACCATCAGCGGCAGCATCAGCAGACCCGATTCGGTCGGCGTGTAGCCCTGCACGACCTGCAGGTACTGCGGGATCATGGTGATCGCGCCGAACATCGCCACGCCGACGATCACGCCGCCGATGATGGCCACGCTGAAGGTCGAGTTCTTGAAGAGCCGCAACGGGATCAGCGCGGCGTCCTTCATCAGCTTCTCGACGACGATGAACAGCACGATGCCGACGCCGCCGATGATGTACATCCAGATCGACTTCTGGTCGCCCCAGCCCCACTTCTGGCCCTGTTCGGCGACGATCAGGAACGGCACCACGGCGATGACCATGGTGAGCGCGCCCCACCAGTCGATCTTGTGGTCGTGCCGGTTGTGCGGGACGTTCAGCACCTTCGCGACGACGAACAGCGCGATCACGCCGATCGGCACGTTGATCAGGAACACCCAGCGCCAGCCGTGCAGGCCGCCCAGGGTGTCGAAGCCGGCGAAGAAGCCGCCGAGCACCGGGCCGAGCACGGTCGACGTGCCGAACACGGCGAGGAAGTACCCCTGGTACCGCGCGCGTTCCCGCGGCGGGACGACGTCGCCGATGATCGTCATGGCCAGCGACATCAGACCGCCGGCGCCGAGACCCTGCACCGCGCGGAACGCGGCCAGTTCGTACATCGACGTCGAGAACGACGCGGCCGCCGAACCGACGACGAAGATCGCGATCGCGGCGAGGTAGAACGGCTTGCGGCCGTAGATGTCGGAAAGCTTGCCGTAGATCGGCGTGGCGATCGTCGACGTGATCAGGTACGCCGTGGTCGCCCACGCCTGCAGGTCGAAGCCGTGCAGGTCGTTGGCGATCCGGACGATCGAGGTGCCCACGATCGTCTGGTCGAGCGCGGCGAGGAACATGCCGCACATCAGGCCGCTGATGATCGTGACGATTTGGCGGTGAGTCAGCCGCGGACCGCTCTCGCTGTCTTCAGCGGGCGCTCCCCCTCGCGACTGAGGTTGTTGTTCAACGGTGGACGTCATGCGTTCGAGGCCCCCTTGGCCTGTGCCGTCGCCGCGATGTCGGACAGCGACGGATTGTTCTTTTCGATACCTGTGTTGAGCCGCGCGAGAAGTTTCTTGAGCGTCTCGCGCTCCTCCTGGCTCCAGTCGCCGAGTACTTCGGCCAGCCACCGGGCGCGGTGCTTGCGGTTTTCGTCGAAGACGCGAAGGCCTTCGGCGGTCGGGGCGAGCAAGCAGGCGCGGCCGTCCTCGGGGTCGGCCTGCCGTTCGACGAGTCCGTGCTGCACGAGCGAACTGGACTGCCTGCTGATCGTGGAGATCTCCGAATGCAGGAACTCGGCCAGCTTGCTGGTGCGTTGCGGGCCTTCGTGGACGAGGCAGAAGAGGATCGCGTACGCGGCCCTCTCGATCCCGTCCGGCCCGTGTTTGGCCACCTGTGACTTCGCCTTGGTGATCAAGCGCATGAACCGGACCAGCTCGTGGCCGAGCTGGTCGGCAAGGTCGAGGTCGGCCTCGGGCCTGACGGCGGAGTTCTGAGGTGCCATGTGGGTCTTCCTTGGGGTGGAGCAAACCATTGGTTGGCGACTGCAACTAGTTGCCTTAAGCAAGAGTGTGCCCGTACGGCGTATTTCGCAAGCGGCCGACCCATGGTTGTGTCACATGACACTTTAGTTGCCGCATGCAAGCAGATGTTAACCGGAGGGGTGTCGTCCGGTTTCTCCCGATATGGGGACGGCGCTGGTCATCGCGGGTTTGGGCGGGAACAGATCGCGTTGGGCGGGCCTTCATAGGGGTATGACTGACGACACAGCGCTCTACGACCTCATCGCGGCGGGCAAGCAGGGCGTGCTCGCGACCCTGAAACGAGACGGCCGCCCGCAGCTGTCGACGGTGACCCATTACTTCGACCGCGAGGCGCGCCAGATCCAGGTGTCGATCACGGACACGCGCGCGAAGACGAAGAACATGCGCCGGGATCCGCGGGTGAGCTACCACGTGGCGTCCTCGAATGGGTGGTCCTACGCGGTGGCGGAGGGACGGGCGGTGCTGTCGCCGGTCGCCGCGGCCCCGGACGACGAGGCGGTGGAGGCGTTGATCGCGCTGTACCGCAAGGTGGCGGGCGAGCATCCGGATTGGGACGAGTACCGGGCGGCGATGGTGGCGGATCGGCGGCTGGTGTTGACCGTGGAGATCGAGCGGGTGTACGGGTTGGTTCGGTGAGTTTTGGCTGGGCTTCGCCTGGCTTTCGCGGGGGTGCGTGAGGTCGGATAGCTGCCCGGTGTCGTTCTGGGCTGGTCCGGACGCTGGGTTTCGCCGTGCGTGGCGGCGCGGTTTGGTTCGCTGGATGGGTTTCGCCCGAGGGCACGGGATCGGGCGTGGCTTGGCTGTTCGGCGTGGCGGATTCGGATGTGCTGACTTCCGCCGTGCGTGAGCGCCAGCTGGTGCCCACGATGAGGATCGGGCGCGTGCGCGGGCTCGCTCGGTTTCGCCTAGGAGGTGGCTTGGCGGCCCGGCACGGGAGCGCCTCGGAGCTGGCCCCAACGCGCTGACCTCTCACCCCGCGCAGCGATCCCCGCGCCTCAGTCCTCCCGCTGTCCGGCCGCCACAGTCGCCTTGGCCGGTGCCCCCGCCACGATCCGGTCCGCGATTTCGTCGACCTGGGCCAGCAGGCTGTCCGTCGCCTCCTCGCCCAGCGCCGCGCGCATGTAGAGGCCCTCGCCGACCAGCATCACCAGTTCCGCGGTCAGCGGGTCCTCGATGTGCTCCAGCATCAGCGCGCGGGTGCGCTCGGTGCAGCGGCGCGACACCTCCGCCGCGATCGGGTCGTTGAGCACCAGGCGGAGCGCGGCCATCGTCGTGCGGTGCAGCGCCAGGTCGCTCGTGACGTCGGTGATCGCCGAGCGCAGGTAGTACCGCACCACGCCCTCCGGTGCGGTGCGTGCGCGTTCGAGGTCGTCGTCGGTCAGCCGCTCCAGGCGTTCGAGCAGGCCGTCGCGCAGGGCGTCCTTCGAACCGAAGTGGTAGAGCAGGCCGCCCTTGGACACGCCGGCGTGCGCCGCGACCGCGTCGAGCGTGATCTCGGCCGGGCCGCGGTCGGCGAGGATGACCTCGTACGAACCGAGGATGCGTTCACGTGCTGAAGGTTTAGCCATCACCTTGACTATACCGTCCAGACGGTTTACCTTCTACCTCAGGACCAAAACTGTACCGTCTGGACGGTACAAGGAAGGAAGAGTGCGCCATGGTGCGGCGCGGAGGCCAGTGGTGGGCTTTGGCAGTGCTGGTGCTGCCAGTGCTCCTGATCAGCGTGGACACGACAGTCCTGGGGTTCGCCCTGCCCTATCTCAGCGAGGACCTCGCGCCCACGGGCGCGGAACAGCTGTGGATCGTCGACGTCTACTCGTTCGTCCTGGCCGGATTGCTGGTCTTCATGGGCACGCTGGGCGACCGGATCGGCAGGCGGCGGCTGCTGCTCATCGGCGGTGCCGCGTTCGGCGCGGCGTCGGTGCTGGCGGCGTTCGCGACGTCGCCGCTGATGCTGATCGTCGCGCGGGCGCTGCTGGGCGTCGGCGGTGCGACGCTGATGCCGTCCACGCTGTCGCTGATCCGCAGCATCTTCACCGAGGACCGCACGCGGCGCACCGCGGTCGCGATCTGGAGCGCGGCGTTCTCCGGCGGGATGGCGGTCGGCCCGGTCGTCGGCGGCTGGCTGCTCGAGCACTTCTGGTGGGGTTCGGTCTTCCTGATCAACGTGCCGGTGATGGTCCTGCTGCTCGTCGCGGGTCCGTTGCTGCTGCCGGAGTTCCGCGACCCGAACCCGGGCCGCTTCGACCCGTGGTCGGCGCTGCTGTCGCTCGGCACGATGCTGCCGGTCGTCTACGGCGTGAAGATCGCCGCGACGGAGGGGATGTCCTGGTCGGCCGGCGCCGCGATGGTGCTCGGGCTCGTGCTGGGCGTGGTGTTCGTGCGCCGGCAGCGGCGGCTTGCGCAGCCGATGCTCGACCTCGGGCTGTTCGCCAACCGCAAGTTCGCCGGATCGGTGATCACCAACCTGCTGGGCGTGTTCGCGCTGGTCGGGTTGCTGTTCCTGCTGCCGCAGTACCTGCAGCTGGTGCTCCGCCTGAAGCCGCTGGTCGCGGCGTTGTGGATGCTGCCCGCGACGGTCGCCGGAGTCGTCGGCGCCCTGGCCGCCGCGTGGCTCGCCCGCCGAGTGCGGGTGCCGGTCCTGATCAGCCTCGGCCTGCTGCTCGGCGCGGCCGGCTTCCTGGTGCTGACCACCATCGGCGCCGACGCCGGGCTGGCCGCGGTGGTAGTGGCGTTCGTCCTGGTCGGCGGCGGCGTGGCGCTGTCGGAAACCCTGACGAACGACCTCGTGATCTCCGCCGCCCCGGTCAACCGCGCCGGTGCCGCGTCGGCGATCTCGGAAACGGGCTACGAACTCGGCGGCGCCCTGGGCACCGCCCTGCTGGGCAGCCTCGCCACGGCGGTCTACCAGTCCGGCCTGCCCGCCACCGCGCCCGCCGCAGCCCACGACACCCTGGGCGGCGCAGTAGCCACCGCGCACGGCCTGCCCGCCGCCGAGGGAGCGGAGCTGCTGAACACCGCCCGTGAGTCCTTCGTGACCGCGCTGCACACGAGCGCGTGGGTGGGTGCCGCGATCCTCGTGTACACGGCACTGCAGGCGTACTTCCTGCTGGGCCGTAAGCGAAATCGCCCGCAGGCGCCTCGGCGAGAGGAGTCCGCGATGTCCGCGTGACCCGGCCCTGTCAGGCAGGCGAACGAAAGCCGCCTGCCTGACGGGCGACCCGGTTTCGGTTGCTGGGCCAGGGAAACGCTGCGGAGGCAAGCGGCTCCTGCGCGCGACACCCTGGGCGCGTTGCCGCCGCGCCGCCCAGTCCATCGCCGAGGATGCGGAGCTGCCGAGCACCGCCTGGCAGTCCTCCGTGACGGCGCTGCGGTTGGACCGCAAGCGAAACCGACCTCAGGTGGCTTGGCGGGAGCCGCAGTTTCCGTTGCTGTGCAAGGGAAATAGTCCGGCTGGGCGGTCGACGCTTGCCCGGAGCAGATGTCGGAAACGGCCCCCCGGGGTGATTCCTCGGGCTCAGCTCGGATTCTCCTTGGTCAGCCCGGTGAAGCGCTTGTCGCTGCTCCGTCAGCGGCCATCCGAGGCTGCGGCGGAACAACGTCGCCCTCCGGGATCAGCCCAACGAAGCGCTTGCCGCCCGAAGCTCCTCCAGTGCGGCCACCAGATACGCCGCCGGAGTCGGGTCGGCCTCGGTCGAGTGGGCGCTCTCCGACCACTCCGCATACCCCCGCTTAAACGCCAACACCCCCAACTCGCTGGCCAGCGCCGCAGTAGCTTCGGGCAGGCCTCGGGCGGTCAGGGCGGCGGTCATCGCGGCAGCGAGACCCACGCTCTTCAACGCGTCCCGCTCCTGGAGCTCCGTGCTCGCCGCGACGGCGGTCTTCAAACGAGGAGCGAGTTCCCGGTTCATCGGGCCCATCGCGGTCGCCGCGCGGCGTAGGCCCTCGGCGACCGCGTCCAGGGGGCTGGCGTCGGCGGGCGCGTCGGAGATTCCCTCCGCCAGCAGCTTGCTCAGCGTTTCCTGCCCGGCCACCAGCAGCTCCCGCTTGTCCGGGAAGTGCCGGAAGAACGTGCTCTTGGTGACGCCCGCGCGCTCGGCGATCTGCGCGACCGTCGTGGCGTCGTAGCCCTGTTCGGCGAATAGGTCGACGGCCGCGACGACCAGGCGTTCGCGTGCTCCGGGTTCCCATCGGGCCATGCGTCCCATCCTATGTGATGAGACCTTTGTCCCGTCGCTCTGGTAGCGTCTGACGGGACAAGAGTCCCATCGCCTCCCCAGGAGAGATTCATGCGCGTGTTCGTCACCGGAGGGACCGGGTTGGTCGGCTCCGCGGTCGTCGCTGAACTCGTCAACAACGGCCATGCCGTACTCGTGCTCGCTCGGTCGCAAGCCTCCGCCGAGGCGGTCGAGAAGGCAGGCGCTGAGCCGGTGCGGGGGTCGCTGGCTGACCTCGACGTCATCCGCGAGTCCGCGGCCAAGGCTGGCGGGGTGATCCACCTCGCCTTCGCCAATGCGTTCAGCAGCGACGAAGCCTTGGCGAACGCCGTCGCCGAGGAGACCGCGGCGCTCAAGGTGCAGGCGGAGGCGCTCGTCGGAAGCGATCGGCCGTTGGTCACGGTTTCGGGGACTCCGTACACGCCAGGACGCGCGTCGACCGAGGCTGATCCCGTTGCGACGGACGGGCCGGTCGGCGGGCGAGGGCGCACGGTCGCCGAGGTGCTGGGGTTCGCGGATCGAGGGGTTCGGACGTCCGCGGTACGCCTGCCACGCACGGTGCACAACAACGGCGAGGGCGGGTTTGCCGGCCTGCTGACCAACATCGCCCGGCAGACGGGAGTCTCCGGGTATCCCGGCGACGGCACGCAGCGCTGGCCGGCGGTGCACGCGCTCGACGCGGCGGTTCTCTTCCGGCTCGCTCTGGAGAAGGCAGAAGCCGGCACGTCGTGGCATGCGGTGTCCGAGGAAGGCGTTCCGGTCCGGGGCACCGCCGAGGTGATCGGACGGCGGTTGGGGCTGCCGGTCGAATCGGTGCCGGAGGAGACGTACGGTCCGCTCGGTCCGATCTTCGCGACCGATCAGCCCGCGTCCAGCGCGCACACCCAGCAAGCACTCGGCTGGGAGCCGAAACACCCGGACCTGCTGGCCGACCTGGAGAACCTCCGGAACTGATTTTGCGGTTCCGGCAAAGAACCTTGTCGTCCGGCGCGGTCAGCGGAATCGTGAACGGCGGAGGTGGCAGCGAAAATGGCTCCGTCGGGGAAAGACGCGCAGTACTGGGAAGATCTCTACCGCAGCCGCGGGCAAGTGTTCAGCGGCGAGCCCAACGGGGTGCTCGTCACCGAAATCGAGGGGCTGGCACCGGGGCAGGCGTTGGACGTCGGGTGCGGCGAAGGGGCTGACGCGCGCTGGCTGGCCGCGCGCGGATGGCAGGTGACCGCTCTCGACATCTCGCGCACCGCGCTGGAGCGGGCGGCCGCCGCCAAGGCCGGGATCGCCTGGGTGTGTTCGGACCTGGCCGCGAGTCCGCTTCCGGCGAGGGCGTTCGACCTGGTCAGCGTCCAGTATTTCCCGCTCCGCAAGGACGGCCGGCTGGTGCGGAAACTGCTCGACGCCGTCGCGCCCGGCGGGACTTTCCTCTTCGCCAGTCACGATCCGCGGGATCTGTCGCCGGAACACGCCGAATACTGCCAGCCGGACGACATCGTGCGGGCGCTCGGCGACGAGTGGACCGTGCTCGTCAACGAAAGCCGACCGCGGGTGGCACCGGCCCCGCCGGGCACGGCGCACACGCGCGACACCGTGCTGCGCACCCAGCGGACCAGCTAATATCGGAATTAATATTCCGCACTGCGGAGATCCCGGTTTACCATGCGGAGATGAGCAACGACGCCCTCCTCCAGCGGCTTCGGGACGACCTCGGCCCGGCCGCGGTGCTCACCGACGCTGACGTCACCGACGCCTACGCGCGCGACATGATGCCGCTCGCTCCCTCGGGAAAACCGTTGGCGGTAGTGCTTCCGGCGGATACCGCGGGAGTCCAGGCGACGGTCCGGGCCTGTGCCGAAGCGAGAGTCCCCATCGTGCCGCGCGGGGCGGGCAGCGGGCTTTCCGGCGCGGCCAACGCGATCGACGGCTGTGTCGTGCTCTCGGTGACGAAGCTGAACGAGATTCTCGAGGTCGACGCGGGCAACCGGCTCGCCGTCGTGCAGCCGGGCGTCGTCAACCTCGACTTCCGGTCCGCGGTCGAGAAGCACGGCCTGTTCTATCCGCCCGACCCCTCCAGCTACGACTGGTGCACCATCGGCGGCAACCTTTCCACCAACGCGGGCGGCCTCTGCTGCGTGAAATACGGCGTGACCACCGATTCGGTGCTCGGTCTCGAGGTCGTGCTCGCCGACGGATCGCTGCTGAAAACCGGCCGCCGCACGGTGAAAGGCGTCGCGGGCTACGACCTCACGAAGCTGTTCATCGGCAGCGAGGGCACGCTCGGCGTGATCACCCAGGCGACCGTCTCGCTGCGGCCGCTCCCCCAGGCCCCGGCCACTTTCGTCGCCGGCTTCAACACCACCGAGGCGGCCGGCGAGGCGGTCGCGCGCGCGGTGCGCGAGGGACTGGTGCCGTCGCTGCTGGAGATCATGGACGCGGCGTCGATCAAGGCGTCCGAGACCTACCTGAACACCGACCTCGGCGCGGGCTCGGACTGTCAGGCGCTGCTGCTCGGCCAGTCCGACGCCGGCGGCGAGGCGGCGCGGCGCGAACTGGCGCTGCTCGAGCAGATCTGCACCGACTGCGGCGCCGACCTCGTCTACGCCACGGACGACCTCGAAGAGGGCAAGATGCTGCTGCAGGCCCGCCGCGTCGTGCTGACCGCGCTGGAGACCTACGGCGTCTGGCTCACCGACGACGTCAGCGTGCCCCGCACCCGGATCTCCGAGCTGATCCGCGGCTGCGAACGGATCAGCGAAAAAGTCGGCCTCAAGATCGCCGTCGTCGGCCACGCCGGGGACGGGAACATGCACCCGACCATCGTGTACGCGCCCGATTCCGAGGACGAGTTCGCGCGCGCCCAGCAGGCGTTCGACGAGATCCTCGAGGTCGGCCTGTCGCTCGGCGGCACGGTGACCGGCGAACACGGCGTCGGCAAGATCAAGCGCGAATGGCTCGCCCGCGAGATCGGCCCGGTCGGGATCCGCGTGCACCGGCAGATCAAACAGGCCCTCGACCCGGAAAACCTCTTCAACCCGGGCTCGATGTTCTCCATGGCCGACTGAACCGCGAGGCCCGGATACGAACGAAGCGGCGTCCGGAAACCCCGGACGCCGCTTCGGCCGAACGCGGAAAGTCAGTCGCGCACGCGCGGGATCTGCTGCGTGACGTCGGCGGAATTGTCGGCCGCCCGGGCCTTCTTCTCGCGGCGGTTGCGCAGGTACTCGATCAGGATCGGCACCACCGAGACCAGCACGATGAGGATGAAGATCGAGTCGACGTTGTTGCGGATGAAGCCGATGTTGCCCAGCAGCGACCCCAGCACGGTGATGCCCGCGGCCCACAGGATGCCGCCGATGACCGTGTACGTGAAGTAGCGCTTCGGGTCCATCCGGCCGATGCCGGCGATCCAGGTGATGAACGTCCGCACGAGCGGCACAAAGCGGGCCAGCACGACGGCCTTCGGGCCGTGCCTCTCCAGGAATTCGTGCGTCTTGTCGACGTGCTCCTGCTTGAAGAACCTCGAATCCGGCCTGCTGAACAGCTTCGGCCCGACGAAGTAGCCGAGGTAGTAGCCGACGACGTTGCCCAGCAGCGCGGCGACCGTGACCAGCACGCACACCAGCCAGAGCGGGGCCTTCAGCGTGCCGTTCGCGATGAACAGGCCCGCGGTGAAGAGCAGCGAGTCGCCGGGCAGGATCGGGAAGACGCTGCTCTCGATGAAGATGATCAAGCACAGCACGGCGATCACGGGGACCGTCAACCCGTTCAGCAGATGCTGCGGGTCCAGCCACGACGGCAGCAGGGACATGGTGGTCACTGTGTTCTGGGCGAGAATCACACCGAAAACGGTACAGGGTGACTCAGTGCGACCTCATCGGGCAAGGAATCGCAGGTCATCGGTGTGGGATCGAGGTGAAGAACTCGGCCCGGGAGTGCCCGCCGGGATGGCCGTCCGGGCAAGCCGGGGCGGGCGGGGGCTCAGATCAGCGTCAGCAGGCCGATGACGGACCCGGCGGCGAGGCCGAGCAGCACCGCCAGCAGCAGGACCCAGTGCGCGGGCAGCGGGCCGTTCTGGGGCGCCTGGGCGGGGCGGCGGACGGTCGCGTCGGCGGACCCGGCCGGCGGGATCGAACCGGTGGCGCCGGGCGAAGTGTGGTCGGCCGCGTCGAGGGCGGCGCGTTCGCGGGCGAGCGAGTCCGCGCCCGCCCCGGACAGCAGGCCGTAGTTGGGCGGCAGTTCGGTGGTGGGGCCGGTCTGGGACGGCGCCCCGGTCGCGGCCGAGGCCCCGAACGAACCGGTTCCGGCGGCGCCGGGGCCGGAGATGCCGGGACCGCCCGCCGCGCTGAACGAGCCGGTGCCGGAAGCGCCGGGCTGGACCGCGGAGCCGCTCCCGGAAGCGTCGGAAGCGGCCTGCTCGTCGACCGGGTTCGCCGCGACGTGCGGAGCGAAGACGGCTTGTGCGCGCAGCGCGTCGGCCAGTAACCGTTCCGGGTCTTTCGGCTCGCTCATCCGCTCCGTCCGCCTGTCGAAGTGCTAGGCCGTCACGTACTCAAGGTAGCCCGGCCCGCCTCGGCCACCCATTCGCCCCGGTGCAGGACCCGGGCCGGGCGCAGGTCGTCGTCCAGGATCACGGCGTCCGCGGCAAGGCCGGGACGCAGCGCGCCGGTGCGGTCGGCGATGCCGAGCAGTTCGGCGGGTCGCGCCGACGTCGCCCGGACGGCGTCCAGCACGTCGAGTTTGGCGCCCTTCACCAGGTTCCGGAAGGCGTTGTCCATGGTCAACGTGCTGCCGGCCAGCGAACCGTTGTCCAGGGTGGCGACGCCGTCGTGGACGTCGACCTCCAGCCGGCCCAGCGTGTAGCGGCCGTCTGCGGCGTCGGTGGCCGACATGGCGTCGGTGATCAGCACGGTCCGGCCGCGGCCCGCGTGCTGCGCGGCCAGCCGCACGACCGTCGGGTGCAGGTGCACCAGGTCGCAGATCAGCTCGACGGTCACGCGCTCGTCGTCCAGCAGCACGCCGACCGGACCCGGTTCGCGGTGGTGCAGCGGGCGCATGCCGTTGAACAGGTGGGTGGCGACCGTCGCGCCGGCGTCGATGGCCGGGACCAGCTGGTCGGCGACGCCGTCGGTGTGGCCGATCGCGGCGAGCACCCCCGATTCGGCGAGCTGCCGGACGGCCTTGACGCCGCCGTTCAGCTCCGGCGCGAGCGTGACCATCCGGATGGTGCCGTGCCCGGCGCGCAGCAGCTTCTCGACGGTGCCGGTGTCCGGTTCACGCAGAGTGTCCGGATCGTGGGCCCCGCAGCGGGCGCGCGAGATGAACGGGCCCTCCAGGTGGATGCCCGCGAGGTCGCCCTCCTGCACGAGTTCGCGCAGCGCGGCGATCTGCTCGGTGAGCAGGTCGATCGGGTCGGAGACCAGGCTCGCGAGCATGGTCGTGGTGCCGTGCCTGCGGTGCGCGCGGACCGCGGTGCGGATCTCGTCCGGGTCGAGCGTCGAGAAGGACGCTCCGCCGCCGCCGTGGCAATGCGTGTCGATGAAACCGGGCACGACCAGCGCCCCGGCGACGTCGACCGTCGCGGTGTCCGGGCTGCTCGGGGGCGTTCCGGTGCCTACCGCGGCGATCTGTCCGCCGGACACGGCGAGCCAGCCGTCGTCGAGTACGCGGTCCGGGGCCACGACGCGGCCGCCCGTGATGACGAAGTCTCCGGGGTGCTTCACGCGACCCAGCATATATTGGTCTGGACCAAGGAGGGCCGACCAGCGCGAGATTGGTCCGCCCAGGTCACTGCGGCGGCTGCATTGCCTTCTGCAACGCCTCCAGCGCCCGGCTGGCGGTTGACTTCACGGTGCCCTTCGAAATGCCCGCGGCTTCCGAAATCTCCGCTTCGCTCAGGCCGCCGTAGTAGCGCAGCACGAGCACCTCGCGCTGGCGCGGCGGAAGCTTCGACAGGGCGCTGACCACGGCCTGGTGCTCGCTGGAGAGCATCGCGAGGCTTTCCGCGGACCGGGCGTTCACCGCGTGCGGGGGCACGTACTCGCGGGCGGTCTTGCGCCGGCGCAGCACGCTGCGCGATCCGTTGACCACCGCGGTGCGCAGGTAGCCGACCGCCGCGGCGGCGTCGCGCAGCCTGCCCCAGTTGCGGTGCAGGCCGGTGAAGGCCTCCTGCACGACGTCCTCGGCCGTGGCCGGTTCGTCGACCAGCAGGATGGCCAGCCGCACGAGCCGCATCCGGTGCTGCCGGTAGAGGTCTTCCAGGGTCAGCGGGGCGGCCGGCGGCTGCGCCGGGACCGGCCCGTCCATGGTCCGCAGGTGGCCGAGGGTCGCCTCGACGCTGCGTTCCGCGTTCCCCTCCAGCATGTATCCCCGCCTGTCCTCGACATGTCCGCTCAGCAGGCCCATTGGCGCGCGATAGGCACAGCGTGCGCACAGGTTCCGCCCGCGCCTAGCCTATCGGGTTGGCCTCCCGCTGCCACCGCTCGCATGGTGCGTCCGCCCGGCGGTCACCGGTAGCGTCTGCGGGGTCACTGTCGTGCTCACCCCGGGAGTAAGCGCATGGCCTGGTACCTCGTCGAAATCCGCTACGTCCAGGAGAAGCTGGCCGACGTCCGGCCGCGGCACCGGGAGTACCTGAAAGAGCACGTCGCCGCGGGCCGGGTCGCGGTCGCCGGGCCGCTCGCCGACAACTCCGGCGGGCTGGTGCTCTGGCAGGCCGAGGACGAGGCGGCGCTGACCGAGCTGATCGACAACGACCCGTACGCGCTCGAGGGCGTCGTGGCCGAGCGCACGGTTCGCGAGTTCAAGCCGGTGCTCGGCGACTGGGTCCCCGCGCAGAACTAGAGCTCCAGGACGGCGGGCCCGCGGTCGACGCAGATCCGCACGCGCCCGCCGTCCTCGGCCGCCACCTCGCAGGTGCCGCAGAAGCCCTGGCGGCACGAGTACGGCACGTCCGGCAGCACCTCGCGCACCAGGTCGAGCGTGGAGCGGTCGGCGGGCACGTCGAGCGTGAGCCCGCTGCGGCGCAGGACCACGCGGAAGGGCTCGCCGTCCACGATGGGCGGCGGCGAGAACCGTTCGAAGTAGACCGCCGCGGCGTCCGTGCGGGCCAGATCGACGCGGACACTGGTGATCATCGGCATCGGGCCGCAGCAGTACACCGAGGCGCCGGCGGGCATTTCCTCCAGCAGTTCCGCGCCGGACGCCGGGATGCCGAACTCCGTGTCCGGCCGGATCCGCACCCGCTCGGCCGGGAGTTCGTCGAGAAACGGCATCGACTCCCGGGAACGGCCGGTGTAGACCAGCCGCCACTCCGCGCCGCTCTCCTCCGCGCGCCGCACCATCGGCAGGATCGGCGTGATCCCGATTCCGCCCGCCACGAAGTGGTACGCGGGCGCGCTGACGAACGGGAAAGCGTTGCGCGGCCCGCGTACTGTCACGCGAGTTCCGGCCGTGAGCGCGTGCACCTCAGCGGACGCGGAACCGATGCGCCGCACGGCAATCCGGTAATGCGACAGGTCGGAAGGCGAGCCGCACAGCGAGTATTGGCGCACCGTTCCGGAAGGCAGCAGCAGGTCGAGATGCGCGCCGGGACGCCAAGCGGGGAGCGGGTTTCCGTCCGGCCGCACGAGCCGGAGACTCACCACGTCGTCGGCTTCGGTGCGCACGGCGTCGACGACCAACGGCAGACGGCGGTCGACCTCCCGCACGGGCGGACGCCGTCGGTCGGAAACCTCGGCCAGCTTGCGATAAGCCGCTCCGACCGCGACCAAAGTGGACATCAGCCGGTCGCGCCTGCCGCTGCCGTCGAGCCGGGGCGGGAACTGCGGTGCGGTCATCGCGGAGCGTCGGCGGCCTGGGCCGCGGGCGAACTCGCCAGGTACGCCACCGCCTGGTCGGTGTTGCCGGTTTCGGTGGGGTGATAGGACTTCCGGAAATACGGCCGGATTTCGCGCAGCAGTTCGCGCGGTCCGGGCAGCAGGCCCTGGCGGGCGGCGCGCCGGTAGGCCCGCCAGCTGGTGCGGCCAGGACGCGTCGGGTCGTTCTTCATCAGGAAACGGGTGCCGCGCAGGAAAATCCACGCCAGCACCGGTGTCACCACGAGCATCGACCGCACCCGCCGACCGTAACGGCCGTCGAGGTGGCAGAACAGGTCGTACGCCACCGACCGGTGCTCGACCTCCTCCGCGCCGTGCCAGCGAAGAAGATCCAGCATCGTCTCGTCGGCCCCGGCGGCGTCGAGTTCCTTCGCGTCGAGGATCCACTGGCCGAGAAACGCCGTGTAGTGCTCGATCGCGGCGATCAGCGCCAGCCGTTCGATCAGCCATTCCCGGCTCGCTCCGGGCCGGTCGCCGAGCAGCCGCCGGAACATCCACTCCATCTGCGCGATGTACGGCCGCACGGAAACCCCGGCGGACTCCAGGTGTTCCGCCGCGCCGTCGTGCGCCACGGCGTGCATCGCCTCCTGGCCGATGAACCCGAGCACGTCCTCCTTGAGCCGCTCGTCGCGGATCAGCGGAACGGCCTGCTTGAACACCTCGACGAACCAGCGTTCGCCCTCGGGCAGCGCCAGGTGCAGCACGTTGATGCTGTGCGTGGCCTGCGGGTGCCCGGGAATCCAGTGCATCGGCAGTTTCGACCAGTCGAACGCCACGTCCCTGGCGTGCAGGACGATCTGCTCGTGGTCGGCACTCATGACCGGCCGCTCAGCTCGTAGTCGCTCGGCTCGACGCGCCGCGTCTCCAGCCAGTACCGCCACGTGAAGCCCGGCCAGATCGTCCGGTTGACGCCCTTCGCGTCGAGGTACCAGCTCTTGCAGCCGCCCTGGGTCCACACGCCCTTGACGAGTTTTTCCTGGATCTGCTGCTGGAATTCGTCCTGGACCGACGGCCGCACGTCCAGTGCCGCCGCGCCGCGGGAATCGGCCAGCCGGATCGCGTCGACCACGTAACGGGACTGCGATTCGATCATGAACACCACGGAGTTGTGGCCGAGCGCGGTGTTCGGGCCGAGCAGGAAGAACAGGTTGGGGAACCCGGACACGGTGATCCCCTTGTGCGTCTGGATCCCTTCGGTGGCCCAGGTTTTCGCGAGATCGCGGCCGCCGACGCCGGTGATGTCGAGGTACTCCAGCGCGTCGGTCACCTTGAAACCGGTGCCGTAGATGATCGCGTCGACCTCGTGCTCGACCCCGGCGGTGTCGACGATGCTGTGCGCGCGGACCTCGGCCACACCGTCGGTGACGACGTCGACGTTCGGCCGGTCCAGCGCGGGGAAGTAGTCATTCGACAGCAGGACGCGTTTGCAGCCCATCGTGTAGTCGGGCGTGACTTTCCGGCGCAGTACGGGGTCTTTGATGCCCTTCGCGATGTGCCGGCGCGCGAGGATTTCCGCGGCCTGCATGAGCTTCGGATGCCCGTTGAAGCCGATCGCGCGGGATTCGAGCATCCAGTACAACGCGTTGCGGTACAGCCGCTGGGTTCCCGGCACGCGCTTGAACAACTGCCTCGCCCAGCCCGGCATCGCGTGGTCCGGCTTCGGCATGATCCACGGCGGCGTGCGCTGGAACAGCGTCAGTTCGCCGACCTCGGGCGCGATCTTGGGCACGAACTGCACCGCACTCGCGCCGGTGCCGATCACCGCGACCCGCTTGCCCGCCAAGTCGAACTCGTGGTTCCACTGCGCCGAATGCCAGGTCTGGCCCTTGAACTTGGAGATCCCGGGCAGTTTCGGGATCTGCGGAATGTGCAGTCCGCCGACGCCGGCGACGAGGAACTGCGCGGAGAACTCGGTGCCGCCCTTGGTTTCCACCGTCCAGCGGCGTTCGCCCTCGTCCCAGTGCGCGCCGGTGATCTCGGTGCCGAACCGGATCTTCTCGCGCAGCCGGTACTTGTCGGCGACGCCCTTGAGGTAGTCGAAGATCTCCGGCTGCGGCGAGAACGACCGGCTCCAGTCCGGGTTCTGCGCGTAGGAGAACGAGTACATGTGCGACTGCACGTCGCACGCGCAGCCCGGGTACGAGTTGTCCCGCCAGGTGCCGCCGACCTCGTCGGCCTTTTCCAGGATCACGTAGTCCCGGATGCCCGCTTTTTCGAGCTGGATCGCCTGGCCGAGCCCGGAAAACCCGGTGCCCACGATCACGACCTTGAACCGCTCGGTCATCTTGTCGGCCTCCGCTGCGCTGGGGGTCTGGCAGCGTTGATGTTACCTCAGGTAACAGTTACTCGAAAGTACTTCCTACTCGTCAGTACCGCTCGGCAGGCGATAGACGACGAGTGTCTGCTCCGGGCGCTCGGCCACGTGGAACGCGGCGTGCGTCGCCGTCACCGCGCCAAGCCTTGGATGCCGAAAGCGCTTCTGACCTGCGTGGCTGAACTGGATTTCGTACTGCGGCCACCACTGTCGGACCTCGGGGCTCGCCTCGGTCAGCTCGGCCACCAGCCGGGTCACGCGAGGGTGGCCGGGATGCCGTCCGGCGATCGCGCGCAGCCGGGCCAGGATGTTGCGCGCCTCCTGCTCCCAGTCGAGGAGGATCTCGCGGGCGGCGGGCTCGGTGAACATCCAGCGGACGACGTTCGCGCCCGGTTCGATGTGCTGGAACAGCTCCGCGGCGGCGTCGTTGCAGGCGAGCAGGTCGTAGCAGATGCCGGTGACGTACGCGGGGTGGTCGCCCAGCATCGCCGGGACGCCCGCGACCTCGGGCGCGGCTTCCTCGGGTGCGTCCTCGGGGGTCGCGCCGCCGTCGGCGAGGCGGCGCAGGTGTTCCTGCTCGGTGCTGGTCAGCCGCAGGGCCCGGGCCAAGGCGTCGAGCACCTGGTCGGACGGGCGGACGTCGCGGCCCTGTTCGAGGTAGGTGAGCCAGGTGGCGCTGATTCCGGCCAGCAGGGCCAGCTCCTCGCGGCGCAACCCGGGCGTGCGACGGCGTCCGGTGACCGGCAGGCCCGCGTCGGCCGGGGAGATTCGCTCGCGGCGGCTGCGGAGGAAGGTGCCCAGTTCGACGCTCACCCTAGAACCTCCAGTACCAGAATAACGCGATTCTGGATACCAGCTTAACGGCGCGCGAGGCTGGGTCCTATGCGAGCTTGGAACGTTGACGCACAAGGCCTGCGTCTCTCTGAAGTGCCGGAACCCGCGCTGCAAGGCGGTGGCGTAGTCGTGGAGGTGCTCGCCGCGCATCTCCCGGCCTACACGAACGCGGTGGTGACCGGCGGTCGCGGCGGACTGCCGGTCCCATTGATCCTCGGCCCGTCGTGCATTGGCCGCGTGACCGCCGTCGCGCCGGACGTCTTCCATGTCGCGCCGGGCGACATCGTGCTGGACACCGCGCTGCTCAACGCGGGCGACGGCGACGAAATCCTGGTCGGCTGGGTCGGCCTCGGCGCCTCCGGCAGCAACGAGCGCACGGACCGCATGCGCGAGGTGTGGCGCGACGGTGCCTTCGCGGAGAAAGCGTTGTGCGCCAAGGAAACGATGGTCATACTGCCTGGAGCGGAGAATTACCCCGACCCGGCGCGGCTGGCGTTCCTGCCATGGCTTTGCGTTGCCGCGGCTGGCCTGCACACCGCGGGTTCGCTGGCTGGCCGCGACGTCGCGGTCATCGGTGCGACCGGTCAGATGGGCGGGGCCGCGGTGCTGCTGGCGCTGGCGGAAGGCGCGGCGACGGTGACGGCGGTGGGGCGCAACAAAGCGGCGCTCGACCGCCTGGCCGAACTTGGCCCGCGCGTGCGTACCCACCAGCTGACCGGCGATCGCGCCACGGATGCGGCGGCGATCGGTCCGGTCGACGTCGCCCTCGACGCGCTCGGTGCCACCCCGACGGCGGACGCGACGATGGCCGCCTACGACAGCCTCCGGGTGGGCGGGACCCTCGTGCTCGTCGGCGGCGTACGCCAGGACTTGACCATCCCGTACGGCGAATTCATGCACCGCCGACTCACCCTGCGCGGCTCGTGGATGAGCGACGACGAGACGGTGCGGACGGTGTGGCACCTCGTCCGCTCGGGGGCGCTGGACCTCTCCGCCGTGGAGCTGCTGAAGGTAGGCCTGGACGATCCGGAATCCGCTCTCGACCTGGCGGAACGCACATCCGGGCTGAGCTTCGTCGCCCTGCTCCCCTAGTAACCGCCGCCGAGTTTCGAGTGGTCCCAGCTCGCGATCTTCGTCGGACGCAGGACGAGCCCGACCCGCTTCGGGGCCTGCCGTTCGATGAAGGTCCGCAGCTCGTCCGGAACCGGCGCACCCGGTTCGGCCCCGGAGTAGCGCATCATCAGCGCGATCCCCATGGCCGTGACCTGCTCGGTGTCCTCGACGAACTCGACGTCCGCCTCGAAGGAGAGCCCGCGCAGCTGGTCGTACGATTCGCCGCTTTCGATCAGCACGGTGGCCTCGGGCAGCCGGCGCAGGTTCTTCGCTTTCTGCGAGGTGCCATACGTCCACGTCGCGACCCCGCCCTCGTGCGGGTAGTACCAGAGGGCGGTGAGGTGCGGCCTGCCGTTCGGGCCGATCGAGGCCACGTTGATGACCTTCTGCTCGGCCAGGTAGGCCTGCACCTCCTCCGGCGTCATCCGGATCTGGTCGCGACGGGACATGGCGCTCCTCAGCTGCGCTTGGTGGCCGCGCGCCCGCCGTGGCCGTTGACCGACGACTCGAACGCGCCGCGTTCCTCGACGTCCTTCAGCGCGGCCCGGTCCGCCGCCGGCACCCGAGTCCGCGCGCCGAGTTCGACGATCGGCGGCAGGAACGAGCGCAGCAGCTTCAGGCCGCCGACCCAGCGTGGCACGTGGATCGTGCGGGCGCGGCGCAGAATCCCGGCCTCGAGGTCGTCGAGCGCGACGTCCAGCGGGTAGGTCTTGCCGAGCAGGCCCGGCATCCCGGCGCGCAGCTTGCCGAACACCGGGTGCGCGTCGGCGCTTTCGACCAGGTCGGTGCGGATCCAGGTGGGGTGCGCGACGCCGACCTTCACGCCGAGGTGCGCGACCTCTGCGCGGAGGCTGTTGCAGAACGCCTCGACGCCCGCCTTCGCGGCTGCGTAGTTCGCCATGCCGGGCGCGTGCGTGATCGCGGCGAGCGAGGAGATGCCGAGCAGGTAACCGCGGCGTTCGATGACGTGCGGCATCGTCACGCGGAACGTGCGCCACACGCCGAGCAGGTCGACCTCGATCACCCGCTCGAACGCGGCGCGGTCCACCGAGCGCACGAACCCGGCGGTCGCGATGCCCGCGTTGGCGATGACGATGTCTATGCCGCCGAATTGCTCGACCACGCCCGCGGTGACGCGCTCGAGGTCGTCCCAGCTGGTCACGTCGGCTTCCCAGGACTTCGCGCTGGGCCCGATCCGCTTGGCGACCGCTTCCTGTTCGTCGGCCTCGAGCCCGACGAGAGCGACCTTGGCGCCGCGCGCGGCGAGCCGCTCGGCCAGGCCGGCTCCGATCCCGCGAGCGGCTCCGGTGATGAGCACGACCTTGCCGTCGACCTGCTTCTGAGCCACGGTGCCCTCCTGAGCCGGTTTTCGCCTGTCCGGAGGGCACCGTACAACAACCTACCCGCAGTAAGCTACTCCTCGGTAAGTATCAGTTCGACGCTTCGCCCAAAGCGGTGAGTTCGGCGTCGGTCAGGTTCAGCTCGACCGAGGCGAGCAGGTCGACCAGCTGTTCCGGGTTGCGCGCGCTGGCGATCGGCGCGGCGACGGTCGGCTGCTGCCGGAGCCACGCGAGCGCCACAGTGGCGACCGAGGCCTGGTGCGCGGCGGCCACCTCGTCCAGCGCGGCGAGCACGCGTTCGCCCCGTGCGTCGAGGTATTCCAGCGCCCGCGGAGCACGCGGCGAGTCGCCCGGCTCGTCCTTCGAACGGTACTTGCCGGTGAGGAATCCCTTGGCCAGTCCGAAATACGGCAACGTCACCAGGTTCTCCCGGGCGACGAGCGGGGCCAGCTCGCGCTCGTAATCCCGTTCGACCAGGTTGTAATGCGGTTGCAGGGCAACGTATCGGGCGAGGCCGTTCTGGTCCGAAATGGACAGTGCGGAGGCGAGCCGGTCCGGTTCGTAGTTGGAGGCCGCGATGTAGCGGACCTTGCCGTCGCGGACGAGCTGGTCGAACGCGCCGAGGGTCTCTTCGAGCGGAGTGTCGAGATCGTCCTTGTGTGCGTAGTACAGGTCGATGTGGTCGGTCTGCAGACGGCGCAACGATTCTTCGACCGCGGCGGCGATGTTCTTCGCGGAGAGGCCGGGCCGCTGGTCCCCCATGCCGACCTTGGTGGCGAGGACGATGTCGTCGCGGCGGCCGCGCTTGGCGAACCAGTTGCCGATGATCGTTTCGGAACCGCCCCCGCCGCCGTAGGTGTTGGCGGTGTCGAGGAAGTTGCCGCCGGCCGCGGTGTACGCGTCGAGAACAGCGAATGACGTGGGTTCGTCCGCAGTGTGGCCGAAGACGTTGCAGCCGAGGTTGAGGCCGTGGATATCCAGTTCCGTGGTGCCGAGCTTCGTCATGCTTTCGAACCTAATCCGGCCGGAGCGGGAGGAAAACCGGGTTCTCGCGCGTTGGGCGGGACATGGCTATCGAACTGGGCAAGCTAGGCGTGTGGCGGATGTCGGCCGCGGTGGACAGCGCGTTCGCCGCCGAGGTGGAGAAACTGGGCTACGGCACCATCTGGCTCGGCGGTTCTCCCGGCGGCGACCTGGCGATCGTCGACGAACTGCTGGCCGCGACCGAGCGGATCAAGATCGCGACCGGGATCGTGAACATCTGGGCCGACGCGCCCGAGAGCATCGCGCGGGCCTTCCACCGGATCGAGCGAAAGCACCCGGGCCGGTTCCTGCTCGGCGTCGGCGCGGGCCACCGCGAGCACACGCAGGAGTACAAGAAGCCGTACGCGGCGCTGGTCGACTACCTGGACGCGCTCGACGCGGCCGGCGTGCCCACGCAGTCGCGCGCGCTGGCCGCGCTCGGCCCGAAGGTGCTCGAACTCGCCCGCGACCGCACCGCGGCCGCCCACCCGTACCTGACCACCCCGGACCACACCCGGGCCGCGCGCGAGATCATCGGCTCCGGTGCGTTGCTCGCGCCCGAGCAGAAGGTCGTCTTCGACACCGATCCGGAGCGGGCGCGCGAGACCGGCCGCAAAACGGTGCAGTTCTATCTCGGCCTGTCCAACTACACCGCGAACCTGCGCAAATACGGCTTCTCCGAGGAGGACATCGCCGGGAAGGGCAGCGACCGGCTGGTCGACGCGCTGGCCGTCCACGGCGACGGAAAAGCGCTGGCCAAGGGCCTGCAGGCGCACCTCGACGCGGGCGCGGACCACGTCAGCGTGCAGTCGCTGGACGAGGATCCGTTCCCTGCCTACCGGGCAATCGCGGCCGAGCTGCTCTGAATCGCTCCAGTCGGTTTCGTCTCGTGTGAGGTAGGGCCGGTCGCCCCGGCCGGTCCACCTCGTACGATGCCGCTGTAGAAGCCAGTCGTCTCGAGGAGGAACCGATGCCCATCGCCACCCCCGAGGTGTACGCGGAGATGCTCGACCGGGCGAAGAAGGACGAATTCGCCTACCCGGCCATCAACGTGACCTCGTCGGAAACCGTGAACGCCGCGATCCGCGGGTTCGCCGAGGCGGAGAGCGACGGGATCATCCAGTTCTCCACCGGCGGCGCGGAGTTCGCGTCCGGGCAGAAGGTGAAGGACATGGTCACCGGCGCGACCGCGCTGGCCGAGTTCGCTCAGGTGGTGGCGGCGAAGTACGACGTCAACGTCGCGCTGCACACCGACCACTGCCCGAAGGACAAGCTGGACGGCTTCGTCCGCCCGCTGATCGAGATCTCCGCCGAACGCGTACGGGGCGGCGGCCTGCCGCTGTTCCAGTCCCACATGTGGGACGGTTCGGCGATCGACCTGGACGAGAACCTGAAGATCGCGCAGGAGCTGCTCGCCAAGGCGGCGGCGGCCAAGATCATCCTCGAGGTCGAGATCGGCGTCGTCGGCGGCGAGGAAGACGGCGTCGCGCACGACATCAACGAGAAGCTGTACACCGCCGAGGGCGACTTCGTGAAGACGGTCGACGCGCTCGGCGCCGGCGAGAAGGGCCGCTACCTGCTGGCCGCGACGTTCGGCAACGTGCACGGCGTGTACAAGCCGGGCAACGTGAAGCTGCGTCCGGACGTGCTCAAGCGCGGCCAGGAAGTGGTGTCGGAGAAGCTCGGCCTGGCAGCCGGCTCGAAGCCCTTCGAACTGGTCTTCCACGGCGGTTCGGGCTCGCTCCCGGAGGAAATCCGCGAGGCGGTGTCGTACGGCGTGGTGAAGATGAACGTGGACACCGACACGCAGTACGCGTTCACCCGTCCGATCGCGGACCACTTCTTCAAGAACTACGACGGCGTGCTGAAGATCGACGGCGAGGTCGGCAACAAGAAGGTCTACGACCCGCGCAGCTACCTCAAGGCCGCGGAGGCCGGCATGGCGGCCCGCGTGGTCGAGGCTACGCAGGCGCTGGGCTCGGCGGGCAAGAAGCTGGGCTGACGGGTTTTCTGGCGGGAGGCCGTCTCGACCTGCTGTCGGGGCGGCCTTTCTGCTTGGTTCTGGAGTCGTAACGAGGGAGGAGCTCCATTGACCTACACCGGAGTGGTGACGACCGGCGGTCCCGCTGACGTGCGGGAGACCAGCGGCCTGACCATCTCGAAAGTCTCCGTCGGCACGATCGACAACAACGCGTACCTGCTGCGCTGCCGTGCCACCGGCGAACAACTGCTGATCGACGCGGCGGCTGATCCGCAGACCCTGCTAGCCCTGATCGGCGACGGTGGTCTCGCTTCGATCGTGACGACGCACCAGCACTGGGACCACTGGATCGCGCTGGAGGAGGTCGTCGAGGCAACCGGCGCCCGTACTTATGCTGGCCGCGACGACATCGCCGGGATCAAGGCCCGCATCGACGTGCCGGTGGACGACGGCGACATCATCCGCGTCGGCGAGGTCGAGTTGACGGCTCGGCATCTGGTCGGTCATTCGCCGGGCAGCATCGCGCTCGTTTATCGCGACCCGGAAGGCATTCCGCACGTCTTCACCGGGGATTCGCTTTTCCCGGGCGGAATCGGGAACACGGAGAAGGACCCGGCTCGCTTCGCGTCGTTGCTGAGGGACGTGGAGGAGAAGATCTTCGGCGAATTGCCCGACGAGACTTGGGTTTACCCCGGCCACGGCAAGGACACGACACTGGGCGCGGAGCGGCCGAGCTTGCCGGAGTGGCGCGAACGCGGCTGGTGACCGGCATCTTCTGTCCAATTAGGACCGAACAGTAGCCCACCAGAGGAAGTCGCGGGCGCGGGTCGCGGCGACAAGCCGTTGCCGGTTCCGCAGCTCGCGTTTTTCTTGTTCGGTCGCAGGGTCTTCCGGCTCCGAGGGCAGGAAGTCCACCACCAGCACCGCGCGGAAATCCAGTCCTTTCGCCTTGTGCACGGTCCCCGCGTACAGCCGGTCGCCGGTTTCGCCGGTGTGTTGTTCGATCGGCTGAGTGGCGACACCGGCCGAGTCCAATAGTTTCCGGCACTTGAAGGCATCCTTGTTGCTGAAGGCGATCAGCGCGCTCTCGCCGTGCGGGACGTCGAGGTCTCGCACCGCGGCGGTCAATGCTTCCGGCAGTTCGGATTCGGTGCCCTCCCAGGACTTCGCGATCCCGCCGTCGTTGACCGCCGCCGCGTCGCGCAGGGCGACTCCGGCCGCTCCGTCGAGGTCGTCTACCTCGTTGAGGGCCGCGATCCGCCGGGCGAAGTCCAGGATTCCGGTGCGGTTGCGGTAGTTGACCTTGAGCACCTCGCCCCGGCCCTGAACGGGGATGCCGGCGTCGGAAAGCCGCCAGCCGCCCGGGTAGACCTGCTGCTGGCCGTCGCCGACGAGCAGCAGCTGGTTCGGTCCGTCTCCGGCCATCCGGAGAAGCAGCCGCAGGCCGGTCAGCGTCATGTCCTGCACCTCGTCGACGACCACGGCGGCGTACGGCTCTTCAAGCGGCCGCTGCTCAAGCTCCTCCAGCGCGCGAGTCAGCAGATCGTCGAAATCGTGCGCGTTCCGCTCCGCGAGATTCTTCTGGTAATCCTGATAAACCTGCCAGACCGTCGCGCGCTGGCGATGGTCGAGGCGTCGCCGCCGCCCGCGCCGGATTACCCGCTGATACTCGTCGAGGGTCTTGATGCCTCGGCCCTTGATCACCCGGTGCACCTCGTCCGCCCAGTAGTTCGGCACGTCGTCCGGCAGCGCGCCGCGGTGCGCTCCCCAGGCGAGATTGAACGAGGTCTCGAAGGAAATGTTCAGGTGGATGTCCCGGCTGGCGAGGAAAGAACTCGCCCACGAGTGCAGGCTGACGAACTGCGCCCGGTCCGCCATCTCCGGGGCCAGCCGGCGAAACGCGGTCTCGCTCACCGGCGGCAGATTCCGCACGAACGTCGTGAACAGCAACGGACCGGTGCTGCGCCGCCCCGCGTGCCGGAGTCGGTGCAGCGCCACCACGGTCTTGCCCGTGCCCGCCGGTCCGCTGATCCGGGCCGGACCGCCGTAATTCCGCGTCGCCAGCGCCGCCTGGTCCGGGTGCAGGAACGTCATCCAGGTGTCGAACGGCCGCTCCACCGCCGCAGCCAGCTCGTTCTCGGCGACGCTTTCCGCGGAGAGCAGCTCGAACGGCTCCGCTTCCGCGGCCGGCACCTCGATTTTCGGCCAGTCGTACCCGTCCAGCACCGGGCGCAGCGCACCGGCGATCCGCGCGGCTTGTTTCGTGGTCAGATGCACGGCGTCGCGCCGGAAAAGCTGATCGAGCCGGGAGGCGGGAAGCGACCAGAACGGCCCGGCATTGCGCGGTCCGGCCGGGGAATTCGGAGCGCCGATCACGACCGGGGTGACCGCGCTCGCGGCGACGCGCCGTTCCCCGGGAAGCGACAACGCGGCGAACCGCTCGTCGACCTGGCGCAGCACCGCCTGCATCGTCCTGGCATCCGGCGCTGGATCAGCGACAACAATCGCGAACACTCCGACCCGGCCGATCAGGTAGGCGTCCGCCGCCGGGGCCGCGCCAGTGTGCACCGCGAGCTGCCAGCCCTCCGCGGTTCGGGCGACCAGTTCGGTGAACACGTTGCGCTGCAAGGAAGTCAGCTGGGGATACCGCTCCGACACCAGGTCTGCGGCAAGCTGCCGCTTTCGGGCGTGCGAACTGAGCGCCACGAAACCCCCTCCCCGAGGTTACTGCTGGTATCCGCAGTATTCCGAAAAGCAATCAGCTCGGGGCGCTCATGATCGCAAATCACTCGAATGGCAGCGCCGCGTCAAGCCGCGACCGCACGCCGAGAAGCCCACTGCTCAGCCCCAGCCCACAATGCGAACACCGCCACCACGGCGACCAAAGCCGTCCAATACGCGACCGGCGGCGCCGATTCCGTCTGCTGTTCCCCGAGCAGCCAAGGCCGCAACTGCGACTGCACCCAGAACGCGCCGTACCCGAGCCCAGTCACCAAAACCGCTCCGGCCAGCGCAGGACGCGGCAGGAGGAAAGCCAGATCCACCGCGATCCCGACGGCCAGCAGATAGAACGGCACCGTCGACACCGGGAAGCCCAGCGCCAGCAGCAGCGGCCACATCACGCAGCGGTACGCGACATACGCGCCGGCCACGGTCAGCGCGGCCCAGCGGCGTCCGACGGTTTTCCGCGCCAGCACGAGGATCAGCGCCGAAACCCCGATGCCCCACAGCGGGTACACCCACTCCGGGATCGGCATCGTGAAGTGCACGACCGCGGCCCGGTCGACCGGGTGGCCGATCTGGTTGGCGGCGAAGGAAAGCAGCGACGGCTCGGCCTCGGGCGTGCCGCGTTCCCAGGCGCGCAGGCCGAGGATCCCGTACTCCTGCTGGCCGTTCGGGAAGAAGGTGTTCTCCAGGAAGAATGCCCACAGCGCGAGCAGCACCCCGGTGCGGAAGCGTCCCGGCGGGGACAGCCGCAGCCAGCCGAGCAGGACGCCCGCCTGCATGATCCCGGTGCCGAGGTACAGCATCATGTGCGACGGGCTCCACGCGGTCAGGTCGAGGCCGTTCACGCGGTGGTTGATGACGTCGAGCGGCGCGGCGACCAGGAACACGATCAGCCCGGCCTGCATGAGCCGCAGCGAGCGCCGGTCGCAGCCGAGGCCGGTGTAGCTGTGGATCGCCACCAGCACGACGATGATCACCGTGCCGACGGTGTTGATCAGGTGCGGCGGGGCGAGGTCGTCGCGCAGCCACTTGAAGTGCCACGACATGTCCCACGACGACCCGAGGAGCTTGAACGCGAACGCGGTCAGCCACATGCCGTAACAGAACCGCAGCACCCACGCCGGAGTCGGCTGCCCCGGTGCGCCGCGGTGCCAGTGCGTCGCGAAGAAAAGCCTGGTCTTGCCCACGGGTCCGCGCGGGACCGCGGGGCCGGCGACGCCTTCAACCGCCTTCGTCATAGGCGCCATCATTCCCTGCCGCAAGAGGACGCGGCGGGAGAAGGGGCAAAAACCGGGGTTCACCCCTACGGGTGGCGGACTTGCCCTGGCACCATCCGGCACGGCAGGGTGTCGGCCCATGATGCCGAAACGAGCTGTCGCCGCCGTGCTGATCGCAGCACTCGTTCTGGCCGGCGGAGGCGTGCTGACCAGCCTGTTCCTCTGACCCGCGAGCATCGTGGGCACAATGGCGGCATGACGCACAACCTGCTGGGCCCCGAGCCCACGCTGCTGCCCGAGCACACCGAAGCGCAGGCCGCGCTCGACTCCGGGACGGACCCGACCTCCGTGGCCGCCGAACACCCCGACTACAGCGAGGCCTGGGCCGCGCTCGCCGAACGCGCGCTCGCCGACGGCGAGACCGTCGCCGCCTACGCCTACGCCCGCACCGGCTACCACCGCGGACTCGACCAGCTCCGCCGCGCCGGCTGGAAGGGCTTCGGCCCGGTGCCGTGGGCGCACCGGCCGAACCAGGGTTTCCTGCGCGCGCTCGCCGCGCTCGGCACCGCCGCGGGCCGCATCGGCGAGTCCGAGGAGTACGAGCGCTGCAAGACGTTCCTCGCCGATTCCGACCCGGCCGCGGCCGAGGCGACCGGTCTGAAGTGACGCGGGCGGCCGGTCGCGCCCTGGCGAAAACCGGGGCGCGACCGGCCGTTTGCCCACCTTCGGGTGACAGCTAGAGGTGTTCGCATTTGGTGACACCTACAAAGGCGGCCATGCGAGGCACGGCCATGCTCACCCCCCGGATCCGCACCCTCGGCACCGCGCTGCGCGAGGCCCGGATCGACGCCCGTTTCGGACTGCGCGAACTCGCCCGCCGAGTCGGCACCAACCCCGCGCTGCTGTCGAACTGGGAGCTGGGACAACGAGTTCCCGCGCTGGAGGACGTCGCGGGCATCCTCGGCGCGCTCGGCGTCGTGGGTGCGGAGAAACAACGGATCCTGCAACTGGCGCGCGGCACCGCCGAACCGGGCTGGGTCGCCCGAGGCAAACAGTCCGACCCGGACCATCTCGGCGGGCTGCTCGCCTGCGAACGCGCCGCGACGTCAGTCGTCGAATGGCAGCCGCTTCTCGTGCCGGGACTGCTGCAGATCCCGGATTACGCGCGGGCGCTGTTCCTCGCCGACGGACTGCCGCTGAAGGACGCGGAACGCCAGGCGGAGATCCGGATGATGCGCAGGCCGCTCGTGGTCGGCCCCGGCGCGATTCCGTGTGAGGTGCTGCTGGGCGAGGCAGCGTTGCGCAATCCGGTCGGCGGGCCCGAGACGATGGCCCGGCAGCTGCGGTTCCTCGCCGATCTCATGGCGACCTCCGCGAAGCTGTCGGTCCGCGTCGTGCCCGCCGGCCACGGCGGCCATCCGGGACTCGCCGGTCGGTTTTGCGTGTACCACGTGGAGGTCGGCGACCCGATCGTCTACTTCGAGCACCAGTACTCGGGCGCCTTCCTCCTCGACGAGGGGACCGACACGTACTGCGAGGTCGCGGACCGGATCCGCGACATCTCCCTGGACTCCCGCGCCTCGGCGGCGTTCGTGCAGCGCGTCGCGCGGGAGTTCCGGGAGATCGCGCAGGGGAAACGGCGGGAGGGGCCTAGGAATATGTTCGGTTAGCCGGTACGTCGACCGCGATCCGCAGTTCGCTCTGCAGCAGGTTCTTCGACACCGAGAACCCGTGCCGCAGATAAGCCGGGATCGCGCGATCCGAGGAATGCACGGTCACCCGCTCCAGCCCGAGTTCCGCGGCCAGCCGCAGCGTCGCCTCGATCAACAGCCCGCCGACGCCGCTGTCGCGTGCTTCCGGCACGACGTACACGCATTGCACGTCGCCGCAGATCCGCGAAAAGTCGTGCGGCGTCGGCACTCTGGGGGTCAGCGCGAGGAACGCCATCCCGAGCACGCGCTCGTCTCGCACCGCCACCAGACAGCGATGCGTTTCGGCGTGTGCGCGGGCCCAGTCGGCGAACTCGCGTACGAACTCGTCCCGATTACGGTGCGGCAGCCCGTCTTTCTCCGCGACCCACCGCCAGCGCAACGCGGCGACAACGGCGAGTTCGTCGTCGCGGGCGGGGCGGATCCCGATGAGCGGTACAGCAGTCATGTCGAATTCCCGGCGGTCGCGAAGGATGGACCCGGCCGGCCGGGGGAGGGTGCCGGCCGGGTCCGAGGCCGTCAGGCGACCGCCGCGAGTTCCCGGGCCGGGTTGACCGAGCCGACGACCCGGTTGCGGCCGCTGTTCTTCGCCGCATACACCGCGGCGTCGGCCGCGGCCATCACTTCCTCGATGCTCGTCCCGTCCAGCGGGAACGCGGCCACGCCGATCGACGCGGTCCGATTCTCGATCGAGACCGCCTCGCCCTCGTTCGTCTGGGTCGGGATCACCAGCTCGCTGATCCGCTGCCGGATCCGTTCGGCGGTCACGATCGCGTCTTCCTTCGACGTCGACGGCAGCAGCGCCACGAACTCCTCGCCGCCGAACCGGCCGACGAGGTCGTGTGCCCGCGTCTCCTGCTTCACCACCGCGGCGACGGCTTTGAGCACGTCGTCGCCGGCGAGGTGGCCGAACGTGTCGTTGATCCGCTTGAAGTGGTCGAGGTCGATCATCAGGGCGCCGAAGCTGCCGTTCTCGCGCTCGGCGCGGGAAATCTCGCGCTGCGCGCCGTCCTGCCAGGTGGTGGCGTTGAGCAGCTGCGTCTTCTGGTCCGTGGTCGCGAGTTCCTCGAGCCGCTTGATCAGCATCGATCGCTGCAGCACGTACAGCGGCAGGATCACCAGCACCGACAGCAGCGGTTCGTGGCTCAGCACCATCACGAGCAGCCCGCCGACGCACAGGGTCGCCAGTTCCAGCAGGTTGTCGTCCATCGTGCCCAGGCATGATTCGGCCGTCGCCTTCGCCGGGTCGGTCAGGTACAGGCCGAGGCCGGTCAGCGCGGTGTTGACCAGGAAATACCCGAGCGCACCGGCCACGACGGTGGTGACGCTGTGGCCGTCCGTGAGGTGTCCGGCCAGCGCCGCGCCGAAACCGGACAGGATCATCGTGGTCGCGTTGGCCGCGACGCGGTGCGCCTCGCCGGGGCGCGTGCCGTTCCAGCTGCGGAACGCCAGGTAGACGTAAATGATCACGCCCAGCGCGGCGACCAGCTGCGGCGGCACCAGCAGCGCGGCCGGAAGCAGCCACACCGACGTGACGGTGATGTGCGGGCCCTGGCTCAGCATCCGGCGCTGCCGCTCGATCTGCCGCGTGACCTCGGTCTGCGCGATCGCCAGGCCGGCGAGCATGCCGAGGATGCCGAGCTGGTGGAGGCTGACCGGGAACACCAGCGTGCTGACCACGGTGAGCACCACCGTGACGGCCATGCTCGTCAGCGTGACCGCGACCCACTGCCGCGGCCTCGACCAGAGCGACCACCGGGAAACCGCGTCGCGCAGCCCCAGACCAGAAAATTCCCCCGATGTGACCATTCTTCCCCCCGGGTCTTGCGCGGATCGACAGTGACACTCGCCTTACGCACAGTTTCAGACCGTTTGCCGCCTGTCCACAAGGGCCTTAGGTGTGTACATTTTTCCCGAACACGCCGGATGAAGGGTGACCAGCGATGCGCAGCAAGGAACAGTGACCGCGTAGCAGCACCGCAAGGTCGCGCAGGTCAGGGCCTCACGCGCGGGGCATGTCGGGGTATTCAGGCAGGCTCGGCGCGTGTGGCTTCCTTCGCTGACCCCTCTTCGGCCTGCCCGGAGACACTCCGCTGCCACGCGATCGCGAGCGGAATCGTGATGAGCAACCCGGCCAGCCCGAAAATCCCGACGGTCGTCTGAGCGCTCACGTGGTCGGCGATGACCCCGCCGATCAGCGGAGTGACGCCCATCGTCGTGGTCAATCCGGTGTTCGACAGCCCCATCGTCTGCGCCCGGCTCTCGTCCGGGACCGCGACAGTCAGCGACGCCGTCGCCTGCAGCAGCGCGATCGTGCCGAAGCCGCCGGAGATCACGAACAGGAGCACCGAGACGATCGGACCCGGCTGCAGGAAGCAGAGCAGCAGCGGGATCGCGGCGAGCGCGGTCATCGGGCCGATCAGCTTCGGCCGGATCCCGGCGGGCACCCAGCGCGTGTAGACGAAGGTGAAGATCACGCTGCCCACCGGGTCGGCGGCGAGCAGCAAGCCGATCATGGTGGATCCGCCGCCCGAGGAAGCGACGTACGGCGCGGCGATGCCTTCGTATACCGGCATCAGCCCGGCGAGCCACGTGAAGACCATGAGGGACCGCAACGCGCTGGTCGCGAAGGCGACCCGGCCGCCCGCGCTGAGCGAGGAGAAGAACGGCTTGCGCTTTTCCCCGCTGGCGGCCGCGGGGCGGGCCTTCAGTCCGAAGCGGAGGAAGAGCGCGGAGAGGACGAACGTGCCCGCGTCGAGCACCAGGGCGAGGCGGGCGTCCATCGCGAGCAGCAGCGCGCCGCCGCCGGCGAAACCGAGCAGCTGCGCGGATTGGACCGTCATGCTCCGGATGCCCATGCCGACCACGAACCGGTCACCTTCGAGCACCTGCGGGAGCAATGCCAGTTGAGACGCCTTGAACGGCGGATTCAGCAGCGAAACGCAGCCGACGAGCACGCATAGTGCCCAGAACGGCAGTCCCGGAATGGCAACGCACAGAATCAAGGCCGCGCGCGTGAGGTCCACGGTGACCATGACGGCCCGGCGTGGGAAGCGGTCGGCGAGTCCGGTGAGGAAGATGCCGCCCAGCAGCGACGGGAAGAACGTGAGCGCGTAGGTGAGGCCGGTCAGCGTCGCGGAACCGGTGTTGGCGTAGACGAGGACGGACAACGCGACCCGGGCGAGCTGGTCGCCGGCGATCGACAGCAGTTCGCCGAACCACATCGCGCGGAACTCGGCGACTCCGAACACCTCGCGGAACGTGACCCGGTGTGGTGCTGTCGTCATGCGTGTACTCCCCGCTGCTGTGTGCGGACTGTGCCGCACTAGTGACCAACGGGTGACCTTAGATCCTCCTGGTCACGGGCCGGTCACACGAAGTGAGTTGTCAAGCTCAGTGTCTCGTGACTGTTGGTGATTCTCTAGGTTCTTTAGCCGGTATCCGACAGGTCACGATCAGTTCGCCACGTGTCCAGACGATAGCGCTCCGCACTGTCGGCCGGGGTGGGTTCGATCTTTGTGGTTTGTGCCACATCCGTTCGGGTGCGTCGTCCGCACTGTGGAACGGCCGCCGCGCGGGCGCCCAGCCGCGTAGCTTCGCCCGGGTGACCGCTCTCCCGACGTTCACGCTCGCCATCGTGGGCGCCGGACCTCGCGGGGTCGGCGTCCTCGAACGGCTGTCCGCGAACGCCGCCGGCCTGCTCGGCGACCGGCGGATCGAAGTCCATCTCATCGACCCGTTCCCGCCCGGCCCCGGCCGCGTGTGGCGGTACGAGCAGTCGCCGCTGCTGCGGATGAACTCGATGCCCGAGGACGTCACCGTGTTCACGGACGACACTGTCCGGATCGACGGTCCGGTGCGGCCGGGTCCGTCGCTGATCGAATGGGTGCGGCAGGTGCGCGCGGGCACGCTGTCCTATCCGGTGCCGGACGACGTCCGTGCGGAGTTCGAATCGCTCACTTCCACGGACTTCCCGACCCGGCGGCTGCAAAGCCGGTACCTGGAGTGGTTCTACCGCAAGGTGGTGGCCGAACTGCCGCCCGGCATCTCGGTGGTCGAGCACCTCGCCGCCGCCGAGAGCGTCGACGAAGACGAGACCGTGCGGCTTTCCGACGGCACCACAGTGTCCGCCGATGCCGTGGTGCTGACTGTCGGCCACCTCGACGCGGTCCCCGACTCTCGGGAACGCGAACTGGAGGCGTTCGCCGAGCAGCACCAGCTGTCTTACTACCCCGCTGGCTACACCGCGGACGTCGACTATTCCGCGGTGCCCGCCGGAGAACCGGTGCTAGTCCGGGGTTTCGGGCTCGCGTTCGTGGATCTGATGCTGCTGCTGACGGAGGGTCGCGGCGGCCGGTTCGAGGAACTGCCGTGCGGCGGGCTGCGCTATCACCTCAGCGGTGCCGAGCCGATCCTGCACGTCGGTTCCCGGCGCGGGGTGCCATACCACGCGAAGACCGGTTACCGGTTGCGCGGGAAACCGTTGCAGCTGCCCAAATTCTTCGACCAGCGCGCCATCGAGGGGCTGACCGGTCCGCTCGGCTTCCGTGCGGACGTGTGGCCGCTCATCGCGAAAGAACTCGCCTGGGCGTACTACACCGAGTTGTTCACCGGACATCCAGAACGCGTGCGCACGGATTACGCGGTCTTCGCGGACAAATTCGCCGACCTGCCGTGGTTCTCGGCCGAAATGGACGCGCTCATCGCCGCTGCGGTGCCGGCCCGGGAAGACCGGCTCGATCTGGAGCGATTGGATCGCCCGTTCGCGGGCCGCCGCTTCGATTCCGGCGAGGAATTCGGGAAAGCGGTGCGGAAATACATCGAATCCGACCTCGCGCGGCGCGCGGATGTGCACCACAGTGCGGATCTCGGCGCGTTCATGGCTCTGCTGTCGGTGATCGGTCAGCTGCCCGCGCTGCTGGCGACCGGACAGCTGACCGCCGCGTCCCAAGTGGCCGAGATGGACGGTTGGTTCCACGGCTTTTTCTCTTACTACGCAAGCGGTCCGCCACCGCGACGGCTCGACGAACTGCTCGCTCTCGAGGATGCTGGCGTCGTGTCGTTCCTCGGGGCGAACCTCTCGATCGCCGCCGACGAGGCGACGGGTGCGTTCGTCGCGTCGAGCACCAGCCATCCCGACACGGTCACCGCGCGGACGTTGATCGAGGCACGACTGCCGGACGCGAGCGTCCCGCGCGTGTCCGACCCGCTGTTGCGGAATCTGCGAGACAGCGGCGCATTGGCTGAGGAAACCGTGCCGGATGTCGACGGCGCGACACTGCCGTCCGGGCGGATCGCCACGATGCTCAACGACTTCCGCCTGGTCACCGCGGACGGATCCCCGCATCCACGACGGTTCGCGGTAGGCCCGCACACGAGCGTCCGCTCGGCAGGGGCCTTCACGCGACCGCGCACGAACGCGATCTCGTTCCGGCAGAACGACGCGCTGGCAAGGGAAATCCTGCGGCTGGCTAACCCTTGACCGCCGGTGCGATCTGCTGCGCCCATTCCCATGGCGCGGCAGTGTCGCCGGGCAGCGAGTTGAAGTACTCCCAACCGTCGATCACCCGGTTTAGCGCGTCGTTCGACAACCCGGGACTGCTCCGCAGAGCACCAGGAACACCGCCAGCACCGCCGCCGTGACCTTTCGCATGGTTCGGACCATAGGACGGCGACGGCGCCCGCGGCAGGGCCGAACGACTCAGCAGCGGCCCAGCATGTCCGTCAGTGCGGACTTCTCCGCCGAATTCACGGTGAGCTTGAACTTGTACTTGACCGTGACCCACATCTTGGCGTACGTGCACCAGTATCCGGTGGACGGCGGCTTCCACTGGTCCGGCGACTTGTCGCCCTTTTCCTGGTTCACGTTGTCGGTCACCGCGATCAGCTGCGGGTCGGACAGGTCGTTGGCGAAGGCCTGGCGCTGCGCCTGGGTCCAGGACGAGGCCCCGGTGCGCCACGCGTCGGCGAGCGGCACGACGTGGTCGATGTCCACATCGGACGGTGAGCTCCAGGTCGCGCCGTCGTACGGCGAGGTCCATTTGCCGGACGTCGGATAGCAGTCGGAGCCGACCTGGACGTTCGTGCCGTCGCGCTTGAGCACCATCTCGCGCGTGTTGCAGCTGTTGCCCTGGTCGATCCAGTGCGGGAACTTGTCGCGGCTGTAGCCGGTCTGCGAGCCGTCCGGTTTCACGGTGAGACCGGAGAGCTGGCTCTTCGCGGTGTCCGCCGACGGGATGCCCGGCGGCGTGGCGTCGGCGACGCCGACCGTGACCGAGCCGAGCAGCGCGACGCCGGCCAGGACGGTCAAGGAGTTGCGAACTGTGCGAGTGGTCGGCATATTGCTGCCTTCCTGGTCAGATGCGGGACTGATTCACCTTTGACCACGAAAGTGGCGTGCGCAACACCGTCAGGTGACAGCAAACCGACCTTCTGTAAACGGAAAGTCACCGAGAGTCCAAGTTCGCTTGAACCTCGTCCGGCGCGGGAGGGTCAGCCGCGGACCGCGCGGAGGTCGGCGGTGTGCCGGTACCAGGTCCGCCGGGTGATCTCGCGCTCCTGCGGGACACCGTCGATGACCAGCGAAGACGTCGGCACGCAGCCGAGCTGGAAGGCGCGGCCGCGGAACGTCGCGGACCGTTTGAGGAGCTTGCCGCGGGTGATTCGGGCGGTCACTCCGGAGTCGTCCGGTGCGACCTCGATGCCGGAAACCGTGCCGTCGAAAGCCACCTGTTCGTCGCAATACGCCTGGCCCTTGACATCCCGCAGGGTCGCGTGCCCGAGGAGCACGCCGCCGGTGTCGTCGCGGACGAGGGAGATCTCGGCGTCCTCGCCCTTCCAGGCGAGCGCGAACGCCTCGTCCGGGTCCGCGGGCAGCCGCCAGTGCGCGGCGACGCGGGAGCCGGACTCCGTGGCGACGAAACCGACGGACACGCCCGGGAGGAGTTCGCGGCGCATGAGACGCACCACCACGGCGGCGAGGTCGGCGTCGGCGCCCAGGACGACGAGCCGGTCGTGTTCCCCCAGCAAGGGGTCGATTTCCGCCTTGCCGGGCCGCGGCCCGGCGTGCACGAGCGGGACGTCGCCGAGCCGCGCGGGCAGATCCGCCGCGGCACCGCAGGCCACCACTATTCCGCGCACTCCGGTGTCCTCCGTTAAAGTCATGCACCGGCATTTACCAGCGCCACCCGTGCCCCCGTCCGGGGTCACTATTCCTATTGCCGAACACCTGGAGTGTCACATGCCGGCCATCGTGCTGATCGGTGCCCAGTGGGGGGACGAGGGCAAGGGCAAGGCCACCGACCTGCTCGGCGACCGCGTCCAGTGGGTCGTCCGCTACCAGGGCGGCAACAACGCGGGCCACACGGTCGTGCTGCCGAACGGCGAGAACTTCGCGCTGCACCTCATCCCGTCCGGGATCCTGACGCCGGGCGTGACGAACGTCATCGGCAACGGCGTGGTCATCGACCCGGGCGTGCTGCTGGACGAGCTGGCCGGTCTCGAGGAGCGCGACGTCGACACCAGCAAGCTGCTGATCTCGGCCGACGCGCACTTGATCATGCCGTACCACGTGGCGATCGACAAAGTCACCGAGCGCTACCTGGGCAGCCGCAAGATCGGCACCACCGGCCGCGGCATCGGGCCGTGCTACCAGGACAAGATCGCCCGCGTCGGCGTCCGCGTGCAGGACCTGCTCGACGAGAAGATCTTCCGGCAGAAGGTCGAGGCGGCGCTGGAGTTCAAGAACCAGGTGCTGGTCAAGGTCTACAACCGCAAGGCGCTCGACGCGGACCAGGTCGCCGACGAGGTGCTCGCGGCGGGCGAGAAGTTCGCGCACCGCATCGCCGACACCCGGCTGCAGCTGAACCAGGCGCTGGAGCGCGGCGAGACGGTCCTGCTGGAGGGCTCGCAGGGCACGCTGCTCGACGTGGACCACGGCACGTACCCGTTCGTCACGTCGTCGAACCCGACGTCCGGCGGCGCGAGCGCGGGGTCGGGCATCGGCCCGGGCCGCATCACGACCGTGCTGGGCATCCTGAAGGCCTACACGACCCGCGTCGGCTCCGGCCCGTTCCCGACCGAACTGGACGACGAGTCCGGCGAGTACCTGCGCAAGCAGGGCGGCGAGTTCGGCGTCACCACCGGCCGCTCGCGGCGCACCGGCTGGTTCGACGCGGTGATCGCCCGCTACGCGGTGCGGGTCAACGGGATCACCGACTACTTCCTGACCAAGCTGGACGTGCTGTCCGGACTGGAGAAGGTCCCGGTGTGCGTCGGCTACGAGGTGGACGGCTTCCGCACCTCGGACATGCCGATGACCCAGACCGACGTGCACCACGCGGTTCCGATCTACGAAGAGCTGCCGGGCTGGTTCGAGGACATCTCGCACTGCCGCACGTACGACGAACTGCCCGCCAACGCGCGCGCTTACGTCGAGCGGATCGAAGAGCTGTCCGGCGCCCGGGTGTCGGCGATCGGCGTCGGTCCGGGCCGGGAGCAGACGATCGTGCGGCACGAGTTCGCCTGAGTCTGTTGCATCGGCCGGCCCGCTGGTCGACTACAGCGGCATGACAGATGACGCGGCCGGTCGTCCCGCTCGGACGCAGAAGCTGCCGGAGCTGCGGTGGTGGTGGGTAGCCGCTGCCGCCGCGGCGACCGCGGTCCTGATCGCGGCGGCGACCTGGCTGCTGGTCAGCCAGGTCGCGACGGCCCCGACGTCGGACACGGCCCGGGCTGAACTGGACGCCATCCGCACGGCGCTGAGCCTCGCGGTCGGCACGGGCGGCGCGTTCGCGCTGTGGCTGGCGGCGCGACGGCAGCGGTCGACGGAAATCCAGATCAGGGAAACGATCGCCGCCACCGCCGAGGACCAGCGGCACCGGGAGCGGGTCCAGCTCGCGACCGAGTTCGACCTGACCGAGCGGCGGATCACCGAGCTGTACGCCAAAGCTGTCGAGCAGATCGGTTCGGACAAGGCCCCGGTGCGGCTCGGCGGGCTGTATGCGCTGGAACGGCTGGCCAATGCCAATCCGACGCTCCGGCAGGCGATCGTCAACGTTGTTTGCGCGTATTTGCGGATGCCGTTTCCGGAGCCTTCGTGGGATTACGAAAGCTCGCGAGCGGCCGAGCTGGAAAGCGGCATGTCGGATGTTGAGCGGCAGGAACGCGAGGAGCTTCAGGTACGGCTCGCTGCGCAGCAGATGCTGGCGGATCACCTCCGAGAGGCGGACGGCTCGCCGGAGAAGTGGGGCGCTTGCGATATAGACCTAAGCCGTGCGGTCTTGATCGACTTCAGGCTTCAGCGGTGCTCCGTCGGCAACGCCCAGTTCCATGGAACCCAGTTCCTAGTGGTGGCCAGGTTCGACAAAACTGTCTTTCACGGAGAGGTCTGGTTCTATCATTCCGACTTCGACCGGATGGCGAGCTTCTCCGGGGCGAAGTTTCTCGACCGAGCCGTCTTCACGGCGACGCGGTTCGGCTGGCACCTCTTGTCGCCCGGCGTGCGATTCCTTGGCGGAGCCGGGTTTCATCGCGTGGAGTTTTGCGGAAGGTGCGATTTCCGCGACGGGGAGTTCGCGCAATTCATCGAGTTCGATCAGCCGCCGAAGCTGAGCGAGCCGAGTGACGAGTATGTCGGCGATACGATGTCGTGGAACGAATTTCCCGGTACCCGCTTCAACTTCCAAGGCGCCCGGGCCGGGCAGTTGGCCGAAGAGCCGACACTGCCCGACCGGTGGAGCGTTTCCGCCGACGGGACTTTCGCCTATCGCGGCGAACTGGATCCGTCGTGATGCGAGCGCTCAGAGAACCGTTGTGCTGACTGGGGTCGGGTTGCGGAACAGGTCGAGCACCGGGCAGTGTTCGTCCACCGCGCGGCGGAGCTGTTCGTAGGCCTCGGGCGCGGCCGGGCCGTCGAGTTCCACCGAGACTCGCACGTCGCTGAAACCGGGCCGGGTCGATTCGTCGAAGCCGAAGAAGCCGTGCAGGTCCAGGTCGCCGTCGACCTTCACGCGCACCGAGTCGAGCGGAATGCCGAGCCGGGCCGCCCAGAACTGGTACGTGATCACCTGGCAGGACCCGAGCGCGGCGAGCGCGTACTCGACCGGGTTCGCCGCCTTGTCGGTGCCGCCGAGGACGGGCGGCTCGTCCACGGTGAACGCGTGGTCGCGGACCCGGACGTCCACCACCGTCGCGGTGTTCGCGGCCAGCGCGTGGTCGACGCTGAACGACACCGCCGCGTTGCGCCGGTCGGTCTGCACGGCTTGCCGGGTGCCGTCGATGACGTCGGTCAGTGACATCGGTCCTCCTGGGGTCGTCGGGCGTCCAGGGTGCGGTTTGGGTGCCTGATCGGCAGGGGCTCTCGTCGGCTGAGAACGCGGCTGGCACAAAGCCGGATGCTTGTTTCGGCTGCTGAGAAACCGGTGCCGCGCCTGAATAATTTGAAGGTATGAGCGTCGGACTGACCTTGCCCGCCCTGCCGCGGGACCCCATCACGGTGACCGAAGTGCTGAACCAAGCACGCGAGGCTGAGGAGGCGGGCGCGGCGTCGATCTGGTTCGCCCAGTTGCCCAGCGGCCACGACGCGCTGGCAGTGGCCGCGCTGGCCGGGCAGGTGACTTCCCGGGTCGAGATCGGCACCTCCGTCGTGCCGATTTACCCGCGACACCCGCTGGTTCTGGCCGCCGCCGCGCGCACGGCGAGTGAGGTGACCGACGGGCGGTTCACCCTCGGCATCGGTCTCGGTGCGAAGAACTTCCTCGAACCCGTCTATGGCACGCCGTATCCGCCCCCGGTGCGGCACCTGCGCGAGTACCTGACCGTTTTGCGCGCGCTGTTCGCCGGGGAACAAGTCGACTTCACCGGTTCGACGGTGGAGGTGCATCTGTCGGAGCCCGCGCCGGCCACGCCGATTTCGGTGCTCGTCGCCGCGATGGGCCCGCAAGCGTTGCGGGTTACTGGCGAACTGGCCGACGGCACGCTGCCCTATCTGGCCAGCCCGCGCGCTCTCTCGAACCTGATCGTGCCCGGGATCGGCCCCGGCAAGCGAGTGATCGCCGCGGTTCCGGCCGTGGTGACGAGCGACGTCGAGGCGGTGCGCGAACGTGCGGCCCAGGAACTCGGCTTCTACGGTTCGATCCCGTCGTATCAGCGCGTGCTGAAAGAGGGCGGCGTCGAAAACGCGGCGGAATTGGTGCTGATCGGCGACGAGGAGACGGTCGCCGCCGGAGTGCAGCGCTACTTCGACGCGGGCGCAACCGACGTGTTGCTCACCCAGACCGCCCTGCACACCGACGAGGACCGCCGCCGCACCTGGCGGCTGACGGGCGAGCTCAACTCATCCGGTTCGTAAGGGTTGTCGTTACGGACATTTCCTCCAGATCGAGTTCCCGCAGGACCTTCTGCAGGACGTCGTCGTCCAAGCGGCCGGCGCGGTTCTCCTCGATCATCGCCGCCCGCTGGGTGATGAGGAGTTCCCGCCGCGCCTTGGCGAATTGCGCCTGCGGACTGTCGCGCCGTTCCTCGCCGGACAGCGTGATCGCGGCCTGCGCGAACCGGTAACGGGTGTCCACCACGCGTTCCAGCCGTTGTTCGAGCCGCTTCATCTTCTCCGGCTCGATGTCCAAAGTGGACAGTTGGTCGCGGGCAAGCTCGCGCAGCCGCTCGTGCGCGGCTTTCTGCGCGACCTTGCGCGCGGCCAGTTCTTCCGCCTGGTCACGAGCGTCCTCGTCGGGGTCCTGGACCTTGAGCAGCCGAATCAACGGCGGCAGCGTGAGCCCCTGGATCAACACGGTCCCGACCGCGACGGCGAACGCGAACAGCTGAATCTCCGCCCGCCCAGGCGTACCCGCCGGCACCCCGGACGCGGCGGCGATGGTCACGACGCCGCGCATGCCGGTCCAAGAGATCACCGCCAACGAACGCCAGGCCGGCGGATCGTGCTTGGTGCGTCGGAGCAGTTGCAGTGACCGAGGCAGGTAACTGGACAGGAAGACGGCCGGAATCCGCACGAACATCGTCGCGAGCAACACGACGACCGCGGACAACGCGAGCGTCCCGTTGTCCCGCGCGGCATGCGACGCCCCGTCGAGCACGAACGGCAGTTGCAGCGCCATCAACGCGAACACCAGCGCCTCGAGCATGACGTCGATCGACGCCCAGACAGACCGGTCCTGCACCCTCGTCGCCGGCGACGCCCGCAACGACCGGTGGCCGAGGAACAGCCCCGCCGTGACGACCGCCAGCACGCCCGACCCGCTGAACTCCGCGCCGAACGGATGCAGGTGCTCCGCGGTGACGTACGCCGCGAACGGCACCACGATCCCGAACGCCGATTCGAGCAACGGATCGTCCAGCCGCGTGCGGATCAGCTCGACGACCCCGCCCGCGACCAGCCCGACCAGAATGCCGACCACCGTCGCGACGGCGAAGACCGCGAACCCGTGCCCGAGCGACCCGGCCGTCCCGGCCACCGCCGCGAGCGCGACCTTGTACAGCGTGAGCGCGGCCGCGTCGTTGACCAGACTTTCGCCGGTGAGCACCGTCATCACGCCCCGAGGCAGCCCAAGCCGCCGCCCGATCGCGACAGCCGTCACCGCGTCCGGCGGAGACACGACCGCCCCGAGCACCAGTGCCGAAGCCCACGGCAAATCGGGCAGCAGCAGATGCACGACGAACGCGATCACGAACGCGGTGGCCACCACGAGCAGCACGCCGAGCGTGATGATCGGCCGCAAGTTCGCACGAAAGTGGGAGATCGAACTCTCCAGCGACGTCGAGTACAGCAACGGCGGCAACACGACGGTCAGGATCAGCTCAGGCTCCAGCTCGACCCGCGGAACACCCGGGATCAGCGCGATCCCCAGCCCGACCACCACGATGAGCAGCGGCGCGGACAGGTTGAACCGCCGGGCGACCGCAGTCAGCCCCAGCGACCCGGCGAGCACGCCGACCAGCGTCAAGGTCTCCATGCTTCGCATCTTGACTCATGGTCCGGACGAGACGCGGATGGTGTGGGTTCGTGTCGGACCTCCCTTCGGGGTGGGGTGGACGGGCCGTGTCGCGGGCGGCTCGAGGTGTGGCCGGTCCGGTTCGCGGGCGGCTCAGGGTGAGGTGGGCGGGCGGGGTTGTGGGTGCGTCGGGGTGTGGTGGACGGTCCGGCTCGCCGGTGCGTCGAGGTGAGGTGGGCGGGCCGGGTTGTGGGTGCCGTCGAGGTGTGGTGGGCGGACCGGATCGCGGGTGCATCGAGGTGAAGGGGCCGGATCACGGGTGCATCGAGGTGTGGTGGACGGTCCGCCCGCGGGTGCCTCAAGGTGAGGTGGGCGGCCCGGGTTGCTGGCGGCTCGGGGTGTGATGGCCAGTCCGGGTCGCTGGTGCCTCGGGGGCGAGCTGCGCGGGCCAGGTAGCGGCGGCGGACGGCTTGCCGGTGGGCTTCGTGGTGCGGTCATGGGCCTTTCCCAGCGGGCGGAGTCGGCTCGGCGGCGGTTGGCTGGTGGCGTTGGCGAGCGCTGGGAGGATCCTCCTTTCGGGACAGCGCCTGCGAGAGTTAGTCGGCAGGCGGAAGGCGGCCCGGTGTTGCAGCGGTAGTGGACGGTGGACGTGGTGCCCTGGGCAGAGTCGTGGACGAAGGGAATCGCCAACCGGCATTGGCGCGACGGCGAGTTGCCGGGGGCGGGGGTCGGTAGGCATTGAGTCGGCTTGGTGGGCAGCGGCGGGCAACGTCGCCCGGTGGTGCGGCATAGGGCCGCACCGAGGCATGCAGGGCAGACGCGTTGCGGCGCTGCGGCGGCGGGGTCGACCGGAGTTGTGGGCGGCGCCCGGCTGAACAGACTCCCCTTCGGAGGCTTCGCTCAGGTACTCGCAGCGGAGCAACGCCGGAGCACCCGGCAACGCTGGACCGCGCAATTCCGGGCCGTGCAATTCCGGGCCGTGCAATTCCGGACCGTGCAATGCCGGACCGCGAAATGCCAGACCACGCGGTCGGATTGAGCGATGGCGGGCGGAGAACGGTCCGCGGTCTCGGGTGTCCTCCGGATCAGCCGAGTTCCTTCAGTTCCCTTTCCACCGCGGCCAATTCCTCCGCCGAGCCTTGCACCTTCGGGCCGGTGAACCACTTCCGCGCCGACAGGACCCACCACAGGGCCGCTCCGCCCAGGACTACCAGGAAGGCGATCGGCGTGTAGTTGAACGTGTCGACCGTGATGGGGCTTGCTTGGGGCAGCATGAAGAGCACGAAGATCACCACGACCCACGCCGTCGCGACGATGCCGATGGGTTTGCCCCAGCGGCCCAGGTTCCACGGGCCCTTCTCGAAGCTGTCGCCGCGGCGGACGCGGAGGAAGACCGGGATCACGTACGCGACGTACAGGCCCACTGTCGCGATCGAGGTGACTGCGGCGTACGCAGTCGCGCTCCACAGGTACGGCAGCGCCAGCACCAGTGCCCCGCCCGCCGCTAGCCAGACTGCGTTGGTCGGGGTTTGGGTTCGTTTGTTGATGTTGTGCCAGATCTTCGAACCCGGGATCGCGCCGTCGCGGGCGAAGGCGTAGATCATGCGGGAGTTCGCGGTCACCGAGGCCATGCCGCAGAACAGTTGTGCGCCGATGCAGATCAGGAGCAGGAATTTGCCGGTCACCGCGCCGGTCGCGTCGATGAAGATCTGGGCGGGCGGGACGCCGGTGGCAGAGTTGACGGCTCCGTCGTAGTCCTGGATCGCGAACGTCAGGCCGATCAACAGGATCCAGCCCGCGACCAATGACACGAGGATCGAGTTGATGATCCCGCGCGGGCCCGCTTTCGCGGCGTTCTTGGTTTCCTCCGTCATGTGCGCCGAGGCGTCGTAGCCAGTGAGGGTGTACTGCGCCAGCAGCAAACCGAGCAAGAACACGTAGGGCGCGGAACCCCAGCCGGTCTGGTTCACGAAGCTGCCGAACACGAACGACGCTTGCTGATGCTTCGCCGGCACGAACACGAGCACGCCGACGATCACCAGCACGCCCAGCAGATGCCACCACACGCTGACGCTGTTCAGCACTGCCACCACTCGCACGCCGAAGGTGTTCAGCACCCCGTGCACGACGAGAATGATGGCCAGCAACAAGATCGTGTGCCCCGGCGTCGCGCTGAAGCCCCACTGCAGGTCGAGGAACGCGTTGAGGAAGAGCGCGGCGCCGAAGTCGATGCCCGCGGTGACCGCGATCTGTCCGATCAGGTTGAACCAGCCGGTGAACCACGACCACGCCGGACCGTTGCGGGTCGCCAGTTTCGCGGCCCAGTAATAGAGTCCGCCCGCGGTCGGGTAGCTCGAGCACACTTCCGCCATGCCCAGCCCGACCAGCACCACGAACAGCCCGACCAGCGGCCAGCCCCAGATCATCGCCGCCGGGCCGCCGGTCTTCATGCCGAAGCCGTACAGCGTGAGGCAGCCGGACAGGATCGAGATGATCGTGAACGACACGGCGAAGTTCGAGAACGCCGACATCGTGCGTTTGAGTTCCTGCGCGTAGCCGAGCGCGTGCAGGCGAGCGCTGTCTTCGTCGGGTTGTCCGGTCTGCTGGTCGGAGACATCCATCGGGCACCCACCTGAAAGGTATGCGGACAGACCATTGAGAGTGCGCAGAAGTTAGCCCTCTCCGTTCGCGGGTGTCAAGGTTTCGCTGGTCGCTGGACGGAAGCTCCTCCGAACGGCGCAGGGCGGCTCGGGTTTGGGTGATCAACATGAGACGAGTATCTCGAACAATTGTTCGAGTGCGCATCACTCGAACAGGTCGTCTCTGGGGTGACTGAGTGCGCAGGCGATGATCAGCGAGTGAACGCCGAAGAGCTGGTCGCGATCGAACTGGCCGACGAAGAGCGCAAAGTGCTGCGTTGCGGACTGGATGAGTGGGGTGGGCCGGCGCGTTGCACTGAGGCGCTCGCAGTGGCGATGGGCTTCCAGAGCGTGGCTGATTTGCACGAGGACGGGAGCCGGCTGCGGGCAGCACTCATCGCTGGCGATCCGCTCAGCGCTGGGGACTGGCGGCGGATAGTGGTGGCTACCGAAATCGTCTTCGCCAGCGACGTGTTCGGCTCCGGCATTGACTGGTCGACAACCACCGGCTTCTCGGACGAGGAGACGATCGTGATCCTGCGGCGATTGCAGCGAACCATCGCTCGCGAGCTTCGCGGCGCGCTCCATCGGCGCAACGATTGAACAGCCGCGAAAAAGCCCGCCGGTGACCCGAAGGTCACCGGCGGGCCAGGAGAAACCAGAGAAAACTCAGCGACCGACGAAGTCCCGCACCGATTCCAGCGCGGTGTCCGGCTGGTCGGCGAAGAATCCGTCGACCCCGGCCTTCAAGAACGCCGCCTCCTCCGCGAACACGTTGCCGTACGCGCTCGGGCTGGCCGAGGAGCGCAGGTTCGCCGGGAGGAACGGGTTTTCGTTGCGGAAGGTGTAGGGCTGCACCTCGAGACCGGCGCGGTGCGCGTCGGCGATCAGCGTGGTCGGCTTGCCGAGGTTGTCCTGCGCGTCGCGCGGGATGATCTGGCCCTTCTCCGGGCCGAGGTACTTCGCGTACTTCGCGATTTCGCGCAGACCGGCGGGCGTCACCAGGTCCGCGTACGTGCGCTTGTCGCCCTTCGCGACGAAGTCCGCCGGAGCGCCCTTCGCCTCGGTCAGCTGCAGCAGCGGCACTCGCACCTGCTTGCTCAGCGCCTGCAGGTTCGACACCTCGAACGACTGGATGATCACCGGCGCGTTCGGGCGGTTCAGGCCGTTGCGGTTGAGGATCGACACGAGCTTCGGCTCCGTCGGGTTCCCGATCGAGCTGAAGTACGTCGAGTGCTTGACCTCGGGGTAGGTGCCCAGGGTCCGGTGCAGTTCGTGGCCGAGCCGCCGGGTCAGGTCGAGCACCTCCTGGTACGTCGCGATCCGGTAGCGGCCGTCGTAGAGCTGGTTGTTCGGCCGGTTCTGCGGGATCCGCTCCTTCGCGTAGAGCGTCTTCAGTTCGGCGAGAGTGAAGTCCTCGGTGAACCAGCCGGTCATCTTGGTTCCGTCGATCACCTTCGTCGTCTTGCGCGAGGCGAACTCGGGATGGGCCGCGACGTCGGTGGTGCCGCTGATCTCCGGCTCGTGCCGGGCGACGAGCTGGCCGTCCTTGGTCGGCACCAGGTCGACGTCGACGTAGTCCACGCCCATCCGCCAGGCGAGTTCGTACGACGCGAGCGTGTGCTCCGGGCGGTAGCCGGGCGCTCCCCGGTGTCCGACGATCACCGGGCCATCGTGCCGGGGACCGTGGGCGGCCGCACCCGCGGCCGTCTCCTCGCTCGCGGAGGCCGGGCCGATCGCGAGACCCGCGACGCCGAGCAGGGCCAGACCGGACAGGGCGAGCACGCCGAGGCGTTTGCGCTTCATGGGGGACCTTTCTCTACCGGGCGATCCGCAGCTCGCCACGACTACCGCGTCACCCTCACCGCCGCAAGCGTCGGGCGCGCGGCACCAGCCGGACGAGCGGTTGACAACCGGGTAAACGGTGGATGGCGGCCTAATCCGGACACTGCGCGACCGGCACCGGACCAGTCGCGCACCTGGTCCGGGCCGGGGTCGCGGACGGCGCGCTGCCGCGGCGCGACACGCACCGTTACGCTGTCCCGCGTGCGCGTACTGGTAATCGGCTCCGGCGCCCGGGAGCATGCACTCGTCCTCGCGGTGGCAGGCGACCCCGCGGTCACGGCGCTCGCTTGCGCCCCCGGCAACGCCGGCACGACTGCGGTCGCGGAGCAGCTCGGGGTCGAGCTCGCCGAGCCGGAAGCTGTCGCGGCCCTGGCCAAGGAGTGGAAGGCCGACCTCGTCGTGATCGGGCCGGAGGTGCCGCTCGTCGCGGGCGTCGCCGACGCGGTGCGCGAAGCCGGCATCGCCTGCTTCGGGCCGTCTGCCGCGGCCGCGCGCATCGAGGGGTCGAAGGCGTTCGCGAAGGACGTCATGGCGGCCGCGAAGGTCCCGACGGCTCGCAGTGAGGTCGTCGACACTCCCGCGCGTCTCGACGCCGCGCTTCAGCGCTTCGGGCCTACCTGGGTCGTGAAGGATGACGGTCTCGCCGCCGGCAAGGGCGTGGTCGTGACGCAGGACGTCGAGGTCGCGCGCAAGCACGCGCTGATGCTGCTCGACGGCGGCCACCCGGTTCTGCTGGAGTCCTTTTTGGACGGTCCGGAGGCCTCGCTGTTCTGCTTCGTCGACGGCCGCACCGTGGTGCCGATGCTGCCCGCGCAGGACTTCAAGCGCGTCGGCGACGGCGACACCGGCCCGAACACCGGCGGCATGGGCGCGTACGCACCGTTGCCGTGGGCGCCCGAGGGCCTGGTGGACGACGTCGTCGCGCGGATCGTGCAGCCGGTGGTGGACGAACTCGCCGACCGGGGCAGCCCGTTCTCCGGCCTTCTTTACGCCGGGCTCGCGCTCACCTCGGAAGGCCCGCAGGTGATCGAGTTCAACTGCCGCTTCGGCGACCCCGAGACGCAGGTTGTGCTCGCGCTGCTGCGTACGTCGCTGGTGACTGTGCTGAACGCGACCGCCACCGGGAAGCTGGCCGAGCTGCCGCCGCTGGAGTGGTCGAACGGGGCCGCGGTCACCGTCGTGATCGCTGCGGACGGGTACCCGGGCAAGCCGCGCACTGGCGACGTCATCACCGGCGGAGAGATCGAAGGCGTCCTTCACGCGGGTACGCGGCGTCGCGACGACGGTGCGGTGATCTCGGCTGGCGGCCGCGTGCTGTCGGTCGTTGGCACCGGTAAGTCGCTTAAGGCGGCGCGTAAGCACGCGTACGAGACTGTCGAGCGCGTACACCTCGCTGGCTCGCACCATCGCACCGATATCGCACTGCGCGCGGCCAACGGGGAAATAAGCACTCCCGCCTGAACAGGTTCTCCACGAAGTTCGCCTCGGGTTCACGCGCCGGTTGGTAGCCTCGAAACGGGTCCGTACGGTCACCGTCCGTATCACGGGAGGGGTTAGCGCATGCCGGAAAGCACACCGCTCACCGACCTGGCTTCGTCGGTTCCGGCAGCGCCGGGCGTGGCGGACATCGTGGTCGAGCCGGCGAAGCTGCTCGAGGTCGCGCGGGTGGTCGACGAGCAGGTCAGCGCGCTCGAAGACAAGTTGCTCACGCGGCTGGGCGAGCTGCGCGTCGACACTCCTTCGTCGGACACGGTGAGCGTGAACGCGATGGCTGCGTGGAACACGGTTGTCGCGGAAGGCGATCAGTCGTACGCCGCGCAGGTGCGTGCGTACGTCGCCAATCTGCACAAGCTTGTCGGACAGTTGCGCGAAGCAGCGAAGACGTATGAGGCCAGCGACGCGGACAAGGCCGCGGCTTTCGGGGACCGCGGTGCGCACGGCATCCACTAAGCCGATCCTCGCCGTTGTCGCGGTACTCGGGGTCGCAGGCTGCTCGTCAGGCGAGCAAGGCACCGCGTACCCCGTACAGCCCGCGATGAGTTCCCTGGCGCAGCAGACGAAAGCGGCCGCTTTGCCGCAGCGGCCGTCGGATTTGCCGATCGCCGGGACCGATCCGTGCGACTTGCTGGGTCAGGCGCAGCTCGACCTGCTGAAGGTGACGAGCGTGCCGCGCAAGGCCGCCGAGCCGAAGGACGGTCCGACCTGCGTGTTCGATTCGGACAAGACCGAACCGTTCCACGCGTTGCACCTGCGGATCGTCAACGCGGACGTGCAGGAATGGCTCACCGGATCGCGGCGCAAGAACAGCATGACCACCGCGGCCACCAGCGTCGAGGGCTATCCGGCGATCACGAACTACCGCGCGGCGGGCACGCCGGCCGACTGCGAAGTGCTCGTCGGCGTCGCCGCGGGACAGACCATGGCGGCACAGGAGTTCGCGGTCACCGCGGGCGCGTTCAGCCAGCCGCAGTTGTGCGACATCGCCACCCAGGCCGCCGGCCTGGCCGTGCAGGGCCTGAAGAACCGGACCTAGGGAGGGCGCGTGGAGATCTCCGAACTCGCGGGCAGGATCCGCGACCACCGTTTCGACGGGTGGACCGACACCGCCATCGCCGACGAGATCGAGAAATTCGGCACCGGCGACGGCATCGCCAGCATCGCCACCGCGGTTGAGGCGCTGCGCGAAATCGCGACCGCGCTCGCGGGCACCGACCACACCCTGCGCGAGCAGCTGGCGAAGCTCGGCGTCGAATGGCAGAGCCAGGCGGGCGGACAGGCCGGGCAGGTACTGTCGGACCAGGCGGGCTTCTCGCAGGACGCGATGCAGAAGGTCGCGCACACGGCGGAAATGCTTTTCGCGCAAGGAGAAGCGTTCAATCGCACCAAGTACAAGCTGCCCGACCCGGCCGCGGTGCGCAAAGGCGCGGAGAGCCTCACGCTCCTCGATTCGGTGGCGAGCTTCCTCGGTTTCGAGACCGACCACGCGGCTCAGGTGCAGGCCGCGGACAACGCGCGCGGCCAAGCGGTCGAGGCGTTGAACGCTTACGCCCAGCAGAGCGGCGAAAACCTGCTGTCCACCGAACCGCTGGGGCAGCCGCAGTCGCTCACGATGGTCCAGCCCGGCAGCGGGCCGAGCCCGGTCGACCGCGCGGCCGCGGCGGTCGAGGTGACGCCGGACGGCCAGGTGCGGCCCGCCGCGGCGTCGGTGAAGTCGCAGTACGTTCCCCCGCCGCCGCCCCCGGCTCCTCCGGCCGCTCCGGTGGGGGATCCGCCGACGCCCGGGTACGGCACGGCTTCGCCGGCACCGGCGCCTCGGCCAGCCGCGCCGGTGGTCGCGGCCAGTTACGTGCCGCCGTCTTCGCCTCCGCCCGCGGGCTGGGAGCAGGGACCCCGTGGTAACCCGCCGCGGTCAGTTCCGACCGGCGGACCGGGAATCCCCAGCGCGCCAACCACTTCGGGCGGGCCAGGCCCCTCCGGCGGGACGCGGAGTCCGGGCGGAATGCGGCCCGGCGAGTCCGGCACATTCCTGCCGACCGGTCCTCGTGGGACTGGCAGCGGGCAGGAAAGCGCGCCGGTCAACCGAGGAACTGTGGGCAGCGCCGAAAGTCTTGGCGGCGCAAGCGGATCCGGTCGTGCCGCGGTCGGCGGCTCGGGCGGGGGCAGCTACTCCGGCAGCGGGCACGAAAACCAAGCACTGCAACGAGGTCGGCTGGTCGGCAGTGCCCCGCAGGCACCGGCAGCCCCCGTCGCGGAAACCCCCGGCACCGCCCCCACCCCGCGCGGAGGCGGCGCGTCACCCGGAGAAATCGGGGCGGGCGCGGCGGCTTTGGGCGCGGGAGTAGCCGGTGGTGCGCTATCCGGAGACCGCGAAAGGCAAGGCCGCGCACAGGAAAGCCAGCCGAAGGGGTTGGTCCGGCCGTTGCCGGTGGACGAGCTTCCCGAGGAAGAAGCCGTCGCGTTGCGGAAAGCCGAGCAAATCGCGCCGAAATCGGGTGGCGGGGACGCCAAATACCTTTCCGAAGCCGCTCCGCAGGAAAGCGACGAGGAGCACGTGCGCCGTTTCGGCGTCGACGACAAGGACCTGTTCGCCGACGGCCGGATGGTGACGCGCGACGTCCTCGGCGACGGCACGGGAGACGTGCGCCGGCCGTGAACCTGGTACTGACCGCCCTCGAATTCGATGTGCTGTGGGAATCGCTGGAGCTGGGCGGACGCCCGGCCGCGCTCGCGGTTCCGTCGCCGGGCCGCACGCACACCGAACGGGCCGAGCTGATCGAGTCCGTCTGGGATTCCCTCGCGCAGCGACGGCTGGCGCGCGGCCGCCGTCCCTCTGGGACGGTGCTTGACCAGCTGCATTTGCTGGCGCGTCCGCGGGAAGCGGTGGACGTCTGGGTGTGGGCGGACCGCGAGATCCACGGCCGCGCGGTGAGCCGGGGCAGCCAGGCCGTGCTCGCGGTGGTCGACCGGGACGAGGTGTGGCTGATCCCCGCGGACGCGAGTGCGCTCGCCGACGCCGTGGTGTCGGTGGCCGGATCGCTCGACCCGGGCGTCGGCCAGTCGGTCTCGGTGCCGCACAGCACGCTGGTCGCGGCCGACGCGGCTGCCGCCGGGGAGCCGAAAGCGCTGGTCACGGCGTTGGAAGACCGGGGCGTGGCGTTGTGGGAAGCGCAGGAACTGGCGGGCATGCTGATGGGACAGGCCGCCCGCGGCCAGTTCTGCGCGGAACGGGTCCTGCGGGACGGGACGGTGCGCCGGTCACCGCATGTGGCGGCGTTTTACGACACCGATTCCGGGCGGTATCTGTTCCAGTTGACCGACGATTCGGACGGCCATACGTGGGCGACGGTGAGCCCGGCGGACAACGCGGTGCTGGCGGAGCGGGTGCGGGAGTTGCAGGCCGCGATTTGATGCCTTGGGCGGACCGTTTTCTCCCGTTTCGCCCCGGCTCTAACCCGGTCCGGGGGTTCGCGGCCGCGAGTCGGACAGAACTGCACACGGCACGCGTCCGAAGTCTTAGAGTAAGCACGGGAACCGAACCGGTCAGGGGAACGTCTGAACTGGTCGGGAAGCGAGTGTCGCGAAGGGGATGACGAACGGTGCCTGTCTACGACCCGGATTCCATGGCCATTGCCGCCAGGAACGTGGAGAAGCTGAAGGACGAGTTCGAAAAGTCCAAGAAGCACCTCACCGGCGTTGACGAGGAGCACGAGAGCCCGTTCGGCACGATGGGCGGCTCCAAGGACGTGCACGGCGCGGTCGGCACGTTCAAGCAGGGCGTGCACAGCGAGTTCGACGCGGCCGGGAAGCTGATGGAGGCGACCAGCTTCATTCTCAAGAAGGCGGCCGGGCTGATCCAGGAAACCGATCAGGTCCACAAGACCGACCTGACCGTCCACGAAGACCGCTGAGCAGGCACGAGGGGGCTGGAGCATGGCGCTGATCGACTACCCGCCGAACTGGAACGGCATCGTCGAAAAGGCCCAGAAGGTCGACAAGATCAACCCGGACGCGATCAGCAAGGCCGGGCAGCAGTTCAGCAACGCCGCGAAGCAGGCGGGCGACCACAGCGCCGCGCTGAACAATTCCGCCAAGTCGTTGGCGGGCGGCGTGTGGGAGGGTCCGGCAGCGGACGCCTTCGTCGAGTACGTCACTCAGATCACCAAAGCGGGCGACAAGGTGCAGGGGCATCTTGACGACGTCGGCAAGGACCTGACCCAGCTGTCGAGCGACCTCGGGGGGATCAAGAGCAAGGTCACCGAGGCCTTCAACACCGCCAAGTCGGCGATCGACAAGCGCATCAAGGAAGAGTCGGAGAAAGCGCAGAAGGCGCAGGCGGCCGAGGCGGAGTACGCCAAGTCGGACAAGAAGGGCCCGGCGCCCAGTCCGACGTCGCAGTCCATCATCGACGAGGCGAACAAGGCCAACCAAACGAACGCCACGACTGCCGAACAGACCATCGATCCGCTGCTTAACCAGGCCGACGACATGGTCAAGAAGTCGCAGCAGTTGATGCAGACCCAGATCACCGGCGGCTACTCGCAGGTCCCGCTCCCGAACTCCGACGGCACCATCCCGCAGAGCACCGGCGGCCTGCACACCGGACACGGCGGCGGTGGCGGTGGCGGCGGAGGCGGTCACCACGGCGGCGGTGGCGGGGGCGCCAGCGGAGGCGGCGGCGGTCTCGGCCCCAGCGGCGGTCCGCCTTCCTCTCCGCCTCCCGGCAACGTCCAGCAGTGGATCCAGGAAGCGATCAAGGAATTGCAGGCCGCGGGCGTGAACGTGACCGACGCGGACATCAAGAACATCTGGGCGATCATCCAGCACGAGTCCGGCGGCAACCCGAACGCGATCAACAACTGGGATTCCAACGCCGCGGCCGGGCATCCGTCCAAGGGCCTGATGCAGTGCATCGACTCGACGTTCAACGCGCACAAGCTGCCCGGGCACGACAACATCTACAACCCGGTCGACAACATCATCGCCGGCGTGCGGTACTCGATCGACCGGTACGGCTCGATCGGCAACGTGCCGGGCATCCAGGCGATGGCGCACGGCGGCGCGTACCGCGGTTACTGACGGGCGCACCCCGCACGCGGTCCCGCCGGTTAGCCTGGCCGCATGGTCGACATCGGTGCTTTCGGCGGGCCCGCGTTGCGGGCAGGCGTGCCTCCTTTTCACGTGATGGACGTGCTGTCCGCGGCGCAGGCCCGGCAGCGCAGCCACGGCGACCTGATTTCGCTGGCCGCCGGGCAGCCGTCCGTGCCCGCTCCGACAGCGGTCCTCGCAGCCGCCCAGGAAGCGCTCAAGGCGCACACTCTCGGCTACACCGAACAGCTCGGCATTCCTGAGCTGCGCGAAGCCGTCGCCGGGCACTACCGGCGCACCTACGACCTCGACGTGACCGCGTCCGACGTCGTCATGACCACCGGCTCGTCCGGCGGGTTCCTGCTGTCGTTCCTCAGCGCGTTCGACCCCGGCGCGCGGGTCGCGATGGCCCGCCCGGGCTATCCGGCGTACCGGAATCTGCTGAACGTCCTCGGCTGCGAGGTCGTGGAGTTCGCGACCACCGCCGAGACGAATTTCCAGCCGACCGTCGAGCTTCTCGACCGGCTCGGGCCGATCGACGGGCTCATCGTCGCGAGTCCCAGCAACCCCACCGGGACCGTGCTGCCGCCCGGCGAGCTGGCCGCGATCTCCGGCTGGTGCGCCTCGCACGGCGTGCAGCTGATCAGCGACGAGATCTACCACGGCATCTCGTACGGCAAGGAGCTCGATTGCGCCTGGCAGTACGGCCGGGAAGCGTTGGTGCTCGGGTCGTTCTCGAAGTACTTCGCGATGACCGGCTGGCGGCTCGGCTGGATGCTGGTGCCGCAGCGGCTGCACCGCGCGGTCGACGTCCTGACCGGCAACTTCACCATCTGCCCACCCGCGGTTTCGCAGTACGCGGCGGTCGCGGCGTTCACGCCGGAGTCGTACGCCGAGGCGGACGCGCACGTCGAGCACTACCGGCGCAACCGCGACCTGCTCTTCGCCGGACTGCGCGAGATCGGTCTCGACAAGCTCGCCCCGGCCGACGGCGCGTTCTACGCCTACGCCGACGTCTCCGACCACACCACCGACAGCCTGAGCTGGTGCCAGCGATTGCTCGCCGACACCGGCCTTGCGATCACCCCGGGCATCGACTTCGACCCGGTCGACGGAGGCCGCTACGTGCGGTTTTCCTTCGCGGGCGCGACCGAGGACGTGACCGAGGGGCTGCGCCGGCTGGGTGCCTGGCTGGGGTGAAACCGGTCAGGGGGAACCCCGAGCTTTCCCTGAACGTTGGCCAGATGGAGAGAGTTTCCGTCGCACGGATGGCACGCTGGAGGGCACCGGGCCGACGTGGCGCGGAAACGGCATCGGAGGAGCCATGTTCTGGAAGATCGTCGGAGCGCTCGTCGTGGCCTGGATCGCCTTCATGGTGCTCGGGTCAGTGATCGGCTTCGTGTTCAAGGCCGTGCTGTGGATCGGCATCATCGGCGGGGTGCTGTTCCTGGGCACCGCGGCCTACGGGGCGATCACCGGGAAGAAGCAGTCGAAGCGGATCACCCGCTGACCGGCGCCGAACCATACTGAGCAGACGAGACGGCTCCCGCACCGGAAAGGCGCGGGAGCCGTTCGCGATTCAGCCCAGTGCCGCGCGGGCGGCCTCGGCACCGTCCCACAGGTGTGCGCGGATTCCGACCGCGCGGGCGCCGTCGATGTTGACCTGGCGGTCGTCGAAGAACAGGCACTCGTCCGGCTTAGCACCCAGTTTGTCCAGGAGCAGCTGGAAAATCTCGGCGTCCGGCTTCGCGACCTTCACGTCGCCGGAGAACAGCGTGTGCTTGAACAGCTTCGACCATTCCTGCTCGCGCACCCAGACGCCGAACGCCGACGGCGCGTTCGACAGCAACGCGAGCGAGGCTCCGGCGTCGGACAGCGACTGCAGCAGGTCCAGCGATCCCGGCGCGAGCTGTCCCCAGCCCGCGACGTCGAGCGCGGTCAGTTCGGCCGACAGCGCGTCGTCCACCTTCACGCCCACCTGGTCGCCGATCGACGTCCAGTACTCCAGATCGGTGCAGCCGCGGTCGTACGGGTCGCGCACGCTCCAGTACACCGGCTCGAACGTCTCGGGCGCGACGCCCATGGCGGCCGCCAGCTTCGGCACCGCGCCGGTGCGGACGCTGAGCACCTCGCCGTAGTCGAACACGATCCAGTTGGTCACCCGAGTCCCCCAGGGTTCAGGCACCGGCTTTGATCCGGTGCAGTGCTTCGGCGATGTCGGCGGACGACAGGTCGCGGTGGGTCACGAACCGCACCTTGCCCGCCATGGGCAGAGCCTGGATGCCGAGCGAGCCGAGCCAGTTCAGCGCGGTCGGCACGTCCGGCACCCCGGCCAGAACGATATTGGTGTCCGGTGCTCGCACGTCCCATCCGTGCTCGGAGAGGCCGTCGGCCAGCCGTTTCGCGAACTCGTGCGTCTCCGCCAGCTCGTCCACGCGGTCCAAGGCGACCAGGCACGCCGCGGCGAGAATTCCGCCCTGCCGCACGCCGCCGCCGAGCATTTGCCGCATCCGGCGGGCCTTTTCGACAAACTCGACGCTGCCCGCGAGGACCGACCCGACCGGCGCGCCGAGGCCCTTGCTGAAGCACGCCGACACGGAATCGACGCCGACCGTCAGCGCCGCGGGCGGCACCTGCAGCGCGACCGCCGCGTGCCAGATCCGCGCGCCGTCGAGGTGCACGGTGAGCCCGGCCTGCTTCGCGACGGACAGCAGCTGCGCGTGCTCGTCGGGCGGAGTGACCGCGCCGCCGGCCGCGTTGTGCGTGTTCTCCAGGCACAGCAGCGTGGTGCGAAGCGTGAAGTACGGGCCGGGGTTGCCGATCGCGGCTTCGAGCGTTTCCGGCAGGCACCGGCCGGGGCCCGCGTCGTGTTCGAGGATGTCCGGCATGCCGCCGGCCAGCCAGGCAGCTGAGCCGAGTTCGTTGACGAGCACGTGCGCGCCGCGGGTCGCGAGGAAGCGGTCGCCGCGCTGGAGGTGGACGCTCAGCGCGATCAGGTTCGCCATCGTCCCGCTCGGCGTCCACAGCGCCGCGGGCATCCCGAGCGTCTGCGCGGCCCGGCGCTCCAGCTCGGCGATGGTCGGGTCGGTGCCGATGACGTTGTCGTCGACCTCGGCCTCGGCCATGGCCGCGCGCATGATCGCGTCCGGGCGGGTGACGGTGTCGGAACGGAAGTCGATCAGCTGCCCAGTCATGGTCACAGTCCGATCACATCACACCGGCGGGCGCGGCATCAATGCGGCGGGGGGTGGAACGTTTCCGGCCGGACGTGCAACCGTGGACGCCCCCGGATCCGTCCCTTCACCGGACATGGCCAGAGCGGAGCGGCAAAGCGCGTGGACCAGCGCGACGAACAGGAGTTCGCGGAGTACTTCGCCGCGAAGAGGGACGCTGTGCGCCGGACCGCCTATCTGCTGTGCGGGGATTGGCACAAGGCCGACGACCTCGCGCAGACGGCGTTCGTCGCGTTGCACCGGAGGTGGAAGAAGATCAGAGACCGCGCGGCGACCGACGCGTACGTGCGCAAGACGCTGGTGCGCGCGGTCATCGACGAATCCCGCCGTCCGTGGCGGCGGGAGCGGCAGACCGAGGTGCTGCCCGAGCCCGTTGACGACAGTCCCGGGCTCGCCGAACGCGTCGCGACCCGTGAGGACCTGCTCGCGGCGCTCAAGGAAGTACCGCCCAAGCAGCGGGCGGTGCTGGTGCTGCGGTTCTTCGACGGACTGGACGTCGGGGCCGCGGCGACGGCGCTGGGCTGCAGCGAGGGCAATGTGAAGAGCCAGACGGCGCGCGGGTTGGCGAATCTGCGCCAGGTGCTGGAACGGGAGGTGGAGACCAATGGATGAGCGGGAAGCCGAGACGTTGTTCTCCGCCGTTCCCGGCGAGGTGCCGCCGCCGACCTTCTCGGTCGAGGACGTGGTGCGCCGTTCGAAGCGCGAGACGGTGCGCCGGCGCAACCGGATCACCGCCGGCGCGGCCGCCGTGCTCGTGGCCGCGGGGTTCGGCACCTGGGGAATTGTGGGCATTTCGAGCGAGAAGTCCGATTCGGGCGCGAATTCCGTAGCCGCACCGGTGCAACCCGGCGGGCCGGCGGCGCGTCCTTTCAGCACTGGGGATGACTTCCCGGGGCAGCCGTCTCGGCAGGGAGCCGGCGAAACCGGGAGGACCGGCCCTCGGGTCGAAGGCACCTCCGGGTGCGGACGGGTGGACTGGGAGCTCGCCACTGCCCTCGCTGGCGAGCTCCCAGGCCACTTGAACGCCGCGCAGGCTTCCCCAGGCAGCGTTTGTACGACGTCGTCGCGCGGCGCGGGGTTCCCGCTTCCGGACGGGATGATCGGCGCGGCGGTGTTCGCGCGCGGAGCCGCGGTGAACGTGCCCACGCAACCGGCCGGAGCCGTCACCGTGCGTCAGCGAACCGGCAGTGGCGGAACTCTCGTGCTGGTCAGCGTGCCGGGGACTGCCGGCCGTCCAGCACCGTACGCAACCGACCTGGCGCGGTTCGCCGCGTCGCTCGCCCCCCGGTTCTGATCGGCGGCTCACCGCCCGGCTGGCAGAATATCCGGGCATGACGGCAGCAGCCACGACTCCGAAGGGCGAGCGACGACGGGCCGCGCTCGTCGAAGCCGCCGCTGAGCTGCTGGCCGAGGGCGGTTTCGACGCGGTCCGGCACCGTGCGGTCGCCGAGCGGGCGGGCCTGCCGCTGGCGTCCACGACGTACTACTTCGACTCGCTGGAAGAACTCGTCACCGCCGCGGTGGAGCACCACGGGCAGACCGAACTGGCCAACGGGCGACGGCAGCTGGAAGACCTGACGACCCGGAACCGGGGCGTGCAGGCGACCGTGGAACTCGTCCTGGACATGCTGCTCGGCCCGCAGAGCGGCGACCCGGAAGCCGACGCCGAGGCGGTCCTGCTGCGCTACGAACGCCTGGTCGCGACCGGACGGCGGCCGTACCTGCGCCCGTTGATGCGGACGCTGTCCCAGCAGCTCAACGAACTGCTGACGGAGATCTTCGCGCGTTCCGGGACGCCGGTGGCCAAGGACGAGCTGGACCGGCTGGTCGCGCTGGTCGACGGGGCCGTGGTGAACGCGCTGATCGCGGTCGACCCGGCTCCGCGCGCCGCCGCCGGGCGGATGCTGCGGACCGCGCTCGCCGAGACCGTCCACTGAGGACAGTCACTCTCGATACGCCGCGGTGGCGCGGATTTCGATCAACAGCCCCGGGCTGGCGAGCCCGCTGACGCCGATCATCGACCACGCCGGGTACGGCTCGGCGGTGACCAGGCGCTTCTTGGCTTCCAGGAAACCGGGCAGATGCTGGCGGATGTCGACGTGGTAGCTCGTAACGTCGACCAGCGCGGACAGATCGAGGCCTTCCAGGCGGAGGATTTCCTCGATCCGGCGGAGCGCGATCTCGGTCTGTTCCTCGATGGTTTCCGCGATCTCCCCGTCCGGGCGGCGGCCGATCGTCCCCGCGATGAAGAGGAGGTTGCCCGCGCGGACGGCGGCCGAGTAGCCGAAGCGGGAGAAGGCGGAGGCCCCGGACGGTCCGAACACCTCGGAGTCCTCGGGGATGGTGACGGCGTGCATGCGGCTTCCTTTCTCAGACGCCCCAGCGGGACGAGTGGCTGGCGCGTTCCAGCCGGGTTTCGCCGTCCGCCGCGCGTTCCCGCAGGAAATCGGCGGGGACGGACGGAATCGGTGCGTTCCGCGGGTTTTTCGCGGCCTGCGCGACGATCGCGTCGGTGAGCGAGCGGACCATCTCCAGCCGGGGATAGGCGGCGTGGATCGCCTCGCCCTGCTCGTCGGTGACGGCGTCGAGGTACTGGGTGCCGATCGGACCGCCGAAGTCGACGGCGACCCCGGCGCGGACGAGTACGCACAGCGGACCGCGGTGTTCCGCGATGCCCGCGGTGGTGTGCAAGGCGATGGCCTGCCAGACCTGGTCGGCGTCCGCGGTGGAGATTCCTTGCCGGACAAGGAATTCGGCCGCCCGTTCGGCACCTTCGACCTCGAAGCGTTCCACGTGCGGACCGTCCGGCGCCACGCCGAGGTCGTGCATCACGCACGCGGCGAACAGCAGGTCGTCGTCGAAGCCGGGCCCGGCCAGCCGGTCGGCGACCAGCCGCGCGAACAGGTAGGTACGGACGCTGTGGTTGAACACTGACTGCGATTCCACCGGGCGGACGACCTCGAGGACGGCGTCCGCCAGCGGAGTCGCGGGCAGCGCGACCACCGGGTCCGGAAGGAGTTCGGTCATGGTTTCAGCGTGGCCCGCACCCCGCTGACCTGGTGAGTGGCAAGTTTGCCGTACTTCGATAGAATCTTGCCATGACGGTGCATCGGGTCGCGGTGCTGGCGCTCGACGGGGTCCTTCCGCTGGACCTCGCGATCCCGGCGCAGGTGTTTCACTCCCGCCCGCAAACGCACTACGAGATGACGCTGTGCGCGCTCGGCCCGACGGTCTCCACCAGCGCTGGGTTCGCGCTGGCCGCCGAGGGCGGAATCGAGGAGCTGCGCGCGGCGGACACGGTGATCGTGCCGGGGTACGACCCCATCCCCGAGACGCCGGAAGCAGCGGTCGAGTTGCTGGCCGAGGCGCGCGACCGGGGACGGCGGGTGGTGTCCATCTGCACGGGTGCGTTCGCGCTGGCCGCGGCGGGAGTGCTGGACGGCTTGCACGCCACGACGCATTGGGAGTATCTCGACGAATTCGAGCGGGAATACCCGTCGGTCCAGGTCGATCGGGATGTGCTTTACGTCGATGAGGGCGACGTGCTCACGTCGGCTGGCGTGTGCTGCGGCATCGACCTGTGCCTGCACATCGTGCGCCGCGACCTGGGTGCCGCGGTCGCGAATCGGATCGCGCGCGGTCTGGTGGCCGCTCCGCATCGGGAAGGCGGCCAAGCCCAGTACGTGCCCGCTCCGCTCGCGGACGCTGGCGACGCGTCGTTGTCGGCGACGCGGGAATGGGCGTTGCAGCGACTGGACGAATCGCTCAGCATCCGGCTGCTCGCGCGGCACGCGGAGATGTCGCAGCGCACTTTCCTGCGCCGGTTCGCCGAGGAAACCGGGACGACGCCGTTGCAGTGGCTGCTCAACGCCCGGCTCGGCAAGGCGCGGGAACTGCTCGAAACCACGGACCATTCGGTGGACCGGGTCGCGCGGGAGTGCGGCCTGGGCACCCCGGCCAACCTGCGGCTGCACTTCCGGCGGACGCTCGGGACCACGCCGACGGCTTACCGGCGCGCGTTCACTTCCTGACCCGCTCGTTGTGCGTCGGCGGCGGAGGTGGCCAGCAGATCCAGCATCGCGGTTTCCGCGCCGACCGGGTCGTGCGCGGCGATCGCGTCGAGCACCCGGCGGTGGCTCGGGACCGGATCGTCGGTGGGACCGGCGCTGTGGACGAGTTTGTCCCGCTCCGCCAGGCCGATCGCGATGACGCGTTCGATCTGGAGCAGGAAGTTGTTGTGTGCGGCGGTCAGCAGGCTGCGGTGAAACGCCAAATCCGCCTCGACGCTCGCCTCCAGATCCGGCGCGGCCACCATCGCCTCGAGCGCGGATTCAAGCGCGGCAAGGTCTTCGGCGGTCGCGCGCTCGGCGGCCATCCGCGCGGCAGCGGGCTCGACCACGGCGCGGACCTCGGCCAATTCGTCCAGCAGACCGGCGTTTCCGCGCGCGGTGGTTTGCCAGCGCATGACGTCGGCGTCGAGCAGTTGCCAGTTCTCGCGCGACTGCACGAACGTGCCGTGCTTCTGTCGGGCGCCGATCATTCCCTTCGCTGCCAGCACTTTCAACGCTTCCCGCAGCGCGGTGAGGCTGATGTCCAGCTCCTCGCGCAACGCGGGAAGGTCCAGCACCATGCCCTCGCGCCAGTCGCCGGACAGAATGCGCGCGGCGAGCGTTTCCACGGTCTGTCCGTGCAGGCCGCGAGGGCGATGGTCGGTCACCGGAGCGGGAGCACGCACGTCGGGGAGCCGGTCGGGTACTTGCGGACCTCCGCGTTTCCGAGTTCCTTCAAGGGAAAAACGGAAACGACGTCGTCCTTGAACGCGGCGGTGTAGCACAATCCGTCCGCGACGGCGAAGTTCCACGGGTACGAGCCGCACGGCTGATCGGCCGTCGCGCGCAGCGGATTCCCGGCGAACGACGTGATGCATTCCGGGCCGCGGTTCGACAGGTAGATCCCCGAATCGAGCACTTCCAGGTGCGCCACCAGGGATTCGCCGCCCGCCGCGGTAGCCGGGGTCGCTTCGACGAACGCGAACTCTCCCGGCGAAGTCTCCCGCATCGTAATCAGCTCGCCCGACAATTCTCCGGCCACGTAAGCGATTCCGTCCGCGCCGCGCACGAGCTGTCGCGGTCCCGTGCCCGGAGGCAGCGACGAAACCGCCAGCGGAGTCAGTTTTCCTTCGGGAGACAGCGTGTAGCTGCGGATTTCGTCGGTGCCCAGATCGACGGCGCTCACCACCGAACTGTCCGCCGACGACACCGCCATGTGGACGTGCGGGCCCTCCTGCCGGTCCGCGCGCGGCCCGCTTCCGGTGTGCTGCACCAGATCCGTGCGTCCGTCGATCCGGCCGTCCTCGCGCAGGGCGAACACGGCGAGGCTGCCGCCGCCGTAGTTGGCGCACAACAGAAACCGGCCGTCCGGCGTCACCGCGAGATGGCACGGGCTGGCCCCGCCGGACTCGACGACGTCGAGCGCGACCAGGCCGTCCTCGACCGAAACGGAGGTGATCTCGCCGTAGCTCGTCTCGTTGACCGCGTACACCATCGGCAGCGCGGGATGCTGGGTCAGCCAGGTCGGCGACACCATCGGCACCGTCGAATCCGCGATCAACTCGCCGCCGGAGCGCCGGAAAACCGCGATTCCCGTACCGTTTCCGCCGGTTTCGGCGGTACGGCAGCCGACGAGTACGACGTCGCTCACGAGCTCTCCCTCACCAGTGCGGCCACTCGGGCCCGGATGTCCTCAGCGGAGCCACGGGTCAGCGCCGACCCGATCCCGCAGGCGACGGCGCCCGCGTCGAGCCAGCGTGGCACGTCCTCGGGAGCGATTCCACCCGTCGGCACGAGCGGGGCTTGCGGAAGCGCGGCGCGCACGTCCTTGACCCACTGCGGACCGAGAGCGGAAGCGGGGAAAACCTTTACGGCGTCGGCACCTTCCTCCATCGCGCGCACGATTTCGGTGACCGAACCGGTGCCCGGCAACGCCGCGACGCCGTACCGATGAGCGGTACGCAACACCTCGGTGTGCAGTGACGGAGACACGAGAAACCGGGCCCCCGCACGGATCGCGGCCGTCGCGGACGATTCGTCGAGCACCGTGCCGGCCCCGATCGTGGCGTCCGGATACGCGGCGCTCAGCTCCTCGATCGCGACGAGCGCACCGGCGTTGGTGAGCGGGATCTCGACCGACTTCAACCCAGCGTCGAGCACAGCCCGCGCGGCGGTCACGGCGGAGGCGGCGTCCGCCGTCCGCACGATCCCGACGACGCCCTGCCGCACCGCTTCCCGCGTGATCTCCCACCGGTATCCCATGCCGGCCAGCCTAGCAGGCAAATTATAAATTACTAATTATTCTTGCCGACCGTGGAGCAGTGCGGCATGCTTGCGAACCATGCGCACTGCCGTGGTGACCGGTGCGGCGTCCGGGATCGGAGCCGCGACCGCCCTCCAGCTCGAAGCCGACGGCTACCGGGTAATCGGCGTCGACCTCGCCCCGGTGCCCGGCGGCGTACAGGGCGACGTGGCCGAAGACGAGACGTGGCAACGGGTTCTTGAACTAGCGGGCGAAGTCGATGCTGTGGTCAGCAACGCGTGCGTGCCGACTTTGGGGCCATTGCACGAAACCGACCGCGCGCAATGGCAACGACAGCTCGACGTGAACCTCACCGCGGCGTACCTCGCCGTGCGGTCCTTCCTGCCTTCGCTGCGCGCCCGGCGCGGCTCGGTGGTGCTGGTTTCCTCGGTACACGCGCATTTCGGGCTTCCTGGACACCCGGCATACGCGGCCAGCAAGGGCGCGTTGGTGTCTCTGGCCCGGCAATTGGCCGTGGAGTACGCGCCGGAGGTCCGGGTGAATTCGGTGCTCCCGGGGCCGGTGCAGACCGAAGCGTGGAGCCGGATCAGCGAGGAAGACCGCGAACGCAGCGCCCGCGCGACCCCCGCCGGTCGGCTTGGCGACCCCGCCGAAGTCGCCGCGGTGATCGCTTTCCTGCTCTCGTCCTCGGCGTCGTTCGTCACGGGCGCCGAGTTGACCGTCGACGGCGGCTGGTCGGCCGCGAAAGATTCCGCTTAGGAGACAAGGTGCAGATCACCGGGATCGAGACATTCCTCGTCGCGCCGCGCTGGTTGTTCCTCAAGATCAGCACCGACGAGGGCATCGCCGGCTGGGGCGAACCGGTCGTGGAAGGACGCGCCGGGACCGTCCGCGCGGCCGTGCACGAGCTGGCCGAGCTGCTCATCGGGAAGGATCCGCTGCGCGTCGAGGACCACTGGCAGGTCCTGCGGCGCGGCGGTTTCTACCGCGGCGGTCCGGTGCTTTCCAGCGCGCTCGCCGGGTTCGACCAGGCGTTGTGGGACATCGCGGGCAAGGCCCGGAACGCTCCGGTGCACGAGCTGCTCGGCGGTCCGGTGCGCGATCGCGTGCGGGTGTATTCGTGGGTCGGCGGCGATCGTCCGTCGGGGATCTTCGACGCGGTGTCCGCGCAGGTCGAGCGGGGGTTCACCGCGGTGAAGATGAACGTCGCGGGTCCCCTCGGGCCGATCGCCGCCCCGGCCGAAGCTGCTGCCGCACTGGCCCGCGCGCGAGAGGCCCGGGAAGCGCTCGGACCCGACCGGGACCTGGCGATCGACTTCCACGGCCGCGTCTCGCCCGCGATGGCACGGCGGCTGGTGAAGATGCTCGAAGAAGTACAGCCGATGTTCGTCGAGGAGCCGGTGCTGCCGGAACTGCCCGCCGACGTCGTCAAATCGGTGGTCGAGGCCTCGACGGTGCCGATCGCGCTCGGGGAACGGCTGTTCTCGCGCTGGGAGTTCAAACCGGTGCTGGACGCGGGCGTCGCCGTGGTGCAGCCGGATCCGTCGCACGCGGGCGGCATCTCGGAGCTGCGCCGGATCGCCGCGCTGGCCGAGGTGTACGGCGCGAACCTCGCCCCGCACTGCCCGCTCGGCCCGATCTCGCTGGCCGCCGCGCTGCAGGTGGCGTTCGCGACGCCGAACTTCCTGATCCAGGAGCAAAGCCTCGGCATGCACTACCACGACGGCCGCGAGCCGGTCGCCTATCTCGCCGACGACGCGTTGTTCCAGTTCATCGACGGTTACGCCGCGCGTCCGACCGCGCCCGGCCTCGGCATCGAGGTGGACGAGGAGGCTGTCCGCCGCGCCGACGAGGCCGGACACGCCTGGCGGTCGCCCGTGTGGCGGCTGCCCGACGGCAGCTTCACGGAGTGGTGACCGCCCCGCTGACCTGCGCAGGTATCGTGGCCGCGTGACGGACAAGCCCCGCATTCCGAACGTGCTCGCCGCCCGCTACGCCTCACCTGAGCTGGTGGCGCTCTGGTCGCCCGAACGCAAGGTCGTGCTCGAGCGGCGGCTGTGGCTCGCCGTGCTGCGGGCTCAGGCCGAGCTGGGCGTCGAGGTGCCCGACGGCGTCCTCGACGACTACGAGCGCGTGGTCGAGCAGGTCGACCTCGACTCGATCGCCGCCCGCGAACGCGTCACCCGGCACGACGTGAAGGCCCGGATCGAGGAGTTCAACGCCCTCGCCGGGCACGAGCACGTGCACAAGGGCATGACCTCGCGCGACCTCACCGAGAACGTCGAGCAGCTGCAGCAGCTGCGGTCGCTGGAACTGGTCCGCGCGCGCGTCGCCGCGGTGCTGTCCCGGCTGGCCGCGCTCGCCGTCGAGCACTCCGACCTGGTGATGGCCGGCCGCTCGCACAACGTCGCCGCGCAGGCGACCACGCTCGGCAAGCGCTTCGCGACCGCCGCCGACGAGCTGCTCGTCGCGTTCTCCCGGCTGGACAACCTGATCGAGCGCTACCCGCTGCGCGGCATCAAGGGCCCGGTCGGCACCGCGCAGGACATGCTCGACCTGCTCGGCGACGAGTCCACTTTGGACCAGCTGGAGACGAAGATCGCCGAGCACCTCGGCTTCGGCAACCGGTTCGTCAGCGTCGGGCAGGTGTACCCGCGCTCGCTCGACTTCGACGTACTGTCCACTGTGGTCCAGCTCGCCGCCGCGCCGTCCAGCCTCGCCAAGACGATCCGGCTGATGGCCGGGCACGAGCTGGTCACCGAGGGCTTCAAACCGGGCCAGGTCGGGTCGTCGGCCATGCCGCACAAGATGAACACCCGGTCCTGCGAGCGCGTCAACGGCCTCGCCGTGGTGCTGCGCGGGTACCTGTCGATGATCGGCGAACTGGCCGGCGACCAGTGGAACGAGGGCGACGTCTCGGATTCCGTGGTGCGCCGCGTCGCGCTGCCGGACGCGTTCTTCGCGCTCGACGGCCTGCTCGAGACCTTCCTCACTGTGCTCGGCGAATTCGGCGCGTTCCCGGCCGTGGTCGAGCGTGAGCTTGATCGCTATCTCCCGTTCCTGGCGACCACGAAGGTGCTCATGGCGTCGGTGCGCCGGGGCGTCGGGCGTGAGGCGGCTCACGAGGCGATCAAGGAGAACGCCGTCGGGGTCGCCCTCGCGATGCGCGAACGCGGTGTCGAGAACGACCTGCTCGACCGGTTCGCGGCCGACGACCGGATCCCGCTCGACCGCGCTGAGCTGGACGAACTCCTCGCCGACCGGATCTCGTTCACCGGCGTGGCCCCTCGCCAGGTCGAAGAAGTCGCGGCGCGCGTCGAGGACGTGCTCAAGCGATTCCCGGACGCCGCGGCGTACGCGCCGCAGCCGATTCTGTGAGTGCGCGCACGTCGTCCACGTGCTGAGACGGCATTACTCGATCGGGCGAAGCTTTTAGTCTTCGTGCCGAACCCGGAAGCGCCAGGCCGCCGACCCGCGGCCTGGCGCTTCTTGTCTGCGCACCCCGGATATTCAGGAAGAAGTCATGAGAAAGATCCTCAGCACGCTCGCCGTCGTCGTCGCCGCTACCGCGGGCCTCACGGCGTGCGGATCCTCGGACGCTTCTGGGCAGACCCTGCGCGTCGGCACGCTCACCGACGCCCCGCCCAGCATCTACCTCGAAAACGGTCAGTTCACCGGGTACGACAACGAACTGCTGCGGGACATCGCCAAGCGCGAGGGCTTCCAGGTCGAGTTCGTCGGCACCGAGTTCTCCGGCCTGCTCGCCAAGGTCGCCGGCGGCCAGTTCGACATCGGCAGCTCGACGATCTCCGCGACCGCCGCGCGCAAGAAGACCGTGGCGTTCAGCAACGGCTACGACACCAGCTACACCACCGTCGTCAGCAAGAAGGGCGCCGCGCTGCCCGCCGCGAACTCGTTCGCGGGCAAGCGGGTCGGCGTCGTGCAGGGTTCGGTCCAGGACGAGTTCGCCGGAAAGCTCGCCGGTGCGCAGGTCGTCCGGTTCCCGGACTACAACGCCGGTTTCGCGCAGCTGAAGACCGGCGGTCTCGACGGCTGGGTCGTGCCGAAGGACATCGGCCAGAAGTACATTGATCAGAACCCGGCCGTTCCGCTCGAATTCGGCTACACCGTCGCGGACAAGGACACCCCGTCGGCCTTCGCGGTCGCCAAGTCCAACACCGAACTGCTGAAGAAGATCAACGACGGTCTGGCCAAGGCGATCGCCGACGGCACCGCGGCCCGGCTGCACGCGCAGTTCTTCAAGCAGGCGCCGGTCGCGAAGGAGCTGGAGAAGGGCGGACCGGGCCTCCCGGTGGCGAACTCCTGATGCGCGGGCACACTGGTGGCATGAAAAAACTGATCGTCACCGCCCTCGCGGCGGCACTGGTCGCCGGTCTCACCGCGTGCGGTGGCGACGCGGGCGAGACCCTGCGGGTCGGCACGCTGAGCGATTCCCGGCCGAACGCGTACCAGGAGAACGGCCAATTCACCGGCTTCGACAATGAGCTGCTGAAGGATATCGCCGCGAAGGAAGGCCTGAAGCTGGAATTCGTGTCGACGGACTTCTCCGCGCTGCTCGGCAGCGTCGCGAACGGCCGGTTCGACATCGGCAGTTCGGCGATCGCGCAGACCGAAGCGCGCAAGAAGACGGTGGCGTTCAGCGACCCGTACAACTACCAGTCGCTCGGCATCGAGGCGAAGGCTACCGCGGGCATTTCGGACGAGAACTCGTTGGCGGGCAAGCGGATCGGCGTGGTGCAGGGCACGGTGTCGGACACCTGGCTCGCCGCGAACGCGCCGAAGGCACAGGCGGTCCGCTTCCCGAACGACGCGGCGGCGCTGAGCGCGCTGAAGTCCTCGGCGATCGACGGCGCGGTGTTCGACCAGGTGTCCGCGGAGGACTACGCGAGCAAGAACCCCGAGCTGAAGGTGACGAAGGCGATCACGACCAGCATCCCGCACGGGTACGCGGTGCGGAAGGGCAATACGGAGCTGCTGGGCAAGCTGAACGACGGCATCAAGAAGGCCGTCGCGGACGGCACCTGGGCGAAGGTGCACCAGCAGTTCGAGCCGAACATTCCGGTTCCGGCGGATTTCAAGACGAAGTAGCCTGATGGATCAGTTTTTCAACACCTTCCTCAACTGGCAGTACATCTGGGAAGTTTTCCCGGACCTGCTCAAGACCGGCCTGCTGAACACCCTGATCCTGTCGGTGGCGGCGGCTATTATCGGGACCCTGCTCGGCATGGTGCTCGCGGTGATGGGCCTGTCCACCAAACGCTGGCTTCGCTGGCCCGCGCGGGTGTACACGGACATTTTCCGCGGCCTGCCCGCGATCCTGACGATCCTCGTGATCGGCCAGGGCGTCGGCCTGCTCGCTCGCGGTTTGGTGGGCAACAACCCGTACCCGCTGGGCATCGCCGCGCTGAGCCTGATCGCCGCCGCGTACATCGGCGAGATTTTCCGGGCGGGCATCCAGAGTGTCGACAAAGGACAGCTGGAGGCGAGCCGCGCGCTCGGCATGAGCTACACCAAGGCGATGCTGCTGGTGGTGATCCCGCAGGGCGTGCGGCGGGTGCTGCCCGCGCTGGTGAACCAGTTCATCGCGCTGGTGAAGGACTCGACCCTGGTGTACTTCCTCGGTTTCCTTACCTCGCAACGGGAACTGTTCCGGATCGGCCAGGACCTCGCGGCCAACACGGGCAACCTGTCGCCGCTGGTCGCCGCCGGGGTCGTGTACCTGGTGATCACGGTCCCGCTGACGCACCTGGTGAACTACATCGACAAACGGTTGCAAACCGGTCGAAAGGTGCCCACGGAGACCAAGGAAATGATCGCGAGCGGGACGGTATGAGTACAGCGATTCGTTCGTCTTCGGTGGAATTGCGCGACATCCACGTCCGCTTCGGGACGCTGGAGGTGCTGCGCGGGGTGAACCTGAAGGTGCCGAGCGGGAGCACCACGTGCGTGATCGGCCCGTCCGGTTCCGGCAAATCGACCTTGCTGCGGTGCGTGAATCGCCTGCAGGAACCGGACAGCGGCGACCTGCTGCTGGACGGCGAAAGCGTCATCGCCTCGGATCCGGACGCCTTGCGCCAGCGGGTCGGGATGGTGTTCCAGCACTTCAACCTGTTCGGGCACCGGTCTGTTTTGGACAACATCGTCCTGCCGCTGCGCAGCGTGCGCCGTCTGTCCAAAGAGGACGCGACCGAGGTCGCCCGGGCGCGGCTGGCCGAGGTCGGCCTTGCGGACAAGGCCCCGTACCGCCCGGCCGCACTGTCCGGCGGCCAGCAGCAGCGGGTGGCGATCGCCCGTGCGCTGGCGATGGAACCGGAAGTGATGCTCTTCGACGAGGCCACGAGCGCGCTGGACCCGGAGCTGGTGAAGGGCGTCCTTGACCTGATGGCCGGGCTGGCTTCGCGTGGTCTCACTCTGATCGTGGTGACCCACGAGATGGGCTTCGCCCGAAGCGTGGCGGACGAGGTCGCGTTCATGGACGCGGGGCGGATCGTGGAGCAGGGGACGCCGGAGCAGATGTTCGAGGCGCCGGCTAGTCCTCGGTTGCAGCAGTTCCTGTCGCAGGTGCTGTGAGGGGACGGCCGTCCTCGCAGAGGAGGCAACTGTCGCCGGTCCCGGCGGCTTCCCAGGCCACCTGGAGCCGCCGGGCCAGCGGCGGGGCTACTCGCTGAGCTGCCTCGTCGATCGGCAGCAGGTGCACGGCGAGGATTTCCGGGTCAGTGAGGGTGAGACGGGCGGTTTCCGCCGCGGAAATTCGCCCGCCGTCGAAGATGAACGCGAGCCCTTCTGGCATCCGGCCGTCGTCCGGTGCGTAGTCGATGACCAGCAGTGGACCGAGCGGGCGGTCGATCCCGATTTCCTCGGCTTGTTCCCGGCGCGCCGTGCGCCACGGCGGTTCGCCCGCGTCGCACACTCCGCCGGGTATGTCCCAGCTGTCCTTATAGGACGGCTCGACGAGCAGGACGCGTCCGGTTTCGTCGCGGAGCAAGATGCCTGCCGACATCCGCTTCCGCGGCAGCGAGCGCACATACTCGTCGAACGGCAGCAGCTCCACGAGTTCGCAGGGTACCGGCGCGCCGGTGGTCCACGACGGGATCGTGCGCCCCAGTTCCCTCCGGACCGACAGGTACCGTGAACCCCATGGGGACGATCTCGCGGCTCACGTACTACCCGGTCAAAGGCTGCGCCGGGACGACAGTCCAGTCCGCCGACGTGACCCCGGCCGGTCTCGCGCACGACCGGGAGTTCATCGTCGCCGCGGCCGACGGCGACTTTCGCAGCCAGCGCCGCTTCCCCGGCATGGCCGCCATCCGGCCCCGCGTCCTCGACGGCGGCACCCGGCTCGCCCTGTCCGCGCCCGGGGTCGAGGACCTGACCATCGAGGTCCAGAAGGACGGCCGGCGGCACCCCGCGTCCACCTTCAACTGGACCGGCGAGGGCGTCCACCAGGGCCCCGACGCCGCTGAGTGGTTCTCCACCGTGCTGGGTCAGCCGTCCGTGCTGCTCGGCGTCACCCCGGAGCATGACCGCGTCACGAGCGGGGAGACCCGCGGGACCGCGAGGTTCGCCGACGGCCACGCGATCCTCGTCATCTCCGAGTCCTCTTTGGACCACCTGAACGAGCGGATCGCGCAGCGCGGAGCCGAGCCGGTGCCGATGGACCGATTCCGGCCCAACCTCGTGATCCGCGGCTGGGCGGAACCGCATGCCGAGGACGCGGTGCGCCGGATGGAAGCCGGCGGCGTCGAATTCGCCTACGCGCAGCTGTGCGTCCGGTGCGCGGTGCCGATGGTCGATCAGGAAACCGGCAAGCGCTCCGGCCCGGAGCCGATTCGCTCCCTCGCCGCGTACCACCGGGACCCGTCCGGCGGCGTCCTCTTCGGCATGAAGGCGGCGGTCACCCGGCCGGGTCAGCTGGCGGTCGGCGACGCAGTGATCGTGCATTCCTCGGCCGGTCCGATCCGCAGCACCGAAGCCGCCGAACCGCCGTTGACCGCGACGGCCAGCTTCCCCGCCGAATCGGGATAGACGAGGTTCGCGCCCCGCGGGACGTCGGCGAAGGTCCGGCCGATCGTGGCGGACACCGCGACGTGCTCGCTGTGCACCGTCACCTCACCGGTCAACCCGGTTAGGTCGAGGTCGGCGGGCGTAGCGGCGAGCTGGACGTTGCCGAAGTGGTCGACGGTCAGCACGTCCGACACGAGCTTGCCGGGGAACGCCGCGACCAGCGGTTCTGGCAGGCGCACCAGGTCGCGGATGGCGGGTCCGAAGGAGCCGGGGTGCGCGCCGAGCGCGAGCTTCGCGGCGACGGGAGCGAAGATGTCGCGGCCGTGAAAGGTCGCGGACACCGGCGTGCGCACGTCGATCACGTACGCCGCGTACACGCCGCCTAGCGCTTCTGCGGCCGGTAAGAGCAGACCGTTGTCCGGGCCGACCAGGATGCCGTGCGCAGCGTCCACCACGATGCCACGGCGCTCCGTACCGACGCCTGGGTCGACAACAGCCAGGTGTACGGCCTTAGGCAGCGACGGCACGGTCTGCGCGAGCACTGCCGCGCCTGAGCGCACCTGCTGCGGCGGGACGAGGTGGGTTACGTCGAGAACGCGTACGTCGGGCGCGATGCCAGCGATGACCCCGTGGCAGGCGGCCACGAAGCCGTCGTGCAGCCCGTAGTCGGAGGTGAACGAAATCCAGCGGTAGGCCATGACCTGCATCATCCTCGCGGTAGCGGTGCTCGGGTTAGGGTGCAGCAGTGACGACGCTCGCCGATTACCCGAAGATCGCCGCCGGAAAAGTCCGGGACCTGTACGCGGTCGGGGACGACCACCTGCTGCTGGTCACCTCGGACCGCATCTCCGCCTACGACTTCATCCTGGACACGCCCATCCCCGACAAGGGCCGCGTGCTCACGGCGATGAGCGTGTTCTGGTTCGAGCAGCTGTCGGACCTGATCCCGAACCACCTCGTCGCGTACGACGACCCGCGCATCCCCGCCGAGGTACGCGGGCGCGCGCTGCTCGTACGCCGTCTCGACATGCTTCCGGTGGAAGCTGTCGCGCGCGGATACCTCACGGGGTCCGGGTACTCGGACTATCAGCGTACGGGCGCAGTGTGCGGAGTAGAGCTGCCTGAAGGTCTCGTAGAGGCCTCGAAGCTGCCTTCGCCGATCTTCACGCCGGCAACGAAGGCGGCGTTCGGCGAGCACGACGAGAACGTTTCGTTCGACGCAGTGGTCGCGACTATCGGTGCGAAGCGGGCGGAGGAGCTTCGCGAGGCGACGCTCGCGGTGTACCGCCGTGGAGCGGAAGTGGCGGCGAAGCGCGGAATCCTGCTGGCGGACACGAAGTTCGAGTTCGGCGTGGACGAGACGGGCGCGCTGGTGCTGGCGGACGAAGTGCTGACGCCGGATTCGTCGAGGTACTGGCCGGCGGAGGGGTACGAGCCGGGAAGGGTGCAGCCGTCGTTCGACAAGCAGTACGTGCGAAATTGGCTGACGGGGCCGGAGTCGGGCTGGGACAGGGCGTCGAATGTGCAGCCGCCGCCGTTGCCGAGTGAAGTGGTGGAGGCGACGAGGGGAAGGTACGTGGAGGCGTACGAGAGGATGACGGGGTTGTCGTTGGAGGACTGGCTGTAGGACGGGGGCAGGCCGAGGAAGCAGCCGAGGAGCCCAGGGAGAGAACCCCGAAAACTGTCGGCACCCCCTGACACACTGCAACCATGACCACACCGTACGCAACACCGCGCGCGAGGGCATTGGGCCTGGAGTTACGCGCGGCGCGGGAGAGAAGAAGACTGGGTGTAAGAGAGTTGGCCCGGTTGCTGGGGATGACGCCTGGTTTCGTGACGAACTGGGAAAGAGGACTGCGGCTGCCGAAGCCGGAGGACATCGGAGCGGTACTGGCGCACTGCAGGGTGGTCGGGCCGGACCGCAGGCGAATAGTGGAGATGGCGCGAGGAGCGCGAGAGCAGGACTGGATAGACAGCGGCGGAGAAGAGCCGTACCTGGAGTGGGAACGCACGGCGGAGGCAGTGTTCTGCTGGGAGCCGGAAGCGGTGCCGCAGTTGCTGCAGACGAGCGGGTACGCGCGAGCGTTGCTGTCGAGTGCGGCGGGCGCTGTCGAGGACGAAGTGGAAGCGCGGGTAGCCGAGAGGCTGTCGCGGCGAGCGGTGCTCGATTCGGGTACGCGGTGTGTGCTGGTGCTGGGGGAAGCGGCGCTGCACAAGAGGATCGGCGGCGCGGAAGCGATGGCGGAACAGCTGTGGCACCTGCGCGAGAGGTGGGCGGAAGGCAAGGCCGACGTGCGGGTGATCCCGGCGGACCGCCGACCCGATCTGGGCAGGGCGTTCACGATTTTCGATTTCGCGGACCTGCCCTCGATCGTCCACGAGCGGTTGCTGCGCGAAAGCGCGAGCAGTTCGAGTCCCGCGCGCGTGGCGAAATACCGCGAGGTGGCGGAAACGTTGCTGGAACTGGCCTTGCCGAAGCCCGAGACGGACGCCCTGCTGGAGTCGGCGCTGCGGAAATTGTCGGTGCCGTAGGGCAGAGTGGGGGCTGGGGAAAGGAGCGGCATGAGCCGAGCTTTGGTGTTGGGCGGTGGTGGCGTCGCCGGGATCGCGTGGGCGACCGGTTTGCTGACCGGGCTTGCGGAAGCGGGCCAGGACGTGACCGGTGCCGACGTGCTGATCGGCACGTCCGCGGGCGCGACGGTGGCGGCGCAGCTGGGCAGCGGTTTGCCGCTGCCGCAGCTGTACGCACGGCAAACCGACCCGGCCCGGCAAGCGGCGGAGATCGCGGCCGAGTTCGACCCGGAAAAGTTCGGCGAGGAATTCGCCGCGGTGCTCGCCGACGGCGGCACCGCGGCGGAAACCCGCCGCGCGATGGGAAAATACGCCCTGGCCGCGGAAACCGTGCCGGAACCGCGCCGCCGCGCGGTGATCGAATCCCGTCTGCCGTCCCACGATTGGCCCGAGCGTGCGGTGAAAATCGTTGCGGTGGAAGCGGAAACCGGTGAACCGGCAGTGTTCGACCGCGCGTCCGGCGTCCCGCTGGTCGTCGCGGTGGAAGCAAGCTGCGCCGTGCCCGGCGTCTGGCCAGCGGTGCCGATCAACGGAAAGCGGTATGTGGACGGCGGCGTCCGTTCCTCCGCGAATGCTGACTACGCAACAGGTTTCGCCCAGGTGACAGTGGTCGTCCCGATGGGCGCGACGGAGGCATTCCCGACGGAGCAGCCGTTCGACCAGGTACTGGCAGAGCTGCGCGCGGCAGGCGCGAAGGTAGCGGTTCTGGAACCGGACGAGGCCTCGGTCGCGGCGATCGGACCGAACCCGCTGGACCCAGAAACCCGCGCACCAGCCGCGGCGGCAGGATTGGCACAGGGCCAACGGGGAGGGGTGGTGTGGAAGTGAGGCCGGCGCGCGGCTTGGCGGCTTGGGGTTGATCTCGGTGGTCCATGCGCCGGTTTCGACGCAGACTGACCGCTGTCGGCTTCGGGTTGGCGCACTGTCTGGCGGCTTGGCCTGATCTCGGTGGGCTGCTGCCTGTTCCGGTGGAGACGGATTGCTGCGGGTTTGAGGTTGGTGCGCCGTCTAGTGGTTTGGCCGGTCTTAGCGGGCGACGCCCAGTTTCGGCAGAGGCTGGTCGTCGTCGGTTGCCGTGGGCGCGGCATCCGGCGGCTTGCGGCTGATCTTGGTGGGTCCCGCCTGTTTCGGTGGAGGCTGATTGCTGCGGTTTTCCGTTTGGCGCGCCGCCTGGTGGCGTGTGGCTGATCTTGGCGTGCCCCGAGCGCCCTGTTTCGGTGTGGGCTGGCCGCAGTCAGTTTCCCGTTGGTGCGGAAGCGGCATTCGGCCGACGCTCGGCAGCGTTGCTTCGGAGCGGTCCCATCGGGACCAGGCCTGCTCCGGAGTTAGCACTCCGCTGAAGTCGCTCGATTCGCCGCCAAACGTTCACCGTCAAGTTCGGCTCGGTACACCCCTGAAGCAGGTTCGGGTTGGTGCTTGCGCGGAATACCGTGCGGAAATCGCGTTCGCGCGGTAGCGGTGGGTGAAAACCGGGAATCCCCCGAGAAGCACGACCCCGTTCCGCCCTTCGCGCTGGCACACTGGGCTCCGTGCTTTTGCTCATCAGCGGCAGCCTGCGGGCCGGTTCGGTCAACGCGGCTGTCATCGCGACCGCGGCTGGCTTCACCGCGTCCACTGTGTACGGTGGGCTCGCCGAGTTGCCGCACTTCAATCCGGATCATGATCGGGAGCCGTTGCCGGGCGAGGTCGTGGCGTTGCGGGAGGCGATCGGCGCGGCGGACGGCGTCCTGTTCTGCACCCCGGAGTACGCCGGCGGCTTGCCGGGTTCCTTCAAGAACCTGCTCGACTGGACTATCGGCGGCGGCGAGATGTACGGCAAACCCGTGGCGTGGATCAACGCGTCTTCGGTCGCCGCGCCGACCGGGGGTGCGGACGCGCACGAGTCCCTCCGCAAGACGCTCACCTACGCGGGCACCCGCATCGTCGACGACGCTTGTGCGCGGATTCCCATTCCTCGCCAGGCCGTCGAGAACGGGGCCCTCATCGACCCCGACCTGCGCGGGCGGATCGCGGTCGCGGTGCGGCGGCTCGTCGATGCGGCTAAACCGTGAGTTGCTGAGTCCATTCGAAAAAGCTGTCGGAGCGACGGCGGGCGAGATGTTCGGAAGCGGAACGAAGCTCGGCCGGGACGAACCCGGCGCGGCACGTAATCGGCCGCCCTCCCGGGGAGGCTCGGAATGGCAGATTCCCGTCACCACCACGGACGCGGGACAGGCAGCCGAAAATCGGTGGACTCGCGGCATTTGCCCGGTTAGCCTCCGCAAGAGTGAGTTACGAGCATCCTCTCGCCTACCTCATCGGCATCGAAGGAGCGGCACTCCTCCGCGCGTTTACCGGCGAGCACGATCGCGAGTTTGTCGAAGCACGTCTTGGCGAGATCCGCGCACTGCTGGCTGACCAGGACCTCGCCGAGGGCGTCGAGGTAACCCAGCTCGAACCGCGCGACGGGTATGCCCTCTGGGCCGCCGCGTACGACTCTGGCGAGAACGCGGCCTTCGCCGACGAGCCCTACCTCGCGGCGATCCTCGACGGAATCCCGCCCGGCCGGGCGCTCGACGCTGCCTGCGGGACTGGACGGCTCACCCGTCTCCTGGTCGAACGCGGTCATCAGGTCGTTGCGGTCGACGGGTCGCCGGAGATGCTCAGTCATGCCAAGGCTGACTCGACTTTGGTCGCTGACCTGCAGGAACTTCCCGTCGAGGACGGTTCGCAGGACGTCGTGCTCTGCGGACTCGCGCTGTCGCACGTGCCGGATCTGGAGCCCGTGATCGCGGAGTTCGCGCGCGTCCTCGCCCCGGGTGGGCATCTCGTGCTTTCCGACGTCCACCCCGAGCAGGTCCAGCGCGGATCGATCCCCTCCGTGCGCACCGCCGACGGGGTCCCGGCTCGGGTGCGGACCAAGCACCATCGGGTCGGTGACTACTTGCGTGCGTTCCTCGCGGCCGGCATCACCCCGGTGAGCTGTGCGGAGCCGACGCCGACGGCGACCAAACCGCAGCATGTTCCGGGCGGTGGGCCGTGGGATCTCTGGCCGTGGTCGCTCAACGGGCTGATCCCGGACGCGCTGGCCGCGGCGGCGAACGGCGTGCCGTCGATGCTCATTTGGCATTGCCGCAAAGCCGAATGAGAACGCGTGAAGCCGACGGTGACTGTCCGCCGTGTAAGTCTCACTCGTAGTTCACGGAGCGGTCAGGCGGTCGCCACACGGCTGCGGCGCAATGGTGGCGTGGATGCTCGCCTGCTGGTCTCGCTGTCCGGGGTCACCACGCGCACGCTGCACCGTTGTGCGCATCTGGCGGCCGAACTCGAACGTCGGCACGTCCCGCTGTCGATTCTGCATGTCGCGCGCACCGAGGACGGGCCGGTCACGGCCTGGGTCCGTACGCGGGCCGCTGCGGGCGACTCGGTGTTGCTCAACGGCTATGACCACCGCATCCCGCCGACGCATCGTGCCGTGCATCTGGGGCGCAAGGCGGAGTTCGCGGCGCTCCCCGCGCACGAAGCGCGGCTCCGGCTGATCGCGGCGAAGGCTGCCCTCGACGCGACTGGCGTGACTGTCGACGGCTTCGCGCCGCCGCGTTGGCTCGCGTCGCCGGGCACTGTGCAGGCGTTGCGGGAGCACGGCTTCACGCTGTGCGCCGATCAGAACGCTGTCCGGGACCTGGTGACCGGCGAGATCCGGCGCGCGCGGGTGCAGGACTTCGCGAGTCAGTCGCATCGGACGGAGACGGTCCGGTGCTTCGCGCTCGTGCTGGCCTCCGCCCGGGCCGCGCGCCGAGGCGGGCTGGTGCGGCTTGGCATCGACGCCGCTGACCTCAGCCGCCCCGGCTTGCGGCAGGCGTTGCTGGACGCGGTGGACGTCGCCCTCGAAAACCGGGCTTTCGGGAGCACCTACGGCTCCCTCCGCCACACCGCTCCCGCCTAGATCTCCGTCGCGACGCCTCGATCGAGCACCTTCACCTCGGTGCCCTCCGGAGCCAGGTTCTGGAACAGCCCGTAGTGCATCGCAGGGTTGGCCAGCACCGCCTCGTGGATCGGCACCGAACGGCGCGGCGCGACCGCGCGCAGGAAGTCCACCGCTTCGCCCGCCTTCAGCCACGGGGCCCCGGTCGGCAGGCCGAGCACGTCGACCTTCTGCTCGGGCACGAAGAACGAGTCGCCCGGGTGGTAGAACGCGCCGTGGTCGACGAGGTAGCCGATGTTCGGGATCACCGGGATGTCGGCGTGGATCACCGCGTGCTCGCCGCCGACCACCGACACCGAGGTACCGCCGAACTCGAACGCGTCGCCGGGCCGCGCGACCTCGAACTCCAGGTGCAGCTTCTCGATCGCCTCGGCCGAGCCCGGGTCGACGACCAGTTTCGCGTCCGGGTTCGCCTTGAGCAGACCGGGCAGCCGTTCGACGTCGAGGTGGTCGAAGTGCTGGTGGGTGATCAGCACCGCGGACAGTTCGCGCTCGGCCTCGAAGCCGGTGGAGAACGTGCCCGGGTCGAGCAGAATCCGCTCCGCGGTGGTCTCGAGCAGTACGCAGGAATGTCCGAAATGGACGATCCGCATCAGGTTTTCTCCTTACCAGATTGGTCGGCTCAACCCTACGCTTCGGCCCGCCCCGGGATCGGCATCTGGCGAGGACTCCACGTCGGAGGACTTTCCGCGCCCGCTCCCCGGATGCCATGCTGACGGGAAGCCCGGGCAGCTGTTGGCAGAGTGTCAGCAACCTCGTAGCCTGGGGGTTCACCGAGACGGGGAGACGCCGATGACCGCGGTCCAGCCGAAGCCGACGCCCGTCGGCGAGACGTTCGATTCGCTCAGCCCGGCCACCGACGAGGTCGTCGGGACCTACCCGGTGCACACGGCCGAGCAGGTCGGGGCTGCTGTGGAGCGGGCGAGGGCGGCCGCGGGCTGGTGGGACGGCCTGGGCTTCGCCGGGCGCGCCGAGCGGCTGCAGCGCTGGAAGGGCGTGCTGACCCGGCGGCTGCCGCAGCTGTGCCAGGTGGTGCGCGACGAGACCGGCAAGCCGATCGCGGACGCGCAGCTGGAGAGCGTTTTGGCGATCGAGCACATCGCGTGGGCGGCGAAGAACGCCCGCGAGGTGCTGGGCAAGCACCGCCGCTCGTCCGGGCTGCTGATGGCCAACCAGGCCGCGACCGTCGAGTACCTCCCGCTCGGCGTGGTCGGCGTGATCGGGCCGTGGAACTACCCGGTGTTCACTCCGCTGGGTTCGATCGCGTACGCGCTGGCGGCGGGCAACGCGGTGGTGTTCAAGCCGAGCGAGTACACGCCGGGTGTCGGGAAGTGGCTGGTGGACGCGTTCGCCGAGATCGTGCCTGAGCAGCCGGTGCTGCAGCTGGTGACCGGGTTCGGCGAGACCGGGGCGGCGTTGGTGGGTTCCGGGGTGGACAAGATCGCGTTCACCGGTTCGACCGGGACGGGCAAGAAGATCATGGCGGCTGCCGCGGACACGCTGACGCCGGTGGTGATCGAGGCGGGCGGCAAGGACGCGCTGCTGGTCGACGCGGACGCGGACCTGGAAGCGGCGGCGGACGCGACTGTGTGGGGCGCGTTCTCGAACTCGGGGCAGACCTGCATCGGCGTGGAGCGGGTGTACGTGCACGAGCGGGTGGCCGAGGAGTTCGTGGCGAAGGTGGTGGGGAAGGCGAAGCACGTGCGCGCGGGTTCGGACGAGGACGCGCAGTACGGGCCGATCACCATGCCCTCGCAGCTGTCGGTGATCCGCCGGCACATCGCCGACGCGCTCGCGCGCGGCGGGAAGGCGCTGGTCGGCGGGGTGGACAGCGTCGGCGACCGGTATGTGCAGCCGACGGTGCTGGTCGACGTGCCGGAGGACTCCGAGGCGGTGCGGGAGGAGACGTTCGGCCCGACGGTGACGATCGCGCGGGTGCGGGACATGGACGAGGCGGTGGAGAAGGCCAACGCGACCAAGTACGGCCTGGGTTCCACGGTGTTCTCGCGGGCGCGCGGGGCGGAGCTGGCGTCGCGGTTGCGGGCGGGCATGACCGCGGTGAACGCGCCGTTGTCGTTCGCGGGCATCGCGTCGCTGCCTTTCGGCGGGGTCGGCGATTCCGGGTTCGGCCGGATCCACGGCCCGGAGGGGCTGCGCGAGTTCGCCCGTCCGAAGGCGGTGGCCCGGCAGCGGTTCACCGCGCCGCTCACGCTCACCTCCTTCTCCCGCAAGGAATCCACGGACGCGCTGGTCGCCAAGCTGGTCACCGTCCTGCACGGCAAGCGCTGAGGAGAACTGTTGCCCGGCTTCGGCGATTTCCAGCACGAGATCTACTTCGCCGGATTGTCCGGCCGCGTCCCGGATCTGCCGATGTCGTACGCGGAACTGGAAGCGCGTGCGGCACAGGCGCTTCCGCCGTCCGTACTGTCCTATGTGGCCGGTGGCGCGGGCGACGAACGGACCCAGCGGGGCAACGTCGAGGCGTTCGAACGCTGGGGCCTGGTCCCGCGGATGTTCGTCGGCGCGAAGGAACGCGACCTGTCGGTGGACCTGTTCGGGATGAAGCTGCCGGCGCCGCTGTTCCTCGCGCCGGTCGGGGTGATCGGCCTGTGCGCGCAGGACGGCCACGGCGACCTCGCGACCGCACGGGCCAGCGCCCGGACGGGCGTGCCCATGGTCGCCTCGACGTTGAGCGTCGACCCGGTGGAAACGCTCGTCCCGGAACTGGGCGACACGCCAGGGTTCTTCCAGCTCTACACGCCGACTGACCGCGACCTCGCCGCCTCGCTCGTGCAGCGCGCCGAGGCGGCGGGCTTCCGCGGCATCGTCGTCACGCTCGACACGTGGGTCACCGGCTGGCGGCCGCGCGACCTGTCGACGGCGAACTTCCCGCAGCTGCGCGGGCATTGCCTGGCCAACTACTTCGCCGACCCGGTGTTCCGGAAACGGCTCGGCAAGGCTCCGGAGGACGACCCGGCCGCTGCCGTCGGGCTGTGGGCGCAGCTTTTCGGCAACCCGCTGACCTGGGAAGACCTGCCCTGGCTGCGGTCGCTGACCAAGCTTCCGCTGCTGGTCAAAGGCATCCAGCATCCCGACGACGCCCGCCGCGCGATCGACGGCGGGGTCGACGGGATCTACTGCTCGAACCACGGCGGACGGCAGGCCAACGGCGGCCTTCCGGCACTGGACTGCCTGGCCGAAGTGGTCGACGCCGCGGACGGCACGCCGGTGCTGTTCGACTCCGGCGTTCGCTCCGGGGCCGACGTGGTCAAGGCGCTGGCCTTGGGCGCGACCGCGGTGGGCGTCGGCCGGCCCTACGCCTGGGGATTGTCGTTGGCTGGTGAGGACGGCGTGGTCCATGTTCTGCGTACCTTGCTGGCTGAAGCTGACTTGATCATGGCGGTGGACGGCTATCCGACCCTGGCCGATCTCACCCGCGAAGCGCTGCGGAGAGTCGGCTAGCTCTTACGCGGGCAGGAAGTACCCCTCGCTCTCGTTCCACGGGATGTCGAAATCGTCGAGGTGCACCTGCCATTCCGCGTCCGGGAGGGCACGGCGCAACTCGGTCACCGAGCCCAGGACGTGTTCGAGCACCGGCATCACGCGGTCGACGTCGAACGGCATCTTGGTGGACCCGGCCACGATCGCGTCCGGCTCCTCGTACAGAAAGAGGGATTCCTCGTCGGGACAGGGAAAAGACGCCTGCCGCGCGGTGACGACGCGCTCGATGGCAGTGGTCTCGGCAGCGGTGAGCGCGGTCGCCCGGCTCGCGGTGTAGTAGAGGGAAGTGCTCATGGGCCAGACAGTAACGACGGGGTACGACAATTCCGGGAAAACGGTCATCCGGAACGGTCCGCCCGCCTCTTGAGCAGGCAGCTACAATCGCCGCCCGTATGTGGTTTCAGGGAAAGGCCGGGCGGCTCCTCGCCTGGTTGTCCGCGCTCGGCGCGATAGCCGTCGTCGTGGGCGTAGCGGTCGTCATCAGCAGCTTCAACCCGGTTGACTTGCAGGTTTACCGCTTCGGAGCGGACGCCGCCGTCCATGGTGGTGACCCATACGGTCCGCTCCCGACCACCACGGCAGGTTCCATGCTGCCGTTCATCTATCCGCCGTTCGCCGCGCTTCTCTTCTCCGGCTTGGCGTTCCCGCCGCTCGCCGTCGCGACCGTTCTGCTCGACCTCCTCTCCGTCGCCTCGCTCTGGCTCGTCTTGTACACCGTGGTGCGCCGCCGGTGGCGAGACTGGGGCCGCCGGACCGCGGTCCTGGCCGCGTGCGCGCTCACCTTGGCGGCCTTCGCTTTCGAGCCCGTGCGCTCCACTGTCGGCTTTGGACAGATCAACCTCGTCCTGATGGCCCTGGTTGCCGTGGATTGCCTAGCGCTTACCCCGCGGTGGCCGCGCGGAATCCTCGTCGGCTTGGCCGCCGCGATCAAGGTGACGCCCGCCGGTTTCCTGTTGTTCTTCGTGCTCACCAAGGATTTCCGAGCCGCCCGCACCACCCTGTTCACCGGTGCCGGCGTGACCTTGCTCGGCTTCCTGGTCGCCCCGCACGCTTCCGCCGAGTACTTCTTCGGCGGCGGCCTCACCAGCGCCGACGGCTTCAGCGGCGCGCCCTACGCGACCAACCAGACCATCCAAGGCGCCCTCAACCGCCTCGCCCTGCTGCCGCAGACCCACGACCTGCTGTGGCTGACCTTGTCCGCGTTCGTCCTGGTCACCGCGGTGCTCGTCATGCGGCGCGTCGACACCTCGCTCGCCTTTGTCGTCAACGCGACGGCAGTGCTCCTCGTATCCCCGATTTCCTGGTCTCACCATTGGGTTTGGGTGGTGCCCGCGGCGCTCATCCTCGCTGCCCGCGTCCGCACCCTTCGCGCTGGTGCGGCGCTGGCGGCGGGTGCCGCGGTCTTCATCGCCGCCCCGCACACCTTCGTGCCTTCCAGCGGGATGCGGGAACTCGCGTGGGAACCGTGGCAGCACCTCGTCGGCGATGCTTACGTCCTTCTCGGCTTGGGTTTCCTTGCCTGGCAACTATTCACGGTGCAGTTCGCCCGGGTTCCCGTACTGGAACGGGTCCGTTAAGCGGAACCGGGCCACGCCAGCGTCACCGGATCCCGGCCGGAGGACCCGAGATCCGGCGGCATTTCCGGGTCTACGCCCATCTCCAGCAAGGCCCGCTCGACCTCTCCGGCCGCGTCGGCGGGCAAGCACAACCGCCGCCGCACGACGTCCGCCATGGTCGAGAATTCCGCGTACTCCGGCTCCGGCGGCCGCCGCCATTCCACGACTTCCGGCTTGATTCCCGCTTCCGCGAGCGCCGCGAGACAGTCCACCGCAGTCGGCCCCGACGGGCGCTCGATTCCGTGAAACCGTTGCCACAACGGGTTAAGCTCGGTCAACGGATGCCGCGCGGCCGTCTCGACCACGACCCGCCGCCGGGCCGCCGCAGTGAGCGCCGCGGCGAACGGGGCCAGGTCGGGGACGTTGTAGACGACATTCCCGCACACGACGACATCCGCCACCCCAGCTTCGTCCGCGAGATCAGGCCACCGGCCGGACAACAGCCGGTGCTTCACACCCGCAGCCCGCTCGCCGAAGGCGGCGAGCAGCTCGTCGTCGGCGTCCAACGCTGTCACCGCGGTGACGTTCGACCGGCCGACCAGGGGCAGACTCGCCGCCCCGGCCGCCGCGCCGACGTCGAGCACCGTGCCAGGTTCCTGCAACGCTTCGGCGGCCAGCCGGTGAGTCGCCCCGATCGGCGCGGCGATCTGCCGGTCGGCCCGCCGCAGGAACACCTCCCGCGGAAGGACCCACGGCGATTCCGGAGGGTGCACGGTGTCCGGAATCGCCCAGGCGGCAAGGAGATCTCGCCAGGTCGACAGAGCGGTCATCGAGCCCGAATCAGGTCGGCCGCCTTCTCCGCCACCATGATCGTCGGTGCGTTGGTGTTCCCGCGCGGCACCACCGGCATCACCGAAGCGTCCACCACCCGCAGCCCCGAAACGTCGCGCACCTTCAGTTCCGGATCCACCACCGCGTGCTCGCCGCTGCCCATCGCGCACGTGCCGACCGGGTGGTACAGCGTCTGCGTGTTCTCCCGGACATGCTCAGTCAGTGCCTCGTCCGACAGGTCATGCGTCGCCGGCAAGAACGGTCGATCCAGGAACTTCGCCAGCGGACCAGACCGGCCGATCTCGATCAGCGACCGCAGGGCCGACTTCACCGACTCCAGGTCGATCGACTCCGCGTAGTAAGCCGGGTCGATTTCCGGCTTCCACAACGGATTCGCTGATTTCAACCGCAGCCGGCCGCGGCTCGCGACGTCGACCAGCGTGGCCGCCGACGTGAAGCCAGGACAGGTCGGTTCGCGCATCCCGTTGTCGTAGAACAACGTCGGGGCCACGTGGATCTGCATGTCCGGTGCGGCCAGCCCGTCGCGCGTCGAGTAGAACGCGCCCGCCTCGCCGATGTTCGACGCGAGCGGACCGCGTTTGGTCAGCTGGTACCGCACCAGTCCGGCGGGCGTCGCGGAGTCCGCGATGTCGGTCGTGCCCTTCGTCGACCAGATCACGCCGACCGCCGGGTGGTCGTGCAGGTTGTCGCCGACGCCGGGCAGCGCGGCGACCACGTCGATGCCCAGTTCGCGCAGGTGCTCGGCCGGTCCGACGCCGGACAGCATCAGCAGCTGCGGCGAGTTGATCGCGCCGCCGGAGAGCAGCACTTCGGCGTCCGCGCGGACCGTCGTCGGCACGCCTTTGTCCAGATAGGACACTCCGACCGCGCGGGTGCCCTCGAAGACCACCTGCGTGACCTGCGCGTTCGTCCGCACGGTGAGGTTCGGCCGCGACAACGCGGGCCGCAGGTAAGCGTCCGCGGTGGACCAGCGGCGGCCGCGCTTGCAGGTGACCTGGTAGAGCCCGGCCCCCTCCTGCGATTCGCCGTTGAAGTCGTCGGTGTGCTTGAGCCCCCACGCGACCGCGCTGTCCACCCACGCGTGCGACAGCTCGTGCGTGAACCGCCGGTCCTCGACGTGCAGCGGGCCGTCCGTGCCGTGCAGCGGACCGCCGAAGCGCTGGTTGCCCTCGGCGCGCTTGAAGTACGGCAGCACGTCGTCCCAGCCCCAGCCGGTGGCCCCGTGCGCATCGCGCCAGCCGTCGTAGTCGGCGCGGTTGCCGCGGATGTAGATCATCGCGTTGATCGACGAGCAGCCGCCGAGCATCCGGCCGCGCGGCCAGTACGCCGTCTTGCCGGTGTGCTTCTGCTCGACGGTCTCGTAGTTCCAGTCCCACTTCGTCTTGAACAGCGACGCGAACGCCGCCGGGATCCGGACCTCGTCCGCGGTGTCCTCGCCGCCCGCCTCGAGCAGCAGCACCCGCGCGGACGGGTCCTCGCTCAGCCGGTTCGCCAGCACGCAGCCCGCGCTGCCCGCGCCGACGATCACGTAGTCGAAGGAGTCCTGCTCTGGCACGCTGCCTCCCGGTGGTGTTGACACCCTGTCAACGACACATCATGGCGCAGGTCACGCTACGCGCAACTCCCCGGAAATCCGATCAGTCAGAAGTGGGGTCGAAGGAGGTGACGCACGCGCCGTCGACCGCGCGGTCGTCCGTTTCCACCCGGCCCTCCTTGGCGACGCCGTCGAGCTTGGCGTCGACGTGCACGATCGTCCGGCCTGCGGTCCGCAGCACGTCCGTCTTGCGCACGGTCAGCTTCGTTTCGCCGTAGATCCACTGCTGGGTGCCGTCACGGGTGGTGTCCGGCGCGTCGCGGCACATGACCGACAACGCCGCCGGGATGTCGCGCGCGTTGACCGCGTCGATGAACTTCGTCGCGGCGTCCGTGCCGTCCTTCATCGGCGGCCGCGGCTTCGGATCGGTCGACAGGCTGGCCAGCGGTGCCGGTTCGCCGTCCGCCTTGACGTCGCGCACGCACCAGCCCGTGCCGTCCGGGATCAGCGCGATGCCGAAGGCGAGGTTGCTCGCGGTGATCGTGGCCGCGCGCTCCTGCGGTCCGGTCGGGTGCACCGGGTTGCTGATCTTCGCGTCGCCCTTCGCGCCCCGGAACATCTCCTCGGCGGCGTAGGACCGCTTCGACCGGATCTTGCACCACAGGTCGTTCAGCCCGGTCTGCTCGGTGATCGAGTTCGCGACCGACTGGGCCAATTGCTCCGGCGTTCCCCGCGACGTCGTGTCCAGCTTCTCTTTGAAGAACCCCGGGGTCACCCAGCCGGTGAACGCGACCGCGCCGCCGAGCACCACGACTGCCGTGCCGAGCGAAATCCACAGCCCGGCCTTCGACTTCTTCTTCGACGGCTGCGGGTACTGCCCGAATTGCCCAGGTGGCGGCCCCTGCTGCGGCCCGCGCGGCGGAAAAGGCCCCTGCTGCGGGTACGGGCCCTGCGGCGGGTGGTTCATGTCTCCCCCTCGATACCGGTCTGTCTGCCGGTCAGGCTAGTGAAGTACGCTTCAACCGCACCCACGACCTGCAGAAATAAGGAGCAGCCAGCCGTGGCTCGAGTCGTTGTCGACGTCATGCCCAAACCCGAGATCCTCGACCCGCAGGGCCAGGCGGTGGCGCGCGCGCTGCCGCGGCTGGGCTTCTCCGGGGTCGCCGACGTGCGCCAGGGGCGGCACTTCGAACTCGAGGTCGACGACGACGTCGATGACGAGACGCTGGCCAAGATGGCCGAGGGCTTCCTCGCCAACCCGGTGATCGAGCAGTGGACGATCCGGCGGGTGGACGCGTGAGCGCCCGCATCGGCGTCATCACCTTCCCCGGCACGCTCGACGACGGCGACGCCGCCCGCGCGGTCCGCTACGCCGAGGCCGAGGCGGTTTCGCTCTGGCACGCCGACGACGACCTGAAGGGCGTCGACGCGGTCGTCGTCCCCGGCGGCTTCTCCTACGGCGACTACCTGCGCGCCGGCGTGATCGCCCGCTACGCGCCGGTGATGTCGTCGGTCATCGACGCGGCCCGCAAGGGCATGCCGGTGCTCGGCATCTGCAACGGCTTCCAGATCCTGTGCGAGGCCGGTCTGCTCCCCGGCGCGATGATCCGCAACGTCGGCCTGCACTTCGTGTGCCGCGACCAGTGGCTGCGCGTGGAGAACAACACCACCGCGTGGACCACGCGCTACGAGGCGGGCGCGGAAATCCTGATTCCGGTCAAGAACAACGACGGCTGCTACGTCGCCGAACAGTCCACTGTGGACATGCTGGAGGCGGAGGGCCGGGTGGCGTTCCGCTACGTCGGCGGCAACCCGAACGGCTCCCGCAACGACATCGCGGGCGTCACCAGCGAGAACGGCCGCGTGGTCGGTCTCATGCCGCACCCGGAGCACGCGATCGACGCGCTCACCGGCCCGTCCGACGACGGCCTGGGCCTGTTCTACAGCGCGGTCGACGCGCTCGTGAAAGCCTGATCCGCACCGAAAAAGGGGCCCTGGGGAACTTCCCGGGGCCCCTTTTCGCGTTACTTGCTGTGGTCGCTGGAGAGCCAGCGTTCGGTGCGCACCCGCACCAGCACCGAGGTCTCCTTGAGCGAACCCTCGACGAACTTCCGCGCCTCGGCCTCCGGCGCGTACCGGGAGGCGATGGCGAGCGCCTGCTCCTCGGTCGGTGCCGAGGACCGGTCGACGACCGGACCGGATACCGTGACGTACTTGTACGGCTGGGTTTCCTGCTGCACCGTGAGGCTCAGCTGGCCCGCCGCCTCGATCGCGCGATCCTTCGCCGAGCCGCGGTCCATCCAGATCAGCAGTTCGCCGCCGGGCTCGTAGTCGTACCAGACCGGCACGGCGAGCGGGGCCGCGCCTTCCCGGCCGATCGACAGCACGCCCACGCGCTCCTCGGCGAGGAATTTCTCTCGTTCGTCCACCGTCATGACCGCCATCCGGCGTCACCCCCAGGCTAGGAAGATCAGGATCCGCCTGAAGCCAACGCCGGATGCCCTCCGGACATTCCGGTCAGTTCGCCGCCCAGGCTCTTTCACCAATCGGAACCACACCGCGGGATCGCGCCGGCTTGAAGGCGATCCCGCACGCCTCGGCGGAGCCGAGGCAGAAGACTCAGCCGAGCCGGAAGACCAGCGCCGTGGACTGCCCGCTGTAGATCCCGCGGACTCCGAAAACGACCCCGTCTGCCCAGAACAAGCGGCAGAACCACGGTGCCAAGCCGCGATTGCCGGAGCCCGGGAGCGAGACCGTGCGCACGGGTGTCACGGCTCCGGTGTCCAGCGCGAACTTGACTATGTGCTGATCAGGACTGTCCTGGCCAGCGGAGACCACGGCGATCACCTGCCCGCCCTCCACCGCGAGCGGTGCCGCGACAATGCCGCCGCCGGGTGCCGGGACTTCCCAGCGTTTGGCACCGGTGCGGAGGTCGAACGCGGCGAGGCGGTTGGGCTTCTGCGGGCTGGTCAGCGCGATCATCGTGGTGCCCGTGACGAGTGCTCGCGAACGTCGATGTGACGTGCCGTGGGAGACCCCGCTCAGGCTGTAGCCGAATCCGTCGTCGCCCATGAAGCCGTTCAACGCGTCTCCGGCCTCGATGGTGGAAACCGGTTCGAGCGAGTCGTCGAGAGTTTCGTACAACCCTTTCGATGTATCGCTGAGGTAGGCGACCAGCGGCGACGCGCTCACCCACGCCATCGTGAGGAAGGACTTGCTCTTCACGAACTCGTTGTGCTGCTTGATTTTTCCGGTCGCGGGATCGACGGCAACGGCGACGTACAAGTCGTCGCCGGCGTCCTTGGCGCTGCAGTGGGACAGCAGCACGAAGTCCGCGCTGCGCGGCATCCCGTCCGACGGGATGCAGTTCGAGTACACCTTCTCGTCGGTCGGTGGCGTGACCTCGGACCAGCGGACGGCGCCGGTGGCCGCGTCCAGCCCGAGCAGCTGCTGGTAGTGCACGACCACGACCGAACCGCCGACGATCGCCAGCACCGCGTGCTCGTCGAGTTTCGCCTCCGACGGGCTTCCCGACGAGGTGATGGGCATCGCCCGCTGCCACAGCAGCTTTCCCGCGTTGACATCCAGTACGGCCGCGCTCGAGCAGAGATCCCCATAGCCGACGGCGATGCGGTTGTCGACGACAGAGGTGCTCGCCCCGCAGAAATGGCCGGAGGGGGAGGGGATCCTCCAGCGTTCCTTGCCGTCGCTCCGTGCGTACGCGACCGCATAGGTGTCGTTCACCAGCACCAGATCGTCGCCAACGACCCAGGAATCGATGCCGATCTCGTACGGCGCGATCCGGTCCGATCCCAGCTGCCACGGACCTTGCTGGGACACCGCGATCGCGTGGCCGGGCACCTTGCCGCTGTTGAGCGCGAGCGGTACCACGATCGCCGCGATCACCACGGCTGCCAGAAATGCTGAGCTTACGAGGAGGGCCCGCCGGCCGCCCATTTTGTCCGTCACTACCCGCTCCCCCTTTCGATGCGGGCAGTGTATTTGGGGAAATCTGATTCTTCCAAAGTTCCGCCACAGCTTTCCCCGCGCCGGATTTGTCGTCAGGGAATCGCGCTTCAGCTCGCCGCCGCGACCAGCCGCGAGTACGGGCCGCCCGCCGCGATCAGGTCCTCGTGCGGGCCGAGTTCGGTGATCTTCCCGCCTTCGACCACCGCGACCCGGTCGGCTGCCGCGGCCGTGTGCAGCCGGTGCGCGATCGCGATCACCGTGCGGCCTTCGAGCACCGCGTTCAGCGACCGTTCCAGTTCGCGCGCCGAACCGGTGTCCAGCAGCGACGTCGCCTCGTCCAGCACCAGCGTGTGCGGGTCGGCCAGGACGACCCGGGCCAGCGCCAGTTGCTGCGCGAGACCGGCCGGAACCGCGTACGCGCCCGAGCCGAGCTTGGTGTCCAGCCCGTCCGGCAGTCCGGCCGCCCACTCCGCCGCGCCGGCGGACGCGAGCGCGGCCATCAGTTCCTCGTCGGTCCAGTCCCCGCCGTCGCGCCGGGCTGGAAGAGCCAGGTTTTCCCGCAGCGTCCCGGAAAACGTGTGGTGCTCCTGCGTCAGCAGCAGAACCTCGCCGCGCAGCACGTCGTCGGAGAGCGTCGACACCTCGGTGCCGCCGACCTGGATCGACCCCGCGGTCGGCGCCGAGATCCCGGCCAGCAGCCTGCCCAGTGTGGACTTGCCCGCGCCGGACGGTCCGACGATCGCCAGCCGTTCGCCGCGCGGCACGCTCAGCGAGATGCCGTGCAGCACCTCGCGATCGGCCGTGTAGCCGAACCGGACGTCGCGCACCTCGATGTCGCGCCCGCGCGGCGCGGCGGTCACCTTGTCCGCCGCTTCGGCCGGCTGCACGCCGATGATCCGGCGCGTCGCGGCGATCGCGACCTGCAGGTCCTCCAGCCAGAACATCGCCTCGCTGAGCGGAGCGGTCATCGCCTGCGCGTACGCCAGCATCGTGGTGATCGTGCCGAGCCCGGCCCAGCCCTGGCTGTAGGCGAACATGCCGAGCAGCAGGAGCGCGGCGATCGGCAGGACGTAGCTGATCTCCAGCGTCGGCAGCCAGCGCATCTGCAGCGCCCGCATCCGGCGTTCGCCGAGCGTCGCCTGGTCGAGCGCGTGGTGCCCGGCGCGCATGCGCCGCCGCGTGAGGCTGAGCGCCTCCGTGGTCCGCGCGCCCTCCACGGTCTCGTGGGTGATCGACTGCAGGTCGCCCCAGCGGTCGAGCATCCACGCGAACGCGGTCGGGATCTTCCGCTGGTACCAGACGTTCACCGGCACCAGCAACGGGATCGCGACCAGCAGGGCCAGCGCGAGCAGCGGCGACGTCACGATCATCGCGATCGTCGTGAACAGCACGGTCACCGCGGCGATGAGGATTTCCGGCGCGGCGAACCGCACCGCGACGTCCAGCCGGTTGATGTCGCTGGTCGCCCGGCTGAGCAGGTCGCCGGTGCCGGCCGCCTCGACAGTGCCGAGCGGCAGGCCGAGCGCGTTCGTGACGAACCGTTCGCGGGTCTGCGCCAGCACGCGCTCGCCGAACATCCGGCCGCGCAGCCGCGCCGCCTTCCTCGCCCACGCCTGCAGCACGAGCACCACCACGAACGCCACGGCCAGCAGATCGACCTGCAGCGTCGGACCGTGCTCGACCACGCCGTCCACGAGCCTGCCGAGCAGCTGCGGCCCGGCCAGCCCGACCACCGTGGCCAGGCAGAACAGCCCGAGCATCACGGAAAACTCGCGCCGGTGCTCGACCGCCACGCGTTTCGCCCAGCGCCGTACGTCGCGTTTCGACGCCAGCGGGAGCCGCGTCGTCATACCGTCACTGCCTTTCCGTGGACGACCTCGTCGGCCACGTTCCTCCACAGTGGACTCTGGCTGAACACCACCGTGGTCCTTCCGGCCCGCAATTCCTTGGTGCGCCGGGTGATCCGGGCTTCGGTGTGCGCGTCGACCGCCGAGGTCGGCTCGTCGAGCAGCAGCACGTCGGAGTCCATCGCCAGTGCACGGGCCAGGCTCAGCCGCTGCCGCTGTCCGCCGGACACCTCGCGGCCGCGTTCGCCGATCAGCTCGTCGACTCCGCGCGGAAGGGCCTCGATGATGTCCTCGGCGTCCGCCGCGTGCAGCGCCGAGAAGATGTCGACCTCGCGCGGATGCTCCGGCGTCAGCTGATCGCGCAGCACCCCGGAAAACCACAGGTCCTGGTTGTGCGCGTACACCACCCGCCGGCGCAGTTCGGCGAGCGCGACGCGATCCGCGGGCACCCCGCCGACCAGCACCTGCTCGCCCTCGTCCGCGTCGGCGAACCGGCTCATCCGCGCGGCGATCGCCTCCGCCTCGGCGCCCAGATCGACCACGGTCAGCTTGCCCGGCGCGATCCGGATGCCGCTGGCGGTGTCCACCAGTTCGAGCGGACCCTCCGGCAGCGGCCGCGGCGACACCGGCTCGGCGAGCTTCGGCCGCAGGGCCAGCAGCCCGCACACCTTGCGCGCCGCGACCAACCCCGAGCTGAGCGAGCTGACCTGCTCGGTCGCCGTGGCGACCGGCACCACCAGGAACGCCGAAAGACCGTAGAACGCGACCAGTTCGCCGACGCCGATCGTGCCGTCGAGCGCGAGCCGCGCGCCCAGCCAGGTGATCGCCACCGTGACCAGCCCGGGCAGCAGCACCTCCGCGCCGGCGAGCCAGGCTTCGCTGCGCCCGACCTCGACGCCGGAGCGCCGCACCAGCTGGCTGGCCTCGCGGAACCGGGCGAGGAACCGCCGTTCGCCGCCGACGCCGCGCAGGATCCGCAGCCCGGACACGATGTCCGCGCCGAGTGCGTTCACGTCGCTCAGATTCTCCCGCTGCGCCGTTTTCCGCTTCTGCAGCGGCGCGAGCAGCGGACCGATGCCGAGCACCGCGAGCGGGACGCCGACCAGGGCGACCGTGCCCAGCACCGGCGAAGTGCCGAGCATCGCGATCCCGATCACCACGAACGCGACAATCGACCCGAATGTGCGACCGACGACCTCGAACGCGTTGCCGACCCAGTTCATGTCCGACGACGTGACCGCGACGACGTTGCCGGTGCTGGTCGCGTCGCGCAGGGACGCGCCGAGCCGGGTCGTATGGTCGGTGACCAGGCGTTGCGTGCTGCCCGCGCCGTGCATCCACAGGCCGTACGAGGCGAAGTGCAGACCGGTGCCGAGCAGCGCCTGCGTCACGCCGAGCACGCCCGCGACCAGCGCCCAGCGGCCCAGCGCGGCCGAGTCGCCCGCGGCGATCGCTCCCACGCCGCGGCCGATCACCAGCGGCAGCAGGGCGCTCGGCAGCGACCAGCCGGCCCCGGTGACGATCGCGGCGAGGACGAGCCCGGGCCGCGCGCGCAGGACCGCCAGCAGGTACCGGACCGGCGTCGGGTGTTCCGGCAGTCGGATCTCGGGAAAGCGGTACGTGGCGGAAAGCACGATCACTGACGCTAAGCCGCCGGGGCTGTCCGGCGCGACTGATTTATCCCCAGGCGAACGGTCCGTGAAGGGCTCCTTGAGGGAATCTGATTCCCTCAAGGAGCCCTTCACGGACCTTCCCGGGACCAGGGCGGGCGGCTGCGGGTGTGACCCGGCCGACACGTAGTCTGGAGCCTGTGGCGAACCCTGACACGGACACCGTGACCAGCACAGTTGACACCACCGCAGTGGCCGCGGCGACCCCGGAAACGAGCCAGCCGTACGTCGAACTCGGCCTCGCCGAAGACGAGTACGCGCGGATCCGGGAAATCCTCGGCCGCCGGCCCACCGACGCCGAGCTCGCGATGTACTCGGTGATGTGGAGCGAGCACTGCTCCTACAAGTCCTCGAAGAAGCACCTGCGCTACTTCAGCGAGACCGCCACCGACGAGATGAAGGCCAAGATGCTGGCCGGCATCGGCGAGAACGCGGGCGTCGTCGACATCGGCGACGGCTGGGCGGTCACCTTCAAGGTGGAAAGCCACAACCATCCGTCCTATGTGGAGCCGTACCAGGGCGCGGCCACCGGCGTCGGCGGCATCGTGCGCGACATCATGGCGATGGGCGCGCGGCCGCTCGCGGTGCAGGACGCGCTGCGCTTCGGCCCGGCCGACGCGCCGGACACCAAGCGCGTGCTGCCCGGCGTGGTCGCGGGCGTCGGCGGCTACGGCAACTGCCTCGGCCTGCCGAACATCGGCGGCGAGCTGGTCTTCGACCCGTCGTACGCGGGCAACCCGCTGGTCAACGCCCTGTGCGTGGGTGCGATGCGGACCGAGGACCTGCACCTGGCGTTCGCGTCCGGGGCCGGCAACAAGATCATCCTGTTCGGCGCGCGCACCGGCCTCGACGGCATCGGCGGCGTGTCCGTGCTCGCCAGCGACACCTTCTCCGGCGACGAATCCGCGTCCGGGCGGCGCAAGCTGCCCAGCGTGCAGGTCGGCGACCCGTTCACCGAGAAGGTGCTCATCGAGTGCTGCCTCGACCTGTTCAAGGAGAACCTGGTCGTCGGCATCCAGGACCTCGGCGGGGCCGGGCTGTCGTGCGCGACGTCCGAGCTGGCCGCGGCGGGCGACGGCGGCATGCACATCTACCTCGACCGGGTTCCGTTGCGCGCCACCGGGATGACGCCCGCCGAGGTGCTCTCCAGCGAATCGCAGGAGCGCATGTGCGCGGTCGTCGCGCCGGAGAACGTCGAGGCGTTCATGGCCGTCTGCGCGAAATGGGACGTCATCGCCACCGACATCGGCGAGGTCACCGACGGCGAGCACCTCGTCATCACCTGGAACGACGAGATCGTGGTCGACGTGCCCGCGCACACCGTCGCGCACCAGGGCCCGGTGTACGACCGCCCGATCGAGCGCCCCGCGTTCCAGGACGGCCTGATCGCCGACACGTCCGCGAAGCTGCCGCGTCCGTCGACCCCCGAGGAACTGCGCGCGGACTTCCTGAAGCTCATCGCGTCGCCGAACCAGGCGTCGAAGGAATGGGTGACCGCGCAGTACGACCGCTACGTGCGCGGCAATTCGGTGCTCGCCCAGCCCTCCGACTCCGGCATGATCCGGATCGACGAGGAGAGCAACCGCGGCGTCTCGGTCGCCACCGACTGCAACGCGAAGTTCGTCTACCTCGACCCGTACCGCGGCGCGCAGCTCGCGCTGGCCGAGGCGTACCGGAACGTCGCCACCGGCGGTGCGACCCCGGTCGCGGTGTCCGACTGCCTCAACTTCGGCGCCCCGACCGACCCGGGCGTGATGTGGCAGTTCGAGCAGGCCGTGCACGGTCTCGCCGACGCGTGCGTCGAGCTGGGCATCCCGGTCACCGGCGGCAACGTCAGCTTCTTCAACCAGACCGGCGACACGGCGATCCTGCCGACCCCGGTGATCGCGGTGCTCGGCGTGATCGACGACGTCACCCGCCGCATCCCGACCGGCATCGGCGCGGAAGCCGGCGAAACGCTGCTGCTGCTCGGCGAAACCCACGACGAGCTGGACGGTTCGGCCTGGGCCCGCGAACTGCACGGCCACCTCGGCGGCGTCCCGCCCCGCGTGGACCTGGCCCGCGAGAAGCTGCTTGGCGAGATCCTCGTGGCCGGTTCGCGCGACGGCATGATCTCCGCCGCGCACGACCTCTCCGACGGCGGCTTGGCGCAGGCCCTCACCGAGACTGTCCTCATTGGACAGTGCGGGGCCCGCGTGTTCCTCGACCGCGACCAGGACCCGTTCGTGCAGCTGTTCTCCGAGTCGTCCGGCCGCGTGCTCGTGGCGGTCCCGCGCACGGAGGAACTGCGGTTCACCGAGATGTGCACCGCGCGCGGCCTGCCGTGGCGCAAGACCGGCGTCGTCGACCCGGATTCCGGCACGCTCGAGATCCAGGGCATCACGGAGTTCTCCCTCGACGAGCTGCGCGAGACCTGGGAGAAGACCCTTCCGGCGCTGTTCGACTGAGCCCTCGTGAGTGCCTGCGCTGGTCAGAACGGCGCAGGCACTCACGAGCGGAAGGTGACCGCCTCCGCCAGCTCTGCCCGGGGAATCGCCGGCCGAGGCTCGTCGGGATCGGCATATCCGATCGACATGCCGCAGCCGAGGACGTACCCGGCCGGCGGCTCCGCGATCTCCGCGACGCTGCGGTGGTACCGGCCCCACGCGATCTGCGCGCAGCTGTCGAGCCCTTCGCCGCGCAGCAGCAGCATCACGGTCTGCAGGAACATCCCCGCGTCCAGCCATTGCGGCGGAAGCATCTGCTCGTTCAAGTAGCAGAACAGTGCGACCGGGGCGCCGAAGCAGTCCCAATTCCGGACGCGGACCCGCTCGCGGCCCGCATGGTCCTCCCGGGCCACTCCGACCGCGCCGTAGCGCAGCGCACCCAGCTCTTCGAGCCGCCGCGCGTACTGCTCGGGCAGTTCCCGCGGGTAGGGCAGCACTGGCGGCGGATCGCCGGGATCGCCGTCGGCGATGCGCTGCCCGACCAGGTATTTCAGCTCGGCCAGCTTCGCGCCGGACAGGACGTAAACCCGCCACGGCTGCAGATTTCCCCCGGACGGGGCGCGCAAGGCCGTGGTCAGGACCCGGGTCAGGACTTCGCTGGGTACCGGCTCGCCGAGAAAACCGCGGACAGAGCGCCGGGAGCGCACCGCTTCGTAGACGTCCACGGTTTCTTGATGCTACTCAGATCGGCACCGCTGCATATCCGCCATTTCGCGGTTCCAGCTTCCAGCCGTCCGGCAGCTGCACTTCCGCTGAATCCGAAAATGTCGCACCGTCGAACAGAACTTCCTTCGCGAAGGTCGCGCCCTTGAAGGTGGTCCGCCCGGCGAAAGTGGTGTCGGAGAAATCCGCCCGTTCGGAGAACGCGGTGCCGGAAAACCAGGCGCGGTCGAGGAAAGTCGTTTTGCGGCAACGGAACATGCCGACGAGGCGGCCGGGACCGGTGCCCGCGGCGGTGAAGTAGACCTGCCCGGTGAAGACACATCCGCCGAGATTCGTGCTGCTGTACAGCGAAGCGTGCCGCAGCAGCAGACTGCCGATCCGGCGGTGGGAAAGATCGAAATACTCGAGCACCGCGCCGGTCAGGTCGAGGTCCGGCCCTGGTCCGTCCACATCGGACGGTGGCAGCAGGTCCCGGATCAGCCGTTGCGCGGTGAGCCGCACTTGCAGCTCGCGTTCCTCTTCCGGCGTGCCGCTCTTCTCGGACTTGGCATAGCGGCCATGCGTGAACGGCCGCCGCAGATAGGAACACAGCACGTCCAGCACGGTCTGCCGATACTCCGGCCGCGTCCGCGCCAGCCCGGCCAGCGCGTGCAATGCCCCGACGCGCACCTGATCGGCCTCGTGCCCCAGCAGTTCCACCGACTTGGCGAATCGCTCGTCGGAGATCCGCTCCCGGTCGACGTCGTGCCGTTGCTGTTCGATCACCTGCCGCGCTTCTTCGACGCGGCGACGGCGATCGTTGAGCCACAACGCGTACAGCGCCACGACCGCGCCACCGGCGAGACCACCGGTTTTCAGCGCTTCGCTACGGCTGGTCGCGGGGTCGGCGAGCAGCCAGCCGCCGACCCCGCACAGCAGTGCCACGGACGCGATCAGCGTCCACAGCAGCGGCGAGCGCACCGGATCAGAAGGCCAGGATCAGGTACAGCCCCACGCACGCACCGCTGCCGCGGTTCATGATCACCATCGTGCCGCTGGCGTCCTTGCCCGACAGCGTGCCGGTGATCCGGGCGCTCGTCGTGGCGCTGCCCGCGGTGACCTTTCCGAGCGTGAGCTGCGGGTCGCCGCTCGTGGTCTCGTCGATGCTCTTCTTCGACATGCTCTCGGTGCCCTGGCAGACCAGCGAGGTCGCCCCGGCCGCGTCCTTGGCGTTGAGCTTCGCGAGGAAGTTGTCGATGACCTGCTTCGCCTCGCCCGACGCCCCGCTCGAACCGGGGTCGTCGCTCGAATCCGTGGACGGCGACGACGAGTCGCTCGGCAGCGGGGCCTCCGACGACTGGGACGGCGACGGGGCCGGGGCCGGCGGCTGGGCCTGCGAGCTGCCCTTGTCGTCCTTGCTCAGGAAGAACCCCGGCGCGACGAAGCCGGTGATGCCCAGCGCGACCACCACGACGACCGCGACGGCGATGCCGATCCACAGGCCGGTCTTGTTGTTCTTCGGCGGCTCGCCGCCCGGTCCGCCCGGGTATTGCCCCTGGTCCCAGCCCTGCTGCGGGAACTGCTGGGTGCCCGGGTAGGGCTGCTGCTGGTACCCCGGGTACTGCTGCTGAGCGTTCGGGTCCCAGCCCTGCTGCGGCTGCTGGTGAGCGTTCGGGTCCCAGGCGGGCTGCTGCTGGTGCTGGGCGTTCGGGTCCCATCCCGGCTGCGGCTGCGCCTGGTTGGGGTCCCACCCCGGCTGCTGCGGCACCCCGCCCGAGCCGGGCTGCTGCCAGCCCTGGCCGTAGGGGTCCCCGCCCTGTCCGGGCTGCGGTGGGTAAGTCATGGTTCCGCCTTCCTGCTGCACCGACTCGCGCCGCGGTCTGACGCCCCGCCGGCTCAGGCGGTTCCGTCTCCGCCCCAGGTCTGCAATTGTGCAAGGCCGGTAAAGCTCGCACAAAAGCGGCTCCCGGCCGCCCCGCCCGGCAGGAGGAGGGGAGAACCGGGAGCCGCGTCCGTGCGCGCCGTCAGGTCAGCCGTTGGCGAGTGCCTGCAGCCGGTCGTAGGCGCCGTTGAAGGTGTCCTGGTCGAGCGGGCTGGAGGTGTACTGCCACACGGTGTAGTAACCCCAGTTGTACGGCAGCGTGCCCGCCGAGGACGCGTACCGCGCGACCCACAGCGGCGCGGTGCTGGAGAAATCGCCGTCGACGCACTGGCTCCACCAGTTCGTCGAAGTGTAGATCACCGGCCAGCGCCCCGTTTTCGCGTGATAGGTGTCGTGGAAGTCCTTGATCCACGCCGTCATCGCGGATTTGCTCAGGCCGTAACAGGTCGCGCCGTAGGGGTTGTACTCCATGTCCAGCGCGCCGGGCAGCGTCTTGCCGTCTCCCGACCAGCCGCCGCCGTGCGCGACGAAGTAGGTCGCCTGCGCCGCGCCGCTGGAGGTGTTCGGGGTGGCGAAGTGGTAGGCGCCGCGGATGAAGCCCTGGTTGTAGGAACCGTTGTACTGCTGCGCGAAGTACGGGTTCGTGTAGTTCGTGCTCTCGGTCGCCTTGGTCCAGACGAATCGCTTGCCCTGGCCCCACCAGTTGCCCCAGTCGACGTTGCCCTGGTAGCTGGCGACGTCCATGCCGGCGACGGTGGCCGCCACCTGGTTCGGCAGCGCGGCCGCGGGCTGCGGTTGCTGCGCGGCGGCTTTCGTGTCGGGGGTGGACTGATCCCCCTCGACGCGCCGGATCTGCGAACCCATGGTGTGGTTGTTCGCCTGGATGTCGGCGTTGACGGCGTTGATCTCCCGCGTCGAAAGCGGGGAAGCCGCCGGGGCGGCCATCGCCTCCGTCGACGCGCCGAGCAGGAGCGCGACAACCGGGACGGTCAGAGCGGACAGCAGCGCGGTGCGCCGCCCTCTTCGGGAAGTGGACATCGTCGATCCCTTCACAGATACCCTCGCGGAGGGCGGCTATGTGCAGGTAGCCGCCACGGGGGAGATTCTTGAGGACGAATCGTCGTTTGTCATCAAGTTCCGTGAAGATGAATGGGCGGGTGGGTGATTTTCATCGGGCGGTGATGACTAATTCGTGACGCCGTCACGAACGTTCACCCGAATGCCAGATTGCGTAGCGCTGTTTGGGCTCCGTTGAGCCAGTTCTGGTCCCCGGGCAGGGTCCCGCTGTTCGAGAACTGCCAGATGGCGTGCTGTCCCCAGCCCGCGGGAAGTTCGCCGATGAACGAGTTGTAGCGCGCGATCCACAGCGGATTCCCTCCGAAAGAAGGGTTGTTTCCGGTGCAGCGTTTCCACCAGCTCGTCGACGTATAGATCGTCGGCAGCCGTCCGGTGCGGGCGCGATAGGTGTCGGAGAACGCGCGGACCCACTCGACCATCCCGTTCGCGTCCTTGCCGTAACACGTTTCGCCGTAGGGGTTGTATTCCATGTCGAGCGCGCCCGGAAGCGTCCTGCCGTCGGCCGACCAGCCGCCGCCGTGCGCGAGGAAGTAGTTGGCCTGCGCGGCTCCGTCGGACACGTCCGGGCGCGCGAAGTGGTAGGCGCCGCGGACGATCCCGGCTTGGTAGGAACCGTTGTACTGCTGGGTGAATTGCCCGCTCACGAACCCGGTGCCCTCGGTCGCTTTCACGTACACGAACTTCGCGCCTGCTCCGGCCGCGGCGGGCCAGTCGACCGGGCCCTGGTGTCCGCTGACGTCGTGGCCGAGGTACTGATCTTCGGTCGTGTACGCGATGTTCGGCGCGCCCAGAACGCCTTCGTGCTTCGCGATTTGCGAACCGGCGTAGTTGTCCGCGGCCCCGGCGTAGCTGGGCGCCGCCTCCGCGGTTTCGCACAGGGACGTGCCGGTGATCCCGGCGAAGAGAACCGCGCTCCAGCGCAGCAGCAGATGACGCTTCACCCAGGACTCCTCACCGGACGCATGTACTCCTACTGCGTCACGATGCCCGGATGCGGGGGTTTCGGCGAATCATGATCACTCGGCAGAGTGGTCTGCCCAGGTCAGCGCCGCTCTTCGGCCAGTGCCTTCAGCAGGTGCTCGGCCGGGACGACGGCGGTGATCAGGTCGTGCGGGTTGATCGCGAGCGGATGTCCGGCGAGCAGGCCGACGATGTCGCGGCCGAGCACCGCGCGGGCGTGCGGCCATTCTCGCGGCACCAGCGACTTCGACGTGTACGCCGGCACCATGACGCGGCCGTCGGCGTTGTGGAAGCCGATCACCGTGCGCTGCACCGGGGAGAGGGCGTAGACCAGCAGCGTCGAGTCGAGGATGACGCGCGGCAGGTCCTCGGCGGGCCGGTGTTCGGTCCGGACCATCTGCAGCAGCCGCTCGAGTTCGTTGCGCGGCTCGGGAAAACCGAGCGCCTTCGGCGAGGGCCGGTACCGGTCGTTGGGGTGGAAGTCCTCGACGACCTCTCCCGTCCCGTTCACCGGATACGCGCCGACGACCGCCCATGACGGCACCGGGCCGCGGGCGTCGAAGGCCTCGTCGATGACGTACAGCCAGCTGTTCGGGTTGGTCCGCGCGTTGGCCCGCATCTCGGGAGTGATCTCGGGCTTTCCCTGCGGTCCGCGGCGGGGGTACGCGTTCCGGCGCGCGCGTTTGCCCGCCGGGGTCCGGGAAACCATCCGATCTGCCTCGTCCCGCTGCGCCATCGCCGTCCCTCGGTGCCGGGTGCCTGAAAGTCCGTCCGCGGCCACTCTACTGTTGTCGCATGGCCTCTTCGCGTTCGGTCGATCCCGCTCAGTTACGGGCGGCGGTGCTGGCCGTTTCGGACTGGTTGCGCGGCGCCGGACCGGATCCGGCACGGGCCGAGCTGGCCGCCGCGGTGCGCGCGACGCTGCGGACGCTCGCCCAGGACGCACCCGGGCACACGGTCGAGGTCCGGGTGCCGCCGTACGCCGCGGTGCAGTGCATCGAGGGCCCGCGGCACACCCGCGGCACGCCGCCCAACGTCGTCGAGACCGACCCGCGGACGTGGCTGGAACTGGCCACCGGCCTCCTGGACTGGGACGACGCGCTCGGCGCCGCCCGCGTGTCCGCCTCGGGCAGCCGCGCGGACCTTTCGCACTGGCTTCCGGTCGTGCGGATCTGATTTTCCGCGCCGATTGTTCTCTCAGGTGTGTCTTCTGAGGCACACACTCCGTAGAATCGCCTGAGCCGAGGCCTGTGCCGTGCTGTCCGGGGCAGGGTCTTGCGTGTACTTTGGGTGGTCGGATTCCGACTCCCAGTAGAACAAGCGGCGATGGAAGGGCCCTGGTCATGAACGCGGTAGGCGTGTCCGCCGGCGAGCAGAGCCTCGGCCCGACAGCGCGCCGGATGATCCTCGGCTCGCAGCTTCGCCGGTTGCGCGAGGAAGCCGGGATCACGCGCCAGCAGGCGGGCTACAACATCCGCGGTTCGGAATCCAAGATCTCCCGGCTGGAACTCGGCCGCGTCGGATTCAAGGAACGCGACGTCGCCGACCTGCTCACCATGTACGGCGTCTCCGACGAGGAGGAGCGCAAAGCGTTCCTCGACATGGTCAAGCAGTCGAACGAAGCGGGCTGGTGGCGCAAGTTCGGGGAGACGGTGCCCGGATGGTTCACCGACCTCGTCGGGCTGGAAGAGGCGGCGTCCCGCATCCAGATCTGGGAGCCGCTGTTCGTGTCGGGCCTGCTGCAGATCGAGCCGTACGCGCGAGCGATCTTCAGCCACGGCCGCCCGGAGATGGCCGACGAACGCGTGGACCAGCTGGTCGCCCTGCGCATGCGGCGGCAGAAGATGCTGGCCCGCCCGGACGCGCCGCGGATCTGGGCGGTGCTCGACGAATCGGTGCTGTACCGGCCGATCGGCGGCCCGAAGGTCTTCCGGCAGCAGCTGGAGTACCTGCTCGAGGTCACCACGCTGCCGCACGTGTCGGTGCAGATCCTGCCGTACTGCCGAAGCGGTCTGTCGGCGGAGCACGCGTTCTCGCTGCTGCGCTTCGCGGAGGCGGAACTGCCGAACATCGTCTACGTCGAGTACCTGACCGGCGCGCACTACCTGGACAAGCGCGACGAGATCGAGAAGTACGGCCGGGCGCTGGACCTGCTCGCGGTCGACGCGGAGACGCCCGAACGCAGCCGGGCCCGCATCGCCAAGCGCAAGGCCGAGATCTGAGCGCTCGTCGCCTCCCGCACTTCCTCCGATGAATTCTCCCCGTCGAGAATTCCCGCCCATCCGAGCGATGGGCAGTCGAATAGCGAACGCCCGGCCCGCATTCACCTCACCGAACGTGCATAAGTCCGGAAACCGCGTTCCGCCGACCCGGTTCTCCGTCTCGCGAAGTCCTGCTTCGGACGTCACGTTGAGTGTTCCCCATTCACCCACTGCACCCGGCGACGGCGAGTGGCGAACGCACTGCGTTAACCGACTGCCAATATCGTGACCCAAGGTAATTATTAACCCATTAGGGTAGTGCTCGAATCACCTGTCTGGGAACTTCTACTGAACCGTGTCGTCACGCAGTGAGAAATTTGCAGAAAATTCTGCACGTGCATTTACCGCTGCATGCGCGCGTGCTAGCGTCGAAGTCACAGGCAGATGCACATGCAGATTCCTGAGCTTTTCATCGTCCTTCCCGGAAGGTGGCATCATGGCTGAGCGGTTCGAGAACGGTATTCCGGCCGACCGTCTGACCGGCGCGCAGTGGCGCAAGGCGAGCTACAGCGGCGCGGTGGGCAACTGCGTCGAAGTGGCCCCGCTGGTCTCGGGCGAGATCGCGATGCGGAACTCCCGTTTCCCGGAGGGCCCGGCGCTCGTCTACACGCGTGCGGAAATGGCCGCGTTCCTCGCCGGCGCGAAGGACGGCGAATTCGACGATGTCCTCGGCTGAGGCCAGCGTCGCAGACTCCGGCTTCGACCTGGACCAAGGCCTGCAGCAGCTCATCGCCCGCGGCTACCAGTTCGTCCACCCGACGAACGGAGCGGGCGAAGTGCAAGCCGTGGTCGGGGTGCGAGTCCACGACAACGTGGTAGACGTGGTCCGCCTGAACGCGGAAGACGACGTCGAAGCCACTCGCCTCCCTGGCGGCGAGCAGAACATCTTCGCCCCGACGTCCACGCTGTGGCGCTCGCGCGGCGAAGCAAGCCAGGTACTGGGCGAAGTGCTGGCCCTCCCCGAGCGCCCATCGGCCGCTCCCGCAGCCCCCGCGAACGGCTGCTGGGTCCCAGGGCGAGGCGGCCGCTCGAAGTGGCTAGCTGCCCGCTGATCCATCGATCTCTCCGCGCGCTGTTCCCCACCGGTGCCCCAGATTTCAGGCCCCGTACGAAGTGGCCCAATCCACTTCGTACGGGGCCTGGCTCATTTCTGCCCTCCCCGCCCGCCGCACGTGCTTCCGGCCGCGCGCCGTGAGGGCCACCTTCACGGACTCTGAGTCCCTCAGGGTTCCCCTCACGACCCGCGCAAGTCCGTGAGGGGCCCCTTCCCAGACCTAGATTCCCTCAAGGAGCCCTTCACGGCCGCCCGCCCGCAGCCCGCAGCGATGCGCCCCAACGCCACACCGGGGCGCCAGCCCTCCACACCCCCAACGCGAGCGGACCTCCCAACCCCGCACCCCGAACCGCAGCCCGCAAACCCAAAGCCCCATGCAGCCACCCCCCGCCCTGCACCCCGATGCGAAGCCTCCCTGCGGTCTGAGGGTGGTTGTCAAGGCATCTTTCCCGCCTTGACAACCACCCTCAGACCGTCAGCACACTCGGCTTCGGGGTGCCTGCCAGCCCAACGACAGCAATGTCGCCGCCAGGCGACGAGCCGAAGACCCCTGCTCACAACACAGAGCACCGCTCACCACAATCTCCCCCGTAGTGGTCAGAACCACGCCGCAACCCCACTCCCCACCTCATCCACCCCTTACACTTGAACCCGGCCCGCCCACGTCTTCCTGGGAGCTTCCCGGTGGTTTCCGACCCCTCCGCCAGTCCTGCTCGACCCGAAGATCACGCAGATCAACCCGACCCGGAACCCCGTGAGGAGTGCGGCGTCTTCGGCGTCTGGGCTCCCGGGGAAGAAGTCGCCAAGCTCACCTACTACGGCCTCTACGCCCTGCAGCACCGCGGGCAGGAGGCAGCGGGCATCTCCGTCTCGGACGGCTCGCAGATCGTCGTCTTCAAGGACCTCGGGCTCGTCAGCCAGGTCTTCGACGAGCAGGTCCTGCAGTCGCTGCAGGGGCACATCGCCGTCGGGCACTGCCGGTACTCCACGACCGGGGCCACGATCTGGGAGAACGCCCAGCCGATCTTCCGCACTACGGACACCGGCAGCGGCCTGTCCTTCGCGCACAACGGCAACCTGGTCAACACCGCCGAGCTGCGCGATCGCACAGTCGCCGCGGGGCTGAAGCCGCACGCCGGGCTCACCGGGTCCTCGAGCGACTCCGACCTGGTCTGCGGCCTGCTCGCCGCGAACGCCGCGGACAAGGGCATCGAGGCCGCCGCGCTGGAGCTGCTGCCGACGCTCAAGGGCGCGTTCTGCCTGGTCTTCGCCGACGAGAACACCCTGTACGCGGCTCGCGACCCGCACGGCGTGCACCCGCTGGTGCTCGGCAGGCTGGAGCGCGGCTGGGTCGTGGCGAGCGAGACCGCCGCGCTCGACATCTGCGGCGCGTCGTTCGTGCGCGAGGTCGAGCCGGGCGAGCTGATCGCCATCGACGCCGAGGGGCTGCGCTCGTCGCGGTTCGCGAACCCGGAGCCCAAGGGCTGCGTGTTCGAGTACGTCTACCTCGCCCGTCCGGACACGTCGATCGCCGGCCGCAGCGTGCACGCCACGCGCGTCGAGATCGGCCGCAAGCTGGCCGCCGAGCATCCGGTCGACGCCGACCTCGTGATGCCCGTTCCGGAATCCGGCACCCCGGCCGCGATCGGGTACGCGCAGGGTTCGGGCCTGCCGTACGGCACCGGTCTGGTCAAGAACGCCTACGTCGGGCGCACCTTCATCCAGCCGTCGCAGACCATCCGGCAGCTCGGCATCCGGCTGAAGCTGAACCCGCTGCGCGACGTCATCCGCGGCAAACGCCTGGTCGTGGTGGACGACTCGATCGTCCGCGGCAACACCCAGCGCGCGCTCGTGCGGATGCTGCGCGAGGCCGGCGCGCTCGAGGTGCACGTGCGGATCGCGTCGCCGCCGGTGCGGTGGCCGTGCTTCTACGGCATCGACTTCGCCTCGCGCGCCGAACTCGTCGCGAACGGGGTCGACCTCGACGGCATCCGCCGTTCGATCGGGGCCGATTCGCTCGGCTACATTTCGCTGGACGGCCTGGTCGCGGCGTCGGAGCAGCCGAAGTCGCGGCTGTGCACGGCCTGCTTCTCCGGCGAGTACCCGATTCCGCTGCCCGAGGACGCGCTCATCGGCAAGCACCTGCTCGAAAGCATGGACGCCGCCGGTGGCGCGGCGACTCCGGTCAGCGCCGCCGGGTACGGTGCCGAAGACGCCGTCCGGCGTCCGTGAACCAAGCATGTCCAGTAGGGAGTCCGCTTCCGTGAGCGAGTCCACGAGCGCCACGTACGCAGCCGCCGGGGTCAGCATCGACGCCGGTGACCAGGCCGTCGAGCTGCTCAAGCCACACGCCGAGCGGGCCACCCGGCCCGAGGTGCGCGGCGGGGTCGGCGGTTTCGCCGGGCTCTTCTCCCTCAAGCTCGACAAGTGGAAAGAGCCGATCCTCGCGTCGTCGACCGACGGCGTCGGCACCAAAATCGCGGTCGCGCAGGCGCTCGACAAACACGACACGGTCGGCATCGACCTGGTCGCGATGGTCGTCGACGACCTGGTTGTCACCGGGGCCGAGCCGCTCTTCCTGCAGGACTACATCGCGGTCGGCAAGGTCGTGCCGGAGAAGATCGCGGCGCTGGTCGGCGGCATCGCCGAGGGCTGCGTCCAGGCGGGCTGCGCGCTGCTCGGCGGCGAGACGGCCGAGCACCCCGGCCTGATGGGCGAGCACGACTACGACCTGTCGGCCACCGGCGTCGGCGCGGTCGAGGCGTCCGCGCTGCTGTCGCCGGAGAAGGTCCGTCCTGGTGACGTCGTGCTCGCGATGGGCTCGTCCGGGCTGCACTCCAACGGCTACTCGCTGGCCCGGCACGTGCTGCTGGACATCGCGCGGATGCCGCTGGACGGGCACGTCGAGGAGTTCGGCCGCACGCTCGGCGAGGAACTGCTCGAGCCGACCAAGATCTACGCGAAGGACTGCCTCGCGCTGGTCGCCGAGACCGAGGTGCGCACGTTCGCGCACATCACCGGCGGCGGTCTCGAGGCGAACCTGGCCCGCGTGATGCCGCGCGGCCTGGTCGCGAAGCTCGAACGCGGCACGTGGACGCCCGCTCCGGTGTTCGCCCTGATCGGCCAGCGCGGCAAGGTCGAGCGCGCGGAGCTGGAGAAGACGTTCAACATGGGCGTCGGCATGGTGGCGATCGTGTCGTCGGAGGACGTCGACCGGGCGCTGGCGGTGCTCACCGCGCGGCACGTGCCCGCGTGGATCCTCGGAGACATCCAGCCCGCCGAAGACCCGGACGGTCCGCGCGCGGTCCTGTCCGGCGACCACCCGCGGTTCTGAAAGCCGCTTGCCCCGGCTTGAGACACTGAGGACATGGCGGAGGACGTACGCGTCGGCGCCCGGTTCGTGATCCCGGGCGCCGAACTGCGAGAGCGCTTCTCCCGATCCTCGGGACCGGGCGGACAAGGCGTGAACACGACGGACTCGCGCGTCGAGCTGTCGTTCGATGTCGCGGGCTCCGCCGTGATCCCGCCCGCGCTGAAAGAACGCATCACGGCCCGGCTGGGCGCCCGCCTGGTCGGCGGAGTGCTGACCATCGCGGCCAGCGAATACCGCTCCCAGCTGATGAACCGCGACGCGGCCCGGGAGCGGTTGGCGGAGGTGCTGACGCAAGCCTCCGCGCCGCCGCCGGCCAAACGGCGTCCCACCAAGCCTTCGCGAGGCTCGAAGGAACGCCGGTTGGCGGCGAAGAAACGGCGCAGCGACGTAAAGCGCGGCCGGGGTGGCCGGTACGACGACTAGCTCAGCGACAGGTGCACGCACTCACCGGCGACTTGGTAGCCAGCTCGCTGATACACCGTCCCGATTCCGACCTCGCCCGGCGTAAGAAACGCCGTCCGCGCACCGCGTTCGTGAGCGAGGCGCGTGAGGTGGGCGGTGATTGCCGCTGCGACGCCTTGGCCTCGATGGGACGCGGCTACTGCGATGCCGACGATTTCCGTTGTCCCGTAAACGATATCCAGCGCCATTCCGCCGCCCACGATGGTTTCGTCGTGTTCGGCTAGGACGGTCAGGTGTTCGCGGTTGCGTTCAATCTCAGCGTCGGACACCTCCGGCGACCCGCCGAAGGCGACGTTCTGCACGGACCGCAAGCGGCGGAATTCGTCGTCGGACGACGGTTCGCGCAGCTGAATGTGTTCTGGCGCAACACAATCCACGCGATCGTCGGCGGTGCAGGTCATCACCGGCACTCGGCGTTCGAGGGTAAACCCGGCAGTGGCAAGGGAATTCTCCACGTCGGGACCGGCGTCGGTGAAGAACTCCAGCCGGGGCAGGAGATTCCGTTGCCGGTAAGCGGAAATCAGGAGAGCGATCTCGGCGGAAGAGGGCTGCGCGCCGTCGTCGGGGATGGCGTAGTTCTCCATCGGATGCGAGCTGTTCCGGGCGAAAGTCGCCAGGAATGGGCCGATTCGCTGGGTGTCGCGGCCGATCGGTGCGGTCGCGCGGACGTAGGCCTGAAGGGCGGACATCTTGGGTGGAAGCCTTTCGGGGAAGAAGGAAGCACGAAAACCGGCAACCCAACGCCGGGCGCGCAGGCAGCTCAGGCCACGCGGCCGGAGTGGGCCGTGGCGGAGCACATAGGCATTCCTTCGTCCGAAACGAACTTCCCGTTCATCGTCTCAGACCGGGCAAGCGAATTACCGGTCTAGCGCAGCACGCGCCTGGTCGACGATCCGAGCCAGGTGCACGCCTCGCCGGACATCGCACGGATGCGTGGTCGTTCCGGACGCCACCATCGCGGCGAAATCGTCCAGCAGCGCGGTGTACGCCTCGTTCGCCGTGCCGGTCCGGCCGAGCGTGCGGAAGCCGTGTTCGCCGAAGACCGAGTACTCGACCACCGTCGGCTGAACCGGCAGGCGCAGGCTGAGCGTCGCGGTGCTCGTGATGCCGCCCTCGTGTTCAAGCAGGAGCTGCCACAGGTCTTCCGGACCGCGATGCGCGGCGAGGACGTTGGTGATCGGGCCAAGAGCGGCGTCGAGCAGGTCGAACGCGTGCGGGCCGATGTCGGCGAGTGCGCCGCCAGCCGGGTCCTGCCGCCAGGCCGAGGTCGCGTACTTGCCGGCGAGCAGTGCGCCGGACAGCCAGCGCACGCTGCCGCCTCGCCAGGCGCCAGCCGCGGTCACGCCGTCCAGCCAATCGCGCGTCTGCTGGGCGAACCGCAGCGTCAGCATCACCAGCGAAGCGACGCCAGCGGACGTCACGGCGTCGGCGAGCCGCTCCGCCGCAGCCAGGTCGGAGGCGATCGGTTTCTCCAGGATCAGGTGCTTGCCCGCCTCCGCGGCCCGGGTCGCCAGCTCGGCCTGCACGGTCGGCGGCACGGCGAACGCGAGCGCGTCGACCTGCTCGAACAGTTCGTCCAGGGCACTGGTCGGCACCGCGTCGTAGGCCTGCGCCAGCGCGGCCGCGGCTTCCGGACGGCGGCTCCACACCGCACTGAGCACGGTCCCTGGATGATCCGCGAGCCCGGGGGCGTGCACCGTGGTGGCCCACGGTCCGGTTCCTACGAGGCCGACGCGCAATTGGTCCTGTCCCACGCCCGGAAGTGTAGGTGTGTCCGCGGTCGCTTCCGGCGGAGCCTGCGGTGCGTTAACGTCGACAAGTTCTTCGCCACGAACGGGGGAAGCCGGTGAGAATCCGGCGCTGGCCCGCAACCGTGAGCGGCCCCGGGTGGGACCGCGAGCCGGATCGCCCGTCGTGGTCCGATCGATGCGAGGTACATCTGACATGCGGTTCGTGCACGCGCGGCTCTGGGGGCGAGTCCTCGCCGGCTGCGCTCTTCTCGTCGCTACCGGTTTAGGCGGGGCGTCCTCCGCCTCCGCGACCACGCCCGGCAAGGGCGCCGACGGCTATTGCCAGGACGACAACGGCGTCACGGTGGTCGTCGACTTCCAGGGACTGGGCGGCGAAACCCTCATCCGGTGCGCGCCTGGCAAGCAGGAAAACGGCGTCACCGCCCTGCAAAACGCTGGTTTCGAACTCACCGGCGCGGGCAAATACGGCCTGGCGGTGATGTGCAAGATCGAGGGCAAGCCCGCCGACCAGACCTGCACCGGCATGCCGCCGGAGAAGGCTTCGTGGAGCTTCTGGACCGCCGCCAACGGCGGCAAATGGGAGTCCGCGCAGGTCGGCGCGCAGAGCTGGAAGCCACTGGCCGGTGCGTTCGAGGGCTGGTCGTTCGCGATCGGCAAGTCCTACACCGAGTATCCGCCGCCGCGCACCGAGCCGGTGCGCAAGGCCAACGCGCCCGCGCGGGCCCCAGCGTCCACTTCGGACAGCGGGTTCCCGTGGGGCGTGGTGCTCGGCATCGTGGTCGTCGTGCTGCTCGCGGTGGCCGGGACGGTCGTCGCGGTGCGCCGCAGGCGTGCCGCGGAGTAGTCCGCGAGCGCTCCATCCCGGCGCGTGGTGGGTGTGGGCGCTCGCGCTCGCCGTCGCCGCGAGCCGGACCACGAACCCGGTCCTGCTCGCGCTCGTAATCGCGGTGGCCGGGTTCGTCGTGGTGCTCCGCCGCGGCGACGCGCCGTGGGCGATGGCGTTCCGGATGTACGCCTGGATCGCCGGGGTCATTCTCGCCTCGCGCGTGCTGTTCCGGATCCTGATCGGCGGAGAGGACGGCGGCCACGTCCTGTTCACGCTGCCGACCATCCCGCTGCCGAGCGTCGCGGCCGGCATTCAGCTCCTCGGCCCCACTTCGGCCGAGGAGCTGCTCGGCGGGCTGTACGACGGGCTCCGGCTGGCCACGATCGTGCTCTGCGTCGGTGCCGCGAACGCGCTGGCGAACCCGAAACGCCTGCTCAAGGCCGTACCCGGGGCGCTGTATGAGGTGGGGACGGCGGTGACCGTCGCGCTGTCCGTCGCGCCGCAGCTGGTCGAGAGCGTGCAGCGGGTGCGCCGCGCGCGTCGGCTGCGCTCCGGAAAGACGCGCGGCCTGCGGTTCGTGAAGGGGATTTTCGTGCCGGTTCTCGCCGACGCTATGGACCGGTCTCTGCAGCTCGCGGCGGCCATGGACTCTCGCGGCTACGGACGGCGCAGCTACCTCTCGCCGCGCGTCCGGATCCTGATCGCGACCTGCGTGCTGGCCGGTTTGGTCGGCGTCGCGGTCGGGGTCTACGGCGTGCTCGACGGCTCGGCGTCGTGGCTCGGGGTGCCCATGCTTCTCGCCGGTCTGGTCCTTGCCGCCGCCGGATTCGTGCTGGGCGGACGGCAGATCCGGCGCACGACCTACCGGCCCGATCCGTGGCGGCTGCCGGAAACGCTGGTCTCGCTGTGCGGCGTCGCGACCGCGGTGCTCGTGCTGCTCGCCGACCCCGTTTCGCTCACCACCCCGGCCAGCCCGCTGACCTGGCCGGAGCTGCCGCTGCTGCCGACCGTCGCGGTACTGGTCAGCGTGCTGCCCGCTTGGTTCGCGCCGCGTCCGGCGCTGGTGTCGGAGGTCGCCCGATGATCGAGTTTTCGCACGTCAGCGTCACTTACGACGGGGCGGACCGGCCGGTGCTCCGGGACGTGGACCTGGCGATCGAGGAGGGCGAACTCTGCCTCGTCGCCGGACGCACCGGGGTCGGCAAGTCGACCTTGCTCGGCGCGATCAACGGCCTCGTCCCGCATTTCACCGGCGGCACGATGACCGGGCGCGTCAAGGTGGCCGGATTCGACACCGCGACGCATCCGCCGCGCGAACTGGCGTCGGTCGTCGGCGTGGTCGGACAGGATCCGCTGGCCGGGTTCGTCACCGACACCGTCGAGGAAGAACTGGCGTACGCGATGGAGCAGCTCGCTGTCGCGCCGGATGTGATGCGCAAACGCGTCGAGGAAACCCTTGATCTGCTGGGCATCGCCGAACTCCGTGACCGTCCACTTCGGACGCTGTCCGGCGGGCAGCAGCAACGCGTCGCGATCGGCGCGGTGCTCACGGCGCACCCGAGCGTGCTGGTGCTGGACGAACCGACGTCAGCGCTCGACCCGACCGCGGCCGAGGAAGTCCTGGCCGCGATCACGCGCCTGGTGCACGACCTGGGTACGACAGTCGTCGTCGCCGAGCACCGGATGGAACGCGTCGCGCAGTACGCCGACCGCCTGCTCTACCTGCCCGGCGACGGCACCGTGGTCTCCGGCCAGCCCGCGGAGGTTTTCGCCGAGACCGACGTCGCGCCGCCGATCGTCGAACTGGGCCGACTCGCGGGCTGGTCGCCGCTGCCGCTCTCGGTCCGCGACGCCCGCCGTCTCGCCCGCCCGCTTCGGGAACGCCTAGCCGAGCGCCGCCCCAATGCCACATTGGGTGCGTCAGACGCACCGAATGCCACTTTGGGTGCGTCGCATGCACCCAATGTGGCATTGGGGCGCTCTGGGGAGGCGGTGCTCAAAGCGGAGGGGGTGCGGGTCCGATACGGCGGCGTGAACGCGGTGCGCGGCGTTGACCTGCGGCTGAACCGCGCCGAGGTCGTCGCGTTGATGGGCCGGAACGGTTCGGGCAAGTCCTCGCTGCTGTGGGCGTTGCAGGGCAGCGGACCCCGCTCCGACGGCATCGTCGACGTCCTCGGCGCGGACCCGAAGACGCTCCGGTCGCGAGCGGCCCGCACGCGCGTCGGACTGGTTCCGCAAACCCCGTCCGACCTGCTGTATCTCGATTCGGTCGGGGCGGAATGCCGCCAAGCCGACGTCGAATCCGGCGTCGACGCGGGGACTGCCCGGAAGCTGCTCGACCGCCTCGTGCCGGGCATCGAAGACGACACCAACCCGCGCGACCTGTCCGAAGGCCAGCGACTCGCCTTGGTCCTGGCCGTGCAACTCGCCGCCGCCCCGCCGGTCGTGCTGCTGGACGAGCCGACCCGCGGCTTGGACTACCCGGCGAAACGGCACTTCGCGACCATCCTCGCCGATCTGGCCGCCGCCGGGCATGCGGTGCTGCTGGCCACCCACGACGTCGAGTTCGTCGCCTCCGCCGCGCATCGCGTCGTGGTCCTCGCCGAGGGCGAAGTAGTCGCCGATGGCCCGACCGCAGACGTCGTCGTGGCCTCGCCCGCCTTCGCGCCGCAGGTAGCGAAGATCCTCGCGCCGGAGCCGTGGCTGACCGTGGACGCGGTGGCGAAGGCGCTGGCGTGACCGATTTCCTGGGCCCAGCCGTCCGCATCCGGCACCGCACGGCGCTGGTGCTGACGGTGGCCGTCGTGGTCGGGCTGGCGATGTTCTGCTGGCCGCTGCTCGCCCGCAGCACCGTCGGCACCTCGGCACACGTGACCGACGCGCCGTTCGTTTTTCTCGTGACGCTGCCCGTGCTGATCCTGATCGTGCTGGCCGAACTGTCCAGCGGCGGACTCGACGCGAAGGCACTCGCCCTCCTCGGCGTGCTGTCCGCGGTGAACGCCGCGCTGCGCCCGCTCGGCGCGGGCACCGGCGGGATCGAGCTGGTGTTTTTCCTGCTCGTGCTGGCCGGACGCGTCTTCGGGCCGGGCTTCGGGTTCGTCCTCGGTTCGACGTCGCTGTTCGCGTCCGCTCTGCTCACCGGAGGCGTCGGGCCCTGGCTGCCGTTCCAGATGCTGGCGTCTTCCCTGGTCGGCCTTGGTGCCGGGCTGCTGCCGCGCCGGGCGAAGGGCCGGTCGGAGATCGCGCTGCTGGCGTTCTACGGCGTGGTCGCCGCCTACTTCTACGGCCTCGCGATGAGCCTGTTCACCTGGCCGTTCCTGGCGAACCACACCGCGCTGGACTTCGTCCCCGGCGGCCCGCTCGGCGACAACCTGCACCGGTTCCTGGTCTTCACCGTGCTGACCTCCACCCTGGGCTGGGACACCGGCCGCGCGCTCACGAATCTGGTCGCGATCCTCGTGCTGGGCCCGTCGATCCTGACGGTGCTGCGCCGGGCCGCCCGACGAGCGTCGTTCACCTGAGCGACTGGCCCACCTTGTCCAGCACCTCGACGAACTGAGCCATCCCGGCCGCGTTCGGGAAGTGCGAGGTGTCGAGGTCGTGCACCTCGAACGGGTTGCCGGGCGTTCGCGCGTCGGCCTCGGCGATCATCCGGTCCTGCAGGGCGAGCGGCACCAGGTGGTCTTGGAGATGCCGGACGTAGTGCCGAGGGACGCGGCCCCAGCGTTCCGGCGTGCCGCGCGAGTCGGTGGCGCTGCGGCCGATGATGTCGTCCGGAGCCATCGCGTTGAGCAGGGCGTAGAACTCGCCGTCGGTGGCGTCCGCGCAGAGCGCCGCCTTCGCCGCGTCCAGCGCCTCCGCCGAGGAAGACCGCCAGTTGAAGCGCATCACCCCGACCACCGCCGGATCGGCCGCGAGGAACCCGAGCATCGCCCCGACCTGCGACGTCGCGGCTTCGGGCGTGGCCAGGTACTCCTCCGGCGTCGGCAGCGCGACGCAGCAGAACGCGGCGTCGTAGACCAGCGCCGACACCAGCTCCGGGACCTCTTCGGCGACGAGCGTGACCAGCGCGCCGCCGATGCTCGACCCGACCAGCACGACCGGACCCAGCTCCGCGGCCCGGCGCACGACGTCCACCGTGGACGCGACCTGGTCGGCCACGGTCACGCCGGCCAGCGCCGACGGTTCGGTGGCGAACGCGCCGAGATCCTGCGGAGCCTGGTACGACCGCCGGAACTGCTGTTCCGGCTGCGGCACCCCCACCCCGCGATATCCGCGCAGCACGAGTTCCGGCGGGGCGGCGGACACGCCGTTGGCACCGGCGGCGAAGACGAACGTCGAAGTCATGCCGCACAGTCAAGCGAGCCGCCCGGCCGGGCACAGCGGGGAAAGGTTGCCCGTCCCCGCAACTAAAGTCAGGAGTACGAGTAGAACCCGCGGCCGGTCTTCTTGCCGAGCAGCCCCGCGTCCACCATGCGCAGCAGCAGCGGCGGCGACGAGTACAGCGGCTCCTTGAACTCGGCGTACATCGAGTCCGCGATCGCCTTGATGGTGTCGAGGCCGATCAGGTCGGACAGCCGCAGCGGACCCATCGGGTGCGCCGTGCCCAGCTCCATGCCGCGGTCGATGTCCTCGGCCGAGGCGAAGCCCGATTCGATCATCCGGATCGCCGACAGCAGATACGGCACGAGCAGCGAGTTCACGATGAACCCGGCCCGGTCCTGCGATCGGATCACCGTCTTGCCCAGCGCGCCGGTGGCGTGCTCCTCGGCCCGGCGGGCGGTCTCCTCGCTGGTCAGCAGCGACGGGACCAGTTCGACCAGCGGCAGCACCGGCACCGGGTTGAAGAAGTGGATGCCGACGACCTGCTGCGGACGGCCGGTGGCCATGCCGAGCTTCATGATCGGGATCGACGACGTGTTGGACGCGAACACCGCGTCCTCGCGCTCGACGATCTTGTCCAGTTCCCGGAACACGTCGACCTTGGCCTGCTCCTGTTCCAGGATGGCCTCGACGACGAGATCGCGGTCGGCGAACTCGGCGAGGTCCGTGGTGAAGCGCAGCCGCCCGAGAGCCGCCTCGGCGTCCTCGGCGGCCAGCTTGCCGCTTTTGACGCCGCGCTGCAGCGACTTCTCGATGCGCGCCTTTCCCGCGTCGAGGGCGGGCTGGTTCACCTCGGTGACCAGCACGTCCAACCCGGACCTGGCGTGCACCTCGGCGATGCCGGAGCCCATCAGCCCTGCTCCGACCACACCTACTCGTGCGATGTCGCTCACCCGTCCCACTCCTTCGTCACCTCACCGGCAGAGCCGGAGAAAACGGGCAGCACACAACGCACGAGGGCGTCTCGGACCTCGGTCCGATTCCGCCCTCGCGTGTCGTGTGCCTGCGTCAACGGCGGTACTCGTCGTACCCGTCGTCGTACGGGTCCTCGTACCGCTTGTCGTCCTCGTGGTTGTCCGAGGAACTACTCGACAGCTCGCGCTGCAAAGCATCGAAGTCGGTTTCGTGGGAGCTGTATTTGAGCTCGCGCGCCACCTTCGTCTGCTTGGCCTTAGCCCGGCCGCGCCCCATGGCTCGACCCCCTCGCACAGGGGCGGGGCGGCCGGGGGAATCGGCGGCCCCGCATCGTCTCGACAGTTCTTTCCTGCTGACACCGTACCGTGTCCCGGGGGTTGGATGCGACGTGGCACGGTGTGCTCGTCGCGACAGTGTCCGCCGGACGCCGGTTACCGGCACGTCGATGCGGATCGGCGCTGGTCGGCGTGCCACGATGCTCGGGTGCTCCGACCCTTCGCGGCCTATCTGCGGGTGTACGAACCTCTGCGCGCGCTGGGCGATCCTCCCGCGCAACAGCTGGTCCAGGCCGTTTTCGCGGGCGGGCTCAGCCGGGTCGGGATCGGCGAACGCGAACAGTGGATGTGGCTCAAGTCACAGGCGGCGGCTCCGGTGCGGCTGCTGCCCGCGCAGCTGCGCGACGGACGTCCCTCGCCGAGCCTCGTCAACGACGTGCTCGTGCTCGATCCGGCCGACGTCCCCGCCGGCCACTCGGCCGAGGGCCCGTTCGTGTGCCCGCTCGAACTGCGCGCCCGCTCCGCCGCGGCGCTGAGCACCTTCCTCGCCGACGCCGAGCCGGCGCTGCGGATCGCGGTCCTCGACGCGGGCGGCGTCACGGCGGACCGGGCCCGCGCGCAGGCCAAGGCCGCGATGACCGACCTCACCGCGGCCGCCGCGCACACCCTCACCACCACCTGGACCGTCCCGCTGCCCTGGTTCTCGCTGGTCGACCCGGACGAACGCAAGCTCGTGCTGGGCAGCGGCCCGGCCGATCCGGAGCGGGAGGCGTCCTGGCGCACGCCGATGTCGGCCGCGCTCCGGCGGGCGTCCGAGGCGGCCGAGCTGATCGAGACGACCTTCGGCGACTCCGGCCCCGGCCGGGTGCTCTCGCAGACCCGGCAGTGGCTGGAGAGCTTCGACCCGGACTCGGTCGTCGAACTGGACTACGGCGGTCTCGTGCAGCTGTTCGCCGATTCGCTGCTGGACGCCGACTCCACCGCCGAGGAGGTCCACGACATCCTCGACGCGCTGCGCACCGGGAACGTCGAGGAGCTGGCCGAGCTGTTTTCGCAGCTGCGCGAGTTCTGGGGCGACCTCGCGGCTAAGGAGCACTCCAACTGACCCGCAGCTCGCCCTGCGGTTTGCCGCCGCCGAGCACCGGCGGGTGAGCCAGGTCGGCCAGCTCGTCCGGAGTCTCGACGCCCAGCCGGGCGAGCACGGCCATAGCCAGCGGTGCCAAGGCCCGCTTGTTGCCGTCCGCGATCTTGATCGCGCACGCGGTGCCGTCGCCCAGCGTGAACGCCAGAACACCTTCCGCGCCGCTCTTCGACAGCAGCCCGGGCACGGCCTGCATCAGCCGGGTGTCTTCCCGGCCGGTGCCCGCGACCAGCCACGGGTGCTCCCGCATCGCGTCCGCCACCCGCCGTTCGTCGGTGCCCGGGCTGGCCTGCGCGAGCCGGCCGAACGATCGCGCGAGCCCGGTCGGCGAGAAGGCGAACAGCGGGGCGCTGCAGCCGTCGACCCCGACCGCGGCGATGGACTCGCCGGTCAGCTCCTCGACCGTCTTCGCGAGCTGGACCTGCAGCGGATGGTCCGGCAGCTGGTAGCCGTCGGTGGGCCAGCCGTTCGCGACGCAGGTGGCGAGCATCGCGGCGTGCTTGCCCGAGCAGTTCATGGTGATCTTCCGCGGCTCGTCAGCCGCGCGGCGGGCGTCCTCGCCGATCGGGAACTCGGCCGGGCAGGCCAGTGCCGACGGATCGAGCCCAGCGGCGGCGAGCATGGCGGCGACGCGCTCGACATGTCCGGTTTCGCCGGAATGCGAGGCGCACCCCAGCGCCAGGTCCGCGCCGTCGTAGCCGAGTCCGGCGCGAAGCATCCCGACGCCCTGCAGCGGCTTGTTCGCCGACCGGGGGAAGAACGGGCTGGTCACGTCGCCCGCGGAGAACAGAACGGAGCCGTCTGGCGCGGTCACGACGAGGCATCCGTGGTGGACGCTCTCGACGAACCCGTTCCGGACGACCTCGACGAGGATCGGCTGGCCGGTCATTCCTCGACGCGCCCCAGTTCGCTGTCCAGCAGCTGGTCCACAGTGGCCGCTCCGCTGCTGTAGCGCGCGGCGATCTCGGCGTTGAGCGTGTCCATCACGGTCTGGACCTGGCGGCGGAAGGAGGACACGGAGGCTTCCTCGGCCGCGTAGGTGTCCAGCGCGGCGGCGAGCTTGGCGTCGGTGAGCGAGCCGACGTCGGTGAGCCCGGTGTCGCCGATCAGCGCTTCCGCGTGTCTGCGGTGCTCGCCCGCGCGCGACGGTTCGAGCTGCTGGTGGCGGCCGGAACCGGCGGCCGGGCCGAGCGCGTTGTCGGCGAGGATGGACGCGAGCCGGTCGACGATGCTGCTTTCCCCGCCGGACGAGCGGCGCTCCTGTTCGGCGCGCACGATGTCGATGCGGGCGTGCAGGAGCCGGCGCAGGTAGGACAGGTCCGTCTCTTCCTGCGCGGCCTCGTCGCGCCGCTCGCGCAGCACCGGGAGCGGCAAGTCGCCTAGTCCGGTGAGATATCCCGGGCCGAGGACGCGGTCGATCCGTCGTCGCCCGCCGGGACGCACTTCGATCACGGGCACATCCTGCTCCACATTCGGCGACGACGCTACCGTCGAGTTCACTTCAGCCCCGGAGTCTCTGCGCCGCTTCCCGTCCGGGCGCCGCGTGAACGGCCGGCACCGAGTCCGGATCGACAGTGGCCTGGACCACTCGGTCCTCGTCGCCTGCCAGCAGTTCCGCCCCGCCCGGCACCGAACGTTTGACCAGCGCCAGCGCGATCGGCCCGAGTTCGTGGTGCTGCGCGACCGTGCCGATCCGGCCGACGACGCGCTCGCCGAGCTTCACCGGATCGCCGGTCTCCGGCGTGATCTCCGGCGAACCGTCGAGGTGCAGCAGCGCGAGATACCGCGGCGGGCGGCCGACGTTGTGCACCTTCGAGACGGTTTCCTGGCCGCGGTAGCAGCCCTTCGCGACGTGCGCGGCCGAGCCGATCCAGCCGACCTCGTGCGGGATCGTCCGTTCGTCGGTGTCGACGCCGAGGCGCGGATGCCGCGATTCCACGCGCAGCGCGTCGAACGTCCAAGAGCCGGCCGGACGCGCGCCCGCGTCGGTGAGCCGTTGCCACCATTGAGTGAGCTGAGCGCGCGGCACCACGAGATCCGCGCCCGCTCGCGTCGGCCACGGCATCCGGCGCGCGAAACCGCCTTCGGGCAGCGCGGCCACCGAGTACGGCTCGGTGCCGAGTTCAACGCCCAGCACGCTGTCGGTCTCCGGGCCGAGCACCGAAAGAACGGCGAGTTCTTCGGTCGCGTCGCGAATCTCGACCTTGGACCAGAACTTCATCGCTTCGAGGTACTCGCGCAGGGTTTGCTTGCCGCCCTTGGGCAACGCGCTCGTGACGAGCGGACCGGGGTCGCTGTCGAGGTACACCGTCTCGCCGGCGTGCGCGAGCACGAAGTGGGTGTCGACGTGGCCCTGGCTGTCGAGGACGAGCGCCTCGGTGCCGGTGTTCCCGGCGAGTTCGGTGACGTGCTGCGAGATCACCAAATGCAGCCAGGACAAGCGTTCCTCGCCGGTGACAGCGAGGATTTCTCGGTGCGAGCGGTCGATCACGACCACTCCTCGGGCGGCGGTGCGCTGCTCGGCGAACGGATCGCCCCAGTGCCACGGAACTCCGGCTTCCGGATGGCCCTCGGGCGCGGCGACCGCGCGGGGGATTTCGAGCAGCGGCGAGCTGTACGGCATAACCCTAAGAGTAAGTGAGTACCTTGTGGGGATGCGCGTTCTCGCCTTCCTCGACGGTTCACTGGCCGACCCCGAAGCCGCTCACCTCCGGGTGGACGACCTCGGCCTGCTGCGCGGAGACGGGGTGTTCGAAACGATCCTCGTGGCAGTGAAAAAGCCGCGGGAAATGGGTCCGCACCTCGACCGGCTCGCCCGTTCCGCGGCGATGCTGGACCTGCCCGCCCCGGACCTCGACGGCTTCGCGCGCGCCGCACAGGCAGTCGTCGACGCGTGGCAGGGCGGTCCGGAGATCGCGCTGAAACTCGTGTACACGCGGGGTGTCGACGGCGATCCGGAGGGCAAGCCGACGGCGTTCGCGATGGGCCTGGAGGTCGACGAGAAGGTGCTGCGGGCGCGCACCGAAGGCGTTTCGGTGGTGACTCTGGAACGCGGTTTCGGCCCGGAACTCGCCGAACGCGCCCCGTGGCTTTTGCTGGGCGCGAAAACGGTTTCCTACGCGATGAACATGGCCGCCCTCCGCGAGGCGGCCCGGCGCGGAGCCCAGGATGTGATCTTCACCGCTACCGACGATTCGGTGCTCGAAGGCCCGACCTCGACGGTCGTGCTGGCTAAGGAGCGCACGCTGTACACCCCGCCGTCCACTGTTGGCATCCTGCCAGGAACGACGCAGTACGCGTTGTTCCGCGGCGCGGAGAAGGCCGGTTGGTCGGTGAAGGTGGAGCCGCTGTCGGTGGACGACTTGCTGCGCGGGGAAGGCGTTTTCCTCACGTCGTCGGTCCGGAAGGTGACCCGGGTGCACACGCTGAACGGCACGGAGTTGCCGGATTCGACCGCATTGCACGGGGAGCTGGTGGCGGCTTACGAGAGCGAGTACTGAGCACGGTTCGCCTCGATGTGCGCGAGGTCCCGCAGATAGACCCGATCGTGTCCGGCTGCGAGGTGGCTGGCAAAGCCCTCGTGGCCGGACGCGGCTTGGGTGCGCATGAGGTGCACCAGGTCGCGCAGCCGGGCGACGGCCGATTCGAGCACCGCCGCGCGGTCGGTGAATCCGTAGCTGTCGCAGAACAGCTTCGCGCGGGCGGCCTGCTCTTCGATCGAGCCGAAACCGTCCTGATTGGCCGGATCGGTCAGCGGCGCGAACCGGTAGACGGCGTAGCCGAGGTCGTGCAAGCGCGGGCCGGGATGCGCGGTGTCGAAATCGATCAGGCCCACGACTTCTTCGCCGCGCAGCACGCAGTTGTACGGCGCGAAGTCGCCATGACAGATGACCTCGGCCGGTTCTCGGTCGGGCAGCATCCAGCCGCCGGGAAGGACGAGGTCCGCAGTCGCGTCGTGGTACCTGCGCAGCAGCTTCGCGGCGGAAATCAACGCGGTGGTGCTGCGAGCCGCGGGGGTGAGCGGGTAATCGCTGACCTCGCCGGGCAGGAACTCCAGCACGTCGGTGTCGCCTTCGCTGCCGAAATACCGCGGAGCCTGCCGGAATCCGACGTCTTCGAGGTGGCGCAGCAGCGCGGCGACCCGGTCGCTCCACGGCCCGCGGTCGCGCCGGACCGTAGAGCCGATCCGGACGACCGTGTTCAGCCCGCCGCGGAACACCTGCCGATCTTCGGTCATCTCCCCGAAGTTAGCTGGAACTTTCGGCCCGAGCAGCAGAAATAAGCACCACCGACGGCGTGACCCCCTCCGCCCGGTACGCGCTGATCTTGTGGTGCCCGTCCACCAGCATCGGCCGCGTACCGGACAAAACCACCGCCACTGGCCGGTGTCCTGACCGGATTGCCGTGCGGTAGTAAGCGACTCCGGCGTCGTCGTCGTCCGGCCAGTCGGTCGCCGGGGCCAGCGTCGCCGCTTCGAAGCGTTGGGGGCCGCTCACCCGGTAGTGGCCGTCGACGAGCAGCGCCAGCAGGTCGCGGAGGGTTTCCGCCAGCGGCAGGCGGACCTGACCGGTCGCGAGCGCGATGCGCAGCGACTGCGGCAGCTCCGCCCGTCCTCCGGTGTTCAGCTCCAGGAAACCCGCGCCGCCGGTGATCGTTACCCGTTCCACGCTCAGAAGGACGCGTGGAACCGCACCAAGGTTCCGGGGCGTGCTTGCGCGAGTGCTCCGAGTGACGCCCGTCTCACGACCGCGACCACGGGATAACCGCCGGTGGTCGGGTGATCGGAGAGGAAGACCAGCGGCAATCCGTTCGGCGGGACCTGGATCGCGCCGGTGAGCACGCCTTCGCTGGGCAACTCCGAAGTGGACACTCGACGTAGTGGCGGCCCGTCCAGGCGGACCCCCACTCGGTTGGATTCCTCGGTGACTGTCCACTGTGCGTTGAGCGCGCTCGTGGCGTCGGCGAACCAGTCGTCGCGGGGGCCAAGCAGAACCGGCACGGTCAGCTGCGGCGGCGCGGGCGGGGCGGCGACCACGTCGGCACCGGACGGAACACCGGTGACGGGACCGAGGGGGACCGTCCTGCCCGCGTCCAACGGAGACGGTCCCAGTCCAGAAAGGACATCCGTCGACCGGCTCCCCAGCACCGGCGGAACCGCGACGCCGCCGGACACCGTCAGGTAGCAGCGCAATCCGGTCGCGGGTCGGCCGATGGTCAGTTCTTGGCCTGGCTGCAACGGAATCGGCGTGTGCGAGCCCATTTCCCTGCCGCCCACGGACACCGCGACGGGTGGTCCGGTCACCGCGGCGGTGCACGAAGCAGCGGCCCGGACGGTCAGCCCGCCCAGCACGGTTTCGATCCCGGCGGCGTCCTCGGGATTGCCGACGAGCCGGTTGCCGAGTCGCAACGCGGCGACGTCGAGGGCACCCGACGGTGGGACGCCCAGATGTGCGTAACCAGGGCGGCCGAGGTCTTGCACCAAAGCCAGCGAACCGGGCGAGACGATCTCCAGCGCACGCATCAGACGCTCCGGAACCGCACTCGGAGACCGGGCGTGAACAACGCCGGCTGCGCGGCGGAAGGGTCGAACAGCGTCGCCTCGGTGTGTCCGAGCAACCGCCAGCCACCAGGGGATTCGCGCGGATAGACGCCGGTGTACTCGTCCGCGATGGCCACCGACCCGGCGGGAACGCGGGTGCGCGGAGAACTGAGCCGCGGCTGCCGCAGTTCGGCGGGAAGTCCGGCGAGATAACCGAAACCGGGCGCGAAACCGGTGAACGCGACCGTGTAGACCGCGCTGGTGTGGAGAGTGACGACCTGGTCGACGGTGAGCCCCGCGTCCTCAGCGACCAGGGCGAGATCTTCGCCGGAGTAGCGCACGTCCAGAACAACTTCGCGGCCGTCCCCGGCAGGCGGATGCGCCAGATCGGCCGAAGCCAGCAGCGATCGCGCGGCCTCCCGAGCCGCCGCGGTCCCGACCACCAGCAGGGTGCGCGCCCCGGGAACGATCTCCTCGACCCCGTCGAGCGCGGCTTCGAGGAGGGTGGCCCGGGCCGCGCTCATCTCCTCGAGCGAGGCGCAGTCGAGCAGGGCGGCGTCTTCGCCGTACCGCCGCCAGCGCACGGCGTCTCCCGGAGCCTCAGCCCACCACGCGGCGCAGCAGCGCGGAGGCGTGCGGCTGCATTTCCTGGCCGACCATCGCGCGTTCCTCGACGTAGCCGAGGTCGCCGTTCACCAGGCCGTACAGCCGCTGCGCACCAGTGACCTCCTTGGCCGTCGCGGTGCGGATGACCGCGTCGGTGCCGAGTTCCCAGGCCGTCTGGCTGCGCGGTTTGCCGTAGAACAGCTCGACGATGCCGGAGCTGTGCGTGAGCAGCAGTTCCAGGGTGTCGTCCTCCTGCGGCCGCCAGAACCCGGTTTCGCGGGCGGCCGGCCGCAGCACGCTGCCGTCCTCGTTCAGCAGCCACGAGCGCGCCTCGTGGAACAGGAACGGGCGGCCGTCGTGGGAGACGGTCAGCTGCTGGGCGAACTTGATCGGCCCGTCGATCGTCGGGTAGTCGATCTCGCCCTCGCCGCGCCAGACGCCGACGAGCGGCAGCAGCGCGAGGCACGCGTCGTTCAGGTTCGGGCCCTCGCGCAGGTTGGCCGTGTCGTTCGGGATCGGCAGGTCGTCCCACAACGGCAGGTTGCGGTCGCGCGTGCTTTCCGCCCGCTTCTCGGCTGCCGCGATGGCTTCGTCGCCACTCGTCATGCTGATCAGCGCTGGTCGGCGTACAGCCGGTAGACGACGTAGACCGCGAACCACACGGTGGCGATGCCCGCGATGATCAACAGGGTCGTAAACAAGGTCTCCACAGCGAGGACAATAGTCCGCCCCGGCTCATCTAGCGCCGCGCAGGGTCGCGGCGGTGAGGACGGTCACCGCCAGCAGCGCCGCTCCGGCCACCGCCATCGCGGTCCACAGCCCGGACGTGAGCGTGCTGCCCTGATCGAGGAGGGCTCCGAGCGCGGCCACGCCGAGCGCCATTCCGACCTGCCGCGCGGCGTTCACCGTGCCGGCCGCGGTGCCCGTGCGCCGCACCGGAAGCCCGGCGAGGCCGACGACGTTGGTCGGGGTGATGCTCAGGCCCAGTCCGACGCCGGACAGCGTCAGCGGGACGCTGAGCAGCCAGTACGGGCTCGCGGCGTCGACCAGCAGGAAGGCGAGACTGCCCGCCGCCGTGATGGCGAGACCGACCGGCAGCACGCGTTCCGCGGTGAACCGGCCGGCGAGCCGTCCGGAGAAGAACGCGAGAACGGCGTTGGCGACGACGTACGGCAGCATCTGCACGCCGGTCGCCGAGGCGGTGCTGCCCCAGGCTTGCTGCAGGTACACGGCGAGCAGCATCGGCAGCGGATAGCACGCGAAGCCGAGGACGAACGAGGTGAAAATCGAGGCGGCGAACCGGAACTTGCCGAACAGCCGGATCGGCAGCATCGGATGCGGGGCGCGCAGCTCCACGACGATGAACGCGGTCAAGCCGAGTGCGCCGAGCGCGGCGGCCACGATGTCGGACGCGATCACGGCGTAAGTGAAGGATCCGATCCATAGCGCGCCGAGCAGCTGTCCCGGCAAGTCCAGCGCGCCGTGCGCCGGATCGGACGACTCCTCGAGACCCCGGCGGCCAGCGAGTACCGCGAAGATTCCGATCGGCAGGTTGATCAGGAAGATGGTCGGCCAGCCGAGCGCGTCGGTGATCGGTCCGCCGATGAGCGGGCCGATGACGAGCGCGCATCCGGCCACTCCGCCCCACGCCCCCAGCATCCGGGCCCGTTCCCGCGGCTCCGGATACGCGTGCGCGAGGAGCGCGAGTCCGCCCGGGATGACCGCGGCGGCCGCGATTCCTTGCAGCACACGGGCGGCGATGAGCAAGCCGAGCGTCGGGGCGAGGCCGCACCCCAGCGAGGCGAGCGTGAACACGGCCAGCCCGCCGAGGTAGATCCGCCTGCGGCCGTACCGGTCGCCGAGCGTGCCGCCGGTGAGCATCAGCGCGGCGAGCCCGACGGTGTATCCGTCCACGATCCATTGCAGGTCAGCGAATTCGGCGTGCAGGTCGCGCTGGATGGTCGGCAGCGCGATGCTCACCACGCTCGCGTCGAGCAACGCCATGAAGCTGCCGAGGAACACGGCGGTGGCCAGCAATGGGCTCCGCGTAACGGTTTTCGTTTGCGTCACGCAAGCGAGCTTGGGTCCTCAAGCCGCCTTGAGGTCAAGCGTTCCCGCGGACGCGAGAAGGGCCCCTCGGCAACCGAGGGGCCCTTCTGCGAGAAAACCTTGTCAGGCAACCGAAATGGCCAGCTGGTGCAGGCCCGGCCCCTCCGCGGTCACGTTGGCCTCGCCGTTGCCCGTGCGGTGCAGCGCGCGCACCGTCCAGGAACCCTCAGCCGCGTAGAACCGGAAGTCGCCGTCCGCCGAGGACACGACCTCGCCGGCGAAGTCGCCGCCGCCGTCGAGCAGCCGGACGAACGCGCCGCCGACCGGTCCCTCCGCGCCGGTGACCTTGCCGGCCAGCACGACCTGACCGTTGGTGTCGAAGTCCGCCGGGGTCGCGACCTGTGCCGGTGCGCTGCAGCCGTCTGCCATCACTTAGCTCCCAACTCGACCGGAACGCCGACCAGCGAACCGTATTCCGTCCACGAACCGTCGTAGTTCTTCACGTCCTGCTGGCCGAGCAGCTCGTGCAGGGCGAACCAGGCGATCGACGAACGCTCGCCGATGCGGCAGTACGCGATGGTCGGCTTGCTCTCGTCGTAGCCGGCCTCGGCGTAGAGGTCCTTGATCTCCTGCTCGGACTTGAAGGTGCCGTCCTCGTTGGCGACCTTCGCCCACGGCACGTTCAGCGCGCCCGGGATGTGGCCCGGCACCTGCGACTGCTCCTGCGGCAGGTGCGCCGGGGCGAGCAGCTTGCCGGAGAACTCGTCCGGCGAGCGCACGTCGATGTAGTTCTTCGAGCCGATCGACTGGACGACCTCGTCGCGGAACGCGCGCAGCGACAGGTCCTGGTCCTTGGCCTTGTAGTTGGTCGGCTCGCGCTTGACCTCGTCGGAGTTCAGCTCGCGGCCGTCGAGCTCCCACTTCTTGCGGCCGCCGTCGAGCAGCTGCACGTTCTCGTGGCCGTAGAGCTTGAAGTACCAGTACGCGTACGCGGCGAACCAGTTGTTGTTGCCGCCGTAGAGGATCACGCGGTCGTCGTTCGAGATGCCCTTCTCCGACAGGAGCTTCTCGAAGCCCTCCTTGTTGACGAAGTCGCGGCGGACGCCGTCCTGGAGGTCGTTGCGCCAGTCGAGCTTCACCGCGCCGCGGATGTGCCCGTTGTCGTAAGCGGTCGTGTCCTCGTCGACCTCGGCGAACACCACGCCCGGGGTGTCCAGGTTTTCCTCGGCCCACTGGGTGGTGACCAGGACGTCTTCTCGGCTCATGGGAGGCTGGCTCTCTTTCTGATCGATACTGCGGCGCGCAGCGCTGTCGGTTGAGGGTGGTGGCGGGGGCATGGATGGATGGGGTTTTACGAGGACGCCCGCGCGGGGCTGAAACGCTTGATCAGCAGGTACACCTGGCACCCGAGGCAGTAGTTGAAAGCCGCGTTGAGGAACGCGGCGAAGAGCGCGAACGCGGTCGCGACGACGCCGAGCGGCGTCACGCCGGTCGCGAAGCCGATCGTGCCGACGAGCGCGAACACGAACCCGACCGCCTGCGCGAACCGCAGCGGGGCGGCGTCCTCGCGTTCGGTCGTCGGCCCGAGCCGCGGCGCGACCACGAGCCGGTACAGCACCGAGTACGGCGCGGGCTTGAGCCCGACGAACGCCCCGATCGCGAAGACCACGGTCTGCAGCGCGAGCAAGGGCCACCACTGCGTGACGAGCACGACGGCGAGCACCACCGTGGTCACGATCGCGGCGAACCTGGGACCTCGCGGGTCTACGGCCGGTCCGGCGGACATGGGTTCCTCCTGCTCAGTGCGAGGGGAAGGGCGTGCGGACGCACGCGGCGAAGACGGGTCGAGCGGCGGGACGGCGCGAGACGTGCTTCAGCGCCGACCGGAAAAAGGCAGACACAAGCTGCTGCGCACGCGGCAGAAATCGACCGCGCGGCGCTGCGTCAGGAGGGTGATGGGCAGCTCGTCCACAGGGGGGAGGGTACCCAGGCTCGCTCGCTCCCGGAACCATGTTCATTCCTTGGGACGAGGTCCGGATCCTGAGAATCAACCATCGCGGACCGCGGTGCCAGGCGCTTCCCCAATGTGGCATTGGGTGCATCTGACGCACCGAACGCCACATTGGGTGCGTGCGACGCACCCAATGCCACATTGGGGCGGCACCGGGAGGCCGGGGAGGCAGGGACCGCGCGGGTCAGTGCGACGCGGCGGCCAGATGCGGGCGGAGCGCCTCGAGCAGCTCCGGGCACTTGGGCACGCCGCCCACGCGCAGCAGTTCCCGGCCTTCCGGGTCCAGCGCGAGCGTGGTCGGCGTGCTGAGCACCGACAGCGCCTGCGCGACCTCGGGACGTTCGGTGACGTCCAGGTCGACGTGGTGCAGGCCGTCGGTCTTCTCCGCGAGCGACGACAGAATCGCCCGCGTGTGCCGGCACGGGGTGCAGAAGGTGGTGGAGATCTGCACCAGGGTGACGGCGGATTGCGGATCAAGGGCCTCGGCGACCGGAGCGGGGAGCGGGCGGGTCGCGGCGGCCGGTTTGGCCGCGCGGATCCGCCCGTTGCGGGCGCGCAGGACGAGGCCCGCGGCCGTCGCGACGACCAGCGTCGCCAGCAGCACCCACACTCCGGTCACCGGGATCAGCCTCCGTGGTTGGCGGACAGGTCGGCGAAGTTCACGTCGTGCGCTTCGCCCTTGATCGTCACCGAACCGCTGTCCACGCGGACCGCGGTCGGGGTGACCGACAGCGGCAGCCGGGTCGTCGAGATGGACGCCCGGAAGTTCGGCAGCAGAGCTTTCTGCACAGCTTCCGGAACGATCGTGGTCGTCTGGTCATTCCCGAACTGCAACCGGTAAGGCACGATCGAGATCGTCTTTTCCTTGAGCTGGATCAGCGCGAAGCAGAAGATCTCCACCTTCTGCCCGGCCACCTGCACGTCGCCGGAGATCCGCACGCCCGCGCTGGTGCCGTCGGCCGGTTCGCCGTCGGCGTTGGTCGGCGTCGGGTCCGGCTGCTTGCCCTGCTCGGTGTCGCCGTACTTCACGTACGCCTGGGTCGACTGCTCGATCTTCAGGTTCTGGATCTTGTTCAGCGGCGAGACCCGGGCGAGGTCGGACGCCTTGATCGTCACCGCGCCGGTGAGCTTGCCGATCTTCACCGCCTTGGTGTTGCCGGACGTCAGGTCCGACAGCGGCGCGATCACGTCCTCCAGTTCGGCGCTCACGCGCAGGTCGCGCAGTTCGCTGCCGACGGGCACGCCGTCCGCGGAAACGGTGATGTGACTGTAGTCACCCGAGAGCGCCTGCACGGTGAACGGGAAGCCGTGGATGGTGACCGACGGATCGTCGCTCAGCCCGAGCTGTGCGCGGGCCTTCTGCGAGATCGTGTGCTCGGCGAAGGCCGCCGCTCCGAAATCCGCACCGACCAGCAGGAGCACCAGCACTCCCAGCACGATGAGCCACCGCCGTACGCGCCTGCCTCGCCGGCCGCTGCCGGGGTTGCTGGCCGGTCGGTCGTCCCGGGTCACGGGCCTGCTCGCCATCGCCTCGGTTCTCCTGTTCGGGTGGATTTCGTCGTGGTGCGGGTCACGCCCGGACCATCGGCCCAGGTGTGATCGATCCAGCACGCGCTAGGTGCCGGGGTGTTCACCCGCTATTCTCACTTAGCACCGACCGACGCCACGTTCGAGGCGACGAATCTGAAGGCGGTGCGGATCATGAGCTTGGACCTGCTGGTGCTGACGGGGGAACTCGACGCTACCTCCGTATTACCCGCGCTGGACCTGCTGCCGCACACCGTACGCGTACGCGAGCCGGAAGTGACGGCCCTGCTCGACGCGGGCCACCGCGACGTCATCCTTCTCGACGCGCGCAGCGACCTCGCTTCCGCGAAGAGCCTGTGCCGTCTGCTCAAAGGCGCGGAGGACGAATCGGGCACGCCGGTCATCGCGGTCGTCGGCGAGGGCGGTTTGGTCGCGGTCAACTCCGAATGGCGCACGGACGACATCCTGCTGCCCACCGCCGGTCCCGCGGAGGTGGACGCACGGCTGCGGCTGGCCACCACTCGCGACGGCGTCGGCCTGCAGGCGGATGCCGAACTGCGCGTAGGCGACCTTGTCATTGACGAAGCGACGTACACGGCGAAGCTGCGCCGTCGCACGCTCGAGCTGACGTACAAGGAATTCGAACTCCTCAAGTACCTCGCCCAGCACGCTGGCCGCGTCTTCACTCGCGCGCAGTTGCTGCAGGAAGTGTGGGGCTACGACTTCTTCGGCGGCACGCGCACGGTCGACGTCCACGTACGGCGGCTTCGCGCGAAGCTCGGCCCGGAGCACGAGCAGATGATCGGCACTGTGCGGAACGTCGGTTACAAGTTCGAGCGTCCGGCGAAGGGCGCGAAGCCGGTTGTCGCCGTTCCCACCGACGCTTCGGAGCTGACCTCCCGCTGACGTTCGCCGGTAAGGTCGGTTCGTGGCTATCGACCTTGGCGACTGGACGACCGATCCCGACGACGCGGTGCGCGAAGTGCTGCTCGCGGCCAAAGCGACCGACGGACGTCCCGAGGTCGACGCGAGCGGTCCGTTGCCGCGTGATTTCGACGGCGGACTGCATCTCCTCGCTCGCTTTGACGGCGCGCCGGCCGGATACGTCCACCTTGATACTGAAGGCGACTCACACGGCCATCAGGTCGCGGAGCTGTTCGTGCACCCGGATTTCCGGCGTCGCGGCGTCGGCACCGCGCTCGCGCAGGCGGTCGTCGAGCGCGCCGACGCGGGGCTGCGCGTGTGGGCGCACGGCGATCACCCCGGTGCGGCCGCGATCGCGGCGAAACTCGGACTCGGCCGTCAGCGCGAGCTGCTGATCCTGCACGTCGACGTCTCCGCTGCGGACTGGCCGGAACCGGTGCTGCACAACGGTTTCCGGCTGCGGACGTTCGTCCCCGGCCAGGACGAGGACGCGATGGTCGCGGTCAACGCGCGCGCGTTCGACTGGCATCCGGAACAGGGCGCGCTGACCGTCGCCGAGGTCCGCGCCGAAGAACGCCACGCCTGGTTCGATCCGGCCGGTTTCTTCCTCGCGGAGAACGAAAGCGGCGAGGTCGTCGGCTTCCACTGGACGAAGGTGCACGACCCGGTGCCCGGCCGTTTCGACGGCGACCCGGTCGGGGAGGTCTACGTGGTTGGCGTCGATCCTGCTACTCAGGGTAGCGGCCTGGGGAAGGCGCTGACCTTGGCCGGACTCCGCTACCTGCGGTCCCGGGGACTACCGAGGGTGATCCTCTACGTCGAGGGCGACAACGCCGCGGCTTTGGCGGTGTACAACAAGCTGGGGTTCCAGCGTTTCGAGACCGACGTCCAGTACGGTGCGTGATCACGGTCGACGCGAGCGGTGACCTGTGTTACTTTCCGCGTACTAGCAGGTCACGACCAGGCCACGGCACCCGTTCGGGGTAGTAGTCCTGCTCACAAACGGTGACTTGTTCACCTGCCGTTCATCCAACCAAGGACGGCCGTCCACCGAGGCTGCCTAGTGTCCGGTTTCGGCGCGGCTCACCCCGCCGCCGATCCCGACCGGATTCAAAAAGGCACATCTCCGAGTGGAGGAAATGCAGTGAAGATCATGCGGCCCCTGGGTGCCGTCGGCATCGTGGCGAGCGCCGCGCTCGTCCTTGCCGCTTGTGGCTCCGACCCTTCGGCGTCCAACAGCGGCTCGGGCTCGAACTCCGCCGCTCCCGCCGCCACCGGAACCGCCCAGGTCGACTGCGGGGGCAAGAGCCCGCTTTCCGCTGAGGGCTCGACGGCCCAGAAGAACGCCATCGAGGTGTTCAACCAGGCCTACGGCAAGAAGTGCGACGGCCAGAAGGTGAACTACAACGGCACCGGCTCCGGCGCCGGCGTCAAGCAGTTCAACGCCAACCAGGTCGACTTCGGCGGCTCGGACTCGCCGATCAAGGACGCCGACCTCGAGGCCGCCACCAAGCGCTGCGGTTCGCCCGCGCTGAACATCCCGCTGGTCGTCGGCCCGATCGCGGTCGGCTACCACCTGTCCGGCGTGGACAAGCTGACGCTGACCCCGCAGGTCATCGCCAAGATCTTCAACGGCGGCATCAAGAACTGGAACGACCCGGCCATCAAGGCGGTCAAGGGCAACGAGAACCTGAACCTGCCGGACAAGCCGATCCAGGTCGTCTCCCGCTCCGAGGAGTCGGGCACCACCGACAACTTCCAGAAGTACCTCGGCGCGGCCGCCAAGGACGTCTGGACCCAGGGCGCGGGCAAGAAGTTCAACGGCGGCGTCGGCAACGGTGCGCAGGGCTCGAACGGCGTCGCGAGCACCGTCAAGGGCGCGGACGGCTCGATCACCTACGTGGAGAGCGCCTTCGCCAAGGACGGCGTCACCCCGGCCCTGATCGACAGCGGCTCCGGCGGCGTCGAGCTGAACGCGCAGAACGTGGCCAAGTCCCTGGACGCCGCGAAGTTCTTCCACCCGGGCACCAACGACCTGGCGATGGACCTCAACGGCATCTACTCGAGCAACGTGCCGGGCGCCTACCCGCTGCTGCTGACGACCTACGAGATCGTGTGCTCGAAGTACTCGAACCCGGACGTCGCGAAGGCCGTCAAGGCGTTCCTGACGGTGGCCGCGACCGACGGCCAGCAGCCGCTGTCGGCCAAGGGCTACGTCCCGATCCCGCAGAGCCTGCAGGACAAGGTGCTGAAGGCCGTCAAGGAAATTTCCTGAACCGCCTGACTGGTACGAAGGCTGACTAGAGACTGTCGATGAGCGACCAATCCTCGACGCGAACGCCCACCGGCGACCCCGGTGGGCGTTCGTCGTCCGCCCGAGCGTTCCCGGAGGATCCGATTTCGGACAAGCCACCCGCGCCGGCGCCTGATGCGCCCCCCGCGCGGAAGAAGCCGACGAAGGTGCGAGCCGGTGACCGCATCTTCCAGAACCTGACCACCGGGGCCGGGATCTTCGTCGTCGCCCTGATCGCCCTGATCGGGATTTTCCTGGTCGTCCAGGCGATTCCGGCGCTGAAGGCGGACAAGGTCAACTTCCTGTTCAACCACGGGTGGTCGACGAACGATCCGACCAACATGGCGTTCGGCATCGCCGATCTCGCCGAGGTCACCGTGGCGACCTCGCTGGTGGCGCTGATCATCGCGATGCCGATCTCGCTGGGCATCGCGCTGTTCCTCACCCAGTACGCGCCGCCGAAACTGGCCCGGCCGTTCGCCTACGTCGTGGATCTGCTCGCCGCGGTGCCGTCGATCATTTTCGGCCTGTGGGGCATTCTCGTGTTCGCGCCCGCGATCGAGCCGTTCTCCCAGTGGGTGAACACCACCTTCTCGTGGATCCCGATTTTCGCGCCGGGCAACATCGCGCCGAACGTGCGCGGCACCATTTTCACCGCCGGAATCGTGCTGGCGGTGATGATCCTGCCGATCATCACGTCGCTCACCCGCGAGGTTTTCGAGCGCACGCCCACCGCGCAGGTCGAAGGCGCGCTCGCGCTCGGCGCCACGCGCTGGGAGGTCATTCGCACGACGGTGCTGCCGTTCGGCAAGGCGGGCTTCGTCGGTGCTTCGATGCTCGGCCTCGGCCGCGCGCTCGGTGAAACCATTGCGCTGGCAGTGATTCTGCTGATCCCGCAGGGCCGCAACTTCGACTGGAGCCTTTTCGACGGCGGTGCGACGTTCGCCTCGAAGATCGCCCAGAACTACAGCGAGTTCAACAACCCGACCTCGGCCGGCGCCTACATCGCGGCCGGCCTGGTGCTGTTCGTGCTGACGTTCCTGGTCAACTTCGCCGCCCGCTCGATCGTCGGCAAGAAGGGGGAGTGACCGTGTCGACCACCCTCGAACGGCCCGCGACGACACCGGCTTTCCAGCAGGTGAGCGCGGCCCGGAAGGTCAAGAACGGCGTGGCCACCGTCCTGGTGTGGCTGTCCTTCCTGATCGCCGTGATCCCGCTGGTGTGGGTGCTGTACACGGTGATCGCCAACGGGATCAAGCGGATCCCGTACAGCAACTGGTGGGGCCAGGACTTCGGTTCGGTGCTCGGCGACGAGGTCGGCGGCGGCGTGCTGCACGCGATCATCGGCACCCTGCTGCAGGGTCTGGTGTGCGCGGTCATCTCGGTGCCGATCGGCCTGCTGGTGGCGATTTACCTCGTCGAGTACGGCCGGGGCAAGCTGGCCAGGGCCACCACGTTCATGGTGGACATCCTCTCCGGTGTTCCGTCCATTGTGGCCGCTCTGTTCATTTACGCGCTGTGGGTCACCACGCTCGGCCTGCCGCGCAGCGGGTTCGCGGTGTCGCTGGCCTTGGTGCTGCTGATGATTCCGGTGGTCGTCCGCTCGGCGGAGGAAATGCTGCGGATCGTGCCGGACGACCTGCGCGAGGCGTCGTACGCGCTGGGCGTGCCGAAGTGGAAGACGATCATGAAGATCGTGCTTCCGACCGCGCTGTCGGGCATTCTCGGCGGCATCATGATGGCGCTCGCCCGCGTGATGGGCGAAACCGCGCCGCTGCTGGTGCTCGTCGGGTACACGTCCTACGTCAACTGGAACATCTTCAGCGGGGAGCAGGCGTCGCTGCCGCTGGTGATGAACAACGAGCGCGCGACCAACTCGATGGACCCGGGCAGCGTCGGCTTCGACCGGATCTGGGGAGCCGCGCTCACCCTGGTGCTCATCATCGCCGTGATCAACCTGCTCGCCACGGTCCTTTCCCGCATCGTCGCCCCGAAGAAGAAGTGAGTCATGGCCAAGCGAATCGACGTCAAAGACCTGGACATCTACTACGGCAAGTTCCACGCCGTGGACAGCGTCACGCTGAACGTCCCGCCGCGGAACGTGACCGCGTTCATCGGGCCGTCGGGGTGTGGCAAATCGACCGTGCTGCGCACGCTGAATCGGATGCACGAGGTCATTCCCGGCGCTCGCGTCGACGGCCAGGTGCTGCTCGACGGGGAGGACATCTACGCCTCGGCGGTGGACCCGGTGCAGGTGCGCCGCACCATCGGCATGGTGTTCCAGCGGCCGAACCCGTTCCCCACGATGTCCATTAAGGACAATGTAGTGGCCGGGCTCCGGCTCGGCGGGGTGAAGAGCCGCAAGCAGCTCGACGAGGTCGCCGAGCGCGCGCTGCGCGGCGCGAACCTGTGGAACGAGGTCAAGGACCGGCTGAACAAGCCGGGCGGCGGCCTTTCCGGCGGGCAGCAGCAGCGGCTCTGCATCGCGCGGGCGATCGCGGTGCAGCCGGACGTGCTGCTGATGGACGAGCCGTGTTCGGCGCTGGACCCGATCTCGACGCTCGCGATCGAGGACCTGATCGGCGAGCTGAAGAAGGACTACACGATCGTCATCGTGACGCACAACATGCAGCAGGCGGCGCGAGTTTCGGACCAGACCGCGTTCTTCAACCTGGCCGGCGTCGGCCAGCCCGGCCGGCTGATCGAGCTGAACGACACGGAGAAGATCTTCTCCAACCCGGACGAGAAGGCCACCGAGGACTACATCTCGGGCCGCTTCGGCTGATTCCACTGTGGACGGCCGCCTCGGTTTCCTTGCCGGGGCGGCCGTTTTCTGGGTACTAAAAAACCGCCACCCGTCGGTCCGGGCGGCGGTTTTTGTTGTGGTGTCTCAGATGGTCAGGTCCTCGTCGTCGGTGCCGTAGCCGGGCATCCGGCCGGTGACCACGAAAATCATCCGCTTGGCGACGGACACCGCGTGGTCGGCGTAGCGCTCGTAGAAGCGGCCGAGCAGCGTGACGTCGACCGCGGAGGCGACGCCGTGCGGCCATTCGCGGTCCATCAGCACGGTGAACAGGTGCCGGTGCAGGTCGTCGACCTGGTCGTCCTCGGCCTCGAGGTCCTTGGCCGCGGACACGTCCTTGGTCTTGATGATCGCCTCGACCTGGCGGGCGAGCTTGACCGCGGCCCGGCCCATCTCGGCGAAGTACGGCTTGACGGCGTCGGGCAGCACCGGGTCCGGGTGGCGGCGGCGGGCGGCCTTGGCGACGTGCAGGGCGAGATCTCCCATGCGCTCCAGGCTTTCCGCCGCGTGGATGGCGGCGAGCACGGTGCGCAGATCGGTCGCGACCGGGGCCTGCAGCGCCAGCAGCGCGTACGCCTGCTCCTCGCATTCGGCGCGCGCGTCGTCGACCTTCGCGTCGTCGCTGATCACCTGCTCGGCGAGGCCGAGGTCGACCTCCAGCAGTGCTTTGGTGGCCCGCTCCATGGCGTCGGCGACCTGGACCGACATCGCGGCCAGGTTTTCGGCGAGCTGATCGAGTTCCACATGGTAGGCCTCACGCATGAGCACACCCTACGTCGTGGACTGTCCGAATACCGCATCGCTGGGTGAACCGCATATGAACCCCGCCTAACGAATCCGGGTGCTCAGCCGTTGCTGGCGCTCTTGCGCGAATCCGCGTTGGCGGGCGGCGCGTTCGCCGCGGTTCCGGCGGGCTGGTTGCCCGGCAGCGGCGTGTTGTCGCGCAACGCGTCGAAGAGGCTCTTGGTCTTTTCCTGGATCAGGACTTCGTTGCCACGCTTGTTCGGCAGGCCGACGGTGGGCACGGTCAGGAAGTTGATATTGGCCGGGTTGAGCCCGCGCATCGATTGCGCGAGCGTCATCATCTGCTGCACGCCGAGGTTGTCGCCGAACGTCGCGTGCGCGAAAGCGGTGATGAAACCGGAGAGTTTTCCGGGATCCAGCACGACATCCGAAGACATGACCTTCTTGAGCAGCGCTCCGATGAACGCCTGCTGCCGCTTGATCCGGCCGTAGTCGGAGGTCGGGTCGCCCTTGACGTGCCGGGCGCGCACGTAGCTCAGCGCCTGGTCGCCGGAAATGGTCACGTCGCCGGTTTCGGCCAGCACTTTGCCGAGCACCGTGTCGTCGATCGGTTTCTCGTTGTGCACGGTCACTCCGTGCACCGCGTCGACCATTTCCTTGAATCCGTTGAAGTCGATGCCGACGAAGTGGTTGATCCGCAGGCCGGTGACTTTCTGGATCACCTTCGTCATGCATTGCGGCCCGCCGACCGCGTAGGCCGTGTTGAGCTTCGCGGTCTTCTGCTCGGGCACGATCTCGTCGGTAGTCTGCGATTTGGCCGGATCCCACCGATTGCAATCGGGCCGGTCGACTTCGAGGTCACGCGGGAACGAAACGACGACGACCCGCTTCCGGTCCGCGGGAACGTGCGCCACCATCACCGTGTCCGACCGCGCGCCGGGGATGTTCGCCGCGTCTCCGACGTTTTCCTCGGAGGACGCGCCGTCGCGGGAATCGGAGCCGACCATGAGGAAGTTCTCGTCGTTGGCCTGGCCCTCGGCGTTTTGGATGTCGGAAGAATTCTCGTCCAGCGCGGACACCTGAGCGAACTTGGCGTCGAACCAGGTAACCGCGCCCCACGCGACTCCGGTGCCGATGAAAATAAGCGCGACGACCACAATCAACGCGATCCGCCCGATCCGGACATTGCGCGCGGTGTGCCGCTGCTTCTTCTCCTGAAGCCGAGTCTGCTCCGATTTTTCGGCGGGCTGCTCTTCTTCCTCGTCTTTGTCGAGCAATACGACCCGCTGCAACGCGGTCCGGGTCTGCTCGAACAACGCCATCGACTTGGTGGTGAGCCGCTCGCGCCGCTCCCGCCGCTTCGCTTCTTCGGCCGCGGCGTCATCATGCGCGGCGGAGAACCGAGCGAGACTGTGATCGATCTTGCGACGGTATTGCGTCGCCTCGTCGATCGCCTCCATCTCGTCGGTCATCGTGAGCGGATCCATCTCGGCCCGAACGGCCGCCGCAGGCTTCGCCGGGGTGCGCCGAGGCCGCTTGGGCACCTCGACTGCGGGGCTCAGCTGAGTGCGCTCCGGATCCGGTTTCGCCACGGAGCTGAACTGAGTCTGCTCCGGGTCCGGCTTCGCCGCCGGGCTGAACTGAGTCTGCTCCGGGTCGTCGGCGGCCTTGAGCCCGATCCCCTTGACCGGCGTGAACTGCGTCCGATCCGCTGCGCTCTGCTTGGCTTCGAGAGCTGGGCTGAGCTGGGTCCGCTCGCCGTCTGCTTCGGGCCGACTGTTCGGTGCGGGCCTCCGTCGGGGGCGGTCCCCTTCTGCGGCTGGCGTCGGGCTGAGCTGGGTCCGTTCGCCGTCTGCCTCGGGCCGACCGTTGGGTGCGGGCCTGCGTCGCGGAGGTTCCGCTTCGGCGGCTGGCGTCGGGCTGAGCTGAGTCCGCTCGGCATCTGCCTCGGGCCGACCATTCGGTCCGGGCCTGCGTCGCGGACGTTCGACTTCCCCGGCCAGCGCCGGGCTGAGCTGGGTCCGCTCCGGGTCCCGCGCCGCGTTCCGGCCATTGACCCCAGGACGGCGCGGAGGTCCGTCCGGCGAGTTGCCGTCCAGCGCCGGGCTGAGCTGAGTCTGCTCGAGCCCTGGGGCCGCTGCGTTCGGCCGCCCCGGAGATGGCGCGTTACGCCCTCGCTCAGGCTGCTTGCCCCGCACCGGGCCCGGCTCGAGCGCCGGACTCAGTTGCGTCTTCTCAAGTTCGTCCTCGGGCGTGCCGGGCACCCCGTTGCCGACCCCAGGCCGCCCCGGGCCCGCCGCCCGTCGGCTGGGCGTCCGAGGGGCACCGGAATCCTGCCCGCCGGGCACTGCCAGCGACTCAGGTCCCAGATTCTCGGCGGCTCCGCCAGGTACGCGTGGTCCCGCCGGGCCTTGTCCAGCGGACTCCACCGCCGCCGCGCTCGACCCAGCCCGGCGGGGACGGTCCGATTCCGGACCAGGCGATCCGCCGGAGCCCGGTCCTGCCACCGGTTGCCCGCCCAGTTCCGGACCGGTCGGCCGCTGCCCAGGAGCGTTCTCCGCCCCGTGCGGCCGCCGAGGCCCAGGCGGTTCCGGCGAAACCGGCCCCCCGACGCCTTGGCGAGGCCGCGGCGGAAGACCATCCGCCCGCCGTCGCCGGGGCCGCATCCCCGTCTCGGGAGACTCTGCTGCGGCGCTCCTCTGACTAGGCCCGTCCACGCCGGCCTGCGGTTCTGCTTCCCCGGAACCGGGCCGAACTCGCGCGCCCGGTTCCGCCAGAGGACCTTCAGGCAGCACCCGAGACCCGTTCGGCTCCCCGCGTCGGCCACCGGCTCGCCCGGCTGCCTCGTCCTGCTCTTGGGGAAGTCCAGCCGCGGGCCGCCCGTTCAGATCGCTGCGACGGTCACCAGGCTCAGAATCCGGCGCGGCATGCCGAGTCGTCCGGCGAAGGTCAGCTTCCTGAGCGCGCCGACCACCCGGCGGCACCGCATAGCCAGTCTCGCCGAGTCCCTCAACCGGCTCGGCCCGATAACGCCGCGAGCCCGGCTCCGCGGCCTGAGCATCGCCGTCCGGTACCGGTCCGCCAAGAAGCGCGCGCCCACCCACTCGAGCAGGCCCCGCGCCGTCGACGTCCGAGCTGCGCCGCGCCCGACGTCCGCCGGGAAGACCAACTTCGTCCGAAACGCCCCCACGCCGGTTGCCTGCCCCGTTCTGAGTTCCCAGCGCAGGGACATCGGCCGGTCCGGTTGCCCGCCCAGGGATGTCTACCGGTCCGCTGGCCTCATGACCGGGCCCGAGATCGTCGGCCGCCTCCCGGCCGTGCCGGTTCCCGACCCCGTTGACGTGCCCATTCGCGCGTCGGCCACTAGCCGCGGCGTCGTCCCCAGGCCCGGCGTGCCGACTGCCAACCGCATCGACGCCGCTTCCGCTGGACTCGCGGCGACGTTTGCCAACCCCGTTGACTCGCCCGTCAGCTGGTGCGGCGGGGGCGTCGTCCGCGGGTGCGGCCTGTCGTCCGGCGACTCCGTTGACCTGCCCGTTCGCTCGTCCGCTGGCAGGCGCAACGCCGCCTTCCGCAGGCTCACCGCGCCGTCCGCTGACGCCATTGATGCGCCCGTTCGCCAGGCTGCTGGTCAGCGCGACGCCGTCGTCGGCAGGTTCGCCGTGGCGTCCGGCGGTGCCGTTGATTCGCCCGTTGGTTGGTGTGATGCCGTCTTCGGCGGGTTCGCCGTGGCGTCCGCCGATGCCGCTGGCTCGCCCGTTGGCTGATGCGACGCCATCGTCCGCGGGTTCGCCGTGGCGTCCGGCGGCGCCGTTGACGTGCCCGTTCGCCAGGCTCCCGCCCAGCTCCGAGCTGTCTCCCGGCTCAGCGTGCCGGCTGCCGACCCCGTTCGCCCGCCGTCGGCCGGGCTCGGCGGGCAGGCCAGCGCGACCGTTCGTCCCCCGAAAACCGGCGTCGGGATCCGCTCGCCGTCGTCCTGGTTCGGGGCGGTCAGTGTCCGCGCGGCGACGGCCCGGCTCGGCCCGGCGGGTGGCCGGTTCCGCGAGGCGGCTCACCGGTTCCGCGTGCCGGGTGCCGGGATCGTCGGTGAAGGCGGGGCGTTCGCCGGTGTGCCGCGCGACCACGTCGGACACGCTGATGCCGCCGTGAGTGTCCATCGAACGGCGGCGTCCGCCGCGGGGGCGAGCCGTGGAGTCGGAATGGCGACCGGTGCCGGGGGTGGTGCGCTCGTCGGGCACTCGGTCTCCTCTCGCACGTCAGGCGCCAGGCTGGGCGGCTTACCTTTGAACACCCGGCGGCTTCGCCGGGTCTCCCAGGACTCGTCGTACCGGGGGAGCTTTTCGTTATCGTACGGATACCCGCCGTTCGTGACGACACCCTCCCGCGAATTTCTTCACCATGAGTCGCCCTTAGGCACACTGAAGCGGACGAACAGGTGAAGATCGGGTTCAGCGAATGGAGTAATCGCCGACGTGCGTTACTCAGAGTGCGTAATTACCCGCGCGGTCTCGCAGTCGTGAAAAGCGACCTTGTTGCGTCCCGCCCGCTTCGCGGCGTAAAGGAGATTGTCGGCTCGATGGAGCTGGCGCGGCCCGGATCCGGTGCCGTGCGCGAGGCCGACACTGATCGTCACGCGCAGGCCCGGCTGTAGTTCTGACCAGGGATGACGGGCGACTCGAAGGCGCGCGGCGTCGGCGATCCGGACGGCGCCCCGGTGATCGATTCCGGGCAGGACGAGAGCGAATTCCTCGCCGCCGTACCGTGCGCAGAACGCATCGGCGGGCAGCCCCTCCTGCAGGAGATCGGCCACCCGGCAGAGGACGCGGTCGCCGAGAAGGTGACCGTACGTATCGTTCACGGACTTGAACCGGTCGAGGTCGACCAGCGCGACGGCCACCGCGGCTGGCAGTTCGGGCAGTCGCTGGTCGAGGTAACGGCGGTTGTAGCTGGAGGTGAGCGGGTCGCGCAGGCTGCCCGCCCGCGCGATGTCGAGCGCGGAACGCAGGTGCCGGTAGGCCCGCCGCCAATCGCCGCGCGTCGCGAACAGGTCCGCGATGGACTCGTGCAGCGAGAGCAGGTCGGGCGCGGTCTCCCCCGTTCCGAGCTCGTCGTCCGCCGCCACTCTGACCTCCGCCACTCCATCGTTTTCGTCGTATAGGAGCGGCGGCTTGAGTGATCGGTACGGACGAAGGTGAATTTCGCTCAAGTGGACGACGGACTTCCGCCGATGTCACTCAGCGCAGTTTCTTCGCTCAGAGCGCGGAGAACGGCTTTTTATCCTTGAGCTGCGCGAATTGATCACGGGCCCAGTAACTCGCGTCGGCCGTCGGATCTGTGATCCACTGTGTGTAATCAGCCCAGGAAATCCATCGCCAGCCACCCACTTCTTCGGGATTCGGCCGCGGATCAGCGTCCGTCCAAGCAGCGAACACCGGGCAGAACTCGTTCTCCACGATCCCCTGGAAGGGCGGCGTGCGGTAGCGGTACGTGGGCAGCACGCACTCAAGCTCCTCGAGCTCGGGCAGCCCAAGCTCGTACGACGCCCGCCGGCGCACGGCGGTCTCCAGCGCTTCGGCGGGAGCGGGATGACCGCACACGCTGTTGGTCCACACCCCCGGCCACACCTTCTTGTGCAGCGCGCGCTGGGTGATCAGCAGGGCGTTGTCCGAACGGCGCAGGACGTAGCAGGAGAACGCGAGGTGCAGCCGCGTCTCCGCGTGATGACTGGCGAGCTTAGGCCCGGTTTCCCCGGTGGGCACGCCGTCCTCGGTCACGAAGACAACGCGTTCGGTTTCGGCTTCAGTGCTGGTGTCCACTCCGGATACTGAACACCACGCACCCACCGGCCGATACCGCGAGCCGGGTGGCCGTTTCGCCCGATTCGAGTGTCGCGCCCTCACGCAACGCGCGAATCCCCAGTCCGTCGAACGCCCAACCGAACGACAGTCCACGCAGGACCCGGTGTCACCGGCTGCCGAGATGCTCGACGATCAACGAGGTCAAGGCCTCCGGCGCTTCCTCCGCTACCCAGTGCGACACCTCCTCCAGCATCTCGAATCGGTACGGCCCGGTGCACCAATTCGCGGTGTCGAGCGCGGCGGTGGAACCGAAGGCGACGTCCTCTGTGGACCACACGTACATCGTCGGCACCGAAACCTTGCCGATCTTCCCGCCCGGCCGCCCGGCCCGGTACCAGTTCAGCGCGGCGGTGAGCGCGCCCGGTTCGGACAGCCGCTGGACGTACTCGTCGATCTTGCTCGGCGGGATGCGCCGGTCGAAGATCTCGCGCAACGCCTTGGCGTTGTCGGCCAGCATGCGGCGCTCGGTCGCGGGCGTCTGCCGCCACTCCGTCATGTAGGCCGAGCGCAGATGCTGGTCCTCGTCGGTCCGCATCGCCTCGGCGAGTGCGCCCGGGTGCGGCGTGGACACCGCGGTGAGGCTGCGCAGGCGCTCCGGGTGCTCGTCGGCCGTCCACCAGGCGACCGCGCCGCCCCAGTCGTGGCCGACCAGGTCGAACTCGTTCCAGCCCAGCGCGTCCGCCATCGCCGCGACGTCGGACACCAGCGTGGCGATGCCGTATTCGGCCGGGCGCTCGGGCCGCACGTCCGGCGAATAACCGCGCTGATCCGGCGCGACCGCGCGGTAGCCGAGCACGCCGAGCGTCGCCACCTGGTGCTCCCACTCCACGGCGGCCTGCGGAAAACCGTGCAGCAGCAGAACCGGGCGGCCGTCTTCGGGGCCGGCGGCGATGGCGTCGAAGGATCCCGCGTCGGTCGGGATGGTCAGCTGGTCGATCACGAGACGCACTCTACGGACCGGCACCGACAGTTTCGGCCGGTCTCGCACCAGTGTTGTGATGTGAGCTACACGGGAACAAATAAGTTGAGTCGCACGTTGGCAACTTTGCAAGGCTTGGTCAGCGCCCCAGCAGCTGGCCGCAGTTGTCCGAAAGGGGATTCGACAATGCTGATCCGCACTGACCCGTTCGCCCAGTTCGACCGCCTGGCCCAGCAGTTCTTCGGCGGTCAGGGCACCGCGCCGCGTTCCGTCCCGATGGATGCCTACCGCGCCGACGACGAGTACGTCGTCCAGTTCGACCTCCCGGGGATCGCCCGCGACTCCATTGACGTGAGCGTCGAGCGCAACGTGCTCACCGTCCGCGCCGAGCGCACGCCGGTCGCGGTCGAGGACGCGCAGGTCCAGGTGTCCGAGCGGCCGCGCGGCAAGTTCTCCCGCCAGCTGTTCCTCGGTGACACGCTCGACACGACGCGCATCGCCGCGGACTACGTCGACGGCGTGCTGACCCTGCGCATTCCGGTCGCCGAGAAGGCCCAGCCGCGCAAGATCACCGTGGGCGGTGCGCCGCAGGAGATCAACGCCTGTGGCGCGTACCCAAGTTGTCCCCAGGTTGTCCACAGTGGGTTGTGGATAACCTGGGGACAAGTGTTGTCTGCGCAGGTCGATGTGGATATTCGACCGGGCGTTCGCGCGATCGAGGACCACTGTGCGCGGGCCTCAAGTCCGATCAGCCGGGTCGACTCGGTCAGCCGCCGGAGTGCATGTCTTCGGCCTCGGGGACGCAGTCGTCGTCCGGGTCGTCCAACCAGCCGTGCGGGAGCGTCACCTTGCCCGGCGAACCCTGCCGCCCGCGCGGACCGGTCGCGGCGGACGGGAACGGGGCGTCGTGGTCCAGCTGCGCGATCAGGTCGTCCAGCTGGTTCAGGCTCGTCACCATCGCGAAGCCGCGGCGCAGCTCGGAGCCGACCGGGAAGCCCATCAGGTACCAGGCCATGTGCTTGCGGATGTCGCGCATGGCCTTGTCCGGGCCGTCGTGCTCGATGAGCAGTTCGGTGTGCCGCCGCAGGACGCGCGCGACCTCGCCGAGGTTCGGCCCCTCCGGAATCTCGCGCCCTTGGAAAGCGGCTTCCAGCTCGCCGAACAGCCACGGCCGACCGAGGCAGCCGCGTCCGACGACCACGCCGTCGCAACCGGTCTCGGCGACCATGCGGAGGGCGTCGTCCGCGCTGAAGATGTCGCCGTTGCCCAGCACCGGGATGCTGGTGACCGCCTCTTTCAGCGCCGCGATCTTCGACCAGTCGGCCTGACCGGAGTAGCGCTGCGCGGCCGTACGCGCGTGCAGGCTGACGGCAGCCGCGCCCTCGGCTTCGGCGATGCGTCCGGCGTCGAGGAACGTGTGATGGTCGTCGTCGATGCCGACGCGGAACTTGACGGTGAACGGAACGCCGCCCTCAGCCGCCGCTTTCGCCGACTCGCGCACGATGTCCGCGAACAGCCGCCGCTTGAACGGCAGCGCCGCGCCGCCGCCCTTCCGCGTCACTTTCGCGACCGGGCAACCGAAGTTGCTGTCCACGTGGTCGGCGAGTCCTTCGCCGACGATGATCCGGACCGCCTCGGCCATGGTCTTCGGGTCGACCCCGTACAGCTGCATGGACCGCGGTTTTTCGTTCTCGCCGAAGGTCATCATGTGCATCGTGCCGGGGTGCCGTTCGACGACCGCGCGCGCGGTGATCATCTCGCAGACGTAGATGCCCGCGCCGTACTCCTGGCAGAGCTGCCGGAAGGCGACGTTGGTGATGCCCGCCATGGGAGCGAGCACGACGGGAGGATCGACCTGGTAGGGGCCGATCTTCAACGTGGGCGCGCTCAAGGTGGCAGTCACGTCCTCCATTGTCGCCTGTGACGTCTGCCACGCTCGGTCGGGCTGGTTGATGGTCGGCGTCGCTTGCCCGTGTCGTCTGGCTCGGCCGGGGCCGTCGTCAGCTGCGGTGAGAGCCGTTTCCGCAGGTCGGACCGCCGTGTCGCCATGTTGACAACGGACAGCAAACGAGTACGCGATACCCAACTCGGGCTGGCCCATGCCGTCCCCCAGTTGTTCACCCGCTTCGCCCCTTCGCTGTCGGACCGGAGCTGCCCGTCACCGTTCCCGACAGGCTGCACGGGCAGGCGGTGATCCGCGATGCGTTCGGGGGGGAATTCCGGATGATCACCGCCAGAGGGCTGCCACCGCGTTGGCGTAGTCGGCGAAGGAGACCGGCGGTCGTCCGGTGATCCGCTGGACTTCGCCGGTCACGTCCGCGGCCAAGTTGTTGCGGATGCCCTCGTACAGGGCGGCGTAGAAGTCGGCGACATGGCCAGGAATGCCCCCGCGGAGCATGGCTTCGCGGAACTCGGCCGGGTCCATTGCCTGTTTTCTGCACCGGTTTTCCCCCGCCGCGTCACCCACGATCGCGGCCATGTTCCGAAAAGGACAGTGAATCGGGTCTTTGTTCAGTGTTTTTAGGTCTTGTGCTGATGCCCGTTCCTCGGTCAGGGCGACCGCGGCGACGGCGGCGATGTCCTCGACGGAGATCGGCGCCACCCGGCCATCGCCCGCGGGAACCGAGACGAGACCGGTGCGAATGCCCTGCAGGATCGCGGGGTGTTCGGAGAAGTTTTCGGCGAAGACGTTGGGGCGCAGGATGGTCGCGGGCACCGGCCCGGTTTCGAGGTAGCGTTCGACCCAGTGCATCGGGAAGTCTTCGCCGGACAGCTGCGCCGTCGCATTGGACAGGTGGACCACCCGGCGAACCCCGGCGGTCTTGGCGTCGTCCAGCAGCGCCGCGACCTCTGTCGTGGTGTCGGGGCTGATCGGGAACCACTGGTAGATCGCGTCCACGCCGTCCAGCGCGGGCGGGTAGGTCGCCGGGTCGCCCCAGTCGAAATGGATCGGCGTCACCGAACCTTCGGGACTCCCCGGGGCCCGGCTCGCTGCCCGGATCGTGTGTCCCTGCTCAGCCAGCAAGGACACCACGCGGCGTCCGGTGCGGCCGGTCGCGCCGAGAACAAGAACTGTGGCAGGCACCCGTTCCTCGCAAGTAAGGTCGAATCGGTAACACCATCACCGTAGGAATGGGTTATCGACGCACGCCATGGCAGTTCTCGTCAGATTCATGTCCGATCGGCACCGTGCCGGAGCGAATCGGGTACGGCGGTGCCCGTGAAAGCGGTCGGTCGTGAGCGCGATCATGTGGCCGACGTCGTGGGCCAGATCGTCGCCGCCCTGAGGCGCGGCGGCGTTGTCTACGGCAGGGCGTTGCTGAGCGCCCCCTGGGGAATCGCGTTCGAATCGCGATCGATCGCCACGATTTACGTAGTGATCGCCGGTTCCTACGTGCTCGTCCCCGACGGCGGGCAGGCTCTGCATCTCGCGCAGGGGGATGTCGCGTTGCTGCCGTCCGGCGCCGGGCACGTCGTCGCCGACGCCCCCGGACGACCGGCTCCCACCGTGCGTGAGCTGTTCGGTGCCGACCTGGAAGAACTGTCGGCCACCGACCTCGTCATCGAGGGCGAGGGACTCGAGACCGTCCTGGTCTGCGGCGCGTACCTGCTCGAACCGGTACCGCAGCACCCGTTCGTCGACTCTTTGCCCGACGTCGTGCACGTGACGGCGAGCCAGATGCGCGGCACCAGCCTCGCCGCCGCCGTCCACCTGCTCACCACGGAGGTCGACCAGGCCGGCCGCGGTACGCCAGCGGTGGTGGCCTCGCTGCTCGATCTGCTGTTCACCTACACGCTGAGGACCTGGTTTCTGGGCCAGTCTGACCAGTTGGTCGGGTGGGCCCACGCGCTCCACGACCCTGCGGTGGGCCCCGCGCTCGCACTCCTGCACGACGATCCCGGCAAACCCTGGACCGTGGAGACCCTCGCGCACGCCGTCGGTGTCCCGCGCGCCCGATTCAGCCGCCGATTCACGTCGACGACCGGCCACACCCCCATGGAGTACCTCGGCATTTGGCGGATGACCGTGGCCGCTCGCCTGCTGCGCGAGGACCAAGCGCCGCTGCGTCAGATCGCCCGGAAGGTCGGGTACGACTCGGAATTCGCGTTCGCGCGCGCGTTCAAACGGATCGTCGGCCAGGCCCCGGGGCGTTATCGCGCGACGCACCATCGCGATTCGGGCGCTGTTGATACACCGCGATGACACGTCGTTGAGCGCCGTACGGTCCTCGGGTGTCTTGTCACGCCGCGAACTCATCGCAACGTGACAAGGCAGCCGTCCCTGCTCGCGGCTTCCGTGAGCTGACCACGGCGAAGCCGCGGAACAGTCCGAACCAGTTGCCAGCCCAGGTGACCGCGGGTACACGGCTGTACCCGCGGTCACGAGACCATCTCGTGTCCGGTCTTGAGTAGTGCTACGGATCCGATCATCGTGTCGTTTCGCCAATGCTGTCCGGTATGACCACGGAAGCTGCAACGCTCCACCGCCTGGCCGGCGAACTGGACGACCTCGGCCGCCGCCTGACGCACGTAGGCGCTGAGCTGCGCGCGGTGCGTCCCCAGCCTGAACTGGCCACTGACCAGCCCGCCGAAGCACCCGCCCCGCACCCGGCGGCGGACTCCCAGCCGACGCCAGGCCAACCGGGCAGCCCCGCTGACCGGGCAGCGCCGACTCGGCAGGCGTCGCAGACGGCGTATCCGTCTGGCGACACGCAGCCCGCGAGCACTCCGCCCGTCGGCTCCGGCCACTCGGCTGAGCAGGGCTCCGTCGACCCAGCAGGATCCTCAGCCTCGTCGGGCCAGGCTGCCGCGCTAGGCCAGGCTGCCGCGCCGGATCGGGCTGCTGCGCCGGGCCAGGCTGCCGCGCCGGATCGGGCTGCTGCGCCGGGCCAGGCTGCCGCGCCAGGCGAGCCGTCCGCGTCAGGTCGTCCTGCCGAAGCGGACTCGGTCGCCGCGACCGAGCACGCCGCCGAACCCGGCTACGCCGCCGAACCCGGCCACCCTGGCACGCCGGGCCAAGCACCCGAGCCGGGCCGCCGCGTCGAACCAGGCCAGCCCGTCGGACCGGGTGAAGCTGCCGAGCCTGGTCACCCTGCCGAACAGCAGCAGACCGCCTCGCCAGGCCACCCAGCCGCGCAGGCTCCCCCGACTCCTCCGGGTCACGTGCCCGCCCAGGGCTACCCAGCTGCGCAGGGCCAGGGCCCGTACTTGCACCCGGCCTACGCGGCCGCGCACGGGACAGCATTCCACCCCCGCCCGGGCTACTATCCGTACAACCCTTACGCGGCACCGTATTCCGCCCAGCCCACGGCCAGCGCGACCCACCCGTCGACGCCACAACCCGGGACTGAACAACCCGCCGCTGGCGATGTCGCAGCCGACCAGTCCGCCGACCAGCCAGGCCACGGACAGCGCGCCACCAACGTGTTCGTCGGACAGCCTGGCCAGGAGCACCCCCAGACAGCGTCCCAACAGCCGTCGTCTGCCCAGGGGCACGCGCAGACCAATCCCCACGAGCCGCCGTACGGTCAGCCGCCCTTTGCCCAGCCGCCATACGGTGCGCTGCACTACGCCTCGCCGCCGTACACCCCAGTTCCGACGCTCCGTGAGCGACTCGGCCGTGAGGGCGCGGGTTCACGGCTGCTGGCGTGGATCGGCGGTGCGGTGACCTTGCTCGGGGTCGTCCTGCTGTTGATCCTGGCCATCCAACGCGGCTGGCTCGGTCCGTTGCCGCGGGTCGCGGTCGGCGCTGCGTTCGGTGGGATCCTGGTCGGCGCGGGTGCTTGGCTGCACCGCAAACCAGCTGGGCGCACAGGGGCGTTCGCCCTTGCCGCCACTGGGATCGCGACGCTTTACCTCGACACTGTCGCTGCCACCTCCTTGTACGATTTCCTGCCGGTTCCCGCCGGGCTCGCGGTCGGTTTGGCGATCGCGATGGGCGGCCTTGTGCTTGCGGTCAAATGGGATTCCCCTCTCCTGGCGAATGCCGTGGTGGGAGGATGCGGAGTGTGTGCGCCCCTGATCACGTGGGGCTTCACCGGTGAACTCGTGACGTTCCTTCTCATGATCCAGATCGCGACCGTCCCTGTCCAGCTCCGGCAGTCATGGTGGCCACTTTCGTTTACTGCAGCCATTCCTCCCTTGACAACGGCGCTCATCGGTATCGGGCTGCGCACGTTGCCGGTGTGGGCGGTGATCGCTGCCGGTGTCGTCAGTGCGGCGGCTGCGCTGATCACGTTGCGGCGCAATGACAATGAGCCTTACTCGCTGTCCGTCCTGGCTGTTTCTCCGCTGCCGATCCTGGTTGCCGCACTGGTGCTGCACAGGCCGGAATCCGTGCTTCTGGCGGGCGGAACAGCGGTCGTGCTCATCGCGACCTGGATCATCTTCCGGGGGAATTCCGGTACTGTCGCGGGAATCGCGGGACTCGTCGCCGCGATGCAGGCGACCGTCACGCAGTTCGACGGCGGAGCTGTCCTGCTCGGCGAAGCGGTAGCGCTCGCGTTCGCGGCGAAGTTCGCTCGAAACCGTTACGCGCTAGGCGGTTCGCTCACCTTCGCGGTGATCGGCGGGCTGTTCGCGCTCGGTTCGGAGGTGACGCCGGCGCTGTTGGTGCTCCCGCATTGGCATCCGCGTGACCTGCTCCTTTCCATGCTGGTCTCGGCAGCGCTTCTCCTCGCAGCAGCGATTGCGTTGCCGTGGGCGGCAATTCGGCTCAAGGTAGTGACATCGGACAGCCTCGCCCCTTGGCTGCCCGCGGGGTTGTGCGCGCTCTACGGTGCCGCCGGGCTGGTGCTCGCCGCGTCCATGCTCGTAGCCCCTGGCCGCGTCGGATTCCTGGTTGGCCACACACTCGTCACGGTTTCCTGGACGGTCGTGGCCTTCGTCCTTCTCCTGCGCGGGATCAAGGTGGTCGCGTTGCGGATCACCGGACTGGTGCTGGTAGCCGCGGCGGTGGCGAAGCTCGTGTTGTTCGACCTCGCCGCGCTGGACGGGTTGGCGCGCGTGGGCGCTTTCCTCGGCGCCGGGGTAATCCTGCTGGTGGCGGGTGCCCGCTACGCGCGGGTTGTCGCGTCCCGCTGAACGCCCGAGATATCCCCCGATCCGGCGAATCGAGATTGAGTCCGGATCGGGGGTTTCCCTTTTGCTGCAACAAAAATTGGCTGTCGGCGCGATGGTCGAGGACGGCTCTGTGAGGCCTCGGCACGGACCAGCGGCACAGAACTGTCGGTGGCTCGTGGTTACCTGGGAAACCTACCGAGGAGGTATCCGACCATGACCTACACCCACGACCCGAAACTCATTGAACGAGCAGGCGAATCCGTCGCATGGCTCACCACCGTGACTGCGAGCGGACGGCCCGCGCCGAGGCCGGTCTGGTTCGTGCTCGACGGCGAGGACATCGTGGTCTTCAGCCGGCCCGGGACGGCCAAACTCCGGCATCTCGCTGCCAATCCGGAGGTGAGTTTCCACCTGAATAGCGACGAACACGGCGGGAGCATCATCGTCGTCAGCGGACGTGCGCACATCGACGAGGCCAAAGCCTCCGAAGCGCCCGGCTACCTGGCGAAGTACCAGCGGCATTACGCCGGTATCGGGTTCGCCGATCCGGCTGCCTTCGACGCCGACTACTCCGTTCGGATCCGGATCGTGCCGGAGAAGTCCTGGGGGTTCTGAGCCAGCTCCTTTAGAAGCCGACGTCCAGGCAAGCCAGCCGTCCACCCGCGGTTCCGGCGTGCCCGGGGCCGGTGTGGGTGTGGGTTTCGTGGATCACCACGGACTTCGCCCGCGGTCCAGTGAATGTCCAGTCCACCATGGAGGTTGCATGACCGATGCCTGAGCGGTCGGTGGTGAAGTCGAGCCAGATCTCGTTGCGCGAGTTGGCGTAGGCCGGATCCACCGAAGGCTTAACCGGGTCCGGCACGTGCTGGAAGTGTCCGCCCGCGGCGTCACCGGTGGCGCCGCAGGAGTTGACATGCGCGTGTGCACCGTATTCGTGCTGCGGCAGGAGGCCGCTGATCACCAGCACGGTGGTGGTGCCGACGCGGCTGGCGGACAGGGCGGAGACGTGCGCCCTGGCTCCGGCAGGCACGAGAGCCGGACGGTAGGTGACGGCATGGCTGCCCGGCGCGTAGGCCTCGAAGGTGCCGTGGGCAGCAGTGAAGTGCAGCGGCGAAGCCTTGGTTGGACCAGCTGCGGCGGTGGTGGCCGGGAGACTCGTGACGGAGAGACCGGCGGCGAGAGCCGCGGAAAGGAGCTTAGGGAGGAAACGCATGAAACTTCTCTAACCAGTCGGTGCCTGCGGTGCCATGTTCTCCACTCGAACGTGTGGGGGTCGCCCGGATCTCGGCAGGCTTTCCGTGCAGGGTGAGGTGCGTGCGGCCGTTGGGTGGTGACGGTGCCGGGGTCAGCCCCTTCAGGCGTGTGTGCCGGGGTCGGCCGTTGACCGGGCCGGGCGAGGGTCGGGTCGAGTGCGGACCTGGGCCGGGCGAGGGTCGGGTGTGGACCGGCGTGGTGAGGGTCGGGGTGTGGACCGGCGCATGCCGAGGGCCAGGTCTGACGTCGGCTGGCGGGACGAGGGCCAGGTCTGGAGCGGTCCAGGCCCCGAGGCACCGGTGTGCGCCTCGCCTGGATGCCGGACGGGCCATCAAGCCTGACGCTGGCCGTGGAGGGCCTCTCGAGGTGTGGCTGGTTCGACTTGAGGCGCGCTCCGCGCCAAGGAGCGGCTGCCGGGCCGGAGGCGGTTCGCACGGCGGTCGCGGGGAGGTCCGAGTCGCCCGGCTGGCGTGGCGAGTTTTCGGGCGTTGGCGCGTTGGGTACTTGGCAGCGTGGCAGCGTCGGACTTGCCCGGCGATGCTTCGGCGAGCACCGGTGGAGCCTGACATGCCTGACGACCCGACTGACGCCATGGGGTTTGACGGCCGTCGTCCAGATGACCGTGGATCGGCAGGTGCGAGCGCGCCTGGCGAGGCTCGCGGGCCGTCGGAGAGCGGTGGATCGGCGGACCCCTGCGGGCAGGCCAGCGGTGACGGACCGACCGACGCCGGAGCGCCCGGAGATGGGGCGACCCGCGGCGGGCTGGCGCGCGGCGGCGAATCGACCGAAGGTGCATCGGCTGGAGGCGGGCCGGCGCGTGGCGGTGGAACGGCGCCATCCGGTGGGCGGGCGCAGGAAGGCAAACTTGCGGAGGCCCCCGGACCGTCGCGAACTGCCGGGTCGCCACCACCTAGCGGGTCGGTACGAGCCAGCGGCCCAGGGCAGGTTCCTGGATCGCCGGGGTCTAGCGGGTCGGCGCAGGGCAGCGGACCTGTACTTGCCCCCGGACCGGCGGAGGTCAGCAGGTCGGCCGAGACCGGCGAGTCGGCCACCGGCAGCGGGTCGGGCGAGAGCAGCGAGTCGGCCAGCGGCAGCGCGTCGCCCGGGGTTGGCGAATCTGTGCAGGGCAGTGGTCCAGCGCAGGTCGACGGGTCGGTGGACGTTGGCGACGACGTCGAGCACACCGGCGAGACGCGGAACCAGATGCTGCAGCGGAACGTCGGCGAGCTGTTGCAGGAGTTGCGGGTCGCGCAGGCGGGCGTCCAGATCCTCTTCGGGTTCCTGCTGTCGGTGGTCTTCACGGGCCGGTTCCACGACGCCAGCGGGTTCGAGAAGACGCTGCATCTGCTCGCGGTGCTGCTGACCGTCGCGGCGACGGCCTTGTTGATCGCGCCCGCGGCGTGGCACCGGATGCTGTTCCGGACTGGGCGGCGGGAGCAGATCCTGCGGGTCGGCAACCGGGTCGTGCTCGTTGGCTTTGGGTGTCTTGCCGCGGCGATCACGGTGACTGTCGCGCTGATCGCGAAGGTCTCCTTCGGCCCGGTCGCGATGGGGCTCGTCGGCGGGATGGCCGTGTTGCTGTTCGGGCTGCTCTGGTTTGCGGTGCCGGGCATGCTCGTCGGCGACCAAAGGCGCCGCGACGGTCACTGAGCGGCGTCGGTCCGACTGCTGTTTGTCCTGCGCAGGACAGAAATGTCGGTGTTCATCGAGCCGTCGGCAATTGTTGCCGTAGCGGTCGGGACCGGCCCGTAGCTTCCAGCTCGTGACTGACTCTTCACGGCGGAACTTCCTGCGCGGTGCCGGAATTCTCGGTGCCGGGGCGGCTGTGTCCGCGCTTCCTGGTCTGAACGGGATCGCCGCGGCCGATCCCGGTGTCGCTCGGCGGCCGGACGGTGACAGCCCGCGGTTCACGATCGCGGTCATGCCGGACACCCAGTACCTGTTCGACGAGGACCGGGGCGACTCGACGCCGGTGGACGCCTCGTTGTCGTACCTGCTGCGGCACGCACAGGACGACAACGTTGTCTTCCTCGCGCACCTCGGCGACCTCACTCAGAACGGGCAAGCCCGGGAGTTCGCTGGCATCAGCCGGTCGTTCCAGGTGCTCGACCGGTTCCGGTTCCCGTACAGCACGCTCGCGGGCAACCACGACATCGACGGTTCCACCGACGACCAGCGCGGCCGGACGCCGTACCTCGACGCGTTCGGGCCGCAGCGGCAGCGAAACTCGCCGACGTTCCGCGGCTCGTCGAAGGACGGCTACAACACCTACCACGTGTTCCGGGCCGCCGGTCGGGAGTGGCTGGTGCTCGCGATGGACTGGCGTCCCTCAGCGGGCGGGTTCGCGTGGGCGAAGCAGGTTCTCGCGCAGCACCCGAAGATGCCCGCCATCCTGACGATCCACGAGCTGGTCAACTCCGACGAGCAGGGCAAGGCGTTCCTGTCGGACTTCGGGCAGAAGGTCTGGGACGAGTTCGTCAACGAAAGCGACCAGATCTTCCTGACGCTCAACGGTCACTACTGGCCGCCGAGCCGTCTGGTGAAGCGCAACGCCGCCGGCCACGACGTGCACCTGCACCTCACCAACTACCAGGACCGCTACTACGGCGGCAGCGGCATGATCCGGCTGTACCAGTTCGACGTCGCCCGCGGCGTGATCGACGTGCGCACCTTCTCGCCGTGGCTCGACGGCAAGCGCGACCTCACCGAACTCGAGCGCATCGAGGCCGAGCGCAGCACCGACGTCGACTACTTCAGCCTCGACATCGACTTCGACCAGCGGTTCGCCAGTTTCGCGCCCGTGCCGGTGCCGCCGGCTCGCCCGGTGAAGCCGCAGCTCGTGCCGGGCACCGTCGCGTACTGGCGGTTCGAGGGCGGTCGCGCGGGGGCTCCGGTGCCGGACGACGCGGTGATCAAGGATCTCTCCGGCCGCGGCAACGACCTGCGTCGCGCGACCGTGCCGGGCAGCGGGCCCGGTGCGTTGACTTACTCGGCGGATTTCTCGCCCCGCCAACCGTCACGGGCGAGTCTTCGGTTCGACGGCGCGCGCAACCCTGGTCGCGGCGCGTATCTCCAGACCGTCGACAGCGCACCGATGAACAACCTGACCTTCCAGCGCGGCTACACCGTCGAAGCGTTCATCCGCCTGCCCGAGGACTTCCGCGACGGCACCCACGGCTGGTGCGGCATCTTCGCGCGCCTCGGCAACGGCGGCGCGGCCGGGAAATCCGGCGACGACCCCAACGAATCGGCCGCGACGTTCAGCGTCTCGGACGGCGCCGAGCTGCAGTGGGCGGTATTCCCGTTGAACCAGAACGGAATCTCGACCAACTGGGGTCACGAACTGCCGCTGGCGAAGTGGTGGCACGTCGCGGTTGTCAACGACGGATGGCGCAGCACCCTGTACGTCGACGGCTGCCCGCTGTTGCGCAACCCCAAGACCCCGGCGATCGGCCTGGCCAATCCGGGCGGCAGCTGGCTGGTCGGCGCGTCGTCGTACCGGGGCAAGGTGGAACGGAGCTTCTACGGCGAGATCGGCGAAGCGCGCGTCGTCGACCGGGCGCTGGCTCCGCGGGAATTCCTGCTGGGCGGATAAGCGATGCCGATTGGGCTCGGCGATTGCGGAACGCCGGGCGCGCGGGCCGGGGATTGGATCCGGACTTGGCAGCTGAGGCCGACCCGAATCCGCGGCTCGCTATTCCGAGTGCGCGGTGGGCAAATTCGACTGGTGCGGCCGTTCGGAGGCATTAGCGAAACTGATGGCTTCGTCCGGTCGGTCTAATCGGGGGCGGGAGGTAATAGTCATCTTGAAGTAGCATCAGGGGGCGGGAATTCTTTCCAGGGTGAGTGCTGGCCTCGTTTTTGCTGAGGTCAGCACTGTGCCGGTGAGCGGGACTGGGCTTGTTGCGCGGAAGGCGTGCCCGGCGAGCGTTCCCGTGCCGGGGACTGGGGCAGGGAACGTCGGGGCCGGTCCGTCGCCGGGCAGCGTCGTTGCTGGAGCCGACGGGTGGGTTGGTGTCGTGTGCTGGGTCAGCGTCGTTGCTGGTGCCAGCGGTGGGGCTGCTTCCGTGTGCTGGGTCGGCATTGTTGCCGGAGCCAGCGGTCGGGCCGTGGTCTGGGCCAGCGTCGTTGCTGGCTGGTGCCGGGTGCCGCCAGCGTCGTTGCTGGGACGGGGTTAGCCCGCGCTGGCCAGCGTCGTTGCTGGACCAGCCGTGGGGCTGGGTGCGGTGCCTGGGCGGGTGGTTGAGCCCGCTGTCGGAACGGGTGGTTGGGTCGGACCTCGCCGGGCCGACATTGGCACCGGAATTCCGGAGCCGTCACCAGCGCTGATGCTAGAAACGGGACTTCGGAGCCGGTGCTCGACGTCCTGGCTGATCGCGTCTGGGCAAGCCTGACCTCGGTCGATCGGGTGCCAGCCGCCCGGGGTCGTGCCGCGGGGCCGGGTTGGTCCAGTCCAGGAGCGCCGTTGGCGACGGCGGCCCGGGAGCCGTGTCCGCGGAACCAGGTGGTCTAGACCGCGGACCAGTCGATCCTGCCGGGAGGCAGTTCGATCCGGTCCAGCTAGCCAGGCCGATGCAGCCTGGTGCCGATCCGGTCCAGCCGACTGAGCTAAGCCGACGCAGCCGGGTGCCGACCCGGTCCAGCCAACGAACCAAGCCGACACAGCTGGGTGCCGACCCGGTCCAGCCCGCCGAGCTAGGCCGACACAGCCGGGTGCCGACAGATCCAGCTCACCGAGCTAGGCCGAGGCAGCCGGGTGCCAGATCCAGCTCAACGAGCCAGGCTGACGCAGCCGGGTTCCGACTCAGTCCAGCTCAACGAGCCACGCCGACGTACACGCCGACGCAATCGACCCGATCCGGCTCGACGGGCCGCGCCGGTGTCGACCCGGTTCAGCCCGCTCAACCAGTCCGGCGCAGCCGATCGATCCGGCCGCGCTGGTCTGGGGACCGTGCCGAGGACCCGCGGGCATCGCCCGAGGGGCCAGTCGGGGGCTCCAGCGCATGAACCTGGACCTAAAGCCCAGCTCAACTGCCCAGCCAAGCAGTCAGTCCGTCCGCGCCGCGCCGGAAGCCCGGCCAGCACCTCAGACCGAGAACCCCACCGAGAACTCAGTCTGAGCACGCCAGCCCACGAACCCAGCCCGTGCACCTAACCCGCGCACCCGGCCCGCGAATTCCGCGAGACCCGGCCCGCGAGCCCAGGCCGCGAATCCAATCCGCGCACCCGGCTCACGAACCCGCGAGACCCGGCCCATGAACCCCGCGAGACCTAGCCCGCGAAGCCGATCCGCGCACCGAGCCCGCGAATCCTGCGAGACCCAGCCCGCGAGCGCAATCCGCGCGCCCAGCTCACGAACCCCACGAGACCCAGCCTGCGAGCCCCGCGAACCCCGCGAGAGTCAGCCTGCGAGCCCCGCGAACCCCGCGAGACCCAGCACGCGATCCCGATCCGCACACCCAGCCCACGAACCCCGTGAGACCCAGCCCGCGAACCCCGATCCGCGGAAACCCGGCCGCGAAACCAGCCAGGAATCCGTGGTTCAGGCGGTGAGCCGTCCCCACGAATAGTCCTGTTTCGCGAGCTTCAGGTACACGAACAGCTCCGTCGAGACCACGCCCGCGATCGGCCGTACCTCGTCGCCTAGTACGGACAGCAGGTGGTCGTCGTCGCGGCAGAGCAGTTCCGCTAGCAGGTCGAAGCGGCCTGAGCAGAGTGCTACCTGGTGCACGTCGGCGACCTTGGCCAGTTGCTGGGCCACTTCGCGGGCGTCTCCGTCCACCGTGATGCCGACCATCGCCCTTCGGGTCAGGTCGACGTGTTCCGGCGAGGTCACGGCGACTATCTGCACCATTTCCTCCCGCAGCAGCCGTTGTACTCGCTGCCGCACCGCGCCCTCCGAAAGACCCACCGCCTTGGCCAGCGCGGTGAACGACGCCCTGCCGTCTTCCTGTAACAGCGTGATGAGCGTCCGGTCCGTCCCGTCTAGCGCTCTCGGAGCACGCGGTTCCTCGATTTTCGTACGGTTTTCGTCACCCATGCCGTCCCTCCCTGTGTTTCGGCATGTGATTTGTCAGACGCGCAGCGTATCGGCAGGAGCCGGAGAGCAGGAGACCCTTTCCCGTTTTCTTCTCCAGATGGCGGACATGTGCGCTCCCGCACGCCCCCGTTCTGGCTCGGGCAAACAGCGGGTACGGTCGCGAACCGCCGATCTCTAGGAGGAATATTCCAATGACCGAAGCCGTCGCCGCACCTGTGGTGCCGGCCAAGGGGCTCCGTTCGAACGCGCTCGGCATGGTGTCTTCGACGGTGATCGGGATGTCCTCGACCGCCCCGGCCTATTCGATCGCCGCGACGCTCGGGTTCATCGTGCTCGCCGGGACCGGGTTCAAGGCGGCCGCGTTCGTGCTGCTGTCGTTCGTGCCGGTGCTGTTCGTCGCCTTTGCCTTCCGGGAACTGAACGCGGCCGAACCCGATTGCGGCACCAACTTCACCTGGGCCACCCGCGCGTTCGGCAGCCGGGTCGGGTGGATGACCGGCTGGGTGGTCCTGGTGGAGCAACTGCTGGTGATGAGCAGTCAGTCCGCGCTGACCGGCCGGTACACGCTGCTGCTGTTTGGTCTAGACGACCTCGCCGGCAACCGCGCGGTGACGACCGCGATCGGAGGCGCGTGGCTGCTCGCGCTCTGCTGGCTTTGCTACCGCGGCATCGAGGTGTCCGCGCGGGCGCAGTGGATCCTCCTCGGCATCGAACTCGCCGTCCTGGTGATCTTTTCCGTCGTAGCGCTCACGCGCGTCTACCGAGGCACTGCGGGCCCGCAAGCGAGCCTGCCGCGGTGGGACTGGCTGTGGCCGAGCGGAGTGAGCGTCGGGACGGCGGTGTCGGCGGTGCTGCTCGCGGTCTTCATCTACTGGGGCTGGGAGAGTTCGCTTTCGGTGAACGAGGAATCGGCCGATCCGCGGCACGCGCCGGGCCGCGCGGCGATCCTGTCCACCGTGCTGCTGGTGCTCAACTACCTGCTGGTGACCGTCGCGGCGCTGGCGTTCGCGGGCGTCGGCGAGCACGGGATCGGGCTGGCCAACGAGGCGAACGCCGAGGACGTGCTCGCCGGGCTGGGCGGCGCGGTGTTCGGGACGTCCGGGTTCGGCAAGGTCATGGGGGTGCTGCTGATCGTGTCGGTGCTGACCAGCGGCGCGGCGACGAGCCAGGCGACGATCATGCCCGCCGCGCGGACGACGTTGTCGATGGCCAGCCACGGCGCGCTGCCCAAGGTGTTCGCCCGCGTGCATCCGAAGTACCAGACGCCGTCGGTGACCACGTGGGCGTTCGGGCTGGTGTCGCTGGCCTTGTACGTGCTGCTGGCGTTGTGGAGCCGGAACGTGCTCGCGGATTCGGTCGACGCGGTCGGGCTTACGATCGCGATCGAGTTCACGATGACGGCACTTGCGTGCGTGTGGGTGTTTCGCCGGACGCTGTTGTCGAGCGTGCGTAACTTCTTGCTTCGCGGCCTACTGCCATTTGTGGGCGGCGTGTTCTTCCTGGCGGTACTGGTGCTTGCGGCGATCGCGTACGCGAAGCCTGACGCTGGAGAGACCACTGTGTTCGGTATTGGCGGCGTTGCGGTGATTGGGGTCGTGGCGATCCTCGTGGGTTTCCCGTTGATGTTCGCCGTGCAACGCGCGTGCCGAGACTTCTTCGCCGGGCGACGTCTGACGCGCGGCGCCGTTGCCCGCGACGGTCAGACCATCGAAAGCTAGCAGCGGCGAAGCAGGTCTTCTTCGGTTTCGCGGCGTACGAGGAGCGTCGCGTGTCCGTCGCGGACGCCGACCAGCGGTGGGCGTCCGACGAGGTTGTAGTTCGACGCCAGCGAGTGGTGGTACGCGCCGGTGCACGGTACGGCCAACAGGTCGCCGACGTGGATGTCGTCGGGCAGACAGACATCCGCCAGTACGTCGCCGGACTCGCAGTGTCGTCCGACCACTGTCATCGGCGTACGCGCGGCCTTCGTGCGACGGCCGACGAGACGCGCGGTGTAGCGCGCGCCGTACAGTGCGGGGCGCGGGTTGTCGCTCATACCGCCGTCGACAGCGACGAAGGTGCGCGCGCCGCGTTTCACTGCGCACACGCGGTAAACGGTGATCCCGGCCGGTCCGACGATCGCGCGGCCGGGCTCGATGGTCAGTCGGGGCAAGGGGAAGTCGCGTGACGAGCATTCGTAGCCCAGCGCGACGCGGAGACGTCGTGCGTACCCGTCGAGGTCGAAGGATGCTTCGCGGTCGGCGTACGGCACCGCGTGGCCGCCGCCGAGATCCAGTTCGCGCAACGTGATTCCGTATTGGTCGCGGATGCGGACGAGTACTTCGACCATCCGCCGCGCGGCTTCCTCGTAACGGTCCACACGGGACACTTGCGAGCCGATGTGGCAGTGCAGTCCGGTCAGTTGCAGGCTTGGCTGCGAAAGTACTGCTGCGACAGCGCGGTCGACGTTGTCGCGTACGTCGGCGCGTAGCGAGAAGCCGAACTTCTGTCCTTCGGTGCCGGTTGTGATCGCAGCGTGCGTGTCGCCGCTGACGCCGGGCGTGACGCGAATGAGGACGCGTTGTGCGCCGTGTGCGAGCGCGCCGAGTTGTTCGACTTCGTCGAGAGAGTCGAGGACGATGCGGCCGACGCCGTACTGCAGCGCGGCTTTCAGATCTTCAGGTGTCTTCGCGTTGCCGTGCAACAGAATGCGCTCCGCGGGAAAACCGACAGCGCGCGCGACGGCGATCTCTCCTGCGGAGCACGTGTCGAGGGACAGTCCTTCTTCGGCGACCCAACGCAACACTGCTCGCGTACAGAGCGCCTTGCTTGCGAAGGCGACGTCGGCTTCCGGCAGCGCACGGCGGTACGCGCGGGCCGTTTCGCGCACCTGTTCCTCGTCGAGGAGGTAGGCGGGCGTACCGAAGCGCGCGGCCAGGTGGCTGACCGGCGCGCCGGCGAAGAGCAACTCGCCGCCTTCGCCGAGCTTCGTGCCTTGCGGCCAGAGTCCCGGCTCTAGGTGGTCGGCGGCCTCGCAGCCGAGACTCGGGAGCAGCTCGCTGAGCGTCACGGTTACCTCCGGTCGATGTCGATCGCGGCGAACACCGCCAGCACACGGCGCCGACCCCGGACCGGAACGTCCCGGAAACGGGCCCCTGACGGTCCGGGCGGTCGTGCTGACGCGTTCTTAACGCGCGAGTAACTTCCGCCACGCCCCGGTTGAGCTGGGCTTTGCTGAGTTTTCGGGCGACTCGCCGTCTTATCGGACATGGTTGAACAGATGACCGACTTCGCGAGCGAGACCGAGCCGTACCGGCACGAGCTGCGGGTGCACTGCTACCGGATGCTGGGCTCGTTCGACGAGGCGGAAGACCTGGTCCAGGAGACGCTGCTGCGCGCGTGGCGCAGCCGTTCGACGTATGCGGGCCGCGCCAGCCTGCGGGCGTGGCTGTACCGGATCGCGACCAACGCGTGTCTCGACCACCTCGAAGCGCATCCGCGCGAGCTGCCGACGCTCGATCTGCCGGTTGCGCACGACTCCGACCTCGCGCCGCGCCCCGATGTCGCCGTGCCGTGGTTGCAGCCTGCGCCCGACAGCGCGCTTCAACCGGACGCTGTCGTCGTCGCGCTCGAGACGGTGGAGTTGGCGTTCCTCGCCGCCATTCAGCATCTTTCGCCGCGACAGCGTGCTGCGTTGGTGCTTCGCGACGTACTCGGCTGGTCTGCGCGCGAAGCGGCTTCAGTGCTCGGTACGACGCCTGCGTCGGTGAACAGCAATGTGTTGCGCGCGCGGGCCGAACTGCAGGAGCACTTGCCTACACGACGTACGGAGTGGGCGTCGGCGTCCGCGAGCGACGAGGAACGCGCTGTCGTTGCGAAGTACGTGAAGGCGCTCGTAGAGCACGACGAAGCGGCCTTCGCTGAGCTGTTGCGCGAAGACGTGCGTTGCAGTCACGCTCCCGGCGCTGGCGGGCACATGGGACCGGAACCGACTTGGTATGCGGGGCGAGCCGCAGTGCTCGAAGCCTGGGCACCGGCGTTGCAAGGGGGCAACGCTGTCGAGTTCCGCGTGGTCGAGACGCGCGCGAACGGTCTGCCCGCCCTCGCGACGTACGCGCGCACAGTCGGAGAGTTCCGGCCTTTCGGTCTGGTGACGCTGCGGCTGGACGGCAGTCGGGTCGCGGAGGTGACCACCTTCGGCCCGGAGGTATTCCCAGCCTTCGACCTGCCGCCAGCGCTCGCCTGACTCGTTACGAAAGCCCCCACGCGGACAGGATTCCGAACAGCTGGTCCCGTTCGGCCGCAGTCAGCAGCCTGCTCGGCGGCCGAACGTCGGGGCGGCACAGGCCGAGCTGCGAGAGCGCGTCCTTGACCACGCTGACGTTATTCGCGTTGCTGTGGGCGGCGCGCATCTCCTCGAACGGGCGGATGCGGTCCCAGATCTCCATTGCTCCGGCGAAGTCGTGGTTGCGCAGGCGGCGGAACAGGTCGAGCGAGATCTGCGGGGCGACGTTCACCAGCCCGGAGGTGAAGCCCGTCGCGCCGACCGCGAAGTACCCAGGGGCGGACAGTTCGGCGAGACCGGCGATCCACACGAAGCGCTCGTACCCTGCGTCGCGCGCGACGGTGCGGAAGCGCACTGGGTCGGGCACCGCGTACTTCACGCCGAGCACGTTCGGTGCGGCGTCGGCGAGCTGTGCCAGGTCTGCCCCCTCGATGGCGGGGTTGCGCACGTACAGCACAACCCCGAGTTCGGGCACTTCGTTCGCGATAGCGCGGTGATAGTCGATCCAACCCGCGCGCGATACGTACGGATGCACGGGCTGGTGGATCATCACCATGTCCGCTCCGGAAGCGCGCGCGTGCTTCGCGGCCTTCACCGCTGTACGCACGTCATGGCCGACGCCTGCGAGGACGCTCGCCTCCCGCGCCGCCTTCGTGGTGAGTTCGAGACACTGTCGCGTTTCTTGCTCTTCGAGCGCGTAGAACTCGCCGGTGTTGCCGTTCGGCGTGACGACCTCGACGCCGCTCAGCACGAGCCGTTCGACGAGCCGCTCGTACGTCTCGGCGTCCACGTCCCCGGCCGCGGTGAAGGGGGTCACCGGGATCGCCACCACGCCGGCGAGCCGCTGTCGCTGTTTCTCGAACGCCACGAGCAGATCCGATCTGATATATGATGTCTCGACAAAGCGAAGAGTAACACGAGGCGAGCCAGGACAATCGTCCTGACCTTTGGGTTCAGCGTCCTGGAAATCCGTCGAAGAGCGGCCCGACCTGGCGAGAACCTGGGTACGGTGGGCAGATGCCCGACGCGTTGTTCGCCCATCCCCGCCTCGCGCCGATCTACGACACGTTCGACGGCGACCGGGTCGACCTGCCCGCGTATCTCCGGATCGCAGACGAGCTGGCGGCTCGCCGGGTGCTGGACGTCGGCTGCGGCACCGGCTGCCTGGCGGTCTTGCTCGCCGAAACCGGACGCACCGTCATCGGGGTCGATCCGGCGGAAGCGTCGCTCGACATCGCGCGGGCAAAGGACCGCCGCGTCGATTGGCGGCACGGAGACGCGACCACCCTGCCCCCGCTGGACGCGGATCTCGCGGTGATGACCGGGAACGTCGCGCAGGTCTTCCTGACCGACGACGACTGGGCGGCGACCCTCCGCGGAATCCGGACGGCGCTGCGGCCCGGCGGGTATCTGGTGTTCGAGACCCGGCGGCCGGATTACCGCGCGTGGGAGACCTGGGACGTGCCGCCGCACACCCGCGAGGTGCCCGGGATCGGGGCGGTGGAGCAACGAGTCGAGGTCACCGAAGTCCGGCTGCCGCTCGTCTCATTCCGCACCACATACCGGTTCCTGGCCGACGGGACCGTTATCGCCTCGGACTCGACCCTCCGATTCCGCAGTCAGGACGAGGTCGAGACGAGCCTGCGCGCGGAGGGCTACCGGGTCCTGGACGTCCGGCAGGCCCCCGACCGGCCGGACCGCGAGTTCGTCTTCCTCGCCCAAGCCGAGTGAACCGGCACGCCCCCGGCGAAGAGGGCGTGCCGAATCCTCAGCGCAGGGCGTCCAACGCGAACGCCGTGTACATGGCGACCCCGGCGGCCATCGCCGGTTCGTGGAACTTCACCCGGTTCGAGTGGTTGTCCTCGGTCGTCGCCGGATCCGCTCCCGGCTCGCGCGCGCCGATGAACGCGAACGTGCCCGGAACCCGTTGCAGCACATACGAGAAGTCCTCCGCGCCCATGATCGGCGTGGTCAGCTCCTCGACGTGGTCCGGCCCCAGCACCTCCGCACCCAGCGACAACACCTCAGCCGCCACCTGCGGGTCGTTGACCGTCGTCGGGTAGCCCGGGTCCACCCCAGCCGACACGCGGCAGCCATGGGCCGCTCCGACCGCCTCGCACACCTTCGGCAGTTCCTCGCGGACGAAGGACCGCGTCGTCTCCGAGAGGGTGCGAATGGTCCCCTCGAGCACCGCCGTCTCGGGGATGATGTTCGTCGTCGTTCCGGCCACGATGCGGGTCACCGAGACCACCGCCGGGTCGAAGACGCTGATCCGGCGCGTGACCATCGTCTGCAGCGCGCCGACCATCGCCGCCGCGGCGGGAACGGGGTCGATGGCGTCGTGCGGGGCGGAACCGTGGCCGCCGCGGCCGGTGACCTCGACGCTGAACGTGTCGGCCGACGCCATCATCGGCCCGCCGCGCACCTGCAGCACGCCGCTTGGACTGTTGGCGATCGTGTGCAGGCCGAAGGCACGCGTGACGCGCGTGCCGGCCGCGTCCAGCACTCCCTCGTGGATCATGTGCCGCGCGCCGTGCAGGCCCTCCTCGCCCGGCTGGAACATGAACACCACCGAACCCGCCAGCTCGTCGACGCGCTCCGACAGCAGCCGGGCGGCCGACGCGAGCATCGCGACGTGCGTGTCGTGTCCGCAGGCGTGCATCGTGCCGTCGATCTCGGACGAGAACTCCAGGCCGGTGTCCTCGGTCAGCGGCAGCGCGTCCATGTCGGCCCGCAGCAGGATGGCCGGGCCTGGCCGGGCACCGCGCAGCACGCCGGTGAGCGACGTCGTGGAGCGGCCGTCGGTCAGTTCGATCGGCAGGTCGGCCAGCGCGGCGCGGATCGCCGCCTGGGTGCGCGGCAGCTGCAAGCCCTGTTCAGGGTGCCGGTGCACGGCGCGGCGGAGCTCGACAGTGCGGTCCTGCAGCTGCCGCGCGGCGTCGAGCAGCCCGGGGTGGCGATTGCCGGGCAGGGTGGGGAGGTCGGTGGGTCCGGTCATGGCTCGATAGTGGCACCTCGCACGCTTCGGGCGCACCGTGCGTGCGTTCGCCAGCGAGGCGGAATACGGTGTGCGCATGGCGGTGCAAGAGCCGGTCACGGGCTTCGCGATAGCTGTGGTCCGTGAAGACGGTCGGTGGCGGTGCAGTGCGCTCGATTCCTCGGCGCTCACAGAACTGGATGCGGCGATCACCGAGCTGGGCAAGCTCCGGTCGACCGGGGCGGCGTTCGGCCTGCTGGCCGTCGACGACGAGTTCTTCGTGATCGTCCGGCCGAGCCCGAGGGGACCGTCGCTGCTGCTGTCTGACGCCGCCGCGGCGCTCGACTACGACATCGCGGCCGACGTCCTCGACGTCCTGCGCGTCGACCCCCCGGACGAGGACGACGACGCGGTCTGGCCCGAGGGCGACCTCGAAATCCTGGCCGACCTCGGCCTGCCCGGCGGCGAACTGGAGGTGATCGTCGGCGAGGTCGACCTCTACCCGGACGAACAGCTCCAGATGATCGCCCAGCGGTGCGGCTTCGAGGCCGAGTTCTCGAAACTGCTGGACCAGCTCTGAGACGGCCGGACGACACCGAGGCCGTGCGGGCCGCGCTCGACGCGGCCCGCGCCCCCGGTGCCGACGTGCCCATCGGCGCGGTCGTCTTCGACCCCGACGGGCGCCCGCTGGCCGCGGCCCGCAACGCGCGCGTCGAACTGGCCGACCCCACGGCGCACGCGGAGATCCTCGCCCTGCGCGCGGCGGCCCGCGAGTTCGGCGACGGCTGGCGGCTGGAGGGCTGCACCCTCGCGGTCACGCTGGAACCCTGCACGATGTGCGCCGGCGCGCTCGTGCTCGCCCGCGTCGCGCGGCTGGTGTTCGGAGCCTGGGAGCCCAAGACGGGCGCGGTGTCGTCGCTGTGGGACGTCGTGCGCGACCGCCGCCTCAACCACCGGCCGGAAGTCCACGGCGGTGTGCTCGAAAGCGACTGCGCGGCCCTGCTCGAGGCGTACTTCGCGGACCGCCGGCTAGGGGCCGAGTAACCCCCGCCGAACCCCGCGGAAGGGGTCCGGTATTGTTCTCGGCGGTGGCGTGTCCGAGCGGCCGAAGGAGCACGACTCGAAATCGTGTGACGGTTAATCCCGTCCGTGGGTTCAAATCCCACCGCCACCGCGTGCGAGTGGGCGAGCCATGCCGACGGAAAGCGTCGGCCTGGCTCGCCCGCCGTGTTTCTGGGGGTGCAACCCCCAGGCCCCGCCCGGAGGGGCTTCGCCCCCCGGACCCCCCGTCGTGGTGCTCGCCTTGGGTGGGCGGGTTCGGCCACCGGAGGGCTTCGCCCCCGGGCCCCTGTCGTGGTGCTCGCTTTGGGTGGGTGGGTGCGGCTAGCGAGTAATGGCCGTCAAGTGGGGTGTTTTCGCAGTAGCGTGGGGAGCATGAGCGGAGAGCTTCCGGCTGTTGGCAAGACTGCGGTGGGGGTCGCCGGGCTGCGGGCGTTGGAGAGCGGGCGGCCGGATCGGCTGTTCGAGGATCCGTACGCGGGGGCGTTTTTCCACGCCGGGCGCGCGATCTTCGAGGGCCGGGAGAATCACCGCGAGCTGGGGATGGTGTTCGCGCAGCAGGTCGCGATCCGCACCCGGTTCTTTGACGACTTCGTCGCTGGTGGCACGCAGACGGTGCTTCTCGCGGCCGGGCTCGACGCGCGGGCGTTCCGGCTCGACTGGCCCGACGGGGCGCGCGTGTTCGAGGTCGACCTGCCGGACGTGCTCGCGTTCAAGGAAACCGTGCTGGCCGAACAAGGGGCGCGCGCCCGGTGTGAGCGGACGGTGGTCCCGGTGGACCTGCGGGACGACTGGGTCACTGCCTTGCGCGACAAGGGATTCGACCCGGGCAAGCCGACGGTGTGGCTTGCCGAGGGGCTGCTGGTCTACCTCAGCCGTGACGAGGCGGAGCGGCTGCTCACGGCCGTCACCGAGGTGTCCGCACCGGGCAGTCGGATTTCGTTCGAGCATCGGCCGGACGGCGATCGCGACGGATTGCTGGAGCGGGCGCGCAAATACGGCGGCGAGGTCACGGCGCTCTGGCGCGGCGGGCTCGCGGGCGACGCTCCGGAGTGGCTCGCCGAGCACGGCTGGCGGCCGGAAACCGTTACGGTGGCGGAACTTTCCGTCCGGTACGGGCGTGAACCGCTGGAGCACACTCGCGGCGGATTCGTGCTCGCGACCCGTTAATTCTCTTCCTGCAACACGGGTGTGCCGAACGCGTCGAGGAAAGTCGTTGCCTCTCCTATGGTTGCGACGCCGCGCTCGACCGCTTCCGCGATGGTCGCGCACGCTTCGCGCACCGCTGGCTCCGCGGATCGGTCACCCGCCAAGAGCGCGACGGCCGCCGGCGACACTCCTTCGGCGATCAGCATGACCCGCGCCGCGGTCTGATCTGCCAGCCGGTCAAGCAAATCCGCCAGATCCAGGCCGACCGACGCGGTGCGGGCAGCGGCTTCGGCAGCCTGCCGGTAATGCGCGTCCAGTTCGTCGGCGCAGCCCCGGAATCGCGCGGCCGGTTCGCCGCCCCACTTGCGTTCCGCGCTGTGCGCCCCGCGTTCGAACTCCAGCCGCGCCATCACCAAAACGTCGCGTCCGCTGGAAAGCGTGCGCGCCGATTCGCGGATCGTCTGCGGGGAACAGTCGATCTGGCGCAGTGCGGCGACCGGGTCCGGTGCGCCGATCGCGGCGGCCGCGGCGCTCAATGAGGCAAGCCCGGCGGCCGCGTTGTCCAGCGCCGGGTGGAGGAACGGCATCAACTCAGCAGCGCCGTCGCGATCGTCGGGCGGTGGTGGTGGCCGCGGGCGGCCATCCGCAGCTGGCCGGCGAGGTCGGACGTCGCGTCGCCGAGAATGCGCGCGTCGACGTCCCGCGCGGCGAGCGCGGCCTCCCACCGGGCGGCGATTTCCCGCGCCGGCGCGGAAATGCCCCACGGCGTCGATTCGAGACGGGCTTCGGCGAACCGGCCCGCCGCTCGGTCCGCGTCGGCAGCCGCTCGATCGAGCGCGTCCGCGGCGGCGTTGAGCCGCTCGCTCATCGAACCTGCCATCGGGACCTCCGCTTCCGGGAGAGCGCGAACCGCGGCCCGCCACCCTCTGAGGAGATCTAACCCCATCGAGGCGGCCCGGGTCACTCGGCCGGGCGTGCGACGATTCCACATCGTGGGGATCCTTGACCAGCCGCTCCGCGCCCCGCCAGAATTGGAGTCATGCCAGAGAACCGGGTAGTGCCGCAAGCCGGCCGTGCCCCGGCGCGGTCGGACGGCGAGGGTGTAGCCGCCCTCCTGAGGCGTCGCGGTCGTCTCGGCTCCCCTCCCGCGTAGGCGATTTCCCGCTCACCAAGCCGAATTCGCCTATTCTTCCGGGAGTACCCCCATGTCTGTAGACCTGCCTGCCCGCCTGCGCTCGTCCGTCACCCCGGACGACGGGATCCTCGAAGGACCGCGCGTGCTGCGCCGCCTTCCGGACGGCGGCGAAGAACGTCCCTACGAGCTTTTCGCCCTGCGCCCGCTCGGAAGGGTGATCGGCGCGGAAATCTCCGGAGTGGACCTCGGCGCGCCGGTTTCGCCGCGGCTGCGGGCCGAGCTGAACCGCGCGCTGCTGGAGTGGAAGGTGCTCTTCTTCCGCGACCAGCACATCACGTCGCAGCAGCAGCGCGCGTTCGCCGCCAACTGGGGCGAGCTGGAGACCAACCCGTTCATCCCGCGGGGCGATTCCGACGAGGTCGTGCGGTTCACCCGCACCGCCGGGATGCCCGGGTACGAAAACATCTGGCACACCGACGTCACCTGGCGGCCGAACCCGGCGCTCGGTTCGGTGCTGCGGCTCGTCGAGGTCCCGCCGATCGGCGGCGACACGATGTGGGCCGACATGGCCGCCGCCTACGACAACCTGCCCGCCGACGTCCGCGAGCGGATCGACGGCCTCACCGCGGTGCACGATTTCGTCCCCGGTTTCGACCGGTTCACCGACCCGGACCTGCTGGCCCAGTGGCAGGACGCGTACCCGCCGGTCGAGCACCCGGTGGTGCGGACCCATCCGGAGACCGGACGGCGGACGTTGTTCGTCAACCAGGCGTTCACCACGCACATCGTCGGCCTCGACCGCGGCGAAAGCGACCGGCTGCTGCGGTATTTGTTCCTGCAGGCGCACACGCCGGAGTTCCAGGTGCGCTTCCGCTGGGAGCCGGATTCGGTGGCGTTCTGGGACAACCGCGCGACCCAGCACTACGCGGTCAACGACTACCACCCGCACGTCCGGATCGCCGAACGCGTCGCGATCGTCGGGGACCGGCCGTACTGATCAGCGGGGTACCCCGGTGAGGACGGTGTCGACGAGTCGTTCGAGATAGACGTCGTCGGCGGAGTTCGCCCGGATCAAGGTGTGGAACCAGAGGTTCCCGCCGAGCAGATCCATGATCATTTCCGCATCCGCGGGATCGGCGAGTTCGCCTCGGTCGTGGGCGCGGTCGAAAACGGCCTGCTCACGGCCGAGGCGGTCGGCGAAAAAGCGTCCGGCGGCCTCGGCGGTGGCGGCCCGGTCCGGCAGCGCGGAGACGACGGCCGTGATGACGCGCCGGTTCGCCGGATCGGTCAGCAGCCGGTGGATCTGCCTCGCCAGTTCGAGGAGATCGCCGCGCAGCGACCCGGTGTCGGGGATCTCGAAGGTCAGCTCCGGGGCCTGGACGAGGGCGTCGGCGAGGACCTCGTCCTTGGTCGCCCACGTGCGGTAGATCGTCGTTTTGTGCACCCCGGCTCGCGCGGCGACCGCTTCGACGGTCAAGGCGTCGTAACCGCGTTCGGCCAGCAGCGCGAGGGTCGCGGAGAAGATGGCGTCCGCCTTGCGCGGACGGGAGGCGGTCCGGTCCATGGCTCGATCCTAACCACGTTTGCAACGGTGCGTTGCATTTGGTAGACCGGTGATATGCAACGCACCGTTGCAAACTGGGCGAAGGGGGAGACATGAGCGACGTGCTGCCGGTGGTTTTCGTGCACGGCATCCGGCTGTCCGGAGCGTGCTGGCAACAGCAGAAACGCCTGGCACGGGGTCGAATCGCGACGCCGGACCTGCCGGGACACGGGACGCGGCGCGGGGAACGGTTCACTCTCGACGGTGCGGTCGACGCGGTCGCCGACGCTATCGACGAGGTCGGCGGCCGCGCGGTTCTGGTCGGGCATTCCCTCGGCGGCTATGTCTCGATCGCGACCGCGGCCCGCCATCCGGAGCGGGTCGTATCCCTGGTGGGAGCTGGCTGTTCGCTCGTGCCCAGTCCGATATTGCGCGGCGGGTTCCGGTTCGCGAGCCGCGGGCTGGCGGCAGCTGCGGACGACGGCGCGTGGCTGCTCCGCCGGGTTCTTCCCGCCGAGGTGGCGGAACCGACGATCGCCGCGGGAATCGCTTCCGAGGTCATCCCCGACGTGCTGGCGGCTGGGATGGATCCGCTCGCCGACCTCGCGCGGTACCCGGGGCGGGTACTGCTGCTGAACGGCCGCCACGACCACTTCCGCCTTGGCGAGCGCCGGTTTTTGGCTGCCTGTCAGGACGGAGCGCTGCAGATCGTGCCGGGAGCTGGCCACTACCTGCCGCTCACCCACGGCGAGATCTGCGCGCGAGCGGCGGCGCTGGTCAGCGGTTAATGCTCACGAGTGGCGAGGCAGGCCGCCTTCCTCCCCCTCCCGCGCTCCCCCGCGCGGTCAAGGCGGCGCCTCGCCACTCGCGAGGCTTCCCCGGGGCAAATCCGTGGAGCCGCGGTCGCGGGAGAAGCGGAAAAAGTCCCGCGCCCGCGGCTGTTTTCCTCCGGCGGTGGCACCCGCGCACTCGACGACGGTCAACCCCCACGTGACCGTGTCGCCTCCCCCGCGAGGTGCTACCCGTGAGCGCCGGGGCGGCCCGAAAGTGGTCTGGGCCACAGTTTCCGTGCTCATCGGTAAGGTACTCCCGCCCGGTACCCGCCGACCCCGGGCTTGAGCTGCATTTAAGGCAGATGCGCCGTCCGGGTGAAGGCGGGACCGGCGGTCTAGCCGCGAAGTCCTTCGACGGTCGCGAAGCCATCACTGACCGTCACGGTCGTGCCGCGCCGCGCGGACAACTCCACGAAGCGCCGCAGTGCTTCGTCGGCGTCGGCTCCCGTCAACGGTACGCATTCGTTGTCTTCGTCGCGGCGGATCGGCACTAATTCGACCCGCATCTGCTCGCCGACGACGCAGCCGGCGAGCAGGCCGTCGCGGTGCCGGTCGCGCATGGCCGGCCAGTCGAAGACGAGGTTTCCCAGGCTGTAGAGGATCGGGCGGCCGCGGTACACCTCGACCGGCTGCACGGTGTGCGGTCCGTGCCCGACGACCAGGTCGGCCCCGGCGTCGACGATCGCGTGCGCGTAGGTCACCTGGTACTCGGCCAGTTCTTCGCCAGGGAGGCCCCAATGCATCGACACCACGACGTGGTCGGCCTCGGCGCGGGCGCGGCGGATGTCGGCGAGCAGCAGCTCCAGGTCGCGGCGGACCGGCGTGGTGTGCACGATCGGCGGGCGGCCGGGGACGTCCAGGACGCGCGGATCCGGTTGGTACGACGTGTAAGCGCCCGCTACGGCGACGCCCGGCGAGTCCTCCGTCGCCTCCTGCCCGACGGGCCAGCACAGCGACGTGTAGGCGAGGAACGCGATCCGGCCGCCGGGCCGTTCGAGGATCGCCGGCGCGTGCGCTTCGGCGAGGTTCGCGCCCGCGCCGCAATGCGCGATTCCGGCGCGGTCCAGGACGGCGAGGCTCGCCATCGCCGCGGCCGGCGGGTAGGTGACGTTGTTGGCCACCGACACGACGTCGATCTCGGCGGCGGTCAGCGCGGCGACCATCTCCGGCGGGGAATGCCGCCAGTTCGGCTTGTGCGGGATGTCCGTGCCGGTCGAGCCGGACAGCGGTCCCTCGAGATTCACGAACCGCACGTCGGCGCCGGTGAGCAGCGAGCTCAGCGGCTGGAACGCCGTTTCCGGGTTCGCGCGGCCCTGCAGGTTGACGTCTCCGCCGAGTACGAGCGTGATCATTGCGTCAACCCGTCCAAAGGAGGAAATCCCTCCAGCTCGTTACGAATCGTTGCCCTTTCGTCTTCCTCTGCTTCGCTTGTTCGGGGGACGATGCCTCGACCGTTGTCATGCAGAGGGGACTCAGGGTGACCATATCCCGTCGTCCCGCCGGGGGCCGCAGCGCCGGTGGGACAAGACTGACCAGAGGCGCGGTTGCCGTCTCCGCCGCTGCTCTCGCGCTCGGCGGACTGGCCGTGCCCGCTGCCGCGGCGCCGAGCGCGGACGCCCTGATCGCCGAGGTCTACGGCGGCGGCGGCAATTCCGGCGCCACGCTCACCAACGACTTCATCGAACTGGCCAACCACGGCGGCGCGCCGGTCGCGCTCGACGGGTACAGCGTCCAGTACCTGCCCGGTTCGGCGAGCGCGTCGAGCAAGTGGCAGGTCACGCCGCTCACCGGGTCCGTCGCGCCGAAGGGCCGCTACCTCGTCGCGGAGGGGAAGGGGAACGGCGGCACGGTCGCGCTGCCGACGCCCGACGCGACCGGCGGCATCGCGATGTCCGCGACCGCGGGCACCGTCGCGCTCGTGTCCGACAGCGCGCCGCTGACCTGCAAGACCGCCGCTGACTGCCTGGCCGACAGCCGCGTCAAGGACCTCGTCGGCTTCGGCGATGCCGTTGTCCGCGAAGGAAATCCGGCCGCCGCGCCGTCCAACACGACCTCGGTCGCGCGGGCGGCGACGCTCGCCGACACCGACGACAACAGCGCGGACTTCACCGTCGGCGACCCGACGCCCACCAACACCAAGGGCGAGACCACCGGCACGCAGCCGGGCGAACCGGGTGTTCCGGCGAAGATCCACGACATCCAGGGCACGACGCGGATCTCGCCGTTCAAGGACAAGCAGGTCGAGGACGTCACCGGCATCGTCACCGCGGTGCGGAGCTTCGGTTCGGCGCGCGGGTTCTGGATCACCGACCCGCATCCGGACAGCGACCCGCGCACCAGCGAGGGCCTGTTCGTCTTCACCGGCTCGACGACGCCGGCGGTCGCGGTCGGCGACGCGATCACCGCGCGGGGCAAGGTCAAGGAGTACTACCCGGACGCGCCCGCGACGTCGAACTACCAGTCGCTGACCGAGCTGACCAGTGCACAGTGGACGGTCGACTCGGCGGGCAACCCGCTGCCCGCCCCGACCGTGCTGACCCCGGACCAGGTGCCGGATGTGCTGGCTCCCAACGCGGGCGGCAACATCGAGTCGTTGCCGCTCGAGCCGTCGAAGTACGCGCTGGACTTCTGGGAAGCGCACGAAAGCGAGATCGTCCAGATCTCGGACGCGCGCGTGGTCGGGCCGAGCAACAAGTACGGCGAGCTTTACGTGACCACGAAACCGCAGCAGAACCCGACCCCGCGCGGCGGCACGGTTTACCTCGGCTACGACAAGATCAACACTGGCGTGCTGAAGGTGCAGTCGATCATTCCGGCCGCGCAGCAGGCGGCTCCGAAGGTCAACACCGGCGACGTGCTCACCGGCGTCACCTCCGGCCCGGTGGAGTACAGCAACTACGGCGGCTACACGCTGCTCGCGTCGAAGCTGGGTGCGGCCAAGGACAACAAGCTGCAGAGGGAAACGACGCGCAAACAGCGTCCGGGCGAGCTTTCGGTGGCGACGTACAACGTCGAGAACCTCGCACCGTCCGATTCGGACACCAAGTACGCGCAGCTCGCGCACGGCATCGTCGACAACCTCGCGACGCCGGACATCGTTACCCTGGAAGAAATTCAGGACAACAGCGGCGCGACCGACGACGGCACGGTCGATGCCGACGCGACGCTGAAGAAGTTCACCGACACGATCGTTGCCGCGGGCGGACCGCAGTACCAGTGGCGGCAGATCAACCCGGTGAACGACGAGGACGGCGGACAGCCGGGCGGCAACATCCGCGTCGGCTTCCTGTTCAACCCGGCGCGGGTGTCCTTTGTGGATCGACCGGGCGGCAGCCCGACCTCTTCGGTGGGCGTGGTTTCCGACCACGGCAAGGCGCATCTGACGCAGTCGCCGGGCCGGGTCGACCCGGGCAACGAGGCGTGGGAGGACAGCCGCAAGCCGTTGGCGGGCGAGTTCGTGTTCCGCGGCCGCACGGTTTTCGTGCTGGCCAACCACTTCAACTCGAAGGGCGGCGACCAGCCGACGCACGGCCGCTACCAGCCGCCGACGCGCAGCTCCGAGGTGCAGCGACAGAAGCAGGCGACTGTGCTGCAGGGTTTTGTGGCGCAGCTGCTCGGGGCGGACCCGCGGGCGAACGTCGTGGTGGCCGGTGACTTGAACGACTACCAGTTCTCGCCGGCGTTGGCGAAGCTGACCTCGGGTGGGTTGTTGAAGGACCTGATTTCGACGCTGCCTCCGGCTGAGCGGTACAGCTACGTGTACGAGGGGCAATCGCAGGTGCTGGACCACATTCTGGCGTCGGGTGCTCCGCGCGGGGTGGATTACGACGTCGTGCATGTGAATGCCGAGTTCGCTGACCAGGCCAGCGATCACGACCCGCAGGTGGTGCGCTTCCGTCCTTCGGCGGGGAATCCGTTCGCGGACTTCGCGAACGACGTGCTCGACCAGCTGGACCGCTTGCTGCACCGAACGGCGTAGCTAGTTGTTCGTGAAGGACTCCTTGAGGGAATCAGATTCCCTCAAGGAGTCCTTCACGGACTTTGGCCAGCCCGGCGCGAGGTCAGCGTTTTGCTCGCCAGCCGAGCCCCAGGACTGCCTGCACCAGTTCCTGATAACTCGGCTTGACCTCTTCCAAATACCGGTCCAGATACTGCGGCCGAGCCGTAGTAACCGGCTGCGGGTCGTCCAATGCCTCGACAAAGCTCAGCCGCGAAACGTTGTGCAGCGCCATTTTCCACCACCGGCTCGCGCGTTCGTGGGCCTTCTCCTCGCGTTCCCGAGCGGCAGCAACCGCGGCGTGCGCGTCTGCCAGCTGGCGTTCGATTTCGTCCGCTCGGGCCAGTTCCCACGCGCGCAGGTTGTCCGCCGAACCGCGGGCCAATCCCACGATTTCCTTGTAGCGCATGGCGGGGCTGGTGGTTCCCTCGGTCACGGCGTGCCTCCCGCGGTCGGCTCGGTTTCCGGGCGCTGGAACGGGATGATGACTTCCGGCGCCCCGTGCGTGGTGCGGTCGAAGAACAAAGCCCGGCCCGGGCGGGGCGACCAGTGCACGACCTGGCCCGCGGCGAACGGGGACAGTTCGTTGCCCTGGACGTCCAGCGCGGCCCAGGTGCCGATGTCGTCCGTGCCGCCGAAGCCGAGGGTGTCCTTGAGCCGGGCGACGCTGCGCCACCAGCCGATGGTGTGGACGCCGTGCGACGGGCCGTTTTTCAGCAGCGTGCGCAGGTGGTCCAGGCCGCTCTTCAGCTGACCGACGGCCTTGGCTTCCAAAGACGGCAGCGCGGCGTCCACTCCGTACAGCAGCAGGATGCGCGGCGTCGTCGTGTCGAGCGAATCGACGATGGTCTCCAGGTCAGCGGACAGGTTGTCGGTCAGCGTCGCGAGATGTCCTTCGGCGACCAGCCGGTCCTTGAGGTCCACGACGGCTGACGAACTCGCTTCGATCGGGCAATGCAGCAGGAACTCGACTTCGCCTTCCTTGAGCTGCTTGGAAAGCGAGCGAGCCGCGGAGTCCATAATGGACAGCGCTTCCGCGGTCGCGCCGCCGAGGACCGCGACGTTTCGGCCGGGAACTCGGGGCAGTTCGACCCCGCAGGCGGCCTCGGTGACGTCGATCGACTGGCCGAGGATCGCCCGCGGCTGGGGGCTCGGCTTGAGTTCCATAAACGCCGGGAACTGTTCCAGCACCGGCGAATGCGCCCCGTCGAACAGACGCGGCCGGGTAAACCGGCCGGCGTAGAGTTCCCACAGTTTTTGCTGCAGGTTCACGAAAACGTTGCGGGTGCTCGCATCCGGGACGTGCGCGAGCTGGTTGCCGTGCGCGACACCGGAATCGTGGTTGATCACCGCGTGCCACTTGGGAGCGGAGACGGCCGCGTTGTTCGTTTCCGCGAGCACCCGGCGCGCCTTCGGCATCGCGATGCGCAGCGTGCATTGCTCGAAGACCGCGGGTTTGCCCCAGAAGGCTTCGATGCCCGCGACGTCCTGGCTGGCCAGCACCAGGTGGATGCCCTGCGAACGACCGCGGCGCGCGATGTCTTCGAGCAATTGCGTGGCCTGCGCGGTGACCTGGTCGCGTCCGGCGAAGAGGTACTGGAATTCGTCGATCACCGCGACGATCCGCGGCCAGTGTCCGCCCGGATCCTGTTCGCGCAGGTCGGCCAGGTTCGTGACCTCATGCTCCTTGGCCGCGGCGGACCGGCGGCGCAATTCGTCGGCGAGGAAGCGCAGCAGCGCCAGGCCGAATTCGCGGTCGGTGTTGACGTTGACGCCGACGAGTTTCGCGTGCGGCAGCCAGCTGGAGTCCTTGCGACCGGGCGCGAGACCGGCGAACGAGACGCCTTCCTTGAAGTCCAGCAGGTACAACGCCAGCTCGTCCGGCGAGTAGCGCGCGGCGAGGCTGCCGAGCAAGGCGTACAGGAAGTTCGTTTTCCCGGAACCGCTCGGGCCGCCGATGAGCGCGTGCGGGCTCGCGTCGCCGATCACCACTTCGACGGCTTCGCCCTCGTGGAACCCGATCGGGGCGCGCAATTCCCGCGCGGAACTCTCCTGTCCGATCTCGGCGGGCATCAGGTCGGCGAACGAACGCGGGCCGCCCTGTTTGGAAATCAGGGCTTCGGCGATGCGGTTCGCCGCGCGGATGACCTGCCCGGACGGCATCGGCGGGTCGAGGTCGACGACCAGGTCGCTGCCGGTCATGCTGCTGACCGCGCGGCGTTCGTCCAGCAGGCTGAGCGTTTCGATCGACGCGCTCACCGCGGTCGGCACGTCCACCAGGATCAGGCAGATCCCGGCCGCGAGCGCGCCGCTGGCCACGCGTTTGAGGTCGCGCGCGCGTTCCGCGTCGAGGGTTTCGCCGTTGCCGTACAGCACCGCGATCCGGTACGGCTCCAAGCGCTGGCCGGTGGCTTTTCGCAGTTCCCGCAACGAGGTGTGGCCCGCCTGCATGCCGGTGGCGTGGATCCGGCGGATGTGCCCGGCGAGTTCGTCGAGCAGATCCTCCAGCCGCGTCGGGTCGTACAGCGACAGCGCGCTCGTGCGGCTGAGCGGGTACAGGTCCGGCAGGATCGCGGTGAGCTGCCCGACGTCCCACAGGTGGATTTTCACCGCACCGGGCTCGAACGCGGACAGCACGCGCATCAGCAGGCCCTGCACGATTCCGTCGACCACCGGCCGCGTTTTCGGCGCGGACGTGATGGCCAGGTGCGATTCGTCCAGCAGCGGCACGGCGACGTCGAACGTGCGCGAGATGTCGCGGCCGGCCGCGGTGGCCGACCCGACCCGCCACAGGCCGGGCGCGGTGACGCCCGGATTCGTGCCGACGCGGCCGAGCCATTCGCTCGGCGGCCGCCCGGCCGGGCCCGGCGCGTGCGCGGCGACGAGGTCGCGCAGTTCGCCGGGACCGGCGCTCCAGTCGGTGTAGAAGGCGGCGCGGGTGCCGCCGAGCGCGGCGAACACCTCGTGCGCCGCCGGATGCCGGGCCCACTCCGTCTGCTGCGCCGGATCGGCGTGGTCCATGCCGACCCGGACGATCTCCTGTTCCAGCGTCAGCCGGGCCACCTCGGCCTCGGCCATTTCGCGCGCGCCCGCCGCGGCCCCGAGCACGAGCCCGATCTGGTGCCGGACCCGGTCGAGGGCGGTTTGCACACGGTTGCGCTGCTCGGCTGCCTTGCTGGCCATCTCATCCCTACAGACGTGACTGGTAGCCGCCCACCAGATCGTCGGCGGCGGCTAAACGGGTGAGGAGGTGCTCGAGTGCCTCGTCGGCCTGCGCCAATTGCCCCGGCAGCCACGGATCTGCCTTGGCCTGCGCGTCGACGAGTGCGCGCCGGGCGTCGCCGAGCAGAGTCCTCGCCCGCTCGGCGTGCGCCCGTCCGTCGCCGACCCCCGCTCGCGCGGCGGTGAGCAACTGGTGGATTTCGGCGAGCCCCGACATCGGCGTTAAAGCCGCGCCGAGTAGGAATCGGCCGACGAGATGCCGGCCTGGATGGTGCTTTGCATGCCGGTGATCCCTTGCAGCGCTTCGGCGAGCAGGCCGTGCGCCTGATTCACCTCGTGCTGGCTGCTGCCCTGGGTGGCTTGGGACAGCGACAGCTGTGCTTCTTCGAGTGCCTGCGCTGCCTGCTGCAGCGCGGCGATGCTCGCGGACGCCTTCTCGTTCGCGAGCGCGATACCAGCGCGGATCTCTTCCACTCCGGCCATGGGGGCGGGCTCCTCGGTGCGTCGTGGGCTGAAACGACCACATACAAACTTAGCGTGATCAGGTGTCTTCGGTAAGTAAGTGAGAACGGGAGAATCGACAAAGCCCCGGACGCGGTCAGCGGTCCGGGGCCTGTCAGGCGTCGGCTTCCCGTGTGCGCACGCGGTGCCCGAAACCCGCGTTTCAGCCTTCTGACCTGCGGGTTCTCGGCGTGCGTGCGGCGGCCGACGCCCAGGTCAAAACGGTATTCGTGACACCGGGAAACCTCTCCGGACGGCTGCGATGAAGTCTGCGGCGAAGCCTAGCGGGTAGGCCCGTTCGGCCGAGCCGAGCCCCTGCCCCGGTTGCGGACAGCGACGGCCCGCCGCCCGGTTCAGCGAGCGCCGGCCGGATTCGGGTCGTCGCCGAGGTAGGTGCCGTAGCCCTCGACGACGAGCGGGCCGTCGAAGACCAGGACCTCGCTGACCAGCCCGCCCTTCTGGTTGCGGTAGTTGATGACGAGCGCGTCGACTCCGACATAGACGCCGAGGACCTCGAAGCGGAGGTCGGGAATCCGGCGCAGCCCCTCGGCCCAGTACGCGCGCAGCGCCTCCTTGCCGCGGATCACGCCGTCGCCGCCGAGCACCTGGATCGCGACCGGGGACCGGAAGGTCACGCCGTCGGCGAAGTGGGTCATCAGGGCGTCGAGGTCGTGGGCGTTCCAGGCCTTGGCCCAGTGGGTGGCGAATTCTTGAGCTGCGCGGTGGTCCATGAACGAATTCTGCCAGCGTCCGAGGGGCGGGAGCGGGTGCCGTCAGAGGATTCCCTTGCCCGCCAGATCGGCCGCGATCCCGTCCAACACACCGGAGAGCCCGGACGCGAACAGTTCGTCCAGCTCCCACGGGTCGGCCATCGCCCGCATCGCCTTGCCGAGGCGCGGGTAGGCGTCGAAGCTCGGGTGGTGCACCGGTGCGCCGCGGCGTTCCGCCTCCACGTCGCTGACGTAGGTGAGCGCGACGCCTTGCACGTACGAGGCGAACAGGAACAGGTACCGGAACGCGTCCGCCGGGTCGAGGTCGAGGCCGTCGAAGGAGGCGAACGCGTGCTCGCTGTCCGCGGAGAGCGCGGGGCTGTCGTGGGTCCGGGTGGTCACCAGCACTTTCGCCAGGATCCACGGGTGCCGGTGGTAGAGGTCCCAGTCGCGGTACGCAGCGCGCTCCAGCCCGTCGCGCCAGTCTCGCGGCGGGGTTTCCGGCAGCGGGACCTCGGTGAGCGCCGCTTCGACCATCAGCGCCACCAGGTCGTCTTTGGACGCGACGTGCCGGTACAGCGCCATGGTTCCCGCGCCGAGTTCGGCCGCCACCCGGCGCATCGACAGCGCTTCGAGCCCCTCGGCGTCCGCGACCGCGATCCCCGCCCGCACGATCCGGTCGACAGTCAGGTGGCCGCGGTCCTCTTCGGACTCTGCTTTGCGAGCGCGGTACGCCCTCGCCTGGCAGGCCCTTGAGCAGTATTGCCGCGGACGGCCCCGATCCGGAGCGGCGAGCGGCTTTCCGCAGGATCCGCACTGCACCCGAGGCACCTCTTTTCGTCACACATCGACTGGCTGTGCGGAAAGTCTAACGCGTTGGATAATGGCCGCATAACTGCGCCGGATAAAAGACTTTGAGGGTTGCCGTCGAGCATGCGTACTTTGTACGCATGCTCGAAGAATCAACCTCCGCGAAAGCCGGTCCACGGGAATGGCTCGGGCTGGCTGTCCTGCTGCTGCCGTGCGTGCTGGCGTCGATGGACATGTCGGTGATGTTCGTTGCCATGCCGTCGTTGACCGCCGATCTGGAGCCGAGCGGCGCGCAACTGCTGTGGATCATGGATTCGTACGGTTTCCTGCTGGCCGGCCTGCTCATCACCATGGGCACGCTCGGCGACCGGATCGGCCGCCGCCGGTTGCTGATGGCCGGAGCGGCGGCGTTCGGCGGCGCGTCGGTCCTCGCCGCTTTCGCCGCCACGCCGACGATGCTCATCGTCGCCCGGATGCTGCTCGGCATCGCCGGGGCCACGCTCGCGCCTTCTACCCTCGCGCTGATCCGCAGCATGTTCCACGATGCCCGGCAGCGCGCGACGGCGGTCGGCCTGTGGACAGCGGGTTTCGCGGGCGGTGCCGTGCTCGGCCCGATCATCGGCGGCCTGCTGCTCCAGCACTTCCACTGGGGTTCGGTGTTCCTGATCAACGTGCCGGTGATGCTTCTCCTGTTGATGCTCGGTCCGTTGCTGCTGCCCGAACACCGGGTGCCCGTGCAAGGCCGCTTCGACCTGCTTGGCGCGGTGTTGTCGATCGGGTCCGTGCTCGGAATCGTCTACGGCGTCAAGCAACTCGCCGCGCACGGCTTCGGTTGGCTGCCGATCGCGAGCTGTGTTGCCGGGCTCGCTGTCGGGGTGGCTTTCGTGCGGCGTCAGCGCACCGCCGCGCGTCCGCTGATCGACCTCGCGCTGGTGCGGTCGCGCGCGTTCGCGGTGCCGTTGCTGATCGATCTGCTGGCGACGTTCGCGCTGGTCGGGTTCAACCTGTTCACCTGGCAGTACCTGCAGGTCGTGCTGGGGATGAGCCCGCTGGAGTCGGCGCTGTGGTCGCTGCCGACGTTCGCCGTGATGCCGATCGGGATCGCCGCGGCCGCCACGCTGGCCGCCCGGATCGGCAAACCGCGCGTGATGGCGATCGGCCTGCTCGTGGCCGCGGCGGGCTTCGTCGTGCTGACGTTCCCGCCGCCCGGAGTCGGGTCTTTCATCGCGGCGCTCACGGTGGTGTCGCTCGGCATCGCCGGAGTCGCGGCGGTGGTGACGGACGTGATTCTGTCCGCCGCGCCCCCGGAACGAGCCGGAATGGCGTCGGCGATGGCGGAGACGTCCGCGGAGTTCGGGGGCGCGATGGGAATCGCCCTGCTGGGAAGCATCGGCGCGGCCGTGTACCGCTCGGCGATGGGGCCGGAGGGCGGGAAAACCCTGGAGTCCGCGGCGAAGCTCCCGCCCGGAGACGCGCTGCGAGAGGCGGCCTTCGCGGCGTTCGGCACGGAAACCCGAGTGGCAGCGGCGGTGTGCGCGGCACTGACTCTCGGCGCGGCTGTGGTGATCGCGCGCACTCGGTGAAACGACGAAGGTCCCGGCTTCTGAGAAACCGGGACCTTCGTCTTACCGCGGCGGAGGATACAGGATTCGAACCTGCGAGGGCGTGAACCCAACACGCTTTCCAAGCGTGCGCCTTAGGCCGCTCGGCCAATCCTCCGTGGGGAAGAATACCGGATGGCCCTCCGGCCTTTCGCAGGTGGTCCGACCTGCGGCGACGGGCTCAGGCCGGGACGACGTCGGCGACCACGATGGTGATGTTGTCCGGGCCGCCGCCCTCGTTGGCCAAAGCGATGAGCCTCGGGACGACTTCCTCCGGGGCGCCCTGGGAGAGGACCTCCTGGATGGCCGGTTCGCTGGCGCCCGCGGTGAGGCCGTCGGAGCAGAGCAGGTAGCGGTCGCCGGGGTGCGGGGTGAATTCCCAGACGTCCGGTTCGGCCGAGCCGGTGCTCAGGAGTGCCTTCATCAGCATCGAGCCGCGCGGGTGGTGGTCGGCGTCGGCGGCGCTGATCGTGCCGTCTTCGACCAGGGCCTGCGCCAGGGTGTGGTCGCGCGTGATGCGCTGCAGTTCGCCGTCGCGCAGGAGGTAGCCGCGGGAGTCGCCGACGTGCGCGGCGGCGAAGTGGGTGCCGTCGAACAGCAGCGCGGTGAGGGTAGTGCCCATGCCATGCGTGGCGGGGGTTTCCTCGGCCACGCGCGCGAGCTGCCCGGCGACCCGGCGGACGCCGTCGGAGAGCAGGTTCGACAGGTTGTGCGCGGTGAGGTCCAGGGTGCGCAGCTCCGCGTCCAGCGAGGCCAGCACGCTGACCGCGGTCGAGCTGGCCACTTCGCCGTGCGGCTGGCCGCCGATCCCGTCCGCCACCACGAGCAGCCGCCCGCTGGCGTACACGGAGTCCTCGTTGTTGGGGCGTCGTCGCCCTTGGTCCGAGCCCGCGGAGTACCGCAGGGTGAACCGGGTCTGCTCGGTGGCCATGCCCCCATGAAACCATTGGTTGACTGAGTTAACAAGCAAAACGATGGAAACCGCTGTCGTCGGCTATCGTGCTCGACATGGCAGACGACGCGGCGGTGAGTGCGGCCGACATCGCGCGCCTGGCGGGCGTGCGCCGGGCGGCGGTGAGCAACTGGCGGCGGCGCCATGACGATTTTCCCAAACCCGTAGGCGGCACGGCGTCCAGCCCGTTGTTTTCGCTTCCGGAGGTGCAGGCGTGGCTGCGCGGGCGCGGTCGTCCGTTCGAGCTGGCGCCGATTGACGAAGCGTGGCAACGGCTGCGCGCGCTCGGCGACGACCTCGACCTCGGCACACGGCTGGCGGCAGTCGGCGAGTACCTCGCGGGCGACGGGGAAGGCCCGGACGACCCGGAGCTGCTGGCGCTGATCTCCCAGCTCGCCTCGAGCGAAGGCGCGGCGGAGACCTTCGAGCAGCTTTGCGATCGCTTCTTCGAAGCACACGCCCGTCGGCTCTCGCCGACGCCGACCGCGTACGCCGACCTGATGGTGCGGCTGACCGGCGCGAAGGGGGCCAAGGTGCTGGACCCCGCGTGCGGGTTCGGCTCGTTGCTGCTGGCCGCCGCGGCGACGCGGGCGCGAGGGCAGGACGTCGACCCGGACACGGCGCGGATCGCGGGCATCCGGCTGCGGTTGCACGGCGCGGACGCCGAGGTGTACGCCGCGGATGCGTTGCGCGCGGACGCTTTCGCCGGTCGGCTGGCGGACGTCGTGCTGTGCGATCCGCCGTTCAACGAGCGCGGGTGGGGGCACGAGGAACTCGTCGGCGACGCGCGCTGGGAGTACGGCCTGCCGCCGCGTGGCGAGTCGGAGCTGGCGTGGGTGCAGCACTGCCTGGCGCACGTGAAACCCGGTGGCGCGGTGGCGGTGTTGATGCCGGGCGCCGCGGCCGGACGGCGGAGCGGGAAGCGCATCCGGGCCAATCTCCTTCGAGCGGGCGCGTTGCGCGCGGTGTGCACGCTCGCGCCGGGCACCGATCTCTGGCTGCTCACCCGGCCGGAACCGGAGCGGCGCGCGCCGGCGACGGTGTTGATCGCCGACACCACCGCGGACGACGTCGAGCAGCTGTGGCAGGACTTTCTCGCCGATCCGGACCTCGGCGAACGCATCATCGACGTGCTCGACGACGACGTCGACCTGACCCCGTCGGGCCGTCCCGGCGAGAGCGATTCGGGCGAGGCTTTCCTTGCCGCGCAACGGGTTTTCGGGCAGATCGGGATCGAGCTGCCCGAGTTGGAACCGGCGTCCGGCGAAACGGCGCACACGACCGTCGGCGAGCTGGTGAAGGCGGGCGCGCTGCGGATCACGCACGCGCCCCCGCGCACCGCCGACGGCGACGAACCCGTGCTGACCACCGACGACGTCCTGCTCGGCGGCCCGCCGACCGGGCACGCCGCACCGGATCCGGCGGCGGTGTTCGCGCACGACGGCGACGTGGTCGCGTCGGTCACCGGCGCAGTGATCGTCCACAGTGGAGCGCCGGTGCGGCTCGGGCCCGCGCTTTCCCGTTATCGCGTGGATCCGGAGCTGCTCGACGCGCAGTTCCTCGCCGGCTGCCTGCGCGCCGCGGACTTCCCGGTGCACAGCGCGTCGACCCGGATCGACGCGCGCCGGCTCAAGGTGCCGCGGCATCCGCTCGAAACGCAGCGTGCGTACGGCGTCGCGTTCCGCGCGCTCGCGGACTTCGACCGGGCGCTGCGGCAAACCGCGGAAATCGGCCGCGACCTGGTGCGGCTAGGCTTTGCCGCACTCGCCGAAGGACGGCTGAAGCCCGGTGGCGGGTGAGCGCTGTGAGGGGGCCCATGCTGATCGCGGACCGCTACGAGGTCGACGATCTGCCGCTCGGGCGGGGCGGCATGGGTTCGGTGCACCGCGGGCTCGACCGGCGGCTCGGCCGGCGAGTCGCGATCAAGCTGCTTCGGCTTCCCGGCGGTGACGAAGAGCTGGAAGAACGCTTCGCCCGCGAAGCGCGGATCCTCGCCACGCTCGACCATCCCGGCGCGCCCACGCTCTACGACTTCGGTGCCCATGACGACCGGTTGTTCCAGGTCATGCAGTTCGTCGAAGGCGTGACGCTGGACGATCTGCTCGCCGAACACGGTCCGCTGCCGGTGCCGTGGGCGGCGGCGATCGCGGCGCAAGCGGCTGCGGTGCTGTCGGCGGCGCACGCTCGCGCGGTCTGTCACCGTGACCTCAAACCGGCCAACCTCATGCTTTGCCCGGACGGCAGCGTGAAGGTGATGGACTTCGGGCTCGCTGTGTTGCGCGAAGCCGACACTGCTCGCTTCACGCGCGCGGGGCAGTTGCTGGGTACGCCGTCGTACATGGCTCCAGAGCAGATCCAGCGTGGGCACGCGGAGCCGCGAAGCGACCTGTACGCGCTTGGTTGTGTACTGCACGAGATGCTCACTGGCCGTCCGGTCTTCACCGGGCCGACGGCGTACGCGGTGTTCGACAAGCAGGTGAAGGAAACAGCGCCCGTCGTTCCTGGCGTACCTCGGGAGCTGAACGCGCTTCTCGCTGCGACGCTTGCGAAGGATCCTTCGGTGCGACCGTCTGGGGCCGAAGTGCTGTACGCGCATCTCGTGCCCTTCGCGCGCGACTTGCCGCCATTGCCGGGATTCCTGCACCCGCCAACCGTGCTGAGTCCTTCGCGGATGTACGCGCGCATGGTCGGGCTTAGCGGCGAGCGCTGATGCTCGTCGGCGTCTGCTCCGAGAGCGGCAGACCACGCTTCTGAATGCGGTAGTAGGTGGTGGCGTTCTGTACGCCGATGCTGATGCCAATCGTGAGCATGATCGTCGACGACGTCACGGCGTTGCTGACGCCCATCGCGGCTCCTAGGAAAGAGAAGCCGACGCGTACGCCGATGGTGGTGAACCACAGCACCAACGTGAGCGGAGTGCCCTTCACGAACGTCGTGCCTTCGCGGGCACTGAGGACCGAAGTGGAGCTACGCAGAACGCCCAGCAGTCCGAGAAGCACGACGTCGCCGATCAGCAGCGCGTACTCCGTCGCGGTGGCGCTTTGCAGGGTGGTGGCGGCGGAGAACACGCCGATCGCGGTCAGGATGAAGGGGAGCGTCACCAAACGTTTGCGGCTGAGGAGCGTGCCGCGCCACTGCCGGTAAACGACCCGGTACAGGACGAGTGCCGCGATCGCGGCGTAGAGAACGATGGTGAGCGGGCCGAGGTTCACGGTGTTCCTTCGCGGTGGTCGTCGGCTTCGCCCGGCCGGCGGCGGGTGCCGGGAGGGTGCCCGGCGTGCTTTCAGCGTCGTCGGAATGGATGCGGTTTTCGTCGGCGTCCGGGCTGGCGCCGGGTGGATTCGCGACTCAACCCAGAGGTGGAGACGCCGGATCGTGACCATCGCCGAGCAACCACGGTGGGGTGACGGTCGTCTATTCGGGTGATACGGGTCCGGAAGAGGACCCGACCGAACGCGGGGGGTACCGGATCGTGAAGAGGGTTCTGGTGGGGATGGCGGCGCTGGCCGCGGCTTTCGGGCTCGTGGCGTGCTCCGGCGGGACGGCCGGGTCGGCTTCCGGCGGCGGCGCGGTGGCCGCGGCGGCGAGCGTGCCCAGTTCGTCGTCCAGCGCGCCGACCAGCAGTTCTGCCCCGGCGACCAGTGCCAGCCCGGAGAGCACCAGCGCGAAGCCGACCCCGAAACCGACGCCGAAGCCCGCTCCCAAGCCGAAGGCGGACCCGGAGCCGAGCACCGCCGACGTTCCGTGCGCGGCGGCCGCCGCTGCTTCCGGGACCAGCGCTTGCGTGGACATTTCCGCGCACCGCGCCTGGCTGCTGCAGGACGGCAAGGTGATCTACGGTCCCGTTTCGATGCTTCCCGGGCGCAGCGGTCACGCGACGCCGACCGGCACGTTCCACGTGCTTTCCAAGGAAAAGCTGCACCTGAGCAAGCAGTTCGACAACGCGCCGATGCCGAACTCGGTCTTCTTCTACCCGGGCGACGCGTTCCACACCGGCAGCCTGAAGGTGTACTCGCACGGCTGCATCCACCTGTCGGCGGCGTCGTCGCTGCGGTTCTTCAACACCCTGCACGTCGGCGACGTGGTCCAGGTCGTGCCCTGACCGTGCGTCACGGTCGAGTAAATATCACCCAATAGCGGCAACTTACTCCCCCTTTCGAGCGATTACCGGTCGCTGAGAAAGGGGTCCTGAATGGCCTGGCGCAAGCTCCGCTCCCTGCTGGTGGCCGCAGTCGCGGTCCTCGCCGTCCCCACCGTGGTCACCGCCGTCGCCCCGGCGGCAGCAGCCGGCACCCCGGCGCTGCCGCCGGGGTTCGTCTTGCGGGACCTGCCCACCGGACTCGGACAGTACGAGTTCACCGACTTCGCCTGGCTGCCCGACGACAGCGTGCTGGCCCTCGGCAAGTCCGGCGTCGTCAACTGGGTCCCGGCCGCAGGCGGCGGCGCGCCGGCGCGGATCGCCGCCTTCCCGGTCGAAACGCAGGGCGACATGGGCCTCACGAGCATCGCCCTCGCACCGGACTACGCCGCCTCGCACCAGATCTACCTGAACCGTTCGGTCTCGCTCGGCAACGGCCAGTACACGCTGCGCGCCGCGAAGTTCACCGTGCAGCTCGACGGCGCGGGGCATCCGTCCGGACTGACCGGCGAGCAGGTGATTTTCGACCTGCCCGGCAGCCCGTACTACATCCACGGCCTCGACACGGTTTACCCCGCGCCGGACGGCACGCTCTGGTACTCCGTCGGCGACAACGGCGACGCGGGCAAGACCAACCCGGTCGCCTTCGTCGCACAGGACCTCGACTCGCCGTTCGGCAAGATCCTGCACCTCACCGCGGACGGCAAGGGCGTGCCGAGCAATCCGTACTACAACGCGGCCGCGCCGGATTCCGCGCGCAGCAAGGTGTTCGCCAGCGGCTTCCGCAACCCGTTCCGGTTCAGTCTCGACCCGAAGAGCGGACTGCCGGTGGTCGGCGACGTCGGCTGGTACACGTGGGAAGAGCTGGACGTCGTCCAGCCGGGGGCGAATCTCGCGTGGCCTTGCTACGAGGGGAACCACCCCACGCCGGGCTACTCGACCGACTCGCGGTGCGCTTCGGCGGTGAACACCGCGCCGTTGTGGGACTACCAGCACGGGACGGATCCGTCGCAGGGCAACTGCGTCACCGGCGGGATCGTGTATGGCGGCACTACTTATCCGGCGGCTTACCAGGGTGCGTACTTCTTCGGCGACTACGCGGGGGAGAAGATCTGGACGTTGCGTTATGACGAGCAAGGCAAGCTTACGCAGGCACCGACGAGTCCAGCGCCGTTCCAGAATGTCGGTGGGGTTACTAGAATTTCCGCCGCGCCTAACGGGGACATCGTGTTCAGCGACCTCAACTCTGGCCTGCTGCGCCGGTTGAGCTATTCGACGAACAACTCCCCTCCGGTGGCTAAGGCGACGTCTTCGACGGATCCGGATACGCGTACGGTTTCCTTTGACGCCAGCGGTTCTACGGACGCGGACAGCGATCCGCTCACCTATTCCTGGGACTTCGGCGACGGCAGCACCGGTACTGGGGTTCAGGCCAGCCACCAGTACGGAGACGGTGCTTCGTTCACCGCGACCTTGACGGTTTCCGATCCGCTCGGCGGGGTCGGGACGGCGAAGATCGCTGTCGCACCGGGGAATCACTCGCCAGTGCTGACTTTGTCCGCACCGGACAAGGACTTCGCGGTCGGTGAGCCGGTTTCGTTGTCGGCGACGGCTACCGATGTCGAGGATGGGCCGCTTCCGGTTACGTGGACGTCGTTGATTCGGCATTGTCCAGATCTCGGGGCCTGTCACGTGCATCCAGGGGACGGAACAACTGGTCCTACGTGGACTGTTCCGTTTACCGATCACACTGACTCCCGGATGGAATTCACCGCGACGGTCACGGACAGCGCGGGGGTGCAGGCGAGCAAGACGTACGTCGCTTACCCGCGCCAGCACCGGTTGACGTTGGTGGGGACGCAGCCCGCCGCGCTGAGCATCCCGAGCGAGGGCGGCGTCAGCACCTCGATGGTCACTGAGGGTGCGACGTTTGACGTGACCGCGGCGTTGGTCGGCACCGATGGGGTCTCCAAGTTCACCGGTTGGCAGGGCGGTCCGGCTACCTCTTCGTGGTCGATCACCGTGGGCACCAGCGACATGACGCTGACCGCGAACTACCTGACGGCGATCGATCAACGATATGCGGCTGAGCCGGGATTGCAGAGTGTGCTCGGCGCGCCGACGGGTCCCGAGGTGGTGGACGGCCTGGTGCGGTACCGGCCTTACGCGAACGGGCGGTTGTACTGGTCCGCGGCCACCGGGGTGCACGAGATCGGCGGGCAGATCCTGGCTCGGTATCTCGCGATCGGCGGGCACCAGGTGTACGGGCCGCCGGTGACCGACGAGACTTCGACTCCGGACGGCGTCGGGCGGTACAACCATTTGCTCGGTACGCCGGCCAGTCAGGCCGCGTCGGTTTACTGGACTCCGTCCACCGGAGCGCATTCGGTGCAGGGGCAGATTCGGGCCAAGTGGGCCGCCCTCGGCTGGGAGCGCGGGGTGGGGTATCCGACCACCGACGAGACCGGGACTCCCGACGGGGTCGGGCGGTACAACCACTTCACCGGCGGGTCGGTGTATTGGACGCCTACCGGTGGCGCGCATCAGATCGGCGGCGCGATCCGGGACAAGTGGGCTTCGCTGGGCTGGGAACGCGGTCTTGGCTACCCGACCACGGACGAGTCGGTGACGCCGGACGGCGTGGGCCGGTACAACCACTTCACGATCGGCGGGTCGATCTACTGGACGCCGTCGACCGGGGCGCACCAGATCGGCGGGGCGATCCGGGACAAGTGGGCTTCGCTGGGTTGGGAGCGCGGGATGGGATACCCGACGACCGACGAAACCAGTACTCCCAACGGAATCGCGCGGTACAACCACTTCACCGGCGGTGGCTCGATCTACTGGAGCCCGGGCACCGGAGCGCACATGGTGCAGGGAGAGATCCGCAAGCGGTGGGCCGCGCTCGGCTGGGAGAACGGGTACCTGCGGTTGCCGACCTCGGACGAGTACCCGATCAGCGGTGGCGCGCGCAGCGATTTCCAGGGCGGGTACGTCGTTTACCGGTATGGGAGCACGGCGGATTATCGGTGGTGAGGCACGTTGGCGGCGGTCGTCGGGCAGCATCTCCCGACGGCCGCCGCTGGCTTCGCGCCGGAATTTCTTGTTACTGTGTCTGCAGGCCGTGACTGGCGTCTGAAGATGGATCACCATCGGGGAGCGGCCTCGTCCACGTGACGTCATGCCGTACGCCTGGGCTCTTGTGGGATCGAGATCCGGGAGACGCGGCGATGGTTTATCCTCTTGCCCTTTCGGGAGAGTCCGGGCACCGGCCCCGGCTGGTCGGGATTGTCAACGTCACCGCAGACTCGTTCTCCGACGGAGGCCGGTTCCTCGCCCCGGAGAATGCGCTCGCGCAGGCTCGCCGGTTGCTGGCGGCGGGGGCGGACGTCGTCGAACTCGGACCCGCGGCGAGTCATCCCAGTGCCGAGCCGGTGACCGCCGACGAGGAGGTGCGGCGGCTGGACCTGGTCCTGGACCAGCTGGTCGCCGAAGACATCCCGGTGTCGGTCGATTCGTTCCAGCCCCAGACCCACGTGTTCGCCGCGGCTCGCGGCGCGATGTTCCTCAACGACATCCACGGTTTTCCGGACCCCGAGCGGTACGCGGAGCTGGCTGACACCGGATGCCGCCTCGTCGTCATGCATTCGGTGCGGCGGCAGGAGCCCGCGACCGATCCGCGGGCGGTGCTGACCGCACTGGAGCGGTTCTTCGACCAGCGGCTGGCCGCGCTCCAGGCGGCGGGCATCGACCGCGAACGGCTGATCATCGATCCCGGGCTCGGATATTTTCTCGGCACCACGCCGGAACCTTCGCTGGCGGTGCTGTCCGCGCTCCGGACGATCCAGGCCCGCTTCGGGGTCCCGGTCATGGTCTCGCCGTCCCGGAAATCGTTTCTCCGCGCGATCACCGGACGTGCGCTGGCGGAGATCGGACCGGCCAGCCTGGCCGCGGAGCTGTACGCCGCCAGCCACCGCGTCGATTTCATCCGCACGCACGACGTCGCCGCGCTTCGGGACGCACTCACCGTCCTCGCGGCTTTGGACCAGTACCCGGGAGCCAGCCGATGACGCGTCTCGACACCGCTCGGATCCGAGCTGCTCGCCAGCGGATCGACCCGGTCTTTCTCGACACTCCGCTGTATCGCTGCGAAGGATTGGAACGCGACCTCGGCTGCGCGGTGAGCATCAAACTCGAAACGGCGAACCCGGTCCGCAGCTTCAAAGCGCGCGGCACCGAAGTGGTCGCCAGCGCGCTTGCCGACAACCGTGCCTCCGCGGTCGTGTGCGCGAGCGCGGGAAACCTTGGCCAAGCACTCGCCTGGTCCGGCCGCGGCCGGGGACTCGACGTGACCGTGGTGGCGTCCCGTTTCGCGCCCGCAGCCAAACTTGCGCGCATCCGTGAGCTGGACGCCAGGTTGGAACTGGTGGACGGCGACATCGAAACAGCTCGCGAACGAGCGGCGGCCATCGCGCGGCACGACGGCATCCGGCTGGTCGAAGACAGCCTGGACCTCGAGACCTGCGAGGGAGCGGCAACCATCGGCCTCGAGCTCGCGGACGCCGCGCCCGCGTTCGACGCCGTGCTGATCGCGCTGGGCGGAGGAGCGCTGGCCACCGGGGTGGGCCACGTGCTCAAGGAGCGCGCGCCCGAGGTCGAGGTGCTCTGCGTCCAGCCGCTCGGCGCACCGGCGATGACGCGCTCCTGGCACCAGCGGCGCGTCGTCACCACCGACTCGACCGACACCATCGCCGACGGCGTCGCCGGCCGGTTTCCCATCCCGGCCGTTTTGAACGACCTCCTCCTCGTCGCGGACGACGCCGTCCTGGTCCAGGAGGCGTCGATCATCGCCGGCATGCGGCTGCTGCTCGATCGCGCCGGACTCGTCGTCGAACCCTCGGCCGCGCTCGGCATCGCGGCGATTCTCGAAAACCGAGCCCGCTTCACCGGACGGCACGTGGTCACGATCGTCTGCGGGAGCAACGTCGACGCGGGCGCCTACCGCCGCTGGACCGATGCGGCCGCCGACGACCAGCCTTGACCGGTTTCGGGCGCGACGGGCGCGGCAGCGGGGTCCGCGAGAGGGGTCCCCGACGCAGGGAGGCTCCGACGGACCACGGGCGGACTTCGTTTCCCCGCAGCCGAATCTGCGGAGCCGCGAAATTCTCCAGGCGCGACGAGGACCGAGGCGGCGCCGCAGGGTCGTTGCGCCGCAGGCGGATCCGCGGCAAACCGGCCGATTCTAGGTCGAAGTGTGTCAGTGCAGTCCAGGGTCAAGTCGATGGTCGCAGTCATGCCGAAAAGCTACTGCGCACCACCGACAAAAACTCAGGCCAGATCAGCCGGCCGGGTGCCAACGGAGGTCAGCGGCAGGCCCAGCGCCACCCGTTCGGTGAGCCAGCCACTTGGGCGGTAGCGCGGATCACCGGTGGCGCGCAGCAGGCCGTTCAGGATGCGCAGGACCTTTTCCGGCCCGACCAGGTCGCCCCATTCCAGCGGGCCGCGCGGGTAGCCCAGGCCGAGGCGGACCGCGGTGTCGATGTCGGCGGGCGCGGCGAGGCCCTGGTCGGCGAGGTAGCAAGCGGTGTTGATGATCGAGGCCAGCAGGCGTTGCGCGATGGGAGCGGCACCGTCGCGGACGACTGTCACCGGGGTTCCGGTCGCGGCCAGGGCACCCCAAGCCGCACGGCCGTAGTGCGGGTCCAGTCCAGGATGGACAGACATCGTGAAGCGCGATTCGTAGCCGAGCGCATCGACTCCGACGACGCGCGACGCGGGCAGTTCCAGTTGCCGGGCAGCCTCCACAGTGGACTCTCCGCGCAGGGTCACCAGGAGAACCGTGTCCGGATAGGCGTCCGGGACCACGTCGACGCCTGCCGCGGACAGGAGACGGCCCAGGCGTTCGTCGGCGGCGTAGACCGGCATGGTCGGGGCGGGCGGGGCCGCGGGCTCCGGGGGAACCTCTTGTTTTCCGTCGACATAGCGGTAAAAGCCCTCGCCGGTCTTGCGGCCGAAGAGTCCGGCGGCGACGCGCGGGCGGGTGAGCCACGACGGGCGCAGGCGCGGTTCGGCGTGGAAGCCGCTCCAGATGCTTTCCAGCACCGCGTGCGAGACGTCCAACCCGGTGAGGTCCAGCAGTTCGAACGGGCCGAGTTTGAGGCCGAGGACGTCGCGCGCGATGCGGTCGACCTCGGCGGGCGCGGCGAGGGATTCCGAGAGAATCTGCAGCGCTTCGGTGTTCAGGCCGCGGCCCGCGTGGTTGACGAGGAAGCCGGGAGCGTCCTTCGCCAGCACGGGTTCGTGGCCCCAGCGGCGGACGAGTTCGCGGGCTTCGCCGGGCAGCCAGTCGGCGGTGCGCGCGCCGGGGACGACCTCGACCAGCCGCATGAGCGGGACCGGGTTGAAGAAGTGCAGGCCGATCATCCGCGACGGATCGGTGAGCCCGGCGGCGATTTCGGTGACCGACAGCGAGCTGGTGTTGGTCGCGAAAATCGTGTCGGGGCCGCAGATCTTTTCGAGACCGGCGAAGAGCGTCTGCTTCGTTTCGAGGTCTTCGCGGACGGCCTCGAGCACCAGGTCCACCCCGTCGGCGGGGGCGAGCGGGCCGTCGACCGGGACGAGGCGGTCCTTCGCCGCGCGCCCGGCCTCCTCGGTCAGCTTCTCCTTGGCGACCAGCCGGTCGACCATCGCGCCCACGTGGTCGATCGCCGCGGCGACGGCTTCCGGCTGCACGTCCGCGAGTTCCACGGTGACGCCGCCGGTCGCGGCGAGCTGGACGATGCCGCGTCCCATCACCCCGGTGCCGATCACCCGGATCCTGCCGACCCGTCCGGCCCATCCCGTCACGTTGAAACCGCCTTTCGCTGTGGCCCCACGGCGAACTTACCCCGGGCTACAGACCGACGAAGTCCGCCATCTGCCCGATGAGGTGCTCGAAGTACGCGTCCGCCGGGTCGACGCTGCCGACGTACTGGCCGAACAGCTCGAAGTTGAGCGCGCCGAACAGCTGGGTCCAGGCGGCGATGGCGCGCATGACGACCTCGGCCGGCGCGTCGATCTCCAGGACCTTGGTGAGCTGCTCAGCTTGCGCGCGCAGTTCGTCGGACATCGGCGCGGTGACCGCGGGCTCGTGCGGATGGGCGTCGCGCAGCACTGCGACCAGCGCGAACGCCACTCGCCCGGCGGGGCCGACGGTGTCCTGCGGAGCCTGGTAACCGGGGATCGGCGAGCCGTAGATGAGCGCGTACTCGTGCGGGTTCGCGCGAGCCCAGTCGCGGGTCGCGCGCCAGACGGCTCGCCAGCGTTCGCGCGGGTCGCCGGTGTGCGGGTCGGCCTGCTCGGCGGCCTCGCCGACGGCGTTGTACGCGTCGACGATCAGCGCGGTGAGCAGGTGATCGCGGCTCGGGAAGTACCGGTACAGCGCCGACGAGACCATCCCCAGCTCCCGGGCGACCGCGCGCAGGGAAAGCCCGTGCGCGCCGACCTCGGCCAGCTGGCGGCGGGCCTCGTCCTTGATCTCGCGGGTCAGCTCGGCGCGGACCCGTTCGCGGGCGGTGCGGGGTGCGGCTGTCATGCGATCAGTGTGCCTCGAAGGAGAGCGCCGCGCAAAATCGAGAGCACTGCTCTTGACGCGGGGCAGGCCACGGGTGTTCACTGTTCACAACAGAGAGCACCGCTCTCGCAAACCGAGGAGGACCCCATGACCAGCACTCGTTACCTCGAACCGGGCAAGGCGACCGCGGTGTTCAACGGCTGCGTCCGCTGGCTCACCAAACGCGGCTTCAGCGTGTGGGGCAGCCGGGTGCTGGGCGTCCGCGGCCGCAAGTCCGGCGAACTGCGCGAGGTGCCGGTGAACCTGCTGCCGTTCGAGGGCAAGCAGTACCTGGTGGCGGCGCGCGGCGAAACCCAGTGGGTGCGGAACCTGCGTGCGGCGGGCGAGGGTCAGCTGACCGTCGGGCGGCGCACCGAGACGTTCACCTACCGCGAGCTGGCCGACGAGGAAAAGCCCGCCGTCCTGCGCTCGTACCTCAAGCGCTGGGCGTTCGAGGTCGGCACGTTCTTCGAGGGCGTGGACGCGAAGGCACCGGAGGAGAAGCTGCTGGAGATCGCGCCGGGCTACCCGGTGTTCGAGGTCTTCGCCCGGTGAGTCAGCGCGCGCGTTTGCGGAACGCGGTGGCCGCGACGAGGACCACGCCGGCCAGGAGCGCGACCAGCCCGATCAGGAACCAGAGCTTCTGGCCGGTCATGAAACTGCCGGTCAGCACCCCGACGCCCTGCAGCACCCACACCGCGCCGACGAGCACCAGCACCACCCCGCACGCCAGCGTGATCCACCGCTTCACGACCATCTCCTCGCTCGGGAAGGGAACCTCGAGGCAAGTCTCTCAAGGTTCCCTTCTCCGAACGGGCTACCCGCGGCGGCGCGGCTGGCCGTTGCCGAACTGCTGTGCTTCGCCGAGCGAGGTCGCGGTGGCCGTCGTGCCCTGGACCTTCGCGACCACCGTGACGTTGTCGCCGGACTTCGGCGAACCGGTTTTCTCCGTGGCCGAATCCAGCGTGTAGGTCTGCTTGTAGCCGTCCTTGCTCGTGAGGGTCACCGAGGTGGCGCTGAGTTCGGTGATCGTCCCGGTCTGCAGGCGTTCGGTCACGTATCCGCCGGCCGGATCCGCCACCACGAAGTCGCCGTGCAGCGCCTCCCGCAGCGCGGCCATCCCGCCCATGCCTCCGCGGCCGGCGAAACCGCCGGGGCCGCCCGGTCCGCCCGGCCCGCCGAATCCGCCCGGACCCTGCTGCGCGGTCGCGTTGCCGCCGCTGGTGCCGGCCCAGATCGCCAGTCCGCCGCCCACCGCGATCACGACCGCGACGCCCGCCGCGATCGCGGTTTTCCGGCCCGACCACGCCTTCCCCGGACCGCTGCCGCCGGTGGCGGGAGCAGGCTGCTCTCCCCAGGTCGCGCCCTGTGCTGGATCGGTCGTCATGGTCTCCTCCGGAACGTTCGGGCTGGTCCTTCCCGAGCGTCGGGGCGGCCGCTGTGCGGAAGCTGTGGCGGACGTGGGGGACACCTGTGCGCCCCGGCGGGGGCGCCACCGCACAGGAAACACACAGGCGGGGCACAGCCCGACCTGAAGACAGGGCCCGAAGATGGCACCATGAGCAGTGTGAACGCCGCGTCTGCCGGCCGGGGCAAGGCCGAACTGCGCCGCGCGGACGGCAGCCCGGTCCGCGTGCTGGTCGTCGACGACGAGTCGACGCTGGCCGAACTCGTGTCCATGGCCCTGCGGATGGAGGGCTGGGAGGTGCGCAGCGCGGGCACCGGGGCCGAGGCGGTGCGGATCGGCCGCGATTTCCGCCCGGACGCCGTGGTGCTCGACGTGATGCTGCCCGATTTCGACGGCCTCGAGGTGCTGCGCCGGATGCGCGCCGAAACGCCGTATCTGCCGGTTCTTTTCCTGACCGCGAAAGACGCGGTGGAAGACCGGATCGCCGGGCTCACCGCGGGCGGCGACGATTACGTGACCAAACCGTTCAGCCTGGAAGAAGTGGCGCTGCGGCTGCGCGCGCTGCTGCGCCGCGCGGGCGGGGTTTCCGGGGCGACCGGCTCGCAGCTGGTGGTCGGCGACCTGACGCTGGACGAGGACAGCCGCGAGGTGCACCGCGGCGGCGACCTGGTGCCGCTCACCGCGACCGAGTTCGAACTGCTGCGTTACCTGATGCGCAATCCGCGCCGGGTGCTGTCGAAGGCGCAGATCCTCGACCGCGTGTGGAGCTACGATTTCGGCGGCCAAGCGAATATCGTCGAACTGTACATTTCCTACCTCCGCAAGAAAATCGACGCCGATCGGGAACCGATGATCCACACCATGCGCGGCGCCGGATATGTCCTCAAACCCGCCGCGGGCTGAGCGCCGCCGTCCGTGGTCGTTGCGCCGCAGGCTGATCGTGCAGCTGGCGGCGCTGCTCGCGCTGGTCTGCCTGGTGGTCGGCGTGGTCACCGAACTCGCGTTGAACAGCTTTCTCGTCGGACAGCTCGACGGGCAGCTGGCGGCGGCGAGCGACCGCGGGTTCCGGCACGGGGCGCCGCGTCCGCCGATCTTCGGGCCCGGCAAGCCGGCGCCGGATCCGCTGCGCGTGCTCGGCCAGCCCGAGGGGACGCTCAGCCTGGTGGTCCACGACGGCGCGGTCAACGGGCAGGTGATCGGCCCGTTGGGGCTCCTCGCGCTCACGCCCGACCAGGACCGGGTCCTGCTCGTGCTGTCCCCGAACGGCCAGCGCCGCACGGTCGAGCTTCCCGGGAATCTCGGGAAATACCGCGTGGTCGCGACGTATTCGCCGCGCGGCGAGTTCACCGTGATCGGGCTGCCGATGAACCGGGTCTCGGAAACGTTGTGGCGGCTGGGATTCATCTTCGGCGGGGTCGCGCTCGGCGGTATTCTCGTCGCCGGATTCGCTGGTGCGGTCACGATCCGGCGCACGATGGCTCCGCTCGACCGGCTCGCCGCGACCGCTTCCCGGGTGTCTGAGCTGCCGCTGGACCGCGGCGAGGTCGCGCTGTCCGAGCGAGTGCCCGAAGTGGACACTGACCCGCGCACGGAGGTCGGCAAGGTCGGTTCGGCGATCAACCGGATGCTGGGCCACATCGCCGAGGCGCTCGCGGTCCGCCATGCCAGCGAAAGCCGGGTGCGGCAGTTCGTCGCGGACGCGAGCCACGAATTGCGCACGCCGCTCGCCGCGATTCGCGGGTACGCCGAGCTGACCCGCCGCAGCAGCGAGCAGGTGCCGCCGGACATCGCGTTCGCGATGAGCCGGGTGGAATCCGAATCCGCGCGGATGACGACGCTCGTGGAGGATCTGCTGCTGCTCGCGCGGCTCGATTCCGGACGTCCGGTCGTGCCCGAGCCGGTCGATTTGTCCCGGCTGGTCGCCGACGCGGTCGCGGATTCGCACGTCGCCGGTCCGGAACACAAGTGGCTGCTGGAACTTCCCGGCGAACCGATCGCGGTGCTGGGCGATTCCGGGCAACTGCACCAGGTCGTGCTGAACCTCCTCGGCAACGCCCGGACGCACACGCCCGCGGGCACCACGGTGACCACCGCACTGTCTGCTCGGGACGGATGGGCGACTTTGTCCGTTGTGGACGATGGGCCGGGAATTCCGCCGGAAATCCTGCCCGAGGTGTTCGAACGATTCGCCCGCGGCGACAATTCCCGGTCGCGGGCGGCCGGAAGCACCGGGCTGGGGCTGGCGATTGTCGCGGCGGTGGTGGCCGCGCATTCCGGTCGGGTGATGGTGAACAGCGTTCCGGGGCGCACTGAATTCGTGGCGTCGTTCCCGCAGGCGTGACCTGTTCACAGCCCGCGCACAGGCGGTGCCGTGAGAATGATCGGCATGACGACTGCCGACGCGCCACGTTGGGTGCGCCCCGCCGTCGCGGTGCTGCTGCTGGGCACCGCCGCGTTGTACCTCACCGACGTCGCGATTTCCGGCTGGGGCAATGATTTCTACGCGATGGCCGTGCAAGCGGGCACGTGGGACTGGAAAGCGTGGTTCTTCGGTTCGCTCGACCCGGGCAACGTGGTCACCGTCGACAAACCGCCCCTTTCCCTGTGGATGATGGGGCTGTCCGGGCGGATCTTCGGCTTTTCCAGCTGGAGCATGCTGGTGCCGGACGCGCTGGCGGGCGTGGGCTCGGTCGGCCTGCTGTATCTGGCGGTGCGGCGGCTTTCCGGTCCGATCGCCGGGTTGCTGGCCGGGGCGTTGCTCGCGATCACTCCGGTGGCCGCGCTGATGTTCCGGTTCAACAACCCGGACGCGTTCTTGGTGCTGCTGCTCGTCGCGGGCGGGTATTTCCTGGTGCGGGCACTGGAAAGCGCCGGTACGAAGTGGTTGCTGCTGGCAGGGGTCGCGATCGGCTTCGGGTTCCTCGACAAAATGCTGCAGGCGTTTCTGGTGTTGCCTGCCTTTGTGCTCGCTTACGCGGTCGCGGCGCCGACCACGTGGGGACGGCGGCTATGGCAATTGCTCGCTGCTGCCGGTGCGGTGGTGGTTTCCGCGGGCTGGTGGGTACTCGCGGTGGCGTTGTGGCCGGTTGCCGATCGACCGTATATCAGCGGGTCGACGAACAACAGCGTGCTGGAATTGGCCTTCGGGTACAACGGACTCGGCCGGATCTTCGGACAGTCGCACGGCGGTGAAGCGCGACCGAAACTGCCTGCGCACGGCCAGCCGGGTTTGACTCGCTTGTTCACCGAGCAATTCGGCGGCGAGGCGTCCTGGTTGCTGCCAGCTGCGTTGATCGGACTCGTGGCCGGGTTGTGGTTCACCCGGCGTGCGACACGCACTGATCGAACTCGCGCGGCGCTGTTGCTGTGGGGTGCCTGGACGGTGCTCAGCGCATTCGTGTTCAGCTACATGAGCGGGATCATCCACCCGTACTACACGGTCGTGCTCGCGCCGGGAATCGCCGCCACGGTAGCGATTTCCGCGACCGAACTGTGGCGCGGCCGTGCCTACTTCGCCCCGCGCGCGGTGCTTGCGGTGATGCTGGCGGCGACTGTCGCGTGGAGTTTCGTGCTGCTGCAGCGGACGCCGAACTGGCAGCCGTGGGTGCGGTACACCGTGCTGGTGCTCGGCGTTCTAGGCGTGGCCGCGCTGTTGATCGGGACCGCCCGCCGCGCGGTCGCGGTGCTGGCGCTGGTGGCCGCGCTGCTGGGGATGGCGTCCTTCACCGTGGCGACCGCGTCGACGGCGCACACCGGCGGAGGTCCGGCGTCTGGGCCACAGCACAAGGGACGCCCCGATTTCGGTGCCTCGCAACCGTCCACTGTGGAGCTGAACCGGCTGCTGGAGACCACGACGACGAAGTGGGCCGCCGCCGAAACCGGTGCGATGCAGGCTGCCGGGCTCGCGTTGAACAGCGGCAAGCCGGTACTCGCGGTCGGCGGCTTCAGCGGCGGCGATCCCGCGCCGTCGCTCGCGCAATTCCAGCAGTACGTGGCGAGCGGCGAGATCCACTACTTCGTCGTCGGCGCGCGCAACGGCCGCGGCGGCCCGGGTGGCAGCCGCGGCACCGCCGGGAAGATCACCGCTTGGGTCAAGCAGCACTTCCGGCCCACCATGGTCGGCGGCGCGACGGTGTACGACCTCACGCAAAAGTGACCGAGGTATTGGCTCCGCACAAGACAAAACAAGGCAGCTCGGCCGGGACGCGCCCGGCCAGCCGGGCGGCCAGCGGAGCCGCGGCGGCCGGTTCGACGACGAGCCGGAAGTCGCGCCACAGCAGGTCTCGCGCGGCGAGGATCTCGGCGTCGGACACCAGCACGGACGTGACGGCCGGCGAGTTGAGGATGCCGAAGGCCAGCTCGCCGACGCGGGTCGCGCCGAGCGCGGAGGCGGCGACCGAGTCGATGGTGACGTCTACCGGCTCGCCCGCGGCGATGGCGGCGTGCAGCGCCTGGCAGTGCTCCGGCTCCACCGCGAACACCTGACGGCCGTCCGCGGCCAGCGTCGCGCCGGACGCCAGCCCGCCACCGCCGACCGCGACGGCAATGGCATCGACGTCCGGTGCGTCGGCCACGATCTCCGCGGTCGCGGTTCCTTGCCCGGCAATCACGTCGGGGTCGTCGTACGCGTGCAGGTAGCGAGTGCCGGATTCGTCGGCCACGGCCAGCGCGGCCGCGGCAGCCTCGCCGTACGTCGCGCCGTGCCGGATGAGCTTCGCGCCAGCCGCTTCGATGCCGGCGGCCTTCGCTTCGGGCACGGACTCCGGCACGTAGACGACAGCGGGAATGCCCAGCGACTGCGCGGCGGTGGCGACGCCGAGACCGTGATTTCCGCCGGACGCCGTGACGACCCGCTTCGGCTCCGGCCCGGTGAGCAGGGCGTTTACCGCGCCGCGGAGCTTGAACGACCCGGACCGCTGGAGCTGCTCCAGCTTGAGGACGAGGGGACGGCCGTCGATTTCGGTGCGTAACAGCGGCGTCCACCGGACGTGTGGTCGGAGGCGAAGGTGGGCTGCGGCGACGTCGGCGGCGACAGGTGCGGTGCGCATATCGGTCATTCTCCTCCCCGGCGTGCTCCCCGGGTGCCGCTCGCCGGGAAAACCCCAGCGTGTCAGGGCACGACACGGAACAAGAGGGCATTGTCTAGCTCTTGCCGATCTCGCTAAGCTCTGCGCAGACGTGGGGTGTCCGACCATGTGCGTACCGCGACGAGTACTACCGAGAGTAGTAGCGTCCCGCGGGTGTCCCCGTTCGGTGCACTTCACGCCTCGGTCTCGTCGGGACTCCTCGGGAACGAAAGGTGACGTGCATGCGCGACGGCTCGGCCCGGTCGCCGGAAGCCGCTGCGCGGCTGCTCGACCGCCTGGGGCTCCGCACTGTGCAGGCGCGAGTGACCGTGCTGGTCGTGGTTCCGCTGATCCTGGTCGCCGCGGCGGCGGTTCCGTTCGTGCTCACTCAGGTCACCGCCGCGTCGACGGCCGCGACCGCCTCGGACGCCGCGGCCCGGGCGCAGCGGGTGGGCGGCCTGGTGGGCCAGTTGCAGCGGGAAAGCCTGCTCGCGGCCGCTTTCGTCGCCGACCTGTCGGCCACCAATTCAGCGCTCGTCCGGCAGCAGCAGTCAGTGGACAGCGCCGCGCACGGGGTCGCAGATGGCCTGCTCAGTCCAGGCGGCTCACTGGCGAAACTGCGGCAGAACGCACTCAATCGGCAGATTTCCGTAGCCGATATCGCCTCTGGCTACGATTCCCTGTCCACGGGAGTGATCGACGCACTGGGACTGGCCACTTCGGACAGTGCGGACGCCCGAGCGCTCGACGCCTTGCTGCGCGCGGACGAGCAGCGAGCCGCCCGGGCGACCGCGCTGGTCGCTTCCGTCGGAGTTGATCGCGCAGGTCAGCGCGCCGCTGTCTACGGAGAACAGTTCGCCCGGCTGGCCGGGACTCAGGACGCGGCGCAGCTCGCCGCCGTCGAGAGCGGGACGACGGCTCAGCAGCTCGACCGGCTCGCGGCGGCCCCACGGCAAGACCGGCAGTTCGTGTCCGATGTGGTCACCGCCGGTACTCAGCTCGCCGATCAGCGCGACGCGGCGGAAACCCGGCTCGCCGGAGCGATCGCGAATGCCGCCTCCGCGAAAGCGTCCAGCGCGACCCGGACGGCGTTCCTCGTCGGCGGCGCCGCAATTGTCCTTTTCGGACTGGTTGCCGCGTTGTCCGTACTGGCCGCGCGATCCATCGCCCGGCCGCTGCGCCGGCTGAGCAGCCAAGCTCGTTCGACCGCCGACCTGGCCGCCCCCGAACTGGTTCAGATCGCCGAACCGGGATCGGATTCGCCGCAACCGTCGCTGCCCGCTCTCGAGGCCGGGACCGGTGGCGAGCTGGCCGAGCTGGCCGACGCGTTCAACCGGCTCCGCGGCGCCGCGGTGGATGCGGTGACCGAACAGGCGAACGCGCGCCGTGCCGGGGTCCAGTTGCTGGTCGGAGCGGCCAAGCGCACGCAGAACCTGGTCGCCGGCCAGCGCACGATGGTCGAGGAATTGACTCGCGGCACCGACGATCCGGTGTTGCTCGCCGGCTTGCACCGCGTGGAGCACGCCGCCCTCCGGCTGCGCCGCACCGCGGACGATCTGCTTGTGGTGACGGGAAATCGCGACGAAAGCCGGGTCGGCGGCCCGATCGAACTGGCCACCGCGTTGCGCTCGGCCGCCGTGGAAATCGACGACGAATCCCGGATCCGGATCGGCGAACCGGCGGACGCACTGCTCGCGCCCTCGCTGGGGATCGACCTGGTGCTGTTGTTCGCCGAACTGCTGGAAAACGCCGCCGCGTTCTCGCCGCCGGAATCGCCGGTGGAGATTTCGACGGAGTTCGAGCCGTCCGGCGATCTGCTGGTGCGCATCGCCGATCACGGCGTCGGGCTGTCCGCGGACCGGCTCGCGCAGGAGAACCACCGGCTCGCCGAACCAGTCGACGCGGCGTCCGGACAGCAGCTCGGCCTGGCCGTGGTCGGGCGGCTCGCGCAACGGCATTCGCTGCGCGTCGAACTGGAGTCCACTCCGGACGGTGGGGTGACCGCGAAGGTTTCGGTGCCGAAGGCGTTGTTCACCCGAGACGTCGATTTCCGGCGCGGGCCAGGGCTTTTCGAACCGGGACAGGTGCCCGACCCGCGGCCGGTGCTGCTGCCCGCGCCCGCGATCGCCGCGCTGTCCACGCCGACTCCGGCCGGCTTCAGCTGGTTCACCGACCCGCCGGAACCCGACGCTGCCGAGCCGAAGCCGGACGAGGCCCCGAAGTGGCCGGAAGCGGAGCCGGAATTCGCCTCGCTCACCGGAACGCTGGAGCTTCCCGAGGAACCTGAAGAGTCCACAAAGGACACCCCGGACACCTCGGACGTCGCGGATCCGTCGCCGACGCACCAGTTCACCGTCGTGCCACCGGAATCCCGCGACGGCGTCTTCCGCCGCGTTCCCGGCGCTCAGCTGGCCCCCGGGCTCAAAATCCCGCAGATCGTCCGGACCCCGTTGCCGCGCCGCGGACTGCGCGATCCGGCCGCCGAGCGGGCCACCTTCGACTCGTTCTCCGACGGCGTCGCCAAAGCTCAGCAAGTCACCGCCCAGCAGGCCGATCAAGGAGGATCATGACCGTTCCCGCCGCCGCGCAGAACTTCAACTGGCTGGTCAACCGCTTCGCGCTGCACACCGCCGGCGCGATCGCCGCGCTCGCGGTGTCCGCGGACGGGCTGCTGATCGCCGCGTCCCAGGACCTCGACCGCGCGGACGCCGACCGGCTCGCGGCGACCTGCTCGGCGATGCTCGCGCTGGCCCAGAGCGTGTCCGAAAGCCATCCGCTCGGCGATCCGGACAAGGTCGTGGTCGAACTCGAGCGCGGCTACCTGGTGGTCTGCACCATCAGCATCGGCTGCTCGCTCGGCGTCCTGGCCAACAAACAGGCCAGCCTCGGCACGATCGCCTACGAGATGGCGATGTTCGCCAACCGCGCGTCCGAAGTCCTCACCCCCGCGCTGGTCGAGGAGTTGAAGAACACCGCGTTCGCCTGACCCGTGAAGATCCTCGTGCTTGGCCCGGCCGGAGCCGGGAAAACGACGGCGGTGCACGCCGTTTCGGAGATCGCGCCGGTGCGCACCGACGCCGGCGACACGACCGCGGCGCTCGACTTCGGCAGGCTCGGCGAGGGCGAGCGGCGGCGGTACCTGTTCGGCGCGCCGGGACAGGCCCGGTTCTGGTTCCGCTGGCCCGACCTCGTGCGGGGCGCGGACGCGGCGCTCGTCGTGGTCGACCCGCGGCGGATCGCGGACGCGTACCCGGTGCTCGACGCGGTCGAAGGCATGCGGCTGCCGTTCGTGGTCGGCGTGAACTGCTTCGACGGCCTGCTCACGCGTCCGCTGCACGACGTGCGCTGGGCGCTGACCGTGCGCGACGGCGTCCCGGTGCACCCGTTCGACGCCCGCGACCCGGGGTCCGTGCGGGAGGTGCTCGACCTGGTCGAAGCGAGGGCGGCCGAGGGGGCGGAGGCCCGGCAACCGAGTCCGCTATAGTCGTCTGCGGGGACCCCCCGTGGCGTCCACCCTGTGAACTTCCCCAGGGCCGGAAGGCAGCAAGGATAAGCGGGCTCTGGCGGGTACGGGGGGAACCCGCTTTTTTATGCCTAGGACAGGTCTAGAACAGGCCGAGGACGTCGTCCGGTGGCGTCGGCGAGGGCAGTGATTCCGCGTCGAAGACCGGGGCCGCCTTCCCGCGCAGCTGCCGCAGTTCAGCGCCGTGCACCACCCGCGCCGGATACGGCGAAGACGCCGCGCGCCGGGTCAGCTCCGCGGTCGGCAGGTCGGACCGCGAGGCGGCCAGCACGAGGTTCCCGAACCGGCGGCCGCGCAGCACACTGGGCTCGGCCAGCAGGACGACGTGCGGAAACACCTCCGCCAACGTCGCGAGGAACCGGCGGGCGAACGGCAGACCAGGGCCGTCGGAGATGTTCGCCAGCATCGTCGCGCCCGGGCGCAGCACGCGGGCTGCGTCCGTGACGAACTCGACGGTCGCCAAGCCGCCGGCCAGGGTCGCGCGCTCGAAGGCGTCGATCACGATCAAGTCCGCCGTCGCGTCGTGCCTGCTGCGCACGCCCGCTCTGCCGTCCTCGATCCGTACCCGCAGCTTCGGGACGCTGCGCAGGTCGAGCTGTTCGCGGACCAGAGTGATCAGCGGCTCGTCGGCGTCGAAGACCAGCTGCCGCGAACCCGGTCGCGTCGCGGCGACGTAGCGCGGCAGGGAACAGCCCGCGCCGCCGACGTGCAGCGCGTCGAGCGGGCCGGGCGGGAGGAAGTCGACCAGGTCGCCGAGCCGGCGCACGTAGTCGAACTCCAGGTTCGTCGGGTCGTCGAGATCGACGTAGGACTGCGCCACCCCGTCGACCGAAAGCAGCCACGCGTTGGGCCGATCGGCGTCGCGCAGCAGCTCGGCGGTCCCGAACCGCACCGGGTAACTGCCCGGTCGCGGCCCGCTCGGCGCACGGCCGCGACCGGAACGGGAGGGGCTCACCGTGCTCACTGTAGTCTCGGGCACGTGGCTCTCGCGCTGTACCGGAAGTACCGTCCGGCGACCTTCGCCGAGGTCGTCGGCCAGGAGCATGTGACCGAACCGCTGCGCACGGCGCTGGCCGCCGGGCGCATCAACCACGCGTACCTGTTCTCCGGGCCGCGCGGCTGCGGCAAGACGTCGAGCGCGCGGATCATGGCGCGCTCGCTCAACTGCGCCCAAGGCCCGACCCCGGATCCGTGCGGCGAATGCAACTCGTGCCGCGCGCTCGCGCCGGAAGGCCCGGGCAGCGTCGACGTCACCGAACTCGACGCGGCCAGCCACGGCGGCGTGGACGACGCCCGCGAACTGCGGGACAAGGCGTTCTACGCGCCCGCCGAATCGCGCTACCGCGTGTTCATCATCGACGAGGCGCACATGGTCACGACGCAGGGCTTCAACGCCCTGCTGAAGATCGTCGAGGAACCGCCCGAGCACCTGATCTTCATCTTCGCCACCACCGAGCCGGACAAGGTGCTCACCACCATCCGCTCGCGCACGCACCACTATCCGTTCCGGCTGATCCCGCCGAGTTCGATGCGGGAGCTGCTGGAGCGCAACGTGGCGGCCGAGGGCGCGACGGTCGAACCGGCGGTGTACCCGCTGGTGATCCGCGCCGGAGGCGGTTCGGCTCGCGATACCCAGTCGGTGCTGGACCAGCTGCTCGCCGGGGCCGGTCCGGAGGGCGTCACGTATCCGCGGGCGGTGGCGCTGCTGGGCGTCACGGACACCGCGCTGATCGACGCGGTGATCGACGGGCTCGCGAACGACGACCCGGCCGAAGTGTTCGGCACCGTCGAGAAACTCGCCGACGCCGGACACGACCCGCGCCGCTTCGCCACCGACCTGCTCGACCGGCTGCGCGACCTGCTGCTGATGCGCGCGGTCCCGGAAGCGGGCGAACGCGGCCTGGTCAACGCGCCGGACGACGAGCTGAAGCGGATGACCGAACAGGCCGAGAAGCTCGGCCCGGCCACGCTGTCCCGCTACGCCGACATCGTCCACAGTGGACTCCTGGAGATGCGCGGCGCGACCTCGCCGCGGCTCGTGCTCGAACTGCTCTGCGCGCGGATGCTGCTGCCGTCGGTCACCGAGGCGGAGAAAGCCTTGCTGGCGCGGATCGAACGGCTCGAGCGACGTCCGGCAGGCGCGCCCGCTCCGGCTGGCGCCGCCCCGGCTCCGCAGGCTGGACCCGCTCCGGTCGCTGCTCCGGCCGCGTCCGCTGCTCCGGCGGAGGCTCCGGCTCGGTTCCAGCGGCCTTCGCAGCGTCCGGCGCAGGAAGCTCCGGCGGCACCGGCTCGTCCGGCGCAGGAAGCTCCCGCCGCACCGGCCCGTCCGGCGGCGGAGGAACCCGCGCGTCCGGCTCGCCCGGAGGTCAGCCGTCCGGCTCCTGCTGAACCGCCTGCCCCCGCTCCTGCCCCGGAAGCGCCCGCGGCTGCGGAAGCCCCGGCCGCGGGCGGCGTCGACGCGGCCAAGGTGCGCGAGAAATGGCCGCAACTGCTGGCGTCGCTGCGGAAGTTCACCGGCGGTCGCGCGCTCGAAGCCATGCTCACGCAGGCGACGGTCGCCGAGGTCGACGGCTCGGCGGTCACGCTGACGCACAAGTCCGAACCGCTCGCCCGGCGCCTCAGCGACCAGGGCAACGCGAGCAAGATCGCGGCCGGGCTGAGCGAGGTGCTCGGCGGCGAATGGCAGGTCCGCTGCGTGCACGGCGCGGCCGCGGCCGCCGCTCCGGCACGGCAGGCCCCCCGGCAGCAACCGGCGGCTCCGGCTCCGGAACGGTCGTTCACACGCCCGTCCGCGTCCGCGCAGCCCCCGGCGGCCGCCCCGCCCGCTCCGAAGCCCGCGCCGGAAGCGCCGAGCCGCCCGCGCGTCACCACGAGCGAACCGGACATCCCGCTCCCGCCCGAGCCCACGGACGAGGACGACGACATCTACTCCGAGGACTCCAGCCCGGTCCCGCCGCCTCCGCCGCCGCCCGCGGAGGAGGATCCGGAGCAGATCGCGCGGAAGCTGCTCTCGGACCACCTCGGCGCGCGTCCGCTGGACTGACCGCCTCGTGAGTGTTTGTGCCGGTTCTAACCGGCACAAACACTCACGACGTTCAGCGGATGGCGCGTCCGCTGGACTAGCGGATCAGCCGAACCTGCAGCGGATGTGACGTCGGCGGCGTCTGCACGGTCACCGTCCGAGTGGCCGCGTCCCAAGTCCAACTCCCGCTGCGCCGACCGTCCACGTACACCGCGGACGGCGCGGCGGCATTGGTGAACCGGACCGTCCACGCGCGCTGCGAAGGACCGATCGCGAGCGTCGCCGCGTGGGGATTTTCGTTGTAGCGCAAGGAAGTCGTGGCCGCCCCTTCGTAGAGACTGAACGCGCCGTCGTGCCCGGAAGCCACCGTGACGGTCGCGGCGGCAAGCGGATCGTGCGCGTCCCCGGCGACGTTTCCGCTGCGGGTCACCATGATTCCGCCCGAACGCACGAACACCGGCATCGTGTCCCAGCCCGTGGTGATCTGCGCGGTGGTGCAGCCGCGGTAGGTCTTGCCGGTCAAGTAGTCCGTCCAGTCGTTGCCCGGCGGGAACCAGACACTCGTGGTCGCCGTGGTGCCCGGGCTGGTCGCCGGAGCCACGAGAACGTCCGGACCGTACAGGTATTCGCCGCCGGACTGGGCGTATGCCTCCTGCTGGTCCGGATACTGCAGGTACAGCGGCCGCACGATCGGCATTCCGGTCGCGGTGGCCTGCTGCGCGAGCGTGTACGTGTACGGCACGAGATTCTCGCGCAGGTTAAGGAATTTCGTCGCTGACGCATCCGCGGCCGCACCGTACTGCCACGGCAACCGGTCGCTGTGGTTGGAGTGCAATCGGTCGATCGGCTGGAACGTGCCGAGCTGCACCCAGCGCGCGTACAGGTCGTCCGGCAGTTTCGTGCTGCCCGGTTCCGTTCCCGGCTGCTGCAATCCGCCGGTGTGGCCGCCGATGTCGTGGCTCACCGACGCCAGGCCGGTCGCCGCGGATTCGCCGGGCGTGTAACCGACCTCGAAGGCCAGCGTGGCCCAGTCGGAAATGGTGTCTCCGGTGAAGTGCAGCGTGGTGCGCTTGTCCGCCCACGGCCCGGTCGGCACGGCGGTCGGCGAGCTGTATCCACCGGCTTGCAGCGAACCGTACGCGCGGGAGAACGCGAAGCCGCCGTGCTCGGCGTACTGCTGGTTGATCCACGCGTCCGGAGTGACCCCGGCGAGGCTGGATTTCGAGGCGTCGCAACACCAATCGAGCCACCAGACGTCGTTGCCCTGCTGTTCCATCGTCCGGTGCAGGTCGAAGTAGGCCCGCAGCTGGTCGGGATCGCCGAAATCGAAGACGTAGCAGTCTTTTCCGCAACTGGGCTGCAGTTTGCCCTTCGCGGTCGCCTGCGCCGCCGGGAACTGCGGGTCGTCGCCGCGGATGCTCGGGTGAATGTTCAGCGACGTGTGCAGGCCCTGGTCGTGCGCCCACTGGAAGAACGCCTTCGGGTCGGGGAAGCGGGTCGGGTCGATTTCCCAGCCGTTCCACCGGTCCGGAGATTTGAAGTCGGTGTCGACGACGAGCATGTCGAGCGGCACGTGCTGCTCGCGGAATTTCGGCAGGATCGTTTGCTCGAAGTCGGCGGCGGTGCGGTCGTAGTACTCGGAGTACCAGACGCCGTAAGCCCAGCGGGGCAACAGCAGCGACGGTCCGGTCAGCTGGGCCAGTTCTCGCAGCGCTTGGCCGTAGTTCTGGCCGTACGCGAAGACGTAACCGTCCTGATAGGACTCGCTGCTGGGGCGTTGGGTGACGACCTTGGTGCGCGGGTCGTACAGCGCGGAGGCGGTGTCGTCGAGCAGGGACCAGCCGTCCTGGTAAAGGATTCCGGGCGCGGAGACCGCGCTTCCGTCGACCCCGTCGAGGCCGCGTCGGTAACCACCGAGCGGTGCGTGCGGGGCGAGCAGAACCGAATGCGCGGCGGTGACGGCGACGGTGTCGAGGTTGACGTGGCAGTTCGAGTCCGGGCAGGACAGGGTGACGGTGTTGCTGCCCGCCTTGAGGTTCACCGGGATTGCCTTGGTGCGCCACGAATTCCAGCTGCTGGTCGACGGCAGGCTCAGGTTGGTCGAGGCGCCGCCGGCTTGCAGCGTCAACGACGTCGGCTGGGTTTGGCCGGAAACGGCGGTCGCGTCGGCGTAGCGAAGCTGCAGGTCGTAGGCACCGTCGGCGGGGACGCCGGTGATTGTCAGCGCGTCCGACGCACCGGGTCGCTCCATGCCTGCGAGGAAGGCCTTGCCGGAGTGCCCGTCGTGGTCACTGGCCGGATGCGCGCCGCCGGACAGCGCGCCTTGCTCAGCCTCGCAGAGGACACCGAACGCGCACGGTGTCGGCGCGGGCGGCACGGGTTGCGGGTACTCGGCACCGGTGTTGACCAGGGCGAGGCTGTCGATGTTGACGTTGCCCGAGTCGGCGGTGCCGCGCTTCACGGTCACCTGGTGCTGTCCCGCGGACAGGGTGAGCGGGACGGTCGCGACGGCCCAGGTGTCCCAGTCGGTGGTGGTCGGCAGCGTGATGGTGTGGGCGTCCGTGCCGTCTACGAGGACGCTGAGCGTGCGGGTCGTGTGCTGTCCGTCGCCGCCGGTTCCGTTGGCGTAGCGCAGGTCCAGCTGGTGCGCACCGGGAGCGGTGGCGCGGAAGGACAGGCTGTCGCCGGGATTGGTGAAGCCCGCCGCGAACCCGTCGCCGGTGTAGCCGCGGTGGTCGCTGGCCACGCCTGGCCCGTTGAGCTGCAGTTGCTCAGCCTCGCAGAGGGTGCCAAACGCGCAGCTCGGCGTGAGCTTGCCCGCCCACGGCCGGGCGGTGACGTCCTGGCCGCCGGTACGCAGCTGGACGGTGAGGTTGTCGTCGGAGAACGCTCCCGAATCGAGCTTGTAGCGCAGCTGGACGGCACTGGTCCGGATGGTCAGCCAGCCGTCGCGTTTGGTTGCGGTGTATGGGGTTTGCGGAAAACCGCCGCGACCGACCGCGTTGAACGTGCCGGCGTCGACGAACTTGGCGTCGCCCGCGTATTCGGTGCGGATGAGCGTCGGCGACAGCACTTCGAACCGTGCTGATCCGGCGGTCACCGCTTGGGGTGCGGCCTCGGCGACTCCCGTCGACACGAGAGTGCCCGCCATGGCTGTCACGGCCAGCAGCCGCACCAGTCGTCCTCGGAGTGATGTTGCCACCGGTGCCTCCTCGAGAAGTCCCCAGCGACGGTAAGTCGGGACCGATCAAGAAAGAAGACGGTGTCCGGTGTTCTGTCCGCTCAGTAGCCCTTTCGGCTCTCTGGGTCAGGAACCGGCCAGGTACGCCTCGATCGCCTTCGCGATGGCCTGCGCGTAGTGCGCCCGGCCCGCCGCCGACGACATCTGGCTCGCCTCGTCGGCGTTGCGCATGTTGCCGCATTCGACGAGCACGGACGGCCGGCTCGACAGGTTGAGCCCGGCCAGATCATTCCTCGGCGACAGGCCCGCCGAGCCGAGGTAAGTGGAGGTGGGGAAGCCGTCGTCGCGGATTCCGTCGCGCATGACGCGGGCGAGCTTCAGCGACGGTTCGCCCTGCGCCGCGTTCAACGGCGGCGCCGAGTAGGCGACGTGGAAGCCGTGCGCGGTCGGCGAAGTGGAGCCGTCGGCGTGGATCGAGACCACGGCGTCGGCGTTCGCGTCGTTGCCGATCTTCGCGCGCTCGTCAACGCACGGACCGACGCCGGAGTCGTTCTGCCGCGTGTAGACGACCTTGATTCCCTTGGCCGCCAACGCGTTCCCGACCTCCTGCGCGACCGCGAAGGTGAACGCGTGCTCCGGGTACCCCGCGTTGGTCGACGTGCCGGTGGTGTTGCACGGCTTCGTCTGCCCGCGCCCGGCGGGCACCTGGCGGTTGATCTCGCCGGGATGCGAGGCGTTGCCGCCGTTGTGCCCGGGATCGAGCACCACGACCTTGCCCGAGCCGATCGGCGGCGCCGCGGACGTCGAGGGCGGGCGCGAAGACGAGGAAGACGGCGGCGGGCTGGAGGAGGACGGGCTCGGAGCCGGGGACGCCGGGGTCGCCGACGTCGGCGCGGCGGCAGGTGAGGCAGGCGTCTCGCCGCCGCCGGAACACGCTGTGAGCAGCACCAGGCCGGTCAGCAGCGGGAGTGTCTTCGCTCGCACGCGACCACGGTGCCACAGCGCAGGCGTGCCGCCAGGGCGGACGCGCCGGGTGCGCGGCTAGGCTGGGGAGGAACACCCAAACGCGGAAGGACCGAGTGCGATCATGGTGCAACCCGGCGGCGGCGGCTTCGACCTGTCGCAGATCATGCAGCAGGCCCAGCAGATGCAGCAGAAGCTGGTGGAGGCCCAGGAGGAACTCGCCAGCACCGAGGTCACCGGCACCGCGGGCGGCGGGCTGGTCACCGCGACGGTGTCCGGCGACAGCCAGCTGAAGAGCCTCGTCATCGACCCGAAGGTGGTCGACCCGGACGACGTCGAAACCCTGGCCGACCTGGTGGTCGCCGCGGTGCGCGACGCGTCGGCGAGCGCGCAGAAGCTCACCGAGCAGAAACTGGGCCCGCTGGCGGGCGGCCTCGGCGGCGGCATGCCGGACCTCGGCAGCCTCGGCTTCGGCGGCTGACACTTGTACGAGGGTGTCGTCCAGGACCTGATCGACGAACTGGGCCGGTTGCCCGGCGTCGGTCCGAAGAGTGCCCAGCGCATCGCGTTCCACCTGCTGGCCGCCGACCCCGCGGACATCGCGCGGCTGCAGGACGTGCTGGGCAAGGTCAAGGAAGGCGTGCAGTTCTGCGAGATCTGCGGCAACGTCTCGGAACAGGAAACGTGCCGGATCTGCCGGGACGAACGGCGCGACCTCACGGTGATCTGCGTGGTCGAGGAGCCGAAGGACGTCCTGGCGGTCGAGCGGACCCGCGAGTTCAAGGGCCGCTACCACGTCCTGGGCGGCGCACTCGACCCGCTCTCCGGCATCGGCCCCGAGCAGCTGCGGATGCGGCAGCTGCTGCAGCGCATCGGCGAGGCGGACGTCAAGGAGATCATCATCGCGACCGACCCGAACACCGAGGGCGAGGCGACGGCCACGTACCTGGTGCGGATGCTGCGCGATTTCCCCGGGCTGTCGGTGACGCGACTGGCGTCGGGGTTGCCGATGGGCGGGGATTTGGAGTTCGCGGACGAGCTGACTCTGGGACGCGCGTTGTCCGGTCGCCGCGCGCTGTAATTTGGCGCCGACTTCGTCGGCGCGGCGGGATCGCCTTCAAGTCGGCGTCTGACGGAGATGCGCACCCGGCCCGGGGGGCCGTGCACGCAGCTCCGTCAGACGCCGACGCGATCCCGCGTTCGGGTCGGTTTCTCTGTGGCAGCCCCGAGTTTGGTGACTTCCAGCATTTCCGCACCGACGGCCGCGCCAAGGCTGGCCCCGATCCGCTCTCCGCGCTGGAAGCCGCCAGGACCGAGTTCTTCGCGAAGATGTCCGAGCTGACCGGAAAGGGCTACGCGCCGGAGCTCCGGATGCTCTCCGGTCAGCAATAACCCAGCTGTGCCAGCGAATCCACCACGATGTCCGACGGGTGGTACTTGTCCATCCAGGACTCCCCGCGCCGGTTCTGGTACGTGTCCAGGAATTCCTGCAACCGGTCGCCGCGCATTTCGGTCAGGATGACGTTCTCGCCGATGCCCACGTGCCGTTCGGTGCGGGCGCGGTGGACCGCGCACGGCAGGCCCAGGTAACCGCATTCCTCCTGCAGCCCGCCGGAGTCCGTGACGACGTACTCCGCTCGCGCGACCAGCGGCAGGAACTTCAGGTACCGCATTTTCGGCTGCGCGATGAACTTGTCGTCGAAGAGATTGTCCAAGCCCAGCGCCCGGATCTTCTCCCGCTCCGGCGCGCCGGCCATGTACAGGATCGGCATCTCGCGGCTCTGCGCGCGCAGGATTTCCAAGACCTCGCGGTATTTGTCCGCGCGCGACACCAGCTCGAACCGGTGCAGCGTCGCCAGGCCGAATTTCTCCGGCAGTCCCGGCACGTCGAGCGGCTGGCCGATGACCTGGCGCATCGAGTCGATCGCCGTGTTCGCCTCGGTGTTCACCACGACGCCGCGCGCGTTGCGCAGGTTGTGCACCTCGCGCTCGCTCGGCGAGAAGTGGATGTCCACCAGTTTCCCGGCGATTTTGCGGTTCATTTCCTCCGGCAGCGGCGACAGAATGCTGCCGGACCGCGTCCCGGCCTCGATGTGGCCGACGCGCGCCTTCAGGATCTTCTTGCCGAGCAACGCCCCGTACGGCGTCGTGAACGTGTCGCCGTGCACCAGGACCAGGGGCGGGCGGCCGTCGGCGGTCAGCCGGGCGCGGAGTTCGGCGCGGCGGCTCCACGCGGTGCGCATCACCTGCGCGGCCCAGCCGGGGACCTGCGCGGGCGATTCGAGGTTGTGCGCCCGTTCCCGCGGCACGAACCACAGCGCGGGTTCCGGCAGCTTCAAATCCGCGAGCACGTCCGCGACCTCGTCCACGTGCTGTGCGGTGAACCAGATCTCCGGTTTCGCGCCGCGTTCGGCGATGCGGTGGAACACCGGCGCGATTTTGATCAGTTCCGCGGTGGTGCCGACAACGAACGAAATCACCGTGGATTACCCAATCTCCGGGCCGGCCACAGCCGGGTGAACAGCAGGTCAACGGCGCGGGCGCGGATGCTGCGCACTCCGTCCCGCCCGGTACAGGGTAGCCTCGCCGGGGTGAGTGCGAATCCGCCCCTCCCGTCGCTCAGCGTCGTGATTCCGGTCTACAACGAACAAGACTGGATCGACCGCAGCGTCGGCGCGTTGATCGCCTCGGCGGAGGCGGCGCGGTGGCCGGTGGAAATCCTTGTCGTGGACGACGGGAGCACCGACGGCACGCCCGCGCGGCTCGCCCGGCTGCGCGACCAGTACGGCATCACCGTGCTGAGCCAGGCCAACAGCGGCCGGTTCGAGGCCCGCCGGGCCGGCCTGGCGAAGGCGTCCGGCGAATGGCTGCTGCTGCTCGACAGCCGCGTCCTCGTGGACGCCGGCAGCCTCGGTTTCCTGCGCGACCAGCTGACCGGCCACCCCGAGCGGACAGCCTGGAACGGCCACATCAACGTCGCGTCCGAGCACAATCCTTACGCCGGTTTCATGGCCGGCCTGGTCGCATTCTCGTGGCGGAAGTACTTCGCGGATCCGAAGCTGACGTCGTTCGGCATCGAGGAATTCGATCTCTACCCGAAGGGCACCGGATTTTTCTGCGCCCGCCGCGATCTGCTCGAGGGCTCCGTCACCGCTTTCGAATCGCTGTTCGACGACGTCCGGCTCGCCAGCGACGACACCCGGATGCTGCGCTGGATCGCCGAACGCGCGCGCATTCACCTTGCCCCGCAGCTCGCCGGGACCTACCACGGCCGCGATTCGCTCAAGAAGTTCTGGGCGCAGTCCTTCTTCCGCGGTACCACCTACGTGGATTCCTACCTCGGTTCGCCCGGTCCGGCGCGCACCGCGCTGTTCGGCGCGCTCGCGGTCGGCGCGGTCGGAGCCGGGCTCGCGGTGAAGAAGCCGAAAACGACGGCCGCGCTCGGGATCGCCGGGTCGGCGGCAGCCGCCGCGGCGGTCAAGAAGTGCGGAGCCAGCACGGCCGAGGCGCGGGCGGTCGGCACCTTGCTGCCGGTGTTCGCGGCCGGGTTCGGCTCGGGCGTGTTCCGCGGGTTGTTCCTCGCCTTGCGCGCCCGGCTGCGGCGCCGATGAGCGTGGCGGACACCGGCGAGGCGGCCAACGGGGTCGTCCGGGACACCCATCGCACCGCGGGCAAGCTCGGCGGTTCGCTGATCGTGGCGATCCTCCTCGGCTACGTCCTCACCGTCGCCTGCGCGCGGCTGCTTCCCCCGGACCAGTACGCCACCTTCCTCACGTTCTGGGGCCTCCTGATGGGCCTCGGCAGCGCGCTGTCCCCGCTGGAGCAGGAGCTGTCCCGGCAGTCCGCGACGGCCGCGCTGACCGGCGGGGTCGCCGGTCGCGGAGCGCTGCGCGCGGTGGCCGTCTCCGCGGCGGCCGCGGCGGCGTTCGGGCTGGCGCTGCTCATCCCGCCGGTCAACGACCGGCTCTTCCACGGCAGCGGCGAACTCGCGCTGGTGGTCGTGGCCGGCGGCGTCGCGTTCGCCTGCCAGTTCGGCGTCCGCGGCCTGCTGATCGGCCAGCACCAGGTCAAGCACTTCGCCGGGCTGATCGTCGCCGAACCCGCGGTCCGCGCGCTGGTGCTGGGGCTGCTGGTGCTCGCCACCGCCTACCGGCTGGTGCCGCTGGCCCTGGCGGTCGCGGCGGGCTCGTTCGCCTGGCTGCTGTTCATCCGCCAGGCGTGGCGGTTGCTGGACGTCCGCGCGGACGGCGACGGCTGGGGGGTCACCAGCCGCCGGATGCTCATGCTGCTGCTCGGCGCGGCTCTCACCGCGACGGTCATCACCGGCTACCCCGCGCTGGTCGGCCTGCTCGCCCCCGGCGGCGACCGGGACCGGCTCGGCGCGGTGTTCGCCGCGCTGGTCATCGCCCGGCTGCCGCTGACGCTGGTCGCGCCGGTGCAGTCGCTCGCGGTGCCGTTCGTGGTGCGGCTCTCCGCCACCGCGGACGGCCGGAGCCGGTTGCGCCGCGTGCTGCTGCTGGGCACCTTCGCCGCGCTCGCGCTGGCCGCGCTCGGCGCGCTGGTCGGCATGCTGATCGGCCCGTGGGCGGTGCAGTTCGTCAACGGCCCCAAGTACCAGGTGGACGGCTGGGCGGTCGCCGGGCTCGTGTGGTCCTCGGTGCTGCTGGTGCCGATGCAGTTGCTCACCGCCGTGCTGGTGGCGCGCGCCCAGGCCAACCGGGTGTTGATCACCTGGGCAGTGGTCGCGGTCACGGCTTCGGCGTTGCTGCTCGCCGTTCCGGGCGACACCGTGCTGCGAGCCGTCGTTTCGCTCGCCGTCGCGCCGATGGCCGGGCTCGCGGTCGTGCTGGTATTCGTGCTCGCGAATTCGTCCGCGCAAGCAACCTCAGACACGGGTGAAGCGTGTTCTTAGCGTCGCAGTAGTGTGAGTTCCGAGCGGCCGTTCCCGGTGCGCGTCGGATGGCGAAAGCCGATCAGGGTTGGATTCGAATTCGATGAACGTTCTTCTGGTGCTGCTTGCATTCTGGGTGCCTGGGCTCGTCTTCGGAGCGGCCATCCGGTTGCGCGGGTGGACGCTCGCCGCCGCGGCTCCGCTGCTGACGTTCGGGGTCATCGCCCTCGGCGTCCCGGTGCTGGGCGGCCTGGGCATCCGCTGGACGCTGCTGAACGTCGCGCTGTGGACGCTGGTGCTCGTCGTCGTCGGCTTCGGGCTGGCGTTCGCGGTGCGGTGGCTGCGCGCCCGCAGGCATCCGGACTGGACCGGCGAGGACCTGGAGAAGCTGCCGCTGCGCGACCACCTCGTGATGGCGGCCGGGGTCGTCGTCGCGCTGGGCGTGGGCGCGGTCACTTTCTTGCGCGGCACCAACGGGATCTACACCGTCCAGCAGGGCTGGGACGCGCCGTTCCACGGCAACCTGGTCCGCTGGATCGCCGAACACGGCGACGCCCGGCCGTCCACTGTGGGCACTATCGCCAACCTGCCCAACCAGACCAACTACTTCTACCCGGACACGTATCACGCGTTGCTCGCGCTGGTTTTCGGCAAGGGCGGGCTGACCATGATGCCCACGCTGAACCTCGCCGCGCTGGCGGTGGTTTTCACCGTGCCGTTCGGGATCGCCGCGCTGTGCCGGGTCTGGGGAATGCCCGCGCTCGGCGCCGCCGCGGCGGCCGCGGTGAGCACGTGGTTCAGCGCCTTCCCGTACGACTCGCTGTGGCGCGGCCCGTTGTGGCCGTATGTCGCGGGCGTCGCATTGGTTCCGGCGATGCTCGCGCTCGGCCGTTATTTGCTGAAGCCGAACGGCATTGCCGGCCCGGTCGCGATCGGGGTCGGCGTGGCGGGATTGTGCGGTCTGCACACCAGCGTCGTGTTCGTCGTCGTGGTGTATTTCCTGTTTATTCTCGTCGCCGTTCTCTGTCGTTTCGAGAAGATCGAATGGCGGCGCAGCCTGCCGTCGCTGATCGCGACCGGCGGGCTGGCGATCGCGCTCGGCGTGCCGCTGGTGCTGCCCTCGCTGTACAACGCCGGCGGGGTGACGAGCGCGTACTGGGCGCCGGAGACCACGCTCGCCGGCGGCTTCGGCCAGACGATCACGTTCTCCCCGATGTCGGACTTCCCGCAGTGGTGGATCGGCGTGCCCGCGTTCGTCGGGCTCATCCTGCTGGTGCGGCACCGGCGGATGCTGTGGTTGGTCGCCGCGTACGTCCTGTTCGGCGGCCTCTTCATGCTGACGGTGTCCATCAACTCGCCGCTCATGCAGACGCTGACCAGCCTCTTCTACAACGACCACTGGCGGATCGCCGCGTTGCTGCCGCTGGCGGGCGCGGTCGCGTTCGGAGAGTTCGCGCACACCGCGGCCGCCTGGTTCGTGCGGAAGGCGCAGCCGCGGGTCAAGCTCGCGCCGGCCACGCTCGGCGTCGTCGCGGTCGTCCTGCTGGGGCTCGTGTGCGGCGGCCTGAGCAAGGGCGGCTACGTCGGCCGCAACGCCGTCCGGCTGGCCACGAACTACCACGACGGGCCGACGGTGTCCAAGGCCGAGGAGGCCGCTTTCGCCTGGCTCGGCCAGCACACCGTGCCGGGCGAGCGGGTGATGAACAACCGGTCCGACGGTTCGGCGTGGATGTACGCGCTGGCCGGAGTGCAGCCGGTCGAGTGGACCTTCTACGGCGCCGACGCGAACACCAAGGCCGGCTACCTGAGCGCGTGGGTCAACGACATCGACAAGTATCCGCAGGTCCGCGCGGACCTCACCGACCTGCGGGTGCGCTATCTCATCCAAGGCAAGGGGAAGGCCACGGAGACCGCGATCGAGTCCGTCGGCGTGACCCGGGTCCGGCCCGGCCCGCAGTTCCGCGTGGTGTTCCACAACGAGGGCGCGACGATCTACGAGATCGCCGGACAGTCCGGCGTGAGCGGCCCTACCACGGCGAACGGTCAGTAAGCGGTTATGGTGACTGCTGTGTCCAGCACATCCGTGAGCACTCGACGCGTGCTCATCGTGATGCCTGCGCTCAATGAGCAAGACAGCATTTCTTCGGTGCTCGACCAGGTCAAGCAGTCGCTGCCGAGTGCGGACGTGCTGGTGGTCGACGACGGTTCGACCGACCGCACGGCCGAACTCGCCCGCGACTCCGGGGTCCGGGTCGCCCGGCTGTCGGTGAATCTGGGCGTGGGCGGCGCGATGCGCACCGGTTTCCGCTACGCCGCCGCGCGCGGCTACGACGCCGTCGTCCAGGTCGACGCCGACGGCCAGCACGACCCGGACGAGGTCGGCGCGCTGCTGCAGCTGCTCGACGAGGGCGCCGACATCGCGATCGGCTCCCGGTTCGCCGGCAAGGGCTCCTACCGCGCGGTCGGGCCCCGCAAGTACGCGATGGTCGTGCTGTCGCTGGTCTTCAGCAGGCTGTCGGGCAGCAAGCTCACCGACGTCACCTCCGGGTTCAAGGCGATGGGCCCGCGCGCGATCCGCCTGTTCGCCGGCTACTACCCGGCCGAGTACCTCGGGGACACGATCGAGGCGCTGGTCATGGCGATCCGGGCGAAGCTGTCGATCCGGGAGACCCCGGTGGTCATGCGCGAACGGGCGGGCGGCAAGCCGAGCCATTCGCCGGTGAAGTCCGCGGTGTACCTGGGCCGGGCGGGCCTCGCGCTGCTGCTGGCGCTGGTGCGCCGTCGTCCGTCCGTTGACTCGTCCGACGCGGCGTAGGGAGGCTCCATGGCAGGCTGGCAGGTACTGAGCGTCGTCATCGCGGTTCTGGTGCTGCTCGTCGTCGTCGAGATGATGCGGCGGCGCAAGCTGCGCGAGAAGTACGCCGGCATCTGGCTCGTGGTGGCCATCGGCGTCGTGGTGCTCGCCGTGGTCCCGCCGGTCGCGGAGTTCCTGGCGCACCTCACCGGGGTCGCGACGCCGTCGAACTTCGTCTTCTTCCTGTCCGGCGTCGTCCTCGCCCTGGTGTCGCTGCAGCTTTCGACCGAGGTCGGGCACCTGGAGGAAGAGGTGCGGACCGCGGTCGAGGAAACCGCGTTGCTGCGCTGCGAACTCGAGGACACCCAGCGCGCTCTCGAAGCGCGCATCGCCGAACTGGAGAAGCGCACGGCCGCGCCGGACAGCGTGGACGGCCTGCCCGAAGCGAGCCCGGCACGCGTTCGCTGATCTCCGCGCTCCTCGCCGCTCCGCCCCGGCTCGGCGGCGTCCGGGTGCTTGCCATCGACGGTCCTTCCGGGGCCGGGAAGTCCACTCTCGCCGCCGAAACGGTCGGCGTGCTCGGGTCGCGCGCCGCGCTGGTCAGCACGGACGCCTTCGCGACTTGGGACGATCCCGTCGCGTGGTGGCCCCAGCTGGAAGACGGCGTGCTGAAACCGCTGGCAGCGGGCCGGTCTGGCACGTATCGCCGGGTGGACTGGACCTCCGGCAGCCCGCGTCCCGGCGAGCTGGTGCGCGTCGAGGTTCCCGAGGTGCTGGTACTGGAAGGCGTGTCGAGCGGACGCCGGGCGCTGCGGTCCCGGTTGTCGTGGCTGTGCTGGATCGAGGGCGGCAGCGAATCCGAACGGTTGTCCAGGGCGGTCGCCCGCGACGGCGAGGCCGCGCGCGACGAACTGCGCCGGTGGCAGCTGTTCGAACGCGGCTGGTTCGCGGTCGACGGCACCCGCGAGGCCGCGGACCAGCTGGTCTGAACAACCGGAGACCAGCTCGCCTCGGTTTGCGACCGGGGAAAACGGCTATTGCGCGGAATGCGCGAGCGCTGGAAACTCGAGTGCATTCGGGCTCTTCGGAGTGCCTTCCCGGGCAACTCGGAACGGCCCGCGCGGGGATTCCGGAACATCCACGGCACCCGGAACGGACAACCCGACCGGTTAGGCCGTTCGGGTGAGCAAACCACCACTCAACGTACCAAACCGGCGTATTTCGCTACGCAGCGCGCACATTTGCCGACACGTTGCGGTCAATTTGGGGTTTACGTAGCGCGATCGTAACCTCACGTGCTTAAGCGGAGGCCGAGTTCCCGCTAGTGTCACCGAACACACCGATCGCACTGGTCTTCCCGAACCGACCGCCGACGGTGAATTCGAGACACCGAACATTTCCAAGGGGTGCCAGATGCAGCAATTGCGGCTGACCCGAACACGCCGGGCAGCTCTGATCGGGCTCGCGGGCGCGCTCGCGGTCTCGCTGTCCGCGTGTGCGGAATCGAAGCGCGACGAGGCCGGAGGCGGTGGGTCCGGGGGCACCATGGTCTTCGGCAACACCGGCAACCCGAAGATGTTCGACCCGATCTTCAACGACGAGGGCGAGACGTTCCGGATCACCCGGCAGATGCTGGACACGCTGATCCAGAACAAGCCGGGCACCGCCGACCTGGCCCCGTCGCTCGCCACGAAGTGGACGCCGAGCAACGACGGCAAGACCTGGACCTTCGACCTCAAGCAGGGCGTGAAGTTCAGTGACGGCACGGCGTTCGACGCCAAGGCCGTCTGCTTCAACTTCGATCGCTGGTACAACATGAAGGGCGCCACCGCCCAGAGCCAGATGATCTACTACGGCGACGTCTTCGAGGGCTTCGCGCACAACGAGGGCACCACCAAGGGCGAGCCGGTCTACAAGAGCTGCGAAGCCAAGGACGACCACACCGCGGTCTTGAACCTGAACCGCGCGAAGGGCGCCTTCCCGGCCGCGTTCACGCTGCCGTCGTTCGCCATCCAGAGCCCCACCGCGCTGCAGAAGTACAACGCGGACAAGATCACCGGCTCCGGCACGTCGATCACGTATCCGGAGTACGGCTACAAGCACCCGACCGGCACCGGCCCGTTCAAGTTCGACAGCTGGGACCAGGGCAACGGCCAGATCACCTTGGTGCGCAACGAAACCAGCACGATGCCGCAGCCGGCCAAGCTGGACAAGCTCGTGTTCAAGGTGATCCCGGACGAGAACGCCCGCAAGCAGGCGCTCAAGGCCGGCGACATCAACGGCTACGACTTCCCGGCCCCCGCGGACTACGGGCTGCTGCGCAACGACGGCGAGCAGGTGCTGATCCGCCCGTCGTTCAACGTGCTCTACCTGGGCATCAACCAGAAGAACAACCCGCTGCTGAAGAACGACAACGTCCGCAAGGCGCTGGCGTACGGCATCAACCGCGAGCAGTTCGTCCGCTCGAAGCTGGCCGAGGGTTCCGAGGTCGCGACCGAGTTCGTGCCGAAGGCGATCAACGGCTACACCGACGACGTCGCCAAGTACCCGTACGACCCGGCCAAGGCCAAGCAGCTGCTGAAGGACGCCGGCGCCGAGGGCATGACGCTGAAGTTCTACTACCCGACCGAGGTCACCCGGCCGTACATGCCGAACCCGGCCGACACCTACACCGCGATTTCCGAGGACCTGAAGGCCATCGGCATCAACGTGCAGCCGGTCGCCGAATCGTGGAACGGCGGGTACAAGGACGACGTGCAGCAGGCGGGCAAGCAGGACATCCACCTGCTCGGCTGGACCGGTGACTACAACGACGCGGGCAACTTCGTCGGCACCTTCTTCGGCCGCCCGAAGCCGGAATTCGGCTTCGACAACCCGGATCTGTTCAAGGCGCTCGCCGACGCGGACGCCGCGCCGGCAGGCGACGCGCACACCAAGGCGTACCAGGAAGCCAACAAGAAGATCATGGACTACCTGCCCGCCATCCCGATCGCCTACCCGACGCCGGCGATCGTGGTCGGCCCGAAGATCAAGGGCGTGGTGGCCAGCCCGCTCACCGACGAACGCTTCGACAACGTCACGATCGGCTGACGTGCTCCACTGAGCAGCCAGGCCAAGGGCAGGTGCTACCGCGCCTGCCCTTGGCCTCGTTCCCGGGCTGTACACAAAGGACTACTCGTGCTCCGTTTTCTCGTGCGTCGGCTGCTACAAGCGATCCCGACGCTCCTCATCCTGTCCATCCTGGTGTTCGCCTGGTTGCGCTCCCTGCCCGGCGGGCCCGCGTCCGCCCTGCTCGGGGACAAAGCGACCCCGGAGAAACTGGCGAACCTGAATCACGTGCTCGGCCTCGACCAGCCGATTTTCGTGCAGTACTTCAAATTCCTCGGCCGGGCGGTCACCGGCGATTTCGGTTATTCGCTCGTGTCGTCGCGCCCGGTGATGTCGGAGATCGGCACGTTCCTTCCGGCGACCATTGAACTGGGCATCACGGCGATGATCATCGCGGTGGTGTTCGGCATTTCGTTCGGCTATCTCGCCGCTCGCTTCCGCGGCCAGATCGTCGACAACGTCATCATCGTGCTGACGCTGGTCGGCGTCGCGGTGCCGATCTTCTTCCTCGGCTACATGATGCAGGACCTGCTTTCCACGCCGCTCGGCTTGCCGTCGCAGGGCAGGCAGGCCCCCGGCATCAACGCCACCGCCGTCACGCATTTCGCCATTCTCGACGGAATGATGACCGGCGAATGGGACGCGGTGTGGGACGCGATCAAGCACCTCGTTCTTCCCGCGCTCGCGCTCGCCACCATTCCGCTCGCGGTGATCACCCGGATCACCCGCGCGTCGGTGCTCGACGTGTTCAACGAAGACTTCATCCGCACCGCGAACTCGAAGGGCCTCACCCAGCCCGTGGTCCGCCAGCGGCACGTGCTGCGCAACGCGCTCCTGCCGGTGATCACCACGATCGGCCTGCAGACCGGCGCGCTGCTCGGCGGCGCCGTGCTGACCGAGCGAGTGTTCAACTTCCGCGGCCTCGGCTTCCTTCTCGCCGAAGGGATCGACAAGCGGGACTACCCGCGGCTGCAGGCACTGCTGCTTCTCGGCGCACTGGTCTACGTGCTCGTGAACATGCTCGTGGATATTTCCTACGGGCTCATCGACCCGAGGGTGCGTGTGCGGTGAACACTCTGCTGAACAAGAAGAAAGAGCCGATCGACAAGCTCGCCGCGTCGTCGGCGGGCGGGCGGAGCCTCGGCGCCGAGGCGCTGCGCCGGATGCTGCGCAGCCCGGTGGCGATCGTCGGCGGCGTGATCACCCTGCTGTTCCTGCTGCTGGCGATTTTCGCGCCGCTGCTCGCGCCGAAGGACCCGCAGGTCCGGTACCTGCAGGACAAGGTCATCCTCGGCCGGGGCATCATCCCGGGCGCCCAGCCCGGTTTCCCGCTCGGCGTCGACGATTTCGGCCGCGACTTCCTGTCCCGGCTGCTCATCGGCGCACAGCAGACGCTGCTGGTCGGCGTGCTCGCCACGGTGATCGGCGTGCTGATCGGCGCGCTCATCGGCGGCCTCGCCGGCGCGTTCGGCGGCTGGGTCGACACCGTCCTCATGCGACTGGTCGACGTGCTGCTGGCGTTTCCCTCGCTGCTGCTGGCGATTTCGATCGCGGCGCTGTTCGCGAAGCCGAGCCAGTGGACGGTGATCATCGCGGTGTCGATCATCGGCGTGCCGATTTTCGCCCGGCTGCTGCGCGGTTCGATGCTCGCCCAGCGCGAGGCGGACCACGTGCTGGCCGCGACGTCGCTCGGCGTGAAGCGGACGACGATCGTGTTCCGGCACATGCTGCCGAACTCGCTCGGCCCGGTGATCGTGCAGGCGACGCTGACCCTGGCGACCGCGATCCTGGAGGCCGCGGCGCTGTCGTTCCTCGGTCTCGGCGACCCGGACCCGACCCGCGCGGAATGGGGATTGATGCTGGGCAACGCTTCCCAGCACTTCCTCGACATCCGGCCCGAGCTGGCGTACTACCCGGCGATCGCGATCATCATCGTGGCGCTCGGGTTCACGCTGCTCGGCGAGTCCCTCCGCGAAGCCCTCGACCCGAAGAACCGGCGGTGACCCCGTGGCACTTCTCGAAGTCCGCGACCTGAAGGTCGTGTTCCAGCGCCGCGGGGAACGTCCGTTCACCGCGGTCGACGGCGTGAGTTTCGACGTCGAACCCGGCCAGACGGTCGGTCTGGTCGGCGAGTCCGGCTGCGGCAAGTCGGTGACCTCGCTCGCGATCATGCGGCTGCTCGCCAAGCGCGGCAACACCGTCAGCGGTTCGGTGCGCTTCGAGGGCACCGACCTGCTGACCCTGTCCGACCGCGAAATGCGCGACCGGCGCGGCCGCGATCTCGGCATGGTGTTCCAGGACCCGCTGTCCTCGCTGAACCCGGTCATCCCGATCGGGCTGCAGATCACCGAGGTGCTGGAGCGCCACCGCGACATGCCGCGCAAGAAGGCGCGGGTCGAAGCGGCGGAACTGCTCGACAAGGTCGGCATCCCCGACCCGACGCGGCGGCTTTCCGAGTACCCGCACCAGCTTTCCGGCGGCATGCGCCAGCGCGCGCTGATCGCGATCGCGCTGGCCTGCCGTCCCCGGCTGCTCATCGCGGACGAGCCGACCACCGCGCTCGACGTGACGATCCAGGCGCAGATCCTCGCGCTGCTGCGGGAACTGGTGCAGGACACCGGGACCGCGCTGGTGATGATCACGCACGACCTCGGCGTCGTCGCCGGGCTCTGCGACGAGGTCAACGTGCTGTACGGCGGCCGGATCGTCGAGCGTCAGGAACGGCATTCGCTGTTCGCGCAGCCGCGCCATCCGTACACGCACGGCCTGCTGGCCTCGATCCCGCGGCTCGACGAGGGCCGCGGCGAGAAGCTGGTGCCGATCCGCGGTTCGGTGGCCGACAACATCCCGTGGGACGGCGGCTGCGCGTTCGCGCCGCGCTGCCCCAACGCGATCCAGGCGTGCCTGGAGCATTCGCCGGAGCTGGTTCCAGACCGGAACGGCTTGCTGCGCTGCCACAACCCGGTGCAACCCGCCGTGGCGGCAGGAGGAGGAACCCGATGACCGACGACGTGCTGCTCGAGGTCACCGACCTCAAGGTGCACTTCCCGATCAAACGCGGCATCGTCGTGGACCGCACGGTGGGCCACGTGTTCGCGGTGGACGGCGTCGACCTGGCGATCCGCCGCGGCGAAACCTACGGCCTGGTCGGCGAATCCGGCTGCGGCAAGTCGACGCTCGGCCGCGCGATCCTGCGGCTCAACGAGCCGACCGGCGGCAAGGTCGTGTTCGACGGCACCGACGTCGCCCAGCTCAAGGGCGAGCAGCTGCGCAAGGCGCGGCGGCGGATGCAGATGGTGTTCCAGGACCCGATGTCGAGCCTGGACCCGCGCCAGTCGGTCGAGTCGATCCTCGTCGAGGGCATGCGCGCGCACGGGCTCGACAAGGACAAGGAATCGACCGCCGCCAGGTTGCGCGAGCTGCTGAGCGCGGTCGGTCTCCCGGAGACTTCGCTGCGGAAGTACCCGCACGAGTTCTCCGGCGGCCAGCGCCAGCGCATCGGCATCGCGCGGGCGCTGTCGGTGGAACCGGACCTGATCGTCGCCGACGAACCGGTGTCCGCGCTGGACGTTTCGGTGCAGGCGCAGGTGGTGAACCTGCTGGAGGACCTGCAGGACGAGCTCGGTCTCACCTACGTGGTGATCGCGCACGACCTCGCGGTGGTCCGGCACATCTCCGACCGGATCGGCGTGATGTACCTCGGCGCGCTGGTCGAGGAGACGACGTCGGAGGAGCTGTACCAGAATCCGCTGCACCCGTACACGCGAGCGCTGCTGTCGGCGATCCCGGTGCCGGACCCGGTGGTGGAGGACAGCCGCGAGCAGATCCTGCTCGCCGGAGACCTCCCGTCGCCGGCCAATCCGCCGTCGGGCTGCCGCTTCCACACGCGGTGCCCGTGGAAACAGGAAAGCCTGTGCACCACGGACCGCCCGCAGCTGCGCGAACTCGGCGCCGGACACCGGGTGGCCTGCCACTACGCGGAAGACATCCGCGACGGGCGGATCCAGCCGCACAAGGTCGAGGTGGAACTGGTCGATGCCGGGGCGCTGAACCCCGATCTTGGACCGCCGGACGTCGGTTCGGCTGCCGAGATCCTCTGAGGCATCCGTGAAGGGCTCCTTCCGGGAATCTGATTCCCGGAAGGAGCCCTTCACGGCTTTTCAGGGCTGAAGATCGACAGCAGCACGGAACGAACCGTCCATGTGGAACGGCGTCGAGTTGTGCTCGTGGGCGATCCGCCAGCCGTTTCCGGTGCGCCGCAAGGCGAACGTGGTGCGGAACCAGAGCGTGAACGATTCGCTCTCCCCCCGCGGCGTCGCGGTCAGCTTCGCCAGTGCGGCCACCACCGCCAGATCGCCGGACACCGTGATCTCCTCGTCGTGGTACGTGTAGGAAATCGGTCCGTCGAAGGTGCTGAACCACTGCGCGACGTAGTCCGCGGAAGCGCCGGTCGTGCGCAGCGGCGGGGCGAGGTCGAACTTGACCGCCTTTTCGGTGTAGCTCGCGACGACCCGCTGCGGGTCCTTCGCGTGCATCGCGGCGGTGCGCTCGGCCAGCAGGTCGCGGATCTCGTTCTCGGACATTTTGTGTTCTCCTTTTCCCGGATGCGGGTTACGTCCGGGACGTCGAAGCTGTCCGCGCGGCTTCGACATCAGGGGTGGAAGAACTTTCGAGGAGGCTCCCGATGAAGTATCTGGTCCTGATCTACGGCAACCCGGCGTCGCGCGCGGCCTGGGCTGGGATGAGCGACGAGCAGAAGGCCGAGGGACTGCGCGCCTACCAGCGGTTCCACGAGGAGCTGGAGCGCACCGGCGAGCGGATCGTGTCCGAACGGCTGGCCGCGCCGGAGCTGACGAAGCAGGTCCACGTGCGCGCGGACGGCGTGAGCACCACCGACGGCCCGTTCGCCGAGATCAAGGAACAGCTCGCCGGGTTCTACCTGCTGGAATGCGATTCGGAGGCCCGCGCGCTGGAGATCGCCGCGCGGATCCCGGAGGCCCCCTTCGCGACGATCGAGGTGCGGCCGGTGATGGGACTGACCGGCGACGTGGACTTCGAGCTGTGATCGACAGCCTCCTGCGCGACCTCATCCCGCAGGTGCTGACCGCGCTCGTGCGCCGCTACGGCGATTTCGGCAAATGCGAGGACGCCGTGCAGGAGGCCCTGCTCGCCGCCGCCGTGCAGTGGCCGAAGGACGGGGTCCCGGACAACCCGAAGGCCTGGCTCATCACGACGGCTTCGCGGCGGCGGATCGAGATGTGGCGCAGCGAAGCCGCGCGGATCCGTCGTGAGGAGACGGTGGCCGCGCTGGAACCGCCGTCCTTCGAACTCGTGCCGCAGCAAGACGACACCCTCACGCTGCTGTTGCTGTGCTGCCATCCCGCGTTGAGCCGCCCGTCGCAAGTAGCGCTCACTTTGCGCGCTGTTGGCGGTCTGACCACGGCCGAGATCGCGCGGGCGTACCTCGTGCCGGAGCCGACGATCGGCCAGCGGATCAGCCGGGCGAAACAGAAACTGCGCGGTGCGGAATTCGCGTTGCCGCCGCAGGACCAGCTGCCAGAACGCGTCGCCGCGGTGTTGCAGGTGCTGTATCTGGTGTTCACCGAAGGCCATACCGCGAGTTCCGGCAGCGCGGTGAACCGCGTCGAACTGACCGCCGAAGCGATCCGGCTCGCCCGGCAACTGCACGCCCTGCTGCCTGCCGACGGCGAGGTCGCCGGACTGCTCGCGCTCATGCTGCTCACCGACGCCCGCCGCCCGGCCCGCACCGGTCCGGACGGGATCCCGGTGCCGCTGGCCGAACAAAACCGCTCGCGCTGGGACGCGTCCGCGATCGCCGAAGGCAGCGCGCTCATCGAACACGCGCTGACCACCACTCCGGTCGGCCCGTACCAACTGCAGGCCGCGATCGCCGCCGTGCACGACGAGGCCCCGACCGCCGACGACACCGACTGGCCGCAGATCCTGCTGCTGTACGACCTCCTGCAGCAGCTCGCGCCCGGTCCGATGGTCGACCTCAACCGCCTGGTCGCGCTGGCCCGTGTCGAAGGTCCGGCGGTCGCCCTCGCCGAACTGGACGCGACCGAGCACCTGGACCACTACCGAGCCGACGTGGTCCGCGCCCACCTCCTGGAACTGTCCGGCGACCCGCGCGGCGCCCACGACTGTTACGTCCGCGCCGCCCAGCGCACCTTGAGCCTTCCGGAACGGGAGTACTTCGAAGCGCGTGCTTTGCGTGTTATGTCGGAAAAACCCCGATAACCCCTGTCTGAAGACGGACCCCGGCCCCGACTCCAGGTGGACGCGAGAACGCTCGTCAGCTGGGTACCCTGCGGGGACCAGGCACGAATCACAAGGGGGTTGGCAGTGAACATCGACCACGTGCTGGAGGCGATCCCTCCGCTGTCGGTCTACCTGTTGGTGGGCTTGGTGGTGATGGTCGAAAGCCTGGGCATTCCGTTGCCGGGGGAGATCGTGCTGGTGAGCGCCGCGCTGCTGGCGTCGTCGCACAGCGGGCTGAACCCGCTGTGGATCGGCGTGCTGGCGTCGGCGGGCGCGATCATCGGCGACAGCATCGGGTACCTGATCGGCAAGAAGGGCGGCAAACGGCTGTTCGCCTGGGCGGGCCGGAAGTTCCCCAAACATTTCGGCCCGGACCACATCGCGAGCGCCGAGAGAATGTTCCACAAACGCGGCATGTGGGCCGTGTTCTTCGGCCGGTTCGTCGCGGTGCTGCGCATCCTGGCCGGCCCGCTCGCCGGATCGCTGAACATGCACTACCCGCGCTTCCTGATCGCGAACGCCCTCGGCGGCATCGTGTGGGCAGGCGGAACGACGGCGCTCATCTACTACCTGGGCGTGGTCGCCGACAAGTGGCTGAAGGGCTTCCAGTGGGCCGGTCTTGGCGCGGCGCTGGTGATCGGCGCGGTGGTGACGCTGGTGCTGAAGAAGCGCATGTCCCGCCACGCGACGGCTTCCTCGTCGGAGTCGTCGGAAGAGAAGAACGACGCGGTCGCCTGAGCCTCGAGCTGACTGACGGGATTTCCCCGGCAGGTCTTCGGACGTGCCGGGGTTTCTTGTTTCCATGCCTGGAAATAAGCGATGCCCCGGGCGGCATGCGAAAGCAGAGGCGACCCGGGGCGTACTGCGCCATACTAGCACATCCCCTCCGGCCCGAGAGGGGCGAAAAGGGGGGAGGGGCGGCCGATGCCGGAGGAGCCGGGGTGGATCCGGGACGGTTTGTCGGCCCCGAGATTCGCGCCGTATCTCGCGAAGGCGGACGGCGATTTCACCCGGGCCAGCGCGCTGTATTGGTGGAACGTGGAGGTTTCCGCGGCGTTCTACCCGGCGCTGCATTGCCTGGAGCTGGCGTTGCGCAACGGGCTGCACCGCACGTTGGCGACGGCGTTCGACCGCGAAGACTGGTGGCGGGTCGCCCCGCTGCGCCCCGATGGCGTGGGCAAGCTGGCCGAGGCTCGGCGCAAGCTGACCGTGCGCGGACGGCCCCACACGCCCGACGACCTCGTGGCGAACCTGTCGCTCGGGTTCTGGGTGTCGACCCTCAGCAGCGCCTACGACCGCACGCTGTGGGTGCCGCACCTGCATCGCGCGTTCGCCTTCTATCGCGGCAAACGGCGTGATCTGCACGCCGATCTACGCACTGTTCTGCTGTTCCGCAACCGGATCATGCATCACGAGCCGATTCATCATCGGCATCTGTGGAAGGACCACGAGACGATTCTGCGTGTGCTCGGCTACCTGGTCCCGGAGCTGGCCGGCGAGCTGAAGACGTACGACCGGGTGCCCGAAGTCCTGCGGCAGCGCCCCGGCCGCTGACTCTCACACCGGCAGCAGTTCCTCCGGCGTAACCGCCGGCTTCCTCCGCAGCGAGCCCAGCAGCACCCCGCCGATCACCACCGCCGCGGCCACCAGGGTGAGCACCGTCGGGACCTCGCCGAGGATGAAGAACGACGCCGTCAACCCCACCACCGGCACCAGCAGCGAGAACGGCGCGACCACGCCCGCCGGGTTGCGGCGCATCAGCGTGGTCCAGATGCCGGAGCCCACGACCGTCCCGAAGAGGACCACGTACGCCAGCCCCGCGACGCCGATCAGGCCCGTTTTCGTGCCGAGCGTCGTCAGCGAGTGCCAGGCGGCGCCCGGACCCTCGAAGATGCTCGACAGCGCCAGCATCGGCAGCGGCGGCACCACGGACATCCACAGCGTCAGGTGCAGCGGGTTGTCCGGCTCCGCGCGGCGCATGCTCAGGTTGCCGATCGCCCAGCTCAGCGCGGCCAGCAAGGTCAGCAGCACCGGCACGAGCGCGGCCTGTCCGGACTGCTGCCAGGCGATCGCCGTCATGCCCGCCACCGCGAGCAGGATCCCGGCCAGCTGCCGTCCGGAGACGCGTTCCCGCAGCAGCACCGCGCCCAGCAGCACGGTGAACGGCGCGGACGCCTGCAGCACCAGCGACGCGAGCCCGGTCGGCATGCCCAGGTGCATCGCGACGAACAGGAACGCGAACTGCCCGGTGCCGAACCCGAGTCCGTAGCCGAGCAGGTACCGCAGCTTCACCCGCGGCCACGGGACGAGGAACACCGTCGGGATCGCGATCAGCAGAAACCGCAGCGCGCCGGCGAACATCGGCGGGAACTGGCCGAGGGTGGCGTGGATCGCAATGAAATTCAGGCCCCACAGGACGGCGACGAACACGGCGAGCAAACGGTCCCGGATGGCCATGCCTCAAGCTTGCCTAGGCGAACCTTGAAGCACCAGCGAGAAAAACTGCACTGACTGTGTAGCGCAGCTTCACATACACTGCGCGAATGGACTTGGGCCGGCTCCGCACGCTGCGCGAATTCGCGGATCGGGGCAGCGTCACCGCCGCGGCGCGGGCGTTGCACTGCACGCCGTCGGCGATCTCGCAGCAGTTGCGCGCGTTGCAGGCGGAGGTCGGCATCCCGCTGACCGAACCGGCCGGCCGCGGCCTGCGGCTCACCGACGCGGGCCGCGCGCTGGTCGCCCGCGCCGACGACGTGCTGGCCGCGCTGGACCGCGCCGAGGCGGAGCTGGACACCTACCGCAGCGCCCCGCGCGGACGCGTGCGGATCGCGATCTTCCAATCCGCCGGCCTGATGCTCCTGCCCGGCCTGCTGCGCCGCATCGACCAGCACGAAAACCTCGAGGTCGACGTCCGCGACGTCGACATGGTCCCGCCGCAGGTGCCCGGACTGGTCGCCGATTACGACGTCGTCGTCGCCCACCGCGACGAGCACGCGCCCGAATTCGACACCGAACGCCTCGACGTCTTCCCGCTGCTGCGCGAACCGCTCGACGTCGCTCTTCCGGTCGGCCACCGGCTCGCGCGCAACCGCCGCGTCGGCCTGGCCGATCTCGCCGACGAACGCTGGATCTCGGTGGACCACGGCTTCCCGGTCGACGACGTCCTGCGCTCGCTGACCGTGCGCACCGGAGTGCGGCCGCAGATTGTCCAGCGGATCAACGATTTCCGTATCACCGAACGGCTCGTCGCGGCCGGACACGGGATCGCACTGATGCCTCGGTACACAATGGACACTCGACGCGGCAGCGGCTTGGTCGGCCGTCCGCTGGCCGGAATCCGCGCGGCACGGCTGGTGGAAGTGGTGTGCCGCACCGGCGCCGCGAACCGTCCGGCTGTCGCGACTGTGATCGACGAAATGCGCGCCGAGGTAGCCGCGCTCACGACCTAGCTGGGTTCGCTGCCACGCAACCGATGGTGCTGACCCCCGAGCGGCAGGTTCCCCCGGCCGCCGCGATCAGCCCGCTGATCAATGCGCTGTACTCGGCGCTGCGTGCCGTCGAATCCCGACCGTGATCGCCGAGCCCAGCAACACCGCGATGGTCAGCGACAACGCCAGGCTCACTCCCGGCTCGGCAACCAGTTGGCCACCGGCGTAGCCGAGGAACGCGACGTACGACGTCCACAGCAGCACGCCGAGCGCGGACGCGGTCAGAAACTCGGTGAATCGCCACCGCAGCGAGCCGGCCAGCAGCGCGCCGACCGTCCCGCCGGAAGGCAGCCACCGCGCGACCACCAGGACCGGCCTCGGGTGCCGCTGCAGGCGTCCGTCGAGCCAGGTCAATCCGGCGGCCAGCTTGCGCCGACGGCCCAGCCGGGTGAGCATCCGCGCCCCGCCGAACCGCCCGAGCGCGTACAACGCCTGGTCGGACAGCAGGCAGCCGAGGCTGGCGACCGCGATCACGACTGCCAGCGACGCCCCGTGCTGCGCGGCGGCCACGCCCATGCCGAGCAGCGTCACCTCGGTGGGCAACAACGGCACCAGCGAGACGACGAACAGCACCACCAGCCCAGCCGTCGTAGCGTTCATATCTCTATTAACCGCTCCGCCAGCGCCGATGAGTCCCAATCATCGGCACTTCACAGCAAGGCACAGCCGGGACATAGCTTCCTCGAAGAACCCGGACAGAGGATGTCAGGGTTCGCCCGCACACTGGTGGTTCACCGAGAGAAAAGGGGACGAACGGAATGAGCGGGGAACTGGCCGGCAAGGTCGCGCTCGTGGCGGGCGGCACGCGCGGGGCGAGCCGGGCGATCGCGGTCGAACTGGGCCGGGCCGGGGCGTACGTGTACGTCACCGGTCGCACGACGCGGACTGGACGGTCCGAAGTGGACCGTCCGGAGACCATTGAAGACACGCTGGAGCGGATCGAGGCCGCGGGCGGCAGGGGAAGCGCGCTGCGGGTCGACCACCTGGTGAGCGACGAGGTCGCCGCGCTCGCCCAGCGGATCGACGCGGAACACGGCGGGCTCGACATCCTGGTCGACGGCATCTGGGGCGGCGACCGTTACCTGGAGTGGGGCAAACCGGTCTGGGAGCATTCGCTGGACGCGAGCCTGCGGATGATGCGGCTGTCCCTCGACGCCCACCTGATCACCAGCCACCACCTGTTTCCGCTGGTGATCCGCCGTCCGGGCGGGCTCGTGCTCGAGCTGACCGACGGCACCGCCGAGTACAACCGGAAGTACCGCGAGGGCACGTCGCTGCCGTACTACCTGGCCAAGGCGGCGATCAACGTCCTGGCCGTCGGCGAGGCGGCCGAGCTCGAAAAGCACGACTGCACCGCGGTCGCGTTCACGCCGGGGTGGCTGCGGTCGGAGGCGATGCTGGAGATTTTCGAGGTCACCGAGGAAAACTGGCGCGACGCGACGGTCCGCGAGCCGCACTTCGTGATCTCGGAATCGCCGGTCTTCTCCGGCCGCACGGTCGTCGCGCTCGCCGCCGACCCGGACCGGCACCGCTGGACCGGCCAGACCGTCTCCAGCGGACAGCTGGCGAAGGTCTACGAGATCGACGACGTGGACGGCAGCCGCCCGGACGCGTGGCGGTACATCGAAGAGGTGCAGGAACCCGGCAAGCCCGCCGACGCCACCGGCTACCGCTGATGCCGACTGTCCGTGAAGGGCTCCTTGAGGGAATCAGATTCCCTCAAGGAGCCCTTCACGGACGGTTGCGGTCGGCGAGCGCCTGACCGAATTCCGCGACCGCGGCGCGGATCTCCGGCGGGCTCCGCACCTCGACGCCGGGGCCGAGGGAAACCAGCTGAACGACGGCGACTTCCTTGCCTTCCAGGGCGAACTCGGCCTCGGCCCACCCGTCGGCGTCCTTCGGGCCGAGCGACACCAGCACCTCGTTCATGTGCTCCGGCCCGAAAACCCGGCGCAGCGCCCCCGCCGCGGCCCGGTCCAGCCGAGCCGTCACCTTCAGCGGCAACGGCATCTTCTCGAACTCCGCCGACGATGCCCGCCACCAATCAGCGAGCGAGAATTCTTCCGGCCGCGCAAAGGTTTCGCCGGTTTCGGCGACCCCTTCCAACCGCGAGACGCGATACGTCCGCAGGTCCGCGTCGACGCGCGCCACCAGGTACCAAACCCCGGCCTTCAACACGAGACCCAGCGGATCCAGCGTCCGCCGGGTGACCTTGTCGCGCCGCCGATAACGCACGTCGAGCCGTTGCTGCGTCCACACCGCCTTCGCGACCGCGGGCAGCGCGGCCGCGTCGTCCGGAGAGGTGAACCAGGCCGAAGCGTCGAGATGAAACCGCCCGGCGACCGTCCGGGCCTGTTCCTGCAGCTGAGCGGGCATGCTCGCGGACACTTTCGCGTGCGCCGCGGCCACCGCGGTGCCGAGACCGAGCCCGGCCAGCGCGTCCGGCACGTCGAGGGCCAGCAGCGCGACGGCCTCCCGCGAGGTGAGGCCGTCGAGCCGCGAACGCCAGCCGTCCACGAGCCGGATGCCGCCGTGCCGCCCTGGTTCGCTCCAGAGCGGCACGCCGGCTTCGCGCAGCGCGGCGAGATCCCGCCGCAGCGTCCGCTCGGTCACGCCCAGTTCGCCGGCCAGCTCCCCGACGGTGCCCGCGCGTTTGCGGTGCAGCGTGAAGAGAAGCGCGACCAGGCGCTCGGCTCGCATCAGGCTCGGATCAGCGGTTGGCCCGGTTGACCGCGCTCACTACCGCGCGCAGCGACGCGGTGACGATCGACGGGTCGACGCCGATGCCCCAGAACACGCGGTCGGAGATCGCGCATTCGATGTAGGACGCGGCGCGCGAATCGTCGCCCGGGCTCAGCGTGTGCTCGCTGTAGTCCAGGAGCCGCAGGTCGTAGCCCACAGTGGACAGTGCGTCGAAGAACGCGGCGATCGGCCCGTTGCCGCGGCCGGTGATCTCGTGCTCGTCGCCCTCGACCTTCACCGTGGCCTCGAGGTCGTACTCGCCGCCGCCGTTGTCGGTGACGCGCTGCTTGATCAGCTCCAGCGGCGTCTTCGACTCCAGGTACTCGGCCGAGAACGCGCGCCACATGGTGGCCGGGTCGACCTCGCCGCCCTCGGAGTCGGTGTAGGCCTGGATGACCTTCGAGAACTCGATCTGCAGCCGGCGCGGCAGGTCGAGCTGGTGCTCGGCCTTCATGATGTAGGCGACGCCGCCCTTGCCGGACTGCGAGTTCACCCGGATCACGGCCTCGTAGGTGCGGCCGACGTCCTTCGGGTCGATCGGCAGGTACGGGACCTCCCACGGGTGCTCGTCGACCGGGACGCCCTTCTTGTCCGCGGCGTCCTTCATCGCGTCGAGGCCCTTGTTGATCGCGTCCTGGTGGCTGCCGGAGAAGGCGGTGAACACCAGGTCGCCGCCCCACGGGGAGCGTTCCGGGACCGGCAGCTGGTTGCAGTACTCGACGGTCCGCTTGATCTCGTCCATGTCGGAGAAGTCGATCTGCGGGTCGATGCCCTGGCTGTAGAGGTTCATGCCCAGCGCGACCAGGTCGACGTTGCCGGTGCGCTCGCCGTTGCCGAACAGGCAGCCCTCGATCCGGTCCGCGCCGGCCTGGTAGCCCAGTTCGGCGGCGGCGATCCCGGTGCCGCGGTCGTTGTGCGGGTGCAGCGACAGGATCACCGAATCGCGGCGCTCCAGGTTGCGCGACATCCACTCGATCGAGTCGGCGTACACGTTCGGGGTGGCCATCTCGACGGTCGCCGGCAGGTTCAGGATGACCGGCTTCTCCGGCGTCGGCTGCCAGATCTCGGTGACCGCGTTGCACACCTCGAGCGCGTAGGACAGCTCGGTGCCGGTGTAGGACTCGGGCGAGTACTGGAAGCGGAAGTCGGTGTCCGGCTGCTTCGCCGCCAGCTCGACGACCATTTCCGCGGCCGAGGTGGCGATCTTCTTGATGCCCTCTCGCTCCTCGCGGAACACCACGCGGCGCTGCAGGATCGACGTCGAGTTGTAGATGTGGACGATCGCCCGCGGCGCGCCCTCGAGCGCCTGGAAGGTGCGCTCGATCAGCTCGGGACGGCACTGGGTCAGCACCTGGATGTGCACGTCGTCGGGGATCGCGCCCTCTTCGATGATCTCGCGCACGAAGTCGAAGTCGGTCTGCGACGCGGCCGGGAAACCGACCTCGATCTCCTTGTAGCCCATGCGGACCAGCAGGTCGAAGAACTTGCGCTTGCGCGCGGGCGACATCGGGTCGATCAGCGCCTGGTTGCCGTCGCGCAGGTCGACCGCGCACCACAGCGGCGCGCGCTCGATGCGCTTATCCGGCCAGGTGCGGTCGGGTACGTCGATGTTCTCGACGACGTCGTACCAGGGGCGGTAACGGTGGACCGGCATGGACGTGCCGCGCTGCGGATTCCACGAGGGCTGTCCGGCGGGCGCGGGACGAGAGGGCGTGCGCAGACGGGAATTAGTGGTACGAGGGTCGGTGCTCATCGCGGGAAAATCTCCTGAAGGGATCGGTGCGGACGACCGGCACCACAAAGCCCCGCGACGAGGAGCCGGTCAGATCAGGCCCCGTCGCGGCAGCGAAGCAGGAGTTCACGCGCCACGGGGTCACTGTAACCACCCGACGCGCGGAAAGGAAAGCCGCCCGTCGCGATCGAACTGTTACGTCGGGTGGCTGATACCTGTTACTAGCGGGTAGCGTCCCGCGAAGCGACGTGCCAGACTGCCCGGCATGGGCGAGCACGCGGAGCAGGCACAGGAAACCGAGGCGAAGGCGCGTCCCCAGCGCACCCCGGTGGACTGGCGGCGCACCCGGGAGCGCGGGGTGTCCTTTCTCGCGGCACTGGTGCGCTGGGTCGGACTGCTGTTCGCCGCGATCCTGGTGCTGCACGTGATTTTCGTCATCGGCGAGGCGAACCAGGGCAACGGCATCGTCTCGTCCGTCCGCGACTGGGCCGACGGGCTGTCGCTCGGCTTCAAGGACCTGTTCACGCCGAGTGACGCGAAGCTGCGCGTGCTGGTGAACTACGGCATCGCGGCGGTCTTCTGGCTGATCGTGTCCGGAATCCTGGCGAAGATCATCCGCCGGGTCGGGGGCGCGGGGGCCTGAGCCGGGCTCAGGGCTGCCAGACGATCGGGTTTGCCCGGTAGTCCGTGCCTGTGGCCAGCCAGGCATAGGAGTCGCTGTCGTACTTCGCGCCGGTCACCGTGGTGCCGGGGGCGACCAGTTCCATCGTGCAGTCGCCGTAGGTCGCGCCCTTGGCCGTGAAGCCGTCGGTTTCGTCGCTGTGGCACTTCGGCGAGTCCGCGGACATGCCTAGCCTGCTTTTGGCGCCGTCCTTGAGCAGTCCGCGAATAAGGGCCACGTGGGCGTCGGAGAAGTCGTCGCCGGTCTCGTTCGACACGGTGAACCGGACGTAGAACGGCACCAGCCCGGCGACGTCGTCGCCGAGGTTCATCCGAGCCACCTCCGCCTCGGTGCCCCGGTCGATGCGGGTCACCGTGATGCCGACCGCGCCGACGGGTGAGGTGTCGGTCGTGAACGGCACCACGGCCTTCTCGCCGATCTTGAGCTTCGTGCCCGGCTTGGTGTAAGCGATCTTCTTCCGCGCGGGCGCGCTCGACGATGCGGGCGCGCTCGACGATGCGGGCGCTGCGGCCGGGGCAGTGCCCGGCGGCGGCGCATCGGCCGCGCTCGAACACGCGGACAGCGCGAACGCCAGCGTCGCCGCCAAGGCAATCGATCTTCTGCCAGCCATCCGTTCTTCCCCCAGGACGCGAAAGGGGGCGTCAGCCCTCGGCTGACGCCCCCGCGGTGGTCTTTAGCTTACTGCCAGGTCACCGCGTCCTTGCCGTAATCCGTGTTCGGCGCCAGGTCCCGGTAGGTGCTGGCGCTGTAGCTGGCCCCCTTCACCTCAGCGCCCGCCGGGGCCAATGCCAGCACGCAGCTGTTGTACGAAGCGCCCTTCGTGGTGAACGCCTTGCCGGAGTTCCCGCTGTCGCATTTCTCGAACTTGCCGATCACCGTCACGTGCGGGCCCTTGGTGCCGTCCCCGAGCAGGCCGTTCATCAGGCCCAGCGAGCTGTACGCGAAGTCCGCTCCGGTCTCGTTCGTGACCTTGACCTGGATGTAGTACGGCGTCATGCCCTTGGCTCGGTCGCCGAGCTTCAGCGGGGCCAGGTCGGCCTCCACGCCCTTGTCGATGCCGGTCACCGTCACGCCGATCGCGCCGGTGTTCTTCTGCGATTTGAACGGCACCACGGCCTTCTCGCCGATCTTCAGCTTCGTGCCCTGCTTCGTGTACTCGGCCGAGGCGGAGTCGCCGGCCGGCGCGGACGACGAAGACGACGAGGACGGGGCGGCCGCCGACGAGGAGGCGGGCGGAGTGGCGATCGGCGGGGCGGGGGTGTCCCCGGAAGAGCAACTGGACAGCGCGAACGCCATCGCCGTTGCGGAGACCGCCAGTACAACCGGCATCGCAGTACGCATTTCGTCACTCCTTGAGAAGATTCCCACCGATTCAGCTGCCTGACCGGTTTGGTGCCTATCTGACCTCAAGGACGGGCCGCCGGTTCCCTCAATCGCTCACGAAACGGTCACAGTGCCGGAGACCCCCACTTGTCCCCGAACGCGAACTCCGCGAGCGGCAGCCGTCGCCGAGGGGCCAGTTCGCGTTCGATCCGGCGCGGATCGTCCAGCACGGACGGGTCGGCGGGCGACCCGACCGCGATCGCGACCCGGGCCACCGCGTCGTCGGGCAGGCCGAATTCCTCGCGCACCCGCTCCGCCGAGAAGCCGGCCATCTGGTGCGCGATCAGGCCCAGCTCGACGGCCTGCAGGACCAGGTTCTCGGTCGCCAGCCCCAGTCCGTAGTCGCTGTAGGGCACCTCGCCCTTCTCGTTCGTGGTGACCATCACGCCGATCAGCAGCGCGCTCGCCCGGAACGCCCACGCCTGGTTCCCCGAGTTCAGCGTCGCGAGGAGGCGCGGGAACACCCGATCGCCCCGGCGGCCGACGAGGTAGCGGGCCGGCTGGGTGTTGCCGAAAGACGGCGCCCACCTGGCGGCTTCGAGCAAGGCGGTCAGCTGGGCGGCAGTGAGTTCGGCGGTCTCGTCGTAGGCGCGAGGGCTCCAGCGCTCGGCGATGGCCGGCGCGACGGGGACGCTCGTCTCGGCTGGTTTGCGCATGCGGCGAACGTAGTACGGCGCGGGAGTGCTCTCCGTCACTCCGGAGGAAGGGCTTCGAGCTTTTCCGTGCCGTTAAGGAAAATTTACTTCCAAACCCTCCGGACGGGCCGTGGCGGACCACTCGATGGGGTGGCGAGCGCCGTTCGCGCCGGTAGGCTCTTCCCCAAATGAAGGGCCGTGGGCGCTCCTCGGTGCCCTCCAAGGAGTACGCCCCGGCCCGTCAAGGAGGTTCGGGCGTGGCCCTCGTGGTCCAGAAGTACGGCGGATCGTCGCTGGAAAGTGCCGACCGGATCAAGCGCGTGGCAGAACGGATCGTCGCGACCAAGAAGGCGGGCAACGACGTGGTCGTCGTGTGCTCGGCGATGGGCGACACCACTGATGAGCTGCTCGATCTGGCGCAGCAAGTGAACCCGGCGCCGCCGGAGCGGGAAATGGACATGCTGCTCACCGCCGGTGAGCGCATCTCGAACTCGTTGGTCGCCATGGCCATTTCCGCGCAAGGCGCGCAGGCCTGGTCGTTCACCGGGTCCCAAGCGGGCGTGGTCACCACGTCGGTGCACGGCAACGCGCGCATCATCGACGTCACTCCGAGCCGCGTCACCGAGGCGCTGGAGCAGGGTTACGTCGCGCTGGTGGCCGGTTTCCAAGGCGTGGCACAGGACACCAAGGACATCACGACGCTCGGCCGCGGCGGTTCCGACACCACGGCGGTGGCACTGGCCGCGGCGCTGAACGCGGACGTCTGCGAGATCTATTCCGATGTGGACGGTGTGTATTCGGCCGACCCGCGGATCGTGCCGGACGCCAAAAAGCTCGACACCATCCCGTACGAGGAGATGCTGGAGCTCGCGGCGAGCGGATCGAAGATCCTGCACCTGCGTTCGGTCGAGTACGCGCGCCGCTACGGCGTGCCGATCCGAGTCCGTTCTTCCTACAGCGACAAGCCGGGCACCACGGTGGCCGGATCGATCGAGGAGATCCCCGTGGAACAAGCGCTGATCACCGGTGTGGCACACGACCGCTCGGAAGCGAAGATCACCGTGACCGGCGTGCCGGACCACGCCGGTGCCGCGGGCCGGATCTTCCGGGTCGTCGCCGACGCCGAGATCGACATCGACATGGTGCTGCAGAACGTGTCCAGCACGTCCTCGGGCCGCACCGACATCACCTTCACGCTGTCGAAGGCCAACGGGGCCAAGGCGGTCAAGGAACTCGAGAAGATCAAGGCGGAGATCGGCTTCGAGTCGGTCCTGTACGACGACCACGTCGGCAAGGTGTCGCTCGTCGGGGCCGGGATGCGCTCGCACCCGGGCGTCACCGCGACCTTCTGCGAGGCGCTGGCCAACGCGGGCGTGAACATCGAAATCATCAACACCTCGGAGATCCGCATTTCGGTACTGATCCGCGACGCGCAGCTGGACGAGGCCGTGCGCGCGATCCACGAGGCGTTCGAACTGGGCGGCGACGAGGAAGCCGTCGTCTACGCGGGGAGTGGTCGCTGATGGCACAGGGTCTTCGCGTCGGAGTGGTCGGGGCGACCGGCCAGGTCGGCGCCGTCATGCGCAAGCTGCTCGACGAACGGAACTTCCCGGTCGAGCAGATCCGGTACTTCGCCTCGGCTCGGTCCGCGGGACGCACGCTGCCGTGGCGTGACCAGGAAATCACCGTCGAGGACACCGCGACCGCTGACCTGTCCGGTTTGGACATCGCGTTGTTCTCCGCGGGCGGCGCGACCTCTCGCGAGCAGGCGCCGCGGTTCGCCGAGGCGGGCGCGATCGTGGTCGACAACTCGTCGGCGTTCCGGCGCGATCCGGACGTGCCGCTGATCGTCAGCGAGGTCAACCCGGAGGCGATCAAGGAGGTGCGGAAGGGGATCATCGCGAACCCCAACTGCACCACCATGGCCGCGATGCCGGTCCTCAAGCCGCTGCACGACGAAGCCGGACTGGTGCGGATCGTCGCGAGCACCTACCAAGCGGTGTCCGGCAGCGGCCTGGCCGGCGTCGACGAACTCGCCGCGCAGGTGAACGCGGTCGCCTCGCGCGCGGCCTCGCTCACGCACGACGGTTCGGCGGTCGAATTCCCGGCCCCGGCCAAGTACGTCGCGCCGATCGCGTTCAACGTCCTGCCGATGGCCGGGTCCATTGTGGACGACGGCACGTTCGAAACGGACGAGGAACAGAAGCTGCGCAACGAAAGCCGGAAGATCCTCGGCATCCCGGAGCTGCTGGTGTCCGGCACGTGCGTCCGGGTGCCGGTGTTCACCGGGCACTCGCTGTCGATCAACGTCGAATTCGAACGGCCGCTGTCGGTCGAGCGGGCGACGGAACTGCTGTCGAACGCGCCGGGCGTGCAGCTGGCGGACGTGCCGACGCCGCTGCAGGCCGCGGGCATCGACCCGAGCCTGGTCGGCCGGATCCGCACCGACCCGGGCGTCCCGGACGGCCGCGGCCTGGCCCTGTTCGTCTCCGCCGACAACCTCCGCAAGGGGGCGGCGCTGAACACCGTGCAGATCGCCGAGCTGGTGGCGCAGAACCGCTGAGCGAGTCTCGCGAAACTGCCCGGTCCCTTGTCGAAGGGGCCGGGCAGTTTTCATTTCTGCCGCCGGGTGATGGGTTTCAACCCGAAAGCGGCCCGCAGCTCCGGCTTCTGCAGCGGCCGCAGCACGGCCTGCATCAGGAAACCCCACAGAATCAGGCCGACTGGCGCACCCGAGGACCCGGAAGCCGCGGTGAACGACAGAATCGCGCCGAGCAGCAGCAGTGCGACGAACCCGCACTCCAGCCAGACGAGCGTGAGCATGACCTTGCGCTGCCGCCTGCCCAGCAGGACCGCGCAGACCACCAGCGCGACGGTCAGCGCCGAGTTGATCGCCACGATCGCCACCGGCAAGGCCGCGGCGCTCGGGGCGCCGCCGAGCCCGAGCAGGTAGCCGCCGAACGCGGCGAGCGCCAGGCAGAGCACGGTCTGGCCGCCGATCGCCCACCGCATCGACCGGATTCCGCGCCGCACCTCGTTCTCGCCGGACTCGGGCATCGGCTGGTCAGGGCTGGACACCGCGGGCACCACCTCAGGCTCGGGAACCGGAGCAGGAGACCACTGGTTCCCGGGACCGGTCCCCGCTACTTGGCGAGCCGGCAGGCCCGGCTCCGGTGCGTCCGGAATTCGTGGATCGCGCCGAAACCGCTGTACGACCACACCCGGCCGGACGCGCTCCGGCCGAGGTGGCGGAACTGCTCCACCGCTTCGGAACCACGCCGAAGTTCGACGAGCGCGCGGGCCGCGTAGGCGCGGCTGTTCAGGGTGTCCGGCGCGTCCCGGCCCTCGCCGTCGAGCCACGGCAGCAGCCGGTCGAGCGCGGCCTCGACGCGCCTGTCCCGCCACGCGTCCTTGACTCCCGCGAAGGACGCCTCGAACGCCGCGGCAAGCGGCAGAAACGCCAGTTTCGGATGCTTCTCCGCGCCCTCCTCGGCGAAGGTCCACATCAGATCGTCACTGCCGAACCAGTACTGCAGGGCGCGCGCGTGGGCGTGGACGTGCAACGGATCGCGAGCCATCGCGCCGTCCCACACCGCGCGGAATTCCTCGTGCCAGTATTGGCGGCCCATCGCGATCATGCACCGGATCGCCCACGGCGTCGGGTCCTCCGGCGCGAGTTCCGCGGCGGTCTGGCTCGCCTCGTCGGCCTCGTTGAGCACGCGCTGGAATCCCGCGAATCGCTCCGCGGTGACGTGTTTCGCCCCTCGTGCGCTGCGGATCTGCCACGCCACCTCCGTGAGCGCGTCCGCGTGGACCGCGGCGGCGTCCGCGTCGTCGGGCCGGGCCGCGCGCCAGGCCTTCAACGCGGTGTCGTCGTCGGCCGCGACCTCGCCGAGGAGGCTCACGACCGCACTGCGCCGATCCCAGTCCTGTCCGATTCCGGCTAGCAGATCAGCGCCCGGCTGCCAGTCCCCGGCGGCATGGGCGATTTTGGCGGCCCGGACGGGCTCCGGCAGCAGCGGTTTCTTGGTGAGCTTGGCGTCCGGCGGCAGGCCGAACCGTTCGACGTCCGCCGGTTTGATCGGCGGAACGAGATAACGGGCCAGGTCGCTGGTGCCGAGCGTGCGCATGTAGTCGGAGGTGGTCAAGCCGCGCTTCTTGGCGTCTTTCGCGATCCCCTTCATCATCCGGCGGTATTTCGGAACGGTGTAGAGCTTGATCAGTTTCAGCAACGGTTGTCCTCTCCGGAAAGAACCGGGGCGAGCAGCGCGCGCAGCGGCGCGGTGTTCCCGTCGACCGCCGCGCCGACGGCGGGATCCAGTTCGGTGGCATACGGTTCGGCCAGCACCAGCTTCGCTGGTCCAGACCAGGACAGTTCCCAGTGCGCCGCACCGGCTTTGGCGAGCCGTGCGTGCAGCACAATGGACAGTCGAGTGTGGACCAGCGGGCGGTAAAGCTCGCGCTTCGCCCGCGCCTTGACCTCCGGCGGAGCCGTCGAACCAGCGATGTCCTCGAGGCGTCCGGCGTCGAGCAGGTCCAGCAGGTCCTCGATGCGGCGCCTGCGGAGAATTCGCAGCGCCTCGGCCTGATTCGAATCGCGGACCCCGACGTCGACCAGGCTGGCCCAGTCGAGTTTCTTCTTCGAGGCCGCTCCCTCCGTGAAACCAGTCGTCAGCACCGCGTCAAGCAGCTCCGGTCCATTGTGGAGAAGGTCCGTCGCGGGCCGTTCGCCGCCGGGCGGCACGGGGACGTCCGGCCCGGCTTCCAGCAGGGCGATCCGTTCCGCGACCGGCGGGTGGCTGTCGTACTTCGAGGCCGCCCGGGTCGGCGGATTCTCTCGCAGGGAAGCCATTTCCGCCACGCGCTTCTCGTCGGAGATCAGCAGTTGGTAACCCTCGGCCATCCGTTCCGGCAGGTATCCGGAGGACCAGGCGACCGTCGCGTAGTCGTTCAGGAAAACCCACCACGCCGCGTCGAGGACTTCCACCTCGCGCAGCGCGCTGGCCGCGGCGGCGGTGCCGGCGACCCGCGCGGAGTCGGTGTCGGCGGCGAGTTCCTGTTGCTGGCTCACGCGCGCCGAGACCTGGAAGTACACGGTGGCGTACGCGGTGAAGATCGGGCGCAGCAGCCGACCGGACCCAGTCGAGCTGAGTCCGCTCACGACTCGCCCGATCGTCTGCCGTCCGCGATAGGTCGCGCCGGCGAACCGGGTGTGGCGGTTGCTGTATTGGCCGAGTTCGTGCCCGAGAATGGCCCGGAGCTGACTGACCCGCAGCCCGGCGAACAGCTGTGCGCCGATGAACATCCGGCGCCGCCGCACGCGCAGGCCCGCCCAGTGCGTCTCCTCGTTCACCGCCGCGTTGACCTGCGGAACGAGGTAGATCTCGTCCGGCGGCCGGGTGCCGACTTCCCGGGCGAGTTCACGGACGGTCGCCCACAGTTCAGGCTGCTCCTCGGGCGTGACCGGCACGCCGTCCACGTCGTCGCGCGACCGTTCGAACGTCAGCAGGGCGGTGGCCAGCACATACAGCACCGGAACGGCGAGGAAGCCGAGCCGCACCGCGGTGAACGGATGCCCGTGGAACGCGGCGACTTCGAGCCAGACGAGCGCTCCGGCGACGGCGAGCATCAGCACCGGAAAACCGGCCAGCAACAAGACCGCGAGCGTCGCTCGCATCGAGTACTTCATGGAAAAACGGAATCCTCCCCAAGACCGGCACCCTGGGCGAACCGGTCGTCCGAGCCCGTTATCGACGGAAGTCCCGATTTCGTTTCACCGATGTCCCGGTGTCCGAAAACCCGTTGTCGCGAGCGCCGGGGTGGCGGATGCTGAGCGGGCAAACCTCGTTCTGGGAAAGGAAAGTCATGTACACGGCAGTAGGCGGCGAGCGGGTTCCGATCCGGATGTGGGCAGATCCCGCGTCGGTCGAAGACCAGGCCATGCGCCAGTTGCGCAACGTCGCCAACCTGCCGTGGGTGCACGGCGTCGCGGTGATGCCGGACGTCCACTACGGCAAGGGCGCGACGGTGGGCAGCGTCATCGCGATGCGCGACGCGGTGTCGCCAGCCGCGGTCGGCGTCGACATCGGCTGCGGGATGAGCGCGGTGCGGACGTCGCTCACCGCGAGCGACCTGCCCGACGACCTCGGCAAGCTGCGCAAGCGGATCGAAGCGGCGGTGCCGGTCGGGTTCGGCTTGCACAAGACGCCGGTCAACACCGCGAAGGTGCACGGCGTCGGCGGCTGGGACACGTTCTGGAAGTCGTTCGGCGATCTGCACGAGGGCGTCCAGGACCTGCACGACCGGGCGGCTCGCCAGATCGGCAGCCTCGGCGGCGGCAACCACTTCATCGAGGTCTGCCTCGAACAGGGCGGAGCCGACGAGGGCCGGGTCTGGCTGATGCTGCATTCGGGTTCGCGCAACATCGGCAAGGAACTCGCTGAGCGGCACATGGCGATCGCGCGGAAACTGCCGCACAACCGGGACCTGCCGGACCCCGACTTGTCGGTGTTCGTCGCGGACACGCCGGAAATGCAGGCGTACCGGCGCGATCTGTTTTGGGCGCAGGATTACGCCGCGCGGAACCGGGCGACGATGGTCGCGCTGGTGAAGCTCGCGGTCTCGGAAGTCATTCCGGGAACGAGTTTCGACGACGCGATTTCGTGCCACCACAACTATGTCGCCGAGGAAACCTACGACGGCGTCGACCTGCTCGTCACCCGCAAGGGCGCGATCCGGGCCGGCTCCGGAGACCTCGGGATCATCCCGGGCAGCATGGGCACGGGTTCGTACATCGTGCGCGGACTGGGCAACACCGCGTCGTTCGAATCCGCGTCCCACGGCGCCGGACGGCGGATGTCGCGGACGAAGGCCCGCAAGACGTTCACCGCCGCCGACCTCGCCGCGCAGACCGCGGGCGTGGAATGCCGGAAGGACACCGGGGTCGTCGACGAGATCCCGGCCGCGTACAAGGACATCGAGACGGTGATCCAGGCACAGACCGACCTGGTCGAGGTGGTCGCCCACCTCAAGCAGGTCGTGTGCGTGAAGGGATGAGCTGGCCCCGCGGGCGAATCGCGCTGGTGCGCCCGCGGGACCCGCTACCCTGAGAGCATGAAGAGCTGGGGGGTGGCGGTCGCCTTGGCGGTGGCCGGGGCGGTGCTGGCCGGATGCGACCAGGTCGATTCGGCGGTCAACCAGACGAATTCCGCGGTCGGCAAGGTCTCCGCGTGCACCGAGGCGCTGGGCTTGGCCGACCTGAACCCGTTGGTGGACGGCGAAAAGCTCAAGGCCCGCGCGCAGGACAAGGAACGACGCCTGCGCGAGCTGGCGGCCGACGTCAAGGAAGAGAACGTCAAGAACGCCCTGCTCGGCATGGCCGACTCGTACGTCCAGGTGCAGAAGGAACACCTCGAGGACGCCGGGGTGATCGCCCGGTGGACCAAACGGAACCTGGAAAAGCTCGACGCGCTGCGCAAGGCCTGCACCTGACCTTCGCCCGCCCCGGCGCTCGGCGAATCTTGCCGGGAGAGGGCGCGCGCTGCGTGGGCGAGCGCCACTGTCGCGAAGCCGCCCCGCGAGGCAAGGTGGGTGCGCCGACTGAGACGGGATCCCTCACGGACCTCCGCACCCTGCGCCCGCCAACGTGCGACCCGCGATTGAAAGAACCCCAATGTGGCATTGGGTGCGTGCGACGCAACCAATGCCACATTGGGTGCGTGGGATGCAGCGAGTGCCGCGTTGGGTGCATGCGACGCAACCAATGCCGCGTTGGGTGCGTGGGACGCAGCGAATGCCACATTGGGTGCGTGGGACGCAACCAATGCCACATTGGGTGCATGCGACGCAACCAATGCCGCGTTGGGTGCGTGGGACGCAGCGAATGCCACATTGGGTGCGTGGGACGCAACCAATGCCACATTGGGTGCATGCGACGCAACCAATGCCGCGTTGGGTGCGTGCGGCGCAGCGAATGCCACATTGGGTGCGTGGGACGCAACCAATGCCACATTGGGTGCATGCGACGCACCCAACGCCGCGTTGGGTGCATGCGGCGCAGCGAATGCCACATTGGGTGCGTCACACGCAACCAACGTGGCATTGGCGCAGCTCAGCGCCGAGCCCGCACCGCCGCCGCCAGGGCAGGCGTTTGCACCGGACTCCGGCGCAGCGACCACACGAGTCCCAGCGCCGCCAGGGCCAGGCCGCCGAGTCCGGCTGCCGCGAAGCCCCACGCCGGGCTCGAATGGTCGATCGCGTAACCGACCACCGGGCTCCCCGCGGCCAGTCCGAGCCGGGTCGACGCGTCCTGCAGGCCCATCGCCTCGCCGCGGACGGCGGGCGGCGCGAGTTCGCTGACCGATTCCGTCGTGGCGGCGAGCGTCGGGGCGCAGAGCAGGTTCGTCGGGATCAGCAGGAGCATCAGCAGCCACCACGGCTGCGTCGCGAGCCCGACCGGGATCACCAGCAGCGCCAGCAGCAGCATCAGCAACCCCTGCGGCAGCGACTTCCGCACCGCGCCGTGCACGATGCCGCCGGTCATCGACGCCGCGCACATCACCGCGATGACCAGGCCGGTCCAGCCGACCTCGCCGTGCGAGCGCAGTGCGGCCAGCGTCGCGACCTCGGTGCCGACCAGGCAGAACATCGTTCCGGCGGCGATCAGCAGGGTCGCCAGCAGCCGCCCGGTGAGCCAGGATCGCAGCGGCGGCCGCGCGGTACCGGCCGGGGCCAGTTCGTCCTCGTTCCGGATTGGCGGGTTGAGCAGGAAGATCAGCAGCGCGGTGACGCCGAAAATGCTGCCGATGCCGCTCAGCGTCAGCGTCGCCGACAGCGACGAGATCGCCGCGATCCCGGCCGCGGGGCCGATCATGAACGACGCCTCGACCAGGACCGTGTCCAGCGAGTACGCCGCGCGCCGCTGCTCCGCGGGCACGAGCGCGGCCAGGATCTGCCGAGCCAGCGAACCCGCGGGCACCGACAGCACCCCGGCCGGCAGCGCGCACACCACCAGCGCCTCGTACGAAAGATGCGGAGCCGCGAACCAGAACGCGGTGGACGACAACCCGCACACCGCGACGACTGGACGCAGGCCGTACCGGTCGATGGTGCGCCCGATCATCGGCGCGCCGAGTGCCATGCCCAGCGTGACGGCGGCGCCGACGACCCCCGCCGCGCCGTAGCCCCGGCCGAGCCCGCTGACGACGTACAGCGTCAGCGTCACGCCGGTCATCGTCATGGGCACGCGTGCGAAGAACATCAGGGTCATCGACGGGCGGACGCCAGGGACGCTCAGGACGCGGCGATACGGCTGAAAAGGCACGTACCCCATGAGAGCAAGAGTTGGTACGAGCGTGCAACTTCTTTTCGTCACACCTGCCGCGCGACGGCCCGGTACCCGTCCGGGTGTCGCGCAGGCGTTCGGCGGACCCGGAAAATGCGCTCGCGACCTGGGTGCTAACTTCTTCGGCAGCACGGATAAGCATTTCTCGCCACCCATTCGCGAACAGTTTTTCAGATTTCTGCGCCGACCTCGGAGTTTCCGGTCGGCGCGAGGGCGATCCCCAGGAAAAAGGGGAGCCGGCCCGAATGCGGGCGGCGGTGCGTGCGTGGGGGACCCTCCACGGTCGGACGAGCGAGTTCACGCGTCCCGACGGGGTGATGAAGGTAATCGATCACGAACTACGCCTGTGTGAGTGAGCGAGGCGGCCATTCGGGCAATTCGGCTACGATGAGTCAGATTTGGGTCCGCGGTCCGTGATCGTCGGGGGACGCGCAAGCCGCCCACGTTAATCAATTGCGGGCCGGTTCCCGATTATTGGATTCGGCACGTAAGGGTTAGAAAAACTCCCTATCCGGTGATCGGCTGGTGCTGGGCCGACACGGCGGGTATCGATTTACCCGGCAGGTCCCAAAGGCCAGGGAGGTAAAGAATGAAAGGCAAGATCGGGCGGATCATCGCTGTGGTCGCCGCGGGCAGTCTGCTGGCCGTCGGCACCTCGGGGATGGCCTCCGCGAGCCCGGCGGGCGGCAAGGGCTCCTCGGCCACTCAGGCCGTCGCCGCGCAGGTGCTGCAAATGCGTGACGACCTGACCAAGGTGGCGTACGCGGGCGATGTCGCGAAGACGAGGGCAGACCTCGACCGGCTCAGCCCGGTGCTCGCGGACATCGCGGCGGGCAAGCGCTACCAGGTCCAATCCGAAACCCAGCAGCTCTCGTCGGCGGCGAAGCTCCGCGCGGACGAATCCAGCCGGCTCGTCAGCAACCCGAAGGCGACGCCGCGGCAACTGCCGCCGCTTCCAGTGCCGATCCCGTCGCTGCCGGACCTGCCCGGACCGCTGAAGATCGTGAGCGACCTGGTCAAGGCCCTGCTCGCCGCGGTGACCGGCATTCTGGGCGGCCTCCTCGGCGGGCTTCCGGTGCCGCCGCTTCCGGTGCCGCCGTTGCCGACGCCGCCGCTGCCCGCCCCGGCGGCAGTGCCGGGTACCTGAGCGGCCTGAACGGGAGGGGGAAGGCCCGGAGCCTGGTGCGGTTCGCCGCGCCAGGCTCCGTTCCATGTCCGGGCTCGTGAGTGCGCACGCCGGTGCTCACCGGCATTGCCGCTCACGACCGCTTGGCGAGTCCCACCCGCAGAGCACCGGCCATCTCGGCGATCGCCTCCCGGAACCGCGTCCCGACCCCGGCGAAGTTGAGGAATCCGTGGATCAGGTCGGACTGTCGGCTGAGCGCCACCGGTACCCCCGCGGCACGCAGTTTTTCCGCGTACGCCTCGCCTTCGTCGCGCAGCGGGTCGAAGCCCGCGGTCACGATGTAGGCCGGCGGGAGTCCACTGTGGTCAGACGCGAGCAACGGCGACATCCGCGGGTCGGCCTTGTCGATGCCTTCGGGCGCGTAATGGCCCTCGAACCACACCATCGCCTCGTCGGTGAGGAAGAGGTCTTCGCCGAACAACTGGCGAGACCGGCGGCGCGTGGTGAAGTCGACCGCCGGGTAGATCAACAGCTGGAACGCGGGCGCCGGGCCGCCGCGCCGCGTCGCCTCCAGCGCGACGACGGCGGACAGGTTGCCGCCCGCGCTGTCGCCGCCCACCGCGATCCGGTCCGGGTCCGCGCCGAGGTCGGCCGCCTTGGCGTACGCGTAGTCGAACGCGGCCAGCGCGTCCTCCACCGGCCCGGGGAACGGGCTTTCCGGCGCGAGCCGGTACTCGACCGACAGCACCCGCACCCCCGCGTGCTTCGCGAGGTAGCGCGCGGCGTTGTCGTGCGTGGCCCGGCTGCCGATGACCCATCCGCCGCCGTGGAAGAACACCAGCAGCGGCGACGGCTCCGGCAGCCCGGCGGGCGTGTAGAGAGTGGCTTCGAGGGACGCGTCGCCGGACGGAATGGCCACGTCCCGGGTCGCGACCGGGTTGATCCGCTTGCCGTTCACCAGGTGCTGGCTCGCTTCCAGCAGCGCTCGGGACCGCTCGACCGACCCGTTGACCAGCGAGGCGCCGGAGAGTTTCTGCAGCTTCAGCAGCAGCTGGGCGTCGAGCGCGAGCTCCTGGCCGTCGAGCCGCAGCGGCGCTCCGGCGATCAGCCTGCGCGCTGGCCGGGGCAGCCAGAACAACAACTGCGCGGCGGCAGCCTGGGCGCGGATCTGCAGCGGAATGGCCATCGTTCCTCCTCGAACGCCGATGCGCCGAGGTTACTTGCCAGTAGGTACGTTGGTCCAGTCGGTGTGTGACCCAAGCCTCCGTCTCAGATCCTGGTCCTCTAGTTAGGTCGAGGGGTTAGCCTCGACCTGTGACTTCCGCCAAAAGCGTCAAGGTGCTGGGTATCGGCGGCTCGCTGCGAGAGGGCTCGCAATCCGAGCGCGCGTTGCGCATCGCGCTCGCCGCCGCCGAAGAACGCGGCGTCGTGACCGAGCTGATCCCGGGTCCCGAGCTGGTCCTGCCGTTCTACGACACCGCCATCCCGGAGCGGAACGAACGCGCGCGGAAGCTCATCGAGGGCATCCGCCAGGCGGACGGGCTCATCGTCGTCTCGCCGGGCTACCACGGCGGGCTGTCCGGGCTGGTCAAGAACGCCCTGGACTACGTCGAAGACCTTCGCGAGGACACCCGCCCGTACCTCGACGGCCGCGCGGTGGGTCTCGCCGCCGTCGCGTACGGCTGGCAGGCCGCGGTCACCACGCTCGAACAGCTCCGCACGATCACGCACGCGCTGCGCGGCTGGTCCACCCCGTTGGGTGGTTCGATCAACTCCGCCGAGACGAAATTCGACGAGGGCGGCGGCGCGTCGGACGAGAAGAGCGTCCGCACGTTGCGGCTGATCGGACAGCAGGTCGCGGAGCACGCGTTGCTTCGCGCACACTGACGTTTCGCCTCCTCGGATCCCGGTTATTCCCGGGGTGATGACTGCCATGCCGGGGCACTGTTCCGCGGATGCGGGGCGTTGAACTCATTGAGACGCTGACTCCGGAGGCGTCCCGATGAGGAGGTAACCCGCATGGCCGAGCCGATCTACACCGCTGTCGCGACCGCGCGAGGAGAAGGCCGCAACGGCGACGTGACGTCCTCGGACGGCGTGCTGGACGAGTCGCTGGCGATCCCCAAGGAAATGGGCGGTCCCGGCGGGGACAAAACGAATCCGGAGCAGCTGTTCGCCGCGGGCTACTCCGCGTGCTTCCTGAGCGCGCTGCAGGCCGTGGCCCGGCAGGCGAAGGTCGCGCTGCCGGCCGCGACGGTGACCGGTTCGGTCAGCGTGTTCAAGAAGGACGTCGGATTCCAGCTCGGCGTGCGGCTCGACGTGTCGCTGCCCGGGTTGGCGAAGGCCGACGCCGACCAGCTGGTCGAGCAGGCGCACCAGGTCTGCCCGTACTCCAACGCGACGCGCGGCAACATCGAGGTGGAGCTGACCACCACCGTCTGATTAGGCACCGTCTGGATCAAGACCGAGGAGGGACACCCGAGATGACCACTTCCCCCATCAAGAGCCCGCTTTCCGACGCGGACAAGGAGATCACCGGCAACGCGCTGCAGGCGACGCTGGCCGACCTGATCGACCTCTCGCTGATCGCGAAGCAGGCGCACTGGAACGTCGTGGGACAGAACTTCCGCAGCGCGCACCTGCAGCTCGACGAGCTGGTGTCGACCGCGCGGCAGTACGTCGACGAGGTGGCCGAGCGCGCCGCCGCCATCGGGATTTCGCCCAACGGCAAGGCGAAGACCGTGGTGGCGACCTCCGGTGCGCCGGAGTACCCGGACAACTGGCAGTCCGTCGAATCGACCATCGCCGCGATCGTCGACACCCTCGCGGCCCTGATCGAGCGGCTCCGCAAGCGCATCGACGAGACCGACAAGAGCGACCTCGTGACGCAGGATCTGCTGATCGAGATCACCCGCGCGCTGGAAGAGGCGCACTGGATGTGGCAGGCGCAGCAGGCCTGATCCGCTTCCGGGGAAGAAAAGCCGTCCGCCTCGCCGCGGACGGCTTTTCCGCATCCGGTGGTCGTTCCGGCCGCCCGGCAGTAGGTTCGCTGACATGGTGCTGCATCAGGGGAAACAAGATCGGGCAGACCGGAAGACCGGCACGAATCCGTTGTACGCGGGGAGCAATCCGGCGCTCGCCGCGAACTTCACGATGCCGCGCGACCGGCTGCGGGACGATTCGCTGCCGCCGGACACGGCACTGCAGCTGGTGCGCGACGAGCTGATGCTCGACGGCAACGCGCGGCTCAACCTCGCCACGTTCGTCACGACGTGGATGGAGCCGCAGGCGCGCGAGCTGATGGCCGAATGCGTCGACAAGAACATGATCGACAAGGACGAGTACCCGCAGACCGCGGAACTCGAGCGGCGCTGCGTCAACATCCTCGCCGATCTGTGGCACGCCCCGGATCCCGCGAACATCATGGGCTGCTCGACCACCGGCTCGTCCGAGGCCTGCATGCTCGCCGGCATGGCGTTGAAGCGGCGCTGGGCGAAGCTGGGCCGCAGCGGGAAGCCGAACCTGGTGATGGGCATCAACGTCCAGGTCTGCTGGGAAAAATTCTGCGAATACTGGGAAGTCGAACCGCGCCTGGTGCCGATGGAGGGCGACCGGTACCACCTGTCCGCGGAAGAAGCGGTGAAGCTCTGCGACGAGAACACCATCGGCGTCGTCGCGATCCTCGGTTCGACCTTCGACGGCAGCTACGAGCCGGTCGCCGAGATCGCGGCCGCCCTCGACGCGCTGCAGGAGCGGACCGGCTGGGACATCCCGGTGCACGTCGACGGCGCGTCCGGCGCGATGATCGCCCCGTTCCTCGACGAGGACCTGGAATGGGACTTCCGGCTGCCGCGCGTCGCGTCGATCAACACCTCCGGGCACAAATACGGCCTCGTGTACCCCGGCGTCGGCTGGGTGGTCTGGCGCGACAAGGCGGCGCTGCCGGAAGAGCTGGTGTTCAACGTCAACTACCTCGGCGGCGACATGCCGACCTTCGCGCTCAACTTCTCCCGCCCCGGCTCGGAAGTCGCCGCGCAGTACTACACCTTCGTCCGGCTGGGCCGCGAAGGTTTCCGGGTGGTGCAACAAGCTTCGCGCGACGTGGCGACGTACTTGGCCGACGAGATCTCCAAGCTGGAGCCGTTCGAGTTGCTCACCCGCGGCGACCAGCTGCCGGTATTCGCCTTCACCACCCGGTCGGACGTCAGTTCGTTCGATGTCTTCGACGTGTCCCGCCGCCTCCGCGAACGCGGCTGGCTCGTGCCCGCGTACACGTTCCCGGACAACCGCACCGACCTGGCAGTGCTGCGCATCGTCGTCCGCAACGGGTTCACGCACGACCTGGCCGACCTGCTGCTCGCCGACCTGAAGCGGATCCTGCCGGAGCTGAACCGCCAGCCCTCCCCGCAACACGACCCGGCCACATCGACGGCATTCCACCACTAACTGGCGAGTACTCCGCCTTCCTCCCCTCCGCCGCCCTCAACGGAGTGGCTTCGCCACGCAGTACTGTCCCTAGACATGGGCCTTGCCAAAGACGAACGCCAAGCGCTGAGCGACCTCTTCGAGCAGCTCGGCCCGGACGCCCCGACCCTGTGCGAGGGCTGGCAGACGCGGGATCTGGCCGCGCACCTGGTCGTGCGGGAGCATCGGCCGGACGCGATGCCGGGCATCGTGGTGCCCGCCCTCGCCGGGCACACGCAGAAGGTGCAAGACGGCGTCGCGGCGCGCGCGTGGGACGAGCTGGTAGCGACGGTCCGCCGCGGCCCGTCCCGCTTCTGGCCGACGTCGTTCGGCCCGGTGGACGAGGCGGCGAACGGTGCGGAGTTCCTGGTGCACCACGAGGATGTCCGCCGAGCCCAACCGGAGTGGACGCCACGGCCCGCCGACCCGTCCCGAGACGGTGCGGCCTGGCGGCTGGCGACGCGGACGGCGCAGCTGAACCTGCGCAAGTCCCCGGTCGGAGTGGTGCTCCGGACCCCCGACGGCAAGTCGGCCTCGGTGAAGTCGGGTGCGCCGGTGGTGACGGTGGTGGGCGAGCCGGTGGAACTGCTGCTGTTCGTCTTCGGCCGCGATGCGGTGCAGGTGGAGTTTGAGGGCGACGAGGCCGCGGTGGCGCGGTTGAAGGGCGCTAAGCGCGGGCTGTGAGCCGGGCCGTCCAGGAACCCCCTGGACGGCCCGAACCCTCAGCGCATTCCCAAAGCCCGCAGAGCGAAGTACACCTCGATGGACGTCTGCTTGATCGTCTCCGCGATCACCAGCGAGCCGTGCCCCGCGTCGTAGCGGTAGAACTCGTGCGGCGCGTTGCGCTTGGCAAGGCGGTCCAGGTAGTTCTCGATCTGCCGGATCGGGCATCGCGGGTCGTTGTCGCCGGCCAGGATCAGCACCGGGGCGGCGACCGCGTCCACGTACGTCAGCGGCGAGCATTCGCGGTACACCGCCGGTACGTCCTCCGGAGAGCCGCCGAACAGGGCGCGGTCGAACGAGCGCAGCTGTTCCATCTCGTCCTCGTACGCGGCCACGTAGTCGGCCACCGGAACGCCCGCGACCCCAGCGGCCCATCGGGTCGGCTGGGTGCCCAGCGCCAGCAGCGTCAAATAGCCGCCCCACGAAGCGCCGTTCACGACGCACTTGTCCTTATCGGACAGTCCACTTTCGACTGCCCAGTCGTGGACCGCCGCGACGTCTTCCAGTTCCGTCAGGCCCGGTCGGCCTTCGATGGCGTCCCGCCACGCCGAGCCGTAGCCGGTGGAGCCGCGGTAGTTCACCTCGACCACGGCGAATCCGGCGTCCAGCCACGTCGCGCGGTAGGCGGAGAACCGGTCCTCGTCGGCCGCGTGCGGGCCGCCGTGCAGGGAGAACACCGTCGGCAACGGGCCTTCGGGCGCGTTCTCGGGCCGGGAAACCAGCGCGTGGATCCGGCCGCCGACGCCCTCGACGAACGCGTCGGTGACCGGCGACGAACCGGGTGCGCGCTCGCCCGGCGGCGTCAGCAGCACGGAGTCCGTGCCGTCCGCCGCGCGGGCTCGGACCGCAGCCGGCTCCGCGGCGCTGGACCACGAGTACTCGATGGTGCCGTCCGGCCGCACGCCCGCGCCGCCGATCCGTCCGGCCGGAGTGTCCACAGCGGACAGTTCGCCGGTGTCGAGGTCGTAGCGGTACAACGAACTGCGTGCCTCGTGGAAGTGCACGACGAGCAAAGCGCGGGCGTCCGGATACCAGTCCGCGACGACCTCGCCGGGCAGATCAATCAGCAGTTCGGTCTCGGTGTCCGCCTGCACGTCCCACACCAGCAGTTCTTCGCGACCGCGGCGCTCGTGCAGGACGAGGAGGCGCTGGTCGCCGGGCAGCGGCGAGAATTCCAGCGCCTGCAAGCCTTTTCCTTCGCCGTCCCACTTCTCCGCGACGGTGGTGAACCCGTCGGTGGACAGCACTCGCAACGCCGGGTGCCGGGAATCGCCGTGTTCGGAATGGGAAATGGCGAGCAGGCTTTCGTCGCGGGACATCGACGCGATGCCGGCGTCGTCCGCGTGCTGGTAAAACCGCGTGGTTTCGCCGTCGATTTTCGCGAACAGCTCGCTGCCGTCGTCGGTCGAAACGCCGGCCGCGATGACTCGATGGCCGATCTCGAGGCCGGCCGGGTATCCGTCGTGAATATCGGGCAGTGCTTTGACGGCTGCGGAGCTGTCGCCGTCGAACGGCTGGCTGCGCCAGGATCCGAACTCGTCGCCGTCGGTGTCGTCGAACCACCAGATGGCGGTCCCGTCGGGCGAGGGCGTGGCGTGCAGGGTGCCGTTGGGCCGGTTGGTGACGCGTCGGTGACTGTCGGTGGCCCGGTCCCACGCGTAAACCTCCCATACGCCGCTGCCGTTGGAGACGTACACGTTGGCGTCCGGGGCGTCGCGGGCCCATTCGGGCACCGAGATGCGGGGCGCGTGGAACCGCGCCAGCCAGCGCTTTTCGGCTTCGGGGTCGTCGAACAGGCGGTCCGGGACCACCGCGGGCGGATTTTGGTTGCCTGACTGCGTGCTCACCCCTCGATCCTGCCACCTCTCACCCGTACTCTGTGCGGGGTGCTGGAGGGTTACGCGCCGGGCTATGCCCAAGACGCGCTGTCGATGATGAACACACGCACAGCGAGTGACCGCGCCGCGTTCGCCCAACCGCTCTTCACCCCAGGCTCCCGCGTCCTGGACCTAGGCTGCGGCCAAGGCTCCATCACCGCGACCCTGGCCCCCGCCTGTCACGTAATCGGCGTAGACATCCACCACCCGTTACTAGCCACGACGTCCACAGTGGACTACCTAACGGCAACCGCCTACGCCCTGCCGTTCAAAACCGCCTCAATAGACACAGTCTTCTCCCACGCCCTCTTCGAACACCTGACAAACCCCGCCGCCGCGCTAGCCGAAATCCGCCGAGTCCTCCGCCCGGGCGGCCATCTGGCAATCTCCACCTCAGACTGGAGCAGAGCCAAAATCCGCCCAAGAACCGCGAACGTAGACGCCGCCCTGCGCGGCCACTATCTCCTGCGCCGCGCCTGCGGCGGCGACCCTTTCAGCGGCCGCACAATCGCCGCGAAACTAGCCGCCGCGGGCTTCACGAACATCACCGAACGCACGCGCTACCGAGAAGATCTGACCTACCGAGCCCTGGCCACCTACGTGGAGTCCCGCCTGGCCACCGCCCTGTCGCAACCCCTGACCAAAGACCACGACCAACTAACCTCAGCCGCCCGCTCCGCCTGGTCCTGGACGAAATCCCCCGCCATCGGCGACTTCCACCAATGCTGGCAAGAACTAACCGCCACCCGCTAACCGCCGCACCTGCCGAGGGGTCAAGGCCGCACGACCACGACAACCGCAGCCGATGCACCTTCGGAGGCGCAGGGCCACACGACGCCCAACCGCAACCGATGCACCTTCGGGGGTCCAGGGGGCGAGCCCCCTGGCGGGGGCCTGGGGGTCCGACCCCCAGAGGAAATAACGAAGTGAGGGCTCCCAGTCTGCGCTTTTTGCAGACAGAGAGCCCTCACTCACCAGTCGGGGTGGCGGGATTTGAACCCACGACCTCCTCGACCCGAACGAGGCACGCTACCAAGCTGCGCCACACCCCGAGGTACTGCTTAGCGGGTCGGGAGTAAGTCTAGCGGACGGGTTTCGCGGCTTTACGCGGGGCTGGTTTGCGGGGGTCGGAGGTGCCGGATCCGCGCGGGACCAGCGTCAATAGGCTCGCTTCGGGCGGGCAGGCGAAGCGGGCGGGGGCGTAGGGGGAGGTGCCGAGTCCGGCGGAGACGTGGAGCCACATGCGGGCTCCCCAGCGGGAGGCGCCGCGGGCGCGGCTGCGGTCGAGTTCGCAGTTGGTGATGATGGCGCCGTAGCCGGGGATGCGGAGCTGTCCGCCGTGGGTGTGGCCGGCGAGGACGAGGTCGTAGCCGTCGGTGGCGAAGGTGTCGAGGACGCGGGGTTCGGGGGAGTGGGTGACGCCGATGCGGACGGCCGCGGCGGTGTCGGCGGGTCCGGCGATGTCGGAGTAGCGGTCGCGGTGGAGGTGGGGGTCGTCGACTCCGGCGGCGAAGACGGCGCGGCCGCCGACGTCGATGGTGCGGCGGACGTGGGTGAGGTCGACCCAGCCGTGTTCGAGGAAGGCGGCGCGGAGGTCGCGCCAGGGCAGCTGGGTGCCGTGGATGCGCTTCTTTTTGCCGCGGGGCATGAGGTAGCGCGCGGGGTTTTTGGGTTTGGGCGCGTAGTAGTCGTTGCTGCCGAAGACGAACAGCCCGGGCCGGTCCAGCAGCGGTCCGAGCGCGCGGAGCACGGAGGGGACTGCGGTGCGGTGGGACAGGTTGTCGCCGGTGTTGACGACGAGGTCCGGGTCGAGCTCGTCGAGCGCGGCGACCCAGCGCTGTTTGGCCTGGTGCCCGGGAAGCATGTGCAGGTCGGAGACGTGCAGGATGGTGAACGGCGGCGTGCCGGGCGCGAGCACGGGCAATTCGACGGTCCGCAGGGTGTAGCGACGGCGTTCGATGCCGACGGCGTAACCGAGGGTGGCGGCCCCGAGGGCGATGGTCCCCGCGGCCCACCGCTTCGCGGTGCCCCCGGGCGGACTGGAGTTACCGAGCGTGCTCACAGGGTCGAGGATACGTGTTCGATCGGGTCGTCCGCTGTGGCCGGTGCCGGATGGCGCAGGGCGAAGGTCTCCACGGCGTTCTCGCGACAGCCCGCACCGGGCGTCGTTGGATTGGATTGGACCAGTCCGACGGAGATGCGGAGCCTGCCGACGGGATTTATCTCTGTCGTGGCGGCGCTTCCGTGGCGTCGGATAAAGGGTGACGGGACAAGTGAAACGGGACGGGAGGTCGCGTCTCCCGTCCCGTTTTCACCGGATTCAGTTGGTGTACGCCGGATCCTCCGGCGGCAGTGGCACGACCGGCTGGCCGTCCATGATGTTCTTCATCGCACCGAACCACGTCTGCGCCGGTGTCTTGCCACCGAACATGTTTCCGGAGCCGCAGGTGGACACGTCGCCGACGCCGTTGTAGCAAAGACCGCCGCTGCCGCCTTCGGGACGGAACACCATGGCCGCACCGGCCATCTGCGGGGTTCCGGCCACGAAGGTCGCCGAGCCGTTGTTCTGCGTCGTACCCGTCTTGCCCACCAGCGGGCGGTTCCAGCCGACCGCTTCCGCGGCCTTGGCGGACGTGCCGCCGGGCTGGTCGTCCTTGCTCATGCCGACCGCCATGGTGTTCGCGAGGCCTTCCGGCACAACCTGCTCGCAAGCCGCTTCCTTGACCGGCACCGGCTTTCCGTCGCGGTCGGTCACCGAGGCCAGCGGCGTCGGCGGGCACCATTTGCCGCCGCTCAGGATGGTCGCGGCGACGTTCGCCAGTTCCAGGCCGCTCGTCGGGCTGAAGCCGAGCGTGAACGCACCGGTGCCCGGGTACTTGCCCTTGGGCCCGTAAGCCTGGGCCTGGGTCTGGTTCTTGCTCGACTCGGTCGACTTCGGGTCGACCTTGCCGCCGCCGGGGTTGCTCGCCATGGTCTCGCGCATACCGAGCTTCGTCGCCATGTCGATGGCGGGCCCGGTGCTGCCGAGCTTGTCCTCCAGCGCCACGAACGCGGTGTTCGGCGACGTCGCCAGTGCCATCTGCAGCGAAGCCGATTCGGGGTAGGAATCGGACGCGTTGCCCACGCAGTACCAGCGCGTGTTCGGCGCGCCGGTCGGCGGACAGTGCGGCTGGCTGCCGGTGAACACGTGCGAGACGTAGCTGTTGCCGACCGGGATGTTGCTGTAGATCCCGGCGATGTGCTGGTTCAGCACCGCCGCGGTGGTGAAGATCTTGTAGCTCGACCCCGCGCCGCCGGTGTTGAACACGCCGGACGGGAGCGCGTAGGTCGTCTGCCCTTGATCCGCGTCGATGCCGTAGTCCCGGTTCGCCGCGAGCGCCACCACTTCGTGCCGGTCCTTGCCCGGCCGGATCAGCGAAAGCGTGTTCGCGACGTTCTTCTGGGTTTTGCTCACCTGGGTTTCGGCCGAGACCTTCGCCTCGTGGTTGGCCTTTTCGTCCAGCGTGGTCTTGATCGTGTAGCCGCCGGTGTAGAGCTGGTCCTTCGACATCCCGGACTTGATCAGATAGTCCTCGACGTATTGGCAGAAGAAGCCGTTCTCGGGACCGGCCCCGGTGCAGTTGGACGGGGGCTTCGAGGGAGTGTCGGGCGTGACGCCGAGCGGCTCGGCCTTGAATTTCTCCGCGTCCGCCTTCGCCAGTTTCTGGTTGCTGACCATCCGGTCGAGCACCAGGTTGCGCCGTTTCGTCGCCTTGTCCGGGTGGTTCCACGGGTCGAGCACGATCGGGTTGTTCACGATGCCGGCGAGCAGCGCGGCCTGCGGGACGGTCAGGTTCTCCGGCGTGGTGTTGAAGTAGGCGTGCGCGGCCGCTCCGACCCCGTAGATCTTCCGGGAGAATTCCACGATGTTGAGATAACCGGCCAGGATCTGGTCCTTCGAGAGCTTCGTCTCGAGGTTGATCGCGATCCGGGCTTCCTTGAGCTTGCGCGACAGCGACTGCTCCTGCGCTTTCGCCTGGCCGTTCTTGTCGTTCCGGTAGACGACGTTGATCAGGTAGTTCTTCACGTACTGCTGCGTGATCGTCGAGGCGCCCTGCGTGTCCCCGCCCGCGGTGTTGGAGACGGCGGCGCGCAGCGTCCGGCCCCAGTTCACCCCGTGGTGCTCGTAGAACGCCTTGTCCTCCGCCGACAGCAGCGCCCACTTCAGCGCCGGGTTGATCTGGTCGGGGCGGACCGGGATGCGGTACTGGTCGTAGAGCGTCGCGATCGGCTTCCCGCCGGAGTCGGTGATCGTCGTCACCAGCGGCGGCGGGATGTCGGCGAGGTCGGAAGACGTCTTGTCGACCGTCTCGCTCGCCTGGTTGGACACGACCCCCGCGGCGCCCACCACCGGGAACATGATCCCGGCGACCAGCACCCCTGCCAGCAGGCACAGGCCGAGGAGCTTGAAAAGACCATCCGTTTTGCGCACGAAAGCCAGGGTACTGAAGGCCCGTGTCGCCTTTGTGACCTCACGCCCGCGCGCCCCTCTGACGAGCGATAACGGGACCCCGTGTCGTGACCTCAGGTAACGGAATGCATGCTAGGTCTCGACGGAGGGAACCGAGGGACCCTACAGTCCGTCAACGTCTCACGTAGATGCCGACAGACGGAGCAGCCCGGGTGGGAGCCTGGCTGGTCCGGACGGCGGCAGCGGCACCGGGGAGGTGCCGTCACCGACGTGCGGCGCAGTGGGAAACGCTCGCGGGGGTGGGAGCGGGAGCTTCGCCTTCGCTGGTGCCATACACCAGATGAGGGAGCTGGGGGTATGCAAACCAATCAGGTTGGCTGGCGGATCGACGCCTCGTGCCGGGACGCCGATCCCGACGGGTTGTTCGTGCGAGGCGCGGAACAGAACAGGGCGAAAGCCGTGTGCATGGGGTGCCCGGTCCGTACCGAATGCCTCGCCGAGGCGCTCGACGGCCGGATCAATTTCGGGGTCTGGGGCGGGATGACGGAACGGGAACGGCGTGCCCTGCTGCGCCGTCGTCCGGACGTGACCAGCTGGACTGACCTGCTCGAAGCGGCCAAGCGGGACGCGCTGGCCGCCGCCGCGGCGGGCTGAACCCGCGCGTGAGCGGCTGTGCTCCGGCGCAGCCGCTCACGACGCCAGCTTCGCTCCGATGTCGCGCAGGCCTTCGAGGTCGTGCACGTCGCCGGCGAGCGCGGGCACCCGGGTCAACGGCACTTCGGGATGCGCGCGGGTGAAACGCGCCAGCAGGCGGTTTTCCCGCTCGGCCAGCGCGACCCGGTCGGCGTGCAGCCGAAGCACGGCCTCGGCGAGCGGCGCGTTCTGCACCGACTCCGCGGCGGTCAGCGCTTCGGTCGCGGACAGCGGCGCGAGCACCGGATGCGTCCGGTTGGCGACCAAGCCGGCCAGCGGCATGGACTCTCCGGCCAGGCGCTCCACGAAGTAGGACGCCTCGCGCAGCGCGTCCGGCTCCGGCGCGGCCACCACGAGGAACGAGGTGCCCGACGACCGCAGCAGCTCGGCGGTTTTGCGCGCGCGTTCGCGGAAGCCGCCGAACATGCTGTCGAAGGCCTGCATGAACGCGGACGCGTCGGCCAGCAGCTGGCCGCCGATGATCGTCGAGACGGCCTTCGCGAACATCGAGAACCCGGCGCTGACCACCTTGCGCAGACCCCAGCCGCCGGCCTTCGCCGGACCGGTGAGCAGGCGGATCATCCGGCCGTCGAGCGCGGTGGACAGCCGGGTCGGCGCGTCGAGGAAGTCGAGCGCGGACCGGCTCGGCGGGGTGTCGACGATGATCAGATCCCATTCGTCGGTCGCCGCGAGTTGGCCGAGCTTTTCCATCGCCATGTACTCCTGCGTGCCGGAGAACGACGTGGAAATGGTCTGGTAGAAGGGGTTCTGCAGCAGCTGCTCGGCCCGTTCCGGGCCCGCGTGCACGCGCACCATGTCGTCGAACGTGCGGCGCATGTCGAGCATCATCGCCCAGAGTTCGCCCTTGGGCTCGAAGCCGTCGACCTGGACCTGCCTCGGGTGATTGCCCAGTTCGCGCAGTCCGAGCGCCTGCGCGAGCCGGCGCGCCGGGTCGATCGTGAGGACCACGGTCTGCCTGCCGCGTTCGGCGGCCCGCAGCGCGAGCGCCGCCGCGGTGGTGGTCTTGCCGACGCCGCCGGAACCGCAGCACACGATCACGCGGCTGGCCGGGTCGTCGAGGAGGGCGTCCACGTCGAGCGTCGGGTCGGCGGGCATCAGCGCACCCCCTGTTCCTGCAGCGTTTCGGCGAGTTCGTAGAGCGCGGCGACGTCGATGCCGTCGGTCAGGTCCGGCAGCTCCAGCGTCGGCAGGTCGGCCTCGGCGAGCTGTTCGCGGGCCCGCTGTTCGGCGGCGACGCGGACGGCGTGCTCGACGGTCTCCTCGACCAGCGCGTCGAGCGTCGCCTCGGGCAGGTTCAGCCCGGCCGAGGCGAGGCCGGAGCGCACCCGGTCGGCGTCCACCCGGCCGTCGGCGGCCGCGGTCACCGACCGCGCGGGCAGCCGCGGCGGGCGGACCCGGTTCACCAGCACCGCACCCGGCCGCAGGTCGGCTCCGTCGAGCTCAGCCACCGCTTCGACGGTCTCTCGCACCGGCATCTCCTCCAGCAGCGTGGTGAGGTGCACGGCGGTCTCGCCGGAATGCAGCAACCGGACGACGCCGTCGGCCTGGCCGCGGATCGGGCCGGTCTTGGCGAGGTCGGTGAGAGCCTTGGTGACGTCGAGGAACTTCACGACGCGCCCGGTCGGCGGCGCGTCGACCACGACCGCGTCGTAGGTGTGCCGGCCGTCGGACTCCGTGCGGCCGACGCATTCCTTGATCTTCCCGGTGAGCAGCACGTCGCGAAGGCCCGGCGCGAGCGTGGTGGCGAACTCGATCGCCCCCATCCGGCGCAGCGTCCGCCCGGCGAAACCGAGGTTGTAGAACATCTCGAAGTACTCGAGCAGCGCCGCTTCGACGTCGATGTGCAGCGCGCGCAGTTCGCCGCCGCCGGGGACCGACGCGATCCGCTGTTCCGCGTACGGCAGCGGTTCGGTGTCGAAGAGCTGTGCGATGCCCTGGCGGCCCTCGACCTCGATCAAGAGCACCCGGCGGCCGCCCGCGGCGAGCGCGAGACCCAGCGCCGCGGCGAGCGTGGTCTTGCCGGTTCCGCCCTTGCCGGTGACGAAGTGCAGCCGGGCCCTGGCGAGCTCGTCGGTCCAGCCGGCGGAGGGTGTGGTCACATGCTCAACACTAAACCGGTGCTCAGCTGGCCAGCATCATGACGCTGACCGCAGCGGCGACCGCCGCGACGACGATCCAGGTCACCAGGGGCGGCAGCACGGTCAGCGTGAGCACTGCCACCACGAGCAGCCCGGTGAGGGTGACCGCGCCGGCGATCGCCACCTGGCCCGAACTGTCGATCCGGTCCCGCGTCTTGGCCATCACGGCCAGCACGAGCGGCACCCCGGCCGCGGCGAGCAGCACGGTCGCGACGATCCGCCAGGTCTCCACGCGCCCACGCTAGCGAGCGACGATCGAATGTGAAGTGACCCACACTCGTCCGGTCCGGCCAGGCGCTCCCCTGGACGGGTGACGGGCTTTCGGCGGCGGCGGTCCGGAGGGGCCTTGCCCGCTTGGTTACGCTCCCGAGTCATGAGTGCGACCAAATGGGAGTACGCCACCGTCCCGCTGCTGATCCACGCTACTAAGCAGATTCTCGACCAGTGGGGCGAGGACGGCTGGGAGCTGGTGACCGTGCTGCCCAACCCGAGCGGCGAACAGCACGTCGCGTACCTGAAGCGGCCGAAGAGCTGAGGGGGCGGCGTTGACCTGGAGCGACCGGCTCGCCGAGCTCGGCATCGAACTGCCCGGAGTCGCCGCACCGCTGGCCGCGTACGTGCCGGCCGTGCGCACCGGCTCGCACGTCTACACCTCCGGCCAGCTGCCGTTCGTCGACGGCTCGCTCGCCGCGACCGGCAAGGTCGGCGGCGAGGTCAGCCCGGAGGAAGCCAAGGGCCACGCCCGCACGGCGACGCTCAACGCGCTCGCCGCGGTGCACGCCCTCGTCGGCATCGACTCTGTTGTCCGGATTGTCAAGGTGGTCGGTTTCGTCGCCTCCGCGGAGGGCTTCACCGGCCAGCCCGCGGTCGTGAACGGGGCGTCCGAACTCCTCGGCGAGATCTTCGGCGACGCCGGGGTGCACGCCCGGTCGGCCGTCGGCGTCGCGGAGCTTCCGATCGCGTCGCCGGTGGAGGTCGAACTGATCGTGGAGGTGAAGTGATGGACCCCGACATCGAACAGTCCCTGCACGAACTCCTGCTGCGGCTCGCCGGCCGCCTGCCGGACCAGCTGTTGTGGCGCTTCCGCGACTGGCTCGGCGAAGGCGCGATGGGGACGCTCGCGCGGACCCTGCCGAGGTCTTTGCTCAAGCACAGGATCGATTTGGACCAGGCGGAGTACCGCCTGCTCGTGGCCGGTCTGATCCCGCACGGCGCCGACTGGCACCAGGTGAGTTCCACCCTGGGGGTAGACGACGTCACCGAGACCAGGTACACATTCACGCAGAGTGCGCCCGAATGGGTGAACTCCGTCGACTCTGTGTCCGTCTTGCTCCACGCGACGTTGCGTGGACGCGCGGATGTGGGGGAAGTACGGCAGAGCTGGCGGCGCCTCGGTGCGGCCAGTGAGGGCGGGGCGAAGCGAGTCCTGCTGGTGACGGCGACCGCGGGACAGCCCCGGCTCACCGGTGAACTGCAGCGGGTGCTGCGGGTCATGGGGGACGAGGAACCCAGCGTCGAGGTCATCCCGCCGCGCTTCGACCTTCCCGGGTACCACCGGGCCGCGCTCGCCGAGTCCGAGCTGGTCTGCGTAGGCGCCGCGGGAGCCGGTCATCGACTTGTCGCCGCTTAACGCTCGTTGCCGCCAGGCGAGCTGGGAGGAGCAGAGCCATGGTGGAGGTTCACGACGGCCCGATGGACGGGTTCTCGGTGCCCCTGCGCCTGCATAACTTGTTGCTGGCCCTGGCGGGCCGCATCGACGACAGCGCGCTCACCGAAGCGCGCGAACTGATCGCCCGGGCCCACATCGACGAGGCGGTGGAACTCACCACCGGAACGTTGATCGCGGGCCGGATCGCGGTGAGCGAGGCCGAACAGCGCGAACTGGCGCTGGTGCTCGAGATGAGCCGGTCGGACGCGACGCTCGCCAACGACCTGCTGGTCACCGACCACGAGCCGATGCACACGCACCGGTTCACCGGCGACAACCAGCCCGAGTTCGGCCTCGCCGAGGCGCTCGACCGCACCCTGCAGGTACTGCCCGACGTGCGTTCCGTGCACGCGGTGTGGCGCAACACCCCGGCGGGCAGCGTGCCGGGCGCGCTTCCGCAGCGGGTCGTGCTGGTCGAACTGGGCCCGGAGGGCAACCCGCCCGCGGTCGCGTTCCGCGTCGACACCGCGCTGCGCCGGGCGGGCATCCGCTCGGTCGTCGAGGTGAGCGGCCCGGGGATCCCGCAGTCGGACTACCACCAGGCCGCGGGCGCTGTCGCGAGCCCGGTGTGGGTCACCGGCAGCACGCATTCCGCCCCGGACTACCGGCCGGAACCGACCCCGCAGCGCAGCGCCCCGGCGCCCGCTTCGGCCCCGGTTCCCGAACCGGCCTCGGAAGCGCCGAGCCGGCACGGGCACCGGCAGCCCGAACCGGAACCGGTCGCCGCCGCCGAGCCGGTGGTCCCGGTCGCGCCCGTGGTGCCGATCGTGCAGGCCGTGCCCGCCCAGCCGGTCTCGATGCCGGAGCCGGCGGCTGAGCCCGCCGCCGCGGAGCGTCCGCGGACGGCCGGGTCGGAGACGCGTGCCGAGCGCACGTCGGACCTGACTCCGTCCGAGGTGGCGCAGCTGCGGCGCGCGCTGGCCGAGGACCCGGAGAAGGGGCGCGAGATCGCCGCGGGCAAGCCGAGCATGCACGAGGTGGTCGAGCTGCCCGCGCTGGATCTGGACGACCCGAGCCTGTCCGAACGCGACCGCGCCCTGCTGCGCGAGCTGCACGAGGAACTGGCCGAACGCGAACGTGCCGAGGCCGCCCGGTTGCGGCTCAACGGCGCGTCCCGTTCCGGCGGGGATCAGCACTGGTCCTGACGCCACTGTGGTGTTCCGTGAAGGGCTCCTTGAGGGAATCTGATTCCCTCAAGGAGCCCTTCACGGCGTTCGGGCGACCGGACGCGGGGCTTTGGGCTGGCTCGGGCCGCGGTCGGTGAGGGCCATCCTGAGTCTGTGTAGGTCCCTCTCCCGGACTGTCGCGAGGTGACACAAGTAATCCGCGACGCGTACGGATTGCGAGGTATGTTGCCCGGGTGGAACGGCCGCGTGAATTCGTTTTCGACATCCCCGCCCGTCCCGGCATCGCGATCCGGGACAACGCGGATGGCCCGCCGGCGACCCCGAAGGACGCCGCCACGGTGATCCTGCTGCGGGACGCTCCGAGCGGCGTGGAGGTCTTCCTCCAGCACCGCGTCATGGGCATGGCGTTCGCCGGCGGGATGACTGTGTTTCCTGGCGGCGGGGTGGATCCGCGCGACGCCGATGCCTCGGTGGCATGGGCCGGGCCGCCGCCGTCGTGGTGGGCCGAGCAGTTCACCTGCGACGAAAGCCTCGCCCGCGCGCTCGTGTGCGCGGCGGTGCGCGAGACGTTCGAGGAGTCCGGTGTGCTGCTGGCCGGGACCGAGGACTCGGTGGTCGCCGACGTCGCGCCGTATCACGAAGCGCGAAAAGCCTTGGAATCAAGGGAAATATCGCTCGCTGGCTTTCTCGCGGACGCCGGGCTCACGTTGCGCGCGGACCTGCTGCACCCGTACGCGCACTGGGTCACGCCGCCGCAGGAACAGCGTCGATACGACACCCGCTTCTTCGTCGCGAAGCTGCCCGAAGGCCAGCGCGCGGACGGCGCGACGTCCGAAGCGGCCGCCGCTGGTTGGCAGCCGCCCGCCGAGGCAGTCGCGGACGCGCGCGAAGGCCGTCGCACGCTGATGCCGCCGACCTGGCTGACCCTCGTCGAACTCGCCGAGTTTTCCGAGGCCGACGCGGTGCTCGCGGAGCCGCGCGAGATCGTGAAGACCGTGCCGACCCTCGTCCGGGACGGCGAGAACATCCGCGTTGTCCTCGATACTTCGGAGTCCTGAGTGACCGCTCCTGCTTACGGCGTGCTGCGCCGTGTTTCCGAAACCGCGTCGGTGCTGTTGGAGAACAACCCGTCGACGATGACGTTGGAGGGCACCAACACCTGGGTGCTGCGCGGTGGTGACGCCGCCGGCGCCGTGGTCGTCGACCCCGGCTACCACGACCTGGAACACCTGGAAAAACTCGCCGCGGTCGGTCCGGTCGAGCTGATCCTGCTCACGCACCACCACCCGGACCACGCCGAAGGCGCACCGTGGTTCGCCTCGAAAACCGGTGCCCCGGTCCGGGCCTTCGACGCTTCCCTTTGCATCGACGCACCCCCCTTCGCCGACGGTGACGTCTTCAGCGCGGGCGGCCTGGACTTCCGCGTCCTGCACACCCCCGGCCACACCGACGATTCGGTGTCCCTGCTGGTCGGCGGCCAGATCCTGACCGGAGACACCATCCTCGGCCGAGGCACGACGGTGCTGCACGACCTGGGCGACTACCTGCGCTCGCTGCGCAAACTGATCGCGCTCCCGGACGGCACTCCCGGCCTCCCCGGCCACGGCCCGGAACTGCCGGATCTGCCCGCGACCGCGCAGGAGTATTTGGCGCACCGGGAACAGCGCCTGGACCAGGTGCGTTCCGCCTTGCGAACGCTCGGCGAAAACGCGACGCCGCGGCAGGTGGTCGAGGTCGTCTACGCCGACGTCGACCGCGCGCTGTGGGCCCCGGCCGAGGCGAGCGTGCGCGCACAACTGGAGTATCTACGGGCTTCATCGGAGGACGGACAATGAGCGACGTCGAGGTCGAGTTCTACTGGCGCCCAGGCTGCGGCTTCTGCTCAGCCCTGCGCCGCCCGCTGCTGGAAAGCGGCTTGCCGGTTCGGGAGATCAACATCTGGGAGGAACCGGGCGCGGCCGAGCGAGTGCGCGAGGTAGCGAACGGCAACGAAACGGTGCCCACGGTGATCGTGGGGTCGACCGCGCTGGTGAACCCGACGTTCGACGAGGTCAAGGCCGCGGTGGCAGCGGAGACGGCTGCCTGAGGACGGCCCTTCCCGGGCTTGGCGAGGGCGCTTTCCCGCCCGCAAGCCCGGGAGTTGCCTGGTAACGGGCGCGCTCAGACGACGGGTGCGGGCCGCGAGGTACCCGCTCAGCGGCAGGCTCGAGGTCGGCCGTCGCGAAGGGTGGCAGCCGCGAAGGGTGGCAGCCGCGCGCTGCCTTCCCCGCAACCCCGGCCAAGCCGCCGCGAGTTGGCAACGGCATGCGCTAGTTGGCCGTCGACCTTGCCTCGCCGCCGCGTTCGCTTGGCACTGGTCACCGGCGCAGCATTGGCATCAAGTAGTACATCAAGGCCACCTCCCGTCCGTCCTCGTCGGCCGGGGTCAGGACGCACGCCCGCAACCCTGGCTGGATTGCCAGGCGGACTCGTTCTCCGGAGAACGGGGCGAGAGCGTCCAGCAGATAGCGGGCGTGGAAGGACGGGGACGTCCGGCCGCCGCAAACGTTTGCTTTCAGGTGTTCTTCTGCTTCTCCGGTGTCTTGCCGGGCGCTGGCCAGGCGGAGGTGGGCGTCGCCGACTTCCAGGGTCAGGACTCGGCGGTCTTCGGAGTAGACGCCGACTCGGCGGATGGCGGCGGCCAGCTCGTCGGCGCTTACCTCGACCTCCGTGTCGATCGCATTGGACGGGATGGAGTCCGCGGACAGGAAGCCCGCGTCCAGGACCGCGGTGGTGACCGTGCCGCCGGGCCAGCTCAGGGCGAAGTGGCGGTCATCGGCGTGCAGTCCCATGGCGCCGGAGCCGTGGCGGGCGGCTTCGGTCAGGAGGGTCGCTGGGACCAGGACGTCGATGGGGTCCCGGACTTCTCGCAGCGGCAGACGGGCTACGGCCATGCGGTAGCGGTCGCAAGCAGTCAGGCAGAGTTCGCCGCCGATGGACTGCACTCGTACGCCGGTGAAGACCGGGAGCGGGTCGTCCTTCGCGGCGGTGCCCGCGACGGTGCGCAAGGCCGCTTCCAAGGCCAAACCGTCTACTTTGGACAGTAAGGGTGGCGGGGACGGATCGTGGAGCAGGTCGCGGTCCAGCAGGGGCAGGGCGAACCGGGCGCTGTCTGTCCGGATCGCGAGGCGGGTTCCTTCCACGACCAAGCGGACCTGGTCGACGTCCAGCATGCGGACCGTTTCGGCGAAAGGCGCTGCTGGGACTACGACTTCGCCGTCGAGGTGCGTGGTCGCGGGGCAGGACAGCTGGACGGCCAGGTCGCGATCGTTGCCGGACACGACGAGGCCGTCAGCGTTGGCCCGCAGGCGCAGGCGGGCTTGCTTTGAGAGGAGGCGGGCGGCGGCGGTCACGGCGGCTGCTAGCGGTCGGACGAAGGAAGTGAGATCCATGCCACGCAAAGTAGCGACGACCACCGACAAAAACGGCGACTGCGGCAGCTGAACTGGGAAAACGCCGGCAAATGGACACGGGCGGTGGTGGCAAAAGGCAGGGAGTCGAGCGGAGACGGGGGGTGGTAGCGAGAGGCAGGGAGCGAAGTGGACGCGGGCGGTGGTGGCAGACGGCAGAGAGCCGAGCGGGCGCGCGCGGGCGGTGGCGGCAAACGGCAGGGAGCAGACCGGCCACCGGCGGTGGTGGCGAGAAGCGCGGTCGTGCCAAGAAGCAAGGAGCGGAGGCCCCTAGTTCGCCGCCCCAACAAGATCAGCAACCACCGGCGAAGCAGCCCGCACGGTCCCCCGCATCAGCCACACCACCACGGCCAGCGCGACACCAGCCGCCCCGGCAGCCAGGAACGCCGAAGCTGTCCCGGAATGCTCGACCAGGTAGCCGCTCGCCGACTGGCCTGCCGCGAGTCCCAGCGTCACCGCCGTGAGGACCCACCCGAAGGCCTCGGCCGCGGTGCCGCGCGGCGCGACGACCTCGATGGCCGCGGAATGGGTCGTCGACTGCGGGGTGATCATCGCGCCGGCCAGCAGCATCAGCAGCGCCAAGGCCCATAGGCTCGACGGAAGCGCCAGCAGGGCGACCAAAGCACCGAAACCGCCGAGCAGAACCGGCAGGCGCAGGCCGAGCCGGCGCGGCCAGGGGTGCAGGCTGTAGGCCACCCCGAACGCCACCGAACTCAACGACCACGCGGACAGCAGCAGTCCGCTGAGCGAAGGGTGGCCGGATTCGGTCGCGGCGGCGGGCACGGCGACCTCCACGAAACCGATCACCACGCCGAAACCGAGCGCGGCCACGGCGAGCGTCCGCATTCCGGGGCTGGCCAGCGCGCCGAGCAGCGGCGTCTTCGCCTTCGGGGCCGGACCCCACGCGCGCACGGTCGGGTTCAGCGCGAACAGCACCGCGCCGGTGACCATCGTGATCGAACCGACGACCATGCCGGTGCCCGCCCACGGTGCGGTGATCAGCAGGCCCGCGATGCCGGGGCCGAGGATGAAGAACACCTCCATGCTGATCGCCTCGTAGGACAGCGCGGCGTTGCGCGCCGGTCCTTCCGGCAGGATTTTCGTCCACAGCGCCCGCGACGCGGAGCCCACCATCGGCTCCGCAAGCCCGGTCGCGGCGGCCAGCGGGATCAGCACGAACGTCGGCAGATGAGCCTCGATCGCGACCGCGAGCGAAGCCATCGACAGCGCGAACACGGCGGCGACGACCAGCAGCGGACGGCTCGGTCCGAACTGGTCGATCAGCCTGCCCTGCACGACCGCGCCCACCGAGACCCCGGCCAGCGAAGTCGCCGAGACCAGTCCGGCCGCGGCGAACGAGCCGGTTTCGCGCTGCACGTACAGGAGCGCGGAAATGCCGATCATCGCGATCGGGAGCCGGGCGAGGATCGACGCGATCACCGGGCCGCGCGAACCAGGGGCGGTCAGCGCGGCGCGGTAGTCGGCGAGCGTGGTGCGGCCTTCGGAGCGGGCAGACTGGGACACGCGTACTAGTATGACGAAATTGGTACGGAGGTACCAGTAATTTTGCGGTCGTCTTGGTCACGCCCGATCGGGTCAGTCAGTACGCTCGCGCGATGCGGCTGATGTTCTCCTCCGGAGCCGGGTACAGCCATCTCGCGCCGATGCTTCCGCTCGCGCACGCAGCACAGGAAAGCGGGGACGAGGTCGCGTTCGTGACCGGTCCGGAAGCCGTGCGGTACCTGGAAAACACCGGCCTGCGCGCGGTGTCGGTGGGGCGGCCGAACGATCCCGCCGCGGCGGCGTCGACGTGGCAGCGGGCTCGCGAGGAGATGGCCGGGATGACCCCGGACGAGCGGCTCTCCCACCTGGTCGCCGAGTACCTGGTCGGGCTCGGCGCGGCCGCGCGGCTCGACGACATGGTCGAGTTCGTCCGCGAGTGGCGGCCGGATCTCGTCATCGCCAACCTCGCCGAACGCGCGGCCGTGCTGGCCGCGGGCTTGCTCGGCGTGCCGTACGCGATGCACGCGATCGGCCCGCCGAAGTCCGCCGCGACGATGGAGCGGGCCTGGGAGGTCGCGAACGGCCTGGTCCGCCAGCGAGGACTCGACGAGTTGCCGTCCCGCGACGCCGTGCCGTACCTGGACTTCTGGCCGGAGGGATTGCTCCCGGCTGACGTCGCGTGGGAGTACCCGACGCGCTGGCCGCTCCAGCCCGCTGGCGTAATGCCCACGCCCGGCCCGCGCCCGGCGGTTCTGGACGGACTGCCGTATGCCCGGACCGTCTACGTCACCCTCGGCACCACCCACAACGCGCGCCCCGGTGTGCTGGAAGCAATGGTGGCCGCGCTGCGCGACGAGCCGGTGAACGTCGTGGTGACGATCGGCAAGGACGGCGACGTCGGCCGGTTCGGCGAGCAACCGGACCACGTGCGGATCGAGCAGTTCGTGCCGCAGACGCAGGTGCTGCCCGCCGTCGACGCGGTGGTCTGTCACGGCGGTTCGGCGACCGTTCTCGGCGCGCTCGCGCACGGGGTCCCGCTCGTGGTTTTGCCGCTGGCGACTGATCATTTCGAAGTAGCCGCGCAGATTCAGGCCGCGGAAGCCGGGATCGCGGTCGACTCGAGCGACGGAATCCTCGACGCGGTCCAGACGGTGCTCGCCGACCCGGCCTACCGGGCGTCCGCGAAGTCGCTGGCCGCGCAGCTGGCCGAGCACCCCACCCCGGCGGCAGTGGCGGCCTGGTTGCGTGACCTGGAGGTCTCGATCCGATAACACCAGCTGGATTCTTCGTGAACTCGTGCAACGAAGACGCGGTCTTGGCGTCCTTGAGGGTGAAAGGCCTTGAATTCGTGAGTTTTGGCCGTGATGGTTGAACGACAGCCCGATGCGGGCTGGACAGCACTGCAGCACCCAGCTCCCTCCGGCATATGGGTCGGGGCCTGGTCCGGAGGGCGGGGAGCGCGGGTCGTCGGGGGATGATCCGTGCGCAGGCGAGGAGCCGGTGCGCCACGTCGGGGGTGGCGCCCGGCTCCTCGTCATTTTCCGGGTCGGTTCGGCCGGAACCGGCGCCGACACGGGGTCCGCGAGGAATGCCGCTCTTGTGGGGGACGCACGCACGAAGGCCACCCCCAGTAGGAGGTGGCCTTCGAAAAAACCCGTGCGGATTAACCCACTCGGGGGAAGATCAGCGGGCGCGGCGAGCGAGTCGCTCCGGGTCCAGGATCAGCACGCTCTTGCCCTCGAGCCGCAGCCAGCCGCGGTGGGCGAAGTCGGCGAGCGCCTTGTTGACGGTCTCGCGGGACGCGCCGACGTACTGGGCGATCTCTTCCTGCGTCAGGTCGTGCGTGACCCGCAGCAGGCCCGCCTCCTGGCTGCCGAAGCGCTGCGCCAGCTGCAGCAGCGCACGCGCCACGCGGCCGGGGACGTCGGTGAAGATCAGTTCCGCGACCATGTTGTTCGTGCGGCGCAGGCGGCGCGCGACGACGCGCAGCAGCTGCTCGGCGATCTCCGGGCGGGTGGCGATCCACTGCCGCAGCGCCGGGCGGTCCATGGTGACCGCGCGGACCTCGGTGACCGTCGTGGCGCCGGACGTGCGCGGGCCCGGGTCGAAGATGGACAGTTCGCCGAACATGTCGGACGGACCGGCGATCCACAGCAGGTTCTCGCGGCCGTCCGGGGACTTGCGGCCGATCTTCACCTTGCCGGACTGGATGATGTACAGCCGGTCGCCCGGCTCGCCCTCGTTGAAGATGACATGGCCGCGGGGGAACTCCACGGATTCCAAGGTCTGGGCCAGCGCCTCCGCCGCTGCCGGCTCCACACCCTGGAAAATGCCCGCACGGGCCAGGGTTTCGTCCACCTCGGGTGCCTCCTCGTCGAGAAACGATCACTTCCTTCGCAGGTCGAAGGCAGTGTCGCCGATCACTTTCGCGTCAGTCTAGGGCGTGTCGGGCGGATCGCTCGTCAGCTCGCCGCGCCCGGCGCGGCTGCCTGGAACGATCACGTCCGACTGAGCAGCCTAACTCCGCACCTTGCGCGCGCGTAGCCTGGCTGCCCGTCCGCCGAGCCGGCGCAGCCGGAACAGCTCGAGCGCGCGGCCGATCCCGTGTCCGTAAAGCGCCCTGACCTCGTTGGGCTGGGCCTGCTCCAGGAACTCCTCGACCTCGTTCTCCTGGACCGCGACGTGCTTGAGCCGGCTCTCGACCCGCTCCATGAACAACGCGAAGAACATGATCACCAGCGGGACCAAGATCACGAACCACACGGTCATGCCACAGCTCCGCTGTTTTCGGTGACGCACTCGGTCATGGATCTCCAGATCCTCGCTCAGGGCGGACGCACGGCCCGCAGAGGTGGTGCTCTGGCGGTTCGGCCGTCCACCGGCGGATGCTCCCGACCGGCTCGTCCGACTCGCCCGTAGGCTATCGGGGTGCCCCCTGTTGTCCCGAACGGGCCCCGCGCGGACCGCGAAGAAAGCCGGCTCGCTCTCGTGAGACGCGCGCGGCGGATGAAACGTTGCCTCGACGAGGTTTATCCGGACGCGAAGGCCGAACTGGACTTCACGAATCCGCTGGAACTGCTGGTCGCGGTGGTGTTGTCGGCGCAGACCACGGACGTGCGGGTGAATCTGGTCACGCCCGCGTTGTTCGCGAGGTACCGCACCGCGGCCGATTACGCCGGGGCCGACCGCGCCGAACTCGAGGAATACCTGCGCACGACCGGGTTTTTCCGGGCGAAGGCGAATTCGCTGATGGGTCTCGGCGCGGCGCTCGTGGAGCGCTACGGCGGCGAGGTGCCGAAGAAACTGGACGACCTCGTCACGCTGCCCGGCGTCGGCCGCAAGACCGCGAATGTCGTGCTCGGCAACGCTTTCGACGTGCCGGGAATCACAGTGGACACTCACTTCGGCCGCCTCGTGCGGCGCTGGGGCTGGACCGCGGAAGAGGATCCGGTCAAGGTCGAGCACGCGGTCGGCGAGCTGATCCCGCGGAAAGAGTGGACCATGCTGTCCCACCGCGTGATTTTCCACGGCCGCCGCGTGTGCCACGCGCGGAAACCCGCCTGCGGCGCGTGTCCGCTGCGCAAGGACTGCCCGTCGTTCGGCGCCGGGCCCACTGAGTTCGAAGTGGCCGCGAAGCTGGTCAAAGGCCCGGAGAAGGACCACATTCTCGAGCTGGCGGCGCGCGGGTGACTGCGGTCACCAAATGGGCGCTCGGGGTCGCGGTGCTGGCGGTGGCCGCGTTGGTCGCGGTCCTGACGCTGCGCGGCGGCGATGCGACGTCCGCGCCTCCCGCGTCCGGCGACCTCGCCGCGGCGCGAGCGGCGGCGAAGCTCCAGGCTTGCCCGCCCGCCGCGGCGAAGGCGGTCGGCCAGCTGTCCGGGATCGAGGCGGACTGCCTCGGCGACGGGTCCCGAGTGGACGTCGGCAAGGTCCTCGGCGGCGGTCCGGTGCTGGTCAACGTGTGGGCGTCGTGGTGCCAGCCGTGCCGCACCGAATTGCCGGTGCTGCAGCGGTACGCCGCTGAGCCGGGCGCGGTGCGCGTGGTCGGCGTGCAGGTCGCGAGCCCGGCCTCGGACGGGCTCGGCTTGTTCCAGCGACTCGGCGTGCACCTCCCGTCGCTGTATGACGGCGACGGCCAGACCGGTCCGATCCGCGCCGCGCTCAAGGTCCCCTCGTCGTTGCCCGCGTCGTACCTGGTCACCGCGGACGGCCAGGTCCGGTTCATCGCGAACCCGCGGTTGTTCGACAACACTGACCAGGTGCGCGCTGCTGTGAAGGACTACTCATGACCACCGGACCGCTCGTCGAACCCGAAGCCGTGCCGGAATGGCTGCGGCCGCTGGTGAAGGTGTCGGGAGAGGTCGACAGCCGCACCTTCACCCGGTTCAGCCCGCCGGAGGACCTGCTCACCCGCGCCGCCGCGGTGCTCATCCTGTTCGGCGAACGACCTGGTGGCGACGGTCCGGACGTCCTGTTGCAGCGGCGGGCGGACACGCTCGGCTCGCACGCCGGGCAGGTCTCGTTCCCCGGCGGCGGCGCGGAGGACGGCGACGACGGACCGGTCGGCACGGCGTTGCGCGAGGCTGAGGAGGAGACCGGCGTCGACCCGTCGGGGATCCTGCCGGTCGCGGTGCTGCCGGAGCTGTTCGTGCCGGTGTCGAGGTTCGCGGTGACGCCGGTGCTGGCGCATTGGCACACCCCGTCGCCGGTGCGCGCGGTGGACCCGGCCGAGACGGCGGCGGTCGCGCGGGTCGCGCTGGCGGACCTCGCGGACCCGGCGAACCGGTTCACCGTGCGCCGCGGCGACGCGTCGTGGCGGGGGCCGGCGTTCACCGTCGACGGCCTGTTCGTGTGGGGGTTCACCGCGGGTCTGCTGTCCGTGCTGCTGTCGCTCGGCGGCTGGGAACGGGAGTGGGACACCGGCGATGTGCGCGAGCTTGACGTAGCGTGGGCCGAACATCAGGGCCGGTTGGCGGCCCGGGACGGCACTATCGAGGAGTGACGGCGCGGTGAACTGGGTCGATGTCGTCGTCCTGCTGCTCGCGGTCATGGCCGCGGTTTCCGGCGCGTTCCAGGGCGTGATCGTCGCGCTGCCCGCGCTCGTGGGCGTCGCGCTGGGCGCGGTGGCCGGGGTGAAGCTGGCGCCGCTCGTGATCAGTCTCTTCGACAGCCCGGTCGCGAAGGTCGCCTTCGCGTTCGCGGTGGTCGTGTTCCTGATCGTGCTCGGCGAGACGCTCGGCGTGTGGGTCGGGCGGAAGCTGCGGCAGAAGATCAATCCGGACAAGCTTTCCGGCATCGACAAAACGCTCGGCGCGATCTTGCAGGCGGCCGCGGTGTTCGTGGTTGCCTGGCTGGTCGCGAATCCGTTGACGACCGTGTCGGCGATTCCTGGGTTGGCCAAGTCGATCAACTCGTCGGTGGTGCTGGGCGAGGTCAACGACCTGATGCCGGCGGAGGCGCAGGGGCTTCCCAGTGATCTGCGGAAGTTGCTTGACGCGTCTGGTTTTCCGTCTGCGTTGTCGCCGTTCGAGAAGGCTCCTTCGGCGGATACGCCGCCGCCGGATACTTCGTTGAATGTGTCTGCGGTGGCCAAGCGGGTGCATCCGAGTGTGGTGAAGATCCGGGGGAATGCGCCGTCTTGTTCTCGGGCGCTTGAGGGCAGTGGGTTTGTCGTTGCGCCGCAGCGGGTTATGACCAATGCGCATGTGGTGGCGGGGACTGAGGAGGTCGGGATCGAGTCGACCTCTGGGGATTACCGGGCTCGGGTCGTGTACTTCAATCCGGAGGTGGACATCGCGGTGCTGGCGGTGCCTGGGTTGCGGGCGCCGGTGTTGCCGTTCGCGGCGCAGACCGCCAAGGCTGGGGATAACGCGGTGGTGCTGGGGTATCCGTTGGATGGGCCGTATACGGCTACTCCGGCTCGGGTTCGGGGGCGGATCAATCTGCGCGGGCCGGATATTTACGACGCCAATACTGTGCAGCGGGATGTGTTCACCGTTCGGGGGACGGTGCGGAGCGGGAACTCCGGGGGGCCGATGATCACGCCTGACGGGGACGTTATCGGCGTGGTTTTCGGGGCTGCGGTGGAGGATCCGGAGACTGGGTTCACGTTGACCGCAGATCAGGTGCGCAGTGAGGTGGATGCGGCTTCTTCGCAGACTGAGCGGGTGGGGACTGGGGCTTGTGCTAATTGAGGGGGCGGCTCGTCGCCTGGCGGCGACATTGCCGGTTAGTGGTTGCGAGGGGCACCCCGAAGTTTCATTGTGCTGACGGTCTGGGGGTGCTTGTCAAGGCGGGAAAGATGCCTTGACAAGCACCCCCAGACCGCAGGGAGGCTTCGTATCGGGGTTGGGGGAGGGAGTGGGTGCCTCGATGGTTGGGTGGTTTGGCTGCGGTTTTTTGGCCTGCGGCCCTGTGTGGTGGGTTAGCTGATGAAGTCCACAACGGACTTTGTCACTCGGTTTGGGTCTTCCAGGTGGGGGAAGTGGCCGAGGGCTGGCCAGATTTTCGGTTCGCTGTGCGGGCCTGCCCAGTGGACTGACGCCAGCGCGGTTTCCGGGAGGATGCAGGTGTCGTCCGCGCCGTGTAGCTGGAGTACGGGGGCGTTGATGCGGGTGCCGACCGCGTCGGTGAAGCGTCTGCCTTCGCCGCGGAATTGGGCGCGGAAGGCCCAGCGGTAGTACTCCAGGGCGGAGTGGGCTACGCCGGGGACCAGCATGGCTTGGCGGAACGCGGGGACGGTCTCGGTGAAATCCGTGGAGGCTCGCCAGGTTTCGCCCGACCATTTGGTGAACAGCTCTTCCACCGCCGCCGCGTTGTCGCGGACCAGCCACTTTTCCGGGGCCATCGGGATCTGGAAGCGGAAGAGGTGGCCTACTGCGCGGATCTGGCTGCTGGGGCGCTTCACCGCGGACTTGAACGCCAGCGGGTGTGCGGCGCCGATCGCGGTCACCGACGACACCAGGCGCGGGTGCAGTGCCGCGACTGTCCACGCGAGCATGCCGCCCCAGGCGTGGCCCACCAAGTGTGCCCGGCGGGCGCCTAGGGCCTTGATCAGGCCGCCGACATCCCCCGCCAGCGTCCACGCGTCGTAGCCGCGCGGGGGCTTGTCCGAGTCGCCGTAGCCGCGCAGATCTACCGCTACCGCGCGGAAACCCGCGTCGGCCAGTGCGGGCAGCTGGTGCCGCCAGGTCCACCAGAAACCCGCGAACCCGTGCAGGAGCAGCACTAACGGGCCCTCGCCGCATTCGGCTACGTGCAGGCGGATGCCGTTGGCCGAGACGTCGCGATGCGTCCACGGCCCGTCGACCCGCACGCTCGACGGGTCCGGCGTCAGCTCCACCACCGCGCGCGGGCTGGCGTCAGCCCTGCGTCGAGGGCAGGTCGGCGTCCTCGGCCGGCTTGCGCTTGAACGCCTCGGCCGTCTCCTTGACGCTGGTGATGGTGCGTTCCGGCGCGCGCAGCTTCTTCACCTTGCGCCAGCCGAGGAACGCCGTCGCGGCCGTGGTGACCAGCATCAGGCCGAACACCGTCGCGAACGCGGGCCAGCGGATGCCCCACCAGTCCGACAGGCCCTCGGCGATCAGCAGGAACAGGAAGAAGGTGCTGTACAGAAAGACGGTGAGGGCGATCAGGAAGAAGACCGTCCCCTTGAGCGCCTTCTTCGCTTCCTGCGCCAGCTCGGCTTTCGCCAGCTCGATTTCGGCGCGGACCAGCGTCGACAGGTGCTGGGTGGCGTCGCCGACGAGCTTGCCGATGGACTGCTCGCTCGCCGCGGCTTCCTCGTCGCTGGACAGGGGCAGGTACGGCACGGCCCCCACGCCGTCGGGGCTGGTGCGCTCGTGTTTGGGGCTGCTCACTGGGTCATCGTGCCACGTCACTGTATGCGAGGCGCGACGGACCGGCGGGAGTGTCGGGATCAAGCCGCCTTCGCGTGTACGCGGCTGCGCCGCAAGAGCAGCAAAGCGGCCGTCAGCGAGGCGATCGCCGAGGCGATCAAGACCGCCGCCTTGGCCACTTCAGCCGCTTCGCCGGGCAGCGCGAGTTCGGCGATCAGCAGGCTGACGGTGAACCCCACGCCGCCGAGCACGGACAGCGCGGCCACGTCTCGCCAGCTCATTCCGCTGGGCTTTTCCGCCACGTGCAGCTTCACCGCCAGCAGGCTCGCGCCGAAGATCCCGACGAACTTCCCGACGACCAGTCCGATGAGGACAGCCAGTGGCAACGCGGTGGTGAAAACCGTCGACAGCGCGTCGCCGTTCACCGAAATCCCCGCGGCGAACAAGGCGAACACCGGCACCGCCACCGCCGCTGACCACGGCTGCAACCGGTGTTCGAGCCGGACCGCGGGCGCTTCCTCCTCGCCCTCGTCCTCGCGGACCCGGGTAAGGAGCCCGAGGGCGACGCCGGCGATCGTCGCGTGGATGCCCGCCGAGTGCACCGCGACCCAGGTGATCAGCGCGATCGGCACGTACAGCCACGGCGTGCGGACGCGTTTGTGCTGCAGGAAGGCGTACAGGCCGAGCGCGACCAGCGCGACCGCCGCCGCGATCAGGTTGAAACTGCTGGTGAAGAGGATCGCGATGACGAGAATCGCGCCAAGGTCGTCCACCACGGCAAGGGAAAGCAGGAACACTCGCGCGCTGCTGGGCAGGTTCGACGCGGTCAGCGCGAGCACGCCGAGCGCGAACGCGATGTCCGTGGCCACCGGGATCGCCCACGCCCGGTCGACGCCCGGCGCGCCCCAGGCGACCGCGAGCGCGAGCACCGCGGGCACGACCATCCCGCCGATCGCGGCGATCACCGGCAGCACCGCCTGCCGCCACCGGGACAGCTCGCCGACCACCAGTTCTCGTTTGAGTTCAAGCCCGGCGACGAAGAAGAACAGCGCGAGCAGGCCGTCCTTCGCCCAGTCTCCGAGCGAGAGGTTGAGGTGCAGGAATTCCGGGCCGAGCCGGAAGTCGCGCAGCGCCTCGTAAGCCGGGGCGAGCGGAGAGTTGGCCCAGATCAGCGCTACCGCGGTGGCGGCGAGCAGGATCAGCCCGCCGGTGGTCTCCGTGCGGAGGAAACGGGCGAATTCGGCGACGGCGCGGGCTGGGGTCACGAAAAACTCCTTGTGGGGACGGCGGCTTTCCCGCCGACCAGACTTCCCGGCACACCGATGTCCCAGTTTACCGTCCGCAGTCGCCGATTACCGGCCGTTGTGACGAACGGCAACCTCGCGCCTGCCCGAAGACGCTCGCATCCGGTGCGCCAGCGCGCAACCGCAGGTCAGCCTGCCGGTTGGAGCAAGTTGTCTAGTCCATACCGACGCCGGTTTTTCGTTCACCTGTTCGCCTTCTAGCATGCGAGGAGAGAACGACAACGCTGTTGCATACAGGGACGAGGCAGTTGTGAGCACCCCGATCGACGCCCAGGCCGACACCAGATTCTTCGGGCACCCGCGGGGGTTGGCGAACCTCTTCGGCGTGGAGATGTGGGAGCGCTTCTCCTTCTACGGGATGCAGGGCATCCTCGCCATCTACCTCTATCACTCGGTCGCGGCAGGCGGGCTCGGCCAGCCGGAGGCCGCGGCGACCAGCATCGTGGGCGCGTACGGCGGTCTGGTCTATTTGTCGACAATCGTCGCGGCCTGGGTCGCTGACCGGCTGCTCGGCTCTGAACGCACGCTGTTCTTCAGCGCCTTGCTGGTGATGGCGGGGCACATCGCGCTCGCGGTCGTGCCGGGACTGGCCGGGGTGGGCATCGGCCTGGTCTGCGTGGCCCTCGGCAGCGGCGGGATCAAAGGCAACGCCACCGCGCTGGTCGGCACGCTTTACGCGGAGAAGGACCCGCGCCGGGACGGCGGCTTTTCGCTGTTCTACATGGGCATCAATCTCGGTGCGCTGGTCGGCCCGCTGATCACCGGGTGGGTGCAGCAAGAGATCGGTTTCCACCTCGGGTTCGGGGTCGCGGCGCTCGGCATGGCGATCGGGCTCGTCCAGTACAGCCTCGGCAGGCGCAATCTCCCGGACGCGGCGCGGACGGTTCCGAACCCGCTCCCCGCCGGGCAGCGAGGCGGTGCTGTCGGCGTCGGCCTGGCGGTCGTGGCCGTCGTGTTCGTCGCGGTGCTGCTGGGCTGGGTCACCGCGGGCAACCTCGCCACCGTCACCGCGCTGGTGATCACCGCGGGCTCGATCGTGCTTTTCGCGATCTTGCTCACCAGCCGCAAGGTCACCCGGATCGAGCGGCGCCGGGTGGTGTCGTTCATTCCGATGTTCGTGGCCAGTGTCGTCTTCTGGTCGCTGTACCAGCAGCAGTTCACGGTGGTCGCGATCTACGCGGACAAGCGGCTCGATCGCGACCTGTTCGGCTGGACGATGCCGGTGTCCTGGGTGAACACGATCAACCCGGTCTTCATCGTCGTGTTCGCCGGCGTCTTCGCCGCGCTCTGGACCCGGCTCGGCGACCGGCAGCCGGCGACGCCGATCAAATTCGCCCTCGGCACCGGGCTGATGGGCGTCGCCTTCCTGCTGTTCCTGCCGACCGCCGACAGCGCGACGCGGACTCCGCTGCTGATGCTGGTGCTGATCCTGTTCGTCTTCACCCTCGCGGAGCTGAATCTGTCCCCGGTCGGGCTTTCGCTGTCGACGAAACTGGCTCCCGAGGCGTATCCGGCTCAGATGGTCGCGTTGTTCTTCCTTTCGGTCGCCCTCGGCAGCGCGCTGTCGGGTGCGCTGGCCGGGTACTACTCGCTGGACAACGAGACTCCGTACTTCGGCATTCTCGGCGGTATCGCGGTGCTGGTGGGCTTGCTGATCGCGGCCGCGTCGCCGATGATCCGCAAGCTGATGTCCGGCGTGCGCTGAACGTCAAGCGCCGGTCGCCTCGTCGAGCCTGCTGATCACCCACGCGGTAAGGCTCTGCCCGGCGGCTTGGGCGGCTTCCTCCCACCGTCGTTTGCGCTGCGGAGGAGCGTCGATGCGCAACGACACCGGCCGTGCCCCGCCGGTGCGGCCGCGCAGCTGGTCCCGCAAAGTGTTGCGGGACCAGCCGTGTTGTTCCGCGGCGAGAAGCCACCTGGTCTGCTGCTCCGCGGGCAGCCGGGCGACTTCGGCGTGATGTTGGAAACTCAGGCCCCGGCGCCGCCGGGACAGGTGGACATGGCGGGAAACCCACGCGTAGTTGCGCAGCGTCTGGTAGTCCAGCGAATGTTCGGACATGCTGAGCCGGTAGCGATCCTTGTACCGGTCTTGGCCGTAGACGAGCCAATCGCCGATCCACCATGCGGCCGCGGTGCCCAGCTGAGTCATGTGCGAGCCGAGCCGGCACCAGGAGGGCAGGCTGAGCTCCGCTTCGAAACGCAGCCCGACCGGACTGGCCGTCACGGCGAGCCCGGGCAGCGCGACGCCGAATGCGGTCCGGGAACCGTTGCCGTTGCCGTCCAGTGTTGCGGTGTCTTGTACCACGGTCGTTCCTTTCCTTGAGGTCACTGGGCATCCGTGGTGTGCAAGGCGGGGTAATCGGTGTATCCGGCGGCGCCGCCGCCGTAGAAAGTGCCGCGATCCGGTTCGTTGAACGGGCCGCCTGCCCGGAGACGGGCAGGCAGGTCGGGGTTGGCCAGGAACAGCCTCCCGAAGGACAGGACGTCGGCGAGCCCGTCGTCGATCAACGGCAGGTCCGCCGGGCCCGCCGGGATCGCGCCGTTGCCGTAGTTCTCGTGCGGGTTCAGCACGAACGGACCCGGCCAGCGTTCGCGCAGCCGCCAGGTGAGGTCCCGTCGTCCGGTTTCGAAGACGCTCAGCCCGCCGAGAGCGGTGGGCAGGGCGGCGAGCAGGGCGTCGTAGAGGGCAAGGGAATCGCCTTCGACAATGTCCGTGCCGACCTTCGCGGGCGTGAGGTGCAGCAGAACCCGGTGCGGCGGGACGACTGAGCAGACCGCCTCGACGACTTCCACGACGAAGCGCAACCGTGCCGACAGGGAACCGCCGTAGCCGTCGGTCCGGAGATTGGTGTTCTCGGCGAGGAACTCGTGGAGGAGATATCCGTTGCCCGCGTGCAACGTCACCCCGTCGAATCCCGCGTCGAGCGCCAGGCCCGCCGCGGTCGCGAAGTCGCGCACGGTCTGGTCGATCTCAGCGACCGTCAGCGCGCGGGGGCACGGGTGCGGCTGGCGGCCGCGATGCGTGTAGATCTCGCCGGGAGCCGGCACCGCCGACGGCGCCACCGGTTGAAGCCCCTGCGGATTGTTCTCCGGATGACCGACCCGGCCGGAATGCATGAGCTGAGCGAAGAAGAGGGTGTCCCGGGCTTGGACCGGGGCGGTCACCGGCAGCCATGCTTGGGCTTGTTCCGCGGTGTACATGCCAGGCGTGTCGGGTTCGCCTTGCCCATGCGGGTTGGGGTGCATGCCCTCGGAGACCATCAGTCCAGCGCTCGCGCGCTGGGTGTAGTACTCGACTGCCCCCGGCCCCGGCGTCTGGCCCGCGCCGTAGGCCCGGCTGCGGGTCATCGGAGCCATCGCGATGCGGTTCTTCAAGATCGAGCCGAACAATTCGGCGGGCTCGAAGGCGGAGCGCACCCTGTTCCCCTCCTCGGATCGATGTCGATCACCAGCCTTGGCCGGGAGCCGCTGGGAGGGCAACTGCCAGTACGAGTGGTATGCCCCGCGTGAGCGGGTAGGTGCGGCCGGATCTGTCGCTGGTTACGTTGGCGGGGAACGGTTTTGGTCCTGAGGAAGGGAAAAGACGTGGGCGTGCCAGCGATCGCACCGTACGCGATGCCCGCTGCGGAGGACGTGCCGGAGAACATCGCCCAGTGGCGGTTCGACCCAGGCCGGGCGGTCTTGCTCGTGCACGATATGCAGCGCTATTTTCTGTCGCCGTTCACCGAGGGAGCCGCACCGCGCACCGAACTGGTGCGCAACTGCGCGGCGCTGCGCGGCCGCTGTGCGGAACTCGGCGTCCCCGTCGTGTACACCGCGCAGCCAGGCGGGATGTCGGAATCGGAACGCGGGCTGCTCAAAGACTTCTGGGGGCCGGGCATGACGGTGGAACCGGCGGACCGCGAAGTCGTCGACGAGCTCGCCCCCGCACCGGGCGACGTGGTGTTCACCAAGTGGCGTTACAGCGCCTTTCACCGCACCGGGTTGCTCGAGTTGCTGCGCGACCTCGACCGCGATCAGCTGGTGATCTGCGGGGTGTACGCGCACGTCGGCTGCCTGATGACCGCGTGCGAGGCTTTTTCCCACGACGTCCAGCCTTTCCTGGTCGCGGACGCCGTCGCCGATTTCTCCTCCGAATACCATCGGATGGCTCTGCGCTACGCGGCCGAGCGGTGTGCCGCGACCCCGACCACCGCCGCGCTGTTGTCGCATGTGGACAGTCAGATGGTCACCGCGGGTTCTGGTGGATGAGCCGGGTCAGGTCCACCCGCGACCGGATCCCCAGCTTCCGGTAAATGCTCCGGAGGTGGTAGTTGACGGTGTGCGTGGAGATCATCGCGTCCCTGGCGACCTGCCGGTTGGTCAGGCCGGAGCCGACGAGCTTGGCGATGTGCCGCTCCGCGCTGGTCAGCCGGCTCCATCGGGCGGACGATTCCTGCCCGGCCTCGTCGTCGGATTCCCGGTTTTCGGCGGTTGATTCGCCGAGCAGCGCTTCGGCTTCGGCCCGCAGCGGCGCGAACACGCTCGGCGCGACGGAATCGGCGACGCCCTGCCACACCAGCCGTCCGGGGAAGCTCAGCCGTTCTCCGGATTCGACGAGCAGGCCCGCGGCCAGCGCCTCGTCTGCGCACAGCAGCAGGTTTCCGGGAGCTTCCCGGAGCAGTTTCGCCGCGTCGGCCAGGAGGAAAGCACGGCCGAGCCCCGCACCGACCTGGACGAGCTTGCGGGTCGGAGGGGTGAGGCTGCGGACCTTGTGGACCAACGTGGTCCGCAGCCGTTCCGGTGGCACCGTTCCGCGCAGCCGCGCGATTCCGTCCGCGGTTTCGATCCCGTCCTCGGCACGCAGGCCGGTCACCAGGTCGACCAGGAGCCGAGGGTTGCCGCCGAGTTCGGCGGCCGCTTGGCGCAGCGGTTCATCCGGGCGGGCGCCGAGCAAATCGCCCAGCATGGCGTCGAACGAAGCGGCGTCGAGCGGGTTCAACCTGATCGGGTGCACCAGGGTGCTGGCGGTGGTGAGCAATCGGTTCAGTTCGGTGCCGCCCATGCCCGGAACTCGCGCCAGGACGAGGCAGAGCGGGCGAGCGGAAAGCAAACCGGGCAACCAGGAGAGCCGCCGGACGGCTTCCGGTGCGGCCAGTTGAGCGTCGTCGGCGAGCACGAGCAGCGGTTGGCCGCTCGGCTGCCGCGTGCACCAGGAATGGGCCGCGCCGGATGACTGCGTGGTGTCGAACAGGGAAACACCACTGGGTGCCAGGCGAAAACCGAATTCCTCGCCCAGGTCGCGGGTCTTCTTCAGGAGAATGCTTTTCCCGATTCCGGGAGCGCCCTCCAATAAAATGATTCTCCCGGTGTTCGATCTGATGTGGATAAGCAGGTCTCTTATTCGACTGCGGACTTCGTCGCGGCCGCGCACCACCACGTTCTCGAACATCTTACCGCCCGTAGCCCCTCCGGAATCAGTTCGTTGATCATGCCATCGGAGGCTTCTCCGTTGCGGTGATGTGGCTCAGGCCACCGAATATTCATGCGAACAGCGGCGGCCGATCGGGTGATGTCCCGCCGCGGCGGGACATCACCCGGGACTCAGTGCTCGATCAATTCGGGCCGGCTCTTCGCGGGAGCCGAATCTGCCAGGCGGTCGGCCATCGCGGCCGCGACTGGCTCCACCGCTTGTGCGATTTCCCGCGTTCCGGGCGTGTTCATCTGCTCAGTCAGCAGCATTCCCGGCCGACTGACGAAGAATTCGCACTCGGGATGCTGTGCGGCCGCCCACTGGGTGAGCCCTTCGACCGCGTGTTTGGCGGCGACGTAGTGCGGCCAGTCCGCGGGCGGTTCGGCGACCGCGGACGAGGACACGACCAGGCAGCGGCCGGACGTTTTCGCCAGCGAGGGCAGCAATCCGGCCAGCGGCGCGCTCGCCAGGGCGAAAGCGTCGGCGACGAAATTCTGGACGCGCGGCAGGCTCGCGGAGTCCAAGCGCAGCGGGCGGATCGGCGGCGCGGCACTGCAGACCAGCAGATCCAGCTCATCGCCGGCGAGTCGCCTGACCTGGTCGGCCCAGGCCGGGTCTGCCGCGTCGCCGGGGCACGACACGACCTCTCCACCGAGTTCCGCGCCTTTCACGGCCAGTTCGGACAGGTCGCCGCTCCGATGGCCGACAAGCACCCGGGCGCCTTGGCTGGCAAGCGCGAGCACCAGTGCCGCGCCGAGGCCGCGGCTTCCGCCCGCGATGGCCGCGGTGCACCCGTACAGCCGGTCGGAACAGGGCAGGAGGGCGACGAGCCGGTCGCTGTCCGGTCCCGGCACCGGGCGGCGGACCATCGTCTCCAGGGTCGCTTCGGCCACGACCGCCGCCCCGTCGTCGAGTTCGGCCTCGACGGTGAGCAGACCGAAACGGGGATCGAAGTCCCGGACCTCCGCGCGGTACCGCAGCGCGGGCCGGCCGCCGGCCGGGCGCAGCCTCAGCGAAATGGTGTTGAGCAGGCAGTCGCGGCCCGGAAGTTCCATGCCCGCGACAAAACTGCACCACAGGAGCCCGGTCAACGCGGTTCGCCCGAGCAGCCGGGCCGCTCCCGGCCACCGCGCGACGAGCGCGTCCAGCTCGCTGCCCGGGCCGTATTGGCCGCTGACCGCGAGCCCCCGGGCGAATTCCTCCGGTGCGAAGGAACGCGGATGGCTGCGCGGACGGCGTGGCGCCGCGACCGCGGTGCCGCCGGGGCCGTGGGTCAGCCGGACGGTCAGGCAGGTCTCCGCTCCCTCGGCGACGGTGACCTTTGTCCGGCCGTCCGGATCGTGGGAAATATTGGTGCTGTAGGGAAAGCCGGCATGCGTCGGCCGCGTGAACTCGAGGTCGACGCCCGAGATCTCGCCCGGCGGCCCCGGAACCTCGTCGAGAGCCGCGACGGCGGTGAGCACGCCGTGCGCGACTGGTTGCCCGAAAGGCGTCCGACGAGCGTATTCGGCATCGACATGCAAGGGATTGCGATCTCCGCTCGCGTCGGCGAACAGGGTGAGGTCGGCGGGGGCAAGCAGCATTTAGGTACTCCATTCGAGGGGCGGCCGCGCTATGGGAACAAACGCGACCGGTTGACAGTGCTGTCGAAAAATGGCACGAGAACGGTGATTCGTTAGTTGGTTGTCCTCGCCGTGAATGGTGCGGTAGCCTCCGAAAGTCCGCAATAGTGCGGAAGTTCGCTCTGTGTTCGAGTTTTCTCTCCCATGCGTGCGCGCCGGGGCGCAATAAGCCAAGCAATAACTTCTTTGGGGTGATCTCATGGAGAAGCACCGGAATTCCGCGCTGGCCGTGAACTCGGCCGGGCGGCCCGACCGGGTCGAAGAGACAGTTTTGACGGCGTTGCGAGACGTGCTGGACGTGGCCGAAGTGGCTCCAGAGAACCGGTTCGCCGTGCTGGGCGGCGATTCGTTGCGCGCGGTGCGCGTGCTTTCCCGGCTGTGGCGCGAGCTGGGCGTCGAGCTTCCGGTGCACGCGTTGCGGCCCGGCACCACGGTCGGGGAGTTCGTCGGCGCGGTCCGCGAGCACGTCGAGGCGAGGCCCGCATGAACGGCGCCGGGAAACCGGGGATCGCGCTTGCCGGAACCTTCACCCTCGATGCCGTGACCGGCCCGATGGCGGCGCTGCTCGCGGAGCGGGAAGGCGGACGGCCGCTCGCGGTCGCGCCGTACGGCCAGGTGCTGGAAGCACTGCACGATCCCGCGAGCCCGTTACGCGGCCACAACGGCGTCAACGTTCTTCTCCTGCGGCCCGAAGACTTCTTTCGCGGCGGGGGATTCGCCGCCGGGCGAGACCGGGCTGACGCCATGCTCGCGGAACTCGTCGAGATGCTCGGACGGCTCCCGGACCTGGCGGCGGCCACTTGGTTCGTGGCGGTGCTGCCGGCTTCTCCCGCCGTGTGCGCCCGGCCGGAAACCCGCCAGTGGGTCCGGGAGGCAGGCGCTCGCCTCGTCGCCGCGGCCGAAGCCGTGCCCGCGGTGTACCCGGTTGCCGTCGACGAACTCGGAACTCGTTACGGCGTAACAGAAGTGCACGACGAGTACGCCGACCGCATCGGACACTTGCCGTATACCGACGAGTACTGTGCCGCTCTCGGCACTCAGCTCGTGCGGCTCGCCGCGAGCGTATGGGCCAAGCCGAAGAAGGTCGTCGTGCTCGACTGCGACAACACCTTGTGGGCCGGGGTCTGCGGCGAGGACGGAGCTCTCGGCGTGCGGGTCACCGCGGCCCACCGGCGGTTGCAGGAGTTCATGCTCGACCAGCGCGCCCGCGGAAAGCTGCTCTGCCTGTGCAGCAGAAACAACGAGGCAGACGTCAAGGAAGTCTTCGAGCGCAATCCGGGCATGGTGCTGGGCTGGCAGCACGTCTCCGCGCACCGGATCGGGTGGAACCCGAAAGCGCATTCTCTGCGCGAGCTCGCCGAAGAACTGGACCTGTCGCCGAGCTCGTTCGTCTTCGTCGACGACGACGTCGTGGAGTGCGCGTCGGTACGGGCTCAGCTGCCGGACGTCACCGTGCTGGAACTGTCGCGCGACCCCGCGGAGATCGACAGTCAGCTCGACCACGCCTGGGCTTTCGACCAGCTGGTGGTGACCGAGGAGGACCGGTTGCGCGCCGACTGGTACTCCACCCGCGGCGACCGGGTCGCGCTGCGCGATGCCAGTGCCGACTATCAGGACTTCCTCGACAGGTGCGAGATCGAGGTCGGCTTCACCGAGCTGACCGAGGACATGCTCGACCGGGCCGCTCAGCTGACCGCGCGCACCACGCAGTTCAACCTGGCCGGTGTCGTCTACTCGGTCGGAGAGCTGCGCGCGTTGCTGGCCAGCGGGTCTCGAGGCTGGACGGTGCGAGTCGCGGACCGGTTCGGCGACTACGGCACGGTCGGCCTGGTGGTCGCCGAAACCAAGGGCGACGCCCTCGAACTCCCGGTGTTCTTGCTCAGCTGCCGGGTCCTCAACCGCCGCGTCGAGCAGGAAGTGCTGCGGTTCGCGGCGGACCAAGCCGCCCGGTCGGGGCTTTCGGCACTCCGCTTGCCGGTGCGGCCGACCGCGCGCAACGCGCCGGCCAGGTTGTTCGTCGAGCAGGCGGCGGGCGTCGTCCTCGGCGAGGACGACGAGCCGGTGACCGTGACGGTCCCGGTGCGCGAATGGCTGCGCCAGCCCGCTTGAGCCGGAGCACATCCATCCGAGGGAGGAAATCGCATGTCTAGCGATCTGGGGAACATGCGAGCGGTGGCGTTGCCGGTCACCGACGCCCAGCGCGAACTGCTCGCGGTCGATCGATTCGTCCCGGTGCCCCATCTCTACAACGTCGTGGTGGAGGCGGAGGTGGATCCGGGGTGCGAACCGGCGGATCTCGCCGAGGCTTTCGCCGCGGTGCTGGCGGTGCAACCGGCATTGCGCTCCGGGCTGCCGGAACGGCCGGACGACGGTGCGCTGCTAGTGGCTTCGGACGTGGGCAGTTCCGGGGTGCTCCGGGACTGGTCGGCTCCGGCGGCGGAGTTCGAGCTCTGCCGGGCCGCCGCGCTCGAAGAAGTCGGCGCCACGGCTTTCGCGCTCGACCGGCCGCCTCTTGTCCGCGCGGTGCACCTGCGTGCCGATGACCGGTCGCGCGCCGTGCTCGTACTCGCGGTGCACCATTCGGTCTTCGACGGCTACTCGGTGGGCGTGCTTCGGACCGAGCTGAATCTGGCCCTGCAGGGAAAACTGGAAGTCGAGGACCTGGTTCCGCAACGGGAAGCGGCCTTTGCCGGAGAACTCGCCGAGCAGGTCGCGGCGGCGGCCGCGCCGGAAGCGGACGCCGCGGCGGCCGCGCTGGCCGATCGGCTCCGGGGAGTGTCCCCGACCGTGCTGTATCCGCTTCCGGGCCGTCCGGCCGAGACGCTTTTCGCCGGCGCTCGTCGGGAAATCCCGCTCACTCCAGCGGAATCGTCCGGAATCGACCAGGTCTGCCGCGAGCTCGAGATCAGCCCGTTCACCCTGTTCGCCGCACTGCACTCGGCGACGCTGGCCCGGCACACCGGCGAGGACGCCGTCGTTTTCGGGACGAGCGTGATGACCCGCAGGACCGGTGCGTCCTTCGACCTGTGCGGGTTCTTCGTGAACACCGTGCCGGTGGCCGTGCGGGTGGACTGGGACCAGTCCTTCGCCGGCTTCGTCGCCGACGCCGTGGCACCCGAGGCGGCGCGGGCGCGCCGGAACGCGGCCGTGCCGCTGAGCCGGGTCGCCGCCCATCTGAAGCCCGAACGCCGGGGCAATCGGAACCCGGTCTTCACCACGCTGCTGACGATGCAAGAACCGGCGGACGACGGGGGAGCGGGCGCGCCGGTTCGTTCGATGCGCCAGCACGGCAACGACACCGCGAAGTTCGATTTGCTGCTGTGGGCGAAGCCGACCCGGCAAGGGTGGCTGCTGGAGGTCGAGCACGACCGGCGGCTGGTGCCGGATCCCGTGGTCTCCGGTTACCTGGACTCCCTTCGGTCGGCCATCGCCGCCGTAGGCCGGGAGCGCGGCGGCGTCCCGGTGCGCGAGCTGTTCGGCAACGGTTCCGCGGTGCGCGAGCTTCCGGGCAACGTCGTGGAATATTGCGATTTCGCGCGACGAGTGCTCGAGGTCGCCGACGCCTGCCCGGACGCGGTCGCGGTGGAGGAACGGCGGACCCGGCTCGCCTACGGCGAACTCGCGAAACGCGTCCGGGAAGCGACCGGCGGCTTGGCCGAACGCGGCGTGGGCCCGGGCGACATCGTCGGCGTGACCACCGGAGACCTCGTGCACAGCGTGGTCGCGGTACTGGCGATTCTTTCGTGCCAAGCCGTTTATCTGCCGCTGGAAACGGACCTTCCCCGCGAACGGCTGGCAGCCATGGTCGAGCAGGCTGGTTGCGAGACGGTGGTCGGCGAAGGCGAATTTCCCGGGGCTCGCGTTTATCCCATCGAAGAACTCCGCGGCCCCGCGACAGAACCCGCTTCCGGCGGAGACGGCGCGTGCGGCGTCTACACGATGTTCACCTCAGGCTCGACGGGACGGCCTAAGGGCGTCTTGATGGCCAACGCGCCGTTGGCGAACCTCGCCGCATGGCAGCAGAGCGCGCTGGACATGTCTCCTCGGACGAGATTCCTGCAGTACGCGCCGCTCGGCTTCGACGTTTCTTTCCAAGAGATCTTTCCTGCCTTGCTGGCGGGCGGGACCGTCGTTTCGCGACGACCGGTCGACCGGCAGGACCTGCCCGCGTTGGTGCGCCGGGCGGCGCTGGCCGAGGTGACTCACGTCTATCTCCCCGCCGCCGCGCTCGGCGCCTTCGCCAGAGCCGCGCAGGCGGCAGGAGAACTGTTGCCCGCGGCCCGGTTTCTCTGCGTGGCGGGCGAGCAGTTGGTGGCAGACGAATCGGTGCAGCGGTTCTTCGCCGAGCGGCCGCACATCGTGCTCGTGAACATGTACGGCCCGACCGAAACCCACGTCGCCACCGCGGCCTTCTTCCGGGCCGCGGACCAGCCGTGGCGGGTGCACGCCCCGATCGGCCGTCCGCTCCCCGGCGTGGTCGCCCGGATCGTCGACGCGGCCGGGCGGTCGGCTCCTCCCGGCGTGCCCGGCGAACTTCGGCTCGGCGGGATCGCGCCGGCGTTGGGCTACGTCCGCGATCCGCGGCTCTCCGCCGAACGATTCGTCGACGGCGAATACCGCACCGGCGATCAGGTGCTGGCCGACGCGGGGGGCGAACTGGTTTACCTCGGCCGGGGCGACGGCCAGGTGAAGATCCGCGGCTACCGGGTCGAACTGGGAGAGGTGGAGGCCGCGGCGAACGGGATCGCCGGAGTGAAGCGCGCGGTCGCCGCGGTCGCGCCGGGGCAGCGGCTGATGCTGTTTTTCGTGCCTGAGGGCGACCCGGAGCCGGACGCGGTGCGTGCGGCCCTTTCCCGGCGGCTGCCCGGATACATGGTCCCCGTCCGGGTTTTCCCGGTCAGCTCGATCCCGACTGGATTCACCGGGAAGCTCGACCGGGAAGCGTTGGTGCGCAAGGCGGCCGAGGCGGTGGGAGACGAGTCGCCGTCCGCGGCCGGAGTGCCGTCGAATGCGCTGGAGGCGCAGCTGCGACGGTGGTGGGAGGAGGCGCTTGGCGCGCCGGTTCCTCTTGACGGGTCGCTGCTCGACCACGGTGCGCACTCGCTGAATGTGGTGGTCGTGCTCAGCCGGATCGAAGCCGAGCACGGGGTCGAAGTGCCGGTGCTGGATTTCTTCCGGGAGCCGACTGTGCGCGCGCTGGCCGGGCTTGTCGAGGCCGGGCGAGGTGCCGCGTGAGCCGCGCGGTGCTCGTCCCGGAGCTGCGGAAGCTCGCTTCCGGACGGACCGGCCGCCAGCTCGTCGTGCTTCCTCCCGCGGGCGGTGGTTTCCTGCCCTACCTGGGGTTGGCGGCCACGCTTGCCGAGCACGGCGACGTGCACGCGGTGCGGGCGACGGGCCTCGCCGCGGGCGAAGAGCCCGACACTGACGTACCGGCGATGGTATCCCGCTGCCTGGCCGCGATCCGCGGTCTGCCGGCCGCACCGGCGGTGCTGACCGGATGGTCGCTCGGCGGAGTGCTGGCCTGGCACGTCGCGGCTCATCTCGCCGCGCACGAAGGACACCGGCCCGCGGTCGTGCTGCTCGACAGCTTCGCCCGGCTGTCACCGGACGCGGACCTCGCCGCGTTCACTCAATCCATTGTGGACGGATGGCCTGCCTCGCTGCCGGAGGCGGACCGGAACCGTCTGCGCCGTACCGCGACCGCGCACGTACGGGCCGCGGCCGGACATCAGGTGAGCGTTCCGTACGCCGGGCCCGTCCTGTTGCTGGCTTGCGGCGACGGTCCGGTGCCGCGGCAGCGCGCGGACTGGGAACGGCTTTCGAGCCGGCTGCGCACGGAGGTGGTCGACGGCGGCCACTTCGGTTTGCTTGCGGAGGAACGTTTGCCTGCCGTCGCTGGTCACGTCGACGGTTTCCTGCACGACGTACTGGGGAAGGAGGGGAGCCCGTGAGCGACCAGGAGACGTTCTCGCGGGAGTTCGCGACCGACGGGGAACCGTTCGCTCTGCTGTACCGGCCGGGTGCGACCGGGACCGGGACACTGGAGCTGTTCCGCGGGCCGATGGCCGAGCTGTCGAGTCTTTCGGACCTGGCGGCGGAAACGCCGGAACGTCCTCGCACCGGCCCGGCGACGTTGGTGCTGGTGCCGTTCCGGCAGGTCGTCGAACGGGGATACGCCTGCCAAGACGACCACGCGCCGTTGCTGGCGATGCGGATCCGCACGGCGACGACCATCAGCCTGACCGACTTCCTCGCCGCGGTACCGGACAGCGAGGTGCGCTTCGACGCGGCCGGTTTCGACCTGGCCGACGACGATTACGCACGCATCGTCGCGAAAGTGCTCGCCGAGGAAATCGGCTCCGGGGCTGGGGCCAACTTCGTGATCAAACGGTCTTTCTCGGCCCGGGTGCGGAATTGCTCCGTGGCCACCGAGCTGACTCTGTTTCGCCGATTGCTGCTGGGCGAGGACGGCGCGCACTGGACCTTCCTCGTGCACACGGGCGGACGTACGTTCGTCGGGGCGAGTCCGGAGCGGCACGTCGGCCTGTCGGCGGGCATCGCCACGATGAATCCGATCAGCGGCACTCTGCGCTATGGCGCGACCGGGCCTTCTGTCGAGCAGGCACTCAGTTTCCTAGACGACCGCAAAGAGGTCGAGGAGCTGTACATGGTTGTCGACGAGGAACTGAAGATGATGGCGGGGGTCTGTGCCGAAGGCGTCGAGATCGACGGGCCTTGCCTTCGGCAGATGCGGCATCTGGCACACACCGAGTACTTCGTCCGCGGCCGGACGGCCCAGCCTCCGCACGAGATCCTGCGCCGGACTCTTCTCGCCCCCACGGTGACCGGCAGCCCGGTGGAAAGCGCGTGCCAGGTCCTGAAGCGACACGAACCCGCGGGCCGCGGCTACTACAGCGGGGTGGCCGCGCTGATCGGCCACGACGCCGAGGGCAGGCCCGAGATGGACTCCGCGATTCTCATCCGCACGGCCGAACTGGCGCCGGACGGTTCTCTCGCGTTCGGAGTCGGGGCGACCTTGGTCCGCCATTCCGACCCGGACAGCGAAGTGGCCGAGACCCACGCGAAAGCGGCTGGTCTGCTCTCCGCGCTGCGGGGCGAGCAACGCTCGGCCAGCGGAACGGCAGGCCTCGATCTGAGCCGTCATCCCGACATCCGGCGCGGCCTCGCCGCTCGCAACAGCGGGCTGGCCCGGTTCTGGCTGCGCGACCGGGCGGGCGTCGATTGGCAGGCCCCCGAACTGACCGGGCTACGGGCACTGGTCGTGGACAACGAAGACACTTTCACCGCGATGCTCGCCCACCAGTTGCGTGCGCTCGGCCTCGTCGTTTCCGTCGTGCCCTGGCGTTCTCGGCCCTCGCACGAGGAGTTCGACGTGGTGGTGCCCGGTCCTGGCCCGGGCGATCCCAACGACAGCGGTCAGCCGAAGATCGCCGCCCTCGGCGCCTTGATCGAGCAATTGCTCGCTGACCGCCGCGCATTCGTCGCGGTGTGTCTGTCCCACCAGGTGCTCTGCAGACTGCTGGGACTCGACGTGGTTCGTCGTCCCGAGCCCAATCAAGGGGTGCGGCACCGCATCGATCTGTTCGGCGAGAACGTGGATGTCGGCTTCTACAACACGTTCGCCGCCCGGTCCGACAGCGAGAGCCTGTTCAGCGCGTACTCCACGGAGCCGGTGCGGCTGAGCCGGGACGAGCCGACCGGCGAGGTGCACGCGGTGAGCGGCTCCGGATTCACGTCAGTCCAGTTCCATCCGGAATCGCTGCTCACCGAGCACGGCCCGCACTTGCTGCGGAATCTCGTCAGCACGGCGTTGTGGCCGGGAGTGCGCACCGTCGGCCGCCTTCGTTCCGTTCCGACCGCAAAGGATTGATCGATGTCCGTCGTGTCTCCCAGCTTCGTCGTCAGCAGGCCCGCGGCACCGCTGCCGGAAGCCGAACTCAACGCCTTGCGCGCGCTTCCGGCCGGGCAGCAGCCCAGCTGGCCGGATCCGGCGGCGCTGGCCGTTTCGACCGAATGGCTGCGGGCCGCACCAGGACTGGTCACCGCGGCCGAGGTCGACGAGCTTCGCGGCCTTCTCGCCGGAGTCGCCGAGGGCCGGTTGCGGGTGCTCCAAGCAGGCGACTGCGCGGAGGACCCGCGGCACGCGACTCACGAACACGTCGCGCGCAAAGCGGAACTTCTCGTGCGGCTCGGCGACCTGATGAGCGAACAGTCGAGCCGTCCCGTCGTCACGGTCGGCCGGATCGGCGGGCAGTTCGCCAAGCCGCGGTCATCGCCCTTCGAGGTCAGAGACGGAGTCGAACTGCCTGCATTCCGCGGCCACCTGGTCAACGATCCGGCTTTCGACGCGAAGTCCCGGACGCCGGACGCGCGGCGGCTGGTGGACGGCTACCGATCCGCCGCCCGGGTGTCCGAGGCGCTGCGCCGCACTCGCCCATCGGGGTTGAGCCGTCCTCGGGTATGGACCAGTCACGAAGCGCTGGTGCTGGACTACGAACTGCCGTTGCTGCGCCGGGACGACGACCAGCTGGTGCTGGCCTCGACCCACTGGCCGTGGATCGGAGACCGCACGCGGCAGCTCGACGGGGCCCACGTGAACCTGCTCTCGAGGGTCGCCAATCCGGTGGCCTGCAAGGTCGGTCCCGGCCTCGAAGCCGCGGACCTGGTCGAGCTGTGCGAACGGCTCGACCCCAGCCGCGAACCGGGCCGGCTGACTCTCATCGCCCGGCTCGGGGCGAGCCAGGTCGGCGACCGGCTGCCGGGACTCGTCGCGGCGGTCCGCCGGGCCGGGCATCCCGTGATCTGGTTGTGCGATCCCATGCACGGCAACACTTTCCGTGCCGCCGGAGGGCGCAAGACCCGGTTGGTCGGTTCCGTGATCCGGGAGATGCTCGGCTTCCACAGCGCGGTCCGGTCCGAGCACGGCGTGGCGGGCGGGCTGCACCTGGAGGCTACTCCGGACGAGGTCGTCGAATGCGTCCTTCAGGAGGAGGAACTCGCCGGATTGCCCGCCGGGACGGAACCGCTGTGCGATCCCCGGCTCAACCCCGACCAGGCTCGCCTGGTGGCCAGCGCGTGGCCGGGCTGAGCAGCGCCCGGAATCCCGCCCGCTCGAAGCGAAAGGAAGCGAACATGCCCACTCTCTTCGTGGCCAACAACCGCACCGAGCACATGGTCGGCGACCTCGCCGTGCTCACCGACGAGCAGCGCCGGCTCGCCGGCTACACCGCCCAGCGCATGCTGTTCTACGTCGGGGAAGGCGACATCCTGGTGGTGCCGCATCCGCCGAGCGAGTCTTTCGCGCGGTACCTCACCGAATTGATGGACGTCGACCTCGGCAAGATCCGGGTCATCGCGCCGCCGCCGGGCCGGTTCGGCCTGGACGTTCTGTCGGCCGACCGGTTCGAGGACAGCCGCTTCGACCGCGCGCTGGCCGCGGCGATCGAGGAAACCGGCGCTTCGCGCTTGTTCCCGATCATCTTCGACGCCGTGATGGTCCGGCTGGCCCGGCGGCACGGGCTGGCCGCGGACACCCCCGGGTTCGGCTTCGTCGGGCAGGGCGGAAGCGACCTGCTCAACAGCAAATCGGTCTTCCGGGCGCTGGCGGGCGGCACGGGCTGCCCGATTCCCGAGGGCCGGGTGACCGCGGACCCCGCCGCCGCCGAGGAATGGCTCTGGGAACTGCTTTCCAGCGGCCGGTGCGCGATCGTCAAACAAGACCAGCACGTCGGCGGTTACGGCAACGAGATCCTGAGCCCGCACGACGGGGTCACGCCGATCGGCGCGGCCGAGGTGATCACCGTCCCGGATCGCGAGGCGCTGCGCGCTCTGGTCAGGCGCCGCTGGCCGTGGTACTCCGGCGACGGCCGCCGCCGGGTCGTGGTGGAGCACTACGTGCCGGACTGCACGCCGGTGTACGTCGAGATGAGCATCACCGACGACGGCGTCGAGCTCTTCGGGCACGGAGAAATGCTGACCAAGCCGATCTTCAACGGCTTGGTGATCCCAGCTCAGTCCGCGGCTCACCCCGGCTGGCCGGGTTACCTCGAAGCCGCGGAAAACCTGTGCCAGGCCATTCGGGGCATGGGCTACCGCGGGCTGATCAGCATCGACGGAATTGTCACCCCGGCGGGGGAAGTACTGCTCAACGAGGTGAACGGGCGGGTCGGCGGATCAACGCATGTCACCCGGATCGCGCAGCATCTCGTCGGCCCGGGGTTTCTGCGGGAGCGGGTGGTGATGCAGCGGCATTTCTGGCCGGTGCCCTCGTTCGACCAGGCGCTGGCGGCCCTTCGGGCCGGCGGTCTCGCGTTCGATCGGAAGGACCGCAGCGGCGTGGTGCTCACCTCGGACGACGTCACCGGGGGGACCGTCGAGTATTGCCTGATCGCGGAAAACGTCGAGCACGCCACGGAACTGGAAGACCGGATCGGGAAGCTGCCGATCAGCTGATCCCGGCATCGAGCCGATCGCATCGAGGAACGGAGGCGTGTTCATGGGCTACCGGGGGCTGGCCAAGAAACCGGTGCTCCTCTGGGCGCTGGTCGCGGTGGTGGCCAGGCTGCCCATCGCGATGGCACCGCTGGGGCTTGTCTTCCTGGCCAGGGACCGGCCGGGCGGCTATTCGCTCGGCGCGACCCTCGCCGCCGCCTACGTCGTCGGCGAGGTGCTCGGCGCGTTGTTCATCGGCACCCTGCCGGTCAGCCGGGGCAAGCCCGGGCTGGCGCTCGGGCTGGGAGCGGGGGCGGTCGCGTTCGGGGGCCTCGCCCTCGCCTCCTCGGCTCCGGACCCGGTGCTGGTGGTCCTGGCCGCGCTGGCCGGTGGCTGCCCGGCGGCGAGCCCGGGCGGCATGCGGGCGATGCTGACCCGGCTGGTCGACGAGGACGTTGTCGCGTCGGCATTGAGTGCCGAATCCACCCTGACCCAGGCGATCTGGGCCATCGCACCAGGCCTGTCGGTTTCGCTGGCGTTGTGGGCAGGCGCCGAGGTGCCTCTCGAGGTCGGCGCGGCGGCGATGGCGGTCGCGGCACTGACCTTGCCCCTGCTGCCCGGACCGGCCGGCGCCGCGGCGCCGGCGAAGACACCGGCGAAGACCAGGGGCCATGGTCGGCAATTGCTGGCGGCTTGGCCGATCTACCTGACCAGCGCCGCGTCGATGGCTTTGCTGTCGGCCGCGGAGCTGATCCTTGCTCCGCTGCTGGAGTTCCGGCACCTGCAGACCGGCTGGGCGGGGGTGCTGCTGACAGTGTTCTCGGGGTCGAGCGCGGTGGGCGCGTTCGTCTACGGGCTGCGGAAATGGCCTGGTGCGGTGCGGACGCAGAGCCTGGTGCTTCTGGTCGGCATGTCGGCCTGCGTGGCGTTGATCGCGGTCGTGCCCGGCTTGATCGCGATCAGCGTCGTCTTGGTCGTCGGTGGTCTTTGCCAGGCGGCCGTGGCCGTGACGCGCAACCTCTCGTTGCGTGAAGCACTGCCGGCGGAGGTGCACACCGGCGGATACTCCGTCATGTATGCGGTGCAGGGAGTCGGCTACACGCTCACCGCGACGCTGACGGCACTGGCGCTGGCGTCGTTCACCCCGGTCACCGCGTTGATCGGCGCGGCGGCGCTGACCTTGCTGCTCACCGTCGCGAGTGCCCTGGCCGAGTTGCGCCGGGTACCGACTTCGTCGATGCCTGCGGTACCGGGTGCCGACGAATGCTGAGCTAACCGACGGTGGTGCCGAAAAGCACTCCGACGAAGTAAGTGACGAGCATGGTGAGGGCGCCGACGCCGACGTTTCGGGCGATCGCGCGCCCCGCCTGCGCGTTGCCGAGCCTCGCGCTCACGTAACCGGTGAGCGTGAGGCCGACGACCACCGCCAGCGCGCACGCCCAGACGCGGACGCCGACCGATGCCCAGGCGATCGCCAGCAACGGCAGCAGCGCGCCGACGGAGAACGCCAGCAGCGACGCCCACGCCGCCTGCCACGGGCTCGTCAGGTTGTCCGGGTCGATGCCGAGTTCGGCCTCCGCGTGCGCCTGCAGCGGGTCCTTTTCGGTCAGCTCGCGCGCGACCTGCTTCGCCAGCTCCGGCGAGAGGCCCTTGTCCTCGTAGATCTGCGCGAGTTCGCGTTCCTCGGCCTCCGGCATCGTTTTCAGCTCGTGCTTCTCGAGCCGCAGCAGCGCGCGTTCGGTGTCGCGCTGGGTGCTCACGCTCACGTATTCCCCGCCCGCCATGGAAAACGCGCCGGCGACGAGTCCGGCGATTCCGGCGGTGAGGATCGTGGTGCTGTCGGTGGTGGCTCCGGCGACGCCCACGACGATGCCCGCGACGGACACGATCCCGTCGTTCGCGCCGAGAACCCCGGCGCGCAGCCAGTTCAGCTTGCCGCCGAGATCGTCGTGCGGTTCGTGCGCGTGCACCGCGTCGCCCATCGTTTCGGTCACGGCTTCAGTGAATCACGGAAATTGTTTCCGCGCGACATTTTCCCGGGTGCTGGAATTCGGTTAAGAAAGGCAATCCTCAATGAATTGTGCCTTGCCTGACCAGGCGAATAGGCTGCCGGGATGGAGCAGGAGTGGCGGACGTTGTCGGTGGTGGAAGGGCAGCCGTTGCGCGGCGGCACCGGGCTGATCCGGGAACGGGCGCGCGCGGAACACGGGCTGGCGTACGAAATCCGTTATCCGGCAGGCGTCGCGTCGGCCGAGCACAGTCACGACCACGACAGCATCGTGCACGTGCTGGAAGGACGGCTGCGCGGCACGGTCGACGGCGTCTGGTCCGAACTCGGGCCGGGTGACGTGGTGGTGCATCCGCGCGGGGTGTGCCACCACGTCGAAGCGGTCGCCGACAGCCGGTGGATCGAGTTCAAGGCCCCGCTGCCCGGCCGGCCGCCGGTGGGCTGAAACGACGAACGCCCGGGCCCGGCGCCACCGCGGGCACCGGACCCGGGCGAACCGGGTCTGGCTCAGTTGTCGAGTTCGGCCAGCGCCGCCTTCGCGGCTTCGAGCTCGGCCTCCAGCTGCGCGACCTTCGCGGCCTGCGCCTCGCGGGCGGCGTTGATGACCTCGTCGATCGGGCCGGACAGGTCGTCGTGCAGTTCCTTCGCTGCCCGCGACACCGCCGCGGCCGGGACCGCCAGGCCCTTCGCGACCCACTTGGCGCCGTTCTTCAGCTCGGCCTGCCACTCGCCGTCCGCCGTGCCGGTGACGGTGAGCGTCAGCTCCACGGTGCGGGTCTTCTTCGCCGTCGACGCCGCGGCCTTCGGGCGGCCGCGCTTCGGCTTCGGCGATTCGACCGCCGGGGTCTCCTCAGCCTGCGAAGACTCCGGCTTCGGAGCGTCCGCCGGGGCGCTCGAAGCTTCCGGAGCGGCAGTGGGCTCGGCGACTTCCGGGGCCTCCGGGGTGCCGGCGGCCTGCGGCGATGACGCCGCCGCCGGCCCGGCCGCAGTGTCCTCGTCGTGCGTCAAGGCTTCCACGGACATTCGTGTCGTCTCCTTGCCCGGATCTGGGTTGGGTACGCGGGCATCTTAGAACATGCGTTCGATGCCCGCACTTTCAGGGGAACAATGCAGGAAGGGACCCTCCCAGCCGGGAGAGCCCCTTCCTGACGGTGAAGAACTTACTCCTCCTTGCCGGAGTTCAGTCCGGAGGAGATGAGGTCCATCACCGACGAGTCGGCGAGCGTGGTGACGTCGCCGATCTGGCGGTTCTCCGCGACGTCGCGCAGCAGCCGGCGCATGATCTTGCCGGAACGGGTCTTCGGCAGCTCGGCCACGACCATGATCTGGCGCGGCTTCGCGATCGGCCCGATCTCCTTCGCGACGTGGTTGCGCAGTTCCTGCACCGCTTCGTCCCCGCCGTCAACGGCGTTGCCGCGCAGGATCACGAACGCGACGATGCCCTGTCCGGTGGTCGGGTCGGTCGCGCCGACGACCGCGGCCTCGGCGACCGTCGGGTGCGAGACGAGCGCGGACTCGACCTCGGTGGTGGAGATCCGGTGCCCGGACACGTTCATCACGTCGTCCACCCGGCCGAGCAGCCAGATGTCGCCGTCCTCGTCGTACTTCGCGCCGTCGCCCGCGAAGTAGAAGCCCTGCTCGGAGAAGCGGGACCAGTAGGTGTCGCGGAAGCGCTCGTCGTCGCCCCACACGCCGCGCAGCATCGACGGCCACGGCTTGTCCAGCACCAGGTATCCGCCGCCGCCGTGCGGGACCTCCGTGCCGGTGTCGTCCACGACCTTCGCCGAGATGCCCGGCAGCGCGCGCTGCGCGGAACCCGGCTTGGCCGCGGTGACGCCGGGCAGCGGCGAGATCATGATCGCGCCGGTCTCGGTCTGCCACCACGTGTCCACGACCGGCGTCTTGTTCGCGCCGATCTTGTCGCGGTACCAGATCCAGGCCTCGGGGTTGATCGGCTCGCCGACGCTTCCCAGCACGCGCAGCGAAGACAGGTCGTACTTCGCCGGGATGTCCTCGCCCCACTTCATGAAGGTGCGGATCAGCGTCGGCGCGGTGTAGTAGATCGAGACCTTGTACTTCTGGATGATTTCCCAGTGCCGGCCCTCGTGCGGGGTGTTCGGCGTGCCTTCGTAGACGACCTGGGTCACGCGGTTCGCCAGCGGCCCGTACACGATGTAGGAGTGTCCGGTGATCCAGCCGATGTCGGCGGTGCACCAGTAGACGTCTTCGCCCGGCTTGTGGTCGAACACGACGTTGTGCGTGTACGCCGTCTGGGTCAGGTAGCCGCCGGAGGTGTGCAGGATGCCCTTCGGCTTGCCGGTGGTGCCCGAGGTGTACAGGATGAACAGCGGGTGCTCGGAATCGAACGCTTCCGGCTTGTGCTCGGTGGACTGTCCGTCGACCAGTTCGTGCCACCACAGGTCGCGGCCCTCGGTCCACGGCGTCTCGCCCTCGAGGTCGCTGCCGGTGCGCTTGACGACAATCACCTTCTGCACGGTTTCCGCGCCCTGCAAGGCTTCGTCGACGTTCGCCTTCATCGGCGCGGCCTTGCCGCGGCGGTACTGGCCGTCCGAGGTGATCACGATCTTCGCCGCCGCGTCGTCCACCCGCGCGCGCAGCGCCGTCGGCGAGAAACCGCCGAAGACCACGCTGTGCAGGGCGCCGATCCGCGCGCACGCCAGCATCGCGAAGATCGCCTCAGGCACCATCTGCAGCTGGATCGCCACGACGTCCCCGGCCACGACGCCCAGCGACGACAGCGCGTTCGCGGCCTTCGAGACCTCGTCCTTCAGCTGCGCGTAGGTGATGTCGCGCGTGTCGCCCGGCTCGCCGACCCAGTGGATCGCGACCTGGTCCCCGTGGCCGGACTCGACGTGCCGGTCCACGCAGTTGTAGGCGACGTTCAGCTTCCCGCCCACGAACCACTTCGCGAACGGCGCATTGGTCCAGTCCAATACCTGGGACCACTTCGTGTCCCACGACAGCCGCTCCGCCTGCCCGGCCCAGAACTTCTCCCGGTCAGCGTCCGCCGTCGCATACAACTCGGCCTTCGCGTTCGCCTGACCAGCGAACTCTTCGCTGGGAGGAAACGTGCGGCTCTCCGTGAGCAGGTTGTCCAACGCTGGGGACTGCTCGGTCATGGTGCAAAGCCTCCTGTAGTGCGAACCCGCGGCTCAGGGAACGCTAGCGACGTTAGTCCGCCTACGACAAGGTTGCAGCCACGTTGCGCGCACAGCTCCAAGCGCCGTGCGGCGAGGCTCAGCCGAGGCGGGCGAGCAGCCGGGCACGGGCGCCCGGCCACTCGGCGTCCGTCATCGAGTAGAGCACCGTGTCCCGGGTCGTGCCGTCCGGACGGATCCGGTGCGCGCGCAGCACGCCCTCGCGGAGCGCGCCGAGCCGTTCGATGGCGCGTTGCGAACGGAGGTTGCGGTTGTCGGTTTCCCACGCGACGCGCTGCGCGCCCCAGTCCTCGAAGGCGTTGCGCAGAAGGAGGAATTTGGCCTCGGTGTTGAGCGCGGTGCGCTGGAATTCCGCGCCGATCCAGGTGTGCCCGATCGAGAGGATCCGGTGCTTCGCTACTACCTGGTAATAAGAAGTGGTGCCGGCGACGCGGCCGGACGCGACGTCGATCTGCGCCCACGGGCGGCGGTCCGGGTCGGCGAGCGCGTCCTTCACCATCGTCTCGGCTTCGCCGAGGTCGGCGGGCTGCCGGACGCTCAGCCAGGCCCAGATGCCCGGGTCGGCGCCTGCCTCGAGCAGGCCGGGGGCGTGCTCGGGCGCGAGGGGTTCGAGCCGTACGTGGCGGCCGGACAGGACGGGATGCTCGTTCCAGGTCACGGGCTCACGCTACGACGGCAAGTGGATGTGCCGAAGTGCCATTTCCCGGTCATTTCAGCAGTCCACTTTACGGCCGCTTATGCTCGGCGGACCACCCGAGAAAGAGAGCGCGCATGGCCGAGGAACGAGAAAACCTCACGTGGGAGTTGTTCGGTTCGGCGAGCCGGGAGCTGGCACGGGAAGTCGCCGCGGACGGGTTCGTCCCCGACCTCATCCTCTCCATCGCGCGCGGCGGGCTGTTCGTCGCCGGCGCGCTCGGGTACGCGCTCGACGTGAAGAACCTGCACGTGATGAACGTCGAGTTCTACACCGGGGTCGACCAGCGGCTGGACCTTCCGGTCATGCTCCCGCCGGTGCCCAACGTGGTGGATCTCACACACAAGAAGGTGCTGGTCGCCGACGACGTCGCGGACACCGGCGCGACGCTCAAACTGGTCCGCGACTTCTGTGCCGACCACGTCGCGGACGTGCGCTGCGCGGTGGTTTACGAGAAGCCCGCCTCGACGGTGAAGTGCGAGTACGTGTGGAAGCGGACCGACCGGTGGATCAACTTCCCGTGGTCGGTGCTGCCTCCGGTGGTCGAGCGCGCGGGGCAGGTGCTCGACGCATGAGCGCTGCTTGCGAGCGAATCATCGATGTTCATGCCGTCGCCTTCTCGGCAACCAGCGTGCAACTCGTTATGGAGGCGACGGCATGAGCGATCCGCTGAAGCCGCTGCTGGAGCTGGACGGCGTTGCCGCGGCAGCGAAAGCCGCGCAGGACGCCATCTTCGCCGTGCACCGGCTGCCCGCGAATCTGCGGGGCGGGGCGGAAACCGCGGCGGAGGCTTCGGTGCGCGCGGCTCGGGCTTCGGCCGGGATCGACGGGGCCAACCCCGAGTTGCCGGAAGACGGTTCGGTGACCGACCCGCTGCTCGCCGGTGCGCTGCGGGTCGCGGAGAAGCTGGAGTCGCTGCTGCCGACGTGGCGGCGGGCTCCGTTGCAGGCCTTGGCCCGGCTGCATTTGCTGGCCGCGTCGGACGTTGTGTCGGATCCGGACCAGCTCGGCCGTCCGCGGCGCGGCGGCGAGCGGCTGGAGTTGCTGGCTCAGCTCGTCACCGGTGCCACCTCGGTGCCGGGCCCGGTGCTGACCGCGGTGGTGCACGGCGAGCTGCTGGCGTTGGCCCCGTTCGGTTCGGCGGACGGGGTGGTCGCGCGGGCGGCGGCACGGCTGTCGATGGTCGCCACTGGGCTGGACCCGAAGGCTTTGACGGTGCCGGAGGTCGCGTATTTCCGGCGCGTTCCGCGGTATGTCGAGCTGGCTCAGGGGTTCGCCGGCGGGACCCCGGACGGGGTCCGCGAGTGGCTGCTCTTCTGCTGCGAGGCCTTCGAAACCGGGGCGAACGAGGCGCGGAGCATCTCGTCGGCCGCTGGCTGAGACGTGTGGTCTGACCACATGACCGGACGGCGTTCTGGGGTGGGTTGAGCCATGGTCGCCCAGGTCGGAGCGACTTACTGTTTCCGGCCATGACCAGTCACAGTTCCCTCGCCGGACGCACCGCCTTGGTGACCGGCGGCGGCAGCGGCATCGGGCTGGCCTGCGTGCGGGCGTTCGGCGCGGCCGGGGCCAAGGTGCACGTCGTGGACGTCGCCGGGGCGGAGGAGGCGGCCGCTGAGGTCGGCGGGCAGGCGCACGTCGTGGACCTGACCGACCCGGCGGCGCTGGCGACCCTGCCGGTGGACGTCGATGTGCTCGTCAACAACGCGGGCGTGCAGCACGTCGCGCCGCTGCCGGAATTCCCGCCCGAGCGGTTCGCCTTCATCCAGTCGTTGATGGTGACCGCGCCGTTTTTGCTGATCCGCCAGTGCCTTCCCGCGATGTACGCGCGCGGCTGGGGCCGGATCGTGAACATGTCGAGCGTGCACGGCGTGCGGGCGAGTCCGTACAAAGCCGCTTACGTCACGGCGAAACACGCGCTCGAGGGACTGTCCAAAGTGGCCGCTCTCGAAGGCGCGGAGCACGGGGTGACGAGCAACTGCGTGAACCCCGGCTACGTCCGGACGCCGCTCGTCACCGGGCAGATCGAAGCGCAGGCCGCCGAACACGGGGTGCCGCGAGAAGAAGTGCTCGAACAGGTTCTGCTGCGCCGGGTCGCGATCAAGCGGCTGATCGAACCCTCGGACGTCGCCGATCTCGTGGTGTGGCTGTGCGGCGAGGCCGCCGGGCACGTCACCGGTGCGTCGCTTCCCGTTGACGGCGGCTGGACCGCCGGCTGAAATCCCCTTTCCCCACAACGGAGTGGAGTCCACTATGGACAAAAAGCTGCTGCGCGTCGTCGGAGCCGGGCTGATCGGAACCACCATCGAGTGGTACGACTTCTTCCTCTACACCTCGGCCGCCGCGCTGGTCTTCAACAAGCTGTTCTTCCCGACCGCCGACCCGCTCACCGGCACCCTGCTGGCGTTGCTCACCTACGCGGTCGGCTTCCTCGCGCGGCCGATCGGCGGACTCGTGTTCGGGCACTTCGGCGACCGGATCGGACGCAAGAAACTGCTGGTCGTGAGCCTGCTGATGATGGGCGGCTCGACGTTCGCGATGGGTTTGCTGCCCACGTACACCGCGGTCGGCGTGCTCGCGCCGATCCTGCTGACGCTGCTGCGGCTGATCCAGGGCTTCGCCCTCGGCGGTGAATGGGGCGGCGCGGTGCTGCTGGTGTCCGAGCACGGCGACGACCGGCGGCGCGGGTTCTGGGCGTCCTGGCCGCAGACCGGCGTTCCGGCCGGGAACCTGCTGGCCACGGCGGTGCTCGCGATCCTGGCGTCGGCGCAGTCGGACGCGACCTTCCAGGCATGGGGCTGGCGGATTCCGTTCCTGCTCTCCGGCGTGCTGGTCGTGCTCGGCCTGTGGATTCGGCTCGCGGTTTCGGAATCGCCGGTGTTCATCGCGGCGAAGGCCGCCGCGGACGAGCGTGAGCAGGCGCCGATCGTCGACGTCTTCCGCGGGCACTTCCGGGCGCTGGCGGTGACGTTCGGCGCGCGGATCGCGGAAAACGTGTCGTACTACGTGATCACCGCGTTCATTCTCGTGTACGTGACCACCGGGCTCGGCCTGCCGAAGGCGACCGGCCTGACCGCGGTGCTCGTCGCGTCGGCGGTGCACTTCGTGACGATTCCCTTGTGGGGCTTGCTTTCCGACAAGATCGGCCGGAAGCCGGTGTACCTGTTCGGCGTCGTCGGGATGGCCGCGTGGTCGTTCGGGTTCTTCTGGCTGCTCGACCTGCGCACGACCTGGTCGGTGATCGGCGCGGCAGTGGTCGGGCTGGTCGTGCACGGCGCGATGTACGGACCGCAGGCGGCGTTCTTCGCGGAGCAGTTCCCGACACGGGTGCGCTACACCGGGCTTTCGGTCGGCGGCCAGCTGTCGTCCATCGCGGCCGGTGCGGTCGCGCCGTTGATCGCGGTGGCGCTGTTCGAGGCCTACCGCTCCACGGTGCCAGTTTCGGTCTATGTGGTCGCGATGTGCCTGTTGTCGCTGGTCGCGCTGCTCGCGGCCCGGGAGACGCGCGGCGCGTCGTTGCACGAGACGACGGCCGAACGGCAGGCTTCAATGACAGCATGACGGGTGTGGACCCCACTGCCGAGGCGTATCGCCGGCTGCTCGAACTGCTCGCCGCCGGAGCGAGCAGCGAGCAGCTGGCGCACGTCGCTGCCCGGGGGTTGTCCGCGGAACAGGCCGCCGCGATCGGTTCGGCGACCGAGCTGGCGTTGCGGATCCGCGAGACGCTCAGCGAGCACCGGCGGCGGGAAGCCGAGCTGACCGCGTTGTTCGACACCGCGAGCGACCTCGCCCGGCTGCGGGATCCGGACGCGGTGCTGCGGTCGATCGTCCGGCGCGCGCGAACGCTGTTGAACGTAGACGTCTCGTATCTCAGCCTCAACGACGAAGCGAACGGCGAGACGTACATCCGGGTCACGGACGGGTCGGTTTCCGCGCTGTTCCAACAGATTGTGCTGGGAATGGGCGAGGGCCTCGGCGGGCTCGTGGCACAGACCGCGCGTCCGTACGCGACCGCGGACTATTTCGCGGACGAGCGGTTCCGGCACACGAACCCGATCGACGCGGGCGTCCGCGAGGAGGGCCTGAAGGCGATCCTCGGCGTGCCGTTGGCGATCGGCGGCAAGGTGCTCGGCGTGCTTTACGCGTCCGACCGTTCGTCGCGGGCGTTCTCGACGGCGGAGGTCGCGCTGCTTTCGTCGCTGGCCGCGCACGCCGCGATCGCGTTGGACACTGCGCATCTGCTGGAGGAAACACGTACGGCCGCCGCGGAACTGAATGCGGCCAACGCGACGATGCGGCGGGCCGACGACGCCCACGACCGGCTGATGGACCTCGTGCTCGGCGGTGCGGATTTGCCCGCGGTGGCGGCGGAAGTAGCCGGAGTTCTGCGCGGCTCGATCGCCGTGCACGACGAGGAAGGCGGGCTGCTGGCTGGTACCGCGGTGCCGTTCGACGCGTCTGCGGTCGCTTCTTCTCATGCCAATGGCCGTGCGGTGTCCACAAAGGACGTTTGGGTCTGCGCGGTGCGGGCGGGGCGCGAATTGCTCGGCAGCCTGACGCTCTCCGGACGGCCGGAGCTGGCCGGGGACGACCGACGGCTGTTCGAGCGGGCCGCGGTTGTCACGGCGTTGTTGTTGCTGCTGCGTCGTTCCGTCGCGCAAGCCGAGGATCAAGTGCGCGGGGAATTGCTGACCGACCTGCTCACCGCGCCGACCCGAAATCCGGGTTCGTTGGTGGCTCGCGCGCGACGGCTGGGCGTCGATTTGTCCTCGCCGCACACGGTTCTGGTCGCGCACGCTTCCGGCATTTCTCGCCGCGGGCTCGCTGCCGCCTGCGCGCGATACGGCGATTTGGTCGGGGTCCACGCGGAGCAAGTCGTCGCGCTCGCCCCGGATCAGCCTGCCGCGGCCCGGATCGCGGCCGAGCTGAAGTCCGTTGTGGACTGTCCGGTGACGGTCGGCGCGGCTGGTCCGGCGAGCGGTCCGGAAGCGTTGGCGCAGGCGTACACCGAAGCTGTTCGATGCGTGAACACTCTGCTCGCTCTGGGCCGCGAGGGCGACGGCGCGGCGATGGCCGACCTCGGCTTCCTCGGCGTGCTGCTCGGTCGGCATTCCGACCTGTCCGGCTACGTCCGGGCGACGCTCGGCCCGGTCCTCGACTACGACGCCCGCCGCGGCACCGACCTCGTCGGCACGCTGCGCGCGTACTACGCGGCTGGCGGGAATTTGGCGCGGGCAAAGGAAACCCTGCACGTCCACGTCAACACGGTGGCGCAGCGGATGGAGCGCCTCGCCGTGCTGCTGGGCGAGGATTGGCGCGAACCGGAACGCTCGTTGGAGATCCAGCTCGCGCTGCGGGTGCATCAGCTCGGCGGCTGACAGACCCCGGCGTGGATCAGGTCGAGCATCCGGTCCAGCTGCTCCGGCCCGTCCGGCAGGGTCGGCATGCTGCACGCACCGACCACTGTCACCACCACGTCCTGCGCGCGAACGTCCGCCCGAAGCGTGCCGTCTGCTGCGCCCGCGTCCAAGATCAGCTGAACGGCCTCGGTCAGTTCGGCGCGGACCTGCGTCATATCGACGGTGCCCGCTTCGATGATCGCGCGCAGCGTGTCGGCCATGTCGTGCTTCGTGCTCGCGTACTCGGCGAAGCGAGCCATCCACCGACGCAGCGCGCGAAGCGGCTTCTCGGTCTCGAGCAGCTTCGGCGCACTCGCGACCACCTGTGCCAGTTCGTCGCGGTACAACGCCTCGACCAGTGCTTCGCGGGTAGGGAAGTGGCGGTAGAGCGTGCCGATGCCGACACCCGCTTCGCGCGCGACGTGCTCCAGGGTGACGGGCTCGTCGCCTTCGCCGAACGCTTTGCGGGCAGCAGCGAGCAGGCGCAGACGGTTGCGTTCAGCGTCCGCGCGCGGTTTCTTGGCGCTCGACAAAGCGGAGGACCCTCCGGTTCTGCTACGGTGGTGATACGGAGGCGCCTCCGCATCAACCTTCACTATGCCACGGCAGGAGTCTTTCCTCATGACGGCAACCACAGCTCCAGGCGGCACCGCGAAGCTCGGCGGCCACGAGGTCGCGCGGATCGGCTACGGCGTGATGCAACTCGGCCGCCCCGGAACCGACCGCGCTGACCAGGTGAAACTGCTGCGCAGCGCCGCGGAAGCGGGCGTGAACCACCTGGACACCGCGCAGTTCTACAGCGATGGCCGGTGCAACGACCTGATCCGCGAAGCGTTCTCGCCTTATCCGGACGACCTGGTCGTGGTGACCAAGGTCGGCGCCGAGGAAGGACCGCAAGGGCTCCGGCTCGCGCAGCACCCGGCGCAGCTCCGGGCGCAGGTCGAGGCCAACCTCGCCTCCCTCGGCGTCGAACGGCTCGACGTGGTCAACCTGCGGCGCGCGGACGCCGGACCCGGCCTGATCGCGGAAGGTGACCAGCTCGTCGACATCGACGACCAGCTCGCCGAACTGATTTCCCTGCGCGACGCGGGAAAGATCGGCGCACTCGGGCTCAGCAACGTGTCCGCCGACCAGCTCCGGCACGCGCTCGAAATCGGGATCGTCTGCGTGCAGAACTCCTACAACGTGCTCGCGCGCGCCACCGAACCGGTGCTGGAGCTGTGCCGGGAACGCGGGATCGCGTGGGTGCCGTACTTCCCGCTGGGCTCCGCGTTCGAGCTGGGCCAGGACGTGACCGGCAACGCGGTCGTCACCGGCGTCGCGGCCGAACTCGGCTGCACCCCGGCGCAGGTCGCGCTGGCCTGGCTGCTGCAACGCTACGCGGGCACGTTGCTGATCGCGGGCACGGCGACCCCGGCGCATCTCGCCGAAAACCTCGCCGCCGGCCAGGTGCGGCTGCCCGCCGAAGCGGCAGCCGCCCTGGACCGGCTCGGCTGAGGTCAGAAGTTCAGCGCCGCGATCCGCTCGACGTCGGCGAGGATGTTGATCTCCGTGATCAACCCGTCGGCCACGGTGAACGACAGCACCGAAACGGCCTTCCCGTCGCGCCGGGCGATGATGCCCGGGCCGCCGTTGACGGTCGCGTACTGCGAAACCAGGCCGGCCGGGCGGAACTGCGACGCGCTGCCCGCGACCTCGGCCGCGCCGCGCACGACCTTCGAACCGAGTCCGCCGGTGTCGACGCGCAGCAGCGCGTCCGGGTGCAGGAGCGCGACCAGCCCCTCGAAGTTGCCGCCGCGGGCGGCGGTGAGCCAGGCGTCCGCGATCTTGCGCTGCTGGGTTCGATCCGCCGGACCGGCCGGGGTCACGCCCTGCACGCGCCGGCGCGCCCGGCTCGCCAGCTGCCGGACCGCGGCGGTGTTCTTGTCGAGCATGGTCGCGATCTCGTCGAAAGGCACGGCGAACATGTCGTGCAGGACGAAGGCGAGCCGTTCCGCCGGGTCGAGCGCCTCCAGCACCACCAGCAGCGCGAGCCCCACCGAGTCCGCGAGGACCTCTTGCTCCGCCGGGTCGACGCCGTCCCCGGTCTCCACGATCGGGTCCGGCACCCGGATGTCCAGCGGATCCTCGCGCCGGGTCGCGCGCGAACGCAGCATGTTGAGGCATTGCCGCGACACGATCGTCGTCAGCCAGCTGCCGGTGTTGCGGATGTCCTCGCCCGAGGACCGCGTCACCCGCAGCCAGGTCTCCTGAACGGCGTCGTCGGCCTCGGCGAACGAACCGAGCATCCGGTACGCCACCGCCCGCAACCTGGGCCGATGCTCCTCGAACTGAGCCGCCCAAAAATTCTCGTCCTGTTTTTCGTCCCGCACTGTCACATCTTCTCCCTCGGCCGGGTCCTACTGACGAGACCCGCCGAACGAGGCGGACGTGACAGGAGGAGATCACCATGCAGGCTCGGATGACCCACCCGATCAAGGTGCAGCCGGACGCGATGAAGGCGCTGATGGCGCTGAGCAAGGCCACGAACGACAGCACCGTGCCCGCGACCACGCACCACCTGATCCACCTGCGGGTCAGCCAGATCAACGGCTGCAGCGTGTGCGTCGACATGCACGCGCGGGAGATGAAGGAGGCGGGCGAGAAGGACGAGCGGATCTGGGCCGTCGGCGCGTGGCGCGAATCGCCGTACTTCACCGACGCCGAGCGCGCCGCGCTGGACCTGGCCGAACACGTGACCCGCCTGGCCGACCGCACGGACCCGGTCCCGGACGAGGTCTGGGACGCCGCCGCGGACGTCTACGACGAGAAGGAGCTTTCGTCGCTCCTGCTGTCGATCGCGGGCATCAACGTGTGGAACCGGCTCAACGCCGCGATCCGCCAGCCGGTCGGTTCGTTCTGACGCTGGGGTACTGGGGGTACTGCCGGGGTGGCGGCGAGGGGATCCGCCGCCGCTTCCGGCAGCCTCACATCCTCGCGGGCAACTGGTCCCGGCGGACGGAGCGTGGGTTTTTGTAGAGGGTCGCGACGAGCACCGCGAACATGAGCGCGCCCAGTGATTCCGGCAACGCGATCCGCACCACCTCTGCGAGGGCGACTTCGACGGGATGCTCCCTCCAGCGTCAATCGGCGGTTCCCAGCCGCGCGGCCCACTTCTCCTCTATTCTCCCGAATTTCCAGATCGCGAACGCGGCCAACCAGGTGACGACGAACAGTCCGACGATCGCGAAGCCCACGTAGTCCAGGTCCACCGAGGCGATCGCGGCGAGCGGGCCGGACGTGATGCCCAGCTTCTCGGCGAGCAGCGTGACCAGCTCGATGGTCCCGATCCCGAGCGCGACCGCCACGGAAAGCGCGGTGACCGTGAGGTTGTAATAAATCTTCCGGATCGGCCGCGAAAACGCCCAGCCGTATGCGTAGTTCATCAGCACCCCGTCCGCGGCGTCGAACAGGCTCATCCCGGCCGCGAACAGGGTTGGCAGCACGAGAATCGCGTACCAGGGCAAGGAAAACGCGGCGGCACCCGCGGCGAGCACGAGCAGTCCGATTTCCGTCGCGGTGTCGAAGCCGAGTCCGAAAAGGACACCCACCGGGTAGATGTGCCACGGCTTCCGCACCGCTTTGGTGGCTCCGCGCAACAGCCGGTTCATCAGGCCGCGGTTGTCGAGATGGCGTTCCAGCTCGGCCTCGTCCAGTTCGCCGCGGCGCATCCGGGCGAACACGCGCGCGATCCCGACGAGCACGACCAGATTCATGATCGCGATCAGGTACAGGAAAATTCCGGAGACCGACGTGCCGATCAGGCCGGTCGTCTCGTGCAGTGCGGAACCGTCGTCCTCCAGTTGCCCGGCGATCGCGCGGACGCCCATCGACAGCAGCAGGCACAGCGCGAAGACGATCGTCGAATGCCCGAGCGAGAACCAGAACCCGACTGACAGCGGACGCTGCCCGTCGGCCATCAGCTTGCGCGTGGTGTTGTCGATGGCGGCGATGTGGTCGGCGTCGAACGCGTGCCGCATGCCGAGCGTGAACGCGGTGACGCCGAGGCCGATGCCGAACGTGCCGCCCGCGCCGAGCGCGTAGTGCCGCGGCGCGACGACCAGCACCAGCAAACCCCAGCCGACGAGGTTCAGCAGCAGGATCACGGCCGCCATGCCGCCGATCGACCATCGGTCGCCGCGAGTCAGCCGCTGCGTCATCGCCGTCCTCTCGCTCACCGAAAAGCCGTGAAGGGCTCCTTCAGGGAATCAGATTCCCTCAAGGAGCCCTTCACGGACAATCCAGTAAGCCTCAGCCAGCGCGCAGGTGCAGCGAGTCGAGCGCCTTGCGCACGTGCCCGCCTGCCGCGGACAGCGCCTCGGCGGAACGCGTGACGTCGCTGCCGGACAACAGGTGTACGAGCGCGACCTTGAGGTCGCCGCCCGCTTCGGTGAGCGCGTCCGAGCAGTCGGCCATCGTCATGCCGGTGGCTTCCTGCAGGATCCGGATGGTGCGGCCGCGCAGCTTCGCGTTCGTCGCGCGCATGCTCACCATCAGGTTCGAATACGTCTTGCCCAGCTTGATCATCGTCGCGCTGGAGAACGCGGTGAGGATCAGCTTCTGGGCCGTGCCCGCCTTCATCCGGGTCGAACCCGCGATGGCCTCGGGACCGGTGGCGACGGCGATCAGGACGTCGACGCCTGCCGGTTGCGCGGCGCGCGGGTTCGCCGAAACGAGCCCGGTGTGCGCGCCGATCCGGTTGGCCTCGGCGAGCGCGCCGAGCACGTACGGAGTGCGCCCGGAGGCGGCGAGACCGAGCACGAAGTCGCCCGGCTGCACCGACCGGGCGATCTCCGCCGCGCCGGCGTCCGCGTCATCCTCAGCGTTCTCGACGGCCTGCCGCAACGCCTTCTCGCCGCCCGCGTGGTGGGCGATGAACCAGTCGCCGGGCACGTTGAACGTCGGCACGAGCTCGGCCGCGTCCAGCGTCGCGAGGCGGCCCGAGGTGCCCGCGCCGACGTAATGCACGCGCCCCCCGCCGCGCAGCGCCTCGACCGCGTAGTCGACCGCGCGGGCCAGCTGCGGCAGCACCGCGGCCACCGCGTCCGGCACCCGGCGGTCCTCGGCGTTGATCGCGCCGAGGATCCCCATGGTGGACATCAGGTCGATGTCCACCGTGCGCGGGTTTCGTTGTTCGGTGGGCGAATCGACGTGCACCGTCTGGCAGGGGACGGACATCAGATCCTCGCTTCTTGGTTCACTTGCCGGTTTCCCGCGGACGACGACGACCGTCGGGTCTGACCCCGAGCCGGTGCGAGCCGACCGCGTCCCGCGTGGCGTCCAGCGCGCTGACCGACGCCTCCATGTGGCGCTGCGCGACCCCGATGAAGAGGCAGTCGATCACGGTCAGCTGGGCGATCCGGCTCGCGGTCGCGCCGGACCGGAAGGTCGTTTCGCGGGCCGCGGTGGTGAGGACGTGGTCGGCGACCTCGGTGATCGGCGAACGCGGGAAGTTCGTGACCGCGACGGTCACCGCCCCGTGCTCGCGCGCGACCCGCAGCGCCTCGACGGTGTCCGTGGTCGCGCCGGTGTGCGAGACGCCGATCGCGACGTCGCCCGGCTTCAGCACGGCGGCCGAGGTCAGCATGATGTGCGTGTCCGACCAGGAGAAGCTGACGCGGCCGATCCGGTGCAGCTTCTGCTGCAGGTCAGCGGCGACGAAAGCGCTTGCGCCCACGCCGTACACGTCGACCCGGCCGGCTTCGGCGACGAGGTCGATCACGCTCTGCAGCTGGGCGACGTCGAGCTGGTCCGCGGTCTCTTCGACGGCGCGCGCGTCGGCGAAACTGACCTTGCCGATGACGGACGCCAGGTCGTCGCCGGGGCCGATCTCGCCGCCGAGGTTGCGCGAGGTGCGCGCCTCGGTGCGGGCGGTGTCCGCGGCGAGCGCGATGCGCAGCTGCGGGTAGCCGCCGACGCCGACCGCCTTGCAGAAACGCGTGACGGTGGTCTCGGAGGTGTTCGCGGCGAGCGCGACCTCGGTGATGCTGCGGCGCGCGACCGCGGCCGGGTCTTCCAGGACAACCTTCGCTACCCGCTGCTCGGCCCGGGCGAGTCCGGGCAGCAGCGAGCGAATGCGGACCAGGGGGCTCGCATCCGCGTCGCGCGCCGTCGCCTGACCTGCGAGGTGCTCGGAGGGTGCGCTGCTGATTACGGATCCCGCATCATCCGCCGTCGGAAAGTTACTAACCGTTGGCATTTGCGACAAGGCTACCCACATCCTTCGGCAGAACCACAACCCGTCCGTGTCTGCGGACTTCGGTTTGCGATTAATCGTTGTCAAGAAAGTCGCCAACCGAGTCCACGGCGTTAACGACCTCAAGCTAACGACTTGGCAACTAAGTGTGTCTAGCGAAGGAGTCTTGTTCCACTGAGTGGGGCCACGAAGGTGGCAATGCGCGGCGGGGTGCTTACCGAGCGCTCAATTTCCACCCCGAAGAGGCCAGCTCTCCCGGGTTTCGCTCACCATCGAGAACGACGTGGCCGCGTTGGGTGACTTTCACACTATCGAGGGAAACTCCCCGTCCCGTGTAGTTCGGATCGGTGCTGTAACGCCACCGGAGCGACGTCGCCGCGGCCGCGGGCACCTCCGCGGACACCCACCACCAGGAACGGTGCCCGTGTCCGCCCAGCGCGAGCGTCTTGTCGCCGGGTGCACCCGGGCCACGGGCCTGAAGCGGAACAGGTTGCCAATTAACCCCGTCGGTGCTCGATTCGAGCTGCAACGGGTCGCTCGGGCCTTCTGTATCGACGAAAGCGGCGAAAGACACGCGCAGTGGCGCACCGGCTGGAAGCGGTTGTGTGCTGAGAGTAGCCACACTGTTGTTTCCGAGGCCCGCGTACCAGGCGTCGGGACCTTCGACCGGCCGGACCGCCATCGCCTTCGCGAGCGAAGTCGCCCAGACCTGGCGCGCGGGGTTGATGGAACCCCAGGTGCGCGTGGGGTGCACGCGGTTGGTGAGCAGCAACGCGAACGACCGCGATTCGGGATCGATGACCAGCGTGGTGCCGGTGAAGCCGGTGTGGCCCGCGCTGATCGGCGACGCGAGCGCGCCCATGTACCAGGGCTGGTCCAGCTCGAAGCCGAGCCCGTGCTCGTCGCCGGGGAAACGCTGGTTGTAGTTCGTCAGCATCTTCGTGACGGTGTCCGGGCGAAGGATCCGATGCCCGCGGTAGCTGCCGCCGTTGAGGATCGTCTGGGCGAGCACCGCCATGTCGCCGGCCGTGGAGAACACCCCGGCGTGCCCGGCGACGCCGCCGAGCGACCAGGCGTTCTCGTCATGCACCTGTCCGCGCACGAGCCCGCGCGGCGGGGTCGTCTCGTACTCGGTCGCGGCGACCCGGTTCAGCTTCGACGCGGGCGGGTTGTAGCCGGTGTCGACCATGCCGAGCGGCGCGGTGATGCGGTCGTGCACCACCTGGTCCAGCGGCTTGCCGGACAGCTTCTCGATCAGGAAGCCGAGGGTGAGCATGTTGAGGTCGGAGTACAGATACGTGCTGCCCGGCGCGTTCTTGAGCGGGCTGTCGAGCACTGCTTTGCGCCGCGACGGGATGTCCGGGTAGCCCTGCCAGAGCGACGGTGACGGGTCGGCGTCGAAGCCGGACGTGTGCGTGAGCAGCTGCAGCACAGTGACGTCCTGCTTGCCGTTGACGCCGAACTCCGGCAGGTAGCGCACGACCGGCGCGTTGACGTCCAGCTTGCCCTGCTCGGTCAGCTGCAGCGCGGCGATCGAGGTGAAGAGCTTCGAGATCGACGCCATGTCGAAGATGGTGTCGTTGCGCATCGGGACCTGCTGGTCCGGCGGCAGTTCGGTGCCCTTGGCGTCGGCGTACCGCAGCGCGCCGCCGACGGCGTACCGGTCCACGACCACGCCGTCGTGCGCGAGCAGGCCGACCGCGCCGGAGAAGTGCGGATGCCCGCTGGCGTCCGGCTGGGTCCAGCTCTTCAGGAACTGTTCGGCGTCGCGGATCGGCTGCGGATCGAGGTTGACCTCGCGCGGGCTGCTGTCGCGCAGCGTCGTGCTCGCCGGTGCGAACCCGTGCTGCGGACGGTCGAAACGCCCGGCGAAGCCGCCGTGTCGGTTGTCGATCGTGGCTGCTCCCGCGGTCGTCGTGGCCGCGACCAGGACGGCCAACGTCGCGACGAGCACTTTCCTAGCACGCATGGCGGCTCTCCTCAGCGATAGATCAGGTGGGGACGCCGTCTGCGGGCGAAGTCGGCGAGTTCGGCGCGCCACGCGCCGGTGATCTCGTCGACCCCGGCGCCGGCGTCGACCATGGTGCGCAGCCGCGCGGATCCGGACAGCTTGTCGATCATGAGGTCCGGCCGCCAGCCGAATTTGCCCGGCGCGACGCGCTTGGCCGTCACGAACATCGAGACGGTGGTGCTGATGGCGTCGAAGGCCCGCGGGTCGGTCACGGTGACCTGTACGCCGCCGCAAGGCTCGTTGACGAACTTGCCGAAGGTGGGCACGAAGTAGATCTCGCGGAACGCCGCGCCCGGCAGGTGGAGCTTCTCGAGTTCCTCGCGCCAACGCCAGTCGAGGCCGGGCGCGCCGATGATTTCGAACGGCCGTGTGGTGCCGCGTCCTTCGGAGAACACGGTGCCCTCGAACATGCCTGTGCCCGGGTACACGAGCGCTGTGTCCGGCGTCGGCATGTTCGGGCTTGGCAGGACCCAGCGGAGACCGGTGTCGGCGAAGAAGCTGTCGCGTCGCCAGCCGCGTACCTGGACGACGTCGAGCTTCTCCAGCTTCACGCCTTCGCCGGGGAGGAACTCGGCGGCGAAGAACCGCGCCAGTTCGCCGACAGTCATGCCGTGCTGCTGCGCGATCGGCTTCAGCCCGACGCCGGACGAGAACTTCGGGTCGAGCACTGGGCCGGACAGTCGCTCGCCGATGGGGTTTGGCCGGTCTAGGACGACGAAGGCCGCGTTGACCTTCGCTGCGGCGACCATCGCCGTGTACAGCGACCAGATGTAGGTGTAAAAGCGCGCGCCGACGTCTGCGATGTCGAAGACGACAGTGTCCAATCCGGCCTTCTGGAACAGCGAAGCGAGCTTCGTCGCGTTAGCGCCGTACGCGTCGTACACCGGGATGCCGGTGCGTGGGTCGGTGTAATCGCCTTCGGAGCCACCGGCTTGCGCGCTGCCGCGAAAGCCGTGCTCGGGCCCGAAGGCCGCGACGGGACGTACGCCCGCCGCGACCATCGAGTCGACAATGTGGTCCCCGTTGGCGAGCACGCCCGTCGGGTTGGACAGCACTCCGAGCTTGCGTCCGGCGAGCGGACGCCAGCCCTGCGCGGCGAGTTGTTCGGCACCGGTGAGTACTCGGTGTGCCAACTCGGGTTGTGCTGCTTCGGGCGCTGCCTGTGCTGCTTGTGCCGCAGCTGAGCCGCTCGCCACTACCGGGACTGCGAGCGCCGGAACGGCCAGAAACTTCCTGCGATTGAGAGTCACCAGGTCAGCCCGTGTCCGAAGGGGTACTTGACGGTGTGCACGTCCGCCCCGGCCGGGACGTCGACCGGCAGCTTCCCGCTGGGCTTCGTCTCGCCGAGCACGACCCTCGCCAGCGCTTCGAGCGACGGCGTGATGTAGCCGTAGGTGGCGAGCCAGGTCGGCACCGGGTTCGCGTACCCGGCGTCGTACGGGATCTGCGCGGCGACCGCGACCACCGGTTTGCCGCTGTCCATCAAGGCCTGAAGAAGCTTGCCCTGCAAGGGGAAACCGCCCAGGTTGTTGGTCAGGACCACGACGACGTCGTTCTGCTTCGCGGCAGCCGCGGCCTGGGCGATCTGCGCGTCGGTCGGCGTCTGCCCGGTGGCCAGCGCGGTCGCCTTGGTGCCGTGCGCGGTGAAGCGGTCGGCAAGCGTTTGCGTCGTGGTCACGCCCCAGCCGGTGACCAGCACGTTCGACGGCTTCTGCTTGAGCGGCAGCACGCCGGCGTCGTTGGCGATCGCGGTGATCGACCGGTCGGCGATGCCCTGTGCGGTGGCCAGGTGGTCCGGCGTGCCGACCTTCTTCATGACCTGCGAGGGATTGGTGAACGGCGAGTACAGGATTCCGCGCTTCAGCTTGAGCTTCAGCACCCGCAGCACGCTCTGGTCGATCCGCTGCATCGGCAGGTCGCCGGACTTCACCGCGGCGAGCACGGAGTTGATCGCGACGTCCAGGTGCACCGGCATGAGCAGCTGGTCCACGCCCGCTTTCAAGGCGAGGACCGGGATTTCGGCGTCGCTGTGCAGCTCCCGCACACCCTGCATCTCGAGCGAATCGGTGATCACGACGCCGTTGTAGCCGAGTTCGCCGCGCAGCTTGCCGGTGATGATCGGCTTCGACAGGGTCGCCGGCTCGCCGGACGGGTCGAGGCTCGGGAACTGGATGTGCGCGCTCATGATCGAGTCGATGCCGGCGGCGATCGCGGCCTTGAACGGCGGCACGTCGATCGCCCGCCACTGTTCTTCGGTGCGGTTGATCTTCGGCAGCCCGGTGTGGCTGTCGGTGGCGGCGTCGCCGTGGCCGGGGAAATGCTTCGCGGTGGACGAGACGGTCTGGTTCGCCGGGCCGGAGTCCTGGTAGCCCTTGACCTCCGCGGTCACGAAACTGCTGGCCAGGTCAGGTCGTCCAGAGAACGAACGGACGCCGATGACCGGGTTGGCCGGGTTGGAGTTGACGTCCGCGTCCGGCGCGTAGTCCTGGTTGATGCCGACCGCGCGCAGTTCGTGGCCCAGGATCGTCGCGGCCTTGGTCGCGCTGCCGGTGTCGCGGCCGGCGGCGATGGCCATCGAGTTCGGGAATTCGGTGGCCGGCGCGCCCATCCGCGTGACCGTGCCGCCCTCCTGGTCGGTGCCGATCTGCAGCGGGATGTGCGCGCCGCTGGAGATCGCCGCGCGCTGCAAGCCGTTGGACAGCTTCGCGACCTGCACCGGGTCGTCGAAGTTGTCGCGGCTGGCGTTGTTGAAGTAGATGACCCCGCCGAGGTGGTACTTCTGCACGGCCTGTGCCGCGGTGTCGACGCCGAAATCGGTCTGGTTCTTCGGGTTGACCTCGTCCGCGGACTTGCCGTTCACCCACGTGACGAACAGCTGCCCCACTTTTTCTTCCAGGCTCATGCCGCGCAGCGCCCGCGCGGCCGCGGCGTCGAGCTGCGCGGCCGTCGGCTGAGGCGTCTGCTGCGGGTGTTTCGGCGCGGCGAACGCCGAGGAACTCAACCCCCCGACGGCGAGCACCCCCGCGAGGGGAACGGCGAACACCTGCATCCTCCGCGTGCGCGCGAGTCGGTTCGTCACGAATTGCCTCCCAGTGTCGCGTGCCGCCGCGGGTACGGACGCGAATCGTGAAGCGTCCACCGGGCAGCACCGGTATCGGGAAGCTACTCACCGCGACACGGGGTTGTCCATCGGCCGAGCGCAGGAACGAGAGGGTTCACCTGGGAGGACGGCAGGCGCGGAGGCGTTCGAGACCGGCTCGGCGCGGCGTGCCGGTGCCGCTGGCCGGACATAACACTGGCGGCGCCCGTCAGCCGAGGCCAACGGGCGCCGCCAGTCGGCGCGGACATCTCGGGCGACCAAGCGTGCAACTCTGGTCGTACCTTCATGGACTCGGCGTCCGGCGTCCCGGTACGCAGTCCCTAGACGACGAGCCTCCCGCGGCGTGCTGCGCGTGGGTACCCGGAGTCCGCGCACGGAGGTTGCTCGGGGTGACAGAGGCTTCTCTTCTACCTCTGTCCTGGCCGAATCAACGTCCGCACCTACTTTCTACGCCGTGAGCGCGGTCACTTCAAGTGCGCGTACGGGTGCACCGGTACAGAGGCTCGATCCGGTGACAGCACCACCCTCAGCAACGGACCTAGCTGCGGAAACCGGAGTTTTGGTACCGCCGTGCGGGTGCTCAGTCGCCGTCGCCCCGAGACCGGCGGCGCCGGCTCAGGCTGTACCAGGTCGCGCCCGCCGCCACGGCTCCCACGCCGAGCGCGACCATGCCCGCGGACTTCGCCGGGATCCGCGTGCGCAGCGACATCGGCCGCTCGAACGCGAGGACCGGCCAGCCGTGCTCCTCCGCGGTACGGCGCAGCAGCTTGTCCGGGTTCACCGCGTGCGGGTGACCCACCACCTCCAGCAGGGGGATGTCGGTGCTGGAATCGGTGTAGGCGAAGCAGTCTGCGAGGTCGTAGCCGTGCTCGGCGGCCTGCTGCTTCGCGGCGACGGCCTTGTTCTCGCCGTAGCAATAGAAATCGACCTCGCCGGAGTAGCGGCCGTCGACGATCTCCATGCGAGTGGCGACGCAGCGGGTCGCGCCGAGCATCTCCGCGACCGGAGCGGCCACCTCTTCGCCGGTCGCGGACAGCACGATCACGTCGTGTCCGTCGGCGAGGTGCTGTGCGATGAGGTCGGTTGCTTCCACGTAAACGAGCGGATCGACTACGTCGTGCAAGGTTTCGCGCACGATCGCGGAAACCTGCGCGACATCCCAGCCCGCGCACAACGCGGAAACCTCGGCCCGCATCCGCTCGGTCTTGTCCGCGTCCGCGCCGGCGAGCGAGAAAACCAGTTGCGCGTAAGCACTTCGCAGCGCCGCGCGGCGGTTGATCAGCCCTTCGCGCAGCAACGGCTTGCTGAACGCGAGCGCGCTGGACGAGGCGATGATCGTCTTGTCGAGGTCGAAGAAGGCGGCTACGCGCCGGGGTGCTTCTTCGCTGCGGGGTTCGGCCACGTGATCAGGATAGGCGCACCGCGCGGTGTTGTTGGCAGCACACCGGGCGCGGCGACGGCCGGAAAATCGATGACATCGGCTCGCTTACGGCCTCGAGTGCCGTTATCGAATCGTATGTGTCACCCACACAGCCAACTCATAGCTAACGGAGTTACAGTGAACGGACCCGGTCGTGAACCGGGCTGGTTCAGTCCGACCCCCCGGGGCTGAACCCCTGGCGGCCCTCGTCCCTCCCCCCTGGCGAGGGCCGCCTTCTATTCTCCCGGTTTCCGGCTTCGGCGAACAATTTTCAGGTCTCCCCCGAAAATCCTCGCGCTGGCGGCGTTCCTCGCTCTGACCTGGGCAGTCTCGGTCGTTCAGCGCGCGTCTTACGAGCAAGATCAATTAACCGCGCGCTTACCTTTGCGGTGTTTTCTCCGGTCGCGGCACCTGTTACTCGGCTCAGTGCGGCAAATTCACTTCTTTCCACTTGATTTTCCGGAGTTTCTCCGCAGCAATCGTTTTCTCGGTCGAATACGCGGGGCCGTGCATTGTCCGGTGCGGACCGACACTCCGCGGTTGCTGTATCGATTTCGCACCCCGAGTTGTCCACAACCCCCGAGTTATCCACATGACGGAAAAACGGGCATTGCCGCGGGCCCTGGCGGCGGGCGACGGTGGAAGTCCGGCCCACGAGACCCAGGGGAGGGGCACATGGCCACCGCACAACCGCTCGTCGTCTCCGGCGAAGGCACCGTGTTCGAAGAGATCCGCCGCGTCGCCGCGGTAGTCGGCTGCGAGTTCGACCACGCACCAGACCTCGCCGCCGCACGCGGACGATGGACCCGAGCCCCGCTCGTGGTGCTGGACGAGGACATCGCTGTCGACAGTCCGCCAATGCCAGCCCGCGACAGCGTCGTGCTCGTCTGCAAAGGCGCGCCAGACTTGGACACCTGGCGCCGCGCGGCCGCTCTCGGCGCTCGCCGAGTCTTCAGCCTGCCCGACGACGAGGCGGGTCTGACCGGCGCGTTCGCCGATGTCACCGACGCCCCAGCCGAATCACCCGGTCCAGTAATCGCTTTCGTAGGCGGCCGAGGCGGCTCCGGCGCCTCCGTGCTGGCCGCCGCAGTCGCTGTCGAAGCCGCTCGCACCGGTTCCGCGCTATTAGTCGATTGCGACCCGCTAGGCGGCGGATTGGACCTCCCGCTGGGCCTAGAGCACACGAAAGGCCTGCGCTGGCCGGAAGTTCGGGTGTCCGGCCGCGTCTCCGTCCCGTCCCTGATCGCCTCCCTTCCCAGCCGCGGCAACCTCCCGGTGCTGTCCTGCGGCCGTTCCGGGGACGGCCCGACCCCTCGCGCGTTGTCCGCCGTAGTCGCCGCGGGCAGCCGCGCCGGCCGCACCGTCGTCTGCGATTTGCCCCGCCATTTCAGCGAGGGCACGCTTGCCGTCGCTTCGGCCGCCGACCTGGTCGTGCTCGTCGTTCCCGTCGAATTCCGGGCTTGCATGGCAGCGAAACAGGTCCTGAACCACCTCCGCCCGCACACCGAGCGTTTCGCAGTCGTCGCAAGTGGACACCGCGCCGACGGCATCTCGGCCTCGCAAACCGCAGGCATGCTGGGCCCGCCCTTGATCGCTGACGTGTCCCCGGAACGCCGGGTAGCCATCACCCTGGAATCCGGCGAGTTCGACCTGCCCCCGAAAGGCGCACTGGCCACCGCTGCTCGCGCGGTACTGGCGAACCTGCGTCCCCTCCCGACCGCGCAGGCGGCGTAGATGACCGCCGACCTCGTAGAACGAGTCCGCCACCGCCTGGCCGGCGAAAGCCGCGGCACCGACCCGATCGCCTTAGCCGAAGCCGTCCGCGCCGAAGCAGGCGGAGCCCTGAGCCACGACGCGGTACTAGCCGCGGTCCGCCAAGCCCGAGACGAATTCGTAGGCGCGGGCCCGCTAGCCCCATTGCTGGAGGACGACACGATCACCGACGTCCTGGTCACCGCCCCCGACCAGATATGGACTGATGGTCCCACCGGCCTTACCCGTACGCCGATCCGTTTCCCAAGTGAGGACGCCGTCCGCCGCCTAGCGCAACGCCTGGCTCTAGCCGCAGGCCGCCGCCTGGACGACGCCCAGCCTTACGTAGACGGCTGGCTTCCCGTGCGCCAAGGCCGAATCCGCGTCCACGCCGTGCTGCCGCCCATCGCAGCCAACGGCACCTGCCTGTCCCTGCGCGTCCTGCGCCCGGTGACACACGACCTGTCCGCGCTCCACGCCCACGGCTCCATCGACCCGACCGCCCTGAGCATTCTCGAAGCAATCCTCAAGCACCGCTTGGCCTTCCTCATCACCGGCGGCACCGGAGCCGGAAAGACGACGCTGCTCAGCGCCTTGCTGAGCGAGGTAGCACCAACCGAACGCATCGTCTGTGTCGAAGACGCAGGCGAACTACGGCCGACCCACCCACAGTTCGTCAGCCTCGTCGCCCGCCCTGCCAACGTCGAAGGCGCCGGTGCCGTAGAACTCCCGGAACTGGTCCGTCAGGCCTTGCGGATGCGCCCAGACCGCCTCGTCGTAGGCGAAGTCCGCGGCGCAGAAGTGTGCTCCCTGCTGAACGCCATGAACACCGGCCATGACGGCGGTGCCTGCACCCTGCACGCGAACTCGCCCGCAGAAGCCCCCGCGCGCCTAGAAGCCCTAGCCGCCCTAGGCGGTCTGCCACGGGACGCGCTGCACAGTCAGTTGGCCGCGGCCGTCCGCGTAATCCTCCACATGCGCCGAACCACCACCGGTCGCCGCCTCGCAGAGGTCGCAGTACTCCAGCGATACCACGGAGAAGTAAAGACCCACCCGGTCTGGCGTGACGGGCACTGGACGAGCCGCCGTTCCCTCTTCACCGCCCTGACCACACCTGACTAGCCGTCCACGCTCCAGTTCTTACGCAGGAAGCGCGTCCAATCCCGCCTAACCGCGCCCAGCATCGAGGTGACCCGTTGATCTCCGCATGGCCGTTCCTCTGCGCAGGCACCGGAATCCTGTGCTGGCCAACCACCCCCAGCCGCCTCCTTCCGGCCCCGCGCCTCCGCTTCCGCGTCCCGCCCCGCCAGTCCCTCTGGCTGGCCCCCGCCGTCCTCGCTCTGCCGCTGGGCGGAATCGGCGCCGCGATAGCCACCGCCCTGCTCACCGTCGCCGTCCGTCAGGAATGGCGCAGCAGAAGGGAAACCACTGAAACGCTGATCCGTGCCGAACGCACCGCGACCGTCCTCCGCACGATGGTCTCGGAACTCCGCGCCGGTGCTCACCCGGTAACCGCCGCCGAGGCGGCCGCAGACGCCGTCCCCGAACTGGCCGGAGAACTCCACAACCTGGCCACCGCCGCCCGCCTGGACGGAACCCTGGAATCATCCGCACTTCCCGCGGTCGCCCAATCCTGGAACCTCGCCCGCCGACACGGCCTGCCCATCGCCGACGCCCTCGAAGCCGCCCGCCGAGACGTCGACGCCGAAGTCGCCTTCATCCGCCGTCTGCACGCCAAAATGGCCGGCCCGCGCATGAGCGCGATAGTCCTGACCGTGCTGCCCGTCGGCTGCCTGGCCATGGGCCAGCTCATCGGAGCCAACCCGCTCGCCGTGCTCACCGAAACCCTGATCGGACAAGCATTCCTGGTCGCCGGCGCGGCCCTGCTCTGGGCGGGCACCGCGTGGTCCAGAGCCCTGACCAACCGCAGAGCCGCCCCATGACCGCCTTGAGCTTCGCCCTCATGGCCACCGCACTACTGCTCTGGCCGACCACCGCTCCGCCCCGACAGCTGGCCCGCCCCAAACGCCCACGCCGCACCCCACGGCCAGAGATCTGGCACCCCGCCGCCGCGGTCGTCGTGGGCCTGTCCACCACCGTCCTCACTGGAATACCAGTAGGACTAGCCGCGGGCGCAGGATCCTGGTGGCTCCTACGTCGATCCCGCCACCCCAAAAACCCAGACGACGTCTCGGAACGCCTCCGCTCCGCGTCCACCCTGGACCTGCTCGCCGCCTGCCTACGCGCCGGAATGCCAGTCCCGACCGCCTTGGCAGCCGTAGCCCCCGGCGCCCCACCGGACACCGAAAACGCCCTGCACGCAACAGCAAACCTGCTAGCCCTGGGTTCCGACGCCGCTCCGGCGTGGGCCCCGCTCCGCGCCCGGCCAGGCTTCGCCGAACTGGCAGTGGCAGCCACCCGAACCGCGCGGTCCGGGGCAGCCCTCGCCTCGACCGCGGACGACCTGGCCCGCCGCGTCCGCGACGGACTGGGCGTCGAAGCCGAAGAACGCGCCGAACGTGCCGGAGTAGCCCTGGCCATGCCGGTCGGGCTGTGCTTCCTGCCCGCGTTCTTCGCCCTCGGCGTGCTGCCGGTAGTGCTCGGCCTGGCCGGGCGAATCGGCGGCCTGCTGTGAACCCGTACCCGACAGAAAGGGAAACCGACCATGTGGTTCTTGCCCGGAGACGAGGGCACCACCACCGCCGAATACGCCATCGGCACGGTAGCCGCGGCAGCCTTCGCCGTGGCGCTCTACGTGCTGCTCAGCGGAGACTCAGTCTCCGCGACGCTGGCCGGCCTGGTGCACAAAGCCCTGACGGTGGCCACCTGATGGCCAGCCGTCGCCGGGACGGCGGATTCGTCACGGTAGAAGCCGCGCTGTCTCTGGGCGCGCTGACCGCCGTGCTGGCGATGCTGCTCGCGGGCACCAGCGCGATCGCCGGACATCTCCGGTGCCTGGACGCCGCCCGCGAAGCCGCCCGTCTCACCGCAGCCGGGCAATCGGGCGCCGCCGACGCAGTGGTCCAAACCATTGCCCCGCGCGGCGCACACCTCACGATCCACCGCACCGGCGACGGCCTCACCGCCGAAGTAACCACCGACGTCCTGTCCGCCCTCCACCTCAGCGCGACCGCCTACGCCATCCTCGAACCAGGCCTGACCCCATGACCCAAGAACAACCAGCCGACGCCGGCGTAGCCACCATCTGGACGGCCCTAGCCGCGACCGCCCTGATCGCCGTAACAGTCCTGGTGTGGTGGCTAGCCGCGGCGATCACCGCCCGCCACCGCACCGAAGCCGCCGCCGACCTGGGCGCACTGGCCGCAGCAGCCCACGCCGCCGCCGGACCGACCACCGCCTGCGCCCGAGCCAAGGAGGTAGCCGACCACGAACGCACAGAGCTGACCAGCTGCCGCTGGCACAACCGCGACGCTTTCATCGAAGTCCGCGCCACGACCACCCCGGTCCCCGGCCTGCCCGCCCCCACCGCAAAATCCCGCGCCGGTCCGGTCGACCTGCCTCCCTGACAAGCCCGGCCCTTGCGCTGCCGGTGCTAGCCCCAATGTCCGCGCCCAGCGGCGGCAGTTGCCCGCCCGGTCGGGCAGCGGTGCCGGGGACCGGCAGCCGGGTGCAGCCCACGGGTACTGGCCCCAATGTCCACGCCCGGCGGCGACAGTTGCCCGCCCGGTCGGGCAGCGGTGCCGGGGACCGGCAGCCGGGTGCAGCCCACGGGTACTGGCCCCAATGTCCGCGCCCGGCGGTGGCAGCTGGCCGACCGGTCGGGCAGCGGTGCCGGGGACCGGCAGCCGGGTGCAGCCCACGGGTACTGGCCCCGAGGTCTGCGCTCGGCGGCGATGCGCGGGCCAGTGGGGAAGTCGCGCTCTGCGGCTGTCGCTGGTTCCCGCACGCGGCCCTCGGTGCCGCCAGGTGGCTGTGTTCGGCGGCGGTGACGCCCGGCCTGGTCGGGCCGCCGTTGGTCAGCGACTGGCCTCTGGCTCGCTGCGGTACTGGTGTCTGTGCTCGGCAGCGATGCGACCCGGTCGGCCGTGCTCCGCGGCTGCCCGCTGGCTCCTCCGCGGATGCTTGCGTCCGTCACAGTGGCGTTCCTCCGCGGCCGGTCCCTGGCCGCTTGGGTACGTGACCGCTCCAACTGGCCGGATTTGCCCCACCCGGCCCGTCGGTGCCGAGGACGCCCCTCGGTCGGATCTGCCCCAATGCCCGCCCCGATCGAAGGGAGTTGCAACCTGCCAACCGCCCCCACCCATCCCTCCCGCCCCGTCTCCGCACGTCGCCGCAAGCGGCATTCCGGACCCCCGTCGGAACCGCTCATCGGCGACGAGCCGGACAGGTGACCAGTCGCCGGAACCCCCGGCTCGTCCGGACCTTTCCGGTACCGGCGATGAGTGGCGAAGGACACGAGCAGCGGTCGCTGGCGCACGCTGAACGGTCGAATCCCCAGGTCAACGACCGGTCCAAGGGTATGCCTCAGTACCCGTGCGATAGGGCGGGAAAGTGTCGAATCCCGTGGTCGGCCCGTTCTCGCGGGCCGGACGGCGGGGTCAGCGGCCGGTGATCGGCACCTCGTTATCGGCCGGACAGTGGGCTACTGGGCGTTCATCGCTCGGTAACGGCCGGTTGTCGCGCGGAGTCTTCCCGGCAATGTGCAACTTGCCGTTTAGTGAGACATGCGCCACCACGGCCCCGACCCGGACGGCGCGAACACCGGACCTCGAAGGCAGGAAAGCAATGTTGGACGCGAATTGGCCGGACAGCTGGCGGAACGCCTTCCGCATCGAACTGCGTGCGGAGGCGATCGGCCTCGCTTGGCGCGGCTGGCCGGTGCTTCCGGGGGCGACCCCGGAGCCGATCACCGCGGAGGGGGACGACCTGACCTGGCGCCGGCCGGTGCCGGTGCGCGACGACTGGCGTGAGCTGGTCGGTTCGCACGCCCACGAGGTCGCCAGCTGGTTCAGCGACCGCACGCACAGCCTGCTCGTCGCGACCGGCACCGTGCTCGACGCGGTCGAGGTGGACCAGGAACTGGGCAAGCGCGCCGCGCGGCTGCTGCGTTCCATCGGGCACCCGGCCCCGATCGTCGCGATGCCGAACGGCCGGTGGCTGTTCCTCACCTCGCCCTCCGAGCACCTTCCCGCCGAACTCGCCGAGCAGATTTCCGTGCAGTGGCACGGCAAGGACAGCTACATCCCGCTGCCCCCGTCGCCGTTCCAGCACGGTGTCGTGCACTGGCGCGTGAAGCCGGAGGTGTGCGGCTGGCAGCTGCCGCCCGCCGCCGAGGTGCAGGACGTGCTGGTCCGCGCCCTCGCCGACGAGCACGCCCCGATGCTGGTCGAGAGCACCGCCGCCTGATTCCGGTTCCACCCCGGCAGGCAGCGCGCGACAACCGAAGAAAGTTTCACGCTCCACCGTGGCCGCACTGTTCCCCGTGCTGACGCAACGCCCCGAGCACGGCTCCCAGTACGGCCACCGCCCCTGCCTTGTCCAGCGGATCGTTGCCGTTCCCGCACTTCGGCGACTGGACGCAGGACGGGCAGCCCGTCGGGCACTCGCAGGAGACGATCGCCTCCCGCGTAGCGGCCAGCCACGGGACAATCGCGGCATAACCGCGGTCGGCAAATCCCGCACCCCCGGGATGCCCATCGTGCACGAACACCGTCGCCTCCCCGGTGTCCTCGTGCCACGCGGTAGACACCCCGCCGATGTCCCACCGGTCGCACGTAGCGAACAGCGGTAGCAGGCCGATCGCCGCGTGCTCGGCGGCATGCAGGGCACCGGGGACGCGCGCCGGAATCAACCCGGCGCCCCCCGGTGCCCTGCCAGCACCCCCGGTCCCCACCGGCCCCACCGCACCACCGACCTCGACCCCGGCGCCGCGCCCCCGCCCCGCCGCCGGATCGCCCGAAGCCTCGCCGGTCACCCCGACAACCGACGAGGCGCCCCCGGTCCCCACCGGTTCTCCAGCCGCACCACTGTCCGCCGGCCCCGCAACGGCCCCGCCAGTTCCCCCGCTGGCTGGGGCCACACTCCCGGTCCCCACCGGTTCACCACGCGACTGGCCGCGCGCCGACGCCGCTCCCGCTCGACCACGAACCCCGGCGGCCGGTGCCGTGTCGGCGGGTTCGGCGAGTTCGCCATCTGATTGGCTGCCCACCGATTCCGCACCCGCTCGACTACGAACTCCGGCGGCCGGCGGCGTGTCGGCGGACCCTCCGAGTTCGCCACCTGATCGGCTGCCCACCGAATTCGCGTTCGCTTGGCCGGGGTTCGTGGCAGCTGGTGGCGTGTCGGCGGGCCCGGCGAGTTCGCCACCTGTTTGGCTGCGCGTCGAATTCGCGTCCGCTCGACCACGAACCCCGGCGGCCGGTGGCGCGTCGGCGGGTTCGGCGAGTTCGCCACCTGCTTGGCTGCTCACCGATTCCGCGCCCGCTCGGCCCGGCTCCCCGGCGGCCGGAGACGCGATTTCGACTCCGACCGATCCGACAACGGTTGACTCAGCACTGGTTTCACCGGTGCCGCCAGCGGTCAGTGACGTGGTTCCGGCGACCGCGCCTGCCGAGCCCCCAACCGGAGACTCCAGCAGTTCATCCGAAACCGTGTACCAGACAGCCCTCGTGTGGAGGCTCTGTTCTGGCAGGTCAAGCGGCGTATGGTCCAGCACCTCGCCCGACGGGCGCCGTCGCAGATACCCCACCACCTGCGACGTCACCGCCACCTCGCCCAGGCATACCGTCACCCCGCCGTGGCGGCATTGTTCTTCCGTTGACAGCACCGAAATGTCGACGATCTCGCGCGGCGAAGTCGTCCAGTCCGGGTCCTCCGCGTGCACCAGCGCCAGGCCCGTCTCCAAGTCCAGCTCATCGACCACATACGACGACCCCTGATGCAAATACACCGCACCGGGATGCACGGAGTAGCAAGCCGAACCGGGATCGACGGTGCCCAGCATCCGGCCCGAGTCCGCTTCCACCACCGCGATCTGGTCGCCGCCTGAGCCGCGGATGCCGACGTCCGCGTGCGGGCGGTCGCGCGACGTCCAGTACCAACCGCTCGACCGGCGGCGCAGCAGCTTCTCCGCCGCCAGATCCGCCAGCACCGCTCGGGCCGCCTCGCCGCCGAAGGTTTCCAATTCCGGTTCGGTCAACGGCAACTCCGCGACGGCGCACGCGAGCTGCGGGCCCAGCACGTACGGGTTCGTCGGGTCCAGGACCGCCGTTTCCACCGGGCGTTCCAGCAACGCGGCCGGATGGTGCACCAGGTAGGTGTCGAGCGGATCGTCCCGGGCGACGAACACCACCAGCGCCTCGTCGCCCGAACGGCCGGCGCGGCCGGATTGCTGCCAGAACGACGCGAGCGTGCCGGGGTAGCCAGCCAGGACCACGGCGTCCAGGCCGGCGATGTCGACGCCCAGCTCCAACGCGTTCGTGGTCGCGACGCCGAGCAGCCGACCCGAAAGCAGGGCTTGCTCCAGGGCACGCCGCTCCTCCGGGAGATAACCGGATCGGTACGCCGCAACGGTATCCGCCAACCGAGGGTCCACTTCGGACAGAAGGCGGCGCGCCCCCAGCGCGGTCAGTTCGGCTCCGCGGCGGGAACGGACGAAAGCCAGCGACCGAGCGCCTTCGATGACCAATTCGGTGAGAATCCGCGCGGTCTCGACACCGGCCGGACGGCGGACGGGCGCGCCGTTCTCGCCGGTCAGCTCGTCGAGCAGCGGCGGCTCCCACAGCGCGACCGTGCGCGCGCCGCGCGGGGAAGCGTCGTCGGTGATCGCGGTGCACTCCACGCCGGTGAGCCGGGTGGCGAAGGAAGCGGGGGACGCGGTGGTCGCCGAAGCCAGCACGAACACCGGGGAAGCGCCGTAGTGCTCCGCCACCCGGCGCAGGCGGCGCAGCAACAGCGCGACGTGCGAGCCGAACACGCCGCGATAGCTGTGGCATTCGTCGACCACGACGTACCGCAACCGGCGGAAGAACTGCGTCCATCGGGAGTGCGCCGAAAGGATGCCGCGGTGCAGCATGTCGGGGTTGCTGAACACCCAGTTCGCGTGCGCGCGGACCCAGTCGCGCTCTGTCATCGGGGTGTCTCCGTCGAAGGCGCCCGCGCGTACGCCCGCGATGTCCAAAGAGGACACCGCACGCAGCTGATCAGCGCCGAGCGCCTTCGTCGGCGAGAGGTACAGCGCGGTCGCCCGCTCGTTCGCGGCCAGCGCGCTGAGCACCGGCAGCTGGTACGCCAGCGACTTCCCCGACGCGGTCCCGGTGGACACCACGACGTGCGTCCCCGCCTGAGCCAGCGAAGCCGCCTCGACCTGGTGCCGCCACGGTTTTTCGACCCCGGACGCGCGGAACGCGGCCACCACCGACGGCTCCACCCACTCCGGCCACGGCTCGTGCCGGGCCGCGCGTTCCGGCAGCCGGGACACGTGCGTCACCGGATTCTCGTGCGCCGGGATCCCCGCCGTGACCCGGTCCAGCAGCCTCCGTCCTCGCTCTCCCACCACGTGCCGAAGCTTCGCACAGGGCACCGACAAAACCGGGCCGAGATCGATCCAGTGAGCAATCACACAAGGTTACCGAACGTGCTCTCGCCGGGACGCATTGCGGACGGGCGGAGCACTACCAATACACTCCCTCGATCCACACCCACTGTGGCGAGAGTCATGTGAGACGTGCATTGCTCGCACGGCTAGCGTGTCCTTCGGCACAGATCCCCGCCAGTGCAGGCGCGCCGGGTACGACGGGCCCGCGCTGGCCAGACGGCGTTCCCAGGAGGACGAATGTCCCGGCAGTTCCTCGCGGAGGGCGGTATCACGCTCTCCGGGGGTGGCTACACCATCGTCGGTGTGGTCGCCGTGGTCGCCCTTGTCGCACTGGCCATCGGTTACGTCCTGCTCAAGGAGGTGCTGGCCGCGGGCCAGGGCACCGCCAAGATGCAGGACATCGCCAAGGCAGTGCAGGAAGGTGCGGCCGCATACCTGAAGCGGCAGCGCAACACCCTCGCCATCTTCGGCGTGATCGTGTTCCTGCTCCTGTTCGCGCTTCCCGCGGACGACTGGCGCGAACGGATCGGCCGGTCGATCTTCTTCCTCGTCGGGGCGGCGTTCTCGTTCACCATCGGCTACCTCGGCATGTGGCTGGCCACGCAGGCGAACCTGCGCGTGGCGGCCGCGTCGCGCGAGGAGGGCGGTCGCGAGAAGGCGATGCGCGTGGCGTTCCGCACCGGCGGCGTGGTCGGCATGATCACCGTCGGGCTCGGCCTCTTCGGCGCGGCGCTCGTGGTGCTCGTCTACACCGGCCAGGCACCGAAGGTGTTGGAGGGCTTCGGTTTCGGCGCGGCGCTGATCGCCATGTTCATGCGAGTCGGCGGTGGCATCTTCACGAAGGCCGCCGACGTCGGCGCCGACCTGGTCGGCAAGGTGGAACAGGGTATCCCCGAGGACGACCCGCGCAACGCCGCGACGATCGCCGACAACGTCGGCGACAACGTGGGCGACTGCGCTGGCATGGCCGCGGACCTTTTCGAGTCCTACGCGGTGATGCTCGTCGCCGCGCTGATCCTCGGCAGCTCCGCGTTCGGCGCGTCCGGCCTGATCTTCCCGCTGATCGTGCCCGCCATCGGCGTGATCACCGCGGTGATCGGCGTCTACATCACGAAGGCGCGCGCGGGCGAGGGCGGCCTCGTCACGATCAACCGCTCGTTCTACATCTCCGCGGTCATTTCCGCGGTGCTGTCGGCGGTCGCCGCGTTCGTGTACCTGCCGAGCAGCTTCGCCGACTTCGGCGAGGGCTTCTCGCACAACACCGGCAACCCGGCGGTGATCGCGACGGTTTCGGTGATCATCGGCATCGTGCTCGCCGCGCTGATCCTGCGCATTACCGGCTACTACACTGGCACCGAGCACAAGCCGGTCCAGGACGTCGGCAAGACGTCGGAAACCGGTGCGGCGACGGTGATCCTGTCCGGCATCTCGGTCGGGTTCGAGTCCGCCGTGTACACCGCGCTGGTGATCGGCGCGGCCGTGTTCGGCGCGTACCTGCTCGGCGGCGGTGTCGCGCTGTTCGCGGTGGCGCTGGCCGGCACTGGCCTGCTGACCACGGTCGGCGTCATCGTCGCGATGGACACTTTCGGCCCGGTCTCGGACAACGCGCAGGGCATCGCCGAGATGTCCGGCGACGTCGACGAGAAGGCCGCGCAGATCCTCACCGAACTGGACGCGGTCGGCAACACCACCAAGGCGATCACCAAGGGCATCGCGATCGCCACCGCGGTGCTGGCGGCGACGGCGCTGTTCGGCTCCTATTCGGACGCGATCGCGAAGACCGTGGCCGAACGCGGCGAGGGCGCGGTCACCGCGGTCAGCTCGTTCGTCAACCAGGTCGTCAGCCCGAACACGCTGGTCGGCGTGATCGTCGGCGCGGCGGTCGTGTTCCTCTTCTCCGGTCTCGCGGTCAACGCGGTTTCGCGTGCCGCCGGCGCGGTGGTGTACGAGGTGCGCCGCCAGTTCCGCGACATCCCCGGGATCATGGAGGGCACCACGCGGCCCGAGTACGGCCGGGTCGTCGACATCGTCACCCGCGATTCGCTGCGGGAGCTGGCGACGCCGGGTCTGCTGGCCGTGTTCGCGCCGATCGCGGTCGGTTTCGGGCTCGGCACCGGCGCGCTCGCCGGGTACCTGGCGGGCGCGATCGCGACCGGCACGCTGATGGCGATCTTCCTCGCCAACTCCGGTGGCGCCTGGGACAACGCCAAGAAGCTCGTCGAGGACGGCAACCACGGCGGCAAGGGTTCCGACGCGCACGAGGCGACGATCATCGGCGACACCGTCGGCGACCCGTTCAAGGACACCGCCGGTCCCGCGATCAACCCGCTGATCAAGGTCATGAACCTGGTCTCGGTGCTGATCGCGCCCGCGGTGGTCACGCTGACGCTCGGCGGCGGCGCGGACACGACGTGGCGGATCGTGATCGCGGTCGTCGCGGTCGCGGTGATCGTCGCGGCGATCGTAGTGTCCAAGCGGCGCGGCAGCGTCATGTCGGAGACTCCGGCGGAGGCGAAAGCCTGACGCATTGCTCCATTCGGGCCCGGTACGCCTTCGCGTGCCGGGCCCGTTCGCGTCCGCGGCCCGGGGCGAGTTGCGGACTACTGGCGGGTCGGTACCGTGCGGAGGACACGGATTTCGACGGACAGGAGTGGTGCGGGTGCGGCCGCGGTGGACCGGTTTAGCCGCGCTGGCAACGGGAATCGGCTTGGGGCTCACGGGCTGCGGGCAGGCGCCGCCGCCGGGCGAGCAGGTCGTCTCCGGCGGGCACGCGGAGGCGGCGGCCCAATCCGATCCGGCCGCGAAATGGGCCGACGGGTACTGCGGGGCGGTCACGCATCTGGTTCGTGCGCTGGCGAATCTGCCCTCGATCGACCCGAGTTCGTCAGCGCAGGCCACCCGTACCTCGAGCGATCTCCTGGCGTCGGTCGCCACCGGCATCGACCAGACCGTCTCCGGTTTGCACCGCGTCGGTCCCGCGCCGCTGCCGGGCGGCGAACCGGCGCGCACGGCTTTGCTCGGCCAGTTCACTTCGGTGCGGCACCAGGCGGACGAGGTGCGCGGCAAGCTCGACGCGGCCAGCACTCCCGACCAGGTCAAGGCGGCGCTGGACGACGCCCAATCGGCGATCGACGAGATTTCCCGGCTCGACGTCCTCAAGGGCCTGGACGCGACGCCAGCCCTGTCCGCGGCGGGGAAACGCGCGGCAGGCTGTCAGCAGTTGGTGGTCCCGCCTGCGCCACGCTGATCCGGATCGAGTGCCCGGCGAAGGGCGACGGCTCGTTCCGCATCGTGGTGTTCCACCGCGGCCAGGTAATGCTGAAGCAGCGCCTGCCGGGAGCGTTCGAGTTCAGGCAAGCTGACCGACGTCGCCCGGCCGTCTCGCAACGTCTCCAGCACCGGTTCGGGCAGCCGGTCGACTTCGCGGCCGTGCCAAGGATTCAGGCCGTGCCGCAGGCATTCCAGCGTGATGATCTGGGCGCGCAGGTCGTCGAGCATCAGGACGGCTTGCCACGTCCGGCCGCGGGCGATCGCCGAACGGGCGTGCAACGCGTACAGCCAGGCCATGCCGATCACGTGCGCGCTGCCCGGTTCCGCGGCGCGGGTCGGTTCGTTGGCTTGGCCGAAAACGAGCCGGAAGCCGTTTTCGGTGGCCCGGAACAGATCTCGCGGCCAGAACGACAAGTCGACCTGGAGCGAGGAATCGAGAAGGAAGACCCGGTAGCGAACTCCCTCGCGCGAGGTCACGTCGAGGGTGTCGGCGACTCCGTATTTCTTGTCGAGCGAGCGGGTCCAGCGTGCGACGACCGCGGGCTCGTCCGCGTCCTCCGCGAGCTGGAGGACGAGATCGACGTCCGACCACCGGTCCTCGGCGCCGCGCGCGGCCGATCCGACCAGCGCGGCGCCGACGATGTCCGTGTCCTGCCGCGCCAAGGCGAGCAGTTCGTCCCGGATCTGGACGCGCTCGGCGACCTCGAACATTTCCGCTCCCCGGGTCGACATCTACCGGTATAACTATACCGACAACGCTGAGTGCTCGGCAAAAACCTCGGCGTGACGCTCGCCTTCAATCGAACTTGTGTTCTATCATCGCGGCGTGGATCGGACGATCTCGCTGTTCTCGGCGGAGGCGACCGGCCCGGGCCTGCCCGACCTGGCCGGGCTGTTGTGCTGCCAAGGGCAGATCACCGGGTTCGGCCGCACGGCGGCGCGGCTGTCGGTGCTGGTCGACGAGCCGTGGCGGGCTCGCGTGCTGGCGCGGGAATGCCGTAGCCGGGGCGCGGACGCGCAGGTCGCGGTGGCCGAATGCGGCAGTCCGCAGGTGCGCACGTCGTTCCGGGTCGACCTGCTCGGTCTCGCCGAACAATGGCTCCGGCCGGGACACACCGGTCCGACGGAGGACGACTCGGGCAAGGCGGTGCCCGGCGGTTTCCGGCTGAGCGGCGCGATGCTGCGGATGTGGGCGCTGGCGGCCGGCCGGCCCGAACCGGGCGGTTACCTGCTGGGCGTCGATCCGCTGGCCCCAGGGACGCACGAGGAACTGCTGACCGTGCTCGCGCCGCTGGGCGTCCACGCGCGGTTGCTCGGGCCGAAGGCGGAGCAGCCCGCGGTGCGCGTGAGCGGGCGGCGGAAGCTGGCCGGTCTGCTGGAGCTGATCGGCGAACCTCCGGCCGGGGCGGAGGCGGTGTGGCCAGAACTGCCGCCGGCCGGTGAGCGCCGCGAACGGACGCCGGGCGAGCCGCGCCGAGGCGCTCCGGCGGAGAGCCCTTCACAGTATTTACTGGAGGCCGTGGGGTAGGCGCGCAATAAAAAGGTCCCCCATCGCTCAGCGGAGCGACGAGGGACCTTTCCGAGCAGGTGTCTTACGGTTTCGGCAGGGTGCAGCCCTGCTGGTTGAGGTCGATCTCGTTGGCGGGGGTCAGACAGGCGGGAATACCGTAGGTCTCCTGGCCGTACTTGTAGTTCGGCCGCACGGTCACGTTGCCGGCCTCGTCGACCTCGCACGGGTTGTTCAGCGTGCAGCTCTCGCCGTTGTCGTTGGACGTGTTGTTCACGCCGATGACCTTGCCGGTGTCGCGGTCGACGACCGGCGAACCGGACGTGCCGCCGATGGTCGCGCAGCCCGGGACGTACCGGATCGAGTCCTTCCAGACCCAGTTGTTCTCGTGCAGTTCGTGCACGAACCCGTCGATCGAGCAGGAGTAGATCTGCTTCCAGTACCCGGACACCACGTCGATCGGCGTGCCCGCCTGCGGATGCGTGTTCACCAGTTCGAGCGGCGGCACGCTGTACTTCTGCTGGATGTCGGCGTAGGTGTCGCTCAGCTGGTACAGCGAGATGTCGGTGTCGGTCATCGTCGCGTAGACGACCTTGGTCGCGGTCACGGTGCCCACCGAGCTCTGCCCGTCCGGCGACAGCAGGTCGAACGAGCGGTTCGAGGCCTGCCCGACGATCACCTGTCCCGGATCGGGCATGCCTTCCTCGAGGCAGTGCCCGTTCGACAGGACCAGGGCGGGCGCGTCCATCGGCGTGGCGGCCGGTTTCACGACCGAACCGGAACAGTTGGACAGCGCCACGGCACCGGTGAACGTGGTGGTCGCCGCACTTGCTTCGGGGGCGGTGACCAGCGCGAATGTCGCCGTGACGGCGATCGCGACGCCAACCAGTCGGCGGATCATGGTGGGTTCCTTTCGGCTGGGGGGAGGAATAAGTGAACCGTCGCCATCCGGGGACCCGCCACCGTCTAACGGAGGGTATCGGCTGGCTGACCGGTTACCCTGCACGGCACGTGTCCGACATCACGTGCTAGGTGTGGAGGAGAAACATCGCCGAGGTCAGCGGCGATCCGACGGGCAGGGACCCGGCGGCTCGTCAGGGCACCTCGGCGCTGCGCGGACACCGGGGACGTGCACACTGACAGGTCGAGACGCGGGCGCAGTACCCCTCTGGTGCAGGGGGGAGAGCGCCGCTGCGGCGGCGCGGAGATGAGTGGAGAGCAGGGCAGCGTGGCAGGAACACGGACCAAGAAGAGCGGCACCGGGGGCAACGGTGCCGATCGACGGCGGCTGGTGATCGTCGAGTCGCCAACCAAGGCCCGCAAGATCGCCCCCTATCTCGGCGGCAACTACGTCGTCGAGTCCTCCGTCGGGCACATCCGGGACCTGCCCCGCGGCGCCGCCGACGTCCCCGCGCAGTACAAGGGCGAATCGTGGGCCCGGCTCGGCGTCGACATCGACAACGACTTCAAACCGCTCTACATCGTCACCCCGGACAAGAAGTCCAAGGTCACCGAGCTGAAGGGGCTGCTGAAGGACGTCGACGAGCTCTACCTCGCGACGGACCCCGACCGCGAGGGCGAGGCCATCGCCTGGCACCTGCTGGAGACCCTGAAGCCCAAGGTCCCGGTGCGCCGGATGGTCTTCCACGAGGTCACCGAGCAGGCCATCCAGGCCGCCGCCGCGGCCACCCGCGAGCTGGACGCCGACCTCGTCGACGCGCAGGAGACCCGCCGCATCCTCGACCGGCTTTACGGCTATGAGGTCTCGCCGGTGCTGTGGAAGAAGGTCATGCCGAAGCTCTCGGCGGGCCGCGTGCAGTCCGTCGCGACGCGGATCGTCGTGGAGCGCGAGCGCGAGCGGATGCGCTTCACCTCGGCGTCGTACTGGGACATCTCGGCGACCATGGACGCCGGCGAGGACGCTTCGCCGCGTACGTTCCCCGCGCGCCTCGTCGCGGTCGACGGCTCGCGCCTGGCGACGGGTCGCGACTTCGACTCCAACGGGCAGCTCAAGGGCAACGCCGCGGACATCCGCGTGCTCGGCGAATCGGACGCGCGGGCGCTGGCCCAGGCGTTGAGCGAGCGCGACTTCAAGGTCGCGAGCGTCGAGGAGAAGCCGTACACGCGCAAGCCGTACGCGCCGTTCATGACGTCCACGCTGCAGCAGGAAGCTGGCCGCAAGCTGCGCTTCACTTCCGAGCGCACGATGCGGATCGCGCAGAAGCTGTACGAGAACGGTTACATCACTTATATGCGTACCGACTCCACGACGCTGTCGGAGTCGGCGATCACGGCCGCGCGCAACCAGGCGACGCAGCTGTACGGCAAGGAATACGTCTCGCCGTCGCCGCGCCAGTACACGCGCAAGGTGAAGAACGCGCAGGAAGCGCACGAGGCGATCCGTCCGTCGGGCGAGGTCTTCCGTACGCCGGGCCAGGTCGCGAAAGAGCTGGACACCGACGAGTTCCGGCTCTACGAGATGATCTGGCAGCGCACGATCGCGTCGCAGATGGCGGACGCGAAGGGCACCACGATGTCGGTGCGCATCGTCGGCACCGCCGCGACCGGCGAGGAATGCACCTTCGCCGCTTCGGGCCGCACGATCACCTTCGCCGGCTTCTTGAAGGCGTACGTCGAGGCAGTCGACACCGAGGCCGGCGGCGAGGCCGACGACAAGCAGAGCCGGCTCCCGGTCCTGGCCAAGGACCAGGCCCTCACCGCGCCCGAGCTGTCCGCGGACGGCCACTCCACGTCGCCGCCCGCGCGCTACTCCGAGCCGAGCCTGGTCAGCAAGCTGGAAGAGCTGGGCATCGGCCGCCCGTCGACGTACGCGTCGATCATCAAGACCATCCAGGACCGCGGCTACGTGTGGAAGAAGGGTTCCGCGCTGGTGCCCTCGTGGGTCGCGTTCGCCGTGGTCGGGCTGATGGAGCGGCATTTCGAGCGGCTGGTGGACTACAACTTCACCGCCGGTCTCGAGGACGAGCTGGACCGCATCGCCAACGGCGACGAGCACCGCGTCGAATGGCTGTCGAAGTTCTACTTCGGCGGCGACTTCGGCGTCGAGGGCTCGGTCGGCCGCCTCGGCGGGCTGAAGAAGCTGGTCGACGGCAGTGTCGAGGGCATCGACGCGCGCGAGATCAACTCGATCCCGATGTTCAGCGACGCCGAAGGGCACCAGGTCGTGGTGCGCGTCGGCCGCTACGGGCCGTACCTGGAGCGCGAGGTCAACGGGGAGTCGCAGCGCGCGAACCTGCCCGAGGACCTGCCGCCGGACGAGCTGTCGCCGGAGATCGCGGAGAAGCTCTTCGCGACGCCGCAGGAAGGCCGCGTGCTGGGCACCGACCCGGTCAGCGGACACGAGATCGTGGCGAAGGAAGGCCGCTTCGGCCCGTACGTCACGGAGCTGCTTCCTGAGCCGGAGCTGCCCGAGGACGCCACCGCGGCGCAGAAGAAGGCCGCGAAGGCGAAGCTGCCGAAGCCGCGTACGGGGTCGCTGTTCAAGTCGATGTCGATCGAGACGATCACGCTCGACGACGCGCTGAAGCTGCTCTCGCTGCCGCGCGTCGTGGGCAAGGACCCGGAGTCGGGCGACGAGATCACCGCGCAGAACGGGCGCTACGGGCCGTACCTGAAGAAGGGCACGGACTCGCGGTCGATCCAGACCGAGGACCAGCTGTTCTCGATCACGCTGGAAGAGGCACTGAAGATCTATTCGGAGCCGAAGCAGCGCGGCCGGTCGGCCACCGCGCGTCCGCCGCTGAAGGAACTCGGCGACGACCCGGTGTCGGGCAAGCCGATGGTGGTCAAGGACGGCCGCTTCGGCCCGTACGTGACCGACGGCGAGTACAACGCGACGCTGCGGAAGTCCGACAGCATCGAGGAACTCACCGCGGAGCGCGCGGCCGAGCTTTTGGCGGAGAAGCGCGCGAAGGGTCCGGCACCGAAGAAGCGGACCACGACGCGTAAGGCGCCGGCGAAGTCCACTGCGGCGAAGTCGACCACGACCAAGTCGACAGCGGCGAAGTCGACGGCGGCGAAGTCGACGACTGCGAAGAAGGCTCCGGCGAAGCGCAGCAGCACCGCGACGAAGTCGAAGTAACGAGAATCCGAAGGGCCACCTGGAAAACTCCGGGTGGCCCTTTCTCGTGTCAGGGGGACGGATGGGGGAGACGCAGCGCGCTCGTGCCGCGGTTTCCGTGGTTTTCGCGGTATGCGGCGCGGCTTTCGCTTCGTGGGCGGCCCGAGTTCCGGCGGTACAAGGAAAACTCGGCCTCAGCGCCGGAGAACTCGGGATCGGGCTGTTCGGGCTCGCCGCCGGTTCGGTGGTGGCCTTGCTGGCCGCGGGACCGCTGATCACGAAGATCGGCAGCCGGCGCGGGGTTCTTTGCGGGGCCACGGTGCTGTGCGGCGGATTGCCGCTTGTCGCGTTCGCGCCGGATCTGCCGTTGTTCGTCGCCGCGCTCGTGGTGCTCGGGGTGGGCAACAGCCTGCTGGACGTCTCGATGAACGCGCACGCCGCGCGCGTCGAAGAGGCCTACGGGCGGCCGATTTTCGCTGGCTTCCACGCGTTCTGGAACATCGGCGGATTGGCCGGGTCGGGCGTCGCGGCGCTGATGGAGGTCTGGCGGGTGCCGATCGAAGCGCACTTCACCGGTGCTGGCGTGGTGCTGCTGGTGCTCGGGATTTTCGCCGCTTCGCAGTTCTTGCCCGGGGCGGACCGTGGTCAGGGCGAGGCGGCGTTTGCGTTGCCCAGCAAGGCATTGATCCCGTTGGGCGTGATCGCGTTCTGCGGTTTCGTCGCGGAAGGCACGGTGAACGACTGGAGCGCGGTCTACCTCCGGGAGGTCACCGCAGCGAGTGCGGCCGTCGCGTCGCTGGGCTACTTCGCGTTCTCGATCACGATGATCGCGGTGCGGACGGTGGCGGACCGGGTCGTCGAGCGCGTCGGCGCGGTGTTGTTCATGCGGGTCGCGACCGGGGTGACGGTCGTGGGGTTCCTGCTGGTGGTCGTGGTTCCGGTGCCGGCGGTCGCGGTGGTCGGGTTCGCCGTCGTCGGGCTCGGGGTGTCCGGGATGGTGCCGCTCGCGTGGAGCGCGGCCGGGCGCAAACAGCCGGAAGCGCCGGGCCGGGCGATCGCGGCTGTCGCGGCGTGCGGGTACCTCGGGTTTCTTGCCGGTCCGGTGCTGGTCAGCGGGCTGAGCGGCGGGATCGGCCTGCACTGGACGCTCGCCGTGGTCGGCGCGCTCGTGGTGACGGTCGGTTTCCTCGCGCCCACGATGCGTGTCGGCGATCCGGTGTCGCGGCGTTGACCGACCGCTCGCCGCACGGATGGGTTGATTCGAACAAAAGTTCGAGAAATTGTCGGTACCAGGGTGTTCAATGACGGGGTGAGCAGTTCAGCACCCGTCGTCTTCGACGTCATCGACGAGGTCATCGGACCGCTGCGGGCCGAGATGCCGCAGCGGCCTTCGGTGATGGAGTTCTACGACCCGCATTTCGAGGTGCCGCCCGTGCTGGCCGAGGAGGAGCCCGCCGGCGCGGCGTCGGGACTGAGCCTCGCCGAGGAGGTCCGGCAGTCGTTCGGGCCGATGCTCGGCGCCGGGCTGGCCGAGGAGGTGGAGCAGTACACGCGGTTCGTCGCCGGGATGGCCGCGCTCGGCCTCGCCGCCGACGGCGAGGTGACCGCCGAAGCGGTCGAGCTGTACCGAGTGCTGCGCGGCGGGTTCATCCGGGGAGTGGTCACCGGGGTGTTCCCGGCGAGCGAGGAGCCGTGGGAGGTGCGGTTCTTCGGCGACGAGGACTTCACCACGGTGATGAGCAAACTGGGCCGCCGGGCGCGGCTGCGGTCCGGAATGCTCAGCGCCCTGCCCGGCTGGGTGTTCGACGGCCTGCCGGACCGCCCGCCCGGTCCGGGCCCCGCGGTGCGCATCGAAACGGACGACAGCGGCCTGATCCCGCGGGAGGCGTGGGGAGACCTGGACGTCATCCGGCAGGCGGTCGCCCGCCCGCGGCAGGGAACGGTGCTGGTCGACCTGGCGGTGCGGGACGCGGTGCTGGCGGAATACCCGCACGGCGCGTTCGGGCTGGTGGACAACGACCAGGGGAGATACCAGTTCCGAGCCGCCCCTCGCGGTTCGGGCGGGGGCTGGGTGGTGACGTGGTCTCCGGCTACCCGGGGGACCGCGGAGGCATGGATCGTGGAGGCGGTGCGCAGTCATGCTTGACCGGATGTGACCGGATGTGATCGCGGCACGGTCTGGTCGGGCTCGACTGGATGTGATCGCGGCCGGGCCTGGTCGGCCGAGCCGGGGACGGTCCGGGCGAGCCGCGCTGGTCCGGTCGGCTCGGTGCTCGGTGCTCGGTGCTCGGTGCTCGCGGCTCGGGACTCTGGGCGGCTGGGTCTGACTCAGTCGCGCTCGGCGGTTCTCGGGCGGGTCGGTCGGTTCGTCCACGCTGGCCGGTTCGGGCGACCGGCCCGTCCCGCCTGTCCGGCTGGCCGGCTGGCCGGCCGAGCCAGCCGAGAGAGCCGGGGCGGCCAGCTTTGCCGGGCGTGTTGATCTGCCCGCTCTGCCCGGCGTGCCGATCTGCCCGCTCTGCCGGGTGGTGCCGGGCGGCTGGGTCTGGCTCAGTCGCGCTCGGCGGCTCTCGGGTGGGTCGGTCGGTTCGTCCACGCTGGCCGGTTCGGCCAACCGGCCCATCCCGCCTATCCGGCCGAGCCAGCCGAGCGAGCCGGGTCAGGCCCGGTCTGCCCGGCATTGCCGATCTGCCCGCTCTGCCGGGTGGTGCCGGGCGGGGCAGGGCGGCGGCTCTGGGCGGCTGGGTCCGGCTCAGTCGCGCGCAACGGCTTTCAGGGTGGCGCGGTCGTTTCGTCGACACTGACTGGGCTCGGCAGGCCAGCCCGCCCGGCCGTCCGCCCGAGCTCACTGGCCCAGGTGAACTCGCCACCCCTCCGGCGCGGGCAGCAGTGGTTCTGCGGCCATTGGGTGGATGCGGGAACCGGTACTCTCGCCGACACTGGACTCGGCGGACATTCCGTAGTGAGGTGGTCACCATGAGCACGAGCGACGGGACTCCGTTTTTTCCCGCCTCCGGGCCAGACCGGGACGGGACGTTGGCCGGTGACGTCGGGGACGAGCGGTTCGCCGATCCGCTCGCCGGGTTCGAGATCTCCACGAGCCGCGCGCCGCGGCCGTTGCCGACTGCCAAGCCCGTTCAGCATGATCCCGAAGAGGTCAAGCGGATGGTCGAGGCCGCGCTGAAAGAGGAAGCCAAGAAGAAGGAAGTCGTCAAGACGCCGAATCCGATTCCGCCGTCCGAGCGGCCGGACCTGGTTCCTCTCGGGTTGCTCCCCCGGCAGCGGACGTGGCCGACCAAGGCTCCTCAGCTGCTGAAAAAGGTGCCCCGGCCGCGGCCGAAGCGGGTCACCGAGATCGCGGACGACGACATCGAGGAAGAGCTCGCCGGACGGCAGAGCCGGCGCGGGCTGCCCTCGATCGGCATGCCCAGTTTCGGCCGCCCTTCCAGCAGCACGGCGGGCGTCGTGCTCGCCGTGGTGTTGCTCATCGTGTTCGGAATTGTCGCGATCGAGCTGATCGCTAGCCTGGTGAGCAGTGTGAAGGGGCTGTTCGGCTGACGCCCGCTGACCTCGGATATCACGGGGCGTGCCCTCCTGCCGTCCGCGGCGGGACTACCCTGGCGGCTACACGGTCGGGGGATCCGCCGGGGTCGCCTGACTCCGCCGTGACAAGTGGGGTGGGCGTATCAGCGAGGGCGTACGGTCGGTGCCTGGCACCGGCCCGGGCGGATCGGGCGGGACGTCCACGATCCACCGGGCCCGCCGGGTGCTGGCGATCAAACCGTTTCGTCGGCTGTGGGGCGTCACGTATCTGTGCAGCGTCGCCGACTGGCTGAACCTGCTGAACCTCACCAGCCTGAGCACCAAACTCCTCGACAACTACTCCGCGCAGAACTACGCGTTCGTCGGCGTCATCGTCACCGCGCTGCTGCCCGGCCTGCTCTTCGCCCCGCTCGGCGGCTTGCTCGCGGACCGGTTCGACCGGCGCAAGATCATGGTCGTCTGCGACCTGCTGCGCTGCGGGTTCCTGCTTTCGATCGCCGTGGTCGGCGCGCCGTGGTGGCTGTTCGTGGCGAACTTCCTGGTCGGCTGCTGTTCGATCATGTGGATCCCGTCCAAGGACGCCGCGGTGCCGAACCTGCTGCGCCGCCCCGAGCAGGTCGAGACCGCCAACCAGCTCGGCATGGTGATGACCTACGGCCTCGCCGTCATCACCGCCGCCGGGGCGAACGCGCTGATCCTCGGCGCGAACTCCACGTTCCACCTCTTCCAGGGCCCCGGCGTCGACCTCTACATCGCCAAGGTCGTCGTCGTCATCACCGGCCTGCTGTACCTGATCAGCGGCATCCTCGTCGCCACCCGCATCCCTGAACTGTCCCTCCGCGACGTCCACTCCACGCCGCAGCAGAAGATCAAGCGGGCCGACGAGGAGAAGTTCGGCTTCGGCGCGATGATGCGCGACGGGCTCAAGTTCGTCCGCAGCACGCCGATCGTCCGCGGTCTGCTGATCGGCGCGTTCGGCGCGTTCGCGGCCGGCGGCGCGGTCATCGGCGCGGCCAAGCCGTACTCGTCGTCCCTGCTCGGCGGCGACGCGGCGTTCAACCTGCTGATGCTGGCCGTCTTCATCGGCCTGGCCCTCGGCATGGCGGTGGCCCCGAAGCTCGCGCACCGGCTGCCGCACGACCGGCTGTTCGGCATCTCGATCGTCCTCGCCGGGCTCGCGCTCGGCGTCGTCGCGTTGTCGCCGCACCTGGCGATCTCGGTGGGCGCGGTCGCCTTCGTCGGCGTCTGCGCCGGCACCGCGTTCCTCACCGGCGTGACGATCATCGGCTCCCGCGTCGAGGACGCGATCCGCGGCCGGATCAACGCGATCTACCAGGCGATGCTCAAGATCGTGCTGTTCGGCGCGACGGTGGTCACGCCGGTGCTGATCGGCCTGGTCCGCCAGCGCAACGTCACCCTGTTCGGCACGCCGATCATCGTCGACGGCACCCGTCCGGTCATTCTCGGCGGCGGGCTGCTCGCCGTGCTGCTCGGGATCATCGCCTACCGGCAGATGGACGAGCGGCGCACCGAGAAGATCTTCAGCGACCTGCGCAACGCGCTGCGCCGCAACCCGCGTCGCGTCAACGGCTTCCTGATCGCCATCGAGGGCACCACCGCCGTCAACACCGCCGAGCAGGCCGCGCGGCTCGCGCGCTGGCTCGGCACCGGCACTCGGCCGGTAGTGCTCACCGCCGACCCGGCGCTCGGCGAACAGCGCTTCCGCACGCTCGTTTCGGACGCCGCCCTCACCGGGGTGCGGGCGCAGGCGCTCGTCGCCGCGGCCGTGCGCGCCGAGCTGGTGGAACGCCAGATCCAGCCCGCGCTCGACGCCGGGTCAGTGGTCGTCATGGAGCGCTTTGTCGACTCCCCGCTCGCGTCGTTGTCCGCGGCGGGCGAGCTGGACCGCGACGAGCTGGAAGGCCTGGTCGACTGGGCCACCGGACGGCTCCGTCCGGACCTCACCGTGCTTCTCGACTCCGAGCATCCGGAAGACCCGCAGCCACCGCTGAAGGACCAGCTGTGGGTGCAGAAACTGCTCGCCGAGATGGCCGCCGCCGACCCGGACCGGTACGTCGTGGTCGACGCCGAAGGCTCGGACCGCGACGTCGCGGTCCGGGTCCGCAGCGCCGTCCAGTCGGTCTTCGTCGGCTCGCTCGCCGGCCTCGCCCCCGCGGAACCTGCGGAACCGGCGGAGGAGGAACCCGAAGACGCGGCCGCGGCGGACGTCGCCGAGGCGGCGGCAGCCGAAGCGGAAGCGACGCAGAACGGCGCGGACGCGCTGCCCGTAGTGTCCAAAGTGGAGGATCGGTGACCACTCCGATCGGCGTCTGGACTGAACTCGTCGGCCAGGAACCCGCCGTGGAAACTCTTTCCACCGCGGCGGCCGCGGCAGCCAAGATCGTTGCCGGAGAACCTGTCGCGCCTGCGGCGATGACGCACGCCTGGCTTCTCACCGGGCCGCCGGGGTCCGGCCGTTCGGTGGCCGCGCGCACGTTCGCCGCGGCCCTGCAGTGCAGCACCGGAACCGGTTGTGGCGCCTGTCCCGGCTGCCGCACGACGATGGCTGGCACCCACGCGGACGTGCGGCTGGTCGTCCCGGAAGGACTGTCCATTTCGGTCGCCGAGATGCGCGCGCTCGTGCAAGCGGCGGCGCGCCGGCCGACGACCGGCGAGTGGCAGGTCGTGATCATCGAGGACGCCGACCGGCTTACCGAAGGCGCGTCGAACGCCCTGCTCAAGGCCGTGGAAGAGCCGCCAGCGCGCACTGTCTTCCTGCTGTGCGCGCCGTCGGACCACCCCGAGGACGTCTCGGTCACCATCCGTTCGCGGTGCCGGCTGGTCCCGTTGCGCACCCCGCCCGCCGAGGCGATCGCGCAGGTGCTGATCTCCCGGGACGGCGTCGATCCCGAGCGCGCCCACTGGGCCGCGTCGGTGTGCAACGGCCACGTCGGCCGGGCGCGCCGCCTCGCCACCGACGAGGCCGCTCGGCAGCGCCGCGCCACCGTGCTGCGGATTCCGCTCGGGCTGCGTCGTCCGGACGACGTTTTCACCAGCGCCGACCAGCTGATCAGCGCGGCGGAAGCGGACGCGGGCGAGGAAAGCAAGGGCCGCGACGAACAGGAACGCTCCGAACTGCGCACCGCGATGGGCGGCGACGGCACCGGCAAGGGCGTCGCCGGAGCGAAGCGGGCCGCCGAGGCCGCGGTGAAGCAGCTGGAGAAGCGCCAGAAGTCCCGCGCGACGCGAACTCAGCGCGACACCCTCGACCTCGCCCTGGTCGACCTGGCGGGCTTCTACCGCGACGTCCTGGTGACGAGCACGCGTTCCGGTGCGACGCTGACGCATCCCGACCACGCCGAGCAGATCAACTCGGCCGCCGCTTCCTGGTCGCCGGAGTCGACGCTGCGCCGCCTGGAAGCGGTACTGGAGTGCCGCGAGGCCATCGGGCTCAACGTGAAGCCGCGGATCGCGGTGGAAGCCATGGTCACCACGCTTCGCCAAGGCTGACCCAGCTCAACGAGAAGCTCAACGGAAACGGCCCCCTCGCCAGTCAGCGAGGGGGCCGTTTCCGTCGTCTAGCTTCAGTCGCGCGGATGCGGCGACGGCTTGAACGGCGTGTCCGGGCCGCCGGTCGGCCGCTTCAGCACCAGTGCGGGACGCCGCCGGTTCGGGAACGCCGCGACCATCACGACGCCCATCAGCAGCATCGCGGTACCCGTCCAGAACAGCGGCACCGTGTCGTACGCGCCGTTCGTGTAGGCCAGGTGCTTCACCGGACCCGCCGGTGCGGCGCCACCCTGCGGCGGAGCCGGCGGGGGCGTCGTCGAACCGCACACGACGCCGCCGGTCGGGGCGTACGCGCGGGCGATCTGCTCGCCCAGCGACAGCTGCGCCAGTGACGACGGCAGGTTGTCGCCGGCCTGCTTCGGCAGCAGTTCCTTCAGCTTCTGCGTCGGCAGCACCTGGACGTCGAGCAGCCGCGCCGCCGCGCCGATCTGGTAGCCCTTGAACGGCGTGGTCGCCTCGGACTGCTTCTGGTCGAGGTTCGCGATGCTCAGCCGCAGCACGCCGAGATCGAGCACCTTCCCGGTGGTGTCGCCGAGCTGCTGCAGGCCCTGCGTCGCGGTGGCGACCAGGCCGCCGACGACCGGCACGTTCTTCACGCCGTCGCTGAACTGCTGGTTCAGCTGCGAGAGCGGCAGGCCGATCGGGATGTCCTTGGTCGGGTGCGCCGCGTCGAGCGTGTACAGCGTCTTGCCGCCGGCGGCGATGGTGATCACCGGAGCCTGGTAGTCCACCTTGGACGTATTCGCGTCGCCGGTGGAAGTGACGGTGAGCGTCGGCTGGCTGGCCACCTTCAGGTTCAGCTCGAGCGGGGTGCCCTTGAGGATGTTGATGTCCGCCGCCTGCAGCGTGGACCTCGACTGCACCGCCTTGTTCGGCGAACCCGGGATGTCGACGAGCTTGACCTGCGACCGCGACGACAGCGTGTTCGGCAGGCTCAGCAGCGAACCGGTGCCCGCGGCGGGCGTCTGGCCGCTGCCGGGCAGCAGGCCGCCGAGGCTCTGCAGGCCGGTCGTCGGATCGAAGCCCTTCGCGAGCTGGTCAGGAGACAAGTTCAGCCCGCCGCTGCCGAGGATCGGGACCTGCGGAAGCGTCGGGATGACGTTCAGCAGCGACAGGCTCGCGACGGACGTGCTGGCGTCGGCGATCGTGTCCACGCACGGGCCGAGCGATTCGCTCCAGCGGGCGTGCGCGGTGCCGTTGAGCAGCCCGACGTTCAGCAGCGGGTTCGACGGCGCGTTCAGGCCCCCGCTGATCTCCTTCGGGTTGTCCGGCAGCGCGGTCTGCACGAGGCTGCCCGGCGTCTGCGGAGCCTGGCCCCCGACGGCCAGCCCGAACGGAGACGACTGCGCGATCGACTTCTCGTAGGCCAGGTAGGCCTCCGAGTTCGCCGACGCGCTGGACAGGCCCATGCCCGCCTCGAGCGCGGACTGCTTCGGCAGGGTCTGGCCGAAGCCCGGAAGGATCGTGCTCGTGGTGACCGAGTTCGGCAGCAGCCGCAGGACGCCGAGCGCCGTGCCCGCGTCGCCCACCGCGTGCCCGAGCGGCTGCGGCCCGATGGGCGCCGACGCGGGCGGCTGCGAGGGATTGTTCGGCTGCGGGATCGGCGTCGTGGGAATCTCCTGCGCACCGGCCGGCGCGGCCAGGAGCAGGAGCAACGCGGCAGTTGCGGGTACCGCCAGCGCACGGGGCAGTCTTCGCTGCATGTGCCGGGTCCTCCAGTGGATCGCCGGGTCGGGGAGTGAGACCGAAGTCATAGGAGCCTAACGACGCGGCCCCCGCAAGGTGACGCACCACGCCTCCGCTACACTGATGACCGTCGCGCAGCGGCACGCCGCCTTAGCTCAGTCGGCCAGAGCGATTCACTCGTAATGAATAGGTCGGGGGTTCGATTCCCCCAGGCGGCTCCGCAGGCCAGGCCCCGTCCGAAGCGATTCGGACGGGGCCTGACTCGTTTCCGGGGCGGTCCGCGGAGCTTCCCCAGATTCACCCGTTAGGGGATCTCGGCTAGCCGCTCCGTTCGGCGAGCAGTTCCAGCCCGCCGGGCCCGAGCCGCAGGACCGACGGGACCAGTTCCGTGGTCTCGTAGCGCGAAGCGAGCACCTGCTCCCGGATGAGTTCCGCCGGGCGGGAACCCTCCCTGGCGACATACATCTCGTCCGGGCAGGGCAGGCCGACGATCAGGTCTCCCGTGCCGAGGTGCGGGGTCAGCTGGGAGTACAGATCAGGCAGCGCGAGCGCGGACGCCGCCAGCTGGTTCTCCCTGGCGAGCGAGACCAGCACGTCCTCGCCGGAACTGCGCACCTCGAACTTCAACCCGCGGGCCAGGCAGCCGAACCCGACGTCGAGAAGTTTCTCGAGCGGCGCGTCCATCTGCTCCTGCTCGTGCCGGGTGATGTGCTGCATCCCGATCTTGCCCTCGGGAGTCCGCGACACCACCGCGAGCGCGACCGACAGCTTGCCGGGCACGAGCGGGTGGTGCGGCAGCGCCTCGAGCAGTCCGGCGCGCGGCGAGGACGCGCTCCAGAGGATCGGCAGGATCTCCTCGGCGCCTTTCCGCTGCTCGGCTTCGGCCATTACCGCGCGGGCTTCGGCGAACGCGCGGTCCCATTCACCGGGAGCCGGCCGGGCGAAGCTGTAAGTGCATTCGGCCTTCCGGAAATTCTTGGCCATGAATTTCTGGTCGGCCGCGGAGGGCTGCCATTCGCTGTACACGGCCGAAACCGCGGACCTGCGCACCTTGTGCTGTTGCCGGACGCTGGCCCAGGCCTGCTCGACCGCGTCCTCGGCCTGGGTCGGCGCACTGGCCAGCACGGGTTCGGGGAGGCCGTTGATCCGGAAGACGACGAGGTTCTGGGAAACGTCATCGTTCATCGGGATTCTCGCAAGGAAAAGGATCTTCGCATGCCGCTTGCCTAGCACAACCGCGGGCGGGCGGACTCGCGATCGGCGAATTCGGACCGGAATTACGCGGCCGGATGTCCTTCCGGGGCCTCGGATTTCGGGATCGGCTTGCCGGCGCCGGTGGTGAGCAGCGCGTGCAGGCTGGTGTTGACGCAGCTCGTCCAGCCTCGCGAGCAATCGCGGTAGCAAGCGCTGTCCGGAGTCAGGCCGTGGTGGGTGAAGCGCAGCGTCGTACCGGCCGGGCCCGGCGTGATGTCGAAGGTCATCCGGGTGTCGTTCCACTCGTCGTGCTGGTCGATGAAGGCGAGGTACGCGTCTTCGACGTGCCAGGAGATCCGGCGGCCGGGCTCGAGTTCGGTGACCCGGATCCGGCTCGTCGGGATGCTCTTGTCGAGGAACGAGAACGCGTCGCCGACCTCCGTCGCGGTGCCGGTGATCGATTCGCTGAACCAGCCTCGGACGTCGGTGACCGCGGCGAAGACCTCCTCGGGGGTGCGGTCGACGGTCAGCTCGGTGGTGAAGGAGTTCATCGGTCTTCCTCTCGGCGCAGTGACGCAACTGAATGGTTGCGACATTATGGCAACCGACTGGTTGCGTCAAGAGGTGTGGTTGCCTAGGCTCAGCCCGGAAGGAGCACGGCATGGGGTTTCCCGACCGCATCGAGCGGACGGTCGAGCTGGCGCAGCCGCCCGCGTCGGTGTGGACCGCGCTGACCACGGCGGACGGCCTGCGCGCCTGGTTAGGCGACGAGGCCGAGATCGACCTGCGGCCGGGCGGGCTCGGGCGGGTCGCGTGGACGGGCGACCGCAGCGCCGAGATCCGGGTCGAGCGCGTCGAAGCGCCCGCGGTGTTCGGGTTCACCTGGCAGGTCGACGGGATGCCGGAGGACGATCCGCGGCGCACGTATGTCGAGTTCACCCTGCAGGAGCGGGGCGGCGGGACCCGGCTCACCGTCGTCGAATCCGGGTTCGCGCAGTTGCCGGACGGCCAGTATCCGGCGACTTATCGCTCGCACACCGAAGGCTGGGCGCGCGAACTGGACGAGCTGGCGGCCAGTCTCGATGCCGGCTGATTCCGAAGCGGTCGCCGAGCAGGTTTTCTCCGCGCTCGCCGATCCGACCCGGCGGGCGATCCTCGCCGAACTGGCCGCGCGGGGTCCGGCGACCGCGACCGACCTCGCGGCCCGGCTGCCGATCACGCGGCAGGCGATCGCCAAGCATCTCGGACTGCTGTCCGACGCCGGACTGGTCGCCGCGGAACCCGGCGAACGCCGCCGGGTGCGGTACCGGCTCGATTCCGCGCCGATGCGGGTCGCGCAGCAGTTCCTCGCCGCCCTCGCGCGGGACTGGGACGGTCCGCTCGCCGCGCTGCGGGCTCATCTCGACCGCGAAGAATGACCCGGGATTTCACTCAGATGAGTGACGGAGTCGGCCGACTGGCCACCGGCAAAGGGCCGGAAGAACGAGGGCGGCGCCCGCCAGTCCCCGTTGACTGGAAGCCATGAACAACAGCGTGCGGAACAAGGCGGTACTGACCACGACCGGGATCGCGGCTCTGGCCACGATCACGTCCTGCGGCATCGGCGCCTCGATCGAGGAGAAGTCGAACGGCCACGTGAAGGCGGTCTCCTACGACACCGGGAAACAGGGCAAGGCCAACGCGGACGCCCGGCTTCCGTCGTGGGTGCCCGACGACGCGAAGTCGGTCACCGAGCTGATCCGCACCACCGGTTCGGAACGGATCCTGCGCTACCAACCAGGTCCGTCGGATCTTCCCGCGCTGTGCAAGCCGGGAAAGGCCGAGGCGAAGGCTCCGACCCTCACCGCGGACTGGTGGCCGGCCGGCGAGCACAAGCGGATGGACAAGGACTGCGGCGGCTGGCACGTCGCGGTCGAGTCGGACGGCGTGTACGCGTACCAGGCCGAAACGGTGGCCAACGCGGACAAATAACAGTGGCCGCCCCGGAAACCCGGGGCGGCCACTGTCTGTCCTCTGTGGTCAGTTGGCGGGCGGCGTCAGCTTCAGCACCGTCGCGGTGGCTTGCCCGCGCGGGGTGCGGTAGCTGATTTCCTCGCCTGCTTTCGCGGTGGCCAGCGCGAGACCGAGCGGGCTGTCCGACGTGATCGCGTCGGCGTCCTCGCCGGGAAGGGTCACCACGGTGAACTCTTCCTCGTCACCGTCGGAAAAACGCAGCGAAACCCGCGTGCCGTCGGGAAGCAGCGAGCTGTCGTACGCGCCGTGCTCCAGCTTCGCGGTGACGTCGGCGATCTGCCGGTCCAGTCGCGCCGCTGCCTCGGCGCGGTCGATCACGTCCGCCTGGTCGGCGGCGTCCCCCGTGCGTTCCTGCTCGCCCGGCTGCGGCGACAGCGCCTCCCGTTGCGCGCGCAGGTCCGCGATTTCCTTCTCCAGCTGACGGCGCGCCGCCTCGCTGAGCCCCTTGTCCCCTGAGATCACCATGCCGGGCATTGTCCGCTGCGCGGACCGGGGTGGCCAATCCGGTTTTTCACCCGCCGGAAGACGTTGGGACGACTGGCCTAGGATTCAGGGCTGCCGTCCTGACAAACGTAACGAGGATCACCGTGACCGCCGTGCCCGGCCGCAGCACCCAGCTGTCGCCCAACCAGTTGCAGAAGCAGGAACTGATCGTCGAAGCGGCTCGCCAGGTCCTCGCCCGCGAAGGGCTCGCCGGCTGCACGGTACGCGCGATCGCCGAGGCCGGGCCGCTCACCAAGAGTGCGATCCATTACTACTTCGCCGACATCGACGTGCTCATCGACCGGGCGATGGCCGCGCACATCAACATTTTCGTCGCGGAACTGCGCAAGGTCGCGGACAAGCACTCCGACCCGCGCAAGCGGCTTTTCGCGGTGACCGAGGCCTACCTCGCCGAATTCGCCGACCATCCGCGCGGCGCGTTCCTCTGGTTCGAGTACTGGATCGCGGCCGGCCGCGCGCAGCATCCGCAGGCGATCGACGCCATGCTCACCTCGATCACCGAACTGCTCGTCGAACTCCTCGCCCCGCTCGACGTCGACGATCCGCGCGCCCGCGCCCGCTCGCTGCTGAGCTATCTGCTCGGCGCGGTGGTGCAGCAACGCGTCCGGCCGCGGTCGTCCGCGAGCCTCCGCGGCGACATCGAGGCGCTCTGCTTCGCCGGGTACCGCTGACGCCGCTTAGGCTCCCGGCATGCCTTTGTTCTCCTTGGACGGCGTCAGCCCGAAGGTTCACCCGGACGCCTGGATCGCCCCCACCGCCACCCTGATCGGCAACGTGACCGTCGAGAAGGACGCTTCGGTTTGGTACGGCGCGGTGATCCGCGCGGACTTCGGCCCGATCGTCATCCGCGAGGGCGCGAACATCCAGGACAACTCCGTGATCCACTCCGGACCCGAGATGACCGAGGTCGGCCGCAACGTGACCGTCGGGCACCAGTGCCTCGTGCACGACTGCACGGTCGGCGAACAGGCGTTGATCGGCAACGGTTCCACGGTGCTCGACCGCGCCGTGATCGGACCGCGCGCGTTCGTCGCCGCGGGCTCGACGGTCACGCCCGGCACCGAGGTCCCGGCGGAGACGATCGCGATGGGCAGCCCGGCGAAGAAGTTCGTGGAGCTGACCGATTCCGCGCGGGTGTGGGTCGAGCACAACGCGGCGGTCTACCAGGAACTCGCGCGGCGGCACCGGGGCGGCCTCGAGCAGGTCTGAGCCCGTTCCCGCGGAGCGGACGCGGGCTGGCGCGGTGCACTAAACTTCGTCCCGCAGCAGCGACTGGCGCATTCAAGAGGTGGAGCACCACCGGGGAGCGACGACGAGGCCGGCACCGCGCGCCTGGGTGCGGGCCACTGCAGAGCCGGAGCACGCCATGACACACCAGCCCGCCCTGTCCGCACTGTCCGCGGCGGATCCGCAGATCGCCGGCCTGGTCGAGGACGAGGCGAAACGCCAGCACGACAAGATCCGCCTGATCGCGTCCGAGAACTACGTTTCGCAGGCGGTGCTCGAAGCCACCGGCAGCGTGCTCACCAACAAGTACTCCGAGGGCTACGCCGGCAAGCGCTACTACGAGGGCCAGCAGTTCATCGACCAGGTCGAGCAGCTGGCGATCGAGCGCGCGAAGGCCGTCTTCGGCGTCGACCACGCGAACGTCCAGCCGTACTCCGGTTCCCCGGCCAACCTCGCGGTGTACCTGGCGTTCGCCAAACCGGGCGACACCGTGCTCGGCATGGCGCTGCCCGACGGCGGCCACCTCACGCACGGCTGGAGCGTGTCCGCGACCGGCAAGTGGTTCACGCCGGTCCGCTACGGCGTCCGCAAGGAAACCGGCCGCGTCGACCTCGACCAGGTCCGCGACCTCGCCCGCGAGCACCGGCCGAAGCTGATCTTCGCCGGCGGCACGGCCATCCCGCGCACCATCGACTTCCCGGCGTTCGCGGAGATCGCCCGCGAGGTCGACGCGGTGCTGGTCGCCGACATCGCGCACATCGCCGGCCTCATCGCGGGCGGCGCGCACCCGTCGCCGGTCGGCCACGCGCAGGTCATCACCACGACCACGCACAAGACGCTGCGCGGTCCGCGCGGCGCGATGATCCTCTCCGACGCCGAGCACGCCAAGGCCGTCGACAAGGCGGTGTTCCCGGGGCTGCAGGGCGGTCCGCACAACCACACGACGGCCGCCATCGCGGTCGCGCTGGGGGAGGCGCAGCAGCCGTCGTTCTCCGAGTACGCGCACACGATCGTCGCGAACGCCAAGGCGCTGGCCGAAGCGCTGGTCGAACGCGGGTACGACCTCGTCTCCGGCGGCACGGACAACCACCTGCTCCTGATCGACCTGACCAACAAGGCGGTGCCCGGCAAGCCCGCCGCGCAGGCGCTGGACCGCGCGGGCATCGAGCTGAACTACAACACCGTGCCGTTCGACCCGCGCAAGCCGTTCGACCCGTCCGGCATCCGGCTGGGCACGTCGGCGATCACCACGCGCGGGCTCAAGCCCGAGCACCAGGTGCAGGTCGCGGACTGGATCGACCGGACCGTGACCGCGCAGCAGGACGGCGCGCTGGACACGATCGCCGCGGAGATCCGCGAGTTCCTGCAGCCGTTCCCGATCCCGGGTTACCGCGAGTGAGGTCGTGAGTGGCGAAGCCGGTTAGAACCGGCTTCGCCACTCACGAGCTTTGAGCTGGGTATTGATCCGCGCCGCCTGCCGCGTCAAGTGCTCGCTCTCGGCCAGGTTCGGCGCTTTCTTCGCAGCTTCGCTGTACAGCCGCGCCGCCGTGCCGAGGTCCCCGTCGCGTTCGTGCAGATACGCGGCAACCGCGTCGTGCCGCGGCAGCTTGGAATCCAGTTCCGCCAGCGCCTTCAGCCCAGCCCGAGGCCCGTCCGCCTCGCCCACCGCCACCGCCCGGTTCAGCCGGACGATCGGGCTGTCGGTCAGCGCGAGAAGCTCGTCGTACCACTCGACGATCTGCACCCAGTCGGTTTCCTCCGCGGCGGGCGCGTCGGCGTGCAGCGCGGCGATCGCGGCTTGCGCCTGGTACTCGCCGAGCTGGTCGCGGGCGAGTGCCGCCTGAAGGATGTCGACGCCCTCCGCGATCAGCCGGGTGTCCCAGAGACTCCGGTCCTGTTCGGCGAGCGGCACGAGGCTGCCGTCCGGCTTCGTCCGCGCGGCCCGGCGGGCGTGGTGCAGCAGCATCAACGCGAGCAGACCGGCCACTTCCGGATGGTCGAATCCCGCGGCGAGCTGCCGGGTGAGCCGGATGGCTTCGGCGGCGAGGTCGAGTTCGCCGGAGTAGCCCTCGTTGAACACCAGATACAGCACGCGCAGCACGGTCGCGACGTCGCCGGGCGCGTCGAACCGCACGTCGGACACGGTTTTCTTCGCGCGGCTGATCCGTTGCGCCATCGTCGCTTCCGGCACCAGATACGCCTGCGCGATCTGCTTCGTGGTCAACCCGCCGACCGCGCGCAGCGTGAGCGCGACGGCCGACGACGGCGTCAAAGACGGGTGCGCGCACAGGAAGCAGAGCTGGAGCGAATCGTCCACCGCGGCCGCCGGACCGGGCGGCGGCTCGGCGTCCACCGCCACTTCCCGGCCCCGGCGCGCGGATTCCGACCGCGTGGCGTCGAGGAACCGGCGCCACGCGGCGGAGATGAGCCACGCCTTCGGGTCGCGCGGCGGATCGTCCCGCCACGCCTCCAGCGCGCGGATCAGCGCTTCCTGCACGGCATCCTCGGCCGACGCGAAATCCGCTCCGCGGCGGACGAGGATGCCGATCACCGCGGGCACGAGCTCCCGCAGCAACTCCTCGTTCATTCGGTCACCGAGGGCGTCACGCCGTAGCAGGGGCGCAGTTCGAGCCATTCGTGGATCGGCTTGCCGCCCGCGCCGGGGGCCGCGGACAGTTCCCCGGCCAGTTCGAGCGCGCGCTCGTAGCTGTCGACGTCGATGAGCATCCAGCCCGCGATGACGTCCTTGGTCTCGGCGAACGGGCCGTCGGTGACCGGCGGGCGGCCCTCGCCGTCGAAGCGGACCCACGTCCCTTCCGGGGACAGCGCCTGCTCGCTGACGAACTCGCCGGTCTCCACGAGCCGGTCCGCGAAGTCGCGCATGTACTGGATGTGGGCGGTGACCTCCTCGGGCGTCCACTGGTCCATCGGGACGTCGTTCACCGAAGCCGGCGCGCCGCGGTAGTGCTTGAGCAGCAGGTACTTGGCCATCGTGGTTCTCCTCCGTGCTGGTGGCGGCTCGGTGCCGTCACGTTCGCGCCAGGGACGGAGCCGGTCGCGCGTTCTCGACATCGCCCGGCGAGAGATTAGCGTCACACGATATTTGGTTGATGAATGCAAGCTTTTCGGGAACAGTTGTGGCGAGCAAGTAGTTGAGAGATACAAGCAACTAGTACGACAGCATCAATCAGGCACTGAGGGAGACCACCATGAGCGACACCGCCACTGCGGAAGGGGGCGCCACCACGAACGGACGGCTTTCACACCGGCAGATCCTCACGGTTCTGTCCGGACTGATGCTCGGCATGTTCCTGGCGGCCCTCGACCAGACCATCGTGTCCTCGGCGATGAAGACCATCGCCGACGAACTGCACGGGCAGAGCCTGCAGGCCTGGGCCACCACCGCCTACCTGATCACCGCGACGCTTTCCACGCCGCTGTACGGCAAACTGTCCGACCTCTTCGGCCGCAAGCCGATGTACCTGACCGCGATCTCGCTGTTCCTCGCCGGTTCGCTGGCGAGCGCGATGGCCGGGTCGATGTACGAACTGGCCGCGTTCCGCGCGTTCCAGGGCCTTGGCGCCGGCGGTCTGATGTCGCTCGCGCTGGCGATCATCACCGACATCACCTCGCCGCGGGAACGCAGCCGCTACCAGGGCTACTTCATGGCCGTGTTCGGCGTCTCGAGCGTCGCCGGCCCGGTCGTCGGCGGGTTCTTCGCCGGACTCGACTCGTTCGCCGGCCTGACCGGCTGGCGCTGGGTGTTCATGGTGAACGTGCCGATCGCGCTCGCCGCGCTGGTCGTCGTGAGCAAGGTGCTGAACCTCCCGCACACCCGCGTGGACCAGAAGGTCGACTTCCTCGGAGCCGGCGCGCTGACGCTGGGCCTCGTGCCGCTGCTGCTCGTCGCCGAACAGGGCCGCGAATGGGGATGGGGTTCGCCCGCGTCGCTGGCGATGTACCTGGTCGGCGCGCTCGGCGTGGCCCTGTTCGTCCTGCAGGAACGCCGGATGGGCGACGCCGCGCTGCTGCCGCTCCGGCTGTTCCGCAGCGGGGTGTTCCGGGTGTCGACGCTGGTCACCGTGATCCAGGGCATCGGGATGTTCGGCGCGATGATGTCGCTGCCGCTCTACCTGCAGATCGTCAAGGGCGCGACGCCGACCCAGGCCGGGCTGCAGATGCTGCCGCTGACCCTGGGCATCATGGTCGCGAGCCTCGGCAGCGGCCGGATCATCACCCGGACCGGCCGGTACAAGGGCTTCGCGGTCGCCGGACTCGGGCTGATGGCCGCGGCGGTGTACTCGTTCTCGATGATCGGCGTGGACACCGCGCTCGGCGTGGTCATGGCCATCGCGTTCGTGCTCGGACTCGGCCTCGGCTCGACCATGCAGACGCTGACCCTGGCCGCGACGAACGACGTCACGCCCCGCGACATCGGGGTCGCGACCTCGTCGGTGACCTTCTTCCGGCAGATCGGCGGCACGGCGGGCACCGCGGTGTTCCTGTCGATCCTGTTCAGCACGGTCGGCGACCGGATCGCGGCGGCGGTCCGCTCGGCGATGGCCTCCCCGGCCTACACTGCGGCGCTGGCGCAGCACCCGGAGTTCGCCCGGCAGCTGGCCGGCGGCGGGCTCGACGTGAACGACACCTCGTTCCTGTCGAAGCTCGACCCGGTGCTCGCCCGGCCGATCCTGGAAGGGTTCTCCAGCTCGATGAGCACGGTGTTCCTGATCGGCGGCGCGGTGCTGACCGTCGGGTTCGCGCTGGTCTGGCTGCTGCGGGAGAAGCCGCTGTCGGACAAGTCGGCCATGGAGCAGCGCGCCGAGCAGGAAGCGGGCGAACTGGCCCTCGCGGGCTGATCGGGCAGTAAAAAGGGCCGTCCACCTCTCCGGTGGACGGCCCTTTTTCGCGTGGCTCAGTGGTGCTCTTCGCCGTTGATCTCTTCCTTGGCGAGGCGGTCCTTCTCGCGCTCGTACGAGCGGGCGATCTCCGACTCGGCCTCGGCGCGGCTCACCCAGGACGAGCCCTCGACGCTCTTGCCCGGCTCGAGGTCCTTGTAGACCTCGAAGAAGTGCTGGATCTCGAGCTTGTGGAACTCGTTCAGGTGGTGGATGTCCCGCAGGTGCTCGAGACGCGGGTCGTTCGTCGGGACGGCGAGGACCTTGTCGTCCGGGCCCTTCTCGTCGGTCATCCGGAACATGCCGATCGCGCGGCAGCGGATCAGGCAGCCGGGGAACGTCGGCTCCTGGACGAGCACGAGCACGTCGAGCGGGTCGCCGTCCTGGCCGAGCGTGTCGTCGATGAAGCCGTAGTCGGCCGGGTACTGGGTCGCGGTGAACAGGGTCCGGTCGAGCTTGATCCGACCGGTCTTGTGATCGACCTCGTACTTGTTGCGCTCCCCCTTGGGGATTTCGATCGTGACGTCGAATTCCACGGCCGTCCTCGCTGCTTCTTCACTCTCGGTGTGCCACGCGCTCGTGGGCGGCAACCTCATGACCTCGTTGACGTCACTAGTGTGGACTACGCCCCGTCGGCGGGTCGCGCCGATGTCGGCCAGACGGCATGTGACCTTGGCCCCTCCGGGGGCGGGTGAGAAGGAGTGGTGGGTGCCGGAAAACGACCAGCCGAGGTGGCCCACGGGCGACGAGGACACCTCGTCCCAGGCGGACCGGGCGACCTCCCGCCTCCCCCTGCCCAAGCGCGACGCGGGGGCCACCGCGCAGCTTTCCGTGCCGAATGTCACACCGGGCGACGGGCCGGGATCGTGGTTCCGGCCGAACGTCCCGCCGGAGGAGGTCCCCGGGCTCAACGCGCCCTCGAACGCTCCCGTCCCGCCGCCGGAGCCGCCGCGGTCGAACCTCGCGGACCGGATGAGCGGCGCCTCGGTGCCCGCCCGGCCCGAGGAGCAGAAACCGCAGGCTCCGTGGGTGCCCGTGGAGGGTCCGACCCGGTTCGCGGCCGGGGTGCCGCGGCCGGACGGCGAGGAGACGGTGCAATCCTCGAAGGTCGCCAAGGATGCGGCGGAGGGTTCCGCCGAGCAGACGGTCCGGGCGCAGCCGAACGTCTCGCCCGGGCAGCAGGAGTCGTCGCCCGCTTGGCAGGCCGCGCGGAAGCCGGGGAACTCGCTGTTCGAGCCCGCCGGAGCGGAGGCTTCCGGCGAGGGGCAGGGGTGGAAGCCGTTCCAGTCCGGCCAGTCCGCCGGGTCTGCTCGGCCGGAGGAGAAGCAGGGGCAGCAGTTCGCCGCGTTCCGGGACGAAACGCCGGGGACGGGCGAGAACAACCAGGGTTGGGCCGCGTTCCGCCCGATCGTCGCGCGGGACGAGCAGGGGCAGGAGCCGCCCAAGGAGGGCTGGACCGCCTTCCGCAACGACTCCGGCGACGCTGCCAGCTCCGCTCAGCCGGGTCGTGGCGGCGAAGAGACGCAAGGGGCCAGCTCCGCTGGTCAGGCTCAGTCCGGCCGCGCCGAGGAGCAGAACCAGCCCGGCCTCCGCGGCGAATCGGCCTCGGTCGCCGGTTCCGCCGCCGCGCGGCTCAACCCCGACCAGCCCGGTCGTCCGGGCAACGACCCGCAGGCGGGTCAGTCCGACCGGCGAGACGAACCGCGGGCCGACCGGAACGAATCCGGTGCGGAGCCGTGGTCGCAGCAGATCGAAATCCCCGTCCGTCCCGCGCTGCCCGAACCCGCGCCCGGCACCGTCCCGCCCGCAGGCGGCCAGGTGCGGCCGATGCGGATCGATCCGTCCGGAGGCCAGTTCCCGGCGGAGGCGACCGTCGGGATCCCGCGCCCGGCCGAAGGCTTCCCCGTCGCGCCCGAGGGTCCCTCCGAGGCGACGATCGGCATCCCCCGGCCCGCGGACGGCTTCGCCGAACGCCCAGGTCCGGAGCAGATTCCGCCGCGCCCCGACGCGGAGCAGTCGCCTCCCGAGCCGCCTGCCAGCGCCGGGCCGGTCCCGGCCGCGGGCGACGCGCCGAAGAAGTCTCGCCGGAAGGCGCTGATCCTGGCGCTCGTCGTGCTGCTTTTGCTGGCTGCCGCGGGCGGTGCGTCCGCGGTGCCCGCCGTGTCCAACCGGCTCGGGCTGCCGTGGGCGCCGAACGCGCCGAAGGGCAGCGAACCGGACCCCGCCGACGCCAGCCTCGCGCTGCACGGCCCGGACACCTCCGGCCAGGGACCGTCCGCGAACGGCGTGGCCGCGAAGCTGTCCGGCCCCGCCGGTGCGGCCGCGCTCTCGCAGCTCAGCGGCAGTGTGATCGACCCGGCCAGCGGCACGGTGCTGTGGGACCACGCGTCGAACACCCCGCTGACCCCGGCGTCGACCACGAAGATCCTCACCGTCTCCGCGGCGCTGCTCGCGATGGAGCCGACGAAGCGGATCTCCACCAAGATCGTCCAGGGCGCGCAGCCGGGCACGGTGATCATCGTCGGCGGCGGCGACCCGTCGCTGACCGCGCTGCCGGTCGGCACCGATTCGCCGCTGTACCCCGGTGCGGCGCACGTCGACGACCTCGTCAACCAGGTCAAGAAGGCCGGCGGCGACGTCAAGAAGGTGCAGCTCGACGCGAGCGCCTTCAGCGGTCCGAACACCGCCCCGGGCTGGGAGCCGAGTGACGCGCCGTCGCTGTACGGCGCGCCGATCGTCCCGGCCATGACCGACGGCGGCCGCGGCAACCCGAAGGTCGACGAGACCATGCGCTCGGGCAACCCGGGAACCGCGCTCACCCAGCTCGTCGCGGACAAGCTCGGGGCGAGCCCGGCGGGCCCCGCCAAGGCCCCGGAAGGCGCGAAGGTGCTCGGCGAAGTCCAGTCGGCTCCGCTGCCGGACCTCGCGTACGCGCTGCTGCAGATCTCCGACAACGTGCTCGCCGACTCGCTCGGCCGCCAGGTCGCGATGGCCACCGGCGGGGAAGCGTCGTTCGCCGGAGCCTCCGCGGCGGTGAAGAAGGTGTTGGCGGACCACGGTTTCGACGTCAACGGCCTGCAGCTGTTCGACACGAGTGGACTGTCCAATCAGAACAAGGTGCCGGCCAGGCTGCTGGCGCAGGTGCTCGCCGCGGCGGCCGGTCCGGACGGCAAGGACCCGAACACGCCGAAGCTGCGTCCGCTGCTGGCCGGTCTGCCGGTCGCGGGCAGCCCGGAGGGCACTCTGCACGGCCGCTACCACTCCGGCGAAACCCAAGGGGGCAAGGGCTGGGTGCGCGCCAAGACCGGCACGCTCACCGGCGTCAACACCCTCGCCGGGTATGTGCTCGACAGCGACAACCGCGTGCTCGCCTTCGCGTTCATGTCCAACGGTTCGGAGAAGAACTCCGGGCAGGCGGCGCTCGACGTGCTGGCGACCGCGTTGCGCGGCTGCGGCTGCAAATAGCATGGCGCTGGGCCGACTCGCTGAACCCGCTCGGCTGAGCTGCCCACAATCCGCGGCCGGAAGGTAGCGTCGGAGGGGTGAGCCAGGAAACCGAGACCCGACGGCGGCCCATGGTCGACTGGGACCGGGCAGCCGCCACCGGCGCGCTGCTGGTGCGCGGCGGCCCGCAGGTCGCGCGCGGCGAGGCCGACCGCGCGGTGGTCGACCTGCGGGAGCTGACCGCCGAGGCGGAGGGGCACGTCCGCGAGCTGACCGGCCTCGGCCAGGACCTGCCGTTGCTGCCCGGCACCGTGGTCGACCGGCCCGGCTGGGTCCGGTCCGCGGCGTCCGGTCTCGGCGTGCTCACCGGCCGCGCGCTGCCCGCCGCGCAGGGCGGTCCGCTCGGCCCGATCCTGGCGTCCGGCGCGGGCGTGCAGACCGGCTTGCTGCTGGCGTTCCTGGCCTCCCGCGTGCTCGGCCAGTACGACCCGTTCGGCGGCCCGGAGAACAAGGGCGAGCTGCTGCTGGTCGCGCCGAACGTGGTGGCCGCCGAACGCGCGATGAAGGTGCCCTCGCACGATTTCCGGCTGTGGGTCTGCCTGCACGAGTGCACGCACCGGCTGCAGTTCACCGCCGTGCCGTGGCTGCGCGACTACTTCGCCGACGAGGTCGAACGGCTGGTGTCCGGGCTCGCGGAGAGCTCCGCCGAGGGGCTGGCCGAATTGGTCGGCAGGCTGCCCGACGCGCTGCGCAACCGCGGCAAGGGCGGCGGGATCGCGGAACTGCTGCAGTCGCCGAAGCAGCGTTCGGTGTTCGACCGGCTGCTGGCGTTGTCCACGCTGCTGGAAGGCCACGCGGACTACGTGATGGACGCGGTCGGCCCGCAGGTCGTGCCGAGCGTGGAACAGATTCGCGCCCGGTTCACCGCGCGTCGGCAGGGCGGCGGGCTGTTCGACCGGCTGCTGCGCGCGGTGCTCGGTCTCGACGCGAAGATCCGCCAGTACGAGGAAGGCGCGAAGTTCACGCGGCACGTGGTCGACGCGGTCGGCATGGACGGGTTCAACAAGGTGTGGCGCTCGCCGAACACGTTGCCGACCCGCGCCGAGATCGCCGACCCAGCGGCCTGGGTGCGGCGCCTGCACGGGTGAGCGCGCTCGCCGCGGTCCGGACAGCGGTCCGCGATTTCCTTGCGACAGTCGCTGTTCCCGGCGAAGTGTGCGTCGCGGTGTCGGGCGGCGCGGACTCTCTCGCGCTCGCTGAAGCGACGGCGTACGTCCTTCGGCACCGAGACGTCCGTACGCGAGCGCTTGTCGTCGATCATGGTCTTCAGGCCGATTCAGCCGCCGTAGCCAGTGAAGCAGCGACGGTCGTGAAGGGCCTTGGCGTTGACGCCGTGGAAGTGCATGCCGTACACGTCGTCGGCAAAGGCGGTCCCGAAGCAGCCGCGCGCGCCGCGAGGTACCACGCGCTGCGCGAAGCGTTGCCAAACGGCGAAGGGCTCGTACTGCTCGGCCACACGCAAGACGATCAAGCTGAGACAGTGCTGCTCGGTCTGGGCCGCGGCTCTGGACCGCGCTCGCTGGCTGGCATGCGCCCGCACGATCCGCCGTGGGGACGTCCGCTGCTCGGCATCACTCGCGCGCAAACCGTCGCGGCGTGCACAGAACTCGGCCTAGAGCCGTGGCAAGACCCGCACAACGCAGACCCGCGCTTCACCCGCGTACGGCTGCGTACGGAGGCACTGCCGCTCCTGGAGGACGTGCTGTCGGGTGGAGTAGCTCCAGCTTTAGCCCGTACGGCCGCACAACTGCGCGAGGACACCGAGGCGTTGGACACACTCGCCGCGCGCGTACACGAGCGCGCGGTCCGCGAAGACGACCTCGACGTAGCCGTGCTCGCCGCCGAGCCCGCTGCGCTGCGCAGACGGGTTCTCCGCAGGTGGCTGCTGGACTCCGGGGTCCGCGAACTGACCGACGCGCACCTGCGTTCGGTCGACGCGCTAGTGGCCCGTTGGCGGGGTCAGGGCGGGGTGTGGCTGCCGGGCAACTTGGAGGCTCGACGGCGGCGTGGCAGGCTCTCGCTTGCCGGACCCGAACCCACCACCCGAGGGGAATGACGCGTGTACGAGGGCGAGATCGCCTCCGTGCTCATCACCGAGCAGCAGATCAAGGACAAGATCGCGGAGCTGGCGGCGAAGATCGCCGCGGACCACCCGGAAAACGGCCAGGGCGACCTCCTCCTGGTCGGCGTCCTCAAGGGCGCCGTCATGTTCATGACCGACTTCGCGCGGGCGCTTCCGGTGCCGACGCAGCTGGAGTTCATGGCCGTGTCGTCCTACGGGTCTTCGACCTCGTCGTCGGGGGTGGTGCGGATCCTGAAGGACCTCGACCGCGACATCGCCGGGCGCGACGTGCTGATCGTCGAGGACATCGTCGACTCCGGGCTCACCCTGTCCTGGCTGCTGAAGAACCTGGCGAGCCGGAACCCGGCCTCGCTCGAGGTCGTCTCGCTGCTGCGCAAGCCGGAAGCCGTGAAGGTCGAGGTGCCGGTCAAGTACATCGGCTTCGACATCCCCAACGAGTTCGTCGTCGGCTACGGCCTCGACTACGCCGAGCGCTACCGCGACCTGCCCTACATCGGAACGCTCGACCCGCACGTCTACACGTCCGGATAGTCCGGACCAGCACGGTCGGCGGCAATCCTTCCGGATGCGGAACCCGGATGCCCGAAATCGCGTCATAGGGCTCGACCAGGTGCGTTAACCTATGCGAAGACCTATTGCCATGCGGACGAGTGACACCAGCCGACGGGCTGGTCCTCGCGCGGGGGAACGGAGAGAGGGCAGATGGGCAACAACAGCTCGGCGGATGCCGCGGCGTTCAAGAACGCCGCTGTCAACGGCCAGGTCGGAATCGACCCGGATGCCGCGCAGACCGTGCTGAAGAAGATCCGGACCGGGCGGGACGCGATCGAAGCTCTTCTGAACAGCGCGGGCACGCTCGCGCAGCCGCCGAAGCTCGGCGCGAACCCGGTCGGCAAGGCGATGGCGACCAAGTTCGTGCAGCGCGCCGACGGCGGCGGCGATTCCTACTCGTCCGCGCTGCAGAACCTGCTCAGCCAGTACCAGGCAGCGGAGGAAGGCATCGTCGCGGCGATGTCGCGCTACCACGAGTTCGACCAGTCCGCAGGCGACCCGTTCCGCACCAAGGCCTGACGTCCTAGGGGGATCACGCAGTCATGGCACCGAACACCAGCACCTCGGCCCCGGGCGGCTCCGTCCCGGACGGCTCGGGCTACAACACTTCCGGTTACGGCACGTCGTCCTCGGCCCCGGCGCCGGGCTCGACCGTGGCGATGGGCTCGAACCCCGCGGCCAGCGACATCGTCGCGTCGGCGCGCAGCAGCTCCGGCGGCTTCGAGATCGGCGGCGACCGCGCCATCGGCAACCCGCCGAACTGGCAGGCGCAGGAAAGCCACCAGCTCTACGTCGGCGCGACCACGGACAACGACCCGGGCACCGCCGAGTCCACCGGGCAGCACTGGGCCAAGCACGGCACCGAGCTGAAGCAGGCGTCCGACGACCTGTACAACGCGATCACCGAACTGGGCAACGTCTGGGTCGGCCAGGGTGCGGCGGGCGCGCAGGGCGCGCTCGTGGCGATCGCCAACTCGGGCACGCAGGCCTCGGACGCCGCGCACACGATGGCCGACCGGCTCGCCCGCCAGGCCGCCGCGGCCGCCGAGGTCAAGAAGATGCCCGCCCCGCGCGACTACGACCCGAAGCAGGCCATGGCGGCCGCGCTCGCGGGCGGTCCGGCCGCGCTGGCCGCGGACCAGAAGGCGCAGGCGGACGCGGCGAACGACGTCAAGGCGCAGCAGGTCGCGTTCTTCAACGCCTACACCCAGGCGATGAGCGAGGTCGACAGCTCCACCCCGAGCTTCGGCCCGGACTCGCTCGGCATGAAGCCGACGGCGACGCACTTCAACGGCAACTCGTTCAACAACGTCAACGACATCGGCCACACCGACGCTCCGGGCGCGCTCGGCTCCCCGGCCAGCTTCGGCACGGTGGGCGCGCACGGCGCGGTCGGCGGCGCGGGCGTGGCCGGACACGGCGCCCCGGCGCACGTTTCGGCCGACTCGGGCAAGTACGGCACCGCCGGCTTCGAGGGCGGCAGCGGGCTCGCCGCGGGTGCCGGCGTCGGCACCGGTTCCGGCGTCGGCGTCGGCTCGGCTCCGATCGCCTCCGCTCCCGCGAGCACGGGCGGCAGCGGGGTCGGCGCCGCGCTCGGCCTCGGCGCCATCGGCGCGGGAGCCGGGTTCGCCGGCGGCAAGCTCGGCGAGGGCAACCGCAGCGGTTCGCGCAAGGAGGAGGAAGGCAAGACCTCCGCGGCGGCCGAGCACCAGAGCGGGCAGAGCGCCGCGTCGGCGGCCCCGCAGCAGCAGGGCGTCGTCCCGGCGGGCGGCACCATCGGCCAGTCGCAGGGCATGAGCCCGATGGGCGGCATGGGCGGGGCGGGCGCGCACGGCGCCGGCGAAGAGGACGAGGAGCACACGCACGCTTCGTTCCTGCGCAGTTCCCCGGCGGTGCGACCGACGACATCTACAAAGAGCTTCTCGGCGCGAACGTCGACAACCAGGCGAACCATCCGATCAAGTTCACCACCAAGGTCACCCAGCAGAGCCTGCTGACCCAGATCCTGATCTTCGCGATCCCGCTGGCGCTGGTGCTCGGCCTCCTGATGTGGATGATGAACAACGCCCAGGGCGGCGGGAACCGCGTCCTGAACTTCGGCAAGTCGAAGGCGAAGCAGCTCAACAAGGACATGCCGAAGACGACCTTCGGCGACGTCGCGGGCGCGGACGAAGCGGTCGAAGAGCTGTACGAGATCAAGGACTTCCTGCAGAACCCGGCGCGCTACCAGGCGCTCGGCGCGAAGATCCCGAAGGGCGTGCTGCTCTACGGGCCGCCCGGTACTGGTAAGACGCTGCTCGCGCGTGCGGTCGCGGGCGAAGCGGGCGTGCCGTTCTACACGATCTCCGGTTCGGACTTCGTCGAGATGTTCGTCGGCGTCGGCGCTTCCCGGGTCCGCGACCTCTTCGAACAGGCGAAGCAGAACGCGCCGTGCATCATCTTCGTGGACGAGATCGACGCGGTCGGCCGCCAGCGCGGCGCCGGCCTCGGCGGCGGCCACGACGAGCGCGAGCAGACGCTGAACCAGCTGCTGGTCGAGATGGACGGCTTCGACGCCCGCGGCGGCATCATCCTGATCGCGGCCACCAACCGCCCGGACATCCTCGACCCGGCGCTGCTGCGCCCGGGCCGGTTCGACCGGCAGATCCCGGTGTCCGCGCCGGACCTGCTCGGCCGCAAGGCGATTCTCGAGGTGCACGCCAAGGGCAAGCCGATCGCGCAGGGCACTGACCTGACCGGGCTGGCCAAGCGCACCGTCGGCATGTCCGGTGCGGACCTGGCCAACGTGCTGAACGAGGCCGCGCTGCTCACCGCCCGCGAGAACGGGCACGTGATCACCGACGCCGCGCTCGAGGAATCGGTCGACCGCGTGGTCGGCGGTCCCGCGCGCAAGAGCCGGATCATCTCCGAGAAGGAGAAGAAGATCACCGCCTACCACGAGGGCGGGCACGCGCTCGCCGCGTGGGCGATGCCGGACATCGAACCGGTGTACAAGCTGACGATCCTGCCTCGCGGCCGCACCGGCGGGCACGCGCTGCTGGTGCCCGAGGACGACAAGCAGCTGATGACCCGGTCGGAGATGATCGGCCGGCTGGTGTTCGCGATGGGCGGCCGCACGGCCGAGGAGCTCGTGTTCCACGAGCCCACCACCGGAGCGTCGTCGGACATCGAGCAGGCGACGAAGATCGCCCGCGCGATGGTCACCGAATACGGCATGAGCGCGCGGCTGGGCGCGGTGAAGTACGGCCAGGAGCAGGGCGACCCGTTCCTCGGCCGGTCCGCGGGCCGCCAGGCCGACTACTCGCTCGAGGTGGCGCACGAGATCGACGAGGAGGTGCGCAAGCTCATCGAGACCGCGCACACCGAGGCGTGGCACGTGCTGAACACCTACCGCGACGTGCTCGACAACCTGGTCATGGAGCTGCTGGAGAAGGAAACGCTGCAGCGCAAGGACCTCGAGCGGATCTTCGCGACGGTCGAGAAGCGCCCGCACATCACCGTCTTCAACGAGTTCGGCGAGCGCACGCCGTCGGACAAGCCGCCGATCAAGACCCCGGGCGAGCTGGCGATGGAACGCGGCGAGCCGTGGCCCCCGCCCGCTCCGGAGAAGGAAAAGCCCGCTCTGCAGCCCGCTCCGACCCCGGTCGGCACGGCCCCGGGCGCGGGCGAACTGCCCGGCGGCCCGCCGTACCAGGCTCCGGACCCGAACGCGAACCCGTACGCCCCGCCGCCGAACGGCGGCCGTCCGGGCGGGCCGAACGGCCGCTGGGGCCAGCCGTATGGTGGTCAGCAGCAGCCGGGCGGTCCGGCAGGCGGCGGCTACCAGCCCGGTGGCCCGGGCGGTGCGCAGAGCGGGCCGCCGAACTACGGGGCGCCTCCGGGCTGGACCCCGGCGACGTCCCCGGGCGGCCAGCAGCCGTGGCGCCCCGCCGAAGACCGTCCGCGTGAGCAGGGCTGGTTCGCCGACGGCGCGAACGGCCAGCAGCCGGACGAGGGGCAGCATCGGCGTGACGTCGACGGATCAGACAAGCAGTAAAGACGGCATCCGCCCGGTCTTCGATCAGGACCGGGCGGAGCGCGCCGTTCGCGAGCTGCTGCTCGCCTGCGGCGAAGACCCGGATCGGGACGGTCTCCAGGACACCCCGGCCCGGGTCGCTCGCGCTTACCAGGAGATGTTCGCCGGCCTCTACACCGATCCGGACGAGGTGCTGGCGCGGACGTTCGACGAATCGCACGAGGAACTCGTGCTCGTCACGGACATCCCGATGTACTCCAACTGCGAACACCACCTCCTCCCCTTCCATGGCGTAGCCCACGTCGGCTACATCCCGAACGGCGAGGGCAAGGTCACCGGGCTGTCGAAGCTCGCCCGGCTGGTGGACCTCTACGCTCGCCGCCCGCAGGTGCAGGAGCGGCTCACCTCGCAGATCGCCGACGCGCTGGACCGGAAGCTGGAGCCGCGCGGCGTGATCGTGGTCATCGAGGCCGAGCATCTGTGCATGTCGGTGCGCGGAATCCGCAAACCGGGTTCGCGGACCACCACGTCGGCGGTGCGCGGGATGCTGCGGTCGTCGGCGACGTCGCGGGCCGAGGCGATCGAGCTGATCCGGGGGCGTCGGTGATCCCCCGGCCGGGGCGGTGCGCCGTGATGGGCGTGCTGAACGTGACACCGGATTCGTTCTCCGACGGCGGCCGCTACCTCGATCTCGACCAGGCGCTGGAGCACGCGCGCGAAATGTGGGCGCGCGGTGCGGACCTGATCGACGTCGGCGGCGAGTCGACGCGGCCGGGCGCCTCGCGGGTCGACGCGGAGACCGAGGCCGCGCGCGTCTTGCCGGTGATCCGCCAGCTGGCTTCCGAAGGCGTCGTGCTGTCCGTCGACACCACGCGGGCCGCGGTCGCGGAGGCGGCGGTGGCGGCTGGGGCGAAGGTGATCAACGACGTGTCCGGCGGGCTCGCCGATCCGGCGATGGGGCGGGTCGCGGCGGAAACCAAGGCTCCCTGGGTGCTGATGCACTGGCGCGGGCACAGCAAGGACATGAACGCGCTGGCCACGTACACCGACGTCGTCGCCGAAGTGCGCGGCGAGCTGCTGCAGCGGGTCGACGAGGCGATCGCGGCCGGGGTCGCCGAAAGCGAGATCGTGCTCGACCCCGGTCTCGGGTTCGCGAAGCACGCCGAGCACGACTGGGCGTTGCTGCACGGGCTGGATTCGTTGCTGCAGCTGGGTTTCCCGGTTTTGGTGGGCGCTTCGCGCAAACGCTTCCTCGGCCGGTTGCTGGCCGGGAAGGACGGCGTGCCGAGGCCGCCGGACGGACGCGAGGTCGCCACGGCGTCGATCTCGGCGCTGGCCGCGGCGGCGGGTGCTTGGGGCGTGCGGGTGCACGAGGTGGGGGCTTCACTGGACGCCGTGGCGGTGGCCGCGGCCTGGCAGCAAGGACGGGCCGATGGCTGACCGCATCACGCTCACGGGTCTGCGCGTGTTCGGCCGACATGGCGTCTTCGACCACGAGAAGCGCGACGGACAGGAATTCGGCGTCGACATCGTCGCGTGGCTCGACCTCGGGCCTGCCGCGGCGTCGGACGACCTGACCAAGACGCTGCACTACGGCGAGCTGGCCGAATTGGCGGCCGGGATCGTCGCCGGGGAGCCGTACGACCTGATCGAGAGCGTCGCCGGGAAGATCGCCGACGAGGTCATGCGCGACGACCGGCTGACCGCCGTCGAGGTCACCGTGCACAAGCCGTCCGCGCCGATTCCGCTGACCTTCGACGACGTCGCGGTCACCGTCCGGCGGGAGCGGTGAGCCGCGCGGTCCTGTCGCTGGGCTCCAACCTCGGCGACCGGCTCGGTTACCTGCGCAGCGCGGTCGACGCGGTGCGCCCGGCGCTCGTCGCGGTGTCCGGCGTGTACGAGACGAAAGCCTGGGGCGTCGAGGACCAGCCGGATTTCCTGAACGCGCTGTGCGTCGTCGACGACCCGGCGCGAGACCACTGGGCGTGGCTGCGCGCCGGGCAGGCGGCCGAACAGGCGGCGGGCCGGGTGCGCGAACTGCGCTGGGGCCCGCGCACGCTGGACGTCGACGTAGTGACAGTGCAGGGCGTCACGTCGGACGATCCGGAACTGCTGCTGCCGCATCCCGGGACCCCGGACCGGGCGAGCGTGCTGATCCCGTGGCTCGAGATCGACCCGGACGCCGAGGTTCCCGGGCGCGGCCGGGCCGCCGACCTGCTCGCCCGGCTGCCGGAGGCTGACCGGGCGGGCGTTGTCCTGCGGCCCGACCTGACCTTGTCGTGAGTGCTTAGGCCGGTGCTAACCGGTGCCGGCGCTCACGAGGCCCGCAGCGCCGCCAGCAGGAACTGCACTTCTTCCTGGCGGCTGGGGATCGCGGGCCAGCCGTTGATGGTCGCGAGCAGCTGCCAGTACCGCTCGGCGCGCGGATCCGCCCCGACGGCGATTCCGTCGGCCATCCGGTAACGGACCGCCGGGTCGGCCGGGTCCTGGTCGGGGCGGGCCGAAGCGGTCGCGACCGCGTCCGCCAGCGCCCGTCCCGCCGGGGAGTCCGGCGCGTGGCCCGCGTCGAGCGCGGACCGGGCGTCGGTCATCCAGGCGCCCCAGTTCTCCTGCTGGGCCTTCGTCGGCTGCTCGTATTCGCCCGCTTCCCGCGTGGCCGAATGCCGTTCGCTCATCGTGCGGACGGACTGCCGGAAGTCCGGGTCCTGCACGAGTTCGGCGAATTCGATCCAGGCCTCGAGCTGCTCCGGCGCCGGATCATCCGGAAGATCCGGTTTCGCCGATTGCATTCGCGCGTAGAACTCGGGGTCGACCTCGAGCCCGTCCATCATTTCGGCCCAGAACTCGTCGACCAGACGGCGGCGTTCCTCGTCCGGCATTTGGGCGATGCGATTCATCAGTTTCACTTCCTCCAGCTCGGAATCCCGTTTCAGCACCGCGCGCAATACCGCGCGGCGCAGCCGCAACCGCCGGATCTGCTCGTCGAGGGCGTCGACGTGGCTCGTCGCCAGGTCGCGCACCGTCGTCTCGCGCGCCAGTGCGCGGGACACGTCCGGCAGGCCGATGCCCAGCTCGCGCAGCGTCCGCACCAGCTCCAGCCGGGCGAGCGCGTGCGCGTCGTACAGCCGGTAGCCGGCGCCGGTCCGCTGCGTGGGCGGGAGCAGGCCCTCGTCGGAGTAGAACCGGATGGTCTTCACCGGCAGCCCGGTGCGCCGGGAGAGTTCGCCGATCGTGAAGACCGTGGTGGCAGGCATGTCAGGCATCGTGGAGTCTCCAGTCGCTGGAGAGTCAAGCGTGCCAGAACGGGCTCGGTACGGTGGAGTCATGCACTTCACGCGGTCCCGGGACCTGGTCGTGGCCGCGGTCCTCGGCCTCGCCGTGGTCTACGTGCTGTTCCAGGCCGCTTACGGCGACCTGCCGCGGCTGCCCTTGCTCGCCGGCGTGACCTTCGCGGTGCTCGCGGTCGCCGAGGCGGGGCTGGCGCTCTCGATCCGGTCGCGGATCAAGTCCGGCCGGGTGCACGGCAACGCGGTCGGGATCGCCAGGGCGGTGGCGCTGGCGAAGGCGTCGTCGCTGGCCGGGGCGTTTCTCGGCGGCGGCTGGCTGGCCGCGTTCCTCTACGCCTTCCCGCGACGTGACGAACTCGTCGCCGCGGTCTCCGACAGCAAGTCGGCGATCGTCGGGGCGGTGTCGTCGGCGCTGCTCGTAGCTGCCGGTTTGTGGCTCGAGCACTGCTGCCGGACGCCGCCGGAGGACCGAAGGACGACGACCGGTTAACGCTTCGAGGGCGCCGCTCGAAGTACCGACTAGGTCTCATTCGGATCACCAGAAGGTACGGTGTCAGGCATGACTGGCGTGGGTGACGACTCGCACGGCCGCCGCCCTGGCAGGCCGTGGCTTGTCGTCGGATTGCTCCTCGCCGTCGGCGCCACCCTCGCATTGGTGCTCAGCGACGACCTCCGGTACCTCCGGCTCGGGATCGTCGCGGCGCTCTGGGCTGCCCTGATCGGCGCCTTCCTGGCTGTCCGGGCCCGCAAGAACGCGGCGCACAGCGAGGACGCGGTCGCCGAGGCGCAGGCGGTATACGAACTCGAGCTGGAACGCGAGATCGCGGCCCGGCGGGAGTACGAACTCGAACTCGAAACGGAAGCGCGCGAGGCCGCGCAGGCACAATCGCGAGAAGAATTGGATGCGCTGCGTGCCGAAGTGGCTGCGCTCCGCGAAAGCCTGCAATCGCTGTTCGGCGGCGAAGTGCTGCTCGAACGCGTCGCGCTCACCGCGCAGGCGACCCGGATGCGCTCGCTGAACGACGACCAGCGGCTCGTTTCGGCCGGTTCCGAGTCGAAGAACGGGAATGGCAAGAAACCGGCTCAGCTGCTCGCTCCGAAGAAGCCGACGGTCGATGTTCCGGAGCGGCCGACCGAATTCATGGACCGGGTGCTCGACGCTGCTCCCGCGGAACGTCGGCGGGCACCGGCGAATGGGACCGCGAAGACCAATGGGACTTCCGGCGCGAACGGTTCGAGCAGTGCCGGATTGAACGGTTCCGGGCCGAATGGCGACCGGTCGACGCAATTGCGCACTCAGCAGATGCCGCGGCTCAAGCCGAAGCGGCCGGAACCGCCTGCCGAGCCGGAGCCGTTCGAGGACGAGGTCGAGGCCGACGGTCCCGCTCCGCGGGGCGGCCGGGATTCCCGGGCCAATCTGGCGGAGGCGTTCGTGCCCCGGAGCGAGCCGGGTCCGCACGAGGGGCGGGCGAGCGTGGCGGATGCTTTCGCCGCGCGTGAGCCGCGGAACGGGGCGGCGGAATCGCATGGCGGGCGGCCTGTGCGCGGGGGTGCGCCGGAGCCCAAGGTCGCGGCTCGTGGGGGTGCGCCGAAGCCGCGCGGGGAGCGGCCGCCGGAGCCGTATGAGAAGCCTCGCGGGGAGCGGGTGCCGGAGCCGTATGAGGCTGAGCGTCGTTCTGCCGGAGATTCTGGGGCGCATGTTGTTCCGGAGCCTTTTGAGCAGAAGAGTGCTGCGGCGCGCAATGTGACTGAGCCGTTGCCTCGGGAGGCTGAGCGGGTTCGGGAGGCGCGGGCTCCGCGGGCGCAGAAGGATGCGCCGCGGGTTGATGCGCAGCCGACTCGGACTGTTGCGCCGGTGAGTCAGCCGGAGCCGCCGGTTAAGCCCGTGAAGCCGGTTGCTCCGGTGGATTCGGTGAAGGAGGAACGGCCGGTGCCTCGGTTGGCGGCGCGGCCTGCTCCGCAGCGGGCGGAAGCTGTTGAGCGGACTGCGGTTTCCGCTCCGGTTGAACCTGCTCGGCATGCTGAGCCTGCTTCCGGCGAGGCGGGTTCGGAGAAGGAAGCCGCGGCGGAGGCGCCGGCTCGGGCGCCTTCTCGGTTGGAGCAGTTCTCTCGGTCGGATTTGTCGCCGTTGGCTGAGGACACGCCTACTGGGCGGCATGGGGCTCCGGGGTCGGACGCGGTCAATCCGACGTTGCCGGAGGCGGTGCGGAGTTCGGTCACCAGTGGGACTGGGGGGCGTCGGCGGCGGCCTGAGGCTGCTCCTGCTCCCTCGTCCGGGGGGCGGCGGAGGCGGCCGGAGGGGGAGCCTCCGGCTTGGGAGGCTCCTGCTGAGGAGGCGGCTTCCGGGCATCATGCTTCGGGGCGGTCGGTTACGGAATTGCTTGCGGCCAATGGGAAGACGGACGGGAGTCCTCGGCGGCGGCGTCGGGCTGAGGATTGAGGGTTCGGTCGGCTCGTCGCCCTGGCGGGCGACATTGCTGGTGATCTGGGTTGCGTGGGGCACCCCGATTTTTGATTGTGCTGACGGTTCGGGGGTGCTTGTCAAGGCGGGAAAGATGCCTTGACAAGCACCCCCGAACCGCAGGGCGGCTTTGTATCGGGGTTGGGGGAGGGGTGGGTGCCCCCGGTGGTTGGGTGCAGCGGCGGCGGTTTGTTGCGCGGCTTGGGGGTCGCTGCGTTGGGCGGAGCGGGGAGCGCCCCAATGTGGCATTGGGTGCATGTGACGCACCCAATGTGGCGTTCGGTGCGTCTGGCGCAACCAATGTGGCATTGGGGCGCATCTCGGCGGCGTCGGCGGGGAGCGGTCTGTGAAGGGCTCCTTGAGGGAATCTAATTCCCTCAAGGAGCCCTTCACGTCCGGCGAGAGGGTCGTGAGGGGAACCCTGAGGGACTCTGAGTTCGTGAGGGTGGCCCTCACGGACGGGGGGGCGAGCATCACATCGCGCGGAGGGCTGAACCGGGTACGTCCAACCGGCATCTTGTGGGGGGCCTGCGTATGGTGACCGCTCGTGAACGGCACCCTTTCCGCCACGCCGCCGGGTTCTGCGTCCACGGCCTCTCGTTCGCGGCATATCACCGTGCTCCTTCCGGTGCTCGGGTTGATCGTCGTGGCGTTGTGCGGGCTTTTTCTCTTCGGGCTCGCCACTGCGCGCGTGGGGTGGCTGGCGGTCGCGATCGGGGTGGTCGCGGCGTTGGTGCCGGTCGGTGTGGTGGTCGCGGGGCTGCTCTGGGTTGATCGGTGGGAGCCCGAGCCGGCCAAGTTGCTCTTGATCGCATTTGCTTGGGGCGCTTGCATTGCCACCGTCACCGCCTTGTTGATCAACACTGGGGCCGAGGCGTTCGGTGACCTGCTTCTCGGCGGGGGCAACGGCAGCAAGGTGAGCACGCTCGTCTCCGCGCCGCTGGTCGAGGAAGCCGCGAAGGGCGTCTTTGTCCTTTTGATCTTCTGGCGGCGCAACGAGGAGTTCGACGGGATCGTCGACGGGGTCGTCTACGCGGGCTTCGCGGCCGCTGGGTTCGCCTTTACCGAGAACATCTATTACTTCGGCCGCGCGTTCGCTGACCACGGCTTCGGCGACGGCGCCAACTCGGGGGTGCTCGCCGCTTTCCTCGTGCGGGGTGTGCTTTCGCCGTTCACGCATCCGTTGTTCACCGCGATGACCGGCATCGGGTTCGGGATCGCGGCTCGGTACGCGCAGCGGTGGGTTCGGATTCTCGCGCCGCTGGCCGGGTATCTCGCCGGGGTCTTCCTGCACGCGCTCTGGAACGCGGCGGCGACGCTCAACGGCGGGAAGTCGTTCCTCACGCTGTATTTCCTCGTCATTTTGCCGCTGCTGATCGCCGCGATCTACGTGATCGTGTTGCAGCGGCGGCGGGAGCAGCGGATTGTCGCCGCCGCGTTGCCGAAGATGGCGGCTGCGCGGTGGATCGCGCCGTCGGAGATCGAATTGCTCGCCAGTTTGCCTGGGCGGCGGCAATGGCGGAAGCAGGCGCGCAAGCAGTCCGGGCGGGCGGCGGCACGGGCGGTCGGGCGATATCAGGCGAGCGTGACCGAACTCGCATTCCTTCGGCGTACCCGGTTGCGCACCGAGCAGGACCGGCAGCGGCAGGAAGAGTTGCTGCAGGCACTGCGGCAAGCGCGCGCGGACGCGGTGCGATTGGCCAACAATCGCGACAGTCGGTGAACATTCCCCGTCCGGGGTAGCTCGACCGTGCCAAAAGTGGCGTCCCACCGGGGGATTCGGGCTCCTGCGGACCGCGAGAAGCCGAACGCCAATAAGGTACGGGCGCGATGGGGCGCCCGGGTGAAGCTGGTCACCCAGGCACCGCGATCCGGCCGGGTCGGGGCTACTCTCGCGCCGTCGTCTGGTACCCGCGACGAAAGAGCGGGACTGGAACGAACATGAGGAGTTTCGAGCCATGAGCGTCCACAGGCGCACGCCATGAACCGACCGGCCCGCCTTGCCGTGGGCGTCGTTTCCGCCGGCCGCGTGGGCAGTGTCCTCGGCGCGGCATTGGCCAGGGCAGGCCACACCGTAGTCGCCGCTTCGGGCCTGTCCGCGGCCTCGCTGAACCGCGCGGAACGGCTGCTGCCGGGTGTCCCCTTGCTGCCGCCCGACGAGGTCGTGCGCAGAGCCGATCTCGTTTTGCTCGCGTTGCCGGACGACGCGCTCGCCGGCACGGTCCGTGGTCTGGTCGCTACGAATTCGGTACGCGCGGGCCAGATCGTCGTGCACACCTCGGGCGCGCACGGCATCGACGTGCTGGCCCCGGTCGCGGAAGCCGGTGCGCTGCCGCTCGCGTTGCATCCGGTGCTCACCTTCACCGGCCGCGAGGAGGACCTGGAACGTCTTGTCGCGGCGAGCATCGGCGTCACCGCGGCGCCGGACGACGACGCGGCGTGGAACGTCGGCGAGGCGCTCGCCGTCGAGATGGGCGCCGAACCGGTGCGGGTGCCCGAATCCGCGCGGGCGCTGTACCACGCGGCGCTGGCGCACGGCGCTAATCACCTGATGACGCTGGTCGCCGACTGCACCGAAACCCTGCGCGACGCCGGAATCGGGCATCCGGAACGACTCGTCGCACCGCTGCTTTCGGCGGCATTGGACAATGTCCTTCGCCACGGGGACCGCGCCCTCACCGGACCGGTTCCGCGTGGTGATCTCGGCACCGTCCGCAAGCACCTCGACGTGCTCGCGGACCGGGCGCCGCAGATCGCCCCGGCCTACCGGGCGCTGGCCCGGCGCACGGCGCAGCGGTCTCGCGCCGCCGGCCTGCTCGATCCCGCGGCCGCGGGCGAACTGACCGATCTTCTCGCCGACCCCGCCGAAGGACAGACCCCGTGACGACACCGAAATTCCAGCGCGGAACGCTCAACACGTTCCAGCCGCCCGAGCACGTCAGCAAGGTGAGCCAGGCGCTGCGCAGTGTGGGCCGGAAGGTCGCGCTCGTGCCCACCATGGGCGCGCTGCACGACGGCCACCGCGAACTGCTGCGCCGCGCGAAGCGGCTGCCGAACACCGTCGTCGCCGCGTCGATCTTCGTGAACCCCTTGCAGTTCGGCGAGGGCGAGGACTTCGAGGCGTACCCGCGCCAGCTCGAAGCCGACTTGGCGACCTTGGCCGAGGCGGGCGTCGAACTGGCCTTCACGCCGAAGGCCTCGGACCTGTACGCGGACAACGCGATGATCACCGTGAACCCCGGCCCGCTCGGCGACGAACTCGAGGGAGCCGTCCGGCCCGGGCATTTCTCCGGGGTGCTGACGGTCGTCGCGAAGCTGTTCAACCTGCTGCGCCCGGATTACGCGTTCTTCGGGGAGAAGGACTACCAGCAGCTGGTGCTGATCAAGCGGATGGTGGCGGACCTGAACATCGACACCCGCGTCATCGGGGTGCCGACGGTCCGGGAGCGGGACGGTCTCGCGCTGTCCTCGCGCAACGTCTACCTGACGCCGGAACAACGGGAAGACGCCGTGGTGCTGTCGGCCGCTTTGTCGGCCGGGGCGCACGTCGGGCGGGACGGGGCGGACGCCGTGCTGGAAATGGCGCGGAAGACGCTCGCGGCCCGTCCCCAGGTGGAAGTGGATTATCTGGAATTGAGGGGAACCGATTTGGGGCCGGCGCCCGTCGACGGAGAGGCGCGGTTGCTGGTCGCTGCCCGGGTGGGGAGTACCCGGTTGATCGACAACGCGGGAGTGCTGCTCGGAAAAGCCGTGGAACATCCGAGCGGGGATCCGGACGCAGGGGAATAGGGAGAGTCCACGATGTATCGCACGATGCTGAAATCGAAGATCCACCGGGCCACGGTGACCCAGGCCGACCTGCACTACGTGGGCTCGGTCACGGTCGACGAGGACCTCATGGAGGCCGCCGACCTGCTCGAGGGCGAGCAGGTGTCCATTGTGGACGTCACGAACGGCGCGCGGCTGGAAACCTACGTCATCACCGGCGAGCGCGGCAGCGGCGTGCTCGGCATCAACGGGGCCGCCGCGCATCTGGTGCACCCGGGCGACCTGGTCATCCTGATCGCGTACGGGCAGATGGACGATGCGGAGGCGCGCGCGTACCGGCCGCGAGTGATCTTTGTGGACGATTACAACCGGATCGTCGAGCGCGGGCACGACCCCGCGCACGCGCCGGACGGATCGGGTCTGCTGAGCGGCACGGTCACGCTGCCCGAAGAGGACACGATGACCTTCCCGGTGGCCGAAACCGCGGACGCGCGCCGGCTCGACGCGTTGCTGCACGCCGAAAACTGACCTGTCGCGGATGCCTCGTGCGCGAGCCGCAGTAAGGAAGACCTCGTTGCTGCTCACTGTCGACGTCGGCAACACCAATATCGTGCTCGGGCTGTACGACGGCACCGAATTGGTCAGTGACTGGCGGATGCGCACCGACGCGCGGATGACCGCCGACGAACTCGCGCTCACCGTGCGCGGCCTGCTCGGCCCGCACGCCGACGCGGTCACCGGGATCAGCGCACTGTCCACAGTGCCCGCGGTGCTGCGCGAATTGCGGGTGATGCTCGGCCGCTATTACGCGCGGGTGCCGAAGGTCGTCGTCGAGCCCGGCGTGCGCACCGGGGTCGCGCTGCTGGTGGACAATCCGAAGGAAGTCGGCGCGGACCGGCTCGTGAACACCCTTGCCGCGCACCATTTGCACGCCACCGCGTGCGTGGTGGTCGATTTCGGCACCTCCACGAACGTCGACGCGATCTCGGCCCGGGGCGAATTCCTCGGCGGGGCGTTCGCCCCGGGCATCGAGATCTCGGTGGACGCGCTCGCCGCCCGCGCGGCCGCGCTGCGCAAGGTGGAACTCGTCCCGCCGCGTTCGGTGATCGGCAAGAACACCGTGGAATGCCTGCAGTCCGGCATTCTGTACGGGTTCGCCGGCCAGGTCGACGGGCTCGTCCGGCGGATCGTGCGCGAATTGCAGCAGGACAGCTCGGATCCGGTCACGGTGATCGCCACCGGCGGGCTCGCCCCCTTGGTGCTGGGCGAATCCGAGACGATCAAGGAGCACGTGCCGGACCTGACGCTGCTCGGCCTGCGGCTGGTGTACGAACGGAATGTGCGTTAGAACTGCTCGGCCAGATAATCCTCGAAAGTGCGGACGCCGGTGTCCGCGTCGAGGTTGAGGTTGCCGTCGGCGCGATAGACCTTTCCGGCCGCGCCGGGAATGCGCAGCGGCATTTTCGGCCGTCGCCGCCCGCTTGCCCGCAAATACTTGTCGACCAGCTCGCCCATGCGGTACACGGTCGGCCCGGCCAGATCCCGCACCCGCCCGGCCGGGTCGCTGAGTGCCAGGCGCGCGATCCGCTCGGCCACTTCCCGGACGTCGACCGGCTGGAAATTGACCGCGGGCACCGGCACGATCGGCAGTTTCGCCACCGCCCGCACGGCATTGAGGCAGAACCCGTGGAACTGAGCCGCCCGCAGGATGGTCGAGGGCACGTCCGACGCGGCGACGAGTTTTTCGGCCTCGTGCTTGCGGCGGAAATAACCCAGCGGCACCGCGTCCGCGGCGATCACCGAAATGAAAACCAGGTGACCGGTGCCAGCGCGTTCGGCGGCGCGGACCAGATTCGCGGTCGCCACGTCGTCGCCCTTCGGACCGCCCGCCAGGTGCACGATGACGTCGGCACCGTCGACCGCGGGGGCCAGGCCTTCGCCGGTCATCAGGTCGCAGGCGAACCGGCCGGGGCCGTTCGCGTTCCGGCTGAGGACGCGCACCTTCGCGTCGCCGAGAGCGGGAACGACCAGCTTGCCGAGAGTTCCGGTGCCGCCGGTGACCAAGATCGTCGTCATGGCATTTCCTTCCGGGTACAGTGCCGCGGGTCGGGCACTGGGGGTGTCCTACTGGGATGAACCCGGTCGTGGCAGGAATGTGACAGCGCGGCCTCGGCCGCTCCGTCGAGGGTGGTGGTGGGGCGGGGAGGGGTGACAGGTGAGCGACAGAGACTTGCTCGCGGCCCAATTCGAGGAAGAGCGGCCGCGGCTTCGCGGGGTCGCTTACCGCATGCTCGGGTCGCTCGCCGAAGCAGACGACGCGGTGCAGGAAGCCTGGTTGCGCGCGGACGGCGCGGACATTTCCGAGGTGCGGAATTTGCCTGCTTGGCTCACCACAGTGGTGGCGCGGGTGTGCCTGAATCTGTTGCGCACGCGCGAACGCCGCCGGGAGGATTCGCTGGATGCGTTCCCGCTCGATCGCGGCGACGACGGCGCGGACCTCGCCGAAGAAGCCCAGCTGGCCGATTCCGTCGGCCTGGCGATGCTGGTCGTGCTCGACGTCCTGGGCCCGGCCGAGCGGATCGCGTTCGTGCTGCACGACATGTTCGCCGTGCCGTTCGAGGACATCGCGCAGATTCTCGACCGCAGCCCGGCGGCGGTCCGGCAGTTGGCCAGCCGGGCCCGCCGCCGGGTGCGCGGCGGCGAAGCCGTACCAGCGGACGCGAGCAAACGGCGCGGCGCTGTCGAGGCGTACCTGGCCGCTGCTCGGGAGGGAGACTTCGCGGGACTGTTGAAGGTGCTCGATCCCGACGTCGTGCTGCACTCGGACACCGGCGCGGCACCGGTGGTGCTACGCGGCGTCCGAGCGGTCAGCAAGGGCGCGTTGCTCGCTTCGGAACTCGCGCGCAGCACGCAGGTCGCGGTGGTCGACGGCGTTCCCGGCCTGGTGCTCGCCCCGCGCGGCCGGCTGGCCGTGGTCCTCAAGTTCGTTTTCGACGGCGACCTGATCGCCGGGATCGACGTGATTTCCGCGCCGGAGCGGCTGCGCGGGCTGGAGATCTCGCTCGGGTGAAGGTCAGTGGAACAGTTTCAGCCCGACGACCCCGGCGACAATCAGCACGAGACAGGTGATCCGGCCGACGGTGAGCGGATCGTTCATCGCGACGATCCCGTACGCCGCCGTCCCGACCGCGCCGATGCCGACCCACACCGCGTATCCGGTGCCGAGCGGAATTTCGCGCAAGGAATACGCGAGACCGGACATGCTGAGCAGCAGCGCGCCGCCGAACAGCACGCTCGGCCAGAGCCTGCTGAACCCTTTCGACGCGCCGAGCGCCGCGGCCCACACGGTTTCGAGAAATCCGGAAACAACGAGAACGAGCCAGGCCATGATCGACAACCTTTCGCAGTGACGGATACGTTCACTGCGCCGTCTTGTCGTCACCGGGTACGACGCGCTCGTCCGGGGCGGGAGCACCGCCGCTTCCGAAATTAGCACTCCGGAGCAGGCACGAGGTGGTGATTTCGGTCGCCGCTCAGCCGCGGCGGGCCTGCAGAACCGTCGTGACCAGTGGATAGTCGAATTCGCCCGCACCCGTCTCCGGAACGGATTCCAGGTACGCCCTGGCGCGCGCGAGCTGCTGCTCGCGGTCCGGTGCGGACGCGACGAGCAGATGCGAATGGGTCGCCACGGTCGCCAGCAGCGAATCGATCGAGCGCCGGTGCGGATGGGCGAACCGGTCCTGTTCGAACGGGCCGAAGCCGTCCGCGCGCAGCGTTTGCTCCGAATCGGCGAACCCGCGGCTGACGCCGGTGCGGATCAGCCGGGAGAATTCGCGCACCCACGGCACGGATTCGTCGTCGTGATTCCACAGCGCCACCACCACGCCACCCGGCCGCAGGACCCGGCGGATCTGCGCGAACGCCGGGGCCAGCTCGAACCAGTGCAGGGCCTGTCCGACGAACACCGCGTCCGCGGATTCGTCCGGCAGCGGGATGTCCTCGGCCTTCCCGAGCAGCGCGGGAACGTCCGGGAGCCGCCGGGACAGTTCGGCGAGCATGCCCGGATCGGGTTCCACCGCCGTCACCGAACGGCCGAGCGCGACCAGTCCCTCGGTGAGTTTTCCGGTGCCCGCCGCGAGGTCCAGCACGTCGCGTACCGGTCGGTTTGCTCCGGACATGCCCCATTCGAGTGCCGTCCGGGGATAGTCCGGCCGGTGCCGGGCGTAGGCGCTCGCCTGGCCGCCGAACGAAGAAGCCCGCCGGGCACGCAGTTCCGCATCACTGCCGGGATCGCTCACGGGTAACCACCCTAATACCGTGAGTGCCCCGGAAGGGGAATCCGGTTGACGCGGTTCACCAGCGGCTTCGTACGCTATGGCCATGACCGAATTCCCCGCGTCCGACGCACTGCCCGATGACGACCTGCCCGAACAGATGCGGGTGCGCCGGGACAAGCGCGACCGGATAATCGCGGAGGGCGCCGATCCTTACCCGGTAGAGGTTCCGCGTACGCACACTCTCGCGCAGATCCGTGCCGAACATTCCGGTCTCGAAGCCGACACCAGCACCGGCCAGTCGGTCGGCGTCACCGGTCGGGTCATGTTTCTCCGCAATACGGGCAAACTGTGTTTCGCCACTCTTCGTGAGGGCGACGGCACGGAACTGCAGGCGATGCTGAGTCTCGCGCAGGTCGGGCCGGAGTCTCTCGCCGCGTGGAAGTCCGATGTCGATCTCGGCGACCACGTATTCGTGCACGGCGAGGTGATCACCTCGAAGCGCGGCGAGCTTTCCGTGCTGGCCGACAGCTGGCAGATCGCGGCGAAGGCGTTGCGCCCGCTGCCGGTGGCGTTCAAGGAGCTGGCCGAGGAAACGCGAATCCGGCAGCGTTATGTCGATCTGATTATGCGCCCGCGCGCCCGCGACGTGGTGCGCACGCGCTCGGGCGTGATGCGTTCGCTGCGCGAGTCGTTCCACCGCCGGGGATTCACCGAGGTCGAGACGCCGATGCTGCAGACGCTGCACGGCGGAGCCGCGGCCCGGCCGTTCGTCACGCATTCCAACGCCTTCGACCTCGAGCTGTTCCTGCGCATCGCGCCGGAGCTGTACCTCAAGCGCTGCGTGGTCGGCGGGATCGAGAAGGTTTTCGAGATCAACCGGAACTTCCGCAACGAGGGCAGCGACTCCTCGCACTCGCCGGAGTTCGCGATGCTCGAGTACTACGAGGCCTACGCCACTTACGACACGAATGCCGTGATGACCCGCGAACTCATCCAGGAGGCCGCGGAGAACGTGCTGGGCACCCAGGTCGTCACTCTCGCCGACGGAACCGAGTACGACCTTTCCGGCGAATGGACGACGCTCGGGATGTACGAGTCGCTGTCGGAAGCGCTCGGCGAGGAAGTGACGCCGGATACGCCCGCGGAAGCACTGCACAAGATCGCCGCGGCGCGCGAGATCGAGGTGGATCCCAAGCTAGCGCACGGCAAACTCGTCGAGGAACTGTGGGAACATCTCGTCGGCGACGGACTGCACGCCCCCACATTTGTCCGGGATTTCCCGCTCGAGACGTCTCCGCTCACGCGGCAGCACCGCAGCCGTCCCGGCGTGGCCGAGAAGTGGGACCTGTACGTGCGCGGATTCGAACTCGCCACCGGATACTCCGAACTGGTGGATCCGGTCGTGGAACGGCAGCGGCTCACCGAACAGGCGCGGCTCGCCGCGGCCGGGGATAGCGAGGCGATGCGCCTCGACGAGGATTTCCTGCGCGCGCTCGAGTACGGAATGCCGCCGAGCGGCGGGGTCGGAATGGGGATCGACCGGCTGCTCATGGCACTGACCGGGCTCGGTATCCGGGAGACGATCCTCTTCCCGCTCGTCCGGCCCGAATAGCTCGCCGCCTCGTCGCACGGTCGAGATTTTCTCAATGCGGATTTGCCTACGGCGGGGCAAGCGGGTATTAATATGGGTGTCAAAGACTTCTGTAGCTCGGGGCTTGCCCCGAAACCAGATCATGTAGCCAGATCATTCGGGCAAGCCCCGCAGGAGGAATCAGATGGCACAGAAGGTGCTGGTCTCTCTGGTCGACGACCTCGACGGCAGTGAGGCGGAAGAGACCGTTGAGTTCGGTTTGGACGGTGTGAGCTACCAGATCGACCTGTCGGGCGAAAACGCCGAGGAGTTGCGCGACGCACTCGCGCAGTATGTCGAGCACGCGCGCCGCGCGGGCGGCCGCAAGCGCGCGCCGCTGCGTCCGGTCGCCGGCGGCAAGTCCCCGGCCCGCCCGGCCGCGGTCGACCGCGAGCAGAACCAGGCGATTCGCGCGTGGGCCCGCAAGAACGGTTTCCAGGTTTCCGACCGGGGGCGCATCCCGTCGGAGGTCGTCGAGGCTTACCACAAGAAGAACTGACCGGGCATTTCCGGAACTCGCGGATGCGGTCCTCCGGTTAGCGAACCGGGAGCGCCGCGCCTTCGCGGACTGCACGCCAAACGGCCGTCGGGAACATTCCCGGCGGCCGTTTGGCGTTCCGCTTTAGTTTCCCGGCTTTGCGCCGTCCGGCGCGGCGGACATCAGCTGGCGAGCCGAACGCGCGTACTCCGCGGGAGGGGCTCCGGTCACCGCGCGGAAATCGCGGATGAAGTGAGGTTGGTCGCTATAGCCCAGCCGAGTCGCCAGATCCGCGTAATCCGGCGGGATCGGTGCGGCGAGCAACCGCGCGGCTTCGTTGAGGCGGTAAATCCGGATCGCCCACTTCGGCGTTGTTCCGACGTGCTCGGCGAACAACCGCTGCACCGCCCTGATCGACAGTCCGAGTGCCGCCGCCAGTTCCGAGACCCGGGTGATCCCGGGATCCGCGGCGATTGTTTCCACCGCCTCCGCCGCCGCGCGGGTCTCCCGGGGAATGGGGCGGCGGGATGCGATCAGCAAGTTGTCGATTGCAGTGATCATTTCCTCGTCGGTCCGCGCATTCCGGATGAATTTTTCCGTGCGCGCGGCCGTCGGCCCGAAGATCTCGGCGACGCCGGCCGAGCGGTCGGCGAGCGTGCGCACCGGGGCGCCGAGGAACGGGCGGAAACATCCGGGCCGGATCCTGGCCCCGATCCCGTGCACGCGTCCGCTGAGCCGGTGCGTGAAAAGCTGGTGTGCCGGACCGTAAACCCCGCACGCGCCGGGGAAGAACGTCACGTGCACCGACAGATTCGGCAGCACGTGCTGGTCGTGGGGTTCGGTCAGGTTCCAGCGCAGGACCCAGTGGTGTTCCACGAAATCGCGCAGTTCCGGGGCGGGCGGATACCGGGTCAGCGTGAACTTGGTGCGAGCCGTCCGCTCGTTCAGGATGCCGCTCGGGATCCGCCGCATGGCTGAAAACAGTAGTGCGTCGCGTAATTTCAAGACGGCCGCCGCGAACGGTGGTTGGCTCGGGCGCATGTCGAATCACTCCGGACTGCTCGCCCCGGCCGCCGCCGAACTGCGGCGCGTCGCGGCTGCCGCCCCGTCGCTGACCGCCCCCACGGCGTGCGCCGACTACGACGTTCGCGGCCTTCTCAACCACCTTCTCTACTGGGGCCCGTGGCTCGCCGCCGCGATCCGGCACGAGCCTTACGAACCGCCCGCGCCGAGCGAAGCCGAGGCGTCCCTCGTCGGGGACGACTGGCCGAAGGCGCTGGAAGCGATGACCGACGACGTGCTCGCCGCGCTCGCCCCGCCGGAGGCGTGGACCGGCACCGTCACCTTCGGCGCGTCCGAACTGCCCGCCGCGGTCGTCGGGGACATGGTGCTCGGCGAACTCGTCGTGCACGCCTGGGATCTCACGCGGGCGAGCGGCACCGAGCTGAACTGTCCGGACGAAGCCGCCGAAGTCGTCCTCGCGTTCGCGGCGGGGATGGGCGAGGAGGCCCGCAAGGGCGGCGTGTTCGGTCCGGAGGTCGCGGTGCCGGAAACCGCGCCGGTGCTGCATCGGGCGCTGGGCGCGACGGGCCGGGATCCGTACGCCTGAAATTTTCACTCGATGGAGATCAACGGGGACAGACGCGCGGACAGCTCTCGCATTCCGCCTCGCCGGGCAGGAGATAGGAGAAGCAGCAGCTTTCCCGACGGCGCTCCCAAACCCGGTGGCCGTCCTCGTTGACTGCCATCCGCAAGGTGGACGCCGAGGTCAGCGGGCGGTATTGCGCGTCGAGCACCAGCGCGGCATCCGCGACGCCAGCGCCTTCGGCCTCGGCTGTCCCGCCTTGCTTGCCGACCCGCCACAGAGCGCCGTCCAGCGCGTCTGTAGCGCCCGCCCAGAGCGTGCGGCGACCGAGGCGGGTGCCTGGGGCGTAGGCGCGGACGAAGCGAGCAGCGTGGCCGACAAACTGCGCGCGCAGCACCGCGGCCAGCGCGCGTTCGTCGCGCACGACGGTGGCCTCCGGACGGACGCTGCCCGGGTCGGTGGGCAGGCAGTAGAAGGCGTCGCCGAGCACGGCCATGCCCTCGGGATGCGGCCGGTCCGGGCCGAGGCCGAACGCGAGCTGCTCCGGCTTCAGCGACGGCACGCGGCGCTCGTGGTGCAGCAGAAGCGCGCCGACGTACGCGGGGACGTGCAGGTACCAAGACATCACGTAGCTGGCCGCGGTGCGCGCGGGAGCCGCGCCGTGCTGGTCGAGGAGCCAGTCGGTCAGCCGGGAGCGCCATTCGGCGAACCGCTCGGGCTGTTCGAGGAGGTCAGCGCAACGGAACCAGCCCTCGGGGACATCGCGGCGCAGGTCGTACCGGGCACTGGCGCGCAGCAGCGAGGACGCGAGACCGTCGCCGATCTCGCGGGCGTCGTCGCGCGAGCGCTGCGGGTTCACCGGTCCCACCCCCGTCTGTACGCGTTAGGTGTGCCTAACCTTACATATGGCGCGAGATTGCGCCAATCGGGTGGCCAAGGGGTGAGACCACCCGGACGCGCGGGGGTGTTCGCGCTGAGCGGACAGGGGGGCCGGGGCGGAATCCTGATCCGGTCCCGTACGTTCGAGAGGGAGTAAAGGTGCAGCGCAACCGGATGAGAAGCGGTGACCGACCGGGTCGCCGTCCGGGTGCGCAGGGGCCGCTGGAAGCCGTAGTGGTACGCAAGCGCGACCGCTTGGCTACTAGAGTGGTCTCACGGTGCTGTCCGCCGCGGACGCGATCCGCGGAGGTTACGGGCCGCCGACGCAGCAGTCGAGGGAGTGCGCATGTTTGAGAGGTTCACCGACCGCGCGAGGCGGGTGGTCGTCCTGGCCCAGGAAGAGGCCCGGATGCTCAACCACAACTACATCGGCACCGAGCACATCCTTTTGGGTCTGATCCACGAGGGTGAGGGTGTCGCCGCCAAGGCGCTGGAGTCGCTGGGCATCGCCCTCGAGGGCGTGCGCCAGCAGGTCGAGGAGATCATCGGCCAGGGTCAGCAGGCGCCGAGCGGGCACATCCCGTTCACGCCGCGGGCGAAGAAGGTGCTGGAGCTGTCGCTGCGCGAGGCGCTGCAGCTGGGCCACAACTACATCGGCACGGAGCACATCCTGCTGGGCCTGATCCGCGAGGGCGAGGGCGTGGCGGCGCAGGTGCTGGTGAAGCTGGGCGCGGACCTGAACCGGGTGCGCCAGCAGGTGCTGCAGCTGCTGTCGGGCTACCAGACCGGGGAGAAGTCCACCGAGAGCGGTTCGGGCCGGGGCGAGGGCACGCCGTCGTCGTCGCTGGTGCTCGACCAGTTCGGCCGCAACATGACCGTGCTGGCCCGCGAGGGCAAGCTGGACCCGGTCATCGGGCGCGGCAAGGAGATCGAGCGGGTCATGCAGGTGCTGTCCCGCCGGACGAAGAACAACCCGGTGCTGATCGGCGAGCCGGGCGTCGGCAAGACCGCCGTCGTCGAGGGCCTGGCGCAGAGCATCGTCAAGGGCGAGGTGCCCGAGACGCTCAAGGACAAGCAGCTCTACACCCTGGACCTGGGTTCGCTGGTCGCCGGTTCGCGCTACCGGGGCGATTTCGAAGAGCGCCTGAAGAAGGTGCTCAAGGAGATCAAGACCCGCGGCGACATCATCCTGTTCATCGACGAGCTGCACACGCTGGTGGGCGCGGGCGCGGCCGAGGGCGCGATCGACGCGGCGTCGATCCTGAAGCCGATGCTGGCGCGGGGCGAGCTGCAGACGATCGGCGCGACCACGCTCGAGGAGTACCGCAAGTACATCGAGAAGGACGCGGCGCTGGAGCGCCGGTTCCAGCCGATCCAGGTGGGCGAGCCGTCGCTGGAGCACACGATCGAGATCCTGAAGGGGCTGCGCGACCGGTACGAGGCGCACCACCGGGTCTCGATCACGGATTCGGCGCTGGTCGCGGCGGCGACGCTGGCCGACCGCTACATCAACGACCGGTTCCTGCCGGACAAGGCGATCGACCTGATCGACGAGGCCGGGGCGCGGATGCGGATCCGCCGGATGACCGCTCCGCCGGACCTGCGCGAGTTCGACGAGAAGATCGCCGACGTGCGCCGGGACAAGGAGTCCGCGATCGACGCGCAGGACTTCGAGCGGGCCGCGCGGCTGCGCGACGAGGAGAAGCAGCTCCTCGGCCAGAAGGGCGAGCGGGAGAAGCAGTGGAAGGACGGCGACCTCGACGTCGTCGCCGAGGTGGACGACGAGCAGATCGCGGAGGTGCTGGCGAACTGGACCGGCATCCCGGTGTTCAAGCTCACCGAGGAGGAGACCACCCGGCTGCTGCGCATGGAGGACGAGCTCCACAAGCGCATCATCGGCCAGGAGGACGCGGTCAAGGCCGTCTCGCAGGCGATCCGCCGGACGCGGGCGGGCCTGAAGGACCCGAAGCGCCCGTCGGGGTCGTTCATCTTCGCCGGCCCGTCGGGTGTCGGTAAGACGGAGCTGTCGAAGGCGCTGGCGTCGTTCCTGTTCGGCGAGGACGACGCGCTGATCCAGATCGACATGGGCGAGTTCCACGACCGCTACACCGCCTCGCGGCTGTTCGGCGCCCCTCCGGGCTACGTCGGCTACGAGGAGGGCGGGCAGCTGACCGAGAAGGTGCGGCGCAAGCCGTTCTCGGTGGTGCTGTTCGACGAGATCGAGAAGGCGCACCAGGAGATCTACAACACGCTCCTGCAGGTGCTGGAGGACGGTCGCCTGACCGACGGGCAGGGCCGGACGGTCGACTTCAAGAACACCGTGCTGATCTTCACCTCGAACCTGGGGACCTCGGACATCTCGAAGTCCGTGAGCCTCGGCTTCTCCTCCGGAGCGGATTCGACGAACCGCTACGAGAAGATGAAGCAGAAGGTCAACGAGGAAATGAAGAAGCATTTCCGCCCGGAGTTCCTGAACCGGATCGACGACATCATCGTGTTCCACCAGCTCAACCAGGAACAGATCATCCAGATGGTGGATCTGATGATCGGCCGGGTCGAGACGCAGCTCAAGGCCAAGGACATGGAGATCGAGCTGACCGAGAAGGCGAAGGCGCTGCTGGCCAAGCGCGGCTTCGACCCGGTCCTCGGCGCCCGGCCGCTGCGCCGCACGATCCAGCGCGAGATCGAGGACCAGCTGTCGGAGAAGATCCTGTTCGGCGAGGTCGAGCCGGGTCAGATCATCGTGGTCGACGTCGAGGGCTGGAGCGGCAACCCGGAGGACCGCGACGACGAGGCGCACTTCACCTTCCGCGGGGAGAAGCGTCCGTCCTCGGTTCCCGACGCTCCGCCGGTGAGCATCGGCGCCGCCGAGAACGGCGAATCCGAGAACGAGTGAGTTAGGCAAGGAAAAGGGCGGCTCCCAGGTTTGGGGGGCCGCCCTTTTCTCTATTGTCGTCCTTATGGGGTCTCCTTCGAGAATTTCGCGGCACGCCGCGGCGAGCACCGCGCTTTCGTTGCTGAGCGACCGTCAGCTCACCGAGCGGCTGAAGTCGGCTGAGGTGGTCTCCGAAGGCATCGGCGGCACCGGCGTGCGGCTGGACGTCGACGGGGTTCCGGTCTTCGCGAAGCGAGTGCCGTTAACCGCGCTGGAGCTTCAGCATCCCCATTCCACCGCCAATCTCTATGGCCTGCCTGCCTTTTGCCATTACGGCCTCGGCTCGCCGGAGGGCTCGGCGTGGCGGGAACTGGCGCTGCACGTCATGGCGAACGGCTGGGTCCTCAGTGGTTCGTGCGAGAACTTCCCTTTGCTGCACCACTGGCGGATCCTGCCGGTCCCGTCGGGCCGCGTGCCAGACCGCCCGCTGGAGGAGGACGTCGAGTACTGGGGCGGTTCCGCCGCGGTCCGCCGGCGGCTCACGGAATTGCGGGATTCGGCGGCGAGCGTGGTTTTGTTTTGCGAGTATTTCCCGACCAATGTGCATCGGTGGCTGCCTGGTCGGCTGGATCAGGTCGAGCGCCTTGCGTCGGAGGTCGCCGACACGCTCTCGTTCCTTCGCGCGCAGGGTGTCCTGCACTTCGACAACCACTTCGAGAACTTCCTGACCGACGGGGACCGGTTCGTCCTGACGGATTTCGGCCTGTCGTTCGCGCGCCGGTTCGACCTGACCGAGGAGGAGCGGGCGTTCGCGGAGCTGAACGCGGAGCACGACCGGGCTTACGGCTCGATGTATTTGGTGAACTGGCTGGTCACCGAGGTGTGCGGAACGCGGGACCGAGAAAGCCGCCTGGCCGCGGTCCGCCGTGCGGCGGCCGGGGAGCTTCCGTTGCCCGCGCCGGTGGCCGGTCTGGTGGCCCGGCATGCCGCGGTGGCGGTGGAGATGAACGACTTCTACGGGCGGTTGCTGGAGGACCGGGAGACGCCCTTTCCGGCGGCGGTTTTCGCGGGGTAGAGCGCGGTCAGCTCCGCTGCCACCGCGGCTCGCGAGCGCTGACGCTCGTGAGACGATGCGGTGGGGTTTTTGGGGAGGGGAACTGCGTGGACGTTCTGTCGATCGACTTCGGTACTTCCAGCACGGTCGGCGTCTTGGCGGCCTTCGGGCGCGGCCCGCGGGCTATTGAGGTCGACGGGTCGGTCACCATGTCCTCCGCGGTGTATGCCGAGGAGGACGGGCGGCTCGTCGTCGGGCAGGACGCGGAGCGGCGGGCCCGGCTGGATCCCAGCCGGTTCGAGCCGTATCCCAAGCGGCGGATCGACGACGGCGAACTGCTGCTCGGGGATCGGGTCGTGCCGGTGGTCGACGCCTTCGCCGCGGTCTTGCGGCGGATGGGCGAGGAAGCCGAACGGCAGCTGTCCGGGGTTCCGGGCGAGGTGCGGCTGTCGCATCCGGCGGGATGGGGCGCGCAGCGGCAGCAGACGCTTCGGGCGGCGGCGGGCAAGGCCGGGTTCGGGCAGGTGCGGTTGGTGCCGGAGCCGGTCGCGGCGGCGGCGCATTACGCGACTCTGCGCGAGCAGGGCGCGCCCAGCGGGCCGATCGCGGTGTACGACCTCGGGGCGGGCACGTTCGACTGCGCGGTCGTCGGCGCGGGCACCGCGGTGCTGGCGGAGGACGGGTTGCCGGATCTCGGCAGCCTCGACATCGACCAAGCTCTGCTAGTCCACATCGGACGGTCCGTGTCGCACGCGGATCCGGCGCAGTGGCAACGGCTTCTGCGTCCGCAGACGACCAGCGACCGGCGGATGCAGCGGGTATTGCTCCAAGACGTCCGCGATGCCAAGGAAAGTCTTTCCCGGCACGCGCACACTGAAGTGCCGATGCCGGATCCGTTCGGCGACGTGCTCGTCACCCGGGCCGAATTGGAAGCGCTGGTCCGGCCGAATTTGTTGCGCAGCACGGAAATGCTCGCGGCGACGATCGCGCGGGCCGGGCTGACGCCGGATCGGCTCGGCGGCGTGTATCTGGTCGGCGGGCCCAGCCGGATGCCGTTGCTGGCCTCGCTCGTCGGGTCGAAGCTGGGCGTGGTGCCGACTACCGAGGACCAGCCGGAGACGGCGGTCGCGTTCGGGTTGCATCACGTGGACGAGCGGCCAGCAGCACCGGTGCCCGCACCGCAGGCGCCGGCGTCCTGGCCGCCGGTCCAGCAACAGCCCGTTCTGGTTCAGCGGCCACCGGCACCGATGCCGCCGCCCGGATGGCAGCAGCCGCAGAAGAAGAAGTCCCGCAAGCCCATCGTCATCGGCGCGATCGCTCTGACCGTGCTCGTCGTCGCCGGAATCGTGACCGCCGTCCTCGCCACCCGCGGCGACGACAAAGCCGCGGCGAATCAACCGGTCACTCCGCCGAACAACACCACCACCTGCGCCGATTCGAAGCCAGCGCTCCCCGGCGAAAACGGCCTCACGAAGTGCATGCGCCGCCTGTCCGGTCCGAGCATCCAAACCCGCGCAACCTGCTCTGACGACCCAGAATTGGCGAAGGCCCTCGGCGCGGTGCGCACCGCACTGTGCCGGTTCCCGGACAAGACCACCGTTGCGTTCCACGAAGGGCTCACGCTCGCCCAGGTCGAGCCGAGCGCGCGCAAGGACATGACCGGCCGCGTCGAAACCGACACCTGGCGCACCCGCACCGGGCTGAGCGGCCGGTACGTCGCCGGGATCGGGCCGAAGCTGGGGCTGCTGATCTACCAGGCCGACGGCATTCCCGTGGTCGGCACGGTGATGGACACCAGCCCTTCGCACACGAGCCGCCGGCCGCAGGACCTGGTGCAGTTCTTCGAGCAGACCGTCCAGCCCGGCGAATAACTCAGTTCAGCGTGCCGGCCGAGGTCGCCACATCCTCGGGCACGGTCAGCGCGGTGTCCGCCACGATCTCGAGCGCTCGCGCGGTCGAGTCCACCGGCAGCCGGGCTTCCTCCGGCACGTGCACGAAACCGCCGCGCAGCCCGGGAAACTCCGTCGCGATCAGGTGCATCAGGCCGTAGAAGACCTGGTTGCACACGTACGTCCCCGCGGTGTACGACACGGCCGCGGGCAGCCCCGCCGACTCGATCGCCGCCACCGCGGCTTTCACCGGCAGCGTGGTGAAGTACGCGGACGGCCCGCCCTCGACCACCGGCACGTCGATCGGCTGCGCGCCCGCGTTGTCCGGGATCCGGGCGTCGATCAGGTTGATCGCCACCCGCTCCGGCGTGACGTGCTCGCGTCCGCCCGCCAGCCCGGCGCAGACGACCACTTCCGGCCGGTGCGCCAAGATCGCCGCGCGCAGCGCCGGCAGCGCCGCGGCGAACTCGCACGGCAGCTCGACCGCCACCGTGTCCGTCCGCCGCGCCGCTGCCAGCGAGGCTGCCTGCCAAGAAGGATTCGTCGCCGCTCCGTCGAACGGCGCGAACCCGGTCAGCAGAATTGTCACTTGGCGGCCGGCTTCAAGTCGCCCGGGTAGAGGTACTCGTCGGACGGCTTGCCGTTGCCGTAGATCCACGCGTCGAAGAAGCCCTGCAGGTCCATGCCGGACACCTTCTCACAGTACTTCTGGAAGTCCTGCATGCTCGCGTTTCCGTCGTGGTGCACGGAGTTCCAGGTCTTCAGCACCTGGTCGAACGCGTCCTGCCCCAGGTACTTGCTGAGCGCGTGCAGCATGACCGGGCCCTTGGAGTACACGTAGGTGAACTCGTGGCCGGGACCCATGTCGTACAGCTTGCCGTCCCAGAACGCGTCGCTGGCCGACGCGACCGTGTTCAGGTACTTGGCGTCGAGGTCCGTGCCGTTCTTCTGCGCCCACAGCCAGGTCGCGTAGGACGCGAAGCATTCGTTGAGGCAGACGTCCTTCCAGTGGTCGACCGCGACCGTGTCGCCCCACCACTGGTGCGCGTTCTCGTGCACGATCGTGCCGATGTTGCCCGCGCGGCCGGAGTAGATCGGCCGGCTCATCGTCTCGAGCGAGAAGCCGATCGGCTCGGTCAGGTAGATGCCGCCCGCGGCGTCCACCGGGTACTTGCCGAACTTCGATTCGAGGAAGTCGAGGACCTCGGGCAGTTGCGCGTCGGCCTGCTTCGTGGCGTCGGTGGTGCCCGGCGCGTACGCGCTGACGATCGGGGTGCCGTCCGCGCGCTGGCGCTTGTTGAAGGTCCACTTGTCGATCGCGACCGTGGTCATGTACGGCGCGGTCGGCGTCTCCTCGGCCCAGACGTGCGTGGTGCCCGCCCGCGTCCGGTACTTGGCGACCTCGCGGCCGTTGGCGATCACGCCCCATTCGCTGGGCACGGTGATCGACAGCCGGAACCTCGCCTTGTTGCGCGGGGTGTCGTTGACCGGGTACCAGGTGGTGGCCGACTTCGGCTCGCCCGCCGCGAACGCGCCGCCGGACTTCGTGAACTGCCAGCCGTTCTTGCCGAGGTTCGGGTCGTCGATCGCCACCGGAACGCCGTGGTAGGCGACCTCGGCGGTGAACGGCAGGCCCTTCCACAGCGGCATCTTCGGCGTGATCACGAGTTCGTGGTCGCCGGTGCGGGTGAACTTCGCGGGCGCGCCGTTGACCCGGACCGCGTCGACGGTGAGGCCGCGCAGGTCGAGGTCGAACGAGCTGAGCGACTGGGTCGCCTTCGCGTGGACCGTCTGGAGACCGGCGAGCTGGTGGGTGTCGGGAGCGTAGTTGACCCGGAGGTCGTAGTCGGAAACCTCGTACCCGCCGTTGCCGTCTTGCGGGTAGTAGCTGTCCCCGGCGCCGTCCGAGCCGGGGGTCGGCTTGTCCCAGCCGCCCTGTCCGGCGGACGCGATCCCGGTGCCGAGCGTCAATGCGGTGAGGGTGGCTGCGACGGTCACTGCCGGGCGACGCCAGCGGTGCAGTGCTCTCATGGGCGCTCCTGTGTCTGCGGGTGAATCCTCCGCAACGTAGCGCCGGGAAGCCGGGCGGTAACCGCTTGGCGGCAGATTGTCCCGAAAGTCCACACTTCCGTCGGGCTCCGACACGAGCCGGGCGATGTCTGGAAAGCTGGACCTCATGCGCGTAGCGCTGCTGGGCCCGCTGCGAGCGGAGGGGAAGGACGGCACGCCGATCGACATCGGCGGAGCCCGCCTTCGCATGCTCCTTTCCCGGCTCGCGCTCGACGCCGGCCGCGCGGTTCCCGCCGAGGCGCTGATCGACGGGCTGTGGGGCGCGGAACCCCCGGCGGACGCGGCGAACGCGCTCCAATCGCTGGTCTCGCGGCTGCGTCGGGTGCTGCGGCCCGCGGGGGCCGAGCTGGAGTCGGGCAACGGCGGGTACCGGCTCGCGGTGCCCCCGGAGGCGGTGGATCTCCACCGGTTCGAGCGGTTGTCCGCCGAGGGGCGCCGGGAACTTGCCGCTGGCCGGGACGGTACCGCCGCCGAATCGCTCGCTGCCGCGCTCGCGTTGTGGCGCGGGCCGGCGCTCGCGGACGTGCTGGACGCGCCGTTCGCGGCCGCGCCGGCGACGCTGCTGGAGGAGCGGCGCACGGAGACCGCCGAGGACTGGTTCGAAGCCGAGCTGCGGCTGGGCCGGCACGCGGACGTGCTCGCGGACCTTACCGCCGCGGCGCAGGCGCATCCGCTGCGGGAACGGTTGGCTGGCTTGCGAATTCGGGCGCTTTCCGCCGCGGGAAGGCAGGCTGACGCACTCGCCGCGTACTCCGCGATCCGGGCGACGCTGGCCGACGAGCTGGGCGTCGACCCGTCGGCGGAGCTGCAGGAAGTGCATTTGCGTGCGTTGCGCGGCGAGTACACGCCGGTCGCCGCGGTGGCTGACCGGTTGCCGCAGCGGCTGACCAGCTTCATCGGCCGGACCGACGAGCTGAAGCTGCTGGCCGAACTGCTCGAAGGAGCCCGGCTGGTCACGCTCGTCGGCCCGGGCGGGGCGGGCAAGACCCGGCTCGCGACGGAAGCGGCTTCGCGGCATCCGGCACACTCGCGCGGCCTCGTGTGGTTTGTGCCGCTGGCGGGGGTGCGGGACGCCGAGGACGTGTTGTCGGCCTTGCTCAACGCGCTGGAGGTGCGCGACCTCCGGACGACGGAGACCGAGGCGCGGCGTCGGCAGGTCGATCCGTTCGAGCACGCGGTGGAGGCGCTTTGCGGCGCGGAAGCGTTGCTGGTGCTGGACAACTGCGAACACGTCGTGGACACCGCCGCCGAGCTGGCCGAAAACCTGCTGCGCCGGCTGCCCGCGTTGCGCGTGCTGGCCACGAGCCGGGAGCCGTTGGCGATCACCGGGGAAACGCTGTGCCCGCTCGGTCCGCTGCCGGTGCCGGACGAGACCGCGCCGCCCTCGGACGTCGGCACGCTCGATTCCGTCCGGCTGTTCCTCGACCGCGCGATGGCGGTGCGCCCGGGATTCCGGCTCGACGAGTCCACAGTGGACTCGGTGCGGCAGATCTGCCGCCGGCTCGACGGAATGCCGCTCGCGCTCGAACTGGCCGCCGCGCGGTTGCGGTCGATGACCGCACAGCAGATCGCCGAACGCCTGGACGACCGGTTCCGGTTGCTCACCTCCGGCAGCCGGACGGCGTTGCCGCGGCAGCGCACGCTGCGCGCGGTGGTGGAGTGGAGCTGGGATCTGCTGAGCGACGCGGAGGTCCGGCTCGCGCGCAGGCTCGCGGTGTTCGCGGCGAGTTTTTCCGAGGAGGCGGTGGAAAACGTCTGCGCGGACGACGAACTGCCCGCGGAAGACATCGTGTACGTGCTGGGTTCGCTGGTCGAGAAGTCCATTGTGGACGTGGTGGGCCTGCGCTACCGCCTGCTGGAAACCCTGCGTGCGTACGCGTCCGAGCGGCTCGCCGAATCCGGTGAGCAGGAGCGGATGCGGGTGGCGATGGTCGCCTATTACGCGGAACTGGCGCACCGCAACGAGCCCTTGCTGCGCGGACGGGATCAGCTGCGGGCGATCGACGTCTACGAGCACGACAGCGACAACTTCACCTCCGCGCTGCGGGCGGCGATCGAGTCGGGAGCCGCGGAATCGGCGGCCCGGCTGCTGTTCGGGTTGTTCTGGTATCTCAACATCGTCGGCCAGAACGAGCGGGCCGCGCAGTTCGTCGACGAGGTGCTCGAACTGGGCGCGCAGCTGCCGCCCGACCTCGCGGCGAGCCTGCGGTTGAGCCAGGTGCTGATGCTGGCCATGTCCGGTCCGCAGGTCGAGGCGGACGTTCCCGAACTGGTCGACGAATGCGTACGGACCGGTGCGGCGGAACGGAATCCGTGGCTGTGGGTGGGATTGCCGATAGTGGCTTACCTCAACGGCGAACGCGAGCTGGCGAAGCGCGAGATCCGCCGTGCGGTCGAACGGGACGACCTGTGGAGCCGCGCCGCCGGACACTGGGCGGAGAGCTTCGTCCTCGGCGACATGGGCGACCTCGAGGGCGCGGAGCGGGCGCGAGAACTCGCGCACCAGGGTTTCGCCGAGGTCGGCGACCGCTGGGGCCTCGGCATGACGCACGGTTTCCGGGCCGCGGCGCTGTCGCAATCCGGCGACCACGAGGCGGCGATCGCCGGGTACACCGAGGGTTTGCGGCTCGTGATGGAGCTGCGGTCCAGGGACGACATCGTGCAGCAGTGGTGGCGGCTGGCGGTGGAACGGTCGCGCGCCGGCGACCAGGAGGGCGCCTGGCGGGACATGGAGGCCGCGGAACGCTACGCGTCTTCCGGCGGCAACAACGGATTGCGCCTGATCCTGTTGCTCGGCCGCGCCGAGCTGCTGATCCGCGAGCGCAACATCGCGCAGGCGCGCGAGGTGTTCCGGGAAATGAAGTCGGCACGGGCGGACTGGCCGACGCCGGAGGGTTTCGAAGCGGAATGGCTCGCCGCGATCGAGGCCGGGCTGCTGCTCGCGGAAGGCCGCCCGGACGAGGCGGAGCCGGCGGTGTTCGAGGTGATCGAGCAGACGGCCGGGCGCTTCGACATGCCGGACCTCGCTGGCATGGTCGAGTTGCTGGCGCGGATCCGGTACCAGCAGGGGCGGCTGGAGGAGTCCGCGCGGATGCTGGCGCTGAGCGCGGTGGTGCGTGGGCGGTTCGACCTGGGGAGCCCGGAGGTCCGGGAGCTGATCGCCAACCTGACCCGGGACCTGGGCGCGGAACGGTACGAGGCGCTCGTGGCCGAGACCTCGCGGCTGGACCGGGCCGAGGCGATCGGGGCGGTCCGGGCGGAGCGGTCCTGTGTTATCGGTGATAACTGAATCTTGCTTCCACTGATGTTTTCAGTGATACGCTCTCGTGGGTATCACTGGAAACGTCGAGGAGCTGTCATGCGTATCGTCGCCCTGGAAGAACACGTGATCCTGCCTGTCCTGCGCGACGCGTGGGCGAAGGCGGGGCTTCAGCCGCACGGTTATCCCGAGGGCCACCCGGTCACTCGAAAGCTTCTCGACGTCGGCGACGAACGCCTCGCCGACATGGACGAGCAGGGCATCGACGTCGCGGTGCTGTCTCTCACCACTCCCGGTGTGCAGAACCTGCCGGCTGCCGACGCCGTGCCAGTCGCGCGCGAAGCCAACGACGCACTCGCCGAGATCGTCGCCGCGAATCCCACGCGGTATCAAGCCTTCGCCACCCTCCCGACGTCCTCGCCCGAAGCCGCGGCCGAGGAACTGGAACGCGCGGTGGGCCTGGGCTTCCGCGGCGCGATGCTGTACGGGCGCACCGGCGAGAAACTGGCCGACGCACCGGAATTCGACGACCTCTACGCCACCGCCGCAAGACTGCGCGCCCCGCTGCATTTCCACCCCCAAGCGCCGGTGCGGGCGGTACAGGACGTGTACTACTCGGGCCTGCCCAACGGCGTCGGCGCGGCTCTGGCGACCGCCGGACTCGGCTGGTACTACGACCTCGGCGTGCAATACCTGCGGATGATCTTCTCCGGCGTCTTCGACCGGCATCCCGAACTGCAGGTGATCGCCGGACACTGGGGCGAGGTGGTCCTGTTCTACCTGGACCACGTCGGCGTCTTGGGCGGGATGGCCGGACTGCGGCAACCGCTGGCCGACTACTTCCGGCAGAACTTCTGGATCGCGGGCAGCGGCACGGTCAGCGAACGGTACCTGCGCTGGACGGCGGAGGTGGTCGGGACCGGGCGGATGCTGTACTCGACCGACTATCCCTACACCTTCGGCACGCGGCCGGGCGGATTCCCTTACCTGGACACGAGCGGCGGGGTCGCGCGGTCGTTTCTGGAGCAGGTGCCGTTCAGCGAGGAAGAGAAGGCCGCGATCGGGTCCGGCAACTGGGAGCGGCTGACCGGCCATCTCGCGACAGGTCGTCAGCCGCGCTGACAGCTGGCGATAACCTGCGGCGTCCCGCATAGCGCGAAGGAGCCCAGGCGTGTGGTCAGCAGCTCACCAAGCAGTCGAACTTGAAGACCTGCCACGCTTGCGGGCGCTCCTCGACGCCGGTCACGACGTCGAGGACGACATCGGCGACGGCTGGACTCTGCTGCGGCACGCCATCGACGCCGAAGTCGACGGCCACATCCAAAGCGGCGAGCCATTGCACGTCGACGTCACCGCCTTTCTCCTCGCGCGCGGTGCCGACCCGAGCCGTCGCCACGAGGGCGTTTCGGCCGTCGAGGAAGCGGACAGCCGAGGACATTGGCTGGCCGCCGACCTCATGCGTGCCTGGCTCGAACGGGGCCGGAAGCCGTAAGCCCAGATGAGAAAGGGAGTGTCTGTGCCCGGCTGTGGAACCCGGACACAGACACTCCCCGCAGCGTCCACACCCCCGTGAAGGACGCCCTCAGACCCGCTTGCGGTAGGCCCACGTCGCGAGCGGGAAGAACACCACGACCGCACCGGCCATCCACGCCAGTGCGCCCAGCAGGGAACCGCCGTAGGCGCCGCCGTTCAGGAGGCCGCGCATCACGTCGGACAGCAGGCTCACCGGGCTGATGTCGGCCCAGGCCTTGAGCCAGCCCGGCATCGTGGCGGTCGGGAGGAACACGTTGCTGCCGAACGTCAGCGGCATGATGAAGACGAACATCAGGCCCTGCGCCGCGCCCGGGGACTTCATCAGCATCCCCACGAACACCGAACCCCAGCAGAAGCACAGGCCGAACGCGACCGCCAGCAGGATCGCGAGGACGAACTCCCCGGGACCGGTCTGCACCCGGAAACCCATCACGGTCGCCACGGTCAGCAGTACTGCGAGGCACACCACGTACCGCACGAGGTCGGCCAGCACCGCGCCGATCAGCGGGGCCGAACGGGCGATCGGCATGGCGCGGAAGCGGTCGAAGACGCCCTTGGTGATGTCGGTGTTGAGCTGCGTGCCGACCGTCAGCGACGCCTGCAGCACGTTCATCACGATCAGGCCCGGCACGAACGACTGCAGGTAGTTCTCGATCGAACCGCCCAGCGCGTTGCCGAACAGGTAGGTGAACATCAGCAGGAAGATGATCGGCATCAGCGTGACGTCGGCCAGCTGTTCCGGATTCTTGCGGATCTTCAGGATTCCGCGCCAGGCCAGCGAAAACGCGTGCTTCGCGCCCTGGACGGGACTGATGTGCCGGGGCGGGGCCACGGCGGTGGCGGCGGTCATGACCGGCTCCCTTCGAGTTCGCGCTCCGGCGTCTTCTCCTCGGCCGCGTGCCCGGTCAGCGCCAGGAACACCTCGTCGAGGCTGGGCAGCCGCAGCGCCAGTTCGTCGGAGGTGATGCCTGCCGTGTCGAGGCGGCGCACCAGCGTGGACAGCAGCACCGGGTCGGACACCGGCGCGGTCAGCAGTCCGGTGGCGTTGTCGCGGACCGGGCGGACGCCGGTGAGTTCGGCCAGGATGCGGTCGACCTCGTCGAGGTCGCTCAGCGACGTCGGCCGCACCTGCAGCGTCTGCCCGCCGACCCGGCGCTTCAGCTCGTCGGCCCGGCCGTCGGCGACCACGTGGCCGTGGTCGAACACGGTGATCCGGTCGGCCAGCTGGTCGGCCTCCTCCAGGTACTGCGTGGTGAGCAGCACCGTCGCGCCGTCGGCGACGAGGCTGCGGACGACGGCCCACACCTCGTTGCGCGCGTGCGGGTCGAGTCCGGTGGTCGGCTCGTCCAGGTACAGCACGGCGGGGCGGCCGACGAGGCTCGCCGCCAGGTCGAGCCTGCGCCGCATGCCGCCGGAGTACGTGCGGATCGGCCGCTTGGCCGCGTCGGTCAACTCGAACCGCTCCAGCAATTCCGCCGCCCGCGCCCGGGCGTCGGCCCGGGACAGGTTCAGCAGCTTGCCGATCAGCACCAGGTTCTCGGTGCCGCTCAGGTCCTCGTCCACCGACGCGTACTGCCCGGTGAGCCCGATCAGCCCGCGCACCCGGACCGGGTCGCGGACCACGTCGTACCCCCCGACCGTGGCCCGGCCCGCGTCGGGTCTCAGCAGGGTCGCCAGGATGCGGACCGCGGTCGTCTTGCCCGCGCCGTTCGGCCCGAGCACCCCGACCACCTTCCCGAACGGAACCTCCAGGTCCACCCCGTCCAGCGCCTTCGTCTCCCCGAAATGCTTGACCAGGCCCTCGGCCTGGATCGCGTGCGACATGATGCCTCCTCCTGTGTCGCTCCAGCACACTGTGGACGGTGCCGCTGGCAAGCCGCGCACACGGCGCTGACACGGACCTGTCAGCGGCTGCCCGGCATACTCTTCGATCATGGTGATGGAGGCGCGGACGCGAACCCGGCTGGTCACGGGCCTGCTCGTGCTGGTCGGACTGCCGCTGCTGACGGTGACGGTGCTGCGCACGATCGGCTGGGACGGCAGCGGCTGGTACCTGACCGCGTTGCTGGCGCTGACGCCGTACGTCGTCATCTACGGCGTCCTGCTCGCCGCACTCGCGCTGGTGCTGCGGCGCTGGTGGGTCGGCGGTGTCGCGCTCGCGATGTCCGCGCTGCTGGCGGTGTACGTCGCGCCGCGCGTGATGTCCGACGACCAGCCCGCGGCGCAGGGGAAGACGGTGCGCGTCCTGGCGGCCAACCTGTACCTGGGCCAGGCCGACCCGGCGGCGCTCGTGCGGCTGGTCCGGGAGCAGCGGATCGACGTGCTGAACCTGCTGGAGATGACGCCGGCGGCGATGTCCGGGCTGGAGAAGGCCGGGCTGTTCCAGACGCTGCCGTACCGCGTGCTGCATCCGGCGTCCGGGGTGGACGGTTCCGGCATCGTGTCGCGGTATCCGTTGACCGAAGAGGACTACACCGGCGATTCGGCCCAGAAACAGCCCGGCGCGGCCGCGGATCTCGGCGGCGGCACGACGTTGGAGCTCGTGGCGGCGCATCCGCGTTCGCCGGACTCCGGGTACTACCAGTGGGAACAGGAGATGCGGGACCTGTCGCGCGCGATCGGCGAGCACGGCCTGCGTGTGGTGGCCGGCGATTTCAACGCGACCCTCGACCACGCCGCGCTGCGGACGGTGCTGTCCCGCGGATACGTCGACGCGGCGGAGGCTCGCGGCGCCGGCCTGGTCCCGACCTGGTCGACGTCGGCCGTTCCGCTCGTGCCGCTGGACCACGTGCTGGTGGACCGCCGGGTCGCGATCCGGGATTACCGGGCGTTCGACGTGCCCGGAAGCGATCACCGGGCGGTTTACGCGGAGGTGCAACTGCCGTGACGACCCTGCGGCCCAGCAGCGGGGAAGCCGAATACCCGCGGCTGCTGGAGGTCTGGCGCAGCGCCGTCGAGGCGACGCACCATTTCCTGACCCCGGCGGACGTCGAGTACTACGCCACGCGCGTCCCGCACTACTTCCCGGAAGTGGACCTGACCGTGGCGGAGGTCGACGGAATCGCCGCGGGTTTCTCGGGGATCGCCGACGGAAAGCTGGAAATGCTGTTCGTGCACGACGATTTCCGCGGTCGCGGAGTCGGATCGGCGTTGCTGCGTGCGGCGCTGGACCGGTTCCCGAAGCTCACCCTGGACGTGAACGAGCAGAACCCGCAGGCAGTCGGTTTCTATCTGCACCACGGGTTCGTGGTGGCGGGCAGGCAGGAGACCGATTCGGACGGCCGTCCGTTCCCGTTGCTGGCACTCAAGCGAGCTTGACCAGCGTCTCCAGCGCGCCGGCGGCGATCGAAATCCCGCGCCCATGCCGGATTTGCGGTTCGCGCGGGTTGATCCGGATCAGCGCACCCGTCGCCGCGCTGGCGAGTTCGGAGTACCGCCGTACCGTCGGAACCGCTTGCCCGGCACCGAGTTCGACCACCACCAGGTCGCGATGCGCACGTCGCCAGGCCGTCAGCTCGTCCAGCTGTTCCTGACTGCGATCCGGCACCCAGTCGAAATCCCCGAACATCAGGATGTTGGGCCGGGCCAGGCTGCCGCACCGCGGACACGACGGCAGCGGCGGCCGGGCGCGCATCGTCGCCTCGTCCAGGTCGACCGCGATGCCCTCCGCCGGCCAGATCTCCCGCGAGCATCCCGCCAGGCACTGCAGATGATGGATCGACCCGTGCGCCTCGGCGACGTGCGGAAATCCCGCCGCCTGGAACTGTCCGTCCACATTGGACGTGAAAACGCGCACACCGCCCGGGGTGGCAAGCCCCCATTCGAGCAGCAGGCTGAACCCCCGGTGCGGGACCGTTTTCCGGTACAGGTCGAGCCGATGCCCGTAGAACCCCCAGGCCAGCTCCGGATCCGAGGCGAAATGCTGAGGGTCGGCCAGCTCCTCGAACCGCAGCCCGAGCCCGGCGTACGGCGGATACGCCCGCCAAAACCCTTCCCCGCCACGGAAATCGGGCAGGCCGGAGTCGACGCCCATCCCGGCGCCGGCGCACACGAGCAGCGCGCCGGCGCCGCGGATCAGCTCGGCGGCGCGGGCGAGTTCGTCACTCACCCGGCTTCGATGCCTGGACGACCTCGAACTCCAGCAGATTCGCGCCGCTCGCCACCGGCTTCTGGCGCTCGCCGGCGTGCGCCTCGCGCGCCGGGCCCTTCGCCCAGGCCTGGTAGTGCTCCTCGGTTTCCCACTTCGTGTACACGAAGTAGCGCGTCTCGCCCGCGACCGGGCGGAGCAACTCGAAGCCGAGGAACCCCTCCTGGTTGTCGACGGAGTGCAGCCGCGCGGCGAATCGCTTCTCCAACTCCGGGCCGGCGCCTTCGGGGACCTCGATTGCGTTGATCTTGACCACTGCCATGGGTCCAGCGTACTAACGGCTGGCCCTGTTTCGCGGTTCGTGCCACTGTGTTTGATTGCACCGACTTCGTCGGCGCGTGCGGGATCGCCTTCAAGTCGGCGTCTGACGGAGCTGCGCACCCGGCCCGGGGGGCCGTGCACGCATCTCCGTCAGACGCCGACGCGATCCCGCGTTTGGGTTACGTCAGGTGGGCGCGGGGCTGGTCCGGCGGGCACGAGGACCTGGTCGGCATGCTGGTCACAGCCAAACAGCACGGCCACTACGAGCTGGGCGCGGTGGACTACGCGACGGTCGCGATCGGCCCGGACGAGGCGGCGGACGTCGTCCAGCTCGGGTTGGTCGGCACGACCGCGCCGGACGGTTCCCCGGTGCTGGTCGGCGTGCGCGGCTCGGCCCCGCAATACGGCCAAGCGAACTGCCGCCTCGAAGTGATCGCTGTGTTTGATGGCGCCGGCTCCGCCGTCGCGGGCGCGATCGCCTTCAAGTCGGCGATCCCGCGTTTGGATTGCGTCGGGTAGGCACGGCGCGCGACCGGTCAGCATTTGAAGCGCGGCCTGCTGCTGCACGGCCCGCCCGGAACCGGGAAAACGCACACCGTGCGATACCTGATGGGTCAGCTCCCGAACTGCACAGTCGTGATCCTCACCGGCGTCGCCATGCGGTTCATCTCGCAAGCCGCTTCGCTGGCGCGCCGGTTGCAGCCGAGCGTCGTGGTGCTGGAGGACGTCGACCTGATCGCCGAGGACCGCGCCCTCGCGCACGGTCCCACGCCGCTGTTGTTCAGCCTGCTCGACGCGATGGACGGCGTCGGCGGCGACGCGGATGTCACCTTCCTGCTGACCACCAACCGGGCGAGCAGTCTGGAGAAAGCGCTGGCAGACCGGCCCGGCCGGGTCGACTTGGCGGTCGAGGTGCCGTTGCCGGACGCGGCGGGCCGGGAAGCGTTGCTGCGGCTGTACTCGCGTGACCTGGAGCTGACAGCCGACCTGACCCCGGTGGTCGAGGCGACGGAAGGCGTCACCGCGTCGTTCATGAAGGAACTGCTCCGCCGGGCGTCGCTGCGCGCGCTGGCGCTTCGGCCCGACGAACCAGTGCGGGTCGGCGACCCCGAACTGAGCGCGGCCCTAGCCGAAATGAACGACTCGCGCAGCAGCCTGACCAGGTCGTTGCTCGGCAGTCACGGCCGCAGCGTGCCCGGGTAGAGGTCGGCGTCCGACGGCAGCTTCGAGCTGTGGAACCAGTCGTTGAGGAAGCCGCTCAAATCGCGTCCGGCGACCTTCGACACGAGCTTCTCGAAGTCCGCCCACGTCGCGTTGCCGTTGCGATGCTGGCTCACCCACTCGTGCAGCACCTTCTCGAACCCCGGCTCGCCCATTTCCCGGCGCAGCGCGTGCACGGCGAGGATGCCCTTGTCGTACGCGCCCTCGAACAGGTGCTCCGGCCCCATGTCGACGAGCTTCTGGCCCCAGAAATCCGTGCTGCCCCTGGTGATTTCGACGGCCGCGCGGTAGCGGTCGTCCAGGTTCTGGCCCTCGCGCTCGCCCCACATCCACTGCGCGTACGACGCGAAGCATTCGTTCAGGCAGATGTCCGCCCACGAGTTGAGCGACACCGAATCGCCGAACCACTGGTGCGCGTTCTCGTGCACCAGAGTCAGGATTTCCGCCCATTTCGCATAAGTGGGACGGGTTTGCGTTTCCAGGGAGAAATGGATGTTCTCGTCGAGGTAGATCCCGCCCGCCGCGCTCTGCGGATATTTGCCGAACTTGCTCTCCAAAAACGAGAGCACCTCGGGCAGCCGGTCGCCGGTGGCCTCGCGGGCTTCGGCACCCGGCGCGTAGCCGGAAACGACCGGCGTGCCGTCCGGGAGCGTGGACCGCTGCACGGTGAACCTGTCGATCGCGATCGTGGTCAGGTAACTGGCCACCGGGTTCGGATCGGTCCACGTCGTGGTGGTTTTGCCGTCTTTGCCGCTCGTGCCCTGCTCCCGGCCGTTGGACAGCACCGTCCATCCGGCGGGCACGTGCGCGGTCAGCGTGAAGGTCGCCTTGTCGCGCGGGGTTTCGTTGACCGGGTACCAGAACGACGCCGCGTGCGGTTCGCCGACCAGGTACGCGCCGCCGTCCTCGGAGCGGGCCCAGCCGTTCTCCGACCCGCCGTCGTGCGGGGTGTTCGCCGGTACGCCCGAATAGCGCACGCGCGTCCGGAACGTCGAACCCGAGCGCAGCGGTTCGGCCGGAGTCACGACCAGTTTGTTCTTCTCCCGGCTGTACTTCGCCAGTTTCCCGTCGATCTCCACTCCGGAGACGTCGAGCCCGCGCAGGTCGAGGTCGAAGCGGCTGAGGTCCTGGGTGGCTTTCGCGGAGACCGTGGTGTCGCCGTCGAGGCGGCCGCTCGGCGGGTCGTAGCTGACGTCGACGTGGTAGTCGAGCGCGTCGTATCCGCCGTTGCCGTCCTCCGGGAAGTACGGGTCGCCCGCGCTGCTCGCGCCCGGCGCCGGATGCATCGGGGGCGGCGGCGGAGCAGCGGGCTCGGCGGGGCTGCACGCGGACAGCGCAAGCACGCCGGCGAGGGCGAGGACGGCGGTTCGGCGGCTGCGCATTCCTTCACCCTAGGGGCAGGTTTGTGATGAAGTAGCGCCAGAAACCCAGGAGGACTAATGCGACCAGGCCTGATCGACTTCGGCGGCGACGAACGCCCCGGCGTGTCGATCCTCCTGCTGCACGGGCTGATGGGCCGCGCTCGCACGTGGTGGCCGGTCGCGCAATGGCTCAAGCGGTACGGCCGGGTGCGCGCCCTCGACGCCCGCGGGCACGGCCGCGCGCCGCACAGCGGACCGTGGACGACCGAGCAGTTCGCCGAGGACATCGCGGACGTGCTGGCCGAGCTCGGTCCCTCCGTGCTGATCGGGCATTCGATGGGCGGACTGCACGCGTGGGCCACCGCGGCGAAATACCCGGAGCTGGTACGCGCGGTGGTCAGCGAGGATTTCGCGCCGGACCAGCGCGGACGCACCGTCGAGACCTGGCGCGGCTACTTCGAGAGCTGGCCGGTGCCGTTCGAATCGCTGGCCCACGTGCGCGAGTTCTTCGGCGCCGCGGGCGACTACTTCACCGAATGCGTCGAGGAACGCGAGGACGGCTACCACCTGATCGCCGACCTGGAGCACCTGTACGAGATCGCCGCCGAATGGGGGCGCCGGGACTACTGGTCCATTGTGGACGGCATCCGCTGTCCGCTGCTGCTGGTCGAGGGCGAGCACACCGCGATGCCCGCCGGTCAGCAAGCCGAGGTCGCGGCGCGCGTGCCCGGCGCGAAACACCTGGTCGTGCCCGGTTCGGCGCATTTGCCGCACGCCGAGGCGCCGGAGACCTACCGCGGTGCGGTGGAGGCGTTCCTGTCCGGCCTGTGACGCCCCACGTGTCCCGCCCTCGCTGGCACACGTGAGGCGTCCCCGGTCAGCGGGCCAGCTCGGTGCGCCACGCGGCGGTCGAGCGGTCCGCCGGCACGATCAGCGGCCAGACGTCCGAGCCGAGGTAGGCGGATTCGTCGCCGGCCCGGGCCGCGGTGCAGCTGTCGCGGGAAAGCCCGTGCGCCGCGGCCAGCGCGGACACCGCGTCCGCGGTCGCCTTGCCGAATACGCCGTCGGTCGGCACGCCGAAACCGGCGGCGCGCAGGAAGCGTTGCGCGGTCCGCACCTGCGGGCCGGTGTCCCCCGGCTTGAGCAGCGGCCACTCCGGCGCGTCGAGCCGGGCGACGGACAGGCCGAGCTGCTGCCCGACCGCGGTGCGCAGCTCCGGGAGCCGGTTGTAGAGCACCTGGCCGCAGCACTCGGTCGAGTTGAAATCGCGGTGGCCCTTGATGAACTCGGGCGTGATGCCGTATTGGTGCGCGATGTAGGCGACCAGCTGCACGAGCGAGTTCCACAGCGCGACCGGCACGTCGACCGTGCTGTAGAGGCCCTCGTTCTCGATGCCGATGCATTCGCTGTTGTGGTTGGCGACGTTCGCGCCCTGCACGTGCTGCTTCCCGCCGCGCAGGATTTCCAGGCTGCGGTGCCGCCCCTCGGTGACGAAGCCGCCGCGGCTGTTCGTGAACTGCTGGCCGGTGTCGATCCAGCCGCGGGTGTCCATGTGGAAGTTCTGGATGTCCCGCGAGATCTGCAGCGCGTGCGCCAGCGAGTAGTCGGTGTTGTTGCCGGGGTCGACGGTGTGGTGCACCACGATGTACGTCGGCTTGTGGTTCTCCACCACGATCGTGCCCGAGGGCGGACGGGCGTTCCACTCGGCCGTCGAATGGATGACCGGCGTGGTCACCGCGGCCGCGGATTTCGCTCCTGCGAAGCCCAAAGCGCCCGCGGCGGTGACGGTGAGGCCGCCCTTCAGGACGGCACGACGCGTTGCTTCCCCCATGCGGAACTCCTCAGCCCGGAAGTGCGACGGGGGAAAGCTAACCCGGCGCCCCGGAGGGGACAACTTTTTGCCGACTTTCGTAGTAGTGCGTCAGTGTTCCCCGGGAAGCGCGAACAGCCCGTCGCGGGTTTGCTCCAGCAGACCGTCCACGAGCAGCGAATCCAGGCACCGGTCGCGCTGGCCGGCTTCGTGCCACACGACATCCAGCCGCGCCTTCTCGACCGGCCCCTCGGCACCGCGCAGGACGTCCAGCAACAGCCCGCGCACCTGCCGGTCGGTGCCGGCGAACTTCTGCACCGGCTTGGCCGGACCGGCGTATTCGGGACGGCCGTTGAGCTGCCACGCGCATTCGGCGTAAATCGGGCAGTCCGCGCACTTCGGCGACCGCGCGGTGCAGATCAGCGCGCCCAGCTCCATCAAGGCTGCGGACAGCTTCGCCGCAGGCGCGTCTTCGGCGGGAAGCAACGCTTCGACGTCCGCCATGTCGCGGGTATTCGACGCCGGACCAGCGTCCCCCGCGCCATGTACGGCGCGCGCGACCACCCGTCGGACGTTCGTGTCCACCACCGGCGCGCGCTTGCCGTACGCGAACGCCGCCACCGCGCGCGCCGTGTACGCGCCGATGCCGGGCAACGCGAGCAGCGTGTCCACATCGGACGGAACGACGTCGCCGTGCTCCTGAGCGATGACGGTGGCGGCGGCGTGCAGCCGAAGCGCGCGACGCGGGTAGCCGAGCTTGCCCCACGCGCGCACGACCTCGCCGGTGGTCTCCGCGGCGAGCGCCGACGGCACCGGCCAGCGAGCCATCCACTCCAGCCAGATCGGCTGGACGCGCGAGACCGGCGTCTGCTGCAACATGATTTCGCTGACCAGCACGCCCCACGCCGAGCAATCGGGCTCCCGCCACGGCAGGTCCCGGCCGACGTCGGCGAACCACTCGATCAGCACATCGGTGTCTAGGGCCACCCCACCATTGAATACGAAAGCTCTTACTTGACCTCGGTCAGGCTCCCGGCCTTCACGTCGTAGACGAATCCGCGCACGTTGTCGGTGTGCAGGAGGAAGTCGCTGCGCCGGGCGCGCTCCACCGAGGTGCGGACGCTGTCCTCGACCTTGCGGAACGCCTCGACCGCCCAGGTCGGCCGCAGCCCGGTGGCGGACTCCAGTTCGTCCTTGAACTCCTCGTCGGTGACCGTGGAAAGGCCGCAGTCGGTGTGCTGCACGATCAGCACCTCGCGAGTGCCGAGTTTGCGCTGGCTGAGCGCGAGCGACCGGATCATGTCGTCGGTCACCACGCCGCCCGCGTTGCGCAGGACGTGTGCCTCGCCCTGCAGCAGGCCGAAGATCTCGAACACGCGGATCCGGGCGTCCATGCAGGTCAGGATCGACACCTGCAGCGACGGCTTGGGGGAGGACCGGTCGCCCGGAACGATGTGGCCGATTTCCTGATTGCGCTTGAGCAGCACGTCGATGGAGGTCATGGGGCACCTTTCGGCCTGCGCTTCCCCGCGGGACACGGGCGGCTGGCGTCCATGGAACCCGCCGCGACCCGCCCGCACAACGCGGTGGGCGGGAAATCACGGCAAAGGCTGGGGTGTCTTGTGCGTGGTTATGCCGGTTCTCACCGGCATCGCCGCGCACGACTCAGCCGCCGAACCAGGGCTCCTCGACCGTCCGCGGCGGCGCCGACGTGCGGCCGACCCGCAGTTCGGTCGGCAGCGTGATGACCTTCGGCCCGACCCGCTCGGCCGAGCTGAGCAGCAGCCGTCCGGCCACCTTGCCCTTCTCCAGCACCGGCTGATGCACCGTGGTGAGCCCGGAGCGCTCCGCCTCGGCGATGCCGTCGAAACCGGTCACTGTGAGGTCGAGCGGCACCCGCAGCCCGCGGCGCGCGGCCTCGGCCAGCGCGCCGAGCGCGAGAATGTCCGACGTGCAGACCAGGGCGGTGACCTGCGGATACGCGTCCAGCAGCTGACGTGCGGCCGAGGCGCCGTCGTCCACCGTGTGGTCGAAACGCTCGACGACCGGCACGGTCGCCCAGTCGACGCCCGCCGAGGAGAACGCGGTCGCCAGCGCCTCCAGCCGGGTGCGCTGCACGTGGAAATGCGCGCCGCTCTGGCGTTCGGCGGTCACGAAGTCGTCGTTGCGCTCGCGGCCGAGCCGCATGCAGAGAACGCCGATCTGCCGGTGGCCGAGCGCCACGAGATGGTCCGCGAGCTGCGTCACGGCGGCCGCGTCGTCCGGACCGACGCGGTCCACGCCCTCGATCCGTGGCTGGTCGATGATTACCGTCGGCACCGGCCGTTCCAGGACGGCCGCGAGATGCGGATCGTCGTCCGGCACGGAGTACACGACGAACCCGTCCACGCCCGCGCGGTGCACCGCGGCGAGGTCCTCGCGGCCGGGGCTGGCCGGCACGAGATGCAGGCCGACGCCCGCGTCCTCGCAGGCCAGCGCGAGCCCTTCGAGCACGCCGACGGCGGCCGGGTCGCGGAAGGCGTAGGAGAGGTTCTCGGTCAGCAGCAGCCCGACCGCGCCCGCCTTGCGGGTGCGCAGCGAGCGCGCGACCGGGTCCGGGCCGGGGTAGCCGAGCCGCCGCGCGGTCTCGAGCACCCTGCGGCGCAGTTCGGGGGAGAGCTGGTCCGGGCGGTTGTAGGCGTTGGACACGGTGGTCCTGGACACCCCGAGCTCCGCCGCGAGCGACGCCAATGTCGCCTGCCTCCGGGTGCGAATAGGACGGCCCATCCGCAAACCGTAACGGTTCAGATCGTTTTCCAGAAGCGACACCCCTGTGGTGAGCGTCTCGATCCGCTCGGTGATCAAGAGCGGGTGCGGCCACCCGGTGGAGTGAGGCTCGCCGTTCGGATGGGGTAAAGTGAATCTGACAACGGTTTCCATTAGCAGTTCGACTCAGGAGTGCCCGATGACTTCCCGCCGCACCACGAGCGTCCTCGCCGCCGCGTCGGCCTTGGCTGTGTTCGCGCTCGGCGCGTGCTCCAGCACGTCGTCCTCGTCCGGTTCCGGGGCGGGAGGGGGCGCGGGCGACCAGGTGAAGGTCGTCGCGTCCACCGATGTCTGGGGCAGCGTCGTGTCCGCCGTCGGAGGCGACAAAGTGCAGGTCACGTCGATCATCCACGATCCGTCGGCCGACCCGCACTCGTACGAATCGACCGCCGACGACGCGCTCGCCGCCAAGAAGGCGCAGCTGACGCTGGGCAACGGCGGCGGGTACGACGAGTTCTTCACCAAGCTTTCGGGTGAGGCGGCTTCGGCGAAGAAGCTGGTCGCGTACGACATCGCCAAGCCGGGCGAGGAGAACGAGCACGTCTGGTACGACCTGCCGGGCGTGGAGAAGGTCGCCGACCAGGTCGCGGCCGCGCTCGGCGAGATCCAGCCCGCGTCGAAGCAGAAGTTCGACGACAACGCCAAGACCTTCAAGGCCCAGCTCGACGGCCTGATCAAGAAGGCGGCCGCGCTGGGGACCGCGCACCCGGACACGAAGGTCGTCGTCACCGAACCGGTCGCGCACTACCTGCTCAAGACCGCGAACATCGCCGACGCCACCCCGAAGGCGTTCTCCGACGCGATCGAGAACGAGACCGACGTGCCCGCCGCCGCGGTTTCCGAGTTCACCAAGCTGATCAAGGAGAAGCAGGTGAAGGCGCTGGTCAACAACGTGCAGACGGTCACCCCGCTGACCAAGCAGGCGGTCGCCGACGCGAAGGCGTCCGGGGTCGCGGTGGTCGACGTATCCGAGACGCTCCCGGCGAACGTCACGGGCTACATTGACTGGATGACCAAGGATGTGGACTCGCTGTCGGGGGCTCTGAACAGCTGATGTCCGTCCAGCTTCCGGAAACCGGCCCCGCGGTCCGCGTGCGCGGGGCCGGGCTCGCCTTCGGCGACCGCACCCTCTGGTCCGGTTTGGACCTGGACGTCGAGCCGGGCGAATTCCTCGCTGTCCTCGGCCCGAACGGGTCCGGCAAGAGCAGCTTCCTCAAGGCGCTGCTGGGCATGCAGTCGCTGTCGGCGGGCACGGTGGAAATCGCGGGCGGACGTCCGGGAGGCGCGAACCGCAAGGTCGGCTACATCCCGCAGCAGCGCGCGATCGACGACGCGCTCACGCTGCGCGGCATCGACCTGGTCGGCCTTGGCCTCGACGGCCACCGCTGGGGCCCCGGCCTCGCCGGAATGCGCGAGCGGAAACGCCGCGTGGCGTCGGTGATCGACTCGGTCGGCGGCACGCGTTACGCGAGGCAGCCGGTCGGCCGGCTTTCCGGCGGCGAGCAGCAACGGCTGCGGGTGGCGCAGGCGCTGGTCGGCGACCCGACGGTGTTGCTGTGCGACGAACCGCTGCTGTCGCTCGACCTGGCGCACCAGCGCGCGGTCAGCGAACTGATCGACGCGCGCCGGCGTGCGGCCGGGACCGCGGTGCTGTTCGTGACGCACGAGATCAATCCGGTCCTGCAGTTCGTCGACCGCGTGCTGTACCTGGTGAACGGCCAGTTCCGGATCGGCAAGCCGGACGAGGTGATGACCTCGGAGACGCTGTCGGACCTGTACGGGACGAAGATCGAGGTGCTGCGCGTCGGCGGGCAGATCCACATCGCCGGTGCGCAGAGCGCGCTGTGCGAGGACCAACCGCACCACCACGAGCAGGAAGCAGTGGGCTGAGCCTTGGACGGCATGTTCGACTTCGCCAAGACGTGGGAGCTGATCGCGGAACTGGACAGCGTCCGCATCGCCCTGATCGCGGCCGCGGTGCTCGGCTTGCTGGCCGGCGTGCTCGGCCCGCTGATCGTGATGCGCCGCATGTCCTTCGCTGTGCACGGCACGTCCGAACTGGCCTTCACCGGAGCGGCCGGTGCGCTGCTGCTGGGCGTCGGAGTGGAATACGGCGCACTCGCCGGCGCCGTTGCCGCCGCGCTGCTGCTGGGAATCCTGGGAATCCGCGACGCCGACCGCGATTCGGTGATCGGCGTGATCCTGTCCTTCGGGCTGGGCATGGGCGTCCTGCTGCTGTCGTTCTACAAAGGACGGTCAGCCAACAAATTCGGCATTTTGACCGGCCAGATCATCACGGTGGACAGCACGAACCTGACCGCCTTGGCGATCTCCGCCGCGGTGGTCCTGGCGGTGCTGGCACTGATTTATCGCCCGCTGCTGTTCGCCAGCGTCGACCGCGCGGTGGCCGAGGCGCGCGGGGTTCCGGTCAAGTCGTTGACGGTGCTGTTTTCCCTGCTGGTCGGGGTCGCGACGGCGCTGAGCGTGCAGGTGGTCGGGTCACTGCTGGTGGTCGCCCTGATGGTGACGCCCGCCGCGGCCGCCGCCCGGGTCACGGCGAGCCCACTGCGCGCGACGGTGCTGTCGGTGGTCTTCGCGGAAGTCGCCGCACTGGGCGGAATCGTGCTGTCGCTGGCCCCGGGATTGCCGGTGAGCGCGTTCGTGACTTCGATTTCGTTCTTGATTTATCTGGTGTGCCGCGTGATCGCGTGGGTCCGCGACCGTCGGCGCGGGGTGCGGACGAGCCCGGCGGAAGTGGCTGCGGTTCCGGTCGGCTAGTTGTTGCCGGCCATGGCGTTGTTGAGGCGGTCAGTCGGCGTGGATGAGGTTGACGCCGGCCTTGGTCAGTTCCTGTGAGGTCGCGTCGTTCTCCGGCGTGTCGGTGATGACGCCGGCGACGGCGTCGAGCGGGAGGACGGGGTAGCGGGAGGCAGTGCCGATCTTCTCGTCGCTGCCGAGGACGTACGTTTCCGCGGCGCGGGACGCGAGGGCGCGTTTCATCGCGGCTTCTTCGGCATCGCCGGTGGTCAGGCCCGCGGTGGCGTGGATGCCGGTCACGCCGAGGAAGAACAGGTCCGCGCTGATCCGGTTCGCGGCTTCGACCGCGGCGGCCCCGCAGGCGACGGCGGAGTGCTTGAACAGTTGCCCGCCGATCAGGAAGACCTCGGCCTCGTGGTCCAGGAGGGCGGCGGCGATGGTGGGGCTGTGGGTGATGATCGTGCCGCGGAACCTCTTCGGGAGCGCGTCGGCCACCGCGAGCGTCGTGGTTCCGCCGTCCAGGATCACGGTGGCTCCCGGCTCGATCAGCGCGACGGCCGCCGCGGCGACCCGCCGCTTGCTCTCCGGCGCGACGGACGCTCGCGCGGCGTAATCGGCCACGGCCGGCGATGCGGGGAGCGCGCCGCCGTAGACGCGGACGGCCAGGCCTTGGGCGTCGAGTTCGCGCAGGTCCCGGCGGATGCTGTCCTCGGACAGGCCCAGTTCGGCGGCGATCTCCTTCGCGACGATGCGCCCCTCGGTGCGCAGTCGTTCGAGGAGCAGGTCTTTGCGTGCCGCAGCGAGCATCGCAATCCTTCCTGTTGTTGCACGTTTCTGCTGTATTGTGCCGGGTATGAGCAAGCCTATGCTGATTCTGATCGCCGGCCCCTACGCATCCGGGACGGGCGGCGACCCCGAGCTGATGGCGCGGAACCTCAAGCGCCTGGAGGAAGCCGCCTGGCCCGTCTTCCAAGCCGGCCACGTGCCCATGATCGGCGAGTGGGTCGCCCTGCCCGTGCTGAAAAGCGCCGGAGCCAGCGGGCCGGCCGACCCGCTGGCCGCCGAGGTGATGTACCCGACCGCCGAGCGGCTGCTCCAGCACTGCGACGCCGTGCTGCGCCTTCCCGGCGACTCCCGCGGCGCGGACCAGGACGTCGCGATCGCACAGGGCCGCGGCCTCCCGGTGTACTACTCGCTCAACGAGATCCCGAACGCAGCCACGTCAGCCCGGTGACCGGATGGCGACGGCCGAGACGGGCATCGACCGCGCGACCGCCGCTGAGCGGGTGAACCGCTACAAGCAATTCGGCGATCTCGGGCTCGTCGACCGCTCCTCCGCGCCTGCACACCAGCCGACGGCTGCGCCAGGGGGTTCGTGAAGCGGATCGAAGCGATGCGGCGCGAACACAAACGGTCAGCCTCGCATTCGAGCTCCACCAGGACGGTACCCCGGTCAGCCGCCGCACGATCACGCCGCTATTGGCGCAACTCGGCCTCAGCCGGCGGAAGTTCATCGATCCGAACGGCGAGACGAACCGGGAGCCGCAGAAGAGTTCCTCTATGCCCGCACGTAGCTCTTAGAGCAGGTTCGGCGACGCCGTCACGTGTCAGCAACGTCCTGACCTCATACAGCTAGCGGATCGGATGCTGCGCCAGCGCCGTCTTCACCGCCGAGATGAACCCTTCGTCGGTAAACGGCACCAGCCCGCCAGCGACATTCCGCTCCACCGCCTGCAGCACCACCACGTGCGAGTTCACGAACAGATCCACCGCCTGCGACTGCGGCGTCTTGTCCGTCGAATACGCCAAATACGTGAGATTCGTGAACGCCGCCTCCAGGTACCGCGACGACGCCAGGCTGAACGAGTCGCCGTAGACCAGCGTCGGCTGGTCGACCGTGCCGACGATCGGCGCGGTCGAGCGGTGCACTGGCTGGTCGATGCTGCCGACGAATTCGCCCGCGCGGTCGGTGACGCCGTCCGGGCGCAGGTCGTAGCGGGTGTTCGACTTGACGCCGGTCTGGCCGAGCAGCAGCGGCAGGTCCGCGACCGCGTCGTATTGGCCGTCCGGGGCGCTCTTCCAGGTGGCCGTCGCGCCCGGTTTGATCGTCTCGGCGAGGGCGCGGGTCAGGACGAGACCGCCTTCGTCGCGCCAGTGCGTGTCGTTGGGGGCGTAGATCGGGTGGCCGACGCGGGCCGCTTCCGCCGCCAGCTGCGGGCGCAGGTCCAGCGAGTGGCCTTCGGTGGTGATCTTGTACCAGTCGTTCGGCGAGGCGGCCTGCGAACATTCCTTGCCCGGGTAGCTCGCGGGCAGGAACTGCGGCACCATCGTCGTCTTGTCCGGCGTCACCACGAACACGAACTTGCGGCCGGACGCCTCGACCGCCGCGCGCAGTTCGTCGATCCGCTTCATCGTCGTGTCGATGTCCTGGGCCGGCGTGCACTTCGCCTCGGAGTCGTAGCCGTAGTACAGCCAGCCGTCCGAACCCTGCACCACCTTGCGGTATCCGGCCTGGCTCGAACCCGGTCCGCTCGGCACGGACGGGCCAGTGTTCGGCGCGCCCGGCTGCTGCAGCGGCGGGGCCGGGATCGGGCCGCTGCTCGACGCGGAACCCTGGTCGAGCGGTGCGGCCTCGCCGAAGACGCCCTCGCTGATCCCGTTCGCCGCGTTGATCGCGCCCGCCCGGAACGACAGCTGATCCGTCGCCCATTTGGGCAGGTTCGTGAAGAACCCGAACCCCTCGCCGAGGCTGGGGAAGCCGGCGAGCTTGTGGTTTTCGATCTCGCTCGGCCGGACCCCGACGACCCACAGCAGGGTCGGCGTCGCGAAGAACACCAGGGCGCTGACCAGCGCGGTCAGCTGCCGTTTGCCGTGCCGCGGGCGATGCAGCGCGTGCTCGCGGGGCAGGTAGGCCTCGTGGACTGCGGGCAGCTGCGGTGGCTCGGACACGGCACTGAGATTAGCCAGTTCGAGTGAGCCCGGCGCGAACAACCGCCGAAAAGTCAGCCGAGCATGAGGAGGACTTGCAATTCGCCGACGACGAACCCGATCACGCCGCCGACCGCGATCAGCGTCCATTCGTCCTGCCGGAACGCCGGCCGCAGCAATCCCTCGAACTCCAGCGGCGTCAGCGCGAGCATCCGCTGCTCCACGATCTTCGCGACGTCCATCGCCTCGGTCAGGTACCCCTCGGCGTAGCGCGCGGTCAACGGCAGTTCGGCCAGCGCCCGCTGCGCCGCGGCGTGCTTCATCTCCTGCAGCCGCTGCGTCCCGACGGCGAGCGCGACCACCGGTTTCGCGGCGCTGACCTGCGCGTCCACCGCGTGTCCGACCGCGCGTTCGACCATCGCCACGAGCCGGTCCGACTTCGGGCCGCGCAGCAGGGCGTCGAGCAGATTCGGGACGGTCAGCACCTCGTTGGCCACCAGTTCGCCGTACTGCCGGGCGACCTCGGCGCGCCGCCGCTGGAACTTGCCCTGCAGGATGACCCGGCCCAGCCGCACCGGTTCGCGCGGCAGGAAGATCATCTTGATCGCGAGCCAGTCGGTGAACAGCCCGATCGCGCCGCCGAAGATCGGCAGCACCAGCGGCTGGCGGGTCAGCGCCCACACCAGAACCTGGACCAGGCCGAGGACGAAGCCGAAGACGATCCCGGCGCGCGCGATGAACGTCATCTCCGGCCGGGACGTTTCGCGGATCAGCCGCACCAGCAGCGCGCGGTCGCGGGTGAGCCGCTCGACGGTCATGTGCCGGACGTCGAGGACCTCGTCCAGGTTGTCGCGGACCTCGTCCAGGAAGTCCCGCACCAGCTGCGGCGCGCTGGCCTGCACCTGTTTGATCAGCAGTTCCTGGGCGAGCGTGGGCAGGACCTCCCACAGCCGAGGATGATGCTGTTCGAGCACGTCGCGGGCGATGCCGTCGACCGCGCGCAGCAGCGGCTGCTCGAGTTCCCGGGTGATGATCGCCGGGTCGACGCGGGCGAAGACCTCCTTGATGTCGAGCAGGTTCGCGGTGAGCAGGTCGGTCGCGATCGCGGCCATCCGCCCGCCGTGCTTCGGCACCACGCCCTGCCACCCGAGGAACGGCCGGATGCCGATGAATTCGAGCGGGCGGAACATCATCTCGATCGCGACGCGTTTGGTGACGTAGCCGATCAGCGCGGCGACGAACGGCATGGAGACATACACCGGCCAGTGCCGCGCGAGATCGTCCAGCACCGCGTCCACCGGGCCTCCCTCCCCGTTCCGGAAGGAAACCGTATCGCGCGCGCGTCCTAACCGAGGAGCAGCAACGCCTGCAGCTCCCCGACGAGCCCGCCGATCACCGCGCCGACCGCGATCAGCTTCCATTCGTCCTGCCGGAACGCGGGCCGCAGCAGCTGCTCGAATTCGAGCGGGCTGAGCCGGCGCATCCGGTCCACGATCGTGTTGCGGACGTCGAGCGCGTTGATCGCGTACGTCTCCGCGTGCCGGATGGTGTCCGGCACCCGCTCGGCGGCTTTCGCGGCGGCGGCCTGCTTCATCTCCTGGAAGCGTTTCGTGCCCACCGCGATCGCGACGAACGGCTTCACGACGCTCGCCTGCGCGTCGATCGTCTTCTGCACCTCGCGGGTGATCATCGAGAACAGCCGGTCCGATTTGGGCCCGCGCAGCACGGCTTCGAGCAGATTCGGCACGGTGATGATCTCGCGCGCGATCATGTCGCCGTAGTCGGCGGCCACCTCGTCGCGGCGCTTCTGGAACACGCCCTGCCAGTTGTAGAAGCCGAAGAACCGTTTCGGCTCACGCGGCAGGAAGATCATTTTGAGCGCGAGCCAGTCGGTCAGCCAGCCGATTCCGAGCCCGAACAGCGGCAGCACGATCGGCGACTTCGTCAGCGCCCAGACCAGCAGCTGCACGCAGCCGAGAATGAACCCGAACCAGATGCCCGAGCGGGCGATGAACCGCATTTCCGGACGTGAGATGTCGCGGATCAGCCGATTCAGCAAAGCCTTGTCGCGCACCAGGTTCGTGACGACCATGTGCTTGAGGTCGAGCACGTCCTCGATGTTCTGGGAAATCTCGCGCATGATCTTCGTGATCGCCCTCGGCGCCTCGGCCTGCACGCGTTTCAGCAGCAGTTGCTGCGCGCCGGACGGCAGCATTTCCCACAGCCGCGGCTGATAGGTCTCCATCACCTCGCGGGTGACGTCCTCGACCACGCGCAGCAGCGGTTGCTCGATCTCCTTCGCGACCTGCTCCGGGTCGAGCCGGGCGAAGATCTCCCTCGGATCGACGAGGTTGGTGGTGAGCATGTCGGTCGCGGTCGTCGCCATCCGCTCGGCGTTCGCGGGCAGCACGCCCTGCCAGCCGAGGAACGGCCGGATGCCGACGAATTCGAGCGGGCGGAACATCATCTCGATGGCGACGCGCTTGGTGACGTAGCCGATCAGCGCCGCGATGAACGGCATGGAGACGTACACCGGCCAGTGCTCGGCGAAAGTGTGCACGCGCGTCCCCTCCGTGTTGCCTACGGAACGGTAACCCGCGCGCGTCAGTGGAGGAGGAGCAGCACCTGCAGTTCGCCGACCAGCCCGCCGATCACCGCGCCGACCGCGATCAGTTTCCATTCGTCCTGTTTGAACGCCGGGCGGAGAATGCCCTCGAACTCGAGCGGGGTCAGCTGCTGCATCTTGTCGACGATGGTGTTGCGGACGTCGAGCGCGTCGGTCGCGTAACTCTCGACGTGCTTGACGGTTTCCGGCAGGTACGCGATGGCCTTCTCCGCGGCCGCCTGTTTCATCTGCTGGTACTCGCGCCCGCCGACCGCGAGCGCGACCAGCGGTTTGGCGAGGCCGGCCTGCGCGTCGACGGTCCGCTGGACCTCCCGTGTGACGAGTGCGAACAGCTTGTCCGCACGCGGCCCGGTCAGCACGGCTTCCAGCACGTTCCCCGCGGTGAGGACCTCCTCCGCGATCAACGCGCCGTAGTCCGCGGCGACCTGCGCGCGGCGTTTCTGGAACATGCCCTGCCAGGTGAAGAACAGGAACCGGCGCGGCTGACGCGGGTAGAAGATCATTTTGAGCGCGAGCCAGTCCGTGACGAAGCCCGTGACGAAACCGAAGATCGGCATGATCACCGGTTGTTTCGTGAGCGCCCACGCGACGAGCTGGACGAGCCCGATCACGAATCCGAAGCCGATCCCGCTGCGCGCGATGAACCGGAATTCGGGCGCGGCGACCTCGCGGATCAGCCGGCAGGTGAGCGATTTGTCCCGGACCATGGCGTTGATCAGCATGTCGTTGACGTCGAGGACTTCGTCCACATTCGACGCCACCTCCCGCATCAGCCGCTTCACGACCGCGGGCGCCTGCGCGCGGACGCGGTCCACCAGCAGTTGCTGCGCGCGGGCGGGCAGCAACTCCCACAACCGCGGCTGGTAGGTCTCGAAGACTTCGCGGGTGACCTCGTCGACCGCTTTCAGCAGCGGTTCTTCCAGCTGCGCGACCATTTCCTCCGGATCGAGCCGGGCGAACACCTCGCGCGGGTCGAGGAGATTCTTGGTGAGCAGGTCGACCGCGGTGGTAGCCATCCGCCGCGAGTTGGCCGGGATGACGCCCTGCCAGCCGAGGAACGGCCGGAGGCCGCGGAACTCGAGCGGCCGGAACATCATCTCGATCGCGACGCGTTTGGTCAGGTAGCCGATCAGCGCCGCGATGAACGGCATGGTCGCGTACACGTGCCAGTGCGCGGCCAGGTCGGCGGCGACGGCTGAAAGGTCCATGCTTTGCCCCGTTCGCCCGCGCGGTACGTCGAGGAGACAGGATGCCATGCGTGACGTCGGGTTTCGCGCTTCGTAATACAGCCGTTTGGCGGTACGTGCCGGAGGTGCCCCGCTCACTAAGGTGGCCCGATGGTCGCGCCCGAGAAGCCGCAGCACCCCGCCTTTGCTGTTACCCGGAAGGGATACGACCCGCATCAGGTCGACGCCCGCATCGCCCAGCTGACCAGCGAACTCAAGACGACCTCCCACGGCCGCGACGAGGCGGTGGCCACCGCGGGCGAACTCACGAAGGCCCTGACGACCGCCCAGGCGGAACTGTCTGAAGCGAAGGCCGCGCTGGTCCGGGTCACTTCGAGCCCGGCGGGTGCCGGTGCGATCTCCGAACGCGTGCGGATGATGGTGCAGCTGGCCGAGGAGGAGATCGCCGACCTCCGCCGCTCCGCGGAAGCAGACGCGTCTTCGACCCGCGCCGAAGCGGACCGCTACGCCCACGAAACCCAACGGGCAGCGGACAAAGCGGCCAAAGAAGCAGAAGCGGAACGTCAGCGCCTGCTCGCGGAGACCCACGCCGATTTGGCCGCGCGCTCGGAAGCCCTGGACGCCCGCGTCGCGGCGGCGGAGCAGGATTTGGCCGCGCGACAGGCGGACCTGGAGTCCCGGATCGCTGCTGCAGAAGCGGACATCGCTACCCGTACCGCCGCCGCGGACGAGGAGATCGCGACCCGCCTAGCGGACCTCGAAGCGCGGATCAAGGCAGGCAACGAAGACATCGCCGCGCGCACGGCTGCCGCCGACGCAGACATCGCGACCCGGACGGCTGCGGCCAACGAGGACATCGCGACGCGCACTGCGGCGGCTAACGAGGACATCGCCACTCGCACTGCGGCGGCTAACGAAGACATCGCCACCCGGACGGCTGCGGCGGATGCGGAGATCGCCACTCGCCTGGCCGCGGCCGAAGAGGACATCGCCACGCGCACGGCTGCCGCCGACGAGGACATCGCCACGCGCACGGCTGCCGCCGACGAGGACATCGCCACTCGCACTGCGGCGGCTAACGAAGACATCACCACCCGCACTGCGGCAGCCGATGCCGAGATCGCCGCCCGCACCGAAGCCGCCGACCGCGCCCGAGCCGAGGCGGACCAGGCTGCCGCAGCGGCCCGCGCCGAGGCCGATCAGGCCGCCCTGACCGCCCGCACCCAGGCCGACGAAGCCGCCGCCGAGGCCCGAGCCAAGGCAGACGCGGAGTCCCAGCACGCCCGCCTAGCCGCCGACGCCGAAGCCCGCCGCATCCGCGACGAGAAGGACGCCGAAGCCCTCCGCGTCCGCACCGAAGCCGACGAAGCCGCCGCCCGAGCCCGCGCGGAGGCAGACGCCGCAGCCGAAGCCGCCCGCCGAGCCGCCGACGAGGAATCCGCCCGACTCCGAGCCGAAACCGACGCCGCCGCGGAAGCAGCCGCCGCCGAGGTCCGCGCCGAAGCCGACCGTCGAGCGTCGGAAGAGATCGCCATCAAGAAGGCACAAGCGGAAACCGCCCTCGCCGACGCCCTCCAGAAGCAATCCGAAGCCACCGAATCGCGCACCCTGGCCCTGGACCTGCGCACCAAGGTCGCCGACCGGATCGCCGCGACCAACGAGGCCGTCCAGGAGGCATTGCGCTTCCTCGGTTCGCAGGAAGAGGAAGCCGTCGCTGCATCTGCGCAAGCTTCCGCTTCGGATGGCGGGCCTTCCGGAGCTACTACTTCTCCGGCTGACGCACCTTCGCGGCCGTCAACTCCCTCGCCGACTGACACTGCTTCGAAGGCTTCTTCTCCCTCGCCGACCGGCACCGCTTCGCAGCCTTCGTTTCCGTCACCGACCAACGCCGATTTGGCAACGGGCTCATCCGCACCTGCCTTGCCTCAGCCGACCCCGCGCCCGGCCGCGTCCACTTCGGACTCGCAATCATCCGCCGACCCCAAGCAAACCGCGAAGCCTCCGCACGGCAGCAACGGCAACGGCCGCCGCCCCCGCGCAGGTCGCTCCTAACCGCCACACCTCCGACGGCTCCCGGCTCGCCTGAACCAGTCAGGGCGACCGGTTGATGCTGCACCCGCGGGCGGGGTCTGCGCGTCTTGCGCGGCGCGGACCGCCTGGGGCTGCTGCACCTCCGACCGCTCCCGCCTGGTTCGTCTTAGCCGGTCAGGACCACCGGCTGATGCTGCTACACCCATGGGAGGGCGCGCCTCTTGCCGGGCGCGGACTGTCTAGTGCTGGTGCATCCGCGGGTGGGGTCTGCGCCTTTGCCCGGTCGCGGTCCGGTGCTGCTGCACCCGCAGGCCAAGTCCACGCCTCCTGTCCAGGCGCGGAACGAACTCAGGGCATCAACACCCCAGCCGGATCCTGCCCGACGCCGGGTCAAGCAGGCGCATCAACGGCCCGCCGGACGTGGACTTGCCGCAGCCGGGGCACCGGACTCCTCAGCCTCGGGTCCCACCGGGTCGCGACCGCCCTGGCGGCACTCACCGTCGGCCCGCAAGAATTCTGGCTCGGCGATGGCGTAGCTGAGGCGTCAGCGACCTGCGAGGGTTCCTGTCAGCGGAGTTCGGAGCCCGCAGCGCTATCCCGGCGTCCGTGGCTCACAGCGTGCGGTTCGCGCGTAACAGTCAAGGTTGCCAGTCGCATCACCCCGCCGCCACGGTGAACAGTTCGTCGTCAATCCAGCCGCGATCCCGCAATTCGCGGCAGAACCGTTGGTACGAAGCCAGCATCGCCGCCTCCTCGCGGGGTTCCGGCTCGACGAGCGACCCCACCGGCATCTCCTGGCACACCGCGCTCAGGCCGCCCGGCGTGCATCCCGCTGCCGCGAGCAGGGCCGCGCCGTATCCCGTTTCCGCTTGCGGGGCCACCTGGAGCCCCAGCCCGGTCACGGTCGCCCGGATCCGGGTCCACAAAGGACTCTTGCTGCCGCCGCCCGCCGCGAGGAGCGGCTCGTGGACCGAAATGCCCAGCCGTCGCAGGTGGTCTAAGGCGAGTCGCTCCAGGAAGGCGACTCCCTCCAGCCGGGCCCGGTGCAGCTCGACCTCGTCGGAGGGGGTGCCGAGGACGAAACCTTCCGCATCGCCGTGGGCGAACGGGAAGCGTTCTCCCTTGCGGCGCAAGGGGAAAGCCACCACTGCGGCCGGGCCACGGGCACCGGCGGCGGCATCCAGCTCGGCCAGCCGTGGACTGTCCGAAACGGACTCCCCGCCGGTATTCGAAGCGCCGCCGGGCAACCACCATCCGTCTGGATGCCGGTGGCTGTACATGACCCCGGTGGGATCCGGCACCAGCGATTCGGTGACGCCCTTCAGGACATACGTGGTCCCGAGAATCCCGACGAACCGCCCCGGTTCCACGGCACCCGCGGCCAGTTGTCCGGCGCACCCGTCGGTCATGCCTGCCACCACAAGGCATCCGGCAGGCAATCCGGCGGTCGGCACGGAGATCTCGCCGAGCACGCTCGTCGGCGCGACCACCTGCGGCAGCATTCCCTCCGGCACCCCCAATCCGGCGAACACCTCGGACGGCCATTCCTCAGCCAGCGGGTCGTAACCGCTTTTGAGGGCGTGCGACCAATCCGCCGCGACCGGATGTCCGGTGAGTTTCGCCGCGATCATCTCCGGCGTGTGCCGGACGGCGACCGCCTCGGTGTGCTCGGCCAGCCAGGCGATCCGGCCGAGCGCCGCGGTCGGCGAGACGCCTGAACCCAGCTTCTGCCACCGTGCGGCACCGAGTTCCGCGGCTTTCGCGTTGTAGTCCGCGCCGCGCCGGTCGTCGTACATCAACGCGGGCGTCACCGGTTCGCCCGCGGCATCGACGCCGACGATCGTTCCGGACGTCGCCGCGATCGCCACCGCCGAGACTTCCGCGCCGCGCCCGGGCAACGCGGCAGTGACCTCGTTCAGCACCGAACCGACCGCGGGCCACCACGCCGACGGATCCTGTTCGCTGCGGCCGCCGTCCGCGCGCACCGGCGCCGGCAGCGACGCCGATGCGGTGGCGAGGACCGAGCCGCCGCGCACCGCGAAGGCGCGAACCCCCGCGGTGGCGACGTCGATGCCGACCGAGACCTGCTCGTTCACGCCGTGCTGACCCTCTCTTCGACATCCTGCAAACTGCCGTCGCTCGCCAGTGCTTTCTCGGTTTCCTCAGGCAGCTTCAGGAACCGCACCAGCACCGCGGCCACCAGGTACAGCGCGGCGAAGATGATGACCACCCCGGCGGCACCGGCCGGCCCGAGGAACAGCGACACGATCGCCGGTCCGACAAAGGCTGCCGCTCCCGCGCCCAGGTTCAGCAAAGCCATCGCGCCGCCCTTGTGCTCCGGGGCCAGCGACGGCAGCAGCGCGGAGATCGGCACGAATCCGGCCAGCGTCGCGCCGTAGAGCGCGCCGACGATCAGCGCGAGCCAGTAATACTGCGAGCCCATCGCGACCGGCACGAAGTACAGCAGCAGGATCGAGATCGCGCAGCCGATCGCGCCGAACCAGAAAATCGTGGTGCGCCAGCCGATCCGGTCGCTCAGCACGCCGAAGATCAGGTTGAAGAAGATGTTCGTCCCGTAGATCACCGACACGAGCAGCAGCCAGCGGCTCTCCCCGAACCCGATCTGGGAGATGAAGATCGTCGGGAAGAACACGAGCATGCCGAATTCGGGCGCGGTGTTGATGATCCGCACGATCATGCCGACGCCGACCCGCGGCTTCTTCCACGCGATCGACACGCTGGAAACCAGGCTCTGCACCGGTTTCACGTCCGGCGGCGCGAGCCTGCGGTATCCCGTGCGCTGCCGGACGCCGAGCACCGCCACGAGACCGCCGACGCCGAGCAGCACGACCGCCACCCACAGCGTGCCGTAGTGGCCGAACAGCGGGTTGGTGAAGCTCGCGACGAGCGCGCCGAGCGTGGGCAGGCCGCCGGTGAAAGCGAAGTAGAACCAGCCGACCGCCGCGCCGAGCCGGGCGACCGGGGCCACCGCGGTGATCCACACCAGGAATCCGAACGCGAACATCGGATAGCCGAATCCGCGGATGCCGTAGCAGATCAGCATCGCCGGGTAGTTCCCGCCGGCGAGGCCGAGCGTCAGGAACAGCGCGTCGAACACCAGCCAGATGACCAGGCCGATCATCATCACCCGGCGCGGCCCCCACAGTTCGGAAAGCGCGCCCGACAGCCAGGACGCCAGCATCACCGCGACGCCGTACACGGTGATCACGTACGACGCCTTGATTTCCGTGCCCGCGCCGTTGTCCGCCATGTACGGCGCGATGAAACCGGACTCCACTCCGTCGCCGATCATGAACAGGAGCAGTCCGACATACCCGAGGAACAGGGGTGCGGGCAGCCCCCATTTCGTGAGCAAGCGCCCGAAGCCCGTCTTGGGCAACTCCGCTGTTGCCGACTCGTTCATACACGCCTCCATGACGTCGAGATCGAACGTATCATGGCTCGTGTGAACTTCGCACGCAAGAGTGTTATTAAGTCGATCAGTTGTCGGGATCTTCGGCGACCTGGACTTCGACCCGGCTGCGCATCTCGTCGACGTAGTGCGGATCTGCGCCCTCGTCCACGATCAGCAGGTCGTAGTCGTCCAGCGGCGCGAGCCGGTGCAGTGCCGTTCGCTTCATCTTGCTGTGGTCCATCAGCAGCACCTTGTGCCGCGCGGCGGCCAGCATGGCCCGTTTGATCATCACGATCTCGGGTTCCTGGTGGAAGCTCATCGACGTGCTCATCGCCGAGGTGGACACGAACGCGATGTCCACTGAGAGCCGTTCGATCGACTCGATGCTCTGCATGCCGAGGAACGAATCGTGGGTGGGCGAGTAGTCGCCGCCGATGCAGATCAGGCGCAGTTCGTGCACGTTCTTGAGCACGTCGATCGCGGCGAGGTAGTTCGTGGCCACGGTCAGCGGCGTCACGTCGACCAGGAGCCGGGCCAGCGCGAGAGCGCTCGTCGAGTCGTCGAGCAGCACCGACATGCCCGGTTCGACCTGCTCGACCGCGTGCATCGCGATCACCCGTTTGGCGTCCACGTGCGCGTTCATCCGGTACTCGGCGTTGCTCTCGAACACGGTCGACGGCATCGCCGAGACGCCGCCGCGGTACTTCCGGACCAGGCCGCGCCGGGACAGTTCGTCGATGTCCCGGTGCACCGTCATCATGCTGACGCCGAGCAGGTCGACCAGTTCGCCGATGGTCGCCGAACCCTGCCGGAACACGTGCTCGGTCAGCTTCTGCTGACGGTTCTCGCGGGGGTGGGCGGCAGGCTTTTCGGTCGACATGCCGTGATTATCGCGGTTCCACTGGGAGGTTGAAGCGCACCAGGGCCGTTCGGTCACCGCTCACCTCCAGTTCGGTGACGGCCGCGTTGTCCAGCCGCGGAAACACGGTGCGGTAGCGGGAGAGCGGGATGCCGAGCAGCTGGCAGAGCGTGAGCCGCAGCAGCGTGTTGTGCGCGACGACCAGCGCGGTTCCGCTGGTCGCGGCGGCAATCGACCGGATCGCGCGAGCCCCGCGCTCGGCCGCCTCGGCCGGGTCGTCAGCTCCGGGAAACGCCCCGGCGATCGGATCGGCGAGGAAGCGTTCGACCGCCTCGGGATCGGTCTGCCGGACCTCGTCGCGGGTGCGACCCTCGGCGATCCCGAAGTAGGTTTCCCGCAGGTCGGTGACGATTTCCGGGACCAGTCCAACTGCCTGTGCCGTCGGTTCGATCGTGCGCCGGGCGCGTCGTTGCGGCGAACAGAACAGCGCGTCCGGTTTCACCCGGCGGGCGTACGCGGCCAGCGCCTCCGCCTGGCGGACCCCCTCCTCGGTCAGCGCTACCTCGCTGGTGCCCGCGTAGCGGTTCTCCGCGTGCCATTCGGTCTGCCCGTGCCTGGCCAGCAGCAGCCGTGCGCCCACTCGTGCCCTCCTTGTGTGAACACCCTTGCGAACTTCTCATCGTCGCTGTTAACTTAACATTGCTCGTGTGAAACGGGCTCGTCTCTGAAGGGATCTGGTGGATGACGCTCGACGCGGTGGTGTTCGACCTCGACGGTGTCCTGGTGGAAAGTGAACACCTCTGGGAGGAGAACTGGGTCGCTTTCGCCGCTCGCCACCAGGTCGAGTGGACGGCGGAGGACACGGCCTCGGTGCAAGGCATGAGCGCGCCCGAATGGGCGGGCTATCTCGCCCGCCGCTGCGGGGTGCCGGACCAGGCGGCCGAGGTGGAACGCGCGGTGGTCGACGGCATGATCGCCTCGATCGACGCGGGCGAAGCGCCCTTGCTTCCCGGCGCGGGCGAGATGGTGCGCGAGGTCAGCGAGCGGGTCCCGGTCGCGCTCGCGTCGTCGGCGGCCCGCCGGGTGATCGACGCGGTGCTCGAAAAGCACCAGCTCACCGGCGAGTTCACCGCGACGGTGTCCAGCGCCGAGGTCGCGCGGGGCAAACCGAACCCGGACGTGTACCTGGAGGCGGCGGCCCGGCTCGGCAAATCGGGCAGCGAATGCCTCGGGGTCGAGGACTCCAGCAACGGCATCCGGGCGGCGGCCGCGGCCGGGCTCACCGTGATCGCGCTGCCCAACCCGACGTACCCGCCGAAGCCGGACGCGCTGGAGCTGGCCAGCGCGGTGGCCGAGAGCAACGACGACGTCCGACTGAAGCTCCTGGCCTACCTGGCCGGCGAGCCGGTGGCTGCGAAGGACTGAACCATGACCACCTTGGGTTCCCCGGACACGTTCAAGCGGCAGTGGCTGGACGGGTTCGTCACCGCGTACGGCCGCACCGTCCAGAAGGTGCCGGACGCCTATGGCGTCGTCCGCCGCGAGGCTCCGGCGAGCCCGAAGGTCGCGGTCGTGATCGGCGGCGGATGCGGGCACTATCCGGCGTTCGCGGGTCTCGTCGGCCCTGGTCTTGCGGACGGCGCGGTGGTCGGCGACGTGTTCACGAGCCCGAGCGCCGAGCAGGTCTACCGCACGGCGCGGGCGGCGGACCACGGAGCCGGCGTGCTCTTCGGGTTCGGCAACTACCAGGGCGACGTGCTCCACTTCGGACTCGCCGCCCGCAGGCTGGCGGCGGAGGGCATTCCAAGCCGCACCATCCTGGTCACCGACGACATCGCGAGCGGCCCGGCGACCGAACCGGAGCGCCGCCGCGGCGTGGCGGGCGACTTCCTGGTCTTCAAGATCGCCGGTGCGGCGGCGGAGCGCGGCTACAGTCTCGACGCGGTGCACGAGGTCGCGGCGAAAGCGAACGCTCGCACGCGGACGTTCGGCGTCGCCTTCGGCGGCTGCACGCTGCCCGGGGCGGACTCTCCGCTGTTCACGGTCGCGGACCAGGAAATGGAGCTGGGCCTCGGAATCCACGGCGAACCGGGCGTGCGCACGGTGGGCCGGCTGTCCGCGGCGGAGCTGGCCGACGAACTGGTCGACGGTCTCCTGCCGGAGCTGCCGGAGGGGGACGGCCGCGTGGTCGTGCTGGTGAACGGGCTCGGCCGCACCAAATACGAGGAAATGTTCGTCACCTACCCCCGCGTGCACGAACGGCTGGCCCAGGCCGGGCTCAGTCCGGTGCATTCCGAGGTCGGGGAGTTCGTCACCTCCCTCGACATGGCCGGGGTCTCGCTGTCGATCCTGGTGTTGGACGACGAATTGGCCGAGTTGTACGCCGCGCCGTGCGACACCCCGGGCTATCGCACCAAGGGCGCCGAGCTGGCTACCGTCGCGCTTGAGTCCACAGTGGACGAATTGCTGACCGAGGAGGCTCCGGGGACCAGCGTGGTCGACCGGGTGCTCACCGCGGCGTTGCGCAGCATCGAGGAAAACGAAGCCGAGCTGGGCAGGCTCGACGCGGTGGCCGCGGACGGCGACCACGGGCTCGGCATGACCCGCGGGATGCGCGCCGCCGTCGCCGCCGCGCGGCGAGAGCCGGACACGGTTTCCGGTGCGCTGCTGGCTGCCGGTACCGCGTTCGCGGATGCGGCTGGCGGTGCCTCGGGCGCGCTGTACGGCGTGCTGCTGGCGGAAACCGGTGCCGGGCTGAGCGGGGTGGCGGCCGAGGACATCACCACGGCGATGCTTGCCGACGCGGTCGACGGTGCGGTTCGCGCGTTCTGCGAGCTGGGCAAGGCCGAACTGGGCGACAAGACGATGCTCGACGCGATCGAGCCGTTCCGGGCCACGCTGCGGGAGCAGGCGGGCTCGGAAGTAGTGCAGGCATGGCGGAAAGCCGCTGGAGCCGCAGTCGTGGCCGCGCAGGAGACCGCGCGGTTGCGTCCGGCGAAGGGGCGCGCGGCGCGGCTCGCGCAACGGAGCGAGGGTCATCCAGACCCGGGTGCGGTGTCGTTCTCGCTGCTGGTCACGGCTGTCGGCGAGGAGCTGGAAAGGAGCGCGGACTGATGCGCATCGTGGTGGCGGCGGACAACGCCGGGGTCGAACTGAAGAATCAGCTGCGCGACCTGCTGCGGGCCGACGAACGAGTCACCGAGGTGACCGATCTCGGCGTGCCCGACGCGGCGGACGACCGGGCGTACCCGTTGCTGGGGCTGGCCGCGGCGGAAGCGATCGCGCGCGGCGAGGCGGACCGGGGCGTCCTGGTCTGCGGCACCGGCATCGGCATGGCGATCTCGGCGAACAAGGTGCCCGGCGTGCGGGCGACGGTCGCGCACGATTCGTACTCCGCCGAGCGGTCGATCAAATCGAACGACTGCCAGGTGATCACCTTCGGAGCGCGTGCGATCGGTCCCGAGGTGGCGAAGAAGATCGTCGCCGAATGGGTCGGCTACCGCTTCGACCCGGCGTCGGCCAGCGCGACCAAGGTCGCGCACATCACCGAATACGAGAACGCCCACTGACCAAGGCGTCCGTCGGGGCGCACAATCGGCACAGAGCGAGTGAGGGAGCAGAGTTGCACATTCTCGCTGCGGGAGACCACTTCGTCAGCCCCGGCCTGCTGGCCGGAGCCGTCCGCGCGGAACTCGGCGGCGACCACGAGGTCGCCGAGCTGACGCTGCCGTGGCCGGTCGAGCCGTTCGGGCCGGTCGGCAACGTGCTGGAGGCCAGCGGCACCGAGGACCAGGTGATCGAGGCACTCGCCGGTGCCGAGGCCGTCGTCACGCAGATGGCTCCGTTCACCAAGAAGGTCTTCGCCGCCGCGCCGCAGCTCAAGCTCGTGTCGGTGTGCCGCGGCGGGCCGGTGAACGTCGACCTCGCCGCCGCCACCGAGGCCGGAGTCGCCGTCACGTACGCGCCGGGACGCAACGCGGGCGCGGCGGCCGAGTTCGCGGTCGGCATGATCCTCGCCGCGATGCGGCGGATCTCGACTTCCTCGGCCGAACTGCTCGCCGGCACCTGGCGCGGCGACTACTACGCCTACGACCAGGCCGGGCTGGAGCTGGGCGGTACCACGGTCGGGCTCGTCGGGTACGGCGCGATCGGGTCCCGGGTCACCAAGGTGCTCGTCGCGTTCGGGGCGAACGTCCTGGTAGCCGACCCGTACGCCGACCGTGCCGCGGTAGAAGCCGATGGCGCGCAGCTCGTCGAGTTGGACGAGCTGCTCCGGCAGAGCCGCGTCGTGAGCCTGCACGCGCGGCTCACCGAAGAAACGCGGCACCTCATCGACGCGGGCAAACTCGCCCTGCTGCCGGAGGGCGCGGTCCTCGTGAACACCGCTCGCGGCGGGTTGCTCGACTACGCGCCGCTGCCCGAAGCCCTGCGTTCCGGTCGGCTCGGCGCGCTCGCCCTCGATGTCTACGACGTCGAGCCGCCGCCGGCGGACTGGGCGCTGCGCGACGCGCCCAACGTGATCGCGACTCCGCATCTCGCCGGCGCGAGCAAGCAGACGGCCGAGCGGGCGGCCACGATCGTCGCCGCGGAAGTCGGCCGGTACGCGCGCGGCGAGCAGCTGGCCAACCTCGCGAATCCCGAGGTGCTGGAGCGACGGCCGTGATTGTCGGGGTCGACATCGGGACGTCGCTCACCAAGGCCGTGGTGTTCGACGAGGACGGCAGCTCCATCGCGAGCGCGTGCACGCCGTCCGAGGTGCACCACCTTCCGGGCGGCCGGGTCGAGCAGGATCTCGACCAGGTCGTCGGCACGGTCGCGACGGTCGTGCGCGAGGTCGCGGCCGCGCTGCCCGAGCCGGTGTCCGCGTTGGCGTTGACCGGACAGGGCGACGGGCTCTGGCTCCGCGACGAGGCAGGCAATGCGGTGCACCCGGCCATTTCCTGGCTCGACGGCCGGGCGAACACGGTGCTCGCGAAATGGCAGGCCGACGGCGTGACCGCGGAAGTGTTCCGCCGCACCGGTTCCGGCATGTTCCCCGGCTGCACCGCGGCCATCATGTCCTATTTGGACACCCAGGAGCCCGAGGTGCTGGACCGCGCCGCGGTCGCCGGATACTGCGTGGACGCGGTGCTGCAGCGGCTCACCGGCGAGATCACGGTCGACGTTTCGGACGCGTCGCTGCCGTTCCTGAACCCGGCCACCCGCAGCTACGACGACGGCGCGATCGAGGCCTGCGGACTGGGCCATCGCCGGTCGCTCTTCGCGAAACCAGCTCCGGCGAAGTCGGTGTTCCGGCTCGACCGGCGCGGGGCCGAATTGCTCGGCTTGCCGGTCGGATTGCCAGTCACCGCAGGACCTTTCGACCTGCCGGCCAGCGCGATCGGCGCTGGGGTACGGAAACCCGGCGACGGCATCCTCACCGCTGGGACCACGCTCGCCTGTCAGGTGCTCACCTCCGACCCGACGTTCGATCCCGAAGCGGAACCGGCGGGCATGTTCCTGTGCACGCCCGACGAGAACGAGTACCTGCACGCGATGCCCGCGATGGTCGGCACCGCCGGGATCGACTGGGTCTGCGAACTGCTGGGCATCAGCGTGGAGCAAATCGACCCGCTGCTGGCGAGCAGCAAACCCGGCGCTCGCGGGGTACGCGCGTTGCCCTTCCTGTCGGTGTCGGGCGAACGCGCGCCCTTCGTCGACGCCGGAGCACGCGCACAGTTTTCTGGGCTGAGCTTGGAAACCGGAAGGGCCGACCTGGTCCGGGCGCTGTGCGAGTCGATCGCTTACGCCGCACGGCATTGCTTCGAAGCAGCCGGTCTGTCGGGCCAGCTCTACGCCTGCGGCGGCGGAGTCCGCTCGCCCGAATGGCTGCAGATTTTCGCCGATGTGCTCGGCCGTCCGGTCGTGATCCCGAGCGATCCCGGCGTCGGCGCCCGCGGTGCCGTGCTGACCGCCGCGGACGCACTGGGCACACCGTACGATCGGGACCGCTGGGCCGCGAACTCGCGAACGGTCGAGGCCCGGCCCGAGAATGTCGCTGGCTACGAGCGCGGTTACGCCGACTACCAGGCTTCCCTGTCTGCCGCGCGCGGACTGTGGAGGCTGTGAATGATCCTGGAAAACGAGCGTGCCGCAGTGTGCGAGTACGCCCGCCGCCTGACCGCGGACGGCTTGGTCGTCGGCACGTCCGGCAACGTGTCCGCGCGGTCCGGTGACCTGGTCGCCGTAACGCCCACCGGGGTCGACTACGCCGCCCTCACGCCCGCCGACATCCCCGTGGTGGACCTCGAAGGCAAGCTCGCGGACGGTGCTTTGAAACCGACGAGCGAACTCCCGATGCACCTGGCCGTGTACACCCGGGCGACCGATCCGGAGTCCGCGCCGGTGAACGCGGTGGTGCACACGCATTCGGTGCACGCCACCGCAGTGTCCACTTTGGTCACGGAAGTCCCGCCGATCCACTACATGCTCGCGGCGATCGGTCCGACGGCTCGGGTAGCGCCGTACGCGACCTACGGCACGACCGAGCTTGCCGACGCGATGCTGAAAGCCCTGGAAGCCCGCCGAGGCTGCCTCCTGGCCAACCACGGCACGATCACCTATGGCGACTCGTTGTCGAGCGCGTATAGCCGGGCGCAGCAGTTGGAGTGGGTCTGCCAGGTGTGGCTGGCGGCTCGGTCCGCCGGTACTCCGGCTCTGCTGGCGCCCGAGGAAATCGAGCACGTGGTGGAGAAGCTGAAGGGATACGGCCAGCGCTGACTGATTAAGACGGGCTTGGCGGATACCGAGGCTGTGGCGGTACCGAGGTGGGGCAACTGTTCCTCAGCTTGGGGTGCGGCTTACGGCAGCGGTACGAGCGCCCCCATGCCCGCCCGGGCGAACTGGGTCGCCAGGCGTTGCGGCAGCGGGTTCGGGTACAGAATGATCGACGCGAACGGCGACGGCGTGTACCCGGCCCCGCCGTTGCTCTGCAGGTGCACGCTGACATGGACGTTGCGGTCCGCGGGAATCTCGAACGACACCGCACCCCAGGAAACGACGTACTGCCGACCGTCGATGCCCGCGAACGGGATGTACGCGCCGGCGTGGAAAATGTGCGTGGAAATGTCGATCGTGAGCAACCGCCGAGGCCCGTCGTGCGGGTCGACGTACGGGATCACGTTCGGGGTGGAAGCCAGACGTGGCGGCGCGGTCGGTTCGGTCATCGTTCCGGGCCTTCCGTTCGGCAACGGGCGAAGCTTACCTGTCGCGTGTTCCGGCTGAACTTGATCAGAACTGGTAGTACAGGAACGGGCTGAAAGTCCCCGTGGCCACCAGGATCGCCGCGTACACCAGTCCCACCGTCATGACGCCGATGCGCAGTGCGGTCGCTCCGCGGCTTCGCGACGATTCCAGCAGCGGGCCGGTCACCGGGTGCGCCGGGAGGATGAACACGATCAGCGCCAGCAGCAGGATCACCATCCGCTGGTTCGTCAGCGCGCTTTCCACGACGTCGCCGAGGCCGCCGAAGTCCGGGATCAGCATGTGGCCGATCATCGACAAGGCGTGGCCGAGATCGGCGGCGCGGAAGAAGACCCAGCCGAACACGACGAGGATCAGCGTCAGCAACCGGCGGGCGATGCGGGCGACCGGGCCGGCCGGGGCGTCGCCGAGCTGGAAGCGGCGTTCGATGACCAGCAGCGCGCCGTGGTAGCAGCCCCAGATCAGGAACGTCCATTGCGCGCCGTGCCAGAAACCCGTCAGCACGAAGACGATCGACAGGTTCCGATAGGTCTTGCCCGCGCCGGAACGGTTGCCGCCCAGCGGGATGTAGACGTAGTCGCGGAACCAGCGGGACAGCGACATGTGCCAGCGCCGCCAGAATTCCGTGATCGTCACCGACGAGTACGGGCGGGCGAAGTTCTCCGGCAGCCGGAAACCGAGCATGCGGCCGAGGCCGATCGCCATGTCCGAGTAGCCGGAGAAGTCGAAGAACAACTGCAGGGTGTAGCCGATCGCGCCGAGCCAGGCCGTCGTGAACGTCATCTGGTTCGCCGGGGTCGAGAAGCACGCCTCGACCATCGGGCTAAGCGAGTCGGCGATGATCGACTTCTTGCACAGGCCCAGCGCGAACCTCGGGAAGCCCGCGGCGATGTCGTCCAGCCGGTGCGAACGCCGCTGCGGAAGCTGGTCGGCGATCTCCCGGTAGCGCACGATGGGACCCGCCACCAGCTGCGGGAACATCGCGATGTACGCGGCGAACGACACCGGGTTGCGCAGCGCGTGCCGCTCGCCGCGGTAGATGTCCACCACGTACGAGATGTGGTGGAAGGTGTAGAAGGAAATGCCGATGGGCACCACGATGTTCGCGACGCCCAGGTCCCCGCCGAACCAATGCGCGACGGCCGCGATCTGCTGCGTCGCGAACCCGGCGTACTTCCAGATGACGAGCACGAGGACGTCGAGCGTGATGACGCCGATCAGGATCCGCTTCCGGCGCGTGCCGCGCACGTCCCACGGACTCGGCTCCAGCGCCGGTCCGGCCAGGAAGTTCACCGCCATGCAGAGCAGCAGCAGGAACAGGTACGGCCCGGCGCCGATCGTGTAGAACAGCAGGCTCGCGACCGCGACGATGCCGTTGCGCCAGCTGCGCGGGCACGCCAGGACCGCGATCAGCACCGCGGGCATGAAGTACCACAAGAACAGCGGCGAAACGAACGACATCGGTGACGGACCCCCTCGGTTCCGGAGGAGACCTTAGCCCGAGCGGGTGGCTCCGCGGGGCGATGCCCGACGGATCACAGCACGAATCACCGAGGGTGACGGATTTGGGCGGATTTCGCCCCTCGCGGCGGGAAGCGGCCCGGGGAGGCTGCGCCGCGGCCGGGAGCCGAGGGAAGCCGACGGGTGGGGGCGGCGATCAGGGAGCGGCCGGTTGGGGTGGCTCGGCGGGGGAGCAGTGGCGTGCGATGTGGCGGCGCGAGGGGCAGAGGGTGGCGCGGCTTAGCGGAAGGGCGGTGGGCTTGTGATGCGGCGGCGGGAGGTTCAGGCGGCTAGCGGGAACGTTGTAGGAGTCGGACTTGGCGGCCCGCGGGACTTCGATGGGGGCGGCCGAGCGGAACGGCGGGCGGTGCGCGAGGCGACGGCGCGAGGGCAGTAGGTGAGCGGCTGCGCAAGAAAGTCATGGCATGCGCTGCGGCAGCGCGAAGGGCGGGAGTTGGCGCGGCGGGGCGGTGGCCGTGCAGGAGCGGCGACGGGTTGGGGCGGAAGGGCGGTGGCCGTGCGGATGGGGCGGCGGGTTTGGGCTCACGCGTGCGAGAGGCCGGAAGGAAGGGCGGGCCATCCGGCCGTGGCGGGGCAGTTACGGCAGCTGAGCGGTAGCCACGCGAGACGGCAGCGCGAGGTGCGCGAGCCAGAAGACCCGAGAGGCCTGAGCAGAAGACGCGAGAGTCGTGAGCCAGAAGAGAGGCGCGAACCAGAAGCGAAGCAAGCGTTCCGGCAACCTCAATCGGTGATCCGGTCCAGCCACTCGCCCATCAACGCCTTCTCCGCCGCACTCAACCCCGAGACCTGTGGCAGCACCGCGCGCAAAGCCGTCGCCGCCGCGGCCGGGCCCGGGGTTCGCGAAACCGGCCGATCCGTGCTGATCGCTGCGAGCACCGCTTCCCGGGCCGCGGTCGAGACTGTCAGGTCGCGGGAATCCGGGGGCGTCGAGATCAGGCTCAACGTCGTCCCGGAGCCGGCGGCGTGGATCAGAGCCGCGGCGAGGGGTTCCGGCACCCGGAGCCGTCCGGCCGATGCGACGCGGCTGACTCGTGCCGCGAGGATTTCCAGGGCCTTTTCCAACGCGGGCGAACGGCCGGGCCGGGTCGTCATCAGCAGGTACAGCGCGGGGTTGGCCAGGCCGAGCTCCAGGTGCTGATCCCAGCCCCGCCGCAGGTCGTCCAACGGGTCCGCGGCGGGCGGCTCCGCGGTTTTCGCCGCCAGGTAATCGGCGTAGCCCTGGACGGTGATCGCGTCGAGCAGACCGTCCTTGTCTCCGAAAAGGCGATAAATCGTCGGCGGCTGGACGCCCGCCGCCGAGCTCACCGCGCGGGTCGACACCGCGTCCGGGCCGCCGCTGGTCAGCAGGTCCAGGGCCGCCGTGATGATGCGGGTGCGGGCGTCGTCGGGCATGTTATCGACGATAACAGGCCGGTGCTTCCACCGAAAAAATCAGACGCGTCCGGCGATCCGGCGGCGGCGGGCGACCTCGGCCAGCAGCACGCCGGCGGCGACCGAGGCGTTCAGCGACTCCACACCAGCGGCCATCGGGATCGACACCGTCGCGTCGCAGGTCTCGCGGACCAGCCTGGAAAGCCCGCGGCCTTCCGAGCCGAGCACGACGACCAGCGGGTCCGCGGCCAGTTCGAGTGCGTCGATGTCGACCGTGCCGTCCGCGTCGAGACCGACGATCATCAGGCCCTTCGACGCCCACGCGCGCAGCTGGCGGGTGAGGTTCGTGGCGACTGCGATCGGCAGCTTCGCCGCGGTGCCGGCGCTCGTGCGCCACGCGACCGCGGTCATTCCGGCGCTGCGGCGTTCCGGCAGGAGAACGCCCTGCGCGCCGAACGCCGCGGCGGACCGGATCACCGCGCCGAGGTTGCGCGGGTCGGTGACGCCGTCGAGCGCGACGAACAGCGGGGTGTTGCCCGAGTCGCGCGCGGCCTGCATCAGGTCGTCGGGGTGCGCGTACTCGAAAGGCGGCACCTGCAGGCCGAGGCCCTGGTGCATGGCCCGGTTGGTCTTGCGGTCCAGTTCCTCGCGCGGGATCTCCAGGATCGAGATGCCCTTGTCGCCCGCGAGCCGGACGGCCTCGTTGACCCGGTCGTCGATGTCGATGTTGAGCGCGACGTACAGCGCCGTGCCCGGCACGTCCGCGCGCAGCGCTTCGACGACCGGGTTGCGGCCGGCGATCAGCTCGGGGCGGTCGGCCTTCTTCTGCCGGGCCTGGTCACGCTTGTTGGCGGCGTTGGCAGCGCGGTACGCCTTGTGCCCGGGCCGGTCCTCGGCCTTCGGCGTCGGGCCCTTGCCCTCGAGCGCCTTGCGCCGCTGCCCGCCCGAACCGACGACGGCGCCCTTCTTGGTGCCCGTCTTGCGAATGGCACCTTTGCGCTGTGAGTTGCCTGCCATGAATCCTCAATCTCTGCTGCCGCGAGGAGGTCAGGAGTTCCTGACCGTCCACTGCGGACCGTTCGGGGTGTCTTCCACCGCGATCCCCGCCGCCACGAGACGGTCGCGGGCGGCGTCCGCGCGGGCGAAGTCCTTCGCCGCACGGGCCTCCTGGCGTTCGGCCAGCAGGGCTTCCACGAGCGTGCCGAGCGCGTCGCGGACGGGAGTGTCCGAGCCGCCGTCCGCCCAGTCCGGCGACAGCGGGTCGAGACCGAGCACGCCGGTCATCCCGCGGACCGTGCCGGCCAATTCGAGCGCCTTCGTGGTGTCGCCGCTGTCGAGGGCGGCGTTACCGTCGCGGACCGTGTTGTGCACCACGGCGAACGCGGCCGGGGTGGCCAGGTCGTCGTCCATCGCCGCGGCGAACTCCGCTGCCACCTCGCCCACCGGAACCGCTCCAGCCGACTCCGCCCGGCGCAGGAACGCCTCGATCCGCCGGTAGCCCTGGGCCGCCTCGGAAACCGCGCCGTCGGAGTACTCGACCGTGGACCGGTAGTGCGGCTGCACCAGGTAGTAGCGCAGTTCGGGCGCGCGGTAGCGCTCCAGCATCGCCGGGATCGAGACCGTGTTGCCCAGCGACTTCGACATCTTCTCGCCGGACATGGTCACCCACGCGTTGTGCAGCCAGTAGCGGGCGAACCCGTCGCCCGCCGCGTTCGACTGCGCGCGTTCGTTCTCGTGGTGCGGGAACACCAGGTCGACGCCGCCGCCGTGGATGTCGAACTCGGCGCCGAGGTAGTTGGTCGCCATCGCCGAGCACTCCAGGTGCCAGCCCGGGCGCCCGTCGCCCCACGGCGTCGGCCACGACGGTTCGCCCGGCTTCGCGCTCTTCCACAGCGTGAAGTCGCGCGAATCGCGCTTGCCGCGCGTGGGCGTCTCGCCCTGCTGGACCTCGTCGAGCTGCTGCCCGGACAGCGCGCCGTACTCCGGGAACGACTTCACCGAGAAGTACACGTCGCCGTCGACGGCGTACGCGTGCCCGGCCTCGATCAGCCGCTCCATCAGCTGGACCATCTGCGTGACGTGCCCGGTCGCGCGCGGCGTGACCGACGGCGGAAGGCAGCCGAGGTCCTCGTACGCCTTCTCGAACGCCCGCTCGTGCGTCGCCGCCCACTCCCACCACGGCCGGCCGGCGTCGGCGGCCTTCGTGAGGATCTTGTCGTCGATGTCGGTGACGTTGCGGACCAGCAGCACGTCGAGTCCACTGTGGAGCAGCCAGCGGCGGAGCACGTCGTAATTCAGCATGCCCCGGACGTGCCCGATATGCGGTACTCCCTGCACGGTGGCCCCACACACGTAGATCGACGCCGTTCCGCTGCGGACGGGAGTGAACTCCCGAGGGGCACGGGTCGCGGTGTCGTACAGGTGCAAAGCCACGAGGTAAAGGGTACCGGGACCACTGTGGGTCAGAGCACGCCGTGCTCCCGCAGCACGCCGAGCAGCGCGTCCGGCCGCTGCGCGGTGGGCAGCGGGTCCACCAGCGCGAACTGGCAGCCCAGCGCGCGGGCGCCGCCGTCGGCCTCCTCGCTGTCGCCGACCATCAGCGTCTCCTCGGCGCGCACGCCGAGCCGCTCGATCGCCGACTGGAAGATCTCCGGCTCCGGTTTCACCGCTCCGACCTCGAAGGACAGCGTGAACTCGGCGACGTGCGCGTCCCAGCCGCGCTGGCCGAACGCGGGCCGGATGTCGAACGCGATGTTGCTCAGCACGCCCGCCTTGCGCCCGCTGCTCGCGACCGCCTTGAGCGCGGCCTCGGTGTCCGGGTACGGCGTCCACTGGTCCGGCGTGATGAGCTGCTGGTACAGCGCCTCGGCCTGGTCGCGCCGGGGAACGCCGGACAGCCGCAGCACCTCCAGGTACACCTTCCGGTGCAGTTCCGGGTCGCGGTCGCGGTTGTGCCAGGCGTAGAGGTGCTCCTCGTCCAGTTCGACGGACTGCTCGACCGGCGCGGTCATCCGCCGCATCAGCTCGGTCTGCGCTTCGACGTCGAGCACCTCGCCGTCGTCGTCGCGCACGTCGTCGAGCCAGCCGTCCTGCTGCTCGAGCCGGAAAAGAGTGCCGGAGAAGTCGAACAACACCGCGTTGATGGCCACGTGCCAACCTTATCGGGCAATCCGGGTGCGATGCCGCCCGTTTGTGGTCCCCGGCTCACCTTCGCCGCGCTCAGCCGGCCGGGACGTACAGCTCCACGAACTCCGGCGTCGCGTCGAGCCGGACCCGCAGGATCGGGACCGCCTTGTTCACCGGGTCGCCGCGGTCGTCGAACGAGATCATGCCGCTCGCTCCCGGGACCGCCGACTGTCCGTGCAGCCGGTTCCGGGCCTGCAGCACGTCCTGCGCGGTGACCTCTTCCGGCAGAACCCGGGGGATGCCGCGGATGGCCCAGACCACGGTCAGCACCGCGTCGTGCGCCAGGATCGCGATGCCGTCGTCCAGCCGTTCGCGGGGGAAGACCGCGGTGAAACAGCCGTCGCACCCTGGTTCTTCGAAGCTCGCGACGGCCGCCTTGTTGAACGACTCCGGGTGGTCGCGCCAGGCCTGCGGATGCGCGAGACCGGGCGCGAGCACGGTGACGTTCGCCTGGAGGCCGCGGCGCATTTCCGGCCCGGGCGGGCCGACCTGGGCGAGGTCGCCGGTCAGCACGGTCAGGTGCCGATCGAGGCAGGGCCGCTGGGCGAGCTGCGCGACGAACGACTTCAGGTGGTCCTCGCGGCCGGCGAAGTACACGACGTCCGGGTTGTCGCCGCAGATGTTGGGCATCATCTGCAGGAACGTGTTCTCGATCCCGGGCAGGCTGGAGTCGTAGGACTCGGTGCGTCCGACGATCCGGTGCGCGGCGTCGGCGAACGTCCTGGCGAACGCGGTGGCCAGCGTCTTCGGGTACAGATCGCCGGGGTTCTGGTCCTGCACGACGGCGGCGGTGTGCGCGGTCGGCTTCAGGTACCCCGCCATCGAACTGCCGTAGGTCGAGCTGGTCGGGGACACCCGCAGGAACCCGGGGATCTGCGAGAACTCGTCGGCGGCGAGATGCGAGGCGACGACCGGGACGCGGTGGTCGGACAGCTTCTGGATCGCGCTGCGTGCGGTGCCGAGGCTCAGCCCGATCCCGGTCACGCCCACGATGCGGTCGGCTCCGGTGCGGCCGATCAGGTCGTCGACCACCGGCTCCCACTGTTTGAGCTGGCTGCCGGGGTTGGCGAGCAGCAACCGGATCAGCGGCACGCTGCCCCACGACTGCGTTTTGTTGGCCCGGTGCTGCGCGATATACGCCCCTTCGAGCTGGTGCCGCACCCATTCGGGGGAAAGAATGTCGTGGTCGGTGAGCGTCATCGGCAGCAGGACCGCGACGGTCACGTACGGCTTTCCGGAGCCGACGGTTTCAGTGTTTTCCTGATGAATTCTGTTTTCCACCTCCGCGAGGTCGGGGGAGAACACGAATTCGCCGTCCGTCGTGCCAACGCATTCGGAATTCTCGCCGCGCTCTTCGACGCCGGTGCCACAGGTCCGGTTCGCCTTGCTGATCGCCGGGACGACCACGACCACGGCGACCACGATGACCACGGCCAGCAGCACCACGCCGCCGCCCCACAGCCACTTCGCCCAAGCCGGCCGGGGCGGTTTGATCCGTTGCGTCATCGGTAGCGCTCCGCTCGCTCGTGCAACAGCATCGATCCTCGTCCCCGGCCTTGGGCCAGATGGTGGAATCCGCTCTCGATCGTGGCGTTGAGGGTGCCGCCCGGGTCGCCGAGCGGATCGCGCGCCAGCCACAGGGAAACGACCAGCCACGCCATGGTGGTCTCCAGTTCGCCTTCCCATTCGCCGACGCGCTGCTGCACCTGCGGGTACGGATCCGCGTTCTCCACCAGGCGGTTAGGCGCGGCCGTGATCGTGTCCAGTTCGCCCAGCCACGCTTCCGCGGTCGGCACGTCGAACTCGGCGTGCGGCGTGGTGAGCGGTTTGCACAGATGCGTCACCACCGCGTCGACGTTCTCGAGCGCGAGGTCGTGGTAGCGGGCGGCGGCGACGCGGCCGTTCTTCTCGTAGAAATCGCGGCAGCGAGTGTGCACCTTTTCCCAGCTCAACGGGTGATCGTCGGGGCGCGTCGCCAGCTTCCGCAGCAGCAGCCGGCGCAGCCACGGGTGCAGGACGTAGCGCGACGGATCGTCCGGATCCGCCCGCAGCCACAGCTGATCGGCGAGCTGTTTGAACAGCGGGCCCTCGCCCATCGGATTGCGCAGGTCGAGAATTTCCTTGTGGAACAGCATTTCCACGTCGACCGCGGCGCTCGCGGTGACGAGTTCCTGTCGGCTCGCCGTCGAGAAGTCCTGCAGCAGGTAGTCGCACATCTCGGCGAGCAAAGTGGACTCGCCGCCGTCGTCCAGGACGACCTTGGTGTACAAGGCTTCCCGCAACGTGTTCGGGTTGGCGGGATCGTATCGAGCGGCGACGGTCCGCAGTATCTCCTGGACCGCGCCGGGATGTCCGTCGGTGAGCCGGGACAGGAACCGCGGCAGCCGCGACGTCGGGTGCACGTCGTGCGCGGCGGCGACATCGACGACGTCGCCGCTGGAAAGCGTGCCGAGTTCCAGCAGGTACCACGGGGACCAGCGGTTGTCCGGCTGGCCGGGGAGCCAATCGGTTTCGACCTGTGCGGGCAGCCGCGGCACCGGCCAGTCGAGCCCGCTGGTCCGGTGCTCCGGGTTCCGGCGGATTTCCCGGTCGCTGCTCGGATGCGCGGTGACCATCGACCAGCTTTCGCCCCAGTCGGGATTCCACGTCCGGCTCGTCGCGATCACCACCAGCGGATCGGCCTCGTCCGGCGTGTGCCTGCGCGCCTCGACGAGCGCGCGCAGGAAGTCCTGTCCGCCCTTCGTGTGCGCGTTGTCCAGCAATACCAGGCAATTCATCGTCCGGCGGCTCCCGGAGAGGCCGGAGTACGCGCGGCGCAGGTCGGCGAGGAACGCGTCGCAGATGATCGCGTCGACCGCCGCCCGGTCCTCCTCGTCGCCGTGCGCGTGCTTGGCGATTTCGATCAGGAAGTCCTGGTGGTTGCCGGGTCCGGTCGGCATGGCCTTGACCTTGCCCATCAGCCGCCGCCGGTCGTACCAGCTGAGCCCGCGCAGCAGCAGTTCGGTCGCCTCGTGCCAACCAGGGAGGCTGCTGCCGGACGTGACCCCGCCGACGAGCTTGACGACGTCCACGATCGCGTCGCGATTGCGTTCCAGCGGCTGGTTTTTCGCGATCAGGTCCCGGAGTTTGCGCAGCGCGGCCCGGCGGTCGCCGAGTTCCACCGGCGCGCTCAGCACGAGCATGCACAGCCACAGCCGGGGAAACGCGATACGGCCGAATTGCCGCCATTGCCTGCCGAGATCAAAAGCCAGGTGGCCCAGCAGTTCCCGCGGCTGAATCTGCTCCCAGTCGCGCCGCTCGAAATCGACGAGCGCGTGCGGGATGTCCGCGCACCGCGAGCGCAATTCCTCCAGCAGGGCCGACTTCCCCGCACCGCGCACGCCGAGCGCCACCGCGATCGGCAGCGGTCTGCTCTGTCCTCCCGGACGGCTCAGCAGTTCTTCGACCAGCCTTCCGGTGATCGAACGTACTCCGGACAAGCGATGCGCATCGACGGGCATCGTCCCCCTTTGGCCGGGCGGCCCCGCTCCCTGCCGCCGCGAACGTCGCGGAATAACTATAATGAGCCGCGATTGCCCGCGCAGAAGTCCGCGGAGATTCGTGCCCGATCGGCAATGATCGTTTTCCGGGAATCGCGTTGTGGTCGCTGGTCAGCTATCGGCGAAAAAGGGAATATGACGATTTCCCGGCCGCGCGAATTCCGCTCAGCCGCGCACGAGCAGCGCGGTCGCGACCGCCGCGATGCCCTCGCCGCGGCCGGTGAGCCCGAGCCCGTCCGACGTCGTCCCGGAAACGCTCACCGGTCCGCCGACGGCGTCGCTCAGCACCCGCTGCGCCTCGTCGCGCCGTTTCCCGATCCGCGGGTGGTTGCCGATCACCTGCACGGTCGCGTTGGCCACCTGCCAGCCCTCCGCCGCCAGCAAGGCGCGCACCTCGACGAGCATGTCGGTGCCGTGCGCGCCGTCCATGCGCGGATCGCCGGTGCCGAATACCGCGCCGAGGTCGCCGAGACCGGCGGCGGACAGCAGGGCGTCGCACAGGGCATGGGCCGCGACGTCGCCGTCCGAGTGGCCCGCGCAGCCGTCGACCCCGGGCCAGAGCAGCCCGGCCATCCAGCATTCGCGGCCCGGTTCGATCGGATGGACGTCGACGCCGTTGCCTACCCGGAGATCGGTCACAGGGGATCCTCTCGGTCCCCGCCGGCGACGAGCGCCTCGGCGAGGGTGAGTTCGAAGGCGCTCGCGACGCGCATCGCGTCCGGATCGCCGGGGACGGTGGCCGCGCCCGCGGTGTCGGCGAGACCGGGGTCAGCGGAATCGGCGAGCGCGGAACGGAAAGCGGAAAGGGAAAAACCCACCGGGGTTTGCGCGCTGCGGAGACCGTCGCGATCGACCGTGGCGGTGACGATTCCGGATTCGTCGGTGGTTTTCACCGTGTCGGACATCGGCAGCACCGGCACGGCGACGGGCGCGCCGTTCCGGACCGCGGCCAGCACCCGCCGGATCGTCCGTTGTGGAGTGAACGCCCGCAGCGCGTCGTGCACCAGCACGACGGCGTCCGGCGCGAGAAGCGGCTCGACGGCGGCGAACGCCTGCCGGAGCGAGGAACCGGGAACGACCCGGCAGCCGAGGCCGCGCAGAGCCTCGGAAAACGACTTCGCACACCGCTCGGGGGCTGCGGCGACCACCAGATCGATCTCCGGTGTGCCGAGCAGCCCCCGCACGGTGTGCGTGAGTAGTGCTGCACCGCCGACGGCCGCGAGCGCGAGCTCGGGATCGGCCGGACGGTGCGCGACAGTCACGAACGCGACGCTGTGCACCTGTGGGTTCATCAGGTCGTGATCGTAGGGAACCGGTTGCCGCGGGGGCGAACCGGAGGACCCGGGGTCAGACCGTCGCGGTCTCCAGGACCTCGTCGAGGAGCGTTTCCGCCTTGCCCTCGTCGGTGCCCTCCGCGAGCGCGAGCTCGCTGACCAGGATTTGCCGTGCCTTCGCCAGCATGCGTTTCTCGCCGGCTGAAAGTCCGCGGTCCTTTTCTCGCCGCCAGAGGTCGCGCACCACTTCGGCCACCTTGTTCACGTCGCCCGAGGCGAGTTTCTCCAGGTTGGCCTTGTACCGACGAGACCAGTTCGTGGGCTCTTCGGTGTGCGGAGCACGCAGAACATCGAAGACCTTGTCCAGTCCCTCTTGCCCGACGACATCGCGTACGCCGACGATCTCGGCGTTGTCCGCGGGCACGCGAACCGTAAGATCCCCTTGCGCGACTTTGAGGACGAGGTACTTCTTTTCCTCGCCCTTGATCACGCGGGTCTCGATGGCTTCGATGAGTGCGGCACCGTGGTGCGGGTAGACGACGGTCTCTCCGACCTTGAAAACCATGTGTCCTCTGCCCCTTTCGCTGAGGTCCATCCTATCACGGCTGTTCGGCGGCCACCTAGCGGCCCGGGATCGTCGTCGCAGGTCAGCGGCTTGGGCAGGGCTTGACAAACCGGTTTTCGCCGTGCTCATGCAGGTGAGCCGACAGCGTCCGGACCGGGTCCGGGAGATCCTTTGTGGACAGTCGATCGGCCGGGAACGCACACCGGTTCCGCGCGCGGGAAACCGCCCGGCTAGTCTTCGGGAAGGACGAGGCCGTGAAAGGGAAGGACTCTGACGTGAGGCTGCAGAATCGCCGCGTGCTCGGCGCAGGCGTGTCGGCGCTCGGCGCCGCACTCGTGCTCGCCGGTTGCGGAGCCGGTCAGATCACCCAGACCGACACCCAGCAGCCCGCCGTCAACGGCACCTACGCCCAGGCGAAGACGATCATGCTGCGCAACGCCGCCGTGCAGTACCCGGCGCAGGGCCCCGGCTACCCGGCCGGTTCGCCCGCCCCGCTCACGCTCACGATCGTCAACCAGGGCCAGAAGGACGACAAGCTCGTCTCGGTGACGTCCGAGGGCGCCTCCGGTCCCGCGCAGATCTCCGGGGACACGGTGATCGTCGCCGGGCACTCGCTCGTGATCGGCCCGGCCGACGCGGTCGAGCAGGGCGCCCCGGCGAAGTCGGAGTCGGCGAACAGCACCCCGGCTTCCGAGATGAACTCGGTGCCCTCGAGCGCGCCCAGCTCGGCACCGAACAGCTCGGCGAACTCCGCCCCCAGCTCGGCGTCGAACACGCCGCAGGCGGGCGAGAACGGCGGGGCGGCGAGCCCGCTCGGCACCGGCAAGGTCGTGCTCCAGGGCCTCAAGCAGCCGCTGTGGCCGGGCGCGACGATCAAGGTCACCTTCACCTTCCAGAACGCCGGCCCGATCGTGGTCGCGCTGCCGGTCGCCGCGCCGGCGCACGCGGGCTCCTGATCGCGTCGCCGCGATTTTTGTCGGTGTCCGCCGATAGCCTCGCGGCGTGGTGAAGAAGACCAGCACCGTCCACCGGTGCGCGGAATGCGGGTACGAAACGGCGAAGTGGGTCGGCCGCTGCCCGGAATGCCAGGCGTGGGGCACGCTCGAGGAGCGCGGCTCCGCGAAACCGGCGATCGCGCGGGTGGCCGCCGGAGCGCCGAGCGCGCCCGCGCGGCCGATCGCCGAGGTCGACGTCGAGGCGGCCCGGGCCAAGGCCACCGGCGTGCCGGAGCTGGACCGGGTGCTCGGCGGGGGCCTCGTGCCCGGCGCGGTGGCGCTGCTGGCCGGGGAACCCGGGGTCGGCAAGTCCACGTTGCTGCTCGAGGTCGCCTACCAATGGGCGGTCACGGCCGGACGTTCGCTGTACGTCACCGGCGAGGAATCCGCGGGACAGGTCCGGCTGCGCGCCGAGCGCACCGGCAACGTGCACGGTGAGATGTTCCTCGCGGCGGAGAGCGACCTGTCCGCGATCCTCGGGCACGTCGACGCGGTGAAACCGGGCGTGCTGATCGTCGATTCGGTCCAGACCGTGGCATCGCCGCAGGTCGAGGGCTCGCCGGGCGGCGTGACGCAGGTGCGCGCGGTCACCGCCGGGCTCGTCGCGCTGGCGAAGGAACGCGGGCTGCCGGTCGTGCTCGTGGGACATGTCACGAAAGACGGTTCGGTCGCCGGTCCGCGCGTGCTGGAGCACCTGGTGGACGTAGTGCTGCAGTTCGAGGGCGACAAGCACTCCACGCTGCGGATGGTGCGCGGCATCAAGAACCGGTTCGGCGCGGCGGACGAGATCGGCTGTTTCGAGCTCACCGAGGAGGGCATCGTCGGCGTGCCCGACCCGTCCGGCCTGTTCCTGAGCCGGACGGCGGAGCCGGTGCCGGGCACCGCGGTCACGGTCGCGGTCGAAGGGAAACGGCCATTGCTGGGCGAGGTGCAGGCGCTGGTGTCGAGCAGCGGCATGCCGCAGCCGAGGCGCGCGGTGAGCGGCCTCGATTCGGCGCGGGTCGCCATGGTGCTCGCCGTGATGGAGAAACGCGGCCGGATGAAGCTGGGCGACAAGGACGTCTACGTCGCCACGGTCGGCGGCATGAAGATCACCGAGCCCGCCATCGACCTCGCGCTGGTGCTCGCGCTGACCTCGTCCCTGCACGACGTGGCGCTGTCGCCGCGGCTGGTGGCGGTCGGCGAGGTCGGGCTGGCGGGCGAGATCCGGCGGGTCCCGAACGTGGGCCGCCGGCTCGCTGAGGCGGCTCGGTTGGGCTTTACGCACGCGTTGGTGCCGCCGGATTCGGGCAAGCTGCCGGACGGTATCCGGGTGCTGGAGGTGCCGGACGTGGCGAGTGCGCTCAACGCGGCGAATCACGCGAAATGATCAGTCTCCTGCTCGGTCGGTGGTCTGGTAGGAGAACCGGGCGGAGCTGACCAGGGTGCCGGGCGCGAATCCGGTGGCGGGGCTTGTGGCGAGTGCCTGGATGTCGGTCAGGTGGGCTCGCGTGCGGTCGACCGAGACGAGCAGCCGGTACGGACCGGCGGGTGCCGCGTACTGCACGAAGTCCGGGCTGATCTGCACCACCTCGAAGCCGAGCGACGGGTTGTCCATCACTTTCTGGAAGGCGCCCCGCAGTTCGCGCGACGCGTATCCAGAAGCGAGCACGTTCAGGATCAGCCCGGTGGCCGATGGATAGCTGATGGGGGCGGGGATCTTCGGAGCGCCGTAGTTCACCGGCTGCGGCAGCGGTCCGACGCTCGTCGGCGGTCGCGGAGGGCTGCTCTCCTTCAGGAGGGTGCCGGTCAGCGTGTGGGTGTCGGTCGGCAGGCTCGCGACGAACTCCGGGGTCGGGTGGAACCAGCCCGGCAAGGCGCTCGGGGACGATTCGCCGGGGAAGCGGGAGTCGTGGGCGAACCGTCCGCCGGGCGCGGACTCCTCGGCCTGGGACGGTCCGTCCAATTTCGCGCGGGCCCGGTCGTCCCCGCCGAGCAGCGTCGGTGATTCGGCCCGGGTCCAGCGGCGTTTCCAGACCCCGGACTCGTCGGCCGGGATCCACAGATCCGCCTGCTCCCGGACCCGGAACACACTGGTCCCGCCCACCAGCGCGGTGCGGCTGTACTCGGTCACGACGTGGGTGAACGGCGCGCCCGCTTCGGGGCGCTCCGCCGGGGAACCGGGGCCCGCTGGAGCCAGCGTCGTCGGCGCGCTGGCGAGTTCCCGGACCACGACCACGCCGCCGGTGAGGAGCGCGACCGCGGCGGCCACGGCGATCCATCGCCACGCGCCCGAGCGGCTTTTCTGTTGCGGGACAACAGGTTCGTCCGATTCGCTCGCTGCCGCGGCGGCCCGCATCAGGCTCGCGCGAGCCCGGTCGAGTTCGGCCCGATCGGTGGCCCCCTCGTGCGGATGCAGCGCGGCGAGGGCCGCGTCGAGTTCGGCGTCGGACCACAGGTGCCGCACGGTGTCGTCGTTCACTGTTCCTTCGCCTCCTCGCGGGTCGATGCGGCTGCGTTGGTGCGCAGCCATCTGCGGATCCGATGCAGCCTCGAACGCACGGTGCCCGGCGGGATGCCGAGCGCCTCGGCGACTTCGACCGGTTCCAGCCCGGCCCACGAGACCAGCAGCAGGGTGTCGCGGTCGGCGACGCTCAGCTTCGCAAGCGCGCCGGCCAGCTGTGCCGCGCGGGCCTGCGCGTCGACTTGCTCGGCGACCCGGGTGTCGTGCCCGCCGTGGCCGCGGTCGCCGGAATTCGCGAGCCGCGCGGTGGCTCGCAGCGCCCGGGTTTCGCTGCGGACGTGGTGGCGCAGCAGGTTCGTCGCGATCCCGTACAGCCACGAGCGCGCGGTGCCCAGCTCCGGCTGGTACGAGTCCCGGCGGCGCAGCGCGACGAGGAACGTCTCGGCGACGAGATCGTGCGCGGTATCCGGGCCGACGCGGCGCGCCAGATACCGGTGCATGGTCGCCGCGTGCGCGTCGAACAGCCGCCCGAAGGCCGGGGCGGGATCGGGGCCGCCCAGGTCGGGGCGGTCCTGCGGGCCGGCCGACACCGGCTCGGGACCGTCATGGGTCACCTGCATGCCCGTTGTTGCCCGCACCGAGGGCGAGCGTTCACGGCGTCACCAGATGGGATGGTCGCTGAACTTCTCCAGCGTGCTCACCGACGGCCGCACGCACCAGAGCCCGGCGCTGTAGCCGATCAGGCCGATGGCGAAATTCGCGAACGTCGCGAGCAGTTCGGTGAACCCGAGCTTGCCGTGGTCGCCCCAGAGATCCACCAGTGCGGACGCCCCGAGCGCGATCAGGCAGCTGACCGACAGCAGGGTGAAACACGTGGTCAGCGCCGCGCGGGTGCCGCGGGCCCGCGCGATCACCAGGTAGTCGCCCTGCAGACAGCGGCGTGCGGATACCACCACCGCGGCGATGGCGAGCACGGACAGCAGCGGCAGCAGCAGTGCGGTGAGACCGAGCAAGCCGCGCGGCAGGCTGTGCCCGTGCAGCGGACGGTTCACGAGCGCGGTGATGCCGAACACGAGCAGGGTGCCGATCGCCAGGGAAACCCCGACGACCACGGAGGCGATGCGTACCCGGGCGGCGAACAGCGGCGGCAGCGGGGCGTACTCCGCGGCCTGTTGCCCGTAGTACTGCTTCACCGCATCACCTCCGCGCCGGCAACCCGAACGAACGTGCAAATGCTCGTGAAGACCACCTTAACGGAATGCGATTCCGGCAAGGTGGCCTCACGGCACTTGTCACCGAGGCGTGCTAACGGGCTTGCCTGATCAAGCCTTCTCGGCCAGGAGATTCGCGCACCGGATCAGGCCGATGTGCGAGTACGCCTGCGGGTGGTTGCCGAGCGAGCGCTCCGCGACCGGGTCGAACTGCTCGGGCAGCAGGCCGGTCGGGCCCGCCGCGTCGACGATCTGCGCGAACAGCTCCTCGGCCTCGTTGCGCCGCCCGGTGCACAGGTACGCCTCGATCAGCCAGGCCGCGCAGATGTGGAAGCCGCCCTCGCCGCCGGGAAGGCCGTCGTCGCGCCGGTAGCGGTACACCGTGGAACCGCTGCGCAGTTCGGCCTCGATCGCCGTCACGGTCTTCTGGAACCGCTCGTCCGCCGGGTCGATGAGGCCGGTGAGGCCCACGAACAGGGACGCCGCGTCGAGGTCGGTGCCGTCGTAGGCGGTGGTGAACGCCTGCACCTCCTCGTTCCAGCCGTGCTCGAGCACGTCGGCCTTGATCCGGTCGCGCAGCTTCGGCCAGGCGCCCGGGACGTCGCGGCCGTACTCGTCGCCGAGCCGCACCGCGCGGTCGATGGTCACCCAGCACATCACCCGCGAGTACACCCGGTGCCGCGGCACGTGCCGCTCTTCCCAGATGCCGTGGTCCGGCTCGTTCCAGCGCCGCGTGACGGCCTCGGCCATCGCGCGCACCATCTGCCAGTCCTCGTCGCGCAGTTCGCCGCGCACCTCCGCCAGCGTGGCGACCAGTTCCACGACCGGGCCGAACACGTCGAGCTGCACCTGGTGGTTGGCCAGGTTGCCGACGCGCACCGGCCGCGAACCGGCGTACCCGGGCAGCGATTCGATGACCGCCTCCGCGCCGATGACGCTCCCGGCCAGCGTGTACAGCGGGTGCAGCCGCTCCGGGCCGGCCAGCGTGGCGAGCACGCCGTGCAGCCACTTCAGGTAGCCCTCGGCCTCCTCGTGCGAGCCGAGGTGCACCAGTTCGCGCACGGTCATCGCGGCGTCGCGGATCCAGCAGTAGCGGTAGTCCCAGTTGCGGACCCCGCCGATCTCCTCCGGCAGCGACGACGTCGCGGCGGCCAGCACGCCGCCGGTGTCGGTGTTGACCAGTCCGCGCAGGGTCAGCGCGGAGCGGCGCACCAGTTCGGTCTGGACAGTCGGCAGCTTGAGCTTCGCCGCCCAGTCGCTCCAGTACCGGCCCGCCCGGTCGCGACGGTCCACTTCGGACAGTTCGTGCGCGGCGAGTTCCGTGGTGCCGCAGCGCAATTCGAGCACGACCGGCTGTTCCGGCGTCGGCTGGACGAGCGCGGTCGCGGTGTCCTGCAGGCCGTCGGAGGTGATCGACCATTCGACGCCCGGCGAGCGCAGCACGAACGGCTCCGACGTGCCCAGCACGCGCAGGCCGTCCTCCTCGGCGACCAGCCGCACCGGCACGCCGCCGAACTCCGGCCGCGGCGCGAAGACGACCTGCGCCACCGCCTCGCCGGAGATCACGCGCACGAGGTCGGTGCGGTGGCCGGGGCTTTCCGGTTCGAGATAGTCCGTGACGAGCAGCCGCGACCAGCGCGTTTCGACCGTCATCGTGTTCGGCAGGTAGCGCTGGCCGAGCGGGAGCCCGTTGCGGTGCGGTTTGATCGAGAAATGCCCGGCTCCGGGACCGCCGAGCAGGTCGGCGAACACCGCGGGGGCGTCCGGGCCGGGGTGGCACAGCCAGGTCAGCTTCGCGTCCGGCGTCACGAGCGCGACCGAGCGCTCGTTGGCCAGCAGCGACAGCCGCTCGATCGGCGGCGCGGACTCGCCGTAGAGCCAGTTCCGCCGCTCTTCCAGGAGGAACGCGAGCACCATCGCGACGTCGACGGTGTCGGGCACGCGGTACTCGGCGAGCGATTCGCCGTCGCCGACCTTGATGCCCAGGTCCGGCCCGGCGAGCCGGGCGAACGCCTTCTCGTCGGTGACGTCGTCGCCGAGGAACACCGCCGCGGTGGCTCCGACCTGGTGGCGCAGGGTGTCCAGGGCGTTGCCCTTGTCGGTCTTCACGACCGCGAGCTCGACGACTTCCTTGCCGTCGGTGGTCGTGACGCCTTCCCACGTCGACGGGCCCTCGTGCACGGCCGAGAGCACGCGCCGGCCCGCGTTGTGCTCGGCGCGGCGCACGTGCACCGCGATGCTCGCCGGCTTGACCTCGAGCGACACCCCGGGCACGTCGAGCACCAGCTGTTCCAGCTCGTGTTCGAGCCGCCGGTGCAGCGCCTTCGCGTCCTCGTCGAGCGCGTGGATGAAGCCGATGTCGAACTCGGACCCGTGGCTGCCGACCAGGTTCACCTCGGACGGCAGCCGCGACAGCGTCGCGAGGTCGCGCAGGGCCCGGCCGGAGATCACGGCGGTGGTGGTTTCGTGCAGGCCGGCGAGAGATCTGAGCGCGCCGACGGACTCGGGCAGCGGCCGCGCCTCGTCCGGGTTGGCGGTGATCGGGGCCAACGTGCCGTCGTAGTCGCAGGCGACCAGCAGGCGCGGGGTACGGGCGATCTGCACGATCGCGCGCCGTAGCTCCGCGGGCAACGCCTCGGCGGTCAACACTCCTCCTCAGGAGGTCCAGCGCGGTACGGGGGAGGGGGTCAGTCGGCCGGTTCGGCACCCAGCGCCTGGAGGAACGAACGCGCCCACCGGTCGACGTCGTGGGTGAGGACCTGGCGACGCATGGCGCGCATCCTGCGTCGGCCCTCGGCGGGGTCGAGCGTAATGGCAGCCTCCAACGCGTTCTTCACCCCGTCCAGATCGTGCGGGTTGACGAGGAAAGCGCTGGTCAGTTCGGCCGCCGCGCCGGCGAACTCGCTGAGCACCAGAGCGCCGCCGAGATCCGGGCGGCACGCGACGTACTCCTTGCACACGAGATTCATCCCGTCGCGCAGCGGAGTCACCACCATGACGTCGGCCGCGGAGAAGAAGGCGGCCAGCTCGGTGCGGTTCACGGATTGGTGCAAATAGTGCACGACCGGGTGGCCGACGCGGGCGAACTCGCCGTTGATCCGGCCGACCATCTGCTCGATCTCGCCGCGCATCCGCTGGTAGTGCTCGACGCGCTCGCGGCTCGGCGTGGCCAGCTGCACGAAGGTGACGTCGCCGGGTTCGAGACGGCCCTCGTGCAGCAGCTCGTGCAGCGCCTGCAGCCGCAGGTCGATGCCCTTGGTGTAGTCAAGCCGGTCGACGCCGAGCAGCACCGTCTTCGGGTTGCCGAGGTCGCGGCGGATCTGCTTGGTGCGCTCGACGACGCCCTTGCTGCGCGCGAGCGAGTCGAGGCCGGCCGCGTCGATGGAGATCGGGAACGCGCCGACGCGCACGGTGCGGTCGCCGACCTGCACCATGCCCGGCCGGGACCGGACGCCGACCGCGCCGCGGGTGGGTTCGAGGCCGACCAGCTGCCGGGCCAGCCACAGGAAGTTCTGCGCGCCGCCGGGCCGGTGGAAACCGATCAGGTCCGCGCCGATCAGGCCGCGCACGATCTCCGCGCGCCACGGGAGCTGCATGAACAGCTCGACCGGCGGGAACGGGATGTGCAGGAAGAAGCCGATGCGCAGGTCGGGGCGCAGTTCCCGGAGCATCCGGGGCACCAGCTGCAGCTGGTAGTCCTGGATCCACACGGTCGCCCCGTGCGCGGCGACCGCGGCGCTGGCCTCGGCGAAACGGCGGTTGACCTTCACGTAGCTGTCCCACCACGACCGGTCGAACACCGGCCGCTCGACGACGTCGTGGTAGAGCGGCCACAGCGTGGCGTTGGAGAAGCCCTCGTAGTAGTCGCGCACCTCGGCCGAGCTGAGCGACACCGGGTGCAGGACGAGGCCGTCGTCGTCGAACTCGTCCACGTCGACGTCCGGCACGCCCGGCCAGCCGACCCAGGCGCCCTTGCGGGACCTCAGGAACGGTTCGAGCGCCGAGACCAGTCCTCCCGGACTGGCGGTCCAGCGCTGCTGCCCGTCCGCGGTCCGTTCGAGGTCGACGGGCAGCCGGTTGGCCACCACGACGAAATCCGCGGACGGTGCGCTGTTCCGGTCGGCGATCGCGTCAGTCACTCCAGCTGCTCCCTCGTCTTCGGCGGGTCGCGGCCCCAAGAGAAACCCTAGCGCGCGCGGAGTGACCGGCCGGTGACCAACTGGTTACTCCAAACGCCGTTCGGTCGGTTCCATCGGTCCCGCGAGCCGGGGCCCGGAGAGCTTCCGCTCGAGCCTGCCGAGCCCGGTGCGGACCGGCTGGGCGAGGTATTCGCCCAGTACAACGCCCGCCGCGAGGGCGAGTCCGATGGCGACCGCGGTCATCAGGGTCGAGATGTTGCCGCCTGGCGAAACCGCTAATTGGTATAGACCACGATAGGTGGAGAGACCGGGGAGCAGCGGAGTGATCCCGGACACGGCGACCACGAGCGGAGTAACCTTCAGCCGCCGCGCCATCACCCCGCCGCAGAACCCGACGAGCGTCGCCGCGATCGCCGACGCGCTCACCGCGTCGAGGGTGGCCAGGATCAGCGCGCCGTACACGAGCGCACCGATCCCGCCCGCCGCGGCGGCGACGAGCATCGCGCGCAGTTTCGAGTACGAGGCGAGGGCGAAGCAGGCGGCCGCGCCGGCCCCGCCGACGACGATGATCGGCAGGTGCTGCGCGGTCGAGACGGGCACGTCCGGCAACGGGGTGCGCGGCAGTTCGAGCATCACCGCGATCCGCAGTGCGAGCACCACGCCCGCGATCAGCCCGGCACTCATCAACGCGGTTTCCATCGTGCGGCCGGACGCGGTCACGTAATACCCGGTGATCCCGTCCTGCACCGCGGAAACCGTGGAGAGCCCGGAAAGGAGCACGGTGACCGCCGCGGCGACCACCAGCGTCGGCCGGTCGGTGGTGAGGATGTTGCTGCTGACGATGATCATCGCCGACAGCGTCGCGAAGAGGCCGCCGACCACCTGCTGGAAGAAGAACGGCAGGTTGACCTTGTTGAGCAGCCTGCCGATCCGGTCGACCGCGGCGGAGATGACCATCGCGACGAGCGCGATGTCGATGCCCCCGCCGAGCAGCAGCGTGATGAACCCGGCCAGCCCGCCCCAGGCGGCGGTCGCGGTCCAGCGCGCGTACGGGTGCGGCGCGGAGGTGATCCGGTCCAGTTCGGTGACCGCTTCCTCGGCCCCCGTGCGCCCGCGGACGATCTGGCGCACGAGCGCCTCGGTCTCGGTCAGCCGGGTGTAGTCGAGACTGCGCGAACGGACCACTCGCAACGCGGTCACCGGCGCGAGGTCGGTGCCGCGGTGACAGGTGACGGTGATCGACGTGAAGATGACGTCGACCTCGCAGTGCGGCAGCCCGAGCGCGGAGGTGAGCGCGAGAATGGTCGCGGTGACGTCGGAAGCCCCGGCGCCGCTGGCCATCTGCACTTCGCCGATCCGCAGGGTGAGATCCAGAACGAAGTTGACGGTCGCGTCGTCCGGCGGCTTGGGCCCGATCGCCTCCTCGGACTCGACTGCGGGCTGTTCCGCCGTCGGCGCCTCGAGAATGTGCCAGGCGCGCCGGCGCAGAAGATTGGGCCGATGCCGCTGGTTCGACCGCGGGTGCGGGGGCTCGAGAATCGGCCACCGTCTGCGCGCCGCCCCCTGGCCGGCACGCTCGTTGATCTTCATGATCGATCCCCACCTCCTCGTTCGTTCCCGGGGACCATCGGCCGTACCGCCCCAGCTGTTGCAGTGGTCTCCGACACACCTGTAGCCGATCGTGCCGCATAGGGTCGGATCACGCCGGTTTCCCCTGCTGACCTGGGGCTGGGGGCGGGTTGCCCGGGCGCGGCGGGGGCGGCCCGATATACTTTTGGCGCGCCCGGCGCCGGGTGCGTGCCGGTATAGCTCAGTTGGTAGAGCATCTGTCTTGTAAACAGAAGGTCAGGGGTTCGAACCCCCTTGCCGGCTCCACTGTAGAACTCCCGCTGAACGGCGGGTTAGCGCGAATCAGCTCGTTCGACGAGTGTTCAAATTGGTCGGTTCGGCACTCTGGTTGCGCGAGGGTTGCGCGAATGCGCCGCCGCGAGGCACCACGGGCTCACTGGTGCGCACTCTGGCTCGCCGAAGCCTTGCGCGTCACCCGGCCCGGGGGCTGTTGTCTTCTCTTCACTGACTGGCGGCAACTCCCTTCCGCCACCGATGTACTGCAGGCCGGCGCGTGGGTCTGGCACGGCGTCGTCCCATGGCTCAACCTCAACGCGCGCCCTATGGCCGGCCGGTTCGCCAATGCCGCCGAATATGTCGTGTGGGGTTCCGCAGGGGGCGAGGGAGATCGTCCCCGAAGCCGGAACTGTGCTGGATCCCTTCATGGGTCAGGCACGACCGGTGTCGCTGCGGTGCTTGAACATCGCCGGTTCGTCGGCGCCGAACTGCTCGACCACTTTGCCACGATCGCTGAACCCGGGATGGGAGCCGGGCAGGAGGCGTCGAACACGCCGCTGCACTTGACCGCGCTCGGGCACAGCTACGGCTCCAGCACCACCGGGTATGCCCTCGGCCATGACACCCCGGTGCAGGACGCGATGCTGTTCGGCTCCCCCGGCCAGGGCGCCGAACATCTGAAGGTGCCGCAAGGCCACCTCTTCGCCGCACAGGACGCCGGAGACACCCTCGTCCCCAACTACGGCGACACCGGAGCGCTCGGGCCCAGCCCCTACTTCAGCCCGGACGCGAGCAGCTACCACCAGATGTCCACCGACGCCAGCGTCACCGAAGCAGGACCACGCAGCGCAACCGAAGGCCACAGCGGCTACCTCGACGCAGGATCGACCAGCATGTACAACATGGCCGCCATCACCACCGGACATCCCGACCTCGCCCAGTACAAGGGCACCGTTCTCGCCGAAGGCCCCCGATGACCCCGCACCCCAGTCGCCTGCACGCGGCGCTCGCCGTCGCCCTGACCGCCGCCGCTCTGACCGCGTGCAGCGTCGAAAAATCGCCCTTCCCTGGAGACAACGTGGACCGAGACCCCGCAGAAGTCTGGACCGCATTGATGCGACTGCCCGACACCGACCAAGCCCGCCAGCAATACCAGCAACTCGACACCGAACTCCGCCAAGCCCTCACCGCCGCCATACCCAAACTGTCCCCTTGGACGCCGCTTGGCAACGGCTCGCGTGCAGCATGCGGTGCGCGGTTCCCCGCCATCGGCAACGACGGAGAGAGCGAACACCTGGGCGACCACGGCGTGGCCGGGAACCTGCCCGACGCGGACTACGAGAAAGCCCTCACCGTCATCGGGACCGTCGCGCAGCGCTACGGATTCGAACCGCGCCCCCAGCGTCTGCATGACGCTCCCGGATCGCACGACGCGGTGTTCCACAACACGACCGATGAAGGGCAAATCTCTTTCGGTACTGCCCTGAATACCAGCCTGCAGCTAAGCCTCAGCTGTCATCTGTTCCCTGCCGCCAAACAACGCGGCACACCCTCGACTACGCCTTAACCAGAACGCCCTAGCCTGCGCCTCCCTTCTCATCACCGAGGCAATGCGCCTGGCACTCTTCACCGTCGTCGCCCTCGGGTGGTGGGTGGTCCCGGATGACACGATCAACCTCATCGTGCCCGTGGTCGGCGTTCTCGTGCGCCACCGAGTCGTACCGCTCTCGAAACTCCGGTGACCGACTACCGGGGTCCGACCTTCGAAGAAGGCTTCGCCTGGGACAGCAGCGAACGCGCAGACGCCAACTCGTAATCGTCGCAGCCGGAGCCGCGCTGATCGAGCTGCGGCGGGTAGGTCGAGCCGAGCAACTTCGAGCCTCAGTCGCGACCGGCTCCAGCCCATGGCCGCAGGCCTCGATGGTGCGGTTGCCGTAACTGGCGTATCGGCGCGTGTGAATCCGCTCGTGGTTGACCACGTTGACCACGTACGCGCACGGAACCCCGCGGCGATATGTGCGCCTGCATGGTTCCCCTCGGATCCACCACTCCCCAGCGGTTGTTCGGTGGTCCGGCGACCGTCCACGCGAAGTCGCCGCGGCCGAGCTCGTCGGAGGCGTCGGTTCATCACCTCGGCCGGATCGCACAGCGGTTCTGCGCATGAACTATTCACGACGAGTAACGCGGGGGTCGGCCGATGGGAACGCCAGCATCCGGAACGAGGAGGAACCGTCGTGTTTCACTGTGTCGCCCTCATCGCCGCCGCCATCGCGATCGCCGCGTCCGAAGCGGCCGCATGCTCCGCGCGGGTCGGCCCCGGCGCCAACGGAACCGGGACCACGTGGAGATTCCTGGTCGTCGCCGACGCCTCCATCGGCGGAGGTCATTGGCCGCCCGGATCGCAGTGCACACAAGCTGGGCGATCACCGTCGACTGCACGGGCAAGAACGGCCCCGCTGTGAAAGCCTCCGTCGACCGATTCGAGCGGCAGGTTGATCCTGACGGTGCGCTTCCGCCAGCCGAACGAGCCGGACGCTCGGAGCACGCCCCGGAATTTCGCGGCAGTGCGCCGCGCGCGATAGACCGGAAAGCGAGCGCACAGCCTGCGGGGTACCCGGACGGGCGGTTTTGTGTTCAGGGGGCAGAGCGCTCCCGCGAAGGCGGGGTGGTCAGCGTCGCTGGCTTGCTCGTTGCGGGCGGGTGCTCGTTGGCGCCAACCCGAGCGCGACGACACAGACCCCGGCCCGCAGACTCAACCCGGGGTCACGGTTCCGACGCGAAGACATGACGGGTTATCTCGATTCTTCCCGGGGATGCGGTACTCGAGTCCGGAGTACGGCTAGGACGCGGACGTCGGAGTGCCGCGCTGCTTGGCGGCGGAAACAGGCGGCAGCCGATGTCGAGGCCAAGGCTGGAGTTGAGCGCGGTGCCGAAGGAGATTGCTCCCTCGTCGGTTCTGTTGTGGAATACCGGTCCAGCCTGCGAATGGCAGAGCTTGGCCGAAGTCGTCACCAGAGCGGACCAAGGCCTGCTCGCGCTGCTGCTACCGCCAGCCAGATTCGTTGTCCGCGCGGTGAATCAGGCGGCGGACTGCGGGAACTCCGCGACCGGCGCGCCGATCGCGGCTCGGCCGGCGGCGGTGAGGAGTGCGGGGACGCGTTCGCCGGGCCGGCCGGCGCGGAGGGGGACCACCAGGGCGAACCGGGCGAGGCGGTGGGCGGTGAACTGGTCGCAGCACGGCACGCCGTCGATGTAGAGATCCGGTTCGCAGCTGCAGGTCATTTCGGCGCGGCCGAGGCCGACGGCGGTGAGGGTGGCTCGCTCGCGATGGTTCAGCGGGAGGATCTGGGCCGACATGACTGCCTCGCTGGTGGGTTCGCTCGGTGCTTCCTCCCACTGTCCGAGATCCGTCTGGTGCCAGCCAGAGCCAGTTTCGGACCTATTTCCCGGTACCAGTTGAGACCGCTCGCGGCGGCGCCGTCTCGTGCGACGGGCCGCCGCGGGCGGGTGGTCAGAAGCCGTCGCAGGTGGCGGTCGCGAAGTTGCCCGACGCCTTCGCCGTCTTGGCTTCCTTGCCGTCCACGACGACCTTGCAGGCCACGTCTCCGCCCTCGGCGCCGGTGGTCACCGACAGGCTGCCGCCCTTGAACAGGCCCTTCGTGGTGATGTCTTTCGACCACGGCAGGGTCTGCGGCTGGTCCTGGTTGGACGACGCGCTGCCGTCGCCGAAGGTGGTGTAGGTGATCGAGGCGTCCTTCGCGGTGCCGGAGACCTCGTAGTGGACCGTCACGGAGCGGTTCGCTTCGTTGTTGACCTCGTTGACCACCTTGGCGGCCGTCGCGAGCCAGATGATGCACAGCACCAGGCCGATCACCGACAGCACGAGACCGGCGATGGAGAGGCCCTTGTTCGTGGCCTTTCCGGACCGCGTCCGGACGAAGCCGAGCGCGGAGAAGATGATCCCGAGGATCACCAGCGGCCACGCGATGAGCCCGATGACCGGGATGAACGCGAAAATCAGGCCGATCAGCCCGAGCACGAACCCGGCGGTGCCGAGACCGTTCTTCGGCTGGGCCGGATAGGACGGCGGGGCCGCCTGGGGTGCGGGCGGCGGAGGATAGTCAGGGGCGGACATGCGTGCCTTTCGTGATCGAATGTGCACAAACAGGTCGCACCGACGGCCCCGAGTGTTACGCGATCTCCGGAATTAGCGCGGCTTCACGTGCACTCGCTCGCCGTGGAGTCCGAAGAGGATCAGCAGTTCGACCGCGCCTCCGTCGGCCGAGCCGAGCCAATGCGGTTCCGTCGTGTCGAACTCCGCTGCCTCGCCAGGCGGGACCGTCAGATCCTTCGCGCCTACGATTAACCGCAGGTGTCCATTGAGGACGTACAGCCATTCGTAGCCGCTGTGCGTTTTCAATGCGGGTTCCGCAGTTCCGCCGGGGATCAGCATTTTGTACGCGTGCACGCCGCCAGGGCGCCGGGTGAGCGGCACGTAGGTCATCCCGTGCTGGTGGATCGGGCGCAGGTGGACGCGCGGGTCGCCGGCGCGGGGTGCGCCCACCAGGTCGTCGATCGGCACGTCGTAGGCGCGCGAGAGCGGCAGCAGCAGTTCCAGGTTCGCCCGGCGCTGGCCGTTTTCCAGGCGGGACAGGGTGCTTTCCGAGATGCCGGTCTCCGCCGACAGGTCGGCCAGGGTGATGCCGCGCCGGGTGCGCAGGGCTCGCAACCGGGGGCCGACCGCGTCCAGGACTTCGTCGATCTCGCGCATAGCACCCCAGTCTCGCCCAACCCGGGAGACTGGGGTGCGGCCGCGTCAGCTGACCAGTTCGGGAGCCGGTTTCGCGGCACGCCGCGCGGGCGCGGTTTCCGGGAGGATCAGCAGGCAGACCAGGCTGAGCACGAGCAGCGCCGCGAGGTAGTAGCCGACCGCGAGGGCGTCGCCGGTCGCGGCCACGATCCGGTTGGCGATCATCGGCGACAGGCCGCCGCCCAGCACCGCGCCGACGTGGTAGCCCACGCCGAGGCCGGACTGGCGCTGCTCTCGCGGGAACAGTTCGGCGAACCACGTGTACATCGGTCCAAAGAGGATTCCGGTGGCGGTGAAACCTAGGAGCAGTGCGAGGAATACCGAGCTGATCGTGCCCGCCGACGCGATCGGGAACATCACGAGCGCGGCGATGATCGACAGGACCGAGCCGGTCAGCATCACCGGTTTGCGGCCGATCCGGTCGGACAGCCAGGCGGCTCCGACGTTCGCCGCGGCGTGGCACAGCAGGGTGACCGTGGAAATGGTGACGATCGGCGAGCGCGGCAGGCCGAGGCCTTCCGGGGCGGCGGCGGTCGCGTAGGACAGCATGAACGTCACGAGCGCGAAGGTGCAGGCGGTGAGGCCGAGGTTCGCTCCGGCGATCAGCAGCAGCCGTCGCCAATTCGTGCGGAGGACGTCGGCGAGCGGCTTTTTCGCGCGAGTTTCCGCGGCGGCCATTTTCTCGAATTCCGGGCTTTCCGAAACACCGCGGCGGACCCAGATGCCGATTGCCAGCACGATGCCGCCGGCGAGGAACGGGAGTCGCCAGCCCCAGCTCATGACGTCGTCGTTGGGCAGCAGGAGAACCAGGGCGAAAGCCAGGTTCGCCAGCACAACGCCGATCGGGGAGCCGAGTGCGACGAAGGAACCGTAGAGACCGCGCCGTTTTTCCGGCGCGTGTTCGACGGCGAACACGGCCGCTCCGGCACTTTCTCCGCCGCGTGCGGCACCGTGCAGCAGACGCAGTCCGACGAGCAGCAGCGGCGCGGCGATGCCGATCACTCCGTACGGCGGGAGAACGCCCATGCCCAGCGTCGCGAAACCCATCAGCAGAAACGCGGCGTACAGTGCGGTGCGGCGGCCGCGGCGGTCGCCGAGCCAGCCGAAAAGCGCCGCGCCGAGCGGGGCCATCACGAAACCGATGGCGAAAGTCGCGAGGCTCATGAAGGTGCCGAACCAGGCGTTGCCGGTTTTGAAGAACACCGATCCGAACACGAGTGCCGCGGCGGTGCCGTAAATCGAGAAGTCGTACATTTCCAGGGAAGTGCCGACGCCGGCGGCGAATCCGAGCCGCAGCACGCCGGGAGAGTGCGCTTCGTCGCGCTTGGCCATGGCAGGCCTTTCGTCGTCTCGCGCGGAATGCGCGGAGTGTCCGGTGGTGGGGAAACGGTGGACACAGCTTAGGGAAAGCGTGACGAAGGAGGCAAAGTCCGATTTGCGGCGGATTGATAAATAAAATCGATCAATTAATCGACACGACGGCCGGAATCGCGAGGATTCCGGCCGCGTGGCTCAGTACAGTTCGATCACCAGTTTTTCGGAGCGGGCCCGCGACACGCACAGCGCCATCTGGTCGCCGGAAGCCTTGTCGCTGGCCGAAAGACACTGGTCGCGGTGCTCCGGCGTGCCTTCCAGCACCCCGGACACGCACGAGCCGCAGATGCCTTCCTCACACGATTTGAACACCTCGATCCCGTTGTCGGTCAGCACCGACAGAATCGAACGGTCGGCCGGGATCTCGAACACCTCGCCGGTGTCGAGTTCGACGGTGAACGGCCGGTCGCCGCTCGTGTCGACCTCGGCCGCGGTGAAATGCTCGACGTGTATCCGCGGTTCGCCGACCACTGGCGCGAACACGCCGGCGACCTGCTCCATGAACCCTTCCGGGCCGCAGGTGTAGACATGCGCGGAGGAACCGAGTCCCGCTGCTACTTCCGTGAGCACCTCGGGCTGTTCGCCGCGCGGTACGCCGAAATACAGCAGCACCCGATCCCGGAATTCCGCCTGTTCTTCCAGCAGGGAAACAAAAGCCGCCGACTCCCGGCTGCGCGCGAAGTAGTGCAGTTCGAATTCCGCGCCGTCCGCGTGCAGCTGATAAGCCAGGCTCAGCAACGGAGTGATGCCGATGCCGCCCGCGATCAGCACGTGCCGATCGGCGTCCGGGGCCAGGGAAAGCAGGTTCCGGCATTCGCCGATCTCGAGCTTGTCGTTCTCCGCGACGGTGTGCAGCGCCTCGGATCCCCCGCGCGAATCCGGCTCCCGTTTCACCGCGATCAGCAGCGACGACGTGTCGTCCGGCCGTCCGCACAGCGAATACTGGCGCAGGATTCCGGTCGGGCCGGTGACGTCGACGTGCGCTCCGGCGGGATGCGGGTCGAAGGGCAGGCCGTCGGCGCGCACGAGGCGAAGCGCCCGGATCCCGGGCGCTTCCTCGACGACCTCGGCCACGCGGACCACGGTGTTCGGCATCGGCTCTCCGTTTCGAGCGGTTCAGCGCAGGTAAAGGCCGCCGTTGGCGTCCCAGCAGGCCCCGGTGACCGAGGCCGCGCCGGGCGAGGCGAGCAGCGACACCATCCGCGCGATGAACGCCGGGTCGCCGAGACAGCCGACGGGGATGTTCTTCGTGAAGGCCTCGAGGTTGTCCTCGCCGACGATCGACCGCACCATCGGGCTGTCCTGCGGCCCGGGCGACACGGCGTTCACGGTCACCCCGCGCGGCGCGAGTTCCCGCGCGAACACCTTCGTCGCGGACATGATCGCGCCCTTGGACGACGCGTAGTGCCCACCGGTCGCGGTGCCGCCGTTCTGGCCGGCCAGCGACGCCATGTTCACGATCCGCCCGTAGCCCTGTTCGGCGAAGTACGCGCCGAAGAGCTGACAAGCGGTGAAGGTGCCGGTGAAGTTGACCGCGAGAACCGCGTCGAGGTCTTCCGGCGTGATCTCCATCAGCGGCCGCGCCTGCGTACGGGCCGCGTTGTTGACCAGCACCTGGACGCTGCCGAAATCGCGCACGACGTCGTCCTTCAGCTGCGCGAGCGCTGCCCGGTCCCGCACATCCACCGCGTAACCACGGCAGCTGCGGAGTTCCGCGGCAAGCTTCTCGGCCGCTTCGCCGTCGACGTCCGCGATCGCGACGCGGTAACCCTCGGCGTGCAGCTGGCGCACGATCGCTTCGCCAAGACCGTTCGCGCCGCCCGTGACTACCGCGACGTGCGGTTCCGCCGGCGCGTTCACAGCAGGAATCCCGCGGCCGGAACTGCGTCGTCGCTGTTGACCAGCCGGATGACCTTCAACGCGATCCGGTCGCCCTCGGGGCCCTCCGGCGAGAACCGGATGCGGTGCACCAGATCCGCCGCCCACAGGTCGTGGTTGCCGCGCTTGTACGCGACCAGGATCTGCGCTGAACGCAGCACGACTTCGTCGTCCGAAACGGATTCCGGCACGAAGCGCGACACCGTGCGGACCGTGCGAGCGGAATCGACGGCGGCGAGCGCGTAGCCTTCGGTCATCCGCGCGACGCGCATCTGCCGCATCCGCGCGTCGTCGTAAACCATGTTCAGCGAACCGGCGAAATCGTCGGTTTCCCGGTCGATCGGGATGACGTAAATCCCGTCTTCGGTGAAGAGCTTTTCCCATGCGTGGTATTCGGTGCGGTCCAGCAGCTCCGCCTCGCGGTTGACGAGGTCGACGGCGCGCGCGACCCGGGCGTCAGTGGTGGGGACGGTTTCAGTCATCGCCCATCATCTCCTTCCACTGGGCGTACGCGGCGCGCATGCCGGTTTCGTCGGTGACGTGCGAGGTCGGCCAGCCTTCGGGGCTCGCCTTTTCCCTCGCCAGCCCGCGGTTGACCAGGATCGGCAGGTCCGGACCGCCGTGCGCACCGCGCTGCACGCGGTCCCAGCCCTCGGCGTCATCGGGCGTGCCGAAGCCGAACGGGCCCTGGAAGTGCTCGTGGATGCGCAGCCGCTCGCGGTTGACGATGTCCAGCTCCGGCGGTCCGTCCGGACCGATCGCGACGTGCTCGATCAAGGTCTCGTTGACCGAAATCGGCCGCAGCACGCGGAAAAACGCCGCGGACATCGAAACGTTCGGGAACAGGTTGAGGTTGAACCCGGTGCCGTGCATGGCTCGGACGACCTTGCGCACCTGCGCCTCGTCGAGCGTCTTCGACAGTTCGGCCACGACGTGGTCGAACCGGGCCTGCAGCGGTTCGGTGCCGTCGTCGACGTCCAGGTCGGAGTGCTCTGGCACCATCTGCATGACGCTGTGTCCGTTGCCGAGCGCGTGCGTGATCGCCGACGGATCGGTCATGAACGACATCATGTCGGCCGTTTCCGCGTCCACCGAAGCCATCCACGACCGGTGCACGATCGGGAAATGGTAACCGTCGGTGGTGTTCTCCAGCTGGATCTTCCAGTTTCCGCGGAACTTGAACTGGTGCTTGCCCAGCACCTTGATCGGGTAACCGCCGCCCTGCTTCATGAAGCGGTCGATCCACAGTTTCGCGTCGCCGAGGAAGTCCTCCAGGGACTCGCCGTCCTCGGCGAAGGTCGCGAAAACCATGCCGCCGTACGATTCGGTGCGCAGTTTCTTCAGCGACAGTTCGCCCTTTTCCAGCACGCCTTCGTAGCCGTCCGGGTAAGGGATGCCGCGCAGTTTGCCGTCGAGGCCGTAGCTCCAGGCGTGGTACGGGCAGGTGAAGCCGTTCGCCTTGCCGCTCGGCTTCTCGCACAGGCTCGCGCCGCGGTGGCGGCAGCGGTTGAGCATCGTGTGCAGCGTGCCCTTGCGGTCCCGCGTCACGATGACCGGCTGGCGGCCGACGTAAGTGGACTTGAAGTTCCCCGGCTGGGCCAATTCGCTTTCGTGCGCGACCCACACCCACGAACGCTCGAAGATCTGCGTCATCTCGCGTTCGAAGATTTCCGGATCGGTGTACAACCGGGCGGCCACGCGGTCGCTTTCGGCGAAATCCGCGGGAACTGTCGCGTTCTCAGTCATGAGGTCTCCGATTTCAGTCGGGCAGTTCGACGTCTTCGCGGACGGTCAGCGGACGGCCGATCCGGGCTTCGATCTTGGCGAAGCGCCACAACTTGACGCCATTGCTGCCGACCTCCGTCGTGCGCAGCAGATTGCACCCGGCCTTGACGGTTTCCTGGCTGTCGGCATCGGCGAGGATGTAGCAGGTCCACGGCCAGCCGTCGGACGGGCCGACCATGTGCGCGTCGTCGTCGATGTCGCCGATGAAAGTGATGCCCGGCAACGCTTTCAGCTGGTCCATCATGGACACGAACGCCTGCCAGACGTCGCCGATGGTGATGCCGTCGGCGGGCAGGTCGAAGAAGTTCTGGTTGATGCCGATGCAGAAAAGCACCCGCAGGGGCTGCGTGCTCACAGTCGGAGACTCCTCGTCGTGGTGGTGGCTGGTCAGCGGAATCCGGGGCTGGTCGGCGGCTGACCCATGAGCACCGCGCCGGCGGCGTCGTGGATGGCCGGGCCCAGGAACGCATGCTGCTTGGGTACCAGTGCGTCGCCCTGAAGTCCACGCAGCGGATGGGTCGAATAGATCGGCGCGGTGCCGGAAATCTCGACGAGCTTCGACACGACCTCGGACGCCGTCTTCGCCAGGTGCGCGGACGAAAGCCGCAGCTGGGCGTTCTGCTCGTCGGTGGCCTCGTCGCCGGATACGACGGTGTCCCAGACCTCGTGGCTGACCTCGTAGAACCAGGCGCGAGCGGACCGCAGCGCGGCCTCGGCCTCGGCGTATCCGGTGCGGTAGTAAGCGCGGTCGGCGAGTTTCGGCGCACCGGTGACGCCGGTGTAGCCGGCGCCGACGTCGCGGGCGTGGTCGAGCGCGGCCCGCGCGACACCCGCGCCGACGACGGCGAGAACCTGTGCGGCGTAAGCGATTGTGGGGTAGCGGTAGAGCGGTTCGTCCACCGTGGGCGCGCCGCCGCGGATGAACGTCCACTCGCGCGGGACCTCGACGTCGCGCACTACCAGGTCGAACGAACCGGTGCCGCGCATGCCGACGACGTCCCAGTCCTGGACGATTTCGACCTGCTCGGGCCGCAGCAACGCGGTGCGCGGTTTCCCGCCGGTCGATTCGTCGCCCGGGATGCCGACGCCGAGGATGTCCGCGCCCATGCAGCCGCTGGCGAACTTCCAGCGGCCGTCCACGCGGAAGCCGGTTTCGGTCGCCGGGGCGGGCTGGACCGGGAACAGGCCGCCCGCGAACGCGACGTCCGGACCGTCTTTGTACAGCTCGGCCTGCGTCTCCAGCGGAAGAGCGGCGAGGTAGATCAGCGACGAGCCGAAGCTGGCGACCCAGCCGGTCGAACCGTCCACTGTGGAAATCCGCTCGATCAGGCGGAGGAATTCGGCGGGCGGCAGCGGTTCGCCGCCGAACTTCGCGGGCGTGCTGGCCCGGTAGACGCCGAGCTGCTTGAGCCGGTCGACGAAGTCGCGCGGAACGTAGCGCTGCTGCTGGAACTCGTCCTTGCGCTGGGCGAGCTCGGCGAGCACCTCCTCGACGGTGACTTCGCTCATCGCTGCTCCTCAGAATGCCGGTGCGGTGGCACTGACGGTACGAATCCCGCCCTCGCGCGGGAATTGGTAGTGCCTGAGCGGGCGTAGGGGATTTCTTCAGTGCGAGCCGCCAGCCAGGGGCTTTACGCTGAGCCGATGGAAGCGGACCCGCGCGCGCCCGAGCTGACGACGCACGATTTCGTCGCGATGCTGAACGCCAGCCGCACGTGCGTGCTCGTGCACGACGGCGCGACGAAGAACATCCTGTGGGCCAACCCGGCGGCCTGCGAGATGCTCGAATGGAGCGTCACCGAGCTGCGGCCGTTGAAGGCGAACCACATGAGCAGCTCCGCGCAGCAGTACGACCGCGTGATCGGACGGGCGTGGCTGCAGGAGGCGGTCGACAAGGGCGTCAGCCGGATCGAATGGCACTACCGCACGAAATCCGGCCGGGTGATCCCGACGGACGCGGTGGCCACGCGGGTCGAACTGGCCCAGGGTCCGGCGGTGATGGTGCAGTTCCGCGACATCGAACGCGAGCAGGAAATCGAGCGCGAGCTGCGGCTGACCACGTCCTGGGTCGACGCGCTGGCCAGGCAGACGTCGGCGGTCGCACTGATGCTCGACGGCTCGGGCGAGCTGCGGTTCGCGACGGACTCCGCGGTCGCGCTGTTCGGCGCGACGCCGGACGAACCGCTCGGCCGCCTGACCGATTACGCCGGCCTGCGCCTCGACGACCGTCCGGCCACCTGGGAGGAGGTCCGCGAACGCGCGGTGCCGGCTACCCAGGTGCGGCTGGAAATCCAGGGTCGCGTGTGGCTGGAAGGCAGCGTCGAACGGCTTCGAGAGCCTGGTGGAGACGCGTTTCTGCTGCTGCTCTACGACGTGTCCGAACGTGTCCGCGGCGAGGTCCGGCGCGAGCGCGAGCTGCACCGGGAGAACTACCTGGCGCGCTACACCGCGATGGGCGACATGGCGATGGCGATCGCGCACGAGCTGAGCCAGCCGCTCGCCGCCGCGGGCAACTTCCTGGCCGGGGTCCGGTCGCGGACGCTCGACGCCGCGCCGGTCGTGTACGGCATCGACAGCGCGGTCCGGCAGATCGAGCGGGCGAGCCAGATCGTGTCGTCGGTGCGGGCGTTCGTGGGGCATCTGGAGCACGTGGAGCAGGTGGCCGACCTCAACGAGATCGTGGAGGAATGCCTGTATTTCGTGCGGTTGCGAGCCGAACCGGCGGCGATCGAGGTGACCTTCGACCGGTCCGCCGAGCCAGTGCCGGTGCACTGCGAACGCGTGCTGACCGGCCAGGTCGTGCTGAACCTGTGCTTCAACGCGATCGAGGAAATGGCGCAATGCCCGCAGCAGCGGCGCAGCCTGGTGCTCACCACGCGCCGCGACGGCGACACCGGCGTGGTCACCGTGGACGACCGCGGCCGCGGCTTCCCGCGCAATCCGTTCGACGAGTCGTTCACCGCGAAAGAACGCGGCAGTGGCATCGGACTGGCGCTGAGCCACCGCATCATCACCCGCCAGCACGGGACGATCTGGGCCGAACACCGCGCGGGCGGCGGTTCGCGCTTCGGCTTCGCACTGCCCGCGACCGGCCCGGGTTAGGAATTCTTCAGCCGTGCCGGGGAAGTTCTCGATATCCCGCGACCGGTGCGGCTTTGTACGGTCGAGGCAGTCCCGGCCCCAGTACTAGGAGGCACCGTGTCCGAGCTGACCCGGACCCAGCGCGAATTCCGCACCGCGATGGCCAACCTCTCCGCGGCCGTCAACGTCGTGACCACCGCAGGCCCGCACGGCCTCGCCGGGATGACGGTGAGCGCCGCCTGCTCGGTCACCGACAGCCCGCCGACCGTGCTCGTGTGCGTCAACCGGTCGAGCCGGTCGCACGCGATCCTGGTCGGCAACGGCCAGGTCTGCGTCAACGTCCTCGGCCCTGGACAGGAGGACCTGGCGATGCACTTCGCCGGCGCGACGAAGGTGCCGACCGCGGAACGCTTCGACCAGGACTGCTGGGACCTCGACAGCGAGGACGCCCCGGTCCTGCGCGGCGCGGCGGCCTCGTTGGTCGGCCGGATCGTCGCCGAACAGGAACACGGGTCGCATTCGGTGCTGTTCGTGGAGATCGAGAAGGTGCTGACCGCGCCGGACCGCGGCGCCCTGGTGTACTTCCAGCGCCGCTTCCACCGGCTTGCCGCGCTGAGCGCCTGATCGACGCCTGATCGAGGAGAACCCGTGGACCGGATGACCCTGACCTGCTACAACGACACGCACGGCTACGGCTGGCGGCACGTCGACCTCTTCGTGCACGACGAGCACGGCCGCGAACTGGATTGGGTGCACTGGCAGGTCCCGGCCGACGGCCCGGACGCCGCCGACGAGGCCACCGCCCGCGTCGAACCGCTGCTGCGCCGGACGTCGGAGTGGCGGCACGCGGTCAGCGCGAGCGGCATGGACTACTGGACCGCCGACGCCGCCTGGACCCAGCCGTGACCGCCCCGTGGTCGCTGCGCGCGCTGGTCGCTGATCTGGTCGCGGGCCGGACGACGCCGGAAGCCGCTGCGGCGGAAGCCCGTTCCCGGATCGCCGCGGCTTCTTACGACGCTTGGGTTTCGTCCGCCTACTTGCCTTCTTCGCCGGGACCGCTAGGCGGAGTTCCGTTGGGCGTCAAGGACATCATCGACCTGGCCGGACTCCCGACCCGCTGCGGCTCCGTCCTGCGCGCGGACGCCGCACCGGCCACTGTGGACGCTTCGATCGTGCGCGAGTGGCGTCGGGCCGGAGCAGTGCCGATCGGCAAAACGGTCACCACGGAATTCGCTTTCTTCGCACCCGGTCCCACGGGTAATCCGGCGGCACCCGGCCACACGCCCGGCGGTTCCTCCAGCGGTTCCGCCGCTGCCGTCGCCGCCGGACACGTCCCGTTGGCTCTCGGGTCCCAAACCGCTGGCTCGGTCACGCGACCGGCGGCGTTCTGCGGCGTCGCCTCGCTGGTCATGACCCGGGGCCGGTTCCCGGTCGACGGCGTCACCGGCCTGAGCCCGAGCCTGGACAGCCACGGCATGTTCACCGCGACGGTTTCCGATCTGGCGTTGGCCTGGTCCGCGCTGTCGGGCGAGCCGGAAGTTGCTCCCTCTTCCGCGCCGCGATTGCTGGTGTGGTCCTCGGCCGACGTGAGCCCGGCTATGGAAAATGCGGTCGGCACCGCGGTTTCTCTGCTGCGCGCCGCCGGTGCCGTCGTCGACGAATTCCCGGATCCCGCTCTGGTACCTGCTTTGACCGCCGCACACCCCGTGGTGATGGCCTACGAGGCGGCGCGGGAACGTTCGGTCGAGCTTGCTTCCGCGGACCGCCTCAGCGCCCCACTGGCGCAACTGCTCCGTACCGGTGCGGAGATGCCGCGAGCGGAATACGAGGCCGCACTGGACGTCGTCGCTTCCGGTGCCACGCGCCTCGCGGAGATCGTCGGTGGCTACGACGCCGTCCTCGCTCCCGCCGCGCTCGGCTCGGCCCCTGCTGGCTTGGCAGCGACCGGCGATCCCGTGCTCAGCCGCCCGTGGCAAGCGCTGGGCCTCCCGGTCATCGCCGTGCCGGGCCTGCGCGACGAGGCTGGCCTGCCGCTGGGCTTGCAGCTGGTCGGCCGCGCTTCCGACGAGTCCGCGCTGCTGGGCACGGGTCGTTGGGTGGAGGCCGCGCTCACACGGTGACGCGATGGGTGAGGATGTCGCGGACCAGCGTCCCCAGGCTGTCCGCCGACGTCTTCGCCTTGATCCGCGCCCGATGCACGTCCACGGTTTTGACGCTCGTGCCCAGCCGATGCGCGATCGCCTGGCTGGGCATCCCGTCGACCACCAGCCGCAGCACCTCGCGCTCGCGCTGAGTCAGCGTGTCGAGCCGAGCCCGGACCGCCTGCCGCTCCGCATGCTCCGCGAACCGGCGGCGGGCCTCGATGAGCTGCGTTTGGACCACCTCGACCATGCGCTGTGCCTGGTAAGGCTTCTCCAGGAAATCGACCGCCCCCGCGGTGAGCGCGCGGACGGACATCGGAATGTCGCCGTGCGCGGAACAGAAGATTAAAGGAGCCGGACAGTCGATTTCCGCGAGTTTTTCCTGCAATTGAAAACCGCTGATCGCGGGCATGCGCACGTCGACGATCACGACCGCGGGCTCAGCCGGATCGAACTCGTCGAGGAACGTCTGGGCGTCCGGGTACGTGAGAGCTTGCACGCCGACGCTCTCCAGCAGGAAAACCAGGGACTGCCGGAGGTCCTCGTCGTCGTCCACCACGTGCACGACCGGGTCGTCGCTCATGGCTTCATCAGCACCGAGGCCGAGGGATAGTCGCTGGCCCAGCCTTCCGGCAACGGGGCGATGAAGACGTTTTCGGTGCGAGTACGGGTGATCCGCCAGGTGTCGCCGACCCGCCGGAACGCGTTGTTCAACCGGCTGGACCGCAGGAGCGCTTTCCCGTCGGAGAACAGCCACGGCTGCATGTGGATCCATTGCCCGGTGGCCTCGTCGCCGTCCACGTGAATTTGCTCGGAGGTGAGATAATGCGCGTTCAGCAGAAGCTCGGGGTCTTTCTTCTCGCCCCAGAAGCGCTGAAAATGCGCCCGGATGGCGTCCGCGCCTTCCGCTCGCCCGAACTGCCCGTCGTAGTACTCGCCGACGCCCTCCCAGACCGCGTCCTCGGTGTAAAGCTCCATGATGAGGTCGATCCGCTCGTCGTCGTTGTTGACGCCGAACTCGGGGCAAGGCGTGTCGCAGAGGAACATGTAGCGCGCCTGCACGCGGCGGATCTCCGCCTCGGCCTCAAGCACCCCGACCCGCCTCGCCAGCCCCGCGACAGCCTCCTCCAACGCGGCCACCCGCCGGTCCGGGCTGCCGTCGGATAGTGCGCGGTGCTCGATCGACATCGTTTTCCTCACCAGAGAACTCGTGACGTTGGCGGTTCAGTGCCGGGGCCAGCCTTTCGGTGCGGTTTTCGGCCCGTTGACAGGGTAACCGGACCGCGCCGGGCGTTGGCAGCTTGTGACCAGCCTCTGCCGGGGCCGGAAGGGTTGTCAATCGAATCGGGGAGTTATGCGCGGCGTGTTTCAACGGGCGGGTGGGGGTTATCAATGCCGTTTGGCGGACAACGTCTTGGGGGCCGCGCTTGGTGGGGTTCTGGCCGGAGCGGGGTGCGGCGGGCTGATCGGGGCGTGCTGATTGTGACCAGAAGGGTTGTCGTGCCCGGAGTGCCCTCGGTTGTCGACGGGCAGGAAGCTGCCGCTCCCCGGGTGCCTTGGGCGCTGGCGGGCGGAGTTTGCCTGGAGTCTCGGCTGTGGCGGGGGACGTGACCGTTTCGCGGGTGCCTTGGGCGTGGTGGATGAGCGCGTTGTTTCGGCGGGTGTGGTGGTGGTTGGCGGCTGGGGAGGTTGTTGTTTCGGCGGGTGTGGTGGTGGTTGGCGGCTGGGGAGGTTGTTGTTTCGGCGGGTGTGGTGGTGGTTGGTGGGTGGGGAGGTTGTTGTTTCGGCGGGTGCCGTGGTGGTTGGCGGCTGGGGACGCTGTCGTTCTCCCAGCCGTGGTTGGCAGGCGGAGACGTTGCTGTTTCTCTGGAGCGGTGCTCGTCGGTGGGCCTGGACGCTGCCGTCCCCCGTGATCGCCTGGCCGCTGTCGGGCGTGCCTGGCCGCCGCCGGGCGGTGCCGGGCCGCAGATTATGCAGCACTCGCGGGGTCCGCGATAACGTGGCGATATGTGCGTCTCCACTGGTACCGGTCGTCGCCGATGAGCGCGGCCCAGCGGGCTGATGCCCGGGAGAACCGGGAGCGGATCGTCGAGATCGCCCGCGAAGCGGTCGCTTCCTCGGGGGAGTTGCGGCTGAACGCGGTGGCCAAGTCGGCCGGCGTCGGGCAGGGCACGCTCTACCGGCACTTCCCCACCCGCGAGGACTTGCTCGCCGAGGTGTACCGGCAGGAGGTCGAGGACCTGGTCGCGCTGGCCCCGGAACTGCTGGCTGCTTATGAACCAGTCGAAGCGCTGTCCCGGTGGTTCGACCGGATCGCCGAATACGCCCGAGTCAAACGCGGCGTCTTCGCGGCACTGGAAACCGCGGTGTGGAAAGGCCTGTCCGAAGAAAGCCACGGCCCGCTCGGCGACGCCATCACCCTCCTGCTCGACGCCGGAAAGTCCGCGGGAACCATCCGCCCCGACATCGACGCCCGCGACCTGTTCATCCTCTCGGGCTACCTGACCCGCTTGGACGACGACGAGTGGGATTCCCGCGCTCGGCATCTCCTGGACGTCCTGCTGCAAGGCGTCCTGTCCCGCTGAGCAAGCCCCTTGGTCGCGGCGCGGGCGACGGAGATCTGCTTGCAAGGCAACGGATCCGCTGGCGACAGGCGGGATACACCGGGCAGTGCCGCACGGCTACGCGACGGGACAGCGTGGTGTGGTCGCTTGACGGGTGGGGCGGTAAGCCCGCCGACAGATTTGAGTCGCCTGGCGATCGTCGTGGGACAGGGCTAAGCGCAGAGCGGCAAAACCTGCCGAAAGCTAAGAAGATTCAGCCCGAGATCTGACGAAGGCTGCGGCGTCCGATGTGGTGTCCATAGTGGACGGGCCGCTCGCGGATGCGGTCGGCCCAATCCCCCCAGATTTCCCCAGTGCTTCCCCGGTGGTGTCGTCGTTCAGGAGGCGACGGCCAGGCGGACCCGGCGGTCGCGGGCGTACGAGACCAGTTCGCGGACCTCGTCGGTGGTGATGATGCGGACCGCGTCTTCGAGGATCTCGGCCGTGGCCACCTGCAGCGGCCAGGAACGCAGGCCGGGCGCGGGTTCGTGCCAGAACCACTGGCCTTGGGCGAGATCTTCGGCGGCGACGGTGGGTGCGTCGGTGTTCATGCCTGCAGCCTAACTTGCACCACCGACAGAAAATCGCTCTACCGGACATCCCGGGACGACCCACTATGAACCGCAAGAAATGAATGCGGATTCGGCGATGATTCCTGCTGGTCGAGAGGATGCGCGCGGACCGTCGGGTGGCGTGGGTCACGCGGTCTTTCCCAGTCCGCGCGGGGTCGGGGGCCGGGTGCGAAAGTAGGGGTGGTGATCTGGTCCCGCCTGCCGGCCGGTTCGCGTGGGTTTTGCACGGTCGCGCGGCCTGCCCTAGGCTTCGCCGGTCACCGCGCACACACCGGGGGTTTCCGGGACGAGAGGAACGGTGCGAATGGCTTTGCGCGACCCCGAGGCGTACCGCGATGTCGATCTGCCGACGATTCTCCGGATGGAGCGGCGGCTTCCCTGGTACGGCTGGCCGCACCTGCCGCTGGGGCTGCTGGTCTGTGTGGCCGCGATCCTCGCCGCCTACCGGGTTCCGGTTTCGTACCACCTGACGACCGCGCTGGTCGCGGGCGGCGGCGTGGTCGGCGGTTTTTCCGGGTACGGCTGCGGGCTGGTCATGGTCAGCACGCCGGATCTGGTCCAGACCGGCTACCTCAACTGGCGGCGCACCCGGGTGCTGCGGGCCTTGCTCATCGTGCTCGGCGGGTTGTCCGCGGCGTCGATGGCGGTCGTCGTCGCGTGCCATGTTTCTTTGCTGGCCGGGTCTTCCGACCAGCATCCGTTCCGGCTTTCGGTGCAGGCCGGGTTGTACTTGCTTCTCGTGGTCGCCAACACCGTCCTCGCCGGGCTCGAGGCGTGGCAGTTGTCGAAGGTGCTGCGCGAGCCGGTTGCCGAGGCCGCCGCGGAGCCGGCCGGGCCGGTGCGGGTCCGGCTTGGCTGAACTGTCTACATCGGACTGAGTCAGCGCCTGCGCAGCAGTACTTCTTGCGTCACCGAGGCGACGAGTCGTCCGTCGGTAGTGAAGAACTCGCCGTGGGTCAGGCCTCGGGTGTTCGCGTAGCTGGGGCTTTCCATGTCGAACAGCAGCCATTCGTCCGCGCGGAACGGGCGGTGGAACCACACCGCGTGGTCGAGCGACGTCAGCTGCGGTTCGCCCGGGTCGGCGCGGTGGGGCAGCAGCGCGGTGCCGGCCAGGCGGATGTCGGAGATGTAGGTGAGCGCGCAGACGTGCGCCAGCGGGGCGTCCGGCAGCGCGTCCTTCGCTCGCACCCAGATCTGCTGACGCGGGCCGCGGCCGGTGTCGGGCAGTCCGGTTTCCGGGTTGCTGACGAAGCGGACCTCGATGGCGGACAAGACGATCGGCGAGCGGTCCTGCTCGACGACGCCTGCCTCGTCCGGGGCGGGGACGTCCGGCATCCGCGCTTGGTGCGCACTGCTTTCCGCCTCCGTCTGGAACGACGCGGAAAGGCTGAAAATGCTCTCGCCGTTCTGGATCGCGACGACCCGGCGCGTGGTGAACGAACCGCCGTCGCGGGTGCGCTCGACCTCGTAGATGATCGGCATGTCGGTGCGGCCGCCGCGGATGAAATAGCCGTGCAGCGAGTGCACGTGCCGCGCGGAGGGCACGGTCGCGCCGGCCGCGGTGAGCGCCTGCGCCGCGACCTGACCGCCGAACGCCCGCTGCGGCGAACCCTGGTGGCACCAGCCGCGGAACAGGTTCAGCTCGAGCGGTTCGAGCTTCAGCAGCTGGTCTAGCCCGGTCCGGGTCGGATCGATCGTCGTCACCCGGTCAGTCTAAGCGCTTGCTCAGTCGGTTCGCGGGGTGAGCAGCGCCGCCACCGCGGCTGGATCCTCGACGTGCGCGTTGTGCCCCAGCCCGGACAGGACCACTGCCTCGGGATCCAGGGCGCGCAGTTGCTCGGGACGGCACATCGGATCGTTCTCGCCGGTGGCGAGCACCACAGGGCAGCGCGCGGCGGCCAGGAGCCCTGGCATATCCGGACGGCCGACGCCGAACGCGGGCGGGTCCAGGACCAGCCGCCAGCCGTCCGCGGTCTCGGTGACGCCGTCCGGGTCGGCCGGAGCCAGTCCGGTCAGTCCGGCGATCTTCAGACAGGCGGTTTCGGCCTCCTCTCGGGTGTTGAACAGTCTTGGTGGACGGGCGGCCATCGCGGCGGCACGGGCCAGGTCGTCTTCGCTCCACTCCACCTTGATGCCCACCGCCAGCACGCTGCTGACGTCGAGCCCGTAGCGCCCGCTCGCCAGCTCCAGCGCGACGACACCGCCGAGCGAATGGCCGAGGACAGCGACCGGGCCGGACTCGTCCAGCGCTTTAGCGACCGCGGCCGCGAGTGCCTCGAACGTGTACTCGGGCAGCCGCGGCGAGCCGCCGTGGCCGGGCAGGTCCGGCGCGAGCAGCCGCCGGCCGAGCTGGCCGGTGAGGCCGTCCCAGACCGCGCCGGTGGCGCCGAGCCCGTGCAGGAGCAGGACCGGCGGTTCGCCTTGTCCGGTGACGCGCAGCTTCAGCTTTTCCACCGGACGGATCTTTCCGCAGGCGGCGGCCTCGGGGCTAGGGTCGGAACGTGTCGAGTGCTGTCATTGCCGACCCGGACACCTACGTCACGGGCGTGCCCTACGACCTGCTTGCCCGTCTGCGCCGGGAAACGCCGGTGACGCGGATCGACGACTTCTGGGCGGTGCTGCGCCATTCCGACGTGCGGCACGTGCTCCGCACCCCGGCGGTGTTCTCGTCGCAGCTGGGCGGTACGCAGATCCGCGACCCGGCCACCGCCGAGGACCTGCGCTACGTGCGCCGGATGATGCTCAACATGGACCCGCCCGAGCACGGCAGGCTGCGCGGGCTGCTCACGAAAGCGTTCACGCCGCGCGCGGTCGGCCGGATCGCCGAACGGATCGAAGGCTGGGCACGGGATCTCGTCGCGGCAGTGGCCGATCGCGGCGAATGCGATTTCGCCAAGGACATCGCCGCCGATCTTCCGTTGCTCACGCTCGCCGAGGTGTTCGGCGTGCCGGAGCGGGACCGCCGGCTGATGTTCGACTGGAGCAACCGCGTGATCGGTTTCCAGGACGCCGAATACGCGGTGAGCGCGACCGTCGACGCGAACGACGTCACCGACCTCGCCCGCGCCGCGCTGGCCGTGCGCCCGGAACCCGGGCCGGACGGCCGGATGCCGGATCCGCGCAGCCGCGCCGGGATGCCGGACCTCTACGCCTACGCGCACGCGCTGGGCGAGCACAAACGCGAGCACCCCGGCGACGACGTGATGAGCAACCTGATGCAGTACGTGGACGACGACGGCGGCCGCGTGTCGATCGAGGAGTTCGAGAACCTTTTCTGGCTGTTTTCGGTAGCTGGCAACGAAACTCTGCGCAACGGCCTGCCGGGCGGGATGGCCGCGCTGCTCGCGCATCCCGAGCAGTACCGCAAACTGCTCGACGACCGAAGCCTGCTTCCCGGTGCGGTCGAAGAGATGCTGCGTTGGCACACGCCGGTGATGCACTTCCGCCGCACCGCGACGCAGGACACCCGGCTGTCCGATGTGGACATCAAGGCCGGGGACAAGGTCGTGGTGTGGTTTTCCTCGGCCAACCGTGACGAGACGGTCTTTCCCGACCCGGACGTGTTCGACGTGACGCGCGCGCCGAGCGAACACCTGACGTTCGGCCACGGCCCGCATTTCTGCCTCGGTTCGCACCTCGCGCGGATGCAGATGCGGGCGTTGTTCGCGGCGGTGTTCGACCAGCTCGGCGAGGTCCGGCTCGCGGGCGAACCCCGCCGGCTGCGGTCGAACTTCCAGAACGGGATCAAGAGCCTCCCGATCCGCTGGGACTGACCGGCTCAGCCGAAACCGACGAGCGAGAGCCAGCGGTCCAGGTACTCCGTGTCGCCGGTGCGGTGCGAGACCTCCGCGGGCAGCCTGCCGTAGACCATCAGCAGCAGATCGCCCAGCGGTGCGGCCGCGGTGACCGCCGCGTTCGCCGGCGGACCCGGATGCCAGGCCAGCTGATCGCCGGTGAGGTCCACCGTCCAGGACGCCGCGTGGTCGGTCGGCGCGAGGTGGATCGTGCGGTCCGGGCCGAGCAGTTCGCGGCGTTCGGGGACAAACTCCAGCAACTGCGGCAATGACCCGAGTTCCAGCCATTCCTCCATCGCGTCGTGCGCGACCTCCGGTGTGACGGTGAATTCCCCGCCCGCGGCGAGCGTCGCGTCGGCGCGGTGGATCAAGGTCTCGTTCATGAACCGGCGTGCGTAGAACGCTGCTCGCGGCGGCCCGTTCGGGACCGGTGTGAACACCTCCGCGTCCGGGCCCGCTTCGCGCAGCGTCGCCACCAAGGCCTTCGCCCCGTCGACGAGCCACGACGCCGGTCGTGGGGTGTCCACCGGATTCCGGAGTTCGTCGTCCGGCAGCCAATGGCGGGCCCGCGTCCGGACGGTCTCCTCCGCCCACCGGTGCCCGGTGCTGACGTGCTCGAGCAATTGGCCGAGGTTCCACTCCGGGCACGCGGCGACCCGCGCCGTCCGGTCCGCGCCTTCGACAGCCGCGGCGAGCAGTTCCGTCTGCCGCAGGATCTCGGCGCAACGCTCGGGGAAGTCCATGGGGTGTCCTCTCCGGTTCAGTTCCGCTGGCGCCAGACAGTCGGAGCCGGCGCGGCCATCCGGACACCGCGGCCGGAGAAGACGACCTACTCGACGCTCCAGGCGTCTCCCCATTCCGCGTCGCGGGCGGCGCGGTACCGCACGCCGTGCCGTTTCGACACGACGGTGCCGGGCGCGAGTCCGTCGACCGTGCACAGGTCGAGTTGCACGAACCCCTTGTGCTTGCGCGGGTGCCGGATGATCCGGGCCGACGGACGGTCGACGGGTGCCGACGTGGCCGCCACGTACGAGAACTTCTCGTCCTCGAATCCCAGCGTGCCGGACTTGATGCGCCGGTGCACCCCGCTTCGCGGCAGCCGTGCGGAGAAGTGGCACCAATCCTCGCCCGGCTTGATCGGGCAGGCGTCGTCGTGTGGGCACGGAGCAACCACGCTGCGACCCATCCCGCGCAGGACGTCGCGCGCCTCGCGGATCCGCGCGAACCCGGCTGGGGTGCCGGGCTCGATGAGCACGACCGTGCCGGCTTTCGCGGCGAGCCACTGGACGACGTCGGCGCGGCCGCGTTCCGGCAGCTCGCCGAGGACGTACGAGAGGGTGACCAGGTCGGCCTCGGGTGCCGCGGATGCGGAATCGACCAGCCCGCGTTGCCAGGCCGCGGTGCGGACGGCTGGCTCGTCGGCGTTCGCCGCCAGCTTGCGGCCCAACGCCAGCGCGGCCGCCACCTGCTCCAGGACAGTGCACTTCTCCAGCGACGACCAGACGTCGGCTGCGGCCCATACCGCTGCTCCGGTGCCGCCGCCGACATCGACGTGCGTCTTCGGGGCGAACCCGGGCGCGGCGGCAGCCACCTCGCCCAGCACGGCATTGACCGCCGCGTACGTCGCCGGCATCCGGTACCCGGCGTACGCGGCGACATCCAGCTCCGAAGAGAGGATCGGCGACGTCGCCGAGTCGCCTTGTCGATAACGCTTGCTGAGCCGCTCCACGGCCTGCGCGAGCCGGGATTCGGGGAACCGGGCCAGCTCGTCGTCGAGGGCGGCGCGGAGAGCATCGGGGAGTACTGCCACGGACGAAGATTCTCCCACGCCTGTTTTGTCCTCCGAGGTTCGCCTGACCTGCTAGTTTCGCGATCAGAAAAAAAGTTCGAGGACCTTGTCGATCCGGCCGCGACCTGTTCGACGCAGTGGTGAAGGCAAGCCGAGACCGAAGGGGAACCGAAGATGCGATTCATGGTGATCATGAAGGCCAGCGAAGAGAGCGAAGCGGGCCAGCTGCCCAGCACCGAGCTGCTCGCCGAGATGGGCAAGTTCAACGAGGAACTCGTGCGTGCCGGCGTGATGCTCGCGGGCGAGGGGCTGGCGCCGAGCTCCGAGGGCGCCCGCGTGAAGTTCTCCGGGGACAGCGAGCCCAGCGTGGTCGACGGCCCGTTCGCCGAGACCAAGGAGCTGATCGCCGGGTTCTGGATCCTCCAGGTCCGTTCGCTCGAGGAAGCCGTGGAGTGGATCAAGCGCGTGCCCAACACCGACGGCGCGCACCACGAGATCGAGATCCGGCGGATCTTCGAGGCCGACGACTTCGGCGACAACCTCACCCCGGAACTCCGGGATGCCGAAGCGAAGGTGCGCGAGCAGGCCGCGCAGAACTGATGCGGTTCATGGTGCTGGTGAAAGCCAGTGAGGAATCCGAAGCGGGAGCCGCGCCGAGCGGCGAGTTGATCGAGCAGATGGGCCGGTTCAACGAGGAACTCGCCGAATCCGGGCACCTCGTGCAGGCCGCCGGGCTGACGCCCAGCTCGGAAGGCGCCCGGCTGCTGTGGTTCGACGGCGACGCGAAGCCCAGCGTGGTCGACGGCCCGTTCGCCGAGACCAAGGAACTCGTCGCCGGCGTGTGGATCCTGGAGGGGGAGTCGCTCGCCGAAATCGTCGAGCTGATGAAGCGGGTCCCCAATCCGGACCGGCAGGCGGGCACCGTCGAGATCCGCCCGATGTCCGGCGAGCTGTGACGCCGCGCCCGCCCGAGGGTTGCCTCGGGCGGGCCGGGCCGGTCTGATGGGCCGGTGGACACGCGAAATGCGGTAGAGGCCGTTTGGCGGATCGAGTCGGCGCGGGTGATCGCCGGTCTCGCGCGGATGACCCGCGACGTGGGCCTCGCCGAGGAGCTGGCGCAGGACGCGCTCGTCGCCGCGCTCGAACAGTGGCCGGAGACCGGGGTGCCGCGCAACCCGGGCGCCTGGCTGATGACCATCGCGAAGCGGCGGGCCATCGACCTGTTCCGGCGCAACGAAACCCTCGGCCGCAAGCTGGACGAGATCGGCCGGGAAGCCGAGCAGCTCGGCGAGGGCGTGCTGCCCGACTTCGACGCGGTGCTCGACGACGAGCAGATCGAGGACGACCTGCTGCGGCTGGTGTTCACCGCGTGCCACCCGGTGCTGTCGACCCAGGCACGGGTGGCGCTGACCCTGCGCATGCTCGGCGGGCTCAGCACCGACGAGATCGCCCGCGCGTTCCTGGTGAAGGAATCCGCGGTCGCGCAACGCATCGTGCGGGCGAAGAAGACGCTCGCCGAGGCCAAGGTGCCGTTCGAAACACCGGTCGGCGACGAGCGCGTGGCGCGGGTGCCCGCCGTGCTCGAAGTGATCTACCTGATCTTCAACGAGGGCTACTCCGCCACGCGCGGCGACGACTGGATGCGGCCCGCGCTGTGCGAGGACGCGCTGCGGCTCGGCCGGGTGCTGGCCGGACTGATGCCCGGCGAACCGGAAGTGCACGGCCTGGTGGCGCTGATGGAGATCCAGGCGTCGCGCTCGGCGGCGCGCACCGGCCCGAACGGCGAACCGGTGCTGCTGATGGACCAGGACCGCAGCCGCTGGGACCGCCTGCTGATCCAGCGCGGCCTCACCGCGCTGGCCCGGTCCGAACGGCTCGCGGACGGCACGTACGGGCCGTATTCCGCGCAGGCCGCGATCGCCGCGTGCCACGCCGTCGCGGTCACGCCCGAGGAGACCGACTGGGCGCGGATCGCGGCGTTGTACACGGGCCTGGCGCAGCTCACGCCGTCTCCGGTGATCGAGCTGAACCGGGCCGTCGCGGTCTCGATGGCGGAAGGACCGGAAGCCGGGCTGGCGCTGGTGGACAAATTGCTGGCGGAGCCCGCGTTGAAGAACTACCACCTGCTGCCGAGCGTGCGCGGCGACTTTCTGTACAAGCTGGGCCGCCGGGACGAGGCGCGCGCCGAATTCGAGCGCGCGGCGAAGATGACCGGCAACGAGCGAGAGCGTGCGCTGCTGCTGGAGCGGGCCGAGTCGTGCAGCAAGCTGGAAGCGGGAACGAGATAGCTGGGCACCGTGCGGTGCGGGAGTGATCGACATGCCCGCAACGGTCCACCAGCGGCCCGACAATTCCCGCGTCCGCGGGCGGCCATCCCCAGGGTTGTCCACAAGTCGACACGCCTGTGGATAACCCGTTTTCGCTGGTAGAAGGGCTGAAAATTGGCTGCCCGACCCGATCCGGTGAATGGTTCAGAGGTTTCGGGCGGGCTGGTGGCGGCGGCCGCTATCGCGCGCAGCTCGTCTGCTCGGCGCATGACGCGGGGTGCTTGGTTCGGCGGCACTGATCGGACGTGTCCCGGCCGCACGGACAGCGCTGCGGGATTCAGCCCAGTGCAAGGGCTCAGCGGTTTCGGACGTATCCCAGCCGCATAGACAGCGCAGCCGCCGTCCCCGCCACAGTGGCGCCCAGTTCGTCCGCCCGGCGCAGCACCCGAGGCGCTGGTCCGGCGACGCTGATCGCCGCGATCGGGCGGCCCGAGTGGTCCCGTACGGCCGCCGCGACGCAGCCGACGTCGGGCTCGTTCTCCAGGTCGTCCACGGCCCAGCCGCGACGGCGCGTGCGGGCCAGTTCGTCCAGCAGCCGGACCGGATCGTTGATGGTCTTCAGCGTGAGGCTGTCCAGTTTCATCCGCCGCACGCGCTCCACCCGATCGGCCTCCGGCAACGCGGCCAGCCAGGCTTTGCCCAGCGAGGTCGCGTGCTGCGGGCGTCGGGTGCCGAGGCGGCACGAGAGCGTGACCGCGCTCGCGCTGCGTTCGGTCGCGACGTAGACCATCGCGTCGTTGTCCGGTACGGCCAGGTACGTCGTCTCGCCGGAACGCTCGGCCAGCGCCGTCAGGTACCGCGGTGCGCAGCGGTGCAGGTCAGTCGCCGCCATCGCGCGAGCGCCCAGTTCGACCAGCCGGGTGCCGAGTCGCACGCGTCCGGTGACGGTGTCCGCCTCCAAGTACTCCAGCCGCTTCAGCGTGCCGACGATCCGGTAGGCGGCGCTGCGCGACAAACCCAGCTGCCGGGCGAGCGCGTTCGTGGAGATCTCCTGGTGTTGCCCGACGTGTTCGAGCACCGCCAGCCCGCGCTCCAGGGTGCCGCTTTGGTCCAGCCCGCGTGCTGCGTCCACGTTCGCCCTCCGCCTGTCGCTCTGCGTTCCCGGTCACCGGTGCGTGGTGCCATCAAGCGGGGTTGGACGCTAACACCTCCGATGTATGGACGGAAGATCTTGACCGATCTCTGTCATTCGTCAAGGTCAAGGTTGCGCCGAATGGTTCAACCTCCGATCGGTAAGACTGCTTACAAAGGGTAACGGAGACTGGAGTCACCCTCTCAGGAAATTCACAGCGCCCGTGACGCACGGTTTGCGTGATGTCCACACGTCTGCGCACCCGGGCGTCAGTCGCCGCCGGGCGGCTGACCGCGTGGTTTTCCCGTACCGCCCGGCTGGGCCGCGGCGGGGTGATCGGCGGCCGCGTCACGCTGCGCCTCGACCCCAAGGCGCTGCGCAGGCTCGGCCGCGATCGCACGGTCGTGATCGTCACCGGCACGAACGGGAAGACCACCACGTCGCTGATGCTGACCCGCGCGCTCGAAGCCCTAGCCGAGGTCGCGCACAACGGCGACGGCGCGAACATGCCCGACGGCCTGGTGGCCGCGCTCGCGGCCCGCCCGGACGCGCCGTACGCGGTGCTGGAGGTCGACGAAACCTACGTTCCGTGGGTGGCCGAGCAGGTCCAGCCCGCGGCGCTCGTGCTGCTCAATCTCAGCCGCGACCAGCTCGATCGCGTCGGCGAGGTCCGGATGATGGAGCGCGACCTCCGTGCCGCGTTCGCCGGGCTGTCGCGCACGGTCGTGGTCGCGAACTGCGACGACGTCCTGGTCGCCTCCGCGGCCTCGGCGGCGGCGCGCCCGGTGTGGGTCGGCACCGGACGGCGCTGGTCGGGCGATTCCGTCTCCTGCCCGCGCTGCGGCGGGGCGATCACGCACGCCGACCGCGAATGGCGGTGCGCGGTGTGCGCCTTCGCCCGCCCGGAGCCGACCTGGAACCTCGACGGCGACCTGGTCCACACGCCCGGCGGCCGGCAAGTCGACCTCGACCTGCGCCTGCCCGGCGAGGCCAACCGGGCTAACGCCGCCCTCGCGCTCGCCGCCGCGCACTGCGTCGGCGTGCCGCCGCACACCGCCGCGGCCCGGCTGCGCACCATCACCGATATCGGCGGTCGCTACCGAACGATTCGCCGCACCCGGCATTCCGTGCGGCTCATGCTTGCGAAAAATCCGGCTGGGTGGGCCGAAACGTTGCGCGTGCTCGACGAGGACACCCCGGTCGTCGTCGCGGTCAACGCGCACGAGGCGGACGGCCGCGACCTGTCGTGGCTCTGGGACGTGCACTTCGAACGGCTTCGCGGCCGCCAGGTCGTCGTGGCCGGCGAGCGGTCCGCGGACCTCGCGGTGCGGCTTTGCTACGCCGAGGTGCCGCATTGGTCGGCCCCGGACCCGGTCAGCGCTATCGACTCGCTGCCGCCGGGCGGGGTCGAACTCGTCGCGAACTACACCGCCTTCCGCGACCTGGTGGACCGGTTGCCCGATGTCTGATTCGACCGTCGGCATCGGCCTCTTGCTGCCGGAGGTGCTGGGGACGTACGGCGATTCCGGCAACGCGCAGGTGCTCTGCAAACGCCTGCAGTGGCGTGGTTACGACGCCGAGGTAGTGCCTGTTTCGCTGGACTCCGAGGTGCCGTCCACTTTGGACCTCTACCTGCTCGGCGGCGGCGAGGACATGGCGCAGGTGCTGGCCGCGGACTTCCTGCGCAACTCGGCGGGCCTGCGCAGCGCGGCGGACGCGGGACGTCCGGTGTTCGGCGTGTGCGCCGGCCTGCAGATCCTGGGCACGCGATTCCGCGGCGTCGACGGCGTCGAGCACGCCGGGCTGGGGCTGCTCGACCTGGTCACCGAGCCGGCGCAGCAGCGCGCGGTGGCTGAGCTGATCGTCGAGCCGAACATGCTCGAGACCCCGTTGACCGGTTTCGAAAACCACCAGGGTTCGACCGTGCTCGGGCCGGGCAGCGCGCCGCTGGGCCGCGTCGTCCGGGGCACCGGCAACGGCGACGGCACCGAGGGCGCGATCACCGACCACGTCGTCGGCACCTATCTCCACGGCCCGGCGCTGGCGCGCAACCCCGAGCTCGCCGACCTGCTGTTGTCGTGGGTGCTCGGCCATGCGCTGAAGCCGTTGGAGCTGGCCGAGGTGGAGACGCTGCGCGCGGAACGGCTGGCTGCACGCCGCCCCCGATGACGTCTCTGCGCGCTCGTTACGCTGCGTGCGTGAGACTTGTCGCCGCCGCAGGTGTCCGGATGCGGACAACCGGGGTTGCCGTGCTCGCGCTCGCGCTCGCCATCGCGACCGCGTGTGTCGTTGTGGTGCTGTTGCTGCAGCAGTCGCTCGACCGCAGCGTCACCGAAAGCGCGCGCAGCACCGCGCGGCAGGTGGCCGTCCAACTCGTGCGCGCGGGCGCGCGAGACCTGTCACCCAGCGACGTCGCAAGCACTGGGGACACTGAAGCTTTGACGCAGGTCCTCGGGCCGCGAAGCACGCCGATTGCGAGCGACCCGGCGATTGTCGGCCGTCCGGCGATCACCGCCGCGCGCCCGGCTCCGGGACAGGAGATCGTCGAGACGCTGCCGCTCGGCTTAGACGGTGACGGCAGCGAGTACCGCTTGGTCTCGGAAGGCGTCAACGGCCCGGGCGGACCGTTCACCGTCATCTCCGCACGGTCGCTCGAACCGGTCACCGAAGCCTCTGCGCGGCTCACGCTGCTGCTGGGCCTGATCTCGCTGCCGCTGCTCGGCATCGCGGGCTTCGCGGTGTATCGCTCGGTGGGGTCCGCACTGCGCCCGGTAGAGCGGATGCGGCGCACTGTCGCCGAGATTTCGACGCGCGACCTCGCGTTGCGCGTACCGCTGCCGCCTGGCGGCGACGAGGTCCACCGGCTCGCTGTCACGCTGAACGAGATGCTTGAACGGCTGGGGTCCGCACAAGCTGCGCAACGTCGCTTCGTCGCCGACGCGAGCCACGAACTGCGCTCGCCGCTGTCGACCATCAGCACCGCGCTCGACGTTTCGAACCAGCACCCGGAGACCACCGACGAATTGGTACCGGTCATCACTCGCGAGACCGCGCGCCTGCGAGAGCTGGTCGACGACCTCCTGATGCTCGCGCGCACCGACGACGCCACGGACCGGCCCGCACGCACTGAAGTCGATCTAGACGACATCGTCCGCGCCGAAGCAGAGCGTGTACGCGGCGAAGCGGCTGTCGAGATCGAAGTGCGCGCGAGACCGGCGAAGGTGCGCGGCAGTGAGGCGCAGCTGCGTCGCGCCGTACGCAACCTCGTGGACAACGCTTGCGGGCACGCGCGGGAGCGGATCCGGATTGCGAGTTCGGTGCAAGATGAGATGGTCGTCGTGGAGGTGAGCGACGACGGCCCGGGCGTCGCCGAGGACGACCGGGAGAGGGTGTTCGAGCGGTTTGTGCGGCTGGACGCGTCGCGACGGCGCGGCGGCACCGGACTGGGCCTGTCGATCGTGGCCGGCATCGCGGCCCGGCACGGCGGCCGCGCGCGGTACGTCGACGTGGCCGACCCGAGCTATCCGGGCGCGCATTTCGTGATCGAACTGCCGAGCATCGAACTGCCCCGGATCGAGGAGGACTGAGCATGCGGTTGCTGATCGTGGAGGACGAGCTGGAGTTCGCCGAAACCCTTCGCCGCGGCCTGGTCGCGGAGGGATTCACGGTGAACGTGGCGCACACCGGCCGCGACGGGCTCTGGTCGGCGATGGAGCACGATTACGACGCCGTGGTGCTCGACATCATGCTTCCCGAGCTTTCCGGCTATGAAGTCCTGAAACGGTTGCGGGCCGCGGAGAATTGGACGCCGGTGCTGATGCTCACGGCGAAGGACGGCGAGTACGACGAGGCGGACGCATTCGACCTCGGCGCGGACGATTATCTCTCGAAACCGTTCTCGTTCGTCGTTTTGCTGGCTCGGCTCCGGGCCTTGCTGCGCCGCGGCGCACCGGCACGACCGGCGGTGCTGACCGCTGGGGATCTGCAGCTCGACCCGGCCGCGCGCACTGTCCACAGAGGAGAGACGCGGATCGAGCTGACGGCGCGCGAGTTCGGGTTGCTGGAATTCCTGCTGCGCAGGCAAGGGGCGGCGTTGACCAAGAACGAGATTCTCGGTCATGTGTGGGACGCGCATTACGAGGGCGACGAGAACGTGGTGGAGGTTTACGTCGGGTATCTGCGGCGGAAGATCGACGCGCCGTTCGGGACCCGGACGATCGAGACGGTGCGCGGGGTGGGGTACCGGCTCGTCGGATGAGCGGGCACGTCATTTTCCTCAACGGCACGTCCAGTTCCGGCAAGTCGAGTATCGCGGCGGAGCTGGTGGATTTGCTGCCGGGACCGTATTTCTACGTGCCACGGGACGCAGTCAACAGCATGCGCTCGCGGACACAGACACCCGAATTCGGCACGCCCGAGTTTGACGAGGTTTTCGAACGGACTGTGCGCGGCTATCACCGAATGCTGGCCGGACTCGCCGCGGCGGGCAACGGCGTGATCGCCGACCACGTGCTCCGGCCGCATTGGCTGGCAGATTGCCTCGAAGTGTTGCGGGAGCAGGAAATTACCTTCGTAGGCGTGCACTGCCCGCTGCCGGAGCTGCGGCGGCGTGAGCAGGCCCGAGGCGATCGACCCGCCGGGCTAGCGGAGCGGCAATACGAGATCGTGCACGCGCACGGAATCTATGACCTCGAATGCGACACTTCAGTGCACAGCCCGAAAGAATGCGCACAAATCATCGCCGATTTCCTCGCTGAACCCGGCCGTTCCCCAGCATTCGCCCGGTTAAGCGACTGAAATCCCCGCCACCGCCCGCACGACAGCAGTGCACCGGTCCTCGACATACTCCAACCCGCCCTCGGCCGCGATCCTCCGCGCCTCAGCCGACACGATCCCCTGCTGCAGCCACAACGCCTTAGCCCCGATCGTCACCGCGGAACGGGCGATGTCCGGTGCCTCGTCAGCCGGGCGGAAGACATCCACCAGGTCCACCGGCTCCGGAATTTCCTCCAGCGACCGGTACACCTTCTCCCCGAGCAACTCAGTCGCCGACGGGTGCACCGGGATGATCCGGAAGCCGTGCGCCTGCAGCGAAGCCGGTACGCCGTGCGCGGCCTTGCCCGGGTCGCGACTCAGGCCGACCACCGCGATCGTGCGCGCGCCGGCGAGAATTTCTTCAGGCTTCATACTCTCCTCAACATCCTCCGGCCGCGAACGATTCCGCGAGGTCACAGCCGCCACAACCGCAGGCCGCGCACGCGGTACACCGGCCACAGCACCTGCCACGGCGACCGGCGCAGGAACGCCGAACTGCACGCCAAGATATTGCGCGCGACAGTGGACGCGACCTCGTGCCGGTCTGGCCACGCTTCGCCGCGGGCTCCGAGCGCTAGCCGGAAGACGGTCAGCAGACCGCGTCCCTGCACGTCATAGCGGGCGCCGGTGTCGCCCGCGTCGGGAAGGAGGCGGGCGATTTCCTCGCGAAAGGCACCGGCGACCGGCGCACCCGGCGGCACGTCAGCCACGCTGTCCACGATCGCGCGGCCATGCAGCCGACGAGCGAATCGCGTGAGCAGCCGTCGCTCCCACCACGGCAGCAACCGGCGGTGCGCCAGCAGCGCGGCACACTCGCCGTGGCCGAGGGCGAACACCTCGGCGAGATCGTCGTACCGGCTGATCGCGGTCGGTTCCACCAGGTGCAGCCGCACCTCGAAGCGGACCCGCGTGATCAGCCCGTCGATCGCTTCCCGCCGGTCGAGCCGTGCTTTCCGCCGCGAAGCCGCCCAGTCGCCCATGTGCCCACACTCTGAACCCGGCGGCGCACCGAGTCCAGGGGTCAGCCGATCTTCGACCCGTACATCTCGCCGAGGTCGTCCGCGATCAGTTCGATCCGCGCGCCGTCCGGGTCGGCGAAGTAGATCGACGTGCCGCTCTCTTCCTGGTACTTCACGCCGGCCGCGTCGAGCCGGGAGCGCGCGTCCGCCCACGCCTCCGGGGTGAGCGACAGGGCCAGGTGGTGCAGGCCGCCGAGCACCTCCGCGTACGGGCCGAGGTCGAGGCCGGGCAGGTCGAAGAACGCGACCGCGTTGCCGTTGCCGACGTCGAAGAAAAAGTGGCTCGACCCCGGATAGTCGCGGTTTTCGATCAGTTCGGTGAGCGGGAAGCCGAGAATGTCCTGGTAGAACGTGATCGTCCGCTCGACGTCGCTGGAAAGCAGCGCGGTGTGGTGGATGCCGCGGCCGACCGTGGCCGGACGTTCCGCCGCGGGGTGCAGATGCTGCTCCCGCAGCCGGTCGCGGACCTGCGCGAGCTGGGCGACTTCGGTCTCGGTGGGTGCCATTTCGGGTCACGTCCTCTCTGGGAGCCAACACGAGATACCGTACGCCGACAAACTCTCGCGAGCAAGAGATTATCGAGCGAGAGAATCCAGTCGTACCGCTGAATGGAACGAAGAGGTTGGCGCACGCGGCACCGTCAGGCAAAGTTCGGCCCGTGGAACCCGCTGAGCTGCAGGACGCCGTCGCGCTGCTGACGAGCGCGTACGAGCGCCACGAGCCGATCGATCCGCTCGTGAAGACCTTCCCCGACGGCACCATCGAAGACGCCTACCGCGTGCAGCAGGAGCAAGTCCGCGCGTGGGTGGCGGCGGGCGACGTGGTGCGCGGCCACAAGGTCGGCCTCGCCTCCGCCGCGATGCAGCGCCAGATGGGCGTGAACCAGCCTGACTTCGGGCACCTGACCAGCTCGATGTTCCTGCTCGAACACCAGCCGATCCCGACGACGCGGTTCCTGCAGCCGCGCATCGAACCGGAGATCGCGTTCGTGCTCGGCGCGCCGCTGCGCGGTCCGGGCGTGACCGTCGCCGACGCCGTCCGCGCGGTCGATTTCGTGCTGCCGTCGCTGGAGATCGTCGACTCGCGCGTCCGCGACTGGAAAATCTCGATCTTCGACACCGTCGCGGACAACGCGTCGTCCGGCGGGGTCATCCTGGGCAGCAGCCCGACCGATCTGCGCGACGTCGACCTGCGGCTCGCCGGCTGCACGCTGCACGTCAACGGCCACCTCGCGGCCACCGGCGCGGGCGGCGCGGTACTGGGTTCGCCGATCAACGCCCTGGTGTGGCTGGCCAACACCGTCGGCCCGCTCGGCGTGACGCTGGAGCCCGGCCACGTCGTCCTGCCCGGCTCGATGACCGCCGCGCAGACCGTCCGCCCCGGCGACACCGTCGTGGCGACCATGGCCGGCCTGGGCAGTGTGACCGCGGTGTTCGCGCCGGAGGAGGACAAGTGACCACCGATATCGTTGCCGCCGCGCAGGAACTGCTCAACCGCACGGAAGAAAGCGCGCAGCTCACCGAAACCTGGCCGGACCTCGATCTCGCCACGGCGTACGCGATCCAGGACGAGGCCCTGCGGCTGCGTCAGGAACGCGGCGAGACGCTGATCGGGGTGAAACTCGGGCTCACGTCGCGCGCGAAACAGCAGCGGATGGGCGTCACCGAACCCCTGCTCGCGTGGCTGACCGACGCGATGGTGCTGCCCGCGGGCGCGCCGACGCCGCAGCTCATCCACCCGCGCGCGGAGCCGGAGCTGGTGTTCGTGCTCGGCGAGCGGCTCGCCGGTCCGGGCGTCACCGCGGCTACCGCGCTCGCCGCGGTTTCCCAGGTGTACGGCGGAATCGAGATCATCGACAGCCGTTACCGCGACTACCGGTTCACGCTGCCGGACGTCGTGGCGGACAACGGTTCTTCCGCGCTGTTCGGCCTTGGCTCAGTCGGCCGCCCACCGTCCTCTTTGGACCTTTCACTGGAAGCCGCGCTGCTCGAAGTCGACGGTCAGATCGTCGACACCGCGACCGGCGCCGCCGTGCAGGGCCACCCGGCCGAGGCGCTGGCGCTGGCGGCGAACTCCCTGGCCGCCCGCGGATTGGCGCTCGAACCGGGCTGGCTCGTGCTGACCGGCGGCATGACCGACGCCGTCGAACTGCGCCCCGGCTCCCGTGTCGCCGCGCACTTCTCGAACCTGGGTTCGGTGACGATCAGCGGGTAGCGAGCCGTTTGATCCCGGCGATCACGCGCGGCCACACCTCGCGCGGCAGGTCGTGCCCCATGCCGGGGATGAGGTCGAGGTCGGCGCCCAGCGCGCGAGCCGTCGCGCGGCCGCCGGACACGTGCACGAGCGGGTCGGCCGTCCCGTGAATCACCAGGGACGGCACGGAAAGCCGGCGCAGATCGGCGGTCCGGTCGCGGGAGGACAGGATCGCGGCGAGCTGCCGGAACACGCCCGCCGGGTTGAGGCCGCGGTCGTACGTGCGTTCCGCGCGCTCGCGGAAATGGTCCTCGTCGAACACGTAACCGGGCGAGCCGATCAGCCTTGACGTGCGTACCAGTTGCGTCACGTAGTCCTCGCGCGTGCGCGGCCCCGGAGCCAGCATCGCGAGCGCGGCCCGCGGGCTGGGCAGGCCGACGTGCCGCGCGCCGGTGGTCGACATGATCGAGGTCAGCGTCCGCACGCGCCGCGGATGCCGGATCGCGAACTCCTGCGCGATCATCCCGCCCATCGACGTGCCGACGACGTGCGCGCTTTCGATGTCGAGCGCGTCGAGCAGTTTGCCCGCGTCGTCGGCCAGGTCGCCGAGCGAGTACGGCGCGGACCGCAGGAAGTACGCGAGCGGCAGGCTGGCCCGGCCGGTCCACCACTGCGAGCGCCCGACGTCGCGGTTGTCGAACCGGTGCACGTGGAAACCGGCCTCGGCGAGCTGTCCGCAGAACTCGTCGTCCCACCAGATCATCGGCGCGGCGAGGCCCATCACCACACCAGCAGCAGCGGCGGCGCGGACGGATCGCCGAACGATTCGTGGCACAGGGTGATGCCGTCGGCTTCGATGGTCTGCTCGGTCATGCCGTCAGTTTCGCGCACTCCGGAAGTAGCGGGCGCGAAGGAACGGGCGGAAGTCGTCGTCCGAGCCGAGGCGGACGTCGATTTCGTGGGTGAGGACGTCTCCCTGCGGGGTGATTCGATGCGCCGCGACGCCGCGTTCGGTGTGCTTTTCGAGGTGCAGCGTGCCGTCGCGCCAGCCGCCGCGGGCCGGTAGATCGGGCGGAAAACCGTAGCTGTCGAAGCCGAACCACAGCGTGTCGCCGGTGGCCGGGTCGACGGTGAAGACGTGGTGCCCCAGCATTCGCGTGCCGTCTTCGCGGGTTTGGACGTAGTCCGCCAGCACCGCGAATCCGTCGAGCGCGCGGCGGTAACTGCAGGTGGCCGTGGCGCTGGACGCGGGCGCCCAGGGCGCGGCGGCGAGGTCTTCGGTGCCGGACCAATCTCCGACGAGTGCGGTCAGTGCCTCGTGCGCGGCGCCGACGACGGGCAATTCCATCGGGTCCCCCTTGATTTCGACAGGTACCTGTCGAGATGGAAGACTAGCACGCATGCCGTCGAGGACGCCCCGAGCAGAACGCCTTACCCAGCTCGTCAACGAGGTCTTCGTGGCCAACGGCGCGCTGCTGGCCGCCGGTGACGCGCTCACCGCGGAAGCGGGGCTGACCGCCGCGCAATGGCAGGTCCTCGGCTTCCTCGAAGACGGTCCGGCGACCGCGGCGGAGCTGGCCCGGCGGCGGGGGCTGCGACGGCAGAGCGTGCAGGAAACGGTGAACCGGCTGCTGCGGGACGGCATGCTCACCCGCGCGGACAATCCGGCGGACGCTCGGGCGCCGCTGTTGCAGCTGAGCGACCAGGCTCGGGTGGCGCTGCGGATTCTAGGCGCTAAGCAGGCGAAATGGGCGGATGCGGTCGCGTCGGACCTGTCGTCCGACGATGTCGAAACGACCCTGCGCACGCTTCGCGCCTTGCGCGATCTGGTCTGACGGTCCGCCTCCGGCTCCGGCATGTTCACGTCGCTCGCACTGTGGGTACTCGGATGCCGGGCGGCGACGCGGCCCGACCGGGTGAGCGTCCCGAGGGAAATGTCTACACAACATTGACGTTCGTTGAGATCATGTAGACAATCGAGGACGTGACCACCACCACACCTGTCACGTTCGAGCGGCATCCGGACACCTACCGGCACTGGCGGCTGACGGTCGACGGCGAGGTCGCCTGGCTCGAGATGGACGTCGACGAACAGGGCGGCCTCGTGCCGGGGTACGAGCTGAAGCTCAACTCGTACGACCTTGGCGTCGACATCGAGTTCTACGACGCCACGCAGCGGCTGCGCTTCGAGTATCCGCAGGTCCGCGCGGTGATCGTGACGAGCGCCAAGGACAAGGTGTTCTGCGCCGGGGCCAACATCCGGATGCTCGCCGCGTCGCCGCACGAGTGGAAGGTGAACTTCTGCAAGTTCACCAACGAGACCCGCAACGGCATCGAAGACGCCACCGAGTTCTCCGGTCAGACCTATCTCGCGGCGGTGAACGGCAGCTGCGCCGGCGGCGGCTACGAAATCGCGCTGGCCTGCGACAAGATCCTGCTGGTCGACGACAACTCGTCCACCGTCGCGTTGCCCGAGGTGCCGCTGCTCGGCGTGCTGCCCGGCACCGGCGGGCTGACCCGGGTGGTCGACAAACGACGGGTCCGGCGGGATCTCGCGGACGTGTTCGCCACGCGGCCGGACGGCGTCAAGGGCCGGACCGCGGTCGACTGGCGGCTGGTGGACGAACTGGTGCCGCGCGTCGGGTTCCGCGAGAAGGTGCTGTCGCGGGCGCACGAACTGGCCGCCGAATCCGACCGGTTGCCCGCCGAGCAGGGGATCGAGCTGGCCCCGCTGGAGCCGACGGTGACCGACGACGGGATCGAGTACCGGCACGTGCGTGTCGCGTATGACCGGCCGAACTCGCTGGTCACGCTCACTGTGCTCGGCCCGTCCGGGGAACCGCAGCTCGACGGCTGGCTGCTGCGGCTGACTCGCGAACTGGACGACGCGATCCTGCGCCTGCGCACGAACGAACCGGAACTCGGCACCTGGGTGTTGCGCACCGAGGGCGATCCGGAGCAGGTGCTCGCGCACGAGGAGGTCGTGCTCAGCGGGAAAGACTGGCTGAGCAACGAAATCCTGCACTACTACAAGCGCACGCTGAAGCGGCTGGACGTCACCAGCCGCACCTTGATCGCGCTGATCGAACCGGGCAGCTGCTTCGCGGGGAGCCTGCTTGAGCTGGCCTTCGCGGCGGACCGGCAGTACCTGCTGGACGGGCCGCCGATCGACGACGAAGACTCGCCGGAACGCGCGACGATCACGTTGTCGGAAGCCAATTTCGGCGTCTTCCCGATGGGCAACGGACTGTCCCGGCTGGAATCGCGGTTCTACGGTGACGACGACCATCTGACCTGGCTGGCCCGCGAACGCGACCGTCCGCTGAGCGCCGCGGAAGCCGTCGAACTGGGCCTGGTCACCGACGCCCCGGACGACCTCGACTGGGAGGACGAGATCCGGATCGCGCTGGAAGGCCGGGCGTCGCTGTCGCCGGACGCGCTGACCGGGATGGAGGCGAACCACCGGTTCGTCGGCCCGGAAACGATCGAAACCAAGATCTTCGGGCGGCTGACCGCCTGGCAGAACTGGATCTTCACCCGACCGAACGCCTCCGGTCCCGACGGCGCGCTGCGTCGTTACGGCACCGGCCAGAAGGCGGTCTTCGACAGGAAGCGGGTCTGAACCGATGCCCGAAAAGATCGACTACGACGCCAAAATCCCGAACAACGTCCAGCTCGCCGACGACCGCAGGCTGCAGCGCGCGCTGGAGGGCTGGCAGCCGAAGTTCATGAACTGGTGGGGCGAGATGGGTCCCACGCTGGAGACCGAGGGCGTCTACCTGCGCACCGCGGTGAGTGTCGGGCGCGACGGCTGGGCGCATTTCGACCACGTCAACGTGCCGGACTACCGCTGGGGCATCTTCCTCGCCGAACGGGAACCGGACCGGCGGATCGCGTTCGGCGAGCACGCCGGCGAACCGGTGTGGCAGCAGGTGCCCGGCGAATACCGCGCTGACCTGCAGCGGCTGATCGTGATCCAGGGCGACACCGAACCGGCGTCGGTCGAACAGCAGCGGTTGCTCGGGCTCACCGCGCCGTCGCTGTACGACCTGCGCAATCTCTTCCAGGTGAATGTGGAGGAGGGGCGGCACCTGTGGGCGATGGTGTACCTGCTCCACGCGTACTTCGGCCGCGAAGGCCGGGACGAGGCCGAGGGCTTGCTGCTGCGCAACTCCGGCAGTCCGGACGCGCCGCGCATCCTCGGCGCGTTCAACGAGGAAACGGCCGACTGGCTCGCGTTCTACATGTTCACGTACTTCACCGACCGCGATGGGAAATACCAGCTCGGCACGTTGAAGGAAAGCTCGTTCGACCCGCTGTCGCGCACCTGCGAGTTCATGCTCAAGGAGGAGGCGCACCACATGATGGTGGGCACCACCGGCGTCGACCGGGTGGTGCAGCGCAGCGCCGAACTCATCCGCGAGCACGACACGTACGACATCGCGTCGCACGGCGGGATCCCGCTCGACGTGATCCAGCGGTACCTGAACTTCCACTACACCGTGTCGCTCGACCTGTTCGGCAGTGAAACGTCGACCAACGCGGCGAACTACTACACCGCGGGGCTCAAGGGCCGCTGGCAGGAGACGCGGCGCAAGGACGACCACAAGCTCACCGAGGACAGCCGCGTGCTGGAACGCCCGCGCGACGACGGGACCTGGACGTCCGAGGAAATGCAGGCCATCCTGCTGCTGAATCTCGACCTGCGCGGCGAGTACACCGCGGACTGCCAGACCGGGGTCAACCGGTGGAACAAGATCCTCGCCGACGCGGGCATCGACTTCCGGTTCGCGTTGCCGCACCCTGGTTTCAACCGCGAGGTGGGCATAAACTCCGGCCACCACGTCACTCCGGACGGCAGCATCGTGGACGAGGCGACGTGGGAGGCAGCGCGGCACAAATGGCTCCCGACGGCCGAGGACCTGACGTTCGTCCGGTCGCTCATGCACCCGGTGTACGAGCGCGGGAAGATCGCCAGCTGGGTCGCGCCGCCGAGGCAGGGCATCAACGGAAAACCTTTCGACTACGAGTACGTGTACCTCACCTGAGGGGGCACCGATGACGGTTCCCGCGAACTTCAACGCCGCGGAGTACCTGCTCGGCCGCGGCCGTCCGGACGCGCTCGCGGTCGTCTCGCCGCGGCGCACGCTCAGCTACGGCGAACTCGTCGCGGAGACCCACCGGGTCGCGTCCGGACTGCGCGCGCTCGGCGTGCGTCCGGAGGAGCGGGTCATGTTCTGCATGGTCGACGACGTCGAACTGCTGAGCGGGATCCTCGGCGCGATGCTCATCGGCGCGGTCGCGGTGCCGGTGTCCACTATGGTCACCGGGTTGGAGCTGGGGCAGGTGCTCGCCGATTCGCGGGCGCGGGTGCTGTGCGTGTCCGGGGAGTTTTCCGCGCAGGCGGCGGGCGCGCTGACCGGTGCGCCCGAGGTGACCGACGTGGTGCTCGACCGGGCGGACCCGGCGGAATTCCCGGCTGGCGTGCGGACGCATCGGTGGCCGTTGACCCCGGCGGACGATGTCGTGGCCTCGCCGACTTGGGAGGATTCGCCCGCACTGTGGCTGTACACGTCGGGCACGACGGGTAAGCCGAAGGGCGCGATGCACCGGCACGGGAGCATCCGCGCGGTGTGCTCGACTTACGCTTCGCAGGTGCTGGGAGTGTCCTCTTCGGACCGGTTCTTGTCGGTGCCGAAGTTGTTCTTTGCTTACGGGCTAGGCAATTCGGCGTTCTTCCCGCTCTCTTGTGGAGGGACGACACTGCTGGAACCGGCGCGTCCGACGCCGGCGCTCATCGCCGCGCGGGCGCGGGCGGACCGGCCGACCCTGTTCTTCGGGGTGCCGACGTTCTACGCGGCGCTGCTGGCCAGTGACGTGCCGGATGATTCGTTTTCCTCGGTGCGGTATGCGGTTTCGGCTGGGGAGCCGTTGCCGTCGGCGTTGTACAAGCGGTTCCGGGATCGGTTCGGCGTGGAAATCCTGGACGGGATCGGGTCGACCGAGGCGTTGCACATTTTCCTGTCCAACCAGCCGGGCGCGGTGCGGCCGGGCAGCACCGGGGTCGCGGTGCCGGGGTACTCCGTCGAAATCCGGGACGAGCAGGGCGCGGTCATTTCGGAAGCGGGACGGCCGGGCGAGCTTTTTGTGTCCGGTCCGTCCATCGCGACCGGGTACTGGGCGCGATACGAGACTACGAAACAGGTTTTCCAAGGGCAGTGGCTGCGGACCGGGGACAGTTACGTGCGCAACTCGGACGGCACCTACACGTGTCTCGGCCGGTTCGGCGACATGCTGAAGGCGGGCGGGATTTGGGTGTCTCCGTCCGAAGTGGAGGAACGGCTGCTGCAGCATCCGGCCGTTGCCGAGGTGGCGGTCGTCGCCGCGCCGGACGAGGACGGATTGGACAAACCGGTGGCGTGCGTGGTCGCCGCGCCTTCGGCCACTGTGGACGCTGGGGAGCTGATCGAGTTTTGCCGGGAGGGGTTGGCCGCGTTCAAACGGCCGCGCGGCGTGGTGGAGATGGCCGAGCTGCCGAAAACCGCGACCGGGAAGATCCGGCGGAACGTGATCCGCGAAATGGTGCGCGAGTCGCTGCTCGTGCCGCAGCCGCAATCGTGATCGACTGGCCGGCATGATCGACGAACGGTTCGTGGTGGACGCCCACGTGCACACCCCGCGGCTGCCCACTCTCAAGCCCGCATGGCTGGACTGGGCGCGAGACTTCGCCGGTGACTACCCGTGGCGCACGGTGTACGACGAGGACGGCACGGTGCTCCCGGCTGCGCTGGACGACCTCATGGCGAGCGAGGGTGTCGACCGGGTGCTGTTGTTTTGTGAATACAGTCCTCGGGCGACTGGTATCCAGGCGATTGAAGACAATCTGCCGTTGGTCGCATACAACCCGGAGCGGTTCCGCCTGGTCGCCAACGTGAACCCGCATCTGCACCATCCGCTGGTCGACGAGGTGGAACGACAGCTCGCGCTGGGTGCGGTCGCGTTGAAGCTCCACCCGGTGCACGGCGCGTTTTCCCCGGCGGACAAGGAGTTGTACCCCGTTTACGCGTTGTGCGCTGAACGCGGAGTGCCGGTGATCCTCCACTCTGGACTGTCGGTGTTCCCGGGATCCCGTGCCAGCTATGGGGATCCTTCGCTGCTGTCCGATGTGGTCGAAGACTTCCCGTCGGTGAACTTCGTGTTCGCGCACGGCGGCCGGGGCTGGTGGTACGACGTGGCGGCGTTCATGGCCCAGTCGAGGCCGAACGTGTGGCTCGACCTCGCCGGGCTGCCGCCGAAGAAACTGCCGGAGTATTACGCGCGCTTCGATCTCGTGCGGTTGGCCCGGAAATGGATCTTCGGCACGGATTGGCCTGGGGTGCCGGGAACTGCCGTGAATGTCCGCGCGGTCGCCGATTTGGGCTTGCCCGCGGACGTCCTGGACGGCGTCCTGTCCGGCAACGCGTTACGCCTGATGCCGAGCCTGCGCTGAGCTTTACTTTCGCCAGAACAAGTGGTGCACCACTCCGCTGGGACTGGGAATCTTCTCCAGGTGGTAGCGGTCGGTCAGCTCGTCCGGGCTTTTCCAAAGCCGTTCCCCGTCCCCGAGTTCGACCGGCGCGACCGCGATGTGCAGCGTGTCGATGAGACCGGCTTCGAGGAATTGCCGCACTGTGGTGACGCCGCCGCCGATACGCACATCCTTGTCGCCCGCGGCCTTCTTCGCCTGCGCGAGCGCTTCCGCCGGCGTCGTGTTGAGGAAGTGGAAAGTGGTCTGCCCCAAGGTGATCGAGGGCCGTTCGTGGTGGGTGAGGACGAAGACCGGGGTGCGGAACGGGGGTTCGTCGCCCCACCACCCTTGCCAGTCGTAGTTCTCCCACGGTCCGCGGTGCGGGCCGAATTTATTGCGTCCCATGATTTCCGCGCCGACGTCGCCGCGGTGCATGTCGCGGGTGAAGTAGTCGTCGAGCCCTCGTGTGCCGCCTGGCTCGCCGCGCATCGGCCAGCTGGCGGTGACCCCGGCCCACGCGAAGAGCGGCCCCGGGTCGGGATGGCCGAACGGCTGCTCGAAGCTCTGGTCTGGACCGGAGCCGTAGCCGTCGGCGGAAGCGTTGAAGCACTGGACGCGCACCAGCATCGAGACCCCCGCTTGTCTTTTGAAAGCACTATGCCGGAGGCGGTGGTAAAGTGCAAGTGGTCGGAGGAGGTAAACGATGCCGGACGGTCCGCGCTCGGGGTGCCCGATCAACGCCGCGATCGAGGTCGTCGGCGACCGCTGGAGCCTGCTGGTCCTGCGCGACGTGATGTTCGGCGACCGGCGGCATTTCCGGCAATTGCAGTCGCAGTCGGAAGAAGGGATCGCGTCGAATATCCTCGCCGATCGATTGCGCACTCTGACTGAAGCGGGATTGCTCACGCGCGATTCCGCCGGCCGCGGACAGCGGGCGACTTACAGTTTGACCGAAGCGGCTATCCAGCTGGTGCCGGTTTTGGTGCAGCTGGGGAGCTGGGGTTTGCGGCATCGGCCGACGACGCCGGAATTGCGTGTGCGGGCTGAGCTGCTCGAGGCCGGTGGGCCGCCGCTGTGGGAAGAATTCATGGCGGAGCTTCGGGAACGGCATCTGGGGATTCCCCGTCCGGGCGGGGATGGGCCAACCGCCACGGAACGCTTGGCGGCGGCTTATGCGGAAGCTGTTGCGCGGGGTTGATGCGGCGGCTTTCGCTCGCGGTTTCGCGGATGGCTGGCGCGGATGGCTGGCGCGGATGGCTGGCGCGGATGGCTGGCGCGGATGGCTGGCGCGGATGGCTGGCGCGGATGGCTGGCGCGGATGGCTGGCGCGGATGGCTGGCGCGGATGGCTGGCGCGGATGGCTGGCGCGGATGGCTGGCGCGGATGGCTGGCGCGGATGGCAATGTGCCTCGTTGCCTCGTTGCCTCGTTGCCTCGTTGCCTCGTTGCCTCGTTGCCTCGGGTCGGTTTGTCGACCTGTTGACTTGGCTCCCGCGTGCCTTCCTCGGCCGACCGAGGCGCTCGCCCAGCCCTGGATACATCCGGCCGAAGTTGATCACACGATTCGGCGTTGACCCTGCTGAAACGGATCCGCCGAGGCGCCCGTCCCGTCAGCATTCCCGACCGAGGAAGGGAGCCGGGAATGCGGGACGAAGACGAAGTGCGCCGTTTGTCGACGAAAATGAACCGGGTCGTCGGCGCGAACCCGAGCTTTCGCGCCGACGCGGACGACGCTTGCCAGACGGCCTGGGTCGAATTTCTCAGCGGTAAGCCGACCCTGCGAGATTCGAACAACGTGGCCGGTTGGCTGACGACCGTCGCGAGAAGGCACGCGCTCCGAGCAGTCGAAAAACGTGCACGGGTGAAGCTGGTCGATGACTCGCAATTGGACACGCACGACCTGGTCGCCTCGCCCGAGGACGAGACCGTGGCCGGTGAACTGGCCGCCGCACTGTGGCGCGCGGTGGAGAAGTTCCCGGAACGGCACCGCCGGATGATGTTTCTGCTCGCGTACTACCCGGAACTCCGGCACGACCAGCTGGCCGCTGAACTGGGAATCTCGCCGTCGAGCGTGAGCCGAATCCGACACCGCTGCTTGACCGCCCTCCGCCGACGGCTGGAGTCAGAAGGCTTCAGTTATCCATGACCGACTCGCCGCCATGGCCGGGCACCACGCCGTGTCGCCAGACCGCCGGGTTCCGCCAACCGCCAGTCACCCAACTCCGGCCGCCCAACCGCCAGTCACCAGCCGCGAGTCACTCAACCGTCAGTCACCAGCCGTGAGCCGCCCAATTGCAGATCGCCCGGTCCAGCACCCGCCGATGCCCCGTCAACCGACCCTGATGACCCTGTTGACCTGCGTTTTCCTGCCTGTCCACAACTTCCTTCGCCTGTGGGCACCCAGGCCTGAACGCACTGGCCGGTCGGTCCGCGCCGATAGACTGGGCTGGGGCAGCCCCCCCAGGGAAGGGCGGGGCTGTGTCGGCGGGGCTGTGTCGGCGGGGGCTGTGTCGGCGGGGGCTGTGTCGGCGGGGGCTGTGTCGGCGGGGGCTGTGTCGGCGGGGGCTGTGTCGGCGGGGGCTGTGTCGGCGGGGGCTGTGTCGGCGGGGGCTGTGTCGGCGGGGGCTGTGTCGGCGGGGGCTGTGTCGGCGGGGGCTGTGTCGGCGGGGGCTGTGTCGGCGGGGGCTGTGTCGGCGGGGGCTGTGTCGGCGGGGGCTGTGTCGGCGGGGAGCAGCCGAAAGCTAGCCGCCTGAAAGCCCCTCCGGAAAGCCCCGTCGGAAAGTCCCGCCGGAAAGTGCGCCGCCCGAAAGGCCCGCCGGAAAGCGCGCCGCCCGAAAAGCTCGCAATCCGAGGGGCGGCCGGGAAACCCGCCAGAAAGTCTCGCCATCCCGAGAGACACATCGCCGGAAAGCGCCGCAGCCCGGAAGCAACCGCCAGGAATCTAGTCGTTCAGAAAAGCCAGGCCGTACATCCGCGAAATCACCCGTTCACCGACCGAAGCGTGCGCATAGCCTCCGCCAACCCCGCAGCATCCGGCCCCAAAGGCGTAAGCACGATCCGCCGCAGGATCTCCGCGCACGCGGCTCTCGCCTTGATCGCTACCTCCAGCCCATGTTCCGTCAGGGCGGCGAACGTCACCCGGCGGTCTTCGGGGCTCGGGATCCGGCAGATCAAATCCGCGGCGACCAGGCGGTCCGCCACCTTGGTGAAGCCTCCGCTCGACAGGGCGGCTTCGGTCGCGAGGCGGGTCATCGGCATGCGGTGGTCGGGCGAACGGACCAGGCGCAGCAGGATGTCGAACGACGCGGGGGCCAGGCCGAAGCGGTCGGCGATTTCTCCCATCAGCGCGTTCTGCGTGGCCAGATAGCCTTCGATCACGAGGCCCCACCACGTCACGATCTCGTCGTCGTCCGTTTGCGGATCCGGGGTCATCTGCCGGAGTCTACCCGGATTACCTCTTGCCTGCGAGAATTTACCTGGGCAATGAAACCTCCCATGAACCAGCGCATCAGGAGTAACCGCCAAGGCTAGGGTCGAAGGCATGACCGACCTCACGCGCGCGCAAGACCTGCTCGCCTCCACAATCCTCGCCGACGGACACAACGACCTGCCTTGGGCACTTCGCGACCTGGCCGGTCCGAACCCGGTCGAGGCGGTGGCGGGCGTGGACCTCACGGTGTCCCAGCCGACGCTGCACACCGACTTTCCCAAACTCGCCGAAGGCAAACTGGGTCTGCAGTTCTGGTCGGTCTACGTCCCGTGCGAGTTCAAGGGCGACAGCGCGGTCACCGCGGTACTGGAACAGATCGAGGTGGTTTACCAGCTGGCCGAGCGCTACCCCGATCGGCTGCGGCTGGTGACCACAGCGGACGAGGCCGAGGCGGCGTTCGCGGACGGGCGGATCGCGTCGTTGCTCGGGGCCGAAGGCGGGCACAGCATCGCGGAATCCCTTGGCGTGCTGAGGATTCTGCGCCGGCTCGGCGTCCGGTACATGACGCTGACCCACAATTTCAACACGACCTGGGCGGACTCCGGCACCGACAAACCCGAGCACGACGGGCTCACCGAATTCGGCCGCGAGGTCGTGCGCGAGATGAACCGGATCGGCATGCTGGTCGACCTTTCGCACGTCGCGCCGAGCACTATGCGGGCCGCGATCGAGGTTTCCAGTGCGCCGGTGATCTTCAGTCACTCGTCGTGCCGTGCGGTCAACGATCATCCGCGCAATATCCCGGACGACGTGCTCGCCCAGCTGCCCGGCAACGGCGGCGTCGCGATGATCACCTTCGTGCCCGCCTTCATCTCCGCCTCCGTGACCGAGTGGGACAACCAGCTCGAGGCGGCGATGACGGCGGCCGGGAAGGAGTTTCTCAACCTCGGCGAGCGCGATCGGTTCGCCAAGACCTGGGACGCGCCGCCCAAGCCGAAGGCGACGATCGAAGACGTCGTCGCGCACATCGAGCACGCGCGCGAGGTCGCCGGGATCGACCACATCGGGCTCGGCGGCGACTACGACGGCGTCGGTGCCTTGCCGGAAGGTCTCGAGGACGTGTCGAAATACCCGGTGCTCATCGCCGCGCTGATGGAGCGCGGCTGGAGCGACGAGGACTGCGCGAAACTCGCCGGCCGCAACACGCTGCGGGTGCTGCGCGAGGTCGACGCGAAGCTCTGAATTAGCGCATCACGTCGAGTGGGCGGACAATCACGATATGTCCCACGCGCGAAACGACGGTCTCGACGCGACCGCGAAATCGGAAATTCCCGAGGCGCCGGGCACTGAGGTGCCCGGCGCACTCGACCACGCCGCCCCGGGCACCGCACCGGGAGCCGAACCCGGACCGCGGCCGTCCGCCGCGAAGCCCGCCGGCCGCACGGGCAAGGTCAAGCCCACGCGGATCAGCGGGACCTGGATCGCCGTGATCGTGGCGATCGTCGTGCTGGCGTTCCTGCTGGTGTTCATCCTGCAGAACCTGGACACGGCGACCGTCCACTTCCTCGGCGCTTCCGGCAGCCTGCCGCTCGCGGTGGCGATGCTGTTCTCCGCCATCGCGGGAGCGGCGCTGGTCGCGCTGATCGGCGGCGCCCGCATCCTCCAGCTGCGGAAACAGGCCCGCCGACGACGCTGACCGGAAGCTTCAACCAGCCCGCAGGCTCAGCAGGATCTCGCACACCGCGGGATCCCCGCTGACCTGCACTCGCGCGCCCGCGTCCGGCAACGCGCCGCTGCACCATCGCCAGAACGTGTCCGCGTCGGTCGACAGAGACGCGAGCGGAGACCGCGACGTAGCCGCGCCCCGGTCGATCGCCCACCCTGCCCCCGTAGCGCGAAGCGTCCACCGTCCGGCCCCCTCGACCGAGCACGCCACCTGACGTCCGGCCCGCGCGGTCACCGGCCGCAACGTCTGCGGCAGCGAGCGCAGGAACGTGTCCACCACCGGCGTCCGGAACTCCGGCTCGTCCAGCAACGGAGCTGCCACCGCCTCCCGGATCTGCTGCTGGAGCACCCACTGTTCCGAGTAGTCCCGAGCGACCGTCAGCCACAACGGCATCCCGGCCGGTTCGTCCAGGTCGCGGTGCTTCCACAGTTCGGTCAGCTGGGTCGTGCTGTCCACGAGCATCGCGAACAGCACCTCCGGCGACAGCTGCCGACAGGCCGATACCCAAGACGTCCCGTCCGCGAAGTGGCCGTCCCGGTCGCGGGAGAGCCGCCGGAGCTTCCGGCCCAGGATGTCCGCGGTCAGGTCGTGCACCGTCCATTCGCCCAACGCGGGCAGGGTCCACTCCGGGGTCCGGAGGTCGGAGAGAACTCCGATCAGCGCCTGTTCCTCGCGCACGAGCAGCGGCAGCACGTCGATCGGCGGTCCCCACGGCGCGGTCATGCGCGTCATCCAACACCCACCGGCCGGGCATCACAGGGCTATTCGGCCTACTCGCAGGTAGCATCAGCGCGAACAGTGAGGGGAGCAGCCCGTGGACTACCAGCGACCGAACGGCCGGGGCACCGCCGAGGACGTGGCCAACCTGGCCCGCCGGGCAGGCCAGCTCGCCGGATGGGCGGCGCGCACCGGCTTCGACCTGACCCGCAAACTCCCCGGGATCGACACCGCCGAACGTGGCCTCAAGCAGGTCGAACGCGGGCTGCTGAGCGAACTGCGCCGCCGCCTCGACGAGGTCGACGATCCCTATCACGCGGCGCTGACCGCGGCGTCCGCGATGAACCGCCCCGACCTCGGCAGCCGTGCCGTCGAGACGACCGTGACGCTGGTGCCTGCTCGCGACCACGTCGAACCGTTGCGCGCGGCGATGGCCGAACTGCTCAACCACTCGATCGGCTTTGGCCGCGAGCGTGCCCGCGAGTACCTGTACGCGATCATTCTCCGCCAGCTCACCCCCGACGAGGCGCGCATCCTCTCCGCGCTGTCGGACGGCTCTCCGTTCCCTGCGGTCGACGTCGCCGAGCGCACCGCCATCGGCGGCACCGGCCGGATCCTGCTGCGCAACGCCTCGACGGTCGGCAAGGCGGCCGGGGTGTCGCTGCCGGACCAGGTGCCCGGCTACGTGACCCGGCTGATCGGCCTTGGCCTGGTCGAACTGGACGAGGAGGTGCCCTCGCTCGAGACGCAGTACGAGATCCTGCTGACCGACGAATCGGTCCGCGAGGTGGAGAAGCAGGCGAAGCGGATCAAGATCATCCGCCGCACGATCCACGTCTCGCGGCTCGGCGCGCAGTTCTGGCAGGCCTGCGACCCGAGCCTCGGCTGACCTCGATGGGCGGGTTCGTCTCGGGCATCCTCGACGACTTCGTCCGGCACTGGCCGCTGTATGTCTCCATCCCGATCGTCGCCGCGCTGATCGGGTACGGCACGAAGCTGGTCGCGATCCGGATGATGTTTCAGCCGGTCGAGTTCATCGGCGTCAAACCCTTCCTGGGCTGGCAGGGCATCGTCCCCAAACGCGCCGCGCGGATGGCGAGCATCGCGTGCGACACGATGACCGAGCAGCTGATCAAACCGGCCGAGGTCGTCGCCCGCCTCGACGCGGACCGGATCGCCAAGGAGATCGAGAAACCGCTGCTCGCCGCGGTCGAGGACATCGTGCGCGAGGTGGCCGGGCACTATCAGCCGGGCCTGTGGGAATCGCTGCCGGTCGGCGTGCAGCGGCTGGTGATCCAGCGCGTGCAGGCCGAATCGCCGCACATGGTCAAGGCCGTGCTCGAACTCATCCAGTCCGATGTGGACAGTGTGTTCGACCTCAAGGGCATGGTGGTGACCAGCCTCGTCAAGGACAAACGGCTGCTCAACCGGATCTTTCAGGAGGCGGGCGCGGAGGAGTTCAAGTTCATCGCGCGCTCCGGCCTGGTGTTCGGCGGCCTGATCGGCGTGATCCAGATGGTCGCGTGGGTGCTGTTCAAATTCCCGCCGATCATGCCGCTCTTCGGTCTCTTCACCGGATGGTTCACCGACTGGCTCGCGCTGCGGATGATTTTCTACCCGCTGGAGCCGAAGAAATACTTCGGCGTCACCTGGCAGGGCCTGTTCCTCAAGCGGCGCGCGGAGGTCGCCGAGGCCTACGGCGAGCTGATCGCGAAAGAAATCATCACACCGCACAACGTCATCGAGGCAGTGCTGCGCGGCCCGCTTTCCGACCGCGTGCTGGCACTCATCCAGCGGCAGCTCGACCGCGAGCTGGGCCGGGCGGCGACCGTCGCGAAACCGTTGCTGGTCTTCGCCATCGGCAGCCGCCGCTACCAGGACATGAAGCTCGCCATCTCCGAGCAGATCATGACCCGGCTGCCGGACACGATGCGGTATATCGAGGATTACGCTACGGACGCGATGGACATCCGGAACGTCCTGGTCGGCAAGATGAAGGAATTGTCGCCCGAGGAGTTCGAGCAGCTGCTGCGCCCGGCTTTCCAGCAGGACGAATGGATTCTCATCGCGACCGGCGCGGTGCTCGGATTCGCGGTCGGCGAGGCGCAGGTACTGGTGCTGGAGCACCTCGCCGCTTGACAGCTCCCCCTTGTGGAAGCGCGGGCCGGGCCGGGAGACTGACCCGCATGGGTGAGACGGCGGTGCCGTGGCCGCAGGAAATCCGGATCGCGATGGCCATGGTGGGGGGATCCAGCCTGGCGGTGTGGATGGGGGGAGTCGCTACCGAAACCTCGGCGTTGCTGCACGCTTCGCGCACGCCGGACGAACGTAACGGCTACCGGAAACTTCTCGACCTTTTGCACGCTTCGGTGCGCCTGGACGTGCTCACCGGCACGAGCGCGGGCGGCATCAACGCCGCGTGCCTCGGGCTGGCGGAGGCGTACCGGTCGACGCCCGCGGTTTTGCGCGACACCTGGTTCTCCGCCGGGTCGCTGGAGAATCTGATCCGCGACCCCGGCGAGACGAAGCCGCGTTCGGTGCTCAACGGCGACAAGGTGCTGCTGGGCGGCCTGGTCCAGGCGATGCACGACATCACCGGGGCGGGCGTCGTGCCCACCGAGCCGCCGGACGTGACCGTGCTGCTCACCGGCACCATGCTCGACGGCGAGACCACGCAGTACGACGACGTGCTCGGAAACCGCGTGCGGGACACCGAACATCGCATGCTGTTCCGCTTCTCCGGTCCATTGTGGAATAACCAGGTGCACGGCCCGCTCGCACTCGCCGCCCGGTCGAGCGCGTCCTTCCCGGGCGCCTTCGAGCTGTCGCGCATGCCGATCGGCCCGGAGGCGGCGGACCGGCAGCATCCGGACATGACCGACTACACGGAGCTCGTGCGTTCGCATTGGCTGGCCGACGGCGGCGTGCTGGTGAACAAACCGCTGCGGCCGGCGTTGCGGGAGATTTTCGAACGCTCGTCGTCGACGGACGTGCGGCGGCTGTTGCTCTACGTCGTCCCGACGGTCGACGGCGGAGCCAAACCGATGACCTGCGACCCGGCGGAGCCGCCGATGCTCGGCACCGCGCTGGCGAAGGTCGCGTCGACGATCATGAGCCAGACCATCAGCGTCGAGCTGGAGGAATTGAGCCGGCACAACTCCGCCGTCACGCGGGCCAGGGACACGCGGGTCGCGCTCGCGTCGCTCGGTCTGCGCGGCGGACAGCTGGTGGACGACCGGGTGCACCGGGCGTACCTCGACCGCCGGGTCGCGCTCGACGCGGCCGATTTGGTCCGCGCGGTCACCCGCCGCTTCGAACTGTCCGATGAGGACAGTGGGTGGGCGGCCGGGAATTCGGCGCTGCTGCAGGACATCGCGGCCGACGGACTGCGGCGCGGGATTCCGGAAACGCTGCCCGGCGAGTCGGTCACGGTCGGCGAGATGGTCCGGTACCGCACCTCGACGCTGGACGACGCGGTCGCCACCGGCATCCAGCTGATCAACGCCGGTTTCCGGATGGGACCGGACCTCGACCAGGCGACGCAGCTCAACGAGGCCCGCGCGAGAATGCACGCCGCCCGCCGGAGCGCGGCTCGCGACGTGCGGCTGACCGCGTGGGTGGCGCGGCACGAGCCGCCGCGGCCCGGCACCGCGATGCCGGACTGGATCGGCCAGCTGGCCGCCGAATGGGCGGGCCTCGGAGCGTCGGACGCGGTCCGCGAGGCGTGGCCGGAGCTGACCGCCGCGCTGCGGTCGGCGGCTCGGGTGCTGCAAGCGTTGGCGGGCAAGGAAAATCAGTGGTCGGAAGACGCCGCCGACACGGTGACGACCCTGCTGGACTGGTTCGGCCTGGACAACGCGGACGTCGCCGACGGATTCGTGATGGCGCGTTTTCTGTTGCTGCACATGGCGACCCGCGGCCTGCTCGCCGAAGCGCCGGCCGTGGACCAGCGCGTCGACCTGGTGCAGCTGAGCGCGGACAGCCGCACCTTGCTGGACCTGGCGCGCTCTCGCGGCCGGGACAAGCTGACCGGCACCCAGGCGAACAACTTCGGCGCGTTCTACAAGGCGTCCTGGCGCGCGAACGACTGGATGTGGGGCCGGATCGACGCCGCGGGCTGGCTGACGCAGTGCCTGCTCGACCCGAACCGGCTGCGGGTGCTGCGCGACATCGTCGGTCCCGAGGAATTCCGGGAGCAGGTGCGGACGACGTTCCGCGAGATCGGCTGGGAGCCGCCCTCGCCCGCGGACAACGGGATGCCCGCGGACCTGCCCGGGCTCCTCTCGCAACTGGGGGACGAGCTGGCTTTCCTTGGCCTGGACGCGAATCTGGACCCGGTCGAGTTCGGCAAGGAGATTCCGACCAGTCTGCCGGTGACGTCGATGGTGCTGGCCAAGTCGCGGCAGCTGGACATCGCGCGGGAGGAGCTGCCGGTGCTCGCGCGGCAGGCGGAGGCGGACGCGAAGGAGGGCAACGGCAAGGCTTCGGAGAGTTTCCGCAAGCTGATGGCCGCCCGTCCCCTCGAACCGGACGCCGGGAAAACCGCTGCCCAGCCGGAAAACTCGGATCAGGTGCAGCGTGCATTCCAGGCCTGCCAGGTTTCCGCTGAACGTTTCGAAGGCGAACTCGGCAGTACTCTCCTCGCCAAAACCATTGTCAAAGCCGGAGCCGCCGGGCTCAACGCCGCGTCCACCGCGACCCGGGTCCCGAAAACCCTCCAGCCGCTGGCGAAATTCGCTCAGCTCAGCAGCCGCAGTTCGTGGTGGGTCACGCAGGGCGCGACGCGGCTGGGCCGCCCCTGGAACCTGCTCGCCGCCGCGATCACCGCGATCGCCGGGCTGGTGCTCAGCGGCGAAGGCGGGTCCGTCCTGCAATGGCTCGGCCTGCCGATCGCGGGCGGGGCGCTCGTGTTCCTGGTGGTGAGCCTGCTGACCTTGAGGCGCACGTGGCGAATGGTGCTCACCGTGCTGGGCGTGCTGGTGATAGCGGCGTTGCTGTTCGCGGCCTTCCTGCCGCCCATCGCGCAGCCGCTGTTCGGCTGGCTCGGTACCGTTGTGGACGGTTGGCGCCGCGGCCAGGCCCCGCTGTGGTGGCTCGCTGTGGTCGCGCTGCTCCTGCTGCCCGCGGTCTGGACGCCGCTGTCCGGGCTCGGCCGCCGCGGCCGCGGAAAGCGGCGGCGGTCGCGTGCGGACAGTCCCAGCCCCAGGTAGGCCGCGCTTTTCCGGCGCTGGAGTTGCGGTCCGGCCCGCGAAGGCCCATGGTCGGGAGACACAGGCCGCATACCGAAGGTGTGCGGCCCAGACGCACGGCATGCCCAGAACTCAGCCTGGCTAAACATGTTTGTGGGACTCCTCACCGGGGTATCCGCGTCGTCCCTGGTGAGGGGGGTGGACGTGGCATGGCTCGCTGGCGGCGGGAAAATTCTCTGTTACGTTTCCAAAGTATGTCCGGAAAGCACTTGATCGAATCCCCGACCAAGGCCGATGGTGCCGCTCTCTGGCGAATCGCACGCGATTCGCAGAAGCTTGATCTCAACTCGCCGTATGCGTACCTGTTGTGGTGCAAGGATTTCGCGGACACCTCGGTCGTGGCCCGCGTCGACGGCGAGCCAGTCGGATTCGTGATCGCTTACCGAAGGCCGTCCGCGCCGGACGTCGCGCTCGTGTGGCAGGTCGCGGTCGACGCGTCGCAACGCGGGAAAGGCCTGGCCGGGCAGTTGCTGGACAGCCTGTACACGCGTCTGGTCGGCGAGGGCGTGCGGTACCTGGAAACCACGATCACTCCGGACAACGCGGCGTCCATCCGCCTCTTCGAGTCGTTCGCGAAGCGCTGGAACGCGGATCTGGAACACCGCCGGTTGTTCGAAGTCGCTGATTTTCCGCAGGGGGAGGCGCACGAACCCGAGGATCTTTACCGCATCGGGCCGTTGCGCCGCTAATAACCCGTCAATTTCGCCGAGTAGGAGCGAAAGAAATCGTCATGAGCATCTTCGAAGAGCTCGAATCCGAAGTCCGCAGTTACAGCCGGGGATGGCCGGTCGTCTTCGACCGCGCGCAGGGCAGCCGGATCTACAGCGAGGACGGGAAGCCGTACCTCGACTTCTTCGCCGGCGCCGGCGCGCTGAACTACGGGCACAACAACCCGCATCTGAAGAAGGCGCTGATCGACTACCTCCAGCGTGACGGCGTCACGCACGCGCTGGACATGTTCACCGTCGCGAAGCGGGACTTCCTGGAGACGTTCCGGGAGAAGATCCTGACGCCGCGCGAGCTGGACTACAAGGTCGTCTTCCCCGGTCCCGGCGGCGCGAACGCGGTGGAGGCCGCGCTGAAGCTGGCGCGGAAGGTGACCGGCAAGGAATCGGTCATCAACTTCACCAACGCGTTCCACGGCATGACGCTCGGCGCGCTGTCGGTCACCGGGAACTCGATGAAGCGCGGCGGCGCGGGCGTCCCGCTGGTGCACGCCACGCCGATGCCCTACGACAAGTACTTCGACGGCGCGATGCCGGACTTCATGTACTTCGAGAAGCTGCTCGAGGACTCCGGCAGCGGCCTGAACGAGCCCGCCGCGGTGATCGTGGAGGGCGTGCAGGGCGAGGGCGGCATCAACGCCGCGCGCCTGGAATGGCTCAAGGGCCTCGACGACCTGTGCAAGCGGCACAACATCCTGCTCATCCTCGACGACGTGCAGATGGGCTGCGGCCGCACCGGCCCGTTCTTCAGCTTCGAGGACGCCGGCATCTCGCCGGACATCGTGTGCCTGTCGAAGTCGATCGGCGGCTACGGCCTGCCGATGGCGCTCACGCTGATCAAGCCGGAGCTGGACGTGTGGGAGCCGGGCGAGCACAACGGCACGTTCCGCGGGATCAGCCCGGCGTTCGTCACCGCGACCGAGGCGCTGCGCGTGTACTGGAGCGACGACGAGCTGGAGAAGTCGACCAAGGCCAAGGGCGAGCGCATCGCGAGCACGTTCAAGGACATCGTGGAGAGCTACCCGGAGGCGAACCTCGTCGCGAAGGGCCGCGGCCTGGCGCGCGGTCTGGAGTTCGCGAACGGCGAGCTGGCCGGCGCGGTCTGCAAGGAAGCCTTCGACCGCGGCCTGCTGATGGAGACCTCCGGCCCGGACGGCGAGGTGATGAAGCTGCTGCCGCCGCTCACCCTCACCGACGAGGAACTGAGCGAGGGGCTCGCGATCATCTCCGAGTCCATCGCCGCCGTTCTCAAGTAACCACCCCGAAGAACAAGAAGGAGCCGTTCACTTGCTGGTCCGCACGCTCGACGAGATCACCGACACCGACGCTGACATCAAGACCCCGAACTGGCGCAGCAAGCGCATCATCCTCGCGAAGGAGGGCGTCGGCTTCTCGGTGCACGAGACGACGCTGTACGCGGGCACGGTGAACGACTTCTGGTACGCCAACCACATCGAGGCCGTTTTCATCACCTCCGGCGAGGGCGAGATCGAGGACCTCGCCACCGGCGAGGTGCACCCGCTCAAGCCGGGCACGCTGTACCTGCTGAACGACCACGACAAGCACCAGGTCCGCCCGAAGACCGAGATCAAGTGCGTGTGCGTGTTCAACCCGCCGGTCACCGGCCGCGAGGTGCACGACGAGAACGGGGTCTACCCGCTCGTCACCGAAGACTCCTGATCCGGCGCCACTCCCACCACCACCCCGAGAAAGAAGAAACGCCAGAAGAACTGGAGGCGAGCCACTGTGACGATCATGGACACCCGGGTCGAAGACGGTTACCCGACCCGGATCACCGGTACGCCGGATCATCTTCCGCGCGTGCACCCCACGGTGTGGGGTACCGAGGCCGACGGCCCGATCGACGCCGCGACCCTGGCGAACCACGATGCCAAGGGCTACACGGTCGTGGACGGACTGCTCTCGCCCGGTGAGGTCCAGACGTACTGGCAGGAGGTCGTGCGGCTGTCCTCGGACGAGAAGCTGCGCGACGACGAACGCGTGATCACCGAGGCCCGGACCGGCGAGGTCCGGTCGATCTTCGACGTGCACGAGATCTCCGGCCTGATCGCCGAGCTGGTGCGCGATCCCCGCGTGCTCGACTGGGCGCGGCAGATCCTCGGCTCCGACGTCTACATCCACCAGAGCCGGATCAACTACATGCCGGGCTTCAAGGGCACCGGCTTCTACTGGCATTCCGATTTCGAGACCTGGCACGCGGAGGACGGCATGCCGTCGCCGCGCGCGGTGAGCTGCTCGATCGCGCTCACCGACAACTACCCGTACAACGGCGGGCTCATGGTCATGCCGGGTTCGCAGCGCACGTTCGTGCAGTGCGTCGGCGAGACCCCGGAGTCCAACTACAAGAGCTCGCTCAAGGACCAGCGGGTGGGCGTGCCGTCGCCGGACGACATCACGAAGCTCGCCGCCGACCACGGCATCGAGCAGTTCACCGGTTCGGCCGGTTCGGCGCTGTGGTTCGACTCGAACATCATGCACGGCTCGTCGAACAACATCACGCCGTATCCGCGGTCGAACATCTTCCTGGTGTTCAACAGCGTGGACAACGCGCTGCAGCAGCCGTTCGCGGCGGGCGAGCCGCGGCCGTCGTTCATCGCGGGGCGCAACTCCGCCCCGATCACGCGGTGACCAGCGACACCTTGGCCAACCGGCGGGTCGCTCGTAACGAAGAATGTGCGCCCTGTTACGTTGTCGCCACCTCGCAGTTCGTCTGCGGGGGCTTGGTTGTCCGCGGCGGTCCGGGTTCTTGCTCGGGGTGAGCCCCCCGAACCGCGGGCGGACGGCCGCGATGCACGGGTGGACCGCGCCCCCTGGCGGCCCGGCCGACGATCATTGAGTCCGGCCCCGCACCCATCAGATCGGGACTGATGGTGCGGGGCCGGACTCGTCTTTTCCGGGCCGGAATTCACGAAAGAGCGGTTTCTGCGGGCTGCCGCTGACGGTAAGTTGACCTGTCTGGCTGGGGGAGAGCCTGGGAGGTGCGCGCAAGCATGGCCGATGCCGGCGCGCGGGTCGAACTGCTCGGCCCGGTGCGGCTGCTCGACGGCAGCCAAGCGGTTCCCGTCGGCGGCCCCGGGGTGCGAGGGCTGCTGGCGCTGCTCGCGCTGCGCGTGGGCACGGTGGTGCCGCTCGAGGAGATCATCGACGCGCTGTGGGGGCACGATCCGCCCGCCACGGCCCGCACCATCGTGCACGGCAACGTGTCGCAATTGCGCCGGCTGCTGCGGGAGATGGCCGATCCGGTCGCCGAGATCAGCACCCGCCCGCCGGGCTACCAGCTTTCCCTCTCCCCGGACCGGATCGACGCGCACCGGGCCCGGGCGCTGCTGGACCAGGCCGCGCTGGAATCGCCGGAGAACGCCTCGAAGCTGCTCGCCGAGGCCCTCGCGCTGTGGCAGGGGCCGACGCTGTCCGGCGTGCCCGAGTCGGTACGCGCGCCCGAATTGGACGAGCTGCGGCGCGCGATCCGCTACGCCCGGGTCAACGCGGATCTCGACCTCGGCCGCTACGACGAGCTGATCGTGGAGCTGAGCCCGCTCGTCCGGGCGGACCCGCTCGCCGAACGCACCGCCGCCCAGCTGATGCGCGCGCTCTACCACGCCGGGCGGCGCGGGGAGGCGCTCGAGCTGTACCGCACCGTCTCGCGGGCCACGCTCGGTTCGCTCGGCGTCGAACCCGGCGCGGATCTGCGTTCGCTGCACGAGCGGGTGCTCAACGACGATCTCGCCGCGCACGAGAGCGCGGTTCCGGAGCAGGCCGTCGCGCCGTCTCAGCTGCCGCCCGCGCTGCCGACGCTGGCCGGGCGCGAGGCGGAGGTGGAATGGCTCGACGGGCTCGCTGAACGCGGCGACAGCACGGTGATCGTGTCCGGCACCGCCGGGGTCGGCAAGAGCGCGCTGGTGATCTGGTGGGCGCACCGCGCGGCCCGGCTGTTCCCGGACGGCGTGCTGTACGCGGCGCTGCAAGGGTTCGATCCGCATCACCCGCCGCTGGAACCGGGCGATCTGCTGTCGCAGTTCCTGCTCGGGCTGGGTGTTCCCGCGGACGAGGTGCCGGAGCATTCGCACGAACGTGTCGCGTTGTACCGGTCGCTGATCGCCGGACGGCGCATGCTCGTGCTGCTCGACGACGCGCGTTCGGCCGAACAGGTGCGTCCGTTGCTCCCGCCGGGTGCCCGGTCGATGACGGTGGTGACCAGCCGGTCGCGGCTGGAAGCGCTGGCGGTGTCCCACGCGGCGAAGCTGCGCGTGCTCGGCACCCTCGCACCGGAGGCCGCGGTGAGCGTGATCGAGGAGTTGGCCGGGCCCGCGGACTTCGACCTCAACCACGCGCTGGCCCGGCTGTGCGGCTACCTGCCGCTCGCACTGCGGATCGCCGGGGCCCGGCTCGCCGCTAGTCCACAGTGGACACTCAAGGACCTCGTCGGGGAACTCGGCAACGAACGCACCCGGCTGGCCGGGCTGGACGTCACCGGGGCCGACGACGGCGTGCGGGCCGCGTTCGACGTCTCGTTCCGCGGCCTGCCGGAAGGACTCGCCCGGACGCTGCTGCGGCTGGGCGCGGTGCCCGCCCGGCACACCGGTCCGCACCTGACGGCGGCCATCGCGGAGATCCCGGTGGAGCAGGCTCGCCGCGAACTTCGCACGCTGGCCGCGCACAACCTGATCGCGGAGACTTCGCGCGACGCCTTCGCCCCGCACGACCTCGTCCGGCTGTATCTGCGGGAGCTGGCGGAAACCGAACTGGACCCGGCAGAACGCGCGGCGGTGCTCGACCGGGCGATCCGCTACCACCAGGCCGCCTCCGACACCGCGCGGCGGAAGATGCTGCGCATCGTCGACCCGCTCGACCTCACCGGCCTCGTGCCGCCCGAGGCGCTGCCGCCGCTGGAAACCTTCGCCGAGGCCCAGGACTGGTTCGCCGCGGAATGGCCGAACCTGCTGGCCGTGCTGGACGCCGCCCACGCCGACGGCCGCTACGCCGACGTCTGGCGGCTCGCCCGGGTCGCGCACACCTACCGGGTCGTCTGCCCGCTGTACGAGGAATGGATCCGGCTGGTCGACCTCGGGCTCGCCGCCGCCGAGGCCGCGAACGAACCGCTCGGCCAGTGCTGGATGCTGATCTCCCGCTGCGCCATCGCGCTCACCTTCGAGCTTTCCGAGGGCAGCATTTCCGACGCCGAACGCGCGGTCGGCCTGGCCACCCGGCTCGACGGCCGCTCGCTCATCGTCGCCAAAATCCACCTCGGCAGCGTGCTGACCCTGCTCGGGCGCTATTCGGAGGCGATCGAACGGCTGCTGGAGGCGGTCGCGGAAACCGAACGCACCGGCGACCTCGAACTGCGCGGCCAGGCGCTCAACAACTGCGCCGAGACGGAAAAGCGCGCAGGCCGTCCGGTCGAGGCGATCACGCATCAGCTGGCGTCGCTGGAAATAGACCGCCGGCTCGGCGACGACAGCTATGCCGTGGTTTCGCTGAACAACCTCGCCGAACTGCACCTGGACATCGGCGACCTGGAGGCCGCGGAACGCTACGCGAGGGAGGCGGTGGCGCTGGCGGTCTCTCGGCAGTTCGAGTTGCAGGAGGGCATTCTGCGGGTGACTTTGGCGCGGATCCTGCGGGGTCAGGAACGGCTGGGTGCGGCGCGGGAGGAGTACCGGCGGGCGGTGGCGTTGTACGAGCGGATGAATCCCCGGCAGGTGGAGGACGTGCGGAAGGAAGCGGCCGAGCTGGGAGATCAATAGCGGTCCGCAACTCGTTCCGCGACCTATGCCAGGGGCTTAAGCCGAGCGTGACGCATACGGCCGGAGCGGCGGCGGCTGTGTTGTGCGTGAGGGCCACCCTGAGGGACTCTGATTCCGTCAGGGTTCCCATCACGTACTCGCGGCTCGAGTCCCTGGCATCCGACCTGGAGTGAGCGGGCAGTCGGCGGGCCGTGCTCTTGTACAATGTTCAGCTGTGTTTTCGCAGGTCAACGTGGTAATAATCGCGTCCGCTTAGCGGATTCTTAGCCATCCGGCGGTCAGCGCGCGTAGGGTCGGCCGCGACGCTGGCGGAGCCCTAGGGGAGGGGCAGGCTGTGAAGCCGGCGACGGGACCGCGGCGGTATCGCGCGGACCTGGAAGAGCCGCCAGGAGCGGTTCGGTGGCGGTTGGCCGGCCGAGATGGGGGTAGGCCGGCCGGCCGCCAGGCTCTATTCGACGTTCGAGGTGCAGAGCGCGATCGAGCTGCCGCTGCTTTCGGCGACCTTCTTGCCGTCGACGATGATCTGGCAGCTGATCTGGTTGGTCACGCCCGCGTTCGCGGTGTCCGCGGTGAGCGAGAGGACCGGCCTGCCGCCGTCGTAGGAGGCGTGCCCGTGCCAGTCGTCGGTGCTCGGCGGGGTGGAGGCGGTGCGCTGGTCGTTCAGCGTGCCGTAGCGGACCGTCGCGCCGCCCGCCGAGGTCACCACGAAGTCGACCGAATGCTTCTCGCCCGGCTGCGGCGGGATGTGCAGTTCGCCCGCCCGCGCGGTGCCGAACATCGACGGGTACAGCAGCATCGCGCCGCACAGCAGGGCGGCCAGCGCGGAAAGCGTCGTTCCGGTGAGCGCGACACCCAATCCGCGCATTGTGCCTTTGGAGGAAAGTACGATTCCCGCAATTCCTCCGGCGAGTCCGAGTCCGGCGAGCGGCCACGCGAGGAAACCCCAATCCGGCAGGAACGCGACGCCCGCCGCGGCCAGTCCGAGAGCGACCGCGAGGCCGCCGGGCCAGTTGGCCTGCCTCCGGGACGGCTCCTGCCGGGGCGGACGGTGCGGACCAGGGCGAGCAGTGGTCCTGGTGTGTCGCGCGGGTGCGGCCGGGTACCGCTGCTCGGTCGTCATGCGTGCCTCTTCCGCCTCGGATGGCGAAGACGCTAACGCAGATGCCCGCGAAGTTGGAATAATCGTTATCGAGTGACAATGTCATCCATTTACCGCGTCCGGGCATTCGGGGTCATTTCCCACCGGATTGCGTGAAGCGGTGCCATTTACTGCCCGGAAAAGGCAGCGTGATTCCGAAGAGCGGACGTGCTCGCCGACGGCTCTGACCTGGCGACACGGCACTCCGCGCGCCATTCAGTGATCGAAAAGACTGACTTCCGGAGTGATCTCGAGAAGTTCGTGCACCGGCCTGCCGCGGCGTCCGTCGATCGTCGTCGTGCGCACTACGCGCAACCGCGCGGTCACCGGCCGATCGAGGTTTTCTTTGATCTGGTCGAGCAGATCCGGGGCGACCGCGCCCTGAATGGTTCCGCCCGATTCCCGCTCGAGGTAGAAAATCCGCCGCCGGGTGCGCACGCCGTCGAGGCGTCCGGTCACCGTCTCGTAGCCGACCGCCTCGCGGGACTCGCGCAGGCTGCCCTGCAGCACCCGCGCCTGCTCGGTGGTCATGCTCCGGGTCACCTGCTCGCCCGCGGTCGGCGTGAGCGCCATCCCGATGCCGGCGTGCTTGCTGACCGCGTTGACGACGTCGCTGACCGCGTTGCGCACCGTGTCGCGCTGCAGCAGCACCGCGTCGAGCGCGCCGTCGTCGGAACCGTTGGCGGGCAGGAAATCGCAGAGTTCCTTCACCGCGCGCTCGGACAGCGTTTCGATGCCGTCGTGGATCAGCGCGTCGTCGACCGCCGGTTCCGGGAAACCGAAGAAGATCGCGTTGCCCGCCTGTCCTTTCTGGATCAGCGGGGCCTTGTCCCGGTCCGCCTGCTGAACGAAGGTGACCTCGTTCGACGGGTTGCGGATGATGTGCCCGATCTTCGCCGTCGCGTCCTGCAACGCGCGGCTGATGTCGGAGAAGGTGTACGCGTCGATGTGCGTTTCGCCGATCACCGACACGTGCAGCAGCGGCGCGCGGCAGGTGCGCTCGAACTTCGCGTTCGCCGCCATCGCCGAGGCGCGCGCGAGGTCGTCCAGCCACGTGCCGCCGGGGATCTCGTCGGCGATCCGCCGGAACTCGTTCCTCACCACACCATCTCCGGGATGCCTCTGCCGCCTTCGGCCCACACCGATTCCCACACGTCCTCGTCGCCGGGACGGCACAGGAAGCCGTCGAGCATGCCGCCGACCGGCTGGATCTGGTCGAGGTACATCGCGGGCTGCCCGACGATGATGCCGCGCAGCGTCAGCAGGCCGTACAGCGCGGTGCGGCCGCTGTCGTCAAGCCGCTTCAACGCGCCCCATTCGTCCGGCAGCAGCACCACGTCGAGCCCGCGCGGCGGATGCGCCGTGCGGGTGACGAACGCGCCGCCGAGCCAGGCCCGCCCGGACGTGATCACCCGCTGCGCGACCCCGAGGTAGCTGTTGAGCGCGCTGAAGAGGATCTCGCGCTCGTTCTGGTGCGGCGCGTCGTAGACCAGGCGCTCGTAGACGTCGGCGAGGTCGGCGTGATGGCGGCCGGGCGGGAGCAGGTTCTGTGGCGTCCAGTGCGGAAGCGCCATCGGACCTCCTGACGTCGTCCGGGGCCCTCGGCGCCCGCTTACCGTGCGTAGCCGAATCTACCAGGTGGGTGTCAGCCACTGCGTCCAGGTCGCCGGGGCGCGGGTTCGTCGTCGTGCGGCCAGTGCGGACTCCGCCGGTCGTCCTCGGGCCAGCTCAGTTCGCCGGACAGCCGCGGCTCGGGATCGGGCAGCGGATGCCCGGCGGAATCGTGCGTCGCGTGCTGCCCGTGGTACGGCTCGTCCGGGTCGACTTCCGGATAGTCGTTGTAGACGCGCTCCGGCTGGTCCTCGTAGTGCGGGTACGCCGGTTCCTCGTAGTCCTCGTAGTCCTCGTACGGGTTCGCCGGCGGGATGTGCCGGGTCTCCTCGGCCGGGGCCTCGGCGGGAACGGCCGCGGGCCGGTACGGCTGCGCCTCCGCTTCGGCCTTCGGCCGGGCGGCCCGCGTGAACAGCCACATGACCGCCGCCCCGAGCAGGAACGAGACGAGCAGCCACAGCCAGATCTGCCCGAAGAGCCAGAGCATCCGCCATCACCTCTGTTCCACTGTGATCTCGACCCGCCGGTCGCTGTCGCCCCCGTTGTCGTCCGCGCCGGTGCCCGAACCGCCCGCGCTGGCCACCGCCAGCAAACGGTCGGGCGGCACGTCCTCGCGGATCAGCAACCGGATCACGGTCAGCGCCCGGTTGCGGGAAAGCTTCAGCGCGGCGCTGCGTCCGCCCGGACCGTCGGCGACCCGGCCGACGAGGCGGTAGCGGAAGTTGTCCGGGGCGTCCCGCAGCAGCGGCGCGAGATCGCGCGCGGCCTGCTCGCCTTGATCGGTGAGCTGTGCGGTGTCCGGTTCGAAGGTGATCGGCGCGGCCGCGAGCCTGCGGTCCAGTTCGGCCTGGATCCCGTCGCGGTCGGTCGGCGGCGCGGGCGGCGGGGCGGACGAACTCGGCGGCGGGCTGGCCGGCGGCGCCGTCGACGGTTCGGGCGAGGGCGACGGCGCGGGCTGCGCCGGCCCGGCGCCGCCGGAGGCTTGCGCGGATTCGACCCCGTCGACGCCCTGCACGATGCCGAGCGCGCGACCGGCTTCCTCGGCCGGGAACCCTTCGAGGGTCGCCTGCCGTCCGGAGAACTTCACCTCGCCGCCGCGCAGGCCCGCCGCGTCGAGGGCGGAGCGTGCTCGCGCGGCGAGGTCGTCCTGGATTCCGCTGCCCTGCAGCCACGTCGCCAGGCCCGCGAGCAGGGCCGTGACCACCACTGCGACGGGGATCAAGCGAAGCCACCCTCGTGCACCGGACATAACAGGACCCTATGCCGGGCCGGTCCGCTTGGCGACCTGGTGAAGACCGCCGTTCGGGTGGCTCTGACGACAGTGCCGGCACCGGTGGTGACCGGTGCCGGCACTGTCGGGGGACGGCGTTCAGGAGGCGGTCGCGTTGCCCCGCACGTCGATGCTGATGCTCGCCGGGTCGTCCGGCACGAGCGGCACGAGCGGAGCCAGTTCCGGGCGCTTCGGCGACAGCCCGTCGCCCATGGACTCGCCGCGCAGCTGGCGGCGGATCCACGGCAGCAGGTGCACCTTGGTCCACGCCAGGTCCGACCGCCGCGACGTGATCCAGGTGGCCGGCTCGGTGCTCGGCGGGTACGGCTCGCGCCAGTCCTCGGTGACCGGGACGCCGAGGACCTCGGCGGTGAGCAGCGCGATCCGGCGGTGCGCGTCCGGGGTGAAGTGCAGCCGGTCGTCGCTCCACGCGCGACGGTCGTGCAGCGGCTCCATCGTCCACAGGTCGACCATCTTCGCGCCGTGCCGGGCCGCGATCGCCCACAGGTGCGTGTTGTAGATCGCGACCTTGCCGCGCAGCACGCTCATCACCGACAGCGTCTTGGTGTCCGGCCCGTTGAAGATCACCACCGGGATCCCGGCCGCGCGCAGCTTCGCCACCCCCGCTTCGAAGCGCTCCGCGATGGCGTCGACGTCCGCCCCCGGCACGATCACGTCGTTGCCGCCCGCGCACAGGGTGACCAGGTCGGGCTTCAGCTCGAGCGCGATCGGGAGCTGCTCGTCCATGATCTCGTCGAGCATCTTGCCGCGCAGCGACAGGTTCGCGTACTGGAAGCCGGGCTCGTCGCCCGCCAGCATCTCGGCGAGCCGGTCGGCCCAGCCCCGGAACGTCCCGTCGCCCCGATGGTCGTTGAGGCCCTCGGTGAAGCTGTCCCCGATGGCTACGTAGCTGTTGATCCCGTACACGCTGGGTTCCCCTTTCCCGCTGGTGCGCGCCTGTCCCCGTGAAGTCCCGGACCTAGTTGTACACCCCAACTAACAGTCGGATATCCCCATATCCTTCCCGCCGGCCACGACCGGTTCAGCCGGATGTCACAGTCTCTTACCTTGTCGGGGGTTTCCGCCTCCCTATTACGGCATTTTCACCGGGACGAACCTCACGTACCGGGGGCTGCCGGGCGCGGTTGTGGGGTAGGTCTCCCGACCTGGGGGTCCGCCGCGAGTTGCGGCAGGCTGGAAGCTGTGACAGACGAGACTGCGAAGGGGCCGGCGCGGGAGTCGCTCACGCAGATCCTCGGCGGGCGGCGAGGAGCGATCGACGCCAGCATCCCGCCCGCCGCGTTCGTCGTCGGCTGGCTCGTTTCCGGCCAGTCGATCGCCTGGGGAGCGGGCGTCGCGATCGGCGTCGCCGTGCTGCTGGGCGCGTACCGGCTGCTGCGCGGGGACAAGGCGCGCGCGGTGGTGGTGAGCCTCGCCGCGGTGGTGATCGCCGCGCTGATCGCGATGCACACCGGCCGTGCCGAGGACTTCTTCCTGCTGCAGCTGTTCTCGAACGCGGCGAGCGCGCTGCTGTTCGCGGCGAGCATCGCGGTCCGCTGGCCGTTGCTCGGCGTGATCGTGGGCTTGCTGCTCGGGCAGAAGACCCGCTGGCGGCGCGATCCGGCCCTGCTGCGCGCGTACTCGTGGGCGAGCGGCGTGTGGGTGCTGCAGTACCTGCTGCGAGTGGTCGTGTACGGACTGTTGTGGTGGACCGGGCAGGTGGTGGCGCTCGGAGTGGCGCGCACCGTGCTCTCGTGGCCGCTGGTGGCCGCGACCGTCGCGGTCAGCGGCTGGGTCCTCTACCGGAGCCTTCCAGCAGAACACCCGGGCCTTCGCCTGGCGAAAGACCCGGGTGCGGGCGAGTCCGAAACCGGACCCGGAAGTTAAGGCGGCCCCCGGCGAGGGGGGAGGGTCCGGGGGCCGGTTCCTACGGTACCCGGACCGGAGGGGTTGAGTCGACGGTTTCGACTCTTCCGCTCAAGTTTTGGTGGCATTCACCCGTCGGGATGGTCGCGGGGTGTCCTCGCCCCACGCTCCCACCGCCGCGAGCCACGCCGCGCCGAGCACGCCATCAGAGCTGGTCAGAACGTCGAGATCGGCGAATTCGGCCCGCACGCGAGCCCCGACCGGGCTGTTTTCGGCCAGCACGCTGCCGACGAGCACGATTGGAGTTTTTTCTCCCGGCTCGCGCGTGGCGCGAGCGACGCGCACGAGATGCCGGGCGCCCCGCGCGACGATTTCCTCCGCGACCGGCTCTCCGGCGGCCGCGGCGGCACTCACCAGCGGCGCGTACCGGGCGAGCCGGACCGGCGGTTCCGCATTGGCATGGGTCACCAGCGACCACATGACCGCGAAGCGGTCGGACCGGTCCACTGCGGACGGTCCGAACGCTTCGGCGAGGACTGCCTCGGCCAATCCGTCGAGCGGACCGTCGCCTTCGAGCGCGGCGAGAGTCGCGCGCACGGCTTCGCGGCCGAGCCAGAAACCGGAGCCTTCGTCGCCGAGCAGCCAGCCGTGGCCGCCCGCGGTGGCGACCATCCGGCGGCCGCGGATGCGCCCGGCGATCGAGCCGGTGCCCGCGACGAGCACGGTGCCGTCCGGTTCGGCCGTCGCGGACGCGTAGGCCACTTCTGCGTCGCCGGTCGTGCGGACCCGGCCGCCGAGCCCGATCCGCTCCCACGCCGCGGCGAACTCCGCGGCGACCGCCGGGTCGGACAGCTTGCTCTCGCCCGCCATGCCGACCACGACGCCGAGCACGTCGGTGCGTCCGTCCACTGCGGACTCGATGGCCCCGGCGATCCGGGCCGCCGCCTCCGCGGGCGGATGCGAGTTCGGGTTCGCGCCCGTCGCCGCCCCGGTGCCGCGGACGACGCCGGCGGCGTCGAGCGCGATCGCTCGCGTCGACGTGCCGCCGGCGTCCACGCCTACTACGAGGCTCACCGGGTCTTGGTCACCTTCAGCAGACCGCGCGGGTTGTCCGGGTTGCCGCCGCGCGCGAGCGACAGCCCGAGCGCGATCCGCTGGATCGGCAGGATTTCCAGCACTGGAGCCAATTCCTCGACGGTCGGGGCGACCGGGATGCGCAGGGCGGCGGGCACGTCGTTCGCCGCCGAGCCGACCGCGAGCACGTCCGCGCCGCGCTCGCCGACCGCTTCGAGCACCTCGCGCATGGCCTCGCCGCCGCGACCGAGGCTGGTGGCGGCGAGCACGGCGGTCTCGCCGTCGACCGCCGCGACCGGACCGTGCAGCAGGTCCGCGCCGCTGTACGCGCGGGCCGCGAGGTAGCTCGTCTCGGCCAGCTTCAACGACGCTTCGAGCGCGCTGGCGTAGGAGTAGCCGCGGCCGGTGGTGAGCACGCGGTCGACAAAGCGATAACGGTCTACCGCGCGCTGCACGCCTTCGACGGCTCCGTCGAGCGTCTGCTGGGCCAGTTCGCCGATCTTCTCGGCGTCCTCTCCCTTGCCGCCGCGGATCGCGTCGATGAAGAGGTACAGCGCCATCAGCGTCGCGGAGTACGTCTTGGTCGCCGCGACCGCCTTCTCGACCCCGGCGCCGATGTCCACGCCCAGCTCCGAAGCCGCGCGCAGCGGCGAGTCCGGGGTGTTGGTGACCGACACGGTCAGCGCGCCCTGCCGCCGGGCGGCCTCGGTGACCTCGATCAGGTCGGGCGAACCGCCGCTCTGGCTGACGGTGATGAAGAGCACGTCGCGCAGGTCCGGCCGAGCGCCGTAAAGCGTCGCGGTGGACGGCGACACGAGCCCGGCCGGGAGGCCCAGGAGTACCTCGATCAGGTATTTCGCGTACAGCGCGCCGTGGTCGCTCGAACCGCGAGCGGCGAGCAGGGCGAACCGCGGCGGGTTCTGTGAAATCTTTTCCGCCACTTCCGCGATGCCGGACCGCCGCTCGACCAGCCCGGCGAGAACGCTGGGCTGCTCCGAGATTTCCGCGGCCATGTGCTCGCCGGGACGTAGTTGGGTCATCACTTTCCTCTCCGCCGGGACGGGGGTCCCGGTGTGCTGAGCGGCGTCCGGTCAGGTCTAGACCAATGCTAGCCGGGCGGAGGGCGTCGGGAGAAGGGTACGTTTCCTCACGGGGCAGTGGCGCGTTTAATGTGGGAAGACTGAGGGAGCCGGGCATGCTGGAGACACCCCCCGCGAGCGAGGCGGGGACTGCTGCGCGAGGGCAGCGCGAACCCAAGTACTGGGCGCTGAAGCAGCATCTGCTGGACCTGCTCGACGCACTGCCGCCGGGATCGCCGATCCCGACCGAGCGGGCGCTGGCGGGCGAGTTCACCGTTTCGCGCACCACCGTGCGCCAGGCGCTGGCGGATCTCACCGCCGAGGGAAGACTGCACCGCGTCCAGGGCAAGGGCACGTTCGCCGCCGAGCCGAAGCTCGCGCAGCGGCTGCAGCTGTCCTCTTATACCGAGGACATGCGCAAGCAGGGCCTGAAGCCGTCGTCCCAGCTGCTGGAGCTCGAGGAGCTGCCGGTCGAGGGCGAGATGACGAAGCTGCTGCAGCTGCGCAACGGCGCGAAGATCCTGCGGCTGCGCCGGCTCCGGCTCGCCGACGGCCAGCCGATGGCGCTCGAGACCACGCACCTGCCGCTCGGCCGGTTCCGCGGGCTGCGCAAGCACATCACCGCGGGCGGTTCGCTGTACGCGGTGCTGCGCGAGCATTACGGCGTCGAGCTGGAGCGCGCGGAGGAGACCATCGAGACGTCGCTCGCCGGGCCGCAGGAAGCGGAGATCCTCGGCGCGGACGTCGGCATGCCGGTGATGATGCTGACCCGGCATTCGTTCGCCACCGACGGCAAACCGGTCGAGTTCGCCCGCGCGGTCTATCGCGGCGACCGGTACAAGTTCGTCACCACGCTGCTTCCCTGACCGCGTGCGCGCCGACATCCGCTGGGGCACGCCCGCGGCTCGCGGCGTGCTCTGGACGACCATCCTCGGTTCGGGGATGGCGATGCTCGACGGCACGATCGTGAACGTCGCGCTGCCCCGGATCGGCGAGGAGCTGGGCGCGTCGGTCGCGGGTCTGCAGTGGATTCTCGACGGCTACCTGCTGGCGCTGGCCGCGCTGATCCTGGTCGCCGGGTCGCTCGGCGACCGCTACGGCAGGCGGCGGGTGTACCTGATCGGCGTCGTGTGGTTCGGGCTCGCGTCCGGGCTGTGCGCGGCGGCGCCGTCGACCGAACTGCTCGTGCTGTTCCGCGTGCTGCAGGGCATCGGAGGGGCGTTGCTGACGCCGGGGTCGCTGGCGATCCTGCAGTCGTCGTTCTCGCACGAGGACCGGGCCCGGGCGATCGGCTCGTGGTCCGGGCTCGGCGGCATCGCCGCGGCGGTCGGGCCGCTGCTCGGCGGACTGCTGGTGCAGGCGTGGTCGTGGCGGCTGGCGTTCTTGATCAACCTGCCGCTCGCGGTGGTCGTCGTGCTGATGGCGCGGCGGTTCGTGCCCGAATCGCGCGATACGTCGGCGACCGGGCACCCGGATTACGCCGCCGCGGTGGTCGGCGCGCTCGGGCTCGCCGGGGTGACCGGAGCGCTGGTCGAGGCGCCAGTGCGCGGGATTGGTGACCCGGTCGTGGTGCTCGCCTTGGCGGTCGGCGTCATCGGGCTTGGGTTGTTTCTCTGGCTCCAGCACCGGGCCGCCGAACCGCTGGTGCCGCCTTCGCTGTTCCGCGACCGGACGTTCACGCTGTCGAACGCGCTGACGTTCGTGGTCTACGCGGCGCTCGGCGGCGTGATGATGCTGCTGGTTCTGCAGCTTCAAGTGTCGCTGGGTTATTCGCCGACGCTGGCCGGGCTGGCCGGATTGCCGATCACGGTGATCATGTTGCTGCTCTCCGGTCGATCAGGCGCGCTCGCGCAGCGGATCGGGCCGCGGCTGCAGCTGGTGGTCGGGCCGATCGTGGTCGGCGTCGGAATGTTGTTGCTGACGCGGGTCGGACCGGGGTCGTCGTACCTCGGGTCGGTGCTGCCCGCCGTGGTGGTCTTCGGGCTGGGACTGGCCACTGTGGTCGCTCCGGTAACCGCGACGGTGCTGGCCGCCGCGCCGGACCGGTACGCCGGGGTCGCGTCCGGGGTCAACAATGCGATCGCCCGATCGGGTGGACTTCTGGCGGTGGCGGTGCTGCCTGCCGCGGCGGGTCTGACGGGTTCGGCTTACCGCGATCCGACCGCGTTGACGGCGGGATGGCAGACCGCGCTGGTGATCTGCGCGGTGCTGGCGATTGTCGGCGGGCTGATCGCGTTAGGAATTCACAACGGGGTGCTGGGCGCCGCCGAGGCGGACGATTCGCCGCATCCCGGGGATTGCCTGCACTGCGGGGTGGAAGGGCCGCCGACGCACGTCCATCCGGGTGGGCATCGCTGATCGGTCAGCGGCGGGATCGGGCGACTAGCCGGGTCTCGATGCCTTGCAGCGTCTTGATCACGGTGTCGAGCTCTCCGGTGTCCGTGAAGGTCCCGTCGAGCAAGCTGGACCAGGTGTCGCGCAACTTCTGCAGGTTCTCCGCGGCTTTCGGCGTGGGGTAGAGACGCACCCGTCGGGCGTCGTCCGGGTCGGCTTCCCGGCGCAGCAGGCCCTTGTTCTCCAGCCCGCGGACGGCTCTGCTGACGTTGCTGGAGATCATCTGCGTCGCCTCGGCCGCGGCGTTGACCGTGGTTCCCGGGTGGCGGTCGACGAACCGCATCACCGCTCCTTCCAGCGGCGTCCCCGACTCGGCGTTGGCTTCCTTGGCGGCGTTGATGTGCCGGGCCACCGCGAGGATCAGGTCGGCCAGCTCGAAGAGCCGTTCGTCTTTCATCCGGCCAGCGTAGCCCAATACCTATCGTTTGACAGGTATCTCCGCGGCGGCGTAGGTTAGCTATCAATTGATAGCTAAGGAGCGGTCATGCAGGCATTGATCATCGGGGCCTCGCGCGGGCTGGGCTACGCGCTGGCCGCCGAGTTCCTCGGCCGGGGCTGGCAGGTCACCGCGACCGAGCGCACGCCGTCGCCGCTGCACGAGCTGGCCGGGCTGACGGTGGAGACCGTCGACATCGCGGCGCCCGACCAGGTCGCGGCGCTGCGCGAACGGCTGGCCGGGTCGACGTTCGACCTGCTCTTCGTCAACGCCGGGACCAACTACACGACCGACCCCGCGGCGACCTTGGCCGACGTGTCCACCGAGGACTTCACTCGCGTCATGGTGACCAACGCGCTCAGCCCGATGCGCGCCGTCGAGACTCTGCAGGACCTGGTTGCGCCGACGGGCACCATCGGCGTGATGTCGTCCGGCCAGGGCAGCATCGCCGACAACACGAACGGCGGCTTCGAGGTCTACCGGGCGAGCAAGTCCGCGCTGAACCAGCTCATGCGCAGCTACGCCGCCCGGCACGCCGACGACCCGCGGACCCTGTTGCTCATGGCTCCGGGCTGGGTGAAAACGGACCTGGGCGGCCCGGGTGCGCGGCTGACGATCGACGAGAGCATCCCCGGCGTCGCCGACACGATCGAGGCGTGGGCGGGCAAGGGCGGGCTGCACTATCTGGACCGGGCGGGGCAGACCGTCAACTGGTGAGCGGCCTTTCCCGCCCCAATGCCACTTTGGGTGCATCTGACGCACCGAACGCCGCTTTGGGTGCATGCGAGGCACCCAAAGCCACTTTGGGTGCATGGGACGCACCGAATGCCGCTTTGGGTGCATGGGACGCACCGAATGCCGCTTTGGGTGCATGCGAGGCACCCAAAGCCACTTTGGGTGCATGCGACGCACCGAACGCCGCGTTGGGTGCACGGGACGCACCGAACCCCGCGTTGGGTGCGTGTGACGCACCGAATGCCACTTTGGGTGCATGTGACGCACCCAATGCCACTTTGGGTGCGTGGGACGCACCGAACGCCGCGTTGGGTGCATGGGACGCACCCAATGCCACATTGGTGCGTGCGGCGCACCGAACGCCGCTTTGGGTGCATCTGACGCACCCAATGCCGCGTTGGGTGCGTCACCCTTGCCCCCGCCGCCTTCGGCGGAGGCGCGTGCGCGGCGGCGCGTGAGCTGAGCGCCCAACGTGGCATCAGGCCGGGTTAGGCGAGCAGTTCGGCCAGCATCGCCGGGTCGATGTTGCCGCCGGAGACGATCGCGACGGTGCGTCCGCCCGGAAGTTCGTCGGCGTGGTGCAGGTAGGCGGCCGGAGCGGTGGCGCCGCTGGGTTCCGTGACCAGGCGGCCTTGCCGGGCCAGTGCCCGGACGGTGTCGCGGATTTCGTCCTCGGTCACGGTGATGACGCCGTCCAGGACGCGCCGCAGGTGGGCGAACGTCAGCTCGGACGGTTGCGCGCGCAGGCCGTCCGCGATGGTGCGGGCGCGGTCGGTGATGGGCCAGTCCACGATTTCGCCCGCGGCGAGGCTGGCGGCGGTGTCGGCGGCCAGTTCCGGTTCGACGCCGTAGACCTTCGCGTTCGGGCATTTCGCCTTGATCGCGGTGCCGACCCCGGAGGCGAAGCCGCCGCCGCTGATCGGGACCAGCACGGTCTCGACGTCCGGCAGGTCCTCGGCGATCTCCAGGCCGACGGTGCCCTGTCCGGCGATGATGTCCGGGTGGTCGAACGGCGGGATCAGCGTGAGACCGCGTTCCTCGGCGAGGGCGAGCGCCGCCGATTCCCGTTCCGCGATCGGCACTTCGCGGACTTCCGCGCCCCAGCGAAGGGTGGCCTCGACCTTCAGCCGCGGCGTGACGTCCGGCACCACGATCACCGCCGGGATCCTGAATTCGCGCGCGGCGTAGGCGACCGCTTGCGCGTGGTTGCCGCTCGAATACGCGACCACGCCGCGTTCCCGTTCGGCGTCGGACAGCGCGGCGATCGCGTTGTACGCGCCGCGGATCTTGAACGCGCCGATCGGTTGCAGGCTCTCGGGTTTCACCCAGAATTCGCCGGGAACCCAGAGCTGGCGCAGCAGCGGGGTGTGCACCGCGGTGCCCTTCAGCCGTCCGGCCGCGGTTTCGATGTCGGAGATCGTCACGAGGTGCATGAGGCGAGTATGTCAGGAAAGTGTGAGCTTTAGTTTATCCATTGTGGACAGTCAACGTGGCGTCCCTCACGCCCGGGCAACGAAGGGAGCGTCTCGGACGACTTAACCGTTGAAGAAACAGGGAACAACGGCTGGGAAAACGATCAGAACGGGATCATGAGCGAGGAGCAGAAGGAAACCCCGGAGGACAAGAAGAAACTCCGGATGACCTCGGTGCTCGCCGCGGCACTCGCGGCGGTCACCGCCGCGTTGCTGGGTTCGACGCTGGGGGTCGCGGGGACAGTCATCGGCGCCGGGGTGGCCAGTGTGGTCAGCACCGTCGGCGGCGAGTTGTACCTGCGGTCTTTGCAGCGCACTCGTGATGCCGCCCGGAAGGCGATGGAAACGGCTGCCCGGCGCAGTCGCGGCGGGATGGTGCCGGTGCGGGTGCCGGTGGACGCGGTGCGCGAATCGGCGCCGGGGGACGCGGCGACGGTGCACGTGCCTGCCGCTGATCTGGCGAACATGCCTACGGTTCGGTTGCGGGCTACCGAGCCGGAGAAGGACGAGGGGTTCGGGGAGAAGCTTCGGAAGATGCGGTGGCCGTTGATCATCGGCTCTTCCGGGGTGGCTTTTGTGGTGGCGTTGGCGGTTTTGCTGGGGCTGGACTGGACTACCAAGGGGAATGTGTCGACCGGGTTGATTCCTCGGCCGCCGGACACCAGTCAGCAGCGGGACGAGCATCCGGACAATTCGCCTAGTACTGAGCCGCAGGTGCCGTCTGGTGGGGGGTCTCGGTCGGTGGGGCCGACGTCTTCGCCGACGACTACGCCTAGTGCGCCGCCGCCGTCTTCGCGGGCTACGGAGCAGAGTCAGGCGCCGTCTTCGTCTTCGAAGCCTAGTACTTCTTCTCAGGCGCCTAGTGGGAGTCAGACTCCTACTGCGCCTGGGGTTCCGTCTAATGCGAATGAGTAGCTCGTCGCCTGGCGGCGACATTGCTGAGGGGTTGCGTGAGGCACCCCGAAGCCAAGTGTGCTGACGGTTCGGGGGTGCTTGTCAAGGCGGGAAAGA
>NZ_GG657746.1:7133432-7700974 GCF_000158875.1 Streptomyces sp. AA4 | reverse complement strand
CCCCGAACCGCAGGGAGGCTTCGTATCGGGGTGCGGGGGAGGGGCTGGGTGCCTCGATGGTTGGGGGGGTTCGGCTGCGGTTTACCGAAGCTGGGCCTTCAAGGTTTGTGCGGCTGCTTTGGGGTCTTCTGCTTCGGTGATTGCCCGGACTACGACGATGCGGGTGGCGCCTGCGGCCAGTACTTCGGGCAGGCGGGTTTCGTCGATGCCGCCGATGGCGAACCAGGGGCGGTCGGTTCCGCTTGCGGCGGTGGCGCGGACCAGGTCCAGGCCGGGGGCGTAGCGGCCCGGTTTGGTGGGGGTGGGCCAGCACGGGCCGGTGCAGAAGTAGTTCACTCCCGTCTCGGTGGCGGCTGCGGTGGCTTGCTGCTCCGAATGGGTGGATCGGCCGATCACTACGTCGTCGCCAAGGACTCGGCGGGCCAGGGAGACCGGGATGTCGTCTTGGCCCAGGTGCAGGACGTCGGCGCCGACAGCCAGGGCTACGTCTGCTCGGTCGTTTACCGAGAGCAGCGCTCCGTGACGGGCGCAGGCCTCTGCCAGGACCTCTAGTGCCGCGATTTCCTGCTTGGCCTCCAGCGGGGCGCCGCCGGTCTTGTCCCGCAGCTGCACGATGTCGACGCCGCCCGCCAAGGCCGCGTCGGCGAACTCGGCTAGGTCGCCTCGCGAGGTGCGGGCGTCGGTGCACAGGTACAGGCGCGCGTCGGCTAGCCGGGTGCGAATTTGGTCTCCGGTCAAGGCAGGCATGGCGGTGACGTTACCCGCGCGCTACGGTGTGGGAGTCCGCACGGGAGCCCGAGGCAAACGGGCTGAGAGGGAGCTGCCGCTCCGACCGTGGAACCTGATCCGGGTCATGCCGGCGCAGGGAGCGTGATTCCACTGTGAACACCAGCACCACAACCGTCACTGTCGTCGGCGGCGGCGTCATCGGGCTGTCCGCGGCCTGGCGCGCGGCCGCCCGCGGATGGCGCGTCACGGTCGTCGACCCTGAACCCGTGCGCGGCGGGGCCTCCTGGCTCGCCGGCGGGATGCTCGCGCCGGTCACCGAGGCGTGGCCGGGCGAGGAAGCCGTGCTCAGCCTGGGGGAAGCGTCGCTGCGACGCTGGCCGGGCTTCGCGCGCGACCTCGCCGACGAGGGCACCGATCCCGGGCTCGCCGAGCACGGCACGATCGTCGTCGGGTTCGACAGCGCCGACGCCGGGCACCTCGACATCCTCGCCGGGTACCTGCGTTCGCTCGGCCGTGACGTCGAGACCCTCACCGGGCGCGAGGTGAAGCGGCTCGCGCCGGGCGTCGGCTCGGTGCGCAGCGGCCTGCACGTGCCGGGTGATTTAGCCGTGGACAACCGGAAACTGCTTACTGCGCTGAGCGAAGCGGCTACGAAGCGTGGGGTCGAGTTCCGGCGCGAGCGGCTGCGGAGTCTCTCCGAAGTGTCCGGTCCGGTGATCCTCGCTGCGGGCGCGTGGACCGGTCAGTTGCATCCGTTGCTGGAGCACGCCGTACGCCCGCTGAAGGGCGAGATTCTGCGACTGCGTCCGCGTCGTGGCTGCCTGCCGCCTCCGCCGTACACGGTGCGCGCGATGGTCGAAGGGCGGCCGATCTATCTGGTACCGCGAGAAGACGGCGAACTGGTCCTTGGCGCGACGCAGTACGAAGCCGGTTTCGACCAGGCCGTCACCGCGCGCGGCGTACGCGAGTTGCTGGAAGGCGCGGAACGAATTCTGCCTGGCATCACGGAGTACGAGCTGGTGGAAGTCGCAGCCGGACTGCGTGCCGCGAGTCGGGACGCTTTGCCGTACATCGGCGAAGTGCGCGAAGGCGTGTACGCGGCGACAGGACATCACCGCAACGGTTTGCTGATGGCGCCCGCGACTGCGGACGCTGTGGTCGCGTGGCTGGCTGGCGAAGCCCCGCCGCCGGAGGTCGCCGCGGCGACGCCCGCCCGTCTCGAGAAGGAGCGAGTCTGATGGAGATCAAGGTCAACGGCGAATGGCGGGAATTTCCCGACGACAGCACCGTTTCCGCGGTCCTCGACGCGCTGGGAGCGGAACGCCGGGGCGTGGCCGTCGCGGTCAACGGCGTGGTGGTGCGGCGGGGCGAATGGGAAGAAGCGGTCGTGCCGAAGGGTGCCCAGCTCGAAGTGCTGACCGCGGTTCAAGGAGGTTGAGCATGGACGACCTGATCATCGGCGAACACAAGCTGTCGTCGCGATTGATCATCGGCACCGGTGGCGCGGCGAATCTCGAAGTGCTGGAACGAGCGCTGGTCGCGTCGGGCACCCAGCTCACCACCGTCGCGATGCGCCGCGCCGACGCCGAGGGCGGTTCCGGCGTGCTGGAGTTGTTGCGGCGCCTGGACATCGAGCTGCTGCCCAACACCGCGGGCTGCCGGACGGCGGCCGAGGCCGTGCTCACCGCCCAGCTGGCCCGCGAGGCGCTGGAAACGAACCTGGTCAAACTCGAGGTGCACGCCGACGACCGGACCCTGCTGCCCGATCCGCTGGAGACCCTCGAAGCCGCCGAACGCCTGGTGGCGGACGGATTCACGGTGTTCGTGTACACCAACGACGACCCGGTGCTCGCCCTCCGCCTGGAGGAGGCGGGGTGCGCCGCGGTGATGCCGCTCGGCGCCCCGATCGGCACCGGGCTGGGCATCCGGAACCCGCACAACATCGAGCTGATCGTCTCGCGCGCGTCGGTGCCGATCGTGCTGGACGCGGGGATCGGCACGGCGTCGGACGCCACGCTGGCGATGGAACTCGGCTGCTCGGCGGTGCTGCTGTCGACCGCGGTGACCCGCGCGGCGGATCCGGAACGAATGGCGCTGGCGATGCGGAGCGCGGTGGAGGCCGGGTACCTGGCGCGGGGTGCGGGAAGGGTTCCGCAGCGGTTTTGGGCGCAGGCGTCCAGCCCGCCTCGCTGAGCTGTTACCCCTCGACGACGATTTTGCCGCGCACGCCGCCGTTTTCGAGCGCGCGGTGTGCGTCGGCGATGTCGGCCAACGGAAACACCCGGTCCACCAACGGGCGCACCAACCCGGCGTCGACCCACCGGCTCAGGTCGGCGAGCAGGTCTGCCTTGGGGTTTCCGCTGAAGGCCCGCACCCAGCGGGTAGGGCGCAGGGAATTCGCTGCCAGATAACCGAGCGTGCGGACCGGATGGTCGAGGTCGAACGCGATCGCCACCATCCGTCCGCGCGGGGTCAGCAGGCGCCGGAAGGTGTCTAGGTCGCGGCCAACGGTGTCGAGGATGACGTCGAACTTCCCGAGGTCGCCTGGAACGCGGTAGTCGAGGGCGACCTCCGCGCCGAGTTCCCTTGCCAGTTCGAGGTTCTTGGCGCTGGTCAGCCCGGTCACGTGGGCGCCCATGGCTTTGCCGAGCTGCGTGGCCACAAATCCGACGCCACCCGTCGCGCCGCGGATCAGCAGGCGTTCGCCTGGCTTGAGGTGGGCTTTGTCGCGCAGCGCGGTGATCGCGGTGGTGCCCGCCAGCAACGATGCCGCCTCCGTGGGTTTCAGTCCGGCTGGCACGTGCGCCAGCCGACCGGCGGCCAGCACGGCGTACTCGGCGGCGGTGCCCACCCGTCGCCCGACGCCCCAGACGAGGTCGCCGACGGCGAATCTGCTCGTGCCGGGTTCCACGACCTCGCCGACCAGGTCCAGGCCGATCCGCTTGGGAAACCGCTTGCCGCTGAACGGAAGCAGCTTCCCGGACCGCAGCGCGAGTTCGCCGCCGTTGACCGTCAGCGCGCGCACTCGGACGAGGACTTCGCCGGGGCCGGGCACCGGGACCGGAACAGTGGTCTCGCGCAGGACTTCCGGTGGTCCGTAGCGGTCGTAGGCGATGGCTCGCATCGAAGTGGAAAGCATGTTCCACTTCTAGCACGGAAAGTGGAAAGGGTCTTCCGGTTCACGTAAAGTGAGAGGGTGCCGGAAAAATCGACTCGGTTGCGCACCGACGCCGCTCACAATCGCGCGCATATCCTCGAGGTCGCCGGGCGCACGTTCGAGACCGAGGGGCTGGACGTGTCGATGAGCGAGCTGGCACGGCGTGCCGGGCTCGGCGTCGCCACGGTGTACCGCCATTTCCCGACCAAGGCCGACCTGGTCGCCGCGGCCTTCGCGGAGCCGATGGCCGAATGCGCGGGCATGCTCGACGAGGCGCTCGCCGACCCCGATCCGTGGCGCGGCTTCAGCCGGGTGATCGAGGAGGTGTGCTCGATGCAGGCGCGCAACCACGGTTTCTCCGCCGCCATCGTGGCCGCGCTGCCGGAGCAGGCCGCCTTCGGGCAGTTGCGCGACCGGGCGATGCGGGCGTTCACCGAGTTGATCCGCCGGGCGCAGGAAGCCGGTGCGCTGCGGGCCGACTTCGCGGTTTCCGACCTGTCGTTGATCTTGCTGGCGAACGGCGGCTTGCGGTCGGGCGCGGGAGCCGCGGCACCGGCGGCGTCGCGGCGGCTCGCGGCCTACCTGCTGCAGTCGTTCCGGGCGGAGACGGCCGCGCCGCTGCCGCCGCCTGCGGAGCTTCCGCTCGACGGGTCGGTGCTCTGAATGGGCGGCCAAGCTGCACAAATTGGCGGGTAATGGTGATTTCGCCCGCGCTTGACACGGATTGAGCACGGGTACGCCGTATGGTTGACGGCACCCTTTCCGGCGCACCCAGCGGCGGGCACCAGCGTCAGAAGGAGCCGATCGTGACTCTTTCCTCGGTCCAGGACGTAACGGGCCGGTTGTATCTAGCGGTGGGGCGGCTTTCCCGCTCGCTGCGCCAGGCGGGCGCGCCCGGACCGGGGCACGGCTCGATCTCCGCGCTGGCCACGCTCGTCCACTTCGGCGAGCTGCGCCTCGGCGACCTCGCCGCGAAGGAGGGCGTCGCGGCGGCCACGATGTCGCGAATCGTGGCCACGCTGGTGGAGGCCGGTTACGTCACCCGCGAATCCGACCCGGTCGACCGGCGCGCCTGGCTGGCCCGCGCCACCGAGGAAGGCGAACGCCTGGTCTCCGGCGTGCGGTCCACTCGCGTGCAGGAACTCAACCGCCGCCTCGACCGGCTCACCCCCGAGGCCCGCGAGTCGATCATCGCCGCGCTCCCCGCGCTGGAAGCCCTGATCTCCGACGAGGGCTAGCGCTCTTCCGGGGCCAGCCGCCAGAACGCCGACACCGGGCCGACTTTCGCGCCCATCGGGTACGAGTGTTCGACGGCCTGCGAGACAAACCATTTGCCGTAGCGGGCCGCTTCGACGACCGACATGCCCTTGGCCAGCCCTGCGGTGAGCGCCGAGGCCATCGTGTCGCCGGCCCCGTGTGTGTGCGGGGTCTGCCAGCGCGGACCGGGCAGCTCCACGAACGTCGAACCGTCGAAGAGCAGGTCGACGCACTCCGGGTCGGACTGCAGGTGGCCGCTCTTCACCAGCACATACTTCGGGCCGAGCTGGTGCAGCACGACGGCCGCGGTGTGCATGCCCTCGCGATCGGTCACCGTCATGCCGGTCAGCAGCCGCACCTCGTCCAGGTTCGGCGTGAGCACGGTGGCGCGCGGCAGGAGTTCGTCGCGCAGCGCGGCGAGGCCGTTGTCGTCGAACAGCGACTGACCGGTCATCGCCGCGGCCACCGGATCGACCACGAACGGGATCGCGCCGTCGCGCCCGATCCCGGCCTTGTCGCAGGCCGCCGCGACCGCGTGGATGATCTCCGCGGACGCGAGCATGCCGGTCTTCGCCGCGCCGACGCCCATGTCCGCCGCGACCGCCTCGATCTGGCCGGCCACGATGTGCGGCGGCAGATCGGCGCGGTCGTGCACGCCGAGCGTGTTCTGGACGGTGACCGCGGTGACCGCGACCAGGCCGTGCACCCCGCAGGTGAGGAAGGTCCGCAGGTCCGCCTGCAGTCCGGCGGCCCCGCCGGAATCCGATCCGGCGATGGTGAGCGCGGAGGGCGGGCTCGGGTTCTCAGTCATGTGCGCGTTCCGACTTCTGGTCTGGTCCATTGAGGCAACAGTGCTTCATGCACAGTCCACCACGATGGCACAGTAAACGTCGCTGCTGGTCCAGTGACGAAGGAGACACCTGTGAAGCTCGCCGCGGCCGGTCTTCTGCTCCTGTCCGCGCTGGCCGTGCCCGGGGTGGCGCACGCGGACAGCCCGAAGCTCTCGCACGTGACCACGGTCGGCGTGCACAACACCTACGACCCCGCCGCGTACCCGTACCTCGCGCAGGCGCTGGACAACGGCTCGTCCCTGCTCGAACTGGACGTCTGGCCGGACTTCTTCACCCACGAGTGGAAGGTCAGCCATTCCACTCCGCTGGGCAACGGCAACAACTGCGTCGACGCGCATTCGGCGGCCGACCTTTACTCCGGCGGGACCAACAAGGATCTCGAATCGTGTCTGGACGACATCCGGATCTGGCTCGGCGCGCATCCCGGCCGGGGGCCGCTCACGCTGAAGATCGAAATGAAGACCGGCTTTTCGGCGAATACCGGCCTCGGCCCGGCCCAGTTGGACGCGGCGTTCCGCGACCACCTCGGGGACGCCGTGTTCAAGCCCGCCGATCTGCTCGGCAGTCACGCCACGCTGGATGAAGCGTCCAAAGCGGACAACTGGCCGACGCTGGACGCGTTGCGGGGCAAGGTGCTCACGGAGATCATCCCCGGCACCGTCGAGGAAGGGAACCCGACGGACACCCTCCACACCGACGTCGAGTACGCCGGGTATTTGCTGGCTCAGAAGGCCGCCGGGAAGCTGAATTCGGTACAGATCTTCCCCACCGTGCACGGTGCCGCGGGCGGCGACCCGCGCGACAAATACTCCGCGGAGCAGAAACCGTGGTTTGTCGTATTCGACGGAGACGCGAGCGAATGGCTCGCCAAGGCCGGAATGTCCTGGTACGACGACAACCACTACTACGTCGTGATGACCGACGCCCAGAACGTCGCGCCGGCCATCGACGACCACAACCCGACCGTCGACCAGGCGACTCAGCGCGTGGCCGAACTGGCCAAGCAGCACGCGTCCGTGGTGACGTCCGACTGGACCGGCCTCACGACCGTGCTGCCGACGGTGGACGCGCGCGGCTAGAACCGCGGCGGCGGCTTCAGCACCGACATCCGGTATTGGTACACGGCTTGCGCTTCGGCGATCCCCGGCCGGGGCGTGACGCCCGACTTGCGGATCGCTTTGACCGCCGAAGCGGTGCGGTGCTCGGTGACCAGGCCGTCGACCTCGTGCTGCGCCTCAAGCGGCAGCCTCGCCCACAACGCTTCCGGTGTCTCGCTCATCCGGCCAGTGTCGCATTCACTGCGGGTTCGCGAGCCGCCAGAACGGGGAAACCGGGCCGACGCCGGCCCCGAGCGGATACGCCTCCAGGACGCAGCGCTCGATGAACCGCTTCGCCTCCGCGACCGCGGTGGGCACGTCCGCGCCCTTCGCGAGCGACGAGGTGATCGCCGACGCCATCGTGTCGCCGCCGCCGTGGGTGTTTTCCGTGTCGATGCGCGGACCGCTCAGCTCGATCACCGCCGAACCGTCGGTGAGCAGGTCGACGCAATCCGCGGCGTCGTAGAGGTGCCCGCCCTTCACCAGCACCCACTGGGAACCGAACTCCAGCAACGCTTCCGCGGCCGTGCGCTGGCTCGCCGCGTCGGTGACCGTGACGCCGGTCAGCAGCCGGACCTCGTCGAGGTTCGGCGTGATGAGCGTGGCGCGCGGGAACAGTTCGGTCCGGATCGCTTCCAGCGCTTCTTCGCGCAGCAACGCGTGGCCGGTCATCGACGCGGCTACCGGGTCGACCACGAACGGCGTGTCCGTCGTGCGTCCAATGTGGACTTCATCCAGCGTTTTCGCCACTGCCTGAATGATTTCCGCAGTGGCGAGCATGCCGGTCTTCGCCGCGTTGACGCCCATGTCCTCGGCGACCGCTTTGATCTGCGCGGTGACGACGTCGGCCGGGATTTCGGAGAAGCCTTGCACGCCCAGCGAATTCTGCACGGTGACCGCGGTGAGCGCGACCAGTCCGTGCACGCCGTTGGCGAAGAACGTGCGCAGGTCGGCCTGCACGCCCGCACCACCGCCGGAATCGGATCCGGCGATGGTGAGGGCGGTGCGAGGGGTGAGGCTCACTGGTTGACCACGGGCAGGTAGACCTTGTTGCCCTGCTCGGAAAACTCCGCGGACTTCTCGGCCATGCCCGCCTCGATCGCCTCCACGGACGACAGACCGTGCTCCTCGGCGTACTTGCGCACGTCCTGGGTGATCCGCATCGAGCAGAACTTCGGCCCGCACATCGAGCAGAAGTGCGCGGTCTTCGCCGGTTCCGCGGGAAGCGTCTCGTCGTGGAAGGACCGCGCGGTGTCCGGGTCGAGCGACAGGTTGAACTGGTCGTTCCACCGGAATTCGAAGCGGGCCTTGGACAATTCGTCGTCCCAGTCCTGCGCGTACTGGTGGCCCTTGGCGAGGTCGGCGGCGTGCGCGGCGATCTTGTAGGTGATCACGCCGGTCTTCACGTCGTCGCGGTTGGGCAGGCCCAGGTGCTCCTTCGGCGTGACGTAGCACAGCATCGCCGTGCCGTACCAGCCGATCTGCGCCGCGCCGATCGCCGAGGTGATGTGGTCGTACGCCGGGGCGATGTCCGTGGCGAGCGGGCCGAGCGTGTAGAACGGGGCCTCGCCGGTGAGCTTCTCTTCCAGCTCGACGTTTTCCTTGATCTTGTGCATCGGCACGTGGCCGGGGCCCTCAATCATCACCTGCACGTCGTGCTCGCGGGCGATGTGCGTCAGCTCGCCGAGGGTTTCCAATTCGGCGAACTGGGCACGGTCGTTGGCGTCCGCGATCGAGCCGGGGCGGAGGCCGTCGCCGAGCGAGAACGTCACGTCGTACTCGCGCAGGATCTCGCACAGCTCGGAGAAATGCGTGTACAGGAAGGATTCCTGGTGGTGCGCGAGACACCAGGCCGCCATGATCGACCCGCCGCGGCTGACGATGCCAGTGACCCGGCGCGCGGTGAGCGGGATGTAGCGCAGCAGCACGCCGGCGTGCACCGTCATATAGTCGACGCCCTGCTCGCACTGCTCGATCACGGTGTCGCGGTAGATCTCCCAGGTGAGCTTTTCCGGCTCCCCGTTGACCTTTTCCAGCGCCTGGTAGATCGGCACGGTGCCGACCGGGACCGGCGAATTGCGCACGATCCACTCGCGCGTCTCGTGGATCCGCTTGCCGGTGGAGAGGTCCATGATCGTGTCGGCGCCCCAGCGGGTGGCCCACACCATCTTGTCGACCTCTTCCTCCACAGAGGACCAGACGGCCGAGTTTCCCATGTTGGCGTTGATCTTCACCAGGAAGTTCTTGCCGATGATCATCGGCTCGGTCTCCGGATGCTTGCGGTTGACCGGGATCACCGCGCGCCCGCGGGCGACCTCGTCCCGCACGAACTCCGGAGTGCAGCGCTCGCGCGCGGCGATGAACTCCATTTCCCGGGTGATCACCCCGGCTTTCGCCCAGCCGAGCTGGGTGTTGTGCTCCCGCCCGTCGGCCCAGCCGGACCGAAGCGGGTGCAGTCCATTGTGGACATCGATGTTCGCGTCCGGATCGGTGTAGGGGCCGGACGTGTCGTACACGTCGAAATGCTCCCCGTTCGACAGGTCGATCCGCCGAGCCGGAACCCGCAGCCCGGATTCGGTGCGGTGGTAGACCTTCCGCGAGCCGGTGATCGGCCCGGTGGTGACGGACGGGGCGATGGCACCCTGGTTTTCCAGCGTCGTCAACGACGTTCACTCCCTACGCCGGCATTACCCGGTCAGGTTCATGCGGTCGGTGACGCCGGGTGTCCGCGAGATGGACACCAGTCACCCTCTCAGCCCGCCAAGGCGCGAGCTCCCGCGTTGCATTCGGTTGAGGTTGCTCGTCCGACGATGCCATGGCGCCTAGGCCGGACACAACCCTCCCGCCCGTCTGGCCGAAGGACGACGAAGGCCTCCTCGGCGATTCCGAGGAGGCCTTCGGGGAATTCGGCGCGGGTCAGGCGTCCGCGGGTTCCTTGGGCGGCAGCCAGGTCAGCCCGGGCACGCCCCACTTGTTCTTCTTGAGCATCTTCTTCGCCGCGCGCGCGTGGCGGCCGACGAGACGGTCCAGGTAAATGAACCCGTCGAGGTGATCGGTCTCATGCTGGAGGCAGCGCGCGAAGTAGCCGGTGCCCTCGACCTCGATCGGATTGCCCTCGACGTCGAAACCGGTCACCTTCGCCCATTTGGCGCGTCCGGTCGGGTACGACTCGCCGGGCGCGGACAGGCAGCCCTCCCAGTCGTCGTCCGGGTCCGGCATGGTCTCCGGGATCTCGGAGGTCTCCAGCTTCGGGTTGACCACCACGCCCTTGTGCTCGACGCCCTCGTCGTCCGGGCAGTCGTATACGAACACCCGCAGGTCGAGCCCGATCTGGTTGGCCGCGAGGCCCACGCCCTCGGCCGCGTACATGGTCTCGAACATGTCCTCGACGAGGGCGGCGAGCTTGTCGTCGAACTCGGTGATCTCGCGCGTGGGCTGGTGCAGCACGGGTTCGCCGGCGATGCAGATGGGGTGGACGGTCACGGACGCCGAGTTTAGTCGGACCCTTCTGGTACACCTGGATCGGACCGTGACGCGCCGTGTCGGATGCCCATGTCGAGCATGGGTTCCGTGGTTCAATGACGCCCGCGGAAGGACTGCCGACACCGATTGCGAGGACCGCATGGACGCCGCGGAGTCGATGGCTGGGAACCAGCCGTCGCCGCCGGAAAATGTCGGTGGCCTGACCGAACGCGAACTGGACATTCTCGCGTTCGAGCGGCAGTGGTGGCGCCACGCCGGGGCGAAGGAGAACGCCATCCGGGAGCGCTTCGGACTGTCCTCCACCCGTTACTACCAGTTGCTGAACACGCTGCTGGCCAAGCCGGAGGCCGTCGCGGCCGATCCGATGCTGGTCAAGCGGCTGCGCAAAACGCGCGCCGCCCGTCAGCGCAAACGCGGGGCCCGGCGGTTGGGGATCGAGCTGTCATGAGCGTCTTCTCGGGACTGTCCAGGCCGTTGAAGGCCGCGGGCGTCGCGCTGATCGGGGTCGCGGTGGTCGCCGCCGTCATCGGCGGGATCACCGTGCTCAACACGAGCGGGGACCAGAACGCCGGACCGACCACGTCCGGCGAGCCCACCGCGCCCGGCGGATCGTCGTCGGCCGCGCCGGGGCAGTCGTCCTCGGCGGCTCCCAGCTCCGCGCCGTCGTCGCCCGCGTCGTCGGCCCCGGCCTCGTCGTCCGCCGCGTCGTCGGCTCCGGCTTCGAACCCGGCCGGGCAGCCCGGCGCCCAGCCGGGCCAGCAGCCCGGGCAGCCGGGCCAGGCGGGTCCGGACCAGCAGGCCTCCAACAAGTGGGTCACCCTGCGGGTCTACAACAACTCGCTGATCAAGCACCTCGCCGAACAGGCCGCCGCCGACTTCCGCGGCTCGGGCTGGAACGTCGCCGAGGTCGGCAACTACAAAGACGGCGTCATCCCGACGACCACGGCCTACTTCCGGCCGGGCACCGACGAGGAAGCCGCGGCGAAACAGCTGGCCAAGGAGTTCGGCTTCCAGGCCCAGCCCCGGTTCGAGGGCATCCAGAACTCGAGCCCCGGGGTGATAGTGATCATCACGAAGGACTACCAGCCCCGGCACTCGGGCAGCTGACCTTCCTCGATACCGATGACGGCCCGCGCTACGGCGCGGGCTTTGTCATGTCCGCCGGGCCGCGCGCCGGGCTGCTGCCTCGGCTGGCCCGCGTTCGGAGCGGCGAGCCGCGTGGCTCTTCGCTCCTGCGGAGGTCCGTGAGGGGAACCCTGAGGGACTCTGATTCCCTCAGGGTGGCCCTCACGGATTTCGACCTCGCGCGTCGCGCCCCTTCGGTCGGTGCCGAGCGAGCAGCTCAACGCTCTTGCTGCGCCTGCGCGTACGCCTCCAGCGTCGCCAGCTGCGCGGCGTCCAGCGACGGCCGCACCGCCTCGCGCGCCTTCGCCAGGTGCGCCGCGGTCACCTCGCGGGCTTCCAGCGACTCGCGCATCGCGGTCAGTGCCGCCTCCCGGATCAGCGCGGCGCAGTCGGCGGCCGAGTAGCCCTCCAGCGCCTCCGCGGTGGCCGCGAGGTCCACATCGGACGCCAGCGGGGTGTGCTTGGCCGTCGCGGCGAGGATCGCGGCGCGGGATTCGGCGTCCGGCGGCGGGACGTAGATCCGCCGCTCCAGCCGTCCGGGGCGGAGCAGGGCCGGGTCGACCAGTTCGGGCCGGTTCGTCGCGCCCAGCACGACGACCTCGCGCATCGGCTCGACGCCGTCGAGTTCGGTGAGCAGCGCGGCGACCACGCGGTCGGCCACGCCGGAGTCGGACGACTGGCCGCGGCGCGGGGCGAGCGCGTCGATCTCGTCCAGGAAGATCAGCGACGGCGCGGCGTCGGCGGCCCGGCGGAAGAGGTCGCGGACCGCGCGTTCGGATTCGCCGACCCATTTGTCCAGCAGTTCCGCGCCCTTGATCGCGAACACGTTCAGCGCGCCGGTGCCGGCGAGCGCCCGGACGAGGAACGTCTTGCCGCCGCCGGGCGGGCCGTAGAGCAGCACGCCGCGCGGCGGTTCGATGCCGAGCCGGGCGAACGAATCCGGATAGCGCAGCGGCCACAGCACCGTTTCGGTGAGCGCCTCCTTGACCGACGTCATGTTGCCGACGTCGTCCAGGGTCAGCCCGCCGGTGGCCAGATTGTCCGAAGTGGACAGGGAGATCGGCCGGACGGTGGCCAGCGCGTCGAGCAGGTCCTGCTGGGAGATCTTGGGTTCGTCCACGTCTCGCTGCCGCAGCGCGGCCCGCAACGCGGCGTCCCGGCGCAGGGCGAGCAGGTCGGCGGCGACGAAGCCGGGGGTCCGTTCGGCGAGCACGCCCAGGTCGGCCCCGGCTTCGACCGGCACGTCGCGGAGCAGGATCCGCAGCAGCTCGACGCGGGTTTTCGCCTCCGGCAGCGGCAGTCCCAGCTCGCGGTCGAGCAGGTCCGCGCCGCTCAGCCGCGGATCCACCGACTCGGCCCGCGCGGTCGTGGCCACCACGGCCAGCCCGTCCCGGCGCAGCGCGGTGCGCAGTTCTTCCAGCACCACGGTGGCCACCGGCGGCGGCTGAGTGGCTGGGAGAAGCGCGTCGATGTCGTTGATCAACAGCACGCCGGGACTGTCGCCGTCCCCGGCCCGGTCGATCGCCTCGCGCAGCGAACGGTGCGCCGCATTCGGTTCCAGCACCGCGATATTCGGCGCGGTCACCGACACCACGCGCACCTTCTCCGCCGCGGCGACCGACCGCACGAGCGTCGCCTTGCCGACGCCTTCCGGCCCCGACAGCAGCACACCCAGATGTGCCGACGTGCCCAGCTTCGCCAAGAGTTCGGGCCGGTGGAACGCCAGATCGAACCACTCGGACAGCTTGCGCGCCGCGCTCTCGGCCCCGACCAGATCCGCGACCGGCACCGGCTCGTCCAGCTCTTCCTCGCGCGCCTCGGTGACGACCTCTTCGACGATCTCCGCTTCGAGGTAATCCTCGGCCGCGGTGACGGCAGTGGTGCGGACGAGCGCGGTCGCGGTGCGCGTCGGAGATTCGCTGGCCGGCGTCCCAGTACGGGCCCCGTCCCGCCAACTGACCACAGTGGACGGTCCAACCACGACCACGCCAGCCGGTTCCGTCGCCGTGACGGTCAGCAGTTCGTTGGTCCACGTCGCCCCGATCACGCGGGACAGCTGGCCGCGCACAGCGGCGACGTCCGAGCCCGGCGCGGGCGCGAGGTCTTGCGGCAACAGGGAAACCGCGTCCCCGCGGGTCAAAACCTTGCCAGTGAGCGCGAGCCGCAACGTCTGCGGCGAAACCGAAACCGACGCCAGCCGAGAGCCGGACACAGTGACCGTGCGGGCAGCGGTGACCTCCGCGGGCGAGACAACGACCTCGCCGCCCTCAGCGACGCCGAGGTTCGACATGGTGACGTCATCGGTCAGCACGACCCCTGGTGTCGCCTCCTCCGCGGCGGGCGCGGCCAACGCGGCAGTGCGCCGCGCGCCGGTGAGGTGCACGGCGTCCCAGGCCCGCAGGCCGAGCGCGTCGAGCACTTCCGGGTGCAGCCGGACAACGCCCCGCCGCGCGTCGAGCGCGGACGGCGTGTGCCGGACGGTCAAGGTGATCTGCGGATCGCTCACGCTTCTCACCCTAATGAACTCGCGGCCGGTTATGCGCGAACGAGCGGAGCGCCGTTCGCGTTCCCGGGGCCGGAAGCCGATTTGCGCGTTGCCCCACACGATCAGGGTGGGCAGGTCCGGGAGGCCGCCGGGGGCGTTGAAGGTGATCGACAGCATGCTGGGCGCGCTGCTGGACGCCGGACTGGGCGACGTGGAAACCGTGCGCGCGTACCGCTCCTTGACCGGCCTCGCGTTCGGTGCCGCGCTCACTGAGGAAACCGGACTGGCCGGGGCGCCGCTAGACCGTGCCGAGCCGGTCGACGACTGGTTCCGCCGGATGGCGACGCCCAGCGAGACACCGCATCTGCACCGCCTGCTGCCCGTGCTGACCGACGCGGACTGCAGGCAGGATTTCGAGACGCAGCTGGACCTGCTGGTGTCCGCGCTGGGGAAGGCCGGAAACTAGCGGCGCCGGATGCCGATCCGTCGCCAGCTGCGCCGCCGCTGGGTTGGTCCGGACGTGGCTGAGCTGTGGTCCCGCTCGCGCAGGTTCCGGCTCCGCACCAGGTCCGAGTTCGTCCGCCGCACCGCGCGCATCGCCGCACCGGCGACCCGGCCCGACGCGGGGCGCAACCGCAGCCGGCGGTGGCTGCGGGCCCGGCGGATCGCCCGGCGTTCGCGCGGCGGCACTTCCCAAGCCTCCGGGTGCGCGGCGAGCCAGCGGTGCCGGTAGACCGAGTACGGGATGTGCAGCAGGTACAGCACCAGCGCGACCGCCAGCGCGGCCAGCGGGAACACGATGATCGCGGCGGCCAGCAGACCGACGCCCACGAGCAGCGGCGCGATCGCCTTCGCCGGGGCCTTCACGGTCTTGAGCGACAGCGTCGGGATGCGGCTGATCAGCAGCGCGGCGACCGCGATGGTCCACACGAGCACCACGTACTGCTCGGACCACCAGCCCTCGCCCCACTGCAGCGTGGCGATCAGCGGCAGCATCGCGACCAGCCCGCCGGCCGGAGCGGGCACGCCGACGAAGAACTCGGCGGCGTACGGCGGCTGGTCGGTGTCGTCGAGCAGCGTGTTGAAGCGGGCGAGCCGCAGGATCATGCAGACCGCGAAGATCAGCGACGCGACCCAGCCGATCCGGTCGCCGTGCGCCTGCCAGACGTAGAGCACCAGCGCGGGCGCGACGCCGAACGAGATGCCGTCGGACAGCGAGTCGAGTTCGGCGCCCATTTTGGACGTCGCGTCGAGCAGCCGGGCGATGCGGCCGTCGAGGCTGTCGAGGACGGCGGCGATGCCGATCGAGCCGATCGCCATGGCGTAGTTGCCGGCGAGGGCGAACTGCACCGAGGAGAGTCCGGCGCAGAGCGCGAGCACGGTGATCGCGTTCGGCAGCAGCCGGACGCCCGGGGTGGTCACGCGGACCATGGTCAGCTTTCTCCCTGCGCAGGAAGTTCGGCGAGCACGGTTTCGCCGCCGACGGTGCGCTGGCCCTTGGCCACCACGACCTTGCTTCCCGGCGGCAGGTAAGTGTCGACGCGCGAGCCGAAGCGGATGATGCCGTAGGTCTCGCCGGCGGCCACCTTGTCGCCCTCGCGGACGTCGCACCGGATCCGGCGCGCGACCAGCCCGGCGATCTGCACGACGACGAGCTCGTGGCCGTCGACGGTGTGCAGCACCAGCGAATTGCGCTCGTTGACCTCGCTCGCCTTGTCGAGGTCCGCCGAAAGGAACTTGCCCGGCTTGTACGCGACCTTCGAGATCACGCCGGCCGCCGGCGTGCGCTGGACGTGCACGTCGTAGACCGACAGGAACACGCTCACCCGCATCCGCGGTTCGGCGGGAAGGCCGAGCTCGGCGGGCGGCACCGCTTCCTCGATGAGCGAGACGGTGCCGTCGGCGGCCGAGATCGCGACGTTGTCCCGGACCGGGGGCACGCGCTTCGGCTCGCGGAAGAACGCCGTTATGCCCGCGGTGGCGAGCGCGCCGGCCACGCCGAGGCGCTTGGAGAACCGGCGCAGCACGAAGGTCGCGGCGAGGCCGCCGAGGAGGAACGGCCGTCCTGCCGGGTGCATCGGCGGGAACGTCTCGCGGGCCAGCTGGACGGCGTGCGCGAGGGGGTTACCGGTGGGCTGGCCGCTCATGGGTCGAGTTCCCCGCTGTTCGTCTCGGTCGGTGTAAGGGTCCGATTTGGGCTTCCCCACGCTACCGCCCGCCTGCGGCGGACCCGGCAGGCCCTGGTCGTAAGGGTTGTCCCGGCGCGGGTGGGCGCGACCACAAACCGGTAACGACGCGTCGAACAATCCGATAACACCGAGTAGTTGACGCCGCTCGGGACCGGTGCCCGGGCCGACCTGGCGAGGGAGACGATGTCGGTACCCGATCTGCTCGCGCAGCTGTTGCGCGCCTGGCGCCGGGATGTCCTCTCGACGCCCATTCCCCAGCTCGTCGACCCCGCGCAGGCGGCCCGGCTCGTGCGCGACGCGGCCCGGGTGCATGCGTCCCCCGACGAAGCACGCACCCGGGCGCGGAACGGATCAGTTTAGCCCGCTGCCCAGGTGTTCTGACAGATCGTCGGGAAACTGTTACCAACGGTCACGATCGCGCCGGCGCGAGGTCGCGGCGCTGACCAGCCGCAACACGAGCAGCAGCACGATCGCGCCGAGGATGGCGACGCCGAAGCTCGGGAAATCGAATTCGAAGTGCTGCTGCTCGCCGGTCGCGAGCCGGTAGATGAAGCCGCCGAGGGCCGCCCCGACCACGCCGACCAGCACGCTGACGAGACAGCCCTGCCGCTGTCGTTCCCGGCCGCCGACCACGAGGTTCGCGATCCAGCCGACCAGCGCGCCGAAGACGATCCACAGGATGATGCCCATGTCCGCGAGGATACCTTCGGCCATTGCACAAGAGCTGTTGTACAACTACTCTTGTGCATCATGGAGGTACGCGATTCCCAGGTGCTGGCCGCGATGTCGCATCCGCTGCGCCGCCGCTTGCTGGACGTGCTGAAACTCGACGGTCCGGCCACCGCGTCGGTACTCGCGGAGAAAACCGGGCAGGCGGTGGGCAACGTGAGCCACCATCTGAAGGTGCTCTCCGGGGCCGGTTTGGTGGTCGAGGCGCCGGAGCTGGCGCGCGACCGGCGGGAGCGGTGGTGGCGGCGTCCCTCGGGTTCGTTGTCGTGGGCCACCTCGGACTTCGCCGGAGATCCGGTGGCGGACGTCGCGGAGGCGGTGAGCCTGGACCGGCAGATGACGTTGGCGCGGACCTGGCTTTCGGAAATGGAGACGGCTCCGGCGGAATGGCGGGACGCGTGGTTCTCGTCTGATGCGTGGATGCGGTTGACGCCGTTGGAATTGGCGGAGCTGAACGAGCGGATCTTGGCGCTGTTCGAGGAATTCGGCGCTAAGGCGGCTGCGGACCCTTCTGGTGAACGACAGCCGGTTTTCGTCTTTGGGCGCGGTTTCCGAGCGCAGCCGTGAAGGGGGCCGCGTTCCGTCTCTTGTGGACTGGGCAGACAGTCAGCACGGTCGGCAGCGCGGTGGCCAGTGCGTCGGTGCCGTTGGTGGCGTTGCTCGTGCTGCATGCCTCGACGTTCGAAGTCGCTTCTCTGACCGCGGCGGCTTGGCTTCCCTGGCTCGCGGTGGGTTTGCCCGCCGGGGCTTGGGTCGACCGATGGCCCAAACGGCGGGTGATGCTGGTCTGTGACGTCATCCAGATGGCAGCTTTCCTCGCGGTTCCTGTTTCGTGGTCCGTTGGCCTTCTTTCTTTTGCGGTGCTCTTGTCCGCCGCTTTGGTCGGCGGCTTCGCCAAAGTTTTCTTCACCCTCGCTTATCGGGCCTTCCTTCCGTCCGTTGTGGACGATGCCGCCCTGTTGGGAGTCAACGTCCGGCTGCAAGGCGCGGAATCTGCGGCACAAGTAGGCGGCCCTGGTCTGGCGGGATTGCTGGCTTCCGCGTTCGGTCCGGTCAGCGGTGTGCTCGTGGATGCGGTGAGCTTCGGGTTTTCCGCTCTGTGTCTAGGTTTCCTTCGTGCGGATGAGCCGCCTCCGCGCCCTCGAACGCGCTTGCTTTCCGAAATCGCCGAAGGCACGCGAATCGTGGCACGAGACGCTTACCTGCGGGTTTTGGTCTTGTCCGGCGGGGTCGCGAACCTGGCGCTGAACGGCTTCTATGCGGTGGCCGTGGTCTTCTTGGTCGAGGATTTGGGCCAAGGCCCGTTTTCTGTCGGACTCGTGCTCGCCCTGGGCGAGGTAGGCGGTGTCCTAGGCGCGACACTGGTGAGCCGAGTCGCCCGCCGAACCGGTACTGCGTGGGGTTTCCTGTGGTGCGAGGCCTTGGTGGTCCCCGCCATGCTGCTCGGCCCGCTCGCCCAGCCCGGGTGGGGTTTGACGCTGTTCGTCCTCGCCGGAGCCGGCATCGCGGCGGGGGTGGTGGGGTCGAATGTGCTCGGCGCGACGTTCCGGCAGCGGTATTGCCCGCGCCATCTCTATGGGCGGATCAGCGCGAGTTCGTCGATGATCAACTATGGCACGATCCCGCTGGGCGCCCTGGTCGGCGGAGCGCTCGGCCAGGCGGCCGGGGTGCGGGTGGCGATGTTCGCGATGGTGGGGGTTCAGCTGGTGTCGCTGGGGGTGCTGCTGGTGGGTCCGCTGCGGCGGGAGCGGGACTTTCCCCAAGTCGCGCTTGCTGTGGACAACCCGGTCGAAGGGGCTGGGGTTGTCGGTGGGGGTGGATAGACTGGAGCAGGGCCGTCCCCCAGAGGAGGGCGGGGGTCGCGTCTCCCGGGGTTTGGGGCGGAAAGAGGCTCCGGCGCACGGAATCCAGCTAAGCGGGGAAGCTCGGTGCCGGGCCTCGAGCGTGACGTGATGAACGATCCGCTCGCCGGAACGCCAAGGGGCCCCGGCCTAGGCCAGCCCAGCCGCCTCAACCCAAACCCGCTGCCGCAGACCTCGCTCGCCCAAAGCTAAAGCCGCACAGACGCCACCCAAAACTAAAGCAGCAGCACCTCAACCTCATCCCCCTCCGAGGCAGCCGAAACCTCCTCCGGCAGCACGATCAAGCAATTCGCCTGCGTAAACGCCGCCAGCAAATGCGACCCCGGTCCACCCTTCGGCCCGACCACCCCGGTCACCTCGCCAAGCACCGGCGTGAAGAACCCCCGCCGATACTGCCGTCGCCCGGCCGGTGAAGTCATGTCCTCAGTCAGCCGAGCCCGCACCCGGCGCCGGTCCACGTCCGAATGGCCCATTGCCGACAGCACCGCCGGGCGCAGGAACGCCTCGAACGACACCAGCACACTCACCGGATTCCCCGGCAGCGTCACCACCGGCACGCCGTTCCACCGGCCGCATCCCTGGGGGCCGCCCGGTTGCATCGCGATTTTCTGGAATTCCACGCCTTGTCCGGTCAGCGCGTCCTTCACCACTTCGTACGCGCCCGCCGACACCCCGCCCGACGTGATCAGCAGGTCCGCCGACTCCAGCCTTGGCTCGATGATCTTGCGGAATTCCTCCACGTCGTCGACCACGCTGCGGACGACCTCGACCTGGCACCCGAGTTCCCGCAGCGCCGCCGCCAGCATCACGCTGTTCGATTCGTAGATCTGCCCGTGCTGCAACGGGTTCGGGGCTTCCACCAGCTCGGTTCCGGTCGACACCACCAGCACCGACAGCGGCCGGTACACCTCCAGTTCCGCCAAGCCGACCGCCGCGGCCAGGCCGAGGTGGGCGTGGCTCAGCACGGTGCCCGCGTGCAACGCGACGGTCCCCTTCGTCACGTCCTCGCCGGTCCGGCGGATGTGGTTGCCGACAGACGCCGCGCGGGAGATCCGGACTTCCGCGGTCCCGCGGTCGGTGTCCTCGACCATCACGATCGCGTCCGCGCCCGGCGGCAGCGGCGCACCGGTCATGATCCGCTGAGCGGTACCCGGTTCGAGCGGTTTGACGTCGACCCTCCCGGCCGGGATGTCGTCCGCCACGGGGAGCGTCACCGGCACGTCGGCGACGTCCGCGGCGCGCACCGCGTACCCGTCCATCGCCGAGTTGTCGAACGGCGGCAGCGCCACCCCGGCGAGCACGTCGCGGGCCAGGACGAGCCCGGCCGCCTCGGCGACGGGAACGGTGCGGACGGGCGCGCGGCCGAGCAGTTCGGTCACGGTCTCGCGGTATTCGTCGACGGAGATCACGCGGACCATCCTCCCTCTTGCTGCCCGTCGTGCAACACTCTCCCGGCACAAGCCGGGGAGTACGGGGAGAGTTCTGATGCAGTTTCTGGTCCGCAACCAGCCCGGGCGCGCCGCGCTCGCGACCCCCCGCTGACATGCGCGTCCACACCAGGCACACGCCCGGATTCGGCGTCGCCCGCGTGCTGCTCGCCCCCGGCGAAGCCGTGCAGGCCGCCGCGGAATCGTTGCTGGCCAGCAGCTTCAACGTGGCCGAGACGAACCAGAACCGCGGCCGCAAGGGCGGTCCGTCGGTGTTCACCGCGCCGGCCGAAGGCGGCTGGGTCGACCTGGCCCCGCTCGGCCCCGGCGACGTCTACCCGCTCGAATTGACCGGGTCGACCGGCTGGTCGGTGCACCGCGACGGCGTGTTCGCCCGGCCGGGCACGGTCCGGGTCGACCAGAACTGGGCGCCGCTGCAGCAGTTGTTCGGCGCCGATTCCGGGTTCCTCGAGCACTACAGCGGCCGCGGCCCGCTCCTGCTCACCGCGCCCGGCCCGGTGGACTCGTTCGACCTCGGCCGCGGCGAGATCGTCACCGTGCGCCCGGACTATCTCCTCGCCTATCCCGACACCGTGCAATGCCGGTTGCGCGCACTCGACCCGAGCGGACCGCAATCGCTGCGAACGGGCGAAGGACTCGTCCTCGATTTCGCCGGACCGGGAACCGTGCTCGTCCAATCGCGCAACCGGCGAGTGTCGCGGGCGTAAGGGGAATCTGCCGATTACCCCATTGCCGGGAGCGCTGATTCCGGTAGCGTGAACTCCACTTCGCACGCTGATGGACAGCGGATTCTTGTCCCGAGGGAGGGCGCCGTGGCAGTCGGCACCGTCAAGTGGTTCAACTCGGAAAAGGGCTACGGGTTCATCGAATCCCCCGAAGGTCCGGACGTCTTCGTTCACTATTCGGCCATCCAGGCCGACGGATTCCGCACTCTCGACGAGGGTGATCGAGTGGAGTTCGAAGTCCAGTCCGGCCGCGACGGCCGAAGCCAGGCCGCGGACGTCCGCAAGGTCTAGCGAGGCAGGTCCGCTGACCGGTTGGGCGAACCGGCAGTGGCAGCGGATACCGGCGCGTTAAGCTGCGCTGCGTGACAGGCGACGTGTCGGGGGACCTCACCGGTCGCCAGCTGGGCCACTACCGCATCGACTCGGTGCTCGGCAAGGGCGGCATGAGCGTGACCTACCAGGCCACGGACACGCGGCTCGGCCGCAAAGTGGCACTGAAGGTCATCGGCGACCATCTGGGAGCCGACGCCGAGTTCCGCGAACGGTTCGTCGACGAGGCGCGCAACACCTCCGCGATCGACCACGCCAACGTCGTCCCGCTGTACGACTTCGGCGAACTCGAAGGCATGCTCTACATCGCCATGCGCATGGTCGACGGTGGCGACCTCGCCGGCCTCATGTCCGCGGGCCCGATCAGCCCGGCACGCGCGCTCAGCCTGCTCGACCAGGTCGCCGACGCCCTCGACACGCTGCACAACCACGGCCTCGTGCACCTCGACGTCAAACCGGCCAACGTCCTCGTCACCAGCCGCGAGACCTCCCGCGAGCACGTCTACGTCGCCGACTTCGGCCTCACCCGCCGCGGCGCCACCGGCCACCGCACCCGCGGCGGCGACTTCCTCGGCTCGCCCACCTATGCCGCCCCGGAACACCTGCGCGGCGAACCGCTCGACGGCCGCACCGACCAGTACGCCCTCACCTGCGTCCTGTTCGCGTGCCTGACCGGCAACCCGCCGTTCCGCGGCGACGTCCCCACCGTCATCAAGGGCCACCTCGGCGGGGAACCGCCGTCGGTGGCGAGCGTGGTCGCGCTCCCGGCCGCCGTCGACGACGTCATCCGCAAGGGCATGGCGAAAAACCCGAACGACCGGTACCCGAACTGCGTCGCGATGATCGCCGCGGCCCGGGTCGCGCTCGGCTCCCTCGCGACGTCGGACACCCCGCCGGGCCCCGCCCGGCCGAACGGACTTCCGGAGGCGGCCATGCAGCAAGGACCGGACAGCAACGGAGGACCTGGCTCCGGCGGACCCGGCGCTCCTGGCGCGGGCGGTCCCGGCGGACCCGGCGCGGCCGGGCCGGGCTCGCAGCCGGGCGGTCCCGGCGCCGCGGGGCAGGGCGCTCCCGGCGTCGGTGCGCCAGGCGCACCCGGAGGCCAGGGCGTTCCCGGCGGCTGGGGCGCTCCGCAACCCGGCCAGCCCGGCCAGGGCGGATACCCGGCCCAGGGCGGCTACGGCGGCCCCGCCGGTTACGGCAACCAGCCCCCGCCCGGTTATCCAGCACAGCCCGGCCAGCCCCAGCCGGGACAGCCTCAGCAGGGCTACCCCGGCCAAGCCCCGCAAGGCCCTCCGCCCGGCTACGGCTACCCAGGACAACCAGGCCAACCGGGCCAGCCCGGTCCCGGCCAAACGCAGCAAGGCCCGCCGCCCGGCTACGGCGGTTACCCGAACCAGCCTGGCTACCCCGGTCAGCCCAACCAGCAGGGCCACCCGACCCAGGCCTTCGGCGACCCGATGCGGTTGCGCCCGCCGTCCCCGGCAGGCGGCGCGGGCGCGTTCGAAAAGCAGCCCAAGAGCGGCGGCCTGAAGTGGCTGTGGATCGCGCTGGGGGTGCTCGTCGTGGCCGGCCTGGTCGTCGGCGCGATCTTCCTCTTCGGCGGCGACGACAACGGCAACGGCGGCACCGGTCCGGCGTCGTCCGCTCCCAACATCCCGGTCGGTCCGGGCGGCTCGAAGTCGGGCGGACCGTCGTCGCTGCGCCCGCCGCCGTCGTCGATCCACATCCAGCCGAGCCACTGACCGGGTCGACCTGGTCCACCGTGGCACCAACCCTGACCTGCGCTCCTTGCACTCGACCCCGGAGAGTGCTAAACACGGCATTGGCACTCGACGCCGTCGAGTGCTAGGCGAGCGGTCACCGACCGCCTGCCTGAAGGTCGGGACGGTGAGGCTGACCCACCGGTCAGTCGTCCGTCGCGGGCACCGAGCCTGGCCGAGGACGTGTCCTGCTGCCGCCGCTGGAGACAGCGCGGCGGTGGCGCCCAATACCGGAGGACCACACCGCAATGGCCAAACTGATCGCGTTCGACGAGGACGCCCGCCGCGGTCTTGAGCGCGGCTTGAACACCCTCGCCGAAGCCGTCAAGGTGACCCTCGGCCCGCGGGGCCGGAACGTCGTGCTCGAAAAGAAGTGGGGCGCGCCGACGATCACCAACGACGGTGTCTCCATCGCCAAGGAGATCGAGCTCGAGGACCCGTGGGAGAAGATCGGGGCCGAGCTCGTCAAGGAAGTTGCCAAGAAGACCGACGACGTCGCGGGCGACGGCACCACCACCGCCACCGTGCTCGCCCAGGCGCTCGTGCGCGAGGGCCTGCGCAACGTCGCGGCCGGCGCCGACCCGATCTCGCTGAAGCGCGGCATCGAGGCGGCCGTCGAGGCCATCACCGAGCAGCTGCACAAGGCCGCCGTCCAGATCGAGACCAAGGAGCAGATCGCTGCTACCGCCTCGATCTCGGCCGCTGACCGCACCATCGGCGAGCTGATCGCCGAGGCGCTGGACAAGGTCGGCAAGGAAGGCGTCGTCACCGTCGAGGAGAGCAACACCTTCGGGCTCGAGCTGGAGCTCACCGAGGGCATGCGCTTCGACAAGGGTTACGTGTCCGGTTACTTCGTGACCGACCCGGAGCGCCAGGAAGCCGAGCTGGAGGACCCGTACGTCCTGCTCTTCGGTTCCAAGATCTCCAACGTCAAGGACGTCCTGCCGCTGCTGGAGAAGGTCATCCAGTCCGGCAAGCCGCTCCTGATCATCGCCGAGGACGTCGAGGGCGAAGCCCTGGCGACCCTGGTCGTCAACAAGATCCGCGGCACCTTCAAGTCCGTCGCCGTCAAGGCCCCGGGCTTCGGCGACCGCCGCAAGGCGATCCTGCAGGACATCGCGATCCTGACCGGCGGCCAGGTCATCTCCGAGGACGTCGGCCTCAAGCTGGAGAACGCGGACCTGTCGCTGCTGGGCCGCGCCCGCAAGGCCGTCATCACCCGCGACGAGACCACCATCGTCGAGGGCGCGGGCGACGCCGACCAGATCCAGGGTCGCGTCAACCAGATCCGCGCGGAGATCGAGAACTCCGACTCGGACTACGACCGCGAGAAGCTGCAGGAGCGGCTCGCGAAGCTGGCCGGCGGCGTGGCCGTCATCAAGGCCGGCGCCGCGACCGAGGTCGAGCTGAAGGAGCGCAAGCACCGCATCGAGGACGCGGTGCGCAACGCCAAGGCCGCCGTGGAAGAGGGCATCGTCGCCGGCGGTGGCGTGGCCCTGATCCAGGCCGCCGAGGCCGCTTTCGCGGGCCTGAAGCTGACCGGTGACGAGGCCACTGGCGCGAACATCGTCAAGGTCGCCGTCGAGGCTCCGCTCAAGCAGATCGCGATCAACGCCGGTCTCGAGGGCGGCGTCGTGGCGGAGAAGGTCAAGTCCCTCCCGCAGGGCCACGGCCTGAACGCCGCCACCGGCGAGTACGAGGACCTGCTCGCGGCCGGCGTGCCGGACCCGACGAAGGTCACCCGCTCCGCGCTGCAGAACGCCGCTTCCATCGCGGCGCTGTTCCTGACCACCGAGGCTGTCGTCGCGGACAAGCCGGAGAAGGCTGCTGCCGCTCCGGCCGACCCGTCCGGCGGCATGGGTGGCATGGACTTCTGAGTTCGGCTGCTTGTCCGGCGAAGCCCGGTTCACCTTCGAGGTGGGCCGGGCTTCGCCCGTTTCCGGGGCAGCACGCCCGGGCTCAGTCTTCGGGAGTCAGCACCGCGGCGGCGGCGTAGACCGGGAGGACCAGCCCGGCCGAGAGCACGGCCCCGGCGACCGCGGCGATGCGCACCATCGACGGGTCGACGTTGAGGTAGTCGGCCCATCCGCCGCACACGCCGGTGAGCATGCGGTCGGAGCGGCTGCGGAAGATCTTCTTGGCCGGTGCGGCCTGCATGTTGTTCGTCATGCCAGCAATACTCCGCGCCGGGAGCCCGCCGCACATCCGGGATCGCCCCGGGCCGCGACCCTGAAGTCTCCCTTATCCGCTGATCTTCCGGACCCGCTCGAACCGGTCCAGCCAAGCCGCGGTCACCTCGGGGGACGCGGCGAATTCGGCGTAGTCGTCGGGTTCCGGTGCTTGCCGAAGCACTGGCAGGTAACCGTCCACAGGGGACAGTGTGGCGGTGCAGACATCCCCGCGCAGCAACGACATCGTGCCGAGGCCGCACGCGAAATCCAGCTCCGGCAAGGCTCCGGCGAGGGCGAGTCCGGCAGCCAGCCCGACGCTCGTCTCGACCGCCGACGACACCACGCACGGGAGTCCGCACGCCTCCGCGACTTCCAGCGCCCGCCGCACCCCGCCGAGCGGGGCGACCTTGAGCACGGCGATGTCGGCAGCTCCGGCGACGGCGACCTTCAGCGGGTCTTCCGCGCGGCGGATCGACTCGTCGGCCGCGATCCGCACCGACACCCGGCGTCGGACAGCGGCCAGGTCGTCGATCGTGGGACACGGCTGTTCGGCGTACTCCAGTCCACCGGCCGCGCGGTCCAGTTCCGCCAGGGCGTGCACGGCGGTGTCGACGTCCCACGCCGTATTGGCGTCGACCCGGACCGCGCCGGACGGACCCAGCGCGTCGCGCACCGCTTCGATGCGCGCGCAGTCCTCGGCCAGCGTCGCGCGTTTGTCCGCCACTTTGACCTTCGCCGTGCGGCAACCGGACGCGCGGACCAGTTCGTGCGCGCGTTCGGGCGACACGATGGGGACCGTCGTGTTCACCTCGATGCGGTCGCGGACCGGCTCGGGCCAGCCTTCTTCGCTCGCTTCGAGCGCGGCGGCGAGCCAGGGGACGCTCTCGGTGTCCGAGTAGTCCGCGAACGGGCAGAACTCTCCCCAGCCGGCGGCACCGCGGAGCAACAGCCCTTCACGGATGGTGATGTCCCGGAACCGGGTGTGCAGCGGGAGCGCGTAAACCTGCATGACTGCCGATCATGCCACCGCCGCGGGGGCGGGAACCGAGGTGCCGCCGACGCCGTCTCAACGCCACAATGGAACGTGTGGACGGCCTCGACTTCCGGGTGCTCGGCCCGGCCGAGGTGCTGGCCGGGGACCAGGTGGTGCCGCTGGGCGGCAGCCGCCCGTTGATCGTGCTCGCCGGACTGCTGCTGCGAGCCAACCGGCTCGTGTCGGTCGACGTGCTCAGCCACTGGCTGTGGGGCGACGACCAGCGTCGATCCAAGGGTGCGCTGCAGACGTATGTGCTGCGGCTGCGCCGGGCGCTCGGCGACGGAGCGGCGATCCGCACCGAACGCGGCGGCTATCTGTTGGAAGTCGACGAGAACGCGGTGGATCTTGGTCGGTTCCGCCAGTTCGCGGCGCGGGGCCGCAGCGCGGCGGAACGAGGCGAACACCGCCGGGCGGCGGGCTATTTCGAGGACGCGCTAGGCCAGTGGCGGGGTTCGGCGCTGCAGAACGTGGAATCGGACGCACTGCACCGGGACGAGGTCGGGCAGCTCGCCGAGGAGCGCACGCGGGTGCGCGAGCAGTGGGCCGAGACGCTGCTGACGGTCGGCGAGTACGAGACTGTCGTGCCCGAACTGGAACGGCTGACGCGCGAACATCCGTTGCGGGAACGCCCGCACGAGCAGCTGATGTACGCGTTGCTTCGCTCCGGACGGCAAGCCGAGGCGCTGGACGTGTACCGGCGGATCAGCGGATTGCTCGCCGAGGAACTGGGCCTGGATCCCGGTGCCGGCCTGCAGCGCGCCCACCGGCTAGTGCTGGGCGGCGACGAGGCCACGCGGTTCCGGACTCCTCTGGAGCCCCATATCCCGCACCAGCTTCCGGCTGATCTGGGTGCTTTCGCCGGTCGAGCCGCGGACCTGAAAGCCCTGCGTGCACTACTGCCAGAAGCTCTCGACGACGGCACTTCCACCCCGATCGCGTCGGTGGAAGGCATGGGCGGACAAGGCAAAACGACCCTGTCCGTCCACTTCGCACACCAGATCGCCGACCGTTTCACCGGCGGTCAGGTATTTCTGGACCTGCGCGGCTACGGCCCAGGCGCACCGGTGTCGCCGATCGCCGCGCTGGAGACGATGCTCATCGCGCTGGGCGTGCCCGCCGACCGGATCCCGTCCGGTTTGGACGAACGCGCGGCGACCTGGCGCACCTACACCACCGGCCGACGGCTGTTGATCGTGCTGGACAACGCGAACAGCACCGAGCAAGTGCGCTATTTGCTGCCCGGCCCGGGATGCCTGGTCGTGGTGACGAGCCGCTGGCAACTACGCGGACTGGTCGCGACCCACGGCGCCCGGCGGATCGCTCTGTCCGAATTGGACAGCGAAGAGGCGGTGGAACTGCTCGCTTCGGCCATCGGCGTCGAACGAGTGCACGAGGATCCGCTCGCGGCTGGCCGTTTCGTGGAGTATTGCGGCGGACTCCCGCTGGCGATCCGAATCCTCGCCGTACGCGCCGCACAGTTCCCGCGGCTCCCGCTGGACGAGTTCGTGGCCGCCCTGCCCTCGGACGCCGGCCGATTGAGCACCTTCGACCTCGGCGACGGCGACGAAACCAACATCCGCACAGTCTTCTCCTATTCTTACCGAGTTTTGTGCCCCTCGGCGGCCCGTCTGCTGCGGTTGCTGGCGCTGTCGGTCGGCCCGGATTTGTCGCTGGGGATGGCAGTCGCGCTCAACGGATGGTCCGAAAAGGACACTCGCGGCGCTCTCGACACGCTCGTTTCCGCGCACCTGCTCACCCAGCCGAAGCCGGGCCGGTACCAGTTCCACGACCTGATTCGCGCCTATGCCACCGAATTGTCGGAGCAGGAGGACACCGCCGCCGATCGCGCGGCAGCCAGCGAACGCCTGCTCGACTGGTGCATCGCGTCGGCGCGGAACGCGGCTCTGGCCATGCGCCCGCGCCAGCTGATGGACGAAATCGGCCCGATCCCCGCCGAAAACGCGGCCGAGTTTTCCGACTTTCACCAGGCGCTGGCCTGGTTCGTCGAGGAACACGGAAACTTGCTCTCGGTCGTCCAGTGGGCGTTCCGGATCGGCAGGTACGCGCAATGCTGGCGCTTGGCGTGGTCGCTGTTCACCTACTTCGCCGGACGCGCCCGCGTCGACGAATGGCGACACGTCTTCGAGATCGGCCTGCGAGCCGCGCGGAAATCCGGTGAGCGGCACGGGGAAGCGGCGATCCTCAATGGACTGGGCGTGATCGAGGGAGTCGCCCGGAATTACGTGCTGGCGCGCGAATATCTGGAGCAAGCGCTGGCGGTGCAGCTGGAACTGGGCTCGCTTCCCGGGGAGGCTCGGGCGCGCTACAACCTAGCGATGACCGCGCAGGACATCGAAGATTTCCCGGAAGCTTACCGGCACGGCCTGCGGTCGCTGGAAATCACGAGGGAACTGGGATTCACCTCGGTGGAGGCGAACGTTTTGCGCGCGCTGGGCGATCTGTGCGCGATGATGGGGGACTACCCGCAGGCGCTGTCGCTCGCGGACGAGGCGCTGGCCCTGGTCCCGCCGGACGATCTGCCGCAGGGCCGCTTCTCGCTGGCCGCCCGAGCCCGCGCCTTGCTCGGTTTGGGTCGGCATGTGGAGGGAATCGAGTGCCTGTCCGAGGCGGTGGACATGTTCTTCGCGATGGATGAGGAGTATGAGGCCGCGGATGTGCTCTCGGAACTGGGCACCGCACACCTGCGATACGGCCGCACCGCCGCGGCGCGGGACTGCTGGTTGCGCGCGGTTCGGTTGTTGACGCGGTTGGATCACCCGGATGCGGACCGGGTGCGGGCACAGTTGGCTGGGTTGGTGCGGGGGTAGGTTCGGCTGCAGTGGTGCGGTGCTGCAGTGCGCCATACCGCCATACCGCCACGTGCTGCGACGCTGCACCGCCGTGGTGCCGCGCCGCTGCGCCGTAACGCGCCGCCGCACCGCGCCGCCGCGATGCCACATTGCAGCACTGCCGCACTGCACCGCCGCACTGCACTGCCGCACTGCACTGCTGCGCCGTGCCGCCGTGGTGCCGCACCCGTGCCGCCGTGCCGCCGTGATGCCGCGCCGCCGTGATGCCACATTGCAGCACTGCACCGCCGCACCGCACTGCTGCGCCGTGCCGCCGTGGTGCCGTGCCGCCGTGACTCCGCAGTGCAGCACTGCACTGCCGCACTGCCGCACCGCGCCACCATGCCGCCGTGATGCCGTGATGCCGTGATGCCGTGGTGCCGCGCCGTCGTGGTGTCGGGATATCCGTACGGCCGCACGGCTGCGGCGGGGTGACTGCTGGTGACGCGCTCAGTCTGGCTGCTGAAACGGCTGATCCGTCCTGGCGCTGGCCGGGTGCGGGGCGCAGTCGACAAGGTTGCTGTGGCAGGGGAGTCAGGGCTGGGAGGTTCGGCGGCCAGTTGGGCTAGACCACTCAGCTACGGCCCGGATACGCACAGTCGGCCCGCTTGCTGCGGGTCAGCTGCGGTCGAGCCGCATCGGCGGAAAATTGGTTGGGCCGATCGATTCTGTCGAGGGTGGTCGCGTTCGCTGTGGCCCAAGGTCGCCGGAACCGGAGGTAGGCGAGGTCGGGCCTTGACGCGGCCGAACCTGGCAAGCAGGGGACCTTCGGCCGTTTGGCGGAAGGGTTGCCGCCGGCCGTCGGAGGGCAGCGGGGCGCGGTGGTCCGCGTGCCGACCCCCAGCGGCAGCACGTAGACCACCGGCGGCCCGTAGCGCTACTCAATCGAAGAGCGCTCACTGTCCGCTCACTGTGGTCGGTCGGTTTCGACGGGGAGGTCGAGGAGGCGGGCGAGCGTGACGGCGTTGTGCGGGGCCGCGACTTTGCTGTCGTTGTCGAAGTAGACGTGCACGTCGCGGCGGCCGCCGTCGTGCCATTCGGTGATTTTCGCGGCCCAGTCGCGCAGGGCGGAGTCGGAGTAATTGCTGGTGTAGAGCTCGTCCGAACCGTGCAGCCGGACGTAGCTGAAGTCAGTGGTCTGGTCCTCTCGGTACGGCCACGGCGCGGCGGCGTCCGAGGTCACCAGGGCTACTCGGTGTTTCTTGAGCAAGTCCAGCGCTTCGGTGGTGGTGAAGCTTGGGTGGCGCACTTCGAGCGCGTGGCGCACTGGCCGGTCGGGTCCTGGTTCGAGGAACGGTGGGGACTTGAGTTTGTCGTCGTGCTTCGCGCCGAGAGCGGCTGCTTCGCCGGTGGTGCGGGGGAGTTGGCCGAGGAACGTCGAGACTCGATCGGGGTCGAAGGTGAGTCGCGGCGGGAGTTGCCAGAGGAACGGGCCCAGTTTGTCGGTGAGGGCTAGGACGCCGGACGCGTAGAAGTTCGCGAGCGCGGTTTCGACGTCGCGCAGTTGTTTGAGGTGCGTGATGAACCGGCCGCCCTTGACCGCGAACAGGAACCCGGCCGGCGTTTCGGCGTGCCAGCCGCGGTATCGCTCCGGGCGCTGGAGGGAATAGAAGGATCCGTTGAGCTCGACGGCGTTCATCTGGCGGGAGAGGTGCTCGAGCTCGCGCCGTTGCGGCAGGCCGGAGGGATAGAACGCGCCGCGCCACGGCGGGTATCGCCAGCCGGACGTGCCTATTCGGATCTGGCCGATCTTGCTCACCGCCTTTCGCCGCCGAGGATTCCCACCTGGACGGTTGCGGTAAACCCGTCCGCGCGGCTGTTTTTGGGACAGCCGAGCTAAGAATCGGGACACGTGTCCTGGACGAAGGGACGTGGGTCTCATAGCGCGGACTCCGTTGCCTGGTCGTCGGGACGGGGCTTGGAGGGGACGGGGAGAGGAATGGGCGACGCGAGAACCTGAAATGGAAAGCGGCGGATGTCGGCCCCGGGGCGGCGCTGATGTCGGTGCGGAGGCGGACGGCGGCGCCGAAGCCGGCGGTGGCGCGCCGACTCAGCCTGCAATCCCGTCCCAGTCCGGTTTGCTTCAGTCTGCAGTCGTGCTCGGGTCAAGTTTGCGGCACCGGTCTGCAGTCGTACGCCGGTCGGGTTTGCTGAACCGGGCAGCAGTCCTGCCCCGGCCGGGTTCGCTGCACCGGGCCGCAGCCGCGCTCCGGCAGGGTCCGCCGAACCAGGCCGCAGCCTCGCTCCGGTCGCGTTTGCCTCGCGTGCCTGCAGCCCTGCTTGGGTGAGACCCGCCGGGTCTGTCCCGATCCCCCGCGGAGCGAGCCGGGGCGACGGGACTGCCCGGTCCAGCCATCCCCTTACTCCCTCATGCCCACGAGAACCTCCATCGGCGTGACTGCACCAGGGACGTCGCGTACTCGCGCAGGTTTCCCGGCTGCGTGAGGTACGTCGGGAGGCTGAAGGCTCGGTGTTCGGCCGCCACCGTCAGTGCCCTGGCGTGGGTGCGGGGTGGGGCGGAAACAGACAGTTCGAGGGAGTCGAAGCCCAGCGTCACGAGGGTCGCGCCGAAGCGGTCTTCCCAGCTGCGCAGGACTGCCGACAGCTCCGCGACCTGGTCTGTCGACTTGATCATTCCCGTCCAGCCGATGAGGGCGGGGACGTCGGCGGGGCGGTCGGCTTGGACGAGGCCCAGGCGGTGCGGGGTGCGGGCGGCAAGGATCGAGCCGGTGTTGCCTGCTTCGGCCAGGGGGTCCGAGCGGCGGTGCGAGCGTTTCGCCAGACCGGGGAAGCGGGTGTCGAACGGGCGCAGGCAGGCTCCGTCGCAGCAGGAGCCGTCCCACCAGCGGGCCAGGACCTCGGCGGGGTCGGCGTTCGCGACGCGGTGGCCGGCCGGTGCGAGGCGGCCGCGGTCGTCCAGCCAGTCTTCGCCTCGGGCGGCGAAGCGCTGGTCGGGCGGGATCAGCACGGGCCACAGCCCGGACCGCTCGAACTCCGCGACGCAGCTCAAGTACCGCTGCGGCCGCGTGAGCGGCTCTTCCGACACCCAGATCCGCCCGTGCCAGCGCCCGGGCGGCAAGGTCTGGACCGGCGGTGCCCCGACGCCGGGGCGGAACGGTGCGATCGTCATGAGCTTCCCCTCGAACTGGTGTTCGGTGCCTGCATATCGAACAGTAGTTCGAACCACCGACAATTTCCAGGGCGGCACTCGCTCATCCGTTCGAGTGAACCTCAAGAAAGTCCAGGTCGAGGGGCAGAAAGAGGCAGCGCGGGGAGACGCGGCGCATCCGGATCACAACGAACAGACCGACGGCGATCGCCACCGCAGCGAGTACGAGGGACGTGTGGCGGTCCACTGGTGACCAGCTCGCCGAGCAGGTAGCTGGCCGCGACGAACGCCCAGGCTGCCCGCCGTCGTCAGCAGCAGGAAACCGGCCTCGTCGACCGCGGCGGGGGCAACGAGTCGGCGCGAGTGGTGGGTTATCCGGGTTGGCGAGGCGAGTGGCGGCGATGGATCGTGGGTTCTCCGTACAGAGTCCCGAAACGGACCAACCACAGTGCGGGTGAAGCCGCCGTGCGAGGGATCCTGGCTGGGGACGCGACCTTGCTCCGGGAAGGCCTCGTCAGGCTCATCGGCGGTGACGGCGGCCGCGTCGGGTATCTGGCTCAAGGATCGGGTCGCGCAGGTCGGCGACTTTCTCGATTCGGAGGTGGTGCGCAGGCTGGTCGCCCACACGTCGCACGCGGACCGCAAAAGCGCCGTGGAGAAACACGCGAACGCGATCTTCGACAAGCTCGACCTGCCGCTAGCAAAGGGCTACAGCCGACGCGTGCTGGCCGTTCTCCGTTGCCTCGGTTCGTAATTCACAGCGGTCGACGCAGGTCTTCCGCGTCGACGATGTGGTACGCGTAGCCCTGCTCGGCAAGGAAACGCTGCCGGTGCGCGGCGTACTCCGTGTCCACTGTGTCCCGCGAGACGATCGAGTAGAAGTGCGCCTGCCGTCCGTCGCCCTTCGGACGCAAGAGCCGGCCCAGGCGTTGCGCTTCCTCCTGGCGCGAACCGAATGTGCCCGAAACCTGGATCGCCACCGACGCTTCCGGCAGGTCGATCGAGAAGTTGGCCACCTTCGACACCACCAGCGTGCGCAATTCGCCGCGGCGGAACTTGTCGAACAGTTCCTCGCGCTCCTTGTTCTTCGTCGCCCCCTGGATGACCGGGGCCTCCAGTTCCGCGCCCAGCATCTCGAGCTGGTCGAGGTACGCGCCGATCACCAGGGTCGGTTCGCCGGGATGCTTGTCCACAATGGACCGGATCACCGGGATTTTCGTCATCGCCGTGGCCGCGAGCTTGTACCGCTCGTCGGAGTCCGCGGTGGCGTACTGCAGGCGTTCGTTCTCGGTCAGCGTCACCCGCACCTCGGTGCATTCCGCGGGCGCGATCCAGCCCTGCGCCTCGATGTCGCGCCACGGCACGTCGTACCGCTTCGGGCCGATCAGCGAGAATACGTCGCCCTCGCGGCCGTCCTCGCGCACCAGCGTGGCGGTCAAGCCGAGCCGCCGCCGCGACTGCAGGTCCGCGGTCATCCGGAACACCGGTGCGGGCAGCAGGTGCACCTCGTCGTAGACGACCAGGCCCCAGTCGCGCGAATCGAACAGCTCCAGGTGCCGGTACTCGCCCTTGGTCTTGCGCGTGACGACCTGGTACGTCGCGATGGTGACCGGCCGGATCTCCTTCTTCTCCCCGGAGTACTCGCCGATCTCGTCCTCGGTGAGCGACGTGCGCGCGACCAGCTCGCGCTTCCACTGCCGCCCGGCGACGGTGTTGGTGACCAGGATCAGCGTGGTCGCCTTGGCGTGCGCCATCGCGGCCGCGCCGACCAGCGTTTTGCCCGCGCCGCACGGCAGCACGACGACGCCGGACCCGCCCGCCCAGAACGCTTCCGCCGCTTTCCGCTGGTAGTCGCGCAGGTGCCAGTCGTCCTCGGCGAGGTCGATCGGGTGTGCTTCGCCGTCCACGTACCCGGCGAGGTCCTCGGCGGGCCAGCCGACCTTCAGCAGCGCCTGCTTGAGCCGCCCGCGTTCGGACGGGTGCACGATCACCGTGTCGTCGTCGATCCGCGCGCCCAGCATCGGGCTGATCTTCTTGTTGCGCGAGACCTCTTCGAGGACCGCGCGGTCGGTGGTGGTCATGACCAGGCCGTGCGCCGGGTGGTTGGCGATCTGCAGCCGCCCGAACCGGCCCATCACGTCCACGACGTCGATCAGGAGCGGCTGCGGCACCGGGAAGCGCGAGTACGTGGTGAGCGCGTCCACCACCTGTTCCGCGTCGTGTCCGGCCGCGCGCGCGTTCCACAGCGCGAGCGGCGTGATCCGGTAGGTGTGCACGTGTTCGGGCGCGCGTTCCAGTTCGGCGAACGGCGCGATCGCGATCCGCGCGTCGTCGGCACGCGGATTGTCGACCTCGAGCAGCACGGTTTTGTCGGACTGGACGATCAGGGGGCCATCAGTCACCTCTCCTTTATACGTTCCCTCCCGGACCGCGGCCCGGGGATGCCAAGATGACGGGACGAAGCCGCGGGAGGGGACCCAGTGACCACACCACCGTTCGGCGTGCCGCCGGCCGCGAACCCGTATCAGCCGCCCCCGCGGCAGCCGGTGCAGGGCGGTCCGAAACGGGTGTCGGGCAAGCAGAAGGCGCTCTTCGCCGTGCTCGTCGTCGTGGCGCTCGGGCTCGGGACGCTCAGCGCGTTCGGGTTCGCCGCGGTCGTGCGCTCGACCGGGCCGCCCGTCGCGGGCAGCTGCCTCTACCTCTCGTCGCTGGGCTCGGAGACGCAGACCTACACCGGGGCGGACTGCTCCGAGCGGGCCGCCACCTACCGCGTCGACACCGTCGTCAAGGGCCGCTCCTCCTGCCGCGGCGAAGACTACGTGCGCTTCGAGCTGTACCTGTCGGCCCGCACTGCCACCACCAGCAGCAGGCCGACCCAGACGCTGTGCCTCGCGCTGAACGTCGTGTCCGGCGAGTGCGTGCGCGACGTGTCGGACGAGTCGAAGGTCGGCAAGGTCGCCTGCGACGATCCCAAGGCGGAAGCGCGCGCGGTCGTGCACGACGGCACGAAGTCGGCGTCGAGCTGCGGCGACAAGGACCTGTCGCTCGTCTACGTCGGGCCGCCGGTGCGCACGATCTGCCTGCAGCCCACCGGGGCGAGCATCTGAGCGCTACAAGGCGTTCGGCAGCATCGCCGCCACGTCCAGCCGGTTGGCGAGCTGCCCGGAGCTGTGCATGAGATCGGCCACGCGCTGCAGCCGGGTCGCCGACAGCGTGGTCGGGTAGCTGCCGAGCGAGATCAGCGCGGCGGTGGTCTGGTCGATGTCGGAGAACGTCGGCAGCGCGTCGCGCACCTTCGCCGAATCGGACGCGGCGAGCTGGGCCTGGGTGAGGACGTTCCGGAACGCCGTCAGCGTGCGCGGGTTCGCGGCGGCGAACTGGCCGGTCGCGGCGTAGCCCGAGGCCGGGAAGTCGAGGGTCGCGCCGGTCGAGCCGTCGGCGAGGATCTGCGCGCCCAGTTCCTTCTCCGCGCGGGTGATGTACGGCTCGACCATCAGCGCCGCGTCCGCGTCGCCGGACTGCAGCGCGGCGGGCATCTGCCCGAACGGGCGGGTCACGAAGCGAATCTTCGCTTTGTCGACGCCCGCCGTGCCGAGGACCGCCCGCGCGGTGAGCGCGCCGATGTCGTCGGGGGAGTCCACGGCGACGGTCGGCGATTTCTTCGCGGTCGGTTCGGAGTAGTCGGAGCCGGGCAGCGTGACGAGCGCGATGGTCGTGCGGCCGAAGGTGTACGCCTCGCCTTGCAATTGCAGCGCAGTGCCGGACCCGGCGGCGCGGAACAGCGACACGTCGCTGCCGAACGTCACATCGACCTGACCGGACTTCAGTTTTTCCACGCCGTCGCCGTCGCCGAGTTCCACCAGTTGGACGTTCAGCCCGGCCTGGCGGAACTTTCCCGCCGCGACCGCGATCCGCAGCGGGGCGGTGTCGATCGGGTTCGCGACGCCGACCCGCAGCGTCGCGCGTTCCGGCGGTTGCGCTTGTCCGGCGTCACTGGATCCGAACACGGAGCAGCCGCTGAGTGCGAACAACGTCGCCACCAGCGCAAACCTCAGACCGGTCGCTTTCACTCGCCATCCCCTGCCGGGAGAATCTCTGCCTCGTGCTGGATCGTATGGGCCGCTGCCCATACGATCGCCCGCAGGGCGGTGCCCCCGCCAGGGTGGCTTCCCGATCTTTTTCGCCGGGAACTACCGAGCGGTAGTTTCCGGCCGGAGCCCGAGGACGTCCGTGGGCAGAGGTTCCCGCGGTGGAAAAGGAAGCACAGGTGACCCGTCGCGACGACCGTCCCCGTTCGGGTGACGCGGCGGATCCGGCTGCCTCGCGTCCGGTCGGCGGCCGGTGGCGGCTGCGGAACTGGCGGCTGCGCACCAAGCTGTTCGTCGTCCTGCTGATCCCCGCGCTCGCCGTGGTCGTGCTGGTCGGCCTGCGGGTCAACAGCGACCTGCGCGACGCCCGCCAGCTCGCCGAGTTCGCCGCGCGCTGCCGGGTCGACTCGACGGTCGCCGAGGTCGTGCACCAGCTGCAGCGGGAGCGCGACGTCACGGTCCGGTTCGTCGCGGGCGACCGCAAGGGCCCGACCGACGTGCTCGTCGGCCAGCGCACCCGCGTCGACCTGGCGATCGGCGCGTTCGAGCGGTCGCTCGCCGACAGCAAGCCGCGGCTGGACGACTCCGCGGCGGGCGATCTGCAGCAGAGCGACGACCGGTTGCGGGTCCTCGGTGGCCTCCGGTACTCGGCCGAACACTCGGCGTATCCGGCCGACGCGGTGCTTCGTTCGTACAGCGAGCTGATCTCCGGCCTGCTCGACATCAGCGACACCGCTGCGGCGGACGTCACCGAACCCGACCTGGCCCGGCTGCGGCTGGCCGGCAACGCGCTCGCGCGGATCAAGGACCAGATGTCGGTCAAGCGCGCGGTCATGTCCGAGGCGATCGCGCAGGGCACGCTCAACCGGGACCGGACGCGCGCGCTGCTCGGCGCGGAGGCCGAACTGGCCGCCGCGCGCAGCGACTACCGCACCTTCGCCACGCCGGACGAGCAGCGGATGTACTCGGACACGGTGATCGGCATCGTCGTCGACATCGGCAACGACATGGTCGAGTCGGCGCTCACGCGCACCGAGAACAACCAGCCGCTGTCCGGTCTGGACGCGGACCAGTGGGACACCGCGTCGACGTACACGGTCAATCTCGCCCACCAGGTCCAGCAGGCGCTGCTCGTCCAGCTCCAGGAGAAAACTGACGCGCGGGCCGCCAGCGCCCGTGCGTCGACGATCTGGGACGGCGGAATCGTCATCGGTGTCCTGTTGGTCGCCGGTGTCCTGTCGGTGGTGATCGCGCGCTCGCTGCTGCGGCCGTTGCGGATCCTGCGCCGCACCGCGCTGGAGGTCGCCGACCATCGGCTGCCCGAGGCCGTGCAGCGGCTGCTCACCGAGCCCGATCCGGCACCCGAGAATCTGCGGCACCGGGCCGCGGTCGCGCCGGTGCCGATCTTCACGCGCGAGGAGGTCGGGCAGGTCGCGCGGGCCTTCGACGCGGTGCACGGCGAGGCGGTCCGGCTGGCCGCCGAGCAGGCGATGCTGCGCGAGAACGTGAACGCGATGTTCGTCAACCTGTCGCAGCGCAGCCAGGACCTGGTAGAGCGGCAGCTGTCCGTGCTCGACCGGATGGAGGCGGGCGAACAGGACCCGGAGACCCTCGGCGGCCTGTTCGAACTCGACCACCTCGCCACCCGGATGCGGCGCAACAGCGAGAACCTGCTGGTGCTGTCCGGCACCGACCTGGTGCGCGAGGACACCGGACCGGTGGTGGCCGACGAGATCATCGGGGCCGCACTGTCCGAAGTGGAGGATTACCAGCGGATCGAGATCGGCCCGGCGCCGGCGCTCGCGGTGCGCGGCGACGCGGTCAACGACCTGGTGCACGTGGTGTCCGAGCTGCTGGAGAACGCCACCCGGTATTCCGGGCCGCAGGCGCCGGTCACCGTGGAGAGCGCGCGGACGCCGGACGGGGCGTGGCGGATCGAGATCACCGACCGCGGCGCGGGCATGCCGCAGGCGGAGATCGACCGCACCAACGCGCGGCTGGCGCATCCGCCGGAGGTCGACGTCGAGGTGTCGCGGCGGATGGGCCTGTTCGTGGTCGCGACACTGGCCGAACGGCACGCCATCGCGGTGAAGCTGAGCCCGGCCGAGGGACGCGGTCTCACCGCGACGGTCGTCGTTCCGGCGGCGCTGATCACCGAGGCCCCGCCGCTGCCGCAGCCGCCCGCGCCGGTCGAACCGGAACCCGCGCCGGAGCCGGAGCTGCTGGCCCCGCTCGCGCCGCTGGCCCCGGCCGAGGAGCCGGAGGAACCCGTCGAGCTGGTCGCGCCGACGCTCGAGGACGCGGGTCCGCTGCGGCGGGCGCCGGTGGTCGAGGAGGCGGCGTCGTGGCCGGTCGAGTCTTCGCGGTCGCATCTGGAGATCGACGCGCCGACGGACCGGATGCCCGCGTACCGCGACGTGCTGTCGCGCTGGTTCGATCTCTCGGCTCCTGCGGAGGAGCCGGTGGCGCCGGAGCCGCGGGTGGTCGCGCCGATGCCGGAGGTGCCCGCCTTCGAGCCCGAACCAGAGCCGGAGCCGGAGCAGGAGAGCGAGCCGGAGATCGTCGAACCGCGGCACGCCTACGAAGCGCCGCCGGAGTTTCCGACCGAAGACCCGGACGCGGCGGCCGCCCCCGAATGGCCGACTCCGGAGCACCTGGAACAAGAGGACGGGGCCGAGGACACCTGGCCGTTCCTGCGGGTCGCCGACGTGGCGGACGGCCCCGCCGCGGAGGCGGAGCCGCGGCCGATACTCTCGCTTTCCCCCGACGCGGTGCGCGCCCGGATGACGAGCCTGCAAGGCGGCTTCCGGCGCGGCAGGCACGCCAGGGGGGAAGACACCCCGCCACTGGATCGAAACGGATGAGGCATGAGTTCGAACACCGCCCTGCTGGAAGTGATCGCGCTGGGCGCGCGGGACGCGGAGCGGGCGCAAGAGGGCGGAGCGGACCGGCTCGAACTGGTCTCCGACATGGCCAGCGACGGGCTCACCCCGAGCGAGGCGACGGTGCGCGAGGTGCTCGCGGCCACTGATTTGCCGGTGCGCGTGATGCTGCGCGCGGAGAACACTTTCGACGCCCGCGCGATCGACGAGCTGTGCGCTTCGGCGGCCCGGCTGGTGTCCGCGGGCGCGCGGGAGTTCGTGTTCGGCTTCCTGACCGAGGACGGCGAGGTCGACGCCGAAGCGTGCCGCGCGCTGCTGAAGGAGATCGACGGACGGCCGTGGACGTTCCACCGCGCCATCGACCGTTCGCGCGACCCGATCGCCGCGTACGACGTGCTGGCCGAGCTTGGCTGCGACACTGTGCTCGCGGCGGGGCACGCGAACGGTGTCGCGAGTGGACTGTCGGTGCTGCAGCAGCTGGCGCGGCGGACCGACGGCCCCACGCTGCTGGTCGGCGGCGGCCTGCGGGCGCAGCAGGTGCATTTGCTGCGGGCCGGCGGCGTGCGCGGCTTCCACGTCGGCGGCGCGGTGCGTCCGTCCGGGTGGGACGCTCCGGTGGACGCGGCGGCCGTGCGCGAATGGGCCGAACTCGTCAAAGGCTGACCCGCTAGTCCATTCGAGAAGGGAACCTCGCCGGGAATTCCGATTCCGGCAAGGTTCCCTTTTTTGCTTGACGAGCACAGTGCGGGTGTGCGCGCAAGCGGTCCGGAATGTCCGGGGCTTCCGTCTTCCGACGTCCGATGGTTTCCGGATTCGGCGGGACATCGCGGCGGTAATCAGTCATAAATCGTGCAAGTGGAAAACAAACCAACCCGCGATAAGGACAGCCAAAAGTAGGTTTCTTTGTTTCGAACGGTTTTTTAGGGTCGGGATACGGGTCGGTACCGCGATTTAGCCGGCCCGGTCCCCGCCTCTCGAGAGGAATTCTCATGCGCTTGCGCAAGCTCGTCGCCGCCGCGGTTCCGCTGCCGGCGTTGCTGTGCCTGTCCGTGGCCGGCGTCGCGAACGCCGATCCGCTGGTCGCCCTTTCCGGCAACGCCGCCCCGCTCGCCGCCAGCGCGCGGTCCGGCGATGTCGCCGCTGAGCAGCAGATTCCCGCCGCCCTGTCCCTCAAGCTGCACAACCAGCAGGCGCTGGCCCGGTTCCTCGCCGACGTGCAGGACCCGGCGTCGCCGCAGTACCGCCATTTCCTCTCTCCGGAGCAATTCACTGCGGCATTCGGCCCAACGCAGGCCGAAGCGGAGCAGGCGGTGAATTTCCTCAAGCGCAGCGGTGCGCAGGGCATTGAGGTTTCCGGAAACCGCCAGGCGATCACCTTCTCGGCGACTGCCGGCCAGCTGGAATCCGCCTTCCATACGCGGCTCGGCAATTACACCGACACCGTCACCGGCCGGAAGTTCTACGCGAACGACTCCGCGCCGGAACTGCCCGCGTCGGTGTCCGCGGTGGTCGATTCGGTCGTCGGCCTCGACAACCACGCGGTGAAGCACCACGCGAAACCGGCGGCGGCGCCGCGCACGGTCAAGCCGGTGACTCCGGCCGTCCTCAAAACCGCGTACGGCACCAGCGGCATGTCCGCCACCGGCGCGGGAGTGAACGTCGGCTTCGTGGAGTTCGACGGCTACAAGAAGTCCGACATCACCGCGTACGACACCAAGTACGGCCTCAAGGCGGGCACGGTCAACACGGTTTCGGTCAACGGAGCCAACTACGACGCCAGCCCCGGCGACGGCCAGACCGAGGTCGACCTGGACATCGAGGTCGTGCACGCGCTCGCCGCCCCGGCCAACGACTACGTGTACGAGGCACCGAACTCCAACGCGGGCGAGCTGGCGATGTACCAGAAGATCGCGTCGGACAAGCAGGTCAGCGTCGTCTCGATCTCGTGGGGCTCCTGCGAGGCGGCGGAGGGCTCGGCCGCGGCCAACAGCGTCGACAAGGCGATCGCGACCGGCACCGCCGAGGGCATCAGCTACTTCGCCGCCGCGGGCGACGACGGCACCACCGACTGCGCCCGCCAGACCGGCAGCAAGGCGCAGGCCGTGGACTTCCCGGCGTCGAGCCCGAACGTCTCCGGCGTCGGCGGCACGCAGCTGTCGGTGACCTCGACGAACGGCTACAGCAGCGAGACGACGTGGAACGACGGTGCCACGGGCGGGGCCGGCGGCGGTGGCATCTCGACGCTCTTCGCCGCGCCGTCGTGGCAGTCCAAGCAGAGCACGACCAAGCGCAAGGTCCCGGACGTCGCGGGTGACGCGGCGCAGGGTTCGGCCTACACGATCATCTCCGGCGGACAGACCGGGAACGTGTGGGGCACCTCGGGCGCGGCTCCGCTGTGGGCGGGCTTCGCCGCGCTGCAGAACCAGGTCCACAAGGGCGGCCTCGGCAACCTGAACCCGAAGTTCTACAGCATCGGCAACGGTTCCTCGTACGGTTCCGGTTTCCACGACGTGACCACCGGCAACAACACCTTCAACGGCACCACCGGCTTCTCCGCGGGCAAGGGCTACGACCAGACGACTGGCTGGGGCTCGTTCAACGGCTCCGGACTGTCCACCTTGATCGGCTGAGCACCGCTTTCGCGAGCGCCTGTCCCGGTTGCCGGGGCAGGCGCTCGCGCGTGTCTTGTGGACCGGGGGCGACTGCGGACAATGGCTGATTGACCAAGATCCGGGACGCTGTTTTGATGGCCGGGTGCAGCCTCTCCTGACGCCTGAGCAGCAGGTCCTCGTCGACCGAGCCGCCAAGCTCGCGGACATTTTCGCCGAGCGCGCGGCCGAGCACGACCGGGACAACACCTTCCCGCACCAGAACTACGACGACCTGCGGGAGGCGGGCTTCCTCCGGCTGTCGGTCCCGGAAGAACTCGGCGGCTTCGGCGCCGGGCTGCCGGAAATCCTGCCGGTGCTGGAACGGCTCGCGATAGGCGACGGCGCGACCGCGCTGGCGTTCACGATGCACCTGTCGCCGCTGGGACAGTGGGCGAGCGTGTGGCGGCGCACGAAGGCTCCCCGGCTGGAGCAACTGCTGCGCAAAGCGGTCGACGGCGAACTGGTCTGGGCGTCGATCACCAGCGAAACGGGTCTGCGCAACGACCTGACGGACGCGAAAACCCGCGCGGTCCGCGTCGAAGGCGGCTTCGAACTGACCGGCCGCAAGAGCTTCGCGACCAACTCGGCGGTCGCCACGCACTGCTCGACCACCGCCCGCTACGAGGCAGCCGACGGCGGCCCGCGGCTGCTGCTGTGCCAGATCGCGCTGGACCAGCCGGGCGTGACGATCCACCAGACGTGGAACACCATGGGCATGCGCGGCACCCAGAGCAACGACGTCGAATTCGACAAGGTGTTCGTCGAGGACGCCGCGGTCGTGCATTCGCTGCCGGTGAAACACCTCGACTCGCGAGTGCTGGAAACCGTGTGGGCCTGGGCGATGCCCGCGTTCTCGGCGGTTTACACGGGAATCGCGGCGGGTGCGCTGGACTGGACCGTGCGAACGCTGATCCAGCGCGGCAAGGCCGAGGATCCGGTGCTGCAGGACGTGATCGGCGAATGCCAGATCCTGCTGGAAAGTTCGCGCGCGCTGATCTACCGCCAGGCCGACGAGGTGACGAGCCGCCGCCTGTTCACCGGAGACATCCAGGACGGCGTGGCCCGCAGCGCGATCGTGAAGTACACGGCGGCGAACAACGCGGTCCAGGTAATGCAGCGCCTGGTCGACGCGCTGGGCGGCATGGCTTACACGAAGGCGCTGCCGTTCGAGCGAATGTGGCGGGACGTGCAGGCGAGCACGTTCATGCCGATGGGAAACCTGGCGACCCGGAAGCTGGTGGGGGCCAACGTGCTGGGGGTGCGGACGTTGCCGGAGATCGGTCCGGACGAGACTGGGCCGGATTCGCGCGCCAAGGGCTGAACGGGGGAACCCGGTGGCGATCGTCGCCGCCGTCGGAGGCGGCACCGCAGCCGGGATCGGCGGTGCCGCGAGTGTGGGCTCCAGCGCGGCCGAGGGCAAGAAGTCCGCGAAACGCGGTCGCGAGGACGAGACCTTCAGCCGGTTCAAGCTCAAACAGCTCAAGCACACGGCCAAACACGAGATCGACTGCCTGCGGAACTCCACCGACGGCGTCCGCGACTGCCTCGCGGAGCACCGCTGCACCTCATTGGACCGAAATCTCTTCGCCGTCGGCGACGGGCACGGCAACGCCGCGGTGATTTCCGTTGCCCGCGTGTGGTTTCCGAAGAAGAGCGACGCCGAAGGCTGCGAGAAGGTCGAGGAGGTGCAGGGCAGCGGGGACATCAAACCCCCCAGGCCCTGCCCTGCTCGGCCTCGACGGCGTGAAGTTCTCCGGGCACCACTTCCAGTCCAGAGTGGACGGACGGCCGATGGTGGTCGCCGAGACGGAAACCGTTGCCGGACAAGTTGATTCCAGAACCCTCGACGCTCTCGCGGACGTCTCGGTGCGGTTCCCGAAGCTGTGACTACTTCTTCTCCGAAACGACAGTGTCCGTCGCTTCCGAAGCAGCCGCCTCCGCCGCCTCCTGCTCCGCCAGATCAGCCGCCGCCTGGACCGCCGGGCCGTGCAGCAGCCGAGCCACTTCGCCGCGCAGCGAGACGAATTCCGCTGATTCCCGCGTGGTGATCTGGTCCCGCTGGGCGGGCAGGTCCACCGGCAGATCCGCCACGATCCGCGCGGGCGACTTCGACAGGACCAGCACCCGGTCGCCCAGGTACACGCTCTCGTCGATGTCGTGCGTCACGAGCAGCACCGTCGTGCCCTGTTCGACCTGGACCCGGCGCAGCAGGTCTTCCAGTTCGAACCGCGTCTGGGCGTCCACCGACGCGAACGGCTCGTCCATCAGCAGCAGCGCCGGGCGGCTCGCCAGCGCGCGGGCGATCGACACCCGCTGCTGCATGCCGCCCGACAGCTGCCACGGGTACTTGTTCACCGCGGCGGACAGGCCGACCGCTTCGAGGGCCTCGGCGGCCCGGGCGCGCCGGGTCGCCTTGTCGAGTTTGCTCCAGCGCAGCGGGAATTCGACGTTCTTCGCGACCGACAGCCACGGGAACAGGGAACGGCTGTAGTCCTGGAACACCACGGCGAGATCGTCCGGCACCGAGGTGACGCGGTCGCCGTGCAGGCTCACCGTGCCCGCGGTCGGCGGGATCAGGCCGGCGATCGCGCGCAGCAGGGTGGACTTGCCGCAGCCGGACGGGCCGACGATGCACGCCAGCTGTCCGGACTCCACCGTGAACGACAGTTCGTTGACCGCGACGTGCGCGGACTCGCCGCTGCCGTAGCGGTGGCTGAGGCCGGAGACCTCGAGCATGGTCGACATAACGGGAAACCTTCCTAGTTCCGGCCGGGCTGCCAGCCGAGCACCCGGCGTTCGAGGCCGAGCAGCGCGGCGTTGAACCCGTACCCGAGGATGCCCAGCAGCACGATCCACGCCCACATCTGGTCGAAGTCGTACGAGCGCTGGGCGGCGAGCAGCGCGTAGCCGATGCCGTTGAGCGCCCCCACCAGTTCGGAGATCGCCATCAGGATCAGCGCGATCGAAAGCGACAGCCGGAGCCCGGCGAAGATCTTCGGCAGCGCCGAGGGCAGCACGACCAGCCCGATCCAGTACCGCTTCGGCGTGCGGAACGCGCGCGCCGTCTCCACCTTGACCTTGTCGACCGACCGGACTCCGTCCACGGTGTTCATCAGAACCGGCCACAGCGAACCGAAAATAATGGTCGCGGTCTGCATGCCCGGCCCGATGCCGAACAGGATGATGAACACCGGCACCAGCGCGGGCGGCGGGATGGCGCGGAAGAACGCGAACAGCGGCCCCACGTAATCCATTCCGGTGCGCGAGCGGCCCAGCGCGGTGCCGAGCGCCACGCCGATCACCACCGCCAGCAGCCAGCCGCCGAGCACCCGGCCGAGGCTCGGCAGGATGTGGTCGAACACCGGGTCGCCGAGGAACACCTGCGAGGCAGGCCCGGAGAACCACAGTTTCGCCGCCGCGGCGGCGATTTTCGACGGCGGCGGGAAGAACACGCTTTCGCTCAGCCGGGTCGCGATCTCCCACAGCACCACCACGATCGCGAACAGCAGCCACTTGCGGGCGAACCCGCCGAGGCCGCGGCTCATCCGGCGCGTCACGGTGGACGGCTTCTCGACCACGCTCACGCGGCGGCTCCTTCGACGGCGCTGCTCCAGCGGAACAGCCGATGCCCCAGTCGTTCCAGGCCCTCGTTGACGAGGAAGCCGAGGATCCCGGCGATGACCGTCCCGGCGAGCACCAGGTCCATCCGGCCCGGTCCGGAACTGGCCTCGAGGACGAACTGCCCGATGCCGAGTTTCGCCCCGGCCAGGAATTCCGTGCTGATCACGAGAATCAGCGAAATCGCCGCGGACAGCCGGATCCCGGTGAACACGAACGGCGCGGCGTGCGGCAGCGCGACCGAGGTCAGCACGCGAGCGCGCGGAGTTCCGTACGTGCGCGCGGTTTCCAGCAGCAGCGGGTCGATCTCGGCCAGCGCGTAAATGGTGTTGAAGAGGATCGGCCACACCGCCGCGTACACGGCGAGCGTGATCTTCGCTTCCGGGCCGCCGCCGACGACGATCAGCACCAGCGGAATCAAGGCCACCGAAGGGATCGGCCGCAGGAATTCGACGATCGCCTTGGTCGCGTCGCGCAGCCACGGGATGCTGCCGAGCAAAAGCCCCGCGGGAACCGCGATGGCGATCGAGATGAGCAGCGCGATCATCCACGCGAGCACCGAGGCGATCACGTCGCGGACGAATTCGACGTCGCCGAGCAGTTCGCCGATCCGGGCGAACACGACGCTCGGCGGGGGAAGGTCGTTCTGGTCGATCAGACCGGCCCGCACGACGGCCTCCCAGATCAGGAGGAAGCCGAGCAGGCCGGTCAGGTTCCGGACGAGGCGCACGTCAGGACGCGTTCGCCTGCGGGACGATCATCGACTGCACGTCGATCTTCGACTGGATGGAACCGAACTGCTGCAGCAGGTCCGGCACGCGCTGGATGCGTCGCGCGTCCAAAGTGGACTGGAAGGTCAGCAGGTTCGTGATCTTCGCGGTCGCCTCGTCCACCTTCGAGTACTGGATCATCAGCGGCTCGATCTTGGAGCGGTCGGACGCTTCCTTGGTGGCGCGCAGCATCGCGCGCTGGAACGCGGCGACGGTCTTCGGGTTGGCGTCGGTGAACTTGCCGAGCGAGCCGTAGCCCGCGGTCGGGAAGTCCTTGGTGCCGCCGGAAGCGGTGTCGATGACCTCGACCGTCCCGTTGACCTTCGCCGACTGCGTGATGAACGGCTCGGTCAGGAAGCCCGCGTCGATGTCGCCGCGCTTGACCGCGGGGCCGATGTCCGGGAACCGCAGCGAAACCCACTTCACGTCGGTGAAGTTCACGCCGTTGTCGCGCATGACCGACTTGGTCAGGGTGTCGCAGATCGTGTTGGTGGCGGTGATCCCGATCTTCTTGCCCGCCAGGTCGTGCACGCTCTTGATGTTGCTGTTCGGCATGGCCACGACCTCGGTGCTCTTCGGGCCGGCCGAGGAAGCGTCGGCGACGAGCTTGATGTCCGCGGCGCCCTTGCTCTTGGCGATGAAGAACGGCGTGTAGCTCGCGTAGGCGATGTCGACCTCGCCCGCCTGCAGCTTCTGCAGCGACGCGTCACCGCTGGCGGCGTCGACGGCCTCGACCTCGAGACCCTCGTTCTTGAAGTAGCCGTTCTGGACCGCGAGGTGGAACGGCGCCACGTCGATCGTCGGCATGATCGAGACCTTGATCTTGGCCTTCTCGACCCCGGAGCCGCCCTTCGAGCCGCCCGAATCGTCCGATCCGCCCAGCAGGCCGCACCCGCTGGCGGTCAAGGCCACGCCGCCCGCCATCGCGAGAGACAGGAACCCGCGCCTGCCGTAGCCGCGCCGGCTGCTCACCGCTTCATCAAACAAGGTCGCTCCTAGCAAATGGGCCCGCGTCTGGGATGGACGCGGGGGGAAGGTGGCTCATTGTCCGGAGTCACGCGGCTACTGTAGAGAAACAGGACGATCACTCACAATGGGTGTTCATATACGATTCAGAAGTGGCACTGGTCACTCGATCAGGTGATCGAATCCGCTGGTATGGCGGGGTATGTGAACGTGCCGTGGGTGCCCGATGGGCCTTGATCCGCTGCCTGGGTGCTCTCCGGGCAACTTCTGGAGGGTTACAAATGGGCCAAGCGTTCGCTACCCTCTGCTCCTGCAATGTGAGGTGTGGACCACCGATGTAGTGAGAGCCCGGACTTGGGAAAAGGCTCTCCGCGCACGCCGGCGACAAGCCGGCGGGGGGTGGCCTCGGCCGAACGGACTAAGAGATCGACCACGTGCGGGGACCGAACGTCATGCCAGACCTGAACCGATTCCGCGCCCGAGGCGACGGGCAGTCGCATCTCGAAGTCGATCTTTTCACTCGAAAGGGTGTAACGGTCCGGGGCGCGGTCCAGACCACTCAGGTGGCGGATGACCTGCCGGGAGCGTGCGCGTAGTGGCCACGAGCACGGCAGGTTCGGAATCAACGGGCCCCTCGGGCCCGGACGGTGGTGCGGCGGTGCCGAACGAAGACACCGCGGGGGCAGGGGAGGCCTCCGCTCAGGAGAACGCGGGGACCGCGCAGCAGCGGTCCTGGCTCGCGCTCGGCAACTGGCGGTTGCGGTCCAAGCTCGCGCTCATTCTCCTCATCCCCACGGTCACCGCGCTGGTGCTCGGCGTGCTGCGCGTGGTCGACGACGTCCGGTCGGCGGTCGACCTCAACCACACCGCCAACCAGGTCGCCTTCGCCGAGAAGGTCACCGCGGTGGTGCACGACCTGCAGCGCGAGCGCGCGCTGGCCGTGGTCCGGATCTCGTCCGGGGACCCGCTGCGCCAGACCGGCCTCGACGCGCAGATGGCCAAGGTCGACCGCGACGTCGACGACCTGCGCAACGCCGCGGTCAACCTCGACAACGAGGACCAGGCGGCGAGCGACCGGTACGCGCACGGCCTCCAGCGCCTCGACGCGCTGCGCCCGCTGCGCGCGGCGATGACCACGTCGGCCTACTCCGACCGCGCGGTCCTCGACACCTATTCTTCGGTGCTCGACTCGCTGATCCAGCTCGGCCGCGAGGTCTCCACCGCGACCACCAACCGCGACCTGCTCCGCCTCGGCACGAGCACGCAGTCGATCAGCGAGGCGAAGGAGTTCATCCTCCGCGGCGACTCCGCGCTGCAGATCGCCGCGTTCCGCGACGGCTTCCCGGGCAACCTGATCGACGAGACCCGGGCCGCCGAGGCCAGCGGCGACGCGTCGATCACCGCGTTCCTGGCCAACGCCACCGGCGACCAGGTCCAGCTTTACAACGACACCTACTCCGGCCCCGAGGTCGACGAGCGTCGGCGGTTGCAGACACAGGCGTTTTCCTTCGCGCAGGGCGGCCAGCCGCTCAACCTCGACGGCACCAAGCTCGGCCAGGACTCCACCGTCGCCGCCGACAAACTGCGCGCGGTCGAGGTCAACCTGCTGACCCAGCTGCGCGCGCAGGCCGACGAAATGGCCAGCAACGCGGTGCGGTCCGCGTGGGTCGGCGGCGTCATCGTCCTCGCCGCGCTGGTCGCCGCGCTGATGCTGATGCTCGTCATCGCCCGCCTGATGCTGCGCCCGCTGCGGGTGCTGCGGAAGACCGCGCTGGACGTCGCCTACACCCGGCTGCCGGAAACCGTGCAGGCCATCCTGGACGACCCGGACCCGGTCAACGCGTCGAAGAAGGCGGTCGACCCGGTCCCGGTCCTCACCCGCGACGAGATCGGCGAAGTGGCGCGCTCGTTCGACGTGGTGCACGAGCAGGCGGTCAAGATGGCCGCCGAACAGGCACTGCTGCGCGAGAACGTCAACGGCATCTTCGTGAACCTCTCCCGGCGGTCGCAGCGGCTGGTGGAACGCCAGCTCGGCGTGATCGACCGGCTCGAGGCCGACGAGCAGGACCCGGACCATCTCGCGAGCCTGTTCGAACTCGACCACCTGGCGACCCGGTTGCGCCGGAACGGCGAATCGCTGCTGGTGCTTTCGGGCGCGGGCCTCGCGAAGTCGGTGCCCAAGCCGGTGCCGGCGGCCGACGTCATCGGCGCGGCGGTGTCGGAGATCGAGCAGTACGCCCGCATCGAGATCGGCATCGTGCCCGAGGTGGCGGTGCAGGGCCTCGCGATCCACGACCTCGTGCACGTGCTCGCGGAACTGCTCGACAACGCGACCTATTTCTCCGAACCGGAAACCAAGATCACCGTCCGCGCGGTCATCACGCGCAAGAAGGCGCTGGCGATCCAGGTCACCGACCACGGCGTCGGGATGAGCGAGGAACGCCTCGCCGAGGTCAACGAGCGCCTCGCCGACCCGCCGGACCTGGACGTGTCGGTGACCCGGCGGATGGGTCTGTACGTGGTCGCGCGGCTGGCCCAGCGGCACGGCATCGAGGTGCGGCTGCGGGAGAACGAGGACATCGAGGGCGGCGTGATCGCCCGCGTCGTGGTCCCGGCCGAGCTGCTGACCCAGGTCCGGACCGTTTCGCCGACGATGCGGAACACTCCGCCGCCGCCGAACCGCAACGAGGTCTCGCACCCGAGCCTCCCGCCGGTCAACCGCGACCCGGAGCCCTCGAACCCGCTTCCGCTCGCGCCGCCGCCCTCGTCCGCCGAGCTGACCGAGGCGCTGGGCTCGACGGGTTCGGCCGGAGCGTCCGAGAACGGCGGCCTGGTCCCGCTCGACCAGCCGATCAGCCTCGACGACCTCGTCGCGGGCAACCGGGCGGCCGGTCCGTTCCTCAGCCCGGCGACGCCCGCTTCGGAAGCGCCGGCGTGGCCGACCGCGGAGGACCTCGCGCCGCTCACGCGCGAATCGTACGGCGAGGGCGCGAGCCTGGCGCAGACCGAATTCCCGCCGCTGGTGCTGCCGAAGCGGGAGCCGAAGTACGTCGCGCCGGAATCCCCGAAGGAACCGCCGCCCGCCGAGCCGGACGGTTCCGCAGCGCTCGAGGACGACGTGCCCACCCGGCGGCTGCCGATCTACCAGTCGGTGCTGTCGCGCTGGTTCAGCGAAGGCGAGGACAGCGAGCCCGCGACGGCGCAGTCCTCGTCGCCGGAGCCGGAAGCCGCCGAGGCCCCCGCCGCCGAGCAGGAAGAAGCCCCGGCGGAACCGCGGGAGCGGGTGCCCGAGAAGCTCGAATCGACGCCGCTCTACCCCGGTTCCGACGAACCGGAGGACGACAGCTGGCACAGCGTCTCCGACGAGGGCTGGCAGGCGGCGCAGTCGCTGCTCGAATCCAAGAACGAGGAGATCACGCCCGCCGGGCTGCCCAAGCGCGTGCCCAACGCGTACCTGGTCCCCGGCTCGATCGGCAACGCGCCGGAACCGGCGCAGCAGCAGAACTCCTTCACCGACGCGACCGCCGGAATGCCCGGAACGGGTGCGATCACCCGCTCGGCGACGGCTGCCCGCAGCCGGATGGCAAGCTTCCAGCGTGGGTACAAGTCCGGCAGGCACGCGCTGAAGGAGCGGCCGCCGGAAGCCCGGCTCGACGACGACGGGGTTCGCGTCACCGGGGCCGGGTATGTGAGCGACAGCAGTGAGGAGCGAGAGTGACACGGGCGGGAGTGCAGCCGGGAGGCGGCTCGGTGCAGCCGAACGGCAGGCAGGCCGGCGGCAGCGCGGCGAGCAGCTTCGCGTGGCTGATCACGGACTTCGTCCACCGGGTGCCCGGTGCGGCGCACGCGGTGGTCGTCTCGGCCGACGGTCTGCTGCTCGCGTCTTCGCGCGGGCTGCCGAAGGACCGGGCGGACCAATTGGCGGCCGTCGCCTCGGGGCTGACCAGCCTCGCGCGCGGGGCGGCGAAGGTGTTCGAGGGCGGCCCGGTCGCGCAGACCGTGGTCGAGATGGCGAACGGATTCCTCTTCCTGATGTCGGTGTCCGACGGCTCGTGCCTCGCGGTGCTGGGCTCGCCGGAAAGCGACATCGGCTTGGTGGTGTACGAGATGACTCTGCTGGTCGAACGGGTCGGCCAGCAGCTGACACCGGAGATGCGGGCACAACTGCAGGGCGCTGCGGTCCGTCGCTAGGCGGACCTAGGACTACAGGAGTAAACCGTGGACGACGGGCGCTTGCGCGGCGACGGCCGGCTCGGTGACGAGCACACCGGCGGCTGGGGCGATCGGGATCAGAGCCGGGAGGACTGGAAGTCCTTCCGGGACCGGGTCGACCGCGAATGGCGTTCGAGGGACGTCCACGCCGCGGATTCGGAGCCGGTGCGCGAACCGCCGAACTGGCTGACCGATTCCAACGCCGGGCAGCAGCCGGGCATCACCGCGGTGCCCGGGTACCGCGAGCGGTTGCTCGGCGGACCGGGTTCGGAGCTGTTCGGCGGCGCGAGCGGGCCGCTGTACGACTCGGCCGAGTTCGCCGCGTTCAGCGCCGAACGCGACCGGTCGCCCGGGCCCCCGAGTTCGCCGTCGAACGACCTGGCCGCGGCGCTGCCGCTGCAGGCGGCCGGGGAATACGCGGACGAGCCCGCCGAGGTGGAGACCTCCGGGCTGGTCCGGCCTTACTTCCGCACCCGGGGACGCACGAAACCGACCTACGACCTCGCGATCGAGGCGCTGGTGTCGACGAGCGAGCAGGGCAGGGTGCTCGACCGCGTCCGCGTGCCGGAGCACCGGTCGATCTGCGACCTGTGCCTCGACACCCGGTCGGTCGCCGAGGTGGCCGCGCTGCTGCGGCTGCCGCTCGGCGTGGTGCGGGTGCTGATTGGTGACGTGGCGGGCCTCGGCCTGGTGCTCGTGCACACGAGCAGCAGCACGAATTCGGGCGACCGCCCCAGTATCGAGTTCATGGAAAGGGTGCTCAGTGGGCTTCGGAGAATTTGACTCCGACGCGAACACACCGCATACGGGTCCGACCTCGTCGGCCAAGATCGTGGTCGCGGGTGGGTTCGGTTCGGGCAAGACGACTCTGGTCGGGGCGATCTCCGAGATCGACCCGCTGACCACCGAGGCCATGATGACCGAGGCCAGCGTGGGCCACGACGACGTGTCGGCCACGCCGAACAAGTCGACCACCACGGTGGCCATGGACTTCGGCCGGATCTCGCTCGACTCCGACCTGGTGCTGTACGTGTTCGGCACGCCGGGCCAGCACCGGTTCTGGTTCATGTGGGACGACCTCGCGGTGGGCGCGATCGGCGCGGTCGTGCTCGTGGACACGCGGCGGCTCGCGGACGCGTTCCCGTCCATCGACTTCTTCGAGAACCGGAAGCTGCCCTACGTCGTGGCGATCAACTGCTTCGACCGGCTGCTGCACCACCAGATCGAGGACGTGCGGCACGCGCTCACCATCTCGCCGTCGGTGCCGATCATGGCGTGCGACGCGCGGGAGCGGGAGTCGGCGAAGCAGGTGCTGATCTCCGTCGTGCAGCACGCGATCGCGCACGACACGGCTTTGCGGGCGGGCTAGTCCCGCTTCGGTCCCCGTCGCCGGCTGCGAAGGAGGCGTCCGATTCCCGTTACCCCCCGGCTCGGGTGCGGCCGTTGGAGTGAACTCCACGGGCTTCACCCGCTTCGGGGAGTGGTGTCTCCGAGAGGGGCGGCCTGAGTGGTCCCGCCCCCTCGCGGCCGAGGCCGGCCGCCCCTGATCGGGGCGTCGGACCGGCGGTGACCTGCACGGACATCCCGCTGCGCACGGTGGCCGCCGCCACCACCGAGTGACCCGCGAATGCGTGGTTGTGCATGCGTTCGCGCGACGTTACATCCGGCAGACACGTACCGTGCCCGGGCACACGCTCGACACGACCGGGTGCGTGAATACGCTGGAACGACGACTTCACCGCGGCCGGGCGAGGATGGCCCGAGGGCGGCGAACGGGCGTCCGGCAGCGTTCGAGGAGCTTGGAGGGGCAGTGACCGATTCCGACCGGCCAGCGGACCAGGGCACGTTCAGCTGGCTGATCTCGGATTTCGTGCGCCGGGTCCCGGGTGCGGCGCACGCGGTGCTGGTGTCGGCGGACGGACTGATGCTCGCGCCTTCGGAGGGGTTGCCGCAGGAACGCGCCGAGCAGCTCTCGGCGGTGGCGTCCGGCCTGATCAGCCTGACCCAGGGCGCGGCGCGGTGCTTCGAGGCGGGCGGCGTGAACCAGACCGTGGTCGAGATGGAACGCGGGTACCTGTTCCTGATGTCGGTCTCGGACGGGTCCTGTCTCGCCGTGCTCGCCGCGCCGACGTGCGACATCGGGACGGTCGCGTACGAGATGACCCTGCTGGTCGAGCGGGTCGGCGAGCAGATCACGCCGGAACTGCGCGCACAGCTGCAGGGCGGCGGGGTGCTGGGGTAGCCGATGAAGATCTCGGGTTTCGGAGACCAGGACACGGGCGCCTGGGACGCCCTCCACAAAGGCACGGAACGGGAGTCGTTCGACTCGCCGAGCCGGTACGAGCTGAGTTCGCTGACCCTCCGGTTGCCGCATCGACAGCCTCGGGCCACCCCGCCTCCGCCTTCTTCGCGGCATGCGCAGCGTCCGGAGCCCGCGCCACGTCCGGTGCCCGCACCCGCGCCCGCGCCGCGTCCGGTGCAGCAGGCGGTCGTCCCGCGCCCGGTGGCCCCGCCTCCCGTTCCTGCTCCGGCTCCGGCTCCGGCTCCGGCGGAGAGCTGGGACGACGGCTACGAATGGGTCGAGGACGGCGAATCCGGTTACTGGGAAGAGCCCCAGGCCAGCCACCGCTGGGAAGAGCCGCCCCCGCCTGCCCGCCCCGCGGCGCATGACCCGTACTCGTTCGACGAGTACGCCGGTTCGCCCGGCCCGGACGACCGCGTGGTGCCGGAAGGTTCGGCGTACCAGCGGGAGCACGTCGAACAAGCCGCCCGCAGCAGGCACGCGCTGCCCGAAGAACCTCCGGCGGACTCGTACGCCGATCCGGGTCCGGCCTCCGGAGTGTCCGAATTGGACCGGTTCTGGGCCAACGAGGAGCCCGCGCAGCCGGAACCGCCCGCCCAGCCGACGAAATCGCGCGTGCGCCCGTACGCGCGCACCCGCGGCCGCACGCACTCGGACCACAATCTCGCGCTCGAAGCACTGGTCTCCACCAGCGACGAGGGCCGCCGCTACCGCGGGGTGCGCTCGATCGAGCACCGGCGGATCTGCGACCTGTGCCTGGACACCCGGTCGGTCGCGGAGATCGCCGCGCACCTGCGCCTGCCGCTCGGAGTGGTGAAGGTCTTGGTGGGCGACATGGCGGACATCGGGCTCGTCATGCTGCACCAGACCGATCTGGTGCTGGGGGACCGCTCGTCGCGGGAGTTCATGGAGCGAGTGCTGCAGGGGCTGCGCAACCTCTGACCGCTGGTGCCGCGCTGCCTCCGGTCACGCGGCGCTGGCCCGCAGCCGCCCCAATGCCACTTTGGGTGCGCTCAACGCACCGAACGCCACTTTGGGTGCGCTGAACGCACCGAATGCCACTTTGGGTGCGTGGGATGCACCCAATGCCACATTGGGGAGGCCTCAGTCCTCGACCAACGCGGCGGAAGTGATGCGGTGCAACGGATACCGCTCGTGGTTCGCGCCCTCCAGCACCCCGCCGCCGACGCGCAGCGGGCGCACCACGCGCTGGCTCGCCGTGCCGCGCGAGTCGACGAAGCCGATCCACACCTCGCGTTGTTCGAGGGTCGCGCGGGACAGCAGGTCGAGCGTTGCCGTCGTGTCCGCGCCTCCGCCGCCTGGCGCGCGCACCGTTGAGCCCCGGCGGCGGGCCGAAGCTTGGTCTCCGGCGCGGAGATTCGAGACGATCCGCGTCGCCTGCTCGTCGGTCAACACTGCCTGTTCGCCCGGCCGGGCGCGGGCCGCGCGGGTGCGGGCAGGCAGCCGGCGGCCGGTGGGGCGCAGGTCGACCACCCGGCCGTCCGGTCCTTCCGCCGCGGGGGCGAAACCCGCGCCGCGCAAGGCTTCCAGTACTTCGGCCAACGGTGCGGAGCTGATCAGCACCGTCGGCGCGATCAGGCGCAGGTCGTATTCCGCGGCCACCGGATGCGCGAGTACTTCGGCGAGCAACGCCTCGTCGTCGCAGCGCAGGAACGAACCCGCGGTACCGCCGCGGAGACGGCCGTGGCGGCGGGCGACGTCGTCGATCAGGTACGTGAGGCCTTGCGGCACCGGGGTCGCGGACTTGTTGCGGAACATCGCGTGCAGCTCGTCCGCGGTCCGTCCGGTGTCGAGCGCGCGCCGCACCGAAGGCTCGGTGATCCGGTAAACCGTTGCGTGGCCAGCGGATTCGACGTCCGCGACCGCGGCCATGTCCGCCGCCAGCTCCGGCTCCAGCGGACCCGGCGCGACGACCGTCAGGTCCGCTTGCACCAGCACGTGGTCGACCGGCGCGGGCAGCGCGTCGTGCATTGCCTCGACCGCGCCGGAGCGATCGTCCTCCAGCAGGAGCCGCGTAGCAGTGGAGAGAGCGCCGAGGCCGACGAGACCCAGCGCGGTCGCTTCGGCCATCGTCCAGCGGACGGCTTCATCGCGCAGCCGACCGCCTCGCCGGGGCGCGCGCCAGGCCAGCATTGCCACCAGTTCGTCGACGCTTTTCACGCCAGCGCCCGGATTCAGCTCGGCCAGCGCGGAAAGCACGCGGTGCCGTGCGACCGGCGCGAGCGGACGTCGCAACTCCTCGGACAACGGCGCGATCGGCTTGTCCTTCGCGTCGCGGCCGCCGGCGAGACCGGGCAGCCGCGGAAGTTCCAGCCATGCCTGCGCGAGCGTCATCCACCGCTGCACCGAAGGCGACGCGAGCCAGCTGTCGGTGAGCATGGTGGGCACGTATTCCGGGGCGGTGTTTTCGCTGTCCGCAACGAGTCCCGCGCCGACGACCAGCTCCACGAGCAGCGTCGCGCGGGTCTCGTCGGCTTCGAGGTCCTTCGCGACCTTCTTCAGTTCGCGGACGCCGAGCCCGCCCGCCTTGAGTACCGGCGGCGGCGAATCCGACCACATCCGCAGCAGGGATTCCGTCTGCCGCAGCAGCTCCATCGCTTCGCCGGCCGCGGTTTTGTCCACTGTGTCCGTCCGATGTGGATGGACGGGCAGCTCGGGCTCGACGAGCGTGTCCGGTTCGAAGGCGAGTCCGCCGCGCAGCAGCAGGCCGAGTTCGCGGGGCAGCTCGACGGTCTGGTCGTCGCGGCGCAGCAGCAGGCCGCGCGCGAGCAGCTTCTGCACCGGCGTGGCCGCGTCGGACAGCCCGACGTCGAAGCTCGCGTCGCGGGTGCGGCCGATCGGCGGCCCGGCGGCCAACGCGGTGAGCACGGCCCGCTCGTCGTCGCCGACCTCCGCGAGCCGCGCGTCGAGGTCGGTGGCGGCCAGCGCGGGCGAAGGCGCGCCGAGCCCGGCGGGGAACGGCCCGAGTGCGTCGCGGGCCGCGGGCGGCACTCGCAGCTCCTCGTCGGTGCCCCAGACGAGCGCCCGGGCGCGCAGCCGGGCGAGCGGTTCGCTGATGTCCCGGCCGACCAGCGCGGTCACCGCGGACACCGGCGTCGGCTCGGCGTCGGCCCCGGCGACCAGGAGCGCGTCCATCACCGCGAGGGTGAACGTGTCGAGGTCCTCGCAGGCGCGGGCGACCGACCCCGGGGTGCCCGCGCGGGTGGCGAGCACGGTGGTGTCGGACGGAGGAGGGGTGGACAGATCGCGACGCGTGCGCAGCAGTTCGGCGAGTGCGTCGTCGGACTCCGCACGCAGCCAGTCCGCCAGAGAGGTCGCGGGCATAGAAACCCAGGATACCGGGCGGGTGCGCGCGGACGAGGAGTGTTCGGGCAGACTGTGTGCGAGTTTGCCGGACGAGGGCCTCGGAGGAAGCAGTGGCGAAGGGCGACAAGAGCAAGGGCATCGACCCGACGTGGCCGGGCGAGCCGGGCGAGCACCCGGTCACCGAGCTGTCCTCGGACCGGCAGGGAGCGCTTTCGCCGTTCGGCGACCTGGCCTTCCCGCTCGAGCAGGTGCCTTACGTGCACCCGGAGACCGAGATCAACCGCTGACCTGCGGACCGCGTCCGGGAGCGCCGCGAGCCGCGGCGCCCCGGGCCTGAAGTTACTGGTCAGTCACCCGGTTGGGGTGGGGTGGCGCGGGTCACCGGACTAGATTCGAGCCGTCCGAACCCACACCACCTGCGGGGAGTACGTGTCATGCCGGTTCCCGGTCCCGGGTATTCGATCACCGTCCGGGTCGAGGCCCCGGCCTCGTCCACGGCGGCGGGCGATCTCACCACCGCGGTCGGCCGCGTCGGCGGCGTGCTGACGGCGTTCGACGTCGTCGAATCGCACGCGGACATGATCGTGGTCGACATCAGCGCCAACGCGCTGTCGGAAAACCACGCGCAGGACATCACGCAGGCGCTCGATTCGCTGCCCGGCGTCCAGGTGCGCAAGGTCTCGGACCGGACGTTCCTGATCCACCTCGGCGGCAAGATCGAGGTCAGCCCCAAGGTCGCGCTCCGCAACCGTGATGACCTGTCCCGCGCGTACACGCCGGGGGTCGCCCGCGTGTGCCAGGCGATCGCCGCGAACCCCGAGGACGCGCGCCGGCTGACGATCAAGCGCAACACCGTCGCGGTGCTCACCGACGGTTCGGCCGTGCTCGGCCTCGGCAACATCGGCCCGGCCGCCGCGCTCCCGGTGATGGAGGGCAAGGCGGCGCTGTTCAAGAAGTTCGCCGGCGTCGACGCGTGGCCAGTCTGCCTGGACACCCAGGACACCGAAGAGATCATCATGATCGCGAAGGCGCTCGCGCCGGTGTACGCGGGCATCAACCTCGAGGACATCGCCGCGCCGCGCTGCTTCGAGATCGAGAAGCGGCTGCGCGAGCAGCTGGACATCCCGGTCTTCCACGACGACCAGCACGGCACCGCGATCGTCGTGGTCGCCGCGCTGCGCAACGCGCTGCGCGTGGTCGGGAAGAACATCGAGGACTGCAAGATCGTGGTCAGCGGCGTCGGCGCGGCCGGTTCCGCGATCATCCGGCTGCTGCTGCGCAAGAACCCGGGCGACATCGTGGCCGCCGACATCGACGGCATCGTCTACCCCGAGCGCGGCAACCTCGACGACAACCTGACCTGGATCGCCGAGCACACCAACAAGGACGGCAAGTCCGGCACCCTGCACGACGCGCTGGTCGGCGCGGACGTCTTCATCGGCGTCTCGGCCCCGAACCTCTTCGGCGCGGAGCAGGTCGCCAAGATGAACGACGACGCGGTCGTGTTCGCGCTGGCCAACCCGGACCCGGAGATCGACCCGCTGGAAGCCCAGAAGCACGCCGCGGTCGTCGCCACCGGCCGCAGCGACTTCCCGAACCAGATCAACAACGTCCTGGCGTTCCCGGGCGTCTTCCGCGGCCTGCTCGACGCCGCCGCGCACAACATCGACGACAACATGCTGCTGGCCGCCTCCGACGCGATCGCCGACGTGGTGGACAACGGCAAGCTCAACGCGTCGTTCATCGTGCCGAGCGTGTTCGACAGCGCGGTGGCCCCGGCGGTCGCGGAAGCGGTGCGCAACGCCGTCCGCGCCGAACGCGCCAGCTGACCCAGGCTCCGTCCGTGAAGGGCTCCTTGAGGGAATCAGATTCCCTGAAGGAGCCCTTCACGGACTTTGGGCGGAGTTGCGCAGTAGCCTCGCGGGCGTGAGTGAACTCAGCCATGTCGACGAGTCCGGGGCGGCCCGGATGGTCGACGTCTCCGGCAAGACCGCGTCCGCGCGCACCGCGCTGGCCGGCGGGACCGTCCACACCACGGCGGAGGTCGTCGGCCTGCTTTCGGCCAACGGCCTTCCCAAGGGCGACGCGCTGGCGACCGCGCGGATCGCCGGGATCATGGGCGCCAAGCGGGTGCCCGAGCTGATCCCGCTGTGCCACCAGATCGCGCTGTCCGGGGTCAAGGTGGAGTTCGAACTGGCCGAAACCGCCGTGCACATCAGTGCGACGGCCAAGACCAAGGACGTCACCGGGGTCGAGATGGAGGCGCTCACCGCCGTCGCGGTCGCCGGGCTGACGCTGCACGACATGATCAAGGCCGTCGATCCGGCCGCGACGCTCGACAACGTGCGGCTGCTCCGCAAGGACGGCGGCAAGACCGGGACCTGGGAGCGGCCATGACCAAGACCGCGCGCGTCATCGTCGCGTCCAACCGCGCCGCGCGAGGCGTCTACGAGGACAAGACCGGCCCGGTGCTCGTCGCCTGGCTGGCCGGACGGGGCTACGACGTGCCGCCGCCGGTCGTCGTCGAGGACGGCGACCCGGTGGGCGTCGCCCTGCGGGCCGCGGTGGCCGACGGCGTCCAGGTGATCCTCACGACCGGCGGCACCGGCATCTCGCCGACCGACCGGACCCCGGACGTCACCCGCGCGGTGCTGGACTACGAGCTGCCCGGCGTCGCGGACGCGATCCGCGCGGCCGGACTGCCGAAGGTGCCCACCGCGGTGCTGTCGCGCGGCGTGGCCGGGATCGCGGGCCGGACCCTCGTCGTGAACCTTCCCGGGTCGAGCGGCGGCGTGAAGGACGGTCTGCGGGTGCTGGAGGACATTCTCGAGCACGCGGTGGACCAGCTGGCCGGTGGAGACCACCCGCGCGAGCCGTCGGGTCCCGCGGTCCGGATCCTGCGCGCGGACGTGAGCGACCAGCCGCTGTCGGTCGAGGAACACGCGCGACTGGTGGAGGACGACGCGGCGGGCGCCGTGGTCACGTTCTCCGGAGTGGTCCGCGACCACGACGGCGGCAAGGGCGTGCGCGATCTGACCTACGAGGGCCACCCGACGGCCCGCGACGTGCTCGCCGAGGTGGTCAACGACCTGGCGGCGCGCTGGAAGGGCGTACGGGCGGTGGCGGTGAGCCATCGGGTCGGCGCGCTGACGATCGGGGACGTGGCGCTTGCCTGCGCGGTCGCCGCCGAGCACCGCGGCCAGGCTTTTACGGCGTGCGCGGAGCTGGTGGACGAGGTGAAGGCGCGGCTTCCGGTGTGGAAGCACCAGCACTTCACCGACGGCACGGACGAGTGGGTCAACTCGCCCTGACCCCGTGAGCGCTGTTCAGCAGCCTGGAGACGACGAAAGGCCCATCGCGAGGGATTGACGCGGTGGGGCCTCTTCGGGCGTTCTGTGCCCCGGCGACGTGCTCGCCGAGGCGGTGAGCGATCTGGCGACGCGTGGGGAGGGCGTGCGGAGACGTAGAGCCCGGAGACGACGAAGGGCCCCACCGCCAGGGGATTGACGCGGTGGGGCCCTTCGGGCGTTCTGTCACAGCAGTCGCTGCGCCGGAACCAGCCTCACGAGGAGGCCAGGGTTCACTTGGTGGCGAGCTTCTGGCCGACCACGATGAAGTTCGGGTTCGACACGTACTGCTTGTTCAGGTCCTGCAGCTTCTGGTAGCCGCCCTGGATGTTGTTCTCCTTGGCGATCTTCGAGAGCGTGTCGCCAGCCTTGACGGTGTAGTCGCCGTTCGGGTTGGAGTTCGCCACCAGCGCGGCGACCGGCTGGGCCACCTTCTTCGGGGCGTCGCTCTTCGGGGTCGCCTTCTTGGTGGCGGTGCTCTTCTTCGGGGTCGCCTTGTGCGCGGAGGCCGAGCTGCCGGCCTTCTTGCTGCACACCGGCCACGCGCCGGGGCCCTGGCCCTGCATCACGCGCTCGGCGACGGCGATCTGCTGCTCGCGCGACGCGCCCTGCGGGCTGCCGGTGCCGCCGTAGGCCTTCCAGGTGCTCTGGGTGAACTGGAGACCACCGTAGTAGCCGTTTCCGGTGTTGGTGTTCCAGTTGCCGCCGCTCTCGCACTGCGCGATGGCGTCCCAGTTCGTCGCCGACGCGGGGGTCGCGGCGATCGCGAGGGGGGCGCCGACCGCGATACCCGCGACTGCGACACGGGCAATGGTGCGGGTGGCGGCGGACATCTTGCGGTGCTTGCCTCGGTAAGACATCTGAAAACTTCTCGATTCCTGCGCCTACGAGCTCGATGCTGCGGGTCGGGTTGGGAGCCCGTCCGCCCGTTGCCGGGCGGCTGACGCGGACGTCGCACGACGCGCCGTCTTCGTCCCCTCGTCTCTGTCCGGAAATGCTTTCGCTCGGGGTATGGGTCCGGGGATCCGTTGGACAGAGCTGGGCGCTACGGATTCCCGGTGTTGCTTGGTCGGTCGGGGCCAACCGAAAAGCGACGGTACGTAATTCCGAGCGTGATCGGAAATCATTCGGGGTGTGACCTACGTCACAGTAACGGCACGCAACCTGTCTCGATCCGCCTGTTTGCGCTGGTCAGAGCGTCGTTATCTGCCCGTTTTCTTGCCGAGATATTTCACGGATCGTGAGGCTTGGGTCACGTCGATAAGGCGTCAAGGGGCCATTCGCAGCAGATAAGGGCGAGCACTCTAAACCACTCGTCAACTGTCGGCCACTGCCCGCCGAGTGGTTCTTTGAGCTGCGCAAATAAGCCGTGAGCGAAACGCTTCGGAGAGTAGGGATAAAGCGCGTTGACCGCTCAGCGCGCCAGTGCCGCCATTCGTCGTGGTCCGGACCAATCGACCGGAAACCGCCGCTCCGGCCGTGCACGCGGCGCTCAGCCGGGTGAACGGGGCCTTTCCGGCGGCTCATCCGCCGGCGAACGGCGGGAGGACGTCCAGATGGGCCCCGTCACTGAGCGCGCGGCCGCGATCGCGGACCGCCACCTCGTTGACCAGGAAGCTCGCCGCGTCGAGAACACGGGAAAGTTGCCCGGGGTGCAGCTCGCGCAGCGCCTGGACGGCGTCGGCCACCGTCGCGCCCGCCGCCAGCTCCACCTTCTCCTCCTCGGTGCCCGCCGCGGCCCGCGCCGAGGCGAAGTACCGGACGACGACCGTCACCGGAGAAGCGGGCACAGAGGGAGAGGTCATCGCTCAACCGCCGATCGCGCTCATCGGCCGGATCGGCTGCGCGAAGCCGGCCTCGTTGATCTCGTGGCCCGCGAGCTTGCGCCACATCGTCGCCCGCCACGCGTCCGCCACCTCCTCATCGCGCGCGCCCGCGCGCACGAGGGAACGCAGGTCCGTCTCGTCGTTCGAGAAGAGACAGGAGCGGACGGCGCCGTCGGCGGTCAGCCGGGTGCGCTCGCAGGCGGAGCAGAACGGCCTGGTCACCGACGCGATCACGCCCACGTCGCCCGGTCCTCCGTCGACCAGCCAGCGTTCGGCGGGGGCGCCGCCGCGCGGGGCCGGGAACGGGGAGAGCGTGAAGGCCTCGCCGAGCATCGCGAGGATCTCCTCGGCGGTGATCATGTCGCGGCGGTTCCAGCCGTGCTGCGCGTCCAGCGGCATCTGCTCGATGAACCGCAGGTGGTAGCCCTCTTCGAGGCAGAACCGCAGCAGCGGAACCGCCTCGTGCTCGTTGTACCCGCGCATCAGCACGGAGTTGATTTTGACCGGCGACAGCCCGGCGTCGCGGGCGGCGGCGAGCCCGGCCAGCACGTGCGGCAGCCGGTCGCGGCGGGTCAGCTCGGCGAAGCGCTCGCGGTCGATCGTGTCCAGCGACACGTTGATCCGGTCGAGCCCGGCCGCGACGAGACCGGGGGCGCGTTTGGCCAGCCCGATCCCGTTGGTGGTCATGGACACCCGGGGGCGCGGTTCGAGCGCGGTGATCCGCTCGACGATGTGCTCCAGCCCCGGGCGCAGCAGCGGTTCGCCGCCGGTCAGCCGGATGTCGGTGACGCCGAGCATCTCGACCGCGATCCGCATCAGCCGGACCAGTTCGTCGTCGGAGAGCACCTGCTCGCTCGGCATCCAGTCGAGGCCCTCGGCCGGCATGCAGTACGTGCAGCGCAGATTGCACCGGTCGGTGAGGGAGACCCGCAGGTCGGTCGCGACGCGGCCGAAGGAATCGACAAGACCGGGGTGCTCGGGCCGGGGCGTGCCGGACGGACCTCGGTTGCCGGGGACGCGAGGAAACCCGAGATGTACTGCTGTCATTACTCTCAGGATAGCTTGCGGCGTCTGAAAAGGCAGTCTTGCGAAAAACCTGGAAACCACCCTCGGTTCCGATGTGGAGGCACTCGGTGAGCACCGCTGAGACGAATAGTGAGCTGACTCACTTCGCCGCGCTGGCGGCTCAGCTGCGCACGCACCTCGTCCTCCGGCACGCTCGCGACGCCGCCCTCGAAGGGCTTTCGGCGACCGAACTGCAGGCTCTCGAACTCGCCGGACAGAGCGCGGATTCCCTTACGCCAGGCCGAATCGGGCAGCTCACCGGCTTGTCGACGGGTGCGGTGACCGGCGTGCTCGACCGGCTGGAGAAGGCCGGTCTGGTGCTCCGCGAACGCGACCGGACCGACCGCCGGAAGGTGCTCGTGACGATCACCGGGGCCGGCCGGGAACGGCTCGACGCCGTCTCCGCGCGGGTCGCGCGCCGCCTTGCCGAGGTGCTCGCGGAGTTCAGTTCCGCAGAACGGAAAGTCCTCGGGCGTTATCAGTTCGCAATGCTCGAAGCGTTACGCGAAAATGCGCGGCCCGCATAGCTTTTCCGCATCTGCGGGGATAATGTTCCGGCCATGCCGCAATTTCGGTTGTCCGAGGCCGCTCGGCTCCTCGGCGTCAGTGACGACACCGTCCGCCGGTGGGTTCGCGCGGGTCAGCTGACCGCGACGGACGACGCCGCCGGCCGCAAGGTCGTCGACGGCGCGCAGCTCGCCGGGTTCGCCCGGGCGCAGGCCAGCGAACCGGACGACCCGTCGGCGGTCGGCCGCTCCGCCCGCAACCGCTTCGTCGGGCTCGTCACCGAGGTCGTCGCCGACAAGGTGATGGCGCAGGTCGAACTGCAGTGCGGGGCGCACCGAGTGGTGTCACTGATGAGCACCGAGGCGGTCCGCGAGCTCGGGCTGCGCCCGGGCGTGCTCGCGGTCGCCGTGGTCAAGGCGACCACCGTCGTGGTGGAAACCCCGGAAGGATCCAGATGAAGAAGCTCGCCCTCGTCGGCGCCGCGACGCTCGCGCTGTTCGCCAGTGCCTGCAGCTCCGGCGACCAGCCCAGCTCGAACCCGGGCGCGGGTTCCGCGTCCGCTCCCGCCCCGGCGGGCGGCGCGAGCGGCACGCTGACCGTGTTCGCCGCGGCCTCGCTCACCGAGTCGTTCAACGCGCTGGGCAAGCAGTTCGAGGCCGCGCACCCGGGCGTAAAGATCACCTTCGACTACGAGGGTTCCTCCGCGCTCGTGCAGAAGCTGGACAACGGGGCCAAGGCCGACGTGTTCGCCTCGGCGGACCAGAAGAACATGGACAAGGCCGTGCAGGACGGCGTCATCGACGGCCAGCCGACGGTGTTCGCCACCAACAAGCTCGCGATCGCCGTGGCCAAGGGCAACCCGAAGGGGATCAAGACCTTCGCCGACCTGACCAAGCCGGGCCTGAACGTGGTCGTCTGCGCGCAGCAGGTGCCGTGCGGTTCGGCCACGCAGAAGGTCGAGCAGACCACCAAGACCGCGCTCAAGCCGGTCAGCGAGGAGACGAACGTCAAGCAGGTGCTGGCCAAGGTCCAGTCGGGCGACGCCGACGCCGGGCTGGTGTACGTCACGGACGCGACGTCGGCGGCGGGCAAGGTGGACAAGGTCGACTTCCCGGAGTCGTCGGGCGCGGTGAACCAGTACCCGATCGCGGTGGTCAAGAACGCTCCGCAGGCGGCGCTGGCGAAGCAGTTCACCGACTTCGTCCTCGGGGAGCAGGGCAAGGCCGAACTGGCCAAGATCGGGTTTGGCCCTGGCAAGTAAGGCGGGCGCGGCGGCCGAGACCCGGCCGCCGCACGCCCGGGTTCCGCTCGTCCTCTGGTTCCCCGCCGCGGCGGCGCTCGCGCTCGTGGTGCTGCCGGTGGTCGGCCTCCTGGTGCGGTCCGATCTGACCCGCCTGCCGTCGCTGCTGGTCACCCCGTCGTCGCTGAACGCGCTCAAGCTGTCCCTGGCGACCGCCGCACTGTCCACAGTGGCCTGTGTGGTGCTCGGCGTTCCGCTCGCGGTCGTGCTGGCCCGCTCCCGGGTGCCGGGCGTGCGGATGCTGCGGTCGATCGTGCTGCTGCCGCTCGTGCTGCCGCCGGTGGTCGGCGGACTGGCCTTGCTGTACCTGCTGGGCCGCAAGGGTTTCCTCGGCATCTTGATCACCTGGCTGACCGGCGAGCAGGTGCCGTTCACGACGGCCGCGGTGGTCATCGCGCAGACGTTCGTGGCGATGCCGTTTCTCGTCGTCAGCCTGGAGGGCGCGCTGCGCGGCTCCGGTGACCGGTACGAGCAGGTCGCCTCGACCCTCGGCGCGCGCCCGTGGACGGTGTTCCGCCGGGTGACGCTGCCGTTGCTGCTGCCCGCGCTGGGCTCCGGCGTCGTGCTGAGCTTCGCTCGCGCGCTGGGGGAGTTCGGCGCGACCATCACGTTCGCGGGCAGCCTGGAAGGCGTGACCCGGACGCTGCCGCTCGAGGTCTACACGCAGGCCGAAGTGGACATCGACAGCGCGGTCGCGCTCGCGTTGCTGCTCATCGTGGTCGCCGTCCTGGTCATCGCGTTCGCGCGGCCGCGGTCGTGGGAAGGCGGGCTGCGGTGACGCTTTCCGCGAAACTGGCGCTGACCCGCGGCGAGTTCTCGCTCGACGTCGAGTTCACCGTGCCCGGCGGCACCGTGCTCGCGCTGCTCGGTCCCAACGGCTCCGGAAAGTCCACTGTGCTCGGTGGCCTCGCCGGTCTGCTGTCGGTGACCTCGGCCGACGTCACGCTCGCTGACCGGCGGCTGGCCGGGAACGGCGTCGACCTTCCGCCGCACGAACGGCGGATCGGCCTGCTGTCCCAGGACGCGCTGCTCTTCCCGCATCTGTCCGCAATGGACAACGTCGCGTTCTCGCCGCGTTCGACCGGTGCCGGCCGGGCGGAGGCGCGGGCGATCGCCGCGCGGTGGCTGGCCGAAGTGGACGCGGCGGAGTTCGCGAACCGGCGGCCGAGCCAGCTGTCCGGCGGGCAGCAGCAGCGGGTGGCGATCGCGCGAGCGCTGGCGTCCGCGCCGGATCTGCTGCTGCTGGACGAACCGTTCGCCGCGCTCGACGTCGACTCGGCCCCGGCGATCCGCGGTCTGCTGCGCCGGGTGCTGCGCGACGGCCCGACGACTGTGCTGGTCACGCACGACCCGCTGGACGCGTTGGCGCTGGCCGATCACGTAGCGGTGATGAACGGCGGCCGGATCGTCGAACGCGGCCCGACGCGGGAGGTGCTCGCCGCGCCGCGGACGCCGTTCACCGCGCGGATCGCCGGGTTGAACCTGGTGTCCGGCGTGGCGGTGGAGGACGGATTGCGCACGCCCGCCGGTGAAGTGGTGACGGGGTTGCTGACGCCCGACACGGTGGTGGGCGAGGGGGCGGTCGCGGTGTTCGCGCCGAACGCAGTCGCGGTTTACCCGCACGACGGCGAGCACCACGGCAGCCCGCGCAACACGATCGACGCCGTCGTCGCGGCACTGGAACCGCACGGTCCGGTGATCCGCGTCCGAACCGAGGGCGACGGCTGGGCACACGGCCTGACCGCCGACCTCACCCCGGCCGCCGTCGCGGAACTCGCGCTGGAGCCCGGTTCGGCGGTGGAGCTATCGGTGAAGGCCGCGACCGTCGCGGTGCATCCGGCCGCGGCCTCCTGAGCCGAGCATCCCCCCTCACGGCGCCCGGCCCGGTCCCGGTCAGCCGTCGTGGTGGTGGCCGCCGCCCGGGTGGACGTGGAACTTCGCCACCTCGGGCGGGTGCACGACGAACGGCCGCATCATGCCCTCGTCCTCGTGGTCGAGGATGTGGCAGTGGTACATGAATTCGCCGGTGCCGCCGCCGAACTGGCCGGCGACGCTCACCCACTCGCCGGGGTTCACGATGATCGTGTCCTTCCACCCCTCCTCGTACTTCTCCAGCGGGATCTCGGTGAAGCCCTCGATCGCCTTGGTCGTGCGCTCGGCGACCGGGTCGAACGTCGTGGCGAAGCGACGCCGGAAGAGCGCCTGGAATTCGGTCAGGTGAATGTGGAACGGGTGCGCCGGCCCGTCTTTCGCGACGTGCACGATGTTCCACACCGCCCACTTGTCGTGGTCGAGGAAGATGCCCGTGGTGTCGTCGAAGAGCCGCCCGATCATCCGGAACGTCTTCAGCCCGCCCGCCGGGTCCTTCAGCTGGATGACCCCCTTGCCGCCCGGATCGGCGTCGACCTCTTCGAGGTCCCACATCTCCGGATGCCCGCTCGCGTTGAGCAGCAGCGCGACCCAGACGTGGGCGTGGTCCTCCGGCAGCGTCGAACCGTGCTTGATCCGGACGTAGGACGTCGAGAGCTTTTCGGGCAGCTCGAACGAATCGTGCCGCGCGCGGCTTTCCACCCGGAACTCCAGGACGTCCGGTTCGACCCCGCCGAGGCCCGGATCGGCGTTGCGCAGCTTGAGTTTCCGTCCCGGGAACCGGCTGAAATCGATCAGCACGTCGAAGCGCTCGGCGGGCGCGACGGTCAGTCCGCCGGACGGCAGCGGTGCGGGCGCCGGCAGCAATCCGCCGTCGGTGCCGATCAGGCGGACCGCGTCGTTCTGCGGCACGTTGTTCTCGTCGACCAGGTTCAGCGTGTAGAACCGCTCGTTGGCCGAGTTGAGCAGCCGGAAGCGGTACCACCGCGCGCTGACGTCGAGGTGCGGCCAGATCACGCCGTTGACCAGCGTGAACGGACCGGAGAACGGGATCATCGGCCCGTTCGGCACGTACGGGAATTTGTACAGCAGCTGCCCGGTGAGCCTGCCGGTCTCCGGGTCGGTGTCGAGGTTGCGGTCGGCCAGGATCAGCGGCAGTTCGCGGTCGCCGCCGGGCAGGCCCAGTTCGTCCTCCTCGTCGTCGCGGATCAGGTACATCCCGGCCAGGCCCGTGTGGACGTTGAACCGGGTGATCGCCATCGCGTGGTCGTGGTACCAGAGCGGCATCGCCTGCTGCCGGTTCTGGTACTCGACGAGCTGCGACGTGCCCTGGAGGCCGGCATTGTGCGCCCAGCCGTCGTTGCCCGCGTTGGTGCGGGCGCCGTGCAGGTGCACGACGGTCCAGGCGGGCAGGTCCGCGACGCCGTCGACGATCGAGTAGCCGGGCCGGTCGAGCTCGCGGCCCGGCCGGCTGGCCGGGCCGTCGCCCACCGGTCCCTGAACGGCGACCAACGGGACCTTTCCCTCTATTTCATTCGACCACGAAATCCGCAGTTGTTTGCCGCTGCGCACTTCGATTGTCGGCCCCGGGAAATGTCCCGCGTAGGTCCACAAGTCGCTCGGCGGCAATTGCGAGTGCAGTCGCTGCCGCTTGGCCACCATCGGAATGGTGATCATGTCCTGGCCCCACCACGGCGGCCGCAGCACCGGCGGAACCGGCAGCGGGTCAAGGAATTTGGCGAGCCCCCAGTTCGGCCCGGTGATCGGGTCCGCGACGGCAGGCCGGTCGGCAATGTCAGTCATGCGGTTGTTCCCCCTTCAAGACAAGGGGCAGGAAGAATTGCGCCACGGCGAATACGCCGGTGCTGACGGAAAAGATTCCCCCGAACCCCCTCGGTGACCGGTCGCGCGACTCCCCTCGCGTTACCGGCAATTTCCACTGTAGCCGTTTTCGTCGTATGCCGCAGGTCTCTCGCGCGCGTGATAGGTTTTCGCGCATGAGCGAAGGCCGGTGGACGTATCTCTCCGACATGGACGGTGTGCTGGTCAGGGAGGAACACCTCGTCCCGGGGGCGGACGAGTTCCTCGCCGAACTGCGGAACAACGATATCGACTTTCTCGTGCTCACCAATAACTCGATCTACACCCCGCGCGACTTGCGGGCGCGGCTGCTGCGGACCGGACTGGACATCCCCGAGGAGTCGATCTGGACCTCGGCGCTGGCGACCGCGAAGTTCCTCGCGTCGCAGCGGCCGAACGGCTCGGCGTTCGTGATCGGCGAAGCGGGGCTCACCACGGCGCTGCACGAGGTCGGCTACGTGCTGACCGAAAGCGACCCGGACTACGTCGTGCTCGGCGAGACGCGCACGTACAGCTTCAGCGCCATCACCCGCGCGATCCGGCTGATCGAGGGCGGCGCGAAGTTCATCGCGACCAACCCGGACGCGACCGGCCCGAGCATCGAGGGCTCGATGCCGGCCACCGGGTCCGTCGCGGCGTTGATCGAACGGGCCACCGGCCGCTCGCCGTACTACGTCGGCAAGCCGAACCCGCTGATGATGCGGTCCGCGCTGCGCCGGCTGGGCGCGCATTCGGAGTCGACGCTCATGATCGGCGACCGGATGGACACCGACGTGCACTCCGGGATCGAGGCCGGACTGCAGACCATTCTGGTGCTCACCGGCATCTCGAACGAGGAATCGGTGGAGAACTACCCGTACCGGCCGACGAAGGTGATCGGCTCGGTCGCCGACCTGATCGGGCGAACGCTCGACCCGTTCGGCGAAGGCTGACCGCCCACCGCCCGGGAACAGGGCATATCGTCGAACAATGAGCGTCTATGTGGTGGGCGACGTCCACGGGCACCGGGACGCCCTGGTTGACGCACTGCGCGCCGAGGGCCTGGTCGACAGCGACGGCAACTGGGCCGGCGTCGACGACCGGCTGTGGTTCCTCGGCGACTTCACCGACCGCGGCCCGGACGGCGTCGGGGTGATCGACCTCGTGCGCCAGCTGCAGGACCAGGCGGCCGAAGCGGGCGGCTCGGTGCAGATGCTGCTCGGCAACCACGAGATCCTGCTGCTGGGGATGTACCACTTCGGCGACCGCCCGGTGCCGTCCGACTTCGGGCCGCGCAGTTTCGCGCGCAGCTGGGAGATCAACGGCGGCCTGCTGTCGGACCAGGACCGGCTCACCCCCGAGCACATCGAATGGCTCACCGCCCGCCCGCTGGTCGCGGTCGACGCGGACCATCTGCTGCTGCACTCGGACACTCTCGAGTACCTCGACTGGGGCGAGGATCTCGACTCGATCAACGCCACCGCCCGCGACATCCTCTCCGGCAGCAACATCGAGGACTGGTGGGACGTGTGGCGGCGGATGACCACCCGGTACGCCTTCCGCGGTCCCGACGGCGAGGAGAACGCCGACCGGCTCCTCGACGCGCTGGGCGGTTCGCGGATCGTCCACGGGCACAGCGTGATCGCCGACCAGCTGGGCATCCACCCGACGCAGATCGAAGGCCCGTACCTCTACGCCGGGGGAAAGGCGCTGGGCATCGACGGCGGCCTGTTCGTCGGCGGACCGTGTCTCGTGGTGAAGCTGCCCTTCGAGCCGGAGGACTAGGCGTACCGCAGCTCGAGGATTCCGGACGGGAAGGCGGTGCTCTTCACCAGGCGCAGCCGCCGCGCCTCGTCGAGCTGCGGGAACAGCGGCGCGCCCTTGCCGGTGACCGCGGGGAGCACCCAAAGCCGGTACTCGTCCACGACGTCGAGCTTGATCAGCGAGTGCAGAAACGCGGTGCCGCCCGCGGCGACGAGATCCTTGCCGGGCTCGGCCTTGAGCTTCGCGATCTCCTCGGCGAGGTCCCCGCTGACGATCCGCGTCTCGGCCCAGTCGGCTTCGGTGAGGGAGCTGGAGAACACGACCTTGGGAATCGCGTTCATCGCCTTGGCCGAGGGATGGTCGGAGGTGGGCCAGAAGCCTGCCATGGCCTCGTAGGTATTGCGGCCCATGAGGAAGGCGCCGGTCTCCCATAGCTCGTCGACGAAGTACTTCTCCTGCTCGGGGTCGTCGATGGACATCAGGACGTCCCGGATGCCGTTGTCGGCGTCGGCGCTCTTGCCGTCGAGCGAGACGTAGAAACCGAGGATCAGCTTTCGAGTGTTGGTCATGCGGCTTAGCCTGCTGCCGATGGATTGAATTGTCAAGACAAAAATATTGTTCGGTGGCGTTCGGGGGAATCGGCTGGTCCGGGAACGGAAGGTGCCGGAGGCTGGAGGTCGTGCCGGTGTGGCAGATCGCGACGTCGAGCGCGGCTGGCTCTTTGATCGCGCTGATCGGTGTGTTCGCCGGAGTCGTGGCGACGACTCGGACTCAAAGGCGGCACTGGGCGCGCGACAAGCTCACCGACGCGTGCCGGGACATCCTTCGAGAAGCGACGCGCGTCCAGCGAGCCTTCCTGCACCGGTGGGAGGGCAGCACTGAGCCGATCGACTGGGTGGCCTGGAACCAGGCGTTGTCCGGCCTGTGGCTGTTCGGCGACGACCGTCTCGTCCGCGCCGCCGCGCAGATGGACGAGACGTTCTTCCTCGTTCAGCAGGCCTTCCGGAAAGGCGAGGTCGCGGACCTCGCCTCGTGGCGCCGCGCCCGGGACGCCATGGAGTCCGACCGGCTCGCCTTCATCAATTGCGCGCGAAGCGGAGCCCTGAACGCGAAGCTGACGATCCGCACGCCGCTGAACTCGCGCCCGGAGTCCGACCGGCGCGACCCCGGCGAAGAGACGAGCCGGTGACTGGCCCTCAGGAGTCCACGATCTCCTTGCCCAGCGGCATCAGCGAGATCGGGATCATCTTGAAGTTCGCCAGCCCCAGCGGGATGCCGATGATCGTGAGGCACTGCAGGGCCCCGGTGATCAAGTGGCCGATGCTGAGCCACAGGCCGGCGACCAGGAACCAGATCACGTTGCCGACGAACGAGCCCACTCCGGCCTCGCGGCGGTCGACGACCGTGCGGCCGAACGGCCACAGCGCGTAGTTCGCGATCCGGAACGACGCGATGCCGAAGGGGATCGTGACGATCAGGACGCAGCAGACGACCCCGGCCAGCAGGTAGCCCAGCGCCATCCAGAAACCGGCGAGCACGAGCCAGATCACGTTGAGGATCAGTCGCATCAGACGTACAACTCCCCGCTCACTACGGTGACGGCCTGGCCGCGCAGCAGCACTCGATCGTCGCGGACTTCGGTGCGTACGGTTCCGCCTCGGGCGGAGAGCTGGTGTCCGACGAGGGCGGTTTTGCCCAGTTGCCCTGCCCAGTACGGGGCCAGCGAGCAGTGTGCGGAACCGGTGACCGGGTCCTCGTCCACGCCGACACCGGGGCCGAAGAACCGGCTGACGAAGTCGTCGCCCGCCGCGGTGAGGATGAGCCGTCCGGTCCAGGTGGCGCGGAGGGCGTCGAGGTCCGGCTCCGCGTCGCGGACCGCTTCGACGCTGTCCAGCACCGCGAAGAGGTTCTCGCGCGCCCGCCCGGTGAACTTCGCGGGCGCTTTGAGGAGGTGGGACAGGTCTTCGCCGGTCTCGACGGGCGGGTCGGCGGGGAAGTCCATCTCGATCCAGCCGTCGGCCTTGGTGCAGGTCAACCGGCCGCTGAGCGTGTCGTAAACCTGGTGCCCGCCAAGGACATGCGTGACCGCGATGGTGGCGTGCCCGCAGAGCGCGACCTCGGCGGTCGGGGTGAACCAGCGCAGCGATTTCGCTCCCTCGCCGGAGTTGACCACGAAGGCGGTCTCGGAGTGCTTCATCTCCGCCGCGACCTGCTGCATCCACGCGGCGTCCGCGGGCTGGTCAAGCACGACGACGCCGGCCGGGTTGCCGGCGAAGGCCCGGTCGGTGAAGGCGTCGACGAGATGGAATTCGGTGTGGGCACTCGGGTCCATGAACCCGATCTTGCCGCGCCGGGCGGGCGAGGGCATCGGGGATTAGCCCTGAATTCTCAGCGCACGCCCTCTTCGATGGTCTCCAGCAGCCACTTGCGCAGGTGCGTGCCGGTCGAAGGGGTGAAGTGCAGCCGGAATCCGCCGTCGGGCAACGGTTCCGAGAACGTCAGGTACCGGCCGCCGTCGGTGTCCACGAACGTCGCCGTCGAGACCGGGCGGAGCGTGCCTCGGCCCGGCCGCAGCGAAAGCTCCACGGTTCCGTGCCGGTGCAGCGGCCATTGCGAGTACCCGGCCAGCGCGTCGCGATCCTGGCGCGAGGGCGCGGGAGGCTCGGCGTTGCGTTTCGCGGGCGGGGGCCGGGTGATCGCGACCGGGGGAACGGGCATCGCGGGATAGGGCGGGAACATGCTCAGCACCAGGTCGACCAGCCGCTCCGGCCGGACCTGGCGGAAGCGGAGCCCGTCGTCGACCTGCTCCGAGAACACGCCGAGGCCCTCGCCGATGCACGCGCGGTACAGCACCACCCCGGACGGCGGTTCGGCCGCGCGCACGATGATCAGCACGTCCGGCTTGGTCCAGGCGCGCAGAGTCGCTTCGACGTCCCGGTCCAGTTTCTCCGCGTCGGCGAGGCCGCGGCCGCGCAGCGCGTCCCAGGCTTCGTCGGCCAGGCGGCGGTGCTCGGTCATCGTCGCGCCCGCGCTGCGGATCTCGAACGGATGCCACGACGCGGGCAGTCCGGTGCGCCGCACCGCCACGTCGGTCTCGGTCCAGCCCAGGGAGAATTCCTCCGGCAACGTCCCCGTCCCCTCGTGCACGCGACAACCCGCACCGAGGGTAGCGGAACGGGCACGACGATCAGCCGCTCGTGCGAGCGCACCCCATAACTAGGGTGGCGGAAAGGTCCGAAATCGAGCTTAGACTCGGGCTCGTCGAAGAAGACCGCCACGGGAGGCACCGATGCCTGACGCGCCCGCACTGCCCAGCTACGCCTCCGGGACCTCCAGCGTCCCCCTGCTCGGCGACACGATCGGGGACAATTTCGACCGCACGGTAGCCGCTTTCGGCGACCGGGACGCGCTCGTCGACCGCGAGGCGGGCGCCCGCTGGACCTACCGCGAACTCGCCGCCGAGGTCGACACCCTCGCGCACGGGCTGCTGGCGTCGGGCATCGGCAAGGGCGACCGCGTCGGCATCTGGTCGCCGAACCGGGCGGAGTGGACGTTCCTCCAGTACGCGACGGCGAAAATCGGCGCGATCCTGGTCAACATCAACCCGGCCTACCGCTCGCACGAGCTGAAATACGTGCTCAACCAGGCAGGCATCCGGCTGCTGGTGGCCGCGGACAAGTTCAAGACGTCCGACTACGCCGCGATGATCGAGGAGGTCCGGCCGGACTGCCCCGGCCTGGAAGCGGTCGTGCTGCTCGGCACCTCGTCGTGGACCGACCTGATGGAATCCGGCCGCGGCGGCGACCCGGCGCGGCTCGCGCAGCTGCAGGCCGGGCTGTCCGCGGACGATCCGATCAACATCCAGTACACGAGCGGCACCACCGGCTTCCCCAAGGGCGCGACGCTCAGCCACCACAACATCCTCAACAACGGCTATTTCGTCGGCGAGCTGTGCAATTACACCGAGGAGGACCGGGTCTGCATCCCGGTGCCCTTCTACCACTGCTTCGGCATGGTGATGGGCAATCTCGCGTGCACCAGCCACGGCGCGTGCATGGTCATCCCGGCCCCGGCGTTCGACCCGAAGGCCACGCTCGCCGCGGTCGCCGCCGAACGCTGCACGTCGCTGTACGGCGTGCCGACGATGTTCATCGCCGAGCTGAACCACCCCGAGTTCGAGACGTTCGACCTCGGCTCGCTGCGCACCGGCATCATGGCCGGCTCGCCGTGCCCGGTCGAGGTGATGAAGCAGGTCATCGACCGGATGGGGATGACCGAGGTGTCCATTTGCTACGGCATGACCGAGACGTCGCCGGTGTCCACGCAGACCCGCGCCGACGATTCGGTGGAACGCCGGGTGTCCACGGTCGGCCGGGTCGGCCCGCATCTGGAGTCCAAAGTGGTCGATCCGGAAACCGGGCTGACCGTGCCGCGCGGCACTCCCGGCGAACTGTGCACCCGCGGCTATTCGGTGATGCTCGGCTATTGGGAGGAACCGGAAAAGACCGCCGAGGCGATCGACGCCGCGCGCTGGATGCACACCGGCGACCTGGCGATCATGGACGACGAGGGCTACCTCAACATCACCGGCCGGATCAAGGACATGGTGATCCGCGGCGGCGAGAACATCTACCCGCGCGAGATCGAGGAATTCCTCTACACGCATCCCGACGTGCTGGACGCGCAGGTGATCGGCGTGCCGGACGTCAAGTACGGCGAGGAATTGATGGCCTGGATCCGGATGCGCGAGGGCGCGGAACCGCTGACCGTCGAGTCGGTGCGCGAGTTCTGCCAGGGGAAGCTGGCGCATTACAAGATCCCGCGCTACATCCACGTGGTCGAGGAATTCCCGATGACGGTGACGGGGAAGGTGCGCAAGGTGGAGATGCGGCAGCAGTCGGTGACTTTGCTGGGGCTGGAGCAGGCGGCGGCGCAGAAGCACGCGTGAACCTCGTGAGTGTTTATGCCGGTTCTAACCGGCATAAACACTCACGAGGAGGTCAGGCGGAGGCGGCTGCGGCGGCTTCGGCGAGCGCCTTTTCGTCTTCCTCTCCGAACGTTTCCTCAAGCTGCTCAGGCGAGTAGTCGAGGTCGATCTGCTCGACCGGCGTGCCTCGTGCGGATTCGATCGCCCCGAGGCGGCGCTGGGCACGGTCAGCGGCGTACTGGAGCAACTCTTCCGGATCGTTGTCGAACGGGACTTCCTCGAACTGGTCCTGCACCCACTGGATCATCCCGAGCGCGTGCGGCAGCAGTTCGCCCATGCGTTCCTGCACCGCGTCCCACATCGCGTCGTCCGCGGCCACGTGCCTGCGGCAAGTAAAGGTGCCCCACGCCATGTGGCGGCGTTCGTCGTCGCCGATGTGGCGCACCAATTCCTGCATTCCCGGCAGGATCTGGTTCTGCGTGCAGATCAGCTGCCACGAGTAGTACCCGGTGAGCGCGAGGCTGCCTTCGATCACGTGGTTGTACGTCACGCTCGCGCGGATCTGGTTGAGCGGGCTGGGATCGTCCTCCAGCGCGCGCAGCGACTGCGGCAGTTCCTCGTAGAAAAGCTTGCGGTAGTGCGGGTTTTCCGCGACGTAGGAGTGCAGGTCGTCGTCCAGTCCGACCGCGTCCATCCAGCGGCGGAAGACCTCGACGTGTTTGGCTTCCTCGAAACAGAACTGCGTCAGGTACATCTCGTCGCCGAACCGGCCGGTGGCCGACATCGCGCGCATGAACGGCTGGATGTCCTCGGTCACCGCCTCCTCGCCCGCGATGAACTGCGCCACCAGGTAGGTGGTCGAGCGCTGCTGTTCGGGCGTCAGGCTGTCCCAGCCCTCGCGTTCCTTGCTGAAATCGAGGTCCGCCGGGTTCCAGAATTTCTTGTTCCCCTTGACGAACAGCCGCAACGGGAACGAGTCCCAGTTCAGGCCGCCCTTGCGCAGGGACGAGAATCCGCTGCGCAGCTCCGGAAGCGTCTCGGTCATGACTGGCCCTCTCGTTTCACTCCATTGTGGACGAATCGGTCGATGGCGGGGGCGAGCACCGCGAGGATCGACTCCGCGGCCTCGGGTGCGGAATGCGTCGGCAGCACCAGGTGGCTGAGCGACAGCCGGACCACCGTTTCGGCGAGCAGCGCGGCGGATTCCGGGGTGAGCCGGGGTTCGAGCGCGAGGTACTGCTGCGTCGCGAGTTCGGCCGACGCGGTGAGGATCGGCTCGCCGCGCGAGGTCAGCAAGGGCAGCAGATCCTCGCCTGCCTCGGTGCCGAGCGCCGCCGCGATCAGCCGGTTCTCCCTGGCGTGTTCGATGGTGTAGACGACCGCGCCGCGGATCCCCGTGAGCAAACTCTCGGCGTCCTCGAACCGGCAGCGGATGCCGTCGAGGAATTCCGCCGCGACGCGCAGCGCGACGGCCTGCGTGAGCGCCGCCTTGCTGCCGAACTCGTTGTAGACCGTCTGCCTGCTGACCCCGGCTTTCGCGGCGACGTCGGCCATCCGGAGGCCCTGATGGCCGCGGTCGGGAAGGAGATCCGCGGCCGCGTCCAGCAGCGTCTCGCGAAGCGTCGCCTTGGTCCGCTCGGTGAAGCTGGTCACACCGCCAGCTTGACACAGGCTGAATCTGTGTCAAGAACCTTTACCTGGATGGTCCACGTGTACAGCAACGGGAGAGGAATTGTCGGTGCGGACGGCTACCGTGTGGGCCGTGGGCATCACGGTGGGGTTCGACCTCGACATGACATTGATCGACCCGCGGCCGGGCATGGTCGCGGCGATGAACGCGCTGGGCAAGAAGTCCGGGCTGCCGTTCGACGGGGAGGCGTTCGCCTCGAACCTCGGTCCGCCGCTCGATCAGGCGCTGCGCGACTTCGGCGCGCCCGAGGACCGGATCCCCGAGCTGATCTGGCAGTTCCGCGAGCTGTACCCGGAGACGGTCGTGCCGAGCACGGTCGCGCTGCCCGGCGCGGCCGAGGCGCTGCACGCGGTCCGGGCGGCGGGCGGGCGGACGCTCGTGGTCACCGGGAAGTACGGGCCCAACGCGCAGATGCACCTCGACGCGCTGGGCATGCGGGTCGACGCGCTGGTGGGCGAGCTGTGGTCCACGCAGAAGGCGGCGGCCCTGCTGGAACACGACGCGCGGGCGTACGTCGGCGACCACCTCGGCGACGTGCGGGGCGCGCGAGCGGCCAGCGCGGTGTCCGTGGCCGTGGCGACCGGGCCGTGCACCCGCGAGGAACTGGCCGCCGAGGGCGCGGACGTGGTGTTCGACTCGCTGGTCGAGTTCCCCGAGTGGTTTGCCAGGACGTTCGTGGAGACCGCGGTGTAACCGCTGCTCAGCCGTGCTTTCCGGCGCGGGCTTCCTGGATCAGCGCGATCAGCCCGAGCAGCAGGCCGAGCGGCGTGATCACCCCGGCGGCCGCGCTGAGCCACACCGGCAGGTTCTCGAGCCCGGCGGCGAACAGCACGAACACCGTCGCCACCGCGAGCATGCCGATGGCGAACAGGCCGATGCCGAGCCGCATGAGGATCGGTTTGCCGGTCTGCTTCGCTTTGTTCTCCATGGGGGGTGAGAGTAACGGGACTATCCGCTTCTCCCCAGCGCCTGTGGCGAGATACGCTTGTCGGACGCGCGCCTCGAGATCGCTCGGGGCGCGTTCGTCGTGACCTGCACAGCAGAAGGACTGGTGAGGGAAGTGCCGACCGGCAAGGTCAAGTGGTACGACGCGGAGAAGGGGTTCGGCTTCGTCACGCAAGACGGCGGTGCGGACGTCTACATCCGCAAGGCCGCGCTGCCCCACGGCGTGGAGGGCCTGAAAGCCGGGCAGCGGCTCGAGTTCGGCGTGGCCGACGGCAGGCGCGGACCGCAGGCGCTCTCCGTCCGGCTGCTGGACCCGCCGCCGTCGGTCGCCGAGGCGCGCCGCCGTCCCGCGGAGGAGCTGCACGGCCTCGTCGAGGACATGATCAAGCTGCTGGAGCTGAAGGTCCAGCCGGACCTGCGGCGCAACCGGTACCCGGATCGCAAGAACACCAAGCAGATCGCGGAGATCATGCGGGCGGTCGCGCGCGACCTCGACCCGTGATCGGCGATGCCACCGCTTGAAAAACAGTGAAGGGCTCCGCGCGGGAATCCCGGCGCGGAGCCCTTCGCGGCTTTTCGAAGACTCAAGCAGGCTGGACCTGCAGCGACCACAGCGCCGTCGTGACCGCCTCGGCGTCGTTCGGGTCGCCGGTGCGGCTGACCACCGACGCCTGCGCGATCTCGACCACCACGATCTGGTCGTCCTTCGCGGGCGGGGTCGCGGTGTAGGCGTAGCGGTCGCGGGAGGTGATGATGTCCTCCTTGAGCGGCTGGGGCTCGCCCTTGCCGTTCACGTACTGCACGGTGACCTTCCACGGCGTCTCGGCGATTTCCTTCGGCACCGAGATCTGCACCGACCGGCCCGGGCGCACCTTGAGCTTGCCGGTCGCGCCGGGATTGGCCGCGCACACGCCGGATTTGATGTCGCAGTTGCCGATCGGCGCGACGTTGATCGTGTGCCCGTCGGCGTAGAAAGTCACCTCGGCCGGGCCCGGCGCGGAACAGCCGGCCACCGCGAAACCACCGGCCGCGAGCACGGCCACCACCCGGGAACGTCGCATGGCCCGAGATTACCGGCGGCCTCGCGCGGGCCCGGGGGCGGGGAAGCTGCCGGTCGGCTCCGGGCGCAACGGGCGATTGCCGCCGAGCCCGGGCAGGAGCGAACCGCCGCGCTGCACCAGGAAGGTCTGCGTCAGGCCGACCGCCAGCAAGAGCGTCACGACCAGGAAGCCGATCCAGTACGTCGGCGGCAGCAGCAGCCCGACCGCGCCGCCCATGCACCACGACAGCTGCAGCACCGTCTCGGAACGCCCGAACGCCGACGCGCGCGACTGCTCCGGCAGATCTTCCTGGATCACCGCGTCGAGGCTGATCTTCGCCAGCGCGCTGGCCGTCGCGCCGATGAGACCGACGATGGCCGCCGTGGCGAGGCCGGGCAGCAGGGTCGCGACCAGCGTGGTCACGACGCACGCCGCCACGCAGGCGACGATCACCTGGTCCGCCGAACCGAAGTGCAGCCGCGAACCCAGCGCGTTGCCGACGAATCCGCCGACGCCGGCCGCCGCGCCGATGATGCCCAGCAACAGCAGCTGCACGAACGGGCTGTGCCCGGCGTGTTCGGTCTGTGCCTTCACCGCGAAGGCGGCGAACATCATCAGGAACCCGGTCAGCACGCGGACGGAACCGTTGCCCCACAAGGCAACGACGATGTGCCGTCCCATCGGCTGGCGCCGCCGCTTCTGCTTCGGCTCCGGCCGCGCGGACAGCGACGTCGGGACCTCGCCCTCGGTCACCTCGACCCAGGACGGGATCCGCATCGACTGCACGGCCGCGGCCACGCAGATCGCGGCGGTGAACCACAGCGCGCCGGAGGAGTTGGTGAGGCTGCTCACGCCGCTGGCCAGCGCGCCGAACACGCCGCCCGCGATCAGGCCGAACACGGTGATCCGCGCGTTGGTCTTCGACAGCGTGATCTCCGGCGGCACCACGCGCGGCGTGACCGCCGCCTTCAGCACGGTGAACGACTTCGACAGCACCATCATCCCGAGCGCCGCCGGGTACAGCAGCCAGTCGTCGAAGTGCAGCGCCATCACCACGGCCATCAGGCCCTGCCCGATCGACGACACGCACATCGCGAGCCGGCGGCCGCGCTGGATCCGGTCCAGCGCCGGGCCGATCACCGGCGCGACGAGCGCGAACGGCGCGATCGTGATCAGCAGGTACAGCGCGACCTTGCCCTTGCTCTCGCCGCTGGTCGCGGCGAAGAACAGCGTGTTGGCCAGCGCGATCGCCATCGCGGCGTCGCTGGCGTAGTTCAGCATCACCGCGTACATCAGCGAGGTGAGGCCGGACTTGTCCGCGCCGTCCGCCTTGGTCGCGCGCTGGAACGCGCCGATCGCCTGTCCGCTCAGCTGACGGCTGCGCAGCGCGGCGACCCGCGTGACGGTGAGCTTCTTCGGCAGCTTCGGAATCGACCCGGCACCGGGGACGGCCGTGGTGTTCAGCGCTTCGTCCTGCAGATCGTCGACGCGAGGCTCGCCCGCGTAGCCGCCGGTGTCGTAGTGCTCGTAGCCGGCGCTGCCGGGCCGGTCCTCGTACGGCCGCGGGTGGACGGGCTCGGTGCGGTGGTCGCGCGGCGGGTACGGCCGGGCACCGCGCGGCGGCGGAGGCGGACGGTGTCCCATCGGGGCGGCACCGGTGGGCGCTTCGTCGGCGTTCGGCGTGAACGGCGGCACGTCGTCGTAGAACGCGCTGCGTCCGGGATACGCGCGAGGCGGTTCGGCCGGGCGGCCGCGCGGCGGTTCGGGCGGGATGCGCTCCGGACGGGCCCGCGGCGGCTCCGGCGCGTACTCCGGCGGAACCTGGCGAACGCGCTGGTCAACGGCCTGATCGACCCGGGTCGGCGGGGCCTCGCGCCACTGGCGGGCCCGTGCCGCGCCGGGCTCGGGAGTCCAGCGGCGCTTCTTCTTCCCACGGCCTTTGCCCGACTGCCCGCCGAGGGGGCTGTCGGAACCGGAGCGCGAGCTGAAGAGGGCCACGGTTCAATCCTGCCTCATCGGGGTCCCGCACCGCCCGCTCACGTGCCGGTTCGCTGATTTTCCGGGACGAACTTCACGCGGAACGACGACTGCCACAGCTTCCCGGTGAGGAGGAATTCGTCGGTGCCCGGGATGGCGGCGATGCCGTTCAGCACGTCCTCGCCGGGCCGGGCGGGCTTGCGCAGCCCGCTGGCGTCGATCTTCGCGGTGATCCGTCCGGTGTTGGCGTCGATGCGCAGAATCGTGTCGGTCTGCCAGACGTTCGCGTAGACGGTGTCGCCGACGCACTCCAGTTCGTTCAGCTGGTCCTGGCCGACCTCGACGGAACCGGTGACCGCAAACGTTTGCGGGTCCCGGAACGTGAGGCTGGATGACCCGTTGCTCATCACCAGCCGCCCGTTGGGCTGGTGGCACAGTCCCCAGCCCTCGCCGTCGTAGCGGACCCGCCGCAGCTCGGCGAGCGTCTGGGAGTCGCGCTCGATCGCGATTCCGTCGCGCCAGGTCAGCTGCCACAGCTTCGGCCCGAGCACCGTGATGCCCTCGGCGAACAGCGGCGACGGCACCGTCACCTGTTTGGCTGGCGTTCCGCCGGCCGGACCCGCGGTGAGCGCGGACTTGCCTTCGAGCCCGCGGCTCTCGTACAGCGTCGTGCCGGAGTACTCGAGCCCTTCGGTGAAGGCCGTCGAGTCGTGCGGCAGCGTTCCGAGCACCTGGACGGCGAGCTGTTCGGGCTGGGCGGGCACGGCTTGGGTGCCCGCGCATCCGCCGAGCACGGCGGCGGCCACCAGGGGCCAGACGATCCGGGTTCGCACGAGGAACAGCCTGGCACGGGCGGCGCGGATGCGTGCGGCACAATTGGGGGTATGACGCTGCTGTTGACCCTGGACGACGGCTCTCTCCACCGGAAGCTCGCGGACGCCGTCGAGGTGGCGCGGGAGGCCGTGCTGGCGGAAGCACCCGCTGACCAGGTCGGCGAGCACGTCGGAGTGGAACGCGAGGACGCGGTCTCGGCGAGCCACCTTTTCGAGGCCTCGGTGCCGGGCTACGGCGGCTGGCGCTGGTCGGTCACCGTCGCGGTGGCCGGGCCGGACGAGCCGGTCACGGTGAGCGAGCTCGTGCTGCAGCCGGGCCCGGAGGCCCTGGTCGCGCCCGCCTGGGTGCCGTGGGAGCAGCGCGTGCGCGCGGGCGACCTCGGCGTCGGCGACCTCTTCCCGGCGGACAAGGACGACCCGCGCCTTTCGCCCGCGTACCTCCAGTCGGACGACCCGGCCGTCGAGGAAGCGGCGATGGAAGTCGGCCTCGGCCGGGTGCACGTCCTCTCGCGCTACGGCCGGCTGGACGCGGCCGCCCGCTGGCACAGCGGCGAGTTCGGCCCGCGTTCGGACATGGCCCGGAGCGCGCCCGCGACCTGCGGGACCTGCGGGTTCTTCGTGCCGCTGGCGGGTTCGCTGCGCGGCTCCTTCGGCGCCTGCACCAACGACATCGCGCCCGCGGACGGGCACGTCGTGGACGTGGCTTACGGGTGCGGGGCGCATTCGGAGGTGCGGGTCGAGGTGACGTCCTCGGTTCCGGTCGCGGAGCTGGTTTACGACGATTCGCTGATCGACTTCACTCCCGCTCCGGAGCCGGCTCCGGAGCCGAGCGCGGTCGCGGACCCGGCGGTGGTCGAAGAGGCGGCGGCCGCGGCGGCGGAGGAAACCGCTGAGGTCGCGGTGGTGGAGCCGGAGACGGCTGCCGAGGTCGCGGTCGAGGAGGCTGCGGAAGCGGCTGCGGACGTTGCTTCGGATGAGGTCGAGCGCGTTGCCGAGGATCCGGTCGAGGGCGCGGACGTGGTCGAGTCGGGTGCTGAGGAGCCGGTGGCGAGCGTGGACACGGCCCAGCCGGTTGCCGAGGAGCCGGTCGCGGACGTGGCCGAGGCTTCGGCGGCGGGCACGGCGGTCGACGTGGTCGTCGAGGCGGTCGCGCCGGAGGCTGCCGAGGAAGGCACCGCCCCGGAGCAGGGTGACGCCGACGGGAGCGATGTCCTCCGGTGAACGAAGTCGCTGGGGGAGCGGCTGATCCTTTCGGGACAGTCCGGCTGCGGGAAGCGGTGCTGAGCGCCTGGCGCGATTCGCCCACCCGCTTCATCGAGGACACCAACTCCGAACGCGACCTGCGCGTCGGCGCTTATCGCGACCGGTTGTTCGTCGAATTGGCCCAGAACGCCGCCGACGCCGCGCAGCTCGCGGGCGAACCCGGGCGCATCCGGGTGTCCGTTGTGGACGGTGAGCTGCGGTTCGCCAACACCGGCGTGCCGCTGGACGCCCGCGGGGTCGAATCGCTCTCGTCGTTGCGGGCGTCGGCCAAGGAAGGGACCGTCGGCCGGTTCGGGGTCGGGTTCGCGGCCGTCCTGACCGTCACCGACGAGCCGCGCGTGGTTTCCACCTCGGGCGGGGTCGCGTTTTCCGCGCAGCGCACCCGGGAAGAGTCCGGTCGGAACGGCGACGTTCCGGTGCTGCGGCTGCCGTTTCCCGTCTCGGAGCAACCGGCTGACGGATTCGCCACCGAAGTGCGGTTGCCGCTCCGGGAATCCGGACAGGGTTTGCTCGACGGCCTGGCGAACGAGATCGAAGATCTCCTGCTGGCGCTGCCGTGGCTCGCTGAGGCCGAAGTGGACGGTCGCAAGTGGACGCGAAGCGGCGAGGAGATCGTCGAGATCACGTCGCCGACCGGGCAACGGCGTTGGCTGAAGCACGGAGTCTGGGCGGTCCCGGTTGACGCCGACGGGGTGCCGCAGCCGCTCGAGGACGATCTGCTTCACGCGCCGACGCCGACCGACGAAGGCCTTTCGCTCCCGGCTCGGTTGATTGCCGAGGTGCCGCTGGAGCCGTCTCGCCGCCGGGTGCTTCCGGGCGCGGAGCTCACTCGCGCGCTGGAGCAAGCGGCGAGCGAGTACGTCGAGCTGGTCCGGGCGGTCAAGCCGGAGCACCGGCCGATTCTGGTTCCCGCCGCGGGTTTCCCGCAGTCCACTGTGGACGCACAGTTGAAAGACCTCGTCTACGCCGCGCTCGCGCAGGAGCCCTGGTTGACCACTGTGGACGGTCGGGAGGTCTCCGGGCAGCAGGCCCGGGTGCTCGACGTCGACGGGCTGGCTCCCCTGCTCGCCGACGTCATTCCGGGCCTGGTGCAAGCGAATCCGCGACTGCTCAAGCCGGTGTCCGCGCAGATCCTCGGCATTGGCGACGTCCTCGAAGTCCTGACCGGCATCGACCGCGAGCCCGGCTGGTGGCAGAAGCTGTACGCGGAGCTGGCGGTCGCGGTCGAGAGTCACGCGCTCAGCGCGAATCAGCTCGACGGCCTGCCGGTTCCGTTGTCGGACGGGCGGACGTTGCCGGGCGTCAAGGGCGCGCTGCTCGTCGACGGCAGCAGCGAGCTCCGCGAACTTCTGTCCGATGTGGACGTTCCCGGTCTTCGGCTGGTGCATCCAGGTGCCGCGCATCAGCTCCTGGAACTGTTGGGGGCCAAGCACGCGGACGCGCGTCAGTTGCTCGAAGCGGAGCAACTGCAGTACGCGGTCGAGCACAGTGTCGCCGACGTTCAGTCCGGTTTGGACGGAATGAACCTCGCCGGTGCGGTGCTCCGCCTGGTCGCGGACTGCGGCGACCAGGCACCGGAATGGATCGGCGCGCTGGCGCTGCCCGCGGAGGACGGCTGGCGGCGCGCGGACGAGCTGGTGCTGCCGACGTCGCCGTTGCTGGACGTGATCGACCCCGAGGTGTTCGAACCCGGCGGCGCGCTTTCCGTGCTGGACGAGGAATTCGCGGAGGACTGGCCGACCGAGACCCTCGTCGCGGCGAAGGTGCTCGACTCGTTCGCGGTCGTGCGGGACGAGGATCCGCACGAGCCCGACCACCACCTCCCGGACGAAGAGCAGTGGTGGGATTCGTTCGAGCAGCCGCCGACGACGGTCGTATCCATCCGGGACCTCGACCTCGTCGCGGACGACGCCTGGCCGGACGCGCTCCGGCTGATCGCGTCCCGTCCGGAAACCTGGCAGGCACTGCACAGCCCGGACGGGCACGCGGGCTGGTGGCTCGCGCGCTACGCCCTGCTGGCCGGCGAAGCCCCCGGCTCTTGGCGGCTCGCCTCGGCGACTGCGCTGGCCGGCCTGTACGACCCGGTGCCCGACCTCGGGCTGAGCGACGACCTGCTTCGCGCGGTGGGGGTCCGCACCGGACTGGATCTGGAGACCGCGGAAGACGTCACCGATCTGCTCGAACGGCTCGGCGATCCAGACCGCACGCCGACTCCGGGCCTGATCGCTCGCGCCCACGCGGCGCTCGTGGCCGCGCCGATCGACATCTCGGACGTCGACGCGCCCGCCCGAGTCCGCGCGGCGGACGGGAGCGTCGTCGAAGACGCCGTGGTGCTGGACGTCCCGTGGGTCGCGGCCGCGCTCGACCCGGCGAAGCTCCTCGTCGCGCCCGCCGAACCCGAGCGGTTGGCGGAACTCCTCGACGTCCCGGTCGCGAGCAGTCTGAAAACCGAGGTCGAGAGCACCGGCGAGTACGTCGCGTGGGCCGACCTGCCCGCCCTCGCGCTCGCCGTGGACCAGCTCGGCATCGCGCTGCCGGACGGCGGGGTGCTGCTGCACGACCGGCTCACCGTGTCGGTCGAGGGCGAGACGGCCGAGGTGCCGTGGTGGTCCGACGACCGGCTGCACGCGGCGGACACGTCCGAGGGGCTGGCGCGCGCCTTCGCGTGGGCGAGCGACCGCTGGGCGGAGCGCTATCGCATCACGGCGTTGCTGGAAGACCCCGCGCCGCGCACGCTGCTGAACTGACGCGGTTAAAGCCGCTGCGCGGACTTGGACCCGCGCCGGGCCGCCGCGCGCTGCCAGAAAATAATCCCGAATCCGATGAACCCGAGCGCGATCCCGGCGATACACGTCTGTAACCAGACGCCTCCGCTCGTGAAGAAAAGCACCACGAGCGCGACAAGCCAGAGCGCAGTACCTACGATCACCACCGGCGTCAGGTCGGTGAGCCGCTTCGGCAGGTCCGGCGTGTGCCGCAACGCGGCCGGAGCGTCCGGGGCACTGGTCGGTTCGTCCACAGGGCAGAGCTTACCCGGACGGAAACAGCGAGACAGGCGGGGAAATGGCGGAGCAGCGCGAACGGGCCGGGTCCACACTGGACCGCTTCTTCCGGATCAGCGAACGCGGGTCGAGCACGGGACGGGAGATCCGCGGCGGCGTGGTCACGTTCGTGACGATGGCCTACATCGTGGTACTCAACCCGCTGATCATCGGCAGTTTCGCGGCCGACACCCCGTCCGCGCACAAGGACGTCCTCGGCCACATCCTCCCGGTCCCGCAGGTCGCCGCGGTGACCGCGCTGGTCGCCGGCGTGCTGACGATCCTGATGGGGCTGGTCGCGAACTATCCGTTCGGCATCGCCACCGGCCTCGGCATCAACAGCCTGCTCGCGGTCACCATCGCGCCGCAGATGAGCTGGCCGGAGGCGATGGGCCTGGTGGTCATCGAGGGCGTGATCATCGTCCTGCTCGTGCTCACCGGCTTCCGCACGGCGGTGTTCCGCGCCGTGCCGCCCGCGCTCAAATCCGCGATCGCGGTCGGCATCGGGCTTTTCATCTGCCTGATCGGCCTGGTCGACGCCGGGTTCGTGCGCCGGCTGCCGGACGACGCGCACACCACGGTGCCGGTCGGGCTCGGCATCGGCGGTTCGATCGCCTCGTGGCCGACCGCGGTGTTCGTGGTCGGGCTGCTGCTCACCGCGGTTCTCGTGGCCAAGCGCGTCAAGGGCGCGATCCTGATCGGCGTGCTCGGCTCGACGGTGCTCGCGATCGTGGTCGAGGCGATCGTGAAGGCCGGGCCGTCCAACGGCACCGACCCGAAGGGCTGGAACCTCGGCTACCCGGCGCTGCCGCAGAAGGTCGTCGGCCTCCCGGATCTGTCGCTGGTCGGCGACGTGTCGTTCGGCGCGTGGACCCGGCTGCCGATCATCACCGTGGTGCTGCTGGTCTTCACCCTCGTGCTCGCGGACTTCTTCGACGCCATGGGCACGATGACCGGCCTCGGCAAGGAAGCCGGTCTGGTCGGCAAGGACGGCCAGCTGCCGAACGTCGGCAAGGCGCTGTTCGTCGAGGGCCTCGCGGGTGCGGCCGGCGGGTTCGGCTCGGCCAGTTCGAACACGGTGTTCGTGGAATCCGCGTCCGGCATCGCGGAGGGCGCGCGGACCGGGCTGGCGAACGTCGTGACCGGGCTGCTGTTCATCGCCGCGATGTTCCTGACCCCGCTGTACCAGGTGGTGCCGGTCGAGGCGGCCGCGCCGGCGCTGGTCGTGGTCGGCGCGCTGATGATGGCGCAGGTCCGCGACATCGACTTCACCGATTTCACGATCGCGCTGCCCGCGTTCCTGACGATCGTGGTCATGCCGTTCACCTACTCGATCGCCAACGGCATCGGCGCCGGATTCGTCAGCTACGTCGTGATCCAGGCGGTCACCGGCAAGGCCCGGAAGGTGCACCCGCTGATGTGGGTCATCGCGGTGGCGTTCGTCGCGTACTTCGCGGTCGGGCCGATCCAGGCCGCACTCAGCTGACCGGCGTAAACCGGAACCTCAAGTCGTGAGGTATGCTAACTATATGTCCGGCGACCCGCACGAGCGTTCCCTGGCGAGCCGCTTGCGTCTCGCGGTGGTGCGGCTCAACCGCAGGCTCCGGGCACAGCGGGTGGCGGACGACGTGTCGCTCACGCAGATCGCGGCGTTGTCCACCCTGCACAAATGCGGTCCGCTGACCCCCGGTCAGCTCGCCGCGAAGGAAGGCGTCCAGCCGCCCTCGATGACGAGGGTCATCGCCGCGCTCGAGGAGATGGGGTTCGTCGAGCGCAGGCCGCACCCGACTGACGGCCGTCAGGCCATCGTCGAGCTGTCCGACGACGGGCTCGCGTTCGTGCGCAAGGCCATCTCGGTGCGGGAGGCGTGGCTGGACCGGCAACTGGCCGAACTCGGCGAGGAAGAGCTCGAAGTGCTCTCCCGCGCCGCGGAGATCATCGACAGGATGGCGGGGAACTAGCACAGGTGACGACCACGGGTAGCGAAACAGGATGTCCGGCCCAATCCACTGCTACCCGGGACACGGCGCCGCCGCCGTCCGGTTCCGCTCCGCCCGGCCCCCGTTCCGTCCCGGCCGGGAAATCGTCTTCCGCGCCGGAACCCGCCGGCGCCGCGGAAACCAAGACCAGGCGCACGATGTTCTCGTCGCTGCGCGTCCGGAATTACCGGCTGTTCTTCAGCGGCCAGGTCATCTCGAACATCGGCACCTGGATGCAGCGCATCGCCCAGGACTGGCTGGTGTTCACGCTGTCCGGCAACGACCCGGTGGCGCTCGGCGTCGCGGTCGCGCTGCAGTTCATCCCGACGCTGCTGCTGTCGCTGTGGGCGGGCGTGCTCGCCGACCGCGTCGACAAGCGGCGGCTGCTGATGCTGATCCAGTCGGTGAACTGCCTGCAGGCCGTGCTGCTCGGCGTGCTCGACCTGACCGGCGTCGCCCAGCTGTGGCACGTCTACCTGCTGTGCGTGATGCTCGGGACGACCTCGGCGATCGAGGTGCCGACGCGGCAGTCGTTCGTCGCCGAGATGGTCGGCCGCGACCAGGTGGCGAACGCGGTCGCGCTGAACTCGTCGATCTTCAACATGGCCCGCATCGTCGGACCGGCCATCGCCGGGTTCGCGATCACCTGGGTCGGCACCGGCTGGCTGTTCATCGCGAACGCGGCGAGCACGCTCGCGGTGATCGCCGGGCTCGCGCTGATGAATCCGGCCAAGCTGTTCCGCGGCCCGGCGATCCCGCGCGCCAAGGGCCAGCTGGTGGAGGGCCTGCGCTACGTGCGCGGACGGCCGGACCTGGTGACCGTCATGGTCCTGATGTTCTTCGTCAGCACGTTCGGCATCACCTACTTCACGTCGCTGCCGATCGTGGCCGCGAACGTCTTCCACACCCAGGCCGACGGCTACGGCCTGCTCTCGACGCTCGTCGCGGTCGGCACCTTCACCGGCGCGCTCGCGTCCGCGCGGCGGGGCGTGAAGAGCCGCCCCCGGGTACGGCTGATGCTGGTGTCGGCGGCGCTGCTCGGCGCGTTCGAGTTCATCACCGCGTTCATGCCGACCTACCTGGCCTTCGGCATCGGGCTGATCCCGCTCGGGTTCGCCACGATCACCTTCCTGAACACGGCGAACGCGCTGGTGCAGACGTCGGTGTCGCCGGAGATGCGCGGCCGCGTGATGGGCATCTACGTGCTGGTGCTGATCGGCGGCAACCCGATCGGCGGGCCGATGACCGGTTGGATGGCCGACGCGTTCGGCGGCCGGTCGCCGTTCTACATCGGCGGCGCGGTTTCGGCGGTCGCGGCGGTGGTGTGCGCGGTGGTGCTGATCCGGCGCGGCGGCGTCCGGATGCCGCGACGGCTCGGCAACGGCCTGCGGATCCTGTCGCGGGAACGGGTCTGACCTGCGGAAATGGCTGCTCGCAGGCGCTGGGACCGCCGAAAGTTGTCACTCCGGAGGGTGAGACTGAGGTCTCCGCTGAGATGGTCTTGCCGTCGTCGGTGAGGTTAGGCTAACCTCATACATGTCCGCTTCGTGGTGGGAGCGGCAGTCAGTTCGGGAACGGACAGAGCCCCGCAACCTGGGAACCCCGGGAGGCGGGGCTCTGTTCATGGTCGGGGCTCTTCCCCGCGAGGGCAAGGCCGTTCACGGGGTTGGGCGTCAGGAAGCGTGCGGGGTCGGCTTCGGGGCCTCCAGCGGATGCTCGCCCGGCCGCATCGGAAGACGGCGCAGCCGCAGGCCGAAGTACACGTGGTACGCCATCCGCACGGCCTCGTCGTTCGGCAGCAGCACCTCGTGGCGCACGCCGTCCACTGTCTCGATCAGCCGGTCGCCGGACAGCGTGACGCGGCCTTGGGCGGTCGGGCGGGAACAGGTGAGGGTCTGCGTGAAGTGCGACTTCGGCGACGTCGACTGCCACCACGCCATCGGCGCGAAGTCCGACAGCTCCCGCCGCCGACGCTCCAGGCGGTACTCGGGCTTGCCGTCGCGCAGGACGTCCACGTCGCCGTACGGAGCGTCCAGGAGGAGGTAGTCGCCCTCGGGGTCGCTCTGCGGTTCGACCGCGGACAGCGCCAGCGGCTGCCGGCTGAACTTGCCGAAGCCGACGTCGACCAGGTACTGCTCGTCGTCGAGCCGGACGAGGATGGCGGCGTGGTCCAGCGGCGGACCGGGTACGCCGGCGTCGGTGAAGACGCGCGCCGCGTGCAGCGTCGCGGTGAAGCCCAGCTCCCGCAGCAGGCCGGCGAAAAGACCGTTCAGCTCGTAGCAGAATCCGCCGCGGCGACGGCGCACGAGCTTGTCGAAGAGTGCTTCTTCGGTGAGGTCGATGGGTTCCCCGAGGTGCACGCTCAGGTTCTCGAACGGGACGTGCATCAGGTGCCGCTCCTGCAGCAGGCGCAGCGCGGCCAGGTCGGCCGCGGGAGGCACCGGCAGGTCGAGGCGAGCGAGGTAGGCGTCGACGTCCATGGGTTCCACTCTCACACCTCCAGTGCACTCCAGGTCAAGCGAAAAAACGGGGCCCGGCCGTTTCCCGGCCGGGCCCCGGGGTGCGCAGCGGGCCTCAGCTGAGCAGGAGGCCGTTGCCGCCGGCGACGGCGTTGTCGAAGCGCTTGCTGATCTCGGCCCAGTTGAAGATGTTCCACAGGGCGTTGACGTAGTCCGGCTTCACGTTCTTGTAGTCGAGGTAGAACGCATGCTCCCACACGTCGACCAGCAGGATCGGCACGGTCGGCAGGATCAGGTTGTTGTGGTGGTCGCGCAGCTGCTGGGTGATCAGCGTCTTGCCGATCGGGTCCCACGACAGCGCGCCCCAGCCGTTGCCCTGGATGGTGGTGGACACGGCGGTGAACTGGGCCTTGAACTTGTCGAACGAGCCGAACGCCTCGTCGATCGCCGCGGCCAGCTCGCCGGTCGGCTTGTCCCCACCCTCGGGGGAGAGGATCTTCCACCACACGACGTGGTTGGCGTGCCCGGCCAGGTTGAACGCCAGCGTCGTCTCCAGGCCGACGATCGAGCCGAAGTCGCCCGCCTCGCGCGCGGCGGCGAGCTTGTCCAGCGTGTCGTTCGCACCCTTGACATAGGTCGCGTGGTGCTTGCTGTGGTGCAGCTCGTTGATCTCGCCCGAAATGTACGGCGCGAGGGCGCCGTAGTCGTAATCGAGTTCGGGCAGCTCGTACCGGGCCATGGGCCCTCCTTCTGATCGACGCGCGGTTTTCTAGGCGGCTTCCCGTGCGGGAGCCTGCTGAAACCGAGCCTCGTACTTCAAGCTAGGTGGAGGTCAACTCGCTGTGACCCGGCTCATGCCGCCGGGTCGCGGTACCGCGCGAGGTCGAGGGCCAGTTCGTCGAACACCGCGACGTTGTGCTCGAACGCGACCACGGATTCGTCGATCACCCGGGCCCGGTCTTCCTCGCTCCACGGCGCTTCGTCCAGCTTCGCGCGGTAGCGGTCGCGGAACGCGGGGGCGCTGCCGATGTCGTCGAAGCGGTAGAAGAGCGTGCCCGCCTCGGCGAGGTCGAACTTCTTCTCGAGCAGCCGCCGGATGATCTGGCCGCCGGCGATGTCGCCGAGGTAGCGCGTGTAGTGGTGCGCCACGAACCCGCCGGACCAGCGTGCCGCCTCGGCGATCCGCGCGGTGTAGGCCTCGGTGGACGCGAGCGGGGCGATCTCGGTGCGCCAGCCGGGACCGACCAGCCGGGCGAGGTCGCGTTCCAGTGCGGGCAGCCGGCGCAGTTCCTCGAACACGAACTGGCCGCCGACCGGGTCGTCGGCCATCGCGTCGCCGGCCCGCTCGATCGCCTGGTAGATGAAGTAGTACTGGGTGGCCAGCGCCGCGTAGCCCGCCAGCGTCAGCTCGCCGCCGAGCAGCGCGTTCATGTACGTGGAGTGATTGGCCTTGTCGTGCACCGCCCGCGTGGACGCGCGCAGCTGTCCGGAGAACGGGCTGGCTTCGAGGTCCGCGGTCACCGTCATCAAAGGCCTCCCGGGCATCTTTCTGACAAGCTGTCAGAAAGAACTGTAGGCCACGACTGGTACTTAGGCTAGCCTAAAATCAGCTGTTTTCACTCGAACCGACCGCTCGGCGCACGAACCGCACGGCGGCTTCGACGGCGTCTTCCAGCTGGTCGGCGGGCACGTCGATCACCTGACGGCTGCCGAGCGCGGCGGTGATCATCGGGACCACCACGTCGAGGTCCTGGGCGGGCCAGCTGCCCGCGTCGACTCCGGCGAGCAGCACCGAACGCAGCTGTTCGATGATCGGGTCGGCGTGCGCGCTGATCCGCTGGTACGCCGCGGGCGCGAGCGCGGACTCCAGCGCGGTGCCCGGCGGAAGGTGGTGTTCGGCCAGCACGCGCAGCTGCAGCCGCACGAATGTGGCCAGCTGGGCGACCGGGTCCGGTTCGGCGTCCACCGCCGCGCGCAGCCGCTCGACGTACCGGGCGGCCTCGTCCTCCACGAACGCGACGAGCAGGCTTTCCTTGTCCGGGAAGTGGTTGTAGATCGCGGTGCGGCCGAGCCCGGCCTCCGCGGCGACCCCGGCGAGCGTGATCGCGTCGAACCCGCGTTCGTACAGCTGCGCGCGGACGACGTCGAACACCCGTGACCGCACTTCGCGGCGGTGCGCTTCGAGCGAACCGCCCAGCACCTTCGGCACGCGCGCCACCCCCTTCCCGTGCGAAACACTTTAGGGGACCCGCGCGAAACGGCTCAGTCGTCGAGCGTCCAGGTGTGCACCGGCTCGCCGTTCTCCGACAGCTCCAGGTACCGCCGCAGCATCCAGTTGAGCGCGGTTTCGCGGTCGGCTCCGCGTTCGTGCGCGCGCAGCACGTAGTCGCGCTGCCAGGTCGCACCGTTGCGGCGGGCGAGGCAGCGGCGTTCGATGATGCCGAGATAACGCACGCGTGCCTCGTCGGAGACGTCCGAACGGCGAAGGCCCTCGTGCGCCAGCGGCAGCAGCACGCGCAGCGCCAGTTCGTCCGGCGGGATCCAGCCGATGCCGGGCCAGTACAGCTGCGCGTCGAAACCCTTGCGCGCGCCCTCGTACAGGTTTTCTTCCGCGGCCTGGAACGACATCTGCGACCAGACCGGCCGGTCCTGCTCCGCGAGCGCGCGTTGGGCGCCGTAGAAAAACGCCGCGTTGGCCACGATGTCGGCGACCGTCGGACCGGCGGGCAGCACGCGGTTTTCCACGCGCAAGTGCGGCAGGCCGTCGACTACGTCGTACACCGGCCGGTTCCACCGCCAAATCGTTCCGTTGTGCAGCCGCAGTTCGGAAAGCTTCGGTGCCTGCCCGGATTCCAGCGCCTCGATCGGGTCCTCGATGTCCGTCTCCGGCAGCAGACCCGGGAAATAGCGGACGTTTTCCTCGAAGAGGTCGAAGATCGACGTGATCCACCGTTCGCCGAACCACACGCGCGGCCGGACGCCCTGGTTTTTCAGTTCCTCCGGCCGGGTGTCGGTGGCCTGCTGGAACAACGGGATCCGGGTTTCGTGCCACAGCGCCTTGCCCAGCAGGAAAGGAGAGTTCGACGCGAGCGCGATCTGCACGCCGGCCAGGCATTGCGCGGCGTTCCAGTGCGCCGCGAATTCCTCGGGGGCGACCTGCAGGTGCAATTGGACCGAGGTGCAGGCGGCCTCCGGAAGAATGGATTCCGCGTAGTGCCGCAGCCGCTCCGGCTGTGCCCCGGGCAACGCCGGGCCGTCCATCGCGAGCGCGATCCGCTCGCCGCGGGCGGCGAAGATCTCGTCGTTCAGCGACGAATAGCGCGTTTTGTGGGAAAGCCACTTTTGATCGAAATGTTCCGGCCCCAGCGTCGGCAGAATGCCGATCATGGCCACCGACGAGCCGGTGTGCGCCGCGCTCTCCTGCGCTTTCGCCAGGTAGGAGTGCAGGTCTTCTTCCAGCCGCAGCGCGGAATCCCCGGCGAGCGGGCGCGGCGGCACGTTGAGTTCCAGGTTGTGCTGGCCGAGTTCGGTGGTGAACGACGCGTCGTCGAGCGCCTCCAGCACGACCGAGTTGGTCATCGACGGGCGCAGTTGCCCGTCCACCAGATTCAGCTCGACTTCGAGGCCGATGTTCTTGCGGGGAAAGGAAAAACTGCCGTCGGTGAGCATCCTCGCCAGGGTGTCCAGGCAGCGCTGGACCTTCCGGCGGTACCGTCCGCGATCGAGCCGGCCGGGATGTGCCGAGAGATCCGTACCCATGGTTCGACGCGCTCCTTGGCTGCTGTCCGCAGTGGTCTGGGCGGCTAGGACGCCAGGCAGACCACCGTCGCACAGCGAGTCGCCATGGGCTAGCGGCCAAACTGGTGCTCTCCGTCACCGGCGGTTGACCCTGCGCGTAACTACGCCGTTTGCCCTAACCCGGCCGCGCGTTCGGACCAGTGGGCACGGGTTCGGCCGGGTGCGAGACTGTCCGATGTGGCTCAACTGATCTTCACCGAGGACCGGGCGCATCCGGGCCTCGACGATTTCCGCGACCTGTCCACAGCGGACCGTCGCCCGGACCGCCCAGGCGGGCGCGGGCTGGTGATCGCCGAGGGAACCGTCGTGGTCGGACGGCTGCTCGCGTCGCGTTATCCGGTGCGCGCGCTGCTCGGCGTGGAGAGGCGGCTGCGGGAATTGGAAGACGAACTCGCCGGCGTCGACGTGCCCGCGTACGTGACGTCCGCGGAGACGATGGCCGACGTGGTCGGATTCCATCTCAATCGCGGCGTGCTCGCGGTCGCGGACCGCCCGGAACCGCCGACGGTTTCCCAAATCGTGGACGGCACGCAGGTTTTGGCCGTGCTCGAAGGGGTCGGCGATCACGAAAATCTCGGCGCGCTGTTCCGCAATGCCGCCGCGCTCGGCGTCGGCGGGGTTTTGCTCGGTCCAGGTTGTTCGGATCCGCTTTACCGGCGCAGTGTGCGCGTTTCGATGGGACACGTGCTGCGCGTCCCCTTCGCGACTTTCGACAGCTGGCCCGGCGGCCTGGATGTCCTGCGGGCACGGGGTTTCACGGTGGCCGCGCTCACACCGCGCGCGGATTCCGTACCGCTGCGCGGATTGCGCGAAAAGGTGCCGGGACCGATCGCGCTGCTGCTCGGTGCGGAGGGACCGGGACTGACGGACGAGGCGATCGAGGCCGCGGACGTCGCGGTCCGCGTGGAGATGGTGTCCGGCGTCGACTCGCTGAATGTCGCCACGGCCGCGGCGATCGCCTTCCACGAGGTCTCCGCGGGGGTCGCCCCACTAGAGTGACCCCCGGCACGTTTCTTGCGGGGAGGGGCACCCATGGAGCTGCGGATCCGCGGCGAGCAGGCGGTGCTCGCCGGGCCGGGCGGCGAGCACGCGCGGGAGGTCGACCCGCGTCGCCTCGCGATCGGTGCCGACCTGGCCCAGGCACTGCACGAATGGGCGCGCGTGGCGTCGGCGGTGGCGCGCTCCGACTCCGACGTCGATGTCGCCGGTTCGGTCGTGTCCCAACGCGGACGGCAGCTCGCCGCGCGACTGGCCGCCGTGATGGGCACCCAGGTGCGGTTCGTCGATCCGGTGACCGGCGTGGAAACGGTGGTCGAACCGCCGCCGCGACCGGACCAGCCTGCGCGCCCACCGCTTCCCGAGGAGCCGACGCCGTGGGCCACTGGGCTTACCGTGTCGGCGTTCGCGGCCGCCGTGGTGATCGTCGCGATGCTCGCGCTGGCCGGGACGCTCGCGCGCGAGACGAGCACGTGGCTGGCGCTGATCGCGTCGCTGGTGGTCACCGGCGGGGTCGCACCGTCGCTGTGGCTGGGCCGCAAGGTGCCGATCTTGCGCTGGGCGGTATACGGCGCGGGCGGCGGTCTGGTGCTCGCGTGGATCGGTGTGCTGGCCACGGTGTTCTGACTCCCGGATACTGACCCGATGGCCCCGCTCGACAAGCTGCGCGCGCTCTGCCTCGCCCTGCCCGAAGCGACCGAACGGCTCAGCCACGGCGAGCCGACGTGGTTCGTCCGGGGACGCAAGACGTTCGTGATGTTCGCTGACCGGCACCACGACGACAAAGTCGCGTTCTGGTGTCCCGCGCCGCCCGGGGTGCAGGAGGAGCTGGTGCGCACCGAGCCGGACCGGTTCTTCCGGCCGCCCTACGTCGGGGTGCACGGATGGCTCGGCGTACGGCTGGACGTGGACGTCGACTGGGGCGAGGTGGAGCAGATCGTGCGGGAGGCTTATCGGCACGTCGCGCCGAAGAAGCTGGCTGCTCTGCTGGACACCTGACCCTGACCGGCGCTTGCCGCTTCCGGTGGGCTCGCCGCGCTGCGGAGGCAACCCCAATGTGGCATTGGGGCGCTGGAAAACCGGAGTGCGTCAGCCGCGCTGGGTGCGGACTCCCAGCAGCACGTCTTCCCACGACGGCACGATCGGATGGTTCTTCTTCGCCTTCGTGCGCGGCTGCTCGGCGTCGTCGCCGTCGGACTCGCCGGGGACGTGCGGGATCTCGCGGGTCTCCTCGGCGCCGTCGTCCGGGCCCTCGATGGCGCGCGGTTCCTCGACGGCGTCGAGGGTCGGCTGCACCACCGAATCGCGAGCGGGGGCCAGCGCGCGGACCGTGCGCGGGGCGACGTACGAGTTCGGGTTCAGCAGGACCTCGGCGTTTTCGTCGAGCGCGTGCACCGTGCCGCCGTGCGCGCCGGGCGAGAACGACCAGTGCGCGCGGTTGTCGGAGCGGCCCGCCTTCCAGCGCAGCACGACGACCCACTTGCCGTCGTCGCCGCGCCACGCGTCCCAGGCGGCCTGGTTGTAGTCGTGGCCGCGGACGCCGAACGCGTAGGCGATGACCTCGCCGAGCGTCTGGACGTCGGGCCCGTCCTCGCGGACCGGGTGCGCCGACTGCGCGAGTTCCGCCGTGCGGGACCGTTCGAGCAGCACCGGATAGGCGAATCGCTCCACCCGCTGCGTCGAGACGCCCGCGCTGCTCGCGACCTGCTCGACGGACTCGCCCGCGCGGATTCGCGCCTGGATCTCGCGTGGCCGCATCTGGCTCTCCAACTCGATCTCGATCTGGCCCAGCCGGGCTATGTCCCCCCTCGCCGCCGCACGCAGTCTCTCGTCGGCCGGGAGCAGGAAGCGGGTACGGCTCGCGGGGTCCTCCAGCACGAGGGACTTCCCGTCCTCGTGCAGCCCGACCACCCGCAACGCCCGCATTTCTCGCCTCCCCGGTGTCACCTTTGTGGGTGCCCACGTTAGAACGGCGCGTCGGCTTGACGTGCGAGGCGCGCCGACGCCTCACCCATCCGAACTCAATCCGACGACACTTTCCCGGCCATTTTCGCGGCGGCGGAGATCGGCGACCGCCGTGACACGCCGACCACGGTCCGTCACGAACGAGTGGTCATCGACGCGAACCGCCCCGCGAGCCGGGGTGGCTGGCGGGGCGGTTTGGGCGTTTTCGGCGCGTTGTGGATTCAGCCGAGCCGTTCCACGACGTATTCGATGCTCTGGGTGAGCTTGGTGACATCGTCCGGGTCGATCGCCGGGAACAGGCCGACGCGCAGCTGGTTGCGGCCCAGCTTCCGGTACGGCTCGGTGTCGACGATCCCGTTGGCGCGCAACGCCTTCGCGACCGCGGCCGCGTCGACCTCGTCGGCGAAGTCGACCGTGCCGACGACCTGCGAGCGCAGCTCCGGGTTCGCCACGAACGGCGTGGTGTACGAGGTTTTCTCGGCCCATTCGTACAGCCGGGTCGAGGATTCCTTGGTGCGCGAGGTGGTCCAGTCGAGGCCGCCCTGGCCGTTCATCCACTCGATTTGCTCGGCGAGCAGGAAAAGCGTGGCGACGGCGGGGGTGTTGTAGGTCTGGTCCTTGCGCGAGTTGTCGAGCGCGGTGGTGAGCGACAGGAATTCGGGGATCCAGCGGTCGCCGCCGCCGATCTCGCCGATCCGCTCGATCGCGGCGGGCGAGGCGAGCGCGATCCACAGGCCGCCGTCGGAAGCGAACGACTTCTGCGGCGCGAAGTAGTAGACGTCGAAGTCCTCGGCCTTGACCGGGAGGCCGCCGGCGCCGGACGTCGCGTCGATCGCGACCAGCGCGCCGTCGCTGCCCTCGGGCCTCCGCACCGGCACCGCGACGCCGGTGGAGGTCTCGTTGTGCGCCCAGCCGACGAGGTCCGCGCCGTGGGAGTAAGCGATCTCCGGCGCGCTGCCCGGGTCGGCCTTCACCACGATCGACTCGCCGAGGAACGGGGCCTTGTTCGTCACGGTCGCGAACTTCGACGAGAACTCGCCGTAGGTGAAGTGCTGGGCGCGCTCGCGCACGAGGCCGAACGCGGCGGCGTCCCAGAAGGCGGTCGTCCCGCCGTTGCCGAGGATGACCTCGTACCCGTCCGGGAGGGAGAACAGCTCGGAAAGCCCGGCGCGCACGCGGCCGACGAGCGACTTGACCGGCTTCTGCCGGTGCGACGTGCCGAGGTAGGTGGAACCGGACCGGGCGAGGGCGGCGAGCTGCTCTTCGCGAACCTTCGAGGGTCCGCAGCCGAAGCGGCCGTCGGCCGGCTTGAGGTCTGCTGGGATCGTCAACTCAGCGTCGGTCATGTGCTTAGTCTCTCAGGTCGGGACAACGCAGGTAACGGCGGTTGGCGGGTGTCCGGCATGTGGAATCCTGACGGAAACGCACGGTTGCCGCCCGGGTTGCGCTCTTCGGCTTGGCGGCGTTGGGACGGCCGTGGGACGCGACTGCGCTGAACGGCGGGCGGGCCGCGCCGCGAGTACCCGGCCTGGACGCCGACGAATCCGGCGTCCAGGCCGAAGCGGGACGAATCAGCGCCATCCGCCCTCGTCCAGCCCGCCGGGGATCGGCGCGGCCGGGTCGTACGGCGTGCGGCTGAAGATGAACGTCGCGAGGTTCAGGTGGTTCGCCGTCCCGTCCGCGTCGCGGCCGACGGTGAGCGTTTCGCCCGCGTAGTAGCCGTCCAGGCCGATCCAGGTGTCCGGGCCCTCGGGGCGGAACCGGGAGGCGCGCCCGGCGCCGACGGCGGGGTTCAGCGAGATCAGGCCGTCGCCCTGCACGCGCAGGAAGTACGGCGACGGGCCCCAGTGCCACAGCCCGGTCAGCGCGAGCAGGTCCGGGTCCACAGTGGACGGGAACCACTCGTCGGGCAGCGCGGGCTCGAGGTCGTCGGCGGTGGTGATCAGGTCGAGGCAGAGCTGGGTGATGCCGACGCCGCCGGTCGAGTTCGCGAGGCACAGCGCGCCGGTGCCGGTGCGCGGGTCGACCAGCGTCGCGGCGAGGAAGCCGGGCATCGAGCCGGTGTGCCCGGCCAGGTGCCTGCCCTGGTAGCGCACGACCATCAGGCCGAGGCCGAACCCGGTCGACCACACCTCGGTGTCGTCGACGGTGTTCATCGTCCGCATTTCGTCGACGGTGTCGGCGGACAGCACGTCGCCGGTGTGGCCGCCGAGGAACGACGTCCAGCGGCCGAGGTCGGTGACGGTGGACCAGAGCTGGCCGGCCGGGGCCATCGCGCCGGCGTCCGGCCACTTCTCCGGCAGCAGCACGTCGGCGAACGGGTGCACGGCGAATCCCTCGGCGTGCGCGCCTTCCGGATGCGGCGTCGTGCGGTTCATGCCCAGCGGGGTAAGGATTTCGTCGCGCACGACGTCGAACCACGGCCGCTCGCGGTGCCGGGCGACCAGTTCGCCGAGGACGCCGTAGCCGACGTTCGAGTAGTGGAATTTGGAGCCGGGACGCAGCTTCGTCGCGTCCTTCTCCAGGCTCGAGACGAGCGCCGCCCAGTCCGCGCCGGGCGAGCGTTCCCACCATTGGCCGGGCGATTCCGACGTGAGGCCCGAGGTGTGCGACAGCAGTTGCGCGATGGTGACCGAACCGAACGCGGTGCCCGGCAGGTGCCGCTCCAGCGGGTCGGTCAGGTCGAGTTTGCCCTCGTCGCGCAGCCGCATGACCGCGGTCGCGATCATCGTTTTGGTGATCGACCCCAGCCGGTACTGCGTGTCGTCGTCCGGGCGCCGGTCGCCGACGCGGCCGCGGGCGCCGGACCAGACGACCTCGCCGCCTCGGACGACGGCGGCGACGAGGGACGGGGCGCGACTGACGGACTGCTCGTGTGCGAGCCGTCGGTACAGGGCGAGTTCGGTGGTGTCGAGCATGGCCGTCATTCTGCCCGGGCAGGTCCGCCGGGCAGCAGGGCCGTCAGCGTGCGCGCCGGAGTGCTTCGTCGATCATCTCCGTGGTCGGCGCGGTCGCCGGTCCGCGCTGGGTCACGGCGAGTGCCGCGGCCACGTTCGCGCGCCGGGCGGCCTGCGTCAGGTCGTTTCCTCGCGCCAGTGCCGCGGCGAGCACCCCGCCGTGTGCGTCGCCCGCGCCGTTGGTGTCGACGGCGGCGACCGGGTAGGCGGGCACGTTCGTCGCCGAGCCCGGCGATTCCGCGGTCGCGACCCAGCAGCCGGTGCCGCCGGTGCGCACGATCGCGGCTCGGCCGCGCACCCGTTTCGCCAGTTCGGGCGCGGCCGAGGCGGGATCTTCGCGGCCGGTCAGGAGGCGGGCTTCCCGGGCGTTCGCGGTGAGGATGTCCGTGCGCGCCAGCACCGCGGCGACCGTCTCGGGAGCGAGGTCGCCGATGAGCGGAGACGGGTCGAACAGCACGCGGACCGGCGCGGGCAGATCCGCCAGCCAGCCCGGCAGCGCATCCGCGTTGCTCCGGTGGGCCAGGCTGTATCCCGAGACGTACACCAGATCGGCCGGGCGCACGGCGATCCGGTCGAGATCGGCGCGGGTCAGGCGGCCTTCCGCACCGGCCGAGGTGACGAAGGTGCGCTCCGCGGTCGCGTCGACCATCGCGACGCAGTAGCCGCTGTCGGTTTCGGCGAGGCCGGGCTGCACGACCTCGAACCCGGACGACGCCAGCGCGGAGCGCACGACGTCGCCGAACGGACCAGTGCCGTACTGCCCGCCGAACACCACCGGCAACCCGTCCCGATGCGCGGCGATCATCGTGTTGTAGCCGCCTCCCGCGGTGAGCGTGCTGGAGGAGGCGACGACGTCGCCGCCGGGTTCCGGGATCGCGTCGACGGTCAGGACGAGGTCGACGATGACGTTGCCGGTGAAAACGAGCCGGGGGTCAGCCACGGGTCTGCTCCGCGTCGGCCGGCGCGGGAGCGTCCAGCCGGCCGCGGGCGCCGCCGAGCGCGAGATATCCCGCTGCTCCCACGGCGAACGCGACGATCCAGGCGATCCCGCTCTGCCCGGCGGCGAGCAGCACGTAGCCGCACACTGTTGCCGCGAGCCAGGAACCGGCCGCGCGCCATTCGATGCCGCCGGTGTACCAGTACCGACCGCCGCGGCCCATGTCCAGCAACGCTTCCGCGTCGTACCAGCGGCGCTTGAGCAGGTCCGCCAGGAACACCGCGAGCCACGCGGTGATCGGGATGGCCAGCAACGAGATGAAGCTGATGAAAGGTCCGTAGAACGAATCCGCGATCAGCATGAAGTAAATCGACCCGAGGAAGGTGACGACGACGTCGACCGCCACCGCCCACACGCGCGGGATGCGCACGCCGAGCGTGAGGGTCGTCAGCCCCGCCGAGTAGACCGAAAGGTGGTTCGACAGCAGCAGCCCGCCGAACGCGGCGATCAGGTACGGCACGGCCATCCACGACGGCAGCAGGTCCCGGATGGCGGCCACCGGGTCGCCCGCGGTCGCCAGTGCCTTGTCGCCCGCGCTCAGCAGCGCGCCGAGGCCGATCAGGACGACGAGCGGGATGCCCGCGCCCGCCGCGCTCGCCGCGACCAGATGTGCCGTCTTGGCACTGGTTTTCTGGTAGCGCGCCATGTCCGCGCCCGCGTTCGCCCAGCCGATCCCGGTCCCCGCGGCCATCGTGCCGATGCCGACGAGAACCGCGCCGAACGACCCGCCGGGGATCGCGGTGACCGCGGACCAGTCGACGGTGGCGACGAGCGCGACCGCCACGACGATGTTGAGCGCCCCGAAGATCCACGTGGCCCACTTCTGGATGACGAGGATCGCCGCGTGCCCGAGCCCGGACACCAGCAGGGTGCAGATCTCGAAGAGCGCGATGGCGGCCAGCGCCAGCAACGGCACGGTCTTGCTGTCCGCGGAACTGCCGAACAGCAACGAGAACAACGACAGCAGCACGAACGCCCCGGTCGTCGTGTTCACCGTTTCCCAGCCCAGCCGGGAAAGCAGCGACACGAACGTCGGGCCCGCGTTGCCGCGCGGGCCGAAGACCGCGCGCGAAAGCGTCATGCTCGGCGCGCCGCCGCGGCGTCCGGCCGTGGAGATCACCCCGACCACGGCGAACGATCCCGCCGCGCCGACCACCGCGACGATCAGCGCCTGCCAGATGTCCAGGCCCTGTATCGCGACCAGCGTCGCGCCGAGCGGCAGCCCGAGAATGGAGATGTTCGCGGCGAACCACACCCAGAACAGCTGGAGCGGGTTGCCGTTCCGCTGGTTCTCGGGCACCGGCTCGATGCCGCGTTGTTCGACGGCGGAAAGAGTGCGCATCGGGATTCCCAACATCGTCGGTGGTTCGGGGAGGGGTCAGGCGCGCAGCGCGAGCAGATCGCGGGCGAGGCGCGCGAGGTCGAGGTCGTTCGCCTCGTCCAGGACGACGCGTTCCCGGTCCGGCCACACCGCCGTACCGTGCGTCGCGCCGAGAATCGCGCCGGCCATCGCGGCGACAGTGTCGGTGTCTCCGCCTAGTCCGGCTGCGACGCAAAGCGTGTCCCAGGGATCGTCGGCCGTCGCGGCGAGCGCGAAGGCGGCGACGACGGATTCCTGCGACGCCACCGAAGTGCCGATCACTTCGGCGACCGCGTCCGCCCGGCGGGACGCGGGAAGTGTTTGGAGATAAGGGATTGCCCAGCGCAACCGCGGGCCGATCTCGCCGCCTGCCGCCCAATGTCCGCGCCGGGCGCCTTCGTCGGCCGCGGCGATCGCGATCTCCACCGCTTCGGCCAGGTCGGCACCGTCGACACCGGCACTCACTGCGGCGCCGACGGCCGCGGCACTCGCGATGCCCAACGAGGTGTTGTGCGTGGCGACGCTGGTCGCCTCGACCGCGTCGACGAATTTCGGCACCGAACGGGTCGAGCGCACGATGCCGAGCGGGGTGATCCGCATCGCCGCGCCGTTCGTCGTCCCGTACCGTCCGGCTTCCTCGGCGGGGAGGCCGTCGGACAGCCGTTGCAGCGCGGATTTGGTGCTGGGGCCGAGAAGATCGAGCGATCCGCGTTCGGCCATGGCGGCTTCCCAGTCCAGGAGCCGCTCGGCGAACACGGCCACGTCGACCTGTCCGGAACCCTCGATCAGCAATTGGGCGAGCAAGACCGCCTGTTCGGTGTCGTCGGTGACCGACCCGGCGGGCATGCCCGCGGCGATCTTCTGCCGGGGACCGGCGGCGAGGAACCCGCGGATCGGCCCGTAATCCTCCTGGATTTCCCGCCGGGACATCGACTGCGTCGGCATCCCGAGCGCGTCGCCGAACGCGAGGCCTTCCAGCGCGCCGAGCGCGCGATCGGCCGCGCTCACCGGGCCCCGCCGAAGGTCGTGTGGAGCCGGAACCGTTTCGGGTCGAGCCAGCTGGTGACCTTTTCGACGAACCGGCCGTCCGCGTCCCAGGAGATCCGCACCGCGTGCAGGAACGCCTCGTCCGGACGCCTGCCGAGCAGTTCGGCGTCGGCGGATTCGAGCGGGGCCACCGCGATCCACTGTTCGCCGCGGGCCGGGGTCAGGCCCTCTTCGGCCATTGTCGCGGTCAGCGAGTCGTCGACCAGGCCCTCGACCGGCACGTCGGCGATCCGGCCGAGCGCGGGGACGCGGCTGCGCTCCAGCGAGACTGCGGTGCCGTCGGCCAGCCGGCGGACCCGGTCCAGCGCGAGGAATTCCATGCCCGCCGACGACACCGACGCGGCGAGTTCGGGGTCGACGACGAGCTGCGCGCGCACGATCTCGGCGCGCACCGCCGCGCCGATGACCGCGAACGCGTGGCCCCAGCTCGATTCGGCGCCGAGCGGCCGTCCGTCGAAGGTGACGAACGAGCCGACCCCGGTCTGCGTGTCGATCAGGTCTTCCTCGGCGAGCGAGCCGAGCGCCCGGCGGATCGTGCCGCGGCTGACCCCGAACCGCTGCGCCAGCTCGTTCTCGCCGGGCAGCAGCGCGCCGTTGCCGTACGTGCCGGCGAGGATCTCCGACCGCAGTTCGCCGGCGATTTCCTGGCGCTTCAGCGTGCCGCGCCGTCGCTGGTCCGGGCTTTCGTGCTCCACCATGCCGCGGACGGTACCTGTACAGTACCTGTACTGTCTAGCCTCGGCTCAGCCGAGCAGGTGCCGGTCCAGCGCCGTCGTCACCGCCGCCGTGCGGTCGGAAACGCCGAGCTTCGAGAACACCCGCAGCAGGTGCGTTTTCACCGTTGCCTCGCCGATGTGCAGCTCACGGCCGATTTCCGCGTTGGTGCGGCCCTTCGCGACCAGCCGGAGCACTTCCACCTCGCGCGCGGACAGCGGCGACACCGGTTCCGGGTTCCGCATCCGGTGCACGAGCTTGCCCGCGACCGACGGGGCCAGCACGGTCTCGCCGCGGTGCGCGGCCCGGATCGCCCCGGCCAATTCGGTGCGCGACGCGTCTTTCAGCAGGTATCCGGCCGCGCCTGCCTCGACCGCGCGCAGGATGTCCGCGTCGGTTTCGTACGTGGTGAGCACGACGATCCGGCGCGCGGGTGTTTCCTTGAGGATCGCGTGGATCGCGCCGACGCCGTCGAGGCCCGGCATGCGCAGGTCCATCAGGACGACGTCGGGTTGTTTCACGCGGTCGAGCGCCACCGCCTCGTCGCCGGACCCCGCCTCGCCGACCACGGTGAGGTCGTCCTCGGCTTCGAGCATGCCGCGCAGTCCTTCGCGCACCACGGGATGGTCGTCGACCAGCATGATCGTGATCACGCGGGCACCTCCAGTTCCAGTTCGGTGCCGCCGTTCGCGCCGGTCCGCACTTCCAGGGCACCGCCCACCTGCTCGGCCCGCGAACGCATGCCGCGCAACCCGAATCCGGCTCCGTCGACGTCCGGGGCGAAGCCGCATCCGTTGTCCGCCACCCGCAACCGGATCGCTCCGTCCACAGCGGACAGCCGGACGCGGACGAGGCTCGCGCCCGAATGCTTGCGCACGTTGGACAACGCTTCTTGCACCGCGCGCAGCAGCACGACTTCGACCGCAGTGGACAGTGGCGGCAGCGCATCGTCCACTTCGCACTCCACCGGAATGCCGCTTTCCTCGGCGAGCCGGTCTGCCTGCCGCTGCACGGCTTCCGGCAACGAACCAGCGGCCAAATCGGACGGTGCGAGCGCGGCGACCATCGCGCGGGCCTCGGCGAGATTCTCGCGCGCCGTGCGTCCGGCGAGCGCGAGATGCTTGCGCACCGCGGACAGGTCAGTGTCCAGTTCGGACTCGATCGCCTGGGTCAGCGTGATGATGCTGGTGAAGCCTTGGGCGAGCGTGTCGTGGATTTCCCGTGCCAGCCGTTCGCGTTCCGCCGCGGTGCCCGCTTCCCTGGACAGCCGGGCGACTTCGGCCTGGCTGGATTCCAGTTCGCGAATCAGCTCTGCGCGGGCGCGGCTCTGCCGCAGGACGTCGCTGGTGAACTTCCCGGCCAGCACGCTGAAGACGATGAGGATCGCGGTCATCGGCAGCAGGACCGACAGCAACTGGTTGTCCCAGCCGCCGTTCAGCACCGCGGAGACGGGTTCGAGCAGGATCAGCAGCGTCGTCGCCACGATCCCGGGGCGCAGTTCCAGCAGCATGAACACCAGCGGGCAGGCGAGGAACAGCACGAAGCTCGCCGTGGTGGTCGCGAGAATGGCGGTGGCGCTCAACGCGATCAGCGCCACCGCCGCGACGACGCGGGCGGTCCCGTTGTCCTCGCCGTGCACGACGCGGCGTCCCACGGCCAGATATCCGACGGCGATCGCGCCCAGCGCGGCCTCGGCGGTGCTCTTCGCCGCCGCCGAACCGTCGTTGAGGAGCACCAGGAGCGCGGTCGCCGCGTAGGCGACCGCGAACAGCACCTCCCAGGACCAGTACGACCGCTCCCACGCGTCGGCCTGGGTCACTTCGCTTCGTTCGTCCACCGGAACGTCACCCTCGCGAGCACCAGGCCCACCACGCACCACACCGCCAGCACCAGCGCCACCTTCGGAAGCTCCCATGTCCCCGCCATTTCCTGGGTCGCGGCCTCCGGCGGAAGGAACACCGAGCGGAAGCCCTGGCAGATCCATTTCAGCGGGAAGAACGACGCGACGTCGACCATGATCCTCGGCAGGTTCGTGATCGGCGTGACGAACACCCCGGAAATGAACTGCAGCACCAAGTACACCAGCTGCACCAGCGCCACGGTTCCGGCCGCGGAACGGGCGACCGAGCTGATCGCGATGCCCAGCAGCGTCGAGGAGACGATCCCGAGCAGCAGCACCCAGACCAGGGTCAGCCACTTCGCCGGATCGGACGGCAGGTGCAGCCGGAACATCAGCATCGCCACCGCGGCCATCAGGACGGTCTGTGCCACGCTGGTCGCCGCGACCATGATCATTTTGCCGACGAAATAGGCCGCCGCGGGCATCGGCGTGCCGCGCAAGCGTTTCAGCGCCCCGATTTCCCGGTCCGCGGCGATGCCGATGCCGACGCTGTTGAACGACGTCGACACGATGCCCGCGCCGATCATCCCGGCGGCGAGCAGCTGTCCGGACGAGACCCCGGACTGCGCGGTCGGGCCGTCGAGGATGGAGCCGAGCAGGATCATCAGCACCGCGGGCAGCGAGAAGGTGAACACCACCTGCTCGCGGTTGCGGAAGAACTGCCGCAGTTCGAGCGCGCCGCGGGCGAGGCCCAGGGGGAACGTGCCCGGCACGGCCATGGTCGCGGTCATGGTTGCTCCCCGATCAGGTCGAGATAGACGTCTTCCAGGCTGGGGCGCGTCACGGTGAGCCCGGCGAGTTCCCCGCGGTCGGCGGCGAGTTGCGAGACGAGCTTCGTCGGGAACTGCGTGCGTTCCTCGTGACTGCCGAGTTCGTCCTGCCACCGCACGACGGCCTCGGCGCGTTCCCGGCCGGCGAGCGTCGCCGGCGTCCCCTCCGCGACGACCGAACCGCGCGCGATCACTGCGAGGCGATCGGCCAGCGCTTCGACCTCGTCGAGATAGTGCGTGGTCAGCAGGATCGTGGTGCCCTCGTGGGCGAGCCCGTCGATGAGCCCCCAGAACTGCCGCCGCGCCTCGGGGTCGAAACCGGTGGTCGGCTCGTCGAGGAACAGCAATTCCGGACGGCCGACGATGCCGAGCGCGACGTCCACGCGGCGGCGTTGCCCGCCGGACAACGACTTCACCCGCGCGCCCGCCTTCGCGGTGAGGCCGACCTGGTCGATCACCTCTTCCGGATCCCGCGGGTTCGGGTAGTACTTCGCGAAGTGCCGCACGGTCTCCGCGACGGTCAATTCCGCCGCGTCGGTCGCTGTCTGCAACACGATGCCGAGGCGGGCGCGCCACGCGCGGCCCGCGGTGCCCGGGTCCTCGCCGAGGACGACGGCTTCGCCCGCCGTCCGCTGCCGGTGCCCCTCCAGGATCTCGACGGTCGTCGTTTTGCCCGCGCCGTTCGGCCCGAGCAGGGCGAACACCTCGCCGTCGGGGATGTCGAGATCGATCCCGGCCACGGCGAGGTGACCCGGGTACTCCTTGCGCAGTCCGCGCACTCGCACTGCTGTGCTCATGCCGTCCAGCGTGCTCCGGCGCGGACGGCTCGCGGGACGTCCGGGCAGTGGAATCCGGCTGTCCGTCGAACGGTGGACACGCTGGTTTCCCGTGGAACCACGGCGCTCGCTGTTGACAAGTTGTCTAACATGACAAGATGTCTCACAAGCAGGTGACTGCCAGCGACGGAGTCCGCCTTTCGGTCCGGGTGAGCGGCAACCCGGACGGGCCCACAGTCGTGCTCGTGCACGGATATCCGGACAACAGCTCGATGTGGGACGGCGTCGCCGAGGAGCTGCGCCGCGAGCACTGCGTGGTCGTCTACGACGTGCGCGGCGCGGGCGAATCCGACAAACCGCGAGAGCGCCGGGCGTACCGGCTGGACCAGCTCGCCGACGACCTCGCCGCGGTGGTCGACGAGGTGCAGCCGTTCGGGAAGGTCCACCTCGTCGCGCACGACTGGGGTTCGATCCAGGCGTGGCACGCGGTCACCGGCGACCGGCTGCGCGGCCGGCTCGCCTCGTACACCTCGCTTTCCGGGCCCAGCCTCGACCACGCCGGCGCGTGGTTCCGCGATCAGCTGACCCGCCCGACGCCGCGTCGCATCGGGCACGCCTTGCGGCAGTTCCTGCACTCGTACTACATCGTCGCGTTCCAGGTTCCGCTGATCCCGGAACTGTTGTGGCGCACGGGAATCATGCGCACGCTGATCCGGAAGCTGGAGCCCGCCGAAACGTCGCCGAAGACGATCGACGGCGTACATGGCCTGAAGCTGTATCGGGCGAACATGGGCCCGCGGTTGTCCCGGCCGCGCCCGCGGCCAGCCGAGATTCCGGTGCAGGTGCTGGCGCCGACCGGCGATTCGTATGTCACCGCGCCGCTGCAGACCGAGGTCGAGCGCTGGGTGCCGGACCTGCATGTCCGGCGCGTGATCGGGTCGCACTGGATTACCCGGACCAAGCCCGAAGTCGTTGCTGCTGCGGCGGCCGAGCTGATCGCGTCGGTGGAAACCGGCGAGGAAACGCGGGCATTGCGGCGTGCGCGGGTCGGTGGCGCGAGCGGTCGCTTCGCGCACCATCTCGTGGTCGTGACCGGCGCGGGCAGCGGGATCGGCCGGGAGACCGCGCTGGCGTTCGCGGCCGAAGGGGCCGACGTGGTCGTCAGCGACATCAACGGCGATTCGGCCGCGGAAACCGCGAAACTGGTGCGGGAGCGCGGAGTCGACGCCGGTGAGTACACAGTGGACTCTTCGGACGGCGAGGCGGTCGCCCGGTTCGCCGAGCAGGTGCGGGACGAGTTCGGCGTGCCGGACATCGTGGTGAACAACGCCGGGATCGGCATGTCCGGCCCGTTCCTCGACACGACGATCGAGGACTGGGAGAAGGTCGTGGACGTCAACCTGTGGGGCGTGATCCACGGGTGCCGCGCGTTCGCGCCGATGATGAAGGAACGCGCCGAGGGCGGGCACCTCGTGAACCTCGCGTCCGCCGCGGCCTATCTGCCGTCGAAGATTCTCACCGCTTACGGCACCACGAAGGCCGCCGTTCTCGCGTTGAGCAATGGCTTGCGCGCGGAGCTGGCCGCCGACGGAATCGGCGTGACCGCCGTTTGCCCGGGGCTGGTGAACACCAACATCACCAAGACCACCACGTTCGTCGGCGTCGACGAGGTCGAAGAGAAGCGGCGGCAGAAGGAATCGTCGAAGCTCTACGCCCGGCGCAATTTCGGCCCGGAACGAGTGGCACGCGACATTCTGCGCGCGGTGGAGAAGAACGTCGCGATCCAGCCGTCCACTCCGGAAGCGAAGGTCGCGCTGGTCCTTTCGCGACTGACGCCGGGTTTGCTGCGTGCGGCGGCGAAACTGGACGTCACGCCGTGAGCCGTCCGCGCCGGATGACCGCGCAGGCCCGGCGGGACGACCTGATCGCGGCGGCACTGGATCTGTTCGGCACCCGGGCTCCGGAATTGGTCACGGTGGACGACATCGTGGCGCGCGCCGAGGTGTCGCGGCCGTTGTTCTACCGGTATTTCCCGAGCCTGCGCGAACTGCAAATGCAGGCGTTGCGCACGGTCACCGACGGTTTGGTCGACCGGCTCGCGACGCTTGAGGAAGGCCCGCCGGAAGAACGCCTGCGCGCGGCCGTGCGCGGTCTGGTCGACGTTGCCGCGCATTACCGCGAAGGCTATGTCGCGTTGCTGCGAAGCGGTTCAGTCATCGCCACTTCGGAGACGGACGCGGCGATCGACGAGGTCCGCAACCGCGCCGTCGAGTTGATCCTGGAAGCGCTGGCGATCCCCGAACCGTCGCCATTGGTGCTGCTGACTTTGCGCTGCTGGACCGCCGTGGTCGAGGGCGCTTTGTTGTCGTGGCTTCAAGAAGGCACGGTCGCACGGGAAACGCTGGACGGCTGGCTGGTCGACCAGCTCACCGCGATGCTCGCCGCCACCGACGCGCACGTGGCCACAACGCCGTGAAGGGCTCCTTGAGGGAATCAGATTCCCTCAAGGAGCCCTTCACGGACTTGGGTCGGCCGGCTCAGATCTGGGTGACGCTGTCCCAGCCCTCGACCTCGGACGGCGTGCGCGGGCCGGGGCCGACGTACTTCGCCGACGGACGGACCAGGCGGCCGGTCTGCTTCTGCTCCAGGATGTGCGCCGCCCAGCCGGCGGTGCGCGCGGAGGAGAACATCGCCGGCATCATGTGCGGCGGCACCTTCGCGAAGTCCAGGATCACCGCGGCCCAGAACTCGACGTTGGTCTCGATCGGGTGGTCCGGACGGCGTTCGCGCAGCTCGGCCAGCGCGGCCTGCTCCAGCGCGGCGGCCACCTCGTAGCGTTCCGCGCCCAGTTCCTTGCAGGTGCGGCGCAGCACGCGGGCCCGCGGGTCCTCCGCGCGGTACACGCGGTGGCCGAAGCCCATCAGCCGTTCCTTGCGGTCGAGGATGCCCTTGACCAGCGCGCGGGCGTCACCCGTGCGCTCGACCTCCTCGATCATCGGCAGCACGCGCGCCGGGGCGCCGCCGTGCAGCGGGCCGGACATCGCGCCGATCGCGCCGGACAGCGCCGCCGCGACGTCCGCCCCGGTGGAGGCGATGACGCGCGCGGTGAAGGTGGAGGCGTTGAGGCCGTGCTCGGCGGCGGAAACCCAGTACGCGTCGACCGCCTTGACGTGCGCCGGGTCCGGCTCGCCGCGCCAGCGGATCATGAACCGCTCGGTGATCGACTTGGCCTCGTCGACCCGCGACTGCGGCACCGCGGGCTGGCCGATGCCGCGCGCCGACTGCGCTACGTAGGACAGCGCCATCACCGAAGCGCGGGCGAGCTGGTCGCGCGCTTCCTCGTCGGTGATGTCGAGCAGCGGCCGGTAGCCCCAGATCGGGGCGAGCATGGCGAGCGCGGCCTGGACGTCGACGCGGACGTCGCCGGTGTGCACCGGAAGCGGGAACGGCTCGGCGGGCGGAAGCCCGGTCCCGAACCGGCCGTCGACCAGGAGACCCCATACGTCGCCGAAGGTCACCTTCCCGGCGAGGTCCTCGATGTCCACGCCGCGGTAACGCAGCGCACCGCCGTCCCGGTCGGGTTCGGCGATTTCGGTCCGAAACGCGACGACGCCTTCGAGTCCGGGCCGGAACCCGTCGTCGGCTTCGTTGGTGGTGCTGATCGTGGAGGTAGTCACTCTTCGCGAACCCTTTCGATGCGCATTCCCCGGCTGTGTTGTGCACGCGCGGACGGGATACACGCTGGCTCCTTGCGCGCCTCATCGCACGGTGGGACAAACCATGCTCCCTTTGCCCGGCTGGGGCAACGGAAGATGTGGTGGTTTCGGTCACGATTACGAGAACGATTCAGTCCAGGTGAGCCCCGTACGCCACTTTCTCCCGTCCGGGGAGGTGGCCGCAGACTGGTACCCCGGTGGACCGCGGGTGAACCCCGCCTTGCCGAAGGCGGACGGGATCACGCTCGGTGTTCGGCATGGCTGCGTGGCGTGCTCAGGAGGGTGGCTGGCGCCGCTGGGCCGAAAGTGCGGAATCGCTGCCGGGTTGTCCGAATTCTTTTCGAGTCCGTCGGACTGGCGCTCTCCGCGCCACGTAAACACTGCGTTGCCGAATCAGGCGGAGCGGTCGCTCCGGTGGTAGACCTTTGCCATGCACCTGAGCCCGCAGGAACGCGACAAACTGCTGGTCCACGTCGCGGCGGACGTTGCTCGCAAACGGCTCGAACGCGGACTTCGGCTCAATCATCCCGAAGCCGTCGCGCTCATTACCGACTACGTCCTGGAAGGCGCTCGCGACGGCCGCACGGTCACCGAACTGGCCGCGGGCGGGCGTTCGGTGCTGACTCGGGCGCAAGTGCTCGACGGGGTGCCGGAAATGGTCGAGTCGGTCCAGGTGGAAGCGACCTTTCCGGACGGCACGAAACTCGTCACGGTGCACGAACCGATTGCTTGAGGAGGAATTCTTGCGGCCAGGCGAGATCATTCCCGGCGAGGAGCCGGTGCCGCTCAATCCGGGGCGCGCTCGGGTCCGGCTGCGCGTGCGCAACCTCGGCGACCGGCCGGTGCAGGTCGGTTCGCACTATCACTTCGCCGCGGTCAATCCCGGGCTGGAGTTCGACCGCGAAGCCGCCCGCGGGCACCGGCTCGACGTGCCCGCCGGGACCTCGGTGCGGTTCGAGCCCGGTATTGACCGTGAGGTCGACCTGGTTCCGCTCAGCGGAAACCGGCGGGTGCCGGGGCTGCGCGCCGAATACGCCGGGGAGTTCTGATGCCGGAGATTGACCGTGCCCGCTACGCGGAACTGTTCGGCCCGACCGCGGGCGACCGGATCCGGCTCGCGGACACCGACCTGCTGATCGAAGTGACCGAGGACCGGTCGATCGGTCCCGGCGGCAGCGGCGACGAGGTGCTTTTCGGCGGCGGGAAGGTGATCCGCGAGTCGATGGGCCAGGGCATGGCGACCCGTGCCGAGGGCGCGCCGGACCTGGTGATCACCGGCGCGGTGATCCTCGACCACTGGGGCGTGGTGAAAGCCGACGTGGGCGTCCGGGACGGGCGCATCGTCGGCATCGGCAAGGCGGGCAACCCGGACACTATGGACGGTGTTGACCCGGCACTGGTGATCGGGCCGTCCACGGAAGTGCTGGCGGGCAACGGAAAGATCCTCACCGCGGGCGGCATCGACTGTCACGTGCATTTCATCTGCCCGCAGCTGGTCGACACCGCGCTCGCGGCCGGGCTGACCACCTTGGTCGGCGGCGGGACCGGGCCGAACGAGGGCACCAAGGCGACCACGGTGACTCCTGGTGCGTGGAATCTCGGCCGGATGCTGTCCGCAATGGACGGTCAACCGGTAAATGTGTTGCTGCTGGGCAAGGGAAACACCGTCCGGCACGACGCGTTGCGGGAGCAGTTGGCGGCCGGAGCCGGCGGGTTCAAGCTGCACGAGGACTGGGGTTCGACACCCGCCGCGATCGACGCGTGTCTCACCGTCGCCGACGAATCCGGCGTCCAGGTCGCGATCCACACGGACACGCTCAACGAGGCCGGGTTTCTGGAGTCCACTGTGGAGGCGATCGGCGGCCGGTCGATCAACGCCTACCACACCGAGGGTGCCGGCGGCGGGCACGCACCGGACATCATCGAGGTGTCCGGGATGGCGAATTTCCTTCCGTCGTCGACGAATCCGACGCGGCCGCACACCGTCAACACCCTCGACGAGCACCTCGACATGCTGATGGTGTGCCACCACCTGAACCCGTCGGTGCCTGAGGACCTGGCTTTCGCGGAAAGCCGGATCCGGCCGAGCACGATCGCCGCCGAGGACGTCCTGCACGATCTGGGCGCGATCTCGATGATGAGTTCCGATGCGCAGGCGATGGGGCGGATCGGCGAGGTGATCATCCGGACCTGGCAGACCGCGCACGTGATGAAAGGCCGCCGTGGCGCGCTTCCCGGCGACGGCGCCGCGGACAATCTGCGTGCCCGTCGCTATGTCGCGAAATACACGATCAACCCGGCGATCGCGCACGGAATGGACGCGGAGATCGGCTCGGTGGAGATCGGCAAACTCGCCGACCTGGTGTTGTGGGAACCGAAGTTCTTCGGCGTGCGCCCGCACGTGGTGCTGAAGGGCGGCTTCCCGGCGTGGGCGGCGATGGGGGACGCGAACGCTTCGATCCCGACGCCGCAACCGGTGCTCGCCCGGCCGATGTTCGGTGCCGCCCCCGCGGTGGCGGCCGCGTCCAGCCTGCATTTCGTGGCCCCGGAAGCGCTGGATTCCGGCCTGGCCGAACAATTCCGGATCGCCCGGCCGTTGGTTCCGGTCGCCAATACCCGCCGCCGGACGAAAGCGGACATGGTGCTGAACGACGCGACCCCGGAGGTGCGGGTGGATCCAGACAGCTTCGCGGTGCGCGTGGACGGAGAGCTGATCGAACCGCATCCGGTGGCCGAATTGCCCATGGCGCAACGGTATTTCCTCTTCTGATGGATCCGGTCTCCCTCATTCTCGCCGATTCCCGGTTCCCGGGCGGCGGCCACGTGCATTCCGGCGGCTTCGAAGAGGTGGCGGCGCGAGGTCTCGTAAGGTCCGAACGCGACTTGCCGGGATTCCTCTTTGGACGGTTGCGTACCGCGGGTCTTCTCGCCGCCGCGTTCGCCGCCGCCTCCGCGCACGCGGCGGCCCGAGCCGTCGAGAGAGGCCATTGGCGACGGCTCGATCAGGAACTCGACGCCCGCACGCCCTCGCTCGCGCAACGGGAAGCGTCGCGAGCGCAAGGCCGAGGCACCGCGCGAGCCGGCCGTGCCGCGTGGCCGTCGTCCGCGCTGTCCCAACTGCTCGCCGAGACTCCCCGGCCGCACCATCCGATCATCACCGGCGCGCTCGTCGGCACCAGCGGCGGCAGCCCCTTGGACGCGGCCACGGCGGTCGCCTACCTCGCGGTGAGCGGCCCGGCGAGCGCGGCAGTCCGGTTGCTCGGGCTGGACCCGTTCGCGGTGAACGCGGTGGTCGCGCGGCTCGCCGGGCCGTTGCGGGACGTGAGCAGCCAGGCCGCCGAAACCGCCGGTGCCGATCCGGCCGAGCTGCCCGCCCCAGCGTCTCCGGCGCTGGATTTGTTCGCCGAGGAACACGCTCGGCATCATCAGGAAGAGGTGCGTCTCTTTGCCAGCTGAACACGGTCACGGGCATTTCCACGCGGTCAACTTCGACCCGACGGCCGCCGAACCGGACCACTACGACGCGGCGCCGACCGCCGGGCGGGCGTACCGGATCGGGATCGGCGGTCCGGTCGGCAGCGGCAAAACCGCGCTCACCGCCGCACTCTGCCGCGCGCTCGGCGACGAGCTGAACCTGGCCGTGGTCACCAACGACATCTACACGACCGAGGACGCCGACTTCCTCCGCCGGGCGGGCGTGCTGGACCCGGAGCGGATCGAAGCGGTGCAGACCGGCGCCTGCCCGCACACCGCGATCCGCGACGACATCACCGCGAACCTCGACGCGGTCGAACGGCTGGAGGAGAAGTTCCCCGGCCTGGAGCTGGTCATCGTGGAAAGCGGCGGCGACAACCTCACCGCGGTGTTCAGCCGGGGGCTGGCCGACAGCCAGATCTTCGTGGTCGACGTCGCGGGCGGGGACAAGGTGCCGCGCAAGGGCGGCCCCGGCGTGACGACCGCCGACCTGCTGGTGATCAACAAAACCGACCTCGCCCCGCTGGTCGGCGCGGCCCTGACCGTGATGACCTCGGACGCCCACCACATGCGCGGCGACCTGCCGGTGTTCACGCAGTCCCTAGTGGACACTCCGGACGCTCCCGCCGTGGCGGACTGGGTGCGTTCGCTGGTGCCGGTCCGGCAGGGGTGAAGGCGCACGCCCGCCTGGTCGCCGTCCTCGACAACGGGCGGACGGTGCTGCGAGAACTGAAGTCGATGGCACCGCTCACGCTCGTCCCGCGTCGCCAGCGCGGCACCGGGGCGGTGGCGCACCTGGTCAACTCGGCCACCGCTCCGCTCGGCGGCGATGAACTGAGGCTCGAGATCCGCGTCGAGGCGGGTGCGGAGCTGAAGCTGTCCGGCGTCGCGGCGACCCTCGCCTTGCCCGGTCTGCGCGAGGTCCCGAGCTTGTCCACTGTGGAGGTTGTCGTCGAGGACGGCGGTTCCTTCGAGTACCTGCCGGAGCCGACCGTCGTCACCGCTCGCGCCGACCACGTCGCGGTGCTGCGCGCCGACCTGGCCGCCGACGCTCGGTTCCGCACCCGGGAAGTCCTTGTCCTCGGCCGAGAGGGCGAACGTCCGGGCCGGTTGTCCTCGACAGTGCACGTGACCTGCGGCGGAGTGCCCGCACTTCGGCAGACGCAGACCGTCGGTGAGGCGCTTTTGGACGCCAGCCTCGCGGTCCTGGCCGGACAACGGGTGCTCGTGACCGAGGTCGAATTCGGCGGACCGCCGCGGCGAGCGGAGTCCGGACCGTGGTGGTCGCGGACCCCGCTCGCCGCGGGCGGCACGCTGACGACCGCGCTCGGTCCGGACGTGGTGAGCGCGTCGAGACTCGGGTTACCCGGCGGTGCGGAAAGTCGGCTCGGGCAGTGAGACCGGGCCGGCGGTGCGGCACATGTCGTGGCAGCTGCTGTCGAGCGTGCAGCACAGCGAGCAGATCGCGCCGCCCTGGTTGGCGCAGTCGGCGATGTCCGGCAGTTCGTACGCGTCGCCGCAGACCGAGCAGGTGTGCGTGGCGGTGAGGTCCGGTTCGACCTCGGGGCCGGAAACGAGGTTGGGCCGCACCAGGTAGTACCGGCCGCGGGTGGCCACCGCGAGCGCCGGCACCAGCGCGACGGCGATCACCAGCGCGAGCAGCGGGCTGAAGGCCGCCAGATACTCGCCGAACGCGCCGAAGTACGCCGCGATCGACACCGCGGAGGCGAGCACCATCGCGCCGAACCCGACTGGGTTGATCTTGTGCAGGTAGGCCCGCTTGAACTCGATGTAACGCGGGGAAAGGCCGAGTGGTTTCGCGATCACGAGGTCCGCGCACACCGCGCCGATCCAGGCGATCGCGACGTTCGAGTAGAAGCCGAGGATCTTGTTCAGGAAACCGAACGCGCCGAACTCCATCAGCGCGAGCGCGATCCCGCAGTTGACCAGCACGTACCAGGCGCGGCCCGGATGGCGGTGCAGGACGCGGGAGAAGAAGTTCGCGAAGGAAAGCGAGCCGGAGTACGCGTTCGTCGTGTTGATCTTGATTTGCGAAACCACCACGAACAACGCGGCGAAGGTGAGCGCGGCCGGTCCGAGCGCGGGCCGCACCGCCTCGAGATAAGGCGCGATCGGCTCCAGCGCGGCGGTCTTGCCGACCGCTCCGAGCGCGAGGAAGGCCAGCAGGGCGCCGCCGATCTGCTTGGCCGCGCCGAGCACCACCCAGCCCGGTCCGGCGGCGAGCACCGCGGCCCACCAGGAGCGCTTGTTCTCCGCCGTTTTCGCCGGCATGAACCGCAGGTAGTCGGCCTGCTCGCCGATCTGCCCGATCAGCGACAGCGCGATGCCCATCCCGAACCCGAAGCCGACCGCGGAGAAGCCGGAACCCGCGCCGTCGATGCCGCCGAACGTCGCGAACTCGGCGAATCGGCCGGGTTCCCGCACGAGCACGACGACGAACGGCAGCACCAGTCCGGCGATCCAGATCGGCTGCGTCCAGGTCTGCATCTTCGCGACCGCGCCCATCCCGTAGAGCGCGAACGGCAGCACGATCAGCGTCGCCAGCAAATAGCCGATCGGCAGCGGAATGCCGAGCGCCAGCTGGAACGCCTGACCCATGATCGAGCCTTCGAGGGAGAAGAAGATCACGGTGAAACTGGCATAGACGAGCGAGGTGAGAGTGGACCCGAAGTAGCCGAATCCGGCGCCGCGGGTCAGCAGGTCCATGTCCACGCCGTAGGTCGCGCAGGCGCGCGCGATCGGTACGCCGGTCACGAAGATCACCACCGCGGCCGCCAGGATGGCGAGGACTCCTGAGGTGAAGCCGTAGGACAGCACGATGCTGGCGCCGATGGCGAAGTCGGCGAGATAGGCGATCCCGCCCAGCGCGGTCGTCGCGACGACGAACGGCGACCAGCGTCGGAAGGACTGTGCGGCGAAGCGCAGCGAGTAGTCTTCGCGTTTTTCGTTCGCGGCGAGCGGGGCGTAGGTGCGCTGGGGCTTTCGCGTGCCGTCGCGTTCGGACAGAGTTTCGGTCATCTGGCCTGCCTCCGTGACTGGGGACGGGTGCCGGAGCAGGTCGAAAGGTAGGTGCGGCCTGTATCGATCAGGGACCAGCCCGTGAACGGCGCGTTACAACTCGGCGTCCTGCGGTTACGGCCCGATGGCGGGCCGGGCGTGGCAGGAGTCACCGTTCGGTGGGTTTCGCCGGGACCGGCGACCCAATACCGTCGCTGGATAGCCGTGATTCGACACCCTCACCAGGGGTAACGGAGGTTGGGCCGGATGACACCGGAGATCGACGAGGCGGTCGTGCGGCTGCCTGGCATGCGGGTGGCTTACGACAGCGCGCCGTTTGACGAGTCCGCGCTCGCGGCCACGTGGCATGACCAGCTGGAAAGCTGGCTGAGCCAGGCGGTGTCCGAAGCGCTCGCGGAACCCAACGCGATGGTGCTCGCGACCGCCGACGCCGAGGGGCGGCCTTCTTCGCGGACGGTGCTGTGCAAGGGCTTCGACGACCGCGGGGTGGTTTTCTACACGAACTACACGTCGGCGAAGAGTCATGACCTGACTGCCACGCGCTATGCGTCGGCCACTTTTCCCTGGTATCCGCTGCATCGTCAGGTGACGATCCGGGGCGAGGTCGAGAAGGTCAGTGCGGACGAGACGGCCGCTTACTGGGCTCAGCGGCCGCGGGGGTCGCAGCTGGGGGCTTGGGCTTCGCCGCAGTCGCGGGTGGTTGAGGGGCGGCGGGCGTTGGATAACGCGCTTCGGAATATCGAGCGTCGGTTCGCCGATGTTGAGGAGATTCCGGCGCCGCCGCATTGGGGCGGGTGGCGGATTCGGCCCGACTTCGTCGAGTTCTGGCAGGGGCGGGAGGACCGGATGCACGATCGGCTTCGGTTCCATCGGACGCATGACGGGTGGCAGGTGGAGAGGTTGGCTCCCTGATCTTTCGGCTCGTCGCCCTGGCGGGCGACATTGCCGGGTTTGTGGTTGCTTGGGCACCCCGATTTTTTAGTGTGACTACGGCGCTGGGGTGCTTGTCAAGGCGGGAAAGATGCCTTGACAAGCACCCCAGCGCCGTGTTTTTGGCTTCGTATCGGGGGCGGGGGAGGTGTGGGTGCCTTTTTGGGTGCATCGGTGCGGTTGTCGGGTGGTGGGGCTAGCGCCCCAATGTGGCATTGGGTGCGTGGGACGCACCGAACGCCACATTGGGTGCATCTGACGCACCCAATGTGGCATTGGGGCGCCTCGTTCCGCGTTGCCAGCTGGCGTCCGGCCAGGCTAGAGGCGTCCCGGATACCGTCTGGGCCAGCATGCGGGGAAAATCACCTGCGCCAGCTTCGTTAGCGCAACTAAGCTGATAGCTCGTGACTTCAGAACCGGGGATACGCCCGCCCCGTACCGGGGCTCGCAAGCTCCTCGGCCGGATTGTCGTCGATACTCGTCCGCTGAGGATTCCGGCGTTTCGGCGGCTTTGGCTGTCCACCGCGGTGACTGCGGTGGGGTCGCAGCTCACTGCGGTCGCGGTGCCGAAGCAGGTTTTCGATATCACCGGCTCGTCTGGTTACGTCGGGCTGACCGGGGCCGTCGCGCTTGTTCCGTTGCTCGTGTTCGGGCTGTGGGGCGGGGCGATCGCGGACGCGGTCGACCGGCGGAAGCTGCTGCTCGTCACCAACGTCGGCGTCGCGGTCACCTCCGCGCTGCTCTGGCTCCAGGCGTTCACCGGGATGCACTCGGTGTGGTTCGTGCTCGGGCTGCTCGCCGCGAACCAGGCGTTCTTCGCGATCAACATGCCTACTCGCGGCGCGGTCGTCGCGCGGTTGGTGCCCGCCACGCTGCTGCCGTCGGCGAACGCGCTCAACACCACGATGGCCACGTTCGGCGCGGTGTTCGGGCCGCTGTTCGGCGGGGCGCTGATTCCGGTCATCGGACTGTCCACTTTGTACTTGGTGGACGTTTGCGCGTTGGCGATCACGTTGATCGCGGTGTGGCGGCTGCCCTCGATTCCGCCGCTCGGCGAGGGGGCGCGCAAGGCCGGGATCGGCTCGGTGATCGACGGGTTCCGTTATCTGGCGCACCAAAAGGTGCTGCTGGCGTCGTTCGTCGTGGACATTATCGCGATGGTCGCGGGCATGCCGCGCGCGTTGATTCCGGAGATGGCCGAGCGGACGTTCGGCGACCAGCCCGGTGGCGGTCCGGCGCTCGGCCTGCTCTACGCCGCGCTCCCCGCGGGCGCGATGCTGATCGGGTTGTTCTCCGGCTGGCTGCACCGGGTGCAGCGGCAGGGCGCGGCGGTCGTGATCGCGATCTGCTGCTGGGGCGCGGCGATGGCGGCGTTCGGGCTCGCGCATTCGCTGTGGCTGGCCGTCGTGTTCATGGCGCTCGGCGGCGCGGCGGACATGGTCAGCTCCGTCTACCGCCAGGCGATCCTGCAGACCGCCACCACCGACGAGATGCGCGGGCGGCTCCAGGGCGTCTTTACCGTGGTCGTCGCGGGCGGACCGCGGATCGCCGACCTCACGCACGGCTGGTCCGCGGCGGCGTGGGGGACCAAGGTCGCGGCGACCGGCGGCGGGTTGCTGGTGATCGTGTTGGTGGTGGCCTCGCTGGCCGTTCTGCCCGGATTCTGGCGGTATCGGGCTCCGATGGAGGAGGGGCACTGACAGGGGCGTTACTGCAAACGGAATAGCATGCCCGATATGCGTGCATATCCGATCGCTCTGCTGATCTCCGCCGCCGCTGTCCTTACCGCCTGCTCTTCCGGCGAGCAGAAAGCCGCCGCACCGGCCCCGCCGCCCGCGAGCAAGGCCCCGGCCTCCTCGTCCGCCCCGGCCGCCAAGACCGCCGATACCTGCTCCCTGCTGCCGTCCGACGACGTCAGCAAGGCGATCAAGATCCCGAACATCACCGCCAAGGCCGGGCCCGCCCACGACAACCCGAGCAACGGCGGCAAGGCCACGAGCTGCGAATACGTCGTCGAGGGCAAGACCGCCGGCGCGCTCGCGGTGACCCGCTACGAAGGGCGCAAGGCCAAGCCCGCCGACATGATCGACGCGATCAAGAAGGCCAAGCCGGGCGCGGTCGACGTGCCGGGCTTCCCGGACGGCGCCGTGTTCTACACCGACGAGCAGAAGACCGCGACGCTCGCCGCGGCCAAGGTGTCCAACGGGGTTCCGGTGCTGGTCAACTACACCGGACCGGTCAAGATGACCAAGGAAATGATGACCCCGCTCGTGCACACGGCGGTCGCCAAGGCCTGACCGGCCGACTTTCCGTACGCGTCCGGACAAGGCACACTAATCGCCCATGACGGACGTGAGCGAGGGCACATCCGAGGTCGCCGAACCCGCTTTGCTGCGGGTCATGGGCCCGAAGCTGCTCCTGTTCTTCGTGGTCGGCGACATCATCGGCACCGGCGTGTACGCGCTGACCGGACAGGTGGCCGGACGCGTCGGCGGCGCGTTGTGGCTGCCGTTCCTGCTGGCGTTCGTGGTCGCCTTCATGACCGCGTTCAGCTACCTCGAACTGGTCGGCAAATACCCGCGCGCGGCCGGCGCGGCGCTGTACACGAACAAGGCGTTCGGGGTGCCGTTCCTGACCTTCATGGTCGCGTTCGCGGTGATGTGCTCCGGGATCACGTCGGCGTCGTCGGCCGCGGTGGCGTTCGGCGCGACCTATCTCGCGGCGTTCGTGAAGCTGCCCACGGTGCTGGTCGGCATCGCGTTCGTGCTTCTGCTGGCGTTGGTCAACTTTCGCGGCGTCGGCGAATCGGTGAAGGCCAACGTCGTCCTCACCTGCATCGAACTGTCCGGGCTGCTGATCATCATCGGCGTCGGCGCGTGGGCGGTGCTGAACGGGGACGGCGAACCGGCGCGGCTGGTCGAGATCGACACCGCGGACAAGACGTGGCTGGTCGCCATCTCCTCGGCGACGTCGCTGGCGTTCTTCGCGATGGTGGGTTTCGAGGACTCGGTGAACATGGCCGAGGAATGTCATGACCCGGTACGGATTTTCCCGCGCGCGATGCTGTGGGGCATGGTCATCGCCGCGACGATCTACGTGCTCGTCTCGGTGACGTCGTCGCTGCTGGTCCCGGCTGCCGAGCTGGCCGGCGCGAAGAGCGACGCGCTGCTGAAGGTGCTCGACGTCGGCGCGCCGGGCTTTCCGCGCGAGATCTTCTCCGCCATCGGGTTGTTCGCGGTGATCAACTCCGCGCTGATCAACATGCTCATGGCCAGCCGGTTGCTGTACGGGCTCGCGAACGAACGCGTGCTGCCGCCGGTATTCGGCCGCGTGCATCCGACTCGCCGGACGCCGTGGGTGTCGATCATCTTCACCAGCGTCATCGCCATCGGCCTGGTGTCCTTTGTGGACATCAGCGCGCTCGGCGGGACGACCGCGTTGCTTCTGCTCGTCGTGTTCGCCATCGTCAACATCGCGCTTTTGGTGCTGCGCAAGGACAAGGTGGCGCACCGGCATTTCCGTGCGCCGACCGCGGTGCCGGTGCTGGCCGCGGTGTTCTGCCTGTACCTGGTCAGCCCGCTGTCCGGCCGCCCGGCGCAGGATTACCAGGTGGCCGGCCTCCTGCTCGCCGTCGGCCTCGTGTTGTGGGTGGTCAACCTCCTGGTGAAGCGGGCGCTCAGTGGTGCGTCATCGCGGCCTGGAGCCACCAGGCGCTGAACCCGGCGATTTTCGCGTCGACCACGAGCGGACGGTCGAGCCCGGCGGCGACCCGCGTCGCCACCTCGGCGAGGTCTTCCTTGGTGCGGACGGTAACCGCGTCGCAGCCGTAGCCGCGGGCGATGGCGGCGAGATCGGTGTCGGGGAAGGTCACTGTATCGGCTGGATGTCCGCCGGGCTCGAAGAAGTAGACCTCAGCGCCATAGGCGTGGTCGTTGTAAACGACGATCAGCATCGGCAGCTTCAGCCGGACGACGGTTTCCAGTTCGGCGATGCTCATCAGGAACCCGCCGTCCCCGCACGCCGCGACTGGGAAGCGGTCCGGCCGGGCGAGCGCCGTGCCGATCGCGGTGGCGAGTCCGAGGCCGATCGACTGGAACGCCTGGGTGAAGCAGAAACCGTTCTCGTCCGGGACGTCGAGGTACATCGTGGGGTAGCCCATGAAGTTGCCGGAATCGACGCCGACGACCCGGTTCGCGGGGAGGAGTTCGTCCAGTGCTGCGGACAACGTGCGCGGGTCGATGACCTCGCCGGTGCTGACGTCGTCGTATTCGTTGTCTCGCCAGCGGATTTCCCGCGCGATCCGGGTCTTGAGCTCGGCGCTGCGGTATCCATTGTGGACTTCAAGCAGTTCGGCCACCGCTAGAGCGGTACCGCCGACATCGCCGACGATACCCAGGTCGACCGGTCGGTTCCGGCCCAGTGCAGCGGATTCCAGATCGACCTGCACCAAAGTCGTTTCCGGTGAGAGCAACCGGCCGTGCGCGGTCGTCCAGTCGTTGAGCGCGGAACCCCAGCCGACTACGACGTCCGCGCCCTGAATCAGCTCGGTGGTCAGCGGAGAAGAAAACCCACCGGACACCCCGATCGCCCACGGCTCGCCAGCGAACAGTCCTTTCGCGACGGCACCTTCGGCGAGCAATGCTCCACAGCGGTCCGCCAGCGCGACTAACTCTGCCCGAGCAGCTCGAGAACCGCGTCCACAAAGGAATACCGGACGCTCGGCTCGCTGCAGGATCGAAGCGAGCGCCTGCACCTCCGCCTCGGCGGCACGCGGCTGTGGCAGCGCCTCGATCGCGGTCAGTCCCTCGAGAAGACTTTCGTCGAACGGTTCGGCCTGGACCTCCAGCGGAAGTCGCAAAAGGACAGTTCGTCGGTCCTGCCGAGCCTGAGTGAACGCCCGCCGCACGTCGGCCAATGCGGTTTTCGCGGACCGCACCAGAATGCTGCTCGCGCCCACGGACCGGGCCAGGGCGTCCTGGTCGATGTGGAAGTTCGACAGCGGATCCGTCGCCTCGGCGGTCACGACGACCAGCGGCGTCCGGCTCTTCGCTGCTTCGCCGATCCCGGTGGTCGCGTTGCCCAGTCCGCAGCCCTGATGCACCGACACTGCCGCGACCTCGCCGCTGCACCGCGCGTAGGCGTCGGCCATCGTGGTCGCGCCGCCCTCGTGCCGGGCCGCGACGAACTCGGCCCCGCCCTGGATCAGGCCGTTGGTGAAGTGGAAGTTCCCGCTGCCCACCACCCCGAACGCCTTGCGGACGCCGAACCGCGCCAACGCGATCCCGACGGCTTGGGCCACGTTCACGACCGGACTCCCGGCGTCACCGCGAGCACCCGCGCCGGGCTGCCGGTCCCGCCGACGATCGGCAGCGGGCAGACCACGACGAGCGCACCGGTCGGCGGCAGCGAACCGAGGTTCTGCAAGGAAGTAATGCCGTATTTGTCCGCGCCGAGCAAATGGTGGTGTGCGGGCATCGGCGGGTCGAGCGCGAAGCCGTTCCCGGCGTCGATGCCGACGGTTTCCACGCCGTAGCCCGCGATCGGCGTTTCCTCGGCGAGCCATTTCGCCGCGGCGGCCGAGATGCCGGGCGTGTGGCTGGTCCCGTCGGAAAAATTGAGGAACGCGTCGCGGTCCTGCGCGTATCGATCCCAGCCGGAGTGCACGAGCAGCCAGCCGCCCGCGCGCAACGGTCCGTGCTCGGCTTCCCAGGCCTGGATGTCGTCGATCTCCAGCAGGAAGTCCGGGTTGTCGGCGACGCGCGCGGAGATGTCGAGAACGTGCGCGGGACCGATCAGCCTGCCGACCGGCAGCTCCGAAACGTCCGCGCCGTCGCGGTTGGAGATCCAATGCCGCGGCGCGTCGAGGTGGGTCCCGATGTGCTCGCCGGTGTGGATGTTGTTGTGCCGCCACAGCGGTCCCGAATCGTCGAACTCGCTGACCGATTCGAGGCTGAAGTCGATCAGGTTCGCGAACGGTTCGGGCAGCTGGAGGGTCGGCGTGGCGGCGCTGAGCTTGTTGGTGAGGTCGACGACCTGCAGCCGGCCCTCGGCCAGCTGGGTCAGGAGCTGGTCGACCCCGGTCTCGGCGGGGGTGCTCATCGGTGCGTCCTCTCGGTCGCGGGGCGCGCTATTGCGGATCCTTGACGGTCGTTGACAGCGCGGAAGGCCCTATCTACAGTACCGGTTTCAGCAGCACTGACGGAATAGCCGTCAGGGATCAGTCAGGGTGAACACGAAGCCTCGACCAGGACGTCCGGAGCCGGAGAAGAGCATCGACGCACGGTGCTCGCCCCGTTACGGTGGCGAACGGACCGGTCTCGCCCGCCAGTGAAGGAACGGAGTGTCGTGACCGACCAGCCCAGCCCAGCCGCATTCCGGGCGCATTTCCCCGCCTTCGCCGACTCGGTGCACCTCGCGAGCTGCAGCCAGGGTGCGCTCTCGGACGCGCTGACCGCGGAGCTTTTCGAGTTTCAGCACACGATCCGCGAGCACGGGGCGCCGTGGGACAAGTGGATGGCGAAGGTCGCCGAGGCGCGGGCCTTGTTCGCCCAGCTGATCGGCGCGGATACCGACGACATCGCCGTCGTGCCGTCCGCGTCCGAAGGGGCGTATCAGGTCGCGTCCACGCAGGCGTGGTCCGAGCGGCCGGAAATTGTCACGACCGACCTGGAATTTCCGTCGCTGGGCCACGTTTGGCTGGCGCAGCAGGGCCGCGGTGCGGAGGTTCAGTTCGTCTCGCACCACGACGGTCTGGTCGACGCCGAGGATTACGCCGCACTCATCACCGAGCGAACGCAGCTGGTGTCCGTCCCGTTGGTCAGCTACGCCAACGGGTTGCGCTTCCCCGTCCGCGAAGTTGCCGCGCTGGCCCGGGAAAACGGTGCCCGAAGCTTTGTCGACGCGTACCAGGGACTCGGCGTCGAGCCGGTCGACGTGACCGAACTCGGCTGCGATTACCTGGTCAGCGGCAGCCTGAAATACCTGCTCGGCATCTCCGGAATCGCGTTCCTCTATGTGCGGCCGGGCCTGCGCGACGCGGTTTCCCCGCCGCTGACCGGGTGGTTCGGCCGCACGAACCCGTTCGAATTCGACCCGCGGCATCTCGACTATCCCGAGCACGCCCGCCGCTTCGAGACCGGGACGCCCTCGATCCCGTCCGCGTACGGCGCGGTCGCCGGGCTGAAACTGGTGCACCAGGTGGACGCGCACTGGGTGCGCGACCACATCGGACAGTTGACCGGGCAGCTGCAGCAGCGGCTGCTCGATGCTGGGGAACAGCTCCGGTCCCCGCTGGACGACGCGCGGCGCGGTCCGCTCGTCGCACTGGCCGACCGGGATCCCGACGCGCTGGCGGCGTTTCTCGCCGGGCGGCGGATCGTGTGCAGCGCCCGCGGCGACGTGCTGCGGATGTCCTTGCACTACTACAACGTCGAGTCCGATCTCGACGCCGTCGTCGCGGCGATCGCCGAGTACCGGGCGAGCCAGTAGGGAGCAGACATGGCCGAGTCCCCGTCCCCGAACCGGTTGCAGCGGAGGCTGCGCGGCAGGCAGTTGACGATGATCGGAATCGGCGGGGCCATCGGCACCGGCCTGTTCCTCGGCTCGAGCCTGGCGATCTCGCACGCGGGACCGGCCGTGGTGCTCGCCTACGTCCTTTGCGGACTCGTCGCGCTGACGATTTCCTGGGCACTGGCGGAAATGGTGGTGGTGCATCCGGCCGCGGGAGCGTTCGGCAGCATCGCGCACAAGTACCTCGGCGCGGGCAGCGGGTTCGTGGTGCGCTGGGCATACTGGGCGATGCAAGTGATCGCGATCGGCGGCGAAACGATCGCGGCCGGCGTGTACGTCCAGTTCTGGTGGCCGCAGATTCCGTTGTGGGTGCCGGTCGCGGTGTTCTCGCTGCTGGTGATCGTCGTCAACGGCGCGGCGGTGCACATTTTCGGCGAGTTCGAATACTGGTTCGCGATGATCAAGGTCTGCGCGATCCTCGTGTTCGTCGCGCTCGGCGTGATTCTCGTGTTCTTCGGCTTGCCGAAGGCGCCCGCGCCGGGCTTCACGAATCTGAGCGCGGGCGGCGGATTCCTGCCGAACGGCGTCTCCGGGCTGTTGCTGGCCATGGTGTTCGTGCTGTTCAGCTACATCGGCACCGAGGTGGTTTCGGTGACCGCGGCGGAATCGGAAAACCCGACCCGCGACATCCCGCGCGCGGCCCGCGCCATGGTGGTACGGCTGGCGATCTTCTATGTCGCGGCGATGCTGGTGGTCGTGCTGGTGGTGCCGTGGACCGTCACCGGCGAGGGCGGATCCATCACCGCCAGCCCGTTCGTCCGCGTCTTCCAGGCCGCCGGAGTTCCCGCGGCGGCCACGATCATGAACTTCGTGGTGCTGACCGCCGCGTTGTCGAGCGCGAACACCAACCTCTACCTCACCACGCGGATGCTGCATTCCCTCGCCGAGCACCGATTCGCCCCGGCCTGGGCCGGACGGCTGACGAGGTCCGGCGTGCCGCGCAACGCGCTCGTGCTGTCCACCGCGGGCCTCGTGATCGCGACCATCCTGTCGAAGAATTCCGATTCCAACGCGTATCTCGTGCTGTTCGGCATTTCGATCTTCGCCGCACTAGTGGTGTGGATGATCATTCTGGTGACGCATCTGGCGTTCCGGATCCGCCGTCGCCGAGCCGGCCTGCCGCCATCGCCGGTGCGGTTGTGGGGAGCGCCGGTGGTGAACGTCGTGGTGATCGCCTTCCTTGCCACCGTACTGATTTCGACGTTCTGGATCGACGGACTCGACCCAGCGTGGAAGTTCGGCATTCCGTTCTTCGTCCTGCTGGTAGTGGCCTATCTGGTGCTGCGGATGACCGGACGGGCGAAGCGCGCCGCGGACATCGAATTGGAAGACTCGACGCTGGTGCGCCAAAAAGCCTGATCACGGAGTGAGGGAGGCGGCGAGTTCGGCCGCCGCCTCCCTCACCTGCGCGGCGAAATCCGTGTCCTCGGGCCGCTCGCCCCATCGCTCGAACGCGGTTTGAAAGACCGCGATGCCGACCTGCGCGAGCATCTTCGCGCTCGATTCAGTGGCACCGCGTTCCTGCAATGCATCGACGACCGCAGCGGTGACGGCCGCCAGTTTCGTACGCTCGCGTTCCTGCAGTTCGGGGCTGGACGCGATGATCGCGCGGCGTTGGGCGGCCTGCGAAACCAGGCCGGTGAACAACTCGCCCGCGTCGATCAGTGCGGCCAGCAGGGCGGGGAACGGCGCCAGCGCGGGGTCGGCCCGCCGGACGGCGTCGGCCATCGCGTCCGGGAGCCGCTCCGACCCGGCGAACAGCACGTCGCGCTTGTCCGCGAAGTAACGCGAGAACGTGCGCCGGGTCAGCCCGGCCCGCTCGGTGATCTGCGTGACGGTGGCGTTCTCGTAGCCGTGCTCGGCGAACAGCTCCAGCGCGGCCGCGCGGAGCCGCTCCTTGGCTTCGGGGTCCCAGCGCGGCATGCAGTGAGCTTAACAGTGATGACGCAGTGGGACATCACTGCTACCGTTGATGTCTCACTGAGTCATCACCTTCCGGAAGGACTCCTCATGGCATTGCTTGACCAGCGGGTTGTCGTCCTCGGCGGCAGCTCGGGCATGGGATTGGCGACCGCTCGGGCCGCTGCGGCGGCGGGCGCGGCCGTCACGATCGCGGCGAGCGGCAAGGAACGACTGGACGCAGCGCTCGCCGAATTGCCGGACAGCTGCGAAGGATTCGTCACCGACGTACGCGACGAAGCGAACGTCGCGGCCCTGTTCGAGCACGTCGGCTCGCTGGACCATCTCGTGTACACCGCAGGCGACGCACCACGGCAGCTGCCGCTCGCCGACTTGTCGCTAGCTGACGCGCAGAGCGGCTTCGATGTCCGTTACTGGGGTGCCGTCAGCGCGGTGAAGCACGCCGCGCCGCGCATCCGGCCGGGCGGTTCGATCGTCCTGACGTCCGGAATCATCGGCCTCCGCCCGACGCCCGGCGCGGCGCTCGCGGCCGGTGCCGTCGGCGCGGTCGAGGGATTGGCGCGCGGTCTGGCCGTCGACCTGGCCCCGGTGCGGGTCAACACAGTCCGCCCGGGGCCGGTCCACACGCCGATGTGGGACAGCCTTCCGCAACCGCAGCTGGACGCGATGATCGCCGCGTTCACGGAACGGACGCTGACCAAATCGGTCGGCGAGGCGGACCAAGTAGCGGCGACGAATGTGTACTTGATGGAGAACAGTTTCGTCACCGGTGCGGTGATCACCGTCGACGGAGGGTTCGTGCTTACCGGAAGCTGACCTGTTCTCCGGGCTTGAGCAGATGCAGCCGGTCCGCGAGCCTGGCCTGCTCGAACGCCGGGCGCAGCGTGTCCGGACCCTGGGTGAAATGCGCCCACTGCTCGAAATGCAGCGGGACGACCTGACGCGCGTTGAGGATCCGGGCCGCCTCGGCCGCGCTCTCGCTGGGCAAGGTCAGGTACGCGTCGCCGACCAGCGGAGTTTGCGCCCCGCCCGCGAACAGGACGGCGAGGTCAATCCGCTCGAAGCGTTCGGCGATCTGCCGCACTACGCCGAGGGAAGCGTTGTCGCCGCTGACATAAACGGTCGGCTCGTCCGCGCTTTCGAGCACGAACCCGGTGACCTCGCCGACCAGATGCTCGCTGCCGTCCGGCCCGTGCTGCGCGGGCACTCCGGTGACGCGGACGCCGCCGAGGTCGTAGGTCTCCCAGTTGGCCAGCGCCCGAACCGGGTCGCCGATCCGCTCCCGTGCCGAGGCGGTGGACAGGACGAGCGGGGCGGCGAGGGCGTACTGCCGCCCCGCGGCGTCCAGGTTGTCCGGGTGCTGGTCGTGCGAGAGCAGCACCGCGTCCACCGCGCCGACCTCCGCGGCGGTGACAGCGGGACCAGCGGTTTTCGCCAGCTTGCGGGTGCCGATCGGGTAGTCGCCGGGACCGTCGAAGGTGGGGTCGGTGAGCAGGCGGATCCCGCCGTACTCGAGGAGGGCGGTCGGGCCGCCGACGTACCGGATGCGCGTCATGCGGGTAGTCAACTCGCGGACGGCTGTGCGGTATTCCGGCGCAGCGCCTGGAATTCGACCGGGCTGTGCGCGCTGAACACCGAAACCTCGTCCTGGTGTTCGCGGGCGAGGGTCTGCAGCCGGGCGAGATTGGCGCGGCGCGCGGAGCCGTCCATCTGGTTCATCACCTCGAACGCGCGCATGCCGGGCGGGCAGTGCGGGTGCACCGGGGCGACTTCGCCGTGGAAGAAGTACGCGTCGCCGGCGTGCAGGAGCCAGCCGTCGCCGGTGTCGACCGCGACGCCGGAGTGGCCGTGTGTGTGGCCGGGCAGCGGAACGAGCAGGATCTCCGGCGGCAGACCGCGCAGCGGCCGCACCGCGTCGAAGCCGAACCATTTTTCGCCGGCCTCGTCGTACGTGCTCCACAGTGGACTGTGCGCGAATTGCTCGGCCCGGTACCGCGTTTTCTCCGGGAAGCTCTTCGGGTGGTCCGCCGCGCGGCGTTCGGTGGCGCGGACGTGCACGGTGGCGTCGGGGAAATCGGCGAGCCCGCCGGCGTGGTCGACGTCGAGGTGGGTCATCACGATGTGCCGGACGTCGGCCGGATCGTGGCCCAGCGCGCGGATCTGTGCCACGGCGGTCTCCTCCATGGTCGGCTTCGCGCCGACCATCGCCATGAACGGACCGCCGAGCCAGCGCCGCGATTCGGTGACCCCGCGGGTGCCGAACCCGGTGTCGACCAGCACGAGCGAATCGGCGGTCTCCACCAGCAGGCAGTGCGCCACGATCGTGCTGCGCCGCAGCATCCCGGGGCGGCCGTCGAGCGCCTTGCCGCCGAGCGGGCGCATCGTGCCGCAGTTGAGGTGGTGCACCTTCATACCGTGGTCCTTTCGCTGAGCCGGACGAAATCGGTCAGGTCGTGCGAGGCGAACACGGTCACCTCGTCCGCGTGGTCCCGGCGCAGCTCGCGCAGCCGGCGCTGGTTCTCGCGCCGCGGCCCGGGCAGCGTCTGGACCCGCCGTTCGAACATAGCCAATCCGGGCGGGCAATAGGGCTCCGCGTCGATCTCCTGGTGGAAGAAATACGCGTCGCCCGCGTTGAGCAGCCAGCCGGACCCGGTGTCGACGGCCACCCCGGCGTGTCCGGCGGTGTGCCCGGCGAGCGGCACGAGCGCGACGCCCTCGACCCCGTCCAGCTCGCGGACCGCTTCGAGACCGAACCAGCTTTCGCCAGCGTCCGAATAGGACTTCCACTGTGGACCGTGCCGGAACTGGACGTCGCGGTACCGCGGGTTTCCGGCGCGGTAGGCGTCGAGTTCCTTGCCGTAGACGTGCACGCGAGCCTGCGGGAAATCGACGAGGCCGCCGGCGTGGTCGAGGTCGAGGTGAGTCAGGACGATGTCGCGCACGTCGGCCGGGTCGAAGCCGAGCGCGCGGATGCGGCTCAGCGCGGTTTCGCTTTCGTCGGTCGCCGGGTTCGACGTGCGCAGGAAACGCGGGCCGAGCCAGCGCGCGGCGTCGGTGACGGTGGGCGAACCCATTCCGGTCTCGATCAGGGTCAATCCGGTGCCGGTTTCGACCAGCATGCAGTGGCACACGAGGGTGGCGCGGCGCAGCAGTCCGGGCTTTCCGTCGACCAGCTTGCCGCCGATCGGGCGCATGGTGCCGCAGTTGAAGTGGTGTACGCGCATTAGGCGAACTCCCGTTCGACAGTGGTGTGCAGATGAGCGGCGACGGCTCGCAGCGGCGCAGTGTCCCGTCGAGTGCGCGCGAGCAGCAGTGCGCCTTCGATCGCGGACAGCACGATCGTCGCCAGGGAAGCGGCGCGGTCCTCGGCGAGGCCGCAGTTGGTGAAGTAAGCGGAAATGTCGCGCAGCCAGCCTTCGTAACCCTGATCGCAGGCTTCGCGGATTGGCTCGCTGTCGGCGGCTTCCAACGCGACAGTCGCGATTGGACAACCGCAGCGATAGTCCGATTCGGACAGTGACGCGGCGAGCGCGGTGACGATGAGATCGATGGCAGTGGCCGGATCCGGTGCGCCAGCGGTGATTTCGCGGAACTGGCCGGCCAGCCGTTCGCCGGAAAGCCGCACGGCCTCGGCGGCGAGTTGCTCTTTGCCGCCGGGGAAATGGAAGTACAGCGAGCCCTTCGGAGCCCGGCTTTCGGACACGAGCTGGGTCATCCCGGTGGCGTGGTAGCCCTGGGTGCGAAACAGCTCCGCCGCCGATTCGAGCATCCGGCGGCGCGTGTCGGTGCGGTTGACCATGCGCCCACCGTAGCTCAAACTATGACGACCGGTCTAGTTAGTTTCGCGGCGTGCCCGCGCGGCGCGGACGATCGGTAACCTCAGCGCCATGGCGAACCCCACCGGAGAGCAGTTCGAGATCACCCGCGGCAACGCGCGCGCCGTCGTCACCGAGATCGGTGCTGGCCTGCGTGCGTTCGAGATCAGCGGAGTGCCGTATGTCGAGACGTTCGCCGAGGACGAGAAGCCGCCGAAGGGCCTCGGCCAAGTGCTGCTGCCGTGGCCGAACCGGACCAAGGGCGGCAAGTGGGAGTTCGAGGGCGAAGAGCAGCAGCTGGAGATCACCGAGGAGGCGCGCGGCAACGCCATCCACGGGCTGACCCGGCACCTGGAGTGGGAGCTGCTGGAGCACGCCGAAACGTCGATCACCCTGGCGATCGACGTCGAGGTGCAGCCCGGCTGGCCGGTCCCGCTGCGCGCGACGATCACCTACGACCTGCAGCCGCGCGAACTCGTCGTCACGCACGAGATCCGCAACGAGGGGGAGAAGCCGATCGGCGTCGGCGTCGGGACCCATCCGTACTTCCGGATCGGCGACGCGCCCACCGACGAGCTGACCCTCACGCTGCCCGCCACGCGCGTCCGGCCGTACGAGGGCGATCAGCAGATGCCGTACGCGGACGAGCAGGACGTGGAGGGCACCGAGTACGACTTCCGCCAGGGCAAGCTGCTCGAAGGCGTCGACCTGGACACCGCGTTCGGCGGGCTGGAACTGGCCGCCGACGGCACCCACCACCACGTGCTGTCCCACGGCGACCGCCAGCTGGTGGTCTGGACCGGCCCGGACTTCCGCTGGGTGCAGGTGTTCACGCCGGACGAGCTGGTCGGCCGCGGCCGCGCGGTGGCGATCGAGCCGATGACCTGCCCGGCGGACGCGCTCAACACCCGCACCGACCTGATCGAACTGGAACCGGCCACGTCGTGGACGGGCAGCTGGGGAATCCGGGTCCCGTGAAGCTCGAGCTGCTGACCGCGGCCGACGCGGGGGAGCTGCTGACCCTGCAGCAGGCCGCGTATCTCACCGAGGCGCGGGCGCACCAGAACTTCGACCTGCCGCCGTTGCTGGACACCCTCGACGACGTGCGCGCGGCCATCGCCGACCCGTCGACCACGGTCTGGGGCTTCCGCGACGGCGGCAGGCTCGTGGCGAGCGTGCGGATGCGAGTGGACGGTCCGGTCGGCGAGGTCGGCAGGCTCGTCGTGGCGCCGGACCGCCAGGGCGAGGGGCTCGGCACCGCGCTGCTGACGGCCGCCGAGGAGGCGACCCCGGCGGAGGTGACGGTGTTCCGGCTGTTCACCGGCGAGCGTTCGGCCGGACCGCGCTATTTGTACGGAAAGCTCGGTTACCGCGAGACGCATCGGTCGCCGGAGGCCGACTATCACTTGGTGCACCTGGAAAAACCCCGGATGCGCGACCCCGGGCGAGTTCGTTAGCGTGTCAAACTATGGCTTACAAGGCGATTGTCGGGGGCTATGTGGTCCCCGTCGGCGCCGCTCCGATCGAGGGCGGCACTGTGCTCATCGAAGACGGCCGGATCTCCCAGGTCGGGACTGAGGCCGACGTCGAGGTCCCGGAGGACGCGGAGCTGGTGGACGCGTCCGGCAGCTGGGTCCTGCCGGGCTTCATCGACGCGCACGCGCACCTCGGCGTCCACGAGGACGGCGAAGGCTGGGCGGGCAACGACACCAACGAAATGACCGACCCGAACGGCGCGCGCTTCCGCGCGGTCGACGGGATCGACCCGTACGAACCGGGTTTCGACGACGCGCTGGCCGGCGGCGTCACGAGCGTGGTGATCAAGCCGGGGTCGGGCAACCCGATCGGCGGACAGACCATCGGCGTGAAGACGTGGGGCCGGTCCATTCTGGACATGACGTTCGCCGAGCAGGTGAGCGTGAAGAGCGCGCTGGGCGAGAACCCGAAGCGGGTGTACGGCGAAAAGAAGGTCACGCCGTCGACCCGGCTCGGCGTGGCCGCGATCCTGCGCGAGGCGTTCACGAAGGCCCGCAACTACCAGGAGAAGCGCGACCACACGCGGTCCGAGGGCAAGCCGTTCGAAACGGACCTGACCAACGAAACGCTGGCCAAGGTCCTGGACGGCGAGCTGTACTGGGACCAGCACGTGCACCGCGCCGACGACATGGTGACCGCGATCCGGCTCGCCGACGAATTCGGCTACAAACTGGTGATCAACCACGGCACCGAAGGCCACCTGATCGCGGACCTGCTGGCCGAACGCGACATCCCGGTGATCCTGGGCCCGCTGTTCACCACGAAGTCCAAGGTGGAACTGCGCAACCGCACCCTGCGCTCGGCGGGCATCCTGGCGCGGGCCGGGGTGAAGATCGCGATCACCACGGACCACCCGGTCATCCCGATCAATTTCCTGGTGTACCAAGCCGCGTTGGCGGTGAAGGACGGCCTGGACCCGGAGACGGCGCTGAAGGCACTGACGCTGCACCCGGCGCAGATGCTCGGCCTGGACGACCGGATCGGCACCCTGACGCCCGGTTTGGACGCCGACGTGGTCCTGTGGTCGGGCGACCCGCTGGACGTGATGAACCGCGCGATGCGGGTGTTCGTGCGGGGCCGGGAGGTCTACCACTTCGACGAGACGACCGGCGAGGGTGTTTCGGCGGATCGGCGGTATCGGGAAGCTCGCTGAGGGTGGTTGAGGCGGTCTGTTGGGCCGCCTCAATCCAGCAGGGCGGGGAGGTCAATTTCTGCGGGGAATGGCTCGGCGGTGCGGAATACTCCAGTGACGGCCGGGGCGTCCTGGTAGCCGAGTTCCCCAGCCTGGTGGCAGGCGACGAGCGAGACTGGGTCATCGAGGTCGAGGATCCAATAGAACGGGATTCCGGCATCGGCGTACTCGTCGTGCTTGGTGGTGTAGTCAGTGCGTTTTGAACCTGGCGACACGATCTCGACGACGAGAAGGATCCCGGTCGCGCGGAGCAACCCGCCTTCGCGGCGACGGCGTGCGAGTTCTGCTTTGCTGACGATCAGCAGGTCGGGGCGGCGGGAAAAGCCTGGTCCTCCGGCGGGGGCGAGTTCAAGATCGATGTCCGTCTCCGCCACCGTTTTGAACGCCTCCGGCACGAAGGGCCGAATTTGGTGGGCAAGCTCTAGCATCGCGAGGCCGTGATCGGGTCTCGGACTGGGCGACATCATCAAACGGCCCTCCACAAGCTCAGTGAAGCCGGAGTCGGTTTCACCGAGGGCCGCGTATTCCTCGATCGACAGCAGGTGATCCGGGATCTCCCAGGGGAATTCACCATGCGTCGGCTCGGGAAGTGCTGTCACAGCGTCTCCTCACGTCACCGGCATTGTCTCACGCCTGCTGCGAGACTGTCAGTAACCATATCGATACGAAGAGCCATGTTTCGCCGCCGGGTTGATCATGCTTAGCTTGCTCAGGACACAACACAGTCCGCCAAGAAGGCCCGCAACCCCCGCGGCTTCCGCCCCGCGAGCGCGCTGAAATCCCCCGACAGCCAAGCCCCGTCGCCCTCCGCGAGCAGGCCGAAAACCTGCGCGTTCGACCCCGCCTCCGGTACCCCGTTCGACTCCATCGCCGCGCGGTGCTCCGCAACCGAAATCCGCCGGTACTCCACGGGCAACCCGAAACCGAAGCCCATTCCCGCGCCACGTCGGCGAACGTGACCAGTTCCGGCCCGGTCAGCAAATATGTCCGTCCGCCATGCGACTCCGGCGCCACCGCGATCGCCGCAGCCGCCGCGGCGACATCGCGGGCGTCGATCATCCCGATCCGCCCGTCTCCCACGGAGCTGGAAAAGCCGCCGGTCGCAGCGATCTCCGGTGCGAGCGCCAGCAGGTTCTGCATGAAGAAGTTCGGCGCGAGCAGCGTGTACTCCATCCCCGACGCCTTCAGATGCGCATCGATCCGCGCATGCTCCCGCCTCCGGGTGACCGGCGAGTCGGCATAAGCCTTGTGGTTCGTAATCCGCACGACGTGCCGCACGCCCTGCGCGGCGGCGCGATCGAGAACCGCGATTTGCGCTGCCACGGCAGGCCCGATCAGCAGCAGCGTGTCGACGCCGCGCAGGGCCGGGTCCAGCGTCTCCGGGTGGTCGAAATCGCCGACCACCTCGCCCGCGCCGCCCGAAGGAGCGCGGACGAGCGTACGGACAGGTCCGAGCAGCCGGACCGCCTCGCGGCCGATTTTGCCAATGGCTCCGGTAACCAAGATCATGCGAACAGCCTGCTCGCCGCCGGTATCGTTTGTGAAGAAGGCACCCCGAAGAACCATAGGTACCCCATGGATACCAAGTATGCGAAAGAGTGCCCCTCGCGCACCGTGATGGACGTGCTCGCCAACAAATGGACGCTCTACGTCCTCGGCCTGCTCCGGCAGTACGAGCGCCCGCTGCGGTTCACCGAGCTGCGCCGCGGCGTAGAGGGAGTCACGCAGAAATCGCTCACCCAGGTGCTGCGCAACCTGGAACGCGACGGGCTGGTCAACCGCACGATCTACCCGACCATCCCGCCGCGCGTGGAGTACGCGCTCACCGATCTGGGCCGGGACGTCGGCGCGTTGACCGGCGCGATCGCGGACTGGTCGAAAGCCAACGCGGACCGCGTCCACGCCGCCCGCGCGGCTTACGACGACCGAAAAGACTAGGCGTTCTTCAGGGAACGCGCGATCACCATCCGCTGGATCTGGTTCGTCCCCTCGAAGATCTGCGGCACCTTCGCCTCCCGCATGTACCTCTCCACCGGGAAGTCCCGCGTGTACCCGGCGCCGCCGAGCACCTGGACCGCGTCCGTCGTCACCTTCATCGCGCCGTCCGTCGCCACCAGCTTCGCGATCGACGACTGGCGCTGGAAGTCCAGCCCGCGGTCCCGGCGGCGAGCGGCGTCCAGGTAAGTCGCGCGGGCCGATTCGACCGTCGCCGCCATGTCCGCCAGCAGGAACTCCATGCCCTGGAAATCCACGATCGGACGGCCGAACTGGGTGCGTCCCTTCGCGTACTCCACGGCCTCGTCCAGTGCCGCCTGCGCCAGGCCCACCGCGCACGCGGCGATCCCGAGCCGGCCCGAGCTGAGCGACGCCAGAGCGATCTTCAACCCGGAACCCTTGCCGCCGATGAGCCGATCGGCCGGGACCCGGGCGTCCTCGAACAGCAGCTGCGCCGTCGGCGACCCGGTCAGGCCCATCTTCCGTTCGCGCGGAGCCGCCGACAGGCCCGGGGTCGACGAGTCGACAAGCAGGCACGAGATGCCGTGGCCGCCGTCGTCGCTCGTGCGGACCATGGTCGTGTAGAAGTCGGCGACCCCGGCGTGGGTGATCCACGCTTTCGTGCCGTTGACGACGTACTCGTCCTCGGACAGGCGCGCGCGGGTGGACAGCGCCGCGGCGTCCGAGCCGGCGTGCGTTTCCGACAGCGCGTACGCGCCGAGCAGCGAGCCGCCCAGCATGTCCGGCAGCCAGCGGTCCTGCTGTTCCTCCGTGCCGTAGTTCGCGAGCGCGTAGCAGGACATCGTGTGCACCGACAGCCCCACGCCGACGCTCATCCACGCGGCGGCGATCTCCTCCAGCGCCTGCAGGTAGACCTCGTACGGCTGCTCAGCCCCGCCCCAGCGCTCCGGGTACGGCAAACCCAGCAGGCCGGACTTGCCCATCAGCGTGAACAGGTCGCGCGGGAACTCCTCGGCCTCCTCGCCTGCCGCGGCGCGCGGTTTCAGCTCGTCACGGGCGATTTCCGTGACGAGCGAGAGCAGGTCCTCGGACTCCGGCGTCGGCAGCAGACGGTCGACCGGCATGGCTTCCTCCCAGGCAACGGTACTGAAAACAGTACTGGCGGCTGATTGAGAGTACCGTATGCGGAGCGGGACTGTCCCTGATCGGTAGGAGATAGTGACGTGATGTCCACCCCTGAAGCCCGTCGCCGGCCCACCGCGCGGCAGCAGGCGCTGCTGCGCGACTTAGAGGCGTTGTTCCTGGCGGAGGGCTTCGCCGGCTTCACGCTCGACGATCTGGCCGCTCGCCTCCGCTGCTCGAAGTCGACGCTGTACGCGCTCGCGCCGAGCAAGGAGCAGCTCGCGGTCAAGGTCGTCGCGCACTTCTTCCGCGACGCGGCCGAACGCCTGGAGAAGCGGATCGCGGGCATCGACGACGCGCGCGAGCTGATCGGCGAGTACCTCTCCGGCGTCTCCGAGCACCTGAACCGGGCGTCGCCGGAGTTCATGGCCGACATCGCCGCCTTCGCGCCCGCCCGCGACACCTATCAGCTCAACAGCCGCGCTGCCGCGCGCCGGATCCGCGCGTTCATCGACAAGGGCGTCGCGGACGGAGTGTTCCGCGACGTGCACGCGCGGCTCGTCGCCGAAATGACCGGACTGATCATCGAGGGCATTCAGACCGGCGTGCTCGGCCGCCGCACCGACGTGTCCGACGCGGAAGCGTTCACCGCGCTCGGCGAACTGCTGCTCGGCGGGCTCGACAAGAACTGATTTGTCCGCATCGGGACAGGAATTGTCAGCGCCGGTTCCTCTACACTCGCCGCTTGTGATCGTGGTGGGTGGAGAGGCGCTGGTCGACCTCGTTCCGGGCGAACCGTTGGATTCCACTGTGGACGGTGGGCTGCGCGCGCTGCTGCCCCGGCTCGGCGGCGGTCCGTACAACGTCGCGCTCGCCGCGGCGCGGCTCGGCGTTCCCGCGGCGTTCCTGTCCCGGATTTCCACTGACCGGTTCGGCGTCGCGTTGGTGGATCGCCTTTCCGCTTCGCACGTCGACACTTCGTTGCTGCTGCGCGGCGACGAACCGACGACGCTCGCCGTCGTCGCACTCGACGAACGCGGCGCCGCGGAATACACGTTCTACGTAGAGGGAACCGCCGATCGGCTGGTCTCCGATCCTGGTGCGCTGCCGGAGGAAACCACCGCGCTGTCGCTCGGAACGCTCGGCATGGTGCTGGAACCCGGCGCGAGCGCGTACGAGCGCGTTCTGCGCCGCGAATCCGCGCGTGGGACCCTGACGGCGCTCGACCCGAACATCCGGGAGGCGCTCATCGCCGACCCGGCGGCCTATCGCGCGCGCTTCGCCTCGTGGCTGCCCGACGTTCGGCTGTTGAAAATTTCCGACGACGACGCCGCGTGGCTCGCCGAGGGAGCCGACCCGGTGGCCGCCGCGAAAACGTGGGTGGAGTCCGGTGTGGACGCCGTCGTGCTCACCCGGGGCGCGGACGGCTTGTCTGTGATCACTTCGGCTGGTGAGCTGGCCCACGTCGCGTCCCGCAAGGTGGCGGTGGCGGACACGATCGGCGCCGGCGACACCGTGCAGGGCGCCCTGCTCGCGTGGCTGCACGAGCGCACCGTGCGCGACCTGGCCGCACTCGACGCCGGCGCGTGGAACGAAGCGCTTGCTTATGCGGCGAAAGCGGCGTCGATCACGGTCTCCCGCAGCGGAGCGGAGCCGCCGACCGCGGCGGATATGGCGGCCACCGTGTGAACCTGGTCCCAATGGGGCCTTTTGGGGCAACGCAGCGAGTGCGGACTGACCCACCCTTCGACTAGCGTAGTGGTGAATTCATACCCAGCGGGGCGGTGTGCAGCGAGGCGCGTGTTTCCTCGCGTGAACACGTGGCTACTGCGGAACCTTGCAGGCGCCGCCGTCCCGTGCCCAACGTGAGAGGGACCTGCATGTCCGACGCGACGAATGCGGGGCAGTCCGGCGGCGAAACCGCGACGCTGCGCCTGCCGAGTGGCGAGCACGAGTTCAAGGTCGTCAACCCGGTCGAGGGCGCGCCGGGGATCGAGCTGGGAAAGCTGCTGGCGCAGACGGGGTACATCACCTACGACCCCGGGTTCGTCAACACCGGCGCCGCGTCGTCGGCCATCACCTACATCGACGGTGATGCGGGCATCCTGCGCTACCGCGGCTACCCGATCGAGCAGCTGGCGGAGAAGTCCACCTTCATCGAGGTGTCCTACCTGCTCATCTACGGCGAGCTGCCGACCGAGGCCCAGCTGGCCGACTTCACCGAGCGGATCCAGCGGCACACCCTGCTGCACGAGGACCTCAAGGCCTTCTTCTCCGGCTTCCCGCGCGACGCGCACCCGATGCCGGTGCTGTCCAGCGCCGTCTCCGCGCTGTCGACCTTCTACCAGGACTCGCTGAACCCGTTCGACGAGCCCAACGTCGAGCTGTCCACCATCCGCCTGCTGGCGAAGGTGCCGACGCTCGCGGCGTACGCGTACAAGAAGTCCGTCGGCCAGCCGCTGCTGTACCCGGACAACTCGCTGGGCCTGGTGGAGAACTTCCTGCGGATGACGTTCGGCTTCCCGGCCGAGCCGTACGAGGTCGACCCGGACGTCGCGAAGGCGCTCGACCTGCTGTTCATCCTGCACGCCGACCACGAGCAGAACTGCTCCACCTCCACGGTGCGGCTCGTCGGCTCGTCCGAGGCGAACCTGTTCGCCAGCATCTCGGCGGGCATCAACGCGCTGTTCGGCCCGCTGCACGGCGGCGCGAACGCGGCGGTGCTGGAGATGCTCGAGGGCATCCGCGACGACGGCGGCGATGTCGCGACGTTCGTCAACCGCGTGAAGAACAAGGAAAAAGGTGTCAAGCTCATGGGCTTCGGGCACCGGGTCTACAAGAACTACGACCCGCGCGCGAAGATCATCAAGAACACCGCGGACGAGATCCTCGGCAAGCTCAAGGGCGGCGACCAGCTGCTCGACATCGCCAAGAAGCTCGAGGAAACCGCCCTTTCCGACGACTACTTCGTCGAGCGCAAGCTGTACCCGAACGTGGACTTCTACACCGGTCTGATCTACCGCGCGCTCGGGTTCCCGACGAAGTTCTTCACCGTGCTGTTCGCGCTCGGCCGGCTGCCCGGCTGGATCGCGCACTGGCGCGAGATGATCAACGACCCGCAGACGAAGATCGGCCGCCCGCGCCAGATCTACACCGGCTACGCCTCCCGGGACTACACCCCGATGTCGGAGCGCTGAGCCGCTGCTCGCTGAAACGCCCCGTCGTGCTTTCGCGCGGCGGGGCGTTTATCGTTGTGCGGCATGACGATGGAAGCGCCGGTCGTGCTGTGGTTCCGCCGGGATCTGCGATTGCGGGACCACGCCGCCCTGTTCGAGGCGGCCAAGCACAGCAAGCACCTGCTGGCGCTGTACGTGCTGGACGACCGGTTGCTCGAACCGGCCGGTTCGCCGCGGATCGCGTTTCTGCTGAATTCCTTGCGGGAACTGGACAAAGCGTTGTCCGGACGGTTGATGGTGCGGTGCGGCGATCCGGTGCGAGAGGTCGTCGCGGCGGCGCGGGAAATTCGGGCGGCGGCAGTGCATGTCTCTGCGGATACCGCACCCTATGGGCGGGAGCGTGACGATGCCGTGGCTGAAGCTTTGGCAGAGCATCGAATTCAGTGGGTGCCGACGGGTTCTCCGTACGCCGTGACGCCAGGGCGGGTCACCAAGCCGGACGGGACGCCGTATCGGGTCTTCACTCCGTTCTACCGGGCCTGGGCGCAGCACGGCTGGCCTCGTCCGGCGGACACCAATGTGTCTATTGTGGACTGGGTCAAGCCCGCTTCTTCGGAACCCTTGCCGGAACCTCCGGAGGTGGAGTGCGAGCTGCCGCCCGCGGGGGAGGAAGCCGCGCTGGCGGGGTGGCAGGAGTTTCTCGCCGACGGTCTCGCGGAGTATGCGACCGAACGCGATCGTCCGGATCATGCTGGCACCACCAGGCTTTCCCCCTATCTGCGCTGGGGCGCGATCCATCCGCGGACGATGCTGGCCGACCTGGCCGGAAACCGGTCCGAGGGCGCGCAGGCCTTGCGCTCCGAGCTGTGCTGGCGCGAGTTTCACGCCGACGTCCTGTGGCACCGGCCGGAAACCGCGCGGCGGAATTACGATCAGCGTTTCGACGGAATGCGTTACGACACCGGAAAAACCGCGCGGGAGATGTTCGCGTTGTGGCGCGAGGGGCGGACGGGCTACCCGATCGTCGACGCCGGAATGCGGCAGCTGCTGGCCGAGGGCTGGATGCACAACCGGGTCCGGATGATCGTGGCGAGTTTCCTGGTGAAGGACCTGCATTTGCCGTGGTGGTGGGGGGCGCGGCACTTCATGAAGCATCTGGTCGACGGCGACCTGGCGTCGAATCAGCTGAACTGGCAATGGGTCGCTGGCTCCGGAACGGACGCCGCGCCGTACTTCCGGATCTTCAATCCGACCACGCAGGGGCAGAAATTCGACCCGAAGGGCGATTACGTGCGCCGGTATGTCCCGGAATTGCGTGGTGTGGCGGGCAAAGCGGTGCACGTGCTGAAAGAGCGTCCAGAGGGGTATCCGCAGCCGATCGTGGACCACGCGGAGGAACGGCAGGTCGCACTGCAGCGGTACGGGGCGATTACCGGGTCTTAGGGTCGTGTGCCTGTTCGTGGCTTTCCGCGAGGGACAGGCCGCTTTGCCGCTTTTCGATGATCGACCAGAACCGCGGGCACTTCAGCGGATCACGGGCCGGACAGTGCCGTCCGTGTTCGAGCGCGGCGCGGGCGATCTCGATGCGGCGCTGCTGCTCGGTCAGTTCGGCGAGTTTGCCGTCGATCATTTCCTGGCGGCCGGATTGTCCGCCGGTCAGGAAACGGCCGATTTCGGACAGCGTGAAGCCGATTTCCTGGAAGAACAGCAGCACGCCCACGTCCTTGACCGCGGACTCGGCGTAGCGTCGCCGGCCCGCTTCCCGCTCCGCGGGGCGCACGAGACCGAGTTCGTCGTAATAACGCAACGCGCTCGTCGGCACGCCGGTGCGCTCGGCGAGTTCGCCGATGGACAGGGTGGCAATCATTTGACTTCAAGCGTACTCGAAGTGGTTGGCTCGCCCCATGAACGTGATGGAACGGGCTTTGCGCTGGTGGGGCCCGCGCGGCGGGATCGCGCAGTTTCACCGGCCGACCGGGGTTCCGGGACACGTCGCCGGGCTGATCATGGGGCGACGGTCGTCGAACGTGACGCGCAATCGGTGGGCGGTGCGATTGCTCGACGTCCAGCCTTCCGAGCGGGTTCTCGAACTCGGCTGCGGTCCGGGCGTGGCGGTCGCCGCGCTGGCGGACCGGGCGGCGCTGGTGGTCGGGGTCGACCATTCGGCGGTGATGATTCGCCAGGCACGACACCGAAATCGGGCGGCGGTCCGGGCTGGGCGAGTGCGGCTGGTGTGCGCGTCGGTCGAGCACTTGTCGCTCGCCGAAGGACCGTTCGATGCCGCGCTGGCGGTCAACACGCTGGGCATGTGGCCGGCTCCGGTAGCCCGGCTGTGGGAGCTGGGCCGGTTGTTGTGTTCGGGCGGACGTGTTGCGTTGGTATCTCAACCACGCCTCCCAGGCGTGACAGCGGCCGCGGCAACCGAAGAGCTGACCGAGAAGCTCACCGAAGCTGGGTTCACCCAGCTCCGAATCGAAACCCTCGATCTGGAGCCGCCCGTGGTCTGCGTGCTAGGCCGAGTGCCCTAACGGCGCAACGCGTCAACCAGCCGTACGCGGCTGCCGACCCGCAGTACTCCATTCCGGTACACCCGCGCACCAGCCCAGGTGACCACGGCGATCAGCGCGCCCGTCAGCACCAGCGACAGCACGATTTCCCACGGCTCGACCGTGCCGAGCGCGATCCGCGCGGGCATCAGAACCGGCGACAGCAACGGAATCAGCGACACGACCCGCGTCGCCGTCCCCTGCGGGGCCTGGGTCAGCAGGTTGATCCCCGCGACGAACCCGATGACCAGCGCGATATTCACCGGTCCGACCACCGCCTGCGTGTCCTCCTGCCGGGACACCAGTGCACCAGCCGCGCCGTACAGCATCGCGTAGAGGAAGAAACCGAGCAGATACCAGACGAAACCCCAGCCCAGTGTCCCCAGCGTGACGCTGGAAATCGAGAACACTCCGGATACGCCACCGGCCACTAAACCGGCTGCGGCGAGGATCGCGAGCTGCGTCAAGCCGACCAGGCCGAGCCCGATGACCTTGCCCAGCAGCAAATGCACCGGACGGACGGTCGCGAGCAGAATTTCCACGACGCGGCTGGATTTCTCCTCGACCACGCCCTGCGCGACGAACATCCCGTAGGTCATGATGCTGACGTACAACAGGATCGCGACCACGATCCCGGTCACGAGCTTCGTCCCGGCCTGCGGATCCGCGGGTTCGAGGGCCTGCACGTCAGCATGGGTGGCGGATACCGCCTGGTGCACGGCGGCGGGGTCGAGGTTCGCGGAGTACAGCTGTGCGTCGAGGACCTGTTGCTGCGCGATGCCGTCCAGTGTCGTACGCAGTTGTGGGTCCAAAGTGGACTTAACGACCACCCGCGGCCGGGAAGCGCTGCCGGAGACGAGTGCGTCGACGTCGCCGTCGCGGACCTGGGTCAGTCCGTCCGATTCGGACTGGACCAGGACGATCTTGAGGTGCCGGTCGTTGTTCTCCAGTTGCGCGGCGATGCCCTGGGCTTGTCCGGCCAACGCGACGCGAGTGGTCTCCCGGTCGCTGGCGAGGAACACCTGCAGCGCGACGTAACCCAGCAGCAGCAACAGCATTACCGCGGTACTGAGCACAAAGGACCGAGTGCGCAGCCGTGCGTTGAGTTCCCGCTTGGCCACCAGCCGCACCGCGCGGACGGGACGGATCCGGCTCATCGAGGTGCTCCCGGCGTGGCGACGGAATCGCGGAACAGGTCGGCCAGCGTACGGCGGCGGTGGCTGAATTCGGTCACCGGACCGGTGGCCAGCGCGGCGGCCAGCACGGCCTGGTCATCGGCACTGGGCGACAGCTCCAGCACCGTTGTGGTGCCGTGGTTTTCGAGCACCCGGGCACCGGGAACCGTTGCCGCCCAACCGGGATTCGCGCTGGGCGCGGTGACGACCAGCCGACGTCCGGCGTCGCGGGTCAGCTCGTCCACGGTGCCGACCGCGACCATCCGGCCGTCGCGGATGATGCCGACCCGGTCGCACAGCCGCTCCACGAGGTCGAGCTGATGGCTGGAAAACACCACCGGCACTCCCGCCGCCGCCTTCTCGCGCAGCACGCCGCTCAGCACGTCGACCGCGAGCGGGTCGAGGCCGGAGAACGGTTCGTCGAGCACCAGCAACGCCGGGTCGTGCACCAGCGCGGCGGCGAGCTGCACGCGTTGCTGGTTGCCGAGGCTGAGCTTCTGGATGTCGTCCTTGCGCTTCGGCCCGAGCCCCAGCTTCGCCATCCACAACTCGGCGGCGCGGTGGGCGTCGTTGGTGCTGAGGCCGTGCAGTTCGGCGAGGTAGACGAGCTGGTCGAGGACCTTCATTTTCGGGTACAGCCCGCGCTCCTCGGGCAGGTACCCGATCTGCGCGCGAGTGTCGTGCGTGATCGGCCGCCCGTCGAAGCGCACCTCGCCGGAATCGGCGGTCAGCACCCCCAGCACGATCCGCATCGTGGTGGTCTTGCCCGCGCCGTTGCTGCCGACGAACCCGAACAGCTCGCCCGGCGCCGCGGTGAAACTCACGCCGTCGAGCGCGGTTTTCGCGCCGAACCGCTTGCTGATCCGGTCGATCTCCAGCGTCACGCGTCCCCCTCCAGCGGCGCCCGGCTGAACACGGCCTCCACCGGCAGGTCGAACACCGCGCAAATGCGCAACGCCAGGTCGAGACTCGGGTAATGATCGCCGCGCTCCAGTGCCCCGATCGTCTGCGGATTGACCTCGACCGCCTCGGCGAGCTCCGCCCGGCTCATCCCGCGCTCCGCGCGCAGCACCGGCAGCCGGTTGTGGATCGGCAGCTCCTTGCCACGCCGCACCGGGCTCATGGACCGCACTGTTGCAAAAACCCAACGACCCGTCAAGCTGCCTTGCCGGTAGGTACCCGCCCCAATGTGGCATTGGGTGCATGCGACGCACCCAATGTGGCGTTCGGTGCGTCTGACGCACCCAATGCCACATTGGGGCACGCCACGCTCAGGCCGCGCGATGACGGATTACAGAGGGACGTGGGCGGCGTGCCGCAGCTTCGTGCGCGGCGCGAAGTTCTGCCGCCACCTGGTCTGGCTCAGTACGCAATCTGATCGGAAGCGTCTGGAGTACGACAATGCCCGCGGCGGCGTAGCGAGCGTTCCGCTGGAGTGTGGCGGAGTAGTCGTCCCATTTCTCGTGCCAGGCCCGTGAGTCGATCTCCCAGGCAAACGCCACCTCGTCCCACCACGCATCAGGTCTGGCCACGAACTCGCCAGTGCCGGTGGTGACTACGACGTTCCATTCGGCTTCAGGAAGGCCTGTTCTTTTGCAGATTTCCCAAGCGTCGGCCTCCGCTATGGACTGCGTTCCTGCCAGAAGTGCGATCAGCGCGCGACGGGGCAGAGCAGAGCCGCGCTGGCTTCCGCGGCTTAGCTCGCGACTAAGCTGTTCCAGGGTGCAACGCCGTCGCTGCACAGACTCGGCCAAGAGCGACCGGACGGCATCGAAATCGCGGATTCGCCGCGCTGCGTCCAGTACGGCTCGATACGCGGGTGCTACCGGAACTCCACTCCTGACCACAGCCTGGGGAAGCCGAGTGGTGCGTTCCACGACCATGAAGCCCACGCTGCTTACTTCCCGCTTCTCTGGAACCAACAGGTGAATCTGGTCTGGTTCGGGGATCTGGTTCAGCCCGTGCAGCCGTGCCGCCCACAGGCCCGTCACCATCGCATCGGGACCGGCCCTCAACAACGCCGCTTCGATTCGCTGCGGAGCGTCAGGTTCGCACGGCAGAAGCAGCACGACGCCGGGAAGAATCCGACGCCAGGGTCCGCCTGGAAGGCAGCGCCGGTAGATGCTGCTCCTGGACATGCCCAGTTCTTCGAGTTCGGCGGCTCTGACAACTTTCCCCGCGGTTTCGTGCAGCACGGGGTGCCGCTCCCAGTTTCCTTTGCGCATCTGTCCAGGTTGTGCTGTCGGCAAGAAATGCGCGAGTAAAACGTGTGCGAGTGGTCCCCTCGTGCGTGAATACCGCGACAACCACCCGTTCGTGGTGCTGACCCCAATGTGGCATTGGGTGCATGTGACGCACCCAATGTGGCGTTCGGTGCGTCTGACGCACCCAATGCCACATTGGGGCTGCGCTGGGTCGGGTCAGGACAGTCCGGCCAGTGCTTTCTCCACCAGTTCGGCCACCCGATCCCGTGCGGCTTCGGCGTCGGCGGGGACGAGGGCCAGCCGGGTGCGGCGTTCGAGGACGTCCTCGACCGTCGTCGCGCCTTCGTGGCGGACCGCCCACACCACCTCCGCCGCGGTGATTTCCGTCGAGTCGCACAGCGGGGCGGCGAATTCCGGTTCCAATTCGCCGAGCGCCGCGACGCGCGGTGCTTCGGTGCCGTACTTGGCCACCAACCGCGCCGGAGCGTCCACAAGCGACAGTCGCGAGCGTGGGGCGGCACCGAGCAGCGGCAGTTTGGCGGTCCGCGAAGGGCCTGCGGGCAATCCGGCGTGCGTCAAGGCGGCGTCGACGGCGTCCTCGGCCATGCGCCGATACGTCGTCAGCTTCCCGCCGACCACCGTGAGCACACCGTCCGAGCCGGTGATCACCGCGTGTTTCCGGGACAGGTCCGCGCTGCGTCCGGCGGAACCGGAGACGAGCGGGCGCAATCCGGCGTACGAGCCGAGCACGTCCGCGGCGGTCAACGGGCGGTTCAGCACCGAGGAAGCAGTCGAGAGCAGGAAGTCCACATCGGACTCCGGAACAGTGGGGACGTCCGGGACTCCGCCGGATACGGGTTCGTCGGTGAGTCCTAAGTAGACCCGACCGTCGAGCTGCGGCAGCAGGAACACGAACCGATTGGTCTCGCCCGGGACCGGGATGTTGACCGACGTGGCTCCGACCCGCACGGTGTCCGGCGCGAGCACCAGGTGCGACCCACGGGAAGGCCGCAGCTGGACGGAATCGGTCAGCCTGTCCGCCCAGACGCCGGTCGCGTTGATGACCTGCCGCGCGCGAAGCGTGTACGACGAGGTCCCATCACTTACCTGCGCTTCGTTGCCAGACAAGGAAACCGCCGACAACCGCGTGAGAATCCGAGCGCCGAGCAAGGCCGCGGTGCGGGCGATGCTGACCACGAGACGTGCGTCATCGACCAAAGCACCGTCGTACGCCAGCAGCGCACCGCGTAGTCCGCCGGGAGCGAGGCCAGGGGAGAGGGCCAGCGCCTCGGCAGCGGGGATCCGGCGCGGCGCAGGCAGCACGGACGACGGCGTACGCGCGGCCCGCCGCAAGCCGTCACCGGCCCGGAGGCCGGCGGCGATCAAAGCCTGCTGCGCGGCGGAAGTACCCGGGTAGAGCGGAAAAAGCTGCGGCATCGCGCGCGTGAGGTGCGGCGCGGTGCGCGTCAGGAGAATCCCGCGCTCCACGGCGCTCTCGTGGGCAAGGCCGAGTTCGCCCTTCGCGAGGTACCGCAGTCCGCCGTGCACGAGCTTGCTGGACCAGCGCGACGTGCCGAACGCGAGGTCGTGCGCCTCGACCAGCGCGACGGAGAGACCCCGCGCGGCCGCGTCGAGTGCGATGCCCGCGCCGGTGACCCCGCCGCCGACCACGAGGACGTCGACTCGTTCACCGTCGACCAGCCGGGACAGTTCGCGTTCGCGGCGGCGCGCGTTGAGGGATCCGGTGCTCATGGTTTCAACCCCGCTTCGACCAGGTGCCGGAATTCGGCGAGCAAGGCGGCCTCGTCGACGTCGGCGGTGGCCGGGCGCAGCGAGAACGCGAACGACTGCACGACCAGCAGCACCGAGCGCGCCTGCGCGGCGACCCCGGCGACGCGCACCGAGCCGTCTCGGTGACCTTCTTCGAGCAGGCTTCGGAGCACGTGCTCGGCGAAATGCTGCGTCGCACCCAGCCGCTCGACGATGTACGGCAGCACCAGTTCGGCGTCGACGTCCAGCAGCGTCCGGAACAGCGGGTCGGCCGAGAGCGCGCCGACGCTGGCCGCCGCCAGGTGCACGATGCGGTCGCGCGCGTGCGCCGTCTGGTCGCCGGTCTCGTTCACCCGCTGCAGCAGTCCGCTGAACTCGCGCGTCATCAGCGCGGCGAGCACACTGCGGACATCGGGGAACCGCCGGTACACCGTCATGCGGCTGACCTGCGCGGTTCGGGCGATTTCGGCCAGCGTGGTGCGCCGCACGCCGACCGCGAGCACGCACTGGCGCGCGGCGTCGAGAAGCTCGTCGTCGGCGACGCGAGCCGAGGTCGGGCGGCTGCGGGCGTCCGCGAGCGCGGAGGGGGCCGCTCCCGGGCGGGAGTGACGTTTGACGTCCATGTGTCACACTGTAGTCGTGAGCGATCTCATCAACCACCGCATCCGGCGTTCGTGGACCGAGGAGGGCTCGGCCGCGGCCGGTCTGCCCGATCGCGCGGTCCGGTGGCTCAGCCAGCGTATCGGCCAGGTCGGCCCGGATCGAGGCGGGAAAACCGCCGCGGTCCGTCCGGTCGCCGAGTCCGCGCTGACGGTGCCCGTCCGTACCGAGTTCGAGGACCTTCTCGGTGCGGACCACGTGCTGGTCGATCCTCAGGAACGGCTCGGCCGCACCGGCGGTCTGTCCTATCTGGACCTGCTGCACGCGCGGACGGGCGACGAGGTGCCGGTGCCGGACGCGGTGCTGCTGCCCGCGGACCCGGACGAGGTGCAGGCCGTGCTGGACCTCTGCGTGCGGCACGACATCGGCGTGGTCCCGTTCGGCGGCGGCACCTCGGTGGTCGGCGGGGTCGCGGCGCTGCGCGGCGACAAGGCGGCGGTCGTCGTGCTGGACCTGGTGCGGCTCGACGAGCTGGTGTCGGTGGACCCGGTGTCGCGGATCGCGGTCCTGCAGGCTGGCGTGCGCGGCCCCGAGGCGGAGCGGCTGCTCGCGGCGCACGGCTACACGCTCGGCCACGTGCCGCAGTCGTTCGAACGCGCCACCATCGGCGGGTTCGCGGCGACGCGTTCGGCAGGCCAGGCGTCGTCCGGTTACGGCCGGTTCGAGGACATGGTCGCCGGGGTCCGGCTGGCCACGCCCAAGGGCGAGTGGCGGCTCGGCGTCGCGCCGGCGTCCGCGGCCGGGCCGGATCTGCGGCAGCTCGCGGTCGGCAGCGAGGGCACGCTCGGCGTGATCACCGAGGTCGCCCTGCGCGTCCGGCCGTTGCCCGAGCAGCGGCATTACGAGGGCTGGATCGTCGATGGCTGGGAGGCCGGAGCGGCGGCGGTGCGCAAGCTCGCGCAGGACCACGCGCTGGCGGACGTCACCCGGCTGTCCGATGTGGACGAAACGAACGTGTCGTTCTCGCTCAACGCCGGGCTGAAGACCACGGCACTGAAGACCTACCTGGCGGCGCGCCGGGTCAAGAACCCGTGTCTGCTGATCGTCGGCTGGGAAGGCGACGTGGCCCGGCGCCGGCGGCGGACGTCCGCGATGCTGAAGTGTTCCGGGGCCGTGCGGATCGGCAAGGTGCTCGGCGAGTCCTGGCGGCACGGCCGGTTCAACGGACCACGCCAGCGCGATGCGTTGCTGGACCTCGGGGTGTGCGTGGAAACCCTGGAGACCGCCGCCTATTGGTCCAATTTGGACGAACTGCACGACGCGGTGCGCGCGGCTTTGGTGGCCTCGCTGGGCCGGGCGATCGTGATGTGCCACGTTTCGCACGCCTACGAAACCGGCGCGTCGCTGTACTTCACCGTGCTGACCTCGCGCGACGACACCGATCCGGTCGGACAGTGGCAGCGCGCGAAGGCGGCGGCGTGCGAGGCGATCACCGGGATCGGGACGATCAGCCACCACCACGCGGTCGGGGTCGACCACGCGCCGTACCTGGAGGCGGAGATCGGCCGGATCGGGTTGGACGTGCTGCGCGCGGCCAAGTCCGCGGTGGACCCGACCGGGATCCTGAACCCCGGAAAACTGCTCGGCTGAACGCGCCCGCGCGGGCAGACTGGCGCGGGTGAGCGATGCAGTGGGTTCCTTTCCGCAATACGAAGTGTTCGCCGACGAATTCCTCGACCACGCGCAGAACGGGTTCTACAACGCGCACTACGACCGTCCGGCCTGCCTGGAATTGCTAGGCGACGTCGCCGGGCAGCACGTCCTCGACGCCGCGTGCGGTCCCGGCCTCTACGCCGAAGAACTGACCGCCCGCGGCGCGCGAGTGACCGGGTTCGACCTCAGCCCTCGCATGGTCGAACTGAGCCGCGAACGGGTTCCGGAGGGCGAGTTCCGCGTCCAGGATCTGGCCGAACCGCTGACCTGGCTGCCGGACGCGTCGGTGGACCAGGTGCTGTTCGCCCTCGCGCTGGAGTACGTGGACAACCGGGTGGGTGCGCTGCGCGAGTTCCGCCGGGTGCTGCGGCCGGGCGGGGCGCTGGTGCTGTCGAGGCAGCATCCGACCGGCGATTGGCTGCGGCACGGCGGCAATTACTTCGACGTCCGGGTCATCGAGGAGGTCTGGAGCCGCGGCTGGAAAGTGCGGTACTGGCTGGCTCCGCTGGAACGCACCTGCGCGGAACTGCGCGAGGCCGGGTTCCTGATCGAGCAACTGCGTGAAGGACGTCCGCCTGCCGAAGCCGCTTCGGTCGATCCGGAGCGACATGCCCGGTTGACGCGGGAGCCGCTGGGTTTCCTTACCGTGCGCGCGATTCCGGATCCGCGAGTCAGCTGAAGGTCTTTTCCGGCGGCAAGACGGTGCAGGCGAGACCGTGCCCGGCCGCTGGTTCGCCGACGAGCGCCGCCGCGTCGGCTTGGTTGACGTCGGCGACGCGGACCGGGGATCCGTTGACCAGCAACGGGTATCTGATCGGCGAGGCCCCGACGTACGCGTGCACGCCGGAGAGCAGCACGCCGTCGAGGCGGATGTCGGCGTGGTCCAGCGTCGCCAGGTCGTACCGATTGCCGCGGCCCTCGCAGATGTCCAGCACCGCCAGCTGTTCCGGCGTCGCGAACCAGACGAAGTGGTCCTCCGTCACGCCCGGCAGCGCGGTGAGCGTTGCCGGGCGCTGGCCGTCACGTTGCCGCAGCCCGGCGGCCCACACCGCGGCGAGCCCGGTGCACTGCACACGCGCCGCGACGACCGGTCCGGTCAGGCCGAGCTGGGTGCGCAGCCAAGTGATCTTCGACGGGCACGCGTTCGACCCGTACGCGAGCAGCGGCGTGCGGGAACGCCACCCCGGCGGCGCGGTGTCCAACGCGTGGCCCGCGCCGTCGAGGTGCACGAACGAACAGTCCGGCCGCGTGCCCGGGTACGGGTCGGCCGGATAGTCCGCGTCGGCGAAAAGGATCAGAACTCCACCACGCTGCGCAGCACGTCGCCGTGGTGCATTCGCTCGAAAGCCTGCTCCACGCCGTCGACGCCGATCCGCTCCGTGACGAATTTGTCCAGCGGCAGCCTGCCCTGCAGGTACAGGTCGACCAGCATCGGGAAGTCCCGCGACGGCAGGCAGTCGCCGTACCACGACGACTTCAGCGAACCGCCGCGCGAGAAGAAGTCGATCAGCGGCAGGTCGTTGAGCTTCATGTCCGGCGTGGGCACGCCGACCAGCACGACGGTGCCGGCGAGGTCGCGGCCGTAGAACGCCTGCCGCCAGGTCTCCGGCCGCCCGACCGCGTCGATCACGACGTCCGGGCCGAACGAGTTCGTCGCGTCCTGCATCGCGGCGACCACGTCCTCCTCGCTGAGGCCCCGGCTGTTGACCGTGTGCGTGGCCCCGAAGTCCTTGGCCCACTGGAGTTTCCGGTCGTCGGTGTCGATCGCGACGATCGTGGTCGCCCCGGCCAGCCGCGCACCCGCGACGGCCGCGTCGCCGACGCCGCCGCAGCCGATCACCGCGACCGAATCGCCGCGCCCGACCGCGCCGGTGTTGATCGCCGCGCCGAGCCCGGCCATCACGCCGCAGCCCAGCAACCCGGCAACGGCGGGCTCAGCGCGCTCGTCGACCTTCGTGCACTGTCCACTGTGGACGAGAGTCTTCTCGAGGAAGGCCCCGACGCCCAGCGCGGGGGAGAGCTTCGTGCCGTCGGTGAGCGTCATCGGCTGCTCGGCGTTGAAAGTCGAGAAGCAGTACCAAGGCTTGCCGCGTTTGCAGGCCCGGCAGGTGCCGCAGACCGCGCGCCAGTTGAGGATGACGTAGTCGCCGGGCGCGAGGTCGGTGACGCCCGCGCCGACCTTGTCCACCCGCCCCGCGGCCTCGTGCCCGAGCAGGAACGGGAACTCGTCGTTGATCCCGCCCTGGCGATAGTGCAGGTCGGTGTGGCAGACCCCGCACGCCTGCACCGACACGACGGCCTCGCCAGGCCCGGGATCGGGCACCACGACCGTCTCGAGCGTGACCGGCTCACCCTTGGCCCGCGACACCACTCCCTGGACCTCGTACGGCATGCGCACAACCTTTCACCCGCGACGGCGTTCTCGCGGGCAGCTAATCACGGATCATGCGCATCTCGCCATAGGCCAGCCTCGTGAGTGTTCAGGCCGGTGAGAACCGGCTTCGCCACTCACGAGCCACCTGCTCAGCGCCTCACGGCGTGATCAGGTAAACCACTCCGCCCGGCCCGCCAGCCACCGCGCCGCTCTCGGTGTGCCGCTTCGTGCGCTGCCAGATCTTCTCGAACTGGTCCCGCTTGTACACCGTCCGCACGCGGTCGTCGGAGCTGGACGCTGGGTCGTTGGCAATTACATCGCCCGACTGGGTGAAGCCGACCACGACCATCAGGTGCCCGGCCGTGCCGTAGCCCGCGCCGTCCAGTTCACTCGCCAGGAACGACTGCGACGTGATCACCGGAATGCCGCGCGCGATGTAGTCCTCGAGTTCGTTCAGGTCGTGCAGCCGGGTGATGTGCCCGCGCAAGCCGAGCGAAGCGGCGTACGCGGTGTTGAACGGCCAGTTGCCGGTGCCGTCGTACGCGTAGTCGTAGGTGCCGCGCGCGGCATAAACCACCGAGCGGTCCTGGTAATCCGCCGGGATCCAGTCCATCTGCTCCGCGCTCGGCTTGCGGCCCCAGTATTCGGCGACCATCTCGGTCGACGTCGGGCTGCACCACGCCTCCCCGCCGCCGCCGTACTGCGGGAACTGTCCTTTGTGGATGTTCTGGGCGAACGGCGGCACCTTCAGCTCGATCCCGCGCGCCCGGCCGGGCTTGGTGGTCTGTACGTCGAACCGGTCCGGCACGTTCGAGGTCATCGCGCCGAGCGAGGACAGCGTCGGCGTGGTCGGCGAACCCTGCTCGCGGTAGAGCATCACGCGCAGCTGGTACGAACGCAGCGTGACGCCCGCCTTCGTGGCGAGCGTGTCGACGTCGACCGAGGCGTTGTCGTCGCTCTGCCCGTCGACGCTGGTGCGGTGGATGTCGCCGTCCCCGCTGGCCCAGCGGCCCATCGTGTACCACGCGGTTTCGGTCCCCGCCGAGGTCCGGCCGCGGGCCTGCACCTCCAGCCACGTCTTCGCCGGGGTGCGCGCGTTCCACGACGCGATCAGCTGCGTCGCGTCGAAGCCCTGCCGGTACTTCGGCGACGTCCACGTGCCGTAGTCGTAGGTGCGCGTGGTGCCGAGCCCCGGTTCGGTGTGCGCGACGCTGCCCGCCGGATGCGTGATCCGCAGGCCGCCGTAGCCGAAGCCGAGCCCGTCGAGCCGGCCCGCGAAGAACGAGCCGGACGACCACTCGTGGTAGTCGATGGCCTCGTCGTTACGCGCGTGCCGCGGTTCCGCGGCGGCCTGCGCCGCACCAGCCGTGAGCATGACGATGGACAGTAACGTGACCAACCCGCGAACCCGCATTCCGGCTCCGTCCCCAGACCCCAGTGGTAGCCAAAGATTTTCGCCTTCCGGGGCGGGTAAGTAAAGGGCCGCCGCTACAACACTGCTTGCGTCTGGGTGATTTTCGCGGCCAGTTTGCCGTCGTCGTCATGGATCTCGGTCTCGACGACCACCACGCGGCGCCCGGTGTGCAGTGGTCTGGACGACGCGGTGGCGTACCCCGAACGGACGCCGCGCAGGAAGTTCGTCTTGGACTCCAGCGTGGTCGTGCCCTGCGCGCCCTCGGGAAGATTGAGGAACGCGCAGACGGCTCCGGTCGAATCGGCCAGCGCCATCAGGGCCCCGCCGTGCAGCACGCCGCCGAGCGTGCACAGCGATTCGTCCCACGCGAGCCGGCTGCGGACCAGGTGCGGGCCGTGCTCCAGCACCTCGATGCCGAGCCGCTCGCTGAACGGCATCGTTTTGTGGAACAGCTGCGTGCCTTCGACGTCGGTCATGCCGAGCAGTCAACCGCAGCCGGGCGCGTGGCGTCGATTACCTCGCGGGTAATCAGCTGAGCGGGTTAGTCAGCAGCAGCTCGGTATTGCGGTCGCCCGTCTCGCCGACGTGGCTGAGGTTCGCGTGGATGTCGTTGTAGGAGAACTCGCGGTACATCGAAGCGAGTGCCTCGGGGGTGTGGGCGGAGTAGTCCACGGCGTACGGGGCGTCGGCCTCGATGAGCGTGGTGAACAGCGAGAGCGTGCCGTCATGGTTGTCGGCCAGCTCGATGATCCGTGCGTGCTGCGGGAAGTCGATGTGGCTGGCGGTGTTGATCTCCCAGAAGCTCTGCACCGGGGTTTTGCCGACGTGCGGGGTGATCTTGTTGAGGTGGGTGTGCCCGTTGACCCACGCGACGACGTTCGGGAAGCGCTGCAGCATCGCGACGAAGGTGTCGCCGTTCAGCCGAGGGTCCAGCAGATTGCGCATGTCGGGCAGGAGGTTGCCCATCGTGCCGCTGGTGTGGTGGCTGAAGAGGACGAACAGCTCGTCGGTGACGGAATGCGTGACCTTGCGGCCGAAGAAGTCGTAGTACGTCGAGCTGTTGCGCTTGAGCGTCGCCTCGACCCAGTTGAACTGCGCGAGCCCGATCGACCCGTCGGCGAGCCCGCCCTGCGTAGTCGTGTCGAGGCTGATGCCGGTGACCCCAGGCGCGATCCGGAAGGTGTAGTAGACGTTGCGCCCGTCGGAGTTGGCGTCGGTGAACCCGTGCCCGACCGGACCCGGCCCGGTGTTCTTCGCGGCCAGATGCGCCTTGACGAACTCCGAGGTGCTGAACGGCCGCCGCCGCGGATCCGGCGTGACCTCGCGGACGGTACCGCCGCCGAACAGCTCACTGAGCGGCACACTCTGGCCGTTCTGGATGGCGGTGCCGAGCTTGCGCGCGCTGCTCTCGTCCTTGCCGATGACCTTGTACTTGCCGGTGTACCAGCCTTCGATGCCCGGGATGCCCTCCGGCAGCGTGCCGACGACGCTGTCGTCGTGGTTGCCGAACGTGCAGTACCACGGCAGATTCAGCCCAGGCGCGGTGAAGGGCGCGATGCCCGCCTCGAGCAGGCCGGGGATCTGCGGAAAGCCCTTCCTGGTGTAGTCGTCGGCGAGCTGCCTGTCCGGGTTCCAGAACGCCAGATTGCCGGATGCCTGGACGCCCTCGTAGCGGTTCGGGTCGCCGGAGTTGGGCGTGATCGCGCCGCCGTTGAGCGTGGTGAGGAACCAGTCGAGCTCGATCAGCTCGTGGTTGTCGGTGTTGTCGCCGGTGGTCATGACGAAGTCGAACTGCCGCCCGGTGAACGGCCCCGCGCGGAGACTGTTGACCCGCTTGACGAGCGCACTGGTCGCGACGGTCCCCAACGTTTCCTGGGGCCGGTGCGCGGACGCGATGAACGGATGCAGATACTCGAACCGAGCAGGCGATTCGGTGTCGGTGATATGCAGGTCGGTGAACTGCACGAACGCCCCGAGCGCAGTCCGCCGGTCGTCGCGCCCAGCCTTGGCCTCGACGAGATCGGCCCGAACCGCGACCGGCCACCCCGGCCCGGCGGACAGCCGCGAATACCCCGTATCCGCCCCATACGCAGCCTGCTCCAGCGTCGTGCCGGTGGTCCGCACGGCCCGCTGCGCAGTCCGCCGCAACGCCCGGTCCAGCGCGTTCGCCGTCGGGGTGCAGAGCAACAACCCCACTCCAGCCACGCCCGCGGTGGTGAACGCCCGTCTGGTCAGCTCCGCCATGGTCCTTACTCCCCGTCCTCGCCGGACCTCGCACGCTTCCGGACGCCCATGACGATCCGGTGAACTAAGCCGAAGCAGAACGTGAAGGTCTCTCACATTTGCCGTGACAACGGGGGAGACTCTGTCACAAGGGCAAGGCACCCACTACCGCCGAACGGAGGGCAAGATCCGTCTCCTGCGGCGCGGTCCGTCCGTGAGGGCCACCTTCACGGACTCAGAGTTCCTTAGGGTTCCCCTCACGACCCCTCCGTCGGACGTGAAGGACTCCTTGAGGGAATTAGATTCCCTCAAGGAGCCCTTCACGGACCGCTTCCCCGGCGACGCCGCCGAGATCTCCCCGCACCGCCGCATTGGGCGCATCCCGCGCACCCAATGCCACATTGGGTGCGTCAGACGCACCGAACGCCACATTGGGTGCATCGCACGCACCGAACGCCACATTGGGTGCGTCACATGCACCGAACGCCACATTGGGTGCATCACATGCACCCAATGCCACATTGGGGCGCTACCCGCCCGCCGCCCCACTCAAAGGAGCAACGCCAGAGTCGCGCAGAAAACCGCAGCCAGTGCGCTCAAACAGCGTGGCACCCAGCCCTCCCCCAACCCCGATACGAAGCACCCCCGAACCGTCAGCACAATCAGACTTCGGGGTGCCCCACGCAACCATCAACCGGCAATGTCGCCGCCAGGCGACGAGCCGAACCCAAAAAACCCTCAGCAATAAAACGCGCAAGTAGCCCCAACAGCAGACAAAGAAACAAAGAACCAAATCAAGAAAATCACCGCCGGAATAGCCGCCAAAATCCCGCAGACCAGCCCGGCGATCCCCATCCCCTGCCCAGTCCACCCAGGCTTGCCGGCTTGAACCATCCCAGCCCAAGACAACCCGATAGCCGTAATAGCAGCGACCACATCAAAAAACGGCACCCAGAAAAAGATCAGCGCGACAATCCCGACGACCATCCCAGCCACCGCGAGCCCGCTGGTCTTCAACGGCGTCGCGTACTGAGCCGCATACGGCGCCCCGTACATCGGCGCCCCATACGGCACCGGCGGCTGCCCGTACCCAGGAGTAGACGGATACCCAGGCGCGGGCACCGGCCCGGACGGATGGCCCGTCGGGTCCTGGCCGGGGTAGGGCTGCTGCTGATACGGGTCCGTCATGGGTGCACTCCTGCTGCGACTGTCGCGACGGTGAGTCGTCGGTGGCTAACGGCGAAACGTTACGCGCGCTCGACGGCCGATGTGACGGTTTTCAGCCTTTCAACCCGGATTCGGTGACCCCGCGTACCAGATATCGCTGGAGGAACGCGAAGAGCAGCACGATCGGGACGATCGACAGCACCGCGGCCAGGAACAGCAGGTTCAGCTGCGGGTTCTGCGCGGTCAGCAGCCCGGACAGCGCGACCTGCACCGTCCACGAGTCCGGCGACTGCGCGATGATCAGCGGCCACAGGAACGCGTTCCAGCTGCCGATCACGGTGATCACCGCGATCGCGGCGAAGAAGCCGAGCGAGTTCGGCACCACGATCTTGCGGAAGACGCCCCAGCGGGACAGCCCGTCGACGCGGCCGGCGTCTTCCAGTTCCTTCGGGAAGTCGAGGAAGTACTGCCGGAAGAGGAAGACGCTGAACGCGCTGAACAAGCCGGGGATGACCAGGCCGCGGAAGTCCGAGAGCCAGCCCAGCGTCGAGACCACGACGAAACTCGGGACGAACGTCACCGACGTCGGGATCATCAGCGTCGCCAGCACCGCGTAGAACACCGGCTTCGAGTAGCGGTACGGCACCCGCGCCAAGCCGTAGCCGGCGAGGGAGCACACCACCAGCAGGCCGACCGTTTGCAGCACCGCGACGACGACCGAGTTCACGATGCTGCGCGCGAACGGCACGTCCTGCTGGTGGAACAGCTTCGCGAAATTCTCCCAGTGGATCTGCTTCGGCCACAGCGTCCAGCCGGGCGCGGTGAGCTCCGCGCGGGACGCGAGACCGTTGCGCAGCAACAGGTAGAACGGCAGCAGGAACAGGATCGCGGACACGAGGAGAGCCGTCCAGCGAAGCACCGCGCGGATCATGTCGCGCTCCGATCGAACCGGAAAAGCTTGCCCTGCAAGAGAGTCACCATGGCGATCAGCAGTGCCAGGATGACCGCGCCCGCGCTGCCGCGGCCCAGGTCCTGTCCGCCGGAGCCGAGGGAGGTGTAGTAGAGGTACACCAGCGGCGGCCGCGCGAACGGCGGATAACCCCGGGAATCGCCCATGATGTTGTAGAACTCGTCGAACGCCTGATAGGCGTTGATCAGGTTCAGCAGCAGCACGGCCACCGACGTCGCGCGCAACTGCGGCAGCGTGATGTGCCGGAAAACCTGCCAGCCCGGCTTCGCGCCGTCGAGCCACGCCGCCTCGTACAGGTGCTGCGGAATCCGTTGCAGCGCGGCGAGGAACAGGATCATGTAGAAGCCGAGCTGCAGCCACAGCCGCGCGGTCACCAGCACCACCCAGTACAGCGGCGGGTGCACGGTGCCGGTCCACGCCACCGGGTCGATGCCGAAGACGCCGAGGACCGTGTTCGCGAGCCCGTAGCGGACGCCGGAGAACAGCGACGTCTTCCAGATCAGCGACGCCACCACGTACGAACACGCGAACGGCAGGAAGAACACCGAACGGAAGAACGCCCGCGCGAACCGCAGCTGGTTCACGCCGACCGCCAAGGCCAGCGACAGCACGAACGTCAGCGGCACGATGAACAGTGCGAACACGCTGAACGTGCCGAGGCTCGCGACGAACGGGCCGTCGGAAAGCATCTGCGCGTAGTTGTCCAGTCCGACGAAGACGCTGGGGGTGACGGTGTTGCGCGCGTCGAAGAACGACAGGTACAGGCTCCACCCGATCGGCACGTAGGCGAAAATCGCCAGGCCGAGCAGGAACGGACCCACGAACCCCCAGAACGCCAGCGTGTCCCGGGTTTTCCGGGACAGCTTCATCCGAACAGGCGTTTCAGCTCGGACTGCGCGACGGTGACCGCGGCCTTCGTCTGCGCCACCGGGTCCGCGCCCTCCTTGGCGATCTTCGCGACCGCGTCCGACAGCGCCGTGTTCGACGTCTGCGTCCACACCGGACCGCCGACGAGGTGGCTGTTCTCCTTGACGAAGTTCACCACGTCCGCGGCCGGGCCGCTCTGCAGCGTCTGCGCCTTGTCGATCAGGCTCTGCCGGGCGGGCACGTGGAAGCCGTAGCGGGTGGCGAACTCCAGCTGGCTGTCGGTCTGGTCGATCCACAGCCACTTCACGAACGCCTTGGCCTCGTTGACATGCGCGCTCTTCGCGTTGACCATCGCGCCGTACGCGCCGACCGGCACCGACGGCTTGCCGCTGTCGTCCAGCTTCGGGAACGGCAGCACGCCGAAGTCGTCGTTGAGCGCGTCGCGGATCTTCGGGACGTTCCACAGCCCGGTCCACTGCATCGCGCAGAGCCCGTCGACGAACGCGCCCGGGTCCGACCAGTCGGCAGGCGCGCCGAGCAGCAGGGAACCGCTGGCGTTCAACGTGTGCAGCTTGCTGAACGCGGCGGCCGCACGCGGATCGTCGAAGCCGACCTCGCGGTTGTCGTTCTTGAGGTAGTCCAGCCCGGCCGACCACAGCAACGGTCCGGTGAGCGTGCCGACGCCGCCGTCATTGCCCGCGAAGAAGCCCTTCACGCCGTCCTTCGTCAGCTTGCCCGCGGCGTCGATCAGCTCGTCCACCGTCTGCGGCGGCTGCACGCCCGCGGCCTGCAGCATGCTCTTGCGGTAGAAGAGGACCTGCGTGTCGGTGGCCTGCGGAATGCCGTAGACCTTGCCCTCCACGGTCTGCGCGGCGAGCACGGCGGGGCTGAAGTCGTTCTTGACCGGCCCGATGATGTCGTCGAGCGCCACCACCTGGTTCTGCCGGACCCAGTCGATCTTCACCTGCGCCTCGAACACGTCCGGCACCGGGCTGTTCTGCAGCGCGGTGACGATCTTCGAGTCGTAGTCGCCCGGGTTCCACACGACGTTGACCTTCGCGCCCGGATAGCTGGCCGCGTAGTTCTTGACGGCTTCCTGGACGCCGTCCTCGCCGTAGGCGTGGTACCACTGCTGCAGCGTCACCTTCGGGGCTTGCGTCGGGGTCGTGGCTCCCGCCGACATCGCCGTGGACGGCGGCGGATCCCCCGGACGCCCGGTGTTCGACCCGCACGCGGCCGCGACCGCGCCCACCGCCGCCGTCCCCGCCAACGACAGGAACGACCTCCTGCTCCGCTGCTGCATCCCCAGTTCTCCTCCGACGTGCTGGGAAGGGCTCCTTGCCGGGATCAAGATTCCCTTACGAAGCCCTTCCCAGGCCGACAACTCGCCGGAGATTTACCGCTCAGAGGTGTGAGATGTCGAGCTTTCCCTCGGAGTAGGACGCGCGCAGCCGCTTCTTGTCGAACTTGCCGACGCTCGTCTTGGGCACCTCCTCCACGAACGTCCAGTTCTCCGGCAGCTGCCACTTCGCGACCTTGTCCGACAGGTAGTCGCGCAGTTCCTCGGCGGTGGCCTGCTGGCCCTCCTTCACCACGACGGCGACCAGCGGGCGTTCGTCCCATTTCTCGTCCGGGATGCCGACCACCGCCGCCTCGGCGACCGCCGGATGGCCCATCACCGCGTTCTCCAGGTCCACCGACGAGATCCATTCGCCGCCGGACTTGATCACGTCCTTGGCGCGGTCGGTCAGCGTCAGGAAGCCGTCCGGGCTGATCTTGCCGACGTCGCCGGTGCGCAGCCAGCCGTCGTGGAACTTCTCCGGGTCGATGTCGGAGCCGCCGTGGTAGGCGCCCGCGATCCACGGACCGGACACCTCCAGCTCGCCGACCGCCTCGTTGTCCCACGGCAGTTCCTCGCCGTTGTCGCCGATCAGCCGGGCCGCGACGGACGCCGGGAAGCGGCCCTGGGTGTAGCGGTAGGCCCAGCGCTCCTCGCCGGTCGCGCTGGCCGGCGGACGCGCGACGCTGCCCAGCGGCGACGTCTCGGTCATGCCCCATGCGTGCAGGATCGGCACGTGGTAGCGCTCCTCGAAGGCGTGCATCAGCGACGGCGGGGCGGCCGACCCGCCGACGACCACCTCGCGCACGTGGCTGATGTCCTGCGGGTTCGCGTCCAGGTGGGCGAGCAGGCCCTGCCAGATCGTCGGCACCGCGGCGGCGAAGGTCGGCTTCTCCGCGGCCAGCAGCGCGGCGATCGGGGCGGGCTGCAGGAACCGGTCCGGCATGAGCAGCGACGCGCCGACCATCATCGCCGCGTACGGCAGGCCCCACGACATCGCGTGGAACATCGGCACGATGGCGAGCGCCAGGTCCTCCTGGGCGAGCCGCATGCTGTCGGTCATGCAGACCTGCATCGAGTGCAGCCAGATCGACCGGTGCGAGTAGACGACGCCCTTCGGGTCGCCCGTGGTGCCGGACGTGTAGCACATCGCGGCCGCGGACCGCTCGTCGATCTCCGGCCAGTCGAACTCGTCGGACTGCGCGGCGAGCAGCTCGTCGTAGGAGTGCACGGTGACGCCCTCGGGCGCGGTCAGCGCGGACGCGTCGCCGTTGGCCACGACTACGTGCTTGACCGTCTTCATCCCCGGCAGGTTGCTCGCGAGCAGCGGCACGAGCGTGCCGTCGACGATGATGACGTGGTCTTCCGCGTGGTTCGCCACGAAGACCAGCTGCTCCGGGAACAGCCGGATGTTCAGCGTGTGCAGCACCGCGCCCATGGCGGGCACTGCCAGGTAGGCGGCGAGGTGCTCGGCGTTGTTCCACATGAACGTGCCGACTCGCTGGTCGCCGGTGACGCCGAGGCCGCGCAGCGCGTTCGCCAGCCGGGCGGCGTGCTTGCCGAGCTCCGCATAGGTCTCCCGGCGGGCTTCTGAACCGGTCCAGGTGACGACTTCGCTCTTCGCGTGCACCTTCGTGCCGTGGCGCAGCAGCTTCGCGAGCGACAGCTGTCCGTCCTGCATCGTGCTCAACATGGGTGACTCCCGTGGTGCTCGTTCGCCGGTGAACTGGGGTGCGCCCGACTCTAATGCGGATCCGCCGGATCGGGCACGAACAAGTTCGGTAACGGCTTGTCGGCCCTCTCCCGCCTTCGGGTGGCGGCCCCGCGCTTTCATGATCCACTTCTGTCGCGATTCCTGTTGCGGGGCAAGAAAACGCCTTGTGTTAACTGCGTTGAAATAGACTCCCGTTCGGGTGAGGTAATGGGGGCGGAAATGAGCCCTTCGAGGCCGTTTCCACAGGTCGCGAGGGGTCCCCTCACGCAGGTCCGCCGCGCCCGTCGACGGGTGATAAGTGCGTGTCGGTTGCGCGTACTGCGGGCACGTGGCGTTTACTGGGGCCGTGGTAAGTGACGGCTGGCCAGCGCTTGCAGCTGCAAGCATCGGCTGAGACCGTCGGCCGCGAAAGCGGAGACCTGAGAGGAAAGGACATTACGTTGGCTCTGCCCACGTTGACTCCGGAGCAGCGCGCCGAGGCCCTCGCCAAGGCGGCAGAGGCTCGTAAGGCGCGCTCGGAGCTGCTCGCTTCGATCAAGTCCGGCAAGGAGAGCATCGAGTCGGTGCTCAAGCAGGCCAAGGAGAACAAGACCATCGGCAAGACGAAGGTCACGCAGCTCCTCAAGGCGGTGCCCGGCCTGGGCGCGGTCAAGGTCGCCGCACTGCTCGAGCAGGCGGGGATCGACCCCGACCGCCGGGCCGCCGGCCTCGGCGAACGGCAGCGCGAAGCGCTGATCGACGCGCTCAAGTAACGCCGATCCGGCGGCCGCGGGGAAGGTGGCGCGAGGTGTTGCACCGGCGACACTTTCCCCGCGGCGCTCCCGGATCCTGAGACGCTGGTGGAGTGACGACCAGTACCGCGCCGGCGACCCCGGCCGAGACCACCGTCCGCTACCAGCGCGGCGACTTCCTGTTCGCGACCGCCCGGCGCGCCCTGCTCGCCCGCGGTGCGCTCGGGACCGTCACCGACGCCGACCCGCGCCGCCTGGCCCGCTCGGCAGCCGCCGAGCTGGACCGGTCCGGCGTGCCGCTCGCCGTCGGCGTGCTGCCGTTCGACACCGGACCCGGCGCTGCCTCGCCGGGGCACCTCGTGCTGCCCCGGACGGTGCATCGCGCCCAGACGGGCGCCGAGACCCCGCCCGCGCCGCCCGCCGCCGACCTGCCCGCTCCCGCGGCCACCCGGCGGCTTCCGTCCGCGGACGGCCATCGCGAGAACGTGCGTGCCGCCGTCGCCGCTCTGCGCGACCGTGACCTGCGCAAAGCCGTGCTGGCCCGCGCGCTCGAACTCGAATTCGCCGAGCCGATCCCGGTCGAGGGGATCGTCCGCAACCTCGCGCGCGGCAACCCGCGCCACTTCACGTACGCCGCCGAACTGCCCGGCGGCCGCACCCTCGTCGGGGCCACCCCTGAGCTGCTGCTTTCCCGCGCCGGCGACTCCGTGTTCACGACCCCGCACGCCGGGTCGATGCCGCGTTCGGCCGACCCCGAGACCGACCGGGCCAACGGCGAAGCCCTCCTCGCGTCCGCGAAGGACCGGGAGGAGCACGATCTGGTGATCGACTACGTCGTGGAGTCGCTGCGGCCGTTCTGCCGGAAACTCGACGTCCCCGCGGGCCCTGAGCTGGTCTCCACGCCCGCGATCTGGCACCTCCGGACGTCCATCACCGGCGAGCTGGCGGACCGCTCAGTGACCGCTCTCGACCTCGCCGCCGCGATGCACCCGACGCCCGCCGTCTGCGGCACCCCGACCGTCCCCGCGCGCGACCTGGTGCAGGAACTGGAACCGTTCGACCGCGGCTACTACGCGGGCGCGGTCGGCTGGGTAGACGCGTCGGGAGACGGCGAATGGGCGGTCGCGATCCGGTGCGCCGAGGTGGCCTCGCGCTCGATGCGGCTGTTCGCGGGCGGCGGGATCGTGCCCGCGTCGGATCCGGATGTCGAGTACCGGGAGACGATCGCGAAGTTCCGCACGCTGCTGGGGGCGATGGGGCTGGACGACAGCGCGTCGTGAGGCTTACGGCAGCCAGTGCTCCTCAGTGAGGCTCAGGCTGTCCGAGGTCAACGCCGCGACCGCCGCGCGATGGCCGTCAGCCGCTTTGAGGTCGGCGAGGCGGGTCCGCGCCGGGTCGAGTGCTTCGTCGCCGGACGTCACCAGCTCGGCCGGGGCGTCGTAGCGGGAGAACGTGATGCTCTGGAGCGGGATCTTCAGGCCCTTGCCGGTGGCCTTCATCACCGCTTCCTTGCGCGTCCAGTAGATGAAGAAAGCCGCGGAACGCTCCTCGTCCGACAGGCCCGCGACGGCCTCCCGTTCGGCTGGGCTCAGCGCGTACTCCACGAGCGAGGCGTCCGCCTTCCGGCTGGCCGTTTCGACGTCGAGGCCTACCGGCACCCCGTCAGTGACCGCGAGACCGATCAGATTGCCCGAATGCGAGATCGACAGCACGAGGTCCGAGCCCGGCACGCGCGGACGGCCGTGCGGTTTGCCGCAGTCTTCGCAGGTCGCGTCGAAGCGCACGGACTCCGCCGCGCCGCCGAGCCGTTCCGCGACGAGGGTTTTCGCGAGCACCCGGCCGGTCAGGAAGCGGCGCTGGTCGATTTCGAGCCGGTACGCGTCGTAGCGGCCTCTCTCCAGGTCGTCGAGCAGCTTCAGGTAGCGGTCCTCCGCAGGCAGCGGTTCGGACCAGCGCACCACGATTTCGGTCACCGGCACCCCTCCTCGTCCGCCTCCGATCTTGCCGGGGCGCGCCGCGGTTTGTCATGCCCCTATCCCGGACGCGGCGAAGGCCCCCTCGGAGTCCGAGAGGGCCTTCGCGGCTGGATTAACGAGTGCTACGACTTGTCTTTGTTGCGCATGGCGATGGGGACCCCGGCTAGGTCTTCCTCATTGCACAGCAGCTTCACGTCGTAGTAGGGCGAACCCTGTCGCTCGTCGTAGTCTAGGTGGATCGCGAGGACGTCGAGCGGTTCTCCCAGCCACTCCTGCGCTTGGCGCAGCCATACTGCACAGCGCTCGAGCGCGCTGGGCAGGTCGTCGTCACGAAACTCGACTGGTCGATACGGCACGTCCTGGACCTGATCGCGCGGGTTTGAAGGCGCGGGCAGGCCAGGAGAGAGACCGGAGTCGTCCAGTTCGAGTTGGATCGTTTGCTCAGTCACCCTTCGAGCGTCCCCCACGTTCGCCGTCTGAGCAAGGCGTAGGGCGCTAAAAGCCCTCTTGGACAGGCAAGTCCCACACCTGGGCGACCACTTCGAGGCATTGCCGGAGGTCGTGCGCACGCACCGCGACCGGATGTCCGAGCGCCCGTAATGCCAGCTCCGCGTAGTGCGTGGCCAGGTCTTCCAGCCGAAGCGGGCCCTTCGGGGAATACCACCTGGCCACGCCGCTGCACATTTCCAGCAAAGCGAGCCGCGTCACGGTCGGGTGTGCGGTGTGGAACACGTTTGCCGCGGCGCCGTCTTCGATCGCCTTCGCCCAGAACCGCTCGTATTCGTCCCGCAGCGCGACGACCCGGGCACGCGCCGGAGCCGAAAGCGCGTCGACTTCGTTGTCCACCACCCGGGTTTCGCCCGGCTGGGCGGCGTGGGCGAGGACGTGCAGCGCGACCAGCGTGCGCATCCGGACCACCGGATCGTCGCTGCCCGCGGTGGCCTTCGCGACCGCGTCGATCAGGCGGTGCAGCGAGGTCGTCATGATCTCGACGAGAAGATCTTCCTTGGTGCCCATGTAGTGGTAGAGGCTCGCCGAAGAAAGTTCGGCCTCCTGGGCCAGATCCCGAATGCCTGTGCCGTGGAAACCCTTGCTGGCGAACAGTTTCACGGCCGCCGCTCGTACGCGTTCGGCGCTGCTCACAGCCACTCCCCGGTGCTGCGGTCCCAGGATCCGGCGCGGAGGTCGGCGACCTTCCGCAGTTCGCCCTTCGCGACGCGTTCGGACGGCGTGCGCGGCAGGTCGTCGGCGAACGTCCAGAACCTCGGCACCTTGAAGTACGCCAGTTGCTGCGCGCAGAACTCCGCCAGCTCCTCGGGCGACGGCCGGTCCTCGCCGCACACGACGTACGCCTTCACTTCCTCGCCGCGCAGGTCGTCCGGCACCGCGAGCACGGCCGCGAGCCGTACTTTCGGATGCTGCAGGAGCGCGCGCTCGACCTCGTCGGCGGAGATGTTCTCGCCGCTGCGGCGGATCATGTCCTTGGTGCGGCCGAGATAGTAGACGCGGCCCTCGGCGTCCATCCGCGCGAGGTCGCCGGTGTGGAACCAGCCGCCGGCGAAGGCGCGCGCGGTCGCTTCGGGATCCTCGTGGTAGCCGTGCATGAGCCCGATGCCGCGGATCAGCAGTTCGCCGGTTTCCCCGCGCGGCAACGGTTTCCCGTCCGGTCCGGCGATCATCACCTCGCGGTCGCGGGTCGGCCGTCCGATGCAGCCGGCGCCCACCGCGGCGTCGTGATCGGACTCGGAGACCCGGATGTCGCCGCCGGTCTCGGTCATCCCGAACGCCTCGTACCACGGCACGCCCCAGCGCTGCTCCAGCTGAGCGTGCAGGTCGGGCGGGATCGCCGACGCGCTGATCGCGCGGACGCGGTGGTTCCGGTCGTCCGGATGCGGCGGCTGGCGCAGCAGCAGCGTCGGCATCAGGCCGAGGCAGTAGAACCAGGTGACCTCGTGCTCGCGGACCTTCTCCCAGAACGTGGAGGGGTGGAACCGGTCCAGCACGACGAGCGTCGCCCCGGCGGCCAGCGCGAGCGCGACGTTCCACTGTGGATCAATGTAGTGGAACGGTTGCGCGGTAAGCAGGACGTCGTCCTCGCCGACGGCGGGAAAGTCGGTGGCGAGTCCGATCGCGAGCGTGGTCCAGTAGCGGTGCGGCAGCACGCAGCCCTTCGGCGCGCCGGTGGTGCCGGAGGTGTACTGGATGTTCACCGGCTGCTCGGCGACCACCGATTCCGGTTCGTACCGCGTTTCCGACTTCAGCGCGTCCGGCGTGACGACGCGTTCCACGGCCGTTTCCGGCGCGATTTTCTCCAGCAGTTCCACGAACTCTTCGGCGGCCACCGCGAGGCGCGCGCCGGAGTGGCGCAGGACGTGGGCGCCGTCGAATTCGCGGTAGTTGATGTTGACCGGGACCAGAACTGCGCCGAGTTTGGCGAGCGCGAGCCACAGGAGCGGGAATTCCGGCTCATTGCGGAGCATCACCGCGACGCGATCGCCGGCCCGGATGCCTTCGTCGTGGAGCGCTTTCGCCAGGCGTCCGCTGCGGTCGTCGACCTCGGCGAAGGTGAACCGGGTATCGGTGCTGTCGAAGATCCACGCGGTGCGCTCCGGCCAGAGCTGCGCGGCGCGCGCGACCAGCGCGACCAGGGTGTCGACCTGCTGCAGCGGCGTCACGCCCGGCTCCGGAACGCTTCGGTCGACTCGCGGACGGCGGCCGAGTTCTCGGTGATCAGGGCGTGGGTGACCTCGAGTTCCAGCGCCGAGTCGAAGGCGTGGTCGATCCCGGCGTCCAGCGCCCGCTTCGCCATCGTGGCGGCCTCCGGCGGGTGATGGGCGATCTTCTCGGCCCAGCCGAGCGCGAGCGGCATCAGCTCGTCGGCCGGCACGGCGGCGTTGACGAGGCCGAGGTCGTGCGCGCGCCGGCCGTCGAACCGGTCGCCGAGCAGCAGCAGCTCCTTCGCCTTGACCGGTCCGACCAGCAGCGGGAGCAGCCTGGACGCGGCTCCGGTGACGCTCAGCCCCAGCGACACCTCGGGGAACCCGAACACCGCGTCCTCGGCGGCCAGGATCAGGTCGCAGCCCAGCGCGAACTCCGCGCCCGCGCCGATCGCGTACCCGTGGACCGCGGCGATCACCGGCTGCCGCAGCGCGCGCAGTCTCCGGGTGACGTCCTGGAGCCGCTCCAGCCTCGCGCGAGAGTCCCCCGCGGGGGTGGGTTCCTTCAGGTCGTGCCCGGCGCAGAAGGCGCGGCCGTTGCCGGAGAGGAGGACGACGCGGGCGGCACTGTGCGCGACCTCCTCCAGTGCGGTGAGGAAGTCGTCCACCAGCACGGGCGCGACGGCGTTGAGCCGCTCGGGCCGGTTCAGCCGGATCTGCGCGATGCCGCCCTCGACGGCCAGGTCAACGGTGCTCATGGAGGCGAGCCTAGACGTTCGATCGATCGATCGATAGTGTCCAGGGCATGCAGGTTGACGCGGTGTACGAGAACGCCAGGCTGGTCACCGGCGACACCGCGCTGGCGGTGCTGCACGGCCGGATCGTGGCGCTGGGCGACGACGCGCGCTCGCTCTCCGCCCGCCGCCGGGTGGACCTCGGCGGGGGTTTCGTCGCGCCCGGGTTCCACGACGCGCACAACCACATGGCCTGGTTCGGCATGGGCCTGGACGACGTGCCGCTCAGCGACTGCCGAAGCGTCGACGAGGTGTACGACGCGGTGGCGCGGCGCGCGGCCGAGCTGCCCGCCGGGAGCTGGGTCGTCGGCAGCGGCTACGACCAGAACAAACTCGCCGGCGGCCGGCATCCGGACCGGCACGGCCTCGACCGCGCCGCGCCCGGCATGCTCGTGCGGCTCAAGCACACGTCCGGTCACATGACGCTGGTCAACTCCGCGGTGCTGGACCAGCTGGACCTCGCGAACGTCCCGGTCGGCGGCGACGTAGTCCAGTCCGCCGACGGCTCGCCGACCGGCCTGCTGCGCGAGCAGGCGCAGTTGCTGCTGCGTCCGCTGACGTACCCGACGCCGCTCGAATCGGTGGTCCGCGGCCTCGACCGGGCGAGCCGGCAGTACCTGTCGGAGGGCATCACGAGCGTCCAGGAAGCCGGCATCGGCGGCGGCCTGGTCGGCGAGACCCCGGCGGAACTGGCCGCGTACCAACTCGCGCGCGAACGCGGCGTCCTGCGGGTGCGCAGCACGGTGATGGTCGCCGCGAGCGTCCTGCACGACCTGCCCGACGGCGCCGGCTTCGGCCTGGACCTGGGCCTGCGCACCGGCCTCGGCGACGAGTGGCTGCGGATCGGCCCGATGAAACTCTTCGCCGACGGCTCGCTGGTCGGCCGCACCTGCGCGATGCACGAACCGTTCGATGGCGAACCGGACAACCGCGGCTACTTCCAGGTGCCCGAGGACGAGCTGACGCGCACCATCCGCCAAGCCCACGACGCCGGCTGGCAAATCGCGACGCACGCCATCGGCGACCGAGCCATCACGGTCGTCCTGGACGCCTACGAAGCCGCCCTCGCCGCCACCCCGCGCGCCGACCACCGGCACCGCATCGAGCACTGCGCAGTGCTCCCGCCCGCGGAGCTGACCCGGCTCGCCTCGCTGGGCCTGATCGCGTCCCCGCAGGGCCGGTTCGTCAACGAACTGGGCGACGGCATGCGCGCAGCCCTCGGCGAAGCTCGGGTGCCGTGGTGCTACCGCCTCCGCAGCGTCCTGGACGCCGGATGCGTCCTGCCAGCCAGCTCAGACCGCCCCGTCGTCGACGGTGCTCCGTTGCTCGGCCTCGCCGACATGGTCCGCCGCCGGACATCCACCGGCCAACCGTTCGCGGTAGAGGAAGCGCTGACCCCGGCGGAGGCCCTGCGCGCCTACACGTACGGATCGGCCTACGCGACCTTCGCGGAGAGCTACCTCGGCACACTGGAACTCGGGAAGCTCGCGGACTTCGTCGTGTTGTCCGCGGATCCACTGTCCACTGTGGAGGACGCCCGGGTGCTCGGGACCGCGGTGGGCGGAGAGCTCCGGTACGAGGCGTCGTGATGGGGACGCCGTCGCTCCGCCCGGCTGGGCTGGCTTGCTCGCTGGTCGGCTCGGGGGAGCTTCGCCGCTCGCCGGTCGGGTTGCAGCCACTTCGGCGATCGATGACTGGCTGGAGTGCTCGCGACCGCTCGGCGGTGCGGTCGCGAGCAGGTCACCACTCGCTGGCTGGCTCGCGTGCTCGCGGCTGTTCGCCGGTTGGCCTGCGCGCTCGTGTTCGCTCAGCAGGTGGCTTGGGTGCTCGCGACCGCTCGGCGGTTCGCTCGCGGGCACGCCACCACTGGCTGATCGGCTCGCATGCTCCCCGTCGTTCGATGGCTCGCCTGCGCGCCGCCCGTTGTTTGACGACGGGTTTGCGCGCTTGGCCGCTCGTCGGTTGGTTTACATGCTCGCCGTCGCGCGGTGGCTTGCTCGCAGGCGCTGCACCCTTCACCGGTTGGCGAGCGTCCTCGCGACCGTTCGGCGGTTCGATCGCGGGCACCTCACCCCCGGCTGATCGGTTCGCGTGCTCCCCACCGTCTCGTGGCTTGCCCGCACCCCGCCCGCCGTTCAGCGATTGGTCGCGCTCCTCGTCACCCGCCAACGAAGGTGAGCGTGCGCACCACAGCTCGCCAGGTCACCGGGCCGACCCATCGGCCTATTCAGTTGTCGATTCACCGACCACCAACCACCAACTCCTTCCGTCCAACAACGCTCCACACCGGCTCCGCCGCGCCGGGCCTTCCTTACGCCTTGCTTCGATACCCGCAACCGTAGCCGCCACCACCGACAAGAAAGGGGCTTCCGATGCCCGTTCGCGACGCCGTCTTCGAGGACGTCGAGGAAATCTGCAGCCTCATCGAGGAACACGCGGTCTACGAGGACAAGCACGACCTCAAACTCGACCGCGCCGAGATGAGCGGGCACCTGTTCGGTCCGGAGCCCAAGGCGTGGGTCCTGATGTGCACGCCGCCGGGACGTCCGGACGTCATCGCCGGGTTTGCCTTCTGCAGCTGGAATTTCTCCACCTGGGAGGGACGCCCGGGCATCTGGCTCGACGACCTGTTCATCCGTCCGGAGCACCGCAGGCACGGGCTCGGCCGGGAACTGCTCGACGCGCTGCGCGCCCGCACGACCGGGCGCGTCGAGTGGGACATGCAGGCCGGCAACGAGAAGGCCGAGGCGTTCTACGCGCAGCTCGGCGCGGAGCCGGTGCCGGGCTGGATCCGTTATCGCTGGCGGCCGTGACGGACGGTGTCCGGCGCCTGTCCGATCGGGAAAGAGCCTGGCCAGGCGATCAGCACGGCAGACCCGGGACGGAACCCGCCACCGCTCCTGAACCGGCCGACCGCGGCGGGCTCGGCACCGTATCGTATGCGGCATGGGAGATGGTTCCGTCCGGAGGTCGTCGTCGGTCGAGGACTACGTGCGGGTGATCTACGGGCTGGTCGAACGGGGCGAGGCGGTCACCAACGCGTCGCTGGCCGGGCGGCTTGAGGTGAGCCCGTCGTCGGCGTCGGGCATGGTCACGAAGCTTTCGCAGCTCGGCCTGGTCGCGCACGTGCCCTACCGCGGCATCGAGCTGACTTCGGAAGGGCGGCAGCTCGCGCGATCGGTGCTGCGCAGGCACCGGCTGATCGAGACGTACCTGGTCTCCGAACTCGGCTACACCTGGGACGAGGTCCACGCCGAGGCCGACGCCCTCGAGCACGCCGTCTCCGACCGGCTCGTCGACCGGATCGCGGCCAAGCTCGGCAACCCCGTTCGGGACCCGCACGGCGACCCGATCCCGGCCCCGGACGGCAGCGTCGAGGAACTTCCGATGCGCATCCTGGACGACCTCCCGCCGGGCGCGGTCGGCGAGATCGTCCGCGTGTGGGACACCGACCCGGACCTGCTGCGCTACCTCACCGAGCACGCGATCGGGCTCGGCGAGCGCATCGAGGTCGTCGAGCGGCAGCCGTTCGGCGGGCCGATGGTGGTCAAGGTCGGCCAGCCGCCGGACGCCGCCACGCACGCGATCGGCAAGGAGATCGCGCAGGCGTTGTCGGTCACCTTGCGCTGAGGGTGGGCGCGGACCTGGCGCTCGCTGCTTGGTCGCCCACTGGACGGGACGGGCAAGGAGAGACAGCGCAGTCGTCGGTCGCCCTGCGCTGAGGGACGTACGCGAGAGTGTCGCTGCCGGACGGATGTGCCGGGCAGCCCGCCCGCCGACGATGGTCGGCATGACCACTACCAAGCCGTTCCGCTTCGGCATCGTCACCGGGTACGCCCCGGACCTGGAGTCCTGGACCGCGCAGGCCCGCCGGATCGAGGAATTCGGGTTCGACCTCATGTTCGCGACCGATCCGGTCGGCGGGCTCGACCCGCTGACGCTGGTTCCGGCCGCCGCCGCGGTCACCAGCAAGCTGACCCTCGGCACCTTCGTGCTGGCCGACCCGTTCCGCGACGCCCGGAGCCTCGCGTGGCAGGCCGACTCCCTGCATCAGGCGACCGGCGGCCGCTTCCTGCTGGGGCTGGGCGTCGGCCATCCGGGAGCGGGCAAGCACGCCGCGACGCTGGGCCGCGAGTTCCTTTCGCCGGGCGAACGCGTCGCCCGGTTGGCGGACACCCTCGAGGTGCTTGCGGAGCGCCCCGAGCGACCCCGGCTATTGCTCGCGGCTTCCGGGCCCAAAATGCTCGCGCTCGCCGCGCGCACCGCCGACGTCGTGACGTTTTCCTGGGGGCCGCGCACGACCGAGGACCAGGCTGACTCCATTGTGGACACTTTTCGCTCGTTCGCGGGAAACCGGGATGTCGAATTGGCGGTGAATCTCACCGCGATCGGGGACCGGCCCGCCCCGCAGATCGCGCGCTACACCGGGGTCGATGTGCCGCAGCTGGTGGAGGAGAAAGCCGTCACCGTGTTGCCGGAAAACCCTGACGCCGCCGGGGAAATGCTTCTCCGCTGGCGCGAACGGTGGGGGATTTCCTGTGTCACGGTCAATTCCGGCTATGCGGAACCGTTCGCCGCGATTGCCCGGGCACTCTCCGCACAAGGGTGAAAGCCCTTCCGATCATGCGTTATCCGGCCTACGCTCCGAGGTTTCCCAGCGACGTGGTTCGGAGCGTGTGCGATGACCGGTCAGCGAACACCGACGATCGACCGGGGGAGTACAACAGGGCGGGATCTCGGGCAATTGCTCGAAACCGGCCCGTTCGCCGAAGCGCTGCGCGCGGCCATCCGGGCCCGCGGGCTCGGCCTGGAACGCATCAGATATCGGCTGCGGGGAAGGGGAACGACGGTCAGTCTCGCGACGCTGAGCCATTGGCAATCCGGACGTTGCCGCCCGGAACGCCCGGAATCCTTGCGGGCACTGCGAAATCTCGAGCAGATCCTCGGCGTCCCGGACGGGTCGCTGCGCAGGCTGCTCGGCCCGCCGCGTCCGCGCGGCCAGTTCCATCAGCCGGGCCAGCCGCTCTCCTGAGCGCGCCCGGCCGCGGCGGACGACGAAGCGCGCGGGTGGATCCCGACACCTGCGCGCCGTCGTCCGCCGCGTTCGCCCGGAGGTGCCGCGCCGCTACGGCCGACGCCGCGCCCACTGCGGAGAAAACCCCAATGTGGCATTGGGTGCGTCAGACGCACCGAACGCCACATTGGGTGCGTCGCATGCACCCAATGCCACATTGGGGATCCGCACGCCCGGTGAGCTGAAGCCAGCGGCCGTACCGGCGGCTTCTACGATCGGACTCATGCGTGCGGTCGTGATCGAAGAGTTCGGCGTGCTTCCCGAGGTGCGGGAAGTACCGGATCCGGTGACCCCGGACGGCGGGGTCGTCATCGCCGTCGAAGCGACCGGGGTGTGCCGCAGCGACTGGCACACCTGGCAGGGGCACGACGAGGCGGTCCGGCTGCCGCACGTCGCCGGGCACGAGCTTGCCGGGCGGATCGTCGAGGTCGGCGCGGGGGTCAAGGGCTGGGCGAAGGGCGACCGGGTGACCGTCCCGTTCGTCTGCGCCTGCGGGGTCTGCGCGCAGTGCGCCAAGGGCGACCAGCAGATCTGCGACGACGAGTTCCAGCCCGGCGCGACCCACTGGGGTTCGTTCGCCGAGAAGGTCGCCATCGAGCACGCGCAGACGAACCTGGTCGCGTTGCCGGACTCGATGTCGTCGGCGGAAGCTGCTGCGCTCGGTTGCCGTTTCGGGACGGCTTTTCGCGCAGTGTTGCGCCAGGGCGGCGTACGCGCTGGGCAGTGGGTCTCTGTGTACGGCTGTGGCGGCGTAGGCATCTCCGCGGTTCTCCTGGCGGCCGCTGCGGGCGCGAAGGTGGTTGCGGTCGACGTCTCGCCGCAGGCGCGCGCGTTGGCGGAGCGTTCTGGCGCCGTGCTGAGCGTCGACGCGAGCGCATTCGACGGGCCGGAAGCGTTGGCCGCGTACGTCCGCGAGCGCACTGAAGGCGGTACGCACGTGTCGCTCGACTGTCTCGGCTCCCCGGCCACCTGTGCGGCTTCGGTGGGCAGCTTGCGCAAGCGCGGCCGTCACGTGCAGGCCGGGTTGATGCCGCCCAGCCAGGGGGTTCCGCCGATTCCGATGCACCGGGTGGTCGGCGGCGAGCTGGAAATCGTCGGGATCCATGGTCTGCAGGCGTACGAATACCCTGAGCTGCTCGGCGTGGTGGAGCGGTCCGGGATCGACCTGGCCGGGTTGATCGGCACGCGGATCGGGCTGGACGGGGTGCCGGCGGCGCTCGCTGCGATGAGTGATCCGGTGCCTGCTCGGGCCGGGGTGACTGTCGTCGAGTTCGGGTGACGAATGGTGACTGGCAAACACCCTGGGTGGCGAGTCCGAGTTGTAGCTGACGAAAACCTGGCGGCGCCCGCGGCGGTGTGGGAATCTTCGAAGCTTGGCGGCAAGTGGCGAGGGGAATCCGCCGCAGGAGCGCCCGTCCGGGTGGCTCCTGCGGCCGCCAGCCTGGGAGCGGCGTGATGGAGCTGCTGCCGCGTCCTCGCCGGGAGATTGCACCCGGAGCCGTGCACGTCCCGGATTGGCTCACCGGGGAAGAACAACGCGACCTGGTCACGGCCTGTCGCGGCTGGCGTGGCTACCGGTCGACCCGGCTGCCGGGCGGCGGGGTGATGTCGGTGCGCACGGTCTGTCTCGGCTGGCAGTGGCGGCCCTACCGGTACGAACGGCTGCGCGAGGACGGTTCGCCGGTGGAGCCGTTCCCGGACTGGCTGGCCGACCTCGGCCGCCGCGCGCTCGCTGACGCCTACGACCGGCCTGCCGACGATTACCAGCCCGACGTCGCGCTCGTGAATTACTACGACGCCGACGCGAAAATGGGCATGCACCAGGACAAAGACGAGCGTTCGACCGAGCCGGTCGTCTCGTTGAGCCTCGGCGACACGTGCGTGTTCCGCTTCGGCAATACCGAGCATCGCAATCGCCCGTACGCCGATGTCGAGCTGCGCTCGGGCGACCTGTTCGTGTTCGGCGGCCCGTCGCGGCTGGCGTTCCACGGGGTACTGAAAACGTTGCCGGGCACGGCGGATCCGGATCTTGGCCTGACCGGACGGCTCAATATGACGCTGCGGGTTTCCGGGTTGTGAACCGTACCCGTTGCCCGGGCCGGAGCTGGGCGGCGAGGTCCAGGTCGTCCTCGTCGACGACGGCGGCGACGGGGTAGCCGCCGGTCACCGGATGGTCGGCGAGGAACAGGATCGGCACGCCGGAAGGCGGCACCTGGAGCGCGCCGGGCATGGCGGCTTCCGGGGCCAGTTCGCCGACGCGGGCGCGGGTCAGCGCGGGACCGTCGAGCCGGACGCCGACGCGGTCGAGGTCGTTGGTCACGGTGTAGGCGCCAGTGAGCAAAGTGGACAGCGCGGACGGGGTGAACCAGTCCAGCCGCGGTCCGGGTTCCAGGCGCAGCACGGGTTCTTCGGCAAGCCGCGGCAAGGGGGCGAGGTCGATGCAAGGGGTGCCTTGCACCACTGAACCGATCGGCAGCGACATCCCGGCGGCGAGGACGGGCGGGCCGAGTTTGCCCAGCGTGTCCGTGGCGCGCGCGCCGAGCACCGGCGGTACATCCAGGCCGCCGCGCACCGCGAGATAGCTGCGCAGACCGAGCGACGCGACACCGAGTTCGAGTTCGTCCCCCGGGCGCAGGTGGATCGGCGCACCGACCGCGGCGGCCCGTCCGCCAGCGCGGATCGGCAGCCGCGCGCCGGTGACCGCGACGACGGCGTGCTCGGAAACCCGCAGGTGGAGGCCGCCGAGGGTGACCTCCAGCGCCGCGTGCGTTTCGGGGTTGCCGACGAGCCGGTTCGCCAGCTTCAGCGAACCCCGGTCGGCCGCGCCGGAACGGCCGACGCCGACTGCCGCGTATCCGGGCCGCCCGAGGTCTTGCACGGTCGCGAACGGGCCGGGCGCGAGGATCTCGATCTTCCCGGTCACCGAATCGCCTCGAACCGCACGCGGGTGCCCGGGACCAGCAGGTTCGGCTGCTCGCGGTCGACGTTCCACACCGGCGCGTCGCTGTGGCCGAGAAGGTTCCAGCCGCCGGGCGAGGAATGCGGATAGATCGCGCTGTACTCGCCGGCGATCGCGACCGCACCCGCGGGCACGCGCGTGCGCGGCGTGCTGCGGCGCGGCAGGTGCAACACCGGGTCGAGACCGGTCAGGTAGGCGAAACCAGGTGCGAAACCGCAGAACGCCGCGACGTAGGTGGCCGCCGAATGCCGTTGCACGACCTCGGAAACCGACAGTCCGGCGGCTTCGGCGACGTCCGCCAGGTCCGCACCGTCGTAGCGGACCGGCAGGGTGACGGTCTCCGCTGAGCGCTCGGATACGTCCACTGTGGACAAGGAGGCCAGCGTGCGCGTCAGCGTGGTGGAATCGGTGCGGGCGCGGTCGAACCGGACCAGCAGGGTGCGTGCGGCGGGGACGAGTTCGACAACGCCCTCGGGCTGGGCGGCTTCGCAGGCCGCCTGGAACCCGAGCACGTCATCGACCTCCACCAGCAACGCGGAACGGCCGTAGCGCAACACAGTGCTCACACGAACGACCTCAGCACCACGCCGGATTCGGTGAGCAGCTCGCGGATCCGCCGGGCCAGCTCGACCGCGCCGGGCGTGTCTCCGTGCACGCAAAGGGAATCCGCCCGCAGGGTGAGCTTGCCGCCGTCAGCGTCGACGACCTCGCCGGTGGTCGCCATGGTGAGCGCCCGCGCGGCGACTTCGTCCGCGTCGTGCAGTACCGCACCCGGCAGCTTTCGCGACACCAGCCGTCCTTCAGGCGTGTACGCGCGGTCGGCGAACGCTTCTGCGTACGCAGGCACGCCTGCCGCTTGAGCCGCACGCAGCATTTCGGAGTCCGGAGGACACAGCAGGGCCAGATCGGTGTGATAGCGCCGTACGCCTTCGACAAGCGCAGCTGCCTGCTCCGGATCGACAGCCGCGGTGTTGTACAGCGCGCCGTGCGCCTTCACGTAACGCACGCAGCTGTGCGCCGCGCGCGCGAAGGCATCGAGAGCGCCGATTTGGTACAGCACTTCGTCCGCGAGGTCTTCCGGTGCGATGTCGAGCGCGCGGCGGCCGAAGCCGGCGAGGTCGCGGTAGCCGACGTGCGCGCCGATGGTGACGCCGCGTTCGGCCGCGCGTTCGCACACGCGGCGCATCACGCTCGCGTCGCCCGCGTGGAAGCCGCACGCGATGTTCGCGCTGGTCACGATGTCGAGCATGGCTTCGTCGTCGCCCATGGTCCAGGCGCCGAAGCCTTCGCCGAGGTCGCTGTTGAGGTCCATGTCATCCCACCTGGTAATCGCGATCGGGTCGGTCGGTCAAGAACATGTAGCCGGGAGCGTGCGTGATGGCGAACGGCGGACGGGACGCCATCAGCGCCGCCTGCGGGGTGACGCCGCAGGCCCAGAACACCGGCACGTCGCCGGGCTCGGCGTCGACCGGATCGCCGAAATCCGGCCGGGCGAGGTCGGCGATGCCCAGCTCGGCCGGGTCGCCGACGTGCACCGGAGCGCCGTGCACCGCGGGCATCGCGGCGGTGATGCGCACGGCTTCCTCGACCAGAGTTTCCGGAATGTGCCGCATCGACACCACCATCGGGCCGCTCATCCGCCCGGCCGGTTCGCACTGCCGGTTCGTCACGTACATCGAGACGTTGCGGCCCTGCTCGACGTGCCGCAACGGGATGCCCGCCGCGCGCAGCAACGTCTCGAAGCTGAAGCTGCACCCGATGGAGAACGCGACCAGGTCGCTGCGCCATACCCCGGTGGCGTCGCTGATTTCGCTGGTCAGCGTGCCGTTGTGCCAGACGCGGTAGCGCGGCAGGTCGGTGCGCAGGTCCGCGCCGGGCGCGAGCCGGGTGGTCGGGTCGCCGGGTTCGCTGACGTCGAGCACGGGACACGGCTGCGGGTTACGAGCGCAGAACTCGCGGACGTCTTCGGCCCAGTCCGCGGGGACGGCGATCAGGTTGGTCTGGGCGTAACCGTCGGCCCAGCCGGTGGTCGGGCGCTCGGTGCCGGCGCGGAAGAGCGCGCGGGCCTCGGCCGGAGTGAGCGTCGAAGGATCGTAGGAAGTCGTCATACCTCCACCAGTTCCTTGCCTCGCGTTTCCGGCAGCCCGAGCAGCGCTACCGCGGCGATCGCGTAGCCGACCGCGCCGAGGACGATCGCGCCGCCCGCACCCAGAAAGCCCACCACGGCGGGGAAAGCGGCGCCGACCGCGCGGCCGAAGTTGTAGGTGAAGCCCTGTCCGGTGGCGCGCAGCGCGGTCGGGTACAGCTCGGCGAGGTACGCGCCGAAGCCGCTGAAGATCGCCGAAGTCGAGAAACCGAGCGGGAAACTGATCAGCAGCATCAGGCCGTTCGCGCCGTAGGGCAGCTGTACGAACAGCACGATCAGCAGCGCGGAAACGACCGAGAACAGCAGGAACGTCTTCTTCCGGCCGAGCAGGTCGGTGAGGTAGCCGCCGCAGACGTAGCCGATGAACGCGCCCGGGATCAGCAGCGCGAAGTAGCCGCCGGTGTTGACCACGGAAAGGCCGCGGCTGCTCTGCAGGTACTTCGGCATCCAGGTGAACAGCGTGTAGTAGCCGCCCTGGACGCCGGTCGCGAGGAGCGCGGCGAACACCGTGGTACGCAGGAGTTCCGGCCGGAAGATCCCGACGAGCGAGCCTTTGACCTTCGCGGAAACTCGTCGTTCGGCGGCCTCCGGCGCGTCTTCGACGCTGCGCCGCACCCACAGCACGAGCAGCGCCGGGATCACGCCGACCCAGAACAGCACGCGCCACGCGAGGTCCTGGTCGAGCACGCTGAACAGCACCGTGTAGACGATGACCAGCAGGCCCCAGCCGACCGCCCACGCGCTCTGCACGAACGCCACCGTGCGGCCGCGGTACTTGGCCGAGCAGTACTCGGCGACCAGCGCGGCGCCGACCGCCCACTCGCCGCCGAACCCGAGCCCCTGCAAGCCGCGGAAGACGAGCAGCGTCTCGAAGTTCGGCGCGAAACCGCAGAGCACCGTGAAGATCGTGTACATCGCGATGGTCAGCTGCAGCGTGCGGACGCGGCCGATGCGGTCGGCCAGCACGCCGGCCCCGACGCCGCCGATCGCGGACACGACCAGCGTGACCGTGCTGAGCAGGCCCGCCTCCCCGGACGTGATGCCGAAGTAGGCGGTGATCGCGGCCAGGCCGAAGGGCAGGGTCTGGTAGTCGAACGAATCGAGGCCGTAGCCGCCGAACGCGCCGAGGAAGGCGCGGCGGCCCTTGTGGCCGAGCGAGCGATACCAGCCGAACGGGCGGGCCGCGTTCGCGGTGCCGTCGGCGACGTTGACGTTCATAGGGCACCTCACAGGGGGACGAACTCATGGTGGCACGAGTCACATGGCCGCTACCGTACGGATCGTTCAACAATTCCACAAGTCCCTCATTTTATTGTTCACCGTCCGCTGGCTACGCTGGGCGACGTGGTCACAGACGGAGAGCCGATGGGCCTGGAAGCGGATCGCGGCCTGCTCGGCCGGACGAGCACCGCGGAACGAGTGGCGGGCGTGCTGCGCACGCGCGTTTCCGAGGGCTACTTCCTGCCTGGAGTACGGCTTTCGGAGCAGGACATCGGAAGCGCGCTCGGGGTCTCGCGCAACACGCTCCGTGAAGCCTTCCGGCTGCTGACGCACGAACGGCTGCTGGTCCACGAGCTGAATCGCGGCGTTTTCGTGCGGGTGCCGAGCGTCGAGGACGTGCGCGACATCTACCGCGTCCGCAAGCTCATCGAGTGCGCGGCGGTCCGCGACGTGACCGAGAAGCCGGCGGCGTACGACAAGATCGCCAGCATCGTCGCGGACGGCGATCGCGCGGCGAAGCAGGCGCAGTGGCAGGACCTGGGCACCGCGAACATCCGGTTCCACGCGGAGCTGGTGGCGCTCACCGGCAGCGAGCGCATCGTCGAGCTGATGCAGGCGCTTACCGCGGAACTGCGGCTGGTGTTCCACGTGATGGCCGACCCGCGCCGTTTCCATGAGCGGTATCTGCCGCGGAACCACGAAATCCTCGAAGTGCTCGCGGCTGGCGACGGGATCCGTACTGCGGAGATGCTCGCCGTGTACCTCGACGACGCCGAAGCGCAGCTGGTCGAGGCCTACGCGGAGTTGTCCGGCGCTCGTTGAGCGGTTCGGCCGAAACCGGCCGGTTTGCCCCGGGAAGGCAGCGCGGATGGCCGTTCGGCCCTTCCTGTCCCGCGCAAGGCCCGCGGCGCACGCGGGCTGGCTACCTTCGGCAGTGGGCCGCGTGAGCGTGCCGCCCCGGGCGTCGGGACCCCCAGCCGACGCGCGGAGGGCGGCCCACGCGGTTTTCCGCGGCGGGCCGTGGCCACCGGGGGGTGGTTACGGCCCGCCGTCTTACTTCAAGGCAACTTGTCCACAGTGGACGGCTACTGGTTCACCGACCATTTCTGGTTGACGTTCCCGGTGCACGTCCACAGCTGCAGTTTCGTCCCGTTGGCCGAACTGACCCCGGCCGCGTCGAGGCATTTGTTCGCGTGCGGGTTGACGATGTCGTGCGCCGCGGTCACGACCCACTGCTGCGCGTCGCTGTTGTTGCAGTCGTACATCTGGACCGGCGTGCCGTCAGCGGTGCCGGAGTACTTGACGTCCATGCACTTGCCGAGCGCGCGAATGGTCCCGTCATTGCCGATCGTCCAGTTCTGCGCGGCGTTGCCGTTGCAGTCAGTGATCTGCAGCTGGGTGAAATTCGCCGGATTGGCCCAGGGCACGTCGACGCATTTGCCGCCGATGCCGATGATCCGGCCGCTCGACCCGCCGGTGCTGCTCGTGGTCACGTGCACGTAGTCGACGACCAGTTGCTGCGGGAACTGCGTGCTGCCGTCCGGATCGCCGGGCCAGTCGCCGCCGACCGCGAGGTTCAGGATCAGGTAGAAGGGATGGTCGAAGACCCAGCGGTTGCCGTTCAGGTCGGCGGGGGTGCGGATCTGGTAAGCGTTGCCGTCGACCGACCAGACGATCTTGTTCGGCGACCAATCGACCGCGTAGGTGTGGAAATCGTCGGCGAAAACCGGGCCGTTGTACGGAGCGCCGATCCCGCCCGCGCCGGAGTAGCCGGGGCCGTGGATGGTGCCGTGCACGGTGTTCGGCTCGCGGCCGATGTTCTCCATGACGTCGATTTCGCCGTCGTTCGGCCAGTTTCCGCCGCCGAGCATCCAGAACGCGGGCCACATGCCCTGGCCGCGCGGGATTTTCATCCGGGTCTCGACGTGCCCGTAGGCCTGGCTGAATTTCCCGGCGGTGTTGAGCCGCGCGGACGTGTACTGGCAGGTGCCGTACCAGCAGGTGTGGCCGGAGTTTTCGCGTTTCGCGGTGATCACCAGGTGGCCTTGGCCGTCGAGGGCGCCATTGGCGGCACCTGCGGTGTACCACTGCCGTTCGTGGTTGTTGCCGTTGTTGTCGCCGGTTTCGTAGGTCCATTTCGACGCGTCGGCGGCGGCTCCGGCCGGACCGTTGAAATCGTCGGTAAAGCTGTCGGCGGCGGCCGCGAGGGGAGGAGCCAGCACGGCTGGCGCGGCTTGGAGGCCGAACGCCAGAAGCGCGGCGGCGGCGAATGCGGTGGGGAGGCGTCTGAGGAAATTGGGCATGCGTGGTCACCTCGGTTTCCGGGAGGAACCTGGGGGAGTGCTTTGTTGTGGCGGGCAACAAAGTAGGAGAAGTATGCCTGGTCTGGACCTCTGCGGCAATGGTCCGGCGGCGGCCGGCGGTCGTCACGCTCGGTTCAGTGGATCACCTGGCCGAGGGTAAGGCTGCCCCCACCGCACTGACGCCAGTCGGCACCATGGTTCGCGCGGGGTACCCGTCCTACGTTCGGAAGTGCCAGCCGAGAACGGACGACGGAGAGAGGCGAACATGACGGCGGGGACGGATCTTCGACCACAGCGGGCGGAGCCCGCGGCGGAGCGAACGGTACGGGTCGAGCCGAAGAAGCACTGGTGGCGGCGGCCCTGGATAGTGCCGCTGGGCCTGGTGATCGTCGCGTTCCTGGCGTATTCGCTGCCGCCGTACCTCGCGCTCGACCCGGCCCGGTCCCGGGTGCCTTCGACCTTCCCGGCGCACTACCTGATCCTGTCGGCGCACGTGGTGTTCGGCTCGATCGCGATGGTGACCGCGCTGCTGCAGGTCTGGCCGTGGATCCGGCGGAAGCATCCAGTGCTGCACCGCTACGCCGGCCGCGCGTACGTGTTCGCCGGGGTGCTGCCGTCCGGGGTGCTGGCGCTGACGGTCGGCGCGGCGACTCCGTACGGGCCGGTGACCCGCGCCAGCGACGTGCTGCTCGCGGTGCTGTGGCTCGGTGCGACGTGGGCGGGTTACCGCGCCGCTCGCGAACGCCGGTTCGGCGATCACCGGCGCTGGATGATCCGCAGCTTCGCGATGACGATGTCGATCATCCTGAACCGGCTCATCGGCCCGATCGCGGCGATTTTCCTCGAACCGCAGCTCGCCACCACGTTCGGCGGCAGCGAGATCGCGCTGGGGCAGTCGGTCGCGGCGCTCGGGGCGTGGGTGAGCTGGACGGTCGTGCTGATCGCCGCGCAGCTGTGGCTCGACCGGAAACCGAAACGGCGCGCGAGCGTTTAGCCGCGGCTGGATACCTCCTGCTGGTGTGTTCGCCAGCAGGAGGCTTATCCGCGCCGCTGAAGCGACCGCGCGATGATCGTCCGCTGGATCTCGGACGCGCCTTCGTAAATGCGCGGCGCCCGGACCTCGCGATACAGGTGTTCCAGCAAATGCCCGCGCCGCAATGCTCGTGCGCCGTGCAATTGCACCGCTTGATCCACGACGTACTGCGCGGTCTCGGTCGCGAACAACTTCGCCATTGCCGCGCGACCGGCCAAGTTCTGCTCGCCCGCGTCGTAAGCCGCGGCGGCGGCGTACACGAGCAGCCGGCCAGCTTCCGTCCGCGTCGCCATTTCGGCCAGCGTGTGTGCGACCGTCTGCTGCTTCACCAACGGACCGCCGAATGCTTCGCGCGAAGCCGTGTACTCCACGGTCGCATCGAGCGCGGCCTGCGCCATCCCGACCGCGAAGGCACCGACGCTCGGGCGGAACAGGTCCAAAGTGCGCATCGCTACGGCGAAACCGCGGTTCTCCTCGCCGAGCAATTCGTCGCGGTTCACCCGGACGCCGTCGAACACCACGGTGCCGATGGGGTGCGGGCTCACCAAATCCAGGTGCTCGCCGCTGAGCCCGGCACGGTCGCCGGGGACGACGAAGGCGCTGACGCCGCGTGAACCGGCATCGGGAGTCGTGCGGGCGAAGACCGTGTAGAAATCGGCTTCCGGGGCGTTCGAGATCCACATTTTCGTGCCGGTGAGCCGCCAGCCGTCACCGTCTGGTTCGGCGGCGAGTTGCAGGGCGGCGGCGTCGGATCCCGCATCGGGTTCGGTGAGGGCGAAGGCGGCGACGGCGTCACCGGCGGCGACGGCGGGGAGCCAGCGCCGGACCTGTTCGTCCAAACCGGACTGCAGCACCGGGTAACTGCCCAAGCCCTGCAACGCCAAGGCGGTTTCGGCTTCGGTGCTTTGGGTGGCGAGGGCTTCTCGCAGCAGACACAGGTCGGTCGCGGCGGCTTGCCGGGTCGGCTGTCCACTTTCGACTCCGGGGAACAGCCGAGCAAGCAAACCGTGGGAGCCCATGGCCTTGAGCAGTGGACGGTTGACCGCGCCTTCGGCACCGGCGGCGGCCAGTTCGACTAGCTGCTCGGCGGCGATTTTCCGGACAGAAGCGGCGTACGCGGTCTGTTCCGGAGTGAAAGCGAAAGCGTTCATCGGGCGTCCTCCGGTCGCCAGCGGGCATGGGCGGTCTGGTGGCCGCCGGTGCGGACCAGGTCGAGCCGGGGTTCCGGGCCGTCGGTGCGGCCGGTCTGCGGCGGGCGTTTGCCCGCTGCCCACTGTTTCGGCCACGGCACCGGATACTCCTGCGCCGCAGCCGCGTGCAAGGTCCATTGTGGATTGAACAGGTGGGTGCGGCCGAGCGCGCACAGGTCGGCGCGGCCCGCCAGGATGAGCGAGTTCACGTCGTCGTACGAGGAAATCGCGCCGACAGCGATCACCGCGGTGCCGTAGCGACGGCCGACCTCGTTGCGGATCCGGTCCGCGTACGGCGTCTGGTAGCTGCGGCCGAACTTCGGCTTCTCCTCGCTGACCACCTGGCCGGTCGACACGTCGATCGCGGCCGCGCCGTGTTCGGCGAACGCCTGCGCGATCGCCACGGCTTCGTCGGCGTCGTTGCCGCCCTCGAACCAGTCGGTGGCGGAGATCCGGACGGTCAACGGCCGGTCGGCCGGCCACACGGCGCGGACCGCGTCGAAGACCTCCAGCGGGAAGCGCAGCCGGTTTTCCGGGGAGCCGCCGTAGGAATCGGTGCGGTGGTTGGTCAACGGGGACAGGAACGACGACAGCAGATAGCCGTGTGCGCAGTGCAGTTCCAGCAGATCGAACCCGGCGCGCGCGGCGGCTTCCGCGGCCGACACGAACTGGTCCCGGATCTCGCCCAGTTCGGCGACGGTCAGTTCGCGCGGCGTCTGGTTGTTCGGCGAGTACGGCAGCGCGGACGGCGCGCACACCTCCCAGTTGCCCTCGGGCAGCGGGTCGTCAATGCCTTCCCACATCAGTTTCGTGGAGCCCTTGCGCCCGGAATGCCCCAGCTGCAACCCGATCTTCGCCGGGGTTTCGCGGTGCACGAAGTCGACGATCCGCTTCCACGCGGCCTCCTGCTCGGAGGTGTAAAGCCCGGGGCAGCCCGGCGTGATCCGGCCTTCGGCGGACACGCAGATCATCTCGGTCATCACCATTCCGGCCCCGCCGAGCGCCTTGCTTCCCAAGTGCACCAGGTGGAATTCGCCGGGGACGCCGTCGACCGCGGAGTACATGTCCATCGGCGACACGATGATCCGGTTCGGCAATTCCAGCGAACCGATCCGCACCGGCTGGAACATCGGCGGCGCAACAGATGTACCGAGCGAATCGGCGAACCACTGATCCAGCGAAGCGGCGAATTCCTTGTCCCGCAGCTTCAGGTTGTCGTAGGTGACGCGACGGCTGCGGGTCAGCAGGTTGAACGCGAACTGCTCCGGTTCCTGATGCGTGTACTGCGCGAGGTTCTCGAACCACTCCAGGCTCGCCTGCGCCGCACGCTGCGTCGAAGCGACTACCGGACGCCGCTCTTCTTCATACGCGGCAAGGGCTTCCGGGACGCTCGGCTGTTCGTGCAGGCACGCGGCGAGCGCGAGAGCGTCCTCCATGGCGAGCTTCGTGCCAGAGCCGATCGAGAAATGCGCGGTGTGGGCCGCGTCGCCGAGCAGCACGACGTTGTCGTGGACCCAATTTTCGCAGCGGACCGTGCCGAAGGTGGTCCACTTGGAATTGTTGGCCAGCAACTGGTGTCCGTCGAAAATGTCGCCGCACAGTTCGCGGATCAGTTCGATCGACTTCTCGTCGCTTTCCCCGGGACCGAGGCCGGTGGCGGCGATCGGGCCGAACGCCCGCTGCCAGACGTCCTCGTGCATCTCCAGGATGAACGTGCTGCCGTCGCGGCCGTACGGGTAGCCGTGGACCTGCATGACGCCGTGCGGGGTTTCGAGCACGTAGAACTTGAACGCGTCGAACACGAGGTCCGTGCCGAGCCAGAGGTAGCGGCACTGTCGGGTCTCGACAGACGGCCGGAACGAACCGGCGAACGCCGTGCGCACCGCGGAATTCACGCCGTCGGCCGCGACCACGAGGTCCGAGGACGCGGCCAGTTCGGCGGGATCCGGCGCGAGACTGCGGAATCGGACATCGATGCCCATTTCGCGACACCGCTGCTGCAGGATCGCGAGCAGCCGTTTGCGGCTCATCGCGGCGAATCCGTGCCCGCCCGAGGTCGACACCGTGCCGCGGTAGTGCACGTCGATGTCGTCCCATCGCGCGAACTCCCGGCGCATCGCCTCGTGCACCGCAGGGTCGGCGTGCTCGATGCCGCCGAGCGTCTCGTCGGAGAAGACGACGCCGAAGCCGAACGTGTCGTCCGGCGCGTTGCGCTCCCAGACCGTGATCTCGTGGTCCGGGCCGAGTTGTTTCGCGAGCACGGCGAAGTAGAGCCCCGCAGGCCCGCCGCCGACTACTGAAATCCGCACGTGACCCAGGGTATGTCGTCTGTCCTACGGTCGTCAAGAAGACGATAGATGGGTTACGCTCCCCGGCATGGAGCGGATCAATCCCCCCGAGCTGGGCAAGCCGTCGGGGTTCTCGCACGCGGTGGCGGCGCAGGGCAGGCTGGTGTTCCTCGCCGGGCAGACGGCGCTGGACGCGGACAACCGGATCGTCGGCGACGGCGTGGTGGAGCAGTTCGAGCGCGCGCTCGGCAACCTGCTCACCGCGTTGCGCGCGGCCGGCGGCGAACCCGCGGACCTGTGCAGCCTGACCGTCTACATCGTCGACATGGACGACTACCAGGCGCACGCGCGCGAGATCGGCCGCGTGTGGAAGCGGCTGGTGGGCACGGATTACCCGGCGATGGCCGGCATCGGCGTGAACCGGCTGTGGGACGTCGAAGCGCTGGTGGAAGTGCAGGGCTACGCGGTGGTCAACCGCTGAGCACCTGCCGCAGGTGCGTGCGCGCGGCTTCTTCGAGCCGGTCGTGCAGCGTGAAGAACACCTCGGCGGCGCGGATGCCGGACCAGCCCTCGGGCAGCAATTCCGCGGGCAGGCACGGGTCGAGGTACGGCATCCGCCGCCAGCCGGTGAGCACGCGGAGGTAATCGGCGAACGCTTCGTCGGTGGGCGTCGTGCGGCGGCGCTGCCACCGGCGCAGCGCGGGTTCGTGCTCTTCGAGGAACGCCGTGTACAGCTCGTCCAGCTGGTCCAGATCCCACCACTCGCGCACCTTCTCGCGCGGGTCGCCGAACGCCAGGTGCTCGGCGCGGAACACGTCTGCGTACTCGGCCAGCCCGAGGCGTTCCAGGGTGCCGACAGTGGCCTCGTACAGGTGCGCGGGGGCGATCCAGACGCCCGAGGACGCGGTGCCGAACCCGAGCCGCGACAACTGCGTCCGCAGCACGTGCCGCTTGTGCCGCTCGGCTTCCGGCACCGAAAACACCGCGAGCAGCCAACCGTCGGCCAGCTTCGCGCGGTCCCGGCGGAAGATCCGCTCGTCGCCTTCGCGCAGCAAATCCAAGGCGGTACCGGACAATTCGTACCCGGCGGCTCCGTCGCGGCGCACCGCTTCGAGGACCCCGCGCCGTTTGAGCCGGGAAATCGACGACCGCACGGCGGGCTCGTCGACCCCGACCGCGGCGAGCAGATCGATCAGCGAGGCGACCGAAAGCCATTCGCCGCCCGCCTGGTGGTGCACGCCGTAGACCGACACGATGAGGTGCCGGGGCTGGGCCGCGCGCCCGCTGTCGGCGTCGGCTGCTTCCGGTACGGCCGTCACCCGCTCACCATACAGTGCCGTTCGCCGCCGATCCGGCTGCAGCTTCGCCTGCTTCCGGTCGGACCGCGACCGGCGAGGGGTAGCATTTCCCGCGCGATGGCGTTTGTGAGCAATGCACCGTTGGTCAGCCGGCTGACCCGCCGCGGACGGCTGATGGCGAAACGGACCTGCGACCGCCGGGGTCACGCCTTCGCGTTCGGCCGGTTCCTTTTCCGCACCCCCACCGCGTGGGAGTACGCGGCGGCGGTCGCGGGCGGCAGCGATCCGGCCGCGCAGCGCTGGCTCGGCTGGCTTCCCGAGTCCGTGGTGGCCGAGCCGATGCGCGGCGAGGCGCTGCGCGTCGTCCCGGGCACCGGACCGGACTGGACCACGCCGGACCCGCATTCGGTGGACGTCGTCGCGATCGATCTCGTGGCGGGCCGCTGCGCTGGTCTCGTGAGCGTGCACGCGGGCGAGGACGGCGGCCCGGAAACCGGCGGCTATCTCGCGCCGGGGTATCGCGGGCAAGGCTTCGGCCGCGACTTGTTCGCCGCCGGTCTCATCCTGGCGCACGAGCATCTCGGGCTTTCGCGGGTGCGCGCCGGCGCGGAGGTCGGCAACGTCGCCAGCGGCCGTTCGCTCGAAGGGGCCGGACTGCGCCGGGTGCCGGGCCCGCCGCGGTACACGCTGCCGGACGGTCGGGCCTGTGAGGCCTCGTGGTACCAGCACGACGCGGCGTGGCCGCGGAAATGCGCGGGGCCGCAGGCGCAGTGGCTAATCGCCTCGTGAGCCGTATTGCTCGTACACCTTCAGCGTGTTGATCACCAGCGCGCGTTCGCTGGGGCTCAACGGCGTCAACGCTTCCTGCCACGCCTTCGCGCCGCGCGCGAGCCACGCGTCGACGGCCGGGCGCTTGTCCGCGTGGATGCTCACGATGGTGCGCCGCCGGTCGTCCGGGTCCTCGGCGCGTTCCAGCACGCCCTGCCGGGACAGGTCGCCGATCATCAAACTCGCTGTGGTGGGCGCGATTTCGAGCCGTCCGGCGAGTTCGTTGACCGTCATCGGGCCGTCGAACAGCAGATACGCCAGCAGGGACAAATGCCGCGGCGCGAGTGTGACGTCGTCGAGTTCCGGAGGCGGCGGCGTCCGCTTCGCGCGCCCTACAATGCGGGGCATCAGAAGCAGCAGTTCGCGGACCCCGTCCTCGACGGTCGGGCCGGATTCGGTGGCCATGCCGCGACAGTACCTGCGCGTGTGTTGACAGCCCGATTCGCGCGCTCCTAGGTTTGTTGTTACATCATCAATTCAGGGAGTTCTCCGATGTCGGACTGGAATCAGCAGATCATCGACGAGTTCCGCGCCAACGCGGGCAAGGTCGGCGGGATGTTCGAGGGCAAGAACATGGTGCTGCTCACGCACACCGGCGCGAAGAGCGGCAAGCAGCGGGTGAGCCCGCTGGTGTACACCACCGACGGCGACCGGATCGTGATCGTCGCGTCCAAGGGCGGCGCGGACACCAACCCGGACTGGTACCACAACCTCGTCGCGAACCCGTCCGTCACGGTCGAGATCGGCACCGACAAGTTCCCGGCGACGGCGAAGCTCGTGACCGACCGCGCCGAGCGCGACCGGCTGTACGCCAAGATGGTCGAGCACGCGGAGGGCTTCGCGGAGTACGAGAAGAAGACCGAGCGGCTGATCCCGGTCTTCGTTCTCGAACGCTGAATCAACCCAGCGGCTGCCCGTAGACAAAGCTCCGCAGCCGTCCAGTCGACATCGGATCCAGCGGAGCGAACAACTTGGCGTGGGCGGCCTGCACGGTCGCCGCGTCCGGTTCGATCATCGAAAGCGCGCGCACGGTGTAGCGCGAATCGGCGGTGAAATCCGGTGCGGACGAGTGTCGGTACGCGCCGCCGAGCAGGTCGATGATCAGCACGGTCGGAACCGGGGCGTCCGGGCCGGCGTGATCGAGCACCGTGCTCAGCACGTCGTCCCGGAGTTCCGGCAGCACGCGGTTGTCGCCGAGGTACGAGTGCGGGTTCGGCGGTTCCGCGGCGATCTTGCCGGAGTCGGTGAACGGCATCGTGGTCAGCGTTTCCTGCAGCGGGCCCAGCGGGCGCAGCGGTGCGACGAGCTGGTCGCCGTCGCTGCCGAGGTAGGCCACGCGAACGTGGGCGATGTGCTTGCCCCGCAACGGTTCCGGAACCATCGGCAGATCCGGGTAGGGCACCATCGCGACCGAGGTGCCGACGGTGTCCGGCAGGTCGGCGGTCCAGTCGCGCCAGGTGCGCAGGACTTCGGGGATCTTGGCGGTGTCGAAGTACAGCCCGCCGCCGTACAACGTGGTCACCGGGACCAGTTCGAACTCCAGCGCGGTCACGATCCCGGCGTCGATCGGGCCGGTCGTGCGCGTGCCGTCGGGCCGGACGAGTTCGGCGGCGCGGACGCGGTCCGAGGCCAGGCCGAAGTGCCGGCCGAGGAGACCGAAACCGCCGCCGAGGGTGTAGCCGACCACGCCGACGCCCGGGGCCGAACCGCTCAACGGCGCGAGACCGTGTTCCGCGGCGGCGGCGAGCACGCTGCCCCAGGTGGTCCCGGCTTCGACACGCGCCACGGCGCGGTCCGGGTCGATGGTCACGCCGGTCATCCGGCGCGTCGAGATCAGCACGCCCTCGGCAGGCGCGCGCAGCCCGTGTCCGGTCGCCTGCACGGACACCGGCAGGTCGCGCTCGGCCGCGAGCCGGACCGCGGCGGCGATGTCGTCCGCGCTGGTGGCGGCGACGACGAGCTGCGGCGTGGAGGTGATGCCGGTCTGGAACCCGGCGATCTCTTCGCGGTAACCGGCTTGGTCAGGGGTGAACGTCTGCATGCCTTCAGCGTGCTAGCCGATTGATGATAAGTCCAAGAGATACTAGTTCCAACGGCTAGAATCATTGGTTATGGAACTGCACCAGCTCGAGTACTTCGTCGCGGTCGCCGAGGAAGCCAACTTCACGCGCGCGGCGGCCCGGATGCATGTCGCGCAGCCCGGGGTCAGCGCGCAGATCCGGCGGCTGGAACGCGAGCTGGGGCAGCCGTTGTTCGACCGGTCCGGGCGCACGGTGCGGCTCACCGGCGTCGGCGCGGCCGCCCTGCCGCACGCTCGGGCCGCGCTCGCGGCGGTGGCGGCGGTGCGCGAGACGGTCGCGGAGCACGAGGGGCTGGTGCGCGGCCAGGTGGCGATGGGGATGGTGACCTCCGCCGGCCCGGTGGCGCTGCCGGAGTTCCTGGCCGGGTTCGCGGAACGCTATCCGGGAGTGGAAATCACGCTCAGCGAAGCGAATTCCGACCTGATGGTCGAGGCGTTGCGCGAAGGACGGCTGGACGTCGCGGTGATCGGCCTGGCCGACGGCGAGCCCGCCGGGCTGACCACGCAGGTCGTGCTGGACGAGGAACTGGTCGCGGTCACCGCACTGCGCGACGAATTCGCTGACCGAGCTTCGCTCACCCTGGCTGAGCTGGCGGACCGGTCGTTGATCTGCCTGCCGAAGGGCACCGGCATGCGCGGTGTGCTGGACCGCGGGTTCGCCGCGGCCGGACTGCGCTCGCGCGTGACGATCGAGGCGAGCGACCCGAACGTGCTGGCCAAGCTCGCGATGCGCGGTCTCGGCGTGGCGCTGGTGCCGGAATCGCTGGCTCGCTACTACGCCGGGGAACTGCACACCCTGCGGCTGCGGCCGGAGTTGCGCGGGCAGCTGGCGCTGGCGTGGCGGTCGGACGGTCCGGCGGGGCCTGCGGCTCGGGCGCTCATCGAGTTCGCCCGGTCGGTGCTTTAGCGGGCGGCGAAGGATACCGACGCCGTCCCGGATTCGCCAAGGAATTCCGGCGGGAATTCCCGAACCGACGAGGTGCCGCTCCCGAACATATCCGCTTCGGTGGGCCGTTCAGGTTATCTTGCCGCGTATTCGCGGAAATTCGTCGTACTGTCGGCAGCGGCCGCGAGTGCGGTTGAAGTTCCGGAGAAGACGGAGGTATTTCCGTGAAGCTGGTTCGTCTCGTACGCAAGGCCCTTCCGAGCAAGAGCCTGAAGTCTTATGCCTGGTACGGCTGGATCTGACCGTCCCGTTAAACGGGACCGGCCGGTTCCGGAATTCCCCGGAGCCGGCCGGTTTTCCCGCTCAAGAGGAGGTGTGCGTGACCATTCCCGCTGAACGGAACAAAGTGCGGCAGTTGGTATTCGCGCCGCGTCTCCAAGAACTGTTCGACCGTTATCGGGGAAAATCCTTCTTTCGGCTGGAACCGGACACCGTCGGCGTCGCCGGGGCGGAGCTGATGGACGCGCTGCTGCGCAGCCGGCCCGCGAATGCCGAGGAACGGCCGACGTTCAAGCCGGTGCGCGGGCGGGTCGTGACGCGGCCGGAATCGTCGACGCTGATGCGGGCGGTCGGCGCGGACGTGCGCTCCGCGCTCAAGAAGCCGCTCGGCGACGCTGACCTCGCCGGAACCTGGCCCGCCGGGCCGCACAACTACCTGCGGGACCTGGTGTTCGGCCGCGAGCAGCGGCGGTTCCGGGTCCTCGTCGACCGGCGGCTGGAGCTGACGCCGAAGATCACCTGGGCGGCGGTCGCCGCCGGAGCCGCACTGTGGGGACGGCCCGCGCCGGAGGTCGCGCTGTCCACTTTGGCGCGAATGGTGCTGGAGGCGGACACCTACGAGCAGCGCCGTTTCGCGATGTACCTCTACCGGCGCGTGGCCGGGCCGGTCTGCTTCACCGTCGCCGCGCTGGTCACGAACGCCTTGTGGCTCGGCTCGCCGCTGGACGACGACGTGCCCGCGGAGTACGTGCTCAACGAGGCACTGCGCCTGCTGCCGCCGTCGTGGAACATCCTGCGCGTGCGGTCGCCGGAGTTCGCCGAGGTGGACGCCCGGATCGGCGCGGGCGACGACGTCCTGCTGCTGCCGCTGCTGAGCCATCGCGACCCTGAGTTGTGGGACGCGCCCGACGAGTTCCGGCCGAGCCGCTGGGCCGCGCTCGACCCGGACGCCCACCCGGGCTACCTCCCGTTCGGGCACGGCAACGAACGCTGCTGGGGCCGCCACCTGGTGCTGCCGCTGGCGGAACGCGTGCTCGACCTGGTCCGGCGCGACGGGCTGGTCATCGACCCGGCGCAGACCCGGGCCCGGGTGCACCTGGACGGGCTGCTGGAGGTGGCCGACGTCCGGGTCGTCCGTGCCTGAGCGCTCTTGACAAGGTGTCAACGGAGGCGTCCCCTGGACGGATGCTCCAGGACGGCGTGCTCGGCGTCAGCCTGCTCGCGGGCGGCGCGAACGTGATCATGCAGCTGGGCCGGCCCGAGGTCGGATACGGCGTGCTGGAAAGCCGGGTCGATTCGGGGAATCTCTTCAAGCATCCGCTGAAACGGACTCGCACCACCGTCACCTATCTCGCGGTCGCCGTGCTGGGCACCGACGCGGATCGCGCGGCGTACCGGCGGGCGGTGAACGCGGTGCACGCGCAGGTGGTCTCGACCGACGCGAGTCCGGTCCGGTACCGCGCCTTCGATCGCGAACTGCAACTGTGGGTCGCCGCCTGTCTGGCCCATGGCGTCGAGGACGTGCATCGCGCGTTTCTCGGGCGGCCCGCTCCGGAATCCTGGTATGCCGAGGCCGCGGTGCTGGGCACGACGCTGCAGGTGCGTCCCGAAGACTGGCCGGAGGACTTCGCCGCGTACTGGGCGGAAGGGCTGGCCCGAGTGGACATCGACGACCGGCTCCGCGAATACCTCACCGCTATCGCGAATCTGGAGTTCCTGCCCCGGCCGTTCTCGTTTCTTTTCGGACGGTTCCACCGCTTCGTGACGACGGGGTTCCTGCCGGAGGTGTTCCGAGAGCAGATGCGGCTGCCGTGGTCGGCGGCGGACCAGCGCCGGTTCGATCGGCTGATGCGCGGGATCGGCCGAATGGTCGAACCGCTTCCGCTGCGGGTGCGGCGGTTTCCCTATGACGCGTGCCTCGCGGACTTCCGGCGGCGGGTGCGGAAAGGGAAACCGCTCGTCTAAGCGGTTGACCGGAATGCGCTGGTCGGCAAGGGTTGACGGTATGGCCAAAGCGGATGAGGTGCGCGAAGGGGTTTCCCTGACCAACCTCGACCAGGAGCTGTTCGTCGACGCCGGGGTGACGAAACGCGACCTCGTCGACTACTTCGACGCCGTGTCGGACCGGTTGCTGCCGGTGCTGCGCGACCGTCCGCTGTCGGTGATGCGGGTGCTGCGCGGGCAGGACGCGTTCATGCAGAAGAACCTGCCGAAGTACACGCCGGAGTGGGTGCCGCGGGCGAAACTGTGGGCGGAGAGTTCACAGCGGACAGTCACCTATGGTCTGTGCAACGACCGCCGGACGCTGCTGTGGTTCGGCAATCAGCGCGCGGTCGAACTGCATCCCGCGCTGACCCGGGTGGAGCCGGTCGGCCAGACCGATCTGATCATGGACCTCGACCCGCCGGAGGGAGCGGACTTCCACGTCGCGGTCGAGGCGGCTCGGCTGGTGCGGCAGGCCTTGGCCGACGCCGGGCTCGCCGGTGCGTTGAAAACCAGCGGGTCCAAGGGCGTGCACGTGTTCGTGCCGCTGGTTCCCGGTCTGTCCTTTGAGGACGTCGCGGCGGCGACCCGGGCGGTCGGCGCGCGGGCGGAGCGGATCGATCCGCAGCTGGCGACCACTGCGTTCATTCGGGAAGACCGGCACGGCAAGGTCTTTCTCGATTCGACCCGCGCGGGCGGGGCGACCGTGGCGGCCGCGTACAGCCCGCGGATCCGGCCGGGCGCGCCGGTGTCGTTCCCGGTGCGCTGGGCGGACGCGGACCACGTCAAACCGGCGGATTTCACCGTGAAGACCGCGGTAGGACTGTTGGGCAGCGCGGATCCGTGGGCGGAGGAATTGCCGGAACCACAGGAACTTCCGGCGGATCTCGTGGCTGAGGGGCATACGATCCCGGTCGCCCGGGTCGCGGCGATGCACGAGGGCAAACGCCGGGCCCGGGCCCGCCGGGAATCAGGGGAGAGCGAGTAAATCCCGGTGGTGCACGGTGACTTCGGCGATCTGCCGATCCTCCGGCACGGCCAGGTCTGGCTGTTGTTCTCGTGCCGCGGCAACGAATCCGCGGTACCAGGTGTCGATGAGTTCGCGGTGCTCCGGATCGAGCCGCCATGGTGCCGGTCTGGTGTGGACAGTCCAGCCGTGCTTGGTGAACTCCGCTTCGGTGAACGCGGCGGCTTCTGGGCCTAACTTTCCGTCTCGGCGTTGGTGGTCGTTGAACGCGGCATTGAGTGCTTCGTCCACCGCGTCTGCTGGCGTAAGTTGAGCCGAGCCGGTCACCGACAAAGTGAACAGCGCTGGGCTTTGTGCGTCCACACAGGACTGTACTAAGCGCTGGATCTCCTCCTTGGTAAGGAGATCCAGCAAGGCGGAAGCTGTCACCAACGAAGTTCCGGTCAGGTTGAGACGGGTCACGTCAGCTTGTTCCGTCTCCACGCTCAGCCCCGGCGGAAGGCTGCGCGCGGCGATCTCCAGCAGGCGCGGGTCCTGGTCGTGCAGGATCCACCGCTGCGGTTTCGGCAGGCGACCGCTCAGCCAGCGCCCCATCGCCCCGGTGCCGCAGCCGAGATCCCGGATGACCGCCGGACTGGCCGGGAGCAGGGCGACCAGGTCGGCCGCCCGCGCCGCGGTGTCGGCGGGTTCCCGGAGCCGCAACCATTCCGGTGCGTATCCGGAAGAGTCCACAGTGGTCACAAGAAACGCTCGTATCCGGCCGACGCGGCGTGGGATTCGTGCAGGGTCACCGAAATCTGCGCCAGCCCGCGGGCGTTCTCGCCGAGTTCCCCGGCGTGGATCCGGTCCGCGAGCCGGTCGGCGATCACCTTGGCGAGGTATTCCGTCGACGTGTTGATCCCCGCGAAATCGGGTTCGTCGTCGAGGTTCCGGTAGTTCAGGTCCGCGAGCACCGCGCCGAGCTGCTGAGTGGCGAGCCCGATGTCGACGACGATGTTGTCCGAGTCCAATTCGGACCGCCGGAACGTCGCGTCGACCACGAACGTCGCGCCGTGCAAGCGCTGCGCCGGGCCGAAAACCTCGCCGCGGAAACTGTGGGCGACCATGATGTGATCGCGCACGGTGACACTGAACAACGCGTTCTCCTTTACGGGTAGGTGATCCGGTGAGCCAGTCCGGGCAGGGTTCCGTCCGCTAGCCGGGCCGCGACGTCCGGCAGTTCGGCGAAGGTGGATTCGCTGGTGATCAGCGCGTCGAACGCCGGGTCCGCGAGCAGCCGCAACGCCAGCGCCATCCGGTCGCCGTAACCGCGCCGCGCCGCGCGGGCCGGCGAGACGGTGCCGACCTGGCTGCCGCGCACGGTGAGCCGTCGCGAGTGGAAGTTCTCGCCGAGCGGCACCGACACCTGGCGGTCGCCGTACCAGCTCAGCTCGACCACCGTGCCCTCGCGACCGAGGAGTTCGAGCGAGCGCGCTAGCCCGGCGTCGGTCGCGCTGGCGTGCACCACGAGGTCGAGGTCGCCGGTCGCGGTCTCCGGCGTGGCGTACCGGATGCCGAACGCCTCCGCGACCGCCGCGCGGTCCGGATCGGGGTCGACGAGCTGGACGTCCACGCCGGGAAACCGGGACAGCAGCCGCGCGACGCTGCACCCGACCATCCCCGCCCCGACCACCGCGATCCGGTCACCGACCAGCGGTGCCGCGTCCCAGAGCGCGTTCACCGCGGTCTCGACAGTCCCGGCGAGCACCGCGCGCGCCGCGGGGACATCGTCCGGCACCACCGTGACCGCCGACGCGGGCACGACGTACTCGGTCTGATGTGGATAGAGGCAGAACACCGTGCGGCCGGTCAGCTCCGGCGGTCCGGAAAGGACCTCGCCGACGTTCAGGTAGCCGTACTTGACCGGCCACGGAAAGTCGCCCTCCTGATACGGCGCGCGCATGACGTCGTGCTGGCTCTCCGGTACTCCGCCGCGCAAGACCAGGCTTTCCGTGCCTCGGCTCATCGCCGAAAATCGCGTTTGGACCAGCACTTCGTCGGCCTGCGGAGCAGCCACCTCGGCCGATCGGAGCTCCCCTCCCTCGGTCGAAGTGAACCAGAAGGCCTGCGCCGCCCGTGTCAAGGTTGTCCTCCGTTGCTGCCGGATCGAGGAGAAATGGCTGTCTCCACCTGTACACGAACCCCGGCCGAGCTGGGTTCAACCGTCGTCCAGCAGGCCCCCGCGCTGCTGGCGCAACTCGCCCTGCTCACCCTGCTGACCGTGACGACCGGCCTCGGCCTCGCCGGATGGGCGGTCGGCGTGGCCTACCTGCTCGGCCTGCTGGTGCTGCTCACCCAGGGCGCCTGGCGGATCCGGGTGTACCGGCTGGGCCCGGCCGATCAGGTGACCCTCGCCCGAGCGGCCCTGATCGGCACCGTGACCGCCCTGGTCGCCGACCGCCTCGGCGGGCACCCGCCGCTGCCGTTGATCATCCCGATCGCCGCGGTCGCCCTGGCCCTGGACGCCGTCGACGGCTACGTCGCCCGCCGCACCGGAACCGTCTCCGCGCTGGGCGCCCGCTTCGACATGGAAGCGGACGCCTTCCTGATCCTGGTGCTGAGCGTCCTGGTCACCCCGACCGTCGGCCCGTGGGTCCTGGCGATCGGCCTGATGCGCTACGCGTTCGTCGCCGCGGCCCGGCTGTGGCCGTGGCTGCGTGCCCCGCTACGCCCCAGCCGGGCCCGGAAAGCGGTGGCGGCGCTGCAGGGAATCGCCCTGACGGCCGCCGCGGCAGGAGCCGCACCGGTGCTCCTGGCGGGACTCGCGGTGACGACGCTGAGCTGGTCTTTCGGGCGGGACGTGTGGTGGCTGTACCGGAACCGTGCCGCCTAGTTCTCGCGAATTCTCCTGCGGCGATTCTTCTGTCCGCGGGGTTTCGGTATCGGAAACCGTGGTTGGAGACTGCTGTGGCTCTTGATTCCGCAGTACGACAAAGGGCCAGCCGTTTGCCTGCGCAGCGTGACTACTGCAGGTGAAACGGCTGGCCCCGGGATGTGGTATCGGCCCCCCTCAGGCTGATTGCCAACCTCCCAATGCCCACCATAGCGGGGTCTGAATGCGTCCGCTTAACCCGTCCGGGGCTCACCCGTCCGTATTCCTGTTCGCGGTATCTGTCGCTTAGTCAATAGTGGCGGAAATTGCGGTCGAGCTGCGGATCCGAGCTAGATTCGCGATCGCAAAAAGAAACCGTACGCGTATCTCGCTGGCCATCGCCACAGCCGAGAAATGCTCAGCCCTTGGCGCTCAACTGCCATGAAACACCCCACCGGTCGTTCACCCAGGCGAACGGCCCGAAGCCGTAGTCGTCCAGCGGCATCAGGGTTCCGCCGCCCTCGCCGAGGGCTTCGTAGACGCGCTTGAGCTCGTCGGTCGAGTCGACGGTGACGAACAGCGACGTCGACGGAGTGAAATCGAAGCCGTGCTGGACGAAGCTGTCGCTGCACCGCACTCGCTGCCCGGCGACGGTGAACTCGGCCATCACGATCGTTCCCTCCGGGCCGGGGCCGCCGGCGCCGTAGCGCTCCTCGGACAGCACGGTGTCCCCGGGGAACAGCGAGGTGTAGAAGGCCATCGCTTCGGCGGCGTCGCGCTTCTGGAACATCAGGAACGGCACGAGGTCGGTCATCGGACTGCCCTTTCGCAGGTTGGCGTCGGGTCCGAACGTCGCATTGACAAGAAGTTTTGTCAAGCGCGCAGCACGACGCAGGCGAAGCCGAACGAGTCGCGGTAATCGCGGAGCCATTCGTCGCGGTGGGTGGCCGCGGCGGCGAGGGCTTCGGCTTGGTCTGGGTCTTCCGGGTGGTCCAGGGCCCATTCGGTGAGGCTGCCGGTCCACGACCATTCGTACGCGTCCAGTTCGCCGCGGGTGCTCGTATGGCCGTGGGCCGGGGTCCAGCCGGCGGAAATCACCTGGGCGAGGAGTTCCGGCAGGGTGGGCAGGTCGCCGAAGATCTCGAGGGCGGCCGGGGTGGGCTCGGCTTCCCAGTAGGCGTCGCCGAGCAGGGCGCGGCCGCCGGGGCGGACGTGGGCGCGCAGTGCGGCGAGGGTGTCGGACAAGCCGCCGAAGGCGTGGGTCGAGCCGATGCACAGGACGGTGTCGAACTCGGCCGCGGCGGGGAATTCGGTGGCGGATTGCTGGTGGAGGGTCAGGCGGTCGGCGACGCCTCGCTCGATGGCGGCGGAGCGGGCGCGGGAGAGAGCGAACTCCGAGGTGTCGACGCCGACGGCGCGGAGTTCCGGGTACGCGTCGAGGGCGCGGATGAGCCATTCGGCACCGCCGCAGCCCAGGTCTAGGACAACCGCGTCCTCGCGCGGCAGGCTGCGGTCGAGCAGGCGCTGGACCTCGTCGTCGCTGACCGGGGCCGCGATGGGGTGCCGGGTGTGGGCGAGGGCGGAAAGTCGTTCACGGTTCACGCGCGGCAGGCTGACACGCGCGCCCGGAACCGCGCATCTCGTTTACGAGCGGGCGCGCATCGAGGCCGACGGGGCGGTGCCGAGCACGCGCGTGGCGACCCAGGCCAGGCCGTCGGCGGTTTCGGCGGGCGTGCCCGACGGTTGCATGACGTGGCTCAGCACGGTGCGCACGACCAAGTCCATGACCACAGTGAGCTGGCGGTCGTCGAGCGGCGGTGCGTAGTCGAGGACTCGCTCGCGCAGGACGGCTTTCGCTTCGGTGAGCAGGGTGCCGGCGCGGGTGGTCAGCAGCGGCAGGAACTCGGTGTCGGTCCCGTGGGTCGCGGAGGCGATGGCGCGCAGCAGGATGTTGTCGTCGGCCAGTTCGAGCACCGCGCGGACGGCGTCGTAGATCGCCTCGACGAGATCGTCCGGATGGCGGTCGAAGGCGGTGCTCACGACGGCGAGGAACCGGCGCAGCTCGTGCGAGATCATCGCCTCGGCGAGCGCGGTTTTCGACCCGATCTCGTTGTAGACGGTCTGCCTGCTCACCCCGACCAGGTCGGCCAGCCGCGCCATGGTGACCGCGGACCAGCCGGATTTCGCGGTGAGTTCGATGGCGGCGGTGATGATGGGCTGCCGGTACTGGCCGCCCGCGGGCACCGGAAGCACGCTCATAGCGGTCATTCTAGGCGGCCGTTTCCAGCGCGAAGGCCACTGCCTCGGACCATGGCGCTCGCGCGGCGATCCGCTTGCGGTACTTCATGATGTCGCGCGGCCGGTCGATGGTGAAGGCGCCGACGAGCCGATCGCCGCGCCGGTACAGCGCGGTGAAGCCGTGTTCGGCCGGGACCGCGACGACGACCTCGTCCGCCCGCGGCGTACCGACGAACTGGATGCGGTGCGAGTACCAATCGGACCAGAAGTACGGCACGGCGCTGAACACCCGTGCGCTCGCGGGGTCCAGCGCGTGCCGGGCCGCGGCCGCACCCTGCTCGGCCGCGTTCGTCCAATGCTCCAGGCGCATCAGCTCGTCGTCGAAAAGCGCGTTCGCCACGTGCGCGACGTCGCCGGCCGCGTAGACGCCGTGTGCCGCGGCGAGGGTGCCGTCGCAGATGACGCCGCCGTCGCGTTCGTGCAGCAGGAGTCCGCTGTCGCGCAGCCAGCCGGTGGCCGGGACCGCGCCGATTCCCGCGACGACGAGGTCGGCGGGGAGGACCTCGCCGGTGGACAGCCGGACGCCGGTCACCGCGCCGTCTTTTTCCACGAAACCGGTGACCCGGGTGCCCAGCCGGAGATCGGTGCCCGCCGCGCGATGCAGATCCGCGCAGACCTCGCCGACCTCGGGGCCGATCGCGCGCACCAAAGGCGTGTCCAGTGTTTCCACAATGGACACCGGCAGGCCGCGTTTGCGCGCGGCGGAAGCGACTTCCGAGCCGATGAACCCGGCACCGATCACGACTGTCCGCGCACCACTGTCCAATGCGGACCGAATCGCGATGGCATCGTCCGCGGTGCGCAGTGAATGAATCCCGGAAATCCCCTCGGTGCCGGGGAGAACGCGGGCGGCGGCTCCGGTGGCGATGACCGCGGCGTCGTAGCGGACGGTCGTGTCGCCGGTGTGGATCTCCCGGGCGATCGGGTCGAGTCCGGTGGCGGGAGTGCCCAGCCGAAGGTCGACGTCGAGTTCGCGCAGGTCGTCCGCGCTGAGAAACGGTTCCACCGCAGCCGGTCCGTCCGCCGCGAGGAAGGCCTTCGACAGCGGCGGCCGATCGTAGGGCAGATGCTCCTCGGCACCGAGCAATACGATCCGGCCGTCGTATCCGGTCCGCCGCGCCGATTCGACCGCGCGCAGGCCCGCCAGCGACGCGCCGACTACCGCGAGTGTCATGACACCAGCTTCAGCGCGAGCACCGGGCAGGCGTCGACCGCCGCGGCGAGGTCGGTCCGGTGTTCTTCGCCGGGGCTTTCGTCGAGCACGACGACCGTGCCCTCGTCGCCCACCTCGAAGAAGTCCGGGGCCATCGCTTCGCACATGCCGAGGCCGTCGCATTTGTTCAAATCCGCTTCGATCCGCATCACACACTCATCCTTCCGGGAGCAACGAAGTCGACCTTTTCCCTTACGCCGCAGTCAGGGCAGCACCAACTGTCCGGAATGGACGACCACGGCGTACCGGCCGGGAAGCCCTCTCGCGGATCGCCGCGCTGCTCGTCGTAGACGTAGCCGCAGCCGGGGCACATCCCGCCCTCGCTGGCGTCGCCGCGCACGTCGTCCAGCACGGCCACCGGAGCTGGAGCGGAAGTGCCATACCGGGCAAGGATTTTCTCCCGCTTCGACGGCTGGATGTTCGCCCGGCTGAGGTCGCCGTCGAAGTGGTTCAGCACGCGCTGGTCCATGACCCGGCGCCACAGCGGCGGGAACAGGGCAAGCACGATCATCCCGGCGTATCCGGTCGGCAGCACCGGAGATTCCGCGAAATCACGCAAGGTCTGGTAGCGGCGCGTCGGGTTGGCGTGGTGATCGCTGTGCCGCTGCAGGTGATACAGCAGGACGTTGGTCGCGATGTTGTTGGAATTCCAGCTGTGGCTGGGATCCACGCGCTCGTACCGGCGGCGCTCCGGCGGCCCGACCTTCTTCCGCAGCATCCCGTAGTGCTCCATGTAGTTCACGACTTCCAGCAGGGAGAACCCGATCACCGCCTGGATCGCCAGGTACGGCAGGATTCCGACGCCGAGCCACGCGACCATCGCGATCCACAGCACCGCGGACATGAGCCACGCGTTGAGCACGTCGTTGCCGATCCGGAACGGATGCTTGTTCCGGCGCGCGTAGCGCTTGCGCTCCAGCCCCCATGCGGATTTCAGCGAACCGAACACCGTGCGCGGCCAGAACCGGTAGAAGCTCTCGCCGACGCGGCTCGACGCCGGATCCTCCGGAGTCGCCACGCGCACGTGGTGCCCGCGGTTGTGCTCGATGTAGAAGTGCCCGTAGAAGCTTTGCGCCAGCGCGATCTTCGACAGCCAGCGCTCGTGGCTTTCCTTCTTGTGGCCGAGTTCGTGCGCGGTGTTGATGCCGATCCCGCCGATGCAGCCGATCGAGATCGCGAGGCCGATCTTGTCCACAACGGACAGGTCGCCGCGCGCGATCAGCCAGAACGCGAAGACGAACCCGACGTACTGGATCGGCAGGAACAGGTAGGTGATCCACCGGTAGTAGCGGTCCTGTTCGAGCCGTTCGATCACGTCGTCCGGCGGATTGCTCCGGTCGAGGCCGGCGACCAGGTCGATCGCGGGCACGATCGCCAGGATCACGATCGGCCCGATCCAGAACCAGACGCCCCAGCCGGTCGCCGCGTGCAGGCCGATCGCGAGGAACGCCAGCGATGGCACGACCAGTCCGATCAGCCACAGATAGCGCTTTTTGTCGGTCCAGCGTTCGGTCGACCCCAGCGGCACTGTGCCGGTCATCTCGCTCATCGCGCCCTCCTCCGTTGGCTGGCTTTACATTAAGGTAAGACATGTACATCGAAATTGACAAGATGAGATGAAATGTAAAGTCAACCCGACCGAGTGAACCCGCGGGGCGGGGCAGATCGGCTGTGGTTACTCCCCGTCTAGCGAGAGAAGCTGATGACCATCCCAGGTGAAGCGGGCAGTGGTGACCGCGTCGTCGCCGTCAGCGCCGGTGATGAGCTGATGGATCCCGATCCCGCTGAGTTCTGCGTAAACGCACCACTCGTGGTCGGACGTGAGCATGAGATCCAGGTCCAAGGCGGACAGGAGGGCGAACACCTGGCCGCGGTTCGTCGTGTCGACGCCGACGAAGACTTCGTCGAGCAGGATGATCCGAGGCGCCTCCGGCACGGCCTGATAGTGCGCGGCGACGGCGGCGAAGAGCGGCAGATGAAGCGCGATGGCCTTCTCTCCGCCGGACAGCGCGCCGTGCAGTTTCCGGGTCAGCAGTTGCCAGCCCTCGCCGTTGGCCCGGTCGACCTTCACCACGAACCGGTGCCACGCGGTGTAGTCGAAGACCTTGGCCAGTTGCTGTTCCCAACCGGTGGCGGTGTCGTCGGCTTTGGCCTCCTCGATCCGGTCGCGGAAGAACTGGTGCAGGGACTCCCGATCGGCGGCGGTCAGCCGGGCCGGATCCTTCAGCAGGAGATCGCGGGCCGCCTTCGTGCCGGGCGGCAGGTCGGCGGCGACCTGCCAGACCAGCCGGACCGCGACCTTCGACGCGGTGCGCACCTGCTCCAGCCGGCTGTTCATGTTCTCGACCAGCTCGTTCGCCTGGCGGATCCGCGCGGCCAGGTGCCGTCGGGTATCGCCGGTGAGGGTCTGGTCGAAGAGTTCCCGCTCCCGTTCGGTGATCTCGCGGCGGCTTTCCTCGGCCTCTTCGCGCAGGATCTTCAGCAGTTCGGCCGCTCCGACCCGGATGCCGTCCACCACGGCGGTGAAGATCTGCACGTCCTCGTCTGTTTCGAGGTCGAGGTCGGCGCGGGTTTGGAGAACGTCGCGACACGTGTGCATGGACTCGGACAGCCGGTGCAGCGCGTCGCCGATGTTGCTCGGAGAGTGCGGGACGCTCGGCCACGTCGCGGCTACCAGCCGCGCGGCATCCAGTGCGGCGCGGACGCCGTCGCTCGAGCCGAGGACGGTTTCGAATTGCTCAAGGTCGTCGAGGCCGCTGTCGGCGGGGAACGCCCCGGACGCCAGTCTCCGGAACCGGAGCGCCGCAGCATCGCGGTCACCCACTGCTTTCTCGTGTTCGACCGCGTCCGTCTCCCGGCGGTTGTTCCACTTCCCGACCTCGACCGCCAACTCGGTATGCCGGTTTTGCGTGGAATTCCGCGTGGCTTCGAGTTCGTCAAGGCGTCTGCCGATTTTCTCGATCTTGGCCGCGACCTCGCGGTACTCGACGCCGGCAGTGCTGTCTACCGCCTCGAGGGTCGCCGCCAGCTCCGAGTACTCCTCCTCGGCTTTCTCGGCTTCTTCTGCCCGTTGACGGGCATCGTCCGCGGACCGGCTGGCCTGCGCGGCCAAGGAGCCGAGCACTTGCCGTGCTGCGCGCAGTCCGTCGTGGCTTGCCAGCCAGTTTTCGCAGACGGCGTGGAACTCGCGGGTGGCCGCGGCAAGATTCGCCAGCGCGGACCGTTCGGAAGGCATCCCGTATTCGGCGGCACAAGCGGTCAACGTGCGCAGGGCATCGGCGACCTCGCGTTCACGCTTGCCTACCCGTTCGATGCGCTCGCGCACGAGCCGATCGGCAGCGGCGAGTCCGATCTCCGCCCGGTCGAGCTGCCTGGCGGCAGCGTTGAGGTCAGTATGCGGAGGCAGGCTTGCTCGCTCGTCGCGTACTGTTCCCCTGCGCACGGCGAGTGCGGACAGTTCCGCATCGGCGTCGGCGATTTCCGCGTCCAGCAAGAGAATTTCGTTCCGCAGCTCTTCGATTCGCGCCTCGCGGGCGCGTCGCCGGGCAGCCGCGCCGATGTAGGCCGGGCGCTCCTTGTGCCAGCTGCCGGTGAGGTTTCCGAGCCGCCACGACCCGTCGGCACCGATCGCGGCTGGGCCTTCGGCAGGCAGCACGTCGCCGAAACCCACGGAAGAGAGCAGCCTGCGCACCGCGGAAGGAGCGACCTCGCCGTCGGGCTCGGGCGAAAGGACGTCCGCGAGCGAACGTCCTTTCGCCGCGGGCAGGGCCTCTGGGGCGGCGAAGACATCGTGGCCTTGCACCTCTCCACGCGAACCGACCCAAGCGTCCAGCAGTCCCGCGCCTTCGAGGGCGGCTTCGATTCCGGCGCGGTCGTCCTCCGAACTCGCGACGGAGAAGTCGACAAGCCGCCACAACGGGGCACCGGCCATCCGCGTCCGGTCAGCGGTACGGGTCGGCGGCGCGAGCGGGGGAAGGTCTTTCTCGGACTGGAGCCGGGCGACCTCGGTGACACAGTCATCCCGTCGCTGCCGCAGTTCAGCCACCAGCGCTTCGCGGGACGCTTCCTGCCGGGTGATGTCCTCCAACGCCGCGTTGACCGCCTGCTCCACCTCGGCGTTCAACGCCCGCTCTGGTTCGAGAAGGTCCAGCAGCAGATCTGGCTCCGGAAACGCCAGCTCGTGACAGGCCTGTGCCCAGGCGAGCACATCGGTCCGCAGCTGTTCCAGCGCGACGGCTCGCTGCTCAGCGGCAAGATCCAGTTCTTCCTTCGCCGCGGAGAACGCCGTTCGCGCTTGCTCCAGTTCCTCTTCTGCCTGGCCCCGCCGGTCGATCGCGCGCTCGTGGCCGCCCAGCGCCTCGTCTACTGCCCGCAGTTGTTCCTCCCGGCTTTGCCCAGCGGCGCGCAGCAACGGCCGGGCCGCGGCCGGGTCGCCGCCGTCCAGCTGAGCCGCGATCTCGCCGTGCACGCTGGGCATTCCGGCCCGTACGGCGGCCTGCCGGGTCTCGCTTACCAGGTTTCGTACGTGCTCCGTCCGGTGGCGAACGTCTTGCTCCGCACTGCTCCGGGCGCGCTCGTCCTGCTCCGCCGCTGCTTTTCTCCGGCGGGACTCGGTCAGCAACCGTTCCGCCCGGGATTTGGCATCGGCGGTTCGCCTGCGAAGAAGTTCCAGTTCTGAACCGCGCTGGTACGCCTCGCTCTCGAGCAACCCGTTCCGGTGCGCCGACGAGGTGCGGATCTGCTTGGCCAGTTCGTCGATCTGCTGCTCGGCGGTTTCCTTTTCCCGCGTCGCGGTTTCGTACCGGACCGCCGACTCGCGCGCCGTCGAGGCCCGCTTCTCCGTCTCGGTGGTGGCTGAGATCAGCGTGCCCGCGCCGGCGCGCAGCACTCGCTGGGCATACGTCCGCTGCCGGGCAGCCAGAGTGCGGGTCGATGCGACCAGCTCCTCCAGTCCTTTCAGCCGTTCGTGGTGCTTGTCCAGCCTTTCGAAGCCCTCGGCGAGGTCGGCGATTTCCTGTTGGCCCAGTGGAGGGAGTGCCTTGGACAGCAGATCGGACAGCAGGCTCGGGTCCAGCCGCTGCGACAGCTTCGGCATGCGCAACTGGAGCAACGCGAGGATCAACGCGTCGAACCGCTGTTCGCTCAGCCCCGGGAAAAGCGTGGTGCGGACTTCGGCCCGGTAGTCGGTTGCGTTCCCGTAGAGCGTGCCGTCGGAGCCGAGTCGTTGTTCGAGTGCCTGCCGGGTCAGCGGCTGACCGGAATCGTTGACCAGGCTGATGCCGCCGGAAACCCCGATCCGCTGCGAGGTCGTGAAGTAGTCCGGGTGGACGGTGGTCGTGCGGGAGCTGGCCTGAAGCCGTGCGCCGCAGGTGAACCACCGCTCGGGGGTTCCCGGGTAACGGAATTCCAGCCAGACGTATCCGACCCGGGTCACTCCGGACGCGCCCTCGCCCATGAGGTTCCAGTGCATCGTGCGCTCGCCGGTGCCGAACGTGGACAACCTGTTCGCGCGCAGGCTGGCGTCGAAGAGGAACGGCAGCAGCAGCTCGAGAGCTTTCGACTTGCCGCTGCCGTTCGGGCCCCGGAGCAGGAGCCTGCCGTGGTGGAATTCGAAGATCTCGTCGTAATACCGCCAGACGTTCAGGATCCCGGCGCGAGCCGGTTGCCAGCGGTACGCCTGGCGCGAAAACGCGTCCTCGGCATGCCGGGGGAGTTCAGTGACCGTCATCCTGACGCTCCTTCGGAGTCAGCGGTCCGGGCTTCGCGGACGGTGTAGCGAGCGGCGGCGGGAAGCGGCCGGACGATTCCGGAAGAGAGCTGGGCCAACCCGAATGCCATCAGCACCTCGATCGCGTCGGCGGCCAGCCGGGCGGCGCCGTCCGTACCGCGATATCCCTCGGCCCATCGGGGAAAGCGGATGAGCAGTTCGGCCGCTTGGATCCGCAACTGCTCGACAGTGACCGGACCAGTGAGGGTTTCCAGCAAGAGGAGCGCGCCCACCTTCGCATTGCCCGCGTCGTCCGGGAACCGGGAATCCGTCGCGACGCTCTCGACGTCTACCAGCAGCACGCCCTCCGCGCGCTCTTCCAAAACGAAGCCGCCTTGTCCAGCCGCACGGCGGAGCAGTTGCCGTCCGGTAGGCGAGGCGAGATAAGCGCGTTCAGCATCACTGAGGTCTTCGAAGTAGAGCACGGGGTCATCGACCAGCCGACGGAAAACTGAGTGCCGGAGCCACAGGTTGCGCTGCACCTCCGATTGCCCGGGGCGGTCGCTGTGCGCACTCGTTTCGCCGTACCGACGTTCGCGGGAAACCGCGGCGAGGAGTTCCTCGAAGCGGAGCGCCACTTCGTCAAGCGGAACTGCGAGACGGGAAGGCCCGACCGGCGCGGACAGCAGTCGCAGCAGCAGCGTGCCGTCGATCTGGTACAGCACCTTGGCCTCGGTCGATTCGACGAATGTCTCGGTCGAGCCGTCGACCGCGTCGAGCACGCCGTAGTGCTCCAAGATCCGGAGGACATCGACCAATGCCCGGCGTTCTTCGCGGCTGGCGGTGTCCAGTGTCGTGATCGCTTCGTCCGCGGCGGTGGCTTGAACCACTCGTTTCGCGAGCAGCCCGATGGTGGTCACCGGTGTTGCGAGCAGCTCCGCCGCGGTAACGCACAACAGCACATACCGGCGCCGGTCGAACGGAGCTTTGCCGGAGCGGAGCCTCCGCAGCGGGCGACGCGGATCCTCGGCTGCCCGCACCTTGGCCAGACGTGCGTAACCGAGCCTCGGCTCGACCGTTAATGCCCATCCGCAGTAGTAGTCGAACCATTTCCGGATCGGTTCGCCGCGTCGTCGGATCAAGTCGAACGCGTCCGGCTTGGCGCGTTCGGTGATCAGCGGGGTGGCGAGGAGCTGGCGGATTCCCAGCGCTACCTCCTCGCGTTCGGCCGCGGCCAGTTGATTCGCCAGCTGGCTCATGACGCGCCTCCGCTCGCCCTGCGGGCCTGGCGGACACCGCCGGTGCGGATCTCGACCTCGTAGTCGGGGCCGTGGAAGAGTCCGCGAGGGGTGGAAAGCCTCGCTACGGCTCCGTCGGCGGGTGGGCGGAGCAGAATCTCGATCCGGCCGTCGGACGTCGTGCTCTGCCGGACACCGCCTCGGCCCGGCGCGATTCCGAGTGCCCGGCCGAGCAGATCGAGCAATCGTTCGAACACGGCGTGGTCGAGCCTGCCGAAGGCGGATAGACGGACCGGCCCGCCGGTGTCGAGCAGGTCCCAGGCGGCCTCCAGTTCGGCTCGTTCGGCACGGGCCTGCTCGGCTCTCGCGGCCTTGATCGCGGCGACGTCTCGGACCTTGCCGGTACGGCTGAACCGTTCGGTCTTTCCCGAAGTGCGGAGCAAAGGGGAGACCTCGACCGGGGGAGCGTCTTCCCACGACGTGGTCGAGCTGGTCAGCTCAGGATCGGGATGGGCGAGATGTGCGTGCCGCGCCGAACTGAGCCCGAATACGGTCGACCACAACCGGTGCAGATCGCCCTGGGCGGGGACGACGGCGAACCACCTCGCCAGTTCCCGGAAATCGGCCGCGGCGCTGCTGGCCCGCCGCCGCGACTCGGTGATCCGGTCGAGGACCTGCAGCAGCGTGACGATCGCGCGCCGGGCGACGACATGCAGTTGTTCGACTCGGGGCTGCGCTGCGTCGGAGGGCAGGAACCAGGCTCGCAAACCGTCCCAGCGAGCCCGGCGATGCGCCAGCCACTCGGGACCCGGATCGGCGCCGGAGAGCCGCGGGAGGTCCGCCCCGACCAGCGCGCGCTGGTGCATCAGCCCGACTCCGCGGTCCTCGACCTGCTGGATCCGGACGCCGATCGTGTGTTTCCGCTGCTCCAGGTCGGCCAGGAATTCCTCGAGATAAGCCACCGTGGAGGCCTTCACCTCGTGGAAAGTGGCGAGGGTGGTTCCTTCCGAACGCAGCAGCCGCTGCAGTTCGCCGTTGAACTGCTTGGTGTTCGCGCGCAGTGCTTCGAGGTGGCTTTCCAGCTCGGTCAGGGCGGTGAAGACCCGGCGGTCCGAACCGGCGTCCAGTTCTCGCGCCAGATCGGCGAGCCTGTCGGCGATCGCGTCGAGGACCGCTGTTTGCAGTGCTCCGGCGGACGCGAGCAGGCTCATCGCGTGCACGACGCCGGCGAACGCGGCTTCGCCTTGCCTGGTCAGGGAGTACTGCAGGTTGCGCCGCTCGTACTCGGCGGCTGACCGGTAGTTCTCCGAATGGTTCTGGGCTATGTCGACGAGCCGCCACGCGTGGAGTTGATCAAGTGCACGACGGAGCTCCTCGTCTTCGAGCGCGTCGAGCCAGCCGACCGCGCGCAGACGGGCCCGGACGTCGTCCAGTCCGAGGGAAGTCTCCAGTCGCTCGTTCGCCTCCCCGAAGGCGTGCAGCACCGACACGTAGAGTCCGGCCAGGTCTCCGCTGGTGAAGCGGAACATCTCAGGCGGGACACGGATCGGGTCCATGCGTCCTCCTGCAATCGTCACCGGCCACGGTACGGGAGGGCACCGACAATTCACCCGCTCGGAAGCGTTGTCCCTTGCTCGGTGATCTCGTCGAGAAGGCTGTCGGCAACGCGTTCTTCCGGCACCGTTTTTCCTTGCTCCGCCAAGTGAACCGCCAGCTCCGGGTCCCAGGGAACTGGCGTGACCCTTCCGGCCGCGGGTCCGTCGGCGACTGCGGCGAGGTAGTCGGCACTGGTCATCCGCCACGGCTTCGCGCCGGTTCGGGCTACGACATTCGCGGCGATTCGCAGGCCGTCTCCGTCAAAATCGCCGTGGTAATACAGATTCGTTCCGATCTGCGTTAACCGCTTCAGCAAGGCGACCCCGGCACTGCTCGGCCAGCCGGATGTGCAGACCAGCGGAGGGCAGGAGCTGCCGAAGCGAGCCAGCGCGAGGGCGAGGACGCTGGGATTCTCGAACACCCAGACCGTGCTCGGCGCGGATGCCAGCTTGCTCCCGCGGAGCTGCTGCAAGGTCAAGACCGCTGCCGTTCCCGCGGCGCGGCACACCTGGAGGATCCGGCCGACGACGTGGTCGCCGGGGAGCTGGAGCCCGGCCGTGAGCACGGTCGACGACAGTTCGTCGTCGGCGACGCCTGCTCGCTCCCACAACGCGCGCCGTTCGGGCGCATTCGTCGGAGGTGCCACGTCGTAGATCGCGGTCAGCGCTTTGAGGACGAGATTCGCGGTGCGGGCGCCGTCGTCCAGCGCATGAGTCGCACCGAGCGCGGAATCGGCGAATACCGGCAGCGGCACCCCCGTGGCCGGCAGTTCGGACAGCACGCGCAGCGCCCGTTCGAGTTCGAGCCGGGTGCGTTCGATCGAACCCTCGATCAGGCCGGCCCGGCGAATGCTCGCCGTCCAGGAACGCAACGCCGGTTGTGCGGCGACCACGGGATGCACGTCCAGCCAGTGCCACAGACTGGCGCGGGCTTCAGCGGCCTTCCGGCGATCCTCTGCGCGGTTGCCGACCGGCCCGACCAGCCGTGTGACGACTTCGCGCGCGTCGACGCCGGCGACCTCGCGAAGAGCGGCGTCCAGCTGGGCCAGGGTGATGCTGGTGTACTGGCCGGGAAACTGAGCCAGACCGAGAAGATCGGCGACAGCCGTCTGCTGTTCGGTGTCGAGCGGGCCGACTCGGACCCGGCTGACGGGGAGCCCGGACGAGAGCCTGGCGTGCACCGCTTGCCATAAGGGGGCCAGGGCTGAGGGAAGACGGTGGATGGGGTCCACTGCGGCGAGTGTAGGGGTCGTGAGTGGCGATGCCGGTTCTAACCGGCCTCAACACTCACGACACCCGGGCGTGCCGCAGCACCTCGACCACCGGATCCAGCCGGGTGTCGGCGGTGCGCCGGAGCAGGAACGTGGTCAGCGTGGCGACCAGATCGTCGATCGGCAGGACCGCGCATTCGTTCGGGTCCAGTGCCAGCGCGGTCGCGGATTCGACCGGTGCGAGGGTGAAGCTTTTGGTGCTGCGCAAGAAGATCAACAGTCCGCTGACGTCGGAGAACTGCGCTTCCGGATCGACCAGCACGCCCTTGGCGGCGAGCTGCTCGGCGCGCCGGGAGCCGAGATCCCAATGCCGCGGCCCCTGCAGATACTGGAATCCGCGCAGGTCGGCCAGGGTGAGCGAGGTGCGGCCGGGGAACCGCGACGCGTCCACCACGGCGCCGAGCGGTTCGCGGTACAGGACGATGGTGGACAGCCGGTCGTCGGAAGTGCCCAGATGCGACACGGCGAGGTCGATCGAGCTGCTGAGCAGGGCCGATTCCATCTCGAGCGACGGCATCTGCCGCAGGGTGAACCGGTAGGAGCCGTCGAGCGCGCGGATCGATTCGCTGAGCTGGCGGCGGTGCGCGGGGTTGAGCACGTCGGGGATGGCGAGCCGGACGTCCGCGCGCTGGTCGCGGGTGCGCATCCGGGCCGGAATGGCATCGAAGCCCGAAACGACCGATTCGGCGAGCGGCAGCAGTGCTTCGCCCGCCTCGGACAACCGGGTGTGGTGGGTGGAGCGGTCGAACAGCGGTTCCCCCAGCTCGCGTTCGAGGTCGCGAATGCGCTGGCTGAGCGGCGGCACGGACATGTTCAACGACCGCGCCGCACGGGTGAAGTTCAGCTCGCGCGCGACCGCGAGGAAGTACCGCAGGTGGTGAATCTCCACGCTGAGCAGCGTACCCACGGTGTTATCAGCGTGGTCATACCGATCTGATGCACTCGGTCATTCCGTTCTGGTGAGCAAGCGCTTAGCGTCAGTGGTGAAGCAAAGATCGTCAACGGGAGGACCGCGAAGATGGATGCCACCGGACCGCTTTCCGGGGTTAAGGTGCTCGACCTGTCGTCCGCGGTGATGGGCCCGTACGCCACGCAGATCCTCGGCGACTTCGGCGCCGACGTGATCCGGGTCGAACCGCTGCGCGACGTCGCCCGGCATTCGCCGGCCAACACCGGCCGCACGCCCGGGATGGCCCCGCTGTACATGCAGGTCAACCAGAACAAACGCAGCATCGAACTCGACCTCAAGGACCCCGCCGGCCGCGAAGACCTCTTCGCCCTGCTCGCCGACGCCGACGTCCTCGTCACCAACATGCGCGCCGCCGCACTCGACCGGCTCGGCCTCGGCTACGAGCAGCTGCGCGACCGCTTCCCCCGCCTCGTCTACGCCCACGCGCAAGGCTTCGCGCCCGGCTCGTCGCGCGCCAACCGGCCCGCCTACGACGAGGTCATCCAGGCCACGTCCGGCCTGGTCAGCCTGCAGGACCGGGCGGGCGGCACGCTGCAGTTCGTCCCGACCTTCATCGCCGACAAGACCGCCGCGCTGTACCTGCTGAACGGCGTGCTCGCCGCGCTCTTCGACCAGCAGCGCACCGGCAAGGGCCAGCAGGTCGAACTGGCGATGGCCGACGCGATGATCGCGGTCAACCTCGTCGAGCACCTGGCGGGCGACGTCTTCATTCCGGCCGCCGGCGACGTCGGCAACCCGCTTTCGCTCAGCGACACGCACGCGGCCATGCGCACGGCCGACGGCGGCGCGATCGCCGCGGTGCCCTACACCAACGACGCTGTGCGCACGCTGCTGATCGGGGCCGGCCTCGAAGACGCCGCGGCCGATCCGGCCTGGGATTCCCCGGTGATCGACCGGGAGGTTTTCACCGCGGGGGTGGAGAAGGTGCTCGCCAACTCCACGAACCGCACCACCGCGGAGTGGGAGGAGTACCTGACCGCCCACGACGTTCCGTACGCGGTCGTCGTCGACATCGCCGACCTGCCGACCGACCCGTACGTTCAGGAAGTCGGACTGATCACCGAGCGGGAACATCCGACCGAGGGCACGATCCGCGTCGTGGAGAGCCCGCTGCATTTCTCGCGGACCCCGGCCGGGTTCCGCAGGCACGCCGAACGCGCTGGCGCGAGCACCGCCGAAGTTGTCGGAGCCGTACGCACCACTGAAGGGGTTTGATCGATGGATCTCGAACTGTCTCAAGAGGACCTCGCGTTCCGCGACGGATTGCGGGAGGTGTTCCTCGGCGCGATTCCGGAGGAAATCCGCAAGCGCAGCGCGCTCGGCCTGATCACGCGGGACGACATCGTCACGAGCCAGCGGATCTTGAACGAGCACGGCTTGGCGGTCCCGCACTGGCCGGTCGAATGGGGCGGTCGCGATTGGACTCCGACCCAGTCCCACATCTACGCCTCCGAACTGCAGCGCAACGCGGTGCCGCAGCCGCTCGCCTTCAACGCGAGCATGGTCGGCCCGATCATCGCCGAATTCGGCAGCGAGGAACAGAAGAAGAAGTTCCTTCCCGCCACGGCGAACCTGGACATCTGGTGGTCGCAGGGCTTCTCCGAGCCGGAGGCCGGTTCGGACCTGGCCGGACTGCGCACCACGGCGAAGCGCGACGGCGACCACTACGTCCTCAACGGACAGAAGACCTGGACCACGCTCGGCCAGTACGGCGACTGGATGTTCGTGCTCGCGCGGACCAACCCGGACGCGCCGCGCAAGCAGCAGGGCCTGTCCTTCCTGCTGCTGGACCTCAACACGCCGGGCATCGAGCGCCGTCCGATCAAGCTGGTCGACGGGTCCGCCGAGGTCAACGAGTTCTTCTTCGACAACGTGGTGATCCCGGCGGAGAACCTGGTCGGCGAGGAGAACAAGGGCTGGACGTACGCGAAGTTCCTGCTCGGCAACGAGCGCAACGGCATCGCGCAGGTCGGCACCGGTCAGCGGATTTTCGCCGACCTCGCAGCCGCGGCCGCGGAACTGCCCACTGAGGACGGTCGGCTCGCCGACGACGCGGAATTCCGCGCCGCCATGCACGCCGCGAAGACCACGCTGCTCGCGCTGGAGGCGACCCAGATGCGGGTCACCGCCGCTTCGGAAAACGGCCAGCCGAGCCCGGTGTCGTCGCTGCTCAAGATGGAGGGCACGCAGGCCCTGCAGGCGCTCACGAAGCTGCGCATGCGCGCGGCCGGTTCCGACGGCATGCTGCTGGACACCGAATCGCCGGTGAAGGCCGACGAGGCCGCGGTGGTGGCCGCGGCGCAGTACCTGAACCAGCGGAAGCTGTCGATTTTCGGCGGCTCCAACGAAATCCAGCGCGGCGTCATCGCGAAGACGATCCTCGGTCTGTAAGGGACGGCGACTCATGAACCTCGAATTCAACGAAGACCAGAAGCTGCTGTTCGAGACCGTCGACACGGCGGTCGGCCGCGGCTACCCGGCAGGCGGCCGCGCGGCCGCGACGAGCAGCGAACTCGGCTGGAACGACCAGGTCTGGAGCACGCTCGGCGAGCTGGGTCTCGCCGGTCTCCCGATCTCCGCCGACCACGACGGCGCGGGCGCGGGCCCGGTCGAGGTCTACGCGACGCTAGAGGCGATGGGCAAGCACGCGGCGGCCGAACCGCTGCTCGACGGCGTGTTCCTGCCGTCGTGGATCATCGCCGAGCTGGGGACCGACGAGCAGGTCAAGGAGCTGCTGCCGCTGCTCGCCGGCGGGGGCACGACGATCGCGGTCGCGCACGCCGAGCCGGGACGTCCGTGGGGCCTCGCGCCTTCGGTGTCGGCGGCCGGTTCCGCGCTTTCCGGCGTGAAGTCGCCGGTGCGCAACGCAGATCAGGCTGACAAGCTCCTGGTCACCGCGGTCGACGAGAACGGCCGCACCGGGGTGTACCTGGTCGAGGCGACCGCGGAGGGCATCACTCGCGTCGACGGCCGGGCCGCGGACTGGGGTCACACGTCGCAGGTCGAATTCGCTGGCACGCCGGCGGTTCTGCTCGGCGCCGCCGACGCCGACGTGCCGGCCGCGTTGCGTCGCGCGTTCTCCCGGGCGCGGGTCGCGGTGACCGGCGAGGCGATCGGCCTGATGGAGACCGGGCTTGCGATGACGGTCGAATACCTCAAGACCCGCAAGCAGTTCGGCGTTCCGCTGGCGGCGTTCCAGGCGCTCGTGCACCGTGCCGCCGACCTGTACGCGAAGGTCGAGCTGGCTCGTTCGCTGGCGCTGTGGGCCACCGCGACGGTCGAGGCGTACGACAACGGTGCGTCCACAGTGGACCTCGAGGCCGCGGCCGACGACGCGTTCGTGTTCGTGTGCGACGCGGCGACCGCGACCGCCGAGGAAATCGTCCAGCTGCACGGCGGCATCGGAATGACTTACGAATCGGAGGTCGCGCACCACGCGGCGCGCCTCATCGCCATTACGGAGAGTTACGGCGGAGTGAGCGCGGCCCGGCGCCGCGCGCTAGCGTCGGACGCGTTGCTGACGCCGCCGAGCGCGCTGCTCAACAACGCGGACGCGGTCACCGCCTGAGAAAGGAGCGCGCCATGCCGGTCGTCGCGATCGTCGGCGCTGGGGTCATCGGAGTGTCGTGGGCTCGGCTGTTCGCCGAGGCGGGCTGGACGGTGCGGGTCACCGATCCGCGTCCGGACCTGCGGGACATTGCCTCCCGGGACCTCGCCGGGCTGCCCGCCACGGCAGTCGCGGACCTCGCGGAAGCCGCTGCCGGGGCCGATTTCGTCCAGGAGTCGGGCCCGGAGCGGATCGAGCTGAAGCGGGAAATGTTCGCGACGCTCGCCGCCGCCACGCGCGACGACGCAGTACTGGCGTCCTCCTCGTCGTCGCTGTTGCCCTCGGTAATCGCCGAGGGCAACGCGGCGGCCTCGCGGATCGTGGTCGGGCACCCGTTCAACCCGCCCGAGCTGATGCCGCTGGTCGAGGTAGTGCCCGGAGCATTGACCTCTGCGGAGACCGTGGCGAAGGCCGTCGAGGTCTACCGCGGGCTGGGCAAGAAGCCGATCACGCTGAAGAAGGAAGTGCCCGGCTTCGTCGGGAACCGGCTGCAGAAGGTCTTCAACGACCAGGCGATGTACCTCGTGCAGCAGGGCGTCGTTTCCGCGGCGGACCTGGACGAGCTGGTCAAGGCGTCGCTCGGGCCGCGGTGGGCGACCATCGGGCCGTTCGAGAGCATGCACCTCGGCGGCGGCCCGGACGGCATCCGGCACCTGGTGAGTCACGTCGGGTCGCAGATGAAGTTCGAGATCGGCCGGCCGGACCGGGAGCACCTCGACGCGGTGATCGACGAGGTCGAGCAGACCTACGGGACGGCGGACACGTACGCCGACCGCGTGGAAGCACGCGACAGCCGTACTCGCGCGCTGCTGGACGCGCTGGAGAAGGAATGAGCCTCACCGAGCAACTCGAGGCCGCGTTAGCCAAGCCAGCCACCACCGACGACTACGACCTGCACCAGCCGCTGGCCGATTTGCTGGGCTCAGTCGGCCTGCAGGAATCCGACGCCGGCGGCCGGATCGAGTTCACCGGAGCCGACCCGATCCTTCCGGGCGCGCTCCGGCTGGCTGGTGCGACGTCCATCGCGCTGGCGGCGAAATCCGTTGCGGTGGCGAAGATCTGGCAGCTGCGCGGAGGACGCGGGCAGGACATCTCGATGGACCTGCGGACCGCGCCGCACCGGCTGTGCCCGTTCTACGACAGGAAATGGGAACTGCTCGACGGCTACCCGCAAGGCGACCCGGCGCGCGTCGATCCGGCTTTCGGCACGGATCGCTTCTACGCCACCGCGGACGGCCGCTGGGTGCACCCGATCAGCCCGTACCCGAAGCTGCGCAACGATGCCGCCGCACTGCTCGGTGTTCCCGAGCGGGACGCCGTGGTGCGGCAAGCGATCGCGCAGTGGAACTCGTTCGAACTGGAGGACGCCGCCGAGGCCGCGGGCGTCATCATGCCGGTGGTGCGGACGACCGAAGAGCTGATGGCTACCGAGCAGTACCAGTCGGTGCTGTCGACGATGCCGCCGGTGATTGTCGAGCGCATCGGGGACAGCGCCCCAGAACCCTTGCCCCCGAACCCTTCCACGCCACTCGAAGGAATCCGCGCGCTGGGCCGGGCGCACATCATCGCCGGCGCTGGTTGTGGCCGGGCTTTGGCACTGCATGGTGCGGACGTGCTGAACGTGTGGGATCCGGGCGAATACGAATTGCCGGTGCTGTACGCGACGTCCAATGTGGGCGTTCGCTCCACCCGGCTCGATTTCCGTCGCGCCGCGGACCAGGAACGGATGCACTGGCTGCTCGGCAGCGCGGACATCTTCTACGCCAACCGCCGCCCCGGATACCTCGCGCGGCACGGTCTCGACGCGGAAACCGCCGCCGAGATCCGGCCCGGAATCATCCACGCCGAGGTGACGCTCAACGGCAGCACCGGCCCGTGGTCCGGCCGCGTCGGCTTCGACCAGACCGCCGGGTGCCTGTCCGGAGTCATGCTGCTGGAAGGGGAGGGCGGCGTCCCGTCGCTGCCGGCCGTTCCGGTGGTGAACGACTACATCACTTCCTGGTTCCTGCAATTGGGAATCCTGCGCGCACTCATGCTCCGCGCCGAATGGGGCGGTTCTTACCGAGTGCAGGTTTCTCTCACGCGCGTCGCTTTGTGGTTGCTGAGCCTGGGAATCTTCGACAAGGGTTATGCCGCGGAGGTCGCCGGTGTCGCGCCCGGGCACGAATACTTCGACCCCGAGACGTTCACCGCGGACACCCCTCTCGGCCGCTACCGCGGCGTCACCGAGCAAATCCGGATGTCGGAGACTCCGGGCTATTACACGAATCCCTTAATCCCGCGAGGATCGCACCGTCCAGAGTGGAGGTGACATGTTCAGCGAGCTAGTGGTGCTGGGCATTCGCACCGGGACGATTTACCGCGTCGGACTTCCCGACGGGCAGGTTACCCCGCTGTACAAAGACGCTGGTGTCTCGCCGGACGGCGTAGTCGTCGCCGATGGCACCGTTTACTGGACCACCATGGGAATGCCTTCGCGCGACCCTTCGGTGCCGGGCGAGGCGGGCCTCGACTATTCGGCCCGAAATGGTGGCCTGCACGCGGTTTCCTTCGACGGTACCGGTGCTCGCGATGTCCTCCCGAATGGCACCCTGACTACCGGGAAACAGTTGTCCTACAACGGTTTCCTTTATTGGGGTGACCGCGAAGGCTGCCGGATCACCCGAGTGCGTCCGGATGGCACGGGACTCGCCGACCTGATCGTGAACGAGCCGGACGACAGCGGGACTCAGGAATGCGTTGGCGTGACGGTGGACGCGACGCATCTCTATTGGACGCAAAAGGGTCCGGCGAAGGGCGGCCTCGGCCGGATTTTCCGGGCTGGGCTGGAGATTCCGGCCGGGGAGACCGCGCACGACCGGTCCGATGTCGAGACCCTGTGGGACCACCTGCCGGAACCGATCGACCTGGAAATCCATGGCGGGTACCTGTATTGGACCGACCGTGGCGCGGCCCCGAAGGGGAACACGCTGAACCGCGCGCCGCTTCCCGGCCCGGGGGAGAAGGGTGCCGAGCCGGAGATCCTGGCGAGCGGCTTCACCGAGGCAATCGGCCTGGCGGTAGACGACGACGTCGCTTACGTGTCCGACCTCGGCGGCCGGATCACCGCGGTGCCACTGCACGGCGGCGCATCGCGGGTAGTGGTCGATATGGGCGAACTGTTGTCCGGGATCGCGGGGATTCGTCGCTAGTCTCTGGGCTGACGGACCAGCACCTGATCGCGCGGACTCAGCAGTACTTCGAAGCGGCCTGGCGCGAACCGGTGCGGGTCTTCGCGGGACCGTCGAGGCAGGCGGGAACGGCGAGCGGATCGCCCGGGCGGGTGCCTCGCCGAGATCGGCGAGCTGGTACTGGGAAGACGGTTCGATGCTGATGTTTCCCGCCGCCTGAAGGCGGATCTACCGCACCGCGATCCCGCGCAAAATCATCTCCACCATGTTCAGCAAATGCTCCTGCAGATCGAACGGCGCGTCCTCGCTTTCGATCCACGAGCTGAGCGTCCCGAAATACGACGTCGCGAGCAGCAGCCCCGCCTGCGCCGGGTCAATCTCGGTCCGGATCTCCCCGGCCTCCTGTGCCCGGGCGACGAACGCACCGAACTGGCGGGCCAGTTCCGGGTTGCCGAACACGTTGGTGGAGTGGATCGCCGCGCCCATGCAGGCGATGGTTTCCGCTCGGGAGTCGAGGCTGGTGCGCGCCAGTTCGATCAGGTACCGGCTGAGCACCTCGCGCAGCGGGCGGTCCTCCAGGTTCTCGGCGCGCACCGCGGTCATCGCGCGTTCCCGGCGGCGCAGGCTCCATTCGTCCAGGAACGCCGTTTTGCGCTGAAAGTGGTTGAACACGGTGGCCCGCGCGGTGTCGGCGCGTTCGGCGATGTCCTCCATCGTGGTGTTGTCGTAGCCGCGTTCCACGAACAGCTCCACGGCCGCCTGGAACAGCCGGTCCCGGCGTTCGTGTCGCTGCCTGGTCCGCCGATCGGTCGTCGCTTCTGCCGTCATGCCTCGCAGTCAACCATCATTTCCTCCCGGCGCCTGCTGAACGGCGCCCCTTGACGCTGCCCCGACCGCGGCCTAGCGTCGATTAGACGCAAGTCCAACGTTGGATTCCAGTTCAAGGAGGCGGCGGTGCGGCTGGTCACCTATGAATCCGCGGGCGCGGCCCGGCTCGGTGTCCTGCACGGCGACGCGGTCGTGGACCCGGCGCGGGTCTTGCGGGCGTCTGGGCAACGAGAAATCGCTGTCCCCACTGAGATGGTCGCCTTCTTCGAGGGCGGGGCTGAGGCGCGCGGCACCGCCGACCAGGCGCTTCAGCTGGCTGAAGCTGCGGCCGAAAAGGGCGACGTCTTGATCGACGGCGGGCAGCCAGCGGTGCTTCCGCAAGACGAAGTCCGGCTCCTCGCGCCGGTGCCAAGGCCGCGTCGGATTCGCGACTATCTGACCTACACGCAGCACGCCAAGGGCTCCGGACTCACCGTTCCGCCAGCCTTCGCGGCGATGCCGATCTGCTACCAGGGCAACGTCGAGACGGTGATCGGGCCGGACGAGCCGTTGCGGTGGCCGTCCTACACCGCGCAGCTGGACTTCGAACTCGAGCTTGGCTTCTTCACCTCCGGCGGCGGCAAGAACCTGACCCCAGCCGAGGCCGCCGGGCGCATCGCCGGGGTCACGATCTTCAACGACGTCAGCGCCCGCGACATCCAGTTGTTCGAGATGAGCATGACGATCGGTCCGTCCAAGGGAAAGCACTTCTGCACCGCGATGGGTCCGTGTGTGCTCACGATGGACGAGGTCGACGAATGGGCCGTGCAGATGACGGCCACAGTCAACGGCGAGGTCTGGGCCAGCGGGTCCACAAAGGACCGACAGTTCTCGTTCGCCGAGGTGCTCGCGTGGGCGTCGTTGGACGAAGACGTTTACCCGGGCGAATTCTTCGCGCTCGGCACCGTCGGCGGCGGGTGCGGGCTGGAGCTGGACCGCTGGATCCAGCCGGGCGACGTGGTGGAACTCGCCGCGTCCGGCGTCGGCATGCTGCGAAATCCGGTGGGGCAACGGCAGGTCGCGCCGGAAGGTGCGGGATTGGCTTCCTATCAAGGTGCGCCTGAGGTGCACGTCTCCGGGAGGTAAGGGTGCGCAAGGATATTCCCTACACCAAAGGCCATCACCGGCTCACCGAACACTGCTCGGCGTGGCTGGTCCCGGACGGAACCTGGGGGTGGAGCAACGCCGGACTGATCGCCGGCGCCGGAGAATCCCTCCTGGTCGACACGCTCTTCGACGTGCCGATGACGCGGGAAATGCTCAACGGGCTTCAAGACGCCACAGTAGACAGTCCAATCAAGACAGTCGTGAACACGCACGCCAACGGAGACCACTGGTTCGGCAACGAACTCGTCGCCGACGCTTCCATCATCGCCTCCGAAGCCACCGCGGAAGAGATGCGCACCAACGGCCCCGACCTCATGCGCGGTCTGATCCGTCAGGAAGGTCCGCTGGGCCGCTTCGCCCAGCACATCCTGCACCCGTTCGACTTCGACTCCATCACCGCGACTCCGGCGAACCGGACGTTCGCCGGGCAGCTGAAGCTCGACATCGGCGGTGTCGCAGTAGAAATCCGCTGCCTCGGCCCGGCGCACACCGAGGGCGACAGCGTCGTCCTCGTCCCCGACGAAGGCGTGCTGTACGCCGGGGACCTGCTGTTCATCGGCGGCACTCCGATCACCTGGGCCGGACCGGTGTCGAACTGGATCGCCGCCTGCGACGAGATGCTCAAGATGGACGCCGAGTTCGTCGTCCCCGGCCACGGCCCGGTCACCGACGCCGACGGCATCCGTTCGGTCCTCGACTACCTGCAGTGGGTGCAGGCCGAGGCCGCCGACCGCCACCGCCGGGGGATGCCGGCGGAGGAAGCGATGCGGGACATCTCGCTGGGCCGGTTCGCGGACCTCGACGAACACGGCCGTCTCGCGCAGAACGTGCTCGCGGTGTACTACGAACTCGACCCGGAGATGGAGCGCGTGGACACCCGCGAGGTGTTCCGCCGCATCGCGGAACTGGAAGGCTTCGCGTGAGCTGCTAGCCCGCGACAGTCAGGATCCCGAGCGCCAGCAACACGAGCACCTTCACGGTTTCCGTGGCGATGTAGACGAAATGCGCCCGGGAACGCGGCAGCTCCACGCCCTCCGGAGCGGCGAGGACGCGGTCTGTCCGCCGGTTCAACGCCGGACGGACCGCTCCCAGCTGCCCGATCAGCACCACGACCGCCACCGCCGCCAGCACCGTCACCGCGGCACCCGGCCGCCCGATCACCACCGTGATAGCCACCCCCGCCGCGAGCAGCACCTCGGCAATGTTCAATGCCCGGAACACAATCCGGCCGATGCCGAGGCCGATCGGGATGGTGACCCCCAGCGCGCGGAACTTCAGCGGGGCTTCCAGGAACGAAATGGCGAGCACCATCCCGAACCAGACGAACGTGAAGGCGCCAATCAGAGAAATCGCGTGCACAGCGCGGAAAACCTCGATTCCGGTATTCGATCCGCCGCTGCCAGTCTACTCCGGTGACCAGGTCACCGGCAGCCGCACCGGACCGTAGATCGACGCGTCGGGCGGCAGGTCCACCTCGGCGAACGGCACCGCGAGCCGCAGATCCGGGAACCGCGCGAACAGCCGGTACAGCGCGATCCGCATCTCGACCCGCGCCAGCTGCTGACCGAGACATTGGTGCACGCCATGGCCGAAGCCGAGCTGCCCGGTCGCCTTGCGCGTGACGTCCAGCACGTCCGGGTCCGGAAACTTCCCCGGATCCCGGTTGGCGACCGGAAGCGACATGACGACCGGATCGCCCGCCTTGATCGTGACGCCGCCGAGTTCGACGTCCTCCAGCGCGGTGCGGATCGGCCCGATGTGGATCACGCTGAGGTAGCGCAGCAATTCCTCGACCGTGCTCGCGGTCAGCCCCGGGTCGGCCTTGAACTTCGCCAGCTGCTCCGGATTCTCCAGCAGCGCCAGCGTGCCGAGCGCGATCATGTTGCGGGTCGTCTCGAATCCGGCGACCAGCAGCATCATGCCGATGTTGGCGAGTTCCTCGTCGGTCAGCTCGCCGCCGCGGACGAGGTCGGACAGCAGGTCGTCGCCCGGCTCCGTCCGCTTCTCCTCGATCTGCCCGGCGATGAACGCGACGACGCCCTGGGTCGCGTCGATCCGCTCGGCGATCGGCACGTCCTTGGAGAACATGGTGGCGGTGTAGCCGGTGAACTCGGCACGGCGTTCGTAGGAAGCGCCGAGCAGTTCGCAGATCACCAGCGACGGCACCGGTCGCGCAAACGCTTCCACCAGGTCGACCGGACCGCCCGCGGCGGCCATCGCGTCGAGGTGGGCATCGACGATCTCGCCGACGCGGTCCTCCAGCGTGCGCATCCGGTGCACGGTGAACGCTCCGGTCAGCAGCTTGCGGTAGCGGTGGTGGTCCGGGTCGTCCATCCCGCTGAACACCCCCGGGTCAGCCGGTTTCGGCGGCGGCAGCGGGCCGAAGTCGAGCGGGATCTTCGCCAGCTCGACCCGCGCGGACATCCGCTTGTCCGAGAGGACCGCCCGCACCTCCTGGTATCCGGTGACGAGCCAGCCCTGCGTGCCGTCCGGATACGTCATCGGCTCGACCGGGGCTTGCGTGCGCTGGGCCGGCACCGGATCGAACGGACACGCGCCCCTTTCGAGCGGGAGTCCTGCCTGACGGGTCATCGTCGCTCCTTCCCCTCTGAATAGTTCAGAAGGTACACATCTTTCACAAAGTTGTGAAGAGAATGTCGAAGCTGAACGGAGAGCGGGTGGGGATTCACTGGCTCGGCCTAGTTCTAGCGTTGCTAGACAAGCGAGCGCCAGCAGTGCTAGCGTCGAATCAATACCTAGCAACGCTAGATCGAAGCGACCCAACAAGGAGAGATCCCGCAATGGCCAAGCTGCAGAGCCTCGACCCCCGCACGCCGATGTTCGCTCAGTTCAAGGAAAAGACCGGGCCGATCGTCCTCGCCAACACGTTCGTCGTCCCGGAGGGCAAGACCGACGAGTTCCTGGCTCTCTTCCGGAAGCAGGCCGAGTACATGAAGGCTCAGCCCGGATTCGTCTCGCTGCGGATGCACCGGGGAACGGCGGGCAGCCGGTTGCTGATGAACGTCGCGGTCTGGGAGTCGACCGAGGCGCTCGCCGCCGCGTTTGCCAGCCCGGAATTCCAGCGGCTGGCGGCCGAATCCTCCGACGACATCGAGTCGTATCCGCACATCTTCGAGCAGATCGACGTCTGAGTCCTCAGGCCTCCGCGGCGTCGAGGGCGGGAACGAGCGGTTCGAGCGTCCGCCGCAGCAGATCCGGGAGCGAGCCGGACACCACGACCAGGCCGTGGCCCGCCGGTCGCGTCCACTGCTCCAGCGCGACCCGGACCGCCGCCGCGACCGAGGCGGCCAGCACGCGCGCGGTTTGCGCATCGCCGACCCGGGTCGCGATCACTTCCTGAAGCGGGTCTTCGAGTGCGGCCGGGGCGTCGAGAAATGCGCTGCGCAGACCGGGATTCGTGGTGATCAGCAGCAGTGCGTCGCGGCTCTGCTCGCCCGGATCGGTGTACTGCTCGGCGACCGCGTCGATGATCGCCTCGGCCAGCCGGGTGTCCGGCGAGCGTTCGGCGACCGCGGCCGCGATCCGGTTCTCGCGGTCCGCGGTGACCGCCGCGACGATCGCCTCTTCGCGGCTGGAGAAGTAGTTGTTGTAGGTCCGCGGGGAAACGCCGGCGGCCTCGGCGATGTCGTCGACGCGCACGTTCGCCGGCCCGTGTTCGATCGCCAGCCGCAGGGCTGCTTCGCGCAGCGCGACGCGGGTGGCCTGCTTCTTCCGTTCGCGCAATCCGGTCACGTGCTCAGTCTCGCAGCCTGACTGCGTCTACGCAAACTTGCGTGCACGCAAGTTTCATGCGTAAGGTGGGCGGCGTCCCCGAACGAGAGGAAAACCGCCATGCGCGGCAAGGGAATGACGTACGAGACCGGGTTCGTCCGCAATGGACGGTCGTCGCGGGAGAACTTCGACCCGGAGGTGGTGAAGCGCGAGCTGGCGATCATCCGCGACGATCTGCACTGCACCGCGGTGCACGTCGTCGGCGGCGATCCGGACCGGTTGGAGCAGGCCTCGCGGTGGGCGGCCGACCTGGGGCTGGAGGTCTGGTTCTCGCCGTATCCGCTGGAGCAGACCGCCGATGAGATGCTGGCCCTCTTCGCCGACTGCGCGACCCGCGCGGAGCGGCTGCGCGCGTCCGGGGCGAACGTCGTGTTCGTGACCGGCGTCGAGCTGAGCGTGATGAACGAAGGCTTCCTGCCCGGCAAGGACACCGCCGAACGAGTCAGCCTGCTGCTCGCCGAACCCGAGGGCCGGGCCGAGCGGCTGGCCGAGGTGGGCAAGAAACTCGACCCGTTCCTCGACGCCGCGGTCAAGACCGTGCGGGAGCGGTTCCACGGCCCGGTCACCTACGCGTGCATCCAGTTCGAGCAGGTGGACTGGAGCCGGTTCGACTTCGTCACGGTCGAGCTGATCCGCTCCGCCGAGGTCGCCGACATCTTCCGCGCGGGGGTGCGAAGCCTGGTGGCGCAAGGGAAACCGGTCGCGATCACCGGGTTCGGCACGGCGACCTGGCACGGGTCCGGCGACGTCGCGCCGCGGAGCATGGAGATCGTCGAGTACGACGACGAAACCGGCGACCCGCTCCGCATCGACGGCGAGTACGAGCGCGACGAAGCGGGCCAGGCGCAGTACCTGCGCGAACTCCTGGAAATCTTCGACGAGGAGGGAGTGGACAGCGCGTTCGTGTTCCTGTTCGCGCTCTACAACTACCCGCACCGGCCCGGCCGCGACGATCTCGACCTCGCCAGCTTCGGCCTGGTGAAGGTCCTCGAAGACCGCTCCGGCACGGCGTACCCGGGGCTGAACTGGGAACCGAAGGAGGCGTTCGCGGCGGTCGCCGAGCATTACGCGAAACCTTGACGCGGCGGGGTCCGGGCAGGTGAGATCCGGACATGTCGACGAAGACGCGCCCGCTGGGCAACCGGGTCATGGCCAAGGCGGCGGTGCGGATCATGCCGCTGCTGATGCTGCTGTACTTCGTCAACTACCTGGACCGGGTCAACATCGGGTTCGCCGGTCCGAACGGGATGAACAAGGAACTCGGCCTCACCGCGACGGCCTTCGGGCTCGCGTCCGGGATCTTCTTCATCGGCTACCTGATCCTCGAGGTGCCGAGCAATCTCGCGCTGCACCGGTTCGGCGCGCGCCGCTGGATCGCGCGGATCATGATCACCTGGGGCGCGGTGGCCGTCGCGATGGCGTTCGTGCCCAACACCACGACGCTGGTGGTGCTGCGGTTCGTGCTCGGCGTCGCGGAGGCGGGGTTCTTCCCGGGCATCATTCTGTATCTGACGTACTGGTTCCCGGCGGCGCAGCGGGCGAAGGCGGTCGCGCTGTTCATGTGCGCGGTGCCGGTGTCGAGCGCGATCGGCTCGACCGTCTCCAGCCTGCTGATCAGCGGCGGGCACGGCGTGTTCGGCCTGTCCGGCTGGCGGTTCATGTTCCTGGTGGAAGGCATCCCGGCGATCCTGCTGGCGGTCGTCACGTGGTTCTGCCTGAGCGACCGGCCGGAAACCGCGATGTGGCTGTCGGCCGAGGAGCGCGACTGGCTCACCAGCGAACTCGACGCCGAACGCCGCGCCACCGAAGCCGAACACCACTGGCCGCTGCGGAAAGCGCTCACGCACCCGCGGATCCTCGGGCTGGCGTTCGTGTACTTCGCGGTCGTCTACGGCCTGTACGCGCTGGGCTTCTTCCTGCCGACCATCATCGCCGGGTTCGGCGAGGAGTTCGGCACCAAGCTGACGGTGCTGCAGGCAGGTTTGGTGAACGCGATCCCGTACGTCGCGGGTGCTCTGGTGATGGTCCCGTGGGCGCGCCACGGCGACCGGACCGGGGAACGGACGTGGCACGTCGCGCTGCCGATGCTCGTCGGCGGCGCGGCGATCCCGGTCGCGCTGTACCTCGGAAACCCTTACGCCACCATGACCGCGGTGACGATCTGCGCGATGGGCGTGTGCGCGGCGCTGCCGACGTTCTGGGCGCTGCCGTCGAACTTCCTGTCCGGCGCGGCGGCCGCCGGCGGGATCGCGCTGATCAACGCGCTGGGCAACCTGAGCGGGTTCGTCGCGCCGTACGTGACAGGCTGGCTGCGCGACCTGACCGGTACGCAACGGACCGGGTTGTGGGTGGTCGGCGCGTGCATGGTCGCCGGGGCCGTGCTGGCGGTGGCGTTGGGGGCGAAGCCGCGCGCGTCTCGCCGGTGATCAGGTGGCGCGGTCCGTCAGGACCTGTACTTCGTTCTCGAACAACGCGTCGGTGTCGAGCCCCATCGCGGTGAACCCGCCGCCGATTTCGAGGCTGACAAAGCCATGCAGCCGCGACCACAGCGCGACCGCCAGCTGGTGGTTCTCCGTGTTCGCGCGCCGGGCGACGAGCACTTCCTCGTTCTGGTACGGCTTTCCCGTGGTGTCGTGCAACACCCCGAGCACCACGCCCATCAGCGCCCGGGCCGCTTCGGCGAGCGGCTTGGCGTGCGCGTCGTAACCGGGAAACGGTGCCTTGAACAGCAATTCGTACCGATGCGGTTCGGCCCGCGCCCACGCCCGGTACGCGGCGGCCAGCAGCCGGATCCGCGCTTCCGCGTCGGGCGCTTCGGTGTCGAGAGCTTTCGCCATGGCGTCGCGAAGGTCGCGGTACGCGTCGATGACCAGGACGTTCAGCAGCTCGTCGCGGCTGGAGAAGTAGCGGTACAGCGCCGGTCCGGACACGCCGAGTTCCTTGGCGATGGCGTTGATGGAGATCGCCTGCGCGCCCCCGGCGGCGAGCTGAGCGAGTGCGGCGGCTTTGACCTCTTCGCGCACCTGCTCGCGAAACCGTTCGCGCATCGGTTTGCGGGTGCCTGCTGCGGGCATCCCCACCTCCTTGACGACGCCAGACGGTAACACGGCTGATTGTTCGGAAGACCTTCTAACCGTTCAGCCGGTCTTCGAACGAGGGATTCTTCGGTGGCCCGGAAAGCCGGTTGACCCGGCTGGCAAGGTGGAATCACGTGAGTGATGACGCGAACAATCTCCTCCGCGCCGCCAGCCTGGCGACCCCCATGGCATTGCGAGTCGCGGTAACGCTGGGTTTGCCCGACCGGTTGCGCACCCCCGGCACTGTCGACGACATCGCCGCCGAGCTGGACCTCTCCCCGATCGCGCTCGACGTCCTGCTCGGTCACCTGGTCACGCTCGGCGTGGTCTCGCGCACCGACGAGGGGTACCGGACCACCGCGTACGGGGAGAATCTCTGCCAGGACAACGAAAACGGCGTAGCGAACCTCCTGCACCTGGACCGCGCCGCCGGTCGGGCCGAACTCGCTTTTGTTGAACTTGCGCACAGTATTCGAACGGGCGAGGCGGCTTACTCCCGTCGCTACGGCAAGGATTTCTGGACCGACCTCTCCGAACAGCCGCACCTGCGGAAATCCTTCGACCAGCAGATGGCCACTCGATTCCGCACCGAGATCCCGCAGGTGGTCGCCGGAATCGATTGGGCTTCTTTTCAAACGGCAGTAGACGTCGGCGGTGGCCGAGGCGATTTGCTCGCCGCAATCCTCGAAGCCAATCCAAAACTGCGCGCCCACTTGATCGACCTCGAGCCCACCGCAAGCGAAGCCCGCGCCGCCTTCGCCGCCCGTGGTCTCGCCGACCGAGTCGAAGTACGCGGCGGCAGCTTCTTCGACCCTCTTCCAGCGCAGGCGGATGCCTATGTCCTGGTGGACATCCTGCACAACTGGGACGACGAGAACGCCCGCCGCATCCTGAAACGGTGCGCGGAAGCGGCAGGCCGAGCCGGACGGATTCTCGCCATCGAAGCAGTCAGCGGAATTCACGCGCGTACCGAAATGGACCTGGTCATGCTGGTCCATTTCGGCGGTCGCGAACGGCGCGTGGAAGAATTCCGCGCCCTGGCCGAGTCCGCGGGCTTAGTCCTGGAATCGGCGACCCCGCTGACCGACCAGCGGGGCCTGCTGGAATTCCGCGTTGCTTAACTCGGTGCCCGTCCGAGCAACGCCACCAGCCGATCCAACGGAGGAGCGTCGGCGGCAACGGACACCGGCGGTGCGAACGGCCTCCGGTCCGCCGGAAGATCCGCGAGTTTCGCCGCACTGAACGCGATTTCCCGCTCTATCAAGGCGTCGTCGAACTTCGCCTCCTGACCGGTGGCGCGCGCGAGGTCCCAGCCGTGCACCAGTTCCTCGACGATCCGCAGGTGCACCGCGGCGATCCCTGGCACCGTCCCGGCGGGGACCTCGACCACCTGCTCCAGCACCCCCGGCTGCCGGAACGCCGCGAGCAGACCGGCAACCGCCTCCCGATACGCCGCGACCGGGTCGTCGCCGAGTGCGTCGGAAGAACGCGGGTTCAGCGAGCCGCCCTCCTCGCCGCGCAGCACGGCGGTGAACAGGCGGTGTCCGAGGACCAGATGGTTCACCAGGTCGCGGACGGTCCACTCCGGGCACGGCGTCGGCGCGTCCCAGCGAGACACGCCCGCGACCAGCGCACTGGTGGAATCGAGGGCAGCGGCCAGATCGTCGACAGGGTTCATCGGTTCGCCTTTCTCCGAGGTCACCGGTACAGACACCGCCCGCCCCGGAAACGGAACGGTGGCAGGATGCGAAGGATGGGCCAGGACATCCTCGATCGCGCACGCGCCGGAGACGCGCACGCCTTCCGCGAGCTGGTCGAGCCCTATCGCCACGAGCTGCAGGTGCACTGTTACCGCCTCCTCGGCTCCCTCGCCGACGCCGAAGACCTCCTGCAAGAGACGCTCCTTGCCGCCTGGCGCGGGCTGGACGGTTACGCCGGTCGCGCCTCGGTGCGCTCCTGGCTGTACCGCATCGCCACCAACCGCTGTCTCAACGCCCTCCGCGACGCCGGCCGTCGCGTCCCGGCCGAACCGTCGCCGCCGTTCACGCCGACCGAGCCCACGCGCCGCACCGAGGTGACCTGGCTGCAGCCCGCGCCCGACGACCCCGCCGCGCATTACGGCGCGAAGGAAACCTTCGAGCTGGCGTTCGTCGCGGCCCTGCAGAAACTCCCGCCGCGCCAGGCCGCCGTCCTCGTGCTCCGGGACGTGCTCGACTACTCGACCGCCGAGGTCGCGGACCTGCTGGACACCAGCTCCACCGCGGTCAAAGGCGCGTTGCAACGCGCACGCGCCCAGCTGCGGCAGACCGTCGAGCCCGCGCCACCGGCACCGCGCGAACGGGAGATCGCACAACGATTCGCGGACGCGTTCAGCCAGGGAGACGTCGAAGGCGTAGTCGCGCTCCTGACCGACGACGGCTGGCTCGCCATGCCGCCCGCACCGCACGAGTACGTCGGCCGCGAAGCCGTCACCGAGTTCCTCACCAGGTTCGGACAGTGGCGCGGCTCCCGGCGGTTCCGCCTCCTCCCGACCCGCGCCAACACCCATCCGGCCTTCGCCTGCTATCTCACGGAACCCGGCGGAACAGTGGGCTGTCCCGCGGGAATCCTCGTCCTCGCGCCTTGGGGCGACCGAATCCGCACCGCCACCTGGTTCCTCGAGCCCGAGCTGTTCCCGCGCTTCGGCCTGCCCGCGGAGGCGTCGCCGTGCTGACCACCCTGGCGATCCAGAACTACCGCTCGCTGCGTGATCTCGTGCTGCCGCTGTCGCAGCTCACCGTGATCGTCGGCGCGAACGGCACCGGGAAGTCCAGCCTGTACCGCGCCCTACGGCTACTCGCCGACGCCGGACGCAACGGCGCGGTCGCCGCCCTCGCCGCGGAAGGCGGTCTGCCATCGACGTTGTGGGCCGGTCCGGAGAACATCGGCCGCGCCGTCCGCGAGGGCCGGTCGCCGGTGCAACCGGTGCAGCGAACCAAATCGGTCGGCCTGCGACTCGGCTACTCCGGCGACGAATTCGGCTACGCCCTGGACTTCGGCCTCCCGATCCCCGCCGAGACCGCCTTCAACCTGGACCCGGAATACAAACGCGAATGCGTCTGGCACGGCCCGGTACTCCGGCCGTCCGCTTTGCTGGCCGACCGCTCCGGCACGAGAGTCCGCATCCGCGACGAGTCCGGCTCCTGGGTCGAAAGCGGCCATTCGATCGCCCTGACCGACAGCATGCTCAGCGAATTCGCGGACCCGCGCCGGTGCCCGGAACTCCTGATCGTCCGCGATCGAGTCCGCGCGTGGCGCTTCTACGACCATTTCCGCACCGACGCCGCCGCCGCGGGAAGGCAAAGCCGCATCGGCACCCGCACCTGGGCCTTGGACCACGACGGTGGCGACCTGGCCGCGGCCCTGCGCACCATCCAGGAATCCGCCGACGCCGACGCCCTGGCCACCGCGATCGACGACGCCTTCCCCGGCTCGTCCGTAGAAATCGCCGCCACCGACGGCCGCTTCGACCTCCGCTTCCGCCAACCCGGCCTGCTCCGCCCCCTCAGCGCGGCCGAACTCTCCGACGGAACCCTGCGCTACCTGCTGTGGGCCGCGGCGTTGCTCAGCCCGCGCCCGCCGGAGCTGCTCGTGCTGAACGAACCGGAAACCAGCCTGCACCCGGACCTGCTGCCCGCGTTGGCCGCGTTGATCACTGCCGCGGCGAAGAAGCCGCAGCTGCTGGTGGTGTCGCATTCCCAGCTGCTGGTGCGCTTTCTCGAGGACGCCTCGGTGCTGGAACTGGAAAAGGACTTCGGCGCGACGGTGGTCGCGGGCCAGGGGCGGCTGGACCAACCGGCTTGGCATTGGCCGAAACGGTGAAACGGGACCACTGTCTTCAGGTCCGTGAGGGGAACCCTGAGGGACTCTGATTCCGTCAGGGTTCCCCTCACGGACCGCAAACCCGATCAGCGAGGCCGCACCGGCCGTCGTGCGCGGGTCGTCTTCCCCGGCGTCCGGACCGGCCGATACGGCTCCGGCACCGGCAGCCGCAGTATCCGGCCGATCTTCCCCGGCCCCAGGTGATTCAGGTCCGCCACCGCCGCGGGCTCGTGCCGGGCGCAGCTGGCGAGGACGCCGAACAGGAACATCGTCACGATCAGCGACGTCCCGCCGTACGACACCAGCGGCAGCGTCACCCCGGTGACCGGCAGCGCGTTCACCACGTACCCGATGTTGACCGCCGCCTGCGCCACCAGCAGCACGGTGATCGTCGCCGCGACGATGCGGATCCACGGGTCGAGGTTGCGCGTCGCGATCCGCAGGCCGACCAGCGCGAGCCCGCCGAACAGCAGCAGCACCACCGCGCAGCCGAGGAAGCCGAGTTCCTCGCCGATCAACGCGAAAATGAAGTCGTTCTGCACGTTCGGCAGGTACTTCCACTTCGACGCGCCCTGTCCGAGCCCGACCCCGAACAGCCCGCCCTCGGCGAGCGCGTACTGCGCCTGCACCGCCTGGTACCCGGCGCCGGAGGTGTCCGCGTCGGGGGAGAGGAACGACAGCACGCGCGCGAGCCGGTAGTCCGCGACCAGCGCGAGCACCACGAATCCGGCCATGCCGCCGGCCAGCAGCGCGCCGAACAGCCGCCCCGGCGCGCCGGAGAACCACAGCAGCGACAGCAGCACGATGCCGAGCGAGATCGTGCCGCTGAGGTTCGGCTGCGCCATCACCAGGGCGAACATCAGCAGCGCGACCGGCACCAGCGGGACCAGCAGGTGCCGCCAATGGTGCAGGAGCCGGGCTTTCACCACGAGAATGTGCGCGCCCCACAACGTCAACGCGACCTTCGCGACCTCGACCGGTTGCAGCGTCAGCGGTCCGAGCGTGAACCACCGCTGCGCCCCGTTCACCTTCGCGCCGAGCGGGGTGAGCACCAGCGCGAGCATCGCCAGCGTCACGAGCATCAGCATCGGCGAGAGGGATCTGATCCGCCGCAACGGAACCCGCAGCCCGGCCCACAGCGCGACCAGCCCGATGAGCACGAAGATGATGTGCTTCTGGAACGTGCTGTACACGCCGCCGGGCTGTGCCGAAGACGCCGACAGCACCATGATGACGCCGAGCAGCGTGAGCAGACCGCACAGCGCGAGCACGAGGTGGAACGACGCGAGCGGCCGGGACAGCCAGCCGACGATCGCGACCGGGCCCCGGCTTCGCCTGTTCCGTGTCGTAGCCAACTCGCGCACCGCCGTCCGCCGATTTTCCGGCGCGGGGAGTGAACGCGCCGGGCCGATTATGGCCTAACCGTCCGGAAAGGACTGTGCGGCGCGCGGGGCGGCTTCCCTGAAGTTATTTCACACAAGGGATTCCGCCTCCGCTCAACACCGGCGGGGGAGCGGGAACGCCGCTGCTGTGCGTCATCGGCGTCACATACGCGGCCGGGGTCGGCACCGGGGTTCCGCTGAGCAGTTGTGCGACCAGCGCCTGGATTTGCGGCGTATTGACGAAGTTGACGTCCTCGCCGGACGGGCTCTTGCCGAAATGGTCGACCGGAAGGGTTACGAAGCTGACGTTCCCGCCAGTCAGGCTGGACGCTTGTTTCGCGAGCGCGAGCAGGTCGAGCGAACTGTCGACCGCGGTGTTCTGCTTCGCGACGTCCATGATTCCTTGGAGTTTCGCCGGATTCGTGAAGGTCCCGCCCTGTTTGAGCTGATAGGCGAGCGAAGCGATGAAGGCCTGCTGCCTGCGTTCGCGGTCGAGGTCGGTGAAGTTGAGCGCGGGATGCACGTTGTCGCGGCGCTGCCGGACGAATTCGACGGCCTGCTCGGCGCTGATCTCCTGCTGGCCGGCATGGAAATTCGCGCCCGAGTAGCTGTCCTGGGTGTCCTCGTTGAGACACACCGTGATCGGCTGCACGACCTGGGCGATCTCGAAGAACGCCACGAGGGTGACCTCGACGAAATGGTCGATCGGGACGTCGCCGAGGAATCTCCGCACCGTGTCGATTTCCGCCCGCCGGCCGGCGTCGCGGGCCTGCTGCTCGCGCTGGGATTTGTCGGTGACATTCTGCGAGATGAGCTGTTTGGCCTTTTCGTCGAACGCCAGCCCGTAGGCCTGTTTGATCTTGCCCTTGCAGACGTTGTCCGGACAGCCCGCCAGCGGAACGTAGTCGTCGCGCGGAATCGAGATCGACGTCGCCTTGCCGCCGTCGCCGGGGACGTGCAGCAGCATCAGCACATTGGCGTTGTAGCCGCCGTCCTGCTGATCCCCGGCGTGCAGCGAGTTGTAGATGTCCTTCGGGAGCGGGTTGCCGTTCTCGTCGAGCCGCGAATCGAGGCCCATGATGAGGATGTTGGTGTCGCCGCCGCCGGACGTCGACTGCCCGTCGAGCACGTCGGACACCTGCAGCCCGGACACGATGCCGTGGTAGGCCGCCCAGCCGTATCCGGTGAGCGAGAGCGTCAACGCGGCCGCGAGGGCCAGTGCGACCCGGCCGGCGATCCGCCGTCGCCGAGCCGCGGCGCGCGCGGCGACGCCACGTGCCGCCGCGGCCCGGGACGCGGCGACACGTCTGTCGTGAGGATCGGTCATCGGACCTTCCGGTGCCGGGGCGTCATGGTTGCCTACTGTTCTGCACACTCGCTGTGTACACGCTGAGAAGGAATCTCACGCAGAGTTAACCCAACGCCAGTTGGACGAGCTTTACGACGACGAGTGCCATCGCCAAGAGCAGATAGGTGCGCAGCGCGGTCAGCCCGATCTTCCGTCCGATCGACAGCTCCGGCGGCGGCAAGTACTGCAGTGGCGGCATCCGCCACTCCGCGCGTCCAGTGCGATCGATCGGCGCGGCACTGCGGCGGCGGACCAGCGCGTACCCAGCGGTCAGCACGCCGATTCCGCCGCTGACCGCCATGATCAGGAAGATCTGGCCCGCGCTGAGGTCCGGGAACAGCACGGAGGCGGTCAGGATCACCGACAGCACCACCAGCACTCCGACGACCACGGAAGTGAACAGGTTGGTGAGCCGTCCGTTGACCCACGGCCCGAGCACCGCCTTGTCGTTGCACAGCAGCAACAGGAAGACCGTCGCGGACGGCAGCAGCACGCCGGCGAGCGTCTGCACTCCGGTGGTGAGCAGGCCGAGCGGCGAGCCCGGAATGAGCACGATGGTGGCGGACAGCGCGACGAGACCGGCGTACACCGCGTAGAAGCCCTTCGCGTGCCGCGCTCCGCGATGCAGTGAGTGCTTCATCCCGAAGACATCACCGATCGCGTACGCGCTCGAGAGCGACACTGCGAACGCCCCAACAATCGACGCGTCCAGCAGCGCGACCGCGAACAGCGCGCCCGCCGTACGTCCTGCGTAAGCCTCGATGCCGTTCGTAACGCCAGCTGTGTCGGAGAAGGCCGTGCCGGTGCCCGCGAAGGCCGCCGCCGCGATGCCCATGATCGCGGCCGCGCCGATCATCACCACGACGAGACCGATCCACAGATCCGCCTTCTCGTAGCGCATGAATCGCGGCGTGATGCGCTTGTCGATCACGTACGACTGCTGGAAGAACAGCTGCCACGGCGCGACCGTGGTGCCGACGATCGCGATGATCAGCAGCATCAGCTCAGCCATTCCACCCGGTCCGGCTGGCCTCGACGGCACCAGTCCGCCGAGCATTTCCGCTGGTGCCGGGTGTGCGAAAACGTACACCGGGATCAGCGTCAGCGAGCCGAGACAGAAGAAGATCGCGATCCGCTCGAACCGCCGGAAGCTGCCGGTGAAGGCGGCTCCGATGATGACGGCCGCGGCCAGCACGACGGACGGAACCGTCGGCAGCCCGAGGTAGCGCGTGGCCATCGTGATGCCGATGAACTCGGTGACCAGCGTCAACGCGTTGAGCAGGAAGAGGTCGAGCACCGAGAACGCGCCCCAGAACTTGCCGAAGCGTTCGAGGATCAGCCGCGCGTGCCCGACGCCGGTGACCGCGCCGAGGCGCAGCACCATTTCCTGGTTCACGTACAGCACCGGGACGAGCAGCAGCAGGGTCCACAGCAGTTTCGGCCCGTAGTTCTGCCCGGCCTGGCCGTAGGTCGCGAACGCGCCGGCGTCGTTGTCGCCGACCAGCACGATCAGCCCCGGCCCGACGATCGCGAGCAGGGTCTTGAGCTTGGCGCTGAGGCCGTTCCGCGGGGCGGAGTCGCCCGCTTTGATGGTGCCGAGCGCGCCGCGGATGTCGCCGACGTGCTGGTCGTCGAGGACCGCGGTGGTGCGCCGGTCGATGCGGACAGTGGTGTCAGTGGTCATGACGAGCACTCCCTTCGGCCTTGCTCAGGCCGATCAGGGCACCCGGTTGCCGCGCGTTTCGAGAACCCGTCCGGGGCGGGCCGGACGGGGCGGCTGGATCAACCGGGGTTGCCGGAAGGTGGGGGGACTGGGCGCGTACTTCGCCCCGGACTTGTGTCGCTCATCGCCCTCACCTCCCCGCTTCTCCGGCTCCCGGAGTACTCAACGCCATCCGCCGGATAACTGTCAAGCACTTGTACAAGTGTTGTAGTTATCTGTGTGACTCAGGCCACTGCCTGAGTAATGTCGAGAACGCCGTCCCGGCTCCGTCCCCGCGGCACCTGGCCGACAGCGAGGCCGCAGACCGAGAAGGAGACCGTCATGGAACCGCAGGAAGTCGCCGAGGTCCTGAACCGCCCGTACAGCCGCGAGCTGCTCGCCCGGGACATCGCCCGGCTGGCCTACGTCGCGAAGGACGGCACGCCGCGCAGCGTCCCGATCGCGTTCAGCTGGAACGGCGCCGAGATCGTCCTGTGCACCACCAAGAACGCTCCGAAACTGCCTGCGCTGCGGGCGAACCCGAGGGTCGCGCTGACCATCGACACCGAATCGCACCCGCCGAAGATCCTGCTCGTCCGCGGCCGCGTCGAACTGGACTACGTCGACGGAATCCCGGAGGAGTACCTCGAAATCAACGGCTCCTACGAGATGACCGCCGAACAGCGCGTCGAATGGGAGGCCGAAATCCGCTCGCTGTACGTCGACGGCATGGTCCGCATCGTCGTCACGCCGACCTGGGCGAAGCTGATCGACTTCGAAACCACGCTGCCGTCGGCGGTCGCGGAACTGGCGCAGCGCCGGGCGGAGGCGGAATCCGTCCCGTCGAACGGCCGCTGATCCACTAGACTGCCCCGTCTTACACGCGAAGGTGGGGCGCATGATCCTGGTGACAGGTGCGAGCGGCAACGTGGGTTCGGCTCTGGCCAAGCAATTGCGCGCGGCCGAGGTGCCGTTCCGGGCCGCTTACCATTCCCCGGAGAAGGCAAGGAAAGCCGCCGCGGACGGAATCGACGCGGTCACCGTGGAAATGTCCGATCCGGCCACCGTGCAACCCGCGCTGGCCGGAGTGTCGAAGGTGTTCCTGCTGGGCGCGATGAGCCCCGGACAGACCGGCAACGAGTCCAATGTGGTCGAAGCCGCCGTGTCCGCCGGGGTCTCGCACGTGGTGAAACAGTCGCTGTGGCGGGCGGACGAGGAACTCACGCCGATCGCCCGGCTGCACCGTCCGGTCGAGCGGATGTTGGAAACCTCACCGCTGTCATGGACATTTCTCCGGGCGAACTTCTATCTCCAAGCCTTCTCGGGAAACTGGGCCGGAACCATCCGGTCCGGAAACTTCTTCGCCAGCCCGCTGATCCGCGGTCCGATCGCTTTCGTGGATGCCGAAGACGTTGCCCGCGTGGCGTTTCGAGCATTGACCGAGGACGGCCACGGAGGCAAGGCGTACGCGCTCACCGGCCCCGAGGCATTGACGTACGACGAGGCCGCGGCAGTGCTGTCCGAGGTGCTCGGCCGTCCGATCACCTACCGCGGAATGTCGAACGAGCAGGCACTTTCCGCGCTGGCCGAAGCTGGAATGTCCTCGTTCCATGCCAAAGCGCTGGTGGAGGTATGCAATACGTACCTGGACGGCGGCGCGGAAACCGTGACGTCCACGGTCGAAGACGTCACCGGCCAGCGGCCGCGGAGCTTCCGCGAGTTCGCGACCGCGCACCGGCACTGTTTCGAGTGAGCACGCTGAGCACAGCGGCGACGAGACTGAGCCCGGCGGTGACCAGGAAGACGTCGCCGAGATCCGCGGTGCTCGCGTAAACCAGCCCGAGCACGGCGACGCCGAGGGTCTGCCCGAGCTGCCGGAACGTGGCCATCGCGCCGGATGCCATCCCCGCGCGGTCCCGGGGAACCGCGCTGAGGATCGCGGTACTGCCTGCGGGCCCGGCAATTCCCATCCCGGCACCGGTCACGATCAGTCCGGGCAGCAGGCTGAGCCACGTCGAGTCGAGCATCGCCCATTCCAGCGCACAGCCCGCGGCCGCCAACAGCGCCCCGAGCCCGAGGATGATCCCCGGCGAAACGGCGGGCAACCGCTTGCCAATCACCAGCGAGGTGACAAACGACGTTGCCGCCAACGGAATCAGCGCAAGCCCCGCAGCGGCCGGGCTGAGGCGTTGTACTGATTGCAGCCAGATCGACGCGTAAATCAAGCAGGCGAAGACGGACGAACTCGCGACGACCACGATCAGCACGGTCACGAAGGACGCCCGGCGGAACAGCGCGAGGTCGAGCATCGGGTGCCGCACCCGTCGTTCGACCATCACGAAGACAACCAGCGCCGCCGTGGCGAGGATGAACATCGGCAGTCTGTCGTCGGCTTCAATCAACCCATAGACCAACGCGCCGGAACTGGCCCCGAATGCCACCATTCCACCCAAGTCGATCCGGGTCCCGGACGGCCTTTTCGGCGCTTCGACCAGGTACTTGCTGGTGAGCAACAAGGTCGCCGCGCTCAACGGCAGGTTGAGGAAGAAGATCGCCTGCCAGCCCGCCCATTGCGTCAAAACACCGCCGAGAAACGGCCCGGTCGCACCCGCGCCACCGAGCACCGCCGTCCAAATCCCCAACGCGCTGCCACGGTCTTTGCCCTCGTAATGGGCTCCCAGCAACGACATCGCGGCTACCATCATCGCCGCACCGCCGACCCCTTGCACCGCCCGCGCGCCAATCAGCACGCCGGCATTCGGCGCGAGCGCACACCCCAGCGACGCCACCGCGAACACCGTCACCGAGCCGACGAACACCCTGCGCTGCCCGGCAAGGTCGCCGATCGCGCCCGCGCTCAACGCGAGAACGGCGAGCACCAAGGTGTAACTGTTGACCACCCATTGCAGGCTGGCCAACGATGCTCCCAGTCCGCGAGCCATTTCCGGCAACGCCACTGTCACCACGGTGGTGTCGAGGATCAACATGAACGACCCGAGGCAGATCGCCGCCAACGGCCCCCATTTGCGCACCACAGTCCCCTTTCTCTGTCCGCTGAAGAGTGATCTCGTCCGCGCAGGCACCTCAAGTCAGCTGACCCTTTTTGACGGATCCCGTCACCAGCTACCGTGATGTGATGAAACCCGTCACGCTGGACCCGGTGGACCACCAGCTGATCCACGCGCTGGACCTCGACGGACGCGCCCCCTTCGCGCGAATCGCCGACGTGCTGGGCGTTTCGGAGAACACCATCGGCCGCCGCTACCGGCGACTGCGCCAGGCCGGGGTGCTCCGGGTAGTCGGCGCGGTCGCGAGCGCGAGACTGGGCTACGCGCTCTGGCTGGTCCGGTTCGCCTGCGCCCCCGCATCTGGCATCCCCATCGCCGCCGCGCTGGCGAAACGCCCGGACACGTTCTGGGTCCACTTGCTGTCCGGCGGCACGGAAATCACCTGCACGACGCAATCGTCCATGGTGGAAGAACCAGACGTACTTCTGCTGGACAAACTCCCGCGGAGCAACCGGATCACCTCCGTGTCCGCACATCAGATGCTGCATGGATTCACGCGCCTAGGCACTTGGTCGGCCCTGTCCGACGACCAGATCGCCGCCCTGCAGGTCCCAGTCGATCCAACCGAAGAGATAACCTTCGACGAGGCCGACCGGCACTTAATGCAAGTCCTGGCAGACGACGGACGCGCCAGCTACGGTGAACTAGCCGCCGCGTCCGGCCTTTCCGAATCGACTGTGAAGCGCCGAATCGAAACCCTTCGCCAAGCCGGGATCCTGTCGTACCAGTTAGACATTTCCCTACGCTCCTTGGGTTTTTATTCCGAAGCGCGACTGTGGATGACCGTGCGCCCGTCAGCCGTCACGTCGGTCGCAAAGTCCCTGGCAGAACACGAAGAAGTGCAATTCGCCGCGGTCACCACCGGCCCGACGAACCTGGTCGCCGCGATCGCCTGCCGCAACGCGACGCACCTGTACGAATACCTCACCGACCGCATCGGCGCACTCGACGGAATCCAGCAAATGGAAACCGCCCCCGTCGTGCGCACCGTGAAACGCAGCGGATCGCTGCTCCCGCTCTAAGCGGCAGGCTTGTACGCGGTAAGGACTTCCTTCAGCGACCCGTGCTGCCGAACCTGCCCGTCGTCCATCCACAACGCGGTATCGCAAAACTCCCCGAGCAATTCGTCGGAGTGATTGGCGAACACCAGAATCCCGGACCGTCGCACCAGATCCTTGAGCCGCTCGCGCGCCTTGGCGAGGAAGGCCGCGTCGACCGCGCCGAGGCCCTCGTCGAGCAGCAGAATCTCGGGATCGATCGTGGTCACCACCCCGAGCGCGAGCCGCACCCGCATCCCCGCCGAGTACGTGCGCAACGGCAGTTCCAGGTAGTCGCCAAGCTCGGTGAACTCGGCGATGTCCTCGACCCGCTTCGCCATCTGCCGGCGGCTCATGCCGAGAAACAGCCCCTGGACCAGGATGTTCTCGCGCCCGGACACCTCCGGATCCAGCCCGACCCCGAGATCGAACACCGGCGCGACCCGCCCCGCGACCCTCCGGACTCCCCGGGTCGGCTCGTAAATCCCGGAAAGCAACCGCAGCAACGTCGACTTCCCGGCCCCGTTATGTCCCACCAGCCCGACCCGAGCCCCCTCCTCGAGCCGGAACGACACGTCCCGCAGCGCCTCGATCACCGGCACCCTCGCGCCGTCGGCGATCCGCCCGCCGACCTTCCCGAGCACGCGCTTCTTCAGCGACCGGGTCTTGGCGTCGAAGATCGGAAAGTCGACGCAGGCGTTGCGCACCTCGATGCTGACCATCGGTTCCCCCTCGCTGGATGCGAACCGAAATTATCATTCGCATCTGGCTTGGGCCAGGTAAGGTCCTTCGGGTGAGTCAGCCGAGCGAGGGCTTCCGCCCGCCGCAACAAGCGCGCAGCCGGGCCGCGCTGCGAAAACTCCTGACTGCCGCCGAACAAGTCCTGGCCGAGCAGGGCCTGGAGTCCTTCACCGTCGCCGCGGTGGCCGCGCAGGCGGGGATGTCAGTCGGCACGATCTACCGCCGCTTCGACGGCAAGGAACAGCTGCTGCACGCCGTCAAGGACCGGCTGCTGACCCAGTTGGAGGGAAACGTCCTCGCCGCCCTCCGCGCCGCATCGCCAGATCTCCGCTCGACCTTCACCGCCTTCGTGGCAGCCCTGGCGCGCACCTTCGAGGAACACGACCGGATCTTCCCGGAGCTTCTGGACGCCCAACGCTCCGACGCCCGAGACCGCGGCCTGGCCGCGCTGTCCGCGATCCAAGACGCGCTGCTGGAAGCCCTGCCGCTGAGCCCGGCCGAGGCCGAAAGCGTGAAAATGGCCGCGCGAACGATCATCGGCGCCTGCGTCCACCGCGCCGCGACCAGCAGATTCTGGCCAGACGACCGCCCGTGGGAGACGTGGGCGGAGGAGGCAGCGGAGATGGCACTGGCGTACCTGACTTCCGTCCCCACGGCCCCCGCTAGGATGTAGCCTGCAGCACGCGAATGCCCTCGTAGCTCAGGGGATAGAGCACGGCTCTCCTAAAGCCGGTGTCGCAGGTTCGAATCCTGCCGGGGGCACAAAACTTGCCTGTACGGGCCCTTTGAGGTTCGCCGACCTGTACCGTAAGGTTGTATGCGGCCGGGCTGGGCACCGGCCAAGCCGTCGTAAGAACCTGACCGAACGCCGCGCCTGAGCGCAGGAGTCGAGGCAGCGCGTTTACGTAGAGTCACTGCGGTGGTTCTTCTGATGCTCCAAGGGTTCACTTCTGGTGGAAGATACCGCATTAACCGCCTCAGCAAGCCCATTCGTCAAGGCGGTGCCCGCGTCGGTCCGGTCTTTTCGGACTTAAGCATGATTTCGGTTCGGCGTCCATGTCGGCCGTTGCGATATTAATGCCTGGCGGCGATCGACGCGAGGCAATCTCTTTGTGACGGCATCCTCCGCCGCGATGTGCATCATCGATGGGGTCACGAGGCAGCGGCCAGGCTTTCCGTCCTGCACGGAAGGATTCAACCGCTCTTAGCGCCCAGGGCCTCGGCAAAATTGCGGCTGACGGCTTGACCCCAAGAGACGCGACGGCAGCACAGCTCCCGTGATGATCAATAGTTGCTATACGACCTTGATCCGCACGGAGAACCGTGCATGCCGCGACGCCGTAGCCCATGAACCCTGTCGAGCTCGCCCAGAGGCGCTTATGCCGTCACCAACTGCATGAGTTCAGCGTAATCCTTAACTGTGTGATATTCGACGTTGTCGTCGGTCCTGTTGAGTCTTTCGAAGAACTTGCGGGCGCACTCGATCTTGGCTTCTTCAACGCCTCGTAGTTGGAGCGTTGACATGGACCCCTTGGTTTCGGCGACGAAGTAGACGTGTTTGACACTGCCTTCGGTGAAGGCGATGGCCCAGTCGGGGTTGTAATTTCCCACTGGGGTCGGGATGAAGAAGCCTCGCGGCAGCTTCGCGTAGACCGCGACTTCCTTGCTCGTGTCGAGTTCGGCAACAAACGAACGCTCGACTTTAGAGTCGGTGACGACGTAGTCGTAGATGTGCTTGTTGAGCTTGTCGGCGTTCGTGAGGTCCTGCTTGGTCTGGTTCTCCGTGAAGATAGACGTGTCGAAACGGTCGTCGACCGTGTCGTACGCCAGGTGCTCGACGATAACCGTCGCCTTCTGCTCGTTGATGATCCGTGCGGACTCGGTGATGAAGTGCTCCGGGTTCAGCCGGAACTTGGCGAACGTTACCGGAGTGACCTTACTCAGAATCGCTGCAACTGTTCGTCTCGTGAGCTGAGTCTTCTCCGTGATTTCACCAAGCAAGTCGTATCTAACTTGTGAACCGGCCGAGACTGTCTCGATGTGTGTGGTGCTGCTTGCTATGCTGAACCCGCTGCCGCTGGCTAGGTCGTCAGCATCCAGTGAGTCGCGTTGTTCTCCTGTGTGGATGACGTACTGCATCGCGGCCACGTTGAGTTGCTTGTCGAGCGCGAGGACGCATTTGCTGATCAGCTCCGCGGAGTCGAACTTGACCTGGTAGACCGCTTTGTGGTTGATCCGCCGCCAGAGCTCTTGGAACTCGTTCTTGGAGAAGTTCGCTTCGTTCAGAGGGATCTTCTTCGGCTTGCGATCGTCGCCCAGTGGCGGCATCTCGATGTAGAGCGCATCGACCAGCGGCCAGCAGACGTCAATCACCGGTTTCAGGATCTCCGACGTTGGTTCCACGAGAGTGCCGGCTTCCCTAGCCGCCTTGTATACGTCGGAGACCGTGTCGTCCTCGTTGAGGTAGTCGTTCTTGATCAGGTACCGGTAAAGGGCCTGCGCGACGGTCTCCTCCAGTCTGCGTTCACCGGACTCGGTATGGATGGTCTTGCCGGTGAAGTACTTGACGCTGGCCTTGCGCGGGCGCGCCGCCAGCGACTCGAGGATCTCCTTCTGCAACCCCGCGACAAAGTCGGTATACGCTTCGTCAGTGACAACGGTGAGCTGGTTAATGTCGTGCACCGTCGTTGAGTCGTCCATCCGCTCACCATGCTGGTTGACAGCGAGACGCAGCCCGCGGCCGATCTCCTGGCGGCGGGAGATAGTGTTGTCGCTCTTTTTGAGCATCCCCATGACGAACACATTCGGGTTGTCCCATCCCTCCCGCAAGGCGGAATGGGAAAAGATAAACCGCACGGGCTCGGCAAGCGACAGGAGGCGTTCCTTGTCCTTCAGGATCAGGTCGTATGCTTCGACGTCCTTCGACTGGCCCTTTTCGTCACCTGTCCGGTGTACCGGGCCGTCGATCTCCTGCTTGGACTTCTTGTCGATCGAGAAATAGCCTTGATGGACACTGCAGATCTTGTCGCGTCGCAAGTAATCCTGATACGCAGTCGTTGCCGGGTCGAGCGCCAGTTCACCAAGCACGTTCTCGACGGCCGCGGAGTATTCTTCTTCAAAGATACGCGCGTAATCCCCTAGGGTGTCGGCGCGGCTGTAGTCGCGGTACTTCGCGACCTCGTCGATGAAGAACAGCGACAGCACCTTGATGCCCTTGCTGAAGAGTTCCCGCTCCTTGTCGATGTGCGCGTCGATCACGCCACGGATCTGGATCCGACGCTTGGTCTCCTGGGTGACGTCACGATCGGCAAGCTGCCCAGTAAAAACGACATCGCCGTTGCTCAGCTCAACCACGTCGCGGGTCGCGTCGATGTCCGTGATGAACAGGTTCCTGTATGCCTCAAGCCCTCCCGACTCGATGTGCAGGTTCGCACCTTTTTCGAGGAGCTTCAGCTGTCGCTTGATCAGGCCGCCCTTGGTCTGAACTTCGATCTCCATCCGTGCCCGCGGCAGCGCTCCCTTGGCGATTTCGATCCGGTCCAGATACAGGTATGCGGTGGACCCGGCGAGGCCCTTTACGGTAATGCCGCGCACCGAGATCTTCTTGACTAGCTTCTGGTTGTAGGCGTCCAGGGCGTCGAGCCGATGTACCTTCGTGTGCTCGACTCGGTGCGTCGCGGAGTACCGCAACACCATCAATGCGTCAAACCGCGACAGTGCCTCAAGCGATTTTGCCGCACCGATCTTCTGCGGCTCGTCGATGATCACGATCGGCCGGTTCGCCCTGATGACGTCTATGGGGCGCCGCGACTGGAAGTCGTCCAGCACGTCGTAAATCCGGCGGTTGTCCTTGCTGGTCGAGTTGAACGCCTGAATATTGATGATCATCACTTGCACGCCAGCGTTCGCGCTGAAAGCTTCGATCTCATGCAGCCGGGACGAGTTGTATATAAATGAACGCGGGGCGGTGCCGTACGTTTGATGGAAGTGCTCGGCCGTGATTTCGAACGACTTCTTCACACCCTCGCGGATCGCCACCGACGGCACGACGATGATGAACTTGCTCCAACCGTACCGCTTATTCAACTCCATGATCGTCTTTATATAGACGTAGGTCTTTCCTGTACCCGTCTCCATCTCGACGTCTAGGTTCGGCGCACCCGGAGCGGCCTTGCTGTCCTTCAACTCTGTTGAGAGGTCAAGGTTCCGCAAACCTTGAACGGTGTGGACGTTGTCCAGCAATTGGTTCGGACTCAACTCGATCTCGGCGTTGCGCAGGCCCGAGTCGGATGTCGGCTCCGGCTCCCACAGCGTCGGGCCATCAGCCGGCTTCCGCTTGCCCGGGTCGATGCGGTACGAGACGCCGTCGTGCTTCGGTTGGCCGGCGAACACGTCGACGACGGCGTCAACCGCTTCGGTCTGGTGCTGCTGAACCTTGAATTGCAGCTTCATCGGTCGTCAGATCGCCTTCACATCGGTTGATGGCGAGATCTCACGGAAGATCTGCTCAGCGTTGATCCGGGCATCGTCGGACAGGAACGCGGAGTCGCGGAACACGGCGCGCAGGGGCTCTCGTTTCGCGATGCCCCGAACGAGTTCGGGGCTCACATCGTCGTTGAAGCAGGCAATAAGTGCATCGTTCTCGACGGCAAACACCTCGCGTCCTTCGATCTTCTCGACGCTGATCGGCATAGTCAGTTCCAGTCCCCAGTCCAGCAATACCTGGAACAGCAGATCCTCGCCGGTCCGTCCAGGCTTCACACTGGCTTCCAATCCAGCGAGAGCTTGCTGATCTGTTTCATCTGGCGTACGTAGCACATCCGCCATATTAGTAGTGTCGACCTTCAAGGTTCGGAACCCGACATCGATTTTGCCAGATTCTTCGAGCAACTTCCGTCCGGCGCGACGAATCCGTTCGCGGGAAAGTTGTGAAATATTTGAAAACTCGGACAGCTGACTACCGTCGCTAATCTTTCGGCCTTCGGGTACTTGGACTTGAATGTAGCTTAGATTGGTCCCATTCTCTGCGTTAGACTTGAGGGTAGCGTGGGCGAACGTTGAGGATCCTGCGAAGAAGTCCATGACTATGCCGTCACGCCCGCCGAAGGCCTCAATTATGCGAGACATTAGACGTACTGGCTTTGGTGTATCGAAGGGAGATGCCCCACCAAAGAGTTCCTTCATTTCAAGGGTTGCTTCTTTGTTGTGGCCAGCGAATTCGTATTCCCACCATGTATGAGGTGTTGTGGTCGCATCCTTCTCGTTGAGGAATGACTTCAGCATGGGTCTAGCTGTGCCATCAACTCCCCACCAGATGCGCCCATCGGCGTCCCATTCGAGGAATTGAGCCTCATTGCAGCGCCAGTACCTGTTTGGTGGAGGATTGAATGACCGACCGTTCTTTGTAATTGTAAACAAGCCGGCTTGGTAAGGTTTGCTCGCAGATAAATCCTGCGCTCGCCAAGGGCCTCGTGTGTCACTGTCGGGATTTCGGTAGGCAGACAGCTGGTCGTCGGATAACGCCCACTTCTGGACGCTGGCTTGCAATGCGTCGCGCGCGTAAACGTGGACGAAGTCATGCATATCGGAGATGTATTTCGCTGTAACATTCGCTACGTAGCGCTTTTGCCACACGATAGTAGCAATGAAGTTTTTTCTTCCAAATACTTCATCTAGAATCGCCTTCAGCGGTGCGGCTTCACCGTCATCGATGGAGATGCAGATGAATCCGTTCTGCGACAATAGATTTCGCGCCAGTTTTAATCGCGGGTACATCATGCTGAGCCAGTCGGAGTGAAAACGACCGTTTGTGTCGGTGTTGGCTATGAGTCGTGTGCCGTTTTCGTCTGACTGGCCTGACTTTTCGAGGTACTCCGCGGTCTTCTGCGCAAAATCGTCATTGTAGATGAAGTCGTTGCCGGTGTTATAGGGTGGGTCGATATAGATCAGGTTGACTTTGCCAAGATAAGACTCTTGGAGTAGTTTCAGTGCATCGAGGTTGTCACCTTCGATGAAAAGGTTCTTGGTGGTATCGAAGTCGACCGACTCCTCGCGGACTGGGCGGAGCGTTTTCGCGATCGGCGCGTTGGCGGCGAAGGCCGCCGCACGCTTGCCGGGCCAGTTCAGATGGTAGCGCTCCTGCGGCCCATCGACGACGTGGTCGGACAGCTCCTGACGCAACAGGTCGAAGTCGATCGCCCTCGCGGGATTGCCGTCCGCGTCGAGGGTCTCCGTGACGACGTTGGGGAACAGCTCGGCGAGCTTGTCGATGTTGGCAGCCGTGAGGTCGGGGGACGTCATACGCAGTTTCTCCACCGTGGTGCTCAGTCCTTCGTGCCCTGTGCTGGGCTGGCGGTCGGGCTCGTGAGGTCCACGAGCGTGGCTTGCTTCTTCTTCAGTTCGCGACGCAACTCGACTTTGCGGTTGAACTGCGGCTCTGTGCGGAGCTTCCGATCCAGGGTGGCGACCTCTCTCTGGAGAGAGCGCACTGTCCCTGCTCTCGCGATGAGGCTAGAGATCGTTTCACCTGGCCGTTCCACTACCGACGTCAGGGGTTGCAACAGTGCCGTGTAGAGGCCGGCGAGGTCGATCGCAGTCGGTATAGGCATCCGCTCGGCGTCGGCCGGATGCCAATCAGTGCTGTAGTACGGACCGAGTTTGGGAGTCTTGCCGAGTTGCTTGTATGCGGCGACCATCCTGATGCTGCGCTCGTTGCTCTCGTCGCGATTGATCTCGAAGACGATGGGCGTGCGCACGGCGGTGTCGACTGCGGCGAGTACAGCATCACTGACGTCGTCGATCTTCGCATCGATCCGGAACACCTGGATCTCCGGCACCGCAGCCGTGCCAGGCAAGTTGATGCGATCCTCCGCAAGCTTGTACGCCCATACGACGCGCTCCACCTCGGCGACCAGTTGCTCCCGCAGTGCGGTCCTAAACTTGCCGTGCTCGTAGAGCTTCGTCTTCGGCACCACTTTTCCGTATCTGGTGGCTGGCGGCCATTGGTACAACCCGGCGGTCATGCGTTCGCCTGCGATGGGTCGATCACCGCGAGGAAGGCAATCAGCTCGAAGTCGTCGAGGCCGGCGATCGCTTGAGTGAGGGCGGTCGTCGAGCCTTCGGTGAACAGGCTGTCGATGTCGCGTTCGTCGGTGACATCGATCATCGAGCGGATGGCGGAGGTGAGCAGTCCGGAATACTTGCTCATGTTGGCACCCTCGCGGGTTGCGGAGTTAAAGATGCGAGTGACCTCGACGACTGGGTCGTCGTGGGGGCGGCAGCCGGTTCGAACGAGGTCGAGTAGATGCTTGACCTCGGTATGGTCGGCGATGATATCGCCGTTGTCGTCGAGGTAGACGAGGTAGTAAGGGTGGAGCCTGTTTCCGCGATTGATGCTCTCATCGGCGTTGATGTTGCGCAGCGCGAAAATCACGCCAGGGCGAAGGCCCTTGGCAGCGTCGGCGGGCACAACCGCATGGAGGCCCTTGGGTGCAGTGGCCAGATCGCCGTACTCGTTGAGGTAGCCAAGTAGGTCCATGCGGAAATCGTTGAGACCTAGGTCGGTGATGGAGACGCCAGCGCGAACGTCTTCGAGTTCGATCACTTCATCTTGAAGCTTGCGCAGCTGTTCCTTGCGGTAGGCAGCGTCGGCGCTGGCCGGGTCGAGAATGTTGTCGTCGCCAACCCCAGCAAGATCTGCGATTACCATGCGGTTCTCGACGCGCTCCTTGAGGTTGATGTACTCGTCCAGCGAGATGTCCGGCCAGAAGTTCACCAACTGGATCTTCACGTTGGCCGATCCGATGCGGTCGACCCGTCCGAACCGCTGCACTATTCGGACCGGGTTCCAATGAATGTCGTAGTTGACCAGGAAGTCGCAGTCTTGCAGGTTCTGGCCTTCGCTGATCACGTCAGTGCCGATTAGCACGTCCAGTTCATCGGTCGCGCTAGGCATCGTCAGATGTCGCTGCTTCGACCGTGGTGAAAACAACGTCAGAATCTGCTGAAAGTCGTAGCCGGTGCCGAGGGTGGTCTTCGCCGCATGGTCGCCACCTTTGATCATCGCGGTTTCCAAGCCATTGAATGCGAAGACCGGGGCGAGTTCCCGGTAGAGGTACTCGGCTGTGTCGGCGAAGGCAGAAAAGACCAGAGCCTTCCGGTTGCCGTCGTTGATCGGGTTCGCCACCTTCTCCTCGACGATGCGTTTCAACGTCTGCAGCTTCACATCCCGTGCCGGCGTGATCTTGTGCATCTCGTCGAGCAACTCACGCAGCGTTTCGCGGTCGTTCCACAGGTCACGCTGCCACGACTCGATGTCCAGGTCTTCGAGATCGATCCTGATCTTCTCCCCGTACGACAGAACTTCGACGTCAGCGGAGTCGTCGTCGACATCGACCTCATCGAAGTCGATACCCAGGTCGGACAGCGTGCCGGCATGGGATGATAGGCGGCCGAGGGTGCTGTCGACCGCACCCTCAATCTTGGTGAGCGTGCGCCGGAACGCTTCGACGGAGCTTTCCAGACGCTTGAGCAGGTTGACCGTCATGAGCTTCTTGAGCCCATGTTCACGGCCCCGCTGGCCCAGGTTGGACCGGGCTGTCCCGCTCGTCACGTTGTAGAGATCTTCGTACTTGCCGATCCGGCTCGGAAACACATAGGCCAAGGGCGTGTAAACCGCCAGCGTCAGCACCTGCAGTTGCTCGAAGATCTCGTTGAACGTTGGCACATCGGCCAGGTCAGACAGCGGTTCGCGGACCGAAACCGGTGGCAGTCGCTTCGGGAAGGCTCCGACCTCGGAGGTGTCGTAGAACGCCTGAATGTGTTTGCGGGAACGGGCGATCGTGACTGAGTCGAGCAACTCGAAGAAGTCGAAGTCGAGCATCTTGAGGATCTGGTCCGTGGTCCTGTCGTCCGGTGCGAGCTTGGACCACTCGTTGAAAACCCGCTGGGCATCGCTGAACACCTTCTCGACCGTCGTAGAGATATTCAGGTGTTGGGCAAGGTTCTCCGACTCGCCCTCGTAGGCGAGCTGCAGTTGGTTCTTGAGGTCATTGAACCGGTTGTTCACCGGAGTCGCAGACAGCATCAGGAGTTTCGTCTTTACCCCATCGCGGATTACCTGCCGCATCAACCGCTGGTAACGTGACTCTTTCTCTTCCGCATAGTCGGCATTGCGGAAGTTGTGCGACTCGTCGATCACGACTAAGTCATAATTTCCCCAGTTCACCCGGTCGAGCCGCAGTCCCATCGACTCACCTCGCGTTCGCGACAAGTCGGTGTGTGCCAGAACGTCGTAGTTGAATCGGTCACGCGCGAAAATGTTGGTGGTGAGATTTGCATTGTAGTTGGTCCAGTTCTCGGCCAGCTTCTTGGGTGCGAGCACCAGCACTGACTTGTTGCGAAGCTCGTAGTATTTGATCACCGCTAGAGCGGTGAAGGTCTTACCGAGGCCGACACTGTCCGCGAGAATGCAACCGTTGTAGGTCTCCAGCTTGTTGATGATCCCGGTAGCGGCGTCGCGCTGGAAGTTATAAAGGCTCTGCCAGATCTGCGTGCGCTGGTAGCCGGTGCGGTCGTTTGGTAGCACGTCCTCGCTGATATCTTCGAGGAACTCGTTGAAGATGTTGTAGAGGATCAGGAAGTAGATTCGGGCCGGGGAATTCTCGGCATACACACTCGCGATGTGGTCATATACCGCCTCCGTGACGTCGTCGAGCTGCTCTGGGTTGTTCCATATCTGATCGAAGAGCTGGACGTACTGCGTCGCCATCGGGGTGTCGTCGATACGATGTACCATGTTGGACACCGCGTTGCCGCGTTCGTAACCCAGATCCGCGGTCGTGAACCCTTGCAGCGGCATGTATGCCGCCCTGTCGTCGACTACCGCGAACTGCTGCATCGGGTTGCCTGTGGAGTTCGATCGGAACGTGACCTTGCGCCGGACCCACTCCGCGCACTCCTTGGCGATCGCCCGTTGCGTGAGCCTGTTGCGCAGACGAACCTCGAACTCGGAGCCGTGCAAGCTGGACTCAGCCCGAGCCGCCGGCGGGATGAAGAACTGCCGGCGCTCCTTGCGAAGCTTGTCAGTGGCTTTGGCTGTCACGAACGATGGCGAGGTGAAGATGAACTCCAGCTCGCTGATCTTCTTCAGCTCCTTGCGGAGAGCTTCGAACGCGAAGATCGAGAACGTCGAGGCCGCGATGCGCACCTTGGAGCTCGGCGTGATCTCAATCTTGAGATCGTCGCCGAGCTTATCGTTGACGTTGTCGATGATCTTCATTGGCAGCCCTTGTGATCACCTGGTCAGGCGACGCTAGTCAAACTGGTCAGGCGACTCTAGTCAAATGAGAACCGATCTCACCGACCGTAGGCGGCGACCTCGGGGCCGGTCAGTACGTGTCGCCCGACCCGCTGAGCGGTATCTAGCTGACCGGACGCCGGCTTAGCTAGGCCGGTTGCTGGGCGAGACGTGCACGCTGACGCTACGCTCGGTGAGACTCCCGCGTGACGGATCGGCATGACCTGGGTGAACATCAACAGGGCGGGCCTGCTGCATCATGGTTGTGTGACACCTGAGTTGGCTTGCCGACCTGGTGGTCTGGAAGAATATCGTTGTGCTCGAGCCGGATACTCGTGAATTTCGTGATGTTGCGGTGCGGATTGCACGTGTGTGCGGTCTGGCGTGACGTTGGCTCCGGTGGCTACGGATTTCGGGATGCATGAGGTGGCGTGGTAGAAGTGGTTGCGTGCAGAACCCGCGTCATCACGACCCAGCGCAGGTGACCATCGCCACTCCTCGAGCTGCGACTTCAGGGTGGGATCCACGCGCTACATGCGCCCGGCCCACTCGTCCTCAAGGGAGCCACTCGAGGTTGCCCAGTGTCCCGACAACTGGCGGGTAGCTAGCCCGGCAGGACCTGGATGTTGCTTTCGCCGCAGATCGCGAACCAAGTTTGCAGTGGTCTAGCTCTCGGTGTCGGTGATACGAAGCCTGAGTCTGCAGCTAGGTGGGCGGAGGAGCTTTGCGATGGAACCCCCACGGTCCCGACAAGACCTTGTGTTCGCGACAAGTGGACCGCCGATGGCCCACTTGCCTTGACGAGCTACACGACGCGAGGGTCATCGACTAGACCCGCTTCGCTCGCGCGGAACCCTGGCGTGAGGAGTCTTCAGGGCGGCAGGCAGGTCGCTGACCAGTAAGTTTATGTTCCTGTACCGGTTTGGCTGGGTGTACAAGTCCTGCTTGATATGCACCGTAGACTGAGGAAGAATTCCGACTCGGAAGTAAATGGGGCGAGTCAGTGCCGGAGCCTTACGCAGAGTCACTGCCTTGCTTCCTATGATCATGGTCTTCGACCTTGGTACGGAAGTTATCGTCGTCGAGCAGTTCAGTGAACCAAAGGTGCTAGGACAGCGACAGCGAGCCGATCCTGTCACGACCACGGGCCTTCGCCCAAGACATGTCGGCAGGCCCTCTCTTCAATCCGCTGCTTCGCGGTGCTCACTCAGTGGCGGCTTAAGGCCAGCTTCACTGGAATGGTTTCCTAGCGGTCCGATCGCTGGGACTTACCGGCGATCGTGCCGACCTGAATGCCCGCAGGGCGGCGGCCTGCCAAGATGGGGCGGATGGATCTCCGTGTCGCCGTGCTCCGACTTACCCAAGCTGTGCGTTCACTGCTCGGCGAGTCCTTGCGTGTGGTCGATCAGCCGGTCTTCGCATGCCCGGAGCCCTCATCCAAAGACTGGCAGCTCAGGCGTCGCTACCTCGTGGTCTTCGTCGATCGTGTGGCGATGGCATGCAGGATCAGCTCGTCGATTTGGGCATTGTGATCGCCGGTCGGAGAGCGACCTCGTATGAGCGTCGTGTCGAGGTCGAGGACTTCTCAGCGCTGCCGATCCAAGCTCCTCTTGACGGCATCGAGAGCCGCTTCAAGAACGATGCCGGTGCTGTGCGTGCACACGGTCCGCTTGCACTCGCCCGGGGCCGTCGCTTCATCGACGCTCTCGTGCGGGAATTCCTCGCCCTCGCGCCGCGGTTGATGGAGCTCCAGGCCAGAGTGGCAGTACCTGTACCGGCGGGTGATGCAGTCGGGAGCTTCCCAGGGCAGCGGGACGCGAGCAACGTTCTGCTGACCGCTTTCGGGATGGACCGCGCACCCATCAGGGACTGGCCCACCTCCACGTCGTCGCATGGCTTTTACCACGAAATCCCAGGTGATGCGGTGCCCACGAGGACGACCTAATCTGGAATGACTTCATGCATCTGCCCGGCTGGCCAGAAGGGCAGGCGATCGACTGGACCGCGAGACGGCACAGTCGAGGGGGTCGTGAACTGCGCATATACTACGGAACGGCCGAACGCTCGAACGGCAAAGACCTTCGCAAGCGAGCTGGCCCGCATGCGCGAGATTCACAAAGCGTGCTCCATCAAGAACCGGCCTGCGGACATCCAGCTCATACAATCAGCGAACTTCTCCAAATTCTGCGACCCCGTTCCCTTCGAGCCGGAGACAAAAGACCTTGTGTCCGGCATGTACCTCTCCCGGGGCCATGTCGAGACCTTGCTCGCTGACTGCCAGAATCTCAAAGCCGGAGGTGGAGAATTGAATACGGGACAACGTCGCGGTGCCTGAACAACACCTTGTTCGCTGGTCTGCTCGGTGACGGCTGGATCGGCACGCGCTGTGCCGCAACAGAAACGGTCGCACGTCAAATCGGGATCAGTCTCGAACTGGAGCGAGCGGTTGTCTCTGGCGTCAGTCTGAACCAGCAGCTCGGTAATTCCCATCGACAAGACATCAACCGATAGGCCGGCGTGGCCGTTGACGGGCGTGCGCTTCTGCAAGCAGGCGCGGGGCTGCAGTTCAAGCTCCTAATCCAAACTATTCTCCGTTGCAGGACATTCGTTTGTCGGCAGTCATCGATGCGGGGCAGATTTCGCATGGAATAGCAATCCTCTAGTTGGACTACTGTCTCAGGATGCTGGGTTGTTGTGTAGACCTGTTCGCGGCGCGTTGCGGTACCCAGGGTTTGTTTTGCGCCGAGGCGAGTTAGCGTCCGAGATGACCTGGCGAACGTGGACCTATCCCTCGCACTTCAGGTCGCTACCCATCGCGGCGGGTTCCAGGAGGTCGTCATCAGCGCTGGCCGTGAGCGCTTCAGCAAGACCCTCCATTCCTGGCTCGACGATGGCGACATCGAGCGGTTCGCCGCCGAGGTTCACCGCATGTGGCAGAACCTGGCCGGTATCGCCGAACTCGATGATGAACACGACGTCGACTTTTCGGTCAGGCTTGCGATGAGCGGCGGTGGACATGTCGACATCGACATCAAGCTCAACCAACCGTGGGCAACGCGGTCGCGGGCGAGGCCGGGGTCGACCCCGGGATGGTGTTCTACTTTTTCGGCAGCAAGCAGGGCCTTTTCGCCGCGGCGATCGACATGTCCGCCCAGGTTCCGCCCGCTCTCGAGGAAGTCTTCGCCGGCGGGTTCGACGGTCTCGGCGAGCGCATCGTCCGGACGCTCGTGGAGAACCTGGACGCCTCGGGCCGAACCCCGCTCGCGATGCTCAGCCGCGCCGACGACCAAGCCGACGCCCTGCTCCGCGAATACCTCGACCGGGAAATCACCGGGCGGCTGGCGAAGCTGCTCGACGCCCCGGACGCCGAGTTTCGGGCGGGCATGGTCAACGTCCAGCTCTTGGGCCTCGCCGTCGCGAGGTACGTCGTGCGGATCGAACCGCTCGCGTCAGCGTCGGTCGCCGAACTGGTCAGCCGGTTCGGTCCGCTCGTTCAGCATTGCTTGACCGACGCGGGCTAAGCGAAAAGCCGATCCAAGTACTGATCGATCGCCGCAAGCGCAGCACGGGACTCGATCACGTCCAGCTCAAGCAGCGGCGTTAATCCAGTCAGCGCAAGGACAAGATTCGTCTCGACGGCCGGGTCCCGATCCGCGTCGATGTGCCCGTCGGCGATGGCTTGCCGGATCAGGCGTTCCACTAGTGCTCGCTTCTCGCGCAGGTCGTCGCGCAGCTTCGCGTGCAGTTCGGGGTCGTGCAGTGCTTCGAGGACGTACGCGGCGCTCATCCGGCTGGTGGCGCGGGCGTCCGGGTGCAGCGGCAACATCTCGGTGAGCGTCACCCGCAACACTTCGCGCGGGTGCGTGACGTCGGCGAGGCCCTCGGCGACCCGGTGCGACGTTTGCTCCGCGGCGAACTCCATCGCGAACGTGAGCATCGCGGTCCGGGTCGAGAAATAGTGCTGCACCTGGCCGAGGGACGCGTCGGCCTCGCGGGCGACCTCGCGCATGGTCGCCCGGTTCCAGCCCTGCTGCGCCACCACGCGCCACAACGCGCGCGCGATCGCTTCCCGTCGCTCGCGGTGGTCGACCTTCTTCGGCACGCTAGCCCCCGTTCCAATACAACTGACATAATACACTTGACTTGAAACCTGAGGGGGTCTTGGATGGACAACAGGACGCAGCCGGCGGTCCGGACGGTCGAGGGGGCCGTGGCGGGCCGCTGGCGAGCTGGGATGGCGGAGTTTCGCGGAATCCCGTACGCCCAGCCACCGGTGGGCGATCTCCGCTTCGCCGCGCCCGTCCCGGTTCCGCCCTGGGGCGGCACGCGACAGGCGACCGAATTTGGCCCGCTGCCACCGCAATCCGGACCAGTCCAGATGGAGTCGGCACACGAAACGGACTGGCTGACCCTCAACGTCGCGACGCCTGACCCCGGCGCTGTTGGCCTGCCGGTGCTGGTCTGGCTGCCAGGCGGCGGATACGTCATCTCGGTGAGCAGCGACCCGACCTACGATCCGACCCTGCTGTGCGCGGCCGGGCTGGTCGTGGTGAGCGTCAACTACCGGGTCGGCGTCGAAGGCTTCGCACTTATCGACGGTGCTCCGGCCAACCGCGGGTTCCTCGACCAGATCGCCGCACTGGAATGGGTGCAGCGCAATATCTCCCGCTTCGGCGGCGATCCCACGCGAGTGTGCGTCGCCGGTCAATCAGCCGGAGCGGGATCGGTCGCGTCTTTGCTCGTGACGACGCAAGGCTTGTTCCAACGCGCCATCGCCCATTCCGTACCCGGCGCCTTCGCCCGTCCTTCGCTCGCGAAGCAGGTCACCGCGGCGCTCGCGAACGGGGAAGACCTCCGGAACGTCGACCCGTGGCAGTTGGCCGACAAACTCACCGCCTTCAACGCCAGCCTGGCCGGCCAACGCGACCGCTGGGGTCCGATGGCCCAAGTCGGCACCGGAGTATGCCCGGTTCTGGACGAGGATTCCCTTCCACAGACGCCCTGGACGGCGCTCGCGGACGGCGTCGACCTTCTCGTCGGCCACACCCGCGACGAGTTCCGGTTGTTCTCCGTCATGGCTGGGCGAGTCGGCACATTCACTGCCGACGACGCGCAACGGGCGCTCGCTCTCTACGCCCCATCGCCGGACAGCTACCGGGCCGGCTACCCGGAAGCCGGCCCGGAGGAGCTGATGGAGATCGTCTACTCGGACGCGCTTTTCCGAATGCCGAGCCAGCAGTTGGCCGAAGCGAACGCCTTGGCTGGCGGTCGGTCGTATCTCTTCGAACTGTGCCTGCCCGCGCCCGGCCTGGGCGCGTGTCACAGCCTCGACGTGTCTCTCGCCTTCGGCACTTTGGACAGCCCGGTCGGCCGTCAGGTGTTCGGCGAGACGCCTGACGCCGCAACGCTTCGGGTGTCCGAGGAGCTTCGACAGGCCTGGGTCAACTTCGCAGCCACCGGCGATCCGGGGTGGGCCGCCTATTCTCCCGAGCAGCGGCTGACCCGCGTGCTGGACGTCGAGTCGATGACCGTTCCCTACCCGGAGGAGGTTTCGCGGAGGATCTGGGAGCACCACACCCCAGTCCCGTTTAGCTTTCCCGCATAGGGCGAAGTCCGGGAACTCGTCCTCGGATCCGGGCAGATGTTCACGGCACTGCGCGACGACGTCGTGATGCACTGAGCAGCAGGACGAACGCGGCGGCTGCGGTACAGATCGCGAGCGCGGTGCCGGGTGCCGTGGTTTCCGTAGTCGCGCCCATCAGGCCCGAGCCGGCGGCGGCACCGAGGTTGACGGCGGTGTTGATCCAACTGCTCGCTTCGGTCCGCACGCGAGGATCAGTGCGAGCGTCAGCCGCGAGATACCCGACGATGAGCAGCGGTGCGATGAAACCACCTGCCAGTCCGATACCGACGACAAGCACTGGTGTCGACCCGATGAGTCCAGCGGCCGCGCTGATCCCGATCAGCGTTGCGCCCAGAACGAGCAGTTGTCGTTCGACCGATGTGCGCAGATTCAAGCGGCCGTACAGCAAACCGCCGAGCGCGCTGGCTCCTGCGAACAAGGCCAAGACGACGCCCGGGAGAACTGCGGAACCCTCGGCCGCCCCAATGGCTGGTGCCACGATCTCGACCGCGCCGAGGATGATTCCCGGTGCCATGATGGCGACCACCACGGGCAGAAATCCGGGCGACCGCAAGGGTTTCGGCGCTTCTGTGGTCGTCTTCGCGCGGTGTCCTCGCTGTTGCCGGGACAGCGGGCTGAGGACGAAAAGGCCACTGCCCGCGGCGACGAAACCGGCCGAGACGTAGAGCGCGAGCGTCGGATCCGCGAGCGCGGTGAGGATCGCGGAAGTCAACGGCCCCACCGCGAAAATCACCTCCTCGGCAACCGCGTCCAGGCTCAATCCGCGAGTGCGCAGCGGTCCGCTGGCGAGCGCCGCCGACCACACGACGCGCATCGTGGATCCGAACGGCGGGAGCGACAACCCCGCGACGGCGCCGAGGCACAGCAAGAAAGGCAGCGGCGCACTCGGATTCGCGGCGAACCCGAGGAGGGCGATCGGGTGGACCGCGCCCAGCGCCGACAGGACGGCTGTCTGGCCGAACCGGTCGACGGCTCGCGCTCGCCAGGGGGTCGCGACGACATTGGCGATCCCCAGTACTGCCGTGACGGCGCCGGCCGCGGCGAACGATCCGCGGCCGGATTCGAGGAGGAACACGAGCGCGAGCCCGGACATCGCCAGCGACGACCGGCCGAGGATGCTCGGCAGGAAAGAGCGCACCACGCCGGGTTTGCGCAGCACAGCCCAGTAGGAAAGGTGTTCAGTTGACACGTCGTTCTCCAGTGCACAGCGCGGTCGAGGCGCGCGGCTGACGGGTTCCCGCGCCGAAAAACGGCGCGCTCAGACCCGCCCGGGCCGGTGCTGGATCTGCGAGGGGCGGGTCGCAGGACCGTCAGCTGAAGAGGACGATGAACTGGAACATCGCCGCGACCGTATCAGGGGCGAGGGGCATCCGCGGCCGGTTTTCCAGGGGACGGCCGGGTCGCTGGCTCCGGCGACGCCAGACGGTTCGCTCGGCGCAAGCGAGGGGCCGCGGATCATCCGCTGAGCCGTTTCGGGACCGGACCGCCCGACCCCCGAGATGTGCGGCCGATGAACATCCGCTCGTTCTGGATCGGTTACGCAACTCGGCGGCGCCCACCTGAAGAAGTCACTCAAGTGGGTGACCAGCAACCGGGTCTGCTGGGGTTCTCCGCCGCTCCGGTGGACCAGCCGCGTCACCTGGTCGTGTCTGGTTTCGAAACCGTGAACAACAGTAGGTAATCTTCCGTAACGGGTGCGGGGAGCCGCCTCCAACCCACGGTCTGCCGGAGGGCTTCGTTGATCAAGCTCATGTTCGCCGACGACGAGGAACTAGTTCGGTCGGGGCTGCGCGCCATGATGTCCGGGGCGTCGGACATCGAGATCGTGGGCGAGGCGAGCGACGGCAGATCGGCGGTCGAGGTCGCCCGTCGCTATCACCCCGACGTCGCGCTGCTCGACATCAAGATGCGCGCCCCTGACGACGGCATTCGCGCGCTTCGGGCCATTCTCGCGCTTCCCGACCCGCCCACCGTCGCCATGCTCACCACCTTCGACATCGACGAGTACGTCAGCCTCGCGCTGCGGCTCGGCGCCAACGGATTCCTGCTGAAGGACATCGACCCGGCGGCGCTGCTGCGGGCGGTGCGCGACCTGGCCAAGGGCGGTGCCGTCCTCGACCCGGGCGTGGCGGTGCGCATGGTGCAGAGCCATCGCGACGAGCAGCGGGCCGCGCAGCCGGCGCGCAAGCTTCTGGCCTCGCTGTCCGAACGCGAACGCGAGGTCGTCGCGCTGATCGGGCAAGGCCTGTCGAACGCCGAGATCGGCGGGCGGCTGCACCTGTCCGAGGCGACCGTCAAGGGATACGTCTCCGCGGTGCTGTCGAAGATCGGCGCGGCCAACCGGGTGCAGGCCGCGCTCTTGGCCTACCGCGGCGGGCTTCTCGACCAGTAGAACCAGCACATGCTGCTGACCGCGCTCGAATTCCTCGGGCTGGTGGCGTTCGCGGCGTCCGGGGCGCTGGCCGCGGTCCGGGCGCGGCTGGACGTGTTCGGAGTCGTCGTGGTCGGCCTGACCACGGCGCTCGGCGGCGGCATCATCCGCGACGTGCTCCTCGGCATCCATCCGCCGACGTCCCTGCGCAACTGGCCGTACCTGGCCGTTTGCGCGGCGACCGCGCTGATCGTGTTCGCCTTCCATCCGCAGGTCGCCCGGCTGCGGCACGCCGTGCTGCTCGCGGACGCGGTCGGGCTCGGCGTGTTCGCGACGGCCGGGACGACGCTGGCACTCAACGCGGGCGCGACCGGATACGCCGCCTGCCTGATCGGCATGACCAGCGGCATCGGCGGCGGCGCGCTCCGCGACCTGCTGCTGCGCGAGATCCCGCTCGTGCTCCGCAAGGAGATCTACGCGATGGCCGCGCTGACCGGCGCGGTCTGCGTCTGGGCGGGGCACGCGCTGAACCTCCCGGCCGGCGCGGTCACGACCGTCTCCGCGGTCGTCGTGGTCGCGATCCGCGTGCTCGCGCTCTGGCGGCACTGGAACGCTCCGGTCGCGCGGCCGCCGGAGGAACGCTCGTTGTGACGTGAGCTGGACGCGCGTCGCTGCTCATCCCGATGACGCCGAGTACGCGGATTCCGGCTGCCCGAGCCGTTTCCGCTGAGCCGCGGCCGCCCCGCCACCTGCTACGCGTCGCACTCCGGGGAGAGTCTCTTTGTGTGTTCTGTGTGTGTTCTTAGGCGGGTCTCAGCACTCTGCGTAAGACTGGCGGCATGCGCATCCTCGTAGTGGACGACGACCGTGCCGTCCGTGAATCGCTCAGGCGGTCTTTGGAGTTCAACGGCTACACCGTGGAGCTCGCGAGCGATGGTGCGCAGGCATTGGAGACGATCCTCGCCAACCGTCCGGACGCGATGGTTCTCGACGTGATGATGCCGCGCCTCGACGGGCTCGAAGTGGCCCGCCGGCTCCGCAGCACCGGCGACGACCTGCCGATTCTCGTGCTGACCGCCCGCGACACCGTCTCCGACCGGGTCTCCGGCCTCGACGCCGGCGCCGACGACTATCTGCCCAAGCCGTTCGCCCTGGAGGAGCTGCTCGCCCGGTTGCGCGCCCTGCTGCGCCGCGCCGCGCCGGACGCTCAGCAGGGCGAGACGTCCGAGGTGCTGTCGTTCGCCGACCTCACACTTGACCCGGGCACTCGCGAAGTCCGCCGCGGCGGCCGCGAGATCAGTCTCACCCGCACCGAGTTCGCGCTGCTCGAGCTGTTCCTCTCGTACCCCAAGCACGTGCTGACCCGCGGAAGGATCCTGGAGGAAGTATGGGGTTACGACTTCCCGACGTCGGGCAACGCGCTGGAGGTCTACGTCGGCTATTTGCGCCGCAAGACGGAGGCGGAGGGCGAACCGAGGCTGATCCACACGGTGCGGGGAGTGGGGTACGTCCTGCGCGAGACCCCGCCGTGACCGACCACCCGGCGGGCGCGCACGCCGCGCCGGAGGGGGAGGTCCCCGATCCGCGGGGCACCCGGTGGAGCACTCGTCGCTTCTCACTGCGCGGCCGGGTCACGCTGCTGGCCGCCGCCTGCGTGGCGGGGGCGGTGGCGCTCGTGTCCCTGTGCGCGTACCTGGTCGTGCGCAACAACCTCCTCACCCAGCTCGACGACAACCTGCTCGCCCGTGCGCAAGCCGCGGCGAATGCGCCGCCGGTGTCCTCGTCTCAGCTGCGCGACGTGCCAGGCGCGTTCCTGGCCAGTGCCGATGTGCAGATCGGCCAGCTCAGTGGCATCACGGGCAGCATGTTGTCCCCGAAGCCGGGGACTCCGCCGCCTGCGGGGCCAGCCGAGATGAGCGTCGCGACCGGTGCGCGAGATCAGTCCATTCGCACCGACCCGGCCACGAACATGCGAGTCGTCGCGGTGCCCCTCGGGCAGGACCAGGCGATGGTGCTGGCGCAGTCGATGGCTCCGACGATGCGGGCGCTGAACCAGTTGTCCGTGGTGCTGTTCCTGGTCGGCGGTGCCGGGATCGTGGTGGCCGCGGGCGCGGGCACGGCGGTCGCGCGCGCCGGGTTGCGGCCGGTCGACCGGCTGACGTCGGCTGCCGAGCGGGTGGCGGCGACGGGCGACCTGCGTCCGATCCCGGTGAGCGGCGACGACGAACTCGCCCGGCTCACGCACAGCTTCAACATCATGCTCGGCACGGTCGCGGACTCGCAGGAACGGCAGCGGCAGCTCGTCGCCGACGCCGGGCACGAGCTGCGCACCCCGCTGACTTCCATGCGCACCAACCTCGAACTGCTGCTGTCGGCCAGCCGCCCCGGCGCGCCGTCGCTGCCGGACGAGGACCGCGCCGACATCGAGGCCGACATCCGCGGCCAGCTCGACGAGCTCACCCAGCTCATCGGCGACCTGGTGGAGCTGGCGCGGCAGGACGAACCGCGCGAGCAGGCGGAGCGCGTCGACCTGATGGACGTCGTCGAGCGCGCGCTCGACCGGGCGCGCCGCCGGGCGGGCGAGATCGAGTTCGAGGTCGCGCTGCAGCCGTGGGTGCTCACCGGCGACAACAGCTCGCTCGAACGGGCGGTGCTGAACCTGCTCGACAACGCGGTGAAGTTCTCGCCGCAGGGCTCGCGGGTGCGGGTCACGCTGCGTCCGCTCGGCGACGGCACCGCGGTGGTCGAGGTCGCGGACTCCGGACCGGGCATCGCCGAGGAAGACCTGCCCAAGGTGTTCGACCGTTTCTACCGTTCGTCGGAGGCGCGCACGCTGCCCGGATCCGGCCTCGGGCTGGCGATCGTGAAGCACGCCGCGGAACGGCACGGCGGCACGGTTTACGCCAACCGGGCTCCGGAAGGCGGGGCTCTGCTCACCATCCGGCTACCGGGGGCGCCCGTCGCCTGAACTGCCCGCCACGCTTGGCTGTCGCCCGGCAGGGGGACGCTGGATCTGCACGTCGCGCACGCCTGATGTTGAATCGTGTAGGATTTTGTGCAGTTGATGGGTGTGCTTGGGGAGTGGCGGTGCTCGCGCGGCAGCGACAGGCGGTGATCCTCGAGGAAGCACGCCGGACCGGTGCGGTCCGGGTCAGTGACCTCGTCGCGAGGCTCGGCGTCTCCGACATGACGGTCCGCCGCGACCTCGACGTGCTCGCGGGCCGCGGCTTGGTCGAGAAGGTCTACGGCGGCGCGACGTCGCTGGTCGGCAAGAGCACCGACGAGCCCGGCTTCGAGGCGAAATCGGTGCGCCAGCGCGCGCAGAAGGAAGCCATCGCCGAACTCGCGGCCACCCTCGTCAAACCGGGCACCGCGATTGGCCTGTCCGCGGGCACTACCACCTGGACGCTCGCGCACGCGCTCGACGGCATCGAGGGCCTCACCATCGTCACCAACTCGATCCAGGTCGCCGACGTGCTGCGCAACGCCGGTCAGCCGGACCGCACGGTGGTCCTCACCGGCGGGGTGCGCACCCCGTCGGACGCGCTGGTCGGCCCGGTCGCCGTGCAGAGCCTGCGGACGCTGCACCTCGACCTCGTGTTCCTCGGCGTGCACGGAATGGCGGTGGGGCCCGGGTTCACCACCCCGAACCTCACCGAAAGCGAGACCGACCGCGCGCTGGTGGAGGCCGGGCGGCGGCTGGTGGTGCTCGCCGACCACACGAAGTGGGGCACCGTCGGCATTTCCACGATCGCGGACCTGGAAGAAGCCCAGGTCGTGGTGACCGACGACGGACTGGACGACCGCGCGCGGGAGGCCCTCTCGGAGCGGGTCGGAGAACTCATGATCGCCGAAACGGCGGAGAACATCGAGGCAGAAGAAGCGTGAAACGCACTGTGCGGCACCTGGCCGACGGCCGGGAAATCATCTATTTCGACCACACCGACGCCGCCGAACGGCTCGCGGCCGACACCCGGGACCTGCCGGCGGTCGCGGCCGCCTCGGAGATCCGCCGCGACCCGCTGACCGGCGAGTGGGTCGCGATGGCGGCGCACCGCCAGACGCGCACGTACAAGCCGCCCGCGGACCTCTGCCCGCTCTGCCCGACCCGTCCGGGCAAGCCGAGCGAAATCCCCGAAGCCGACTACGACGTGGTCGTGTTCGAGAACCGCTTCCCGTCGTTCTCGCAGCAGGCGACCGGCGAACCGTCCACTGTGGACGGGTTCGGTCTGGTGCCGACCGCGCCGGGCCTCGGCCGCTGCGAGGTCGTGTGCTTCACCAGCGACCACGACGGCGCGTTCTCCCGGCTGACTCCGGAACAGGTGCGGCTCGTGGTGGACGCCTGGGCCGACCGCACCGCCGCACTCGCGCAGACGCCCGGCGTGGAGCAGGTCTTCCCGTTCGAGAACCGCGGCGAGGAAATCGGCGTCACGCTCTCGCATCCGCACGGCCAGATCTACGGCTATCCGTTCGTCACGCCGAAGACCGAGCGGATGCTCGCGGTCGCGCGCGAGCACGGCGGATCGGTGCTCGGCGACGTGCTGGCCGCGGAACAGAAATCGGGCGAGCGGGTGATCGCGACCGGCGAGCACTGGACCGCGTTCGTGCCGCCTGCCGCGCGCTGGCCGGTGCACATCCAGATCGTGCCGCACCGGCAGATGCCGGATCTCCCGTCGCTCGCCGACGCCGAGCGCGACGACTTTTCCCGCGTGTACCTCGACGTGCTGCGCCGATGCGACGCGTTGTACGACCGGCCGCTGCCCTACATCGCGGGCTGGCACCAGGCGCCGGTGCACCGCGACCGGGAGCTGTCGTGGCTGCATCTCGAGCTGTTCTCCGTGCTGCGGGCCAAGGACAAGCTGAAGTACCTGGCCGGATCCGAGTCGGGCATGGCGGTATGGATCAACGACGCCACCCCGGAACAGATCGCGGAGCGGCTTCGCTCGGCGGGCTGACCGGAACTCGCGGCATACTCATCTACGAAACACAGGTTCGACTCAGGAACCTCTCAGGCCCAGCCGCTTAGGTGAGGACATGACCGAGAACGACCCCCACGTGCCCGACTCCGCGGCGGGTCGCCAGGACCCGGGCGCCCAGCCGGGCGCCGAAGGCCAGGCGGCCTGGCAGCAGACCCCGGCTCAGCCGGACCAACCCTCTTCCGCCGGCTCGACCGGCGGCGACGCGGGACAGCCGGCTCCCAGCGCGACTGGTCCGACCGCCGCGTACGGTTCGGCCGCTGAGGGCTCGGCAGGGACGTCCGGCTCCGGCACGGCGAGCGGCGACGCTTCCGGCGCGTACGGAGCGCCTGCGGGGCAGTACGGCGCCGCCCCGGCCTACGGGACTGCTCCGGCTGGAGGCACGCCGAATCCGTGGTCGGCTCAAGGCGCGACCGCGCCCCAGACCGGCGGGATCCCCGGTGCTCAGCAGCAGCACGCGGCGGGTCAGCCGTACGGCAGCCAGTACCCCGGCGGGCCGCACACTCCGCCCGCCGGTGCCCCGGCCAACCCTTACGGCGCACCGGGAACCTCGGTGTACGGCGTTCCCGCGCAGCGCGAGAAGAAGGGTTCGGCGGGCAAGCTCCTCGCGAGCGTCGCCGCCATCTCGCTCGTGATCGGCGGCGTGGCCGGCGGGACCGTCGGGTACCTCACCGGCGGATCCGGTTCGTCGGTGAGCGCGCTCGACGCGCCGAAACCCGCGCAGCAGACCGGCAACGTGCCGGCCGGCTCGGTCGAATCGGTGGCGCAGAAGCTGTCGCCGAGCGTCGTCGAGCTGCAGGTGTCCGGCCGGACCGCGGCGGGCGAGGGCTCCGGTTTCGTGCTCAGCAGCGACGGCTACATCCTCACCAACAACCACGTCGTCCAGGTCGCCGCGAACGGCGGCCAGATCCAAGCCGTGTTCCAGGACGGCAAGAAGGCCGCGGCGAAGGTCGTCGGCCGGGACCCGACCACGGACATCGCCGTGGTGAAGGTGTCCGGCGTCAGCAACCTCACGCCCGTCGAGCTGGGCCGGTCCGACGACCTGCGGGTCGGGCAGCAAGTGGTGGCCATCGGCTCGCCGTACGAGCTGACCGGCACCGTCACCTCGGGCATCGTCAGCTCGCTGCACCGTCCGGTGCAGGCAGGGGGCGACGAGACCGACCAGACCACGGTGATGGACGCGATCCAGACCGACGCCGCGATCAACCCGGGCAACTCGGGCGGTCCGCTGGCGAACATGAGCGGCCAGGTCATCGGGATCAACTCGGCCATCTACAGCCCGAATTCGGGCCGCGGCCAGGGCAGCGGCGGCGAGGGCGGCAACGTCGGCATCGGCTTCGCCATCCCGATCGACCAGGCGCGCCGCACCGCGCAGGACATCATCAAGACCGGCCACGCGACCCAGACGTTCATCGGCGCGAAGGTCACCGACGCGCCCCAGGGCGGCGCCCAGCTCGGCGACATCACGCCGGGCAGCCCGGCGGAGAAGGCGGGCCTGAAGCCCGGCGACGTGGTGACCAAGATCGACAACCGCGTCATCGACAGCGCCAACACGCTCGTCGCCGCGATCCGCACGCGCGCCCCGAACGACCAGGTGACTTTCACTCTCGCCGACGGACGCACGGTGCAGGTCACCTTGGGCGGGCAGGCGGTCCCGGCCAACTAGTTCGCTCGGCCGCCGAGGCGCGGCCGAGACCAGCCACGGCTCGACCCCCCTATCCGCGCTGGGGCCGAACCTTTGCAGGCCGCGCGCGACCGGAGCGCAAGAGCCGGTCGCGCGTGGCCGTTTTTACGGACAGCGCCCGGAAACCGGTGCCCGCACGAAAACACGAAGAGGCTCTCCGTGCCGCCTCCGACTCGGCACGGAGAGCCTCTCCGCGTGCGGTGAGGTGCCCACGCGCACGCTGTCCCAAACGCCGAATCCGCGGGAAAATTCCGGTACCGGAAGAAAACCCAGGTCAACTCCGTGCGCGCGACCGGATTTTCCGCGCCGCCCGATGCCGGACCCGGACAATCCGGACGACCGAAGCGACGAGGACGGCACTCCACACCGCCGCGAGCGTCACCAGCAGTCCCAGCCAGGTGTTCCCGTCGTGCAGTCCCGGCTTCGGAGGTACGCCATAAGCCCGCCACAGCAGCGGGAACGCCAGGAAACCCAGCACCGCGGTCAGCACCGCACCGATCTGCACCGGCGCCCGCCACGGCCGCGGCAGGACCCGGGTGAGCAGCAGGCCGACCACTCCCGCGAGCGGAGCGAACACCGCGTCGTTGACGATCGGACCGCCGCCGATCCACACCAACGTCGTGACGCTGTCCGGCCACGCCGGTGCCGCGTAGTCGAGGAACAGCACGATCCCGTACGCCAACGCCGCTAATCCGGGCAGTGCCAGCAGAATCCGCGCGGTCTTCACAGCGCCTCCAACCTGGCGACCCACTTCGTCTGCAGCACTCCCGGACGGCTCGGCGCGATCACGCGACACGGATAGCCGTGGTCGAGGTTCAGGACCTCGCCGTTCAGTTCCAGTGCCAGCAGCGTGAGCGGGTCGGCGGTGTGCTCGCCGGGCAGCACGCTGACGCCGTACAGACCGGTCTTCTCCAACGACGACACGCGCACGTCGACTCCGGGTGAACTGCCGCTCGCGCGCAGCAGGTCCGGGAACGAGATGCCGCGCCAGGTAGCCATCTGGCTCCATCCTTCGACGCACGCGATCGGCAAGTCCACAGTGGTCTGCGGCAGCGCCCGCAGTTCGGCCAGCGTGAACTGCCGGGTCCCCGCCGGAGTCACCACGGACAGCCGCCATCCGGGATCCTGCGCGACCCTGGTCACCTGCGCCGCGACGGCCGTGCGGTTGACCGGCAACTTCTGCGTGCCCTTGTCCGACCGCCACGACAGCCCGGAGACGTTCCGCAGCGCAGGAACGGTCGCTCCCGCCGTCGCCAGCACGGCGACCCCAGCCGCGAGTCCCGTGGTGGCCAGGAATCCTCGACGCGACAACCCGGGGCCGGGCTGCTGGACAGGCGCGCGTTCCCGCGTCAGCGCCCGCCGGAGCACCGGGAGCTTCACCGCGACGTGCACGAGGATCGACCCGATCGCTGCCCAAGCCACCGCGTAGTGCACCTGCGGGAAGTAGAAGTTCCACGGGTAGTTCTGCGCGACGTTCAGCAATCCCAAGCTCAGTTCGAAAAACGCCGCTCCGGAGAGGACGAGGATCGACAACCTCTCCACCGCGTGCGGCACCGAACGCACCAGCGGCCGCTCGAACAGCTTCGGGTAGACGCTCCACAGTTTGGCCAGCAGCAACGGAATCGCCGCGATTCCGGACAGCACGTGCGCGCCCTGCGTCACCCGGTACAGCCAAACCGGCCGGCTGGGCCAGAAGAACCACTCCGGCGGATGCTGGATCAAGTGGCTCAGCAGCCCGGTGACGAAGCAGATCAGGAACGCGATCCCGAGCAAGCTGCCGACCCGGGCCGTGACGCGCTCGCCGTGCGCGCCGCCCTTGAATTGCTCCGACTTCGGGACCCGCTTCTCGACGGCACGGGCCTGATCGGCCACCTTGGCGTGCGCTGCGGTGACCCGCGCGTCGAGCCTGCGCCACGCGGCTGCCAGCCGTTTCACGCGCGTGCCAGCTTCGCGAACCAGCGGTGCCCGCGGCTGGTCGTCCACACCACTCGAAAACCAGTCCGCGCCGCGATTTCCGCGATGGCATCCACTCCGACCCATGCCCAGGTGAACCACCGTCCGCCAGCGGGATCCGGCCGCAGCCGGACGTGGTCGCGGCGCATGCCGTGGCCGGGTTCTTCCAGCTCCACGAGCACGTCACCGTCCGGCGTGAGCAGTTCGCGCACTCGCCGCAGCAGCGCATCGGGATCGCCGCCGATCCCGATGTTGCCGTCAGCCAGCAACACGTGGTTCCACCGTCCTTCTCCGGGCAATCGACCGAAAACGTTGCGCTGCAACGCACTCGCCCCGCGCCGCCGCGTCAGCCGCACCGCGACCGGCGAACTGTCCACGCCGAGGGTCACCACACCTCGGCGCGTCAACGCGGCCGTCAGCCGACCTGGACCGCAGCCGACGTCGAGGGTCGGACCCGCGCACGCGTCCAACAGCACGGCGTCGCCCGCGCCGCAACCTTCTGCCCAACGACCGACCGGAAGCTCGATCCGGTCTCCGTTCGCGAGTTCCAGCCAGCACTGATGGCCCAGCAGCCCGCGGTCGAATTCCCTGCCGGTCGCGAGTTTCATGCCACCACTCCCACCGCATCGACCGCGGCCGCGAACCTGCTGTCCGGCCGGATGGCGGCCACCCGCAGCGCGTCGTCCATGGTGTCCACATCGGACAGACCCGGTAGCTCGCCGACTCGAAGGCCTGCTCCTTTCAGGGCCGCACGGGTGCCGAATCCGGTGTCCGGACGCGACATCGGAACTCCGGCGAGCACTTGTGCCTGCCGCGGATCAGCCAGCCCAAGCCCCCACCAGCCACCGTCCTCCGCGCTGCCCAGCAAGGCGCGGCTGGCTCCGAGGACGACCGGGTTGATCGCCGAAGCCAGCAATTCGGGGGAGACCTGCGGCGTGTCCATGCCGATCTGCAGCACCGGCAACCCGGCATGCACCGCAGCCGTATCGCAATGCGCATTAGCCAGCCGGGTACCGAAATCCCAACCGCGCTGCGCGATCACGGTCGCTTTCCGCAACGCTCGGCCGATTTCGGCACCCCGGGCTGCCTCCGCGAGGTCGCCCGTCATCGCCACCACCGTGATCGCGCCGTCGGTGGCGAACGCAGCGTCCAGCGTGTCCAGCAGCGCGGAAGCGGCGATCTCCGCAGCTTGCGCGGGTGTCGCGGGCGGACACAACCGAGTTTTCGCGAAGCCCGGCACCGGCGCTTTCGCGACCACAAGCAGGCAGAACGTCATCGGGCCAGCACCCGCCCGAAGTCCCGCACCGCTCGCAACGTGCCGCGCACCGAGCCGGACACCTTCGACTTCGTGCCCCGCGCCCGTTCCCGGTAAGCGACGTCGAACTCCTGGACCGCCCAGCCCGCGCGCTGAGCCTTCACCAGCAGTTCAAGCGGATAGCCGAACGCCCGGTCCGCAACACCGAGAGCCAGCAACTCCCGGCGACGCACCGCCCGCAGCGGCGCGATGTCCTGTACTGGCAGGCCACGGGACCGCAAGAGCAGCGAGAGGACGGCATTGCCTGCTCTCGCGTGCCACGGCCAAGCCGCCCGCGACACCGGTACTCGCCGCCCGACCGCGAGGTCAGCACCATCCATCACCGCGGCGACCAGGCGCGGCAATTCGGCCAGATCGAGCGACCCGTCGGCATCCGCGAAACAGACGATGTCGGCGGTCGCGTTCTCCAACCCGGTGTGGACGGCGGCACCGTAACCGCGTCGCGGCTCGTCGACGACCTTCGCGCCGTGCCCAGCCGCGACGCCGGGGGAACCGTCGCGCGACCCGTTGTCCACGACGATCGCGCGATACCCCGGCGGCAGGCTGGCGAGCACGCCCGGCAGCGCGGCCGCCTCGTCGAGGCAGGGGAGGACGACGTCCACTCCGAATTCGTTCACGAGGCGTACGGTAAGTCTGGAAAGGACAGTGCAGAACCCTTGCTGTGCTTACCAAATCCTGACGTTGGTCAAGACCTTACCGACTTCTCACGGATCCGCCGGAAACCCGCCGGACGGCCGCCGACGGGGTTATCGTGACCGGCGATGAGCGAGTCGACGAAGGCTGCCCGGCTCGCCGAGCCGCCGCCCCCGGTTCCCGTCCGTGCCCGGTTCCGCGCTGACCTCGTGACAGTCGGCGTCACCCTTGTGGTGATCGCCGCCGCGACTGCCGTCGGCGTGTATTACAACCGGCCAGGCTCGGGCGTGGTGATCTACGCGTTCGCGCCGCCGCTGTTCGCGCATTGGCTGCCGCACGTCGGCCCCGGCTCGGTGTTCGCCGTTCTGCTGGCCGCCGGTGTCGTCCTGTATGGCCCGGCTCTGGCCGCCCGGCTGCGCTGGCGGCGCGCGCTGGCCGCGGGTTACCTGGCCTCCCTCGCCTGGATCTTCTCGCTCGCCATGGTGGACGGCTGGACGCGCGGCTTCGCCGGCCGGCTCACTACGCCGCAGGAGTACCTGCACGAAGTCCCCGGCATCACGGACATCCCGCGGTTCCTCCGCGAATTCTCCTCGCGCATCCTCGATTTCCAGCCGAACTCGTGGACCACTCACGTGTCCGGCCACCCGCCCGGCGCGACCCTCGTGTTCGTCTGGCTCGACCGGCTCGGCCTCCGGGGCGGTGCGTGGGCGTCGACCGCCGTGGTGCTGGTGGCCGCGCTGGTCGCGGTCGCGGTCCCCGCGACGATCGCCCTGCTCGGCCGTCCCGGCGCCGCCCGCGCGACACTGCCGTTCGCCGTGCTCAGCCCCGGTGCGGTGTGGCTGGGCGTGTCGGCGGACGGCCTCTTCGCTGGGGTAACCGCCACCGGCATCGCATTGCTCGCCCTCGCGTCGGTGGGCTTCCGAGCACGCGGTGGTTACGCCTGGCCCACGGCGTTGGCAGCCGGGGTTCTCGTCGGATTCGGCATCTTCCTCTCCTACGGCCTCGTCCTGCTCGGCTTGGTCGCGCTGGCGGTCGCGTTGCTCGGCAGGCAATGGCGTGCGGCGGCAGTGGCTGTCCTCGGCGCATTGGCAGTGGTCGCCGTGTTCGCGCTAGCCGGTTTCTGGTGGTTCGATGGCTACCACCTCGTGGTCGAGCGCTACTACCAGGGCGTGGCGCTGGTGCGGCCGTATTCGTACTGGGTGTGGGCCGACCTGGCTGCGGTAGCGGTCGCGTGTGGGCCGGCGGTGGTCGCGGCCGCCCGCCGCGGGGTGGCGACGGCGGTCTTTCTGCCTTCCCGCCGGACGATCCTGCGCGATCCGGTCCTGCTGATCGTGCTGGCCGCCTTGCTCACGATCGTGTTCGCTGATTCGTCCGGCCTGTCGAAGGCTGAGGTAGAACGGATCTGGCTACCGTTCGGCGCGTGGCTGCTCCCGGCCACGGCGCTGCTCCCGGCGGGCCACCGCCGCTGGTGGCTGGCCGGACAGGCGGTGGTCGCGCTCGCGGTCAACCACCTGCTGCTGACGAACTGGTGAGGTGAGGCATGGAGGACCAAGCGGGTCGCGTGCTCGTGGTGGACGACGACGAGACCGTGCGCGACGTCGTCCGTCGCTACCTCGAAACCGCCGGTTTCACCGTCGACCTGGCCGGCGACGGCACGGCGGCGCTCGCCCAGTTCGCCGAGCGCGTGCCGGATCTGGTGGTGCTCGACGTCATGATGCCCGGCCTCAACGGCCTGGAGGTATGCCGCCGGCTGCGGCAGACGAGCCAGGTGCCGATCGTCATGCTCACCGCGCTCGGCGAGGAGGAAAACCGCATCGCCGGACTGCAGCTGGGGGCTGACGACTACGTCACCAAACCGTTCAGTCCCAAGGAACTCACGCTGCGCGTGGCATCCGTGCTGCGGCGGGCTCGGATGCCCCGGCCCGAACCGCCCACGGCCGAGCTGGTGGACGGCAATCTTCGGCTCCAGATGACTGCCCGCCAGGCGACGCTCGACGGTGCGGCGCTGCCGTTGACCACCCGGGAGTTCGATCTCCTCGCGTTCTTCCTCTCCCATCCCGGCGTCGCGTTCAGCCGGGCGGACCTGCTGGAGAAGGTGTGGGGCTGGGACTTCGGCGACCAGTCCACGGTGACCGTCCACGTGCGACGGCTCCGCGAGAAAATCGAACGTGACCCGGCCAAACCCGTCCGCGTCGCGACAGTGTGGGGCGTCGGCTACCGCTACGACCGGACACAGCCATGATCGGCTCGGGCGAGTCCGCGTGGGACATGTTCGTCCACGTCCTGCACATCCTGCCGCTCGCCTTGCTGTTCGCCTTGCCGGTGGCAGCGCTGGGCGGACTCGCGCTTTACCTGCTGCGGCACCGGTCGCTGGCCACCACGATGACCACGCTCGTGCTGACCCCGGTCGCCGCGATGCTGGTCGGGATCCTCGGCGTGAGCGGCTTCATGTTCACCGAGGCCCTGACCACCGAACTGCTCGTGTGCCTGCTCGTGGCACTTGTGGCGGTGCCCGCGGCGATGGTGCTGGGCCGGGTCATCGCGCGGCGCAGTGTGTGGGAACGCGAGGCGCGGGAACGCGAACGCGCGGCGGAGGCTTCGCGGCGCGAACTGGTCGCGTGGATCAGCCACGACCTTCGCAGCCCGCTCGCCGGGATCCAGGCGATGGCGGAAGCACTGGCGGACGGCGTGGTTTCGGAGCGTGCTGAAGTGGCCGACTACGCCCAGCGGATCAGCGGCGAGACGACCCGGCTGTCCGGCATGGTGGGCGACCTGTTCGAACTGTCCCGGATCACCGCGGGAGCGCTCGAACTGAGCATGTCGGCGGTGCCGCTGCGCGACGTGGTGAGCGACGCGGTCGCCGCGCAGGCGCCGGTGGCGGACCGCAAACGCGTGCGGGTGCTGGAAAACGCGTCGGCGTGGCCGGTGGTGTCCGGCAGCGATCCGGAGCTGGCGCGGATCGTGCGGAACCTCGTCTCCAACGCCATCCGGCACACTCCGCCGGACGGCACGGTCGCCGTGCAGATCGGCATCGACGGCGACCAGGCGCTGCTCGCCGTGGACGACGGCTGCGGCGGGATTCCGGACGACGAGATCGGCCGGGTCTTCGACGTAGCCTTCCGCGGCACGCAAGCCCGCACTCCCGATCGCAGCGGCACGACCAGCGGCGGCGGACTGGGCCTGGCGATCGCGAAAGGCCTGGTGGAGGCACACCGAGGACGGATCGGCGTGCAGAACCACGGACCGGGTTGCCGCTTCGAAGTGCGGTTGCCGCTGGCCGCGTCCTGAGTTGTCCGTTGTGGACAGTCAGGACGCGGCGACCGCCGAGACCGGCTCCACGGTGCGGTCGGCCGCGATCCGGAAGAACGGCTCGTCCGGGAAATGTGCCGCCGCGACGATCGTGCCGGTGCCGACCACCTCGCCGAGCCAGCGGCGGCGGGTCTGCTCCGCCTGCCCGGAATCGACGTCGGACGCCGCGCCGATCGTCGGGTCCGCCATCTGCTCCGGAATCTGGAAGACGTCGCCGACCAGGACGGCGCGGCGGTCCTGATCCACGATTTCCAGCACGTAATGCCCTGGCGTGTGCCCGGGCGCATGTCGGACGGTGACGCCGGGCGCGACCAGTTCGCCGTCGAGCAGCGGACGCAGTTTGCCCTGGGTGCGAAGGGCTTCCAGCGCGACGCGGCCGCGATCGTGCCGTCCCGCCGGTTCGACGAACGCCTCCCAGTCGGGTGCGCCGTACCGCACTTCGGCGTTCGGGAAGTACGGCTCGCCGTTCGGCGCGACCCAGCCGATGTGGTCGGCGTGCAGATGAGTCAGCACCACGGTGTCGATGTCTTCGCGAGCGGCCCCGGCTTCGGCGAGCGCTGCGGGCAAGCCTCCGGTGTGCTCCGCTTCGACGGCGCTGACCACCGGGTGCAGCTGCTCTTTCGAGTGCTGCGGCAGATGCGGCTCACCCGACGGACGCGGGCCGAACCCAGCGTCGACCAGCACCGTGCGGCCACCCGTTCGGAGCAGAAATGCGCCGATGGCCACGGGCACCGTGCTCGGTGCCGAGCGCTTGCCCTGGAGTCCCGGAAAGAACGACGACGGCAGCTGCAGCCGTCCGTCGGTCAATGCGTGGATTTCGATGTCCCCCACCACGATGGAACGCATGCCCAGCATCAAGATCCGGTACGGCCGATTCATTCCGGAACGTGATCTTCACCTCATCGAGTGACAGGGGCGCGCAGTTCCGCGGTGGCGAACGCGGCGATGCCTTCCGCGAAGGACGTTTCCGCCTGGAACCCGAGCAACTCCCGCGCTCGGGCCGGGTCGGCGACTACGTGCCGGACGTCCGCGGGCCGTGCACCGCCGACGATCCGCGGCTCCGGCCCTCCGCAGGCGCGGGCCAGTTCCCGGGCCAGGTCGCCGACGCTGTGCGGCTGTCCGGAGCAGATGTTCAGCGGCGTGAGATCTGCCTCCGGACCGTCGTTCCGGAGTGCGAGGACGTTCGCTCGGGCCACGTCGTCCACGTGCACGAAGTCCCGCTGCTGCCGCCCGTCTTCCAGCACCGTCGGCGCTTCGCCCCGCTCCAGCGCCGAACGGAACAGCGACGCCACACCCGCGTATGGCGTGTTCTGCGGCATCCGCGGGCCGTAGACGTTGTGGTAGCGCAACGCCCAGACCGTGCCGCCGGTCTGCCTTGCCCACGCACCCGCGAGATGTTCTTGCGCCAGTTTTGTTGCCGCGTAGGTGCTTCGAGGCAACAGCGGCGCGTTTTCGGGCACGAGTTGCCAGCCCAACTCGGCACCGCAGTGCGGGCAAGCGGGTTCGAAACGTCCGGCGTCCACATCGGACTGCCGACGGGGTGACGGCGGAACGACACCATGTTCCGCACACGCGTAACGCCCCTCGCCGTAAACCACCATCGACGAGGCGAGCACAAGCTTGCGCACCTTCGCCGCGTGCATCGCGGCCAGCAGCACGGCGGTGCCGTAGTCGTTGTTCAGCGCATACGAGGGCGCGTCCGACGGATCCACGCCATGGCCGACCACCGCGGCTTGGTGGCAGACCGCATCGACGCCGTCGAGCAGCGCGGCGACGATCTCGGTGTCGGTGACGTCACCGCGCAGGAAGCGGTGCCGCCGGGTGTATTCGGGTGGCGTGGTGGAGCCGTGCGCGGTGGACAGCAGGTTGTCCAGCACGACGACCTCGTCGCCGTCGTCGGCCAGCTGATCGGCGATCCGGGACCCGATGAACCCGGCGCCGCCGGTGAGGAGCACTCGCACCTCGCCGACGTCAGGCCGCCTGCCTCGGGGTGCGCGCGGCCTGCGCGGACCACGTCACCGAATCGTCAGAAATCACCGGGCCCGTGGCGGCGAAGCGGGCCGGGAACCGGATACGGTGTCGGCATGGAACGGAGCGCACAGCGGCTGGGCCGGGCACTCGTGGTGATTGTGGACGACCGGGTCGCGCACGGGGAGCACGAGGACACCTCCGGGCCGCTCGTCACCGAGCTGCTCGAGGAGGCCGGGTTCATCGTCGACGGCGTCGTGGTGGTCGAGGCCGAGACCGCGGGCATCCGCAACGCGCTCAACACGGCGGTGATCGGCGGGGCGGACCTGGTGATCACGGTCGGCGGCACCGGAGTGTCGCCGCGCGACCGCACGCCGGACGCGACCGCCGGGGTGCTCGACCGCCCGATCCCGGGCATCGGCGAGGCCCTGCGCGCCTCGGGGCTGGCCGCGGGCGCGGTCGACGCCGGGATCTCCCGCGGCCTGGCCGGCGTTTCGGGCAGCACGCTGGTGGTCAACCTGGCCGGTTCGCGCGCGGCGGTGCGCGACGGCATGGCGACCCTTTCGTCGCTGGTCCCGCACGTGATCGACGAGCTTTCCGGCCTCGAAGAGGTCTGAGCCCGGCCGCCTGCGGCGGATGTCTCTCTGCACTTGTCAAACAACAGGTGGGACGATGGACCCATGCCGCACGAGGAACGACGCCCCCGCGCAGACGAGGCCCAGCGCCGCCGCCGGGTCGACGAGATCTTCGGCGACGTCCTGCCGGAGACCACGTCCGATGAGCGGGGCCGGGGCCCGGAGACCACTCCGGATTCCTGGTATCTCGAGAACCGGCCCCCGCATCACGATCGGTGACCCCTCAGTTGCCGCGGCTGGAGGGGCCGTTGCCCTGCTGCGCGCGCAGCAGGTCGCGGATTTCGGTGAGCAGCTCGACGTCCGTGGGCTCGGCCGGACCGGGCTCCTCGCCGCGCTTGCGGCGCTCCTGGATGTGCTTCATCGGCAGGACGATCAGGAAGTAGACGATCGCGGCGACGATCACGAAGTTGATCGCCGCGTTGATCACGCCGCCGAAGTCCATGAACGTCGAGTCGTTGCCGTTCCGGACGTTGAAGCCGAGGCCCTTCGCCGCGTTCGAGCCGCCCAGCGCGTTGATCAGCGGCTTGATCAGGCCGTTGGTGAACGCGGTGACGATCGCGGTGAACGCGGCGCCGATCACGACGGCGACCGCGAGGTCGACGACGTTGCCGCGCATCAGAAAGTCCTTGAAACCTTTCAGCACTGCTGCTCCCAGGGGATTCGGGACGGGCGTCTGACCGTCGTCGGACAGTCGTCGCCCGTCGGAACAGGGTCGGGTTAGCGGAGAGTAACCGTTACCGGTCGTTCGAGCGAGGAAGCAGCGACCTGCGTGGCAACCTCCCTCGGCAGCGCGAGCAGCACGAGTGGGCCCTTCTGCGGCGGGCCCAAAGTGCGGTTCCCGGCGTCGTCAGAACGCCGGACGGTGACCACCGAAGCCCCTCTGGCCAGCACAGACGCGGAATTTGTGGTATCCGCGCCCGCGACGACGTCGACGCGCTGGCCCGGCTGAAGCAACTCGGCGACCGCCGCGTCCGCGAGCCGGACGGCGACGGTGACCGCATCGGGTTCACCCGTTACGGGGAGGTTGTTGCCCAGGAGCCGGACGTCGGTGATGGGCTCGCCGGCCCGAGCCGCGCCGGACAGAAGACGGCCTACCGCCGCGTCAATTGCCGAGAGCGCGCCGGACGGGCGGAGGCTGTCGGGCAGCGCGACGGTCCGCACGTCAGCAGCGCGCAGGACAGAACCCGCGGGAAGGTCGCGTGCGGAGACCACCGTCGAGGTGGCGGGAGCGCCCCGTGCGGAGGGCGGGAGAAACAGGACGAGCAGGCCGGCCAAGAGCAAGGCCGCCGCGAGACACCGGCGGAGCATCCGGGCTCGCCGCCCGCGCGGCAGACGGACGTCAGGCAGCGCGGGAAGGCGGCTGAGCAAGGTGTTCACGGTTGTCCCCTCGTCGGTTCCGGCACGGCGGGATGCCGCGCGAATCCGACGTTAAGGACGTCGCGAACCGGCCGGAAGAGCCGATTCGCGAACCTGTGGACAACTGGCCCCTTGTGGATAACTCGGGGGTCAGGAGGACGCGGAAGCCGTTTTTGTCGTGCTCGTCGTGGAGGATGTGTTCGAGGACGAAGAAGACGTCGACGAAGAGGAGGTGGTGGACGACGAGTCGGACTTGGCGCTCTCGGTCTTGGCCGGGGCCGCGGAGGTGCTCGACTTGCTCGAATCACGCGAATCCGTGCGGTAGAACCCGCTGCCCTTGAAGACCACGCCGACCGAGCTGAAGACCTTGCGCAGTGGACCGGAGCACTGCGGGCAGACGGTCAGACTGGGGTCGGAGAAGGACTGCACCGCCTCGAAGCGGTGGTCACATTCCTTGCAGGCGTACTGGTACGTGGGCACTGAAGCTCCTTCATGCACTGGCACTCGACCTACAAGAGTGCTAACCCAATTGTGCTGGACAGCATTCCCTCAGCGCAATTACCCCTTGCTCACAGTGCTGCGGCGGCACTGGCGGCGGCGGGTTTGCGCTGGTCAGGGTGTCCTGGGCGTTGGTGGCTGGGGTGGCTGGGCCGCGGCTGGTCCGGTCGGATGGGGCTTCGTCGGGCAGGTTGGCGGGGCCTGGCGGGGCCGTGGAGGGCTCGTCTGTGCCGGTATGGCGGATACCGGTGCTGGCGTGGCTTGCGTGTGGATGCGTGGTTTGGGCGGTTCGTGACTGGGTGCTGGGCAAGCTGGGTGGAGCTGGCGACGTGTCTGGCGGTCGGTGTGCAGACGGCCCCGAGCGGCCTGGCGGAGCTGGCGGCTGGGCTGTTGGGCGGCTGTGGACGTCGGGCCTTGGCTAAAGCTGGCGGCGTGACCGTTGCGGCGGCCTGCGGGCTTCTGTTCGGTCGCTGGTCGGGCAACCTGGGCCTGCGGTTCGGGTGGCTGTGACCGGCTGAAGCCTTCGGTCGGACGGTGCTGCTCGGCTTCGGATCTGGCCGGACAGCGGTCGTTGGCTTGGCATCCAGCCGGGCGACGGTCGTGGGCTGGGGCTTCCAGCCGGACGGCAGTCGTGGGCTTTGGCTGTCCGTCGGGCGGCAGTCAACGGCTTAGCTGTCGTCCGGCACTCGATGGCTTTGGCTGGTGGCGGGACGGCGGTCGTCGGGCGTGGGCTTTCGGCGGGACGGCCATTCACCGAGCTTGGGCTGTCGGCGGGCCGGCCGCTCACCGGGCTTGGGCTGTCGGCTGAGCGGCGGTGGTTGGGTCCGGTCGGCGGAACCGAGCGCGGCGCGCCGATCGAGTGGTCTTGACCACTTCCTCAGCGAGCCCTCAGCGAGCCGCGGCGGCGGTCGGCAGCTGGATGAGGCCGGAGGGCGTCAGAACGGCGGTCATGGGCACGTCGTGGGGTTCGGCCGGGAGACGGTCCACGACCTCCTCTGCGCGCACCACAGCCACGCGGGCGGTGTCCGGCGCTGCGGCCAGCGTGCGGTCGTAGTAGCCAGCTCCGCGGCCGAGGCGGGTGCCGTGGCGGTCGACGGCCAGGGCTGGGATCAGCAGCACCTGCGCCGATGCCACCGCGGCGGTGCCCAGGCGCGGGCCGGACGGTTCCAGGACGCCGCGGAGGCGTCCGGGGAGCAGGGCGCCCGGGCCGGTGTACTCGGACCAGTCGAGCGGGCCGGGAGTGTCCGGGATGACGGGCAGGAGGACGCGAGCACCCGTCGCGGCCAGGGCGTTCACCAGGGAGATTTGGCCGGGCTCGGTGCCGAAAGGGAGGTACGCGCAGACCGTTTCCGCGTGGATTGACGACGCTGCCGTCGCCAGGGCGGCTGCCTCGCGAGCGTGGGCTTCGGGAGGCAGTTCGGCGCGGGCGCGAAGGATTCGGGTCCGCCACTCCGCCTTGCTCGGGGTCTCATTGCCCGGCTCGTGCATGAGACCAGGTTAGGCTTTGCGCCCATGACGGGCGCCTCAACCACCCAGACCTTCAGAACCGCCATCGTGCCTGCCGCAGGCCTCGGCACGCGATTCCTGCCGACGACGAAAGCGGTGCCCAAAGAGCTGCTGCCAGTGGTCGACACGCCGGGGATCGAGATCGTCGCGGCCGAGGCGGCGAGTGCGGGCGCGAAGCGGCTGGTGATCGTCACCTCGCCGGACAAGGAAGCCGTCGTCCGGTACTTCGAGGCGAAGCCGGAACTGGAGAAGACGCTCGAGGAGAAGGGCAAGACCGACCTGCTGGCGAAGGTCCGCCGCGGGCCGGAGCTGCTGGACGTCGAGGTCGCGATCCAGGAACAGGCCCTCGGGCTCGGGCACGCCGTCGCGCAGGCCGAGCCGAACCTCACCGACGAGGACACCGCGGTCGCGGTTCTCCTGCCCGACGACCTCGTGTTGCCCGCCGGGGTCCTCGACCGCATGTCGGCCGTCCGCGCCCAGTACGGCGGCAGCGTGCTTTGCGCGTTCGACATCCCGAAGGAGCAGATCTCCCCGTACGGCGTCTTCGACGTCACCGAGACCGACGACCCGGACGTCAAGCAGGTCCACGGCATGGTCGAGAAGCCCAAGCCGGAGGACGCGCCGTCGACCTACGCCGCGGCCGGGCGGTACCTGCTCGACCGGGCGATTTTCGACGCGCTGCGCCGGATCGAGCCCGGCGCGGGCGGGGAGCTGCAGCTCACCGACGCCGTCGCGCTGCTGATCCAGGAGGGGCACCCGGTGCACATCGTCGTCCACCGCGGCGGGCGGCACGACCTGGGCAACCCGGGCGGATTCCTGCGCGCCGCCGTCGATTTCGCGCTCGAGGACCCGGATTACGGGCCTTCGCTGCGCACCTGGCTGACCGAACGGATCGGAAACGATCGCCCATGACGGACTCCCTCGACACCACCCCGACCGAAGACGCCACGGTGACTGAACCCGCGGTTCAGGCCGTCGCGGCGGCGGAATCGGCAGAAATCGCTGTCGCGGCAGACGAAACCGCCGAGTCCGGCGATTTCCGTTCGGTCGACGAGCAGATCGCGCTGACCCTCGACGCCGCCGTGCGCCCGCGGCCGGTCCGGGTCGCGATCTCCGAAGCGCAGGGCCTGCTCTGCGCGGAAGAAGTGGTCGCCGAACACGCGCTGCCCGGCTTCGACCAGGCGGCGGTGGACGGTTACGCGGTCCGGAGCGTCGACGTGCAGACCGCCGGACAGGAACCGGTCCAGCTGCCGGTCGTCGGCGAAATCCCGGCTGGCTCGCGTCAGCCGCGACGGTTGCAGCCGGGGCAGGCTGTGCGCGTCGACACCGGCGCGCCGCTGCCCACGCTCGCGGACGCCGTCGTCCCGACCGCTTACACCGACGGCCACCAGGCCAAGGTCACCATCAACCGGTCCGTGCCGTCGGCCGGCTACGTCCGCCGGGCCGGCGAGGACGTGCAGATCGGCGACGTCGCGGTGCGCAAGGGCGACACCATCGGCTCCGCGCAGGTCGGGCTGCTGGCCGCGGTCGGCCGTGCGAAGGTGCTGGTCTACCCGCGGCCGCGGGTGTCGATCGTGTCGGTCGGCGACGAGCTGGTGGACATCGACCGCACGCCGTCGGTCGGCCAGGTCTACGACGTCAACTCGTACGCGCTGGCCGCGGCCGCACGCGACGCCGGTGCCGAGGTCAGCCGGGTCGGCATCGTGCCGGGCGACCCGAAGCGGCTGCGTGAGGTCGTCGAAGGACGGCTGCTGATGTCCGAGATCGTGGTCGTCGCGGGCGGGGCGGGCGGGTCTTCCGGCGACGAGGTGCACGCCGCGCTGTCCGACCTCGGGCACATCGACCTGACCCGGGTCGCCATGCACCCCGGTTCGGTGCAGGGCTTCGGCAGGCTCGGTCCGGACTCGGTGCCGACGTTCCTCATCCCGGGCAACCCGATGAGCGCGCTCGTGGTGTTCGAGGTGCTGGTGCGGCCGCTGATCCGCACCGCGCGCGGCACCCGCAACCCGCACCGCCGGGTGGTCGGGGCACGGCTGCTGTCGTCGATCACCTCGACGAAGGGCCGCCGCGGCTACCTGCGCGGTCAGCTGCTGCGCGACGAGGCGAACGGCGAGTACCTGGTGCAGCCGCTCGGCACGTCGGGCGCGCACCTGCTCGCGTCGCTGGCCGAGGCGAACTGCCTCATCACCGTCGAGGAGGATCTCACCGAGGTGGCCGCGGGCGACCAGGTCAAGGTCACTTTCCTCGCCCAGCGCGCCTGATCCGTGGCCGCACTCGCCGACTCGGTCGAAAACCGGCATCCCGGCTGGCCCGCCACGCTCGGCCCCTTGCGGATCCCGGCGGGCGTGCTGGCCGTGCGCCCGGTGCGGCTGCGCGACGCCGGCGAGTGGAGCCGCGTCCGGCTGCGCGACCGCGAGCACCTCGAGGAGTGGGAGCCGACCGGGATCGGGCCGTGGGCGGACCGCAACGCGTTCTGGTCGTGGCCGTCCCAGTGGGCGGCGCTGCGCGGGCTGGCGCGGCGGGGCCAGTGCCTGCCGTTCACGATCACGGTGGACGGAAAGTTCGCGGGGCAGATCACTGTCGGTAATGTGATCCGCGCCGCACTCCGGTCGGCCTGGATCGGGTACTGGGTGTCGTCGGAGATCGTCCGGGGAGGCGTGGCCACCGCGGCCGTCGCGCTCGTGACAGATCACGCTTTCGATGCCGCCGGGCTGCACCGGCTGGAAGCGACCGTGCGGCCGGAGAACAACGCCAGCATCCGCGTGCTCACCAAGGCCGGATACCGGCAGGAAGGCCTGTTCGAGCGGTATCTCGACGTCGCCGGAGCCTGGCGAGACCACCTCTGCTTCGCCGTGACGAAAGAGGAGACCGGCGACGGCCTCGTGTCCCGCTTGGTGGCGGCCGGACGCGCCGAGCTGGCCTGACCGTGACTACGCGTCCCTCGCCGGTCACGCGTTACCACATCCTGTGAGATTCACCTAATGCGGTGATGCATTTTCGTGATCGAACCCGGCGAGTCTGCGCCTCCTGTGTGACTGTTGTGGCTAGCGTGACTACAGCAGAGGATCGGGGGAGGTGACGGGAGATGCCCAGTTCGGTGATCATCGTCGCGCTCGCCGCGGCATGGCTCGTCGTTCTCGTGCCCATGGTGGCTCGCAAACGCCAGCAAGTCGCGCGGACGCCAACCTCCGCGCTGGCCGCCCGGGTAGTGCGAAGGGGCAGTGCTCGCAACGAGGGACAGGAGGACGACGCCGTGTCCGACAATGCGAATCCTTCGGTAGAGGATGATCTCGCCGAACTCGAGGCGGAACTCGACGCAGACCTGGACGCCGAGCCCGAGCCCGAACCGGAGCCGCTCCCGCAGCCTGCGCGCGCGGAACGCGCCGCCGAACCGCGCCGCGAACGCCGCAGCTACCGGCCCGGTCGTGGCGGCTTCGACCCGGAGGCGGCGGAGATCGCGGCCAAGGCCAAGTACGCGTTCCGTCAGCGAGTAGTCGTGATCCTGCTGATCGCTGCCGTCGTCACGGCCGCGATCGCCGGATTCGTGTTGTCTCTCGCGTGGTGGGTGCACGCCGCGGTGGACGTCGCGCTCGTCGGCTACCTCGTGTACCTGCGCCGCCAGGTCCGCATCGAGGAAGAGATCCGGCAGCGCCGGATGGCCCGCTACGCGACGACGGCTCCCGCTCCTCCCCGCGAGGCGTACGACTCGTTCGCGGAGGAAGAGGAAGACGTCGAGGTCGTCGCGCCTGAGGTGCCGCGCGACATCGTGGAGCGCAAACCGTCCCCGATGTCCCGCATCCGCCGGCAGGCGGTCGTGGTCGATCTGGACGATGAGGACCCCGCTTTCGAGGAACTCGCGGAGCCCAGCGCGGGTCCTTACCGCCGGGCCGTCGGAGAGTGACCCCCCGCTGTTGGGTGCCTGGAGGGCGCTGCTAAGCTTTCCAAGCACTGAACGACAGGGGCTCACGCTCCTAGGGGCTGTAGCGCAGTTGGTAGCGCGTCTCGTTCGCATCGAGAAGGTCAGGGGTTCGATTCCCCTCAGCTCCACAGCAGGTGAGAGGCCCTTTCCGGGGAACCGGGGAGGGCCTTTTTCGTGTCCGTACCGAAGCAGCCCACCGATGACTGTCTCCCAGTTTCTTGAGTGCTGCCCCGTTTGCTCGGACGAGGCCCCCGTGTAAATCTCCATCGTCATGGGGAACTGGGCGTGCCGAAGGATCCGCGCGGGCAGCCCAAGGGCGAAGGAAGCTACGCGGCTCGGCAGGTGGGTCGAGCTGGGTGGTGAACAGTAGGCTGAGGGCTGGCCGGACGTCGGCCCTTGTCGCGGTCCCGGGTCCTGCGCTCGATGCATAGCTTCAGCACCGCGGTGCCGGCGTCGATCATGGGCATGGTGTCCGTCTGAGGCCGGAGTCCTGGTCTGGCGGTGCAGTAGCTTTCTTCTGACACGCTGGCGCGGTCAGGATATGTTCAGCTTGAACGTTCGAAGTTGCCGACTTCTGCGGGGCAGGCAGCGTCACCCGGCCGACGACGTTTCGGGCGAGTAACTCTTCGCGGATGGCATTGCGCTGCACAGACAGTCCCGGACCAGTCCCGGATCTCCTCGATAATCCATCGCCGATGGCACCTGTCCTGTCCGCGCGCTAGTAGCTGGGTGTTGGCGGGATGTGTCCGAGTTTCTTGGTTTCGGCGGTGAGATGGCAGCCGATGGAGATGCTGAACACGGTGTTGACGTGGCTGCCGAATTGAAGAGAGCTGCCGTCTTTGTAGTTGTGGAAGACGGCGTCGTGTGAGCCCGGGGTGTCGTGCAATCGCTGCGGGCTTGCGGTGAATCCGTGTTTGGTGACGACTGGTCCGATAGCAGCCAGTGCTTTTTCGTAGTCCGCGTCCGAAAGCGTTCCGGGTGCGACGTGGTTTTCCAGTCGCAGTGTTTCCGCGGCGGAGTCGAGGTTCGGGTGGTCGGCACCGCAGGCGGCGCGGATGGGTTGGTCGGCGACGTTCCATTGTTTGAGCGCCGGAACTTGGCTGCCGAGGGCAGTCTGGAGCTCGGTCGCCATCTGCTGGTATCGCTGTGCGGCTTGGTCGATGTCGGGCAGCTTCATCAGTTCGGTGAAGGAGGTGTTTGCGTCCACGCTTGTTCCCGGGTCAAGAGGATCGTTGGAGGTTCCGCAGCTGCTGAGCAGCAGGACGGCGGCTGCGGTGAGGAGCGCGCGCTGGGGCCGGCGCGTCTGGGTCGGTCCGTTCGGCACATGGTTCGGCCGGCACGTCTGAGTTTCTGGCTGCTGAATGTGGTTAGTGGTCACGAGCTGTCCTACCGCGGGGGTGGTGTAGGCGTGGCACCCGGCGGTGACGCGACGGGCGGAGGTGGCGTTGTCTCTGGCGGGGAGGCGGGAACGCCGGGTGGGATGGGGCGCACGTCCGGCGGAGGGGGCGGGGGTTGGTAGGTGACAGCCAGGTCGTTGTGGCCCGTGGTGATCGCGGCCATGTTGTACAGGCTCGTGGACTGGTTGTCGAGGTAGCCGCTGTGGTCGTAGCTGGCGTTGAAAGGGCCGACACTGGTCATGCTGGCGTCGGTAGATAGCTGGTGGTAGTTCGGCACAGCGCTGGGACTGTAGTAGGGGCTGGGGCCGAGCGTGCCGTGGACGGTCGGCACGAGGTTGTCGCCGGTGTTGTGTTCGGAGTAGAGGTGCCCCGCAGGCACGTTCAGGTGGTCCGCACCCTGACCCGGCGAGCCGAACAGAACGGCGTCGTTGACCGGGGTGTCGTGGCTCAGTGCAAAGCCGGTAGTGACGGAACCGTAGGAGTGTCCGAGGGCAGTGAGGTGCAGCGGCGTGTTCGTCGCGCCATGCGCTGCGCCGATGCCGTTGTAGAAGCGGGCGAGGTTGTCGCCCCCGGCCTGGGCGGCAAGCGGACTGGCGACCGATTGCGTCGGGTCGACCAAGCCGCCGTCCGCCTGCGGTGCCTGGTAGCCGATCCACGTGACTGCGGCGGTGGGCCCACCGCCATACGCCGCTCGATGGTGTTGCCTGTAGCGACCAGGTCCGCCATGTTGTTGTCGTATCGGCCGAGGCTGCCGTCGACGGTGGTGGTGAAGCCGGGCGTGAAGACCGCGACGTTGGTCGCGGTGTCGACGTTGCCAACGGCGACGGCTGCTTCGACCCGCGGGTGGGTGGCATCGAGGAACAGCAGCTGTCGTCCGCCTTTCGCCATGGTCGTCTGCACCGCGTCGAGTGAGTGCAGTTTGGCTTCGACTGCGGCGATTTCGTCGGCGCGGATCTGCATGTCGTACTCGCCGAGAACGGGGCCGTCCATAGGTTTGCGGAGTTCGGCGAGTTGGCGTTCCAGGTCGGCGCGGATCACTGGGAGACGAGCCAGGTTGGCTTGCGACCGGACGCCGCCGGGCAGTCCGTCGAGGTTGCCGAGCCAGTCCGGGTGGTCGCGCAGGAGGATGGCCTGTCCAGCGGGCGAGAGAGAGTTCCACCAGCCGGCGTTCTGGGTCGGACTGCCGTCCTTGGGCGGTTCCAGCAGGGTGAGGCCGGGGTCGAGCGAGCCGTCGGCGGCCGCAGCGGTCACGGTGCCTTCGTCGCCGGTGCCGAAGCCGCCCTGTTGCGCGCGCTGCAGGACGGAGGCGAGGTCGCGGTCGATGTCGTCGGCGGTGCGCAGTGCTTGGGCGATGGCGTCGCTTGCTTCGGCCTTGGCGCGGGCACGGTCCTCCGGGTGCAGCTCCGGTGGCGCTTTCCCCTCGGGATAGAGGTCGGTGACTATGCCATTGTCAGCGATTTGGTAGCCGTACTTGCGGGCGAGTTCTTCGGCTCCGGCGATGGCGTGCTGGATGCCGGTGATCGCATCGGAGGCCTGCCCTATGGCCTTGCCGACGATGCTGGCTCCGGCGGCCATTTTGTCGATGCGGAACATGAGGCTGCGGTGGGCGGAGCGGGCGTTGTCCGCGGCGGGGCCGGACCAGCCCGCGACCGGAATGACTTTGCCGAAATCATCCCCGGAATGGGTGAGTACTTGCAGTCGTTGCTGGACGTTTTTGAAGATCTCGTCGAGCTGGCCGGTGTTCCAGCGTTTGACGTCGAAAAGGCCGACCATTACTGCGGTCCCCGCATGGTTCCGGCGCGGTTGATGCCACTATGTGCGGCCTGGTCGCTGGCCTGGTAGTCGCGGGCGGCAGTTGCGAGGTCGGTGCCGAAGCGTTCGGCGTCGGTGCAGCAGGTGGTGAAGTCCGACTCCCAAGACTGACTGAAGGACGTGGCTGCTCCGCCTGCTGCGCCACCGGGCAGCGCGCTGCGGAGCTGCCCGGTGGCTCGGCGCAGTGTGCGCTGCGCAGTACCCCCGCCGCGTCGGTCGCGGCTTTGCCTGCGGCCCTCAGTTCGTCCGGAACCGTACGGAACCCCATCTGCGTACCCTCCCGTAGTCGCTCCATCACGGTACGGGACAAGATGGTTCGTCTCAACGATCGCGGGCGTGGTCGAGAGGTCCTGCTCGACCACCGTGAGTAGAACTACCCGGCTGTTTCCTGGGAGGAGTGCTTTTCCGTGGGTTCGACCTGCGAGAAGGCTTGGCAACTAACTTGTCGAGGCGTCTAGCCAACTCGGCAGGTGCTTTCGGCGGAACTGTAAGACGAATCCGATTAGCGCGTGCGCGGAAGTCTGCCGGGCGAACGCAACGGTTTCGACGCCGCTCGCGAGTTTGTTCGGCAGGCTTCTGGCCCAGGTGGCCGGAGAAACGCTGATCGGGAGAGGTTTCCTCCTTGGCCTCGCCTGCCTCACACCGCATGATTCGAACACGCAACGCATGCATGACGCGGTGCGTGAGCTTGCCGAGCGAGAGGCCTTCGGCGGCAAGTTTCCCGATGGCCTGTGTGGTAGTCGGCGAAGAGAACCGCGGTTAGCCGAGGCCGTCCAGGAACGGGCGGTGTGCGTTCTGGAAAGCCCAGCCGTAATACCGATCCCAGTTCACCGACCACGTCATCAACCCGCGCAGTGCGGGCGACGCGCCGCCGCGCAAGGTGTAGGAGCCGCAACCCGTTCCGTGGGCTAGGCAGGTTACTGCGGTTTGGACTTCAGACGGAGAGACGTAGCCGTTTCCTGCGCTGACGGCGGCGGGCAGGCCGACGGCGATTTGGTCTTCTCGTAGGCCGGGGAAGGTTTGGCCGGTGTTCGCGACTTTGAAGCCGGACTTCAGCATGTCGGTCATGGCGATCAGGAAGTCCGCGCCGCCCATCGTGTGGTACTGGTTGTCCAATCCCATGACTGGGCCCGAGTTGTAGTCCTGTACGTGCAGCACCGTGAGCGAGTCGCGCAAAGCGTAGATGACCGGCAGGTAGGCGCCGGTTCGGCTGTCGCCGCCGCCGGAGCCGCCGTAGAACTGGTAGCCCACCTGGACGAAGAAGGTTTCGGGGGCCATCGTCAGGACAAACTTGGCTCCGTAGCGGGCTTTCAGGGTTTTCAAAGCCGAGATCAGGTTGACGATCACCGGCGTGGTCGGGTTGTGGAAGTCGGTGTCGCCCGAGTTCAGGGACAGGGACTGGCTTTCGAAGTCTACGTCCAGGCCATCCAAGCCGTATTTGTCGATGATCGACGCGACGGAGTTGACGAAGTTGTCGCGGGCGGCGGTGGTCGTGAGTTGGACTTCGCCGTTTTGGCCGCCGATCGAGATCAGGACCTTTTTGCCTTGCGCCTGCTTCGCGCGAATGGCGGCGATGAAGTCGGCATCGCTTTCCACGCCGGGGCATTCGGCGGTCGAGCAGCGGTTGAAGCGGATGTCGCCGGAGGTCACGGAGGTGGGTTCGGCGAAGGCCAGGTCGATGATGTCCCACGCGGCCGGGACGTCGGCGAGCTTCAAGTATCCCGAGCCGTTCGCGAAGCTTGCGTGGACGTAGCCGATCAAGGAGTGTTTCGGCAGGCCGGTGCTGGTGCAGCCGGTGGTGGTCGCGGAAACCGCTGCGGTGTGGGCGGATTCGGCTTTGTCGTTGTAGGCGGTGACCGAGTAGCTGTGCGAGGTGCAGGCGGTCAGGCCGGAGAGCGTCGTGGAAGTGCCGGGCACGGTGGCGCGCAGGGTGTTGTCTTCGTAGACGCGGTAGCCGGTGACGGTTCCCGCGGCGGCACCCCAGGTCAGGGCGATCGAGGTGTCGGTGACGGTGCCGACTGTCGGGGTTCCGGGGACGCCAGGGGAACCGGGGGTGTCGCCGCCGGGTCCGTCGAGGACTACGTCGTCTGCGTAGTACGTGCCGGCGCCGTACCAGCCGTGCAGGTACAGCTCGGCGGACGTTTGGTTCGCCGTGGTGGTGAAGGACAGCGAGAGTTGGCTGTATGCGGAGGCGTTGGTCCAAGTGGAGGAGCCGCCGGTGACGCCCAGGTACACCGGGGCACCTTGGACCCAGGCGGAGACCGAGTAGGTCGTGTTGGGGCGCACGGATACTGTTTGGGTGCATTGGCCCTGGTCGGAAGCGCCAGGAGTGACGGCTAGGGCGTAGGTTCCCGAATGCACCGGCGTCTTCACGGCCGCGCCTGCCGGGCACATCCAGCCGGAGGTGGAACCGGTCTCGAAACCGGGGTTGGCGAGCAGGTTCGCGGCTTGTGCTGGTCCGCCGACGACCAAGCCGGCTGCGGCTAGCAGGAGCACGACGAGGAAACGAGCACGCTTCATTGCGGTTCCTCCGGTCCGATCCGACCCCCGTGGTCGATATTGTCTAGACCATTCACTGAGTTGTCCAGACCTATCTGACCGACGAAAGTCGGCTTCCCGGCGGCTCAGGCGGGAGGTGGAAGCCCCGGGCGGAGGTGCTGTCGGCGACCGGAGGGCTCCGGACAAAGTGACTATCCGGTGGCGAATGCGGCGAAATGGCTTCGGCTATTCGAGTTAATCAGGCTGATCCGCCCGTCCTCGCCGGAATCCCGATGGTTTCCTCGGGGTCTCGAAACCGTAGATCGGGGGGCTGGGGGATGAGCGATCCGCTGTCCGGCGGGGCGGGCGACGCGGCGGCTCGGGTGGACCAGATGGTGGCGCAGGCGAAGCAGAAAGCCCAGCGGTACCAAGCGATGCAGGCGGCGGTCGGGCAGGTCTCGGTGACCGAAACCGGCAAGGACGGGCTGGTCACGGTCACCGTCGACTCGGCGGGGAACGTGACCGATCTGCGGATCACCGACCAGGTCCGGGAGCTCTCCGGGGCGCAGGTGGCCGCCGCGGTACTGACGACCTTGCGGCGGGCGCAGGCGCGGCTGCCGGACCGGCTCGGCGAGGTCATGGCCGAGACGATCGGCGACGACCGGCAGACGGTGGACACGATCGTCGGCAACTACCGGGCCAAGTTTCCGGAGCCGGAACCGGAAGAACCAGACCCCGGCGAGGACCGGAACGTCCGGAATCTCGGTGCCCTCGAAGAAGAATCCGCCCCGAAGCCGCCTCCGGTGCGCAGGCCGCCGGGCGACTCCGACGAAGGCGACGACGGCTTCGGCCAATCGTTCATGACACGGGGATGAGTCCGATGACAGGTTCCAGCGGTTACGAGGTCCACCCGGACGAACTGGCCAAGCACGCGAAAGCCGTGGAACAGGTCGGCAAAACGCTGGGGCAGGCGTTGTCCGCGGCGGAGCAGGTGACGATGGGCGTGCAGGCGTACGGCATGATCACCGGCCCGCTGTTCGTGCCGATCGTGCTCGCGGTGAGCGCGCCTGGGCTGGCGACGCTGGCGTTGGCGCAGCAGGCGATGGGCCAGGTGGCGCAAACGGTGAACCAGGCCGTGACGACCTATCAGAACGCCGAGCACAACCACGCGCAAACCATCGCCGGTCTCGGGAAGAAGCTCTCGTGAGCAACCCGTTGGTGGCACAGCGGCAGGATTCGACCACCTGGCACAGCGGGATCAACATCCTCGACGACGCCGCGGGCGTGTACGACGGGGTGCAGTCCGGTTCGTGGGTCGACGCGGGGATCTCCGCGCTCGGGGCCGGGCTGGACATGCTGACCGTCGTGATGAATCCGGTCGGCACGCTGATCTCCTACGGGCTGAACTGGCTGATCGAGCACGTGAAGCCGTTGCAGGACGCGCTCAACCAGCTGGCCGGGGACGGCGACCAGATCTCGGCGTATTCGGAGACCTGGAAGAACATCGGGAAAGCCACGCAGCAGGCGGCGAAGGATCTGGCCGCGACGGTCCAGCAGGACACCGCGAACTGGAAGGGCGCGGCGGCCGACGCGTACCGGGCGAATATCGGGAAGAAGATCGACCACATCAACGCCGCCGCGACGTGCGCGAACACGATCAGCACGGTGGTCGAGGTCGTCGGCGTGATCACCGCCGCGGTGCGCTGCCTGGTCCGCGACATGATCACCCAGGCGGTCGGCGACTTCATCCAGGACGCGCTGGAGGAGGTGTGCTCGCTCGGGCTCGGCACGCCGGTCGTGGTCGCGCAGGTCGTCGAGCAGGTGTCGGCTTGGCTGGAGAAGATCGGCGCGCTGATCAAGAAGCTGATCAATTCGGTCGAGAAGCTGCGGCCGCTGATGTCGAAGCTCGAGGAGATCTTCGCGTCGATCAAGAAGGTTCTCGCCGAATTGCACGGCAGGCCGGGTGAAGGCGATGCGACCCACGTGTCCTCGGCCGACGAACCGCATTCCGGCAAGCCCGGCGAGCACAGTCCCGGCGACCACGAACCGCCCGGCGGAAAGGACGGCACCGACCCGGCGAGCGCGAACGCTCCGGGCGACGACGGCGCGAATCCGGGCAAGCCCAAGGGAAACGACTCCGATCCGCTCAGCCAGGACGGCAAGAAACCCGGAGCCGAACAAGAGGCCAACGGACGCTGCGGCGGCCGGGAACCGATCGACCTCGCCACCGGCGACATGTTCCTGGTGCAGTTCGACGTCACGCTCGACGGCGTGCTGCCGCTCGTGCTGGAGCGCACGCACATCTCGGCTTACCGGTCCGGCCGGATGTTCGGCCCGTCCTGGGCTTCGACTCTCGACCAGCGAGTGGTCACCGACGGCGAGGCCGTCTACTACGCGGCACCGGACGGTGCCATCGTGACCTTCCCCGCGCCACCGGCGGACGGGCGGCCGGTCAGCCCGCTGTTCGGACCCCGCTGGTTGCTCACCCGGCGGCCCGACGGCTTCTCCCTCGACCGCACGGCTGACGGAACCACTCTGTATTTCCCCGCCGGCAACGGAAACACCGCGCATCTCGCCCGGATCGCGGACCGCAACGGCAACGAGATCGTGTTCGTGCGCGACGACACCGGGGTCGTGACCAACGTCCGGCATTCGGGCGGGTACGAGGTGCTGGTCGAAAGCTCGGCGGGGCTGGTGCGTTCGCTGCGGCTGGGCGGGACCGCGGCGGACCCGATTCCGTTGGTGAGCTTCGATTACGATGAAGCTGGCAGGCTGCGGGAGGTCGTCAACTCGTCGCGCAAGCCTTATGCCTTCGCATACGATCACGCCGGCCGGGTAACGAAATGGGTGGACCGGAACGGGGAATGGTATTCCTACGAATACGACCACCGCGGCCGGTGCGTCGCCACCGACGGATCCGGCGGCGCGGTGTCCGGCACGCTCGAGTACGACGACGAAAACCGGCTGACCGTCGAGACCGATTCGCAGGGCCGGGTCACGCGGCACTGCTTCAACGAGCGGCGGCAGCTGATCCGCCAGGTCGATCCGCTCGGCAACGAGACCCGCCAGGTCTGGGACGGCTACGACCGGCTGGCCGCGACGGTCGACCCGCTGGGCCGGACCACCGCCTACGGCTACGACGACCGCGGCAACCTGGTGACGGCGACACGCCCGGACGGCAGCCAGACCCTGGTCACCTACGGCGAGTTCGACCTTCCAGTGGTGCGGATCGATCCGGACGGCGGCGTCTGGCGCTACGCCTACGACGAGCGCGGCAATCCGGTCGCGCTGACCGATCCCGCCGGCGCGGTCGTCAGCTACGGCCGGAACGAACGCGGGCACCTGACGTCGGTCACCGACGCGCTGGGGAACGTCCGGCGGATCCGGGCCGACGCGGCCGGGCTGCCGGTCGAGATCACCGATCCGCTCGGCGGCGTGACCCGCTGCGTGCGCGATCCGTTCGGCAGGCCGAGCGAGATCAGTGATCCGCTCGGCCAGGTGCGGCGGTTCCGGTGGACGGTGGAGGGCAGGCTCAGTTCCCGGACGATGCCCGACGGCAGCGTCGAGCGGTGGATCCGCGACGCGGAGGGCAACGAGGTCGCCTACGTCGACGCGCTGGGGCAGACGACCAAGACGTGGCTGACCCATTTCGACCTGCCCGCCGCGCAGCTCGAACCGGACGGCGGGAGGTACGAATTCCGCTACGACACGGAAATGCGCCTGCTGTCCACGACCAATCCGCAGGGCCTCGTCTGGTCTTACGAGTACAACGAGGCCGGGAAGCTGATCCGGGAGATCGACTACAACGGCCGGGAAGTGCGGTACGCCTACGATGCCGCGGGGCAGCTGACCAGCCAGACGAACGGGGCCGGCGAGACCGTCGAATTCCGTTACGACCTGCTGGGCAACGTCGTCGAACGGCGGCACGCGGGCGGGGTGTCGAGGTTCGAGTACAACGCGGCCCGGCAGGTCGTGCGCGCGGCCAACGAAGCGTCGGAAGTGGTTCTGCAGCGCGATCCGCTCGGCCGGGTGCTCGCGGAAACCGGCAACGGGCGGACCGTCTCTTCCCGCTACGACGCGGCGGGCAGGCGGATCGCGCGCCGGACCCACGCCGGTGCGGAAAGCTGGTGGGGTTACGACGCGGCGGGCAGGCCGACCTCGTTGCGCACCGCGGCGCGCACGATGTCGTTCAGCTACGACCCGGCCGGGCATCTCGTGGAATGGCTCCTCGACAGCGGGGCGATGCTGGCCCAGTCCTGGGACAGCAACGACCGGCTGGTCGCGCAGACCGTGAGCACCGTCGCCGGGCGGGCGGGAGCCGCCGGATCGGCGCGGCGTACCCAGCACCGCGCGTTCCAGTTCCGGGCGGACGGGGTGGTCTCGGCGATCGAGGACCAGCTCACCGGGGCGCGCCGGTTCGACCTCGACCCGCTGGGGCGGGCGACCCGGGTGACGGGTGCTGGCTGGCACGAGTCGTACCAGTACGACGCGAGCGGGAACGTGCGGCACGCCGAGCACGGGCATCCGCACGCGGCGAGCGCGTTGTCCGGCCCGCGCGGCTACGCCGGCACCTTGCTGCGCGAGGCGGGACCGGTCAGCTACCAGTACGACGCACAGGGCCGGGTCGTGCTGGCGCACAAGAAGCGGTTGTCCCGGCCGCCCGCGGTCTGGCGCTACTCCTGGGATCCCGACGATCAGCTGGTCGAATTGGCGACTCCGGACGGCGTGCGCTGGCGGTACCTGTACGACCCGTTCGGCCGCCGGATCGCGAAACTCCGGCTCGCCGCCGACGGTTCGGTCGCCGGCCGGGTGGATTTCCTGTGGGACGGCCACGTGCTGGCCGAACAGGTCGCCGCGGGCCGGGTGACGACGTGGGACTGGGATTCCGCCGAGTTCCGTCCGCTCGCCCAGCGCGAACGGACGATCGCCGCGGACCGCCCGCAAGACCGGGTCGACGAGGAGTTCTACGCGATCGTCACCGACTTCGCCGGTGCCGCGACCGAGCTGATCGACCCGGGCGGAAACGTCGCCTGGCACGCCGACCGGACCCTCTGGGGATACCGCGCCGGGGCAAGCCAGGGTGGCGTTTCCGTGCCGATGCGGTTCCCCGGCCAGTACCACGATGAGGAAAGCGGCCTGTACTACAACTACTTCCGCTATTACGACCCGGAGACCGGCCGGTATGCCTCGCCCGACCCGCTCGGCCTGCACGGCGGCGACAACCCGCACGCGTACGTGGCGAACCCGACCAGCTGGCTCGACCCGTTCGGGCTGTCGGCCAACCAGCGGCGCTGGATCGACCACAGCGACGGCTGGCGGCTCGGCATCGACCGGTTCCCGATCGGCGGCGGTTCGGACTTCGAGATCCACGTGTACCGCAACGGCGAGGAGAAGGGGCTGTGGGGCAGCGAGGGCTGGTTCAACAAGCACGGCAAGCCCGCGTCCGCGCCGGACGATATTCCGCCGCATCTGGAAGGTAGACTGCGCAACCTCTCCATCGAGGAGATGCGCCGGGACGGGCGTCTTCCGGAGAAAGGCCGCGCCGATCTGTCCGGCGACAAGTGGAAGCGGCCCAGGATCACCGGCAAGTGCAAGGAATGAACATGAAGTATGTGGCGCTGCCCTTCGACGCGACCCAGTACCTGGCGAAACTGCCGGAGCTGGCGGACGAGCTTCCGCCGGGGGCGCGGGAGTTCGCGACGGACCCGCACCACTACGACTTCAGTTCCGCGTACTCGGTGAAGGACCTGAAGCTGGCCGGAATCGACTACGCGGACCAGGGTGAGACGGTCGACGTCGTACTGCGGTTCGCGCACAGTCCGTTTTCGCACGCCGCGCCGCTCGAGATCCGGTACCAGGACGTGCTGACGTTCTCGGTGGAGGTCGGCGAGAAGCAGCCGGAGATCGTCCGGCTGGGCACCCTCGCGCTGGACGAGATCCTGCCGCACGAGCACGGCTGCAGCCACGAGATCGGGTTCCACGCCGGGTCGGTTTTCGTGGTGTGCCGCGACTTGACCGCCGCCTGGCAGCCTTCGGAGTGAGTTTCCGGCCGAGTACCGACTCGCGTCGGTAATTCCTCCCGATCTTCGGCGTTACAGTGACCGGGCGAGGGGTCGCGGCCGGAGGAGTCATGGAGCTGGAACTGCGCCACCTGCGCGCGCTCGTGGCCATCGCCGACACGCACAGTCTCATTCGCGCGGCCAAAGCGTTGCACGTGTCTCAACCTGCGTTGTCCGGGTTGCTGCGGCGCGTCGAACGGTCGGTCGGCGGGAGTCTGTTCGCGCGATCGCCGACCGGCTGTGTGCCGACGGCGCTCGGGGAGGACGTCGTCGCGGACGCACGCGCGGTGCTGGCCGGGATGTCGGCGCTGACCGAGCGGGCGGGCGCGCGGCGGGAGTCGGCGGGGGCGGTTCGTCTCGGCGGGTACAGCGGGTTTCTGCATCTCGCGTTGGCAAGGTGGTTGCGGGATCAGCCGTGGTGTCCGTCGGTCCGGGTGCACGAGGAACAGGACGAGGCCCGGACGTTGGCGGCGCTCGCGGACGGGGACCTCGACCTCGCGCTGATTTACCTCGCGCCGCTTCCGGATCGGCTCGTTCCGGACGGCGTCGAGAGTCTCGTGGTACAAGCGCGGGAGCCGGTTTTCGTGATTCTGGCCGAAGAGCATCCGCTGGCCGCGAGCGGCGAGATACCGCTGGCGGAACTTGCCGCGTATCCCTGGGCGGACGATCCGCCGTGGACGACCCGATGGTCGGTGTACCTGCAGGAAGTCTGCCGACAGCACGGCGTGGTGCTGGATCAGCCGCACCGGCCGCAATGTCTGGCTACTTTGCTGGATCTGGTGCGCGAGGGCATGGCGGTCGCGCCGGCGTTGGCGACGCGGGAGGACCGGCAGGACGGGATCGTGGTGCGGGCGATCGAGGACGCGCCGCTGTGGCAGGAGCTGCGGTTGTGCTACCGGCCGGGCACGATGGTCGCGGACCGGGTCGGCGAGATATCTCAGCAGGTGGCTCGTGATTACGCCAACCGGCAGGGGTGCAGTGCCGCGTTCGACCGCTGGTGGCACCGCACTCCTGCCGGGGCGGGGGCTAGACGGTGACGCGCCAGTTGCTGTTCGGCGTCGGCACCTCGAACTGCAGCGACGAGCAGCTGTAGTCGCTGGGGTTCGGGTTGGCGGTCGGCTGCAACGGCGAGTTCGACTCCGTCGCGGGCGTCCACTGGCCGCCGATGCGCAGTTGCAGCTGGCTGGATTCGAACACCTTGCCCTTGGCGTCCGAGCAGTAGTAGGCCTGGCCGGTCGACGGGTCGACGGTCGAGTACAGCTCGAAGATGTCCCAGCCCTCGTTGAGGGTGCTCTGGTCGCTCCCGCTTTGCGAGAACAGGTCGTCCCACTTGCCGGTCTTCACGTTGTAGAGCGAGGCGGTCCAGCTGTTGGCGCCCGCGTCGGTCTGGACTTCCTGGACGGTGAACGCCGGGTGTCCGTCCACTGTGGACGTGTAGGTGGACAGGAACGAGTCGTCCAGCGGGACGACCTTCGCGGGTCCGACTGTCCCGCACCAGTCCCAGGCCCAGACCTGACCGCCCTGGTCGAGCCCGTACGCGGTGACGACCTCGATGCAGGAATGCCCGGTGGGCTTGACCGTCGGGGCGTAGACGACGTCCGCGCTGTTCGAGAGGCGGAGATCGGGAACGACACTGTGCGTGACGAGAATTCCGTCCGCGCCGCTGGAAAGTTGTGGTTCGGGGCCCCAGAAAGTGTGCTGCTGCGCGTCGAGCCGCGGTTTGACCGAGCGGCCGGCCTTTTCGTGGCGTAACCGGAGGAACTTGTCCGCCGCGGTCCCGGCGGCGGCCTTCGCGGCGGCGCCGGTCAGCCCGGGCACCACCCCGCTGTCCGGAGCCGCGGAAACCGGCGGGCTGCCGGCGACGACGGCCGCGGCCGCCAGGGCGGAAGTGAGCAGGGCGAAGAGTTTCCGCATCGGTGCATCTCCTCGTCGTAGGCGAAGGAAACGCGCGGAGGGAAAAGGGGGTCCGTCCGCGGGACACGGATGTTAGGTCGGGATTTTCGGTGCCAGGCACCGACTTTCGACGGGGTGTTCGGGTCGGCGCAGGTCAGCGCGGGCATAAGTTTTCGCGCGCGCCCGAGGTTATGCCGCCGAACGGAGCAATCAGCGCGTCCTGGCCCGGACGCGGATGCGCTCGCCCTGTTTGCCGAACATGCTGAGGATTTCGACCGGCCCCTCGCCGGTGCTGCCGAACCAATGCGGAATCCGGGTGTCGAATTCGGCGACCTCGCCCGCCTTGAGGACGACGTCGTGGTCGCCGAGCACGAGCCTGCCCTTGCCGCTGAGCACGCAGAACCACTCGTGCCCGGGATGAGTGCGCGGGTCGGGCTCGCATCGGGCGGCGTCGAAGATCATCTTCGCCGACTGGAACTGGCCGGGCCGCTGAGTGAGCGGCACGACGATCCGATCGCTGCGCGTGACCGGCTGCAGCGGCGAGGTGCCGACCAGTTCGTCCAGCGGGACCCGGTGCGCGCGGGAGATCGGGAGCAGCAGTTCGAGGGTGGCCTTGCGCTGGCCGGATTCCAGACGGGAGAGCGTGCTGATCGAGATGCCGGTCGCGGTGGACAGCTCGTCCAGGGTGCAGTTACGTTGCCGCCGGAAGTGCCGGAGCCGGGGGCCGACCGCGGCGATGATGTCCTCCACGCAGGCCAGCATGACACTCCGCGCCGCCGGGCGGCACGGAATTACCGCGCTTCACCGAACCGAATCCAGTGCCGCGCGGACGAACGAAGCCACCTGGGGCCGCCGGTCCTGTTCGTTCCACGCGAGTACCAGCTGGCTGGGCGGGGCGTCCCCGATCGGCACGCAGACCACCCCCGGCGGAACCTGGTCGACCAGCGAGCGCGGCAGCACCCCGACCATCCGCTCCAGCGAGACGAGGTGCAGCAGCTGAACCACGTCGGCCACCTGGGGGCCGGTTCCTTCGACGCCGGGCACGCCCTTCCACGACGGCAGCGTTTCACCGTCCAAATCGGACAGCCGGACGGACGAGCGTTGCGCCAGCCGGTGCGTGCTGGGGAGGATGGCGACGCGGTCCTCGGCGTGCAGGGGTTCGGAGGCGAGCCCGGTCAGGTCGTCGAACGGGACGAACAGGAGGCCGACGTCCGCGCGGCCGCTGAGGAGGAAGTCGGTGCGGTCGGCGGGGCCGCTGAAGAGGATGTCGACCTGGTGGGCGTCGGGATGGCGGGAGTATTCGGCGAGGATTCCGGACAGCAGTCCGGCGTCGCCGCCCGGTTTGAGCACCAGGCGCAGGTGGCTCTCCCCGGCGCGGCGGGCGTTGCGGGCGGCGGCGCTGACCGCGTTCAGTGCGTGTCGTCCGTGTTCCTGCAGCGCCTCGCCGGCCGCGGTCAGTTCGACATGGCGGCTGGAGCGCGTGAACAACTGCACGCCGAGCCGGTTTTCGATGCGCTGGATCGCCTTCGACAGCGCGGGCTGAGCGATCGACAACCGCACGGCGGCGCGGCCGAAGTGCAGTTCGCCGGCGACTGCCAGGAAGTACTCGAGTTCGCGCGTCTCCAGTTCAGCCATGCCTCCAGGTTATCGCCGAATAGCGAATCGGTCTTGGACGTCCAGCCGATCCGAGGGCAAAACTTGAAGCATGATCACGCACACGATGATTGTTTCGTTCGACCAGCCGCTCCCCGATGGCGAGCTGGATCAGTACCTCAGCGATATCAAACAGGCGATGCTGGCGACCGGGTTCGCGGAGTCGGTCGAAACCCGGCGGCACCTGCCGATCCCGGGCGAGGACGCTATTCCGGCGCTGATCGCGACCGCGATCATCCAGGTCACCGTCGCCGACCTCGACACGTTGGCCAAGAGCTTCGCCGCGCCCGAACTGCACGAGCTGATCGACCGGTGGCAGGCGCGGCATTCGTACCGGGTGGCCTGGGCGAACCACGAGTCGCTGTCGTGAACCAGCGACGCGGGCTCGTCACCGGGGCGGGCAGCGGGATCGGCCGGGCGGCGGCGATCGAGTTCGCGCGCACCGGAGCGGCGGTGGGCGTGCTGGACATCGACGAGGCCGCCGCGGTGGAGACGGTCGAGCTGATCAAGAAGGACGGCGGGGAGGCGCTGGCCGTCCAGGTCGACATCGGCGACGAGTCTTCGGTACAGGCCGCGATCAAGCAGACGGTCGAGGCGTACGGCGGACTCGACTTCGCGGTCAACAACGCCGGGGTGTCGTCCCGCCAACGCGTCGACCAGCTGACCCTCGCCGAGTTCGAACGCGTCGTGCAGGTGAATCTGTCCGGGACTTTCCTGTGCCTGAAGTACGAACTGCCGCACCTCCACGGTGGCGCGATCGTGAACGTCGCGTCCAACGGCGGGTTGTACGCGATCCCGAACGCGCCGGCGTACGTCGCGACGAAGCACGGGATTGTCGGCCTGACCAAGGTCGCGGCGGTGGACTACGCGGCGGACGGCATCCGCGTCAACGCGGTGTGCCCGGGGCCGACGCGGACGCCGGGGTTCGACCAGTGGGCCGGTGACCCCGGCATGATCGCCCGGCAGGAGGCGATCACTCCGCTCGGCAGGCTGGCGACGCCGGAAGAAGCCGCCGCGGCCATGGTCTGGCTTTGCTCGGACGCCGCGTCGTACGTCACCGGGACGACGCTGTCGGTCGATGGCGGACGGCGGGCCTAAAGCTCGCTGGCCAGGAGTTTCGCAGTCTCCGCAGGGGATTCGACGGGGAAGTGGTGGCTGCCGAGGTCGACCAGTTCGATCCGGATCCGGTCGCCGTAGCGGTCTATCGCCTCCTGGGCGATGATCGAGCGCACGGCGTACAACACGACCGGCTGGGCGACTTCGCGCAGCGCCGCGTCGAGGTCCCAGCGCGCCAGACCTTCGAGCGAGTGCAGACCCGCTGGCTGACGTACCGAGGCCATCTTCTCGGTATATCTGTCCACCAAGGACGGATCGGTGCCTTCCGGCGAGCCGCCCTCGACCATGCCGCGCATCGCGCCGGCGAAGTCTTCCCGGAACGGCCGCAGCAACGCTTGGACGTCCTCCTCGCTCTGCGCGGGGAACAAGTTCAGGTAGTGCAACGCGTCGAGCGCGATCACCTGGGTGACCGTGTCCGGGAGCAGCCGGGCGGTCTCGACCGCGACCGCTCCGCCGAGCGAATGCCCGGCCACGACAGTGGATTCGACCGCTTCGGCGGCCAGCACGGCGGCCACGTCGCGGGCGAATTCCTCGATGGTCCACGTGTCGCGGTCCGACCGGGAGTCGCCGTGCTCGGCGAGGTCGACGGCCAGCACACGGACGTCGGGCGGAAGGTGTTCGACGATCGGGTCGAAGTCGCCGCGGTCACAGCCCCAGCCGTGGATGAGCGTCAAGGCGGTCCCGTCGGCGGGACCGGTTGCGGTGTAATGGATTTGCGTGCCGTCCGGGCGGCGGGTTTCGCGGTTCACGCGACTGCTCCTCAGAAAGCGCGGTGGTAGCGGACGGGCCAGGCCTCTTGGGGCTGGTTTCGCAGGGCGAGGTACGGGTCGCGCAGCAGCGAGCGGCCCATCAGGACGGCGTCGGCCTTGCCCCAGCGGATGATCTGGCCCGCCGCCGCCAGATCGGTGATCTGGCCGACCGGCGCGACGGCCAGCCCGGACGATTCCTTGAGCGCGGCGGCGAATTCGACGTTCACGCCTTCCTGGTTCGGCGGCCGCGCTCCGCGATCGCGCACGAGCACGCCGGAGGTGACGTCGAGAAGGTCGATCCCGACGGCCGCCAGTTCCTTGGCGAACTCCGCGGCGTCGTCGAGCGCGATGCTGCCCTCGACCCAGTCGGTGGCGGTGATGCGGACGAACACCGGCTTGTCCTCGGGGAACGCCTCCCGCACGGCGCGGGCGACGCGCAGCGGGAAGCGCATCCGGTTCTGCGCGCTTCCGCCGTACTGGTCGGTGCGGCGATTGGACAGCGGGGACAGGAACTGGTGCAGCAGATAGCCGTGCGAGGCATGGATTTCGACGGCTTGGTAACCGGCCAGCTCGGCCATCCGGGTCGCGTGCGCGAAGTCCTCGACGACCTGGTCCAGGTCGGCCGCGGTGGCCGGGCGGGGCATCGCCAGGTCCCCGAACGGGATCGCCGACGGCGCGATCAGCTCCCAGCCGCCGGCGGAGACCGGCACCGGGCCGTTCTGTCCGGCGCCGACCCACGGGACCTGGTGCGATCCCTTGCGGCCGACGGCGTTCAGTTGCACCGCGGGCACCGCGCCGTGGCCGGATACGAACGAGGTCAGCTTCCGGTGCGCGAGCGCCTGTTCCTCGTTCCAGAGCCCGAGATCGGCGGCGGTGCACCGGTTGTCCGGGCTGATCGCGGTGGCCTCGACCATGACCAGTCCGACGCCGCCGATCGCGCGGGGGCCGTAGTGCGCCAGGTGCCATTCGGTCGGCAGCCCGTCCGGACCGGCCGCGTACTGCGCCATCGGGGACATCCAGACGCGATTGCGGAAGGTGACGTCGCGCAAGCGCAACGGGGTGGTTTCGGGGAACTCCGCGCGGGAGGCGCTGAACTCGCTCATGCCACAGTACGGTACGCCTCATTCCGCACTGCGGCACACTCCGTCTCAGTCTTCGGCGAGCAAGCGGCTGACCTCGGCCGCCGCGGCCACGACCAGCGGCGCGAAGGTCTTCTCTTGCGAGCGGGTGTAGCGCGTGTCGGGAATGGCGAGGGTGATCGTCGCCACCGGGCGTCCAGCCTGGTCGGTGATGGCCGCCCCGATCGACGACACTTGCGGGCGGAACCACGATGAGGATCCGTTGAGCGCGTAACCCCGCTTCGCGGTCAGCGCGATGTCGCGGCGGAGCGCGACGAAATCCGGCTGCTGCGCGAACTCCGGAAGTTCGTGGGTGAACAACTCTTCGATCTCGGCTTCGTCGAGCAGCGCCATGATCGCCGTACCGCCGGACGTAGCCAGCAGCGGAACCCGCGTGCCCACGTCGAGCACGACTCGCACGATCTGGTCGGTGTGCTGGCTGGCGACGACGACGAGGCTGTCGCCGTCGCGTTCGGCCAGCATGACGGTCTCGTTCGTCTCGGCGGCGAGCCGCTTGATAACCGGCTCGGCGACCTCCTTGAGGTCCGGCTTTCCGCAGTCGCGCAACCCGAGCGCCAGCACCCTCGGCGCGACCCCCCAGCGTGCGCGTTCCTCGTCCACGACCTTCAGCCATCCGGCCTGCTGAAGCGTGATCAGGCCGCGCTGCACGGTGCTCTTCGGGATTTCCGTGCATCGCGCCAGCTCCGAGACGCCGATCGGCTGTCGCTGGGCGACTTCCTCGAACACTCGCAGCGTGCTGAGGACACTGTTCATCGTCCGGACCCCGCTGGACCGCTTGTCGGCCTCTTCGTCGTGCATGTGCCTCATCGTGGCACAGCGATACGATGAAGCCTCGCGTCGCAGGGGGAGGAATCATGACCGAACCGTGGCAGTGGAGCGAGCAGACCTGGCGCGGCCATGTCGATCGCGTACGCGCCGGGCGGCCGTTGCGGCCGGAGTCCTGGCCGGGCGGGGCGCGGGTGGCCGTGGCGTTGTCGTTCGATTCCGACCACGAGACGATCTCGCTGCGCGACGGCCACGTGTTGCCGGGCAAGCTCTCGCAAGGCGAGTACGGCGCACGGGTCGGCGTGCCGCGAGTGTTGAAGCTGCTTGAGCGGTTCGGGGCGCCGTCGACGTTCTTCATGCCCGCGGTGTCGGCGTTGCTGCACGACGGCGAGGCACAGTCCTATGTGGACGCTGGGCACGAGGTCGCGCTGCACGGCTGGATCCACGAGAGCAACGCGCAACTGCCTCCCTCGGCGGAACGCGACCTCGCCTTCCGGGCGGCGGACACGCTGGAACGGCTCACCGGCACGCGTCCGGTCGGCATCCGCACCCCGTCGTGGGACTTCTCCGAAAGCTCGCTGGCGATCATCCGAGAACTCGGCTTGGCCTACGACTCCTCGTTGATGGCGGACAACGACTGCTACGAAATCCTCGCCGACGGCGAACCGACCGGCATGGTCGAGCTTCCGGTGGAATGGATCCGCGACGACGCGCCGTATTTCACGATGAACCGCCACGGCTCGCAGCGCCCGTACACCCCGCCGCGGGAAGTGCTGCCGATCTGGCGCGACGAGTTCGACCTCGCCCTGGCCGAGGGCGGCCTCTTCCAGCTCACCATGCATCCGCACCTCATCGGACATCGTTCTCGTATCACGATTCTCGCCGAGTTGCTGGAGCACATCGCCTCGCACGACGGGGTTTGGTTCGCTACGCACGCGCAGGTCGTCGATTATGTGTCATCGCCGATGGACGACAGCCACGCCGATGCCGACGACCGCGGCCAAAGCTCCAGCTAGAACGAACGTCGTCCCCATTCCGACGGCGTCGATCACCGGCTGCGCGATCAGCGGCGACGAGAACTGTCCGAGGAACAACGCGGACGTCAGCAGCCCCAGCGACCGGGTTCGGGCGCCTGGCGACGCGGTCGAAACCAGCCAGCCGTTGAGGGTCGGGTTCTGCAGCCCGATGCCCAGTCCGACCACGACCATGCCCACTGCGGCGGTCCACAGCGCACCGGCGGTGCCGAGCACGATCAGTCCCACGGTGAACGCGGCGAACATCGCGATGGCCAGCGCCGGGAAGGACCAGCGGGCGCGCAGCCGGCGGAAGTTCAGTCCCACCAGGGTCATCACCAGGTTGACCGCCGCGATCAAGGCTCCCGCGACGGCCGGTCCCGCGCCGCCGACCTCGGCCAGCCAGAACGGGGCCTGCGTCGGAACGGTGTAGAAGACGACGACACCGATGAAGACCAGCGCGTACAGCCCGAGCAGCCGCGGTTGCCACGGCGACGCGGCGGTGGTGTCCGTCGGGTCGGCCGGCTGGACGGGTGCGTCCGGCACGAAGCGCAGGACGAGCGCCAGCATCGGAATCGCCAGCAGGTAGATCGCGAACGGTCCCCGCCAGTCCACCGCCGCCAGCACCCCGCCGAGCAGCAGCGCGACGACGCCGCCGAAACCCATTGCCGCGCCTTGCAAACCGAGCACTCGGCCGTGTTCCTCGGGGGCGTGGTGGTCGGCGATCAACGCGGTCGACGTGGTCATGATCCCGGCGATGCCGATCCCGAGCACGGCCCGTCCGACGAGCAGCGCGGGGAGTGAATCCAGCAGCAGGCCGGATCCGCCGCCGACGGTGTAGAGGGCGAGGCAGGCGAGCAGCACCGGCACGCGTCCGGTCCGTCCGCTCAGTTTGGCGAGCAACGGCGCGGACACCATGATCGCCAGCCCGGGCAGGGTGAGCACCAGCCGGACGAGAAGCTCCGCGTGCGGTTCGGCGGCGAAATGCCGTTCCATGCCCGGCAAGGCGGGCGTGATCGTGGCGCTGGCCATGATGGTCATGGTGCTGACGCCGAGCAGCGTCGCCAGCAGGGATCGCGGTGGGCGCCGTACTGCGGCGTCAGTCGTTTCGGTCACGACGCCGAAAGTAAGACCTCAAGTTAACTCGAAGTCAAGGCCGAGACGGCGTGCTGGAACTGATCGGCGGTGGGCGCGGAATCCGGTGCGGCGAGCCAGATCAGGGACGCGCCGTTGAGCACCGCGTGGTACAGCTGTGCCAGACCGTCCACTTCGGACGGCGAGAGCTGCGGGTGAACGGCGCCGAGGATCTTGGCGAGGGCATCGGTGCTTTGCCGCATCGCCGGGGCCATCGTCGTTTGCGGATCGCCGGTGCGGACAAGGCGCGTGAGGTGTTCCAGCGACGTCAGCAGGTGGGGCTGCACTGAGGCGAACGCCTCGGGCAGTCGTCCGCAGAACTCGGCGAAGGTCCGGCCCGGGTCGGCTCCGGCCGGGGTCTCGCGGAGGGTGTTCTCGATCCAGGCGCCCAGTGCGTCGCCGATGGCTTCGGTGGCGGCTTGCGCGAGCAGCGCGTCTTTCGTCCCGAAGTGGTAGCCGATCGCGGCCAGGCTGACGCCGGCTTCGGACGCGATGTCGCGCGCGGTTGTGCTCAGGCCTCGTTCGCGCAAGCAGACGCGAGCGGCTTCCAGAAGATCCTCACGGTTACCCACGGCAGCCACCTTACCCCGGTGTCTCAGACGAGGTCTTGCACAGCGTATCGCACAACGTCTTGCACAATGTACTAATCCGGCGCTACCGTCGGACCAGTGAAAACACCAAGGATCGTGATCAGCGGAGGCGGGATCGCTGGCAACGCACTCGGGGTCGCGCTGGGCCGTCGGGGGATCAGCGCCACCGTGCTCGAACGCGCGGACGGGCCGCGGATCGGCGGCCACACGGTGGACCTGCGCGGGCACAGCCAGGAGGTGCTTCGCGAATGGGGGTTGCTCGACGACGTGCTCGCGGTGCGGGTGGCAGAGGAGCGGATGGTCGCGGTCGGCCGGGACGGACGCGAGCTGTGGCGGATGCCCGCGCAGGTCGGCGGGATCGTTGCCGACGTCGAGATCGGTCGCGAGGATTTGAACGCGGTACTGGAGAAGGCGTCCGCGGCGGACGTCCACTATGGAGAACACCTGGTGCACGCCGAGGTCGGCGCCGCTGGTGTGCGGGTCGAGACCAACTGCGGCGGACGGATCGACGCGGATCTCTTGGTGATCGCCGAGGGCACCCGGTCGTCCACTAGGGCGCGGTTGTTTCCCGCGGCCGAGGCGCAGTACCTGGGCGGCTATCTTGCCTTCGTCGCGGTGCCGTACCCGCGCGAATTCGGCTCGGACATGCGGATGTTCGCCGTCGGCGGCGGGGTGATGGTGGCCATCCGGCCAGGCCGCGTCGGTGGCCAAGCGTTGCTCGCGGTACGAACACCGCGTCGCGAAGACCTTGTCCGAGACGGTGCGGCGCAGCGGAAGTTCCTCGCGGACAGCATCGAACAGGCCGGGATCGCGGACGATTGGCACCTGCCGTCCGTGCTCGACGCGATCGCGCACGACCCCGGTTTTTACTGCGACGAGCTGGTGAAGGTCACCGCTCCGGCGTGGTCCGCTGGGAGAGCCGTGCTGCTCGGCGATACGGCGTGGGCAGGCTCGCCGATGACCGGGCTCGGCACCGCGATGGCGATCATGGGCGCAGAGGCGTTGGCGGAGGCGATCGAGGCAGGCGACCTCGGCGGTTACGAAACCCGGATGCGCCGGTTCGTCCGCTGGGGACAGCGCGACGCGAGCCAGGCGACGCTCAAGCAGTGGGCTCCGAGCACGGCGAGACAGGCGCGGCGGAACGCGATGGTGATGGGGATGTTCACGCGTACGCCGTTGCGCCGCTTGCTCACTCGGGCGGGCAACCTGCCGCCGTGGTATGCCTAGCCCCACCTCGGAGACTACGGGCAAGCTGATCGAAACCGGACAACCCGCTGGCTAATCTGGATCACGTGGCTACCGTCTCTGCGACCGCGAAACCGCGCACAATGCTGGATGCCTTGGCGCATCGGACATTCCTGATTTCCTCCTGGCCGTGGCGAGCGCTGCTCTACGGCCTCAGCACCGGCCCGATGACGCTGCTGTTCGGTCTGCCGTTCGGGTTCTGCCTGTTGCCGCTCGCGGTGCTGGTCAGCCGAGTCGTGCACGGGCAGACTTCGGAACTGGGGCTGGTCGCGGTGTTCTCGGTGTTCGGGATGCTGGTGTTCCTGAGCGCGGGTCCGGCGTGGGCGGCGGTGGTGGCCGGGGTCGAACGGCAGCGGTTGCGCATGGTCGACCTCAACCCGGTGACTGTCCCCTTTGGACCAATCCGTGAGGTGGGCTGGTGGCCCCGGATGCGGGCGCGGTACACGGAACCGGCGTCGTGGCGCGAACTCGGATACGCGGTTCTGCTGTGCACTGCGATTCCGGCGCTGTACTCGGTGGCTGGCATGGTCGCGTTCTTCGCCGTGATTCTGGTGGCAAGTCCGCTGCTCGTCGGTCCGAATGAGACGATTTCCGTTGGCTTCACTGAGGTTTCCACTCCCGGAGGGGCGGTGCCGTACGCGCTGGCCGGGGTGGTGCTGCTCGTTGTTTCGGGCTACCTGTTGTCCGGATTCGCTGGCCTGCATGCGATGCTGGCCCGTGCGCTGCTCACCGACGGAGCCGCCGAGAAGCTTCGCGGCGAGCTCACCGAGGTGTCGCAATCTCGCACCCGGCTGCTGTCGGCGTTCGACGCGGAACGCAAGCGCATCGAACGCGATCTGCACGACGGTGCGCAGCAGCGGCTGGTCGGGCTGAGCCTGCAGTTGGGGCTCGCGAAGGTGGATCTGCCGCCGGATTCGGAGGCGGCGAGAGCGGTGTCGGACGCGCATGATCAGGCCAAGAAGCTGATGATCGAGCTGCGTGAGCTGATCAACGGAATCCATCCGCGGGCGCTGGCCGAACTCGGTTTGCCCGCCGCGCTGGAGGAACTCGCCGATGCTTGCGCGGTGCCGGTCACGGTGGACGTGGCGGTGCCGGAGCGGTTGCCGGAGTCCGTGGAATCCACTGCCTACTTCGTGGTCGCCGAGTCGCTGACGAACGTCGCGAAGCATTCCGCGGCCAGCTGTGCCTCGGTGACCGCCGGAATTGTCGGTCGGATGCTTACCCTTGAGGTGTGGGATAACGGAGCCGGCGGTGCTGATCCTTCGCGCGGCACGGGGATCACCGGGTTGAGCGACCGGGTTGCCGTGCTGGGCGGGCGGATGTGGGTGCGCAGTCCGGTCGGCGGGCCGACGGTCGTGCGAGTGGAGCTGCCGTGCTGAGGGGAGAGCCGATGCGAGTCGTCCTCGCCGAAGACGAGGTGCTGCTGCGCGAGGGATTGTGCGGGTTGCTGGAACGGTTCGGCTTCGAGGTTGTCGCCGCGGTCGGTGATGCCGAGGGTCTGCACGCGGCCGTGCGCGAGCACGATCCAGACCTGGTGCTCACCGACATCCGGATGCCGCCCGGCCATTCGGACGAGGGCCTGCGCGCCGCGGTCGAACTGCGGCGCACGCGGCCGGAGCTGGCGGTGGTGGTGTTGAGTCAATACGTCGAACACCACCACGCGGCCGACCTGCTCGACTCCGCCGAGGGCCGCGGGGTCGGTTACCTGCTCAAGGACCGGGTAGTCGACGTCGAGGACTTCATCGGGACGCTGCGCCAGGTCGTCGACGGCGGCACAGCGGTGGATCCGCAGGTGGTGCGCCAACTGCTGCGCCGCCGGGCCGACCCGCTCGCCCGCTTGTCGGCGCGGGAACGGGAAGTGTTGTCGCTGATCGCCGAGGGGCACTCCAACGCGTCGATTGCCCGGCGCTTGGTGGTGTCGGACGCCGCGGTGGGCAAACACGTCGGCAGCATCCTCTCGAAACTCGACTTGCCGCCGACGGACGACGCGAACCGCCGGGTGTTGGCGGTGCTGGCGTTTCTTCGGGGTAGCGGCTGAGGCGGTGCGAGCGCAGGGCACGCTCGCACCGCCGTGGCTCAGGCCGCGTTCACCACCGCGGTCAGGCTGGCCGCGAGTACCGAACGATCGCGTCCAGCTGTCCACTGTGTACCGCCGTCGGTCCGGTATTCCAGCAGCGTCAACGCTTCGCTGTCATTCCCGGACCCGATGCTCGTCTGGTGCAGGGCCACGATGTCCACCTTCCGCCCGTGTTCGCTGAGCGCCGCGGTGAGGGCTTCGACCGGTCCGGTTCCGGTGTGGGTGCTCGGATGCTCGATTCCGTCGACGCACAGCGTGATGCTGGTGTGCTCGTCGGCCGAATTTTCGAAGCGGGACAACGTGATTGCCGGATTCGGCTGGAGGTAGGCGGCCTCGAAGAGCTGCCACAGTTCGGTCGCGGTCACCTCGTGGCCCGAACCGTCAGTGTGCTCTTGGACGCGGCGCGCGAAATCGATCTGCAGTCGGCGCGGCAGCGTGATGCCGTACTCGCTTTCCAGCAGATACGCGATTCCGCCCTTGCCGGACTGCGAGTTGACCCGGATGACGGCGGCGTAGTCGCGGCCGAGGTCGGCGGGGTCGATCGGCAGGTACGGGACGCGCCAGTCCAGGTCGCGGGCTGGCACGCCGGTTTCCGCGGCGCGGGCGTGGTGTTCGGCGAAGCCCTTCTTGATCGCGTCCTGGTGGGTGCCGCTGAACGCGGTGTGCACGAGGTCGCCGACGTACGGATGCCGGGCGTGGACCTCGATCCGGTTGCAGTACTCGACGGTGCGGCGGATCTCGTCGATGTCCGAGAAGTCGATCATCGGGTCGACGCCCTGTGCGTGCAGATTCAGCGCGAGCGTCGCCAGGTCGACGTTCCCGGTGCGTTCGCCGTTGCCGAAAATGCAGCCCTCGACGCGTTCGGCCCCGGCCAGCACGGCGAGTTCGGCGCAGGCGACACCGGTGCCGCGGTCGTTGTGCGGGTGCACGGACAGGATCACCGAATCGCGGCGCGCGACGTTGCGGTGCATGTACTCGATCTGGTCGGCGTACACATTGGGCGTCGCGATCTCGACCGTCGCGGGCAGGTTCAGGATCACCGGACGGTCCGGGCTCGCCTGCCACGTCTCGGTGACCGCGTCGCAGATCTCCAGCACGTAGTCGGGTTCGGTGAGGTTGAAGACCTCGGGCGAGAACTCGAAGCGGACGTTCGGCAGGTCGCCGGTCGCGCGCAGAACGTCGCGGGCGCCAGTGAGGATCAGTTCTTTCAGTGACGCCCGATCGTGGCCGAGAACCACCGTGCGCCAGGTCGGCGCGGTGGCGGTGTACAGGTGGATCACGACGTCGTTGCGGATGCCGCGAACGGACTCCACGGTGCGCTCGATCAGGTCCCGCCGCGCCGGTGTGAACACGACGATGGTGACGTCTTCCGGGGCCAGGTCGGTTTCCGCGAGCAGCCGGACGAAGTCGTAGTCGGTCTGCGACGCCGACGGGTAGCCGACCTCGATTTCCTTGTACCCCATGCCGATCAGCAGCTCGAAGAACCGGCGTTTGCGCGCCGGGTCCATCGGTTCGGCCAGCGCCTGGTTGCCGTCGCGCAGGTCGACCGGCACCCAGAGCGGGGCCTGGGTGATCCGGTTGCCGGGCCAGGCCCGGTCGGTGTTGGGGACGTCGACGCGCTGGTAGACGTCGCGGTAGCGGTGCGACGGCATGCGGGAGGCTCGCTGCCGGTTCCAAACGGTGTTCATGTGCGGTCCTTCAGGTGGTCGGAATCGACCGGCGCGCGTGCTCGCCCCACGGCGGGGGGCCGGTCCGGTCAGGCCCCGCCGTGGCGGCGAAGGAGAAGGAAGCGCGTGAACATCGAGAGGGAGCGTAGCACAACTCCTCAGACAAGTAGCGGGGTTAGCGCAAGGGTCCGCGCCCGGCGGCGCGAGCGCTTAGGATTGGCCCGTGGAGCTGGAATTCGTGCGGACCTTCGTCGCGGTCGTGGACGGAGGGCAGTTCCAGGAAGCGGCCGCGGAGCTGGGGATCACGCAGCAGGCTGTGTCCAAACGCGTCGGTGCGCTGGAACGCGAGCTAGGCGTGCAGTTGTTCACCCGAACCGCGCGCGGGGCTCGGTTGAGCAGCGACGGCGAGGCGTTTCTGCCGCACGCGCGGGTGCTCCTCGACGCGGAGAAACGCGCGCTCGCCGCGGTGCGTCCGGAGAAGCGCCCGCTGCGGGTGGACGTGCTGAACCGGCGGACCAGGTCGGCGCAGCTGGCGCTGAGCTTCCACCGGGCGTTCCCCGAGGTGGAGCTGGAGGTCGTGACCACCGGCGCGGAGCTGAGTTTCGACGCCGCCGTCGCCGCGGTCGCGTCCGGTTCGGTCGACGCGGCGTTCCGCGGAGTGCGGAAACGCGACCTGCCCGGCGGCGTGACCAGCGGAGTGGTGGACTACGACGCGCACGAGCTGCTGGTCGGCCCGCGGCATCCGTTCGCGGACCTGCCGTCGGTGCCGATCGCGAAACTGGCCGGCCACCGGATCTGGATGCCGGGGCTGTCGGCGAACATGGAATGGGGCGCGTACTACGCGGAGCTGGCCGAGGCGTTCGACCTGGACATCGACGTGTCCGGCCCGGTCTTCGGCAACGAGACGATGCTCGACGAACTGGCGACCTCGCCGGACCTGTCGACCTTCGTCGGCGCCGGCTCGCGGTACTTCTGGCCGGACGAGTACGACCTCCGCCGGGTGCTGGTGGTCGACCCGACGCCGGTGTACCCGATGTCGCTGCTGTGGCGACGCGAACCCGCGCATCCGGACGTGCGGAAACTGCGCGATTACCTGGTGACCGGGCTGGAGCCGGGCGACGGGGTCTGGCTGCCCAGCTGGGAGCAGGCCTAGTCAGAGCGGGTGTTCGTACCAGACGTTCGGCTCGACGTAGACGCCCAGATCCTGTTCCGTCGACGCCAGCACTGGCGCGATTCCGCCGGGCACGACGGTGTGGCCGTCGTTGAGCCGGACACCGGTCCACTGCTGCCATTGCGCGAGCGTGCCGGTGACGGTCATCGCGAACGGCGCGACCTTCCGGAACTCCGCGCCCAGCCGCTCGTGACTGCGCAGCCACGGATCGGTGCCCCGGGCCAGGTAGTCCACAATGGACTCCAGGGGTGGCTTGCCGGTCGGCCGCACCGGCACGACCAGCCGGTTGAGCCCAGCCCGGCGTGCCCGGTTCTTCAGCTCCGCCAGCGCTTGCGCGGCAACACCTTGTCCGCGCGCGGATTCCGTGACGTACACCTCCAGCGCGACAAGCGTGGTGGGTTCCCGTCCGTCGAGATGGTCTTCGGCCGCCCAGACGAGAGCGCCGTCCCAGCCGTGGTCAGGCAGTTCGGGCCGTTCCGGGGCCGGGAAGGCGACCGGAATCGCCGCCGCCCGCGCTACCGGAACGCCGTCGTCGAGCAGGACCACGAAGAACTCGGGCCAGTGCGCGGCGATCCGCTGCGAGCTGGCCAGCCCGGCAGTGAGCCCTCGGCCGAGGAACTCCCCGCCGACGAATCCCAGCTGGAGCGCGGGAACTCGCAGCTCCGGCCGGGTGACCAGGTCTTCGATGCGCAGCACGGACGTTCACCGCACCGGAAGCGCGGACCTCCGGCGGCCGAGCGCCGCGGGGTCGAGATTCGCCCGCGTCCCGGCCCGGTGCCCCTCCCGGTACCCCGAGCCGGACAACCGGCGCGGCGCCGCCGAGCGCAGGTCGCCGTACTCGCGGTCGAAAGCCTGCTGCACCAACGCGGTCCGGTCCCGCACCACCAGCTCCGCCGACTTCCCGCCGGCGACATCGGAATACGTCCGCGCGGCGTTCTCCTCGGCCGCGCTCAATCGTTCGTGCACCGCGCGCGCGAACCCGTGCAGCCACGTCCGCCGGTACGCGGCGAGCGATTCGCGGAAGACCCGTTCCTCCGGCCGCACCCGCGTGAGCTGCGTGCTCGCCTGCAGCAGCAGACTGGTGAACAGCAGCTCGACCCGCGCGAGGTCGGTGCGGAAACCGAACACGGTGACCTCTTCGACCCCTTGGCCGACTCGGTGCAGCAAGGTCCGGCAGCGCAACGGGTACGCGATGCTGGTGAGCAGGCTGGCTTTGTCGCGGCTGTACGGATTGAAGATCGGCAGCTTCAGCACGGTGATGTCGTCGCCGCTTTGCCCGGACGCGGCCAGCATCGCGTTGTCGATCCCGTGCCGCGCGATCAGTTGCGCCGCTTTGGTGTTGTACAGCTCGGCTTCGGCGGGCGTGACGGCCGGGTCCTCGGCCTTGGCCAGCAGCTTCCGCACGCGCTCCAGCAACGTGTCGTGGTCGGGCATGACCCCCCTCTCCAGCAGGCGCGGCCCGTGCGGACCGGCATGGGGTGCACGGTAGGCGTGGGGTACGACAATATTCGATCAGATGTTCGGGAGTGACACTGGGCGCCCGGTTCGTCGCAGCCGCCGGAGCGGGGACGGCTGCGGGGCTGGTCGTGGCCGGGAACACGTGGTGCGCAACGAATTCGGTTATCGCCCGCGCCGGACCGGGCAGGCGCACCCCGGTCGCCGAGGGTGCCGTGGTGGAGCGCTGCTCCGGGAAACGGAATAGTCCGGCTGCGACCGCCAGCAGAGCCGCGGCACGCACCGAAACTACCGCGCTGACCAGCGGTTCCCCCTTCCGTGCCGCGACCTCGGCAGGCCGGGTGCCGCCAGCGTTTGCCCGCCGCTGCGGCGAAAGGAGGATTCCGCGGAGGGGAGCGAGCGGTTACCTTCGGTTTCGAATGGTCATCCATTCCCGATGTTCGGCGGAGAGCCAGGGGTGGGGAGGATTCCGGGCTCTCCGCTGAGCTTCACCCCAGATACGCGTCGAGCGTCACCGCCAGCGCCGATTCCGGCGAAGGCGCGAAGCTGGCTCCGGCGAGGCCACCCCACAGCCACAGCTGCGCGAGACCGTGCAACGCGGCCCACAGTGACGCTGCGACCAGCCGAGGGTCCGTACCCGGACGCAGTCGGTCGTCGTCCGCTTCGGCGCGGTCGAGACGCACTAGCTCGGCGAAGGTGTCGAAGACGGCACTGCTGGCTGCGACCAACCCTGGTTCCTCCGGGTCGATGAGATCGCGACGGAACATCAGCTCGAACATGGCGGGGTTCGCCACCGCGAAGTCGACGTACGCGTGACAGGCGGCCGTGACGCGCTCGCGCGGGGTGCCGTCGGGCAACTGTGCGCCGCGATGGAGCAGCTGTGTGAAGCCAAGCGTCGCTACGGCCGACAGCAGCTCCGCGCGTCCCGAGAAGTGGCGAAGCGGCGCACCGTGCGATACGCCTGCTGCCTTCGCGATCCCGCGCAGCGTCACGGCCTCGACGCCGGAGCCGACAAGCAGATCCGCCGCGGTGCGGATCAACCGCTGTCGCGCGCTCATACCTGAGCTTCGGAGAAGGCCACCGGCAGCAGCTCCGGACGCTTCGGCAGGAAGCCGTCGCCCGGGGACCGGCCGGTGAGGCGGTTGCGCAGCCGCGTGATGCCCACCGGCAGCACTTCCTGCCACAGCCAGCGCAGGTCAGCGAGCGCGCTGCCAGGGGCCGGAGCGCCGGGAAGCGGCTGCAGCCAGCTGCCGTCGTGCGCGACGCCGAGCCGGTCGAGCACGTGGCCGGCGACGCGCAGGTGCCCGGCCTGCGACAGGTGCAGCCGGTCGGGCCCGAAGTAACGCGAGTCGTGGGCGGCCTGGTCCGGCCAGAGGTCGACGAGCTTCGCGCCGTAACTGACCGAAGCCTCGCGGATAGCGTCGTTGAGCGCGGTGACCCGCGGCCGCATCCGCCCGCCCATCGGCATGCGATGCGCGATGTCGCTCAAGGTGAACGTGACGACAGTCGGGGCGATCTGGGTGCACTGCCGGATCGCGGTGTCCACGCGACGCGCGACCGTGCGAGCGTCCCAGCCGCGGCTCATCACGTCGTTGCCGCCGCCGAACAACGCGATCAAGTCCGGCTCGTGCCGTTCGGCGGCGGGCAACTGCTCCGCGGCGATCTGGTCGAGCCGCCGCCCGCGAACGGCCAGATTGGCGTACCGGAAAGAGGTTTCGTCGCGCGCGAGCCGCCCGGCGACGTAGTCCGCCCAGCCGCGGTACCGGCTGTGATCCGGGTAGGGATCGTCCAGCCCTTCAGCGCAGCTGTCGCCGACGGCGACGAACGTGTGGAAACCCATTCCGCTCTCCGTAACCCCTGGTTCATCTTGTAGACACTGTCTATCAAAGTATGTAGACGGTGTCTACCCGAGGGGTCGCGGGTGCTCTTGCCGACCGCTCACGTCCGGCTGTTCTGCTTGGCGGGCAAGGTGTTCCGGGTGCGGGTGACGAAACCCACGGCCCGGCCGACGGTATTGCGCAGCGCCAGCCCGTGCGGAGTTCGCGGCACGAGCAGCCTGCCGACGAGGTTGACCCGTCGATGCCTCGGGTCCACCTGCCGCCGGTGTTTCGCCTCGTAGGCCTGGAAGGCTCGCGCATGGTCACCGGGATGCTCGGCGAGCGCTTCGGCCAGGGTGTGGGCGCCGGTCATCGCCATGCTTGACCCGTCGCCGAGCAGGGCTACCGCGGAGGCTGCGTCGCCGAGCAAGGCCACGCGGCCGTGCGACCACTTGTCCATCCGCACGTTGGCGAGCGGATCGAAGAAGGGGGCGGGGTGGTTCTGGTACGCCTCGACCAGTTCCGGGCCTCGCCAGCCGATTCCCGCGTACGCCTCGGTCACCATTCGCTTGTGGAGCGCGGTGTCGTGACGGTCGTAGCCGGGCACTGGCCCGCCGCGGAAGGTGAACATCGCGAGTGGCTTTCCCCGGGACGGATGGAGGGCGAGCATTCGGCCGGGCGCGGTCAGCATCACCGCCACCGAGGGGTCGTCGAGTGCGCCGGGCGCTATTGGCACCGTCGCGCTGTACATGCCCATGCCGGTCGTGAACTGCTCCGCCGGTCCGAAAACCAGGCGGCGCACTGGGGAATGGATGCCGTCCGTGCCGATGAGCAGGTCGAAGCGGCGCGGCGGGGACCGGCGGAAAGTGACGTCCACCCCGGATCGGTCCTGCTGGAGGTCGGTGATCGTGTCGTCGAAGAGGAACTCCGCGTCGTCGCGCGCTGCCCGGTGGAGCACCGCGGACAGGTCGGAGCGGGTTACCTCGACCGCCTGCGGGGAAGCCGTGGGGACCCGGAGAAGCTGCCGCCCGTCCGGATCGAGGAGCGAGAGGGCGCTCGAGCTGGTGGCGACTTCGCGCAACTGCGTGAGGACGCCCATGCTCCTGGCGACCGTCAGCGCCGGTTCCTTGACGACGACGGCGCTGCCGCCGGACCTCAGCTCTTTGGCCTGCTCGACGACCGTCGGCCGATAGCCGTGCCGGGCCAGCCAGTAGGCGAGAGCGGGGCCGGCGATGCCGGCACCGTGGATCAGGACGCGCGAAAGCGCCATGGCTGCCACCTTTCGAAGAGGGAAGCGACGAGCACCGCAAGCGGGCGTCGAGCCCGGCTGCACCCTCAGGTACGTATCTCGTCGTACCTGCAGTGAAGCATGGCCGTGAGGTACGATGCAAGACGTACTTGAAAGAGGTGAGGCGATGACCGAGTCCGGTCCGGCCGAGGACGACGCCGGGTGCGCCGATCTGGGCACGGTGTTCCGCGCGCTCGCCGACGAGCACCGCCGCACCGTGATCGCGGAGCTGGCGGCGGACGGCAGCGACCGCGAGCGCACCTGCAACTCGTTCGATCTCCCGGTGTCCAAGCAGACGCAGACGCACCACTTCCGGGTTTTGCGCGAGGCGGGGCTGATCCACGAGATCAATTACGGCAACCGGAAGGGAATCCGGTTGCGCCGGGCGGAAATCAACCGCCGGCTCCCCGGCCTGCTCGACCTGCTGACCGCGGAGCGCCGCGCCTGAGCGAGCCTGGTGAGGGGCGGTCGGTTTCGGCTGGAAAGGACTGCGGGACTCGGTGCGCGGCAGGGCTCGCCGCATGATCGGCGAGGTCGTGAAAGAGCAGTCGCGCAGCGATCTGCGAGGTGCTGCTCTGGAAGCTCGAAGGGGCGAGTACGAAATCCGCCGCACTCTGACCCGGACCGGAACCAGCCTTCTCGGGATGGTCAAGCACCTGTCGCTCTGGGAATCCCGGTGCCTCGGCGAGGTTTCCGACCGCGGCACGGCCGGTGGGCCACCGAGCGCGCGGCCGCCGCCAAGCCGGATCCCGACCTCCAGCCATAGCGGTGATCAAGTTTTGTCGGTGCCTTGCGCCACTATGGCGGAGTGACGGCATGGAGAGATCGACTCAGCACACTCGCTCAAGACCGGCTTCCCGCTGAGGCGGCGGCGAAATGGATCGAGCTGTTCCAACCCGGGATCCGGCTCGCCGCCAAGGGCACCGGGCCGCGCGTGGGGCAGCTCGGCGGAAACCCGGCGCTGCCGGACGCGGCGGAATGGCCGGTCTGGGAGGACCGAGGGCCGCTTGCCTTCGTCGCGGCGGTGGATTGCGCGTCGCTGCCGCGCGAGTTCGTGACCATCCCGCTGCCGGACGCGGGCACGCTGTTGTTCTTCTGCTTCGACGAACGCTGCGCGCCCGAGGACTACGAACACCACCTGCCCGACGATGCCGACGGCTACCGAGTGCTCTTCGTGCCCGCGGGCGCCCCGGTCGCCGAACGAACGCCTCCGTCCGGCCTCGACCCATATCCGCGCCGGGACGTTTTCGCGGAGATCGTGGCCACCGCTCCGGAGCGAGAGCACCTCCTGCTGGACCGCACCGCGGTCGCGAGCGGAATGTCCCTGGCCGAAGCGGTCAAGGACGTCCTCGGTCCTTGGCGGGCCGGCACCGATGTGTTCGGCGAGATGACTTGGGAAGTCAGCCAGGGCACGCCACGCCATCAGGTCGGCGGCCTCGCCGCGCCAGTCCAGGGCGCGGTGGAGAAGCAGATCGCGGCGGCGGTGCTGGAGGGTGGATGGGACGATCCGCGGCTCAAGGAGGAAGCGGCCCGCTGGGTGCTGCTCGCCCAGTTCGACAGCGACGAGGAAACCGACCTGATGTGGGGCGACGTCGGGATGCTGTACTGGCTCATCCGGCTCGACGATCTGCAAGCGGGCCGGTTCGACGCGGCCCGCTGCCTGATGCAGTGCGGCTGACGACAAGCCCGAAATGGATGCAACCATGAAGATCTTGGTGGTCGGCGGCAGCGGCCTGCTCGGCCAGCACGTGCTCGACGAGCTGCGGAAACGCGGTCACGAGACCACGGCGGTCGCGCGTACCGCACGTGTGGGAGTCGACCGGACGCTCGACGTCTCGAGTGCTTCGCACGCCGAGCTGCGCGAAGCACTCGACGGACACGACGGTGTCGTCTTCGCGGGCGGCATGGACGACCGTGCGGTCGGGCGGGGGCCGGTGGAGCCTCGGTTGCGCGCGGGCAACGTCGCGCCTGTCGCCGCGCTGTTGCGCGCGGCGCGCGAAGCCGGTTGTACGCGCGCGGCGGTGCTCGGGTCGTACTACACGTACTTCGACCGCGTACGACCTGAATGGGGGTTGGCCGCGAAGCATCCGTACGTGCGGAGTCGGCTGGAGCAGGCCCGCGTCGCGCGTGAGACGGCGGGGTCGGGGTTGCCGGTGGCGGTGATCGAGGTGCCGTTTGTCTTTGGTGTCGCAGAGGATCGGGTGCCGCAGTGGTCGGTGCCGATCGTGAAGTGGGTCCGTTCGAACTCGCCGCTCTTCGCGCCTCAGGGCGGGACTGCGGCGACGAGTGCGCGCGGGGTTGGTGTCGCGACGGTGGATGCGCTGGAGCAAGCATCGGGCGCTGATATTCCGGTGGCGGAGGAAAATCTGCAGTGGACGGACATGTTCGCTCGGCTGGCCACTGCAGCGGGACATCCGCGCCGGGTGCGGGCGATGCCGTCCTGGCCGGTGCGCGGGGCGTTCAAGCTCGGCGGGTTCCTCAACGGCCTGAGCGGCAAGCAGCCGGGGCTGACGGTGCAGCACATGGACGGACTGCTGTTGCGGGAGTTGTATCTGGAGCTGAATTATCCCGCTCCGGTCGATGCCGCGCTCCTGGAGACGGCCCGCGCTTAACCCAGCCGGGCGCGGTGAGTCCGCACCGCTGCCAGCCGTGGATCCGACGGTGACAGCACCGCGGACAGCGCGTCCAGAATCGCCAGATCGTCCGCGCCGCAGGAGGTTTCCCAGAACGCCCACAACGTATCCGCGTCCCGGCTGTTCAACGCCAGCTGCCGGACCTGCGCGCTGATCGACTCGCGTTCCTCCAGGATCGCGGGCGATTCCGACTCCGCGAGCAGCGGACCCTGGAACGACCGGACCGCCGCCGCGGCGTCTCCGGCGCGCAGGGCGGCTTTGGTGCGCAGGAAATCCGCGTCCACGGTGGCCGCGAGGCGGTACGGGCGCGTCTGCAACACCCCGGTGCCGAGCTGGGTGCGCAACCGGTGGATTTCGGCGCGCACGGTCACCGGGTTGCCCGCCTCGCCGTACAGTTGCAAGGCCAGCTTCTCCGCCGACAAACCGCGCGGATGCAGGGCGAGCAGGGTCAGCAATTCGGCGTGCCGCAAGGTAAAGGGAATGTCTCGACCGTCCACAGTGGTCGATCCGGGGCCATCGGTGAGGTATTCGAGCGTCAATCGGCGGCGGGGCGCGGAACCGGACGTGGCGATCCGCAGCAGGTAGCCCTCGTCGAGCGGGTCGACGGTGGCGACCCGGCCGTCCGGCAGCGTCACGGTGCCGCCGCCTTTCCGTACCTCCACAGTGGACGGAAGGGTGCACGCTTCGGCGGCCAGCACCCGTCCGCCCGCCGAGAGGAGCGCGCCGGGACGGCCGCGCAACGACGCCAGGTGCGGCATGTTCGCCCGCCGCACCTTCTCGTCGCGGACCGCCAGCTGAGCCCGCAGCCGTCCCTCGGCGAGCTGTGCCGTCGCGGTGACCAGCGACAACATCGCCGGATGCACTGTCCGCAGCGGACCGCTGACGTCGATCGAGCCGAGCAGCGCGCCGGTGTCCGGATCGCGTACGGGAGCCGCCGCGCAGGTCCACGTGTGATAGCGGCGGACGAGGTGTTCGGCGGAGTAGATCTGCACCGGCTTCCCCGTGGCGAGCGTGGTGCCCATCGCGTTCGTGCCGATCGCCTCTTCGCTCCACCGGGTGCCCTCGGTGAGCGCGACCTGGTCCGCGCGCAGCAGCACGCCGGTCGCGCCTTCGCGCCAGAGGATGAGCCCGTTCGCGTCGGTCACGATCATCATGTGCTCGGCGTCGTCGGCGATGCTCACCAGCATCTCGCGCAACAGCGGAAGCACCGGGGCCAGCGGATGCTCCGCGCGCAGGTCGGTGAGCTCGTCCGCCTCGCAGATCAGCGGGGCCTCGCCGGCGTCCGGGTCGACGTGCGCGGCCAGCGAGCGCTCCCACGACGCCGACACCACCGAGCGCGGCGAACGCGGCGCGGTGGCCCCGGACAGCACCGCCTCGCGGACGTGCCGGAGCAGCTGCGCGTACGACTCCGGGTCGCGCAGCAGGTCGGGTTCGGGCGGCTCTGCCACGTGGACGAGAGTAGAGACCCTGGTCACAAGGCTGCAACGTCGGCGCAACGTTGCCCGGCCTACGGTCGCCGCCGACCGTCACCGACCAGCAACGAGGCAGGGCAAGATGGCCGTATACGCCGCACCGAACACCGACGGCTCCGTCGTCGACTACGAGACCCGCTACGACCACTACATCGGCGGCGAATACGTCGCGCCGGCCGGCGGGCAGTACTTCGAGAACCCGACGCCGGTGACCGGGAAGACCTTCACCGAGATCGCCCGCGGGACGGCGGCCGACATCGACCGGGCGCTCGACGCGGCCGAGGGCGCCGCGCCCGCGTGGGGCCGCACCTCGCCCGAGGAGCGCGCGAACATCCTGCTCAAGATCGCCGACCGGATGGAGCAGAACCTCGAGAAGATCGCGGTCGCCGAGTCCTGGGAGAACGGCAAGCCGGTCCGCGAGACCCTCGCCGCGGACATCCCGCTCGCGATCGACCACTTCCGCTACTTCGCCGGTGCCCTGCGCGCCCAGGAGGGCGGCATCTCGCAGATCGACGACAACACGGTCGCCTACCACTTCCACGAGCCGCTCGGCGTCGTCGGCCAGATCATCCCGTGGAACTTTCCGCTGCTGATGGCGGTCTGGAAGCTCGCCCCGGCGCTGGCCGCGGGCAACGCGATCGTGCTCAAGCCCGCCGAACAGACCCCGGCGTCGATCCACCTGCTGCTGTCGATCATCGGCGACCTGATCCCGCCGGGCGTGCTCAACATCGTCAACGGCTTCGGCGTCGAAGCGGGCAAACCGCTCGCGTCGAGCAACCGCGTGCGCAAGGTCGCGTTCACCGGCGAGACCACGACCGGGCGGCTGATCCTGCAGTACGCCAGCGAAAACATCATCCCGGTGACCGTCGAGCTGGGCGGCAAGAGCCCGAACATCTTCTTCGACGACGTCGCCGCGGCCAACGACGCGTTCTACGACAAGGCGCAGGAGGGCTTCGCGCTCTTCGCGCTGAACCAGGGCGAAGTCTGCACCTGCCCGTCGCGCGCGCTGATCCAGTCCGGCATCTACGACCGGTTCCTCGGCGACGCGGTCGAGCGCGTCAAGAAGATCAAGCAGGGCAACCCGCTCGACACCGAGACGATGATCGGCGCGCAGGCCTCGAACGACCAGCTCGAGAAAATCCTGTCCTACATCGACATCGGCAAGCAGGAGGGCGCGAAGGTCCTCACCGGCGGCGAGCAGTCCGACCTCGGCGGCGACCTCTCCGGCGGCTACTACGTGCAGCCGACCGTCTTCGAGGGCGACAACAAGATGCGCATCTTCCAGGAGGAGATCTTCGGCCCGGTGGTGTCGGTGGCGAAGTTCGACGACTACGACGACGCGCTGAAGATCGCCAACGACACCCTGTACGGCCTCGGCGCCGGCGTCTGGTCTCGCGACGGCAACACCGCCTACCGCGCGGGCCGCGACATCCAGGCCGGTCGCGTGTGGGTGAACAACTACCACGCCTACCCGGCGCACGCGGCTTTCGGCGGCTACAAGGCGTCCGGCATCGGCCGCGAGAACCACAAGATGATGCTGGACCACTACCAGCAGACGAAGAACATGCTGGTCTCCTACTCCGACCAGGCGCTGGGCTTCTTCTGATGGGCGAACGGGTCGCCCTGACGCCGGCCGCCGCGGACCTCCTGCGGCGGCTGGTGCCAGTCCACGGACCGGTGATGTTCCACCAGTCCGGCGGATGCTGCGACGGCAGCGCTCCGATGTGCTACCCGGTCGGCGAGTTCCGGGTCGGGTCCCGCGACGTGCATCTGGGCGACCTGACGGTAGACGGCATCGACGCGGTGCCGGTGTGGATGTCCGGGCCGCAGTTCGAGTACTGGAAGCACACTCATCTGACTATTGATGTGGTGCCGGGGCGGGGGAGTGGGTTCTCGCTGGAGGCGCCGGAAGGGGTGCGGTTCCTGATCCGGTCCCGGTTGTTCAGCGACGAGGAATCGGCCGAGCTGAACGGCTGATCGCGGTGCCCGGTGCGCGTGTCCCGCGCACCGGGCGCCTGCTCTCCGGCTTCCCGGACCCGGCCAAATTGTCAGGGTCGCTTGCTAGGTTCATCCCATGCTGTCGCTGAAAGACGTCTACGTGGGCGAACCGGCCGTGCTCGGCCACCAGCGGGACCAGCCGGTCCTGAGCGCCATCCGGAAGACCCGCGTCGACACTCCGGAACTGGCGCTGTCCGACCTCAACCTGGCCGGTGACCGCCAAGCCGACCTTTCGGTGCACGGCGGTCCCGACAAAGCCGTTTACGTCTACCCGGTCGAGCACTATCTGACGTGGACCGCGGAGGGCTACTCCGTGGCGCACGGCGACTTCGGCGAGAACCTCTCCGTACAAGGCGCGCTCGAGACCGACGCGCGGATCGGCGACGTCTGGGCCTGGGGCGACGCGCTCGTGCAGATCGCCCAGCCGCGCCATCCGTGCTTCAAGCTCGCCATGCGGACCGGCCGCAAGGACGTCGTTCCCGCGATGATCAGCACCCAGCGGTGCGGCTGGTATCTGCGCGTGCTGCGCCCCAGCACGGTCCCGACGGCCGGGCCGCTCGACCTCGTGGATCGGGCCGAGGGGCCGACCGTCGCGGAGACCTTCCTCGTCGCCTCGGCGAATTACGCGCAGCTGCCCGAACCGGGGCCGGTGCTGGAACTGGCCGAGCGGGTGCTGTCGACGGAAACGTTGCCGGAGGGCTACCGCACGGGCATCCAGTCCAAAGTGGAGCGAGCTAAGGCGTCACTTCCAGTCGACCTGCGGTGAGCGGTAGAAGCCGATTCCCTGCGCTTCCCAGCGAGGCGCCTGCTTGGCGATCCGGTCCCGGTAACCATGCCAGGTCCGGGCCGTCTGCGGCGACCAGCCGATTTCCGCGACGCCGGGCAGGCGCGGGAAGGCCATGTACTCGATGTCCTCGCTGGTCCGGATGGTTTCCGTCCACAGTGGAGCCTCGACCCCGGCCACGGACTTCTCCCCGACGCCGGGCACGAGCGTCGCCGGGTCCCATTCGTAAGCGTCGCGGACCTCGACCAGGCCGGCCCAGTCCTGGCCGAGTTTCGTCGCTTCCGTGTACTTCATGTCGAGATACGCGTGGTTGGCGGGCGACATGACGAACTTGTTCCCGCGCGCCGCCGCGGCGGCCACGTCCTTGTTCGGGCCGCCCTGGTCCCAGTACTGCGGCACGGCCGACGTCGGCAGCGGCGTCTTCGCGATTTCGTGCCAACCGGTGATCAGCTTGCCGTACTTGGCGACCATCGGACTCACCTTCTCGTAGAAGGCCCGGTAGTCCTCGGCGGACGTCGAATGGGCTTCGTCGCCGCCGATGGCGAGGTACTTGCCGGGCGTGATCGCGGCGAGTTCGCGGATCACGTCTTCCACGAATCGGTACGTCGTCGGCGACTTGATGCACAACGAGCTGTAGCCGACCTCGATGTCGGTGCGCGGCGGGACTGCCTTGCCGTCGCAGTTGAGTTCCGCGTACACCGACTGTGCCGCGTTCGTGTGTCCGGGCATGTCGATCTCCGGCACAACCGTGATGTGGCGGCTCGCGGCGTACGCGACGATGTCGCGGTACTGCTCCTGCGTGTAGTAACCGCCCGGGTCGCCGTACGCGGCGGTCTTGCCGCCCTCGGTCGCCAGCCGCGGCCAGCTCTTGATTTCGATGCGCCAGCCCTGGTCGTCGCTCAGGTGCAGGTGCAGCGTGTTGATCTTGTACTGGACGATCTGGTCGATGTACTTCTTCACCTGCGCGGGCGTGAAGAAATGCCGCGCGACGTCGAGCATCGCGCCGCGGTGGGCGAAGCGCGGGTAGTCGAGGACGCTGCCGCCCGCGATCGTCCACGTGCGGTGCTGCACGCTCTTCGCCTCGATCGCCGACGGCAGCAGTTGCCGCAGCGACTGGACGCCGGTGAACAGCCCGGCGGAGGTGTTGGCGCGCAGCTGGACGCCGTTCTTGGTGACGTCGAGCTGGTATCCCTCGTCGCCGACGCGCGGGTCGGCGTGGCCGAGGTCGAGCGAGATCGCGGACAGTCCCGGGCTCGCCGGGACGACCGGCAGCGGGAATCCGGTCGCGGGGCGCAGCAGGCCGCGCAGATACGAGGCGACGTCGCCGGTGCCGTGCCCGGCCCGGATGACCGTCAGCGGCGTGAGCCGGAAGGTGGCGTCCGCCTTCGCCACGGCGTGCACCGGCGCCGGTACGAGGTCGGTGACCTGCCGTTCACTGGGCGCGGGACTCGCCGCGGCCGGCCCGGGCACTCCCACCGCGGCGAGCCCGAGCACGGTCACCCCAAGCACGGCCCTGGACAGGGACTTCCTCACGGCATACCTCCGGTCGCGTCGCGGAGAAGGCGGACTCCAAGAGGTATAGACCACTCCGCGGGGCGCTGACAACGCCCGAAAGGGTCGGCTGACGCTTGATGTCCCGTTCGCCGGGATGCCCGCGGCGCCCCAATGCCACATTGGTTGCGTCCCACGCACCGAACGCCACTTTGGGTGCGCTGGACGCACCGAACGCCACATTGGGTGCGCTGCACGCACCGAACGCCACATTGGGTGCGCTGCACGCACCGAACGCCACTTTGGGTGCGTCGCATGCACCCAATGCCACATTGGAGCGACGCTCAGGGCCGCAAGATCGCCCGCAACGCGTCGAGCACCGACGGGTCCTCGATCGTCGACGGGACCGCCTCGTCGCGGCCGTCCGCGATCCCGCGCATCGTCTTGCGCAGGATCTTCCCCGAGCGCGTCTTCGGCAGCGCGCTGACCACGGAGACGTCCCGGAACGCCGCCACCGGCCCGATGTCCCGGCGAACCAGCGCAACCAACTCGTCCCGCAGCTGGTCCTCCGGCAGGTCCACCCCGGACTTCAGCACCACGAAACCGCGCGGCACCTGTCCCTTCAGCTGGTCCGCCACCCCGATGACCGCGCACTCCGCGACCGCTGGATGCGACGCCAGCACCGCCTCCATCGAACCGGTCGACAGCCGGTGCCCGGCCACGTTGATCACGTCGTCGGTGCGGCCCATGACGAAGAGGTAGCCGTCCTCGTCGAGGTAGCCCGAATCGCCGGTCAGGTAGTAGCCGGGGTAGCGCGACAGGTACGCCTCGCGGTAGCGCTCGTCGTCGCCCCACAGCGTCGGCAGCGAACCCGGCGGCAGCGGGAGTTTCAGCGTGATCGCGCCCTCTCGGCCCGCTGGCAGTTCCTCGCCCGCCTGGTCGAGGATGCGGACGTCCCAGCCGGGCACCGGTTTCGTCGCCGACCCGGGTTTGACCGGCATCGGCTCGAGCCCGCGCGGGTTGGCCGCGATCGGCCAGCCGGTTTCGGTCTGCCACCAGTGGTCGACGACCGGCGTGCCGAGGATGTCGTGCGCCCAGTGGTAGGTCTCCGGGTCGAGCCGTTCGCCCGCCATGAACAGGGTGCGGAACTGGGACAGGTCGTACTTCTTGAGTTCGTCCGCGTCCGGGTCCACCTTCTTCACCGCGCGCAACGCTGTCGGCGCGGTGAACAGCGCCTGCACGCCGTGCTCGGAGATGACCCGCCAGAACGCGCCGGCGTCCGGCGTTCCGACGGGTTTCCCTTCGTACAGCACGGTTGTCGCCCCGACCAGCAGCGGCGCGTAGACGATGTACGAATGCCCGACGACCCAGCCGACGTCGGAAGCCGTCCACCAGACGTCCCCGGCGTGGATGTCGTACAGCGCGCCCATCGACCACGCCAGCGCGACCGCGTGCCCGCCCGCGTCGCGGACCACGCCCTTCGGCCGCCCGGTGGTGCCGGACGTGTAGAGGATGTAGAGCGGGTCGGTCGCCTTGACCGGGACCGGATCGACTGGGTCGGCGTCGGCGACGAGTTCGGTCCAGTCGAGGTCGGAGCCGGACAGCTCCGCGCGCGCCTGCTCGCGCTGGAACACCACGACGTGCTCCGGCTGGTGCTCGGTGGTCTCGAGAGCGGCGTCGATGATCGGCTTGTACTCGACGACCCGCGTCGGCTCGATCCCGCACGACGCGGCGAGGATCAGCTTCGGCTTGGCGTCCTCGATCCGCGCGGCCAGTTCCTTGGGCGCGAACCCGCCGAACACCACGGAGTGCACCGCGCCGATCCGCGCGCAGGCGAGCATCGCGATGACGGCCTGCGGGATCATCGGCAGGTAGAGGATCACGCGATCACCGCGGGTGACCCCGAGCGACGCGAGCGCGCCGGCGAAGGTCGCGACCTCGTCCCGCAGCTCGGCGTAGGTGTAGCGGCGCTTGCGGCCGGTGACCGGCGAATCCCAGATCAGCGCGTCCTGCCCGCCGCGGCCGCCGTCGGCGTGCCGGTCGAGCGCGTTGTAGGACGTGTTCAGCTCGCCGTCGGGATACCAGCGGTAGAACGGCGCGGCGGACGAGTCGAGCGCGCGGGTGGGCCGCTTCGTCCAGTCGATCGCCCGGGCCGCTTCGAGCCAGAAGTGCTCCGGGTCGTCCAGACTGCGCCGATACGTCTCGGTGTACGCGCCCACGAGGTCTCCTTTGACGACAGACGGCCGAATCTGCCCTCATGATGGCCTTTCGCGCGGCGGAACGCAGGTCAGCGAAGTCGGGCAAGATCCATGCAGTGGATCACGTTCCCGCCGTGACCCGGCAACCCCGCGGAGGCCGTGTGCGTCCTAAGCTGGACCGTGGGGATCGGCCGCGCAGCGGCACGTGGACAACACTGACAGTGAGGGGAACCAGCCGGTGAGCGGAATCGCGAGCGCGCTGCTCTCGTTCGCGCACACCTTGTTCGGCCCGGGCTTCTGCCCCGGCGACTGGGTGTGGGCGACGACCACAGCGGGTGCGCTCGTCGCGCTCTTCCCGGCGGCGGGGGCGCTGATCGTGGCGATCGTGCGCAAGGGGACCGGCAACCGGTACGACGCGACGACGCTCACCGTGTTCGGGCTCATCGGCGTGGTCAGCGTGCTGGTGCTGCCGTGGCTGATGGCCTCGGGCATCTCGGAGACCTTCCGCGCGGCCAACGCGGGCGGCGCGAGCGGGCTGTCCGCCTCCGAGGCGTCCACGCTGAGCACGAACTACTGCTCGTTCGTCGGCGTGCAGAAGACCTACCTCGGCGGCGGGTCGAACGTCTTCGAGACGCTCTTCTACCCGCGCGGCCTCAAGCTGTCGTACGCGCTGTACCTGCTGGCCTTCACCGTGCTGCCGGTCGGCTCGCTGCTGTTCGTGATGCTGCAGGCGCGCACCGCTTTCCGGCGCGGGCCGAAGTGGCCGTCGCGGTTCTTCTGGATCCCCTTCGTGGTCATGGCGGTCGCGACCGCGGGCATGTCGGCCAACACCGCCGTGCACTTCTGGCTCGGGTTCCTGCCGTTCAGCGTTCTGGGACTGATCCCGGTCGCGCTGGTCGGCCCGCCGCCGTGGTCGGTGATCAACCGGCCGGAGCCGCGCCGCGACGAACCGCCCGCCGCGCCCCCGCCGTCCCGCCGGGAGCAGCTGCCGCCGCCTCCGCCGCCGCAGAACAAGCCGTACCCGGCCACCGCGCTGGCGTCCGCTCCGGAGCCGCCGCCCGTCGGGATGCTGGCCGCCGCGCCCGGCGCGATCCCGCCGCCGCCCGGTTCGCGCAACGCCGGCGGCAGCCGGTACCGCCGTGTCCGCCAGCTCGGGCACGGCGGGTTCGGCACCGTCTGGGAAGCCGTCGACACGCAGCTCAACCGCACTGTCGCGCTCAAGATCGCGCACGCGCCCGACCGCGACACCGAGGAGCGCATGCAGCGCGAGGCGCGGGCGCTGGCCGTGGTGAACCACCCCAACTGCGTCCGCGTGTACGACCTGGTCGAGGAGCCGGACGGGCTCGCGCTCGTCATGGAGTACCTGCAGGGCCGCCCGCTCGCCGAGGTGGTCGACGCGCAGGGCCCGATCGACGACGTCGCCGCCGGACGGCTGTGGTCGACGATGGCGGGCGCGCTGGTCGCCGCGCACGAGCGGGGCGTGCTGCACCGCGACGTGAAGCCGTCCAACGTCATCCTCGACCCGGCGGGCATCGCGCACCTCATCGACTTCGGCATCGCCCGCAGCCAGGGCGATTCCAAGATGACCGCCACCGGGATGATGATCGGCACGCCCGATTTCGTCGCGCCGGAACAGGCGATGGGCTCCCCGGCGAGCCCGGCGTCGGACGCGTGGCAGCTCGCCGCGACGGTCAGCTACGCGCTGTCCGGCCAGCCGCCGCGCGGCACCCGCGAGACGCCGATGGCCGCGCTGATGGCCGCGGCGCGCGCCGATCCGGTCACGCACCTGCCGCAGCGTTCGGTGCACGCGCGGATCCTGGCGGCCTCGCTGGACCCGGAGCCGCGCCGCCGCCCGACGCTGAACTCGGTGCGCCGCGAGGTCGACGGCTGGCTGAGCCGGCAGGGCAAGGCGCTGGACGGACCGGTCACGCAGATCGTGCCGCGCCGCTCGCCTCGCTGAGTCTCGTGAGTGGCTGAGCCGGTTCTAACCGGCGTAGCCACTCACGACGGCTTCACCGCGGAAAACTCCAGCCGTCGCTTCGGCTCGCACTCCACACGCACCTGCTCGAACCCGGCCGCCCTCAGCCTGCTGGGCAGGGTGTCCGCGTCGAGGACGTTCATCGTGTCCCCGAGGTGCAGCAGCCGGAATCCGAAGCTGAGCTGGCTGTCCACGCCGCGGTAGCTGCCGCCGGGCCGCAGCACCCGGAACGCCTCGGCGAAGATCCGGTCCTGCAGTTCGTCGGTCGGCACGTGGTGCAGCATCGAGAAGCACACGACCCCGGAGAACCGGCCGTCCTCGAAGGGCATTTCCGCGCCGCTGCCCTCGACGATGTCCGCCCGGTCCCCGTATTTCTCCCGCAACAGCCGGGTCGACGCCGGATCGATCTCCAACGCGGTCAGCCGCGGCAGCGCGTCGACCAGCACCCGCGTGGTGGCCCCGAAACCCGGCCCGATTTCCAGCACGTCGTCGCCGAGTTCGAAACGGGCGAGCCAGTCCGGCAGCACTCCGGCCACCGCGGCGGCCCACTTTTCCGAGCTGCAGAGCTTGCGGTGCATCAGGTTCATCGGCATGGCCCCGACGCTAGGGACGAGCCGCGCTGACCGGAAGACGATAGGCTGTCACCTCATGTCGCAGTACGGTCAAACCGGCGCGATGCTGCTTGGCGACCTCCCGATCGCGGCCGGAGCCTGGTTCCCCTGGCACGAGCACCCGGCGCACCAGCTGGTCTGGGCGGCGCGCGGGGTCGCCGCGGTGATGGTCGGGACGCGCAATGGGTGCTGCCGTCCACGCGCGCGCTCTGGATCCCGGTCGGAGCGCGGCATCGCACCGGCGCGGCGGGGAACGTCGAACTGCGCGGCATCTACGCCGATCCCGAACAGTGCCCGGTCGACTGGCCGTCCCCGCGCATCGTCATCGTCCGGCCGCTGCTGCGGGAACTGCTGGAGCACCTGTCCGCGGATGGCATCAGCGACGACGCCCGGCGCCGCGCCGAAGCGGTCGCGTTCGACTTGCTGGAGCCCATGGACGTCGCGCCGATCGTCGTGCCAGCCCCCATCGATCCGCGGGCGAAGGACGTCGCCGACGCGGTGCTCGCCGACCCCGCCGACTCGCGCAGCCTGGCCGAACTGGGCCGGGAAGTCGGCGCGAGCGAGCGAACGCTGGCCCGCGCGTTCGTCCGCGACTGCCGCATGACGTTCGGCACCTGGCGCACGCAAGCCCGGCTGCGCGCGGCATTGCCTTTGCTGGCACAGGGAACGCCGATGACGACCGTCGCGCACCGGGTCGGCTACGCGACGGCGAGCGCGTTCGTCGCCGCCTTCCGCCGAGCGGTCGGGGTGCCGCCGGGGGCTTATTTCAGCGCCACGAAGGCAGCCACATTTCCGCCTGCCAATGGGCGTTCGTGATCGGGATTCCGTTCAGGATCGGCCACAGCCAGGCGAAGTTCGCGACCACCAGCCCGACGTAGAGCGAGACGACCAGCAGGCCGGTGCCCCGGCGTTCGAAGCCGCGCTGGGCGCGGCCCAGGATCTGGCCGAGCGCGAGCACCAGGCCGAGCACCAGGAACGGGGCCATCGGGGTGGCGTAGAAGAAGTACATCTGCCGGTCGATGTTGGTGAACCAGGGCAGGTAGCCGGCGAAGTAGCCGGTCAGCACGGCGGCATAGCGCCAGTCCGCGCGGAAGAACCAGCGCCACAGGCCCCAGCCGAGCATCGGGACGGCCAGCCACCACATCGCGGGCGTGCCGATCAGCATCGTCGCGCCGAGGCAGCGCGATTCGCCGCAGCCGGTGACGGCCCCGTCGTAGTAGTAGAGCATCGGCCGCAGGCCCATCGGCCACGTCCACGGCTTCGACTCCCACGGATGCGGATTGTCCTTGGGCGTCACCAGGGTTTCGTGGAAATGCAGCACGTTGGCGGTGTAGCTGCCGAGCGAGCGCAGCGCGGGCGGGATCCAGCCGAACATGCCCGGGTCGAGGTTCTTGATCTCGGTGTAGTGCCGGTCGGTCGCGGTCTCGCTGGCGAACCACGCCCAGTACGCCGCCAGGTACATCAACACCGGCACGACGAGGATCGCCCACAGCGCGGGCGCGACGTCGCGGCGGATCGTCCCGACCCACGGCCGCTGCACGCCCGCCGCGCGCCGGGCCGCCACGTCGAAGAACACGGTCAGCAGGCCGAACGCCGCGATGTAGTACAGCGCCGACCATTTGACCCCGAAGGTCAGCCCGATCATCAGCCCGGCCGCGAACCGCCACCAGCGGAAGCCGAGTTTCGGCCCCCACGGCGATTCGTTGACCCACCCCTCGCGCACCGCGACGGCCAGCCGCTGCCGCACCTGGTCGCGGTCGCAGAGCACGCAGGCGAACGCGGCGAGCACGAAGAACGCGATGAAGATGTCGAGCATCCCCATCCGCGACTGCAGGTGCAGCACGCCGTCGCAGATCACCAGCACGCCCGCGATGCCGCCGAGCAGCGTCGAGCGGGTCAGCCGGCGCGCGACGCGCACGGTGAGCAGCACGATCAGCGTGCCGGCCACCGCCGACAGGAACCGCCAGCCCCAGCCGTTGTAGCCGAAGAGCCACTCGCCGAGCGCGATGAAGTCCTTGGCCAGCGGCGGGTGCACGATCAGCTCGTACCCGGCGTTGTCCTCGTACCCGCCGTTGCGCAGCATCTGCGCGGCCTGGGGCACGTAGTGCTTCTCGTCGAAGACGGGACTGCCGTGGTCAGTGGGAAAGCCCAGATTCTGCAGCCGGACGACGCCGCCGATCACGGTCAGCACGATCGTGACGATCCAGCCGCGCAGCCGGTCGGCGGGCATGGCCCGGCCGAGCAGGGTGGCTTCGCGGTCGGTCGGGGGACGGCGCGCGTCGACCGGGTCCGGCCGCACGCTCTCGTCGTCGGCACGGGTCAGCAGCGCGGTCACGGGGCCCGATAGTACGGCCTGATCCACCGGTGGCGTCTGGTTAGGCTGACTGCCATGACTTCTGCGTCCGGACGGCTCGTCCTCGCCGCCACCCCGCTGGGCGATCCCGGCGACGCGTCCGCCCGGCTGATCGAGGCGCTGGGCTCGGCGGACGTGATCGCGGCGGAGGACACCCGGCGGCTGCGCGGGCTCGCTTCCGCGCTCGGCGTGTCGCCCGCCGGGCGGGTGGTCAGCTTCTACGAGGACGTCGAGACCGCCCGGCTGCCGAAGCTGCTGGAGGCACTGCACGGCGGCGAGACGGTGCTGGTCGTGACCGATGCCGGGATGCCGAGCGTGTCCGATCCGGGCTTCCGGCTCGTGGCCGCCTGCGTCGAGGAGGACCTGCCGATCACCTGTCTCCCCGGCCCCTCGGCGGTGACGACGGCGCTCGCGTTGTCCGGTTTGCCGTGCGACCGGTTCTGCTTCGAGGGCTTCGCGCCGCGCAAGCCCGGCGAGCGGACGAAGTGGTTCGCGGAGCTGGCGAGCGAGCGCCGGACTGTCGTGTTCTTCGAATCGCCGCACCGGATCGCCTCCCTGCTGTCCGACGCCGCCGCCGCACTGGGCGGCTCCCGGCGGGCCGCGGTGTGCCGGGAACTGACGAAGACGTACGAAGAGGTCAAACGCGGCACCCTCGCGGAACTTGCCGAGTGGGCAGCGGACGGGGTGCGCGGAGAGATCTCGGTGGTGCTGGAGGGCGCGACGCCTCGGCAGGCGTCGGTGGCGGAGCTGGTGCCGGAGGTGGCGGAACGGGTCGCTTCGGGGGAGCGGCTGAAGACCGTCGCGGCCGAGGTCGCCGGTGCGGCCGGGGTGTCTACAAAGGAGCTTTACGCGGCGGTGCTCGCGGCTCGGAAGTGAGTCAGTATCGGCGGGCGTTGTCTTCGGCTAGGAACTGCAGCCATTTCGGGTCGCTACGTGCGGTTTTAGTGATCGTGGCCAGGTCCTCCGGCCGCCAAGTGCCGATACCGTCGGTGTGCACGACGTGGTCTTCCGTCAGGCCCTCGTCGGGAATCTCCTTGGTGCGGGCAAGAAACTCGGCGACGGTGACCGGATCCGCGACGGTGTGCGAAGCGGTGACGGGGACCAGCGCGAGTTCGGCGTCTCCGGCGACCACGAGGTCACCGCTCGACGTCGCGGCCAGCGAGGTCACTGCCGAGCGGAGCAGTTTGTGCTTCGTAGTTCGTTCTCGCTCGACGTCGAACTCCAGCAAGGTGCCGGACGGCGTCCCGATCCACAGTGCGCCGGGCCGCGCGCCGAAGGCGACGTTGTCCCAGGACCAGGAGGCATTGCGCTTGAGCCGTTTCGGGCTGTCGAGCGAGATCTTCCTGACCCGGCGCAGCGAAGGGAACTCGAACACCAGGACCTGGTGTTCGTAGGTGTTGCCGCGAATCGCCAGGTACCGCCCGTCGGAGCTGAAGACCGGAAGCCCCCAGCAGTTGGACTCCAGAATCAGGGCCAGGTCAAGGAATCGCAGCCGGTCGCCGGGGCGGGAGAAGAGCACGAAGCTCGCGCCCTGGTCGCTTTGCAGCGTGGCGATCAGCCCGCCGGCCGGATGCGCGGCGATGCCGCCGTCCCACACCGGGGCAGGCGTGACGGCCCCGGTGTCGAGGTCGATCACATCCGAACGGTCGTAGAGTTCGGGTGGGGTGGGCGACGTCCACAGTGACCGGCCGTCCGGGCTGAAGGCCACGTCGAAGGAGACGGCGACGTCCAGCGCCGAGGTGCCGTTCCGGGTCCAGCGCACCGTTTCCCCGCCGACGGACACGACCAGTTCCGGCCGCTCGGGGTGCCAGGCGATGACGGGCCAGCGGTCGAACTTCCCGTACTCCGGGGAATCCGCGCCCACCGCGCCGATTTCGCGAAGCACCCGCTCGGCGTAGTAGAGGTGCACCGCGGGCCGGTCCCGGTCGATCCCGGCGACGAGCGGCAGTTTCGGATGGCACACCAGCTTGCCGATCGAAGCGGTGGGGATCCGGGCAATGGCCTGGACAGCAGTCACCGGAAGACTTTACCGACCGCGCAACAGCATTTTCGCTGCTACCAAGGCCTTCTCCGCATCCGGCTCTTCCCCGGTGATCGCGTCGGTATAGATAAACGACTCGCCGACCCGCACCAGCAGATACGCCAGATCCGCCACCGGCAACGGTGACTCGAGTCGTCCGGCCGTGACCTCGTCGGTCAGCAATGCCTGCAGCTTCTCGATAGTCCGCGACTGCACCAGACTCGCCTTGGTCGTCAGCAATCTCAGCGCACGCTCCGGCTCCCGGCGCAAAAACGCGCGAAACGGCGGGGAAGCATTGACCGTCCGTACGAACGCCCCGATCGCCTCCGCGATGCCGTCGCCACCGCGGCCTGCATAACTGACGTTATCCAGCACCGAAGCAGTCTCCGCCCACAGGATTTCGCTCAGCAGGTGGTCGCGGCTGCCGACCCAGCGGTGCAGAGTCGCGCGGCTTACTCCGAGGTCCGCGGCCAGGTCGCGCATGTCGACGCGGTCTCCGGCGAGGAACCGGGCGCGGGCGAGGCGGAAGGCCGCGACGGCGTCGGGTCGCGAGGTGCGGGTGGAGAGTGGCGTGTCGATGGGTGAGACGTTAGCAGAGAGTGTCCCGAGGATGAGACATATGGCAGAATGTCTCACCAGAGTGAGAGGAGCCGCGAAGATGCGTGCTGTGCAGGTGACCGAGTTCGGCGGTCCCGAGGTGCTGAAGCCGGTCGAGCTGCCGGATCCGGTGGCCGGACCGGGGCAGGTGCTGATCGAGGTCGACCGCGTCGGGTTGAACTACGCGGACACGCACCAGGCGGAGAACTCGTATCTCGCCCCGAGCAAGCTGCCGCTTGTGCCGGGCGGCGAGGTAGTCGGGCGCACGGCGGACGACAAGCGCGTGGTCGCGCTCCTCAACGACGGCGGCGGGTACGCCGAACGCGTCGTGGCCGACGAGGCGATGACGTTCCCGGTCCCGGACGGCGTCGACGACCTGAACGCGCTGTCGATGCTGGTCCAGGGTGCGACCGCGTGGATCATGCTGCGCAAGAACGCCCACCTCGAGCCCGGCGAGTCCGTGGTGGTGCACGCCGCGGCGGGCGGGGTCGGGTCGATCGCGGTGCAGCTGGCCAACGCGTGGGGCGCGGGCCGCGTCATCGCGACCGCGAGCAGCGAGGAAAAGCGCGCGCTGGCAATCGAACTCGGCGCGGACGTCGCGGTCGATTCCCGCGCGGAGAACATGACCGAAGTCCTGCGGGAAGCCAACGGCGGCAAGCGCGTCGACATCGTTCTCGACATGGTCGGCGGCCCGACGACCGACCAGAGCATCGTCGCGCTGGCCCCGTTCGGCCGGCTGGTGTTCTACGGGATGGCTGGCCGTCGTTCGCCGAAGCCGATCGAATTGCGAAACCTGCTCGGCCACAGCACGACCGTCGCCGGGATGTGGCTGCCGCACGTGTTCCGCTTGCCGGGCAACGTGTTCGGCACCGCGCTCAGCGAGCTGTTCTCGATGGTACAGGACGGGAAACTCCGCGCGATCGCGGGCGGCGAGTACGCGCTGGAAGACGCGCGGAAAGCGCACGAGGCGCTGCGTTCCCGTGGCACCACTGGGAAACTCCTGCTCAACCCGCGCAAGTAGGTCTCGTGAGTGCTAAAGCCGGTTAGAACCGGCTTTAGCACTCACGAGGGCTGGCCAGCAGATCCTCCAGCGGCGCGGCTTTGTGCAGGCATTCCTGCCATTCCGCGGCGCTGTCGGAGTCCGCGGTGATCCCGCCGCCGACCCCGAGCGCGATCCGGTCCCCGGCGATCTCGAACGTCCGGATCGCCACGTTCAGTTCCAGCCCGGCCAGCGGCGACACCATCCCGACCGCGCCCGTGTAGACCCCGCGCGCGGCCGGTTCCAGCTCGGCGATCAGGTCCAGCGCCCGGATCTTCGGCGCGCCGGTGACCGAACCCGGCGGGAACGTCGCGGCCAGCAACCCGGCATCGGGCACGCCGTCCGCCAGTCGACCCTCCACAGTGGACGCCAGATGCCACACCCCCGGAGCCGGATGCACCGCGAGCAGTTCCGGCACCACGACGCTGCCGACCTCGCACACCCGGCCGAGGTCGTTGCGCACCAGGTCGGTGATCATCACGTTCTCCGCGACGTCCTTCGCCGACTGCCGCAGCCGGAGCGCGTTGCCGTCGTCCGCCGGACCGCGGCGCGGCAGCGTGCCCTTGATCGGCGACGAGCGCACGCGTCGGCCGTGGCGCTCCAAGAACAGCTCCGGTGACAGCGAAACCACCGAACCCCAGTCACCGGTGACGTAAGCCGCCCGTTGCGGAGCCAGCCGCCGCACCCCTTCGGCGAACAACGCGGCGGGCGAGCCCTCGAACGACCCGGTGAACCGCGAGCAGATGTTCGCCTGGAACAGTTCGCCCGCTTCGATCTCGTGCACGCACGCCTTCACCGCCTGCTCGTGCCCGGACGGCCGGTCCAACTCGCTCGCGGACCACGACAACTCCGCGGATCCGGCCAACGCCCGCTCCACCACGGCAAGCTGCGCGTCAGCGTCCCCTTCGAGCGACTCGAACCAGCACTCTCCCGTCGAGTCCCAACGCAGCACGTGGTCCGCCCATCCCCAGGCCGACTCCGGAACCCCGGTGGAGCGACCGGACGGATCCGCCTGGTCGTAAGCCAGAAAGCCGAACCAGCCACCGCCGACCCGGCTGGACGGACCCGAAGCCGGCGGTACGGACGGGAACGGCCGCGGAGTGACCGCCACGAATGGCGCCACCACCGCCCGCGAGCCGAACCAGTTCCCGCAGACCGCGGCGGGTTCGGACAGGCCGTGCGCCCGGGCGTACGCGGACAGCAGAACGAGGACCCGCGAAGGGGTCAGGTCGGTCCGCAGCCGCTGGAAACGCATCGCGCCATTGTGCCGGAAACCGGCGATGACCAGCGGAAAAGGTGATCAGAGCAGCACATCGGACAACGCGAACGGATACACCACCGCGTCCTGCGCCACCGGCCCGTCCACTCCGGGCACGTTCGGCGCGAAGGCGTGCTGGTGCAGCCCGAGCCGCGAATGGAACCAGCCGGGCCGCCCGGGGATGCCGTTGTGCCGCACGAGCCACAGCACGACGTCGGAATCGGCCCAGCGGTCCGGGTGCAGCCGGTGCGCCCAGCAGTCGTGCCCGGCGTACACGAGCACCCGGCGGATCCTCGCGGCGTGCCGGACGTGCTTGATCCACGCCTTAACGAACCGGTCGTCGACGCTCTGCGCGTCCACCTCCAGCGCGGGGGCGAGCGATCCGGGCGCGAACGCGCCGAGCCTGCTCGCTGTCCGGACGAAATGGTCGGCCTGGTCGTGCACCGCACCGGGCCGCGCGTAGTGCCGGGCCCCGGTGTGGATGCCCGCGTGCTGGGCCGCGGCCAGCATCCGCTCGGCGCCCGGATCGCTCCAATTGACGTTTTCGCTGATCGTGACCGAGGCGAACCGCACGTCGGCGCCGCGCACCGCCGCCCAGTCGAGCACCTGCTCGCGATGAGTGAGCGTGAGTCCGCGCTCACTCTCCGGTTCCGCCACCTCGCACCCCTGACCAGCCCCACGACGGGTGAAAGGCCACCCTACGTCCGGATACCCGGAGCGGGGTGACCTTTCCCGGCGTGTCGATAGGCTTGATCAGGCGTTTTCCCGTTTGAAGGTGCGCGTTCCCCACCAGACCGCCAAAACGGCCATGACCAGCACGACGACGCTCCCGGTGAACAACGCGTCCATCGAGAAGTCGCCGCGGAAGCTGTTGCGCTCCACGTCGACCACGTGCCGGAACGGGTTGATCTGCGAGATCGTGTACAGCCACTTCGGAGCCAGCCCGGCCGTGATCGGGATGAGGATCCCGGACAGCAGCAGCAACGGCATGAGCACCGCGTTGAGCAGTGCCGGGAACGCCTCCTCGCTCTTGAGCGTGAGCGCCAGCGCGTAGGAGCACGACGCCAGCGTGAGCGCGAGCAGGAAGACGATCGCCAGGCTCAGCAGCACGCCGCCGAACGGCGCGTTGAGGTCGAACACCAGGTAGGCGAGCAGGATGATCAGCACCGCCTGCACGGCCGCCTGCAACGCGTTCGCCAGCACCTTCCCGAGCAGCAGCGCGGCCCGGTGCACCGGGGTGACGCGCAGCCGCTCGACCACGCCGGACCGGAATTCGGCCAGCAGCCCGAAGCCGACGAACGAACTGCCGAACAGCGCCAGCTGCGCGATCAGCGCGGGGGTCAGCACCATCCAGCCGTCGACCTCGGACATCCCCTGCGCGCCGAGCGACTTCACCAGCAGCGGACCGAAGAAGAACAGGTACAGCAACGGCTGGGCGAGGCCGATCAGCAGCCACGCCGGATTCCGCAGCGCTCCCGTCATGTCGCGGCGGAAGATCAGCCAGGTGTCACGCAGCATCGGACACCTCCGATTCGGTCGGAGCGGGCTGCTCGGCTTCGCGCAGCGACCGGCCGGTGAGGGTCAGGAACACGTCGTCCAAGGTCGGTCGCGTGACCTGCATGGCGGTGGTCACGATGTCCTTGGCGTCGAGCGCGCGCAGCAGTTCCGGCATCGCGGTGTCGCCGCGCGGCACCCGGAACCGGATCGACCCCTCGCGCACGGCGAACTCGTGCGCGCCGGGCAGCTGCCGGGCCAGATCAGCGGCGGTCGCGGCGGATTCGGGATCCACCTCGATCGCCACGCTGTCGCCGGAGACCTGCGCTTTCAGCGCGTCCGGATGCCCCTCGGCGATGATTCGGCCGTCGTCGATCACGATCAGCCGGTCGGCCAGTGCGTCCGCCTCGTCGAGGTAATGCGTGGTCAGGAAGATCGTGACGCCCTGTTCCGCGCGCAACCGCCGGATGTGCTCCCACAGGTTCGCCCGGCTCTGCGGGTCGAGCCCGGTGGACGGCTCGTCGAGAAAGACCAGCCCCGGCGAATGAATCAGCCCCATCGCGATGTCGAGCCTGCGCCGCTGACCCCCGGACAACGTCTTCGTGGCCCGCTGCTCGAGCCCGGCCAGGTCGAGCTGCTCGGTGAGCACCTTGCCGCGCGCGATCGCGTCGGCCTTGCTCATCCGGTACAGCCTGCCCTGCAGCTCAAGCTCTTCGCCGACGCGCGATTCGGGCGCGGTCCCGCCGCCCTGCGCGACGTACCCGATGTTGCGGCGCACCCCCGCCGCGTCGGTGAGCAAGTCGTGCCCGCCGACGGTCGCCGTGCCCGCGGTCGGTCTCAACAGGGTGGTGAGCATGCGCAGCGTCGTGGTCTTGCCCGCCCCGTTCGGGCCGAGGAAGCCGACCAGTACGCCCGCCTCGACGTCGAGATCGACCCCCTTCACCGCGTGCACCTCGCCACCGGCTCGGCCCTTGCGGCGGAACCGCCGCTCGAGTCCGCGTGCCGTGATCATGGAAACCCCTCTCCTCCCAGAAGGTCAGCTAGTCAATCTTGACTAGCTGACGCGCACACTGTGCCCGAGAGAGGTGGCTTAGTCAAATTTGATTACTTAGGTGCCGGCGGAGCGAACGCCGAACCGGGGTCGTCGGCCATCACGTACTCGCCCGCCTCGAGCCTGCCGATCAGCCCGGTGAGCCATTCCCGGCTCGCGCTGGCGATCCCGCCCCACAGGCGGAACAGTTCGCTCACGTGCGCCGGTTTGCCCCAGGTGTCGTCCTCGAGGCTCATCCGCGACCGGCGCTCTTCCGCCTCGAAGTGGACCAGGTTCTGCCTGAGCAGGCTGATCGTGTACTTCCGCGGGAGCGCGGGCATCAGGCTCACGGCCGCGCACAGTTCCGCGTTGCCGGCGGCCGGATCGGACAAACCCTTCGCGATGAGGATCTGGAACTCCTGCTCGCCCGCGGGCGAGAGGCGGTAGGCGACCCGGTCCGGTCCGCCGTCGCCCGGTTCGACGTCGATCTTCTCCAGCAGGTCCTCGGCGGCCATCTTCTTGAGCGCGTGGTAGATCGAACCGGGCTGGACGTTGGCCCATTTGTCCGCCGACCACGACAGCAGTTCGCGGCGCACCTGGTAGCCGTGCGCGCGGCCGAACATCCGCACGACCCCGAGCACCAGCAGACGCGTCGCCGACACCGGCTCTCCCTTCCCCGACCGTCCGGAAAACGCCCTGGAGCGCATCCGTAGGCTAAACAGGTATGAGCACCCCTGTGTTGACCGCGGTGGCCTGGCCCTACGCCAACGGCCCCCGCCACATCGGCCACGTGTCCGGATTCGGCGTCCCGTCCGACGTCTTCTCCCGCTACCAGCGAATGGCCGGCAACCGGGTGCTCATGGTGTCCGGGACCGACGAACACGGAACGCCGATCACCGTCCAGGCGGACAAAGAGGGGATGACCCCGCAGCAGACCGCGGACAAGTACACCCGCCAGATCGACGAGGACCTGCGCGGACTCGGCCTTTCCTACGACCTGTTCACCCGCACCACCACCGGCAACCACGCCGCGGTGACGCAGGAGATCTTCCTCGCGCTCAACCGCAACGGGTACGTCGTCCCGAAGACCACGCGCGGCGCGATCAGCCCGTCCACCGGCCGCACGCTGCCCGACCGCTACATCGAGGGCACCTGCCCGATCTGCGGCTACGACGGCGCGCGCGGCGACCAGTGCGACAACTGCGGCAACCAGCTCGACGCGGCCGAGCTGATCAACCCGAAGTCGCGGATCAACGGCGAGACGCCGAAGTTCGTCGAGACCGAGCACTACTTCCTCGACCTGCCCGCGTTCACCCAGACCCTCGGCGACTGGCTGGGCACCAAGACCGACTGGCGCCCGAACGTCCTCAACTTCACCAAGAACCTGATCGACGACATGCGGCCGCGGCCGATCACCCGCGACCTCGACTGGGGCGTCAAGATCCCGCTGGACGGCTGGCGCGACCAGCCGCTCAAGCGGTTCTACGTCTGGTTCGACGCGGTCATCGGCTACTTCTCGGCGAGCGTCGAATGGGCTCGGCGCAACGGGACCCCGGACGCCTGGCAGGAGTGGTGGGCCAACCCGGACGCGCGCGCCTACTACTTCATGGGCAAGGACAACATCACCTTCCACGCCCAGATCTGGCCCGCGCTGCTGCTCGGCCAGAACGGAGCCGGGGACCGCGGCGGCGAGCCGGGCAAGTACGGCAAGCTGCACCTGCCGGACGAGATCGTGTCCAGCGAGTTCCTCACGATGAGCGGGTCGAAGTTCTCGACTTCGCGGGGGACCGTCATTTACGTGCACGACTTCCTGCGGGAGTTCGGGCCGGACGCGTTGCGGTACTTCATCTCGGTGGCCGGGCCGGAGACGCAGGACACGGACTTCACGTGGGACGAGTTCGTGCGGCGGACGAACTTCGAGCTGGCCAACGAGTGGGGGAACCTCGTCAACCGGTCGATTTCGATGGCGCACAAGAACAATGGGGCGATTCCGGCTCCGACCGCGCCTGCGCCTGCGGATGAGGAGTTGAAGGCGTTGTCCCGGCAGGCGTTCGAGACTGCTGGGGGGCATCTGGCTCGGTCGCGGTTCAAGCTGGCTGCGGCCGAGGCGATGCGGGTGGTTACGGCGGCCAACCGGTATCTGTCGGATCAGGAGCCTTGGAAGCTCAAGGATGATCCGGATCGGCGGGACGCGGTGCTGCATACGGCGTTGCAGGTGGTCAGTGACGCTAATACGTTGCTGACGCCGTTCCTTCCGCATTCGGCGCAGAAGGTGCATGAGGCGCTGGGCGGGACTGGGGTTTGGGCTGCGCAGCCCGAGCTTCGGGAGGTTGAGGATCTGGATCTGCCGGACCGGGTCAATCCCATCCTTACCGGGGACTATGCCAGTGAGCAGGCTCGGTGGGAGTCCCGGCCGGTGGAGGTGGGGCGGCCGTTGGAGAAGCCGACGCCGTTGTTCGCGAAGCTGGATCCCAAGTTGGGGGAGACTGGGCCTGAGTGGGCTCCGATTGTGACTGATTGAGGGTTCGGTCGGCTCGTCGCCCTGGCGGGCGACATTGCGCCTCTCCTGGTTGCGTGGGGCACCCCGATTTTTGATTGTGCTGACGGTTCGGGGGTGCTTGTCAAGGCGGGAAAGATGCCTTGACAAGCACCCCCGAACCGCAGGGCGGCTTTGTATCGGGGTTGGGGGAGGGGTGGGTGCCCCCGGTGTTTGGGTGCATCGGCGGCGGTTTTTCGCGGCTTGGGTGCGTGGGGCTTGGGGTTCGCGGCGTGCTGTTAGCGCCCCAATGTGGCGTTGGGTGCATGCGACGCACCCAATGTGGCGTTGGGGCGCGCCTGGGTGGCGGGGCGTGTGTCGTGAGGGGAACCCTGAGGGACTCTGAGTCTGTGAGGGTTCCCCTCACGGCATCTGCGGGGTGGGGCGCAGTAGCTTGGGGAGCATGGGTGACGAGAAGCGCGAACTTCCCCCGATTCCCGATCGGCTGCCGGTGACGGTGGTTGACGCGCACACTCATCTCGACGCGTGTGGTGCGCAGACTGCGGCTGATGTTGCCGAGATGGTTGATCGTGCCGAGCGGGCTGGGGTTGCTCGCGTTGTTACTGTCGCGGACGATCTCGCGGCTGCTCGGTGGGCGGCTGAAGCGTCCACGTGGGACTCGCGGGTGTTTGGCGCGGTGGCTATTCATCCTACTCGTACCAAGGAATTCGGAGCCGCTGAACAGTCCGAAGTGGAGCGTCTGGCGCGAGGGGAGCGCGTGGTCGCGGTTGGCGAGACGGGGCTCGATTACTACTGGGACTACTCGCCGCACGATGCGCAGCAAGCCGCGTTTCGGTGGCACATCGATCTTGCGAAGCGGCTTGGCAAGGCGCTGATGATTCACGACCGCGACGCGCACGAAGACGTGCTTCGCATCCTCGATGAGGAAGGTGCGCCCGAGACGGTCGTCTTCCACTGCTTCTCTGGCGACGAGCACATCGCGCGTCGCTGTATCGACAAGGGCTACATCCTGTCCTTCGCCGGCACGGTCACCTTTAAGAACGCGCGCGGGCTGCACGAGGCCGCGCGCATGGTGCCGCGCGGGCAGTTTCTCGCCGAGACTGACGCGCCCTTTCTGACGCCTCATCCCTACCGTGGGCGGCCGAACGAGCCGTTCTGCACCGCTTACACCGTCCGCTTCCTTGCTCAGCTGCGCGGCGAAGCGGTCCACGAGGTGGCCGAAGCGGTCCGGACCACTGCCGAACGCGCATACCAGCTGCCTTCATGATTCCGCACTGTCACAACGGGTTGCACGGATTGCGACATTCGAGATCTTGCATTCGTCCACCTGATGAGTGACGCAAGTCACGACACTCCGGGGGGTGTTTGCGCAACCTGCCGACACCCGTTACTGTCCCGTGATCGTGCCGGTCGGTATCGCACAGCGAAGCCGGCTGATACGCCCACCAGTCACGTCAGTGCACGTCGGGGAAGCGGAACCGGGGTTGGTACGACCTGGAACCGTGACGATGGCGCTGGCTGGGGGTGTCGGACTTGAGAGGCGCGCCCGAGGGTGCGTCGCGAACGAAGGACGACGCGCGAAACACGCGCGGTGTCTTGGGAAAGGGAACGACCCGGTGACTGGTAGTCGGCAGGATGACTCGCGTCTTGACGCGGGTTCGGCGTATTTTTCCTCCTCCGAGTCCTCGGTGGCCGTGCTCGACCGCGAGCTCGAGGACACCGCCTACGGGCAGCTGGACTTCTCCGACGAACTCCGCGTGACCGAGCAGGACGTGCTCGCCGCGCTCGGCCCGGACGCCGACCTGTTGATGTCGGAGATCGACGTCGACGTGGACGAGCTGATCCGGCTCATCAACGCGGAGACCACGATGCTTCCGCCGCTCGTCCTTCCGGACGAGTTCGAGCAGGACCGCACCGCCTCGCCGCAGGCCAAGAAGGCCGCGGTCGAGGAAGGGCTGCGCGAGGCGACCAAGACCTGGAAGCGCCGCTTCCTCAAGGGCGCCGTGCTCTCGCTGCTGGTCACCGTCGGCGGTGGCGGCGCGGCGGCGCTCGCGATGAACAAGAGCATCACCGTCGACGTCGACGGCCACCAGCAGACCGTGCACAGCTTCGGCGGCACCGTCGGCGACGTCCTCAAGGACGCGGGCCTGTCCGTCGGCGAGCACGACGCGCTTTCGCCCTCCCCGCAGGCGGCGGTCGGCGACGGCGGCGTCATCAAGCTCGAGCGCGGCCGTCAGCTCAACCTCGTCGTCGACGGCGTGTCCCGGCCCTCCTGGGTCCGCGCGACCACGCTCGGCGAGGCCATGAACCAGCTCGGCATGGGCAGCATGCTTTCCCAGGGCGCGTGGACGTCGATGCCGTCGTCCGGCGAACTGCCGCTCGAGGGCTCGACCGTCCAGGTCAAGACCCTCAAGCACATCACGCTTTTCGACGGCACCAACGCGCCCCGCCAGGTGGACACCAACGCGGTGACCACCAAGGAGCTCGTCTCCGACCTGAAGCTGAACCTCGGCCCGGACGACGCGATCGAGGGCGGACTCGACGTCAGCCTCAAGAACGGCGCCGAGGTCCACGTCAGCCGCATGGGCGTGTCGATGGTCAACCAGGAAGAGACCATCGACCCCGACGTGCAGAAGGTCGACGACCCGACGCAGCTGCAGGGCCAGCAGAGCGTCGAGGACCCGGGCACGCCGGGCAAGAAGCTGGTGACCTACAAGGTCACGAAGAAGAACGGCGAGGAGATCGCTCGCGAGCAGGTCTCGGAGAAGGTCCTCGTCGAGGCCAAGTCCAAGATCATCAAGGTCGGCACCAAGAAGCCGCCGGCCCCGGCCATCGGCGACACTGGCGCGTGGGACCGCATCGCGCAGTGCGAATCGGGCGGCAACTGGTCGATCAACACCGGCAACGGCTACTACGGCGGCCTCCAGTTCGACCGCCAGACCTGGAACGCCTACGGCGGCCAGCAGTACGCCCCGACGGCCGACAAGGCCACCCGCGAGCAGCAGATCGCGATCGCCGAGAAGGTGCGCGACGCGCGCGGCGGCTACAGCGCCTGGGGCTGCGGCTACAAGGCCTGAGCACTCCCTGATCTACCGGCGGGCGGCCGGGAGCCTCGTGCTCCCGGCCGCCTGTTTTCGTCCGCCCCGGCAGCGCTGGGTAGGCTCGTCCGGTGGTGGAACTGCTGGGGCCCGCCGAAATCCGCGGGCTGGCCGACGAACTCGACGTCCGGCCCACGAAGAAGCTCGGGCAGAACTTCGTGCACGACCCCAACACGGTCCGCCGCATCGTCGAACTCGGCGGCGTGCGGCCGGGGGACGTCGTGCTGGAGGTCGGGCCCGGTCTCGGGTCGCTGACGCTCGGCCTGCTCGCCGCGGGCGCTCAGGTCGTCGCCGTGGAGATCGACCCGGTGCTGGCCGCCCGCCTGCCGCGCACGGTCGCCGAGCGCGCGCCCGAGGCAGCGGACCGGCTGACCGTCGTCGGCGCGGACGCGCTGCGGGTGCGGGCGGCCGACCTCCCGGCCGAGCCGGTGTCGATCGTGGCGAACCTGCCGTACAACGTCGCGGTGCCGGTGGTGCTGCACCTGCTGGCCGAGCTGCCGTCGCTGCGCAGCGGGCTGGTCATGGTCCAGACCGAGGTCGCCGACCGGATGGCCGCCGGACCGGGCAGCCGGACTTACGGCGTGCCGAGCGTGAAACTCGCTTGGTACGGCCCGGCGCGCAAGGTCGCCGCCGTGCCGCGCGCGGTGTTCTGGCCGGTGCCGAACGTCGATTCCGCGCTGGTCTCGTTCACCCGGACCGACCCGGTCGCCGGAGTGGATCGCGCGCGGTTGTTCGCGGTGGTCGACGCTGCGTTCTCGCAGCGGCGCAAGACTTTGCGGGCCGCGCTGGCCGGATGGGCGGGTTCCGCCGAGCGGGCCGGCGAGCTGCTCGCCGAGGCGGGGATCGATCCGAAGACGCGCGGGGAGCAGCTGGACGTGCACGCGTTCGCGCGGATCGCGGCTGCCGCAAAGTGACCCCCTCCCACGGTGTGCGCCTTGCGACGTCCAACGGCGGTGCCACCACGGGTATTCCGGATGGAGCCCATTAGTTTCGCTGCGTTGTCCGGTGATCTTGGGTCGTCGCTGATTGTGGGTCATTCGTCGTCGTAGAGCTACGCTCGGTGATCGTGCCTGGACCCCGGAAACCGCCCGCCACCTGTGACGAGCGGCTCGGCATTCGGGGGAGCTTGCTTGCTCCACACCCCGCATTGTTCAGCGGCCCCGCCCGAAGGTGCTTCGCTTCCCTGACCTATCTCGGCCCCGCTGCGAACCCGATTGTCCGGGCCACGCGGCCCGCGAGCGACCCCCACTTGACAACGAGAAAACTCTTGTTCCACAAAGCTCCTTGATCGTCCACAGTGGAACGAACTTGTTCGCCGCCGGGCTCCGCCGCGCGCGTTTCGCAGGTCGAGGCACTGTTCGGCGACCGAGCTTCCGGGTTTCCGGGTCCTGGACGCCGGGTCCCGGCATGCGGGCACCACCAGACGTGTGATCTGCACCAACGCGCTTGCGTTCAGCCAATGGGATCGGCTTTACTCGAAAGCGTCCATCCCGAGCGACTGAGAGACCTGGCTCGCCGAAGTCGCAGCAACCACCCTCCGCAGGGCAGGTGCTACCGCCAGGACCGATGGAGGCTGTTTTCGATGAAGAGGGTCACCCGCCCGCTCCTGCTGACCCGCCGGCGCGTAGTCGACGAAGGTCGCCGCTCGGTATGTGCGTGTCGACGCTCCATGGTCATCGCCTGATCGTTTTTTCCGCAGTTTTCTTGCGCCGTCCACAGTGGACGGTAATTCGATGACGCCTGGCGCGCCCGGAAACGGCGCTGCGCCTCGTTTGCCTGGAGCCCTTTCGTGATCACTGTCGAAAACGTGTCCAAGTCCTTTCCCTTCCACGGAAATCGTGTCGCCGCGCTGCGCGACGTGAGTGTTGACGTGCAAGCCGGTTCCCTGTTCGGGATCGTGGGTCCGTCCGGTTCCGGCAAGTCGACCCTCGCCCGCTGCATCGCGCTGCAGGAGCGTCCCGACCGCGGCGTCGTGCGCCTCGACGGCCTCAACACCGCGACGCTCGACGGCAAGCGGCTGCGGGAGATCCGCCGCCAGCTGGGTGTCGTCGGGACCAAGCCCGAGCTGATCGCCGAGCGCACCATCGCCGGCAACATCGCCAGCCCGCTGGAGCAGCTCGGCGTCGACGGCCCGCAGCGGCGCAGCCGGGTCGGTTCGCTGCTCGACCTCGTCGGCCTCACCCCGCGCGCCGCGCAGAAGCCCGAAGAACTCACCGAAGGCCAGCTCCGCCGGGTCGCGGTCGCGAAGGCGCTCGCCGCCGGACCGGCGGTGCTGCTCGCCGACGACCCGACCGCCGGGATCGCGGCCGAGGACGCCGGCGCGGTGCTCGCCGTGCTCGACCGGGCGCGGGCCGAGCTGGGTGTGACGGTCGTCGTCACCACGCCGGACGCGGACGTCGTCCGCCGGGTCTGCGACGACGTCGCGGTGCTCGACAACGGTGCGATCGTCGAACGCGGCACGGTGCTCGACCTGATCTCGACGCCGGACAGCTGGACCGCGCAGGCGGTGCTGCCGTCGATCGAGACCTCGCGCGCCCAGTCCGCGAAGTACGACCGCGCGGTCGACGTCGTCCTGATCGGTTTCGCGTCGGTGGGCGCCCTGCTGCCCGAGGCGGCCAGCCGCTTTGACGTGGAGCTCGCCACCATCGGCGGCGGTCTCACCCGCATCGGGGACACCCCGATCGCCCGGTTCCGCCTCGGCGTCCGCGGCGAGCGGGCCGACGCCGCGCTGTCCTGGATCTCCGACCGGGGCGCGCACGTGAGCCAGCCGGCCCGCGGTCCGCAGAGCGTCGTCGCCGCCTGAGTTTCCCTTTGCCCAAGCGGTTTTCGAGGGCCGTCCCCTTTCGGCGGGGCGGCCCTCGCCGCGTCCGCGGGACACCTCGCCCCGGGAATCAGGACACCTGGGCGAAGTTCTAGGACAGCTGTCCTGAAGGTTGTCCATTGTGGTCGTTCCGGCGAAGAATCTCCGCTAGCTCCGGATCCGCGTGCGCCTCGGCGGTCTGCTTCCACTTCGCCACGAGGGCGGCGAAGGGCACCGGATTGCCGAGCGATTCGGCCCGCTCCGAGGTCTCGACCAATTCGCCGACGAACGCGTGCAGCTCTTCCTTCGACAGATACCGCGCCCACGGGAACGCGGCGGGCAGCGCCTCGGCGGCGAGCGCGACCGTCGCGGCACTGCCGCGCGTCAACTCCGCCAGGATCGTGCCGGTGGCCGAAACCCGGCCGCTGCCTGCTCGGCGGTGACCAGGAGCAGATCGGGTTTGTCCTTCTCCCGTCGGCGAATCCGGAGGTTGACTGCCGGTACGCGTCCAGTTACCAAGTAGTTCCACATTAGCCCGCCTGGCCACCTCGGGACGACGACTGGGGGAACTTCCGTGCCGACGTTTTCTCCTGGCGGGACCTGGCGCGCGGCAGCCACGTAGGCTGGACGGGTGCTCGCCGTCGTTCCACCACCAGTCACCGTCCGGGTCCCGGCCAAGGTCAACCTGCACCTGGCCGTCGGCGACCTGCGGGCGGACGGGTTCCACGAGCTGGTCACCGTCTTCCAGGCGCTTTCGCTCACCGACGAGGTGACCGTCGCGGCCGCCGACGAACCCGGGCTCGAGGTCTACGGCGAGGGGGAGCGCACGGTGCCCACCGACGGCGCCAACCTCGCCTGGCGCGCGGCGCGCGAGCTGGCCGCCTACGCCGGACGGCCGGACGCGGATGCGCCGAAGGTGCGAATCGTGCTGCGCAAGGGCATTCCGGTGGCCGGCGGCATGGCGGGCGGGAGCGCGGACGCGGCGGCGGCGCTCGTCGGGCTCTCGTCGCTGTGGAAGCTCGACGTCACCCGCGACGAGCTGGCCACCATCGCCGGCCGTCTGGGCAGCGACGTGCCCTTCGCGCTGTACGGCGGCACCGCGCTCGGCACCGGGCGCGGCGAGCAGCTCGTGCCAGTGCTCGGGCGGCACACGTTCCATTGGGTGCTGGCCTTCGACGAGGAAGGCTTGTCCACGCCGAAGGTGTTCGGCGAACTCGACCGGTTGCGCGCCGATGGCAAACCGCCGCGGATCGGGTCGCACACGCCGGTCGTGGAGGCGCTGGCGTCGGGAGATCCTCGCCAACTCGCCCTGTTGCTCGGCAATGACTTGCAGGCGGCCGCGGTGTCGCTGCGGCCCGGTCTGCGCCGCACGCTGCGCGCCGGGGTGAACGCCGGCGCGCTGGCCGGATGCGTGTCCGGCTCGGGGCCGACGTGCGCGTTCCTGTGCTCCGACGCGGAAACCGCGGTCGAGGTGGCCGCGGAGCTGTCCGGCGCGGGAGTGTGCCGGACGGTGCGGGTCGCGCACGGCCCGGTGCCCGGCGCCCGGGTGGTCGGCGGCGACGACGCGCCGCGCAACGCGCCGCCGCGCGTGCACGCCTGAAACTTTGCCTCAATAGTCCACAGTGGAAAGGATCCGGATGGCCAACCTGGTCAACCTGGAATCGGTGAGCAAGTCCTACGGTGTGAAGCCGTTGCTGGACAACGTTTCCCTCGGCGTCGCCGAGGGGCAGCGCATCGGGGTCGTCGGGCTCAACGGCGGCGGCAAGACGACGCTGCTCGAAGTCCTTTCCGGACTGAGCGAGCCGGATTCCGGCCGGGTGAGCCAGGTGCGCGACCTGCGGATGGCCGTCGTCACCCAGCGCACCGAACTGCCCGCGGGCAGCACGGTCGGCGACGTGGTGCTGCAGCGCTACGGAGCCGAGCACGAATGGGCCGCCGACGCGCGCGTCCGGTCTATTGTGGACGGTCTCGGCATCACCGCGATCGGCCTCGACACCCCGACCGCGAACCTGTCCGGCGGCGAACGCCGGCGCGTCGCGCTGGCCGCCGCGCTGACCGGCGAACTGGACCTCGTGGTGCTCGACGAGCCCACCAACCACCTTGACGTCGAAGGCGTTCGCTGGCTCGCCGATCACCTGCTGGGCCGCCGGATCGCGGTCGTGGTCGTGACGCACGACCGGTGGTTCCTCGACACCGTCGCGAGCCTCACCTGGGAGGTCGCGAACGGCCGGGTCGAGCAGTACGAAGGCGGTTACGCCGACTGGATTTTCGCGCGCGCCGAACGCGCCCGGCTCGCCGCGACCGCGGAGGAGAAGCGGCAGAACCTGGCGCGCAAGGAATTGGCGTGGCTGCGGCGCGGTCCGCAGGCGCGTTCCTCGAAGCCGCGCTACCGCGTCGAGGCCGCCGAGGCGCTGATCGCCGACGTGCCGCCGCCGCGCGATTCCGTCGAGCTGATGGCGTTCGCGAAGCGGCGGCTCGGCAAAACGGTGCTGGAGCTGGAAGACGTTTCGCTCGCGGTCGGCGACCGGACGCTGCTCGACCACGTCACGTGGCGGATCGGCCCGGGCGACCGGATCGGTCTCGTCGGCGTGAACGGCTCCGGCAAGACCACGTTGCTGAAACTGCTGGGCGGCGACGTCGAATCGCCGACCGGACGGCGCGTGCAAGGCAAGACGGTCGCGCTCGCGCACCTGCGTCAGGAACTGGACGACCTGCCCGCCGATCTTCGCGTGCTGCAAGCGATCGAGCACGTCTCCGGCCGCGTCGTGTTCGGCAAGCAGGAGATGACCGCGTCGCAGCTCGGCGAGAAGCTCGGCTTCCCCGCGGCCCGGCAGTGGACGCCGGTCGGCGACCTGTCCGGCGGGGAACGGCGCCGGCTGCAGCTGTGCCGGTTGCTGATGGCTGAGCCGAACGTGCTGCTTCTGGACGAGCCGACGAACGACCTGGACATCGACACCCTGCAGCAGCTCGAAGACCTGCTCGACGGCTGGCCGGGGACGATGGTGGTGGTCTCGCACGACCGGTACCTGGTCGAGCGCGTCTGCGACGCCACGTATGCGCTCCTCGGCGACGGCAAGGTCACCCACCTGCCGGGCGGCATCGAGGAGTACCTGCAGCGCCGCGCCCGCGCGAAGGAGGCCGCGCCGCGTCGCGAGGCACCGGCGGCGGAGAAGACCGAGGCCAAGCGGAGTGCGGCGGAAACCCGTGCGGCGCAAAAGGAATTGGGCAGGTTGGAGCGGAAGCTGGACCAGCTCGCGAAGCGGGAGGACAAACTGCACGCGGCGCTGGCGGAGGCGGCCACCGACCCGGAGAAGCTGATCGAGCTGAACACCGAGCTGAAGGCCGTGCTGGCGGAGAAGGACGACGTCGAGGCGCGCTGGCTGGAGACGTCCGAACTCGCCGAGTGACGGGTGCGTCCGCCAGCTGTCCGCGTCCGGACATCCGCTGTTCGCGCCGCCGCGGGCAGGCCCCGGGAAACCGGACAGTAATCTGACGCACATGAGTCGGTTTGTGGACACACTCGTCGGGAACGCGACGGACCGGGGGCAACGGCGCGGCATGGTGACCGGCGAGCCCAAGGAGCCGGTGCGCCGGACCTGGGCGCAGGTGCACGAGGAAGCGCGCCGGATCGCGGGCGGGCTGGTCAGCGGCGGTTTGAAGCCGGGGAGCGCGGTGGCGGTGCTGGCCGCCGCGCCGGTGCTGATCGCCCCGACCGTGCAGGCGGTGTGGCTCACCGGCGGCAGCGTGACGATGCTGCACCAGCCGACGCCGCGCACGGACCTCGCCGAATGGGCCGAGGACACGGTGAAGGTGCTCGAGATGATCGGGGCCGAGCTGGTCGTGCTCGGCGAACCGTTCGACCAGCTCGCCCCGGTGCTCGAGGGCAAGGGCATCGGCTACCGGCTGATCTCCGAGCTGGCGGACGCGGAACCGCTGGCCGAGATCGTGAAGACGGACGAGGGCGACACCGCCCTGCTGCAGCTGACCAGCGGATCGACCGCGGAGCCGAAGGCCGTCCGGATCACCTACGGCAACCTGTACACCAACGTCAAGGCGATGGTCGACCGCGCCGAGTTCGAGTTCGACACCGACGTGATGGTGTCGTGGCTGCCGACCTTCCACGACATGGGCATGGTCGGCTTCCTGACCGTGCCGATGACGTTCGGCGTCGAACTGGTCAAGATCACGCCGGTCGAGTTCCTGACCGGTCCGCTGATCTGGCCGGAGCTGATCAGCAAGTACGGCGGCACCACGACGGCCGCGCCGAACTTCGCGTACGCCATCGTCGGCAAGCGCATGGCCCGGGTCGAGGACGACAACGCCTACGACCTGTCGAAGCTGCGCATCGCGCTCAACGGCGCGGAGCCGATCGACGAAACGGCCGTCGCGACCTTCGTGGACGCCGGGAAGCGGTTCAAGATGCCGCCCGAGTGCGTGTTCCCCGCCTACGGCATGGCAGAGGCGACGCTGGCGGTCTCGTTCGCGCCGCTGTTCACCGGTCTCACGCTGGACGTCGTCGAGGCCGACGCGCTCGAAGCGGACAACCGCGCGGTGCCGGTGCCCGAAGGCGACCCCCGCCGCGGCACGGACGAGGTGCGCTCGTTCGCCCTGCTCGGCCGCCCGCTGGACGGGTTGGAATCGGACATCGTCGACGAATCCGGTGCGGTATTGGGCGAACGCCAGGTCGGCGAGATCCGCCTGCGCGGCGAGGCCGTGACCCCCGGTTACCTGACCGTCAACGGCCCGCTGGACACCCAGGACGCGGACGGCTGGATGAAGACCGGCGACCTGGGCTACCTGGTCGACGGCCAGATCGTGATCTGCGGCCGTCGCAAGGACGTCATCATCATGGGCGGCCGCAACCTGTACCCGACCGACATCGAACGCGCCGCGGGCTCGGTCGAGGGAGTACGGGCAGGCAACGCCGTCGCGGTCCGCCTGGACGCAGGCAGCCGCCGCGAACGCTTCGCGGTGGTCGTGGAGTCCAAACTGGCCGGTGACGCCACCGAGGAAAACCGCCTGGCGAAGGAAATCGCCGCCCGGGTCCGAGACGCGGTAGACATGCGCCCCTTCGCAGTGGTGGTGCTTCCGGCAGGAAGCCTGCCCAAGACCCCGTCCGGCAAGGTGAAGCGCGCCGCGACCGCAGTCCAGTACGCAGACAAAATCGCGAAAAACGCGGACGCCTAACCGGCACCGCTGCACTCAACCAGCCAGGCACCCAGACCCGGCCCTGCACCCCGATACGAAGCCAAAAACGCGGTCTGGGGGTGCTCGTCAAGGCATCTTTCCCGCCTTGACAAGCACCCCCAGACCGTCGTCACGATCCAGCTTCGGGGTGCCCACGCAACCACTAGAACGCGATGTGCGAAGCACGAGCAGTCAGCGAAGGCCCGCGCTCACCTCCCCGGCAACCTCTCCACCGGCGCCTCAGCGACCACTGGCCAAGCAGCCCGCCCCGCAGTGGCCTCCGTATGGTCCCGGCTCCCCGGAATCACCGGAGCCCTCCTTCCGGACCTCTCGGCCAGCTGCGTCTCCACCTCGTCGAGAAACTCGTCGACCTCGCGCTCGTCGTATCCGCGCTTGCCGATCAACGGCTTGGAGAACAGCACGTGGTGGACCTCGGCCGCGGTGAGATCGTCCTCGTCGGCGAGCGTCTTGGCGATCCGCCGCACGAAGTCGTCGACCTCCTGCTTGGCGTAGCCGCGGCGGCCGATCGGGGCGTTACCGAAAGCGACCTCAGCGAGATCCTCGGCGGTGAACGGCATGGATCATTCTCCGATTCAGGGTCGGGGTGGTGCGAACTCCTGCCGTCCGTCCTAACCGGTCCCGGCCACCCCGGGAAGCCCGCACCCGCCCGGACGACTCGATCAGGGTCGCAGAAGACGCCCATCGAGTGAGAATTCCATCACGCACCGCCACCGCGGCTCACCCACACGCACAACCGGAACGGAGCCGCTTTGTGCTCCCCGGCGATCCACGGCACGAACGTCCGTGAGGGGCTCCTTGAGGGAATCAGATTCCCTCAAGGAGCCCCTCACAGACCTTCAGCCACGCCACCATGCGCGACGGCTGCTGGGAACCCCCCAATGTGGCATTGGGTGCGTCAGATGCACCCAATGTGGCGTTCGGTGCGTTGAGCGCACCCAATGCCACATTGGGGCGGATCGGGCAAAGCGCTCAGGCGGCGTGGAACGCGTTCTGCGCCGCGGCCAGACCCCGCGAAATCAACGCCTCGGTGGCGTCCGCGCACCGGTCGATCTCGAACGGGAGCTCCTTGCGCTCGACCGTCGAGAAGTCCTTCAGCACGAAATCCGCCGGATCCTGCCTGCCCGGCGGCCGCCCGATGCCGAACCGCACGCGGTAGTAGTCCCGCGTGCCGAGCGATTTGGTGATGGACCGCAGTCCGTTGTGTCCGTTGTCGCCGCCGCCGAGCTTGAGCTTCAGCGCGCCGAAATCGACGTCCAGCTCGTCGTGCACCACCACGACGCCGGACGGCGGCACCTTGAAGAACCGGGCCGCGCCGACGACCGGGCCGCCGGAGAGGTTCATGAACGACCTCGGTTTCACCAGCACCACGCGGGCACCGGCCAGCCTGCCCTCGAGCACCTCGGCCCCGCTGCGGTGGGCCTTGAACTTCCCGCCGATCCGGCCGGCCAGCTCGTCCAGCACCATGAACCCGACGTTGTGCCGGTTCCCGGCGTACTGGGGCCCGGGATTGCCAAGGCCGGCGAGCAGAATCAGCTCGCCGGCCCCGGGCAGGTCTTCACTCACGAAAGCGAGTTTATTCGGCCGCCTCGGCGGCGGCTTCCTCGGCTTCGGCGTCCTCGTCAGCGGTGCCGCGCGGGGCCTCGTTGACGGCGACGACGAGCGCCTCCGGGTCGGTGACCAGCTCGGCGCCCGCCGGCAGGCTGATCTGGCCCGCGGTGATCTGGGTGCCGGCCTCGATGCCCTCGACGGAGACCTCGAACTGCTCGGGGATGTGCAGCGCCTCGACCTCGACCTGGATGGTGTCGATGTCCTGGGCGACCAGGGTGCTGGGGGCGGCGGTGCCGGTGACGACGACCGGGACGTCGACGGTGACCTTCTCGCCGCGCTTGACGACCAGCAGGTCGACGTGCTCGATGTAGTTCTTGAGCGGGTGGACCACGATGGTCTTGGTCAGCGCCAGCTCGCTGGAGCCCTCCAGGTCGAGCGTGATGACGGCGTTGGTGCCGTTCTCGCGGACGACGCGGGCGAACTCGATGGCCGGCAGCGCGAAGTGCCGCGGGTCCGAGCCGTGCCCGTAGAGCACCGCGGGGATTTTGCCGGCGCGACGGGTGCGGCGGGCGGCACCCTTTCCGAACTCGGTGCGCGGTTCGACGGAAAGACGTACCTCGGACACGGTGTAGCACTCCTTCAATCACACGACGTGCGGCAGGGGGCGGCGGGATCGTCGATCTCTGCTCGGGGGCGGTTGTGCACGGCGGCGAGATTGCGGGCGTGAGCAGACCACGGGGCTTCTCGAGCCGCCGCGTCGATCACGCCGGGCACCTACAGGCGCACCCGCCTCGCCGAGACAACCCGAGAAGTGTAAACCAGCCGGTCCGTCCCGGCGTGCACCGGGTCTGAGCAGGCTCCCCCGGGCGGGTGGGTGACGACACAAATCCCGTCCCGCCCGCCGATCCCGCGGGGGTGGCATGATTTCCGCGGAAAGAGGGGCGGCCGACATGCGGGCTCGATGGACTGCGACAGCACTGGTGCTGCTTGGTGGGCTTCTCGCGGGCTGCCAGGTCGCGGTGACCGGCACGGCGGGACTGTCCGATGCCGACCGGCAACTGGCTGCTGAGCGTGCGCAGCAGCAAACGGCGGTCGATGCCGCGCTGCGGGCGCTGGAGCAAGCGCCGGCGCTGCAGTACGACGCGACGCTGAAGGACGGCTCCGGCAATCCGGCGACGCTGACGTACCGCGTCGCGCGCGACGGCAACGGCTTCGGCGCGCTGCCGCTCGAAGGCAAGTCCGTGCGGATCGCCGAACCGGACGGGCAGTTGTACCTCGCGGCCGACGCGGACTACTGGAAGTCGCACGGCCTGGAGGAGAACAGCACCCAGTTCGGCGGCGGATGGGTGCACACCGTCGGCAGCGAACTGCCGGTCGATCCGGCCGCGCGGATGGCCCCGCCGAAGCTCGCCGCCGAACTGCGCAAGGCGCTCGGCGGACTCGGGTCCGGCGCGCCGCGCAAGCAGAAGCTGGAGGACGGCACCGAGGTGTACGACCTCGGCGGCGCGCTGCAGGTGACCACCGCCGAACCGCACCGGGTCACCGGGTTCGCGCCGGCGCTGCTCGATCCGCGCGGCGGCCCGAAGCTGGGGGCGGCGTTCCGCGTCCGGCCGCTGGCCGACGCCGAGATCAAGCAGTTCCACAACGATTTCAACGCCGCGGTCGACGCGATCGGGCAGCCGTTCGACGGGCTCGCGCAGGCGAGCGTCACGGTGCTCAACGACAAACTCGACTGCCAGGACTACGTCGGTTCCTGCAAGACCACAGTGGACGTTTCGAACAGCGTCGTCGGCAATCAGCCCGGCTCGAAACCGAATGTGCACATCAAGCTTTCGGTGGAGATCAGCGCGGACACGCTCGGCTCGCAAAGCTGCGCCACGGAAGGCGACGCCGCCGCGGACGCGACCATCACGATGTCCTGTTCGGTCAAATTCACCCTGCCCAACCGCACCGCGAGCTATCAGGTGCTGGCGAAGCCGACGGCGGTCGCCGAGGTGCGGTCACCGGTCGACGCGAACGCGGTGAAGGCCAAGCTGGCCGCCGCTTTCGCCGCGATCGGCGGCTGACCTGCACGCTCACCTCCAGGTGCGTTGCTTCCGTTGAAGTAGCCGAAGATCCGTCCCTACCATCGGCGGCATCGAGACGGGCTTTCTTTCAAGGAGCGGCAAATGAGCAAGCTGGTGGTATTCGGCGCGACGGGATTCGCCGGCGGCCGGATCGTCGACGAGGCGCTGCGGCGCGGGCACTCGGTGACCGGGGTCGCGCGCAAGGCCGAGGGCTTGCCGGCGGAGGTCGAAGCGCGGTCGGGGTCGATGCACGACGCGGAATTCGTCGCTTCGGTGACCAAGGGCGCGGACGTGCTCGTGATCGCGACGCCGGGCCGCGCGGACGACCAGGGCCGCCGTCTGGTGGACGCCTTGCCGGCGCTGGTGGAAGCGGCCCGCGCGAACGGCGCGCGGCTGGCGTTCGTCGGCGGCGCCGGTTCGCTGCGCGTCAGCGAGGACGGGCCGCGCGTGATCGACACCCCGGACTTCCCGGAGGAGTACAAGCCGGAGGCGGGCAGCCACGTCCTCGTCCTGGAGGCGCTGCGCGAGCTGCCGGACGACGTCGACTGGTTCTACGTCAGCCCGGCGGCCGAGTTCGGTTCCTGGATCCCCGGCGAGCGCACCGGTAAGTTCCGCCTCGGCGGCGACGTGCTGGTCAGCGACGCCGACGGCCGCTCGCACATCAGCGGCGCGGACCTGGCGATCGCGTTCCTGGACGAGATCGAGGAGCCGAAGCACTCGCGCGCCCGGTTCACGCTGGCGTACTGAGCACCGGACCCGGTGGTGCGGTTTCGTTCGGCACCACCGGGTTGTCGGGTGCTCGTCAGCCAGGAGATCCTGCGGTGCACACGAATTTCTCGGGGTGCGCCGGGTCGAGCGCGTTGGTCACCAGGTTCCAGACGTTGAGGTCGTAGGCCTCGCCGATGTGCCCGACCGGGTCGAACGGGCAGGTGTCCTGGACGTATTCGTTCGTGACGCCCGGTTCGCGCACGAAGGACGTTTCGGTCGGCGTGACCAGTTCGTCGAACCGCGACGTGAGCATTGTGTAGCGCACGCCGGGCTGCGCGATGGGTCCGTTCGTGAGCGTTCGGACCGCGCTGCCGTCGGTGATCAGGTTGTCGCAAGCCGGGCAGCCGAACGCGGTGAGCGCCTGGCCGACTTGGTCCCGCGCACCCAGCAGATAGGCCAGTTTCGTCAGTCCGGCGAAGGTGGTGCCGTACGTGGGCGGCGCGATGGCGACGACCGAGCCGATGCGGTCGGCGATGCCCTGCGTCTTGGTGACGTACAGGGTCTGGAATCCGCCCTCGGAGTGGCCGACCAGATCCACTTGCGCCGCACCGGTTTCCGCCAGCACCTCGCCGACGAACTGCTTGATTTCCGTTGCGGAGTCGGCGATCGGGCGAAGTCCGCCGACGAGCGGGAATTGCGGATACGCGCCGTAAGTGCGGCTGAAGGTGCAGTATCCCTTGGCGGCGACGTGGTCTTGCAGGTAGTTCAAGTCCTCATAGGACGTCGCGCCGAGTCCGTGCAGGAACACCACCGGACGCGGATGCGCCGCGCTCGGCCGGCACGCCGGATCGTTGACGCCGCCTGCCGTGGCGGCGGTGGCTGGGGCGGCGAACGCGGCGGTCAGCAATGCCGCGGCGGCCAGGACGATGCGCAACCTCATCGGAGCGGTCCTTCCCTGTCGTCCTTGACAGTCGATACCCGGAGGTATTGGATACCTGAAGGTATTGAGCGGGCTGAGCCAGTGTCAACCCCCGGACGAGGGAGAAGCCGATGACCGGCCGGACGCGGCCGACGCGGGCGGAGACCCGGCGGCGCATCCTCGACGCGGCCTTCGCCGTGTTCGGGGAACAGGGCATCGCCGCGACGAAACTGACCGAGGTGGCCGCGGCGGCCGGGTTGACGAAGGGCGCGGTCTACTCGAGTTTCGCGTCGAAAGACGAACTGGTGCTGGCGTTGATGGAAGAGCACGCCGCGCACCGGCTCGAAGCCAGCCTGGCGAGTTTCGCCGAGGCGGATGACGGCGGCGCGGGGCTGGCGAACGTCGCCGCGGTGCTGATGTACGAAATGCGCGCCGACGCGGTGTGGCACCGGCTGCTGGCCGAGTTTTTCGCGATGGCGCACCAGGACGACCGGCGGCGCGACGCATTGCGCCGGCGCCGCCGGGAGGTCCGCGACACGATCGCGCGTGCGTTGAACCGGCTAGCCGAGGGGTTGGACCTCGAACTTCCGTTGCCTGCCGAGGAATTCGCCGTCGTGCTGCTCGCGTTGAGCAACGGTTTGGCGGTGGAAGCCGACATCGACGACGAAGCTGTGCCGGACGGTCTCCTTGGCAAGGTGCTGACGCTCATCGCCGGAGACGCCGTGGCGAAGGTGCAGGCAGCCGCTAGCGGCCCCGCAGTTCCGCCACCACCGGAGCGAAAGTCTCCATCATCGCCTCGAACACGGTGAAGTAGGAGAAGCCGTAGCGTTCGCGGTGCGCGATCAGCTGCTGCACCATTTCGTCCACCGTGCCGAAGAGAAGTTGCGGTGCTTTGAGGAGTTCGTCGACGTTCGCCGCGCTGCGTTCCTCGGTTTCGGCGTGCCATTCCGCCGCGGCCTCGCGCCGGTCGTCGGTGACCACGACGCGCTGGATCAGCATGTTGTAGTCGATCTCGCGATCCCCTGCCAGGGAACGGAAATACGCGACGCGCTCGTCCATCGCCACGTCGTTGTCGAGCACGAACGTGCCCGGCGGACGGCCGCGGTCCTGGCGAAGCCCGGCGAACCCGGCGATGTCCGCCTGTTCCGCCGCGAGCTTCAGCACTCCGTCGCTGTTGCCCGCGATCAGGAGCTTTGGCATGCCGCCCTCGTCCTCGACGCGCGTGCACAGTTCGTCGAGACCTTCGGTGAGGTAGGCGATGCGGTCGGCGGCTTTGCGCCACGGCAGTCCGGCGTCGTCGAACTCGTGCTTCATGTGGCCTGAGCCGAGGCCGAGTTCGAAGCGGCCTCCGGTGAGTTTGTTGGTGGTGGCGACGTCGCGGGCGAAGAGCGCGATGTTGTAGAAGGGCACATTGGACACCAAAGTGCCGACGCGCACCCGCTCGGTCACCGCCGCCGCGGCCGTGAGCGCGGGAAACGGCGACAGCCGCCCCGGCCCGAGGTGGTCGGGAACGGTCAGATGGTCGTAGCCGAGTTCCTCGGCCCGCCGGCATTTTTCGGTCCACTCCGTGCCGTTGGCCGTGAGCCGCAGGCTGACGCCGAATTCGAATTTCCCCATGCTGTGACGCTAGCCAGTCCCGGACGGGTGACGCATCGGTTTTCGCCCCCGGCGGAACCCGGTTTTTGTCGTACCCGGTCGCTAGCTTCGGGGCATGGTGTTGTCGAAGGAAGAACGGGAACAGTTTCTGGCCGAACCGCACATCGGCGCGCTCTCGGTGGTCGAGCGCCCGGACCGCGCGCCTTTGACGGTGCCGATCTGGTACCAGTACACCCCGGGCGGCGAACTGTGGGTGATCACGGAACCGGACTCGCGCAAGGGGAAGGCGATCCAGGCGGCGGGCCGGTTCAGCCTGATGGCGCAACGGGTCGAGCCGACGGTCCGGTACGTGTCGGTGGAGGGCCCGGTGGTGCGGACCCGGCCGGGCAGCTACGAGCTGACGTGGGAGATGGCGTCGCGCTACCTGCCCGCCGACAAGGTGGCCGGGTACGTGGAGTTCGAGCGGACCCAGCTGGGCGAGCACATGGCGTTCCACATGCGCCCGGAGAGGTGGCTGTCGTCGGACATGGGCGCGGTGTGAGGGGGTTGATGCGGGGCTTGCGGTGAGGGCTTCGCGGTGGTGGTGGGTGGGTGGGTTCGGGGGAGGGGGGAGGGAGAGAACACCGAGAACGGAAGGGTGAGGGGTACTTTTGGCTGACTAGGGTGGCGCGATTGCTCGAAAGAGGTGCCGGACAAGGGCGTCGCTGCCGCGGCGGTCATGCCTGCGTATGGCGTTGCCTGCGTGCGGCGTTGTCTAAAATATGGCGTTGTCTGCGTATGGCGTTGCCTGCGTGCGGCGTTGCCTGCGTATGGCGTTGCCTGCGTATGGCGTTGCCTGCGTGCGGCGTTGCCTGCGTGCGGCGTTGCCTGCGTGCGGCGTTGCCTGCGTATGGCGTTGTCTGCGTATGGCGTTGCCTGCGTGCAGCGCTGCCTGAGTGCGGCCCTGCCCGCGTATGGCGCTGCCCGCGAACGGCATTGTCCGTGCGCTGGCTGTCCGCAGTCTGTCCGGGTGCGGTGCTGAGGCGTGCGGTTCCGCCCGAGCGAGGTGCCGTCTGCGCGTGGCGTGGAGCGCGGATTTCTGGCGAAGGCAGTCAGCTCGGATCGGCAGCCTGGGGTCAGGCGTGCTTCTGCCTGCGATGGTGCGGTCCGCTTGTGACCCTGTCGTCCGGAGGAATCTGCCCAGGCACAGCGGCGTTGGTCGGGCGAGCCTCGTCCCGGCGAACGGGCGTGGTCGTCAAAACGACGCGACCCGAGCCAGCGGACACGACCTGCTCCAGGCCGCGCCGCCAACTCGGGCCGCGTCGTCAGAAACTGCTGAGACTCAGGCGTTGCCGTCGAACAGCGACGTGACCGAACCGTCCTCGAAGACCTGCTGGATGGCCTCGGCCAGCATCGGGGCGATGGACAGCACCGTCAGTCCCGGGAAGCGCTTCTCTTCCGGGATCGGCAGCGAGTTCGTCACGATGACCTCGCGGGCCTTGCACTGCGAGAGCCGCTCGGTGGCCGGGTCGGAGAGGATGCCGTGGGTGGTCGCGATGACCACGTCCGCCGCGCCCTCCTCGAGCAGGGCCTCCGTCGCCTTCACGATCGTGCCGCCGGTGTCGATCATGTCGTCGATCAGCACGCAGAGCTTGCCCTCGACCTTGCCGACCACGCGGTTGGCGACGGCCTGGTTCGGCTTGTCCGGGTCGCGGGTCTTGTGGATGAACGCGATCGGCCGGTCGCCGAGCTGCTGCGCCCACTTCTCGGCCAGGCGCACGCGGCCCGAGTCCGGCGACACCACGGTGATGTCGGCGTTGCCGTACGTCGCCTTGATGTGGTCGGCGAGCACGGTCTGCGCCATGAGGTGGTCGACCGGGCCGTCGAAGAAGCCCTGGATCTGCGCGGTGTGCAGGTCGACCGTCATGATCCGGTCCGCGCCCGCGGTCTTGAACAGGTCCGCGATGAGCCGCGCCGAGATCGGCTCGCGGCCCTTGTGCTTCTTGTCCTGGCGGGCGTACGGATAGAACGGCATGACCACGGTGATCCGCTTGGCGCTCGCGCGCTTGAGCGCGTCCACCATGATCAGCTGCTCCATCACGTACTCGTTGATGGGCGTGGTGTGCGCCTGGATCACAAACGCGTCGGTACCGCGCACCGACTCCTCGAACCGCACGAACAGCTCGCCGTTGGCGAACGTGTGCGCGGTCTGCGGGGTGATCGTCACGTTGAGGTGCTTCGCGACCTCTTCCGCGAGCTCGTGGTGCGCACGCCCGGAGAAGAGCATCAGATTCTTCTTCGGCGTACCTGACTTCGGACTCATGCTGGCGACTCCCCGTCGGTTCCTGCTGCTGACTCGGACACAACGGTGTCCTGCTGCTGGGCGGCGAGAGCGGCTTCCGCCGCCTCCGCCGCGGGCGTACCCGGCCTGCGCCGGACCGCCCAGCCTTCGATGGTGCGCTGCGGACCGGCCGACAGCGCCAGTGAGCCAGGCGGAACGTCGTCGCGGATCACCGCACCGGCTCCACTGTAAGCGCCGTCCCCGATCCGCACCGGCGCGACCAGCGTGTTGTCCGCCCCAAGCCGGACATGCGAACCGACGACGGTCTGGTGCTTGCTCACCCCGTCGTAGTTCACGAAGACACTGGAACAGCCGATGTTGCTGTGCTCGCCGACGATCGCGTCGCCCACATACGTGAGATGCGGCACCTTCGTCCCGGTGCCGATTTGCGCGTTTTTCGTCTCGACGAACGCGCCCAGCTTGCCCTTCGCGCCGAGCTTCGTGCCCGGGCGCAGGTACGTGTACGGGCCGACATTCACGCCGTCGCCCAGCTCGGAGCCCGAACCGTGCACGCGGACGACCGAAGCGCCCGCGCCGATCCGCACGTCGGTCAGCGTGGTGTCCGGGCCCACAACAGAGCCCTCGCCGACCGAGCAACGGCCCTTGAGCTGGGTGTTCGGCTCGATCAGCACGTCGCGGGAGAGCGTGACGTCCGCCTCGATCCAGGTGGTGTTCGGGTCGGTGACCGTGACGCCCTCGCGCTGCCAGCGGCGCACGATGCGGCGGTTGTACTCGGCGCCGAGTACCGAGAGCTGCACGCGGTCGTTCACGCCTTCGGTCACCCACGGGTCGTCCACGACCAGCGCGCCGACGCCCTTGCCGTCCTCGCGCGCGATGCCGAGGACGTCGGTGAGGTAAAGCTCACCCTGCGCGTTGTCAGTGGACAGCCGCGAAAGGCCGTCGATCAGCACGGCCGCGTCGAAGGCGTAGACGCCGGAGTTGATTTCGGTGATCGCCCGCTGGTCCGGCGTCGCGTCCTTGTGCTCGACGATCGCGCTGACCGAACCGTCGGCGCCGCGCACGATGCGGCCGTAGCCGGTGGGGTCGGCGACCTCGGCGGTGAGCACGGTGACCGCGTTGCCGGTCTTGGCGTGCTCGGCCCGCAGCGCTTCCAGGGTTTCGGTGTCCAGCAGCGGAACGTCGCCGTAGCTGACGAGGACGGTGCCGGTGAGCCCCTCCGGCAGTTCGGCCAGCGCGCACGAAACGGCGTGCCCGGTGCCCTTCTGCTCCTCCTGCACGGCGGTGGCGACCTCGCGGCCGAGCGTCTCGCCGACCCGGTCGAGTTCGGCGCGCACGGCGTCGCGGCCGTGTCCGATCACGACCACCAGATGCTGCGGCGCGAGGCCGGCGGCGGCGCGCACTGCGTGTTCCACCAGCGGCCTTCCGGCGATCGGGTGCAACACCTTAGGAGTGGAGGAACGCATGCGGGTGCCCTCACCCGCAGCGAGGATCAGCGTGCTCAGCGGGCCGCTCACGAGTCTCCCAACGATTCACCGGTGCGTTGACGAGCACCAACGATCCTACGTGGGGTCCTCAGCGCTCCACGCGGGGTCGGTCGGAGCCGTTTCCCCAGGCCAGCCGCCCGTGCCGTCGCCTGCCATCGAGTTGGCCGACGCGACCTGGTTGCCGCCGCCGCGTTTCGCCTCGTACATCGCCGCATCTGCGCGCGCGAGCACCTGCTCGGCCCGCTCCTGCGGACGCAGCGACACCAAGCCGATGGACAGCGTCACCCCGTGCGAGAGGTGGTGCGGGAGCGTCGCGACGGACTTGGCCGCGCGGCCGAGCGCCATCTTCGCCGCCGACGCCGGGGCGCCGGGCAGCAGCACGATGAACTCGTCGCCGCCGTAGCGGGCCACCACGTCGTCGCCGCGCAGGGCATCGCGCAGAGTGCTTGCCACAACACGCAAAACGTTGTCGCCCTCGGCGTGCGACTGCTTGTCGTTGACGCCCTTGAACCCGTCGAGGTCGACCAGCGCGACCGCGAGCGGCTGCGCGTCCGCCGACGACGCCAGCGCGCGCAGCCGTTCGTCGAGCGCGCGGCGGTTCGGCAGGCCGGTGAGCGGATCCTGCAGCGCCTGCTGGGTGATCGCGCCGTGCTCGGCGGAAAGCCGTTCATGCTCGCGGCGCGCGTTCAGCGTGGCGATCTGCGATTCGCGCAGCGCCCACATTTCGGTTTCCAGCGCGGTCGCGTAGTCGATCAGCGACTGGCTCGCGGCTTCCGGGTCGAGCCGGGCGAGTTCGCGGGAGAGGGTGAGCCGCATCGACGGCTGCGAGACGTCCTTGGCCAGCACCTCGCGCGACTCCCGCAGCACCTGCAGCGCGTCCGAGCGGCGGCCGGCCGCGTCGAGACAGCGGGCCAGCGCGATCGCGACCAGTTCCTGCTCGTGCGGGTAGTGGTGGCCGAGATGCATGCCCTGAAGCCGGTCGACGTGCTCGGCCGACGGGTTGTGCAGCGCGAGCGCCGCGGCCAGCACGCCGACCTGGTCGACCGCGGACACGCCGATCTTGCGCGGGAACAGCGATTCGGCGAACGGGCCCTCCGCGGCCACCGCCATCGACGCGGCGGTGCGGAACTTCTCCGCGGATTCGTCGTACTGCTCGATCCGCTCGAGCCGAAGGCCCCAGCCGAGCAGCATCTTGACGCGGTTCATCAGCTGCAGGGTGATCTCGTGCGGGCTCGCGCTTTCCCGGATCGCCTGGTGCGCGCGGCCGATCACCTCCTCGGCGGCCTCGTAGACGCCGAGCTGGTTGAGCACGATCCAGCAGTCGATGAGCGCCATCGACTGCATGCGGTTCCAGTTGCGGACGCCGACCTGGCGGTCCGGGATCGTGGAATCGTCGAGGATCGCGAGCGCGCGGGCGATCTCGGTGAGCGCGGCGTCCTCCTGCGCGGCGAGCACGAGCCGGCGCCCGCGCAGCGCGTGCGCGTCCGCGCGCAGCAGGGACAGGCCGTGCCGGCGGGTGTGCGCGAGCATTTCGTCGAGCCGGGGTTCGGCCTCGGCGGCGAGGCCGCGGGTCACGAGCCGGGAGAAGGCGGAGGCGCGCAGCAGCTGGGCGACGAGCGTGGGTTCACCCCGGCGGAGGGTTTCTTCGAGCAGCTCGTCCATGATCTTGACGATCTCGAGCTGGTTCTCGTGCTCCTGGCGCTGAACGGCCGCGATGAGTTCCCGCGCGCGCCCGACCAGCCACGCGTCCGACATCTCGACCAGGGTCGGGCGGCGGGCGCCCGCGGGGTCGCTCGGTTCCTCGCTCAGCCGCCCCCACTCCCATCGCCCTCGCCGGATGTGCAGCTCCGCCGCCAGGATTCGAACCTGAACTGTCAGAACCAAAATCTGAAGTGCTGCCGATTACACTACGGCGGATCGGTCCTGGTCAGGATAGCGATGATCGAGGACGGCGGCGCCAGGAGGGGGAGGCGTGCGCCACAGACCCGTCCCGGGCACCGGGCAATCGGACTTTTCGGGCCTCCACAGCGCCGGAAACCTCCTGTACCGTAACTTACGACACCGTAGGTAAGGGCACCCTTCGCAAGGGGTTGTGAGAGGAAAGAAGTGAGCGCATGACGGCCACCCTCGATCGTTCTCAGTCAGCGGGCGACCCGCCAAAGGGGCCCAAGCCGATCATCGAAGGACAGCGGTCGATCGGCGTCCAGCTGTCGGTGTACTTCGGGGTGCTGCTGCCGATCGTGGCGCTGCTGGTCGCGGTTCCGTTCGCCTGGGGCTGGGGGCTGACCTGGCTGGACGTCGCGCTTTTCGTCGTGTTCTACGGGATCAGCGGCCTCGGCATCACCGTCGCTTACCACCGGCACTTCACGCACGGCTCGTTCAAGGCGAAGCCGTGGCTGCGCGTGGTGATGGCGATCTCGGGCAGCATCGCGTTGCAGGGACCGGTGATCACCTGGGTGGCCGACCACCGGCGCCATCACGCGTTCTCCGACCGCGACGGCGACCCGCACTCGCCGTGGGCGTACGGCACGTCGCCGCTGGCCATCGCCAAGGGTTTCTGGCACGCCCACATGGGCTGGCTGTTCGAGCGCGACAAGAGCAACCAGGGCCGGTTCGCGCCGGATCTGGTGAAGGACCCGGCGATCCGCAAGGTCGACGACCTGTTCTGGCTGTGGTCGCTGGTGAGCCTGTTCGGCCCGGCGCTGCTGGGCGGCCTGCTTTCGTGGTCGCTGTGGGGCGCGGTGACCGCGTTCTTCTGGGCGGGCCTGGTCCGGATCTGCGTGCTGCACCACGTGACCTGGTCGGTCAACTCGATCTGCCACATGATCGGCGAGCGCCCGTTCGCCGCCCGCGACCGTTCGGCGAACTTCTGGCCGCTGGCGATCTTCTCCTTCGGCGAGTCGTGGCACAACCTGCACCACGCCGACCCGACCTCGGCCCGGCACGGCGTGAAGCGCGGCCAGATCGACATGTCGGCGCGGCTCATCTGGATCTTCGAAAAGTTCGGCTGGGTGCACGACGTGCGGTGGCCGACCCCGCAGCGGCTCGCCCGGATCGCGGCGCAGGCCAAGTAGTTTTCCTTGCCGGGCTTGGTTTTCCCGGCCCGCTCTGCCGAACGAACCCCGTCGCTCCGGCGGGGTTCGTTCGTCTCGACCGGCGGCTCCCTGAAGCCGGCCGGGGCCGAGCCCGCTACCCTGCTGCGAATGGCGGCGAGACGACGGGCGAAGCGAGAAGCGGCGGTCACCGGCGCGCGGCCGGCCGCACCGGTCGCCCGGGTGCGCATGACCGGCACCGAGCGCAGGCAGCAATTGCTCAACGTGGCGCGCGCGTTGTTCGCCGAAAAGGGTTTCGACGGCACCTCCGTCGAGGAGATCGCCGCGCGGGCGAACGTGTCGAAACCGGTGGTCTACGAGCACTTCGGCGGCAAGGAGGGCATTTACGCCGTCGTCGTCGACCGCGAGACGCAGCTGCTGCTCGACCGGATGGTCTCGACCCTCCACGGTGGACACCCGCGAGTGATGCTGGAGCAGGCGGCCGTCGCGTTGCTGAGCTACGTCGAGGATTCCCACGACGGTTTCCGCATTCTCGTCCGCGATTCCCCGGTCGCCAGTTCCACCGGCACCTTCTCGACTGTCCTCAACGACATCGCGAGCCAGGTCGAGCACATCCTCGCGCAGCAGTTCGCCGCGCGCGGGTATGAGGAGAAGCTGTCCGCGCTGTACGCGCAGGCGCTGGTCGGGATGGTCGCGTTGACCGGGCAGTGGTGGCTGGACGCGCGCAAGCCGAAGCGGGACGAAGTGGCCGCGCATCTGGTGAATCTCGCCTGGAACGGGTTGTCCCACTTGGAGAACAAGCCCCGGTTGCTCGGCTGATTCCCTAGCTGCCGGACGGCGCGTTGCTGAGGTCCACAACGCAGAACCGGTTGTCGTCGGGATCGGCGAGGACGACGAAATCCGGCTTCGGCGGGTAATGCGGCCAGTCGACCCGTTGCGCGCCCAGCCCGATAAGCCGTTCGACCTCGGCGCGCTGCTCCTCCGCGGTGTCGGTGTACAGGTCCAGGTGCAGCCGCGGCCGCGGTTCGGCGGGCGAATCGCTGCGCATCAGGCCGAGTGCGTGCGTGCCGCCGGGATGGGCCAGCGTCCGCCACGTCTCGCTCGCCCATTCCGGGTCCTCGACGAGCCCGAGCGCCTCAGACCAGAACCGTGTTGCGCGGTCGACGTCGGCGACTCCGAGCACCGTGGTCCCGAGCCGCAGCATCAGGCCAGTTTCCCTTGTGCGTGCAGGTCGTCGAGGATCAGCTGGACCGTCGCCGACACCTTGTCGCGGTCGGCGTGCGCGAGCCAGCCGAACGACTCGATCTCGCTGCTCGGCTTCAGCTCGCCGGAATACTCCGCGGTGTAGCAGGTCATCCGCACCACGACGCCGTCCGCTTTGCCGTGCGCCTGTGCTTCCCAGGTTCCGGCCAGCCGCGCGGAAGCCGGGTCCAGCGTCACGCTCAGTTCCTCGGCGATCTCCCGGACCAGAGTCTCGACGTCCGACTCGCCTTCCTCGCGTTTCCCGCCCGGCAGGTACCAGGTGTCCTTGCCCGCCGAGCGCGCGGCGAGCAGCTTGCCGTCGACCACGTGCAGCCAGGCGACTTTGTCGATGGTGGGCATGCCGGTCACCCTACCTCCGCGCCCGCCGGTCGAGGTCCGCGAGCAGGATGCGCAGTAAATCGGCGAGCTGGTCGCGTTGCGCCGGGGACAACGCGGACACGAGGGTTTCCTCGTGCTCCAGCAGGTCTCCGACGGTGCGCTCGATCAGCTCGTGCCCGGCCTCGGTCAGTTCGACGTACACTCCGCGACGGTCCGAAGTGGACTTGACCCGGCGGACGTGGCCGTCGCGTTCGGCCCGCGCGGTTTGCTGGGAGATCGCGCCGGGGCTGACCCGGCAGCGTTTCGCGAGTTCGCCCGCGCTGAGCCGGTACGGCGGCCCGGCCCGGCGCAGTGTGCTGAGCAGGGTGCGGGTCGAGGCGTCCATCCCGAGTTCGAGCATGGTCGCGCGCCGGTCGTCCTCCAGCAGTTTCGCGATGTGCCAGATCCGCGTGATCACGCCGATGGACGACACCGGCGTGCCCGGCCGCTCGCGCAGCCACGCCCGCTGGATCTCGTCCACCTCGTCGCTTGACGGGTTTTCGCCGCCGCCGGTACCGTCGTCCACGAGAGGTACTTTAGCAATAAAGGACGTGGGATGAAACGGGAAGCGGTAGTGACCGGGGGCGGCACCGGAATCGGGTACGCGATCGCGTCGGCGTTGGCCCGGGCTGGTGATCAGGTGACGATCACCGGACGGCGAGAGGACGTGCTGACCGAGGCGGCGTCGCTGCTCGGCGCGCGTGCGGTGAGCTTCGACGCGAGTGATCCCGAGGCGGTCGAGGCGGCGCTCGATCAGCTGCCGGAACGGGTCGACGTGCTGGTCAACAACGCTGGCGGCAACACGGATTTCCTGCATGCGGACAGCGGCGGACTGAAAGCGCTCGACGCGGCGTGGACGGCCAACCTCCGGGCGAACCTGTTCAGCGCGGCGTTCGTGACCACGGCGCTGAAGGACCGGCTCGCGGACAACGGCCGCATCGTCACCATCGGTTCGATCGCCGGGCACACCGGCGCCGAATCGTACGGTTGGGCGAAAGCCGCGGTGGAGGTGTGGAATACCGAAACCGCACGGCAATTCGGGCCGCGCGGAATCACCGCGAACATCGTCGCGCCGGGGCTGATCGTGGACACTGAATTCTTTCGCGGGAAACTCTCCGCCGAACGCCAGGAATGGCTGGTCGAGAACACAATGACCAAACGCGCGGGCAAGCCGGACGACGTCGCGGAGGTAGTGCGGTTCCTGGCATCCCCGGAGGCCGGGCACGTCACCGGTCAGGTCGTGCACGTGAACGGCGGCGCGTACGTCGGCTGACCTCAGCCGGGGGTCACGCGCAGCACTTTGTCGTTGCTGCCGTTGGAAGTCGTCACGTACAGGGAGCCGTCCGGTCCGCTTCGGGCCGCGCGCAACCGGCCGAATTTGTCGTTGAATTCCGCGGGCAGTGTGACTCCGGTGACCTTCGCGGCCGCGTCCAGGTGCAGCAGCAGAAGCTTCTGTCCCTTCAACGCGACCACGACCAGCGCGCCTTCGTTGGCACCCCATTGCTTGCCGGTGAGGAAGGCGTCGCCGCTGATCGCCTCGGTGACCTGGCCGCTGGTCCACAGTGGACGAACCGCGTCCGGGAACCGCTTGGTGTCGGTCATCGGCACGCTCTCGTCGTAGCTGGAATCGGTGCCGCCCTTCGACGGATCCCAGCCGTAATTTCCTCCTGGGCGCAGGAGATTCACCTCGTCGTCGAACGCCGGTCCGTGTTCGGAGGTGACGACCTGGCCGGTGCCCGGCCGGATCGCGACACCTTGCACGTTGCGGTGCCCGAAGGTGTAGATCCGGCGCTCGTTCGGGTCGGGGGAGGACAGGAACGGGTTGCCCGGCAATGGTTCCCCGGTCTTCGCGTCGATCCGCAGCACCTTGCCGCCGAGACTGTGCCGGTCCTGCGCGACGGTGGACCGCGCGGTGTCGCCGGTGCCGACGAGCAGCGCGCCGTCGGGAGCCAGCGTCGGGCGGCAGCCGGAATGGCGTCCGCTCGGGTTCACCGGCAGGCCGGTCAGCAGGTCGCGGACTTTCGCCGCGCTCGTGCCGTCGTCGGCGAGCCGCCAGGTGACGAGCCGGACGTCCGCCGCGCGGCCGTTTTCCTGGTGGGTCTGGCAGGTGGTGAACTCGCGCGAGGTCGCGAAGTCCGCCGCCAGGACCAGGCCCATCAGGCCGCCTTCGCCCTGCACGAGGACGTCGGAGAAATCGGCGCGCACGGCGGTCGCCCGGCCGTCGCGGACCAGCGCGAGCTTGCCGGGCCGCTGCGGCACGAGCAGCGAACCGTCGGGCAGGAAGGCGACGTCCCAGGGGTGTTCGAGGCCGTCCGCGACCTCCTGCACGGCGAACCGGTCCGGTTCGGGCTTCGCGGGTGCGCTCGCCGGCGCGGCCGAGCAGGCGGCGAGCAGCAGGACGGCGGCGAGCAACGCGACGAGACGCATGGGTCCAGCATGCCCCGATTCAGCCGCCGGGACGTACCAATCCGGATTCATACGCGAAGACGACCGCGTGCACCCGGTCCCGCAGCCCGAGTTTGTTCAGCAACCGTCCGACGTGCGTCTTCACCGTCGTCTCGCCGATGAACAGCGTTCCGGCGATTTCGGTGTTCGACAGTCCGCGCGCGATCAGGCCGAGCACGTCCTTCTCGCGTTCGGTCAGCGTCTCGAGTTTCTGCTCGTCCAGCGGCGTCCGATGCGCACTGAGATAGCGGTCGAGCAGGCGTTTCGTGACCGACGGCGACACCATCGCGTCGCCGCGCAGCACGCCGCGGATCGCCACCAGCATCTCGTCCGACGGCGCGTCCTTGACCAGGAATCCGCTGGCCCCGGCGCGAAGCGCGGAGTAGGCGTACTCGTCGAGGTCGAACGTCGTGATCACCAGCACCGAGGTTTCCGGCAGCTCGGCGCAGATCTGCGCGGTGGCCGCGACGCCGTCGAGCACCGGCATCCGGACGTCCATCAGCACGAGATCCGGCCGTTGCGCGCGGGCGAGCTCGATGGCTTCCGCGCCGTCGCCCGCTTCGGCGACCACCTCCAGATCGGGCTGGCTGTCGACGATCATCCGCAGCCCGACGCGCACCAGTTCCTGGTCGTCGCAGATCAGCACGGACGTCATGCGGCGTCCGTCCGCAGGGTGGCCGACACGCGGTAGCCGCCGTCCGGCAGCGCGCCGGTTTCGAGCTTGCCGTGGTACATCGCGACGCGCTGGGCCATGCCGGTGAGCCCGCGTCCGGACCCGGGCAGTCCCGCCGCGACCGGCTGCCGTCCGCCGGAGTTGGTGACCTCGACCTGGATTTCCGGACCGGCGAAGGTGACCCGGACCCGGCCGGTCGCGTCGGGCGGCGCGTGTTTGAGCATGTTGGTCAAGGCCTCCTGGACGATGCGGTACGCCTGAAGCGCGACGCCGGCGGGCAGGTCGGCGATGTCGCCGTTGACTTCGAGCGTGATGTCGCGGCCGGACTGCGCGACGAGCGTGCGCAACTGGTCGAGCGTCGGCTGCGGAGCGCGCGCGGGTTCGCCAGCATGCATCACTTCTAACAGCCGCCGCAGCTCAGCGAGCGCGGAACGGCCGGTTTTGCTGATGGTGTCGAGCGTACGGTCGACAGCGTCCGGGTCGTGGTGGCGCGCGAGCTTCGCTCCTTCGGCGTTCAGGACGATCACGCTCATGCTGTGTGCGAGTACGTCGTGAAGTTCTCTCGCGATCCGTGTGCGCTCTTCGGCGACTGAAGCGCGACTGCGGGCTTGTTCCTCGGACGCCGTCAGTTCAGTTCTCAGTCGTTCTTCTTCGGCGAGTTGTTCCTTCGTGCGGAAGAACGCGCCTAGCGCCCACGCCGCCAAGTACAGCGGCAGTGTGCCGAAGACGGTGAGCGTCGGGTTCAGGGTGTTGGTGCCCCAGGTGAATCCCCAGAAGGCGTCCAGGCCGACGATAGCTACCGCGAAGCCGATGAACCATCTGTCACCGGCTTTCACGAGCGTGTACAGCATGACTGCCATCGCGAGGTCGCTACGGCCGCGGTCGTAGGCCCAGATCTCGTTCGCGTAGACGACAGCGACTCCGATGAGGATCAGAAGCGCGACCGTGCGCGGGTAGCGGCGACGCAGCAACAGGGGCAGCAGGAACAGCATCGAAACCATGCGGATCGGCCACGTCTCTTGATCCGCGATGTTGGGGCCGAAGGCGACGAAGACGGCGTACAGCGGCAAGTCCAGCAACCAACGCTGCTTGCGTACCCACATGACCAGTCCACGCACGAAACGAACGTAACGCGCGGTCGTCGTCGGGCGCGTCGTTCGGGAGGATGGCTGTGGTCCTCCGAGCGGACGACTTTTCCCGCCGACCGAGCCGATCCGCGATGACCGAAGTGCTTCCTACCGTCGAAAACATGTCGATTACCAGGGAGTTCTTCCGGCACCCGATGCGGACCGGCGCGATCGCGGCCAGTTCGGCACGGCTGGCCGGAGTGATGACTGCCGGGCTGGGCGTCGAAAGCGCGCACAGCGTCGTGGAGCTGGGGCCAGGAACAGGTGTGTTCACCGAAATGCTGCTTCGCATGCTTCAGCGCGACGCGCACTTCACGGCGGTAGAGATCAATCCCCACCTCGTACAGGAGCTGCGCGCACGCTTCCCGTCGCTGCACGTTGCGGAGGGTTCCGCGGAACACGTCGCTGCGTACGTGACCATGCCGGTCGATGTGGTTGTCTCCGGTCTGCCGTGGACAGCGATGCACGCCGCACCGCAGGCAGCGGTACTGAATGCCGTCTGCGACGTGCTTTCTCCACAAGGCCGCTTCACCACCTTCGCGTACGCGCACACCGCTTGGACCCCGCCAGCGCGTCGGTTCGCGTGGTTGCTGCGAAGCCGCTTCGCGGTTGTCGAACGCACCAGTGTGGTTTGGCGGAACCTGCCGCCGGCGTACGTGTACCGCGCGGCCTTGCCCGTGCGGTCGGGACTGGACCGGTATGGACAGCCTGCTTCAGCCACTTCTTGACGCTCCCGCGCCGCTTGTCTACCTGATCTGCGCGCTGGTGATCATGGCCGAGACAGCGCTGTTGCCCGGCATCGTGCTGCCGACGCTGTCCACCTTGCTGCTCATGGGTTTCCTTGTGCAGCGAGGGACTTTGCAGCTGTGGCCAGCGCTCACGGTCTGCGTCGCGGCGGCGCTAGCCGGGGACCAGCTCGCGTACTGGGAGGGACGACTGTGGGGTCCGAAGCTGCGTCGCTCGCGCGTAGGACAACGGATCGGCGAAGCGAAGTGGGACAAGGCTGAAGCGACCGTCGCGCGTTATGGCGTGCCCGCAGTCGTCCTAGGACGATGTCTCGCCGGCGTACGCACACTCGTGCCGCGCGTGGCGGGTTCGGCCGGACTGTCGTACCGACGCTTCTTCGTCGGAAGCTTGTGCGCGGCAGTGCTGTGGGCGGGCGTGGAGCTGACGATGGGTCAGGTCACCGGTTGGGTCGCGCCTTGAGCAGTTCCGCGGTGGAAGCGTCGGCGGGCAGGAAGGTTTCGAGACTCAGCTCAGCGACGGTCACGTCGACCGCGGTGGCGAACTGGGTGATCGCGGTGAGCAGCCGCAGGTCGCCCGCAGAGCTGGACAGCTGCAGCGGCACGGCGAACCCGAGATGGTCGCCGGACGGCTCGCCGGGCGAGGGCAGGTACCCGGTGAGTTCGTCCAGCAACGCCTGGTGCCGCGGGTCGGGTCCGTTGGCCAGACCGCGGCGAGGGCGTTCGAGCACGTGCTGCGCCCAGTCGGCGAAATTCTGGATGCGCGGAGCCATCCCGCGCGGGTGCAACGCCAGCCGCAGCACGTTGACCGGCGGTTCCAGCAGGTCCGCCGCGACGCCCTCGGTCAGCAGGTCGAAGCTGTCGTTCGCCGCGACGAGGTCTCCGTAGCGGTTCACGACCAGCGCCGGGTACGGCTCGTGCCCGGCGAGCAGCGCGCGCAACGACTCCAGCACCGGCGTCAACGCGGGGTCGTCCAGCCGGGTCTCGGGATAGACCGGCGCGTATCCGGCGGTCAGCAGCAAGGCGTTGCGCTCGCGCAGCGGCAGGCCGAGCGCCTCGGCGACCCGCACCACCATGCCGCGACCAGGCAGCGAACGGCCGCGTTCCATGAAGCTGACGTGGCGTTGCGTCGTCCCGGCTTTCAGCGCGAGGTCGAGCTGGCTGAGCCGGCGGCGGGAACGGGCGTCGCGCAAGGCGTCGGCGAACGAAGCGGGCACGTGCGCGATTCTGGCGGAGCTTTCTTGCGCTGGGCCATTCCCCGCAGGGAATTGCCGGGACACCGGGCCGCGCTGGATCGTCGGCGGCGTGGAATTCGGACTTCTTCTCCCCGCCGGACAGGCACAGCTCGAAGCAGGCGGCACCCCGCGTGCCCTGGTCGCATTGGCCCGCGAAGCCGAACGACTCGGATTCGCGTCGATCTGGGCCGGTGACTCGCTTTCCCGCCCCCGGATCGAACCCCTCACCCTGCTCAGTGCGGTCGCACAGGCCACCGAACGCGTCACCGTCGGTACTGCCGTCCTGCTTCCCGCGCACCGCAACCCGGTTCAGACCGCGATGACCCTCGCGTCCCTCGAGCTGCTCTCCGAAGGACGCCTGGCAGTCGGCGTCGGCGCGGGCTTCCCCGGCTTCAGCGAGCTCGAATTCGAGCTGGCCGGGGTCGATTTCCGGACGAGGTTCTCGCATCTGGACGACGTCGTCACCCTGTGGCGCGAGCTGTGGACCGGCCAGTCCCAGTCGTTCCACGGCAAGGTTCTCCACTACGACTGGCTGCCCCCGGCGGTCCGCCCCGCGCGCCCCAAAGGCCCGCCAATCTGGCTGGGCGGCGCGACGCCAGCCGCGCTCCGCCGCACCGCGCTGCACTACGACGGCTGGCTCCCGTACCCGCCGAACCCCGCGGATTACGCGTCCGGCCTGGCGACGATCCGCGCCACCAGCGATCGCCCGGTCACCCCGTCGCTGTTCCTGACGGCCTACGTAGACCCCGACCCGCGCCGCGGCCTCCGTGTCCTGGAGGACTACGCACAGGCGACTTACCGGCGCCCGTTGGAGCAGATCCGCACCATCCAGGCGACGGTGACCGGCCCGATCACGGAGGTCGCGGCAACGGTGCGCCGATACGCGGAGGCCGGAGCGGAGCACGTACTGCTGCGAGTGGGCTCCCTGGAACCCGGTTCGGTCGAGCGGCAGCTGCCTCTGTTGGCGGAGGTGATCGACTCGATAGCTTCCTCGTCGTTGCCCAGCGTTGCGCCGTGTTGATCAGCGTGGGTCGCAGGAATTACCCCGTGGCCGGGGATCATGACGGCAGCGACCCTGCTGGCGGTCGCGACGCTGGTCGCCCGCAAGAAGACCGGCTCCGTCGTGCTGGTTTGGGCGGTGGTCGCCGCGGCGAGCTTCCTGGTGCTGGTCAGTGTCCGCGGCGGCCCCGGCGATCGGCTTGCTGACCGTGCTCGCGGGCAGCCTCGGCAGCGGTGATCGAAAGTAATGTCGGTCCCACGACGTAGTCTGGGTTGGTGACCGACGCTGTACTGTCCGGACTCCTCCAAGCCATCCTTCCCGACCCGGCGCTGCGCGGCGTTGTCGAGCGCGCCGGCGCCCCGCTGCTCGAACTGCAAGGCGCTGTCGCCGTACGGCAGCTCGTCGCCGCCGCGCTGGCCGAAGACCCCGAGCGCGGCGGTGCGGGCCGTCCGGTGCTGGCCGTCACCGCGACCGGGCGCGAGGCCGACGAGCTGACCGCGTCGCTCAGCGCGCTGCTCGGCCCCGATCGCGTGGCCGACTTCCCCTCCTGGGAGACGCTGCCGCACGAGCGCCTTTCCCCGCGCGCGGACACGGTCGGCCGGCGGCTGGAAGTGCTGCACCGCCTGCACACCGGCGACGAGCAGCTGCGGGTCGTGGTCGCGACCGTCCGCAGCCTCATCCAGCCGATGGCTCCCGGGCTCGGTTCGCTCGCGCCGATCGACCTCGTCGTCGGCGAGGAGCAGAGCTTCGAGGACCTGCTCGAACGGCTTGTCGAGCTGGCCTACACGCGCGTGGACATGGTCGAGAAGCGCGGCGAGTTCGCGGTCCGCGGCGGCATCCTCGACCTGTTCGGGCCCACCGCGCAGCATCCGGTCCGCGTCGAGTTCTGGGGCGACGAGGTCAGCGAGATCCGCGCGTTCGCGGTGTCCGACCAGCGTTCGCTGCCCGGCGAGATCCAGCGGGTCACCGCGCCGCCGTGCCGGGAACTGCTGCTCACGCCGGACGTCAAGGCGCGCGCGGCGGAGCTGGCCACCACCTACGAGGCCGACGCGCACCTGGCAGAAATGCTCACCAAGCTCTCCGGCGGCGTCCCGGTCGAGGGCATGGAAGCGCTCATCCCGGTGCTCTGCGAGGGCGAACTGGCCCTGCTCACCGACGCGATGCCGCAGGGCAGCCACGTCCTGCTGGCCGACCCGGAGAAGATCCGCGCCCGCGCGGCCGACCTCGTCCGCACCGGGCAGGAGTTCCTCGAGGCCTCCTGGACCACCGCCGCGGCGGGCGGGCAGGCTCCGATCGACCTCGGCGCGTCGGCGTACCGCGAGCTGTCCGAGATCGCGTCGCACGCGCAGGAGACGAAGCGTCCGTGGTGGACGCTCACCCAGCTGACCAGCGAAGACCCGGACGTCTACCGCGTCGGCATCGAGCCCGCGCCCGCCTACCGGGGCGAGCTGGAACGCGCGATGACCGACTTGCGCGCGCACCTCGCGGCCGGCGGCACCGGCGTGCTCGTCGTCGCCGGACAGGGCACCGCCAGCCGCGCGGTCGAGCAGCTGATGGCGGCCGAGGTACCGGCGAAACACGTCGAGGTGCTCTCCGACGTGCCGCCGGCCGGGGTCGTCACGGTCACCTGCGGCGGGCTCGCGGAGGGCTTCGTCTCGCCGGAGCGCGCGCTCGTGGTGCTGTCCGAGGCCGACCTCACCGGCCGCGGCGCCACCGCTGGATCGTCCACAAAGGACTTGAACACCAAGATGCCGTCGCGCCGCCGCGGCGCGGTCGACCCGCTGGCGCTCAAGGCGGGCGACTACGTGGTGCACGACCAGCACGGCATCGGCCGGTTCGTGGAAATGGTGCAGCGCACGGTCGCCGGCGCGACCCGCGAGTACCTGCTGCTCGAGTACGCGTCGTCCAAGCGCGGCCAGCCCGGCGACCGGCTGTTCGTGCCCACCGACCAGCTCGACGAGGTGTCCCGATACGTCGGCGGCGAATTGCCCACGCTCAACAAGCTCGGCGGTTCGGACTGGAAGAACACCAAGGCCCGCGCCAAAAAGGCGGTCAAGGAGATCGCCGCCGAGCTGGTGCAGCTCTACGCCGCCCGGCAAGCCGCGCCCGGCCACGCGTTCGGACCGGACACGCCGTGGCAGTCCGAGCTGGAAGACGCGTTCCCGTTCACCGAGACCAACGACCAGCTCGCGGCCATCGACGAGGTCAAGGCGGACATGGAGCGCGGCGTCCCGATGGACCGCGTGATCTGCGGCGACGTCGGCTACGGCAAGACCGAGATCGCGGTGCGCGCGGCGTTCAAGGCGGTGCAGGACGGCAAACAGGTCGCCGTGCTCGTGCCGACCACGCTGCTCGCGCAGCAGCACCTGAACACGTTCACCGAACGCATGCGGTCGTTCCCGGTCACCATCAAGGGCCTTTCGCGGTTCACGCACAAGGCGGAATCGGACCGGATCCTCGAACAGCTCGCCGACGGCGAGGTCGACATCGTCATCGGCACGCACCGGCTGCTGCAGACCGGTATCCGCTACAAGGACCTCGGCCTCGTGATCGTCGACGAGGAGCAGCGGTTCGGCGTGGAGCACAAGGAACACATCAAGGCACTGCGCACGCACGTCGACGTGCTCACCATGTCGGCCACGCCGATCCCGCGCACGCTCGAAATGTCGCTGGCGGGCATCCGCGAGATGTCGACCATCCTCACGCCGCCGGAAGACCGGCACCCGATCTTGACCTACGTCGGCGCGTACGACGACAAGCAGGTCGGCGCCGCGGTCCGGCGCGAGCTGCTGCGCGACGGCCAGGTGTTCTACGTGCACAACCGGGTGTCGTCGATCGAGAAGGCGGCGAAACGGATCCGCGAGCTGGTGCCGGAGGCGCGCGTCGTCACCGCGCACGGGCAGATGAACGAGGACAAGCTCGAAAAGATCATCCAGGGCTTCTGGGAGAACGAGTACGACGTCCTCGTCTGCACCACGATCGTCGAGACCGGCCTGGACATCTCCAACGCCAACACGCTGATCGTCGAGCGCGGCGACATGCTCGGCCTCGCCCAGCTCCACCAGCTGCGCGGCCGGGTCGGGCGCGGCCGCGAGCGCGGGTACGCGTACTTCCTGTACCCGCCGGAAGCGCCGCTCACCGAGACGGCGCACGACCGGCTCGCCACCATCGCGCAGAACACCGAACTCGGCGCGGGCATGGCGGTCGCGATGAAGGACCTCGAAATCCGCGGCGCGGGCAACATCCTCGGCGCGGAACAGTCCGGGCACATCGCGGGCGTCGGGTTCGACCTGTACGTCCGGCTCGTCGGCGAAGCGGTCGAGGCGTTCCGGCGGCACGCGGGCGCGGAGCCGGCGGAGGACGAGGAACTGGCCGAAGTCCGCGTCGACCTGCCGGTGGACGCGCACATCCCGCACGACTACGTCCCCGGCGAACGGCTGCGGCTGGAGGCGTACCGCAAGATCGCCTCGGCCCCCGACACCGCGGCGCTCGACGCGGTGCGCGAGGAACTGGTCGACCGCTACGGCCAGCCGCCCGCCCCGGTCACGCGCCTGCTCGCGGTCGCGGCGTTCCGGCACGCCTGCCGCGCCGCCGGCGTCACCGAGGTCGCGGCGCAGGGAAACACGATCCGGTTCGCGCCGCTGCCGTTGATGGACTCGCAGCTGGTGCGGCTGAAACGCTTGTACCCCAAGGCGATGTACAAGGCGATCACCAACACGGTGTCGGTGCCGAAGCCGACCGAAGGCCCCGCGGGCGGCCGGATGGGCGCGCCGGTGCTGCGGGACCAGGAACTGCTTGACTGGTGCACGAAGCTGTTGGCGCAGCTGACGAAAACCCCGGCGGCGGTGTGAGCGGTGCGGCGGGCCTCGCCGGTCTCGGCGTGGTTCCGCCGCTTTTGCTCGGCCGCGGTGCGCTTTCCGCGGTTTCAGCGCGCCGAGCAGACCTCGAACCCGGGCGGTTCCGCTGTGGCCAGCCGCAGCGACACTTCCTCCTGCGGTGCAGGCAGCGCCCCGCAGCCGGACATCGGCAACGGCCGGGGACGCCGCGGCACCCGGGCTCCCGAACCGCCGCCGCGGCCCGGATACACGAGCAGGCCGTGTTCCGGGTCCGGCACCGCGTCGAGAGCGGCGGTCACGGCGGGCAGGTGCCGGAAGCGATCTCGTTGCTCCTCCGAGGAAAACTCGATCTCCAGCGTCACGCCCCAGCGGTGGACGTGCCACGTCCACTGTTCGGCGCCGTTGGTCAGCGCGGCCTCGGTCAGCCGATCGCCGTGAGCACGTTGCCACGCGCTCGCCGCGAAGGCCCCGTCGAGGACTTCGATCGACAACCAAGAGTCCATATGTCGACAATAGCCCGCTGAATGCCTCGATGGTGTTGCGTTTCGAGGCCATGTGAGAGGGTAGGGCCTGTGATGCGGATCATGGGGCGCCGCCGTGCGCTGGGCGCCGTTCTCGCCGGAGCTTTCCTCCTCGCCGGATGCGGTACCGGCCCCAGTCAGGTGGGCATGGCCGCGGTCGTCGACGGTCAGGTCACCACCATCGACCAGGTTCAGGCGCTGCTCGACCGCGCCGTGCAGGAGCAGCCGTACGCGCGGCAGCTCGCGTCGCGGCACCAGCTCGACCTCGTCGGGCGCGAGATCGTCCGGCAGACGCTGCTGCACGACGTCGTCGTGAAGGCCGCGCAGAAGGAAGGCATCTCGGTCGACGAGGCCACTGTCAGCGAGGCCATGCAGCAAGATCCGCTCGCGTCGCCGGTGCCCGAGGCCGTCACGCAGGACCAGTCCGCGGCCGTCACTCAGCTCGTCTGGCGGCTGCGCGATCACCGCGAGGCGATTACTGATCAGTACCTGCAGCAGCGGATCGCGCTCAAGTACCTGCCGACGCTCTCGGTGAACTTCGACTACACCAGCATCGGCGCGCCGACCTCGGAGAGCCAGGCCCCGTCGATCGACCCGAAGACCGCGCGCAGCCAGGCCATCGCCAAGGCCGAGGAATACGCGAGCAACCCGGGCAAGATCCGGGCCGACCTCCAGAGCGGCGCGCAGGGCAACGTGGGCCAGCAGGCTCCCGCGCTGTCGTCGCCGCAAGACGCCGCGACCGTGCTGTTCGGCGTGCCCGCGAACACCGCCATCGCGTACCAGCCGAACCCGGTGAGCGCGCCGACCTGGTGGGTCGCCGCTGTGGTGCGGAAGCGGTCGACGGACGCGAAGGTCGCCACCGACCAGGTCCAGCAGCCGACCGCGGCCGAGCTGGGCGCGATCGGCGTGCGGATGCTGCAGCCGTATGTTGGAAACGTGGACTTCAAAATCAACCCGCGCTACGGCGTGTGGGACGCAGTAGGCATGAACCTCGCCCCCAGCGCAGCCGAGGTGACGGGTGTGGCCGTGCCGGTGCGCGGCGGTGCCCCGGCGCAGCAGTGACCGGCACGGTAGTCCTGGTCCGCGGCGCGACCCTGCCCGCGGCCGCGCTGCCTCTGCTCCGCACCAGCGCCGTATACGCCGCGACCGACGTCGACCCCGCGCAGTTCGGCGTACCGCCGGTCGGCCAGCCGTCCGCGGACATCGTGCTGCTCGCCGCTTCCCGCACCGAACCGACCGCGGCCGCAATGCTCGCCGCCGGCGCGCAGCTGATCGAAACCCCCGTGCCGCCGCTCGTCGAAGCGGTCGAGGTCATGGACCGCCTGCGCTCGCCCGGCGGCTGTCCGTGGGACGCCCGGCAGACGCACGAATCCCTGCGGCAGTACCTGGTCGAGGAAACGTACGAACTGCTGGAAGCCATCGAGGACAACGATCGAGCGGCCCTGCGCGAGGAGTTGGGCGACGTTCTCCTCCAGGTCCTGTTCCACGCCCGCGTAGCCGCCGAACACGGCCGCGCCCCCTTCACCATCGACGACGTAGCCCGCGACCTGGTGGACAAACTGGTAGGCCGCCACCCCAACGTCTTCGCCGACGCGGCCCGCATCGCCTCCGCCGAGCACCAAGAGCTGAAGTGGGAAGAGCTGAAGCAGGCCGAGAAACAACGCAAGTCCATTGTGGACGGAGTCGCACTCGGCCAGCCCGCGGTCGCCCTGGCCGGAAAACTCGGCCAACGCAGCGGCCGGGCCGGAATCCCGCTGGACCTGTTCCCGCAGGACTCCTCAGCCCCCGCCCAGCTCTTCCGAACGGCAGCCACCGCCCGCCGAGGCGGCCTGGACCCCGAGGGCGAGCTGCGGGCAGTGGCGAAACAGTTCGCCCGCGACATCCGCGCGGCGGAGACGGCGGCTCGGAAGGCCGGGGTGGAACCGACGACGCTGGAGGCCGAGGGCTGGCGGAAGTTCTGGCCTTCGGCTTGATGCGTTCGCTGCGTGGGTTGGGTTTCCGCGGCGTGGGCGGGTAACGGCTGGCGGGCGGTTCGCTGGATCCGCGAAGGAAATCGGCTGGAATGCCCCAATGCACCGGACCGCTGCGCAGCATCAGCGCGAGTCGGGCGGCGCGGTGCAGGGTGAAAACAGCCTTCGTCACCGGGGACCTTTCGCCTGGGATGTAGTGGGCGGCTCGCCAGGGAACTGGTGCGCGGCGCGGGTTTCGCGGTCCGCTGCTCTTTCGAGGCGACGGGGTTCTGGTCGGCACCGGTTCTAACCGGTGCCGACACCCACCAGAACCCAGGCCGGGCGCTAGGTGCCTGCTTCCCCGCGCTGTTGCACGCCGCGCTCTCGTGGCTACGCCGCTTGCCGCGTTGGGACGCACCGCCCATCGCTGGCCAGGCCTCCGTCCGCCGATGCACTGTTCGGCGTTGCCCATCCCTTCCGGCGTCCCAGCCTTCCGTCACGGTTGCCCCTCACTCGAGCGAGGACCGCGCCCTTCCGCCCACGCTCTTCCGCAGGATCGCACCGGTGGGCCGTCCTGCTCCGCCCTGCGCGAGTTGTTCGCGTTCCGTTGCTATGCCTGCGTTCTCGTGTCTGCGCCGCTTCCGCACTGCCACTCGCTGGCCACGCCTCCATCCATCGACGCTCGCCCATCGCACTCAGCCACCCCAGCCTCTCCGCCACGATCGCCCTCACTCGAACGACGGAGACCCCGCCCTTCCGCCCATGCCCCCGCCCTCCCGCGGGCACGATTGCGTCGGTCAGCGGCCCAGTCAGCAAATGTGACCCAGATCACTGAGTTTAGAGAACCGGAAGCGCGGAGGTGGCGTCTTGCCGGGTGTGAAGCACAAGCCACCCAGGGTGCCGGACGAGGAACGCCTCCTCCGGCGCACCGCCCGCGGCGACCGTGCGGCGTTCGAAGAGCTTTATCGCCGCACGTCGCCGTGGCTCGCGATACGCCTGCGGCACCGCTGCTCCGATGACCAGATCATCGCGGAGGTGATGCAGGAGACCTACCTCGCCGTGTGGCGCGCCGCGGGTTCGTTCGCGGGCGTCGTCGCCGGCGGGTCCGCCGTGGGGTGGGTGTGGACGATCGCGGTGCGGCGGCTCATCGACGCGTTCCGCCGGCGTGCGCATCACGCGCACCCGCCGCCGGGAGTGCACGAGTCGCTGTCCTCGCCCGCCGCCGAGGAGGAGGCGCTGGCGGGCACGGTCGGCGATTCGGTGGGCGATGCTCTGCGCAGCCTCGCCCCGGAGCTGCGCGAGGTCCTGCAAGCCATGGCGCTCGACGGATTGTCGGTCCGGGAGACCGCGATCCTGCTCGGTTTGCCGGAGGGCACGGTCAAAACCCGGGCCCGCCGCGCCCGGATCGCGATGCGGCAGGCGTTGTCGTGAAACCAGGACTGTCGGAAGGAGGCCGAGCCATGAACCACGTATCCGACCTGATGCTCGCCGGTTACGTCGCCGGTCGCGAATTGCCGGGGGACGAGACATGGGCGATCGAAGGGCACCTGGAGCAGTGCGCGCAATGCCGGGCGCGGCTGGCCGGGGCGTCCACCGCCGAGGTGGCCGGTCTGGTCGACACCGTGTGGGCCGGGCTCGAGCCGAGCCTCGCCGAAGCACCGCAGCCGACGCCGCGCCGGGCCGCGGCGTGGCTGCATTGCTGGGCGACGCCGGTGATGGTGCCCTGGCTGCTGATGGTCCTCGTGGTCGGCGGGCTGTCGGTCTACCTCGACCGGTCGCTGCGCGAGGGGCTCTCGTTCGTGCAGCTGCTTTCGCCGGTGCTGCCGGTCTTCGGGGTGGCGGCGGCGTGGTCACGCGGGCTGGATCCGTCGTACGAACTCACCGCGGCCACCCCGCGCGCCGGGCTGGAACTGGTCCTGCGCCGGACCACGGCGGTCGTGGTGCCGGTGCTGGCCGTGCTGCTCGCCGCGGGCTGGCTGGTCGGCGCGCGGATGGGCTTCGGGTTGCTGCCGAGTCTCGCGTTCACCACGGGGACCCTCGCGCTCGGCACGTTCATCGGGGTCGCCTGGGCGGCGTCGATCCTGGTCGGCCTGTGGGTCGGAGCGCTGGTAGTGCCGAGCGTCGCGTTCGGGGGTTCGGTCCTGCTGGAGGACGTCGCCTGGCCGGGCTGGCTGGCGGCCGCCGTCGTCGGGTCCGTGTTCGTAGTGCTTCGCCGGAACACCTTCACGCAGCTTGCTGCGCAGCACTGACGGAAAGAGAGGGGACACTGATGCGAGCTGTGGAAGCCGCCGAGGTCGCTCCGGCGACCTACGCCTGGGAAATCCAGGCCCAGGCGCTCAAAGTGCGGGTCGGCCGCAAGAAAATGGCGGTCGACGGACTCGACCTCGCGCTCGGCACGGGCGTGCACGGGCTGCTCGGGCCGAACGGTGCGGGCAAGACCACCTTGATCCGCACCCTGGCCACGGTGCTGCGCCCGACCGAAGGCACACTCACGCTGCTCGGAGAGCCGATCGGGGGGCGCTTCGAGCAGCGCGGCCTGCGCCGCCGGATCGGGTATCTGCCGCAAACCTTCGGGTACTACAAGCGGTTCACCGTCCGCGAGTTCGTCGAATATCTGGCGTGGCTCAAGGAGATGCCCAAACGCGAGGTGCCGGGCGCGGTGCAGCGCGCGATCGAGCGGGTCGGTCTCGCCGACCGCGCCGGGGACAAACTGAAGACCCTGTCCGGCGGCATGATTCGCCGGGTCGGCATCGCGCAGGCGATCGTGAACGACCCGGTGCTCCTCCTGCTCGACGAACCCACCGCCGGGCTCGATCCGGCGCAGCGGTTGCGTTTCCGGGAGCTGCTGCAGGAAATCGGCCGGGACGCGTGCGTCGTCGTGTCCACCCATCTGGTCGAAGACGTCGCCGCGGCGTGCTCGGACGTCGTCCTGTTCGCCGACGGGAAGCTGGTTTTCCAAGGCACGCCTGCCGATCTGGCCGCGGCCGGCAGCGAGGCGGACGTCGGCGACAGCCCGATCGAGCGAGGCTATTCGGCGTTGCTCGGGCACGCGCAGGGGAAGGGGGCCTGGTGATGAGCGCGTTCCGGATCGAACTCCGGCGCACCATCGCTCCCTGGGTGCCGGTCGCGATGCTGACCGTGAGCCTTGGCTTGCTCGTGTTCTCGAAGGGACCGTGGAACTACGATTCCGCGGCCTGGAACGCGACCTGGCTGACCGCGGTGCGGTGGCCGCGCTACCTGCTGGTGCTGATGTGGCCGATCATCGTCGGGGCAGCGGCGATCCAGGGCATGCGGGACGCCCGGGCTGGGGTCGGCGAACTGTTCGGCTCCACGCCTCGGCCTGCCGGGCAGCGGGCCGCCACACTCGGTCTCGCCCTCGGGCTCACCGCGGCGGCGGGTTACCTGGCGCTCGTCGCGGTCGGGGTCGGGCAGGTCATCGCGAAGGGCGGACTGTTCACCACGGCCTGGGTGATGCAACTGGTGCTCGGCGTGCTGTCCGTGGTCGCCGGGGCAGTGCTGGGGCTCGGCCTCGGACGGCTCCTGCCGCATCCGATCACCGCTCCGGTGCTCGCCGTGCTCGCGCTGGCCGGCGGGTTGTTCGCGCAGGTGTCGGGCATGAACGGAGCTGGGCCCAACGCGATGGTCCTGCTGGGGATCGGGCAAGTGCTGCCGCACGGTCCATTCGACCTGCCGAGCCCCGCGGTGGAGCTCGGGCAACTGAGCTGGCTGCTTGGGCTCACTGCCGCGGGAATCCTGTTGCTGCTGGCCAGTTCGGCGCGCACCAAGGCGCTGGCGCTGCTCCCGGTGGCGGCCGGCCTGGCGGTGGCTTTGCCGCTCTTCCCCGCGTGGTCGACGGATAATTACGTCCCGGACAAGACGGCCTCCGCGCTGGTCTGCGACGGTCCAGTGTGCGTCACCCGTTTGCACGAGGACTGGTTGTCCACTGTGGCCGGTCCAGGCAAGGAGGCCTTGCGGCGACTGGGGAAACTGCCGCACCCGCCGAGCCGGATCGAGGAGTCGACAGAGCCGTTCCGGACCAACAAGGTCGGCCCGCGAGATCCGTCCCGGGTGCTGATCAACCGGGACGACTACGCGATGCAGAACAAAAGCGGGCCGAGCCTCACCACGGCGCTGCTGAGTGGAGCTGGGACGTCGCCCTGCCACGCCGCGTCCTATGGCGGCGAGCAGAACGGCCGGGAGGACGCTGCGCGCTGGGTGATGGCGCAGTGGCTGCTCGGCTCGTACACGCCGCCAGCTTCGCGCATTCAGCCTCCGCTGCAGCCGTGGACGGACTCAGCATGGGCGTCCCTGAAGGCAGTGCCAGAGGCGGAACAGATCGCCCGGATGGCCGCGGCGCGGCAGGCGGAGCTGACCTGCACCGGCGACCCGTTGAAGATTCTCACCGAGGGTGCGCGCTAATGCGGTGGACAGTGCTGTACGCGCGTTCGCGCCACCTCGCGATGTCGCTGGCCGCGACGTTGCTCTGTGCCGCCGTTCTCCCGCCGCTGCTGGGCGAGAACTGGTCGAACTTCTTCGCGACCGTCAGCCTCGGTGCCGCGGTCGCGGTGGCAGGCGTGGGCCTGAGCGGACAGGACATCGATCTGGACCGCACGGCCTCCTTCCGCTGGCCGCCCCGACGACTAGCGCACTTGCTGCTGATCGGTGTGGTCGCCGGTGGAGTAATGCTTGCGGCACAAGGCTTCGTCGATCTCCCGATGGACCCTGGCTGGATCCTGCGCGACGCGGCTGGGTTCCTCGGCCTGACCGGGCTGGCGGCCACGCTGTTCGGCGGCCAGTTCGGCTGGACGCTGCCCCTCGGCTGGGCGATGACGGCGGTCTTCGTCCCGCGCACCACCGGGCAGATTCACGACCTCGTGGCCTGGCCGATGGCGACGGCGGACTCGACCGCCGCGGGGTGGGCGGCCGGGCTGCTGTTCCTGGCGGGAACAGCGGCGTACACAGTGGCCGGTGCGCGTCGATGAACGAGCGGATCGGCAAGCCGGGCGCAGTCCCGTCCCTCCCCCGGGCAGGGGCGGGACTGCGGACCGGCGCGCCTTCAGACGTCGCGGTTGTTCGGTTTCAGGTCCAGCGGGTCGTGGTCGGGGTCGTCGATGCCGACACTGATGATGCGTTGCGGGTGAACGCGGATGACGGTGCCGTCGAGGTGACCGTCCGGGGCGAACGCGTCCGGCACGGCTTCCGCCCGGCCGCGGATCTCCAGGCAACGGATGCGCATCGGGTTCGTCGAAGGCTGGTCGTCGACCACGAGGGCGACCTGGCCGTTGGCCTCCACGTTGCGGTACTTCCGGCTTCTCGTCAGGCGGTAGCCGGACACGTCGATCGTGCGCGTGTCCGGGTTCCAGGAGAACGCGACCGGGCTGACCTGCAGGGTGCCGTTCGGCTGCTGCGTGGCGATCCGGGCGAGCGGCTGGGCGGCCAGGTAGGCGAGTTCCGCGTCGGTGAACATGCGCCTACTGTGCAAGTTCAAGTTTGCTTGAAGTCAAGCGCACGCGGGGGCGCACGTGCTCGGCGAACCGCCGCATCTCCGCTTCGAAGGGCTGAAATTGCAGCATAAACGTCTCGATTCCCAGGTCAGCCCACTCGCGGATTCGCTGGGCGACGGTGTCGTAGCTGCCGACCAGGCCGGCCGCGGTGCCGCCGTTCGTGCCGATGTGCGGGTACTTCGCGAACGTCTGGAACATCACGGCCTTCGGGTCGGCGTCCGCGACCAGCGCCTCCCATCGTGCCTTGCCCGCCTCGGCCAATTCCCACAACGCCGCCAGCTCCGCTTCCGCCTCGGCGTCGGTTTCGCGGGCGACCACGAAGGCGGACAGTCCAAAGCGGACCGGTGTGCCGACCCGCGGACGGGCCGCGACGTCCTCGATCAGCCGGGCGACGTTCTCCTTCGGCTGCCCGTTGATGAACCACACGTCGGCCTTGTCCGCGACCAGCGCTCGCGCCGGGTCCGATTCGCCGCCGACGTACACGGTCGGTGCCGAACCGGCGGGCCGCAACTGGTACCCGTCGACCTGGAAATGCTTGCCCTCGAACGAAACCCGCTCGCCGGCCAGCAGACCGCGCACGACGCTGATCCATTCGCGGCCGTACTCGTACCGTTCGTCGTGCTCGGCGAACGGGATGCCCGCCCGCGCCAGCTCCGGCTTGTACCAGGCGTTGACCAGGTTCAGCCCGAACCGGCCGCCGCTGATCTCCTGGATCTGCAGCGCCTGCTTCGCCAGCACCACCGGATGCACGAGGTACGGCTTGATCGCCGCGATGATCTCGATCCGCTCGGTGAGCGCGGCGAGCGCCGCCGCGGACGTCCACGTCTCCAGCTGGTCCAGTTCGTCGCCGAACGGATTCACCACGTGCTGGGCGATGAGCGTCGAATCGAAGCCGAGCCGGTCCGCCTCGACGATCAGCCGCCGGTTGCGCTCCCAGCTGGCGTCCACCGGGTCGTCCGGATGATCGAACGGGCCCCACGACCCGTAGACGACCGCCCATACCCCGAACCGCGGCTGTGCCACTGCGACCACGACCGAACTCCTCACCTCGCGCGGACGAACGCGGTCACCGTCGCTTGCCCGGAGGGCACCGGCAACCGGTCCCACGCAGTGGCGAGGCGGGGAGGTTTGTACTGGTCAGGCGAAGAGCCCGTCGCCCCAGTTGCTGGTCGGAGTAAGGCCCGGCGGAATCGCGAAGTGCGCGGAACCGGTGTGCTGCAGGTACTCCATCATCGCGTCCTTCGACGACAGCACCTGCTGCATCGGGACATACTGCTTACGGGTGTCGCGGTTGAACGCCAGGAAGAACAGCCCGGCCTCGAGGTGGCCGACGCCGTCGGAGCCGTCGACGAAGTTGTAGCCGCGGCGCAGGATCTGCACGCCGTTGCGCGTCTGGCGCGAGGCCAGCCGGACGTGCGCGTCCTCGGCGATCATCGGGGTCCCGCCCGCGCCGCCGACCTGCAGGTCGACCGGGTCGAACTCGCCGGCCTGGCCGAGCGGCGCGCCGCTTCCCTTGGTGCGCCCGACGATCTGTTCCTGTCCGGCGAGCGTTTCGCGGTCCCAGGTTTCGATGTGCATCCGGATCCGGCGGGCCACGAGGTACGTGCCGCCGGCCATCCACGCCTGCCCGTCACCGGCCTGCGCCCACACCTGGTCGCGGAGCACGTCGGTGTCCTCTGCCTTGATGTTGTTGGTGCCGTCCTTGAACCCGAACAGGTTGCGCGGCGTCTGCTGCGCGCGCGACGTCGACGAGCTGCGCCCGAATCCGAGCTGAGACCAGCGCACCTCGGTGACGCCGAAGCCCAGCCGCACCAGGTTGCGCACCGCGTGCACCGCCACCTGCGGATCGTTCGCGCAGGCCTGGATGCACAGGTCGCCGCCGCTGCGGGCCGGGTCGAGTTTGTCCTTCGGGAACGCGGGCAGGTCGATCAGCTGCGGCGGGCGTTTCGCGGCGAGGCCGAACCGGTCGTCGAAAAGCGAGGGGCCGAAGCCGATCGTCAGGGTCAGGTCGGAGGGGGGCAGGTCGAGCGCCTCGCCGGTGTCGTCCGGCGGGGCCTGCGCGGAGCCGCCGAGCGCGCCGTTCGGGCCGACGTCCTGGCCCGCGGTCATCCGGCGCGCCGCGGCCGTCCAGGTGCGCAGCAGTTCGCGGAGCTTCTTGACGTCCTTCGTGGTGACGTCGAGCGCGGCGAAATGCAGGTTCTGCTGCGTCGGCGTGACGATCCCGGCCTGGTGCTCACCATGGAAGTCCACAGTGGACACCGCGGCCGAGGCGGGCGTGCTGCCGCCGAGCCGGTCGATGCCGACCCCGGCCGCCGCGCCCGCGCCGGCCAGCGCGACACCCGCGCCGGCCAGCCCGAACAGCTTCCGGCGGGAAACCTGCGTCCCCTCCTCGGTCACTTGGCGACGACCTCCGCGACCTTGCTGAGCGGCTCGCTCAGCGCGTCGACCGCCGAGGCGAAGGCCTTGACCTGGTCCTGGGAGAGTTCGTTGTAGTACTTGAAACCGTCCCCGGAGCGGGTCTTGTCGAGCAGCCCCTGCACGTTCGCGAACTCCTTGTCCAAAGTGGACACCAGGGCCGCGTCGCGTTCCTGGAGGATCGGCCGCAGCGCGGCGATCGCGCCCTTGGAACCGTCGAGGTTGGCCTGGAAGTCCCACAGGTCGGTGTGCGAGAAGGTCTCCTCCTCGCCGGTGATCTTCTTCGTCGCGACCTCGTCGAGCAGGCCCTTCGCGCCGTTGGCCAGGTCGAGCACGCTCAGCTGCAGCGTCTTGGTCTTGGCGACCAGAGCCTTCACGTCAGTGAGCAGCTTGTCCGCGATCTGCGGGCTGTCCGGCTTCAGGCCGGTGGTCCACAGGTCCTTCTCCAGCCGGTGGAACCCGGTGAACTGCTGGCCCGGCTCGACGTCGGCCTCGCGGGCGTCGATCGACGGGTCGAGGTCGCCGAACTTCTCCGCGACCGGCTCGATCCGCTCGTAGAACACGCGAGTGCGCGCGTACTCGGCCTTGGCCTCGTCGACCTTGCCCGCCTTGACCGCGGCGACGAACTTCTCGGTTTCGGTCTCCAGCGCCGAGCTGTTGTTCTCGACGTAGGTCGCGTAGCTCTTGGTGGCCGCGGTCTTCTGCGCGCTCGCGTTGCTCTGGCCCTGCGCACCGCCGGTCACGGTGAAGTCGCCGCGGATGCCGTTGCCTGACATGCCCGGCTTGCACGCGGTCTGGTACTTGCCCGCCTCCGGGACCTCGACGATCAGCCGCCGGTTGAGCCCTGGCGCGATGTTCTCGACCTCGCCCATGATCCGGTCGCCCTCGGCGTACAGGTAGAACTCGGTGACCTTGGTGCCCTTGTTGGCGATCTCGAAGGTCAGGTTGCCCGCGGCCGCGGTCGTCGCCGACACCGAGCAGGACGTGTCGGACGCCTCGACCTTGATCGGCCCGCCCGACGCCGCGCCGGAAGGACCGGACGCGGAGTTCGTGCTGTCGCAGGCGGTCAGCGCGACGAGCGCGCCGAGGCCGGTGAGCACAGCCGTCGAGGTTTTGCGGAACTGGGGCACTGTCACTCCTTGGCGGCGGCCGGGGCGGCCGGAGCCGCCTCGGTCTTGTTCTTGCGGGCGGGCTTGAGGAACAGCGGCAGCACGATCGCCACGTAGACGACCCACGCGATCGCTTGCAGCACAGTGGTTTGCTGCGAATAGTTGAAGATCCCCTTGAGCAGCGCGCCGTACCAGGAGGTTTCCGGCAGCGTGCTCGACGCGTCGAAGGCGAGCGTGGTCAGTCCGGGGATGAACCCGGCTTCCTGCAGGTCGTGCAGGCCGTAGCCGAGGACGCCGGCGGCGACGAACACCAGCAGCACGCCGGTGATCGTGAAGAACTTCGACAGGTTGAACCGCACCGCGCCGCGGTAGAGCAGGTACGCGAGCACGATCGCGGCGGCGATCCCGATCACGAACCCGATCAGCGGCTGCAGGGTGTCGGACTGCGCGGTCTGCACGGCCGAGTAGAAGAAGACGGCGGTTTCGAGCCCTTCGCGACCCACCGCGAGGAACGACAGCAGCAGCACCGCCGCCGGGCCGACCTTGAGCGCGTCCTCCATTTTCCCGCGCAGTTCGGCCGCGATGTGCCGGGAAGCCTTGCGCATCCAGAAGATCATCGCGGTGACGAAGACGACCGCGACGATGGAAAGACTGCCGCCGAGCAGTTCCTGATGCTCGAAACTCAGCTGCGCGGTGCTGTAGGTGAGGATCGCGCCGACGCCGACCGACAGCAGCACGGCCGCGCCGACCCCGGGCCACACGAACCGCAGCGCGTGCCGTCGCTCGGTCTTCACCAAGAAGGCGACCAGGATGCTCACCACAAGCGCGGCTTCGAGGCCTTCGCGCAGCCCGATGAGCGCGCTCGAAAACACCACTGTTCAGCCCTCCTTCGACTTACCTGACCTGATGTTTTTAGGTAAGGCTTGCCTGTAAGTCCAGAGGCAAGTTCGCTCAGCGGGCCCGGCAAAACGGGCAAACTGACGTTCTCGCCTGGGTTAGGTTAGGGTAACCGCAGGTCAGAGCGTCGCCGGGGGAGCGCGTAACGAATTGTGTGACCTGGGCGGCTCTGGCGCGAAGTTAACCGTCCGCTTGCCATTCGCCCAGTCCAGCGTCCCCCTTGCGGGTTCATCAGTAACCTGTCCGAGTGGCCGATACCACTCAGCCGACTATTACGCCGTCTCCGGCGAGTCCGCCGCGCCGCTATCCGAGCCGCATCGCGTTCGCGCTGGGCCTGGTGCTGACCGGGGTCGTGCTGGTGGTGACCATCGGAATCCGGAACCCGAACCCGCCCGCCCCTCCCGCCGCGGCCGCCCCGCCGCCGGTTTCGGCCAAAGCGGAGCCGCGCCCGCAACCCGGCTCGGAAGCCCCGCGGGTCGGTCTGGCCGCTCCGCCGGACCGTCCGCTCGTGTCCGACCAAGCGGAACTGGACGCGTGGGCGACGCGGGTCGCCGGAAAGACGCGGCTGGACGCACGAGTGCTCGCCGCGTACGGGCGTGCGGAAATGTGGATGCAACGGCAGAAACCGTCGTGCCACCTGTCGTGGGCGACCCTCGCCGCGATCGGAAATCTCGCGTTCGGAACGGAAAAACCCGGTCCGGACGGCACCATGACGGTGAACCCCGGCCCGGCGGAAGGCCCGGACACCGACGCCGGAAAACTCGACGGCGACCGCACGGCCGATCACCGCGTCGGCCCGCTGCGGATCATGCCGGACGCCTGGCACAAACACGCCCAGCGCGCCAACGGCGACGGCAAGGCCGCGGACCCGCGCAACCTCGACGACGCGGCGTTCACCGCCGCCCGCTACCTCTGCGCCAGCGACGACGACCTGGGTGTCCCGGCGGGTTGGTGGAAGGCAATGCTGCTCTACAACCCGGCGGTGAACTACGTGCAGGACGTCTTCACGGCCGCAGACTCCTACGCGGCGGAGAGCGTGGCGCCCTGAGCGGGTTGGTTGCGGCTCAACGGGATTGCCTCCTCCGGCAGGGCGGGAACGCTTCGTCCAGCGGGACGGCTCGCGTCCGGTTCGGCCGCGGTGGTCGTGGCTGCTCGTCGTTGACGCCAGCCTGCGGAACTTCAACGGTGCCTGGCTGATCAGCCCGAGGTTGCCTGGCGGGAACGCTTGACCCGGCTTGGCTGAGTAGTTCGGCGGTCGCCTGGCTGGGGAGCCGAGGTCGGCCCGGCCGGAAGCCCCGGGGACGTCCGACCGGGCTTGGCTCGAGAGTCCGCCGGTGCCCCGCCTGGAGTTCCGAGGTCGGTGCGGCCGGAAAGCCTGACCGCAGCCTGGCTGGAGTGTCCGCCCGTGGCGTGGCTGGAAGGTCGGTGCGGCGACCCCTGCTGATCCGCTCAGTGGCCGTCCGGACCCTGCCCATCTTCGGCCGGTCAGCTCGGCACCGGTCCTACGCCGCGGCGTACGACCCAACAGCCCAGCCGCGGCGAGCGGCCGAAACCCCGGCCCGCTCGGTCGGGGCAGCAGTCAGTGGGTCGGCAGCGCGGCGCTCGCGCGCACCGTCTTCCGCGGCAGTGCCTCGGCGCGCACCAGTTGCTTGCGCGGCTGCACCGGGTAGCGTTCGTTCAGTTCGACGAGTACCGGCGCCAGCGCCATCAGCACCAGCACGAGCAGCCCGGCGGTCGCTCCGATCACGGTCAGCGCGGTCATGTCGGCCTCCTCTAATCGCTCTCTGTGATGACACCAAGGATCGCGCTTCGCCCGGTCTGCCCGGATCGGCCGAGTGGCCGAGCCGGAGCGCCGGATGGCCAGGCTTCCCCGCTGCCCCGTTCACCTGAGAAGACGCGCCGGGACGATGCTGGATCCGGCGGTTGCCCGCGAGTGCCTTCGCGGATGCACGTTCGGGGCAGGCAGGCTCAGCGATCGCTGAGCGTGATCCTCGCCCTGACCTCGCTGATCGCCTCGAGGTACTCCGGCACCGGGTTCATCGCCGACGCCATCCGCAGTTGTGCCAGCGCCTCGGCCAAACGGCCGAGGCGCTGGAGGGTGCGGCCGAGCACGAACCGGGCGTAGTGGTCGGTGGGGTCGAGCTCCAGCACGCGGGTGAACGCGCGTTCGGCGCGGCGCAGCTGGGCGGAGTGGAAGTACGCGCGCCCGGCGAGCAGGTGCACGCTCGGCTTGTCCGGCTCGTCGGCGAGCAGGGGTTCGAGCTCCTTGAGCGCGTCGAGCGGGCGGCGCCGGGCGACCAGATGCTCGGCGTTGCGGAACCTGCGGAAGCGCGATTCGCCGTCGGGTTCGGGGGCTGCTGCGGCGTCCGTCATGGTCGCTTCACGATACCGGCGCGGAGGGCGTTGCACGACCGTCAGACGAGTCGTGATGGACTGTTCCGCCATGAGCAGCGATCAGGAACCCGATTACCTGGGACTGGCGCCGTACCTCTACTACAGCGATGCGACCGCCGCGCTCGCGTGGCTGACCAGGGTGTTCGGCTTCACCGAGGAAGTCCGCTTCGAGGACGGGGCAGGCGAGGTTTTCCAGGCGACGCTCCGTGCGGGCGACGCGCGCCTGCAGCTGGCCGGGGTCGGTCCCGAATACTGGGAGGCCAAGGGGGTCGAAGGGCCGGTCGGGCAGTTGAACGTCGTGTACGTGACCGACGTCGACGCGCAGTACGAGCGCGTGTCCGCGGCGCTCGGCGAGGACGCCGCGCCGGAACCGCCGCAGGACCAGCCTTACGGCGCGCGGATTTTCACCGTCGCCGATCCCGGCGGCAACAGCTGGACGTTCTGGCAGCAGGTGACCGACCAGGTCGAGCTGCCGTCGGGGTGGCGCGAGGTCCGGCCGGAGGACCAGGACGCCGGCGAAGTGCCCGGCTGAACTGGGGAACACGCAGCGGAACGGCTCGGCACCGGCCTGGCCTCCAACGGGTGAACCCGCTGGGCGGTTACTCTGGGCGGCGTCACCGCAGGCACGACCCACCAAGGAGCAGAGCGTGGCTCTCATCGAGCAGGTAGGCGCGCGCGAGATTCTCGATTCGCGCGGGAACCCGACCGTCGAGGTGGAGGTGGCGCTCGACGACGGCACTCTGGCCCGTGCGGCGGTGCCGTCCGGGGCGTCGACCGGCGAGCACGAAGCGGTCGAGCTGCGCGACGGGGACACCGGCCGCTACAACGGCAAGGGCGTGGAGCGCGCGGTCGCCGCGGTGCTCGACGAGATCGGACCGGACCTCGTCGGCGTCGACGCGGTCGACCAGCGGATCGTCGACCAGAAGCTGGTGGACCTCGACGGCACGCCGGCGAAGTCGCGGCTGGGCGCGAACGCGATCCTCGGGGTTTCGCTGGCCGTCGCGAAGGCCGCCGCGGAATCGGCCGAGCTGGAGCTGTTCCGCTACCTGGGCGGCCCGAACGCGCACGTGCTGCCGGTGCCGATGCTGAACATCCTCAACGGCGGTGCGCACGCCGACACCGACGTCGACATCCAGGAATTCATGATCGCGCCGATCGGCGCGGAGTCGTTCCGCGAGGCGCTGCGCTGGGGCACCGAGGTGTACCACGCGCTGAAGTCCGTGCTGAAGGGCCGCGGCCTGGCCACCGGCCTCGGCGACGAGGGCGGTTTCGCGCCGAGCCTCGCCAACAACCGCGAGGCGCTCGACCTGATCCTCGCCGCGATCGAGAAGGCGGGCTACGTGCCGGGCCGGGACGTCGCGCTCGCGCTCGACGTCGCCGCGACCGAGTTCTTCTCCGACGGCGCCTACACCTTCGAGGGTTCGAAGCGCAGCGCGGAGCAGATGTCCGCGTACTACGGCGAACTGCTGCGCGACTACCCGCTGGTCTCCATCGAGGACCCGCTGAGCGAGGACGACTGGGACGGCTGGGTCCAGCTGACCTCCGAGATCGGCGACAAGGTCCAGCTCGTCGGCGACGACCTGTTCGTCACCAACCCGGACCGTCTCGAGGAGGGCATCACCCGCCGCGCGGCGAACGCGCTGCTGGTGAAGGTCAACCAGATCGGCACGCTGTCGGAGACGCTGGACGCGGTGTCGCTCGCCACGTCGTACGGCTACAAGTCGATGATGAGCCACCGGTCCGGCGAGACCGAGGACACCTTCATCGCCGACCTCGCGGTCGCCACCGGCGTCGGCCAGATCAAGACCGGGGCCCCGGCGCGCGGCGAGCGGATCGCGAAGTACAACCAGCTCCTGCGCATCGAGGAAACCCTCGCGGACGCCGCGCGCTACGCCGGCGACCTCGCCTTCCCGCGGTTCAGCGCGGAGGCCTGAGGGGCACATGGCCGACCGGGGGAGGGCGCGCAGCCGTCGCGGCGGCCGGGCAGCGGGAAGCGGGTCCAGCAGGGCCCGCCGTCCCGCCTCGGCCCGGCGCCGCACCGGCGCGGGCACGACGGAGACGACCAGGGCCCGGCTGCGCCGCGGCCTGGCGGCGAAACGCGCCTCCGGTGCGGCCAAGGTGCTCGGCATGTCGACCACCCGGCGCGCCGCCGTGGTGGCGATCGTGGTGTGCGCGCTGGCCTTCACCGTCGCGGTTCCGTTGCGCACCTACCTTTCCCAGCGCTCCGAGGTCCGCGACCAGGAAGCGCAGCAAGCCCAGCTCCAGCACGAGGTCGCCCAGCTGCGCGACCGCAAAGCCCAGCTGAGCGACCCGGCCCAGATCGAGGCGGAAGCCCGCCGCCGGCTCCGGTACGTGAAGCCGGGCGAGACCCCGTGGATGGTCCAGCTGCCGGAGGACCAGCCTGGTTCGCCGACTGCTGCCCAGCCGGGGCAGCAGCCCGCTCCGCAGGCGCCTTGGTACGAGAACCTGTGGGCGCAGGTTTCCGGGGGTTGAGGTTTCCTGTGCTCGACGGGTCGTCGGCTGGGTGTGTTTCGGCGGCAGCTGGGCGGGTCGACGACTGGGCAAGGTTGGCGGCAGTTGGGCGGGATCGCTGACCGGGCGAGGTCGCTGGTCGGCGACCTTCCGGTCTCGCGGGATTGCCGTCGCGCCGGGCCGGAGTGTCGGCTAATTGAGACTCGTGCGGCCTGTTGCCGGGCGAGATCATCGTTCTTGGGCATGCTCCTTAACGCCGTGGGTGCGGTAGTTCTGGTGGCTGGACAATCGAGGCTTCGCAGTCCTCGGGATTCGGGCCTCGAATAGTGACTTTTCGGTGGCGTCCGCTCCGCTCTCGTGTCGCTGGCTGAGTGCAGGCCAGGGCAGCCGCGTCCTGACTGGCGGTTCATGATTTGTGAAGCGTTCGGCGGCGTTTCATTCACATGGCTCGGGTGACCTTTCTGTTTGGCGGCTTGATGTGGCGGCGAAGCTCCGACTGCCTTCCACGCTAACCACATCGCGACGGCGGCGGAGGCCGACGCGGCGAGTTGTCCACACGGGGTGCCGGTTGTGGACAACTCGGCCGTTTCGGCGGAGGTCGCGAGGGGTCGGGCGGGCGGCGGCATTAGCCTGGTGAGCGTGAACAGCAGCACGGAGACACCCCGATTCGAGCCCGTCACCGATGCCGACCGGGAGGTCATCGCGCAGCAGCTCGGACGGCCGCCGCGGGCGTTGCGGGCGGTGGCCGCGCGGTGCCCCAGCGGGCATCCCTCGGTGGTCCAGACCAGCCCGCGGTTGGAGAACGGCACCCCGTTCCCGACGTTGTACTACTTGACCTGCCCGCGATTGACGTCGATGGTGGGCACGCTGGAGGCGTCCGGCGTGATGAAGGAAATGACCGAACGGCTCACCACCGACCCGGAACTCGCGGCGGCTTACCAGCGCACGCACGAGACGTACCTCGCCGAGCGGGACGCCATCGAATCGCTGGGCACGCAGGTGACCGCGGGCGGGATGCCCGGGCGGGTGAAATGCCTGCACGTCCACCTCGCGCACACGCTCGCCGCCGGACCGGGAGTGAACCCGTTCGGCGACGAGACTCTCGCCTGGGTCCGCGAACAGGGCTGGCCGACGGGCGACTGCGCCGGGTAACGCTCCGGTCTCGGGCGCGGATAGGCACAGCAGAGGCCGGTGCCCGCCTGGGTGGGAATGCTTCGCGGCGCGCATCGGAGCTTCACACCGAGCAGGCGAGCCCGGGTGCACCGCTGGGCGCGCCGGGGAGGGGCGGAAATTGCGGGTGCCACGCAGATCTCGGCGGTCGGTGCGCGCTGAGGCGTCTCCTGCTGCGGACGGTCAGGTCGAGCCGGTCGCGGACGGTGCGGGCGAGCGGGTTGCCGGTGGTTCCGCGGGTCCTGGCGGGGAAGAAGTTGGCGGCGCGGGCGGAAGTGCCGATGCGGTCGGTGGCGAGGATGCCAGTGTTGGCGACTGCGCCGCGGACGAAGCCGCCGATGGTGAGGGCAGGGGCGAGGTCGAAATCGCCAGAGGCGCGACGGGCGACCGGGACAGCGCGGGTGAGGGGACCGCGGGTGCTGGCATAGCTCGTGACGAAGCCGGTCGTGCTGGATCAGGTGGCGCTGGCCGTGGTGATGAGGCGGCTGAGGAAAGCGGTGTTGGCGACGAGGTCGCTAGACGCGAGTTGTCTGGCGAGCGCAGTGGCGACGAGGTAACGGGCGAAGGGGCTGCTGAGACCGCTGGCGGGGAGAACGACAGCGACGAGGTAACAGGCGAAGAGGTTGCCGACGTTGCTGGCGAAGAGAGCAGCGGCGACAAAGGAGCAGACGAAGCGGCTGTCGGCGACGTTGATCGCGCGAGCAACAGCGGTGGCGAAGAAACCGTCGAAGCAGCAGCCGCTCCGGTAGGCGTGCCTTCCGAAACAACCGGACCCAAGAGGACTGCCGTTCTCGTCGGCCCGCCGCCGGACAAGGCTCGGTGGGTACGGGTGAGGGCGCGGCGGGGGCGTTACCGGGTTCGGCGGGTGGTTTCGCGGCATCGGACGGTGGCCGCGGTGCTCGCGGGGGTCCTCGGCGTGCTTCCGGCGACCGTCGGAGCAGGGGTAGTCGCCGGGTGGGTCGGGCGGATGCCGGTGGTGCATACGGCGGACGTCTTGCCTGATCAGGGATACGACCCGGGGATTCGCGGAGTCGCGGTCGACGGGCGGCTGCCCGACGCGCCCGCGGCGGTTCCCTTGCCTGCGTATGACCTTCCGGACGGGCCGCTCGGGATTCCGGCTACTGCGCTCGCCGCGTATCGGCATGCGGCGGACGTGCTGGGAAAGGAGCAGCCGGGCTGTCATATCGACTGGGCGCTCATCGCGAGCATTGGGCGGATCGAGTCGAATCACGCGCGGGGCGGGTATGTCGATGCCGCGGGGACCACGCTTCAACCGATCCTCGGGCCGCAGCTCAACGGGACCGGGCCGTACGCGGCGATTCCGGACACCGATCACGGTGTGCTCGACCAGGATCCGGTGTGGGATCGGGCGGTCGGGCCGTTCCAATTCATCCCGGCGACCTGGCGGCTCTACGCGGCGGACGGCAACGGCGACGGCAAATCCGATCCCGGCAATCTCTTCGACGCCTCGCTCGCGGCGGCGCGCTATCTCTGCTCCGGCGGGCTCGACCTGGCCAATCCGGATCAGTTGCGGACCGCGATATACCGCTACAACAACTCCGACGCGTACGTCACCACCGTGATTCTCTGGGCGGAGGCTTATCGGAAGGGCGTCGCGCAGGTGCCGGACAGCCCAGTCGGGGTGCCCGGGCCGACGGCGTCCAATTCGCCGCCGCCGCCCACGACGGAACCCCGGCCGAGGACTACCGAGTCGTTGCCGGTCTCTACTGGTGCTCCCTCGGTGCGGCCTACCGGGTTGCCGCCCGAGCACAGCACGTCCGGGAGTCCCTCGAGCGAAACGCCGAGCACCAGCACTCCGACGTGCGGATCCAGCGCCTCGACCACGACGACCTCGCCAACGACCCCGACCACCCCGACCTGTATCTCGTCGTCGAGCGGAGCACCGTCGGGGAGCGAGACGCCGGTCGGCGGGTGAAGGAAGCGAAAGCGCTCCTCCGGTAGCCTCGATTACACCATTACAAAGCAGGGGGAGACGATGAGTCTTCGTCAGTTCGAGTACGCCTTGGCGGTCGCCGAGGCGGGGTCGGTGACCGCCGCGGCTGAGCTGCTTCATGTCGCTCAGCCGTCCGTTTCGCAGCAGATTCGCGGGCTCGAGCGGGAACTCGGCGTGCAGCTCTTCTCCCGTACGCCGACCGGGCTGGTGCCGACCGTCGTCGGGCGGGCGTTTCTCCGCGACGCCGAGGTGGCGGTGCGGGCCGCGCGCCGGGCGCAGGCGACCGCGAGGGCGGGTGCGGACGAACTGGTCGGCGAGTTGCTCGTCGCGGCGCAGATGGGGTTGGGGACTCGCCAGTTGCCGGGAGCGTTGGCTGCGCTGCGGCGCAAGTACCCGCAGTTGGCAGCGACCGTTTTCGAGGAGCCGAATCCGGCTGAGCTGGAGCAGCTCGCGCGGCGCGGGGTGCTGGATCTCGCGCTGCTCGGCTCGGCGTGTGACGAGGGGCTGTACGAGGGACATCATCTCGGCGACGAGGAGTTCGTGGTCGTCCTCGGGGTCAAGCACCGGTTGTTCACGAAGGACCGGATCTCGTTGCGGGAGCTGGAAAAAGAGCAGTGGATCCGGTTCGACCCGGACAGCGCGCTCGACGGATTCCTCACCGAAGTGTTGCGCGACAACGGATTGAAGCCGACCGCGGTCGCGCGCGTGTCGCAGACCTCGACGGCGGTGCGCTGGGCCGCGCACGGGCTGGGAGTGACGCTCGTTCCGGCGTCAGCGGTGCCGGAAGGGCACGAGCACCTCGTCCGGCCGGTGTTTCCGGTCGTGTCCCAGCCCGTGGTCGCGGCGGTGCGGCCCGGCGCGGGGCCCGCGGAGATGGCGTTGCTCGAGTTTCTGCGGCAGGAGACTTGGGAACAGCCGGTGTCCCCGGCCGCCTGACACCTCAGAGCTGCGTGTCGCCGCCGTCTACGACCAGTTCGATGCCGGTGGTGAAGGTGGCGTCGAAGGCGAGGAAGGCGACGGCGCGGGCGATCTCGTCGGGGGTGCCCAGCCGTTTCATCGGGTTCGCCGCGGCTCGGGCCGCTTTGAACCGCGCGGCTTCCTCGGCCGACATCCCGGCTTCGAGGATCTCGGTGTCGATGGGACCGGGGCTGATCGCGTTGACCCGGACGCCGCGCGGGAGCAGTTCGGCGGCGAGCGTGCGGGCCATCGACCGCAGTGCGGCCTTGCTTGCCGAATAGACGCTCGTTTCCGGCAGGCCCAGGACGTTCGCGGTCGAGGTGGTCAGCACGACGCCAGCTCCGGAGCGCAGCAGCGGCGCGAGCTTCTGCACGGTGAAGTACGCGCCCTTGACGTTGACCCCGAACTGCTCGTCGAACTCCTCCTCGGTGACCGATTCGAACGGTGCCGTCCGGGCCATCCCGGCGTTGACGAACAGGGCGTCGACCGGGCCGGGCACCTGTTCCGCCAGCGCCTCCAGCGAGGAGAGCGACGCCACATCGCCGCGGACGGCCAGCGCATCCTCGCCGAGCTGAGCCAAAGCCGTGTCCAAACGGGATTGAGAACGGCCGGTGATGATTACGCGAGCGCCGCTGTCGGCGAACAATTTCGCGGTAGCGAAACCCATTCCGGTGCTGCCGCCGGTAATGACCGCGGTTTTGCCCTGATAAGCATTCATCGCGGGTATTCGCCCCCGTCGACGGCCAGGCCGCTTCCGGTCAGCCAGCTCGCCTGGTCGGACAGCAGGAACAGCACGGCGTTGGCGATGTCGTCGGGTTCACCGTCGCGGCCCAGCGGGACTTCGGGGAGCGCGAAGCCGGGCGACAGGCTCGCCCACTGTTCGCGCGTCGCCAAGCCGCCGGGGGTGGCGGTCCGGCCGGGGGACACGGCGTTGACCCGGACTCCGGACGGGGCCAGTTCGGCGGCCAAGCCTCGGCTGTACGCCTCCAGTGCGGTTTTCGCTGCCACATAGTGCAAGAACGGCGGGAAAGGCGGCCGGATCGCGGCGGTCGAGACGTGCACGATCGCGCCCGATCGGCGGTCCCGCATGCCCGGGGCGAGCAGCGCGTCCAGACGGATCGCGGCCAGCAGGTTCACCGACAGCGCGTCCTGCCATTCGTCGTCGGGAATGGCCAAGGCGCTCGGGTGCGGACGCGCGCCGCCCGCGTTGTGGACCAGCAGATCGACGCCGCCGAGGACTTCTTCAGCGGCGGACGCGATCGTCTGGGCGCCGGCCGGGGTGCGGACGTCGGCCTCGACGAAGGACGCCCCGTCCGGCACCGGCGCAGCGGAGCGGGCGGTGGTGAGCACGGTCGCGCCCGCAGCCAGCAATTGCGCCACGATCGCCGCGCCGATTCCGCGGGAACCGCCGGTGACGACCGCGCGCTTTCCCGCAATCCCGTAATCGGGCATGCCAATAAACCTCTCGATAATGGAGAAAGAACCGCCGCGAAGGAAAATGCGGCGAACACGTCCACCGTAGATCCGGAAAAGAGGCAAAGGCAAAGACCAAATGTCGGCGAGGCGGCATAGGGCCCGCCTATGCCCGCCTGTCCGGCGAAGCGCCGGAGACCAAGTAAAGTCGGACCCATGCCTCGGGTAGCTGCGATCGACTGTGGGACCAACTCCATCCGTCTGCTCGTCGCCGAGTTGACGCCGCGCCACGACGGCACGGTCGACCTGCGCGACCTGCACCGCGAGATGCGCATCGTGCGGCTCGGCCAGGGCGTCGACGCCACCGGCAGGCTCGCGCCGGAAGCGCTCGAGCGCACCCGCGCCGCGCTCGCGGACTACACCGTCGCCGCGCGGCGCAAGGGCGTCGAGAAGGTGCGCATGGTCGCCACCTCCGCGACGCGCGACGCGAGCAACCGCGACGAGTTCTTCGCGATGACCCGCGAAACGCTCGGCGTCGAGGCCGAGGTGATCAGCGGCGACGAGGAAGCCCGGCTGTCCTTCACCGGCGCGGTCGGCGAGCAGGACCCGGACGACGGGCCGTTCGTGGTCGTCGACGTCGGCGGCGGCTCCACCGAACTCGTGCTCGGCACCTGGAACGGCCGCGAGGCCGAGGTGACCGCCGCGAAATCCGTCGACATCGGCTGCGTCCGGATCACCGAGCGTGCGCTGAAGGACGACCCGCCGACCGCCGACGAGATCGCCGCCGCCCGCGAACTGGCCCGCGGCATCCTCGCCGAGGCGTTCGACGTCGTGGACGTCGCGAAGGCCCGCACCTGGATCGGCGTCGCCGGCACCGTGACCACGTTGTCAGCCGTTTCGCTCGGCCTTCCCGAGTACGACTCCGAGCGCGTGCACCTGTCGAAGCTGACGCACGGCCAGATCGACGAACTCGCCGGGCAGCTCCTCGCGTCCGACCGCGCGACCCGCGCCGAGAATCCGGTGATCCACCCCGGCCGGGTCGACGTGATCGGCGGCGGCGCGGTCGTCGTCCAGGTGCTCGCGGAGGAACTCGCCGCGCGCGGTGGTCCGGACCAGCTGGTGGTCAGCGAGCACGACATCCTGGACGGGATCGCCTTGTCGCTCGCCTGAACGCTCCGCGACACCGAGATCACCGGGCGCGCATCCGGCGGCCAAACCCGTACCAAAACCACCGAAAGTCATCAAGCGCAGTTAGTTGTGAGCTGACCGGGTGATGAGCGGTGTTGTTATTCAGGTGCAACCCGGTGATCCGGTTACGAAGGGCTGATCCAGCTAGCCTCCATCTCGCTATTCGGACGCGAGAAACGGAGGGGACATGCGGGGTTCATCCAGGCTCTGGAGCGCGGCCGCGGTCGTGACAACCTTGTCGCTGCTCCTGACTGCCTGTGGGGGCGGCGGATCCAGCAGCGGGTCGTCGGGAGAAGCGGATCCGAACGGGACCTTCACGGTCTACGGGACGGAACCGCAGAACACGCTGATCCCCACGAACACCAACGAGCTCGGCGGTTCCAAGGCCGTCGACCCGATGTTCTCCGGTCTCGTCGCGTACAAGGGCGACAGCGGCGAACCGTTCAACCTGATGGCGGATTCGATCACCACGACCGATTCCAAGGTCTACGACATCAAGATCAAGCACGGCTGGAAGTTCCACGACGGCACCGAGGTCAAGGCGAAGAACTTCGTCGACGCCTGGAACTACGGGGCCAACTCGGCGAACGGCCAGATCAACAGCACGTTCTTCGAGAACATCCAGGGCTACGCCGACGTCCACCCGGCCGACAAGGCGGCGAAGCCGACCACGGACAAGATGTCCGGCCTGCAGGTCAAGGGCGACTACGAGTTCCAGGTGACGCTCGAAGCGCCGTTCTCGGTGTTCACCACCAAGATCGGCTACAGCGCGTTCGCGCCGCTGCCGGACTCCTTTTTCAAGGACCCCGACGCCTTCGCGAAGCACCCGATCGGCAACGGCCCGATGAAGTTCGTCAGCCGCACGCCGAACGTGGACATCAAGCTGACCCGGTTCGACGACTACCAGGGTCCGGACAAGGTCAAGTTCAAGGACCTGGACGTCAAGATCTACGCGAGCCAGGAAACCGCGTACCAGGACCTGCTGAGCAACAAGCTCGACTTCATCGAGACGCTGCCGCCGTCCGCGCTCACCGCGGAGAAGTACAAGACCGACCTCAAGGACAACCTGGTCACCGGGCACCTGCTGGGAATCAGCACGATCGCGGTGCCGTACTACGTGCCCGGCTACAACAACCTCGACCTGCGCCGGGCGATCTCGATGGCGATCGACCGCGCGCAGATCACCAAGACGGTCATGCACGACACCTACGTGCCGGCGGACAGCTATGTCTCGCAGGGCATCGCGGGCTTCCGTCCCGGCGTGTGCGGCGAGTACTGCAAGTTCAACCCGGAGAAGGCGAAGGAACTCTTCGCGAAGTCCGGGTTCAAGGGCAAGCTCACCATCGCGTCGAACGCCGACGGCGGCCGCAAGGAACCGCTGGTGGCCGCGTGCAACAGCATCAAGAACACCCTCGGCGTCGAATGCGATTTCGTTCCGGCGACCGACTTCGGCCAGTGGCGCAGCATCGTGACCGGGCACAAGCTGACCGGCATGGGCCGTTCCGACTGGTCGGCGGACTATCCGTCCATTGAGGACTTCCTCAACCCGCTGTACCGGACCGGGGCCTCGTCGAACGACTCGACGTACTCCAACCCGCAGGTCGACGCTCTGCTGAAGCAGGCCGACTCGACGGCGGACAAGGACGCCGCGGTCAAGCTGTACCAGCAAGCCGAGGACTTGATCGCGAAGGACCTGCCCTCGATCCCGGTGTGGGACGAGAAGGGCGTCGCGGCCAAGTCGAAGCACACGAAGACCGTGGTCCTCGACTTCCGCCGCCGCGCGGACTACTCGTCGGTCGAGGTCCTCAAGAAGTGATGCGCTGACTCGTCCGTTCCCACCACGCGGCTCGTGAGTGTTCGCGCAGGCCACAAGCCGGCGCGGGCACTCACGAGCCCGGCGCGCACTCCTAGGAACCACGCATGATCCGCTACGTCCTGCGTCGCCTGCTCCAGCTGATCCCGGTGTTCTTCGGCACCACCTTCCTGATCTACGCACTGGTGTGGGCCGTGCCCGGGGACCCGTTCTCCGGAAAATGCGGGCAGCAAGCCTGTCCGCAGGCCTATATCGACCTGATGACCGAGAAGTTCCACCTCAACGACAACCTGATCGTCCAGTACTTCAAATACCTCGGGAGCCTGTTCAGCGGCGACTGGGGCGAGACGTTCAACGGCTCCTCGGTCGGCGACATGATCGCCACGTCCTACCCGATCACGCTGCGCCTCGCGCTCGTCGCGGTGCTCATCGAGGCGGTCATCGGCCTCACCGCCGGGGTGCTGACCGGCTTGCGCGGCAAGGGTTTCCTCGACAACCTGGTGCTGGTCTCGACGACGTTCCTGATCTCGCTGCCAGTGTTCGTCACCGCGATCGTGCTGCAGATCGTGCTCGGCGTGAACCTGGGCATCATCGACGCCAGCGTCTCGGACGATCCGAGCATCGGCGAGCTGATCGTGCCCGGCATCGCGCTCGGCAGCCTGTCGATGGCTTATGTCGCGCGGCTGACGAGAACGTCGATCGCGGAGAACCGGCACGCCGACTACATCCGCACCGCCATCGCCAAGGGACAGCCCAACAGCCGGGTCATCGGCATTCACCTGCTGCGCAACTCGGTGATCCCGGTACTGACCTTCCTGGGCACCGACCTCGGCGCGCTGATGGGCGGCGCGATCGTGACCGAGGGCGTGTTCAACATCAACGGTCTCGGCGGGCTGATCTTCCGCGGCCTCCAGAACCGGGAAAGCGCGACCGTCGTCGGCGTCGTCGTGCTGCTGGTGGTGGTGTATCTGCTGATGAGCCTGATCGTGGACCTGCTCTACGCCGTTCTCGACCCGAGGATCCGTTATGACTGACCCGAATCTCGTCGGCGGCGGAGGGGTCGACGCGGCACAGCTGTCGCATGTGGACAGCTCGGCCGACGCCGGCCCGAAGAAACCGCGCAGTCTGTGGGGCGACGCGTGGCGGCAGCTGCGCCGCAAGCCGACGTTCGTCATCTCCGCGTTGATCATCCTGCTGGTCGTGCTGATCGCGATCGCGCCGGGGCTGTTCTCGCACCGTCCGGCCGGGTACAGCGACCTGACCCACGCCAACGAGGGCCCGTCCGCGGACGCCTGGTTCGGCTACGACAACCAGGGCTACGACGTCTACGCGCGGACCATTTACGGGGCGAGGGCGTCGCTTCTGGTCGGCGTTTTCGCGACGCTGTTGACTGTCCTTTTCGGATCGCTGATCGGCATCGTCGCTGGCTATTACGGCCGGATCGTCGACAGCCTGCTCTCGAGGCTCGGCGACATCTTCGCCGGTCTTCCGTTCGTGCTCGGCGCGATCGTCATCCTGACCACGTTCAACGCGCCCGGCACGAATCCCGGGCAGGTCACCATCATCGTGCAGGTAGTGTGCTCGATCGCGGTGCTGACCTGGCCGGTGGCGATGCGCATCATGCGGTCCGCGACGTTGGTGGCCAAGCAGCTGGACTACGTGAAGGCGGCCCGCGCGCTCGGTGCGAGCACTCCGCGGATCGTGTTCCGGCACCTGCTGCCGAACACGCTCGCGCCGGTGCTCGTGTACGCCACGATCGCGCTCGGCGCGGCTATCGGGGCCGAGGCGACGCTGGCGTACCTCGGCATCGGCGTGCGGCCGCCGGTGGTGTCGTGGGGCGTCATGATCAGCGACGCGCGCGACTACTTCCGCGCGGTCCCGCACATGCTCCTGTTCCCCGGTGCGTTCGTCACCATCACCGTGCTCGCGTTCGTGATGCTCGGCGACGGTATCCGCGACGCGCTCGACCCGAAGTCGAGGTAGCCGCAATGTCCACAGTGTCCAGTTCACCTGGTCCGACGGCGGAGAACGAACTGCTGCTCGAGGTCGAAGACCTGCACGTGGAGTTCCGCACCTCCGACGGCGTGGCCAACGTGCTCAACGGAGTCGGGTACTCGGTGCACGCCGGGGAAACCCTTGCCGTGCTCGGCGAATCGGGCTCCGGCAAGAGCGTCACCGCGCAGACCATCATGGGAATCCTCGACACCCCGCCGGGTGTGATCACCGCCGGTTCGATCCGTTATCGCGGCGAGGACTTGCTCACCGCGTCGGCGGACCGGCGGCGGGAGGTGCGCGGCGCGGAGATCGCGATGATCTTCCAGGACGCGCTTTCGGCGCTGAACCCGGTGTTCACCGTCGGATTCCAGATCGAGGAGCAGCTGCGGGTCCGGCTGGGCATGTCCAAAAAGGACGCGCGCAAGCGGGCGATCGAACTGCTCGACCTGGTGCGGATCCCGGCGGCGGAGCGGCGGGTGAAGGACTACCCGCACCAGTTCTCCGGCGGGATGCGGCAACGCGCGATGATCGCGATGTCACTGGCGCTCGACCCGGATCTGCTCATCGCGGACGAGCCGACGACCGCGCTCGACGTGACCGTGCAGGCGCAGATCATGGACCTGCTCGCGGACATCCAGCGGGAACGGCGGATGGGGCTCGTCCTCATCACGCACGACCTCGGTGTGGTCGCGGAGGTCGCGGACCGGATCGCGGTGATGTACGCGGGGCGGATCGTGGAGCAGGCCGACGTGCGGGAACTGTTCAGCTCGCCGGGGCATCCCTACACCGCCGCGCTGATGGATTCGCTGCCCCGGCTCGACCTCAAGGGACAGACCCTGGAAACGATCAAGGGCCTGCCGCCGAGCCTGCTCGACATTCCGTCCGGATGTCCGTTCCATCCGCGCTGCAAGCGGGCTGAGCAGCGGTGCCGCGACGAGCGGCCGTCCTCGCACGCGCTCGGGTTCGGCCGGGTCAGCGCGTGTCACTTCGCCGAGGAGGTGGTGGAGAGCCGTGGGTGAGCCGATTCTGAGCGTGCGCGAGCTGGTCAAGCATTTCCCGGTGCGCGCGGGCGTGTTGTTCAAGAAGACGATCGGGCAGGTCAAGGCCGTTGACGGCGTGTCCTTCGACCTGCAGCCGGGCGAAACCCTCGGCGTGGTCGGGGAATCCGGCTGCGGCAAGTCGACGCTCGCTCAGGTGCTGATGCGCCTGGAGGAGCCGACCAGCGGCAGTGCGACGTTCGAGGGGCGCGACCTGTTCAAGGCGCGCGGAGCGGAACTGCGGCGCATGCGCCGGGAAATCCAGATCGTGCTGCAGGATCCGTACACGTCGCTGAATCCGCGGATGACCGTCGGCGACATCGTCGGCGAGCCGTTCGAGATCCACACCGATGTCGCGCCGAAGGGTTCGCGGGCGAAGAAGGTGCAGGAGCTGCTGGAGGTGGTCGGGCTCAACCCCGAGCACGTGAACCGGTATCCGCACCAGTTCTCCGGCGGGCAGCGGCAGCGCATCGGGATCGCGCGGGCGCTGGCGTTGCGGCCCAAGGTGATCATCTGCGACGAGCCGGTGTCCGCTTTGGACGTTTCGATCCAGGCGCAGGTGATGAACCTGCTCGGGGAACTGCAGGGCGAGTTCGGACTGTCCTATGTGTTCATCGCGCACGACCTCTCGGTGGTGCGGCACCTGTCCACCCGGGTCGCGGTGATGTACCTCGGCAAGATCGTCGAAATCGGCACCGAGGACGAGATTTACGAGCGACCGTCCCATCCGTACACCCAGGCGTTGCTGTCGGCGGTGCCGGTCGCCGACCCGGCGGTGCGCGGGCAGCGGCAGGTGATCCGGCTGGAGGGTGACGTGCCGAGCCCGATCGATCCGCCGTCGGGTTGCCGTTTCCGGACGCGGTGCTGGAAAGCCGCCGACATTTGCGCGACGGAGACGCCGAAGCTCGAACCGCGGACCGACGGGCATCTGTCGGCTTGTCACTTCGCCGAGGTGAAGTCGGTGGTTCCGTAACGAGGCGATTCCTCCGGTTTGCCGATTGCCGCACGCAGTGTCCGCTATGTACGTTGCAGTGTCGGTTTTCGTGAGGAGGACTCGTGAAAAGACCAAGATTGCTCGCAGTGGCACTCGCGGTGCCATTGTTCGGTGCGGTGTCCGGCGTCGCCGTTGGAGCGGCGTCGGCCCAACCGGCTGGACCGGTAACGGAATTCAGCGTCCTGGCGCGGGACGGCCAGAGCGTCGCCGCCGCGCAGCAGGCCGTGCGCGACGCGGGCGGCACGATCGTCGCGACCAACACCGCCGTCGGGCTCATCACCGCCACCGCGCCCGCTTCCGGCTTCGCTGAGCGGGTTTCGGCCAACCGAGCGGTATTCGGTGCGGCGAAGGCGAAAGCGATCGGCAGCGCGCCGAAGGCGGGCAAGAAGGAGAAGCCGGACGCGGTCGAGAAGGAAGGCCGCGGCAGCGTGTCGCGCAAGGCAGCGGCGAACAAGGCGGTCGGCACCGACCCGCTGGACGACCAGCTCTGGGGCCTCAAATCGACCCGCTCCGACCTCGCGCGCACCAAACAGGCGGGCGACAAGCGGGTGAAGGTCGGCATCATCGACACCGGCGTCGACGGCAGTCACCCGGACATCGCGCCGAACTTCGACAAGGCCGATTCGCGCAACTTCACCAAGGACATCGTCGCGGACGTCAACGGCACCGTGGTGGACGGGCCGTGCGAATACCGCGGCTGCGTCGACCCGGTGGACCACGACGACAACGGCCACGGAACGCACGTCGCCGGCACGATCGCCGCGGCTGCCAACGGATTCGGCGTGTCCGGCGTGGCGCCGAACGTGACGCTGGTGAACGTCCGCGCGGGTCAGGATTCCGGATACTTCTTCCTGCAGCCGACGGTCGACGCGCTGACGTATTCCGGCGACGCGGGACTCGACGTCGTCAACATGAGCTTCTACGTGGACCCGTGGCTGTACAACTGCCGTTCGAACCCGGCGGATTCGGCCGTGGAGCAAGCGGAACAGCGCACGATCATCGAAGCGACCACGCGGGCGTTGAACTACGCGCACGGCAAGGGCGTGACGATGGTGGTCGCGCTCGGCAACCAGCACGACGAGCTGGCCGCGCCGCACGACGACGTCACGAGCCCGGACTATCCGGCGAACGGGACTCATCCGCGCAAGATCGACAATTCCTCGTGCTTCTCGCTGCCGGTCGAAGGTCCGCACACCATCGGGGTCGGCTCTTTCGGGCCGACGCAGGCGAAGGCGGATTACTCGAACTACGGGACCGAGCAGATCTCCGTTTCCGCGCCGGGCGGCTACTTCCGTGACGGTTACGGCACGCCGTGGTACCGGACGGTGGAGAACGAGATCCTGTCGACGTACCCGCGCAATGTCGGTGTGGCAGAAGGGAACATCGACGCGGCGGGCAATGTGACTCCGGCCGGCGTCGCGCTCGGCGTGCAGAAGGCGACGGCACCGGACGGCCGGGTCGGCTATTACCAGTGGCTGCAAGGGACGTCGATGGCCGCTCCACACGCGACCGGGGTCGCGGCGCTGATCATTTCCCAGTACGGCAAGAAGACCGGACATTCGGTTTCGATGGATCCGGATGCGGTGCAGCGGGTGCTGGAAGGCACGGCCGCGCCGATCGCGTGCCCGGTGCCGCGGACGGTCGATTACCTCAAGGAGGGCCGCGACGCTTCGTTCACGGCGACCTGCGTTGGTGACGCGTCGTTCAACGGGTTCTACGGACATGGTGCGGTGGACGCCTATTCCGCGGTGACGCGGGGTTCGGCGTTCCTGCGCTGATCGAGCGGCGGTGGGGCGGGTTGTTCCGCCTCACCGCCTATTTCAGTGTCGGCGCAGCAGGTCGGTGATCTTGTCGGCGGCTTGTTGTTGTTGCGGGGTGAGCGTTCGGGTCGAGTTCGCTTCGGCGGCGCAGAATTTGTCGGTCGCCGGACGGACGCCGTGCGCGAGATAATCGATGACGGCGTTGAAGCCGCAGCTGTTCAGATAGGGGAGACCGACGCCGTGGCCGCCTTGGTCCACAGTGACCATTCGTGCTCGGCCACCGAACGCTTCGCGCGTGTCGAACGCGCCGGACAGCGGGGTCGCCGGGTCGCGCATATTCTGGACCAGCAACAGGTTCGACGGTCCCTGGTCGCTGAACTGGACTGCCGATTCCTTCGGCGGGTAAGGCCAGAATGCGCACGGCCAGATGTTCCTGGTCGCGCCGCCGAGCATCGGATAGGCGGCCCGGTCGTGCGCGACGTTCCGCTGATAGGTCGAAATCTGCCGGGGCCACGCGTGGTCCCCGCACACTACCGAAAGCATCGTGCCGACCTCGCTCTGCACCGGACCTTCTGTGCCCGGCAACGCGTCAGGCGGGGGAGTCTGCCCGGCGAGGAGGGTTTGCCACAGCTGCGCCAGCCGCGGGAATGCCGTGGTCTGGTAGGTGAAGCTGTGGGTCACCAAGCGGAAAAGGGAACCGTCGAGTCCGCCGAGCGGGTGCTGGTCGAGTTGGTCCGCGAGTTTGAAGAAGTTCGCGGTGACTTCCGCGGGAGTCGCGCCGAGGCCGTAACATGGATTGCGTGCCGCGGCCCATTTTGCGAAGTCCGGGAAGCGGTCTTGCATTCCTTCGCCGAAACGCCGGGCTGCGGTGATGTCGTAGCCATCCGGCCCGAGCACGCTGTCTAGGACGACGCGGTCGGTCCGGTCTGGGAACAGCGAGGCGTACACGCCGCCGAGGTAGGTGCCATATGAGAGGCCGAAGTAGGAGATCTTTGCCTCGCCGAGTGCGGCGCGGATCTGGTCCATGTCGCGCGCGGTGTTCGCGGTGGTGAGGTACGGCAGGAGCGGCGCGGAAGCCGAATCGGCGCATTTCTGCGAGACCTGCTTGCTCTCCGCTGCGGATTCCACGACTTCGGCCGGATTGTGCGCATACTTCGGCGCGATCGTCAGCTGCTCCGGTGTGAGATTGCAGCTCACCGGAGTGCTGTGGTCGACGCCGCGCGGGTCGAAGCCGATCAAGTCGTACTCGGCCAGCAGACTCGCCGGGAGGCCGAGCTGGGTCAGCTGCGACGGGAAGGCGAGGCCGGGGCCGCCGGGTCCGCCCGGGTTGAACAGCAGTACTCCGCGCCGTTTCGCCGGATCGCTGCTGGGCAGCCGGGAGATTTCGACCTTGATCTTCTTGCCGTTCGGATTCCGGTAATCCAACGGCACTTCCAGCGACGCGCACTGCAGCGCCGGGGAAGCGACGTCGGCCGGGCACTTGCCCCAGTTCACCGCGGATCTCGCGGGAGCGGCGGACGCTGGGGGCGCCGTCACCGTCAACGCCGCGGTGGCGAGTACGAGAAGTACGTGTTTCCGCACGGTTGTCCTTTCCGCGATGGACAAACGGCGGTGGGACGGGAAGGCCGCCCCACCGCCGCTCATCGTCGGTTCAGTACTGCCGCAGCAGATCCGTGATCTTGTCGGCGGCCTGCTTTTGCTGTGGAGTAAGCGATCGCGTGACATTCGCTTCGGCACCGCAGAATTTGTCGGTGTCCGGCCGGGTTCCGTGCACCAGATAGTCCGTGACAGCGGCGAATCCGCAGCTGTTCAGGTACGGGAGTCCGACACCGTGCCCGCCCTGGTCGACCGTGACCATCCGGGCGCGGTCGCCGAACGCCTCGCGCGTGTCGAGCGCGCCGGACAGCGGGGTCGCCGGATCGCGCAGGTTCTGGACCAGCAACAGGTTCGCCGGTCCCTGGTCGCTGAACTGCACTGGCGGTTCGAGCGGCTGGCTCGCCCAGTGCGCGCACGGCCAGACGTTCGCGGTCGCGCCGCCGAGCATCGGATACTTGACCCGGTCGTGCGCGACATTGCGCTGATAGGTCGAGATCGACCGCGGCCAGGCGTTGTCCCCGCACAGCACCGAGATCATGGTGCCGCGCTGGCTCTGTTCCGGACCGGCGGCGGGCAGCCGCAGCGAGTCCGCCGGGGAAGCCTGGTCGTGGAGAAGGGCTTGCCACGTCTGCGCCAGCTTGGGGAAGCTCAGCGTCTGGTAGGTCAGGCCATGCGTTCCCAGCCGGAAGAGCGAGCCGTCGATGCCCCCGACCGGGTGCTGGTCAAGCTTGTCCGCGAGTTTGAAGAAGTTCGCGGTGACCTCGGCGGGAGTGGTGCCGAGACCGTAGATCGAGTTGCGTACCGCGGCCCATTTCGCGAAGTCGGGGAAGCGGTCCTGCATCCCCTCGCCGAAGCGCCGTGCCGTGGTGACGTCGACCCCGGTCGGTCCGACGACGCTGTCGAGGACGACGCGGTCGGTCCGGTCTGGGAACAGCGTGGCGTACACGCCGCCGAGGTACGTGCCATATGAGAGGCCGAAGTAGGAGATCTTTGCCTCGCCGAGCGCGGCCCGGATCTGGTCCATGTCGCGCGCGGTGTTCGCCGTGGTGAGGTACGGCAGGATCGGCGCGGAAGCCGAATCGGCGCATTTCCGCGCGATCTGCTTCGCGGTCGCCGAGGCCTGGACGACTTCTTCGCGTTTGTGCGCGTACTTGGGCACGATGACCAGTTGCTCGGGACTCAGGTCGCAGCTCACCGGGGTACTGTGGCCGACCCCGCGCGGGTCGAAGCCGATCAGGTCGTACTCGGCGAGCAAGCTGGCCGGCGCCCCGAGGTTCGCCCAAGTCAGCGGGAAGGCCAGCCCGGGACCGCCGGGTCCGCCCGGGTTGAACAGCAGCACGCCGCGCCGTTTGGCGGGTTCGGCGCTGGGCAGCCGGGAGATGGCGACGCTGATCTTCTTCCCGTCCGGATGCCGGTAGTCCAGCGGCACTTCGAGCGACGCGCACTGCAGCGCCGGGGAAGCGACGTCGGCTGGGCACGCACCCCAGTTCACCGCGGATTTCGCGGGCGAGGCGTGCGCCGGAGCGGCGGTCGCGGTCAGCGCGGCGGCCGCCAGTACGACGAGCATATGCTTTCGCACAGTTTTCCGTCCTTTGCCGAGATCAAGCGAACTCAGGAAACTGAGGGGAAAGGGCACGAAATCATGCGGTGCTCGCGGACGCGGCGGCTCGGCTGCCGGTCCGGCCGACGTCCGGCCGCGTCGTCGCGGACCCGTCGACGATCGAGAGCGAGGCCGACGTTACTCCGATCTCCTCGGCGCCGGAAGGGGTTTCAGCGGCGCGGTTCCCAGCGGAATAGCCGCCTCGCCAGCGTAACGCTGAGAATCAGCCACGCCGCGATCGGACCGAGCAGGACCAGCGAGTCGGCGGTCGAAGTACCGCCATTCCAGGAATTCAATACGAGTTCGGTGGCCGCGCCGCCGGGCAGAAGTCGTTTCAGCAGGGACAGCTGTTCGGTTCCGGTGATTCCGATCCAACTTGCCACCGCGAGGACCGCGAGCGTGATCGGCAGCGTGGTGACCTGCGCGTGCTCCGGGGAGTTCGTGAGGCCGGCCGTGGCCAGGCCGAGTGCGACCATCATGGCGATGGTGCCGGCCACCGCGACGACCAGCAGCAGCGGGTTCTTCGGCGGGGCGGTGACCGCGCCGAGTACGGCGAGGATGGCCCCGACCTGGATCGTGGTGATCGCGGTGACCGGCAGGAGCAGGCCGACGAGAATGCCGGAGTCGCTCGCCGCCGTAGAGCGGAGGCGTTTGAGGAAAAGGTTCTGCCGTCGTGCGGCGAGAGTGGTGACGGTGGTGGTGTACAAACCGATCGCCGTGATGAAGAAAAGCGTCAGCGCCGCGATATAGCCGAGGCTGCCGAGTTTGGCGAAGGTTTCGTGCCGGGAAATGAAGAAAGCGCTGAACGCGACGGGCAGGATCAGTGACGTGACCAAGACCAGTCGATTTCGGAAGAGCTGGATCAGTTCGCCACGGGCGATCGACAGCATGGGAAAGCCTTTCGGGGACTACGTGTTGCTGATGGCGCGGAAGACGTCGTCGAGCCGGGTCGGTCCGGCTTCCAGTTCGGCGAGCTCCACCGCGCGGTCCTGAGCCCAGCCGAGCAAGGTGTGCAGGTCTTTCTGCAGGCCGAAGGTCTCGATGAGGAAGCGGCCGTCCTCCTCGCGAGTCGCTTGCAGCGGCGGTACCGGCGCGTGCGGCGGAAGTCCAAAGCGGATGGTCGCGGGCAGCGTCCGGGTCAGCTCGGCGACGGTGCCTTCGCGGTTGAGAGTGCCCTGGTGCATGAGCCCGATGCGATCGGCGCGCTGCTGTGCTTCCTCGAGGTAATGCGTGGTCAGGACGATGGTGGTGCCCTCCTCGCGGAGCCGGTCCACCGCGGTCCACAGCGCGTCGCGCGACTGGATGTCCAGACCAGTGGTCGGCTCGTCGAGAAAGACCAGGTCCGGCGTCCCGTAGACGGCGGTCGCGAAGTCGAGCCGCCGCTTCTCGCCGCCGGAGAGTTGCGAGACCCGGGTGGCGGCTTTGCGCGTGAGGTCGGCGATGCCGAGCAGCTGTTCGACGTTGTCGCCACGGTGGGTCAGGCTGCCGATCAACCGGATGGATTCGCGCACGGTCAGGTCCGGTGAGAAGCCGCTCTCCTGCAGCATGATCCCCATCCGGGGACGCACGGAAGCGCGGTCGCGCGGGTCTTTCCCGAAGACGCGCACGGTGCCGGAGCTGGGTTTCCGGTGACCCTCGACGGTCTCCAGGGTCGAGGTCTTCCCGGCGCCGTTCGTGCCGAGCAGCGCGTACAGTTCGCCGCGCGCGACCTGGAACGACAGATCGCGCACGGCCGGGAAATCGCCGTAGGTGAGGTTCAGCCGGTCGACTTCGATGACTGGAGTCGTGGACATGCTCCGATTCCAGCCGGATCCGCTGACCGGGAGTAGTGCGGCCACGTCAGCCGAACACATGACGCTGCGTCACTGGTGGGCCTTGATCGGCTGCGGCATGCTGGGGCCGAACCGCCCGGCCGAACCTGGAGCACCATGACCGAGATCCGTCCGCCGCGGCCCCGCCGGATGTCGTGGTCCGGCGACGCGGTCCAGTACCGGCTGCGGCGGCTCAACCTCGTCACGGTGATGCCGCCGCTGCTGGTGGTCGGAGTGCTGCTGATCATCGTCAGCAGCCGGACCTGGTGGCACGTCGGCATCCAGGTGGCCGGGCTGCTGGCCGCGATCGCCACCGCCGAACGCTGGACCGCGGGCGACTTCGTCCGCACCGCGCGCCCGTGCCTGGTGCTCACCGCGTTCGTCTGGCTCGCCGGCGCGCTGGGCAACAGCCCCATGGCGTTCTACGGGCTGAGCATGGTCGGATCGTTCCTCATTCCGCCGCTGCCACGGCACCGGTTCGCCGCGCTGGTCGGCTTCGCCGTGCTGACCGGCGCGATCGGCTCCGCCACCCTGCTGCTGCACCACGACCATCTCGGCCCGCGAGTGCTGTCCTACGTGGTGACCCCGGCGGTCGGCTCGGTGCTGTCGACCCTGCTGATGTTCGCCAGCCAGAAGCTCTACGACCTCGTCGCGGAACTGGAAGAGTCCAGGGGGAAGGAAGCCGAACTGGCGGTGGTCCGGGAGCGCGTCCGGTTCGCCAGCGAGCTGCACGACATCCAGGGGCACACGTTGCACGTGGTCAAGCTGAAAGTCGCGCTCGCCGAGAAGCTGCTGCACCGGGATCTCGAACGGGCGCAAGAGGAATTGCGCGAGGTGCATTCCCTGGTCGGCGAAACCATCTTGCAGACCAAGGAACTCGCGTACGCGCAGCGACGGCTCAATCTGTCCGCGGAGCTGGAGAACGCGAAGAACCTCTTCGAAGCGGCGGGAATTCACGTGCGGATCGATCGGCTCGGACCGGTCGGCTCGGGGGCGGACGAGTTGCTCGGGCAAGTGCTGCGCGAGACGACCACGAACATCCTCCGGCACGCGCAGGCCCGGCAGGTGCGGATCACGTTGACCGAAGCGGGGATCAGCATCGTCAACGACGGTGCTCCGGAGGCCGAGGAACCGGTGCTGAGTGGACTGTCCACATTGGCGGACCGGCTGGCGGATCAGGGCGGAGAGTTGACAGTGGAGCAGAAAGACGGCCGGTTCGTGACGGCCGCCGCCTTCCCGGAGAAGGTGCCGCGATGACGACGGTGGTGCTTGCCGACGACGAAGTCTTGCTCCGTAAAGCGATGGCGGCGTTGTTGCCGATGGAAGACGAGATCACCGTGCTGGCCGAGGCGGAAGACGGCGAGGAGGCGGTGCGGGCCACCGTGGAGCATCGGCCGGACGTGCTGGTGATCGACCTGGAGATGCCCACTGTGGACGGACTGGACGCGGTCGCGCGGATCCGGCGGGAGCGGCCGGAGCAGGTGATCCTGATGCTGACCCGGCACGCGCGGCCGGGCGTGCTGCGCAAAGCGCTGAAGCTCGGGGTGCAGGGATTCGTCAGCAAATCCGCGGAACCGGCGCATATCGCCGCGGTGATCCGGACGCTGGACGAGGGCAAACGCTGGATCGACCCGGACGTCTCGGCGCTCGCGGTAGTGGACGACTGTCCGTTGACCGTGCGGGAAATCGACGTGCTGCGGGCGACTCGGGAGGGGTACTCGGTCGCGGATATCGCGACGCGGCTGCACTTGGCGGCGGGGACCGTGCGGAATTACCTGTCGAACGCGATGCAGAAAACGCAGACGCGGACGCGGCACGAGGCGGCGCGGTACGCCCGGGAGCACGACTGGTTGTGAGTGCCTATGCCGGTTCTAACCGGCATAGGCACTCACGAGGTCAGCGGTTGGACGCCTTCTTCACGAACTTGCCCAGGTCCTTCGACTGCTGCACCCGCGACGGTTCGTGCACGTACATCATGTGCCCGGCCGGGTAGTAAGCCGTGTCGATGTTCTCCCGCAGCTCCTCCGGAATCTTCAGCTGCGAGAGCACATACTCGGACGCGAAGTACGCTGTCGCGCCGTCGTAGTGTCCGAAGGCAACGTGGACCTGCAGGTGCGGGTTGGCCCGCATCGCCGCGCTCAGCGTGTCCACAACGGACACCGAACGGCCCTCGAACTCCTTGTAGGACCAGGCCTTGAACACCTCAGTGGAGAGGATCTCGTACGGCAGGTCGTTCTCGTAGCCGAGCTCGGCGCGCACGTAGTGGTTGAACCCGGCCGAGTAAGCGCCGATGATCCGCGACACCGAGGGGTCGTCGCTCATGTGCTCGACGCCGCCGTCCGGCTCCCAGGTGGTGAACCGGCCGTCCATCCGGCCGACGGTCTTGCCCTGGTCGCGCAACAGCTCGGTGAAGAACCGGATGTGCTCGATCCGCAGGTTCACCCGGTCCACATAGGACTCGCTGAGCCCGGTGAGCGACGCCAGCGTCTGCACCGCCTCGGTGCGGTCCTGAGTGGACAGCCGCGCGCCGCGGGAAAGCGCCCACGGCAGTTCCTTCGAGGCGAAGTCCTCGGCGTCGGCGAGCACGTCGTCGAGCGGACGGTCGCCGTGGCGGCCGTGGTAGTGCGCGATCGCCGCGTACGTGGGCAGGAACAGCGAGTACGGCAGGTCGTTGCCCTCGTGGAAACGCAGCGTGCCGAGGTCCAGCACGGACGAGATGAGCATCAAGCCGTTGAGGTACAGGCCGTAGCGCTCCTGCAGGTGCCCGGCCAGCGCGGCCGCGCGCAGCGTGCCGTACGACTCGCCGGCCAGGAACTTCGGCGACAGCCAGCGCTGGTTGCGCGAAACCCACAGCCGGATGATCTCCGCGACCGATTCGACGTCGCCCTGGAAACCGGTGTACGGCTGGGATTCGCCGCCTTCGGTCACCCGCGAGTAACCGGTCTGGACCGGGTCGATGAACACCAGGTCGCTGTGCGCGAGCAGGCTTTCCGGGTTGTCCTCGAGCCCGTACGGCGGCGGCACCGGGTCGTTGACGTCGCCGGACAGCACCCGGCGCGGTCCGAGCAGGCCCATGTGGAGCCAGATGCTGGAGGAACCGGGGCCGCCGTTGAAGGCGAAGGTGACCGGTCGCGTGCCGGGGTCGGCGTCGTCCAGGGTGTAGGCGGTGAGGAAAACCTCGGCCTTGGCCTGGTAGCCCTCGGACTTGCCGTCCTTCTTGACCTCTTGGCGGAGCACGATCCGGCCGGTCTGGGCGGTGTAGGCGAGCTTGCGCCGCTTGACGGTGAGCGTGTGCTGCGTCGTGACGAGGTCGTCGACGGGCTCCGCCGCCTTCGTCTCCTCGTCCTTGGTCTTCTCGGCGGTCTCGTCCGCGGTGGTGTCGGCCATGGCCCCAACCTATCCCGCGTTACCGTGGCAGCACACCAAGCGGAGGAGATCGATGCGCACGTTCGCCGGCCTCGACGCACAGCTGGTGCAGTGCCGCGCGTGCCCGCGGCTCGTCGCCTGGCGCGAGGGCGTGGCCGGGACGAAGGCCGCGTTCGCCGGGGAGCGGTACTGGGCGCGGCCGGTGCCCGGTTTCGGCGCGGAGGACGCCGCGCTCGCCGTGGTCGGGCTCGCGCCGTCCGCGCACGGGGCGAACCGCACCGGCCGGATGTTCACCGGCGATCCGTCCGGCGACTTCCTCTTCCGCGTGCTGTACGAGGTCGGGCTCGCGTCCCAGCCGGTGTCCGCGGCGATCGGAGACGGGCTCACGCTGCGCGGCACCCGGCTCGTCTCGCCGGTCCGCTGCGCGCCGCCGGAGAACAAGCCCACCCCCGCTGAGCGGGACACCTGCCGGCACTGGCTGGCCGACGAACTGGACCTGCTGCGGCCGACCCTGCGCTCGATCGTCGTGCTCGGCGCGTTCGGCTGGCAGGCGCTGCTGCCAGTGCTTTCGGCCGCGGGCTGGCCGGTGCCGCGGCCGCGGCCGGCCTTCGCGCACGGTGCTCGGGTGCAGTTCGGTGACCTGGCGGTATTCGGCTGTTACCACGTGTCACCGCGCAATGTCCAGACCGGCCGTGTGACACAGCCCATGGTGGTGACCGCGTTCACCGCCGCGGCCTCGGCGGCGGGCCTCATCTGAATCGTGACAACCAGCGTGGCGATGCTGGTCACAGCGGGGTGGGGTACCCGAGCGGAGCCGCTTCGGAAGTGCGACTATAGGTACATGGCTGCTGCGAAGTCGGAACCGACTCGGATCCTCGTCCTCGGTGGTGGATACGTCGGCCTGTACACCGCGTACGGGCTTCAGAAGATGCTGCGCGCCAACGAGGCCTCCGTGACCGTCGTTGACCCGCAGCCGCACATGACCTACGCCCCGTTCCTGCCCGAGGCGGCGGCCGGCGCGATCGAGCCGCGGCACGTGGTCGTGCCGCTGCGCCGCGTGCTGAAGCGCTGCCACGTGCTGACCGCGCGGGTCACGAAGATCGAGAACGAGCGCAAGTCCGTCACGGTCGAGGCCGCCGACGGCCACATCGAGACGCTGAACTACGACGTGCTCGTGGTCGCGCTCGGCGCCGTCGCGCGGATCCTGCCGATCCCCGGCCTCGCCGAGGAGGGCATCGCCTTCAAGACCATCGGCGAAGCGATCTACCTGCGCAACCACATCATGACCAAGCTGGACGAGGCCGCCAGCACGCTCGACCCCGAGCTGCGCAAGCGCCTGCTCACGTTCACCGTGGTCGGCGGCGGGTTCGCGGGCATCGAGGCGCTGGCCGAGCTCGAGGACATGACCCGCTTCGCGGTCGAGAACTACTACCCGAACATCAAGCCGGCGGACATCCGCTGGGTGATGGTCGAGGCGGCCGGGCGGATCCTGCCCGAGGTGCGCGAGACGCTCGGCGTGTACACGGTGCAGCAGCTGGAGAAGCGCGGCATCGAGGTCTACCTGTCGACCGCGGCGAAGTCGTTCGAAAACGGCCACGTCGTGCTCTCGGACGGCACCGAGTTCGACACCGACACGATCATCTGGACCGCGGGCGTGAAGGCCAACCCGGTCCTCGCGAGCTCGGACCTGCCGCTCGACAAGCGCGGCCGCGTCGAGGCCACCGCGGCGATGCAGGTGGTGGGCCACCCGGACGTGTGGACCGCGGGCGACAACGCGGCCATCCCGGACCTCTCGCGCACCGAGCAGGACCCGACGGCGACCTGCCCGCCGAACGCCCAGCACGCGGTCCGCCAGGCCCGCCTGCTGGCGAAGAACATCATCAAGGTGATCCGCGGCGGACAGCCGAAGGACTACTACCACAAGAACCTGGGCGCGGTCGCGAGCCTCGGCCTGCACAAGGGCGTGGCGGACGCGCTGAACCTGAAGATCAAGGGCTTCCCGGCGTGGCTCTTCCACCGCGCCTACCACCTCAAGGCGATGCCGACGTGGAACCGCAAGATCCGCATCCTGTTCGACTGGATGCTGGGCGGGCTGTTCCGCCGCGAGGTCATCTCGCTGGGGCAGATCAACAACCCGAAGGAAGAGTTCAATCGGGCCAGCAAGGGCTGAGTCTCTTTCGGCGAAGCCGGGTCGTCTTCGGGCGGCCCGGCTTTGTCGTGTGGTGGGGTGGGTTCGCTAGGGTGGGTGGGCCCCCGTAGCCCAATTGGCAGAGGCAGTCGACTTAAAATCGACCCAGTGCGGGTTCGAACCCCGTCGGGGGCACCGTTATCGCACAAGGATTACCCGTCGCCGCGCGGTCGGCGAACACGCCCCGCCCGGCTTTCCGTCGGGCAGGTTCCTAACGCCGCTCCTGTGCGCGAAATGCCGTGGTGCGCGGCATGATCGCCAGCAGTCCCGCCGCCGTGAGGGCGACCGCGGCGAAGACCAGGAAACCGAGCAGTGAGTCGCGGCCGGTCGCGACTTCGCCGATTACCACTGGGCCTGCGATCGTGCCCAGTCTGCCGATGCCGAGCGTCCAGCCGAGGGCCCTCGCGCGGGTTTCCGCCGGATACGAGCGGCCTACGAAGGCGTTCACCAGGATCTGCCCGCCGTGCCCGCCCGCGCCGGCGAGCGCGATTCCGGCCAGCAGAGCGGTTTGCGGCATCCGGACTGACAGCGTTACCAGCGCGGCTGCCATCACCAGATAGGTCAGCACGACTACCGGTTTGCTCTTCCACCGGTCCGTGGCCGCGGCGATGACCAGCGAGCCGGCGACCGCGCCGAGGGTCAGTACGAGCAGGAACACGAGTGAGGAGTTCAGGGCGTAGCCCGCGCCGGTCATGATGCCGGGTACCCAGGTGGCGAGCCCGAACCAGGCGAACAGGCCGCAGAAGGTCGCGAGCGCGAACAGGGCTGACACCAGCCGGTAGCCCTTCGCGAAAATCCCGGTGACCGTGCTGGTCGTGCGCTGCCGCACTACCGTCGATTCGGGCAGGCGCGCGGCGATCACCGGCAGGCACAGCAGACCGGGGATGCCGCCGAAGAAGAACATCCACGACCAGCCGAGATGCGGCAGCACCGGGATCGCGACCAGCGCGGCCAGCAGGCCGCCGAACGGGACGCCGGAAAGCATCAGCGTGTAGACGATCGTGCGATGGCGGGGCACGGCGTACTCGAGCGTGAGCGCCGACGCCGCAGGCACGATCGCCCCGATCCCGATTCCGGCGAGGAACCGCAGGACCGCGAACGAAACCGGCCCTGCGGCGAACCCGCACGCGACGGTGAACACGGTGAACACGGCCACCGACCCGAGCGCGACCGGTCGCCGCCCGAACCGGTCGGCCAGCCAGCCGGACGACAGCGCGCCGACCAGCGACCCGGCGAACACCGCCGCCGCGACCCAGCCGGTGTTGGCCGCGGTAAAGCCGCTGACCGCTCCGTGCAGGAGGTCGGGCACGACGGTGCTGAAGGCGATCACGTCGTAGCCCTCGATGACCACCATGGTCCAGCAGAGGACGGCGACCAGCGCGGAGGTGCGGGCGGAGGTGCCCGGTGCCGAGGGGTCGCTCGGCCCCGAGGGTCTCGCGGCCGGGGCGAGATCATGCGGCTGGTTCATCGGCTCCCGATCAGTCGCGGGGAGGGCAGGGTGCCGGCTGTCCGGCATGTCGGGTACTGTCGCCCGCCGCCATCGCCTCGGACAGGAACTTCTGCTGTGCAGAATCGGGTGCCGACCCGCCGGTCAAACCGTTGGCGGCCGAAGTTTTCTATCGCTGCTGCCCAGCGCCGATAGGAGGACTCAGCGTGCGCCCCTCAACTGAGTTGCCCTGTCGTGGGATTTCTTGCTGCTTCGCGCATTTCGGGGGAGGGGGGGATCAGCGCGCCGGGAGCGTCGGCCGGGACCGCGGGATGTCGCGGGGCGACCGGGTCGATGCGTTCGTACGGCGCGCCCAGCGGCGGACGTCGGTCCTCCTCGCCGCGGTTCGGCCAAAGGGACATCGCGCGTTCGGCCTGGGCGGTGATCGTCAGAGAAGGGTTGACGCCCAGGTTCGCGGAGATCGCCGAACCGTCGACGACGTGCAGGCCGGGGTGGCCGTGAACGCGGTGGTACGGGTCGAGGACGCCGCGGGCCGGATCGTCGGAGATGGCGCAGCCGCCGATGAAATGGGCGGTCATCGGGATGTTCAGGATTTCGCCGGTGGTGCCGCCCGCGATGCCGTCGATTTTCTCCGCGACGCGGCGAGCGGCGTCGTTTCCGGCCGGAATCCACGTGGGATTCGGCTCGCCGTGGCCGGGGGTGGAGGTCAGTTTGCGCTTTCCGGTGCGGGTGCGTTTGCTGGAGACGGTGATGGAATTGTCGAGGGTTTGCATCACCAGCAGGATGATGGTGCGCTCGGACCAGCGACGCGGCGAGAACCAGGTGAGGTTGCGCGGGTTGCGGGCGAACGCGCCGAGCCAGGTCAGCCAGCGCGGGACGGACTTGCCGCCGTCGGTGAGCGCGGTTTGCAGAAGCGACATCGCGTTGCTGCCCTTGCCGTAACGACACGGTTCGATGTGCGTGTGCTCGTCCGGGTGGATGGACGAGGTGATCGCCACGCCATGGGTGAAGTCGACGTCCTTGCGTTTCGACTTCGCGCCGAGGATGGATTCCGAGTTCGTCCGGGTCAACCGGCCGAGACTGGCGGAAATTCGGGGCAGCGCACCGGTTTCGCGGGCTTGGTGGAGCAGCTTCTGTGTGTTGTAGGTTCCTGCGCTGAAGACGACGTCGCGGGCGAAGAAGGTGCGCAAGTTTTTGTGTCGACGAGGCGACTTTCCGGTGCGGACCGCGGTGACGGTGTAGCCGCCGTCTGCTGGGCGCACGTCGAGGACAGTGGTCATCGGGACGACGTTCGCGCCTAGTTTTTCGGCCAGGTAGAGGTAATTGCGGTCCAATGTGTTCTTGGCGCCAACGCGGCAGCCGGTCATGCAGGACCCGCATTCGGTGCACGTTCGGCGGACTGGCCCGGCGCCGCCGAAGAACGGGTCAGGCACGACAGTTCCGGCCGGAGTGTCCTTGTCGCCGAAGAAAACACCGACCGGGGTGAGCCGGAAGGACGACCCGACGCCCAGGTCGTCGGCGACCTCGCGGAGCACCTCGTCGGCGGCGGTGACGGTGGGGTTCTGGGTGACGCCGAGCATCCGGCGAGCCTGGTCGTAGTGCGATTTCAGCTCGGCTTGCCAGTCGGTGACGTGCGCCCATTGCGGGTCTTCGAAAAACGGCGCGGGCGGTTCGTAGAGGGTGTTGGCGTAGTTGAGGGAGCCGCCGCCCACGCCTGCGCCGCCGAGGATGACGACGTCGCGGAGCAGGTGGATGCGCTGGATCCCGTAACAGCCGAGCCGCGGCGCCCATAGGAAATTCCGGACGTCCCACGAGGTTTTCGGCAATGTCTCTTCGGTGCGGCGGGGTCCGGCTTCCAGCACGGTGACCCGGTAGTCCTTTTCGGACAGTCGCAGTGCGCTCACGGAGCCGCCGAAACCGGAGCCGATCACGAGGACGTCGGTCTCTTCGCGGGTGTCGTTCATCGTGGTCCTCGCAGGCGCGGTGGCGAACTCGTTCCCCCGAAGCCTGCTCGCCCGGCCGGACGCGGGCATCGGTCCGCGGACCGGGACTAAGGGACCCGACTGGTCCCGCGGCACAACTCAGTCGACCGGCCGGAGCACCGCCGGGCCCAGCAACCGGCACGCCAGCAGGGCGACCTCGACGTCGATCCGCCCCTCGGACAGCGGACGACCGCGTTCCTGCTCGGCCTTGCGGAGCCGGTACTGGATGGTGTTCTTGTGCAGGTGCAGCTCCTGCGCGGCGACCATCAGGCTGCTCCCGCTGGACAGATACGCCCACACCGTCTCACGCATCCGGTGGTGGCCCTCGTCGTCGTCGGCCAGCGCGCCGAGCACCGACTGGACCCAGCCCGCGACCGCCGACGGATCCGCCGCGACCAGCGCCAACGGCCCGAGCTGCGCGGCCGCGGTGACCGGCCGAGGGCGCGTCCGCTCGGTCATTTGCGCCACGGCTTCGGCCTGGCGAGCCTGCTGGTGGGTGGTACGGAATCCGGCCAGTCCGCTCGCCGGGTCGCCCAACGCGACGCGCACCGGATCGGGTGAGCCGGCGAGCGCGGCGGACACCGCGTCGAGGTCGAGGGCCGAGACCGGGAACCAGGCCCACACCGTCGAGGCGTGCGGGGCCACGACCAGCGGCGCGACATCGAGGGCGTTCGCGAGCAGCGCCGCGTGTCGTTCGAGCGTCGTCAACCGGTCGCTTTCGTCCAGCTCGGGGCCGCACCACAGGACCGCGCCGACGTGCCGTTCCGACAGCGCGTAGCCGAGGGTTTTCTCGACGTCGGCGGTGTCGACGGGTTTGCCGGACAGCGCGGCCTGCACCTTCGCGAGGCGGGCCGCGTTGCGGTGGCGCAGCCAGGTGTCGCGTTCCAGCTGGTAGGCCTCGACGACCTCTTCGGAGATCTTGTCGATGTAGGTGAAGGCGACCTGCGACAGCTCAGTGGCGGCGACCGCGACGTCCGCGGCCTCCACCGGCTCGGCGGCGATCCGGGCGATCATCTCCTGCTGGAAGGCGGCCTGGCCGAGGCGGTACGCGCGCAGCATCGCGGTGATCGGCACCCGCCGCTGGGCCAGCCGCCGTGCGAACTCCAGCGCGACCGGCGGCGCCCCGACGTCCACCGGCTCGGTCGCGCCGCCCAGCACGCCCAGCGCGGCGACCAGGTTCTCCCGGACCGTGCTGTCCAGCAGTTCGGCCGCCTGTGCGTCGGGGGCGAGCGCGGGCAGTTCGGCGGTTACCTCCTCCACGATGCGCGCTCGGAGCAGCGCGAGCTCGGCCAGGACCGAGTCCGCGACCTTGGCCAGCGTGGCGGCAGCCGTCGACGTCACAGGCAGCACCGTACGCCCGGTTCGTGCCCGGGACCCAACGCAGCCGGGCGTTTCGGTTTCGCGCACAGTGTCTCGCCGCGCGCGGATTCCTACCTTCGGGAAAACGACAGACCGCGTGGAGGCCGCCATGAAGAAGTACCGCCTCGCCGGAGCGAACGGCGAAACCGCCTGGCACGACCGGAAGCGGCACCTGTGGCTGCTCGGGCTCGTAGTGCCGCTGCTGCCGTTCGGCGCGATCGGGTTGCACGCCGCGACCGGGTCGGACGCCGCGTTGTGGCTCGGGCCGCTCGTCGTGCTCGTCCTCGTGCCGCTGATCGACCTCGTCGCCGGATACGACCACACCAATCCTCCGGACGAGGTGATGGAGGCGCTGGAGGAGGACCGCTACTACCGCTGGATCACCTATCTGTTCCTGCCGCTGCAATACGCCGGTTTCGTGGCGGGCGCGTGGATGCTCGCGCGCGGCGAGCTGTCCGTCGGCGGCAAAATCGGTCTCGCGATCACGCTGGGCACGGTCGCCGGCATCGCGATCAACACCGCGCACGAACTCGGTCACAAACGGGAAAGCACCGAACGCTGGGCCGCGAAAATCGCGCTGGCACAGTGTTTCTACGGGCATTTCTACATCGAGCACAATCGCGGGCACCACGTGCGCGTCGCCACTCCGGAGGATCCGGCGTCGAGCCGGTTGGGCGAGAGTTTCTACCGCTTTTGGCCGCGGACGGTTTTCGGTTCGCTGCGCAGTGCCTGGGGAGTCGAGCGGAAACGGTATGCGCGCAAGGGAAGTCACCCGTTCCGCCTCGGCAATGACGTGCTCAACGCGTGGCTGATGAGCGTGGCGCTGTGGGGCGTGTTGCTCGCGTGGCTGGGGGTCGGGATCCTGCCGTATCTGGTGCTTCAGGCGGTGTTCGGCTTCTCGCTGCTGGAGATCGTGAACTACATGGAGCACTACGGGATGTTGCGCAAGCAGGTCACGCATGGGGCGAAGACCCGGTATGAGCGCGTTACCCCGGCGCATTCCTGGAATTCCAACAACGTCGCGACGAATGTGCTGCTGTATCACCTGCAACGGCACAGCGATCACCACGCGAACCCGACGCGCCGGTTCCAGACTTTGCGCGACTTCAAGGAAAGCCCGGTCCTGCCGACCGGCTACACCGGGATGATGGTCGTCGCGCTGTTCCCGGCGTGGTTCCGCAAGGTGATGGACCCGCGGGTGTACCGGCATTTCGACGGGGACATCCGGCAGGCGAACGTGCAGCCGGGCAAACTCCCGGCGCTGCTGAAGAAATACCCGGTCGTCGCTGCCGCCGCGGCCGAACCCGCCGCGGATACCCGGGAGAAGCTGGCCGACGACGTGGACGCCGCGCGCTGCCCTGGGTGCGGCTACACGTACCGCGTCGCGGAGGGCAACGAGCTGGAGGGCTTCGCCGCCGGAACGGCGTGGTCGGAGATCCCGGACGACTGGACGTGCCCCGATTGCGGCGTGCGCGACAAGGTCGACTTCGTGCCCGTGGTGCGGGAGGCGGCGTAATGAAGATCGTCGCGGACCACGGCAAATGCGAGGGCCTCGGGATGTGCGAGGCGATGGCCGACCAGTTCTTCGAGGTCGGCGAGGACGGAGTGGTGCAGGTCCTCGACGAGACCCCGCCCGAGGCGGACCGGCAGTTCGTCGACGCGGCGGTGCGCGCGTGCCCGGTCGCGGCGTTGCGGCTGCAGGATTGAGGCCCGGTGGAGACGGAGCTGCTGGGGCGGGCGCGGTCGGGCGACCAGGCCGCGTTCGCCGTGATCTACCAGGAACACGCGCCGCCGGTCTTCCGCTACCTGCGGATGCGGGTGCCGACCGCGACCGTCGCCGAGGACCTGACGAGCGAGGCGTTCCTGCGTGCGTGGCGGAAACTGCCGGACTTCCGGCCGGACGTCGGCTCGTTCACCGGCTGGCTGTACACGATCGCCGACAACCTGCTGCGCGACCACCGCAAATCGGCCCGCTACCGGCGGGAGCTCCTCGACGGGAAGGACCACGACGGACCGGACCTCCGCGGCGGAGCCGACCGGCTCGCACTGGCCCGCCTCGAAGCGGCGGCGCTGCGCCGATGTCTGGCCGACCTCAGCGAACCGCAGCGCGAATGCCTGCGGCTGCGGTTTTTCGCTGGACTGTCCGTCGCCGAGGTCGCCGAAACGATGAACAAGAACCCCAACAGCATCCGAGCGCTGCAGCACCGTGCGGTGCGCACGCTCGCGACGCTGCTGGCCGAGCCGGACAAGGCGGGACGCTGAGATGCACGGATTCCTGGAGATTTTCAAGATCATGGGGCCACTGCTGGTGCTGATGCTGTGCCCGATCTGGCTTCCGCTGCTGGGGATGCTGATCGGGAAGCTTTCGGACGTCCTCTCCGGCGGCGGCAAACGGACCGAACCGGTGCGGGTGCGCGCCGAACCGGCTGCGTCGCGCAGTGAGGTATAGCTCGGCGAACATGTCTCAGGCGGCAAAGAGCATTGGTCAGGCATTCCGGACTTTCTTAGCCTGACTGCGGGTCGAAGGTGCCGGACACCCGCTCAAAGGAGAGCCGCGATGACCGAATGCCAGCCTGTCACTGCCCGGCCGCCGTCCGGTCCGGTTCGCGGCGCTCGAAGCGAAGACGGTCTGCTGCGTTTCCGCGGCGTGCGGTACGGGACCGCTGAACGGTTCCAGCTGCCGCGAGCGGCCGAGCCTCGCTCCGATGCGGTGCTGCCCGGGCCGATCTGCCCGCAGCTCAGCTCGCGGCTGGAGGCGGCGATGGGGCCGCCGCGGGATGAGCCGCCGCAGTCCGAGGACTGTCTCAACCTCGCCGTCGCGACGCCCGCGTTGACCGGGGCGCGTCCGGTGCTCGTGTGGCTGCACGGCGGCGGTTTCCTGAGCGGCGGAGGCACGCTTCCCTGGTACGACGGGGGACGGCTCGCCGCGGACGGCGACGTGGTCGTGGTGTCGGTCAACTACCGGCTGGGGGCGTTCGGTTACCTGGTCCACGACGGCGTCAGCGAGGGCAATCTCGGCCTGGCGGACCAGGCGCTCGCCCTCGAATGGGTGCGCGACAACATCGCGGCGTTCGGCGGCGACCCGGGCAATGTCACCGTCTTCGGACAGTCCGCGGGCGCGCTTTCGACGCTCGCCTTGCTGTCCAAACCGGACAGCAGGGCGCTCATTCGGCGGGCGATTGTGCAGAGTTCTCCGGCGCCGGGGATCATCCAGGAACGCGCGAAAGCACTGGAGATCGGCCGGTATTTCGTCGAGGCGGTCGGTGAAGACCCGGCTACTGCTTCGGTGGACCAATTGCTGGCCGCGCAGTTGCGCACCCTCCAGTGGAACGCCGCGAAGGACCCGACGTCCACCCGGCCGCCGTTCGGGCTCGTTGATCTCGAGGTGCGGCTGCTCGATCCGTTGCCGGACTTGATGATCGGGTACACGAAACAAGAGTGCGAGGCGTTCGCGATCGGACTGCAGGACGACGGGATCCGGCAGGCGATCGTGGACCAGACCGAGCCGCTTTTCGGTCGCCCGGCGCGGGACTTGGCACAGCAGTACGGCGCGTACTCCTACGAGTTCGACTGGACTCCGGAACACGGCGGCTACGGCGCGATCCATTGCCTCGAACTGCCTTTCCTGCTGGGCACCCCGGAATCCTGGCGCGGGAGCCCGATGCTGGGCGACGCCAGCTGGGCCGAGGTCGAACGTCTCGGCACCCGGATGCGCTTGTGGTGGACCGAATTCGCGCGCTCGGGCTCACCGGGCTGGGGCGGCGCGAGCGTCCGGATCGGGAATTCCCCTCAGACACTGGAGAACACGCCATGAGCAAGAGTATTCACTGGCCCGTCGTCCTGCTCTGCTTCCTCGCCGTTCTCCTGGACGGTTTCGACACCGCCGCCCTGTCGTTCACGATCCCGACGCTGTCGCACGAATGGGGTTCCGCTCCCGCCGCCTTCACCCTGCCGTTGGTGCTGACGAACATCGGGGTCGTCGCGGGATACCTGGCCGCGGGTTACGTCGGGGCGCGGATGAAAGCGCGGTCGGTGGTGCTCGCCGGCGTCCTGATCTTCGCGGGCGCGACCGTGCTGACCGCCGCGATCCTGCACCTGAAGTCCATGCCGGTCTTCGCCGCGGCCCGCTTGGCGACCGGGCTCGGCCTCGGGCTGGTGCTGCCCGCCGGGGTGTCGCTCGCGACGAAACACAGCGCGGAGGGTCGCCGGGAACTGGTTTCGGTGGCGGTGACCCTCGGTCTCGCTTCCGGGAGCAGCCTCGGCGGGTTCTTCGGCGGGAAGCTGCTGCACAGCGTCGGGTCCGCCGGGGTCTTCTACGTCGCCGGGCTGGCTCCGCTGGTGCTGGCCGCGGTGATGGCGGTGGTGCTGCCTTCTCGGGAGCCCGTGGTGGAGAGCAGCGCTAAGCAGGAGGCCAAGGTCAGCAAGCTGTTCGGCCCGGGACTGCGCCTGCCGACCTCGCTGATCTGGGCGTTCTCGTTCCTCATCTTCATCACCGCGTACGTGCTGATCTCCTGGGTCCCGACGCTGCTCACCGGATACGGTTTCGCCGCCGGGAAGGCTCCGCTGGGGCTCGCGTTCCTGACGCTGGGCGGAATCGCGGGCGGGCTGGTGCTCATTCCGCTGGCCGCCCGGATCGGGATCGCCCGGGCGCTGATCCTGATGCCCGCCATCGGGGCGGTGTGCATGGTTCTCGTCGCGACGGTGCCGGTCGGCGAGACGGTGCTGTTCGTGCTGCTGGCCGGCGCCGGTTTCGGGGTCACGGCCGGGCAGATCGGCCAGCTGACCCTCGCGGTCTCGATCTACCCCGCGCAAACCCGCACCACCGGCGTCGGCTGGGCCGCGGCGCTCGGGCGGATCGGATCGATCGTCGGACCGGGCGTCGCGGGGCTGCTGCTCGCGCTGGCGTTGTCCGCCCAGACGATCGTGCTGGTGACGGCTGTTCCGGTGCTGGTGGCAATCGCTTGCGCGGTGGGGCTGAGCCGCGTGCGGACGAGGGCGAGGAGGGAGCGCGATGGCGCACTGGTTCGATCTCGGTGACGTCGCGGTCGTCCCCCTCATCGAGGACGACCGGCTGCTGATCGATCCCGGCGAGTTCTTCCCGGGGCTCGAACCGGACCTGGCCGACTGGTACGCGCGGGAGCCGTGGTTCGACCGGGCGGCCGGGAAGCTGGTCTTCGCCATCCAGTCGTTCCTGGTCTGCTCGGCGGACGAGGTGCTGGTCGTGGACGCGTGCGTCGGGGCGAGGAAGGACCGGCGGCGCGCGGAGTTCGACCAGTTGCCGGACCGGTGGATGCAGCAGTTCCGGGCGACCGGGCTGCGGTCCGCGGATGTCGACGCGGTCGTGTTCACCCACCTGCACACCGATCACGTCGGTGCCGCCACTCTGCAGCGGGAACCGGTGTTCCCGCACGCCCCGCACCTCGTGGTCGAGGAGGAGTTCCGGTACTGGTCGAGTGAAGCCGGTGGGGCGGCGATGCGCCGGACTGGCGATTACTTCGCCGACAGTGTCCGGCCGATCGAGCAGGCTGGACAGCTGAGCTTTGTCGCTCCGGACGCGGTGGTGGGCAAGCACGCCGAGCTGGTTCCCGCTGCGGGGCACACGCCGGGCAATGTGTGCGTGCGGGTCCGCGGCAGTGCCGGGACCGTCCTGCTCGCCGGGGACACGATGCACCACGGGGTGCAGATCCGGCATCCGGAGCTGAGCACCCGATACTGCGTCGACCCGGAGAAGGCGGCGGAGGTGCGTGGGCGCATTCTCGCGGACGAGAGCGGCGCGGTCCTGCTTCCGACGCACTTCCCGGCCCCCTCGGCGGGGCGGGTTCGGCGGGGTCGGGACGGGTACCTCTTCGAGTTCGCCGCTGACCTGCTCCGGGCCGGGCAGTACCGCTACCGGGCGTAGCCGCTCAGTCCGGTACCGGGTCGACCCGGCGGCGGAGCAGGCAGAACACGTTCCCCTCCGGGTCCGCGAGCACGTGCCACGACTCCTCGCCGGTCTGGCCGACGTCGGCGGGCCGCGCCCCGGCCGCGAGCAGGCGTTCCAGTTCCGCGTCCTGGTCGCGGTCGGTCGGGTTCACGTCCAGGTGCAGCGGCAGTTTCGCCGGTTTCGGGTCGGTGCTGCGGCTGAGGATCAACGTCGGCTGCGGGCCGCCGAAGCCGGCTGCGGGGCCGATCTCCAGGTCGTCGCCGTCCCAGCCGAGTTCGACGTAGCCGAGGACTTCGCACCAGAAATCGGCCATCCGTTGCGGGTCCGCGCAGTCCAGGACGAGTTCGGTGATCCGGCAGGCCATGTCCGCGAGCTTAGGGCGCTCGCGCTCCCTCGCCCAGCGAATTCCGGTTTGTGCGCGCGGAGAGATCTGCCGCCCCGGATTCGTCCGCGCGCACGAACGTACTGCCCGGGAAACCTCCTAGGGTCGCCAGCAGCGAGGCGAGGAGGCAAGCATGCGGACACTGCTGCGTGGCGGTCGCGTCATCGATCCGGCCACGGGCTTCGACGGCACAGCTGACGTGCTGGTATCCGACGGCGAGGTGATCGCGGTCGGACCGGGATTGCCGAGTGCCGACGACCAGGTCGAGATCGACGTCGCCGGGTGCGTCGTCGGGCCGGGGTTCATCGACCTGCACAGCCACGTGCACTCGATTGCCGGACAGCGGCTGCAGGCGATGGACGGCGTGACCACGGCGCTCGACCTGGAGGCCGGGCTGATGCCGGTCGAACGGGCCTACGCCGACGCCGCCGCGGCGGGGCGTCCGCTGCACTACGGCTTCTCGGCCTCGTGGGGTTCCGCGCGGGCGAAGGTGCTCGCGGGCATCGAGCCGGACGCCAACATCAACACCGGGCTTTCCGTGCTCGGCAATCCGGCCTGGCAGCGGTCGTCGTCGAAGACCGAGCTGGCCGCCTGGCTGTCCCTTGTGGAGGGTGAGCTGGCGGCGGGCGCGCTCGGCGTCGGCGTGCTGCTCGGGTACGCGCCGGCCAGCGATCCGGCCGAGTTCCTGGCCTTGGCGAAGCTCGCCAAACAGGCCGAGGCGCCGACGTACACGCACGTCCGCGAGCTGGTCGAGGTCGATCCGGGCACGCCCGCCGACGGGTCGGAGGAGATCGCGATCGTCGCGGCCGAGACCGGCGCGGCGATGCACCACTGCCACGTCAACAGCACCTCGGGACGGCACATCGACCGCGTGCTCGCCGCGCTGGAATCGGGCCGTTCCGCCGGGTCGCGGGTGACGGTCGAGGCTTATCCGTACGGCGCGGGCAGCACCGCGGTCGGCGCGGCGTTCCTCACGCCGGAGCGGCTGAAGATGAAGGGACTCAACCCGTCTCGGGTGATCCTGCTGGAGACCGGCGAACGGATCGCGGACGAGGGCCGGTTGCTGCAGGTCCGCGCCGAAATGCCGGGTGCGCCGTGCATCCTGGAGTTCCTCGACGAGGACGACCCGGTCGATCGCGCTCTGCTGCACCAGGCGCTCGCCTTCCCGGATTCGATCGTCGCGAGCGACGCGATGCCGGTGTACTGGCCGAACGGGGCCAACGAATCCACCGAATGGCCGCTGCCGCCCGGTGGTGCGACGCATCCGCGCACGGCGGGGACGTATTCGAAGTCGTTGCGGTTGATGGTGCGCGAGGCCGGGGTCTGGACGTGGCTGGAAGCGTTCCGGCGGTGTTCCTACCTGCCGGCGCGGGTGCTCGACGAGGTCGCGCCCGGGGCACGGACCAAGGGCCGGTTGAACGTCGGCGCGGACGCGGACATCGTCGTCCTCGATCCGGCTGCGATCACCGACACCGCGACGTATTTCGACTCGACCCGGCCCGCGGTCGGCGTCCGGCACCTGTTCGTCGCGGGCACTCCGGTGGTGCGCGACGGACAGCTGCTCACCGACGCGTTTCCCGGCCAGCCGCTGCGGGGTGAGCCGCGATGACCGAGTTCAATCTGGACGCTTTGCTCGCCGACATCGAAACGCTGGTGTGCTGCGAGTCCCCGTCCTCCGATCTCGCCGCGGTGGCGCACAGCGCGGATGTGCTGACCGGCGTCGGCAAGGCATTGCTCGGCGTGGAACCGGAGCGGATCGTCCTGGACGGACGGACGCATCTGCGCTGGCGGTTCGGGGACGGCCCGCCGCGCGTGTTGCTGCTTGGCCACCATGACACGGTCTGGCCGCTGGGTTCGCTCGAGACGCATCCGTTTTCCGTGCAGGACGGGGTCTTGCGCGGTCCGGGTTGCTTCGACATGAAGACCGGCGTCGTGATGGCGTTGCATGTCGCGGCTTCGCTGACTGACCGAAGTGGACTGTCTATTTTGGTCACCGGCGACGAGGAACTGGGCTCGCCGTCGTCCCGTGGGCTGATCGAGGAAGAAGCTCGGGGTTGCGCGGCGGCGTTCGTGCTGGAGGCTTCGGCGGACGGCGGCGCGATCAAGACCCGCCGCAAAGGCGTTTCCCATTACCGGATCGAGGTGACCGGACGCGCCTCGCACGCCGGGCTCGAACCCGAGAAGGGGATCAACGCCGGGATCGAGATCGCGCACCAGGTGCTCGCGGTCGCCGCGCTCGCCAGTCCGGAGCGTGGGACCAGCGTGGTGCCGACGGTGCTTTCGGCTGGGACCACGGTGAATACGGTGCCTGCCGCAGCCGCGGTTGAAGTCGATGTGCGCGTGTGGGACGAGGAAGAACAGCTCCGCGTCGACCGGGAAGTGCGCGCGTTGCAACCCGTGCTGAAAGACGCGCAGGTGCGGATCACCGGTGGGATCAACCGGCCGCCGCTGGACGCGGTTTCCTCGGCCGCGTTGTTCGGGCTGGCGAAGGAATTGGCCGCGGAACTGGGGTTGCCGGAATTGACCGAAGCGGCCGTCGGCGGGGCTTCGGACGGCAATTACACCGCGGGCTTGGGCGTGCCGACGCTCGACGGTCTCGGCGCGGTCGGCGGCGGAGCGCACGCCGATCACGAACATGTCCTGGTCGAGGAATTGCCGCGGCGGACGGCGTTGCTGGCCGCACTGGTGGAGAACGTGCTGACCAAGGGAAGTCCGTCGGTTCCGACGAATCCGGAAGGCGATTCTGGTCGAGCCCGACGGTGACGTCGGCAGGGAAGCCGGGAAAGGATCATCCCGTGACGAATCTTGCGATGAACACGGAAAGACCCGTCGCGGCGGAAACGTGCGACGAGGCGGTCGCGGCCGCTCGGGCGGCGGCCGCCGCCTCGGGGGTCGAAGTCCGGGAAATCACCGAGATCGCGGAAATGACGGCGGTCGGGGTGCTGTTCGAGACCATCTGGCGGTCCGCGCCGGGAACCCGGCCGGTGACCACGGAATTGCTGCGCGCGCTGTCGTCGGCCGGGAATTACGTGGCGGGCGCGTTCGCAGACGGGGAAATGCTCGGGGCGTGCGTCGGCTTTTTCGGCAATCCCGGAAAAGGCAGCCTGCACAGTCACATCGCCGGGGTGGCGAAGGCCGGCGCGGGCCGCGGAATCGGATACGCGCTGAAATTGCACCAGCGCGGCTGGGCACTGGCGCAGGACGTCTCGGCGATCAAATGGACCTTCGATCCGCTGGTGCGCCGCAACGCTTATTTCAACCTCGGCAAACTCGGCGCGCTCCCGGTGCGGTACCTGCGGGATTTCTACGGCCCGATGGCGGACGGAATCAACGGTTCCGGCGACACCGACCGGCTCATGGTGTCCTGGGAACTGGCCAGCCCGACCGTGCGGGCCGCCGCCTTCGGCGAGCCGATCCGCACCGACGCGAAGGCTTTGCTCGACCAAGGCGCGGCAGTGGCCCTCGAAGTCGCCGCAGACGGCGGTCCGGCTGCGGGCAAAGCGGACGCCCCGGTGGTGCTCGTCGCCGTCCCGTCCGACATCGAAGGCTTGCGCAGCACCGATCCCGGCCGGGCCGACGCGTGGCGGGCCGCGCTGCGCGAATCGCTCGGCGGGCTGATGGCCGACGGCGGCCGGGTGACCGGCTTCGACCGAACCGGCTTTTACGTGATCTCCAAGGAGGAGCAGTGAAACTCAGCGGTGTGGAACTGCGCCGGGTGCAGATGCCGCTCGTCGCCCCGTTCCGGACTTCGTTCGGCACCCAGTCCGTGCGCGAACTCTTGCTGCTGCGCGCGGTCACGCCGGCCGGCGAGGGCTGGGGCGAATGCGTGACGATGGCCGGACCGCTGTACTCGGCGGAGTACAACGACGGTGCGGAGCACGTGCTGCGGCACCACCTGATCCCGGCGCTGCTGGCCGCGGAAGACGTCACCGCGGCCAAGGTGACGCCGCTGCTGGCGAAGTTCAAGGGCCACCGGATGGCCAAGGGCGCGCTGGAGATGGCGGTGCTGGACGCCGAACTCCGCGCGCACGACCGGTCGTTCGCGGCCGAACTCGGGTCGGTGCGCGATACCGTGCCGTGCGGCGTTTCGGTCGGGATCATGGACACGATCCCGCAGCTGCTCGACGTCGTGGGCGGGTATCTCGACGAGGGCTACGTGCGGATCAAGCTGAAGATCGAACCCGGCTGGGACGTCGAGCCGGTGCGCGCGGTCCGCGAACGCTTCGGCGACGACGTGCTGCTGCAGGTCGACGCGAACACCGCCTACACCCTCGGCGACGCGCCGCAGCTGGCCAAGCTCGACCCGTTCGGCCTGCTGCTGATCGAGCAGCCGCTGGAAGAGGAGGACGTGCTCGGCCACGCCGAACTGGCGCGCCGGATCCAGACGCCGATCTGCCTCGACGAGTCGATCGTGTCGGCCCGCGCGGCGGCGGACGCGATCAAACTGGGCGCGGTCCAGATCGTGAATATCAAACCCGGCCGCGTCGGCGGTTACCTGGAAGCGCGGCGGGTGCACGACGTGTGCGCCGCGCACGGGATCCCGGTGTGGTGCGGCGGGATGATCGAGACCGGCCTCGGCCGGGCGGCGAACGTCGCGCTGGCCTCGCTGCCGAACTTCACCCTGCCCGGCGACACCTCCGCGTCGGACCGGTTCTACCGGACCGACATCACCGAACCGTTCGTGCTGTCCGGCGGGCACCTGCCGGTGCCGACCGGACCGGGTCTCGGCGTCGCACCGATTCCGGAGCTGCTGGACGAGGTGACCACGGCAAAGCTGTGGATCGGTTCGTAGCCCGCTACGAATTCCGGAGGTAGATTTGGTCGGATCGGACCAGCCGGTCCGCACGAGGCCGGATCTACCTTCGGGGGGTGCTGACACCGGTGCCGAGCAAGCCGCACACGAGTCTGGGACGCGTCCTCGAAGCGCTCGGGGACGTGCTCCTCGAACCGGTCGCCGTCGGACGGGACACGCGACGCCAGCTCGGCGGGGTGGTGATCCACGATCCGCACGACGACGCGGAGTTCCCGGCCCAGGCGGTGGTCCTCGGCGTCGGGGTCCGCGAATCCGGCGAGATCGGGCAGCTCCTGCACGCCGTCGCCGCGCGCGGGGCGACCGCGCTGGTCGTGCGGTCGCCGGTCGCGGCCTCGACGGAACTCGTGCGGGCGGCCAATTCCTCCGGGGTCGCGCTGCTCGGCCTCGCCAGCGGCGCGTCGTGGGCGCAGCTGGCCGCCATGCTCCGCACGCTGCTCGCCGAAGGCGACGTCGGCGACGTTTCCCCGCAGACGCTCGGCGGGATGCCTTCCGGCGATCTTTTCGCGCTCGCCAACGCCATCGCCGCGCTGCTCGACGCGCCGGTCACCATCGAGGACCGCAACTCGCGCGTCCTCGCGTTCTCCGGCCGCCAGGACGAAGCCGACCCCTCGCGCGTCGAGACGATCCTCGGTCGCCAAGTGCCGGAACGATTCACTCGCGAGCTGGAGAAGGACGGCGTTTTCGAGCGGCTCTACCGTGAGCAGGGCCCGGTCTACGTCTATCCCGGAGACGGCTACGACAAGAAAATCGTCATGACTCGCGCCGCGCTCGCGGTCCGGGCGGGGGACGAGGTCCTCGGGTCGATTTGGGCCGCTGTCGACAAAGAGCTCAGCGAGGAACGTACCGCGGCGCTGATCGACGCGTCGAAAATCGTTGCGCTGCACATGCTTCGGCTGCGTGCGGGTGCCGACGTCGAACGCCGGTTGCGCGCCGATCTGGTCAGCACCGCGCTCGAAGGCGGTTCCGGTGCGCAGGAAGCCATCGCGCGGCTCGGGTTGCTGGGGCAGCCCACGATCGTGCTCGCCATGGGCCTGCTGGAGGCGCCCGACGACGACCTCCGGCTGGTCACGGAACGCCAGCGGGTCGCCGACGCGTTCGCCATGCACCTCAGCGCGGTGCAGCCCCGCTCGGCGGTCGCACTGGTCGGCGACGTCGCGTACGGGATCGTCCCGATGCCCGGGAACCACGGCGATTGCCGCGAACGCTCGGCGCGCGTCGCGTCGACCTTCCTGGAGCGCACCGGCCGCCGGGTCGCCGCGGCGATCGGCATCGGCCCGCTGGCGCTGGACGGGTCCGGCCTGCGTGCCTCTCGCGACGGGGCCGACCGCGCGTTGCGCGTGTTGCTCACCAACGGCGGCACGAAGCGGGTGATCACCGCCGAGGACGCGCATATCGAGGCGTTGATGCTGGAGCTGGCCGACCTTTCCGCCGCGCGCGGCGATGTGGCGACCGGCCCGATCGCGCGGTTGCTGGAATACGACACGAAGCACCAGTCGCAGCTCGTGCACACATTGCGCTGCTGGCTCGATTCGTTCGGCGACATCAGCGCGGCTTCGGCGGCGGCGTATGTGCATCCGAGCACCTTCCGGTACCGGTTGCGCCGGCTCGCCGAGGTCGGCGGGATCGATCTCGACGATCCGGGGGACCGGTTCGCCGCGATGGTGCAATTGCACTTGCTGCCGCGCGGGGAAAGGGCCGAGGAGACGTCGTGAGTGGCTAGGCCGGTTCTGCCACTCACGAGAACCCAGCCCCCGCCCTGCTCCACCGACAGGAAACCTCCTGGCAACCTTCCTGCGATCGCACCAACCCCGGTCCCCGCCGGGCCCAACACAATGGGGAAATCGGCAGGCCGGAACAGCGAGGTTCCGCTTTCGCGCCAAGACCTCCTGCCCGCTGCCGGGTATGTCCACAGTAGACAGGAGGGTCATGGCCACCGCATCCGAAACGATCGCCCGCCGCGCCGAGGAGGTCGGCGTCGAGGTCCGGCTGCACGCCGCCGAGGTCGACGGAAACCGCAGCCTCGGGATCGGCGAGGACGTTCCGGTCGTCCCCGCGTCGGTGTTCAAGGTCCCGATCGCGCTGGAACTGGCCCGCCAGGCGGCCGACGGAACGCTCGATCTCGGCGCCCGGATCGCGGTCAAGCCCGGGCATCCGACGCCGAGTCCGTACGGCCTCGCCACCTTCCGCCACGAAGTCCTGATGTCCTGGCACGATTTGGCGATCCTGATGATCGGAATCAGTGACAACGTTGCCACCGACCTGATTCTCGCCGAGATCGGCAAAGACGCGGTCAACAGCACGTTGCGGCGCCTCGGATTCACGCACACCGTCGTGCCGCAGGACTGCGCCGAACTGCTCGCCACGATCGGCGAAGATCTCGGCCTCTCGTACGAGGACGACGAACGGGCGCTCGCCGAATTGACCTACGAACAGGTTTCCGGATTGCGCGCATTGCAACCGGAAAAATCCTGCCGGACCACCGCCGCCGAAATGACCCGCTTGCTGGGACTGATCTGGCGCGACGAGGCGGCCGCGCCGGAAGCGTGCGCGGACGTCCGGCGCTGGATGGAACTGCAGGTCTGGCCGCACCGCCTGCGTTCCGGGTTCCCGGACGACGGGATCCGCACCAGCGGCAAAACCGGGACCCTGCCCGCCGTGCGCAACGAGGTCGGCGTGGTCGAGTACCCGGACGGCGGCCGGTATTCGGTCGCCGTGTTCACGCGCGCCGAGGACGCCCGCTCCCGGGTGCCCGAGCGCGACGCGTTCATCGGTTTCGCCGCGGCGACGGCAGTGGAGTCCCTGCGCGCGGCCTGATTCGTCGGAGCGGAGGAACTTTCCCCGCGCTCTCCTCGGTCCGGACGAACAAGTGATGTCCGCCACCGACCTAGCATTTCCGAAACGCCGGTCCACCATCCCCCGGACAGAAGGTGCACATGTCGAAAATTTCCGAAATCGAGACCTGGCTTCAGGAGAATTTCGCCGCTCTGCTGGCCAAGCATCAGGTTCCCGGAGCCGCGATCGCGGTGCTCGCCGACGGCGAGGTGATCGACCACGCGGCGGGCGTCGTCAACAAGGGCACCGGCGTGGAGTCCACTGTGGACTCGGTGTTCCAGATCGGGTCGATCACCAAGGTGTGGACGACCACGCTGGCCATGCAGCTCGTCGACGAGGGCAAGCTGGACCTCGACCGGCCGGTGCGCGACTACCTGCCGGAGTTCGCGCTCGGCGACGACGAGGCCGCCGCGGTGATCACCGTCCGGCAGCTCACGTGCCACACCTCCGGCTTCGAGGGCGACATCTTCACCGACACCGGACCCGGCGACGACTGCGTGGAGAAGCTCGTCGCGACGCTGTCCGACGTGCCGCAGCTCTTCCCGCCCGGCGAGCGCTTCTCCTACAACAACGCCGGCTACTGCGTGCTCGGCCGCGTCATCGAGGTGCTGCGCGGCAAGTGCTGGGACGACTGCGTGCGCGAGCACCTCTTCGCGCCGCTCGGCCTGACCCACGCGGCCTCCGGTCCGTACGACGCGATCCGCTACCGCGCCGCGATCGGCCACATTTCCCCGAAGCCGGGCGAGGACCCGGTGCCCGCGCCGGTCTGGGCGCTCACGCGCTCGAACGCGCCGGCCGGGTCGACGCTCGCGATGCGCCCGCGCGATCTCCTGACCTTCGTCCGGATGCACCTGAACGACGGCAAGGCCGACGACGGCACCCAGGTCGTCCTGCCGGAATCGCTGCTCGCGATGCGCGAATCGCAGGTGGACGTGCCCGACCTTGGCATGTCCGACCACTGGGGTCTCGGCTGGATGCTCTTCGACTGGGACGGCGGCAAGGTGATCGGCCACGACGGCGGCACCATCGGCCAGTCGTCCTTCCTGCGCGTGGTTCCGGAAAAGGGCGTGGCGGTCGCGCTGCTGACCAACGGCGGGCAGCCGCTGAACGCGTACCAGGAGATCTTCACGAAGCTGCTGGACGAACTCGCGGGCGTCACCGTTCCGGCCCGGCCCGAGCCGAACCCCGCCGCCGCGCCCGCCGACCTGTCCCGCTACCTGGGCGAGTACACGTCGATGGTCGGCGACACCGTCGTCACCGAGGAGGACGGCAAGCTCTGGATGAAGCGCACCCCGAAGGGAATCTTCGCCGAGATGGTCGCGCCCTCGGAGAAGGAAGAGCTGTTCCCGTATCGGGGCGACACGTTCGTCGCGAAGACCGAACAGCTGCCGGGCGTCTACCTGGCACACGCCTTCATCGGCGACGACGGCAACGGCCGCGCGCAGTTCATCCACACGGGACGCGCGGACCGACGGGTCTCCCAGTGAGCGGGATCCGCGAGCGGATCGAAGCTGTTTTCGCGGACGCTGGCGCGGAAGGGTTCCTGCACGCCCGGGAGATCGGCGTGCCGGGGCCCGACGTGTCGGCGGGCGGGGACGATCCGGTCGTCCTCGCGTCGGTGTTCAAGATCCCGGTGGCGCTCGCCTATGCCCGCGAGGTCACCGCCGGCCGGCTGGACGACACCGAACGGACCAAGGTGACCGCGCGGTACCGGACCGGCGGCATCGGCACCGCGGGCTGCGCCGACGACGTCGAGATGAGCTGGCGCGACCTCGCGCACTTCATGCTCACGATGAGCGACAACGCCGCGACCGACGTCGTCTACCACCGGCTCGGCCAGGAAACGGTGGACCGGGTGCTGGCCGATCTCGGGCTCGCCCGGACCCGGCTGATCGGCTGCTGCGAGGACCTGTTCGCGTCCGTCATCGCGGATCTCGGCGGCACCCCGGAATCCGATCTCGAGGCGCTGTTCGGCGAGGCCACGCCGGAGCAGCTGGACAAACTGGCGGTCCGGGACCCGGAACGCACCACGTCGTCCACACCGCGCGAAATCACCGAACTGCTCGACGCGATCTGGACCGACCGGGCGGGCGAACCCGAAGCGTGCCAACGGGTCCGCACGATCATGGCGCAGCAGATCTGGCCGCACCGGCTCTCGTCGGGCTTCCCGTCCGGCGTGCGAGTCGCGGCGAAAACCGGGACTCTGCCCGGAATCCGCAACGAAGCGGGAGTGGTGACCCTGGGGGACGGCCGCCAGTTCGCGGTCGCGGTGTTCACTCGCGCGCATTCTCTCGAAGACCGCCTTCCCGCGGTCGACGCGTCCATCGGCGCCGCCGCCCGGCTGGCGATCGACCACCTCCAGAGCGCGACCCCGTAGGAGAAATCCCATGAAAACTGCCCGGCTCACCGCCGCGATGGCGGGCGTGGTGGCCTTGACCGTGAGCGCGTGCGGGGGATCAGCGCAATCCGGGACGGACCGGACCGCGAACCAGAAACTGGTCGACGGCAAGACGTTCACCTATGCCATTCCGACCGATCCGGGAACGCTCGACCCGGCGATCACCGTGCTGTCGGTCGCCCGCAACCTCGACGGGTTCCTCTACGACAGCCTGATCAACCTCAACGCGAAGGGCGATCCGGAGGCGGCGCTCGCGGAGAAGTGGGAAGCCACCACGACCACCGCGACCTTCACCCTGCGCAAGGGCATCACCTGCGCCGACGGCAGCCCGTTGACCGCGGCCGACGTGGCGGCGAACATCAACTTCGTCGGCGACCCGGCGAACAAATCCCCGCTCGCCGGCGTCACGGTGGCCCCGCGCACGAAGGCGGTCGCCGGCGAGGGCACGGTCACGATCACCAGCGGAGCGCCGGACGCCTTCCTGCTGCGCAACATCGCCGGTCTGCCGATCGTCTGCGCGAAGGGGCTGGCCGACCGCAAGACCCTCGCCAAGGGCGAGAACGGCACCGGCATGTTCACCATGACCGAGATCGTCCCGAACGACCACTACACGCTGACCCGGCGCAAGGACTACACGTGGGGTCCCGGCCAGTTCGACCCGAAACAGAAGGGCCTGCCGGACAAGATCAACGTCCGGATCATCCCGAACATGACCACGATGTCGAACCTGCTGCTGTCCGGCGAGGTCAACGCCGGCTCGGTGATCGGGCAGGACCAGCAGCGGCTCAAGGCGCAGCGGCTCTACCACGCCGACATCGTGTCCCCGTTCGGCGAGCTGTTCTTCAACCAGGCGCCCGGCCGGTTCGGCGCGGACCAGGCGATGCGCCGCGCGCTCGTCCAGGCGATCGACCTCCCGCAGGTCGCGAAGGTGCTGACCCGCGACGGCGGCGCGCCGGTCAAGGGCATGGTCACGATCGAACCGCGGCCGTGCGACGGCGATTCGGTCACCGGGAAGATCCCCGGGTTCGACGTCGCCGCGGCCAAGGCGGCCCTTGATCAGGCGGGCTGGAAACCGGGACCGGACGGCATCCGCGTGAAGGACGGGAAGCGGCTGGCGCTGACCGCGATCTACGGCACGCAGGCCGGTCCGACGATGCCCCCGGGCGCGGAGCTGATGCAGCAGGGCTGGAAGAGCGTCGGCGTCGACGTCACGTTGAAGGGCGTCGACAGCCCGGGGCTGAGCCAGCTGCTGTTCGCCACCGGCGAGTGGGACATCTCGATGGCGCCGGTCGGTCTCACCCTGCCCAGCCAGCTGGTGCCGTTCATGTCCGGCGGGGAACCGCCGCAGGGCACGAACTTCGCGCACATCAAGAACCCGCAGTACGAGTCGCTGGTCGCCAAGGCGGCCACGCAGGCCGGGGAAGCGGGCTGCGCGGACTGGACGGCCGCGGAATCGGCGCTGTTCGAGAGGCAGGACGCCGTGCTGTTCGCGAACTCGGTGATCCCGACCTACGGCAGCAACGCCAAGTTCGAGATCGTCAACGGCTACCTCCAGCCGTCCACCATCCGGATGTACGCCTGATGACGGGAATGACCGGCACTGTCGCCGTCGCGGGCCCGAAGGTCAGTCCCTGGCTGACCTTCGGCGCCCGCCGCCTCGGACGGTTCGTGGTGTCGCTGTGGGTGCTGGTGACCATGGCGTTCCTGATGCTCCAGCTGATCCCCGGCGATCCGGTGCGCGCGGCGCTCGGCCTGACCGCGCCGATCGAGCTGGTCAACGCCCGCCGCGCCGCGCTCGGGCTGGACCATCCGCTGTGGCAGCAGTATCTCGACTATTTCGCCGGGCTGTTCCGCGGTGATTTCGGCACGTCGATGCTGACCGGGCAACCGGTCGGCGACGTCATCTCCGACCGGCTCCCGGCGACGCTGCAGCTGGCGCTGCCGGCGTTCGTGGTGGTGATCGGGCTGGCGATCCCGCTCGGGCTGACGTTCGCCGTGCTGACCCGCGGCGGCCGCCGCCGCGGCACCGAACTCGGGTTCACGTCGACCACCGTGCTGTTCGCCGCGATCCCCGAGTTCCTGCTCGCGGTGGCGCTGGTGGCGTTCTTCGCGGTGCAACTCGGCTGGTTCCCGGTGGCCGGACACGAGGGCGCGGGTTCGCTCGTGCTGCCGGTCATCGCGCTGGCGCTCGGCCCGGCCTCGACACTGTCCCGGATCGTCCGCGTGGAGACGCTTTCCGTGCTGGGCAACGATTTCGTCCGCACCGCGCGGGCGAAACGGCTGCCCGCCCGGCTGGTCTACCTGCGCCACGCGCTGCCGAACGCGCTGACCGCGACCCTCACGCTCGGCGGGCTGATGCTCACCAGCCTCGTCGCGGGCACCGTGCTGGTGGAGAACGTGTTCGCCTGGCCGGGACTCGGTTCGACGATCTCGCAATCCATTCTGCAGAAGGACTATCCGCTTGTGCAGGGGATCGTGCTCGTGTACGGCATCGGCGTGCTGCTGGTGAACCTCATCGTGGACCTGCTGCTCGCGGTCCTCGATCCGCGTTCGACGATCCGGGAGAACTGAGATGGCGAAACGGCGCGGACAACAGTGGCTGGCCGCCGTGCGCACCCCGCTCGGCGCGTTCGCCGCCGGCCTGCTCGTGCTGGTGCTGGCGCTCGCGGTGCTGGGCCCGATCCTGTGGCAGGACGCGGCCTCGGCGATCGACACGAACGCGATCAGCCAGGGCCCGTCGGGCGACCACCTGGTCGGCACCGACGAACTGGGCCGCGACATTTTCTACCGCGTGCTCGTGGCGACCCGGCTTTCGGTGCTGCTGGCGCTGATCTCCGCGGCGCTCGGCGTCGCGACCGGACTCGTGCTCGGCATGCTGCCCGCGGTGCTGCCGCGTCCGCTCGGCAGGCTGCTGACGGCGGCGATCAACATCGCGGTCGCGTTCCCCGGCCTGCTGCTGGTGTTGTTCTTCGCGGTGATTTTCGGCGTGGGCACGCAAGGCGCGGTGATGGCGATCGGGTTCGCGCTGGCCCCGCAGTTCGCCCGGCTGACGCAGACGTTGTCGGCTTCGGTCGCCGGACGCGACTTCGTGTCCGCCGCCCGGGTCGCCGGAGTCGGCCGGATCCGGTTGCTGTTCCGGCACATCCTGCCGAACATCGGGGAACCGCTGGCGATCAACGCCACCATGGGCGCCGGCGGTGCGCTGCTCGCGTTCTCCGGGCTGTCGTTCCTCGGGATCGGCGTGCAGGCTCCGGAGTACGACTGGGGCCGGCTGCTCAACGAAGGCCTCAACGGCATTTACATCAACCCGGCGGCCGCGCTCGCCCCCGGCGTCGCGGTGGTGATCGCGGGGCTCGCGTTCAACCTGTTCGGCGAGACCGTCGCCGGGGTGATCGGCGTGCGGACCAGGTTGCCGCGGCTGGCTCCCCGGGTGCTTCGGAAGTCCAAAGTGGACTTGGTGGCAGCGGACGACGCCGTGCTGGTGGTCGAGAACCTGGAAGTCGCGTTTCCCCGGCCGACGGGCTGGACGGTTCCGGTGCGCGGCGTGAGCTTCACCGTGCGGGCGGGGGAGGCGATCGGGGTCGTCGGAGAATCCGGTTCGGGCAAGAGCCTGACCGGGCTCGCGGTGTCGCGGCTGATCGAAGCGCCCGGTTCGGTGACCGCGGACCGGCTGGACTTCGCCGGCACTCCGGTGCTCACCACGCCGGAACGCGAATTGCGGACGCTGCTCGGGACGTCGCTGGCGATGGTGTTCCAGGACCCGATGACGTCGTTCAACCCGACCCGGCGGATCGGCCGCCAGCTCGCCGAGGTTTCCGAGCAGCACCACGGGCTTTCGCGGGCCAAGGCGTTCGAGCGGGCGATCGACCGGCTGCGCGCGGTCCGGATTCCGGCGGCGGAACGGCGGGCGAAGCAGTACCCGCACGAGTTTTCCGGCGGCATGCGGCAGCGCGCGATGATCGGCATGGGCCTGATGGGCGACCCGCGGCTGATCATCGCCGACGAACCGACGACCGCGCTGGACGTGACCGTGCAACGGCAGCTGCTGCGGTTGCTGGCCCAAACCCGCGCCGAACGAGACACCGCGATCATCCTGATCAGCCACGACATCGCGGTGGTTTCCCAGACGTGCGAACGGATTCTGGTGATGTACGCGGGACGGATCGTGGAGGATCTGCCCGCCGCCGGGCCGGACCTCACGCCGCGTCATCCGTACACGCGGGCGCTGCTGGCCACGACGCTCGACCTGGAAACAGATTTGGCCGCGCCGCTCGCGGTGATTCCCGGCCGTCCGCCGGAACCGGACCAGATGCCGCCCGGCTGCGCGTTCGCGAGCCGGTGCCCGCTGGCGACCGACCGGTGTCGCGAGGAGGACCCGGAACTGACCGTGCTCGCGCCGGAACACCGGGTGGCGTGCTGGCATCCGGATGCGGCAGGGTCGGAAACAGGGCGGTCGGAAGCAGTGGGCGCGGCGGTCGTGGCGGGAGGGGCGGAATGAGCGAACTGGTTTTCGACTCGATCAGCGTCCGGTACGGCGGACGGCGTGGGCTCACCGCGGTGGACGGCGTTTCGCTGACCGTCCCGGCGGGCAAGGTCGTCGGCCTCGTCGGCGAATCGGGTTCCGGCAAATCGACGCTCGCGAGGGCGGCCGTCGGATTGTCGCCGGTGAGCGCGGGACGGGTGCTGCTCGGCGGCGTGGACGTGCGGAAACTGCCGCGCCGGCGTCCGCTGCAGATGGTGTTCCAGGACCCGTATTCCTCGCTCGACCCGCGGATGACCATCGGCGAGTCGATCGCCGAGGCGATGCCGCGCGGGACGAACCGCTCGGCCGAGGTCGCCCGGCTGCTGGAGCTGGTCAATCTCGATCCCGAACGGGCCGCGCACCTGCCGGGCCAGCTGTCCGGCGGGCAGCGGCAACGCGTCGCGCTCGCCCGGGCGCTCGCCGGTCGGCCCGAGGCGCTGATCGCCGACGAGATCACCTCCGCGCTCGACGTCTCGGTGCAGGGCGCGGTGCTCAATCTCGTGCGTGAAGTGCAGCGGCAGCTCGGTCTGTCGATGCTGTTCATCTCGCACAACCTCGCGGTGATCCGGTATCTCAGCGATTTCGTCGCGGTGATGTACCTCGGCCGGATCGTCGAAGCCGGACCGGCGCAGCAGGTGCTCACCGATCCGCAGCATCCCTACACCCGCGACCTGCTCGACGCAGCTCCGTCGGCGCACAAGTCGCTGTTCGACGCCGAACCCGGCGCGACCGCGGACGCGGAACCGCCGGATCCGCACCATCCGCCCGCCGGATGCCGGTACCACCCGCGCTGCCCGGTCGGCCCGCTCGTGCGGAGCGACCGCGAGATCTGCCTCCGCGCGGATCCGGCCGAGGACTCCGCGCCCCGGCGGCACGCGTCGGCCTGCCACTTCTCCGAATCCGAGGGCCACGAGCCCGCGATCTCCCAAGGAGCCAGCGTATGACCCGCCGTCTCGGCATCGATGACCTGTACGACCTCGCCGCGCCCAGTCAGCCCGCGCTTTCGCCGGACGGCAGCCGGATCGCCTACGTGGTCCGGACCGCGGACCGGGAAGAAGACCGGAACGTCGACGCGCTGTGGACGGTCGGCGCTTCGTCCGGGGAAGCCCGCCAGCTCACGCGCGGGAACGCGGACGCGGCGCCGAAATGGTCCCCGGACGGGTCCCGGCTCGCCTTCCTGCGCGCCCAGGACGGTCCGCCGCAGGTCTGGGTGCTTCCGGCGGACGGCGGCGAGGCCGAGCAGCTCACCAAGCTTCCGCTCGGCGCGGGCGCACCGGTGTGGAGCCCGGACGGCAGCAAAATCGCGTTCTCCTCGGCGATCGACCTCGCCGCGGTGGTCGAAGCGCCGCCGGAGAACACGCCGATCGTCGCCGAGCGGCTGGACTACAAGTCCGACGGCCCCGGCTTGCTGAAGACGCTCCGCAGCCACGTGCACGTCCTCGACGTCGCGACCGGCGAAGTCCAGCAGCACACCTTCGGCGACTGGCACGCGGGCCAGCCCGCCTGGTCGCCCGACGGCACGCACGTGGCGTTCACCGCGGCCCTGGACGACGACGCCGACCTCACCTTCCGGTCCGCCGCCTACGTCCTCGACGTCACCGAGCGCAACGCCGAACCGCGGCTGGTCGGCACCGACCAGGGCATGGCTGGCACGGTCGGCTGGACCAAGGACGGCAAGGCGCTGCTGGTGGTCGGCCGCACCGACACCGCGACCGGGCACCTCGGCCTGCTGCGCGTGCCGCTGGACGGCGGCGAGACGGTCGACCTTGCCGCCAGCCTCGACCGCAACGTGATGCCCGGCGGCCCGGGTTACCCGGGTGCGCTGCCGCAGCTGACCGAAGCGGGCGACGTCGTGCTGTTCGCGATCCGCGACCGCGGCTGCACTCATCTGTACGAAGTGGACCTCGCCGGCGGCGAACCGCGTGCGGTGCTGACCGGGGAAGGCAATGTCGTGTCCGGAATGGACTTGGTCGGCGACCGGGCGGCGATTGTGCTGGCCACCGCCGATTCCTTCGGCGAGGTCGCGGTTCTCGACCGCACCACGGGCAAGGTCGACGTGCGGACGAAGCACGGCGACGCAGTGTCCGAAGTGGAATTGTTCCCGCGTGAATCGCGCGAATTCACCATCAGCGACGGCACCGTCGTCCAGGGCTGGCTCATCCGCGACACCGAACGCACCGGTGCACAGCCGCTGCTGATCGACATCCATGGCGGTCCGCACAACGCCTGGAACGGCGCCGCGGACTCGATCCACCTGTACCACCAGACCCTCGCCGCTCGCGGCTGGGCGGTCCTGCTGATCAACCCGCGAGCGAGCGACGGTTACGGCGAAGCCTTCTACACCGCCGCGATCGGCGCGTGGGGACAAGCGGACGCACCGGACTTCCTCGAACCGATCGACCAGCTCGTCGCCGAAGGCCTCGCCGATCCGGACCGGCTCGCCGTCACCGGGTACAGCTACGGCGGCTATATGACCTGCTATCTGACCAGCCGCGACGACCGCTTCGCCGCTGCTGTCGCGGGCGGCGTGGTCAGCGACCTGACCAGCCTGGCCGGCACGTCCGACGGCGGACATTTCATGGCGGTCAACGAATTCTCCGGGCTCTCGTCCGGCCAGTACGAGAGCTCCTCTCCGCACTCGCAGGTCGAGAACGTCCGCACGCCGACGCTGATCCTGCACGGCGGCGAGGACGTCCGTTGTCCCGTCGGGCAGGCCGAGCAGTGGTTCACCGCGCTGCGCGAGCGCGACGTGCCGTCCCGGCTGGTGCTGTACCCGGGCGGCGCGCATCTGTTCGTTTTGGACGGTCCGCCCTCGCACCGCGCGGACTACAACCGGCGCGTGGTCGACTGGGTCGAGCAGTACGCGGGTTCGCGGGTGCCGATCGAGGCCGCGCACTGGAGCCGGCGGCTCGCGGAACTGGCGCGCAAGTACGACATTCCCGGTGCGTCGCTGGGCATTCTGCGCGTCGACACCGGCGAGGAGGTGTTCGCGACCCACGGCGTGCTGAGCAAGACGACCGAGGTCGAGGTCACCGAGGATTCGCTGTTCCAGATCGGCTCGATCTCCAAGGTGTGGACGTCGACCGTGGTGATGCAGCTGGTCGACGAGGGCCTGCTCGACCTCGACGCGCCGATCGTCGACGTGCTGCCCGAACTGCGGCTGTCCGATCCGGAGGTGACGAAGCGCGTCACCATGCGGCACCTGTTGACGCACACCAGCGGCATCGACGGCGACATCTTCACCGACACCGGCCGCGGCGACGACTGCATCGAGAAGTTCGTCGAGCTGCTGGACGAGGCCGCGCAGAACCATCCTCTCGGCGCGACTTTCTCCTACTGCAACTCAGGTTTCGTCCTGATGGGCCGGGTGATCGAGAAGCTCACCGGGAAAACCTGGGACGCCGCGATGCGGGAGAAGCTGTACACCCCGCTCGGCCTCACGCACACGGTCACGCTGCCGGAGGAAGCGCTGCTGTTCCGCGCCGCCGTCGGCCACGTCGCGCCGGACGGCGAGGACCCGGCCCCGGCTCCGGTGTGGCAACTGCCGCGTTCGGCCGGACCGGCCGGCCTGATCTCCGCCCGCGCCGCGGACGTCCTCGCCTTCGCCCGCCTGCACCTCACCGGCGGCCTGACCGCGGACGGCACGCGGATCCTGTCGGCGGAATCGGCCGCGGCGATGGCGGAAAAGCAGGCCGACGTCCCGGACAAGCACACCCTCGGCGACTCGTGGGGCCTCGGCTGGATCCGCGACGAATGGGGCGGCCGCCGCGTCATCGGCCACGACGGCAACACGATCGGCCAGTCGGCGTTCCTGCGCCTGCTGCCGGACGCGGGCCTCGCGGTCACGCTGCTGACGAACGGCGGTCACGCGCGGGATCTGTTCACCGAGCTGTACCGGGAGATCTTCGCCGAACTCGCCGACGTCGCCATGCCGCGTCCGCTCGAACCCCCGGCCACGCCGGTCGAGGTGGACGTGACCCGTCACCTGGGCGTCTACGAACGGGCTGGCGCGCACATCGAGGTCGTGGAGCGCGAGGGTGGGTTGCGGATCGTGTACACGACCACCGGACCGCTGGCGGAGCTGATGCCGGACAAGGTCCAGGAATTCGATCTGGAGGCGGTTTCGGACACGCTGTTCCTGCTCCGCATGCCGGGCGGGCAGTTCTGGACGCCGGTGCTCTTCTACACCCTGTCGACGGGGGAGCCGTACCTGCACTTCGGCGCCCGCGCGACGCCCAAGGTGTCTTGACGGTCGAGGGGCTGGGTTTCCCCGCCCAGCCCCTCTGTCGGTCAGTCCTTGCGCCGGGCCAGGAACCGCACGAGAAGAAGCACCAGGCACACGACCGCCACTCCGCCGCCGAGGTACCGGTAAGTGTCCTCCAGCCCGGCGAACTGGCCGATCGAATTGGCCGCGGCGCCGGCGAGAAAAACGAGCCACAGCAAGGTAGTCACAACGGGGCCGCCGGCGGTGCGGCTTCGGGAAGTTTCCATGCCCAGGACACTATGGAGCGGCGACGGCGGCGACCACGCCGCAGACCCCCAACTTCGTGGTAGCGCCTGCGCTACCTCTTCCCGTTCAAGTAGGCCAGCACCGCCAGCACCCGCCGGTGCCCGCTGTCCTCCGGCAGGCCCAGTTTCGCGAAAATATTGCGGATGTGCTTGAGCACCGTCCCGTCGCTGACCACCAGCAGTTCCGCGATCGTGGCGTTGTTGTAGCCCTCCGCCATCAGGCCGAGCACCTCGCGTTCGCGGGCGGTCAGGGCGTCGAGCGGGTCGCGGCGGTGGGCCAGCAGCTGGGTCACCACCTCCGGGTCCATCGCCGTGCCGCCTTCCACGACCCGGTGCAGCGAGTCGAGGAACTTGGCGACCTTGCCGACGCGTTCCTTCAGCAGGTACCCGACCGCGCCCTTGCCGTCCGCGAGAAGCTCGGCCGCGTAGCCGGTTTCCACGTGTGCGGACAGCACCAGCACCGGCAGCCCGGGGTGCAGCTGCCGCGCCTGGACGGCCGCGCGCAGGCCCTCGTCGGTGTGCGTCGGGGGCAGGCGGACGTCGGTGATCACCGCGTCCGGACGGTCCTCGCGGACGAACGCGAGGAACTCGTCGGTGTGGTCGAAAGCCGCGGCGACCTCGATGCCCGAGGTGTCGAGCAGCAGGACCAAACCTTCTCGCAGCAGGGCGTCGTCCTCGACGATCACGACCCGCATGGCAACTCCACTTCCAGAACAGTCGGTCCGCCGGGCGGGCTCGTGAGCGTGACCGTCCCGTCGAAGGCCTCGGCGCGTTTCCGGATCCCGGCCAGCCCGCTGCCCTGGGATTCGTCCGCCCCGCCGCGTCCGTCGTCGCGGATGCGGATCCGCAGGGTGTCGACGGTGCCGTCGAGCGTAATCGACGCGTGTTTCGCGCCCGAATGCTTGGTCACGTTCGCGAGAGCTTCGGCGACGATGAAGTACCCCGCCGCCTCGACCGCGGCCGGTCGCCGCGCACTGCTGCGAACGTCCACAGTGCACGGAACCGCGCACCGGTCGGCGAGGGCGGTGATCGCGCCGTCGAGGCCGCGATCGGTCAGCAGCGGCGGGTGGATGCTCCGCACGACCGTGCGCAGTTCGGCGAGTGCTTCGGTGGCCGCGTCCTGCGCCTTGCCGAGCAATTCCCGTGCCTTGGCCGGGTTTCCTTCGAAAAGCTGGTCCGCGATCCCGAGCTGCAGCACGACCGCGGACAGCCGCGCTTGCGTCCCGTCGTGGAGGTCGCGTTCGAGCCGGCGGAGTTCGGCGCCGTGCGCCTCGAGCGCGGCCGCACGGGTCGCGGTCAGCTCGACGACCCGGTCGGTCAGCGCGGCACCCGGCTTCGTGCCGAGAAACGCCCGCGTCGCAAGGGCTTGCCAGCGCGCCAGCGGCGAGGCCCAGAAGGTGAGCGCGATCATCACGAGCCCGCTGAACACGCAGAGCGCGGCCAGCGGCCACGAGTTCACCACGAACTCCAGCGAACTGGGGATCCCTCCGGGCACCAGCCACCAGAACAGGCCGGTGAGGATCTGCCGCACCCCGCCGAGCGGCAGGCCGAACGCGAGAATTCCGACGAGGAAGCCGACCACCGCGTGCACCGCGAGCCACGCGAGGTCGCGCAGGCTCGCCGGGTCGCGAATCGGCGACACGTTGGCGTACGGCTCCGCGATCGGCTCGTCCAGCCTGCGCCCGGCGCGGCGGCGTTCGAACCGCAGCGGGCGGCGGATCAGCTTCAGCGCGACCGGCAGCGCCGGGATCCCGACGCCGATCAGGCACGTCATGAGCACGACGGCCATGGCGAAGAAAAGCAGCATGGCGAGGAACGAGGTCGCGGCCCCGACCAGCAAGTAGCGGAGTCCGGACCACCACGAGCGCAGCCAGCCTTTCACCCGCACAGTGTCCCATTAGGACTTCCCCACCGGGGGTGGTGGTGCCTGCGCTACCCCCAAGACTCCCGCGCTCGGGATCGTTTTCGCGCACCCGCCGCCATAGCTTCGTTACCGACAGAGAATCTGCTGGTCCGAGGAGCGACACGAACATGAACACAGGCGGAACACACGCCCTGAGGCTGGAAGCGGTGCGCAAGATCTACGGCTCCGGCGACGGCGCGGTCACCGCGCTGGACGGCGTGTCGGTCGGGATCCAGCGAGGCTCGTTCACCGCGGTGATGGGGCCGTCCGGATCCGGCAAGAGCACCTTCCTGCACTGCGCCGCCGGACTGGACCGGCCGAGTTCCGGACGCGTGCTGCTCGGCGAAACCGAACTCGGCGGGCTCCGCGAGCGCGCGCTCACCGAACTGCGCCGGACCCGGATCGGGTTCATTTTCCAGGCCTACAACCTGCTGCCGTCGCTGAACGTGCTGCAGAACATCACCTTGCCGATGCGGCTGGCCGGCAAGAAGCCGGACGCGCGCTGGCTGCGCGAGATCGTCGACGGCGTCGGCATCGCGAAGCGGCTCGAACACCGCCCGGCGGAACTGTCCGGCGGGCAGCAGCAGCGCGTCGCGATCGCCCGCGCGCTGATCACCCGGCCCGAGGTCGTGCTCGCCGACGAACCGACCGGCGCGCTCGACACCCGCACCGCCCGGCAGGTGCTCGACCTGTTGCGCACCGTGGTCGACCAGATGGGCCAGACCGTGCTGATGGTCACCCACGACCCGGTCGCCGCGTCCGCCGCGCACGGAGTGCTGTTCCTCGCCGACGGCAAGCTCGCCGGCCATCTCCCGCAGCCGACCCCGGAACGGGTCGCCGAGCGGATGACCCACCTCGGGGAGTGGTGACCGCCATGTGGTCGTTGGCTTGGCAGACGACGAAGGCCCGGCTGAGCGGGTTCGTCGGCGCGTTCATCGCGATTCTCTGCGGCACCGCGCTCGTCGCGGGCTGCGGCATTCTCATGGAATCCGGCCTGCGCGCCGGGGTCCCGACCCAGCGGTACGCCGACGCGGCCGTGGTGGTCGGCGGGGTGCAGACGACGAAACCGCCGGGCGCGGATTTCGGCGAGTCCGAGCAGGTCACCGAGCAGACGACGGTGCCCGAGACGTTGGTCAAGCGGATCGCCGAGGTGCCGGGGGTGCGCCAGGCGGTGCCGGAGCAGGACTTCCCGGCGAACGTCGTGACGGCCGGCGGCAAGGTGCTCACCGGCCCGAACGGCACGCAGTCGCGCGGACACAACTGGGACGCGGCCGTGCTGGCCCCGTTCACCCTCCGCGAAGGCCACGCGCCCGAAGCGGCGAACGAGGTCGTCCTCGACGCGGAACTGGCGGCGCGCGGCGGCGTTTCGGTCGGCAGCACGGTGCGGATCTCGACCCGCTCCACGCCGATGGAGTTCCTGGTCACCGGCATCGCCGCGGCGAAATCCGGCAACGGGCTGACCCGGCAGTCGGCGTTGTTCTTCTCCGCCGCGCGCGCCGCGGATCTCGCCGGAAAGCCCGGCCAGGTGCACGCGGTCGGCGTGCTCGCCGCACCCGGAGTGCCGGCGGGCGAGCTGGAAGACCGCATCGGCGCGGCGGTCAAGGGCGAACCGGTCACCGTGACCACCGGGATGGGCCGCAGCACGGTCGAATTCCTCGACGTGAGCCAAACCCGGGTAATGCTGTTCGCGCTCGCCGGTTCCTTCGGCGGGTTCGCCATCCTGGTCGCGGTGTTCGTCGTGTCGAGCACGCTGGCGCTGGTGATCAACCAGCGGCGGCGGGAATTCGCGCTGCTGCGGGCGATCGCGGCCACGCCGAAGCAGATCCGCAAGCTGATCAGCGCCGAAACCATGCTGGTCGCGACCCTCGCCGGAGTGCTCGGCGCGGGACTGGGCGTGGCCGTCGGCTACGGATTGCGCAACGCGTTCGCCGGGATCGGCGTGATTCCGCCGGACTTCGGTCTCGCGATCGGCCCGCTCCCGCTCGTCGTCGCGTTCCTGCTCGGCATGGGCGCGGCGCGGCTGGCGGCGTGGTCGGCGGCCCGGCGTCCGTCGTCGATCCGCCCGATCGAAGCGCTCGGCGAGGCGGCTGTCGAACGCCGCGAACTCGGCCGGAGCCGGGTCCTGATCGGCTGGCTGCTGGTGGTGCTCGGCTTCGGCGGCGCGACCGTCCCGATGTACGTGACCGGCCCGGGTGCGCTGGCCGCCTCCTCGATGTCCGCGCTGGTGGTCGTGATCGGGCTCTCGGTGCTCGGGCCGAAGGTGGTCGCCTTCATGACCCGGATCATCGCCCCGGTCTACTCCGGCGTCTCGCGGATCAGCGGCTACCTGGCCGCCGCGAACAGCCAGGCCAACGCCCGGCGCCTCGCGTCGGCGGTGACCCCGGTGATGCTCGCGGTCGCGTTCGCGATCTCGATGTTCTACAGCCAGACGTCGTCCGCCGCGGCCCAGCAAGAGCAGGCCGTCCGGTCGACCACCGCGGACCACGTCCTCACGAGCACCACCGGCGCCCTGTCCCCGGAAGTCGCCGCGGCGGCGCGGGCGATTCCCGGCGTCGTGGCGGCGACCTCGGTGATCCGCACCGACGTCGTCACGACGGTCCAGGAGGACAAGCGGCTGCGCGTCATGAAGTACCCGGCGCAGGGATTGGACGGCGACCAGGTCCGCGGCGTGCTCGACCTCGGCGTCGTGTCCGGGAATCTGGCCGACCTGCGCGGCGGCGCCGTCGCGATGAGCAAGGGCGAGGCCGATTGGTACGACAAGAAAATCGGCGACGAGGTCGACTTCTGGTTCGCCGACGGCCGTCCCGCGAAGGTGAAACTGGTCGCGGTCTATACGCACAACCAGGCCTTCGGCGAGTACGTGCTGCCCTCCGAACTGGCTCGCGCGCACACCGGCGACCGGATGGACAATTCCGTTCTGGTGCGCCAAGACCCGAAGGCCGATCCGGCCGCGGTGACCGCCGCCCTGCGCGACCTCAGCGCGCGTTACCCCGGCCTCACCGTGACGCCCGGTTCCACGTTTTCCGCGGTGGAAAGCGCTTCGGGACAACAGCAGTTCTATCTGAACCTCGTCGCGGTCGGCGTGATCCTCGGCTACGTGGTGATTTCGGTGGCCAACACGCTGGTGATGACCACCGCGCAGCGGTCGCGGGAGTTCGCGCTGCTGCGGTTGATCGGCACCACGCGCGGCCAGGTCGTGCGGATGATGCGCCTGGAAGCCTTGACGACCGCTGGTATCGCGGCCTTGCTCGGCACCGTGGTGGCAGCGATTCCGTTGGTACTGCTCAATCTTTCCCTGCGCGACACTCCGCTGCCGTCCGGAACGCCCGCGGTGTTCGGCGGAATCATCGCCGGAGCATTCCTGCTCAGCCTGGTCTCGCTCGGTCTGTCCACTCGGGTCACCTTGCACGCCAAGCCCATGGACGCCATCGGCCTTCGCGAATAGGAACTCCATGCGCACCTCGCTGAAACGGCTTTCGGCGGCAGTCCTCACCGCGGCGGGCCTGTTCGTGCCCGCCGCGGCGGACGCCTCGCCGTCTCGATTCCTCGACCGAACCACGATTCCCGACCTGCAGCGCGCCATGGACCACCGGCAGCTGACGGCGGAACAACTGACCCGGGGCTACCTGCGCCGGATCGAAGAGCTGAACCCCAAGCTGCACGCCGTCGTGCAAACCAATCCCGACGCGCTGGCGGCGGCCAAGGAAAGCGACACCCGCCGCCGCGCCCATTCCTCCCGCAGTGCGTTGGAAGGAATTCCGGTACTGCTGAAGGAAAACATCGACACCGCGGACCGGCAAACCACCACCGCCGGGTCGACCGCGATGCTCGGTTCGCGTCCGGCCAAGGACGCGTTCCTGGTCCAGCGCCTGCGCGCCGCCGGTGCGATCGTGCTCGGCAAAGCGAACCTGTCGGAATGGTCGAACTTCCGCTCGGACGCACAGATCCCCGGCTGGAGCGGAGTCGCGGGCCAGACCCGCAATCCGTACGCGCTGGACCGCAGCCCATGCGGTTCGTCAAGCGGCTCCGCGGTCGCCGCGGCGGCCGGTCTCGCGACGGTCGCCATCGGCACCGAGACCGACGGTTCGATCGTGTGCCCGGCGGCCGCGACCTCGACGGTCGGCGTGAAGACCAGCCTCGGCGTGGTGAGCCGCAGCGGTGTCGTGCCGATCACCGCTCAGCACGACACTCCCGGTCCGATCGCGCGCAACGTCACCGACGCCGCGCTCACCCTCTCCGTACTAGCCGGTGCCGACCCAGCGGACCCCGCCTCGGTCGCCGCCGAGGCAGCGATTCCGAAGGACCTGCGCTTGGACCGAAACGCCTTGCGCGGCCAGCGAATCGGTATCTGGCGTAAGGGTCACACCGGCATCGACGAGCAAGCCGATCGCGTCTTCGAGTCCACAGTGCACACTCTGCGCTCGCTGGGCGTGACGGTCGTTGACGGGGCCGACGTCGAGGACATCTCCTGGTCAGTCACCCCGGATCTCCTCCCCGCGTTGCTGACCGAGTGCAAGCATGACCTGAACGCCTACCTGGCCGTGACCCCCGGCGACCATCCGCGGAATCTGTCCGAGCTGATCGCCTACAACGACCAGCACCGCGACGTCGAAATGCCGCTCTTCGACCAAAGCCTGCTGATCGACGCGAACAAGGCCGACGGCATCCTGACCGACCAGACGTACCGCCGCCACCGCGCCGCCGCGACGGGACTCGCGCAACGGTCGATCGACGACGTGTTGGCCGCGAAAGGCCTCGACGCGATCGTCACCCTGAGCGGCTTGCCCGCCTCCCCTCTGGACCGCCCCGGCGACCCGAGGTTCCTGAGCAGCACCCGCAACACGTCCGTCGCGGGCTGCCCGAACATCACGGTGCCAGCCGGATTCGCCGGTCCGCTGCCGGTCGGGATCTCGTTCCTGGGCGCGAAGTACCACGACGCTCAGCTGCTCGCCTTCGCCTACGCGTACGAGCAGGCGTCCCACGCGCGGCAGGCACCCCGGTACCTGCCGCACGCCTAGCCGGGGAGTCGCCGGGAGCCAGGTGTCCCGCTGAACGGGAACAACCGCCACAATCCGGGCCCGGCGGCCGAACGGCCCAGCCGCCAGGCAAAACGCACCCGCGCCGTTAGCATTCCGTGACCAACCGCGGACGTGGCGTATCAGCCGTGTCAGTTTCTACCCTGGTCGCCGGATTAATCGGGCACACTCACTCATTCGGGTTAACAACTTCGCTATCTTGGACCCCGTGGTGAACGCAAAGTCACGCTCCGCTCAGCGGACGAGCCTTCGGCTGGGTGCCGTGGCGGCCGCCACGATCGTGGGGGCCGGGCTCGCCGGGGCCTACGTCGGCCTGCACCGGACCGCCGAGGCCGAGACCGCGAAGCCGGTGTCGAACGTCGCCGTCGCCCGCAGCTCCGGCGGCAACGCGGGCAACGCGAGCAGCACCGTCAGCGGCGGCAAGGCCCAAGCTTCGACGGCGCCGCCCGCGTTGCCCGACCACCCGACGCCGTTCAGCGTCAAACTGTCCGCAAAGGACATTCCGGAGAAGGGCGGCGGCGTCCGCACCGGCGGCTGCAGCGGTTCGCTGATCGCCCCGCAGTGGGTCATCACCGCGGGCCACTGCTTCCACGACCTCGACGGCACGCGCGTCAGCGGCAAACCCGACTACACGATGACCGCCGCGATCGGGAAGCTCACCGATTCCGACCCGCGCGGGCACGTGCTGAAGATCGTGGACACGCGCCAGTCCGCGGTCAACGACCTCGCGCTCGCCAAACTCTCCGAGCCGGTCACCGACATCGAACCGCTCGCGCTGCCGGACGGCCCGCCGGATCCGGGCCAGCACACGACGTTCGTCGGCTGGGGTTCGCTGTCCTCGAAGGTCATCGTGCAGACCGACCACCTCAAACGCGGCGACTTCCAGGTCGACGAGGTGCGCAAGAACGAGATCACCCTCGAACCGCTGAAGAAGCGCACCGTCGAGAACAGCCCCTGCCCGGACGACTCGGGTTCGCCGTTTTTCGTGCCGGTGAAGGGAAAGAACACGCTGATCGCGGTCGAGAACTTCGGCCCGGACTGTCCGCAGCCCGGCCTCGAAACCGCGGCGCGCGTGGACCAGCTCGTCTCGTGGATCCGGGAGCAGATCGGCGCGTAAGCGCTCACCGGGGCAGCACTGCCGCCAGTTCCCGTGCCGCAGCACGCAAAGCGGGCACGAATTCCTCCAGCTGAGCCACCGTCAGCCGATAAGCCGGTGCCGCGGTGGACAACGCGGCGATGGCGGTCCCGTCCGGAGTCCGGATCGGCACGCCGACCGCGCGGATGCCTTCCTCGTGCTCCTCGTCGGCGATCGCGAAACCCCGTTCGCGCACCGCCGCGATCTCCGCCGCGAACGCCTCCCGCGAGGTGATCGTGCGCGGGCCCAGCGCAGGCAGCTCCAGGGAGGCGACCAGCTCGTCCCGGTTCGCCGCGAACGCGATCAGGCATTTGCCCATCGACGTGCAGTGCAGCGGCCCCCGCGCGCCCGGTTCGCCGCGGATCTGCAGCCGCTGCGACCCCTGCACCGAGTGCACGTAGACCTGGTTGTGCCCGTCCAGCACGGCCAGCAGCGTCGGCTCGCCGGTCTCCGCGGACAGCTTCTGCATCACCGGCAGCGCGACCCCGGCGAACCCGCGCGCCTGCGATACCGACTGGCCCAGCTCGAACAGCCGCAACCCCAGCGAATACCGCTTCGAAACCGGGTCGTTGCGCGCGAATCCCTCGCTCTGCAAGGAACTCAGCAGCCGATGCGTCGTGCTCACCGGATACCCGGCGGCCCGCGCCAGTTCGGAGAGCGGCACGCCCTCGGGGTAGCCGCCGAGCAGGGACAGCACCCGCAGAGCCTTGCCGACCATGTCCGCCATCGGACCCCCTTGACGTCCCGCGCGCGGCGACGCACACTGCCTCTCACCGCATTGCGGAATAGCTTTCCAGATGACGGAAAGCGCGTCAAGGACTTGGGTCAGCGGCGACAGGAGTACCGGATGAACACCGTCGAGCAGGCGGGCACGCTCGGGAGGCAGCGCTGGCTGCGGTTGATCCCGATCGTCTTCGTCACCTACAGCCTCGCCTACCTCGACCGGTCGAACTTCTCGATCGCGACCGCGGGCGGCATGGCCGAGGAACTGCACCTCACGAGCACGACGTCCGGCCTGATCGCCGCGTCGTTCTTCCTCGGCTACTTCCTGCTGCAGGTCCCCGGCGTGCTCTACGCCGACCGCCGCAGCGTGCGGAGCCTGATCTTCTGGTCGGTGCTCGCGTGGGGCGTCCTGGCGACCGCGCAGGGCCTGCTCAGCTCGGTGCCGGTGCTGATCGTGGTCCGGTTCCTGCTCGGCGCGGTGGAAGCGGCGGTGCTGCCCGCGCTCGTGGTGCTGCTCGCGCGGTGGTTCACGAAGGCCGAACGCGGCCGGGCCAACGCTTTCCTGATCCTCGGCAACCCGGTCACGGTGATGTGGCTGTCGGCGGCGTCCGGGTATTTGATCGAGGCGACGTCCTGGCGCGGCATGTTCGTCATCGAGGGAATCCCGGCGCTCATCTGGGCTTTCGTGTTCCGCGCGCAGGTCCGCGACCGGCCCGCCGACACGCCGTGGCTCGACCCGGCCGGTCGCGACGCGGTCGAACGCGCGATCGCCGCGGAACAGGCGCAGCTGCCGGAACCGGCCGAGCGTCCGGTGCGCGAAGTGCTGCGGTCCAAGGCGGTTCTGCTGCTGGCGGCGCAGTATCTGTTGTGGAGCATCGGGGTTTACGGCTTCGTGTTCTGGCTGCCGTCGATCGTCAAGGCGGGTTCGTCGGCCGGGATCGGCGCGACCGGGTTGCTGTCGGCGATTCCGTACGCGTTCGCGGTGGTGGCGATGCTGCTCAACTCGCGCGGTTCGGACCGGTCCGGAGCGCGGCGGCGGTTCGTGTGGCCGTGGCTGCTGGCCGGCGCGGTCGCGTTCTACGGTTCGTACCTCTTGGGCAAGCAGCACTTCTGGTGGGCGTTCGTGCTGCTTGCGGTCGCCGCGGTGGCGTTGTACGCGCCGTACGGCCCGTTCTTCGCGATGATTTCCGAACTCCTGCCGCAGCGGACCGCCGGGGTGGCGGTGGCCGTGGTCAACGCCGCGGGCGCGCTCGGCGGGTTCCTCGGGACCTACCTGGTCGGCTGGCTCGAATCCGTCACCGGCAGCACGGCCGCCGCGTTCTTGATGCTGGCGGGGACAATGGCCGCGGCCGCGGTGCTCGTGCTCGCGGTTCCGGCGAAGACGAAGGAAAGGCGAGCATGACCGCGCGTGTACTGGTGCCCTGGTCCGACATTTCCGTTCCGGCCGAACTGAACGCGGTCGTGTGGGACGGCCGCGGCGCCCCGCCGGACGGCCTCGACGACGTCGAGTTCTACGTCCTGCCCTACGACCAGGGTCCGGCGGCGGCGAAGCTGATCCCCGAACTGCCGTCGCTGCGCGCGGTCCAGACCCTCTCCTCGGGTTACGACAACCTGCTGCCGCTCGTCCCGTCCGGCGTGCGGCTGGCGAACGGACGGGGCCTGCACGACCTCAGCGTCGCCGAGCACGCGCTCGCGCTGATCCTTGCCGCGCAACGGTATTTCCCGCGCTGGTTCGCGCAGGAGCGGACCGGGTCGTGGGACCGGGTGCACACGCGCTCGCTCGCCGACTGCCGCGTCCTGCTGGTCGGCTACGGCTCGATCGGCCGCGCCATCGAGCGGTACCTGGAAGCGGGCGAGGCCGAGGTGGTCCGGGTCGCCAGCACCGCGCGCTCCGGCGTGCACGGCATCGCCGAACTGCCGGAACTCCTGCCGACCGCGGACATCGTCGTCCTCGTCCTGCCCGACACCCCGCAGACGCGCGGCCTCCTCGGCGCCGCGGAACTGGCTCTGCTGCCGGACACCGCGCTGGTCGTCAACGTCGGCCGCGGCACCGCCGTGGACACGGACGCACTCACCGCCGAAGTTTCGGCCGGTCGCCTACGGGCCGCGCTGGACGTCGTAGACCCGGAACCGCTGCCCGCCGACCATCCTCTGTGGACCCTCGACGGCGCGATCATCACCCCGCACATCGCCGGCGGTTCGGATTCGTTCTACCCGCGCGCGAAGCGGCTGGCCGAACGGCAGCTCGCCCACTACGCGAAGGGCGAGCCGCTGGAGAACCTGGTCAACTGAGCACGGCCGCGACCGCGGGCTGGTAAGCGGCGACCTGGCCGGGCGTCCAGTCCTCGGCGACGTCGTGCGTGACGATCCGGTAGATCAGCGCGCGGATCAGCATCTGCCGCCATTCCGGCAGATGCGCCCAGCGCTCGATCAGGCCGGGATCCGCGCCGTACCAGCACAACGCGTCGACGACCGCCACCGCGGCGGCCCAGGACGGCGGTCGCCAGTAGACCGCCCAGTCGATCACCGCGGGCGGCTGTCCCGGCGCGAAGAGGACGTTGCCGGGGAGATCGCCGTGCACCGCCTGCGCGGGCATCTCGACCCGGCGGCGCGCCTCGAACAACGGGCGAAGGAGGTCGCGCGCGGTCGCCGAGCCTTCGGGCGGCAATTCCTCCCAGGCCATCCGGTCGCCGACGGACCAGGGATCGTCGCGGAACTCGAGGAAGTCCGGACGTGGCAGGTGAGCGATCGCCTGATGGAACGCGATCCCGGCCCGAATCGCGTCGTCGGGCCGGGAAGTGTCCGGGCGGCCCGGGACCAGCCGGCTCGCCTCCCAGCCGAGCGGCGGATCACCGGCGGAGGTTCTGTTCCCGGCGATCCATTCTCCGTCGCGAGTCCGAAGCGGACGAGCGATCCGGAACTCCGCGGACTCCGCCACCTCGGCGAGCGCCGCCGCCCGCCACCGCGTTTCCGGAGCGAACTCCACCGGTTTCAGCACCACGTCCCCGGCGCGCCAAGCCTCGCCTTTCCCGCCCTCCATCCGAACCGGCGCACCGGCACAGCCGAACGCGGCCAGCACGTCCGCCGAAGGTTGCTTGTTCAACGTTTACGCCCTTTCTTTCGCGGGTTTCCCCAGCTCCTCGCACACCTACCCAGAGCAACGCAAGAGGAGGAACGACTCCGACTGGTGGTACGGAAGCGCACACGGGGGACCACCCACAGTGCACATGTGCGCCCTGTGTATGCTTCGCCATCGCTTGACTGGGTGGATTCTTCACCCGAATTGGTGGCCGCTGTGGTCGGGGAGATGTTGTCTCACGCGGTCCGTCGTTCGTGGTTCGGGACTTGATGGGAGAAAGCATGCACGGCAGGTCAATGCTGGTCCGGGGAGGGGCCGCGGCGGCGTCCGCGGCAGCGGCGCTCATGATCGCCGCGCCGGTCGCCCTCGCGGATGACAACGCCCCCGCGGCGCGGAGCGGCGCCGCCTCGGGCGAGCTGGTGTCCGGCGGCACGTCGGGCTTCGACGTCAACATCGCCGGCAAGGGCAAGGTCCAGACGACCCTGTTCAACTTCAAGCTGTCCGACGGCGCCCTCTCGAAGATGTACTGCGTGCAGATCGAGGTCGGCGCGCGCTTCGGCGAGCCGATGCTCGAGCACGCCTGGAACGACTACCCCGACGCGAAGTCGCCGTTCCGCAAGAACAACAAGAACATCAACTGGGTGCTGCACCACAGCTTCCCGGCCGAGGACGTCGCGACCCTCGAGAAGACGCTGAGCGACAAGGGCGTCAAGCTCCACGACGGTCTGTCCACGGAGGAAGCGCTGACCGCGACCCAGGCCGCGGTGTGGCACTACAGCGACGGCAAGGATCTCGACGCCAAGAACCCGCTGGCCAACGGTTCCGAGGACGAGGCAGCCGACGTGCTCGCGCTGTACGACTACCTGACCGGCGACGCGAACACCGGTGTCGAGGAGACGAAGCCGGCGCTGAGCATCACCCCCGCCAAGGCAAGCGGCGAAGCGGGCACGAAGATCGGCCCGTTCACCGTCGCGACGACCGGCAGCATCACCGACTTCACGAGCAAGCTCCCCGAGGGCGTGAAGCTGGTCGGTGAAAATGGCGAGGAGATCAAGTCGTCGGCGATCAAGAACGGCACGAAGCTGTTCCTGGACGTCCCGAAGGACGCAAAGCCCGGCACGGCCGAACTCGCGGTGAAGGCCGCGGGCGACGTCAACACGGGCCGCCTGTTCGTGGCGAAGAACTACGCCGACAAGCCGGCGCAGTCGCTGATCGTGGCGCAGTCGCAGAAGAGCAGCGTCCAGGCCGCCGCAACGGGCACCTGGACCGAAACGGGCCCGGTCACCACCGCCCCCGCGACGACCGCCCCCGCGGCCGGCGGCAACAACTCGGGCCAGACCCCGCTGGCGAACACCGGCGTGAACGCCGCGCTCCCCATCGGAATCGGTGCCGCCCTGGTAATCGCAGGCGGCGCAATGATGCTGGTGGTCCGCCGCCGGCGCAGCAACGCCTGATCGCTGCTTAACCCAATAACAAACGGGCCGGTCCGCGAGGACCGGCCCGTTTTGCATTCCCTCGCGATCCTCCGCCGTCCGTGAGGGCCACCTTCACGGACCCTGAGTCCCTCAGGGTTCCCCTCACGACCCCTCTGTCGGACGTGAAGGGCTCCTTGAGGGAATTAGATTCCCTCAAGGAGCCCTTCACGGACCGCTCCCCGCCGACCCCGCCGAGATCTCCCCAATGTGGCATTGGGTGCGTCTGACGCACCGAACGCCACATTGGGTGCGTCCCATGCACCCAATGCCACATTGGGGCGCTACCCGCTACCCGCTACCCGGACGCCGCCCCACTCAAAGCAACCACGCACCCAAGCCGCGCAACAAACCGCCGCCAGTGCACCCAAACACCGGGGGCACCCACTCCCTCCCCCATCCCCGATACGAAGCCTCTCTGCGGTTCGGGGGTGCTTGTCAAGGCATCTTTCCCGCCTTGACAAGCACCCCCGAACCGTCAGCACAATCAAACTTCGGGGTGCCCCACGCAACCCACAACCAGCAATGTCGCCCCCCAGGGCGACGAGCAGTCAGTTAACGCAAGTAACCCCATCAGCCGTAATCTCGGGAGCACCCCCAGCAGGAGGCCCCATAACCACCGGAGCAGCAGCCGGACGAACCGAAGAATCATCCGAATACTTCTGCCCCAAATAAACCCGAAAATGATCCTTCTCCAACGAAGAATCCGAAGCTACCGCAACCCCGCCAAGCTTCTCCGCAATAGCATCAGCCTGAGAACGCTGCCCATGCCCGTAATAAACAGTAGAAGTCCGCCGAGTAGCACTATTGGAAATAGACCCCCGCTGATACCCGGCAGCAGCAAGCTTGTCAGCAACCCGATTAGCCAACCCATCCACCCCAGACGAGTTGCGCACATCCACCACGTAAGACGCCAGCGCAGGATCCCCACCAGACGACGACGGCGGCGGCGCAGAAGCAGAAGAAGACGGCGAAGAAGGACCCCCACCAGTCTGCTCCCGAACAAACCGCTGCACCTGCTGCGGATCCACCTGCACCGCATCCCCGTCATTGGGCGTCTTCAACGTAATACTAACCACCGGCACAGTGACGAAATTGATACTCCCAGCACTCATCCCATGCAGCTGCTGAGCAAACGCCAACAAATCCCAGTTAGTATCAACAATAACAGCCTTCTTAACCGCCCCAATCAACGCATCCAGCTTACTGGGATCCGTCAACGTCCCAGCGGAAAGAATAGTCTTGGCCATGGAAGCCATGAAAACCTGCTGCCGCTTGATCCGATCCAGATCCCCGTTAGGCAACCCATGCCGCTGTCGAACAAACTGCAACGCCTGCGCCCCGGACACATTCTGCGGCCCAGCGCCAAAATTAGCCCCAGAATAAGAATCCTTCACGGGGGCCTTAAGGCAAACCGGCACGCCGCCCACAGCCTGGCTGACATAATAAAACCCAGCAAGATTAACCGCCGCATAATGCGTGATCTTCAGCCCGGTCAACTGCTGCACAGTCTCAATAGCAGTCTTGGCCCCAGCCTGCGCCGAATCAGTCTCCAGCTGCGCCCCAGACTCGCCAGCGGCCTTCAACTCGGCCTTCCGCGCCATCTGCCCATAGGTATAAGCCGAGTTGATCTTATGCTTCCCGAACTTCCCGGCAAGCTGGACATAAGAGTCACGCGGGATCGAAATGGCCGTCGCTTGCCCGCCCCCGGCCGGAATGTGCACGACGATCATCGTGTCGGTCGTGTCGCCGCCGTCCTCCGCGCCGCCCGCGTGCAGCTGGTCGAGCACGTCCTCGGGCAGCGGATTGCCCTCCGCGTCGGTGCGCGTGTCCAGGCCGACCATCAGGATGTTCTGCTCGTCCATCGGCGAGTTCGAGCCGGAGCCGATCACATCGGACCTGGTCAGGCCGTCGGTGATCTGGTTCAGCTTCGACCACGCGAACGCGGTGCCGCCGAGGACCAGCAGCGAAACTACGGCCAGGAGCACCTGGGCGACGCGGAGCGCGCTTGAAGTCTTGCGACGCATCGGGGTTCCTCTTCCTGCCACATCCGGTGGTCGAAAGACCCACGGTAGCGGGCGTCTCACCTGGACGGGTTACCGCTTACCCCAATTTGCGGAGACGGCGCCCGGAATGTCGGACAGACGGTGTATCTCCGCGAAGCGGCCCGGCCTCGACTCTCATTCTACAGCGATGTAGTTTTACTACAGCAGTGTAGAAGCAGAGAGAGGTGCCCGATGGCCCGCGTGGTGATCGTGTCCGCCCGGATCGGAGCGGGGCACGACGGTGCCGCCAGGGAACTGGACCGGTGGTTTTCCGGCCGCGGCGCGCAGGTCGTCCGCGCCGATTTCCTGGACCTGCTGCCCGGAAGGCTCGGCGAACTGCTCTGCGGCGCCTACCACCAGCAGCTGAACACGGTCCCGCGCAGCTGGGACTGGCTGCTCAGCGCCCTCGGCACCCCCGCGCTGGCCGGAGCCGCCCGCCGGTTCGCCGGACTCGCCACGCCGCGGCTGCGGGACCTGCTCGCCGAGAACTCCGAAGACACCGACGTCGTCGTATCGACCTACCCGCTCGCCACCCACGCGGTAGCCCGGCTGCGGCGGTCGAAAGAACTGACCGCGCCGCTGGTTGTCTACCTCACCGACCCGTCGGTGCACCGGCTGTGCGTGAGCCCGGACGCGACGCTCACCGTCGCCCCCAACGAAACCGCCGCCCGTCAAGCCCAAGCGCTCGGAGCCGGTCGCACGCTCGTCTCGCGTCCGCTGGTCGCACCCGCCTTCCGGCCCGCCGCCGGGATCACCGAACGGCTGCGGCTCCGGCTCGCCTTCGGCCTTCCGCACGACGGCCCGCTCGCGTTGGTCGTGGCCGGTTCCTGGGGCGTCGGCCAAATCGGACAGACCGCCGACGACCTCCTCGCGACCGGTCTCGTCGAGCCGGTCGTGGTGTGCGGCCGCAACGAAGTGCTGGCCGAAAAACTCCGGAAAACCGGACACCGGCACGTATTCGGTTGGGTCGACCGGATGCCGGAACTGATGCGCGCGTGCGACGTCGTGGTGCAGAACGCGGGCGGGCTGACGACGTCGGAGGCGCTCGCGACCGGCCTGCCAGTGCTGACCTACCGCTGCCTGCCCGGCCACGGCCGAGCCAACGCCGCGGTGCTGCACAACGACGGCATCGTGCCGTGGGTCCACTCGCTCACCGAACTGACCGAGGCGCTCGAGTGGCTGCTGCGCCGACCGGTCAAGGCGGCCGGATGATCCGCGGACTCGCCGCCGCAGCAGTCGCGCACGCGGCGCCAGCCGCGTTGTTCGTCCCGCAGCTGCGAACGCCCAAGCTGGCCGGACGAGGCGACCCCGGCCACGTGGCACTCACCTTCGACGACGGCCCGAACCCGGAGTCCACGCCACAGTTCCTCCGAGCGCTTGAGAAGCTCGACGTCCGCGCGACCTTCTTCGTGCTGGGCCGGGAACTGGCCGCCGCGCCGGAGCTGGGCCGGGAGATCGCCGCGGCCGGACACGAGATCGCGGTCCACGGCTGGGATCACCGCTGCTTCCTGCGCCGCTCCCCGAAGGCCCTGCACGACGACCTGACCCGCACCGTCGACCTGATCGAACTCATCACCGGCACGCGACCCCAGTGGCTGCGCGCGCCGTACGGAGTGTTCAGCGCGAGCGCCTTGGTCTCGGCGCACAGGCTCGGACTTCGGCCCGTTTTGTGGACTACCTGGGGATTCGACTGGACCAGTCGCGCCACTCCGCGCTCGGTCGTGCGCACCGTGTGCCGAAGGCTGAACGGCGGCGGCACGATTCTGCTGCACGACTCCGACGTCGCCGCCGCGCCGGGGGCGTGGCGCTCAGCGCTCGGCGCAGTCCCGGTGCTGGTGTCGGAGTGCCGGGAGCGCGGACTCGCCGTGGGACCCCTGCGCGAGCACGCAAGCGGCGCGCTGCGCGGTCTCGAGTCCGGAGTGGAGGTCGGTCGCCGCGTCGAGCGTGCTGGCCGCTGACCAGGCGCACGCGCCGAGCACCGCCGCCACGGCCACCGCTGCCAACGGGTTCCGCCGCGAATGCGACGACGGGGCGGACAGCAGCGCACGCACCCGTTGCGGCACCGGCCCGCCGGTCGCGGCAAGCGCGAGCGACGGCTGGGACCGGCTGGCCAACGCGGCCTTCGCGACCGCCGTGGCCACCAGCTTCCGGTCGCCGACGCGGTCCGCGGCCGCCTCGTCCGCCCAGCGTTCCAGCGCGAACCGGGCCGCCGCGCCGAGCGGACGCAGCAGTGGATTGACCGTGGTCGAGACCGTCACGATCGCGGCGAAAACGTGGTGCCGCAGCCGCAGATGCGCGCGTTCGTGGGCCAGCAGCGCGCGGCGTTCCGAGGGTTCCAGCGCGGAGAGCATGCCGCTGGACACCGCGATCCGGCCGCCGCCTCCGGCCACCGCGAACGCGACCGGTTCCTCGCCCGGCAACAGCACGAAGCCGGCCTCGCGGGTATGCGTGTTCAGCTCGGCGTGCACCTTCCGATGCCAGCGCACGTACTGCAGCGCCGCACGCGTCAACGCGGCCCCGGCGACGACGAGCGCGACCCCGCAGGCGATCGCCAGCCACAGGTTCACCGCGTCGGCCCCGTGGAACGCGACCGCGGAGAAATCGCCCAGTTCGCCGACGAACGGCAGCTGCGCGAGCCCCGCCGCCGCGAGCACCGCGAGCGTGGCCGTGCTGCCTATCGCCAGCACCAGCGCGGAACCGGCGAGCAGCCAGCTGCCCAGCCGCGGCGACAACCGGGGCGCGACCCAGCGCGCCACCGGCCAGGAAGCCAACGGCAGCAACAGGGGAGTGAGCAGGTCGAGGTTCACGGTCAGCCGCCGCTCTGGCGCAGCAGGTCGCGCAGCACGGCTTCGTCCGATTCGGACAGGTTCGAGACGAATTTCGCGAGCACGCTGGACCGGTCCGCTTCCGCGTCGAGCACCTTGCTCATCCGGCGGGCGGCGAGCCCGGGTTCGTCGTCGGCGGCGCGGTAGGTGAACGAGCGGCCCTGTTTCTCGCGGGTCGCCACGCCCTTCTCGAACAGCCGGGACAGGATCGTGACGACAGTGGTGTAGGCCAGTCCGCCGCCGAGCCGCTCCTGCACGCCGGCGGCCGACATCGGCTCGTCGGATTCCCACAGCACGGCGAGCACCTCGGCCTCCAGCTCGCCGGGTGCTCGCCGGGCGCTCTCGCCCCGTCCGTTGCGCATGCCCCAAATTCTACCGGTTTGTCGAAGCAGCTCAGCTCACTACTACGTTCATGTAGAATTTCGACAGTTGTGTAGTAGTTGGAGGTGGCATGCTCGACCCGAAGTGGCTGCTGGCCGCGTTCGGCCCGCTCGGCGTCTTCGCGGTGATGTTCGCCGAGACCGGCCTGCTCGTGGGCTTCTTTCTGCCCGGCGACTCGCTGTTGTTCACCGCGGGGGTGCTGGCGGCCTCGTCGAAGCTCCACCTGCCGCTCGCGGCCGTCATCGTCGCCGCCGCGGCCGGAGCGCTGCTCGGCGCGCAGACCGGATACGTCCTCGGCCGGCGAGGCGGCGGCGCGCTGCTCGTCCGGGTGCGGAACAAGCACCTGCACGAGGGCGTCGCGCGCGGATCGGCGCTGCTCACCCGGTACGGCCTGGGCAAGGCCGTGGTGCTGGCGCGGTTCATCCCGGTGGTCCGCACCGTGCTGAACCCGCTCGTCGGCATCGCCGGGATGCCCGCCGCGAAATTCGCGTTGTGGCAGGTAATCGGCGGTCTGCTGTGGACAGTCGGGGTTACGCTCGCTGGATACGCGCTGGGCGCGTCGGTGCCGAACATCGACACGTACCTGCTGCCGGTCATCGCCGTGGTGGTGCTGCTTTCGCTGAGCCCGCTGCTGGTGGAACTGGTCCGCGCACGAAGGAGGGCGATGCGATGATCGACGCTGGCTGGTATCGCGACGTCACGGATTTCGCCTGGGCACAGCATTGGCTGGCCGGAATCGTGACGACGTTCAGCGAGTACGGGGTTTTCCTGGTGGCGCCGGTGATCCTCGCGCTGCTCTGGCGGGCTCGCACGAGGGGACCGGCGGCGCTGGCAGCCGCGGCATGGGTGCCGATCGCGATCGCGGTGGCGTTCGCCGTGGACACGGTGCTGAAGTCGGTGTTCGCCGAGGTCCGGCCGTGCCGCGTGGTTCCTGGTGTGCACACGCTGCTGCCGTGCGACCCGCCGACCGACTACGCGTTTCCCAGCAACCACACGGTCATCGTGGCGGCGTTCGCGGTGGCGTTGCTGCTGGTCAACCGCAAATGGGGGCTCTGGGCGCTCGTTTTCGCGGTGCTGATGGGGATTTCGCGGGTGTACGTCGGGGCGCATTACCCGCACGACGTGCTCGCGGGGTTCGTGGTCGGCGCCGGGGTCGGTGCGCTCGGGCTCGTGGTCCGCGAGCCGCTGGCGAAGCTGGCGGCTCGGCTGATTCCTGTTTTGCCCGGGAGGAAAGCATGACTGACGATCGACCCGTCCGCTGCTCCGACGCCGAACGCGAGCAGACGACGAAAGCCCTGAACGCCGCGGCGGGGGAGGGGCGGCTGAGCCTGGCCGAGGTGGAAGAACGGGTCACGACGGTCTACGCGGCGCAGTACCGGCACGAGCTGGACGCGGTGGTCGCGGACCTGCCCTCGCCGGCGCCGCGGACCCGCTGGCAGCCGTTGCTCCTGCTGGCCGGACACCAGCTGGTCACGGAGTTCGGGACCGCGCCGCCGCGGCGGAAGCTGGCTGCCGGGATTTTGCTGATGTTCGCGGTGGCGATGCTGGTTTTCCTTGCCGCGCACGGTTTCGCCGACGAAGGGCATCATTTCGGGCGCCACTAGACTGGTGCTGTGCAGACCGAAGCAAGCGTCGCGTTGGTCACCGGAAGCTCGCGGGGGATCGGCAGGGCGATCGCGGAACGGCTGGGCGCGGACGGGCTTTCCGTCGCGGTCAACTACCGCTCGGACCAGGCGTCCGCCGAAGCCGTCGTCGCGAAGATCCGTGCGGACGGCGGGCAGGCCGTCGCCCTGCGCGCGGACGTCACCGACGACACTGAGCTGCGCGGCCTTTTCGACCGCACGGAAAAGGAATTCGGCGGTCTCGACGTGGTCGTCGCCAACGTGGGCATCGCGCGGTTCGTGCCGCTCGCGGAGGCCTCCGACGAGGTCTTCGACCTGATTTTCAACACCAACCTGCGGCCCACCTTCGTCGCCTTGCGCGAGGCGGCCCGGCGAGTGCGCGACGGCGGCCGGATCGTCGTGGTGTCGAGCGGGGTCGTTCAGACGGCGCGGCCGGGCACCGCGATCTACGGGGCCGCGAAGGCCGCCGGAGACCAGTTCGTGCGCGTGCTGGCGAAGGAACTCGGCCCGCGGCGTGACGGTGAACAGCGTGCTTCCGGGCGCGGTCCGCACCGAGGCGCTTCTCGCCGACGGGCCGCCGGACGTGGTCGAGTACAGCGCGAAACAGACGCCGCTCGGCCGGATCGCCGAGCCTGGCGACATCGCGGACATCGTGGGGTTCCTGGCGTCGGACCAGGCCCGCTGGGTCACCGGCCAGACGGTCCACGCGGGCGGCGGCCAGTTCTGACGCGCTGTGGAGCCGGACAAGGTCGCTTGTGCCGCGCCACTCGGTTACCCCGCCGGAGTGGCGATGCCGGGTGCGCTCGCCCGTCCGTGGTTAGGATGCGCTCGGACGGTCACCGGGCGAAAAGGGGTACGCGAGCGTGCAAGCGGGGGACCTTGAACCGCCTGAGCCGCAGGCCGTTTCCGCACCGTTGACCAGGGCCGCGATCTTCCTGATGGTCCAGGTCAACGCTGGCGCCGAGCAGATCGCGAAAGACCTCCTCTCCGACCTGGCCGGACTGCAGCGCGCGGTCGGTTTCCGCGACGCCGGGGCCGGGCTCACCTGTGTCGCCGGGATCTCGTCGGCGGCGTGGGACCGGATCTACGGCGGTCCGCGGCCCGCGGAACTGCACGAGCTGCCGGTCTTCGCCGGCGAGAAGCACACGAGCGTCCTCACCGCCGAGGCCGACCTGCTGTTCCACCTCCGCGCCGAGCGGCTCGATCTGTGCTTCGAGCTGGAATCGCTGATCATGGACCGGCTGCGCGGTTCGGTGCAGGTGCTCGACGAGGTGCAGGGCTTCCGGTACTTCGACGCGCGCGACGTGCTCGGGTTCGTCGACGGCACCGAGAATCCGACCGGCAACGGCGTCAATCAGGCCGTGCTGGTGGACGACGACGAACCGTTCAATCGCGGCAGTTACGTGGTCGTGCAGAAGTACCTGCACGACATGGCGGCGTGGAACGCGCTCACCACCGAACAGCAGGAGCTGGTGATCGGGCGGCGCAAACTGTCCGATGTGGAGCTTTCGGACGAGGAAAAGCCCGCCGATTCCCACATCGCGCTCAACGTGATCACCGACGACGAGGGCAACGAACTCGACATCCTGCGCGACAACATGCCGTTCGGCCGTCCCGGGCACGACGAGTTCGGCACGTATTTCATCGGCTACACCAAATCTCCGGCGGTCATAGAGAAAATGCTGGAGAACATGTTCGTCGGGTCGCCGCCGGGCAATTACGACCGGATTCTCGACTTCTCCACGCCCCACACCGGCGCGCTGTTCTACGTGCCGACCGCGGACTTCCTCGAAGATCCGCCGGACGCCCCGCCCGAGCCGGAACCGCCGGCTGCCGCGACGCCCGCCGGGACGTCGCTGGGCATCGGAAGCCTGCGAAGGAGCACTCGGTCATGAACAACCTGCATCGCGAACTCGCCCCGATCTCCGCCGCCGCGTGGGCGGACCTGGAGGAGGAGGCGAAGCGCACCTTCGCCGAGTTCGCCGCGGCGCGCCGGGTGGTCGACGTCGTCGTCGCCGGGGACCCGGCACTCGCCGCGGTCGGCACCGGACGCCGCGAACGCGTCAGCGGCAAGTTCGACGGCGTCGCGACAAGCCTGCGCACGGCGCAGCGGATCGTCGAACTGCGGGTGCCGTTCACGGTGTCGCGCGAGGAAGTCGATTCGGTCGAGTGGGGCGCGAAAGACGCGGACTGGCAGCCGGTGAAGGACGCCGCGCAGCAGATCGCGTACGCCGAGGACCGGATCGTGGTCGACGGTTTCGCCGAGGCGGGCATCACCGGGATCCGCCCGGCTTCGTCGCTGTCGCCGATCGCGCTGCCGCCGGAGGCCCCGGGCTACCCGAAGGCGATCGGCGACGCGATCGCCGAACTGTGCGACGCGGGCGTGGCCGGGCCGTACACCGTCCTGCTCAGCGACGACGAGTTCACCGCCGCGTACGAGGCGGCCAACCACGGTTATCCGGTGCTGGAACACCTGAAGCAGATCGTGGACGGCGAACTCATCCGCACGCCCGCGATCAACGGCGCCTGTGTGCTGTCCACCCGCGGCGGCGACTACGAACTCCACTTCGGACAGGACCTGTCCATCGGGTACTCCAGCCATGACGCGTCCACTGTGGAGCTGTACTTCTACGAGACGCTGACGTTCCTGGTCAACACCGCCGAAGCGGGGATCGGGCTGACCGCCTGAGGCCCGTTACCTGACCATGCGGTCTTGTTACGCAGCGCGGACATTCGCCGAACCTTCCGGGGATACCCGCTCGCGATAGTTGCGGCGTGCTGCGGAACAAGATCCTGCTCGTGCTGCCCGCGTTCGTCGTCGCCGGGTGCTCCGGCCTTCCGGTGCTCGACGGCGACCCAGACCACGACCCGGCTCAAGGCGGTGCCCCGGAAGGCGTCACGCTCACGCCCTTCGACACGAACTACCCCGCGGTCGGGAATCTCGACCCGGCATTGCGAAAAGCATTGCAGGAGGCGGCAACTGACGCTCGGCAGCGCAAAGTGGACATTCGCATCGCGTCGGGCTGGCGGACGAAGGAGTACCAGCAGAAGCTGCTTGACGCCGGCATCGAAAAGTACGGCAGCCTGGAACAGGCGCGGAAATTCGTGAACACGCCGGAAAAGTCGACGCACGTATCCGGCAAAGCCGTCGACGTCGCCCCCACCCGAGCCGCTGACTGGCTGATCCAGCACGGCGCGAAGTACGGGCTGTGCCAGGTGTACGCGAACGAGATGTGGCACTTCGAACTGCTGACCACCCCCGGCGGAACGTGCCCGCCTGCCCGCACGGACGCCGCTGGCTAGCCGTCCGCGCGGGCAGGTCCGGGGTCACGGGGCCCAGTAGTTGCCGGACATCACCAGGTAGACGAGCAGTTTGATGGTCTCGCCGTAGTACGTGTCGTCGTACGGGTTGGTCGCCATGTACTTCCACAGCGTGTCGGTCCAGGCCTGATCGCCCGCGACCATCGCCGCGACCCCGACCGGGTTGGCCGCGACCTCGGACTGGTCACTGGTCTTGGTCGGCGTGCCGTCCAGTTTGGTGTGCGGGTAAATCTTGGCCGGGTTGGCCCCGGAGTGGCTCTTGTAGCTGGCCGATTCCTTCTTGGCGACGTCGGTCGCGACCTTGCCGCCGTACAGCAGCGCGTCCGTGCCCATGTGCCAAGGCACGCGAACCGAGTTGTAGCCGACGATGTTGTCCGGCTGGTTCTCCAGATGATCCGCGGGCGCCGGCTTCGGGCTGTTGGTGTTCGCCCCGACCACGAAGTCGGACAGCAGATTCGCGGTCGGCGAATACTTGGCGGTGAACTGCGTGATCAACTGCTCGGTGCGAGTGACGACCTTGTTCCAGTCGTGCGCGGTGTCATACTTGGCGAACGCGCGCAGGTGGTCGAGCATGAAGTCGGACGGCCGGGTGTCGTCGTTGCCCGCGCCGTCGGCGATCTTGAGATGCCCATCGGACGCGACGTCGTTCTGGTAAATCTTGGCAAGCCAGTCCTTGGCGGCGGAGCTGTAGCCGCCCCACTGCTTGTCCGCGAGAATCAGCCCGTAACCGACGTCGAGGTCGCCGTCGGTAGCGGAGTCAGGCGTGCCGTCGTCGGCGTACTTGCAGGTCTTGCCGTCGATCTTCCACTGGAAGAGCCCCTTGCTGTCCCGGTGGTCCTGAACGAACTTCCACATCCCGTCGAAAATGGTCTTGGCCTGGTCGTCGTACCCCGCCATCAACGGGACGATGTTCATCCCGTACCCCTGCGCCTCGGAAACGGTGCCCTTGTTGGGCGCGTCGTCGGTCGCCCAGACGAGGTAACCGCCGCAAGCCTGGCGGAGGTAGGTTTGCTTCCAGGAGTCGTACTGCTTCTTGACCGCAGCGTCCTGATCAGCCTGACTGACCGACGGCCGGACACCGGTCTGGTAGGTAACGTGCGCGGGAAACGGACGAGCCACGGAAACCGCGGAGGCGGGCCCAGCACCAGCCAACACAGCGGTAACCGATACGGAAACGGCGGCGAACAACGCCACCTTCCGGGAAGCAGGCATGCGGGACTCCTTGTTAGTAAACTTTCCTAACTAGGCGGCGTGAGAAAAGCCTGCTGCACGGGGTGTTTGGTGTCAAGATGTCGGACTCGAACTCCCCAGGTGAACCGGTTCCGAAGCGTTCCGTGAGGGACTCCTTGAGGGAATCTGATTCCCGGAAGGAGCCCTTCAAGGCTCAGGTCCCCTGCGGGTTCGGCGGGAAGGCCGGCAGCGGATGGCTCCGGGACGCGAGCAGCGCGGTCCGGACTCCCGCAGTCCGGAGCCCTCGCGGCCTGTGCCCCGGCGATGTTCCCCTGACGGCCCTCCACCGAACGGTGGCGAAGAACTCCACCACCTCTCGCCGACGGCGCACCGGTTCGTGAGGGTTCCCCTCGCGATCCTCCGCCGTCCGTGAGGGCCACCTTCACGGACTCAGAGTCCCTCAGGGTTCCCCTCACGACCTTTCCGTCGGGCGTGAAGGGCTCCTTGAGGGAATTAGATTCCCTCAAGGAGCCCTTCACGGACCGCTCCCCGCCGGCGCCGCCGAGATCTCCTCGCACCGAACGCCACATTGGGTGCGTCGCACGCACCGAACGCCACATTGGGTGCGTCGCACGCACCGAACGCCACATTGGGTGCGTCGCACGCACCGAACGCCACATTGGGTGCATCACATGCACCCAATGCCACATTGGGGCGCTACCCGCCCGCCGCCCCACTCAAAGCAGCAACGCCAGAGTCGCGCAAAAACCGCCGCCAGTGCACCCAACCACCGGGGGCACCCACCCCTCCCCCAACCCCGATACGAAGCCTCTCTGCGGTTCGGGGGTGCTTGTCAAGGCATCTTTCCCGCCTTGACAAGCACCCCCGAACCGTCAGCACAATCAACAATCGGGGTGCCCCACGCAACCAGGGGCGGCGCAATGTCGCCCCCAGGGCGACGAGCCGAAACCCACCCCCCACAGCTCCCAGCCCCACCGACCACCCCATGGGATCATCACCAGGGCCACACCCCCAGTGATCAGGGAGCCAGCATGACCACCGGCCGTTCAGCCGAAGCCGAAGCTGAACTCAACAGCGGCATCCTCCCCGGCAACGTCCGGGCCGACGACTGGATCATGCTAGCCCTGGCCGTCGTCTCCACCGGAATGCTGGCCTGGCTCCTCATCAGCCCCCCGCCGCCCGACATCAGCCAATGGTTCTTCCCGGCAGACTGCGTAATCTGCGGCATCTTCCTCCTGGAACTCCTCCACCGCTGGCGCAAACAAGGCTGGCGAGCCGCCTTCCTCGCCCGCACCTGGTACGAGGTCTTCGCGATGATCCCGGTGGCCCACCCGGCCTTCACCGCGCACCACCACGTCATCGGCGTGATCCTCCTGATCGTCCGCCTGGGCAGGGCGGCCGACCGCGCGGTAGGGGAGCAGTTCACCTACCGCCTGGTGGACAAACTCTCCGAACCCATCGTCCACGCCATCAAAAAGCCGGTGACCATCGCCGTCCTGGACGAGGTGGTCAAGGTTCTCGAAACCGGCAACTACCCGGAGAACCTCGCCAAATCCCTCAGCGAGAACAAGACCGAACTGCGCGCGATCATCACCGAGAAGATCTCCGAGGACCCGCAGCTCGGCAAACTGCGCAGGCTGCCGTTCCACGACGAGATCGTCCGCGCGACCGTCGACACGTCCTTCCGGGTCCTGCTGGAAGTCCTTCTGGACCCGCGCATCGACGACTTCTTCTCCTCCGTCGTCCGCGACAACCGCGAGCAGATCCGCCGTGCGGTCGCGCTCGGACTGGCCGATGTGGACGACTCCCCGGACGAGAAGCTCCTGCGCACCCGTACTCAACGCACCGCCGCGCACGAGTACGACGTCAATCATCCGCGGCGCTGATCATCCACTGTGGACATACCTACCGTGCGCCGTCGGACGCGCACTCTCCGTTGCAGCACAGGAAAATCACCGGGAACGCCGCGCACGGGAGGCGTCAACCGCTGAAAGAGTGCACTGTGGTCGCGCGGTGCGCGCACAGGTGCCTGGAGTAGGCTGGGACTTCCCGTTCCGTTGCTGCACAAGGGTTGTGTTGGCGCGAGTGCGGGGCGTTCCCGCCGGAGCCGAGGCAGACTGGAGCCGGCGGGGAGGTTGAGCGCGGTTTGGAGTCGTGGACGTGATTGATAGCGGGCAGCAGGTACGCAGGTGTCGTCGGCGGGACTGTGCGGAGGATTCCTTGTGGCGCGGACTGTGCGCCGTGCACTGGAACCGCTGGCAGAGCGGCGCGGACGCGCTCGAGCTTCCGGACGATGACGTTCCCCCGCCGCCCGCGCAGGTCTGGTGGCCGCCGGAGCGTTCGCACGCGCCGTTGAGCAGCCGGGTACCGGGCTCGTAGCGGCCCGCGGCGCGCGCCGGACACGGTCGGCGCGCGGCCGGTTACCTCATGCCACCGGAGGAACTCGGACCCGTGGGGGTCCGGGGGCAAACGGCTTATCCCCGGGAACGCGGGATGCGCGGCTCTTCCGGCACGGAGAGCATCCGCACCAGCCGGGCCCGCGCCACGCGGTACAGCAGGTCGCCGTGCTCGTCCGGGACGACCCGGCCGTCGAGGTCCCGTCCGGCCGCCCGCACCACCACCTTGACCGCCTCGGCGGGCACCCGGCCCGCGAATTCCCCGGTCAGCCACGCGGTGACCTCGTCGGCCACCCGGCTCCGCACCGTCATCGGACGCTCCAGTCTCCGCTCGCGGGACCGTTCGGGGCGGCCCCGGCACTGGTCCGACGGCCGCGTCCGGACCCCGTGACGCGAAACACCAAGAGAAAGTCATTCCCGGCGGTGCGGATAAACCCGGGAGTAGGTCACGGCAGAGCGTTGCGCGCGATCACCTCCGCATACCACCGCGCGCTGCGCTTCGGCGTGCGCCGCTGGGTGCGGTAGTCGACGTGCACCAGGCCGAAGCGCTTCGCGTAGCCCTCGGCCCATTCGAAGTTGTCGAGCAGCGACCAGTAGAAATACCCCCGCAGGTCGACTCCGTGGGCCAGCGCGTCGTGCGCGGCCCGCAGATGCGCGTCGAGGAAGGCGATGCGGTCGTCGTCGGAGACCTCGCCGTCGCGGATCGGATCCGGATACGCCGCACCGTTCTCCGTGACGTACAACGGGACCGGCGGGTAGTCCCGGTGCACTTGCAGCAGCGATTCGGTCAGCCCGCCGGGACGCACCTCCCAGCCGGAAGCCGTGCGCGGCGCGGCCGGGTCCGGGACGAAGTGCACCTGGTCGGCTCCCGGCCATTCCCGGCCCGCCGGGGTGCTTCCCGGCCGCGCCGAACCGGCCACCCGGTAGCCGCGGTAGTAGTTGACGCCCAGCCAGTCGATCGGCTTGCCGACCACCGCCTCGTCACCGTCGCGCACCACGGTGTCGAAGCCGAACCGGGCGAGGTCCTCGCGCAGGTCAGCGGGGTAGCCGCCGCTCAGCAGCGGGTCTAGGAACAACCGGTTCTGCAGTCCGTCGATCCGGCGAACCGCGTCAGCGTCCTCCGGGGAGTCCGCGACGACCGGGTACAGGTTGAGCGTGATCCCGGACGGCGTGCTCGTGTGCTGCCGGAGCACGTCCATCGCCAGCCCGTGCCCCAGCAGCAGATGATGCGCCGCGGCCACGGCCCCTTCCGGCGACGTCCGGCCGGGCGCGTGCACGCCCGAGCCGTAGCCGAGCATCGCCGCGCACCACGGTTCGTTCAGCGTCGACCAGCTGGCCACGCGGTCGCCGAGCCGGGCCGCGATGGTCTCGGCGTATTCGGCGAACCGGTACGCGGTGTCGCGCGCGGTCCAGCCGCCGCGGTCTTCCAGCGACTGCGGAAGATCCCAGTGGTACAGCGTCGCCCACGGCTGGATTCCCGCCGCCAGCAGCCGGTCCACGAGCCGGTCGTAGAAGTCCAGCCCGCGCGGTTCCGGCTTGCCGTGCGGCAGGATTCGCGGCCAGGAAAGGGAAAACCGGTACGCGGTGAGCCCGAGCGAGCGCATCAGCGCGACGTCGTCGGCATAGCGGCGGTAGTGGTCGGCCGCCGGGTCGCCGGTGTCGCCGCCGGCCACCGCGCCCGGACGTGCGGCGAAGGTGTCCCAGACGGAGGCCTCGCGACCGTCGGCGGTGGTCGATCCTTCGACCTGGAAGGCCGCCGTGGCGGCGCCCCAGACGAACGCGTCCGGGAACGCGAGCACGTCGGGGATCGGCTGTGCGGACATGGTCACCCTTTCACGGCGCCTTGCATGATCCCGGCCACGATCTGGCGGCCGAGCAGGAGGAAGACGATGAGGATCGGAATCGTGGCCAGCGTGGTGCCCGCGAGCACCAGCGAATAGTCGACGTAGTAGCCGCTCTGCAGTTTTTCGAGCGCCACCTGCACGGTCGGATTGCCCGCGTCGAGCACCACGAGCGGCCACAGGAAATCGTTCCAGGACGTCATGAACGTGAACATCGCGAGGATCGCCGCGGCCGGGCGGACGGCGGGCAGGCACACGTTCCAGAAGATCCGGATCATGCTGCACCCGTCCATGCGCGCGGCTTCGATCAGCTCGTACGGCAGAGCGTCCACTGTGTACTGTCGCATCCAGAACACGCCGAACGCGGTGACCAGGTTGGGCACGATAACCGACTGCAGTCCGCCCGCCCAGCCGAGTTTCGACATCGCGATGAACAACGGGATGATGCCGAGTTGAGTCGGCACCGCGAGCGTCACGACGATGAAGACGAACAAACCGTTGCGGCCGCGGAAGCGCAGTTTGGCGAAGGCGAACCCGGCCAGCGACGAGAACAACACCGTGGTGAGCGTGACCGTGCCGGAGACGATGACGCTGTTGGCCAGCGCTCGCCAGAACGGCACGGTGTCGAACACCCGTGCCGCGTTGGCGAAGAAGTTGCCGCCCGGCAGCAGCGGCGGAATCCGTTCGGTGAGCATTCCGTTGTCGCGGCTGGCGACGAGAAACGACCAGTAGAACGGGAACAGCGAACCGAGCACGAACACGATCAGCACGCCGTAGGTCGCCTTGCGCGGTTTGCCGAGCCGGGCCGCGCGGGCCCGCAAGCTGGGGTGCCCGCTCATTTGCGCCTCCCCGCGAGCCGCCCGGTGAGGAAGTAGTTGATCAGCGCGATCACGACGATGATCAGGAAGAGCACCCACGCGATCGCGGACGCGTAGCCGAGATCGAAATTCTCGAAAGCGGTCTGGTACAGATACAGCGTCACGGTCTGGAACTGATGGGTGGAACCGCCGTTGTTCGACCCGGGCATCGCGTCGAACAGCTTGGGCTCGGTGAAAATCTGCAGCCCGCCGATCGTCGAGGTGATGGTGACGAAGATCAGTGTCGGCTTGAGCAGGGGCAGGGTCACGTGGGTGAACCGGCGCACGGTGCCCGCGCCGTCGATCAGCGCGGCCTCGTGCAATTCCTTCGGAATCGCTTGCATCGCAGCGAGAACGATCAGCGCGTTGTAGCCGGTCCACCGCCAGTTCACCATGATCGCGATGGCGACGTGGCTGGCGAACCGGTTGGCCTGCCAGTCCACCGGGGACAGTCCGAGGGTCTGGAGCACGCCGTTGACGAGCCCGTAGCGCGGGCCGAACAGGTTCGCGAAGATGATCCCGAGCGCCACCAGACTCGCCGCGTACGGCAGCAGAATGCCGACGCGCCACCCGGTCGCGCCGCGCAGCCGCAACGTGAGCACCGCGGCGAGCAGCAACGCGATGATCAGCTGGGGAACGCTGGAGAGCAGGAAGATGCTGACCGTGTTTTCCAGCGCGTGCCAGAACTGTGTGTCCGCAAACAGTTCCTTGAAGTTGTCCAGGCCGATGAAATCCGGATCGTCGTCGCCGGCTTTCCAGGAAAACAACGACACGTACGCGGTGTACAGCAACGGGAACATGCCCACGATGGCGAAGACGATGAAGAACGGCGCGACGTACAGATAGGGCGAGATTTTGACGTCCCAGCGCGCCAATCGGTCCCGCAGGCCGGGCCGCGGCGCGGTTTGCGGCCGCGTCGTGGCCCGGCTTTCCGGAGCGGTCTTGTTGGTGACAGTCATCGTCAACGAGCGAGTTTCTTCGCGCCGTCGACGAGACGCTGCCAGCCGTCCGCGGCCGAGGCGCCCTGTTCCACCGACTGCAGTGCCGGGCTGGCCACGTTCTCCTGGATCTGCCCGTCGTTCGGGCCCTTGTACTGCGGTTTCGCCACCTTCTTCGCCTGCTCGGCGAACAGTTCGCCGATCTTCGCGCCGCCGAAGTACGCGTCGGTCGCGTTCAGCAGTTGCGGGCTTTCCAGCGCCTTCGTCTGGCTCGGGAAGTTGCCCTTCGCCTCGAACGCCTTGATCTGCTGCTCCGGCGCGGTGAGCCAGGCGGCCAGTTCAGCGGCCTCCCGCGGATGCTTGCTCTGCTTCGGCACGGTCAGGTACGAACCGCCCCAGTTGCCGCCTCCGCCGGGAAACGCCGCGGTGACCGCCCATTTGCCCGCGTTGTCCGGCCCGGCCTGCTCCTTGATCACCCCGAGCATCCACGCCGGACAGGCCTTCGTGGCGAACGCGCTCTGCTTGAACCCGGAATTCCATTCGTTGCTGAACGCGGTGAGCTTCGCCGATTCGCCCTTCGCGACCGCGTCGGTCACCTTCGTCCAGGCGTCCTTGATGCCCTGGTTGTTCTCGACGGTGAGCTTGTCGCTGGTGTCGAGGTAGCCGACCGGCAGTTGGTTGACCATCGAGTTGAAGTTCTGCGCCGCCGAATCGAACCAGGCCTTGCCGGTTTTGGCGGTGTACTGGGCACCGGCCGCGAAATAGCTGTCCCACGTCGCGAACAGCGGTTTCACCGCCTCCGGGTCGCTCGGCAGGCCGGCCGCGGCGAGCAGGTCCTTGCGGTAGCACATGGCGAGCGGGCCGATGTCCGTGCCGTAGCCGATCAGCTTGCCGTTTTTGTCTTTGCCCGCCTCGTATTTCCACGAAAGCCACCGGTCCGGCGAAACGCCCGAGGGACCGATCTGGCTCAGGTCGTTCAACTTCGAGGACTTGCTGAGGATGTCCGACAGGTGGCCTTCCTCGACGGCCTGCACGTCGGCCAGCCCGGAGCCCGCCGCGAGCTTCGTCATCATGTCCTGGGCGTACGGTCCGCCCTGGCCGGTTTTGCGGTGGGTGATCTTGATGTTCGGGTGCAGCCGCTCGTACTCCGGGATGAGTGCCTCGTAGCCGAATTCCGTGAACGTCGCGAGCGTCAGCTCCACGTGCTCGTTCGGCCCGGCCGCGGCGGGCACGTCGCCGTCGCCGCCGCCGCACGCCGCGGCGCTCACCGCGGTCATCGTGATGCCCAGTGCCAGCACCAGGCCCTTCCGGAACGTTGTCACCGTCGTCAACCCCTTGGAAGTCGTTCTGGGAGCGCTCCCAGATGCCGAACGAGTGTGTTGCAGGTAACGGGGGATGTCAAGGCTGCAGTCTCCGGGAGCGCTCCCGGGCGGACCCGGTTAAGCTGGGCCCGATCGACAGGCAGGGGGTGGGCGGAGTGGCGCCTCGGTCCGAGGACGAGCGGCCGACGCTGGAGGACGTCGCGGCGTTCGCCGGGGTCTCGCGGTCCACCGCGTCGCGCGCGCTGAACGACGACGCGTACGTCAGCGCGCGCTCGCGCGAGAAGGTGCTGGCCGCGGCGCGGGACCTCGGGTATTCGCCGAATCAGGCCGCGCGCTCGCTCGTCACCCGGCGGACCGGCGCGATCGCGGTGGTGCTGTCGGAACCGGAAGCGCGGCTGCTCGACGACCCGTACCGGACCGCGGTGATGCGCGCCGGCTACCGCGAACTGGCCGACGTCGGCTGCCAGATGGTGCTGCTTTTCAGCGACACCCGCGAGGATCTCGGCCGCACCGTGCGATTTCTCGAGGGCGGACACGTCGACGGGGTCCTCGTCTTCGCTCCGCACCGCGCCGACCCGCTGCCCCGGGCATTGCGGTTGCTGAAGCTGCCCGTGGTGTTCGGCGGGCAGGCGGCCGATCTGCGCCGAGGCGTGCATCTGGTTGATTTCGACAACGAGGGCGGCGCTCGGCAGGCGGTGACGCATCTGGTCGATTCCGGCCGCCGGCGGATCGCGACCATCGCGGGTCCGCAGGACCAGGGCGCGCCGATCGACCGGCTCGCCGGCTGGCGCAAGACCCTGGTGGACGCCGGGATCGACCCGTCTGGCCTGGCCGAGGAAGCCGATTTCACGCTGGCCGGCGGCGCGAAAGCAATGGCCGCGCTGCTGGAGCGGGTGCCGGATCTCGACGCGGTGTTCGTCGGCAGCGACATGATGGCGGTGGGCGCGTTGCGCACGCTGTCAGACGCCGGACGCGCCGTGCCCGGCGACGTCGCGGTGGTCAGCTTCGACGACAACGCCGCGCTCGCTCCGGCCATGACGCCGCCGTTGACCTCGGTGCACCAGGATCCGCGCGAGCAGGTCCACGCGATGGTTTCCACGCTGATGCGGCTGCTGGACGGCGAGGACGTCGCGCCGGGCGCGCAGATCTTGCCGGTGTCGCTGGTCGTGCGCGAGTCCAGCTAGTCCCGCGGGCCCGGTTGTTCCGGGACCCCTCCCCGCCGGGTCGCCCTACCTTCCCCGGCATGGAAGCGAACGAGGGGCGCGGTCGGACCGCCGCGGCGCGGGTGCGGGAGGTGTCGACGCCCGAGTTGTACCGGCGCAACCCGTTCCGGATCGTCGGCCTCCCCGCGACCGCGACGCGGCGCGAGGTGCGGGAGCGGCGGCTTCGAGTCCTGGGGGTGCTTGAAGTCGGCGGTGCGCCGCCGGACGGGGTGCCCGCGGAGGCCACGGCCGACGAGGTGCGGGCGGCCTTCGACGCGCTCGGCAACGCCGAGCATCGGCTCGTCGACGAGGTCTTCTGGACCTGGGGCTCGCCGGCCGAATGCGGATGCCCGCTCCAGTTGCACCGCAAGCACGACAACGCGGTCGCGGCCTACGCGGCGGCCCTCGACGCGGAAGCTGGCCGCACCGACGACCATCCCACTCCATTGTGGACCGAAGCTGCTCGGTGTTGGGCAGTTGTCCTCCGAAGTGAATCGTTCTGGCGGCATCTGAACCATCGCGTCGAGAAGCTGGGCGACCGGCGGCTTGATGAATCCACTGTGGACGGGTTACGGGCCGCGTTGCCGGACGCGGTGCTCGCGCCGATGATCGAAGTCGCCGCGAAATCGGCTGAGCCACGGCGGTTCACGGGGTACCTCGCGTTGTTCGGGGCTGATCGGCACACCATCGAGGACGCGCGGACGGCTATCGCGGACGGGACGTATCGGCGGGTCGAGGCGTTGCTCAAAGACCTTCGGGGCGACCTGGACGGAAATCGGGTGCAAGCGGCGGCGGAGCGGACGGTCGAGGAAGCGGAGCCGCTGTTCGACCGGCTCGAAGAGGTGGTTCCGCGGGCGGAATTCCGGCGGACAGCGTCGCTTTCGGAGGCGATCGCGGTGGTGGCGAACAACATCGGGGTCGCGCTGGCAGAGGTGCGGGGCGGGTCGGCGGGCCTGATCCGGGAGGTGTTCGCGGTCGCGCGGCGATGCAGCCGCGATCCGGAAACGCTGGAGGCCGTGGCGCGCAACGAGCTCGCTGCCACGACGTATGTGCCAAGCCTCGCTCCAGCGCGGGAACCTTCGGGGGCGCGGGTTTTCGCCGCCTTGCTGCACGCGGTGGCGGCGACGGTCTTTCTGGCTTTGAAGCTGCCGGAGGACGCGTTTCCGGCGATCATGTTTCTCGTCGCGGTTCCGGGCGCGTTGACGAATTGCCTGGTCGCGGCTCGGCCGTGGACCACGCCCCGGCGGTATCCGGCTCTGCTGGGGCTGGACGTCGGGATCTATCTGGCGCTCAGTCTGATTGCCCTGCCTTATTGGCTGGCGGTCGCGATGGCGGCGGTGCTGGTGTACGTCGCTCCGTTCGTTCGAGTGCGAAGGGGCTGGTGATGCGAGACCGGCAACGCAAGCAGCACAAGGAATTCCGGATCGCCGAACCTGGTCTGCACGAGGAGGAACGCGCCCGGTTGCGAGAGCTGCTCGAACAGCTGTCCGCGGTAGCGACCGCAAAGGACGCCGCATCGGCACTGTCCGAATCGGACTTGGCGGAGGCGGCGACGGCGTTGTGGCGGGCGCGGCGCAAGCTCGCCGGCGCCGAGGACCGGGTGGCCCGGCAGGCGGGCCGGTTCCTCAGCGCGAGCCAGGACGCGCTCGACGCGGCGGGGGTGCTGGTGCAGGACCACGACCGGATCCCGTTCGGTTCCGGGATGGCGCTGGAGGTGCTGTTGTTCCAGGACGAACCGGGCCTGGACGTCGAGCGGGTGGTGGAGACCGTGCGGCCGTCGATTTACCTGACCGGCCGCCGGATCCAGATGGGACAGGTCATCGTCGGGCGCCCGGCCGCCCGGGGGAACGGGGAAGCGGATGCGTGACACGATCGATTTCGGGATCGACCTCGGCACCACGAACAGCGCGATCGCGGTGCTGGAAAACGGTGCGGTGTCGGTGCTCAAGAACAACGCGCAGACGGACTACACGCCGTCTGCCGTCTGGATCCGCAAACGCGGGGTGATCGAGGTCGGCGCGGGGGCGCGGCGCCGGCTCGAGGACGATCCGGACAGCGTGCAGATCGAATTCAAGCAGTCCATGGGATTGCCGGACGCGCGGCGGGAATTCCCGAAAGCCGGGGTCAGCCTGACGCCGGTGGAACTGTCCGCGGAAGTGCTGCGAACCTTGCGCGGGTCCGTCCCCGGCGAACCGCCGGACGCGGCGGTGATCACCGTGCCCGCGGCGTTCCTGCTCAACCAGACCGAGGCGACGCAGGAAGCCGCGAAACTGGCCGGGTTCACCGGGAACTGCCCGCTGCTGCAGGAACCGACCGCGGCGGCGTTCGCGTTCGGGTTCCAGAACGAAAGCAAAGGCGCGCACTGGATGGTGTTCGACCTCGGCGGCGGGACGTTCGACTCCGCGGTGGTCAGCACGGGCGAAGGGGAATTGAGCGTGCTGCACCACGCTGGCGACACGCACCTCGGCGGCCGCAACATCGACCAGGCGGTACTGGACCAGGTGCTCGCGCCGGAAGCGGCCCGGCAACTCGGGATCCCCGATTTCCGCCGGGACCACCCGCGCTGGCGACGGAACTTCGCGCGGCTGCGCAGCGCCGCCGAGACCGCGAAAATCCAGCTCTCCCAGTCCGAACAGACTCAGCTGCTGCTTGACCTCGACCGGGGCGACGGACAGGAGGAGGTGTTCGAGTACACCCTGTGCCGCGAGCAGGTCGACCGGCTGGCGCGGCCGTTCTATCTCCGTGCCGTGCAGTTGTGCCGCACCGCGCTGGAGTCGGCGAACCTGCGTCCGGCGGACATCGACCGCCTGCTGCTCGTCGGCGGCCCGACCCTCGCGCCCGGGTTGCGCGAACTGCTGGCCGACCCGACGGCCGGGCTCGGCATTCCGCTCGACCACAGCCAGGACCCGAGCACGGTGGTGGCGCGCGGTGCGGCCGCCTACGCCGGAACAGTGGCGCGCCCGCGCCCGGTGCGCCCGGCGAAGCGCGGGGAGTACTCCCTCGCACTGTCGTATCCCGCCACCACCAGCCTGCCGAGCGTGCCGATTTCCGGCCGCTGCTCGACGGACGGTGCGGCCGGCTGGTCCCGGTTCCGGATCGCGCTCAGCGCACCGCAGCGCAGGCCGGTCTACCGGACGTCCGAGGTTTCCCTTTCCGCCGACGGCACGTTCACCGTCGACGCGGTGCTCGACGAGCTGAGCACGAACCGGTTCGAGATCGAACTGCTCGATCCGACAGGCACGCGCGTTCCGGTACAGCCCGATTCGCTCACGATCACCCACCAGCGCAACGAAATGATGGGCCAGACCGTGGTCAACACGGTCGGCTTGACCGAGGCCGACGGGTCCTTCACTCCGATGCTGAGGAAAAACGCGCCGCTGCCCGCGGCGAAGCGGCAAACGTTCTTCACCACGGCGACCCTGCGGCGCGGCGACACCTCTTCGGTGATCCGGATTCCGGTCGCGGAAGGCGAACGTCGCCGCGGCGAGCGGAACCAGCAGGTGGGCGTCATCGAAATCCGCGCCAAGGACGTACGCTTCGACCTGCCGCGCGGCAGCGAGGTCGTGATGACCTTCGAGATGGACGATTCGCGGCAGGTGTCCGTGGTCGCCGAGGTTCCGTTGCTGGACAACGAGTTCGAGGCGGTCATCGACCTCAAGCAACAGCATGTCCCGGACCCGCAGACGCTGCGGCGGCTGCTGAACGAGCTGGAAGCGCGGCACGAACAGGTGCGGACGCAGGTCGAGGGGACGCGGTCGGACCGGGCGCGCGGGCTGCTGAACCGGCTGGACGCGCAGGGCAGCGTCGCGGCGGTCCGGGACGAGGTGCGCTCCGGCAGCACCGACGACGGGGCGGCGGTCGCGGCGGAACGGCGGATGCGGGACGTGCAGGCAGACCTCGACGACATCGAGGCGGAACTGCGCGTTCCCGAGGTGCTGGAACGGCTGCGAGACCAGCTCGACCACTGCCGCGAACTGGTCGACCGGGTCGGCGCGGACGAGGACCGGGCCGAACTGGCCGAGATCGAGCGCCGGTACGCGGCGATCGCCGAATCGCACGACGTCGAGGCGGGCGAGCGATTGTCCGAACGGGCGCTGGACCTGCAGGTCTTGCTGATGCGCCGCGACGGTTCGCTGGATGTGGAGGTGTTCAACGCACTTCGGGCCGCGCGCGACCGCATGTCCGACCCGGCCCGCGCGCGGGAGCTGATCCGCGAGGGCGAGCGGGCTGCCGCGACGTCGAACTGGGTGGCGCTGACGGACGTCAACCGCCGGTTGCGCCGCCTCCTTCCGGACGACCGGCGGGACCAGCCGGGCGGCGGCATCCTTCGCGGGGAGCGATGATGATCGAACTTTCGCGGGCATTGGAACGGGAACTCATCCTCGCCGAAGGCGCCGACCTCGCCCGGCGCGGCGACTTCGAGGCAGCCGTCGCGCTTCTGGAACCGGATTCGGCAGGCGATCCGGCACGGCTCGATCTGCTGGCCCGCGTGCACGCACAGTCCGGCGACCTCGCCGCGGCGGACGCGGCGTGGGCGGCCGTTTTGACCTTGCAGCCGGGCAATTCCGCGGCGAAGGCGGGTCGGCGCGTCATCGCGAAAGTCCACTCCGGACGGTTGCGCCGACGGCCGATCCGCCGCTACCTGCTTACCGCCGGGGCCGCGGTGATGATTGGCGGCGCGATCGCGGGCGGGGTGGTGCTGACCACTCGGCAGCCGCCTCAGGCGGTCACGGTGGCCAAGCCGGACGACCGTTTCCGCGCCGAACTGGACCGCCTGCACCGCGTGGAATCCCGTGATGCCGCCGCAGCCAAGGAGCGGCGAGAGCAGCTCCAGCAGCTAGCGAAAACCTTGGCGGCACCAGGTGCGTCGACACGCATAAGCGCTGACGCGGTGACCGTCAGCTTCGATCGCAGTCTGTTCAGTCCTAACGCGACAGAGCCCAATGAGGCCGGGCAAACAACGCTGACCAACTGGGCGTCCGTCCTGAAGGGACAGTCCATTCGTATCACCGTGCTCGGTCACGGCGTCGCGGTTCCCGGCGGTCCAGCGAGCGGCGGGTCAACGGTCTCCTTGGCCCGCGCGGCCTCCGCGGCCCGGGTGCTGGCCGGGGCGAGCGGCTTGCCGTTGACCGCGTTCGCCGTCTCCAGCGCGGACCAGGGCGCGAACCCGGCCCGGACGGTCACCCTCGAAGTGCGGCCGACCGGCGCATGAACGCCACGTACAGCGCGCCGGGCACGATCAGGCCGAGCAGCCACGAGATGTCCGCGCCGCCCAGCAGCGGCGCGATCGGACCGACAAAAATGCCTTCGACGTTGGCGAACGGGATCTGCACGGCGATCCCGAGCACGTACGCGGCCAGCGCGGGCCAGGCCCAGCGACCGTAGCGGCCGTTGGGGTCATAAAGCGCGTCGAGGTCGTACTTCTCCTTGCGCAACAGGTAGAAGTCGACCAGGTTGATCGAACTCCACGGCGTGAGGAAGTACAGCAGGAAGTCGAGGAACAGCACGAAGTTCGACAGGAACTGGCCCCGGCCGAGGATGGCGATCACCGCGCCGACAACGCCGACACCCGCGATGTAGCCGATCCGCGTGGCCTGGGAGAGCGCCGCGCGGCGACCGAAGCCGGTCAGTGCGGTCGCGACGGTCATGTAGCCGCCGTAAATGTTCAGCACGTTCACCGTGAACTTGCCGAGCGCGATAGCCAGTAGCAGCGGGATCAGCAGCGCTTCGCCGCCAAGGCCGACGACGTATGCGACTTCGTGGCCCTTGAACGCCTTCCCGGCAATGGCGTACGCCAACGCGCCGAACGACATCGCCCACACCGCGCCGAGCACCGTGCCGCCGTACGTCCACCAGAACGTCGCGCGCACCGACGTCGCCGACGGCAGGTAGCGGGAGGTGTCGGCGACATACGGGCCGAAGGTGAGCTGCCACGACGCGGTCAGCGAGACAGCGAGCAGGAACTTCGGGAAGTCCAGGTGCGGCGCGGCCAGCACGGCGCCGAGGTCGTGTCCGCTGAACAGCCGGATCGTCAGGTAGAGGAAGACGACCACGGACAGCGCGGACGCGATCCAGCCGAACCGGTGGATCAGCCGGTATCCGACGATCGCGATCAGTGCCGAGGCGAGCGCGTACACCGCGATCGCCGCGTCGGTCGGCAGGTGCGTGATCTGGGCGACCGCCTGGCCGCCGAGCAGCGAACCGCTCGCGAAATACCCGAGGTACATCACCACGACCAGCACCAGCGGCAGCGCCGCGCCGTACACGCCGAACTGTGCGCGAGACTGGATCATCTGCGGGATGCCGAGCTTCGGCCCCTGCGCGGCGTGCAGCGCCATCGGAATGCCGCCGAGCGCGTTGCCTGCCACGACGGCCACGATCGCCCACAGCGGATGAACGCCGACCAGCACGGTCAGCGCGCCGGTGACCGCCGAGGTGATCTGCGTGTTCGCGGCGAACCACAGGGTGAACAGGCTGCGCGGATGCCCGTGTCGCTCGGACTCCGGCACCGGGTCGATCGAGCGTCGCTCCAGTGTGGCCGCCACGTGCCCCTCCTGCGGTTTCTTCGGTGAATGCGCTGGACGAACTCAACGTCAGCGCGGGCCGGGCGGCCAAGTAGCCGTCCGGCGATTCTGTCTCGGATCCCAGACTCTCACGCGCTGTCAGTGCTTGGCAGCGGACTGCCAGCGAAGTGTGCGGCCGATGCCAGCGACGTCCGCGAATCTTCGGAGGTCATCGACGCACAGGGGAGAACAATGCAGACTCCAGTCACCATCATCGGCGCCGGCCTCGGCGGACTCACTTTGGCCCGGGTCCTGTACGTGCACGGGATTCCCGCCACGGTGTACGAGGCCGAGCCGTCGCCGATGTCGCGGTCCCAGGGCGGGTTGCTCGACATTCACGACTACAACGGCCAGCTCGCGGTCGAGGCGGCGGGTTTGCTGGACGAGTTCCGCGGCCTGATCCTCGAGGGCCGCCAGCAGATGCGGATCCTCGATCCCGACGGCACCGTCCTGCTGGACCACCCCGACGACGGCACCGGTGGCCGTCCCGAACTCTTGCGCGGCGAACTGCGGCAGATGTTCCTCGACTCGCTCCCGGAGGGCACCGTCCAGTGGGGACGGAAGGTCAGCAGCGTCCGCACGGTCGCCGACGGGCACGAGATTTCCTTCGCCGACGGGGGTTCGGTCGTCGCGAAGCTGCTGGTCGGGGCGGACGGCGCGTGGTCGCGGGTGCGGCCGCTGCTGTCCGACGCCGTTCCGGAATACACGGGCCGGGCTTTCGTCGAGACCTACCTCTACGACGCCGAGACCCGGCATCCGGAGGCCGCGAAGATCGTGGGCGGCGGCGGAATGGGCTCGCCCGGACCGGACCGGCGCATCATGGTGCACCGCGAACGCGACGCGCTGCACACGTACGCGATGCTGAACAAACCGCAGGAATGGTTCGACGCACTCCACGGCCTCGGCACTTCAGCCGCCCTCGCCCGCGTCGCGGCCGAATTCGCCGACTGGGCCCCGGAAATCCGCGAGTTGATCGCGGGCGGCGACACCGCGCCGATCTTACGGAGGCACTACACGCTGCCAGGCGCGCACCAATGGGAGCGGATCCCAGGCGTGACGCTGATCGGCGACGCGGCACACCTGTGCGGCCCCAACGGAGAGGGCGCGAACCTGGCCATGCTCGACGGCTCCGACCTCGCCGAACTGCTGGCCGCGCATCCGGACGACGTCGAGACCGCGCTGACCAGGCACGAGGAACGGATGTTCGCCCGCAGCGAGGAGGTCGCGGCGGAGTCCGCCGAGATGGTCAAGCGGATCACCGCGAATCACGGCAAGGACACCGCGAAGGTGGTCGCGGAGGGGTTCCGCCGGATGCTCGCCAAGAAGCGGGAGCCGGCGGGTCGGGCTGGCTGAGGCGCAGGCTCCGCGCGAGATCTCAGCGATCGGCACGAGGCGGGTCGAGGGCCTTGAACTTCTCGAGCAGGCGCTGCGCGGGCGCGGAGCCGGCATCGAACGCGATGAGGTCTTGCTCGCCCCGGCCGGGGAGCAGGGTCAATGCGCCGTGGCAACGGAAGCAGAAGGCGATCTCGAACAAGACCCCCGCGGAACCGTGCGCGCGAATCCCGTAGCGGGGCAAGAAGCAGCGCATCAACTCCCCATCGGGCAGTTCGGCGAGGAGCTCGGCGACCGCGGCGGCGTCCTCGCCGTCCCACTCGCCGAGCACTTCTCCGGGAACGCTGGCCCAATCCTGGGTCTCGATGTCCGTGATCCGGAGACCTTCGAATCGCCGGATCTGGTTGGCTGCGGAGGGCAGGTGCACCCGGTCACCATGCCACAGTCCGCGATGGCACGGCGCGGAAATTCAGACTCCGGCGAGCCGGTGCGCTTTGAAGAACTGGAGGATCACCGGCGTGGCGTCGAGGGCGGTCGGGGTGTCGGAGTCGTTGTTCGGCTTGGTGCTGGGCCAGACGTGCCCGGCGCCCTCCACCCGGTAATGCGCCAGCGAACAGCCCGGCCACCACTGCTTCACCACACCCGGCACCGGAGAAACCGATACCGGATAAGGGAAACACCGGTCGCGATCGGCCCAGCCGTGCAACCAGTCCGGAATGGACGGTAGCCCCTTGGCCGGATTGCCTGCGTAGGGAATGGTGGTGTCGGCCGTGCCGTGGAAGTCGAGCAGCGCGACCTTCCGGCTCGGCCGGCAGGCGCCGCCCTGCGGGTAGAACGCGCCGGAAACCGGGGCGAACGCGGCGATCCGGTCGGCCATCCGGCACGCCAGCACGCCGACGAACCCGCCGCCGTTCGATTTGCCCGCCGCGTAGATCCGCGCCGGGTCCACGCACATCCGGTGCCGCAGCGAGGTGAGGAGGTCGCCGGTGAACCGGACGTCGTCGACCGGGGCCGAGTAAGGCGCGCCGGTCCAGGCGGATTTGCCGTCGGTGCCGGGGACGCCCTGCGGGTACACCGCGATCACGTCCGAGCCGGAGAAGCCGGACAGCTCCTCTTGGTACTCCGCGGTGCGGCCGTGCCCGTGATAGGAGAGGACGACGGGGTACTGCCGGTGCGGGTTGTAGCGCGCCGGCACGTAGATCCGGTACTCGCGCTCGATGCCGCCGGACGTCAGATGCTCGACCGTCGTGGTGCCAGCGTTGGGCACCGCCGTGCCGCACCCGGTCGTCGGCATCGCTGCGGCCGATGCGGGCGCGGCGAGCACTCCGAACCCAATCGCCGCGGCCAGTACGGCAACGCCTGCACGGAAACGTCCGGACATCCGATCCTCCTCGATCGACGGGCGAGCGCGACCATCGTCACCCTGGATCCGCTCCGAAGGCCCCTTTCGTTCATTGAGTTAACGGCTAGGCTCGTCGGGGTGACGGACGCGGAAGAGTCCTCTGCCAACCGCATCACCGGCGGCCGCTTCGACAAGGTCGTCATGGCCGGGGCGGTGCACGGCGACATCAACGTCGGCCGAGCGGGCGACAGTCCTGCGGATCTGGCCGACCCGCTCATCGCCTCGGTCCGCCTGAAACCCGGCAGCACCCTGGCCGATCTGGTGCTGGACACCGATCCGCCGCGGGTCGCCGTGCCCGGCGGAACGGTCCACCTCATCACCGTGGAAGCCCGGACGAACCGAGCCGTCGTCCTGCACTCCGCGCGGGTCGTGGTTGTCTCGCGAACGCCTCCGCGTCCGGCCTGCCTGCTGGTCCGGGTCGGCGGGCACCTGGAACCGCGCCCCTTCACGACCGATTTCGACGCCCCGGCGCCGCGGCTGGTCGCCCAGGGCCTGGACTTCCCGTTCACCGTCAGCGCGACCGACGTCGAGCAGTTCGAAATCGAACCGATCACCACCACCCACGAGGTCGCCTGGCGCCTGGAAGTGGACTGGACCTGCGCGGGCCGCCACGGCACCACCGTCATCGACAACGAGGGCGAGCCGTTCCACGCGTACCCGGTGCCGGTCCTCTACTCCGGCCGCCGGCATTCGGTGCTCAGCTCCGGCTGCGACCTCTTCCACGAGCGCGGCTGCCCGGCCAGCCTGATCGAGGACGGCCCCGCTTCGCTGTGGGACCGCGGGCAACCGGTGCTCTATCCCGTCCTGCCGCCTCTCGCGGAGGCTCCGGCTTTCGTGGACCTGGACCCGGACCGGAAGGAGTCGTGGCCCGAATACCGCCAGGTCGCGATCGGCATCCGGATGGCCGCCGCCTCCGGCGATCTCCGCAGCCACGAACCGCCGGAGTACCGCGAGCTGCTCATCCGAGTGCTGCGCTACCTCTTCGTCTCGGGCCAAGCCCACCCCGGTGCCGCCCTGGGACGGCTTCTGTACGCGGAATGGACCGAGGCACTGGGCGAGGACCACCCGGACACCCTCGCCGTCGCGAACCGCCTGGCGGGTTGCCTGATCGGCACCACCGAACACGCGGAAGCGCGCGACCTGCTGGCCGCGCTCCTGCCGCGGGCCAGCCGCACCCTGGGCGAGGACGACCCGCTGACGCTGACCGTCGCGAACAACCTTTGCGTGGCATATATGGGGCTGAACGAATACGAACGCGCCCGCGACCAGACGGAAGACGTCCTGGCCCGCACCCGCCGCGCCCTCGGCCCGGATGCGCTGGGCACCCTGCGGACCACCGGCAACCTGGTCCAGATCCACCTTCGTTTGGGCGACCGAGCTTCGGCGCTCGCGGTGCTGGAGGACCTGGTGCCGAGGTGCCGGAGAGCGCTGGGGGAGGAGCATCCGCAGACGGTGAGCGCTGCCGCGGTGTTGGCTCGGGTTCTCGCGGAGGAGGACTGAGTCTCAGGATTTGCCTTGCCGGAGTGCGGTTTCCGCAACGGCGAGGTGGTCATCGAGCCACGCCAAGGGATGCCCAGCCGCGAAACGGCCAACCGCGCCGTACTTCCAGTCCGGGCGCTCGTCGTAGGCACGCACCCCGACTACGGGAAGCGCGGGCAGCCCGAGCGCCGGGCCGACGCCAGGCCCGTCGCCCGGCCTTCCGCCGCCAGCGCGAGATACGCCACTGGTGCTCGACGTAGCCGAGCGGCGGGCACTCAGCCGCGAAGGGATTCAGCGGCCCGTCCACGTCGAGCAGCAGAATCGGCTTCACGCTCCGACGCTACCCGGCACCGTCCGCAGGTCAAGGACGGCAAAACCCCTTGCCCGCCAACACCCGCTCCACCGAAGCCGCCACCTGCGCCGCCGGCAGTTCCCCGCTCTCCACCGCCCGCTGGAGCCGGTCCACCACTGCCCCGACGTCGTTGTGCCCGGACGAGAACAACGCCTGGTCAGCCCCCGCCTGCAACGCCTTCAGCACCGCGTCCGGCAGCGCGAACCGGTTCGTGATCGCCTTCATTCCGCCCAGGTCGTCGGTGATCACCGGTCCGGTGAAGTGGAACTCGTTGCGCAGCAACCGATACGCCTCCGGGGCCAGTGACGCCGGTTCGTCCCCGGTCAGCCCCGGCACCTCGAGATGCCCGACCATCACTCCGACCTGGCCGTACTCCGAGATATCGCGATAAGGCACCAGATCGACCCGGCGCAGCTGTTCGAGCGGCGGCGTGACGACCGTTCCGCGGTGCGAATCGCCCGAACCGTGGCCGTGGCCCGGGAAATGCTTCAGCACCGGCTGCACCCCGCCCGCGCGCAGGCCCTCGGCGAAGGCCATCGCGTACTGCCGCGCTTTTTCCGGGTCCGCGCTGTACGAACGGTCGCCGATGACCGCGTCGTCGGGTTCGTCGCTCACGTCCGCGTCCGGTGCGTAGTCGACCGTCACCCCGCGTGCACGCAGTTGCTTGCCGCGCTGTTCGCCGATCGCCCGCACCTCGTCCGGCGTCTTCGAGGCCGCCAGTTGCCGGGCGCTCGGGAGCGAGCCGTCGAGGTCGTCGATGCGCTGCACCCGGCCGCCCTCCTCGTCGACCGCGACCGAAACCGGGATCTTCGCCGCCCGCTGGACGCCGTCGAGCGCGCCATTTTGCAACAGCGTGGTCTTTTTGTCCCCCACGAAGATCCCGCCGACCTGCTGCGTCCGCACGAGGTTCGCGACGGCCGCCGGATCGCCCGCGTTGACGCCCGGCACCACGAGCTGCGCCACGCGCGCCCGCGGATCCATCACCGACACCGCCGAAGCGCACGATCCCTGGCCCGGCACAGTCTGCGCCGGCGAGGTTGCCGCAGGTGGAGCGGCTTGCGGCGAACTTGCCGCACTCGGCGGGGCGAGCGCGGCGGACGTTGCCGTTCCGGAAACGGAACGATCCCCGGAGCACGCGGAAAGCGCACATATGAGCGTTAACGCGCTGACGGCTCCTGCGGTGCTCCGGCGGGGTCGTGCGTGCGCCTTCATCATTTCCTTTGCTGGTCCGGACAGGTCCCCGTGACGGTAACCGAACCCCACCGGCGGGCCCAACTTCACGCTGTGAAGAATGAGCGCGTCCCGACTAGAGATTTCGTGAAGCCGCGGTGGGCACACTGACCGGCACACGACAAGCACAGGCTCTGCACGGGGAGGCAGCGATGAATCAGGTCAAGGTTGCGGCATGGGCTTCGGACCCGATCACGCTCGCCGGCCTCATCGACCATTTGCGCACGCGCCGCGAGGTGCGGGTGATGCCGGGCCAGCAGCGCGGGGAAGCCGCGGTGCTCGTGTTCGCCGCGAACCGCGTCACCCGCGAGGTGAAGGCGGCGCTGCGGGCCGCGGCCTCGGAGACGCCCGCGGCCATCGTGTTCGTCGCCGGATACGTGGACGCCGACGATCTCGCCGAACTGGCCGCCTGGCACGTCGCCGCGGTGCTGCCGCGCGACGCGATCGGCGGCGACCAGCTGGTGCGCAGCATCGTGGCCGCGGCTTCCGGGCGCGAGACCTCGATGCGGGATCTGCTGCAGCAGGCCGAGACCCTGCGCCGCAACGGCGACCGCACCAACCTGTCGCCGCGCGAGGTCGACGTGCTGCGGCTGATGGCCGAGGGCTGGGACACCGCGGAAATCGCGAACAAGCTCTGCTACTCGGAGCGGACCGTGAAGAACGTGATCTACGGGATGACGAACCGGCTCAAGTTGCGGAACCGTCCGCACGCCGTCGCTTACGCGCTGCGCGCCGGAGTGATTTAAAGGATGCTCACCACGTGCGAAAGCTGACCCGGCGCCCGGCCGTTGCCGCGCTCGCCGCCGCATTCCTGTTACTGGCGGCCGCGTGCGGTTCCGCCGCGTCCTCGGGAAAGATCACGCTGAGCGTGGCCACGTTCGGCGAGTTCGGTTACGCGCCGTTGTTCGAGCAGTACCAGAAGGACCACCCGAACATCGAGATCCGCGGCCGGGTCACCGATTTCGACACGCATTTCAAGAGCCTCGCCACGCAGCTGGCGGCCGGTCGCGGCGCGGCCGACGTCGTCGCGGTCGAGGAGCAGTACCTTCCGAAGTACATCCGGGCCAAGGACAAATTCGTCAACCTCGCCGAGTACGGCGCGGACAAGCTCAAGCAGCAATGGGCGCCGTGGAAATGGGCGCAGGGCACGTCGGGCGATTACGTGTTCGGTCTCGGCACCGACATGGGCAGTCTCGCGATGTGCTACCGCCGGGACCTGTTCCAGCAGGCCGGGTTGCCCACCGACCGCAAGGCCGTCGCCGAGCTGATGCCGGACTGGCCGGGGTACGCGAAGGTCGCCGCCCGGTTCACCGAAAAGCTCCCGAAAGTGAAGTTCGCCGATTCGGCGGGCACCGTGTACACCGCGATGCTCAACCAATCGCCGGAGAACTACTTCTCCGCGAAGGACGATTCCTACATCGCCGATCGCAACCCCAGCGTGCGCAACGCTTTCCTGTTGTCCGGCGGTCTCGCGCAAGCCCGCGAAACGGCCGGGGCGACCACCTACACGCAGGCGTGGAACGTCGCGATCAAACAGGGCGCCTTCGCGACCATCGCGTGTCCGGCCTGGATGCTCGCGCAGATCAAAGAAGCCGGCGGCGACGCGGGCAGCGGCAAATGGGACGTCACCACGGTGCCGGGCAACAGCGGCAACCAGGGCGGTTCCTTCCTCGCCGTGCCGAAGCAAAGCGCGCATCCGAAGGAAGCCTACGAACTCGCGCAGTGGCTGACCGCACCCGCGCAGCAGAAACGGCTTTTCCTTTCCGACGGAATCCTGCCGAGCGAACCGAGCGTGTACCAGGATCCGCAGGTCATCGCGCACACCGATCCCTATTTCTCGAACGCGCCGGTCGGCCAGATCTACGCGGCGTCGGCAGACCGGCTGCGCCCGAATTACCGCGGCCTGCACGACGCGGACGTGCGTCCCGAGTTCGGCCGCGCGCTCGGCCGGATCGAGGACGGGACCGAGAACGTCGAGCAGGCGTGGGCCGACGCGGTCCGGATGGGCCGCGACGCGATCAAGTAGCCGCCGTGGACCGGAAGCTCACCACCTACGCCTTCATCCTGCCGTTCTTTGTCCTCTTCGGACTCTTCGGCGTGTTTCCGCTGCTGTACACGTCGTGGGTTTCGCTGCACCGGTGGGATTTGCTGTCCGGCCCGGAAGGCGGGCTCGGCCTCGCGAACTACGCGGAGCTGTTCGCCGATCCGCGATTCTACAACGCGTTTTTCAACACCGTCAGCATCTTCCTGCTCGCCGCGATCCCGCAGTTCTTCCTCGCTCTCGGCATCGCCGCGCTGCTGAACCGGCCGCTGCGCGCGGCGACCTGGTGGCGGGCCGGGCTTTTGCTGCCGAACCTGGTGTCCGTCGTCGCCGTCGGGCTGGTGTTCGCGCAGCTGTACAGCTCGGGCTACGGCGTGGTCAACGAGGTGCTCGGCTGGTTCGGAGTGCCGCCGGTTTCCTGGCAGGCGCACCAATGGTCGTCGCACCTCGCGGTCGCGAGCATGGTGATGTGGCGCTGGACCGGCTACAACGCGCTGATCTACCTGGCCGCGATGCAGGCGGTGCCCCAGGATCTCTACGAGGCCGCCGCGCTCGACGGCGCCTCGCGCTGGCGGTCGTTCTGGTCGATCACCGTGCCCGGCATCCGCCCGACGATCGCGTTCACCGCGGTCGCGGGCACGGTCAACGGGCTCCAGTTGTTCGCTGAGCCGCAACTGTTCGACGCCACCGGCAACGGCGGCGCGGGCGGCAACGACCGGCAGTTCCAGACCCTCACGATGTATCTGTACGAAAAGGGCTTCGGCAAATTCGACGCCGGATACGCGGCGGCCTTGTCGTGGGTGATGTTCCTGATCTGCCTGGTGTTCGCGATCGTCAACTACCGGCTGGTGCGCCGCTTCGTGGGTGCGCCGTGATCCGCCGGGGCCGGGCCGGGGCCTGGGTGTACGCCGTGCTGGTCGGCTTGGTCGCCGCGTCGCTGTTCCCGCTGTACTGGTCGTTCGTGGTGTCCACTCGGGACAACACGGCAATCGGCGAGACCTCTCCGCTGCTGCTGCCCGGCGGCCATCTCTTCGATAACATCCAGCGCGTCTTCACCACCGTCGACTTCTGGCTTGCGATCGGCAATTCGCTGATCGTCGCGACGACGGTGATGGTGTCCAATGTGGTCCTGTCCAGCTTCGCGGGCTTCGCCTTCGCCCGGCTCCGATTCCGCGGCCGCAACACGCTGTTCTTCTTCGTGGTCGGCTCGGCGATGGTGCCCGCGCAGCTGGGCGTGGTCCCGCTTTACCTGGTGGTGAGCGATTTCGGCTGGTACGGCCGCCTGGAGGCGGTGATCGTCCCTGCCCTGGTGAGCGCGTTCGGCGTGTTCTGGATGCGCCAGGCCTGCGAGGGCTCGATCGACCAGGACCTGGTGGACGCGGCCACTGTGGACGGAGCGTCGATCCTCCGCACGTTCTGGCACGTCGCGGTCCCGGCGCTCCGTCCACAAGCGACCGTCCTGGCGATGGTGACCTTCCTCGGCGCGTGGAACGACTACTTCTGGCCGCTGGTAGTCCTCGACCCGGCGGAAACGCCGACCGTGCAGGTGGTCCTGTCCCAGCTGGCCAGCGGCTACTTCACCGACTACGCCCTGATGCTGACCGGCGCGACGCTGGGCGTGCTGCCGGTGATCGTCCTGTTCCTGCTGCTCGGAAGGAACCTGGTGCGCAGCATCTCGACCGGCCTGACCCGGGCCTGATTCACGAGACATAACGCCCGAAGAACCCGGCGATCGCGGACCGCTGCACGTTGATGCTCGTCCGCGGATCAATCGTCCCGATCCGCGTCTGCCGCACCTTCGGATCGACCGGCACCCGCTGCGCCAGCTTCGGAAGGAACCACTGGACGTCGGTGTAGCTGTAGTGCATCGCGGTCGCCAGAGCGATGTCCTGCTTCGGTGCCGAAGTGCGCTCCCACAACGACTTCCACGCCGGTGCCGTCCGATGGCTGCGCGCCTGGCCGTCGCTGGTGCTGCCGGACGAGCCCATCAACAGCACCGGCCGCGGCACCCCGTCCGAGCCCGCGCGAGTGAGCTGCTTGCCGTCGACGTCGTAGGCGAGCCACCCGTCCAGGTCGGCCACCGCGTCCACTCGGGAGTCCACGGTGGACACTTCGGCCGCTGTGTCCCCGCCGAACGAATGCCCGATCAACCCGAGCCGGCTCACGTCCATTGCCTTGCCCAGCCCGGGAATCCCCGGCAGCTGGTCCAGGACGAACCGGACATCCGCGACCCGCGTCCGCATCCCGGCGACCAGGTCCTTGCTCTGCGAAGAGAACACCACCCGTCCGTCGGGGAACACGACGAACGGTGCCTCGCCGGTGTGGTCGATGGTCACCACGATATACCCGCGGCTGGCGAGATCCTCGGCGGTCGCGCTGCCCAGCGCCCGCAGCGACGCCCAGCCCGGCGAGTAGACAACCACCGGCCACCGCCCCGCTGCCGGCGCGTTCGCCCGGGCATGCGTCTCGACGGCCGCCCAGTCGACCTTGCCGGTCGGCAGGCCCAGCGCCGGTGCCGCGCCCTGGTCGAAGTACGACGCGGCCTGAGCGGGCAGGTACCGCGCCTTCGGCCCGGTGCCCGGCCGGGCGGGGTACCAGACGCTGATCATCAGCTCCCGGTTCCGCGCCTGGTCAACGAGGTGGACGTCGCGTTCGCCGATCGCGTGCGGCCCGGTTGGCGTAGGCAGCTCGAAAGTGGTCTCCGCCGCGGCGGGCGCGACCCCTACGGCGGTGACGAGGAGGGAGGCGGCGAGGACTGTTCGGAAGCGCATGCCGGAACTCTGCCGTCTCAGCCGGGCTTTCCGCGTCTGCCGACCGTCTCCGGCGACCCCCGACTTTCGTCACCCCGTCCGGCGCGCCACCGCGTTCGCCAGCTCGCTGCGGGACGGCGCGTTCAGCTTCCCGAGCAACCGCACCACGTGCGCCTGCACCGTCCGCCGAGGCAGCCGCAGTTCCGTCGCGATCTCCGGATTCGACCGGCCGGCCGCGACCAGCCGGGCGATGCGGACTTCCAGCGTCGACAGCGACTCCCAGCCGCGCTCCGGCCGCGCCGACGTCAGCGAAGCCCCGCGCTGCACGCCGACCGCCTGCAACCGCTTCTCCGCGTGCTCCAGGTTCCAGGCTGCCGAAAGCTCCGTGTACAGCGAAGCCGCCTCGTCGAACGCGGCCTGCGCGGCGTCCAGCCGACCGACCCGGGCCAGCAGCACCGCCGAGTCCTCCAACGCGCTGGCCAACTCGGGTTTCCGCCCCACCGCACGGAAATGCTCCGCCGTCCGCAGCACCGGCTCCGGATCCTCGCCCAGCAATCCCCGGCACCATTCCGCGGCCGCGAACGCCCGTGCCGGTTCCAGTTCCTTCTCCGCCTCTTCGACACACACCGCCAGCGCCCGCTCCGCCGCCGCCCGGTCGCCCGCCGCCAACGCGATCTGCGCGAACTGCGGCAACCACTGATGCCGCAACATCATCTGCGCGTAAGTCGGATTCAAAATCGGCTCGAACACCGTGATCGCCTTCTGCAGATCACCCTGCTGATAGGCGACCAGCGCGTGCGCGGCCAGCAAAAAGTCGAAACTTTCCCGCTCGGCACTGGTCGCGGGCGCGTGTTCCTCCGCCGCGTCCAGCAACGCGGCCGCCTGCGCGTGCTCGCCCCGCCGCGCGGCGATGAGGGCCGCGACCCCGTGCAGCAGCAGCGCCGCCGCTCCCGGTTCACGAAGGCCGAAAAAGGTGATCGCTGGACCGTCCTCGGTCACCGTGTCCAGTTCCACCAGCGCTTCGTCCCACCGGCCTTCCCAATACCGGTGCACCGCAACGGAAACCTGCAACCCGCTCGGCATGCTGTGCCGCCGCGTCACCTCGGCGGCTTCCTGCAGCGTGCGGTTCGCGTCGTCCAGCCGGTCGAGGTTCTGCATCGTGAAAACCCGGTTGTCCAGCAGATCGAGGTGCAGGTCGGCCAGTTCGTGCTCGTCACCGACGGCCGCGATCGCCTCGTCCACGTGCTTCAGCGCGCTCGTATGATGCCGCCGCACGGAATCGACCAGCCACAACGTCTGCAGCGCGTGCGCGGTCAGATAGCCGTCGCCGTTCGCCTCGGCCCGCGCGACGTGCGCGTTCTTCTCCGCGACGGCGAGGTCGTCGAGTCCGCCGCGCCGGAAGTTCGCGAGCAGATGACGGCCCTTGACCCGCCACAGCTCCGGCACCCCGGGGTCCTCCGCCGGATTTCCGAGCGTCTCCACCGCGAGCTGCACGTCGCCGCGGCGGAACCGCATCGCGGACACGACGTGCCGCATCTCCGCCGCGTTGTCCGGATCGCGCGCCACCTCAAGTGCTTGCAGCGCAAGGTCTTCCGGGCTCCGTTCGAGCCGGAACAACACCCGCACCAGCGCGACCAGCAACGGCTCGCGGCGCGGATCGTCGTCCTCGACCACGGCCAGCGCGCGTTCCAGCAGCTCGACCGCGATCAGCGGGGCCCGGTTCGAGACGGCGCTCTGGTGCTCCACGAGCCAGTCCAGCACCCACGGGTCCACAGTGGACGGAACGGCCACGAGCTGCTCGGCGACCCGCTTGACCGGCGCGCCGATCTTGGCCAGCGCTTCGGCCGCCTGCCGATGCTGCGCGGCTCGCGTTTCCGGCGGCAGATGGTGGTACAACGTCTGCCGCAGCAACGGAAGCCGGAACGCGAGCTGAGTGCCGGCGTCGAGCAGGATGTTGTCCGCCACGGCCGTTTCGAGCGGGCCGAGCAGATCCGACGGACGCTGTCCGAGCACCGCCGCGATGTCGCCGACCGCGAACTCCATGCCGAGGATCGCGCCCCAGCCCAGCACGTGCCGGGTCTGCTCGGGCAGCAGCTCCAGCCGCCGGTTCACCGCCGCGACAATCGATTCCGGCGGCTCGAAGCGCAGCGGATCCGGGACGTCGGCGCGTCCGTCGAGATGCTCGACCGCGCCCGAATGCACCAGCGCGTCCAGCATTTCCTTGAGGTACAACGGATTGCCGCCAGCCCGCCCGGTGAGGTCGCGCAGCCGCGGCCCGGGATCCGCGCCGATCTGCCGCTGCAGCAGGCACAGGACGTCGTCCTCGCCGAGCGGGCCGAGGTCGAGCACGATCCCGTCGCGCGTCTCGACGCCGCGGCGCAGCTGGGTCATCTCCGGCCGCTCCGGGGCCGGTCGCGTCGCGGCGACCAGCAGCAACGGCAGCTGCCGGGCCGCCGCGGACAGCCGATGCCACACCAGCACGCTCGATTCATCCGCCCACTGCAGGTCGTCGACCACGAGCAGCAACGGCGATTCGGCGCACAGTTCGTCGACGAGCGCCAGCAGCCGGTCCACCGAATCGAGCACCGGGTCGCCGGCCCGCCGCCCCGGTTCCTCGCTGCTCAACGCGACGCGCGCCCGGCGCGGATCCGGCGAATGCGGGTCGATCGCCAGGCATTCGTGCATCACCTGCAACGGGAACCGCATGCTCAGCTCGTCCGCGGCGACCCACGCGACCTGCAGGCCGCCAGCTTCGCCGAACGCGTGCGCCAGCAGCTCCGACTTCCCGATCCCGGCCTCGCCCTCGATCCACACCGCCCGGCCGCGGCCCGCCCGGACGTCGTCGAGCAGCTGATGCAGCTCGCGGACCTCGGTTTCCCGGCCCAGCAACGGATCCTGCGGCGTCCGCACGACCGGCTCGGGCACCGCGGGACGCGGCAGGTCCAGCGCCGGGTCCTCGGCGAGCACGCGCTGGTGCAGTTCGCGCAATCCTGGTCCAGGCTCCACGCCCAGTTCGGCGCGGAGCGTGTGGCGCACGTCCTGGAAGACGTCGAGCGCGTCGGAATGCCGACCGCTGCGGTAAAGCGCGAGCATCAGCGAGGCCCGCAGCGATTCGCGCAGCGGATATTCGGCGGTGAGCGCGGTCAGCTCGGCGATGATCTCCTGGTGGCCGCCCAGCTCCAGCCGGCTGCGGGCAGCCCGGTCCAGCGTGTCCAGCCGCAACTCGGCCAGGTACGCGCGATGCCGTTCGGCGAAATTGCCGGGCACCCCGGACAGCGCTTCGCCGTGCCAAAGCTTGAGCGCGGCGCCGAACTCGGCGACCGCTCGGTTGTGCGCCCCGGCCTCGGCCTCGCGGATGCCGTCTTCCCGGTGCTGCTCGAACCTCGCCGCGTCCAGGGCTTCCGGCGCGAGGTCGAGCGTGTAGCCCGCCGGGCCGGACCCGAGCACGGTCGACGCGGACCACCGGGTGCGTTCCGGCTCCAGCGCACGGCGCAGCCCGGAAATGTAGGTGTGCACACTGCCTTCGACACTGGCCGGCGGCGAATCGCCCCAGACTCCCGCGATCAGCTCCGCGCGCGGCACCGGCCGTCCGGCTGCGACCGCCAGCATGGCGAAGACCGCCCGCTGCCGCGCGGGTCCGAGCGAGATTTCGGTCGTCCCGCGCCAGGCGCGCAGCGGGCCGAGCGCTGTCACCCGCAAGTCCCCTGGCATGCCGTTCCATTCGCCGTGTTGACCGAGTTTACCGGTCGATCATGGACGCGAGTCCACCCCGGTTCACTCTCCTGCCGCACGCGCGCGGACCGGACTGGCCCGCCGGATGCCGTACGGCTGCATCCGCGTCTCGGCCCGCCGCACGTCCCAAGCCGCGCCGACCGAGGTGTAGCTGGTGAGTGCCGCGAGGAAAGCCGTGCGCGCCTCGTCGAGACGGCGGTACTCGGCGAGCAGGATCGCGGCGTCCTCGCTGGCCCGGGCGTGTTTGAGCATCCGCCCGGCGGACTCGTAGTGCGTGGCCGCGCCGAGGATCGCGTCCGGATCCGCGGTGACCAGGCCCCGGCAGTGCGCGGTCGCCGCGGTGTGCGACGGCGGAGTGTCGTATCCGCTGGTGTCGCCCATCAGCCGCAGCGCCCGGAACGCGTGCGGCTGGTCGCCGAGCTGCATGGCGAGCCGGGCGAGGTCGGGCAGCCATTGCTGGCGCGCCGCGGGCGGGTAGTTCTGGTCCAGCAGCGGGAGAAGCGCGGCGAGAGCGGCGTCCGGATCGCCTTCCAGCTCGGCGAGTTGGGCGCGCGCGGCGAGGAGGTAATCGCCGCCGTTCGGTTCGAGACCGTGCGGGAACTGGTGCCGGGCCGCCGCGTCGAGATGCGCGCGCGCCTCGTCCGGCTCGTCCCGGTGACTCGCGATCAGCGCGCCGACCCCGTGCACCAGCAACGCCGAACCCGGGCTGCGCAACACATACGACGCGGTTTCCGCGCCGCCCCGGATCACCGTGTCGAGTTCGGCGAGCGCCTCGCCCCAGCGGCCGCGCCAGTAGTAGTGCACCGCGCCGGCCAGGTGCATTTCCCCCGGCACCGCCCGGGTCGCGGCCAGCCGGCGCGCGGTGCTCAGGTCCGCGTCGTTGTCGAGTCCGTCCAGCACGCCGAGTTCGGACAGATCCGGGGCGGCCGCTTGATGGTCTACGGCGAAGCGTTCGATGGTCGCGCGCAGGGTTTCGTGCCGCCCGCGCCACATCTCCGGCACCTTCGGATCGGCCAGCGTGCGGCGGACTTCCGCGGATGCTTCGGCGAATTCGCCGCGGCGGTAATAGATGTAGGCGAGGATCCAGCGCATTTCCGCCGCCTGCCTGCTGTCCTTGGTGCGCGCGACGACCGACCGCGCCTCCGCTTCCGGTTCCCGGCCGAGCCAGAACAGCAACCGGGCGAGCGTGGCGGTGAGCGGTTCGCGCGCCTCGGCGGGCAGCACGGCCTGTTTGACCACCTGTTTCAGCAGGTCGACCGCGATCCGCGGCGACTGCGCGGCGACCGTGCCGATGTGCTCGACCAGCCAGTTCGCCATCCACGGGTCCACCTGCGCGGGCGCGGCGGCCAGTTGCTCGGCGACGCGTTCCGCGCCCGCACCCGCTCCGTCGAGCGCTTCGGCCAGCTGCCGGTGCAACGCGACGCGCATCGCGGCCGGCGTCTTTTCGTACAACACGCGGCGCAGCAACGGATGCCGGAACGCGAGCAGATCGCCGGACTCGACCAGCACGCCCGCGGTGAGCGCTTCCTCGACGGCGGCGACCAGGGCGGTCGGCGCGCGTTCGGTGGCGATCGCGATGTCGGCGAGCGAGAATTCCTTGCCCAGCAAGGCCGCCCAGCGCAACAGGTCGCGCGCCGAGCTGGAGAGGAAGATCAGGTACAGCGTGATCCGCGAGCCGAGCGGCGACGGGATCGAGCGGCAGGAGTTGCCGTCGACGATCGCGTGCGCGCCGTCGAGCAGGATCATCGAATTGGCCAGCAGAGTCTCGACGATTTCCGTGGCGTAGCGCGGGTTTCCGGCGGCGTGGCCGAGCAGGACCGAGAACATCCGGTTCGGCGGCGCGCCGGTGAGTCCGGCGGCGATCTTCCGGATGTCGTGGTCCGGCAACGGATCCAGGCACAGCAGCGAGGTCGTGCCGGACGACAGGTCCGCGGCCAGCGCTTCGAGCGCGGCCGAGCGGGGGAGCGGACGGCTCGCGCCGACGAGCAGGAGCGGCAGCCGCCGGGTCTCGCGAGCGAGGTGCTGCCACACCCGCAGCGTGGTTTCGTCCGCCCACTGCAGATCGTCGACCACGAGCGCGAGCGGTCCGTCCGCGCAGAGCTGCCGAACCAGCCCGAGAATGCCCTGAACCGGGTCCAGCTCCGGGTTCTCGGCGAGCGCCACTGCCAGTTCCGCGCGGCGCAGGTCCGAGGCGCGCGGGTGCACCCCGAGCGCGTCCAGCAGCGGTCGCAGCGCGAAGCCCTGGTCAAGCGAATCCGCGGCGGCGAACAGGGCGGGATAGCCGGTTTCGTGTGCCAGCGCGACGGTTTCGGCCAGCAGCGCGGTCCGGCCGATGCCCGGTTCGCCCTTGACCCACACGGAACGGCCGAGGCCGCCGCCGAGACCGGCGACGGCCTCGCGGAGCAACTGCAGCTCGTTTTCCCGTCCGACAAACGTCGCCGGACGCGGCGGCAGCACCGGCAGCGGGAAGCGGGGGACCTTCGCGGCTGGCGCGGGCGCGGACGAATCCTCGGTGGCCAGCAGCTTCTCGTACAGCTCTCGCAACGCTGGCCCCGGCTCGGTGCCGGAGGCTTCGACCAGCCGCTCGCGCAGTTCGGTGTAAACGGTGAGAGCCTCGTGACGGCGGCCCGCGCTGTCGAGCGCTCGCATGAGCAGACCGTGCAGCGGCTCGCGGAACGGATGCGCCGCGGCGAGTTCGCCGAGCTGCGTGACGAGCCCAGCGGACTCGCCCGAGTCGATCGCCAACTCGGCCCGGCGTTCGACGGTCGCCAGCCGGAGTTCCTCCAGCCGCACCCGCTGCGCGGTGGCGTAATGCCCGGAGAGACAGTGCAGCGGCGTGCCGTCCCATTCCGCGAGAGCCTCGTCGAGCACGCTCCGCGCCTCGGCCCGGCGTCCCTCGGCGAGCAGCCGGTTGCCGAGGTCGCGCAGCGCGCTGAACCGGTGGACGTCGATCTGCTCCGGTTCGATGCAGAGCGAGTAGCCGGAGCCGGTCGAGGCGATCAGCTGCGATTCGGCGCCTTTGCGGCGGCCCGGTTCGAGGACGCGGCGCAGCCCGGAGATGTAGGTGTAGATGCTCCCTTGCGCGCTGGCCGGGGGCGCGTCGCCCCACACCGCGTCGATGAGCACTTCGCGGGAGACGGTGCGGTTCGCCGAAAACGCGAGCACCGCGAAGACTGTGCGCCGATGAGCGGAACCGAGGTCGAGCTGCCGGTCGCCGAGCCAGGCTCGCACCGGTCCGAGCAGCTGGATTTCCGGCGCCGGGACGCCGCCGGATGCCGACATCGGTCTCCCTTCACGCGCTGACGGATCGTCACACGCCGGATGCCACTGGTGAGCTTACGCCGAAAAGGTGACGTGACGGGACTGCCCCAGGTTGCTTTTGCCTGTCTTGTCCAGCGAATTGTCCGGTAGACAGAAACCACGGGGAGGCCCGCCGGTGAACGCCGGGCAAACCGGCCGGGCGGTCCGGCAGGCACACCTGCCGTGACAAAGGGGCATCGGCCGCGTGCTCCGGTTTCCGGACCGGAATCCCTGCGGCAGCCTCGACGAGGAACCCGCGCGCTCGATTCGCGGCTTCGGCGCGGCGAGGGGGAGGAGGAGGCGTGGACCCGGTTCCGGCGGGGGCGAGGTTCGCGGCGGCGATCGACGCGGCGAACGCCTGTTTCGGCACGGTGAACAGCGAAATGGCGGCGCTGCAGGCATCGTGGCGCGGCGAGGCGGCGGTGCGGTTCGGCCAGGCGATGAACGATTGGGAGCAGCAGTTCGATCGCATTCTGGCAAGTCTGGCAGATCTCGTGGACGTCGCGCGCGCTGCGGCCGCGTCCAGCACCGTAAAGTGCTCAAATGAGCGCGTGCGGTGCGCCGATCACCCATGACCGGCGATCCAGGCTTCGAACAGGCCGCCGAGGTGCTGTCCCGGATCCGCCGCACGACCGGCGACCTCGGTGCGGTGCTCGCCGAACTGGAGTCCGAGGTGGAGCCAGAGGTGGCCGGCTGGCCCGTCGCCGCGCGAGCCCGGTACCGGGAGGCCAAACGCGAATGGGCCACCGCGCTCGACCGGATGCCCGAATGCCTCGACCGGGCCGCGCAAGCCTTCCGCGAGATCTCCGCCCCAGACCCGAAAAGAGACAGCTGAGCAGGGAAAACCCCGGTTTTCTTCACCGGCCTTCACGCGCGCGCCAGAAAACGTGAAGTCTCGCCCGACACACTGCGTCCAGGCAATGTGGAGGGGTAGTCATGAAGCTCGTCAAGGTCGCAGTGCTCGCGTCGGACCCGATCACCCGGGCCGGCGCCGCGAGCCTGCTGGGTTCGCGTCCGGAGCTGGTCCTGCTCGGCCAGGAGGCGGCGAGCCAGGCGGACGTGGTCCTCGTGATGGAGGAGCACGTGACCGACCGGGTGCTGTCGCAGGTGCGGGACCTCGGCAGGCAGTCCGAGCAGCTGACCGGACCGCATCTGGTGATCGTGGTCGACCATTTCCGCGAAAGCGACCTGATGACGGCGGTCGAATGCGGGGTCGTCGCGATCCTGCCGCGCCGCGAAACTGGTGGCAGCGAGCTGGTCTCGGCAGTGCTGGCCGCCGGAGACGGCACGGCGACGCTCCCGCCGCGGCTGCAGGGCGCGCTGCTCGCGCAGGTGCAGCGAATGCGCCGCGATGTGCTGGAACCGAACGGCCTCACGCTGTCCGGCCTGGCGTCGCGCGAATGCGACGTGCTGCGGCTGGTCGCCGAAGGTTATGGCACCGAGGAGATCGCGACGAAGCTCTGTTATTCGGAGCGGACGGTCAAGAACGTGCTGTACGGCCTGATGACCCGGTGCGGTCTGAACAACCGCGCGCACGCCGTGGCCTATGCCTTGCGGGCCGGTGCGATCTAATGTGCTGACCATGGCGCAGACGGCGGTAGAGATCGCTCGCGGAGTGCGGGCCGGAGAGCTGGACCCGGTCCAGGTGACCGAGGAAGCCCTCGCCCGGATCGCCGCGGCGGACGGCGTCGTCGGCGCCTTCCGCCGAGTGCGCTTCGCCGAGGCCCGAGCCGAAGCCGCCGAAGTCGCGGCGCGCCCGGACCTGGCTTCGCTGCCGCTGGCCGGCGTGCCCGTCGCGGTCAAAGATGTCACCGAGGTCGCCGGGGAATACCAGGGCTGGGGCTCGGAAGCCGGACCTCGCACGGTGGCGGACTCCGACGGCCTGATCGCCACCCGATTGCGCGCGGCGGGCGCGGTCATCGTCGGCCTGACCCGCGTGCCGGAGCTGTGCATCTTCCCGGCCAGCGACGACCCAGGCGGGATCGCCCGCAACCCGCGCGAGCCGTCCTTCACCGCAGGCGGCTCTTCGGGCGGCAGCGCCGCCGCGGTAGCCGCGGGTCTGGTCCCCATCGCCCACGGCACCGACGGCCTGGGCTCTATCCGGCTGCCTGCCGGAATGTGCGGAATCGTCGGCCTGAAACCGGGCCGGGACGTCGTCCGCGAAGAGGCCCCGGGTTGGTTCGGCCTCTCCACTCACGGCCCCCTGACCACGACGGTCGCCGACGCCGCCCTCCTGATGTCCGTCCTGGCCGACCGCCCGGAATGGGCCACGCTGGCGACTCCGGCTTCCTTGCGGGTCGCGACCTCCACCCAGGTCCCGTTCACCCGCGCCCCGCTGCCGCGCCCACTCCGCGCCGCCGTCGACCAAGCCGGGAACCTTCTCCGCAGCGCGGGCCACACCGTCGCTTCCGCGACCCCCGCCTACCCGATCCGCGCCCTAGGCGGCCTGCTCGCCCGCTGGTTCGCCGGTCCGGCCGAGCAGGCTGTGGGTTCTTTCGACCTGTCGCGCCTGCAACCCCGCACTCGCACGCACGTCCGCCTAGGCCGCCTGACGTCGCGCCTGGTCAACGACCGAGCCCGTGACGAATGGCAAGCGATCGCGGCGCAGTTCTTCGAGTCCCATGATGTGCTGGTGACCCCGACGCTGGCCACGCTGCCGCTGCAAGCCCGCCGCTGGCACCGAAAATCCTGGCTGGCCAACGCGATCCCGTCGACCAGGGTGGCCGGGTTCACCGGCCCGTGGAACCTGGCCGGATACCCCGCGCTGTCGATCCCGGTGACGCGGCATCCCGTGCATGACCTGGCGATGTGCGTGCAGTTGGTGGCCCGCCCCGGCGGAGAGCCGCTGCTGCTGGGATTGGCGGCGGAGTTGGAATCAGCCAACCCCTGGCCGCGGACGGTTTAGGGACGCACTGCCTGAATGCCGTGAAGGGCTCCTTGAGGGAATCAGATTCCCTCAAGGAGCCCTTCACGGACTTGATCTCCAGGCACCCCCGGCTCTGCGTGCCGGTGGGTTAGCTGCTCGGCTTGCCCGCCGTCTGCGGCTGGGACTTCGCGCCGTTCCCCGTAGAACCGTTCCCGTTCTTCGCGCCGTTCCCCGACGAGCTTTCCGACCCGCCGTTAGCCGACGAGCCATTCCCGGCCGGAGCCTTCGCGGCCGAACCGTTCCCAGTCTTAGGCGACGGCGACGGCGCGGCCTTCGTCTCGACCGGTGCGGGCGAGGGGTCCGGCTTGGCCGGGTCGTCGCCGCCGACGAGCTTTGAGGCCGCAGGAAGCACCGATTCCGACGGCAGGGCCGTCAGCAGACCTTCGCTCCGGCCGAGGACCTCGTCCGCCAGCGCCAGGTTCTTGCGGGCCTGTTCGCGGATCTCGGCGAGCCGCTCGACCTTGCGCGTCGCCGCGGTCGTGCGCTGGGCCGCCTGCGTGGTCGCCTCGTCCAGCCGGCGCTTGGCCTCCGCCGTCGCCTCCTCGACGCGGCGGGTGGCTTCCGCGGTGGCTTCCGCGATGCGGCGCTCGGCCTGGTTCTTGCTGGCCGTGCGCTGGTCGGCGATCATCTTTTCGTGCGCGGTGCGCTCGGCGGTGATCTTCGCGTCGAAATCGCGCTCGATCTTGCGGCGCTTGCGCTCGGCTTCGTTGTCGAGGAGTTCCCGGCGCTGCGCCGCCTCGACCGTCAGCCGCTGCACTTCGGCGCGGGTTTCCTTCAGCGCGGCCTCGTGCTCCGAGTGCAGCGCTTCGGCCTGCTTGTCCAGCTCCTCGACCAAGCGGCGGTACCGCTCGCGCAGCTTCGTGGACGCCTCGGTCGACGACGCCCAGTGCTTCTCGGCCGCCACCTCCGCGCGCTTGGTGATCTCCTCGGCCCGCGCCTGCGCCAGCATGACGGTGCGCTGCATCCGCTCGTCCAGGTCCTCGAGCCGCTCCGGCGGCTTCATCAGTTCCTCTACGCGGGCCTGCAGCTTCGCCGTCTCGCCGCGCGCCGCTTCGAGTTCCCGCGACAGCGTGGCGACCTGAGTCGCCGCCGCGTCGCGGTCGGTGATCAGCCGGTGCAGCTGGGCCTCGAGGTGGTCGAGGTACTGCCGCACCTCGGTGCGGTCGAAGCCGCGCCAGGCTTCGGTGTACTCGCGCCGCAGCGGGAGGAGGCCGTTGTCTCGCTCGGGAACCATGCCCACGACCGTACCCGCGCACCTGGCGTGCGTGCCGCCAGGAGTGGCGAATCACCGCCCCGGGTCGGTTCTTCGCGATGATCTCGCCTGAACGGCCTCACCCGCCGCGCGAACCGTCACTACCAGTGGAAGCCGCGCGACAGCCGGGCCAGCGCCATCGCCGCGCGGGACAGGTGTTTCTCGCCCCGCCCGATCTTCAGTTTTCCGCTGCCGCCCGCCGCCGCGGAATCCGGGAAGATCCGGAAACCCTGGTACGCGATCGCGTCGGTCAGCCCCGGCGCGAGCGTGTAGGTCAGCCCGATCGCCTGGCCCGCCGGGGTGCCGATGTGCTTCGGCCGCCGGACCAGCGCTTTCAGCACCATGTCCGCCGCCTGCTCCGGCGATTTCGTCGGGAACGCGTCGTAGATCTTCGTCGGCCGGATCATCGGCGTGCGCACGAGCGGCATGTGGATGGTGGTGAAGGTGATGCCGTCGCCGTGCGTTTCGGTCGCCGCGATCCGGGAGAAGTAGTCCAGCGCGGCCTTCGACGCGGCATAGGCGGAGAACCGCGGCGCGATTCCCTGCACGCCGATCGAGGACACGTTCACGATGTGCCCGAATTTCCGCTCCGACATGTGCGGGAGGACCGCCAGGATCAGCCGCACCGCGCCGAAGTAGTTGATCGCCATCGCGCGCTCGTAGTCGTGCATCCGGTCGTACGACAGCTTGATCGAGCGCCGGATCGACCTTCCGGCGTTGTTCACGAGCATGTCGATCCGGCCGTGCTCGGCGAGCATCGCGTCCACGGCCTTGCGCACCGAATCCTCGTCGGTGAGGTCCGCCGGGTACACCGACGCGGTGCCGCCCGCCGCGATGATCTCGTCGCGCACTTCTTCCAGTTCGTGCTGCCGCCGCGCGACCAGCAGCGGCACCCCGCCCGCCGCGGCGACCTTCAGCGCGGTGGCCCGTCCGATGCCCGACGACGCGCCGGTGATGATCACCCGGCGGCCGTCCAGTTCGCCGCGCGGACCGTGCTTGCGCGCGCGGAACGGGTCGAGGTGTTCGCGCCAGTAGCGCCACAGCGTCGGGGCGTACTCCTCGAGCTGCGGCACCTCCACACCGCTTCCGGCCAGTGCCTTCCGCGTTTCCGCGGACGCGAACACCGACGGGAAAGCCATCGTCTCCAGCAGCACCGGCGGAATGCCGAGCCGCTCCAGCACCGCGTCGCGGGCGATGGTGAACCCGGGGATGTGCTCGCTGAGCTTGACCAGCCCGACGATTCCCTTCGACACCTTGTCGCCGAGCTGCACGGTGATCGTCGGCGCCCCGGCGGCGCGGGCGAACGCGTTGTAGACCGACACCACCGGCTGCGGTTCCGGGTTCACGAGGTGGAATGCGCGGCCGTCGAGACCGGGCGTGGTGACCAGTTCGAGCAGGGCCTTCGCGACGTAGTCGACCGGAACCACGTTGGTGTCGCCCAGATCCGGGCCCGCGGACGGGAGGTCGGGCAGCCCGGCGAGCCTGCTGATCGCGGGGAAGAGGTAGTACGGGCCGTCGATCTTGTCCATCTCGCCGGTCTGCGAATCGCCGACCACGACCGCGGGCCGGTACACCCGCCACGGCACCTCGTGCTGTTCCCGGACGAGCTTCTCGGCCTCGAATTTGGTGCGGTGGTACGGCGTGATCAGCCGCTGGCCCACGTCGAACATGTCCTCGGTGAACAGTCCTTCGTGGTCGCCGGCGACGGCGACCGACGAGACGTGGTGCAGGCACCCGGCGTTCAGGTTCGCGGCGAGGTCGAGGACGTTCTGCGTGCCCTCCACATTGGCCCGGATGCTGGTTTCGTCGTCGGCGGTGAGGTCGTAGAGCGCGGCGAGGTGGATGACGTGGTCGACGCCGCGCAGCGCCTCCCGGTCCGCTTCGGACACCCCCATCAGCGGTTCGCCGAGGTCACCGGGCACGAGTGTCACGCGGTCCGGATGCGGCCATCCGTCGACGAGCGCGGCCAGCTTCTCCCGCGACGACGCGCGCACCACGAGCGCGACCCGTTCCACGTCCGGCCGGGTGAGCAGCTGCCGGGTGACCTGGCGTCCGATCAACCCGGTCGCGCCTGTCACCAAGAACGTCGCCATCTCCATCACCCTCCGCCGTGCCGCCGCCTGGACCCATGGGCATTCTGCTGCATGGACGCCGCGCTGACCACAACGCGGCAGGGTGAGGTTACTCGCAAGTAACTTAGTGTCGGAACGGGGTTCCCCAGGTGGCGGCGGATTTCCGCGAGCGCCGGGCCGTTCAGAAACCGCGCGAACGGACCCCTCGCGCGGCTTCAGCGGGGCATGAGGGGACCCTTCACTCCGGGTCCGCGATCACCACGCGGTTCTCCTCGTACCCGTCGCTCCCGCCGATCCAGCGCCCTCCGCAGGTCACCAGGACCACCCGGTGCGGCCCGGCCTGCCCGAAGAGATCGTCGGCGCGGCCCGGCAGGTCGTTCTTGTGCACAGTGACCAGCTGGGAAATCCGGTACCGGCTCGTTTTGCCCGCGCGGTCCACGATCGTCACCACGCCGCCGATGCGCTCGTTCCACAGTTCCGAGAACGGCCCGGTCGCCCCGCGCCAGTTCACGTGGCCCGCGAACACGCTCGCGCCGCTGACCGCTTCCAGATCCGCGCCCCACCACGCCGCCTGCCCGATGTCCGACGGCACCGGAAGCGTGTTGCCCGGCCCGAGGTCCTGGCGCACCATCGCCGCGGTCCCGCCGCCCGGCAGCCGGATCGTGCCCGGCGCCTGCGGTCCCGGTTCCGGAGCTTGCCGATGCTCCGCGGGCGCGGCGGGCGGCGGAGCGGCCGCCGAACTGCTGGGCGGCGGTGCCGCACTGCTCGACGACGGCGGTGCCGCGGGAGCCAGCTGCTGCGGGGAAGCGGCCGGAACGGCGGCGGTGGCCGGGGACGCGCTCCCGGCCACCACCGTCGTCGGCGGCGAACTGATCACGACGGTCGCGAGTTCCACTGCCAGCACGCTTGCCGCGCCGAGCACGAACCCGCCGACCAGCCGTCCTTTTCCGCTCATTGCCCTTGCTGCTTTCGATTACCGCCGGGCCGACCGCCGAGCGGCGAACCCGACCAGCGCCGAACCGACGAGCGCCAGCGCCGCGAGACCCGCGATGCCGCCGGTGGAGAAGCTCGTCTCGACAGTGCCCTTGGCCATCGTCACCGGCAGGTCGCCGGCGGGAATCGCGTGCGGCACTTCGTTCGGCGTGTTGGCCACTGTCAGCGCGAGGGTTCCGCCCGGCGTCAGCGAGCCGCACGCGGCGGGCGGGTTGTTCGGGTCGAACGCGTTGGTGTAGCCCGGCGGCGCGTTCACCTCGACCACGCAGACTTCCTGCGGGGCCAGCAGATTCTCGACGGTCGCCGTCCCGTTGTCCCCGCTGGTGGTGACCACGGCGGGCTGCCCGTCGGGCCCGGTGAGCGGCTTGCCGTCCTGACCGGTGGCGGCGGTCTTGCGGTCCTTGCCGGTGACCCGCAGCGTCGCGCCGCCGATGCCCTTGCCGGTCTTGGCATCGGTCTTGGTGACCTGCACCTTGCCCGGCTTCGCCACGGCGACGACGCCCTGCGCGGTCAGTTGCTGTTCCCCGCCGGTGCCGACGACGCTCTGGATCCCGTCCTTGGTGTTGACCGGGTTCTGCACCTTCGGCTTGTCCGCGGGCGCGGACAGCGAGGCGACGAGCTTCGGCTGGTCGCCAGTAGGCGTGACCTTCACCGTGACCGTGCCGCTCGCGTCGGTCTTCAACGTCGCGTCCTTCGCCGCGGCCTGGGGCGCGGAGTTGCCGGACGAAGAGTCCGAAGCCTTCTCGGCGTCGGCCTGCTTGTCCGCTTGGCCGACGGTCCCGTCGGTGGCGGTCAGCTTCACCGGAACGTCCGGGATGCCCTTGCCCTGGGAGTTCTTCACCGTGACCGTCCAGGTCGCGGGCTGGCCGAGGTGCTGATCGCCCTTCGGTGCGGTGACCGACGCGGTCCACGGGCCGCGGTTCGCCTCGGCCTCGGCCTTCATCTTGGCCACGTCGTTCTTGGCGGCCGCGCTGAGAGCGTCGAAGTACTTCTGCTCCGGATAGGCGGCCTTCTCCGGGGGCGTGCCGAAGTTCGTGTCGCCGGGCGTGTGCGTCTTGGCAGTCCACGAGTGCAGCAGGTGGGCCAGCGCGGCGGCCTCGTCGTTGTTGGAGGTGTTGCCGTAGCGCAACAGCAGGTACGAGATGTTGCCTGCGATGTCGGGCTCCAGCGGCTCGCCCCACTTCGTCAGCAGTTCGTCGCCCGGCTGGTAGGCCTCGTCGCTGCCCGGCGCCTTCAGATGGAACCGGACGCAGAAGACGTCTTTGCCGCCCACCTTGTACGAGCCGAGCCAGTCCTCGTAATTGGTGCCGCCCTCGTTGTGGACGATCGGCAGGCCAGCGCCCTTGACCGGGTCCGCGGCGGCCGAGGCGATCCCCGGCGTGGTTACGGAGAGTGCGCCGAGCAGTGCGGTCGCGACCAGCCCGGTGGCCGCGCGCCAGCGAGCGCGCGGGCGTGAGATCCACCCCATGGTGTGTTGGCTCCTTCGACGTGCCTGGCCGACGCCGAAACGACGTCTTCGCAGTTCACCTGATCGAACAACTCCCCGACACGCGTTCGGTCACTTCCCGGACACGCGATGTGAAGGTTCGCGGGTCACCATGGGAGTTGTCTAGAGACCATCGGGTGACCTGCGGTGAACGGTCGTGACCTTTATCGCCTACGGTGGCCGTAACGGGGGCCGCCCCACCCGTGCGGGTGATGAGTAAAATCGGCTTTACCCGAACGGGAACCAGCGAGCCGCCGCGGTCGTTGAACCCGATGCAAGGTGCCATAAAGTCCAGGAGGACAGGTGCGTTCCAGCAGCAACCCGGCGTTCCGCAATCTCCCGCGCGGCGCGGCCGCGACCGGGCAGTACGGGCCGAACGTCGGCTTCGACCAGCCCTACGGCCAGCCGCAGGGGCAAGGCGGCGTCCCGGGTTACGGCCCCGGCCAGACGGGCACCGCCTCCGCCGACCGTCCGATGACGGTCGACGACGTCGTGATCAAGACCGGCATGTCGCTCGGCGTCGCGCTCGTCGTCGGCGTGCTCACCGCGATCTGGGCGCAGTCCCAGCTCGTGCGCGACTCCCTCGGCAGGCTCGCGCCGAGCGGTCCGCTCCTCGGCGCGCTGATCGGCGGGCTCGTGGTGGGCCTCGTCGTGTCGCTCGTGATCATCTTCAAGCACAAGCCGAGCGGTCCGCTCACGCTCGTCTACTCCGGAGCCGAGGGCCTGTTCCTCGGTGCGCTCAGCGGGTTGTTCGAGGTGTTCCTGCCGGGCATCGCCCTGCAGGCGCTCATCGGCACCGCCGGCGTGTTCGTCGCGATGCTGGTCGTCTACAAGACCGGCGCGGTGAAGGTCACGCCGAAGCTGACCAAGTGGATCGTCGGCGCGGTCGCCGGCGCGGCCATCCTGATGCTGGTCAACCTGATCACCGCGGTGTTCTTCGGCTTCAACCCGCTGCGCGACGGCGGCCCGATCGCCATCGTCTTCAGCCTGGTGGTCATCGGCATCGCCGCGTTCAGCTTCCTGCTCGACTTCGACCAGGCCGACCAGATGATCCGCGCCGGCATGCCGTCGAAGTGGGCCTGGTACGCCGCGTTCGGCCTGATGACCACGCTGGTGTGGCTGTACCTCGAGATCCTGCGTTTGCTGTCTTACCTGCGCGACTAGCTTCTCGCGCAGGTTTCCCGGGAAGGGGCGCTCCGCGTTGCGCGGAGCGCCTTTTCTGTTTTTCTGTCCCGAACCTCTGCGAGCCCCGGCGGCCGTCGTGTTGGATGTGCCCGGTCGGAATCTTCTTTTCGGGTCTGCGAGGCACTACGTGAGCGTTCCGCCGCACGGGCACGGACCGCGGCCGGGCTACGGACAGCCCGGCCCGTCGCCGTACCAGCAGCACTACGGGCCGGGCGGGATGCCGCCCCAGCAGAGTCCGAAGCGCGGCTTCCCGACCCGGATCGTGGTGCTGGTCGCCGTCGCGGTGGTGGTCGTGGCGGCGGGGGTCGCGATCGGCTTCTTCGCGTTCGGCAACTCGACCAGCAACACCCACGCGAACGACTGCATGCACATCGAGAAGTCCGGCTCGACCACGTCGACGAGGACCGTCGACTGCGCGGACCCCGGCGCGAACGTCAAGGTCGCGGTCAGCCGCGCCAGCCGGAGCGGAACCTGCCCGCGCGGGGACTACTACCGCTACCTCACCGGCGGCAAGAACCGCCGTGTCCTCTGCCTCATTCCCAACGTGCAGCAAGGGGATTGCCTGGCCGGACTCCAGACGGCCACGACGACGTACCAGAAGGTCGCGTGCACGGATCCGCAGAAGAACGCGGAAATCGTCAAGCTGGTGCCCGGTGCGAAGGACCGTTCGGTGTGCGAGGGCAGCGGTTCGACCACCGCCCGCTGGTACTCCGATCCCGAGGAAGCCATCTGCATCAAGAGCTGACGGGGCGGTACAAAGAGGCCGTCCGGACGCCCGGTTTCGGCCGTTCGTCGCACTCCGTGAGACAGGCTGCGTCCAGGGCTCACGGGGACCTAACGTGGACCGCCGCCCGCCGCCGGGCGGGTCCCGTTAATCCCCGACACCCCCAGGAGACGTGGTGGCGACCACCGATTCCCCTGTCGACGAGCGAAAACTGCTCGATTTCCCGACCTCCTGCGAGGCTCCGGCACCGAAACCGGAAGAGCCGGTCAAGGTGGTCCCGCTGGCCGTCGCGGCGGTGCTCGCGGTCGGGCTGACCGCCTACGTCTGGGCCGCGCACGGCGCGAAATTCGGGGTCCTGCTCGTGCTGGGGCTGCTGCTCGGCCTCGCCCTTTTCCACTCCCGCTTCGGGTTCACGTCCGCCTGGCGGCAGCTGATCGCCGTCGGCAACGGCCAGGGCCTTCGCGCGCACACCCTCCTGCTCGGCACGGCCGCGACGCTCATCGCCCTGATCTGCGGCACCGGCGCGGGTCTGTTCGGCAGCAAACCGCTGCCGGTGGCGAACGTCGGGCCGATCGGGCTCGCGTTGTTCGTCGGGGCCACGCTGTTCGCGATCGGCATGCAACTCGGCGGCGCGTGCGCGTCCGGAACGCTCTTCGCGGTCGGGGCCGGGCAGTCGACGATCGTGCTGACCCTCGGCGGGTTCATCGCCGGTTCGGTCCTCTACACCTGGGGCTACCCGCTTTTCACCGGCTGGCCGCAGGTTTCCGGCTTCCTGCTGTCGGACCACGTCGGCTGGTTCGGTTCGTGGGCGATCACGATCGCGGTGCTCGCCGCGATCGTCCTCGCGACCCGCGTGGTGCAGAAGCGCCGCGTGCCGCCGCCGGTCGACACCGTGCCGACCGCGCGCGGATTCGCCCGGATCTTCCGCGGCTCCTGGCCGATCCTCGTCGGCGCGGTCGTGCTCGGCGTGCTGGCCGGCGCGGTGTACCTGGTTTCCGGCGGCATCTGGGGCGTCACGAGCGCGTTCAGCCTGTGGGGCGCGAAAATTCTCCAGGTGTTCGGCCTGCACCCGGAGCAGTGGGAGTTCTGGCGGCTGAAGGCGAACGCGGCGTCGCTGTCCAAGCCGATCTGGCAGGACAAGACCAGCCTCACCGACATCGGCATCATGATCGGCGCGTTCGTGGCCGCGGCGGCCGCGGGCGCGTGGAAGATCCACAGCTCGATCCCGTGGCGCACCGCCGTCGCCGCGGTTCTCGGCGGAATCCTCATGGGAATCGGCGCGCGGCTGGCGAACGGCTGCAACATCGGCGCGTACCTGGGCGGCATTTCCGTCGGCAGCCTGCACGGCTGGCTGTGGGGCGCGTTCGCGCTTTTCGGCACCTGGATCGGGCTGAAACTGCGGCCGTTGTTCGGTTTGGGCAACCCCGTGCGCACGGACAGTATCTGCTGAGCCGGTGGGGACTTTTCCCAGGTCAGCAGGGATGAGAAAAGTCCCCACGTTTTCCTCCGGAAGCGAAACGGACTACGTCCCCGCTTGCCGCTCGGCTAGTCTGGAGCGCGCGCAAGGGGGAACCGCGGTCGTATTGTCGCGTCGCGGGCTTGCGCATCACCACTCACAGATGGGGTTCCGCATGTCCGCACCCGCGAATCCGGCCGCGCCGGATGCCGGTGACAAACTCGACCGGGGAGTGCTGAAGGTCGCTTCCGTGGTGGTGCTCGGCGCCATCATGGCGATCCTCGACACCACCGTGGTCAACGTCGCGCTCCAGAAGCTCACCATCCAGTTCGCCACGTCGTTCGACACCATCCAGTGGGTCGCGACCGGCTACATGCTGGCGCTGGCGACGGTCATCCCGGTCACCGGATGGGCGTCCGACCGGTTCGGCACGAAACGGCTGTACCTGCTCGCGATCGGCACCTTCCTGGTCGGCTCGATGCTGGCCGGGCTCGCCTGGAACGTCGAATCGCTGATCGCGTTCCGCGTCGTGCAGGGCCTCGGCGGCGGCATGCTGATGCCTGCCGGGATGACGATCCTGACCCGCGCGGCCGGTCCGCAGCGGATCGGCCGGGTCATGGCGGTGCTGGGCGTGCCGATGCTGCTCGGCCCGATCTGCGGCCCGATCCTCGGCGGCTGGCTGGTCGATTCGGTGAGCTGGCGCTGGATCTTCTACATCAACGTCCCGATCGGACTGATCGCCTTCGTGCTCGCGCTGCGCCTGCTGCCGAAGGACGAGCCGGAACCGGGCAACCGGTTCGACTTCCTCGGCATGCTGATGGTGTCGCCGGGTCTGGCCGCGCTGATCTTCGGCGTTTCGCGGATTCCGTCGACCGGCACGGTCGCCTCGCTGGAAGTGTGGCTGCCCGCGCTGGCCGGGCTCGTGCTGCTGGTCGCGTTCGTGCTGCGGGCGCGGACCATGGAGCATCCGCTGATCGACCTGAAGCTGTTCCGCAACCGCTCGTTCTCGGTCGCGATGATCACGATGGCCGTGTTCTGCGTCGGGTTCTTCGGCGCGATGCTGTTGCTGCCCACGTATTTCGTGCTGGTGCGCGGGGAGACCGCGCTGAACGCCGGTCTGCTGCTGGCCCCGCAGGGCTTCGGCGCGATGCTGGCGATGCCGATCACCGGACGCCTCGCCGACAAGATCGCGCCGCGCCGGATCGTGGTGCCCGGCCTGGTCCTGATCGCGCTGGGCATGGTGGTCTTCACGCAGGTCAGCGCGACCACTCCGTACTGGCAGCTGCTGACCGCGCTGTTCGTGATGGGCATCGGCATGGGCTGCACGATGATGCCGATCACCTCGGCCGCGCTGCAGACGTTGCGGTCCAAGGACATGGCGAAGGCCTCGACCGCGACGAACATCCTGCAGCAGACCGCGGGCGCGATCGGCTCCGCGGTGATGTCGATCATCCTGGCGGCGCTGCTCGCCGGGAAGTTCGGAGTCCCGACGAGCCAGGGCCAGCTGGTCGCCACCGCGGCGACGATGAACCCGGCCACGCACGACGCCGCGGCCGGTCTGGCGGGCGAGTCGTTCGCGACGACGTTCCTGTGGGGCACGATCCTGCTCGCGGTGTGCCTGGTGCCCGCGCTCTTCCTGCCGAAGAAGCGCGTGGTGCCCACGGCGACGGAATCCGACGAGACCGCTCCGCCGGTGCTGATGCACTGACGCTTGACCGAAGAAAAGGGCCGCCCGCGCTAAGTCGCGGGCGGCCCTTTTCGTTGCCGGAACTAGGAAAGCCGCTCCAGCACCATCGCCATGCCCTGTCCGCCGCCGACGCACATCGTCTCGAGGCCGAACTGCTTGTCGTGGTGCTGCAGGGAGTTGATCAGCGTGGAAGTGATCCGCGCGCCGGTCATGCCGAACGGGTGGCCGACCGCGATCGCGCCGCCGTTGACGTTCAGCCGGTCCAGGTCGATGCCGAGGTCGCGGTACGACGGGATGACCTGCGCGGCGAACGCCTCGTTGATCTCGACCAGGTCGATGTCCGAAATGGACAGTCCAGCGCGGGACAGCGCCTGCTTCGACGCCTCGACCGGGCCGTAGCCCATGATCTCCGGCGACAGGCCGGTGACACCGGTGGACACGACGCGCGCCAGCGGGGTCAGGCCAAGTTCGCGCGCCTTCGTGTCGGACATGATCACGACCGCCGCCGCGCCGTCGTTGAGCGGGCAGCAGTTGCCGGCGGTGATCCGGCCGTCCGGGCGGAAGACCGGCTTCAGTCCGGAAACGCCTTCCAGCGTGACGCCCGCGCGCGGCCCGTCGTCCTTCGACACGACCGTGCCGTCCGGCAGCGTCACCGGCGTGATGTCCTTGGCCCAGAAGCCGTCCGCGATGGCCTTCTCGGCGAGGTTCTGCGACCGCACGCCGAACTCGTCCATCTCTTCGCGGGTGATGCCCTTGAGCCGCGCGAGGTTCTCCGCGGTCTGGCCCATCGCGATGTAGACGTCCGGGAGCTGGCCGTTCTCGCGCGGGTCCTGCCAGCTGTCCGCACCGGACTCGGCGGTGGCCTGGGTGCGCGCCTCGGCGTCGGCGAACAGCGGGTTGTGCGTGTCCGGCCAGGAGTCGGAGCTGCCCTTGGCGAACCGCGACACGGTCTCGACGCCCGCGGAAATGAAGACGTCGCCCTCGCCCGCCTTGATCGCGTGCAGCGCCATCCGGGTGGTCTGCAAGCTGGAGGAGCAGTACCGGGTGATCGTGCAGCCGGGCAGGTGGTCGTAGCCGAGTTCGACGGCCACCGCGCGGCCCATGTTGAAGCCGGACTCGCCGCCGGGCAGGCCGCAGCCGAGCATCAGGTCGTCGATGTCGGCCGGGTCCAGCTCGGGCACCTTGTCCAGTGCCGCGCGCACCATCTGCACGGCCAGGTCGTCGGGGCGCATCCCGACCAGCGAGCCCTTCCCGGCGCGGCCGATCGGGGAGCGGGCGGTGGAGACGATGACAGCTTCGGGCATGACAGACACATCCTCGGGTCGGCGGCACTAAGCGGTTGCTCACCATCTTGCCGCGTCCGGCGTCGGTTCGAAAGCCGAAGGCGACATGCACCACCATGCTCCCGTGGGAGGATTTCCGCCGTGACCGAGCGCAACCGGGTGTTGTCCACGCGCACGATCGCGTGGTGGGGGACCGGCATCGTGCTGCTGGCGGCCGTCGCGGCGGCACTGCTGCTCTGGCTGCTCGGCGGCGGCACCCCGGCGGATTCGTCGCGGCTCGACGCGCTGCGCACGGCCTCGAGCATCGTCGTCGGGACCGGCGGCGCGGCCGCGCTGCTGCTCGCCGCGCGCCGGCAGCGGTCCGCGGAACTGGATCTGGAACAGAAGGACCACGACGCGACCGAGCGCCGGATCACCGACATGTACGGCAAGGCCGCCGACCAGCTCGGCAGCGACAAGGCCCCGGTCCGGCTGGCCGGGCTGTACGCGCTCGAACGGCTCGCGCAAAGCCACGCCGACCAGCGGCAGACCATAGTCAACGTGCTCTGCGCGTATCTCCGGATGCCGCTGGACGGCACCGCCGAGGAGGTGCAGGTGCGCAAGGCCGCGCAGCGGATCCTGATGCTGCACTTGCGGCCGGGCGGCGGGGAGGAGCCGAACGGGTCGTACTGGCCGGACATCGACCTCGACTTCTCCGGCGCCCACCTCGTCGAGCTGACGCTCACCTATTGCCGGATCCGTTCCATCGTCTGTCACGAAACGACGTTCACCGGAAAATCGACGTTCTGCTGCACCGAATTCCGCACCAAAGCCGATTTCACCGACGCGGTCTTCACAGAACGCGCGGACTTTCGCGGCGCAGTCATCGGCGGCGAACGCGACGCATTCCGCGGTGCCCAGTTCGAACAGCACGCGGAATTCGCCGACGACGCGAAAGTCCGGCTCGCCGGAGCCCTCGCGAAACCCGGATACCGCCGCGCCTGGCCCGCCGGATGGGCGGAGGAACCCGGCGACGACGGCTGGCTCCGGCTGGTCCCGCGCTAGCCGGTCCGGGGCCCGGCTGTTTAGGCTGGTCGCGTGGAGTACGCAGAACACATCGTGGACCTCGTGGGCAACACCCCGCTGGTCAAGCTGAATTCGCTTACGCGGGGGCTCAAGCCGCTCGTGCTCGCCAAGGTCGAGTACGTCAACCCGGGCGGCAGCGTGAAGGACCGGATCGCGCTGCGGATGATCGAGGCCGCGGAGGCGTCGGGCGAACTGCGCCCCGGCGGCACGATCGTGGAGCCCACCTCGGGCAACACCGGGGTCGGGCTGGCCATGGTCGCCCAGCGCAAGGGCTACCAGTGCGTGTTCGTCTGCCCGGACAAGGTGAGCGAGGACAAGCGCAACGTGCTGCGCGCGTACGGCGCGCGCGTCGTCGTGTGCCCCACCGCGGTCGCGCCCGAGCACCCCGATTCGTACTACAACGTGTCCGACCGGCTCGTGCGCGAGATCGAGGGCGCCTGGAAGCCCAACCAGTACGCCAACCCGGAGAACCCGGCCAGCCACTACCACTCCACCGGCCCGGAGCTCTGGCGGCAGACCGACGGCAAGATCACCCACTTCGTCGCCGGCGTCGGCACCGGCGGCACGATCTCCGGCACCGGCAAGTTCCTGAAGGAGGTCAGCGACGGCCGCGTCCAGGTCGTCGGAGCCGATCCGGAGGGCTCGGTGTACTCCGGCGGCACCGGACGGCCGTACCTGGTCGAGGGCGTCGGCGAGGACTTCTGGCCGGAGACCTACGACCGGAACGTCGCGGACCAGATCATCCCGATCAGCGACGCGCACTCCTTCGAGATCACCCGCCGCCTCGCGACCGAGGAAGGCCTGCTCGTCGGCGGTTCGTGCGGGATGGCCGTGGCCGCCGCGCTGAAGCTGGCCGAGGGGCTGACCGAGGACGACGTCGTGGTCGTGCTGCTGCCCGACGGCGGACGCGGCTACCTCACCAAGGTGTTCAACGACGCCTGGATGTCGTCCTACGGCTTCCTCCCGCCGGATTCCTCCGGCGCGACGGTCGGCGACGTGCTCACCCGCAAGTCCGGTGCGCTGCCCAGCCTCGTGCACTCGCACCCGAACGAAACGGTCGCCGAGGCGGTGGCCATCCTGTCGGAGTTCGGCGTCAGCCAGATGCCCGTGGTCAGCGCCGAACCGCCGGTGATGGCCGCCGAGGTGGTCGGCGCGGTCAACGAGCGCGACCTGCTCGACGCGCTGTTCACCGGCAAGGCCCAGCTCGCCGACCGGCTGGAGACGCACATGTCGCCGCCGCTGCCCACGATCGGAGCCGGCGAGCAGGTGAGCGCCGCGATGAAGGCGCTCGAAGGGGCCGACGGCGCGTTGGTGCTCATCGACGGCAAGCCGGCGGGCGTCGTCACCAGGCACGATCTGCTCGCGTTCCTCGCCGGCCGATAGGCGCAACCTCACGGCGACCGGCCGGGGCGTCTGCGCGCGTTCTGGCCGGGCATCCGATAGCGTTACGGCCGAATAGAACTTTTTCGCGTCCTCGTCAAGGGGGTTCAAGACCCACATGAGTGCTCCGCAGCCACCGAACCAGCCCTGGGACGGCGGCCAGCAGCCGCCGCAGGGCCCGTCGAGTGGTCCTACACCGCAGCAGGACAGTCCCTTCGGCGCGTCGGAGCCGACCCAGGTGGTCCAGCCGGGCCAGCCGCAGCAGCCCTCGCACGGCGGCGGCGCCTTCGGCGACACCCCGGAACCGACGCAGGTCGTGCAGCCCGGACAGCCGGCTGACTCGAACGCCACGCAGGTGGTCAACCCCGTGAGCGCCGAGGGCAACGCCGAATCGACGCAGCTGGTCCCGCCGAGCCAGCAGCCGCAGAACATCCCGTACGCCCCGCCGCCGAGCGCGGCGGACAACCCGGCCGCGGTCGCCGGGTTCGGCGCCCCGCAGGGCTTCGGCCAGCCGGGTCAGCCCGGGCAGCCGGGCCAGCAGCCGCCGCAGGGCTTCGGCCAGCCGGGCGGGTTCGACCAGGGCGGCTTCGGCGCCCCGCCGCAGGGCGCGTTCGGCCAGCCCGGACAGCCGGGCCAGCCGGGCTTCGGCCAGCCCGCTCCGTTCGGCGCGTCCCCCGCGCCCTCGAGCGGCGGCGGGAACGCGCTGTACGGCTACATCGCCGGCGGCATCACCGCGCTGCTCGGCCTGATCGCGCTGATCGTCTCGTTCAGCTACATGAGCGACACCAGCGACTACTCGAAGCTGTACGACAGCTCGAGCCGCTACCAGAAGCTGTTCGACGAGGCCGGTCTCGCCTCGCCGGGCACGCTGTGGTTCTACGTGATCATGATCCTGGTCGGCGCGGTGGTCGCGCTGGCCGGCGGCGTCGCGCTGGCTCTCGCCTCGCGCGCGGCGGTGCTGCGCAAGCTCGCCCCGATCGGCGTGCTCGTCGGCGGCGTGCTGTTGCTGCTGTTCTCGATCCTGGCGAAGTCCGGGACGTCGGTCAGCAGCTCCTTCGCCGACAAGTACGGCGGCGCCGGCTCCAGCGCCACGAGCGGCGGCGGCATGCTGACGCTGATCCTCGGCGTCATCATCCTGATCATCGGCGTGGTCGCGATCATCCCGGCCACCTCGCAGTACGTCGGCCTCGGCGCGTCCTCCGGCGGTCCGGGCGGCCCCGGCGGCCCGCAGCAGCCGGGCGGTTTCGGCGGCGGACAGCCGGGCTTCGGCCAGCCGCACGGCGGCGGTTTCCCGCCTCCCGGCGGCCCGAACCCGAACAGCGGCGGCTTCCCGCAGCCGGGCGGTCCGAACCCGGGCAGCGGCGCGAACCCGCAGCCGGGCTTCGGACAGCAGCCGCCCCCCGGGTACGGCCAGCCGGGCCAGCAGCCGGGCTACGGCCAGCCGCCGCAGCAGCCGGGCGGCTTCGGCCAGCCGGGCCAGTACCCGCCGCCGGGCGGGCAGCAGCCCCCTCCGGGCTACGGCCAGCCGGGCCAGCAGCCGCCGCAGCAGTGGTGACTCGCTGAATCTCCGCGAAGGGCGCCTCCGTCTCCCGACGGTGGCGCCCTTCGTCTTTTCCGGTCCTTTTTTCGCGGGATTCGCACAGAACTGGTGGCCTTTTCCCCACCGTTCCGGCAGCCGGGGGAATTGCGCCGGACATGCGCCGCGGCCGGTCCCCAACCGCGCATTTCCCGGCTAGGGTGGGCGCCGTCCGAATCGCCTTTCCAGCCCGAGGGGGACTTGCCGTGAGCGGCCTGCACGGACTTCCGGCACGGCAGCGGGAACGGGAATTCTCCCCGGCGGAGCCGGCGCCGCGCCGGCCGAACGGAAGCACCGCGATCGCGGCCGGACTGTTCGGGCTCGTCGCCGCCGCGACGTCCGGCTATCTCCCGGCACGGCTGTTCCTCGACATTCCTTCCGGATTCAGCCTCGGCGACCTCTCGCCGCTGACGCTCGCCGACCTCGCCGCGTACCTGGCCGCTTCGCTGGTCTTGCTGATCGGCGCGATCGCGACGTTTTTCCGCGCCACAGCCGGTGCGGTCCTGCTCATCGCGGGCGCGTTGCTCGCCCTCGGCGCGCTTCTGCTGGAGCCCGCGCTGGGCGGTTCCCCGGCGTACGCCGAGTACTTCCGGACGCTGCTGCGGTTCGAGAATTTCGCCGCGCTGGACCGCGTCGCGCTCGCGGCGGCGGTGCTGTTCGTGCTCGTGCTGGCGGGGCTGCCGCGTACGTTCGGCTACCTGCGCTACCGCGTGCCCGTGGTACCGGTCTCAGCACCCTCACGACCTTGGTAAATCCTCCCCGAAAGCGGCGCGGGCCTGGCACGATACAGGCACCCCACCCGCCGTCCGGCGGGACCAGATACGCCGAGGACTCCCCGTGACTTACCCCCAGAACCCGCAGGGTCAGCCCCAGCAGCCGCAGAGCGGCCCGTTCCCCGGGCAGCCGTACCCGGCGAGCCAGCCGACGCCGGCCCAGCCGTACCCGGGCGCCCCGCAGCAGCCGTTCGCCCCGCCTGCTGCCGGTCAGCCGTACCCGGCGTACCAGGGCGGGCCCGGCGTGTACCAGCAGAAGCCGAACGGCGCGACCGCGATCATCGCCGGGATCCTCGCGATCATCGGCGGCATTTTCGCGATCATCTCGATCATCGTCGCGGTCGTCGCGCTCTCGGCTGTCCACGTCACGATCTGGCAGCTCTACGTGGGAATCGTCGTCTACGCGGTGCTCGTCGGCCTGCTGTTCTTCGGCGGCATCGGCCTCTTCCTGCACAAGCCCGCCGCCCGCGTGTGCACGATCGTCGGCTGCGGGCTGGTGATCGCGTACACGATCCTGAGCGCCGTCCTCACCGGAGTCGCGACCTCCGGGTACAAGGGCAGCGCCCAGATGCTGGGGGCGGGCATCGGCGGCGCCGTGGTCGCGCTGATCCCGCCGGTCGCGACCCTGGTGCTGGCGATCGTGAAGCCGACCGCGGACTGGGTCAACTACCGTCCGGAGGCGGCTGCCCAGGGCGGGTACCCCGCGCCGCAGGCCTGGTGACCTCGGGGCTGCCGGTGCGTTTTGTACCGGCAGCCTCTCCCGCATGGTGAGTTGCCTCCCAGCTGATGGGATTGTCGGGGGTGCCCCGTACCCTGGGACGCATGGCCGACGACTACTCCGTCCTGGGTTTTGAAACACGCGCGATCCACGCCGGGCAGCAGCCCGATCCCCGCACGGGTGCGGTCATCGTGCCGATTTACCAAACGTCCACGTACGCGCAGGACGGGGTCGGCGGCACCCGCGAGGGCGGCTACGAGTACTCGCGCACCGCGAACCCCACGCGGACCGCGCTGGAGGAAGCCCTCGCGTCGCTCGAGGGCGCCCGGCACACGCTGGCGTTCGCGTCCGGCATGGCGGCGTCCGACGCGGTGCTGCGCACGGTCCTGCGCCCCGGCGATCACCTGGTCCTGGGCAACGACGCGTACGGCGGCACGTTCCGGCTGATCGACAAGGTGCTCAGCCTGTGGGGCGTCGAGCACACGGTCGCCGACCTGAGCCGCATCGACGAGGTCCGGGCCGCGATGCGCCCGGAAACCAAGCTGATCTGGTGCGAGTCGCCGACCAACCCGCTGCTGGGCATCGCCGACATCGCCGCGCTGGCGGGCGTCGCCCACGACGCGGGCGCGCGACTGGTCGTCGACAACACCTTCGCCACGCCGTACCTGCAGACTCCGCTGGCCCTCGGCGCGGACATCGTGGTGCACTCGACCACCAAGTACCTGGGCGGCCACTCGGACGTCGTCGGCGGCGCGGTCGTCACCAACGAGGACGAACTGCGCGAGCAGCTCTTCTACCTGCGCAACGCCGCCGGTGCGGTCCCCGGCCCGTTCGACGCGTGGCTGACCCTGCGCGGGCTCAAGACGCTCGCCCTGCGCATGGAACGGCACAGCGACAACGCGGATCTGGTCGCCCGCACGCTGGCGAAGCACCCGAAGGTCACCAAGGTCTACTACCCCGGCCTGCCGGAACACCCCGGCCACGAGGTCGCGGCGAAGCAGATGCGCCGCTTCGGCGGAATGGTGTCGTTCCGCGTAGAGGGCGGCGAGGAGGCGGCGCTGGAGGTCGCGTCCCGCACGAAGCTGTTCGTGCTGGCGGAGTCGCTGGGCGGCATCGAGAGCCTGATCGAGCACCCGGGCAAGATGACGCACGCCTCGACGGCAGGCTCGACGCTGGAAGTCCCGGAGGACCTGATCCGGCTGTCGGTCGGTATCGAGGACGGCCGGGACCTGGTGGCGGACCTTACGCAGGCGCTGGGCTGATCTTTTCGCGACGACGGGGCATCGGGCTGGGTTCCGGTGCCCCGTTCTCGTTCGAGGTGCTGACCGGGGACTGCCTGGCTTGCCGTTTCGGGGCGAAGTTCTCGCAGCTGGCGCGGTGCAGTTGCGGGGAAACTCGGTGCCGGGGGAAGCCTTTCGTGGGCACGAGCGCTTCGGCGGGTTTCGCCTGTGAGTGGGGGTGCGCGAGGGCGTGCGGGTTTGCTCGGTGTGGCTGCCTTGCCGAGTGTCGGGCGGGGTTGCCCGTGAGTGGAGGCGCGCGAGGCGAGCGGGTTCGCCCGGAGAAGCTGCCCTGCCGAATCTCAGGCTGGGCCTCGGCTGATATTGCCTAGCGGAAGTCGGTGCCGGTTGCCGGTGAATCCGCCCGGCCGCCGTCTCGACGAAGCGTTCTCGCCACCTGAACCCGGCGAAACCCCTTGCCGCCCAAAGCCAAGCTGCTCAGCTCAGCCGAAGCGTGGATCAGGGCTTGCTGTTCTCCGGCTGGGCATTGGCCTGCCGGGTCCCGGTCGTCGTCGGGAGGTCCGCGCCGTTGATGCAGCCGCCGACCAGTTCGACGTGATTGTCGTGCCGGATGTACTGGGCGGGGCCGGCGCAGCCGGCCGCTTCGACGGTCGCGAAGGCGGCTCCGGTGAGGGCCACCGCGGACAGAATGCCCGCGGCGAGCGGCAGCAGACCGGTGCGGGACTGGGCCCGGGAGGTGGTCCCGTGCTGCGCGCGTGCCATGGTCGCACTCCCTGGTCATGTGTGGCTGCCGTGATCCAGGGTACCGGTCCGGCGGGCGGCGCACCCCGGCCGTCCGTCGGTGGCATCATCGGCGCCATGGAACTGGTCAGCGTCGAGCGCATCCAGGAAGCTCGGAAGCTTCTCGAGGGCATCACCCGCGTCACGCCGATGGAGCACGCCCGCGACCTGCGCCGGCTGCACGGCGGCCCGGTGTATCTGAAGTGCGAGAACCTGCAGCGCACCGGTTCCTTCAAGATCCGCGGCGCCTACACCCGCATTCACGGCCTGACCGCCGAGGAACGCGCGCGCGGCGTCGTCGCGGCCAGCGCGGGCAACCACGCGCAGGGGGTCGCGCTGGCCTCGTCGCTGCTCGGCATTTCCTCGACCGTCTTCATGCCGCTGCGCGCTCCGCTGCCGAAACTCGCCGCGACCCGCGGGTACGGCGCGGAGGTCCACCTCCACGGCGCGGTCGTCGACGAAACCCTCGCCGAGGCCATCGCGTTCTCGGAACGCACCGGTGCGGTCTTCATCCACCCGTTCGACCACCCCGACGTCATCGCCGGTCAGGGCACCGTCGGGCTGGAGATCCTCGAGCAGGTGCCGGGCGCGAAGACCGTCCTGGTCCCGACCGGCGGCGGCGGGCTGGTCGGCGGCGTCGCGGCGGCGGTGAAGGCGCTGCATCCGGAGATCCGGGTGGTCGGGGTCCAGGCCGAGGACGCCGCTGCTTATCCGTCTTCGCTGGCGGCGGGCGCGCCGGTCCGGCTGCGCGACGTGCACACGATGGCCGACGGGATCGCGGTCGGCGAGCCGGGCAAGGTCAGCTACGCGCACGTCCAGTCATTGGTCGACGACGTCGTGACGGTGACCGAGGAATCCTTGTCCCGCGCGGTATTGCTGTGCCTGGAGCGGCGAAAGCTGGTCGTGGAACCGGCCGGAGCCGCTTCCGTGGCCGCGCTTTTGCAGCACCCCGGCGCTTTCGAACCGCCGGTGGTGGCGATCCTCTCCGGCGGCAACGTGGATCCCGTGCTGCTGCAGCAGATCATCCAGCACGGCATGACCGCCGGCGGCCGCTACCTGAAGCTGCACCTGCGCGTACCGGACCGGCCGGGCTCGCTGGTTTCGGTGCTGTCGTGCGTGAAGGACCTGGGCGCGAACGTCCTCGACGTCGAGCACTCCCGCATCTCCGGCAGCCTGGCCCTCGGCGAAGTCGACGTCGCCCTCGCCCTGGAAACCCGCGGCCCCGAGCACTGCAAGGAGGTCGAGGCCGCCCTCGCCGACGCCGGGTTCACCGTCGTCTGACTGTCTACTGTGGACGCTCCGGCAGCCGGGCGCTGAACCACAGCGGGAGGTAATCCTCGTCGCGCGGGTAAAGCTCCTGGTCCAGCGCGTAATCCTCGGGACGGGGCGGCGTGTGGAACGCCGGTTCGTCGTCCTCGTTGAAGCTGGCCTGGTAGTTCGACGGCGGGTCGACGACCAGCGACAGCGAGTACCAGGTGCCCCGTCCTCGCACGTACTTGGAGCGCCGCAGTTCGGCCAACGGCCTCGACAGTTCCCGCGCGACCGGGACTTGTCGCGTGCTCCCGTCCGCCATCCGCGCGCCGCATGCGAGATTCGCGTGCCTGCCCAACGCCATGAAGTCGAAGGCGATTCGCTGCCACCCCTGCGGAGCCGCCGCGACGAGTGCCGTCGAGATCTCGCCCAGCAGCTGCTCCGGATCCGCCGTCGGTTCCGCTTCCCGGGGACGGCTTTCCTCAGCAGGCGGGCTGGTCATCGCCGCCAGCATCCGGTCCCGCGTCGCCTCGTCCACCTCCGGCACGGTGTATCCGACCGCCCGGATGTGCCCGACCAGCTCCGGATCTGGTGAAATCCCGTGCTCACGCAGGTAATAGGCGACCGCGCCGGGCCACACCCAGCTGCCGTCGGTCCGGAAGTTCAGCGGAACCGCGTCCGTGCGCGACGGATCGAAGGCATCGGTGTCGTTGCTGCGCGACGCCAGGATGACCGGCGCGTTGTCGAGATACGCGAGAACCCGCTCGCGTTCTTCCGCCGACAACGCTTCCCGCTCCACGACCGGATTTTCCGCCTCGTCGAACCCGTCGTAGACGCGCGGCGTCCGCAACTCACCCGGCGAGCCCGGGGAATCCCCTTTGGGGACAACGGCTTCCGACTCGGACTTCTGTGACGCAATCTGAGCCGCCGCGACCTCACTCGGCTCGGACTGCGCCTCATCGCCATCGGACGCCGAGGCTGCCTGCTCAAGATCAGGCAACGGCGGGGTAGCGGCCACAGGCGGAGTCGTGTTGGGCTCGTCCACGGGGAGCCCCGGGACAGAGTCCGCAGTCGAAGTCGGCTGATTCTCGGTTCCCGGCAACGGCGGCGGCGCGCTCGGCTGATCGACCGGGAGCGCGGGAACAGAGTGCTCTGCGTCCGCGGCCCGTTCCGGATGCGCGGCAGACCCAGCCGAGGATGGCGGGTTTTCCGCCCCAGCCGACGGCGGCGGGGTGCTGGGCTCCGGAGCCACGGCAGACCCGGTCGAGGGCGGCGGGTTTTCCGCGCCTGGCAACGGCGGCGGCACCTGCCCAGGCAACGGCGGCGGCGCGCTCGGCTGTTCCGGAGTCACGCCAGGCCCAGTCGAGGGCGGCGCATTCTCCGCACCCGGCAACGGCGGCGGCACCGCAGGGTTCGCCCCAGGAACAGGCGGCGGAACCGGCTGTCCAGCAACACCACCAGGAACCACCCCGGCCCGCTGCCGCAACCACGGCGGCACGAACCGATCCTCGCGCGGGAAGAACCGCAGCTCGTCCTGGAAGCCGATCGGCGGGGGCAGCTGCCGCCACCGTGGCTCGACGTCCGGCTGGTAGTCCGCGTACGGCGGCCGCTGCGGGGAGAACACCAGGGTCGCGCTCAGCCACGTGCCGCGGCCCGGCTGGTACATCCCGGTGCGCAGCACGCCGAGCAGCCGCGGCAGATCGGGATGCGGCTGGACCGGGTAGGTCCGGTTGTCCGGGGCGAGCACGGCGACGTCGACTTCGACGTGCCGTCCCGCGGCGCGGCAGACGACCTGCAGCTGCTGCCAGCCCGCGGGCAGCGCGGCCGCGGCCGCCTGGCCGATCTGCTGGACGAGCTCCTGCTGCTGGGCAGCGGTGAGCGGCACCGGAGGCCGGGTCATGGGGTCAGCGGCTCCTCACCGGGCGAACGCTTCATGCCGTTCAGCCGTTCTGCGGCGGGAGAATGCCCGCGAGCAGGTTGGCCGGCGTGTAACCGGACTGGACGTCGAACGTCATCCCGACCGAACGGGCGAGCACCGCGACCGCCAGCGGGGCCAGTGCGAGGAAGCCCTCCGGGTCGGTGGAGCGGTCCTCGGCGGTCCAGTACTCGCGGTGCCGCTCCAGCGCGGAGACGAACGCCTCGGCGAACTTCTCCGAGTCCCGGCGCAGCACGTAGTAGAACATCCGGATCGGCGGGTACACGAGCTGCAGCATCGCCGCCGGAGGAGTGAACTGCGCGGTGTCCGGGTCGGTGCCGTCCATCGCGGGCAGGAACATCTCCGGGGTGACCTCGCGGTGCGCGAGGAACGTCTGCAGCGTCTCGACCCACGGGTACATGTAGGCGTCGTGCTCGATGCCCGACGCGCGCAGCACGTCCAGCGGGACCGCGGCCAGCTGCTGGATCAGCACGTCGTCGCGCTGGATCACGGCGAGCCAGGCCGCGGTGAGCCAAGCCGCCGGGTCCGTCCGCGGCGTCGGGCCGGTGGCCGCGAAACGGCGCGGGCGGCCGATCACCGCGTCGACCTCCTGGCCCTCCGGCGCGCACGCCGCGGTGAAAGCGGCGGCCGCGGCCTGCGCGGCGAGACCGAGGTCGCCCCAGGTGTCCGGGTCCTCGGCGTCCGGGTCGACGACGCTGCGGTACTGCGCGAGCATCAGCTCCCGGCGCAGGACGTTCGCCAGCGCGCTGGTGTCCTGGGTGATGTAGTCGAAGTAGAAGGCCACCTGCGGCGACAACTTCTCGATCTGCTTCCACGCGACGTCGATGCTGACGGAGTGCCTGGGAACGGCGGTCATCTATCTCATTCCTCACCGGACGCTGGGGTCAGCGGCGACTGGTAGTCGTAACCGTTGAAGGGTTTGTAGGCGTAGCCGAGGTTCTTGTGCGTGTGCTCGGTCTGGTCGACCAACGCCCGCACCTCCACATAATCGAGCCTCTTCTGGAGCTTCGCACGCTCGAGCGCGTCCGCGAGGTCGGGGTCGGTGTGGGCCATCTTCTTGACGATGTCGTCGAAGTACTTCGGGTGGCCCTGCCGGTAGGTGCGCATGTCCTCGGGCACGTACCGCGTGCTGGGCTGGCCGCCCGGCCCCTTGGCCTCGTGCACGATGTAGTGCGGTTCGCCGCCGTTGTGGTAGTCGACCTCCCAGATGTGGTCGAAGTTCCCGGCTCCCGGCTTCTCGCCGTCGATCGGATGCCGCGGCGTGATGTCCGCGCGCACGTTCCCGTCGCCGTCCACGATCTGGTACCGGTGGCTGCCCTCGGGTGCGTCCGGGTGTTCCCGGACGTCGAAGTGCTGGTCAGGATGGGCCTGGGTGAACTCGCGGTGCAGCCGGTCGCGCACCGCGTGCCCGGACGCCTCCTCGCCCAGCTTCTCGGACGCGTCGTTCTTCGCGTTGTGCGCGTCCTTCCACTCCGGGGAATCCTTCGGGGTGTCGTTCAGCTCGTGGTACTTGGTTTCGCGATCGTGCACCTTCTGGTCGATCGCGTCGTAGTCCTTCTCCCGCCAGTTCGACGTGTCGGAATGCGTTCCGGGCACGTGCTGTTCGGCGGGAGCCTGGTCGTGCTGGCCGTTCCCCGAGTCGTGCCCGGCGTGGTCGCCCTGGTGCTGGCCGCCGTCGTGCTGGCCGCCGTTGTGCTCCGGGGCCGTCGCGTCGCCTCGCTGCGGGGCGTGCGTGCCCGACCGCGCGTCGTCGTAGCCCATGAACTCCGCCGCCGGCCGGTCGTGCTTGAACACCGGCTTGCCGTCGACGAGGTCCACCGGGTGCGGCGGGTTCTCCGGATCGACCGCGGAATGCCTGATCCGCAGCTCGGTGCGCCCGGTTTTCTGGTCGGTCCACTCGTAGTAGTGCTTCTTGATGTACTCCGGGTCGGCGAGGTTTTCCCGGGGCGTGCGGCCGTCCGGGCCGGGCCGGTCGCGCCAGTCGAGGTCGTCGTCGTCCCCGTCTTCGCCGCGGTGGCGGGAGCTGTCGGCGTCGATGTCGTGCGGGTCGTGGTGCTTTCCGTCCGGCGCGAAACCGTCGTCGCCGACGTGGTGCGCCGTGCCGTCCGGACGGTGCACCGCCCATTCGCCGTCCGGCGGGATCCGCGGCCGCATCCGTCCGTCGGGACCGATTTCGTAGTCGGACGAGAAGACGCGGCCGTGCGAATCGGTCCACGCCGGCTTGCTCGGCGCCAGCACCTCGGTGTCGAGGTCGCGCGAAAGCCGGTGCGCGAAATCGTTCGACCCCGCGTCGCAGCCGATCAGCCGGATCGGCCTGCCGTCGTAGTTTCCGTTGTGCCGCAGGACATCGGCGAACTCCTCCGGCGTGTACAGCCGGTCGCCGATGCGGGCGTGGCCGTCCGCCGTGACGTGCACGTCCACCGTGTACCGCCCGTCCGGGTCCGGCTGGACGCGGTGCGGCAGGTCGCCGAGTTCCGGGTCGCCGCGGTGGTACGAGCTGCCCGCCGGGGTGTCCTCGGCGTGCCGGTGGTTGACCTCGTCCGGCGACAGCGGCTCGTCGTGGTGCGGCGGGGCGCCGTCGGGGCCGGGGTCGTCGTGGTGGTTCGACCCGTCCGAGTCGTGGTGCTTCGGGTCCTGGTGCTCCGGAGCGGCGTGCTCCGGCTTGTGCTCGGACGCGTCGCTGCCCGGTTTGTTTTCCGCGCCGTCGTGCTGCCCGGGCTTCTTGTCCGGGGCGGCGTTCTCCGGCTTGCCGCCGTCCTTCGGCTTCCCGGGCTCGTCGACCTGGGGTTTGCCGTTCTGCGCCGGGGACTCCTTCCCCGTCCGCGGTGTTTCGCCGGGCTTGGCGGGCGGCGCGTCAGTACGAGCACCGCCGCGTGCGACGGGCTCGGGAGAGCCGTCCGGACGCCGTGCGCCACCGCCTGCTTCCGGGCCGCGCTGGGCTCCGCCGGGACCGGTCGCGACAGCCGCGGCTGGGGGCGCGGAACCGTCGCCGGACCCGCGGTTCGCCGACGCGGGCGATCCGCCGCCGGACGTCGGTGCCGGTTCCGAACGGCCGAGACCCGGTTCCGTACCAGGCCGTTTGGGCTGACCGGCCTCGCCGCCGTCACCGGGACGTTGCGGACCGCCGCTCGACGAATCCGCCGGACGCTGCGGCGAGGAACCACCGCGTCCGGTGGAATCGCCAGCACGCGGCGAGGAACCGCCGTCACCAGTGCGCTGCGGAGCCGAACTGCCGTCGCCAGTGCGCTGCGGCGTCGAGGAACCGCCGTCGCCAGTGCGCTGCGGCCCGGGCCCGGAACGATCCGGCGTGCGGCTCGGGCCGCCACCGTCCGCCGTACTCGGCCCGCCACTCGGCCGCCGACCCGAAGGCCCGCCGTCCGGAACCCGGTTCGGTGCGACCTCGGGCGCCCGCGACCCTGGCGTCCCGGTCCAGCCGCCGCCGCTGGGCCGCGGCGACGGACTGCCGCCGCCAGCCGGGGCACTGGTCGGACTGCCCCCGCCGCCCTGCTGTGGAATTCCTCCGCCCGCCGGACTCTGGTTCGGTGCCGAACCGCCACCGTCGTTCGAGCGGATGTGCTGCGGGGGAGCGGATTGCGGGGAAGGCGCGTCCGTGCGAGGCGGGGCGTACCCGCTCGCCGACGTCGAGTCGTTGCTGCTCGAATGATGCGGACTCGGCTCGTTGCCGCCGGAATGCGTGCCGCCGCCCGACGACGAGGACCCGCCGGAATGCGGGGCGCCACTGGAGTGCGGCGTCGTGGACGGCGCGCTGACCGAGGACGGGCCGTCGCTGTGCGGCGAGCTTTGCGGCGAGTACGAGCTGTCCGAGGAACCGTTTCCACTGCGGGAGGTCGGGCTCGAATCACCGGCCAGCGTCGACGGGCTGGAGTCAGGATGGCTCCCGCCGGGGCTGTCGGAACCACGCCGGGTCGACGACGTCGCGGTGTCTATTGTGGACGGTCCGGTGCCGTCCGGTGCCGAGGAATGCGAGCCCGGCGACGACGGGCTGTCGCTGCTCGGGCTGTCGGATCCGTTGCGGCCGCCGGAATCGCTGGAACCGCCGGAGTGGTCGCCGGGCGTGTCGGAGCCGTCCGAACCGTTGTGGCTGCTGTTCGGGCCGTCTCCGCCGTCGGCGTTGTCCGAGCCGTTGGAGCGCCGCGAACCGGACGGCGAGCCGGGTTCCGCGTCCCCGTCGCCGGATCCGCCGTGGTGCCCGCCGCCAGAGCCGCCGGAGCCGCCCGCGCCGCCGCCGGAACCGCCGCGGTGGAAGAAGCCGCCCGCCTTGATGTTCTTCGTGCTGATTACGTCGAGGCCGGTGGCCTTGCCGGCCAGCTTGCCCAGCACCTTGATGATCTTGGTGAAAACCTCGGCGAGCTTGCCGAGCAGCGGCGAGACCCGGCGCATCGTCTCGCACAGCTTCGTCAGCAGCTCGCTGATCTTCTCGCCCCACTTGGAAATCGCCGTGACGGCCTGCGCGACCACCAGCGGCGTCCCGAATCCGAGCGAGAACACCTCCTCCATGACCCAGGAGATCAGCTTGCCCACCAGGTCCGCGATGAGCTGGCGCACCAGGCCGCGCACGAACGCGACGACCTGGCCCATGATCATCGTGACGGTGCCGATCGCGTTCGCGACCGTCGCCGCGCCGCCGATCGCCTCGGCCGCCTCCGCCGCGGACTTGCGATAGGCGTCCGCGCCGTCGCCCTTCCACTCCGCGGTGCCGGTCTTGACCGCGTTTTCGAGGTCTTTCTGCCGTTCCTGCAACGCTTTCGCGACGTTGCCCCAGGTGTCGGCGTAGGACTGGATCACCGGCGGGTTGCCCGCGACCGAGTCCAGCATGTCCTTCAGCGGCTGCACGTGCTCCATGAGGAACGACGCCACCGACGACATCAGGTAGCCGAACGGGTCGATCGCCGCGCCCGCGATCTCGCCGGCGAGGCTCGCGACGCCGAGCCCGCCGGAAACCCAGTCGCCGTCCGCGATCCCCTTCCACGCGTCGGTCGCCGATTCGGCGATGTTGATCCCGGTGGCGTAACCGTAATCGCCGTTGCCCTCGGTGAACGGTCCCGGTCCGTCGCCGTCCTTTTTGGACTCCGCGACCAGCGGATTGGCGTCGGGCATCAGTCGCTCGCCTTCATCGAACCGGCAGCTTCGCCTTCGTAGCTGTCGTACGCCTTCGCCGCGTCGCGCACCTTCTGCGCCTGCGCGTCCATCGCCGTCACGGTGTTCTGCAACGCCTCGATACCGTAGTTCTCGACCGGGTCGAGCATCATCCGGAACGGCTGGCAGAGAATGCCGTACGCGTCAGTGGGCATGCTGACCTGGTGCGCGGCGTCGACCGCCTGCTTCAGCCCGTCGGCGAGCGCGTCGAGCTGACGCGCGTGCGCCTCGAGATCGCCGCCGATCTCGTAACCCCTGGGTGCCATGGTTTTTCTTCCCCCTGGAACGGCTTGAAGTCAGGACAGGATCGATCCGCCGAAGTCGTCGTCCTCGTCCGACGAACTCCGGCGGCGGCGTTGCTGCTGCTGCGGGGGCGGCGGTGCGGGCGGACCTGCCGGACGCGCCGGCGGCGGTGCGGGAGCCCCGGTTTCCTCGGCGTCCTCGGGCAGGAACCGGCGCACCCGGTCGGGTCCGGACTCGGCCGGTTCCTCGGCGGGCGGCGCGGGAAACGTCCGCTGCGCGTCCGCCACCAAGGTTTCGGTGGTCTCGTCGCCGCCGACGGTCTCGGCCGCGGCCTGCTGCAGCAGTTCGGGGATCCGGGCCTGCGCGCGCTGCACGAGCCGCAGCACCTCGGCGGAGACGTCGGCCATCTTCTTGCCCGCCGCGGAGTCCGCGAGCACCAGGTTCTTCAGCAGCCCCTTGGCATCCACGGTGACCTCGACCGAACCGTCCTTCGACCGCTCGGTGACGGTTTGGCCCTGCATGCGCTCGGCCATCGCCTGGTAGCGGGCAGCGGTCTGCTGGAGCTGCTTGGTCCAGCCCTCGATCATCTGCTCGCTGGCGTCGACGCTGTCCGGCATCGGGCCCCTTTCTCCGCGGTGACGTCTCCAGAATGACGGACGCGCGACCCCGTCGGTTCCGCGCGGGTCCGAATTGGGACGCGCGGCGCGAATCACTATGTGCTGCCGACTACTGTACGCGAACTTCCGGTTGCGCGCCGTAATATTAAACGGCCCGCCCGCGAAGGTTCGCGGACGGGCCGGGGAAAGGGAAGGAGCGGATCAGAGGTTGCCGCGGCGCTCCTGCTCGCGCTCGATGGCCTCGAACAGGGCCTTGAAGTTGCCCTTGCCGAAGCCGAGCGAACCGTGCCGCTCGATCAGCTCGTAGAACACGGTGGGCCGGTCCCCGATCGGCTTGGTGAAGATCTGCAGCAGGTAGCCGTCCTCGTCGCGGTCGACCAGGATCCGGTGCTCCTTCAGCGTTTCGATCGGCACCCGCACCTCGCCGATCCGGGCGCGCAGCTCGGGGTCGTCGTAGTACGAGTCCGGGGTGTCGAGGAATTCGACGCCCGCGGCGCGCATCGCGGTGATGGTGGCGATGATGTCGTTGGTGGCCAACGCGATGTGCTGGCAGCCGGCACCCTCGTAGAACTCGAGGTACTCGTCGATCTGCGACTTCTTCTTCGCGATCGCCGGCTCGTTGAGCGGGAACTTGACCCGGTGGTTGCCGTTCGACACCACCTTGCTCATCAGCGCCGAGTAGTCGGTGGCGATGTCGTCGCCGACGAACTCCGCCATGTTCACGAAGCCCATGACGCGGTGGTACCAGTCGACCCAGTAGTCCATCTTGCCGAGTTCGACGTTGCCGACGCAGTGGTCGACCGCCTGGAACAGCCGCTTCGGCGCGCCCTCGGGCCGCTTGACGGTGCCCTCGCGAGGTTCGTAGCCGGGCAGGTAGATGCCGTTGTAACGGGACCGGTCGATGAGCGTGTGCCGGGTCTCGCCGTAGGTCGCGATGGCCGCGCGGCGGATCGTGCCGTGCTCGTCGGAGACGTCGTGCGGCTCCTCGAGGATCGTCGCGCCCTCCTTGCGGGCGTGTTCGACGCACTTGTCGACGTCGGTGGTCTCCAGGGCGAGGTCGACCACGCCGTCGCCGTGGCGGCGGTGGTGGTCGAGCAGCGGGGAATCCGGCTTCACGCCGCCGGTGATCACGAAGCGCGCCGAACCGGACTTGAGCACGAAGGCCTTGTGGTCGAGCTGTCCCGTTTCGGGGCCGGAGTACGCGACCAGCTGCATGCCGAACGCGACCTGGTAGAACCACGCGGTCTGGGTGGCGTTGCCCGCGATGAACACCACCGCGTCCAGTGCCTTGACCGGGAACGGGTCGGTCGAGGCGTCGTGGTCCACCAGTCCGACGAGCTGGCGGAGCTGGTCGTAGCTGACGTCGTCGAGTGCGCCGTGCGGATCCATCGTGGAGGTCATGCACTGAGCATGAGTCGCGCCCGGCAAGCTGCGCAACGGTTTCCGTTTCAGCTGGACAATATGTTCAGCTTATCCTGGAGAAGCTCGGTCATCTTGGACAACCTGCGCAGGGAGAAAACCGGTGCTTGACTCGCTCGACGCGCGACTGCTGCTGTTGCTCACCGACTCGCCTCGCCTCGGCGTGCTCGAATGCGCGCGCCGGCTCGGCGTCGCGCGCGGCACCGTGCAGGCGCGGCTGGACCGGCTCACCGAACGCGGCATCCTCGGCGGCTTCCCGCCGGAACTCGATCTGGCCGCGATGGGCTACAGCCTCACCGCGTTCGCCGTGCTCGAAATCGCGCAGGGCAAACGCGCCGGTGTCGCGGAGGCACTGGCTGCGATCGACGAAGTGTGCGAAGTGCACGCCACCACCGGACAAGGCGACCTCTTCGTACGCCTTGTCGCGCGTGACAACGACGATCTGCAACGCGTCATCGACGAAGTGGTTGGCGTGCCGGATGTCTTGCGTACGTCGACTTCGATCGCGTTGTCGACACCAGTGCCGCCGCGAGTGCGGCCGTTGCTCGAACGGACGGCTAGGACACGTACGTGAGATAGCGCTTCGCGGAGCGCTGTACGACGTTATGGCCGTCTGTACGCACGATGGCGTCCCACCACGCGCCGTAAATGGCGTCGAAAGCGTACGGCTCCAACAGTTCCGCGGCGTGCCGTACGACGCTCGGCCGCTCCGGGATGAGGTTGGGGTAGCTGTACATGAAACCGACGTGCGTGCGGTCCGGCACCACCTGCACGATGTCGCCGGTCAGCAGTGCGCCGCGGCCTTCCTCGCCGTCCGGCCAATGCATGACGGTGCCGCCGGTGAAGTGCACGCCGAGGTTGATCAGCTGGAGATCCGGCGAGACGTCGAGCGTCGTCCCGGTCCACAGCTCGATCGACGGATCCGGCCTGCCGATCCACTGCTGGTCGTTCTCGTGCAGGTAGACCGGGACGTCGAAGGCGTGCGCCCATTCGACCATCGTCGTGTAGTAGTGCGGGTGGCTGATCGCGATGCCGGTGATGCCGCCGAGTTCGGCGATCTTGCCGATCAGCTCGTCGTCGAGGTAGGCGGAGCAGTCCCAGAGGAAGTTGCCGCTCGCCGCGCGGACCAGCAGCGCGCGCTGGCCGATCGCGAATTTCGGGTCCGAGCCGATGCCGATGAGCCCCGGCCCCTGCTCCTCGACCCGCGGCTTGAGGTCGCCGTCCGAGCGGAGCGCGGCCAGGTCGGTCCACTTCTGCCCGCCCGGCGGAACGTACTGGCGCTCGTCCTCGCAGATCGGGCAGTCCGCGCGCGGGGCGGCGTACTGCGTCCCGCAGGTCAGGCAGAGGGGGTGGGTGCTCATCGGTGTCCTCCAGTGGTTCAGCTGAAAGACACGCTAGACCGCCGAACGCGCGCCGGGCCACGGAAAACCGGGCGGGCGCGCGTTCGGCGGAAGACGGGTCAGGACTCGGTGTAGGGCACTGCCTTGACCAGGGTGACCTTCATGGTCTTGCCGTTCGGCAGCTCGTACTCGCGGGACTCGCCCTCCTTGGCGCCGAGCAGCGCCTTGCCGAGCGGCGATTCGGGGGAGTACACGTCGAGCGCGCCCTCCGCGCCTTCCTCCCGGGTGGCGAGCAGGAACTTCTCCTCCTCGTCGTCCCCGTCGTACTTGACGGTGAGCACCTTGCCGGGGCCCGCCGTGCCGTCGTCGTCCGGAGCCTCGCCGACCTTCGCGTTGCGCAGCAGCTCCTGCAGGTGCCGGATCCGGGCTTCGGCCTGGCCCTGCTCTTCGCGGGCCGCGTGGTAGCCGCCGTTCTCCTTGAGGTCGCCCTCTTCGCGGCTGTCGTTGATGCGGGCGGCGATGACCGGACGATTCTCGATCATTTCGTCGAGCTCGTGCTTGAGCCTGTCGTAGGCATCCTGGGTCAGCCAGGTCACCTTGGTGTCGCTCACGGTCACCATCTCCTCGTAGGGCCTGCCAGGCTTGGGTGTACAAGCCGGCCACCGCGTACGCACGCGGCTGAGATAAAGGAAAAACACGGCCCGTCGGGGGCCGTGCTGGTGTACGAGCGTATCACGGCAGGACAGGTCGACGCCGGTCCATTTCACGCCGCGCGGACGCTCGCCGCGCATTTCACTCCGTTGGCCGCTACGGGGTTGACAGATAGCGTGGTATGGAATACGAGCAGCCGAACACGTCGGCGGTCACCGGGGTCCCGATGCTCTTCACCACCGTGTTCACCCTGCTGTGGCTGGCCCCGGCGGGAACCAGCACCTCCCGGCGGCCGCTTTCCGCGCCGGACTTGTCGCGCACCCGGACGACGCACACGCCGGGCTTGCTGTCGTCGTCCCGGGTGACGTTGAGCGTGACCTGCATCGCGTCGCCCGGCCGTTCCTCGAAGCCGACGCGCTCCGCCTCGATCGGGGTCTTGCCGAGGTTGAGGTAGTAGACGAAGCCGATCGCGCCGCTCACGACCAGCGCGACGGCCACGAAAAGCCACCTCCGCCAGCGCTTCGACGGTTTGCCCTTGCCCGCGGCGCCGTACCGGTCCGCGGGCCGCGCCGGAACGGCGTCGCCCTCGGCGGTCACGGTCTCCCCGCTCTGCAAATCCGGGCCTCCGGTCAAACTTGTCGTACCCCTGGGGACAATAGGCGGTGCGGCCGGTCCGGGGCACCACCCTGGTCGAGTATCCGCGACCCGTTCCGGCGGCGCGGAGCCGGGGCGGTTTACCGCGGCGCAACCGGGTGTCACGGAATAACAGGACAGGAAAGGGCCGTTCGGACCATGGTGGGAGCCGACGAGCTGACAACAGAAGACCGCAAGCAGCGACTGCGCCTGATGGCGGTGCACGCCCATCCCGACGACGAGTCGAGCAAGGGCGCCGCCACCATGGCCAAATACGTCGCCGAAGGGCACGAGGTCATGGTCGTGACCTGCACCGGGGGCGAGGCGGGCAGCATTCTCAACCCGGCCATGGACCGGCCGGACGTGCTGGCGAACATGACCGAGATCCGCCGCGAGGAGATGGCGCGCGCGGCGAAGATCCTCGGCGTGAGCCACCGCTGGCTGGGGTTCATCGACTCGGGGCTGCCCGAGGGCGACCCGCTTCCGCCGGTGCCGGAGGGCTCGTTCGCGGTGATCCCGCTGGAGGAGGCCGCCGAGGCGCTGGTCCGCGTGATCCGCGAGTTCCGTCCGCACGTCATCACGACCTACGACGAGAACGGCGGGTACCCGCACCCGGACCACATCCGCACGCACGAGGTGTCGATGGCGGCCTTCGACGCGGCGGGCGACCCGGAGCGGTTCCCGGAGGCGGGCGAGCCGTGGCAGCCGCTCAAGCTGTACTACATGCACGGGTTCTCCAAGGCCCGGATGGTGGCGTTCGACACCGCGCTGAAGGAGGCCGGGCTGGAGTCGCCGTACGAGGAGTGGCTCAAGTCCTGGGACCCGGACCGCGCCGACATCATGGAGCGGGTGACGACCCGGATCGAGTGCGGGGAATACTTCGAGGTGCGCGACGAGGCGCTGAAGGCGCACGCCACGCAGATCGACCCGACCAGCCGCTGGTTCGCCGTACCGCTGGAGATCCAGCGCGAGGTGTGGCCCACTGAGGAGTACGAGCTGAACCGCTCCCTGGTGGACAGCACGCTGCCGGAGGACGATCTGTTCGCAGGCATCAAGGAGAAGGTGAGCCCATGAGTTTCGGTGTGCCGGCCGTCGCGGTCGTCCCGCTCACCGCGTCGGCGCTGGTCCTGTCCCAGCAGCCGGACAGCGGGGACAACGGCGGCCAGGGCGAGGACTTCGGCAAGTCCTCGCCGGTCGGCCTGCTGGTGCTGATCCTGTTCCTGGTCGCGGTCGTCTTCCTGGTCCGGTCGATGAGCAAGCACCTGAAGAAGGTGCCGCAGACGTTCGACCAGGAAGAGGCCGCTTCGGAGACTGGTTCCGCGGACGGCTCGGTTTCGGCTGAGGCTGAGGCGGATTCGGAGACGGCACCGGCACCGGCTGCGGCTGCGGAGAAGAAGCCGGACGCGGCGACGGCCAAGAAGAGCGACTGACCTCCGGCGGCGGGCGAGGCGCTACCTGGCGAGCCCGTCGCGGAGGGCAGTGAGCTTGTCCGTGAGCAGGCTGTCCTCGCCGGGCAGCACCGTGATGTACCGGTTTCCCTCGGGCCCGGAGACCTCGAACGCGACGCGCCCGTCGGTGAGGTCGAGGTAGCTGAGCGGCCCGGCTTCCGCGCGCCCTGGTCGCGCCGGTTCGCGCACGACGACGGTCATCTCGCCGACGCCGAACCAGGTCTGCTGGAACAGGTCGTCGACCACGCGTGCGGCTGGGCTGCGATCGTCCGAGTGGTCCGCCTGGAAGTCCTCCTGGGGCAGGGAGAACGCAGTCAGCTGGGCCGGCCGGTACCGCGGCAGGCTCGCGACCAGCGCACCGGCCGGGGTATGGGTCCCGTCGAGCACCTTCAGCCGCACTCGGTTGCCGCGACACAACGCTTTGACGCCGGTCCGTCCCCGGACGGCGACGAGCACGCTGTAGCGGATGTCCTGATTCTCGACGTGGGCGACGTATTCGGTGTCGGCGCGGCCCAGCGCGTAGAGGACGTCCTCGAACTCGTCGACGAACCGCCCGTGCTCGGTCAGTCCGAGCCACGCCAGCTCTTCGCGCACGGTCCGGTCGAGCCGCCGTTCGTCGGCCGTGAACCGAAGCCGCCCGGAAAACACCGGATGCGGCTCGTCGAACCCAGCTTCCCGGAGCGCGCCGAGAAGGGCGTCGAGGGACAGCTCGGTCGCGCGCACCGCTTCCTCCCGGCCTAACGGACCGGCCGGTCCCCGATCACCGGCGGCGTCGGTTTGCCGTCGCTCCCGCCGAACACGTCCGGATCGGTCTCCCGCAGGTAGGGCGGAGCGGTTCTCTCCTTGTCCTTTTCCTTGCTTTTCCCGGGCATTCCGCTGCCGGCCATGCTGCCGTTTTTCCCTGCCGCGCCTGGCGTTCCGGCCTGGCCGCTGCGGGCCGGAGCCGGTCCGCCGGGAGCGCGGGCACCGGTCCGGTTTCCGCTTTCCGGGCCGCCGTTCGGGTCGCCGCCGGGGCTGCTGAGGGCGTAGCCGCTGCCGGGTACCGGATCGAATCCGGGAGCGCCGAGAGGGTTGATCGGCTGGCCGGAAGGCCCGAATCGATATCCGGGCGGCAATGCGATCGGGCTGGGAGCGGACGAACTGAGGCGAGTCGAATCCGGCGGTTTGGCCGCTTCGGACGGCGTTGCCGAGGAATGGCTTTCCGCCGGGTCGGGTCCGCGACTGCCCGGATGATGCGCCGGGCGCTCGCTGCTTGGCGCAGGCCTCGGCTGCCGTGGGTTCGGCATCGGACCCGCGGAGCCCGCGTTGCCCGGAGGCGGTTCGCTGACGCCAGCACGGCGGTGGTCGGGCGGTTTGCCGCTCGGTCTGCTGGGACCCGCGACTGGTGGCCGCGGTGTGCTGGTACTGGCGGGGGAAACGGACGCACCGGTGTCGCTCAGTTCCGCGTAGTGCGCCGGAATCCGGCCGGAGTTGACGCCGGTCGTCGAGTGGTATCCGGTGTAGGCGTCGATGTTGTGCTGGGCGTCGGTCTGCCATTGGTTCAGCTCGGCGAAGTAAGCGAGCTTTCCTTGAAGCAGGTCGTACACGTGCTGCGGGCCGATTTCCGGGCGGTCGCCGATCGGTTTCACCGTGTTTTTGACAGTCTGGAAAGCCGAGATCTGCCCGTCCGCCGCGGCCTGCGCGAACACGAGATTCGTGCTGATCGACGCGGAAGCGGACATCAGCGGACCAGCCGAGCCAGCGGCTTCCTCAGCGGTGGCTCCGTGCCATCCGGTACGGATTTTGTCCGCGAGGGCCGCGATTTCGTCGATCCGTTCCGTCAAGTCCCGGCTGAGATCCGCCGCGGACCTCGCGGTCTCGCCCAGCGATTCGGGCCCCTGCCCGCCGGTGATGTGCTGGTAGATCTCCGCCGGGGTCAATGATCGACCGTCCATCAGCGTCCTCCTCGCAGATTGCCGAGCACTTTCCCCGCGACCTCGCGCGCTGATTCGCACGGATCCTTCTCGCCTTTGTGCGCCGGCGATTGGGTGATCGACACGTCAACGGTTTCGCGGTCGCTCGTTCCCAGCGCGACATTGCACTCGCCGAGCCGGGCCCGCACGTCCTCTATGCCGTAAGCGACGACCGGGTAACCGTCCACCGGGGCGAGGGGCGCGAAGAACGGATAGGTGCCGCCTTTGGCGCGATAGATCGAGGTCAGACCGAGTTTGTCGACGTTCGGGAACAGCACCACGAGGTGCGCCTGGGAGAACCAGCCACAGCCGGGTCCGCCGGCGCCTTTCGGGTCCGGAACGACGCGTGCCTCGTCGCCGAGCAGACTCGAAATCTGCTCCGCGGTCAGAGCGGCGCAGGGATTCTGCTTGAATCTGGTGATGTCGATCGGGTTCGGCACTTTCGGCACGCCGGGGCCGGGAACCTCGTCCGCCGGGGTGGTTCTCGCCGTCGGCGGACCGGTGCTCTCGGCCGGGACGGCTTGCCCCGGGGTCGTGGCCGAGCAGCCGGCGAGGGCGAACAGGGCCAAGGGGGCGAGCGCCAGGGCGCGTCTCACAGACTTCCCCCGGCCCGGTGCATTTCGGTCGAATGCGCCTCGTCGGCATCCGAGTATTTTTGGAGCGCCGCGCGATGTTTGGCAGCTTGATCGCGGCAATACCGTTCGCATTGCTCCAGCGAGCCCCACAGGACTTCTCCGGAACTTCGGAAGACGGCCGCGTTGTCGGTGCTGGAAAAATCCAGCCCGGGCGGCTGGGTTCGCGCGATGACCCCTGCGCGATCCTTGTCGAGCCGGAACTTGTCGGCGAGTTTTTCGTAGCGGGTCGCGATTTCTTTGAGCGTCGCTTTGTCGTACGAGTACCCGTCGCCCGGCGGCGGCGCGACCGCCGTCGTCTCGATCGACGCGGCGCCGCGCCTCCGGTTCGGAGGCAGGTCGGACTGCTGATTGTCGGCCACGATGTACGCCTCCCCGTGCGTAGATCGTCCCGGGTCCGCTGGGCCCAGGTGTATTCGTCACCCTGTGGAGCCGGGTAGTTACTCTAGTCGCCGCGATTAAGCCTGTCTGCATTTGCGAACTGCAACTCGCAACGGAGTTCACCGTTTATGGACTTGAGCAGGGCGACTGTCGTACGGCCAACAGCAAGCATCACTCGAATGTCTTAAGCCGCAGACAGCGGGGAAGGCTTCGTCAGCGCCGTTCGGCCAGTTGCTCGTCGTAAAGGCTTTCCGGCGGAAGGTGCGTGCCGGGCGACCCGATCTCGCCGGTCCGGTGGCCCGACGGCGGCTTGTCCTGAGTTCCGGTGCACCCGAGCGCCCAGTTGTGCGCGGTCGGCGGGTTTTCCACGAGATAGGAGCCGGCGGCGCAGTTCCACAGGACCGAATTCGCGCCCGCCCAGCCCTGGCCGCTGCCCATCCACTGCCGGTCGGACAGCTGAAGATGACCGGACGGCGGGCTCATCGCCAGGTCGTCGTAGAGAGTGCCGCTGGCCCAGCGCTGGTGCGGGCCGGCGTCGAGGATCCGTGCACCGGTGTTCGTCGCCGTGCAGCGGCTGATCACGTTGGGGCCCGGCACCCTCGCCTGCGTGACCCAGGCGTGCACGTTGCTGCCGGTGACGGTGCATTGCCGCACCAGGGTTTCCTGGCCGCTGATGGTGTAGGCGGCGGGTTGGTCGTGGATGTCCTGCGGGACGGACTCGTCGAGAGACGAGGTGCGCAGCAGGCTGATCCGGAGCGCGTTCTGCCCCACCGTGAAGGCGGAACCGAAATGGTCCGCGACCACGTCGTCGATCCAGCTGTCCTGCGCGGTGTCCACGGAGACCAGTTGGGATTTGAAGAAACCGTCGTCGTGCCACGCGGGATCCCGCTCGAACTGGGCGCCGTCCGCGGACAGGTGTGCGAGGCCGGAACCGCTGATCCGCCCGGGATACGCATAGCGGGTGACGGTCGCGTGGGCGTACTGGCTTTCCAAGGCGTTGGTGAGCGGCACGTCGAAGCGGACCGTTTTGCCGTGGACAGCGGTGATCGTCCGGTCGAACTCCAGGCCGGCGTTCGGAGTCCACTGCTTGCTCGGGGTGCCGTCCGGCCGCGGCGGGATCTGGTCCATGCCGATCGCGTGAATCCACGCTTGTTCCTGCGGTCGCTGCACGATGACGTGGTCGCCGACGTGCAGGGACGAGGAATCGGTGACGTCGAGCTGATCCGCACCGACCGGGACGTAGCCGCTGGCGACCGGGATCGCCGATCCGGCCGAGGCACGCGAGCCGGTGCCGGCGATCGTGACCAGGGTGTGCAGGGTGCCCGCCGCGACCAGCCGCGTTCCGTTCGCGTCGCTGCCCGCGCCGCGTAGTTCGACGTTGCCGGCGCTGATCCGGAGAGTGCCTTCGAGTCGGTAGTCGCCTGCCGACAGTTGCACGGCGCCGGGCTTGCCGCTGTTCGCGACCTGGTCGATGGCCTGCTGAATCCGTGCGGTGTCATCCCCGGACGGCTGCGGCCCGACAGTCGCCGCGACCGGCAGTTCCGGCGGCGGAGCATCGCCGTTCCGGTAGCCGACCCGGGAGAAATCGGGGATCCGGTTGCCCTGCGCATCGGTGCCGTACGCGAGGCGGCCGTTCGCGAAACTGATCCAGTTCGGTGCCGCGGAAGCCGCATGGACACTGCAACCGGACAAACCAAGACATCCGATGAATGCGAGTGCGGTGAGGGATTTCAGGGAGCCAACGCGAGCGGATCGCCTCATGGAGGCGGACTCTAGCGAGCTTCTCTTCGGGCGACCAAGGCCAGTGGTCGGATTTCTCAGCGTCCGCTCAGCGGATCGGCGCGAGTTCTGCCCGACCTCGGCGGGGTGCGGTGGCCGTTCTGGCCGATTGTCCCGCTCCATGTGCCGACTACCGGAATGCGGCACACTCGGCACCATGTCGAACCGCCTCGCCGAAGCGACGTCCCCGTACCTCCTGCAGCACGCCGAGAACCCGGTGGATTGGTGGGAATGGGGTCCGGAAGCGCTGGCCGAGGCGCGCCGGCGCGGGGTGCCGATTCTCTTGTCCGTCGGGTACGCCGCCTGCCATTGGTGTCACGTCATGGCGCACGAGTCCTTCGAGCACGAGGGCACCGCGGCGCTGATGAACGCGCATTTCGTCAACATCAAGGTCGACCGCGAGGAGCGGCCGGACATCGACGCCGTCTACATGGCCGCCACGCAGGCCATGACCGGCCAGGGCGGCTGGCCGATGACCTGCTTCCTCACGCCGGAGGGCGAGCCGTTCCATTGCGGCACTTACTATCCGCCCGCGCCGCGTCCAGGGATTCCGTCGTTTACGCAGCTGCTGCTGGCCGTCGCGGAAGCCTGGGAGGAACGGCCGGACGACCTGCGCGAGGGCGCGAAACAGATCGTCGGGCATCTTGCCGAGCAGAGCGGTCCGTTGAAGGAGGCCGCCGTCGACGCGGACGCTTTGGCGGAAGCGGTGACGAAACTCGCGCAGGAGGCAGACCCCGTGCACGGCGGTTTCGGTGGTGCGCCGAAGTTTCCGCCGTCCATGGTGCTCGAGTTCCTGCTGCGGCACCACGAACGCACGGGCTCGGCCCAGGCGTATGCGCTCGCCGAGTCCGCGGCGGAGGCGATGGCTCGCGGCGGCATTCACGACCAACTGGGCGGCGGGTTCGCGCGCTACTCCGTGGACGCGGAGTGGATCGTGCCCCACTTCGAGAAAATGTTGTATGACAACGCGTTGCTGCTCCGAGTGTACGCGCATCTCGCCCGCCGTGGGTCGGCGTCGGCGCGGCGGGTGGCGGAGGGGATCGTCCGGTTCCTCGAGCACGATCTTCTTACGCCGCAAGGAGGTTTCGCCGCGTCGCTCGACGCGGACACCGAAGGTGTCGAGGGGCTGACGTACGTGTGGACTCCCGCGCAGCTCAACGAGGTGCTCGGCGAGGACGGTCCGTGGGCAGCGGAGCTGTTCAGCGTCACGGAAGAGGGCACCTTCGAGGAAGGCGCGTCGACCCTCCAGCTGCGGGCAGATCCGGACGATTTCGCCCGATTCGAGCGCGTCCGCCAGGCATTGCTCGAAGCGCGGGCGGCGCGGCCACAACCGGGGCGAGACGACAAGGTAGTCGCGGCCTGGAACGGTCTCGCGATTTCCGCGCTGGCCGAAGCGGGCGTCGCGCTGGAGCGTCCACAGTGGATCGAACTCGCTCGCAACGCGGCGTCCCTGCTGTTGGACCTGCACCTCGTGGACGGACGCCTGCGGCGCAGTTCGCGCGACGGTGCGGTCGGGGCTCCGGTCGGCGTGCTGGAGGACTACGCGTGCCTCGCGGACGGTCTTCTCGCCCTCCACCAGGCCACCGGCGAACCGCGCTGGCTCACCGAAGCGACCCGGCTGCTGGACGTCGCCTTGACGCACTTCGCCTCGGATTCCGCTCCCGGCGCGTATCACGACACCGCCGACGACGCCGAAGTCTTGGTGCAGCGTCCGTCCGATCCGACGGACAACGCGAGCCCGTCCGGCGCTTCGGCACTGGCTGGCGCGCTGCTCACCGCCTCCGCACTGGCCGGGTCTGACCAAGCGGCGCGTTACCGCGATGCTGCTGAACTGGCGTTGCGTCGCGTCGGCCTGCTCGCCGCGCGCGTGCCGCGGTTCGCTGGCCACTGGCTGTCCGTGGCGGAGGCGGCGCAGTCCGGACCGGTGCAGGTCGCGGTGGTCGGCGGGGAACGCGCGCAGCTGGTCACTGCCGCCGCGCAGCACATCCACGGCGGCGGCATCGTGCTCGGCGGCGAACCGGACGCGCCCGGCGTCCCGCTGCTGGCCGACCGGCCGCTGGTCGGCGGCGAGGCGGCGGCGTACGTCTGCCGCGGCTACGTCTGCGAACGCCCGGTGACCGCGGCGGACCAGCTCATCGCCCAGCTCTGACGAATTCCGCCCCTGGTGAACGCGCTACCCGCTGCAGTGGAATCAGCGTAGCTTCAGTAGTGACGTAATCATGTAATCAAGGATGGTGGACGTCATGGGGCGAGGTTGGAAAGGCCGGGGCTGGCAGCAGGCCGAGGCGCCGTCGGCGGACGACGCGGCGGCGTGGTTCGGCGGACGGCTCCCGGACGGCTGGTTCACCGGCGAGCCGGAAATCACCGTGGACCGCGAAGAGATCCTGGTCGTCGGCGAGCTGCCCGCGCTGACCGGCGAATACGCCGACGACGCGGCCCGCGCGGCCGCGGAGGACGGGCGGATCAGCCGGTTCCGCGAGGAAACCCGCGACGAGCGGATCGAGATCGCGCGGCAGGCCGAGCACCGCTACCAGCGCAAAGTGGCGTGGGGCGCGAAGCTGGGCGGCACGACGGCGCACTTCACGACGCTGTCGGTGCCGGTGATGACCCGGCTGCGGCAGCCCGAACGGCTGGTACTCGACACGCTCGTGGACGCCGGCGTCGCGCGGTCGCGGTCCGAGGCGCTGGCCTGGGCGGTGCGGCTGGTCGGCGAGCACGCGGACGCGTGGCTGACCGAACTGCGCGAGGCGATGACCAAGGTCGACGACCTGCGGTCGAAGGGGCCCGATTTGGGCTGAGCTGCGGGACTTCCTCCGCTGCGGCAGGCTGGAGGCAGCCTGCTGTATCGGAGGAACCTGTGGACGTCCCCGCTGTGCCCGAAAAAGTCGACCCGGACGCGCTGACCGAGGTCCTCGATGGACGCTGGGCCGAGTTGAAGCGCGACGTGCGCGCGCAGATGAGCGCGGAGAAGTTCCGGGAAACGATCGGTCTGGACGTCGAGGCGCACCGCGTCCAGGTCTTGGACCAGCTGCGGAAACTCGCCGAAACCGACCGTCCGGCGCTCGGCTTCGACGCCGCGTACGGCGGGCTGAGCGACGTCGGCGGGTCAGTGATGTCGTTCGAAATGCTCGGCTACGGCGACCTGTCGCTGATGGTCAAGGCCGGCGTGCAGTGGGGCCTGTTCGGCGGCGCGGTGCAGCTGCTCGGCACCGCGACGCACCACGAGAAGTACTTGCGCCGCATCATGAATCTGGACCTGCTGGGCTGCTTCGCGATGACCGAGCACGGCCACGGCTCCGACGTCCAGCACCTGCGCACCACGGCGACGTACGATCCGGCCGCGCGCGAGTTCGTCGTGCACAGCCCGGATCCCGGCGCCACCAAGGAATACATCGGCAACGCGGCCCGCGACGGACAGCTCGCGGTGGTCTTCGCGCAGCTGATCACCGGCGGCGAATCCCGTGGCGTGCATGCTTTCCTGGTCCCGATCCGCGACGATTCGGGTGCTCCGGCCCCCGGCGTCACGATCGCGGACTGCGGGATCAAAGCCGGTCTGAACGGCGTCGACAATGGACGTTTGACCTTCGATCAGGTCCGCGTGCCAAGGGAAGCGCTGCTGAACCGCTTCGGCGACGTAGCCGAGGACGGGACTTACTCGAGCCCGATCGAAAGCGACGGCCGCCGGTTCTTCACGATGCTGGGCACGCTCATCCGAGGCCGCGTGAGTGTCGGCGGCAGCGCCGGATGCGCCACCCAGCGAGCCCTGACGCTGGCCATCCGCTACGGCGACCAGCGGCGGCAGTTCCAGCGTCCAGAGGGGGACGAGGTCGTCATCCTCGATTACCTGGGACACCAGCGGAAGCTGTTGCCCGCCTTGGCGAAGACCTACGCCCTGCACTTCGCTCAGGAGGAGCTGGTCGCCGCCCTGCACGACATCGCCCCGGACGCGCCGGAAGAAGAACAACGCGAACTCGAATCCCGCGCGGCCGGTTTGAAGGCCCTGAACACCTGGCACGCCACCGCGGCGATCCAAACGGCCCGCGAAGCCTGCGGCGGCAGCGGATACCTGGCGGAGAACCTGCTGGCCGGTTTGAAGGCCGACACCGACGTCTTCACTACCTTCGAAGGCGACAACACTGTGTTGTTGCAGCTGGTCGCGAAGGGCTTGCTGACGCAGTACAAGGAACACTTCGAGGACCTCAGCCCCCTGGCGACCGCGCGATTTGTCGCCGAGCAGCTGGTGGACACCGTCATGGAACGCTCTGCCGCGCGGAAGTTCCTTGAGCGGCTCACAGAGTCCGACGACGCTTCAGTGCTCTTCGACCGCGAGTGGCAACAGCGTCTCTTCGAGGATCGCGAAGAGCATGTACTGAGCGGTGTAGCCAACCGTCTCCGCGGCGCTGCTTCGGACCCCTTCGGCGTCTTCAACTCCGTACAAGACCACGTGCTGCTCGCTGGCCGTGTACACGTGGACAGGTTGATCCTCGACGCCTTCGCACGCGCTGTCGCCGCCTGCCCCGATACGGACGCGGCTGCGCTGCTTTCGCGGCTCTGCGACCTGTACGCCCTGTCGACGATCGAAGCAGACCGCGCGTGGTTCCTCGAACACGGCCGCATCTCGGCGAGCCGCTCCAAGGCGGTGACCGCTGCGGTCAACGCGCTGTGCGGGGCGTTGAGGCCGCACGCGCGGACGCTGGTGGACGGGTTCGCGGTCCCGGAGCAGTTCTTGGCGGCCCCGATGCTGAACGGCTGAACCGGTCTGGCGGAAACGACTCAGGCCGTCCCTAGGCTGCGTGACAGCCTGGAGACGGCCTGAGGAAGATCGATAACCGCAAACCCGCAGCTAGGAGTACATCGCCAACCAGATCGCGATGTAATGCGACACCGCTGCCAGCACCGTGCAAGCGTGGAAGAACTCGTGGTACCCGAACGTCTCCGGCCAATGATTAGGCCACTTCACGGCGTAAAAAACCGCCCCAACGGTATAAAACAGCCCACCCACGCAAAGCAACACCAAAGCCGCGACCCCGGCGTGGCTCAGCAGTTCCGGCAGGACGAACACCGCGACCCACCCGAGCGCGATGTAGATCGGCACTCCCAGCCAGCGCGGGGCGTGCGGCCACAGCATCTTCATCGCCACCCCGAGGATCGCGCCGCCCCAGACGATGCCCAGGACGATGTATCCCGTCGGCTTCGACATGGCCAGCAGGGTGAACGGCGTGTAGGTCCCGGCGATGAACAGGAAGATCATCGAGTGGTCGGCGCGCTTCATCCACTTGTACGCGCGCGGGCTCCACAGCCTGCGGTGATACAGCGCGCTCACGCCGAACACGCCCAGCACGGTGAGGCCGTACACGGACGTCGCCAGCGCGGCGACCGGGGAGACCGTCGCCGCGGCGAGGCTGATCAGCGTGGCGGCCGCGGCTACCGCGCCGAAGAACGACCAGAAGTGGATGTGCCCGCGCAACCGGGGGCGGGTGTCCTCGGGGACGGTGGGGGGCTCGGTCTTCACGCTCACCGTCCCAAGGTTACGGAACCGTAGGTTTTTTGCCAGCCCCCGTGGCGCGTCACACCTCTGATCCAGGGGTGCGTACGCTCGGGCGACGTGAGCCTCCGGTCCTTCATGTCCGACGTCGTCTACAGCATCTACAGCCGCCGCCTGATCCAGCAATCGGCGGGCCGGCATCCGCGGCATATCGCGATCATGCTCGACGGCAATCGCCGCTGGGCGCGCGAGGCCGGGTTTACCGACGTGGCCGACGGGCACCGCGCCGGGGCCAAGAAGATCGCCGACTTCCTGAGCTGGTGCCAGGAGGCCGACGTCGAGGTCGTGACGATGTGGCTGCTCTCCACCGACAACCTCAACCGCGATCCGGACGAGCTCACCCCGCTGCTGAAAATCATCACCGACGTCACTGACGAGCTAGCCGGGGCCGAGGCTCCGTGGCGGCTGCGCATCGTCGGCGCGCTCGACCTGCTGCCGCTCGAGGTGGCGCAGAAGCTCACCGCCGCCGCGGCTCGGACCGAGAACCACTCGGGCATGGAGGTGAACATCGCGGTCGGCTACGGCGGCCGGCAGGAGATCGCCGACGCCGTCCGCAAACTTCTCCTGCAGCACGCCGACGAGGGCACCTCGATTCGCGAACTCGCGAAAATCCTCGACGTCGACCACATCTCGGAACATCTGTACACATCCGGTCAGCCGGATCCGGATCTGATTATCCGAACGTCCGGTGAACAGCGGCTTTCCGGATTTCTTCTGACGTTCGGCGACGCCTACGCCACCTTCATCGAGGGCGGCGGCGCGGCGGGCTACGGTCTCGCTTCGCTGGCCGCCGGTGCCTACACCGGCATCGCGCTGACCCCGGCGCTGGTGGCCCACTCGATGGAGCACCACCACGGCTGAGCCGTCTTGCGCGAAGGCCCCGGAGCCGTGCTCCGGGGCCTTCGCGCAAGACGGCTCAGCCGTGGTGGTGCTCCATCGAGTGGGCCACCAGCGCCGGGGTCAGCGCGATGCCGGTGTAGGCACCGGCGGCCAGCGAAGCGAGACCGTAGCCCGCCGCGCCGCCGCCCTCGATGAAGGTGGCGTAGGCGTCGCCGAACGTCGGGTCCGGAGCGCCCTGGGTCGTGGCCGGGGAGGCGAACGCCGTCCCGCCGATCATCATCAGGCCCGCGGCCGCACCGGCGACAATTCCAGCCTTCTTCAGCACTTCGCACACTCCTAGGTAGAGATACTGGGATTCGGGGCACCGGAGTGTTCCGGTGGTGTGTCCCGCAGTAAGGAAATTACCCCCGAATGGCCTCTGGCGAATGGCGCGTACGCCCATTGTGTGAGCGCTGGAAGGCCCAGTTCACTCGGTCCGGTTCAGTGTCCAGGACGCGAAATGCATTCCGGTCTGCTCCGTGGTACAAGGCCCTTTACCTGGGAATTGCCTGCACTCGGTGATTAATTTTCCATGATCATCCATCTGTGCGACCCCCCGATCGCCGGACCCAGTGACGCTGAGTGAGCACTGTGGACACTCTGTTGCGGGCGACCGACGGTGGGATGACGAATCGGCGAATCACCTGTGTGGCTGCCTGCACGACGGGGCGGACGTAGGTACCTTCCGGAATAGAGAGCTCGCGTTCCGTGCGGGTTCTCGCGGGAGGCCCTGGTCGTGGCGTTGATCGAGGGGGCGGCTCAGCCGCCCACGAGATGCACGAGGGGGCCGGCACCCGGCCCTCGTGGCCGTGCCGCCTGACGCAGCCAGCGTCAGGGAGTGCGGACCCAGCCAGGGAGGTGCCCGGCCCAGCGAGTGCGGGCGTGGGGTGCACACGCCCTCGAGGGAGATGCCGTCGTGACTGCGCAGCGTTCACCCCGCAAGGCCTCTGGCCGTTCTTCGACCGGTGCTTCGGCCCCGGAGAAAGCCTCGATCTCGCCCGAATCCCCACGCATCACTTATGTGCTCGACACGTCGGTGCTGCTCTCCGACCCGTGGGCGGTCACCCGGTTCGCCGAACACGCGGTGGTGCTCCCGCTGGTCGTCATCAGCGAACTGGAGGCCAAGCGCCACCACTCCGAGCTGGGCTGGTTCGCCCGCGAATCCCTCCGGCTGCTGGACGACCTCCGGCTCCAGCACGGCAGGCTCGACGCCCCGATCCCGATCGGCGACCAGGGCGGCACCCTGCAGGTGGAGCTGAACCACACCGATCCGTCCGTCCTCCCGGTGGGCTTCCGCACCGACTCGAACGACCACCGCATCCTCGCGTGCGCGCTCAACCTCGCGACGGAGCGGCCGGCGGTCACCCTGGTGACGAAGGACATCCCGCTGCGGGTCAAAGCGGGTGCGGTCGGGCTCACCGCGGACGAGTACCGGGCGCAGGAGGTCACGCCGTCGGGCTGGACGGGCATGGCGGACGTGGACGCGCCCCAGGAGCTGATCGACGCGCTCTTCTCGGGCGGTTCGGCGGATCCGGCGGAGTTCGGGCTCGGAGAGGTGGGCGAACTGCCGTGCCACACCGGGCTGCGGCTGCTCGCGGGCAGTTCCAGCGCGCTCGGCCGGGTCACGGCGGACAAGCGGGTGCGGCTGGTGCGCGGCGACCGCGAGGCGTTCGGCCTGCACGGCCGCTCGGCCGAGCAGCGCGTGGCGCTCGACCTGCTGCTGGACTCGGACGTCGGCATCGTGTCGCTCGGCGGGCGCGCGGGCACCGGCAAGTCGGCGCTGGCGCTGTGCGCGGGCCTGGAGGCGGTGATGGAACGCCAGCAGCACCGCAAGGTCGTGGTGTTCCGCCCGGTCTACGCGGTCGGCGGCCAGGACCTCGGCTATCTGCCCGGGTCCGAGAGCGAGAAAATGCAGCCCTGGGCGCAGGCGGTGTTCGACACGCTCGGCGCGCTGGTCAGCCAGGACGTGCTGGACGAGGTGTTCGACCGCGGCATGCTCGAGGTGCTGCCGCTGACGCACATCCGGGGCCGCTCGCTGCACGACACGTTCGTGATCGTGGACGAGGCGCAGTCGCTGGAGCGCAACGTGCTGCTGACCGTGCTGTCGCGGCTCGGCTCGGCGTCGCGAGTGGTGCTCACGCACGACGTGGCCCAGCGGGACAACCTGCGGGTCGGCAGGCACGACGGCGTTTCCGCGGTGATCGAGAAGCTGAAGGGCCACCCGCTGTTCGCGCACGTGACCCTGACCCGGTCGGAGCGCTCGCCGATCGCGGCGCTGGTGACCGAGATGCTGGAGGACCACGGCTGAGCTAGCTCCGTGAAGGACTCCTTGAGGGAATCAGATTCCCTCAAGGAGTCCTTCACGGACTTGCCGCGGGGTTACCAGCCGGAAGGCAGCGGACGTCCCTCCGCGAATCCGGCCGCGGACTGCACACCCAACACAGCGCGCTCGTGGAACTCATCCAGCGTGCGCGCGCCCGCGTAGGTGCAGGACGAGCGGACGCCCGAGCAGATCGAGTCGATCAGGTCCTCGACGCCCGGCCGGGCCGGGTCCAGCGCCATGCGCGACGTGGAGATGCCCTCCTCGAACAGCGCCTTGCGTGCGCGGTCGAAGACGTTGTCCGTACGCGTGCGGGCTCCGACGGCGCGCTTCGACGCCATCCCGAACGACTCCTTGTACGGGCGGCCCTGTTCGTCGTACCGCAGGTCGCCGGGGGATTCGTGGGTCCCCGCGAACCACGAGCCGACCATCGCCGCCGACGCGCCCGCGGCCAGTGCCAGCGCGACGTCGCGCGGGTGCCGGACTCCGCCGTCCGCCCACACGTGTTTGCCCAGCTCACGGGCGGCCGCGGCGCATTCGGCGACCGCGGAGAACTGCGGGCGGCCGACGCCGGTCATCATCCGCGTGGTGCACATCGCGCCGGGGCCGACGCCGACCTTGATGACGTCCGCGCCCGCGTGGATGAGGTCGCGCGTGCCTTCGGCGGTCACGACGTTGCCCGCCACGACCGGCACCTTCGGCGACACCGAACGGACCGCCTTGAGCGCGGCGATCATCTTTTCCTGGTGTCCGTGCGCGGTGTCGACGACCAGCGTGTCGACGCCCGCGGCGAGCACCGCTTCGGCTTTCGCCGCGACGTCGCCGTTCACGCCGACCGCGGCGGCCACGCGCAGCTTGCCGTTCGCGTCGGCGGCCGGGGTGTAGATCTCCGAGCGCAGCGCGCCGACCGCGGTCAGGACGCCGGCGAGGCGGCCGTCGGCGTCGAGGCCGAGGGCGAGCCGTCCGCCGTGGCTGTGCAGGAGTTCGAAGACCTCGCGCGGCGGCGTGTCCAGCGGCACGGCGACGACGGCGGGCTCGGCGACGTCGGCCAGCCGCGCGAAGCGGTCGACGCCGGCGCAGGCGGCCTCGTCCACGACGCCGACCGGCTTGCCGTCGCCGTCGACGATGACGACCGCGCCGTGTGCTCGTTTGTGCACGAGGTTGAGGGCGTCGGCCACCGCGTCGCCGCCGGTGAGGACCAGCGGCGTGTCCCACACGGCGTGGCGGGACTTCACCCAGGAGACGATTTCGGCCACCGCGGCCGTGTCGACGTCCTGCGGAAGCACGACGAGCCCGCCGCGGCGAGCGACGGTCTCGGCCATCCGCCGTCCGGCGACGGCCGTCATGTTGGCCACCACCAAGGGGATCGTCGCACCTGTGCCGTCCACAGTGGACAAGTCGACGCCGAAGCGGGATTCCACGTCCGAACGGTTCGGCAGCAGGAACACGTCGTCGTAGGTCAGGTCGTGAGCGGGCACGTGCCCATCCAGAAAGCGCACGAGTCACCAGGCTACGTGGCTCGCGCGCGAGACGCTAACCCGGCGTGGCCCGTGGAACAATGGCCAGGTGGACAGCCGTGATCGCGACGACCGGGGACGGGCCCGCAACGCCCGCCCGCGTGACGGTCTGGGCCGCCCGCTGCCCTACGGCTCCGACGGCGTGCCGCGCCAGCCCGAAGGCGTGCAGCGGACCCCGGCGGAGACTCTGGCGGAGGCTCAGTACCTGCTGGACGCGGGCCGCCCGTTCCACGCGCACGAGGTGTTCGAGGACGCGTGGAAGGCGACGGACGGGCCGGAACGCGAGCTGTGGCGGGGTCTGGCCCAGCTGGCGGTGGGGCTGACACACGCGTTGCGCGGGAACGGGAACGGGGCGGTCGCGCTGCTGGAACGGGGCGCGGAGAACATCGCGCCGTTCCGGGACGAGCCGCCGCACGGGCTCGACGTGGCCGGGTTGCAGCGGTGGGCGCAAGCGCTTGCGGCGGAGGCCCGGGAGCGGGTCCGGGTGGTTCCGGAGGTTCCTCGGCTGGCCCGGTAGGCGGCTTCGTCGCGTCATCCGGCGGCCCTTGGCTCAGGGGCGGTTCGCCGGTGGGGCGGACGAGTCCTTGGCGGCCTGGAACTGGTCGTTGGTCGGTCGTGAGCGGGGCAGATCCGGCGGTGCGGTCTGGAACGACGGTTGGCGGGCGTCGAGTGTCGCTCGCGGGCGACCGGTGCGGCTCAGGCTCCAGCCGTAAGCGAGTCGCGGTCGACGCGGGGCGGCGTGGCCTGTGGCGACGCGAGCAGGCGTGGCGACGCGTTTTCGGGTGGGCAGCCAGTGCCGACCCGGCTGGTCCAGCTGGCCGCAAGCGTTTGCGGATCGGGGTCGAGCGCGGAACTCGCCAGGCGGGCCGACGACAAGCGTTGGCCCGCCTGGCGAGATGCGGGGCCGATCAGGCGGCGGGCCAGTCGGACGACGCGGCCTTTTCCTTGCCGATGGTCGTCGCCTCGCCGTGGCCGGTGCGGACGATCGTCGCGTCGGGGAGGGGGAAGAGGCGGTCTCGGATGGATTTCACGATGGTCGGGTAGTCGGAGTACGAGCGGCCGGTCGCGCCGGGGCCGCCGTGGAACAGGGTGTCTCCGGTGAAGAGGACTTCCAGGTCGGGGCTGTGCAGGCAGACCGCGCCGGGGGCGTGGCCGGGCGTGTGCAGCACGGTGAGCCCGGTTCCTGCGACGGTGATGACCTGTCCGTCGGCCAGGTCGCCGTCGGGGGCGCGGTCCGGGTGGGTCAGGTCCCAGACCACGCGGTCGGCCGGGTGCAGCAGGATCGGGGCGCCGGTGCGGTCGGCCAGCGCGGGGGCGGCGTTGACGTGGTCGTTGTGCGCGTGGGTGCAGACAATCGCGCGGACCGTGCGGTCTCCGACGACGTCCGCGATGGCGTCCGCGTCGTGCGCGGCGTCGATCACGATCACCTCGGAGCCGTCGCCGACTATCCAGACGTTGTTGTCCACGTCCCAGCTGCCGCCGTCGAGTTCGAACACGCCCGACGTGACCAGGTTCTGCACTATGGCCGTCATGCCGCAGACCCTAGTGGCCCGCGAGGCATACCGCCGGTACTTACTTTCGAGTATTCTTACTCGCGGTAAGTTAGCCGCGACGACGGGACTGCTCATGACCGACCCCCGGGACCTGCTCGCCGAGCCGCTCAAGCTGCAGTGCGGGGCCGTGCTGCCGCATCGCCTCGCGAAGTCGGCGCTCAGCGAGCAGCTTGGCGACCGTCGCAACGCGCCTTCGGCCGAACTCGCGCAGCTGTACCGGACTTGGGCGCGCGGCGGGGCCGGCCTGCTGGTGACCGGCAACGTGATGGTCGATCCCGCCGCGCTCGGCGAACCGCGCAACGTCGCGGTGCCCGCCGAGCCCGACCCGGCGGCGTACCGGTCGTGGGCCCAGTCCGTGGACGGGACGGACGCGCAGTTGTGGGTTCAGCTCAACCACCCCGGTCGGCAGAGCCCTCGGTACTTGTCCCGGCAGCCGGTCGCGCCGTCGGCGGTGCCGTTCGGCGATCGAGGGGTGCGGACGGCGTTCGCGGCGCCGCGGGCGTTGACCGGGGACGAGATCGAAGCGGTGGTGGCGCGGTTCGCGTTGTCGGCGCGGACGTTCGTCGACGCCGGGTTCGCCGGAATCCAGATCCACGGCGCGCACGGATACCTGATTTCGCAGTTCCTGTCGCCGTTGGTGAATCGGCGCGACGACGAGTGGGGGCGCGACCGCAGCCGGTTCCTGCTCGAGGTGGTGCGCGCGGTCCGGGGCGCGGTGGGGGACCGCGTGCCGGTTTCGGTGAAGCTCAACAGCGCGGACTTCCAGCGCGGCGGCTTCGCCGAGGACGAGTCGTTGCAGGTGGTCCGCGCGCTCGGCGAGGCGGGAATCGACCTGCTGGAGATTTCCGGCGGCACGTACGAGCGGGCCGTGATGATGGGCTCCGGCCGGGCGAGCACGCAGCGGCGGGAGGCGTATTTCCTGGACTACGCGGCGAAAGCCCGCCAGATCAGCGACGTTGCGCTGATGGTCACCGGCGGGTTCGCCACGACGGCCGGGATGGCGGAGGCGCTGGAATCCGGTGCGCTGGACGTGATCGGGATCGGCCGTCCGTTCACTGTGGACCCCGCGCTGCCGGGACGGCTGCTCGCGGGCGAGGACGTCCGAGCCGAACGGCGGTGCCCGCACACGGGAATCCGGCTCGCCGACAGTCTGCTCGAGATCCAGTGGCACACCCAGCAGATGCACCGCGTCGCCGCGGGCAAACCGGTGGACCTGAAGCGCGGCGCGTGGCGGGCGCTCGCCCAGGCCGGGCTCAGCGATCCGCTGAACGCGTTTCGGCGGGTGCGCGCGTGAGCCGCCGGTCGGCGACCCGGGCCCCGCTGGCGAGCACGATGAAGAAGACGCCGATGAGCAGGCAGTTCAGCGCGACCTGTCCGTAGCCGAGCTGGTCGGCGTTGACGAACGGATACGGGTAGTAGCCGTCGATCGCGCCGCGGACGAGCGTGAAAGCCAGCCACACCAACGGATAGACGAGCGACCACCAGACGGTGCGCCATTCCAGCACGCGCGGCGCGAAGAGCAGCCAGCCGAGCACGCACAGCACCGGGGTGACGCGGTGCAGCAGGATGTCCGCGGCGAGGCTGAGCCCGTGCAACTCGTACAGCCCGGCGAGCGCGACCTGGTAGACGACCCCGGTGACCACGATCCCGACCAGCGCGTCCAGCCACAGCACGCGCATCAGCCGCGAGGTGCCGCGGCCGCGGGCGAAAGCCGCGCTGGTGACGAGGACGAGGACGTTCGAGATGATCGTGAAGTAGGTGAACAGGTTCGCCACCCGCCCGCCGAAGCTGGCGTACCGTCCCTGCGCGGGCACCAGCGCGACGATCTGGACCACGAGCGCGGCCAGCACGACCGCCGCGGTCACCCCGAACCACAGCCGGGCCAACGCTTTCGACGACATGCGCTGACTCTACGGCTCCGGGACGGCCCGCCCGGCTCGACACGACCAGGATCGATCGCGTCGAGCCAGGTGAACTCGCGCAAGCCGAGCGACACCTGCCCTCCGGAGGCAGTGCTCGGTCGTTGACTACCGCATCACCGCACCGCCTTCACCAGGGCAGGCACGAAGACCGAGGCGTCGATCGTGCCCCAGCCGCTCGCGATGTCGTAGCCCGGACCGGCCTTGAAGCCTTCGACGTCCCACTGACTGTTGTCGCCCTTGGTGACGTCGACGATCCCGGCCGCGGTTCCCTGCGGACCCAGCTTCGAGTACAGCGCCGGGTTGATCTGGCCGAGCCGGCCGTGGTTGGCCTGCACCGCCAACGCCAGCACGCCGGCGAACAGCGGCGCCGACTGGGACGTGCCCTGGACGCCTTCCATGCTGATGTCCGGGTACGCCCGCATCGAGCTGCCGGTGACCTTCTTGACGCGGTTCTGCCACGACGGCCGCGCGTACGCCTTCGACAGGCCCGCCCCTTCGCTGAATCCGTTGTCCGCCGCGTTGACGAGGTCGTCCGGCCGGGTGCGGACGCCGTTCGCGTCGAGGTGCAGCTGGGTGCCGCCGAGGGCGGTGACGTTCGGGTCGCTGGCCGGCCAGCTCGCCACGCGGTACGGATACCTGCCGGGGCCTTGCAGGTACGCCCCGGTCGGCCCGTCGTCACCGGACGACGCGACCAGCGTGACGCCCGCCTTGCTCGCCCGCTCCAGCGCCGGGTCGAGGGTCTTGATCGACTCGAACGACGGGAAGTTCTCCTCGGTGGTGCCGAAGCTCATCGAGACCACGTCGGCGATCCGATGCTCGGTCAGGTAGTCCACCGCGTGCATCATTTCCGGCAGACCGGCGAAGCCCTGCGTCTCGGCGACCGGGGTGGCGGCGACGACGATCTTCGCGCCCGGAGCCATCGCGTGCATCATCGTGACGTCGAGATCGGTTTCCCCGCCCCACGACTGGCAGGTGGCCGTGTCGACCCCGGGATCGGTGCACGCGGGCACCGCGCCGGAGGGCTGCAGCACCTCGACGTTCGCCGGCGGCAGGCCGTGCTGCCGCGAGTACTCGTCCAGCACCTGCTTGACCTTGTCGTCGCCGAACGACACCAGCGTGGCCACGGTGGACCCGGCTCCGGTGATGCCCTGGTTCCACAGCTTCGTGGCGTTGTACGCGCCGCTTTCCTTCGGCAGCTTGGCCATCGCGGCGTTGAGCCGCGCCACCCGCTCCTGCACAGTGGTCGCGCCGACGAACGACTGCGCGGCAGCCGAGAAATGATGCCGCGGCGGCTGCTTCGGCGGAGCTGGCGCGGCACTGGCCGGTGCCGCCACCACGGTGGCGGCGAGCACCACGCCCGCCAGCAGGGTCATCGGCCGCCCGAATCCCCGGACGGCTGATTTCACCCGGAACGTCATGCTTTTCTCCCATCGACGCAGGCCAGTGCTCCCACTCTCGGGTACGCGGCCACGGGTGCGACATCGACTTTCGTCGGGCGTTTTCCTGAGTACGGCGGGGAAAAACTGCCCGATGTCCGTAATGTGCCCACTCATCCGGCGGACGGTCGCGGCGAACCTCATCCGGACGCCTCCTCGGAACCGGCCTGCTCTCGAGGACTGGTCCGCTCCGCGGAACCAGCCTGGCCCGCGGCCGCGGTCCCTTCCGCCGGGCCGGATTCCACCGCCGGACGGCTGCCGCGCAGCAACCCCCGGACGGTGTCGATGGTGTCGGCCTCGCCCGGGTCCTTGTCCGGCCGGTACCGCACCACCCGCGCGAACCGCAGCGCCAGCCCGCCCGGGTACCGCGTGCTGACCTGCGCCCCGTCCAGTTCGATCTCGACCACCGTCTCCGGGCGCACGTGGACGGTCCACCGGTCGCGGTGCGTCTCGATCTCCTGGAACCGCTCGGTCTGCCAGGCCAGCAGCTCGTCGGTGAGCCCCTTGAACGTCTTGCCCACCATGATCGGCGGCCCGCCGTCCGGATCGCGCGCGCCGAGGTGGAGGTTGGACAGTTTGCCGGTGCGCCGCCCGTGGCCCCATTCCGCCGCCAGCACCACCAGATCGATGGTGTGCACCGGTTTCACCTTCAGCCACGCGCGCCCGCGCCGTCCGGCCGCGTAGATCGAATCGAGGTCCTTTACCATCACGCCCTCGTGCCCGGCGTCCATCGCCGCGTCGAGCACCGCCGCCGGCGATTCCGGCCGGACCGAACCGGGAATCACGTGCTCGCCCGCGACCTTCCGCAGCGCCTCGTTGCGTTCGGACAGGGGCGCGTCGAGCA
>NZ_GG657746.1:7093176-7133176 GCF_000158875.1 Streptomyces sp. AA4 | reverse complement strand
GCCGATGCACCTGGATCCGCGCACCGTCCATTTTGTACTCGACGATCGCGTTCCCGTGCTCGGTCACCGCCTCCTCCAGCGATTCCGCCGGGGACGCGAGCATCGGCCGCACGGGACGGCCCAGCTCCAGCCCGAACTCGGCAAGCGCCGCCGCGCCCCCGGTGAGCGCTGCCTGCCCGGTGACCGGCAACCGCCCGGACAGCATGAACGCGCGCCGTACCTGCTCGAGGCCCACCTCGGCCGCCGCCGCGACCGCGTCGACCATCACGCCTTCCAGCGCACCCTGCCGCAGCTCGCCGGTGACGAGCCGGAACACGAACTCCTGCTCGGCGCGGGTCAGCCGGGAGAACAGCGCGGTGAGCGCCACCGCCCGGCGCTTCACCGAACCCGCGCCCGCCGCGGCGGCGACCTCGGTGAGCGCGGCGTCGACCTCCGCCACGGACACGGCGGGCGCGGCCGCGGGTTCGACGGCGAGGTCGGCGAGCGTGCGCCAGCCGGCTCCGAGCCGGTCCTGCGCGGTCTGCCCGGTGAGATACGCGATCACCGCGGGCAGTTCGCCGGGTTCGGCCGCGCGCAGCACGGCGGCCAGCACGGCGATTTTCGTTTTCCGTGACCGCGTGGCCGCCAGTTCGGCGGAGGCGGTGACGAGGTCGGTGAACAACACCCGGCCATCATCGCCCCCGCCACCGACAAAAACTCGCGCCCCAGCCTCGACCGGGTGAAAAAGAGCTGCTCAGGCATCCGGACGAGTGCAGTACTGGTCCAGCAGCCCCTGTTTCGTCACACACGGCGTGTACCCTGCGTCCTGCAATTCCGCCCGGGCCGTGCTGCTGCGGAGGTAGTCGATGAACTGCTTCAGCAGCGAGTCGTTCTCCGGCACGCCCTTGGTGTAGAGGTACTCCACCGTCCAGAAGCGATAACCGGCGTCGATGCTGGTCACGTCGGGGTAGCGGTCGTCGAGCTTAGCCATGGCGACCCGCCCGCTCGCCGCGGCGATCTTGGCCGCGGGCACGTCCGCGTAGCCGATCGCCCCGGGGGTGTCGCCGACGGCCCGCAGCAGCTCGTCGGTCGTGCCGCGTTCGCAGCGCACCACCGCGGCGTGCGGGGCACGGGTCGGCGTCCGGCAGTCGTCCGACGACAATCCCGGCTCGGCCGCGCTCAGCACTTTCTCCTCGAAAGTCTTGCGCGTGCCCGATTCCTGCCCGCGTCCGACGATCCGCACCGGGATGGACGGACCCTCGCGCAGTTGCGCCCAGTCGGTGTACTTGCCGCTGAAAATGCCTCGCACCTGCTCGCTGCTCAGATGGTCGACGCCGACGGACTTGTTCACTACCAGGCTGTACACGAGCACCGCGACCGGTTGCGTGACCAGATCCGTCCCAGCGCCCGTAGCCTTGCCGTCGGACAGCACTGCCAAGCTGTCTTTTTGCTCTGCTGGCAACGGCCCCAGCTCGCGCACCGCGGACACGCTTCCGACCGCCTGCGTGGTGATTGCCGCCTCCGGACACTGCCCGTGGTACTCCGTCGCGATGCTGTTCATGATCCGGGCGAACGCGCTGGACCCGTGCACCGCAAGGTTTCCGGTGCCGCAGCCGGCCGCGGGACCGCGTGACGCGGCGACGATCAGCGTGCTCAGCAAAACGCCGGTCAGCAGCACTCCGATCGCCACGGTCACTACCGGCCACGACAGCCAGCGCTGTTTGCGCTCGTCCTTGATCCGCCCGCCGCTGAGCCGTCCGGTGACGTCCAGTTCTTTGGACAGCGGCCCGCCTTGCCAGTCGTCGGGCTCGCGCAGGACGACGACGAGTTTGAACTTTTCCCGTCGCTTCAACGAAAGCTGTTCGAGGCGGACGCCGTGCCACTGCGGCGTCTGCGGGGCTGGAGCAGGGGATTCGGGCTGTCGCAGGAACCCGGACAACCGTTGCGACAACAAGGCTCGCACGCCGGACAGTCGCGCGGTGCCGGATTCCGGCGTAGGCTGATCATGAGTGAAGAATTCAAGCCCGTTCCGCACCACTTCCCGCAGACCGTCTTTGGCGTCGGACACGCGCGCGTCCCACACCACCCTCCGGCCGAAGGTGAACTGCAGCGGGTGTTCCCAGTCGTCCGGGCCGATGTCGAAACTGCCGGTGTTGCGGATGCGGATCACGACCACGCTCAGCGGTTCCAGCAGCTGCACCGTGCGCACGAGTTCCGGATCCGCTTGCACCGCGCCGTTTTCCTGATCGCGCAGCGTCACCGGGTTGAGGCCGATCTTGGAGTTGTACAGCTCCCGGTAGATGACGCGCCTGCGGCGGATCACGTAGCGGTCGACGATCGGGGCGAGGATCGTCGCGCCCGCGACGACCGCGATCGGCACGATGCCGCGATCGGAAGTGAGCACCTCGGCGAGCGCTCGCAGGACATCTCCGAAGCTCACGCCGCCTCCCCCTAGCCGCTCCCGAGAATGTCCACAGTAAGCGCCGGCCCCGGGACCCCTCCCCGGTGCACCAGGTGTTCACCAGCGGTTCAACCGGCCGACGCGATCCGCTCGACGGCGGCGCGGAGCCGGTCCGGCGGGAGCGCGGCGTACCCGAGCACGAGACCCGGATATCCGGCCGAGCTATGGGAATAAGTCGACAAAGCCGGGGCGTGCACGCTCGCCGCGGCGAGTTTTTCCTGCAGTCGCACGTCATCGGCGCCGTCGGGGAGGCGGACGACCAGGTGCAGCCCGGCGGCGATCCCGACTGGCTGCCACTGCGGCAATCGCTGAGTTAGAGCTTCGATAAGCGTGTCCCGACGAGCGCGGTACAGCCGTCGCGTGCGCCGCAGATGCCGGTCGTATCCGCCGGTGGCGATCAGATGCGCGAGCGCGGCTTGCGGAAGCGGCGGGCAGCCGAGGTCGTGCATTTCCTTGACCCGCGCCACGGCGTCGCGCAGCCGTCGCGGCGGAATGAGCCAGCCGATCCGCAACGCTGGCGCGAGTACCTTGCTGACGCTGCCGATGTACGCGACGTGCTCCGGGGCGAGCGCACGCATCGCGCCGAGAGCCGGACGGTCGTAGCGATGCTCGGCGTCGTAGTCGTCTTCCAGGACGAGCCCGCCGGTTTCCGCTGCCCAGGAAAGCAGCCGCCGACGACGTTCCGGATGCAACGCGACGCCGAGCGGGAACTGGTGCGCGGCGGTCACCAGCACGACGGAACAGTCTGAAGTGGACAGTGCGTCGACGTTGATGCCCTTGTCGTCGACCGGGATCCCGACCGGCACCAGTCCATGGTCGCGCAGCAGGTTCGCCTGGCCGTGGTGGCTCGGATCCTCGACGGCGATGCGCTGGTCCGGCAAGGCGTCGGCCAGCAACGACAACGCTTCCGCCGCGCCGCTGGTGATCACGATGTCGTCCGGGTTCGTCGGCAACGCCCGGACGCGCCCGAGGTAGGCGGCCAGTTCCGCGCGCAACGCCGGATGGCCGGTCGGATCGGGGTAGCCGAGGCCGAGATCGGGCGTCGCGTTCAGGGCTTCTCGTTCGGCGGCAAGCCATTCGGCGCGCGGAAACGCGGACAACGCCGGCAGTCCGGGGCGCAGGTCGAACTCCCAGGCCGGCGTCTTCGCCGCGCTGACCTGGGTTTTCGGTGCGGTACCGTCGATCGGCGCGACGCGCGTGCCCGACCCGTGCTTGCTCAGCAGATAACCCTCGGCGGTGAGCTGCTCGTACAACGCGGTCACCGTGCCGCGCGCGACCCCGAGCTGGCGCGCGAGGTCGCGGCTCGACGGCAGCCGGGTGCCGACCGCCAGCCGCCCGGTGCGGATCGCGTCGCGCAACGCGGCCTCGACCGCGCGCCCCCGGCGTCCTCCGGTGGCGGCGGGCAGCAGCAGTTCGCGGATGGTTTCCACGGACCCGACAGTACGGCGAAGTGGTCCAGTTAGGCCAGGTTTGAGTGGTCCTTCTGAATAGACCACTGACCGCAGAAGACTGAGCGGCGTGAAACGGTCGATGGTGCTTTCAGGGGTGGCCGGCGCGGTGCTGGTCGGCGGATCGGTGCCGGTCACCGGCATGCTGGACGGATATCCGGTGATCACCGGGCAGGCGTTGCGGTACGCGCTGGGCGGCCTTCTGCTGCTGGGCTGGGCGAAGGTCACGCGCAGCCCGCTGCCACGGCCGAAACTGGGCGATCTGCCGACCCTGCTCGGGCTCGCCGCCACCGGGATGATCGGGTTCCAGGCCTGTCTGCTGCTGGCGCAACGCTACGCGGAACCCAGTGCGGTAGCGGCGTTTCTCGGGGCCAGCCCGCTCGTGTTGGCGCTGCTCGCACCGATGCTCGACGGTCGCCGTCCGTCCGCCGCTCCGGTCGTCGGAGCCGTACTGGCTGGACTCGGCATCGTGGTGCTGTCCGGCGGCGGTTCCGCTTCGGCGCCAGGGCTGTTGCTCGCTGCGCTGGCGATGTTGTGCGAGGCGTCGTTCACGCTGCTCGCAGTGGGATTGCTGCGCCGGCTCGGCCCGTTGGCGACCTCGACGTGGAGTTGTTTCACCGCTGCCGCAAGCGGTTCCGTGGTCGGGACGGTGGTCGATCCGGCCGGAGCGTGGCGGTGGCCGAACGCGCGCGAACTCGTCGCGTTGCTGTTGCTGGCCGTCTTGGTGACCGCGGTGGCTTTCGTGCTCTGGTACAGCTGCGTCGTCGGGTTGGGCGCGGACCGGGCGGGCGTGCTGATCGGGCTGATGCCGGTAGCCGGACTGGCGGTGGCGGTGCTGATCGGCGCACAACGGTTCGAGCTGAAGGACTTGGCTGGCGTCGCCCTGGTCGCTGCGGGAGTCGCATGTGGACTGTGGAAACGCGAAGCGGCCCGCCCGGAATTGTCCGAACGAGCCGCTACGATCGGCTGAGAGCTACTTCCCGCCGCGCGCCATCCGCAGCACGTCGAGCGCCTCGTCCAGCTGCGCTTCGGTGAGCTTGCCGTCGCGGACGTGCCCGCGCTCCAGCACGACCTCGCGGATCGTCTTGAGTTCCTTGAGCGCCTGCTTCGCCACCGCGGCCGCTTCCTCGTAACCGATGTACTTGTTGAGCGGCGTGACGATCGACGGCGACCCCTCGGCGTACTGCTGCGCGCGCTCGACGTTCGCGGTGACCCCGGCGAACACCTTGTCCGCCAGCAACCGCGAGACGGCCGCCAGCAGCCGCGCCGATTCGAGCACGTTGCGTGCGATGACCGGCAGGTTCACGTTGAGCTGGAAGTTGCCCGCCGCACCGGCGAACGCGACCGCCGCGTCGTTGCCGACGACCTGCGCGACGACCTGCAGCGTCGCCTCCGGGATGACCGGGTTGACCTTCCCCGGCATGATCGACGAACCCGGCTGCAGGTCCGGCAGCGCCAGCTCGGCCAGGCCGGTGCGCGGGCCGGAGCCCAGCCAGCGCAGGTCGTTCGCGATCTTGTTCAGCGACACCGCGACCGTGCGCAGGTGCCCGGAGGTCTCGACCACGCTGTCCTGCGTCGCCTGCGCCTCGAAGTGGTTGCGGGCTTCGGTGAGCGGCAACCCGGTGATCTGCGCCAATTCGGCCGACACCGCCGCGCCGAAACCGTCGGGCGCATTCAGGCCGGAGCCGACCGCGGTGCCACCGATCGGCAGTTCGCCCAGCCGCGGCAGGCCCGACTGCAGCCGCTCGATGCCGAACCGGATCTGCGCGGCCCACGCGCCCGCCTCCTGGCCGAGCGTGATCGGCACGGCGTCCATCAGGTGCGTGCGGCCGGACTTGACGACGTCCTGCCACTCCTCGGCGCGCGCCTCGATCGCGCTGGCGAGGTGCTCCAGCGCCGGGATGACGTCGGTGAGGACGGCCTCGGTGGCGGCGACGTGGATCGTCGTCGGGAAGGTGTCGTTGGACGACTGCGACGCGTTGACGTGGTCGTTCGGGTGCACGTCGCGGCCGAGGGCGCGAGCGGCCAGCGTCGCGATGACCTCGTTCGCGTTCATGTTGGACGAGGTGCCCGAGCCGGTCTGGAAGACGTCGATCGGGAAGTGCTCGTCGTGCTTGCCCTCGGCGACCTCGTCGGCGGCCTTCGCGATCGCGTCGGCGACGTCGGCGTCCAGGACGCCGAGCCGCGCGTTCACGCGGGCGGCGGCGGCCTTCAACAGGCCCAGCGCGCGGATCTGGGCGCGCTCGAGACCGCGGCCGGAGATGGGGAAGTTCTCGACGGCACGCTGCGTCTGCGCGCGGTAGAGCGCGTCGACCGGGACGCGGACCTCACCCATCGTGTCGTGTTCGATCCGGTATTCCTGTTCAGCCATACCCCCGATTCTGGCCCCGATTCCGCTTTCCGGCCGGGTGTTGTCGCCCACCCCGGTAAGCTCGATGTGTTCTCGATCACCGCCGCCCACCACTGGCATGGAGCGAGCCTCATGGATTACGACCTCGTCGTCATCGGAGCCGGTCCCACCGGCCTCTTCGCCGCCTATTACGCGGGATTCCGCGGCCTGTCGATGGCCGTCGTCGATTCGCTGCCCGAGCCGGGCGGCCAGGTCACCGCGATGTATCCGGAGAAGATGATCTACGACGTCGGCGGGTTCCCCGCGGTCCGCGGCCGGGATCTGGTGCAGGGACTGGTGGACCAGGCCGCGCCGTGGAAACCGAACTACCTGCTCGGCCGCAAAGCGGAAAAGCTGGAGAGCGTCGACGGCGGTCTCGAACTGACCCTCGACGGCGGTGACGTGCTGCGCGCGGGCGCGGTCCTGATCACCGCGGGCATCGGCGAGTTCACGCCCCGCCCGCTGCCCGCCGGAGACGGCTGGCTCGGCCGCGGGATGGTCCATTTCGTCCCGTCGCTCGCGGCCCACGCGGGCCAGCACGTGGTCGTGGTCGGCGGCGGGGATTCGGCGTTCGACTGGTGCCTGGCGCTGCATCCGGTCGCGGCGAGCGTGACGCTCGTGCACCGCCGCGCGAAGTTCCGGGCCGCGGAGTCGATCGTGCGCCAAGTGCGGGAACTGGGCGTGCGGCTGGTCACGGACGCCGAGGTGGCCCGGTTCGTCGAAGCCCCGGACGGTTCGCTGACGGCGGTCGAGGTGACGGTGAAGGGCGGCGCGGACGAACAGCTGCGCGCGGACGCGGTGGTCGCGGCTTTGGGCTTCACCGCGGATTTGGGGCCGATCGAAAGCTGGGGACTGGAAATCGATCACCGGGCGATTTCGGTGGATTCGACGATGGCGACTGCTCGGCCGCGCGTTTACGCGGCGGGAGATGTGGCGGCGTATCCGGGGAAGGTGAAGCTGATCGCGACTGGATTCGGCGAGGCGGCTACGGCGGTGAACAACATCGCGGTGGCGTTGAATCCGGAGGCGCATTTGTTCCCCGGGCATTCGAGCAACGTCGAGTGAATCAGCCGGTTTTCTCCGCCAGCCAAGGCTGATACGCGATCGCCGAGGTGGCGATCGACGGAGCCGATCCGCACGTCGACGAGCGGTTGCCGGGGCGGCTGACCATCCCGGCCAGCACCCACCGGTCGCCGTCGCGGATCAGTTCCGGGCCGCCGGAATCGCCGTAGCACGAACCGGATCCGCCAGGGCTGTCCGTGCACAGTTCGGAGGTTCCGTCGAACGCCGCCGTGCATTTCGCGCCCGGCACCAGTTGCGTGTCGAGCTGGCGCAACGTCTTCGACACCGGGCCGCAATTCGGTGTCGCGCACGTCTGGCCCCAGCCAATTATCCGGACCGCCGTGCCCGGAGACGCCGCACTGCCGATGGCGATCGGCGCGGCTTTCACCGGCGCGGTCAGGCGGATCAAGCCGACGTCGCCCGTTTGCGTTTCGGCGTTGAAATGCGGATGCAGCACGAATTCCGCCGCTTTCGGAGTTTCCCCGCCCTCGTCCGCGTCGTTGCTGCCGACCCGCAACCCGATCGTCGCCGGATCCTTCGCGGACAGGCAATGCGCCGCGGTGACCACCCAGGTCGGCGTGATCAGCGAACCGCCGCAGAACAGCGCGCCGCCCGAGGTGTGCAGGGACACCGCGAACGGATACGGCTGGTCCGCGTCGGTCCCGCCGACGATGGCAGGCCCGGCGAACGCGCTGCCCGCGCTGAGCACGATTCCGGTGAGGACAGTCAGCACCAGCGCGAACAGCCGTTTCGACACCGGGAAACTCCTTGGCGGATCAGGGAAGCGGAGGCACCACGTGCTCGTCCTCGTCGAGGTCGAGGTTGCCGTCGAAGTTGACGGACGAGTACGCCCGCAGCTTCTCGAGCCGGTGGTAGCCGTCGATCATTCTGACCGTCCCGGACTTGGACCGCATGACGATCGACTGCGTCGTCGCGCCGCCCGCCCGGTAGTGGACGCCGCGCAGCAGGTCGCCGTCGGTGACGCCGGTCGCGCAGAAGAACACGTTGTCGCCGGTGACCAGGTCGTCGTTGAGCAGGATCCGGTCCAGGTCGTGGCCCGCGGCGAGCGCCTTCTCGCGCTCCGCGTCGTCCTTCGGCCACAGCCGGCCCTGCAGTTCGCCGCCGAGGCACTTCATCGCGCACGCGGCGATGATGCCCTCGGGCGTGCCGCCGATGCCGAGCAGCATGTCGACGCCGGTGGTCGGCCGGGCCGCGGCGATCGCGCCGGCGACGTCGCCGTCCGAGATGAACCGGATCCGGGCTCCCGCCTCGCGGACCTCCTTGACCAGCTGCTCGTGCCGCGGCCGGTCGAGGATGCAGACCGTCACGTCGCTGACGCTGGAGTTCTTCGCCTTCGCCACGCGCCGGATGTTCTCCGCGACCGGGGCGGAGATGTCCACCTTGCCCGCCGCGTCCGGGCCGACGGCCAGTTTCTCCATGTAGAACACCGCGGACGGGTCGAACATCGCCCCGCGTTCGGCGACGGCGAGCACGGCCAGCGCGTTCGGCATGCCCTTCGCCATGAGCGTGGTGCCGTCGACCGGGTCGACCGCGACGTCGCAGTCCGGGCCGTCGCCGTTGCCGACCTCTTCGCCGTTGAACAGCATTGGCGCTTCGTCCTTCTCGCCCTCGCCGATGACGACGACGCCGCGCATCGAGACGGTGGAGACGAGCTGGCGCATCGCGTCGACGGCAGCCCCGTCGCCGCCGATCTTGTCGCCTCGGCCGACCCAGCGGCCGGCCGCCATCGCGGCTGCCTCGGTCACCCGCACCAGTTCCATGGCGAGGTTGCGATCAGGCGCTTCGCGTCGGCTGCGGTCACTGGCGGTGGTCATGGTGGCCTCCCGGAACACGGTTCGTCAGCGGGTGCCCAGTCTGTCAGATCCCTGGACCACCTGACCGATTCAGCCACGCATGGTGCACGTCACTCTGTGTCGTCGTCGGTCTCGACGGAGGCCAGCGCGGCCTCGATCCGCTCGCGCGCGCCTTCCAGATGCCGCTCGCACACCTTGGCGAGCCGCTCGCCCTTCTCCCAGAGCTCCAGCGACTGCTCCAGGGAAAGCCCGCCGGCTTCCAGCTCCTTCACGACGTCGACGAGCTGATCGCGGGCCTGCTCGTAACCGAGTCCGGCGGTGTCTGCTTCGCTCACGTTCTCCGACCTTGTGGTGCCTGGGGCTGTCGGCGCAGAGTACCGCGTCCGTCGCCGGTTCCGGGGAGGCCGGAGCGGCCCCGCCGCGGGCACGCGACCACCGCGCTGGCCATCGCGTGGTCGTATCCGACGAACGCCAGCGCGAACTCCTGCCCGTCACCGTCCGCGATGGCGTCTTCGAGGTTCTCCTGCGCGCTCGCGACCCGTCGTCGGTGGCCGGTCCCTTCGGCGAACCACCAGCGGACGCCGACGTGCTCCGACGTCGCCTCGGACAGCCGCCTGAGCTGCGGAGCCAGCCCGCGCCGGGCCGCGGTGCCGCAGCCGGCGAGCAGGGCCGTCCAGCATTCGTCGGCCGCGCGGTCGGTGACCAGGGCCTGCCGCAGCAGGAGACCGGCGTCGAGCCGGGCGGCGGCGTCCACCGTGAGCGGGAGGAACGCCGGGGCCCGGTGCATCACGGCCGGTCTCCTTCGGGTACGGGGGTCGTCGGCTCGACGGATTCGGCCACCGCGTGGACCGCCCCGTCGGCGACCCGTACGCGCAGCTGCGCACCGTCCTCGATCTGGGAGACGGAGCGGAGCACGTGGAGGTTGCCTGCGGAATCGGTGAACTGGACGACGGCGTAGCCGCGCTCCATCGTGGCCGCCGGGCCGAGCGCGGCCAGCCTGCCTCGCGCGTTCGCGACTTCTGCCTGGTCCTTGGCGAGCAGGCTGAGCATCGCGCGCCGGCCGCGTTCGCGGTGCCTCTCGACGTCGCTGAGCCTGCGCTCGATCGGACCCAGCGGATCGGCCAGCGACGGACGGCTCCGCAACTGGGTCAGCAGCCGCGTTTCGCGATCGACCCAGCCGTGCAGCGCGCGCCGGCCGCGGTCGCGCATCTGCCGCACGCGCGCGGTTTCCTCGCGGACGTCCGGCACGATGCGCTTGCTCGCGTCTGTCGGCGTGGAACAGCGCAGGTCGGCGACGTGGTCGAGCAGGGGCGTGTCCGGCTCGTGGCCGATGGCGCTGACGATCGGCGTGCCCGCGGCCGCGACCGCCCGGCACAACGCTTCGTCGGAGAACGGCAGCAAATCCTCGACACTGCCGCCGCCGCGGGCGATGACGATCACGTCGACGTCCGGATCTTTGTCCAATATGGACAGTGCGCGGAGGATCTGCGGCACGGCCTGCGAACCCTGCACGGCGGTGTTCAGCACCTTGAACAACACGTGCGGCCAGCGCGCTTGCGCGTTCGCCAGCACGTCCCGCTCGGCCGCCGACGCGCGTCCGGTGATCAGCCCGATTCCCTTGGGCAGAAAGGGAATCGGCCGCTTCCGCTCGCGCGCGAACATGCCCTCGGCGGCCAGCAGCTTGCGCAGCCGTTCGATCCGCGCGAGCAGTTCGCCGATGCCGACCGCGCGGATCTGGTCCGCGCGAAGACTGAGAGTGCCGCGGCCGAAGAAGAACGACGGCTTGGCGTGGATGACGACCCGGTCGCCTTCGCGCAGCGGTGTCGGCAGTTCGCGCACCAGCCACATCGGACATGTCACGGACATCGAGACGTCCGCCGACGGGTCGCGCAGGGTCAGGAACGCGGTCTGCGTGCCGGGCCGCGCGTTCATCTGCGTGACCTGGCCTTCGACCCAGACGTCGCCGAGCCGGTGGATCCAGTCGCCGATTTTGCGCGCGACGGTGCGGACCGGCCACGGATTCTCCGCGCTGGTGGCGGGGTCGTTGCTCACTGGCCTTCCGCGGGGTTGCCCGGCTGTTCCTCGGCCTTGCGCGCATTGCCGATCCGCCGCGCGAGCATGCCGACGAACGACGCGCGGTCGGCGTTGGCCTTCTCGTACTCCAGCAGTTCTTCCAGTTGCGGCACGGTCAGCCGGCGCAGCCGGGCGCGCAACTGCGGCAGCGTCAGCTCGTCGTAATTGCCCAGGCCAGCCGGGCCGGAGCTGTCGTTCTCGCCGTCCGGGTGCTCCTCGCCGAGCGCGCGGGTCTCCTCGACCCACGGATCGTCGATGGTCTCCGGCGGCTCCACGCGGTGCCCGTTGGTGCGCGGCTCGGGCAGGTCGTCGACCGGCACGAGCGTGGGCCGGGACGGGGTGAATTCGGGCTCGGCGTCCTCGTCGAATGTGGCCCAGCTGGGCGTGTCCTCGACGGGTCGCAGCATCGACAGCGCGTCGTCGCCCTTGATGGCCAGCTCGGTGACCTGCTGCTGAACGCGCATGGACAGCTGCAGCACCTGGCTCACGACGGTGACCGGCAGGCCGGTGAGCTGCTTCGGGAGCTCACGAACCCGCTCGGCGGTGGTGACGGCGAGGCCCGCGGCGACCCGGAGGGGGAGCGGGAGTGGCTTCATGGGTCCAGCGTGCCGTATCAGGGCTGTTCTGCCCAACCGAACGGGTGGCCAGGGGCGCCGGACGTGACGCCCGGCACAGCCTGAATGGCCGCCGCCATCATCCGAACGAGGACTTCAACCCCGGATCCGCGCTGCCCGTACCCTGGAGGCATGACTTCTGCGAGTCCCGGAACCGAACCCGCCGGTACCCCGACGATCTCCCGGTCCGGCGCCGCCAAACGCGTGCTGCTCGCGAAGCCGCGCGGGTACTGCGCCGGCGTTGACCGCGCGGTCGTCGCCGTCGAGAAGGCGCTCGAGCTGTACGGGCCGCCGGTGTACGTGCGCAAGGAAATCGTGCACAACCGGCACGTCGTCGACACCCTGCGCGAACGCGGCGTGATTTTCGTCGACGAGACCTCCGAGGTGCCCGAGGGCGCGCTCGTGGTGTTCTCGGCGCACGGCGTCTCGCCCGCGGTGCACGCCGAGGCCGCGGAGCGGAACCTGCGCACCATCGACGCGACCTGCCCGCTGGTCACCAAGGTGCACAAAGAGGTCAACCGCTTCGCCAAGGACGATTACGACATCCTCCTCATCGGTCACGAGGGCCACGAGGAGGTCGAGGGCACGGCCGGCGAGGCTCCGGACAAGGTGCAGCTGGTCGACAAGCCCGAGGACGTGGACAAGGTCGACGTGCGCGATCCGTCGAAGGTGATCTGGCTGTCGCAGACCACCCTGTCGGTGGACGAGACGATGGAACGCGTCGACCAGCTGCGCGACCGCTTCCCGACCTTGTCCGACCCGCCCAGCGACGACATCTGTTACGCCACCACCAACCGCCAGGTCGCGGTCAAGGCGATGGCCCCGGAGTGCGACCTGGTGCTGGTCGTGGGCTCGAAGAACTCGTCCAACTCGAAGCGGCTGGTGGAGGTCGCGCTGAAGGCCGGAGCGTCGGCTTCGCACCTGATCGACTTCGCGTCGGAGGTCGACGAGGCGTGGCTGGAAGGCGTCTCGACCGTCGGCGTGACGTCCGGGGCCTCTGTGCCCGACGTGCTGGTGATGGACCTGCTGAAGTGGCTCGCCGAGCGCGGGTACGGACAGGTGGACGAGGTGACGACGGCGAACGAGAAGATCGCGTTCGCGTTGCCTAAGGAGCTTCGGAAGGCTGTTAAGTCGGAGTCGTGAGGCGGCCTGTTGCCGCTTGGTTGGTTGCGGTCGGGGTCGGGGAAGTGGGCATGCGAAGTCGTGAGAGCTGGGCCGCGTTCCGACGGGAGAACTCCCGCGATGCTTGGCGGCGGCGTGAATGTTTGCCGCAGGGCGGCGCGCTCGTTCGTGCTGAGTCACGGATCGGGGAGGGAATCCCTTTAGCTGCAACGAAAAGGCCGCCGATCCCGGCGAGGGGATTGGCGGCCTTTGTCGTTTGCTTTGTGCTGGCCGATTCCTGGGTGCCTTGCGCGGCGGGTCGGCCTGCGTCGCGTAGCCGATACCTGCGCGCCTTGCGTGGTCGGGCAGTCCGTGTCGCGTTGGCGGAGTCCTGCATGCCTTGCTTGGTCGGTCAGGCCCTGCCGTGTCGTCCAGCTCCGGCGTACCTTGCGTGGTCGGTCGTCCGGCTCCTGCGTACCGTGCGTGCTACCGGCAGCCCGCGTCGTGTGGTCCAGTTCTGGTGCGCCTTGCTGGCTCGGTCAACCCGCGTCGCGTCGGCCAGTCCCGGCCTGCGCCCGCGGTCAGCCCTCGTCTTCCCAAGGACGCTGGCGGCGCGGCGGTTCCCGTCGAGGCGGACGCGGACGCCCGGGCGGCGGCTCGTCCCCGCGCGGCCGACGACGCGGCGGCGGTGCATCACCCCGCGGGTCACGACGGCGCGGATCGCCCTCCGGCGGCCGGGGGCGACGACCTTCCGGCGGCGGCTTGCGGCCGCCGCGCGGTGCGTTCGGATCCATCGGCTCGCGCCGAGGACGGGCACCTGGGTCGGCAGGCGGCCGCGGACGACGCGGCGGCGGAGCGTCGAGATCCCGATCCCGCGGCGGGCGGCGACGGTTGCCCGGAGGCGGCGTCTGTCCGGATTGCCTGGCGCGATCGGCAGGCGGCCGCGAGCGCGGACGGCTGGCGGATTTGTCGTCGTCCTCGTCCCGAACGCGCGGAGCCTTGCCGTCCTTGATCTTGACCGGTGCGTCCGGGTCGCGTTCGCGGTAGATCCGGAAGAAGCCGAACAGCAGCGTGACGCCGGTGGTGACCGCCATCGTCGGGAAGCCCTTGATCAGCGGCGTCCCGATGTTGAGCAGCTTCGACAGAGTGTCGCTGGCCTCCGGACCCCCGCCGGTCAGCAGCACCACGCCCGGCACGGTGACGGCGAGCACGAGCGGCGGCTGCACCATCGGACCGAACAGTCCGCGTCTTTGCACCGCGCCGACCGCGATCACGGCCCCGAGGAAGTAGCCCGCTTTGAAAACAAACCCGAGGCTGCCGGAGGACTTCTCGTCGATGATGGCGCCGAGCACTGCCAAGCCGAAGCCCACGAGCACGGCCGCCCACCAGGGCAGGCCGCGCCTCGTGCCGACGACGAGACGCTCGTCCCACGGCACGGGGGCGTCATCGGCATCAGGATCGCTCTGGCGATCGCGTATCGCGGTCACGAGGCACACCGTAGCCCGTACTTGTCACGATCTTGTTGGCACTGCCGAGGACAGCATGAAGCAGCCACTCGACCGCATGACATTTCTTTCGGTCGAGCGGTACCCGCGATACGGCCTGTCCGTACCGCTCCGTCAGGCGGGGAACCAGTGGGCCAGACCTCTGACCAGCGGTGATACCGACGGTATGGTCTGACCGCCCGTTTCCCGGCCCCGCGCTGACCCCAGGCTATGCCACCGGCCGGCAACCGCAACGGCGGCGCCGCCGGTCCCGTTCCGGAACATTCGCCGTTCTGGAACTTGACCAGGAATTGACGTTCCCGTGAGCCGCCTGAGCGCCCGGATCCTGCCCGCGCGACGTCGCAACCCTGCCCTTTCGCCCGCCGCGGCGCAGTGTCCAACCTGGACTTGCCCGTTCGTTCCGGGCAATCCGGACTCCGGTCACGCCCGGCCGATCCGCATCGCAGGACCAGCCGTGAGCCGCCTTCGACCCGTCGGCATGGGCGGGCCTCTCTCACGCGGAACGTGCATAGGCACGCGGACCCAGCCGACCGTCCTCGACCGCGTCCGACGCGTGATCGCGGATTGCCGCTCGCCGGGACGGCGTTCAGCCGACCGCCGGGGCGCGTCACCGCGAGGCACTGCCGCTCACGGCAGCGTCCGAGCGACACCGTGCGCTCCCTGCGCGAGACACAGCACCCGAGCCAGATTCGCGCCAGGACGCCCAGCCGATCGCGCCGACGGGCTCGCTCCTGCCTGAACACGCCGAACCCGATCGCGCCGCCGAACCTCGCCTCACCGGCTCGCGCCGCCCAGAGCTTCAACGCCGCCTGGCCGCACTGCCGTAGCTTGCTCCGCCCGGCCGCGCTGCAAGGCTGGGTCCGCCCGACCATGCAGCCGAGACTCATTCCGTCGAGGCTCACTCCGCCAGGCGTCGCTACCGGACTCGCTTGGCCCGACCGCGTCGCACGGCTCGTTCCGCCACGCCTCGCCGCCGGACCTCACGCCGCCGAGCTCCCGTTGCCGAGGCTCACTCCACCAGGCTGCGCCGACGTGGCGTCCTCGGCCGGGCTGAGGCTCGCTCCTCCGGATCGCACCCCGGGCCTCGCTCCGCCAAATCGGTGCTGCAGGGCACCTTCCGCCGAAGCGTGTCCGCCTAGGACCGCACCGACAAACCCGTGCGCCCGTCGCCGCCAAACCGCGACACCACGCTCGCGCCCGCCAACCGCGTGGACCGAACCTCTAGGCCGGGAAACGTCGCTCTGCCCAACACCACCGCCAGGCTTCAAGCATCGGCTCGCATCCCGCTATCCGGAGGCAGCTGTCCTAACGTCAGCAACTGCGCCGCCGGAGCCGTCCCGCAACGGCACACCGTCGATCGTCCGATCGCGACCGTCGAGCGCTCGGCCATCACGCCGCGACCTCAACCAGCTGTCACCTCGTCTCCCTTCCGTAGCTGTGGCACCGGTGCCGGACTGCCCGACGCGTCGGTGAGCGGCGCGACCGTCGCGCGGAACGACTCCAGTGCCTCGAGTTCCCGGCGGCGGGCCGAGACGAAGCGCTGCAGATGCGTGGTGGACAGGTTCAGCGCTTCGACCGCATTGCCCGCGGCCCGGTGCGCGGCGGCGGCGCCCGCGCGCACCTGTTCGACGTCCTCGACGAGCGCCCGGTCGCTGGCGGCGAACAGCGCCGCCGACGCGAGCACCCCGAATCCCGTGGGGCCGCACAGGAACACGCGGCGGTCGATCAGCCAGCGCAGCAGTTCGGGATCGGTGTCGAGAGCGGCGACCACGGCCGCGTCGGACGGGACGAACATGATGGTGCCGTAAATCGCGTCCGCCCAGCGCTGGTAGCCCTTGCCCGCCAGCTCCGCCGCGCGGGAGCGCAGCTGCCGGACGTGGACGCGCAGCGCGTCGAGCCGTTCTTCCGGGTCGTCGGTCTCGACCGCCTCCGCCCAGATGGCCATGCTCGCCTTCGCGTCGACCGGTACCGCTCGGCCGCCGCCGACATTCAGCACCAGGTCGGGTTTCGCGCTTCCGCCGCCGCCCAGATCGGTCTGCAGGGTGAAGTGCAGTCCCTCCCGCAGTCCGAGTGCGCGCGCGGTCTCCACGAGCACCTGTTCGCCGAGTTCGCCGCGCCCGTGGATCGACGCGAACGCCACCTCATACCGCCGCAGCGCGAGTTGCTGCTGGTCGCCTTTCGCGCGCTCCGCCGCCACGAGTCGCGCGGCCGCGTCGGCGCGGCGCATCCCGTCGTTGTACAGCCGCCACAGCGCGACTACCGCGACGCACAGGAGCAGCGCGAGCACGACGGCCGCGGTGGTGATCACCGTCTCCACCCGGTCCTCCTCTCCGTCGGGTCCGGCGGGTGTCCGGACGCGAGACATCATGGCGGACGGCACCGACAAAAACCGGCACCCGCGGTCGCGCTGCGTAGCTGACCTGCGACTTTCCAGATCCGGGGCTGGGCGTGTCCGCGGCGGACCTGATCGGCTTCGTACACACGTTCGAGTGGGGTACCGGCGTGCCTCCCGGATTTCGTCGGGGTCTGCTCCTAACGTGGTCGCCGTGAGAGTCCTCCATACCTCTGATTGGCACATCGGCCGCACGTTCCACGGCGCCGATCTGCTTACCGAACAGGAGGCCGCCCTCACGCACATCGCCGAACTCGTCGACCGCGAGTCGGTCGACGTCGTGGTGGTGGCCGGTGACATCTACGACCGAGCGGTGCCGTCCGCGGAGGCTGTCCGCGTCGCCACGGCCGCGATGACCCGGATCCGCCGGGCCGGCGCGGAACTCGTGGTCACGCCGGGCAACCACGATTCGGCCGCGCGCCTCGGCGCGTTCGCCGAATTCGCGGCGGCGGGCGGGCTGCACGTCCGCGCGACCGTCGAAGGCATCGCGGAACCCGTTGTGCTGCAGGACGAACACGGACCGGTCGCGTTCTACGGCATCCCGTATCTCGAACCCGAGCCGTCGCGGCACGCGTTGGGCGTGCCGGAGGCGCGCGGCCACACCGGCGTGCTCGGCGAGGCGATGCGGCGGGTGCGGGACGACTTGGCCAGTCGTCCGGGCACCCGATCTGTCGTGCTGGCACACGCTTTCGTCACCGGCGGCGAGGCCAGCGAATCGGAACGCACCATCGCGGTGGGCGGAGTCGAGCAGGTTCCCGGTTCAGTGTTCGACGGCGTGGACTATGTCGCGCTCGGGCACTTGCACGGGCCGCAGACGCTCGCGGAACATCTCCGGTACTCCGGAAGTCCGCTAGCGTATTCGTTTTCCGAAGCGCGGCAACGGAAATCGGTATGGTTCGTGGATCTCGACGCCTCAGGTCTGGCCGAGGTTCGCCGACACGAGCTGCCGGTGCCGCGTCCGCTCGCGACGCTGTCCGGCGAACTCGCCGCTTTGCTCGAGGACCCGGAACACGAGCAATGGCGCGAGCATTTCCTGTCGATCACCGTCACGGATCGAGTCCGTCCAATCGATGCGATGCGGTTGCTGCAGGAGCGTTTTCCCTATGCGGTGCACATGGATTGGCGGCCCGACGGCGGCGTCGCCGGCACCGAACTGAAGTACGCCGAAGCGGTGCGCGGGCGCAGTGACATCGAGATCGCGCGCAGTTTCCTCGACGACTGCCGCGGCGCTCCGCCCACCGAACGCGAGGAGCGGCTCGTGCACCTGGCGCTCGAAGCGGCGAACCGGGCGGCGGTGGAGAAGCTGTGAGACTGCATCTGCTGGAGGTGGAAGCCTTCGGCCCCTACGCGGGGCGGGAGGTGGTGGACTTCGACGCCCTTGGCACCGATGGTCTCTTCCTTCTCCACGGCGACACCGGCGCGGGCAAGACCACGCTGCTCGACGCGATCGCGTTCGCGTTGTTCGGCGTGGTGCCTGGCGCGCGCGGCGACGTCAAGCGGTTGCGCTGCGATCTCGCCGAACCGGATCGGCAGACGGAGGTCGTGCTGGAGCTGACCGTGCAGGGTCAGCGGCTGCGGATCGTGCGCAGCCCGGAGTACCAGCGGCCGAAGAAGCGCGGGGACGGATTCACCACGCAGCAGGCCCGGGTTTCGCTGACCTGGGTCGGCGAACCGCCCGCCGGGCTGCCGCCGGACGGGAGCATCCGCATCGACGAGGTGGCGCGCACCGTCGAGCGGCTGCTGGGCATGACGGCGCCGCAGTTCTTCCAGGTGGTGCTGCTGCCGCAAGGAGAATTCGCGAAGTTCCTGCGCAGCGATACCACGGAGCGCGAGAAGCTGCTGGAGCGGCTTTTCGGCACCGAGCGGTTCTCCGACGTCGAACGCTGGTTCGCCGACCTTCGTGCGGAACGCGGCCGTGCGCTGGAAAAGCGGCAGCAGGAGGTTCGTGAGCTGCTCGCCCGATACGCCCAGGAAGCGCAGCAGGAGCCGCCGGAGGACGGACAGCCGGAGTGGGTCGAGGCTGTCCTGACGGAGGTCGCTGCCCGGGCCGAGGCGGCGGAAACCGAAGCGGCGCAAGCACGTTCGGCGGCGAAGTCCGCTGAGGTCGCGTTGCGCGAGGCGGAAGAGGACGCGGAGAAGATCCGCCGGGTCCGCACCGCGCACACCCGGCTGACGCAGGTCGCCGAGCAGGCAGCCGAACGTGCCGAGTGGACGGAAGAGATCGCGGCGGCTCGGCGCGCTGCCGCGGTGGTTCCCGAAACCGAGCTGATGGACCGGCGCACGGGCGAACTCGGTGACGCCCAAGTGCTGGTGGCGGACCGGATCCGAGACCTCGCCGATCTCGGTTTCGATGCGGTCGGGCTCTCCGTCGCCGATCTTCGCGAGCGCGCTGGCTCCGTTCGCGAGGAAGCCGGTGCTCTCGCCGAGCTGGCGGCGGAAGCCAACCAGCAGAAGAGCGACGAACAGCGCCGTGCGGAGCGGCGGAAAGTCGCAGAGAATGCCGCTGAGCAAGTTGCCGGGCTCGCGGAGCGGTTGGCCGAGTTGCCCGGTCTGCTCGCCGCTGCGCGTAGCGAAGCGACGGTGGCGGGAGAAGCAGCGGCGAAGCTGGACGGCGCGAAGTCCCGCGTCGAAGAGCTGACGGCGCTCACTCGTGCGGCCGAGGAACTGCCGCCGGCTGAAGCGAGGGTCGCGCGCGGCGAAGCGAAACTGCGCGAAGTGGTCGACGAGCACCAGGCGGCTCGGCAACGTCGGCTCGATCTCCGCGAACGGCGTCTCGACGGCATGGCCGCAGAGCTGGCTGCTGGTTTGGCTGATGGAACGGCGTGTCCGGTCTGCGGGTCGGCCGAGCATCCGGCACCGGCCAACCATGACGCGCCGCTGGTGGACGCGGCCGAAGAACGCGCTGCCGAAGAAGCCGAGCAGACGGCCGCGGCGTTGCGTCAGCGAGTGGTGTCCGCGTTGGGGGAGGCCAAGGCGCGGGTGGTCTCCTTGCGCGAACGTCTGGACGGACGCACCGCGGAGGAGATCGCGACCGCGCTGACCGAGGCCCGGACGGTCGTCTCGGAACTCTCCGGAAAGGCGCAGCGCAAGGACCAGCTGAACGCGAAGGTCGCCGAGTTGGAGCGCGGTGCCGAGCAGGTGGCCGAGCAGCGTCGCCTCGCCGAGCAGACGGTCACCGAGGCGACCAGCGAGATCCGTGCGTTGGACGAGCGGATGGCCGAGCGCGAGCAGCGGCTGGCCGCGGGCAGGGGAGAATTCCCGGACGTTCCCGCTCGACGGCAGCACCTGCTCACGTTCGCCGGTGCGCTCGACTTGGCAGCCGAGGCACACGCTGCGGTGTCCGGAGCGGAGGCCCGGCTCGCGGAGCAACGGGATCTGGTGGAAATCTCGTTGCACGCCAAGGGGTTCTCGACCCTGGAGGAAATGCGCGCCGCCGTCCGGACCGACGAGCAGATCACCAAGCTCGAACAGGGTCTCGCAGAGGCGGACGCGATGGCCGCCGGTGCGCGGGAGATGCTCGCGCAACCGGAACTGTTCGGGATCTCTCCGGACGACACGGTGGACGTCGCGCCGCTGGCCGAGCGGGCGAAGGAGACGCGGGCTCGCGCGGAGACGGCTTTCGCCGCGCAGCAAGCGGTTTCGGCGCAGCACCGCGAACTGGTGAAACTCGCCGGACGATTGAGTAAAGCGCTGTCGGAGCTGGAGCCGTTGGAGGAGGAGTACGCCGAACTCCGGGCACTGTCCGAAGTGGTCAACGGGCGAGGGCAGAACGCGCGGAAGATGTCGTTGCGCTCGTACGTGCTGGCGGCTCGACTGGAAGAGGTCGCGCTCGCGGCGACCGCGCGCCTGCGGACCATGAGCCAGGGCCGCTACTCGTTCGTGCACTCGGACGCGGCCGGTGCGCGTGGCACGAGGGGCGGCCTCGGCCTCGACGTGCTGGACGACTACTCCGGCACGGTGCGCCCAGCGAAAACGCTGTCGGGCGGTGAGTCGTTCCTCGCGTCGCTGTCGCTCGCGCTGGGCCTGGCCGACGTCGTGGCAGGCGAAACCGGCGGCGCGCTGCTCGACACCCTCTTCGTGGACGAGGGTTTCGGCACGCTGGACGCCGAAACGCTGGACGTGGTGATGAACATCCTCGACGAACTCCGCGCCGGCGGTCGCGTGGTGGGCTTGGTGTCGCACGTCGAGGAACTCCGCCAGCGCATCCCCACGCGGCTGCGGGTGCGGAAATCCCGCACCGGGTCGAGAGTGGAGTTGCAGATGGCGTGACGAGAACAGGCTGAGCCTGAATCGGGCGACGGCGGTGAGTTATGCGCCGAGGCACGGCTGGGCTGGCTGCGTGGTTGGACGGCCGGATAGCTGGCCAAACCGCGGGACGCAGGCGAGCAGTCCTGGCGTGAGCAGTTCCACGACGCCCCGGCGCTGCTGGAACTGCCGACCGACCGGCTGCGTTCGCCCGCCGGGTCTTTCCGCGGCAATGGCCATTCCTTCCGCCTGCCCGCCGCCGACCTCACCTGGCTGGCTCGTGTCTGGGGCGGCCGCGGGTTTGGCTGGAGGCGGCGACCGGGCGGCTGGGCGGGAAGCGGGTGCGCCGCAAGCTCGCAATGCGGTGGCGGCTGGCTGGTCGCGGAGGGCTAAGGCCCCAGCAAGTCGCGCGGTGAGGCTGGAGTGGTGAGGCATTGTCTGGCTGCGCACCGCCTGGTCGCGGTCGGACCGTGTCTGGTGCGGTGGGGCGTTGTGTGGCTGTGCACGCGCCTAGTCGCAGCCGGGTCACGGCTGGTGCGGTGAGGCGCTGTGTGGCTGCGCACCGCCTGGTCGCGGTCGGACCGTGTCTGGTGCGGTGGGGCGTTGTGTGGCTGTGCACCCGCCTGGTCGCGGTCGGACCGTGTCTGGTGCGGTGAGGCGTTGCGTGGCTGCGCACCCGCCTGGTCGCGGCCGGGTCACGCTTGGTGCGGTGCGGCATTGTGTGGTTGCGCGCCCGTCTGGTCGCGGCCCGGCCACGGCTGGCTGGTGCGGTGAGGCGCTGTGTGGCTGTGCACGCTCCTGGTCGCGGCCGGGTCACGGCTGGTGCGTTGCGGCGTTGCGTGGCTGCACACCCGCCTGGCCGCGGCCAGGCCGCGACTCGTGCGTTGAGGCGGCGAGGTTGCTCACTCGCCGTCGGTTCGGCAGGGGTTGCCTAGCTGCGACCGGTGGGTGCTGAGTCGGCGGCGGCGAGTCCGCTACCGGCTCGGCTGGCAGCGGTGCGGGCAAGCGCGACGGCAGGGGCTGCGGTGCCAAAGGTTAGCCGGGCATCTCAAGCTGGTGAGCTGGCTGCTTCCGAAACGCTTGCCGCTTCGGAAGCAGCCAACCCAACCCAGGCCGCGACCCTCAGGCGGACTCTTCGTGGTGCAGAAGCCACCGCTTAGCGTCCACGCCCCAACGGAAGTTGCCGATCGCTCCGCCAGTCCGCACGACCCGGTGGCAAGGCACGAACAGCGCCGCCGCGTTGCGGGCGCACGCGGTTGCTGCGGCGCGGACCGCTGAGGGGTTGCCGGAGAGGGTGGCGTATTCCGCGTAGCTCACTGGGCTGCCGGGCGGGACTTTGCGCAGCATCTCCCACGCGTGCTCGCGGAACGGGCCCGACCGTTGCCGTACCTCGATGTCGGCGACGGCGTTCAAATCGCCGCCGTGGTAGCGGCGGATCGCGGTCGTCACCGGGCCCAGGTCGCGGCGTTCGGTCAGGGTCGTCGGGGCCAGGGACGGCGAGATGAGCGGCGTCAGCTCGGCGACGTCACCGGTCCAGCCGGAGGCCAGTACGGCGCCGTCGCCTGTCACTACTGCGGTGAACGGGCCGATTTTGGTGTCCAAAGTGGACCAGAAGGCGGTGGGCACGGGGGGAAGTCTCCTCAATCGGTCGGGGAACTGAGATACCGGCTGGCGTACGAACTCCACGGCTGCCAGCCGCGGGCGGACGTCGTCAGGTCGATGCCCAGCTCGGCCGCTCCTCGGCGGACGGCTGGGTCTGCGGACAACAGGACGTCGGGCGCGCCGAGCAGGCGCATTACGACGTAGTCAGCGGTGGCGGGATCGACGCCGGTCGCGAGCATCTCCGCGCGCAGTTCGTCGGCGTCCCGGCCCACGTGCAGGTCCGGTTCTCCGGCGACGATCGCCGCGGCGACCTTCTTGACCAGCGGTTTCACGTCCGCCTCGGCGATGGCGGACGGGGTCGGGAAGAGCGTCGTCAGGGTGTCCATCGGCGGGTCGGCGGGCGGAACGGGCTCGCCGAGCTTGACGACGTCGGCCACGTCCTCGCCGAGCAGGGCGCGGAGCAGGACCTCCGGGCCGTCGACCGCGCCGGGTACGCGGATGCCGGGGACGGCGGCGACCAGCGGGGCCAGCGCCTGGTCGGCGGAGAGCACGCGCGAGACGGCTTCCGGGTCGGCGTCCAGATCCAACAGCCGTCGCACCCGGCTGACGGCGCTGCTCAGGTCGCGCAGGTCCGAAAGTGCCAGGTCGCACTGCACGTGGCCAGCGCGCGGGCTGACCCACACCGAACCGGGGCCGTGGGGCAGTCGCAGGGTGCGGCCGTAGCCGTCCTCCGAAACAGCTTCGATGCCTGGCAACGCCCGGGAGGCGTGGTAGTTCAGCACACCCGCGGCGTCGAACGGGGCACGGAACGGCAGGCGAAGGCTGAGTCGCGTCGCACCGCTGGGTTCGTTGCGGTTTCCACGACGCAGCGACGCTGCGCGGAGCTGTGACGGCGTCGTCGCGAACACCTCGCGGATCGTCTCGTTGAACTGCCGGATGCTGGAGAACCCGGCGGCGAACGCGACGTCCGTGAGCGGCAGCTGCGACATCTCGATCAACAGCCGTGCCGAGTGCGCGCGGTGGGCTCGGGCGAGGCGGATCGGCCCCGCGCCCAGCTCGGCCGTCAAAACGCGGCCGAGCTGGCGTTCCGAGTAGCCGAGCTGACGGGCCAGACCGGGTACGCCTTCGCGCTCGACCAGGCCGTCCGAGATCAGTCGCATCGCGCGGGCGGCCAGGTCGGCGCGCACGTTCCAGTCCGGCGAACCCGGGACCGCGTCCGGCAGGCAGCGGCGGCACGCGCGGAAACCGCTGGCCTGCGCGGCTGCCGACGTGGGGTAGAAGCGGACGTTCTGTGCCTTCGGGGTGAGCGCCGGGCAGGACGGGCGGCAGTAGATGCCCGTCGTGCGCACCGCCATGATGAACTGGCCGTCGAACCGCTGGTCGCGGGCGGTCACCGCGCGGTAGCAGCGCTCGGTGTCGCGCCAGATCGGGATGGTCGAGGTAGCCATGTCGTCGATGATGCCAGCAGGTGAGAGCCCTGACTGGCGGAAAACCGACACGACGTTACCGGGTCGGCGGGGGTCCGCGCGCAGCACGTAGACTTACCGGTCGTGAGTCTCACCCTCGGTATCGTCGGCCTGCCCAACGTCGGCAAGTCCACCCTGTTCAACGCGCTGACGCGCAACGACGTGCTCGCCGCGAACTACCCGTTCGCCACGATCGAGCCCAACGTCGGCGTCGTGCCGCTGCCGGACCCGCGGCTGGACAAGCTGGCCGAGATCTTCTCGTCGGAGAAGACCGTGCCCGCCGTGGTGTCCTTTGTGGACATCGCGGGCATCGTGAAGGGCGCGTCCGAGGGCGCGGGGCTCGGCAACAAGTTCCTCGCGAACATCCGCGAGGCCAACGCGATCTGCCAGGTCATCCGCGTGTTCGACGACCCGGACGTCGTGCACGTCGACGGCCGGATCGACCCGATGTCCGACATCGAGACGATCAACACCGAGCTGATCCTCGCTGACCTGCAGACCCTCGAGAAGGCGTTGCCGCGGCTGGAGAAAGAGGCGCGCACCAAGAAGGAAGCGCGGCCGGCGCTCGAAAACGCCCAGAAGGCCAAGGAAATCCTCGACTCCGGGCGCACGCTGTTCCAGGCGCAGAAGGACATCGACGGCGAGGCGCTGCGCGAGCTGAGCCTGCTCACCACGAAGCCGTTCCTGTACGTCTTCAACGCCGACGAGGCCGTGCTCACCGACGAGGCGCGCCGCGAGGAGCTGGCGAAGCTCGTCGCCCCGGCGGACGCGGTGTTCCTGGACGCGAAGGTCGAGGCCGAGCTGCTGGAGCTGGACGACGAGGAGTCCGTGCGCGAGCTGCTCGAGTCCGTCGGCCAGCTGGAGCCGGGCCTGCACGCGCTGGCCCGCGCCGGTTTCCACACGCTCGGCCTGCAGACGTACCTCACGGCCGGTCCGAAGGAATCCCGCGCCTGGACGATCCCGCAGGGCGCGACCGCCCCGCAGGCCGCCGGCGTCATCCACACGGACTTCGAACGCGGCTTCATCAAGGCCGAGGTCGTGTCGTTCGAGGACCTGGTCGAGGCGGGCTCGATGGCGGCCGCGCGCTCGGCGGGCAAGGTTCGCATGGAGGGCAAGGACTACGTGATGGCCGACGGCGACGTCGTGGAGTTCCGCTTCAACGTCTGACGACCGCCGAACGGGCTGGGGAAGCTCGGGCCGCTCCGTGGTCCCCGGGCCACGAGGTTTCAGTGTTGCTGCGCAACGGATTCGACATCGGCGACAGCGACCTCGAATACTGCGCTTTGGTCCGCGAACCCTCGCCTCGTGGTGAGCGCGCCGATCTGGCGTTGAGTCAGCACTGATCCATTTCGGGGACGAACCGGTGCTGATCCGAAACGAACCCAGCTACGACGACGCCGTGCTCGCCGACGGGATCGTGCGCGAGGTCGTCGCGGGGTTCCTCGATTGCTGACGCACCGGCCTCGGCAGGACGGGAGCCCCGCCGAGGCCGGAGACCAAGGGGTTCAGTTCAGCTCGGCGGCGCTCGAAACAACCACGCCGTACAGATCCCCGATGGTCGCCAACGCGCTGCGGTGCAGCTGCTCGGCGCTGACTTCCCCGTCCGGACCCGGCAACGGCCGCGTGGCGCAGGCGTCGGCGACGACGGTGGGGTGGTTGCCGCGCAGGAAGGCGCCTTCGGTGGTGAACGTGACGCACATGTTGGTCATGAACCCGGCGATCACCACGTTCTCGTGCCCGGCCGCGTCGACCTTCGCGCCCAGGTCGGTGTTCACGAACGAGTTCGGCGCGCCCTTGACGACGACCGGTTCGCCGTCGAGCGGGGCGACGTCCGGGTGGATGCTGCCGATCTCGGCTCGGATGTCGTACGGCGTGCCCTCGCCGCCGTCGTTGACGACGTGGATCACTGTCGCTCCGGCGGCGCGGGCCTTGGCCAGCAAGCCTTGAGCCGCGGTCAGGGCCGGGCGCCAGCCGTCCAGTTCCATGACGCCGCGGGTGTAGGTGTTCTGGTAGTCGACCAGGATCAGGGTCGCGTCGGCCAGCATTGCCGGGGTCTGGTCGAGACCGTTCAGTTCCCGCAGCGTTTTCCGTGCCATGGTGGGGTTTCCTCTCGTTTCCGTTCTGCCCGATCGACGCTAGACTCGGTCCCGGATGTCGGCAATGACATGCGAAGCGCAGAAACCGACATGGGGGAGCGCGATGAAGAGACGGGTGGTCGTGGTCCTGTTCGACCGCATCGACCTGCTCGACGTGACCGGTCCCGCCGAGGTGTTTTCGTTGCTGCAGCGGGAAATGGACCGTCCGACGGGCTACGAGGTGGTGCTCGCGGCCGAGACGCTGGACCCGGTGACCACCTCGGCCGGGGTGCGGGTCCTGCCGGACGTCACGTTCGCGCAGCTGGCGAGGAAGCCGATCGACACCCTGATCGTGCCTGGTGCGGTGACGACGGGGGCGAAAGGGGAGATCGTCGCGCGGTGCGACCCGGCGGTGGTCGAGGAGGTGCGCCGCCTGGCTGGGCGGACGCGGCGGGTGGCGTCCGTCTGCGTCGGCGCGCACCTCCTCGCGGCGGCGGGGCTGCTCGACGGCAAACGGGCCACCACGCACTGGTCGACGGCCCGGCAGCTCGCCGCCGAGCATCCGGAGGTGACCGTCGACGCGGACCCGATCTTCATCCGCGACGGTTCCGTGTGGACGGGCGCCGGGCTGAGCGCGTGCCTGGATCTCGCGCTGGCGCTGGTGGCCGATGATTTCGGTCCGGAACTGGCCTCGCGGGTGGCTCGTCAGCTGGTGATGTTCCTGCGGCGGCCGGGCGGGCAGAGCCAGTTCAGTGTGTCGCTGGAGCCCGCGTCCGCGACCCGGCGGGTGGACGAGCTGCGGCAGTACATCGCGGCTCACCTGGCGGAGCCGCTGACGGTGTCCGAGCTGGCCGCGCACGCGCATGTCACGGACCGGCAGATCACGCGCGTCTTCAAGGCGGAGTTGGGGATGACGCCTGCCGCCTACGTCGAACACGCGCGCGTCGAGGCGGCGAGGCATCGGCTGGAGACGACGGATGAAACTCTGCCGAGAATTGCCCGGAACTGCGGATTCGGCACTGTTTCTACTCTGAACCGGTCGTTTCGGCGGACGTTGACTACGACGCCTAACGAATACCGGGAGCGGTTCCGGATCGGTTAGCCCCGCACTGGAGTATTCCTTGCAGTACAACACTTCCCCGGCCGAATAGCTGGCCGGTCCTTCGCTACGATCGGTCCCCTCATTCAGCGAGGGGGTTTGAATGACGAAAAAACAGCCGTCCGCGATGGCGCCGCCGTGGACCTATCGCGACGACGTGCTGAGCTACACCTGCTACCTCGCCGGCTTGATGGCCGACAACGCCGATCTCGGTCAGGTCGAAGAGGTGCTCGCGCCGTTTCCCGGCCGGAACGCGACCGGCGAGCGGTTCTGGGCCACCGGGGCGGTCGTGGTTTCGGACTTCCGGGCGCTCGGGGACGGCAGCTGGAGCGTCTCGACGCCGTTCGTGGCCGGGACGGGGGCGCTCGGGGTCGGGCTCGTGGCCGGTTCGCTGGTGGGCGGGGCGATCGCCCGGTCCCGGGCACGGCAGAGGGCGGCCGCGGCCGCGGTTCCGCGCTGGGTGCCGATCGAGCAGGGCGGGATCTACCTGAGCCCGCAGGGCTTCCATCTCTACACGCCGCGCGTGCACGGGTGGCACTGGAAGGCGATCACCGGCGCGGCGGTGGTCGCCCCGGCGGTCGTGCATGTGACAGGGAACAGCAAGAACGGCCCGGTCTCCTGGCTGATCCAGTCGGAGTGGGCCGAACTGCTGTTCGTGACCTGGGCGTACGCCGAGCACCCGCGGCATCCGCAGCTCGTCACCGGCCAGTGGCTGCCGCCGGGTTGGGTCGAGCACGCGAAGTGGCATCAGCGAGTCCCGGCGTTGCCGCCCGCGGACCCGGTGCTCTGAGGCGCCCGGCGCAAGGGCTCAGCCGAGCAGACCGAGCACCACCATCGACAGGAGGACGACAGCGGTCGAGAACGCCGCGACCCACGTGCGCTGTGCGGCGGTGAGCTGGGCAGATGTGCTGTTCATGGCGGGTCCTAGCGGGGCGAGTGCCGATGATTACCGCTGGGATAGCGCCTTGATCTAGCTCACTGTTACCGCTTGTGATCAAGGTCACGCCGGGTGCGCGCGGTGTGCCACAGCACGCCTCCCGCGGCGGCCACCATCAGGACGAACGAACCCATTCCCACCACGAGTGCCTGGACCATGCGGACCTCCTTCTCATCGTCTGTCCGGGAGACGCGCGAAGGGGCCTCTTGTGTTGCCAGGGTTGCCGACATCACACCTGGTCAGCGGGCCGCCAGCACCTCGTCGATCTGGCGGGCCAGCGCGAAATCGCGTTCGGTCAGGCCGCCGAGGGAGTGGGTGCTGAGGCGGAAGACGAGCGTGCGCCAGCGGATGTCGATGTCCGGATGGTGGTCGGCCTCCTCGGCGAGCTCGGCCACCCGGTCGACCACCTCGATCGCCGCCGGGAAGGACGGGAGTTCGGCGGTCCGCACGATCGTCGCGTCCTCGCGCCGCCACTCCGGGACGGTGCCGAGGGCCTGGTCCACTGCCGAGTCGTTCAATAGCTGAGTCATCACTCCATGGTGTCGGCTACGCTGCGGCATTGCCACGGGAGTCCGGTACGCCGGGCTGAGAGGCGGGCCGTCAACCCGCGACCGTTCGCACCTGGATCCGGATCATGCCGGCGTAGGGAGGCCGTATCGCTCTCCCTCATCCGGCGCAGTGCAGGAGGGGAAGAATGATGTCGCGGACCGTCCGCACGGTGGCAGGCCTCGCCGGAGTCGCGGTGCTCGCCAGCGCCTGCTCGCTTTCCGGCGGCGACTCGGGCGGGTCGTCCGCGAGCCCGGACCAGAAGACGCCGACCGTCACGCTGGTCACCCACGATTCGTTCGCGGCCCCGCAGGACGTGCTCGACGCCTTCCAGCGCCAGTCCGGGATCAAGCTCAAGATCCTCAAGTCCGGCGACGCCGGCGCGCTCACCAACAAGCTCGTCCTCACCAAGGGCAGTCCGATCGGCGACGTCGCGTACGGCGTCGACAACACCTTCGCCTCCCGCGCGCTCAGCGAGGGCGTCTTCCAGCCCTACACCAGCCCGGAGGCCGACCGCGGTCCGCAGCGCTACTCCGTCGACCCGCAGCACCGGCTGTCGGCCGTCGACCTCGGCGACGTCTGCGTGAACATCGACCCGGCGTACTTCGCGAGCAAGGGGCTGCCGGAGCCGAAGAGCTACGACGACCTCGCCGACCCCAAGTACAAGGACCTGACCGTCGCGGAGAGCCCGGCCACCGCGTCGCCGGGGCTGGCGTTCCTGCTCGGCACGGTCGCGAAGTACGGCGAGGACGGCTGGAAGGGCTACTGGCAGAAGCTGAAGGACAACGGCCTCAAGACCGTGAGCGGCTGGGAGGAGGCCTACACCAAGGACTTCTCCGGCTCGTCGGGCAAGGGCCCGCGGCCGATCGTCGTGTCCTACGCCTCGTCGCCGGCCGCGGAGGTCGGCGAGGACGGCAAGCCGCGCACCAAGGCGCTGCTCGACACGTGCTTCCGCCAGGTCGAGTACGCGGGCGTGCTCACCAACGGCAAGCAGATCCCGCAGGCGCAGAAGGTCGTCGACTTCCTGTTGTCGCAGCAGTTCCAGACGACGGTCGCGGCCAACATGTACGTCTACCCGGCACGCCAGGGCGTCGAACTGCCCGCCGGCTGGGCCACCGCGGCTCCGCTGCCGCAGGCTCCGGCCACCATGCCCGCGGACAAGGTGCAGGCCGGCCGGGAGAAGTGGATCGGGGAATGGCGCTCGCTCATGGGCGCGTGATCCCCGCGCGCACCGTCGGGCTCACGCTGCTCGGCCTCCTGCCGGTCGCGTTCCTGGTGGTGTTCTTCGCCTGGCCGGTCGTCGCGATCGTCGGCCGGGGGTTCTCGGCGGGCGGCGTCGACACCGTGCTCGGCGACCCGCAGACGTGGCGGCTCGCCGGGTTCACGCTGGCCAGCGCGGCCGCGTCGACCGTGGTCGCGGTGGTCGCCGGGCTGCCGGTGGCGTACCTCCTGGCGAGGGTCCGGCTGCCCGGCGTCGGGCTCGCTCGCACGATCGTGCTGGTCCCGTTCGTGCTGCCGACGGTCGTCGTCGGCCTGGCTTTCCGGGCGATCTGGCCGGACGGCGGCGTGCTGCCGCTCGTGCTGGCCAACGCGTTCTTCAACGTCGCCGTCGTCGCGCGCACGGTCGCCGGGCTGTGGGCGCACCTCGATCCGCGAGCGACCGAGGCCGCGCGGGCGCTCGGGGCCTCGCCGTGGCGGGCGTTCCGGTCGGTGACGCTGCCCGCACTCGGCCCGGCGGTCGCGTCCGCTGCCGCGGTGGTGTTTCTGTTTTGCGCCACCAGTTTCGGCGTAGTGCTGATCCTCGGCGGCGGGAGCTACCGGACGCTCGAAACCGAGATCTACCTCCGGACGGTCGACCTGCTCGACCTTTCCGGCGCGGCCGCGTTGTCGCTGATCCAGTTCGCGGCCGTGGTCGCCGCGCTGGTGCTGGGGGCGATGGCGCGCCGGAAGCGGGAGAACGCGGTGAAGCTGCGGTCCGCGCAGGTCACCGCGCGTCGGCCGCGCGGCGGGGAATGGTGGACGGTCGGCGCCGCGGTCGTGGTGCTCGGTCTGCTGCTGACGCCGATCGTCTCGCTGCTGCTCGAATCGGTGTCCGGTTCGGACGGATGGAGTCTCGCCGGATACCGGGCGCTGAACACTGTCGGGCAGAACGACGCGCTGCAGGTCTCCGGCTGGATCGCGGCACAGAATTCGCTCGCCGCGGCCACCGACGCGACGCTGCTGGCGATGGCCGTCGGGCTGATCGCCAGCGTCGTCCTGGTCGCGCTTCGCCGGTCTCCGGGCGGGCTCGCGCGCGGGATGGGCGAGACCATGGACGTCGCGTTGATGCTCCCGCTGGGCGTGTCCGCGGTGACTGTCGGCTTCGGCTACCTCGTGACGCTCGACGCGCTGCCCGGCGACCTCCGCACGTCGCCGCTGCTCGTGCCGTTCGCCCAAGCGCTGGTGATCATGCCGCTGGTGGTGCGGATGATCCTGCCGGTGCTGCGCGCGGTCGACATCCGGCTGCGCCAGGCCGCCGCGACGCTCGGCGCGAGCCCGGCGCGGGTGTGGCGGGAGATCGACTTTCCGCTGGTCGCTCGGTCCGTGGTGGCCGCGGCGGGCTTCGGGTACGTCGTCGCGCTCGGCGAGTTCGGCGCGACCAGCTTCCTCGCGCGGCCGGACGCGCCGACGCTTCCGGTGGCGATCGCGACGCTGATCAGCCGGCCGGGGGAGCTGAACAACCAGATGGCGTACGCCTCGTGCGCCCTGCTCATGATGGTGACTGTGGTGGCGGTGGCCCTGATCGACCGGTTCGGCTCGGTCCGCGGCCGCAGCACGGTCGGGGAGTTCTGATGGCGCTTACGGTACGGGACCTGACTGTCCACTATGGATCGTTCACTGCGGTCCGTGACGCGCGGCTGGACATCGCCGACGGAGAGGTGCTCGCGTTGCTGGGCCCGTCCGGTTCGGGCAAGTCGACGCTGCTGCGCGCGATCACCGGGCTGGAACCGGTGTCGTCCGGTTCGGTGTCCTGGGACGGCGCCGATCTCGCCGCCGTGCCGGTGCACAAGCGCGAATTCGGCCTGGTGTTCCAGGACGGACAGCTGTTTCCGCACCGCGATGTCGCCGCGAACATCGCGTTCGGCCTGCGAATGCACGGCGTGCCTCGCGAACGGCACGCGGCGCGCGTCGAGGAACTGCTGAAGCTCGTCGGCCTCGAAGGCTACGAACGGCGCCGGGTGACGGAGTTGTCCGGCGGGCAGGCGCAGCGGGTCGCGCTGGCCCGCGCGCTGGCCCCGGAACCGCGCTTGCTGTTGCTGGACGAGCCGCTGTCCGGTTTGGACGCTGGACTGCGCGAACAGCTGGCGATCGACCTGGCGGAGCTGTTGCGGCGCAGCAAGATCACCGCGCTGCTGGTCACGCACGATCAGGAGGAAGCGTTCACGCTGGCCGATCGCGTCGCGGTGCTCGACGCTGGGGAGATCCGGCAGGAGGGCGCGGTCCGGTCAGTGTGGAACAGGCCGGTGGACGACCAGGTCGCGCGCTTCCTCGGCGTCACCACGTTCCTCGACGGCACCGCGGCTGACGGCGTAGTGCGGACCGAGCTAGGCACCGTCGAGCTGGGCGTGGACGACGGTCCGGTCCGGCTCGGATTTCGCCCGCACGGCCTGAAAGTCGCCAAAGAAGGCGTGCCCGGCGAAGTGACCGCGGCGGTGCACCGGCGGGAGCATCTGCGGCTGGTCGTCCGGTGCGGGGAGTCCACTGTGGACGCAGTGGCCCCGGCCGGGGCGGACATCCGGGCAGGCGACCCCGTCCGGCTCGAACCGGATCCGGACGGGATCGCCGTGGTGGGCTGAACCCCCAGGTCAGCCGTCCCGGGTGACGAGGCGTCCGTAGGCCAGCGACAGCCCGACCACGATGTAGCAGGCCGCGCGGATCGCGCCCTCGCCGAGCTTCGTCAGCTCCATCGGATCCTGCAGGACGGCGACCGGGACCAGCGTCCAGCCCTCCGTGAGCAGGAACGGGTGCAGCCAGTTCAGCGAGGTCAGGAAGCCGAGGATGGTGAACACGATGTTCCCGGCCAGCACTGACGCGACCACGAGCATCGGGTGTTCCGTCCAGCTCGACACCGCCAGCGCGACCGCGCCGATCGCCCACAGCTGCAGCACGATCCAGCCGCCGACGAGCAGGATCCGCAGCAGCGCCTCGCCGAGCGACAACGTGGTGCCCGACAGCGTGAACAGCGAATCCGTGCCGTTGATGATCAATCCGGTGGCCACGCCGGTCACGCACATCGCGAGCACCGCGACCACCGACACCGTCGCGACGCCGAACGCCTTGACCGTCAGCAGCCGACCCCGGCTCACCGGCGCGACGAGCCAGCCGCGCAGCGTGCCGTGCGCGGCCTCGCCGGCGATCGCGTCCGCGCCCGCCATCGCGGAGGCGAGCGGCAGCAGCAGCGTGAGCGTCATGACCATCGCGGCGATCGGCAGCACGAGCGCGTTGTTCACCGCAGAGGCCAGCAGTGCGGCACCGCCGTCTCCGGGAGCTTCGTTCCCGGCGTTCTGCCCGACCAGCGTGAGCCCGATCCCGACGACGATCGGCACCAGCGCCAGCAGCCCCAGCACGGCGAGCGTGCGCGGCCTGCGGAAGATCCAGCGCAGCTCCGCGGCGAACAGCCGGAGCAACGGCACCGTGTCGTGCCCGGTCCGGCTCACCGGCACCGCGACCGCAGCGGTAGTCATTTCGCCTCCACTGGAATAAGTACGTCGGCGGCAGTCATTTCGCCTCCGCGGGAAAAAGTACGTCGGCGGTAGTCACAGCGCTTCCCCCTCAGCTTCTTCGCCGGCCGCCGATTCCCCTTCGGTCAGCCGCGCGAACAGGTCCTCCAGCCCGGTCCGCGCCCGGGTCGCCTCGTGCACCTCGACGCCGGCTTGCACGAGCACCTGCAGCACTCGCGGCGCGGGCGTCGCGGTGAGGTCGACGCGGACGCCGTCCGGCGTGAGCCGGGCCCCGATCCGGTTCTCCCGCAACGTTTCCACCGCGTGCTCGGCGTCCGGCGTGCGCACCAGCAGCGCGGCGTTCCCGGATTCCAGCAGGTCCGCCAGCTCGCCCTGGGCGACGACGGTGCCGGACTGCAGCACCGCCACGTGCGTGCAGGTCGCTTCGACCTCGGCCAGCAGGTGCGACGACACCACCACGGTCACGCCGTCCGCGTGCAGATCGGCGACGATACGGCGGATCTCCCTGGTACCCGCCGGATCCAGACCGTTCGTGGGTTCGTCGAGCACGACCATCCGGCGCGGCACCAGCAGCGCGCTCGCGAGCCCGAGCCGCTGCTTCATCCCGAGCGAATAGCCCTTGTACCGGCGGCGCGCGGCGGCCGACAGCCCGACGCGGTCCAGTGCGGCGTCGACCGCGCCGGGGATCGCGGACGACGCCAGCCGCGGTTCGGCGGCGGCGAACCGCAGCAGGTTGTCGCGTCCGGAAAGGAACGGGTGGAAGCCCGGCCCCTCGACCAGCGCGCCGACGTCCGGCAGCGCGTGCGCGGACTCCTCCGGCATTTTCCGGCCGAGCAGTTCGACCTCGCCCGCGGTCGGGCGGACGAGCCCGAGCAGCATCCGGATCGTGGTCGTCTTGCCCGAACCGTTGGGCCCGAGCATGCCGAGCACGGCGCCCTCGGGCACGTCCAGGTCCACGTGGTCCACCGCGACGGTGCTGCGGTAGACCTTGCGCAGCCCTCGGGTGCGCGCGGCCAGCGGGACCGCCGGGGCGGGCACCTCGTCCGAGATGCCCGCCCCGGTTTCGACCGCGGTGCTGGTCACTTGGCGCCCAGCGCTTCGTAGAGGACCTGCTCCGGAACCGCGCCCGCGGCGAACCGGCCGTCGTCGGTCAGTACCGCGCCGCCCACCTTCGTGGTGAAGAGGTAGCCGCTGCCCCACGGGCCGTTGACCCGCTTGGCGAACCGGCTCAGCATCTTCTGCACGTCCGCGCCTTTCGCCTCGCCCTGCGCCTGCTGCTTCGGCTTCATCAGGTCCGCGGGCACCTTGCCGGTGACGACGGTGTCCCAGCCGTCGCCGACGAGCTTGGTCGCCTGCATGGCCTCGTTCACCAGCGCCTTGTCGCGCTCGTCGATCTTGGCCTGCTTCTCGGTCACCTTCGCGCCCTTGGGCGGGGTGAAGGCGAACAGGTCGGCCGACTGGTCGGCGAACTCGATCTTGCTGAACGCCAGCTCCAGCGCCGGGGCGGTGGTCCCGTTGCTCAGCACCGAAAGCCGCAGCGGCATCCGGGTCTGCGAGTCGACCGCGACGCGGATCTCGCGCAGCAGCGTGCGTTCGGTCGGCTTCGGAGTGAGGACCAGCTCGTACGCCGGCCGGTCGGCGACCGTGGCCGTGCCGTCGACCGCGACGTTGCTGCTCTCGCGCACCTTGGCGAGCAGTTCCTTGGCCGCGGTGGACGGGTCGGCGGCCTTGCCCTCGACCGAGTGGTGCTTGGTCGCGACCTCCGCCGGGATCGTGGTCTTGGTCGCGCTGTTGGTCTTGGAGTCGTAGTCCCACACGGTGTTGCCGTTGTGGACGATCGTCTCCTGTGTCTGCCCCTTGGTCAGCGACACCTTCGTCTTGCCGGTGCCGTCGCTGAACACCTGCGCCGAGTCGATGCCCAGCGCGCCCGCCCCCGGTACCGCGCCCATCGCCATCTGCGGCAGGCCGAGGTCGTTGCTCACCTTCACCGTGCCGTCGAACGGCGCCGGCTTCGCGGTGACCACCGACTGCACGAGGTCCTCCGCGCTGACCTGCGGCAGCTTCGGCGCGTCCCCCGCCGAAGCGGGCATCGCCACCACGACCAGCCCGCCCACGCCGAGCGCGGTGCCGACGACGGCCGCGGTGATGGCCTTCTTCTTCGGATCCATCTCGTCTCTCCCTGTGTTCCCGGGCTCTGGTGGGCCCGGCTCCCGGTGCAGACGTTCCACTGCCGAGGCTGAGATACCCCTGAATGTTCGGCCCGTTCAGCTGAGATGGCACTGAGAGTACGCGCGTCAACTGCACAAACCGGCCATGATGAGGATCGTGAAACCTCGGGTGCTGGTGGTCGACGACGAACCTGGTGTGCGCAAGGCGCTGCAACGCGGCCTGCGCGCGGAGGACATGGACGTGGTCACCGCCGCGGACGGGCCGACCGGGCTGCAGCTCGCGCGCACCGGTTCGTTCGACGTCGTGCTGCTGGACATCATGCTGCCCGGGTTGTCCGGCTATCGCGTGCTGGAACGGCTGCGCGCGGAGAACGTGACCACGCCGGTGCTGCTGGTGTCGGCGAAGGACGGCGAAATCGACCAGGCCGACGGCCTCGACCTCGGCGCGGACGGCTATCTCGTGAAGCCGTTCTCCTTCGTCGTGCTGGTCGCGCAAGTTCGGGCGGTGCTGCGGCGCGCCGGGCCGGACGCTTCACGCGGCGCGCTGAAACTCGGTGCGCTGGAGGTCGACCGGGCGCTGCGGCAGGTGCGCTGGGACGGGCAGGAAGTGCCGCTGAGCCCGCGCGAATTCGGGCTGCTGGAGGTGCTCGTCGGCCGCGCGGGGACGGTCGTGACGAAGGACGAGCTGCTGCGCGCGGTGTGGGGCGAGGAGCAGGCCGTCACGCGGAATCTTGTTGAGGTGTACGTGGGTTACGTGCGGCGCAAGCTCGACGCGGTCGGCGCGGGCTCGATCCTGCGCACGGTGCGCGGGCACGGTTATCTCGCCTCCGACGACCAGCTAGACGAGGTCAGGTGACCGGCTCGCCGTCGTCGTGGTGGAGCCGCCGTTCGCTGCAGGTCCGGATCACCTTGCTGGCCGCGGCGATCACCCTCGGCTGCCTGCTGGGCCTCGCCGCGCTGGCGGCGAACAAGCTCGACCCGCTGCTCACGGACTCGGTCGACAAGGAGCTGACCGCCGCGCTCGGCCCGGCGACCGCCGCGGTCTCCGCCGGGACTCCGCTCGCCTCGGCGGACCCGGTTTCGGTGCGGGTGCTGGACATCGCCGGAAACCCGGCGGACGGCCAGGCGCGGCCGAAGCTGACCGATCAGGAGGTCTCGCAGCTCAAGGCGGGCTTGCCGGTGCAGTCGGACGGCTCGCGCTGGCGCGGCCAGGTGGTCAGCACGCCGAACGGCAGCCAGCGGCTGGTCGTCGCCGGGGCCGGGCTGGTCGGGTTCGCCGCCGCGGTGCATTACGGCGGACTGTGGCTGGTCGTGGTCGCGCTGGTCGGCGCGCTGGTGGCGGGCCTGGCGACCTGGCTGGTCGTGCGGCTCGCGCTGCGGCCGGTGGCGCGGATGCGCGGGCTGGTGCGCGCGCTGCCGCCGGGTTCGCGGCTGCCGCTGCCGACGTCGCACGACGAAATGCGTGCGCTGGCCGAGGAATTCAACGCGCTGCTCGAACGCCAGGAGGAGGTCAGCCAACGGCTGCGCCGGTTCACCGGCGACGCGGCGCACGAGCTGCGGTCACCGGTCGCGTCGATCCGGGTGCAGGCCGAGGTGGCCGTGACGAATCCCGATCCGGAGCTGGCGCAGGAGACGCTGTCGGACATCCTCGAGGAGTCGGAACGGCTGTCCGGCCTGCTCGACGGCCTGCTCGCGCTGGCTCGTTCGGACGCCGGCGAGGTGCCGCCCGCGGAACCGGTCGAGGTGGTGTCCGAGGTCCGCGCGGCGGTGCGCCGGCTGCCGCCCGGGGTGCCGGACACGCGGGTGAGCAGCGCGGTGGCGCAGGCCTGGGCGTCGGCGGCGCACCAGGAGGTCGAACTGGTGCTGGACAACCTGCTGCGCAACGCCTGCCGGTACGCGTCCGGGCAGATCGTGGTGTCCGTGCTGGCCTCGCGCTCGAAGGTGCGGGTCGTGGTGGACGACGACGGCCCGGGCATCGCGCCCGAGCACCGGAGCAAGGTGTTCGACCGTTTCTATCGCGTGTCCGACGACCGGGCGCGCTCGTCCGGCGGAACCGGCCTCGGCCTGGCGATGGTCGCCGAAACGGTGCGCCGGCGAGGGGGCAAGGTCCGGGTCGGCGAATCCCCGGACGGCGGCGCGCGCTTCGAGGTCACCTGGCGGGCGGGCGCGGACCGGTGAATCCGGTGGGGGAGACTGAGCGCATGGACGCGGTCATCGTCGGGGCGGCACTGGTGCGCGACGGCAAGCTTCTTGCCCAGCAACGGGCTTGGCCGCCGCATCACGCGGGCCAGTGGGAGCTGCCGGGCGGGCGCGTCGAGGAGGGCGAGACCGAGGCCTTCGCGCTGGCCAGGGAATGCCAAGAGGAACTGGACGTGGTGGTCACCGTCGGCGACCGGGTCGGCCCGGAAATCCCGCTGCCGGGCGGAAAAGTCCTGCGCGTGTACTCCGCCGCGCTGCTGTCCCCAGGCGACGAGCCGCGCGCCGTCGAACACACCGCCCTGCGCTGGGTCGGCCACGACGAACTGGACGATTTGGACTGGCTGCCCGCGGACCGGGACCTGCTTCCCGCACTGCACGCCCTCGTGAGTGCTGATTCCGAGTAGAACCAGCACTCACGAGGCGCTTCAAGCCGCCCCGACCATCCGCAAGGCCGACGACACCCGGTGCGCACTGCGATCGATCGCCCGCTCGGCCCCCGCTTTGCGAACCCGCTCCAGCTCAGCGACGTCGTCGAGCAACGCGCGCGTCCCTTCCCGGACCGGCCGCAACTCCTCGATCACCGCATCTGCGACAGCGTCCTTGAGCACGCCGTACGACGGATACTTCTCAGCCAGCTCGGCAGGATCGCCACCCCCGCACGCCGCGAGGATCTCCAGCAAATTCGAGATCCCCGGCCGATTCACCGGATCGTAGACCGGCACCGAATCCCCGTCGGTGCGCGCCTTGCGAATCTTGCGCCGAACCTGATCCGGCTCGTCCAGCACGAACACCACCCCCGCGGAATCCTGGGCGGACTTGGACATCTTCCGGGTCGGCTCAGCCAGATCCTTCACGCGCGCCCCCGCAGGCGGCAACGTCGCCTCGGGGATGACGAACACCTCGCCGTACGTCGAGTTGAACCGCCGGGCAAGCGTGCGCGCCAACTCGACATGCTGCCGCTGATCCTCCCCGACCGGCACCTCGTCCGCGCCCTGCAACAAGATGTCCGCCGCCATCAACACCGGATAGGTCAGCAAACTGAGCCGAACGCCCGCCTGCCCCTTGGATTTCTCCTTGAACTGGATCATCCGCGCCGCCTCGCCGTAAGAGCAGGTGCACTCCAGCACCCAGGTCAGCGCCCCGAGTTCCCGGGCAAGATCGGATTGCACGAACACCCGCTCCGGCGCGATCCCCGAGGCCACCAGCACGGCGAGCTGCTCAGTCGCCAACGCCCGCAACTTGGCCGGATTGTGCGCGGTAGTCATCGCATGAAGGTCGGACACGAAGTACAAGTCGTCCGGCCCGCCGTCGGCCGCCCACCGCCGCAACGCGCCGAGGTAGTTGCCGAGCTGAACGTGACCGGACGGAGTGATGCCGGACAGCTGGACCATCGGATTTTCCTCTCCCTTGGGTTGTCAGGCCCCCGGGAGCAGGCACGAAAAAAGCCGCCCACCGGGGCGGCCTTCGCTGGGTTTTTCAGCGCAGAGCTAAGGGGCCGCCAACGGACGGCCACCACTGAGTGCTCTGGAAACGCATGCGACGAGCCTAGCACCGGACTACGGTGCGAAGCATGTTCGTCGTCGTGCTCACGTACATCGTTCCGCTAGACGAAATCGACCGCGCCCTCCCGGCCCACAAAGAATGGCTGACGAAGCAGTACGAAGACGGCCACTTCCTGGCCTCCGGCGGCCAGAAACCCCGCACCGGCGGCGTCATCATCACCCGCCCCATGGACCGCGCACAGCTGGACGCGATCCTGGCCACCGACCCCTTCGCGGTCGACCGGTTGGCCACCTACGAGATCATCCACTTCCAGCCCACCAGAACAGCCCCGGAACTGAACCTGGTGAACGAACTCCTGGACAACTAAGCCGTCCGTGAGGGGAACCCTCACAGACTCTGAGTCCCTCAGGTTTCCCCTCACGACCCTCTCGCCGGACGTGAAGGGCTCCTTGAGGGAATTAGATTCCCTCAAGGAGCCCTTCACGGACCGCTCCCCGCCGACCGCCGACCCAGCCGAGATCCCCCAATGTGGCATTGGGTGCGTCTGACGCACCGAACGCCACATTGGGTGCGTCGCATGCGCCCAATGCCACATTGGGGC
>NZ_GG657746.1:7064302-7093076 GCF_000158875.1 Streptomyces sp. AA4 | reverse complement strand
TGCTCGACGTACGACTCGATGCGGCGCACCCGACCCTCCAGTGATTTCACTTTCTGATATCGATGTCATTTTTTTTAAATGAGCACAAGAAATATGTCAAGGCACGCAGATCCTCCCCCCCCCCCGCGATACGAAGCCCCCCCCGCGCGTTCGGGGGCGCTTGTCAAGGCATCTTACCCCCCTTGACAAGCACGACCGAACCGTCACGAACAAACAACCTTCGGGGTGCGCCACGCAACCCAGGCGGCGATGTCGCCCGCCAGGGCGACGAGCCGAAACGGCCCCTCAAGCAGCCTCGCCCACCCGCTTCCGAGCCTTCTTCAACGCCAAAACCGGACACTTCTTGCACCGATCCGCAGACCGGCAACACTTCTTCTTGACCTTGCCGGCCTTGATCATCTTCCGCACTACAGCCCGAGGATCATCCGCGTGCTTCTTCCCCATCACGCACTCCTCAGCCCGGCGAAAAGAACTCCACAAGATTAGGTGAGCCTAACCGACGGGAGGGCGTGGCGCTCCTCACACGAACCCAGCAGGTATCCTGTTGGAAGTCCGCGTGTGGCCAAAGCCGGTCAGCGAGAGCCGGTCGCATTTCCCGGTGCCCGTGATCTTCGTTCGCCGCGCGGCGCCACCCGCCTTTATTCTTCGAAGTTCAGGAGTCTTCGCGTGCCCGCAGCCAGCGCCACCGCGGTCGAAACCGGCCGCGCGTCCGGCAAGACCCGGCCCGACCTGCGCAACGTCGCGATCGTCGCCCACGTCGACCACGGCAAGACGACCCTGGTCGACGCCATGCTCCGCCAGTCCGGCGCCTTCGCCGAACGCGCCGAGCTGGTCGACCGCGTGATGGACTCCGGCGAGCTCGAGCGGGAAAAGGGCATCACCATTCTCGCGAAGAACACCTCCATCCACCGCCAGACCCCCGAGGGCACGGTCACCATCAACGTGATCGACACCCCGGGCCACGCCGACTTCGGCGGCGAGGTCGAGCGCGGCCTCTCCATGGTCGACGGCGTCGTGCTGCTGGTCGACGCGAGCGAGGGCCCGCTGCCGCAGACCCGCTTCGTGCTGCGCAAGACGCTCGAGGCGAAGCTGCCGGTGATCCTCGTGGTCAACAAGGTCGACCGCCCGGACGCCCGGATCTCCGAGGTCGTCGAGGAGACCCACGACCTGCTGCTCGACCTGGCGAGCGACATCGAGGACGCCGACCACGACGCGATCCTCGACCTCCCGGTCGTCTACGCCTCGGCCCGCGCCGGCAAGGCGTCGCTGGAGCAGCCCGCCGACGGCGGCCTTCCCGACAGCGAGAGCCTCGACCCGCTGTTCGAGACGCTGCTCACGCACGTCCCGCCGCCCGTCGCGGACCCGGACGCGCCGCTGCAGGCCCTGGTCACCAACCTCGACGCGTCGAACTTCCTCGGCCGCATCGCGCTGATCCGCATCCACGCCGGCAAGCTCCGCAAGGGCCAGACCGTCGCCTGGATGCGCGAGGACGGTTCGGTCCAGAACGTCCGCATCTCCGAGCTGCTGGTCACCGAGGCGCTCACCCGCGTCCCGGCCACCGAGGCCAGCGCGGGCGACCTCGTTGCGATCGCGGGCATCCCGGACATCACGATCGGCGACACCCTCGCCGACTCCGAGGAGCCGGTCGCGCTGCCGCGGATCACCGTCGACGAGCCCGCCATCTCGATGACCATCGGCGTCAACACCTCGCCGCTGGCCGGGCGCAACGGCGGCGACAAGGTCACCGCGCGGCTGGTCAAGGCCCGTCTCGACCAGGAGCTGATCGGCAACGTCTCGATCCGCGTCCTGCCCACCGAGCGCCCGGACACCTGGGAGGTGCAGGGCCGCGGCGAGCTGGCGCTGGCCATCCTGGTCGAGCAGATGCGCCGCGAGGGCTTCGAGCTGACCGTCGGCAAGCCGCAGGTGGTGCTGCGCACGATCGACGGCAAGCTGCACGAGCCGTTCGAGCGGCTGTACATCGACTCGCCCGAGGAGCACCTCGGCTCGATCACGCAGCTGCTCGCCGCCCGCAAGGGCCGCATGGAGGACATGAGCGGCAACGGCACCGGCCGGATCAAGCTGATCTACGTGCTGCCCTCGCGCGGCCTGATCGGCTTCCGCACCGACTTCCTCACCGAAACCCGTGGCACCGGCATCGCGAACCACGTGTTCGAGGGCTACTTCCCGTGGGCGGGCGAGATCCGCACCCGGCACACCGGTTCGCTGGTCGCCGACCGGTCCGGTCCGATCACCGCGTACGCGATGATCCAGCTCCAGGACCGCGGCAGCTTCTTCGTCGAGCCCGGCGCCGAGGTGTACGAGGGCATGGTCGTGGGCGAGAACCCGCGGCTCGAGGACCTCGACATCAACATCACCAAGGAGAAGAAGCTCACGAACATGCGCTCGTCCACCGGGGACGAGCTGGAGCGCCTCGCCCGGCCGCGCAAGCTGAGCCTCGAGGAGGCGCTGGAGTTCTGCGCCAGCGACGAATGCGTCGAGGTCGCGCCGGAGGTCGTCCGGGTCCGCAAGGTCACTCTCGACATCGCGACCCGCGCCAAGGAGCGCTCGCGGGCCAAGAGCCGCGAAAACAGCTGAACCTCGCGCAGGTGAAAAAGGGCGCCTCCCGTTCCCGGGAGGCGCCCTTTCGCGTGAACCGCGGAGGTGGTTCGCGCGTCCACTCTTATGGCGGTACCCGCTCCGATGTCACGGGGCGGCGGCCGATGTGGGAATCTCGATGCCGGCCCCCGCCCTGGCATGGCAGCATGTCCGCTCGGACGACGGAGCGCGGCGGGAACTTTCAGGAGGACGAGCGTGCGATTCGGACGCCGGCTGGGGCCGGTGCTGGCGCTGGCGGGAGTACTGCTCGCCGCGTGTTCGAACACCCCGCCGCCCCCGGTGGTCACGTCGGCCCCGCCGTCGAGCACGACCAGCGCGGCGTCGCTGTCGCAGATCGTGGTCGGCGTGGACGACGTCGTCGGCGGCTACAACCCGCACAGCATCGCGGACGCGTCGACGATCACCACCGCGCTGTCGCAGCTCCTGCTGCCCTCGGTGTTCCGCCAGTCCGAGGACGGCACGCGCACGCTCGACAAGACGCTGATGGTCTCGGCCGACGTCGTCTCGCAGGTGCCGTTCACGGTGAAGTACGTGATCCGCCCGGACGCTTCGTGGTCCGACGGGGCCCCGATCGCCACCGAGGACTTCATCTACCTCGCCAACGCGATGAAGACGAACCCCGGCGTGATCGATCCGGCGGGCTACCGGCTGATCTCGGACATCGAATCCCGCGACGGCGGCAAGGGCGTCGAGGTCACCTTCAGCAAGCCGTACCCGGCCTGGCAGACGCTGTTCGACAACCTGCTGCCGCAGCACCTGCTCAAGGACTCGCCGGGGGGCTGGACGAACGCCCTCGCGACGAGCTTCCCCGCGGTAGCCGGGCCCTTCGCGATCAAGACGATCGACACCGCTCGCGGCGAAGCGACTCTCCAGCGCAACGACCGGTACTGGGAGAAGCCCGCCGCGGTCGACACCTTAATCCTCCGCCGCTCGGACGCGTCCGGCATCGCGACCGCGCTGCGCAGCGGCAACGACCAGTTCTCCTTGACCCGCACCGATTCCACCGGCCTGCAGCTGCTGAACGACCTGGGCTCGGCGGTCAAACTGCACACCGTGCCGCGTCCGCTGACCGCGTCGGTGCTGCTGCGCCCGGTGAGCGCCACGCTTTCCGAACCGCAGGTGCGCGCGGGCATCGCCGCACTGCTGGACCGCGGAAAGCTGATCTCCGCCGGGGCGAAGGGTGGCCCCTCCGCGGCGCTGAAGGCGGACGCCCAGGTCCTGCCGCCCTCGGCGAAGGACTACGCGGCCACCATTCCGGCAGGCCCGCCCGCCGCGCCGGACGCGACCAAGGCCGAGCAGTACTTCACCGCCGCCGGGTACAAGAAGGAAGCCGGCGTGTGGCGCAAGGGAAACAAGACGCTGTCGATCGTGCTCGCGTCGCCCGGCGAGCAGGAGCCGTACGCGTCGATCGCGAAGGAACTGGCGTCGGAGCTGGTGGCGGGCGGCATCGAGGTCAACCAGATCAAACCGCAGCCGCGCGACCTGTATTCGTCTCTGCTGGCGATGCCGGTGGTGAACGGGAAACAGCAGGCGAGCCCGGACTCGAACAGCACCGTGGGCGTGGACATCGCCGTCGTGGGCCAACCGGTCGGCGGCGACCCGGCGACGGTCCTCGCGTCGAGCTACGGCTGCGCGCCCGAACCCACGCCGGTGGACAAGACGAAGCCGGTGGTGCCGGCCAATCCCGCGGGCCTGTGCGACCAGGGCCTGCAAGCGACGATCGACTCGGCGCTCACTGGTTCCGCGACGGTCGCCGATTCGCTCAAGACGCTGGAACCGCAGCTGTGGTCCCAGAACGTCGTGATCCCGCTGTTCCAGGAAGCCGAGACTTTGGCTGTCGGCAAGGGAATCTCCGGCCTGACGCCGGGCCCGCCGATGCAGGGCCCCTTCGGCTCCGCGGTGAACTGGACCCGCGGCGCGACCTGAGCTGAAAAGCCGTGAAGGGCTCCTTGAGGGAATCTGATTCCCTCAAGGAGCCCTTCACGGACCAGGCTGAACCCAGCGTCAGATCAACTGCAGGCTTTCCGCGAAGTGGCACGCCACCGGGTGCGCCTGCCCGCGGTCCACCAAGGCGGGCTCTTCCGTCTTGCACTTCTCGCGCCCGGCGTCGTCCAGCTGGTTCGCGAACTTCGGGCACCGGGTGCGGAACCGGCAGCCCGACGGCGGGTTGGCCGGGCTCGGCACGTCACCGGTGATCACGATCCGCTGCCGCGTCCGCTCCTTGCGCGGGTCCGGCACCGGGATCGCCGAGATCAGCGCCTGCGTGTACGGATGCGCCGGGTTCTCGAACAGCTCCTCCGACGGCGCGGTCTCCACGATCTTGCCGAGGTACATCACCGCGATCCGGTCCGCCACGTGCCGCACCACCGAAAGGTCGTGCGAGACGAACAGGTACGACAGCCCGAGTTCGGCCTGCAGATCCTTCAGCAGGTTCAGCACGCCGGCCTGGATCGACACGTCGAGCGCGGACACCGGCTCGTCCAGCACCAGCACCTTCGGCTTCAGCGCGAGCGCACGGGCGATGCCGATGCGCTGCCGCTGCCCGCCGGAGAACTCGTGCGGGAACCGGTTGCCGTGCTCCGGGCGCAGGCCGACGGTCTTCATCAAGTCGCGGACCTGCTGCTTGCCGCCGTTCTCGTACAGCCCGTGGATGCGCAGCGGTTCGGCGATGATCTCGTTCACCGGCAGGCGCGGGTCGACCGAGGCGTACGGGTCCTGGAACACGATCTGCATGCTGCGCCGCAGCCGCTGCAGTTCGCGCTTGCCCATCGTCGCGAGGTCCTTGCCCTCGTAGGTCACCTTGCCGCCGGTGAGCGGCTGCAGCGCCAGCGCCACGCGGGCGGTGGTCGACTTGCCGCAGCCGGATTCGCCGACCAGCGCGAGCGTCTCGTGCGGGTAGATGTCGAACGACACGTCCGACACCGCCTGCACCGCCCCGGAAATGCGGCGCAGGATGCCGCCGCCGCGGATGGGGAAGTGCTTCACCAGGTTCTGCGCGGAGAGGACGGGCGTCTTTCCCGCCGTGGCCTCGCTCATCGGTTCGTCTCCGTGTCGTTCGCGATGGCGTCCACGGCGACCGGGACGGCCGCCGCGTCGGCCGAGGTGGGGCTGAACAGCTCGGCCGGGTCCTTGCCGACGACCTGCTCGGTGAAGTGGCAGGCCGCGTGCTGGCCGTTCGGGCCCGCGACGAGCACGGGCTCCTCCTCGTCGCAAATCGGCTGCGACAGCGGGCAGCGCGGGCTGAACGGGCAGCCCGGCGGCATGTTCTGCGTGGCGGGCGGCGAACCGGTGATCGGCGTGAGCCGTTCGGTCTTCACGTCCAGCCGCGGCAGGCTGCCGAGCAGGCCCAGCGTGTACGGCATCCGCGGGTTATAGAAGATGTCGTCGACCGTGCCGGATTCGACGACCTTGCCCGCGTACATCACGTGCACCCGGTCGGCCTGGCCGGCGATCACGCCGAGGTCGTGCGTGATCAGCACCATCGCCGCGCCGGTTTCCTTCTGCGCGGCCTGCAGGGCTTCGAGGATCTGCGCCTGCACCGTCACGTCGAGCGCGGTGGTCGGCTCGTCCGCGATGATCACGTCCGGGTTGTTGGCCATCGCGATCGCGATCACCACGCGCTGGCGCATGCCGCCGGACAGCTGGTGCGGATACTCGTCCGCGCGCTGCTTCGGGTTCGGGATGCGGACCAGGTCGAGCAGTTCGATCGCCTGCTTCTTCGCGACGTCCTTGCGCACGTCGTGGTGCGCGGTGATCGCCTCGGCGATCTGGTCGCCCACCGTGTACACCGGGTTCAGCGAGGTCATCGGGTCCTGGAAGACCATCGCGATGCCCTTGCCGCGGACCCGGTTCAGTTCCTTCTCGTTCGACTTCAGCAGGTCCTGCCCGCCGAACCGGATCGAGCCGGACACCTTCGCGGTCTTCGGCAGCAGGCCCATCACCGCGAGCGACGTCACCGATTTGCCGGAACCCGATTCGCCGACGATGCCGAGCACCTCGCCGCGGCGAAGCTGGTAATTCACGCCGCGCACGGCGCTGACCACGCCCTCGCTGGTCGGGAATTGCACGGTCAGGTCCTCAACGACGAGGACGGGATCGCCGCCGCGTCCTTGCGAGCCGTTCTCGGTCATGCGCGCACCTTCGTCTGCTGGGGGTCGAACGCGTCCCGCAGGCCGTCCCCGATGAAGTTGATCGTCAGCGCGATCAGGATGATGAAAATGCCCGGGAAGTAGAACAGCCACGGCCGCGTGTCGATCGCGGTCTGCGCGCTGCTCACGAGCAGCCCGAGCGAGGTGTCCGGCGGCTGCACGCCGAAGCCGAGGAACGACAGCGCCGTCTCGAGCAGGATGGCGATCGACACGAGGATCGTCAGGTTGACGATGATCGCGCCGAGCGCGTTGGGCACCAGGTGCCGGAAGATGATCCGGCTGTCGCTCGCGCCGAGCGCCTTCGACGCCTCGACGAACTCCTTCTCGCGCAAGGAAAGCACGACGCCGCGCGCCACCCGGGACACGTACGCCCAGTACAGGCCGCCGATGACGACCGCGATCAGCCACCACGTGCCGCCGGACTGGTGGCCGAGCACCGCGGCCACCGCGAGCAGCGGCAGCGTGAGCACGAGGTCGGCGATGCGCATCAGGACCGTGTCGAGCCAGCCGCGGTAATAACCGGCGACCGCGCCCCAGACGGTGCCCACGACGGTCGCGAAGATCGCCACGAGGATCGAGATCTGCAGCGAGATCTGCGTCCCGCGCATCACCTGCGCGAGGGTGTCGTGGCCGACCGCGTCGGTGCCGAACGGGTGGTCGCCCGAGGGCGGGGCCGAGTTCTGGTCGGTGATGTCGGCCGCGTTGTACTTCCAGATCGCCGCGCCGAGGTAGGCGAACAGGATGATCAGCACGAACACGACGAGGCTGATCATCGCGAGCCGGTGCTGCAGGAACCGCCGGAAGACCAGTTGCGCCTGGCTGCGTTCCTTGACCGTGAACTCGCGTTCCGGCGCGCCCTTCGGGGTCTGCGGGTCGTCCGGAGCGAACCGGCCGCCGCCCAGGGTGGTGGGCGGGCCGGGGATTGCGTCGTTAGGCATAGCGGATCCTCGGGTCGAGCAGGCCGTAGAGCAGATCGGCGACCAAGTTGAGCAGGATGATGAACGTGGCCGCGATGAGAAGCCACGCTTCCACCGCGTACACGTCGCTTCGCTTGATCGCGTCCAGCAGGAAAGCGCCCGCGCCTTGCCATTGGAACACGGTCTCGGTGACCACGGCACCGCCGAGGATCGAACCGATGTCGAGTGCGGTCACCGTGGTCAGCGGGATGAGCGCGTTGCGCAGCGCGTGCTTGCGCGTCACTGTCCAGCGCGGCAGGCCCTTGGCCCGGGCGAGGCGGACGTAATCGCTGTTGAGCACCTCGAGCATCGACGCGCGCTGGTAGCGGCTCCAGGCCGCGTAGCTCGTCAGCGCGAGCGAGATCGTCGGCAGGATCAGGTGGCCGAGCACGTCGCCGAACTGGGTCCAGAACCCGCCCGAGGCGACCACCGACGAGGACCCGATGGTGTAGAAGACCTGGTCGCCCACGGACTCGTTGATCCCGATGCCGATCTGCTTCAGCACCAGCGCGAACCAGAACGACGGCATCGACAGGAAGAGGAAGCCGAAGAAGGTCGCGGTGTAGTCGAACTTGGAGTACTGCCGCGACGCGCTGATCACGCCGATCAGGACGGCGAGGATCAGCGCCACCACCATGGCGAGCACGATCAGCCGCAGCGTCACGCCGAACCGGCCGAACACCTCGCTGCCGATGTTCATGGTGGACTGGACCGAGGGGCCGAAATCACCGTGCAGCACGCCGGTGATCCAGTGCCAGTAGCGCTCGAGAATCGGCTGGTCGAGATGCAGCCGGATGCGTTCGAGCTCGATGGTGCGAGGGGGCGGCGGCGGGTTTCTCGCGATCAGCGGGGTCAACGGGTTGGCCGAGAGCGACACCATCACGAAGACGACGAACGTCGACAAGATGAGGATCGGCACCGAGACGAATAGCCGGCGCAGTGCGAAGGCAAGCATGGAGGTCTTCCTGCTCTGGACGGTGTTCTGCCATCGCCCGCCGCTCGTGGTGGCAGGGCCTAGGCGACGTAACGGGGCAATCGTGGCGTTCGGGAACTAAAACGGCATTGGAGGGCGGATACGGTGAAGGGCCGGCAGCTTCGGCCGGCCCTTCACCGGGTGTCCCGCGGGAATCTACCGGTCGTTGATCACTTCCGGATGCCCCACTCCGCCATGTTGTACACCGGCCCGTCGAGGGTCGAGTTGTTGCGGATGTTCGCGATCTTGTCCGACGAGGCGATGAAGGTCGGCTTCTGGTACAGCGGAAGCACGTACGCGTCCTCGGACATGATCTGGTCGGCCTGGTTGAGCAGGTCCGCCGCCTTGGTCTGGTCGGTCTCGGCGTTGGCCTGCGCCATCAGGTTGTCGACCTGCGGGCTGCTGTACTTGCCGTAGTTGTTGCCCTGCCCGGTGCCCCAGTTCTGGATCGCGCCGCCGAACGGGAACGGCGAGGCGACCCACGCGAACACGATGACGTCGTAGTCGCCGCTGGTGGTGGTCTGGCCGAGGTCGTCGGTGGACTGGACCTTCACCTTGACGCCCAGCTGGGCCGCGGTCTGCGCGAACAGCTCGCACTCGTTCTGCCGGATCTGGTTGCCGACGGTGTAGCGGATGCGCAGCTCGGGGACCGGCTTGCCGGTCGGGTCGGACAGCTGGTTGTTGTTCAGCTTGTAGCCCGCGTCGGTCAGGATCTTCTTGGCCTTCTCGATGTCACCCGAGCCCTGGCCGGTCGCGCTCACCGTGTCCTTGTAGCCGGTCTGCTGCGGCACGAAGTTGTGGTTGTTGAGCGGCTCGACCTTGTTGGTGAACTGGCCGACGGTCTTGGCGATCATGTCCTTGCGGTTGATCGCGGTGAACAGCGCCTGGCGCAGCGGCTTCTGGGACAGCGCCGGGTTCTTCAGGTTGAAGTCGAAGTGCTCCCAGGTCAGGCCGAGGCCGATGAACGAGGAGATGTTCGGCATTTGCTTGACCTGGTTGATCAGGTCGACCTGCGGCTGCGGGTAGATGACCTGCACCTCGTTGTTCTGCAGCGCGGTCGGCTCCTGCGTCGCGTCGGTGATGACGCGGAAGATCACGCTGTTCAGGTGCGGCTTCGCGCCCCAGTACTTCTCGTTCGGGACCTCGGTGACCGACTGGTTGTTGACGAACTTCGAGATCTTCCACGGGCCGCCCGACCAGGTCGGGACGGTCGTGCCGAACCACTTGAACGACGCGGCGAGGCCGGCCGGGGTGTTGATGTCGCCGTGCTCCTTGGCCAGGTGCGCCGGGTACATCGCGCCGCCGGAGCTCCAGAGCAGCTTCCAGTCGGTGAACGGCTTGTCGAACACGACCGTCACGGTCTTGCCGCCGTCCGAACCGGTGACGGACTTGACCTGGTCGTAGCCCGCGGTGCTGGCCGCGGCGCAGTCGGGGCAGTCCTTGCCGTTCTGGACCTTGTAGTTGTAGATGAAGTCGTCGGCGGAGAACGCCGTGCCGTCCGACCAGACGGCCTTCGGGTTCAGCTTGTAGACCACCGTCTGCGGGCTGGTGCTGGTGACCTCGGCCGACTCGACGAAGTCCTTGTTCAGGACCGGCTTGAGGTCCGGGGTCGCGTAGAAGGTGTAGGGCAGCAGGCCCTTGGTGACCTCGCCGGTTTCGAAGACGTTGCCCTCGGCCGAGATGACGTTCCAGTTCGGGACGTTCTTCTCGATGGCGTAGGTGACGTCGCCGCCCTGCTGGAGCTGATCGGCCTGTGCCGCGTTGCAGGTGTTCGGGTTCTTGTCGCAGTCGGCGAATGCCTGCCCGGTCTGCACCGCGCTGTTGCCGCCTCCGCCACCACCGCATGCGGAGAGCAGAAGGGCCGCGCCCGCGACGAACGCGCCGAGTTTCGCGGCACGCGACCTAGTCGTCACTAACATTCATTCTCCTTGCTCGACGCCTTCGCGGGTTTGCGAGGCGGCTCTTCCTGACGCGCAAGCACCGATCTGTATCGCGTTGCTCACCGTAGCCGTGAAACTTAGGCATTGGACAGACGGCAAACCTATCGATCCGGACACTCTCAGTGAGATCGTTGCGGAACAGATATCTCGTGCCCCCTGGTTGCACCGAGGTTTCCGCACTTGATCGACTACGTTAAGTAGTTGATCACGGGAATTCGGGACCGGTTCGGGTGGCAGTTCGGACCGGTTGGCCAACCGGCCCGGCGGACAATAACCGCCCCGTTCCGTATGCGGTACCCCAGCTAATGGAGTACTCCCGCGGCCGGGACGAACCCGAAGTGACAAGAAATTGGTCCGATCTCGTGAAGCGAAACAATGCGCCCGCCGCCGGGCGCGGGCATGGACGCCCGCAAGGCGACGGGTACTCGGTGGGTGTTCCGAGCATCTTGCGTCTTCGCCCGCGCATTCCGAACCGCGGAACGTTCCGCGGAAGGGAACGCCCACGGGTCGGGACGCCGATCCGGCTTTGTGGGATGCGAATGCATTTTCCCGTGCACGCTGCGGTTTTCCGGTTCCGGAACGCCGCGCCGGGGTCGGCCTCCCGGGCGCGGACCCAGCGGTCATTAACCTGAGGGCGTGAAGCGGAAGCTGCTGTTGGTCCACGCGCACCCGGACGACGAAAGCATCGCCACCGGCGGGGTCATCGCGCGGTACGCGGCCGAGGGCGCCGAGGTGTGCGTGGTGACCTGCACGCTCGGCGAAGAGGGCGAGATCGTCCCGCCGCGGCTGGCGCAGCTGGTCGCGGCAGAGGCCGACCAGCTCGGCGGGTACCGGTCCGGGGAAATGGCCGCCGCGGCTGTCGCACTCGGACTGGCCCGGCACGAGTACCTCGGCGGCATCGGCCGGTGGCGCGATTCGGGCATGGCGGGCACGCCGTCCGCCGAGCATCCGCGGGCCTTCACCGGTGGTTCGCCCGACGAGCAGGCCGCGCAGTTGCGCGAACTCATCGACGACTTCGCCCCGCAGGTCGTCGTCACCTACGACTCCTTCGGCGGCTACGGCCATCCCGACCACATCCGCGCGCACGAGATCACCATGGCGGCGGCCCCGGACGCGCCGTCGGTCCAGCGCGTCTTCCACGTGGTCCAGTCCGAGGCCGCGCTCGCCGTCGGGCTCGCCGAACTGCGTGCGGACGGAACATCACCGTTCCGGGTGGCCGCCGACGGCGAGCTTCCGTCCACTCCGGACGGCAAGATCACCACCGTGGTCGACATCTCCGCGCACCGGCAGACGAAGCTGGCCGCACTGCGCGCGCACGAAACCCAGCTGACCGTGGTCGACGGCGCGGTCCCGCACTTCGCGCTGACCAACAGCATCGCGCAGCCCCTCCCGTCCGCCGAGTACTTCGTGCTCGCCCACGGCGACGCCGCCGGCGCCGAGACCGATCTCTTCGGCGGGTGGTGACCGTGTCCGCCCCGCTCACTCGCGACCAGCGGCTGATGCTGGTGCTGCTGGCGTTCGACGCGGTCGTGCTGGCACTGCTCGAACTGTTCTTCCTCCCGCTGCGGGTCGGCCCGCTGGGCGAGGTGCCGCTGCCGATCACCGCGCTCGTCGGAGCCGTCACCACGCCGTGGCTCGTGCTGACCGCCGGGAAGCTCGTCCGGCCGGGGCTCTCGTTCGTACCGCTGCTGGTGTGGGTACTCGTGGTGTTCGGGGTCGGCCTGTTCGGTCCGGGCGGGGACGTCGTGCTCGTCCAGGACTGGCGCGCGCTGCTTCTGCTCGGCGCGAGTGCCCTGCCCGCCGCACTGGTCCTCGGCGGCGGGCTGGGCCGGGCCGCGGCGAACGGAGGTGCCCGTGTCTGAGGCCATTTCGGACCGTCAGGTCGTAGCGATCCTGCGACCGTTCGTCCGCGCTTGCGCGCCGATGATCGACGCGCTGCGCGAGGCCGATCCGTTCGGCTTGCAGGCGCGGGCCCGGCGCGGCGAGGGTGAATTCTCCGACGCCGGGCTCAAGAAGAAGATGCTCCACGCGCTGACGACGGTGAAGGTGCCGGGCACCGCGGGGTGGGCGGCGATGGACATCGACCAGCGCGCGAGCTGGTGGGTCAACCGCGTCGGCAGGCTCACGTCGTTGCTGACGTCGATCCCCGGACTCGGCGGCGCGCTCGCCGACCGGCTGCCGGTGCAGGACACCCTCGGCGCGGCGTCGCAGGGGCTGGTGCTGTGCGCGATCGCGGGGGAGTACGGCGTGACCGACGTCGGCAGCCGCGTCCGGCTGATCGCGTCGGTGCTGTTCCAACGGGACATCGATCCCGACCTCGCGGCGGGGGCGGGCCACGACAAGTCGGCGAAGTCCGCGGAGGACAGCGAGACCGCGCGGCTCACCGAGGAACTCGACGAATCCCACCGCAAACACGGCAAGGTGACCGCGAAAGCCGTCGCGAGCACGCTCTGGCACCTCGGCAAGTCGCTGTGGGGGATCACCGGCGAACTCGAGAAGCGCCCGCGCGGCCGCTGGATCCACCGGCTGATCGGGATGCTGCCGGTGGTCGGCGCGGCGGGCGACTACCTCGGCGAGCGCTCCGGGCTCAAGAAGGTCTGGAAGCGCGCGCACGCGTGGCTCATGACCCACCGGGAGTGGGCCTGAGCCCTCAGCGCCAGAAAAGGAACGCGGTCTGTCCGAAGTAGGCCGCGAGCGCGTTGCCGCCGAGCGGGGCGTAGATGTGCCCGGCGATCGTCCAGAGCAGATCCGACAGCGGCCGGAAAAGGAAGAACAGCGCGAAGAGCGCCAGCGGGGCCCACGGCCGCACCCGCGCGCCGAACGCCCGCGCCTGCGGGGAGAGGTACGGCTCCAGCGCGCCCCAGCCGTCCAGTCCGGGCACCGGCAGGATGTTGATCAGGAACGTCATCATCTGCAGCAGCGCGAGGTAGGACATCGCGAAGTAGAGGCCGGTCGCCATCGGGATCAGCATCGTCGCCAAGCAGAGCGCCGCGCCGACGGCGAGGTTGGCGAGCGGCCCCGCGAGCGAGGTCCACGACGCGGTCGCGCGGTTGCGCAGCGCGCCGCGGTTGATCCACACCGCGCCGCCGGGCAGCGGGATGCCGCCGATCAGCAAGAAGATCAGCGGCAGGACGAAGGAGAGGACGGGGTCGGCGTAGCGCCGGACGTCCAGCGAGAGGTACCCCTTGTGAGCGATCTCGTGATCGCCGCCGCGGAAGGCGACGAAGGCGTGCCCGAACTCGTGGAGCGTCAGCGAAGCCATCCAGCCGCCAAGGACGAGCAGCACGACGCCCGCGACGAGCATCGGGTCGCGGGGGTTCGTGTAATCACCGTATGCAGCCAGGAAACCACCGGCGACGGCGACGGCGAGGATGCCGAGGAAGATCGGGCTCGGGCGCACTGCTGATCTCTGCACCCCACCAGTCTTCCGTATGCCCGGTGTGAAGTCTTCGGCGTGTCCCCTTGCGCAGCCGGGCACAGAGATCCCCCGAACTCGCTACTCGGCTTGACCTGGCCGCACTACACAGGTGTAATCACAGTGATGTCATTCGCTGTCGGAGGGGGCAGCGGGTGTCGTTTCACCACCGCCAGCCTGGGGAGTGCGTAGGAGCGAGGAGGCGGACGTGCGGTTGGAAGCGGACAACAGGGAATGGGGGCACGTCGTGGGTTGGGGAGAGAACCCGGAGCAGCAGCTCGGGGATCTGACCGACCTTTTCGACGTCCCCGAGGAGCAGGACTGGCAGGAGCGCGCCCTGTGCGCGCAGACCGACCCGGAGGCGTTCTTCCCCGAGAAGGGCGGCTCGACCCGCGAGGCCAAGCGGATTTGCCTTGGCTGCGAGGTCAAGGACGACTGTCTCGAGTATGCGCTGGCGCACGACGAGCGCTTCGGCATCTGGGGCGGACTGTCCGAACGGGAACGTCGCAAGCTGAAGAAACGGGCTGTCTGACCGGCCTTTCAGCCGAGAGGTGTGTCCGCGGAAAGCGCGGACCACGGGCCGGTTAGGTGTTTCCTGGGGGTGCCACCCCCAGATCCCGCCCGGGGGCTCGCCCCCGGACCCCCGTGGTGCGCGGGTTGCGCGGGCGACTCGCGGCGGACTCGGCGAACGTCTGTTGTGGTGAGAACCGGCACAGGCGTTCGCGAGACAACGGTGCTCACAACGCGGTGAAAACGGTTGGTGTGCCGTGGTTCTCGATGTGATCTTCGTCTTCCGCGGCGGAAACCTGGGCGTGCGGGGAAGCTGCCGGGGACGGGCCACGCGGCCCGTCCCCCATGCGCGGCTGGGGAAGCCATTCGCCGACGAGTACGTCGGCGTTCGCGCGAGTGCGTTGATTCGGCTTCTGCTGAATTTCTCTTGTGCCTGCCCGATCGGCCGCGGCTGGTCCACGCGGTGGGATCCGCCGGGCCAGCGGCGTGGGCCGGTACCCGCGCGTCGGCGCACGCCGTAGGGTGACCGCACCCACCGTTCCGTCCGAGCAGGAGCCGTTCTTGCCTCGCACCGTCGTTCCGCCCGCTGTGCGGACGTTGCCCGTTCTGGCCATTGTGGTCTGTCACGACGGCGAAGAATGGCTGCCGCTGGCGCTTTCCGCGTTGCGGCGCAGCACAGTCCGTCCGCGGCACGTGCTCGCCGTGGACACCGGATCAACCGACCGTACCCCGAAACTGCTCGCCGACGCAGCGCAGCCGGGCGCGGCCGCCGAGGAACCCGTGCTGTCCGGAGTTGTCACTCTGCCGAGTGAAACCGGATTCGCGGCGGCGGTCGCCGCGGCCGTCGCGCACGCGGTGGAACGGTGGGGCGACCCGGGAACCTGGCTGTGGGTGCTGCACGACGACTGCGCGCCCGAGCCCGACTGCCTCGACCAGCTTGTCCGCGCCGCGGAGGAAAATCCGTCCGCGAAGGTGCTCGGCCCGGTCGGCACCGACTGGACCGATCCGCGGCTGATCGTCGAGGCCGGGCTGTCCACCGACGCGTCCGGGCACCGCCAGCAGATGGCCGCGCCGGACGGCGAACCCAGCGAGGTCCTCGCCGTCCCGAGCGCCGGATCGTTGGTGCAGCGGGAACTCTGGGACACGCTCGGCGGCTACGACGAGGACTTCTCGTTGCTGCGCGAGGATCTCGACTTCGGCTGGCGCGCCAACGCGGCCGGCTCGCTCGTGCTGTCGGTGCCGTCCGCGCGCGTCCGGCACGCGCGCGCCCTGTCCACCGGGCAACGCACCCCGGACGCCGCGGGCCGTCCGCTCGCCGCGCTGAACCGTTCGCACGGCGTACGCGTCTTTCTCGTGAACTGCTCGGCCCCCTCGTTCTGGTTCGGGCTCGTCCGGCTGCCGATCATGCTGCTGCTGCGGGCGATCGTGTTCTTCGTGCTGCGGCGCACCACTGAGGCCGGCGCGGAGCTGGCCGCGCTCGGATACCTGTGCGGAGGCAAGGGAAATCTCCGCGCGGCCCGGGCACGGCGGCGCGAGCAGCCGCGGCCGGGCACCGTCCGCGGGCTCTTCACGAGCCGGATCACGCGGCTGCGCAACGCGATCAGCGCCGGAGTGGTTGGACTCGTCCGGCGCGGGGTACAGAGCGATGTAGCACTCGGGACGGTGCCGGACAGCGTCGAGCAGGAGTCGGCGTGGATCCCGCCCGAGGCGCTCGCCGCGTCCGGCGCGCGTCCGGTCGGTCCGGACGCCCTGCCCGCCGGTGCGCTGCGCGGGCTGAGCACTCGCGGCCGCGGCCTGCGCCGTCCGGGCACGGTCGTCGCGGTCACGCTGCCGGAAGCGCCGGTGTCCGAAGAGGACACTGAGCCGGTCGAGGAGACCGCGGCCCATCCGTCGCCGTCGCCGCGCCCGGAACCGGCCGCGCCGGAACCGGATCTGGTGTTCGTGGAGGTCAACCGGCGACGCGTGCTCGCCGCGACCGTCTTCGCGCCGCCAGTGGTGCTCGTCGTGCTGCTGACCGCGCTCGCTTTGGTGCTCAACCGCGGGCGGCTCGGTCTCGACCTGTGGGGCGGGCAGTTGCTGCCGGTCGGCGGGCTCGGCGAGATCTGGTCGACCTATCTGTCGCCGTGGCATCCGATCGCTGGCGGCACCGGAGCGCCCGCTCCCGCGACGTTGCCGGTGCTGGGCACGATCGGCGCGATCTTCGCTCCCGTCGGCGGTCCGGCCGCGCTCGTGGCGATCTTGCTCATCGGGGACATCCCGCTCGCCGCGCTTAGCGCGTACGTCGCCACTCGCAAGCTCGCTGTGCGCCGCTGGGTGCGTGCCGCGGTTGCTGCGACCTACGCGTTGCTGCCTGCCGCGACCGCGTCGGTCGCGCAGGGGCGGCTTGACGTGGTGGTGGTGCATCTCGTGCTGCCGCTCGTGGTGGCGGGCATCGTCCGGTTGCTGACCCGGCCCGGCACGCGCTGGTTGCACGTCTCGGCGTTGTCCGCGTTCGGGGTTGCGTTGCTGGGCGCGTTTTCGCCGCTCGCGCACGGGCTTGCGCTGGTGGGGCTGCTGGTGGGGTTCGTGGTGTTGCCCGCGCCGTCCGGGCTGGCTCGGCGGGTGGCGTCGGTCGGGATCGTGGTGCTGCTGCCGCTGGTTCTGTTGCTGCCGTGGCCGACCGTGCTGCTGCGGCATCCGGAACTGCTGCTGCAGGGCCTCGGCGGTCCGGCCGCGCCCGCGTCGGCAACCGATCTTGCTGGCCTCACGCCGGGCGGGCCGGGGGCGTGGCCGACCGGGGTGGTCGTGCTCGCGGCGACGCTCGTTGCGCTGGTGGTTCGGCCGCGGAAGCAGGTGGTCGGCGGGCTGGCGCTCGCGGTGCTCGGGCTGATCGGCGTGGTGGTGGTGCGGCAGATCCAGTTGACGCCGATGCAGGGCGGGGCGGCCGCGTCGGGGTATGCCGGAGTGCCATTGCTGGTGATCGGTGCCGGGTTGTTGTGGGCGGTGCTGGCTACCTGGCAGCGGGGCGGTGCGGCGATGCCCGCGGCTTGGCTGCCGAAGGTCCTTGCGGTGGCTGGAGTCGTGGTGGTGGCCGCGTTGGCGGCGGGGGCGGTCGCGACTGGGTCGGAAGGGCCGTTGACGGCGGCGGCGCGACCGCAGCTGGCACCCGAGGTGGCGGCGGATGTCGCTGCGACTGGGCGGTCTGTGCTGGACGTCAGCGGTGCGCAGGTTCGGCAGACCGGGGGGCGGTTGGCGCTCTTTGGGGACGACGAGCTTGCGCCGGTCAAGGGGACGCCGGAGCGGTTGGCTGAGTGGCGGCGCGGGCTCGGGCAGGGGGATGTGGCGGCGCTGAAGCGGGTGTTCGCGGCGGCTGCGGCCGGCGGAGTGCAGTACGTGGTGTTGCCGCTGGGGACGGATGCTCGGGCGTTTGCTGCGGCGGCCAGTGATCTCGCTGCGGTGGCGGCTCCGATGGCGGATGGGCGGCCGGTGTTGCGGTTGCTGCCCAAGGCTGGCCAGGTGGCGTTGATCTCGCCGGAGCTGGCCAAGCAGGCGGTGACTGGCGGGGGTGCGCCGGGGGTTAATCCGGGGGTTTCGCCGGTGGCTGCGGGGCTGCCGGATGTTCGGGTTCGGGTTTCTGAAGGGCCAACTGGGCGGTTGCTGGTGCTGGCGGCTGAGCAGGAGGCTGGGTGGCAGGCCAGTGTGGCTGGCAAGGCGGTGCCGATTGTGCCTGCTTGGGGGCATCAGGTTGCGGTGTCGGTGCCTGCTCAGCCTTCGGAGGTTTCGGTCGGGTTTCCCGGGACTGAGCGGGGGTTGCTGCTGTTGGTGCAACTGGCTGCGGTGTTGTTTACGGCGTTGACGGCGATTCCTTCGCGGAGGCGGGTGGGGTGACGGCTCGTCGCCCTGGCGGGCGACATTGCCGTCCCCTGGTTGCGTGGGGCACCCCGAAGTTTGATTGTGCTGACGGTCTGGGGGTGCTTGTCAAGGCGGGAAAGATGCCTTGACAAGCACCCCCAGACCGCAGGGAGGCTTCGTATCGGGGTGTGGGGGAGGGCTGGGTGCCCCCGATGGTTGGGTGCATCGGCGGCGGTTTTAGGGGTGGGGCTAGCGCCCCAATGTGGCATTGGGTGCGTCAGATGCACCGAACGCCACATTGGGTGCGTGGGATGCACCCAATGCCACATTGGGGCGCATCCTGGCGACGGTGAGCGGGCGGGTCGTGAGGGGAACCCTGAGGGACTCTGAGTCCGTGAGGGTTCCCCACACGGACCGGGCCAGGGGTCAGTCGCCTTCGATGACGTCTGGTTCTACGCCTAGGTAGCCTGCGACCTGCTCTACCAGTACGTCGTGTACCAGGTCTGCTAGTTCTGACGGGTCTTTTGCGCGGGCTTCCAGGGGACGGCGGTAGAGGACGATTCGTGCGCGCGTGGGGAGGCCGGTTCGGTCTACGCCTGCGGGGACTAGCCGGGACAGGGGGACTGCGCCGTCGTGGAGTACACCGTCTGCGGGGGCTCGGCCGTCCATGCGGACTTCTGGGACGTCGTCTACCGCTACGTCCAGTTTTGTCAGCTCGTGCCGCCAGCGTGCTTCGATGGGCTCCAGGGCGTCCAGCACCAGTGCGTCGAAGCGCTCCGCGCGGCTCGCGGCCGCGGGCAGGGACGCCGGATAGAGCGTTCCGCGCAGGCCCCGGCCGTGCCGGTCCCGTCGCAGCCGCTGCCGTTGTCGGTAGTCACGAGCCGTCGCCACCGTCCAAGTCTATGCGGTCGCCAGGGGAACGCGCGTGTCGCCGGTACTCGCTTGCGGCGACGCGCTATCGTTTCGGATCGTGCGGAGCGTACGGAAATGTTCGCGAACGGGTTGCCTCGAACCCGCTGTCGCCACGCTCACGTATGCCTACCAGGACTCGACCGCGGTCGTCGGACCGCTGGCCACCGCTTCCGAACCGCACTCCTACGACCTCTGCGAGGCCCACGCGCTGCGGCTGACCGTCCCGAAGGGCTGGGAAGTCGTCCGCCACGAGGGGGCCTTCGCCGCTCCGGAGCAGTCCGCCGACGAGCTGACCGCGCTGGCCGAGGCGGTTCGCGAGGCCGGTCGCTCCGACGTCCCGCCCGCGCAGCCCGAGCCCGAAGGGCCTTCCGGCAGGCGCGGCCATCTGCGCGTCCTCCCGGGGCGCGCCTGAGCTTCTTTCCCGACCGGTAGGCTTTCGCCCGCGGCGCGACTGGCGTCGCCACGGAACTAGCGGCGGGGAGAAGGCGTGCCAGACCTTTCGGGCATCGTGAAGGCCTACGACATTCGCGGCGTGGTCGGCGAACAGCTCGACGCCGCCCTCGTCCGGGACTTCGGGGCCGCGTTCGCGCTGCTCATCAAACCCGAGGCGCCGGCCGTGGTGATCGGCCACGACATGCGCGATTCGTCGCCGGAGCTGGCCGCGGCGTTCGCCGACGGGGTGACCTCGCAGGGCCTCGACGTGGTCTCGATCGGCTTGGCCAGCACCGACCAGCTCTACTTCGCCTCCGGCTCGCTCAACCTGCCGGGCGCGATGTTCACCGCGAGCCACAACCCCGCGAAGTACAACGGCATCAAGATGTGCCGCGCCGGGGCCTCGCCGGTCGGGCAGGACACCGGCCTCGCGGAGATCCGCGACACCGTCGAGCAGGGCGTTCCCGCCTTCGACGGCCAGCGCGGCACCGTGTCCGAGCGCGACGTCCTCGGCGACTACGCCGCCTACCTGCGCAACCTCGTCGACCTCTCCGGCTCGCGGCCGCTCAAGGTCGTGGTCGACGCCGGCAACGGCATGGGCGGGCACACCGTCCCGACCGTTTTCGACGGGTTGCCGATCGAGGTCGTGCCGATGTACTTCGAGCTCGACGGCACCTTCCCGAACCACGAGGCCAACCCGCTCGACCCGGCCAACATCGTCGACCTGCAGGCCAAGGTGCGCGAGGTCGGCGCGGACGCCGGGCTGGCGTTCGACGGCGACGCGGATCGCTGCTTCGTCGTGGACGAGCGCGGCGAGCCGGTGTCGCCCAGCGCGATCACCGCGCTGGTCGCCGTGCGCGAGCTGGCCAAGGAGCCGGGCGGCACGGTCATCCACAACCTGATCACGTCGAAGGGCGTGCCGGAGATCGTCTCGGAGCACGGCGGCAAGCCGGTGCGCACGCGGGTCGGGCACTCCTTCATCAAGGCCGAGATGGCCCGCACCGGCGCGATCTTCGGCGGCGAGCACTCCGCGCACTACTACTTCCGCGACTTCTGGCGCGCCGACACCGGCATGCTGGCCGCGCTGCACGTGCTCGCCGCGCTCGGCGAGCAGAACGGCCCGCTGTCCGCGCTCACCCAGGACTTCTCGCGCTACGCGGCGTCCGGCGAGATCAACTCGACGGTCAGCGACCAGGTCGCGCGGATGCTCGCGGTGAAGGACGCGTACGCGGGCAAGTCCGGCGTCCAGATCGACGAGCTGGACGGCCTGACCGTGCAGCTGCCCGGCGGCGCGTGGTTCAACCTGCGCCCCTCCAACACCGAACCGCTGCTGCGGCTCAACGTGGAGGCCGCCGACCGGGCCGCGGTCGAGGCGCTCACCGCCGAGGTGCTGGCCATTGTCCGGGCCTGACCGGCTGGCGCCGGATTGTGTCCGGAACGCGCCCTCAACACCCCAACGACGCGTGGTATGGAGGAACTATGGCCATCACGCTTGACGCCCAGCTGCTGGAGATCCTCGCGTGCCCGTCGCCGGATCACGCGCCGCTGCGCCCCGGCACGCCGGACGACGCCGAGGCCGACGCGCTGACCTGCACCGAATGCGGCCGGGTGTACCCGGTCCGCGACGGGATCCCGGTGCTGCTGCTCGACGAGGCGACGCTGCCCGGCACTGCCGGACCCGACGCTGATCACGGCGACAGTGCTTGACCATGCTTGACGATTCCCTGCTCGACGACTCCGCGCGGCTGGCCGACGCCGACCGCGCGGGGTTGCTGCGCGCCGCCGCGATGGCCGGCGCGCAGGTACGGGCCACCGCCGAGGCGGCGGCCGAACTGGAGCTGAGCGAACGGCTGGACGTCGGGCGTCCGCGTTCGCTGGTGCTGCTCGACCGGCCGGGGGTGAGCCGCACGCTCACCCGGCTGCTGGCCGCGCTGCTCGCGCCGTCGTGCCCGGTGCCGGTCGTGGTGGCCGAATCGGTGCCGGCCTGGATCGGCGCGCTCGACGTGGTGTTCGCGCACACCGACGACGCGGGAGACCGCGAGCTGGCCGCCTCGCTGGAGCGCGCCGCCCGGTTCGGCGCGTCGGTGGTGCTGTCCGCGCCGGCGGAGGGGCCGGTCGCGGCGTCGGTGGCGGGCAAGGGCGTGCTGCTCGCGCCGCGCGTTCCGGTGCCGCCGGAGCTGGCGTTCCCGCGCGGGCTGGCCGCCGGGCTGCTCACCGCGAACGCGCTCGGCCTGCTGGTCGCGGACGTGCAGGCGCTCGCCGACCAGCTCGATCTCGAAGCGGAGAAGGACTACCTGGCCCGCGAGTCGTTCGCCAATCCGGCGAAGGCGCTCGCGCTGCGGGTCGCGGACCGGGTGCCGCTGCTGTGGGGGCTCGACCCGGTCGCGGTGGCGGTCGGCGAGCACGCGGCGCACGCGTTCGCCGCGCACGCCGCGCTGGTGTGCGACGTGGAGGACTACCGGCAGGCGCTCGCCCGCCCGGCCCTGCGCCGGGTCGCGCAGTCGGGCGGCGTCCAGCGGGACATCTTCGCCGACCCGGACGACTCGCCCGGCGGCGTCGCGACGCGGGTGCTGCTGCTGTCGGTGCGGACCGGTCCGGCGACCGAGGCGGCCCGGTACCAAGCCGAGGAGTTCATGCCGGGTGCGGACCTGATCGCGCCCGCCGAGGAGATCGAGGCCGACGAGATCGTCCGCGCCGCGGTGCTGGCGCTGCGGTTCGAGCTGGCCGCGGTGTACCTCGGGCTGGCGGCGGGCAGCATCGGCGGGGCCGGAAGATACGAACCGGCCTCCGCCTGAGGGAGCAGGGGGGAACGCGGGCAGGCGGTTCCGCCGCCGCGTGCGTCGGCCCAGTGCCGACGGGAAGGATTGGGAGTTGACAGTGGAGCTGTTGCGCAACGCCGTACGGCCCTACGCCTGGGGATCGCGAACGGCCATCCCGCAGCTGCAGGGACGTCCGGTGCCGGCGCCGCACCCCGAGGCCGAACTGTGGATGGGAGCGCACCCAGGGGACCCGTCGCACGTGCTCGGCCCGGACGGCGCCGAAGTCAGCCTGCTCGAACTCGTCGACGCCGATCCGGTCGGCCAGCTCGGCGAGGACTGCGCGCGCCGCTGGGGCAACCGGCTGCCGTTCCTGCTGAAGATCCTCGCCGCGGAAGAACCGCTGTCGATGCAGGCCCACCCGTCGGCGGCGCAGGCCGCGGAAGGACACGCCCGCGAGGAGAAACTCGGCATCCCGCGCGACGCCGCCAACCGGAACTACCCGGACCCGACGGCGAAGCCGGAGCTGGTCTGCGCGCTGACGGAGTTCCACGCGCTGGCCGGGTTCCGCGACCCGAACCGCACGGTCAAGCTGCTGAAGGCGATCGAGACGCCCGGCTTGGGCAAGTACACCGGCCTGCTGGAAGCCCAACCGGACCCGGCGGGCCTGCGGGCGCTGTTCACCACCTGGATCACGCTGCCCCAGTCCGCGCTGGACGAACTGCTGCCGGAGGTGCTCGACGCGTGCGTCCGGCACGTCCAGGACCACGGCGAGTTCGCGACCGAATGCCGCACGATCCTGGAACTGGGCGAAACCCACCCGCGCGACGCCGGGGTGCTCGCCGCGCTCCTGCTCAACCGCCTGACCCTGCGCGCCGGCGAGGCGATCTACCTGCCGGCCGGGAACCTGCACCTGTACCTGCACGGCACCGCGGTGGAGATCCTGGCGAACTCGGACAACATCCTGCGCTGCGGCCTCACCCCGAAGCACGTGGACGTGCCGGAACTGCTGCGCGTGGTCGACTTCGCGTGCGGGGAAATGCCGGTGCAGCACGGAGAATGCGCCGGCCAGCGGATGGCGGTGTACCACACGGACGCCCCGGAATTCGAACTGTCGCGGATGGAATGGGCGGCCGGGGAAGACGCCGAGATCGAGGTCGACTCGGCCGGGCCGCAGATCCTGCTGTGCACCGAAGGGGACCTCCTGGTGCGCGCCTCGGACGGCGAGCAGGTGGAACTGCGGAGGGGCCAGTCGGTATGGCTGCCCGCCGCGGACCCGGCGGTGCGGGTGCGTCCGCTGGGCGGGGAGAAGTCGCAGCTGTTCCGGGCTACCGCTGGGACGTGCGAGTTGTGAGCTGACTGGTCAGTTCTGCGGACCAGGTGGCGAAGAAACTGCGTAGTGCGGGGACCTCGGCGGGCGCGATTGGCAGGTCACGGTCACCGAACCGGGACAGCGAGGCGAGCATGTCTCTGAACACCGCGGTGTCAAAGCCCGGATCCTGCTGAGCGGCAAGGGCCAGCAGCAAGTCCTTTGGGTAGGTGACAGACAGTGTATGCACGTCGGTGAAGTCACGCGCTTCAGCGCGGTCGAAAAGCGCGACCACCTTTCGCCCCGCGAGTTCTTCCCGATCGAAGGTCGGCCCCAGAAAGGTCAGCATCGGTGGGCGGCTCGGTGCCGCGTCGAGCGCTAGATCTACGACCAGGTTCTCCGGTCCGCGCACTACCAGCCTGCAAAAGGTGGCGGTGTCGCGGACCCGGGTGACCTGCCAGCTGCGTGCTGCAGCGGCGGACTCCAAAGCGTCCCGGGCAGCTGGTATGTCTCCGCGTCCGGGGCTTGCGAAGAAGTCGAGATCCTGCGTTGGCCGGGTCGTCAACTGTTGTGCCAGCAGGGCCGCGCCGCCAGCGAGGAGGAATCCATCGCTCTGCGCCAGTTCGAAAAAGGCTTGTGCGACGGTCACCTGGAATGAGGTCAGCCCGTCCGGCACGGTCACGTTGCGGTCACCGGCCGGATGCTCTCGACGAGCGGAGACCAGGCGGCTCGGACACTCCGGGGCAGGACCAATTCGTCCCACAAGTCGATCAGCAACGCGCCGTCGATGTACTCCGCGATGTGGTCGTTGGTGCCTTCCCTCAGCACGATCTCGTAGACCCGGGCACGGTCCGCGCGCGTCCTGAGGTCGAAGCGACGCTCCGGTTCTGACCAGTTGAGTTCGATCGGCAGGACGACCGTCGCGAACGCTTTCTCAGGAGTCAGCCGGGGGAGGGTTGTAGGCACCGAAATCGAACGGCCGTTGGCAGTCAGTTCATGGAAAAGGAGCTGAGGTTCGAGGGTGAGTGTGAAGCCGGCCCCGGCGAGCAGTCGGGTGACTGTGTCCAGCGTGGGCGACTTCCGGCCTCTCTCGTACGCGGACAGGGTCGGACGCGACGTCCCTGCTCGCTCAGCCAGCTCTTGCTGGCTCAAGTCCGCTGCCTTGCGCGCAGTCGTCAAGAGTTCGGCTATATGCATCGTCGTCCTCGAGTCCCGTATGTATCCGAAAGGATACCACAAGAAGGTATCTGATCGGATACCCTTGCGAGGGCGAGCGAGCCGGGTGACAGCCCAGCGCTTCCCGTCGCAAAGGCTCCTCTAGGCTCCCACCGGGCAATTCGGGCGCGGAGCAGGGGAGCGGGAAGTGTCAGCTGGCGGGGGAACCAAGGCGATCATCGCGGCGCTCGCCGCCAATGCCGGGATCGCGGTGGCCAAGTTCGTCGGCTTCCTGGTGACCGGGTCGTCGTCGATGCTCGCGGAGGCGGTGCACTCGCTCGCCGACACGTCGAACCAGGGGTTGCTGCTGCTCGGGCAGAAGACCTCCAAGCGGCGGGCCACCAAGGAGCATCCGTTCGGCTACGGCCGGGACCGGTACTTCTACTCGTTCATCGTCGCGCTCATGCTCTTCACCCTCGGCTCGGCGTTCGCGCTCTACGAGGGCATCCACAAGATCATCGAACCGCAGCCGCTGGAGACGCCGGTCGTCGCGGTGGTCATCCTGGTCGTCGCGATCTGTCTCGAGGGCTACAGCTTCCTCACCGCGATGGGCGAATCGCGCAAGATCAAGGGCAACGCGAGCTGGTGGCGGTTCATCCGCCAGGCCAAGGAGCCCGAGCTGCCGGTCGTGCTGCTGGAGGACTCCGGCGCGCTGCTCGGCCTCGTGTTCGCGTTGCTGGGTGTCGGGCTTTCGGTGCTGACCGGCAACCCGGTGTTCGACGGCATCGGCACGGTCTTCATCGGCGCGCTGCTGGGCGTCATCGCGATCATCCTGATCATCGAGATGAAGAGCCTGCTGATCGGCGAGGGCGCGACCGACACCGATCTCGCGACCATCGTGGACGAGCTGGCCGCGGGCAAGGTCGAGCGCGTCATCCACATCCGCACCCAGTACCTCGGTCCGGACGAGCTGCTCGTCGCCGCGAAGCTCGCGCTCGTGCCCGGGCTCGACACCGCCGCCATCGCCACCGCGATCGACGACGCCGAGGCCCGCGTGCGCGCGAAGGTCCCCGTCGCGACGCTGATTTACCTGGAGCCCGACCTCGACCGCGCGGCGCGCTGACTGTCCGGACAGCTGGCGCCCAAGTGACACGCTAGGGTGGCGCCCGGTCCCCACGAAGGTCACCGCAGGAGGTCAACGTTGCCCGGCACTGGGTTGTGGCGCACCAAGTCAATCGAGCAGTCCATTTCGGACACCGATGAACCGGAGACGAAACTCCGCAGGAATCTGAGTGCCTGGGACCTCACGGTCTTCGGCGTCGCGGTGGTCATCGGCGCAGGCATCTTCACGCTCACCGCGCGCACGGCGGGCGACTTCGCCGGGCCGTCGGTGTCCGTCGCGTTCGTGATCGCGGCGATCGCCTGCGCGCTGGCCGCGTTGTGCTACGCCGAATTCGCTTCCACCGTCCCGGTCGCGGGCAGCGCGTACACGTTCTCCTACGCCACCTTCGGCGAGTTCATGGCGTGGATCATCGGCTGGGACCTGATCCTGGAGCTGGCCGTCGGCGCCGCCGCGGTGGCCAAGGGCTGGTCGTCCTATCTGCAGACCGTGCTGGCGTACATCTTCGGCAAGGGAACCAAGACGTCGATCGATCTCGGCGGCGGTTTCGGCATCGACTGGGGCGCGTTCATCGTCGTGGCCGCGCTCGTCACGCTGCTGGTGCTCGGCACGAAGCTGTCGTCGCGGTTCTCGATGGTGATCACCGGCATCAAGGTCGCCGTCGTGCTGTTCGTGGTCATCCTCGGCTTCTTCTACATCAAGGCCAGCAACTACACGCCGTTCGTGCCGGAGGGCAAGCCCGCCGGATCCGGGGAGAGCGGCGTCGACCAGTCGCTGTTCTCGCTCATCGCGGGCGGCGGCAGCAGCTCGTTCGGCATCTTCGGCCTGCTGGCCGGCGCGTCGATCGTGTTCTTCGCGTTCATCGGGTTCGACATCGTCGCGACCACCGCGGAGGAGACCCGCAACCCGCAGAAGGCCGTGCCGCGCGGCATTTTCGGCTCGCTGGCGATCGTGACCGTCCTGTACGTCGCGGTTTCGCTCGTGGTCGTCGGCATGGTGCCCTACACCGACCTGTCGACCTCGGCGGGCGACGGCAGCCACAAGACGCTCGCCACCGCCTTCTCCGCGAACGGCGTCGACTGGGCCGCGAACGTCATCTCCGTCGGCGCGCTGGCCGGCCTGACCACCGTCGTCATGGTGCTGATGCTCGGCCAGGTCCGGATCATCTTCGCGATGTCCCGCGACGGCCTCATGCCGCGTTCGCTGGCCAAGACGAGCGACCGCGGCACGCCGAAGCGCGCGACGCTCGTGGTCGGCGCGCTGGTCGCGGCAGGCGCGACGTTCTTCCCGGCCGACAAGCTCGAGGAAATGGTCAACGTCGGCACGCTGTTCGCGTTCATCCTCGTGTCCGCGGGCGTGCTGGTGCTGCGCAAGACGCGTCCGGACCTGACGCGCGCGTTCCGCGTCCCGGCCGTGTGGGTCATCGCGCCGCTGGCGATCCTGGCCTGCCTGTGGCTGATGCTGAACCTGACCGTGCTGACCTGGCTGCGGTTCGTCGTGTGGATGGTCGTCGGCGTCGTCATCTACTTCGTCTACAGCCGCCGTCATTCGCTGCTCGGGAAGCGCCAGTCCGGTGTCGACCAGGGCGGGGCGGTCTCCGAATCCGCGCCGCCGGTCGCCGACTGACCTGCTCGCCGCCGTCTCTCCCGGCCCGTCGTCCACCTCGGACGGCGGGCCGTTTTACGTGGTCGGGGAGCCGGTGGTCACGGATGCGCAACTCGCGGATCTCGGTTCGGGCGCTGCCCGGTCCCCGTGGGAAAGGACACACGGAGATGCGATACCCTCCGCGTCGTCTTCCCTCTGACGGGTTAATCACTCTCGGGTAATTCGCACGAACAGTGGTCGGGGTTCCTACGGAGGGTCGCAGTTCTCCGCGTGTGCTATCCCCCATTCGGATTTTTCCCTGAGGAGTAACTCCATGCCCATCAGCACCAGACTGCGTGCCGGTTTCACGGTCGCCGCGGTGGCCGGACTCGCCCTGCTCGGCACCGCGACCTCGGCGCTCGCCTGCACCACGGACGACGGCCGGGCGAAGCCGACCGAGGGCAACGCGACGACCTGCGCCCAGGCGAAGGTGCCCGGCAACCTGCTCGGCGCGGCCGACCTCACCGTCACCGACGGCACGCAGAAGGACCAGTACCTGAACGTCACGGCCGTGGGCGAGGGCGTCACGGTCACCGCGATCGTGGTCAAGGGCGGCCCCGGCTTCAACGTGTACGTGCCGGGCACGCGCGGCATGTCGGCCACGCCGCCGTGGGAGAAGCTGCGCTCGCCGTTCAACCGCGGCGACCAGCTGCCGACCATCAGCCACTGGTTTGCCTGCGGGACCAAGACTGTGCCGACTAAGCCGCCGGTTTCGGGGACTCCGACCACGACTCCGTCGCAGCCGGCTTCGGAGGCTCCGAGCACTACGCCGGGTGTTCCGGTGACTTCTTCGGTGGCCTCGTCTGCTCCGGCTGGGGCGACTTCTTCTCCGGCTACGACCAGTGCTCCGGCTGTGGTTCCGGCTGGGAATCAGAATGGGACCGGGGGCGGGTTGGCCAACACTGGGTTTGACAACGCTTGGCTGTTTTGGGTTGGCGGGGTGTTGATTGTCGGGGGTGGCGCGTTGCTGGTGCTGCTGAAGGTGCGGCGGCGCGGGGCTAACTGATCTCGTTCCGGGGGCGGCTCGTCGCCCTGGCGGGCGACATTGCGCCCGGCC
>NZ_GG657746.1:6891351-7064202 GCF_000158875.1 Streptomyces sp. AA4 | reverse complement strand
CCGAACCGCAGGGCGGCTTTGTATCGGGGTTGGGGGAGGGGTGGGTGCCCCCGGGGGGTTGGGTGCAGCGGTGCGGTATCGGGCGTGGCCTCGGCATCGGCCTCGGCTCTGCCTCGGCTAGCGGGGGCGGGGGAGGTCGCCGAAGAGGGAGCCTTGTTCGCCTCGGGTTTTGGCGCGGCCGTGGGGGCGGCCTAGGCCTGCGGCCATCGCGACCGCGTTGTCCCATTCCGGGTCGGCCAAATACTCAGTGTGTTTGAGGACTCCGGGGGCCCAGCGGTGGCGGCCGTCGGGGGCTCGCAGCGGGTCGGGGACCCAGTGGTCGCCGCCCAGGATCAGGACTCCTGCGTCGTCTGGGGTGGTTTCCAGGGCTCCCCATTTGCCTTCGGGGAGGTAGCCCTCGCCCAGCAGGTGGCCGTTGCTCGTTTGGTGGCGCCAGGTGGTCACGCCGCCGCCGAAGATGTCCGTTCCTCGGCACAGGGCGCGCCAGCGGCCGTCCAGTGCGGAGAACAAATCCGCCAGCGAGTCTTGGGGCAGGACTGCTGGGAAGGCTCGTTGGTAGCCCCACTGCAACGGGGATCCTGCGGTGAGGAGGCCGACTCGGTCGCGTTCGTCCGGCGGGAGTTCGGCGCACAGTTGGGCTGCCGCCAGCACGGTGAGGATGCTGCCCAGGTTGAGGCCGGACAGCACGACTCGCGTGCCGGGTTCGGCGAGGTGTTCTTTGACTCGGGCGGCCAGTTCGGGGACGACCTTGAGCGCGTAGCAAGGCGGTACGCCGGGGTGGGCGGCGCGGGGCCAGAAAGAGACCAGGTCCGCCAGCGCGCCCAGGTGGCGGCTTCGTTGCGGGGACCGGGCCGCGGAGTAGACCACTCGCAGCAGACCGGCGGCCAGGGCGCCGAGAGCGAACACGCCGATCGCCGACACGGTGGTGAACCAGCTTGGCTGCAGGTTGAAGCCGAACCGGACGACCAGCAGGGCGATCGCGCCGACGCAGAGGCCGAGGGAGACGATCACGGCCAGGTGGTGCAGGTGACGGCGTTCCCAGGCGGAACGCGCCCAGGCTCGGGCGGCGTCTTGTTCCTGCTGTTCGTCGTGTTCCATCAGTTCGACGATGGGCGGGATGCCGCGCCGGCGGCGGCGCAGGGGGACGCCGATGGCGTATCCGGCGATGGCGAGCAGGGCCATCAGGCCCAGTCCGCCGCCCCACAGGACGGTGACCAGGTCGTACGTCGTGGGCAGGGCGAGTTTGTCGACGCGGAGCAGTTTTCGGACGGCGATCGCCAGCCCGGCGCCGAAACCGCCGCCGAGGAGGCCGGCGAGTGCGAGTACCGGGGCCGCCGCCCAGCCGCCTAGCCACGGGCGGAGGCGGCGCGGGCGGTCGCGCCAGGCTGCGCGGGCCAGCAGTGCGGACGGGATCAGCGCCAGCGCGAACAGCAGCGTGACGACCAGCAGGGCGCCGCCGAGTCCTTCGACGGTGGTGTCGACGCCGGGCAGTCGATCGCCGACCGGGGCGGCCAGCACGGTCGAGTAAATGACGAGCAGGGTCGCGAACGTGAGCAAGGTCCGGCGCGCGATGACGCCGGTGTCGCTGCCGATCGCGCCTCCGATCAACACCGCCAGTGCCAGCGCGAGGGTGCAGATCCAGCCGATCAACTGCGGGATTTTCGTGGGCACGTGGAACGGTCCGCCCAGCAAAAGCAGAGAGACGCACGCCAATGCGGCGACGGCGTGCGTCGCGGACATTCCGGGCGCTTCCGGGTCGGCGCGCAAGCGCATCGGAACGCCTTTGCGGCCGGGAAGCTCGGGCGGGCGGACGCGCCAATTCGTGGACGAGATCCGATGCAGTGCGTAGACCAGGGCGAGGAGCACCGCCACGCCGACGCCGATGCGCAGCGGTCCCTTGCGCAGTTCCGGGGTCACCCAGGTGAGGCAGGCGCGTCCGGGGGCGAGGCATTGGGTCGCGACGAGGTCCAGGACCGCCGCCGCGACCTGGCTGACCAGCAGCATGGTGAGCAGCACCGCGGCGATCCGCAGCAGGCCGCGGCACAGGCCGCCGAGCCAGCGGCCGCGGTGGACCGGCGGCAGCATCCAGAACGCGACGTTCGCCAGCGAGAACGGGAACAGCAGCGCCCAGGCGGCCTTCGCGACGCCGCCGGACGTCATGCCGCTCCACAGGTAGCCTTCGACGGTGCGCGGGATCGACCGGCCGAGCGCGGGCACCACCGGACCGGGAGCCGGACGCCGCAGCCGGTCGGCCGGGCGCACCACGCGGCCGAGTTCGTCGCCGGCGACGTCGACGGTCTGGACCGTGTCGAGGAGCGTCTCGCCGCTCGTGCCCACGAGTCCGGACACCCTCATTTCGACGATGCGGGTGTCAGGGCCGGGGAGCGGGGCGGGCACGGTGATTCTCTCCTCATCCGTCCGAGTCAGGGTCGAGCCGACAACGGTACTGTTCAGGTGCCATCAAACCTTGGAGGAACCGCACTATGACCCCCGAAAGCGTTGTCAAGCGGCACGACACCCGGGGCGGCATCGAATTCGCCGTCGCCGATCTCGACGCCGCCGAGTTCGGCCGGAAGGAGATCCGGCTCGCCGAGCACGAGATGCCCGGCCTGATGGCGCTGCGTCGCGAATACGCTGAGGTCTACCCGCTGCGCGGGGCGCGGATCGCCGGGTCGCTGCACATGACCGTGCAGACCGCGGTGCTGATCGAGACGCTGGTGGCGCTCGGCGCGGAGGTGCGCTGGGCCTCGTGCAACATTTTCTCCACGCAGGACCACGCCGCGGCCGCGGTCGTCGTCGGACCGCACGGCACGCCCGAGGAGCCCAAGGGCGTCCCGGTGTTCGCGTGGAAGGGCGAAACGCTCGAGGAATACTGGTGGTGCACTGAGCGGATGCTCACGTGGGAGGGCGAAGGCCCGAACATGATCCTCGACGACGGCGGCGACGCCACCATGCTGGTGCACAAGGGCACCGAGTACGAGAAGGCCGGCGTGGTTCCGCCGGCCGACGACGAGGACCCCGAGGAGTGGAAGGTCTTCCTGGAGCTGCTGCGCGCCTCCGTCGCGGCGGACAAGGGCAAGTGGACCGCCATCGGGCAGAGCGTGAAGGGCGTCACCGAGGAGACCACCACCGGCGTGCTGCGGCTGTACCAGCTGGCGGCCGCGGGCGAGCTGCTGTTCCCGGCGATCAACGTCAACGACTCGGTGACGAAGTCGAAGTTCGACAACCGCTACGGCATCCGCCACTCGCTGATCGACGGCATCAACCGCGGCACCGACGTCCTGATCGGCGGCAAGGTCGCGGTGGTCTGCGGCTACGGCGACGTCGGCAAGGGCGCGGCGGAATCGCTGCGCGGCCAGGGCGCCCGGGTGATCATCACCGAGATCGACCCGATCTGCGCGCTGCAGGCGATGATGGACGGCTACGAGGTCAAGCGCCTGGAGTCGGTGCTGGACGAGGGCGACATCTACGTCACCACCACGGGCAACAAGAACGTGGTGATGGTCGAGCACATGGCGCGGATGAAGCACCAGGCCATCGTCGGCAACATCGGCCACTTCGACAACGAACTCGACATGGCCGGCCTCGCCCGCTACCCCGGCGTGCGGCGCGTGAACATCAAGCCGCAGGTCGACGAGTGGGTGTTCCCGGACGGCAAGAGCATCCTCGTGCTGTCCGAGGGCCGCCTGCTGAACCTCGGCAACGCGACCGGGCACCCGAGCTTCGTGATGTCGAACAGCTTCGCGAACCAGGTCATCGCCCAGGTCGAACTCTTCACGAAGACCGAGGAGTACGACAAGGAGGTCTACCGGCTTCCGAAGAAACTGGACGAAAAGGTCGCCCGGATCCACCTCGAAGCCCTTGGCGGCGAGCTGACGAAGCTGTCGAAGGAACAGGCGGAATACATCGACGTGGACGTGGAGGGCCCGTTCAAGTCGGAGCACTACCGTTACTGATCGCTGACACTGAAGCCGCCCCGGAATGCGTTTCGGGGCGGCTTTTGTCTGCACTTGAAAACACGTGATAGCTCTAATGGGTGACGTGTTATCATGGTGGGGTGAAGCAATTGATCACTCGCGTCGACGACGAGCTGCATGCTCGGCTGAAGGCCAGGGCCGAGGCTGAGGGGCGCAGCATGAACGATCTGGTCACCGAGGCTCTGCGAGGGGTCGTCCAGCAGGGCGAGTCTCGAGCCGAGTGGAAACGCCGGTTGATCGCCGAGGGCAAGGTCGCCTATGTCGAACCTCCCGCCCGGGCGGCCTCGCTGGACGACATCGAGGAGTTCTCCAGTGGCTGGGGAGCCACTGTCGGAGAGTATCTCGACTGGACTCGGGGTGAATGGTGACTGATTGTTACTATGCCGATACAAGTGCGCTGGCTACTGCGTTCCTCAAGGATGAGCCGGGGCATCGCGAAATGCGCGAGCTATTGCTCGAGGGGCCGGATCTGGTGCTCAGCAGCGAACTCACCCGCCTCGAGTTCACCAGCGCGCTCACGGCGGCGAAGCGCGACGGCCGGATCCCTGACGCCCGGATCGTCCTCGAGCACTTCGACCTGCTCGCTTCCCCGGAAGGTTCCCTTGTGCTGATCCCTTTCCGCCCGGAGCGCGTTTTTCCGGCGGCGCAGCGACTGGTTGCCGAGAACTACCCGATTCGCACCCTGGATGCTCTTCATCTGGCCGTCGTAATGAGGGAAACTTCCGAGCTGACCGGTGGGCAACCGGTTACTGTCGTCACGCGTGACGCGCGTCAGGCGGATGCGGCAAAAGCCAACGGACTCCTCGTCCGCTAACGCGGATACCGCATCGTCAACACCGCAGTAGCCACCCCGCCGATTCCGCGATAAACATGCTCCGTTTCCGCGATAAACGTATGCGTCCCGGCCGCGGAAACCGTCACTGGCGCGGAAACCGGCCCCACCTCCGCCGTCCCGGTCAGCACCGTCAAAACCTCCCGCACCCCGGGGCTGTGCGGATGCGACACCTGAACCCGCTCGTGGATCGTCAGCCGGTACACCTCCGTCACGCCCTCCGGGTCCTCCCAGCGGCCCAGCAAGGTCGCCGTCACGCTGTCGCCGTGCGCTTCGGCTACGCCGTCGTCTCCGAAGAGCAAGTCGCTCAACGGGATCGACAGCGCGGTGGCGATGGCGAACAGCGTGTCCAGCGTCGGGTTGCGGCGGCCGTTCTCCAGTTCCGACAGCGTTCCCTTGCCGAGACCGCTGTCGGCGGCGAGCGTGGTCAGGCCGACGCCCGCGCGGGTGCGCAAGGTGCGGATGCGGGTACCGACCACCGCGGCGAGGGCGCGGCCGTCCGGGGCGGGTGACGTCGACACCCGGCCTAGTCTAGTGTTCTGTTTACAGAACGGCTGGAGGTGTGCCGATGTCGGCAGTGCAAAACGTGCAGGACGCGCTCGACGAGGCGGGCGTCGAAGGACGGGCGCGGACTCTCCCGCAGTCCACGCGGACGGCGGCCGAGGCGGCGGAAGCGCTCGGCTGCCCGGTCGGCGCGATCGCGAACAGCCTGGTCTTCATGGCCGACGACGCCCCGCTGCTGGTCTTGACCAGCGGCGCGCACCGGGTGGACGTCGAGGCGCTCGCCGCGCGGCTCGGGCGCGGCCGGATCCGCCGGGCCAAGCCGGACGAGGTGCGCGCGGCCACCGGGCAGGTGATCGGCGGCGTGTCGCCGGTCGGGCATCCGGCTCCGCTGGAGACGGTGGTCGACGAGGCGTTGCGGCAGTACGACCAGGTGTGGGCCGCGGCCGGGACGCCGAACGCCGTCTTCCCGACGACGTTCGACGAACTGGTCCGGATCACCAAGGGCGCGCCGCAGCGGGTGGACGGGTAAAGCTCAGTTCCATTCCACCGCGATGCCGGCCAGCCCCGGGCCGGTGTCGCGGAAATACCCGCTCGTCACGCCGCCGGTGTCGCACGGCAATTCCTCCGCCTCGACCGGCAGCGCGTCGTCGCGGGCGCGGACCTCGCGGGTGATCCGGGCGGGCATCGCGGTGGGCGCGAACTGCAATTGCAGCAGATAGCTCGCGCACTGGTCGCGCAGCATCCGGTAGTACCCGGGGAACGTCACGGCGGAATTGTCGTGGATTTCGAAGCAGAAAACGTGGATCTCGCCCTCGGCGAGCTTCCGGTCGAAAAGCAGTTCCGTCGCCATCGTCTCGCGCGCCGGATGCCTGCGGATGCGGCCGACGCGGCAGCCTTCCGCGGTGATCAGCTCGACGTCGTCGATCCGGCAGCCGGGGTCGCCGTTGTAGACCGCGACGTACCGGTCCGGTCCGTGCCGCCGCGCGCGGGTGACCAGCCGGGTCCGGAATTTCACCTGGTGTTTCTGCTCGTCGATGGTGATCTGGTCGTGCACCGACAGCATTTCCAGGTCGGAGTTCGACTGCCGGGACGCCGGCGCCGCGCCGAGGTCGCTCATCAGCTGTTCGACGATCGCGCCCATCTCGCCCGAGCGCAGGTCGTGGAACGACGCCGCGGCCTGGTGCCCGCGCGGACGCGCCGTGCGCGGGCCGATCAGCACCACGAGCGAGTCGGAGGGCAATTGCAGCACCGACTCCAGCGCGCGGACCGCCGGAAGCGCCTTGGGCACCTCCGGCTGGCGGAGCCCGCGCTGCCAGTAGCTGAGCGTCGACTGTCCGATGTGGACGCCGCGGAGCGCGAGGTGCGCCCGCAGCCGGGCGAGCGACAGGCCGCGATGCGCGATCGCGAGCCGCAGCGCCTGGTGGAATTCTCCGGATCGCAGTGCTTCGCCGAGCTCGGGCGGCAGTTCACCCGCGCCGCGCCGGCCAGGTTCCATGATCAGTGGGCCATCCCCGTCTCGTGCCACCGCTGTCCCTTCAACGCCGCCCGTGCGCTGGGCGTGAATGCCGCGGAACGTTCACGTTAGCAGCGCGCGGTTACGGGTCCGGCCCCCGTTTGGTGTGCTTGGCCACGGAAGGGTAACCGTTCCGTGTTCCACGGCGGACCCGGAACACCCTCCTTGCCGGACGGGCATCTTGCTCGGAGTGATCGGCCGGTTCACCGTTGTGACCACCACTGGCCACGTCTAGGCGGGAGGTGCGTCGTGGGTCTGGGGAAACCGAATCACGGGGAGAGCACTGCCGGGCGGGACCGGCGGTCCTCGACCAGTTGCCGAAGGCACGTCGGACGCCTGCTGCTCCTCGTGGCGTTCACGGGCCTGGCGTTGCCGGTGTCGGCTCCGGGCGCGGGCGCGGCGCAGCCTGCCGACACCGGCAACGCCCACCTCACGGCCGTGCCGCGCAGCGAGGTGGTGCCGCGCGACGGCCAGAGCACGCCCGCGGAGCCGCACGGCGACGACTGGATTCCGCTGCTCTGCCTCGCCGGCCTGCTGGTCGCGGTGCCGGTGGGCTACTTCGGCTACGTGCGCGCCCGCCGCGAGGCGGCCTGAGCACGCCGCCAAGTATCTTTGACGGCGTGGGGCGACTGGTCGTAATCGAAGGTCTGGACGGCGCGGGCAAGCGCACGCTGTCCGAGGGGCTGACTGCTGCGCTGGAAGACGCCGGCGCGAGCGTCGGCAGTCTCGCCTTCCCTCGTTACGGCCGCAGCGTGCACGCGGATCTGGTGCGGGAAGCGCTGCATCGCGGGCACGGCGACCTCGCCGATTCGGTGTACGGAATGGCGATGCTCTACGCCCTCGACCGCAGCGGTGCGGCCGACGAGATCCGCGCGCTGCTCGCGGCCAACGACGTGGTCCTGCTGGACCGCTACGTCGCCTCGAACGCCGCGTACGCCGCCGCGCGCCTGCGCGAGCACGCGGATGGCGCTGTGGTGCAGTGGGTTTGGGACCTCGAGGTGACGCGGTTCGGCCTGCCCCGTCCGGACGCGCATCTGCTGCTGCGGGTGAGCCCGGAGGTGGCTGCCGAGCGGGCGGTCCGCCGAGCGGAGTCGGACGCGGCACGCACGCGGGACGCTTTCGAATCGGACGATTCGCTGCAGCAGCGGTGTGCCGCGGTGTACGACGAGCTGGCCGCGGCTTCGTGGCTCGCGCCGTGGCATGTGCTGGACGGCGTGGCTGGGGTGGATCTGCCGACGCTGGCGAAGTCGCTGCTCGCTTAACCGAGGGCGGCGGTGGCGGTGCGCAGTTCGCCGAGCGCTTCGTCCGCGAGTGCGCCGAACTCGCGCTGGTTGCCTGCTTCGACCCAGCGGTGGAACGCCGTCCCGAAGGCGAGGCAGCCCAGTTCCGCGGCGACCCGCGCGGTCGGTTCGCTGACTCCGCGCGCGGCGAGGGCGTCGTGCATGGCCTGGACCATCGTGGTGCGCTTGAGCAATTCGCGTTCGAGCAGCTCGCTGTTCGCGGCCACGATCGGCTGTCGCACCCGGGCCTCAGCCAGCCGCTCGCCGGTGAAAACCTCCGCGGCGGCATCCAATGCCCTGCCGACCGCTTCGAACGGCGTCGCGCCCGCTGGCGCCCCGGCAATGCCCTCGGAGAGCCGCCGGGTCAGTTCCTCCTGCCCGCCGAACAGCACTTCCCGCTTGTCGGCGAAATAGCGGAAGAAGGTCCGTTTCGTGAGCCCGGCGCGTTCGGCGATTTCGGCGACCGTGGTCTCGTCGTAGCCGCGTTCGGTGAACAGGTCGAGCGCGGCCCGCGCCAAGCGGTGGCGTGCGTTCGGTTCCCAGCGGCCCATGCCGTCCAGTCTAGGTGATGACACTGGATGACATCGGGCGTACTGTGATGGCACCAGGTGTCATCAACTGTGGAAGGACACATCATGCGGGTTTTCGTCACCGGGGCCAGCGGCCACGTCGGCTCGGCCCTCGTTCCCGAACTGCTCTCCGCCGGACACGAGGTGGTCGGCCTCGCCCGGTCGGACGCCTCCGCCGCGGTGCTCGCCGAACGCGGTGCGCGCGTGCGGCGCGGCGACCTCGACGATCTCGACGGCCTGCGCGCGGCGGCGGCCGAGGCGGACGGCGTCGTGCACTTGGCGTTCAAGCACGACCTGATGGCCAGCGGCGAGTTCGCCGGCGCGGTCGAAGCGGACCTCGTCGCGCTGAAGGCGCTCGGCGAAGCTCTCGCCGGCACCGGCAAACCACTGGTCTCGACCTCCGGAACCCTGATGTTCGCCGGGCTCGGCCGGACCGCGACCGAGGACGACCGTCTTCCTGGCGGCTCGCGGGTCGATGCGGAGAACTACGTGCTCGGGCTCGCCGAAAACGGCGTCCGATCGTCAGTCGTGCGGCTGCCGCCGTCGGTGCACAGTTCGCTCGACAAGCACGGTTTCGTGCCGACTATGATCCGTTTCGCCCGGGCGGCCGGGGTCTCGCCGTACGTCGGCGACGGGGCCAACCGCTGGTCCGCCGGGCACACGCTCGACGCGGCCCGGCTCTACCGGCTGGCCTTGGAGAAGGCTCCGGGCGGAACCGTGCTGCACGCGGTCGGCGACGAAGCCGTCTCGCTCCGGCAGATCGCCGAGACGATCGGCGCGCGGCTCGGTGTCCCGGTGAAGTCCATCGCGCCGGAGGAGGCCGCGGCGCACTTCGCGTTCCTGGCCCCGATGGTCCAGGCAGACGCCCCGACGTCCGCCGCGCGCACGCGTGAACTCCTCGACTGGAAGCCGGAACACCCTGGCCTGCTTGAAGATCTGGCCGAAGAGCACTACTTCGCTACTGCGTGAACCTCGCCGGATCGAACAGCGAGATCGGGTGCCGCGTCGAACCGTCGACCACCAGGTCGGCGAGGATTTCCCCGACCACCGGCACGAACTTGAAGCCGTGCCCGGAAAATCCGCACGCCACCACCGCGCGCGGATGCTTCGGATGCGGCGCGATCACGAAATGTTCGTCCGGGGTGTTCGTGTAGAGGCAGGTCGCCGCGCGGCGGAAGGTCGCCGGGAGCGTCGGCAGCCGGGAGCCGACGACGGCCGCGACCGCGCGCACCTCGTCGTCGCGGACCTGCCGGTCGATCGTGTCGGCGGTGCACGAGACGCCGCCGAGGTGGGCGCCGACTTTGACACCTTGCGCTGAATGCGCGGGGAATCCGTAGAACTGGCCGCCTTCAGCGGTTTCCCAGATGAAGACCGGATGATCGGCGAACGGCCGCACGTCGGCCGGTTCGAACCAATACTGGACCTGGCGTCGCACGTCGAAATCGACGCCGAGGTCCGCGAGCAGCACCGGTGCCCACGCGCCGGGGCACAGCACGAGCCGCTCGGCGGTGTAGTAGCTCGAAGCGGTGCCGACGCGCACCCCGGTTTCCGAGGCGGTCCAGGTGAATACCTGTTCTTCGTGGTGCAGTTCGGCGCCGTGGCGCGCGGCGAGCTGCAGATGCGCGGCGACGCTTCCTTCCGGCGACACGAATCCGGCGCCCGGTTCCCACAACGCCACCTCGTTTTCGGCGGGGGCGATGGTGGGGAACCGGCGCCGGATCTCGGCCGCGTCCAGGATTTCGTGCGGGATGTCGAACTTCTCCGCGGAAAGCGTGCTGCCCGCTATCGTGCGCGACTCCGGCGGTCCGCCCATCACCGCGCCGCAGCGGGTGAACAGCGACCGGCCGGAATCGCGTTCGAGTTCGTCCCACATCTCGTGCGCGCGAAGCAGCAGCGGTACGTAATCCGGACCTTCGAGATACGCCTGCCGCGTGATCCGCGAACCGCCGTGGCTCGAACCGAGGTGGTGCACCGGCGCGAACTGGTCGATCCCGAGCACCTTCTGGCCCCGGCGTGCCAGCCGGCAGGCCGCCGCGCTGCCCATTCCGCCGAGACCGAGCACGATCACGTCGTAATGCGTCATTCGCTGCTCCTCAACGGCTCCGCGGCCACCTTCGCCGCCCACCGTTTCCCGAGGTGCTCGATTTCCACTGGGGTGCGCGGCCGGGCGTCCTCGACGGGAAGCCAGGCGTAGGCGAGGTTTTTGTCGATCGTGTAGCCGTACGCGCCGCTCGTGACGTAGCCCGCCGGACGGCCGTCGACGTACACCGGCTCCCGGCCTCGCAGCACGGAATCCGTGCTGTCGATCGTCAAGCACACCAGTTTCCGGCGCACCGTCGAAGGAGAACGGTGAAGAAGCGTGTCGCGGCCGAGGAAGTAGCCCTTGTCCATCCGCACCGCGAAGCCGAGACCGGCCTCGTACGGATCGTGCTCGGTGGTCACGTCAACGCCGCAGTTTCGGTGGCCTTCCTCCATCCGGAGGCTGCGCAGCGCGTCTTCCCCGGCCGCGACGATCCCGTGCGGCTGCCCGGCCGCCCAGAGGGTGTCCCACAGCGACCGGCCGAGGTCCGCGCCGGTGTGCAGCTCCCAGCCGGGTTCGCCCGCGTCCGACCCGCGCAGCACGGTCACCGGCACGTCGCCGACGTACGTCCGCCACACCCGGGAGTCCGATGTGGACAGTTCGGGCAGCACCCGCTCGGCGAGCGGTCCCCACAGGCCGAGACAACAGGTGCCGCCGGTGGTTTCGCGCAGCCGGACCGAGCCGTCGCCAGGCAGATGACGGCGCAGCCAGGCGACGTCCCGATGGTGGTGCGCGGAGACGTGGAACTGCTCGACGCCGAGCCGGGCGACGGTCAGTTCGCTGCGCACCCCGCCGTCCTCGCCGAGCAGCAACGTCGTGGTGACCGAGCCGGGCGGACGGTCGAGCTGGTTCGTGGTCATCGTCTGCAGGAACGGCAGCGCGCCGCGGCCGGTGATCTCCAGCCGGCGCCGAGGGGTCAGGTCGAACAACGCCACCCGGCTCCGGGCCGCGACTGCTTCCGCGCGTCCGCCCGAGGCGTACCGCTGCGGCCGCGCCCAGCCGTCTTCCTCGCGAAACTCCGCGCCCAGCGCGACTTCACGCTCGTAGCAGGGCGTGGTCCGCGGCGATTCCACGGCCGGTCGCCGATGCCCCGCCGCCGCCAGGCTCCGCTCCCGCACGCGGCCGGGCGCGAGCTGCAGCCGGTCGAACCGGGCGAGGTCGACGGAGTGCAGATCGAGATGCGCTTGCCCCTCGATGAGCCAGCGCGCCAGTTCCCGCGCGACCCCGGCGGACCACGCGCAGTCCACGGCTTCGGCGACCCAGAACCCGTCGAGATCCGGATGTTCGCCCAGCAGCGGCAAACCGTCCGGCGTACCCGGGACCAGCTGCCGGAAGCCTTCCTCGACCTTCGCGTCGGCGAGCGCGGGCACCAGCCCGAGCGCGGCCGTCCACGATTCCTCGAAGCCCGCCGGAGTGAACGCGGCGTCCGTTTCGACCGGGCCCAGCGCGCTGATGCCCAGCCGGTCGACGTGCTCGCGCAGCGAGAGCCCGGCACCGCGCAGGATCGGTTTGTCCGCTTCGGTGAAGGCGTCGTTGTCTCCGGCGAGCTGGGCCAACGGCGTGGTGCGGGCATGGTCGACGGCGATCGGCACCACCGGCACGGCGAGATCGACCAGCCGGCCGAACTGCGGTCCGCGGACTCCGGCGCACGAGATGACGACGTCGGCGCGGAAGCGGTCGGTCGCCGTCACCACCGCGGTCACCCGGCCCGCGGTGCGCACGATCTCGGCAATCTCTTGTCCGGCAAGGAATTTCGCGCCCCGTCCCTGCGCACGGCGAGCTTGGGCGAGCGCCGCGCGGACCGGTTTGACGAGCCCGTCGCCGGGAAGGTGCAGGCCGCCGGACACCTTCGCGGGGTCGAGCAGCGGATGCAGCTGGGCGCATTCGCCCGGTTCGCGCAGGTAGCCGCGCACACCGGACGACGTCGCCCAGCCAAGCCGTTGCCGCAGCCGGGAAAGCTGCTCCGGCGCGGTCGCGAGTTCCAGGCTCCCGACCGGCTGGAAACACCAGCCGCCGTCGACGGTCAGCCCGCTGTACTTCTCCGCGGTGTACTTGGCGAACTCCGACGCCGTGCGGTCCGCGTGCGTGCGGAAGAGCAGCCCGGGCCCGACCGGCGCGCCCGCCGGTTCCGGTTCCAGGACCGTGACGTCCGTCCAGCCTCGTTCGGTCAGCTCGTCCGCGACCGCGCAGCCGAGGAGCCCGCCGCCGAGCACAACCACCCGCGGTCGCACTGCCATCGCGAGGTACCTCCTGCCTGCCGGCCGTCGCGGACGGCCCGGCTCGGGACGAGACAGGCATGCCGGAACGCCCCCGCCGGGGTACGGACGCGTTGCGGATGGAGATCGATGTTCCGTCTGCTGCAACTCACAAATTGCGGGATCGCGGGCGCGCTGTCAAGAGAGCCGCCGCGACCGGGGAGTTCACGCGGAAAAGTAGCCGAGCTGAGCGGAAAGCTCCCGTGCCGCTTCGGACATCGGCGCGACGATCTGCCGGATCCGCTGTTTGGACAGCCGGTAGGACGGACCGGACGCGCTCATCGCCGCGACGACGTCGCCGCCGGGGCCGCGCACCGGCACCGCGACCGCGTGCATGCCCAGTTCCAGCTCTTCGAAGGAAGCCGCGTACCCGTCCTCGGCGACGCGCTCCAGTTCGGCCGCCAGCTCGTCCCGGTCGACCGTGGTGCGCGGCGTGTACTGCTCCAGCTCGTGCGCGAGCATCCGCTTGCGTTCGGCCTCGTCCATCGCGGCCAGCAGCACCTTGCCGCTGGACGTCGCGTGCAGCGGCGTGCGCTGCCCGGTCCAGTTCTGTGTGGTGATCGCCGCCGACCCGCGGGCCTGGCTGATGTTGATCGCGACTCCGTCGTCCGCGATCGCGATGTTGACCGTCTCGCCCAGCTCCTCGGCGAGCGCCTGGCAGGTCTGCCTGCCGAGCTTCGCCAGGTCCATCCGGCCGGTCGCGGCCCCGGCCAGCCGGACCACGCCGAAGCCGATCGCGTACTTGCCGCGTTCGCCCAGCTGCTCGACCAGCCCGTGCGCCTCCAGCACGCTCAGCAGCCGGGACGCGGTGGACTTGTGCACGCCCAGCTCGCCGGCGATCTCGGTGATGCCCGTTTCCCCGTTGCGGGCCAGCAGCTCCAGGACCGTGATCGCCCGGTCGACGGACTGCACCGCGCTTCCCGTTGCGTTTCCCGAGTCCTGGTTCCGCATAGCGCAACAGTAACCGTTCGGCTGCGATCTGTTCGGCTGAGCGGGCGAATCCGGCCGCCGCCGGACGCCGGATGGGTCCGGATGGCCCAACCGGGCCGGTGATCTTGATCTTTCCGGTGGTCAAACGCGCGGGTCGTGCGCACCGGTGCGGGCGTTAGTGCGAACATGTGGTCATGAAGGCACGTGTCTTGGTGGTCGACGACGACCCGGCGCTGGCGGAGATGCTCACCATCGTCCTCCGCGGCGAAGGGTTCGACACCGCGGTGGTCGCGGACGGTTCGCGGGCGCTTCCCGCGCTGCGGGAACTGAAACCGGACCTGGTCCTGCTCGACCTCATGCTGCCCGGCATGAACGGCATCGACGTGTGCAAGGCGATCCGCGCCGAGTCCGGCGTGCCGATCGTCATGCTCACCGCCAAGAGCGACACCGTGGACATCGTGCTCGGGCTCGAATCCGGGGCCGACGACTACGTGGTCAAGCCGTTCAAGCCGAAGGAACTCGTCGCCCGCGTGCGCGCCCGGATGCGCCGCACCGAGGCCGAGCCCGCCGAATCGCTGACCATCGGCGATCTCGCGATCGACGTTCCCGGGCACGAGGTCACCCGCGACGGCAAGGCGATCCCGCTGACGCCGCTCGAGTTCGACCTGCTCGTGGCGCTGGCCCGCAAGCCGCGCCAGGTGTTCACCCGCGAGGTGCTGCTCGAGCAGGTGTGGGGCTACCGGCACGCGGCCGACACCCGGTTGGTGAACGTGCACGTCCAGCGCCTTCGCTCGAAGGTGGAGAAGGACCCGGAGCACCCCGAGGTGGTGCTGACGGTGCGCGGAGTCGGGTACAAGGCCGGCCCGCCGTGATACGCCGATGACCGGTTTCGCGGGGCGGCTTCGCGCCGCCGCCCGCGCCACGGCTCGGCTCTCCGGCCGGGTCGTGGTTTTCGCGCGCCGCCGCGCGGTGGCGTTCAACGAGCTGTGGAAGCACTCGCTGCAGTTCCGCGTGACGATCTCGACGCTCGCGCTGTCCTCGGCCGTGGTGTTCGTGCTGGGCATGGTCCTGCAGAACCAGATCACCGAACGGCTGCTGGACACCAAGCGCCGCGCCGCGATCGAGCAGACCCAGGCGCTGGCCGACACCGCCGCGCGCGAACTGGTCGGGATCGGGGGCGAGTCCCCGGACGCGCTGCACACGCGCCTGCAGAACGCGCTCAAGAAGATCGCGACCACGTCCTCGTCGCGCGCGGGTTCCACCGCGGGCACCTTCGAACCGGTGCTGGCCAGCGTCGGGCGCGGCCAATCGGACGCGGACCCGGTGTTCGTCGGGCCGTTCAACTCGGTGCCGGAGCGGCTGCGCCAGTTCGTCGAGGCCGATCACCTCGCGCGGGTCGAGCACACGGTCGACGAGAACGGCGTGCGGACCACTTACCTGATCGTCGGCACCTCGCTGGCGACCGCGGCCAGTCCGCTGCAGCTGTATCTGCTGTTCCCGCTCACCAGTGAGCAGACCACCGTGTCGACGGTGCAGAACACGCTGTTCGTCGCCGGGATCGTGCTGCTGCTGTTGCTCGCCGGGATCACGAACCTCGTAGTCCGGCAGGTGGTGCGGCCGGTCCGGCAAGCCGTCGCGGCGGCCGAGCAGTTCGCCGGCGGAGACCTCGACCAGCGCCTCGCCGTCGTGGGCGAGGACGACCTCGCCAAACTCGCGGTGTCCTACAACAGCATGGCGGCCAGCATCCAGAACCAGATCCGCCAGCTCGAGGAATTCGGCGGCCTGCAGCGCCGCTTCACCTCCGACGTGTCGCACGAGCTGCGCACCCCGCTGACCACCGTGCGGATGGCCGCCGACGTGCTGCACGCGTCCCGCGAGCAGTTCCCGCCCGGCCTCGCCCGCTCGACCGAGCTGCTGGTCGACGAGCTGGACCGGTTCGAGGCGCTGCTCGGCGACCTGCTGGAGATCAGCAGGCTCGACGCGGGCGTCGAGGAGCTGTCGGCGGAGTACATCGACGTGCGGCCGATCGCGACGCGCGCGGTCGAGCAGGTGCGGGTGCTCGCCGGAACCGCGGGCAGCGCGGTCGAACTGGTGCTGCCGGACGAGGACACCTCCGCCGAGGTGGACGCGCGGCGGATCGAACGGATCCTGCGCAATCTGCTGGCCAACGCCGTCGACCACAGCGAGGGCAAACCGGTGGTGCTGACGGTCGCGGTGAACGAATCCGCGGTCGCGATCACCGTCCGGGACTACGGCGTCGGCCTGCGGGCGGGGGAGGCCGAGCTGGTGTTCAACCGGTTCTGGCGCGCCGACCCGTCGCGCAACCGCCGCACCGGCGGCACCGGCCTGGGCCTCGCGATCAGCCAGGAGGACGCGCGGCTGCACGGCGGCGTCCTCGACGCGTGGGGCGAGCCGGGCCACGGCGCGTGCTTCCGGCTCGTGGTGCCGCGGCGCCAAGGCGTGCCGATCGCGGAGAGCCCGCTAGTGCTGCCGCCGCCGGACGCGGTTTCGGAGATCACGCTGTCGCCGTCGTCGGTCGCCGAACTGCATCCCGCGCCGGAGGCGATCCTCGCCGATCCGGCCCCGGACCGGGAGGAGGTCGGTCAGTGAGGCGAGTGCTCGTCCTTCTCGCCTGCGCACTGGTGCTCGTGAGCTGCGCGAACGTTCCGCAGGAATCGCTGCCGGTCGTGGTGTCCGTGGAAAAGGCGCCACCGCAGGCCAACAACGCGCCGGAGCCGCCGGCCAACGCCGAACCGCTCGACATCGTGCGGCTGTTCATCAAGGCCAACGCCGATCCGCGGTCGGGCAACGCGGCCTCGCGGGCGTTCCTCGACGAAAAACAGCGCGGCGCGTGGCGGCCGAACCGCTCGTTCACGATCATCGACAAGACCTTCAGCACGGTCTACGACCCCACGGCCAGCACCGGAGCCACCACCACGCCCACGCCGTCGTCGGCCGCGCCGGACCCGAACGTCCGCACGGTCACCGTGCGCGGTTCGGTGCTCGGCACGCTGAGCGCGGACTCCGCGTTCATCCCCGGCAGCGGCCCGGCCGAGCAGACCTTCCAGGTGCGCAAGCAGGCCGACGGGCAGTGGCGGATCTCCAGCCCGCCCCCGCCGGTGCTGCTGGTGACCGACGACGAGTTCGACGGCAACTACAACCCGGTCTCGGTGAGCTTCTACTCGGCCGACTCCGGGTCCTTCGTGCCGGACCTGCGCTACGTCCCGGCGAAACCGCAGTCGGGCATGCCGGGACGGGTGATGGACCTGATCCTGCAGGGCCCTTCCGCCGGGCTCACCGGCGCGGTGAAAAACCTCTTCGGCGACGGGGTGTCGCTGGAAAACAACGTGAAGAACAACGACGACGGCTCGCTGACCGTGCAGCTGAGCGGGCTCAGCGGGGTCGGCCCGGACACGCGGTCGCTGATCGCCGCGCAGATCGTGCTCTCGATGCAGACCGTCACCTCCACCCGGATCCGGCTGCTCGCCGACGGCGCGCCGCTCGTGCAGAACCACGAATACTGGCGCGCCAGCGACGTGCCCTCGTACAACGTTTCCGCTTCGCCGAGCGGCCTGATGACGATCGGCGGCCGGGTCCGTTCGCTCAGCGACGGCGCGCCGATCGCGGGCGCGGTGGGCAACGGCGCGTACCAGGTGGTGAGCGCGGCCGAGTCCATCGACGGCAAACGCCTCGCGGTGGTCGAGCAGGACGGCGACCGTGTGCGGCTGCGCATCGGCGACCTCGGCCGCGACCTGCCGACGGTCGACCTCGGCGGCGGTTCGCTGAGCCGCCCGACCTGGCGTCCGGCGCAGACCGGGGCCGGGCCGTCGAACGAGGTGTGGACGGTCGTCGACCACTCGATCATCGCGCGGATGGTCCTCGACCCGAACGGCCACTGGCTGCGCCAGAGCGTGAACGCGAACGACCTGCTGGCGCTCGGCCCGATCGGGGTGCTGCGGCTTTCCCGGGACGGCGCCCGCGTGGCCGCGACGGTGAACGGCCAGCTGGTCGTGGCGTCGGTGGTGCGCAACGGCGACACGGTCACCTTGCGCGAGCCGCGGGTGCTGCAGCCCGGAGTGCTGACGGACGTCTTGGACGTGGACTGGGGCTCGACGCCGGACACCCTGGTGGCCGCGACGTCCTCGCCCTCGCAGCCGGTCCAGCGCCTGTCGATCGACGGACGGCGGATGGACGCCTACAACAGCTCGAACCTCACCGCCCCGGTGCGAGCGGTCGCGGCGGCTCCGAGCCAGCCGATCGTGGTCGCGGATGCCGGTGGGTTGTGGACGGCGACGGAGCTGGGCGAGGTGTGGCGGCCGCACGCGCACTCGATGCAGAACGCGGATCCGTTCTATCCGGGCTGATTTCTCGGTCGGTTGGGGTGGTCGGGGATGCCGGTGGGTCGCGGATCGCGACTGGGTTGGGCGAGGGGTCGCGGCCGGGCATTCGATGCAGAACGCGGATCCGTTTTACCCGGGGTGTTTTCTCGGTCGGTGAGGTGGTCGCGGATGCCGGTGGGTCGCGGATCGCGACTGAGCTGGGCGAGGTGCGGCGGCCGGGCTCACTCGATGCAGGATGCGGATCCGTTCTATCCGGGGTGTTTTCTTGGTCGGTCGGGTGGTCACGGATGCCCGGGGTCGTGGACGGCGACTGAGCTGGGCGCGGGATGTCCGTCCCATCCGGGTGATCTCCGAGGTTTCCCGGCACCGATTCCGGGCTTCGGCGCTCGCGCGGTCCAAAACTGTCGGTGGTCGAGTGCACACTCGGAGTCATGTTACTGAGACTGTTGCTGAACCTGCTCCTCCCGACCTACTGCGCAGGCTGTGAAACCCGCGGCGCGCCCGTGTGCGCCAGTTGCTCCACGAAGTGGGGGTCCCCCACTGCGGTACTCCGCGCGCCGCTGACTGCGTTGGCTCCGGCCTACGCCATGGCGCGCTACACGGGTGCCGCCAAGCGAACCTTGCTCGCCTACAAGGAGCGCCGCCGTCGCGACGTGGCCCCGTTTTTGGGCCGAGTCCTGGCCGCTGGGCTGTTGGCGTTGCCTTCCGGCGGTCCGCGCGCCAGCCCGTGGTGTCTCGTCCCGGCTCCGAGCCGACGGACCGCTTCCCGGGTGCGCGGAGGCCCGCACGTCCTGCGAATCGCCGCGGAAGCCGCTCGGTTGACGGGGGCGTACGTCGCGCCTGCCCTGGTGTTGAAGGGCGGACGGGACGCGGTCGGGCTGAGCCGGGCGGAACGCGTGGCCAATCTGGAGGGCCGGTTGCGGTTCGCTGCGGCCGGGCGTCCGCCGCCGGGTGCGCGGGTCGTGGTGGTGGACGACGTGATCACCACAGGCGCCACGTCCGCCGCATGCGTCACGGCGTTGAAAAACGCGGGGGTGCCGGTGGTGGCGGTGCTCGCCCTGCTGGCGACAGTCTGAAAGGGACCTGTCCCCGTCCGAAACCCGAACGCACGCTGGGCCGCCTCGCGAATCCGCCGCGGGCCGGGTCCGGCCGCCGCCGAAAACGGAATCCGGTTGTGCGGAAACCGATCGTCCGCTCCGTCCCCGTCCACAATGGAACGATTCCAAAACCGTCCGTCCGAAAACCGCGGACCGCATTCTCGCCAGGGAGGCCGCTCTCGTTCGCATGCCCACTAACGCCAGGTGTCACCTACACGAGTGATGTCAAGAGGGAACCTCCCGGCGTCGTCGCCCGTTGTCCGGGCATGAGGGTCAGGGCCGGAATCACCCCCGAGCCGGGGCAGTTCGCCGAGGTGGCGGCTGTGCTGACCGGGGCGGTCACCCTCGGCGTCCGAGGTGCCGCTGGGTTGAGCCGTCCGCGTGAAACTTGGGCGCACGCGCTCGGCCTTCCGAGCGGCGGTTCCGGGCTGCGCACGCATGATTCACTGCGCGCCGTGACGGGTTCCCGGATCGTGACATCCCCCGGCTCGGGGGCTGTTGCGGACGGCGTGATGAAGCTAACGTGCTCCGCTATCAGCAAAACCCGCAGGCAGGGAGGTGTGCAGCCCATGTCCCTGGCACCGGCGGCCCGCTGAGTCCGCGTTCGCGCTTCCGCCACGAGACGTCGTGATCCGGTCGCCGAATTCTTTTCAGCCCGCCAACCCGTGCAGCATCCGCTCGCAGTACCGGTGCCGTGAGAACACAACAGCTCGCAGTTTCCTCAGCGAGGGAGGTCGTGTATGGACATCGTCGTTAAGGGCCGCAACGTGGAGGTGCCCGAGCATTACCGGGCGCTTGTCAGCGAAAAGCTGGCCCGCCTTGAGCGCTACGACAAGAAGGTCATCCGCTACGACGTGGAGCTCTTCCACGAGCCCAACCGCAGGCAGGCCAAGAGCTGCCAGCGCGTCGAGATCACCGGGAAGGGCCGCGGTCCGGCTGTTCGCGCCGAAGCGAGCGCAGCCGACTTCTACGCAGCGCTCGACTCCGCCGTCACCAAGCTGGAAAACCGGCTCCGGCGGACACACGACCGCAGGCGCGTGCATTACGGGCGCAGCCGTCCGGAATCGGTCGCCGAGGCGACGTCGATGGCCGGCGGCTCCGACGCGGTCGCCGGGCCCGCCATGGGCACGGCCGTCCTGGACGCACCCGACGCGACCGAATCCATGGCGAACGGTTTCGCGGCGACGAGTGCGGGCGACATTCCCCGGCAGGGGCGATGGGAAGACGAGGACCTGGGCCATCAGCCCGGCCGCGTCGTCCGCGAGAAGCAGCACGCCGCGGATCCCATGACGGTGGACCAGGCTCTCTACGAGATGGAGCTGGTCGGCCACGACTTCTACCTGTTCAACGACTCCGAGGCCGGCCGGCCGAGTGTCGTCTACCGGCGAAAGGGCTTCGACTACGGCGTGATCCGGCTGGGCTGACCCCCACCCGGGACAACTTCGACCGGCGGCCCGCACGCGCACGCGTGCGGGCCGTCCGTGTGCCCGGAGGACGACCCGCGGCACGACCTTCGTCGGGACCTGTGGAAACCCGCCGTGACCTTCTGCGACGACGTGCGTGCGCGGACCAGCCCGCGTTCCCTACGATGGGGAGACGGCGGCGGCGCACACGGGCGCCAGCCGTGGCGATTTACTGCCCGGGAACGGCCTGGGCGCGATCATGATCAGCTAGTGAGGTCGACCGGATGGTGCTGAACCGCCTGCTCCGCGCGGGCGAGGGCAAGATGGTGAAGCGGCTGCGCAACATCGCCGATCACATCAACACCCTCGAAGACGACGTGAAGGACCTGTCGGACGCCGAACTGCGGGCCAAGACCGACGAGTTCCGCGAGCGGTACGGCAAGGGCGAGTCCCTGGACGAGCTGCTGCCGGAGGCGTTCGCCGTCGCCAGGGAAGCCGCGCACCGGGTGCTCGGCCAGCGGCCGTACGACGTCCAGCTCATGGGCGGGGCCGCGCTGCACCTCGGCCAGGTCGCCGAGATGAAGACCGGCGAGGGCAAGACGCTGACCTGTGTCCTCGCGGCCTACCTGAACGCCATCCCCGGGGACGGCGTGCACGTCGTCACCACCAACGACTACCTCGCCAAGCGCGACGCGGAGTGGATGGGCCGCATCCACCGCTTCCTCGGGCTCGAGGTCGGCGTCATCGTCGCCGAGCAGGACCCGCAGGAGCGCCGCAAGCACTACAACGCCGACGTCACCTACGGCACGAACAACGAGTTCGGCTTCGACTACCTGCGCGACAACATGACCTGGTCGCTCGACGAATGCGTGCAGCGCGGGCATAACTTCGCGATCGTCGACGAGGTCGACTCGATCCTCATCGACGAGGCGCGGACCCCGCTGATCATCTCCGGCCCGGCGGACCAGTCGTCGCGGTGGTACGTCGAGTTCGCCCGGCTCGCGCCGCTGATGCAGGGCATCGACACCACCACCATGGGCACGCGCGAGCGGGTCGAGAAGGCCAACCTGATCAACTCGAAGTACCACTACGAGGTCGACGTCCGCAAGCGCACCGTCGCGGTCACCGAGAAGGGCGTCCGGTTCGTCGAGGACCAGCTCGGCATCGAGAACCTCTACGAGGCGGCGAACACCCCGCTGGTCGGCTACTTGAACAACGCGCTGAAGGTCAAGGAGCTCTACCACAAGGACAAGGACTACATCGTCCGCGACGGCGAGGTCATGATCGTCGACGAGTTCACCGGCCGCATCCTGGTGGGCCGCCGCTACAACGAGGGCATGCACCAGGCGATCGAGGCCAAGGAAGGCGTCGAGATCAAGGCGGAGAACCAGACGCTCGCCACGATCACGCTGCAGAATTACTTCCGGCTCTACAAGAAGCTGTCCGGCATGACCGGTACCGCCGAGACCGAGGCGGCCGAGTTCCACCAGACCTACAAGCTCGGCGTCGTGCCGATCCCGACGAACCGGCCGATGGTCCGCGCGGACCGCGCCGACCTGATCTACAAGAACGAGCAGGCCAAGTTCGAGGCCGTCGCCGAGGACATCGCCGAGCGGCACGAAAAGGGCCAGCCGGTGCTGGTCGGCACCACGAGCGTGGAGAAGTCCGAGCACCTGTCGAAGCTGCTGCTCAAGCTGGGCGTGCCGCACGAGGTGCTGAACGCGAAGTACCACAACAAGGAAGCGCTGATCGTCGCGCGCGCCGGCCGGAAGGGCGCGGTCACCGTCGCCACGAACATGGCGGGCCGCGGCACCGACATCGTGCTCGGCGGCAACCCGGACATCATCGCCGACGAGGTGCTGCGCGAGCGCGGCCTCGACCCGGTCGAGAACTCCGAGGAGTACGAGGCCGCGTGGCCGAAGGTGCTCGAGGAGATCAAGGAAGAGGCGCGGGCCGAAGCCGACGAGGTCCGCGAAGCGGGCGGGCTGTACGTGCTCGGCACCGAGCGGCACGAGTCGCGGCGCATCGACAACCAGCTGCGCGGCCGGTCCGGGCGGCAGGGCGACCCCGGCGAATCGCGGTTCTACCTGTCGCTGGGCGACGACCTGATGCGCCGGTTCAACGCGGTGCTGGTCGAACGCATCATGACCACCATGCGGCTGCCGGACGACGTGCCGATCGAGCACAAGATGGTCTCCAAGGCGATCAAGAGCGCGCAGACCCAGGTCGAGCAGCTCAACATGGAGACCCGCAAGAACGTCCTCAAGTACGACGAGGTCATGAACGAGCAGCGCAAGGTGATCTACGCCGAGCGCCACCGCGTGCTCGAGGGCGAGGACCTGCGCGAGCAGATCGAGCACATGATCGTCGACGTGGTGAAGGCGTACGTCTCGGGCGCGACGTCCCAGGGCTACGCCGAGGACTGGGACCACGAGCAGCTGTGGACCGCGCTGAAGACGCTGTACCCGGTCAGCCTCGACTGGGACGACCTGATCGAGGACGGCGACCTCGACGCGGAATCGCTCAGCCAGGCGCTGGTCGACGACGCGCTCGCGGCCTACGCCAAGCGCGAGGCCGAGATCGACGAGCTGGTCGGCGAGGAAGGCTCGATGCGCCGCCTCGAGCGCCAGGTCATGCTCACCGTGCTGGACCGCAAGTGGCGCGAGCACCTCTACGAGATGGACTATCTCAAGGAGGGCATCGGCATGCGGGCGCTCGCGCAGCGCGACCCGCTGATCGAGTACCAGCGCGAGGGCTTCGACATGTTCCGCGCGATGCTCGACTCGCTGAAGGAGGAGGCCGTCGGCTTCCTGTTCAACCTGCAGGTCGAGCGTGCCGAGCCGGAAACCGTCCAGCAGCCGGAACCGTCGGCGCTCCCCGGCGGCGTCACGTCCGCCACCGCCGCGGCGGCCGGAGCGTTCGGGGCCAAGAGCGAGGACGAGGGCAAGCACGCCCGCCCGGCCCCGCCGCAGCCCCCGGCCACCGATTCCGATTCGGTCCCGTCCGCGTTGCGCGGCAAGGGACTCGGCGGCGGTGTCCAATCCGGACTGACCATGTCCGGCCCGTCCGAAGGCGGCGGCGTCGAGTCCCATTCGGACAGCGCGAACGACGCGGACGCCGGAGGCGCGGGCGGAACCCGCCGCGAACGGCGGGCCGCGGAACGGGCGCAGGCGAAGAAGGGCAAGAAGGGACCGCGTCGCTGACGCGCCCCTGATCCGTCCACTGTGGACGGCAGAATCGAGAACGGCAGCACGGCACTCGTGCTGCCGTTCTTCTTTGCGTCCACAGTGGACCAGATCCTGTGTCCTGAGGTTTAGGACAGCTGTCCCGATCAGGCTACCGAGGGTCGCCCGGCCTGCGCCCCCTCGACCCGCGGCGCGAGCACGTGAAACCGCGTGCACACCCACCCCGTCCGGGTGCGCTCGAACCGGGCCGCCAAGGCCAGCACGCGAGGCCCGGAATGAATGATCGTGCTGGTCTCCAACGCGGTTTCGGCCGGACGGCAGACCCGCAGGTCCCCGGCGACGTGGTGGCGAAGGCCCGGCATCAGCGACTGACTGCTGAGCCGGGAAAACAACGCGTCGTCCACGAGCGGCCGGATCTGCCCCGCCGCCCGCCGCCCGGCGAGGACTTCGAGGATGGCGTTGAGCCGCTGACTGAGCCGCTGCGCGGGAGGCGGATCGGTCAGCCGCAGCAGCCGATGCCCGGCGGGCGGCAGATCGTACGGTGAGGGCCACGTGCCGCGCCGATGCACGCGCCGCCCCCTGACCTCCGGAACAGCCGACAGCGGCCGGAGGCTGTGGTTCGTCATTGAGTTCCCTCCCCGAAACATGGACGTCCACCCGGGAGTTAGTGCGTGGTGCGGCGAGCTGATGGGACGCCGAGTGCCTGATCCGGCGAAAAGGGCAGAACGGAGCAGACGGGATCTTCCCGATGCGCTAAGGGACCGGGCCGGCCGAAGGAGCGGATAGGCTGGCGAAGTGCTAAAAGGCCTGCTCGTCGACTACGCCGGAGTGCTCACCGACCCGGATGCGGCGCTGCTCTACGACTACCTCCGCGAAGCCCGGGCGAACGGCAAGAGAACCGCTCTCGTCTCGAACGCCCCGGGTGCCGCCCCGGGGGTGAAAACCGAGCTGGCGCAATACTTTGACGCGCTCGTCTTCTCCGGCGAAGTCGGTGTCGCCAAGCCGAACCGCGAGATCTATCTAGTCGCGGCCGAGCGGATCGGGCTCGCCGCGACCAGGTGTGTGTTCGTGGACGACGCCGAGCGGAACGTGCGCGGAGCCGTCGCCGCGGGGATGGTCGGCGTGCATCACCGCACGATCGCCGAGACTCTCGACGAACTCGCGGCGTTGTTCAGCTGACCCCGCGCCGCACCAGTTCGAACGACAGCACTGCAGCCGCGGCGGAGACGTTCAGCGATTCGACGTCGCCCGGCATCGGGATCGACAGCCATTCCGTCACCAGCTCCGCCACCGCCTCGCCGACGCCTTCCGTTTCGCCGCCGAGCACGAACGCCGACCGTTGCGGCAGTTCCGCGTCGAAGATCGACGTCGTGGCCGAGGCGCCCAGTGCGAACAGGCTGTATCCGGCCTCCACCAGCAGTTCCGCCGCCTCGCGTGCCGATCCGCAGCGCAGAACCGGTGCCCGGAAGGCAACGCCCGCAGAGGATTTCACCACCATCGGGTCCAGCGCGGCGACGCCCCGGCGCGGCACGATGACCCCGGAGAGTCCTGCGGCCGTCGCGGTGCGCAGGATCATTCCGACGTTCGCCGGCGTGGTGATGCCGTCCAGGAGCAGCACGCGCGCGGGCGGGCGGCGGTCGTCCAGGGCCGCGGCGAGGGCGCGCATTCGCGGCGCGACGACGTCGGCCAGTACGCCCTGGTCCTGTTTTCCGTTGCCGGCCAGCACTTTCACCCGGTGTGCGCTCGCGCGCTGCACCGGCACGCCGGCGGCTTTCGCGGCGCGCTGGATCTCCGCGGCGGCGGGGCCGCGCGCGGTGTCGGCGAGGATCACCTTGTCCACGCGCAGGTCCGGATCGCCCAGTGCCTCCAGCACAGGCTTGCGCCCGTATACGGTCAGGAAGCGGTCTTTCGGCGAACCCGCCAGCTCATCACCCACACCGGCCAGTCTCGCATTGTGTAAGGATCGGCTCATGCCCGACCGCCTGTCCGCGCTGGACGCCTCGTTCCTGTACGTCGAGGACCAGACGACGCCGATGCACGTCGGGGGCGTGGCGATCTTCGAACGGCCGCCGTCCGGATTCACCTACGAGCAGATGCTCGACCTCGTCGGCGCGCGGCTGGCGTTCCTGCCTCGTTACCGCCAGCGCGTGCTCAACGTGCCCGGGCACCTCGCGCGCCCGGTGTGGGTGGACGACGTCGACTTCGACCTCAACTACCACGTCCGCCGCTCCGCGCTGCCGCAGCCGGGCAGCGACGACCAGCTGTTCGACCTGGTCGCCCGGCTCATGTCGCGGCGGCTCGCGCCGGAACGCCCGCTGTGGGAGGCGTATTTCGTCGAGGGACTGGCCGGCGACCGGGTCGCGATGGTGACGAAAACGCACCAGTCCGTTGTGGACGGTGTCGGCACCATCGATCTCGGCCAGCTGATCCTCGACGAGACGCCCGAACCGCCGGAGCCGTTCGAGGACCTGTGGGTGCCGCGGCGCGAGCCGAGCCGTGCGCAGCTGGTTCTCGACGCGATGAGCGAGACGGTGCAGCGGCCCGGCGAGCTGATCGAAAACGTGCGCTCGATCGCCGGGGACGCGGTGACCACGGTGAGCAAGGCCGTCGAGACCCTCGGTGGGGTCGCGGCGACGATCACGCGCCCCGCGCCGCCCGGGCCGTTGAACGTCCGGGTGTCCGGCGGCCGCGTGTTCTCGGTCGTGCGCACGCGGCTGGAGGATTTCCGCAAGATCCGCGCCGACCACGGCGGCACGGTCAACGACGTCATCCTCGCCGCGATCACCGGCGCGCTGCGGGAATGGCTGCTGTCGCGCGGCGAGAACCTCACGCCGACCGAGACCGTGCGCGCGCTCGTGCCGATGGCGGTCACCGACGCCGAAACCGCCGAGTTCGCCACGCCCGCGCTCGTCGGCAACCAGGTCGCGGCGTATCTGCTCGACCTGCCGGTCGGCGAGCCGAGCCCGGTCCTGCGGCTGCAGCACCTCGGCCACGCGATGGCCGAACACGTGAATTCGGGAAGATCGGTGGCCGCGCGCGGGTTGCTGAAGGTGAGCGGGTTCGCACCGGCGACGCTGCATTCGCTCGGCGCACGGGCGGGCGGATCGCTGTCCGGGCGGATTTTCAACCTGATGATCACGAATTCGCCGGGGCCGCAGGTGCCGGTGTACGCCGGAGAGGCGAGACTGGTGGAGATGTTCCCGGTGATGCCGCTGATGCGCACGCAGGCGCTGGCGATCGGGGTCACCTCCTACCACGGCGGTGTCTACTTCGGACTCAACGGCGACCGCAAGGCCGCGTTCGACGTCGGGCTGCTCGGCGGGATGATCGAAGAAGCGCTTGAAGAGCTGAAGGGTGCGCACTGGTGAGGGTTTATCTGCCCGCGACGATCGCGATGCTGCGAGACCTGGAGGCCAACGGCGAGTTCCGCGCTCGCAGCGGCACCGGGTTCGCGTTGACGCCCGCCCTCCGCGAGGCGTACGCGAGCGGTTCCGACGAGGAACTGGAATACGCGGCGTTGCTGGACGCGGCTCGGGCTTCGCTGCGCCTGATCGCCGCTGAGGAAAAGGCCGAACCGCGGCGAGCCGTGGTCTCGGTGGACGTCGACGACGCGACGCTGCGGCCGGACCTGGACGCGGCCGTCGTGCGCCTCGCCGGTCCGGTGCCGAAGTCGCAGATCGCGGCCATCCACGTGGACTCGGCCGAGGCCGAAGACGCGGTGGCCGCCGCGGCGGCGGTAATCGACGCGGCCGACCTGGGCGACGAGGACGCCGAGTTCGCCCTCGGCGACGCCGAAGACCACGAGCTGGCCTGGTACGCGCTGCAGGAGCTGCCTTTCCTGCTCGAACTGCTCTAGCGGTCCGTGAAGGGCTCCTTGAGGGAATCTGATTCCCTCAAGGAGCCCTTCACGGACCGTCAGCTGCGGGGAGACGCGGGGCCGGTGAGCGAACTCGCGTGCCGGTCAGCCGCCGGTGAGGGTGCCGACGTCGGCCGGGGCGGGGGCCTCGACCGTGACCGGCGTGTTCCAGTCCCGGTAGCGCGCCTTGACCGTGGCGACGCCGGTCTGGCCGGTCGCCTGCATGACCGGCGTCAGGTCCAGGACCAGCTGCATCGGCCGGTGCTGCGCGTCCAGCCAGAGGTCGAACGGGACCGTCTTGCCGCGGTCGCCGAGCCGGGTCAGCGCTTCGGCGGGCAGGCCGCCGGGCAGTTCGGAGCCGAGTTTCGCCAGGTCGACGGTCAGGTGATAGTGCTCGGCCGGGGCTCCGTCGAGGGTGGTGTCCTCGCTGGAGGCCACCGTTCCGGCCGTGCGGACCTGCGCCAGCGTGCGGGCCGGGTCGTTCTGCTCGGCCAGTTGCGCCAGGCTGCCGCCCAGCACCTGCGAGAGCGGATCGGTGCCGTCGGGGGAGACCTTCACCCACGCTTTGTGGTCGCTGACCTGGTCTCGCGCGCTTTCCGGGACCTTCGCGTACAGCGTCTTGTCGACTAGCCGCAGTTCGAGCGGCTCGCCGACGTAGTCCGTCGTCATCGAGAGCGACGTGCCGGCCGGCTCGAATTTCGCCAGGCCCTGTCCGTGGGAGACGAGAGTGCCGGTGGTGACGTCAGCGGTGAACTTCGCGGTGTGTCCGGCCAGGGTGGCGGCCGAAGCGGCGTCGGCGAGCGCGCGGGCGTCGGTGAAGCGCTGGGGTTCGGGAGCGCTGGAACAACCCGCCGAGACGATCGCCAGCAGCGCGGCGAAACCCGCCACGGCCGTCCTGCGCATCCGAAAACCCTCTCTGACCGGCCGTAAGTGCAGCCAAGCCAAGCACAACGGGCGTGGCCGACCCGTTCGGGGGAACGCGTGCTACCGGCAGTAGCGCACAAAAAACGGACCCCGAGCCGGAGTGGCTCGGGGTCCGCGAAGAGCAGCGGGGATCAGCGCCCCATCTTCTTCATGATCTCGCCGAAGTCGGTGACCTGGTCGGCGGCCGGGGCGGCCACGTCGACCGGCTTGCCCCAGTCGGTGTACTTGACGGTGAGCTTGCCGCCCGCGGCGCCCGCGGCCGAAGAGCCGGACGACGCGCCGAGCTGCTTCATCATCTCGGACTGGTCCATGGTGACCTGCAGCGGAAGCTGGTCCTTGTCGATCCAGATCTCGGCCGGGATCTTGATGTTCTTGCCCTCGAGCATCTTCTTCATCTGCTCCTGGACCTCGGCCGGCTGGCCCTTCGCGTAGGTCTCGATGGACTTGCTGACGTCCAGCTCCACCTTGTAGTGGTTGACCTTCTCGCCGTTCAGCTCGACCTGGTCGGCCCCGACGATCTGGCCGGTCTTGGAGACCTGGTCGAGGATCTGCGTCGGGTCGCTCTGCTGGGTCGACTGCGCCATCGCCTTGCTGAACGACTGCGACATCGGGTCAGTGGCGTCCGGCGAGATCTTCAGCCACGGCTTGTCGGTGCCGAACTGCTTGGACTGCGCGGCCGGGACCTTCATGTAGAGGGTCTTGTCGACGTAGCGCATCTCGGTGGCGCCCTGCGGGGTGCTCATCGTCATCGACATGGCGGAGTTCTCGCCGTCGAAGCGCATCGCGCCCTCGGCCTTGACGGACTGGCCGCCCATGGCCATGTCCATCGACATCTTCGCCGACTTGGCCTTCTCCGTACCCTGCTTGGCCGCGTCGGCCAGCTTCAGCGCGTCGCTGAACGGCGACGCCAGACCGGACCCGCCGTCCTTGGACTGGCCGGCCGGGGCCGCGGTGCCGTTCTCGGTGCTCGAGCCGCAGCCCGTCAGCACCAGCGCCAGCGCCGCACCGGCGGCGACAGCGAACGTCGTGGTCTTGCGCATGGTTCTCCCCCTAGGAAGGAATCGGTCTCTCACCTGCGTTGTCGCCGGGCGGCCACGGGGCCGCGTCCTTGCGGTCCGGCGCGCGGGCCACTGGCGGGGTGACTCCGCGAGGTTGTTTCTGTGACGCCGTCCGGCGGGAAAAGGTTCCCTCCGCCGGAGAGTTATCTTCCGGTTTATCCGCCCAGGTCGTCGACTTTATCCGCAGCCGGTGCCGCGACCTCGACCGGCGTGCCCCAGCGGCGGTACTGGACGGTCAGCACGGAGCCGGTCTCGCCGGGGTCGAACCGGGCCATCGGCCGTTCGTCGAGGACGACCTTGACCGGCCGCTGGTAGTCGTCGAGCCACAGGTCCAGCGGGATCCGGACCCCCTTCCCTGCCAATCGCGTCCGGATCCGGTCCTGCGATTCGTCCGCGACGAAGCCGATCAGATGGTCCGCGACGCGCTCGAAATCGAGCTGCACGCGGTAGTGCGTGAGCTTGCGGCCGTCGAGTTCGACCTGCTCGGACCCGGTCAGTTCGCCGGCTTGGACGAGCTGGTCGACGGTGCGCAGCGGGTCGGTCTGCTCGGCGGTTTGCTTCGCGAGCTTCCAGAACGCTTTGGAGTACACGTCGGAAGCGAGCGGGAAGACGTGGATCCACCGTCCCTCGCTGCCGAAGCGCTTGGCTTGTGCGTCGGGCGGTTTGACGAACAGCAGCTCGCCGGCCATGCGCAGTTCGGCCCCGCCGTCCATGCGCAGGTCGACGGCGGTGCGCGGGTCGTTGTAGAGAAGGCCGACCTCGACGTCGACCGAACCCTTGCCGCTCTCTTCGGACATCGTCAGCCGCACCGTGCCGGTCTTCCCGAGGCTTTGGCGGACGGCCGCGGCGAGCGACCCGAGATCGGTGAACGGGCCGGTCGGCGAGGCCGCGGGCGCGCCGCACCCAGCCAGCACGAGCGCGGCGCAAACGGCCACGGCGCCAACGCGGAGCCGCATGAAAATCCCCCTGGACTCGGAAGCTGTCGCACTCCGTATCGGCAGCGGCGGCCGTGGGTTACGCCGTTCAGGTCACGATTCGGTGCGCGCGTCGCCGCCGCCCGCGCGCGACACCAGGAGCCGGCGCAGCGACGCCAGCCGTTCCGCTCCGGCGTTGCCGTCGGCGACCACGTCGTCCAGCGCGCAGTCCGGGTCCTCGGGCGGGCCGAGGTGGCCGCAGTTCGGCGGGCATTCCTCGGCGGCCTCGGCGAATTCCTCGAAGGCGTTCACGATGTCGTCCGCGGTCACGTGCGCGAGCCCGAACGACCGGACGCCGGGGGTGTCGACCACCCAGCCGCCGCCCGCCAGCGGCAACGCCACCGCGGCGACCGAGGTGTGCCGTCCCTTGCCGACCGAGCTGACGTCGCCGGTCGCGAGTTCGGCGGCGGGCACCAGGCGGTTGACCAATGTCGACTTGCCGACTCCGGAGTGTCCGACGAGGGCGGTGATCCGGCCGGCGAGGCGTTCGCGCAGGCCCTCGGGTTCCTCGTCGTGCCGGGAGACGATGGCCGGAACGTCCAGGCCCGCGTAGCCGGATAACAGCGAATCCGGGCTGGCGAGGTCGGCTTTCGTCAGGCACAGCACGGGTTCCAAGCCGCCCGCGTAGCACGCGACGAGGCAGCGGTCGATGAATCCGGGCCGGGGCGGGGGATCGGCCAGCGAGGTGACGATCAGCAGCTGCGCGGCGTTGGCGACGACCACGCGTTCGTACGGGTCGGTGTCGTCGGCGGTGCGGCGCAGCACGCTGGTGCGCTCGTCGACGCGGACGATCCGGGCGAGCGTGTCCGGCCGCCCGGACACGTCGCCGACCAGCGCGACCAGGTCCCCGACGACCACCGAGACGCGGCCCATTTCGCGGGCCCGCATGGCCATCACGACGCGGTCCGGGTCGGCGTCGATCGCACACGTCCAGCGGCCGCGGTCCTTGCCGATCACCATCGCGGTGACCGCGTCGGCGTGCTCGGGCCTGCGCTTGCTGCGTGGCCTGGTGCCCTTGCCGGGACGCACCCGCACGTCGGATTCGTCCAGCCGCCTCCAGTCGCCTCGCCCCAAAGCCGCCCACGTCCTCCCGGTCGCCCTTTGCCTGGTCGAATGATCCCATGCCGGTCGCGCCGGGCCCGGTTTGCGTGCGACGATGGCGCCTGAGGCACCCCGAGGAGGTTGGCATGTGCGGCCGTTACGCCGCGACGAAAGACCCGGCGAAGCTGGTCGAGGAGTTCGCCGCGGTCGACCTGACCGAGGGCCGGGCGCGGGCGGACCACAACGTCGCGCCGACCAAGAACGTCGTGACCGTGGTGCAGCGGCATCCCCGCGACGCGGACGGGCTCGTTCTCGAGGACGAACCCGCGGAGCGCTCGCTGCGGATCATGCGGTGGGGCCTGGTTCCGTTCTGGGCCAAGGATCCTTCGGCCGGGTCGCGGATGATCAACACCCGCGCGGAAACCGCGAAGGAGAAGCCCGCGTTCAAGCGCGCGCTGGCGTCGCGGCGCTGCCTCGTTCCCGCCGACGGCTGGTTCGAATGGCGGCGCACCGGCAAGGAGAAGGAGCCGTTCTACATGACGGATCCCTCCGGGAAATCGCTCGCGTTCGGCGGAATCTGGGAAAGCTGGCGGCCGAAGGACGACGCCGACGCCGAGCCGCTGATCACCTTCTCGATCCTGACGACGGACGCCGCGGGCCAGCTCACCGACGTCCACCACCGGATGCCGCTGATCGTGCCGCGCGACCACTGGGCGGGCTGGCTCGACCCGGACCGGTCCGAAGTGGACGAACTGATGACGCCGACTCCGCCCGCGATCGTCGAATCGCTCGAGCTGCGGCCGGTGTCGAGCCTGGTGAACAACGTCCGCAACAACGGCCCCGAGCTCTTGCGGCGGGTCGAAACCGAGCAGTCCGTCGACTCGCTGTTCGACCTGTCATGACCACGCTCGAGATCGACACCGAACACGGGCCCGCGCGGGTCGAGCTGCATTGCGCGCCGGACGGCGACGCGGTGCTGCTGCTCGGCCACGGCGCGGGCGGCGGCATCGGGGCGAAGGATCTCGTGGCGGTAGCCCAGGCGGCGAAGGCGGCCGGGATGCATGTGGCGCTGGTGGAGCAGCCGTACCGGGTGGCGGGTCGGCGGGCGCCGGCTCCGGCGAAACAGCTGGACACGGCTTGGCTGACGGTGGCGGACGAGATTTCCGCCCGGTTCGACGATTTGCCGCTGGTGTTCGGCGGTCGGTCTTCGGGGGCGCGGGTGGCCTGCCGGACGGCGTCGGCCGGGCAGGCGGTCGCGGTGCTGTGCTTGGCTTTTCCGGAACATCCGCCGGGGAAGCCGGAGAAGTCGCGGCAGGCGGAACTGGACGCGGTCGAGGTGCCCGCGCTGGTGATCCAGGGGGAGCGGGATCCGTTCGGCCGGCCGTCGGCTGCGCCGCACCACGAGGTCGTCGTGGTGGCGGGGGACCATACGTTGTCGGCGGATTTGGACGCGGTGGCGCGGGCCGCTGCGGAGTGGTTGAGGCGGGTCGTCCGGCCGCATCTGTGACGGTGCTCGGCTGTGGATAGTTTTGCTTGTAGTTTTCCCTGGTCAGGGCTCTTTCGGCGGAGTTGTCCACAACTTGGTTTGCCTGTGGGCAACTGGCGCGAAGCCCGGTCTCGGGCCGCTCGTTCCGGGTAGGCTGGGCAGCGGAATCAGGATTTGAGGTACCACTTTTCGGCGATGTGCATGATCGCGGGCGCCTCGGGGCGGTAGGCGGGCCAGCCCGGGTCGCCGTTCGTGACGAAGGAGACCCAGGCCGCGTGAGTGCGGGCGGCCAGCGCGGGGTCCGGTCGTCCCGTGCCGAGCAGGCCCGGCTGGCCGTAGAGGTCCGGCAGCTCGGCGTGGTCGAACACGAACGGCAGCTCGACGCAGTGGCACGCCCCCAGCGGGTGGTCCGGGCCGGGTGCGGGCCAGGCGAACTCGTAGACGTGGGTGGGGTTTCCGGCCCGGCTGTGTGCGTCCGCGAGGAGCCGGTTGCTCGCTTCGTAGGCCTCGGTCATCAAGCGCGCGGCCAGCTCGGCGGGGGACGCGCCGGGGTGCCGCTCGCGGGTGCGGGCGATGGCCGCGGCGGGGTCCGGGAACCGGCGGGCTGCAGCGGCGTGCAGACCGGTGTCGTCCAGGTTCGCGGTGTAGAGGTTCGCCTCGTCGGCGTTCGTGCCGATCAGGAGGCTGACCGGGGCCGTGTTCCCGGACGCGGGCTGGGCAGGCAGGGTCGCCTCGTCCAGGACGGGTTTGTACGCGCTGTTGCCCAGCGACGTATCGCGGAATCCGGCGATCGCCGCTGACGGCATCGCGGCCGGTGCGGCCACCAGCCGCTCGTCGGGCAGCTCGCTCAGCGCGGCCGCGGTCGGTGCTACCCCGAGCGCTTCGACGGTCGCGCGCGTGATCAGGTCTGCCTTCTCGGCGGGGAACGCGCATTCGCCGCTGCCGCTCTGGCTGATCGCCCGGCGGAACAAGCCCTTGGCACCCGGGGTGACGAGCAGAGCGGCGACCAGCATGGCCCCGGCGGACTGTCCGGCGACCGTGACGTTGCCGGGGTCGCCGCCGAACGCCGCGATGTTCCCGGCGACCCAGCGCAGAGCCGCGAGCGCGTCGAGCAGCCCGCGGTTGGCCGGGGCGTCCGGAAGCCGCAACCACCCGGCGACCCCGAGGCGGTACTGCACCGTCACCAGGACGACGCCGTCTCGGGCGAAACTGTCGCCGTCGTACAGCTCGGTCTGGCCGGTGCCCGCGGTGAAGCCGCCGCCGTGGAAGAAGACCAGCACGGGCAGGCCGCTGGTCCCCGGGTCGGGCGTGCTGACCGTGACCGACAGGTAGTCCGCGCCGGGAACCCAGCCGGACCCGAGCACCGGCCGAAGGTCGACCCCGCCGAACTCCCGCCGCGCGGCCGGAGCGGTCGGACCTGGTCGAGTAGCGTCGCGCACACCGTCCCAGCGCGCTGCTGGTGCGGGCGCCTGAAACCGCGCGGGGCCGGACATCGGTGCGGCGTAAGGAATCGCGCGAAAGGTGTGCACCCCGTTCGCCGCGATGCCCCGGACTCGTCCGGCGGCGGTGGAAACGACAGTCATGCTTCGGTCCCCCATCGGGTCACAGTGAATTCCAATCCGCCGGGGATGTGTTCGGCGGTTTGGCTGAGCGGCTTGGGCGGGGTAGCGGCGGCGCGCGGTGGGTCTTCGCTGGAGCGGCTGGGTTTGACGAAGGGAAGCGGGTTGTCGAGGGGCAGGATCAGGGCGGTGCGGGAAGTGGCGGTCATGCGTCGGTTCCCCATGGGGTCACGGTGAATTTCGTTCGCGGAAGCAGCTGCGGGAGGCTTGGTTCGGGGAGCGGCAGGGTCGGGGCGGTGCGGGAGGTGGCGGTCATGTGTCGGTTCCCCGTCGGATCGCGGTGGATTTCGCTCCGTCCACGACGATCTCGGTGGTTTGGCGGGGCAACTCGGGCCGGGTCGTGGCGGCGCGGAATCGGCTGTGAAGGCTGGGTTCGGCGAGGGGCGGTGCTGGAAACGGCGGTCATCCGTCGATCCCCCACCGGGTCACGGTGAACTTCGCTCCATCCCGCACGATCTCGACCGCCGGTGCGGAGCCGATATGCGCCGGGAAGACGAGCGCGCGCTCATCGGCGGCCTGGCCGAGCAGCTTGTGCCGGGTGGCGGCGGCCAGCGTCGGGTCCTCGCAGAAGCAGCTGTTCAGGTCAGGTTCGGCGAATTGCAGCGGGTGGTGCAGCAGGTCGCCGACGAATAGCGCTCGGTCCGTGCCCGAGCGGACGGTCAGCACGCTCGACCCTGGGGTGTGGCCGGGGGCCGGTTCGAGGCGGAGGGCCTCGTCGATGTCGTAGTGGTCCTCCCAGAGCCGCGCCTGTCCACTGTGGACTACCGGGGCGATGCTGTCGGCGAACACATTTTCGTTCGCCCGCGCGTGTTTCGGCCGGTGTGGGCCTGCCGGGTTCCAGAAGTCGTGGTCGGCGCGCGGCAGGAGGTAGGTCGCGTTCGGGAACGTCGGGCGCCATTCGCCGTTGTCGAGGCGGGTGTTCCAGCCGACGTGGTCGGAGTGCAGGTGTGTGTTCACCACGAAATCGACGTCTTCGGGGGCGACGCCCGCCGCGGCCAGCCGGTCTAGGAAGCCGGTGCGGAGCTGGTGGAACGCGGGGGTTCCGGGGCGGTCCTTGCCGTCGCCGGCTCCGGTGTCGACCAGGATCGTGGCGCCCCCGCTGCGCAGCACCCACGTCTGCACGCAGGTGCGCAGCAGCCCGGACTCGCGGTCCCAGGAATCCGCGGGCAGCCGGGATTCGTGCTCCTGCCACGTTCCTTCGGCGAGGCCGGGAAACATGGCTTCGGGCGGGCGGGTGGTTCCTTCGTACTCCAGGACGCGGGTCGCGGTCACTGAGCCCAAGGTGATCGTGGCGGTCAAGCGGGTTCTCCCTCGGCTGACTGGTTCATGCGAAAGAATTGCACAAGGTGCCGTATTCATTCAATCAGGAGCATAATACGCCTGATTCAGTCACGATAGAGCTTGGGTAGGCTGCGCCTGCGAACCTGAAGGGAGGCGCCAGTGGCCGACGACGGCGTGCTGGACGACATCGACCTCGACCTGGTCGCCGCGCTGCAGCACGCGCCCCGCGCGCCCTTCGACGTGCTGGCTCGCGTCCTGGACAGCTCGGCGCGCACGGTCGGGCGGCGCTACAGCCGGATGCTCGACGAGGGGCTGCTCCGGGTCATCTGCGAGGTCGACTGGTCATTGCTCGCCGAGGGGCCGCCCGCGCACGTGTGGCTCGGCACCGAACCCGGCCGGGCTCGTGAGGTGGCCGAGGCGCTGGTCCGGCGCGACGACACCACGCACGTCGCGCTCGCCTCGGGGCGCGGCGAGGTTTACGCCGTGGTCCACGGGATGACCCGCGCTGCCACGGCCCGCGCGCTGGTCGACGAGATTCCCGCCGTGCCCGGAATCCGCTCGGTGCGTACGGAGTCGGCGTTGCGGCGGCTCACCAGTTCCTCGGCGTGGCGGTTGCGCAGGCTGACCCGTGAGCAAGAGGAGGCGCTGGCCTCGCACTCCGGAGCCGGGGCGGAGGAATCCGGCACCGAACTGGGTCCGCTGGAGCGCGAAGTCGCGGCGGTGCTGCGCGACGACGCGCGGACGCCGTACTCGGACCTCGCCCGCGTGCTCGACCTCTCCGAGTCCCGCGCTCGCCGGGTCGCGACGGCGATGTTCGGTTCCGGCCTGTTGCGGCCTCGCGTCGAGATCGAGCCGGGCAAGCTCGGCTACCGGGTCGAAGCCGTCATCGGCATTTCCTGTCCGCCGTCCGCGACGGCCCGCCTCGGCGCCGCCATCGCCGCGCATCCGACCACTCGGTACCTGGCCCTCGCCGCCGCGTCGTCCACCTTCGTCTGCGACGGCGTCTTCCGCGGTGAAGAGGACCTGGCCGATTTCGTCAGCGGCGGTTTCCCCGGCAGCGAAGACGTCACCGCCATCGAGTGCACCCTCCAATTGGAGGTCCGGAAACGCTATTGGCGCGCGGCGGCCGCCTGACCGCAGGTCGTGCCAGGGTGGATTCCATGACTGCCAACGACTACGACACGTTCGGCGAGGCCTACGCGATCGAAACCGAGCACAGTCTCATCAACGCCTACTACACCCGCCCGGCGATTCTCGACCTCGCCGGAGACGTAGCGGGCAGACGGATTCTCGACGCGGGCTGCGGTTCCGGGCCGTTGTCCGAATCGCTGCGGGACCGCGGCGCGCAGGTGAGCGGGTTCGATTTCAGCACCACCATGGTCGAGCTGGCCCGGAAAAGACTCGGCGAGGACGCGGACCTCCGAGTCGCCGACCTCAGCCGGCCCCTGCCCTACGCCGACCAGGAATTCGACGACGTCATCGTGGCGCTGGTGCTGCACTACCTGGAGGACTGGACCTCCCCGCTCGCCGAACTGCGGCGGATCATCCGGCCCGGCGGACGGCTGATCCTGGCCGTCAACCACCCGATCCTCTACAAATTCGTCCACCCCGAGGGCAACTACTTCGCCGTCGAACAATGGTCCGAGGAATACACCTTCAACGGCCAGAAGGGCGTGCTCGCGTACTGGCACCGCCCGCTGCACGCGATGACCGACGAGTTCACCAAGGCCGGGTTCCGGATCTCGGTGGTCAGCGAGCCCTGTCCGGCCGAAGGGGCGAAGGAGAAGTTCCCCGACGAAATGCAGGGCAAGGACGCCTTCCTCTGCTTCCTGTTCTTCGTGCTCGAAGCAGCCGAGACCGCTTAGCCCGCCGCGATCCCGGCCACGACCGCGCCGGTCAGCCGGACCAGTTCGGCCGGGTCCAGTTCCACCTCGAGCCCGCGCCGGCCGCCGGAGCAGAACATCGTCGGGTAGTCCAGCGCCGAACCGTCCAGCACGACCGGCAGGCGGCTCCGGTGGCCGAGCGGCGAGATCCCGCCGAGCACGTATCCGGTCGCCCGCTGGGCCGCGGCCGGATCGGCCATTTTCGCCTTCTTGCCCCCGGCCGCCGCGGCGAGCGCCTTCAGGTCGAGCTGGCCGGTGACCGGCACCACGCCGACGACCAGTTTCCCGTCCACGTCCGCGACCAGCGTTTTGAACACCCGGCCGGGCTCCAGGCCCAGCGCTTCCACCGCCTCCAGGCCGAACGACTCCGCCCGGGGGTCGTGGTCGTAGGTGTGCACGGTGTGCGCCACTTTCTGCTTCTGCAGCAGCGCCGTAGCCGGTGTGCCCTTGCCCGCCATGGGGGCGAGTCTACGAATCGGCCGGGAATGCCCGGTCGGCACGCTCTGTTGTAGACAGCGTGACCACGACGCTCGCCCTTCCCCGCCCCGGCAGGAGCCGTCCCGGGACCGGCTTCCCGAACCCCCGCGTAAACTCGGTGCTGCCGTATGCGCAGACGCGCATCGACGCCGAACGGGAAGGGAACGGTTTGCCGAGCACCCCCAACTCCGCGCCGGAGACGGCGGCCGACGAACTGGAGCTCGCGGAGCGCTTCGAGCGCGACGCGATGCCCCTGCTCGACCAGCTATACGCGGCCGCGATGCGGATGACCCGCAACCCGTCCGACGCCGAGGACCTGGTCCAGGAAACCTACCTGAAGGCGTACGCGGCGTTCGCGTCCTTCAAGGCGGGCACGAACCTCAAGGCGTGGATGTACCGCATCCTCACCAACACCTACATCAACGGCTACCGCAAGCGTCAGCGGCAGCCGGTGCAGCAGCCCACGGACGAGATCAGCGACTGGCAGATCGCCCGGGCGGAAAGCCACACCTCGAGCGGCCTTCGCTCGGCCGAGGTCGAGGCGATGGACAATCTCCCGGACACCGACGTCAAGGCCGCTCTGCAGAAGCTGCCCGAGGAGTTCCGGCTCGCGGTCTACCTCGCCGACGTCGAGGGCTTCGCCTACAAGGAGATCGCCGAGATCATGGACACTCCGATCGGCACCGTGATGTCCAGGCTCCACCGCGGCCGCGCCCAGCTGCGCGACCTGCTGGCCGACGTCGCGCGCGAGCGCGGCTTCATCCGGGGGAACCGCGAGGAGGTGGCGAAACGATGAGCTCGGAAGACGTGCCCGCGGAGAAGATGCCCTGCGAGGACGCGCTCGCGGAGATCTACCTGCTGCTGGACCGCGAATGCAGTCCGGAGCGGGACGCGGAACTGCGCAGGCACATCGAGGACTGCCCGCCGTGCCTCGAGGAATACGGCATCGACGAGCAGATCAAGCACCTGCTGGCCCGCAAGTGCGGCGGCGACCTCGCCCCGGCGGAGCTGAAGAGCAGGCTGCGCGCCTCCATCCGGCAGACCGTCGCCACCCAGGGCGGCGTCACCGTGGAGCGCACCGAGATCACCGTGGAACAGCGCACCACCCGCGACTGACCACCGCGCGACGACAACGGCCCCCGTACCGATCCGGTGCGGGGGCCGCGTCAGGTCCGGGCGCGGACTCAGGCGTTGGGCTTCTTGCCGTGGTTGGCGCCGTTCTTCTTGCGGTCGCGACGCTTGCGGGCGCGCTTCGACATGTTCTCTCCTCGGGTGTCCGCTGAATGTCCCGGGGCGGGGTTCGACACACCGACCGGGAACGGGTCAACCGTTCCAGTGTGTCATGCGGCCCCCGCGCTCCTCGGCGGCACCCGCGCCTACGCTCTGGTTGGATGGACCCAGGAGGTGCGCAGGCATGAACGAACCCACCGCATTCGAGGGCGGCCGGTAGCCGTGTCGACCCTTTCCGACCTGCTCGCCGAGAACACCGGCCTCCCCGGCGAAGCGGCCGACCACCTGCAGACCGTCGTCGCGGAGTGGCAGCTGCTGGCCGACCTGTCGTTCGCCGACTTCCTGCTCTGGGTCCCGGTTTCCGCCGAGCACCAGCCCGACGGCGGCGATTTCGTGTGCGTCGCGCACGCCCGGCCGACCACCGCGCCCACCGCGCATCCCGAGGACGTGGTCGGCACCCGGTTCACCGTGGACGAGCACCCGCAGCTGGCCAAGGCCATGCGCGAGGTCAAGATCTGCCGCGAGGAAGACCCGCACTGGTACCGCGACCTGCCGATGCGCCGCGAAGCGGTGCCGGTGAGCTTCGGCGGCGAGGTGATCGCCGTGCTGAGCCGCGAGACCAACCTCGCCGCGCCGCGCGTGCCGAGCCCGCTGGAGATCGCGTACCTCGGCAGCGCGGGCGACCTGTGCCAGATGATCGTGGACGGCACCTTCCCGCCCGCCGGCGGCAACCAGACCGACACGCACACTAGCCCGCGCGTCGGCGACGGTCTCGTCCGGCTCGACCAGGCCGGCACCGTCGTGTTCGCCAGCCCCAACGGCCTGTCCGCCTACCACCGGATGGGGCACGAATCCGACCTCGTCGGACAGCGGCTGGCCCCGCTCACCCGGTCGCTGATCCGCGACCCGTTCGACGCCACCGAGGTGTCGCACCGGATCATCGAGGCCCTCGACGGCAAACCGTCCACGCGTACCGAGGCCGACTCGAAGCGCGGCGCGGTCGTGCTCTTCCGTGCGCTGCCGCTGCGTCCGGCCGGACAGCCCGCGGGCGCGCTGGTGCTGGTCCGCGACGTCACCGAGGTCAAGCGCCGCGACCGCGCGCTGATGTCGAAGGACGCCACGATCCGCGAGATCCACCACCGCGTGAAGAACAACCTGCAGACCGTCGCCGCGCTGCTGCGGCTGCAATCGCGGCGCACGACGAGCGAAGAGGCCCGGCTGGCGCTGGGCGAATCGGTGCGGCGGGTGTCATCGATCGCGATGGTGCACGAGGCGCTGTCGATCTCCGTCGACGAGCGCGTGGACCTCGACAAACTGCTCGACAACGTGCTCCCGATGGTCGGCGAGGTCGCCACCGCGGAATCGAAGGTCGGGATGACCCGCAAGGGCTCGTTCGGCGTGGTCGTGGCCGAGATCGCGACGCCGCTGGTGATGGTGCTCGCCGAACTGGTGCAGAACGCGATCGAGCACGCGTTCCCGCAGGGACGGCCGGGCAAGGTCGAGCTGATCGTGGAACGGTCGGCGCGCTGGCTGGACATCCTGATCCGCGACAACGGCCGGGGCCTGCCGTCCGGGTTCTCACTGGAGCGCAGCGACGGGCTGGGGCTGCAGATCGTGCGGACGCTGGTGGAATCGGAGCTGCGCGGGTCGCTTTCGCTGCGCCAGGTCCGGACCGACGAGGCGGGCAATCGCGTGCCGGGCACCGAGGCGGCGCTGCGGATTCCGTTGTCGCGGCGGCTCTAGAAAATTCGGCGACAGGCTGTTCGCGCCGGATTACCGTCCGGCGCATGCCATCGCCGGGACGAAAGAACTCTTTGCCGCGCAAGGATTTTCGCCCGCCCGTTGCTTCCGGCGCATGGAGTATCCGCTCGGGACGTTCGGCGAAGCGTCCATCTCGGACGGATTTGAGCCGGAACAGCGGAGCTGGCTAGGAGTTCCGGCTCGTCCGCAGCGAGTCCTTTCCGGACCGCTGGGCCGCGCCGCCGGTGGTCCTGACCGCGTGACAGAACAAGTTCACCGACCGCGATGTTCAGCCCGAGATCAGTTTTCTGCTGTGGGACAAGGCAACCGGTATTCCCGTGCGGCTCGTGTTGACGGAACCGCGGACTCGCCAGCGCAGCAATCGCACCCGAGCGCGTCCGGGGCTCCCGGAATTTTCGCGCGCGCCGGATTCACGGCGAAGATGCGATACGTGCGCTGGGCATTGGAGGCCTGAGGAGTCCACATCGGACCCCAGACGCGTTGAAGGGCCGGTACCAGTGAAGCTGGCGGTACCGGCCCGTTCAACGTTCCGCGGGAGGACTTGGATAGTCCTGGGCGAGGCGGCACCCGGATGCGGGGTGGCCGACCTCGGTTGTTACGCTCGAACCGGGTATGTGTCGCCATGTGCGGCACGGGCACGCGAATGCCCGCCGGGCGAAAGTCCGGTCCGAGGTGGTGCGGGTGGTTCTGGGTGCTGCAGCTGAGTCGGAAAAGACTCAGGCGGTGGTACGCGTGCCGATGTGCGTACGGCGGCGCTTGAGCGCGCGTCGCTCGTCTTCGCTCATTCCGCCCCAGACGCCGGCGTCCTGGCCGCTGGCCAGAGCCCAGGCCAGGCAGTCGGAAGCCGCGGGGCAGCGGTGGCACACGGCCTTCGCCTCGGAGACCTGCAGCAGAGCGGGACCGCTGGTTCCCACCGGGAAGAACAGCTCGGGGTCCTCGTCTCGGCAGGCCGCGTCGTGGCGCCAGTCCATGTTCGTGAGCTCCTTCACAGTGACGCGGGAGGGCCGCGCCACAGTAGTGGCGGTCGTGTTTTTGGGTGCTTGTGAATGCTTTCACGAAGCACCGCGTTCGACAAGGGTTTCGACAAGATCGGTGAGTCAGCTCACCCGGCCGAGCTATGCCTCTGACCTGCGGTTTCGTTCTGAAAAGCTCCGCTCGCCGGAAGGGGCGTGCGGTGAACGGAGGGTTTGCGTCGCCGAGCGGCAGAACGCACTTTGCCGCGGGCGATCAGCGGCCGCCGGGCTATCCGACTACGGTGAGTGCATCCGGAACGCTCTGGAACTCGACCCGGGTGCGTTGTCCGACGAGGTCCCCGTCGACCTGGAAGTTGACCGGTTCAGCTGCGTCGATGCGGATCAGAGGCACATCGTCGCGGCGGAGCAGACGGCGGCCGTGCTGATCGCTCTCCGTGAGCAGAGCTTGCCGTACATGCGTGAACACGGTGGGCAATCGCAGACCGCTCAACGCGAACAGGCCCAATCCGGCCTCGAACGAGCAGCCGGGGTTGAGGTGGACCGGACGTTCCCCGAGGTAAGTCCACGGATCGGTGTTCGACACGAACGCCGTCACCGCCTCGGCCGGTTCCTCGCCGGGGATCCGGACGGTCAGCGTCGGGCGACCGAGCGGCGGGCGGAAGTAGGAGCGCACCGCGGCCCTCAGGTAGAGGCTCGCGCTGGTTTGCTTGCCGCGCCGTTTCGCGACGCGGCCGACGACGTCGGCGTCCCACCCGAGTCCCGCGTTGAACGTGAACCAGTGCCCGTCGGCCAGCCCGAGGCCGATCCGCCGGGTCCGCTCGGTTTCCAGCGCGGTGAGCAGTTGGTGGGTCGCCTCGACCGGATCGGCGGGGAGGCCGACCGCGCGGGCGAACACGTTGGCCGAGCCGCCCGGCACGACGCCGAGCATCGGTACGGACCCGGAGCGGCCGGGAGCGCCCGCGGAATCGGCGAGGAGACCGTTGACGACCTCGTTGACCGTGCCGTCGCCGCCGTGCGCCACCACCAGGTCGTAGCCGTCGCGAGCCGCCGAACGGGCCACCGCGAGCGCGTGCCCGCGGTAGTCGGTCTCGACGACGTCGAGCTTGACCTGGCTGGCCAGCGCGTGCGCCAGCACGTCCCGGCCACCCGCGGTGGTCGAGGTGGCCTGGGGGTTCACGACGAGGATGGCGCGCACTACCGCAGGGTAAGTGCTTTTCGCCCGGCGGACGTACCTTCAGCGCCACATGGTGACGCGAAGCTCAGCCGCTCGCGCGCGCCGTCCCGGCTCGGTGACCTGTGGCAACCCTGTGGCGGGCGGTCCTCCTTCGCAGACGGCGAAAACTCCGCGCGTCGTGACAAGTGCACCCGGGCCGACCGCCCGCTCATCGACGACTGTCCCGATTTTCCCGTCGGCCGCCGCCGCGGGAAAACGGCCGACCGGGTGGCATACGATCAGTAGTGCTCACGCACGGTGACTCGCGCTGGTCGGGTGGCTGTGCCCGGGCATTTTCCCGCCCCGCAGCTAGCTGAAAGGGCCGCGCCCGTGTCGCATCCCGAGAACCCGCCGCCCACCCCGCTCGAGGTCCGCCTCGCCGGCGTCCTGACCGGACTGCCCGGGCTGGGCCTGCTGGTCCTCGGCGTGGTGCTGCTGGTGCACGGGCTGACGACCCCGCCGATCCCGGGCAACAACGTGTGGGCCGAGTTCGGCACCTACGCGGTGCTGGCGCTGATCTTCCTGGCCGCCTCGGTCGGGCTGCTGCTCGGCCAGACGTGGGCGCGCTCGCCCGGCGTCGTCGTGGCGCTGATGCTGATCGGCGTCGGCTGGTACCTGCTCGGGCCGTCCGGACAGCCGCTGTGGGGAGTGCCGGTCGGGCTGTGCGGGCTGGCGGCCCTGGTGCTGCTGTTCCGCCGTCCGTCGCGGGCGTGGGCGCTCGGAATGCACGACGACGAGACCGAGGAAGAAGCCGCCGAGCGCGGCGGCCTCGCGGGACGGCGTGCCGAGCGGGAGCGTCGCGAGCAAGACTGAACGACAGTGACGTCACGTCATCGCGGACAGTGACGCGGCGGCACTGGTAGCGAAACCCCTCGGCCGATGGAATCGGGACTGCGCAACCGAATTCATCCGAATTCCGAAGAGGGGAACCCATGAGGAGACTGCGTCTCGTCGTGACCACTGCCGCGGTGGTGTGCGGCCTGCTCGCCGGAGCATTACCCGCCGCGGCGGACACCGCCCGAATCCCGGCCCGCTACTCCGGCCAGACGCTGGACTGGCACGTCTGCGCGCCGAACGAGCTGGCCGAACTGCCACCGGGCACCGACATCACGGGGCTCGAATGCGCCGCCTATCGCACGCCCCGGGACTGGGACCGGCCCGGCGACGGGCAGGACCTGACCATCGCGATCAGCCGGCTCAAGTCCACCGGCGCGACGACCGCGTCGGTGCTCACCAACCCCGGCGGGCCCGGCGCCGCGGGCCGCTGGTTCCCGGTCGAGCTGCGCGGTCAGCGCAAACTGCGCGAGCACCAGGAGATCATCGGCATCGACACCCGCGGCGCCGGCCGCAGCACCAACGTCACTTGCGGCGGCGCGGCCAGCACCGGAGCCGACCTCGACCCGCGCGACCGCGATCCGCGCAATCTGAACCAGATCGTCGACGCGACCCGGTACGTCGCCACCGCCTGCCACCGGGCGTCCGGCGAACTGGGGTCGCTGATCAGCACCTTCCAGAACGTCCGGGACCTGGACCTGCTGCGCACCCTGCTGGGCCGCGACCGGATCAACTGGATCGGGTACTCGGCGGGCACCTGGCTCGGCGCGCATTACGCCCAGCAGTTCCCGCAGCACACCGGCCGGTTCGTGCTCGATTCTTCGACTCAGTTCACCGGCAGCTGGCAGCAGTCGTTCGACTACCAGCTGCTGGGCTACGAACGCCGCTGGCGGCAGGACTTCCTGCCGTGGCTGGCCCGCTACGACGCCAAGTACCACTTCGGCACTCGCGGCGAGGCGGCCCGGCAGACCTACGAGAGCGTCCGGTACGCGCTGACCCGCGAGCCGGTCGAGGTGAACGGCACGAAGATCGGCGCGGTCAAGCTGGACTCCTTCCTCGTCGGCGCGCTCAAGGCCAAGAGCCAGTTCCCGGCGATCGCCGCCGTGCTGGTCCAGGTCAAAACGCTGACCGACGCGCGGGCTTCGGCCGAGGCCAAGCAGGACGCCCGGGCGACGCTCGGCATGACGTTGTCGGAGGCGAAGAAATCCGGTCCGATGGACGTGGCGGTGCAGTCCGGTGCGGACGACGCGATGGTGTCGACGTTGATCACCACCCTGTGCAACGACGGGCCGTGGAAAGGCGATCGGCAATCGCTGATCCGCCGGTCGCAGGAGTATCTCGACCGGGGCGTGACCCTGCACAGCTCGGTGTGGATGTCGACGCAGGTTTGCGCGTTCTGGCCGGGTCAGCCGCGGCCGATGCCGGTGCTGAACGGCAAGGGGGTGCCGCCAGTGGTGCTCGTCCAGTCCGAGCACGACCCGGCCACGCCGATCGAGGGCGCGCGGAAGGCGCATGCGGCGTTCGAGAATTCGCGGATGCTGACCGTCACCGGGGAAGGCGACCACGGGCTCTACGGGATTGGCGGGAACACGGCGGTGGACCAGGTGGTCGACAGCTATCTGGTCGACGGGGTCGTGCCGGAGGATCAGAGCTTGCCGGGATTGCCGTTGCCGTAAAGGCTGGGGAGTGCCTAGGCCGGTTCCGGCCTAGGCACTCCCGATCACGCCTCTTTGGCCAGCACCTTCAACGGCTCGTCGGTCAGCCGGTACACCGACCATTCGTCCTGCGGCAGCGCGCCCAGCGCCCGGTAGAAGCCGACCGCCGGGTTCCAGTTCAGCACCGACCACTCCAGCCGGTGGTAGCCCTTGTCGACGCATTCCGCGGCCAGCGTCGCCAGCAGCACCTTGCCGAGGCCCGAACCGCGCTGTTCCTCGCGGACGTACAGGTCTTCCAGGTAGATCCCGTGCGTGCCGCGCCAGGTGGAGAAGTTCAAGAACCACAAGGTGAATCCGGCGATCTCGCCGTCCACTTCGGCCACGTGGCCGAACAGCGCCGGGGCCTCGCCGAACAGCGCGCCGTGCAGCTGTTCGGAGGTCAGATGGCATTCCTGCGGGGCGCGTTCGTACTCGGCCAGCGCGTAGACGAGCTCCACGACGGCGTCGACGTCTTCCGGCCGGATCCGCCGTACGCGGGGGTCGGTCACTTCATCCCTCCAAGGCGGGCAGCAGGTTCAGGTGTTCGATCTGCGGTTCGCCGCGCTCGTCGCCGAGCACCGCGAGACCGGCCGGGTCCAGTCCGAAGTGGACACCCGAGGTGCCGGGAAGGCCGAGCCAGCGCGCGACGAGCACGCGGCTGAAATGCCCGTGCCCGACCAGGACGACGTCGCCGTTCTCGATCTCGCGACGGGCCCGGTCGAGCACCTTGTCCGCGCGGGCCTGCACGTCTTCGGCGCTTTCGCCGCCGGGGACCGGGTGCGTCCACACCGTCCAGTCCGGAACGGTCTCGCGGATTTCCGGCGTGGTGACGCCTTCGTAGTCGCCGTAGTCCCATTCGGCCAGATCCTCGGTGACCTCGTCCACGCGCAGGCCGGCGAGTTCCGCCGTGCGCAGCGCGCGGCCGCGCGGGCTGGACAGCACCAGCCCGGGTCCGCCGAGCAGGGTCCGCAGGGTGCCGCCCGCCGCGCGCGCCTGTTCCTCGCCCGCGGGGGTCAGCGGGATGTCGGTGCGCCCGGTGTGCTTGCCGTTCGACGACCATTCGGTCTGGCCGTGCCGGAGAAGAAAGAGCCGATGTGCCACGCGGCCGAATATAGCCGGGGCGGGTTTGCCCGGCAGGCTCGTCGTGTGCTTCGCTACTGGAGAGTAACTTCACTTGGGAGGTGCCGATGGGTACGCCGTCGACGTACGGGCTGTGGCGCAAGCTGGCCGCCAAACCGGGCGGCAAGCAGCTGTTTTCCGCCGCGATGTGCCTGCGCGTGCCCTACTTCGGCACCGTGCTGCCCAGCATCCGGGAGATCCGTCCCGGCCACTGCTCGGTGACCGCGCCGAAGTGGTGGGGTGTGCACAACCACATCCGCACGTTCCACGCGATCGCCGCCTGCAACCTCGCCGAGATCGCGATGGGCATGCTGGCCGAGGCCACTGTCCCGGCGACCCACCGGTGGCTGCCCAAGGGCATGGAAGTGAGTTACGTCGCGAAGGCCGAAACGGGCCTGCGGGCGATCGCCGAATTGCCGGAGCTCCCCGAGTTCGGCGACCAGGGATTCGATCTTCCGGTCCCGGTGCGGATCGTGGACAAGCGCGGGACCGAGGTGGTCACCGCGACGATCACGGTGTGGGTCACTCCCCGGAAAGCCGCCTGACCGGCGAAACCTGGCCGTCCCGTTACCCCGGCCGAGTGAAACTTAACACCGTTTACTGGGCAAATGCGAATAGCGTTCGTTTTAGCCTTGCCAGGGTGCTCCGCGCCACGTCAGCATGCCGGGCATGGCCTCCCTCAACCGTCGCCGATTTCTCGGCCTCGCCGCGCTGAACTCCGCCGCGGCCCTCGGACTGACCAGCATTTCGGCGACGACCGCGCGTGCCGCGACCGTTGCGCCGCTGCCGGACTATTCGCCCGCGGTGGTGATCGGCACCGGGTACGGCGCGGCGGTCACCGCGCTGCGGCTCGGCGAGGCGGGTGTGCCCACGGTGATGCTCGAAATGGGCCAGCTGTGGAACGAAGCGGGCCCGGACGGCAAGGTCTTCTGCGACATGCTGAAGCCGGACCGGCGGTCGATGTGGTTCAAGAAGCGCACTGAGGCTCCGCTCGCGTCGTTCCTGTGGCTGGACGTCGCGAACCACGACATCGATCCGTACGCCGGGGTCCTGGACCGGGTGAACTACGGCGGGATGTCGGTGTACGTCGGGCGCGGCGTCGGCGGCGGATCGCTGGTGAACGGCGCGATGGCGGTGCAGCCGAAGCGTTCGTACTTCGAGGAAATCCTGCCGAGGGTGGACGCCGACGAGATGTACGGCAAATACTACCCGCGCGCGAACGCGGGACTCGGCGTGAACCACATCGACCCGGACTGGTTCGAGACCTGCAAGTCGTATCAGTTCGCGCGCGTTTCCCGGAAAGCCGCGCAGAAAACCGGGCTGAAGACGACGTTCGTGCCGAGCGTCTACGACTTCGAGTACATGAAGAAGGAGGAGGCCGGTACAGTCGAACGCTCGGCGCTCGCGTCCGAGGTCATCTACGGCAACAACCACGGCAAACGCTCGCTGGACAAGACCTATCTCGCCGCCGCGCTCGGCACCGGGCACGTGACGATCCAGACGCTGCACGAGGTCCGCGAGATCATCCAGCAGCAGGACGGCACGTACACGCTCGTCGTGCGCGAATCCGACGCGCTCGGGAATGTGCTCGCCACCAAGCACCTGTCGACGAAGTACCTGTTCCTCGGCGCGGGCAGCCTCGGCTCGACCGAACTGCTGGTCCGCGCCCGCGACACCGGACGGCTGCCGCGGCTGTCCGAGGCCGTCGGCCAGGGCTGGGGGACCAACGGCAACGTGATGCTCGGCCGCGCCAACCACGTGTGGGACACGACCGGCAGCCTCGAATCGGGCATGCCCGCGCTCGGCATCGACGACTGGGACAACCCGGCGCATCCGGTGTTCGCCGAGATCGCGCCGGTGCCCGCCGGGCTCGAAACGTGGGCGAGCCTGTACCTGGCGATCACCAAGAACCCCGAACGCGGCCACTTCACCTACGACGCCGCGAGCGATTCGGCGAAACTGCAGTGGTCGCCGGATCAGGGGCAGCCGTCGATCGACGCGGCGAAATCGCTGTTCGACCGGATCAACAAGGCGAACTCCACGATCTACCGCTACGACCTTTTCGGCGACACGCGGGCGTTCGAAAACCGGTTCACCTACCACCCGCTCGGCGGATTGGTGCTCGGCGAGGCGACCGACGACTACGGGCGCGTGAAGGGGTACCGGAACCTGTACGTGACGGACGGGTCGCTGATTCCGGGCAGCACCGGCGTGAACCCGTTCGTGACGATCACCGCGCTGGCCGAGCGCAATATCGAACGGGTCCTCGCCGAGGACGGCGTGCGCGCCTAGCGGTTCGCCGACCGCAGCTTTTCGTAATACGCCGCGCAATCGGCGTAGGAGGGCAGCAGGCCCTGGTCGAGCGCTTCGGCCAGGGTCGGCGCCGCTTTGTCCTTTTCGGACACAATGGGGGCCAGATCGGCGGGCCACGGCAGGTCCAGTGCCGGGTCGAGCGGGTTGATGCCGTGCTCGCCCGCCGGGTTGTACGGCTCCGAGCAGAGATACGCCATCACGGTGTCGTCTTCCAGCGCGACGAAGGCGTGCCCGAGGCCTTCGGCCACGTAGACCGCGCGGAACTCGGCCGAGTCGAGCCGTACCGCGTCCCATTCGCCGAACGTCGGCGACCCGGCCCGCAGGTCCACCACGACGTCCAGCAGCGCCCCGCTCGGGCAGTACACGTACTTCGCCTGGCCCGGCGGGGTGTCGGCGAAATGCACGCCGCGGATCGTGCCCGCGCGGGAAACGCTGTGGTTCGTCTGCGCGACGCGCAGCGGATGCCCGGCCGCGCGGACGATCGCCTCCTCCTGGAACGGAGCCACGAAAAGCCCGCGTGCGTCGGGGAAGACGCGCGGGACGAACTCGAATGCGCCGGAGACCTTGAGCGGGCGGAAGTCCATGGCGGCCACCCTATCGAGTGCGTTCTCCGGTCCCGGAACGGAACTGCTTCCGAAACCGGACGGACGTCTTGGGAATCGCGAATCTGTGACATGAGCCGCACCGAGGGGTCGGGGCCGGCCGGGGGCCTGTCATGATTGACGGACCGCAGCGTCGGCGGCCATCGCCACACCCCACGGATCGGATGGCCGCGCAGACGCCTCGCCGACAGGCCGGCGCTACCGCGCTGGGCTGCCGTCCGGAGGACGAGTTCCCACACGCGACGGGCGTGTTCGCCCGTCGACCAGGTGGTCCCCCGCTCGCAGTCCCAGGAGTACGTTCGATGACCCAGACCCATCCGCCCGCTACCGTCATTCCTACGACAGGAACCCCGATGACCGACCAGGCCAGCACCGTCGCGGCCGTGACCGACGCCGAGATCTTCACCGGGCACGAGGGCGGCAAGCTCTCCGTGGCGGCGACCCGGCCGATCTCCGACCCGCGCGACCTCTCGATCGCCTACACGCCCGGCGTGGCGAAGGTGAGCCGCGCGATCGCCGAGGACGCGGCCAAGGCGAAGCGGTACACCTGGGCGGACCGGCTCGTGGCGGTGGTCAGCGACGGCACCGCGGTGCTCGGCCTCGGGGACATCGGCGCGAGCGCGTCGCTGCCGGTCATGGAGGGCAAGTCGGTCCTCTTCAAGACCTTCGGCGGACTGGACTCGATCCCGCTGGTGCTCGACACCACCGACGTCGACGAGATCGTCGAGACCCTGGTGCGGCTGCGCCCGTCGTTCGGCGCGGTCAACCTCGAGGACATCTCCGCGCCGCGCTGCTTCGAGCTGGAGGACAAGCTCAAGGAAGCGCTGGACTGCCCGGTCATGCACGACGACCAGCACGGCACCGCGATCGTCACCCTCGCCGCCCTGCGCGGCGCGAACCTGGTCCTCGACCGCGACATCGCCGGCGAGCGGGTCGTGGTCTCCGGGGCCGGTGCGGCCGGGGTGGCCTGCGCGAAGATCCTGCTCGCGGCCGGCGTCGCGGACGTGACGGTGCTCGACTCGCGCGGCATCGTCCACGCTGGCCGGGAGGATTTGAACCCGATCAAGCGGCAGCTGGTGGAGACGACGAACAAGGCTGGGCTGACCGGTGGGTTGGCCGAGGCGTTGCGTGGGGCTGATGTGTTCCTCGGGCTGTCCGGGGCCACCATCGATCCTTCGCTGTTGTCGACGATGGCGGATGATTCGATCGTGTTCGCGTTGTCCAATCCGGATCCTGAGGTGCATCCGGCGGTTGCTGCTCAGCACGCGGCGATTGTGGCTACTGGGCGTAGTGATTTTCCGAACCAGATTAATAATGTGCTGGCGTTTCCCGGGGTGTTCCGGGGGGCGTTGGATGCCGGGGCTCGGGCTATTACGGAGAATATGAAGCTGGCTGCCGCGGAGGCGATTGTGGCGGTGGCTTCGGATGACCTCGGGCCGGATCGGATTGTGCCCAGTCCGTTGGATCCTCGGGTCGCGCCTGAGGTGGCGGCTGCGGTGGCCAAGGCGGCGCAGTTGGATGGGGTTGTTGGCTGAGGGTGGTTTTTTAGGAGGGCTCCCTGGGGTTGTGCTGGGGAGCTTTTCTTTTTTGGCGGCTCGTCGCCCTGGCGGGCGACATTGCTGCGCCTTGGTTGCGTGGGGCACCCCGATTTTTGATTGTGCTGACGGTTCGGGGGTGCTTGTCAAGGCGGGAAAGATGCCTTGACAAGCACCCCCGAACCGCAGGGCGGCTTTGTATCGGGGTTGGGGGAGGGGTGGGTGCCCCCGGTGTTTGGGTGCAGCGGCGGCGGTTTTTTCGCGGCTTGGGTGCGTGGGGGCTTGGGGTTCGCGGCGTGCTGTTAGCGCCCCAATGTGGCATTGGGTGCGTGTGATGCACCCAATGTGGCCTTCGGTGCGTGTGACGCACCCAATGTGGCTTTGGGGGATCTCGGCGGGGTCGGCGGGGAGCGGTCCGTGAAGGGCTCCTTGAGGGAATCTAATTCCCTCAAGGAGCCCTTCACGTCCGGCGGGAGGGTCGTGAGGGGAACCTGAGGGACTCTGAGTACGTAAAGGTGGCCCTCACGGACTGTGCGCGAGCTGTCCGAGCGGGTGCTCGGTCGCGTGTCTGGCGGGTTGCGGCAGCGGCCTCGTACGCGATGCGAAGCGGGTTTCTCCCCGGAGTGGCTTCACCGGCCTCGGCATCCCGTCGCCGGGGTTGGCGCGAAGTCTGCAATTGGCTGCCCAGGGGATCAGCCGGGGAGGAGTTCCGCCAGGCGGTGGCGGGGTACGTCCACCAGGCGCAGGTCCGCGAGATCCTCCGGGACGTTCAGTGCTGCGTTCGCTAGGCGGGCGTGGGCGCGGGTCAGTAGCTCGGAAGGGTGATCCACCAGGTCGGCGGCGACGATCGCGTGGCGGTTGTCTGGGGTGCTGCGGAGCAGGCGGAGGCGGTATTTGTCCGCTACCAGTGCGGTGAGCGAAGCTTGCGCGGCCGCGTCCGCTAGGTCGGGGTGGTTGTTCGGCAGCAGCAGCGCCAGGCGGCGGGCGTTCGTGCCCAGCAGGGTGCGTAGCAGCCACGGGCCGGGGTCGGCGGTGAGGTCCATGGCGACCGCGTCGCCTTCTGGGCCGGACGTGGCCCAGCCGACTGGGCGGGTTTCCAGCGCCAGGCCGCCTTCCGAGGCGATTTCCCGTGCGGCGGCCAGGAGGCCTGGTTTCGTGGCCGCCGATTCGACGGATTGCGGGCCGTGGGTGTAGATGGCGGAGCTTCCCTTGCGGGCGAACGACTTCTTCGCCTTCGCGGTGGGCTGGCAGACGTACAAGTCCGCGGCGCTGCCGATTGCTTGCGCGCCGGTATAGCGGTTGAAGTCCGGGAGGATCGCTTCGAAGGTCAGGCCCAGGGTCGCCAGCGAACGCTGCACTTGTGCGCCTAGGGCGGGGTGGCGCGGGCTGTAGCCGTAGGCCAGGAGGATGCGGCCTTCGGTGGGTTCGCGCAAAGCTTGCACCGCACGAGCAGCGAAGAGGCCCATGCCTTCCGGTGTGTAGGGCGGGTCGCTGAAGACCAGGTCTGCTTTGCCGGTTAGTGCGGGAGGCAATCCGACGCGCAGGTCGGCGTGGGCGGTGAAGATGGTGCGTTCTCCGGTGGTGTCCAGGTAGGACAGGACGCGTTCGTCGAGGTCCACTACGGACAGTTCGGCTTCCGGGCATACCGCGCGCACGGCGAGCGAGGTCAGGTCGTGGTCGCCCAGAAACAGCAGCTTGCTGCGGCGGAGGTCGTAGCGAGAGTTCAGCCACAACGCGCGGCGCAGCACGGTCTCCGGGGTCGCTTGCACGTGGTCCAGAGCGGCGAGCGGGGGCGGGACGGCGGCGATTCGTTCGGCCAGCATGGTGAGCAAGGCGGGCTGGGCGGCGACTGCTGCGTCGAGCGGGTCGGCCAGGGGCGGCAGGGAGTACGACGCGTAGGTGTCGCGGGCGTTAGGGGCGATGCGGAGGCCGGCGGGGGAACGTTCGAGGTCCGGTTCCAGGGCCGCCAGGAGGTCTTCGACGCTTCGGCGCGGGGCGGCGGTGAGCCGCACCAGGTCGGCCAGCTCGTACGAGCCGCTGCGCAGCAGGGTGAGCACTTCGTAGAGCGGGCGGACGGCGGCACCGTGTGCGGCGAGGACGTCGTCTAGGGCGGTCACGGGGTCCGAGGGTAGTCGGCCACCCTGCGGGACAGGCTGCCAAGGCCGCGCGAGTCGGCTACCGTCGGACTCTGCACCGGACGTGGGGAGAAGTCTGTGACCATCGAATTCCGAGACGTCGTCAAACGCTATCCGGACGGCACGGTCGCGGTCGACGGCCTTTCGCTCACCGTGGAAGACGGCACGATCACGGTGTTCGTCGGACCGTCCGGATGCGGCAAGACGACCTCGCTGCGGATGATCAACCGGATGGTCGAGCCGACCTCGGGCACGGTGCTGCTGGACGGCAAGGACGTCAGCGACGGCGACCCGGCGGTGCTGCGCCGCGGCATCGGCTATGTGATCCAGCACGCGGGGCTCTTTCCACACCGGACAGTGCTCGACAACATCGCTACCGTGCCGCTGCTGTCCGGATGGGACAAACGCAAAGCACGCGCCCGCGCGGCCGAACTGCTCGAGACGGTCGGCCTGCCGACGGAACTCGGGAAGCGGTACCCGGCGCAGCTGTCCGGCGGGCAGCAGCAGCGCGTCGGCGTGGCTCGCGCGCTCGCCGCCGATTCGCCGGTGCTGCTGATGGACGAGCCGTTCTCCGCGGTCGACCCGGTGGTCCGCGAAGGACTGCAGGACGAGCTGCTGCGGCTGCAATCCCAGCTGGGCAAGACAATCGTGTTCGTCACGCACGACATCGACGAGGCGGTGCGGCTGGGGGACAAGGTCGCGGTGATGCGCGTCGGCGGGAAGCTCGCGCAGTACGGCACTCCGGCCGACGTGCTCCGGCATCCGGTGGACGACTTCGTCGCGTCCTTCGTCGGCCGCGATCGCGGTTATCGCGGGCTTTCCTTCCTTCCGGGCCGCGGCGTCGAGGTGTCGCCCGCCCGCACCGTCGAGCTGGGCAGCAAGATCGACGGTCCGTCGGACGGCTGGCTGCTCGCGGTGAACGACGAGAAGCAGCCGCGCGGCTGGCTGCCGCCGGGCTCCACTGTGGACGGTCCGCTGGCCGAAACCGACCTCGTGGCAGGCGGATCGCTGTACGTGCAGGGCACGCCGATCCGCGGGGCGCTCGACGCGGCGCTGTCGTCGCCGGCCAGCCTCGGCGTCGTGGTGGACGACGAGAACCGCGTGCTCGGGACGGTGGTCGCGCACCAGGTCTTGGATGTAATCGAGGCCTCCCCGCAGGCGTCCTGATGGGCGGCTTCTTCGACGAACTCGGCCGGTACCTGTCGAGCGCCAACAACCGCGGCGAGATCCTCGCCAATCTCCTCGAGAACATCTATCTCGCGCTGGTGCCGCTGGTCGCGGGCATTGTGCTGGCGATCCTGTTCGGCTGGCTCGGACATCGCTGGCGGCCCGCGCGCAGTGTGCTGCTGGTGGTGGGGAATCTGCTGTACACGATCCCGTCGCTGGCGCTTTTCGTGGTGATTCCCGGCATTATCGGCACGAAGATTCTCGACAGCATCAACGTGATCGTCGCGCTGACCATCTATACCACCGCGCTGCTGGTGCGTCCGGTGCTCGACGCGCTGGAAGCCGTGCCGCCGCACATCGTCGCGGCCGCCACGGCGATCGGGTATCGCGAGCCGCGCCGGTTCTTCAGCGTCGAACTGCCGCTCGCGGTGCCGGTGCTCGCGGCGGGGGTCCGGGTGGCGTCGGTGAGCAACATCAGCCTGGTCAGCGTCGGCGCGCTGATCGGGACCGGGGCGCTCGGCGTGCTGTTCACCGACGGGTTCCAGCGGGAGTACTTCTCGCCGATCGTGGTCGGGATCGTGCTGACGATGCTGCTCGCGCTGATCGTCGACCTGCTGCTGGTCTTGCTCCGGAATCTGCTGACGCCTTGGGAGAGAGCGGGTCGCGCGCCGGCCGCGGAGGTGGCGGGATGATCGGCGACGTCTTCACCTGGTTCACCACCGCCGCGAACTGGCAGGGCCCGGCCGGCATCCTCGCCCGGCTCGTCGAACACGTCGGCTACGTCGTGCTGGCGCTCGTCATCGCGCTGGTGATCGCGATCCCGATCGGACTGTTCGTCGGCCACACCGGCCGCGGCGGCGTGGTGCTGGTCGGCGTCGGCAACGCGATCCGCGCCCTGCCGACGCTCGGGCTCGTCACGTTCCTGTTCCTGCTCTTCACCGAAAGCACCACGGCGACGATCATCGGCTTGGTGGTGCTGGCGATCCCGCCGGTGCTGGCGGGCACATACGCCGGTCTGCAAGCCGCCGAACACGATGTCGTGGATGCCGCGCAGGGCATCGGAATGACCGGCTGGCAACGGCTGTGGCAGGTCGAGGTGCCGATCGCGCTTCCGTTGGTACTGGGCGGAATCCGCAACGCGGTGCTGCAGCTGATCGCGACCGCCGCGGTCGCCGCGTACGTCGGTCTCGGCGGCCTCGGCCGGTTCCTGCTCGACGGACTGGCCATTTTGGACTACACCGAGGTCGTCGCGGGCGCGATTCTCACCGCGCTGCTGGCGATCGTGGTCGACCTGCTGCTCGCCGCGGCGCAGCGGGCGTTGGTGCCCAAGGGAGTCCGGCTGGCCGCGCAGGCGGCGTCCGGCCGGGCAGTGGCTGCGGGAGGAGCGGCGTGAAACGGTGGGGGATCCTGGTGGCCGGGCTCGCGCTGCTGGCGTCGGCGTGCGGAAACCCGCTGTCCGGCGGCGGTGAGGGCGGTACGAGCGGCGATATCATCATCGGTGCGTCGGATGTCGGGGAAAGCTCTTTGCTGGCCCAGATTTACGCCGGGGCGCTGCGGAATGTCGGCGCGCACAACGTAACGGTGCGGCCGCCGGTCGGCAGTCGCGAAGTCGTGGTGAAAGCGCTGCAGGACAAATCTTTGTCCGTGGTGCCGGATTACTCCGGGAACCTGCTGCGGTACTTCGACAAGAGTACCCCCGCGACGACATCGGAAGACGTTTACGCGCAGCTCAAGCAGAAAATCCCGCGCGGCTTCGAGGTGCTCGACCAGTCACCCGCGCAGGACAAGGATTTGCTCGTGGTGGGCAAGGAACTCGCGGCCACCGGGGTGAAGACGTTCTCGGACCTGGGACCGCGCTGCAAAGACCTGGTGATGGGCGGGCCCGGGCAGTGGAGCAGCCGGTGGAAAGACCGGATCAAGCAGCTGTACGGCTGCGAATTCAAGGAAATCCGCACGACGGACACCGGCGGCCCGGTCACGGTGGCGGCGCTGAAATCGGGTGAGGTGCAGGTGGCGGACCTGTTCAGCACCTCGGCGACGATCGCGTCCAACGGGTTCGTGCCGCTGGAAGACGACAAACACATGTTCCCGGCGCAGAACATCGTGCCGCTGGTGGCGCGCGGCACGTTGAACGCCGCCGAGACGGCCGCGTTGAACCGGGTTTCGGCGGCGCTGACTACTGAGCAGCTGACTGAGCTGAACGTGCAGTACACGGACGAGAAGCGGAATGCGAAGGATGTCGCGGAGGAGTTCTTGCGGCGGAACGGACTGAAGTCCTCGTGATGCGAACGGCTCAGAGCCGGTCGAAAGCCGCGGCGTAGCGGAATGCTCCGTGGTTTTCCGGGGTGTATGCCGCTAGCGGGAGGGCCTGGAAGTGCGGGGCCCATTCCGGTACCGGCGGCGTGACGCCGAGCTTTTCGGCCAGGACGAAGCCGAAGCGGGAGTAATAGCCGGGGTCGCCGAGCAGCACGATCAGGCCGTAGCCGAGTGCGTTGGCGGCACCGATGGTTGCGTGGACCAGTGCTGAGCCGGCGCCGCTGCGGTGGTGGTCCGGGTGGACGCCCAGCGGGCCGAAGCCGATGGCGGATTCCGGGTCGTCCCCGAGGCGGCCTGGGCTGGAGCAGGCGTGGCCGATCACTTCGCCGTCGCGGAGTGCGACGAGCGAGAGCGCGGGGAGCAGATCGCCGTCGGCGGTGAGTTCGGTGACTAGCTTGGCTTCTGGCATTTCGCCGGTGACGTGCGGGTTGTGGACCCGGAACGCGGCGGTGTGCACGGCGTGGATCGCGGGCGCGTCTGCGGTGGTGGACTGGCGGATCTGCATGTCGCTCAGTTTCCCTGAGCGGAGGCGTGCGCGGAAAATGATTTTGGCGGGCCGCATTAGGGTGGAGGCCCGGGGGCGAGGTGCAGTGGTGCGGTTGGGGGCGAGGGACGGCGATCGGCTGGTGATCGAGGTCCTGGGGCGGATGCACGCGGGGGCGGTCGATTTCTGGGACGGCAACTGGCTTTTCAGCCCGGTCGACCTCGTGGTCGGCGGGTTCACGGCTCGGGTGCCCGCCGGATTGCGGGCCGAGGAATTGCGGAGTTTCCGGAAACAGTTGGCGAAGGCGTACGCCGACTTCGGTGGGGTCGCCCGGCTGACGTCGATGGAGGAGTGGCTCGACCTGACCGTCACCGTGGCCGGGTCCGGTGCTCGGAAGCCCCTGATCAAGCCGCGGCTGTCTGCGGAGCAACCCGTGCCGGGCGGTCGTCTCGCATGAACAACAGGACCACCGCACCCACGAGCGGTCCGGCGGCCAGGGTGAGGAACGCGGAGTAGAACGAGCCCGTCGCGTGGAAAACCGGGCCCACGACGGCGGGCACGATCACGCTGCCCAGTTGCCAGAAAGCGTTCACCGCGCCAGCGGCGGAACCGGCTAGGCGGGCACCGGTCAGGGCGGGGATCATCGCGGCGGTCAGGGGGCTGTAGGCGTACGCGCCGATGCCGAGAATCGGGGCTACCACTAGGAAAGCGCCGTAGCTGCTGAGAGAACCGAAGACCAGCAGGGCGGCGCCGAACAGGACCAAGACGGCGATGATGGGGATTCGCCTGCCCAGGCCGACTTTGTCGGTCAGCCAGCCGATCAGCGGTTTGATCACTACCGCCGTGCCGGAGAAGATGACCAGGACTACCCCGGCCCGGACGGGGTCGATGTGTTCGCCTCGGATCATCAGGGTGTTGGACCACGTGACGAAACCGTAGGTGCCCCACAGGCCGCCGAAACCTGCCAAGCCCAGGAGCAGCAGGTCGCGGTTGCGGAAGAGCGGGCGAGGGTTCGGCAGACCGCGGCGAGGGGAAGCAGCCGCGGTGCCGTTGCGGAGGAAGGCCAGGCACAGCAGGCCGAGCGCGACGGTGACAGCGCCGAAGAGGTGGTACGACACGGGCCAGCCGCTGTTTTTCACGAGCGTGGGCACGACGGCGTTGGCTACGACCGTGCCCAGTGACGTCGCGGTCATGAAGATGCCGCTCGCCAGGCCGTGTTCCTCGGGACGGAACCAGGTGGTGATCAGCTTCAGCCCGGCGGAGAAGTCGACTCCGGCGAACAGGCCCAGCAAAGCTTGCAGGACGAGACCCCAGGCGATTGAGGTGGTTGAGCCGAAGCCGACCATCAGCGCGCCCGCGACCAGGGAGCTGATGCCGAGGATCGCGCGACTGCCCAGCCAGTCGGAGAGGAAGCCGCCGGCGGTGTTCGAGATGACGTAGCCGATGTAGTAGCAGGTGGCGAAGATCCCGAGCGCGGCGAGCGGCACGCCGAGCGAATCGCTGACCGCGGAGGACGCGGGGCCCCACGTGGACCGGTCTACCGAGGTCATCGTGAACACTGCCCAGCAGAGCAGCAAAACGACCCAGCGATAGCGGCTCGGCATGGGCGCTCCTTCGGACCGGGAGGATGATCAGGGAAGGTTCCCGTTACCGAGCGGCGGCGGTCAAGCCAGGGCGCCCTGGCGGTGCAATTCGGCCCGGATCGCGCGGACGTCGTGGGCTCGGCCGTCGACGTACTGGGCGGCGGCGACCCCGGCGGCGTGGCCGGTCGCGAAGGCGGTGCCCATGACCCGGACGGAGGCGTACGCGTCGTCGTCGGAGCTGGTCAGCCGGCCGGCTGCCCAGACGTTCGAGGTGTCGGCGGAGCAGATCGCGCCGTAGGGGAGGTCGTACCAGCCCCGGCCGGCGATCGGTTCGTAGCGGGTGACCCCGGGGCCCGCGTGGTCCTCGATCGGCCAGCCGCAGCGGCCGATGGACGCGTCCGGGCGTTTGCGGGCGGTCCGGACGTCGCGGCCGGTGAGCTGTTCGCGCCCGACCAGGTGGCGGCCCTCGCGGATGCCCAGCTGCGGACCGGTTTCTTCGAGGCGCGCGGACGACCAGCCGGCGAGGTGTTTGCGCAGCGCGTCCAGGTAATGCCACGCCTGCCGACGCGCGTTGGCTTCGTCGCGGCTGAGCGCAGCGGCGTCGAGGACGTCGGTTTGTTCGTCTACGAGCAGGGCGATGACGTCGCGGGTCACCGGAAGGTGCACGGCGATGCCGTAGTCGCGAGCCAGCTGGACGCCGGTTTCCCGTTCGTACGCGGCGACGGCGGCGCGCAGGCCCTCCCGGGACAGGTCGGCGTCTTCGGGGACGCCGGAGAAGCGGCAGACGAGCGTGCTGGTTTGCCGGTCGCTCAGCGGGGCGATCCGGACGGCGGCGCCGGCGGCGGCCAGGAGCGCGCCGTCGCCGCTGGCGTCGACGAACGCACCGGCGGTCACGCGTTCGAGGCCGCCGCGATGGTGCAGTGCGACCTCGGTGACGACGCCGTGGGTCCGCTTCGCGCCGATGAGCTTGGTGTGCAGGAGGACGTCTACGCCAGCGTCGGCGGCCAAGTCGTCGTAGACCAGTTTCGTGGTTTCCAGGTCGAGCAGGACGATCTTGTTGCCCGTCCAGCCCATGGTCTTTTCTTCGTAGGCACCGCGGTGGCGCAGCCGCCGCAGCACCTCCTCGCCGACGCCCGCGACGACCTGCTGTCCGGTCTGGTCGAAGAAGCCGCAGAGGGTCAGCACGGAACTGATCGTCGCCGCGCCGCCCAGGTACGGGTACTGCTCGACCAGCAGCACCCGTGCCCCGGTCCGCGCCGCCCCGGCCGCGGAGGCGATACCCCCAGCACCGCCTCCTACGACGACGACGTCGTAGTGCACTCCAGCCCTCCTCGGGTGTTTGCGAACCAGTCAACTGGGTACGGCGAGGAGGCCGCCACTGCCGTTCCGGCACCCCGGGCATACCCGGAAGGTATAGCTATGAGTAAGAGAAAGTATGAAAGTCATACAAGTTGGCGTACGCTCAGGGCCATGGACACGAAGGCAGCCGGATACCGGCGCAAGGTCAACACGATCAACCGGGTCATCACCGCCCTGCAGCGCGCGGGGCTCGCGTTCGGGCCGATGGAGCTGCTCACCGTCCCGGGGCGGCGCAGCGGCGAACCGCGGACGTTTCCGTTGGCAGTATTGAAAGTCCAGGGCGGGGAGTACCTGATCCAGGCGTTCCCGAAGGCGGCCTGGGTGGCGAACGTGCGCGCGGCCGGGGAGGGGACGCTGTCGCGGGGCCGGCGGTCGCGGCGGGTGCGGTTCGCGGAGGTGCCGGTCGCGGAGCGGGGGCCGGTGCTGCGGGAGGTGGTGGCCGACGGGCCGCCGAGCGTGGGGAAGCGTTACGTGACGACCGGGCTGGCGGAGTCGCCGACGCCGGACGGAGTGGCGGCGGCCGCGGCGAAGATCGCGGTGTTTCGGGTGGAAACGGTCTGAGAACGGCGAAGGCCGCCGCGGGAACGAATCCCGCGGCGGCCTTCGATGGAGACGAGGATCAGTCGAACGCCTTGGCGATCAGCGCCTTCTGCTCGACCTCGTGCACCTTGGACGAACCCGCCGACGGGGCGGCCATCGGACGCCGCGCCACCACGTCGAGCCCGCCGAAGAACTCCGGGAACTTCCGCGGCAGGTTGAGGCCGAAGAACGGCCACGCGCCCTGGTTTTCCGGCTCTTCCTGGACCCACGCGATCTGCTGGGCGTTCGTGTAGCGCTCCACCGCGGCCAGCAGCTTCTTCTTCGGCAGCGGGTAGTACTGCTCGATCCGCACGATCGCGACGTCGTCCGCGCCGCGCTTCTCGCGCTCGGCCACCAGCTCCCAGTAGAGCTTGCCCGAGGTGAGCAGCACCTTGCGGATCTTCGCCGGGTCCTGCGTCGCGTCGTCGATCACCGACATGAACCGGCTCTGGCCGGTGAAGTCCTCGACCGACGAGGTCGCCGCCTTGTTCCGCAGCATCGACTTCGGGGTGAAGACGATCAGCGGACGCTGGATGCCGTCGAGGGCGTGCCGGCGCAGCAGGTGGAAGTAGTTCGCCGGGGTGGACGGCACCGCGACGGTCATCGACGCTTCCGCGCACAGCGACAGGAACCGCTCGATCCGGCCGGACGTGTGGTCCGGGCCCTGGCCCTCGTGGCCGTGCGGCAGCAGCAGCACGACGTCCGAGCGCTGGCCCCACTTGGCCTCGCCGGAGGAGATGTACTCGTCGATCACGGTCTGCGCGCCGTTGACGAAGTCGCCGAACTGCGCTTCCCACATCACCAGCGCGTCGGAGTTCGCCACCGAGTAGCCGTACTCGAAGCCGACGGCCGCGTACTCCGACAGCGCCGAGTCGTAGATCATCACGCGGCCCTGGCCGTCGGCCAGGTGCTGCAGCGGCGAGTACTCCTGGCCGTTCTTGCGGTCGATGAACACCGAGTGCCGCTGGGTGAAGGTGCCGCGCCGGGAGTCCTGGCCGGACAGCCGCACGAGACGGCCTTCCAGCGCCAGCGACCCGAACGCGAGCAGTTCGCCGAACGCCCAGTCGATGCCGCCCTCGCGGGACATCTTGTGGCGGCGCTCCATGACCGGCTTGACCCGCGGGTGCGGGGTGAAGCCCTCGGGCAGGTTGACGAACGCGTCGCCGATCTTCTCGACGACCTCGCGCGACACGGCGGTGGCGACCTTCGCCGGGATCTGCTGCTCGCCCTCGACCGACGGGCTCGCCTTCGCCGGGTGCCGCTCCAGTTCGCGGACCTCGTTGAAGACGTGCTCGAGCTGGCTGGAGAAGTCGCGCAGCGCGGCCTCGGCCTCCTCGACGGAGATGTCGCCCCGGCCGATCAGCGATTCGGTGTAGGTCTTCCGGACCGAACGCTTCGAATCGATGATGTCGTACATCGCCGGCTGCGTCATCGACGGGTCGTCGCCCTCGTTGTGCCCGCGGCGGCGGTAGCAGACCAGGTCGATCACGACGTCCTTGTGGAACGCCTGGCGGTAGTCGACCGCCAGCTTCGCGACCCAGTACGCGGCCTCCGGGTCGTCGCCGTTCACGTGGAAGACCGGCGCGCCGATCATCTTCGCGACGTCGGTGGCGTACTGGCTGGAGCGCGAGTGCTCCGGCGCGGTGGTGAAGCCGACCTGGTTGTTGACGATGACGTGCACGGTGCCGCCGGTGCGGTAGCCGCGCAGCAGCGCCAGGTTCAGGGTCTCGGCCACGACGCCCTGGCCCGCGAAGGCCGCGTCGCCGTGCATCAGGACCGGCAGCACGGTGTAGCCCTCGCCGCCCTTGTCGAGGATGTCCTGCTTGGCGCGGACGATGCCCTCGAGGACCGGGTCGACGGTCTCCAGGTGCGACGGGTTGGACGCCAGCGACACCCGGGTCTCCCCGTCGCCGAACATCCGGAAGTACTTGCCCTCGGCGCCGAGGTGGTACTTCACGTCGCCGGAACCGTGCGCCTGGCCCGGGTCGAGGTTGCCCTCGAACTCCTGGAAGATCTGGCTGATCGGCTTGCCGACGATGTTCGCCAGCACGTTCAGCCGGCCGCGGTGCGGCATGCCGATGACGACCTCGTCGAGCTCGTGCTCGGCGGCCTTGTCCAGGATGGTGTCGAGCAGCGGGATCGCGGTCTCGCCGCCCTCCAGCGAGAACCGCTTCTGGCCGACGTACTTGGTCTGCAGGAAGGTCTCGAACGCCTCGGCGGCGTTGAGCTTCGACAGGATGTACTTCTGCGCGGACGGCTCCGGCTTGCTGTGCCGGACCTCGACGCGCTCCTGGATCCAGCCGCGCTCCTCGGGGTCGAGGATGTGCGTGTACTCCACCCCGACCGTGCGGCAGTACGAGTCGCGCAGCACGCCGAGGATGTCGCGCAGCTTCATCCGCTCGCGGCTGGAGAAGTCGCCGACGGCGAACTCGCGGTCCAGGTCCCACAGGGTCAGGCCGTGGCTGAGCACGTCCAGGTCGTGGTGGCTGCGCTGGCGGTAGTTCAGCGGGTCGGTGTCGGCCATCAGGTGGCCGCGCATCCGGAACGCCTCGATCAGCTCCATGACGCGCGCGGTCTTGTCGACCGGGCCGTCCGGGATGTCGGCGACCCAGCGGATCGGCTCGTACGGCAGCCGCAGGCTGGTGAAGACGTCGTCGTAGAAGCCGTCCTCGCCGAGCAGCAGTTCGTGAATGCGCTTTAGGAACTCGCCGGACTCCGCGCCCTGGATGATGCGGTGGTCATAGGTCGAGGTCAGCGTCATGATCTTGCTGACCGCGAGGTCGACCAGGGTCTTCTCGCTGGTGCCCTCGAACGACGCCGGGTACTGCATCGCGCCGACGCCGATGATCGCGCCCTGGCCCGCCTGCAGCCGCGGCACCGAGTGGTTGGTGCCGATGCCGCCCGGGTTGGTGAGCGAGATGGTGGTGCCCGCGAAGTCGTCCGCGGTGAGCTTGTTCGTGCGGGCCTTCTTGACGATCTCCTCGTAGGCCTGCCAGAACTGCATGAAGGTCATGTTCTCGGTGGCCTTGATCGAGGCCACGACGAGAGTGCGGGAGTCGTCCTTGCCCTTCATGTCGATCGCGAGGCCGAAGTTCACGTGCTCCGGCGTGACCGCGAACGGCTTCCCGTCGATCAGCTGGTAGTGCCGGTTCATGTTCGGGAAGTCCTTCAGCGCCCGCACCATGGCGTAGCCGATGAGGTGCGTGAAGGAGATCTTGCCGCCGCGGGTGCGCTTGAGGTGGTTGTTGATGACGATGCGGTTGTCCGCCATCAGCTTCGCCGGCACGGCGCGCACGCTGGTCGCGGTCGGCACGGCGAGCGAGGCGTCCATGTTCTTGGCGATCGCCGCCGCGGCACCGCGGAGCTGCTTGGATTCCGGGGCGGTCTTGGCCGGAGCGGGCTTCTCGGCCGGGGCGGCCTTCGCGGCCGGCGCGCTCTTGGCGGCCGGGGCCTTCGCCGCCGGAGCCTTGGCGGCGGGCGCCTTGGCCGCGGGGGCGGCCGAGGACTTCGCGGCCGGCGCGGGCTTGGCCGCGGGGGCCGGAGCGGAGGACTTGACCTCTCCGTTCTCTCCCGCCTGCGTGCCGTTGCCGCCCGGAGTGGGCTTGTAGTCGGCGAAGAAATCGTGCCAGGCGGCGTCTACCGACTGGGGGTCCGCGAGAAACCGCTCGTACATTTCCTCGACGAGCCACTCATTGGCACCGAACTGCGATGCGGGACTGCTGCTGGCCACGGCTGGCTCTCGCCTCTATCCATTCTCGATCCGATATCACAAGCATCTGCTGACCGCCAGGCTAGTCCCCTGCCGGTGGCCGGAAACACGCCACCTGGACGCTCGTGAGACACGTCATTGTCTGGATCGGTTGAGAGGCCCAGCCTGACAGACAGCAGGGCCCACCGTACGCGTCGCCCGGACCGATCGCCGCCACCTCGGCCGGGTTGGGGTGATTCCGGCCACATCCCCGGCCCGGGCCGCCGCCGGTGCGGCTGGGCGCGGTGGGCGCCGGGTTGGTCCGGACCATGCGGTCCGGCTTCCTGGTGGCCGGGGCTCATGCGGGGGTGGACGGCTTGCCGGACCCGGGGCGGGGGCATTCCGGGGGCTTGGCTGTCGGCGAGGACACGGCGGTCGGTGAGGCGGATTGGTGTCGTGCTGTCCGCCGCGGCCACCGGGTGCCCCGAAGCGGCTCGCGCGAAGGATGTGTCATTCGTCCAGGTGATGCGCTGCTCGGCCGTCCGCGCCTGTTCCGGCCGAGTTGGCGTCTGCGTAGCGGCTCGTTCACTGAGCGGTGTTGTGCTGTCGAAAGGCTGCGGCCTCGCTCGGGGCGCGGCGGTTTTCCGAGGCGCGAGGCGGTGGTGGCGCGATGTGGCTGGTCGAATGTCCGTCGTTCTGGGATCAGGGTTTGATTCGCCCGCTGGTCACCGAGCACGGCAAGGTCGTGCTGATGTGCGATTCCTGCACCGCGGTGTGGCGCACCCCGTCCGGCATCGACGAGTTCGACCACGTCGAGCCGGAGGCGCCCGAGTGGTCCATCGGCTCGGACACGCACGTCCGCCCCGGGACGACTCGCTGGGCCGAGCTGGCCGATGTCACCTCGGCGGGCTGGGGCGACCTCCGCTGGCGCGAACTTCCCTGATTCTCGGCTTCTCCTGAACCGCGCGGCCTTCCTTCGCGCGGCGCACCGCTGAATCACGCTGTCGATTCTGTTGCGGGCCAACGGCATCGCGACCTTTTCGCTGCCCGCTCTTCCTGTTCGGCTTCTCGAGCCTCGGCAAAGGCCCTCCCTGTCGCCGGTAGTCAGTGTTACTATCTAGTGGTACTCAGCAACACTGACTAGCTGGAAGGCGTTCGATGGGCAAGCAGGCGACGGAGATGCTCAAGGGGACCTTGGAGGGCATCGTCCTCGCGATTCTCGCCGGGCGGCCCGCGTACGGGTACGAGATCACCTCCTGGTTGCGCGAACGGGGGTTCACCGATCTCGCCGAGGGCACCGTCTACGCGTTGCTCGTGCGGATCGAGCAACGCGGGCTCGTCGACGTCGAAAAAGTGCCGTCCGAAAAAGGGCCGCCGCGGAAGGTCTACACGCTGAACGCCCTGGGGAGGGCGAATCTCGACGAGTTCTGGCGGAACTGGCGGTTTCTCTCGGACCGGCTCGAACAGCTGCGCAAGGAGGGAATCGAACATGGGGAATGAAGGCAAGAGCAGGTATCTGCATTATCTGGAAGTGGTCACCGGGCCGCTGGAGGACAAGAAGCGGTACCGGCGGTACAAGGCGCGCGTCGAGGAGCTGCCGCCGGACTACCGCGCGGCGATCAAGGCGCTGCACCGGTATCTGCAGTATTTCGGGCCGGGGACGGCGGAAAGCCATCTGCGGATGCTGGACGATCTCATCGACCTGTTCGAGCAGAGCGTGGCGAGCGGGACGACGGTCCGGGAGATCGTCGGCGACGAGCCGGTCGAGTTCGCGGAGGAGTTCCTCCGGAGTTATCCCGAGGGGAACTGGATTTCCCGGGAGCGGACGCGGCTGACCGAATCGATCGACCGCGCGGTCGGCGGTGCGGGATGACGGCGCCGGCGATCCGGGTCCGGGGGCTGCGGAAGTCCTACGGCAAGCTGGAAGTGTTGCGCGGCGTCGATTTCGAGGTGGCGCGCGGCAGTATTTTCGCGCTGCTCGGGTCGAACGGGGCGGGCAAGACGACGGTCGTGCGGATTCTCTCCACGCTGCTCAAGGCCGACGCGGGGGAAGCGGAGGTCAACGGGTTCGCGGTGGCGAGCCAGGGGGCGGACGTGCGCGAGTCGATCAGCCTCACCGGGCAGTTCGCGGCGGTCGACGAAATCCTTACCGGGCGCGAAAATCTCGTACTGGTCGCCAAACTGCGGCACCTCGACAACCCCGGCGAGATCGCGGACGGCCTGCTGCGGCGGTTCGCGCTGACCGAGGCCGGATCGCGCAAGGTGTCGACGTACTCGGGCGGCATGCGCCGTCGGCTCGACATCGCGATGAGCCTGATCGGAACCCCGCGGGTGATCTTTCTCGACGAGCCGACGACCGGGCTCGATCCGCAGGCACGCAACGATGTCTGGCGCGCGGTCGAAGAGCTGGCCGAGCAGGGCGCGACGGTGCTGCTCACCACGCAGTACCTGGACGAGGCGGAGCAGCTGGCCGACCGGATCGCGATCCTGCACGAGGGGCGGGTGCTCGTGAACGGGACGCTGGACGAGCTCAAGCGGCTTCTTCCGCCGGCCAAGGTCGAGTATGTCGAGAAGCAGCCGACGCTGGAAGACGTCTTCTTCTCCCTGGTCGGCACCGGAAACAAGGGGGACGGGCAATGAGCGGCCACTTCGTCGGCGACAGCACTGTCCTGTTAGGACGGTCACTGCGGCACATCACCCGCAGCCTGGACACCATCATCACCACGACGATCACGCCCATCGTGATGCTGCTGCTCTTCACCTACGTCTTCGGCGGCGCGATCAACACCGGTTCCGAGTCGTACGTGACGTACCTGCTGCCGGGCATTCTCTTGATCACCATCGCCTCCGGGATCGCCTACACCGCGTTCCGGCTCTTCCTGGATATGAAGGGCGGCATCTTCGAACGCTTCCAGTCCATGCCGATCGCACGGTCGGCGGTGCTGTGGGCGCACGTGCTGACCTCGGTGCTCGCGAACCTGATCTCGGTGGCGGTCGTGGTGCTGGTGGCGTTCGCGATGGGGTTCCGCACGAGCGCGGGCCCGCTGGCGTGGCTCGCGGTGCTCGGCATTCTCGTCCTGTTCACCCTGGCGCTGACCTGGATCGCGGTGATCCCCGGCCTGACCGCCAAATCCGCGGACGGCGCGAGCGCGTTCTCGTACCCGCTCATCTTCCTGCCGTTCGTCAGCTCGGCCTTCGTCCCGACCGCCACCATGCCCGGCCCGGTCCGCGCGTTCGCCGAACACCAGCCGGTGACGTCGATCGTCAACACGATCCGCGATCTGTTCGCCGAGCGCCCGGTGGGCACCGGGATCTGGACGGCGCTGGCCTGGTGCGTGGGGATTTTGGCGGTGGCGTATGTGTTCGCCAACGTGATTTACCGGCGCAAGATTTCTTGATCGCGCGGGCTGTCCAGGCCGGTTGAGTGTGGGTTGGCTGGGCGGGCATCGCGTGAGAGTTCGGTTGGTGACGGCGTGCTGTTTCGCCGATGTGCTGCAACGGTTTTGATCGGCGACGTGGGACAAGCCGGGCATCGCGCGAGCGTCCTGGAGACAGTGGCGCTCGCGCGATGCATCGGCATCCTCAGGGCGGCGTGGGCAATCCCCGGCGTCTCTAGCCCCGCAGCATCGTCTGGCTCATCCCAGTGCCCACAGCCGGGCGTAGTGGCCGTTCGCGGCGACCAGTTCCGCGTGGCTGCCTTGTTCGACGATGCGGCCGTGGTCCAGCACGACGATCCGGTCCGCTTTCGCGGCGGTGGCCAGGCGGTGGGCGACCACGAAGGTGGTGCGGCGGCGGGCCAGGTGTTCGGTGGCCCGGAGCACCGTGGCTTCGGTGGCCGGGTCCAGGGCGGCGGTGGCCTCGTCCAGCAGGAGGACGTCCGGGTCGACCAGTTCGGCTCGGGCGAGCGCGACCAGCTGCCGTTGCCCGGCGGAGAGGGAGCGGCCGCGTTCGCCTACTGGTTGGCGGAAACCGGCGGGCAGCGCGGCTACTCCGTCCAGGGCGCCGACCGCGCGTACGGCGGCCTCGACTTCCGCGTCGGTGGCTTCGGGGCGGCCGTACCGCACGTTGTCCGCGACGGTGCCGGAGAACAGGTGCGCTTCCTGCGGCACCACGCCCATCCGGGCGCGTAGCGCGGGCAGGTCGTACTCGCGGACGTCGACGCCGTCGATCAACACCGCGCCGCCGGTGGCGTCGTAGTAGCGGGCGACGAGCTTGACCGCGGTGGACTTCCCCGCGCCGGTCGCGCCTACCAGCGCGACGGTTTCGCCTGCCGCGACGTCGAGCGTCAGGTTCTCCAGCGCGGGCTTTTCCGCGCCGGTGTAGGAGAAATCGACGTCCTTGAACCGCACTTCGCCGGACAGGCGCGCGGGCAGTTCCACCGGGTGCTCGGCCGGGGGCACCGACGTCGGCGTGCGCAGCAGGTCGCCGATGCGGCTCAGGCCGACGCGGGCCTGCTGGTAGCCGTCGAACACCGACGACAGTTGCTGGATCGGCGAGAAGAATTGCTGCAGGTACAGCAAGAATCCGAGCAGCACGCCGGCTTCGAGCGTGCCGCCTGCGACGCGATGTGCGCCGACGACCAGGACGGTGGTGGTCGCCAGATCCGACAGCAGCGAGACGAGCGGGAAGTACGTCGCGATGTACCGCTGCGCGCGCAGCCGCGAGCGGCGGTAGTCGTCGCTGCGGGACGCGAACACCTCCGCCGAACGCTCTTCGCGCGTGTACGCCTGGGCGACGCGCAGACCGCTGACGTTCTCCTGCATGTCCGCGTTGACGACGCTCACCTTCTCGCGCGCCTCGCTGTACGCACGGGAAGCGACCCGCCGGAAGATCAGCGTGGCTACGAGCAGGATCGGCAGCATGGCCAGCGCGTACAAGGCCAGCGCGGCATCGGTGACCAGCAGCGCGACCGTGATGCCCACCAACGTGAGCGCGCTGACGACCGCGGTGGCCAGGCCGGTTTGCAGGAACGTGGACAACGCGTCGACGTCCGTGGTCATCCGGGTCATGATCTTCCCGGACAGCTCGCGCTCGTAGTAGTCCAGCCCGAGCCGTTGCAGGTGCGCGTAACTGCGCACGCGCAGCGAGTACAACACTGTCTCGCCGACGCGGGCGGTGAGCCGGGTTTGCCAGCGCACCACGAACCAGTCGGCCGCGACCACGAGCGCGCCGATCCCGGCCAGCAACCACACGACGCTCGCGACACCGGGCAGCACACCGTGGTCGACTCCGCGTTGGTACAGCGCGGGCAGCGCGAGCGAGGCCAGTGCGTCGGCCGCGACCAGGCCGATCACTCCGATCAGCGGCCACCGCACCGGACGCAGGATCCGAGACAGCCGGAAACCGGGGTCCGGGGCGGTAACGTCCACATCGGACAGTCGGGGCCGGTCGGTGGCCGGAGGCAGGCGGCGGACGCCTTCCAGCAGTTCCGGGGTCGGCGGCACGTCCGCGCCGCCGCTGCCCGCGAAGCCGCTTCCGCCGCCGGGCAGGCCGCCGCGGGACTGCGCGGCCTCGGCGAGCGCGTCGACCTCGTCGCGGTGGTCGTCCGGCCACAGCACCGCCGTGGTGCCGTCCGCGCCGGGCTCGAGGTTGTCGCAGCGGTGCGGTTTTTCGACGTCGTCGCCCGGACCGGCGACCAGTTCGCGGAACAGCGCGCACCGCGCCAGCAGTTCGTCTTCGGTGCCGACGTCGACGACTCGGCCCTGGTCCATCACCGCGATCCGGTCCGCCAGCTGCAGCGTCGACCGCCGGTGCGCGATGAGCAACGTGGTGCGTTCGGCGGTGACCGCGCGCAGCGTGTCGTGGATCGCGGCTTCGGTGACGGTGTCGATCGCGGACGTCGCGTCGTCCAGGATCAACACGCGCGGGTCGGTCAGCAGCGCACGGGCCAGCCCGAGCCGTTGCCGTTGCCCGCCGGACAGCGTGAGCCCGCGCTCGCCGACCTCGGTGGCGTATCCGTCCGGCAGCGCGCGGATGAACTCGTCCGCTTCTGCCGCGCGAGCGGCCGCGAAGACCTCCTCGTCGCTCGCGTCCGGGCGGCCGTACGCGATGTTGTCGCGCACCGACGTGGAGAACAGGAACGCCTCCTCGAAGACCACGCCGATCGCCTGGCGCAGGTCCTTCAACGGCACGTCGCGCACATCGAGCCCGCCGACCCGCACCGAACCCGAATGCACGTCGTAAAACCGGGGCAGCAGCATGGAAATCGTGGACTTGCCGGACCCCGCGGTGCCCACCAGCGCGAGTGTTTCGCCGGGCCGCGCTTCGAGCGTGAGCCCGTCGAGCACCGGGTCGCTGCGGGTGTAGCCGAACTTCACGTCGCGCAGTTCGACGCCCAGCGTGCCGGGCGGCAGCGGCCGCGCGTCGGGGCTGTCGGTGACCTCCGGCTGCGCGTCGATCAGCTCGTACACCCGCTCCGCGCCGGCACGCGTGAGCTGCGCCTGCACGACCAGGCCGGACAGGAACCGCGCCGGGCCGATCAACGCCGCGAGATAGGTGGCGAAGGCCAGGAACGTGCCCAGGCTGATCTGCCCGTTCAACGCCAGCATGCCGCCGATCGCCAGCACCGCGACCTGACCCGCGGCAGGCAGCGCCGACGTGGTCGCTGTCGGCAACGCGGACAGCCTCGCCGCGCGCAGCCGCTCCGCGAAAAGCTTCCGAGCCGTGCGCTCCAGCCGCGCGACCTCGCGCGCCTCCTGCCCGAAACCCTTCACCACGCGCACGCCGGTGACGGTTTCCTCGACGTGCTGCGCGACATCCGCTGCCCGCTGCTGCGCCGACCACGTCGCCGGGAACAACCGCCGCCTGCTCAACGCCACGACGATCCCGACCGCGGGCGCGACCACCAGCGCGATGAGCGTGAGCAGCGGCGACATCCACAACATCGCCCCGAGCGCGAGCACCGCGAAAATCACTGACCCCGCCGAGAGCGGAACCTGCATCAGCAACCCGGTGACCAGCTGCAAATCCGAGATCGCGCGCGACACCACCTGCCCGGTGCGCAACGCGTCCTGTTTCCCGCCGTCCAGCCGCGAGACCGCGCCGAACACCCGGTTCCGCAGATCGTGCTGCACGTCCAGCGCCAGCCGCCCGCCGACATACCGGCGCAGGAACGCCGAGCCGAACGCGACAACCTGCAACGCCACCAGCGCCACCGCGAGCCCGGCCAGCTGCGACGTATGCCCGGCCACCGCGTCGTCCACCGCCGACCGCACCAGCAACGGGCTCGCCGCCTGCACGCCGACGCTCAGGATCGCCGCCGTCATCGCGAGCACGACAACGCCGCGGTGCTCCCAGCAGGCAGCGGACAACCGGCGCACCCAGCCGACCGGTCGGGGCGCCGTCTCAGCAATCGGACGGTCTTGACGCGCAGGCGTCGCAGTGGTGGTCACATCACAAGGTTAGGGAGCGGCACCGACAATTTATTCCCCGGCGAGCCCGCGGCCCGGACCAAACGGGCACAACCGGCGCTCCCTCGGACGAGGTGACGAAGGGCACGCCAGCGGGTTCCGCAGGCTCCCGGAAGCGTCGTGGAGCAGGGAAACCCTGGTCCCGGCGGCACCGGCGAAAGGTTGAACGTTCACCTGGTCACCGGGAAGAACCCCGGGGAAATCCACCCCCGGGCGAGCGCATCCGCCCAATGTTCTTTAAGCTAGTACCCGGCGACCCGCTCCCAGTGACCCCCAGGCTGGTTGAGCGGGTCGCCCCTTCTGGCCCTTCCCTACTCGCGCCTGGCGGCGCTTCGTCGGGAAGGGGCGTCGTATTACCCGGGGGGCCGAGCCCCCCGGACCCCCACGGTGCCTTCGGCTGCGGTTGCGAGGGCGGTTGGGTTGGAACAAAAAGCTTGGGGCATAAGAGAAGCGGCGAGGACCGGTGGTCCTCGCCGCTTCTCGTTGGTGCGGGGTTATGCCAGTGCGGTTTCTACTGGGGTGTGGGGGAGGTTGTGGGCGGTGGCTACTGGGGCGTTCGTCAGGGCGCCTGCGTGGGTGTTCAGGCCCAGGGCGAGGGCGGGGTCTGCCGACAGGGCCTGCTTCCAGCCCTTGTCTGCCAGCTGCACTGCGTAGGGGAGGGTTACGTTGGTCAGGCCGTAGGTGCTCGTGCGCGGGACTGCGCCGGGCATGTTGGCCACGCAGTAGAAGACCGAGTTGTGGACCGTGTAGGTCGGGTCGTCGTGCGTGGTCGGGCGCGAGTCCGCGAAGCAGCCGCCCTGGTCGATCGCGATGTCCACCAGGACGCTGCCCGGCTTCATGCGGGAGACCAGGTCGTTGGAGACCAGCTTCGGGGCCTTCGCACCCGGGACCAGGACCGCGCCGATGACCATGTCCGCTTCCAGGACCGACTCTTCGACCGACAGGCGGTTGGAGGTGACGGTGCGGATGCGGCCGCCGAAGTCGTTGTCGATCTGGCGGAGGCGGTCGACGTTCGTGTCGAGGATTTCCACGTCCGAGCCGAGGCCGAGGGCGACGCGGGCGGCGTTGAGGCCCGCCACGCCGCCGCCGATGACGACCACGCGCGCCGGGTGCACGCCGGGGATGCCGCCGGGCAGCACGCCCCGGCCGCCGCTCGGCTTCATCAGCGCGTAAGCGCCGACCTGCGGGGCCAGCCGGCCGGCGACCTCGGACATCGGAGCCAGCAGCGGCAGCGCGCCGTTCGCCTTCTGTACCGTCTCGTAGGCGATCGCGGTGGTGCCGGCGGCCAGCAGCGCGTCGGTCAGCGGCCGGTCCGCGGCGATGTGCAGGTACGTGAACAGCACCAGGTCCTTGCGCAGACGCGGGTACTCCTCGGCGATCGGCTCCTTCACCTTCAGCACGAGCTCGCCCTCGGACCACGTTTCGTCCGCGGTGGCGAGCACCTTCGCGCCCGCGGCGACGTATTCCTCGTCCGTGATGGACGACCCGGTCCCGGCACCCGTCTCGACGAAGACGTCGTGCCCGCGACCGACCAGTTCGTGCACGCCTGCCGGGGTCAACGCGACCCGGTACTCGTGCTTCTTGATCTCACGGGGAACGGCGATGCGCACTGCTTGCCTCCTGGCGGCGGTTCTGTCGAAGGTGTTGCCACTCACGGTGATCTACCCGGACGGCGGTGTCATCATTCCGCCGCCACAGTCTTGCGCCCGGTCGGTAGTGCTCTCAGGACAACTCGCTTGACCTCGACCGCACTCGAGGTAGTTGGCTGGCACCCGGCGGAGACTTCGAGGAAGGGCTTACATGCGAGCGGTGTGGCTGCGGGAGTTCGGAGGGCCGGCGGTGCTGCAGGCGGGGGAGGCCCCCGACCCGGCCCCCGGACCGGGGCAGGTGCTGATCGAGGTGGCGTTCGCCAACGTCACGTTCGTGGAAACGCAGTTCCGGGCGACGGGGACGGGGCCGTTCGGCAGCACGCTTCCGATGGTGCCCGGCAACGGCGTCGGGGGCGTGATCAGCCGCGCCGGGGAGGGCGTGGACCCGGCGCTGGTCGGGAAACGCGTGGTGACGTCGACCGGCGGCAGCGGCGGTTACGCGCAGCGCGTGGTCGTGGACGCGGGGTTGGTGTTCCCGGTGCCGCACGCGCTGAGCCTCGACGCGGCAGTCGCGTTGCTGGCCGACGGGCGCACGGCGACCGGATTGGTGCACGCGACCGCGGTCGCGCCGGGGGAGCGGGTGCTGGTCGAGGCCGCCGCCGGAGGGGTCGGCGGCCTTTTGGTGCAGCTGGCGAAGGCGGCGGGCGCGGAGGTCGTGGCCGCCGCGGGTGGTGCGGAAAAGCTTGCCCACGCCCGGGAATTGGGTGCGGACCTCGCGGTCGACTACAACGATCCACAGTGGACCGAGAAGGCCGGGGAGGTGGACGTGGTGTTCGACGGCGTGGGAGGCGCGGTCGGCACCGCGGCGTTCAGCCTGGTGCGGCCCGGCGGACGGATGGCGATTTACGGCCTGGCAAGCGGTTCGTGGACGGAAGTGTCCGAAGAGGACGCTGCCGCGCGCGGGGTCAAGCTGGTCCGGTCGATCGGCGACGCGGCGGCGATGCGCGGCTACACCGAATCGGCGCTGCAGGCGGCTGCGGCTGGGCACCTCACGCCGGTGATCGGGCAGCGGTTCCCGCTGGAGCGGGCGGCTGACGCGCACGCGGCGATCGAGTCTCGGGGGACGATCGGGAAGACGTTGCTGGTCGCGTGACCGACTTCGACGTCGACAGTTTCCTCGCGCAGCCGCTGACCGCACGGGTCGCCACCGCGGGTCCGACTGTCCGGCCTGCCTGGTACCTCTGGGAGGACGGGGAGTTCTGGATTCTCAGCGGCCCGTGGTCGCGGCTGCCCGACCGGGTGCGCGCGGAGCCGCGGATCGCGGTCACGGTGGACGTCTGCGACCTCGCGACCGGCTTGGTGCGTCAGGTGATCGCGCGCGGGCAAGCCGGGATCGAGCCGTTCGACGTGCCCCGCGGACGCCGGAAACTGGTGCGGTATCTGGGTTCGGACGAATCCGCGTGGGATCCGCGATTCCGCGCGTACCTGCTCGACGATCCGGCCGAGCGCGGCACGGTGTGGGTCCGGATGAAGCCGGAATCGTTGCGTGCCAACGATCTCAGCTACGAGGTCAGCTCCACCGGAGTGCGATCAGCTGGGTGAGCAGGGCGAGCCGCACATCGGGGTCGTCGAGGTTCAGCGGGACCAGTTCCAGCAGCCGTTTCATGCGGTATCGCAACGTGTTCGGGTGGATCCGCAGGCGTTCCGCGGCGGAGCGGGGGTCGCCGGGGTGGCGGAGCCATTCGTAGAGAGTGTCGACGTACCCGGCGTTGCTCGCCTCGTCGTGCGCGCGCAGCACGCCGAGTGGGCCGAGTTCGGACACCTGCGCCGCCGCTGCTCCGGCGGCGGCGCGGTGCAAAACCAGCGCGGTCCAGGCTTCGTCGTAAGCCACGACGCGACCTTCGACCAGCCCGGCCCGCAGCAGTCCCAGCGCTTCGTCCGCCTGGGCGCGCGACGCGGCCAGCGCCGTCGGGTCGCCTGGCGCACCTGCGGCCGCGCGGGGGAGTCCGCCGCGGCGGGAAGCGGGTTGGGCGAGCAGTGCGTCCCGCAGTTCCGGCCAGCCGCCTTCGCCGGGGCGGTCCGGGACCACGACGTACAGCAACCCGCCCAGTTCCGCGGCTACCGGACGGCGTCCGAAACCCTGCGAAATCCGTTCCAGCAACGCCAGCAGCAAGCCCTCGGCATCTCGGCTGTCGCCCCCGCTGACGTCGACGACCACGACTCGGTGCGGTTCGTCGGACAGATCCAGTTCGGCGACCACCCGGCGTGGCGGGACCTGTCCTTCCAAAACCGCGCGCAGCAATTCGGCAGAGGCCCGGCGTTGCGCGTCCGTGTGCGCGCGCCGCCGCAGCAAGTGCAGTGCGACGACCGGAGCCGCGTCTGCGAAAGCCGCTGCGCGTTCCTCCGAAACCGGGCCGGGGACGACGGCCCACATCGACCCCAGCAGTTCGCCGCCCATCCGGATCGGCACGATCAGCCGCGGCAGGGTGCCGTCGCGCTGGGCGGGGACGAAGATCGTCTGCCGGCCGCGGGAAAGTTCGCGGAACACGCCGCGCGAGCGGAACCGGGCCAGCACGTCGTCCGGGATGCGGCGGCCCATGATCGTCGCCACGCGGGCGGGGTCGGTGAGGTCCTGGCGCGCGGAGTAGGCGAGGACGCGCGAGTTGGTGTCCTCGATCGTCACCGACGCGTCGACCACCGCGGCCACGGCGTCGGCGAGCCGGAAGAGGTCTCCGGAACCCGGGTCGCCGCCCTCTTCGAGCGCTTCGGATTCGTCGGCGAGCGCGTCCAGAACAGTGCGCAGCAGCCAGACCAACTGAGCCCAGGACGTCGCCGCGTGCACCTGGATCAACGCGATCCCCGCCGACTTCGCCGCCCGCCGCACCGGCTGTTTCGCGGCCAGCGGCGGTTTCAACAGCACCGCCGCCGCACCCCGCCCGGCGCTCACCCGGACGAGTTCCGCGGCATCCGCCGGTTCGATCGTCGCGACCCCGAGCACCAGGTCGCCGGCCGCGATGGCGGACTCCGCGCCCGGCTCGGCGATCACGACGTCGCCGACCGCCGGACAGCCCTCCGGCACGAAAAGCGCGTGGAGCAGCGTGGGACCGACCCGGTCCACGACGCTGCGCACCGAGACCACAGCTACCTCCAGCGCTACTGACGTTCTTGCTGGAACGGTAGAAGACTGCCCCGGTTTCGCCACCCGCGGCACTGGTTAGCGCGAAAAGACCTTGGGCCACGGCTTGAAGTACGACACCAGGGTCGCGGCCAACAGCAACGTCAGACCCACGCTCATCGCCCCGGTTCCCGACACCGCGCCGGCCCCCACGACCTCGCCGCGAGCCGCCTGTTCGCCGTGCGCGACGAACGACGGGACCACCAGCAGGTTCCCGCCGCCGAACAGGGCGAGCGTCGCCACCAGCTTCCACAGCACCCAGTGGTAGCGCACCAGTTTCCACTTCGTGCCGAGGCCGAGCACGACCCCGGTCGCCAGCGCGAGCAGGCTGGCCGGGAAATAGAGCGTCCCGGCGAGCACCCCGGCGATGACGTTCGCGCTGCGCGTGGTCACTGGATCGAGATCGGCGATCGCGAGAACGCCGCAGATCAGCACCGCGAGTTCGGCTCCGATCCAGCCGACCGACGTGACGACGTGGCCGAACAGGAACCACTTCCGGGTCGCCGGCCGCATTCTCCAGTCCATGCGCCCGAGCGTGCGCTTTACCGGACCGTCGCGTCGTCCGTCAGCGCGCGGCAGTCATTCATACGTCCGGGTGCGTAGGACTCTCATCCCGTGAGAGCAGTTGGGCGTTTCGTCCGGCCTGGTTAGCGTCGGCGCCCAGCCGACCCGATCCCGACCGCTAGGAGCGAGCACATGCCGGAAGACACCACGAGCTGGTCCTTCGAGACCAAGCAGATCCACGCGGGGGCGGCGCCCGACCCGGCCACCGGTGCCCGCGCGACGCCGATCTACCAGACCACGTCGTACGTCTTCCGCGACACGCAGCACGGGGCGGACCTGTTCAGCCTCGCCGAGCCGGGCCACATCTACACGCGCATCAACAACCCGACCCAGGACGTGCTGGAGCAGCGCGTCGCCACCCTCGAAGGCGGCGTCGCCGGTCTCGCCTTCGCTTCCGGTTCGGCGGCGGTCACCGCGGCGATCCTGACCCTGGCCAACTCGGGCGACCACTTCGTCACCAGCCCGTCGCTCTACGGCGGCACCTACAACCTCTTCCACTACACGCTGCCGAAGCTCGGCATCGAGGTCACCTTCATCGACGACCAGGACGACGCGGAGCAGTGGCGGGCCGCGGTCCGGCCGAACACCAAGCTGTTCTTCGCCGAGACGCTGGCCAACCCGAGCAGCGCCGTCCTCGACATCCGCAAGGTCGCCGACGTCGCCCACGAAGCCGGGGTCCCGCTGGTCGTGGACAACACCGTGCCGACGCCCTACCTGGTCCGCCCGATCGAGCACGGCGCCGACATCGTCGTGCACTCGGCGACGAAGTACCTCGGCGGCCACGGCACGACGGTCGCCGGCGTGCTGGTCGACGGCGGCACGTTCGACTTCGGCAAGGACCCGGGCCGGTTCCCGGGCTTCAACGAGCCCGACCCGAGCTACCACGGTCTCAAGTACTGGGAGGCGCTCGGCCCGGGCGCGTTCGCGGCCAAGGCGCGCGTGCAGATCCTGCGCGACACCGGCGCGGCGATCGCCCCGCTGAACAGCTTCCTCATCCTGCAGGGCATCGAAACGCTGTCGCTGCGCGTGGACCGGCACTCCTCGAACGCGCAGGCGCTCGCGGAATGGCTGGAGGAGCGCGACGAGGTCGAGAAGGTCTACTACGCGGGTCTGCCGTCGAGCCCGTACCACGCGGCGGCGCAGAAGTACCTGCCGCGCGGCGTCGGCGCGGTGCTGTCGTTCGAGCTGCGCGGCGGCGTCGAGGCGGGCCGGAAGTTCGTCGACGGCACCGAACTGCACAGCCAGCTGGTGAACCTCGGCGACGTGCGCAGCCTGATCGTGCACCCGGCGTCCACCACGCACAGCCAGCTCGGCCCCGAGGAGCAGGTCGCCGCGGGCGTCACGCCGGGTCTCGTGCGGCTCGCCGTCGGGCTGGAGGGCATCGAGGACCTGAAGGCCGACCTCGAGGCGGGCTTCCGGGCCGCCAAGGCGGCGCTGTGACGGATCCCGGCGCGAGTCCTCCGCCCGTCACCGGCGCGTGGCGGGCGGGGGACCCACCCGGCAGGCGGCAGTGGTTCACCGGCCCCGGCGCACTCGCGCTGGAGGCCGGTACGACCCTGCCCGGCTACACCCTCGCGTACGAAACGTGGGGAACGCTCAACTCCGACGGGTCCAACGCCGTCCTCGTCGAGCACGCCCTCACCGGCGACAGCCATGCCGCCGGTCCCGCCGAACCCGGGCATCCGAGTTCCGGATGGTGGGACGGGCTGATCGGCCCCGGAAAGGCTTTCGACACCGACGAGCTGTTCGTCGTCGCCCCTAACGTGCTCGGCGGCTGTCAGGGGTCGACGGGCCCGTCCTCGCCCGCCCCGGACGGCGAGGCGTGGGGCAGCCGGTTCCCGGCGCTGACCGTCCGAGACCAGGTCAACGCCGAAGCCGCACTCGCGGACGCGCTCGGCATCGAACGCTGGGCCGCCGTCGCGGGCGGTTCGATGGGCGGGATGCGGGCTCTCGAATGGGCGGCAAGTCAACCCGATCGGGTCGCCTCCGCGCTCGTGCTTGCCTCGACCGCGCGCGCGTCCGCCGATCAGATCGCTTGGGCGGCGCCGCAACTGCACGCGATCCGAGCCGATCCGGCCTGGCACGGCGGCGACTACTACACCGCGACGGAAGGCCCGCATCGCGGACTGGGCGTGGCCAGGAGGATCGCGCACGTCACCTATCGCTGCGAACCCGAACTGGAGACGCGGTTCGGAAACCGGCCGCAGCGGGACGAGGATCCGCTGGCGGGCGGCCGGTTCGCGGTCGAGTCCTATCTGGACCATCACGCGGACAAGCTCGTCCGCCGCTTCGACGCGGGTTCCTACGTGGTGCTCACCGAATCCATGAACACCCACGACGTCGGCCGGGGCCGCGGCGGGGTCGCCGCCGCGCTGGGCCGGGTCACCGCGCGCACCGTGGTCGCCGCGGTGGACAGCGACCGGCTCTATCCGCCGTACCAGTCGCACGAGATCGCGGCGGCGGTCGGCGGCGAGGCCGCGGTGCTGACGTCGCCGTACGGCCACGACTCTTTCCTCATCGAAACCGAGCAGATCGCCGCGCTGGTCAAGACATTGCTGGGGTGAGACGCGGTGAGGGCCGCCTCGCAAGCAAGGCGGCCCTCACGCGTCTTCGCGAACTGTCAGCCGATCGCCGAGGTCAGCGGCGAGTAGTAGCCGCCCCGCTGCCCGGCGGCGGTCGGGTGGTACGACTCGTCCACCGGCCAGGTCAGGCTGTGCAGGTAGTCGCTGGCCGCCGAGCAGATGTTGTGCCCGACGAACGCCGGCCGGACGTCGACGAACTTCCCGCCCGCGGCGGAAACCCGGGACGAGATCACCGAAGCCAGCGTGTCCGCCCCGGAGTTGATCGCCGACCGCTTCGTGTCGCTCAGCCCGACGCTGCACGAACCCGGCACGGTGTAGAAGCGCGGGTAGGACAAAACGACCAGCGAAGCCCCGGGGGCCTTGCTCTTGGCCGCCGAGTACACCTTGTCCAGCAGCCCGGGAAGGGTGTTCTGGACGTAGGTCTTGGCAGTGTTGACCCGGTCCACGCAGGTCTGGTCGCTGCCCAGCGTGCAGGTCTTGATCACGTCGGTGAACCCGGCGTCGTTGCCGCCCACGGTGAGCGTGATCAAGGTGGCGTTGGACGGCATCGAGCTGATCTGGTTCAGCACGTCGCCGGTCTTCGCGCCCGAGCAGGCGAGGAAGGTGAAATTGGTGCCGGAGTGGGCGTTGGCCCACAGCTGGCCGTACGCGTTGGCACTGCGTTTGCAGCTGCCGGAATCGCCGTAGCTCCCGGCGCCCACTCCGGAAGAGTAGGAGTCGCCGAGCGCGACGTAGTTTTGCGACGCGGCACTCGCACCGGTGGCGAAGCCGAGCGAGGCAGCGAGAGCGACCCCCAGGGCCGCGCACATCCGAAGGACGCGTCGTGATGGTTGACGGGTGTTTGCAGCCATAGGTCACTCCTGTCGTGACAGCTTGACGCGGTAAAGCATTACCAGGTGCAATCCCCACGAGACACCCCTGAAATCCCGGTGCCTCCACTTGGCTCAAGCAGGAAGTAGGACGGGAAGTTAGCGCCCGCTAACCGCGGGACCTACTATGTGCGGATGTCGGCGAATTCCCTCCCGCTGGTGAACGGCGCGAAGCCGAACAGACGGGAACAGATCCTCTCCGCCGCCGCCGAGCTGTTCGCCCACCACGGTTTCCACGGCGTCGGCATCGACGACATCGGCGCGGCAGTCGGCATCTCCGGTCCCGCGCTGTACCGGCATTTCCGCAGCAAGGACGCGATTCTCGGGGAAATGCTGAACTCGATCAGCCACTACCTGCTCGAAGGCGGCACCGCGCGCGCCGAGGCGGGCGGCACGCCGGACGAGCTGCTGGCCGCGCTCGTGCGGTTCCACGTCGACTTCGCGCTCGACCATCCGGCGCTCATCACCGTGCAGGAGCGCAATCTCGCGAACCTCACCGACAGTGATCGCAAGCAGGTGCGCGCGCTCCAGCGGCAGTACGTCGAGGTGTGGGTGCGGGCGATTCGCGAAGCTGTGCCCGGCCTCGGCGAACGCCAGGCGCGGTCGGCGGCACACGCCGTGTTCGGCTTGATCAACTCGACGCCCTACAACCGCCATCTCGGTGACGGCGCGCTCGCCGATCTGCTGTGCCGGCTCGCGCTGGGCGCCCTTTCCGCGGCGGGCTGAGGCCGCGATCCGGGGTATCCCGCCGGCCGCCGGTCTGGTGTTTGATAGGCACGTGACCGCGGACCGGAGCGAAGGCGAGCAGCGGCTCGTCGAGAAGGCGCAGCGCGCGCTCGTCGCCATCAGCCTTGGCGAGGACACGGAGGCGCTGGAAGAGGTCACGCCCTCGTCGCAGGAGCCGGGCGAACGCGACGAGGAAACCAAAGAGCTGATGCTGCTGCTGTTCGGCGAGTGCAGCGCGATGGTGTCCACCCTCGGCGACGGCGGCACCGCGCCGGTCAAGGTGCAGGTGTTCGACGAGGCGGGCGAAGAGGTTTCGATCGACCAGGCCGACCCGCCGGTCCGCACCGCCGTCCGCACGCTGCTGGCCGAGGTGCACGGCAATACCGCCGCCGCTCGCGAACAGGTCGAAATCGCGTTGGCGAGCGCCGCGCCGAACGAGGTGGACAGCCTCCTGCTGCAGGCGCTGCGCTGGACGATCCGGCTGTCGGTCGAATGCCTCGAACGGGATCTGCCGGTGGCCGGCTGGATCTCCGACGCCGTCGCGGGCTGAGTGTTCCCTATTTCACCCGGTCGCGGGGCCGGGTGCTTCGTGCTGGGCTGGACACGACGGTTAACGAGCACTAACATCTCCGGCGGAGTTAACGACCGCTAACGTCTCGACGGAGAGCCATGGACACGCCGGTACTGCGCAGTTCCGCGGATCCCAGCAGCGACACCTTCGCCCGCAGCGTCACCTCGCACGGAGAATTGGTCGAGGATCTGCACAAGCGGCTCGCCGCCGCCCGGCTGGGCGGGCCGGAGAAGTCGCGCGCCCGTCATGTGGAACGCGGCAAACTGCTGCCCCGCGACCGGGTGGACGCGCTGCTGGACCCGGGATCCCCGTTCCTCGAGCTTTCCCCGCTCGCGGCGACCGGGCTGTACGACGACGAGGCCCCGTCCGCGGGCATCATCACCGGGATCGGGCGCGTGTCCGGCCGCGAATGCGTGATCGTGGCCAACGACGCCACGGTCAAGGGCGGCACGTACTACCCGATGACGGTGAAGAAGCACCTGCGGGCGCAGGAAGTCGCGCTGCACAACAACCTTCCGTGCATTTACCTGGTCGACTCGGGCGGCGCGTTCCTTCCGCGTCAGGACGAGGTCTTCCCGGACCGCGAGCACTTCGGCCGGATCTTCTACAACCAGGCCACCATGTCCGCGCGCGGGATCCCGCAGATCGCCGCCGTGCTCGGCTCGTGCACCGCGGGCGGCGCGTACGTCCCGGCGATGAGCGACGAAGCGGTCATCGTGCGCAATCAGGGCACCATTTTCCTCGGCGGCCCGCCGCTGGTGAAGGCCGCGACCGGCGAGGTCGTCACGGCCGAGGAACTGGGCGGCGGCGACGTGCACGCGCGCCAGTCCGGCGTCACCGACCACCTCGCGGACGACGACGCGCACGCGTTGCGCATCGTCCGCGACATCGTGTCCACCCTCGGCCCGCGCACGCCGCGGCCGTGGGACGTCAAGGCGATCGAGCCGCCCGCCGTGGACGAACGCGAGCTGTACGGCGTGGTGCCGACGGATTCGCGCACCCCGTACGACGTGCGCGAGGTCATCGCCCGCATCGTCGACGGCAGCCGGTTCGCGGAGTTCAAGAAGGAATACGGCTCGACGCTCGTCACCGGCTTCGCGCACATCCACGGCCACCCGGTCGGCATCATCGCGAACAACGGCGTGCTGTTCGCCGAGTCCGCGATGAAGGGCGCGCACTTCATCGAACTGTGCGACCGGCGCTCGATTCCGTTGGTATTCCTGCAGAACATCACCGGCTTCATGGTCGGCCGCGCGTACGAGGCGGGCGGCATCGCCAAGCACGGCGCGAAAATGGTCACTGCGGTGGCTTGTGCGCGGGTGCCGAAGTTCACCGTGATCATCGGCGGCTCCTTCGGCGCGGGCAACTACTCCATGTGCGGCCGGGCGTATTCGCCGCGGTTCCTGTGGATGTGGCCGAACGCGCGGATTTCCGTGATGGGCGGCGAGCAGGCGGCGTCGGTGCTGTCGACGGTGCGCCGCGACGCGATCGAGGGCCGCGGCGGCGAATGGTCCACTGAGGACGAAGAAGCCTTCAAGGATCCGATCCGCGAGCAGTACGAGGAACAGGGCAGCCCGTACTACTCCACTGCGCGGCTGTGGGACGACGGCGTGATCGACCCGGCGGACACCCGCACGGTGCTCGGTCTCGCGCTGTCGGCGGCGGCCAACGCACCCTTGCCCGAGGTCAACTACGGCGTCTTCCGGATGTGATGAGCGTGTTCGAGACTGTTCTGGTCGCCAACCGCGGCGAGATCGCGGTTCGCGTAATCCGGTCGCTGCGTGCGCTCGGTATTCGTTCGGTCGCGGTGTACAGCGACGCGGACGCCGACGCCCGGCACGTCCGCGAGGCCGACACCGCGGTACGCCTCGGCCCGGCCGAAGCGGCGAAGAGCTACCTGTCGATCCCCGCGATTGTCGCCGCGGCAAAGGAAACCGGTGCGCAGGCGGTGCATCCGGGGTATGGCTTCCTCGCCGAGAACACCGCGTTCGCGCGGGCGTGCGCGGAGGCCGGGCTGGTGTTCATCGGCCCGCCGCCGGAAGCGATCGACAAGATGGGCGACAAGATCCGGGCGAAGGCCACGGTGTCCGCGGCCGGGGTTCCGGTGGTGCCTGGTGCGTCCGATGTGGACATTCCGGAGGGCGGCTTCGCCGAGGCCGCGGCGAAGGTCGGTTACCCGCTGCTGCTGAAGCCGTCCGCCGGCGGTGGCGGCAAGGGCATGCGCCTGGTGCACGAAGAGTCCGAATTGGACGCTGCGATCGAGTCCGCGCGCCGGGAAGCGAAGAGTTCGTTCGGCGACGACACGCTGCTGATGGAGCGGTTCGTCACCACGCCGCGGCACATCGAGATCCAGGTGCTGGCGGACGCGCACGGCACCGTGCTGCATCTCGGCGAGCGCGAGTGCAGCCTGCAGCGGCGGCACCAGAAGATCATCGAGGAAGCGCCGTCGGTGCTGCTCGACGAGGCCACCCGGGCGAAAATGGGCGCGGCGGCCGCGGAAGCCGCGCGGTCGGTCGGGTACGTCGGCGCGGGCACGGTCGAGTTCATCATGTCCGCGCACAACCCGGACGAGTTCTTCTTCATGGAGATGAACACCCGGCTGCAGGTCGAGCACCCGGTCACGGAAATGGTGACCGGCCTCGACCTGGTGTCCTGGCAGGTACGGGTGGCGGCAGGGGAGCCGCTCGGCCTGACGCAGGACGACGTGCGCCTCGACGGGCACGCGGTCGAAGCCCGGGTCTACGCCGAGGATCCGGCGCGCGGCTTCATCCCGACCGGCGGCACGGTGCTGGCCGTGCACGAGCCCTCCGGCGACGGCGTGCGGGTCGACTCGTGGATGTCGGTCGGCGCGGTGGTCGGGTCGAACTACGACCCGATGCTGGCGAAGATCATCGCGCACGGCCCGGACCGCGCGTCGGCGCTGCAGAAACTGGACCGCGCGCTGGCCGACACCGCCTTGCTCGGCCTCGGCACGAACATCGCGTTCCTGCGCGGCCTGCTCGCCGACGAGGACGTCCGCGCCGGACGGCTGGACACCGAACTGGTGGACCGGCGACTGTCCGAATTGGTCTCCTCGGAAGTCCCGGCCGGGTTTTTCGTCGCCGCGGCCATGGATCGGCTGATCTCGCTGCAGCCGACCGGCGCGGTCGTGGACCCGTGGGACATCCCGAGCGGATGGCGGCTCAGCGGCCCCGGCGGGGTCACTTTCCGCTTGCGGACCGGGGAAAACCAGGCCGTGGTGCGGGTCGAGGGCACCCCGTCGGACGCCTCGGTGCGGGTGGACGACGCCGAGCCGGTGCGCGTTTCCGCCCGCCGCGAAGGCGATCTGCTCGAGGTGCGCCGGGCGAACGGCGTGGAGCGGTACCGCTGCGCCGACGGTCCGCAACGGACAGTGTGGCTGGCCCGCGAAGGCCGGTCGTTCGCGTTCGCCGACCAGGAAGTGACGCTGTCCTCGCGCGGCGAGGCGGCGGGCGCCGGTCCGGTGAAGAGCCCGATGCCGGGAACGGTGCTGGTGGTCAAGGCCGCCGAAGGCGACGTGGTGAGCGCGGGAACGCCGCTGCTGGTCGTCGAGGCGATGAAGATGGAGCACACCGTGACCGCGCCGATCGACGGCGTGGTGACCGAGCTTTCGGTGCGGGCCGGCCAGCAGGTCGCGCTCGACGAGACGCTGGCCGTGGTGAGCGCAGCAGAGGAGAAGCAGTGATCGACTTCCGGCTGGACGACGAGTACGAGGCGCTTCGCAAGACGGTCGAGGACTTCGCGCAGGCGGAGGTCGCGCCGGTGATCGGACCGCTGTACGAGAAGGAAGAATTTCCGTACGAGCTGGTCGCCAAGATGGGCGAGATGGGCCTGTTCGGCCTGCCGTTCCCGGAGGAATTCGGCGGCATGGGCGGGGATTACTTCGCGCTGTGCCTCGCGCTGGAGGAGCTGGCGCGGGTCGACTCCTCGGTCGCGATCACGCTGGAGGCGGGCGTTTCGCTCGGCGCGATGCCGATCTACCGCTTCGGCACCCAGGAGCAGAAGGAAACCTGGCTGCCCATGCTGACCACGGCGGAGGCGCTCGGCGGGTTCGGCCTCACCGAACCCGGCGGCGGCTCGGACGCCGGGGCCACCCGCACGCGCGCCCGGCTCGACGGCGACGAGTGGGTCATCAACGGCAGCAAGGCGTTCATCACCAACTCCGGCACCGACATCACGAAACTGGTCACCGTCACCGCGGTCACCGACGTGATGGAGAACGGCCGCAAGGAGATCTCGGCGATCATCGTCCCGTCCGGCACGCCGGGCTTCACGGTGGCCCCGAAGTACTCGAAGGTCGGCTGGAACTGCTCGGACACCCACGAACTGTCCTTTTCGGACGTCCGGGTGCCCGCGGAGAACCTGGTCGGCAAGCGGGGCCGCGGCTACGCGCAGTTCCTGTCCATTTTGGACGAGGGCCGCGTCGCGATCGCCGCGCTGAGCGTCGGTCTCGCGCAGGGCTGCGTGGACGAATGCCTGAAGTACGCGAAGGACCGCGTCGCGTTCGGCCACCGGATCGGCGAGTACCAGGCGATCCAGTTCAAGATCGCCGACATGGAGGTCCGCGCGCACACTGCCCGGCTGGCGTATTACCAGGCGGCGTCGAAGATGCTGCGCGGCGAACCGTTCAAGAAGGAAGCGTCGATCGCGAAACTGGTGGCGTCGAACGCGGCGATGGACAACGCCCGGGACGCCACGCAGATCTTCGGCGGATACGGCTTCATGAACGAATTCCCGGTCAGCCGCTTCTACCGCGACGCGAAGATCCTGGAAATCGGCGAGGGCACCAGCGAGGTCCAGAAGATGCTGATCGCGCGCCACCTCGGAGTGGGGGCCTGAGACCCAGCGCCGCCGGGGCGTCCGGGCGGAGTCCCGGCGGCGCTGCTTCACCTGTCCCTATTGTGGGCAGATGGAGTTCACCATCCGGCCTGGGGCTGCCGGAGACGCAGACGTTTTGCTGGGGTTTTTCGACGAGGCCGTCGCATGGCTGGTCGCGCGCGGCAGCGCGGGCCAATGGGGCACTGAGCCGTGGAGCACGATCCCGAAGCGGGTCGAGCGAGTGCGCGAGTACGCGGCCGATCCGGAGCTCCGGATGGCCGAGATCGACGGAAAACCCGCGGGCGCGCTGATCCTCGGGGAGGCGATGCCGTACGCGCCGAAGGTCGACGAGCCCGAACTGTACGTCCGGCTGTTGATCACCTCCCGCCGGTTCACCGGGCACCAGGTCGGCTCGCGGCTGCTGCGGCACGCGATGGACGAGGCGAAACGCCGCGGGATCGACCTCGTGCGCGTCGACTGCTGGGCGGGCGGCGACGGCGATCTGCCGCGCTACTACGAGAGCCAGGGCTTCAAGCCGACCGAGCAGTTCACCGTCGACGGCTGGCTCGGCCAGGTCCTCGAGCAACGGGTTGGGGGATAGCGGACCCGCGTGCTCCGGAGGACGATATTGGCTAAGTGTCAATAGACCGAGGAGCAGACCGAGGAGTCCGCCATGGCCAGGCAGTCGCTCTCCGGAAAGGTCGTCGTCGTCACGGGCGGCGCGCAGGGCATCGGGGCGGCCACCGCCGCCGCGCTGCACCGGCGCGGCTCCCGGCTCGTGCTCGGCGACCTCGACCGGGTCCGCGCCGAGAAAACCGCGGGCGAACTGGGCCCGGACGTGGTCGCGTCGCCGCTGGACGTCACCGACACGGCCGCCTTCACCGCGTTCCTGGACGACGTCGAGCGCACCGTCGGGCCGATCGACGTGCTGATCAACAACGCCGGCATCATGCCGCTTTCGCCGCTGGACGAGGAGGACGACGCGGCCACGCGGCGGCTGCTGGAGATCAACGTGCACGCGGTCGTGCACGGCACCCGCGAGGCCGTCAAACGGATGAAGCCGCGCGGACGCGGGCACATCGTGAATGTGGCGTCGATGGCCGGAAAGTCCGGATTCGCCGGAGCGGCCACGTACTGCGCTACGAAACACGCCGTGGTCGGCCTGTCCGAGGCGGTGCGGCTCGAGCTGCGCGGCACGGGCGTCGAGGTGTCGTGCGTGATGCCCGCGGTGGTGCGCACGGAACTCGCGTCCGGGCTGGGCGAAGCGCGGTTCATCAAGTCGGTGGGGCCGGACGATGTCGCGGCGGCGATCGTCGACGCGCTGGAGCGGCCGAAGTTTGACGTCTTCGTCCCGAAATCGCTCGATCTGACCGGCCGGATCACCCGGCTTTTCCCGCGTGCGTTCGGCGAATGGCTGGTGCGCGCGCTCGGCGGCGACCAGCTGCTGGCGTCGGCCGCGCATTCGCCCGAGCGCGCCGAGTACGAGGACCGGGCCGCCCGGAGCGCGCCGTCGCTCCCGCCTGATGGGAGCGTCTGAGGCGGACATGCGCTTGCCCGGTGCTTGCGGGAGTGGCGTGTTGATGCCGCGCCCGCACGCACGGCAAGATGCCCGGCAGAAGACGAGTTCCAGGAGGCGCTAGATGGTTTCCCCACCGGCCCGGTTGGCTGCCGCGGCGGCCAATGTCGTGGGCAAGGTTTTCCAGGGTGGGGTCGCCGATCTGCGGCCGATGCCGAGGGTGCTGATCGACCAGGGGCCCAACCGGTCGGTGTACCGGATGACGCACGGCGCCGCCGCGACCTCCGGCCCGCCGGTGCTGCTGGTGCCGCCGCTGGCCGCGCCCGCGCTGTGCTTCGACCTGCGCCGCGGCTGCAGCCTCATCGAGCACCTGGTGGAAGGCGGGCGGCCGACCTATCTCGTGGACTACGGCATGGTCGCCTTCTCCGACCGCCGCCTCGGCATCGAGCACTGGATCGACGAGGTGCTGCCGAGGGCGATCCGGAAGGTCAGCGAGGACGCCGGCGGACGGGGCGTGCACCTGGTGTCGTGGTCGCTCGGCGGGATTTTCTCGATGCTGGTCAGCGCGGACCAGCCGGACCTCCCGATCGATTCGATCACCGCGGTCGGCTCGCCGGTCGATTTCACCGCGATCCCGATCGTCGCGCCGTTCCGTCCGCTCGTGGACCTCACCGGCGGGCATCTGCTCACCCCGGTGTACCGGGTGTTCGGCGGCGCACCGTCCTATTTGGTCACCCGGGTGTTCCGGGCCACCGGGATCTCCAAGGAAATCACGAAACCGCTGGCGATCCTGAAAAACCTCGACGACCGCGATTACCTCGCGCAGATCGAGGCGGTGGACCATTTCATGAGCAACATGTACGCCTATCCCGGGCGGACGTTCGGCCAGCTGTACCACCGCTTGTTCCGCACCAACGACCTCGCCGAGGGCACCGTCGACCTGAACGGGCGCAAGATCAGCCTGTCCGACGTGAAGAAGCCGATGCTGGTGGTGGCGGGCGAAAACGACACCATCGCGCCGCGGGCGTCGGTGGAACGCGTGGTGCAGCTGCTGGAAAACGCGCCGGAGGTCCGGTTCCGCACCGCGCCCGGCGGGCACCTCGGCGTGCTGACCGGACGCCGCGCCCGGGGCACGACGTGGCGGTATCTGGACGAGTTTCTGGACGATCGGGTCAGCTGACCGATTCGGTGACAAATCGCGGGCGACGGGGAGCAATCCCGATATCCGCGCGCCGCCGGGGAAAAACCGGCGGTACCGTGGTCCGGTGATCGCTGCATACGTGACGTCGCCCGGCGACAGTTCCGAGATCAAGGTCGGTCCGCTCCCGGACCCCGAGCCGGGGCCGCGCGAGGTGCTGGTGAAAGTCTCCGCGGTGACGGTGAACCACGTCGACACCTTCATCCGTTCGGGCGCTTATCCCACCGCCCTTACGTTTCCGTTCGTCATCGGCCGGGATCTGGTGGGCACTGTTGTCTCCTCGCCAGTAGACCGCTTCGCGCCCGGCGACCGGGTGTGGTGCAACAGCCTCGGCCACGACGGCAGGCAGGGTTCCTTCTCCGAGTACTGCGTCGTGCCCGAGGACCGGCTTTATCCGTTGCCGGATGGGGTTTCCGACGACGCGGTCGCCGTCCTGCACACCGCCGCCACCGCGTATCTGGGCCTTTTCGAACACGCCGGCGCCGGGTACGGCGAGACGATCGCGGTGCTCGGCGCGGGCGGCGGCGTCGGCAGCGCGGTCGTCCAACTTGCTTCGACCGCCGGCCTGCGCGTCGTCGCGACCGCCCGCGCCGAGGACGCGGAATGGTGCCGGGAATGCGGTGCCGAAGAGGTTTTCGACTACGCCGACCCCGACCTCTACCGCAACCTCCCGGCGGTGGATCTGTTGTGGGACAACGCCGGACAGCACGACCTGGTCTCGGCAGTGCCGCTCCTGTCCCGCGGCGGCCGCATCGTGGCGATGGCCGGAATGGAGTCGACCCCCACGCTGCCGATCGGCCAGCTGTACACGCGCGACGCCAGCATCCGCGGGTTCGCCATCAGCAACGCCGGGATCGCCGCGCTGGGTTCCGCCGCCCGCGTGATCAACCGGGCCCTCTCCACCGGAATTCTGCGCCCGCGGATCGGCACTCGCCTCCCCCTCGCGGAGGCCGCCGAGGCGCACCGCTTGCAGGAATCGGGGGAGGCGCGAGGCCGGATCGTGCTGACGGTTTAAGGAACCGTGAGCACCACCTTGCCCTGCAGATGACCGCGGTCTAGCAGCCGATGCGCGTCGACGACCCGCTCGAACGGGAACGTCTCCTGCACGTGGACCCGGAGCTTGCCCTGCTCCACGAGCGCGACCAGCTCCCGCAGCCCGAACGGGTCCGAGTCGACCGCGATGCCGCTGAACCGCATCCCGGCCGCCTCGAACTTCGCGATCAGCTCAGTGTCTTCGTCGGCGACGGCCGTCACCAGATGCCCGCCCGGCCGGAGCACACCGAGCGAACGCTCCGCGGTGTCGCCGCCGAGCGTGTCGAGCACAACGTCGATATCGCTTACCGCTTCAGCGAAATCGACCTTTCGGTAGTCGATGACCTCGTCGGCGCCGAGCCCCTCGACGAACTCCCGTTTGCTCCCGCTGGCCGTCGCGAGCACCTGCGCGCCAAGCGCTTTCGCGATCTGGATCGCGACGTGCCCGACCCCGCCGCCCCCGCCGTGGATCAGCACGCGGTCGCCCGCCGTCACGCCGCCGAGGTCGACCAGCCCTTGCCACGCCGTCAGCCCGACGACCGGCAACGCCGCGGCCTCGACGTGCGAAAGCTCCTTCGGCTTGCGGACCAGATGCAAGGCCGGAGCAGTCACGAGCTCGGCATACGCGTTGGCCGCGCGGGGAAACAGCGGCATCCCGAACACCTCGTCGCCCGGCCGGAACCGCCAGGTCAACGCCTCTTCGACCACGCCGCTGACGTCCCAGCCGAGCACGAACGGCGGCTGGCCGAGCAACGGAAACTCGCCGTCGCGCAGCCGCGCCTCCAACGGATTCAACCCGATCGCCTTGACCCGGACGAGGACTTCGGTCGGCACTGCCCGGGGTTCGGGCGCGTCCGCGATCGTGAGCACTTCCGGGCCGCCGAGCTTGTGCTGGGTGATGACTCGCATGACACTCCTGGTTTCTGGAGGGGTACGAAAACCAGGCTAGGATTCCGATAGGTACCAGCAGGTACCTTGGATTCCATGAGCGGTACCCGCGGCATCTTCCTCGCCGATTGCCCGGCGCGGCTGGCAGTAGAGCTGATCGCCGACAAGTGGACGGTGGTCGTGCTCGCCGGACTCAGCAAGGGCCCGGTCCGCCACGGCGACCTGGTCGAGCTGATCGGCGGCATCTCCCGGAAAGTGCTCACCCAGACCCTGCGCCGGCTGGAAGCGCACGGCCTCGTCCGCCGCCAGGCGTATGCCGAGGCCCCGCCGCGCGTCGAGTACGAACTGACCCCGCTGGGAGCGACGCTGATCGAGCCGATCCACACCTTGACGGAGTGGGCCCGGGCGAATGGGGACGCGGTTCTGGACGCACTGGATTCGGCTGCCAAAAACGAGTGACCGCGACTTCGCGACCGCGTTTTTGCTAGCCAATTGCTGGCACGGCTAAGCTTTTCGTAATTGGTTGTGCGGCGCGTGTGGTCACGATTCGGGTGCGGAACGGCGACAGCTGACGACAGAGTGCAACAGCGGAGCGCTCGCGAACGACCGGCAGGGCACTGTAGTCGGTGGCGGGAGGCTGACGGTGATCCAGGGGGCGAGGGTGGACGAGGGGCTGCGCAGAAGACCGGCGCGTCGCTGACGGCGCGTCCTCGGCCCGCAATCCACGCACCCCAGCAAACGGAAACCACCATGAGTGCTCCCGAAGAAAGCGGCGTAGTCGATTTCGCGGAAACCGACAACCGGCACAGCCGGTTGAGACGGCGGATGGAACTGGAGTTCGTCAAGGACGGACTGGACAGCTCTTCGCTCGAGACCCAGTCGGTCGACGAACTCCGCTCGTCCTTGGACCGGCTCGACGGCGTGATTTCCCGGCAGCGGAAAAAGCTAGCGCAGAACAAGGCGGCGCTGGCCGCGGCGCACGCGTCCAAAGGGCGTTCGGACGTCGCCCGCAAGGTGAACACCCAGCGGAGCGCGCTGAAGTTCTGCCTGGAACGGCGCGAGCAGATCCTCGAGCTGATCAACGGATTGACCGTCGAGGCGGAGATCGACAAACTCCGGAACGCGGTGTCCGTGGTCGACGACGCCGGAACCAAGGAGAAGTTCGACAAGCTGCTCGGCGAATTCGAAAGCAAAACCGGGAAGATCGACGGGGAACTGAAGGAAACCAGCCGGAAGATCGCCGAGGTCGAGGCCGCGGCGATGGCCGCGGAAATGGACAAGTTCGAGCGGAAAGCCAAGGTGTGGCAGAACTTCCTGGCGAAGGAATCCGTCGCGACCTACGTCGGAGCGGCGATCCTGTTGGTGATGTGCCTCTCCGTGGTGGCCGCGATGTTCGCCGGCGTGGAGATCAACCAGGTGCTGTCGAGTGCGTTCCTGCTGGTGCTGGGGTATTTCTTCGGCCAGTCCACCGGGAAGAAGCAGCTGGAATAGCAAGACCGCTCGGCCCGCTCCTGTCACCCGGGCCGAGCGGCCTTGGTCACTTCAGGTCAGCCGAGGTCTTCCTCAGCACTCGCCGGGCCATGATGCGCTGCTGGATCTGCTGGGTCCCCTCGAAGCTGTCCAGGGCTCCTCAGCCGGTTTTCGTCGACCTCGTGATCTCAGGCGAAACTGCCTCTGACCTGCGCTGATGTGTCTCGTTACTTCTCGCCGTCTGTCGCTTGTCCCTGGCCTTTGATGGCCCGGCCTGGCGGTCCGGCCACACCTATCCGCGCATCCCGATACGAAGCCGTTGTCACGATCCGGCGTCAGGATGGGCGTCGCTCACGACGGTGCGTAACGGAGACCAAGTCACGAACGACCCGTATGAGACAGCCGCTCGCAGAGGAGGCCAACGTGGGCTCTGGGGACCCGTGTTCCGTCGCCGTGCGGCGTTGCGCCAGGTGACCCGCGGACGGCCGCACCGCCCGGCTGGCGGGCGAGGCGGAGCAGTCCGCCGTGTCGGAAGCGGATGCGGCCACAACGGCGAGGGGTTACGTAGGCGCCCTTGGTCCCATAGAACCAAATTCTGCAATCGATGCCACTTTCGGGATACCTTGTTCGGGCGTGCCGCACCTTCCAATACGGCGGGCGAGATGTAGGGTGGCCTATGCTTGCCGATAAGAGTGGAAACGTCGAAGGGTTGGGATGATTACCGAGCTTTCTCTGCGGAACTTTAAGGCTTGGTCCGCCACGGGTAAGGTGAAGCTTGGCCCTATATCGTGTTTCTTCGGGAGTAACTCCTCCGGTAAGACGAGTCTACTGCAAAGTCTTCTCCTGTTGAAACAGACGGCCATTTCGGCGGATCGAGGTCGCGTTTTCGACCTCGGTGGAAGTGATTCGTCTCTTGTGAGTCTTGGGACGTTCTATGACTTGGTGTACGGCCACGCTACGGGGGAAAACGTTGAAATTGATGTGTCCTGGGAAGAGGATGAGCCGTTCAGTATAACTGATACTGAGGCGCGCTCTCGCTCGGTAATAGCAAAGAGCAGTAGTCTTGGCTTGGAAGTCGAGGTCTCAGTTGGCCGTAATCAGCCGGCCGTTCAGAGGGTTGTGTATAAACTCGGAGACTACGATTTCAGCTTGAGCAGGAGGGAAGGGGGTAAATACCGTCTTAGTTCTAATGGCTATAAATTCAGACGAGTGACTGGTCGTGCATGGCCATTGCCTCCGCCGGGTAAATTCTATAGTTTCCCGGATCAGGTGCGATCATATTATCAGAATGCGGCTTTTCTTAGTGACCTTGAGTTAAATTTTGAGCAGTTCTGCGGGCGGATTTACTACCTAGGTCCACTCAGGCAAGACCCTCAGCGGCAGTATCTCTGGGGTGGCGGTCGTCCGGTTGACGTCGGGCGCCGAGGGGAGCTGGCGGTAGAGGCGATGATTGCGTCTCAGGCTGATGGGAAGACTAATTCACGCGGCTTCGTGAGACGAAAGAACGGTGCCCTGTGGGCTTTGCCTCGAATTAGCGTTGAGCAGCATGTTGCTAGTTGGCTGAAAGAGTTGAATCTGATATCGGATTTCTCTGTTGAGCCGCTAGATCGCGACCGTGAAAGCGTCTATCGAGTCTTGGTTAGACGCGGTCCATCTGATCCGCCGGTTCTTCTTACTGATGTTGGATTCGGTGTGTCTCAAGTGTTACCCGTTCTGGTTCTTCTTGCCTATGTTCCCGAAGGGTCGACAGTCCTTCTCGAGCAGCCTGAGATTCACCTTCATCCGGCAGTGCAAAGCGGATTAGCTGATGTAATAATCGAAGCTGCCAAGGTTCGTAAGCTGCAAGTGATTGTTGAGAGCCATTCGGAGCATTTGCTTCTAAGGCTTCAGCGACGTATTGCCGAGAAGTTCATGCCTCGGGAGATTGAGATTACATCCGAAGATTGCCACATATATTTTTGCGACTCTCGGCAAGGGGCTCCTACGATCGAAAGGCTTAACCTTGACCTGTTCGGAAATGTGACAAACTGGCCTGCCGACTTTTTTGGCGATGGCTTTGGTGAGGCTGCCGCTCAGGCAAAAGCGGCGAGAAGAAGGATGAAAGAGGAGAGGGGGGAGTGAATTTGCATGACGGTGTCATCATCGATACTAATGTGCTCATTGCCTCAGATGGGGAGTCTACGCCACAAGCGACGCCGGAATGTGTTATCTCGGCCATTGAATTTCTAGAAGAATCTCTGTCGGAGAAGGTGATTCTGCTAGATTTTGGTGGTGACATTCTAGAGGAGTACGAAAGATACTGTTCATATAGTGGGCAACCCAGAGTTCGGGATCGATTTTTCGTAGAACTTACCCGACGTCAGGCCGATGTTTCGAAGGTTCGAAAGGTGGAGATAACGCCGACTTGGGACGGATCTTACGAGGAGGTTCCGGCGGATCTGAGAGATTTCGATCCTTCTGATCACAAGTTCATCGCCTCTGCGGTCGCGGACGGTTTTCGGTCGCCGATCATAAATTGTGTCGACTCGGACTGGTCGCATGCTGGTGACAAGCTAGGCGCGGAGGGTATATCAGTGATAGAACTCTGTCCTGAATGTCTAAAGAAGTCGATCGTTCGCCAGTGATTTGTCTAGCTGTAATAAGGTTGCCCCGGCTTTCGGCCGCATGTTCTAGGCGTAGCCTAATCGTGTATGGATATTCAATTTGTCTAGCTCTTCAATTGGTATCCAGATCTTCTCTGAGCTTTCGATGCTGGGTGTACGCTGTCTCGACGTCTTTCGGGCTCGGAAACGGATGGGGAATTCTTGCGGGAATTCGTCGTCGCCATAGGGGATAACGTGCTTTGGGTTTGAGTAGAGGCCGATCGCGACTATGACCTTGCAGTCGATGCCGTCTCCTCGCGAACCTCGTGGACTGCGGCCTGTGCCATTGTCTCGCCTAGTTCCAGTTGGCCACCACGGATTGGGTAGAGATTGTTGTCTGTGCGCTTAATAATCAGGATTCGACCTTCGTCGTCCCGGAGGAACGCCGAGGCCGCTACTGCGATACCGTTCGCTTTAGGCGCGTTCGGGTCGTTGTAGTAGTCGGCTCCCTAGAAGGTGGCTGGCTTGGCGAGGTTCCAGACTGACTCAAGGCTCTCCGAGTACGTCTCGAAGAGGTCCCGACGGGCAGTCACCGCAGGTGGAGGGACGGGGCGTGGGCTCCCTGGAACCCGTATACATGCGTGTTGATGATCATCTCCTCGTCGAATCGGAAATCGAACTGTAGAGCGTTGTGTTGTGGAACTGCATCTCAACCCCGTCGACGCCGATCAGCGGCGGGTAGAACGCCAGCGCGTTGCGGATGCGCGCCGCAAGCGTCCCGTCGAACTGCTCCGCGCAGGGAGCCGCTGACCTTTTCCCCGGTCCCCGAACGCGAGCAGGATCTTTGCGTCGGCCACTGCCTTGGCGGTCAGGCCCTTGATGAACCGCAGGCGTTCCATCAGGAACAACGCTGCGTGAACCACAATCTCGACGGTCTCGGATGCTTCCTTTCAGCCGATCCGACTACCGCGGGCACGCGAACCCGGGCTTCATCCTCCGGACGTACACGCACCCGGTCCCGTCGAGCAACCACCCGGCGCGGGAGGCTCGACGCGGTGTTCGGACGGCCTGCCCTCGATGACGGTCCGGAGGCACCTGATCATGGAACCCACCTCAGCGAGGCGAAAACCGCCCGGTCGCAGAGCCCCGAGAGGGACCAGCGACCGGGCGGATTTCCGTTACGTCACAACTACTTCAGCTCAGCCGAGGTCTTCCCCAGCACCCGCCGAGCCACAATGAGCTGCTGAATCTGCTGCGTCCCCTCGAAAATGTCCAGGATCTTGGCATCCCGGGACCATTTCTCCAGCAGCGATTCCTCCGTGTACCCGTACGCTCCGGCGAGTTCGACGCACTTCAGCGTCACGTCGACCACCGTGCGGCCCGCCTTGGCTTTCGCCATCGAAGCCTGCAGGGAGTTCGGCTGGCGGTTGTCCGCCATCCACGCCGACTCCAACGTCAGCAGGTACGCCGCCTCGTAGTCCGCTTCCAGTTGCAGGAACGTCGCGGCCGCGGCGTGCTGCGTCAAGGACGGGCGGTCGTAGTCGATGACGATGCCCGCTTCGGTGAGGATGCGGCGGGTTTCGTCCAGCGCCGCGCGGGCGACGCCGATCGCCATCGCGGCCACCAGCGGGCGGGTGTTGTCGAAGGTCTGCATGACCCCGGCGAAACCCTTGGCCGTGTCGATTTCCGGCGTGCCCAAGAGGTTTTCGCGGGGAACGCGGCAGTTTTCGAAGCGCAGCACGGCGGTGTCGGACGCGCGGATGCCCAGTTTGTGCTCCACGCGCACGACCTCGAAGCCGGGCGTGCCCTTCTCCACCACGAACGACTTGATCGCGGCGCGGCCCTTCGTGCGGTCGAGTGTCGCCCAGACCACGACGGCGTCGGCGCGCTGGCCGGAGGTCACGAAGATCTTCTCGCCGTTCAGGATGTAGTCGTCGCCGTCCTGGGTGGCCGTCGTCGTGATGGCGGCGGAGTCCGAACCGCAGCCGGGTTCGGTGATCGCCATCGCGGCCCACAGGCCCTTGAACCGCTCGAGCTGCTCGTCGGTCGCCACCGAGCCGATCGCGGCGTTGCCGAGGCCCTGGCGCGGCATGGACAGCAGCAGGCCGACGTCGCCCCAGCACATTTCGATCGTGCCGAGCACCACGTTCAGGTTGGCCCCGTTGCGGTTTCCCTTGGGGCCGTCGTCCTTTTCGGACCGGCGGACGCCGGCCGCGCCCGCCCCGCCCTCGCCGGAGGAGTTCAGCCCGTCCAGCAGCGCGGCGAACATGTCCAATTCGGACGGATAGGTGTGTTCGGCGCGGTCGTACTTGCGCGAGATCGGCCGGAACACCTCGGCCGCGGCCTGGTACGCCTGGTTGATCAGCGCGCCGGCCTTCTTCGGAGCTTCCAGGTTGATCATGAGGGGTTGCCTTTCGAGGGGGGTCGTGAGTGGCGATGCCGGTTAGAACCGGCACAAACACTCACGAGGGAGCCAGCTCAGAGGAGGACGGCGCCTTCCATCACGCCGATCGCCCGCAGGTCGCGGTACCAGCGCTCCACCGGATGCTCCTTCACGAACCCGTGCCCGCCAAGCAGCTGCACGCCGGCGTTGCCGATCTGCATGCCCTTGTCCGTCGCGAGCTTGCGGGCGAGCGCCGCTTCCCGCGCGTATTCCTTGCCCTGCTCGGCCCGCGCGGCCGCGCGCAGCGTGACCAGGCGCAGACCCTCCAGCTCGATCGCGATGTCCGCCACCGAGAACGCGACCGCCTGCCGGTGGCTGATCGGCTCGCCGAACGCGGTGCGCTCGTTCACGTAAGGCACGACGTAGTCCAGCACCGCCTTGCCGACGCCCGCGGCGAGCGCCGCCCAGCCGAGCCGGGAAAGCCGGACCACCTCGGTGAACACGTCCGCCTTGCCGCCGCCGAGCAGCGCGCCCGCGGGCAGCGAGACCTTCTCCAGGTGCAGCTTCCCGGTGGCCGCGCCGCGCAGGCCCATCGCGGGTTCGGACTCGATCGTCACGCCCGCGTTCGACGATTCCACCAGGAACAGCGCCGGTCCGCGGCCTTCCAGGTCGGCCGAGACGAGGAACAGCTCCGCCTCCGCCGCCCGCGGGACGAGCGACTTCACGCCGTCGAGCTGGTAGCCCTTCGGGGTGCGCTTCGCCTTGGTGGCGGGCTTGAACGGGTCGAACAACGGCGTCCGCTCCAGCAGCGCGAGCGCCGCGGCGGGCACCTGCTCGCCGGTGAACGCGGGCACGTAGTCGGCCTGCTGCTGCTCGTCGCCCCACGCGACCAGCGCGGTGCTCACCGCCGACGGGGCCAGCACGGCCACCGCCAGGCCGAGGTCGCCGTGCGCGAGCGCCTCCGCGACCAGCGCGTTCGTCACGACCGAACGCTCGGTGCCCGCGCCGCCCAGCTCTTCCGGGATGCCGACGAGGCTGATGCCCAGCTCGGCCGCGCGGCTCAGCAGACCCTCCGGCGCGGCGAGCTTCTCGTCGGCGTCCGCGGCGGCCGGCCGCAGCTGCTCGGCGGCGAACTCGCTGACCGTTTCGACGATGAGCTTCTGGTCCTCGTCCGGCGTCAGGTCGAACAGCCCGCGGTCGTCCGGTTTCGCCAGCCGCGCCGGTTTGCCCAGCCGCTGGACCGAGGTGAACGACCGCGTCGCCGCCCCCGCCGCGCGGAAACCGGTCCGGGTCCCCGTCTTGACCAGGTTCTGCACCGGCCCGCGCAGCCCGACCCGGTCGATCGCCTTGCTCCCGGCCAACCGGGTGAGCGCGGCCAGGCCGAGGCCCATCGCGTCTCGTTTCCTTGGCGCAGCCATGCAGCATCTCCCTCGCGTTACCTACTCACGAGTAGGTTAGCGTGGCGATGCGGAATCCGCCAGTGCGGCCCGGCTCACTCGACGACCGGGCGCCGGGCCAGCGACGTGCGTTCGAACGCGATGAGCAGCAGGACCGAGGCCGTGACGATCAGCAGCAGCAAGGCCGCGGGCACGTGTCCGAGGAGGGGAGTGATGCCGAGCAGCACCGCCGCGAGCACGAGGCGCTGCCGATTCCAGCTGCCGAGGTTGCGCCGGCGCAGCGAACTGAGCGCGACCAGGTACAGCGCAAGCCCGCCGGTCAGCGCCCACAGCGCGACGCCGTGCAGCGCGTCCGCCGGATCGTGGTCCAGGGTCGCGAACGCCTTCTTCAACCCGAGCGCGACGAGGACGATGCCGGCGATGAGCGGCAGGTGCAGATAGGTGTAGGAATCGGTGGCGAGCTTGTTCCGCGCGATGCCTTCGGCGCGGGCCAGCCTGCTTTCGGCGACGTGCGCGACCAGGTCGAAGTACGTCCACCACATCCCGGCGGCGAGCGCGATCCCGCAGATCGCCGACCCGGCGACGAGCCACGTGATCGGCACGTGCCCGATCCCGATGCCGATCGCCACGATCGATTCGCCCAGCGCGATGATCACGATCAGCCCGAACCGCTCGGCGAAGTGCGCGGGCGAGTGCAGCCGCCAGCCCGCGGGGCCGGACAGATAGACGTTGAGGTAGTCCACCGCCAGCGCGACCACCCACAGCGCCGGCTGCCACGGTCCGCCCACGACGGCGGCGACGGCCAGCAAAGCCAGGCTCGGCAGCAGCCCGCGCAGCATTTTCAGCAGCACCAAGCGCAATTCGGCGTCGTGCCGCGCCGCCCCGAGGTAGGCGACGATGTGCAGCAGCCGCACGACGCCGTAGCAAGCGACGAACAGCAACGGCCCGTCCAGTCCGCCCGGCTGGTTGGTGAGCGCCTGCGGCACCGCGAGCGCGACCAGGAACATCACCGCCATCGCGCCGAACATCGCCAGCCGCGCGATGCCGTGGTCGACGTGGATCGTCGTGCCGAGCCACGCGTAACTGCACCAGCACCACCACAGCACCATCAGCACCAGCAGTCCCTCGCCGACGCCGAGCAGGCTCAGCCGCCCGGCCATCAGTTCGGTGGTCTGCGTGATGGCGTAGACGAAGACCAGGTCGAAAAACAGCTCAAGGGTCGTGACGCGGTGGCCTTCGTCCGCGCGAACCAGATGCAACCGTCTCGTGGGCACGGCAGATGGTGACACGGACGGGCGACCGATCGGAGCGGTTTCGCTGACAGCGTGCGACGACCTCGCGAGGTTCTCTTCTCTCCGAAGTCGTGACTTCACTGCTGAAGTACTTCACTAGTGAAGTCACGACTCAAAACAGAAAACCACTTTCGAAGTGGCCCGCAGCGTTCAGCTGAGCCCGAGAACCGCGTGCAGCACCGCGGTCAGTTCCGTCTGCAGATGCGGCCTGCTCTTGATCGGCCCGGTCCGGCTGAGATCGTTCGCGATCGTCAGCGCGGCATGCACCCGGATCTTCGCCTCGCGCGCCGGAAGCTCCGGAAACACCGCGCACAGCAGGGAAACCCACTGGTCGACGTAGTCGCGCTGGACGCGGCGCAGATCGGCCTTGTCGCGTTCCGGCATGGTCACGCGGTCCGCGGTGAAGGACACCAGCAGTTCCGGCGTGCGCAGCAGAATGTGCACGTACGACGCGGCGAGCCGGCTGAGCGCGGACCGTTCGTCGGGGGCTTGCAGTGCCTGCTCGGCGGCCAGTGCGAGCCGGTCGGCCGCGCGGTGGCCGATCGCGACCATCAGCGCGGCCTTGCTAGGAAAGTGCCGGTACACGCTGGGTCCGGCGATGCCTGCCGCCGCGCCGATGTCCTCCATGCTCACCGCGTGGAAACCGCGTTCGGCGAACAGGCCGGTCGCGGCGGTCAGCACCTGCTCGCGGCGGGACGGCGTGCCGAGGCTGCTCGTGACCGGCGGCGCGGGTTCTTCCGGAACCGGCAAGGAGAGGTCGAGCACGGTCATCGCGAGTTCGACCAGCAGCGGCACGAAGCGTTTGCGCGCCACCGAGGTGTGGTGCACCGCGACGCTGCCGAACACCGACAGCGCGGCCCAGCACAGCAGCTCGGCCTCGTCCGCGGCCAGCTCCGGGCGCAGCGTGAGCAGGGCTTTCGCCCACGCGTCGAGCACCGCGCCGGACCGGCGGCGGATCTCCCGGCGCTGCTCGCGCGGCAGGTGCGGACCTTCCCAGCGCCACAGCGCGGCGATCTCCCGGCGCTCGACGGCCTGTGTCGCGAGGCCGGTGAGCAGGGCGTTCAGCTGCTCGGGCGGCGGCGCGGAATCGGCGAGCGCGACCGCGGTGGCCGATTCCATGTCGTCGATCCCGGCGAGCACGACGTAGGCGAGGATCGCCTGCTTGTCGGCGAAATGCCGGTACAGCGCGGGTCCGGTCACGCCCGCCGCGGCGGCGATGTCGTTGATCCCGACGCCGTGGAACCCGCGCGCGCGAAACAGCTCGGCCGCGACGGCGGCGAGTTGGGCCTTGCGGTCGCGAGGCCGCGTGCCGCGGGCGGGAGACGTACTCATGGTGAACTGACCATAGCGTTAATCCAAACTAGAGCAACCCATTGACACCATAGGGTTCATCGGGCTTATGTTAATGGGCATTAGCACCTACTGGCCGGTATAGTCGGCGGCGAGATACACCGCGGTGTCCAACCACGCCGCTTCGCGGAGGAGTGTTCAGTGAGTAGCGAGGCCTACATCTACGAGGCGTTGCGCACGCCCCGGGGCAAGAACAAGGGCGGTGCCCTGCACGGCACCAAGCCGGTCGACCTGGTGGTCGGCCTCATCCAGGAGCTGAAGGTCCGCCACCCGAACCTCGATCCGCAGGCGATCGACGACATCGTGCTCGGCGTCGTCTCCCCGGTGGGCGAGCAGGGCGCGGACATCGCGCGCACCGCCGCGCTCGTCGCGGGCCTGCCGCAGACGGTCGCGGGCGTGCAGCTCAACCGGTTCTGCGCGTCCGGGCTCGAGGCCACGAACGTCGCGGCGCAGAAGATCCGCTCCGGCTGGGACCAGCTGGTCATCGCGGGCGGCGTGGAGTCGATGTCGCGCGTGCCGATGGGTTCCGACGGCGGCGCGCTGTTCATGGACCCGGCCACCGCGTACGACCACTACATCGCCCCGCAGGGCATCGGCGCGGACCTGATCGCGACGATCGAGGGCTTCTCCCGCGAGGACGTCGACGCGTTCGCGGTCCGCTCGCAGGAGAAGGCCGAGGCGGCCTGGTCCGGCGGCTACTTCGCGAAGTCCGTGGTGCCGGTGAAGGACCTGAACGGCGTCACGATCCTCGACCACGACGAGCACCGCCGTCCGGGGACCACGGTCGAGGGGCTGGCGAAGCTCAAGCCCGCCTTCACCACGATCGGCGAGATGGGCGGGTTCGACGCCGTCGCGCTCCAGAAGTACCACCAGGTCGAGAAGATCGACCACGTGCACACCGGCGGCAACTCGTCCGGCATCGTCGACGGGTCGGCCATCGTGCTGATCGGCTCCGAGCAGGCGGGCAAGACCTTCGGCCTCACGCCGAGGGCGCGCATCGTCGCCACCGCCTCGATCGGGTCCGAGCCCACGATCATGCTGACCGGTCCGACGCCGGCCACCGAGAAGGTGCTGAAGACCGCGGGCCTGACCCCGGACGACATCGACCTGTGGGAGCTCAACGAGGCGTTCGCGTCCGTCGTGCTCAAGTGGCAGAAGGACCTGAACCTTCCGGACGAGAAGATCAACGTCAACGGCGGCGCGATCGCCATGGGCCACCCGCTCGGCGCCACCGGCGCGATGCTGGTCGGCACCGTGGTCGACGAGCTGGAACGCCGTCAGGCGCGCCGGGCGCTGGTGACTCTGTGCATCGGCGGCGGCATGGGTGTCGCGACCATCATCGAGCGGGTGTGAGGACCTGATGACCGAGAGCAAGACCATCCGCTGGGACAAGGATTCCGACGGCATCGTCACGCTGACCCTGGACGACCCGGACCAGTCGGCGAACACGATGAACCAGGCCTTCCGCGAGTCGCTCGCCGCGACCGTGGACCGGCTCGAAGCCGAGAAGGACGACATCACCGGTGTCGTGCTCACCTCGGCGAAGAAGACCTTCTTCGCCGGCGGCGACCTGCGCGACCTGATCCAGGCGAAGCCGGAGCACGCGGCCGAGATCACCGCGTCCAGCACCGCGATGAAGGGCCACATGCGCCGGCTCGAGCAGCTCGGCAAGCCGGTCGTCGCGGCCATCAACGGCGCGGCGCTCGGCGGCGGCCTCGAACTCGCGCTCGCGACGCACCACCGCATCGCGGCCGACGTGAAGGGCAGCCAGATCGGCCTGCCCGAGGTCACCCTGGGCCTGCTGCCCGGCGGCGGCGGCGTGGTCCGCACCGTGCGGCTGCTCGGCATCCAGAGCGCGCTGCTGAACGTGCTGCTGCAGGGCCAGCGGATGAAGCCGCGCAAGGCGCTCGAAGTGGGCCTGGTGCACGAGGTCGTGGACACCGTCGACGAGCTGGTGCCCGCCGCGAAGGCGTGGATCAAGGCCAACCCCGAGGGCGGTGTGCAGCCGTGGGACGTCAAGGGATACAAGATCCCGGGCGGCACCCCGTCGAACCCGAGCTTCGCGGCGAACCTGCCCGCGTTCCCGGCGAACCTGCGCAAGCAGCTCAAGGGCGCGCCGATGCCCGCGCCGCGCGCGATCCTCGCCGCCGCGATCGAGGGTTCGCAGGTCGACTTCGACACCGCGATCCTGGTCGAGACGCGCTACTTCGTGAGCCTGGCCATCGGGCAGGTCTCGAAGAACATGACCAAGGCGTTCTTCTTCGACCTGCAGACGATCAACTCCGGCGGTTCGCGTCCGGACGGGTTCGAGAAGTTCACCGCCAAGAAGGTCGGCGTGCTCGGCGCCGGGATGATGGGCGCCGCGATCGCCTACGTGTCCGCGAAGGCGGGCATCGACGTGGTCCTCAAGGACGTCTCGCAGGAGGCGGCCGAGAAGGGCAAGGGCTACGCGGTCAAGCTCGAGGAGAAGGCGCTCTCGCGCGGCAAGACCACGCAGGAGAAGTCGGACGCGCTGCTGGCGCGGATCAAGCCGACCGCCGACCCGGCCGACTTCGCGGGCGTCGACTTCGTCATCGAGGCCGTGTTCGAGAGCGTCGAGCTGAAGCACAAGGTGTTCGGCGAGATCGAGAACATCGTCAACGCGGACGCGGTGCTGGGTTCCAACACCTCGACGCTGCCGATCACCACCCTCGCCGAGGGCGTGCAGCGGACCGAGGACTTCATCGGGATCCACTTCTTCTCGCCGGTGGACAAGATGCCGCTGGTCGAGATCATCTGCGGCCAGAAGACGTCGCCCGCCACGCTGGCGAAGGTCTTCGACTACACGCTGCAGATCCGCAAGACCCCGATCGTCGTCAACGACAGCCGCGGCTTCTTCACGTCGCGGGTCATCGGCACCTTCATCAACGAGGCGGTCGCCGCGCTGGGCGAAGGCGTCGAGCCGGCGTCGATCGAGCAGGCGGGTTCGCAGGCCGGCTACCCGGCGCCGCCGCTGCAGCTGATGGACGAGCTGACCCTGACGCTGCCGCGCAAGATCCGCGCGGAGACCCGCGCCGCGATCGAGGCCGAGGGCGGCACCTGGACGCCGCACGCGTCCGAGGCCGTCATCGACACGATGCTCGACAAGTACGACCGCAAGGGCCGTTCCACGGGTGCGGGCTTCTACGAGTACGACGAGAACGGCAAGCGCACCGGTCTGTGGCCGGGCCTGCGCGAGGCGTTCAACTCGGGTTCGGCGGACGTGCCGTTCGAGGACCTCAAGGAGCGCATGCTCTTCGCCGAGGCGCTGGAAACGGTGAAGTGCTTCGACGAGGGCGTCCTGACCTCGGTCGCGGACGCCAACATCGGGTCCATCTTCGGCATCGGCTTCCCGCCGTGGACCGGCGGCGTGATCCAGTACATCAACCAGTACGAGGGCGGCCTGCAGGGCTTCGTGGACCGCGCCCGCGAACTGGCCGCGCGCTACGGCAGCCACTTCGAGCCGCCGCAGTCGCTCGTGGAGAAGGCCGCCAAGGGCGAGATCTACGAATAAGGTTCGACGGTGTGCTGGCGGGGCCGCTCCGGGGATTCTACCGGGGCGGCCCCGCTTTTTCGCGGAGGTGCCGATGACGGAACAGCTGCCGTTCTTGGACGAGCATCGGATCGTCGTGCCCGCTGATGCCGAGACAACCTGGCGTGCGGTGAACCAGGTCGTCGAACGGTTCTCCGGCCGATTGGCCACTGGCTACGCCTGGGCGGTCGGCGCGGCCGATTTGAAGGCCGCTGGTCCCCGCCCGCTCGCCGAGGGCTCGACCGTTCCCGGGTTCCGGGTCGCCGCCGCCGAACCGCCGAGGCTGCTCGCGCTGGCCGGACGGCATCGGTTTTCCGAGTACCGCCTCACTTTCCGGCTCGAACCCGGTCCGGAGGGACAGACGCTGGTTCGCGCCGAGAGCCGGGCTCGGTTTCCCGGCGTGTTCGGGGCTGGGTACCGCTTGCTCGTCATCGGGAGCGGCGGCCACGTCCTCGGCATGCGGAGAATGCTGGGAACGATCGCGCGCCTCGCGCGCAATTAATTCGCCATTTTTTGAGTGTCGATTCTACGTTTTTCGTAGCTGCCATGCGGTGATCAAGGGCGAGGTGGCTCAGCGCAACCAAGCATCCGGCGAACGGCTGAACCCGTGCCGCCCGAACGGCCGCACGCCGCGTCCGGGAAACCGGAAACCGTTGCCGTGTCGGCATAATTCCGGGACCCCTCCCGGAGGCCGCGTGGGATACTTCGGCATGGACCAGACGGTGGCCGTCGCGGGGGAGCAGCTCGCGTTCGCTGGCGCGGATCGGCTTGTCAAGCTTGTCGGGGCGCTTTATCAGCGGCCCCGTGTCGGCGACCGGCCGCGGGAATTGCGGGACGACGGGGAATGGCGTCCCGGATATCACCGGGAGCGCGCCGGGCGGCGCGGGCTTCCCATGGTGTGCCTCGTGGGAGACGCGCGCGAGGGGGTGCTCGAGGAGCTGGGTTCGCGGCTGCAGAACGCGAAACCGGCGGGCACTGTCCGTTCCGTCTACCTTTCGCTGGCCGACCGGCCGGACCTCGACGCTCCGGGCAAGGCGACCGAGGCGAGCGTCGAGGTGGTGCGCGACATTCTGTGGCGCGTCCGCAACACGCTCGTCCGCAGTTCCCGCACGCGCGAAAGCCGGTTGCGGTTCCGGTTGTTCACGCTGGTCGACCAGCTCATGGCGAAGAAATTCCCGGACGGCGAAACCGATCCCGAGCGGATCCTGCTGCGCGAACTGCAGGAGAACGGCCTGCTGGTGCGCTTCCGCTCGGCCATCGACAGCGTCAGCCGCGAGCTGGTGCCGCAGCATCCGGCGTGGCGGCTTCCGTTGCTGCTTCTGCGTTTGCTGACGTTCGCGACCTTCCGGATCGCCGTCACCGGACGAGTTCCGGGGCTGTCCGGGCGGTATCGCTGGTTCCTGCGCCAGCCGCACCTCGCGCCGGAGATGTCCGGCAGCTTCGTGCGCTTCGCGATGCGGCTCACCGACGGCGAATGGCAGAAGGAGTCGCCGCAGTACGTCGCGCGGCTGCTGGTCAACGCGTTCCTGGAGGACCTGCGGCGCGAGTACCGGCTGCGGCCGTGGCAGTTCTGGCGGCGGCGCCGGATGACGTATCCGGTGCTGCTGCTCGACGAGGTCGGCCCGGCCAACGGCGGGTACCGGCTGCTGGAGCTGATCAACGAGGTCCGCAACCAGGTCGGTCTCTTCGATCCGCTGCTCGTGGTGAGCGCGAGCCAGGCGCCGCCCCCGGATGCCGAGCCGAGCGAGGACCGGCCGAAGTACCACGCCGCCGAAGCCGCCGGCGCGTATCGGGTGTGGCAGAACCGGCTCAGCGCCGACCGCCGCGCCCGCCGCCCGACCGCGTGGTACCTGCCGATCGGCCTCGACGCGCCGCAGACCGAGACCGAAAAAACCGAGGTGCGCAAGCGAATGCTGACCCTCGGCGACCATTACGACCTGTCCGGCGGACGCGGGCGGGCCGCGTGGTGGACGACGCGCTGGGTCCGGGCCGGGGTGCCCGCGGTGGTGCTCGCGCTGGTCGCCGGGTTCGCCGTCGTCCGCTATCAGTCCGTTTTGGACAGTCACTGCGGCACCTCGAGCGAATGGCTGGCCTGGGCGGACGACCAGTGCGTCGGGGTCTCCGACGGCACCTTCACGCTGTTTTCCCCGGTCGACAGGGAAGGGACGATCCAGCAGGTCGAAGCGGTGATCGCGGACCAGAACCGGCGCGCCGAGGAACTGCACCAGCAGCATCCGGAGCGGCCGTACATCACGCTGGTCGACCTGGAGGCGCTCACGTCGTCGAACGGCACCGCCGAAGGACTCACCGCGGAACGGGAATCGCTGGAAGGCTTCGCGGTCGCCCAGTCGCGGCAGCTCGACGCGACCGCCGCGGCCGAACCGATCGTGCGCATGCTGATCGCCAACGGCGGCAAGGGAATGCTCCAAGGCGCGGCGGTCGCGCGGACGCTGCTGGAGATGGCGAAACAGGATCCGAGCATCGTCGGAGTGGTCGGGCTCGACATGAGCAGCGAGCCGACCGCCGACACGATCCGCGCGCTCGGCGACGCGGGCATCCCGGTGGTCGCCGCGACGCTTACCGCCGATCAGCTCGCGGACCAGAATCCGATCTACTTCCAGGTCGCGCCGCAAAACCGCCGGGAAGCCGCGGTGGCCGCGTCCTTCGCCGTCCAGCGTCCCGGTCCTCGCTCGCTCCGCGTCTACTACGCCGACGACGACGCCGATTTCTACAGCACGAACCTCCGCGACGATGCGCTGGCGTCGTTCAAGGCAAGGGGATTTGCCGTCGAAGCCCGCGCCTTCGATCCGGACGGAGGGGCGGCCGGTCAGCCCGCCCACGTGCGGAACGGCGACCGGACCGTGGGCAACGCAGGCGCGGCCGGGCGGGACAGCTGCTCCTACGACGGCTTCGCGTTCTTCGCTGGCCGCGGTGTGCCCGACTTTGGCGCCTTCCTCGCCGGAGCCGCGCAGTGCGGCAGCACAGCCACGATCATCGGAGACGACGACGTCTCCCGCTATGTCGCGGATTCCGTTGCGCGGGAACGCAATCGCGCGCTGTCGTACTACTATCTGGCGCTCGCGAGCGCCCCGGCGACGCCCGCGAAAGGCCTCGCGCGAGACTTCTACGCCACGCTCAACGCCAAGTTCGCCTTCGAGCACACCGAAAAAGGTCGCTCGTTCGACGGGCACGCCGCGCTGTCCTACGACGCCGCGCTGGTGATGATCACCGCGACCGCGTACCTGCGCGAGACGTCCTCGAAAATCCCGGTCACGCCCGGTGCGGTCTGGCGCGAGATCGCCGCGATCCACACCTCGCGGCCGGATGCCAACCAGACCAACAAATACATCGAGGGCGTCAGCGGGACGATCGACTACGGCGGAGACATCGGCAGGCACGTCCCGCAGGACAAACCGCTCGCGGTACTCCGCGTCCAGGGCGGCGAGGTCGATCCGGAACTGCAGGGCTTCTGCGGGAAGTCGGTCGCCCGGGCTCCGGACTCCTGGTGTCCGGCGGACGGCTGAGCCGCGCGGCGGTCAGTCGATCGGCGCGGTGTAGCTGATGCGGACGATGATCTCGCGGGTGGCCAGTACCGGATACGTCTGTCCGGGCGTTTCCGTGACGCTTGCGGGGAAGTCGAGTTCCTCGTTGCCCGGGTGCACGCCGACGAGGCGCATGCTGCCGAATTTGTACGCGTCCGGGCCGCCGAGAAACCCGAGGGTGGAGCGGAACATGGTGTAGTCCAGGGTGATTCTCGCGAATTTGCGTTTCCCGGCGGGGAGCGCGTCGACGCGGGCTTGGATCCGCTGCTGCCGGTCCGCGGGAATGGTCTGGAGGGCGAGTTCGATGTCGCCGGCGATGAGCTTGCGTGTGACCGCCGCGTAGGCGAGCCCGACGAGCACGCCGATCGCCGCCCCGATCGCCGCGCCGGTCAGGAACCGCAGGCCGGCCAGCAGGACGGACCTGGTCGCGACGCCGGTTGCCGCGCCTTCCGCCGCGCCTTCGACGCCTGGCCCGGCGGTGCCTGGTGCCTTGGACAACGCCCCTTCCGCAGCCGATCCTGATTGGGGAAGGGCCTTCTGCCCCGCGATACCGCCGCCGGTCGCGCCGCCTCCCGCTCCGCCGCCGGTCACCGGCGGCGAGCCGGAGGGACCGCGCAACAGCGTCGCGACCTTCCGGAAGTACTTCACCGGAATCGGTTGATCGGTCCCGAATTCGGAATAGCCGCCCGCGCGGGTCGCGACGTTCTTGAAATGCCGGGCGAAGTACTCCCGATCGATCTTCAGCTCGTACTTGAAGCGGACAGTGTCGCGGACCGGCGTTCCGGTGTACCTGGCCGCTTCCTCGACCGAAGCCGCGATATCGCAATCGGTGAGGCGGGGATAGCCCGGCGAGGACATGAAGACGCTCGCGCCTTCCAGATCTCCGTAGTGATAAAGGGTTTCCGTCGCCGCGTTCGTGCTGGTCGCGCCGAGGACGAGCGGCGGCGGAGGCGGCGGGACGGGCGGTGCCCGCCGGATCACTCGCGCGGGCGCTCCGGTTTGCTGGGCGACGTGGGCGAGTTCGTGCGCGAGGAGGTGCCGCCCGGCCGGGGAGCGCGGCTCGTACCTGCCTGCTCCGAACACGATCGCGTCGCCGACGGTGTAGGCGCTCGCGTTCAAGGCGCGGGCCGAATCGGCGGCTGCGGGACCGTTGTGCACCCGCACGGTGGAAAAGTCGCGGCCGAGCTTGGTTTCGAAGGCGCCGCGGGTTTCCGGGTCGAGCGGCTGGCCCGGAGCGGCGAGGGTTTCGGTCACGTTGGCCTGTGCCCGGTTGTCGAGCCGCTCGCCGGACCCGGTCGGGCGGGGACGCGGCCCGGGCGAGGTCGGGTGCTCGTCCGACGCCAGTTGCCCGGCGAGGTGGTGCGCTTCGTGCTCCGCGGGGTCGTCGGTGGCGCCGACGACGAATTCGGTCGCCGCGCGCCCCCGCGTCCCGGACTTGCCCGTCGGGAGCCGGTCGGCGAATACGGGTTCGGCCATGAGCCGGGATGGTGCCCGGTCGCCGTCACCGGTTCGTCACCGATGGGCCCGTTGTAACGATTTTCCGTTCGCTGTCGACCCTTCTCTCGCATTGGATCGCGAGGAGGTGCCGCGTGCTGCGGAAACTGGGGATGGCATTGGTCGCGGGCGTTCTGGTCGCCGGGTGCGGAGCGGTGCCGACCGGGAGCGCGCCGTCTGGGGTGACGAGCGAGTATTCGCCGCCGCATACGACGAGCTACAGCGCACCGGCGACTCCGCCGACCTCGATCGCGGTCCCGGTGACCACACAGCCGGTCGCCCCGCTCGTCGCGCCGACCACGGCGGCCAAGCCCAAACCAGCGCCGAAGACCCAGACCGCCCCGCGGATCACGACGCCGAAGGCCGACGTGCCGAACCAGGCCGCGCCGGATCCCGGCCCGGCCGAGTGCGGCACCGACTACTACCGCAACTCCTCCGGAAACTGCGTCCACCGCCCGGACTCGAATCCCTCCGGCGCGACCGCGCAGTGCAACGACGGCACGTACAGCTACAGCCAGCACCGTTCCGGCACCTGCTCGCACCACGGCGGCGTCAAACAGTGGCTGTAGCCCCGGCGGTTGGGCCATCCGGGCCATCCCGGTAAGTCGGATCGATCACGAACCGCCCGTTCCTCCCTCCGCACCCGGTAGCGTGCGAATCCGGTACGGCATACGGGACGGGGGACGCGGTGGCGCGGGCGGGTTCGGGGCCGATCATCGTGGTGCTCGCCTCGTGCGGGCTGGTGGCTTCGTTCATGCAGACGCTGGTCATCCCGTTGATCCCGGCGTTCCCGAGACTGCTGCAGACCACGCCGACGGACGCGTCGTGGGTCGTCACCGTCACGCTGCTCGCGGCGGCGGTATGCACCCCGGTCGCCGGGCGGCTCGGCGATCTTTACGGCAAGCGCCGCGTGCTCCTGATCAGCCTGGCGGTGCTGATCGCCGGATCCGTGGTCTCGGCGCTGACCAGTTCGCTGGCGCTGATGATCGTCGGCCGCGGGCTGCAGGGCTGCGCAATGGGCGTCATCCCGCTCGGGATCAGCATCATGCGCGACGAACTGCCGCCGGAACGCGTCAGCGGCGCGATTTCGCTGATGAGCGCGACGCTCGGGGTCGGCGGCGCGATCGGGTTGCCGGTCGCGGCGATCGTGGCCGAGCACGCGGACTGGCACGTCCTGTTCTGGGGTGCGGCCGGGCTCGGGCTCGGCTGTGGGCTGCTGATCCTGCGGTTCGTCCCGGAATCGCCCATCCGCACACCCGCGCCGTTCGATTTCCTGGGCACGCTGGGGTTGATCGTCGGCCTCACCAGCCTGTTGCTGCCGATCGTGAAGGGCGCCTCGTGGGGCTGGGGCAGCCCGGCGACGCTCGGGTTCGCCGCGACCGCCGTGGTCGTTCTCGCGGCCTGGGGCTGGTACCAGCTGCGTCGTCGGGACCCGCTGGTCGATCTGCGCGTTTCGGCTCGGCGGCCGGTGCTGTTCACGAACCTCGCGTCGGTTCTCGTCGGCTTCGCGATGTACGCGATGTCCTTGTCGTTTCCCCAGTTGCTGCAGGCTCCTTCGGTGACCGGGTACGGCCTCGGGCTCAGCATGGTGGAAGCCGGTCTGTGCCTCGCGCCGAACGGCTTGGTGATGATGGCGCTGTCCCCGGTCTCCGCGCGGCTGACCAACCGTTACGGCGCGCGCGTCACGCTCATGACCGGCGCGATCGTGATCGCGGTCGGCTATCTTTTCGCGATTTTCCTGATGGACAACGCGGTCGAGCTGATCATCGCGTCGGTGCTCATCGGAGCCGGCGTCGGCATCGCTTACGCCGCGATGCCCGCGCTGATCATGAGCGCGGTGCCGGTCACCGAAACCGCGTCGGCGAACGGGCTCAACTCGCTCATGCGGTCCGTCGGCACCTCGACGTCCAGCGCGGTGATGGCCACGATGCTCGCGCACCTGACGATCACCGTCGGCTCGTTCACCGTGCCGTCGCTCGCGGGGTTCCGCGCCACGTTCGCGGTCGCCGCGGCGGCGGCGGTGGCCGGGCTGGCGTTGACCGCGGTGGTGCCGCGGTTCCGTGCCGCCAGCCCGGAACTCGCCCGCGTCTAGAGCCTCGTCAGAGCAGCGGCGGAACGGTCGCGTCGATCAGGTGCGGTCCCGGTTCGGCGACCGCGCGCCGGAACTGCTCGGCCAGCTCCTCCGCTGTCGTCGCCCGGGTCGCCGGAATGCCCATGCCCTCGGCGATCTTCACGAAATCCAGGTCCGGACGGCCGATGTCCAGCAGGTCCTTCGCCTTCGGCCCGTCTCCGGACGCCCCGACGCGCTGCAGTTCCATCCGCAGGATCGCGTACGCGTTGTTGTTGAGCACCACCGTGGTCACGTCGAGGTTCTCGCGCGCTTGCGTCCACAGCGCGGAGATCGTGTACATCGCGCTGCCGTCGGATTCGAGATTAATCACCGGCCGTCGCGGAGCCGCGATCGCCGCGCCGACCGCCACCGGCATGCCGTAGCCGATCGCCCCGCCGGTCAGGGTCAGCACGTCGTGCCGCGGCGCGCCCGCGGTCGCGGCGGGGAGCAGGAGACCGGAGGTGTTCGCCTCGTCCACGATGATCGCGTTCTCCGGCAGCAGCGCGCCGATCACGTCGACCCAGTTCTGCACGGTGAGCGGACCGCTCGGCAGCTCCGGCCGTCCGGCCTCCTGCAGGACCGGTTCGGTGTCCGCGGCCACCAGCGCGGCGACCGCTTCCAGCGCGGCCGGGACGTCCTGGCCGACGTTCGCGAGGACGTGGACGTCCGCGCCTTCCGGGGTCAGCTCGCTCGGCATGCCGGGGTAGGCGAAGAACGACACCGGGGCCTTCGTGCCCGCGACGATCAGGTGCTTGATCCCGTCCAGCTGGTATTTGGCCTGCTCGGCGAGGTAGCCCAGCCGTTCGATGTTGGGCAGGCCGGCACCGCGCTCCAGCCGCGCCGGGAACGTTTCGGCGAGCACCTTCACCCCGGTCGCGGCCGCGATCCGGCTGGCCGCGCGCAAACCTGTTTCGCGGCAAGCGGATCCGCCGATCAGCAACGCGACCGGCTCGCCGCTGCGCAGCAAGTCCGCGATCCTCTGCACGGTCGTCGCGTCGACCGTCTGCGGCACGCGCGGCGGAATCGGCTCGCACGTTTCGCCGCCCTCGCCCCACGACGCGTCGGCGGGCAGGATCAGCGTCGCGACCCGGCCCGGCGCGTCCTGTGCGGCCGCGACCGCCGCCGCGGCGTCCGCGCCGACGTCCTTCGTGTGCCCGGACCGGCGCACCCAGCCTTCGAGCGAGCCCGCGATGGCGTCGATGTCCGACTCCAGCGGGGCGTCGTACTGCTTGTGATAGGTGGCGTGGTCACCGATCACGTTGACCACCGGCGTGTGCGCGCGCCGCGCGTTGTGCAGGTTCGCCAGGCCGTTCCCGAGCCCCGGGCCGAGGTGCAGCAGCGTCGCGGCGGGCTTGCCGGCGATCCGCGCGTATCCGTCCGCGGCACCGGTCACCACGCCCTCGAAGAGCGCGAGCACGCCGCGCATCTCCGGCACCGAATCGAGGGCGGCGACGAAGTGCATCTCCGACGTGCCGGGGTTGGAGAAGCACACGTCGACCCCGCTGTCGACGAGCGTGCGGATGAGGGACTGGGCGCCGTTGAGCGTGCTCACTGTGCTCACTTTCCGGTTTGCGCGAACAGAACGCCGGGGTTCAGGATCCCGGCCGGGTCGAAGCTTTCCTTGACCCGGCGCAGCAGATCGAGCTTCGCCGGGTCCTCGAGTTTGGCGTAGTACTTGGTTTTGGTGCGGCCGAGGCCGTGCTCGCCGGAGATCGCGCCGCCGAGTTCGTAGGCGCAGCCGAAAATGTCGGTCAGCAGCTGCGAGCGCGTGTCCGGGTCTTTGCAGAAGATCGCCAGGTGGACGTTGCCGTCGCCGGCGTGCCCGCAGCCGATCGCGCCGCCGCCGGCCGCCATCGCCAGCTCGCGGGCTTTGGCCAGGAACTGCGGCATCGCGGTCCGCGGCACCACCACGTCGATGACGTCGTCCGCACCCGCGGCTTTGGCGTTCCAGAAGGCTTTTTCGCGGGCTTCGATGAGCTTGCGCGCGGCATTGCCTTCGAGGACGTACGCGTCGGTCGCGCCGAGTTCGACCAGCAGTTCGCCGAGCGCTTCGACGTCCTCGCCGAGCCGGTCGGCCACCCGGTTTTCCAGCGCCACCGCCAGATACGCCTGGGTCCGGTCACGGATTTCCTCCGGGACGCCCAGTTCGAGCTTGTCGTTGTAGACCATCGCGGCCATCGTCATGTTGTCGATGTACTCGAGGATCTGCGGGGCGAGACCGCTCGCGGCGATCTTCGGCACGGCCGCCATCACCTGCTCGAAATCGTCGAACGGGGCGAGCACGGTCGCGCCGTGCGGCAGCCGCGGCTGCAGCTTCACGATCACCTCGGTCACCAGCGCGAGCGTGCCCTCCGAGCCGATGATCAGCTGGGTGAGGTCGTAGCCGCTGGAGATTTTCGACATCCGGCCGCCGACGCGGACGATCTCGCCGGTCGCGAGCACCGCCTGCAGGCCGGAGACGTTGCCGCGGGTGATGCCGTAGCGGATCGCGCGCATGCCGCCGGCGTTGGTGCCGACGGTGCCGCCGACGCTCGCGCTCAGCTCGCCGGGATAGACGGGGTAGGTGAGGCCGTGTTCGGCGGTCTTCGCGTCGAGCTCGGCCAGCGTGACGCCCGGCTGGACGACGGCGACGTGGTTGCCGGTGTCGATTTCGAGCACCGAGTTCATCCGCTCGAACGAGACGAGCAGCCCGCCCTCGACCGGCCGCGCCGCGGCGGACAGTCCGCTGCCGGACCCGCGCGCGGTCACCGGGATGCCCTCGGCGGCGGCGATCTTCAGCAGCTCGGAGACCTCTTCGGCCGTGGCCGGCTTCGCGACGTACGCGGGTTTCTGGCCGGGCGTGCTGAGCGCCTCGTCGTGCGCGTAGTCGTCGGAAATCGCGTCACCGGTCAGCAGGTTCCCCGCTCCGACGGCCCCTGCCAGCCGTGTTGCGATCTCGCTCATGCCACTCCCTCGTGCGCGCGTGCTTCGTGGCCGCAGCCTAGCCGTTCTGGTGCGGGACTGGCCATGAATAGTTTTCACGTTAGCCGACGCGGGCACGAAAAAAGCCACGCCGCGCGCGTGGCTTCGGTGGCGGGAACCCAAGCAGGGACCGGCCCGCGCCAACAGGCCGGCCCCTGGGTTAATCCTCGGTGCCGGTCAGACGAGCCAGCCGAGCACGTGCGCCAGGTGCGCGAGCAGACCCGAGATCAGGTCGTGGCCGTGGTGCACGTGCTGGGTGAACATCTGCATTGAGGGGCTCCTTGTTCGGATTGTTCTTTCTTGGTGCTCTCGCGAGGAGCGAACGCAGATTTCCACCGGCGGGCTCGCGGTGTCAAAGCGCGGTTTTCCCTGTGCTGGCAAGGGATCGGCGGCCGGGGAATCTTCCCATGTTAAACATGTAAGGCTTTCGGGTTTGTCGCCGGGGGTGCACTGTGGACTCTTCGCCACGGTTCGTAGCGAACCTCGGCTCCGATCACCCTCGGTAGCAGACGCGCACTGCGGCAACCGGGCGGCGTGGCCCCTCGAACCGGTGAATGCGAAGCCACGATTGGTGAATTGCCGAGGTTCACGCCACCGGGTGATCATCTAGCCTGGATCCCTTGTCCGGCAGCGAATCCCGGCCCGCGTTCATGATCGCGGAGGGTTAACCCGGCTTCACTCTGGCGGGACGATCTGGCCCGATCAGGCAGCGAAAAGGGCCGGCCCCTCCGCGGTGGAGGAACCGGCCCTTGCGGCGACAGTCAGTCAGCGCGCGCGAACGACAGCGTTTCGCCTTCCACGCCGCGCAGCCACAGGTCCTGCGCGGCCGCGGCCATCTCGGACAGGCCTTCCTCGATCGTCGCGAACACGTTGCCGGGGACCCAGCCCGCGTCGCCGTTGATCAGGAGGTTGTTGCGGCCGTAGAAAATCGCGAGATCCGTGGCGCCCTGGTCGCTGTGCGCCTCGCTGCCCTCGTCGTAGCCGTACGCCGGATTGCCGATTTCCCACGCCTCGAATCCGAAGTAGACGACGTCGCCGGGAATCGGGGTGATGGTCGGGTTTTCGCGCCCCGGTTTGGGCTCGGCGAAGGGCGGCACGAGCGTGTAGACCTCGTTGCGCGCGTACTTCGCGTGGTAGGCCGAACCGCTTTGCGGCAGCGCGTCCCAGACCGCCTTGCAGGTGCGCGGTGCTTCGTCGTCGAGCAGCCGGGCGCGGCAGGTGACGCCGCGCTTGTCGAGACTGATGGTGATGTAGCGCGCCATGCCTCAGCTCCCCGTGACCGACGAGACGACCTCGCCCCAGATGCGCAGCGCGTCGTCGACCTGTTCCGCGTTGACGACCAGCGGCGGCACCATGCGCACGACGTTCGAGTACGCGCCACAGGTGAGCAGCAGCAGTCCGTTCTTCGCGGCTGCTTGCTGGGCGGCCTGCGCGGTGGCCGTGTCCGGTTCACCGTCCGCCGTCGTGAACTCTGTGCCCACGAGAAGCCCGAGGCCGCGTACGTCGCCGATAGCGGGCGTCTTGTCCGCGATGACGCGCGCGCCTTCGAGAAGCTGACGGCCGCGCTCCGCGGCGTTCTCGACCAAGCCTTCGTCCTGAATGACATCGAGGGTCGCGATCGCCGCTGCGCACGACACCGCGTTGCCGCCGTACGTGCCGCCTTGCGAACCCGGGTACGCCTTCGCCATCAGCTCTTCCGAAGCGGCGATGCCGGACAGCGGGAAGCCGCTGGCGAGGCCCTTCGCGATCAGCACGACGTCCGGGTGGACGTCGAAGTGGTCGTGGCCCCAGAACTTGCCGGTGCGGCCGAATCCGGCCTGGACCTCGTCGAGCACCAGCAGGATGCCGTGCCGGTCGGCGCGCTCGCGCAGCCCGGCCATGAACTCGGTGTTGGCCGGGACGTAGCCGCCCTCGCCGAGCACCGGCTCGATGAAGAACGCGGCCGTCTCGCTCGGCGCGGAGACGGTCTGGAAGAGATAGTCCAGCTCGCGCAGCGCGAATTTCGTCGCCGTCTCCTCGTCCCAGCCGTAGTGGTAGGCGTACGGGAACGGCGCGACGTGCACGCCGGACATCAGCGGCGAGATGCCCGCGCTGAACCGGGTGCCGGAGGTGGTCATGGTCGCGGCGGCGACCGTGCGGCCGTGGAAACCGCCCTGGAACACGATGACGTTCGGCCGTTTCGTCGCCTGCCGGGCCAGTCGCAGCGCCGCCTCGACGGCCTCGCTGCCGGAGTTCGCGTAGAAGAGCGAATCGAGCCCGGACGGCAGCACGTCGCCGAGCTTGCGGGTCAGTTCGAGCAGCGGCTGGTGCATCACCGTCGTGTACTGGCCGTGCACGAGCTTGCCGATCTGCTCGCGCGCGGCCTCGACCACGCGGGGGTGGCAGTGCCCGGTGCTGGTCACCCCGATGCCCGCGGTGAAGTCGAGGTGACGTTTCCCGTCCACGTCGTAGAGGTAAACCCCTTCACCGTGGTCGACGACGACGGGCGTTGCCTGCTTGAGCAGCGGGGAAAGCTGGGCCATGCGGCGCCCTCCTGGGTGCGGGTGGAGACGGTTGTCGATTGTTGACAATATCCATAGCATGAGTTCGGGACAACAGGAACAGGAGCGAGCTGGATGAGCGGGATCACCGAGAACGGCGTCGTGGACGCGGTCGGCAAGGAACTCTTCATCGGCGGCAAGTGGGTCTCCGCGCGCAGCGGAAAGACCTTCGACGTGCAGGACCCCTCCACCGGCGAGGTGCTGTGCCAGGTCGCGGACGCCGGGCCGGAAGACGGTCTCGCGGCGCTCGACGCGGCGGTCGCGGCGCAGGCCGACTGGGCCGCGGTCGCCCCTCGGGAGCGCGGCGAGATCCTGCGCCGCGCGTACGACAAGCTCATCGAGCGCCGTGACGAGCTGGCGCTGCTGATGACCCTGGAGATGGGCAAGCCGCTGGCCGAGGCCGCCGGGGAAATCACTTACGCCGCCGAGTTCTTCCGCTGGTTCGCCGAGGAAGCGGTGCGGATCGACGGCGGCTACGCGGTGGCCCCGAACGGCAACGGCCGGTTCCTGATCACCCGCCAGCCGGTGGGTCCGACGCTGCTCATCACGCCGTGGAACTTCCCGATGGCGATGGGCACGCGCAAGATCGGCCCGGCCGTCGCCGCCGGCTGCACGATGGTGATCAAGCCCGCCGCGCAGACGCCGCTGTCGATGCTCGCGCTCACCCAGATCCTCGCCGACGCCGGACTGCCCGAGGGCGTGCTGAACGTCGTCACCACCAAGGACGCGGGCGGCGTGATGGAGCCGCTGATCCGCGACGGACGCGCGCGCAAGCTGTCCTTCACCGGTTCGACCGCGGTCGGGCGCAAGCTGCTGGAGCAGTGCGCGGAGAAGGTGCTGCGCACGTCGATGGAACTGGGTGGCAACGCGCCGTTCGTCGTGTTCGACGACGCGGACCTGGACGCCGCGGTCGAGGGTGCGATGCAGGCGAAGATGCGCAACATCGGCGAGGCGTGCACCGCCGCCAACCGGTTCTACGTGCAGCGCGGCGTGGCCGAGGAGTTCTCGCGCCGGCTCACCGAGCGGATGCAGGCGCTGCCGATGGGCCGCGGCACCGACGAGGGCGTCGTGGTCGGCCCGCTCATCGACGAGGCCGCGGTGAAGAAGGTGACCGAACTGGTCAAGGACGCCACGGACAAGGGCGCGCGGGTGCTCACCGGCGGCTCGCGGGTCGACGGTCCGGGGCATTTCTACCCGGCGACGGTGCTCACCGATGTGCCGGTGGACGCCCGGCTGGCCAGCGAGGAAATCTTCGGCCCGGTCGCGCCGATCACGCCGTTCGACACCGAGGACGAGGCGGTCGAGAAGGCCAACGACACCGAATTCGGCCTGGTGTCCTACCTGTTCACCAGCGACCTGAAGCGCGCGCTGCGGGTCTCGGAACGTTTGGAGGCCGGGATGATCGGCCTCAACCAGGGCATCGTGTCCAACCCGGCGGCTCCGTTCGGCGGCGTCAAGCAGTCCGGTCTCGGCCGCGAGGGCGGCACGGTCGGCATCGACGAGTTCCTGGAGACCAAGTACATCGCGGTGAGCCTGTGACACACCGGATTGCGAGCATCCCGGGCGACGGGATCGGGGTCGACGTCACGATCGAAGCGCGCCGGGTCCTCGACGCGGCCGCGGAGAAGTACGGATTCTCCTTGGAGTGGACCGAATTCGACTGGAGCTGCGAGCGGTACACCAAGACCGGCGCGATGATGCCGGAGGACGGCGTCGTGCAGCTGTCGGGCTTCGACGGCATCCTGCTCGGCGCGGTCGGCTTCCCCGGCGTCGCGGACCACGTTTCGCTGTGGGGCCTGCTGATCCCGTTGCGGCGGGCGTTCCAGCAGTACGTCAACCTGCGGCCGGTGCGGCTGCTGCCGGGGACGTCGTCGGTGCTGGCCGGGCGGAAGGCCGACGAGCTGGAAATGGTGATCGTCCGGGAGAACTCCGAGGGCGAGTACTCGGAGATCGGCGGACGGCACAACGCCGGGCGGCCGGACGAGTTCGTGCTGCAGGAGTCGGTGTTCACGCGGGTCGGGGTGGAACGGATCATCCGGTACGCCTTCGAGCTGGCGCGCACGCGTTCTCAGCACGTCACCTCGGCGACGAAGTCGAACGGGCTGATCCACTCGATGCCGTACTGGGACGAGATTTTCGCCGAAGTCGCGGCCCAGTACCCGGACGTGCGCGCGGAACAGTGCCATGTGGACGCTCTCGCCGCGCGGATGGTGCAGGCTCCCGACCGGCTCGACGTGGTGGTGGCGTCGAACCTCTTCGGCGACATCCTGAGCGACCTCGCGGCCGCGATCACCGGCGGACTGGGCATGGCACCGTCCGGAAACATCAACCCATCAGGTGAGTTCCCGTCGATGTTCGAGGCGGTCCACGGGAGTGCCCCGGACATCGCCGGACAGGGCATCGCGAACCCGGTCGCGCAGATCCTCGCCGCGGCGATGCTGCTCGACCACCTCGGGGAAACCGTTGCCGCACAGGCGATCCGCGCCTCGGTCGACGAGGTGCTGACCGCGGGCGAAGCCCTCACCCCCGACCTCGGCGGAACCGCTACCACAACCGCGCTCGGCGCCGCGGTGGCCGCTTCGCTCCGCTGATTTTTTGTCGGTGCCGCGCGGTTGACTCTTCCCTGACCCGCCGACGGGTCCCGAGGGGAGGAGGGCGCCGATGTGCCAGAGGTGCGAGGAACCGGACAGACCGGAGGAGCAGTACCTGATCGAGGTGCTCGACGAGATCAGGGAGAACGGCTGGTGCGTCCAGGGCGTGCTGGGAACGGGTTCCCGGCCGTCCTGGGCGTACACCGCGGGGCTGACCGCGCAGGGCTTGCCCGAGCTGGTCGTCACCGGATTGCTGCCGCACCAAGCGGTTCCGCTGCTCAACGCCGCGGCCGGACAGTCGCTGCACACCGGCCCGCCGGTGCCCGGGGAACAGTGGCTGCTGCCCCGGTTGCCGCGGGTGGAAATCGTCCAGCTCAGCGCTCCCGCGGCGCATCTGGATATCGCGGTGTGCTGCTATGGCACGGGAATCGAAGCCCGGCAGCTGGTTTACGCCGATCCCGCGGGCTGGTTCCCGTGGTCGCCGCAGTACAACTCCGGCCGCGGCGGACAGCCCGTGCTGGGGGTGCGGCATGCGTAAGTTTCTCTTGCTGTGCCAGGTTTTTCTGGGCTGGTGGCCGGTAGGGTCGAAGAATGCCAGAACTGCGGGCCCCCACCGTCCGCCTGCACCGCGCCTGGCTGGAAGCACACCGCGAATGGGGCCCGGGCTTGTCCGAGGACGGTTTCGGCTTGTCCGCGTCGGACGAGGCCGAGCGGCTGGACTTGCCTCGGGTGCTCTTGGTGCGCGCGAGGGAGAACCTGGCGTCCGCCAAGACGATCGAACGCGCGGGCGGCGTGCTAGAGGGCCTCTGTTCACCGCGGTGGAGCGGCTGGAACTCGACACTCGATTCACCGGCGGGCTCACTGTCACGCCAGTGTCGAGCGATCGGGACCTCAACGAGGATTCGGCCATTCCGTTGCTGCTGCTCACGTTGGCCAGTCGCACCTTCGGCTCGGGTTTCGTGGCCGGTAGCAAAATGAGTGCTGTACGGGTCGGCCAGCAGGAAGGCGAGTCCGGCGAAAGAGAGGTTCTGTTCTGGGAGGGCGCTTCCTATTTCGAGCACGCGGTCGGAGGTGAAGCCGTCGAACCCGGCCAAATAGCGTTCGGACTGCCGGTGCTGCACCAGTTCTCCCGCGAGAAACGGACCACGGCGCGGTTCCCGCCACCGCGGGAGCCGCGGGCTGGGGCAAGCGCGGAGGCACCCGGGTCGCCATAGGGCAGGCGCGGCTCTCGCGTGTCCGTGCGGGTGCGAGGTTTGGGCGACAGCCGCCCGAAACCCCGTCCCTCACTCGCCAGCCGCGACCCCGCCCTTCAAGCTCCGCCCCGGAAGCAACCGGCTGATCGCGTCCTCCATGTGCGCGTCCAGCAAGTGCAACGCGGTCTCCTCGTCCCCCGACCGAAGGGCTTCGATGATCCGCGTGTGCTCCTCCACCCGGTCCTCCGCACCCTGATACGTGCTTTGCAGCAACGTCAGGCACATCCGCGTCTCGATCAGCAGCGTCCGGGCCATGCGGACCAGCCGCTTGCTGCCCGAGGCGTTGATCAGCGCCTCGTGGAACCGCAGATCCGCCTCGGACAGCGCGGCCGGGTCGTCCGCGGCGGCGGCCATGTCGGCGACGTTCTGCTCCAGCGTCGCCGCCACCGCCTCGCGGTCGCCGCGGAACGCGCACAGCAGGGCGGCCCGTTCCACGGCCGAGCGGGCGAGGTAGATGTCGAACACGTCCGCCGGTTCGAGGTCGATCACGAACAAGCCCCGGTGGCGTTCGCTGCGCAGCAGACCCTCGGACACGAGGTGCTGCATCGCCTCGCGCAGCGGGCCTCGCGAGACCTGGAAGCGGGCGGCCAGGTCGGTTTCGCCGAGCTGGGTGCCCGGCGGGAGCGCGCCGGTCATGATCGCGTCGCGCAGTTGGCGCGCGATCACCGCGGCGGTCGATTCCCGGCTCACCGGTTCTATGTCAGGCAGTGCGACCACGGGTCAGCCCCTCGTCCGGAACAACGCGCCCAGCGAGCGCACCAAGCGGGTCGCGCCGGTCAGGCGCAGGCCCTCCCAGATGGTCACCTGGTTGGCGGTCAGCACCGGCTTGCCGAGTTTCGCCTCGATGTCGGTGATCTCGCCGAGCGTGCGCATCGCGGTGTCCGGCACCAGAACCGCGTCGGCGTCCGGGTGGTCGTGGCTGACCGCCAGGTCGACTACCGCTTCGGGGGAGAGCTGGCCGACCTCGGCGGCGGTGTCGATGTCGGCGCTCGACATCGACAGCACCTCGACGCCTCCCGCGGCGAGGAAGTCCACGAACAGCCGCGCGACGTCGTCGGGGTAGCTCGCGGCCACCGCGACCCGTTGCACGCCAAGGGCTTTCGCCGCGTGCACGAAGGCGAACGACGTGCTCGACGCCGGGACCCCGGCCACCGCGGCGAGCTGGTCGGCCTGGTTGCGCGCGCCGTCCCAGCCGTACACGAAGCTGCCGGACGTGCACGCCCACACCACCGCTTCCGGCTGGTGCTTCGCGAGCAGCCGGGCGCCTTCCGCGAGCCGGGCTTCGCTGCCCAGGTCGAGCAGTTCCGGCACGGCGTGCAGGTCGGTGCCGTAAATGTGCGCGACCGGCAGGCGAATGCCGCCTTCAGCAGAGTCGGAGCCGCCGAGAAGCTGTTCCGCGAGCGGGTAGTCGTCCTCGGCCGCGTGGTCGGGGTAGATGAAGCCGATCGTGGTCACGAAACCTCCGGGATGCGCAGATTGTCGACAATATTAGCGGGACTGGTCAAGACACCTCCCGCAGCCACTGGCCGGGCCCCACGATGGGCAGCCGCATCCGGCGCAGGCAGGCCCACATCGTCAGCTGGTTGGCGGTCAGCACGGGTTTGCCGAGCGCCTTCTCCAGCGGTTCGATCAGGTCGAACGTCGGGAGATTGGTGCAGCTGACGAAAATCGCCTCGGCGTCGCGGTGGTCCGCGGCCAGGATCCGCTCGGCGATGGTGCGGTAGCTGACCTTCCAGATGCCGCCGCCGAGGCCGAGGTGGTCGCTGGACACGGTGGTCACGCCGACCTCGGCGAGGAAATCGTGGAGCTTGCCGGTGAGATCGGCGTCGTACGGCGTCAGCACCGAGACCCGGCGCAGGTCGAGCTGGTGCAGCACCTCGACGAGAGCGCCCGACGTGGTGACCGCGTCCGGCGCGCCGGCGTCGCAGATCGCCTTGGTGAGGGAGCGTTCGTAGTCGATGCCGTTCACGAAGCTGCCCGAGGTGCACAAGTACGCGACCACCTCCGGCTCCACGTGCAGCACGTCGCGCGTGGCCGTCGCGAGGTGCCTGCTGTCGCTCACCAGCTGCGCCATCTCCATGCTCACCGGCACCGGTTCGTAGGGGGTGCGGGCGAGATGCAACGACACCTCCATCGGCACCCAGCGCCACAGTTCGCGCTCGAGCGCGAGGTCGAACGGCGCGATCACGCCGATGCCGCGCTGGGCTAGCGGGCCCTCGAACGCGAGGAAGTCCAGATCCAAGGTTCAGCCTCCGGAATAACGCCTGTGCCGATGCCCGTCCGGTGCTCCGGGGTGGTCCTCGGATTGTTGACAATCATACGAGCCACTTTTACCGTGTCAATCGTGATCGCCCCGGAAAACCCCGTACTGGCAGTGCTCTGCGGGGCAGACCATCCGCCCGACATGGCCGCTATCGAAGACGCGGCGGTAGTTCGTTACACCGACGAGCGCGGCCTCGCCGGTGCGCTTGCCGGTGCCGACGCGCTTTTTGTCTACGATTTCCTGTCCGGAGCCGTCCCCGGGGCGTGGCCTGCCGCGGACCGGCTGAAGTGGCTGCACATCGCGAGCGCCGGGGTCGACCCGGTGCTGTTCCCGGGGCTGCGCGGGAGCGACGTCGTGCTCACGAACTCGCGCGGGGTGTTCGACGACGCCATCGCCGAGTACGTGCTCGGCGTCGTGCTGTCGTTCGCCAAGGACTTCGCGCGTTCGCTCGACCTGCAGCGCGCCGGCACGTGGCAGCACCGCGAGACCGAACGGATCGCCGGGCGGGAGGTGCTGGTGGTCGGCACCGGACCGATCGGAAGGGCCATCGCGCGGATGCTGCGCGCGGCCGGGATGCGGGTCTCCGGAGCGGGCCGCCGCGCCCGGGTCGGGGACCCGGATTTCGGCGTCGTGCACGAATCCGCCGAGCTGACGCGGCATCTGCCGGAGTTCGACTACGTCGTCGCGGTCGCGCCGCTCACCGACCAGACCAAGGGCATGTTCGACGCCGCCGCGTTCGCCGCGATGAAACCGTCCGCGCGGTTCGTCAACGTGGGCCGCGGCGAACTCGTGGTCACGTCCGATCTGATCGCGGCGCTGCAGGCGGGGGAGCTCGCCGGGGCCGCGCTCGACGTTTTCGAAACCGAGCCGCTGCCCGCCGAAAGTCCACTGTGGACCATGCCGGACGTCCTGCTGTCCCCGCACATGTCGGGCGATTTCGTCGGCTGGCGGCGGACGCTGGTCGAGGTGTTCGCGGGGAACTTCCGGCGCTGGCTGGCCGGGGAGCCGTTGTGGAACGTCGTGGACAAACGGCTCGGCTACGTGCCGTCCGAATCGCAGGGAGGCGCCTGATGGGCGACCGGGAACTGACCGCCAGCGAACTCGTCGCCGCCTACGCCACCGGCGAGCTGTCGCCGGTCGAGGCGACGAAGGCGGCCCTGCAGAACATCGAGGACCGCGACGGCGAGGTCAACGCCTTCTGCCTCGTCGACGCCGAACGCGCGCTCGACCAGGCGAAAGCCGCCGAGGCCCGCTGGCGCGACGGGAATCCGATCGGCGCGCTGGACGGCGTCCCGGCGTCGATCAAGGACATCTTCCTCACCCAGGGCTGGCCGACGCTGCGCGGGTCCACGAGCATCCCGGCCGACCAGCCGTGGGACGTCGACAGCCCGGTGATGGCGCGGATGCGCGAGGCGGGACTGGTCGTGCTGGGCAAGACGACCACGCCGGAGATCGCGTGGAAGGGCGTCACCGACAGCGCGCTCACCGGCGTCACGCGCAATCCGGTGAACCCGCGGATGACGGCGGGCGGGTCCAGCGGCGGCAGCGCGGCGGCGGTCGCGGCGGGGATGGGAGAGCTGTCGGTCGGCACCGACGGCGGCGGCTCGATCCGGATTCCCGCGTCGTTCTGCGGCATCGTCGGCTTGAAGCCGACCCACGGCCGGGTCCCGCTGTTCCCGGCGAGCCCGTTCGGCCCGCTCGCGCACGCCGGGCCGATGGCGCGCAGCGTGGACGACACGGCGCTGCTGCTCGACGTCCTCGCCCTGCCGGACCACCGCGACCCGACCGGGCTCGCGCCGCCGATCAGCGCGTACCGCGAGGCAGTGCGACGCGACGTGCGCGGGCTCATCGCCGCGTACTCGCCGACGCTCGGGTTCGCCGACGTGGACCCGGAAGTCGCGGCGATCGTCCAGTCGGCGGTGCAGTCCCTCGCCGACGCGGGACTGCAGGTGGAGCAGGCAGACCCCGGATTCGCCGACCCGAAGGACGCCTTCGACGTGCTGTGGTCGGCGGGCGCGGCGAAATCCCTCGACGCGTTCCCGCCGGGCAGCGAACCGCGGGTCGACCCGGGCCTGCGCCGCGTGTGGGAAAAGGGCCGCACCTACTCCGCGAGCGATTATCTCGACGCCACCGCGGAACGCGCCGCGCTCGGCATCCTGATGGGCGAGTTCCACACCCGCTACGACGTGCTGCTCACGCCGACCGTCCCGATCCCGCCGTTCGAAGCGGGCCACGACGTGCCGCCGGGCAGCGGGATGACCGAATGGCCGGAGTGGACGCCGTTCACCTACCCGTTCAACATGACGCAGCAGCCGGCGATCAGCGTCCCGGCCGGGCGCACCGAAGCTGGCCTCCCGGTGGGCCTGCAGATCGTCGGCCCGCGGCATTCGGACGACCTGGTGCTGGCGGTGGCGAAGCTGCTGGAGGAGGTCCGGCCCTGGGCCGCGCCGTGATTTCCGCGCTCCCCGCTGTGGCAAGCTGGCGCGCATGACCGAGTTCACCGCGCCCATCGACGACCGCTGGTTCGAGGACTACCCCGAGGGGGCGGTGTACGAGTTCGGCGACACGACCGTCACCGAGGCGGAGATCATCGAGTTCGCCGGGAAGTACGACCCGCAGAGCTTCCACGTCGACCCGGTGGCGGCCAAGGCGGGCCCGTTCGGCGGGTTGATCGCGAGCGGCTGGCACACGTCGAGCCTGATGATGCGGATGTTCGCCGACCACTACCTGTCGTCGGTCGCGAGCCTCGGCAGCCCGGGCGTGGACGAACTGCGCTGGCCGCGTCCGGTGCGGCCGGGGGACCTGCTGCGGATGCGCGCGACGGTCACCGAGGCCCGGCGGTCGAAGTCGAAGCCCGACCGCGGTCTCGTGCGCACCCGGTTGGAACTGTTCAACGGCGACAACGAGCTGGTGTTCAGCGCGAGCGCGGTCAACTTCCTATCGGTGCGACCGGAGCCGCCGGCCGGTTCGTGAGGTTCCGGACCTCGCGGCTGCACAGCGCAAGCCCGGTCGCGACGAGGCTCAGCACTCCGCACGCGACGAGCACCGTCTCGCGGCCGAAGTGCTGCACGAGGGGACCCGCCGCGATCTGCCCGAGCGGCATCGCGGCGATCGACCCCAGGATGTCGTAGGAGTACACGCGCGCGAGCCGGTCGGGCGGGATGTGTTCCTGCAGCGAAACGTCCCACGCGACGCTGAACTGCTCCATCGCCAGTCCGGCCACGAGCATCGCGATCAGCAGCGGGACGAGCGACGGCCACCAGCCGAGCGTCAGCACCGGCAGCGCGTCCAACGCCACCAGGGCCACCCCGAGGAACAAGGCGTGCCGCGGCTGCCAATGCGCGGCGACGATCCCGCCGAGGAGCGCGCCCGCGGTCTGTGTCGCCAGCGCGAGCCCCCAGGCGGACCGGCCGAACGTCTCGTCCGCGACGACCGGCCCGATGACCACGAGCGTGCCGATCCCGGCGGCGTTGACGATGCCGAACTGCGCCACCACCGCCCACACCCAGGTGCGCGACCGGAACTCGTGCCACCCGGCGATCAGGTCGGCGATCGGCCTGCTGCCCGGAGCCCGTACCGCCGATGGCAACCGGACCGCGTGGTAGGCGAGTGCGGCGGCGAAGAACAGCAGCGCGTTCAGCGCCAGCGCCCAGCCGGACCCGGCCGCCGCCACCGCGACCCCGGCGACTCCCGCTCCGGCGATGCGGCCGCCGTTGATCAGCAACCGCAGCAAGGCGTTCGACGGAGCCAGCAGCTCTCGCGGCACGGTCTGCGGAGTGATCGCCCCCGCGGCCGGCAGCGACATCGCCGAGACCGCCCCGTTGACCAAGCTCAGCGAGACGAAAAACGGGATCGAGGAGAATCCACAAAGGACACTCACGGCGATCAGCGCCTGGCTGAGCCCGGCCGCGATCTCGGTGCCCTGCAGGATCACCGCGCGCGGCAGCCGGTCCGCGAGCACCCCGCCGAAAAGCAGCAGCAGCACGTTCGCCAGCGACCGCGCCCCGACGACCAGCCCGAGATCGACCGCCGACCCGGTGCGGTCGAGCACCGCGAACGCGAGCGCGACCGGAGCGACCGCGTTGCCGAAGGTGCCGAGCGTCCGCCCGGCGGCGAGGGCGCGGAAACTGCGGTGCCGCAACGGCTCCAGGAGGCTCACCGGCCGAGCTTCCCGCGGCTGTCAACCGAATAATCAGCAGGTGAGAGCCCCTCGCCCCGGGCCGGGCGGCGATGCTGTGCTCGACACATGCGGACGACGACCCTTGGCCGCAGCGGCCTCGAAGTGTCCCGGATCGCCTTCGGCACCGGCGGGTTCGGCGGGCAGTGGGGCGGTTTCGACGAGGACACCGCGATCGCGGCGATCCGGCGCGCGCACGAACTCGGCATCACCCTGTTCGACACCGCTCGCGCTTACGGCACCGCCGAAACTCTTCTCGGCAAGGCGTTGCGCAGCGAACTGGACCACCGCCGCGACAGCGTCGTCATCGCGACCAAGGGCGGGACTCGTCCCGGTTCCGCACGCGTCCGCGATTCCCGCCGCGCATGGCTCGTCCAAGGGGTGGACGACAGCCTGCGCGCGCTCGGCGTCGATCATCTCGACCTCTACCAGATCCATTGGCCCGATCCGCGGACTCCGGCTGCCGAGGTCGCCGGAACGCTGCGGGAACTGGCGGACGCGGGCAAGATCCGCCACGCCGGAGTCTCGAACTACGACTCCGCGCAGCTCAGCGCGTTGCACGACACCGTGGAAACCGTGCAGGTGCCGTATCACCTCTTCCGCCGCGGCGCGGAAGCCGATCCGCTCCCGTACGCCCGCGCGCACAACGTCGGCGTGCTCGCCTACAGCGCGCTCGGCAGCGGTCTTCTCACCGGCACGTTGACCGCGTCGACAGTCTTCGATGCCTCGGACTGGCGGTCGCGTTCGTCCGCTTTCCGCGGAAAGTCCTTGCGGCACAACCTGAAGATCGTCGACCGGCTCGCCTCTTTCGCCGCGGAACGAGGCGCGGAGGTGAGCCAGCTGGCCCTCGCGTGGTCGCTGGCGAAGGTCGACGTCGCCATCGTCGGCGCCCGCCGCCCGGCCAGCATCGAACGGAGCGCGACCGTCCTCCAGCTCGACCCGGATGACCTCGCCGAGATCGATCGCCTGGTCGCCGACGCCGTGCCGGTCGGCGGGGCCAGCCCGGAAGGCATCGACTGACCGGTTATCCCCGGGTCGCGAACTCCAGCTCGGCCAGCGCCGTGTCCAGGTGCGTCAGGATCCGCTGCAGGTGCGGGACGCTGCGCCGGCAGCCGGTGACACCGAAGTCGAGGTTGTCCCCGTTGCTGGTCAGCGTGATGTTCAGGGCCTGCCCGTCGAGCAGCACCGACGCCGGGTAGATGCCGTCGAGCGCCGCGCCGTTCCAGTACATCTGCTTGCGCGGGCCCGGCACGTTCGAGATCACCAGGTTGAACGGCGGGCGCGTGTTGCCGACGACACCGGGGATCGGCGACGCGCCCAGCTGCGCCACGTTGATCCCGGACAGCAGCAGCGTCTGCAGCGGCGACAGCTGCGAGAACAGCTTCTTGCCGTTCGACATCGATTCGGAGATCGCGGCCAGCCGCTGTGCCGGGTCGGTCAGGTCGGTGGCCAGGTTGCACAGGAGCGCGCCGATGTTGTTGCCGGTCGCGTCGCCGGTGTCGCGGCGGCGCAGCGACACCGGGACCATCGCGACCAGCGGCGCGTCCGGCAGCGCGCTCTGTTCGATCAGGTAGTCGCGCAGCGCGCCCGAGCACATCGCGAGCACGACGTCGTTGCGGGACACGCCCGCGGCGGTCGCGACCTCGCGCACCCGGTCGAGCGGCCAGGACTGCGCGGCGAACCGGCGCGCGCCGCCGATCGGCACGTTCAGCATCGTCTTCGGCGCCTGCATCGGCAGCATGAGCCGGTGCTCGCGAAACGCCTCGCGCGCCACCTTCGCCGCGGCCGGCGCGATCCCCGCGACCTGCTCGAACGTCTTGCCCACCAGGGCGAACGGCGATTTGGCGGCCCGGCCGTTGTGGTTCGCGGCTGGCTTGTCGCGGGCACCCCACGGCGGCGGGCAGTCCAGGTCGGCCGGGTCGTCGGACAGCGTGCCTTGCAGATGGCGCAACGCCGAAACGCCGTCCATCAGCGCGTGGTGGATCTTCGAGTACACCGCGAACCGGCCGTCGCGCAGTCCTTCGATGAGGTGCGTTTCCCACAGCGGCCGGTGCCGGTCGAGCAGCGTGCTGTGCCAGCGCGAGGTGAGTTCGAGCAGTTCGCGGATCCGGCCCGGCTGCGGCAGCGCGGAATGCCGGAAGTGGTAGTCGAGTTCCAGGTCGGTGTCCCGCGACCAGCGCACGTGCCCGACGGTGTTCACCGGACGGCTCGGCCGCATCCGGAACACGCTGCGCATGTTGTCCGATTCGAGCAGGGAGCGGCGCAGGTCGCGCAGATAGTCGTCGCCGGCGCCCTCGGGTTTGCGGAACAGCTGGAGCCCGCCGACGTGCATCGGATGCTCGCGGGTTTCGACCATCAGGAACATCGAGTCGGTCACCGGCATCAACGGCATCGTGCCACCCCTTTCCGCCGTGTCGGGGACCTCGGCGTCCCCGGCCCCCGGAGTGTACGCACGAAAAAGGCGGTGCTTCAGATCTCGCGGCCAGGTGGGGGACAACCGGTGACAAACCCTGTCCGGTGACGTGTCTGCAGCTGCTTACGCGAGGCGGATACCATCGCTGGCGTGGCAGGACGGACTGGAGCTCAGCAGCTGGGGGACGCGCTCACGGCTCTCGGGACCGAGGTGGTGTTCGGCTTGCCGGGGGTCCACAACCTGCCGCTGTGGGAGGCGTTGGCGGACACCGGGATCCGGCTCGTCAACGTCCGGCACGAACAGACCGCGGGCTACGCCGCCGACGGTTATGCCCGCAGGACGGGAAAACTCGGCGTCGCGCTCGTGACCACCGGCCCCGGCGCGGCGAACACGCTCGGCGCGGTCGGCGAGGCGATGGCGTCCGCGGCTCCGGTGCTCGTGATCGCCACGGACATTCCGTCGACGTTGCGCCGTCCGGGTGTCGTGCGGGGCGTGCTGCACGAAACTTCCGACCAGCAGGCGATGTTCGCGCCGGTGACGAAGGCCGGTTTCACGGTGCATCGCGCGGACCAGATCGCCGCGACGCTGCACCGCGCCGCCCGGCTCGCGCTGATGCCGCAAAGCGGTCCGGTGTATTTGGGTATTCCGACCGATTTCCTCCGCGAACCCAGCCCGCCGCGCGAACCGCCCGCGCCGCCCGCCGAACGCGTGCTCGACCTGCCGGATCTGCCTCGCGCATCGGAACTGCTGGCGTCCGCGCGCCGTCCGCTGATCTGGGCGGGCGGCGGTGCGTTGCGCTCGGAAGCCGGGGAAGCGATCGGGAATCTCGCGCGCCAGCTGGCCGCGCCGGTGCTCACCACGTTCGGCGCGCGCGGCCTGCTTCCGCTCGATCATCCTTGCCTGGCCCCGAATCCGGTGCACGCGCCGGAGGTCGGGCAGCTGTGGGACGAGGCCGACGTGGTGCTCGCGATCGGCACCGATTTCGACGGCCTGATGACGCAGAACTGGCAGATGCCCGCGCCGCCGAAACTGATCGCGATCAACGTCGACGCCGGAGACGCGGCGAAGAATTACCGCCCGGACGTCACCCTGGTCGGCGACGCCCGCCGCGTCGTCGAATCCCTGCACCCGGAACCGCGGCCCGGCCTGGACGAACTCACCGCGCGGCTGGCCGGCATCGGCCGCCGGGTGCGCGGGCGCATCCGCGACGAGGAACCGCAGGCCGCCGACTTTCTGTCCACTTTGGAGGAAGTGCTCCCGGCGGACGGGACGATCGTCGCGGACATGTGCGTCGCCGGATACTGGATCGGCGGCTTCCACCGGGTCCGCGCGCCGCGGCGGCTGGCGTATCCCATGGGCTGGGGCACGCTCGGCTACGGCTTCCCGGCGTCGCTCGGCGCGGGCGCGGCAGCCGAGGCGGTCGGCGGCGGGCGCGTCCTGTGCGTGACCGGCGACGGCGGTTTCCTTTACGCGGTAGGGGATTTGGCGACGCTTGCCGAGGAACAGCTGCCGGTGACGGTCGTCGTCGTCGACGACGGCGGCTACGGAATGCTGCGCTTCGACCAGGACCAGGAAGGCCTGCCGCATCGCGGAGTCGACTGGGACAGCCCGGATTTCGTCGGACTGGCCCGTTCGTTCGGCGTGCACGCGGACCGGGTGTCCGGCTTCGGCCGCGCGTTTCGCCGGCTGCTGAGCGAATTCGTGGAATCGGACGAGCCGAACGTGCTGGTGGTGCGCGCGAAGCTCAAGCCGCCGCTGAACACTTCGCCGCGGTGGTACCGGAAACCGCGCTGAGCTATCCGCCGTCCCGCAGGGAATCGGTCATGCTCCGCAGGATCCGGAGCGCGTCCGCCTGCTCGGTTTCGGTCAGCCCGGACAGCATCCGGACCTCGACCGCCCGCACCGCGGCGCTCGCCTTTTCCAGGCTCCGCCGTCCGCGCGGAGTGAGCCGGGTGGGAAGCGCCTTCCCGACGGGTGCTTCCGCGGGCCGGGTTACGTAGCCGTCTCGTTCGAGGGCTTGGAGCAGCACGTTCATCGACTGCCGGGTGACGAACGCGCCCCGCGCCAGCTCGGAGTTCGACAGGCCGGGTCGTTGCGCCAGCAGTTCGAGGCAGGAGTAGTGCGTCACCGTCATGCCGAGCGGACGCAGCACCTCCTCCATCGCCGCCCGCAGCGCGCTCGACGCCTCTTTCAGCAGGTAGCCCAGCGACTTGTCCAGGTCGATCCCGCCACCGTCTTGACTCATGTCAGGATTCTGACATACAGTGAGTCGTGTCAGGAACCTGACATGATGAAAAGGAGCAGTCCCATGCCCGCTGTCGGCCCCGATTTCCTCTCGCTCCAGGCGCGTGACCTGGACGCTTCACAGGCGTTCTACGAGCGCTACCTCGGCCTCGTCCGCTCGCCGGCCGGACCGCCGCACGCCGTCGTCTTCGAAACGAAGCCGATCGCGTTCGCCCTCCGCGAGGTCGTCCCCGGCACGGACCTCGACTCCGTCGCCCAGCCCGGCGTCGGCGCCGCGATCTGGCTGCTCGCCACCGATGTCCAGGCCATCCACGACGCGCTTGTCGCCGACGGCCACCGCATCGTCTCCGCGCCGATCGACGGTCCCTTCGGCCGCACGTTCACCTTCGCCGACCCCGACGGCTACCACGTCACCCTCCACGACCGTGGCTGAGCGCCTGGCCGAGGCGCTGGCCGTCGTCGCCGCCGATCTTTCCCGGCTCCTCGGCAGGCCGACGACCGGTCTCGTCGAAGGGATGACCGCGAAGTGATCCGTCCCGGTCAGCGATTCTGGATCAACACCGTCACGCTGGACCACGTCGAAGCGGCTATCGAAGGCGGTTTCACGCAAGCAGATCACGGGGCTGGCAAACGTCTTCGCCAGCCGCGGCCCGGCGACGAAATGCTTTTCTACTCGCCGCGCACCAGTTTGCAGGGCGGCACGCCCGTCCGGCAGTTCACCGCGTGGGCCACCATCACCGGCGAAAAGCCTTACCAGGCCTACGTCAGCGACGATTTCCAGCCATGGCGGCTAGCGGCTTCTTTTCACGCTTGCCAGCGGGTGGACGCCAAACCGCTCGTCGGCCAGTTGTCGTTTGTCGCCGACCCCACGCATTGGGGTTTGCCGTTTCGCCGCGGCTTGTTTCCCATTCCACAGCAGGACTTCGCGACGATCCTCGCGCGGATGACCGGGTGAAGTCAGCTGTGGTGCGCGTCGGCTTCCCAGCTGAGGAATGCGTCCAGCGTCGCTGACCGGTGCGCCCGCGCGCAGTGCTCGATCCATTCGGGGCCGGAGCCGGAACGGATCAGGTCGAGCAGCTGGTCGTGTTCGGCCACCGAAGCGAGCGCGCGGGCGGGCACGAACGAGAACGTCGAATCGCGGATCGCGGCGAGCTGGGCCCAGCCCTTCTTGACCAGATCGACCAGGCTGGGGTTGGGGCAGCGGCGGTAGAGCACCTCGTGGAACTCGTGGTTGAGCCGGGTGAACTCGACCGGTTCGAGCTGGTCGAGGCCGGCACGCATCCGGTCGTTGAGTTCGCGCGCCTGGGCGAGGTCGTCGGCCGTCAGGTGCGGCGCGGCGAGCGCGGTCGCCGCGCTTTCCACGATCGCGAGCATCTGCATCGTGTGCTCGTAGCCGATCGGATCGATCGCCGCGACGGTCGCGCCGACGTTGCGCTCGAAGTGCACCAGCCCCTCGGCCTGCAGCAGCCGAACCGCTTCGCGCACCGGGACCGTGCTCACGTCGAATTCCTTGGCCAGCGAACCCAGCACGAGCCGGTGCCCGGCCGGGTACTCGCCCGCGGTGATCCGGGACTTCAGCACCTGGTAGGTGTGCTGGCTCTTGCTGAGCCCGGCCTGCTCGTGCGTCGTGGACATCCCTGTCGCCTCCCCTTCGCACTCCGCCGGGGCGGAGTGTCCAGGCCACGGTAACCGGTCCGTTTGTTGCGCTAAATAATATACTATCTGGCCGATGCGGCCGCTGGCTGGAAACCGCCAGCACGCTGTCAATTCCGACCACTGTAGACAAAAGGCCTGATCAGTTACCGCATTGAGGCTTGTCGGGATGGTGGCTGATTATATACGATCTGGCACGGCCTGAAGCACTGTCAGCAGGGGAGGCGCGATGCCGCGCACGACCGGGATCAGCAGAGAGCACCGCCGCGTCGTGCTGGCGGCGATGGTCGGCACGACTATCGAATGGTTCGACTTCTTCATCTACGCGATCTGCGCCGGACTGGTCTTCGCGACGCAGTATTTCGCGGTCCTCGGCAAGGACGCGTTGATCGTGTCGTTCGCGACGGTCGGCATCAGCTTCTTCTTCCGCCCGATCGGCGCGGTGATCGCCGGACATCTCGGCGACCGGCTCGGCAGGCGCGCGATGCTGATCCTCACCCTGCTGCTGATGGGAATCTCGACGGTGCTGATCGGCCTGGTGCCGAACACCGCGTCGATCGGCGTGTGGGCCCCGATCATCCTGGTGCTGCTGCGCATCGTGCAGGGGCTTTCCGCGGGCGGCGAATGGGGCGGCGCGGCACTGCTCGCGGTCGAGCACGCGCCCGCCGACCGGCGCGGGCTGTACGGCGCGTTCCCGCAGATCGGCGTCCCGATCGGGCTGCTGCTGGCCAACGGCGTCCTCGCGCTGGTCACCGCGCTCACCTCTCCGGAGCAGTTCCTGGCGTGGGGCTGGCGGATCCCGTTCCTGCTGAGCGTGGTGCTGATCGCGGCCGGCCTGATGATCCGCTCGCGGGTCGCGGAAAGCCCGGTCTTCGAGGAGGTCCGCGAGAAGAAGGCGCGGTCGAGCATGCCGCTGGTGCAGTTGTTCCGGCACCACTGGAAGCTGGTCGTCGCGGGCGCGCTGCTGTTCGCGGCCAACAACGCCGTCGGATACATGACCACCGGCGGATACGTGCAGTCGTACGCGACCAAATCGCTGCACCTGGACCGTTCGACGGTGCTGATCGCGGTGATGCTCTCCGCCGTCGCCTGGCTGCTGAGCACGCTCGTCGGCGGCTGGCTCGCCGACCGGATCGGGCGCCTGCGCACCTACCAGATCGGGTTCGCGGTGCAGCTGGTCTGGATGTTCCCGTTCTTCGCGCTGGTCAACACGGGAAGCGTCGGGCTGCTCGTGCTCTCGCTGGTGTTGTTCTCGGTCGGGCTCGGGTTCACCTACGGCCCGCAGTCGGCGCTGTACGCGGAGATGTACCCGACGACGGTCCGCTACAGCGGCGCGGCGATCTCGTACGCGATCGGCGCGGTGCTCGGCGGGGCGTTCGCGCCGACCATCGCCGAATCGCTGCAGACCAGCACCGGAACGGTCTACGCGGTCGGCGGCTACCTGGCCGTGATGACCCTGATCGGCCTGGTCACCAGCTTCTTCGTCAAGGACCGGAAGGGCGCGTCGCTCAGTTCCGCGCCCGCGAACGCACCGGCCACGACCGTCGAAAACGTCTGAGCGGGGGCGCGCGATGCGGACCCAGACCCGAAGCGACTACTGCGCGTGGCTCGACGCCGCGGCCCGGGACGCGCACGACGCGATCAACCGGATCCACGTCGAGGCCTACGCCGATCTGGTCCGGACCGCCGAGCTGTACAAGGGCGAGCTGGCGTGCCGCCGTCCGGTGCGGCGGCCGGCGCCTGGTCTGCCCGGCCGGGGACAGCGCCATCGGAGCCATCGGGACTCCGGGCTGCGGAATTCCGCGATGGCGCGCGTCGAGGGGTCGCGGTTCGCCGATCCCCGGCCGGGCGGGTAGAAAGGGCGGCGGCGGCCGGTCGCCGCTCCCCGCGGCGCCGGCCGGTTGAGCCGACCCCGAGGAGGAGCAATGCCGGACCAGCAGCCGAACCCGCTGTGGCACCCGTTCGCGGACATGGGCGCGGTCGACGGAAACCGGTTCGTGGTGACCCGCGGCGAGGGGTCCTATGTCTGGGACGACGCGGGCCGTCGTTACTTCGACGCCTCCGCGTCGCTGTGGTACTCGAACCTCGGCCACGGCCGTCCCGAGATCACCCGCGCGGTCACCGAGCAGCTGGAGAAGCTCGACGCGTACAACCTGTTCGGCGGCGTCGCGAACGAACCGGCGCTGAAACTGGCGGCGCGGCTGTCCGAGCTGGCTCCGGTGCCGGGGTCGAAGGTGTTCCTCGGCTCGGGCGGCGGCGACATGGTGGACACCGCGGTGAAGATCGCGCGGTCCTACTTCGTCCACACTGGACGCCCGGACAAGACCCACGTCATCAGCCGGACCCAGGGCTACCACGGCACGCACGGATTCGGCACCGCCGCGGCCGGGATCCCGGCGAACGCGGAGGGCTGGGGCCCGCCCGCCGCGGATTTCTCGCAGGTGCCGTACGACAACGCGGCGGCGCTGGAGGAGGAAATCCTCCGCGTGGGCCCGGAGCGGGTGGCTGCGTTCTTCTGCGAACCGGTCATCGGCGCGGGCGGCGTGCTGCTGCCGCCGGACGGGTACATCGAGGAAGTGGCGGCGATCTGCCGCAAGCACGAGGTGCTGTTCGTCGCGGACTGCGTGATCTGCGCGTGGGGGCGGCTCGGCACCTGGTACGGCATTGATCGGTGGTCAGTGCAGCCGGACCTGGTCACCACGGCGAAGGGCGTGACGAGCGGGACGATCCCGCTGGGCGTGCTGCTGGTCGCGCCGCACGTGGCGGAGCCGTTCTTCACCGGCCGCCCGGGCGCGCCGATCCTGCGCCACGGCGCGACATACGCCGGGCACCCGGTCGCCTGCGCCGCGGCGAACGCGACGCTGGACATCTACGAACGCGACGACATCATCCCGCGCGGCAAGGCGCTGGAGAAGCCGCTCGCGGACGCGCTTTCCGGTGCCGTCGGGCACCCGGCGGTCGCGGAAGTCCGGGCCGGGCTGGGATTCCTGGCCGCGGTCGAGTTGGCTCCGGACCTGCTGGCCGCGGACCCGGGCGCGCCTGGCCGGCTGCACAAGTTCCTGCTCGAGGAGGGCGTGATCGTGCGCTCACTCGGCAAGGGGATGGCGGTGTCGCCACCGCTCGTCGCCGAGGAAGCCGAGCTGGACTTGCTGGCCGCGGCCGTTCCGCGAGCGCTGGACCGGTTGCTGAAGAACTGACCTCTCCTGACACCGCGGCGGCGCCGAGGTTCCGGCTCCGCCGCGGTTGTCCGTCTACAAAGGACTACTTACAGGCGAGCGTTCCGGTGCGCAGCGCGTGGTTGTCGTCGTTGTCGTCGTCGGACCACACGACCTGCTTGGTCCCGTTCGCGCAGGTCGGCGAGATCGCGAAACCCTCGTTGTTGTAATTCGACATCCCGGACGGCCGGTCGTACTGCGCGGTGACCGCGAACGCGCCGCTGGAGTTGACGTCGAGCGTGGTGGTGCGGCCCTTGCACGTGTTGTCGCATTCGGCCCACAGGTGGCCGGTCGACGGTTCGTACTCGAGGTCCATCACCGCGGGGAACCCGCTGTCGATGGTCGCGACACGGGTGTACTTGCCGCCGGACTGGTCGAGCGCGTAGGCGTAGACCTTCCCGTTGGCCTCCAGCCCGACGAAGTACAGGCCGCTCCCGTGGTTCGGATAGCTCGCCGGGTTGTAGGCGGCTTTCGTGTGCTCGTCCCGGAATTTGCGCGCGGTGAGCGCCGAGTCCGGAACCCAGGCGATGGCCTCGAGCCCCTTGTTGGGCTCGACCGACGGCAGGTCGGAGGTCAGGTCCCATTCCCCGGTCGCGTTCAGCGATTTGTTCGACCCGGAGGTCGCGTACCGCAGCACGGCGGGCTTGCTCGTGTCACCGTCGTCGTTGTCGCGCTCGGTCGAGGCGAAGACGCCGTCCGGGGTGACGACGACCCCTTCGGCATCCGGGTCGCCGCTGCCGTCGGAGTAGTGCAGGGACTTGCCCTTGGCCCAGCCGTTGGCGGTGTCAGGCCGCCATTTGTTCCCGTCCTGCACGAGCCGGTACAGGGTGCTCGGCCCGTTCTTCACGGCCCACAACACGGTGGGCGATTCGTACGACACGCCGCTGAGGTTGCTGCCGAAAACCCCCGCGTCGTCGGCAATGGCCACCTTCGACCCGCCGGGCCACGCGGTGGCTTTCGGAATGGCGGTGGTTTTCGAGTCGGCTGTCGGGTTGGCTGCGGGCGCCGCGTGGGCCGCCCCGGCCCCGACCGCGAGCGCGAGGACCGACAACGCGACGGTGCCCCGGATTTTTCCACGCCGATGTGTTCCACGCTGGTGCGCAAGCAAAGGAGCCGCTCCTTCTGTCCGTCTAGGCACGGACGAAGGCCGCGCCTAGGTGGTCGCTGCTGACAAGCGGCGGTCCCGCCTGTCGCGGGACTTACAGCAGTGGTTGATCGACAGTGGAGCACAAGGCGCGGCCGGTAAGCAACAAACAACAGGTGACACCGTCCCGATGACCGGCACGGCGGTACCGCGCCGCACAAATCACCGCGCCGATCACCGCGCCGTCAACGTGCCAATCACCGTGCTGCCAACGGGCAAACGACTTCCCCGACGATCTCCGCCGGGCGCTCCCGGCCGCCGGTTCTTCGAGTTTCGGTAGCCAGCCGCCAGCCGCCAGCCGACGGTCCGCCGGGCACCGGTCGCCAGCCTCCAGGCACTGCCCCGCAACCGCCGGGCACCGGCCCGTAACCGCCCGGCGCCGCCGGGCGGAAGTCCCGTGCAACGGTCGCGGAGTGACGGTCGCCAAACGGAACACATTGGGCGACGGCCGCTAAGCGGGAGCCCCCGGGTGAAGGTCATGGGGCGACGGTCCGCCGGGCGACCGGCGTCGGATGGGAAGTCCCCGGGCAACGGTCGCGGAGTGGCGGTCGCCAAATGGAATTCGCCGGGCGACAGCTGCCAGGCGGAGGCACCGGGGGACGGCCGCTAAGCGGAAGCCCTCAGGAAAGGTCAGGGGGCGATGGTCCGCCGGGGCGACCGATGCCAGACGGAACTCATCTGACGTCGGCCGCCAAGCGACGACCGCTGAGTCTCGCACGCGGAGCGTGCCGGAAGCCCTCGGCCGAAAGTCATGGGGCGACAGTCCGCCAGGCGACTGGCGCCGGACGGAAGTCCCCAGGGCAACGGTCGCGGAGTGACTGTCGCCCAATGGGGCTCGCCGGGCGACGGCCGCCGGGTTACGGCCACTAGGAGGAAGTCTCCCGGGCGACGGTCACCGGGCGACGGCCGCCGGGTTACGGCCGCCGGGTGACGGCCGCCGGGTGACGGCCGCCGGGTGACGGCCGCCGGGTGACGGCCGCCGGGTGACGGCCGCCGGGTGACGGCCGCCGGGTGACGGCCGCCGGGTGACGGCCGCCGGGTTACGGTCACCGGGCGACGGCCGCCGGGTTACGGCCACCGGGCGACGGCAGCCCGGCGACGGCCGCTAGGCGGAAGCCGCCGGGCGAAGGTCACCGCGCTGAGACTGCCGCCCAACCGCCGCCAGGCGAAAGCCCGGACGAAGGTCATCAGTCAACAGCCCGCCGAGCGACCGCCACCAGACGCAACTCACCGCGCGACAGTCCGCCACACCGGCACGTTAACGACCGCCGCAGGCATCCCGGGAGCACCACTGTCCCCAGGGACGATCGTGAATCGCCATTTGTCCACTCCGCCGCCCATGATTTCGGCATAGCGGCGGGCGCCGTCCGCGTTCGCGAAGCGGACCTGCTGACCACTGGCGAGGTGGGTGATCTTGACCGCCACACTGCCTCCTGGGGATCGATCGACGGACGGGTTCTGCCTGGGTGCCGGCCCGCGGAGCTTCCCCCTCCGGGGCCGGCCCACCCAGTAGAACACGTGTTCGATTCCCGAGGCAATCCAGGTCCCCCTCCCGAGCGACCCGCGTTCGAACCGGCCGGTCGGGGCCGGGGAGGCGGCGGTCGAAATCGGTTCCCCGACGGGGTTCCGGGCTGAAAGACTCTCGCTTCATGGAGTACCGCGATGTCGCCGAACTGGTCGACCGGATACCCGGCGGTCAGCGCGTCAAGTTCCTGTTCTTCTGGGGCCACCGGCCGGAGCGCGACGGAAGCGTCGGACGGGGCTGCCTGAGCCAATGGTGGCCGGCCGCCTTCACCGTGGACGGCCGGACGTTCGCCACGGCCGAGCACTACATGATGTGGCGGAAGGCTGTGCTGTTCGGCGACGAACAGAGCGCCGGGAGGATCCTGGAAGCAAGGCATCCGCGGCAGGCCAAGGAACTGGGCCGCGGCGTCGTGGGCTTCGACCAGGAGCAGTGGGAGGCCCGCCGCGGCGAGATCGTGCTCGCCGGCAGCGTCGCGAAGTTCGGGCAGCACCCGGAGCTGCTGCGTTTTCTGCTGAGCACGGGGAAACGAGTGCTGGTGGAGGCGAGCCCGCTGGACCGGGTGTGGGGCATCGGGCTGGCCGCGGACGACCCGGACGCGGAGGACCCGGCACGGTGGCGCGGCCTGAACCTGCTGGGCTTCGCGTTGACCCAGGCGCGGGAGATCCTGGCGGAATCAGCCTGAACGACCGCGAAACCGCTTAGGCAGCACCGAAAACGCGGGAAAACCGCACCATCGCCACCCGTGGCCACCGGTCCAGCCCCCGCGCGATCTCCGCCCGCCGGATTTCCCGCAGCGCCGGACCCTGCTCGTCCTCGGCCAGCACGCGGAACCCGAGCCGCTCGTAGTAGGGCGCGTTCCACGGCACTTCCGCGAACGTCGTCAGCGTCAGCCCGGAGAACCCGCGCGCAGCGGCCCATTCCCCGACCGTCTCGATCAGCGCCCGTCCCACTCCGCGGCGCGCGTGGCTCGGCAGCAGCGAAACCTGTTCCACGTGGCCGAAACCGTCGACCTCCTCGGCGAGCACGTACGCCGCGATCGTCCCGTCGTCGTCAAAAACCCAGCACCGGCCGGCAGACTGGAACGCCGCGAGGTCCTCGACCGAAGGAGGTGCGTCGTCGGCGATCTCGGCCATGCCCACGGCCCGGAACGGTTCTCCGGCAGCACGTTCGAGGTCAGGCAGCACAGAAAGATCGGCAGGGGCGGCGAGACGGATCACTGACCCGAGCTTACGGCTACACGGAGTACTCGGAAACCGCTTTTCCGATCTGCTCAGCGTAAGCGCGCAACGCCGTGAGGGCCCGTTCGCGCTCCGCGTCGCCGATGCGGGTGGCCGGTCCGACGAAGGTCAGCACGCTCGGCCGGTGCCGGTCGACGTCGACCGGCACCGAACAGCACCACACGCCGTCCTCGATCTCGCCCCAGCTCTGCGCGTAGCGGTTGGCCAGCGCGAGCTTGAGGTCGTCGCGCACCTCAGCCCCGCGTTCCCGGGAGATGCGGGCGACCTGGCGTTCGCGTGCGCCGTCGGGCAGCAGGGCGAGCAGCATCCGCCCGGTCGCGCCGACGCCGAGCGGGATCGAATGCCCCGGCTGGAACGTGAACCGCATCGGGCGGTCGCATTCGACCCGGTCGCTGCACACCGCGACGTCGCCGAAGTGCTGGAACAGCAGGACGGTCTCGCCGAGTTCGCGCACCGCCTCCTCCATCACCGGTCGCGCCACCCTCGCCAGGTCGTTCGCGAGCCGGGCGGCCCGCGCGAGCGGCATGACGCGGCTGGTGACGTGGTAGCGCCCGGACCGCGACTCCTCGAGCAGCTGCAATTCCTTCAGCAGCTGCACGTAGCGGTAGGTGGTGGCGACCGGGCTGCCGATCGCCTCGGCGAGCTCCGCCACGCTGGCCTCCCAGCGCTGCTCGGTGAACGACAGCAGCAACTGGAGCACTTTCCGGGAACTGTTGGCGCCGGCCGTGCGACGGAGCCCGGGTTCAGACATCCTGAAACCCCTTCGCGTGTTCACCGAATTCAGTCACGAACGCGTCGGTAAATTACCACACGTCACGGTTTTTCCGGCCCGGCGAGAAACGGCGTCAGCAATCCGGGGACGGCGGTGTCGGCGAGCGCGAGCCCGGCGCCCTCCTCGACGTCCAGCACGCGGTAGTGCCCGCGACCGGCGGCGACCGGCGCGATGACGGTCACCAGCCCGGCCCGCCGCTGGAAGAAGGACCGGTGCACGACGATCCCGGTGAGCCGGTCGCGCCGGACGGCGACCGTCGTCCGGGCGAGCGACCCGGAACGGGTCACGAGGTATCGGCCGGTGATCGCGTGGCCGAGCGAGCGGTACCGGTCGAAGCCGACGAGGACGGCGAACGGCAGCAGCACGAGCGCGGCCTGCCACGGCCATTCCGGCAGCACCTCGAGCCGGGCCAACGCGAAAAGCGCGGCCGACAGCGCCAGCACGGAGAAGACGGCGCGGGTGATCCGGCGGGTCAGGGCCCGCCGCGAATGCCGCACGAGGGGGACGTTCGCGAAGTCCTCGCCGAGCACCTCGCCGACGATCTCCCGGGCTTTCCCGGCCGGGGCCGGCGGCAGCAGCAGGCCGCCGCCGCGGTCCGCGCCCTTGCCCTCGCGCAGTCCGGCCGCGACCGCGACGCACTTCGCGCCGCCGACCATCCGCAGCGGCAACGGTTCCTTGATCTCGACGCCGCGCAACCGGTCTTCCTCGATCGACACCGACCGCGTCGTGATCAGCCCGCGCCGGATGTGCAGCGTGCCGCCCGGTTCGCGGGTGAGCCGGAAGTTCCAGAACGACAACACGTATCCGCCGACCGACAGCACCGACACCAGCACGAGCAGCCCGGCCGCCGCGAGCACCACGGTGAGCCACACCGGCTGTTCGAGCGCACGAGCGGTCAGGTCGCGCAGCGGCCCGAAACTCGTCGGATCGAAATGCAGTTCGTGCGCGAAGTGGTAGACGGTGCCGAGGATCGCGGCGACGACCGCGAGCCCGGACAACGTGAACGGCGCGTACCGGACCCAGCGCTTGTCGACCTCGGCGACGAGCGATTCCGGCGGGTGCGCCGCTTCGGGTCCCGCCGGTTTCCGGTGCAGCAGCAAGGTCCGCAGCCGCTGGGCTTCGGCGCGGGTGACCGCGTCGAGCACCAGCTGGTCCTTGCCCGGTCCTTTTCCGTGATCGTGCCGTCCGGTACCGATTCGTACCGCCGACAGCGAGAAAAGCCGATGTTTCGGTTCCGAAAGCACGTCTACGGCACGGATTCGATCGAGCGGAATCGCGCGTTGCTTGCGCAGCAGCAACCCGGTGTGCCATTCGATCTGGGTCGCGGTGACGCGGTAGCGCGACGTGAGGCAGTGCGAAACGCCGACGCCGATCGTGACCGCGGTGGCGGCGAGCCCGATCCACTGCCAGTGGTTCCCGTGGCCGAGCACCAGCGCGCCGACGAGCACCGGCAGCGACTTCACCAGGTCGAGAAACGGACGGATCAGCAGCATCCGGCGATCGAGGCGATGCCAGGGCGCGTCGCCGGCACCCTCGGCGGCGACCGGCGGGGAAGGCGCGGTCGCGTTCACGTCGCGTCCTCGCGAACAGCCTGGGTGGTGCGGGTCAGTTCGTCGGCCAAGGCGACCGCGACGTCGCGGTCGAGCCCGGAGATGCGCAACGGCCCCGCGGCGGACGCGGTCGTGACGGTGAGCCGCGCCAGCCCGAACAGCTGCTCCAGCGGTCCGCGTTCGACGTCCACGGTCTGGATCCGCGAGATCGGCGCGATCCGCCACTCCTGCTTCAGCCAGCCGGACTGGGTGTAGACGGCCTCGCCGGTGACCTCCCAGCGGTGCACGCGGTAGCGCCACTGCGGCATGACGAGCAGGTGCAGCGGGGCCAGCACGCAGGAGAGCAGCAGCGTCACGGTGAGCCACGACGGCGGGTCGTCCGCGGTCGCGACCACCACCGCCTGCACCGCGAGCACGAGCAGCCAGCCGGCCCCGGCCGACGCCGCCCAGTGGCCGATCGCCTGGCGGCTCACCCGGTGTTCGGGCGGGCGCAGCCGCAGTTCAAGCGTGGTGGATTCCTCGGTGTTCACCTGCTCAGAGTGCCCGAACGGCGGGGGCGATGCCCACGACAAGTGTCACGATGCCCCGATCCGGGTGGGCGGCGAGTGCGGGGCGTTACTATTTTCGCCGCGCGCGGGATGGATTCGCCGCCGGGCCGCGTTGTACCGCGTACGTCCGTGCAAGCGAGCAGCAGGAGGATCCGGTGGGACTCGATCCCGAGGAACTGTACGAGGTGGACTCGGACGTCCCCGACCTGGACGGAGCGGTGCTCCTCCACTTCTTCGAGGGTTTCATGGACGCGGGCTCGGCCGGACGGCTGGTCACCGACCACCTGACCGGCGAGGTCGAGAACCGGATCGTCGCGCGGTTCGACGTCGACCGGCTCATCGACTACCGGTCGCGCCGCCCGGCGATGATCTACGCGGTCGACCACTGGGAGGAATACGAGGCCCCCGAACTGGTCGTGCGCCTGCTGCACGACGAGGACGGCATCCCGTTCCTGCTGCTGTCCGGCCCGGAGCCGGACCGCGAATGGGAGTTGTTCGCGGCCGCCGTGCGCCAGCTGGTGGAGCGCTGGGGCGTGCGGCTCACCGTGGGCTACCACGGGATTCCGATGGGAGCCCCGCACACGCGCCCGCTCGGCGTCACCGCGCACGCGACGCGCGAGCACCTGGTCGGCGAGCACCAGCCGCTGCCCAACCGGATGCAGGTCCCGGGCAGCATCGCCGCGATGCTGGAGTACCGCTTCGGCGAATGGGGCCACGACGCGATGGGCTTCGCCGCGCACGTGCCGCACTACCTGGCGCAGTCGACCTATCCGGCCGCCGCGCTGACGATCCTCGACTCGATCGGCAAGGCCACCGGCCTGCGCCTTCCCGACGGCGAACTCCGCACCGCGGCCGAGGTCGCCAAGGCGGAAATCGACCGCCAGGTCGCCGAATCCGAGGAATCCGTCGACGTGGTGCGCGCGCTGGAACGTCAGTACGACACGTTCACCGAAGCGTCCGGGCACAGCCTGCTCGCCGAATCGCAGGAACACATGCCGACCGCGGACGAACTGGGCTCGCAGTTCGAACGCTTCCTCGCCGAACAGGGCGGCGACGGCTCCGAACGCTGAGCCGAGAGGTAGGCAACGCCTGCGGATCGGACCGTCTGCCAGGCCCACCAGAGCCGGGCCGCCATGATCGCCACGCCGGACATGATGAGGGCCGCACGTTGCCGCGAGGCGGCGGGGGCGGGTGTGCTGGGTGACATCTCTGAAGAAGCTAGCTTGTCCGCGGTCGGCCGGGCACCCGGACACGCCCCTAGCGGCTTGAGTCTGACTGGCCGCTGAGGCTCCCTCGCGGACGATCGCGGCGGGACCCGGCTCAGCCCGGCCACCCCGCCAAATACTGCAGCGCCTGGCTGGTCGGCCCGAACGCGTCGCCCAGCAGCGCGTGTAGTTCGCGGTTGAACGACTCGATCACCGGCCGCAGCCGGGTGATCGTCGCCTTCCCCTCCGGCGTCAGGTCCAGGACCAGCGCCCGGTGCTGTTCCGGATGCGGCTGCCGGACGATCAGCCCCGCCTCGATCAGCCGTCCGGTCATCGCGGTGATCGCCGATTCGCGCTGGCCCAGCTCGGTGGCCAGTTCGCGCTGGGTGAGCCCGGGCTGGTCGTACACCGCGAGCAGCGCGCCGAGCTGCGCGGTCGTCACGCCGCCCGCGGCGAGGCAGCGCCGGTCGCCCTCGACGCGCAGCCGGTGTGCCGCGCTCTGCAGCAGGAAGAAGAGACGTTCGTCGGCGGCCATGCGGGGATCTTGACAGTGTTCTCTTCTCGCCGCCATCCTCACTTCACTACTGAAGTACTTCACTACTGAAGTGAGGCTGGAAAATGGACATAGACTTCGCGCGCGCCGGGCTCGCCGCGCAACCGTTCAGCGTCCTGCTCGGCGCGCGGGTCGCGGAATTCGGCGGCGGACGCGCGGTGCTGGAGCTGGACGTCCGCGACGACCTCCGCCAGCAGAACGGCTACCTGCACGGCGGTGTCCTCGCCTATGCCGCCGACAACGCCCTCACCTTCGCCGCCGGGACTGTGCTCGGCGCGCAGTTGCTCACGAGCGGCTTCTCCATCGACTACCTCGTGCCCGGCGACGGCGTGCTGCTGCGTGCGGAAGCGACGGTCGTCCAAGCGAGCCGTTCGCGGGCCACGTGCCGGTGCGACCTGTACACAGTGGACGGAGAAGGAAACCTGACGCTATGCGCGGCCGCACAAGGATCCGCGGTGGTCCGGCGGTCGGCTACTCCCGGGTAAACCGGGTCGTGCGCAGCGGGGTCCGGTGGTCGGCTATCGTCCCGGAATGAACCAGGAAAGCCAAGATCGGCTGACGACAAGGACTTTGGGCCCTGCGCTGCGCCGGAAGGCCGGCCTGGTGCTGCGCCGGGCCGCGGCCCGCCTGCACGATCCGCACGCCGGCCAGCTCGCCGAACTGCGCGCGGAACTGGAGCGGACGCGCGAGGAGCTGCGGTCCGAGATCGTCCGGCAGGGCGACCGGCTGCTGGACCGCGTGGTCGAGTTCGAGATCCGCAGCCGCCGCGACATCGTGTACGCCGGCGACCAGGACGCGGCGCTGGAGAGCAACGTCTTCGCGCGCGAAAACCTGGTCGGGGCACAGCATTTCGGCAGCCCGACGGAAACGCTGGAGTACGCGCTTTCCCTCGCGCCGACCGGCGGGATGGCGCTGGAGTTCGGCGTCGCGACCGGCAACACCCTGCGCACCATCACCGCCGCGCGCAAGGCGGTCGAGGTGTACGGCTTCGATTCGTTCGACGGCCTGCCCGAGGCGTGGCTCAACGGCATGCCCGCCGGCGCTTTCGCCCGCGACGACCTGCCCGACGTGCCGGGGGCCGAACTGGTCGTCGGCCTGTTCTCCGACACCCTGCCGGGATTCCTCGAAAAGCACTCCGGCCCGGTCGATTTCGTGCACGTCGACGGGGATCTCTACAGCTCCGCGAAGACCGTGCTGGACAACGTCGGCCCGCGGCTGCGCCCCGGCAGCATCGTGCACTTCGACGAGTTCTTCAACTTCCCCGGCTGGAAACGGCACGAGTACCGGGCGTGGATCGAGCACGTCGAGAAGACCGGCGTCGAGTTCACGTACGAGGCTTACACATACAACGACAACCAGGTCACCGTGCGGATCACCGGCGGCCCGGGGCTCATGGACTGAAGCAGCCGTGCTCGTTGAGCGGCCCGATCGCGGGGAGGATCAGGCCGCACAGGTAGCCGTCGATCCACCGGCCGTTGCCGGTGAGATTCGCGGCCATGCGGACGAGCGGAGCCAGCTTCCGGATTCCTTCGGCGAGCGACGCGCGATTGCGTTCGAGCAGCGCGGTGAGCCGGTCGAGCTGGGCGAGCACCGGGCCGAGTTCGCGGTCGTTGTCGGCGACGAGCCCGGACACCTCGGCGCCCAACCGGCGGGCTCCGTCGAGCAGCGACTGAATGGCTGATTCGCGTTGCCGCACCTCGTCCAGCAGCAGGTTGCCGTCGGTGAGCAGCCGGGTCAGCTCGGCGTCGCGGTCGGCGAGCGTGGCGGAAACCGTGCGCGTCTGAGCCAAAAGGTGAGCTAGTTTCGCGTCGCGGGCGGAGAGGGAATCGGACAGTCGCGACAGCCCGGTCAGCGTCACGCGGACGTCGGCCGGGGTGCGCGCGAACGTGTCGGAAATGGCGCGGAAGCTCTGCGCCAACCGGGTGGTGTCGATCGCGTCGACGGTCGTGGCCAGCTGCTGGAACGCGGGCAGCACGTCATACGGAACCGTGGTCCGCTCGCGCGGGATCGGCGTGTCCGGGTCCAGCGATCCGACGCCGACCGGGTCGAGCGCGAGATACTTCTGGCCCAGCACCGTTTTGATCCGGATCGACGCGGATGTCCGGTCCCCGAGCCACGCCCCCGCCACCCGGAACGACACCCGCACGGACGCGCCGTCGAGCGAAACCTGCGACACCCGGCCGACTTTCACCCCGGCGATCCGGACGTCATTGCCGGTCTGCAGTCCGGCGGCTTCGCTGAACTCGGCGGCATACGCGGTGCCGTCGCCGATGATCGGCAGATTCGGCGCCTGAAGCGCGGCGAGGAAGCCGAGGGCGAGCACAGTCAGCCCGACGAGAGCGGTGCGCACGGGGCGCCGGTCGGGATGCACAGCGTGGATAGTGGCTCGCCCGGGCGGGTGAGGCCACTCCTGCCACCCGAATGGGCGCTTCCTTCTTGTGTCCACTTAGGACGCTGGGCTCCTCGCCCTGCACACGCCCCGTTTCCCGGCTTCGCGCCGGAGGCGCGCGTCGTGTGCCATTCTGGCCTGGCTGGCCGACGTGACCGGAGTCATCGGAACATCCGGTGCGGCTCGGCCGTTGAAGCGGTGTGGAGCGAGCGCGGAAAACCCGCGCCCACGCCAATCGGGGAGGAGCCACCATGCGAGACCTGACCACCGGATTGCACCCGGCGCCGGACCTCGTGGACGACACCGACGCGGCCCGGCAGGAGGAACGCCGCCGCAAGGCCGCGCTGGCCGTCGCGTCCCGGGCCAAGGACGCGCAGGAATGCGCCCTGCTGCTGGACATGCTGGGGCTGCACGCCCCGGGCGGCAGCCGGACCGAGGTCGCCTGAGGCGTTTCGGTTCCGTCGGGGTTCGGAGCGTCCTGAGGTTTCGGATTCCGGGGTTCCGGGGTTTCGGGGAAGAACAGACCGCGACCGGTGCGGGCCGGTCGCGGGTTTTCGCTTGTGCACCAGCCTGGTCCTGGGGAGGACTGGGCTGGTCGCCGAGCGCTGCTACGCCCGGGCGGCGGGGTGAACCGGTCGGTGAGAGGTTTCGGCGCGCGCGGGCGGGGTAACCCGCCCGGACTCTGGTCAGAGGCGACGGCGGACTGACCGAGCGGAACAGCCTGCCCGGCAACGGACCGGCAGGCCCAGCAGCAGGTGCGGCAGCTCGGCGACGAACCCGGCAGCCCTGCGGACGACGTCTGGCTGGCGACGAACGAAGCTGCTCGGCGGCGGACGCGCGAGCCTGGCAATGAACGCGGCAGCCCGGCCGCAGACACGCTTGCCCAGCGACGGACGCGCGAATCCGACAACGGACCGCCAACTCGGCGACGGCCGCGCCTGCCGGGCAACGAACCCGGCAGCCCGGCGACGGACGTGCCAACTCGGCGACAGACGCGCCTGCCCGGGAGTGGACCGCGTTAGCCCGGAAACCGAAGTGGCAGCTCGGCGACTGACGCGCCCGCCCGGGAGTGGACCGCGCTAGCCCGGCGACGGACGCGCCAACTCGGCGACAGACGCGCCTGCCCGGGAGTGGATCGCGTTAGCCCGGAAACGGGCGTGGCAGCTCGGCGACAGGCGCGCCTGCCCGGGAGTGGATCGCGTTAGCCCGGAAACGGGCGTGGCAGCTCGGCGACAGGCGCGCCTGCCCGGGAGTGGATCGCGTTAGCCCGGAAACCGAAGTGGCCACTCGGCGACAACGAGCTTGCCCCGGCGGGCAGAAGCGCCAACCCGGCGGCAAACATGGCAGCCCCGCGGCGGAGGCGCGAGCCCGGCGCGTTGGTCATCCGTGTCTGGGCAAATCCAAGCCAGCGCCGCAAAACTTCTTCACATTGCCCGAGCCGTCACGCCTCGGATGCCCGCCTGGGTTGTCGCGCCCTGTCTCTCCACGCCTCGACCCACCGCTCCCGATTGCTCCGAACGGGTGAAATGGCGGACGGAAAACACACTCGAGATCCCCACTCCTCAAGGCAGCCGGGGTCGCGCACCGCCCGGAGGCCCGCTCGGCTTGCGCTGGACAAGCCCTTGGCATGAAAGCGATTCGCAACCGCCGCCCCGGTCTGCAGCCGACTGTCCACTGGGGTCAGTCGTCCGGAGCGATGCGGATTCCGCAGCAACTCACCTCCTCTGTATCGGCAACCCACCCCGAGCCGCGAAACCAATGCGGAAACCGGCCCGCGTCGAAAACTCCCGCCCGCGCCGTCGAGGTCCCCGATTCCTGAGGCGCAGCAAGAATTCCCGGACTTGCGCGGTCGGGTACTGTCGATGCCCCTGGGTGATATTTTGCTCCGAACGGCTGAGTGTCGCCGATGTATCTGTCACCCTGGTGGAGCATCCTGTACCGGGTGGTGACCTGGGTCGGGACCGGGCACAGGGGAGGAAACGCTGTGCAGTACCTGCGGGAAGACGAATACCTCATTCGGCAGCAGCGAGCGCTGGCGGAAATGGTGCGCCGGGGACGGCGGAAGCGCAGTTTTCAGCTGGCGGAACATCTGGCGGCGGAGGGCGGGGTGCGCCGGTCGGACGTCCTCGCCGTGACGGCGCTTTTCCTTGCCTGCCAGGCGGTTCAGCGGGGCGACGCGGCCGCCGTGCAAAGGTTTTCGAGCGCGTTTCGCAGTTGTGAGCGAAGCAGCATGGATCTCGCCCGGCAGCTCATGCGATTGGAAGCGGGCCGGGAACAGGGATGGCTTCCGCGCGCGCATTACGACGAGCTTTTTTCCTACGCTTGGCGAGAAAACCGGCCCGACATTCTGGTCAAAGCCTCGCTGATTCAGCCGCGCGATGTTCCGGCGGCCGGATGGTGGGCCGAGATGGAGCGGAATCTCAGCCTGTTATCGGTCTGAACCGCCGCGTTCACGGCCAGTCGATCCGGGCGAACAGGCCGCGCAATTTCGCGCCGCGGGTCTCGTTCGTGGCGCTGATCCACGCGATCCGGCCCAGCAGGTGCGCGCGGAAATCCGGGTGCCCGGCACGGTTCTGCTCAGCCGGGCCGGTGCGGGCGCAGTTGTACAGCACGGCTCGCAGTTCGTCGTACTCGGCACGGGCGACGGCGGGCGCGGCGTTCACCACCAAACCCGCGACGCGTTGCTGCCGGTAGGCCGGTTTCACCGACGTCTTGTCGTCGCGCAGGCGGAAGCCCTCGTCGGTCACGATCCGCCGGACGCCCGGCAGCAGGCGGTGCAGCGGCAGGCTCGCGTCGCCGGAAAAGGCCAGATCGTCGGCGTAGCGGGTGTAGTTCGCGCCCAGCACGGCGGCGAGTCCGGAGAGCCTGCGGTCCAGGTGGTGGGTGACGGCGTTGGCCACCGAGGGCGACGACGGGGCGCCCTGCGGCAGGTGCGTGCCGGCGAGGTGGTTCAGCATCCTTGATCGCGCGGGCGCGGAGCGCAGGACGTCGACCGGGGTGCGGGTCGTGAGGATTCCGGCGAGAGCGGCCGCGACCGCCCTCGGGTAACCGGCCAGATCGAGCAGCGCCCGCACCCGGGACGCGGCGACCGTCGGGAAGAAGCCGGCCAGATCCAGCCGCACCACCAGGTCCTGCCCGGCGTGCGGGCGGGCGCAGGTGTGGATCGAGCGGCCGCGGCGGAAACCGTGCGCGGCCTCGTGGACCGGCAGCGCGTCGAGCACGTGCCTGCGGACCCGGCGCTGTACCTCGGCCAGCCGGGGCTTCGGGCGCTCGATCAGCCGCGCGCCGCCGGTGGACGTCGGGATCCAGCGGTAGCTGTAATGCCGCAGCACCGGGCGGGATCGCCGGTGCCAGCCGCCTTCGTCGGCGAACCAGGACAATTCGCCGGGCGTGAGGTCGAGGGCGGCGGCGCATTCGTCGAACGTGGTCCACCGGGCGACTGGCCAGCGCCACACCGGCATCGGTCCGAGGAGCCCGATCGGTTCGAGGAGCGACGCGGAGGCGACTCGTTCTCCGTTCATCCGCGCTGTCTCGCACGCGGAGCGTGCCGCCGCTGCGCGGGGCGCTGTGGGTACGTGTCGTGCTGCTCCCCGGGGTTGCCCCGGAGTGGGTGGTGCTCCACCGGCTCACCTCCGCGTCGCTGGCACCCACCCTAGTCATGATCACCGACAAAACCGGCGCTCGGGGAAAACCCCTGGTGACCGAGCACACTATTGACCTGAAGCCTTGTCTATAGCAACTTTTGCACTATGCAAGGTTTGCCGGACGACGTGGCCGGCCTCGAGCGGCTGACTCGCGTGCTCGTGGCCGTGGCCTGGGACAGCGCGCACGCCGCCCCGCGCGGCGTGACCTTCCCGCAGGTGCGATTGCTGGTGGTGCTCGACAGCCTTGGCCGCGTGCCGTGTTCGCGGCTCGCCGAGGCGATGGGCGTGAACGCGTCGTCGGTCACGCGGCTGGCCGACAAGCTCGAGGCGCACGGGTACGTCGTGCGCGGCGAGGACGAGCACCGCCGCACCGTCGTGACGATCGAGGTCACCGCTGCCGGGCGCGAGGTCGTCGCGGGGGTCGTCGGACGGCGGCAGCGCGCGCTGTCCGAGCTGCTGGCGGCAGTGCCGGCGGCGCGGAACGAGGCGGTCGCGACGGCGGTCCGGGACCTGGTCGCGGCGGCGGAATCGGCACCGGGCGTACCCACGGCGGGGCCCGGCCGGCTGTGAAGGGTCCGGCGCGGGCCGCGCACCTCGGCGACTTCGCAGTCACTCCGCGGATGCTGTTGATCACCGCGATCGCGCTGCCGGTGGGCGGCGCGGCAGCGGTGGCGGCGTTCGCGTTGCTCAAGCTCATCGGCTTGATCACCAACTTGGTCTTCTACCAACGGATCGTCACCGATCTCGTCGCGCCGGGCGCGCAACACCATCCGTGGTGGCTCGTGCTGCTCGCGCCGGTCGTCGGCGGGCTCGTGATCGGCCTGATGGCGCGCTACGGCTCGGAGAAGATCCGCGGCCACGGCATGCCGGAGGCGATCGAGGCGATCCTCACCGGCGGCAGCCGGGTGGCCCCGCGCGTCGCGGTGCTGAAACCGGTCTCGGCGGCGGTCAGCATCGGCACCGGCGGCCCGTTCGGCGCCGAAGGGCCGATCATCATGACCGGCGGCGCGGTCGGTTCGATCCTCGCGCAGCTGCTGAAACTGTCCGCGGACGAACGCAAGACGCTGCTGGTCGCCGGTGCCGCGGGCGGGATGGCGGCGACGTTCAACGCGCCGCTCGCGTCCGTCCTGCTGGCGGTCGAACTGCTGCTCTTCGAATGGCGGCCGCGCAGCCTCGTGCCGGTGGCCGCCGCGGTGTCGGTCGCGACGGTGTGCCGCGGGTTCCTGCTGGGCGCCGGACCGGTTTTCGGGGTCCCGTTCAGCGGGGCCAACCCCGGCCCGGTCGCGGACGGTCTCGCGCTCGTCCCCGGCCTGACCGGCGGGGTGCTGGCGATCGGCGCGACCGCGCTCGTCTACTTCGCCGAGGATCTTTTCGGGCGGTTGCCCGTGCACTGGATGTGGTGGCCCGCGATCGGCGGCCTCGTGATCGGGGTCGGCGGCCTGCTCGAACCGCACGCGCTCGGGGTCGGCTACGACGTGATCGACACGCTGCTCACCGGGCACGCGACCGCGTCGCTGATCGTCGGGATCCTGGTCGTGAAGACGCTGATCTGGGCGCTGTCCCTGGGTTCCGGGACTTCGGGCGGCGTACTGGCCCCGGTGTTCATGATCGGTGCCGCGCTGGGTGCCGCGGAGGGCGGTTTGCTGCCGCAGGTCGCACCGGGATTCTGGGCGACGTGCGGGCTGGCCGCGGTGGTCGGCGGCGTGATGCGGTCGCCGCTCACCGGCATTGTGTTCACTTTGGAGCTGACTCACGCGTGGAGTTATCTGCTGCCACTCGTCGTCGCGTCGTTCTCGGCGTATGCGCTCTCTGTCTTGCTGCTCAAGCGTTCCGTGCTCACGGAGAAGATCGCGCGGCGACGTCTGCACCTCACTCGCGAGTACACGACTGATCCACTTGAGACGTTCTTCGTGCATGAAGTGATGACGCACCAACCGGATGTGCAGATGTCGGCCGATGTCGTCGTGTACGCGGACGACACCCTGCGCGACGTCGCGAACGAATTGGCGCTCGGGCACACGACGCAAGCGCTGGTGGTCGACCGGCACGATCCGTCGCGGGTGCTCGGCAAGGTGACGCTGGCGCAACTGCTGCACGCCCGGCGGCGGGACCTGCACGAGGAGCATCACCGGGAACGCTTGCTGGGCCGGTCGGTCAGCGCTTGAGCCGCTGTTTGTCCACTTTGCCCACTGGCGTCAGCGGCAACTCGCCACGGAACTCCACAGTGGACGGTACGAAATGCTCGCCGCCGAGTTCTTCGCGGACTTGGCCGCGGAGTTCGTCAGCGGTGGCATTTTCGGCGACCACCACTGCGTGCAGGAGGGTTCCGTCTGGTCCCTTCGCGGGGACTACCGCGGCGGCCTTCACCTTGGGATGACTGAGAAGTGCGTGCTCCACTGTGGTCGAGGAGACCTTCGTGCCGTGCTCGCCGGTGACGATGACGTCGTCGATCCGGTCCTCCAGATAGAGGTAACCGTCCTCGTCGAAGCGGCCGAGGTCGCCGGTGCGCAGCCAGCCGTCGCCGATCGGCGGCTGCCCATGGTAACCGTCCATCATGGACAGTCCGCGGACGAGGACCTCGCCGTCTTCGACCCGGGCTTCCATGCCGGGCACGATGCGTCCGACCGAGCCGAGAAGTTCCGGCCGGGCGAGGACTTCTTCCGCGGAGATGCTGGCGATCATCGGAGCTTCGGTGAGCCCGTACCCCTGTCCGACGACCGGCCCGAACACCTTCAGTGCCTCGGCCAGCCGACGAGGCGGCAGTGGCGCGGCGCCGAGCGAGAGCTGCTGCACGCTTGATACGTCCGTAGTGGACAGACGCGGATGGTCTAGTACCGCGGCGAGCCGGGGCGGGGTAAGGGAAAACGTCGTGATGCGATGCCGCTCCACATCGGCAAGCAGCTTCTCGGCGTTGAACTCTCGGTGCAGCACTACGGTATTGCCGCAGCAAAGCGCGCCCAGCACCGCAGCGTTGCCGGTCATGTGCGTGAGCGGTGCGGTGACCAGCGCGGTTTTGGTGCCGTCCGGTTGGAAAATATGCGCCACGCCGTCGTAAATCCCGCTGTGCCGAATCAGTTTCGGAGCGCCCGTGGTGCCGCCGCTGGGGAAGATCGCCGTGACGCTGTCCGGCAAATTGTCGGGATTGGACGGATGCGCGGCCGCGAGCGTGTCGAGTTCGGCGTCGGTGAGCAACGTCGCCCCGGTGGCCGTGAGCGCCGCCGCCCGCGCCGGACGACTCGCGGACGCCGCGATCAGCACGACTTCCAGCCCTCGCAGCTGCGCGGCAAGCTGGGTGAGCACCACTTCCGGCCGGTTGGCCGCGTCAATCGCCACCGTGCCGCGCACCCCGGCGAGTCCACCGTACAGTCGCGACAGCAGGTCTGCCGCCGCCCGGTAGGTCATGGTGGTGTCGTCGTGGTGGAACAGCACGGTGTCGCCGCCGTCGTGGAGTGCGGAAAGGACGCGGGACAGGAAAAAGCTCACGCGGCACACCGTAGTCGTGTGTTGGCCGAGAACGGCGATCGCGGCTAGGTTCGCTGGTATGACCGCTCCGCCCGCGATCGACGCGGACCCGAGAAGCTGGCCTCGCGCCTTCGCCGACCTGCGGGCCGGGCTGCGTGCCCGGGAACTGTGGGCGTTGCTCGCGTGGCAGGACATCAAGCAGCGCTACCGGCGTTCGTCGCTGGGGCCGTTGTGGATCACCGTCGGGATGGCGGTCACCGCGCTCGCGCTGGGCGTGGTGAACTCCGCGTTGTTCGGTACTTCCATCTCGACCCTGCTGCCGAGCATCACCACCGGGCTCATCCTGTGGAACTTCATGAACGGCTGCATCGTCGAGGGCTCGGAAACGTTCATCGCGAACGAGGGAATGATCAAACAGCTGCCGGCTCCGGTATCGGTCTACGCGCTGCGCACGGTGTGGCGGCAGGCGTTGTACCTGGCGCACAACCTCGTCGTGTACGTGCTCGTGCTGGCGATTTTCTTCGGCAAGCTCTCGCATCCGTACCGGTTGGTGGACAAGGAATACGCGCTGGTGCACCCCGGCCTCGGCTGGGGAATGCTGCTCGCGGTGCCCGCGCTGATGCTGGTGCTGCTGAACGGTGCGTGGGTAGTCCTGTTGTTCGGTGTGGTGTCCACGCGGTTCCGGGACATTCCGCCGGTCATCCAGAGCTTTATCACGATGCTTTTCTACGCGACGCCGATCATGTGGTCGATGGATCAGGTGCGCGCGATGAACCAGAATTCGCACGAGGGTTTCGGTTCCGTCGCGGTTAATTTGCTGCAGCTCAATCCGGTGTACCATTTTGTCGAGATTGTGCGCGCACCGCTGGTCGGGCAGCAGCAGAGCTGGACGCATTGGCTGGTGGCCGGAGCGGTGACCGTGGTCGGCTGGTCGCTGGCGATGCTCGTGCTGCGGAATTACCGGGCTCGGGTCGCTTACTGGGTCTGATGTCCACTTTGGACTCCTGGGTCCGCTTCCCGGTGCGCCCGGCCGGTCGCAGCCTTTCCCGATGTCGTCAGACGCGCACACCCGCCCGCCGGGGGTTAGCGTGGACATACGGCTAGCGAACGGAGGTCGCATGAAGCGTCGGAAGGCATTGCTCGCCCTGGCCGTGACGGTGCTCGCGGCGAGCACGGTCGCCGCCACCCCCGCCGGACTCACCCCGCGGCAACTGGCCGGACAACGGGTGATCTACTCCTACCCCGGCCTGACCCCGCCCGCCTCGCTGCTGCAACGAATCCGCGCCGGAGAGGCGGCGGGCGTGATCTTCTTCGGCGAGAACATCTCGAGCTCGCAACAGATTACCGCCGCAATCCGACAATTACGCGACGCGAACGCGCAAAGTCCGGTGCACCGCCCGTTGCTGCTGATGACCGACCAGGAGGGCGGCAAGGTCCGCCGCTTGCCCGGTGAGCCAGTTTTGTCGGAAAAGCAGATCGCCCAGTCCGCTGATCCTTCCGGTGCAGCCAAAGCCGCTGGCACCGGCGCTGGCCAGAACCTCGCCGGGGTAGGCATGAACGTCAACCTCGCGCCGGTCCTGGATGTCTACCGCCAACCGGGCAATTTCATCGACAAATACGGTCGCTCCTACAGCCAGGACCCCCAGGTGGCGGGCGCACTGGGCCGAGATTTCGTGACGGCCCAGCAGTCGACCGGCGTCGCCGCGACAGCCAAGCACTTCCCCGGCCTGGGCGCCGTGCCCGCCGGAAGCAACACCGACGTCGGGCCGGTGACCCTGAACGTGCCCCTCCCTGAACTGCGCGCGAAAGACGAGGCTCCCTATCACCCCGTGGTCGATGCTGGCGTGAAGCTGGTGATGCTCTCGTGGGCTGTTTATCCCGCGCTAGACCCCTCTTCTCCCACCGGACTCTCGCCAGCGGCTGTGCAGGAACTCCGAAACGGCACGAAGTTCGCCGGAGTAACCGTGACGGACGCTCTGGAGGCCGGTGCGCTGAATTCCTACGGCGGACCGGGAAACCGCGCGGTGCTGGCAGCGAAGGCGGGGATGGATCTGATCCTGGCCTCGGCCCGAGACGTGAGCCAGGGCGATGCTGCCGCGTCCGCGCTGGCCTCGGGATTGTCGAACGGAACCTTGCCGAGCGGAGACTTCACCGCTGCGGTGGACCGGGTGTCGGCGCTGCGGGATGGGCTGAAGTAGGCCCGTTGTCGGCGGGGTTTCGGTGCTTTGGTGGTTCCGGCATTCGGCCGCTGCTGTCTTCAGCCGCGTCGGTGAAGCCGTGCTGTCTTTCCCGGGGCAAGCGAAGCCCGCTGTGCTTCACCTTGTCAGTGATGTCCTGCTGTGCTTACTGGCGTCAGTGAAGCCGTGCTGTTTTTCCGGCGTCGGTGGAGCGTGCTGTGCTTCCCGTTGTCGGTGAGGTTCGGCTGTCGTTCCCTGTGTCGGCGAAGCAGTGCTGTTCTTCCCGGTGTCAGCGGAGCGTGCTGTGCTTTCCTTCGTCGGTGAGGTTCTGCTGTCGTTCCCTACGTCAGCGAAGCCGTGCAGCCTTTCCCGGGGTCAATGAAGCCTTGCTGTACTTCCCCGCGCCAGTGGAGTGAGTCCCGCCGTCACGCGAATCCTGCTAGCGTCGATGAAGTTGGACCCGCTCGGCACCCGACCCGACTCCCGCGACGATCCAGCAAACAACCCCCCGTTCCGGTGACACCCGGCGGTGTGGACATCGCGCTGTCCCCGGGCTGAACGGGCACCCTTGCGTGCGACCCACCCACGACGGGAGGACGAATGCAAGCTTGGTGGCTCCTGGTGGCCGTCGCCGCGGTGTTCGTGGTGCTGGCCGTGGTGTTCCTGCGCCGCGCCGCCCGGCGTCGCTCTGCCGTTCCGCCCCCGAACGCTCCTCCGCCCTCCCCGCCGGACGCCTCGACCCGCCGCTGGGTCTCGCCCTCGGACGACCTCCCCCGCCGCGCCCGCCACCGCCTGGACGAGGCACACCCCCTGGCCCGCTACCCAGTCGCCCGACAACGCCCGACGCGACATCCACGACCGTCGTCAAGGCAGAATTCCGCCCCGGAGCGCCGAGACTCGTAGTCGGGCCACGCGCCACCGGGCAACCCCTTCCCGGACGAGCTGCCAGGCACCTATCCGGCCGCGACTCATTCAGTTCACCCCTGTGGGCGAACGCCGAGCCCCGGTTTTTGTCGGTGCCCGCTGAGATGCTTCCGGCATGGTGCTTCTCATCGACGTCCAGAACAACCTGCCGCTCCCACCCGCTCCAGTCCCCGATGCCATCGAGCCGACAGCGATTGCCAAACGGATAAGCCTCCGTGAAGGCGATCGATTTCATCGCTGAATCGCAGCGAAAACAGGTGTTGGACTGGGAGGTCAACGCGAGCCAATACTCAGCACATGACGTCTGTGCCTGGCGATTCCGCCGAGAATTCCGCCCAAAGCGACGACGGACCCCTCGGCGGTGACGTGTCGGCGGACCGGTCCGCCGACACCGGAACTGGCCGGGGCGCTGGGGGATGTCCGGACGTTCGCGCCATCACACCAGACGGCGTTGCCCTTGGAGCGGTGAACGATGACCCAGCGGAGAGCGCCAACCGGGCGACGAACCCCGAGTTAGTAGTCGGCGGAGGCCAGGCAGCAAGCGGCGACCCGGCGGTGAGCGCCGAGTTGGCGACCGAGTCCGACCAGGTGACGAGCGTTGAGCCCTTGGCAAGCGCCGAGTGGTCGGCCAGCGTCAATCTGATGGCCAATGTCAACGAGCCGTCTAACGCCTGCCAGCACGTCGGTCGCAACGAGCGGTCTGGTGTCGGTCGGCGGGCCGGTGTGGTCGGGCGGTTTGGTGCGGATCAGCGGGTCGGTCGCAGTGAGCGGTCTGGTGTCGATCGGCGGGCCGGTGTGGTCGGGCGGTTTGGTGCGGATCAGCGGGTCGGTCGCAGTGAGCGGTCTGGTGTCGATCGGCGGGCCGGTGTGGTCGGGCGGTTTGGTGCGGATCAGCAGGTCGGTCGCGGCGAGCGGTTTGGTGTCGATCAGCGGGCTGTTGCCAACCCGTCGACCCGCGGCAAGCCCGTGACCGAGGTCGACCCGACGGCCTACGCCCAGTGCGCGGCGAGCATCGGCCAGCCAGCCGAGGTCGAGCCGGTCGACGGGGAGACCCGGGATGTGGTCCGGTTGTTGCGGCGGTTCGGCGGGCGGGCGTTCGCGTTGGCGTTCGTCGCCGGGATCACCGGGCTGACGACTCTCGCGTTGGTCTTGGGGCTGGCCGGGTTCGCGTTGGTGCTCGTGCCGGTGCGCGGGGTCAGGCGAGGAGGTGGGCCAGCAGCGCGCGTGCCGCCGGGTTGGTGAGGTTTGCGGAGCGGCCGGTCAGGTAGATCGTGCGGGCCAGCGTCGGCTGGGTGAGGTGGGCGAACGGCAGTCCGGACCGGGCGGCGACTTGTTCCGGGACCACGGTGACGCCTAGGCCTGCCGCGACCAGGTCGACCAGCAGGGGGACGTTTGTCGCCTCGCAGACCTGGTCCCGGCGGATTCCGGCCTCGGCGAAGGCGCGGTCGACCAGCGCTTGCAGGCCGCTGCCGGTGAAATCGACGAAAGGCTCGCCGTCCAGCTCCGCGAACCTGACTCGGCGGCGGGGCGACAGGCGGTGTCCGGGGTGGGTGAGCAGGACGAGGTTTTGCTGCCAGCTGGCGAACTCGGCCAGCTCGTCCGGCAGCGGACCGCCCACATAGGACAGATCCAGTTCGCCGTCGGACACCGCGGCGGTCAGTCCGGGGATGGTGCCTTCGCGGACGCGCAACCGGATTCCCGGGTAACGGGCACGGAATTCGCCGAGTTTCGCGGGCAGGTCGATGACGGTCAGGGTCTGAATGGTCCCGATCGACACCCGCCCGCGCGCGAGGCCGGTCACCGCGGCTACCTCGCCTCGGGCGGAGTCGACGTCCGTGGCGATTTGGCGGGCCAGCGGCAGCAGCGCCTCGCCCGCGGGGGTGAGGGTCACACGACGGGTGGTGCGGTCGAACAGCTCCGCGCCCAGGTCGGCTTCGAGCTTCCGGATGGACGCGCTGAGGGCGGACTGCACGACATGCACGTCCTGGGCGGCACGAGTGAAGTTGCCGTGCCGGACTACGGCGAGGAAGTGTTCGACCTGCCTCAGTTCCATCGGCTTCGCCTCCGTCTCGCCACCAGGGGAGTGGCTCGGTGAACGTACCGCGCAGGACGACCTAGGCGGCGGCGGTGATCATCGCAGCGGCGGTCGACGGCGAGTGGGGCAATTCGAACCGGCGCGTCGGTGGGAGGCAGTCGGTTACAGGCCCGGAGGTGACGGAAGGGCGTCCAGAGGCGGCACCGAAAGGGGGCTCCCGCAAAGTTGCCCGGGAGCCCCCAAAAACCTACTGCGCCGTATAACCCCCATCGACCATGATCTCCACCCCGGTCACGTAAGACGACTCCGCGGAAGCCAGGAACAAGATCACGTCCGCGACCTCCTGCACCTCCCCGGTCCGCCCCATCGGCACGCCCTCGACCTGCTTCGCCCGCCACACCGGATCGGTCGAGCCGCGCGACGTCCGCATCGGCGGCAGCAAGCCCGGCGCGACCGCGTTCACCCGGATGCCCTCGCCGGCGTAGTGGACGGACGCGGTGGTCGTCATCGCCTTGATCGCGCCCTTCGAAGCCGCGTATCCCAGGTGCACGCCGATCTGCCCGATGGACGCCGAGATCGACGTCAGGTTCACGATCGACCCGCCGCCGCGGCCGGACATCGCCGCGGCGCCGTGTTTGATGCCCAGGAACACTCCGCGCGCGTTGACCTGCAGCAGGCGGTCGTAGAACGCCGTACTGGTCAGGTCGGGGTCGAAGGTGCCGCTGATCCCGGCGTTGTTGACGAGCACGTCGAGCCGTCCGTGCCGGTCCAGGACGTCGGCCAGCGCGGACGTCCAGGAGGATTCGTCGGTGACGTCCAGGCGGCGGTATTCGGCCTGGCCGCCGTCGGCGCGGATTTCCTCGGCCACGGCGGTGCCGTCGGCGTCTTCGACGTCGGTGACCACGACTGTCGCGCCTTCGCGGGCGAAGGTGAGCGCGGCTGCCCGGCCCATTCCGCTCGACGCGCCGGTGATCAGGGCGATCTTGTCCGCCAATCGCATGTGGGGTGCCTTTCGCTGGGTGGGGACCCCAGTCTGACGGCGGCCGGGCGGGAGGCCGGATCAGGCCAGTTCCGCCGAGACGACCGACGTCAGCGCACGCAGCGCGTCCAGCAGAGCCTCCAGCGCGTCCGGGCTGACCAGGACCGTGCTGACCATGCTGCTTTCCCGGACTCCCTCGCGGACGTCGACGGACAGCTCGTGGATCAGCTTCCCGTGCTGGGTGAGCGTCGCGACCAAGCCGGGGATCTGGTCGATGCCGCCGACGAAGTACGTCGCGATCCGGCGGCGGACCAGCATGGCGGGCGCGGAGGTGTACGGGGCGGAGGAAAAGGTGCTCAAGGACATGACGTTCTCCGGGAGAAAGAGCTGGCGGGAAAGAGCGGGGCCAGGTCCCGAAGCAAAAACCGTACGCCGGCATCGCGCGCCGGCAGCCTGGTTCAGCCGGCGCGCCGGGTTACGAGTCGCTCGGACGTCATGAGGCGCAGCACGGCGACAGGCTAACACGGCGCCGCGCGAAGGCAAAGGAATCCACAATGGACCCGGGGCTCAGCCGGGTTCGTTCCAGGGCAGCCGCTTGCGCAGCAAAGTGGCCGCACGCAGGGCGACTTCCACTTCCAGCCGGTGTTCGGCGAGCGGGCGTCCGCACAGTTCCTCGGCCTTGCGGACGCGGTAGTGGACGGTGTTCTTGTGCAGGTGCAGCCGGGCCGCGGCGTGCGTGTAGCTGCCGTCGGTGTCGAGGAAGACCCGGAGCGTCTCGCGCAGTTGCTCGGTGCCGGGGTCGTCCGCGACGAGGTCTCCGAGGACCCGCGCGATCCAGCGGTACACGTCGTCGGACTGTTCGGTGAGCAGGGCGGCGATCGCGACGTCGTCGAACAGCACCACGTGCTGGCTCTGGTCCTCGTTGGTTTCCGCGACCGCCCGCGCCCGCACCGCCTCGCGCAGGGAGCCGCGGAAGCCGGACAGGCCGTAGCCCGGGGCGCCCAGCGCCAGGCGCAGGCCGCCGCCGATGTCGGTCACACCGGAGCGGAGACGTTCGACGTCGGCACGGTCCGCGCTGACGGTCCAGCTCCACAGCGTGCGGTCGTCCGCCAGCATGGTGAGTGCGGGACCTCGTCCGCACACCTCCTGGAGCAGCCGGGCCGCGGCCTGCAGTTCGCCCGCGCCCTCGGCGGGCAGCCACGCGACGGCCGCGCGGTGCCACTGCCGCATCGGGAAGGCGAGCAGCTGCTGCGCGGCGTCCTCGGTCAGCGTGTCCGAATCGAGCACCAGCCGGATCTGCGCCGCCCGCGCGGCCCCGGTACGGCTGCTCCAGCGGCGGCGTTCGGTCTCGAAGATGTCGATCAGACCCTCGATGACCTGGTCGATGTAGCGGTTGGTGCGCCGCGACAGTTCGGCGAGGACGCCGAGCGCCAGGCGGGTGTCGATGTTCGGCTGCCGTTCCAGCGCCTCGATCGCCCACTGCTCGAACCGGTGCTCGCCGAGCCGGTACGCGCGCAGCAGGGCTTCCAGCGACAGCTCGTGCTGGGCGAACCGGCGCGCGTACTCGGCCGCGGCGGGCGGGACGGTGATCCGGTCGAGCGGGATGGAATGCGACAGCATGTCGAGGATCGCGACCAGGTTCGCCGACGTGCTCGCGATCATGAGCTTGCGGACCGTCTCGTCGTGCCGGAACTCCGGGATCATCTCGACGAACCAGTCGGTGAGCTCGGTGGTGCGGGCGGCCAGGTCGGCGTCGATGGCGTGCGCGATCTCGGCCACGACGGCGTCGACGGCGTCGGACATGGCGGTCAGGGTAACCACCGGACCGCCCCGGCGACAGGCGAGCGGCGCCGTTCACCCCCTCGGAGCCGGCGGTTGTGACCCCGGCACAACGACCGGCGGAGCCTTCGGTTCTGCGGCCTATGGCTTGGGTCACTCCGCGTTCTTACCGTCATTTCCCACCTGAGCCGCCCTGGGAAAGGACTTTGACGATGCATCTCGCGGCGCTGCCTGAAGAACGGGCCCGGCGGAACCCGAATCTGCCCTGTCTCGCGGATGAAACCGGTGAACTCGGCAACGCCGGATTCGCGGTGCGGGTACGCAGCGCGGCGGCCGCGTTGCGAGCGCGAGGGGTCGGCGCGGGCGACGTCGTCGCGGTGCTGCTGCCGAACCGCGTCGAGTTCGCGGTGGTGTTGTTCGCCGCTTGGCGGCTCGGCGCCGCGGTCACGCCGGTGAACCCGGAGCTGACCGACGGCGAGGCCGGGTTCCAGATCGCCGACGCCCGGGCGAAAGTCGTGGTGGGACAAGGCGATTCGGAGCTGGTGACGATGCGGCTCGAGGAGCTGGTGACCGCCGCGCCCGACGATGGTCCGGTGGCCGGCGACGCCCACGCGGTCGCGCTGCTCATCTACACCAGCGGTACCACGGGACAGCCGAAAGGCGTGGTGCTCGACCACGCCAACGTGCGGGCGATGACCGAAATGATCGTCGACGCGCTCGAACTCGGCCCAGCAGACCACAGTTTGCTGATCCTGCCGCTGTTCCACGTCAACGGAATCGTGGTCAGCGTGCTCGCGCCGCTGCTGGCGGGCGGTCGCTCGACCATCGCCGGGAGATTCCGCGCCGACGATTTCTTCACCGTCGTCGAACGCGTCCGGCCAACGTATTTCTCCGCCGTGCCAGCGATTTACGCACGGCTGGCGGGCCTCCCGGACACCGTGCGGCCGGACACTTCCTCGCTGCGGCTGGTGGTGTGCGGGGCCGCGCCCATGCCCGCGGAGCTGATCCGGCGCGTCGAGGAACGGTTCGGGGTGGTGGTCGTCGAGGGCTACGGACTGTCCGAGGGAACCTGTGCGTCGACGCTGAATCCGCTGGCCGGGCCTCGTAAACCGGGCACCGTCGGGCGTCCGCTGCCGGGGCAGGAAGTCGCGCTCATGGACCCGCAAGGGCGGCTGGTGACCGACGGTCCCGGCGAGGTCGTGGTCCGCGGCCCGAACGTGATGCGCGGCTACCTGAACCGGCCCGAGGCGACCGCCGCGGCGATCGTCGACGGCTGGCTGCACACCGGCGACGTCGGGCGGTTCGACGAGGACGGCTACCTCGTCCTGGTCGACCGCATCAAGGACATGATCATCCGGGGCGGGGAGAACCTCTACCCCAAGGAGATCGAGAACGCACTGCACGCACACCCGGCGGTGCTGGAAGCCGCGGTGGTCGGCGCGCCGCATCCGGTGCTCGGCGAGCTGCCGGTGGCGACCGTGACGCTGTACCCGGCCGCGGTCGCGAGCGAGGCCGAACTGCTGGAGCACTGCCGGGCGTGGCTGACGCGGGTGAAGGTTCCGGTGCGGATCGATATCGTGCCCGCGTTGCCGCGGAACCCGGTCGGCAAAATCGACAAACCCGCGTTGCGCCGCGAACTCGCCGCGGCGGGGTGAGCCACCTCTTCTGAAAGAAACCATCGGTGCCCGCATCGGCGGGCCCGGTCGATGCTGCCCGGAGAAAGGCGGAGAACAATGGGGTTCAAAACCGGGGATTTTCCCCCAGTCGATCCGGAAACGTTCCTGCGGAAGCCACTGTTCGAACGGACCAAGGCGCTCGCGCTGCACTGGGTCCAGTTCGGCTTCGGCTCGCCCAAGATGATTCCGGCGACGTACGTGGTGAAGCTCGTTTTCCTTTATGCGCTAGGCGGAGTAGCGCTGGCGACCGCGACGTCCGGCGTCGGCCCGTTCTGGGACGTCGCCGCGTGGTGGCACGAACCGGTCGTCTACCAAAAGCTCGTGCTGTGGACGGTATTGCTGGAAGCGGTGGGCGTCGCCGGTTCCTGGGGTCCGATCGCGGGCAAGTTCAAGCCGATGACCGGCGGGATCCTGTTCTGGGCGCGTCCCGGCACGATCCGGCTGCGGCCGTGGAAGCGCGTGCCGTTCACCGCGGGCGACCGGCGAACCGGCTTCGATGTGCTGCTCTACCTGGCATTCCTCGCCACGCTGCTGACCGCGATCGGGTTGCCCGGCGTCCCGGACGCCGCGCTGGAGGCCGCGCTGCCCGGCAACACCTCCGGACTTGTGCGCCCGGCGCTGTTGATCGCGCCGATCGTGCTGTATGTGCTGAATGGCTTGCGGGACAAGACGATCTTTCTCGCTGCTCGCGGTGAGCAGTATCTGCCCGCGTTGGCGTTCTTTGCCTTCCTTCCGTTCGTGAACATGATCATTGCCGCGAAACTGCTGATCTGCATTGTCTGGATCGGCGCGGGCGTCTCGAAGTTCGGCAAGCACTTCACCAATGTGGTGCCGCCGATGGTGTCCAACAGTCCGTGCGTTCCGTTCAAATGGCTGAAGCGCGCGCATTACCGGAATTTCCCGAACGACATCCGGCCGTCGAAGCTCGCTTCCTTCATGGCGCACGTCGGCGGCACGACCGTCGAAATCATCACGCCGCTGGTGCTGTTGTTCTCCACCAATCACTGGGTGACGCTCGCCGGGGTCGCGCTGATGGTGGTGTTCCACCTGTTCATCACGTCGACGTTCCCGCTGGCCGTGCCGCTGGAATGGAACATTCTCTTCGGCTACCTCACGATCTTCCTGTTCCTCGGCTTCCCGGCGAGTGCCGGGTACGGCGTCGGGGACCTGACGCCGGGCTGGCTCGCCGTCGTGCTCGCGGCCGCGCTGCTGTTCTTCCCGATCCTGGGCAACCTGCGGCCGGACCTGGTGTCGTTCCTGCCGTCGATGCGGCAGTACGCGGGCAACTGGGCGTCGGCGCTGTGGGCGTTCGCGCCGGGTGCCGAGGCGAAGCTGAACACGATGCCGCACCGGCCGACGAAGAACCAGGTCGACCAGTTGCAGGCGATGGGGTATCCGGCGGAAATCGCCGAGATCACCATGCAGCAGACCATTGCCTGGCGCTCGATGCACAGCCAGGGCCGCGGGCTCTTTTCGGTGCTCGCGAAGAACCTGCCGGACCTCGAGACGCGGACCGTGCGCGAGGCGGAATTCGGCTGCAACTCGATCCTCGGGTTCAACTTCGGCGACGGGCACCTGCACAACCTCGACTTCGTCAACGCGGTGCAGAAGCGCGTCGGCTTCGCGCCCGGCGAGTGGATCGTGGTGTGGGTCGAGTCGCAGGCGATCCACTCGAAGGTGCAGCATTACCAGGTGATCGACGCGGCGCTGGGGGTGCTCGAGCGCGGCCACTGGACCGTGGCCGACGCGGTCAACGAACAGCCGTGGCTGCCGAACGGCCCGATTCCGCTCACCGTCACCTGGACCGCTCATCAGGCCAAGACCGGCAGCGTGCTGGCATGACTGCCGCGGTGGTGGTCGGCAGCGGACCGAACGGGCTCGCCGCGGCGGCTGTGCTGGCGCGGGCCGGGGTCGACGTGACCGTCCTGGAGGCGGCCGACGAGATCGGCGGCGGCACCCGCACCTACGAGGCGATCGTGCCTGGTCTGCGGCACGACCACTGCTCCGCGACGCATCCGATGGCGGTCGGTTCGCCGGTGCTGGCCGACCTCGGGCTCGACCGGTACGGCCTGCGCTGGCGGCTGCCGGAGATCGACTGCGTGCACCCGTTCGACGACGGCACCGCCGGCGTCCTGCGGCGCTCGGTCTCCGGCACCGCCGCCGGGCTCGGACCGGACGAACGGCGCTGGTCGGCGCTGTTCTCCTCGCCCGCGCAGAATTACGACGCGCTGAGCGAGGACATCCTCGGGCCGCTGCTGCGAGTGCCGAAACATCCGTTGCTGCTGGGCCGGTTCGGGCTGCCGACGCTTGCCCCGGCGACCGTGCTGGCCCGGTATTTCCGCACCGAACAGGCCCGTGCGCTGTGGCTCGGGGTGGCGGCGCACGCGTTCCGCCCGCTGGACCGGCCGCTGTCGTCGGCGATCGGGCTCGGCATTCTCACCGCTGGCCACCGGCACGGCTGGGCGGTCGCCGAGGGCGGATCGCGGGCGATCAGCGACGCGTTGGCCGCGCTGGTAGTGGACCTCGGCGGGAAAATCGAGACCGGCGTGCGGGTGGAGTCTCTTTCGCAGCTGCCGCGGGCGGACGTCGTAGTGTGGGATGTCGGGCCGAAAACGCTGGCTTCGGTGCTCGGCGACCGGTTGCCGCCGCGGATCCGGCGGGCGTACGAGCGGTTTCGCTACGGTCCAGGTGCGTACAAAGTGGACTTCGCCGTGCAGGGCGGAATTCCGTGGCGCTCACCGGAGGCTCGGGTCGCCGGGACTGTCCACTTGGGAGGATCGGCGGCGGAAGTCGCGGCGGCGGAACGAGAAGTGCACAACGGCCGGATGCCGGAGCGGCCGTTTGTGTTGCTAGGTCAGCAGTATCTTGCCGATCCATCACGTTCGGTCGGTGACGTGCACCCGGTGTGGGCGTACGCGCATGTCCCGTTTGGATACCCCGGTGACGCCACCGAGGCGATCACCGCGCAGATCGAACGGTTCGCGCCGGATTTCCGAGAGCGGGTCATTGGTTCGGTGTCGACGTCAGCGGCGGAATTCGCCGCGGGGAACCCGAATTTCGTCGGCGGTAACATTCTCACCGGGGCGAAAGACCTGCGACAGCTGGTATTTGGCCCGCGGACGACGTTGCAGCCGTACGACGCGGGGGTTCCGGGGCATTTCGCATGTTCCGCGGCCACGCCGCCGGGACCGGGTGCGCACGGGATGTGCGGCAGCCACGCGGCGGCGCGGGCGTTGCGATATCTGCGGCGGTGACGGGTCAGCGGAGGAGGACACCCGGATTCAGGATCCCGGCTGGGTCAAGGGTGTCTTTCGCCGCGGAGAGGGCGGCAGCGAACGGGTCCGGGCGTTGCCGGTCGTACCACGGCCGGTGGTCGCGGCCGACCGAATGGTGGTGGGTGATCGTGCCGCCGTTGGCCAGGATTGCTTCGGAGACCGCGGTTTTCAGCTCGTCCCATTGCGCGACGGTGCTGCCCCAGCGGCCGGTCGCGTAGATGCCGTAGTACGGCGCGGGCCCGTCCGGGTAGACGTGGGTGAAACGGCAACTCACCACTCCTGCGCCGCAGATCTCGGCGATCGCTGCGTTCGCGGCGGTTGTGACCGCTTCGTGCAGGGACTCGAACGCGTCCCAGGTACAGGCGGTCTCGAAGGTTTCCACGATCATCGACCGGCGGGCGAGCGCGTCGCGCTGGTACGGCATGCGCAGGAACGCCGACCGCCACGCCGAACCTGACTCGCCGCGGCGGGCGGTGACTGTGCCGCCGTGGTCTGCGGTCAGTTCGAGCGCGCGGTCCAGCCAGGCGTCCACCGGATGGTCGGCGGACTCGAACGCGAGCAGCAGCAGACCGTCTGCCTGGACTCCGGTGTTGAGGAACGCTTCGGCGGCGTCGAGGAGCCGGCAGTTCGCCGGGTACAGGCCGGACTGGGCGATCGTCCGGGTCGCTTGTACCGCGTCGGCGTATCGGGCGAAGCTCACCGACGCTTTCGCTTGCCAGCGGGGGCGTTCCTGCAGACGCATCCAGGCTTCGGTGATCACGCCGAGTGCGCCTTCCGAGCCGAGGAACAGCCGATCCGGCGACGGTCCGGCCCCTGATCCGGGCAGCCGTCGCGATTCGCTGACCCCGGCCGGGGTGACGACGCGCAGGGACTCGGTGAGGTCGTCGATGTGCGTGGCGAGCGTGGCGAAGTGACCGCCGGCGCGGGTCGCCAGCCAGCCGCCCAGCGTGGAGTGCGTGAACGACTGGGGATAGTGCCGCAGCGTCAGCCCGTGCGGGCGGAGCTGGTCTTCCAAAGCGGGCCCGTAGACCCCGGCTTGGATTCGCGCGGCGCGGCTCGTCCGGTCGATCTCCACGACCTGGTCGAGGCGGCTGAGATCGAGGGACACCGCGGGCGCGGGGAAGCGCGGTTCGATGCCGCCGACGACGGAACTGCCGCCGCCGTAAGGGATTACCGGCGTACCGTCGGTGGCGCACCAGTCCAAGAGATCGAGGACGTCCTGTTCGGATTCCGGGCGTGCGACGACGTCCGGCACCGCTTCGACCTGCCCCTCCAGATTCCGCACGACGTCGCGGAACGCCTTGCCGCGTGCGTGCGACAGCAGGTCGACCTGGTCGGTCGAGCACAGCCGGGCCAGCGCGGCGGGCGGGCGGAGGCGCGCCGGTGGCACCGGCAGGTCGGTCGGCGAGGGCGGCGCGTGGTCGGTGAAGTCGTGGGCGGGCAGGAAGGCGGCCGTGCGGGCGACCAGCTCCGCCGCTTCTTCGGCGGTCAGCGCTTCCTCGGTGTCGCCCCAACCCCACCAGGACCGTGTCATCCGTCTGCTCCCTTCCGAATTGACCCTTGGGTAACTTACTCTAGGGTAATAAGCACTGAGGAGGAAAGATGAGCGTGCTGACCGCTGCCGCGCCGTTCGTGGTGAACCAGGTGCTCCCTCGCTTCGACCAGCGGATCGAGGAGTCCGCGAAGCCGTTCGGCCGGCCCGATCTGCTGCGGCCGCATCCGGACTCGCGGACCTGGGCGTGGACGCATTACGGCATCTTCGTGCCGGAACTGCCGCGGCCGCACCGCTACCTCAACACCATGACGCTCATCGGCAGCACCGGGACGGTCTGTTTCGACAACGACTACCTCGCGACCTCCGACGCGCGCCGCACCACGACCGTGCTCTCCTCCACCGCTGCGCCCGGGCACCATCACTACGCGGCCTACGATTCCCACACCGATTGCCGCTTCGCCGAGGATGGTTCGCGGTTGGAGTGGGGTTCGGATCTGGCGATCGAAGCGGCGCACCCGTCGTATCAGGTGCACGCGCGGTACGACGGGTTCTCGGCGGATTTGGCGATCACCGCGACGCCGCAGGTCTCGTGGTTCGTGCGCAATCCGGCTTATGACCACTTGAGCCTGCTCGCCACCTTCACCGGGATCATCACCGACGACATCGGCGAGACTGAGATCGGCGGGCTTTGCACCGTCGAGTACGCGCGATCGCTTTCGCCGCAGGCACTTCGGCGTTCGCCGTTGCCGCCGCGGTTCAAGGTGCCGATGGACTTCTTCACCTATCAGATCATCAATCTCGACGACCGGACGCAACTGTTGCTCACCGACGTGCGTTTGGCGGGGGCGACGGCCTGTCGGCTCGCGCACCTGCGCACGCTTGACCGGGACGCGGCGGTGTTCCGGGAGGTGCGGTTCGAGGTGGATCGTCGCGCGGAGCCGGAAGTTGATCCGCGGGGGCGGGAGATGCGGGTGCCGGAGCGGTTCCGGTGGACGGTGCGGGACGGTGCCGAGGAGGTCGTGGCGGTGGAGGCGATTGTGGACAGTCCGCTGCGGTACGGGCATGGGCGCGGTTATGTCGGCGCGTACACGTATTCCGGTGCGTTTCGGGGGCGGCCGGTGTCGGGAAGCGGGTACTTCGAGTGGGTGGATTGCGAGGTCAGCCGCGCAGCGCGGTGAGGATGCGGGCGCAACGCTGGGTGGTGGTTTCGGCGGGTTCCTCGGGGTGTTCGAGCCACCAGGTGACGGTGGCGGCGACCGCGCCGTACCAGATGCGGGCGAACAGCGACGCGTCGGCGGGGTCGGCGAAACCGGCTGAGGTCAACGCTTCCTGGGTGCCTTCCGCGCCGAGAGCGGACAGTTTGCGGCGGTAGGCGCGGGCCGCTTCGTCCACTGCGGAGCCTGGGGGCAGCGTCGGGTCCCAGAGGACGGCCCAGTCCAGGCGGCGGGGTTCCAGCGTGCGGAAGATCGCCTCCAGCGTGCCGAGGGCGCGGGTGAGGCCGGTGCCGGTTTGGGCTTCGGTGACGGCGTCGACGAGCGGGGCGGCGCCGCGGTGGAGACAGGCCAGGTAGAGGCCGTCTTTGGACTCGAAGTAGCCGTATACCAGGGGTTTGGAGATATTCGCACGGCGGGCGATGGTTGCTACTGAGGCGTGGGCGTAGCCCTTGGTGCCGAATTCGTGGACGGCGGCGTCTAGGATCAGCCGCTCCCGTTCTGGGCGCGGCATTCCTTTGCTGCCTGCTGGGTTTGCCACTTGGGCAGCATAGCTGATGGGGGGTGGGGGTGGTCCATTGTGGACGTTTGGGGGTGGAGGGGGCGGCTCGTCGCCTGGCGGCGACATTGCTGCGCCTTGGTTGCGTGGGGCACCCCGATTTTTGATTGTGCTGACGGTTCGGGG
>NZ_GG657746.1:6820402-6891244 GCF_000158875.1 Streptomyces sp. AA4 | reverse complement strand
CCCCGAACCGCAGGGCGGCTTCGTATCGGGGTTGGGGGAGGGGTGGGTGCCCCGCTGTTTGAGTGCACTGGCTGCGGTTTTTGCGCGGCTTGGGTGCGTGGTTGCTTTGAGTGGGGCGGCGGCCGGGGAGCGCCCCAATGTGGCGTTGGGTGCGTGGGATGCACCCAATGTGGCGTTGGGTGCGTGGGATGCACCCAATGTGGCGTTGGGTGCGTGGGATGCACCCAATGTGGCGTTGGGTGCGTGGGATGCACCCAATGTGGCGTTGGGTGCGTGGGATGCACCCAATGTGGCGTTGGGTGCGTGGGATGCACCCAATGTGGCGTTGGGTGCGTGGGATGCACCCAATGTGGCGTTGGGTGCGTGGGATGCACCCAATGTGGCGTTGGGTGCGTGGGATGCACCCAATGTGGCGTTGGGTGCGTCTGACGCAACCAATGTGGCGTTCGGTGCGTCTGACGCAACCAATGTGGCGTTGGGTGCATGGTGGCGGCGTGGGGTGGCTGTGCGCACGAACCTCGAGCGGGGAGCGGGGAGGCGGGGGTGCGCGGATTGCCAAGACTTCTGCCTGCGACGACAAGGGCCATCAGCATCCGGCCAGCCACACTGGGCAGGGCGCGGGGCAAAGGGGCGCTTGGAGTGGATCGGGAGGCCTGGATGGCACAGCAGCAGACAACCGGAGAGGCTGCTGGGGGGCGGCTTCGGGCTGATGCTCTCGGGACTGGCGGGATTGCGTTCCTCGTGCTCGCCGCGGTGGCGCCGTTGACTGGGATGGTGGTGATCGCGGGGCTCGGGATCGCGCTCGGCAATGGGGGCGGGATGCCTGCGTCGTTCCTGATCGCGGGGATTGTGTTGCTGTTGTTCGGGGTCGGGTACGCGCGGATGAGCCGGTATGTGTCCAACGCGGGCGGCTTCTACGCATACCTTACCGCGGCGCTTGGGCGTCCGGCTGGGCTTTCTGGGGCGTTTGTTGCGTTGGCTGGGTACAACTGTTTCGTCGCGGGGGCGGTGGGGACCTCGGGGGCGTTGACGGGCGGGGTGGTCAACCGAGTGTTTCATTTGGACTTGCCGTGGGAGTTTTGGGCGGGGCTGTCCGTCGTCGCGGTGTTTTTGCTGAGTCGTCGTGGGGTCGATGTTTCGGCGAAGGTGCTTGCGGTGTCGCTGATTCTTGAGGTCAGCATCCTCGTCGTGTTCGACGTGGCGGTGCTCGTGAAGTCCGGGTATTCGCTCAGTGCGTTGTCGCCTGGCGTGGTGACGTCCGGGTCGATTGGGCTTGGGTTGTTGTTTGCTGCCACCTGTTTTATCGGGTTCGAGGCGACTGCGTTGTTCAGCGAGGAAGCGCGCGACCCGAATAAGTCGGTGCCGCGCGCTACTTATATCGCGGTGATTGCGATTGGGGTTTTCGCGGCGATCACGTCGCTCGCGTTGGTGAGTGCGATCGGGGTCGGGAACGCGAAATCCGTGGCGCAGGACCATCTTGCGGCGGGCGATTTGCTTCTTGCCACGTCGCAGGATGTGTTGGGCACCGTGCTGACCGACGTCATGCAGTTGTTGCTTGTGGTCAGTCTGTTCGCCGCGTTGCTGGCGTTGCACAACTCTGCCAGCCGGTACGTTTACGCGCTTGCCCGGGACGGGGTGCTGCCGAAGGTGTTGGGGCGTACGGTTTCTGGGACGCCGCGTAACGCCAGTGCGGCTCAGATCGGGTTCGCGACGCTCGTGGCGGCGGTTTTCGCAGTGCTGGGGCTCGATCCGGTGGCGTTCCTGACGTCGTCGATGACTGGGTTCGGGACGTTGGCGATCCTCGTGTTGCAGGCGATGGCGTCGATCGCGGTGGTGGTGTTCTTCCGGCGTCGGCGGGATCCGCATTGGTGGAGCACGTTTGTCGCGCCAGGGCTCGGCGGAGCGGGGCTGGTCGGGGTGATTGTGCTGGCGGTGCTGAATTTTCCGACGATGGCCGGGTCTGACGCGGCGTGGATCGGGTTGTTGCCGTGGTTGCTGCCGATTCTGATTGTCGCGGGGCTGGCGATGGCCGGGTATTTGCGGCGGAGGCGTCCGGACACGTATGCGGCGCTCGGGCCCGACGTGCACTGAACGCCGACTCAGCTCTTCGTCTTGGCTCGGTCGTGCGCCCAGCTGGTGATCGCCATTCCGAGGAGGACCAGAACCACCAATGCGGCTAATTGTCCGCCCCAGCCGCCGGGGACCCAGCTGAACGCGCCCCACAATTGGCGTGCTTCGTGGTCGAAGAAACTGCGGATCGCGGCCTGTGCGGAGACGACGGTGATCACCATGCCGACGATCTGCACTGCGGAGTAGCCGCCCTTGCTCATGTGCGCTCCTTGAGTCGTGGTGTTTTCAGTGTGTCGGCCGCGGCACGAGCGCGCATCGGACCTGCGGAGCGAATCGGGACCGACCAAAAGTCGGGGGTTACGACTTTGGTCTAGGAGGCGGGGTGTGCCGAGGGCGGCTGCACGACGGGGGCGGATCGGCGAAGATGGGCTGGTGATCGTTTCTCAGGTCAAGCTCAAGCCGTGGCAGCAGGGGTGGCGGCTGGTCCTCGCCGCGCTGCTCGGCGGGCTCGCCTGGCTCGCGGTCGTCTCCCACCTGCCGGAGGGGTCCACCGACCCTCGCCTCGGGTGGCTTTTCTTCGGCGACCCGATCGTCGGGCTCGGCTGCCTGGTCGCGTCGCTGTGGCGGCGGAAGTATCCGCTTTCGATCGCGACCGGGGTGGTGATCGTCTCGGCGGTGTCGACGTCCGCCGGGGGAGCCGCGCTGCTCGTGCTCGGGTCGCTGGCCACCCGGCGCCGGCCGCTCGAGACCACGTTCATCGCGTTGGCGTGCATCGCGACCGGGGCCGTCACCGACAACCTCTACCCGAGCGGCTCCAACCCCGACCCGTGGTGGTGGTCCATTTCGCTGATCGTGCTGATCACCGGCATCGTCGTCGCGGTCGGGGCGGCGATCGGGGCGCGGCGCGAGGAACTGCAGTCGCTGCGGGAACGCGCGGAGAGCGCGGAACGCGAGCAGGTCGCGCGGGCGGCCGAGGCGCGGATCGTCGAGCGGCATCGGATCGCGCGGGAGATGCACGACGTCCTCGCGCACCGGGTGTCGCTGGTCGCGATGCAGGCCGGGGTGCTCGGGCATCGCGCTGATCTGCCGCCGGAGCAGGTGTCGTTGCTGGCCAGGGGGATCGCGGACGGTGCGCATCAGGCGCTGGAGGAGCTGCGCGAGGTGCTCGGCGTGCTGCGGGCCAGTCCGGGCGGGCTCGAGCCGCCGCAGCCGTCGCTGGCGGATCTGCCCGCGCTGGTCGCGGACGCTCGGGCGCTCGGGCTGAAGGTCGGTTATACCCCGGCGTCGGTCGGGGACCCGCCGGATCTGCTTGCGCGCACGGTGTACCGGATCGTCCAAGAAGGACTGACCAATGCCGGGAAACACGCACCGGGAGCGGAAGTGTGTGTCACTGTTGCGGGTGGCGAGGGCGAAGGGCTGCGCGTGACGGTGCGGGATTCCGGTGCGACGAGGAGCGTCCCGCCGCCGCCGTCGGCCGGGTTCGGGTTGCTGGGGCTTTCCGAGCGGGTCGAGCTGGCCGGTGGCGAACTGGACCATCACGCGGACCCGGACGGCGGGTTCGTGCTGACCGCGTGGCTGCCGTGGCCCGCCCGCGGCGAAGGGAGCGAGTGAGTGGACCGGGTGCGGGTCGTGCTCGTCGACGACGATCAGCTGGTGCGGATGTCGTTGCGGCTCATGCTCGACGGCGAAGCCGACCTGGAGGTCGCCGGCGAGGCCGCGGACGGCGACGCCGCGATCGCCGAGGTACGCCGGCTCCGGCCGGACGTCGTGCTGATGGACGTGCGGATGCCCGGCCGCGACGGGATCAGCGCGACCGAGGCGATCCTGAGCTGGCCGGACCCGCCGCGGATCCTGGTGCTGACCACGTTCGACTCCGACGAGATGGTGCTCGGCGCGCTGCGGGCCGGCGCGCTCGGGTTCGTCCTCAAGGACACCCCGCCGCCGGACATCCTGGCCGCGGTGCGCGCGGTCGCCGACGGGAACCCCGCGCTGTCCCCGGCCGCCACGAGCCGGTTGATCACCGCGGCGATGGGGCCGCGGTCGTCGGAGACCCGGCGTGCCGCGCGGGAAGCGGCGCGGGCGCGGCTGGCCGCGCTGACCGAACGCGAGCGCGACACCGCGCGGGCGATCGCGGAAGGGCTGTCGAACGCCGAGGTGGCCGAGCGCCTGCACATCAGCGTCGCGACGGTGAAAGCGCACACGAGCAACCTGTTCGCGAAGCTCGGCGTGGTGAACCGGGTGCAGATCGCGCTGGTCGTGCGCGACAGCGAGGAATAGCCGGAAATCCTCCGCGGCACGCCGTTTTGGTGCGGATATTCGGAAATGACTTCGGATTGACCGGCGAAATGCGATCTGGCCGCGTTGCTCACGCCGTCGCTTGCTCGTGTTCCGGGCAGTCGGTGCGCAATTCGGTCAGCGCCAGCGGTTTCCGCATCAAATGGCAGTGGTGCGGGGCCTTCGGATCGGGGTGCTCGTCGGGCCCGAAGAAGCGGCACGTCGTGCACACCCGGGCGACGCTGATCGCCCCGCCGCGCTGCAGGTCGGCGATTACCCGCAACAGGGTGTGCAGCGTCGTGGCCCGGTCCGGCTCCGGCAGCGCGGCCAGCGAGCCAACCAGTTGCGCGTCCCACGCCGACAGCTCGGCGGAGACCTGGAAGCCGCGCTCGGTCAGGGTGAGCAGGCGGCGGCGTCCGTCCGAACCCGGGGAGCGGGTGAGAAGTCCTTTGCGTTCCAAGGCGCTGACGGCGTCGGACATCGTCGGGGTGGTGACGTCGAATTCCGCGGCCAGTGCGTTCACCTCGCGTCGCGGCGCGGGGTGTCTCGCCAGAGACAGCACCGCGTGTTGCTGCAGCGGCGAAAGACCTTGCGTGCGGGCACTGCGCTGGGAAAGCGCGCGCAGGCCGTTCCCGAGCCGCTCGATGGCGTCGGCCAGCCGCCGGTCGAGGCCGGGATCGTGCTCGGGCATGCGCGCCGCCTCGCGGTCAGGATTCCGTGCCGCCCATGATAAGCGACGGCCCGGAAGAAGGCCGGGACCAGCCGGTCCCGGCCCCCTCCCTCGCCAGGTGGCTCAGACGAGTTTCTGCGCTTCGAGCAGCGTGTCCCGCAGGATCTGTTCGATTTCGTCGAACTCCGCCCGCCCCGCGATCAGCGGCGGCGCGAACTGGACGACGACGTCGCCCCGGTCGTCCGGACGGCAGTAGAGGCCGCGGTCGAACAGCGCGCCCGGCAGGAAACCGCGGACGAGGCGTTCCCGCTCGTCGGCGTCGAACGTCTCGCGGGTCGCCTTGTCCTTGACCAGTTCGACGGCCCAGAAGTAGCCGTCGCCGCGGACGTCGCCGACGATCGGCAGGTCCAGCAGCTTGTCCAGGGTCGAGCGGAACGCGTCCTGGTTGTCCAGTACGCGCTGGTTGAGGCCCTCGCGCTCCATCAGGTCGAGGTTCGCGAGCGCGACCGCCGCCGACACCGGGTGCCCGCCGAAGGTGTACCCGTGCGGGAAGCCGACCTTCGGGCCGAGGAACGGCTCCATCACCCGGTCCGACGCGATCAGCGCGGCGATCGGGCTGTACCCGGAGCTGAGCCCCTTCGCGCAGGTCAGCAGGTCCGGCTGGAGGCCGAACTTCTCGCTGGCGAACGTCGTGCCGTGCCTGCCGAACGCGCAGATCACCTCGTCGGCGACCAGCAGGACGTCGTGCCGGTCGCAGATTTCCCGCACCCGTGCGAAGTATCCGGGCGGCGGCGTGAGGCAGCCGCCGGAGTTCTGCACCGGTTCGAGCACAACCGCGGCGACCGTGTCCGCGCCCTCGAACAGGATCGCCTCCTCGATCCGGTCCGCGGCCCAGCGGCCGAACGCTTCGAGGTCGTCGGCGAACTCCGGATGCCGGTACAGGTTCGTGTTCGGCACGCGGAAACCGCCCGGCGCGAGCGGTTCGAAGTCCTTCTTCATCGCGGGCAGCCCGGTGATCGCGAGCGCGCCGTGCGGCGTGCCGTGGTAGGCCACCGCGCGGCTGATCACCTTGTGCTTGCCGGGTTTCCCGGTCAGCTTGAAGTACTGCTTCGCGACCTTCCACGCGGATTCGACCGCTTCGCCGCCGCCGGTGGTGAAGAAGACGCGGTTGAGGTCGCCGGGCGCGAGATGCGCGAGACGTTCGGCCAGTTCCGCCGCGGGTTTCGTGGCATAGCCCCAAATCGGGAAGTACGCCAGCTCGTTCGCCTGCTGTGCGGCGACTTCCACGAGTTCGCGGCGGCCGTGTCCGGCCTGCACGACGAAAAGCCCGGCCAGTCCGTCGAGAATCTTGCGGCCGCGGTCGTCCCACACGTGCACGCCCTCGCCGCGGGTGATCACCGGGACCGGGGTCTCCGGGTAATTTCCCATGCGGGAGAAGTGCATCCACAGGTGCCGGGCTGCTGCCGACTGAGTGTCCATTGTAGAGCCCCTCTCAGACGTTCTGCGGGAAGCCGAGGTCGAGCCCGCCTTGCTCGGGGCCCGGCCAGCGGGTGGTGACGACCTTGGCGCGGGTGAAGAAGTGCACGCCCTCGCCGCCGTGTGCGTGGGTGTCGCCGAACAGCGAGTTCTTCCGGCCGCCGAACGAGTGGTAGGCCACCGGGACCGGCACCGGCACGTTCACGCCGACCATGCCCGCCTCGACGTCGGCGGAGAACCGGCGGGCCGCGCCGCCGTCGTTGGTGAAGATCGCCGCGCCGTTGCCGTACGGACCGGCGTTGATCAGCTCGATCGCGTCCGCGAACGTCTCCACGCGCACCACCGAGAGCACCGGGCCGAAGATCTCGTCGGTGTAGATCGGCATGTCCGGGCGGACGTGGTCGAACACCGTCGGGCCGACGAAGAATCCCTCGCCGTCCGCGTCGAACTCGCCTTCCCGGCCGTCCAGCACCAGCGTCGCGCCGGCTTCGGCACCGGCGGCGATGTAGCCGGACACCCGGTCCTTCGCCGCGGCGGTGACCAGCGGGCCCATGTCGCAGCCGCGGGTGCCGTCGCCGGTGACCAGCGTCTTCGCGCGGTCGGCGATCCGCGGCACCAGCGCGTCGGCGACGTCGCCCACCGCGACCACCACTGAAACCGCCATGCAGCGTTCGCCCGCGGACCCGAAACCGGCGCTGACCGCCTGGTCGGCGACCAGGTCGAGGTCGGCGTCGGGCAGCACCACCAGGTGGTTCTTCGCGCCGCCGAGCGCCTGGACGCGCTTGCCGTTCGCGGTGCCGGTTTCGTAGACGTACTTCGCGATCGGCGTCGATCCGACGAACGACACCGCCTCGATGTCCGGGCTGTGCAGCAGTGCGTCGACGGCGGTTTTGTTGCCGTGCAACACGTTGAACACGCCTTCGGGCAGACCGGCTTCGCGCCACAGTTCGGCGAGCCAGTTCGCGGCGGTCGGCACCTTCTCCGACGGCTTCAGCACGACGGTGTTCCCGGCCGCGATCGCGATGGGGAAGAACCACATCGGGACCATGGCGGGGAAGTTGAACGGCGAGATGATCGCGACCGGGCCGAGCGGTTCGCGCAGCGAGGTGACGTCGATGTCGGTCGACGCGTTCGCCGTCGCCGCGCCCTTGAGCAGTTGCGGGATGCCGCAGGCGAACTCGACGACCTCCAGGCCGCGCGCGACCTCGCCCGCCGCGTCGGACAGCACCTTGCCGTGCTCGGCGGTGATGATCTTGGCGAGTTCTTCCGAGCGCGCGTCGAGCAGTTCGCGGAACCGGAACAGGACCCGGCTGCGCTTCGCCAGGGAGGTCTTGCGCCAGGCGGGGAACGCGGCCTTCGCGGCGGCGATCGCGGCCTCCGCGTCCGCGGCCGAGCCGAGCGGCACGCGCGCGGTGACCTTCCCGGTCGCCGGGTTCGTGACGTCCCCGTAGCCGTCCGGCGAGCCTGCTGCCTCGCCGCCGGCGATCCACTGGGACAGCGTCGGCACGGAATCGCTCATCGAGCCACCTTTCTTCCTGGTATTCGCCCTCTGAGGGTCCCTCCCGGACGGGTCGCGGGTAACCGACGAACCGTCGGTTTGCCAGGGCCGTGCTTTACATTTCGTCGGGTTATCCTGACGTCGTGCACCTGACCCTGCGAGACGTCCTCGAACTGCCGGTGATGGCCGCCGGATCCCCGGTCGTGCGCTCGGCGGCGGACGCGGTCGACGTGCCGGTGCGGTCGGTGCACGTCAGCGAGCTGAGCGACGTCGCCGGGACGCTGACCAGCGACGTGCTGGTGCTGTCGATCGGGCGGGCCTTCACCGAGCCGGGCTTCGACGCGGTCGCGTACGTGCGGTCGCTGCGGGACGCCGGGGCGATCGGGCTGGTCGTGGAGCCGGGGCCGCATCTGAAATCGTTGCCCGACGCGCTGGTGCAGGCCGCGCGCGCCGCGCGGTTTCCGCTGGTGGAGCTGCGCAGCACGGTCCGCTTCATCGAGGTGACCGAGATCGTGCACGCGCGGATCGTCAACGCGCACTACGAGCGGCTGCGGCTGGCCGAGCGTGCGCACGAGGCGTTCAGCACGGTGGGTTCGGCTTCGCAGGCACCGGACGCGGTCCTCGCGCACGCGGCGGACTTGATCGGGCTGCCGGTCGTGCTGGAGGACCGGACGCACCGGGCACTCGCGTTCGCCGGCGCCGGCTCGGCGGAATCGCTGCTTCGCGACTGGCCGGCCCGGTCCCGGCGGGTGCCGTTTTCCGCGGCGACCGAGGTCGGCGGTCCGGAGGGCTGGATGTGCACGCCGGTCGGGCCGCCGCGCGAACGCTGGGGCCGGCTGGTGGTGCCTGCGCGTTCGGCGGAGCAACCCTCAGCTTGGCTCGTGCTCGAACGCGCGGCGGAGGCGCTGACCGTCGGGAAGTTGCTGGAACGCTCGCCGCTGTCGGTGGAAATCGAAGCACAGGGCGACTTGCTGCGGGATCTGTTGCACGGCGCGGACGAGGGTTCGGTCCGAGCGCGAGCCCGGGCGTTGGGGCTGGCCTCGGCGGCGTACTACGCGGTGCTGGTGTGCCGTCCGGCTCGGGCCGGGCAGGAGCGGGCGCTGCTGGACGCGGTGCTGACCAGCGACGGAATCGGGGGTGTGCTGGCGGAAGGCCGGGTCGCCGCGGTCTTCCCGTGCGCTTCGGCGGCGGCGGAGAAGGCGTTGCTGGAGCGGGTGGTCGCCGGGGTTCCGGAGGGGCTGGCCGCGGCGTTCGGGGCGGCCGGGCCGGTGCGCCGGCTGGGCGAGCTACCCGCGGCGCTGCAGGAGGCGGTGCATGTCGCGGACGTCGAATCGCCTGGTGCGCCTGGACTTCGGCGGGCCGGTGACTTGGGGGTGCGCGGGTTGTTGTGGTGGTTGCGGGAGCATCCGCGGCTGCACGAGTTCACCGAGGCGCAGTTGCGGCCGTTGCTGACGCTGCCGGAGCCCCGGGCCAGCCGGGCGTTCGCGACGTTGCGGGCGTTTGTCGAGGCGGGGTATTCGATGACGGAATTCGCGAAGGCGGTGAATCTCAGCCGTCCGGCGGCGTATTCGCGGTTGGCGACGATCGAGCGGGTGCTGGGGGTTGATCTGTCCAATCCGGACACTCGGCTTTCGTTGCACCTAGCCGTTTTGGCGCACGGACACCGGGATTCAGCTTCCGGCTCCCCAGCGCAGTGACAGCCGGTCGGCGGCGCGTTCGGTGCTGATGTGCATCATGCTGCCGAGGATGGTCGCGCGGTCGATGACGACGATGGTGCCGTCCGGGGTGCTCGTGGTGCGCTCGCTGACCAGCACCGGGGTGGTGACCGGTTCGTCGAGAAGCCGGGCGAGCTTGTCGTCGAGGGCGTCCGGGCGGATGGTCTCGGCGGCCCGGTCCACGATGATGTCCAATTCGGACAGTGCGGTGTAGAGCGACACGGTGGTGAAATCCTTGTCCCGCAAGCGTTCTCCGTGCGGCGGCGCGATCCACGACACCTGGTGGATCGCGCGGCGGCCGCCGAACTCGCGTACTCGTTCCAGCCGCAGGCCGGAATCCGTGGCGCGGGCCTGCAGACGGGCGGCGACGCGAGTGGGCAGCCGCCGCACCGACTGGCTGACGACCTCGGTGCGCACGACGTAACCCTGATCGCGCAGATCCTCGGTGAAGCTGCGCAGCGAGCCAGGCTGGTACGAGGCCGGGGTCGGCGCCACGAAGGTGCCGCGGCCGGGTTGTTGCACGATCAGGGCTTCGTCGCTGAGTTCGCGCAGCGCCTGCCGGAGCGTCATGAGGGTGACGCCGTAGGACGCGCTGAGCTCCCGCTGCGGAGGCAAGGCCTCGCCGGGGGCGTACTCCCCGGCGCGGATCTTCGCGGCGAGATCCGCAGCGATCGCTCGGTATCGGGCCATGCGCGTCCGTTCTGGTCCAGTTCTGCGGGGACCAGCGGATTCTAGTCCAGCGCGGCTCGCAGGGTCGCGACGTACTCGCCGACCTCGGCCGGACCGGCGCCGTCGAGCACCCGGCGCATGATCGCCGCGCCCACGATCACGCCGTCGGCCACGCTCGCGGCCTCGGCGGCGTGCGCGGGTTGCGAAATGCCGAAACCGACCAGGACCGGCAGGTCGGTCGCGTTCTTCAGCCGGGTGGCCAGGTCGATCGCGGAAGCGGGCAAGTGGTCGCGTTCGCCGGTGGTGCTCATCGACGAGACGGCGTAGACGAAACCTCGGCTCCGCGCGGCAATCTCGTGGGCGCGGTCGGCTGGGGTCGCGGGGGAGACCAGCAGCGCCAGGTCGATGCCCTCCTCGATCGCGGGCACTTCCTCCAGCGGCAGGTCCGGAACGATCAGACCGTCGACTCCGGCTTCCTTCAGCTCGGCGCAGAAACCCTTGCGGACAGCCAAGTTGGCGTACGTGCTCACGATGATGGGAACGTCCACTGTGGTCTCCGAAAGGGCATTGAGGACACTTCGCGGAGTCGTTCCATTGGCGAGGGCGACGTTGGACGCTTCCTGGATGGTCGCGCCGTCCAAAGTCGGATCGGAGAACGGGATGCCGACTTCGATCGCGTCCGCACCGGCTTCGATCAGCGCCGGGAGGTAGTCCGTCCACTGTGGAGTTACCCCGCCGGTGAGATACGGCATCAGGATTTTCCGGTCGGTCTTCATGCGCGGGTCTCCTCGGAGCGGGCGATCAGCGTGGCGATGTCCTTGTCGCCGCGGCCGGACAGGGTGAGCAGAACCGTCGACCCAGCCGGAAGATCCGGTGTGCCGGCGGCTTCGGCCACCCAGGCGAGCGCGTGCGCGGATTCGAGGGCCGGGATGATTCCCTCGGTACGCGCCAATTGCGCGGCCGCGGCGACCGCTGCTTCGTCGTTCACCGCGACGTACCGAGCCCGGCCGAGGTCGCGCAGGTGCGCGTGTTCGGGTCCGACGCGGGGTAGTCCAGCCCGGCCGCGATCGAATGGGCTTCGAGGATCTGCCCGTGGTCGTCCTGCAGGAACAGCGACCGCGAGCCGTGCAGCACCCCGGCCTGGCCGAACGTCGCGCCCGATCCGCCGATCGCCTCCACCCCGACCAGCCGCGCGCTGGTGTCGGTGAATCCGGCGAAAGTGCCCGCCGCGTTGGATCCGCCGCCGACGCACGCGACGACGAAATCCGGCACGGTCGCATGCTGCTCGCGGGCTTCGTCGCCGATCACGCGCTGGAATTCGCGCACCAGCCACGGATACGGATGCGGCCCGACGACCGAGCCGAGGCAGTAGTGCGCCTCCTCGGTCGAGCTGACCCAGTGCCGCATCGCCTCGCTGGTCGCGTCCTTGAGCGTGCGGCTGCCGGTGCGCACCGGGACGACCTCCGCGCCGAGATAGCGCATGCGGAACACGTTGTGCGACTGGCGTTCGACGTCCTGTTCGCCCATGAACACCGTGACCGGCAGGTCGAACAGCGCGCCCGCGGTGGCCGTCGCGACGCCGTGCATCCCGGCCCCGGTCTCGGCGATCAGCCGCCGTTTGCCCATCCGCTTCGCGAGCAGCGCCTGGCCGACCGCGTTGTTGATCTTGTGCGATCCGGTGTGCGTGAGGTCCTCCCGCTTGAGCACGACGTGCACGCCGAGTTCCGCGGACAGCCGCTCGGCGGGCGTCAGCGGCGTTGGCCTGCCGACGTGCCGGGCGAGCATCATCTGGAGCTGCTCGCGGAAGCCCGGGTCGACCCAGGCCTTCTCGAACGCGTCGGCAACTTCGAGGCAGGCGGGCGCCAGGGATTCCGGCACCCAGCGCCCGCCGTACTCCCCGAAGCGTCCTTCCTGGGTCGGGGTGCGCATGGGCATCTCCTTAGAGTTCTATAACTGTCTCCACTGTTATAGAACTCTTGGCGGCGGGACGCAAGCCCGTCAGCGCTGCCGCAGCACCTCGACGCCGTCGCCGTCCAGGTCGCCGAGGAACCGGGAACGGCCGGTCATCGCCATGATCAGCGCGAGCGTCGGGCCGGACACGAGGGGTCCCGAGCCGCCGGAAAAGTCACTGTCGGTCGCCTCGAGGCGGAGGCCTTGGACCCGCCCCTTGGCGAGCACCACGAGGTCGGAGCCGAGGTAGTAGCGCGCCACCGCGGTGAGCGTGTCGATCGGATAGTCGCGGCGGATGCCGAGCGGACGGCGGATGTCCTCCCCGTGCACGACGGTCTCGCCGAGCATCGCCACGACCGGCAGCGGCGGTTTGGTGGTGCTGGTGATGACGCGGCGGAAGCGGGCCAGCGTGTCGGCCGGGCTGTCGCCGAGGTGCTCGGCCAGCCGCATCGCGACCTGCCGGTCGAAGTCGAACCGGCAGCGGAGGACGCCCGCCATCCAGCGCACCGGCGTGAGCGACGCGCCCGCGGTGAGGTGGGCCAGCACCTCCCGGACGGAGAGCCCCGCGCACAGCGAGGGCGTGCTCCACGCGGCGTCGGACAGGTCATCGGCCAGCGCGGCGCGTTCGGTGTGGATCTGCGGCCAGGTCATTCCAGGTCTCCTCGGTAGTCGGTGCTCGATAGTCGATGCCGGGTGAGACCGGCCGGATGCGGCAGAATCGTCGGTCGTGGGGGAATTTTCTTCGGAATCCGCGTTCACCCGAGCGGTGGCCCCGTTGCGTGCGGAACTGCGTGCGCACTGTTACCGGATGCTCGGCTCGATCCACGACGCCGACGACGCCGTGCAAGAGGCGCTGCTGCGAGCGTGGCGCGGGCTGCCCGGGTTCGAGGGCCGCAGTGCGCTGCGCACCTGGCTGTACACGGTGGCCACGCGCACCTGTCTGGATCTCATCGAGCAGCGTGGTCGCCGCGCGCTGCCAGTCGACCTGGGCCCGTCGAGCGAACAGGTCGCGTTCGAGGCCCCGCGCACCGACGTGGCCTGGCTGGGTCCCTGCCCCGACTTCCCCGCGGCCAGTTACGAACAACGCGAGGCGGTCGAGCTGGCTTTCGTCGCCGCGTGCCGCCACCTGCCGGGCAATCAGCGGGCGGCGCTGCTGCTGTTCGACGTCCTCGGGTTCTCCGCCGCCGAGATCGCCACGATCATGGAAACGTCCGTGACCTCGGTGAACTCCGCACTGGCGCGCGCCCGCCGGACCATCTCGGCGCACGTCCCCGCCCGGACTCAACAGCAAACCCTGCGCACGCTCGGCGACGCCCGGCTCCAGGAGCTGGTGACCGGTTTCGCGACCGCATTGGCCGACGGCGACGTGGACGGCCTGGTGAACCTGCTGACCGAGGACGTCACCTGGTCGATGCCGCCGCTGCCGCAGTGGTACCGCGGCCGCGCCGCCGTGACAGAGTTCGCCGTCCAGGTCCCGATCACGCGCTGCCCCAGCTGGCGCTTCCGGCTGACCAGTGCGAACGCCCAGCCCGCGGTGGCGTTCTACCTCGGCGGTTCGGCGACTGCCCCGCACGAGGCGTGGTCGATCACCGTGCTGACCTTGCGCGAGGACCGGATCTGCGACCTCACGTCCTTCCTCGGAGCCGAGCATTTCCCAGCCTTCGGGCTGCCCGCGACCGTCAGGCCTTAGGCGCGGCCCGCACGTGCGCGCGCTGCCCCTGCCGTCCGATCAGGCACAGGTACTCGACCGGTTCCGCTGACGCCGCGCCGAACCAGTGCGGGACCCGGGTGTCGAATTCCGCCGCCTCGCCGGGGGAAAGCGTCAGGTCGTGCTCGCCGAGCACCAGCCGTAGCTGTCCATTGAGGACATAAGTCCACTCGTAGCCCTCGTGCGTTTTGGGATCGGGTTCCTGTTTCTTCCGTTGTCCGGGCAGGATGAATTTGTACGCCTGGATCCCGCCCGGACGGCGCGTCAACGGCAGGATCGTCACGCCGTCCGCGCAGCTGATCGGGCGGAGATGGATGCGCGGGTCGCCGGTTTGCGGGGCGTCGACCAGTTCGTCGAGGGTCACGCCGTGCGCGCGGGCCAGCGGCAGCAGCTGTTCCAGGGTCGGCCGCCGGTTGCCGGACTCGAGCCGGGACAGGGTGCTGGCCGCGATGCCGGTCCGCGCGGACAGTTCGGCCAGCGTGATCTCCCGTTTCCGGCGCAGCTCGCGCAGCCGGGGGCCGACTGCGTCCAGGGCTCGGTCGTCGTCCATTCCCCGAGTTTGACAGATTGGCAAGTTCCCTTGCCAGTCTTGCCGGAGGGTTTGCAAGCTGGAACGGGAACGAGGGAAGGAACCGTTGTGCCGCACGCATTCGATCAGTCCTATTGGGACGAGCACTGGGCCGGCGCCGCCGGGCACGCGCGGCTCGCACCGCATCCGCAGCTGGTCGAGGAGGCGGGGAAACTCCCGCCCGGCCGCGCGCTGGACGCGGGCTGCGGGGAAGGAAACGAGGCGCGCTGGCTCGCCGAACACGGCTGGCAGGTGACGGCGGTCGACCTGTCGGAGGAAGTGCTGCGGCACGCGCGCGAACGGTCGAGCGCGGTCGAGTGGGTGTGTGCTGACCTGCTGGAGTGGACTCCGGACGGGCAGTTCGACCTGGTCGCCACTCATTACGTGCACGCCGCCGGGCCGCTGTTCGAGCGGCTGGCGGAGTGGGTCGCGCCGGGCGGGACGTTGCTGGTCGTCGGGCACCATCACGGGGAACTGCATCCGCCGGAGTCGACGATCACTGTCGAGGACGTCGGGCTGGACCCTGCGCAGTGGGTGATCGCTGTCGCGGAGAACCGGACGCGGAAGGTCCACGGCGGGGAACTGCACGACACGATCCTCTGTGCCCGCAAGGTTTCTACGCCCAACGCGTAATCGGTGGCGGCTGACAGCGGTTCGGTAGTGCACGGAGCGGCGTATGCCTGGAGATCGGCTGCGGCACCGGCGCGCACGCTGCCTTGGTGCGAGAGCTGGGCTGGACCCCGCTTGGCGTCGACCTGTCGAGCGGGATGCTGCGACACGCCCGCGCGCGGCTGCCGGTTCGGGACCACAGCGTCGCCGCGGTCGTCGCAGTTCTGGCGCACACCGACATGTCCGCGTATTCGCCATGCTGCGCGAAGTGTCGAGAGTGCTAAGGCCTGGCGGAGTTTTCGTGCACGTCGGCGTCCATCCGTGCTTTTGCGGCGGGTTCGCCGACCGCGGCGACCCGGATTCCGCGACGCCGGGCTGACTCTCGACCGCTTCGCCGAGTCCGGGACTCCGCTGCCGGTCGTGCTGGCAGTGCGCGCTGTGCACCGTTAATTCGGATGCGCGCCGCTCGGACGATCTTTACCCTGGCGATCGTGATACAGCACCAGTTCTACCTCTGAGGGTTCACCGCCTCCACCGGTACCGCGCGCGTTCGCGGCACCGGCCCTCGTCCTTGTCGCTGATCACGTTTCTCCGGAGGCAATTCCCTCATGACCTCTCCGCTTTCGCCTGCGCTCGTGCGCACGGCGCATATCCGGCTGTCCGACGTCCACGTCGCCTTCGGCGGCCGTCCCGTGCTCGCTGGGGTCGATCTGGTCGCCGCGGCCGGCGACCGGGTCGCCGTTGTCGGCGAGAACGGCCGGGGCAAGACCACCCTGTTGCGCGTACTGGCTGGCACTCAGCCGGTCGATCACGGCGAGGTTCGCCGGGCGGGCACGATCGGCGTTGCCGACCAGCAGATTCCGTTGGGAGACCAGGAAACTGTCGGCGATCTGATCGATCTCGAACTGGCGGCCGTACGCAATGCACTGGCCTGCTTGGAAACCGCGACGACCGCGCTCGCCGAAGGACAGCCCGGTGCCGAGGAAGTGTTTGCCCAAGCCCTTTCGGACGCCGAAGCGCTCGACGCGTGGGACGCGGATCGGCGGGTCGAGGTTTCGCTGGCCGCGCTGAACGCGGTCGACGAGCGGAGCCGTCCGCTCGGCACGTTGTCGGTCGGGCAGCGGCATCGGGTCCGGCTGGCGTGTCTGCTCGGCGCGGGGCATTCCGTGCTGCTGCTGGACGAGCCGGCCAACCACCTCGACGCGTCCGGTCTCGCGCACCTCACCGACCGGCTGCGTGCGTACCCGGGTGTGGTCGTGCTGGTGAGCCACGACCGGGCGTTGCTCGCCGACGTCGCCACGTCCTTCCTGGACCTCGACCCATCGAGCGACGGCCGTCCGCGCGGCTACGGCGGTGGCTATGCGGCGTACGTCGAGGCCCGGCAGTCCGAACGGGCTCGATGGGAGGCACTGCACGCCGAGCAACTAGCCGAACGACAGCGGCTCGCGGACGACCTTTCCGCCGCGCAGAACCGATTGCGGGACAACTGGCGTCCGGAAAAGGGCCACGGCAGGCACACGCGCGCAACTCGCGCGCCGGGTTTGGTCCGCGCGGTGCACCGGCGGCAAGAGGAGTTGAACGCGCACGTCGTGGCCGTTCCGCCACCGCCAGCGCGGTTCGTCCTGCCGGAATTGCCGCAGCACCAAGGAACAGTCGCGGTTCGAGCGGCCAGGGTGGCCGTCGCCGGACGGCTGGACCAGCCGGTCGACCTGACCCTCGGCGGCGCGGACCGGCTCGTCGTCACCGGGCGGAACGGGGCGGGAAAGTCGACGCTGCTGGCGGTTCTGGCCGGGAGACTGGAACCGACGTCGGGCACGATCACGCGCGCCCGGTCGGTGCGGATCGGCTGGCTGGGCCAGGAATCCGACCTCCCGGCCCGGCGCACGCCTGCCGAGTTGCTCGAGCAACGCTTCCCGGGCGCGGCTGATTCCGGCTTGCTCAGCGGATACGACCGGCACCGCCCGATCGCCGAACTGTCGACCGGAGCCCGGCGGCGGCTGGATCTGGCGCTGGTCCTGGCGGCGCGCCCGCAGGTACTGCTGCTGGACGAGCCGACGAACCACCTGTCCGCGACGCTGGTCGACGAGCTGACCGAGGCCCTGCACGCGACCCCGGCCGCGGTGGTGGTGGCCACGCACGACCGGCAGTTGTTGCGCGACACGGCTTCCTGGCCGAGGCTGGCGCTCTGAACCGCTCCGAGGTGGCGTTGGGTGCGCTCAACGTCACCTCGGGCGCTAACCGCCCCGAAACATCCGCCGGGCAGCCTGGAGCCATGCCCCTGGTGATCGAGCGAGCCGACTTCGCGAACCCGCAACTCCGCACCTTCCTGCAGGCCCACCTGGACGATCTCGCTCCGACCGCTCCGCCGGAGAGCCGCCACGCCCTCGATCTGGCCGCGCTCCAGCGTCCCGGCATCCGGCTCTGGACCGTCCGAGACGGCCAGCACCTGGTCGGCACCGCCGCCCTGGCCGCGCTGGAACCCCGGCACGAGGAACTGAAAAGCATGCGCACCGACCCCGCTCGCCGCGGGCAAGGCATCGCTCGCACGCTGCTCGATCACCTGCTCCAGGACGCCAAAGACCGCGGCATCGAACGCGTCTCCCTGGAGACCGGCAGCATGGACTTCTTCGCCCCGGCCCGCGCTCTGTATACGCGAGCGGGCTTCACCCCGTGCGCACCGTTCGGAAGCTACCGAGACGACCCGAACAGCACGTACCTGTCCCTCCGTCTCTGAAGCTGTCACAGATCTTCCGCGCCCGGTGTCCATCTGCCGAACACCCGAGAGCGGAGGAGGACCGCATGACGACGACAGTGCTCGGCGGGGGATACGCCGGGGTCATGGCCGCGAACCGGCTGGCGGGGCGCGGCGAAGAAGTGGTGCTGGTCACGCCGAATGCGTGGTTCGTCGAGCGGATTCGCCTGCACCGCGTGGCAACTGGCCTCCGGGAGAACGCCCGGCTCGACCTGGAAACCGTGCTGAACCCGGCCGTCGAGGTCGTCCGCGACACTGCGACCAAGATCGGCGACGGCAAGGTCCAGCTGGCCTCCGGCGAAAACCTGCCCTACGACACCCTCGTTTACGCGGTCGGATCCGGGGCCAGCGACCACAACGGCGCCTACCGGATCGTCTCCGAGGAGGAATCCGGACGGTTCCGCGCCGCCCTCGCCGAGGCACCGGACGCGCCGGTCACCGTCGTCGGCGCGGGCCTGACCGGCGTCGAGCTGGCCGGGGCACTGCGCGAGGCCGGACGCGCGGTGAAGCTGGTCTCCACTGCCCCAGAACGCCGTGCGATCCAGGCGCACCTGCGGTTTCTCGCCAAACAAGGGGTCGAGATCGAGCTTGGCCGACGCGTCGATCCGGCCGCGCTCGACGGGCTCGTCGTGGACACCACCGGCTTCACCGTGCCGAGCCTCGCCGCCGATTCGGGACTGCCGGTCGACGGCTTCGGCCGCTTGCTGGTGGACGAGCAGCTCACCGTCCCCGGACACCCGAACGTCCTCGGCGCGGGCGACGCCGTGCACCTCGCATCGCCCAGTTACCTTCGCGCCGCGTGCGCGACGGCGTTGCCGATGGGCGCCCACGCCGCCGACGTTCTCACCGCGCGCCGCGAAGGGCGGGCCGGGGAAGCGTTCCGGATGGGCTACGTCCTCCAGTGCACCGATCTCGGCAGCGGACGAGGTCGCGTCCAGTTCCTGCATCCGGACGACACCGAGCGCGCGCTCGCGATCGACGGGCGGGCAGGCGGGCTCGTCAAGGAGACGATCTGCCGGATGACCGTGCGATGGCTGACCCAGGAACGGGACCGCGCGGGTCGCTACTCGTGGCCGGCCGGCGCCTAGAGTTGGCCGGCATGGACCACGGTGCCGTCTTCACCGCGCATCGGTCGACGATGCTCGCCGCCGCCTTCCACATCACCGGATCGCGCCACGACGCGGAGGACGTCGTGCAGGACGCGTGGGAAACCTGGTCCCGGGCGGACCTCGCCACGGTCCGCAAGCCGCACGCGTTTCTGTCCGTGATGGTGTCGCGGCTGGCGCTCAACGCGGTTCGCGCGCAGCGGCGCCGGCGCGAGAACTACCCCGATCCCTGGCTGCCGGACCCGGTGGTCGAAGGGGATTCGCCGGAGTGGGAGGTGCTGCATCGCGACGGTCTGGGCCAGGCGCTCGACTTCGTGCTCAGCACGTTGACGCCGGAGCAGGCGGCCGCGTATGTTCTGCGCAAGGTCCTCGACGTCGACTACCCGTCGGTCGCCGAGGTACTGGAGACGACGCCCGTCGCGGCCCGCCAACTCGTCTCGCGCGCGCAACGGGCGGTGACCTCGGCGATCGGCGATTCCTTGCCGGATCAGGGAAAGCGCGACGCCGAGGCGCTGGCGAAGCTGGCCGACGCGGTGCTGTCCGGCGAGATCGAGAGGGTCGCCGCGTTGCTCGCGCCGGACGCGGTCCTGTACTCCGACGGCGGCGGCAAGGTGCTGGCCGCGCGCAAGCCGTTGTTCGGACCGGACCGGATCGCGCGGTTCCTCCTCGGAATCTCCACGATGGAGGAGGTGACGATCGTCCCGGCGATCATCAACGGCAGCGCTGGCGCGGTTTTCCTGCAGGACGGCAAGGCGACGACCACCGTCACGGTGCGAGCCGGAGCAAAGGGCGTGTCGACGCTGTGTTTCGTGCGCAACCCCGACAAGCTGACCGAGATCAGTCTCGCCTAGCCGCGATCCCGTCGTACATCATCCGCCGCACGGCCTCGCTCAACCGGCGCTGTTCGTCGGGGTCCGGATTGCGCAGCGAGGCGATCGCCGACGCCAGGATCATGCCGTTGATCGCCCGCGCGCTGTTCTCGATGTCGAGATCCGCGCGCAGGTACCCGAGTTCGACGCCGTGCGACAGGTACGCCGCGGTCAGCTCGGTGGCCAGTTCGAAGAAGTCCAGTACCCGCGCCGCCATCGCTTTGTCGATACCGGCGGCTTCGAAGAGCAGCAGCCGCGGGACGCGCGGGTCCTCGCCGAAGATCTGCGCCAGCGCGTCGCCGATCCGCGCGGTCTGCTCGCGGTAAGCGTCCAAAGTAGACACCGCGTCCGGCGCGTTCTCCGCGGTGAGCGCGGTGACGATGCGGGCGACCAGGTCGTCGATGACGTGGTCCACGATGTCGCGCTTGTTCTGGAAGTAGCGGTAGAAGGTGCCGTGCCCGATGCCGAGCTTCGTGGCGATGTCGGAGATGCCCGTGGCGTGGTAGCCGAGGTCGGCGAAGCAGTCGAACGCCGCGTCGATGATCTCGCGGCGCAGTTCCTGCTTCTTGCGCTCGGCTCGGGTGGTGCGGGCGCTCTCCTGGGCTGTCACGCACTGCAGTGTATTGCCAAGCTCGGCCAAGTGACATACCGTTCCGTTACTGACAAGTAGTTCCGGACGAGAGGTCGGACATGGACGCGCAGTACGACGCAGTCATCGTCGGCGCGGGCTTCGGGGGCATGGGGGCGGCCATCCAGCTGCGCCGCCTCGGCTACCGCGACCTGCTGATTCTCGACCGCGAGGACGACCTCGGCGGGACCTGGCACGTGAACCGGTATCCGGGGCTGGCCGTCGACATCCCGTCGTCCACCTACTCCTACTCGTTCGAACCGAATCCGTACTGGTCGCGGCTGTTCGCGCCGGGCGCGGAGCTGAAGAAGTACGCCGAGCACGTCGCCGACAAGTACGGCCTGCGCGCCTCGATGCGCTTCGGCACGGTGGTGACCGGCGCGACCTGGGACGGCTCCAGCTGGCGGGTCAGCATCGAAGGCGGCGAGACGGTCACCGCGAAGTACCTGCTCACCGCCACCGGGTTCCTCTCTCAGCCGAAGATGCCGGACATCGAGGGCATCGAGAAGTTCGCGGGCAAGGTCATCCACACCACGCAGTGGGACGACAGCTACGACCTGACCGGCAAACGCGCCGCGGTGATCGGCACCGGCGCGACGGCCGTCCAGCTCATCCCGGAGATCGCCAAGGCCGCCGCGGAACTGACGGTCTACCAGCGCACGCCGATCTGGGTCAGCCCGAAGCCGGACTACGCCGTGCCGAAGCCGGTGCAGCAGGCGTTCGCGAAACTGCCGCTGGTGCAGCGCGCGGTGCGGCTGGCGGGCAGTTCGATCCTGGAGCTGATGATGATCTCCGGCGTCGTGCAGTACCGGCAGTTCCGCGGGGCCAACCGGATCGCCGAACGCTGGTGCCGCGCGCATCTGTACCGCCAGGTCCGCGACCCGGAACTGCGCCGCAAGCTGACGCCGGACTACTCCTTCGGCTGCAAGCGGCCGGCGTTCTCCAACGACTACTTCCCGGCCTTCACCCGTCCGCACGTGCATCTCGAAACCACCAGCATCGAGCGGATCGACGAGTCCGGGATCGTCACCGCGGACGGCAAGCGCACCGAGATCGACACGCTCGTGCTGGCCACCGGCTTCAACCTGTGGGACACGAACTTCCCGGCGATCGAGATCATCGGCCGGGACGGCAAGAACCTCGGCAAATGGTGGCGCGACAACCGGTTCCAGGCGTACGAGGGCGTGACCGTGCCCGGCTTCCCGAACCTGGTTTCGCTGAACAGCCCGTATTCCTACAGCGGCCTGTCGTACTTCACGACCATCGAATGCCAGATGAAGCACATCGACCGGCTGTTCAAGGGGATGCGCGCCCGCGGCTCGGACGTGTTCGAGGTGACCCAGCGGGCGAACGACGAGTTCCTGGACCGGATGAAACACAAGGTCGGGCACTCGGTGTTCGCGCTCGGCCAGTGCGCGACGGCCAACAGCTACTACTTCAACCAGCACGGCGAGGCGACCCTGCTGCGTCCGACGTCTACGATCAGCGCGCACCGCGAGGCGGTGCGGTTCCCGCTGGAGGATTACAGCTTCGCCTGAGCCCGGGTGAGGTGTGCCGGTCCGGGGAACCTCCGGCCCCCGATCGGCGTCGAGGATGGCGTGAACACTCAGCAAGACGTCCTGGCCAGCCTCCGCACGCAGGCCGAGCCTGCCCTGGGCAAGGGCGCGGCGGCGCGGATCCGCGCCTTCGAGAACGGCGACCTGTATGTCGAGGCGCGCACCGCGTCCACGATCTGGGCGTGGCTGGTCGACTTCCTCCTGGTCACCGGCCTCTCGGTGGCCGCGGCGGTGGCGTACTACGCGAAGTCGAACGCCGTCGACGCCGCGGTCGGGGCGAGCGTGATCGGGATCGCGGGGCTGTTCGTCCTGCCGCTGCTGTACGGCTGGTTCTACGGCAACGGACGCGGCCTCGGCGCGTTGTTCAACGGCATTCGCCTGGTCCGGCTCCGCGACGGCGGCCGGATCGGGCTCTGGAAGGCGGGCTGGGCGATGCTGATACGCACGCTCGGCTTCGTGATCATCGCGCTGGGTGTGCTGAACGGCGACGTCACCGTGACGAACGGGGTCCGCACGAGCATCGACGTCCGCGAGACCGAACGGCTCCGCGCGGCCGGGTTCGTGCGGAAGCCATGAGCGGGTACCAGGTCCGCGCGGTCGCGGACACCCCCGAACAACGGCTGCGCGACTACACCACCCGGCTGCAGGCGATCGTCACCATGCGCCGGGTCTACCGCGTGATGACGGCCAGCCTCGCCGGGCTCTTCGGTCTCAGCGGGCTCCTGGTCGGGATGCTGGCGCATTCCGCCGCGGGAGGGTTCAGCCTGGCGGGCGGCGGTGTCTTCTTCGCGGTTTTGTGGCTCGGCGGAGTCTTGATCTGGCGTGCCAGGCCGGCGACCGAACGCGCGTTGAATCCTGGTTCGCATCCGCCCGCCGGTCGAACGCCGGGGAACGTGCGGGGAGCTTTCTTTGCCGCGGCGGGGATGGGTTGTTTGACGGCCGTCGTATGTGGACTGTCCTTTATGTCCTCTCCGCCCTCGGACGCTGAGCTGAAGCTGGCGATCATCGGGCTCGGTACCTTCGTGGTCTTCGCGGTTTTGTTCGTCCCGCCGGGATACGTCTACGCGCAGTCCGATCAGTACTTCGCGAAATGGCTCAACCGCAACCGCGCGGCTTACGAGGCAGCGGCTCGGCGGCTTTAAGGCGTGCGACGGCGCAGCGTCGCCGCGCCGAGTCCCAACGCCAGCACCGCGCAGCCGAGCACGATGAGGATGTTGCGGGTCAACGATGTCGTCCAGGCCGAGCTGTGCGTCACCTGGGTGAGCGCTTCGACGGCGTAGGACAGCGGCATCACGTCCGACAGCCAGTGCAGCACCCAGCCCATCTGGTCGCGCGGCTGGAAAAGCCCGCACAGCAAGGCTTGCGGCAGCACGAACAGCGGCATGAACTGCACCGCCTGGAACTCGCTCGTCGCGAACGCGCTCACGAACAGCCCCAGCGCCATGCCGAGCAACGCGTCGAGTGCGGTGATCAACAGCAGCGACCACACCGAACCGGCCACCGTCAGCCCGAGCCACCACAGGCTGACCGCTGTCGCGACCGCCACCTGCAGCACCGCGACCAGGCCGAACGCCAGCGCGTACCCGGCGAGCAGGTCGAATTTCCCCAGCGGCAACGTCATCAGCCGTTCCAGGGTGCCCGCGGTGCGTTCGCGCAGGGTCGTGATCGACGCGATCAGGAACATGATCACGAACGGGAACACGCCGAGCAGTGCCGGCGCGATCCGGCTGAACACCTCAGCTGAGTTGAACACGAAGCGCAGCAACACCATCAGCAGCGTCGGCACGAGGATGAGCATCACGACCGTGCGCGGGTCGTGCCGCAGCTGGGCGAGGATGCGGCGAGTGGTGGCGAGAGTGATCGAGGCAGTCATCGCTGAGCCTTCACGAGGTGCAGGAACGCGCGTTCGAGGTCTTGTTCGCCGGTGGCCGCGCGCAGGGCGTCCGGAGAATCGTCGGCGAGCAGCGCACCGTCGCGCATCAGCAGCAGCCGGGTGCACCGGGCGGCCTCGTCCATGACGTGGCTGGACACCAGAAGCGTGGTGCCGTCCGCGGCGAGGCGATGGAAAACGTTCCACAAATGCTCGCGCAGCAACGGATCCAGCCCCACGGTCGGCTCGTCGAGCACGAGCAGCTCGGGTTCGCCGAGCAGCGCGACGGCGAGGCTCGCGCGGCTGCGCTGGCCGCCGGAGAGCCGCCCGACCAGTGCGTCCGCGTGCGAACCGAGGCCGACCTGCTCGATCGCGTCGCTCACCGACCGGGCCGGCGCGCCCAGCACGGCGGCGAAGTAGCGCAGGGATTCGGTGACCGTGAGGTCGGCGTAGACCGCCGGCGCCTGCGTGGCGTACCCGATCCGCTTGCGCAACCGGCGGCTTCCGGCGGGTTCGCCGAGCACCGTGACCGTGCCGCCGTGGGTCACCTGCACGCCGACGACGGCGCGCATCAACGTGGTCTTCCCGCAGCCGCTCGGTCCGAGCAGCCCGGTGACCGAACCGGGCTCGACGCGGAAGCTCACGTCGCGCAGCACTTCCCGGCCACCGCGGACGACGCGCAGGCCGTCGATGACCACCGCGGAATTAATCATGCGGTTAATTCTGCGCGCGCGGAATTTCCCTGTCAAGCGCGGACTGGCGGATCAGCCGAGGTCAGGTGCGGTCGACGTACTGCTGCACCGCCGGAGCGATCAACGCGACGACGTCCTCGTGCGAGGCCCCGGCGAGAGGTTCGACCTGGATGACGTAGCGGACCATGGCGAGCCCGACCAGCTGGGCGGCGATGCCGGTGACCCGCAAGGGCGGGATGTCGAGCGCGTCGGCGATCTTGTCGAGCAGCGCGCCCTGGATGAAGCCGCGCAGCATGTCCGCGGCCTGTTCGGTGGTGGACACCGAGCGCAGCACGCCGAAGAACGCGTCGCGCGAGGCCGGGGTTTCCCAGAGCGTGAGGAACAGCCGGACGAGCCGTTCGCCGACCTCGGCGCGCGGCCCGTCGAGGATCGCGGCGACCACGACGCCGGGGTCGGCCGGGAGATGCAGCGCGGTCGCGAAGACCTGGTCCTTGCTGCCGAAGAAGTGGTGCACGAGCGCGGGATTCACGCCCGCCTCGGCGGCGATCGCGCGGATCGTCGCGCCCTCGTAGCCGTTCCGCCCGAACAGGTCCCGCGCGGCGGCCAGAATGGCCTCCCGCGTCTCGGTCTGCCCGGGGCGGCGTCCCGTCCGTGCCATCGGCGTCCTTTCGTCCGCTCCAGTATCGCGGGACCATGGGCGTACAGCTGGCTGTGCCTGATCTTTGCCTCGCCGGTCTTGACTCCGGGGCCGGACAGGAGGGGGAGCAATGAACGAGACAGCGGTCCGGGTGCTGATCCGAGCCTCGGATCCCCTTGCCGACACGGGGATCCGGAGCTGGCTGCAGGCCCGGCCGGAGTTTCCGTGGCGACCGACGAGGCGGACGTAGTCGTCGTCGCGGCCGAGTTGCTGTCGGTGGCGGTGACGTCGACGTTGCGCGGGCTCAAGGCCACTGTGGACGCTCCGGTGGTCCTGCTGGCCAACGAGGAGGCCGCAGGCCCGGCGGTGCTGACCGCGGTGGAGTGCAACGTGGTCGCCCTGTTGGACCGCGAGCGCACGTCGAGCGAGCAGTTGGCGGCCGCGGTGCTGACCGCCGCGCACGGCGGAGCAATCCTTCCCCCGGCGGCGCTGGGCACGCCGCTCAGCCACGTCCGCCGCCCGACCCACCCCCGGCCGACGCACAGTTCCGGCCTGACACAACGGGAAATCGACGTACTGCGGCTGCTGGCCGAAGGCCTCGACACGGCGGAAACCGCGGAGAAAATCAACTTCTCGGAGCGTGCGGTGAAGAAGGTGATCCACGATCTGTCGCAACGGCTGGACCTGCGAAACCGCACGCACGCGGTCGCTTACGCACTTCGCAACGGGGCGATTTGAGGCGGGTGGGGTTTGGCAGGAAGTCGTGGGCGGTTGGCTGCGCTGTGCGGTCGTGGGGGCGGGGTCGGCGGGAGGTTGGGGTTTGGGCTGCATCGCGCATGCTTGAGGCTTCCGGCCGCCGCGTGAGCCCGGTGGGTGGGTTGTGCGGGAGGTCGGGCTTCTGACTGTGCCGCGCGAGCGCGGAGGAGAAGGCCCGCGCAAGCTTGAGGCTTCCGGCCGCCGCGTGACCTCGGCGGGTGGGTTGTGCGGGAGGTCAGGCTTTGGGACTGCGTCGCGGGGCCCCGGCGAGCAAGGCCCTCGAAAGCTTGAGGCTCCCCGCTATCTCGCGCGACCGCGGCGGGCAAGGTCTGCGGAAGTCGGGGCTTGTGGCTGTGCCGTGCGGTCGCGGCGGGCAAGCCATGCGACGACCGCGCCCCTCGCTGCATTCACGCGCCCGGCGGGCAAGGCCTGCGAAACCCGAGACTCCCCGCCGCCCGGCGCGGCCGTCCGAGCGCGGCCGAGAAACGGGGCGGGCGCTCAGATGATGCCGGTCCGCAGCGCGTACGCGACCGCGTGCGAGCGGTTTCGCAGGTCGAACCGCACGAGGAGCGTGCTGATGATGTTCTTGATCGTCCGTTCCGAATACGCCAGCCGCTCGGCGATTTCGACCGTGCCCAAACCGTCCGCGAGGAGGCCGAGGATTTCCACCTCTCGGCTCTGCAACCGGTGCCGGTCGAGGAGGCCGCGCGGGTACTGGGCCTCGCCCTCGCTGGTGCGGAACTCGCTCGCCAGCCTGGCCGCGCGGACGTCTTCCGGTTCGCCCGCGGGCACCCGGGCGGCCAGCGCGTCCAGGAGCTTCTCGCGCGTCGCGGAACCCCGGTACAGCGCCGCGGACAGGCCGAATCCGCCGAGTCTGCTCAGTTCGGCCTTCTCGATCCGGTCCGCGACCAGCACCGCGCGCACGTCCGCGACGAGCGTGGTCCGGCGGATCCGCGCCAGGTCGAGCAGGGTTTTCTCGCGGACCTCCGGCACGATCACGAGCAGGACGTCCGCGCGCGGGACCTCGCCGGGAGCCAGCACGGCATAGCGGGCCGCGCCGCGCAGGTAGGCGGCGGCGCCCTCGCCGCTGATCGGATCGGCGGCGATGATCGCCACTCGTTCGGGCAATGCGCTCATGTCAGCTCACAGACCAGTCGTCCCGGCGCGCAGGGTCGATCTGCCTCGGCAGTCCATCGTCAGTTAAGGAGGTAATTGAACGTTAGTACCTGTAACCCTCGTTGCACGATAGCACTAGACGGGAGTCCAGTGCTGGTAATTGCCCGCACGACCGGACGGCGTTCACACGATCCGCGGCCTCGTGCCAGGTCCCGGCTAGACGGTCCTGAACGTGGCCATCATCCCCATGTCCTCGTGCTCCGCGTTGTGGCAGTGGAACATGTACCGCCCTCGGTACCCGTCGAACCGCGCGATCACCTCGACTGCTTCGCCGGGCTGAAGGTCCACGGTGTCCTTGCGGCCCGCGTCGTGTGGTGCGGGTGCTTTGCCACCGCGGGAAAGTATCTGGAAGTGCACCAGGTGCAGGTGGATCGGATGGTGCAGATCCGCGACGAAACGCCAGATCTCGACGTCGCCGAGTTTCGGCTGGGCCGCGATTTTCGTCGGGGTGAAGGCTTCGCCGCCGATGGTCCAGCCGTGCCTGCCGTTGAACTGTCCACTTCGGAAAGCGAACTCGCGCGTCACGGTCGCTTGTGCCCGGTCCAGATGCTCCACTTCGGACAGTCGAGCCGGGACAAAGCTGTCGTCCTGCGCCCGGCGAGCGACGCGAAACCGCATGACCTGTGCGGTGGAACCAGTGCCGAGCCGGTTCACCAGCGTCACCTCGGTACCGACCGGATAGGCGCCGAAATTGACCACCATGTCGTACCGTTCGGCGGGAGCGATCGGCAGATGCTCGTGGCCGCGCGGGGCGTCGAGCAAACCTTGGTCCGAGCCGATCTGGGTAAAAGCAGGTCCGCTCGGCGGTGGCGGGTTGAGCGCGAGGTCGTACCGGCGGGCGTTGGAACCGTTGAGGAATCGCAGCCGGTACCGGGTCGCCGAGACCTCCGCGACCGGCCACGGTGCGCCGTTCACCAGCAGCACGTCGCCGAGAACACCTGCCGCGTAAGCATCTTCGACCCCGGGAACGGATCGCAGGGAAGGATCCAGCGACGGGTACCGCATCGATCCGTCCTCGGCGAACGCGCGGTCGGTGATCAGGAGCGGGAGCTCTCGCTCGCCGCGCGGCAGCGGCAGGGCGTCTTCCTCGTCGTCGCGGACGATGTGCAACCCGGCGAGTCCGCGATACACGGCCGGACCGGTGAAATCCATCCGGTGGTCGTGATACCAGAGCATCGCGGCCTTCTGCCGCAACGGATACGTGTACTCGCGCGTGCCGGTGGTGACGACGGCGTCCGGGTCGGCCATCCCCGAATGCCCGTGCCCGGCACTGGCGAGGTATCGGCCGTCGGCGGGCAGGACGAGGTCGGTGGCGTATCCGTCCGACTCCGGCGGCGTGCGTCCGCCGTGCAGGTGCACGACGGTCGGCACCGGAAGTTCGTTGCGGTGCCGGACGATCGTGGTCCGGCCGCTGCGGGACTCGATCGTCGGTCCGGGGAAAATGCCCTGATAGCCCCAAATCGGCGTGCGCAGGCCAGGCAGGATCTCCGCGGTGCTCGCCCGCTGCACGATCTCGTACCGGTCGACGCCGCCGTCGCGGGACACCGGCTGCAGCACCGGCGGCAGCGGCAAGGGCACCTGAAACGGGTGCGGCAGCGGCACTTCGCTGGTCAGCAGCTCGCCGGTGGCCGCGGCCGGACGCAACAACCGCGGGGTGACGAACCCGGCCGTGAGCACCACTCCGGCTCCGCCCGCCAGCCCGAGAAACCGGCGGCGCGACATCCCGCTCATCGCCGCGCCCCGGTGCGCCAGATGCCGAACAGCGTGCCGAGCGCGATCGCGACCAGCGCGACCCCGAGCGGAATGTGCAGGTCAAGCGCACCGGCCTGCCCGGCGAAATACTGCGCGGTCTCGCCGCCGGCCAGCAGCAGGCTCGTCCAGAACGGCCATCGGACGCCGCCGCGCCACCAGTACAGCGCGGCAGGCACGAGCTGCACCAGCGCGACCGTCGACACGATGTTCGCGCCGAGTTCGTGCATCGCCAGCATGTCGTAATCGCCGATCAGATACCGCCCGGCGAACACCGGCTGTCCGAGGATCGCGACGGCGTGCACCGTCACGACGGCCCGCAGCACCGCCAGCACCGTCCGCCCGCGGGTCAGGACCGCTTCGGTCACCGTTCCCCCTTGTGCGCGTAAGACTTCCCCCGAACAGACGCTAAGCTGAAGTTCTCATGCCGTCCAAGACCAAATTCGCCATGTATTCATGACCTCGGAGCTATGAGATGGACCTGCTGCTGCTGCGCTACTTCCAGGCGGTCGCCTACCGCGGCCACCTCAGTCAGGCGGCGGCCGAACTGCACATCGCCCAGCCGTCGCTGAGCCGGGCGATCGCGCGGCTGGAGGCGGATCTCGGCGTGCCGCTGTTCGAACGCGCCGGGCGGGGACTGCGGCTCAACCACTTCGGCGCCACGTTCCTGCGCCGCGTCGACCGGGCCCTGCGCGAACTCGACGACGCGCGTCAGGAGCTCGTCGACCTGGCTGGTCTGGACCACGGCCGGGTCGCCGTCGCGTCGGAAACCCTGCTCACGCTCACCGGCCTGATGAGCGCCTTCCGCGCCGAGTATCCCGGCATCGAACTGCGGCTGTACCAATCGTCGGCGGAAACCATGGCGCAGCAGCTGTGCGCGGGCGAGGTCGACCTGTGCTTCGCGTCGCAACCGCTGCGGCAACCCGGCCTGCAGGCACGGGAATTGCTCCGCGAGGAAGTGCTGCTCGCGGTGCCCAGCACGCACCGGCTCGCGGGACGCAAACGCGTGCGGATGGCGGATCTCGCGAACGAGCCCATGGTGACCACCCGCCCCGGCTACTGGCCGCGCACCCTCGCCGACCGCCTTTTCGCCGAGGCCGGCCTGGAACCGAACTACTCCTGCGAAAGCGACGAACCCGGCGCGACCGGCCAGCTCATCGCGAGCGGACTGGGGATCGGCCTGGTGCCGGAGGTCGCCCGGCAGGCCGCCAAGGACGAGGCGGCCGTCGGGCTTGAGCTGGACGTCCCGGATTGCTCTCGGACGCTGTCCGTGGTGCAGCGGGCGGATGCGTATCTTTCCGCAGCGGCACAACGCCTGACGGAGTTCGCCGTGGCCTACTTCGCCCGTGAACCGTCCGAGCAGGAACCGTTTGCGCCGTTTGGGCTACGAGCCTAGCCCGCTTCAGCGAGGGGATTTGCCCGATTCTCGACCATGGACGGTTGTTGCCCGGTCACGAACTGCTCATGCTGAACAGCTATTCGGCACGAGCAGGGGAAGCCAGATGCAGCAGCAGAGCTTGGCGGTCCGGTGGTCGGCGCGAACAGTCCGGTCCGGCCCGTTTCACCGCGCGTTGTCCGAGGCCGTCGACCGGCGCGGGTTGTCGCTTTCGCGGCTCCGCGCGCATCTCGCCGCGCACGGGGTGTCGGTCGCCGAGTCCACGCTGAGTTACTGGCAGCGCGGCCTGCGCAGTCCGTCCGCACCCCGGTCGCTCGACGTCGTGCGCGCTCTGGAGTCGGTGCTGAACCTGCCGCCGGACAGCCTGGTCGTGCTGATCGGACCGCACCGGACCGCGGACGCCGACCGCAGGCCGTCGCTGCCGGAACTCCAGCAGAGCTGGGCGGAAACGTTCGCGCTGCGCGACGAGCTGAGCGGAACGCCGGGCGTCGAGGAGAACGCGGACCTCGACGTCGCGACGGTGGTCGACGTGCTGACCCTCGGCGCGCAAGGCCGCACCGAGGAGATCTCGTCGACCATGGTGGTGCGCGCGCGAAGATCCGGCCCGGACAGCTTCCTGGTGACGCACCAGGACGAGGAGGGCAGCGACGTCACGGCGACGGAGATCATCGCGGTCGACGGCTGCCGGGTCGGGCGGGTGCGCCGCAGCGCGCGGTCGTCCGGGATGGTGTTCGAGGTGCTCTTCGACCGGGGCCTCGCCGAGGGCGAGACGCACACGTTCGGGTTCACGCTGCGTCCCGCCGCCTCGGTCCGGCCGGGGAATTTCCACCGGGTCGTGCGCTCCCGCATGTCGGCGTACCTGCTGCGGCTGCGCTTCCACCCGGCCGCGCTGCCCGCGCGCTGCCTGCGGACCGTCCGGCCGAGGGAAGACCTCGAACTGCTGGTCCGCGAGCCGCTGTTCTGCGGGCCGGGGAACACGGTCAGCGCCTACTTCGAGGAACTCGGCGTAGGCATCGCCGGGGTCGATCTCATTTGGGACTGATCCGCCGTTTCGTCCAGCGCCACAGCAGGAACGCGCCGCCGAGCACCACCGCCGAGCCGAACACGATCAGCCCGACGAGCAGCGACCCGGCCGGTCCGGTGTCGCGCTGGAGGGTCTGCTTGAACCCGATCCCGCCGCCGCGCTGGTAATCGGAACCGGGCAGTTTGTCGGCGTACCGGGAATGCACCTGCCGCTGGTATTCGGCGATCGGCGTGAACTGGCCGACCGGCGACTGCGGAAGACTGGCCTGCAGCAGCACGACGCCGTCGCGGCCGAGGTCGTACCACCCGTTGATCTGGGGTTCGTTCAGCAGCACCGAACCCGGGCGCAGCCGGGCGCTGAGCGTCTCCTCGTCGTTGCCGGACAACACGTTCCCGACCGACCAGCCGCTCGGCGCGTTATGGTCGGGCGCGGCGCGGAGGGTGGCTTTCGCGCCGGTGGCCGCGGTGGCCGTCACCGCGATCGACCGCAGCACCCCGGCCGGGGCTCCCGGCTTCTCCGTGACGAAGTCCGGATTGAGCGTGTAGACCGGGAAACCCTTGGGCAAGAGGGTGATCCGGCCCGGGTCGGCGTGGCCGACCTGCCGGAAGTTCGACTTGGCGAAACTGATCGCGCGTGCCGTTTCCGCGGCTTTGACCGCGGCCGCGACGTCCTGCTCCGACGGCGGCGCGACCCACGAGGCCCCGGCGGCCTCGGCGGGACCGGCGGACAGGAGCGCCGCGACCGCGATCGCCGCGCCGGCGGCGAACTTCCGGCAGATCTCACCCATGGCGGCTCGTCAGCCCTTCTTGATGTTGACGATGGTGTCGTTCCAGGTGAACTGGGCGTTGCTCTGGTACTGGTTGTAGTCCCAGGTCTGGTACCGCTCGTAGCTCGGCCACGGGTCGCCGACCATGATCGAGTTGTTCGTGTTGTCGTATCCGTAGATCACCTCGGCGTGGCCGCCGCCGGAGGTCCAGTAGATGCCGGTCAGGTTCAGGATTCCGGAGTTGACCTGGTTCTGGACCGAGTCGTAGCTGATCGGCCCGTTCGCGCTCTGCGCGGAGAACCCGGTGCCGAGGAATCCCTGCACGATTTCCGAGATCTGGCCGCCCTCGTTCGGGCAGTACCCGGACTGGGTGCCCTTGCCCGCCGCGCAGAAATCGGCCTGCGTGGCGGTGCCGCCCTGCGACTGCTCGATGCTGGAGCCGTCCGCGGCCCAGCACCACTGGTCGTTTTCCTGCACCTGCTGGTTGTATTCGAGCTGCTTCGAGGCGGGCAGCGCCGCGGCGTGCACGCGCCCGCCGATCGGCTGGACCTCTTGCACCTGGGTGTGCGTCGCGGTCTTGATGAGGCCGTTCGGCTGGTTCGCGTCGTTGGTCGACTGGGCCAGCGCGGTGCCCGGCAGCAGCGCCACGGCAAGCGCGGCTGCCCCGGTCGCCACCGTTATCCGGACGGTCCGCCGGGTGGGTCGGTAATCCATCGAATCTCCTTGTGCCAGACGGGGAAGGGAGCCTGCCGGGTGACCCGGCCGAGCATCACTGTGTGCTCGCCCGCTCCCGCAGAGCAACGGCCCCGGCACGCGGTGTGAGTGTTCACAGCCGGATTCGCCGGAGAATGACTGGCACGGCCGCGGTTTCGCGCACCGCGGCACCAGCTAATTCGCAATATTCACAGCGCGTTCACAAGCGATGAACCGTGCCGGAGCGGGTCAGTCCACAAGGGACTCGGGTTACGGCAGGCTTTGCCGCAGCGCCTCGCGGAGCAGTTCCGGCGGAGTCGATTCGGGGTGCAGGACCGCCTGCATGGTCAGTCCGTCGAGCAGGGCGGACAGCCGGACCGACTCGACGGTCAGGTCCAGTTCTTCGGGGAGCCTGCCGAGTGCGACGGCCTCGCGCAGGATGCGCGTGATCAGGTCGCGCAGGTTCTGGTGCTGTGCGTCGGCGCTCGCGCGGAACGCCGGACGGGTGCGGGCGGCGACGGTGAACGCCAGCCAGGCCACTGCCTCGTCCCGGCGCTCGTCGTCGAGCGGGAGGAATTCGGAGAGCAGATCTTCGACCAGCGTCCGGCGGTCTGTTTCGGCGGCGAGCAGCCGGTCCGCGCGGATCGCGACGCGCTCGCCGATCCGGCGGCCGAGCTGGTTCATGGTGAAGAGCATCATCGCTTCGTGGTCGGCGAAGTAATGCCGGATCGACCCGATCGCGAGGCCCGCTTCCTTGGCCACGTTGCCGAGCGTCGCGCCCTCGACGCCGGAGCGGCGGACCACTCGGACCACGGCCTCGCTGACGGCCTTCCGCCGGTCTTCCGGCACCACGATCTTCGGCACGGTTGTGTTTATAGCACGGTGGTGCCACGATGGTTTTAGCAAGTGCGTGCTAAAACGGGTCTTGGGGGTCGTGATGAGCGGATGGGTGCTCGGGGGCTTGGTCGTCGGCGTCGTGGTGATGCTGGTGTTCCGGTTGGTCGGCGAGCCGCTGAACTGGCGCGACACCGTCGCGCCGCCGGTGGTGCTGATCGCCCTCGGGGTGGTGGGGGTGGTCCAGTTCAAGGGACTGACCAGCACGGACGTGTGGTGGATCGGCGGCAGCTGCGTGCTCGGTCTCGCCTTCGGCGCGGCGCGCGGCGCGACGATCCGGCTGTATTCGAGGAAGGGCGAGTTGTGGCAGCGCTACCGGAAATCGAGCCTCGCGCTGTTCGTGCTCGGCGTCGCCGCGTCGATCGGATTCACTGTGCTGGCAGTGAAATTCGGTCTGCACGAACAGGCGAGGCCGTACCAGCTGGCGATCGGCGTCAGCTTCGCCGGAGAAGCGTTGGTATTGATTCCGCGTGGGCTGCGCTCGGACGTCCCCTTCGCGAAGGACAAGGAACGCCCGTGGGACAACTGGCTGCGTTCCCGCTGAACCAGGTCAGGACAATTCGGCCTGGCGTCGCCGCAGTTCGTCGATGACCTGGTCGAACACGGCGCGGTGGGCTTCGAGCCGGGCGAGGGTCAGGCTGATCGACTCCTGGACCTGCTCGACGTCCTCGGCGGCGATCTCGACGTGGTCCGCGTGTTCGGCGGTGGTCGTCCCGACGGTCAGCGGACGGTCGACGCGGGGGAGCGGCCGTCCTTGCGGTTCCCGGTCCAGCCAGGACGCCATGTCCCGCATCTCGTCGTCCAGCCGCACCGTCCACGACTGCCGTCGGCGTTCCTCGCGTCCTGGATCCCGGCGTTCCCAGCCCGCGACGACCAGGTCTTCGATGGCTTTCGCCGCGGTCCGGCACGCGACTTCCAAGCGGGGCAACGGATCCAGTCCGATTGTCGAGATCTCCTCCAGGATCGGTTCGCCCGCGGTCCACACCCCGTCGACGGTGTGGGTTTCGGCGACGTCGTGCGCGGTGGCGAGCAGGGCGCTGATCGCCTCGCGCACCTTCGCCACGTCGGCCGGGTCCAGGTCCTCGTCGGTCAGCCGGTGCGGCGATCCGGTGCGCGGCGGGCGTTCCTTGGCCGGCCAGGAACGGGTTCCGCCACGCCTCCGGTAGTGCTGCTGCATCGCCTGTTTGGACCGGCCGCCGTACTCCGCGCCCAGTTGTTCCCAGGTCCAGCCCCGGTCGAGAACCGCTTCGATCAGCGTGACCTCGGCCCGGTCCAGGTCGGCTCGGACGTCCGGGACCAGGTGCAACGCTCCCGCCGCGTCGTCGGCGCTGAGGTCTTCGTCCGGGCCGCGCCCGGATCTAGCCGCGCGTACCAGTTCGCTGAGGAACGGGTTTTCTCGTTGCCGGAAGTACCGGGTGGTCATGGTGTGCACGGAGTCCGCCATGCCGGCAACGTATCGGTTGACGGCATGGCGCGTCAACTGATCCGTTGACGACTTCGTCTCACCAGGTCACCGGCAGCTCGTGGACGCCGTAGATGCTCATGCCGGTCCGCAGCGGCACCTCCTCCGGCGGGACCGCGAGCGCGAGCGTCGGGAAACGGTGCAGCAACCCGGCGAATCCGGCGCGCATTTCGATCCGGGCGAGCTGCTGGCCGAGGCATTGGTGCACGCCGTGGCCGAACGACACGTGCGTCCGGGCGTTCCGCTCGACATCGAGATCGTCGCCTCCGGGGAAATGCGAAGGATCGCGATTGGCGGCCAGCATCGAAATCAGCACGGTCGATCCCTTGCTGATCTTTTCGCCGCCGAGTTCGAGGTCTTCGGACGCGTAACGGAACAGGACGTCGACCACCGTGAGGTAGCGCAGCAGCTCTTCGACGGCACCGGGAATCAGATCCGGATCGGCGCGCAGCGCGGCCAGTTGCTCCGGGTTTTCCAGCAGAGCGAAAGTGCCCAGCGCCAGCATGTTCGCCGTCGTTTCGTGCCCGGCGAGCAGCAACAGGAACCCGATGCCGACGAGTTCCTCGACGCTCAGGTCGTCGTCGCGCGCCAGGTCGGACAGCATGTCGGAGCCGGGGTTCGCGCGCTTGCCGGTGGCCAATTCCCCGAGGTACGACGTGATCGCCGTCCAGGCGGCCATTTTGTCCTCGAGGCTTTGGTCCCGGAGCATCATCTGCGCGGAATTCTTCTGGAAAGTCTCCCGGTCGGAATACGGGACCCCGAGCATTTCGCAGATCACCAGCGACGGCACCGGAAGCGCGAATTCCCGCACCAGATCGGCCGGCCTCGGACCTTCGGCGAGGTGGTCGAGCTGGCGTTCGGCTATTTCGGTGATGCGCTCCTCGAGCTGTTTCATCCGGTTGACGGTGAACGCGCCGGTGAGCTTCCGCCGCAGCCGGGTGTGGTCCGGCGGGTCCATCGTGAGGAACAGGCCGGGCACCTGCGGCTGCGGATCGAACTCCTCCTGCGCCTCGGGCATGCTCGGCGTTTCGTAGGGCACGTGCACCTGGCCGAGGTCCTGGCGCGAGCTGAATCGCGGGTCGGCGAGCGCCTGGCGGACGGCGGCGTAGCCGGTGACCAGCCAGCCGTCGTGCCCGTCCGGGAACTTCAGCGGGCTCACCGGCCGCGACTCCCGCAGCCGGGTGATGGCCGACGGCGGGGCGAACGGGCCCGCGTCGCGTTCGAGCGGCAGGCCGGGCGGTCGGGTCATCTTCGGATCCCCTCTCGGTGGTGGTGCGACCAGCGTCACCGCGGGGGCTGACATCCCGCTGATACGGCGCTGGCTCGACTACCATCGGCAGACATGCCGGACACGCAGTACGAAGACCTGCTTCAGCACGTGCTCGACACTGGAGCCGAGAAGGGCGACCGCACCGGGACGGGCACGCGGTCGATTTTCGGGCACCAGCTGCGCTACCGGCTGGCCGACGGATTCCCGCTGATCACCACGAAAAAGGTGCACTTCCGGTCCATCGCGTACGAACTGCTGTGGTTCCTGCGCGGCGACTCGAACGTCACCTGGCTGCGGGACCACGGCGTCACGATCTGGGACGAATGGGCCGCTCCGGACGGCGACCTCGGCCCGGTCTACGGCGTGCAGTGGCGCTCCTGGCCGACGCCGGACGGCGGGCACGTCGACCAGATCAGCGACGTCCTGCGCACCCTGCGCGAGAACCCGGATTCGCGGCGGATCATCGTGTCGGCCTGGAACGTCGGGGACATCCCGCAGATGGCGCTGCCGCCGTGCCACGCGTTCTTCCAGTTCTACGTGGCCAACGGCGAGCTGTCCTGCCAGCTGTACCAGCGCAGCGCGGACCTGTTCCTCGGCGTGCCGTTCAACATCGCCAGCTACGCCCTGCTGACGCACATGATCGCCGACCAGGTCGGCCTGCGCGTCGGCGATTTCATCTGGACCGGCGGCGACTGCCACATCTACGACAACCACGTCGAGCAGGTGCGCAAGCAGCTTTCCCGGGACGCGCGGCCGTTCCCGACGCTGAGCCTGAAGCCGGCGGAGAGCCTGTTCGACTACCGCTACGAGGACTTCTCGCTGGAGGGCTACGACCCGCATCCCGGCATCAAAGCCCCGGTGGCGGTGTGAGCATGATCGGACTCATCTGGGCGCAGGCGGCGAACGGCGTGATCGGGCGCGACAACGCGTTGCCGTGGCACATCCCGGAGGACATGAAGCACTTCCGCACGGTGACCGCGGGCGCGACGGTGCTCATGGGACGGCGCACGTGGGAGTCGCTGCCGGAACGCTTCCGGCCGTTGCCGGGACGGCGGAACCTGGTGGTGTCCCGCACGCCGCAGGAGGGCGCGGAGACATTCCCCGACCTGCAGCAAGCGTTTGCGGCCGCCGACGGCGACGTCTGGGTGATGGGCGGCGCGCGGATTTACCAGGAGTCGCTGCCGTTCGCGGACCGGATCGAAGTGACCGAACTGCGGGAATCCTTCGAGGGCGACGTCTACGCGCCGGAGATCGGCCGGGAACCGGACACGGTCGGCGAGTGGCAGGAGTCGAAGAACGGGCTGCATTACCGGCATTTGAGCTGGGGTTCTCTGAGCTGACCGCGGGTGCGACGGTGAGCGTGTCGCCGTCGAGTGTCGCGACGGTCGTCGACCGCGACACCGGCGCGCGGGAAGCCATCGAGAAGGCCGGGCTCGCGCCGGGATCGCGGTAGGCGGCACCGAGGTCGGCGAGTCGGTCCGGACCCGATCTCCCGGCCGGAGTCGCGGCGGCGGCACGACGTCCGTCACGCGGACCCCCGGCTGACTCGGCCCCGGACGATCGGCGGTACATACCCCGTGGCAACCACCTCCCCGTCGAACCAGGCGGTCAGCTTCGCCGCCTCCTCTTCCAGCGCCGCCGCGGCGGCGGGAGACAGCGGTTCGATCGGCACGACGTCCACCGTCCCGTCCGGTTGCTGCGTCCAGGTCCCGACGATCCGCCCGTTCCACCACGCGGTCGGACCGGCGTTGCCCGCGCCGTCGAAGAGCTGCGGTCCGTGGTCGCCGAGGTAGAAATCGCGGCGGCGCCAGCCCATGGTGGTCGGGTCGAGGGTCGGGAGAAGCGCCGCCCAATCGCTGTCGAGACGGACCTCCTCCGGGTCGTCCGGATGCAGCCACGCCGGGGTCCCGTCCTCCAGCAGAGCGGGCGTCGCGCCGACGTCGTCCAGCGCCTGGCGGACCGCGGTTTTCGTCGCGCCGAGCCACCACACCAGGTCGCCCTCGGTCCCCGGCCCAAAGGACCACAGCCAGCGCCGCACCAGTTCCTGGTAGCCCTCTCGTTCGCCCAGGACGCCCGGATCCTCGCCGAGCCACTGCTCGACTGCTGTCCACACTGGACGCGACGCCTGCCAGCGCCCGGCGTTGTCCCCGCGAACCACCGAACCACTCGCCGCGAGCACGGAAAGCACGCGGGAGCCCACCGGGGCGAGCACCGTGGGCTGTCCCTCGGCGGCGACCCGCGTGTTCAACTCGGGAAGGCGGGCGCGCAGTTGCGCGGTGGTGCCGGGTTCTTCGCGGATCGCCTGCAGCGCCTCGGTGCACCGGTCAGCAATCCACTTAGGACCGTCGACGATTCCGGCGAGTTCGGCGTCTTTGACCAGTCGCGCGGTCAGCTGCCGCGCCACCCGAGCCGAGGCGCTTCCCCTTGCCGCGGCGAGCAAATCGACGGGGAAGGCGAAGACGGTCCGGCGCATCGCCAACTGCCGCACCACAGTCCGTCGGCTGAACAATGCGTCCGAAATGGACATACGGTCTGCACGGGACCGGGCGTATGCGGACAGGTAGATGCTGCTGGCCTCAGTCGCGTGCAAGCACGTGACCGCGCGGACGGCGGCCTCCACTCCGGACTCGACGGTCGCCAGTGCGTGCCGCAGCCCGATCCGGTCCCGTCGCTCGTCGTCGGTCACCTTTCGCATGGATTCGATCCTGCCGGAAGTAGCGGCCACTCCCTGACCGCTACTGCTGCGAGTCTCGGTTCCAGCGCGGGAACGAGTCCGGCGCGGGAATCGAGGAGTCGAAATCATGGCAGTGCACGCCGTCGCCCACTTGAACTTCCGGGGCGAGGCCCGGGAGGCGCTCGAGTTCTACCGGTCGGTGTTCGGCGGGGAGATCCGGATCGCCACGTACGGCGACTTCGGGATTCCCCAGGACGCGCCGGGCGCGGATAAGGTCGTGTTCGGCCAGGTCGTGGGTGAGAACGGGTTCCAGGTGATGGCCTACGACGTGCCCGGCGCCGCGGCCGCCGCGCCGGTCGGCGAGACCACCCGCGAGAACGGGACGACCGTCACGACGGAGAAGTTCTTCCTGTCCGTCAGCGGCGATTCCGTCGACGAGGTCGGCGAGTTCTGGAAGAAGCTGTCCGAGGACGCGGCGGTGATCGAGCCGTTCGGCCCGTCCCAGTGGGCCCCGGGATTCGGCATGCTTCGGGACCGCTTCGGCGTCACCTGGATCCTGCAGGTCGCCTGATCCGCCGGTCTGCGGCCGGAATCCTGCGCCGGCCGCGGACCGCCTTTCACCCCGGGCACGGCGAGAGACCCTGTTCGAACGCGAGCACGCCGCTCGGGTCGTATTTCGCCGCTACCGCCTGGAGGGTCGGAAGGTTCACCCCGTAGTAGGCCGTGGCCCAGTCCTTCTGGTCGTCGTTGAGGTAGTTGACGTACGCGCCGCCAGTGGCGAATTCCGCCAGCCGCGTCTGGACGTCGTTCACCTCGTGCTTCGCGGACTCCCGGTCGACGTCCGGGCCGGCGCTGAGGTAGACCTGCACGTCGCCGAATACGCCGCGATGGGCGAACGCGGTTTCGGTGGGGCGGACGTCGGAGACCGCCGCGTCGAACGGGTTCACTTCCAGCGCGACCGTGGTGTCACCGGTGACGAGTGCGCTCAGCCGCGCCGGATCCGCTTTCTCGGCCAGCACCCGGGAAACGGCCGCGAATCGGCGGCGGCCGAGGCTTCCGGACCAGAACTCCATCGCACCGAGGTAGTCCGTCTCCTGGAAGCCGCTCACGCTGCCCTTGACCCCGGCCCGGCGTTCCAGGTCGGCGATGAGCTGGCGGGCTTGCTGTTCGCCGCCGAGGAGACAGCCGGGGACGCCCGCCGCCGGGTGCGGTCCGCCGAGCACCGAGATGTTCGACCAGAATTCCCTCGGCGCGGCGGTGACCCAGTCCTGCCAGGCTCCGTAGACGTCGGTGGCCGAGCCCTCGGGAAAGTTCACCACGAACACGGTCACCCGCGGCGGCGCGGGCACGGTGCGGAAGGTGAATTCCGTGGTGATCCCGAAGTTCCCGCCGCCTCCGCCGGTGAGCGCCCAGCCGAGGTCCGAACCCGGATCTACTGAATGCACTCGCAGATCGCGCGGTGTCACGACCTTCGCCCCGACCAGGTGGTCGCAGGTCAGTCCGTATTTCCGCATCAGGACACCGATTCCGCCGCCGAGCGCGAGCCCGGCGATGCCGACCGAACCGCAGGTGCCGCCCGGCAGCGCGCGGCCTTCGGCGGCGAGTGCGCGGTAAACGTCGATCAGCCGTGCTCCGGGACCGATGACCGCGGCGCCGTTCCGGCGGACCTCGACGCGGTTCATCAGCTTGAGGTCCGCGACCAATCCGTTGCCCGGTGTGGAATATGCGACGTAACTGTGCCCGCCGCTGCGTGCCGCGAACTTGACTTTGTTTTCCGCGGCGAAATCGAGGCACTTCCGGACGTCGTCCGTGTCGACGCACCGCGCGATCGCCGGTGGATAGCGGTCATCGTAAAGAAGATTGAACGGCGGACGGATTTCCTCGTAGCCGGTGTCGTTTCGCTGCAGCAGCGCACCGTGCAGCCGCCTGCGCAACGCGGCCCAGTCCGGCTCCTTTTCGGCGGCCTCCGCAACGGTTCCGGTCCCGACGACGGCCGCACCCGCGGCGATCGCGGACCACTGCAAAAGACGACGGCGGCTCAACGTCATGGACGCCCCCTCCCCGCCCCGAGATGTCCCTTGTCCGACGCCGCTAGCATAGACTAATCTTTCCGAAATAAAAGACGTGTCTACGGTATCTCGAAAATGCGTGATTCGGGGGCGCTGGGGGTCGACCGGCCTTGCTCCGCCATCGGATCAGGAGGTGCGGGCGTCATGGCTGCAGACCGCTCCGGCTCGGCCCCGCCGCGTTCCGCGCGCCGGTCCGCGGTGCTGGCTTCCAGTGTCGGCACGCTGCTCGAGTACTACGACTATTACCTGTTCGGCCTAGCCGCCGCCGTCGTGTTCCCGGCCGTGTTCTTCCCGTCCGCGGACCCGCTCACCGGACAGTTGTCGTCGTTCGCCACCTTCGCCGTCGGGTTCGTGCTGCGCCCGGTCGGCGGCATCGTGATCGGCCATCTCGCGGACCGGTTCGGCCGCAAGAAAGCGTTGATCCTGACCATCGTCCTGATGGGGACCGCCACGATTCTCATCGGCGCGCTGCCCGGGTACCGCCAGATCGGCGTCGCGGCCCCGATTCTGCTGGTGCTCCTGCGGCTGCTGCAGGGTTTCTCGACCGGCGGCGAAATGGGCGGCGCGATCTCGCTGGCGGTCGAACACGCCCCGCCGCGCAAACGCGGTCTCTACGGTGCCCTGCTGCTTTCGGGCGCCGGCGTCGCGTTGCTCATTTCCTCCGGGCTGATGGCGTTGTTCGCGACGCTCCCGGACCGGGATTTCCTGGCCTGGGGCTGGCGGATCCCGTTCCTGCTGAGCTTCGTGCTCCTGGTCGCGGGGTTGATCATCCGGCTGCGAGTAGGCGAAACGCCGGAGTTCGAACGCGCCCGCAAGAAGGACGCCGGCGCGCGCATTCCGCTGGTCGCCGTGCTGCGCCGGCCGCGCAATCTGCTCTACGGTGTGCTGTTCGGTTTCGCCAACAGCATCGGCGGCTACGTCATCACGACTTACGGCGCGTCGTACGTCAAAAAAGATCTCGGCATGCCCGCATCGGTGGCCCTCACCGCGACCATGGTCGCCGCCGGCGCACAGATCATTCTCGCGCCGACCTGGGGTGCGTTGTCCGACCGGATCGGCCGGAAACCGGTGTTCCTCGGCGGCTGTCTCGGGCTGGCCGTGGTGATTTTCCCGGTGTTCTGGCTCTTCGAGACCAAGAATCCGGTCCTCGTGGCGGTCGCGATGGTGCTGGGCTTCTCGGTGTTCGTGATGGCGATGTCCGCGCTTTCCCAAACCATTCTGGCCGAATTGTTCGACACCCGCTCGCGCGTCACCGGCGTCAACCTGGGATACCAACTCACCGCGGTACTCGGCGGCGGATTCGCGCCGTACCTCAGCGCATGGCTGGTCGGCGCGACCGGCGCGGTGTGGGGCGTCGGAATCTACGTGATCGCCGGCTGCGTCCTCAGTGCGATCGCGATGCTGCTGTTGCCCGAGAGGGCCGGACAACCGCTGCCGGAACCGGCTGCGGAACCGAAAGCCGCGACGGTATGACCTCATCCTGGTGCCGCAAAACCAACCCTTGCGAGACCTTGCCCAAGGAATCGCTCATCCGGCATCAACCTTTGAGCTGCCGGTAGCGTCATCCGCCCGGCTCGAGGCGCGCGATCGTCCCCTCGGTCCACGATCGGATGGCGTCGACCTGCGCCGGGGTCAGCTCGTCCAGGAAGTGGCGGCGAATGTTGGCGCCATGGACCACCAGGGCCTCCTGGATGACCGAACGGCCGGGTGCGGTGAGGCTGATCCCGGTGCGTCGCCCGCTGGGCCCGCTGCGGGTCGGGGTGACCAGGTCGCGCGACTCCATTCTCGTCAGCTGGTGCGAGACCCGGCTCTTTTCCCAGCCGAGGGTTTCGACGAGGTCGGCGACGCGGGCCTCGTGGCCGGGCGTGCGCCACAGGGTCACCAGCACGCTGAACTCGGCCTTCGAGATGCCGCATTCCCGTTGCAGGCCGCGGTCGAGTTCGCGGGTGAGCAGGCGTTGCGCGCGCACCCAGGCGTTCCACAGGTCCCAGTCGTCGGGCGTCATGGGCAGGGAGCGTACCCGGGGAGTTGACTCATCAACTCGAAGCGCCCTAGAGTTGACGTATCAACTTTGGGGAGGATTCATGCGAACCTTGCTCCAGAACGGAACCGTCGTCAGTCTCGATCCGGCGGTGGGGGACCTCTCGCACGGCGACGTGCTGATCGAGGACGGGCGGATCGCGGCGGTCGGTCCGGCGATCCAGGCCGAGGCCGAGGTGGTGGACGCGACGGGCAAGATCGTCCTGCCGGGGTTCGTGGACACGCATCGGCACACCTGGCAGACGGCGTTTCGCGGGCTCGGCGCGGACTGGACGTTCGCGCAATACCGCGAAGTCATGCACGGCACCCTCCGGCCGCACTATCAGCCGGACGACGTGTATCTCGGGAACCTGCTCGGGCGGCTCGAAGCGCTGAACTCGGGGGTGACGACGATGCTCGACTGGTTCCACTGCTCGGACCGGACGGAGAACGCCGACGCGGCGATCGACGCTCTCCAGGAGGCACCCGGAAGGTCGATCTTCTGTTACTGCGCAACGGAAACAGAAGACATCGCCCGGGTTCGGGAACGGTTGCCGGGCGACGAAATGGCGTTCGGGTTGCGCGGTCCGATGTTGACCACAATGGACACCACCGACGCCGATGTCGCGTTGGCGCGGGAACTCGGGCTCCGGGTCAGCGTGCACATTCACCGCGCCGCCTGCGAGGCGATTCCCGAGATGCACGAACGAAAATTGCTTGACGACCGGACGACGATAGTTCACGGCAACGGCCTCACCGACGCGCAGCTGGCGATCCTCGCGGACGCGGGCTGTTCGGTGACGCTCAGCCCGGACGTCGAGCTGAAGATGGGGTTCGGGTGGCCGGAAACCGGACGTCTGCTGGCCGCCGGGATCCGGCCGTCGTTGTCCATTGACGACTGTCCGGCTGCCGGGGGTGACATGTTTTCGGCGATGCGCACGGCTTTCTCGGCGCAACGCGGGCTTGACGGAGGTCTCGTCGCGCGCGATGTGCTCGAGTTCGCCACTGTGGACGGTGCGCGGACCTGTGGACGAGGAGACCGCGCGGGCAGTATCAGCGTCGGGAAAGACGCGGATTTGGTGCTCATCGACGCGGAGGACCTGTCCGTGTTTCCGGTCAGCGACCCGGTGTCCACAGTAGTCACCGCGGCCCATCCGGGAGTGGTGGACAGCGTGTTCGTCGGCGGCCGGGCGGTCAAGCGGGACGGTCGGTTGCTGGGGGTGGATCTGCCGAAACTCCGGGCTCGGCTGCTGGAATCGCGCGACCGGATCGCGGCGGCGGCCGGATTGGCGATCGGATGAAGATTCTGGAGACGGATCGGTTGCTGCTGCGGCGATTCACCGAAGCCGACGTCGAAAACCTGGTTCAGCTCGACAGCGACCCGCGAGTGATGCGATTCCTCACCGGCGAGCCGACGCCGCGCACCGAGATCGAGCAGAAGGTGCTTCCCGCGATCCTCGGCGATTACGAGCGCGGGCCAGCCGGACGGTGGGCGGCGATCGAGCGGGCGACCGACGAATTCATCGGCTGGATTTCCCTGCAGCCGCCGAAAGACGGCAGTACGACGGAGCTGGAACTCGGCTACCGGCTGCTGGCGAAGGCCTGGGGTCGTGGTTACGCGACCGAAGGCGCGCGGGCGGCGATCCACAAAGGATTCACCGAATGGGACACGCGGCGGGTCTGGGCGCAGACGATGGCGGTGAACACCCCGTCGCGGCGAGTGATGGAACGGGCCGGGCTGACCTATGTCCGCACGTTTCACCCGCACTTCGCCGACCCGCTGCCGGGCACCGAACACGGCGAGGTCGAGTACGAGCTGACCCGCGACCGGTGGGCGGCCCAGGTGCGGTGAACTGTCCACCAGACCGTGGAGCGGGCTGTCTTAAACTCCTGGTATGTCATCGCGAACCGGCGGGGGAGGGGCCGAGCTGGAGTTCGCGGTGCTCGGGCCGGTCCGCGGCTGGTACGGCGGGCAGCCGCTCGAACTCGGGCCGGTGCTGCGGACGACGATGCTGGTCGCGTTGCTCCTGAGGCCGGACGTGACGGTCAGCCGGGCCGAGCTGGTCGACCGCGTGTGGGGCGAGCATCCGCCGGAGAGCGACGGCGTGCCCGGCTACATCTACCAGCTGCGGAAATCCCTGGCGGCGGCCGGTGCGGACGCGAAATCCGTGCTGCGAACCGACCCGGGCGGGTACCGGTTCGCCGGGGCGGGCGTCGGGGTGGACGCGGTGCGGGTCGAGGATCTCGCCGCTCGCGCCAAGAAAGCGGCTGCGGCCGGTGCGTTCGCCGCGGCGGCTGACGGGTACGGCCAGGCGCTGGCCTTCTACGAGGGCGTTCCGCTGGCCGGACTGCCCGGCCCGTTCGCCGAATGCGAGCGGCGCCGGTTCATCGAACGCCGCGTCGGACTGGTCGAGGGCCGGACGGACGCGTTGATCCGGCTGGGCGACTACACGTCGGCGATCAGCGAGGTGTCGGCAGTCCTCGCAGAGCATCCGCACCGCGAATCGCTGACCGGGCTGCTCATGCGGGCCCTCTACGGCGCCGGCCGGCAGAGCGACGCGCTCGACACGTGGCGCGAGTTCCGCGTCCGGATGCGGGAGGAATTGGGGCTCGAACCCAGCGAAGACCTGCGTCGGGTGCACGATGCAGTGCTGCGTGGCGAGGACGGAGCGCTCGGCGTCGCGGCGCGGCCCGCCGTCGTGCCGAGGATCCGGGACGAGCTGCCGCACGACGTCGGCGAGCTGGCCGGCCGCGACGACGAACTGGCCCGGCTCGTCGCGCCCGGGAGCGGGGTGTGCGCAGTGGACGGCGTGCCCGGGTCCGGGAAGACGGCCCTGGCAGTGCGGGCGGCCCAGCTGCTGCGCGAGGAGCATCCCGACGGCTGCCTGTTCGTCGGCCTGCACGGGCATAGCACCAGCCGCGCGCCGCTCGCGCCGGTGCGGGTGGTGCGCCGATTGCTGCGGTCGGCGGGCGTCAACGAACAGAACATTCCGGACGACCTGGACGAACTGTCCGCGAATTGGCGCGCCGCCACCGCTCCGTTGCGCCTGGTGCTGGTGCTCGACGACGCGGTCAGCGCCGAACAGGTCCGGCCGCTTTTGCCGGGCGGAACCGGAAACCGGGTGCTGATCACCAGCCGTCGCCGGCTGCCCGGGTTGGACGTGGAACGCCGGATTTCCTTGGGGCCGTTGACGTCCGACGCCGCGGCTGGCTTGCTGAGCCGGATCGTCGGCCCGGCGCGGGCGAGCCAGGAACGCGAGGCCGTACGCGAATTGGCCAGCCTGTGCGGACGGCTTCCGCTCGCGCTGCGGATCGCGGGCGCCCGGCTCCAGAACCGTCCGATGTGGACTTTTCGCGACCTCGTGGACCGGCTCGCCGACGACGCCGGCCGCCTCGGCGAGCTGACCGCTGAGGAACGCAGCGTCGAGGCCGCGTTCCGCCTCTCCTACGACCAGCTTCCGCCAAAAACCCAACGCGCCTTCCGCACGCTGGGCCGCGCGCCCGCGCCGGAATTCGACGAGCTGGTGCTCGCCGCCATGCTCGGCTGCCCCCGGCGCGAGGCGGAAAGCGTGCTCGAGGGCCTGGTCGACGCGAACCTGGTGCAAGCTCCCGCCGCGGGCCGGTACCGGATGCACGACCTGGTCGCGGTTTACGCGCGCCGCCTCGCCGCGGACGAACCCGACGTCGCCAGCGGGCTGGGGGTTTACCTGCACGCCTGTCGCGCGGCGAGCGAATGGGACGAACCCGGTTTCCCCAGCGGCCCGGCACCCACCGAGTCGCCTTTCGCCGGGCTGGTGGACGCTTCGGCCTGGCTGGATCAGGCTGGTGACCTGGTGGAAGTGGTCTCGTCCGCGGTCGCCGCGGGGCACCCGGACTACGCGTGCTGGATCGCCGAGGGAGCTGTCGACTACCTCGTGCGGCGCATCCGCTATCGCGAATGTGTTGCCCTGCTGGAAGTTGCGCTGTCCGAGGTGGACAACGTCGCGGACCGGCGGATGACGACGGCACTGCGGTTCGGACTCGGCTGGGCGCACCTCGCGCTGGGCGATTCCGCCCAAGCTCGGCACTGGTGCGAGGAGGGGCTGCGGATCAGCCGGGAAAACGGCGACCGCCGGGAAACGGCACGAGGACTGTGCGGGCTGGGAATGGTCACGATGCTCTCCGGCCCGTTGGACGAAGCGCGCCGGGTGCTGACCGACGCTCGAACGCTGGCCGTTGAGGTAGCGGACGACTGGCTGGTCGAACGGGCGGTTTCCGGTCTCGGCTACGTGCATTTCCAACAGGGCGAGTACGAACTCTCGCTCGCCTGCTTCGCCGAATCGCGGGAAGTCGCGGTCTCGACCGGAAATCCGGCGATGCTGGGCCGCGTTTCGAGTCACGTCGGCAGCGTGCAGTTGCATCTGGGCCGATCCGCGGAAGCGGCGGAACCCTTGCGGGAGGCAGTCGAATTGGCCGAGCGGGTCGACGACCGGCTGTTGCTGGTGAGTTCGCTTTCGCGGCTCGGCACCGCGGAACAGGAATTGGGACATCTGGATCTCGCGCTCTCGTATCACTTGCGAGCGCTCGGTGCGTTGACGGACCAGATGTCGCCGTGGGCGGAGATCGAAGTCCGGAACCGGCTGGGTGCGTGTCGGCAGGCTCGCGACGAGGAAGAGGCGGCGCGGGAACAGTTCGACCTCGCTGCCGCGGTGTCGGCCGGGCTGGACCCGACGCGGGAAAATCAGGTTTCGTAAACGTGCTTGGCGTGAAATGCTTGCTGCACCACCGTATTTAGCCTGAGGGGAACTTTGTTCAGCTTGCCGAAGACCGGTATCGAGGTCCACCTCGGCCTCTGGGTCGACACCGCGGATCTCGCCGAGATGATCGGCCGATGCCAGTCGCTGGCCGACGAATTCGGCGGCGTCGCGGCGCAGATCGAGCGCTGGCCTCGGGAGAGTTCGCGTCCGGGATTCGTCGCCACCCTCTACTGTTCCGCCCCGTGGACGGAGGGGGAGACCGCTGCGCAAGCCATGCGCAGTGCGGTCAAACCGGTGGCCGCCAAGCACGGGCTGAACGACGAATACCTGGACTTCTTCGGCGATCCGGAGAAGGACGGTTACGCGAACCTTTGGTTCTACGAGCAAGAATTCGACGGATATGTGCTATTTCTCGTGCTCGCCGCGCACGGCGGCGCGGACGTGAAGGAAGCACAGCCCGGCACTCGGGAAGATTTCACCGAGGCCGCCGACACCGACCTCATCGCCACAGTGCGACGCCGGTTTCCCGGGGCAGGCCTCGGGACGGCGTTGGGACAGGCACTTCCGATCGCGGAATCGATCGGGGCGTCCGGCCTCCAATTCCAGGCCTCGGAGAGTTCGTGCGAGGTCGTGCTGTTCGCCGTGCGGCCCGTCGTTGACGGAGAGAACCTGGAAACCAGCCTGCGCCGCATCGGGGAAACGCTCGCGGATCAGCTGGACGTGCCTCCGAATGCGGTTGTCCTGCGGGGCGCTGGCGAAGATCTCGTCGGCGCGCTTGAGCCCGACCGCAAACCGGTCGCGACGCTGCGCCCGCGAACGGTCGAGGATTGAGCGTTCGCGGGTGGCTTCTGTTCCTCCAGTTCAGAAGCCACCCGCGAACGGCCCCTTCGCTCAGGAAGCGCGGATCGCCTCGATCTCAAGGACGAGTTCTATTTCCTTGGAGACGAGCAGGCCGCCCGATTCCAGTACCATGTTCCAGACCAATCCCCAGTCCTCGCGATTGATCTTGCCGCGAGCGGAGAACACCGCGCGATCATTTCCCCACGGATCGCGCGCGTGCCCGAGATACTCCACGGCGAGAGTGACCGGACGCGAGACGCCCTTAATGGTCAGGTCGCCGACCATCGTCGCCTCGTTGCCGGTCGCACTCACTGAGGTTGATTCGAACGTGGCTCGCGGATGCTGTTCCACGTCGAAGAAATCCCCGGAACGCAGGTGGTCGTCCCGGGTCTGGTCGCCGCTGTCCACAGTAGCCATCTCGATGACCGCGCGCACCGTGGTGTCTTCGATCTTCTCGCCGATTTCCACCGTGGCGTCCACGCCGGTGAACCGGCCGCGGACCTTGGTGAGCAGGAAATGCCTGCCCACGAAACCGACCTCGGCGTGTCCGGGATCGACCTTCCAGGTCCCGGCGGCGGGAAGTTCCGTTCCGGCGACCACGCGAGTTGCTTCTGTCATGGTGTTTCCGTCCTTTCAGCGGCCGGATTCGGTCGGCAGTCCGGCCGCGATCCAGTCGGCTTTGCCCTCGTCGTAGTCGAAGACCTGGGTGTACCCGAGTTCCGCCAGGTGCTTCGCGACGGTCCCCGAGTTCTGGCACGGCGAATCGGCGCAGTAGACGATCACCGCGAAGTCCTTGTCCGGCAACAGGTTCGGCGCGAGTCTCTCGACGTCGTCCACCGGCAGATTGAGCGCGCCGGGCAAATGCGCCTTCGCGTAGTAGTCGGCGGGCAGTGCCTCGACGACGATCGCCGAACCAGCGTCGATCCGCTTCTTGACCTCGTCGCGCGTGATGGGCTTGACCATCGGTCCTCCTCCGGGAATTTAAGTGCGTACGCACGCACTCTATACGTTAGGTGCGCCCGCACGCAATGACGTACCCTGGGAGGCGTGAGCGACCCGAAGATCGGCCTGGAGGCGTGGCGGGCGATGCTGCTCGCGCACAGTGCCGCGGTACGAGCCATCGAAACCGACGTGCAACGGGGCGGGACGGTGCCTCTGGCCTGGTACGACGTCCTGCTGGAACTGAACGCGGCGGGAAAGCAGGGCCTGCGGATGGCGGAGGTCGCCGACCGGGTGGTGCTCAGCCGCACGCGAGTGAGCCGCCTGGTGGACGAGATGGTGCGGGCCGGACTGGTGATGAAACGCCCGGAGCCGGACGATCGCCGGGTGAGCTGGGCGGTGATCACTGACGAGGGAGTCCGCGCGCTGCGGAAGACCGCGCCGGTGTACCTGCAGAGCATCGAGCGGCATTTCTCGGCGCATGTCAGCGACGAGGAGGCCGCGGTGATCGGGAAGGCCTTGCTGCGGGTCGCCGAAAGCGGGAAGGCCGGGCGGCAGGTTTAGTGCTTCCGCCGTCGGTACGTTGCGCGACGGCGGAAGGGGTCGCAGCGGATTTTGCCTGCTGAGCACGGGAACGCGCTGAATCGCGCCGAAAGATCAAGAAACTTAAAGCGGAGAGATGTGCCTCGGCAGGGTTGCCAAAGGATGGGAACGGGGCTGGCCAAGGGGCTTTCGTCGGCACCTTGGTGGTCGAGGCGAGCTTCCTGGCGCAGGCGGGTGGTCGGCATGAGCGCCAGTTCACGGACGATTGCCCGGTTTGTCGCGATCACGATGAGGCTGGTCTTCGGGCGCACCCTCCCTGTTTGGGTTTGGGAACGTCTTCAACCTGACGTTGAAGCTGCAGTTGCCAGCTTTTCGCCGCACCGCTGGCGGTGCCTGCTGTTGACCTGACGGTGCTGGGGTTGCTCGTCGGTCCGCGGCACCTGGCGCGCAGCGTGCCACCCCAACCCTTTCGGAGATCTCCCGTGCGGCTCGGATGGCGAGTTCGATACCTGCGGGATCGACTCGCGGACCGCCGGGTCGGCGAGCATCTCGGCGAAGCTGCGGGCGGACCGATTCGCGCTGGCCGCACTTCCGTCAGGCCGCCATTCGGAGTCCCCCGAATTGTGCGCCAGTCAGTTTTCCCGGCGTGAAAAATGCACGATGAGGCGATGAAAATTAACCTCGTGATCTGATGAATTGCCGTACTAGTCGTCGCCGGTGCGCGTCCATAACATGGTCGGGTCGATCACGCGTTGTTACGCATTAATCTCAGTCGGTGAGAGTTTCATCGTCGAAACCCGGAAAACCGATACCGTCCGCTCGGGCTGGTGCCGCCGGACCGTGCTGAGTCAGCTATTCGCTCCGGTGCACCCGGCGTCACTGTGCACCGTCGTCGCCTTGTGGAGAAGAAATCAGGAAAGGTTTCAGGTCTCGCATGTTCGAAGCGAATCCATTGTCTTCAGATTGTGCCGCCCTGTATCCGGGAGCGGAACACGCCTGCGTCGGCGTGAGCCTTTTCAACGGCTACTTCACCGCGGATCGCCTGACTCGTCTCGTCGCCTGGACCGCGGAACACTTCCCCGAATACCACTTCTTCGTCCCGGACGAAGTCGCTGTCTACACGCTGGAAGCGCTCGGGTATCCGGCGGCGCGGGCCAAACAGAAGGTGCACCGGCAGTCCTGCCACGTGCACAACAAGATCGCTTCCGCGTTGCGCGTGCTCGGCGTGCCGGATCCGGAGCGGCGGATCCTCGGCATCGCCCGTCTGCGCACGATGCCGGATTACCGCGAACTGTTGCGCGAAGCGGAGACCCAGCTCGAATCCGACCCGGCGTTCCGGGCCGCGGCCTACGACGCGTCCTCCTGGGTGCTGCAGGGGAAGACCGGGGTCGCGCCGGACAGCGAAGCCCTGCGCCTCGCGGTTCGCTACCTTCTCGCGGAGATACCGTTGTTCGCGGGTTCTGGCCTGATCACCGGCAATCCGCGGTCGATGTTCGTCTACCACCAGCGGGTTCCCTTTCTGCGCCGGTTCTTCGACCGGGAATTCGCGTTCCGTCCCCGCGTCGGCCAGGGCTTCCTGGTCGTGCGGGACTCCGTGTTCGCGGCGGCGGGACGATGACCGGCCGCGGCGACGACTATTCGCTGACCACGGTTCCGGACACGGCTCGCCGGTCGTGGTACGAGGTCGCGGTACAGCGGTTCGGCCAGGTCTCGTCTCTGCAGCAGTTCATCGTCGGGGCGCTGCTCGGCTACGGGATGACGTTCTGGAACGCGGTGCTGGCGATCACGATCGGCTCGGTGCTGCTGGAAGTGATCACCGTCCTGCTGGGAATCGCCGGAGTGCGCGAGGGGCTTTCGACCTCGGTGCTCGCGCGCTGGGCCGGCTTCGGGCGCAAAGGATCCGCGCTCGTCGGGCTGCTGGTCGCGGTGAGCCTGGCCGGCTGGTTCGGCGTGCAGAACGGCGTTTTCGCGCACGGCATGCACGAACTCACCGGTGCGGTGCCGGAGTGGGCGTGGGCCGTGCTCGGCGGGGTGGCGATCACCGCGATCAGTGCCTGCGGGTTCCGGATCATGGCAGCGGTCTCCTACTTGACAGTGCCCGCCTTCCTGCTGCTGGCCGGATACTCCATCGTGGACACGCTGAGCGGACACTCGCTCGGGGCGCTGGTGTCAGCACAGCCGCCTGGCCCCGCGCTCTCTCTAGGCGCGGCGACGACCCTGGTGTCCGGTGCGTTCATTCTCGGTGCGCTGATGACGCCGGACATGACCCGGTTCAACCGGACGACCGGGGACGTCGTCAAACAGACTGTGCTCAGCGTGACGCTCGGCGAGTACCTGATCGGACTGATCGGGGTGCTGCTCGCGCACGCAACCGCGACGTCGGACATCGTCAGCATGGTCGCTTCGTCCTCCGGCGTGCTCGGCACGCTGGTGCTGACCACCGCGATTCTCAAGATCAACGACTGGAATCTGTACTCCGCGTCGCTGGGCGTGGTCAATGTCGTCGATGTCTTGCTGCGCTGGAAAATCAGCCGGGTCCAGGCGGTGGTCTTGCTGGGCGCGCTCGGCACGGCGGCGTCCGCGGCCGGCATCGCCGACAGCTTCTCCGGGTTCCTGACCGCGGTCGGGGTGCTCACGCCGCCGGTCGCCGGTGTGCTGATCGCAGAGTATTTCGTGGTTCGCGACTGCCGCGCGGCCCTCGACGCGCTGCGGAACGGCCGGCCGGCCAGCGGCCGCGACTGGGTGCCGGCCGCACTGGTCAGCTGGGTGCTCGGGACGGCATCGGCGATATTTTTCGAATTCGGCATTCCCGCGATCAATTCCGTGGTCGTGGCTTTCGTCAGCTATCTGGTGGCGGCCCGCATCGCGCGGGCATTCCGCCAGGGAAAAGGAGCGGCGCACATGGTGGCGTTGATCGGCCGTGATGAGCTCAAGCGCGAAATGGAGTCCGGCAGGGTGGTGGTCGTCGACACCATGCCGGTCGCGTACTACGAGCGGGAACACCTGCCCGGCGCGCTGAACATCCCGGGCTTCCCGTACGAGCACGCGGCCCGGTTCACCGACGAGCACGCGCCGCGGGTCGTCCCGGACAAGGCCGCGGCGATCGTCGTGTACTGCGCCAATACCCCGTGCCGGAACAGCGATTTCGTCGGCAACCGGCTGATCGAGCTGGGGTATCTCAACGTCCGCAAGTACCGCGAGGGCATCGCTGACTGGGTCGAGGCCGGGTATCCGACCGAATCGGGGACGGTTCGCCCGGAAGTGCCGGTTCCGGCCGAGCAGCCGGACCGGTGAGAAGCGCGCGCCGCCCGGGCAGCCCCGGCCGCCGAACCCGATTTCCGGCATTTGCCGATGCTGCGAAAGCCGGCCCGCGGGCCGCCTGACGACTTACGGAGGATCCGATGACCGACCTCGCGCCGCGTCGCGCCGTCCTCGCGCTTTTGGCACTGGCTGCCGCAGTGTTCATCGGCTGCTTGACCGAGGTTGTCCCGGCCGGGATCCTGCTCCCGGCCGCCGCCGACCTCGGCGTGTCGCCCGCGGTGGCCGGCCAGCTCGTCACGGTGTACGCAGTCACGACGGCGGTCGGTGCGCTGCCGCTGACCGCAGCGTCCGCCCGGATGCCGCGCAAGACGCTCCTGCTTCTCCTGGTTGCCGGATTCTTCGCGACAAATCTGGTGGTCGCGGCTTCGCCGTGGTTCGCGCTGACGCTCGTGGCGAGAGTGGCTTCCGGCGCGATCACCGGCGTCTTGTGGTCGCTGGTGGCGAACTACGCGATGAGGCTGGTTCCGGCGGAACGCTCCGCCCGCGCGCTCGCCGTCGCGATGGCTGGCACTCCGATCGCGTTCGCATTCGGCGTACCTGCCGGTGCCGCGGTGGGGGAGACCATTGGCTGGCGCTGGGTGTTCGTCGGAATGGCGCTCCTCGCGGTGCCGCTGTTCTGGTGGATCGCGGTGGCGGTGCCGCCGTTGCCGGGCGACGCGCCCGGCGCTCCGATGCGTCTCTCGCTGGTTCTCCGCGTCCGGGGCCTTCGCTGGTTGCTCGTCGTGGTGGTCGCGTTCTCCTTGGGACACAACATCGTCTACACCTATCTCGGCTCGTTTTACGCAAGCCGTGGCCACCTCGAGTTGCTCAGCACGGGACTGCTGCTTTTCGGAGTGGCAACGGTTGCCGGTCTGTGGCTGGTCGGGCTTGTGCTCGACCGGTACCCGCGGGCAGTGCTCGTCTGCACCGCCTCGACAGTGGCCGTTTGCTTCGTCGTGCTTACTCTCGCCGGACGCGAGCCAGCAGTGTTGCTGACGGCAAGTGCGTTGTGGGGCTTCGCTTTCGGCGGCGCGCCGACTTCATTCCAAGCCGTTGCCGCCCTTCTCGCCGGTCGGCGGGCGGACCTTGCCCAAGCACTGATCGTCTCCGGCTGGAACGCCGCGGTCGCCGGCGGCGCCTTGGCCGGCGGACTGCTGCTCGCGGTGTCCGTGGACGCCCTGACCTGGGCCGCCTCGGCGCTGGCAGTCTTGCCGGTCTTCCTTGTTTCGCGAGTTTTCTCGCTTGTCGAGCCGGCGGACCTCGCCAAAGCCTGACCTGTCGCCGCGAGAAAGGAGCGGAATCCGCGGTCCGTACGTACAGAATGTTTCTCCTCTGATAGCAAAGGGATAAGATGGCTAAAGTATTGACGCGCCTCGCGGCCGGTGCGGCCCTCGCGGGCGCACTGACAGTCGGCTCGCTGGGCGGCACCGCGTTCGCTTCGCCTCAGCCGGCACCGACGGCAGCGGCCCCGGCAGCGGCGTTCCCGCCGATCGTCGATAACGCGGTCGACGTAGCCGACGCCGACTACGCGGCTCTGCTCCAGAAGTCGCGGTCGGTTCCGGTCGTGCTCGAAATGTCGTCCCAGGGATGCCAGCCGTGCGAGCAGCTGGCCCCGGTGCTGACCGGCAAGGCGAAGAACGACGCGGGGAAGTGGCTTCTCGCCCGCGTCGACGTGGGCAAGGATCCGGTGATCCGGCAGGCGTACGGCAGCCCGTGGACGCCTACCTTGATCGCCCTCAAGGACGGCAAGGAAGTCGGCCGGCACACCGGCTACAACAACAACAGCTACGGGGTCGAGAACTGGATCGACACCTTCGTGCAGGGGAAGCCGCTGCCCCCGGACCCGACAACCAAGTCGATCGGGCCGGACTTCGATTTCGGCGACCTTCTGGCCACCTCTCAAGGCCGCGTGGTCGTGACGTATTTCGGGAGGAACCTGCCGGACCCGGAGAGCAAGGTGCTCGAGAAGATCTCGGCTGAGGGGAAGGGCAAGTTCCTGGTCGCGCTCGCGGACGAGGCCAAAGTCCCGGATGTGGTGCGGGATCAGGGAATGGCCGGCAAGCGCGGCGTGATCGCTTACTACCACGGGGTCCCCGTCAACCAGACTTCGGTCAAGGACGAGGCGTCGCTGCGCGCGTGGATCACGACCGTCACGACCACGCACTATCCGGATCACCCCGAGGGCACTCGCAACGAGGTCTACCTGTCCGACGAGAAGGAACTCGACGAGGTGCTGGCCTACTCCCAGAACACCCCGGTGGTTATGGAGATCGGCACGCGCTGGTGCTACTACTGCAATCTGCTGTCGCCTATCGCCTCTCGGGCCGCTGCCAAGGCGGACGGTTCGTGGTTGCTCGTCCACGTGGACGCTGACGAGCTGCCCGGCATTGCCGACAAGTACCACGTGCGGGGTTATCCGACAACCGTGGTCATCAGCAAGGGGGCCGAGATCAAACGGTTCGATGGGCTGGCGTGGAAAACCGCGAACGAGTTGCTGACCGAGGTGAACCAGCTCATCGGCGTGCCCGTGCAGCAAACCGCGAACGGCAGCAGCGGTGCCGTGACCCAGAGCCGCCGGAATTCGACCGGGACCGTCGTTCAGTCTGCCGACGATTCGTCGGGAAACGTCACGCAGCTGGCACGCGACAGCAAGGGAGTTGTCACCCAGAGCGCCGACAAAACGACAGGTGAGGTCCGCCAGGACGCCAGCGGTTCGTCCGGCAGGGTGGTGCAGCAGGCGGACGGCGCCGGCGGCCAGGTGATCCAGCAGGCGAAGAATGCCAAGGGGCCGGTGCACCAGGACTAGGGACTGGAAAGAAATGTACCGCCGATAGCACCGGGCCGCCGTCGTTCCGCGACGGCGGCCCGGCGTCGCTCGGAGGGTTGGCGGTGCACGGAATGTTCCTCCCCAGGCCCGCCCGCACCGTCGCGAACCGGCGGTGGGCCGGACCGCGGCTGGGGCGATGGCTCCGGCGGCTCCGGATCGCCGAGTTCTCCGGCATCCGCCCTGGACGCTGGTTGGGGTACGACCCGGCTCTGCGCGAAGGAACGCCAGAGCGCGGTGGTGCCCCGCGCTCTGGCGTTTGTGCTCGCGAGTGCCGTGGGGGCACACATCGCGGACCAGTTTTCAGGCCCAGACGAAGGAATCGTTGGGCGTACTGCGTTGTTTGGCCGCTATGTGCGTTCGAGTCGCACGTGTCGTCGCTTCGGGAGTGCAGGGAGCTTCCGCACCGCGGCTTCGTGACCCATCACGGGGTGCTGGCCGAACTGCACGGAGTTGTGCGGTGGCCGGGGAATCCGGTGGAGTGCCCGGGACGAAGTGCGCGCGGCCGTTCGGGAACACCTGTCTCGACCCGTAGTTGGAGCCGCCCGGCTCGAACAGCGGACGAATATAGCGGGAGTGGGTGCTGGCCGGACTCGGCATCGACGGTGCGGCGGCAACCGGTCAGGCCGAGCCGAGGCGCGCGGGCGGCGAGTTCCAGCCCCCGGCGCGGTGTCGAGGAGGAGATCGAACGCTTTGCCAGACAAGGGACTCGAAGCCCTCGGTCGTCAGCTGACTCACATCCGCGAACCCGCCGGGGCTTCGCCTGTTCCCAGCCCGCCGCGTCCGGCATTCAGGAGCCACCCGCACACACGGCACCACTTCCCGGCAGCCGTCGGCGGCGGGCGAGCTTGTCGAACAGGGTTTGCGGCTTGGGATCGCTGTCGGAGAGCGGACAGTCGCGCAGCCGTTCGCCGTCAGCGTTCAATCCGGCCGAATAGTGCAGTGCTCTCAACGACTTTCAGTGCAGTCGCCCGCGCTCGAAGGGGTGAGGACGAGCGCGGCTTTGACGATGGCGCCGATCTTGCGTGGGCTGGCGGTGAGGTGGCGGAGTGCGCGCCCCGCCTCCCATGAGGCAAGAGCGATGACTTGACCAGCGCAAATACAAAACGAGGAGATGTCAGGCCTGACATCTCCTCGTACCCGTCTTTGTGTGCCCTCGGCAGGATTCGAACCTGCGACACCTGCCTCCGGAGGGCAGTGCTCTATCCCCTGAGCTACGAGGGCTCGCTTGCGCGACTGAAGAGAGCCTAGCGCATGCCTTAACCACCGCTCGCAGCGGGTATGAAGGCTTCGGAAGATCGACGCGGAGGGAGGCGGCGGTGGAGGCCGAACCGTTCCAGGTCAGGGTGGCGCAAGAGGACATCGAGGACGTCCGGGCGCGGTTGCGGCGCACTCGGTGGCCGGAGGCGGAGACCGTCGGCGGCTGGGAGCAAGGGGTGCCCCTCGCGTACGCCCGGGAGCTGTGTCGCAGCTGGGCCGAGGACTACGACTTCGGGTTCGCCGAGCGGCTCAACGTCTTCCCGCAGTTCCGCCAGGAGATCGACGGCCTCGGGATTCACTTCGTGCATCTCCGCTCGCCGGAGCCGGACGCGTTTCCGCTGGTGATCACGCACGGCTGGCCCGGCTCGGTGCTCGAATTCCTCGACCTTCTGGGTCCGCTGACCGATCCGCGGGCGCACGGGGGCGACCCGGCGGACGCGTTTCACGTCGTCGCGCCTTCGTTGCCGGGGTATGGCTGGAGTGACAAGCCCGCCAGCACCGGGTGGGGTGTGCGGCGGATCGCGACGGCGTGGGATCGGTTGATGGTCTCGCTCGGCTACGAGCGCTACGGCGCGCAGGGTGGCGACTGGGGGTCGGCGGTCTCGGGCGCGCTCGGCGAGGTGGCCAGGGAGCGGGTCGCGGGGGTGCACGTCAACATGGCGGCCGCGCCTCAAGGCCAGTTCGAGGACGAGACCGACGAGGAGCGCGAAGGGGCGCAGGCCGCGGCGGAGTTCCGGCGTACCGGGCAGGGGTATTCGGCTCAGCAGGGCACGCGGCCGCAAACGCTTGGCTACGGTCTGACTGACTCGCCAGCCGGACAGGCGGCCTGGATTGCCGAGAAGTTCTGGGCGTGGACCGACAACGACGGCCACCCCGAGGACGCGGTCACCCGGCAGCAGCTTCTCGACGCGATCTCGGCGTACTGGTTCACCGCGTCGGCGACGTCGTCCGCGCGGCTGTATTGGGAGAGCTACCGCAGCTTCGGCGACCTGGTCACGGCGCCGTCCGGGATCTCGGTCTATCCGCGGGACATCGTCCGTCCGTCACGGCGGCAGGCGGAGCTGAAGTACACCGATCTGCGCTGGTTCGAGCGGCTGCCGCGCGGCGGGCACTTCGCGGCGATGGAACAACCGGCGTCGCTCGTCGAGCAGATCCGCGGGTTCTTCCGGCTCGTGCGCTGAGCTTTCCCACCTCGCGGAACAGGGCTGGGAAATCCGCTCCGCCAGGCATTAGGGTGAAGTTAGGCTACCCTATATTGCATATATGCGCATACCACTATATATTCCTCTCGACACCGAAACCTGGGAGGCGAGCGATGGGACACGGGCACGGCCACGGGCACACCGCCGCTCCGGCGAGCGCGTCCGGCCGCTACGTCCGCGCGCTGCTGATCGCTCTCGCGGTCGGTGCCGGGTTCATGGTGCTGGAATTCGCGGTCGGTTTCGCGACCGGCTCGCTCGCGCTGATCTCCGACGCCGCGCACATGTTCACCGACGTCCTCGGCGTCGGCATGGCGCTCGCCGCGATCGTGCTCGCGCGCCGCAGCGGGCCCACGCCCAGTCGTACGTTCGGCATGTACCGGGCGGAAGTCCTTGCCGCGCTTGCCAATGCGGTGCTGCTGTTCGGCGTCGCGGGGTACGTGGCGGTTGAGGCGATCGGCCGGATCACCGACCCGCCGGAGGTGCCTGGCCTGCCGGTGCTGCTCGCCGCGGCCGCGGGGCTCGTCGCCAACGTGGTGTCGTTCCTCGTGCTGCGCGCGGGCGCGAAAGAGAGCCTGAACGTCCGCGGCGCGTACCTCGAAGTGCTCGCTGACCTCGTCGGCTCGGTCGGCGTGCTGCTCAGCGGCGCGATCACGCTCACCACCGGTTGGCGCTACGCCGACCCGATCATCGGTGTCGCGATCGGCCTGTTCGTGCTGCCGCGCACCTGGACGCTCGCCCGTCGCGCGCTGCGGATCCTGTTCCAGCACGCGCCCGCCGGCGTGGACGTCGGCGAGATCAGCACCGAACTCGCCGCGCTGCCGGGGGTCGCCGACGTGCACGACCTGCACGTCTGGACGCTGACCTCGGGCATGGAGGTCGCTTCGGCACACCTGACGGTGCGGGCCGACGCCGAACAGTCCGCCGTGCTCACCAAGGCCCAGGACCTGCTTTCGGCCCGCTACGAGATCAAGCACGCGACGCTTCAGGTCGAGGGACCGCAATGCGCCCGCCGGTGCGCGGAGCTCTCCTGGTAGACCGGGGGCTATGCGCAAGGACTTCGACCCCGCCCAGCTGGCCCCGAACGCGTTCTACCACCTGCTGACCGCGACCGTCGTGCCGCGGCCCATCGCCTGGGTGTCGAGCGTTTCCCGCGACGGAGTGGACAACCTCGCGCCGCATTCGTTCTTCACCGTCGCCTCGGCCGCGCCCGCGGTCCTGCAGTTCACCTCGGTCGGGCGGAAGGACACCCTGCGCAACGTCGAGGCGACCCGGCAGTTCGTGGTCAACCTCGCGCCCGAGCCGCTGTTCGAGCAGATCAACGCGACCGGCGCGGATTTCCCGCCGGAACTGAGCGAATTCGACGAGGCCGGGCTGACCCGCGAGCCGAGCCTGAAGGTCCGCCCGCCGCGGGTCGCGGAATCGCCGGTCGCGTTCGAATGCGAACTGCACAGCACGGTCGGTTTCGGGCGTTCGACAGTGGTGTTCGGCCGGGTCGTGCACCTCGCGGTCAACGAGGACGTGCTCGACGGCGACCACCCGATGATCGACCGGCTGCGGCCGCTGTCCCGGCTCGGGCGCGACGAGTGGGGGACGCTGGGCGACGTCAAGGAACTGGCGCGGCCGACATACAAAAGCTCGTGAGTGTTAAAACCGGTTCTAACCGGCTGTCTGAGTTCAGGACATCGTGAACAGGTGATGTTTCAGGACATCGTGGACACTGACCGGCCTGTCGGTCTGGTCGCCACGGCTGCTGTGGTGATCATGCGGCGATGGGCAGAGCAGGGTTTTCGATGGATCCTGAGTTCGTCGCCGCGGTCGCTGGCGCCGCCGCGGGCGAAGACGTCAACATCGCGCGGTTCTGCCGCGAGCACGGTGTGTCCCGGACGGTGTTCCACAAGTACCTGAACCGGTTCCGGGCCGAGGGCGCCGACGGGTTCACCCGCCGCAGCACCGCCCCGCACCGCCGCCCGACCGCGCTCGGGACGGAGGTGGCGGAGGCGGTGCTGCGTGCCCGCAAGGAACTCGCCGACGAAGGGCTCGACAACGGGCCGATCTCGATCCGCTGGCGGCTGGAAGCCCAGGGCGCCGCTGCGGTGCCGTCGCAGTCGGCGGTCTACCGGATCCTGCGCGCCCACGGGCAGATCGTCCCGCAGCCGCGCAAGAAACCCCGGACGCGGCGCCGGTTCGAATACGCCGACCCCAACGGCTGCTGGCAGATCGACGGCATGGAGCACCACCTGGCCGACGGGACGAAGGTCTGCATCATCCAGATCCTCGACGACCACTCCCGCCTCGACGTCGGCGCCTACGCGGCGACCGGCGAGACCACCGCCGCCACCTGGGCCGCCCTGCAACACGCCTTCGCCGGACACGGCCTGCCCGTGGCGCTGCTGTCGGACAACGGGCTCGCCTTCTCGGGCAAACACCGCGGCCGCATGGTCGAACTCGAACGCCGCCTCGCCGCCCTCGGGATAACCGCGATCGCCGCCGCCCCGCACCACCCGCAAACCTGCGGCAAGAACGAACGCAGCCATCAGACCCTGCAGAAATGGCTCGCCGCCCGACCGGCCGCCGGCACACTCGCCCAGCTGCAGGAACTGCTCGACGAATACCGGACGATCTACAACCACCGCCGCCACCAAAGCCTCAACGGCGACACGCCCCGGCAGCGCTACGACGCCCGGCCCAAAGCCGTCCCCGCCACCGGGCCGCGCCGGCCCAGCGGCCTCGCCACCCGGCCCGTCTCGGCCACCGGCGTCATCGCGTTCTCCGGATGCTCCATCGTCCTGGGACGCCGATGGGCCGGACACACCGCCAGCGTCTACTGGCAAGGCGACCGCGTCACCGTCATGATCAACGACACGATCGCCCGCCAGCTCACCCTGGACCGATCAGTACGCTACCAACGCCTCGCCAACCAAAAACTGCCCACAAAGTCCTGAAACACATCTGTTCACGAAGTCCTGAAACATGGCAACCGGTTCTAACCGGCTTTAACACTCACGAGCTTTTCACGGGGCGGGCAGCGGCTGCGCGTCCCGCGCCTTCAGCATCATCTTCATCTGGTCCATTTCCGCGCCCTGCGACACCAGCATGCTGCGGCACAAGGCTTTCACCGCGTCGTTGGACGTGTGGGCCTGCGCGTACTCGGCCATCGCGACGCCGCCCTGGTGGTGCCGCAGCATCAGCTGCAGGAACTCGACGTCCAGCGCGCGGCCGGACAGCGTGCGCAGCTTCGTCAGCTCCGCCTCGGTGGCCATGCCCGGCATCGGCGCGCCGCCCGCCGGGGCGCTGGTCGGCATCTGCATGCCCGCGTGCCCCATCGGCTCGGTCATCCACGTCATGTACGCGCCGGTCGCCTGCTCGGGCTGGTCCCACAGCATGAGCCAGCCCTTCATCCGCCCGACCTGCTCGGTCTGCGTGCGCTCGATGTCGAACGCGAGCTGGCGGATCTCCGGGTCGGTCGAATGGTCGCGCGCCCAGCCGGCCATGGTGACCGCCTGCAGGTGGTGCACCGACATGTCCTGGGCGAACCCGACCTCGACCGAACCCGCGCCCGGCGTCGCGGGGGCCGCGTCGCCGCCGTCGGTGAGCCGCGTCGCGAAGACCCCGATCGCGGCCCCGACCAGCAGCACCGCGATCAGCGTCCCGCCGATGACCACCCACCGGGACCAGCCGGTCCGTTCCGCCGGGGCGGACTCCTCGGCGAACTCGGGCTCGGCGGCTTCGGCCGGGGCTCCGCCCGTCTCGGTCCGGTCTTCGGAGCGCCCCACGGTCACTGCCCGGCCGGCGGGGTCCCCGGCATGCCGCCCTGCTCGCCCTGCGCGCCGGTGGTGCCCTTGTAGTCCATCGGCTTCGCGTCCTTGCCCGGCTTGCTCGGGTCGAACTTCGGCGGGTTGCTCGGGTCGAACATGCCCTTGCCGAGCGCGTCGCACGAGGCGCCGATCTCCGGGTACACGCCGTTCGGGTTGGTCCGCAGCGCGGCGATGAACTGGTCGATGCGCGGGTCGTCGGCGCTGTCCAGCTTCAGCTGGTGGCCCCACGACTGCAGCGAGATCGGCTTGTCCAGGCCCGGGTAGGGCGACATCATCGTGTACGGCTTGCCCTTGACCCGCGCCTCGAGCAGCGCGACCTGGTCGCCCTTGATCTGGTCCGGGTTGTAGGCGATCCACACCGTGCCGTGCTCGAGCGAGTGCACCATGTTCTCGTTGCGCACCGCCTCCGGGTAGACGATGCCGGTGCACGCGGCCCAGTAGCCGTCGTGCGGGCCGCCGAACGGCGGGCTCTGGTCGTAGGCCACCCGTTCGGTGGGCAGGATGTGCACCGAACCGGGGTACTGCTTGATGACCACCCCGGGGATCTTCTTCGACGGGTCCGGGTTGCTCGCGGTCGGCGCGAAGGCGGCGGCGGCCTCGTCCCTGGACTTCTGGTCGCGCTTGGGCGCGGAAGCCTGCAGGTAGTAGACGATGACGCCGGCCAGCAGGGCGACCACCACGACGACGCCGATGATGGTGCCCCAGGGCGTACGCTTGCCCGCGACGACCGAGCGGTTCTTCGCCGCCTTCACCGCGGACGCGGACGAGCCCTTCTTCTTGGTGGTCCCGTTGGCCATGATTGCCGAGATCTCCTCGTGAGAGCGGGGGAGGGATCCGGACGGACCCTGCCGGTAGCCCAGTGTAGAGACCGGGCGTGCGATCACCGTGAACACCCGCGAGGCGCCCCGGCGAGCGGAACATCCGCCTCCGGTGTGCCCGCCGTCTCGCGAGCGCGTACCGCTTCGAGCGCGCGGCCGGAGCGCACCTAGAATTCGGCGAGTGACTCCCGCCGCTCTCGCCGATCTGGTCCGCAGCTCCGCCGTGCAGGTCCTCGCCGCACGGGGCGTCGACGCCGCCGTGCTGCCGGAGACCGTGACCATCGAACGCCCGCGCAACCCGGACCACGGAGACTACGCGACCAACCTCGCGCTGCAGGTGGCGAAGAAGGCCGGGCTGAAACCGCGCGAGTTCGCCGAGGCGCTCGCCGAGGTCGTCGCGGGGGCGGACGGCGTGGCCGCGGCCGAGGTCGCCGGACCGGGTTTCCTCAACTTCCGGCTCGCCGCGGACGCGCAGGGCGAGGTCGTGCGCCAGGTGCTGGCCGCGGGCGCGGAGTACGGCCGCGGCGACGCGCTGGCCGGGCGGCGGATCAACCTGGAGTTCGTCTCGGCGAACCCGACCGGTCCGATCCACCTCGGCGGCACGCGCTGGGCCGCGGTCGGCGACGCGCTGGGCCGGGTGCTCGGCGCGCAGGGCGCGGACGTCACCCGGGAGTACTACTTCAACGACGCCGGCGCGCAGATCGACCGCTTCGTGCGTTCGCTGATCGCCGCCGCGAAGGGCGAGCCCGCGCCGGAGGACGGCTACGCGGGCGGCTACATCAGCGACATCGCGGCCGAAGTGCTCAAGGCCGAGCCGAGCGCGCTGAGCCTGCCCGAGGTGCAGCGGCACGAGACTTTCCGGCGCATCGGCATCGAGCTGATGTTCAGCCAGATCAAGCAGAGCCTGCACGAGTTCGGCACCGATTTCGACGTCTACTTCCACGAGAACTCGCTGCACGAATCCGGCGCGGTCGACGCGGCGGTGCAGCAGCTCAAGGACTCCGGCAACCTCTACTTCGCCGACGGCGCGTGGTGGCTGAAGTCCAGCGAGTACGGCGACGACAAGGACCGCGTCGTCCTCAAGAAGGACGGCAACCCGGCCTACATCGCGGGCGACCTCGCCTACTTCAAGGACAAGCGCAACCGCGGTTTCGACCTGTGCATCTACATGCTGGGCGCGGACCACCACGGCTACATCGCGCGGCTCAAGGCGGCCGCCGCGGCGTTCGGCGACGACCCGGCCACGGTCGAGGTGCTGATCGGCCAGATGGTGAACCTGGTCAGCGACGGCAAGCCGGTGCGGATGTCCAAGCGCGCGGGCACCGTGATCACGCTCGAGGACCTCGTCGAGGCGGTCGGCGTCGACCCGGCCCGCTACGAGCTGATCCGGTACTCCGTCGATTCCTCTTTGGACATCGATCTGGACTTGCTGCGCAAGCATTCCAACGACAACCCGGTCTACTACGTGCAGTACGCGCACGCCCGGCTGTCGTCGCTGCGGCGCGGCGCGGCGGACCTCGGCCTCAAGGTCGACGAGTCCGGCGCGGACGCCGATTTCGGACTGCTCACCCTGCCTGCCGAAGGCGACCTGATCCGCACCATCGGCGAATTCCCTGCGGTGGTGCGGCGGGCGGCGGAGATGCGCGAACCGCATCGCGTGGCCCGCTACCTCGAGGAACTGGCCGGCGCGTACCACAAGTTCTACACCGTGGGCCGGGTCCTCCCGCAGGGCGACGAGGAGGCCACTCCCCTCACGTACGCCCGGCTCGCTCTGTGTGAAGCCGCGCGCCAGGTGCTGGCGAACGGCCTGTCGCTGCTCGGTGTCTCCGCTCCGGAACGGATGTAAACAATGGCGCACCCCGCGGGCCCCCGCCACGCCGACGTCTACCCCCATGCCGACGCCTCCGGGTTCCCGCCCGCGAGTGCCGGCGAACTCGACCAGCTGCCCGCGAAAGTGTGGCCGCGCAACGTTTATCGCGCCGCGGACGGCGTCGTCCGGATCGCCGGGGTCGACGTGCGCGACCTCGCGCAGACCTACGGCACGCCGCTCTTCGTGGTCGACGAGGCGGACTTCAAGTCCCGCTGCGCCGACTACGCCGAGGCGTTCGACGACCCGGCGCTCGTGCACTACGCGTCGAAGGCCTTCCTGTCCGTCGAGGTCGCCCGGTGGGTGGCCGAGCAGGGGCTGAGCCTCGACGTCTGCAGCGGCGGCGAGCTGGCCGTCGCGCTGCGCGCGAACTTCCCGGTGGAGCGGATCACGTTCCACGGCAACAACAAATCGGTCGCCGAGCTGGACGCGGCCGTCGAGGCCGGCGTCGGCACCGTGGTGGTCGACTCGTACTACGAGATCGCCCGGCTCGCCGAAATCGCCGCCGCGCACGAGATCGAGCAGAAGGTGCTCGTCCGGGTGACGGTCGGCGTCGAGGCGCACACCCACGAGTTCATCGCGACCGCGCACGAGGACCAGAAGTTCGGTTTCTCGCTGGCGTCCGGCGACGCCGCCGAAGCCGTCCGCCGCGTGCTGAACGCGCCGTCGCTGAAGCTGGTCGGCCTGCACAGCCACATCGGTTCGCAGATCTTCGACGCCGACGGGTTCGAGGTGGCCGCGCGCCGCGTCGTCGGCCTGCTCGCGGACCTGGCCAAGGAACACGGCCCGGAGCTGCTGGAGCAGATGAACGTCGTCGACCTCGGCGGCGGTTTCGGCATCGCGTACACCGAAAAGGACAACCCGCCGCCGCCCTCGCAGATGATCACGCAGATCCGCGAGATCGTCCGCAAGGAATGCGCGTACGCCGAACTGCCGGTGCCGCGCATCGCGGGCGAACCCGGCCGCGCGATCGCCGGTCCGGGCACGTTCACCCTGTACGAAGTGGGCACGATCAAGGACGTGGCGCTCGGCGACGAGACCGCCCGCCGGTACGTCAGTGTCGACGGCGGCATGAGCGACAATATCCGCACGGCGCTCTACGACGCGGTGTACGACTGCCGCGTGGTTTCGCGGTCCGCCAGCGACACTGCGGACGGCGACGACCCGGCGACCCCCACGTTGTCTCGCGTGGTGGGAAAACACTGTGAGTCCGGCGACATCGTCGTCCGAGACTGCTGGCTGCCAGACACGCTGGCTCCCGGCGACCTGCTGGCCGTCGCGGCGACCGGCGCCTACTGCTACGCGATGGCCAGCGGTTACAACCGGCTGCCGCGACCCGCGGTGGTCGCCGTGCGCAACGGCTCCGCCCGGCTGCTGCTGCGCAGGGAGACGACGGACGACATGCTGCGCCTGGAGGTTTGAGAAGTGTCCACTGTGTCTCCGAAAAGCCCGTCGCCGGCGGACCGCGCGCCCATCCGGGTCGCGATGCTCGGCTGCGGCACGGTCGGCAGCGAGGTCGCCCGGCTGCTCACCGAACAGGCCGGCGAGCTGGCGGCCCGCGCGGGCGCGCCGGTGGAACTGGTCGGCATCGCGGTGCGGCGGCCGGACAAGCACCCGGAACTGCCCGCCGAGCTGCTGACCGACGACGCCGCGGCGCTGGTCGCGCGGGACGACGTCGACGTGGTGGTCGAACTGGTCGGCGGGATCGACCCGGTGCGCAGCTGGCTGCTCACCGCGCTGAACGCGGGCAAATCCGTGGTCACCGCCAACAAGGCGCTGCTCGCCGAGTATTCGGCCGAGTTGTTCGAGGCGTCCGACGCCAGCGGCGCGGACCTCTACTTCGAGGCCGCCGTCGCCGGGGCCATCCCGCTGCTGCGCCCGCTGCGCGAATCGCTGGCCGGCGACCGGATCACCCGCGTGATGGGGATCGTCAACGGCACCACCAACTACATCCTCTCCGCCATGGACGCCACCGGCGCGGGCTACGCCGAAACGCTCGACGAGGCCAGCCGGCTCGGCTACGCGGAAGCGGACCCGACGGCGGACGTCGACGGGTACGACGCCGCGTCGAAGGCCGCGATCCTCGCCTCGCTGGCGTTCCACTCCCGGGTCACCGCGAAAGACGTGCACCGCGAAGGCATCGCCGACGTCACGGCGTCCGACCTCGCCGCGGCGCGCACGCTCGGCCGCACGGTGAAGCTGCTGGCGATCTGCGAACGCGTCACCGCGGACGACGGCACGGAATCGGTGTCCGCCCGCGTGCATCCGGTGATGATTCCGCGCAGCCACCAGCTGGCCGGCGTCGGCGGCGCGTTCAACGCCGTCTACGTCGAAGCGGACGCGGCCGGCGAATTGATGTTCTACGGCCAGGGCGCGGGCGGCGCGCCGACCGCGAGCGCGGTGCTCGGCGATCTCGTCGCGGTGGCGCGCAACCAGGTGCTCGGCGGCCGCGGCCCGCGCGAATCGGCGCACGCCGCGCTGCCGGTGCGGCCGATGGGCCAGACGCCGACGCGCTACCACGTGAGCCTCGACGTCGCGGACCGCGCGGGCGTGCTCGCCCAGGTGGCGCAAGCGTTCGCCGCGCACGGCGTGAGCATCGCCGCGGTGCGCCAGCGCGACGCGAACGACACCGCGAGCCTCGTCGTGGTGACCCATCTCGCGCCCGACGCGGCTTTGCAGTCCACTGTGGACGAAATCGCGAAACTCGATGTGGTGCACGAGGTGGTCAGCGTGATGCGGGTGGAAGGCGAAGACGCATGAGCGCGGCTGGCAAGCGAATCATGGATATTCCTGCTTCCGCCTCGCCGATGCGCATGGTGAAACTCCGAATCGAGGCAGCAGCATGAGTTCCTGGCCGGGAATTATCGAGGCGTACCGCGACCGGATTCCGGTCCCCGACGGGGCGCGCGTGGTCACGCTCGGCGAGGGCAACACCCCGCTGCTGCCCGCCGCGCATCTGTCCGAGCTGACCGGCTGCACGGTCTACCTGAAGGTCGAGGGCGCGAACCCGACCGGCTCGTTCAAGGACCGCGGGATGACCGTGGCGATCACGCACGCGCTCGCGAGCGGCCTCCAGGCGGTGATCTGTGCGTCCACCGGCAACACCTCGGCGTCGGCCGCCGCGTACGCCGCGCGGGCCGGGCTCACCTGCGCGGTGCTGGTTCCGCAGGGCAAGATCGCGATGGGCAAGCTCGCCCAGGCGGTGCTGCACGGCGCGCGGATCCTGCAGGTCGACGGGAACTTCGACGATTGCCTCGAACTCGCCCGCAAGACCGCCGCGGACTATCCGGTCACGCTGGTCAACTCGGTCAACCCGGTGCGCATCGCCGGCCAGAAGACCGCGGCGTTCGAGATTTGCGACGTCCTCGGCGAGGCCCCGGACGTGCACTGCCTCCCGGTGGGCAACGCGGGCAACATCACCGCGTACTGGAAGGGGTATTCGGAGTACGCGGCCGACGGTGTGGTCAAGAACACCCCGCGGATGTTCGGGTTCCAGGCCGCCGGCGCCGCGCCGCTGGTGCACGGCGAGCCGGTTTCCGACCCCGACACCATCGCGACCGCGATCCGCATCGGCAGCCCGGCTTCGTGGGCGGGCGCGGTCTCCGCGCGCGACGAGTCGGACGGCCTGTTCGAGGCGATCACCGACGAGAAGATCCTTGAGGCGTACCGGCTGCTGGCCCGTCGCGAGGGCGTCTTCGTGGAGCCCGCGTCCGCGACGAGCGTGGCGGGCCTGCTGGCCACCGCGGCGGACGGTCGCCTGCCGAAGGGCTCGAAGGTCGTCTGCACGGTCACCGGGCACGGCCTGAAGGACCCGGCCACGGCGTTGGAGGGCAACGTCGAGGTGGAACCGCTCGCGGTCGACCCGACGGCCGTCGCGGCGGCGCTGGACCTGCGATGACGGTCCCGCGCGGGTTCCGCGCGACGGTCCCGGCGTCGACGGCGAACCTCGGCCCGGGATTCGACGCGCTCGGCCTCGCCCTGTCCCGCTACGACGTGGTCGAGCTGCAGGTCACCGAGGGCGGACTGAAGATCGAGGTGCTCGACGCGGGCGCGGGCGACGTCGAGGACGTGCCGACCGACGAATCCCACCTGGTGGTCCGCGCGCTCCGGCGAGCCTGCGAACACCTGGACGTCCGGCCGCCGGGCCTGCATCTCCGGTGCCACAACAGCATTCCGCACGCGCGCGGTCTCGGGTCGTCGGCCGCCGCGGTGGTGACCGGCGTGGCGCTGGGCTACGCGCTGGCGGAGCGTCCGCTCGACGCCGACGCGCTGCAGCTCGCGGCCGAGTTCGAGGGCCACGCGGACAACGCGGCGGCGAGCCTGTTCGGCGGCCTCGTGGTGGCGTGGTCCGAGGACGGCCGGTTCCGCGCCGAACGCGTCGAGCCGAACCCGGCGATCCGGCCGGTGGTCGCGGTGCCCGCGGAGAAGTCGTCCACCAAAACGACCCGCGGCCTGCTTCCGGCGCAGGTGCCGCACGCCGACGCGGCGCACAGCGCGGGGCGGGCGGCACTCGCCGTCCTGGCCGTCACCGAGCGGCCCGACCTGCTGCTGGCCGCCACCGAGGACCGGCTGCACCAGGACTACCGCGCCGAGGCGTACCCGGCGAGCGCCGCACTCGTGCGCACGCTGCGTGCCCACGGCGTGCCCGCGACGATCTCCGGAGCCGGCCCGACTGTGCTCGCTCTCACTCTGACGGGAATACTCCCGGCGGGCGTGGACGTTACCGGCTTCGACGTCTCCGAATTGCCCGTGGACCGCGACGGCGTGCAGGTTGTGCCCAGGTGACGACCTGGTCACAGGCTAGACGGCAGCGTGCGCCACGCGGGGGGTGGTTGTTGCACCCGGACAGGGCGCGGTCTACCCTCGGGGGCGTTCGATCACCGTGCGTTTCCGCACCCGATGCCGGGCCTGTTCGCCCCTAGCGGCGGCTCCGGTCCGCATCCTTCGTCGATCCGCCGATTCCGCACCGCCTGGCACGCGGGAGGCGGAGGGACGCAGGCGGGTTTCCGGTTCCGGCGGTGCCGAATTCCGCTTTCTCCGTCCGGAGGGGGCAAACACCCTGTGCTGGCGGCGCTTCGCTGTGTTTCGCACGGCTGGGCGCGAGCCGTCCGCATCGGAGGCAGAAGCCGTCTCGCTACCGGCGGCAGTCCGCTGATCCACCTGGAACGTGGATCGGTCAGGAAGGACATGTGTGAGCAACACCGATCTGTTGAGCGGCGACGTGGAGACCCCCGCCGCGGCCGCTGAGACCAATGGGGCCGCGGCCGCTCCGAAGCGCCGCACCGGGGGCCTGTCCGGAATGGTCATCGCCGAGCTCCGCCAGCTGGCGGGCGAACTGGGTGTGGGCGAGACCACCGGCATGCGCAAGGGGGACCTGATCGCGGCGATCCGCGAGCGCCAGGGCAAGAGCAAGAAGCGCGCCTCCGCGCCCGC
>NZ_GG657746.1:6784645-6819946 GCF_000158875.1 Streptomyces sp. AA4 | reverse complement strand
CGGGACAACGGCCGCGACAACCGGGACAACGGCCGCGACAACCGCGACGGCAACCGGGACAACCGCGGCGGCCAGGACAACCGCCAGGATCGCCAGGACCGGCAGGACAACCGGCAGCGGAACCAGCAGGACAACCGCGACAACCGGAACAACGGCCCCCAGGACGACGACGAGGAAGGCGGCCGCCGCGGGCGCCGCTTCCGCGACCGCCGCCGCCGGGGCAGCGGGGGCGGCCGCGCCGAGGGCGGCGCGCCGGACACCGAGATCCGCGAGGACGACGTCCTGCTGCCGGTCGCCGGCATCCTGGACGTGCTCGACAACTACGCGTTCGTGCGCACCTCGGGCTACCTGGCCGGGCCGAACGACGTGTACGTGTCGCTGTCGCTGGTCCGCAAGTTCGGCCTGCGCCGCGGCGACGCGATCACCGGTGTCGTGCGCCAGCCGCGTGAGGGCGATCAGCAGCGGCAGAAGTTCAACTTTTTGGTGCGCGTCGACTCGATCAACGGCTTGGAGCCGGAAGAGGCCAAGCGCCGTCCAGACTTTCTCCCAAGCTGACGCCGCTGTACCCGATCGAGCGACTGCGTCTCGAGACCGAGCCGCACAAGCTCACCACCCGCGTGATCGACCTGATCATGCCGGTCGGCAAGGGCCAGCGTGCGCTGATCGTGTCCCCGCCCAAGGCCGGCAAGACCACGATCATGCAGGACATCGCGAACGCGATCACCACGAACAACCCTGAGGCCCACCTCATGGTCGTGCTGGTCGACGAGCGTCCGGAAGAGGTCACCGACATGCAGCGGTCGGTGAAGGGCGAGGTCATCGCCTCGACCTTCGACCGCCCGCCGTCCGACCACACCTCGGTCGCCGAGCTGTCCATCGAACGGGCCAAGCGCCTGGTCGAAATGGGCCACGACGTGGTCGTCCTGCTCGACTCGATCACCCGTCTGGGCCGCGCGTACAACCTGGCCGCGCCGGCGTCCGGCCGGATCCTGTCCGGTGGTGTCGACTCGACCGCGCTGTACCCGCCGAAGCGTTTCCTCGGCGCCGCGCGCAACATCGAGAACGGCGGCTCGCTCACCATCTTCGCGACCGCGATGGTGGAGACCGGGTCCACGATGGACACGGTGATCTTCGAGGAGTTCAAGGGCACCGGCAACGCGGAGCTCAAGCTCGACCGCAAGATCTCCGAGCGCCGCGTGTTCCCGGCGGTGGACGTCAACCCGTCCGGCACCCGCAAGGAAGAGCTGCTGCTCTCGCCGGACGAGCTGGCCGTCACGCACAAGCTGCACCGCGTGCTGCACGCGCTGGACTCGCAGCAGGCCATCGACCTGCTGATCTCGCGGCTGCGCAAGACGAAGACCAACATCGAGTTCCTGATGCAGGTCTCGAAGACCGCCCTCGGCGGTGGAGACGACGACTGAGTCTCTGTGCACGAAACGGCCCGTCCCGGGTTTCCGGGGCGGGCCGGTTTCGTTTCACGCGGTTCCGGCGCGGCTTCCGGTCAACCGGCATCCCGGCCGGTCCAGGTCGATCCGGTTCCCCGGAGCCAGACATCCGCCGATCGCCGACACCTGCTGTCCGTAACTGCGGCCCTTGACCGCGGTGACCGTCCCGTCGGCCGCCACTTCGCACGGGTTGCCCTCGGTGCACGACTCGCCGTCGCGATTGTGGGTGTTGTTGATCCCCACCACGGTGTTCCCGTCCGGCGACAGCAGCGCGGTCCCGGAGTAGCCGGGCAGGCTGACGCATTCCTCGCTGTCGGCATAGCGCACGGACTGGTCCTGTTGCCAGCCGCCTTCCCGCAGATGCGGCACCACCGCGGCGACCTCGCACTTCGGCCGGTGACTCTCGTACGCCATCTGCATCCGGTCCCCGGCGAGCATCGGAGTGGACGTCAACCGGAACACCTTGGCGCCGGCGGCCGCGAGCTGAGCGTAGGTCCGGTCGAGCCGGTACAGCGCGAGGTCGGTGCCGGTCATCGTCGCGTACAGCAGCCGGGTGGCGCGGGCGGTGGTCTTCGGATATCCCTGCCGATCGGCGATGGGGATTGGCCTATCCAGTCCGGCAGGCTGATTCACCAGTGCTTTCCCCGGTTCCGGCCGGTTTCTTGCTACGCAATGCCCGTTGGTCAGCGCCAGCGCCGGATCCGAATCCCTGGCGGTGCGCGGCCGGATCACCGAGCCCATGCAGTCGCCGATCTTGGCGGTGCCTTCGACGTTGGGAATGACGGTGTCCGGCGGAACGGCGGAGCCGGACACGATCCCGTTGATCCAGGGGGCATTCCGCGTTACGTCGACGTACAGGTCCGGCAGGTCGGCGCCGCGGATGCCCGGGCCGACCACCGTTCCGGCCAACGCCCATCCGGAGCCTTCGCGAACCAGCGCCGGTCCGCCGGAGTCGGTCACCCCCGGTCCGACCCCGGCTTGGCGGCTCCCGATGCACAGCGGCGGCGAGATTCCGTTGTCGTCCCAGCAATCCGGCAACGGCTGCACCGCGGTGTCCGCTTCGTGCAGCTTCCGGGGGAAACAGACCGGATCGGCGAAGTTCCCGCACGACAGCGAGGTGGCTCCCCAGCCGAGAATCCGGACCGGGGTGCCGACGGCCGGGGTGCCGGTCGCCAGCCGGACCGGTTTCGCCCGGACGGGACGGGCCAGATGCAGCAGGGTCAGGTCCTCGCCGGGCGGGTTATAGCTGGCGTGGCGGCGGTAGAACTTGTCGACCGGGACCAGTTCGCCGCCGGATTTCGTGTCGAGCGACCCGACCCGGACGTTCCAGCCGCGGGGGACCGCGGTGGTCGCGCCGGTGGGCGTGTTGGCGCAATGCCCGGCGGTCAACGCCCATTGCGAGCCGATGAGCACGCCGGTGCACCGGTGGCCGTCCGGCCGGGGGGCGTCGTACTGCAGGGAAACCAGGAATGAGTAGGGCTGCGAGGACTCGGTGCCGCCGATGATCGCGGAGGCCGGGCTGGCTTGGACCACAGTGGCGGCCAGCACGGTGCCGAGGAGCAGCGCGGAAGATCGAATGCGCATTTCTCGCACGATGTCGGCCGGATGTCCGCGGACCGCTACCGCTGCGTGACAGTTTGCCGGTAACTGCGCTGCGGCAAGGGAATCTCGCACCGACGGAGCGTTCCTCGCCGACCCCAGGCGCGGCCAGGAACACTCCGTCGGTTCAGGAACTCGTGCCGGGGGATGGCGGGCACGAGCTCCGGCTCAGTGGCGGGGGACGGCGGCCGGGGTCCACCCGCGGTAGTTGTTGAAGTAGCTGGTGGAGCTGCCGTGGCCGATCTTGCCGCCGACGCTGGTGGCGTAGAAGCCGCCGTTGCCGTCCGCGATGCCGACGTGGCCGTAGGCACTGATGTTCCAGTACACGAACGAACCGGCGGGCGGCTGGCCGCTGGTGTGCTTCGGGCTGGCTCCGTTCCAATGCGCGTTGGCCGACGCCCAGACCCCGGTGACGCCGTACGAGTTCTCCGCGGCCTTCTCGCAGTAGTGCTCCCATCCGGTGCTGCCGGCGTGCGCCTTGTACCAGGCGACCGCGCCCGCCGGGGTGCCGTCGCCGGCTCCGGTCAGGTTCGCCTCGGACAGCTCGGTGAACGTGCCGGCGGCGGGGTTGACGTCCGCGGCCGTGATGCCGTCGGCGGCGTTCGCGGCGGGGGCGAAGACCGCGGCGGAAGCGGCCAGTGCGAGCACCGCGGCCGGCTTCGCGAGCCGGGTGAGCAGGTCGGTCGTGCGCATGTCCGGACCTCCAGTAAGTGAGCGATTCACGAACTCGGCCAGGTTCTCGCCAGCGGGTACAAAATCCGTACAATGCGAAGGTTCTTCACTACCCACCGTCGCCGCGTGCGGCGGAATACCTGGTCACCGGGGTGTGTTGAAGACCTTGCCGGCACGTCTGGCAGAATGACCCGCTGAAGTCCGGCACCGGTTCACCCCGCACTGGGGACCCGGGGCCAACGAGAGAGGACACCATGAAGAGCGGTATTCACCCCGAATACGTGACCACGACCGTCACGTGCAACTGCGGGAACAGCTTCGTCACCCGCAGCACGAAGGAGTCGGGTCAGATCCACGTCGAGATCTGCTCGAACTGCCACCCCTTCTACACCGGCAAGCAGAAGATCATGGACACCGGTGGCCGGGTTGCCCGGTTCGAGAAGCGCTACGGCAAGCGTCAGCAGAAGACCGACGCCAAGTAGCTTGTCCGACGGCGCCCACCCGCACGCCCGGGTGGGCGCCGTTGTTCTGTCCGGGCCTGTTCGCGAGAGGAAGACGGCGAAGTGGATTCGAGTTCGCTCAAGGGGCTGCTCGACGAGCACGCGCGGCTGGAACAGGAGCTGGCGGACCCGGCGGTGCACGCCGACCAGGCCCGGGCCCGCAAACTGGGCCGCCGTTACGCCGAGCTGAGCCCGGTAGTGCGCGCGGTGCGCGAGCTGGACCAGGCGCGCGACGACCTGTCCGCGGCCAAGGAACTGTCGGCCGAGGACGCGACGTTCGCCGCCGAGGCCGACGAGCTGACGGCGAAAATCCCGCAGCTCGAAGCGAAATTGACCGAACTGCTGCTGCCGCGCGACCCGTACGACGGCTCCGACGTCGTCATGGAGATCAAATCCGGCGAGGGCGGCGAGGAATCCGCGCTGTTCGCCGGCGACCTGCTGCGGATGTACCTGCGCTACGCCGAGCGGCACAACTGGAAGGCCGAGGTGCTCGACTCGACGGAGTCGGACCTCGGCGGCTACAAGGACGTCACGCTGTCGCTCAAGAGCAAGACCGCGGACGTCGAGGGCGTCTGGGCCCGGCTGAAGTTCGAGGGCGGCGTGCACCGCGTGCAGCGCGTGCCCGCGACCGAGTCCCAGGGCCGCATCCACACGTCCGCGTCCGGCGTGCTGATCTACCCGGAACCGGAAGAGGTCGAGGTCGAAATCGACCCGAACGACCTGCGCATCGACGTGTTCCGCTCGTCGGGTCCCGGCGGGCAGAGCGTCAACACCACCGACTCGGCGGTGCGGATCACGCACCTGCCGACCGGGATCGTCGTGTCGTGCCAGAACGAGAAGTCGCAGATCCAGAACCGCGCGCGGGCGTTGCAGGTGCTGCAGGCCCGGTTGCAGGCGATCGCGGAGGAAGAGGCGGCGGCGAAGGCGTCGGACGCGCGTCGTTCGCAGGTGCGGACAGTTGACCGTTCGGAGCGGGTGCGGACGTACAACTTCCCGGAGAACCGGATTTCGGATCACCGGGTGAACTACAAGGCGTACAACCTGGACCAGGTGCTCGACGGCGAGCTGGACGGCGTGCTGGACGCGCTGGCGGCGGCTGACCGGGAGGAACGGCTCGCCGCGCAGTCGGGCTGAGTTCCCGATCGGTTAGACCGCGGCGGGGATTTCTTCGGTGCGCGGGTCCTCGGCCTCTTCCGGCGCGGTTTCCGCGCGGGGGAGCAGGCTGAGGATCGCGAACACCACGGCCAGCACGGTCGGGAACAGCGTCAGCAGCTGGTGTTTCACGCCTTCGATGCCTTCGCCCAATGCGGACTGACCCAGCTGTCCCGCCGCGAAGAACACCAGCAGGAACGCGACAATCCCGTACTCGCGCCGGTTCCGGCGGAACGCGCGGACCCCGGCCCAGCCGACGAGCACCCAGATCGGGATCAGCGCGAACAGGCCGAGCGGCGCGATCAGCGCGGCCAGCCCGGAGAACACCGGCACCCGGTATTCCTTCGAAAGCCGCGGCTGTCCGGACAGTTCGCCGAAGCTGCCGAGGTTCGCCGGACGCGCGGTGAGCGCGTCCACCCCGCCCTGCTGCAGGATTTCGACCGTCCGGCCCGGGTGCGTGGCGTAGTAGTGCAGCACGTTGCGGCGGCTGATTTTGTCTTTGTACTGCGGGTAAAGCGGGTCGTGCCAGGCCGCGCGCTCGCCCCACCAGCCGGTGCCGACGTACTGCTCGAACGATTCCGGCAGGCCGAGCGCGGCGAGGTCGGCCTTCGTGTCGTGCTTTCCGTCCACAATGGAGTCGAAAATCGCGTGGTACATGTTGGCCTCGCGGTATTCCGCGTTGGCCGGATCGCCTTGGGACTGGATCGCCAGGGTGCCCGCGCCCACGATCGCGAGCACCGCGAACGGCAGCACCCAGCGTTTGCGCCCGCGCGCGCCGGACGGGCGGGCCAGCAGCAGCGCGAGCGCGAAAAGCGGGATGAGCAACAGGGTTTGCGATTTGGCGTTGATCCCGACCAGTCCGCCGAGGACAGTCGCCGCGGCACCGGCCCAGCGCAGTTTTCCGGGGCGGTGCAACAGGAACAGGCCGCCGCAGATCAGCAGGATGCCGAGGAACGCCGCGCCTTCGCTGAGCACCGACGCGAAGTACCCGAAGAACGCCGAGTCGCCCAGCACGAGCAGGAGCAGGACCGTCGCGATCAGCCGGTTTCGCCGGTTCAGGTCGAGGCCGAGCACCGTGACCGTGATCGCGCCGGCGACCAGCACGCAGGTGAGCACGCCGAGCACCAGCAGGTTCAGCACGCCCGACGCGCCGAACAGCGCGCCGAGCTTGCCCGCCGCCCAGTCCAGCCAGGCCTGGCTCGAGACGTAGGCGGAATCGCACGGCGGCGCGGACCCGTAACTGAACCGGACGAACCCCTCCGACGGCCGGTCGAGCTGCCGCCCGCCGAGCTGGCACAGCAACCGCCAGCCGTCGCCGTTGTCGGCCATGCCGATCGGCCGCGGCACCAGGAACCGCAGCAGCAACAGTCCGAGCGAGGCGACGAATACCCCGAGGCCGAAGCGCAGGTCCCTGGATCTCACCGGGCGGAGTCTAGAGGGGACCGCGGCGACGGCTGGGGGCGCCGGGTCTCGTGAGCGGCGAAGCCGGTTCTAACCGGCCTGGCCGCTCACGAGGTCGCCGCCGCGAACGCCGCCATCCGCTCCTCGTACCCCTCGACCTCCCCGAAGTGCACCGCCACCGCGTCCGCGCCCGCCGCCTGATACGCCCGGTAGGTCTCGACGGCCGTCTTCTCGGCGAACTGCTGCCGGGCGATCCGCCGCACGCGCCGCTCCGGATCGAGCTGGTCCAGCTTCGCGACCCGCTCCGCGAACGCGTCCGGGGAGAGGCCCGCGCTGAGCCACTGGTCCCCGGCCCGGACCGCCCGGCGCAGCGCGACCGTCGAATTCCCGCCGACCAGGATCGGAATCCGCCCCTCCGGTCGCGGCTCGAAATACCCGCCCGCCCGGCCGCGTCCGGTGGTGAACAGCTGGTCCAGCAGCGAAAGCGTCTCGTCCAGCGTCGCTCCGCGCCGGGAGAAGTCCGCGCCGATCTCGGCGAACTCCGGCTCGTTCCATCCCGCGCCGACGCCCAGGATCAGCCGGTGCCCGGACAGCCGGTCGATCGTCGCGGCCTGTTTGGCCAGCAGATGCGGTTCGCGCAGCGGCACGATGATCACCGAGACGCCCAGCTGGACGCGTTCGGTCGCCGCGGCCAGGTAGGCGAGCGTGGCCAGCGGTTCGTACACGCCGCCGAAGACCTCGCCGAACGGTTCCGGCGGGAGCACGTGGTCCGGCAGCCAGACGGCTTCGTAGCCCAGCTCCTCGGCCAGCCGGGCGAGGTCGGCGAAGCGGCGCGGCGTCAAGCCGGGCGATTCGTTCGGCAGGACCGCCTGGAGGCTCACTAGGCCACCATCCCTTCTGCAGCCCGAACCGATAGGGTTGTGATCCCTCGGTCCCGGTGGGTGCATGGCCATGGTTGCGTGCCGCTTGACGGCCGCGATGAGTACTGCCAGCCCCACCGGGTCGAGGCCGCTTGACCGGCTTTAGGAACATGCCCCACCGAGGGCCGATTAGTGAGCTTCCGGCGGGCGTCCTCATGACCGAGCGGGTCCTTCATCGCTGACGAAGGAGTACCGCGCGCGTGTTCGCGGGATGGGACTGGGCGACGGGGTCGCACGATGTGACCGTGATCGACCAGGCCGGGGCGAGGACTGACCGGTGGGCACTGGCCCACACCGAGGCCGGGATCGACAGCACACTGGCTCGGTTGCGCCGTCACGGCGACCCCGCCGATCTGCCGGTGGCGATCGAGACCACCCGGGGCTTGGTCGTGGACCGGCTGCTGACCGCCGGGCACCCAGTGATTCCTATACACCCCAATGCTTTCAACGCTGTCCGGCCGCGCTGGGGCGCGGCACGGGCCAAAAGCGACCCCGGTGACTCGTTCAAGCTGGCCGACTACCTGCGCACCGACGGCCACCAGCTGCGCACCCTGTCCCCAACCCTGGCCGAGACGCTTGAGCTGCAGGCGCTGACCCGGCAACGCGCCGACCACGTCGAGGCTCGTGTCGCGGCGGTCAACCAGCTTGCCGCGCTGCTGGACGAGCACTGGCCCGGCGGCAAAGCGGTGTTCGCCAGCCTGGACAGCGACATCGCACTGTCCTTTCTGGACCGTTACCCCACTCCTGAGTCCGCGGCCACGCTGACCGCCGGCCGGTTGGAGGCGTTCTGCAAACGCCACGGCTATTCCGGCAAGCGTCCCGGCAGCGTGCTGATCGAGCGGCTGCGCGCCGCCCCGGTCAGCGCGTCCCGGCTCGGCCAGGCCATCGTCGCCCGGCTGGTCGTCGTCCAGGTGCGGCTGGTGCGAGCCATCCGCGCCAACATTCGGGAACTCGACACCGCCATCGCCGAGGCGACCACAAGCCGCCCGTGGGCCGAACTGATCGCCGAACTGCCCCGCATCGGGACTGTCAACCTCGGCCAGATCATCGGCGAAATCGGCCCGATGCTGGAACGCGCCACCAGCTGCGCGCAGCTGGCCGCCGAGACCGGCACCGCTCCGGTCACCAAGGAATCCGGCAAGCACCGCTCGGTGACCTTCCGGCACGCCGTCAACCGGCGCGCCCGCCAAGCCCTCACCACCTGGGCCGACAACAGCCGTCACGGCAGCGACTGGGCCGCAGCGATCTACAACAACGCCCGTTCCCGGGGCAAACGCCACCCCCACGCGGTGCGCATCCTCGCCCGCGCCTGGCTGCGCGTGATCTGGGCCTGCTGGCGCGACAAGTCCTGCTACGACCCCATCACCCACCACACCACCAACAAGATCAACAAGACCTAGGGGTTGACTCAGGAAACTCATCGCAGCACCTTCCGGATCGCGGCGAGCCATTCTTCCGGCGCTTCGTCGGCGATGCCGTGTCCGGAGGCGATCTCCACCAGTTCCGCGCCGGGAATCCCGTCGGCCAGTTCGCGCGAATGCTGCGGCGGCACGAGGGAGTCGAGCGTCGTGGCGATCACCAGCGTCGGGACCGCGATGGACGCCAGTTCTGCCCGGGTGTCGACCGAGCGGACCAGCTCGACCTGCTTCGCCGTGCCCGCGGGGACCGACTCGGCCAGCCCGGCTACCGCAGCGGTGAGCTGCTCCGGCGTGAGCGCGGCGAGGAACGGTTCGCTGGCGGCGACCAGCAGCAGGTACTTGGCGAGCAGGGTGCGGTCGCCGTCGAGCAGATGCGCCCACAGGTCCAGTGCCAGCTCCATCCGCGCGTCCGGCCGGGCGAGGCCCGCGGTGAGGATGAGGCCGGTCACGCGGTCCGGATGCCGGGTGGCCACGCGGACCGCGACGGCCGTGCCGAGCGAGTAGCCGAGCACGGTGAACTTCTCGACCCCGGCGTCGACGGCGGTCGCGACCAGGCCGTCGGCGAGGTCGTCGAGGGTGCCGCCGGCGGCGGGGTAGTCGGCTCCGACCACGGTGTGCGTGCGGGAGAGGTCGTCCAGCAGCGGGCCGAAATTGGCGGTGACGCCGCCGCCCGCGCCGTGGGCGAGCAGCAGGCCGGGGCCCTTTCCGAGGACGAGGGGCGCGAAATGTTCTGTCATGTCCGCGACGTTAAGGATTGACACCAGTGTGAAGGCCAGAACCAGGGGAAGATCGGGATGCTGATCGGCGAACTCGCGCAGCGCACCGGCGTCGCGCCGCGGTTGCTGCGGTACTACGGCGAGCAGGGGCTGCTGCCCTCGACGCGCAACACGAGCGGGTACCGGGTGTACGACGAGGAGGCCGTCGTCCGCGTGCTGCAGATCCGGAAACTGCTGGCCGCGGGCCTGACCACGGAGATGATCGCCGGGATGCTCGACTGCGCGAGCGGACCCGCCGCGCACCTCGACCTGTGCCCGGACCTGGTGCGCCGGCTGCGTGGCGAACTGGCCGAGGTCGACCGCCGGATCGGGGATCTCGCTCAGCGGCGCGAAGTCCTGTCCGGGTATCTCGGCCAGGCGTGACCCCCGCGCGGCCGGGGATCGATACGCTAAGCAGCACCCCCTCCGGGGGAGTTTCGACGAGTGAAGGACGACCAGTGAATCGGCAGCCGCTGCGCCTGGCCATCATGGAGGCCACCCGGATCCTCACCGAGGCGGGCGTGGAATCGCCGCGGTCGGACGCGGATCTCATCGCCGCGCACGTGCTCGGCGTCGACCGGGGCAGGCTGCCGATGGTGCCGCTGGTCGACCCGCCGGTGATCGACGCGATCGGCCAGCTCGTCGCGCAGCGCGCGAAACGGATCCCGCTGCAGTACCTGACCGGATGGGCCGCGCTCGGCAACATCACGGTCAACGTCGGAGCGGGCGTGTTCGTCCCCCGGCCGGAAACCGAACTGCTGCTCGAATGGGGCGTGAAGTTCCTGCAGGGCCGCGAATACCCGGTGGTGGTCGACCTGTGCACCGGCTCCGGCGCGCTGGCGCTGGCGGTGGCGCACGAGCGTCCGGACGCGGTGGTCTACGCGGTGGACGTCGACCCGCAGGCGCTCGCCTGGGCCCGGCACAACGCCGACGTGCACAGCGCGGCAGGCAACACGCCGATCCGGCTCTACTCCGGGGACATCGCCGACCCGACGATGTTCGCCGAACTCGACGGTCTCGTCGACCTGGTGCTCTGCAACCCGCCGTACGTGCCGGAAGGCACGCCGGTCCCGCCGGAGGTCGGCGAACACGACCCGGCGCGCGCGGTCTTCGCGGAGGAAAGCGGCCTCGCGGTAATCCGGCACGCGATCGCGGCCGGTGCCCGCTTGCTGCGGCCGGGCGGCGGACTGGCGATCGAACACGACGACACCCACGGTTCGGCTGTTCCCGCGCTGGTGCGAGCGCGGCGGGTGCTGACCGGGGTGGAGGACCATCCCGACTACACCGGCCGGGCGCGGTTCGTCACGGCTCGCCGACTGGGCTGACGCCGCGCTGGTTCTCCAAAGGTCCGTGAAGGACTCCTTGCGGGACTTGGAGGTCGTGAGGGGAACCCTGAGGGACTCAGAGTCCGTGGGGGTTCCCCTCACGACCCGCCGCCGCACCCAGCCGGTGGCGCTGCGCCATTTGCCCCTTCGCGCGCGTCTTGCCCGACTTTCGTTGTGCGGCAGCGGGGTGGATTTCGTTCGCTCGCCTAACGATCACCGTTAGCGTCGGGCCTCGGGACCGCCGGGCGGACCGGCGGAGAAGTGAGGAGCGAGGATGAGATCCCCCTTACCCCGCCGGAATCACCGCAGCCGGACCACTCGCGCCGGGGCCAGCCGCCTCGGCACCCGCGCCCGGACCACTCGCGGTCGCCTTGCCGTCGTGGTGGCGGTCGCGGCGCTGGCTCCCGCGCTGCTCGCCGGGACCGCCGCGGCGGATCCGCTCGTCCAGGGCTGGCCCGCGCCGCTCGACTCCGCGCACTGGGCCGACCAGGCGAGCATGACCTGGCAGGACTACCGCCACGTGCCCGGCACCGACTGGGCCGACCCGGCGCTGAAACCGACCGTGCGCAAGTTCAAGGGCGCCGTCGTGCTCGCCGACTACCCGGACGCGGACTTCGTCGTCACCAAGCCGCCGCATTCGACCGTCTTCGGCAATCCGTCGACGTCGGCGAGCAATCTGCCGCGCGAGAAAGTCGCGCAGCACTACCAGGATTTCCTCAACAAACCCGAAACCCTCAACCACGGCCACACCATCAACGAATACTGGATGGAGGACTCCGGCGGCCGGTTCGGCGTCGACCTCACCGCGTTCGGGCCCTACCGGATGCCGGGCAAATCCTTCGAATACGGCATGGAAATGCAGCCGGAGGACTGTCCGGCGAACGCCGACTGCACCCGGGACCTGCGCAAGGACGCGGGCGACGCGTGGCGCGCCGACGTCGGTCCGGTCGCCGACCAGTTCGACTTCGTCTTCTTCCTCTCCGCGGGCCAGGACGAAAGCTCGACGTGGCAGGAATTCGGCGAAATGAAATTCGGCTCGAAAGAGAACGTGCCGCCCGAATTCGGCCCGCCGGGCAGCAAACCGGGCGACCAGAACTGGGCGCACACGCGGTATGTGCCGTGGACGTCGTGGGCCTCGGCGGCGAGCATCTGGCCCAACGCGGCCAACGGGTCCTCGACCCAGGCGGAAAGCTCCGGCCAGGCCGTGTACGCGCACGAGTTCAGCCACATCCTCGGCATCGGCGACAACTACAACAACCCGTTCGGGAATCCGCCCCGGCGGTCCTACACCGGACCGTGGGAAATGTTGTCGCGCGGCAGTTTCAACGGCCCCGGCGGCCCGCACACGCGCTGGCAGATCCCGGCCACCGAAGGCGGTTCGATGGGCGCGCACCACATGCTGCGCAACAAGCTCAAGCTCGGCATCGTCGATCCGAAGTCGGTCCTGAACCTCGACCGGAACCAGCTCGCCACCACCGGTCCGGTCACCGCGCGCGTGACCGCGCGGGAAGCGGAGCCGCAGCAAGGCGCGTATGCGGGCATCACGATCGCGCTGACCGGCGGGGACCGTTCGCCCAAGTGCGATCCGGCGAAGGACCCGAAGTGCGACGGCGGCGGGTACGACCACTACAGCGTCGAGGTCGTCGACCGGATGGGTTCGGACTCGTTCGCGCCGGACTCCGGCGTCCTGCTGGCCAAGACCAAGAGCCGGGACGCCGCGCCGTTCGAATGGATCGTGGACGCGAATCCGCAGGACATCAACCTGACCGACTACATCCGTCCGGACGGCACGCCGGTCAAGATCACCGTCGGCGACTACCGGCAGCTCAACGACGCCACGTTCAAGGCGGGCACCGGCGCCTCCAGCGGCTACGAGTACACCGACGAGGCCAACCGGCTGCGGTTCCTGGTCACTGATCTCGACCGGGACAGCCGCGGAGTGCTGTCGTACACGGTCACCGTCGCGTCGCTAGACGGTGCCGGACCGCAGGCGCGCGGCGCGTGGTTGTGGCCCGCACTGGCCGCGTTCGCTCGCGGCGGGCTGGCCACCTGCGACTTCCGTCTCGCCAACCCGGGTTCGGCCCGCGGCGCGGCAGCCCCCTACGACCAGGACACCTACCGGCTGACCGCGACCACGGACACTCCCGGCTGGGAAGTCCGCCTCCCGAACGCGTTGGCCACGGCCAAGTTCGGCGGCTCGACGCAAGTCCAGGCGTACGCGAAGCGCTCGGCAGGCGCGCCGCACGCCGCACGAGTACGGCTGACTGCCACGTCGATCGCCGACCCGGCGAAGACCACGACGACCGCCTGTACCGCGATCGGGTTCTGAGCCAGGGAAAGGCGCCATCCGTCCCGAGCGGCGGATGGCGCCTTTCGACAGGGTTGCCCGCTATCGAGCGAACCCCTACCTTGAGGCGGCCGAACACTCAGACTTCTGGGGGAGTCATGTTCTTGCGCCATCGCATTACGGCCGGTTGCGGCGCTGTGCTCATCGCCTGCGCGCTCACCGCGAGCGCGACCAGCGCGTCCGCCGCGGCCGGGCCGACCACCCTCCCGGCCAGCGAGTACACGCTGACCTCGGACTACCACAAATACGACGCGGTCTACTCCGGTCTCGCGGCGAAGCTGCACACCGTGCCGGTGCACACCGTCATGGACAACGCGAACCATGACCGCCAACCGCTGCCGTCCACCTTCCAACCGGCCGGGCTCGCCGGCGGTTTCCGGTTCGACGACGGCGACAACGACGACTGCACCAACTACCCGCAGGGCATCACCACCAGCCGCGACGCGGTCGGCGGGGACTACGACGGGCACCAGCTCGTCGCGGTCAGCTGGTACACCCGCGACGCGTGCGGCGGCAAACAGGTCCGCAGCCGGATCACGCTCGCTGACTGGGACGCGACGTACCCGAACAAGTACCGCAAGATCCTCCTCGTAGAACCGACCGGCACGAGCGCTTCGCCGAACTACCGGGACGTCCCGATCCACGCGGGCGGCGTCTCCTGGTACGGCGACTACCTGTACGTCGCCGACACCGGTGGCGGCATGCGGGTCTTCGACATGCGCAAGATCCTCGAGGTCAACTCGGGCGGCACGGCCGACCAGATCGGCCTGTCCGGCGGCCAGTACTACGCGCACAACTACCGCTACGTCCTGCCGCAGGTCGGCACGGTCGCCGCGCACACGACGTCCGGCACGAACCTGGCCTGGTCGACCATTTCGCTGGACCGGGTCAGCAAGTCGATCGTGATGACCGAGTACACCTGCAAGGCCGACTGCACCGACTACCCGAACCGCGCCCCGCGGGCGGTGCGCTTCCCGTTCGCCTCGGGCGCGACGACGTTCGCCGCCTCCACGACGGCGAGCCAGGCGCTGAAACTGCCCTGGTACAACCTCAACGGCGTCGCCTCGCACAACGGCCGCTGGTGGTTCAACTCCTCCGCGGCGAAGCAGCTCTACTACTGGACCCCGGCCGCAGGCCCGGCCACGCACGCCTGGGTCAGCAGCGGGGAGAGCATCTCGTACTGGGAGGACCCGAAAGACGCGGATCTCCTGTGGTCCCTGCAGGAGGGCAAGGGAAACCGCAACGTGTTCGCGGTGAAGCAAGCCACCTACGGCAGCTGACCACCGCCCGCCGAACCGCACGGCCGCCCTTTCGCTCGATCAGGCTCGGTCCGGCGCCGCCGCGTGCCCCGCACCGGACCGAGCCACCGCCCCGGCCGAGACGCCCCAATGCCACTTTGGTTGCGTTGGATGCACCGAATGCCACTTTGGGTGCGTGGGATGCACCGAATGCCACTTTGGGTGCGTGGGATGCACCGAACGCCACTTTGGGTGCGTGGGATGCACCGAACGCCACTTTGGGTGCGCTGGACGCACCGAACGCCACATTGGGTGCGTGGGATGCACCGAATGCCACATTGGGTGCATCTGACGCACCCAATGCCACATTGGGGCAGCGTCCGCAGCCCCGCCCAGGCCCGCATCGGCATCGACGCGCCAGCCAGGCAGTGATCCTGGCCGCGCGGCGCGAGACCCGCGCACCCCGGCGCCTGCGGCCAACCCGCACCCAACCCGCGGCCAACCCGCACCCGACCCGCACCCGACCCCCATCCCGCCTCGGGTCGCCCTGGGAATCTCCGCGCCGGGGGATAGGCTTCCGGTCATGAGTGCGGTCTACGACTGCGGCAAGCGCGAATCCCGAGCCGAAGGCCTGTCCGCGGCGGCCGCCGCGGTGCGGTCGAGCCGGCTGGTCGTCCTGCCGACGGACACGGTGTACGGGATCGGCGCCGACGCGTTCGACTCGGGCGCCGTCCAGGCGTTGCTGCGGGCGAAGAACCGCGGCCCGGACATGCCGGTCGGCGTTCTCGTCGGTTCCTGGTCCACTGTGGACGGTCTGGTGCTCGGCGTCCCGCCGCAGGCGCGGGCGCTCATCGAGGCGTTCTGGCCGGGCGATCTGTCGATCGTGCTGCCGCACGCGCCGAGTCTGCAGTGGAATCTCGGCAATTCGCGCGGCACGGTGATGCTGCGGATGCCGCTGCACCCGGTCGCGCTCGAGTTGCTGCGCGACGTCGGCCCGATGGCGGTGTCGAGCGCGAACGTCTCCGGGCGTTCGCCGGCCTCGACCGTCGAGGACGCGCAGGAGCAGCTCGGCGATTCGGTGTCGGTGTATCTCGACGGCGGATCGAGCGGGGAAACGGTGGCTTCGTCCATCGTGGACCTGACCGGCGACAAGCCCCTGGTGCTGCGCGAGGGCACGGTCACCAAGGCCGCCATCGCCGAGGTGATCGGCGTCGCCGAGGAGACGCTGGACTGAGCCGGGCAAGTGACCGCCGTTCACCGCGACCGCACGCGGGCGCGGTAGCGTGGCGCGGTGACTCCGACCTCCCGGCGGGCGTGACGCGGTCATGCCTGTAGTCCAAGGACTTCTCCCGATCCGGGAGTACCTGCTCGTCGCGCTGACCGCGACCGCGGTGACCTATCTGCTGACCGGCGTCGTGCGGCGCGTGGCCATCCGGATCGGGGCGATCGCCAACCCCCGCGCGCGCGACGTGCACGTCAAGCCGATCCCTCGGATGGGCGGCGTCGGCATCTACCTCGGGATCGCCGCGGCGATGGGTCTCGCGCACCAGCTTCCCGCGCTCAGCCACGGGTTCGACGTCTCCTACGACGCGGTCGGCGTGCTGCTCGCGGCGGGCGTCATCTCGCTCATCGGCATCCTGGACGACCGGTTCGAACTCGACGCGTGGACGAAGCTCGCCGGACAGGTCATGTGCGCCGGGATCCTCGTCATCTTCGGCGTGCAGTGGGTGTCGTTCTGGGTGCCGTGGGGCGGCAACGGCGATTCTATCGGCTCGGTGCTGGTGCTGGACAAGAACCAGGGCGCGCTGCTGACCGTCGTGATGGTCGTGGTGATGGTCAACGCGATGAACTTCGTCGACGGGCTCGACGGGCTGGCCGGCGGGCTCGGCTTCATCGCCGCGACGGCCACCTGCGTGTTCTCGCTCGGCCTGCTCGACAACGCCGGCGGCGACTTCGGCTCGTACCCGCCCGCGCTCATCGCCGCCGCGCTCGCCGGGGCCTGTCTCGGTTTCCTCCCGTACAACTTCCAGCCGGCCAAAATTTTCATGGGCGACTCCGGCTCGATGATGATCGGCCTGATGCTCGCCGGGGCCACCACGTCGGCGAGCGGACGGGTCAACTACACCCGGTTCTCCGCCTCGGACGCGCTGGCCCTGCTGTCCCCGCTGGTGGTCGTCGTGGCCGTGCTTTTCGTGCCGGTGCTCGACCTCGTGATGGCCGTCGTCCGGCGCACGCGACGCGGGCAGAGCCCGTTCGCCGCCGACAAAATGCATCTGCACCACCGGCTGCTGGAAATCGGCCATTCGCAACGGCGCGCGGTGCTGCTGATCTATTTGTGGGCCGGAATCCTGTCTTTCGGTGCGGTCTCCATCACGATTTTCGACAGCCCGGTCGTGTTCTGGGCGATTGGCGCCGCGCTGGTCGTCGCGGTGCTGGTTTCCCTGGTGCCGCGACTGCGTTCCCGGCACCGCCACGGCGTCTGAACCCGCGGGCGGTCTATACTGGCGGGTCGAACCGAACGAGGAGCGAATGCAGTGAGCGACACCGAGACGCCCGAGACGTCCCAGGCCACGGCTCAGGCCACAGCTCCGGAGAACCCGCACGCCGCTCCGGTGCGCCAGCTCGCGCGCTCGATGACGCGCGCCTCGCTGCTGTTCACGCCACCGTTCATCCTGGTCTGCATTGTGCTTTTCACCGTCCTCAACGGACTGCACGGCTTCCTCGGCGCTCTCGTCGGCGGCGTGCTGGCGATGATCGCCTCGCTGTCGACGCTGGGCATGATGAAGGTATCCGCCGGACAGGACCCCTCGCTGGTGATGCTCATCGCTCTCGGCGGCTACGCGGCGAAGGTCATCCTGCTGTTCCTCGCGCTCACTCTGCTCAAGGGCGTCACCGTGCTGCACCCGCTTTCTCTCGGGATCACGATGATCGTCGCCATTCTCGTGGCCGCCGCCGCGGAGTTCGCGGCATTTCGCAAAGCGCGTATTCCGACCATCATTCCCGCCGCGAATTGACGGATTCGGGACAAGGGTCCCGGCCGGACCCGGGACCTAGGTCCTGGACCGTTCGGCTGGTAAGGAGTACGCCTGTACGGCAGTGATTGACCTGCTGGTATGGTCCGCGTCATGGGTGGCGGCCTCGGCCGCGCACTCCCGACGACGAACCGCGATCAGCAGTGTGGCGACCGGATGGTTCCGCCTCTCTCCAGCTGGTCCGAAGTAGACCGCAGGGCAGTGTTCACGCGAGACATCCCTCGTGCACGGACCGGTGATATGGCTCCGCGCGCGGTGGGTACCGCCGCCTCCGGCGTCCCGATGCGTATCGGGTACGTTAAGTCCAGATCGTGACGATTCCCCCGGCGGAGTGAACGCCGGCCGGGAGAACCGGGAGGAGCCCAGTGGCCGCGCTGGTACTGACCGAGGGTGCGACCTTCGCGCCCCCTGGCGCCGAAAGCTTTGAGCTGCCGCCGTTGTTCGGCTTCGTCACGAAGCCGATGCTTCTGGTGGTGCTCTCGGTGATCATCATCGCGGGGTACTTCCTGCTGGCGACGCGCAAGCTGAAGGTCGTCCCGACCAAGGGCCAGTTCGTGGCCGAGGGCATCTACGACTTCGCGCGCAACAACATCGCCCGCGAGCAGATCGGGTCGAAAGACTTCCAGCGCTTCGTGCCGGTCATCTTCGCGTTGTTCACCTTCATCCTGCTGAACAACCTCTACGGGGTCATCCCGTTCCTGCAGTTCCCCACCATGGCGCGGTTCGGGTTCCCGGTCGCGTTGTCGGTGCTCGTGGTCTACCCGGTCTACCACTACGTGGGGATCAAGAAGCACGGCCTCGGCGGGTACTTCAAGAAGGAGCTCGCCCCGGCCGGCGTCCCCGGCGCGGTGCTGCCGCTGTACGCGCTGATCGAGTTCGCGGAGAAGTTCTTCCTCAACCCGCTCACGCTCGCCATCCGTGTTTTCGCCGCCATGTTCGCGGGACACCTGATCCTGGCGGTCTTCACCCTCGGCGGCACCTTCCTGCTGACCGAGACCTCGAGCATCGCGCTGAAGCCGGTGTCGCTGGTGGCGTGGATCTTCGCCATCGGCCTGACGTTCCTGGAGGCCTTCATCCAGTGCCTCCAGGCGTACATCTTCGCCCTGCTGTCCGCGGGGTACATCGGCGCCGCGCTGGCGTCGGAGCACTGAGAACACACACAGACCCCGATCCGCGTGAGTGCGCGGACCGAAGTGAAGGGAAACGCTCGTGAGCAACATCGTTCTGGCCCAGGCCGCTGCCGAGACCATCAACCTCAACAAGGGCCTCGCCGCGATCGGCTACGGCCTGGGCGCGATCGGCCCCGGCATCGGTGTGGGCCTGATCTTCGCCGCGGTGATCAACGGCACCGCGCGTCAGCCGGAGGCCCAGAGCAAGCTGCAGGGCATCGGTTACGCCACCTTCGTGCTCACCGAGGTGCTGGCCCTGATCGGTATCGTCATCTACTTCATCGCCTCCGCCTGAGTCGTCCGCTCTCGCGTAAGGAGACGTTGTGCTGAAGACCCAAGTTGTGCTCGCCGCAGACGCACACAACCCGATCGTTCCGGACTGGTCGGAACTGATCCTCGGCATCGTCGCCTTCCTGATCCTGCTGTTCATCCTCAAGAAGTACGTCGTCCCTCGTTTCGAGAAGGCGTACGAGGAGCGGGCGCAGAAGATCGAAGGCGGGATCGAGAAAGCCGAGAAGGCTCAGGCAGAGGCCGAGAAGGCGCTGTCGGAGTACAAGGCGCAGCTGGCGGACGCCCGGTCCGAGGCCGCGAAGATCCGCGACGACGCCCGGCTCGAAGCCGAGCAGATCAAGGCGGAGCTGCGGGAGCAGGCCGAGGCCGAATCCCAGCGGATCGTGGCGCAGGGCCACGCCCAGCTGCAGGCGCAGAAGGCGCAGATCGTCGCCGAGCTGCGGGCCGAAATGGGCCGCAACGCGGTCGAGCTGGCCGGCCGCATCGTCGGCGAGTCGCTCGAGGACGAGGCGCGCCGTCGCGGCACCGTCGACCGGTTCCTCGCGGAGCTGGACACCGCCGGGGCCACTAACGGAGCGGGGAAGTAACCAGAGATGACGCTGCATGCTGCGAGCCGTGAAGCGCTCGACCTCGCCGAGCGCTCGCTCGGCGAGGTGCTGGCCGGAGCGGGCGCCGATCCCGCGAAGGTCGGGGACGAGCTGCTCTCGGTCGTCGACCTCCTTGACCGCGAAATCGGCCTGCGCCGCGCGGTCGGCGATTCTTCGGTCGCTCCGGAGAGCCGCCAGGGCCTGGTCCGCCGCCTGTTCGACGGAAAGCTGAGCGAGCAGGCCCTGAAGGTGCTCGACACCGTGGCGGGCAGCCGCTGGTCCAGTCCCCGCGAGCTGGTGGACGGGCTCGAGTCGGTCGGCCGTTCGGCGCTGCTCACCGCCGCCGAAAAGGCCGGGAACGTCGAAACCGTCGAGTCTCAGCTGTTCCAGGTCGCGCGGATCGTCGCGGGCGCCCCGGAACTCGAGGCGGCGCTGTCCGACCTGACCGCTCCCGCGGAAGCGAAGCGGACCCTGGTCCGCGAGCTGTTCGCGGGCAAGGTCGACGCGGTCGTCGAGACCCTGGTCGAGCAGGCCGTGCAGCGCGCCAAGGGGCGCGGCATCGGCAACGCGCTCGACAAGCTGGTCGCGCTGGCCGCCGAGCGGCGCGAGCGCTCGGTCGCGTACGTGACCTCGGCGAACGCGCTCACCGACGAGCAGCGGGCCCTTCTCGGGACCAAACTCGACGGCATCTACGGGCGGCCGATCGCGCTGCACGTCGAGATCGACCCGGCACTCGGCGGCGGCCTCGTCGTCCGCGTCGGGGACGAGGTCATCGACGGCAGCACCTCCGGGCAGCTGGCGGCGGTGCGCCGCACGCTGAGCCGGGCCTGAGCGGCACAACAGACTTTGCACACTGGACAGAACAGAAGCGAGAGCGGGAACGAAATGGCGGAGCTGACGATCTCCTCGGACGAGATCGCCCACGCGATCGAGAATTACGTCTCGAGTTACGCCCCTTCGGTGGAGCGGGAAGAGGTCGGCGTCGTCGCCGACGCCGGTGACGGCATCGCCCACGTCGAAGGGCTGCCCTCGGCCATGGCCAACGAGCTGCTCGAGTTCCCGGGCGGCGTCCTTGGCGTGGCGCTGAACCTGGACGCGCGCTCCATCGGCGCGGCGATCCTCGGCGACTTCGAGAGCATCGAAGAAGGCCAGCAGGTCAAGCGGACCGGCCAGGTCCTCTCGGTGCCGGTCGGCGACGGCTACCTCGGCCGGGTCGTCAACCCGCTCGGCCAGGCCATCGACGGCCTCGGCGAGATCGAGACCACCGGCCGCCGCGCGCTGGAGCTCAAGGCCGCCTCGGTGGTCGAGCGCCAGCCGGTGTCCGAGCCGCTGCAGACCGGCATCACCGCGATCGACGCGATGACCCCGATCGGCCGCGGCCAGCGCCAGCTGATCATCGGCGACCGCAAGACCGGCAAGACCGCGGTCGCGGTGGACACGATCATCAACCAGAAGGCCAACTGGGAGACCGGCGACCCGAAGAAGCAGGTCCGCTGCATCTACGTCGCGGTCGGCCAGAAGGGCTCCACGATCGCCTCGGTGAAGTCGGCGCTCGAGGACGCGGGCGCGATGGAGTACACCACCATCGTCGCGGCCCCGGCCTCGGACTCGGCCGGCTTCAAGTGGATCGCCCCCTACACCGGCTCGGCCATCGGCCAGCACTGGATGTACGAGGGCAAGCACGTCCTGATCGTGTTCGACGACCTGACCAAGCAGGCCGACGCCTACCGCGCGATCTCGCTGCTGCTGCGCCGCCCGCCGGGCCGCGAGGCGTTCCCCGGCGACGTCTTCTACTTGCACTCCCGTCTCCTCGAGCGTTGCGCGAAGCTCTCGGACGAGCTGGGCGCGGGCTCGCTGACCGGGCTGCCGATCATCGAGACCAAGGCCAACGACGTGTCGGCCTACATCCCGACGAACGTCATCTCGATCACCGACGGCCAGTGCTTCTTCCAGTCGGACCTCTTCAACGCCGGCCAGCGCCCGGCCATCGACGTGGGTATCTCGGTCTCCCGCGTGGGTGGCGCCGCGCAGGTCAAGGCGATGAAGAACGTCGCGGGCTCGCTGCGCATCGACCTGTCCCAGTACCGCGAGCTGGAGGCGTTCGCCGCCTTCGCCTCGGACCTGGACGACGCGTCGAAGGCGCAGCTGGAGCGCGGCGCCCGGCTGTACGAGGTGCTCAAGCAGCCGCAGTACTCGCCGGTTCCGGTCGAGGAGCAGGTCGCCACGGTGTACCTGGGCACGAACGGCTACTTCGACTCGGTCCCGACCGAGGACGTGCGCCGCTTCAACCACGAGTTCCTCGACTCGGCGCGCCGCAAGCACCCCGAGGTGCTGGGCGCGATCCGCGACACGGGCAAGTTCGAGGACGACACCCGCGACGCGCTGATCGCGGCGGTGAACGAGTTCAAGAAGGAGTTCACCACCTCCGAGGGCAAGCCGCTCGAGTCGAACGCCGACGCGATGGCCGCCGAGAAGGTCGGGCAGGAGACCGTCAAGGTCAACAAGCCCGCCCCGAAGAAGTGAGCTGGTAGCCCATGGCCGCACAACTCCGGGAGCTTCGCTCGCGCATCAAGGCGACGAAGTCGATCGGCAAGATCACCAAGGCGATGGAACTCATCGCCACCGCGCGCATCACCAAGGCGCGCGCGAAGGTCGCCGCTTCCCGGCCGTACGCGGACGAGATCACCAAGGTGCTCTCGGCGCTGGCCGGCGCGGCGGCCAACCTCGACCACCCGCTCCTGGTCGAGCGCCCGAACCCGAAGCGCGCCGCCGTCCTGGTCGTCACCAGTGACAAGGGCCAGTGCGGCGGTTACAACTCGAATGTGCTGAAGGCGACCGAAGAGCTGCTTGCCCTCCTCAAGTCCGAGGGCAAGGACGTCGACGTCTACACCACCGGCAGCAAGGGCCTGAACTACTACCGGTTCCGCAACCGCCCGGTGGCCGGCAGCTGGACGGGCTTCTCCGACCAGCCGGGCTACCCGGACGCGGTCGCGGCGGCCGAGACGCTGGTGCAGTCCTTCAACGCCGGGGTCGACGACGCTTCGGGCAACCCGGACGGCGTCACCGGCGTGGACGAGATCCACGTCGTGTACACCGAGTTCGTGTCGATGCTGACGCAGCGCCCGGTCGCCAAGCGGGTCGCGCCGCTGGAGGTCGAGTACTCCGACGGCGAGGACGAGAAGCCGGCCGGTCTGCTGCCGAGCTACGAGTTCGAGCCCAGCGCCGACAAGCTGCTCTCGGCGCTGCTGCCGAAGTACATCAACACCCGGCTGTACTCCGCGCTGCTCGAATCCGCGGCGTCCGAACTGGCCGCCCGCCGCACGGCGATGAAGGCCGCGTCGGACAACGCGAACGAACTGGTGAACACGCTGACGCGGGAGGCGAACCAGGCCCGGCAGGCGCAGATCACCCAGGAGATCTCCGAAATCGTCGGTGGCGCGAACGCGCTCACCGCAGCAGGAAGTGATGACTGATGACCAGTACTGAAGCCCCGCGCGCCAAGGGGCGCATCGTCTCGGTGACCGGGCCGGTCGTCGACGTCGAGTTCCCGCGCGGTTCCGTTCCCGACCAGTTCAACGCGCTCAAGGTCGACATCGAGTTCGAGCAGCTGCGCAAGACGGTGACCCTCGAGGTCGCGGCGCACCTCGGCGACAACCTCGTGCGCACGATTTCGCTGCAGCCGCAGGACGGCCTCGTCCGCGGCGCGGAGGTCACCGACACCGGCGGCCCGATCACCGTGCCGGTGGGCGACAAGGTCAAGGGCCACGTCTACAACGCGCTCGGCGAGTGCCTGGACGAGCCCGGCTACGGCGAGGACCTCGAGCGCTGGGGCATCCACCGCAACCCGCCGCCCTTCGACCAGCTCGAGGGCAAGACGGAGATGCTGGAGACCGGCCTGAAGGTCGTCGACCTGCTGACCCCGTACGTGCAGGGCGGCAAGATCGGCCTGTTCGGCGGCGCGGGCGTGGGCAAGACGGTGCTGATCAAGGAAATGATCACCCGTGTCGCCCGGAACTTCGGCGGTACCTCGGTGTTCGCCGGCGTCGGCGAGCGCACCCGTGAGGGCAACGACCTCTTCCTGGAGATGTCCGAGGACGGCGTCATCAACGACACCGCCCTCGTGTTCGGCCAGATGGACGAGCCGCCGGGCACGCGTATGCGCGTCGCGCTGTCCGCGCTGACCATGGCGGAGTACTTCCGCGACGTCCAGAACCAGGACGTGCTGCTGTTCATCGACAACATCTTCCGCTTCACCCAGGCCGGTTCCGAGGTGTCGACCCTGCTGGGCCGCATGCCTTCGGCCGTGGGCTACCAGCCGACGCTGGCGGACGAGATGGGCCAGCTGCAGGAGCGGATCACCTCGACCCGAGGCCGTTCGATCACCTCGATGCAGGCGATCTACGTGCCCGCGGACGACTACACCGACCCGGCCCCGGCGACGACGTTCGCCCACCTGGACGCCACCACCGAGCTTTCCCGGTCGGTGTTCCAGAAGGGCATCTTCCCGGCGGTGGACCCGCTGGCGTCGACCTCGACGATCCTCGACCCGGCGATCGTCGGCGAGGACCACTACCGCGTCGCCTCCGAGGTCATCCGGATCCTGCAGAAGTACAAGGAGCTGCAGGACATCATCGCGATCCTCGGCATGGACGAGCTTTCCGAAGAGGACAAGCTGACCGTGCAGCGGGCGCGCCGGATCGAGCGGTTCCTGTCCCAGAACATGCTGGTGGCCGAGGCCTTCACGCAGATCCCGGGCTCGACCGTGCCGCTGGCCGAGACCATCGAGTCGTTCGACCGCATCACCAAGGGCGACTTCGACCACTACCCGGAGCAGGCGTTCCTGGGGATCGGCGGTCTCGAGGACCTCGAGAAGAAGTACCACGAGATCACCGGCAAGTGAGTGCGTGAGACCGGCGGGGGCACTGTCCACTGTGGACATCGGCCCCCGCCGTTCTCGTAACCGAAGCAAGACCTATTACACTCGGTGGTGACACCCCGAGCGAAGGAGTGCTACGTGGCTGAGATGTCCGTGGAGCTGGTTGCCGTCGAGCGCCGGCTCTGGTCGGGTACCGCCACCTTCGTGGTGGCGCAGACCACCGAGGGCGAGATCGGCATCATGCCCGGACACGAGCCGGTGCTGGGCCAGCTCGTCGAGGGTGGCGTGGTGAAGGTGAACACGACGGACGGCGACGTGCTGACCGCCGCGGTGCACGGCGGGTTCCTGTCCGTGACCGCGACCGGGGTGAGCGTGCTCGCGGAGAGCGCCGAGCTGTCCGACGAAATCGACGTGGCCGCCGCGAAGGCAGCCCTCAGCACCGGCGACGAGGCGGAGCGGACGAGGGCCACGGCCCAGCTCCGCGCGGCCGGGCAGTCGGTCTGAGCGAAGTAGACGGGCAGGAGCCGGGCCGTGCAGATCGCTGTAGTGGTGCTAGTGCTCCTGATCGTGCTCGTCGTCGTGGTCGGCTGGTACGGCCAGCGGTGGATCCGGATGCGCCGCGGCGGCGGCGTCAGCGTGGCGCTGCGGTGGCGTCCGGACAGTCCGCGGTCGAGCTGGCATCTGGGCCTCGGCCGCTACGAGGGCGAGAAGTTCGTCTGGTACCGCGTGTGGAGCCTGCGCACCGGCCCGGACCGCGTGTTCCAGCGGGACAGCATGCAGATCGCGGACCGGCGGGATCCGTCCGGGTCCGAGGCGTACGCCGTGCCTGAGGGCTCGACGGTGCTGCGCTGCGAGTCCTCGGACCAGGAAGCGATCGAGATCGCGATGGGACCGGGTGCGCTGACCGGGTTCCTGTCGTGGCTCGAATCGGCTCCGCCGGGGCGAAGGCTGCCGCGAGCTTCGTGAGTTTTTCAGCAAGGCCCGTCACCGGTTCTGCGGTGGCGGGCTTTTTGCTGCTCGTGCCGCGGGTTCGGCGGCGCTACCCTGGGCGGATGGACGCCCGAGAACGGGAAGACCGGGCCCGCCGCTGGCAGAGCTTGCCGAAGCCGGTGCGGCTCGAGGACCTCACTGCCGCCCAGGCCGTCGAGCCGGGCCGGGATTCGACGTGGGACGTCGATTACGAGCGCTACTGGGCCGCTCAGGAGGCCAGCTGGGGCCGGTAACCCCCTGGTGCTCGCGGTGGGGAGAGCGGCTGCCTCAGCCGCCCGGCTGCCACAGCACGTCGCCCTCCGGATTCGCCAGCCGGGCAAGGATGAACAACAGGTCCGAGAGCCGGTTCAGGTACTTGGCCGCGATCGGGTTCGACGTGTCCGGCTCGGCCTCCATCAGGGCCCACGCGGAGCGTTCCGCGCGGCGGGAGACCGTGCGGGCCTGGTGCAGGAACGCCGCGCCCGGGGTGCCGCCCGGGAGGATGAACGACGTGAGCTTCGGCAGGCGTTCGTTGAACTCGTCGCACCAGCCCTCGAGCCGTTCGAGGTAGGCCTCGGTGATGCGCAGCGGCTCGTACGGCGGGTCTTCCTGGATCGGCAGGCACAGGTCCGCGCCGACGTCGAACAGGTCGTTCTGGATGCGGCGCAGCACGCCGGAGATCTCGTCGGACAGCCCGCCGAGCGCGATCGCCAGGCCGAGCACGGAATTGGCCTCGTCCGTGTCGGCGTAGGCGGCCAGCCGGGCAGAGGTCTTGGGCACCCGGGAGCCGTCGCCGAGCGCGGTCGTGCCGCTGTCGCCGACCTTCGTGTAGACCCGGTTGATACGAACCACCATGCGCCCGACTCTACCGGCCCGGGTTCGGGCAAAACTGGGCGAGAGGGCATGATTGGCGGCCATGAGCGAGCACTTCGACGTGCACGGCGGAGCGCGGCTGGTCGGCGAGGTCGACGTGGTCGGCGCCAAGAACAGCGTGCTGAAACTGATGGCCGCGGCACTGCTGGCCGAGGGCACCACGACCATCACGAACTGCCCGCAGATCCTGGACGTCCCGCTGATGGGCGATGTCCTGCGCAGCGTCGGCTGCGAGGTGGAGATCGAGGGCGACACGGCGCGCATCACGACGCCCGCGGAGCTGTCGCACCGCGCCGATTCGGCGGCGATGGGCAAGCTGCGCGCCTCGGTGTGCGTGCTGGGCCCGCTGGTCGGGCGGCTGAAGCAGGCGGTCGTCGCGCTGCCCGGCGGCGACGCGATCGGCCAGCGTCCGCTGGACATGCACCAGAACGGCCTCCGCAAGCTCGGCGCGACGAGCACGATCGAGCACGGCTGTGTCGTCGCGAAGGCCGAAACGCTGGTCGGCACCCAGATCTGGCTGGACTTCCCGAGCGTCGGCGCGACCGAGAACATCCTGATGGCGGCCGTGCTGGCCGAGGGCACGACGGTGATCGACAACGCCGCCCGCGAGCCGGAAATCGCCGACATCTGCACGATGCTGACCGAAATGGGCGCGAAAATCGAGGGCGCGGGCACCTCGACGCTCACCGTGCACGGCGTCGAGCAGCTGCACCCGACCGAACACCGCGTGATCGGCGACCGCATCGTCGGCGCGACCTGGGCGTTCGCCGCCGCGATGACCCGCGGCGACCTGACCGTGCGCGGCGTGAACCCGCACCACCTCGACCTGGTCCTGGACAAACTGCGCCTGGCCGGCGCGGAGGTGACCACCTACGACGACAAGGGTTTCCGGGTCGTCCAGGCGGAACGTCCGAAGGCGGTCGACTGGGTGACGCTGCCGTACCCCGGTTTCGCCACTGACCTGCAGCCGTTCGCGGTCGCGCTGTCGGCGGTGTCCGAGGGCACGTCGATGATCACGGAAAACGTGTACGAGGCGCGGTTCCGCTTCATCGAGGAAATGATCCGGCTCTCCGGCGACGCCCGTACGGACGGGCACCACGCGGTGGTCCGGGGCGTCGAGAAGCTGTCCAGCGCACCGGTGTGGGCGTCGGACATCCGCGCCGGGGCCGGTCTGGTGCTGGCCGGGCTGTGCGCGGACGGCGTGACGGAGGTGTGGGACGTGTTCCACATCGACCGCGGATATCCGCATTTCGTGGAGAACTTGAACCGGCTGGGCGCGCGAATCGAGCGGGTAACGGGGGAGCCGGAGCGGGCTTGAGTTGGGGGCTCGTGAGTGTTTGTGCCGGTTCTAACCGGAACTAACACTCACGAGCTTTTCAACGCGCGCACCACCAAATCCGTCACCTGGTCCAAATACCCTTCCTCCACGGACGCTCCGCGCACGATCAATCGCCAGTAGATGATCCCCGCGCCCATGTCCAGGGCCATCTCGACATCGGTGTCCGCCGGGATCTCCCCGCGCTCGATCGCCCTGGTGAACACTGCCCGGTTGATCGCCCGGCGCGGCCCGCCGATCGTGTGCCGGGCGAATTCGGCCATCGCCGGGTTTCGGCGGGCTTCCGCGATCAGCCCGGGGAAAATCCGCGAAAACCGCGGGTGCGTGATCCATTCGTAGAGCGCTTCCAGCGTCGCCCGGATATCGCCGCGCAGGCTGCCGGTGTCCGGGTCCACCGCGCGCGCCACGCTGAATTCCGCGATGACCGCGCCGATCATTTCGTCTTTCGACGGCCAGCGCCGGTATAGCGCGCTTTTCCCGACGCCCGCGCGTTTCGCGACCGCTTCCATCGAAAGCCTGCCGAAGCCGTGGTCGGCCAGTTCGTCGATCACGGCTTCGGTGATGGCGTAGGTGACGTCGGGCTGCAGCACGGCAGCTCCGGTCGGGGTCCGGCGGGTCGTCATGCCGGTCAGCATAACGGGTGGACGATACGGTCCCGTCCCGTGTACGTTGTCGTTGAGACGGTACCGTCTCGTCCATTCCTGAGGAGGGGGTTCGATGACAGTCATCGAGCACGCGCTGGACCTGCTGATCGAGCACGACATGGCCGGATTCCTGCAGTTGTTCGCCGAGGACGCGGTGACCGAGTTCCCGTTCGCCGCGCCCGGGCGGCCGGAGCGCGTCGAAGGCCGCGCGGCGCTGGCCGAGTACCTGAGCGACTATCCGAACCTGCTGGACCACCGCGAGGTCGTCGCGAAGACCGTGCACCAGACGACCGACCCGGAGGTCACGATCGCGGAGTTCGAACTGGCCGGCATCGCGGTCGCCACGCAGAAGCCGTACCGACTGCGCTACGTCGTGGTCCTGACCGTCCGCGACGGCCTGATCCGCCGCTACCGCGATTACTGGAGCCCGCTCGCCGTGACCGAGGTGCTCGGGGTGCCCGGTGTCTGACGTACTCGTGCTCGGCTCGACCGGCACCACTGGCAGCCGCGTCGTGCGAGGTCTTCGCGAGGCCGGGGTGCGGGCCCGGGCGGCGACCCGGAATCCCGTTGAGCCCGGCCAGATCCGGTTCGACTGGGATGATCCCGCGACGTACGGCCCGGCGCTGGACGGGGTCTCGGCGGTCTACCTGATCGCCCCGGTCGCGCCCGAGCCGCAGCCGCTCGTCGAGGCGTTCCTCAAGCACGCGCCGGATGCCCGCGTGGTCCTGCTCAGTTCGTCCGCCGTGGACGAACACACCCCGGTGGTGGGCGAGCTGCCTGGCCTGGTCCGCCGTCAACCGGGCTGGGCGGTGCTGCGGCCGTCGTGGTTCATGCAGAACTTCCTTCCCGGGCACCTGGTCGGCGACAGCGCCCGCGCGGGCCGGATCGTGACCGCGACCGGCGACGCCCGCGTGGCGTTCGTCGACGCGAGCGACATCGCCGCGGTCGCCGTCCGCGCGCTGCTCGATCCGGAACCGCACAACACCGACCACCTCCTCACCGGTCCGCGCGCGCTCAGCTACGGCGAGGCCGCCGAGATCGTCGGGAAACAGCTCGGCCATCCGGTGGTGCACGCCCCGGTTTCTTCCCAGCAGTACCAGCAATTCCTGGTCCGCGACGGCCTTCCCGAGTCGTACGCCGCAATGCTCGCCTCGCTGGACGAGGCGATCCGCGGCGGCGCCGAGGACCGCGTGACCGACACCGTCGAGCGGGTCGCCGGGCGACCCGCCCGTGATTTCCGCACCTTCGCGAAAGAAGAGATCCGATGAAGCCGCTGCTGTTCGAAGACGACCCCCAATTCTGGTTCGAAACCCTGGTCGCCCTGGGCGAGATCGCGTACGGCGGCGCGGATTTCGGCGAGGTCGTCGCGATCGCGTCGAACGTCAAATCCGGTGACTACGACAGCTGGCACGACGCGTGGCTCGCCACCGCCGAACGGCTCTACGCCGAAGCCGCCACCATGCACCCGGTCAGTGCGCGCGACGCGTACCTGCGGGCCTCGACGTACTACCGCCGCGCCGAGTTTTTCTTGCACGGCAACCCGGACGACCCGCGGATCAACTACGCCTACGAGCGCAACGTCGAGTGCTTCCAGCGGGCGATCGAGACGATCGACAACGTCGAACGGATCGAAATCCCCTACGACGGTCACGTTTTGCGTGGCTACTTCTACCGCGCTCCGGGCGACGGGCCGAAGCCGCTTCTGGTGGTGCACAACGGTTTCGACGGCAGCGCCGAAGACCTGCACTTCATGGGCGCGACGGCCGGCCAGGAACGCGGCTACCACGTCCTGACATTCGACGGCCCCGGCCAACCCAGCGCCGTGCATCGCGACGGGTTGCTGTTCCGTCCGGATTGGGAGCACGTCGTCAGCCAGGTGCTCGACTACGCGCTCGCTCTCCCGGACGTGCTCGCGGAGAAGGTCGCGCTGATCGGCTGGAGCCTCGGCGGAATGCTCGCACCGCGGGCCGCCGCGTTCGAGCCGCGGCTGGCGGCCGTCGTGGCGGTGGACGGCCTCTTCGACGCCGCTGCGCCGTTCGTGCAGCAACTCCCGTGGGACCGCGACGAGATCGTCCGCCGGGCGAACGCGCCGGAGGATCCGGAACTGGACGCTTGTCTCGCCGGTGCGCGGGAGCAGAGCCCGACCGTCCGCTGGGCACTGAGCCACGGCCGGTACGTGATGGGCGGCGCGAGCGATCGGGAGTTCCTCGCGAAGTACCTCGAATACAACCTGTACGACGGCGTGGCCGAGCGCATCACGTGCCCGGCGCTGATCTGCGACGCACCGGAGGACTTGTTCTTCACCGGACAACCGCAGCAGTTGTACGACCGGGTCCGCGGTCCGAAGAAGCTGCTGAACTTCACCGCGGAGGAGGGCGCGGACGCACACTGCCACGTCGGCGCGATGCGGCTCGCGAACGGCCGCGTCTACGACTGGCTGGACGAGGTTCTCTGAGCCGGCGTCAGGACTCGAGGGCCAGCGCCGCGCCGAACCCGACCAGCGCGGTGCCGGTCACCCCGTCAAGCGCGCGCCGGACCTTGCGGCGGTTGAGCCACTCGCGGACCCGGTGCACGAAGAACAGGAGGACCAGCAGCCAGATCGTGCCCAGCACGGCGACCGTGTACGCGAGCACGAGCGCGTCCCAGGTCGTCGTGCGGACCGGGTCGAGGAACTGCGGCAGCACCGACAGGTACAGCACCAGGACCTTGGGGTTCGTGATGTTCGACAGGAAGCCCTCGCGCCACCGCCGGAAGCCGCTGGCGCGCTTGCGCTGAGTGTCGGCGACGGTGTCGTAGTTGCCGCGCCAGGCACCGCGCAGGGCCTGGAAGCCGAGGTACAGCAGGTACGCCGCGCCGAGCCACTTGAGCGTGAGGAACACCGGCTGCGAACGAGCGATAACGACCCCAAGCCCAAGCGCGGCGGCCGTGCCCTGCACCGCGTTGCCCGCGAAGATGCCCGCCGTGGCCAGCAAACCGCCCCGCGCCCCGCCGGACAGCGCGTTCTTGAGCATCACCATCGTGTCCGGCCCCGGCGCGAGCACGATGAGAACCACGATCACCAGATAACTGCCGTACCCGCTCCACGTCACGGTTGACCACGGTAGATCCCGGACCGGTCGCCGTCTCGCGGATTTCCGTCACACGGTTTCCGGCGGGCCGGGCAACCCGGGCGAACCGGACGGCGTGCATTCCTCAGGGAGCGAGGAGGGCGCGATGTATCCGCTGGCCGAAGACGAACGACTGCTCTGGTCCGGGCGGCCGCGGCGGTACCCGCGCCGGTACGCGGACTACCACATCTACCTCGTCACAACGGTGGGCTTTGGAGTGCTGGTCGCGCTCGGCGTCATCGCCGTCGCGCGGTTCGACGTGTATTCCGCCGTCTTCCAGCTGTGGCCGGTCTTTTTCGGCATGGCGCTTGGACTGGGTTCCGAACGGAACCGGCGGCGGAAGGCGATGTTTGGGGGGCTGAGCTACCTGGTGACCGAACGCCGCGTCGTCTTCGTCGCCTACCGTCCGGAGGGCATCGAGTTCCGCTGGGTGTGGCTTCCCGACCTGGGCGTGCCGCGGGTGCGCGACTACGGCGACGGCACCGGTACCGTCGGATTCGGGGCTCCGCTGCGCGTCCGGATGCGCGACCTGCAGTTCCGGGCTGAGTCGCCGCTCGCGACGATGGTCCCCGAACTGGTCGCGATCGAGGCCCCCGCGCACGTCGCCGAGTTGATCGCCCGGATGCGCTCTGCGGCGGTTGGCTCCAGGGCCGAATAATTCCGGCGGGCCGGGCAACCCGGGCGAACCGGACGGCGTGCATTCCTCAGGGAGCGAGGAGGGCGCGATGTACCCACTGGCCGAAGACGAACGACTGCTCTGGTCCGGGCGGCCGCAGCGCTACGTGCGGCGCTACCGCGACTACCACTACTACGTCACGGTGGGGATCCTGGTCCTCGTCGTCTCCGCGCTGGCCGCGGTCCTCGACCTGAGCCGCTGGGCGATGATCGGCTGGATCGTCGTGTTCAGCCTGTTCATCACCAGCGGGTTCGAGCGCAACCGCGAGCGGCGTGGCTTCATCGCCGTGACGACCTACCTCGTCACCGATCGCAGGCTGATTTTCGTGTCGGAGTCGCCGCCCGGCATCGAGTTCCGCTGGGTCCAGCTGGCCGATCTGGGAAAGCCGAGGGTGCGCGACCACGGCGACGGCACCGGGACGATCGACTTCCACCCCACCACCGCCGAATGGCTGCGCGACCAGGGTTTCCGGTCCCGGCCCGCCTGGCATCCGATCCTGCCGGAGCTGATGGCCGTCCCGGACGCCGCGCACGTCGCCGAGCTGATTTCCCGGAACGCTCCGCGCTCCCCGGCCGTTGGGTAGGACATGCTGCTGACCTTGCTGGGTCTCTCGCTGCCGGTCGCCACCATCGTGCTGCTCATCGTCGGCGGGTGGGAGCTGCGGAGGAAGAAGAAACCGTCCCGGCTCAAGGCGCGGCTGTCCTCGACTTACCTCGACGAGGTCACCGCGTTCCTCTACGGCACCAAGCGCAACGAGCTCGAACACCGGGACTCGGTGGAGATGACCCTGGAGGAGGAAGCGCAGGGAGCGCCGCCGCTGGGTACCGTCGACCTCGACCGCGGGGTAGTGGTCGTCCGGCCCGGCGCGTCACCCGGGCGTGGCCGAATCCACTCCGCCGATTAAGTTACCGGCGGGTACACTCGGGCGGTCGTCTCGGCGAAGAGAGGTGCACCGTGCCGTACCCCACCGACCACGAGCGCGACCGGCCCTGGGTGATGCGCACCTATGCGGGTCATTCGTCCGCCGCCGCGTCCAACGAGCTGTACCGGCGGAACCTCGCCAAGGGGCAGACCGGGCTGTCGGTCGCCTTCGACCTCCCGACCCAGACCGGCTACGACCCGGACCACGTGCTCGCGCGCGGCGAGGTCGGCAAGGTCGGCGTGCCGGTCTCGCACATCGGCGACATGCGGCAGCTGTTCGACGGCATCCCGCTCGCCGAGGCCAACACCTCGATGACCATCAACGCGCCCGCGATGTGGCTGCTCGCGCTGTACGTCTCGGTGGCCCGCGAACAGGCCGAGGCCGAGGGCCGCGACGTCGACGAGGTGCTGGCCAAGCTCACCGGCACCACGCAGAACGACATCATCAAGGAGTACCTGTCCCGCGGCACCTACATTTTCCCGCCCGGGCCGAGCCTCCGGCTGATCACCGACATGATCGCGTGGACCGTGCACCACGTGCCGAAGTGGAACCCGATCAACATCTGCAGCTACCACCTGCAGGAAGCGGGCGCGACGCCGACGCAGGAGGTCGCGTACGCGTTGTGCACCGCGATCGCCGTGCTGGACGCGGTGCGCGACTCCGGCCAGGTCGACCAGGCCGACATGGAGAAGGTCGTCGCGCGGATCTCGTTCTTCGTCAACGCGGGCGTCCGGTTCGTCGAAGAGATGTGCAAGATGCGCGCGTTCACGCAGTTGTGGGACGAGCTGACGCGCGATCGCTACGGAGTCGAGAACCCGAAGGCGCGGCGGCTGCGGTACGGCGTGCAGGTGAACTCGCTCGGGCTCACTGAGGCGCAGCCGGAGAACAACGTCCAGCGGATCGTGCTGGAGATGCTGGCGGTGTCGCTGTCGCGGGGTTCGCGGGCGCGGGCGATTCAGCTGCCTGCTTGGAACGAGGCGCTGGGGTTGCCTCGGCCGTGGGATCAGCAGTGGGCGTTGCGGATGCAGCAGGTGCTGGCGTTCGAGACGGATTTGCTGGAGTACGAGGATATTTTCGACGGGTCGCACGTGGTGCAGGCCAAGGTCGACGAGATCGTTTCCGGGGCACGCGAGGAGATCGCGCGGGTGCAGGATCTCGGCGGGGCGGTGGCCGCCGTCGAGAGCGGGTACATGAAATCGCAGCTCGTTTCTTCTCTCGCGGAGTATCGGCGGGGAGTGGAGAACGGGGAGCGGGTTCTGGTCGGGGTGAACAAGTTCGAGACGACTGAGCCCTCGCCGTTGCAGGCGGAGGGGGCCAAGGCGATCGAGACTATCGATCCCGCGGTGGAGAAGGCCGCGGTCGCCGCGGTGGAGAAGTGGCGGGAGGAGCGGGACAACGCTGCTGTCGCTGCTTCTCTTGCTGCGTTGAAGGAAGCGGCGGGGACATCCGCGAATTTGTTCGAGGCTACTTTGGCGTGTGCTTCGGCTGGGGTGACGACCGGCGAATGGTCTGGGGCGTTGCGGGAGGTGTTCGGGGAATACCGGGCGCCTACTGGGGTTTCCGCCGCGGCGGCTGCTGGGCAGGGGGACCCTGGACTGGAGCGGGTTCGGGAGCTGGTGCGCCGGACCGAGGCCGAGATGGGGGAGCGGCTGCGGATCCTCGTGGGGAAGCCTGGGCTGGACGGGCATTCCAATGGGGCTGAGCAGGTTGCCGTGCGGGCTCGGGATGTCGGGTTCGAGGTGGTTTATCAGGGGATTCGGCTGACTCCGGAGCAGATTGTCGCGGCTGCGGTGCAGGAGGGGGTGCACGTGGTCGGGTTGTCTGTGTTGTCCGGGTCGCATCTTGAGGTGGTTCCGTTGGTCGTCGACGGGTTGCGGGCGGCTGGGGCTGGGGATATTCCGGTTATCGTGGGCGGGATTATTCCGCCGGATGATGCTGCCGTTTTGGCGGAGCGGGGGATTGCTCGGGTGTTTACGCCTAAGGATTATGAGTTGACGGATATTATGGCTGGGATTGTGGAGTTGGTTCGGGAGCGGCACGGGTTGGG
>NZ_GG657746.1:6718733-6784545 GCF_000158875.1 Streptomyces sp. AA4 | reverse complement strand
CGGTTCGGGGGTGCTTGTCAAGGCGGGAAAGATGCCTTGACAAGCACCCCCGAACCGCAGGGCGGCTTTGTATCGGGGATGGGGGAGGGGTGGGTGCCTCGCTGTTTGGGTGGTTAGCTCAGGATTTGTTTTGTGTTTTTTACTGTGGCGAAGCTGCCGCCTTGTAGGTTTGTTGCGGTTGTTTTTGTTAGTTCGTCTGCGGTTACGGTGGTGCCGTCTGGGGCCTGCAGGTCGAAGGTGAAGGTGGCGTCTAGGGCGAAAGTTACGTCGTAGCCCAGGTTTCCGCCCATGCGGGCGGTGGTTTCGCAGCAGAAGTTGGTTTGGATTCCGGCCAGTACGAAGCTGGTGATGTTTTTCTTGGTGAACCAGGCGTGCAGGTCTACGTCGCCTAGGAACGCCGAATTCACTTTTTTGCCGAAGACCAGGTCTGGGCGGGCGTCGGCCAGTTCTGGTTTGAAGTCGTTGCCTGGTTGGCCTGGGCGCAGGGGCGAATCCGGCTTGATCGAGTCGTGGTGGACTAGGACTACTGGGTCTCGGCGGGCTTGCCAGGCTTCTAGCAGGGCTTGGATGTTCGCTTCCGCGTCGGGGTTGTTGCGCGGGCCCCAGAAAGCGGCGTCGTCGAAGCCTTGTTGGACGTCGATCAGCAGGAGTGCGGTCGTCATGAGTCGAGTCTCGCCAGCGGGTCGCGTGCTGGGGAGTGGCAGAAGAGGCGCGATGCGGTACTTTTCTGCCATGCGCACGATCGGGGTGCTGCTTTTGCCCGGCAGCCGGATGTTCGACCTCGCGGTGATCGCGGAGGTGTGGGCGCAGGACCGCACCGACAGCGGCATCGGGCCGTTCACCGTGCGGGTTTGCGCGCCTGGGCGGGGCCGGACAGCGGTGTCGCCGTTTGGGGAAGTCGTTGCGACGCATGGGCTTTCTGGGTTGAACGGATGTGACCTGGTTCTTGCGCCCGGGCGGGTCGACCCCCTCGCGGAAGTCCCGGATGCGGCCAGCGCTGCGCTTCGGCGGGCCCATCGTTCGGGGGCGGTGGTCGCTGGGCTTTGCTCCGGGGCATTCACGCTCGCCGCAGCTGGGCTGCTCGACGGCCGCCCTGCTACGACGCATTGGCGGGACCTGGACGCACTCGCGATCGCGGCGCCGGCCGCTGAGCTTCGGCGCGATGTCTTGTACACCGAGCAGGACGGGGTGCTTACGTCGGCGGGGGTCGTCGGGGGGCTCGATCTTTGCCTGCACTTGGTCCGCCGTGATCATGGGGCGGAGGTGGCTGCGCGGCTTGCTCGTCGGCTGGTCATGCCGCCGGTTCGGGAGGGCGGGCAGCGACAGTATGCGGAAGCTCCGTTGCCCGCCAATGCTTCCCGGCCGGGGATAGCGTCCACAATGGACTGGGCGTTGGCGCGGCTCGCGGACGAGATCGGCGTACCGGATCTGGTCGAGCACGCGGGGATGAGCCCTCGGACGTTCCATCGCGAGTTCGCGGCCGCGACGGGCAGTACGCCGGGGCGGTGGCTGCTCGTTCAGCGGGTGCAGCACGCGCAGCGGTTGCTCGAAACCACCGACCTGCCGGTCGCCCGGGTGGCGGAGCGGGCGGGGCTGGGCAGCGCCGCGAACCTGCGGCGCCGGCTGCGGGCGGAGGTCGGGGTCCGGCCGGATTCGTATCGGCGCACTTTCCGCATCCCGGCCGACGGGGTTACGGTCGGGGCATGGGCGAGTACGAGCACCTCCTCGTGAAGCGGGACGGGGACACGGTCACCATCACGATGAACCGCGCGGCGCGGCGCAATTCGCTGTCCGCCGAGCATCTCGGCGAGTTGCTCGCCGCGTTCCGTGAAGCGGGCGAGACCGACGCGACCGGCATCGTGCTGGCCGCCGCGGGGCCGGTGTTCTCCGCCGGGCACGACTTCGGCGACGTCGCGTCCCGGGACCTCATGGGGGTGCGCGAGCTGCTCACCCTGTGCACGACGCTGATGCGGACGATGGAATCGGTGCCGCAGGTGGTGATCGCCCGGGTGCACGGCCTGGCGACGGCGGCGGGATGCCAGCTGGTCGCGTCGTGCGATCTGGCGGTCGCGGCGGAATCGGCGGGATTCGCGCTCCCCGGCGGCAAGGGGGGCTGGTTCTGCCACACGCCCGCGGTGCCGGTGGCGCGCGCGATCGGCCGGAAACGCCTGATGGAACTCGCCTTGACCGGCGACGTGATCGACGCGGCGACGGCGCTGGACTGGGGCCTGGTCAACCGCGTAGTCCCGGACGATTCCCTGGACGACGCGGTCGCCGACCTGCTCGCCCGCGCGACCCGCGGCAGCCGGGCGAGCAAGGCGATGGGGAAGCAGACGTTGTACGCGCAGCTGGACCGTCCGGAGGCGGACGCGTACGCGATCGCCGTCGAGGTGATGGCGTCGGCTTCGCAACTGCCGGGCGCGCGCGAGGGGATGGCGGCGTTCTTGGAGAAGCGCAAGCCCGAGTGGACGGATTGACCTCGGGCCACGACTGGCCCGAACCCGCGATGCCGTGGTCCGTGAAGGACCCCTTGAGGGAATTAGATTCCCTCAAGGGGTCCTTCACGGACCTTCGCCAGGGCAACCGCGGCGGAGGGGAAGCGGCGTTCGTGCAACAGCAGCCGGTCAGCGGCGTTCGTGCAGCAGCAGCAACGTGTACGCGGCCACCGACTGCGCGTCCGAGATCTCCCCGGTCGAGATCATCTTCTCCACCTCGGACCGGCTGAACCACGCCGTCCGCATGTCCTGTTCCTCCGGCTCCCGTTCCGGTTCGCCCTCGGCGAGGCCGGTCGCGAGATACACGTGGCCGCGCTGGCTGGCCATCCCGGGCGCGACGTCGAGCATTCCCAGTTCCGTCAACGCCGACGCCCGCAATCCGGTTTCCTCGCGCAATTCCCGCCGGGCCAGTTCGGCGGGCGGGGTCTCGGCGAGGTCGGGCGCGGTGCCCTGCGGGAATTCCCAGCGCCGCATCCCGAGCGGATACCGGAACTGCTCGACCAGGTGCAGCCGGTCGCCGTCGAGGGGGATGACCAGGGCGTAGGTCGGTTTGTCGACGACGCCGTAGATCCCGTCGCTGCCGTCGGCGCGGCGGACGGCGTCCTCGCGCACCGTCATCCAGTTGTTCCGATACACCTCGCGGGTCGCGACACGCTGAATGGGGTCCACCTCGCCAGTATCGCCGAGCCTGTCCTACCCTCGGCGGGTGCGTCTCGTGCTCCCTTCCCAGCAAGCCAGCCCGCGCCGTGCGGGGCGGGTCCGATGAGGCTCGTCGTCGCCCGGTGCCAGGTCGACTACGTCGGCAGGCTGACCGCGCATCTCCCGATGGCCAACCGCGTCCTGATGGTGAAGGCCGACGGTTCGGTGCTCGTGCACTCCGACGGCGGCTCGTACAAGCCGCTGAACTGGATGTCGCCGCCGTGCTGGCTGATCGAGGACCCGGACATCTGGACGGTCCAGAACAAGGCAGGCGAGAAGCTCGTCATCACGATCGACGAGGTCATGCACGATTCGAAGCACGACCTCGGCGTCGACCCCGGCCTGCAGAAGGACGGCGTGGAAGCGCACCTGCAGGAACTGCTCGCCGAGCACATCAAAACCCTCGGCGACGGCTACACGCTGGTCCGGCGCGAGTACCCGACCGCGATCGGCCCGGTCGACATCATGGCGCGCGACGCCGACGGCGGTTCGGTCGCGGTGGAAATCAAGCGCCGCGGCGAGATCGACGGGGTCGAGCAGCTGACCCGGTACCTCGAACTCCTCAACCGAGACCCGCTGCTGGCCCCGGTCCAGGGCGTGTTCGCGGCGCAGGTGATCAAGCCGCAGGCGCGGGTCCTCGCCGAAGACCGCGGGATCCGCTGCGTCGTCCTGGACTACGACGCGTTGCGCGGCACGGATTCCGACGAGTTCCGGCTGTTCTGACCGCTACGAAGCGAGCGGCAGCCGGTACCGCAGGGCCTGCGTAGCGACCCGCGCGCCGAGGTGGCGTGCCGTGGCGAGGTCCGCGGCGTGGACGGCTTCCGGGCCCTGGTCGTTCCAGGTTTGCGCGCCCGCGCCGAGATAGAACCCGAGCCGGTTGTCGTCGTGTTCGCTGCTGGTCGTGGTGTTCCAGCCGGGCATCAGGCCGAGGCTGACCCAGTGCATGCCGTGCTGTGCGGCGAGCAGGGCCAGGTACTGCAGGGTGTGCAGTTTGTCGCCGCTCATCGAACCGGAGTTGGTGAACCCGGACGCGAGTTTGTCCAGCCACCGCTGGGACATCCAGCGTTTCGAGGTCGCCTCGGCGAACGCGTGGAACGCCCCGGACGCCGAACCCATGTAGGTCGGCGTGCCGAAGATGATCGCGTCGCTCGCGTCGAGGGTTTCCCATTTCGCGTCGGTCATTTCGGCGACGTCGACCAGTTCGGCGCCGGCCCCGGGCACTGACCCGGCGCCGTCGGCGACGGCCTTCGCGATCTCGAGGGTGTGCCCGTAGCCGGAGTAGTAGGCGATCGCGACGTGAACAGAGGACATGAACGGATCCCTTCGCTGTTGACGTTGATAAAGCTAGAGCGATGACAGCGTCAGTGTCAACGTCAACAGGAATCTGTTATCGTCGGCACATGGCATCGGACGACCAGCGCGAGCGCATCCTGAGCGAAGCGGTGAAATTGCTGGCCGAGGCCGGCCCGTCGGGGCTGTCCACGCGCGCTGTCGCGACGGCGGCCGGAGTTCAAACGCCGACGCTGTACCGGCTTTTCGCGGACAAGGACGGGCTGCTCGATGCCGTGGCCACCTTCGGCTTCGAGAGTTACCTCGCGGAGAAGCGCGCGTTCGAGCCGAGCGAGGACCCGGTCGAGGACCTGCGCCGAGGCTGGGACGTGCACGTCGCGTTCGGGCTGGCCAATCCCGCGATCTACACGCTGATGTACGGAAACGTCCGGCCGGGCAGGCAACCCGCGGCGGCCGCGGAAAACCGGGCCATCCTGTGCGGCATGCTCGAACGCGCCAACGCGCGAGGCCTGCTCCGGGTGCCCGTCGAGGCGGCCGCGGTGGCCATCGAGGCGTCCACGACCGGCGCGGTTCTGCTTCTGCTGGCGCAGCCGGAGGAAGCGCGAGACGTCCAGTTGATCCGGCCGTTGCGCGACGTCGTGCTCGACGCGCTGACCGAGCAAACCGCGCCCGCCGAGGGTTCCCCGATCGCCGATCGGGCGCAGGCCCTGCTCGGGATCGTCGCCCCCACCAAAGACGCCGACCCGGTGACCGACGCGGGCTTCAGCGTCTTCGAGGCCGGCCTGCTGCGCGAATGGCTCGCCCGGCTCGACAAGGCCGGCCGATAGCCGGACGGCTGCAGAAAAAAGGCTCCCGGCCAGGCCGGGAGCCCCCAGTTCAGCGCATTCGTCAGATGGTCGTGCCGGGCTGCGGCGAGGCCGGACCGGCCGCGCCCCGGCGCTGCGCCGCCTTCGCCTCGAACCAGGCCTTCACCTGTTCCTGGAAGAGCGTCGACACCACCAGCCCGGCCAGCACCAGCCCGACGATCGCCTGCGGGCTGCCGGACACCAGGTTGATCAGCCCGCCGATCGCGGACAGCACCTCGCACACCAGAAGCGCCCACCGGCCCCAGTCGTAGCCGAGCAGGATCGCGATCGCGGACGCCAGCAGCCCGGCGGCGAAGATGTACGAGAGGAACTCGACGAGGTACAGGACCCCGGCCGGGTCTTGGCCGTGGTCCACCCATCTCGCGATCTCCAGCTGGGCGAAGATGCCGAATACGCCGTTCAGCAGCGCCTGGAGGAACACGAACACGAGCGCGCCGCGCAGTCGTCCGGGCATGCGGAGCGGGGAAGCGGGACCGGTCATCGCAGGGGAGTCCTTTCCGAAGGTCGTCGAAGGTGCGGGGATCTTATGGGCGGCGGAGGGGATCCCTCCCGGATCGGGTGAATCTGTGACCTTGGTGAGTCCTTGCCGGGCGAAGCGACAGGACTCAACACGGGCGCTTCCGGGCACGTGAAATGCACAGGTCAGCGGCAGGTTGGTGAAAAACCGCGGTGTCGGGGTGCCTGTTCGGAATCCATGCAGTACTGTGCCGGTCTGACAGGAACGATGGTGTTTTCTGTGTAAGAATGTTTGATTCGGAGGTGGCAGGGGTGCCGTTCCTCGCCGACGCGAACTTGCGGCTCGACGCGAGTCCGATCGACTACATCGAGTTGGCGTTCTATTTCGTCCTGGTGCTCGGCATCGGCTATCTCGCGCGAAGGCAGGTGTCGAGCAGTCTCGACTTCCTGCTGTCGGGCCGGTCGCTGCCGGCGTGGGTCACCGGCCTGGCGTTCATTTCCGCGAACCTCGGCGCGGTCGAGGTCATGGGCATGTCCGCGAACGGCGTCCTCTACGGCCTGCCGACCGTCCATTACTTCTGGATCGGCGCCATCCCGGCGATGCTGTTCCTCGGCCTGGTGATGATGCCGTTCTACTACGGCTCCAAGGTCCGCAGCGTCCCCGAGTTCATGCGCCGCCGGTTCGGGCCGGTCGCGCACCTCGTCAACGGCATCAGCTTCGCCGCGGCGCAGATCCTCATCGCGGGCGCGAACCTGTTCCTGCTGGCCAGCGTCGTGAACCTGCTGCTGGGCTGGCCGCTGTGGCTGTCGATCGTCATCGCCGCCGCCATCGTGCTCGGCTACACCGCGCTGGGCGGGCTGTCCGCCGCGATCTACAACGAGGTGCTGCAGTTCTTCGTGATCGTCGTGGCGCTGCTGCCGCTCACCATCGTCGGCCTGGTCAAGGTCGGCGGCTGGCAGGGCCTGGTCGACAAGATCTCGCACGGCCCCGGCGGCTCCGCGCAGCTGCACTCCTGGCCCGGCGACAACCTGACCGGCTTCGGCAACAACTTCCTGTCCGTCCTCGGCATCGTGTTCGGTCTCGGCTTCGTGCTGTCCTTCGGGTACTGGACGACGAACTTCGTCGAGGTCCAGCGCGCGATGGCGTCGAAGAGCATGTCGGCCGCGCGGCGGACGCCGATCATCGGCGCGTTCCCGAAGATGCTGGTCCCGTTCATCGTGATCATCCCCGGCATGATCGCCGGCGTCGTGGTGCCGGAGTACTTGCAGGACAAGGGACTTCTGCTCGCGGGCGAACCGGCCAAGAGCGGGGTCACCGCGAACAACGCGCTCCTGCTGCTGATGCGCGACCTGCTCCCCAACGGCATCCTCGGCATCGCGATCGCCGGTCTGCTCGCGTCGTTCATGGCGGGCATGGCGGCGAACCTCAGCTCGTTCAACACCGTCTTCACCTACGACATCTGGCAGACGTACGTGAAGAAGGACCGGCCGGACGGCTACTACCTGAGCCTGGGCCGCAAGACCACGGTGGGCGCGACCGTGCTGGCCATCGGCACCGCGTTCGTCGCCATGCAGTCCGCGAACATCCTGACCTACCTGCAGGACCTGTTCTCGTTCTTCAACGCGCCGCTGTTCGCCACGTTCATCCTCGGCATGTTCTGGAAGCGGATGACCGCGGCCGCGGGCTGGATCGGCCTGGTGGCCGGCACCGCGTCGGCGATCACGATCTGGCTGTTGTCGCAGTTCGAGGTGCTTTCGCTCGCCGGGCAGGGCACCAGCTTCGTGGCGGCGGGCACCGCGTTCGTGGTCGACATCGTGGTGAGCGTCGGGGTTTCGCTGGCCACCGAGCCGAAGCCGGACTCGCAGCTGGTCGGCCTGGTCTACTCGCTCACGCCGCGCGACACGCTCAAGCACGACAACACCGGCGAGAACGCGGGCTGGTACCGCAAGCCGGGCCTGCTGGCCGGCATCGTCCTCGTGCTCACCATCGCTCTCAACATCATCTTCTGAGGAGGCCCGCATGACCGAGAAAACCTCGCGGCCGCACAAGGCGGGCGCCTTCGACATCCGGCTGATCATCGCTTTGCTGCTCGGCGTCTACGGCGTGATCCTCACGATCATGGGCGCCGGGTTCACCAGCGACGACGACCTGAAGAAAGCCGCCGACGTGAACATCAACCTCTGGTCGGGCATCGGCCTGCTGGTGGTGACCGCGTTGTTCGTGCTGTGGGCGGTGCTGCGGCCGCTGGTCGTGCCGCCGAGCACCGAAACGACGCAAAGCTCACCCCTCGAATAGCCCGGGCCCCGCCCCACCGCCACCCTCAACGGAGTGGCTTCGCCACGCCGAAAATATTCAATGCGCCCACGTCCGGCGACCTCGCAGGCTAGGTTGCCGGACGTGGTGCACCATCTCCGGTCCGGCCGGTTCCTCAAGTTGTCCGCCCTGGCAGCCGCGGGCGCGGTCGCGCTGTCCGCGTGCGGCGGCCCGAATCTGGGCAAGGAGAACTTCGCGCGCACGACCGTCCCCGCCGCCGGGGACAGCGCCGCGACGTCCGGCCCGATCACCGATCCCGCGGTCGCCCCCGCCGTCCTGCGCGACGTGCTGCCGTGTCAGTTCCTGGACAAGACCGCGATGAGCCCGCTCGGCACGTTGCAGGGCGAGGCGACCGCTTCGACCACCCAGTTCGACTCCTGCGCCGCGAAGGCGACCGACCCGGGCGGCAAGGAAATCCGGGCGCGGGTCGAGGTCGGCGGCATCGTGACCTTCGTGTCGGACAAGACGACCGGCTCGGTCGGCGGGCTGCCGCAGGTCGAGGTGCCCGACGTCGGCGACTCGGCCGGCTGCGTGGTCAGCGCGCTCACCTCGCGGGACCCGGCTCTCGGCGTCTCCTTCCGGGTCGATTACCCCGGCGGCGACGCCTGCGCCGCGGGCCGCAAGCTCGTCGCGACGGCGGTCGAGAAACTGCACAACAACCCGCAGAAGTACACGCCCGGCCCGGGCACGCTGCTGGCCGTCGATCCGTGCACGGTGCTCGACCAGTCCGCGGTGGACGGGGTCGTGAAGGGCGGGAAGCCGCGGTCGTCCGGACTGCATTCGTGCGAGTGGGGCCTCATCCCGAGCGTCCGGGTGACGATGTTCCCCGGCGTCGCGCCGACCGAGGGCGACGGCTGGCTGAAGACCGACGTCGGCACGCCGACCCAGGCGTACGCGAAGCAGGGCACCTCCTCCGGGTCGAGCTGCCAGGTGAAATGGCAGCACCGGCAGTGGCAGGACGACCACGTCGAGGTCGTCCAGCTCGAGTACTCGAACTCCGACGCGCAGGCGGACAAGGACGACCCGTGCGGCAAGACCGTCGGGCTGGCCAAGCAACTGGCCGGGAAACTGCCCGCGGCGTGACCCGTGGGGCGCTTTGCGGCGCGCCCGGCGACCTCATAGGTTGGGGTCGTCCACGACGCCGAGGTGCCGGAGGTCCGCCATGAAGAAGATCATCAACGATCCGGCGGCCGTGGTCGCCGAATCGCTGAGAGGGCTCGCGGTCGCGCACGCGGACCTGCTACGCGTGCGCGACGATCCGGCGCTGGTCGTGCGCGCGGACGCGCCGGTGGCGGGCAAGGTCGCGGTGGTGTCCGGCGGCGGGTCCGGGCACGAGCCGCTGCACGGCGGGTTCGTCGGTCCCGGGATGCTCGACGCGGCGGTGCCCGGTCCGGTGTTCACCTCGCCGACCCCGGACGCGGTGCAGGGCGCGATCGCGGCGACCACCGGTCCGGCCGGGGCGCTGCTGATCGTGAAGAACTACACCGGCGACGTGCTGAACTTCGAGACCGCCGCCGAACTGGCCGCGGCCGAGGACCTGGACGTGCGCAGCGTGGTCATCGACGACGACGTGGCGGTCAAGGACTCCACGTTCACCGCCGGGCGGCGCGGCGTCGGCGGCACCGTGCTGCTGGAGAAGATCGCCGGCGCGGCGGCCGAGCGCGGCGATTCGCTGGGCGCGGTGGAAGCGTTGGCGCGCAAGGTGATCGGACAGGTCCGCTCGATCGGAGTGGCGCTGTCCGCGCCGACCGTGCCGCACGCCGGCGAGCCGAGTTTCGACCTCGGGCCGGACGAGATCGAGTTCGGCATCGGCATCCACGGCGAGCCCGGCCGCGAGCGGATCCCGGCCGAACCGGCCGACGCGCTGGTCGGCCGGATGGTCGAGGCGGTGGTGTCCGACCTGCCGTTCGAATCCGGCGACAAGGTGCTGCTGTTCACGAACTCGATGGGCGGCACGCCGCAGCTGGAGCTGTACCTCGCGCACGGCATCGCCGAGCGGCTGCTGGCCGAGCGCGGCATCCTGGTCGAGCGCAGGCTGGTCGGCCCGTACATCACCAGCCTGGAAATGCAGGGCATCAGCCTGACCCTGCTGAAATTGGACGACGAGCTTACGCAGCTGTGGGACGCGCCGGTGCGCACGCCCGCGCTGCGGTGGGGGATCTGATGGCCTGCACTGCCGAAGGGGTCGCGGCCGCGTTGCGCGCCGCCGCCGAAGTGATCGCCGAACACCGCACCGAACTGGTGGACCTCGACCGCGCGATCGGCGACGCCGACCACGGCGAGAACCTGAGCCGCGGCTTCACCGCGATCGTCTCCGCGCTGGAGACCGCGGTGCCGGAAACCCCGGCCGGGGTCCTGAAACTCGCTGCCACCACGCTGATTTCCAAGGTCGGCGGCGCGGCCGGACCGCTGTACGGCACGGCTTTCCTGCGTGCGTCGGCGAAGGTCGGCGACGCGGCGGAGCTGGACGTGCCGCTGCTGCTGGACGCGCTGCGGGCGGCCCTGGAGGGGGTGCAGGCGCGCGGCAAGGCGGTCGGCGGCGACGCGACGATGGTCGACGCGCTGATCCCGGCCGTCTCCGCGGCCGAAGGCACCGCGGACGGAACGATCGCGGAGGTGCTCACCGCCGCCGCGGACGGGGCCGACCGGGGCGCGGAGTCCACTGTGGACTTGATCCCGCGCAAGGGCCGTGCCTCGTACCTCGGGGAACGCGCGGTCGGGCATATGGATCCCGGGGCTCGTTCGACGGCGTTGCTGCTGCGCGCGTTCGCGGAGGCGGCCCGGTGACCGTCGGAATCGTTCTTGTGTCGCACAGCGCGAAACTGGCCGAAGGCCTGGCCGAACTGGCCGCTCAGATGGCCCCGGACGTCCGGATCGTCCCGGCGGGCGGGCTGCCCGACGGCGGCGGCATCGGCACCGATTACGACGAGGTCGTCGCGGCCACGCAGCGCGCGGATTCCGGCGACGGCGTGGTGCTGCTGTACGACCTCGGCAGCGCGCAGATGACCGCTGAACTGGCGGTGGAATCGCTGGCGGATCCGTCCGCCGCGGTGGTGGTCGACGCGCCGCTGGTGGAAGGCGCGGTGGCCGCGGCCGTCGCGGCGCAGGGCGGCGCGAATACCAAGGCGGTGGGCGAGGCCGCGGCGAGTGCCGGGGTCGCGCCGGACCTGGCCGCGGTGGAGCCGTCGGCGGCGGGCGAGGAAGGCGTGGTGGAGAAGGAATTCACGCTGACCAACGACGTCGGCCTGCACGCGCGCCCGGCCGCGGTCGTGGTGCGCAGCCTCGCGGAATTCGAGGCCGAGGTGTCGATCCGGCTGGGCGAGCAGGAGGCGGACGCGCACAGCGTGCTGGCGCTGATGTCGCTCGGCGCGCGCCAGGGCGACCGGATCGTGGTGCGGGCTCGCGGGGCGCAGGCGTCCGAGGCGGTGGCGAAGGTGGCCGAGCTGGTGGAGTCGAACTTCGGGGAGTGACGCCGGATTCCGTCCGGGTGACTTCGTCGGCACTGACTCGATTCCGATGTGCTTTCCCGGGGCCCGCATGGCACAGTGAGCGGCAATTACCAGCGGGTAACCTCTGGAGGCCCTGTGGCACGGGAAATCTCGACGGTCGGTGTGGTCGGTCTCGGCACGATGGGCGCGGGCATCGCCGAGGTGCTCGCGCGCAGCGGACTCGACGTGGTCGCGGTCGAACTCGACGAGGCCGGGGTCGAACGCGGCCTCGGCCACCTGCGGCATTCGACCGGACGGGCGCTCGCGGGCGGGAAGCTCGACGAGGCGGGCCGGGAGGCGCTGCTGGGCCGGATCCGCGCCACGACCTCGCTCTCCGAACTGTCCGAAGTGGACTTGGTGATCGAGGCGATCCCGGAGAACCTCGCGGCGAAGGCCGAGGTGTTCTCCCGGCTGGACCAGGTGACGCGGCCGGACGTGGTGTTCGCGTCCAATACGTCCTCGCTGTCGATCACCGAGATCGGCGTGCACACCGCGCGGCCGGGCAAGGTCGTCGGGATGCACTTTTTCAACCCGGCGCCGGTGCTGAAGCTGGTCGAGGTCGTGCGCACGGTGGTCACCGAACCGGACGTGGTGTCCGACGTCGTGGAATTCGCGCAGCGGCTGGGCAAATCGCCGGTGGTGATCGGCGACCGGGCCGGGTTCATCGCGAACGCGCTGCTGTTCGGCTATCTCAACCACGCGGTGCGGATGTACGAACAGCGGTACGCCACTCGCGAAGATCTCGACGCGGCAATGCGTTTCGGCTGCGGCTACCCGATGGGCCCGCTCGCGCTGCTCGATTTGATCGGGCTGGACACCGCGTACGAAATCCTCGACACGATGTACCACCAATCCCGCAACCGGCTGCACGCGCCCGCGCCGCTGCTGAAGCAGATGATCACCGCGGGTCAGCTGGGTCGCAAGAGCGGGCACGGTTTTTACACCTACGACGCCCCGGATTCGCCAGTGGTGGTGGATTCGGTCGCATCGTCTACTGTGGACTCTTCGGTGGCTCGCGAGGTGCGTTCCGTCGGCGTGATCGGCACCGGAACCATGGCCACCGGCATCGCGGAAGTGTTCGCCAAGCGCGGTTTTGCCGTCGTACTGCGGGCGCGCAGCCTGGAGAAGGCCGAAGCGTCGGTGGCGAAGGTGAAGAAGTCGCTCGACAAGGCCGTGGTGAAGGGCAAACTGTCCGAAGAGGACGCCGCGGCCGCGCTCGGCCGGATCCGGCCGGTGACGGAATTCGAGGAACTGGCCGACGTCGACCTGGTGGTCGAGGCGGTGGCCGAAGAGCTTTCCGTTAAGCAGGCGGTGTTTTCGGCGTTGGACGAGGTCGTCCGGCCGGGCGCGGTGCTCGCGACCACGACGTCCTCGCTGCCGGTCATCGAATGCGCCGCGGCGACTTCGCGGCCGGGAGACGTGGTCGGTCTGCACTTCTTCAATCCCGCGCCGGTGATGAAACTGGTGGAAGTGGTGTCGACGATCGCGACCGCGCCGGATGTCACCGCGACCGCGGCAGCAGTGTGCGCGGCGGTCGGCAAACACCCCGTGCACTGCGGCGACCGCGCCGGATTCATCGTGAACGCGTTGCTTTTCCCGTACCTCAACGACGCGGTGAAAATGCTGGAGGCGCATTACGCGTCGGCGGACGACATCGACACCGCGATGAAGGTCGGCTGCGGCCTGCCGATGGGACCGTTCGAATTGCTGGACGTGGTCGGACTGGACGTGTCGCTGGCGATCGAGCGGACGCTGTTCAACGAGTTCCGCGAAGAAGGCTTCGCGCCCGCACCGCTTTTGGAACACCTGGTGACGGCGGGACGGTTGGGTCGCAAGACGGGCAAGGGTTTCAAGGATTACTGACGCTGGCAAGGGCAGAGAATGACCTGCCCGCAGCTCACCGGTCGCGTCGCCGGATGCGCGCGCCCTTGGCGGGTTCGCCGTCCGGCGGCAGCAGCGGGCCGCCTTGCCACTGCTGGAACACGAGGTTCGTGTGCACGCGGGCGACCTCGTCGCGGGAGGTGAGTTCGTCCAGCACCAGCCGCTGCAGTTCGGCGGCCGACGTGGTGGCGACGTGCGCGAGGAAATCGTCCGGTCCGGTCAGGTGGTAGACCGCGCGGATTTCCGGCAGCGCCAGCAGATGTTCCACGAACTGCTCGACCAGCGGCCTGCGGTGCGGCCGGACCTGCACGAACAGGAACGCCTCCAGCGGGCGGCCCAGCTTCGCCGCGTCGACCTGGGCGTGCTGGCCGGTGATCACCCCGGTCTCCCGGAGCCGCGCCACGCGGTCCAGGCAGGTCGACGGCGCGAGCCCGACGGCGGCCGCGAGTTCCTTGTTCGACGTCCGGGCATCGTTCTGCAGCACTCGCAGAATCTCAAGATCAACCGGACTCAGTTCGACAGTCTCGCCCATCGTTGAATCTTATCCGAGATTGTTGCTTCGGAGCCGTGGCGTGTCCGAACGTGGCTGCCATGACTTCCGCCTTGCGCACCCGAGCCGTCCACGCCGGTCGCGACGATCTCGCCGACCTCGGCCTGCACGCCGCCCCGCTCGACTTCTCCACGACCTACCCCGCGCGCGACAGCGCCGAGGAGGCCCGCCGGATCGACGAGTTCGCCGCGGGCGGGAACGTCACCGGCATCTACGGCCGGATCGGCAACCCGACCGTCGAACGGTTCGAGCAGGCGCTCGCGGAACTCGAGGGCTTCGACCACGCGGTGGCGTTCGCGAGCGGCATGGCGGCGGTCTCGGCGTGCCTGCTTTCCGCGGTGTCGCAAGGAAAACGGCACATCGTCGGCGTCCGGCCGCTGTACGGCTGCACCGATCACCTGCTGATCACCGGACTCCTGGGCACCGAGGTCACCTGGACCGCGCCCGAGGACGTCGCCGACGCCCTGCGCCCGGACACCGGCCTCGTTTTCGTGGAGACGCCCGCGAACCCGACCCTGAGCGAACTGGACATCGCCGCCCTGACCGCCGCGTGCGGCGACGTCCCGGTCCTGGTCGACAACACCTTCGCGACGCCGGTCCTGCAACGCCCCGGCCACCTCGGCGCCCGCATGGTGCTGCACAGCGCGACGAAGTTCCTGGGCGGTCACGGCGACGTCATGGGCGGCATCGTGGCCTGTGACGCCGAAGAAGCCGCGCGTCTGCGTTCTCTGCGCTTCGCGACCGGCGGCGTGCTGCACCCGCTCGCCGGATACCTGTTGCTGCGCGGCCTTTCGACGCTCCCGCTGCGCGTGAAGGCCGCCTCGGAAACCGCTGCCGTCCTGGCTTCGCGGCTGGCTTCGCACCCGTCGGTCAGCGCCGTGCACTACCCGAAGCTGGGCGGCCCCTTGGTGGCCTTCGAAGTAACCGGCGACCCGCACGCGGTCGTCGGCGCGGTCCGGCTGATCACGCCCGCGGTGAGTCTGGGCAGTGTCGACACCTTGATCCAGCACCCGGCGTCGCTGACGCACCGGATCGTCGCTGAGGACGACCGCACCGGCTCCGGCATCACGCACGGCCTGCTGCGGCTTTCGGCGGGGCTGGAGGACGTCGAGGACCTGTGGCTTGACCTGGATCAGGCGCTGAAGTCCTGCTGATCGGCCGCGGCCTCCGCCGCCAGAGTGGCGGTGGAGGCCCGCTCAGCCGCAGCAACCGCCGCCGCAACACCCTCCGCCGACCGGGGCCGGGGCGGAGGCCGAACCGGTGAGCGCGACCGTCGTGAGCAGCTTGACCGTGTCCGTATGCCCCTCCGGGCACGGGGCGGGCGCGCTGGACTCGGCCATCGGGCGCTGGAGTTCGAACGTCTCGGTGCAGTCGCGGCAGCGGTAGGCGTAGGTGGGCATGCCTTGATTATCGCTGGCGCGCCGCCGCAGTGGGAAGCTGTCCGGGTGGATGTGCCCCAGTACGCGGATGTTCCGCATCTCGGCCAGGTCGTTCCCGCCCTGCTCGGCGCGCTGGGCGTGCCCGGCGAGGACGGCGGCCTGGCGCTGCCCGAAGCCCGCAGCGCGTGCGTGCTCCTCATCGACGGCCTCGGCTGGGAACTGCTCGCCCAGTACGCGGCCGACGCGCCGGTGCTCGCCGAACTCGCCGCCAGCCCGCTGCGAGTCGGCTTCCCGTCGACCACCGCGGCCGGGGTCGCGGCGATCGGCACCGGTCTGGCATCGGGCGAGCACGGCATGGTCGGCTACACCTTCGAGATCCCGGGAGCCGGCGTGCTGAACGCCCTGCGCTGGCGTTCCCACGACGACGGCAGCGACCTCCGCGGCGCCCTGCCGCCCCGCGAAGTCCAACCTCTCCCGACCACCTTCGAGCGAGCCGCCGCCGCGGGTATCGAGGCCGCTGTGGTGTCCTCGGCGCATTTCGCCAACACCGCTCTCACCCAAGCGACGCAAAGCGGCGCCCGGTACGCCGGGGTGCACGCACTGGGCGACCTGGCCGCGCGGACCCTGGAGGTACTGTCCTCGCGCGCGTTTTGCTATGCCTACCACAGCGAATTGGACCTGCTGGGCCACCTTTACGGCCCCGGCTCGACCGCCTGGCGCATGCAACTCCGGCACGTCGACCGGCTCGTCGAGTCCATTGTGGACGGACTGCCCGCCGGTGCGGTGCTGGCGGTGGTGGCGGACCACGGAATGGTGACCGTCGAGGAGAAACTGGACCTGGAAGACACCCCGGAGCTGCTGGCGGGCGTCCGGGCTTTCGGCGGCGAGGTCCGCGCCCGGCATGTGTACACCGAACCCGGCGCGACGGCCGACGTGGTGGCCGCGTGGCGCGAGGTCCTGGGCTCGCGGGCGTGGGTATTGCCGCGCGAGGAGGCGATCGCGGCGGGCTGGTTCGGGGCATCGGTGAGCGACCGGGTGCGCCCGCGGATCGGCGACGTCGTCGCGGCGGCGACCGGAACGTTCGGCATGGTTCGCGAACTGGCCGAGGCGGTCGAGTCGAACCTGGTGGGCCAGCACGGTTCGCTGACCTCCGCCGAACAGCTGGTCCCGCTGGCGATCGCGCGGGGCTGATCCGCTGGACCACCGGCTGAACCGTCCCGGCTGCGCCCGGTTACCGTGGCTGCGTGCCCAGACGCAATCGACCCGGCCGCGGCCGTTCCGGTCCCGTCGAGCGACCGGACGCCGGCGCGGTCAGCGGCTGGGCTCGCAGCGAATCCGCCCCCGACGGCGACTGGCTCGTGCGCACCGTGCCCGGTTCGCAGGCCGCCAAGACCTACCGCTGTCCCGGCTGTGACCACGAAATCCGGCCCGGGGTCCCGCACCTGGTCGTCTGGCCCGCCGACGAGACCGGCGGGGTCGCCGACCGCAGGCACTGGCACCGGCCGTGCTGGGAGGCCCGCGCCCGGCGGCGTCCGCAGCGGCGCCGGTGACGTGAGGTTCTTTACCGCGAAAGGGTTTCCTTCTTCCGGGCGCGGTGCCGCCGGACCGCGTCGCGGTTGACGCAGGCGTGGGTGCAGTAGCGCTGCGTCCCGCTGCGGGTGAAGTCGACGAACGCGCGGCGGCATTCCCTCGCGGCGCAGCGGCCGAGGCGGTGCAGGCTGGTCGAGGTCAGGTACTGCGCCGCCGCCACCGAGGTGACCGCGCGCAGCACCGCGGGCAGGCGCATCCCGTCGTCCTGGTAGTGCAGATGCCAGCTGTACCCGTCGTGCTCGGTGATCCTCGGGTAGGCGGCGGCCTCGGCCAGCAGCGCGTTCAGCAGCCGGACCCGGTCCGCCTCGTCGGTGGCGTCGACGACCTCGATCCAGCGGTCCAGGAAGGCGCACACCTCGGGAAAGTCCTCGTCGGAGACCGGCGGGACCGGGCCCATCTCCGTTTCGTCCCAGCGTTCGACCAGGTCAGCGAGGTCGGCGGGACGGTCGTTGGCGAGGCCGGTCACAAACTTGAGAAAACTCCGGTAGTAAGAGTTATGCGGCATAAGCCTATTACAGCACGCTCTTAGCCATGCCTCATTCGACGAGCGGGGCCGAACCCGCGGTCGCCGCGCCGTCCTGGATTCCGCTGATCGCCGCGTGCGTCGGCACGTTTCTGCTGCTGGTCTACACCAGCGTCGTCACCGTCGCGCTGCCCGCGATCGGGGTCGAACTCGGCGCGGGATACGGCCAGCTGCAATGGATCGTCGACGTCTTCACGGTAGCCCTCGCCGGGCTGCTGCTGGGCTTCGGCTCGCTGAGCGACCTGCTCGGCCGCAAGCGGGTCTACCTCGCCGGACTGGTCCTGTTCTCCCTCGCGACGCTCGTCTGCGGCCTGGCCGCGACGCCCGGCGAATTGATCGCTGCGCGGGTCGTGCAAGGCGTCGCGGGCGCGGCGATGTTCGCGACGATCCTGCCGCTGGTCGGGTTGACCTACGAGGGCCGCGACCGGGCCCGAGCGTTCGCGGTGTGGGGGACGGTCGCCGGAGTGGCCAGCGCGGTGGGCACCTTCTCCGGCGGCATAATCGCGCAATTGCTCGGCTGGCGGTGGATTTTCTTTGTCTCCCTGCCCATTTGCGCGGTCGCGATCGTCATGGCGGCGACGTCGTTGAAGGAAGGACCGCGAGCGCGCGGCCGCAGTGTCGACTACCCGGGCATCGGCACGTTCTCGCTCGCCGCGACCGGACTCGCCTATTCCGTCATCACCGGCGGCGACCGCGGATGGTCTTCTGCCGGTGCGGTGACCGGATACCTGGTCACGGTGGCGGCCATCGCGGCGTTCGTGGTGGTGGAACGCCGCAGCAGCGCACCCATGGTGCCGACCAGTTTGTTCGGCACGCGCCGGTTTCTCGGAGTGCTGCTCGTCGCGTTCAGCTATTACTTCGCCGGATTCGGTGCGCTGCCGGTGATTTCGCTCTGGCTGCAGAACGCGACCGGCCTCAGTTCGGCGGCGACCTCGGCGGTTTTGGCGCTGCAGGTGGTGGTGTTCGTCGTGGTGTCGGCGCTGATCAGCGGACGGCTGCACGCCCGGTCGCCGGACCGGGTGCTGGGCGGCGCGACGGCCTTGCTCGGCCTCGGCTGCCTGACCGCGGTCGCGGTGCTGCTCAGCCCGACCTGGGTGGCGTTGCTGCCGGCGCTGGTCCTGACCGGAATCGGCGCGGGCATCGTGTCCCCGGTCCTCCCGGCAGTCGCCATCGCGTCGGTCCCCGCGGAATACGGCGGCACGGCCGGGGCGGCCGCGAACAGTTCGCGGCAACTCGGGCTGGCACTCGGAATCGCGGTGTCCGGAGCGGTGTACGCGACCCGAGGAGAGGGGAGCGAAGGGGCGACGCACGGGGTGTTGCTGGTGTTGCTGCTGTGCGGCGTGATCGCGGTAGCGAGCGGTCTCATGGGCGGCTGGCTGTTGCGGGACAACGCGAATCGCCTCGACTGAGGGCGACTCGCGGCTTTAGCGCAGACTTGATTCGCGCGTCTGTCCACAGTGGTCACTGGAGGGAACGAGGCCGCGTTTTGGCAACGCAGTCGCCTGCTTGGGCCGCTGTGGAATGCCGGTACGAGTGCGGCAACTATTTCCAGCACGGCAAACCGTGCTGCACCTCGGCACGTGCCGGGAGACCTCCTGCGGCCTGGTCGGCAGCGCACTCGCCCGCCCCCGCGTGCTCGACCTCTGGCTGGCCCGGGTGTTCGTGCGTGGCCAGCCCAGACGGCGAACCCAGGCGTGTGGCCTGGTCGGCATCGCACTCGCCCGCCCCCCGCGTGGTTGGCCTCCGGCTGGCCCGGGTGTTTGCGCGCGGCCAGTCCAGACGGCGAACCCAGGCGTGTGGCCAGGTCGGCTGCGCACTCGCCCGCCCCCGCGTGGTTGTCCTTCGGTTGGCCCACGTCTTCGCGCGCGGCCAGCCAGACGACGAACCCCGGCGTGCAGCCTGGTGGCAGCGCACTCGCCCGCCCCGGCGTGCTTGACCTCCGGCTGGCCCAGGTGTTCCCGCGCAGCCAGTCCAGACGGCGAACCCAGGCGTCCGACCAGGTCAAACCCAGCCACTGCGCGGATGCGCGGTTCCCGCGTTCACACCCGCTCAGGCCGGGCAATCGGATCCGGCTGGCCCTCGTCCCACCGGAAGCCGTTGCGCGTACTCGCAAGCGACCAACCCGCCTGCTCGCCCCTCCTCAGCCCGTCTCCCCAGCCCAGCCACCTCTCCACTCCGGCCAGTCACCGCTTCCCAAACCCAGCCATCACCGCCGGAAATGCCGCGAAACCGCCCCCTCGTACTCCTCCTCCACGTACTCCCTGAACCCCAGCTTCTCCACCACCCGCAGCGACGGCGTGTTCGTCACCGACACGCTGATCAACACCGGAACCGCCGACATCTCCCGTTCCGCCCACTCCACCGCCGCCCGCGCCGCTTCCGCCGCGTAGCCCTTGCCCCACGCAGACGGGCGGAAGCGGTACGCCAGGTTCAGCACCTTCTCGCCCCGGAACTCCCGGTTGCGCACTCCGGTCATGCCGATCACGTCCGACCCGTCCGTGGCCGCGGGCCTGCCCCGCTCCCGGACCGCCAGGTAGCCGTAGCCGAACGTCGCCCAGTGCTCGAGCCAGCTGTCGAACATCACGAGCGTGGTCGCGGTGTCCGGGGGATGCGGGTTGTACCGGTTCGTCTCCGGGTCGCGGTGGATGTCCACCACCGCCTGCCGATCGGTCTCCACGAAGCGCCGCAGCCCCAGCCTTTCCGTCACGATCTCTGTCACGCCCCCGACCATAACGACGGGGTCCGACAAAAAACGCGCCCAAAAGGCAGCGACAATCTCAGCCATGACCGAACTGCCGTTGGTGCTCCTGCACGCCTTCCCGCTCGACGCCCGCATGTGGGACCCGGTCCGCGCGCCGCTCGCGGAGCGGTTCCGGGTCATCACGCCGGACCAGCGCGGTCTCGGCCGGAGTCCGCTGCCGGAGAGCGAAGCCGAGCCGGATCTGGCCGACGCCGCGCGGGACGTCGTCGCGCTGCTCGACAAGCTCGAACTCGATCAGGTGATCCTCGGCGGCTGCTCGATGGGCGGCTACCTCGCGATGGCCGTCCTGCGGCAGGCGCCCGAGCGCGTCGGCGGTCTGCTCCTCATCGACACCAAGGCCACCGCGGACACCCCCGAAGCCGCGCAGGCCCGGCTCGACGTCGCGAGCCGCGCCGAGGCCGAGGGCGTCAAGGGTTGGCTGGCTGAGGCGAACCTGCCGAAGCTGCTGGCCGACAGCGCGTCCACGGATGTCCAAACGCGCGTGCGCGAATTGATCGACGCGCAGCCGCCGTCCGGGGTCGCGTGGGCCGCGCGGGCGATCCGCAACCGGCCCGATTCCGTTGACCTGCTGCGCGAAGTCGACGTCCCGGCGCTCGTCATCGTGGGGGAGCGCGACGCGCTCACCCCGCTCGACGCCGCCAACACCATGGTCGAGGCGCTGCCGGACGCGACCCTCGCGGTCCTCCCGGACGTCGGGCACCTGACGCCGCTGGAAGACCCGGCCGGCGTGGTCGAGGCGATCCTCGGCTGGGTCAGCTGAAGTACTCGACCGCCGCGGCGCGCGCTTCGACTAGCCGATGCGGGAACCGTTGTGCGATCAGGAACCGCCACGCCACCGCGAAGAGCGCGCGAAGCTGCGTACACGTCGAGAGGACGGCTTCGTCTGCTTCGCCCGGGTACGCGGCGAGGAACTCCGGACCGCCCTGTTGCGCGAGGATTGCCAGGTCCCATTCGAGGGGCCCGCGCCAGGTGTCCTCGAAGTCGAGCCAGCACGGGCCGTCGGCGGTCTCGATGAGGTTGCCGGGGTGTGCGTCGCCGTGCAGGGCCTGGAGCGGGCCAGACGGCAGCAGCGCGGCCAGCCGTTCGGTTTCCGCGCGGATCCGCTCCGCGAAGCCGTCCAGCAGCGAGCCGCTGCGGGCGACGGTGTCCAGGAGCTCGCCGACCGGGCCGCGGGACGGCAGTTCGCCCGGGTAGTCGCGCAGCGCGGCGTGGACCCGGGCGAGCGACCGGGCGGTCTCGTCCGGCCCGTGCCGATGGTCCGGATCGTGCGGGGTCCAGTGCCAGAGCGTGACCGGCAATCCCGCCGAGAAATGCGGTCCGGCCGGGGGATCCGAGGCCGGTGAGACGACGCGCACACCACGTTCGGTGAGGTAGGCCGAAAGGGCGACGTCCCGCTCGAGCCACGCGGTCGCGTCCGGCCGCAGCAGCCGGGTCGTGGCGGGGACCCTCGCGACTACCGGACCCATCCTCACCAGCACGTTCGAGCGTTCGTGCAGTACCTCGGCGGCATCGGCCGGGAGCCCGAACCGGCGGCCGACGGCCAGCGCGGAGGAGACCGCCGCGGCGCGGTACGGGTCGGTCATGCGGTGATCTAACCAGCCGGTGCGCGCGACTGTCGGTACCGAGGGCTACGATCCCCTTGACCGCCCGGATCAGGCCCGCCTGAGCCCGAGCGCCCCGAAGTTGACCACCACCAGGCTGCAGTGTTGGAGGCAGGAGTGACGGCCGTAGCCCCCAAGCCGATCGCAACGCGCCCGTATCCCGCGCGCGAGACGGCAAAGGGTTCGTACCTGCTGCGGTTGTTCCGCACGACGGACCACAAGCAGATCGGGATCATGTATCTGGTCTCGTCGTTCGCCTTCTTCATGATCGGCGGCGCGATGGCCATGCTCATCCGGACGGAGCTCGCCCAGCCCGGGCAGCAGTTCCTGTCCCAGGAGCAGTACAACCAGCTGTTCACCATGCACGGCACGGTGATGCTGCTGTTGTACGCGACGCCGAGCCTGTTCGGGTTCGCGAACTTCATCCTGCCGCTGCAGATCGGCTCGCCCGACGTGGCGTTCCCGCGGCTGAACGCGTTCTCCTACTGGCTGTTCCTGTTCGGCAGCCTGATCGTGCTGTCCGGCTTCCTGACGCCCGGCGGCGCCGCCGACTTCGGCTGGTTCGCCTACACGCCGCTGTCGGACGCCATCCACTCGCCCGGCGTCGGAGCCGACCTGTGGATCGCCGGTCTGGCGGTGTCCGGTCTCGGCACCATCCTCGGCGCGGTCAACATGATCACCACGGTGGTCTGCCTGCGCGCGCCGGGCATGACGATGTACCGGATGCCGATCTTCACCTGGAACATCCTGATCACGAGCATCCTGATCCTGCTCGCGTTCCCGATCCTGACCGCGGCCCTGTTCGGCCTGATGGCGGACCGGCACCTCGGCGCCCACGTGTTCGACCCGGCCAACGGCGGGGTGATCCTGTGGCAGCACCTGTTCTGGTTCTTCGGCCATCCCGAGGTCTACATCGTCGCGCTGCCGTTCTTCGGGATCGTGTCGGAGATCTTCCCGGTCTTCAGCCGCAAGCCGGTGTTCGGCTACAAGGGCCTGGTCTTCGCGACGCTGTCGATCGCGGCGCTGTCGGTGGCGGTGTGGGCGCACCACATGTACGCGACCGGCGCGGTCCTGCTGCCGTTCTTCTCCTTCATGACGTTCCTCATCGCGGTCCCGACCGGCGTGAAGTTCTTCAACTGGATCGGCACGATGTGGAAGGGCCAGCTGTCCTTCGAGACGCCGATGATCTTCTCGATGGGCTTCATCGTCACGTTCCTCTTCGGCGGTCTGACCGGCATCATGCTGGCCGCTCCGGCGATCGACTTCCACGTGTCGGACAGCTACTTCGTGGTGGCGCACTTCCACTACGTCCTCTACGGCACGATCGTGTTCGCGACCTTCGCCGGGATCTACTTCTGGTTCCCGAAGATCACCGGCCGGATGATGGACGAGAAGCTAGGGAAGTGGCACTTCTGGACCACGTTCATCGGCTTCCACACCACGTTCCTGGTGCAGCACTGGCTGGGCGCGGAAGGCATGCCGCGGCGATACGCGGACTACCTGGCCAGCGACGGGTTCACCACGCTGAACACGATCTCCACGATCGGTGCGTACATCCTCGGGGCGTCCACGCTGCCGTTCATCTGGAACGTGTTCAAGAGCTACCGCTACGGCGAGATCGTCACGGTCGACGACCCGTGGGGCTACGGCAACTCGCTCGAGTGGGCCACGTCCTGCCCGCCGCCGCGGCACAACTTCACCGAACTGCCCCGGATCCGCTCCGAGCGGCCCGCGTTCGAGCTGCACTACCCGCACATGGTGGAACGCCTCCACACCGAAGGCGAGATCGGCTTCTTCGGCAAGGCCAAGCACGTCGGGGCCCCGTCGCAGAAGCTCGTGGACGCCACCATGCCGGGCGACCACAGCAAGGACAACGCGAGCGAGCAGTAACCGGCGCTCTTCAGTTCCAGACGGCGCGTGCCCGGTCGAGGATTCTCTCGGCCGGGCACGCGCCGTTTTCGTGCCTGGAACTACGGGGATGGTTGCCGGGGCCCGGGCGCGGGGCGGCGGCGCTGGTGGGAGCTGGTGAGTGTTTATGCCGGTTAGAACCGGCATAGACACTCACCAGGCTCGGCCAGGCTCGGCCAGGCAACGATGCTCGCCTGGGTGCCTGGGTGCCTGGGTGCCTGGGTGCCTGGGTGCCTGGGTGCCTGGGTGGGTGCCTGGTGCTCGGCTGAGATTTGCCCTGCCCGCTGCGCTTCTGTCCAGGGTCAGCCCTCGCCCCGTCACCTCGGCCGCGCCCGGCCGCGCCCGGTCCGTCCTGTCCGGCGGCTCCCCCTCATCGCCCGTTAGTGGCACCAGCGGTGTGAAGCGTGGCACGGGGGCGTTCTGCCCGCCGCCGCCGGAGGCCAGACTGGGCGTGCCGACTCGCCGTGGCCTAAAGCGTCGGTGCCGAGACGAACGAGGGATACCGAACCAGTGAGCCAGACTCCCGTCCTCATCACCACGACCGGCCCGGACAAGCCCGGGGTCTCGTCCGTGCTGTTCGCCGTGCTCACCCGGCACGACGTGGACGTGCTCGACATCGAGCAGGTGGTCATCCGAGGGCAGCTCGTGCTCGGCGTGCTCGCCGGCGTCTACCGCGACCCGGAGGGGCTCCAGGAGTCCGTCGAACAGGCGATGGCGACGGTCGGCATGGAGGTCGAGGTTCGCATCGGCGACGCGATCGGCGCGGATCCGTTCGCGCTCGGCCGCCGCGATTCGTCGCACGTGCTCGTCCTGCTGGGGCGTCCGGTGACCGCGCGGGCGTTCTCCGAGATCGCGCGGCGGCTGGCGGGCGTCGGGGCGAACATCGACTCGATCCGCAGCGTCGCCGACTACCCGGTGACCGGGCTCGAACTGTACGTCTCGGTCCGCGAAGACACCGAAGAAACAGACGCCGAACTCCGGTCCATGCTGGCCGATGCGGCGTCCGAGGCCAACATCGACGTCGCCGTCGAGCGCGCGGGCATCACGCGCCGGGCGAAGCGGCTCGTGGTCTTCGACGTCGACTCCACGCTCGTGCAGGGCGAGGTCATCGAGATGCTCGGCGCGTACGCCGGGGTCGAGGAGCAGGTCCGCGAGATCACCGAGGCCGCGATGCGCGGCGAGCTGAACTTCGCCGAGTCGCTGGAGCAACGCGTTTCGCTGCTCGCTGGGCTGCCCGCCAGCGTGATGGACGAGGTCGCGGCGAAGCTCGAGCTGACCCCGGGGGCCCGCACGACCGTCCGCACGCTCAAGCGCATGGGTTTCCGCTGCGGCGTCGTGTCCGGCGGATTCACCCAGGTCATCGACCATCTCGTCGACGACCTCGGCCTCGATTTCGCGGCGGCCAACGAGCTGGAGGTCGTCGACGGCAAGCTCACCGGCCGCGTCGTCGGCGACATCGTGGACCGCGCGGGGAAGGCGACCGCGCTGCGCCGGTTCGCCGGCGAGTACGGGATCCCGCTGGGCGCATGCGTCGCGGTCGGCGACGGGGCCAACGACATCGACATGCTCGCCGCAGCCGGCATGGGCGTCGCGTTCAACGCCAAGCCCGCGCTGCGGGAGGTCGCCGACACCGCGCTCTCGCACCCGTACCTCGACGCGGTCCTGTTCGTCCTCGGCGTCACGCGCGCCGAGGTCGAGGCGGCGGACGCGGCCGACGGACTCGAATTGGCCCGCCCGTGAACCCTCTGCTCGAACCGCTGCGCAGCCGGTACGCCTCGTGGCTCGGCCTGCCCGCCGAGGACACCTCGGACACGTCCGACGAGAACCCGGACGAGGTCCGCGCGATGCCGATCATCCTGCGGATCGAACGCGCCGAACCGCCCGGCCGCACCGCGCTGCTCGAAGCGGCGGCCGCGGCGGCGCTGGCGGTGTGCCTGGACGAACGCGCCGAGCCCGGCGGCGAATGGGCCGAGCCGGTGCACGCGTGGCTCGACAACCGCATCCGGAAGGTCGCGCGCCGGGCCCGCAGCGCGCACTGGCAGGCGGTGCTCGACCTGCCGGGCATCACCGTCGAGGTCGACGGCGCGGAGGCGCGGGCGCTCGTGCCCGGGCTGGTCAAGGAGGCCCCGAAAGAGGTCTCGCGACTGCAGATCTCCGGCAGCGAACTGCCCGCCGACACTCCCGGCCCGGCCCCGGCGGACGTCCCGCTGCTGATGCTGAACCCGGACGTCCCGATGACCGTCGGCAAGGCGTCCGCGCAGGTCGGGCACGCCACGATGATCCTCGCGTCGCTGCTGCCGGACGACGAACTGGCGGCCTGGGCGGCGAAGGACTACCGGGTCGCGGTCCGCACGCCCAGCCCGGCCCGGTGGAAGGAACTGTGCCCGCTCGAGGACCCGGAGGCGGGCTGGCGGGACGACCGCGTCGTCGCCGTCCGGGACGCGGGATTCACCGAGGTCGACCCCGGCACGATCACCGTGCTGGCGCAGCAGCCCGGAACATCGGCGTGACCCGCGCGGTTGGGCCAATGCAGTGACCCGACGGGTGGAAAGGCGTCTCCGATGACCTTGGAAGTACAGCGCGAAGGCACGCACAGTTTCGTGGGCCGCAACGAGCGCGGCGCGGAAGTGCGCTTGGGTCGGGCCGGCGCGGAAGGCGCGTTCTCCCCAGCGGAACTCCTGCAGATCGCGGCCGCGGGCTGCTCCGCGGTGACAGCGGAACAGCTGATCACGCGCCGGGTGGGCGAGGATTCGAAGTTCCGGGTCTCGGTGACCGCCGACCGGCGCGAAGGAGCCTCGGAACTGGACGCGGTGCACGTCGCGTTCGACGTCGACGTGTCGTCGCTCGACGAGGCCCAGCGAGAAGCCCTGGCGGGCGCGGTGGACCGGGCGATCGAGCGGCTGTGCACGGTGAGCCGGACCCTGAAGAAGGCCATTCCGGTGACGGAGACCTTCCCGACCGCCTGAGCTTGGCGGCGGTTCCGGCGGTGGGACGGCGAGCCACCGACGCGGTTACCGAGGTGATGCGGCAGGTGCGTCGGGCAATGCGAGCGCCGTGGCGGCGGCTGCGGCCGGAGCTATCGAAGCCGCGGCGCGCCCACCCTTGCCCAGCAAGCGTTTCCTGCCGGAACCGCGATCAGCGAAAGACTCAGCAGTCCAGTCGCCGCCCCGGAGCGGCTTCACCGAGCCCGAATCAGCTCTGCCACACCACGTACGCCTGATCAGCGTCCGTCGTCATCGCCTCGATGAACTTCTCGTTGTCGAACCCCGGCAAGGTCTGCAGGCGTTCGATGAGCGCGTCCGCGGCCGGGTCGCCGCTCGGGACCGCGGTGCCTTTGCCGTCGTTGCCGACCAGCATGAAGAAGACGTCTTCGTTCCAGGGGCCGTCCGGGATGACTCTCACCATGACGGATTGCAGCTCCGACCACGTCACAGCTTCTTCGCTGCCATCGGCGAGCCGGCGCCGCACCCCGGTGTCGTCAACACTGACGGTCCGGGATTGTGCGCTGGACGAATCCTGGGTCAACGGTGCTCCCTGTCGTGTTCGTTCCGCTCACCGTACCCGCCTGTCCGGTGCGCTCGGTCAGGCGGGCGCGGCCGCGTCGAGTCGCTTCAGTGCGTCGCGGGCGACCTGCGGATCTGTCGTCGGCCAGAACGGCGGCAGCGACGCGCGCAGGAAACCGCCGTAGCGGGCGGTGGCCAAACGGGAATCCAGTACCGCCACTACGCCGCGGTCGGTGACCGACCGGTGCAGGCGGCCGGTGCCCTGGGCCAGCAGAAGCGCGGCGTGCGTGGCGGCGACGGTGAGGAATCCGTTGCCGCCTCGGGCTTCTACCGCGCGTTGGCGAGCTGACTGCACCGGATCGTCCGGGCGGGGGAACGGGATCCGGTCCACCACCACGAGCTGCAGCGACGGACCCGGCACGTCCACGCCCTGCCACAGCGTCAGCGTGCCGAACAGGCAGGTGCGCGCGTCTTCGGCGAACTGCCGCACGAGCAACGGCGTGGCGTCGTCGCCCTGGCAGAGGATCGGGTGGTCGAGCCGTTCCCGCATCGCCTCCGCGGCCTGTTTCGCCGCGCGCATCGAGGAGAACAGGCCCAGCGTACGGCCGCCCGCGGCTTCGACCAGTCCGGCCAGTTCGTCCATTGTGGACTCAGCGAGGCCGTCGCGGCCCGGCGGCGGCAGGTGTTTGGCCAGGTACAGGATGCCGTTGCGGCGGTGGTCGAACGGCGAGCCGACGTCCAGTCCGGTCCACTTCGGGCCGGTGTCCTCGTCCGACGGCGCTTCCTTGTCGGTGGCCGTGCCCGGCGACTTCACCACGCGCGCGCCGCCCGGTGGGAGACCCCATTGCCGGGCCATCGTGTCGAATTCGCCGCCGAGGGTCAGCGTCGCCGAGGTCAGCACGGTGGTGTGCTGGTTGAACACGCGCTCTCGCAACAATCCCGCGACGCCGAGCGGCGCGACCTTCAACGCGGGCGGCCGCGGGTTCGCCGAATACTTGTCGCCGGTCAGCCAGACGACGTCGCGCTGGTGCGCCAGATCCTCGTCGTACGCGTCGAGCAGCCGCACCGCGGTGTCGTGCACTTCTTCGAGCAGCGACCGCGCCAGCTTGCGCGCGGTGGCCTCGCCGACGTCTTCCTTGCGATCCGAGCCCAGCGCGGTGAGGCATTCCTTCGCCGCGTCGCGCACCGCCGGGATCGCGCCCTGCAACGGACGCGGCAGCGCGTCGAGCCTTCCGGCCGGGATGTCGTCGAGGATCAGCGCGAGCCCGTCCGACGACTCCAGCAGCCGGTCCGCGATGCCCGCGTCGATCAGCTTTCCGCAGCGGCGCGCGGCGGCGGACACCATGGCGCTGGTCAGTTCGCCGGTCGCGACCGACGTGACCCGGTCGACCAGGTCGTGCGCCTCGTCGATGATCACCAGGTCGTGGTCCGGCAGCACCTGGTAGCCCTGCAACGCGTCGATGGCCAGCAGCGCGTGGTTGGTGACCACGACATCGGCTTTGCCCGCCTCGGCTCGCGCGCGTTCGGCGAAGCAATCGGTGCCGACCGGGCACTTCGCGGCGCCGAGACATTCCCGCGCGGTGACGGAAACCTGCCGCCACGCCTGGTCGGACACGCCGGGCACCAGCTCGTCGCGGTCTCCGGTTTCGGTGTCCGACACCCACTCGTGCAGCCGCGTGACTTCCTTGCCGAGGCGGGACACCGCGAACGGGTCGAAGAGCTGCGCGTCCTCGGGTTCGTCGGCCGGGCCGGTGTCGAGGCGGTGCAGGCACAGATAGTTGCGGCGGCCCTTGAGGATCGCGAAGGTCGGTTCGCGCCCGAGCGGCTTCTTGAGCGCCTTCGCCAGGCGCGGGAGATCACGGTCGACCAGCTGGCGCTGCAGCGCGATGGTGGCCGTGGAGACGACGACGGTGGTGTCTTTCTCCACCGCGTGCCGGATCGCGGGCACGAGGTACGCCAGCGATTTGCCGGTGCCCGTTCCCGCTTGCACGGCGAGGTGCTCGCCGGTGCGGATGGCGTGGCCGACGGCATCGGCCATCTTCACCTGGCCGGGGCGTTCGGCGCCGCCGACGGACTCCACCGCGTGGGTGAGGAGTTCGAGGACGCCGGGGAAATCGGTTCGGGCGGGCACAGCGAGACACGATAGCCGCCAGGTCCGACAGGATCTTCGATCCGGCGCGAACGGACCCCTCGCGCCGGACCGAAGCTCCCGGGAATCCGGCTCAGTCTTCCTTGCGGAACCGCGAAACCGCGGTCCACGCGAGCGGCAGCACGCCGGCCGCGACCACGGTCTTCAGCACGTCGCCCACGAGAAACGGCGTGACGCCCTTGTCGAAAGCGGTGGCGAGATCGAATCCGGTGGCGGCCATCAGCCACGGCACGCCGAACGCGTAGATCACGACGTTGCCGAGCACCATGGTCCCCGCCGTGCGCAGCGGGGTGCGGTCGCCGCCGCGGCGGGCGAGCGCGCCCACGAGCGCACCGGCGAACACGAACCCGACGATGTACCCGGCCGAGGCGCCGGACAGCCCGGAGGTGCCGCCCTGGAACCACGGCACGCCGGCCGCGCCGACGAGCAAGTACAGCAGCAGCGAGGCGGCGCCGCGGCGCATGCCGAGCGTCGCGCCGACGAGCAGCGCGGCGAACGTCTGGCCGGTCATCGGGACCGGCGTGCCCGGAATCGGGATGATCAGCTGCGCGGCCGCGCCGGTGAGCACGGCGCCGCCGGCGACGAGCGCCAGGTCGCGCACCAGGGTGCCGGGCACGAGGTCGGCCAGCACCTGACGGCGGGCCGGGAGAGACAGTGACGACACGGGACCTCCAACCACGGAAAACGGACGTCCGGGCAGGTTATCGTCGAGCGAGGCGGCGGAACGAGACAAGTTGCGTTCCTCACCACCCCTGTCTTCCGCCACACGTCCGGGTGAGCTGCGACCGTCGACGTTTGGGACCCCTGCCGCGCTGCCGATGTCGAAGCACGGGCGAAGGGAGACAGGTCGAATGCGCGGACGGATCCTGCTGGTCACCGGGGTTTTCCTGGCGACGGCTCCGGGGGTGGCGCACGCCGGTCCGCCGACGTCCACCGGCTGGGGTTCCGCGGGCAGCCTCGACGTGCTGGTGGACTCCGAACACGTCGTCACCGGCGAGCTGGCGCGCTGCGACGCCGACGGTCCGGCTTCGGCGCGCACCACCGGCGGCGCGGCGGGCGACGTCGCGGTGTTCGGCTTCGGCGGCACGACCTGCGAACGGAAGGGCCAGCTCGCGACGGTGCAGACCGGCGGGCAGCGGTTCGAATCCGACCTGCTCACCCGGTACGGCGGACCGGAGCTGAAGGTCCGCACGTACTCGGTCGGCTGCGCCACCACGACCGATTCGGGCAGCACCGGCTCGATGTCGATCGGCGAGGTCTCCGGCTTCACCGTGCCGTCCTCGATCCCGGCGAACTACCGGATCACGATCCCCGGCGGCGCGGCGGGCACGGCACTGGCCACGATCACGCTGAACGAGACCGTGACGCCGCAGCCCGCCGACGGCAGCCTGGTCACGCACGCGGTGCACGTGAAGCTGTTCCCGCAGGGCGGTCCGGCCAGCGGGGACATCTACCTCGGCACCGCGGCGTGCAACCCGTACGGCAAGGGCGGCGCACCAGCCTTGTGAGCGGCCATGCCGGTTCTAACCGGCGTAAACACTCACGAGGCAGGCGGCAGCGCGGGCGTGCCGGTGTAGCGCACCCCCGCCTCGTCGAAGTCCTTCAGCGTCGCGTCCACCGTCGGCTGTGAACCGCCGACAGTCAGGTCCAGCAGGACCTGCACGTTGAACCCGGCCCGAGCGGCATCGAGAGCGGTGGCACGCACACAGAAGTCCGTCGCGATGCCGACGACGTCGACGTCGGTCACCTCGTGCGCGCGAAGCCATTCCTCGAGCGTCTTGCCGTCGCCGGACTTGCCCTCGAAACCGGAGTACGCGGCGGTGTACTCGCCCTTCGAGAAGACCGCCTCGACCGGCACCACGTCCAGCGCGTCGTGGAACGACGCGCCCGCGGTGCCCGCGACGCAGTGCGGCGGCCAGCTGGTGTTGAAGTCGGGCGTGTCGCTGAAGTGGTCGCCCGGGTCGATGTGGTGGTCGCGGGTGGCGACGACGTGCGAATACCCGCCCTCGGCCATCCGCTGCGAGATGGCCGCCGCGGCCGCCGCCCCGCCCGGCAGGCCGAGCGAGCCTCCCTCGCAGAAGTCGTTCTGCACATCCACCACGATCAGCGCGGTTGTCATGGTCGGCTCCCTACAGAAAAGTCGTCGGTATCGCGGGCTCGCCGTGCGAGAGCTTGAGGCCCTCCCACGGCAGGCTCACCTGCGCGCGCCGCAGGCGGGCGCGCGCGTCGTCCAGTGTGGGCAGATCATCCACCGGCGCGCCTCCGCGCACCAGGGGGATCTGCAGGTCGACATCGTTTTCGCCGGGTTCCGGACGGCCGCTCGCGGCGGTCCAGACCACTTCCTCGACCGCGGTTCCGGTGCTGCGGTGCCTGCGCAGCGCGTGCTTGCGCCCGCCGCGGGATTCCTTGTGCGCACTGCGTTTCGCGACCGGGCGGCCGTCGACCTCGACCAGCTTGTACACCATCCCGGCGGTCGGCGCGCCGGATCCGGTGACCACCGAGGTGCCGACGCCGTACGCGTCCACCGGCTCCGCGCGCAGCGCCGCGATCGCGTGCTCGTCGAGGTCGCCGGACACCACGATCCGGGTGTCTTTCGCGCCGAGCGCGTCGAGCTGGTCGCGGGCCTTGCGGGCGAGCGGGCCGACGTCGCCGGAGTCGATCCGGATCGCGCCCAGCTCCGGCCCGGCGACGCGCACGGCCGCCTCGATGCCCGCGGTGATGTCGTAGGTGTCCACCAGGAGAGTGGTGTCCGCGCCCATTTTGCTGACCTGCGCGCGGAACGCGGCTTCCTCGCTGTCGTGCAGCAGCATGAACGCGTGCGCGACGGTGCCGCGGGTGGGAATTCCGTAGCGGCGGCCCGCTTCGAGGTTCGACGTGGTGGCGAATCCGGCCAGGTAGGCGGCGCGCGCGGCGGCGACCGCGGCGTACTCGTGCGTGCGCCGCCCGCCCATCTCGATGATCGGCCTGCCGTGCGCCGCGCCGGACATCCGCGCCGCCGCGGACGCGATCGCGCTGTCGTGGTTGAGGATCGACAGCACCAGCGTCTCCAGCACCACGGCCTCGGCGAAAGTGCCGGTCACGGTGAGGATCGGCGAACCGGGGAAGTACAGGTCGCCTTCGCGGTAGCCGTCGATGTCGCCGCGGAACTCGTAGTCCGCCAGCCACGCCAGCGTTTCCGGGTCGACGACCGCGGTCTGCTCCAGCATGGCCAGTTCGGCGTCGGTGAACCGGAAGTCGGCGATCGCGTCGAGCACGCGCGCGGTGCCCGCGACGACGCCGTAGCGGCGGCCGTCGGGAAGCCTTCGCGCGAAGACCTCGAACACGCACGGCCGGTCGGCCGTCCCGTCCGCGAGCGCGCTCGCCAGCATGGTCAGCTCGTAGTGGTCGGTGAGCAGCGCCGTGCTGGCGCTGGTGACCGGCTCGGGGGAACCCATGGGAGCAGCCTATTCACTCACATGGACGGACCTGGCGCGGCGTACCGGGACGGCTCCGTGACACCATGGTGTGCATGTCCACGCCTGTCGCATCCGAACAGACGCAGGTCGATCCACTCGGGGCCGAACTGGCCGAATCCGACCAGCCCTGGCGGACGATCGTCTGGAACGATCCGGTCAACCTGATGTCGTACGTGACGTACGTCTTCCAGAAGCTGTTCGGCTACAGCCGGGACCACGCCACGAAGCTGATGCTCGACGTGCACAACAAGGGCAGGGCGATCGTGTCGTCCGGTTCGAAGGAGAAGGTGGAGACCGACGTGGCGAAGCTGCACGCGGCGGGCCTGTGGGCGACCATGGAACAGCCCTCGTGAAGGCCTGGCGGCGCAAGGGGGACGCCATCCTCGCCGGGTTCGAGCAGCAGGAGGCCGCGGTGCTGCGCGGGCTCGTCGGGCAGCTCGAGGACATGCTCACCGCGCGGGCCGAGGAGGCCCCGCAGGACGAACTTGCCGAGCTGACCGGGATCCGCACCGGGCCCGCCGAATCGCCGGACGACCCGGTGCTGTCGCGGCTGCTGCCGGACTTCCACCGGCTCGACCCGGACAACCCGAGCCGCGAGGACCTCGATTCGGCGGCGGCGATGCGGTCGCTGCACGAGCCGGAGCTGCTGGAGAAGAAGGTCGGCGTCGCGAAGATCGTGCTCGACACGCTCCCGCGCGACGGCGGTTCGGTGAAGCTGACCTTCGAACAGGCCGACGCCTGGCTCGGCGCGCTGAACGACGTCCGGCTCGCGCTGGGCACGGCGCTCGACGTCACCGAGGACATGCCCGACGAACTGCCGGAAGACGACCCCCGCGCGCCCCATCTCGGCGTCTACCATTGGCTCACATGGGTGCAGGAGACGCTGATCCAGGCGCTGACCGGCTGACCGGCGGGAAAATCACCGACGTCCCCGGCGTGCTCGTAGGCCATCACCAGCGGCTCGGCGACGGCTGGGCTTCCGGAACCACTGTCGTGCTCGTTCCGGACGGCGCGACCGGCGCGGTCGATCAGCGCGGCGGCGCGCCCGGCACGCGCGAAACCAACCTGCTGGAGCCGGAAAACCTGGTGCAGCAGGTGAACGCGGTCTGCCTGTCCGGCGGAAGCGCGTACGGGCTGGCGGCGGCGGACGGTGTGATGCGGTGGCTGTCCGAGCGGAATTACGGGTTTCCCGTTGGCGCACAGCCGTATGAGGTGGTGCCGATCGTGCCCGCGGCGGTGCTGTTCGACCTGCCGCGCAGTGCGTGGGGCAATCGGCCGGACGCCGATTTCGGTTACGCCGCTTGCGAAGCGGCCGGGGAAGCCGTCGCGATGGGCACCGTCGGCGCGGGCTCGGGCGCGGTCGTCGGTTCGCTGAAGGGCGGCATCGGGACGGCGAGCGAGGTAGTCGGCGACGTGACCGTCGGCGCGATCGCCGCGGTGAACGCGGCGGGCCAGGCAGTGGATTTCGCGACAGGTCGGGCTTTTGCCGCGGATCACGAAGTGAACGGCGAGTTCGGCGTCCACTGGCCGGACCGGCCGGGCGAGGTGCCGAGCCAGCGGACCGATCTGAACACCACGATCGGAGTGGTGGCTTGCGACGCGGCGTTGACGAAGGCGGAGGCACGCCGGTTGACGGTCGCCGCGCAGGACGGGCTGGCGCGCGCGGTGCGCCCGGCGCACTCGATGTTCGACGGCGACACTGTGTTCGCGCTGGCAACGGGTGCGCAGCAGCTGCCGGGGGAGCCCGGGTCGTTCGCGGTGGCGGCGCGAGCGGGCGCGTTGGACGCGTTGTGCGCGGCGGCGGCGCGGGTGTTCGCGCGGGCGATGGTGCACGGACTGCTGTCCGCGACCCCCGCGGCTGGCGTCCCGGCTTACCGGGACGTGTGGCCGGAGGCGCTGCCGGTCAGAACGGGTCCTTAGGGAGGGAGTCCTCGCTCCGCTCGAGGTCGGCGGCGCGCACGACGGCCACGTACTCCTCGTCGATCTCCAGCACCAGATCGCCGAACGACACGGTCGGCCCGAGCGACGGATGCGTCTCCACCGGGCCCAGCTCGGTGGAGCGCGGCAGCTGCGCCCACACCGAAACCGGCTTCCACCGGCGGAAAGTGCTGCAGGCGAGCACGGTCACGTGCCGATCGGTGACCACGACGACGAAGTTCCGGTGCGCGGCCATCATCGACACCATCAGCGATGTGGCGGGGAACACGTACTGGACGACGTCCCCCTCCGCCAGCAGGCCACGGCAGCGTTCGCGGATCTTCGAGGACACCGGCATCCCGTTATTGTGCCCTGACCTGCGGATGAGCGGTAGCTCTCACAGTGTGGACTCGTTCGGTCCACGAACTAAGATGTCCGTGTGCTCCGGATCCGCCGTGAACTCGTCGACGAGATCGTCGCCCACGCCCGCCGTGACCACCCCGACGAAGCGTGCGGGGTGGTGGCCGGTCCTGCCGGTTCGGACCGCCCCGAGCGGTTCATCCCGATGCTGAACGCGGCCCGCTCGCCGACGTTCTACGAGTTCGACTCGGGCGACCTGCTCAAGCTGTACCGCGAGATGGACGCGAACGACGAGGTCCCGGTGGTCATCTACCACTCGCACACCGCGACCGAGGCCTATCCGTCGCGCACCGACGCGAACATCGCCGCCGAACCCGACGCGCACTACGTGCTCGTCTCGACAAGAGAGCCCGATTCGCACGAGTTCCGCTCGTACCGGATCGTGGACGCCGAGATCACCGAGGAGCCGGTCGAGATCATCGACTGAACTTTCCGCGGAATAAAGCGCGGCGTCCGATGCGTCAGCGTGTAGGAACCCACCCGGAGGTAGAAACCATGGCCGTGACCGTGTCCATCCCGACCATCCTGCGCACCCACACCGGCGGCGAGAAGTCCGTCGAGGCGTCGGGCAAGACTGTCCTCGAGATCATCGACGACGTCGAGTCGCGGCACGCCGGGCTGAAGGCTCGCCTGGTCAAGGAGGAGAAGCTGCACCGCTTCATCAACGTCTACGTCAACGACGAGGACGTGCGTTTCTCCGGCGGGCTCGACGCCGAGGTCAAGGACGGCGACACCCTCACCATCCTGCCCGCCGTCGCGGGCGGCGCGCGCTGAGCCGATGGCTCGCTACGAGTCCCTCCTCGACGCTCTCGGCGGCACCCCGCTGGTAGGCCTGCCCCGGCTGTCGCCGACCGACGAGGTGCGGCTGTGGGCGAAGCTCGAGGACCGCAATCCGACCGGCTCGATCAAGGACCGGCCCGCGCTGGCCATGATCGAGGCGGCGGAGCGGGACGGCATCCTGCGCCGCGGGTCCACGATCCTCGAACCGACCTCGGGCAACACCGGGATTTCGCTGGCCATGGCCGCGAAGCTCAAGGGCTACGGCCTGGTGTGCGTGATGCCGGAGAACACCTCGGCCGAACGCAAGCAGCTGTTGCAGGCGTACGGCGCGCGGATCGTGTTCTCGCCGGCCGCGGGCGGTTCGAACGAGGCCGTGCGGCGCGCCAAGGAGCTGGCGAAGCAGAACCCGGACTGGGTGATGCTGTACCAGTACGGCAATCCGGCCAACGCGGACGCGCACTATCGCGGGACCGGGCCGGAGCTGCTGAAGGACCTGCCGACGCTGACGCATTTCGTCGGCGGTCTCGGGACGACCGGGACGCTGGTGGGCGTGGGCCGGTACCTGCACGAGCACAAGCCGGACGTCCAGGTCATCGCGGCGGAGCCCCGCTACGGCGAGCTGGTGTACGGCCTGCGGAACCTCGACGAGGGTTTCGTGCCGGAGCTGTACGACGAAAGTGTGCTCAACGGACGCTATTCGGTGGGGGCGTACGACGCTCTCCGGCGGACGCGGGAACTGCTGGAGCACGAGGGCATTTTCGCCGGGATCTCCACCGGCGCGGTGCTGCACGCCGCGCTCGGGGTCGCGGAGAAGGCCGCGGCTCGCGGCGAGAAGGCGGACGTGGCCTTCGTGGTCGCGGACGCCGGCTGGAAGTACCTGTCGACCGGCGCGTACTCCGGGTCGCTGGACGAAGCGGCAGAACGGCTTGACGGTCAGCTCTGGGCCTGACCGTACGTGAGGGGAACCCTGAGGGACTCTGAGTCCCTCAGGGTTCCCCTCACGGCAGTAGTCCCACGACGAGCGCGCGTACGCCTCGTTCGTAACTGTCTTGTGCGGTAAGGGTTTCCCAGCGCGGCCCGATCTGGGCGAGCGCGGGGAATTCCGTCGCGTCCAGCTCCGCGAAGACTCGCTGCCGGTAGGTATCGCCGCCCTGATCGCGTCGGCGCGCCGCCGCCGCGCGTGAGCTGATTTCGCCGAGCGTGTAGTGCCACACCGCTCGGTACACCTCCACCGCCGCTTCGGGCGGCAGCCCGGCTTTTCCCGCCGCGGCAACGATTTTCTCCGGGTACCACAGTCCTCCGACGGACAGCAGGTCGTCGGAGCGCAGTACCTCGACGATCCACGGGCAGTTCGCCAGCCCGTCCCGCATCGCCTTCGCGACCGCCACGATCCGTTCGGCGGGTGCCTCGGGGAGGTTCTCCGGCCGAGGCATTTCGCGGTGCGCGTAGTCGTCCAGCAGCAGCAGAAGCAGACCCTCTTTGTCGCGCACGTGGTGGTACAGCGCCATCGCCGTGCTGCCGACCTCGCGGGCCAGGCGGCGCATGGTCAACGCGTCGACGCCTTCGGAGCCGATGACCCGGTGGGCGGCGGCCACGATGTCGGCCTTGGAGATCTTCGGCGGTCGGCCGGTGCGCGCTGGCATGTCGCCATGCTACTTTTTATACATGTACAAAAACTACTGGGGGACGGTCGCCGCGCTGGCGTTCGCGGTGGCGGTCGGGACCTTGCAGATGACCGTGGTGGTGCCGTTGCTGCCGCAGCTGCAGCTCAAGCTCGGGGTGCCGCTCAGTTCGGTGTCGTGGGCGCTGACCGCGGGGCTGCTGGCCGGCGCGGTCGCGATTCCGCTGGTCTCGCAGCTCGGCGACCTCTACGGCAGGCGCACGATGTCGCTGGTCGTGCTCGCGTTGCTCGTCGGGGGATCGGTGCTGGCGGCGGTGGCGGGCTCGCTGCCGTTGCTGATCGTCGGCCGGATCCTGCAGGGGACGGCCGCGCCGTTGCTGCCGCTCGCGATCGGCCAGGTCCGGACCGTGCTGCCGCCGCGGTCGCTGCCGACCGCGATCGGCGTGTTGAGCGCGACGATCGGCGCGGGCAGCGGCGGCGGGATGATTCTCGCCGGGCTCGCCGGGGGTGAGCACCGGCTGGTGTTCTGGGTGCTGGCGGCGCTCGGCGTGGTGGCGTTCGCCCTGGTCGCCGCGGTGCGGGAGGACCGGACGGCCGCGGTCCGGACCGGTTCGCCGGATCTGCTGGGCGCGGTGCTGGTGTCGGGATGGCTGATCTGCCTGCTCCTGGCGATCAGCAAGGGTGCCGAATGGGGCTGGGCGACCGTCGGGCTGCTGGTCGCGGCCGTCGTGCTGGCGGCGGTGTGGGTGGCGACGGCGCGGCGCACGAAGACGCCGTTGATCGAGATTCCCATGCTGCTGCACCGGAAAACGGTCGGCGCGACGGTGGCGTCGTTCCTGCTCGGCTTCGCGTTGTTCTCCACGATCATGACGCTTTCCGCCTACGCGCAGGGCGTGCTCGGGGCGTCGGTGTTGCAGGTGGGGCTTTATCTCCTGCCGACGACGATCCTGATGCTGGTGGTTTCCGTGCTGGCCGGTGCGTTGATGCGCCGGTTCAGCGCGCCCGCGCTGGTCGCCGGCGGTTCGGTGGTGGTGCTGGCGGCCGCGTTGTGGCTGACGTCGCTGCCGGGCGACGGGCTCGGTCTCTACGCGGTCGCGGCGGTGCTGGGGCTGGGGATCGGGCTCGGGTACGCCGCGCTGGGGACGATGGCGGTCGAGCACGTCGAGCCCGCGAAGACGGCCGCCGCCGGCGGGATCAACGCGCTGGTCCGGGTGGTGGGCAGCAGCCTCGCCGGAGCGGTCGGCGCGGTGGTGCTGTCGGCGGGCGGGCCGGGATGGAGCTTCGCGGTGGCGGCCGTGGCCGCGCTGCTTTCCGCCGTGTTCGCCGCCGCCTACGGCAACTTGCTCCGCAAGCCCGCACTGGTCTGACTGCCGGTCCGTGAAGGACTCCTTGAGGGAATCAGATTCCCGGAAGGAGCCCTTCACGGACCGCTCACCCGGAGCGCAAGTTCAGGGATTTCTCCCGAGGCCGTGCGCCCGGCCCCGACGTAGCCTGAGGTCGTGAGCACACTGCCTCCCCTCCCGCCGACGTCGCCGCCGCCCGCTGCCGGCGGCAAGCCGGTCGACGCCGCGAAGCGCATCCTGCCGCCCAATCCCAAGGCCGCGGCGTTCGTCTCGCTGGGCTTCGTGGCGGTGCTCTACCTGGTGGAACTGCTCGACGTGCTCCTGCCGGGCGACTTCACCCACGGCGGGATCCTGTCGCGGGAGGCGTCCAGCCTCGACGGCATCCTCTGGGCGCCGCTTCTGCACGCGGGCTGGTCGCACCTGTTCTCCAACACGGTGCCGGTGCTGGTTTTCTCGTTCCTCGCGATGGCGGCGGGCATCGTCCGGTTCGCCGTCGTCACCGCGATCATCTGGCTGGTGTCCGGGCTCGGCGTGTGGCTGGTCGGACCGTCGAACGCCTACACCGTCGGCGCGTCCGGGCTGGCCTTCGGCTGGCTCGCGTACCTGCTGGTGCGCGGCCTGTTCCACCGGTCGCTCGCGCAGATCGCGGTCGCGCTCGTGCTGCTCGGCATCTGGAGCGGGATGCTGTGGGGCCTGCTGCCCGGCAACCCCGGCATCTCCTGGCAGGGCCACCTCTTCGGCGCGCTGGCCGGCATCCTCGCCGCGTGGCTGACCTCACGCGGCGAACGCGTCAAATCCCCGAAGATCGAGCCGACGGCCCCGGGTAACCTCGGGTTGTGAGTTCTCCAGACGCGCCCATCGGTGTTTTCGATTCCGGCGTCGGCGGGCTCACCGTCGCCCGCTCGATTCTCGAACTGCTGCCTGCGGAACAGCTGCGCTACGTCGGCGACACGGCGCGCAACCCGTACGGCCCGCTGCCCATCGCCACCGCTCGCGAGTACGCGCTGGCCGCTCTCGACGACATGGTCGAGAGCGGGGTGAAGGCGTTGGTGATCGCGTGCAACACCGCGTCCGCAGCTTGCCTTCGCGACGCGCGCGAGCGTTACGACGTACCAGTCATCGAAGTGGTCCTTCCGGCCGCGCGGCGGGCCGCAGTCGCGACGCACACCGGGCGCGTCGGTCTGATCGGCACCGAGGGCACTGTGCGTTCGAGGGCGTACGACGACGCCTTCGCCGCCGCGCCCGACGTACGCCTCACTAGCGTCGCGTGCCCGCGCTTCGTGGACTTCGTGGAGCGCGGCATCACGACCGGCCGACAGATCCTCGGTCTGGCACAGGGTTATCTGCAACCGCTGCTCGAAGCCGAAGTCGACACGCTCATCCTCGGCTGCACGCACTATCCGCTGCTGTCCGGCGTGCTGCAGATCGTGATGGGGCAGGACGTCACGCTCGTCTCCAGCGCCGACGAAACCGCCAAGGACCTCTACCGCGTGCTGACCGAACTCGACCTGCTCGCCGAGCGCGACGAGCCGCCGAAGCACGAGTTCCTCGCCACCGGTTCGCCGGAACCGTTCGCCCGCTTGGCGCAGCGGTTCATGGGCTTCGCGCCGGGTGCGCTGGCTCCGGTCAGCGCGTGACGCTGCGGCAGCGCTGAGCGGAGTTAGGGTTACCGGGTGCGACTGACGATCCTCGGGTGTTCGGGCAGCATCCCCGGGCCGAACGCCGCCGCGTCCGGGTACCTGCTGGAGGCGGAGGGCTACCGGCTCGGGCTCGAGCTGGGCACCGGCACGTTCGCCCAATTGCAGACTGTGCTGGACCCGTTCGACCTCGACGCGCTGGTTCTTTCGCACCTGCACGCCGATCACTGCGCCGACGTCAACTCCCTGACCGTGCTTCGCCGCTACCACCCCGCGCCGCCGTATCCCGCGCGCCCGCGACGGTTGCCGCTGTACGCACCCGCCGAAGCGCCTTCGCGCCTCGCGCACGCGTACGCCGCCGACGCGGCTGAGCGCGCTGGCGCGGATCTGTCGGACGTGTACGAGTTCCACGAGCTGCGCGAGGAGACGGTCCAGATCGGCCCGTTCGACGTGACCGCTGTCGCCGTATACCACCCGACGCCAGCTTTCGGCCTGCGCATCGCGTACGGCGGCACCATCCTCGCGTACACCGGCGACACCGGACTGTGTCGCGGCCTCGGCGAACTGGCCGACGGCGTTGATGTGCTGCTTTCCGAAGCGTCCTGGACCGATGCTGCCGACCGTCCGGAAGGGGTGCACCTCTCCGGGAAAGAAGCAGGTGAACTGGCCAAGGAGGCCGGGGTCGGCCGTCTGCTGCTGACCCACATCGCCCCGTGGACCGACCGGAACGCGGTCCTGGCCGAGGCCAGGGCGGTCTTCCCGGACGCCGAGCTGGTGACCCAGGGCGCGATCTACGACCTCTGATCGCGAAAGTGTCAGAGGTACGTCCTAGCTCCGCCTTCCTCCCCTCCACCACCCTCAACGGAGTGGCGTTGCCACGCAGTATCGTCTGCTGCGTGGCTAGAAAAGATGGCAGGAACGACGACCAGCTCCGCGAAGTGAAGCTCACCCGCGGGTTCCAGAAGTGGCCTGCCGGGTCGGTGCTCGTCGAGTTCGGCAACACCAGGGTGCTGTGCGCGGCGAGCGTGACCGAGGGCGTGCCGCGCTGGCGGGCCGGGTCCGGTCTCGGCTGGGTGACCGCGGAGTACGCGATGCTCCCGTCCGCGACCAACACCCGCAGCGACCGCGAAGCGGTCAAGGGCCGGATCGGCGGCCGGACGCACGAGATCTCCCGGCTGATCGGCCGCTCGCTGCGCGCGTGCATCGACCTGGCCGCGCTCGGCGAGAACACCATCGTCATCGACTGCGACGTGATCCAGGCGGACGGCGGCACCCGCACCGCCGCGGTCACCGGCGGGTACGTGGCGCTGGCGGACGCGATCACCTGGCTGGGCGCGGCGAACCGGCTCAACGACCCGCAGCCGCTGTCGTCCTCGGTGGCCGCGGTGAGCGTCGGCGTCGTGGACGGCCGGGTGCGCCTCGACCTGCCGTACGAGGAGGACTCGCGCGCCGAGGTCGACATGAACGTGGTCGCCACCGACGCGGGGACCCTCATCGAGGTGCAGGGCACCGGCGAGGGAGCCACCTTCGCGCGGTCCACTTTGGACACCATGCTGGACCTGGCGCTGGCCGGCTGCGAGGAACTGACGCGGCTGCAGAAGGAAGCGCTGGCGCTGCCGTACCCGGGCGAGCTGCCGGAACCGCGTCCGGACAAGAAGAAGGGCCAGAAGTGACCAAGCTGCTGCTGGCCACGCGGAACGCGAAGAAACTGGGCGAACTGCGCCGGATCCTGGAGGCGGAAGGCATCCAGGGCGTCGAGGTGCTCGGCCTGAACGACGTCGAGGAGTTCCCGGAGGCCCCGGAAACCGCCCCCGACTTCGAGGGCAACGCTGCGGCCAAAGCCCGCGACGCGGTCGCCGCCACCGGATTGCCCGCCATCGCGGACGACTCGGGCCTGGCCGTCGACGCGCTCAACGGCATGCCCGGCGTCCTGTCGGCCCGCTGGTCGGGCACGCACGGCGACGACGAAGCGAACCTGAACCTGGTGCTGGCGCAGCTGACGGACACTCCGGACGAGCGCCGGGGCGCGGCCTTCGTGTGCGCCGCCGTGCTGGCTCTCCCGTCCGGCGAAACCACCACGGTGCGGGCCGAATGGCGCGGCACTCTGACGCGGGAAAAGCGCGGCGCCAACGGTTTCGGCTACGACCCGATCTTCGTGCCGGAAAACGAAACGAAAACCAGCGCGGAACTGAGCCCGGCGGAAAAAGACGCCGCCTCGCACCGCGGCAAGGCCTTGCGCGCACTTCTGCCGGCTTTGCGAAAACTGGCCGAAGCCTGAGCGTCCCGTCCGCTCCGGAGCCGCGCCGGTGGCTCCGGAGTGGACGGACGGCTAGTCTCGGCAGGCATGTGCGCCAATATCGTCCTGGCCGAAGACGATCCCAAACAAGCGGAACTGGTCCGCCGCTACCTGGAACACGAGCAGCACACCGTGACCGTGGCGCCCACCGGCGAGGCCGCGCTGGCGGAAATCCGCGCGGCGGAACCCGATCTCCTCATCCTGGACGTCATGCTCCCGGGCATGAACGGCCTGACCGTCTGCCGGACCATCCGGGCCTCCTCCGACCTGCCGATCCTCATGCTCACGGCCCGTTCGACCGAGGACGACCTGCTCCAGGGCCTCGACCTGGGCGCGGACGACTACGTCACCAAGCCCTACAGCCCGCGCGAACTGATGGCGCGGGTCCGCACCCTGCTGCGGCGAACGAACGCGGCCAAGGACGGTCCGCTCACGGTCGGTGCCCTGACCGTCGACAAGGAAAAGCACGAGGTCGCGGTCGGCGGGAACCGGATAGAAACGACCCCGGGGGAATTCCGGATCCTGGAGGTCATGGCCTCCCGTCCGGACCAGGTTTTCACGAGGGCGCAACTCCTGGAACACCTGCACGGCTTCGACCGCTACATCACTCAGCGCGCCATTGACGTGCACGTGATGAATCTGCGGAAGAAAATCGAAACCAATCCCCGGAAACCGGCGAAACTGCTGACGGTTTACGGCGTGGGCTACAAACTGACCGCGAAGTCCGATGCCCCGTAATGCCCACTAGCCTTCTTTTCCGCCTCTTCGCCGTCACCGCGGCGATCGCGGTGTGCGCCATCGCCGCCACCGCCTGGCTGGCCTCCCGGACGACCTCCGGTGCCATCGAACGAGAACAGGGCCAGCTCTTCGCCGACGACGGCACGATCTACCAGGCGCTGCTTTCGTACGCGGCCACCCATCACACGTGGTCCGGCGCGACCCAGACGATCAACGACTACGCGGAAAAAACCGGCCGCAAAATCGTCCTGACCACCCCGCAGGGCAAGCTGATCGCCAGTTCGGAACACAACCCGGGCACCCTCCCGCCGCAGCCGTCCGCGGTCATCGATCCGTTGGCGGTCGACACCCGGCTGGGCGTCAAATCCACGCCGGACCGCATCGACCCCGACGCGGTCGGCCCGTACAACCTCCCCGCCGAAGAACGCGAGGAGCTCCGGGAAATCGCCGAAAAGGTCTTGTCCTGCACTCAGCGCAGAACCGGTTTGGGCAGCATGGAAATCTCCCCGAGCGGCCACCCGCGGGTGATCGCCCCCGCCGGAACCGCGCAGTGCGGCACCGCCCTCCTGGAACGCCCCACCGAGACCGAACGAGCGGCTCTGGCCAAGCTGTCCGGCCTGATCGACGCCTGCCTCGGCCGCAACGACAGCACCGTCCCCGTCGCCAAACTCGCGCTGTCCTGGACTTTCGACGGTCCGGTCGTGCAAGCCACCGACCAGACCATCACCACCTGCGTCACCTCGGCCCGCAAAGAACAGCTGACCCCGTACGTCGCCCCCGCGGCCTGGCTCTACATCACCGAAAAGGGCACCGACCAGGCCCCGACCGGCTTCACCCTCTCCGCGGAAAACCGCACGAAACTCATCGCCGTCACCGCCGCGATCCTGCTGCTGACCGTCATCGTCACCGCACTGGCGTCGATCCGCCTGATCCGCCCGCTCCGCGCGTTGACCGGCGCGGCCCAACGCCTGAAAGCAGGCGAGACGGGCGCGCGGGTCCGCGTCAAAGGCAAGGACGAGATCGCCCGCCTGGCCACCGCGTTCAACGAGATGGCGCGGGCGAGGGAAGAGCTGGAGAACGCGCGCAAGGCAATGGTCAGCGACGTCGCGCACGAACTGCGCACCCCGCTGTCCACCATCCGAGGCTGGCTCGAAGCGGCGCAGGACGGCATCAGCCAGCTCGACGACGACCTGGTCGCCTCCCTGCTCGAAGAAGCCGTTCATCTGCAACACATCGTGGACGACCTGCAAGACCTCGCCCTGGCCGACGCCGGCGCGCTCCGCGTCCACCCCGAGCCCGTCGACGCCAACACCCTGCTGACCCATTTGGCCGCCGCGCACGCCCCGCGCGCCGAAGCCGCCGGCGTCAGTCTTTCCGTTCCGCCCATGGAGAACCCGGCCATCACCGCGGACCCGGTGCGTCTGCGCCAAGCCCTGGACAACCTGGTTTCCAACGCGATCCGCCACACTCCGCCCGGCGGCTCGGTCACCGTCACCGCGAGCCGCCGCGACAACGAAGCGAGCTTCGAAGTGGCCGACACCGGAACCGGCATCGCGCCCGAAGACCTGCCCCGAGTTTTCGACCGGTTCTGGCGAGCGGACCCCTCGCGAAGCAGAGTCTCCGGCGGCAGCGGGCTGGGGCTGGCAATCGTCCGCAAACTGGCCGAAGCCCACGGCGGCGCAGTCACCGCCGCCAGCACCCCCGGCAAGGGCACCACCTTCACCCTGCGCTTTCCCGCGCAGTAGGCGATTTCCGCGAGTAGCGCCTGCTGGCGCGCATCGGCAATGCTGTGGACGTGGAGTACGTGTCCCAAGCGCCGCGACCGCCGCTGGACGGGCTGATCGACGACCTCTACTACCTGGAGGGCGCGCCGCCGTACGCCCGGCTGACCTTGCCGCCAGCGCCGTCCGCGCTGCTGATCGTCAACCTCGGCGCACCGTTCCGCATCCGCGGGGGCACCGATCTCGAGACGGCCGAGTACGCCGACGGCTGCGTGATCACCATGCCGACCCGCGCGTACGAATTCGGCTATCCGCCCCGGACCCGGTCCGTCGGCGTGCACTTCAAAGCGTGGGGCCTGGCACCGTTCCTGCCGATGCCCGCCGCCGAATTGTGCGACCGGCCAGTGACGATCGAGCAGGTCTGGGGCCGCTCCGCCGTCGCCACCCTGCGAGACCGCCTCGCCACGGCCAACGACCCGCACCAGATGCTGGGGCTGCTGGAAAACGAGCTGCGGCAACGGCTCCACGAGACATCCGGCCTTGGCCTGGTCTGCCACACCAGCAGCATCATCGCGGCGACCAGCGGGTCAGTCGCGATCGGCGACCTGAGCGAGACGGCCGGGGTCAGCAGCACGCACCTGGCCCAACGGTTCAAGGCACTCATCGGCGTCACCCCGAAGCGGCTTGCCCGCGCCCACCGCTTCACCGCCACCGTGTTCGCGATCGACCCGGCCGGACCGGTCGACTGGGGCGATCTGGCCGGTCGCGCGGGCTATTTCGACCAGGCCCACTTCGGTCACGAGTTCCGGGAGTTCACCGGTCTCACGCCCACCAGGTACCTCGAAGTCCGACGGCGGTTCTTGCGCGAACACCCCGGCCACACGCTGGACAGCTGGCCGCTGCCGACCGATTGATTTCTTACAAGAGCGACCGCGCGCGACCCGCTAATTTGAGGTCACCCGAAACAGAGGAGAACCCCGTGGGCAAGGTCGTCCTGTACAGCTCGGTGTCGGCGGACGGCTTCATCGCCGACGAAAACGACCAGCCCGGCCCGCTGTTCGACTGGCTGACCAGCGGCGATGTCCCGTTGGACGAGAGCGGCGTGCTGAAGGTGGCGCAAGCGTCGTACGACTACACCCGTGCGTATTGGGACCAGATCGGAGTGACCGTCGCGGGCCGCCACGTCTTCGACCTGACCGACGGCTGGGACGGAACGCCCCCGAGCGGGATCGACCACGTGGTCGTCGTGACGCACCGTCCGGCCCCCGAAGGCTGGAACCCCGACGCGCCCTTCCATTTCGTCGACGGGGTCAAAGAAGCCGTGGCGAAGGCACAGGAGCTAGCCGGGGACCGCGTCGTCGAGGTGGCCGCGGGCGACGTCGGCGGCCAGGTGTTCGCCGCGGGTCTGGTGGACGAGGTGCGCATGGACGTCGTCCCGGTCGTCTTCGGAGCGGGCAAACGCTACTTCGGCTCGGTCCGCGCACCGCACCTGTTGGAGGACCCCGACGTGATCCAGGGCGACCGGGTGCTGCACCTGCGTTATCAGGTCCGTCGCTGACCGAGCGCGCGGAGAGGCCGGTCCGGCCCCTCCGCGCGCCGGGAACAACTCAGGCGGAGATTCCCAGATCCCGGATCAGCTTCGCCACGTGCCCGGTGGCCCGCACGTTGTAGGCGGCCTTGGCGATCTTCCCCTCCGCGTCCACGATGAACGTCGAGCGAATCACGCCCTGCACGATCCTCCCGTAGTTCTTCTTCTCCCCGAACGCGCCCCATTCGGCCAGCACCGTCTTGTCCACATCGGACAGAAGCGGGAACGTCAGCTTCTCCGCCTCGACGAACTTGGCCAGCTTCTCCGGCTTGTCCGGGGAAATCCCCAGCACCTGATACCCCGCGTCGTTCAGCTCCGCGAGATTGTCCCGGAAATCGCAGGCCTGTTTGGTGCACCCGGGCGTCCCCGCGGCCGGGTAGAAGTACACGACCACGGCCTGGCCGCGGAAGTCGCTGAGCGAGACGTTCTTGCCGGTGCTGTCCGGCAGGGTGAATCCGGGCGCTTCGTCGCCCACGGCAAGTCGCTGGTCGGTCATGGGGACGAGCGTAATTCAGGCGTCTCCGCAATACGTGACGACGGCGGGCTCGCCCGTGCTCGGCCGCACCTGCACGGCTATCCGGGCACTGTCCTCGGGCACCGCGAAAGCGAGCGTGACCTGCGTGGATCGGCCCGGCAGGAGGTCCTTGCCCGCGTCCGAAACGCCGCCGAGACCCTGCGTGGCGTCCACGACCTGCTTCGCCGGCTTCCCGGCGACCGTCGCCGTCACCGAGAGCGCGGACACCCGGTACGGGTCGGTGCCGTTGTTGGTGACCTGGATGTAGAACGCCGCCGCGCGCGGACTGCGGGGATACGCGGCCGGGCTCGGCTGGAAGGACTGCGGCGCGGACAGCGAGACCGTGATCCCGCTGGCGAAGCGGTGGTTGGCGCCGAACTGCAGGTCGCCGGAGGCTTGCGCGGCCGCGGGCTGCGCCGCCGGGTTGCCGGCGCCCATCGCGGCGGAGCCTTCCCGAGCGTTGACGCCGCCGCAGGCTGCCACGGAGAACAGCAGGCAGGCGGTCATCAGCAGTTTCGGGGTGCGCGGGGGCGCCATCGCGGGGGTACTCCAGTCGGGGTGGGGCGGTGTGCCGTTCGGCGTAGTTGCCGGGCGGCCCGCTCCACTCTGGCGGCACTTCTGCCGTCACGGTGCGGAAGACGCGGACCTGGTGTACAGCCGTGGCCGATCCGTGATCGAAAGAGCACACCGGGTGACAGTCGTCACCCCGATGTCAACGGCCGCTGGTCGGGATTCAGACCGCGAACGCGAACAACAGGATGAACACGGCGACCCCGGCGCCCCAGGCGACCATGAGCCAGCCGAAGTCGCGCACCGGGTCGACCGCGCGGCTCTCCTCGCCGGGGATGTACACGCCGCGGTTTTCGAACCAGTCCGCGCATTTGCGCAGGATCCGCAGCGGATTGCGTTCCGGCACGGCCCACACCTCCCCGATGTCCGGGCCCAGCCTACGGGTTCGCGGGGGTTTCGCGGCCGTCGAGCCCGGCGATGCGCACGGCGAGTCCGACGAACGAGCGGACCAGCGGCGGCGTCGAGTCCTCGCGCCAGGCGACCACGAGCCGGCTCGGCGGATACCCGGCGAGGGGGACGGTCGCGACGCCCTCGGGGAGCGAGTGCGCGAGCGGGGCGAGCCCGACGGTTCCGTTCCACAGCACGGCTTGCAGGCATTCGTGGACCGTCCGCACGACCGGGCCGCCCGCGCCGCCGCCGCTCCAGAACGCCTGCCACTGCGGGTCGGTGCCGTCCGGGAACCGGAACCACGCGCGGTCGGCGAGGTCCTCCCGGCGCACCTCGGCGCGTCCGGCCAGCGGATCGTCCGCGCGCAGGACGACGCCCATCGGGTCGGAGCGCAGCACGCGCGTGCGGATTCCGGTGGTGTCGAACGGAATCCGGGTGAGCGCGACGTCCACGAGCCCGGCGCGCAGGCCGGTCGTGGGATCGGTGAGGTCGGCCTCGCGGACGCTGATCCGCACCCCCGGATGTCGTTGGCGGAACTCGCTCGCGAGCCGGATCCCGACCTGTTCCGAGCTGTCGGCGAGGGTGCCGAGCGTGAGCGTTCCGGGCCCGGCCGCCGCGGCGACCCTCGCGCGGGCCTGTTCCGCACCCGCCAGCAAGGTGCGGGCCTCGTCGTACAGCGTGGTTCCGGCGGCGGTGAGCGTGACTCCAGATGGCGAACGCTCCAGCAAAACCGCGCCGAGGTCGGTCTCGAGCTGTTTGATCGCGCGGCTCAGCGGCGGCTGGGTCATGTGCAGCCGCGCCGCCGCCCGGCCGAAGTGGCGCTCCTCGGCGACCGCGACGAAGTACCGGAGCGAACGGAGATCCACAACCAGCGACGATACCCGTGCGGTATCGGGAAAAGCGGATCGGTCTTGGACGCCGCGCGGGCGCGCCGCTGGACTGGAATCGTCACTGATCCCGCTTCCGAGGAGCCCCGGCGATGGCCGACTATCCGTATCCCGATCCCGTCGTGCGGACCGCGCAGGCGCGCGAACTCGCCCGCGACCTCGTCGTGGTCCCGAACCAGGGCGTGCAGCTGGTGCCGAACGTCGGCGTCGTCGGCGGGACGCATTCCGTGCTCGTCGTCGAGACCGGCATGGGGCCGCGCAACGCGGAAACCGTGCTGAACTTCGCGATCGAGTACGCGCGCGGCCGCCGGATTTACTTGACCACCACGCATTTCCACCCCGAGCACGCGTTCGGCGCGCAGTCCTTCGCGGGTGCCGCGACCTACCTGGTCAACCGCGCGCAGGCGGCCGACCTCGCCGCGAAAGGCCCCGGCTACCTGCAGATGTTCCGCGGTCTGGGGGAGCCGGTCGCGCGTCAGCTGGAGGGCGTCGAACTGCCTGCTCCGGACGTCGTCTACGACTCGGCGCACGACCTCGACCTCGGCGGGCGCGTCGTGCGGCTACGGGCGACCGGCCGCGCGCACAGCAAGGGCGACCAGGTCGTCACCGTCCCGGACGCGGGCGTTCTGTTCACCGGCGACCTCGCCGAAACCGGCCAGTTCGCGATCTTCCCGTGGTTTCCGCCGCACGACACCGACGTGTCCGGGATCCGCTGGATCGAAGTCCTGCGGAAGCTTTCGGCGCAGCGACCGGAAATCGTCGTGCCCGGCCACGGCGAAATCAGCGGTCCGGAACTGCTCGACGACCTCCGCGCCTACCTCGAACTGCTGCGCGACGAGACCTGGCGGCGCCGCGATTCCGCGATGGACGAGGCGACCGTGACTGCGGAGGTGCGGGACGAGCTGATCAAACGGCATCCGGAATGGGAAGGCCGCGAGTGGATCGACCCGGCGGTGGCCTGCCTGTGCGCGGAGCACGTCAGGCACGCTTGAGCAGCGGCGCGAGCGTCGTGACGATGGCCTGCCGGGTCGCTTCGGCGCGCTGCTCGGGGCTCAGCTCGTCGGAGCGGTCGAGCATGGCCTGCGCCGCTCCGCGCACCGCGCCGGCGAACGCACCGGTCAACGTGCGCGCGGTGAGGTCGTCGAGGTCTTCGGGGAAGGCTTCGGCGAGGATTTCGGCGATCCGGCGCTCGGCGTTGAACTGGATTTGCAACGCCCGGCCCTGGATCGCGGGCACGGTCTGGAGCAGCCGCATTCGCAACGGCGTCAGCTTGCCGATGATGTCGTCGCTGACTTCGCTGCCGTCGACGAGGACGCGGACCAGCAGGTCGATCGGCCGGTCGTCCGGGGCGCGGTTCGCGAGTGCCGCGAGCAACGCCTCGACTCGGCTTTCGGCGTCCGGGAACAGCAGTTCTTCCTTGCTGGCGAAGTAGCTGAAGAACGTGCGCGTGCCGATCTCGGCGGCTGCGGCGATGTCCGCGATCGTCGTCTCGTCGTAGCCGTTGCGCTCGAAAAGGTCCGTGGCCGCGTCGATCAGGGCTTGGCGGGTGCGGGCGCGCTTGCGTTCACGGAGCGACATGCCGCGAGTATACGGCAGCGAGTGCAAATCGGCACTCATTGCAAATTTGCATTGAGTGCGGTTATGTTCGAGGTATGACTCGTGACGTCCTCGTGTGCGGTGCCGGCATCGCTGGTTCGACTCTCGCGTTCTGGTTGGCGCGCAACGGTTTCCGGCCGACCGTCGTGGAACGGGCGGCTGGCCGGCGCAGCAGCGGCAATCCGGTGGACGTGCGCGCTGGCGCGATGGAGGTGGCCGATGCGATGGGCGTCGTGCCGCGGTTGCGCGAGGTCGCGACGCACGCTCAGCGGCTGCGCGTGCTCAACGCGCGCGGGCGTTCGGTCACCACGGTGCGGATGGCGGTGAGCAAGGAGATCGAGGTCCCGCGCGCGGATCTGGCTTCCGTGCTTTACGAAGCCGCGCGCGATGACGCGGAGATTCTCTTCGGCGACACCATCACCGCACTGCAGCAGGACGAGGGCGGGGTCGACGTCACCTTCGAGCACGCTGCGCCGCGACGGTTCGACCTGGTGCTCGGAGCGGACGGCGTGCACTCGACGGTGCGGCGGCTCGTGTTCGGCCCGGAGCGGGAGTTCGTCCGGCACGCCGGGCTGTATGTCGGGACGGTGTCGCTCGGCGAGCCGTCTGACTATCCGGAGGACATCGTCCTGCTCAACGCTCCGGGCCGCCTCGTCGCGATCCATCCGGTGCGGGGGAATTCCGGGGTCGCGTTCATCTTCCGCGCGCCGAATCCCGGGCAGGGCAAGGAAATCGTGTCCGCCGCCTACCGCGGTCTCGGCTGGCGGGTCCCGGAGTTGCTGGCCCGCTTCGACGCGGCGGACGACGTGTTCTTCGACGCGGTCGCCGTGGTCGATCCGCCTCGCTGGTCGCACGGCCGGGTCGCGCTGGTCGGCGATGCCGCGTCGTGCGTCTCGCTGCTCGGCGACGGTTCGAGTCTCGCGATCGTCGGGGCGCACACCCTGGCCGCGGCGCTCGCCGAAGGCACCCCCGCGGAGGCGTTCGCGCGCTACGAGGCGACCCATCGAGCGCGGGTGAAACCCAAGCAGCGCGGGGTCCGGACGGCGGCATCGATGCTGGTCCCGCGCACGAAACGAGGCCTGGCGGTCCGCAACCTCGCCGCCCGCCTGCTGCCCGGCTGAGCCGGGCCGAAAAGAATTCCTTGACACGAATATTCTACCTGGTGAATACTTCAGTGCATGGACGGGATCGCCTCAGCACTCGCAGACACCACCAGGTGGCAGCTGGTCGAACTGCTCGCGGAACGGCCGCGGTCGGTCGGCGAACTGGCTGAGCTGACCGGGCTGCGCCAGCCGCAGACGACCAAGCACCTGCAGACGCTCGCCCGCGCCGGACTGGTCACCATGGCCCCGCTCGGGCAACGGCGGGTCTACGCGGCCGAAGCGGCTCCGCTGCGCGAATTCGCGGATCAGCTGCACAAACTGGCCGCGACGATCGAGGCGCACGCGGGGGAGCGCGACGTGCTCGACCGCTACCGCGCGGCGATCGAAGCCGACACCGCGGCCGCGGACCGGGATCGCTGGGCCGACGGCCGCGCGTTCTCCTTCGAGCGCGAGCTGCCGGTGCCGCCGGAAACGGTGTGGCGGTACTGGACGGACGCCGGGCTGCTCGCGTCATGGTGGGTCCCGCCGTCCCTGACTGTCACCGAGTGTGTTCTCGAACCGGAGCCGGGCGGGCGCGTCGTTCTCGTCTACCGCGACGCCGAGGGCACGTACCGCTCGGAAGGGCAGGTCCGGGCCGTTCGCGAAACCGAGCGGCTCGGGTTCGACCTGTCGGTGCTGGACGCGGCCGGAGCCGTCGCGTTCAGCGGCCACTACGACCTCGCCCTCGCCGCCGCGGCGAACGGCGGCACCCGGCTGCGGCTGGGTCTGGAGATCAGCGCGACGACCGTCGAGGCCGTGTCCGCCATCACCGGAATCGAAACCGGCTGGGGACAGGTCCTCGACCACCTCACCGAAGTCCTCACCCGAAAGGAAACCCAGTCATGACCGAGCGTCGTGTCACCGCCAACCTCGCCCTGACCCTCGACGGCCGCTACCACGGTCCGGAAGGCCCCGGCGACATGAGCGCGATCATGCCCTACGTGACCACCGAAACCGCCCGCAACCAGATGACCCGCATCTGGGAGAACGCGACGACCGCGCTGCTCGGCCGCCGCAACGCGGAAGGCTTCCTCGGTTTCTGGCCGAGCGTCGCCACCGACGAGAACGCCGACCCGCGCGACCGCGGTTACGCGAAATGGTTGGTGGACACGGAAAAGGTGGTCCTGTCGAGCACGCTCACCGAAGCGCCGTGGGAACGCGCGCGGGTCGTGAACGCGCCCGCCGCCGAGGTCGCCAACTCGCTCAAGGCCGACGGCGAGGGCGACATCCTGGTCAACAGCAGCGTCAGCGTGATCAAGGCGCTGCTGGCCGAGGACCTGATCGACCGTCTGTACTTGATCATCTGCCCGCAAATCGCCGGCGGCGGACCGCGGTTGTTCGACGACGGCCTGCCGGGTACCAAGTGGACAGTCGCGCACCAGGAGACCGGCGATCTCGGCGAACTGGCCCTGGTTTACGACCGCGTGCGCTGAGCGGCTTGACCTTCACGCATACGGCAATGTTTAGCGTCGGAAGACATGAGTGAAGAACAGTTTTCCGGCAAGGCAGTGATCGTCACCGGCGGCGGAACGGGCATCGGACAGGTCACCGCGCACGAGTTCGCCCGGCAAGGCGCGAACGTCCTCGTGGTAGGCCGCACCGCCGAGCGGCTCGCCGAAACCGCGGCGGGCTTCCCACGGATCCGTCCGTTCGCCGCCGACCTCACTTCGCCCGGTGCGGCGGAGCAAATCGTCGCCGCGGCGGTCGCCGAATTCGGCCGGATCGACGTGCTGGTGAACAACGCCGGCATCGTCGATCCGGCCGCGCTGGGCGAGATCAAACCCGGCGCGTTCGACACCGTGGTCGCGACGAACCTGCTCGCGCCGGTTTATCTTGTCCAGGCCGCGATGCCGCACCTGAGCGAAACCAAGGGCGCGGTGGTCAACGTGACGACCGCGATCGGCCAACGCGGCTGGCCGATGCCGGGCCGCGAGTTCTACGCCGCGACGAAAGCCGCGCTGGACTCGCTGACCCGAAGCTGGGCAGTGCAACTCGCCCCGCGAGGCATCCGAGTCACCGCCGTCGCCCCCGGTCCGGTCGCCACCGAGATCTACGCCCGCGAAGGCCTGACCGCCGACCAGGCCAAGGCGCAGCACGAAGCCCTGCAGGAAATGGTGCCCCTGCGTCGGCTGGCGCGCCCGGAAGAAGTCGCGCACTGGATCGTCCAGCTGGCGAGCCCCGGAGCGGAGTACCTCACCGGCGTGGTGCTGCCCGTCGACGGCGGCGCAGTGATCGCGTAGCGGCGTACGCTCGGGTCGGTGCGGATCGGAGAATTGGCGAAGGCCACCGGCGTAACGACCAGGGCGCTGAGGTTCTACGAGGAGCAGGGCCTGCTGACCGCGGCCCGCTCCCACAACGGTTACCGGCACTACGACGAGTCCGCGATCGAGCGGGTGGCGAACATCCGCTACCTGCTCGATTCGGGACTGACGATGGAAGACATCCGGCCATTGGGCTCCTGCCTGCAGGGCGATTTGCCGTCCCGGCGCTTGTCGTCGAGCGCGGTGGCGTTGGTGGATCGGCGGTTGGCAGTGCTGGACGAACGGATCGCGGCGCTTACTCGGGCACGGGAGAGACTGTCGTCGCGAGCAACTGCTGCGCGGGGCGAGGTTGGTTGCGATTGATGCGCTAGTAATGGCAGGGGAGCGCAACACACGCGGCTGTTCCGGCGGCTAGCGGAGGTACGGCTGGCAAGTTCGCCCATTATCCGGCACAGTCAATGCGGTCTCTCGCGCTGGGAGACCTTAGGACCTGGGCTCGGGCGTTCCGTTAGGCCAAATGCACGGCGAACTGACCCCGATGTTGAGCCTTCCCTTGTCCGGCCCGGTGACCGTGCCTTCCAAGCTCATCAGATAGCCGTCGCGCTGGGCATTGGCGAACAGATCTCGGGGCCGGTTGTCCGATTCGAGCGACCAGCCGTTCTGCGTCCACCATTTCTTGAGCTTTTCGTAGTAGCTGTCGTTGCGCGTGCGGTCCGGGCCGTCGACCCACATGCTGACGCTCACGTGAATCTGCCCCGTCGCTTGATCATTGTCGTCAGTGCACGAAAGCTGTGGTGCGAAGTCGTCGGTCAACCGGTACCCCGGGGGGAATATGGCTGCTGCGGCTGCGTGCGCAGAAGCCAATGCGGTCTCGCGTGCTTGCGCGGCCGAAACCGTGGGTTGCATGGAGGCACCTCCGCATGAGGCCAGGGCGAATACGGCGATTGCCATGAGAGCTGCCTGAATTCGCGCAGGCGTTTTTCGGTTTGGCGGGTTCGTCAAGGTTTGTTCCCAGCGATGATGTTGCCCATCGCGCGGAGCGAGGGCGATCGGTCGACCCAGTAATTGCTGTGGGCACCCGCGACATGTCCGGGGTCGGACTCGAATGTCTGCCCGCCGAAGTAGTCGGTGGCGGGGTCCGGGCCGAGAGGGTCGAACGGTTCGGCTTGGGGCGAGTGAAGGTTGGTCAGGGCGGGAACGGGGTCGGTGAGTGCTTTGGTGGAGTAGATGTGCTGTCCGACCTGATCTTGCGGGACGGCGTCGAGGCGGAGCTGGTTGGCGTGGTCGACGCCGACTCCCGGGCTGGCGACCATGACGAGGTTGTCGGCGGGCAGGCCGAGGTCCCGGGCGGTGTGCCCTACCGCGGTGGTGCCGTAGCTGTGGCCGATGACGGTGGTGTTCACCGGTCCTTGGTGTGCTGCGCCGATTCCTTCCTGGAAAGCGCGGAGAGAGTGTTCCGCGTTGTCGGCGTAGCTGGTGCTGGCGGCGTCCGTGAGGGTTTGCGGTGCGTCGTACCCAGCCCAGGTGATGACCGAGGTCGACGGCGACCCGAGCCCCGCATGTGGGTTTTGTGCTGGGTGGCCGCGCCCTCGGCGGCTGGGCCGCTCCAGCCGATCACCGGGAGAAGTTTGCCGTAGTCGTCGCCCTCGCTGACCAGAACCTGGACCTTCGCCCGCACGGTCGAGCAAACCTCGTCCAGCACGTTCGGGTTCCAGGCGCGCACATCGGCCAGCGACACCATCAGCGCGGCCCCCGCATCGTCGGAGCGGCCGGGAACACCCCCGCGGCGGCCTGGTCGCCGCGCGCGTACCGGTCGGCCGCGGCTCCCAGATTCTCGCCGAACCGCTGGGCTTGGGAGCACCACTGCACGAACGTCGCCGACAGCGACTGCCCGCACGCACCCGCCGCCGCTGCGGCCTTCCCGCCCCGCATCGCAGCGGAGATCCGCCCGACCAGACTCGCGCAATCCGCGCCCCGCAACCCACTGGTCTTCTCACCCGCAGACCGGCCCGCTGCTCTCAACGCGGCGGGCACACTCGTGAACCCCATCGGCCTCCCCTTCCGTAACCGACCAATCACGTTACGGACGCCTGGGCTCGGAGATCAACGGCGCTACTCCCTCAAACGGGGTGCTCACCAGCGAAAACGCGAAGGTCTACCTAGCTCGGCTGAGTAGAACCACTCAGCATTGGCGAGGGAGCAGGCGGAGGCGACCGCATTATCTCCGATAAGTGAATAAGTGTCCTTATCGCCGGCACATGTGGGGCATGCGGTCTGTCCGGACCAGTTGCCAGGCTTGCTCCGCTGCATGGCAGAACCGCCAGGGGTGGGGCCGGAGAGACTCGAACTCTCACTGGCACGGACCTAAACCGTGTGCCTCTGCCAATTGGGCTACGGCCCCCAGGAACCAGGTGCGATCGTAGCGCGCGCCACGTTCGGGTTCGCTCGGCGTGGCCAGTCGCCGTCGCGCGGGGGTTGTCCTCTACCGTGGACCGCCTACAGTCCGACTGCGGCGAGGAGGGCACGTGGCTCGCGACCCCGAGACCATCGAGCGTGAGATCGAGCAGGCGAGGACCGCTTTGGCGGCTACCCTCGACCAGCTGGGCACGAAAGCCAGTCCGCAGAAACTCGCCGAGCAGGCGAAGGACGGCGTGCGCGCGAAGCTCGACAACCCGAAGGTCAAGTACCCGCTCATCGGGGCTGGCGTGCTGGTCGCCGTGCTGCTGGTGCGGAAGCTGTTCCGCTGACGGTTCGCGGCCCGCGCTGACCAGGGTTGCCGACGTACGCCTCGGTTACGCCGGGCGCGGCCTTCTCCGCGAATGCGGGTCCTCCCTGAATGGCGGATGGACAGCGCTGTTCGTTACGCCCGGTGAACTTCGTGAGAAGTGCCACTGAACCAGGGGTCACCTGTTTGGTGGTCGCTCATTCGGGTCGGTTCGGGGCAACACGTTCGCCGAATCGGGCTACCCCTTCAGGGTGACGAGGCGGGTTTACCCCGCTGTACTGGACGCTGGCAGCTGTTTGCGGGCGTGAACCGGCGGGGTGTTGAGGCGATGCCGCTCAAGGTCGCGAGGCGACCTCAAGGGCAGGCAATGCGCGTCAAAGCTGGGTACGGGCGAGGCGGTCGCGAGGACGACCCCAAGAGCAGGGACGCGCCGAAGCAGCGGCGCGGGCAGGCCCTGAGGCAGGCCGTGCGTCAAAAGCAGAGGCGCGTGCAGGCGAAACCGGCTCGCGAAGGTGGCCTCAAGGGGCGGGCGACGTGCGCCAAGGCGGGTGAAACCAACTCGTGTAAGCGCCCCAAGGTGCAGGCAGCGCGCCGAAGCAGGGTGCCCGGGCAGCGAAACCAGCCCACGAAGAAGCGGGCTGAAGCAGAACGCGGTAAGGATCAGGCGCGTGCGACCGGAGGAGTGGCCGACGCGCCCGCTGTCACACCGGGGCGGCTCGCCTCGTCGGGTTTGCGGTCCTCGACCTCTTTCGGGAGCTGCTTGCTCGGCGGCAGCGCGGGCTTGGCGGCCTTGTCCTTTTTCGCGGCCGGAGCTGCCGCAGGCGTCTCGGCCTTGCTCTCCGACGAAGCCTCCTTGGCCGCCTTCGCGCCGCCCGACGGCGGGATTTCCAGCGGTTCGATCTCCGGCAGCGTCAGGCGGGCGGCCATGTACGCGCTGGTGAACTCCAGTGCGTTGCCGTTCAGCAGGTGCACGACCGTGGGTCGCTCGTTCGGGGCGAGCTTCTCCACGAGCTGGTCCGCCCGGTCGCGGGCGGCGATGATGCCCGGCGCCTTGCCGGTCAGCTCCTTGCCGCGGCCGCTGACGGTGATCGTCCAGTCGTCGTTGTCGTGCTCGTACGTCGCCGTGATCGTTTCCACCACTGCCTCACCCCTCTCGTCATCAGCATGCGTCACAGGTCGAGACCCGGCCACCGCAAACTCATGACGCGATTCCTGCTTGCCGGCCGCTGGCGCGACACTCAGTGTGTCTTTCTACCGTGTCATCGATACCGCAAGAAAACTCTGTGTCACAAGTAACGGGACGAGATGTGCGCTGAGTGACGACCGAATGGCCTAATGCACGGCCATCTTCACGTGCACGCTAGATCGCTCGCTGTGACAACCCCGCCCAGAGCAGATCCATCGCGTACTCGGTGGCCTTCTCCGGAGTCACCTCCGGGAAGCGCTCGCACCAGATGGCCAGCCGCTCGCAGGCTCCGACGACGAACTCGGCCGACGCTTCCGCGCGCAGGGTGTCCTCGCTGTCGAAGTAGCCGCTCATCAACGCCGTGATCAAGTCAGTCTGCTGCCGGCGGGTTTCCTCGATCTCGTCCGCGGCGTGCGTGCCGATCAGCGCCATCTCGTGCCGCAGCAGCGACCAGGCCTGACGGCGCTCGCGGATGAACACGAAGAACGCCAGCAGCCCGCGCCGCAGGGCGTCCTGTGCGGACTCCGCGCCGACGATCGACTGCTCGGTAGCCTCCTGCAGCGCGGCTCGCGACTGCCGGATGCACGCCAGCAGCAGGCCCTCTTTCGAGTTGAAGTACTCGTACAGCATCGGCTTGGACACACCGACCAGCTCGGCGATCTCGTCCATCGACGCCATCGCGTAGCCGCGCTCGCCGAAGACCTGCTCGGCGACCTCGATCATCTGCCGTTCCCGCTCGGCTCGGGGCATGCGCTTGCGCTTGGCGGTGGTCATGGCGCACACTCTACCGCCAGTAACCTACTCCGAGTAAGCTGGACTTCGGGTAACAGTTAACGGGAGGACGCATGGGCAACCGCACCGAGACCGGCGTGATCGTGGTCGGCACCGGGTTCTCCGGGCTCGGCATGGCGATCCAGCTGCGCAAGGACGGCCGCGACGACTTCGTGGTGCTCGAGAAGGCGCACGACGTCGGGGGGACCTGGCGCGACAACAGCTACCCCGGTTGCGCGTGCGACATCCCGTCGCACATGTACTCCTTCTCGTTCGAGCAGAACCCCGGCTGGTCGCGCGCGTACTCGCCGCAGCCGGAGATCTACGAGTACATGCGCGGGGTCGCCGACAAGCACGACCTGCGCCGCTTCATCCGCTTCGGCCAGGAGATGACCGGCGCGCGCTGGGACGCCGAGGAGAACCGCTGGCACGTCAGCACGCGCGGCGGCGACGAGTTCGTGGCCCCGGCGCTGGTCGCGGGCGTCGGCGCGCTGCACCGGCCGATGATCCCCGACCTGCCGGGCATCGAGCGGTTCCAGGGCCGCGCGTTCCACTCCGCCGAGTGGGACCACGACTTCGACTTCGCCGGCAAGCGCGTCGCGGTGGTCGGCACCGGGGCCAGCGCGGTCCAGTTCGTGCCGAAGATCGCACCGGAGGTGGCCGAGCTGACGCTGTTCCAGCGCACGCCGCCGTGGGTGATGCCGAAGGCCGACCGCGACATGCCGGGCTGGCTGCGCGGGCTGTTCCGCGCGGTGCCGCCGGCGCAGCGGCTGTACCGGAATTTCCTTTACTGGACGCTGGAAGCGCGCGCGATCGGCTTCAACGGCCAGCCGTGGATCATGAAGATCGGGCAGCGGCTCGCGAAGAGCAACATCGACCGCGCGGTGAAGGATCCGGAGCTGCGCGCCAAGCTGACCCCGGACTACACGATGGGCTGCAAGCGGGTGCTCATCTCGAACGACTACTACCCGGCGCTGGCCCGCGACAACGTCGACGTGGTCACCGATGGCGTCGCCGAGGTGCGCGAGCACAGCATCGTCGACCAGGCGGGCGTCGAGCACGAGGTGGACGCGATCGTCTACGGCACCGGTTTCCACGTGACCGACGCGTTCGACAGCCTGGAGATCGTCGGCCGCGACGGGCGGAACCTCGCCAAGGAGTGGGCGAGCGAGGGGATGCGGACGCATCTCGGGATCACCGTCAACGGCTTCCCGAACCTGTTCTTCCTGCTCGGGCCGAACACCGGGCTGGGCCACAACTCGGTGGTCTTCATGATCGAGGCGCAGATTTCCTATATCGCGCAGGCGTTGCGGCTCGCGGGCGACCGGGCGCTGGACCCGCGCGAGGACGTGCAGGAGCGGTTCAACGCGCAGGTGCAGCGGAAACTCGAGAAGGGCATCTGGACCCAGGGCGGCTGCAAGAGCTGGTATCTCGACGCGAAGGGCGTCAACCGGACGCTGTGGCCGGGCTTCACCTGGCGGTACTGGCTCGACACCCGGACGGTGCGGCGGGAGGACTACGAACTGCTCGGGTGACGCTGGCACGAGGGGGACTTTCGCGGCGGGGGATGGAGTCGCGAAGGTCCCCCTCGTGGTCTTGTGCGGCAGTCCACAGTGGACTGGTCGGTGCGAGGGGAACCTTCGCGGCAGGGGAGGAGTCGCGAAAGTTCCCCTCGCAGTACGCGGGCAGCGTTCAGCGCGGAGCGGGCACTCCACAGTGGACGCCGCGAGGGCGGCGTTGTCGTCGAGCGGAAGAGAAACCTCGGCGGACGAGCGGCCGCGCGGAGGCGAAGCAGAACGAGGGGGACGTTCGCGGCAGGGGAGGAGTCGCGAAGGTCCCCCTCGTGGTCTGCGGTCAGGCCGGAGCGAGCTTGCGCAGGTGCGAAACCAGCTCAGCCGTGGGAAGTCCGCACAGCTCGGCCATCCGCTCCAGCGCGGCGAAGTCGAACGACACCTCGTCGGCCGAGGCGCTCGCCGAAGCGGGCTGGCCCGAGGCCGCGGGCGCGGAAGAGGTTGGCGTGCCGGAAGATCCGGATGCGGAAGCGGCGGCTGGCGCGGCCGGCATCGCGACTCCGTTCTGCCGCAACCGTCCTTCGGCCCAGCGCCGCAGCGGAGTCAGCTCCGGACCGGCCTCCGCGACGACCCGGCGCAGGTCCACGCGGACCCGTCCCGGTTCCTCGGTGAACACCCGGCTGTGCACCTTCGCCAGCAAATCCTGCGGAAGCTCGTCCATCGCCACGCACAGTTCGACCAGGCGCACCACGGAACACTGCCGCGTGCCCAGTTCGTACGTCGCCAGCGTCTGCAGCGAGATCTCGCTCTGCAGATGCGCGTTCAGCTCTTTGCGCGTCCATCCCCGGCCACGCCTGAGCTTGCGCAGCTCGTCTCCCAGTACCCGCTGGTAGTGCTCAGCGTCGATCACGGCCCCTGCCCCTCAACCAACTTCGCGGACGCGGGCTTGCGTCCCGGTGGTGAAAGTGCCGAAGCGGCCGCTCATTACGCGGGTTTCGGAAAAATTTTCCGCTTGCCCCGAATGGAGCAACGCGTTAGTTGACGCACGGCACCCCGTCGGCGGTGATCGGCTGGTCGTCGCTGCCCGGACCGGTGGGCGTGGACGGGGGAGCGGACTGCTGCTGCGCCGGAGGAGCTTGCGCCGCACCGGTTCCGCTCGAAGCGCCGGCGGAGGGTTGGTAGTCCGAACCGAGGAACACCTTCACGTGGCCCTTGGGCACGCTCTTGTCTTCCTGCACCGTCGCCTTGGTGCCGAGCGCGTCCGCGACCGCCTGCCCGGCCGCCTCGCCGCCGCTGGGGACCCAAATCACAGTCGTCTTACGCGAGGACGCGTTGTCCGTGTCGCCCGCAGTGAAGCCCTTGTCCGCCAGCTGCTTGGACACGGTCGCCGCGAGACCGGTGCGATCCGAGGCGTTGCGCACGTCGACCGTGGTGTCCTTGTGCGACTCGTCGGGCTTCGGCGCCTTTTGCTGCGCCGGGGCGCCGTCGGCCCCGGCCTGCGGACCCGCGAGGCCCTGCACGAACGCCTTCACCTTCGCCGGGTCGACCTTCACCGCGACGCCGTCGTTCGGCGTGCGGTACTCGACGTTGTCGACCGGGATGGTGCGGAACTCGAGCTGGCCGCCGGTGAGGCCCTTCATCTGCTGGGCGAAGCTGAAGATGTCCCAGTTCTGGTTCAGCACCACGGACTTCTTGATGGCGTCGACCAGCGCGTTGAGCTTGGACGGGTCGGTCAGCGTTCCCGCGGACAGGATCTTGCGCGCCATGCCCGCCATGAACACCTGCTGGCGCACGACCCGGTCGAGGTCGCCGCGCGGGAGCCCGTGCCGCTGCCGGACGAACTCGAGCGCCTCGACCCCGGAGATGGTGTGCTGGCCCTTGGTGAAGTTCGCGCCGGAGTACTCGTCGTTGACGTTGTCCTTCAGGCAGACGTCCACGCCGCCGACGGCCTTCGTGATGTCGCTGAAGCCGAGCAGGTTGATCGCCGCGTAGTTGTCGATCGTGGACCCGGTCAGCTGCTGGATCGTCGCGATCAGCAGCTTCGCGCCGGCCTGGTTGGCCTTGACGTCGAGTTCCTTAGGATCGGTGACGCCCTGGGCCTGCAGGTCTTTGCGGGCCTGCAGCATCGCCCTGGCGTACGCCGAGTTGATCTTGTGCTTGCCGTAGCCGGGGATGTCCACGTACGAATCGCGCGGCAGCGACAGCGCGACGGCCTTGCTGCCGTCGTTCGGGATGTGGACCAGGATCAGCGTGTCGGTGTTCAGCTCGCCGTCCGATTCGCCCGCGCGCAGCTGGGCGAGCAGTTCCGGGGACAGCGGGTTGCCCTGGGCGTCGGTGCGGCTGTCGAGGCCGACCAGGAGGATGTCGCGGGCGCCGTCGGCGGGCTTCTCGCCGCCCGCGCCCTCGCCGATCACGTCGGAGTAGCTCAGGCCGTTGACCAGGCCCTGCAGCGACGCCCATGCGTACCCGGTGAGCCCCATGACCAGCAGCGACACCACGGTGAGAGCGATTTTCGCGCCGCGCAGGCCGCCTCGGCGGGACCGTCCGGACGGACGGCGCGGGGGCGGTCCGGGACGCCGGGACGGACCAGTGGCCTGCGGTTCGCGTCGCGAGCGGGGCGGTGGCCCGGGCCGCCGCGCCGGTCCCCGGCCGGGCTGGTCCTGCCACGAGCGGGCGGGGCGGCGATCGCCTTGCCCGTTCCGAGGCGGGTAGTCCACGGGGCCGGCTCCTTCTCGTCGTTCTGGTCTCCGCTACTGGAGACGCATGGTGCCGGGCGGGGGTTGCGGCGGTTTCGCACCTCCCCCGGGCGGTGTGGTGTGCACCACCTATGGTCCGGTATCCGAAGCAGTTTCGCCCGGTTGGCGGTACGCGTGTCGCGGGTCAGGACGCGGCGGCGGCCGCTCGCCTGGCCGGAACCATGCACGAACCCGCTCCGACCAGCGCGAACACCGCGGTGAGAAGGTGCAGGACGACGACCGCCGAACCGTGCGTCTCGCCGCCGGCGGCCGCCACGAGCGACGGCACGCAGGTCAGCGCGGCGGCGAACCACGTCGCGGCCGAGGTCGCCGCCGCGCCGGTCCGGACGGCGTGCAGCAGCAGGACGCCGAGGAGCAGGTGCACGAGGCTCTGGACCGGGTCCAGCCGCAAGCCGAGCACGTCGGCGTCGGCGGCCACGGCGCCGAACCGGGCCAGCGCGAGACCGAAGACGCCGAGCGTCGCGTAGCCGATGCCCAGCGTGGCGGCCGCGCGAGTGAGCAGCACCGAACGGCGGCCGGTCGGGTGGTACGGACGCGGGGCGACCGGCGCTTCGGCGCTGGTCTTGCCGGGTTTGGCCGGGTGCCGTTCGAACCACCAGAAGACCAGCGCGGCGGGCACGAGAAGCAGCGCCACCGCGGCGAGCATGCGCGGCTGGAGGAGCCAGCTCAGGCCGTTCGCGATCGGTCCGGGCAGGTAGACCACGGCGACGAGCAGCAGCATCGCGGCGAGGAACGCCAGGTACAGGCTCATCGGGGCGCGCAGCATGAGCCCTGCGGTGCGGACTACCCGGTCGCGGGCGGCCCAGCGCCGCAGCGGCGCCGCGAGGAGCCCGACGAGGCCGAGCTGCGACACACCCAGCAGCAGGACCGTCCACGGCCTCGCGGACAACGCGGCAGGCGCGCCTGGGTTGCCCAGCAGTACCGGCGAAGCGTCGAAGGCGAACACTGCGACCGCGAGGGCCGCGACGCCGCTTACGGCCGCGACAGCGAGCACCGGACGGCGAGGGCGGACGCCGTCCGCGTACGCGAACGCCACCTGCTGCGCGAGGAGAGCCAAGGCGAGCGTCGCGGCGTAGCGCGGCCAGGACACGTCCGTCCAGCTCGCGGCGAGTTCACCGGCCACGACGACAGCGGTCAGCGCCGCGACCGACCACAGCCGCGTGCGGCGGTAGAGCGCGAGCAGCATCGGCGCGCCGATGACGGTCAGCAGGTAGACGCCCAGCAACCACAGCGGGTGCAGGGCGATCCGCATGACGGTGGCGTTGGTCCCGGCCGGGATGCCGAGAAGTTCCAGCGCCAGCGGCACGATCAGAGCGACCACGGCGAAGATCAACGCCGGGCGCAGCAGCGGGCTGGACCGTTCGGCGAGGTAATGCCGGTAGCCGCGATCGCGTTCGGCCCGCCAGCCCGCCGCGTTGGCGAGCCCGCCCGAGAAGAAGAGCAGCGGCGTGAGCTGCGCGAGCCAGGTCAGCGGCCACCAAGTGGCTTCCGGCGCGCCTGCCCAGTCGGCCAGCGCGGTCGCCGATTCGCCGATCATCAGCAGCACCGCCCCGGAGATGCCGAGCACCGCCCACGGCCGGGGGACGCCGCGCGGCAGCCGCGGACGCGGGGTCGTGCGGCGGGCGGTGTGCCAGCCGCGCAGGCGCATCACGAGCAGGCAGCCGATCACCAGGACGCCGGCGACCATCGGGCCGATCGGGTCGCCGACCGGCGGGCCCCAGCGCTGGTGCCACGAGTTGAGCACCAGCCCGCCGGTGAACACCGACGCGACCAGCTGGCAGGTGCGCTCGGAGTTCATCGGGTTCAGCTCGCAGGTGCGGTGCATGTCCTGCTCGAGCCGGTCGTCGAGCGCGGCCCGGGCGGACTGGTCGAGCGGGTGGCCCTTGTCGTTGGCGTAGCGGAGCAGGTCGTAGCCGAGGTCGTGCGCCTTGCACGGGACCGAGAAGTCCCATTTCGTGTTGTCGTCGCCCCACGGGGCCGAGCAGCCGCCGTCGAGGTGCGCCGCGCGGACGGTGCCGTCGCGGGCGGGCAGCGCGCCGGGCTTCACGCCGGTGACCGCGGTGAAGTCCTTGGGCAGGAGCGCGAGCGCGGTGGCCTGCCCGTCGGGGTGGGTGAGCGCGTCGACCGCGTTCCGCGCCGCGAGCACGCCGCCGGTCGGCGGGCCCTGGTCGGGCGGCGACGCGGGCCGCGAGGCGATCAGGCCGAACCCGAACACCACGAGCAGGACGAGCAGCAGCCAGCCGGACGTCGACCAGGGACGGCGAACGCGAACGGCGGCCGGGGCACGGTCGTCGGTGGCTGGCATGCGCACCAGGGTGCCAGCCCGGCGCGCGCCGCGGGAGGCGGCTGTCCCCCTCACCCGGGTGGGGGGTAACCCCCGGGGCGGGCCGACGTGGGGTTGGTTGCGCTGGGCTCATCGGGGGCCACTTTGGGTGCTCCCGGGTCTGTCTCGCCGCCGCTCTTGGAGGCGCGGTGCTGCGCTGGGTCCGGTCAAAGCGCCAACAACGCCACATTGGGTGCATCTGACGCACCCAATG
>NZ_GG657746.1:6702109-6718424 GCF_000158875.1 Streptomyces sp. AA4 | reverse complement strand
CGGCGGGGCGGAGTGGCGGGGCTGAACGACGGGGCGGAGTGGCGGGGCGGAGTGGGCAGAGCGGCGGGTGAGGCAGGAGCGTCACGCGGGTCCTGCGCGGCGTGCGAGACCGCCTCGCGGCGGGGTTCGCTCGCGCATGAACGGAGAGCGACGGAGCGCGGCAGCTGAGTCCGGGGAGCGGCGGTCGAGTCCGGGGTGCCGGGGCCGGATTCCCGGTCCTGCGCCATCCGGGTTCGGCAATCCCGGCGGTTCCGATCCGGCTCGAAAAACCGGCCGGTGCGGTTAGCGCCCCGGCCGACAATTAACCCGGCGGCTCAATCCGGCGGCGGAACGGGGCGCGGGCCGTCGCGGACAGTTGCTGAATCGGTTTCGCGATTAATCGCGAACAGTGCCGGTGATCGGAATTGTGGATCACTCGGACGGCAGATTCGCGTCCGCGAAGCGCACCTGGTTCCGGCCGCCTTCCTTCGCGGTGTAGACGGCCGCGTCGGCGGCTTGCAGCAACTGTTCCAGTGCCGTTCCGTTCACCCCGAGCAATGCGACCCCGATCGACGCGGTGCGGCCGGTGATCAATGCGGAACCGCCGCGTTTGTCGGTCGTCACGATGCGCTGATCGGCGATCGCGGTACGGATCCGTTCCGCGGTCACCTTCGCCGCCGTCGTGTCCACATCGGGCAGCAGGATGAGGAACTCCTCGCCGCCGAAGCGCCCGATGATGTCCTTGGGACGCGTTATCTCGTCGAGAGTTTGCGCCACCGTGCGGAGCACGTCGTCCCCCGCCGGATGGCCGTACGTGTCGTTGATCCACTTGAAGTGGTCGAGGTCGATCATCAGCAGCGCCAGGGTTTCCCCGCCGCGCGCGGCCCGCGCGAGCGCGCGTTCCGCGGACTCCGACCACCCGCGCACGTTGAAGATCCCGGTCTTCGGATCAGTGCGCGCTTCGGACTGCAGTTGGTTGATTTCCGCCAGCCGGTTGCCCAGCACCGTGATCAGCACGAGGATCACGATCGCCGGCGGGATGTTCACGAGCAGGATCGTCGCGATGGTCCCGAGGCTGATCGTCGACAGCTCCAGCAGGTTGTCGTCCTTGGTGCCCAAGACGTTGCGCAGGGTGGGCGCGGACGTGCCGCCGAGCGCGAGCAGGCCGCCGATCACGATCGCCTGCAGCGCCGCGTAGCTGAAGCCGACGAGCATCAGGATCCCGAAGACCTGCAACGAGTTCGCGGGCGAAAGCCGGGCCAGTTCGGCGGACGCGAAAGTCTGGTACAGGTGGTGCGCCAGCAGTGCCGACACCGCATGCGTGAACGAGGTGAACACGAACTTGTGCGGCGGTCGCCGGGAGTTGAACCACCGCTGGACGCGCAGGAGCGCGATCAGCAGCAGCGTCAGCGGGATCGGCAGCAGCAGCGCGGCCGGGAACACCCAGATGCCGGTCAGGTCGATGTGGACGGCGGTGACCCGGTTGCGCCGCCGTTCCTCCTGCCGCCGGGTGAGCTGGATGTGCACCGTCGCGCAGCCGGCGAGGATCGCGAACCGGCCCCAGTCCACGAGATCCGGGCTCGGCGACGCGATCACGCCGAAGGTCAGCAGCGCCGCCGCGATCGCGTCCCAGGCGAGCAGGAACGCGATCATCCGGCGCGGTTTGGTCCAGAGATCCCACGAGGAAACGGGGTTCGCGGCGAACACGGCACGCAGCCGTCCCGCGAAGCCCGTCGCGGCGGGCGGTTCCTCCCCGGGGCCGCGGGCCTCACCGCGCGCCGGATCGGTTCCGGGCATCGGGCCGTGCCTCCTCCGGTGTCGGATGCGGTTCCCGGAAGGTTCCCGGTTCTGCGTCGTTATCAGTTGCCGGTATCATCTCACTCACCGACTTCGAACGCTGTATTCGGTCGTAGTCTCCGAACCCGGAGACGCCTTCCGCGACAACTGCTCCATCCATGAAGTAAATTGCGGAGGAGAGTCCCCGCCGTCCCCCCGAGTGAGGTGTTTTCCCGTGCGCGACCGCGAAGCGTGAATCGAGCTGTTGTCATTTTCCGATGAATTGTCAGCGAGCGGAGGTGGACAGCTGTGCGTGACCGTGAAGCGTGAGTTCCGTGACCGATCGACAGCGGATTCGTGACAATGCGAACGGAGGTGTGTTCCGTGCGTGACCGTGAAGCGTGAAACGACTTCCCGTCCGGCGTATCCGGACCCATTCGGCCGGTGCCTCGACCCCGGCCACAGTTCCCTCCCGGATCCATCCCGCACCCCCCCCGATCAGGCCCCGGCCGCGACCGCGTGCCGCACCCGGGTCCACGAGAACGCGGTGGGGATCGCCAGCGCCACGCCGGCCAGCCCGGCCAGCGCGATGGCGGTGACGGCGGAGCCGGTCGCCTGTGCGACCACCCCGCCGAGAGCCACCCCGATGCCCTGCGCGACGCGCAGCCCCGTGCGGTAGAGACCGCCGGCTCCGCCGCGCAGTTCGTTCGGCACCCAGGTGGAGAATGTCGCGGTCACGGTGATGATGTAGGCGCCCATCGCACCGGCGAGCGCGAGCAGCACCAGCGCGACCACCAGGTTCGGCCGCAGCAGGAACAGCGCGAGCATGGCGAGCGAAGCCGTCGCCAGCACGCCGAGCAGCCGCTGCCGGACCGCGGCGGACGCGAATTTCGACAGCAGATAGGCCCCGGCGACGAAGCCGAGCGGGTCGGCGGCGAGCAACCAGCCGACCGCCGCGGACGGCGCGTTCAGCTGCTGGGCCAGCGGCGCGGCCAGCCCTTCGGGCACGACGGCCAGCCCCACGAGCCACGACAGCGCGATCAGCACGCGCAGTTTGCGCTGCCCGAACACCCAGCGCGTCGCGGAGAACCAGGTGCTGTGCTCGCCCCCGGCGGCGGGCCGGTCGCGCACCCACACCCGCACGATCACCGACGCCACCGCGAAGCTCACCGCGTCGATCGCCAGCGCCCACGACGTGCCCACGGCCGTCACCAGCACGCCGCCGCCGGCCAGGCCGAGCAGCTGCACCGTGTTGGTCGTGATCCCGCGCAGGTCCTGGCTGCGCAGGTACAGATGGTCGTCGGTGAACACCTCGCGGGTGATCGCGTTCTGCGCCGCGTTCGCCGGTGACGCGGCCAGCTGCACCGCCACGAGCAGCAGGCACAGCGCGGGCAGCGGCATCCCGGGCAGGCTCATCAGCCCGACCAGCACCGCCTGTGCCGCGGCGCTCACGCTCAGCACGGCGCGACGCGGGTAGCGGTCGGCGAGGAAGGACAGCCCGAGCCCGCCGGCGAGCGCGGGCAGGAAGGTCAGCGCGTAGACGACGGCAGCCCAGAGCGCGGAACCGGTGCGGTGGTAGACGAGGATGGACAACGCCACCTTCGCCAGCTGGTCGCCCGCGCTCGAGATGGCCTCCGCCGCCCAGAGCACGCGATATTCGACATTCCGCAGCGGTGCCGTAAGCCGAGAGGTCGCTTCGGTCGTCACGAGATGACCACTGCCCCCTCCCCGATCGAGTGAATGCGGGCGTCCCGCATTGTGCCTTCGCCTGATGCGCTCCTGGCCAGGAGTGTCACTACTCCGGCCAGGGCATGCACGTTCAGTATGCCGCCGATCACACCAGGGTGAACAGTCGGGAAGAATCCGGTGGCCGGAACGCGGAGCCGTTCGGAGTGACCTGCCGCAGGGTATCCGTGGCACTGATCAGCTTTCCTCGTTCGGCGCAGCGCGACCACCGTTCGTCGTCACCGTCCGGTACGACTGGGCCGAACGGTCCAACACTGGGAGAGACCCGGCGGAGCGGTCGTCCTCGCGCCGGGCGCACCAGCGGGGAGTGAGCGTGGACAGACTGTTGCAGGACAGGGCCGTGGTCGTGACCGGGGCCGGGCGCGGGCTCGGCGAGGCGTTCGCCGTGCACGTCGCGCGGGCGGGCGGCGCGGTGGTGGTCAACGACGTGGACGCCGACCTCGCCGAGCGCACCGCCGAGACCATCCGGGGTCACGGCGGGCGCGCGGTCGCGAACGGGCACAGCGTGGCCGATCCGGCGCAGGCGCAGGCGATCGTCGACCAGTGCGTCGCCGAGTTCGGCCGGATCGACGGCCTGGTCAACAACGCGGGGCTCAACTACGAGGCGCTGCCCTGGGAGGACGACGCGGAGCAGGCCCGCCAGCTGGTCGAGGTGAACGTGCTCGGCGTGATGTACACCGGGCTGGCCGCGATCCGGGCGATGGTCGGCGCGGGCGGCGGCGGGTCGATCGTGAACATCTCCTCCGGCGCGTCGCTCGGGCAGCGCAAGCTCGGGGTGTACTCGGCGAGCAAGGGCGCGGTGGCGTCTCTGACCTATTCGTGGGCGCTGGACCTCGAGGACTCGGGGATCCGGGTGAACGCGGTGTGCCCGGTGGCGCACACCCGGATGGTCTGGAAATCCGAACGCGCGCTGCGGGCCTGCCCGCCGGAACGCACGCCGGCGAAGATCGCGCCGCTCGTGCTGTTCCTCCTCGGCGAGGGCTCGCACGGGATCACCGGGCAGATGATCCGGTGCAACGGCCCGCAGCTGCACGTGATGGGGCAGCCGTACTTGAAGCAGCCGATCCTCGAGCGTCCGGACTGGGACACCGAGACCGTGCAGGAGGCGTTCGACGAGGTGTTCTCCGCCCACCTGGAGAACTACGGACTGGAGAAGCGCGTGCCGCCGCGGCTGCGCAAGTGGACGGAGAACTCGATCCGGGCGTCGTGACCCGGAGTCAGCGGGCCTTGGCGGCGGCTTCGCGGCAGGCGGGCAGGTCGACCGTGCGCAGGGTCGCGCCGACGGCGGCGAGGGCGGCCGAGTTCATCGACAGACTGGTCACCCCGAGTCCGGCCAGCACCGGGGCCAGTCCCGGGTCGGCGGCGGCTTCCCCGCACACGCCGACCGGTTTCCCGGCGGCGGCCCCTGCCTCGGCGACCATCCCGGCCAGGCGCAGCAATGCGGTCTGGTTCGGGTCGTTGAGCGCGGCGACCGCGCCGAGCTGCCGGTCGGCGGCGAAGACGTACTGCGTCAGGTCGTTCGTGCCCAGCGAGACGAAGTCGACCTCGGCCAGGATTTCCTTGGCGCACAACGCCGCCGCCGGCACCTCGATCATCACGCCGGCGCGGGCGATCCCGGCCGCCCGCGCCCGTTCGGCGAACCAGCGCGCCTCGGCGGCGGTCGCGATCATCGGGGCCATCACGGAAAGCTCGGCCCCGGTGTCGGCGGCGGCCCCGGCGATCGCGGTCAGCTGCCGGTCCAGCAGTTCCGGCCGGTCGAACGCGACGCGGACCCCGCGCACGCCCAGCGCCGGATTCGGTTCGTCGCCCATGTCCAGGAACGCCAGCGGTTTGTCCGAACCGGCGTCGAGCGTCCGGACGATCACCGGCTTCCCGGCAAAGGGCGCCAGCACCGCCGCGTAGGCCGCGCGCTGGGCGTCCACGGACGGTTCTTCCGCCGCCGCCAGGTAGCAGAATTCCGTGCGGAACAAGCCGATTCCCTCCGCGCCCGCGTCGGCCGCGGCGCGGGAGTCCGCGGCCGAGCCGACGTTCGCGAGCAGCTTCACCGGATGCCCGTCGGCCAGCGCGCCGACCCCGTCCCATTCCGCGCGCGGCTTCCGGCTCGCGGCGCGCACACTGCCGTCGGAGGGCGAAACCGTGCCGGCGGAACCGTCCACGGCGAGGCCCGGACTGTCCGCGGCGAGCACTCCGGAGCACGCGACCACGGCCGGAATTCCCAAGGCCCGCGCGAGAATCGCGGTGTGGCTGGTCGGTCCGCCCTCTTCGGTCACCAGCGCGAGGACCAGTTCCGGGTCGAGACCGGCGGTGTCGGCCGGGGCGAGGTCGCGCGCGACGAGCACGCTCGGCGACGTCAGGTCGGGCACGCCCGGCGGGGCCACTCCGAGCAGGTCCGCGACGATCCGGTCCCGGACGTCGGCGACGTCGCGGGCGCGTTCGGCCAGGTAGCCGCCCGCGGCTTCGAGTGCCGCCATGAACTTCGCGGCCGCGTCCCAGACCGCGCGCGGCGCGGGCAGCGACTGCTCCCGGACGAGCTGTTCGGCGGACGCGAGCAGCGCCGGATCCGCCGCCATCGCCGCGGTCGTTTCCAGCACCGATCGGGCATCACCGGACACGGAACGGGCACGATCGGACAACCGGGCAGCGACCCGGGCCGCCGCCGGACCGATCCGGCCCGCTTCCCCGGCCAGGTCCGCGGGCACCGGCTGATTCTCGGGTTTCCGCAGGTCAGTGGCTACGACGACCCGCGGGCCCTGGGCTTGGCCGGGGCTGACTCCGACTCCGGACAACGACATGGCGAGACCTCCGGGAGCAAAGGATCTTGTAACTGGGGATTGACAGTACGGTAACAACGGGCACAATCAAATGACAACGGGCAAACAGCGGAGAGGAACGGGCATGTACGCCGCCGAACGGCATCAGCTCCTCGCACAGCGGGCACGCCGAGACGGACGGGTCGACGTGGGCGACCTCGCCGCGGAACTGGGCGTCGCGCCCGAAACCATCCGCCGCGACCTGGGCGTCCTCGAACGCCAGGGTGTCGTCCGCCGGGTCTACGGCGGCGCGGTCGCGGTGGACCGGCTCGACTTCGAGCCCGAGGTCGCGCAGCGGGACCAGACCAACGCCGCGGAAAAGGACGCGATCGCCCGCGCCGCGCTCGACCAGGTCCCCGACCGCGGTTCGGTGCTGCTCGACGCGGGCACCACGACCAGCCGCCTGGCGACGCTGCTCCCGGCCGATCGCGACCTGACGGTCATCACGAACTCGATTTCGATCGCGTCGATCCTGGCCACCCGCCCGGGAATCACCCTGCAAATCCTCGGCGGCCGGGTCCGCGGGACAACGCTCGCCACGGTCGGCTCCGCGTCGCTGCACGCGCTCGACGGGCTGCTGGCCGATGTCGCTTTCCTTGGCGCGAACGGGTTTTCCGCCGAGCACGGTTGCACGACGCCGGATCTCGAAGAGGCCGGGGTGAAGTCCGCGCTCGTGGCCGCGGCTCGTCGCCGGGTTCTGCTTGCCGACCACAGCAAGTACGGGGCGGATCAGCTGAGCCGGTTCGCGCGGTTGTCGGAGATCGACGTGCTGATCACCGACGGCGGGATCGATGCGGGTGCGGTCGCGGAGCTGGAAGAGGCGGGTCCGGAAGTGGTGCTCGCATGATCGTCACCGTCACCCCCAACCCGAGCCTGGACCGGACCGCTCAGCTCAGCGAGCTTCGGCGCGGCGAGGTGCTGCGTGCTTCCCGAGTGCGGCTCGACCCCGGGGGCAAGGGCGTTAACGTCTCCCGCGCACTCGCCGCCGCCGGGTCGCCGACCGTGGCGTTGCTTCCGGCCGGAGGTTCGGTCGGCGAGCGGCTAGCCGATCTGCTCGCGCCGGAAGGCGTGCCGGTGGTCGCGGTGCCGATCGCGGGCACCACGCGCAGCAACATCACCCTGGTCGAAGCCGACGGCACGACCACCAAGATCAACGAACCCGGCCCGGAGATCTCCCCCGCCGAGCTGGCCGTGTTGCAGCAGCGCACCGTCGAACTCGCCGCCCGCGCCGAATGGGTCGTGTGCTGCGGCAGCGTGCCCGCCGGGGTGCCGGATGATTTCTACGCGCAGCTCGGCAAACTGGCCCGCGACGCCGGGGCGAAGGTCGCCGTCGACTCCTCCGGGGCGCCGCTGGCCGCCGCGCTCGCCGCCGGGCCCGACCTGATCAAGCCGAATCTCGACGAGCTGGCCGAGCTGGCCGGGCGGCCGCTGCCGCAGCTCGGCGACGTGGTCGAGGTGTGCCGCGGCCTGGTCGCCGACGGTGTCGGAGCGGTGCTGGTCAGCCTCGGCGCGCGCGGTGCCGTGCTGGTCGACCGCGCCGAGACCAGGCACGCGCTCGGCCCGCTGGTCGCCGTGCGCAGCACCGTCGGCGCCGGAGACGCCGCACTCGCCGGATTCCTCCACGCGGGAGGAACCGGCCCCCAAGCCCTGCGCGCCGCGGTCGCCTACGGCACCGCCGCGGTCGCGCAGGAGGGCAGCCGCATGCCCGCCCCGCAGGACGTGCACCCGGACCAGGTGCGCCTGCTCGCCGCCGATCCCACCCTCACCCTCAGCGGAGCCGCAGCATGACCACATCAGACCTGATCACCGCCGACCTGGTCGACCTCGAGCTCGCCGCCGCGGACAAGAACGCCGCGGTCCGCGCGCTCGCGGGACGGCTCGTGTCCGCCGGGCGGGTGACCGACCTCGAGCTGTTCCTCAAGGACGTCGCCGCCCGCGAGGAGCAGATGGCCACCGGGCTGGAGGGCGGCATCGGCATCCCGCACTGCCGCAGCGCCGCCGTCACCGCGCCGACGCTCGCCTTCGGCCGCAGCGCCGGCGGCATCGACTTCGGCGCGCCGGACGGTCCGGCGAAGCTGATCTTCCTCATCGCCGCGCCGGACGGCGCGGACTCCGCGCACCTGAAGGTGCTGGCCGCGCTGGCCCGCCGGCTCGTCCGCGCGGAGTTCAAGCAGACGCTGCTGGACGGAACCGATCCCGCCGCGGTCGCGACCTACATCCGCGAAGAGGTGTCCTGACATGAAGTTCGTCGCCATCACCGCGTGCCCCACCGGCATCGCGCACACGTACATGGCCGCCGAATCGCTGGAGCAGACCGCGAAGGCCAACGGCGACACGATCGTGGTCGAAACGCAGGGCTCGGCCGGTTCCGAACCGCTGTCCGCGGCGGACATCGCCGAGGCCGACGCGGTCATCTTCGCCGCCGACCTCGCCGTGCAGGGCCGGGAACGCTTCGCGGGCAAGCCGATCGTCGAAGCCCCGGTGAAGGCCGCGATCAACGACGCGGCCGGGCTCTTCGAACGGGCGAAAGCGGCCGCCGCGGAACCGCCCGCCGCCCCACCCGCCGCCGCCGCGGAACCGGAGCTGACCACCAAGGTCGGCGAGCACGACCGGCTCGGCTCGCGGATCCGGCAGTGGCTGATGACCGGCGTCAGCTACCTCATCCCGTTCGTCGCGGCGGGCGGCCTGCTGATCGCGGTGAGCTTCGCGCTCGGCGGGTACCAGATCGCCAACGCGCCCAAGGTCACCGAGCACTTCGACGCCGGTTCGCTCGCCGGCTGGGCCGCGCTGATGTTCCAGATCGGCAGCGTCGCGTTCCAGTTCCTGGTGCCGGTGCTCGCCGGGTTCATCGCGTTCGCGATGGCCGACCGGCCCGCCATCGCGCCCGGTTTCGTCGGCGGCGCGATCTCGGTCGCCATCGGGGCCGGCTTCCTCGGCGGCCTGGTGGCCGGGCTGTTCGCCGGCGGCGTCGTGCTGGGGCTCAAGAAGATCCGCGTGCCCAAGGCGATGCGCGGGATCATGCCGGTGGTCGTCTACCCGCTGCTCGGGACCGTGGTGGTCGGCGTGCTGATGTACGTCGTGGTCGGCAAGCCGATCGCGATCGCGACGACCGGTCTCACCCACTGGCTGAACAGCCTGAGCGGAACCAGCGCGGTGCTGCTGGGCGCGCTGCTCGGCCTGATGATGGCGTTCGACATGGGCGGTCCGGTCAACAAGGCCGCGTACGCGTTCGCCGTCGGCGGCCTGACCACCGGCAGTGCCGGTTCGCTGCAGATCATGGCCGCGGTGATGGCCGCCGGAATGGTGCCGCCGCTCGCCCTCGCGCTCGCCTCCACCGTGCGGAAGAAGCTGTTCACCGCCGCCGAGCGCGAGAACGGCCGGGCCGCGTGGCTGCTGGGCGCCTCGTTCATCACCGAGGGCGCGATCCCGTTCGCCGCGGCGGATCCGTTCCGGGTGATCCCGTCGATCATGGCCGGTTCGGCCGTCACCGGAGCGCTGTCGATGGCTTTCGGCGCGACGCTGCGCGCGCCGCACGGCGGGATCTTCGTGGTTCCGCTGATCGGGAACCCGCTGCTGTTCCTGGTCGCGCTCGTCGCCGGGACGCTGGTCGCCGCCGCTTCGGTGGTCCTGCTCAAGCAGCTGCGGTTCCGTTCCGCGGAGTCGGCCGCCGCCGTTTCCGCCCATCCGGTCAATGCCTGAGGAGGCTCTCGTGTACCAACGCCGCATCGTCGTCGCCAGCAGCGTGGGGCTGCACGCCCGTCCGGCCGGGCTGGTCGCGCAGGCCGCCGCCGCCCAGCCCGCGAAGGTCCGCATCGCCAAGGTTTCCGGAGGCGCGGCAGGCGACCCGGTCGACGCGGGCAGCGTGCTGAGCCTCATGACGCTCGGCGCCGCGCACGGCGACGAGGTCGAACTCAGCGCGGACGGCGACCAGGCCCGGGAGTCGGTCGATGTGCTGGTCGAGTTGATCGCCAAGGATCTGGACGCCTGAGCTGTCGGGGAGACGGTGCGGCCGGGGTTGTCCCGGCCGCACCGTTTTCACGCGTAGAGCGAGGCGATGTCGGGGCGGTAGCGGTCGTTGATCACCCGGCGCTTGAGCTTGAGCGTCGGGGTCAGCTCGCCGGTTTCGGGTGTCCACGCGGTGGTGAGCACCTGGTACTTCTTGATCTGCTCCGCGCGTGCCAGCCTGCTGTTGGCTGATTCGACGGCGCGGGCGATCTCCGCCTGGACCGCCTCGTGCGCGGCGAGCGCGTCGATCCCGTCCGCTTCGACGCCGTTCGCCGCGGCCCAGCCGGGCGCGATCTCGTCGTCGAGCACGATCAGCGCGGTCACGTACGGCCGCCCGTCGCCGATCGCGACTGCCTGGCCGATCAGCGGGTGCTCCTTCAGCAAGCCCTCGATCCGGGTCGGCGCGATGTTCTTGCCGCTCGAGGTGATGATCAGTTCCTTCTTGCGGTCGGTGATCGTGACGTAGCCGTCGTCGTCGATCGTGCCGATGTCGCCGGTCGCGAACCAGCCGTCGGCGTCGGTGGCCGATTCGATCGTGCCGTCCGCCTGCAGGTAGCCGAGGAACACGATCGGACCTCGGACCAGCAGTTCGCCGTCCTCGCCGGTCTTCACCTCGACGCCGTCGATCGGACGTCCGACGGTGCCCGCGCGGAACGCGTCGGCGCTGTTCGCGGTCGCCGCGCCGGTGGTTTCGGACAGGCCCCAGACCTCGCGGATCTCGACGCCCAACCCGGCGATGAAGTACAGCACTTCCAGTGGCAGAGCGGCCGCGCCGCTGGAGGCGATGTACAGGTTGTCGAACCCGAGCAGCGCGCGCACCGGCGCGAGCACGGTCTCGTCGGTCTTCGCGATGCGCTCGGCGAGATCGGCGGGCACCTCCTTGCCCGCGCTGCGGAGTTTGTAGCCCTCTTGCAGGAGTTCGTTCGCCGAGACGAGCGCCTCGCGCCGGTCCTCGGGCAGGCCGGCGAGCATGTTCTTCAGGCTCGCCACCATCTTCTCCCACACCCGCGGCACGCCGAAGAAGCTCTGCGGATGCACCTGGCCGAGGGCGGTGACCACGTCGGACGGATTGCCGACGGTGTGCACGTGGCCCGCGGCGACGATCGGGATGTAGATCGACAGCGCGCGCTCGGCGATGTGCGCCAGCGGCAGGTACGCGATGTTCGTGGAGTGCATCGGGACGTGGTGCAGCGAGTGCACCGCGATGCTCTCGTGGATCGCGTTGCGGTGGGAAAGCACGACGCCCTTGGGATCGCCGGTGGTGCCGGACGTGTAGATCATCGCGAGCGGGTCGTCCGGGCGGATCGCCTGCCACGCGCGGTCGAACGCCTCGGGGTCGGCGGCGAGCGCGGCTCGGCCGGCTTCGCGCACCGCGGAGAAGGAGACGAACCGGTCGTCGCCGTCCGGGATCGCGGATTCGTCCATCACCGCCACGCGGCGCAGCGCGGGCAGGTCGTCGAGCACCTGCCGCCAGCGGGACACCTCGTCGGCGCCGGCGAGGACGACGACCGGCGCGGCGCTGTGCCGGGCGACGTAGCGGATCTGGTCCGGGCTGAGCGTCGCGTACGCCGTGCACGGGATGGCCGCCAGGTGCACGGCGGCGAGGTCGGCGACGAGGTGGTCCGGCGAGCTGGGAGCCATGATCAGCATCCGGTCGCCCGCGGCGAGGCCGAGCCCGGCGAGCCCCCGCGACACCTCGGCGATCGCGGTCCGGAACTCGCTCCAGGTGAGCGTCGGACGGCCCTCGAGATCGAGCGAGGTGAGCGCGGGCCGGTCGCCGTGCTCGACGGCGTTGCGCCGCAGCAGCAGCGGGATGGTTTGGCCCTCGGCCTGTTCGGCGATCGACTGGGTCAACGCTGACCTCCTCCGGTGGTGCCTGGTCAGGCCACTGTAGGTCGTCGAAGCGGCGGCAGATAGAGAATCCCGGCCAGCCTGGGTCTCGATAAGACCGCCGTCGTCCGGTTAGCTGAGGGGAGAACCGGAGTTTCGAGGAGCGTCGATGACCGAATCCGCTGTGCGCAGCGAAAGCCTTGCCGACGAGGCGGCCGCGCTCGATGCCGCCGACCCGCTCGCCGCGAAACGCGCGGAGTTCGACCTTGACCCGGAAGTCGCGTACTTCGACGGGAATTCCCTTGGCGCGCCGCCGAAACACGTCGCCGAGCGGGTGAGCCAGGTGATCCGGCAGCAGTGGGGGCGGCGGCTGATCCGGTCGTGGACCGAGGGCTGGTGGGAAGCCCCGCAGCGGGTCGGGGAGCGGATCGCGCCGCTGGTCGGGGCCGCGGCCGGGCAGGTCGTGGTGGCGGATTCGACGAGCGTGGACCTGTTCAAAGTGCTCGTCGCGGCGGTGCGGGCGAACCCTGGTCGCGACGAGCTGCTGGTCGACGCGGGAACCTTCCCGACCGACGGCTATGTCGCCGACCAGGCGGCCCGGCTCACCGGGCACACCGTGCGGCGCGTGCCGGTGGCGGAACTGCCCGGCGCGGTGAGCGAGCGGACCGCCGCGGTGCTCGTGAACCACGTCGACTACGTCAGCGGGCGGCTGCACGACATGCCGTCGGTCACCGAAGCCGTGCACGCGGCCGGCGCGCTCGCGGTGTGGGACCTCTGCCACAGCGTCGGCGCGATTCCGGTTCGGCTGGACGCGTGCGGCGTCGACTTCGCGGTGGGTTGTACGTACAAATTCCTGAACGGCGGACCGGGTTCGCCCGCGTTCGTCTATGTGGCACAACGCCATCAGGCGGAATTCGATCAGCCGCTCGCCGGATGGGCCGGGCACGCGGATCCGTTCGGCATGGAACCGGGGTACCGCGGCAGCGCGGGGATCGCGCGCGCCCGCGCCGGCACGCCGGACATCCTGTCGATGCTGGCGCTCGACGCCGCGCTGGACGTCTGGGACGACGTCGACCTTTCCGTGCTGCGGGCGAAAGGCTTGGCGCTGGGCGATTTCTTTTTCCGGTGCGCGGACGAACTGCTGCCCGGAGCCGACATTCCGACCCCGCGCGAGCACACGCGGGGACACCAGGTTTCGGTGCGCGACGCGGGCGGCCAGCAGACGATGAACGCGCTGCACGAACGCGGGGTGCTCGGCGATTTCCGGCCGCCGGACGTGCTGCGCTTCGGGCTGGCCCCGCTGTACACGACTTACGCCGAGGTGCTGCGGGCGGTGACCGTGCTGCGCGAGGTGCGCTGAAAAGAATTCGCGCGATGTCGCCGCGAGGTCCGCGCGAATCCGCTCGGGTTCGCGCGGAACGGTCCGGATTCGCGGGTCCTGGGTGAACAATCGGTGTCCGGCTCGCCCCTTTGGGTGATCGACGGGCGCGCCGCGCGCTGCCCGGCGGGTATGCTCGGTGCCTGTTTTTTCGCGGACCGGAGCCGATCGGGGAGGCGGCGCCCGCCTCGCGAATCCGGGGCGGAAGGGGCCGAAATGATCGAGAGCCGCGGTCGGGAAGTGCCGCTTTCGTATGTCGTGACCCTGCTCGTCGGCGTGGCCGTCGGGTTCGTGCTCGCGCGTTTCGGCGGGCTGGTCGCCCGTTATCCGGTCGAATCGGCGCTGGTGGCGGTGCTGGTCGCGTCCGTGGCCGTGCTGGCGTGGGCGTGCCGGGAGATGCTGCACGATCTGCTCCGCCGCGACCGCCCGGCCGGTCCGGAGGAAACCGGATCCGCGGCCGGTCCGCGGCTTTCCCCGCACCGGCCGCCGAATGGCGTCCGGCGCTGAATTCCGGAAATCGGTCTCGGTTTTCCGTTCGATTCCGCCGCCGTTGCGGAAATGCGCATGAGTTTCCCGTGAGTTTTCGCGCGCTCGCGGTCGTGACGGACCTCACGCGCGGCTGCCCGGCGGGCAGCGAGCGCGCCGGTGCGATCAAGGTCACGTCCGGTGGTGATCAGTTTTCCAAGCACCACAGCGGGTTACTAGCAGGTAACAAGAGGATGACGGCAACCCGGGTCCGGACTTGACTCGCCCGTGAAGGTTGCTTACCGTCGTCGCGGGCAACGCAGACCACGGTGAACTGTGATCCGGCTGGTCGGACCGGTGCGAGGAAAACACCGAGGACCCGAATACCATGGCAGGGCCGGAAGGAAAACGGATCACGGTGAAGCAGAATTCCGGGCGAAACGGCCGCGGGTCGTCTATTCGTTCTCGCGTGCTCGCGATCGCGTTGATTCCGAGTGCCGCGCTGCTGCTGGTGGGTATCGCGCTCGCCGGATACCTGATTTTCGACGCGACGCAGGCGCGGAGTTACGCGCAGAAGATTCGCGGTTCGGAAGGCCCCGGCATTCCGTTCCTGCTCGCCGCGGAACAGGAACGGCAGCTGTCGATGAGCGTGCTCGCCGGACAGGACGCCGCGCGCGCCGCGCTGCTGGCCGTCCGGCCGAAGACCGACGCGTCCGCCGCGCAGATCACCTCGGTGCTGGAGGGCAACTTCGCCACCGACTCGAACGTGCCCGCGAGCGTCAAGCAGAACATCGCCACGTTCGCCGCGCTGGAAGCGAAACTGCCGCAGCTGCGCCAGCAGGTCGACTCCGGACAGGTGCCGCGGCTCGAGGTGTTTTCCTTCTACAACCAGATCATCGACCAGTTCACCCAGGGCGTCGCCGGTCTCGCGCAGGGCGCGCGCGGCGCGGACAACGCCTTCGCCCGGCTGTCCGCGATCCCGATTTTCAACGCGGCCGAGGAAATGCAGCGCAGCGACGCCTTGGCGGCGGCCGGGCTCGCCTCGGGCGGGTTGTCCGGCGACGAGCAGCGCGCGTACCTCGGCCAGATCGGCGCGTATCACGCCCAGCTCGAACAGTCGGTGCCGCAGATGGTGCCTGAGGTGCGGGCGAACTACGACAAGCTCGTCTCGAGTCCCGCGTGGACGACCGTGACGCAGGTCGAGAACGCCTTGCTGTCCGGCGCGAAACAGCTTCCGGTGCCGCTGGAGCAGTGGCGGACCGACGCCAAACAGGTCGCCACCACGCTGATGACGATGTTCGCCGCGCAGAGCGCGCACGCGACCAACGCGGCGATCGCCGACGCGGACGACACGCTGCGGAACTCGATCATCGCGGGCGCGGCGGCGGTGCTCTTCGCGCTCGCCGTGGTGCTGGTCGCGCTGCGGCTGTCGAACCGCTTCATCGCCCGGCTCGCCCGGCTGCGCGAGGACACCCTCGACGCGGCCGAGGTGCGGCTGCCGGAACTCGTCGGCCGCGTGCGCGCGGGCGAACCGGTGGACCTCGACGAGGGCGGGCACCTGCTCGACCACGGCACGGACGAGATCGGCGAGGTGGCCGAGGCGTTCAACCTCGCGCAGCAGTCCGCGCTCGCCGCCGCGGTCGAAGAGGCCAAGACCCGGCAAGGCACGAAGGCGGTGTTCCTCAACATCGCGCACCGCAGCCAGGTCATCGTGCACCGGCAGCTGAAGGTGCTGGACGCCGCCGAGCGCAAGCAGGAGGACCCGGACCAGCTCGACACGCTGTTCCGCCTCGACCACCTCTCCACCCGCGCCCGGCGCAACGCGGAGAACCTGATCATCCTCGGCGGCGGCCAGCCCGGACGGCAGTGGCGCAATCCGGTGTCGCTGGTGGAACTCGTCCGCGGCGCGGCGGCGGAAACCGAGCACTTCGCGCGGGTGAAGACGGCGAAGCTGCCGGAGGTCGCCGTGCGCGGGCCGGTCGTCGGCGACCTCGTGCACCTGCTCGCCGAGCTGATCGACAACGCGACGTCGTTCTCGCCGCCGGAATCGCGCGTCGAACTGCGCGGCAACGTGGTCGGCAAGGGCGTCGTGATCGAGGTCGAGGACCAGGGGCTGGGCATCGAGCCGGAGCAGGCCGACGAGTTCAACGCGATGCTCGCCGACCCGCCGGACTTCGGGATCATGGCGTTGTCCGACGAACCGCGGCTGGGCCTGTTCGTGGTCGCGCGGCTGGCGTCGCGGCACGGGATCTCGGTGCACCTGCGCGACTCCGCGTACGGCGGGACCCGGGCGATCGTGTTGGTGCGCAAGGATTTGCTCGCGCCG
>NZ_GG657746.1:6670103-6701688 GCF_000158875.1 Streptomyces sp. AA4 | reverse complement strand
GCAGCAGAACCTCGTTTCCGCAGTTGCGCGGTGACCGGGCCGGCGCCGGAATCCCGACGACGTCCGCGAGGATTCGCCCGGAGGCAGGCCCGTTCCCGGCTTCAGCGCGTTCCAGCAGGGCACCCGGCGGGCCCGCGAGGCCGATCCCGGGCACGACAACAGGTACGGAGATCGCGACTGATGGCGAACAACGGCGTCAACGAGCTCGACTGGCTGCTCGACGACCTCGTGCAGCGGGTCGCCGGAGCGGACCGCGCGGTGGTGCTGTCCGCGGACGGGTTGCTGATCGGCCGGTCGGGCAATCTGTCCGAGGCGGACGCGGAGCACCTGTCCGCGGTCGCGTCGGCGTTCCAGAGCCTCGCCCGCGGCACCGGACGGCATTTCGGCGGCGGCAACGTGCGGCAGACGATGGTCGAGATGGACCACGCGTTCCTGTTCGTCACCGCGGCCGGACGGGGCGCCTGCCTCGCGCTGCTGGCCGGGGTCGACGCGGACATGGGCCTCGTCGCCTACGAGATGAACCTGATGGTCAAGCGGGTCGGCGCGGTGCTCACCGCGGCGCCGCGGGCCGGAGCGGTCCAGCGGACCTCGCCATGACGGAGCGGGGCCGCGAATCCTGGTACGAGGACGAGGCCGGTCCGCTGGTGCGGTCCTATGCGGTCACCGGCGGGCGGACCCGGTCCGACACCCGCGGGCTCGACCTCATCACGCTCGTCGTCGCGCTGCGCGCCGCGAGCGAGACGCCCGGCCTCGAACCGGAGTACTCGCGCATTCTTTCCCTGTGCCAGCGCCCGGTTTCGGTCGCCGAGGTGGCCGCGCGGGTCGACCTTCCGCTGCCGGTGGTGAAGGTGCTGCTGAGCGATTTGATAGAGCGCAATCTCGTGCTGTTCCGCACCGCGACGCCGGTGACCGACGCCCCCAGCCCCCACGTACTCCAGGCGGTTCTCGATGGCATCCGGAAACTCTGAGCCCCGCCGGTCGCTCACCGCGCAAGCGGTGAAGGTGCTCGTCGCGGGCGGCTTCGGGGTTGGCAAGACGACGCTGGTCGGTTCGGTCAGCGAGGTGCCGCCGCTGCGCACCGAAGAGGTGATCACCGCCGCGTCCGAGGGCGTGGACGACCTCTCCGGCGTCGAGGGCAAGACCACCACGACGGTCGCGCTCGACTTCGGCCGGATCACCATCAACCCCGAGCTGATCCTGTACTTGTTCGGCACGCCGGGGCAGGACCGGTTCTGGTTCATGTGGGACGAACTGGCCGAGGGCGCGCTCGGCGCAGTGGTGCTCGCGGACACCCGGCGGCTCGAATCCTGTTTCCCCGCGGTGGATTTCTTCGAACAGCGCGGGTTGCCGTTCGTGGTCGGGGTGAACTGCTTCGACGACGCTTACCGGTATGGCACTGAGGAAGTCCGCGGGGCGCTGGATCTGGATCCGCAGGTGCCGCTGCTGCTGTGTGATGCGCGGGAGCGGGACTCGACCAAGCAGGTGCTGACTGTGCTGATGGAACACGCGTTGGGGCGGGCGATGCTCGTGAGCGGCAACCCCGGGTAGGTTTCCCGGGATTGCCGCTCTCTGCGGGTGTTTCAGCGACGGCGCAGCTGGTCCAGCGAGGCCGCGCCCGGGCCGACCACCGCGATGGTGAGGAAGATCCAGGCGTAGAGGGCGGCGGGTTCGCCCATGTTGTGCAGGGGGAGCAGGCCTTCCGGGGCGTGCACGGTGAAGTAGGCGTAGGCCATGACGCCGGAAAGCACGGTCGCGGAGACGCGGGTGAAGAGTCCGGCGAAGACGAAGATCGCGCCGATGACCTCGATCAGGCTGGCCCAGTAGCCGGGCCATTGGCCGAAGGGGACCGCGCCGCCCGCGTTGTCGATGCCGCCGAAGAGGCCGAAGCCCATCAGGCCGTGGCAGAGGAAGAGGAAGGACACCACGGCGCGGAAGAGGGCCAGGACGGCGGGGCGGACTCGGTCTGCGAGGGGCTTCGTGGCGTCGGTCGTCGTCTGGGCGGTCTTGGGGGCGGTGGTGGTCATCTTGGGTCCCTCCCGGGTGGCTGTTGGGTGCCTTCTGCCTATGCGTCGAACTGGGTCGGCTTGGATCGACACAGTGCCGGGAAGTTTTTTCGGGGTGGTGTTTGGGCTGGTCAGCGGGGGCTGGCAGGGTGGGGGGATGGTGGTCAGGCGTAGTGCTGGGGTGTTGGTTTATCGGCGGGGCGCGGGGTGGGGTGGAGGTGTTGCTCGCGCATATGGGCGGGCCGTTTTGGGCCAAGAAGGACTTGGCGGCTTGGTCGTTGCCCAAGGGGGAGGTCGAGGACGGGGAGCCGGTTGAGGTGGCTGCTCGGCGGGAGTTCGCTGAAGAGCTGGGGGTTCCGGTTCCCGAGGGGGAATGGGTTTCGCTGGGGGAGGTTCGGCAGTCCGGGAAGGTCGTGACTGCTTGGGCGGTCGAGGGGGATCTTGATCCGGGTGCGGTGGTGCCTGGGGTGTTCGAGATGGAGTGGCCGCCTCGGTCTGGGCGGATGCAGGAGTTTCCTGAGGTGGATCGGGTGGAGTGGTTTTCTCTCGAGGTGGCTCGGGAGAAGCTGGTCAAGGGGCAGCGGGGGTTTTTGGATCGGCTGGAGGGGTTGTGAGTCGGCGGCTTCGTATCGGGGTGTGGGTGCTGCTACTCGCTGAAACGTTGCAGCAGTGTGCTTAGCGTGGTGGTGGTGAAGGAGGGGAGGACTAGGTCTGCTTTGGCGAAGTCCAATTGTGCAGTGATGGGGTTGGGGACTGCGATGGTGGGGATTCCGGCTGCTTTTGCTGCGCTGACGCCGTGCGGGGAGTCTTCGAACGCCAGGGCTTCTTCTGCGGTTACGCCTAGGGTGTGCAGGGCTGCCAGGTAGGTGTCTGGGGCTGGCTTTGGGGTGTGGCGGTCGCCGGTTTCTACTGCGGTGAAGTGATGGGCCAGTCCTAGGCGGTCTAGTTGGCCGTGAACCCAGGTGGCGGAGGAGCTGGAGGCGACGCCTAGTGCCAGGCCGCGTTGGGCGGCTTCGTCTAGGTAGTCGAGTACGCCTTCGCGTGGGCCGTCTTCGGCTAGGAGTTCGTGTACCCGGGCGCGCATTGCGGGGCGCAGCGTTTCCGGGTCGACGTCTTCTACTTCTTCGGCTAGCAGTTTGAACATCGTCGCTGCGGTGTTCTGGGTGCCGATGACGGTGTGCCAGACGTCCAGGGGCAGTTCGACTCCGTGGCCGGCGAACATTTCTTGCCAGGAGCGCAGTACCGCTGCCTCGGTGTCGGCCAGGGTGCCGTCGAAGTCGAAGATCAATGCTCGCGTGGCCACGTTCGCAGCTTGCCTCACCGGGGTGGCGGCGGGGGTCAGTTCGTGGCGAAGAACTCCGCCAGGACCGGGGCGAGTGCGGCGGTTTTCACCAGGTGGGTCTGGCCGGGCAGGGTGCGGTAGGCGGCGTGCGGAAGCTGGGCCGCGGCCGCTGCGACGCCGTTGCGCATCCACTCGGGACTCTTGCTGCCGTCGAGGATGAGGGTGGGGGCGGTGATTCCGGACCAGCGGCCGTCGGGGAGCGGGCGGCCGGCCTGGTTGTCGTCCATGACCTGGGCGTCGTAGGCCAGGGTGTGGGCCACGCGCTTCATGCGCGGCCACGCGGGCATCAGGCGCATCATCGCGACCATCAGCGCGGGCAGTCCGACGCCTTCGACCATGAACGTCTTGATCGCGTCGCCCGGTTTTCCGGCGGCGATGGCGGCTTCGAGCTTCGCCTGGTAATCGGCCGGGACGCGTTTGCGGGTGTGGTCGACGACGAACGGCGGTTCGTACACCGCGACCTTCTTGACCGGCACGCCGCGGTGGGCGGCTTCCAGCACGAGGGCGGCACCGGACGAGATGCCGTACAGGCTGATCTCCCCGCCCGCTTCCTTGGCCAGCGCGGCGATGTCCTCGATCTCGCGCTCGACGTCGTACGGGGCGGTGTCGCCGCTTTCGCCTCTGCCTCGGCGGTCGAACGTGTAGACGGTGAAGCGGTCGGAGAGGGCTTTGGCGAGATCGTCGTTCGGGGTCGAGGTGCGGTAGCAGAGCGCGCCGTCGACGAGGACGAGTGCGGGGCCGGAGCCGATGCGGGAGTAGGCGATCTGGGTGCCGTCGGCGGACGTGACGGTGGGCATGGGTTCCTCCTCGGAGCGGGTGCCGTTGGGGAGAACTTTCGCATCCGATGGTTCAAGTTGTCAAGACAAAAAAAGTAGTCGGCGGGATCTGCTGGTGCGGAGAGGGGGCGGTGCTGGGGGTTCAGGCGCTGCGGAGGGTCAGCAGGGCGATCTCGTTCGGGGCGAACACCCGGAAGGGCGGGCCCCAGAAACCGGAGCCGCGGCTGTTGTACAGCTGGGTCGGGCCGTGCCGGGTGAGGCCGGACAGGGTCGGCTGGTCCAGGCGCACGAGGAGGTGGAACGGCCAGATCTGGCCGCCGTGGGTGTGGCCGGAGATCTGCAGGTCGACGTTCTCCTCGCGGGCCTGCGCGACCTGTTTCGGCTGGTGGGCGAGCAGGACCACGGGGACGTCCGGGTCCGCGCCGTCGAGGGCGGCGGCCAGGTCGGGGCCGTGGCCGGGCAGGCCGGAGGCGGCTCCGGTGGGGTCGTCGATGCCGGCGAAGAGCAGGCGGGCGCCGTCGCGTTCGAGGAGGGTCGAGCGGTTGTGCAGGGTGTCCCAGCCGAGGCTGGCCAGGTGGTCCAGCCAGGCCTGCGCCTCGCCGAAGTATTCGTGGTTGCCGGTGATGTAGAACCGGCCGAGCGGGGCCTGCACGCCGCCGAGCGGGTCGACCTGCTTGCGTCGTTTGGCGACCGAACCGTCGGCGAGGTCCCCGGCGTGGCAGACGACGTCGGGCTGCAGCCGGTTCAATTCCGCGACCAGGCGCTCGGACCAGCGGGTGCGGTCGAGCGGGCCGTAATGGGTGTCGGTGATGACCGCGACGCGCAGCCCGTCGAGCCCCGGGCCGAGCTTCGGCAGCACGACGTCGACCGCCTTCACCGGCGGCACCCGCATGGCGATCCGGTTCCCGCTGACGAGCAGCACCGCCGCGACGGCGAGCGTGACCCCGGCCGCGATCCTCGGCCGCGCGGGATCGTCCACTCCGGACACCAGGAGGACCAGCCGCAGCCCGTGCGTGAGGACGCTCCAGGTGAACAGCACCCAGACCGTGCCGAGCAGGACGTCCCCGACCCGCGCGGCGGCGTCGCTCTGCTTAGGACCGTGCCCGAGCACCATGAGCACCGGGAAACTCAGCGCGGCTGCGGCGAAAACGACCGTGCCCGCGACGGTGGCCGCGACCGGCCAGTCCGGCAGCAGCACGAGCACCGACCACGGCTCCCCGAACAACAAGAGCACCGCGGCGACCACGAAGGCAGCCCGACGAACTCCGACCACGGTTCTCTTCCCTTCGCGCTGGTGCTACCCAGCGTAGCCGCATCTGGGGAGTGGGGCCGGAGCGTGAGCGGGCCGCGAGTGTGACGCGAGTGGGTTGGGGTGCGGGGAATCGTGCCGGGGCGGCGGCCGGAGGTGCGCGCGGGTCTGGCGGGGTGGGTTCGGGAGTGGGGCGGAGAGGGCTGGTGTGGTGCGGCGGGCGCAGAGCTGCGGCCCGCGCGTCTGGCCGCCGCGGAGTTTCGGGAGCGGGCGGCGAGGTTGGCGCGGGGCGCGCGTCTGACCGGGGGAGCGGCGGACGCAGGGCGCAAACCGCGCCTGGCCCCGGTGAAGTTCCCGGAGCGGCCGCAACCGTGTTGCGGCGACTCGATAAAACGGGCACGGTCTCCAGGGCACAGCCCGGATTCACCGTGCGTCGCTCAGGATTCTCCCCGCCCCGCGCGCCAGCTGGCGACCGTTTCCTCCACGTCCAGCGGACGGGCCCGCAACGCCGGACCGTTCTGGGGCAGCGCGTGGGCCTTGCGGATGCGGGCGTTCAGGTCCTCGACGATTTCCCGCACCTTGGCTTCCGAACGGACCTTCGCCAATTTCCCCGGCAGGTCTTGGATTTCCCTCGGCAACGCGAGCGACGGCGGCAGGAACGCGGCCACGTCGAGGTCGCCTTCGCGGGCGCGGCGGATCGCCCAGTCGGTCGCGGCGTCGCGGCCGCTCGGGGGCGGCAGCGGTTTTCCCGCGCCAGGAAGGTCTTCGAAGTCGCCGCGGGCTTCGGCGGCGGCGATCTGCCGGTCGACCCAGGTGCCGTACGACACGCCCGGTGGTTTGCGTTCCGTCACCGGAACCACCTCCCTCGCTGCCCAGCGTAGCGGCCAGTCCGCCGGTGCGGAGGGGACGAAGGTCCTGAAACGCCAGGTAAGATCCCACGCTGACCGTACGAGGCCGGGAGGGGACGCGATGACCGTCGAGCACGAGGGCGACGGTCCCGAGGCCGCGCGCGAGGAGGTGGCGCGCACGCTCGCGCTGCTGTGGCGCGACTGTGCGGGAGCCCCGGAACCGTCCGCCCGCGGCAGGCGGCCGACGCTCACGATCGAGCGGATCGTCGCGGCGGCCATCGCGGTCGCCGACGCCGAGGGGCTCGTCGCGACGTCCATGCACCGCGTCGCGAAGGAACTCGGGGCGGGCACGATGACGCTCTACACCTACGTTCCCGGCAAGACCGAGCTGATCGACCTGATGGTCGACACCGTTCTCCGCGAACGGAATCTCCCTGGCCCCGGCGAACCGCGGCCGGACGACTGGCGGGCGCAGGTGCGGGTTTACGCCGACCGCACGCGCGACATCTACCGCCGGCATCCGTGGCTGCGGGAGCGGTCCCGGGTCCGGCCCGCCCTCGGTCCCGGACAGCTGGCCGGGCAGGAATATCTTCTGTCCATTATGGAGAGTCTGGGCCTGCCCGCCCGCGAGGTCGCCGCGGCGGCCTCCGCGGTCGCGGGCTATGTGGACGCGAACGCGGCGGCCGAGGCGGAGAGCGTCCACTTGGAACGGACCACCGGACAGTCCAATGAGGCTTGGTGGGGACAGCGTTCTTCGTTCTGGTACACGTATTTCGACGTCGAATCCCATCCGGCGATGAACCGGACGTGGCTCGCTGGCGGGTTCGAAAAGCCTTCCGCGGAGCAGGCGTCGGACGCGTCGGAGTTCGGCTTGGACCGGCTTCTCGACGGGATCGCCGCTCGGATCGATCAGGTCGGCAAGTAGCGCGCCGCCGGGAAGATTGACCTGGACCGAATCCGGGATACGCCGGGATAATGCGCGAATGTCGTCACTCGTGGCTTTCGCGGCCTTGTCCGTGGTGTTGGTGATCATTCCCGGCCCGGCGGTCATGCTGATCCTCAAGAGCGCGGTCGCCCGCGGCCGCGCCCCGGCCCTGCTGACCGCGCTGGGAGTGCTGGCCGCCGACCTGGTGTGGGCGGGCGCGTCGGTCGCCGGACTGACCGCGCTGCTGGTGTCCTCGCAGGTGGCGTTCGACGTGGTCCGGTACCTGGGCGCCGCTTACCTGATCTTCCTCGGCATCAAACTCCTGGTGACCCGCTCCTCGGCGGCTCCCGCCGGACCCGACGTGGCGGCGTTGAGCACCGGCCGGCCCCGCAGCGGGTGGCGCGCGTTCCGGGAAGGACTTCTCAGCGATCTGTCCAACCCCAAGACCGTCATCGTCTTCACCAGCGTCATTCCGCAGTTCCTCCACCACGGCGCGCGACCGGCCGACACTCTGGTCCTCGGCGCGGCGTTCGCGGTGATCGGATTCCTCTCCCTGACCAGCTACGCCCTGGTCTTCAGCGCCGCGGCCAAGATGCTCCGCAACGCACGGGCGATCCGCGTGATTCTCCGCGCCGGCGGCGCGATCCTGGCGGCGTTCGGCGTCGGTCTCGCCGTCGAGCGTCCCGCTGGGTGAACAGAAAGTCAGGAACCCCCGAGCGCGAACCGGATTCCGGTCGCTTCCTCGGAAAGCTCCCACAACCGACGGCCTCGCGCCGGATCCCGGGAAGCGCCGACCACCGTCCCCAACCGCGGGCGGCCCACCGCGCCGAACGCCGGGCCGTAGCAGGAACCGCCGGTAGCAGCGGGATCGACCGCGGCCCGGACTGCTGGCCACGCGCCGCGGTCCTTCCCGTGCGTAAAGGGCGCGAGGAAGCGCATCACCGGCACTGGCTGGGTGATTCCCGGCCGGGCAGGGCTGGTCCGCTCGAGGCTGAACCCGGGATGTGCGAGGACCGACCGCACCGGCGAACCCGCGGCACGCAAGCGTCGGTCGAGTTCCATCGCGAACGACTGCACCGCGTGCTTCGACAGCGCATACGCGCGGAAGTCCGAGTACTTGCGCGAACTCTGCAGATCGTCGAGGTCGTACGGATACATCCGGGTGATCAAGCTGCCCATCACCACCACCCGCGCGGACGACGCGGTCAGCACCGGCATCGCTAGCGCGGTCAGGGCGAAGTGGCCGAAGTGATTGGTCCCGACCGCCAGTTCCAGGCCCTGTTTCGTGGTCCGGCGCACCGGGCCGGGGCCGGTGATGCCCGCGTTCTCGATCAACGCGTCCACGCGGTCCAGACGGCCGAGCGCCTCGACGGCGGCCGGGACGGAATCCAGGTCGGCGAGGTCCAGCGGGATCGTGCTCAGCGAAGCCGAGCCGACGCGCGTGCGGACCATCTCGACGGCCGTGCGCAGTCGCGCCGGGTCTCGGCCCAGCAGGGCGACGTGGGCTCCGGCGGCGGCCAGCTGTTCGGTGATGAAGTAGCCGATCCCGGCATTGCCGCCGGTCACCGCGTAGCACCGGCCAGCGAGATCAGGCAGGTGCCCGGGATTCCACGCCACGATCGCTCCCCCGTAGTCCGGTTACCGACCGGACTATACGAACGCCGCCGTCAGTGCGTCGGCGCGGGCTGCGTGGTGGTGCTGGAAGTCGTGGTGGAGCTGGACGTGGTCGGGTTCGCCGGGGCGGAGGTGGACGGCGAAGTGCTGGTCGTCGGCGTCGGGCTGGTCGACGTGGTGCTCGCCGGGGTGGAAGGCGTGGTCGGCGCCGAGCTGGTCGGCTTCGCCGGGGTCGAGCTGCTGCTCGGCGCGGTGCTGCTGCCGGGAAGCTGCGTCGGGGTGCCGGGCTGCTGGCTCGGCGGGGCGGGAGTGACCGGCGGCGGCGCGGGCGGGGCGGCGTCGCCTGCCGGGCTGCCCGCGGCGGCTTCGACCGCGCCGGGCCCGGGCGGGGCTCCGATCGGGACCTGGCTGTCCGGCAGCTTCGAAACGCCGTTGCGGTAGCCGTACGCGTAGGCCATCACAGTGTCCACATAGGACTGCGAGTTGTTGTACCGGCGCACCGCGAGGCGCTGGTTGGCGTCGCTGGAGAGGTCCAGACCGCCGGAGCACAGGTAGCGCGCGGTGGCGAGCGTTTCGTCGTAGACGTTGTTCGGGTCGGAGATGCCGTCGCCGTTGCCGTCGGAGGCGTAGGACGCCCAGGTCGACGGGATGAACTGGGTCGCGCCGACCGCGCGGTCCCACACCGGGTCGCCGTCGTAGCGGCCGTGGTCGGTGTCGCGGATCGCGGCGAATCCGCCGGAGCCGTCGAGGACCGGGCCGAGAATGCGTTCGAGGGTGTTGCCCCTGGCGTCGACGTAGCCGCCGCGGGCGTGGTTCGACTCGACCCGCCCGATGGCCGCGATCAGCGCCCAGTCGACGTGGCAGCCGGGCTGTTCGCGGGCCATGATGTCGGCCGCGTTGCGGTAGGCGCGCAGCATGCTCTCCGGGATGCCCAGCGGACCGGCGGTGGTCGCCGAACCGGGGCCGTTCGGGTAGCCGGGAACGCCGAGGGCCTGCGGGACCGGCGGCTGCGGGAGGCTGCCGTCCACGCCGATCGGCGGGAGCGTGATGCCCGGCGGCAGACCGGGGACGCCGGGCGCGGCCTGGGCGGCCGACGGCGGCTCAGCGGCGCGCAACGCCACCGGGATGCCGGACGACGTCACCGTCGGCAGCACCACGAGCGCGCCTCCGGCGAGGGCGGCGAAAGCCCGGCTCCGGGCGTTCCTTCCCTCCAGGCGGCGTCTGGCCATGCGTGTCTCCCCGTTCGGTTGCCGGTCTGCGGCCAAGCTAGCGGATCAATCCGCGCTTCGGTGAGGGGTCGGCGGATTTCTGTCCTTTCCGGCCAACTTTCGTTCGTCTGGCATAAAACCTTCGACGGGTTCCGGTCATCGGGGCTTAACCGGGATTTCGCGGATTAGGCCGAATGGAGCAATCCATTCGTCGGGTCCACTGTGGACCGCGGGCGGGATTACGCCGCCGGGCCGAACCGTTTGCGGTATTCGGACGGCGACAGGCCGGTGTGCCTGCGCAATTGCAGCCGGAGGTTCGCGCCGGTGCCGAGCCCGGCGCGCGCGGCGATGCGGTCCAGACCATGTTCGCCGCGTTCGATCAGCCGGCGGGCCAGCGTCACGCGTTCGGCGGTGAGCCAGGCGAGCGGCGTCGTGCCGAGTTCGGCGCGGAACCGGCGGTGCAGGGTGGCGGCGCTGGTCGACGCGCGGGCGGCGAGGTCGGTGACCGCGAGCGGCTGGTCGAGGTGCCGGCGGGCCCATTCCAGCACCGGCGCGAGCGAGGCGTCCGGGATCTCCGGCACCGGGCGTTCGACGAACTGCTGCTGGCCGCCTTCGCGGTGGCCGGTGAAAACGAGGCGGCGGCTGACCGCGTTGGCGATTTCCGCGCCGTGGTCGCGCTGGATCACGTACAGCGACAGATCGAGCGCCGCCGCGCTTCCGGCGGCAGTGAGAATTGTGCCGTCTTCGACGAAGAGGACGTCCGGCTCCAGCCGCACCCGCGGGTAGCGCGCGGTGAACGCCTCGGCCCACTGCCAGTGCGTGGTGGCCCGCCGGTCGTCCAGCACGCCGGCCTCGGCCAGGGTGAACGCTCCGGTGCAGAAGCTCATCAACCGCGCGCCCCGGGCGTCCGCCCGCTGGATCGCGGCGAGGATTTCCGGGTCGGCGGGGGTCTGCGGATCCGGCCGGTTCGGGACGATCACCGTGTCCGCGGCGTCGACCGCCTCGAGGCCGGCGACGTCGGCGAGCGTGAAGAAACCGAGGTGCATCCGGACCTGTCCGCCGGGCGCCGCGAGCGCGAAGTCGTACCACGGCCGCCGCAGTTCGGGACGGCGCAGGCCGAACAGTTCGGTCGCGACACCCATTTCGAACGGATTCGAGCCGTCGCCGACGATCATCACGACGCGGTGCGAGGATCCTTTCGACATATGCGATTCCTAGCACTCCCGGGCGCGCGAGGCCAGGCCCAAGATCGAACTATGACAACTCAGCCCCTCGACCTGCGGGCCGTGCTCGCCGGCTTCGACGCCCCGTGGAGTCCCCGGATCGTCGCCAACGTCAACGACTACGACATCCGTCTCGCCCGGTTCTCCGGCGAGCACGTGTGGCACAAGCACGACAACACCGACGAGTTCTTCCTCGTCCTCGACGGCAGCATCGAGATCGGCCTGCGCGAACCGGACGGCGAGCGGACCGTGACGCTGACCCGCGAACAGGCGTTCGTGGTCCCGCGCGGCACGTTCCACAAGCCGTCGTCGAAGGAGGGCGCGGTGGTGCTGCTCGTGGAGCCCGCCGGGACGCTTTCGGTCGGCGACGAGCACGAAGAAGTGCCCGACACTGTGGACGTGACCGTCGGGCATCGCGTCTGACCTGCTGGGTTGCACTGTGGGACGGCGTACCCTCGCGGTCATGAAACGCACTTCCTTCGCGCAGTGGCCGTGCTCGATCGCCCGGACCATGGACCTGCTCGGGGACTGGTGGACGCCGCTGGTGCTGCGGGACGCGTTCTACGGCGTCCGCCGCTTCGACGAGTTCCAGCAGGCCCTCGGCATCGCGCGCAACACCCTCGCCGACCGGCTGCGCAGGCTGGTCGACGAGGGTCTGCTGGAAAAGCGTGCCTACCAGGCCGAACCGGTGCGCTACGACTACGTGCTCACCGAGAAGGGGCGCGATTTCTGGAGCGTGCTGGCCGCGATGACGGCCTGGGGCGACCGGTGGCTGGCCACCGAGGCGGGCCCGCCGATCGTGCTGCACCACGAAACGTGCGGGCACGACACGACCGCGACCGTCGTGTGCGCGGATTGCGGCGAGCCGCTGTCCGCCGAAGACACCCGGATGCGGCGCGGGCCGGGCTTTCCGGAGCGTCTCGCGCAGCGCCCGGACGTCCAGGCGAGGTTCGCGCCCCAGGAGTAGCGGTCCGTGAAGGACTCCTTGAGGGAATCAGATTCCCTCAAGGAGTCCTTCACGGCTTTTGGCCCGGGGCGATTGACACCGTCAGTCTCGTTACGCAACTATGCTGGTCGAGACGCTAGCGGAGGAGGAACCACGATGGAGTGGACCGGCGCGCGGTACGCGGACGCCCCGACCGTGCAGGTGGACGCGTGGATCGACGGCTCGCCCGAGCAGGTCTGGCGGTTCGCCTCGGACGTCGAGCTGATGCCGGAGCTGAGCGGCGAACTGCAGTCGGTCCGGTGGTGCGACGAGGGTTCGGCGCCGGCGCTCGGCCGGTCCTTCGTCGGGCACAACCGCCACCGGATGCGCGGCGACTGGGAAACCACGTCCTACATCGTCGAATGCGAAAAGCCGCGCGTTTTCGCCTGGGCGGTCAGCGATCCGGCCAATCCGACCGCGGTCTGGCGGTTCACCCTCGCCCCGGAAAACGGCGGCACGCGGCTCACGCAGTGGGCGCAGATGGGGCCGGGGCCGTCCGGGGTCACCGAGGTGATCGCGCGGATGCCGGAGAAGGAACAGAAGATCGTGCACGTCCGGCTGAGCGAGTTCGAGGCCGCGATGACCGCCACGCTCGGCGCGATCAAGGACCGCGTCGAGGCCGCCGGATGATGCGCGCGGCCACCACCGTCGAGGCGTCGTCGGGCTGGCCGGACACCCGGGATTTCGTGCTGGAGGCGGAAAAACTGGGGCTCGGCGAATGCTGGGTGGCCGAGGCGTGGGGTTCGGACGGGCCGTCGGTGCTCGGCTACCTCGCGGCGCGCACGGACCGGATCCGGCTCGGCTCCGGGATCATGCAGCTCGGCGTGCGCACGCCGGTCGCGGCCGCGCAGGCCGCGCTGACCTTGGCCGAGATGTCCGGCGGCCGGTTCGCACTGGGGCTGGGCGCGTCCGGTCCGCAGGTGGTCGAGGGGCTGCACGGGGTGCCGTTCGCGCGCCCGCTGACCCGGATGCGCGAGACGGTGCAGATCATCCGGAGTGCGTTCGCCGGGGAGAAGATCTCGTTCGCCGGCAAGGCTTTCCAGATCCCGTTGCCCGGAGAGTCCCGCCCGATGCGGCTGTCGACAGCGCCGAACGAGGACATCCCGATCTACCTGGCCACGCTGTCGCCGCGCATGCTGGAACTCACCGGCGAACTCGCCGACGGCTGGCTGGGCACGAGCTTCGTCCCGGAGGGGGCCGACGCCTACTTCCGCCACCTCGACGCAGGGCTCGCGAAAGCCGGTCGCAGCCGCGGCGATCTCGTGGTGTGCCAAGGCGCGGAGGTCGCGTTCGCGTCCGATGAGGACGAACTGCGTCCGATGGTCGCCGGGCGGAAGAAGGAGCTGGCGTTTTCGTTGGGCGGCATGGGTTCGGCGAGCACGAACTTCTACCACGACGCGTACCGCAGGCAAGGTTGGGCGGACGTCGCGGCTGAGGTGCGGCAACGCTGGCAGTCCGGCGATCGCGACGGTGCGGCCGGGTTGGTCACCGACGAGATGGTGCTCGCGACGACGTTGATCGGCACCGAGGACATGGTTCGCGCGCGGTTGAAGGTGTGGCGTGCGGCCGGGGTCGACACGGTTCGGCTGTATCCGGCGGGGGAGACCCTGGAGGAACGGCTGGCGACGCTGGGCCGGGCACTCGAGTTGGTAACGGAAGTGCCCTGACAGACCAAGTATTGGGCCAACCGGCTGCGTCGGCGGGTCCGGCTGCGCCATAGTGGCGGCGATCCCGAACCCCAAGGAGCCGCTCGATGCGCAAGATCGTGTCCACTTTGTTCGTCTCGCTCGACGGCGTGGTCGAAGCGCCGGACCAGTGGTCGCTCTCGTACTGGAACGACGAGCTCGAACACGCGGTGGGCGACGGCATGGCGGACGCCGACGCGATGTTGCTCGGCCGCGTGACCTACGAGGGCTTCGCCGAGGCGTGGCCCGGACGCACGGACGACCCGGGCGCGGAGTTCATGAACAGCGTGCCGAAGTACGTCGCGTCCACCACCCTGACCGCGACGGACTGGCACAACACGACGCTCCTGCGCGGCGACCTCGGCGAGGCGATCGCGGACCTGAAATCCGGGGCGGGCGGCGACATCATGACCAGCGGAAGCACCACGCTGGTGCGCTGGCTCCTGTCGCATGGGCTGGTGGACGAGCTGACCCTGCTGCAGTACCCGGTGGTGGTCGGCAAGGGGCGGCGGTTGTTCCCGGCGGAGGGACCGCAGCTGGACTTCGTGCTGGCGGACACGACGGCGTTCCGCAACGGCGTGCTGCGGCTGGTTTACCGGCCTTCCGACGAGTAGCTATGTCTACAAAGGACTCGGGCGCTCCCCGAATCCGGCTCGCCGAGCGGGATTCGGGGAGCCTCCGGGTCATTCCGCCAGGCGGGCGCCGCGACGCCAGATGGCGCGGGTGTTGAGCGTGTCGCTGATGTTGCTGGTCGGGTCGCCGTCGACGAGCAGGAGGTCGGCGCGCAGTCCTTCGGCGACCCGGCCGCGGTCGCTGAGGCGGAAGCGGCGGGCAGCGGTCGCGGTGGCGGCGCGCAAGGCTCGTTCCGGGGTGAGACCGGCTTCCACGAGGTACTGCAGTTCGTGGTGCAGGCTCGCCCCGTGCGCGAGACCCCCGAAGAACGTCTCGGGCATCGAGACGTCGGTGCCGGCCAGCACGTCGACGCCAGCGGCGTCCAAGGCGCGCACGGTGCCGTACACGTCTTCGAGCTTGCCCTGCGGATAGCGGTTGTAGCTGGAGCGCAAGGTTTCGTCCCACTCGCGGTCGAGCCGCGAGGCGACCCGGGGGTCGTCGGCGAGCGCGCTGCCGGTGATTCCCATCAGCGAGGCGTTGAGGGTGATGCAGGGGATGACGAACATGCCCGCGTCCTTGACCAGGCGGATGATCTCCGGGGTGTGCGGCTCGTCCATGAACACGTGGGCGAGCCCGTCGATGCCCGCTTCGACGGCCATTCTGGTCGCCTCCGCGGTCAAGGCGTGCGCGACGGTGAGGGCGCCGTACTTCTTGGCTTCCGCGACCCCGGCGTTCACGGTGGCCTGGTCGAGACACGGCAGTCCGGGATGTCCTTCCACGCTGCCGTCGTCGATCATGAACTTGATGAAGTCCGAGCCGCGGGCGAGGAGCTGCGGGACGAAGGCGGCCGCTTCCTCGGGCGTGGTGGAGAACGGCATGACGGGCATGACCGGCGGGAGCTCCCACTTCGGCCGGAATCCCTCGGGCATCAGCTCGCTGGGATGACCGCCGGGCGGCGTGATGCCGAAACCGGCGGACCGCACGTCGGCCACGGTGTCGTCGTCGGTGAGGTGCGCCCGGTTCTCCCGGGTGTTCATCCCCTGCATCTCCAGCTCGGTCGTCACCCCGAACCGCAGGGCCAGCGCCAGCGAACCCGGGGCGGAGTGGACGTGGGCGTCGATGAGCCCGGGCAGCAGGGTGGCTCCGGCGCCGTCGACGATCTCGCTGCCCGCGGGGATCTCGCCGCCGACCTGGACGATCCTCGTGCCGTCGAGGACCACAGTCCGCACGCCGAGGGACTTTTCCCCGTCGAAGAGCCGGGCGTTGGCGATCGCGGTGAGTGTCATGGCAGCTCGTCTCGTTTCCTTGCTCAGCACATTTACATACCTAATGCTATGCACTTGCTGACTGGTATGCAACTGTCCTTACGCGGGCTTAGGATCAAGCGCATGAGCGGCTCTCCTGGGCGGACCCCCGCCGACCCGGTGCTGGACCAGATCGGCCCGGCGCTGTCCCGGCTGCGCCGGCGCACCCCGGCGTCGAACAAGGACCTGTCCCGCAATCTGGTGCTCAACGTGATCGCCGACGCGCCCGGCGAAACGACGGTCGGCGGCCTCGCGGTCGAAATGGGCGTCGCCCAGCCGGTGGCCAGCCGGACCGTCGCCGCGTGCATCGCCGACGGACTGCTGCGCCGGGCGGCCTCTCAGGCGGACGGACGTCGTACCGTGCTCGAACTGACCGAGCAGGGCGAGGCGGAACGGAATCGGTTCGCCGCGGAACAGCGGAAAGCGTTCGAGGAGATCACGGCTGCTTGGCCGGCGGAGGAGCGGGTTCAGTTCGCCCGGCTGCTGGCCAGGTACGGCGCCGATGCCGCCGAGTGGTCTCGGAAACGGGCGGCGAGCCAGGACTGACGCCGCCGTTGTCCGCGCTCGAGGATGGTGAGCGGTCGCAGTGCTCCTTCGGGCGCGGGCGAAGGAGCACTGCGACAAGCCAGAGTCAGTTCACCTGCCGGTCCTGTCCCTCCCAGAAGGGCTGCCGCAGCTTGAACTTCTGGATCTTCCCCGTCGCCGTCCGCGGCAGTTCGTCGAGGAACTCCACGCGCTTGGGGCACTTGTACCCGGCCAGGTGCTGGCGGCAGTGGGTGATCAGCTCGTCCGCCGTCACCTCGGTCCCGTCCGTCACCACCAGTGCCGTGACGAGTTCGCCCCACTTCTCGTCCGGGATGCCGATCACCGCGGCTTCGCGGACGGCCGGGTGCGAGTTCAGCGCGTCCTCCACCTCGATCGACGACACGTTCTCGCCGCCGGTGATGATGACGTCCTTCTTGCGGTCGGCGATGGTCAGGTAGCCGTCGGCGAAGGTGCCGCCGTCGCCGGTGTGGAACCAGTTGCCTTCCTGCACGCGCGCGGTCTCGTCCGGGTTTTCCCAGTAGCCGTCGAGGTTGTGGTTGCTCTGGGTGAGGACCTCGCCGTCCGCGTCGATCATGACGCGGACGCCCAGCGCCGGGGCGCCGGCGCGGCCGAGGAGCTTCGCCTGCTCGTGCGGGTCGAGATCGGCCCATTCGCTGCGGAAGCGGTTGACCGTGACCAGCGGAGACGTCTCGGTCAGGCCGTAGATCTGCATGAACTCCCAGCCGAGTTCCGCGCGCACGCGTTCGATGGTCCGGGTCGGCGGCGGCGCGCCGGCCACGACGATCCGGACCCGGTCGCGGCCGGGGATTTCGCCGTCCCACGCGGCGGCGCCGTCCAGGGCCGCGGTGACGACGGCGGGGGCGGCGCACATGATCGTCACGCCGTGGTCCCGCACGCGGCGCAGGATTTCGGTGCCGTCCACTTTGCGCAGCACGATGTGCCGTCCGCCGAGGCCGGTGACCGCGTACGGCATGCCCCAGCCGTTCGCGTGGAACATCGGGAGCGTGTGCAGCAGGACGTCGTTGTCGTTGAGCGTGGTGTGCAGGCCGAAAGTCGTGGCGTTGAGCCACAAATTGCGGTGCGTGAGCTGGACGCCCTTCGGCCGCGCGGTGGTGCCGGAGGTGTAGTTGATCGTGGCGGTCGCGGATTCGTCGGCCGACCACGGCCGCGGTTCGCCTTCGCCGCCCCAGATTTTGCCGTCGTCCTCGCCGAGAACGAACACGTGCTTCGCGGTTACGCTGTCCAGCAACGGTTTCAGCTCGGGGTCGAGCATCAGGACCTCGGCGCCGGAATGCTCGACGATGTAACGCACTTCGGCGGGCGCGAGGCGGAAATTCACCGGAACCAGGATGCGGCCCCAGCCGGATACGCCGAAGAACGACGTCAGCAGCCGCGCGGAGTTGTGCGAGACGATGGCGACGCGGCCGCCGGCCGGAACGCCGAGCGCGTCGAGGTTCGCCGCCTGCGCGCGGGCGCGGCGGGCGAGTTCGCGGTAGGTCACCTCGCCCCAGGACTGCGCGGGCTGGGCGGGCTCGTCCACCACCGCGATCCGGTCCGGGTACACCGTTTCGGCGCGGTCGAGGAAATCGCGGACACTGAGGTCATAGAACACGTGCCGATCCCTTCGCGTCAGCGGGCCGCACTGCCCGCGCGGGTGATTTTCGCTCGCCGCACTGAATCCGGCCACCCCACATGGAGGGTGTCCGAACCTCGGGACTTCAGAGGTAGTGGACGACGCAGAATTCGTGCCCCTCGGGGTCGGCCATCACCAGCACGACGCCCTCCCCGGGGTAGTCGTGGCGTACGCCGGTCCACTGCCCGCCAAGCTGTTCGATCTGCGCCCGCGCCTCGTCGACGTCGTCGACCTCGAGGTCCAGATGCAGCCGGACCTTGCCGCGCTTCGGTTCGGGGACCCGCTGGAACGTGAGACGGGGAGCGGCATCGAGCCGGGAGCCGACCGTGGCCCAGTCCGGTCCGTCCTGCTCCGCGGTAACGGGCCGGTCGAGAAGCGTGCTCCAGAAACCTGCCAGCACCTGCGGTTCCAGGCAATCGATCGTGACGCCGCTCAGCCGTCTCACGGGGCCCGCAGCAACCCGGCGGCCCGAGCCCGGTTCACCGCCTGTACCCGGTTCGACACGGCCAGCTTCCGCATCGCGTGCTTCAGGTACGACTTGACCGTATTGGGCAGCAGGCCGAGCCGGTCGGAGATCTCGTCGTTCGTGCAGCCCTCGCTGACCAGCCGCAGCACGTCGATCTCGCGCGGGGTCAGCGCGACGCCGGGCAGGTCCAGCTCCGGGCGCAGCCGTTCGCACACCGCGAGCAGCCGCTGCCGGGCGGTTTCGTCGGTGATCGACCCGGCGATCGCGGTGAGTTCGGCGTGCAGGTCGCCGCGTTCGGCCGCGGGGACGGCCGTCGGGGCGGCCATCCGGCGCTGCACTTCCTCTTCGACCTCGATGTCGCGTCCCAGCCGAGTCGCCACCGCGGTCGCCGCGTGCAACAGACGGTCGCCGAACGTGATGGACTCCCGGGACGCCGCGTACAGCACCGCGCGCGTGGTCTCGCCGACGCGCACCGGCAGCGCCACCATCGCGCGCAGCCGTTCGGGCGCCACCGCGTGGTCGTATTTGTGCGTGATGCCCTGCGCGCTGAGGTAGTCGACCACCGTCGACGGACGGGCGAGTGCCACCGCTTTGCCGCCGAGCCCGGCTCCGGTGTCCACCTGCACGTGCTGCAACGACCGGGTCATGGTGCCGCGCAGCTGGTCGATGACGTGCGAACGAGAAGCCGCCGACACCGGCCCGCCCATCGCGACCGGCAGTTCGGTGGCGATTTGCAGTGCTTTGAGCGCGCCGGCGACCAGGGGGCTGGCCGTCAGCGCGAGCCGGCCCGGAGGCGTCATGGGCACCGTCCCGCTTCACTCGACCTTGCTGGGTGGACGTCCACGTTACGCGTTGCGTCGCGTTCGGACTACTCGTGTGGTTCGGTGGCACACGTGGCAACCTCGGATTTCGATACCGTCGCCGACCGGCTCTACGCGGGTGAACCGGCCGACTTCGTCGCGGAGCGCACCGCGGCCGCCCGCGCGGCGAAGGAAGCGGGCGACGTCGAACTGGCGCGCCGGATCCGCGCCCTGCGCAAGCCGACCGCGGCCGCGGCGTATCTCAACCGCCTCGCGCGCGACGGTTCCGCTCCGCTGTCCGAGCTGGCCTCGCTCGGCGACAAACTGCGCGAAGCACACGAGCAGCTCGACGGATCCCGGCTGCGCGAACTGGCGCACCAGCGGGCGGAGCTGGTGCAGCGGATCATCCGGGAGGCGACCGGCTTGAGCGATACCGTCGAGCGCGAGGTGGAGGAGACGCTGGAAGCGATCGTCGCGGACGCCGACCTCGCCCGGCTCGCTCTCGCCGGACGCCTGACGTCGAAGGCCCGCCAGGACGCCGACCGCTGGCTGTCGCTGCCGACGAATCCCGCGCCCGCCAAGAAGACGCGACAGTCCGAAAAGGACCGGAAGGCCGAGGAAGAAGCCCGGGTCCGTGCCCTGGAACGGAGACAGGCGGTGCGGGCCCGGGCGGAGGCGGAGCGGAACCTGCAGCGCGCGGAGCGCACCGCCGAACAGGCCGACGAGCGGGTGGCCGAATTGCGGGAACGGCTCGCCGAGGCGGAACACCGCGCTGCCCGAGCGGCCGACGAACTGGCCAAGGCGCAGAAGACTTTCGAGGAAGCCGACGACGCGGTTCAGCGGTCCTGAGGACCTGTCCGACCGCGTGCCGGACAGCCCCAAGCCCGCTTAACGGGAGATTTCCGTCCCCGCGCACCACACCGCGCGAATGGCCCGCGTCGCCGCCAAATCAGCCACCGGGTCGCCCTCGACCAGCACCAGGTCTGCCCGCAACCCGAGCCGGATCTCGCCGCGGTCGGTCAGCCCGAACGCCTGGGCCGCGTCGACCGTGGCGGCGCGCAGGATCTCCACCGTGGTCAACCCAGCCTCGGCGAGCAGTTCGAACTCGCGGTGCAGGCTCGACCCGTGCGGGACCTCGGCCGGGGCGCCGGATTCGGCGTTGCTGTCGGTACCGGCGAGGATCTCGACTCCGGCAGCGCGCAGGGCAGCCACGTTGGCCACGAAATCCCCCGCCGCGCCGGCGAAGTACGGAAGCGCCGCCTCCATCATGGTGAGCGTCGGAATCGCCGTCTGCCCAGCAGTCTTCATCGCCGCGACGTCTTCCGCGGCGATCCGGCCGACCACCGGCACATGCGTCACGAACCGCGCGCCGGTCGCGACCGCCAAGTGGTACGCACCGGGAGTCGCCGCGTGCAGGACGGTGTCCAAACCTCGTACCCGCGCCGCGTCGACCAGCGCCTGCAGCGCCTCGGCGGGCGGCCCGCCGTCGCCGGGGGCCTCCGCGACGCCCTTGACGTAGTCGACGCCTTCCGCGACCCGCTCCTCGACGAAGCGGACCGCGGCGTCCGCGGTGGTGACGATCGCGGACGCGGGCATCCCGGGGATCCGGACGTGCATGCCGCCGGGGCCGATGGCGGGAGTGCCGGCGCTGCGGAAATCCGCCGGGCCCGCCGAGCGCAGCGCGGCCACCCGAGAAGCGGGGAAACACGCCATGTCCAGGCCGGTCGTGACGCCCCAGGCGGCCAGCGCGGCCAGCTGCGCGGGCTCGGTCAGGTGGACGTGGGAGTCGATGAACCCGGGCAGCAGCGTCGCCCCGGCCGCGTCGATTTCCCGTGCCCCGGCGGGATCGGCGCCGAGCACTGTCCCGTCGATCACGACGGTGCGCGGTTCGGTGAGCCCTCGCCCGTCGAAGACGCGCGCGTTGCGCAGAGCGGTCTTGGCCACGATCCCTCCCCGGGTCAGTGGACGCGATACCGCAAGAGTAGTGAGTTGTCGTCCACCAGGGCGGAAAGCAGTTCGAGCTGTTGCGGGTCGATGGCCGCGCCCATCGCGACGCGCGGCGCGTCCCCGGCGATCAGCATCGGCGCGACGGTCAGGCGCAGTTCGTCGACTACGCCCGCGGCCAGCAGCGACGCGAACAGGTGCGGTCCGCCCTCGCAGTCGATGCGGCGGAGTCCTCGCCGGGCCAGTTCGTCCACCGCGGCCCGCAGGTCGACGTCGCCGTGCCGGGGACGCGGGCGCTGGTCCTCCGGGTCCGCGTGCAGGGCCGGGTCGCCGGTGGCCTCGTGCAGGGTTGGGTCGCCTGTCCCGGCGATCAGGACATCCGCCCCGGCCGACGCCCACGCCTCGCGCAGTTCCGGATCGGTCGCCGCACTGGTGACGACGATCGTCGGCACCAGCGCCTTGGTGATCACCGGGGCGTCCGGCGGCAGCGAACGGCCGGTGCTGACCACGGCGATCGGCGCGATCGGGGCCAGCCCGTGCCGGCGCCGCCGCTCGGCGGTCTTCTCGTCCGGCCGCAGGCCCTCGAAGCCCTCGGCCATCGCGGTGCCCGCGCCGACCAGCAGGACGTCGGCGAGGTCGTTGCCCAGCCGGTAGACGATCCGGTCCGCGGGCGTCGACAGCCCGCCCGAGCGGCCGTCGATGGTGATCCCGCCGTCGGCGCTGGACACGAAGTTCACCGCGAGCCACTTCGGCCCGTCCGGATAGACGTAGAGCTGCTCGACGTCGGCCTCGGTGCGGTCTGAGTTTCCCGGAAAGATCTCGCGCATCAGACCGACCGTACAACGTTCGCCGGCGGCCGGGTGCCGACGATGCTCGCCACCATCTCCGCGACCTGCCGCGTTTCGCGGACCTGGTGCGCGCGGAACATCGCCGCGCCGTGCAGCGCGGACACCGCGGTGGCGGCGAGCGTGCCGATGACCCGTTCGCCGACCGGGAGGTCCAGCGTTTCGCCGATCACGTCCTTGTTCGACAGCGCCATCAGCACCGGCCAGCCCGTCGCGACCAGCGCGTCGACGTGCCGCAGCAGTTCGAGCGACTGGTAGGAGTTCTTCCCGAAGTCGATGCAGGGGTCGATCATGATGCCCTCGCGCGGCACCCCCGCGGCGAGCGCGCGCTCGGCCAGCGAGGTGGTGCCTTCGACGACCGCCGCCACCACGTCGTCGTACACCGGCCGGAGGGCTTCGGCGCGCGGCACGAGACCGTTGGTGTGCGAGCAGATGTAGCCCGCGCCGTGCTCGGCGGCGACGTCGAGGATTTCCGGTTCGACCGCGGCCCAGTTGTCGTTGACCAGGTCCGCGCCCGCGCGGCAGACCGCGTCGGCGACCTCGGCGCGGTAGGTGTCCACGCTGATCACCAGGTCGGGGAAGTTCTCGCGGGCCCATTCGACGGTCGGCACGACGCGGCGGATCTCCTCGGCCGCGGTGACCTCGGGGCCCTTGCCCGCGGGCACGCCGCCGATGTCGATCAGGTCGGCGCCCTCGGCGTGCGCGCGCCGGATGGCCGCTTGCGCGGGGGCTTCTTCGAAGGTCGCACCGTTGTCGTAGAAGGAGTCTGGGGTGCGGTTGACGATGGCCATCACCAGGGCGCGGTCACTGGTGAGGCGACGGCCTCGGAACACGAGGTCGGGCGTATGCATGCGGTCTCCCGGGCCGGAACGAAAGATCTCGCGTGATCATAGGCGAGTTCGCGGCGGGAGTACGTCCGGCAGGTGGCGGGCGGAAAGGTCCGGAGGCCACCTGCGTCCGGGCGTTCGGTCGATCTGCGGCAGTGCGGATCAGGAGGCGAGCGCCTCGTTGACGGTCAGGAACTCGCCCGCGGTGCGGGTGGCGGAGAATTCGATCACGCGGTAATGCGCGAGCCGTTGCAGGACGAGCGGATCGGTGGCGAGCACGGCGTCCAGCTTGCCGCGCAGGCACGGGCGGGTGATGATGACCTGGTCGGCGTCCTCGTTTCCTTTTCCGGAAACGAGGAACAATCCATGCGCGAACTGGCTTCGCAGCCACTCGGCGTGTTCGGCCAGCGCGTAGTCGACTTCGTTTCGAGGTGCTGTGTAGGACAGCAATGCGATGTACATGACCTCAGAGTAGGACGCTCGGTCGGATGGTGCATCCTCCTCCCGAGTGCCGTCGTCCTTCATCGAATGGTCAAGTATTCCCAATAACTCTTTACGGATAAGCGTACTGCCGGGATTTCCGTTACGGGGTACGGAAAATTCCGTGTCGCGGCGTTTCCGCTGGACATTTCGGACGGATGGTCAAGACCATCCCCAGTTCTGCGTGAAGCAGCCGGCCAGATAAAGATCCACGCGGTCGGCGAACCGGCTCGGATCGCGTCCGGTGAGTTCGCCGATCCGGGTGATGCGGTATCGCAGAGTGTTCACGTGCAAGTGCAGAGTGGCCGACGTCTGCGTCCAAGATCCCGAATGTTCCAGGAACGCCTTGAGCGTCGTTATCAATTCGGAACCGTGTGCCGCGTCGTACGCGAGTACCGGGCCCAGTACTTTTTCGCCGAATGTGCGGCGCAAGTCCTCCGGCACGGCGGCGAGCAGCAGCAGATGCGACGCCACTTCGTCGCCGGACAACACTGTCGCGCGGCCCGGGGTCAACGCGGCCAGCGTGCGCGCGTGCCGGGCTTCCTGCACTCCGGCGCGGAGCCCGGCGGCGTCCGCGGCCCGGCTGAGGCCGAGCGTCAGCCGCGCGGACCCGAGCGCCGGTTCGATCGTGTGCACCGCTTCCCGCAACGCCTCGGTATCCCGTGACGCGAACAGGCCGAACGTCTCGCCTTCCACGGTCGCCACCAGCACCGGCTGCCCGGTGGCCGAAAGCAGTTCCTCGACCAGCACCTGCGCGAGCCCCGGCCCGCCGCCGCGGACCTCGGCGGACAGCGTCGTCACCGGTTCCTGCGGCGCGAAGCCGGCGGCGGCCAGCCGGGACGTCAGCTCACCTGGTGCCGCGTCGTCGGAGAGCACCAGCCGCAACAGGGGTTCGGCCGCCCGGTTCTCGATGCGCCGGGCCTCGTCCATGCGGGACCGTTCGAGCCCGACCAGCGCCGCGAGTTCCAGCGCCAGCTCCCGGCGCGCGGACGGCCACTTCGCCGGATCGCCGTCCACCACGAGGAACCAGCTCGCGATCCGGTGCCCGGAGCGTCCGGCCGCGCCGAGCAGCGTGACCGGGCCGTCCTGACAGGGCAGCCGTTCGGCCCGCAGGAACCGCCGGGCCAGCGCGGCGCGGCGGGCGGCAGGCAGTTCCGGTCCGCCGGCCAGCTGCTGCCCGGTCGCGCTCAGCACGAGACAGTCCGTGCCCAGCTCCTCCGCGCCGGCCTTGACCAGCGCGGACAGTCCGTGGCCGGACGTCACCGCGGCCACCAGCCGCCGGTGCGAATCGCGGGCGGGCGCCGAGCGTTCCGCCGCCAGGCCCAGGATCACCCGCTCGGCCACGGTCGCGAACGAAACCGACACCGGCACCTCGAACAACGGCAGGCCGACGCGTTCGCAGGCGGCCACGAGGTAGTCCGGCACCGGGCCGCCCACCTCGGCGGTCCCGGCCCCGAGCGCGGTCACGCCCGCGGCGGCGAGTTTGCCGACGAACGCGTCCGCGTCCGCGGGCCCGGGCAGCCAGCGCAGGCCGCACAGCACGATCTCGCCGCCGTCGAGGTACCGCGTCGGATCCTGCAGGGTCGCCTGGAAGACGCGGCCGAACTCCCGGTCGCGCGCCTTCTCGCCCGCCAGCAGCCGCAACCCCAGCTCCGGGGTGTCGAGCAGTGCACCCAGCCGCATGCGCGCCTCCTTCCGCCCATCAGTACCGCACACCAGAGGGGTTTGGCGGAAACTACGAAAAACCGGCCCTTCGCGCTCACTCCTTTCGGTGGATCTGCCGTGGCCCGGGCCACGCCCGGGCAGGTGTACTCACTCGGCGAGCGAACGGAAAGGGATGACCAATGGCGATCGTTCTTGGCGACAACCGATACGGGAAGGCCGAAAACCGGCTGGTCCGCGTCGACCGGGACGGAGACGAGCACCGGATCACCGACCTCACCGTGAGCGTGTCGCTGTCGGGCGACATGAGCGACACCCACCTGACCGGGGCCAACGACAAGGTGCTGGCCACCGACACGCAGAAGAACACGGTGTTCGCCTTCGCCCGCGACGGCATCGGCGAGATCGAGGACTTCGCGCTGCGGCTGGCCCGGCACTTCGTGTCCAGCCAGGAGAGCATCCACCTCGCCCGCGTCGGGATCGTGGCCCATCCGTGGGAGCGGCTGCAGGTCGGCGGACGTCCGGCGCACCATTCGTTCGCCCGTTCCGGGGCGGGCACGCGCACCACCCGCGTCACCTACGACGGCGAGCGGGCCTGGGTGCTGGGCGGGGTCGAGGACCTCACCGTGCTCAACTCCACCGGATCCGAATTCTGGGGCTTCCCGCGCGACGAATACACCACGCTGGTCGAGGTCAAGGACCGGATCCTCGCCACCGCGGTATCCGCGACCTGGCGGTTCTCCGTCGAGGAGGCCGATTGGGCGCAGGCGCACGAAACCGCGCTCGCCACGCTGCTCGACGCGTTCGGCGGCACGCACAGCCAGTCCCTGCAGCAGACGCTGTACGCGATGGGCGAGGCGGTGCTGGAGGCCGTCCCGGAGATCGCGGAGATCCGGTTCTCGCTGCCGAACAAGCACCATTTCCTCGTCGACCTCGAGCCGTTCGGCCTCGACAACCCCGGCGAGGTCTTCTACGCCGCCGACCGGCCCTACGGGCTGATCGAGGGCACCGTCCTGCGCGACGACGCCCCGCCGGCCGGTCCGGCCTGGTCCTGAGCACACCGAAACCCGAGCTGTTGGGAGCGCTACTGTCATGACCGTGTCCATCGATGCCGACGTCGAACGCGCCTGGCTCGCCGAATGCGTGCGGATCGCCGAGAAGAACGTCGCCGACGGCGGCGGCCCGTTCGGCGCGCTCGTGGTGAAGGACGGCGAGATCGTCGCGACCGGCGTCAACCGCGTCACCCCGTCGCTCGACCCGACCGCGCACGCCGAGGTGGTCGCGATCCGCGCGGCCTGCCAGGCGCTCGGCACGTTCAGCCTCGCCGGATGCGTGCTCGTCTCCTCGTGCGAGCCGTGCCCGATGTGCCTCGCGTCGTCGCTGTGGGCGCGCGTGGACCGCGTGCTGTACGCGGCCGACCGGGACGACGCCGCCCGGGCCGGATTCGACGACCGGGCCTTCTACGAGCTTTTCGAGCATCCCCGCGAAACGTGGCAGACCCCGGTTTCGCGAGTGTCCACATCGGACGCTTTCGCCCCGTTCTCCGCCTGGCTCAACCGGTCCGACCGGATCGAGTACTGAGCCTCGGCGAGTGCTGAGGCCGGTCAGAATCGGCTTCAGCGTTCTCCGCCCCACCCCACCGGGCCACCCTCCCGGTGCTGACCGGAGCACCAGAAAAACGCAAACGTCCCGCCGCGCCGCCCCTTGCCTGTGCCAGGGGTGCGGTCCGGCACACCCACCGGCAAGGGGAGGACGCATGACCCAGGTACGCCTCGAAGAAGCGGTGACCTCGGCTCCCGGACCGCAGCGCAAGTCCATTGTGGAGCGACTTTTCGAAATACGCGCTCGCAACACCACCGTAGGCCGGGAAGTGCGCGGAGGGGTGACCACCTTCGTCGCGATGGCCTACATCGTTTTGCTCAACCCGCTCATCCTCGGCGCTTCCGCCGACATCACCGGCGCGAAACTCAGCGCCGCGCAAGTAACCACGGCGACCGCGCTCGCCGCCGCCGTGATGACTGTCCTCATGGGACTCGTCGGCAACGCGCCGCTCGCGCTCGCCGCCGGTCTCGGGATCAACGGCATCGTCGCGTTCCAGATGGCCCCGGCGATGACGTGGGCCCAGGCTTTCGGGCTGGTGGTGCTCGAGGGCGTCTGCATCGTGCTGATGGCGGTCAGCGGGGTCCGGGAACGCATCATGAACGCGATCCCCGGACCGCTGAAAACCGCGATCACCGTCGGGATCGGGTTGTACATCGCGCTCGTCGGACTGGTGAGCGCCGGGTTCGTGACCCGCATTCCGGACGCGGCGCACACGACTGTTCCCGTTCGGCTCGGCGTCGACGGCCATCTGTCCGGTTTGCCGATCGCGGTGTTCTGCTTCGGCCTCCTGCTGATGACCGTGCTGGTGTCGCGGAAGGTGCCCGGCGCGGTGCTGATCAGCATCGCCGCCGCCACCGTGCTCGCGGTGGTGCTGCACGACGGATTCGGCGTCGGCGATTGGGGTTTGACGACTCCGACGCTGCCGCATTCCGTGGTCGCGGCTCCCGATTTCGGGCTGCTCGGGCACGTCGATCTGTTCGGCGGATTCGCCAAGGCGGGCGCGCTGACCGCGACGATCTTCCTGTTCACCCTGGTGCTGTCCGGGTTCTTCGACGCGATGGGCACCATCACCAGCGTGTCGGCCGAGGCCGGGCTGTCGAAGAACGGCCGGGTGCCGCGGATGGGCCGGATCCTGTTCGTGGACGGGGCCGGGGCGATCGCGGGCGGGGTGTCCGGCTCGTCGCCGAACACCGTGTTCCTGGAGTCCGCGGCCGGCGTCGGGGAGGGCGCGCGGACCGGGCTGGCGAGTGTCGTGACCGGGCTCTTGTTCGGGGCGACGCTGCTGTTCACGCCGATCGCGGGCATCGTGCCGGCGCAGGCCGCCGCACCGGCGCTCGTGGTGATCGGCGGGATGATGGTGGCGCAATGCCGCAACATTCCGTGGAACGACCCGGATTACACGATCCCGGTGTTCCTGACGGTCGCGCTCATTCCGTTCACCTACTCCATCACCAACGGCGTCGGCGCGGGCCTCATCGCGTTCGTGCTGATCAAGACCTTCCGCGGGAAGTGGCGTGAAGCGGGGTGGATCCTCACCGTGCTCGCGCTCGTGTTCACCGTCTACTTCGGAATCGACGTGGTGAAGGCGATCCTCTGAGAGAAGAAAGGGACCACCATGCCTCTGATGTTCCTCAACGGCGGCGCGATGCGCGGCGAACCTCTGCACCATCTGCTCGACGGCGCTCCGCTGGTGGCCGAAACGACCACGGCCGCGAAGTACCGGTTCTATTCGGTGGGCGGGCAATGCCCGGCGCTGGTCCCGGTGGCGCACGGCGGCGCGGCGATCTCCGGCGAGGTCTACGACCTCACGCTGGACCAGCTGCGCGACCGCGTGCTCCCGTCCGAACCGCCGGAGCTGGAGCTGGGCGTGATCGAACTGGCCGACGGCAGTTCGGCGTTCGCGATGCTGCTGCGGCGGCCGCAGACCTCGCACGTGCAGCTGCGGGACATTACGGAAATCGGCGACTGGCGAGCGTTCAAGGCCGCGGCGTGACGGTTCTGGTCGCTCCGGACAAGTTCAAGGGCTCGCTCACCGCGGCGGAGGTCGCGGAGGTGGTGGCCGCGGCGTTCGCCGAGGTCGCGCCGGGCGAGCCGGTGCGGCAGCTGCCGGTGGCGGACGGCGGCGACGGCACCGTCGCCGCCGCCGTCGCGGCCGGGTTCCAGCGGGTTCCGGTGCGGGTGTCCGGGCCGACCGGCCGCCGGATCACCGCGTACTACGCGCTGCGCGGGACGGTCGCCGTCGTCGAACTGGCGGAGGCGTCCGGCCTGCACCGGCTGCCCGGCGGGCGGCTGGAGCCGCTGACCGCGTCGAGCTACGGCACGGGCGAGCTGATCGCGGCCGCCCGTGCCGCCGGGGCGACGCAAATCGTGCTCGGGGTCGGCGGCAGTGCTTGCACCGACGGCGGCGCTGGGTTGCTGACTGCGCTGGGTGCGCGACTGCTCGACGCGTCCGGTGCGCAGCTTCCGCCCGGCGGCGCGGCCTTGGCGGAGTTGTCCACAGTGGATTTGTCCGCACTGCCCGAAGTGGACATTGTCCTGGCGTCCGATGTGGATAACCCGTTGCTGGGCGTGGACGGCGCGGCCGTGGTGTACGGGCCGCAGAAGGGTGCTGGACCCGCCGAGATCGCGTTGCTGGAACGCGGGCTGACCCGGTGGGTTGAAGTGATGGGCTCCGCGCACGCCACCACCCCGGGCGCCGGCGCGGCAGGCGGCGTCGGGTTCGGTGTGCTCACCGGACTCGGCGCCCGCATTCGGCCCGGCATCGAGTTGTTGCTGGAGTTGCTGGGTTTCCCGGCCGCGGCCCGGGACGCCCGGCTCGTCGTCACCGGCGAGGGTTCGCTGGATACCCAGTCGCTGCACGGAAAAGCGCCGGTGGGCGTTCTCCGCGCGGCGGGCGGCACACCGGTCGTCGCGTTGGCCGGGCGGTGCCTGCTGTCCGCACCGGAATGGCGGGAAGCGGGCTTCGCCGGGGTGTACGCGCTGACCGACGTCGAACCGGACGAGCACCGGTGCGTGGCGGAGGCCCGGTCGTTGCTGCGCGAGCGGGCCGCACAGCTGGCTCGGGATTTCAGCCGAGCAATACCTGCCTGACGTGGTCGGACAGGGGGAGTCCGGCCGCGTCGGCGGGGGTCAGCCAGCGGTGGTCGTCGTGTTCGGCCGGGTTGAGCTGAAGGTCGCCGAGGAATTCCGGGTGCGCGTCGTAGTAGGCGGCGTGCACGGTGAACGGTTTGCCGGTGCGGTCCGGCCAGGATTGGCGGACCCGTTCCCCGGCGAGCTGTACGCGCAGCCCGGTTTCCTCGGCGACTTCCCGTACCGCGGTGGTCTCCGGGGCTTCGCCGGGTTCGACGGTGCCGCCGGGGAATTCCCAATGCCCGCCGAGGAAAGTCCCCGGCGCGCGGCGGATCAGCAGCACGGTTTCGCCGCGGCGGAGCAGGACGTACGCGAGATGTTTGTCGTTCATGCCGCTCCTCCGTTGGCGACGAGGACTTGTCCGTTCACCCAGCCGCCTTCCGGTCCGCAGAGGAACGCGACCAGACCCGCGCAGTCGCGTGGGGTGCCGATCCGGCCCAGCGGATTGTGCCGGGCGAACGCTTCGCGGTCGGCTTCGGGGATCCAGCCGGTGTCGGTCGCGCCCGGGTTCACCGCGTTCGCCGTGATGCCGAGGTGGCCTAGTTCTCCCGCTGCGGCGAGGGTGATCCGGTCGAGCGCGCCTTTGCTTGCTCCGTAGGGCAAGTTGTGCACTACGTGGTCGCTGGTCAACGTTACGATCCTCCCTGCACCGCGGGGTCCGCGGTAGCGTTGGGCGAACTCTCGGATCAGCAGCCAGCTTGCGCGGGCGTTCACCGCGAAGTGCCGGTCGAAACTGTCCACTGTGGTGTCGAGCAGGCCGGAATCCACGGACTCGCAGTGGGCGAGCACGAGCGCTTGGACGTCGTCGTCGATCTGGTCGAACAGTCTCGCCGGGGTTTCCGGGTCGGCCAGGTCGGCTTCGATGCCCTCGACGGTCTCGTCGGGGCCCCACGGCATCCGGCGGTCGTAGTCGGACCAGCGGGTGGTGACGACGTTCCAATCGTCTTCCTTCAGCCGGGCGGCGATCGCGGCGCCGATTCCGGCTTTCCGGCCGACTCCGGTGATCAGGGCGGTTTTCTTACTCTTCAATGGCGCTGTCTTTCGCGCGGAGGTGCTGCCGGAAGGTGTAGGACGGGTCCTTTTCCCGGAGGGTCAGGAATTCGCTGAACCGGACCTGTTCGCGGAGGGTGACGCCGTCGCGGATCTTCGCCGCTTGCCGGTGTTCGGTGTCGCGAATGGATTCGGCTAGCCGGAATACTTCCTCGGCTTGGGCGGCTGGGATGAAGAGGACGCCGTCGTCGTCGCCGAAGACCAGGTCGTCGGTGGTGACGGTCCATTCGCCGACGGTGGCGGCATCGAGGGCGTCGGCGGCGCGGTCGTTGAGGTGCAGGGGGCCGGTGGAGAGGGAGCCCAGGCTGTAGACCGGGAGGCCGATTTCGCGGAGTTCGGCGGTGTCCCGGTGCAGGCCCCAGATGACTATGCCGCTCAGTCCGGCTGCCGCTGCTTCGGCGGTGATGAGGTCGCCTACGCAGCTCTCGTCCAGGCGGCCTCGGTTGTCTACTACCAGGACGTCGCCTGGGCGGGCGGTGGTCAGGGCTTCCAGGAAGACGTCGACACTGCCGGAGTGTCTGGCTGGGAGGACTCTGCCGGAGAGCTTCTGGCCTGGGGTTATTGACCTGGTTCCGGCTGGGGCGCAGCGGACGGTCAGGCGGGCGCGGAGGCAGCCGTCTGCCAGGTGGGCGGTGGTTAGGGTGGTGAAGCGGTGGGTCAGGTCGCTGGGGGTCAGATCGCTGTGGGTCATGGGGTCGCCCTTCGTTGCGGGGGTGTTCGGCTCGTCGCCCTGGCGGGCGACATTGCTTTTGGGGGGTTGCGTGAGGCACCCCGAAGTTTCATTGTGCTGACGGGCGGTGGGTGCTTGTCAAGGCGGGAAAGATGCC
>NZ_GG657746.1:6540828-6670003 GCF_000158875.1 Streptomyces sp. AA4 | reverse complement strand
CCGCCCGCAGGGAGGCTTCGTATCGGGGTTGGGGGAGGGGTGGGTGCCCCCGGTCGTTGGGTGCATCGGCGGCGGTTTTAGAGGTGGGGCTTGCGCCCCAATGTGGCATTGGGTGCATGCGATGCAACGAACGCCACATTGGGTGCGTCTGACGCACCCAATGCCACATTGGGGCGCATCCCGGGGTGGTGGCGGGCGGGTCGTGAGGGGAACCCTGAGGGACTCTGAGTACGTGAAGGTGGCCCTCATGGACTCCGGGGGTCCGCGAAGTCACATATGCGGCGAAACGGGCTGGGGTCGCTGAGTGCTTTGGTGGCTATATCCCTTTTCTTCCGTTGGCTGGTTGAAGTCCTGGTGAATTCCCGGGTAGGTGACGTTCTCGACCAGGGTTTCTTCACTTTCCGCACGCATAATTCCGTTCCGGGTAGTCCGAACGTGTGCAAGCAGGAGGAAAAGAGTGCCGGGGGTTGGGCGTGCCCGCTGGATTGGCGGCGGGGTCGCGATTGCGGTCGTGGCGGGGGGTGTCGCGTTCGCGGTGTGGCCCGACGGGGCTTCGGCGCAGGATCCGGAGATCCAGATTTCCCGGTCGGCTTGCGGGCAGGGCTGGGCGGATCCTCGGCCGGGGGTGCAGACTTTTCACCTGCACAACACCGGATCCGTGACTTCCGAGGTCGATCTGATCGATCCGGCGACCGGGGTGGTTTACGGCGAGGTCGAGGGGCTGGGCAGTGGCACTACCCGGCCGTTGCAGGTGACGCTTGGCAATGGGACGTACGCATTCCGTTGTCTCCCGGAGGATTCGTCGGCGATTGTCGGGCCTGCTGTCACAGTGAGTGGCGGGGCCGAGCGTGGTCCGGGGGTCGCACCGGTGACGCAGAATGATCTGCTCGGGCCGTTGAAGTCCTATCAAGCGCAGGTGACGCAAGGGCTCGACCAGTTGGCCGCGGACGTGGGCAAGGTGAAGGACGCCATTCGCGGCAACGATCGCGGGGCGAGTCAGGTGGCTTGGCTGGCCGCGCATCTGGACTACGAACGTCTTGGCGCGGCTTACAACGCGTTCGGGGACTCGGACAAGGCCATCAACGGGACCGCGGACGGTAAGCCGGACGGTATCAAGAGCCCTGATTTCACCGGGTTCCATCGGATCGAATCCGGATTGTGGCACAACGAAGATCTCGCCGCCCTGGTCCCGGTGGCCGATCAGCTGGACAGCGACGTGCAGAAGCTCCGCAAGTCCTTTGCGGACAGTCAGGTCAATCCGAACGACCTTGGCTTGCGCGCGCACGAGATCGTGGAGAACACCCTGCAATTCGAACTGACCGCCCGCACCGATTACGGCAGCGGCACCAACCTCGCCACGGCTCGGGCGAATCTCGATGGGACGCAAGCGGTTCTCGATGTGCTGCGTCCGGTTCTCGCTCCGCGTTATCCGGCACTGTCCAAGGTGGACAAGTGGATGGAACGCACCAAAGCCGCCCTGGACAGTGCGAAGAAGCCGGACAACTCGTGGACGCCGGTAAGCCAACTGTCCGCGGTGCAGCGGCAGAAGCTCAATGCCGACGTCAGCGAATTGACCGAGCTGCTCGCTCCGATCGCGGCTATCGCGGAGCCGAGGAGGATCTCGTGACCACGGAATCCTCTCGACGGTCCTTCCTGCGTCGCACCGTTGTCGGCGCGGGCATCACCGCTGCGGCCGGGATTGGGGTGACGGCTAGCGCCAGCGAAGAGTCACCGGCCACCGTGCCGTTTCACGGGCCCCGGCAGGCGGCGATTCTCCGGCAGCCACCGGCACAAAGCATCATCGCGTCCTTCGACGTGGTCGCCGAGAATCGCGCCGAATTGACCCAGCTGTTCCAGGAGATCACCGACCGAGCGCGGTTTCTTACGAATGGCGGTGCCCCGGCCTCGCTCGGCATTACCGCGCCACCCGCTGATTCCGGCGTGCTCGGTCCGGTTGTGCCGCACAGTGATCTCGGTGTGATTGTCGGCGTCGGATCGTCCCTTTTCGACGGACGCTACGGGCTGGCCGACCGCAAGCCCAAGAAGCTCAAGCCGATGACCATGTTCCCCAACGACGCGCTCGACGCCTCGCAGTGCCACGGCGACCTGTCGCTCACGTTGTCCGCCAGCGACACCGACACCGTGTTGCACGCGCTGCGCGACCTGACTCGCGCGACCCGCGGCGGAATGCAGTTGCGCTGGAAGATCAACGGCTTCAGTTCGCCGTCGAGGCCGTCCGGCACGCCGCGCAACCTGATGGGGTTCAAGGACGGCACCGCCAACCCGGGAGCGTCCGAAATGGACCGGCTGGTGTGGGTGTCCGGGGCGGGCGAGCCCGCGTGGACGACCGGCGGCAGCTACCAGGTGATCCGGCTGATCCGGATGCTGGTGGAATTCTGGGACCGGGTCTCGATCACCGAGCAGGAGAACATGTTCGGCCGCCGCCGCGACACCGGTGCGCCGCTGGACGGGGCATCCGAACAGGACGAACCCCGCTACGCCGACGATCCGATCGGCACCGTCATCCCGCTCACCAGCCACATCCGCAAGGCGAACCCGCGCACCCCGGAGACCGACGGACAGCGGATCCTGCGCCGCGCGGTCAACTACGACCGCGGCGTCGACGCCAACGGCAACCTCGACATGGGCCTCGTTTTCACCTGCTACCAGCAGGATCTCGAGCGGCAGTTCGAAACCGTGCAGAAGCGGCTGATCGACGAACCGCTCGTCGACTACATCTCCCCGTTCGGCGGCGGCTACTTCTTCGCGCTGCCCGGCGTCACCGGTCCCGGCGACCACTTCGGCCGGGCGCTCCTCGCCTGAGGCGCGCCCCCATCCCCACCCCGCGAAACCAGGAGGAATCCTCAGTGGACACAGCATTCGGCAGGCGGCGCCGTCGCCTGCTCGGTGCGGGCGCGCTCGTCTCGGCGGCCGTGCTCGCGATCGTCACCGGGTCCGCGGCGTCGTCCGCGCAGGCCCAGCCGCTGCACCCGCTTCCGGCGTCGTGGCTGCCCACCCTCACCCCGATCAAGCACGTCGTGGTGATCTTCGGCGAGAACATCTCGTTCGACCACTACTTCGGCACCTACCCGAACGCCACCAACGAGAACGGCACCCCGTTCCAGGCCGCGAAGAACACGCCGAAGGTCAACGGCCTCGACGAGAAGCTGCTCACCCACAACCCGAACGCGTACAACCCGAAGCGGCTCGGGCCGGACCAGGCGCTCACCTGCGACCAGAACCACAGCTACGGCGCCGAGCAGGCCGCGTTCAACGGCGGCAAGATGGACAAGTTCGTCGAGAAGACCGAGACCGACAAGTGCACCGGCCAGCCGGTCCTGTTCGGCGAGCCGGGTCTGGTGATGGACTACTACGACGGCAACACCGTCACCGGCATGTGGAACTACGCGCAGCACTACTCGCTGAGCGACAACTCGTTCAACACCGTCTTCGGCCCCTCCACCCCGGGCGCGATCAACCTGATCTCCGGCCAGACGCACGGGATCCAGGCGGTCGACCCGGTCACGCACGAGCCGAAGAGCGACTCCTACGTCGTCGCGTCGCCGGACGAGAACGGCGTCGGCACCGTGATCAACGACCCGGACCCGGCGTGGGACGACTGCTCGGGCAAGAACCACACCTCGAAGGACAACCTCGGCGCGATGCAGGGCCGCAATATCGGCGACCTGCTGAACGACCGGCACGTCACGTGGGGCTGGTTCCAGGGCGGCTTCAAGCCGACCGGCACCCAGAACGGCTACGCGGTCTGCGGGCAGAAGCACGCGAACATCGGCAATCAGTCCTCCGTGGACTACAGCCCGCACCACCAGCCGTTCCAGTACTACAAGTCCACTGCGAACCCGCACCACCTGCCGCCGTCCTCGGTGCAGGCGATCGGGCAGACCGACCAGGCCAACCACCAGTACGACATGAGCGACTTCAACGACTCGCTCAAGGCCGGTTCGATGCCCGCGGTCAGCTTCCTGAAGGCGCCGGAGTACCAGGACGGGCACGCGGGCTATTCCGACCCGCTCGACGAACAGCATTTCGTCGTCGACGAGATCAACAAGATCCAGCAGTCGCCGGAGTGGCGTTCGACCGCGATCGTGCTCGCCTACGACGACTCCGACGGCTGGTACGACCACGAGAACTCGAAGATCGTCAACGGTTCTCAGGACGCTTCGCAGGACCAGGCCGTCTGCACCGGCAAGCCGGCCGGGCTCGGCGGGCACGCCGACCGCTGCGGCTACGGCCCGCGGCTGCCGCTGCTGGTCATCTCGCCCTACAGCAAGGTGAACTACGTCGACCACACCCGGACCGACCAGACCTCGGTGCTGAAGTTCATCGAGGACAACTGGTTCTCCGGCCGGGTCGGGAACGGCTCGTTCGACACTCGCGCGGGCGGACTCTGGAACATGTTCAACTTCTGGTGGCCGCAGGCGGGCAAGCTCCCGCTCGACCCGAAGACGGGTGCGCCGACCGGGCGCGGCTAGCTCGCGTTTCTCTCCAGACACCGAAGGCCGCCGGGTTTCGACCCGGCGGCCTTCGGCCGTTTCCGGGCCCGCGCGGCCAGTCCGCTGACCGGGAAACCGCGTGCGAATACCGCAGCCCGGACTGGAAATTTTCCAGTCCGGCGAAACTCGCTCGCATTAGCCGGGCGCGGGGCGTTCGCTTAGCGGGCGGACCGGGAGGAACTGTGCGGGCAGTCGCGGATTGGGCACTGAAGGTGTTCGGGAACCGGACGGGAAAGCACGGCCGGCCGGACAGGAATGGAGTCGCGCTGCGCGGTCCGTCACTCGACACGATAGGGTAATCGCAGGCACATCCTGTAGAAGGTGAAGGAACGCGAATCATGGCGCAAAAAGTCCATGTCGAGATGGTGGACGACATCGACGGCAGCATCGCCGAGCAGACCGTCCCGTTCAGTCTCGACGGCGTGAGCTACGAGATCGATCTGTCCGAAGAGAACGCTGCCGCACTGCGGGAAGAGCTGGCCCGCTACGTCGCCGCCTCGCGCCGGGTCGGCGGCCGCAAGGTCCGGATGGCCGCCGGGCAGTCGCCGCGGCCGGCTTCGACCGCCGCGGACCGCGAGCGCAACAAGGCGATGCGCGAGTGGGCCGAAGCCAACGGTTTCACCGTTTCCGACCGCGGCCGGCTCCCGGCCGAGATCGTGAAGGCCTACGAGGAGCGCGACACCGAGGCTCCGGCCAAGCCGGCCCGCAAGCGCGCGACGCGCAAGAAGGCCAGCGCCTGAGCGTTCTATTTCAGCAGCTGTGCCGCGGGGCCGCGGCGAGTGATCAGCGGTGAGGGCGCCGCCGGGATTCCCGGCGGCGCCCTTCTGCCTGCCAGGGGGAAATCGCGGTTCCCCCGGCCTTCGACGCGATACCGCTGCGACAATGCCAGGACCGACGTGGGCGGCGGGCGCGCGGGTTTGCCGTACGTGAGGGGAACCCTGACGGAATCAGAGTCCCTCAGGGTTCCCCTCACGTACTCGCGGAACCGGAAAGGCGGCCGGGGAATCGATTTCCCGGCGTTAGGACTTGCCGAGTCCGAGCAGCGTGTCCAAGTCGATCTTGCCGCCGGCGGCTTCGCGGATCGCGCGCATCGCTTCGGCGGACGGGAGTTGTTCCCCGTGCTGGTCGGCGTGCGCGCGCAGCAGATTCCCGATGTGCCGTTCCGGGACTGTCCACGTGGGCCAGCGGCGGCGGGCGATCGTGGCGAGTTCGGCGAAGTCCGGCGTGCCCGCGCCCGCGGTCGCGTCGAGCAGCCAGTGCAGATAAGTGCGGAGCACCGCGACCGGGAAACTGCCCGGATGGCTGAGCCCGCCGTGTCCGGGCACGAAGGTGCGGACGTCCGGGAACATTTTGTCGAGCCAGTCCAGCGCGGTCAGCCAGCCCGGGATCGAACCGTGCACGGCGAACGGCGTGGACCCGACCGACAGCAGGTCGCCGGTGAAGAGCGTCCCGGTGCGCGGTTCGAACAGCACGAGGTCGCCGTCGGTGTGCGCCGTCCCGGGAAATGGGACGACCTCCACGACCACGCCGCCGAGGTCGACCTCGACCGGTTCGATCACCGCGTGGACCGCCTCGGGCCGCGGCGCCTCGAGCTTGCCCCAGTTCGCGCAGGCGAAGATCTCCTCGTCGCACTGCGGTCCGGACCGGATGATCGGCACCGCGGTGGGCGCGGCCAGGATCCGGCCGCCGTTGCGCAGCGCGACCCCGGCCCCGTTGTGGTGGGTGCCGTGCGCGTGGGTCAGCACGAGCGTGAGCGGCATTTCGACGGTCGAGTACTTGCGGACGTCGCTGACCAGGTCGAGCGTGTCGCGTTCGGTGCCGCAGGTGTCGACGAGCAGAACGCCTTCCCGGCCCCGGATCCAGCCGCAGTTGGACACCATCCAGTCGCTCGGGCTGCGCACGTAGGCGACGACGCTCGGGTCGGAATACCGGAGCGGGACGATATTGCGCCTGATGACGGGCATGGGATCCCCTCGTTGGCCACCGGACGGGAAATGATCACCGGAATGGTATAGACCAAGTCATCTGCTGTCAGCGGGGTGGAGACCACGCTCACGCGCGTGGTCCGCCGCGGTTCTCGCCCGTCCCGTTCCGTCCAGCTTCGCGCGCATCGTTGCCCCCGGCTCCGTCGGTGCCCGACAGCGTATACCCCGAGGCCACGGTTTTCTCGATGGTCCACAGAGGACTGGTTTAGGGGTTGCTCACGTCCGGTAGCCGCTGAATACCGGCAGTGAGACTGGCCGCGCCGAGCGCCACGGATTTCGCCCCGTGCCGGGAGAGCCGGATCGACACCGGTTTCCCGGACAGCAGCGGCCGTTCTTCCAGCGCTTCCCGCAGCGGTTTCTCCAGCAAGGCCCACGACTTCACCACGGAACCGCCGAGTACGCAGGTCGCGAGGCCGAGCAGCCCGGCCGCGTGCGCGACCGCCTGGCCGAGGAACCGGCCCGCGTCGGTAAACACCGCCTGAGCAGCTTGATCACCAGCGCGCGCTTCCTCCGCGACCGCTTCCGCGGCGAGGGTTCGCCCGGTCGCTTCGGCATAACGGCGGGACAGAGCCCGCCCGGCCGCGTACGCTTCAAGGTGTCCGATCTGCCCGCAAGTGCAGCGTTCCTCCCCGTAGCGGCCGACGTGTCCGATCTCGCCGGCCCCGGTCGCGCCGCCGTACAGCAGCCGTCCGTCGACGAACAACGCCCCGCCGACCCCGGTGCCGACCGCGACGCCGAGCACGTTCCGCTCGCCCGGCAGCAGTTCGCCGAGCAGGAATCCGTCGACGTCGTTGACCGTGCGCACCGGCACTCCGCCGAGCCGTGCGGACAGCTCGGTGTTGACCGGCGTGCCCGCCCATCCGGTGAACGAATCCCCGGTGACCAGCACTGTTCCGGTCACCGGGTCAACGACGCCCGCCGCGCCGACGCCGACCCCGGCGAGCGCCGCGTGGTCCGGCACCAGCGAGCTGACCAGCTCCGCCGCGCGGTCGAGGATCGCCGCGCCGCCCCGGTGCGCTTCGGACGGCGCGGACGTCGAGCCCAGTTCCCTTCCTTCCTCGTCGCACACCACCACCAGGGTTTTCGTCCCGCCGATGTCGACTCCGGCCCGCAACCCCGTCACGCCGCGGGGTCCGCGCCGGCCAGCGCCTCGCGCCGGCTCCGCTGCAACTGCGGATCCGGCACTGGCGAGGACAGGAGCAACGCCTGCGTGTACGGGTGTTCCGGAGTGCGCAGCACCGTTTCCGCCGGGCCTTCCTCCACCAGTTCGCCCGCGCGCAGCACCGCCACCCGGTCGCACAGGCTGTCGACGACCGCGAGGTCGTGGCTCACGAACAGGCAGCCGAAGCCGAACTCGCGGTGCAGCCGCCGGAACACTTCCAACACCGCTGCCTGCACGGATACGTCAAGCGCGCTCGTCGGTTCATCCGCGATCAGCAGCTTCGGGCCCAGCACGAGAGCGCGGGCGAGGCTCACGCGCTGCCGTTGCCCGCCGGACAGCTCGTGTCCGTACCGGCCCAGCACGCTTTCCGGCAGCTCGACCGCGTCGACGAGTTCCCGCACCCGTCGCTGGCGCTCGCCGCGGCCGGCCGAGGTGTGGACCACCAGCGGTTCGGCGACGGTCTGCGCGACCGTCATCCGCGGGTCGAGCGACGACGCCGGGTCCTGGAACACCGCGCCGATCTGCCGCCGGACCGCCCGCGCGGAGCGGCCAGTGCCTTTCGGCAGCGGTCCGCCGAGCACTTCGACGCTGCCGGATTTCGGCGTGACCAGGCCCAGCGCGCAGTTCCCGAGCGTCGTTTTCCCGGAGCCGGATTCGCCGACCAGCCCGACGATCTCACCGGGTGAGACGGACAGGGAAACGTCGTTTACCACCTGCCGTCCGCCGTACTCGACCACCACATTCGACAGCGCCAGCACCGGCTTCCGGGAATCGTGGGCCGCCGGTTCGTGCGAGAACGAGCCCAGTTGCGGAACCGCGGCCAGCAGTTCCCGCGTGTAATCCGCTTTCGGCGCCTCGAACAGTTCCGCCGCCGGAGCTTCTTCGACGAGCTTGCCGTTCCGCAGCACCGCGACGCGGTCCGCGACATCGGCGACCACGCCCATGTTGTGCGTGATCAGCAGCGTCGCGGTGCCTTCGTGCTCGCGGATGTCGCGCAGCAGGTCGAGAATCTGCTGCTGCACCGTGACGTCGAGCGCGGTGGTCGGCTCGTCCGCGATGATCAGCTTGGGCCCGGCGGCGAGCGCGATCGCGATCATCACGCGTTGCCGCAGACCGCCGGACAGCTCGTGCGGGTACTGCTTCAACCGCGCGGCCGGTTCGGGAACGCCGACGCGGTCGAGCAGTTCGGCGCACCGGTCGTGGTAACGGCGGTGCCGCAGCCGCGCCGGGTCGTGGTTGCGGATCGCCTCGGCGAGCTGGAAACCGATGGTCCGCAACGGGTTCAGCGCGGTCATCGGCTCCTGGAACACCATCCCGGCGGCGGGCCCGCGCAGTTTCCGCAGGTCCTCGCCCCGGAGGTCGAGCACGTTCTGCCCGGCCAGGTCGATCGAGCCGGTGACGCGCGCGGAGCCCGGCAGCAGCCCGAGCACCGCGAGCGCGGCCGTGCTCTTGCCGGAGCCGGACTCGCCGACCACCGCCACGATCTCGCCGGGCGCGACCGACAGGCTCAGCCCGTCGACCGCCGTCGCACCGTCCGCATAGGACACCCGCAGGTCACGGATGTCCAGCACTGCTTCGCTCATCGTCGCCCCTTCACCGCGAACGCGTCGCGCAGCCCGTCGCCGAGGAAGTTGATCGCGCACACCACCAGGACGATCGCGATGCCCGGCGGCAGGATCAGCCACCACGCGCCGTCGAAGGTGTAGGTAATTCCTTTAGACAGCATCGCGCCCCAGTCGGTGTCGGGCGCGGGAACGCCGAGGCCGAGGAAGCTGACGTACGCCACGAGCAGGATCGCGTCGGCGATCTGGAACGTCGCGTTCACCACCACGGTGCCGATCGCGTTCGGGATGAGGTGCCGGAACACCACGCGCGTACGGCTCGCGCCGAGCACGGTGATCGCGCGGATGTAATCGCGTTCCCGCAGGCTCACCGTTTCCGCGCGCATCAGCCGCGCGGGCACCAGCCACGAAACCGCGCCGATCAGCAGCGCCAGCACGCCGACGCTCGGGGTCACCAGCGTCGCCGCCACCAGCAGCAGGAACAACGCGGGGATCGCGACGCCGGTGTCGACGATCCGCATCAGCACGGTGTCCAGCCAGCCGCCGGTGTACCCGGCGACCGCGCCCCACACCGCGCCGATCGCGGTCGCGATGAGCCCGGCGAGCACGCCGATGATCAGCGACGTCCGGCCGGCGACCATCAGCCGGCCCAGCACGTCGTAGCCGAGGTCGTCGGTGCCGAGCGGATGCCCCGCGCCGGGTCCGAGCCGGGCCGAGGCGAGGTCGGTGTGCGATTGGTCGGTGCCGTAGAACACCGGCCCGAGGAAACAGAACGCTACGACGAGCACCAGCACGATCGCGCCCGCGACGGCGGATTTGCGGGCAAACAGCCGCGAAAGGACAGTCACGACCGCGCTCCCTTCACCCGGACCCGCGGGTCGATCGCCAGCTGGACCAGGTCCGCGAGCAGGGAGCCGAGCACGGTCGCCACGGCGATCACGAGCACGACGCCCAGCAGCACCGGGAAATCGGCGGTGCGGGTCGCGGTCCAGAACAGCAGGCCGATGCCGGGGTAGTTGAACATCGATTCGACGACCAGCGAACCGCCGAACACCACCGGCACGTAGTAGCCGAGCATCGAGACCACCGAGGTCAGCGAGTTCGGCCAGACGTGCCGCCAGATGATCGTGCGCTCCGGGGTTCCCTTGGCCCGCGCGGTGCGCACGAAGTCCTCGGACAGGCTGTCCAGAGTGGACGCCCGCATGTACCGGCTGAACGCGGCGAGCGCGGCCCCGGTCCCGGCGAGCACCGGCAGGACCAGCGCACCTGGTTGGGACAGCAGTTCGCCGATCGTTTCGCCCTGTGCGGCTTGCGCCGGGAACCACGGCAGGACCTGCGCGAACAGGACGATCAGCACGAGCGACAGGAAGAACACCGGCGTCGCGTAGAGCACGAAGGTGATCGCCGTGGTGAGCACGTCCGCGGTTCGGCCGCGACGAACCGCTTGCCACACGCCGAGCGGCAGCGCGACGAGGATCGCGAGCGCGGTCGACAACACGGTGAGCAGCAGGGTTTTCGGCATCCGCTCGGCCAGCAGGGTGCTCACCGGCGAGTTCTGCGTGTACGACTCACCGAGGTCGCCTTGCAGCAAGCGCAGCAGGTAGTCCCAGTACTGCACCGGAAGCGGCTGGTCGAAGCCTTGCGCGTGGTTGAACGCGGCGATCTGCGCCTCGGTGGCTTTCACCCCGAGCACGCCGCGAGCCGGGCCGCCGGGCAGCAAATGCAGCAGCACGAACGTCACCACGGTGACCAGCAGCACGACCACCACGGCCAGCGCGAGCCGGCGGAGGATGTAGCGCGTCATGTCCTCACCTCGTCCAGAACCAGCGTTGCGGCAGCAGCTGCCCGGCCATCGGGTCCTGGGAAACGCCGTGCAGCGCGGTGTCGATCGCCGACACCTGGTACGGCGGGTTCGGCAGCCACAGCACCGGAAGCTGCTCGGCCAGATAAGCGCTGTACTCGAGCATCGCCGCGTTGTCCGACGCCAGGTTGGTGGCCGCGATCAGCTTGTCCGCCTTCGGATCGGTGTAGCCGCCGAAGTTCGTGCCCGCACCGGTCGCGAACAGTTCCTCGCCGCTCGGGTTCGCGGAGAAGTACCAGCTGCCCTGAGTGCCGAAGTAGGACAGCTGCCAGCTGCACGACGGCTCCTCCGGTTTGCACGTGGTTCCGTTGGCCAGCACGGTGTTCAGCGGCTGCGCGTTGATCTTCATCTCGATGCCGGCCTTCGACAGCTCCGAGCGCAGTTCCTGCATGGTGCCGTCGGTTTCGTCGGAACCGGATTCGGTCAGCATGGTCAACGACAGGCGGGTGCCTTGGGCGATGCCCTCGCCGCATTTCGCCGGGTCCGCGCACTGGAGGATCCCGTCGGAGCCGGGTTTCCAGCCGTGGTCGGCGAACAGCTGCTTCGACTTGTTCAGGTCGAACGGGTACGGATTGGTCTTTTGCTGAGGAGACAAGTACTTCGTGTCGTTGTCCTGCGGAACCGGGCCGTAGCCGACGCGCGCGGCACCGCGCCAGATCACCGAGGTGATCGCGTCCTGGTCGACCGCGTGCTGGATCGCCTGTCGCACGTACAGCTGGGAGAACACCTTGCCCAGCTTCGGATTGTTGAAGTTGTACGGCGAATACGTGATGGACCAGCCGTTCCACGGTTCGATCCGGTAGCCCTGCTGCTCCAGCTTCGAGCGCTGGCCGAGGTTCGACGTCGGCAGGTAGCCGTAGTCGACGCCGCCGGCGCGCAGCACGTTGTACTCCGCCGACGAACTCGTGAAGGTCAGGAACCGGACGCTGTCGATCTTCGCCGGGTCCGGTCCGGTGTACTTCGGGTTCTTCCGCAGCGTCACCTCGCCGGACGTGGTGAACCCGGCCAGCGTGAACGGGCCGTTCACGACTTTCCACAGTGGATTCGTTCCGTAGGCGCCGAGCTGTTTCGCTTGGCTCACCAGGAAATCGAAGACCTTCTTCGCGCCATCGGGGGTGCGGTCGTGATCGCCGACCGGACCCGCGGCGCTCGTGCGGTCCCACGCGTGCGGCATCGGGACGATCAGGCTGAGCTGGTTGGCGGTGAACCAGTCCGGGTTGTAGGCCTTGTCCAGGGTGAACGTGAACGTGCGGTCGTCCACGGCGTGGAAACCGGTGATGCTGTCCGGGATCAGGCCCTTCGAGTACTTGCCCCAGTTGTCCTTGCCCGCCCGGGCGAGGTTGAGCCAGAACTCGACGTCCCGGCTGGTCAGCCGCTCGCCGGTGGACCAGGTCAGCGGCTTGAGCGTGATCGTCACGGTCTTGCCGTCGGGGGAGTAGCGCGGCACGTCGGCGGCACTCGCGGCGTCGTCGAGCGTGACCGAGCCGGAACTGGCGTCGTAGCTGTACAGGGGGACGTACATGGTGGACCGGATCATGCCGTTGTACGACCCGCCGTAACCGGGGATCGAAAACGGCATGATCCAGTTCGGCGTCGCCGACGGGGGCATCGCGAACCGCACGGTCCCGCCGGGTTTCGGAGTGCCGGAACCGCCGCCGTGCGGTTCCCGGCTCGCCGCGCAGCCGGACAGCGCCAGCGCGGCGGCGAGCGTGACCCCGAGCGCGGCGCGCCACGGGCGTCGAGCCATTCGCATCACTTCCAACAACTCTGATGAAAGACCAGTGCCAGGTGCTATGCGGTGTCCTGGCTGTCGGGTAATCTCGCATGCGAGACGGGAATTGCCAAGAGTCCTTTCGAACAGTTTAGTTACATCAATTTTGATGAAAGAGGTGACGCGGTGGATCCGGCCGGACCGCTGCGGCTGTTGTGGCTGGTCGCGCACGGCCACGCGACGTCGCGCATGGACCTGGCGCGAGCGCTGGGCTTGCCGCAATCGACGGTGTCGGTGCGCACGCAGGCGCTGATGTCCGCCGGGGTGCTGAGCGAATCCGGCGAGGGCCGGTCCGCGGGCGGACGGCGGCCGAAACTGCTGACGGTCAACGCGGAGTTCGGGCACGTCTGGGCCGCCGACGTCGGCTCCCGGCACGTGCGGATCGGCGCGCTCGACATCGCCGGCCGCCTGCTGGAGGTGCACGAGCGGCCGCTGGACATCAGTCAGGAGCCGCGCGAACTGGTCGCCGGGCTCGCGGCCGCGGTGCGCGATGTGATGGCAGGCGCGGATTGTCCGGGCCGCGCGCTCGGTCTCGGCGTCGCGTTCCCCGGTCCGGTGGATGTCGACGCGGGCACCATCACGCTGCCGTCGCGAATGCCCGGCTGGCGCGGTTTCGCGGTGCGGGCGGCGCTGGCGGAGCATTTCGAGCTGCCGGTGGTCGTGGACAACGACGCGAACATGCTGGCACTGGGCGAATCCGTCGCCGGCGCGCCCGGCCGGACGTTGCTGGTGGTGAAAGCCGGTACCGGCATCGGGTCGGGAATCGTGCTGGGCGGCGAGCTTTACCGCGGCCGGGCCGGGGTCGCGGGCGACATCAGCCATGTGCGCGTGCCCGCGGCCGAGGATCAACCGTGCACCTGCGGGAATCGCGGGTGTCTGGAAGTGGTGGCCAGCGGTGCCGCGCTCGTCGGGCAGTTGCAGGCGCAGGGGTTGAAGCTGGAAACCACCGCGCAGGTAATGGCCACCGCCGAGGACGGGCATCCCGAGGCGACCACGGCCGTGCGGCGCGCCGGGCTGCGCCTCGGCGAGGTGCTGGCCACGGTGGTCAACTTCAGCAACCCGGACGAGGTGCTGCTCGGCGGAGCGCTGTCCGGTTCGGAAGCGTTCGTCGCGGCCGTGCGCGGCGCGCTGTACGAACGGTGTCTTCCCTTGGCGACCAGGGAACTGCGGATCGACCGGGTGCGGTTCGGTGCGGACGCGGGACTTTACGGCGCGGGCGCGCTCGCGCTGGACGCGGTGTTCGAGCAAGCGATCAAACGGAGTGGACGATGAAGAAGCTGCGGGTCGGGATCACCGGAATCGCCATCGAATCGAGTACCTTCTCGCCGCATCAGTCCACTGTGGACGACTTTCGGGTGCTGCGCGGAGAAGATCTGCTTGGCCGGTATGACTTTCTCGACGCGGACTGGGCCGCTGAGGTCGAATGGGTGCCGTTGGTCGACGCGCGGTCGCTGCCCGGCGGGGCGGTCACCGAGGAGGCTTACGCCGAGCTGTCCGGGGAAATCCTGGACCGGCTGCGTTCGGCGGGCGAGCTGGACGGGTTGTTCTTCGACATCCACGGTGCGATGAGTGTCGTCGGGCGGTCCGATGTGGAGGCTTCGCTCGCGCAGGAAATCCGTGCCATTGTTGGCCCGGACGTCCTGGTGTCGGCGTCGATGGACTTGCACGGCAACGTTTCCCGGGAACTGGTCGCCGCGCTGGACCTGATCACCTGCTATCGGATGGCCCCGCACGAGGACGCGTGGGAGACCCGCGAGCGGGCAGCGCGGAATCTGGTTTCGCGGCTGCGGTCCGGCGGTCGGCCGAAGAAGGCTTGGGTGCAGGTGCCGGTCCTGTTGCCGGGGGAGAAGACCAGTACCCGGCTCGAACCGGCGAAGAGCGTTTACGCGGCAGTGGATGACGTGGAAGCGCTGGACGGGGTTCTGGACGCGGCGATCTGGGTCGGCTACGCGTGGGCGGACGAACCGCGTTGCCAGGCCGCGGTGGTGGTGATGGGCGACGACGTTCCGTTGATCGCCAAGGAAGCCGAGCGGCTGGCGCAGTCCTATTGGGACGCTCGGCACGACTTCGCCTTCGTCGCCCCGACCGGCACCCTCCAGGAATGCCTCGCACAAGCGGTCGCTTCGGACTCGCGGCCGTTCTTCATCAGCGATTCCGGTGACAACCCGACCGCTGGCGGCGCTGGGGACACGTCGTGGAGCCTCGACGTCCTGCTGAACACTCCGGCCATTGTGGACTCTTCACTGACCACTTTGTACGCGGCCATTGTGGACCCCGAGGCCGTCGCGACGGCGGTGGCAGCCGGTGTTGGCGCGACGATTTCCGTGGAGCTGGGCGGAAAAGTCGACTCCGGCCCGCATGGACCGGTCGCGCTCACCGCGCAGGTGGCGGCGATCGACGCCGACGACCCGGTCGCTGGCACCGCGGTGGCGCTGGCGGTCGGCGGCCTGCGCGTGATCGTGACCGCTCGTCGCAAGCCGTATCACCTCGAATCCGACTTCCTCGCCCTCGGCCTGCGCCCGCGCGAGGCGGACGTGGTGATCGTGAAGATCGGCTACCTCGAACCGGAGCTGTACGCCATGGCCGCGGACTGGCTGCTGGCCCTCACCCCCGGCGGCGTGGACCAGGACCTGCTCCGGCTGGGCCACTCCGGCATCGTCCGGCCGATGTTCCCGTTCGACGCCGACATGGCGCCCCCTCGCTCATTCCCGAGGTCTTCTGAACACTGTGAGTAGTCAGCGCCGAGGCGGTCAGTAACTCGCCTCGGCGCTGAGCTGTGTTTACCTCGGCTGACTTGACAGGCAGGTATTTGCCTGCCTTACTGTAAGTGTGCAACTCGACCTGGACAAAGTGTTCAAGGCGCTGGCGGATCCGACCCGCCGGTACCTGCTCGACCAGCTGCGCGAGGACAACGGGCAGACGCTGGGCGAGCTGTGCCGCCGGCTGGAGATGACGCGGCAGTCCGCGACCCAGCACCTCGCCGTGCTGGAGGCGGCGAATCTGGTGAGCAGCGTGCGCCGCGGCCGGGAAAAGCTGCACTACCTCAATCCGGTGCCGCTGCACGAGATGCAGGAGCGGTGGGTGAACCGGTTCGAGCAGCCGCGGCTGCGGATGCTCAGTGCCGTCAAACGTCGAGCAGAGGAAGCCATGAAGCCGAGTTTTGTGTATGTGACCTACATCCAGAGCACGCCGGAGAAGGTGTGGCACGCGCTCACCGACCCTGACCTGACCGGGCAGTACTGGGGCCACCGCAACGAATCCGACTGGAACAAGGGTTCGCGGTGGGCGCACGTGCGGACCGACGGGTCCGGGATCGCCGACGTCGAGGGCGAGGTGATCGAGGCGGTCCCGCCGAAGCGCCTTGTCACCACCTGGTACGACCCGAACGGACCGGAGGACCAGGAACCGTCCCGCGCGACGTTCGACATCGAACAGCACGAGGGCATCGTCCGGCTCACGGTGACGCACGAGGACCTGCCGGACGAGAAGGCGCACCAGGACGTGTCCGGCGGCTGGGCGGCGGTGCTGTCGAACCTCAAGTCGCTGCTGGAGACCGGGCACGTGCTGCCGCAGGCTCCGTGGGAGATGCCGTGACGGCCACGCGGGAATAGACCCGCGAGCAGGTTTGTTGGGGTCTGGTGAGCGCCGGTTTTCCGCCGGGCAGTCGCTCGCCGGGCCCCCTTTCGCGTGCAGTGCCAGTTGTGCGGCCGGAACCGATGCGCTACTCTCACCGCATACCCCAGGAAGCCGGCCCCGCCGCCCCGGGGTTCCGCCCTCTCCGCCAGCGTGAGTCCACGCGACGAGGATCGGCGTCTTTCCCGAAGCCCGTCGCCTGACCCGCTTCGTCTCATCCCGGCGGTACGCGTTTCCGCGTCGACTGCCACTGCTCAAGGAGCCACAAACCATGACACAGCAAGGAATTCTCGACATCCGCGGCAAGACCGCCGCACTGGGCTACGCCCCCGGCGGCCCGTCCGTGCCTCTCTCGTTGATCCGCACCCACGGCCTCCGCCGAGGCGACGAACTCGTCCTCGACAACGGCGAACTCGTCTCGGTCAACGGCCGTCCGCCCGGCGAAAAACGTCCCGATTTCGACACCCTCACCCCGATTCACCCGAACCAGCGACTGGTCCTCGAAACCAGCCGGCACCAGCTCACCACCCGCGTCCTCGATCTCGTGGCACCGCTGGGCAAAGGCCAGCGCGCCCTGATCGTCGCCCCGCCGCGCACCGGGAAAACCACTGTGCTGCAAGCGATCGCGCAAGCCGTAGCGGTCAACCATCCGGAGGCGCACCTGATGGTGCTGCTCGCCGACGAGCGCCCCGAAGAGGTCACCGACATGACCCGCTCGGTGCACGGCGAGGTCGTCGCGTCCACTTTCGACCGCAAGCCCGCCGAACACACCGCGGTCGCCGAACTGGCCCTGGAACGAGCGAAGCGCCTGGTCGAAACCGGCCGGGATGTCGTGCTGCTGCTGGATTCCCTGACCCGCCTGGGTCGCGCGTACAACCTGGCCGCCCGCACCTCCGGCCGCATCCTGTCCGGCGGCGTCAACGCCAGCGCACTGCACCCGATGAAGAAAATCCTCGGCGCGGCAAGGAACATCGAGGACGGCGGCTCGCTCACCATCATCGCCACCGCCCTGGTCGGCACGGGTTCGCTGGCGGACACAGTGTTCTTCGAGGAACTGAAAAGCACCGGCAACTCGGAACTCCGCCTCGACCGGATGCTCGCCGACCACCGCGTGTTCCCCGCCGTGGACTTCTTCGGCTCCGGCACCCGCCGCGACGAGCTGATCGTGCCGCCGCGGGAGCTGGCCGTGATGAACGAGGTCCGCCGCGCACTGTCCACACAGGACCCGAAGCGGGCTGCGGAACAGTTCTTGGAACAGGTCCGCACGACGAAGTCCAACGCGGAATTCATTGCGCGGGTGAACGCTTCGCTTGCCGTCCCGGCTGCGGCGGCCGCTTGAGGTGGAGACCGAACGCCTGCGCCTGACCCCGATCTGCCCGCGCCGCGGATATCAGCCGAAGCTGGCAACGCGACGGCGTCGGCAAATGGCTGGCCCACCACCGGGGATCAGGAGAAGTCCTCGGCCGCGGCAGACTGTCCTATCAGGACGTCGATGGCGCACGACGGCTGGAGATCGGCTGGGCGGTACGCGAGGCACACTTGGGAAACGGCTACGCCACCGAGATCGGCCTCGCTGGCCTGGCCTACGCACGAGAACTCGGCGCGGCGGAAGTCGTCTCCTTCACCGAGGTGCACAACGTTCGTTCCCGTGCGGTGATGGAACGACTCGGCTTCGCCTATCGCCACGATTTCCCGCACCGAGGCGAACCGTTCGCCCGCTACGCGGTTTCCCTCGGCAGTTGAGCCGAATTTCCGCCGTTGCCGAAGCGGGACCGTTCCACTCTTTCGATAGATTTCTTTTTGTGCTATAATCGCCCAGTGCCGGGTTAAGGTCCGTACTCATGACCCCCGACGCGCACCCCAGCCACACCGCACTCCTCTCCGCCGCAGCGCGAGCCGCGCATCTGCTCGTGGACGAGCGCCCGGCCATTTTTACCGATCCGCTCGCCAAAAGCTTCCTGGGAGAACGCGCCGAAGAACTCCTCGGCTACCACCGGTCCTACGGCAGCCACCCCGTGCTGTCCGGTGCCCGCACCACCGCCGCGATCCGTAGTCGCTACACCGAGGACCGGTTGGCCGCCATGGGCGTGGACCAGTACGTGATCCTCGGCGCGGGCCTGGATTCCTACGCCTACCGCGAAGCAGGCCGGGTGCGAGTCTTCGAAGTGGACCAACCCGCCACCCAGCGCTGGAAGCGGAAACTGCTGGCCGACCGAGGCATCGCGACGCCGAAGACAGTCGAGTTCGTCGCGATCGACTTCGAGGACGACCCTGCGCTGACCGGCCACCTCGTCCGAGCCGGCTTCGACCTGAACCGTCCAGCGCTGGTCAGCTGGCTCGGCGTCACGATGTATCTCACCGAAGAGGCAATCAGCCAAACCCTCCACGCAGTCAGCGGTTTCGCGCGCGGAACAGAACTCGTCGTCGAACACCTCCTCCCCGCCGAACTCCGCGACGAGGCAGGTCAGACATACGCGGAGCTGGTCATGGCGGCGGCAGCCGAGAACGGCGAACCCTGGCAAACCTTCCTCAGCGCCGAGCAGATGGCCGCGCTGCTGCGAGACCACCTGCTCGAGCCGATCGAACACGTCCGGCAAAAAGACGCCCCCATCGAATGGCAACGCGGCGACGGGCTGCGCCCGACCGAACTGTCCGTCCTGACGAGGGCCCGCGTCAGGGAATCGTCACCAGCCAGCGATCCGAACGCCGCCGCAGATAGCCCCACCAGTACCCGGCCGAAACCAGCAGCACTCCGGCGGTAATCGCCAGATCTAGCAGGCTCTGCGACACCAGCACGTACCCGAGCGCCAGCACCACGACGACGGGCACCACCGGCCACCCCGGCATTCGCCAGACTTGCGGACGCCGGTGCGCCGGTCGCCGCGCCCACAGCACGCTCACTGAAATCGCCAGGTACAGCGCGACCACCGCCACCCCAGTCACGCCGCTCAGCGTTTCCACCGGCACAAAGCACAACACCGCTTCCGAAACGCCGACCACGAGCGTCGCCACCCAAGGTGCCCCGAACCGCGGGCTCACCACGCTCAACGCGCGATTCACCGGTTCCGGCCAAGCGTGATCCCGCCCCGATGCGTACAGCACGCGCGAATTCTGGATCACCATCACGATCACCGCGTTCACGATCGCCGCCGCGATGCACAGGCTGATGATCGTGCCGAACGTCGAACTGCTCCAGCTCACCACGAGCGCGGTCAGGTCGAGGTTCCCGAGCGTCGCGAGATCCGGGACGCCGAGCGTGATCGCGATGACCGGGACCAGGATCACGACCGCGCTGACGCCGAGCGTCCAGAACACCGTCCGCGACACCGTTTTGTGCGGTTCCCGCATCTCCTCCGCCAAATACACCGCGGTCGAGAATCCCTGCACCACGAACAACGCCACCGCGAGCCCCGCGATCACCGAGACCAGCGCGATCGGATGCACGCCGTCCATGCTGGGCCGCACGAGCACCGCGGCCGGACGGTCCGCGTGCGCGAAGCCGAGCACGGACACCACGACGATCGCGACGATCTCGAGCACCAGGAAAATTCCGGTCAGCCACGCGTTCGAGCGCAGATTCACCAGGCCCATCCCGGTGGACGCCAACATCACCAGCGCACCCGCCACCGACGGATCGACGTGCACGATCACCGCGAGGTAGTCGGCGACGCCGATGGCGATGATCGGCGGCACCACCAGGATCACGATGAACGACAGCATGAAGGTGATCCACCCGGCGAACCGGCTGACCACTGTGGACACCATGGCGTACTCGCCGCCCGAACTCGGCACCAGCGTGCCCAGCTCGGAGTAGCAGAACGCGATCCCGACGCACAGCAGCACGGCGAGCCCGATGGCCAACGCGGTGCCGGTGCCGAGCGAGCCGAACAGCGGCGGGACGAGCACGAACAACGACGACGCCGGGGTCACGCAGCTGAGCGTCAGCAACGTTCCGCCGCCGACCCCGATGGATCTGGTCAGCGAGCGGGGCGCGGGCGAACCGGCGGTCGTTTCGGTCTGGACGGGGACCGGATGAGGCGGCATGGGGATCCCTCCGTCGGCGGCGCTTGAGTTCGACGGATGGAACAGGACGGGTTTGCCGTTGTCAACGCCGGAAAGACGACGAAATCCGTTGTCGATCACCGCGCTCGACGGTCCATCTGGACACTCAGCGCGACGATCTGCCACGCCCCCGGTTGCCCGCGCGGGGGTCGACCGGAGATGATCCCGGGATGCAGAGCCAGGACCCGAACCGGCCCGTGCCGCCGGTGGTCGACGACATCTCGAAGCAGATCATCGCCCAGTTGCAAGAGGACGGACGACGGCCGTACGCCACGATCGGCAAGGCGGTCGGGCTGTCCGAGGCCGCGGTCCGCCAGCGGGTGCAGCGGCTGTCCGATTCGGGCGTCATCCAGATCGTCGCGGTGTCGGATCCCTTGCAGGTCGGGCTTTTCCGCCAGGCGATGGTCGCGATCACGGTCGACGGCCCGCTCGACCCTGTTGCCGACGCACTGGCCGAAATGGACGAGATCGACTACGTCGTGCTCTGCGCCGGCCGCTTCGACGTGCTGTGCGAGGTGCTCTGCGCCGACGACGAGGCGCTGCTCGACGTGATCTCCAACCGCATCCGGACGCTGCCCGGAGTGCGCACCGCGGAGACGCTCGTGTACCTCAAACTGCGGAAACAGTCGTACCAGTGGGGCACGCACCGCCGGTGACGACGAAATCCGAAGGTATGTCTCGATAAGACGGTGGAAATTAGTCGTTGTGGGTGGCGACGACGACTGATCCGCTTGCCAAGCGGCGTTGACTCATGCGATAACCGAGAAGTCCGGCCGGTACGCCGCGGTGCGTGCCGGTAGCTTCGAGGCCCGTTTCGAGGAGCCATGACCACGACCGCCGAACCCGCCGGGATCGCCACCGTCCAGGGCGCCGCCGCATCCGACCATCTCTGGCTGCACTTCACGCGGCACAGCCAGGCCGAGCACTTCCCGGTGATCGTGCGCGGCGAGGGCGCCTACCTCTGGGACGACACCGGCAAGCGCTACCTCGACGGGCTCGCCGGGCTGTTCGCGGTGCAGGTCGGCCACGGCCGCGAGGAACTGGCCGAAGCCGCCGCGCGGCAAACGAAACAGCTCGCGTACTTCCCGCTCTGGGGCCACGCGCATCCGCCCGCCCTGGAATTGGCCGAACGCCTGGCCGCCGCTTCGCCGGGCGACCTCAACCGCGTGTTCTTCACCGTCAGCGGCGGCGAATCCGTGGAAACGGCGTGGAAACTCGCCAAGCAGTACTTCAAGCTGGTCGGAAAACCCGCCAAGCACAAGGTGATCAGCCGCGCCCTGGCGTATCACGGCACGTCCCAGGGCGCGCTGTCCATCACCGGAATTCCCGGGGCCAAGGCCGATTTCGAACCGCTCGTGCCGAGCACCCTGCGCGTGCCGAACACGAACTTCTACCGCGCACCCGAGCACGCCGACGATTACGAGGCGTACGGCCGATGGGCCGCGGACCAAATCGAGCAGGCGATCGAATTCGAGGGCGCGGACACCGTCGCCGCGGTATTCCTCGAACCCGTGCAGAACACCGGGGGCTGCTTTGTCCCGCCGCCCGGGTATTTCGAGCGGGTGCGCGAGATTTGCGACAAACACGACGTGCTGCTGGTGTCCGACGAGGTGATCTGCGCGTTCGGCCGGATCGGCTTCGACTTCGCGGCCAAGCGCTACGGCTACCAGCCGGACATCATCACCACCGCCAAGGGCCTGACCTCGGGTTACGCGCCGCTCGGCGCGGTGCTCGCCAGCGAGAAGCTGATGGAACCGTTCGCCGGCGGCGAGGCGACCTTCATGCACGGCTCGACCTACGGCGGCCACCCGGTTTCGTGCGCGGTCGCGCTGGCCAACCTCGACCTCATCGAGCGCGAGAACCTGTACGGCCATGTGCTGGAGAAGGAAACCGCCTTCCGGGCGACCCTCGACCGGCTGACCGATCTGCCGATCGTCGGCGACGTGCGCGGCACCGGTTTCTTCTACGGCATCGAACTCGTCAAGGACAAAGCGACCAAGGAGACGTTCACCGCCGAGGAATCGGAACGCATTTTGCGCGGTTATCTCTCGGACGCGCTGTTCGAGGGCGGGCTTTACTGCCGTGCCGACGACCGCGCCGAGCCGGTGGTCCAGCTATCGCCGCCGTTGATCTGCGACCAGCCGCAGTTCGACGAGATGGAGCAGATCCTGCGCGAGGCGCTCACCGGAGCGTGGAAATTGCTCTGACGCCCCGCTGCCGCGCGGGTTGTCCCGCTACGCTGATCTTCGTTGCCTACCAACGGGAGGAAGCGCGTGGCGCAGTGGAATGACCTGGTCGCCTACATCAGGCAGACCTACCGGGTGATCCGGGACGACCCGGGCGAAATCCGGATCCGGGTCCTGTTCGGCGACGACGCGGAAACGACGGGGCGCGCGCAGGTCGTGGTGATCGCCCGGGAGATTTTCGACCAGCGCGAGGACTGGGTGCAGATCGCGACCCCGTTCGCGCGCGTGGACGAGGTCGATCTGCTCACCGTGCTGACGGAGGTAGGCCAGACGCTGGTGGTCGGCGGGCTCGTGGTGATGGGCGAACACCTCGTGCTCCGGCATTCGCTGCCGCTGCTGAACCTCGACCTCAACGAGTTCACCGATCCGCTCGAACTCGTCGCCGGTTCGGCCGAGCTGCTGGAACAGCAGTTCACCGGGCGTGACGACTACTGAGCGGCCGCGGCCACGAAAAAGCGGGACCCTGATCCGATCAGGGTCCCGCTTTTCGTCGGCTCAGTACAGCTGTGTGACCGGCGGCCGGGGACCGTCCATCCTGGACTGGACACCCGGCTCGACGGCCGCGCAATGCTTGCCGCGACCCGGGTTCGAGCCGTCGATCAGGAAGGCGTCGGCTGCGTCGGTGACGCACTGGCTCTTCTTGAAGTAGGCGCCGTGGCCCCAGCCGTCGTAAGTGAGCAGCGGCGCACCGGACTGCTGCGCCGCGCGCACCGCCCAGCCGTACGGTGTGGCCGGGTCGTAACGGCTGTTCAGCAGCAGCATCGGCACGCCCGGGCGGATCGACAGCGGGTGCTGCGGGTTGCGCACCGGGCTCGGCCAGCCGGCGCATCCGGCCGCCGCGTTCCAGCCCAGCGGCGAGAAGTGCAGGTCAGGCGACACCGTGGCGAGCGCGCGCCGGTAGCCGTCGAGCTGCGGGTAGCTGGTGACCGGCAGCCGCCAGTCCGAGCAGAAGATGCTGTTGAACGGGTTCGGAACCGGGGTGTCGTCCTTGGCGAAGGACGACTCGGCCGGTTTCCCGTTGCGCAGGTCGACGAGGCTCTTCGCGAGCTTGTCCCAGGTGGGGCCGTAGAAGTTGTGCGAGACGAGGCTGACGAACGCCATCGGGTCGAGTTTGTCGTCCGGAGTGCCGAGGTCGCCGCGTTCGGCGCGGGCGTACAGGTCCGCCACCACCGCGCGGACGTCCTGTCCGTGCAGTGCGCACGCCGTCGTCCGGTCGCACCACTCGGCGAACTGCCCGAACAACTCTTGCGTGGCCTCGGTTTCCGTCTTCAGGAACTCCCAGGTGCTGCGGATCGAGTGGTCCATGTTGCTGTCGAGCACGAGCGCGCGCACCCGGTCCGGGTACGCCTCGGCGTACTGCTGGCCCATCAGCGTGCCGTAGGAAACGCCGTAGTAGGTGAGCTTTTCCTCGCCGAGCGCGGCGCGGATCGCGTCCATGTCGCGCACCACGCTGCGGGTGTCCGAGCGGCTGGCGAGCGGCCCGGTCATCTTGTCGCAGCTGCGGCCGAGGGCGCGGTTGTAGCCGAGCAGCTGCTGGAATTCGCCGGAATCCTTCGGCAGCACCGGGTTTTTCGCGGTGAGTTCGTCGAGGCCGCACTGGATCGCGGTGCTTTCCCCGACCCCGCGCGGATCGAACCCGACCGTGTCGAACCGTGCGGTGACCTTGGGCGACAGTGACCAGCCGCTCTGCACTTCGCCCGCTCCCGCGCCGCCCGGCCCGCCGGGATCCATGAGCACCGAACCGATCCGGTGCGCGGGATCGGTGGCCTTGCGCCGCGCGAGCGCGAGCTGAATCGTGCCGTCCCCGGGCCGGTCCCAGTCGAGCGGCACGGTGAGCTTGCCGCATTCGACCCCCTGCCCGGTGGGGCACGGCTTCCAGTCGATCGCCGCGGGCGCGGCGTTCGCCGGCGCCGCGGTGCACAACGCCGTCGCCGCGCAGACCGCGGTGGTGGCGGCGGCCAGTTTCCTGCCCAGACCCAATGCCTTGCCCCTTCGGCGTGAACTGGAGACGTCAGAGTCCCCGATCTTGCCAGAAGGTGACAGGTGCCACTAGTGCGGGCTCAATGTCCTTTGTGGACGGTGTGAGTGCTGGCGAGATGTACTTGGAAGGCAAGCGGAATCAGCCCGTCGGGCCTGGCCAGCGCGGGTGCTTGGGTGCGAAACGCGGTTTCGAGCGCACCGGAAGCCGATTCGCTCAGCGGGAACAGGTTGTAGAAGGTCGAGACGAAATCCCAGACCTGATCGAGTGAACCGCTGAAGTCGATCTCCTCGGTACGCCACCGAACCGGACCGAATCCAGCGGGAGCGAGGATTTCGTCCAGCCCCGCCTGAGTCGCCGTGCGCTCGTCGCCGAGTGGAGACAACCGCTGTTCAGCCGGGACTCCGGCGAGAATTTCCCGCAACAGCTTGCCGAACAGCGTGCGTGCGTCGTCTCCGGCCGCTCCGCCGCTGAGCACGAGCGAGAGCTGTCCGCCCGGCCGCAGCACGCGGGCCAGCTCCGCGGCCACCTCGTCGATGTCGGACATCAGCATGAACGCCATGTGCGACACGCAGGCGTCGAAAGTGTGGTCCGCGAACGGGAGTTGCTGTGCCCGCCCCTCGACCACGGTCGCCGAACGCTGCTTGGCGAGGGCGAGATCCGTGCTCGACAGATCGATCCCGACGGCCTGATGTCCCGCCGCGGCAAGGAGGTCGAGCAGAAAACCGTCGCCGCAGGCCAGGTCGAGCACGCGCCCCGGACCGGCGATCTCGTCGAGGAGCAGCTCGTAGCTCGACCGTCCGTCGGCACCGCACCCACCGCCGAACGCGCGCGACGTAACCGCCGGATGGCTTGCGTGGAAGGCACGAAAGAAGGTTTCTCGCTCGGACCTGGTCACTCTCCCAACTTACGCACCGGCGCGAAATCCCGCCCGCTCTTAGTAGAATCACCGGATGGCGGACGTGGCGGCGGATCGGCGCGAGGCCGAGGTCTGGTGTTCCTACCAGCGCGTGCAGCGGGCGCTCGGCAGCGCGCTCGACCGGCAGCTGGAGCGCGACGCCGGGATCTCCGGGGCCGACTACGCCCTCCTCGTCCCGCTCGCGAACGAACCGGACGGCGTGCTGCGGATGCGCGAACTCGGCGCGACCGTCGAATGGGACCGCAGCCGGCTGTCGCATCACGTGAGCCGGATGTGCAAGCGCGGGCTGGTCACGCGCGAGAACTGCACCGAGGACGCGCGCGGGGCGAACGTCCGGCTCACCGAAGCGGGGCGCGCCGCGGTCGCGGCGGCCGAGCAGCAGCACGGCGAACTCGTGCGCCGGTATTTCTTCGACCAGGTCAGCGGCCCCGAGCTGGAGCTGCTCGGCCGCGTGTTCTCCCGGATGCTCGCCCGGCTGGCGCAGGACTGACCGAGACCGTCAGCGCTCCGTGCGGGCGCGGTAAGCGGTGCGCCGCAGTCTTGCCGCATCGCCTACCGATCCAGGGGAGCAGAGATGACCAGCAAGACCGTTCTCGTGTCCGGCGCCAGCGTCGCGGGTCCGTCCGCCGCCTACTGGCTGCACCGTTACGGCTATTCGGTGACCGTCGTCGAGGCCGCGCCGCAGCTGCGTCCGGGCGGGCAGGCCGTCGACTTCCGCGGCGAGCAGATGAAGCTCGTCGAAGCGATGGGCCTGCTCGACGACCTGCGCGAGCACGAGACCGCGCTGCGCGAGCAGGTGCAGCTCGATCCGTCCGGGCAGCCCGCCTTCACCCTGCCTAGCGGGTTCACCAACGGCGAGCTGGAAGTCCTGCGCGGCGACCTCGCCCGCGTCCTCTACGACCACACCAAGGGCTACACCGAGTACGTCTTCGGCGACCGCATCACCTCGCTCGCCGAGACCGCCGACGGCGTCGACGTCACTTTCCGGCACGGTGCCCCGCGCCGGTTCGACCTGGTCGTCGGCGCGGACGGCATCCACTCCGGCGTGCGCACGGCCGCGTTCGGCCCGGAGGCGAAATTCCGCACCGACCTCGGCTACCACGTCGCCGGGTTCACCGCGCCCAACCACCTCCGCCTCGACCACGCGGGCCTGCTCTACAACGAACCCGGCCTCGGCGCGATCGTCACCAGCCACCGCGACCCGGCAACCGTCACGGTCGGCCTCTCCTTCCGCGGCGACCCGGACGGGTACGGCCGCCCCGACCTGGAGCGGCAGAAGGACATCGTCACCGAGGTCTTCGCCGGCGCCGGATGGGAACTCCCGCGCCTGCTCGCCGCCGTCGCCGACGCGCCCGACCTGTACTTCGACACCGTCGGCCAGATCAAGCTGGACAGCTGGTCGCGCGGCCGGGTCGTGTTGCTCGGCGACGCGGCCTGGTGCGCCGGACCGGGCGGATCGGGCACCGGGCTCGCGATGATGGGCGCGCAGGTGCTGGCCGGGGAGCTGGCCGCGGCGGGCGGCGACCACGCGACCGCTTTCGCCCGCTACGAGCAGCGGCTGCGCAAACCCGCCCGCGTTGGCCAGCGCAACGGAGCCGGTTCGGGCGACTTCCTGGTCCCGTCCACCGAGGAGAAGCTGCGCAAGCGCAACCGGATGTACCGCCAGCTGAGCGGTCCGATCGGCCGCCGCGTCTTCGAGTACATGGGCAACCGCGCGGCGAACGCGGTCAAATACCGCGAATACCCCCAGCCTCGCGCGCACGCCTTGCCTTGACGCTGGCGTAAAGGTTTAGCGTCGAAGACATGCGGATCGGCGAACTGGCCCAGCGGGCCGGGACCACCACGCGGGCCCTGCGCTTCTACGAGGCACAGGGCCTGCTCCCGGCGACGCGCGCGGCGAACGGCTATCGCGAGTACGACGAGGACCACCTGCGGCTCGTCAAGGAAATCCAGACCCTGCGCACGGTCGGGTTCAGCCTCGACGACACTCGCCCGTTCGTCGACTGCCTCCGCACCGGCCACGACGCGGGCGACGCGTGCCCGGCGTCGGTCGAGGTGTACCGGCGGAAGCTGGCGGAGGTCGAGGCCTGCATGCGCGACCTCGCCGCGGTCCGCTCCGCCCTGCTCGACAAGCTCGCCGCCGCTGCCGCGCGCCCGGCTGACCCCTGCACTGCCGAATCCGAGGAGTCCCGATGACCACAGACGCCACCTTCGCCGCCGACGTCCTGAATCACGGCCAGCCCGTCCTGGTCGATTTCACCGCCGACTGGTGCCCGCCGTGCCGGATGATCGCGCCGGTGCTCGCCGAGATCTCCGCGGAACGGCCCGGCCTCACCGTGCGCGAGATCAACACGGACGAGAACCCCGAAACGATGCGCGCGTACCAGGTGATGGCGCTGCCGACGCTGATGCTGTTCCGCGACGGCGCCCCGGTGGCGTCGTTCGTCGGCGCGCGGCCGAAGGCGAAATTGCTCGCGGAATTGGACAAAGCCCTGGGCTGAACCGGTGGATTTCCCCGTCTGCCCGGTGCTCTGGTGACGGAACAGGTACAAAGAGTGCACGACGTCGGGGAGCCGTGCCATGACCGCTTTCGTGCGCTCTTACCTGTTCCTTCGCCGCGCCGTCGGGGTGCTCGGGATCCTGCTGCCGATCGTCGTGATCGTCGGCAAGGAACTGCTCGAGGGCGGCGGCCTGCTCGGTTCGCTGAGCGGTTATTACTACAGCGATCTCCGGAATGTCCTCGTCGGCACGTTGTGCGCGATCGGCGTCTTCCTGATCGCCTACCGCGGTTACGGCCGGGTCGACGACATCGCGGCCAACGTCGCGGCGGTCGCCGGCATCGGCGTCGCGTTGTTCCCGACCCAGCCGGTCTCGCCGACGCCCACCGAGCACGCGATCGGCGTCGCGCACCTGGTGTTCGCCGCGATCTTCTTCCTCACCCTCGCGTTCTTCTGCCTCTTCCTGTTCACCAAGGACGACGGCGCGCCGACTCCGCGCAAACGTTCGCGCAACGTCGTCTACCGGGTGTGTGGCGTCGTGATGCTCGCGTGCCTGGTGCTGATCGTGGTCAACGGCCTGTTCTTCAGCGCCGCCACCGCGGCCCTGCATCCGACGCTGTGGCTGGAGTCGCTCGCGGTGTTCGCGTTCGGGTTCGCGTGGCTGACGAAGGGCCAGACGCTGCTGCCGGACGTGCCGCGGCCCGCGTCCCAGCCTCAGGCCAGCTTGCCGTAAGCCTCCGACACCTGGGTGAGCCAGGCGACCTCGGCGGCGAACGTCTTCGCGTCGTGGGCGTCGAACGCGCCGTTGTCCTGGTTTTCCGCCGGGGTCACGCCGGAGGTCTTCGCCTCCAGCGCCTGGCGGATCTTGCGGGCCTCGGCCATCGCCTGGTCGCCGTCCGGGGTGTCGGCGCGGTCCATGTACGGCCGCAGCGCGCGCCAGCCGTCGCGGATCTCGATCACCCGCCGGTGCAGCCGGTAGTGCAGGTCCGACCAGTGCCGATCCGGATTGCCTTCGGTCGGCGGCTCCAGCGCGATGCCCGGCGAGGATTCGTACAGCGAATGCCACAGCGGGTAGAGCGCGCGATAAGAACGGTAATTGCGCTGCCAGCGCGCGAGCGACGAGACGTGCTCGCCCCAGGACGGCATGGTCAGCCCGAACGACACGATCACGATGCCCAGCGCGCTGAACACCGACGGCAGGATCGCCCACGCGCCGAGGTGCCAGCCGAGCGCCGGGCTCACGATGTTCACCGCGCGCGTGGCGCAGTAGCAGAAGAGCACGACCGCGCCGACCGCGAGCGTCCGCAGCGTCCGGCGCAGCCAGACCCTCGACGTGCTTCGCGCGTACGGCAGGCACTGCAGGTAGATCGTCACGCACGGCACGGCCTGCGAAACGATGAACAGCAGCAGGTAGGTGAGGATCACCGGGTCGCTGCTGCCGACCGCGAAAGCGGTGCCCGGGGTGCCCGGTTTGTTGCCGATGAAGAACAGCACGGTCAGCACGACGAACAGAACCGCGCCGGAAACGATCCATGCCCGGATTCGCGTGCGGATTTCCGCCGGCGGATTCGCCCACAGCATCAGCAGGAGCTGCGCGCTGATGCAGTACGCGACCGCGGCCAGGTGCAGGATCAAGATCGCCAGGTTGGGGATCCCGAACAGCGAGCCGATGCTGAGCGAGAGCGCGCCGAGGGTGAAGGTGACGCACTGCAGGATCAGCGTCGTCATCAGCACGATGTAGGCCGGGTCGCGCCACGAGCGGCGCATCGAGAAAAGCTTGTACAGCAAGGCCGCGTACGAGGAGACCGCCGACAGCGAGAATAAGATGATCTTCAGAGTGTTCATTCGCGCCCCCGGAACGGCCTCAGCGCCCGGCGGGCGGAACGGTGTGCGGGGCAACCTTGGCGGAATCGTTCACGATCGGCGACCATACACCACCGCAAGTGCCGGAACTAGGGCCGGAAAACTGGTTCTGGCCTGGGCGAATTCCGAGTGGATCCCGGGTGTCGGGCTCCTGTTCCACAGCCGCTGGCGCGCTCTTTCGGTGAACGGCGGGCGACCAGGTAGTGAACAGCCGGAAGGGGATGCGCCCGTCGCTAGGGTGTCGCCATGAGTCTTCAGGTGGTGCTCGGATACGGACCGGCGGGGGCGGCCACCGCCGCCTTGCTGGCTGAACAAGGCGAGCGAGTCCGGGTGATTGGCCGTTCGCCGCGAGAGAACGAACCGGGGCTGGAGCACGTCGCGCTCGACGCCTCCGACGAGGCCGCGCTCATCGAAGCGACCAAGGACGCGACGGCGATCTACAGCTGCGCGAGCCCGCCCTATCATCGGTGGGCGACCGATTGGCCGCCGCTGCAGGCCTCGATCTGCGCGGCGGCCGAAGCGAACGGCGCGCTGCTGGTGTCGCTGGGGAATTTGTACGGCTACGGCCCGGTGGACGGCCCGCTCACCGAGAACCTGCCGCTCGCGGCCACCGGAACCAAGGGCCGGATCCGGGCGCTGTTGTCTGAACAACTGTTCGCATTGCACACCGAGGGCCGCGTCCGCGCGGTCGAGGTGCGCGCCTCCGATTTCTTCGGCCCCGGAGTGACCGACGGCGGGCACCTCGCGTCCCGGGTGGTGCCGAACGTGCTGCGCGGCGAAAAGGTGCAGGTGCTCGGCGATCCGGACGCCCCGCACAGTTGGACGTACATTCCCGATGTCGCGCGCACGCTGGTCGCGGCCGCGCGGGAAGAAAAGGCGTGGGGGAAGGCGTGGCACGTGCCGACTGGTCCGCCGCGGTCCGCCCGGGTGATGGTGGCGCTGTTGTGCGAGGCGGCCGGAGTCCCTCCGGTGCCTGTGCAACGCCTTTCCCCGATGTTACTGAACGCGGCCGCGCTCGTTTCGCCGATGTTGCGCGAACTGCGGGAGGTCCGCTACCAGTTCGACCGCCCCTACGTGCTGGATTCCCGTGCCGCACAGGAATTCTTCGGCATCGCCCCGACCCCGGAGAAAGATCAGATCGCCCGCACCGTGGCCTGGTGGCGTGATCGCCCGGCTACCGTGGGTTGAGCTTCTGTGCATTCCTCCGCATAATGTCCAATGCCCTTGAAAAACTGGGTAAGAACGGGCAATCTCGGTGTCGACTGGGTGGGGATCGGCACGAGGAAGTCATGCCATGGGGTCTGCTGGATCTGGGTGGGAAGAATCCGAAAATAGCCAGGACATCGCCGTTGTCGGAATGGGATGCCGTTTTCCGGGGGCGCGCAACGTCAACGAGTACTGGGATCTGCTGAGCGAGCCCAAACCGCAGTTTCGGCGGGTGCCGGATTCGCGGTGGCGGCGCGAAGCGTTCTACAACGACGATTTCCGGGACAGCGGCGCGGTCTACTCCGACCGCATGGCGCTGCTGGAGGGGGTCGGCGACTTCGACGCCGGGCACTACAAGATCCCGCCGCGGCGGGCCAAATCGCTCGACCCGCAGCACCGGCTCCTGGTCGACCTGACCCGCGAGGCGCTGCAGGACGCGGGCTGGGAGGCCGAGGGCTTCGACCGCGACGACACATCGGTGATCATGTCGCTCAGCGACAGCGGATATCGCGACATGAGCACGCTGCACCTGCGGATGAAGCAGCTGATCGGCGGCGAATTCGGCCGGGCGGGCGACCCGGCGATGGCCGAGGCGGCGTCCGCGGTCAGCGGGCTGCACGCCACCGCGATGGCCGGGCTGCTGCTCAACATGGGGCCGAGTTCGATCAGCAACGTCTTCGACCTGCACGGAGAGAGCTACGCGCTCGATTCGGCCTGCTCCGGCGGGCTGACCGCGGTGGCGAACGCGGTGTTCGCCCTGCGCGCGGGACGCTGCCGGATCGCCGTCGCCGGCGGCGCGCAGCTGATCCTGGCCCCGGACCTGTTCGTGGGCCTGTGCCGGATCGGCGCGATCTCGCGGACCGGCGAATGCCGTCCGTTCGACCGCCGGGCCGACGGGTTCGTGCTCGGCGAGGGGGCGGGCGTCCTGGTGCTGCGCCCGCTCGCGGACGCGCGGGCGGCGGGCGACCGGGTGTACGCGGTGATCCGCGGCGTCGGGCTGTCCAACGACGGCACGGTCAAGGGCGGCATGATGCCGCAGGAGGCCGGTCAGCTGCTGGCGTTGCGGCGGGCTTACCGGGACGCGGGCGTCGACCCGGCGTCGGTCGGTTTCCTGGAAGCGCACGGCACCGCTACCGCCGTCGGCGACGACGTCGAGATCAGCGCGCTGAGCGAACTGCGCCGCGGCGCGGAGAATCCAGCGTATCTCGGCGCGGCGAAGTCGGTCGTCGGGCATTCCCTGGGCACCGCGGGAATCGCCGGGCTGATCAAGTCCATTTTGTCCGTCCACAAGAGACAGATCCTGCCGCAGCCGGATTTCGAACCGGCGGATCATCTGCCGCTGCGGGACGCCGGGCTCCAGGTCGCCGGCCAGGTGATGCCGTGGGACAGCGACGGCCCGCGCCGCGCTGGGGTGAGCGCGTTCGGCTTCGGCGGCTCGAACGTGCACGTGGTGGTCGAGGAAGCGGCGCAGGACCTGCCGCCCGCCGAGACGCCGCGGCTGTTGCTGCTCACCGCGCGGGACCGGGCCGGGCTGGCTCGGCACGCCCGGGAGGTGGCCGAGGCGCTCTGCAGCGAGAACCCGCCGCTGGCCGCCGTAGCGGGGACGTTGGCCCGCCGGACGCTCTTTCCTGAGCGGCTCGCGGTGGCCGCGGACGATGTCACGGACGCGGTGTCCAAACTGGTCGCCGCGTCGGTCGCGCTCGAATCCGGGTCGAACGGCGAGCTGGTTCCGGGCGCGTTCGCCGGGGTGGTTTCGCCGGGCGAGGAGGCAGTCGAGGACGGTCCGCCCGCCGAGTTGGCTCCGCGTGCGGTGTCTGGGGCCGGTCTGCGTCCGGTGGCGGACGGTCTGCCGCGCTGCACGCTGCCGCCGAGCCCGCTGAGCCCGCGTCGGCATTGGGTGGTCGACGACGCGAAGCTCGCCAAGGCGCAGACGTTGGAGCCGCTCGGTGCCGCCGCGGCGCCGGTCGAGGAGCCGGAGGAGACGACGTCTGCCCGGGATGTACTGGCGGTCGTGCTTGAGGAAGTGGCGCGGACGACGGCGTTTCCGGTCAGCGAGTTGTACGCCGGACAGTTGCTGGTGGACGATCTCGGGTTCGATTCGCTGATGCTCACCGAGCTGGAGGGGCGGCTGCGCAAGCGGTTTCCCGGGCTGCCGGTGGAGGTTGAACAGTCGGGTGCGCTGACGGTGGGCGCGGTGGCCGGAATGCTCGCACCGGTTTCATTGCCTGCCGCTCCGGTTTCCGCCCCGGCTCCAGCTCCGGAGTGGGATCCGGTCAGCGCGGCGATCGAGGAATTTCCGGAGGCGTCGGCTATCGAGGCGCGGCTCCGGGAATTCGACGATCTCGGTGTGCCGAACCCGTATTTCCGCAAGCACCAAGGGCGAATGGACGCCACGACGTCGGTGTCCGGGCGGGAGTATTTGTCCTTTTCCAGCTACAACTATCTCGGGCTGGCCGGACATCCGGCGGTGACCGCGGCGGTGCATGACGCCGTCGAGCGGTACGGGACTTCGGTGTCCGGCAGCCGATTGCTGGCCGGGGACCGGGATTTGTCGCGCGACCTGGAGACGGAGCTCGCCGCGTTCCTCGGGGTCGAGGACAGTCTCGTGCTGGTGAGCGGGCACGCGACCAATGTCGGGGCGATCGGTCATCTCGTCGGGCCCGAGGATCTGATCGTGCATGATTCGCTTGCCCACGACAGCATTCTGCAAGGCTGTGCGCTTTCCGGGGCAACGCGGCAGCCGTTCCCGCACAATGACATGACGCGGTTGGAGGACGTACTGCGCCGGTCGAGGTCTCGGTTCCGGCGGGTGCTGATTGTCGTTGAGGGCGTCTACAGCATGGACGGCGATGTCGCGGATTTGCCTGCGCTGGTTGAGCTTAAGCGGCGTTACGGTGCGTTGCTGATGGTGGACGAGGCGCACAGCATCGGGACGATGGGTCCGCGCGGGGCTGGGATCGGCGACCATTTCGGGGTGGATCGGTCTGGCGTGGATCTGTGGATGGGGACGCTGTCCAAGTCGCTGGCCGGGTGCGGGGGATATCTGGCCGGGTCCGCTCGGACGGTGCGGTGGTTGCGGTATTCGCTGCCGGGGTTTGTTTACAGCGTGGGGATTACTCCGGCAAACGCGGCGGCTTCCCTTGCGGCGCTGCGGGTTTTGCGGGAGGAGCCGGAGAGGTTGCTTCGGTTGCGGGGGAATTCCCAGTTGTTCCTGGAGCTGGCCGAGGCGGCGGGGTTGCCGACAGGGGTGGCTGGGGGGACGCCGATTGTGCCTTGCGTGGTGGGTGGGTCGGATCTCGCGTTGAGGTTGGCTACTGCGTTGTATGAGCGCGGGGTGGTGGTGGATCCGATTCTTTACCCGGCGGTGGAGGAGTCTCAGGCTCGGTTGAGGTTCTTCGTGACCAGTGAGCATCGGGAGGATCAGCTCCGGTATGCGGTGAGGGTGTTGGGGGAGGAATTGGGCCGGTTCCGGGTGGGGTGAGCTCCTCGTCGCCCTGGGGGCGACATTGCCCGGTGAGACGGGTTGCGTGGGGCACCCCGAAGCTTGATTGTGCTGACGCTTCTGGGGGTGCTTGTCAAGGCGGGAAAGATGCCTTGACAAGCACCCCCAGACCGCAGGGAGGCTTCGTATCGGGGTTGGGGGAGGGGTGGGTGCCCCCGGTGGTTGGGTGCATCGGCGGCGGTTTTTCGCGGTTTCGGTGCCTCGCGATTTGGGTGCGGCTGTGACGGTTTGAGGCGTGGCTTGGTGCCTTGGTCGCAGGTGCCCTGGCGGCGGTTTGCTTGGATGCCTCGCTGTTTGGGCGCGGCGGTGGCGGTTCTTGCGCGGCTTGGGTGGGTCGGGGCGTGGGGTTCGCGACGTGCGGGTTGTGCCCCAATGTGGCATTGGGTGCATGCGACGCACCCAATGTGGCGTTCGGTGCGTCTGACGCACCCAATGTGGCATTGGGGCACATCCCGCGGCGGCGGTGTGTGGGCCGTGAGGGGAACCTTGAGGGACTCTGAGTCCGTGAAGGTGGCCCTCACGGCACCCAACTAAAGAAGAGACCGTTCGATCCGATCCATCGGCTTCTCCCCGGCTTTGGGGGTGGGGGCGATGGGTTTCGCCGGGGTGCCCATGCGTTCCGACAGCAGGAAGGCGATGATCTCCGCTTCCTGCTCCTGTGCGTCGTCGTAGGTGGCGCGCATCAGCATGTCTCGGACGATGTCCGGGTCCAGGTTGGGGAACAGCGAGCGGGCGCTCTCGTCGTCAAGGAGACCCGAGCCGCGATGGCAGCAGATGATGTGACCCAGCTCGTGCAAGATGATGTGCTCCTGGTGCGCCCCGGTGGTGTTGGCGTCGAAGAAGATCAGGTCCTCGCCCCGTGCGGCGACCCACATGCCGCACGGGTGCGACGCGGGCATCGGCAGCGGCACGAGCGTGATCGGCCGCTCGCGGATTTCGCCAAGGCGGGCGCAGAGGGTGGCCAGGTCGTACTTCGGCGGAAGGTCGAGCTCAGCGATCCGCCGGGCGCCTTCGTCGCGCATCCGCCGCAGCTGTTCGCGTCGCTGCGGGGCTTCGGACGGGGTGCCGGTCACTGTGCCGCTTCGTCCGTGACCGGGGGCAGCCCCTGCATCTTGCGGTATTGGTCCATGATCGTGGTGATCGCCTGGAGGTTTTCCTCGCGCATGCCCGCCGCGCGCATCGCGACCGCGCGGACGCCTGCCTGGCGCATCGCCTCCACGGCCGCCAATTCGGACAGCACCGACCCGGCGACGTCGTCGTCGAAGAAGTACGCGACCGAGACCCCGAAGAACTTCGCCAGCGCGGCCAGCAGCTCCTGAGACGGATTGGTCCGCTTGCCCGTGCGCAGCTGAGACAAGTACACCGCGCCGACCTTCAGCTCCGGCGTCGCCCGCTTCAGCTCGGCTGCCACCTCGGCGTTCGTCCAGTGCCTCCCCTGCGGGCGCACCGTGCGGAAGAGGTCGTCGAGTCTGGAGGCCAGGGTGGGCCGGGCATCCGCCGGCTGAATGTCTTCGGACATGCTGCTACGCCCCTCCAGTTGCAGCTGATTGCTCTCAGCTAAGGCGACTATCTCAGATTAGCTCACAGTTGACAATCGCCGGAGGGCTCCACAAGACTGTGCCTCAACGAGATAGCTGGTGGCTAACTCGCCACATTCCGGGCAGAGCGGCAGGCGTAGTACCGGCCCGGGGCGGCGCTGGGGGTGTCGCCCCGCTCGGTCCGCCGAGGCCGGGCCCGGAGGCAGCAGACGTGTCAGCGAACTGCCTCCGGGCCCGGCGCACTACGCCGCTCGCCGGGTCAGCGATTCGACGCTTCTCGGGGCAGTTACGCATACGTGGAGGGAACTGCGCTCGTTCGCCGGGATCGGCAGCCGGCTGTACTAGCTCCGGAGGCCTTCCGGTGCGGAACCCTGCTTCGGCCCGCGCTACCACCGGAGACCTGCCGATGCGCAACCTCCCGCGCGCATCGTGCAGAGCTGTCCGGCGAACTGCGCCTATTCGGCCGCCGAGCGCGCTGGCTTCGGTACTTCCGGCGGGTCGTCAGCGAACCGCTTCCGGTCCGACGGAGTGTGCCCGTACGGCCGACCGCGAGCGCCGGAGGCTTCCGGGTGCGGAACCTCCGACGCGAACCATCGTTGTCAGCGAACCGCTTCCGGACCGGCGAACTGGGCCCATTCAGCCGCCCACCGGGCCGCGCGCCGGTGGTCCAGCACTCGCCGCGCCGCCCAGAACGCGCCGCCGAGCACGCCGACCGCGCACAGCCAGCAGAAGGCCGCGACGAGCACGCCGTTGGTAACCGCGTCCGCGTGCGTCAGCGGGGCGGTGGTCTGCTTGCCGCTGTCGTCGAGCCAGATGTCGGTGGTCGAGCCCTCGGTCGCGGAGCTGGCGGGCACCGTGATGACGCCGGTCCGCTGCGCGCCGTGCGGCGGCTTCCAGACCGCGTTCACGCGCGCGGTGTTCGCGATCGGCGCGCTGTCGCCGACGGAAGCGGCCGGTTGCGCGGCCGTCGTGAGCACCGTGGCGGTGACCTGGTGCCGCGACTGCAGCTGCGCGTCCGACGCGGCGGTCTCCGCGGCGATGTCCTCGCTGCCGATCATCATCGCGAAGGGAATCGCGATGAGCGCCAGCAGCGTGACGATCCCGGCGAGCACGCCTTCGATCCGGTCCGACCGTCGCACGAGCGGGTTGCGCACGGCGCCGAGCCGTCGGAGCAATCGTTTACCAGGGTGTGGTGGTCTGCCTGCCCGAGTCCTGTTCCGCATGACCTCCATGGTCCTCTTTCGCGCGCGCGAGCGCTGTGTCCCGCACAACGTTTTTCGCGTTTTTCCTGGGGATCCGGTGTGTTTTCGCTTACCTCCATGCCCGGGACTACCCGTGTGGGTGACGACGAGCGGAGGTAAGGGCCGCGCGAATGGTCCAGGCCAATGCCGCGCGGGACCAGTACGCGTTGCCTGGATTGATCTTTCGCCGGACCCGGGCGCGGATGGGTTGCGGTACGGGCGGTTCGCCGCGGCGGGTGTTCGGCGGATCGTCTGATTCGCGCGGTTCGCCTTGGCGGGCAAGCGATCTTGGCTCGCCGGCTGCGGACGCGACTGTGCGCCGGAAGTTCGCCCGCGGGCAACCCGGGGTTTCCCTCGCGGCGCCCCGGATGGCCGGGCCCGCCCGGGCTGACGCGAAAACGTGCGCTGTTCTCCGGTCCGGAATCGGGCCATTGCCGGGCGCAAACCGGGGCGAAAATCCCGCTCTTCGGGAACTGTTCAGTCGACCAGTCGAATCGTCGTCGTCGGGCTGTGCGAACGACGCCGGGTGATCCCGTGTTCGGCGACGATTCCCAGTTGGATGCTGCGATCGGCGGGCGCCCAGTAGCCCGTGCGCACGAAATAGCCGTCCATTGTGCAGAGCCGGTTAGCGCTCTTGCGGGAACTGATCGCTTCCCAGCCCCATTGCCGTCCGGACTCCTCGACGCCGTTGCGCCGCACGTACAGCCTCGGGTTCCCGATCTCCCGGCAGTACGCGCTGCCGTCCGCGATGTACAACACGCCGTCGACCTTGTAGAACCGCTTGCCGTCCAACAGGCTCACCTGGCCGGACAGGGTGAAGTGCACCCGGCCGCCATTGGCCCCGTCCATCGTCCAGTCGAGACAGAATTCCTTCGTCGGAACCTCGAGCGACTGGGTCATGGCCGTTTCTCCTTTGCTCGCTGGCCGGAGCGTCCAGGAAAATATAGGGAAAAAACGAGTTCCCGGAAGGTATCGGGAACCGTTTTCACCCGAAGAGGCCCGGCGGACACGCATCGTGGTCAAGGCCCGATTAATCGGTGGAATTACCGCCGATGGGGTATCGCGGATACGATCAGTGAATTCTCCTTGCCCGAAACCGGTGGCCGTCCGCCGGTCCCGGGACCCGCGGCCCGTGTGAGCCGTGTCGGCAGCGTGACATCGCCCATGACGCTTGTCATAGCCACGGCGGTGTGCCACCCTCCGGTTATGACAACTGTCATGACAGCCGTCCGACCGGCCACCGCCGGTTCCGCGGCCGACCTCGTCCGCGCCTGCTCGCCGGAATCGCTGAGCCGCCGGTTCACTCTCGGCGGCCCGATCGAACCGGAGGCGGTCCTGTCCCGCTATCAGCGGTTCCTCCTCGCCGGCACCGCGCTCGTCGCCGAGGTCGCGGGCGCGCCGGCCGGGCTGCTGAACGCGGTCCCGGAAGACGGCCGCCGCGTCGAACTGGGGCTGCTCGTCGCCGACCCGTGGCAGCGGCGGGGTATCGGACGCGGCCTGATCGAACTGGCCGCGGAGCGGTGGCGAGGCTGGAAACTGCACGCCACCGTGCAGGAGGGCAACGTCGCTGCGGAAGGATTGCTGCGGGCGTGCGGCTTCCGCTTCGTCCCGGGGTACTGCGGCGAGAACGAGTACGAGCTGACGGTCACGGAGGAGACGCTCGATGACGGAACGGCCGGCGCGCGACCGGATGGTCTACAGCGCTGCGCAGTTGCTGCGTACGCAGGGCTTGAGCGGCACCGGGATGCGCGAGGTAGTGGCGCATGCCGAAGCGCCGCGGGGATCGCTGCAGCACTACTTCCCGGGCGGTAAGGAACAGCTGTTCGGCGAGGCCATCGACTGGACCGGCCGTTACGCCGCGCGCCGCGTCACGCGCGCCATGGATGCGCTCGCGGACCCGACGCCGTCCGCGCTCTTCGCCGCGGTAGTCGAGTACTGGCGCGCAGAGTTCCTCGAGATCGGCTACGACTACGGCTGTCCGTTAGTAGCCACAGTTGCCGACACAGCGGCGTCGAGCGAGCCGTTGCGAGAGCGTGCGAACGACGCGTTCGTGGAGTGGCGGAAGCCCATCGTGTCCGCGCTGCAGCAGATGGGCGTACCGGCGGCGCGCGCTGCTTCGTTGGCGGTGCTGATGATCAGCGCGCTTGAAGGAGCCATCGTGCTGGCGCGCGTGGAGCGTGCGGTGACGGCGCTCGACACCGTCGTCGAGGAGCTAGGTCCAGTTCTCGACGCTGCGGTAGACAAGCGCCGTCGTCGCTAACGCCTGTCGAGCTTCGCACGCAACGTGGCCACCGTGTCCGCGTCGTGCAGCAGTTCGGCGAAGTGCTTGGACTCCGACTCCATTCGCTGTTCGACGCTCTCGTCGGTGCGGTCGTGCAACAACGCACGCGTTACCGTCACCGCGCGCACCGACCGTTCGGCGAGGGTCGCAACGCGTTCCGAGACGCGCTTACTGAGCGCTGTCTCGTCGGGGAGCACTTCGTTGACCAACCCGAGTTGCGCTGCTTCGAGCGCAGGCAGTCGCTCTCCGAACAGCAGCAGCTCCGTCGCGCGCTGTGGACCGACTCGGCGCGGCAGTGCGTAACTGCTGCCGAACTCCGGCACCAGCCCCAACGGGACGAAGGGGAACTGCAAGTAGCTGCGCTCCGTCGCGTAGACGAGGTCGCAGTGCAGCAACAGGGTCGCGCCGATACCGACAGCGGGACCGTCGACCGACGCGACCACCACCGCCTCCGTCGCGAGCAACGCCTCCTGAAAGACCCGCGCGGGCGTCTTCGTGCGGTCACCGGCTTCATGCGCGAGGAAGTCACCGAGGTCGTTGCCCGCGGTGAACGCGCCGCCAGCTCCGCGCAGTACGGCGATCGGCGTGCGAACAGCGTCGAAGGCGTCCGCGAGGGCGACGTACATCGCCTTCGTGAGCGCGTTCCGCTTCTCCGGCCGGTTGATGGTGATGGTGGTGACCTGTCCGTCGACAGTCGTCTCGATGGTCATTCACAGCTCCGCAACAGCAGCGAGCAGCAGATCGACTTCCGCTGCAGTCGTGTACGGCGCGATGCCAGCGCGTACGGCACCAGTGTCGCCAAGACCGAGGTGCCGCGCGCACTCGATGGCGTAGAACGTCGAAGCGGGCGCGTTGATCCCGCGCTCGCCGAGACGCTCGTACACCGCCTGCGGCGCCAGGCCGGTGACGGAGAACAACACTGTCGGCGTACGGCGACGCGTCGGTGAGCCGTAGCGCACAACGCGTGGCAGTGCGGCGAGCCCGTCGTCCAGACGCTGTAGCAGCGCGTCTTCGTGCTCTTCCAGCGCGGTAAGCGACGTACGTAAGCGTTCGCGACGACTGCCCTCACTCGGCACAAGCCCCGCGAGGAAATCGATAGCTGCAGTAGTGCCCGCGAGAAGCTCGTACGGCAACGTGCCCAGCTCGAAGCGCTCCGGAACGGCGTTGCTTGACGGCAGCAGCTTGTCGGGCTGCAGCGTCTCCAGGAGATCCGGCGCGGCGGCGAGAAGGCCGAGGTGCGGTCCGAGGAACTTGTACGGCGAGCAGGCGTAGAAGTCCGCACCCAAAGCGGCGATGTCGACCGGAGCGTGCGGCGTCAGATGCACGCCGTCCACGTAGCTCAGCGCGCCTGCTTCGCGCACCGCGTCGGTAATCGCGGGGATGTCGGGACGCGTCCCCAGCAGGTTGGAAGCCGCGGTGACCGCGACCAGCCGCGTCCGGTCAGTGAGCAGTTCTGTGATGGAAGACGTCGGCAACTCGCCCGTTTCCGGATCGAAGTCCGCCCAGCGAACAGTCGCGCCGCGCGCTTCGGCCGCTTGGATCCACGGCCGGACGTTGGCGTCGTGGTCGAGCCGGGTGACCACGACCTCGTCGCCCGGGCCCCAGTTCTTCGCGAGCGTGCGGGAGAAGTCGTAGGTCACCTGGGTCATGCTGCGCCCGAACACGACGCCCTCCGGACGCGCGCCGAGCAGGTCAGCGACGGCTTGCCGAGCTTCGCGCACGACGCCGTCCGCGCGGCGCTCCGCCGCCGTGACGGCGCCGCGGTTCGCGATGGCGGCGCAGAGGGTCGAGGACACTGCTTCGCCGACCACGTCCGGGACCTGGGAACCACCCGGTCCGTCGAAGTGGGCAGCGCCGTTCTCGAGCGCGGGAAAGTGCTTGCGGATCGCGTTCACGTCGTAGGCCACGGCTGCCAGCTTGCCTGATCCCCGGGCGAGTGTCGTGCTCCGCGCGGGTGCGATCATGCCGCTGTCCCGTTGCCCTTGGAGAGGGGTTCGCTGGTGCTTGCCGAACAGGTCGAGAAGCTGCTCGCCCAGCCGTTGCCGTGGCCGATCGTGCAGGCAGGCGACCCCGTGCTGCGCGCCGCCGCCCGGCCGTACGAGGGCGAACTGAGCGACGACACGCTGTCCGCGCTGATCGAGGGCATGAAGGAAACCATGCACGCCGCGCCCGGCGTCGGCCTCGCCGCGCCGCAGATCGGACTGTCGGTCCGGATCGCGGTCGTCGAGGACGGCGCCCGCGAACGTCCCGGCGTTGCCGAATCCACGCTCGCCACCCGCGGGATCGTCCCGCTGCCGTTCCGCGTGCTGGTGAACCCGACGTACACCCGAGTGGGCGACGAAACCGCCGCGTTCTTCGAGGGCTGCCTCAGCGTGCGCGGCTGGCAGGCCGTCGTCGCGCGAGCCCTGCGGATCCGGCTTCGCGGCTCGGACGAAACCGGCGCGTCCCTGGACGAGGAATTGTCCGGCTGGCCAGCGCGAATCGTCCAGCACGAAACGGACCATCTGCACGGTGTCCTGTACCTGGACCGAGCCGAACTGCGCTCGCTGTCCACCCACGAGGCCGTCGCCCGCCGCTGGACCCAGCCGACCCCCGCCGAGGCCGCCCGCGAACTGGGCTTCGACCTGCCCTGATTCTCTCGGCCCCGGTTTTGTCGGTGGCCGCTGATACGTTCCTCCGCAGTCGCCCCGACCGGGGCCCGCCACTGGGGAGGAACCTCATGAACTCGTTGCAAGACAAGGCAAAACTCTTCCGCGACCTGCACGCGACGGACGTCCTCGTGCTGCCGAACGCCTGGGACGCGGGCAGCGCGGTCGCCATCGAACGCGCCGGCGCCCCCGCGATCGCCACCACCAGCGGAGGCGTTTCCTGGGCCTTGGCCCGAGGCGACGGACAGCATCTTTCCCGCGCGGAGATGCTGGGGGTGATCGCCCAGATCGCCGCAGCCGTAGAAGTCCCGGTAACGGCCGACGTAGAAGGCGGCTACGGCTCAGCTCCGTCAGCCGTGGCCGAAACCGTGAAAGGCGTAGTCGAGGCGGGCGCGGTAGGCGTGAACCTGGAAGACTCCCGCGCCGGAACCGTCACCCTCTTCACCCCCGACGAACAGGCAGAACGCTTCACCGCGGCCCGAGCCGCCGCGGCGACGGCCGGTCTGTCGGAGCTGTGGATCAACGCCCGGACAGACGTGTACCTCTTCGGAATCGGCGAGCCTTCCGGCCGCTTCGACGACGTCCTGACCCGAGCCCGCGTCTACGCCGACGCCGGAGCGGACAGCATCTTCGTCCCCGGCCTGGTGGACGTCGAGGTCCTCGCGGAACTGGCGAAGTCCTCGCCGATCCCGGTAAGCGCCATGGCCGGGCCCGGCGCACCCCCCGTATCCGACCTGGCAGCGGCGGGCGTACGCCGCGTGAGCGTAGGCACGTCGATCGCCCAGGCCGCCTACTCCCTGGCCCACCACGCGGCGGCCGAGGTCCTGAAGCAGGGCACCTACGGGGAGGTGATCGGCGCACTGGACTTCGGAACGGTAAACGGCTGGTTCAACTGAGATCCCGGTTGTTGCTGCGGCAGAACGACTTCGCGGCCGGGCTTCGCGGCCGGGCTTCGCGGGGCGGCGATTCCTATCGCCCGCGCCTTTGCGGGACGTGCCGAAGCGGGGCGGCCCGGGTTGCGATTGGAGATGGCGGCGACGGCCGGACGCGAACTTGAGGTCGAGCCGCTCTGGCCGCCAGGCGAGCGTGGAGGACTGGGCAACGAAGTGAAGCGTGGGATAGGGCGAGTCGTGGTGTGAGTGGACGAGCCGTGCAACGGCTGAAGCGTGTGACAGGGCGAGTCGTGGTGTGAGGTAGGCGAGCCGTGCAGAGGGAAGGACAAGCCGTGAAGTGAGGTGGGCGAGCCGCGCAGTAGAGGCGTGGAGGCGAGGCGAACCGAGCAGGCGAGCCAAGGTGGCGTGCTGGCTTGACCTCGATCCGAGCCAGCTCATCTGGCCCGGACCGAGCCAACCGCTATCGGTCTGAGCGCGCAGACCGCCCAGTCTGGTCAGAGGCGCTTCCTGAACGACCGCCGAACAAGTCCGACTCATCCCGCGTCGATTTGGGTTCGCCTGGTCGACTCGCCCCACCCTGGCCGGAGCCAGCCCGTCCCTGTCCGCCTTCAGCCGGGCAATCGGCTTGCCTCGGTCTGGCTTGGGCCTGTGCAGGTCGAGTCGCTTGGCCCAGGTCTCGGTTCGGTCAGCTCATTCCGTTCTGGCTGGGGATGTGCTTGGTCGGCTTGCCTCGCTCCGGCTTGGGCCTGTGCAGGTCGAGTCGCGTGGCTCGGGTCTCGGTTCAGTCAGCCCGTTCCGCTCCGGCTGGGTGTGCTCGACTGACTTGCCTCGCTGCGGTCTGAGTCCGCCCGGTCAGCCCGTTCCGCTCTGACTCGGATGTGCTCGGTCGGCTCGCCTAGTTGCGGCCCGGGCTCGCCCGGTCAGCCCGTTCAGTTCCGGCTCGGGTGTGCTCGACTGGCTCGCTTCGCGTCGGCCTGAGCCCGCCCGGTCAACCTGTCCCGCTCCGGCCGGGGTTCGCCCAGCCCCTCCGCCACGAGCCAGAGCCAACCCGAGCGCCCGGAACTGCCGACCCCAGCCCAACTCACCCCGCAGCCACCCCCCGACTCCAGCCCGGCTTACCCCACAGCCAACCGCCAACCCCGTTCCAGCTCCAGCAATCTCCGCTTGCACTCCACCCCAGCCGCGTAGCCGGTCAGCGATCCGTTGCTTCCCAGCACCCGGTGGCACGGCACCACGATGCCGATGGGGTTCCGGCCGTTCGCGAGGCCGACCGCACGGGACGCCGTCGGGCGGCCGATCGACTCGGCCAGTTCTCGGTAGGTCGTCGTCTCGCCGTACGGGATCTGTAGCAGTGCCCGCCACACCGTCTCTTGGAAAGGAGTGCCACTGAACGCTAACGGAAGGTCGAACTCGACCCGGTCTCCGGCGAAGTACTCGTTCAGCTGACGAATCGCCGCAGCGAACGGGCGGTCGTCTCGGTCGCCGAAGGCGGCGCGCGGCGGGCGGTACTGCTCCGCGCCGATGTACAAACCGGCCAGACCGCCATCGCGGGCCATGAGGGTTAGCGGGCCCTCGGGGCTGTCGATGACGGTGTGCACCACGGTCATGCGGATTCCTCCGCGGGAATCCGGTTGATCGGGTGGTCGCCGGTCGCCCAGAGGTGCTGGACCGCGTACGCGCGCCATGGCTGCCACCGCTTGGCGTGTGCGATCAGGGCGGCGGGACTCGTTGGCAGGCCTAGGGTTTCGGCGGCGATCTTCACACCTAGGTCAGTCGCGACGAAGGCGTCCGGATCGCCGAGGGCGCGCATGGCGATGCTCTCCACCGTCCACGGTCCGAAACCCGGCAGCGCGGCCAGTTGCGCGCGGGCGTGGAGCCAATCGCCGCCTGCGGTCAGGTCGACGTCGCCGGAGACCAGGGCCGAGACGAGACCGAGCAGGGTCGCGCGGCGGGACTTCGGCATCGCCAGCGTTTCCGGGTCCAGGTTCGCCAGCGCCTCGGGCGACGGGAACAGGTGCGTCAGGCCGCCTTCGCGGTCCTCGATCGGGGTGCCGTGCGCCAGGGCCAGGCGTGCTGCGTGGGTGCGGGCGGCGGCGGTCGAGACCTGCTGGCCGAGGACGGCTCGCACGGCGAACTCGGCTGCGTCGGTCGTGCGCGGGACGCGTCTGCCGGGAGCGGCGGCGACCAGGGGAGCGAGGGTCGGGTCCGCGGCGAGTTGCTCGTCGACGGCCACTGGGTCGGCATCCAGGTCCAGGAGCCAGCGGCAACGGCTGATCGCGGCGGCCAGGTCGCGCAAGTCGGTCAGGCTCAAGCGGCACGCGACGTGGTCCGGCTCCGGGCGGAGCGACACCACGCCGTGGCCGTGCGGAAGGCGCAGGGTGCGGCGGTAAGCGCCGTCGCGCCATTCCTCGACGCCCGGGACCGCGGTGGCGATCAGGTGCCCGAAAAGGTTGTCCGGGCAGAGCGGCCGACGGAACGGGAGGCGCAGCGACAGCACACCCGGCGACTTGGTCCGCTTGCCGCCGCGGACCCGGGAGCGCAACTCGCTCGGCGTCAGGGCGAAGACGGCCCGCACGGTTTCGTTGAACGTTCGGATGCTGGAGAACCCAGCGGCGTGCGCGATGTCGCTCATCGGCATCGCGGTGGTTTCGATCAGCAACCGGGCGGTCTCGGCGCGCTGGGCCCGGGCGAGGGCGAGCGGGCCCGCGCCCAGTTCGGCCTGCACCTGGCGTTCGACCTGCCGGACGCTGTACCCCAGCCGCGCAGCCAAGCCCTGCACGCCTTCCCGGTCGACGACCCCGTCGCCGATCAGCCGCATCGCGCGCGCCACGACGTCGGCGCGTTCGTTCCACAGCGGCGAACCGGGCGACGCGTCGGGCCGGCAGCGTTTGCAGGCACGGAAACCGGCGGCCTGCGCGGCGGCCGCGCTCGGGTAGAAGCGCATGTTCTCGACCTTGGGCGGCACCACCGGGCAGCTCGGCCGGCAGTAAATCCCCGTGGTCAGCACCGCCGTGAAGAACCACCCGTCGAACCGGTCGTCCTTCGACTGCACCGCGCGGATACAGCGTTCCGTCTCCTCGTACACGCCGACCAGTCTGCCCCGTCGCGCACGCGAAACCTCGCGAAAAAACGACATCACCCTGGAGGGGCGACCGGCTCCCGATCGACCGCCCGCGTGTCGACGACGGACAACCCGCAGACCAGCCCGGTCAGGCCGCGATGTCCCCGCGTGAAGACCAGGAACACCAGATGCGCCAGCAACCACAGCGACGTCCATCCGGAGTCCAAGCCGACCAGGATGAAGTAGCCGCCCGAACCGACGAGGAACCGGACGATCGACTGCAGCACTGACGGCGGCCGTCCGTCCGCGCGCACCATCGTCAGCAGAACCGCGCGCTGACCGGGCGTCGCGCCGTTGCCCGCCAGCGGTACGAGCAGCAGGAGAACCGCGGTGGGCACCCACCGGCCGAGGACGTCGTCGATCAGCGTGTTGTTCTGCAGCGTGCCCTTGGTGACGTACTGCACCACGAGCGCGATCATGCTCAGCACGACGCCCACCAGCGTGACCGAGATCAGGTCGAGCACCATGCCCAGCAGCCGTCGCCGGGCGAGGACCGGACGCGGTTCGTCGGCCGGACGCAGCCGTCCCGAACGGCGCAGCACGGGCGCGAGAAGCGCGCCGACCCCCGCGCCGACGGTGTTGGACAGCAGGTCGCCGGTGTCGAACAGCCGGTACGGGCACTCCATCAGGAACCACACGCCGGTCAGCTGGGTCGTCTCGATGGCGAGCGACACGAAGAACCCGCTGACGATCGCGAAACCGATGCTCCGCCCGAACAATCGCCGCAGGAACACGCCCCACGGCACGAAGAATGCGACGTTGAACAACACCTGGCGCAGCGCCGGATTATCCAGCAGGCCGGTGTTGAACTGCTTCATGTCTTCCAGGAACTGGAGCGGATTCCACACCGGGTGCCGCAGCGCTTCGTGCGTCGCGCAATACGCCGCGTCGATGTTCGGCAGCGGCAGCAGCGTGTAGGTGACCAGCGCGAAGCAGTAAACGAGGAAGGCCGGCGCGGCGATCGCGCGCAGCAGGCCGAGTTCGCCGCGTTTGCGATAGCTGATCGCGACATACGGCACCACCAAAACGAACGCCAGCCCGAACCCGGCGAACACGGCGATCAGCGTGGGACCGCTCCACTGAGTCATCGTTCCTCCACCCGGCGTGCGCGCACAGGCTAGCGGGCGGAAGTAACCTGAGCACGCGGAAAGGAGGAGCAGTGGACGACGACATCGAAGACAACGCCGACACCGGCGTGCTGGATCCCGAGGACACCCTGGAGGAGGGCGACCCTTACGACGAGGGTTACTCGCCGCCGGAACGTCCACTCGCGACTCGCGACTGGGGCACCACGGCCTCCGAGGAAGCCGCCGGGGAAAGCTGGGAGGGCAGACTGGCCCGCGAACTCCCGGACATCCGGGCGACCGACGGCGACGGGCTCGGCGACACCGACGACACCGACGGCGAACTCGTCGACGACGAGGTCGGCGACTTCCGCGCGGGCCGCCTGGTGGCCACCAACGCGGGCTTCGGCCCGGACACCGAGGACGATTTGTACGCCTCGGACATCGGCATCGACGGCGGCGCGGCGTCGGCGGAGGAAGCCGCGGTGCACGTCGTCAACCCGCGGGATTGGTGACTGCGTCAAGCCAGTCGTTGCGGTACTTCCCGTGCGGGGTGCCGATCAACGCCCGCGTTCGCGGGAAAGCGCGGCAGTGACCTGGGTACCTGTTGCGCAGGTGCCTAGTCCGCCGGATCCCCGATCCACACCGACGCCGGAAGCACATACGGCCGCAGCAGTTTGACCAGTTCGGGGTCCCCGCCGCCGTGCAGGGTTTCCTCGGTCAGCCGCCGGGCGACTCCGGCCAGGAAATCGGCGATCTGGACCCGAGGTTCGGACCGCGAGTCGACGAATCGCCAGCGCGGCACCGGATCGAGCAGTTGGGCGAGCCGCGCCGGGGTGAGCGACGGCTGCTCGTCGTGGACGACCGTTTCCGGACGCCAGAACGCGATCGTGTCGGCGAGAGCGGGCATCAGCGGGTCGATCGGCGAGACGAGCCCCGGGTCGGCGAGGAGTTCGTCGCGCAGCGCGGTCAGATGCGGGCGCGCCGCGACCAGCTCGCCGAGGACGTCCGTCTGGGCGAAGAATCCGGCGGGCGTGGTCGCGGGGAGCCGGCGGTTCGAGGTACGCAGCAGTCCGGTGAACGAGCGCAGGAATTCGGTCCAGCGGCGGGTTCCGTGGATGCGCGGGCCATCTTGGTGCAGGGCTCGGGCGCGAGCGTCCGGACGGCGTCGCAGGCACTCCGGGTAGGGGGTCTGGTCGACGAGCAGGTCGACGATTTTGCCCGCCAGGAAAAGAGCTTTGTCGACGAGCAGCACGCTCGCGGCGCCGGCGAGAGGTTCGGTGAGCAGCCACTCCAGCGCGGCGCGGTTTTTGGCGCGCAGGAGATGGTTGGCCTTGTACTCGAGCGCGGGCGAACCGATGAGTTCCCGCAGCCGCGCAACGCATTCCGCAGCGGCGGCAGGATCCAGCCGGACGGCGGCGTGCGCGAATACCGCGGTGTTCGCGCCGATCAGGTTCACGCCCTCGGAACCGGACTCGTCGCACGCGATCTCCGGCGGCCGCACAAAGCCCCATCCTGCCAGGTCGGCGCGGCGAGGGCGACCCCTTTTCTCCAGGGAACCCCTGAGGTGGATTCCCGGATGTGCCGGAGGCCCCGGACGTTTCACCATGAAGGGGACGGAGGGAGCCGGTCATGGTGCTCGTCGAGGAGGACGTACACGCACTGGACGACGTCCGGCGCGGCTTGGTGGTGATCCACAACGGATTCGCCGGGGAGTGCTACCTGTGGTCGGTCGGCGGGCGGGTCCCGCTGTGGGAAACGCAGGCGATGGACCGCCTTCGCCGCCGGGGACTGGTGAGAATCGCGCGCCGCCGGGGCGCGCCGGCGAGCCCGGTAGTGCTGACCGACCTCGGCGCGGCGGCCGCTTGAGTCCTTTGTGGACGATTGACACACGATTGTCTGCCGCTGTTGCTCGCGGGCTTCCGGCGGGTTTTGCTCCGACTCGGTGCGGCGGCATCGCTTCGGCCGGAGACTCGGCGAGGCGAGATTCCGTGTCGTGGCGTCAGCGAGGGTTGCCCGGATGAGGTGGGAGTTGCCCTGACGCGATGACTGCTGGTCGCGAAGGTTCAGGCGCACGGCGGGCGAGAGCTGCCAGGATGCGCTGGTTGGTGCCCGATCGCCGCTCCGTCCCGAGGCGTGGAGACGGACCTGAAGCGGACGTGGACACTCGTCGGCGCGGCCCGGGTGCTGGCGCGAGACGGCCCCAAGATGCCCCGGAGCCGCCGGGAGGGCGGTGTGCGCAGCGCTCCCGGCGGCTCCAGGGCGGTCGGGCGGCCGGAGCGGTGATCCCAGTGCACGGCACCGGCGTGCGCCGACCTGGTGAGCAAGCCTTCCGGCTGGATCAAGTACGAACTTAGCCCAGGTCACGGGCTCGCAGGCGGTGCGTTCCCCGATCGTGTCGGCGGAACCACGCTGGTGGGCGGGTATCGATCGGGGAAGCGGCGTCCGGCGAGGGACGGGTGCGGCCGCAGGCCTGGGAGCTGCACCGATCGGGGGAGCGGCCCCAGCAACAGCCCAGCACGAAAGGAGCACGCGAGCTATGACGCCACCGCGGCGATCGGCCCGGCGATCGGTGCTCCGAGGGATAGCGGGGCACGGCATCTGGCGCGAGAGAATCGGCCGGGAGGGCGGAGCGCCGAGCGGGCGAAGCGCTGGTGGGAAGCAACACCCCCGCGGCGCGGGACAGTCGGCACCGATCGGGGCGAGGATCAGCGGCGACGGCCGAGCACGAAGCAGCAAGACCGTCGGGCGGAAAGCAACACACCCGCGCCGCGGGACAATCGGCACCGATCGGGGGGATGATCGGGGCATGGCCGGGTTCAGGGCCCGTCACCGGCGGGCGGTTGCGGACGAGGCGCTGGTCCGCGCGCTTTTCGAGGAGCACGGGCGGGCGATGCTCGCCTACGCCACCCGGCTGCTCGGCGATCGCGCGGCGGCCGAGGACGTGGTGCAGGAGGCGCTCGTCCGCGCGTGGCGCAGTCCGGACAGCCTGGTCAACGGGCGCGGATCGGTGCGCGGATGGTTGCTGACCGTGGTGCGGAACCTCGTGATCGACCGGTTCCGGGCGAAGGAGGCGCGGCCGCAGGAGGTGGCCGAGTCGGCGGCGGGCGGGCCGGTCGAGCGGGATCATGCCGATCAGGTCGTGGACTCGATGGTCGTGCTCGCCGCGCTCGACGGGCTTTCTCCGGAGCATCGCGAGGTGCTCGAGCAGATGTATCTGCAGGGGCGCAGCGTCGCGGAAGCCGCCGAGCGGCTCGGGATTCCCCCGGGCACGGTCAAGTCCCGCTCGTACTACGGGTTGCGGGCGTTGCGCGAAGAGTTCCGGCGAGCGGAAGGGGTGGCCGGATGAACACCGCTGACGAACACGTCGACCTGGCGGGATACCTGACCGGCCAGCTCGGCTCGGGCGAGCAGCGCGACGTCGAAGCGCATCTGGACGGGTGCGAGCGGTGCCGGGCCGAGGCCGCTTCTCTGCGGGAGGTGCAGAGTTTCCTCGGGGAGCTGCCGCCGGAGGCGTTGCTGGACGGGCCGCCGGTGGGGGCGGACCTGGTGATGCAGCGGACCGTCGACCAGGTTCGCGCGGAGTCGCGCGCGCGGGCCGGCCGGGGACGGTCGATGGCGATCGCGGCCGCGATCGTGGTGGCCGCGGCCGCGCTGGGCGTCGGGGTGCTGGTGGGGCGCGGTTCGTCCGGGCCCGCGGTCGCGGTGCCGACCACGCCGCCGCCGACCAGCGCGGTTCCCGGCACGAAGGTCGTTTCCGGCACGGACGCCAGCGGCAAGACCCGGCTGACCGCGAACATCGTGCCGCAAACCGGGTGGGTGCGTGTGGACGGTTCGGTGACCGGGATTCCGGCTGGCGAGAAATGCCTCCTCGTCGTCCTCGGCAAGAACGGCGAGCGCCAGGTCGCGGGCGGCTGGCTGGTCTCGGAACGGGCGGCTCGGGACGGCGCGTATCTCTACGGGACAGCGGTGGTCGACCCGGCGCAGGTGGCCGCGGTGGTTATCGAGAACACGGCTGGGCATCGGTTTGTGGAGGCGGATGTCAGCTGAATCGCGGGTCGGGCTAGGCGCGGACGGCTCGGGAGGGCGTGTGCTCTACGAGACGGCGGTGGTAGCCGAGAACACTGCCGGGCGTCGGTTTGTTGAGGCGGATGTCAGCTGAACCACGGTCGGACCAGGTCGCGGGCGGCTCGGGAGGGCGTGCGCCTCTACGGACGGCGGTGTTGATCCGGCGCAGGTGGCGACGGTGGTCATCGAGAACACCGCCGGGCACCGGGTTCGCCAGGGCGGACGTCAGCTGAATCGCCGGTCGAGCCAGGCTCGGGCGGGCTCCCAGGGCTCGTCCGCCGGGTCGATCAGGCGGAAGTGGTCGACGCCGGGAAGCTCGACGTAGTCCACTTCGTCACCAGCTGCCTTCGCTGCGGCCACGTAGTCGCGGCTGTGCTCGACCGGGACTCGGACGTCGGCGTCGCCCTGCACGACCAGTTGCGGGCAGCCGATGGGGAGCTGGCGGATCGGCGACGCCGCGGGGTCGTCGCCGGTCAGGAACAGTCCGGCGGCGCCTTCGCCCAGTTCCTCGGCGCGGGCGCGCGGGACGTCGGTGATCGGGGCCAGTGCCACGACGCCGGAGAGTTCGCCGCCGGCCAGCAGTGCCAGGTGACCGCCCGCGGAGTGTCCGATCGCGACTGTCGGAAGCGCGGCCGGACGCGCTACGGCGGCGATCGCGGCCCGCACGTCGTCCAGGGTTTGCGGCCAGCCGCCGGTGTCGCCGTCGATGCGCCGGTATTCGACGTTCGCCACGTACCAGCCCGCGGCGACCAGGTCGGCGGCCATCGGGTCGAGCTGGTGCAGGTCGTGCCGGGCGCGCCACCAGCCGCCGTGCAGCAGGATCGCGGTGCCCCGCCCGCCCGGGGTCCCGTGGAGTTCGACGAACTGGCTGGGCTCGCTGCCGTAGCGGAGGGTTTCCATGCGGGCCATTAGATCACCATCGCGCCAGCCGTTCGTGCACTCTTGCGAGCCCTTCGTGTGCCGCGCGATACGCCTCGTACAGGCCGGTCAGGTCGGTTTCGGGGGTGAAGGTTCGCTCGACGGCGACGGTCGAGGCCGCGGCGGTTTCGACGTCTGGGTAACGGCCCGCGCCGACGGCACCCAGCAGGGCGGCGCCGAGTGCGGCGCTGTCGTGCACGCGGAGGCGTTCGACGGGGCGGGACAGCGCGTCGGCGTGGAGCTGGGTCCAGAGGTCGCTGCGGGCGCCGCCGCCGGAGAACGTCACCGACGGGAGCGGCTCGCCGCAGGCTTCCTCGACGGTTTCCAGCACGTGCCGCGCGGAGAACGCGACTCCGGTCAGGACGGCACGCGACAGGTCCGCGGTGGTGGTTGACGAGGTCAGTCCGAGAAAACTGCCGCGCAGGTCCGGATCCCACAGCGGCGCGCGTTCGCCTTGCAGGTGCGGCAGGAAGACCACGCCGGGCCTGCCTTCCGCGGCGGACGCGAACACCTCCGGCACGGACAGTCCCGACACTCGGCTCCACCAGCGCACTGCGTCGCCCGCAGCCTGGGTTGGTCCGGCATGGACGACCAGGTCGCCGCGGGGCGGGAAGGTGACCAAGCCGCGGACCGATTCCTGCCGGTGCGACGCGGCGGCGACTACCAGCGACGTCCCGCAGGTGACCATCGCACGGCCCGGTTCTGTGGTGCGGGTGCCGAAAACGGCGCCGAACGCGTCCATGGTTCCGACGACGACCGGGGCGTCGCCCAACGCATCGGAGCGGCCGAGGGGTTCTTCGGGGGCGAGCAGTTCCGGCAGCCGGTCGCCGAGTCCGTCCACGAGGGCCACCGCTTCGGGCAGATAACCGGACTCGCCCGCGATGCGTACGCCGGAGAGCAGGTCGGTCGCGACTCGGCCGGTGAGCCGCGCGCCGATGAAGTCCTTGGGGCTCAGCATCCAGCGGGCCCGGGACCACAGCTCCGGCTGCTCGCGGGCGAACCACGCGGCTCGGGCGCCGGCGAACGACGCATCGAGCACGATCGGGCCGCCCCAGATGCGTTTTTTGGCGTCGTCGGTGAAGCGGGCGTCGAGGTCCGCGGCGATCTCCGCGCAGCGCTGGTCCTGCCAGATTACCGCCGGGGTGAGCGGCCGCAGGTCTTGGCCGACGAGGAGATGCGTGTTGACCTGGCTGACGATCCCGGCCGCGCGCACCGAACCGGCGGGGAGTCCGGAAAGGACGGTCCGCAGCGCGGTTTCCGTTGCGCGCCACCAGTCTTCCGGATCCTGTTCGGCCCAGCCGGGGCGCGGACGCGCGATCGGGTAGGGCACCGAGTGCGCCGCGAGTTCCCGGCCGTCCGGCGCGAACGCCGCGACTTTCACCGCGGTCGTGCCGACGTCGATGCCGAGCAGAGCTTCTTCGTCCATGCCACAGGGGTACCAGGAATTCGCTACCGTCGGGCCATGACCTCCGCCGCGGAGAATTACCTGCGCGAGTACCACGATCGCAAACCGGACGCGATGTCCGTGCTGATCGAGTCCGGCCGGGTGACCGGGGACGGCCGCACGAGTTACGAGTTCCTCGCCGATCGGGTCGCGCCCGCGCGCCGGGTGCTCGATGTCGGCTGCGGCGACGGCGCGTTGCTGGCGGTTTTCGCGCGGCGCGGGGCGGAGAAGCTGGCTGGCGTCGATCTGTCTTCGGGGCAGCTCACCCTTGCCCGGCAACGGCCTGAACTGCCCGGTGCGGAGTTGCGGCATGGGCGGGCGCAGGAATTGCCGTTCGAGGACGACAGTTACGACGCGGTCGTGTCGCACATGGCGTTCATGCTCATGGACAGCCCCGAGACGGTCGTCGCCGAGATCGCGCGGGTGCTGATTCCGCGCGGAACTTTCGCGATGGTCGTCGGTGGCCCCGAATCGACCGGCGCGACGCCGGTGTTCCTGGAACTGGCCCGGCCGCTGTTCCGGGAGGTGCCGGAAGAACGCCAGGCCACCTACACCGCCGAGCGGCGCACGTCGAAGCGCGACGGCATCGACGAGGTGCTCGCTCCGGCCGGGTTCGCGCCGGTTTCCTGGGAACCGTACGAGATCGACCTGACCGCCGCGCCGGACGAGGTGTGGACGCGGTGCTGTGAATCGTATTACTCGACCGACACCCTCGACGACGCTCAGCTGGCCCGCCTGCGCTCGGCTTTCCTCGCCGAAACCGAGCACCTGCGGACCGCGGACGGCCGGCTTCCGGCGGGGCTGTGCGTCAACCTCGCGAAAACCGAGCTGCTGAAGTGACCGTTCGCGCTACCGTCTCGGGCATGATGACGCCCGCCGAAGAGTTCCTCCGCGATTTTCACGACCGGAACCCGGCAGCCGCGTCCGAACTGGCCGAACGGGGCCGGGTCGACGGACGCTCGGTGTACGAGGCGTTCGCCGACCACGTCGGCCAGCCGGGCAGCGTGCTCGACCTCGGGTGCGGGGACGGCGCGCTGCTGTCCGTGCTCGCCGGTCGCGGTACCGGAAAGCTCGCTGGCATCGACCTTTCCGCCAAACAGCTGGAGATCGCGCGCACCCGGCCGGGCCTCGCCGACGCGGACCTGCGGCCGGGTCGCGCGCAGGAGCTGCCGTTCGAGGACGACAGCTACGACGCGGTCGTTTCGCACATGGCGTTGATGCTCATGTCCGACGTCGAGAAGGTGCTCGCCGAGACCGCCCGCGTGCTGCGGCCCGGCGGCGCCTTCGTGCTCGGTGTGGGCGGCGGCGGGACCGACGCCCTGGAGGTGTTCCTGAAGGTCGCCCGGCCGCTCTTCGCGGTGGTGCCCGAGGACCGGCAGGTACCGATGTCCGGCGACCGGCGCACCCGCACCCGCGAAGGCCTGGACGCCCTGCTCGGCCCGGCCGGGTTCGCGCCGGTCGGATGGCACCAGCTGCACGTGGACCTGTCCGGCACCCCGGACGCGGTCTGGCAGACGTGCCACGACACCTACTACCAGGTCGACGCCCTGGACGAGACGCAGCTGATGGGACTGCGGACCGCCTTCAAGGTGGCGTCCCGGTCGCTGGTGGCCCCGGACGGCACGCTGCCAGCCGGGGTGCGGGTCAACGTGGCGACGACGCGGCTGATCTGACGGGTGCGCTGGACCGCGACGAGCCAGCCCGCGCCGGGGTGCGCGGTGAGGCCTGGGCCGCGCGCGTCAGTGTGGCGACGCGGTTGAGCTGACCGGCTCGCCGAACCGTGGGGTGCAGGTGCTGCCGGGGGTGTTTGGCTTGGCACACGGCGGGTCCGGGGTCGAGTCGGGCCGCGCGGGTCAGTGTGGCGACGCGGCTGACCTGACCGGCTCGCCGAACCATGGCGTGCAGGTAATGCCGGGGGCGCGGCTTCGTACAGGGCGGGCCAGGCACGCACCCGCGCCGCGGGCGTCAGCATGGCGACGACACGGCCGACCGGACCGGGGCGCCGAACCACCGGGTGAGAGCGGCCCGAAGTTCCTCGACGTCTGGCTCGGCGTCGGTGGAGGACCAGGCGACGTAACCGTCCGGGCGGATGAGCAGCGCCGTGGGTGCGTCGCCAGTGGCGGTGGTGGACACGGTGGTCACCCGGTCCGCCCAGGGCGCGGCCGTGTCGGCGAGGACGGCACCGGGCGTCAGGTCCAGCAGTACCGGGCGCGCGGCCTGGTACGCGGCGGTCAGCGGGGCCGGATCGGCAAGCGGCAGGTCGGGAGCCCAGCGGCCGCTGTTCGGGTCGGTGCCGTAGTGGATGTCCGCGCCGGACATCAGGTCGGCGACGTGCTGCCGCGCGTCCGGGGAGGCGAGCAGTTCGCCGAAGAGTTCGCGCAGTGCGGTCACTTCCGGCCCGGGCGCGACGAGCGCGCTCTGCGCCTGGGTGTGCATCACGACGCGTTCGCTCACCGGGCGGCGTTCGGCCTCGTAGCTGTCGAGGAGTCCCGGCGGAGCCCAGCCCTGCACCTCCGCGGCGAGCTTCCACGCCAGGTTCGCCGCGTCCTGCAGCCCGAGGTTGAGCCCGGGACCGCCGATCGCGGAATGGACGTGGGCCGCGTCGCCGACCAGCAGGATCCGGCCGCGCCGGTACGTTTCGGCGATCCGGGTGTTGCCGCCGCTCAGCCTGCGGAGCAGGAACGGGCCGGGGCCGGACGGCGGTTCGAGGGGAAGGTCGACCCCGAGGACCCGTCGGACGCTCGCGCGCAGTTCTTCCATCGTCAACGGATCGTCGTCGGCGAAATCGGCGGCGCCGCTGTGTTCGCTGACCGACAGCGTCGGGTTCGCCGGGTCGAACGGCGCGAACACGAACACCCCGGTTTCCGTGCGGTGGTGCTGGAACGGCGCGAGAACTCCGGTCTCCAGCTTCAGCCCGCCGGTCACCGGATCGACAAAGGATTGCGGCAGGCGGACATTCGCGCTGCGGGACACCGTTTCGTCCCACGTGACGCCGGGGAAATCGATCCCGGCGAGCTTGCGCACCGTGCTGCGTCCGCCGTCCGCGCCGACTAGGTACTGAGCGGCGATCTCGTAGGGCCCTTCGGGTCCCTGCACCCGTACGGTCACCGAGTTCTCGTCCTGGGCGAAGCCGGTGATTTCGTGCCCGCGGCGGAGATCGGCGCCGAGCGCGCGGACGTGCTCGATCAGCATCTGCTCCAGCTCGTGCTGCGGCTTCGGCAGGATGTACATCGGATTTCGGGGCAGGTCGGCGAATTCGACCGGGAACGCGCCGAAGGCGAACTGCGGCACGGGCGTGGGTTCGGGGATTCCGGCGAGTCTCTCGAACAGCCCGCGCCGGTGCAGCAGCGGCACGACTTGGCCGACGAGACCGTTGGCGCGGCGCACGCCGTCAGGTTCGGCGAGCCGCTCCAGGACGACGGGGCGGACCCCGGCGAGGCAGAGTTCGGCGGCGAGCATCAGGCCGTTCGGCCCGGCGCCCGCGATGACGATTTCGGACATGGGGATCTCCTTGCGGGATCAGGGAAGCACCTCGGCGAGGGTGTCGAACGCCCGGTGCACGATGACGGTCATGTCGGCGGGCGGGTCGGCGCGCAGCCATTCCTGGATGACTGCGCGCAGCACGCCGCCGGCGGTGGTGGCGGTGAGCTGGACGCGGAGATCGTGGACGTCCGCGCCGAGGCGTTCCGCGATCGCCTCGGCCAGTGCTTCTTCGGCCGCGACATTGGCTTTGAGGAATTCGCCCGCCAGCGCGGGTTCGGCGATCATGACCTGGACCCCGGCCGTCCATTGTGGATCGTTGCCGCTGCCGGGCGAAGTGCCGCGGTCGGCGTCGAGCTGCATGAGCGACGCCTCCCGCAGCGCGGTCCACAGCGGCTCCGACGCCGGGCGTTCGCGGAGGTGATCGGCGATTCCGCGAGCCCGGTCCTGGTGTCGCGCGACGATCGCTTCGGCTTTGCTGGAGAAGTAGTTGTTGACGGTGCGCGGCGAAACTCCCGCTTCGCGGGCGATGTCCTCGATTGTCACGTTCGACAGACCGCGCTCGACTGTGAGCCGGATCGCCGCCCAGGAGATGTCGATCCGGGTCTCTTGGCGGCGGCGGTCTCGCAGGTTCGGTCGCTCGGTCATGAAACCACCATAGCGCGCTGCTTGCGTGACACGCAAACTTTGCGCGTTGCGCAAGTTTAGGGACAAGAAGAAGCCCGGGGCACGTTCGCCCCGGGCTTCTGCGCTGCCGTCTCCGGTCAGTCCTTGGTGCTCTTGAAGGCGTCCTTCACCTTCTCGGCAGCCTGCTTCAGGTTGCCCTTGCCCTGCTCCGCCTTGCCTTCGGCCTGCCACTGCTCGTTGTCCGTGGCGTTGCCGACGGCTTCCTTGGCGCGACCCTTGAGCTCTTCGGCCTTGTTCTCGGCTTTGTCGTTCACGATGGGTCCTCCCTTCTCGTGCCTCGCACTTCGGCTACCCGCTCTGCCGGGTGCCAAACGCGCTCATGCGCACGGCCGGCTAGGGCAGCACCCGGCACAGCGCCGCCAGCGCGCCCGACCACGCGCTCGCCGACGGGGTGCTGAAGCCGATCACCAGCGCGTCGCGGTCCGCGGGTGCCTCGGGATGCCGGAACGCACCGAGTCCGTGCATGGCCAGCCCTTGCCACGCGGACCCCTGCACCACCGCGTCTTCCTCGCCGGACGGGACGTCCACGAGCACCTGCAAGCCGGCGGACAGGCCGGTCACCCGTGTGTTCGGCGCGTGTTCGGCCAGCGCCGCGACGAGCTGGTCGCGCCGGCGGCGGTAATGCAGCCGCATCGCGCGGATGTGCCGGTCGTAACTACCCGAAGTGATGAATTCGGCCATGGTGAGCTGGTCGAGCACGCCGGAGAACGGGTCGCGTTCCCCCTTGACCTCCGCGGCTTCCCTGGCGATCCGCGGCGGCAGCGCCATCCAGCCCAGCCGTACGCCCGGCGCGAGCGCTTTGCTTGTGGTGCCAAGGTAAATCACGTGCTCCGGGTCGAGACCCTGCATCGCGCCGACCGGGCTGCGGTCGTAACGGAACTCGCCGTCGTAGTCGTCCTCCAGCACCAGTCCGCCGGTCCGGCGCGCCCAGTCCACCACCGCCGCGCGGCGATCCGGATGCAGGGCGACGCCGGTGGGGAACTGGTGCGACGGCGTCAGCAGTACCGCGCCGACGTCGGACAGGTCGTTGAGGCGCTCGACCCGCGCGCCGTCGGCGTCCACGGGCAACTGCGGGGTGGCTAGGCCGACTTTGGCGAGATGCGCGCGATGTACCTGCAGACCGTACGACTCGACGGCGACTGCTCGGGTTTCACGTTGCTTCAGTACTTCAGCGAGCACGATGAGACTGTGCGACGTACCTGTCGAGAGCATGATCTGGTCCGGGTGCGCGCGTACGCCGCGCGTACGGGCGAGGTACGCGGCGACGGCTTCGCGTAACTCTGGACGGCCGTACGGACCGCCGTAGCCGAACGCGTCGTCGGGCGCGTCGGTCAGGGCGCGGCGCGCGGCTTTAAGCCAGTCTGCGCGCGGAAACGCGGACAGGTCGGGTTGGCCGGGGCGAAGGTCGTGCACGATCCGGTGGCGCGACGCAGGCTTCGGCACGGCCGGGGCGGGCGCGATCTCAGCGCGCGGGGCAACCCGGGTTGCCCCGCCTTGCCGGGCGGTGAGCCAGCCTTCGGCGACCAGTTCCGCATACGCTTGCGCCACGGTGTTCCGCGCGATTCCGAGATCCGCGCCAAGCGTCCGGCTGGACGGCAGTTTCGCGCCCGGTGAGAGTCGTCCGGTGCGGATGGCGTCGCGCAGGGCCTCCATCAGGCCGTCGCGCAGGCGAGGCCCGCGCAGGTCGAGGTGGAGGTCTTCACTCAGCGAACTGGCCCACTCCGCGCGCACGGAAATGGACCATAACAGAGTGCCAATCGCTCGTAGTGTCGAAACTATGACCACTACTGAACGACTTCCGGTGCAACCGCCCCGGCTCACGATGGCCGAACTGGCCCCCGAGGCGTACAAGGCGATGATCCGTCTCGACGCCGCGACCCGGCACGGCCTCGACCCGACGCTGCGGCACCTGGTGTTGATCCGGGCATCGCAGCTCAATCACTGTGCCTTCTGCATCGACATGCACTCGAAGGACGCGTTGGCCGCGGGCGAGACGACTGAGCGGATCATCCAGCTCTCCGCGTGGCAGGAGTCGAAGCACTTCTACACCGCGAAGGAGGTCGCCGCGCTGGAGCTGACCGAAGCGGTCACCGTGCTCACCGACGGCTTCGTGCCCGATGAGGTCTTCGCTCGCGCGGCCGAGCAGTTCGAGGAAGCCGAATTGGCTCAGCTGATCGCGACGATCACGGTGATCAACGCGTGGAACCGGTTCGCGGTCACGACGCGGATGGTGCCCGGCGAATACGTTCCGGGGAAGCACTGAGCCAGTGGTCTGGACCGCTGTGTGAGCAGGATCGCGGGCGGGCCATACCGTCGGTTTGACCGCGGAAGGGAAAAAAGGGTGCCCGCAGTTTCGGGCACCCTTTTCCGTGTTCGGTCACTTAACCGATGCAGCGTGATTACCTAGCGTATCGGCGCCGCCTGGTGCACGCGGTTATCGCGGGGCAAGAGGATATTTAAGTGCCAGGTAACAGGGGTTTGGTGTCTTCTTGACGGCTTGTGACGGCGACTACTGACGGTGAGTTTTACCCGCGAGGGTGAGGCCGGGGCCGGGAACCGTAGTTAGCGTGGTCGGCGCGATCCTGAGAAAGTTTCGGATCGCGTCCGCTCTCGCTGAAATGGAGTTCCGTGATGACCCGGGGTGACGCACCGGTGGTCTGGCTGATCGCCGGCACCCGGCCGGAGGCGATCAAAATGGCGCCGGTCGTGCAGGAGATGCGCCGAGCCGGACGGCTGGAGCCGGTGCTCGTCGCGACCGGGCAGCATCCGGAGCTGGTCGACCAGGTGCTCGCCGCGTTCTCGCTGGCCCCGGATTTGCGGCTCGCCCTGAATCGGGTCGACGGCGGCCAGCCTGAGCTGTTCTCGCAGCTCGTCACCGGTCTCGACGCGCTCGCTGCGCAGCGCCCGCCCGCGGCAGTGCTCGTGCAGGGCGACACGACGTCCACTGTGGCCGGTGCGCTGGTCGCGTTCTGGCGCAAAATTCCCGTGGTGCACCTGGAAGCCGGGCTGCGCTCGTTCGATTTACAGTCGCCGTTCCCGGAGGAGCTGAATCGGCGGCTCGTTACCCAGGCTGCGAGCCTGCACCTGGCCCCGACTCCGGCGGCCGCGCAGAATCTGCGTGCGGAGAGCATCGACGACAGCGTTCTTCTGGTCACCGGAAACACTGTGGTGGACGCGATTTCCCGGGTCACCGACCGCGGAGTGTCCTTTGCCGACAGTGCGGTCGCCGACGTGGTCGAGTCGGCGACGCGCGGCGAGTGCCGGTTGGTTCTGGTGACCGCACATCGTCGCGAGTCCTGGGGCGAGCCGCTGACGCGCATTCTGTCCGCTGTGGACACTCTGCTGGCGCGGCATCCGGACGTGCGCGTGCTGCTGCCGATGCACCCGAACCCGGCGGTGCAGGAGGCGGTGCTCGAAGCGCTGGCCGACCACCCGCGCGCGGTGCTCACTCCGGCGTTGCCGTACGAACAGACCGCGGCGGCGATCGCGGCGAGTTCGCTCGTGCTGTCCGATTCCGGTGGTATTCAAGAGGAAGCGCCCACGTTCAAGGTGCCGGTGCTGGTGCTCCGGGACACGACGGAACGGATGGAAGCCGTCAACGCCGGTTGTGCGCTGCTCGTCGGCACGGACACCGACCTCATCGTGGACACAGCGTCGAGATTGCTGAGCGATCCGGCCCAGCGGGCGGCGATGAGCACGCGCGCCAATCCGTTCGGCGACGGCCGGGCCGCGGCGCGCACCGAACAAGCGGTGGCCCGGTTGCTCGGCTTGACCGCGGAAGCACCGGAGCCATTTGTCCCGGAGCAGGCTGAGGTCGTGCAGTGAACCACCGTTTCCCGGCGTGGTTGCGACTCGGGATCATTGTGGTCGCGGTGGTCAGCCTGGTGGGCGGGATCGTCGTGGTGGCCTCGGACGACGGCACCGGCTCGGAAGCGGCTTCTCCGATCGAACCGGTTCTGCGGCAGCCGAAGATCGGCCTGGCCGGTCCCGGTGGGCGGAACGACCGGCGCACGTTGGTGCTCTTCGACGACGGGCGGCGGTTGCGGCCGAGTCCGCCCGCGACGCAGGTCGCCGAGGAGGCCCAGGCCAACGCGATCCAGACGGCGAACCTGGTTTCCCGCTCCACCGCTTGGCGAATGCTGCCCGCCGCGGATTACCGAAGCGGCGAGCTGAACGAGTACCAGGCGGTGGTGTATGTCGGCACGGTCTATGACGCGCAGTTGCCGCCCGCGCTGCTGGAGGACCTGAGCCGGACCCGGTTGCCGGTGGTGTGGATGGGCAGCAACATCTGGCAGCTGTTCGACCACACTCCGTCGCTCGCCGGGAAATGGGGTTGGACGTGGGCTCCGTTCTGGGAGGACAAAGTCACGACAGTGTCCTATCGGGACACTGACCTGCGGCGCGACCCCAATGCTGGTGTCGATGTCGTGGGAGTGCGGGTGACCTCGCCCAAGGCGAAGGTGTTGGCGCAGGCGAAGTCTGCCGAGGACGTGGCATCGCCGTGGGCGGTCCACAGTGGATCATTCACCTACCTTGCCGAAGTGCCGTATTCCTATGTCGGTGCGGGTGACCGTTACCTGGCGGCTGCGGACATTCTCCTCGGCGTGCTCGCGCCGGACGCTCCGGAACGTCGTCGTGCGCTCGTGCGGATCGAGGACATTGGTCCGCGCACGCCGCCTGCTGAAGTCCGGGCGATCACCGACTACCTCAGCGGGCACGGGGTGCCGTTCTCGCTGGCGGTGTACCCGTATTACGCGGATCCGCGCGGGGAAGCGAATGGCGGCAAGCCGACGTTCGCGCGACTGGTGGACAGTCCGGAACTCGTTGCGGCACTGCGGGATGCCCTGTCCCGGGGCGGAACCTTGGTGATGCACGGCTACAGTCACCAGTCCGGCGATACGGCGAACCCGTACTCGGGAACCAGCGGCGCGGATTACGAGTTCTACCGCGCAACCGTCGACCATCAGGACAACGTACGGCTCAGCGGCCCGGTTCCGGAGGATTCACCGGAGTGGTTCCGCGGTCGGATCGCGACCGGTCTCGCCGAGTTCGACCGGGTCGGGTTGCCGCGGCCGGACGCGTTCGAGTTTCCGCATTACGGCGGGTCCGCTGTGGACTATCAGGAGGCCGGCCGGATCTTCCCGACGCGGTACGACCGGGGCAGCTACTACGCCGGACAGTGCGATGGTGGCCAATGTGGACGGACTGACGTGTCGTATCGCGAGGTATACGGCCAGTTCTTCCCGTACCCGGTGCGCGACGTCTACGGGACTGTCGTGGTTCCGGAGAACGTCGGGAACGTGGCTCCAGCCAAGTTCAACCAGCACGCTGCCCGCACCGCCGACGACATCCTGGCCGACGCGAAAACCCATCGCGTGGTGACCGACAGTGTCGTCAGTTTCTACTATCACCCGTTTCTTGGCATCGGCGATCTCAAGAAGGTGGTCGAAGGCATCGAAGGTCTCGGCTATCGCTTCGTGTCTCCGGCTGCCGTTGCTGCTTGAGTTTCTTCTGGAAGGAAAAGAAATGTCTGTCACCCGGGTCGCTCCTGCGGTCGTTTCCGCCGCCGCGATCGGTGTCGCGCCGTTCCACGGCGTGCTGTGGGTTGTCCTGTCCGTGGTCGGGTTCGTCGCGATGGCGTTCACCGTCCGTTCGGTTCGGCTGCGTGCCAGCGGTTCCCGGGGCCGGCACGCGGCATGACGCAGCCGTGGTGGTTCGTGCTGCTGCTGTGCTGGTGGCCGGTGCACAACCTGGTGCTGGCGGCCTTCGCCTGGCGCGCGCCTCGGCCCGCGGCAGAACGATCGTCGCGCCCGTTGCTGTTCTGGATTGTCATTCCGGCGCTGAACGAAGAACGCGTTATCGCCAACACGGTGCGGAACGCATTACGGCTGGGCACTCCGGAAACGCCGGTGCGAGTGCTGGTCATCGATGACGGATCCGATGACGCCACGCCGGAAATCGTCGCGGGCATTGCCGATGATCGCCTGCATGTTTTGCGGCGTGACTTGCCGCAGGCGCGGCAGGGCAAGGGCGAAGCGCTGAACGCGGGTTATCGCTACATCGACGCCATTGCCGAGCGAGAGGGCACGGTGTCGCAGACCGTCGTGGGCATCATTGACGGTGACGGGCGCGGTAGTGCGGGGCTGCTTGCGGAAGTGGCGGCGATGCTGCGCAGCCGGGGCGTCGGTGCGGTGCAGTGTCGCGTTAGGATCCACAATAGACACCGGTTGCTGGCCTTGTTGCAGGACTTGGAGTTTGGCGCGATCGCGGATGCTTCGCAGTCGTTGCGCGATGTGCTCGGCAGCGTCGGGATGGGCGGAAACGGGCAGTTCACGCGACTGTCGGTGCTACGGAAGTTCGCGCCGGCTCCGTGGAGCGACTGTCTGGTCGAGGATCTTGAATTGGGCCTGCGGTTGCACTTGGCCGGGGTGCGGATCCGGTACACGCAGCGGGCTTGGGTGACCCAGCAGGGGCTGGAGGACACGCGGCGTCTGCTGCGGCAGCGGACCCGCTGGGCGCAGGGAAATCTCCAGTGCTCCCGGCATTTGCGCAGTCTCGCGACCTCGCGCTTCATTGCCGGTACCGGGTTGTTCGATTTCCTGGTCTATCTCGTCGTGCCGTGGCTGACGGTTCCGCTGTCGTTGCTGGCCGCGGCGCTGCTGGTGATTGTGCCGGTAGCGTTGCTGACCGGGAACTCGTTCGGCGGTCTGGTCGCGGAGACCGGGAACCTGTCGCAGGCGGTGGCGTGGTGGCTCGCCGCGTTGCTGCTGCCTGGAATCATGTGGGCGATCGTCTACTTTGTCCGGCTGCGCGACGAACCCTTGCGCCGGGCGTTGCTGGCCGGACTGTGTTACCCGGCGTTCCTGCTGCTCGGCGTGCTGGCGACGTGGCGGGCAGTGTTCCGGATCGTGTTGAAGCGGAACGTGTGGGCGAAAACGGAAAGGCTGGCCGAGTTGCCAGCCTGACCGTCCTCAGAGTGTGCGAAGCAGCCGTACGGGGTTTTCGATGCAGTCGGCGACGAAACGGAGGAACCCGCCCGCGGTGCCGCCGTCGCAGACGCGGTGGTCGAACGCCAGCGTCAGCTCGGTGATCTTGCGGGCGGTGACCTGGCCGTCCACGATCCACGGCCGGTCGATGATCCGGCCGACGCCGAGGATCGCCACCTCGGGGTAGTTGATGATGGCGGCCGAACCGTCCACTCCGAACACGCCGTAGTTGTTCACGGTGAACGTGCCGCCGGTGAGATCGGCCGGTGCGAGACGTCCGGCGCGGGCCTGCTCGGTGCGGTCGGCGAGCGCGGCGGAGAGGTCTTCGAGGGGGTGCTGGTGCGCGTTCTGGACCACCGGGACGACCAGGCCGCGATCAGTCTGCGCGGCGAAGCCGAGGTGCACGGCGGACGGGATGACGATCTCGTCGCCTTCCAGGTGCGCGTTCAGCTCGGGGAACCGGCGCAGGCCCGCGACGGCGAACCGGCCGATGAGCGCGAGCAGGCTGATCTTCGGTGCGTGCGGATCGCTGTTGAGCGCGGTGCGCAGCCGCAGCAGTTCGGTCGCGTCGACATCCACCCAGACGGTCGCCTCGGGGATCTCGCGGCGGGAGCGGGCGAGTTTGTCAGCGACGGTTTTCCGTAGTCCGCGTAAAGGGATTCGTTGCTCGTCCGGCGTTGTCGCCGGGGTCACTGGGGTCTCGGTGGCGGCGATCGCGCGCTCTACGTCGGCGCGGCTCACGATGCCGTCGGTGCCGGTTCCGGTGAGTGCGTGAAGGTCCACTCCGGACTCGCGGGCGAGGCGGCGGACCAGTGGGGATACCACGCGGACGCGGTCCGAAGTGGACTTTGGTGCTGCCGCGGCGGCCGGTGCCGATGCAGGTGCCTTAGTGCCGCGCGGACGCCTTGCCCGCCGGGTGCGGGTTTGGCTGGTGCCGTAACCGATCAGGACGTTGCCGCTGCCTTCCGGAGTGACAACGCCGGGTTCGGTGAAGTCCGCGGCACTGTCCACAGTGATCAATGGGCTGCCGACGGTCAGTACCTCGCCGGGCGCGCCGTGCAAGGTCGCGACTCGGCCCGCGAACGGCACCGGGACCTCGACGCTCGCCTTCGCGGTTTCGACTTCCACGACGGTCTGGTCCACGGTGACGGTGTCGCCGACCGCGACGTGCCACGCGACGATCTCCGCCTCGGTCAGGCCTTCGCCGAGGTCCGGCAGCTTGAAGACGGCCATCACTTCTCCCCGTCGAGCGGTGCCGCGTCGTCCCACTGGAGGCGTTCGATCGCGTCCAGGATCCGGTCGACGCCCGGCAGGTGGTGCTGTTCCAGATTCGGTGCGGGATAAGGAATGTCGAAGCCGGCGACCCGCAGGACCGGCGCTTCCAGGTAATGGAAACAATGCTCGGACAGCTGCGCGGCGACCTCGGCGCCGTAACCGCAGAATCGGCTCGCCTCGTGCACCACGACCGCGCGACCGGTGCGGCGCACCGACGCGGCGACCGTTTCCAGATCGAATGGCGCGAGGCTGCGCAGATCGATTACCTCGGCGCTGTAGCCCTCTTCGGCGGCGGCTTCCGCGGCTTCGAGAGTCGTGCCGAGTGCGCCGCCGTAGGAAATGAGGGTGACGTCGGTGCCTTCGCGGCGAATCACCGCTTTGTCGAGGCCGGGCGAACGGCGTTGCGGGTCAACGGTTCCCTTTTCCCAGTACCGGCGCTTGGGCTCGAGGAAAATGACCGGGTCCGGGCTGTCGATCGCTTCGCGCAGCAGGGTGTACGCGTCGTCCGGCGTGGCCGGGGTGACGACGCGCAGACCGGCCGTGTGCGTGTAGTAGACCTCGGACGAGTCGCAGTGGTGCTCGACGCCGCCGATGCCGCCGCCGTAGGGCACGCGGATCACCACGGGCAGTTCGACCTGGCCCTTGGTGCGGTTGCGGAGTTTGGCGAGGTGGCTGGTGATCTGCTCGAACGCGGGGTAGGCGAACGCGTCGAACTGCATCTCGATCACCGGGCGCAGGCCGTTCATCGCCATCCCGATCGCGGTGCCGACGATGCCCGATTCGGCGAGCGGGGAGTCGAAGACGCGCGTGTCGCCGAAGCGCGCGGCGAGTCCGTCGGTGACGCGGAAGACGCCGCCGAGCGTGCCGACGTCCTCGCCGAAGATGAGCACGCGCTCGTCCTCGGCGAGTGCGTCGGCGAGGGCGCGGTTGAGCGCGCCGGCGAGGGACAGCGTCGTGTCCAGAGTGGCGGTCATGCCTGGTCCTCGGTGTTCTCGTGCGCCAGTTCGGCGGCCTGCTGCCGCAACGCGGCGGTCGGTTCGGCGTAGACGTGCCGGAAGAGATCCGCCGGGTCCAGCTCGGTGTCGACGTTCATCCGCTCGCGCAGCGCCGCTGCTTCCTCCTCGGCGCGGGCGTCGATCTCTTGCTGCGCCTTGTCGTCGAGAAGGCCGCGGTCGGTGAGGTACTGCTTGAGGCGGCTGATCGGGTCGCGCGTGAGCCACTGCTCCACTTCGGCCTTCTCGCGGTAGCGCGTCGCGTCGTCGGCGTTGGTGTGCGACTCCATGCGATAGGTGACCGCTTCGATGAGCGTCGGTCCTTCGCCGGCTGCAGCGCGCGCAACTGCCTGCTCGACGACAGCGTGTACGGCGGCAGCGTCGTTGCCGTCAACGAGTACGGACGGCATGCCGTATCCGACACCCTTGTACGCGAGCGAAGGCGCGGCGGTCTGCTTCTCGAGCGGGACGCTGATGGCATAGCCGTTGTTCTGTACGAGGAAGACCACCGGTGCCTTCCAGACAGCGGCGAAGTTCAGCGCTTCATGCGTGTCGCCTTCACTGGTGGCACCGTCGCCGACGAGAACGAGCGAGACCGTGTCTTCGCCCTTCACCCGCGCAGCGTGCGCGAAGCCGACCGCGTGCAGCGTGTTGGTGGCGAGCGGCGTGCACTGCGGGGCGACGTTGGCGCGGTATGGGTCGTAGCCGCAGTGCCAGTCGCCGCGCAGCAGCGTGAGCACCTCGACCGGATCGACGCCGCGCGCCACGACGGCCATCGAGTCGCGGTAGGTCGGGAAAAGCCAGTCCTGCGGGCGAAGCGCGAGGATCGAGCCGATCTCGGCAGCCTCCTGCCCGCGCGCCGACGGGTACACCGCGAGCCGGCCCTGTTTGGTGAGCGCGGTGGCCTGGGTGTCGAAACGGCGGCCGGAAACCATGCCGCGGTAGAGGCGGAGGAGGACGTCGTCCGCGGGCATCGCGAGCGCCGGGTCGGGCGTCGGCGTGCCGTCGGCGGTCACGAGGCCGAGCGGCTCGTCGCTGGGCAGGAAGTAGGACGCGGCAGTGCGTTCCGTGGTGGTCACCGACAGCTCCCATCGACGAAGACGAGTAGGCCCTGATATTCGCTGTCGGCCGATCAGGGATCCAGACTTGCCGGGGAACTGTGGAATGATGGCTTCATTGAGGCGGGTGCGTTGGACGATTGGCTTGCGAGGTGGCGCGGATGTCCCAGCCTGGTGGACAAATGGCAGCGGCGCTGGACGAGGTCGACCTGAAACTGATCGCCGAGCTGAAGAAAGACGGCCGCGCTTCGATGCGCGCGCTCGCCGAACGTGCGCATATTTCGCGGGCCGGTTGCTACACGCGCGTGGAGCGGCTGCACCGCGAGGGAGTGATCACCGGGTACGCGGCCGTCACCGATCCGCGCCGGATGGGGCAGGGCCTGGCGGCGTACGTGTACTTGAAAGTCACGCAGAACTCGTGGCGCACGGTGAGCGCGGAACTCAAGCACATCCCGGAAATCGAACACGGCGGCCTGGTGTCCGGGGACAACGACCTGATCCTGTTCGTGCGGACCCGCGACGCGGACAGCCTGCGGGACTTGGTGTTCGAGCGGTTGCAGAACATGCCGGACGTGCTCTCGACGCACACCGTGCTGGTCTTCGACGAGTTGTGAGCCCTGGTCAGGCCGCTTTGACCAGGTAGACCGCGAGCTGGTAGACGCCGGCCGCTTCGAACGGCATCGGCGCGCGGCGGTACCCGGCCCGTTCGTAGAGGGCGATGTTGCGCTCGCTGGACGCGCCGGTGAAAAGGACGAACTGCTTCGTCTCCGGCGGCGCGTGCCGCTCGGCGTGTTCGAGGAGCAGCCGGCCGAGGCCGCGTCCGGCGAGATCCGGCGCGACCATCAAGCGGCCGATCTCCCAGCCGTTGTCCTCGGTGGCGCGGGCGCGGACCGCTCCGACCAGCCGGTGTCCCTGCCGGACGACCCAACTGCGCCAGGTCTTGATCGACTCGCGGACCTCGGCGAGGTCTTCAGTCAGCGCGGGATGCTCCAGGGTGTTGTTGAGCAGGGCTTCCTGAACCCAGCAGCACCGCTGGAGCACCATCAGCTCGGCGGCGTCGTCAGGGGTCGCGGGAAGCAGGGTCGCGCCGGGGAGGGTTTCGAGGTCCACCTGTCCTGTTTAGCACCGGGTTCAGGAGCCGAGGACGAATTCCGCGCCGAACGGATCTTTGACGGTCACCATGCGGCCGTACGGGCTGTCCTGTGCTTCGACGATCTCGCCGCCGTGCTCGACCGCCCGGGCCCCGGCTGCGTCGGCGTCCGTGGAGAGGAACAAGGTGCCCCACGCCGGTGTTTTGGCGGACGGATCGCCGAGGACGCCGCCGATTTCGTGGCCGTCCGGGCGGCGAAGGAAGGTGAAGTCGACGCCGGGCAGGTCGTCGTTGCCGTCCAGGGTGAAGGCGAAGACCTCGCAATAGAAATCGCGCGCTGGCTGGGGCGCGGGCGTGACGAGGTCGTTGCGCATCAGGGTGCTGGGTTCGTTGACGAGCCGGGCACCGGGGAGTCCGCGGCCTTGCCAGAGCCCGAATCGTGCGCCGGTCGGGTCTTCCGCGACGGCGGCGCGGGCGTGCTCGCCGTCGTCGTGGGGTCGATCGAGGAGCTTGCCACCTGCGGCGATGACGGCTTTGGCGGTGCGGTCGCAGTCGTCGGTGGCGAAGTAAACGGTCCAGCCTGCTCGAGGGTCGGCTGCTTGGCGCAGGCCAGCGACCGGGAGGTCACGTAGCAGGCAGTGGTTGCCGTCGAAAGTCCAGCCGAGGACGGCGCCGTAGAAGCGTCGCGCGCGATCGAGGTCCGGTACGGCGAGGTCGATCCAGGTCGGGGTGCCGAGCGGCTGGTTGCGGTCGACGGTGCTCATCGGGGTCCCTTCGTCGGTGATGGCGCGACGCTAGGGCGGATCGCGGACAGCTGCCGTCCTCGGCCGCTCAGCATGTGGGAGATGGTGGCCGGGGTGGGTGCGGGCCACGCATTCTGGACGGGCACCCCGGATTGGAATGGCAGGCGAGAATGAGCACGTCCCCGCTCGAAAACCCCGCTTGGGCCGCGTTGAGCGGCCCGCACGCGTCGTTCGCGGAGCAGAAGGGGCAGGTGCTGCGGTATCCGGTGGACGTCTCTCCGTTCCTCGCCGTGCCGGACCAGCCGGACGACCGCGTGTGGGACGACATCGCCGACCTCGTCGGGCCGGGCGCGTCGACGGTCGTGGTCGGCCGCGTCGGAACGCCGCCGCCCGCGGACTGGACGGTCGAGGCCGAGATCGCCGGCGTGCAGATGGACGGATCCGCCGCCCCGGCAGTCGCCGACCCGGAGGCGGTGCGCCTGACCGAGGCGGACGTGCCGGAGATGCTCGACCTGGTGTCGCGGACGAAGCCCGGCCCGTTCCTGCCCCGGACGATCGCCTTCGGCACTTACCTGGGCATCCGCCGCGACGGCGCGCTGGTGGCGATGGCGGGCGAGCGGATGCACCCGCCGGGCTGGACGGAGATCAGCGCGGTGTGCACGGACCCGGCGTTCCAAGGACAGGGGTTGGCGGCCCGCCTGGTGCTGGCGGTGGCCGCCGGGATCCGGGACCGCGGGGAACGGCCGTTCCTCCACGCCGCCGGGACGAACACCGGCGCGATTCGGTTGTACGAGAAGCTCGGGTTCCGGCTTGCTCGCTCGATGCAGTTCGGCGCTTATCGGGCTCCTTCGCGGTAATCGGCGGCGGTGCCGTTTTCGCGTACACGTCCGACGAGGTCGATGACGTGCACGATGTTGTCGGAGTGCGTGATGGCAGCGTTGCCGGGACTGCGGGATCGATGGCGATGCCGCGGTGGCCGCGCAGGGCCAGTTCGCGTTGGAGTGCGGTGAAGCATCGTCCGGTGGCATGTGGGCCGGGGACGAGGACGAACGTTGGCTGCGTGCGAAGGACTCCTTCTGCCTAGGGGTCGGACCTGACTGTCCATTGTGGACTTAGCGAGAGTTAGGGGTCGTTGCGCGCGGTGGGCGCGGTTACCGTGGGTCGGCGAAGAAGGATCCGTGGCCGGGTCGTCCCGGCGCAGACGTCGGAAAGGCGGTGGGACGACATGACGGGTAGCGCGCATTCCGACGACGACAGCTGGTTTCGCCGCTTCCACACGTCGCCCGAGGCGAAGGCAAGGCTGGTGTGCCTGCCGCACGCCGGAGGTTCGGCTCCGTTCTACTTCCCGGTTTCGCGGGCGCTGACGCCGGACATCGAGGTGCTGGCGGTGCAGTACCCGGGCCGGCAGGACCGGCGGCACGAACCGTTCCTGACCACCATCGACGCGCTGGCTGACCGGATCGCCGCCCTGCTGCGCGGCCGGGACGACCTGCCGCTCGCTCTGTTCGGGCACAGCATGGGCGCGATGATCGCCTTCGAGGTGACGCGCCGGCTCGAGGCCGCGGGCACCGCGGTGGACACGCTCTTCGTCTCTGGCCGTCGGGCGCCGTCGCGGCATCGCGACGAGAACGTGCACACCCGTACCGACGAGGGCGTGATCGACGAACTGCGCCGGTTGAGCGGCACCGAGATGGACTTGCTCGGTGACGACGACGTCGTGCGGATGATCCTTCCCGTGGTGCGCAACGACTACCGCGCCGTGGAGACCTACCGGTACCAGCCGGGCTCGCCGCTGGCGGCTCCCGTGGTCGCGTTCACCGGCACCGCCGACCCGGTCGCGTCGGTCGACGAGGTCCGGTCGTGGGGCGACCACACTGCGGCGGGCTTCGAGCTGGTCCCGCTCGCCGGTGGCCATTTCTTCCTGACCCGCCACCAGGACGTGATTCTGCGGCATCTGACCGATCGGCTTGTCGACAAGGGGCGTGCACATGTCTGAGGCACTGGCGGTCGGATTCGACAGCAGACTCGAGGAACTGCGGGAGATCAAGGAGGCCGCGCGCCGCGGTCCCGATGACGCCGCCACGGCCCGGCAGCACGACCGCGGCAAGCTGACCGCGCACGAGCGCATCGAGCTGCTCCTCGACCCGGGCTCGTTCACCGAGATCGAGTCCTTGCGGCGGCACCGCGCGACCGCCTTCGGTCTCGAACACCGCAAGCCCTACTCGGACGGTGTGGTGTGCGGGTGGGGGACGGTGTTTGGCCGCACGGTTTTCGTGTACGCCCACGATTTCCGCATCTTCGGTGGCGCGCTGGGCGAGGCGCACGCGCAGAAGATCCACAAGGTGATGGATCTCGCCGCGGCGGCCGGTGCTCCGCTGGTGTCGCTCAACGACGGCGCCGGTGCGCGGATTCAGGAGGGCGTGACGGCGCTCGCTGGGTACGGCGGGATTTTCCAGCGCAACACCCGGTCTTCGGGGGTCATCCCGCAGATCTCGGTGATGCTCGGCCCGTGTGCCGGTGGCGCCGCTTATTCGCCCGCGCTGACGGATTTCGTGTTCATGGTGCGGGAAACCTCGCAGATGTTCATCACCGGCCCGGACGTGGTGCACGCGGTGACCGGCGAGGAGATCACCCAGAACGGTCTCGGCGGCGCGGACGTGCACGCCTCGACGTCGGGGGTCGCCGCGTTCGTCTACGACGACGAACCCAGCTGCCTGGAGGACGTGCGGTACCTGATTTCGTTGCTGCCGTCCAACAACAATGAGGTTCCGCCGGTGGAGCCGACGGCCGATCCGGCGGATCGTCGCACGGACAAGCTGCTCGAGGTGGTGCCGACCGACGCGGCCCGCGCGTACGACATGTGCGCGGTGCTCGAGGAAATCGTCGACGACGGCGAGTTCCTGCAGGTGCACGCCGCCTGGGCGACGAACGTGGTGTGCGCGTTGGCGCGGCTCGACGGGCACGTGGTCGGGATCGTGGCGAACCAGCCGGCGACGCTCGCCGGGGTCCTCGACATCGAGGCGAGCGAGAAGGCCGCTCGGTTCGTGCAGACCTGCGACGCGTTCAACATTCCGCTGGTGACGCTGGTCGACGTGCCGGGTTTCCTGCCCGGGGTGGACCAGGAACACGGCGGCATCATCCGGCACGGCGCGAAGCTGCTGTACTCCTACTGCAACGCGACGGTGCCGCGGGTGCAGGTGATCCTGCGGAAGGCCTACGGCGGCGCGTACATCGTGATGGACTCGCGGTCGATCGGCGCGGATGTTTCGCTCGCATGGCCGACTAACGAGATCGCCGTGATGGGCGCGGAGGGCGCGGCGAACGTGATCTTCCGCCGCGAAATCAACGCGGCCGACGACCCGGACGCGGTGCGGCGGCAGAAGATCAAGGAGTACAAGACCGAGCTGATGCACCCGTACTACGCGGCCGAGCGAGGACTGGTCGACGACGTCATCGAGCCCGGCCGGACGCGCGAAATGCTGATCCGGTCGCTGGCGATGCTGCGGGCCAAGCACGCCGACGTTCCGGCGCGCAAGCACGGGAACCCGCCGATGTGATGGGGGTCTGGGGCGGGCGTCGGGGGATGGGGGATGTGTTGGGGTCGGCTGGGGTGGTTGCCTCGGTTCCTGAGCCTGGTGATGCGGGGTTGCCTGTTGCGCGCGGGGGCTTGGCTGAGGCGGGGTTGACTGCGGTGCGGGATGAGGCGGCTGGAGTGCCGGGCGGTTCGGGTGCGGATGGGATTCGTGCGGGGTCGGGAGTGGTTGCGTCGGTTCCTCAGTCGGGCGGCGTCGGTTCGGGCTCGGCTGGAGTTGGTGGGTCGGGGGCGGCGGGGGTGCCTGTTGCGCGCGGGGGCTTGGCTGAGCCGGGGTTGACTGCGGTGCGGGATGGGTCGGTTGGGGTTCCCGGCGGTCCAGGCGCGGGTGCGGTTCCTGCGGAGCCGAGGGACTTGGCTGGTTTCGGTTCGGGTGGGGAGCTTGGTGCGGTGGCAGCATCCGCGGCTGGGGGTGGGTCGAAGGTGCTCGTCTCGTCTGCGGAATCGGCTGGGATGCCGGTCGGTTCGGGAGCGGACAGGGCGGGACTTCTTGCGGAGCGGCGGCAGGGCGCTGGCGGGACGCGCCGCGCACGGAGCGAGGTGACGGCAGGGAGCGCAGGTTCGGCCAGGACACGGCTTCCTGCGGCGTCGAAAGAAGCCGCAGGCGTGGAAACTGCTCCTGCGGATGATGCGCGGCGTGCTTCGATGGCGTCGGCTGCAGACGCTGGCGAGGCGAGGAACCCTGCGGCACAGGGGGATTCGACGGAACTCGAAGCTGCTCAGAAGCACGATCATTGGCATGCTTCGGTGGCAGCGTCGGCTGAACGGGAAGCTGCTGGAGAGCACGGTGAACAGCCTGCTGCGGTGGCAGCTCCCGCAGTACGTGTGGTGCGCGGTAACCCGGATGACGTTGAAGTGGCTGCTCTTCTGGTGGCGCTGGCTGTGATTGGTCATAAAGCCAGGGATGGGCGTGGGGGAATTGCTGTGCCGTCACCTCGGCAACCGTCGGCAAGGTTTGTTCCCGCGACGAGTTGGCGGGCTCGGTAGACCGGCCCGCGGATGGCGTTGGGGAGCCGGGTCCGCATCGGCGTAGGGCGATGCGGGCCTTTCGTGCGGCCGCGATTGCGGTTTCTGCGGCGGTGCGGAGAGTGGTTCTTCGGAAGAGCCAACTGGGGCGGAGTGTCGATTTCGACCGCAACTGCGGCCACAGTGACCGGCGACGGTTGACAACAACGCGATCGACAGCAGCGCGATCAGCGGAAGTGCGGTGCGCGGAAGCCTTGCGCCACAGGGAAACAATTACCTCGTCCGCAACGGACGACACGGGGACAGGTCCAAGATCCATATCTCCAAGCTACCGCCGCCGGTCGAACATCTGCACGGTATCGATCCGGTGAATCAGGCGTGCACGGCGGTACTGTCCAAATAGGTCAGTACAGCGCGGATCCGGCGATTCTGGTCCCGGCTGGCTTCCAACCCGAGCTTGGCGAAGATGTTGCTGATGTGGTTTTCCACGGCCCCCTGGGTTACCACGAAAGCCTTGGCGATGGCGGTGTTCGACAGCCCCTGCGCCATCTGCGCCAGCACCTCCGTCTCGCGCGCGGTCAAGGCTTCCAGCGGATCCCGGCTGCGGGACAGCATCTGGGCGACCACGTCCGGGTCGATGGCTGATCCGCCGTCGGCGACGCGGCGGACTGCTTCCAGGAAGTCCGCGACGTCGGCGACTCGTTCCTTCAGCAGGTAGCCGACGCCGGAGGTGCCTTCCGCGATCAGGTCTACCGCGTAGCTTCCTTCGACGTATTGCGACACCACCAGGACCGGCAGGCCGGGGATTTCCTTACGGGCGGCCAAAGCCGCGCGCAAACCCTCGTCGGTGAAGGTCGGGGGCATGCGGACGTCGGCGATGACCAGATCCGGTCTGTGGTCTCGGATGGCCACCAGCAGGTCGTCGCCGTTGTCGACGGCGGCGGCGGTTTCGATGCCGACGTCCGCGAGCAGGCTTTGCACTCCGGCCCGCAACAGCACCGAGTCTTCGGCGATCACGACGCGCATTTTCCTTGCCTCCACAGAAGGATTCACCAGCGGACGGGCAGATCGGCCCGCACGACGGTGGGGCCGCCGGCGGGGCTGACGACGGTGAGCACTCCGTCGATCGTGGCGGCGCGGTCGGCCAGTCCGGCCAGGCCGCCGCCGGGGCGCATCGACGCGCCGCCGTGGCCGTTGTCGGTGATCTCGACGACCACGGTGTCGTCGTCGCGGGTCACTCGCACGGACGCGCGGTCGGCGCCGGAATGTTTGGTGACGTTCGCGAGCGTTTCGCTCACGATGAAATAAGTCGTCGTCTCGACAGGTGCGGGCGGACGGGGTTCTACGGTAACCTCGACCTCAATAGGGATAGGCATTCTTGCGGTAAGAGAAGACAGCGCCGCGTCCAGGCCGCGATCCTGGAGCACCGGCGGGTAGATGCCTCGCGCGAGGTCACGCAACTCCGAGACAGCGAGTTTGGCGTCGGCGTGCGCGGCTCCGATGAGTTCGCGGACCGCGGTCGGGTCGTCGAGGTCGAGTTTGAGCTGGGCGCGGCCCAGGCTCATCGCGACGGACACCAGCCGCTGCTGCGCACCGTCGTGCAGGTCTCGTTCGATCCGGCGTCGTTCGGCCTCCACCGCGTCGACTCCGCGCGCTCGCGAGTTCTGCAGCTGCTGCGTGCGCGCCTCCAGTTGCGCGGTGCGGTTCGGGCCGAGGAACGAGGTCGCCAGCTCGCCGTGCAGCGTTCCGATGCGCGGCGCCACGAAAATACCGAAAGGAGGTACCGCGATGGACACGACGCCCGCCACGAATTCCACTATCCCCAGCGGAAAAGCGACGAGCACGAAGGCGAACTCGCGCCAGGTGACGGGGTCGAGCAGCCTTGCCTGCCACACCGCGAGCATGCCGGGGCCGGCGGGACGTCGGCGGACGGGTTCGGCGACGGCGACGTCGAGCATCTGCCGCGCCCAGCGTCGTTCGAAGGAGCAGTACGAACGCATCAGCGAGGTCGCGATCAGCAGAATGGGGATGCCGATCCACAGCATCGTCGTCGCGACGCCGACCAGCATGGTCACCAGGATCAGCACGAACGCGGCGAGGCGGATCGGGAGGCTCAGCACGAGAAACCCGATCGCCCGCATGGTCGGCGGCCGCGTCACGGGCATCGCGCGATCCGTTCCAGTTCCGGTACGAGGTCGTCGAGGGTGGGCGTCGCCAGCATCTCGTCGCGCACCTCGAGCGCGCATACCCGGAAGGACGGTTCTTCCAGCAGCCGGCACACTCCCGCCCGGACGCTCGCGGGCGTCACGTCCTCGAGGTCCACCAGCAAACCGTTGCCGCGCTTCTCCTGAGCCACCGCCGAGACGCGTTCGCTCCACGTGGTGCCCGGGATGACCAGCTGCGGGACGCCGTTCACGACCGCGTTGCTGATCGTCGCGCCGCCGCCCTGGTGCACGATCGCGGAGCACGAGGCGAGAAGTTCGTTCATCGGCACGAAATCGACCGCGCGGACGTTGTCCGGGATCGCGCGCACGGACGCGAGCTGGCTCGCGTTCAACGTGGCGATCACCTCGATGTCGAGGTCGGCGAGGCCGTCCAGCAGGTCGCCGACGGAGGTCTCCTCGACGCCGAGCACCTGCCGGTTGGAGATGCCGAGGGTGAGCATCACCCGCGGCCGCTCCGGCTGCTCGAGCACCCACGAGGGGATCGCCATCGGCTTGTTCTGCGGCACGAACCGGGCCGGGACGTAGTCGACGTCCACGCCGTCGTAGCGCAGATACGACGGATGGCAGTCGATGGTCCGCACGCCGTAGCGCAGGGTTTCGTCGTAGTCCGCGCCGAATCGGCCGACCGCGGCGGACATCCACGTCACGAACGGGTCCGGCGAGGTGTCCTCGGGGCGGCTGGCTCTGAGGTCGCGGTACTGCGCGCCGATCCGGGCGGTCTGGTCGGCGGCGTACATCATCCGCAGGTGCGGCACGCCGAGCGCGTGCGCGACGATCGGCGCGGCGTAGATCATCGGGTCCCACACCACGAGGTCCGGCTGCCACTGCCGGGCGAAGCGGACGAGTTCGTCGAGCAGCGAGTCCGGCGTGGTCCAGCGGAACACGTCGACCCAGTGCTCGTACACGTTGCGCACGTACTCGTCGGTGTAGCGCTCGGGACGGCTTTCGGAGATCCGGAAGTCGCCCTGCATCGCGTTGTTGCCGTCGACCTGGAGCTGGCGGTGCCGGGCGATGTCGAGTTCGTCGCCGAACCACATGGCGTCCAGCCCGGTCTCGGCGAACGACGCGACCTCGCGCGGGTTGCGCTGCCCGACGAAGCGGACCTCGTGCCCGGCCGCGGCCAGCGCCCAGCCCACCGGAGCCATGCTGTAAACGTGCGTCCTCGTCGGGAAGACCATCAGCATCACGCGCATCGCGGCAGCTCCGGGTTCGTAGTCACAGGAGGACAAGGGAAACGGTAGGGCCGCGCCGGGCCCGCGCCCACCCGGTAGGGGACCCCTGAATCCGGCGCGGGGCAGGAGGGTTTGGACCGGCTTTAGACGCCCCTTAGGGGCTAGTGGCGCGCGGCTCGCGACGGATAGACAGGTAACCGGAGCCGGCCGCGTCGCGCCGGAGAAGGACGAGGGAGGCGAACGAGGTGATGAGCATGGCCGTGGCGCCCACCGCGAAAGGCTGGGTCCCGTTCGGCGAGCACCGCACCTGGTACCGGGTCACCGGGCAACCGGGAGGAGCGGCTCCCGCCGTGGTCGTGGTGCACGGCGGGCCGGGCAGCACGCACGACTACCTGCTGAGCCTGACCGAACTCGCCGGACACGGATTCCCGGTCGTGCACTACGACCAGCTCGGCAGCGGCGGGTCCACCCGGCTGCCGGACGCCGATCCCGGGTTCTGGAATCCGGAGCTGTTCGGCGACGAGCTGGACAACCTGGTGCACCGGCTCGGCATCGAGGACAACTATGTCCTCTATGGACAGTCGTGGGGCGGGCTCGTCGTCGCGCGGCACGCCGCCGAACGCCCGGACGGCCTGCGCGGACTGGTGATCGCCAACTCGCCCGCGTCGTACGAGCTGTGGCGCAGCGAGATGGACCGGCTGCGCGCGCTGCTGCCGCCCGGCGTCGACGAGGGCCTGCGAGCGCACGAGGCCGCCGGCACCACGGACACGCAGGAGTACTTCGACCTCATGCGCGTCTTCTACGACCGGCACGTCTGCCGCGTGCTGCCGTGGCCGGCCGACTATCTCGCCTCGTTCATGGAGATGGCCGACAACAACACGGTTTACTCGGTGATGAACGGTCCCAGCGAGTTCACCGTCACCGGCACGCTCGCGGACTATTCGGTGATCGACCGCCTCGACGACATCGAGGTGCCGACCCTGCTCATCTCCGGTGCGCACGACGAGGCCACCCCGGCCACCGTGCAGCCGTACTACGACCGGATCCACGACGTGCGCTGGGAGATCCTCCCGGAGTCGAGCCACGTCCCCCATCTCGAGGAGCCGGAACGGTTCCGCGAAATCCTGCTGGGATTCCTGCAGGAAGTCCATTCCCCCGCCGAAAGAGAGGTCGCCAGTCATGGATGAGGCCAGCCAGGCCGGATCGGCGGTCGTGTTCCCCGGGATGAGCCCGTGCCGGTTCGTCGACTTCGGCAAGTTCCTGCTCATCAACCCGTTCGCGCGCAGGCTCATCAAGGACGCCGACGACCGGCTGGGCTACTCGCTGGTCGACCGCTTCCGCGAGGCCGAGGGCGACTATTCCGAGTACGCCCAGGTCGGGTTCATGCTCACCTGCGTCGCGCTCGCCGAATGGGCCGAACAGGAGTACGGGATGAGCCCGGACTACTGCACCGGGCCGAGCTTCGGCGAGAAACCGGCCAGCGTGTACGCCGGTTCGCTGACCTTCCCGGACGCGGTGTGGATGACCGCGAAGCTCGCGCAGTGCCTCGACGAGTTCTTCGCGACCGAGCACACCGACGTCGTCACGCACTCGTTCGTCCGCACGCCGGAAGAGAAACTGCGCGACGCGCTGACCGAACTGGAGGGGCGCGGCGAATGGTCGGACATCTCCTGCTACATCGACCACGACTTCTACATGGTCTCGGTGCGGGAGCGGAATCTCGACTGGCTCAAGCAGACCGTGCGGGGCATGGGCGGGCTGTCGCTGTACACGATGCGTCCTCCGCTGCACTCGCGCGCGTTCGGCGCGTTGCGGCGCAAGGCCGAGGACGAGGTGCTCGGCGGCCTCGACTTCCATGATCCCCTCCTTCCGATCATCGCTGACCAGGACGGTTCGGTGCTGCGGTCCGGCGAGCAGGTCCGCACGATGCTGCTGGACAGCATCGTCGAACCGCTGCGCTGGCCGGACGTCGTCTCGTCGCTCGCGCAGCTCGGCGTGCGCAAGCTGTGGGTGGCCGGGCCGGACACGCTGTTCGGCCGCGTCCGGGCCACGACCAGCCGGTTCGAGGTGACCACGGTGAACCCGCGGCTCGCGCTGCAGCCGCGGCGGCGCGGCGCGGGTCCCTCGCGGGTCAGCTAGCCGGCTGCAGGCCCGACAGCGTGTTCCAGAGGCGTCCGGGGTTCTCGAACGTCTCCAGGTTCAGCGCGTCGTCGGAGAACCGGACGTTGTACTTCTCCTCCAGCACCGCCAGCAGTTCCACCGTGGCGAGCGAGTCGAGGCCGTACTCCTTGAGCGGGGTCTCGGCGGTCAGCGCCTCGTCGGCGGGCAGGAACGGAAGGTACGGGCGGAGGGCTTCGTCGAAAGAGCTGTCCCACATGGCTACTCCGGTGGCTGGGTCGGGCACTTCGCCAGGCGGGGAAACCGACCGCCCGGTTCGGTTTTGAACTTTACCCCGCGCCGCCGCTTCTGAGCGACGCAGCGGCACCCCTATTACCGATCCGGCCGAAAGCAAGCCGACCCCGCACCCGGCACGCAACCATTGCCGCGAAGCCAGCAGGCGGTGACTGTGGTCGGGTCAGCAGCGATCGGCACAGCAACGCGGAGGACCACGATGGACACGACGACCACCTCGGGACTGCACGCGCGGTTTCTGCGCGGGCTGGCCCGTTCCGAGCCCCGGCCGGCGGTCAGCGCCGGCGGGCAGACGCTGACCTACGGCGAGCTGCACGAGCGGGCGTTGCTGTGGGGCGGCGCCCTGGCGGAGTCCGGCGCCCGCACGGTAGGGGTGCTGGCTGGGAAGGGCGTCACCGCTTACGCCGGGATTCTGGCCGGGTTGTACGCGGGGGCGACGGTCGTCCCGCTGCGGCCGGATTTCCCGGCGGCCCGGACCGCGCAGATGGTCGAGGCCGCCGAGGTGGACGCGCTCATCGCCGACGAACGCGGACTGACCGTGGCTCCGGAGGTGAAGACGCTGCTGGCGCCGGAGGTGAACCGGAACGGGCTGAACGCGGCACACGCACTCAGCGAGCCCAAGGACGTGCGGCCCGAGGACTCCGCGTACGTGCTTTTCACCTCGGGTTCCACCGGGCGGCCGAAGGGAGTCCGGATCGGCCACGGTTCCACCGAGCATTACTTCGGCCTGCTCGACGCGCGATACGACTTCACGCCGGACGACGTCTTCTCCCAGACGTTCGACCTGAACTTCGACTGCGCGATGTTCGACCTCTTCTGCGCGTGGGGCGCGGGCGCGGAAGCGGTGGTCCTGCCCGGCGCGGCCTACCGGAACGTGCCGGCGTTCGTGGAGGAGCGCGGCCTCACCGTGTGGTTCTCCACGCCGAGTGCGATCGACCTGGTGCGCCGCACCGGACGGCTCACCCCAGGCGCGATGCCGGGCCTGCGGTGGAGCTTCTTCGCCGGGGAAGCACTGACCGTGCGCGACACTGCAGATTGGCGGGCAGCGGCGGGCAACTCCGTGACCGAGAACCTCTACGGCCCCACGGAGCTGACCATCACCATTGCCGGATACCGCTGGGACGACGAGGAAACCCCGCAGGTCGCGGTGAACGGCGTGGTGCCGATCGGCGCGGTGCACGAGGGACACGAGTATCTGCTCATCGACGAAAACGAGGCAGGCGAGGGTGAACTCGCGATCGCCGGACCGCAGCTGACGCCGGGATACCTCGACCCAGCCGACGAGAAGGGTCGGTTCCTCGACCGTGACGGGCAACGGTTCTACCGCACCGGTGACCGGGTGCGTCGGCTTGGCGGCGACGATCTCGCGTACCTGGGGCGGCTCGATTCGCAGGTGCAGGTGCTCGGCTGGCGCGTGGAGCTGACCGAGGTGGAGCACGCGCTGGAGACGTGCGGGGTGCAGGCGGTGGCGCTGGGCGTCCAAGGGGACAGCGGGACTGAGCTGTTCGTCTTCTACACCGGACCGCGGCGGCCGGTGATCGAATTGGTGCGGGCACTGCGGGCAGTGCTGCCGGAGGGCGTGATTCCGCGGCGGTACGAGCATGTCGAAGAGTTCCCGCTGAATTCCAACCGCAAGATCGACCGGAAGACGCTCGCCGCACGCGCCGCGGAGATCCTCGCCCCCGTGCCCGCCTGACCCGTCCGTGAAGGGCTCCTTGAGGGAATCAGATTCCCTCAAGGAGCCCTTCACGGCGTTTGGGCGGGGCGGCAGAGTGCCAGCTAGGGGCCGTTAGGGGTGTGGATCACGGCCTGCGCGCGGATAACTTTCCGACGTCGGGGAGCTGTCCCGCGCAGGCACGGTGATTCTACGAATCCTTTCGGGAGTGGCAGTCGTGAACGAATCCGGTTCTCTCGTCCATGCCCTGCTCGACGCGGCGGCGGCCAGTGCGCCGGACGCCGCCGCGGTGCGCGATCGGGCGGGGGTGTGGACGTATGCCGAACTGGCCGCTTGGAGTCACGCGGTCGAGGCGGTCCTCGCGCGGCGCGGGGTGAAGCGCGGTGATCGCGTGGTGGTGCAACTGCCGACGGACCGGGCGCTGGTCGCGCTCTTTCACGGCACTTCCCGCCGGGGCGCGGTGTTCGTGCCGATCAACCCGGCGATGAAGCAGTTCCACTTCGATTCGGTCGTCGAGAACGCCGAACCGGTGCTGATCCTTCAGCCCGCCGAGTTCGCTCCACTGTGGACGGAAGTCGAAGAGTCTTACCGCGAAAAGACCCGCGTAGAGCCGACCGAAGTCGACCTGGACGACGTCGCGGTTCTCGTTTACACCTCCGGCAGCACGGCCGCGCCGAAGGGCGTCATCGGGCCGCACCGGCAGGTGACCTTCGCGGCGGGCGCGATCCAGGCAGTACTCGGTTACCGCCAGGACGACGTCGTGTTCTGCCGGTTCCCGATGTCCTGGGACTACGGCCTGTACAAAGTCCTCCTCTCGACGCTCGGCCGCAGCGAGATCGTGCTGGCCGACGCCGAGTCGGATCTTCGCCTGCTGCAGCGGATGCGCGAGGTCGGCGCGACGGTGGTCCCGATCGTGCCTTCGCTCGCGACGATGATCGCCACGCTGGCCGAACGGGAGCAGGGCGAAGCGGCTCCGGTGCGGCTGTTCACGAACACCGGTGCGGCGCTGCCGGATTCGACCATCGCCAAGCTCCGCGCCGCATTCCCCGGCGTCCGCGTCGTCCGGCAGTTCGGCCAGACCGAGTGCAAGCGGATCACCATCATGCCGCCCGAGGAGGACGCCGAACGTCCGGGCTCGTCGGGCCTTCCGCTGCCCGGCACGACCGTGCACATCCTCGCCGCCGACGGAACTCCGGTGCCCGCTGGGGAAATCGGCGAGATCGTGGCCGCCGGACCGCACGTGATGCCGGGCTACTGGCGCGCCCCGGAGCTGTCCGCGCGAGCGTTCCGCCGCGACGAGGCCACCGGCGAGCTGCGCCTGCACACCGGCGATTACGGCCGCCTCGACGAGGACGGTTACCTCTACTTCGAGGGCCGCCGCGACGACATGTTCAAGCGCAAGGGAATCCGGATGTCCACTTTGGAGATCGAAGCCGCCGCGATGGACATCCCGGGCGTGCGCGCGGCGGGCGCGATCCCGCCGAGCGACACGCGCGACCTGGCGATCTGCGTGGAGAGCGACCTGCCGCCGACCACGGTGCTCAAGGAACTGGCGCAGCGGCTCGAGCCGCAGAAGGTGCCCGCGCTGTGCCACGTCGTGGACGAGTTCCCGCTCACCGCGCACGGCAAGAACGCGACCAAGGAACTCGCCCTGCTGGTGGAAGGTGCCCGCAAATGAGCAAGTACGACGAGCTGGCCGCACGGTTCGGCACGCCGGCTTACGTGTACGACCTGGACGTGACCGCGCAGTCGCGCGATCAGCTGTTCGGCCTGCTCCCGGAGGGGTTCGCGGTCTACTACGCGCTGAAGGCCAACCCGCATCCGGAGATCGCCCGCGAACTCCGCGAGGGCGGGTGCCGGGCGGAGATCAGCTCGACCGGCGAGCTGGCCAACGCGCTGACCGCCGGGTTCGCCCCGGAAGACATCCTCTACACCGGCCCGGGCAAGACCGACGGGGAGCTGGCGGCCGCGCTCGCCGCCGGCGTCCGGTTGTTCTCCGTGGAATCGCTGACTGACCTGCAGCACGTCGGCGCCGCGGCGGAACGGCAGGACACCGTCGCGCGTTGCCTGCTGCGGGTGAACACCACGCAGGGCAGTGCGTCGACCGGGATCCGGATGATGGGCCGTCCGTCGCAGTTCGGGGTCGACGCCGAGACGTTGCCCGAGCTGATGCCGCTGTTCAAGGCGGTCGGCGGGACAAAGATCGTGGGCGCGCACTTCTTCACCATGAGCAATGCGCAGGACGAGGACGCGCTGCTCGCCGAGTACGAGTTCGTGCTGCAGTCGGCCGCGCAGCTGCGGCAGGAGACGGGGCTGCCGCTGGAACTGCTCGACATCGGTGGCGGGTTCTCGTCGCCGTACGCGGTTCCCGGCGAGCGCACCGATTACCCGAAGCTGCGCAACGGTTTGGAGCAGCTTCTCGATCTCTACCTGCCCGAGTGGCGCAGCGGCGAGGTCGAGCTGGCCTGCGAATCCGGCCGCTACCTTTCCGGAACCTGCGGGACGCTGCTGGCCGGGGTCGTGAACGTGAAGGAGAGCCGGGGTCATCGGTTCGTCATTCTCGACGCCGGGATCAACGTGGTCGGCGGCCTCTCCGGGATCGGCCGGCTGCTGCCCGCCGCGGTCGGGGTCGAGCAGGTCGGCGACAATCCGGGCCAGCTCGTCGGTCCACTGTGTACTCCCGGGGACTCGCTGTCGAAGGCCGCGAAGCTGCCCGAGCTGGCCGCCGGAGACCTGCTGACCGTGCCGAACGTCGGCGCGTACGGCGTCACCGCGAGCCTGATCAGCTTCCTCGGCCGTCCCGCGCCGACCGAAGTCGTGGTCCGCGGCGACGAGGTCGTCTCAGTGTCGCGATTGGACTATCAGCGGGCTTATGAGGTGTCGCCATGAGCGAGGAGGTCCGCGCTTACGGTGGCAGCGTCATCGAAGAACCGAGCGGGCGCACGGTGATCGTGAGCAGCATGGCGTCGGACTCGCACACCTGGAACCTCGTCTACCTCGAACTTCTCGTGGCGGAACTCGGCTTCGACGTCGTCAACCTGGGCGCGTGCGTCCCGGACGAACTTCTCGAGTCCGAATGCGTCAGCCGCCGTCCGGCGATGCTGGTGCTGAGCAGCGTCAACGGACACGGCTACCAGGACGGCCTGCGGGTCGTGCAGCGGCTGCGGGCGCTGCCGGAGCTGCGCCGGTTGCCGATCGTCATCGGCGGAAAGCTCGGCACCGGCGGTCCGCTGTCCGAGGAACAGACCGCGGAACTGCTGTTCGCCGGGTTCGACGGGGTTTTCGACGAGCAGAACGCCGCCGCCTTCCGGCATTTCGCGGCAACGCTTCCCGGCGGGGTCACCCAGCTGGAGGGAGCGTGAGCTTCGAGCGGTTCGTCGCGCAGCGGCACGCGGCCGGGGAACTGGTCGTGCAGCCGCGCATGGGCTTCGACAGTCCGGCCGCGATGCGCGCCGGGCTGGTCGCGACCAAGCATGCGAACGCCGCGACCGTCGGCACGCTCACGCTCGACAGCTACACCCGCGTCCGCGACACCGAGTCCGCGGAACACGCGCTGCGCAACGGAATTCCGCTCAACGGGTACCCGATCGTCAACCATCCTTCCGAGGTGACCCGGGCGATGCTCGACGGTCTCGAAGGCCCGGATTTCCCGGTGCAGGTCCGGCACGGTTCGGCTCGGCCGGTAGACATCTTCCGCGCGATGATCGCCGCCGGTCTGCATGCCACCGAAGGCGGGCCGATTTCCTACTGCCTGCCCTACAGCCGCACGCCGCTCGACGAATCCGTGCGGAACTGGGCACAGTGCTGCGAGCTGCTGGTCGACGCGGACCATCCGGGCGGCCGTCCGCATCTGGAGACGTTCGGCGGCTGCATGCTCGGACAGCTGTGTCCGCCGAGCGAACTGGTCGCGATCAGCGTGCTGGAGGCGTTGTTCTTTTACCGCAAGGGCGTGCGCAGCATCTCGGTGAGCTACGCCCAGCAGACGAACCTGCAGCAGGATCGGGAAGCTGTTGCCGCGCTGCGCCGGTTGTGCGCCGAGTTGTTGCCGGAAGCGACCTGGCACGTGGTGATCTACGCCTACATGGGTCTCTTCCCGCGCACGCCCGATGGCGCAATGTTGCTGCTGGGCAAGGCCGCGGAGCTGGCGATGAGCACCGGTTCGGAACGGCTGATCGTCAAGACCGCGGCCGAAGCACACCGCATCCCGACCGTCGCGGAGAACGTGACCGCGCTCGAACACGCGGCCGCGTCGGCAAAAGGCGGCAAGGCCATGGTGGCCGAAGACAACCAGGTGTACCGCGAGGCCTACGCCCTGGTCGACGCGGTCCTCAACAGCCATGCCGATCTCGACCGGGCGCTGGTGGTCGCCTTCAAACGCGGCCTGCTCGACGTGCCGTACTGCCTGCATCCGGACAACGCGGGCCAGGCGCGGAGCACGCTCGACGCGGACGGCAGGCTCGGCTGGTCCGAACTCGGCTCGCTGCCGTTGCGCGGGATCGCCGAACGCGCGCCGAGCGGCCGGATCACCTCGTCGACGCTGATGTCGGCGCTTTCCTACGTCCAGCACACCCATGACACCGAGGCATTGGAGCAGCCGATGACCGCGATCGGAGGGGATTCGCGATGAGCACTCGCCGGACTGTCCGGGCGTATCCGTTCGACATGCACGAGACGTCCGTTTCCGAGACCTACCACCAGTTGCAGCGCGACGAGCCGATGAGCCGGGTGCAGCTGCCGTTCGGCGAACCGGCTTGGCTGGCGACGAAGTACGCCGACGTCAAGCTGGTGACCGCCGACCCGCGGTTCAGCCGCGAACTGGCACAGGGGCTCGACCAGCCGAGGATGCGCCGCCAGCAGATGGGCGACGGCATCATGGGCATGGACCCGCCGGACCACAGCCGCCTGCGCCGCCTGGTGATGAAGGCGTTCACCGCGCGCCGGCTGGAGGCGATGCGCGAAAGCGTCCGCACGCTGGTGCACGAGCTGATCGACGGGATGATCGAGAACGGCGCGCCCGGCGACATCGTCGAGGACCTCGCGCGGCCGTTGCCGGTCACGGTGATCTGCAACCTGCTCGGCGTGCCGAAGGAGGATCACACGATCTTCCGCGAGTGGACCCAGGCGCTGGTCAGCGACGCCACGGCGAAGGGCGACGTGCTCGACGTCTACGGCGACCAGCTGGACAACTACGTGGCCAAGCTGGTCGCGCAACGCCGCGAGGATCCGACGGACGACCTGCTCGGCGCGCTCGTCTTCGCCCGCGACGCCGGGGACAAGCTCAGCGAGAACGAGCTGATCTCGATCGCCGGCGCGGGTCTGCTCACCGGCGGCGTGGAGACCGTTTCCTCGGCGTTGCCGAGTTTCGTGTTCACCCTGCTGACGCAGCCGGAACTGCTCGCACAGCTGCGGGCGCAGCCGGAAATCATGCCGACCGCGGTGGAGGAACTGCTGCGATGGGTGCCGATCAACACCGCGGCGATGTTCGCCCGGTATGCCCGCGAGGACATCCGGATCGGCGGCGTCGTGGTGCGGGCGGGCGATCCGGTGCTGCCCGCGCTGCACGCGGCGAACCGGGATCCGGAGGTGTTCGCGAATCCGGACGTCATCGACCTGACCCGCAGCCCGAACCCGCACGTCGCGTTCGGGCACGGCGCGCACCACTGCATCGGGGCGCAGCTGGCCCGGCTGGAACTGCAGGAGGCGCTGAAAGCGATTCTGGAGCGTTTTCCGGAATTGCGGCTCGCGGACGGGCGCGAGGGCGTGAAATGGGAGTACGGGGTGATCGTGCGCGGCCCGTCGCTGCTGCGCGTCGCCTGGTGATTTCCCGCCCCTAACGACGTTTTCTGGGGATCCGGCGCGGCGCGAGCCCGTCCTACGATCCGACCGACGACCCATGAATGCTGCCTGGCTACCGCGGTGGAGTGCGCAATGCGTGAGAGTGAGAAGAATCGGGAATCCGGCTTCGCGGAGCGGCTGACGCTTCTGCCGCCGGCGGACCGCGCGGGGTTCCTCGCCGGCGTGGTCCACGACGCGACGCGGGCGGCGCTGCGGGCCGCGCTGCCCGAGGTTCCCTCCGTCCTCGACCCGGAGAAGGCGTTCTCCGACCACGGTTTCGACTCGCTCGCCGCGGTGGAGCTGCACGCGCAGCTGACCGACGCGACCGGGCTGGACCTGCCGGTGACGCTGGCCTTCGACTATCCGACCCCGGCCGCGGTCGCCCGTTTCCTGCACGCCGAGGTGTTCGGCGCGGAGGAGTCCGTCGCGGTGCTGGCCGCGGCGGGCGCGAACGACGAACCGGTCGCGATCGTGGGCATCGGCTGCCGTTATCCCGGCGGCGCGGTGTCGCCGGAAGCGTTGTGGCAGCTGGTCGCCGACGAGGTGCACACCATCTCCGGCTTCCCGGAGGACCGCGGCTGGGACCTCGACAGCCTGTATGACCCGGACCCCGACAAGCCGGGCAGCAGTTACGTCACCTCGGGCGGATTCCTGCCCGGTGCCGGGGGATTCGACGCCGGGTTCTTCGGCATCGCGCCGCGTGAAGCGTCCGCGATGGACCCGCAGCAGCGGCTTGTGCTGGAGACCGCGTGGGAAGCGTTGGAACGGGCCAAGATCGACCCGTCCACGCTGCGCGGCACCCCGGGCGGCGTGTTCATCGGTGCCGAGGCGCAGGAGTACGGCCCGCGACTGCACGAAGCTCCGGACGGTCTCGACGGATACCTGCTCACCGGCAACGCGCCCAGCGTCGTCTCCGGTCGCGTCGCCTACGCGCTCGGTCTGGAAGGGCCGACGCTGACCGTTGACACCGCTTGCTCCGGTTCGCTTGTCGCGCTGCACTTGGCGGTGCAGGCGTTGCGGCGTGGCGAAACTCAGCTCGCGCTGGCCGGTGGCGTCGCGGTGATGGGCGCGCCGGGTACATTCACTGCCTTCAGCCGTCAGCGTGGTCTCGCGGAAGACGGTCGGTGCAAGGCATTCGCGGCCGCCGCGGATGGCACCGGGTTCGCCGAAGGTGTTGGTGTCCTGGTGCTGGAACGGCTTTCCGATGCGGTCGCGAATGGACACACTGTGCTCGCGGTGGTCCGGGGGTCGGCGATCAACTCGGACGGCGCGTCGAACGGCCTTACCGCGCCGAACGGTCCGTCGCAGCAGCGCGTGATCAAGCGCGCGCTGGCCGACGCTGGCCTGGAAGCGTCCGATGTGGACGCGGTCGAGGCACATGGCACCGGTACTCGGCTCGGCGACCCGATCGAGGCACAGGCGCTGCTGTCCACCTACGGGCAGGACCGCGAAACGCCGCTGCTGCTCGGGTCGATCAAGTCGAACATCGGGCACACGCAGGCCGCGGCGGGTGTCGCGGGCGTGATCAAGATGGTCGAGGCGATGCGGCACGGCGTACTGCCGAAGACGCTGCACGTGGACGAGCCGACGCCGCACGTCGACTGGACCGCGGGTTCCGTCGAACTGCTGACCGAGCAGCGGGAATGGCCGGAGAGCGAACGTCCGCGCCGCGCTGGCGTTTCGTCGTTCGGCGTCAGCGGGACCAACGCGCACGTCATCATCGAGCAGGCTCCGGCCGTCGAAAAGGCGGAGACCACGAGTGACGAGCTGCCGGTCGTCCCGCTCGTTGTTTCGGCACGCAGTGAGGAAGCGCTGAAGGCACAGGCGGCCGCGCTTCTGTCCACTGTGGAATCCCAGCAGTTGACCGACCTCGGCTTCTCGCTCGCCACCACGCGCGCCGCGCACGACCAGCGCGCTGTGGTTGTTGCGGATAACGTCGCCGAGGCCGTGCGCGGATTGCAGGCGTTGGCGGCGGGCGAGCAGGACCCGAACGTCGTGGTCGGCGAGCGCACGCCGGGCAAGCTCGCGATGCTGTTCACCGGCCAGGGTTCGCAGCGGCTCGCGATGGGACGTGAGCTGTACCTGGCGTACCCGAAGTTCGCCGAGGTCTTCGACGAGGCTGTCGACCACCTTGACGTGCAGATGGAGACCCCGCTGCGCGACGTTCTCTTCGGTGACAACGCCGAGGAGTTGAACGAGACGCAGTACACGCAGTGCGCGCTGTTCGCCGTCGAGGTCGCGTTGGCGCGGCTGCTCGAATCGTGGGGCGTGCGGCCGGACATTCTGCTCGGCCACTCGATCGGCGAACTCGCCGCCGCGCACATCGCGGGCGTGTGGTCGCTCGCCGACGCGTGCCTGGTCGTCGCTGCTCGTGGGCGGCTCATGCAGGCGCTTCCGGAAGGAGGGGCGATGGTCGCCATCGCGGCGACCGAGGACGAGGTCCAGCCGCTGCTGGGCGACCAGGTCAGCCTGGCCGCGGTGAACGGTCCGACGTCGGTCGTCGTTTCCGGCGAGCGCGAAGCGGTGGAAACCGTCGTGTCGGTGTTCCGCATGCAGGGCCGCAAGGTCAGCGAGCTGCGCGTGTCGCACGCGTTCCACTCGCCGCTGATGGAGCCGATGCTGGCCGAGTTCCGCGAGATCCTCGAGGTGGTCGACTACGCGGCCCCGACGATCCCGGTGGTCTCGAACGTGACCGGCCGGATCGCGACCGCCGAAGAGCTCTGCTCGCCGGGGTACTGGCTGTGGCACGTCCGCCGCGCGGTGCGGTTCGCCGATGGCGTCCAGGCCTTGGTCGACGCCGGCGTGACGACCGCGGTCGAGGTCGGCCCGGACGCCGTGTTGTCGGCGATGGCCGCCGGCGTCAGCGACGCCATCGCGTTCACTCCCGCGCAGCGCCGCGACCGGCCCGAGGTCGCCACCCTCGCGACCGCGCTCGGCCGCCTGCACACCCGCGGCACGGCGATCGACTGGACGGCGTTCTTCGGCTCGGCGCAGGTGGTCGACTTGCCGACGTATGCCTTCCAGCACAAGCACTACTGGCTCACCGCGCCGACCGGCCACGGCGACGCGGCCGACTTCGGCCAGCTTGCTTCCGGGCATCCGCTGCTCGCCGCCGAGATCGGCCTGGCGGGCGACGACGGCCTGGTCCTCACCGGCCGCGTCGCGCTCCGGACGCACCCGTGGCTGGCCGACCACGCGATCGCCGGCACCCCGGTCCTGCCGGGCACCGCGTTCGTCGAGATGGCTCTGCACGCCGCTGCCCAGGTTGGTTATGGCGTGGTTGACGAGCTGACGCTGCAGGCTCCGCTCGCGCTGCCGGAGACCGGTGGCGTCGCACTGCAGACGCTGGTCGGCCCGGACGTCGACGGCCGCCGCACCATCGAATTCCACTCCCGGCCTGACCACGACGCCGACGCGGCCTGGACGCGGCACGCCATCGGTGTCCTCGCCGCTGGCCCGGTGGTCGAGCCCGCGCCGCGCGGCGAATGGCCGCCCGCCGGTGCCGAGGTGGTCGCGACGAGCGAGCTGTACTCCGAACTGGCTGAACAGGGTTACGGCTACGGCCCGCTCTTCCAAGGCCTGAGTACCGCGTGGAAGCGCGACGATGTCGTGTTCGCCGAGGTCGCGCTGCCCGCGACCGGACGTGACGCGGCGTTCGGCGTTCACCCAGCGCTGCTGGACGCGGTCCTGCACGCCACCGACTTTGCTCCGGGCGAGGCACGCGAGCCGGACGAGATCCGGTTGCCGTTCGCGTGGACCGGCGTGCGGCTGCACGCTTCCGGCGCGACCGAGGTCCGGGTGCGGATCACGTCCCCGGCCACCGGTGGCGTCTCGATCGATGTGACGGATGTGGCCGGTACGCCGGTGCTGTCCGTCGAGTCGTTCCGCTCGCGGCCGGTTCGCGAAGCCGACCTCGGCACTCAGGCGCGCGACCTGCTGTACACCGTCGAATGGACGCCGGTCACTGCGTCGGCGGAGCTGCCGACGCTGGCTTCGCTGGGCTCGGTCAGCGGGTTCGACGTTCCGGTGGTCGATTCGCTGGTGTCGCTGGTCGACGTACCCGAGGTCGTGCTGCTGCCGGTTTCCGTTCCGGGCAAGAACATCGCCGCCGCTGCGAAGCAGACCGCGCACCGCGTGCGGACTGTGCTGCAGCAGTGGCTGGAAGGCGACCGCTACAGCTCGTCTCGTTTGGTGGTGCTGACGCGCGGCACGCTCGCCGACTCCGCCGTCCGCGGTCTGGTGCGTTCTGCGCAGGCCGAGCACCCCGGTCGCGTGGTCCTCGTGGAGGGCGCGGCCACGGCAGCGACCCTGGCGACCGCGTTGGGCTCGGGCGAGCCGGAGCTGCGCATCGACGGGGACACGGTTTCGGCCGGACGGATGGTTCGGCTGGTCGCCGAAGCCGGGGAGCCGACCTGGCGTGCCGACGGCACGGTGCTGATCACCGGCGGCACCGGTGGTCTCGGTGCCCAGGTCGCGAAACACCTGGTCACGAAGCATGGCGTCCGCAGCCTGCTGCTGCTCAGCCGTCGTGGGCTCAACGCGCCGGGCGCCGCCGAGCTGGTCGAAGAGCTGGCGGAGCTGGGCGCGACCGCGAAGGTGGTCGGCGCGGACGTCAGCAAGAAGCGTTCCCTGTCGGCCGCGATCAAGAAGGCCGAGCACCCGCTGTCGGCTGTCGTGCACACCGCTGGCGTGCTCGACAACGCGATGATCGGCTCGCTGACCGCCGAGCAGCTCGACGCGGTGCTGGCCCCGAAGCTCGACGCCGCGTGGGCGCTGCACGAGCTGACCGCGGAGCTGGACCTGTCGGCGTTTGTCCTGTTCTCCTCCTCGGCGGGTCTCGCCGACGGGGCCGGGCAGGCGAACTACGCCGCGGGCAACACGTTCCTCGACGCGCTGGCCGAACACCGGCACGCCGCTGGCCTGCCCGCGACGTCGCTGGCGTGGGGTCTGTGGGCCCCCGACGCCGGACAGGCGATCGGCATGGGCGCGACACTGTCCGAAGTGGACCGCAACCGCATCACGCGGCTGGGGTTGGCTCCGCTGACCGTCTCGGAAAGCCTTGCCGCCCTGGACGCCGCGCTCGGCACCGGCGTTCCGACCATCGTGCCGACACGCGTTGACCGGGCTGCGCTGCGGTCGCGTGGCGAGGACGTTCCGGCGGTGCTGCGCGGGCTCGTTCCCGCCGGTCGTCGCCGGATCGCGGTCGCCAGCGGGGAAGTGACGCCCGAGCAGCAGTTCGCCGAGCGGTTCGCGCACCTCGCCGAGGCTGACCGTGACCGCGCGCTGCTCGACCTGGTGCGCACGCACGTCGCCGCTGTGCTCGGTCACGACAGCGCGGACGCGATCAGCCCGGCCCGCCCGTTCGGCGAGATCGGGTTCGACTCGCTGGCCGCGGTGGAACTGCGCAACATCCTCGACTCGGTCACCGGAATGCGGCTGCCCGCGACGCTGGTGTTCGACTACCCGACGCCGCGTGCGCTCGCCGAGTACCTGGCGTCGCGGCTGGCCGGACTGGCTCCGACGCGCACGATCACCCCGGTGACCACGGTGGATCCGGAGGAGCCGATCGCCATTGTCGGCATCGCGTGCCGCTACCCGGGCGGCGTCGCGACGCCGGAAGACCTGTGGCGGCTCGTGTCCGAGGGCGAGGAGGCGCTGTCCGGCTTCCCGGTCGACCGCGGCTGGAACGTCGACTCGCTGTACGACCCGGAGCCCGGCAAGCCCGGCCACTCGTACGTCAAGCACGGAGCCTTCCTGCACGACGCGGCCGAGTTCGACGCGGACTTCTTCGAGATCAGCCCGCGTGAGGCGGCGGCGATGGACCCGCAGCAGCGGCTCCTGCTCGAGGTCTCGTGGGAAGCGTTCGAGCGGGCCGGAATCGACCCGGTCGGCCTGCGCGGCAGCGCGACCGGCGTGTTCGCCGGCGTGATGTATCACGACTGGGGCACCCGCCTCGGCACGGTTTCCGACGACATCGCGGGTTACCTCGGCAACGGCAGCCTCGCCAGCGTCGTGTCCGGTCGCGTTTCCTACGCGCTGGGGCTGGAAGGCCCGACCGTCACGGTGGACACCGCGTGCTCGTCTTCGCTAGTCGCGCTGCACTGGGCAGTGCAGGCGCTGCGGCGTGGCGAGTGCACGCTGGCGCTGGCCGGCGGCGTCACGGTAATGTCCACTCCGGACACTTTCATCGACTTCAGCCGGCAGCGCGGGCTTTCCGCCGACGGCCGGTGCAAGGCGTTCGCCGAAGCGGCGGACGGTACCGGCTGGGGTGAGGGCGCGGGCATGCTGCTCGTCGAGCGGCTGTCCGACGCTCGCCGCAACGGGCACCCGGTACTCGCGGTCCTGCGCGGTTCCGCGGTGAACCACGACGGCGCGTCGAACGGCCTTACCGCGCCGAACGGTCCTTCGCAGCAGCGGGTGATCGCCAAGGCTCTCGCGGACGCTGGTCTGCAGCCGTCCGAAGTGGACGCGGTCGAGGGGCACGGCACCGGCACCACGCTGGGCGACCCGATCGAGGCGCAGGCATTGCTGGCCACCTACGGTCAGGACCGTTCCGGGGACCAGCCGCTGTGGCTCGGGTCGATCAAGTCCAACATCGGGCACACGCAGGCCGCGGCGGGCGTCGCGGGCATCATCAAGATGGTCATGGCGATGCAGCACGGCCAGTTGCCGCAGACGCTGCACGTCGATCGTCCGTCCACTGTGGTCGACTGGGAGACCGGCGCGGTCCGGCTCCTGACCGAAGCGCGCGAGTGGCAGGTCGACCGGCCGCGCCGCGCCGCGGTGTCGTCGTTCGGCATCAGCGGCACGAACGCGCACGTCATCCTGGAGCAGGCGCCGGCGATCCCGGTCGAGCGGCCTTCGGAGACGCAGACGATCGTTCCGGTCGCGCTGTCCGGCCGATCCGCCGCTGCGGTGCGCGGACAGGCGGCGCGGCTGCGTTCTTGGCTCGCTGAAGGCGTTTCCGTCGCGGAGATCGCGCGTTCGCTGGCTGCGACCCGCGCCTCGCTGGAACACCGCGCGGTGGTGGTCGCCGAGACTGCGGCAGAACTCGCCGACGGACTCGACGCGTTGGCGGGTGGAGACGCGCCGACCGGGCAGGTTGTGGACGGGAAGCTCGCCTTCCTGTTCTCCGGCCAGGGCGCGCAGCGAGTCGGCATGGGACGCGAACTGTACGACGCGTACCCGGCCTTCGCGACGGCGTTCGACGCGGTGTGCGCGGCCATCGACCCGCTGGTTGACGTGCCGCTGCGAGACGTCGTGTTCGGCACCACCGAACTCGCCGACCGCGGTCTGCTGGATCAGACGCAGTACACGCAGACCGGGCTTTTCGCGGTGGAGGTCGCGCTGTTCCGGCTCGCCGAGTCGTGGGGCTTCCGGCCCGATGCGCTCGCTGGGCACTCGATCGGCGAGCTGGCCGCGGCCCACGTCGCGGGTGTGCTTTCCCTTGAGGACGCAGCGAAACTGGTTGCCGCGCGCGGCCGGTTGATGGGTGCGCTGAACGACCGGCGCGGCGCGATGGTCTCGTTCTCCGCGACCGAAGCCGCGGTTCGCGAACTGCTGCAGGGCCACGAGGACGCGGTCAGCATCGCCGCAGTCAACGGTCCGGCCGCGGTGGTCGTCTCGGGCGACGCGGATGTGGTCGCCGAGATCGAGCGGGCGGCTGGCGATGTCCAGACGCGACGGTTGCGCGTGAGCCACGCGTTCCACTCGCCGCTGATGACGCCGATGCTCGACGAGTTCCGTGAGATCGCGGCTGGCCTGGCTTACGACGCACCGAAGATCCCGATTGTCTCGACGGTCACTGGGAAACTCGCCACCGACGACGAGCTGCGTTCGCCGGAATACTGGGTCACCCACGTCCGCGAGACCGTCCGTTTCGGTGCTGCGGTCACGGCTCTGGCGGAGAGCGGAGTCCAGACGTTCCTGGAGATCGGGCCGGACAGCGTGCTGTCCGCGCTCGGGCCGCAGAGCGTCGACGCGGAGTTCGTCCCGTTTGGACGGCGCGACCAGGACGAGGTGCGCACCGCGCTCGCCGCGGCCGGTCGCCTGCACATCCGCGGCGCGGTGAAGCTCGGCCCGCTGCTCGGCGACGGCCCGGTCCGGCTCGACCTGCCGACGTACGCCTTCCAGCACAAGCGTTACTGGCTCGACGCGACTCCGTCCGGCGACGTCACTTCGGTCGGTCAGCAGCCGCTGGCGCACCCGATGCTGGGTGCGGTCGTGGCTGTGTCCGGTTCGGACACCACTGTCCTCACTGGACGGTTGTCCGCGGCTTCGGTGCCGTGGGTCGCCGACCACGTGGTGAAGGGCGCGATCCTGGTGCCCGGCACCGGATTCGTCGAACTGGCGGTCGCCGCCGGCGACCAGGTGGGCCACCCGACGGTGGAGGAGCTGACGCTGCAGGCACCGCTCATCCTGCCGCCGGACGGCGCGGTCGCGCTGCAGGTCGTGGTCGGACCCGCGAACGGCGACCGCCGCCCGGTCACTGTGTTCTCCCGTCCGGTCGAATCGGACGGCGACTGGACCCAGCACGCGCTGGGCACGCTGTCCGCCACCGCCCGGCCGGAACCCGCTGGCCTCACCGAATGGCCGCCGGCGGGCGCGACCCCGATCCCGGTCGACGGCGCCTACGATCGGCTCAACGAGCGCGGTTACGGCTACGGTCCGGCGTTCCAGGGCCTCCAGGCCGCGTGGCGGCGCGGCAACGAGGTGTTCGCCGAGGTCTCGCTGCCGGAACCGGCCGCGTCCACGGCGGGTTCCTACGGCCTGCACCCGGCGCTGCTCGACACCGCGATGCACGCCGACCTCCTCGGCGACCCGAGCGGTTCGACGCTGCTCCCGTTCGTCTGGAACGGCGTCACCCTGCACGCAGTCGGCGCTTCGGTGCTGCGCGTGCGGATTGTCCGGCTGGACGGCGACGAACTGTCCTCGATCGAGGTCGCGGACGGCGAAGGCAATCCGGTCGCGTCGGTCGAGTCGCTGGTCTCGCGGCCAGTGCGGACTGAGCTGGCCGCGCAGGCGGAGACCACGGACGGTTCGCTGCTCAAGATCGGCTGGCAGTCCGCGCCGGTCCCGGCCGCGGAGCCGGGCGATGTCGTCGCGATCGGCCGTGGCCGAGTCGGCGTGGCCGCCACCTACAGCGGGTTCGCGGACCTGCTCGGTGCGGTCGACCGCGGCGAGCCGGTGCCCGGAATCGTGACGCTCTCGGTGCCCACTGCGGATGGCACGGTGCCGGAAGCGGCGCGCGCCAACGCGACGTGGTTGCTCGCCGAGATCCAGGCGTGGCTAGCTGAATCGCGCTTGACGGACACGAAACTCGCCATCGTCACGCAGTCGGCGGTCCCCGCTGGCGAGTCCACTGTGGACGTCACGCAGGGTCTGCTGTGGGGCCTCGCCAGGGCGGCGCAAGCCGAGCACCCCGGACGCGTGTTCCTGATCGACGCTGACGAGTCCAGCACAGCCGCTACGGTCGAGACGATCGCCGCGGTGGTCGCCTCGGGCGAGCCGGAAGCGGCGATCCGTGCTGGTTCGGTGCTCGCTCCGCGCTACACCCGCACCGAAACGACTGGCACCACGGCTTGGGACGGCACGGTCCTGATCACCGGTGGCACCGGCGGTCTCGGCAGCCTGCTGGCGCGTTACCTGGTGGCCGAGCACGGCGTGCAGAGCCTCGTGCTCACGAGCCGTCGCGGTCTCGACGCACCGGGTGCCGCGCAGCTGGCCGAAGAGCTGTCCGACCTGGGCGCGACCGTCCAGGTGGCGGCCTGCGACGTTGCTGACCGCGCGTCGGTCGAGCAGCTGCTCAACGGCCTGCCGGACCTCGGCGCGGTGGTGCACGCCGCCGGTACCGCCGACAGCGGCGTCTTCGACTCGCTCACCGCGGAGCAGCTTGCGGCGGTGCTGCGGCCGAAGGTCGACGCGGCCTGGCACCTGCACGAGCTGACCGCTGACCGGCAGCTCTCCGCGTTTGTCCTGTTCTCCTCGGCGGGCGGCCAGGTGCTCCCGGCCGGACAGGCGAACTACGCCGCGGCCAACGCGTTCCTCGACGGGCTCGCCGAACACCGGCGCGCGGCCGGGCTTCCGGCGACCGCGCTGGCCTGGGGTCTGTGGGCGGAGAACACCGGACTCGGCGGCGACCTCGCCGAAGCCGACCTCGCCCGGATGGCCCGCCTCGGCCTGCCCGCGGTGACTGCCGAGCAGGGTCTCGCCCTGTTCGACGCCGCCGTGGCCACTGAAGACGCGGTCATCGCCCCGCTTCGCGTGGACGTTCCGGCACTGCGAGCACGCACCGACGAACTGCCCGCGCTGCTGCGTGGTTTCGTGCCGCCGAAGGCACGTCGCGTGGCGAAGGCGGCCAAGGCAGCGGACAACGCGCTCGCCGACGAACTGGCCGCGCTGGTCGAAAGCGAACGGGACCGGGTGCTGCTCGACCTCGTCCGCACGCAGGTGGCCACCGTGCTCGGCTACGCGGACAAGTCCGAAGTGGACGGAACGCGGGCGTTCAAGGAACTGGGCTTCGACTCGCTCGCCGCGGTCGAACTCCGCAACCTTCTCGGCACCGCGACCGGCCTGACGCTGCCCGCGACGCTGATCTTCGACCACCCGACCGCCAAGGCCGTCGCGGACTTCGTGAAGGGCAAGCTGCTCGGCGCGGTCGCGAAGACCCCGGCGACGACGGCCCGGACGAACGCGTCGATGCAGGAACCGATCGCGATCGTCGGCATGGCCTGCCGCTACCCCGGCGGCGTGCGGTCGCCGGAGGACCTGTGGCAGCTGCTGGTCGACGAGGTCGACGCGGTCTCCGGCTTCCCGACCAACCGCGGCTGGGACGTCGAGGGCATCTACGACCCGGAACGCGGCAAACGCGGCAAGACGTACGCGAACCAGGGCGGCTTCCTGCACGACGCGGCGGAGTTCGACCCGGCGTTCTTCGGCATCGGCCCGCGCGAGGCGATGGCGATGGACCCGCAGCAGCGGCTCCTGCTGGAAACCGCGTGGGAGGCCATCGAACGCGCCGGGATCGACCCGACCGCGCTGCGCGGCAGCCTGACCGGCGTCTTCACCGGCGCGATGTACGACGACTACGGCAGCCGCGCCCCGGGCGCACCGGCCGACATCGCCGCATACATCCCGAACGGCAGCTCCGGCGCGGTCGTCTCCGGCCGGATCTCCTACCTGCTCGGTCTCGAGGGCCCGAGCATGACGGTCGACACCGCGTGCTCGTCCTCGCTGGTCACGCTGCACCTCGCGGTGCAGGCGCTGCGGGCGGGGGAGTGCGGGCTGGCGCTGGCCGGCGGGGTCACGGTGCTGTCGCAGTCGGATCTCTTTGTCGACTCCAGCCGGCAGGGCGTGCTGTCGCCCAACGGCCGGTCGAAGTCGTTCTCCGCGGCTTCCGACGGCGTCGGCTGGGCTGAAGGCGCAGGTCTGCTCCTGCTGGAGCGGCTGTCCGACGCGCAGCGCAACGGCCACGAAGTGCTCGCGGTGGTCCGGTCGAGCGCGGTCAACCAGGACGGTGCGTCCAACGGCCTGACCGCCCCGAACGGCCCGTCGCAGGAACGCGTGATCCACGCGGCCCTCGCCGCGGGTGGGTTGAAGCCGTCCGATGTGGACGCGGTCGAGGCGCACGGTTCGGGCACCAAGCTGGGCGACCCGATCGAGGCGCAGGCGCTGCTGGCCACCTACGGCCAGGACCGCGAACGGCCGCTGTACCTGGGGTCGGTGAAGTCGAACATCGGGCACGCGCAAGCGTCCGGTGGCGCGGCTGGCGTGATGAAGGTCGTGCAAGCGTTGCGGCACAACATGTTGCCGAAGACGATGCACGTGGACGCACCGTCGCCGGTCGTCGACTGGACCACCGGCAACATCGAACTGCTCACCGAGCCTCGGCCGTGGCTGCCGAACGGACACCCGCGGCGCGCCGGCGTCTCGTCGTTCGGCATCAGCGGCACCAACGCGCACATAATCATCGAGGAGGCCCCGCCCGCTCCCGCCGCCGAAACCCGGCGCACCGCACCGGAACTCCCGGCGATCCCGTTGCCGCTGGCCGGTTCGGTCGCCCCGGCGCTCGCCGACCAGGCCGCCCGGCTGGCCGCGCACCTGCGGGCCAACCCGGACGTCAGCCTGACCGACATCGGGTACTCGCTCGCCACCGGCCGCGCCGCACTCGACCACCGCGCGGTGGTCCTGGCGGCCGACCGTGAAGCGGCGTTGAAGGCGCTCGACGGGCTGGCCGACGGCCGCACCCCGGCGGGCACCGTGGCCGGGACGGTCAGCGTGGCCGACCTGACGGCGTTCCTGTTCACCGGACAGGGCGCGCAGCAGCCGGGCATGGGACGCGGGCTGTACGACGCGTTCCCGGCCTTCGCCGGAGCGTTCGACGAGATTTGCGGACTCTTCGACGCCGAGCTGGAGACCCCGCTCAAGCAGGTCATCTGGGAAGACTCGCCGCTGCTCAACCAAACCGCGTACACGCAATGCGCGTTGTTCGCGATCGAGGTCGCGCTGTACCGGCTGGTCGAATCCTGGGGTGTCACGCCGGATTACGTCGCCGGGCACTCGATCGGCGAACTGGCCGCGGCACACGTCTCCGGAGTGTTCTCGCTGGCCGTCGCCTGCTCGCTGGTCGCCGCTCGCGGCCGGTTGATGCAGGCGCTGCCGACCGGCGGGACGATGGCGGCGATCGCGGCCACCGAAGAGGAGGTGCGTGCCTCCCTGCCTGACGGGGTGGACATCGCGGCGGTGAACGGACCGCGGTCGGTGGTCATCTCGGGGCCGGAAGACGCGGTGCGGGTTGCGATGGCGGCCTTCAAGGAAGCCGGTCGCCGGACGAAGCAGCTGGTCGTGTCGCACGCGTTCCACTCGTCGCTGATGGAGCCGATGCTGGCCGAGTTCTCGGTGGTGGCGGAGAAACTGACCTACTCCGCGCCGTCGATCCCGGTGGTGTCGAACGTGACCGGCAAGATCGCGACCGCCGCCGAGCTGTGCTCGCCGCAGTACTGGGTGGGCCACGTGCGGGAAGCGGTCCGGTTCGCCGACGGCGTCGACACGCTGCTGGCCGCGGGCGTGACCCGGTTCGTGGAACTGGGACCGGACGCGGTGCTCACCGGGATGGCTCGCGAATGCGACACCGCGGTCGCCGACCGGCCGGACCGCGTCGTCCAGGTGCCCGCGATGCGCCGCGGCCGGGCCGAGGTGCCGACCGTGTTCACCGCGCTGGCGACGCTGTTCTCCCGGGGCGCGAAGATCGACTGGAAGGCGCTGTTCGCCGGCCAGGGCGCGTCCACTGTGGACTTGCCGACCTACGCGTTCCAGAACAAGTCGTACTGGCTCGACGCGACGAAGCCGACCGGCGACGTCAGCACGTTGGGCGCACAGTCCGCTGGGCACCCGCTGCTGGGCGCGCTGGTGGAACTGCCGGACGGCGGCGCGGTGCTGACCGGACGGCTGTCGGTCGCGACGCAGCCGTGGCTGGCCGACCACGTGGTGATGGGGCGGACGATGCTGCCCGGCACCGCGTACGTCGAGCTGGCGGTGCACGCTGGCGATCAGGTCGGCTGCAACCTCCTGGAGGAGCTGACGCAGCAGGCGCCGTTGCTGCTGCCGGAGGACGGGGTCGACCTGCGCGTGGTCATCAGCGCGCCGGACGGCAGCGGTCGCCGGGAGCTGTCGGTGCACTCGCGGACCGAGGCGGGCTGGGTCCAGCACGCCGCGGGCACTCTGGCCAACGGTGCGGCGGCGGACTTCTCGCTGGCTGAGTGGCCGCCGTCCGGGGCGGAATCGGTCGACCTGACCGGGTTGTACGACGACCTGGCCGGGCTCGGCTTCGGCTACGGGCCGACGTTCCGCAACCTGCGGGCGATCTGGATCCGCGAAGGCGAGGTGTACGCCGAGGTCGCGCTGCCAGACGGCACCGCCGCGAACGAGTTCGGCCTGCACCCGGGTCTGCTCGACTCGGCACTCGGCGCGACGGACTTCCTGGTCCCGGGCGGTCCGAAGGCGCTGACCGAGACGACCATCCCGTTCGCGTGGAACTCGGTGTCGCTGCAGGCCAGCGGCGCGACCGCGCTGCGGGTGCGGGTCCGGAAGACCGACAGCGGCTCGTCGCTCGACCTGGCCGACGCCGCGGGTGCTCCGGTGGCCCAGATCGCTTCGCTGGTCACGCGGCCGGTGTCGGAGGGGCAGCTCGGCGCGAAGGTGCCGGACTCGCTGTACCGGATCGAATGGCAGCCTGCTTCGGGCGTTCGGTTGGTGCCTTCGCTGGATGGCTGGGCTGTGCTCGGTACCGACGATCTCGGTCTGGGCGTGCCGTTGAAGGCGGAGCCGGTCGAGGCGGAGGTGCTGGTGCTGCCGGTCGGTTCGGGCTCTGGCTCGGTGCCTTCTCAGGTGCACCAGGTCGTGCAGGAAACGTTGCGGCACTTGCAGAACTGGCTGTCGGCCGGGGACGGCAAGCTGGTCGTGGTCACCCGCGGCGAGCTGGTGCAGGCTCCGGTCTGGGGTCTGGTGCGGGCCGCGCAGGCGGAGAACCCCGGCCGGATCCAGGTCGTGGACCTCGACGCTTCGGCAGAGTCGGCTCGGGCGCTGCCCGCGGTCGTCGCGTCCGGCGAACCGGAGGCCCGGGTGCGGAACGGCGAGGTGCGCGTACCGCGGCTGACCCGGGTCACCGAGGTCGGCGAGCCGGTCGAATGGGACCCGGACGGCACGGTGCTGATCACCGGCGGTGCGGGCCTGCTCGGCGGATTGCTGGCGCGGCACCTGGTTGCTCGAGGTGCGCGTGACCTGGTCTTGACCAGCCGGCGCGGTCTCGAAGCGGCCGGGGCGCAAGAGCTGGTCGACGAACTGGCCGGCTCGGGGGCGAAGGTGACTGTCGCCGCGTGTGACGTCACCGACCGGGACGCACTGGCGAAACTGCTCGACACGCTGCCGCGGCTCACCGCCGTGGTGCACGCGGCCGGGCAGATGGACAGCGCGGTGCTGAGCGCGTTGACGCCGGAGCAGGTCGAGAACGTGTTGCGGCCCAAGGTGGATGCGGCCTGGAACCTGCACGAGCTGACGGCTACGCGGGACCTGGCGGCGTTCGTCCTCTACTCCTCTGCGGGCGGTCTGCTGCTCGCGGCGGGGCAGGCGAACTACGCGGCTGGGAACGTGTTCCTGGACGCGCTTGCCGAGCACCGGGCTTCGCTCGGCCTCCCGGCGACGTCGCTCGCGTGGGGTCCGTGGGAAGGCACCGACGGCGAGGTGGACCTGGCGCACATCGCCCGTTCCGGGGTCGCGGAGCTGTCTGCGGCTGAGGGGTTGGAGCTGTTCGATGCCGCTCTGGCTGCTTCGTCGGCGGTGTTGGTGCCGGTGAAGCTCGACCTGAAGGACGCCGACCGTGCTTCGGCGCTGCTGAAGGGGCTCGTCACTGCTGTACCTCGGCGGGCCGCTGTTGCCTCGACGGCCGCACCGGAGCCCGGGTTCGCCGACAAGCTCGCCACGCTCCCGGCGGACGAGCGGGACTCGGCGGCGCTGAACCTGGTGTGCGAGCACACGGCGGCAGTCCTCGGATACGACGACGCGTCCGCGGTCGGGGTCGAAAAGGGCTTCACCGACCTGGGCATCGACTCGCTCGCCGCGCTGGAGCTGCGCAACCGGCTCGGCGCCGCGACCGGGCTGCGGCTGCCCGCGACGCTGATCTTCGACTACCCGAGCCCGCTGCCGCTGGCCCGGCACCTGCTGTCCGAACTGGCTCCCGCTCCCGCGGTTCCGGTTGAAGAAGAACTGAACGGCACCGACGACGCGGCGGCGGCAGTCGCCTCGATGGACCTGGCCGACCTGGTCCGCTCCGCGATGGGCGGCACCGACGAACGGGGTGAATCCCAGTGACCGACAAGTCCGCTCCTTCGACCGAGCAGATCGTCGCCGCGCTGCGGCAGTCCATGACGGACAACGAACGGCTCCGTGCGGACAACCAGCGGATGGCCGCCCGGCAGTCCGAGCCGATCGCGATCATCGGCATGGGCTGCCGGTACCCCGGCGGGGTGACCACGCCCGCGCAGCTGTGGGACCTGGTGGCCGGCGGGGTCGACGCGATCGGCGAGTTCCCGGCCGACCGCGGCTGGGACACCGCCGCCCTGCACGACCCGACCGGCGCCCGGCCGGGCACGACGTACTCGAACGAAGGCGGTTTCCTTTACGACGCCGCCGATTTCGAGCCGGAGTTCTTCGGCATCAGCCCGCGCGAGGCAGTTACGCTGGACCCGCAGCAGCGGCTGCTGCTCGAGACCGCGTGGGAAGCCGTCGAACGCGCCGGGATCGTGCCGTCGACCCTGCGCGGCAGCGCGACCGGAGTGTTCACCGGCGTCATGTACCACGACTACGGCGCGGGCAGCAGCGACGGCAGCCTGATCTCCGGGCGCGTCTCGTACACGCTCGGCCTCGAAGGCCCATCGGTGTCGGTGGACACCGCCTGCTCGTCCTCGCTGGTCGCGATGCACCTTGCCGCACAAGCACTCCGGCGCGGCGAATGCTCGCTGGCGCTGGCGGGCGGCGTAACGGTGATGGTCACGCCGGACATGTTCGTGTACTTCAGCGAACAACACGGCCTGTCCTCTGATGGCCGCTGCAAGGCCTTCGGCAGCGGCGCGGACGGCGTCGGCTGTTCTGAAGGCGCCGGAATGCTGTTGCTGGAAAGGCTTTCCGACGCTCGGCGCAACGGGCACCACGTGCTCGCGGTGCTGCGCGGCAGCGCGGTGAACTCGGACGGTGCTTCCAGCGGGATCACCGTGCCGAACGGCCCGGCTCAGCAGCGGGTAATCCGGGCTGCCCTGGCCGATGCCTCGCTGGAACTGTCCGATGTGGACGCTGTGGAAGCGCACGGGACCGGCACCAAGCTAGGGGACCCGATCGAGGCACAAGCCCTGATCTCCACCTACGGCAAGGTCGCTACTCCTTCGCGCCCGTTGTATGTCGGCTCGTTCAAGTCGAACGTCGGACACACGCAGGCCGCGGCCGGGGTCGGCGGGGTCATCAAAATGGTGGAGGCACTCCGGCGAGGGGTCCTGCCGCCGACGCTGCACGCGGACGAGCCTTCACCGCACGTCGACTGGGCGGACGGCACCGTCGCGCTGCTGGCCGAAACGACGCCGTGGCCGTCGACCGACCGTCCCCGGCGGGCTGCCGTTTCGTCCTTCGGCATCAGCGGGACGAACGCCCATGTGATTGTCGAGCAAGGCGATCCGGTCCCTGAACCTTCCGCCGCGGACGGCCCGGTCACCTGGCTGCTCTCGGCTCCCTCACCGGACGCCCTGCGGGCTCAAGCTGCCCAACTGGCCGATTTCGCTCCCTCAGGCTCCGCGGTTGATGTCGGGCTTTCCCTTGCCACGACCCGAACCCTCAACGAACACCGCGCTGGCGTGGTGGCCGCTGATCGGGAAGCCGCTGCTCGTGCGCTGGCCGATTATGCAGCAGGCCGCGCTTCCTCCGCGGTGGTCGAAGGCGTGGCTTCCGCTCGTCGCGTCGCTTTCCTCTTCACCGGCCAAGGCGCGCAACGAGCTGGCATGGGTCTCGACTTGGCCGCTGCGTACCCGGTCTTCGCCGCTGCCCTGGACGAGGTCGCCGCTGCGCTGGACCTGGACGTCCCCTTGCGTTCCCTGCTCGCCGACGCGGACCGGCTCGACCAGACCGGATACACGCAGCCCGCTCTGTTCGCGGTGGAAGTCGCGCTGTACCGCCTCTTGGAGTCGTGGGGCATCCGGCCTGCCTACCTGCTGGGCCACTCCGTCGGAGAGATCGCCGCCGCGCACGTCGCTGGAGTGCTTTCCCTTGCGGATGCCGGAAAACTGGTAGTCGCCCGGGCTCGGTTGATGCAGGCCCTCCCCGCAGGCGGCGCGATGGTTGCGGTGCAGGCTACCGAGGACGAGGTCCTTCCGCTACTAACCGATGGTGTAGGAATCGCCGCCGTGAACGGCCCTAGGTCGGTGGTATTGTCGGGAGTAGAAGAAGAAGTACTTGCGGTTGCTGGGAAATTTGCTCGAACTTCGCGGTTGCGAGTGTCGCACGCGTTCCACTCACCGCTCATGGACCCGATGCTGGACGAGTTCGCCGCGGTGGCGCGCACGCTGACGTACTCCGAGCCATCGGTGCCCATCGTGTCCACAGTGGAACTCTCGGCGAACGTCGCGACGCCGGACTACTGGGTGCGCCAGGTCCGCGCAGCAGTCCGCTTCGCCGACGGCGTGCACGCGCTGGCCGAGGCCGGGGTAGACACGTACGTCGAGGTGGGCCCGAGCGCGGTGCTGACCGCGATGGGACAGAGCTGTGCTGATGGGGTTGGGGCGGGGGGAGGGGCGGGCGGGCCCGAGGGCGGTGCCGCCAGCGCCAACACCGCCGCCACTCTCGCCAATGCCACCTTCATCCCTGTCCTGCGCAAAGACCGAGCCGAAGCAGAGTCCGCCGCCGCCGCGGTCGCGACCCTGTTCACGCTCGGCGCACCCGTCGACTGGGCCGCGTTCTATCCGGGCGCGCACGTGGTCGAGTTGCCCACTTACGCCTTCCAGCGCAAGCGTTACTGGCTGGACAACCCGACCGGCGCGCGGACTCGCGGCGTGGCCGAGGTCGGACAGCGGGAAGCCGCGCATCCGCTGCTCGGCGCGGTGGTCGGCACCGCGGACTCCGGTGGCGTCGTCCTCACCGGACGGCTTTCGCTGGCCGCGCAGCCATGGCTGGCCGACCACGTCGTCCAGGGCAACGCGTTGTTCCCCGGCACGGCGTTCGTCGAACTGGCCGTCCGCGCGGGCGACGAGGTCGGCTGCGGCCGAGTGGACGAACTCACCCTCGCCGCACCGCTCATTCTGCCGGAAAACGGCGCGGTGCGGCTGCAGGTGACCGTCGGCGCGGAGGAAGACGACGGCACCCGAGCGCTGGGAATCTTCTCCCAGCCCGAGGACGCCGACGAATGGACCCAGCACGGCAGCGGCCGCCTCTCCCCAGCCGGTGCACCGTCCGCGGCAACCGCGGAATGGCCGCCCGCCGGAGCGACGGAAATCGACGTGACCTCGCGGTACGACGACCTGGCCGCACAAGGCTTCGACTACGGCCCGGTTTTCGCCGGCCTGCGTCGAGCCTGGCAAGCGGGCGACGTGCTGGCCGCCGAGGTCGCGCTGCCCGAGCACGCCGACGGCAGCGCATTCGGCTTGCACCCCGCGTTGCTCGACGCCGCCCTGCACACGATCGGCCTCGCCGGCCCGACCGAGGACAAGCCAGTCCTGCCCTTCGCGTGGTCCGGCGTCTCGCTGTACGCCGGCGGCGCGGCAAACCTGCGCGTGCTGATCTCGTCGGACGTCGAGAACACCGTCTCGCTCACCGCGACGGACGCGTCCGGCGCACCCGTGCTCCGCGTGGATTCGCTGGCGCTGCGCCCCATCGCCGACGACGCGTTCGCCGCCGCCGAGCGTTCCGCCGTGGACGATTCGCTCTTCCGCGTCGACTGGATCCCATGGCAGGGCGACGAAGTCACCGCGGTCACGACCGCGATCCTGGGCAACGACGCCTTCGGCCTGGGCGGCGAGTCCTATGTGGACCTCAACGCCCTCCTGGAAGCAATCCACGACGGCGCTCTGGTCCCAGACGTCGTGTACGTACCCTTCGCCGCCCCGGAAACCGCCACGCCGGAAGGCGCTCGCGCGGCCGTTCACCACCTCCTCGCCTTGGCCCAAGCCTGGGTCGCCGAGGATGTACTAGCCGCCTCGCGCCTGGTCGTCGTCGCCTCCGGTGCGATCGCCACTCGCCCGGACGAGGGCGCGCCCGACCTCACCCACGCGGCACTGTGGGGCGTGATCCGCACCGCGCAACTCGAGTACCCGGACCGATTCATGGTCGTAGACCTGGACAACGGCCCGGTCCCGATCGGCTCGGTCCTCGGCGCGATGTACGCCGACGAACCCGGCGTCGCAGTCCGCGACGGCGCCGTTTTGGTGCACCGCCTGGCAAAATACGTGCCGTCCGGCACCGTCGCCTTCGACCCGGACGGAACCGTCCTGGTCACCGGCGGCACCGGCGTGCTAGGCCAGCTGATCGCCCGGCACCTGGTCGCCGAACACGGCGTCCGCCACCTGCTCGTCACCAGCCGTCGCGGCCCCGCCGCTCCCGGAGCCGACGAGTTCGTCGCCTCCTTGACCGAACTGGGCGCCGCAGTCTCCCTGGTGGCCTGCGACCTGTCCTCCCGAGACGCCGTCGCGGACCTCCTCGCCGACGTCCCGTCCGCCCACCCGCTGACCGCGGTAATCCACACCGCGGGCGTCGTCGACGATGGCGTGCTCCTGTCGCTGACCCCGGAACGGATGGACGCCGTCCTCCGCCCGAAGGTCGACGCCGCGTGGCACCTGCACGAACTGACCGCGTCCCTGGACCTGTCCGCCTTCGTGCTGTACTCGTCGGCAGGCGGAACCCTGGGCGCCGCGGGCCAAGCCAATTACTCCGCCGCGAACGTCTTCCTAGACGCCCTTGCACACCACCGCGCCGCGAGCGGTTTGCCAGCCGTCTCACTCGCCTGGGGCCTGTGGTCCGAAGGCGGCATGTCCGGCGACCTGGCCGACACCGACCTGATCCGCATGGCCCGGTCCGGCGTTTTCGGCCTGTCCTTCGCCGACGGCCTGGAACTCTTCGACGCGACAGCAGCCGCCGGCCAACCGTCACTCGTGCCGGTCCGCCTCGACATGTCGGGCCTGCGCGCCGACGCCCACAGCGTCCCCGCAATGCTGCGCGGCCTGATCCGAGGCCGCCGCCGAGTCGAGGTCGTCGACGATTCCTGGAACCAGGTGCTGCGCCTGTCCGGTGCCGAACGAGTACGGGCCGCCGTTGACCTGGTCTGCGGCACCGCCGCCGTAGTCCTGGGCCACGAACGCCGAGACGCAGTAGACCCGAGAAAGGGCTTTATCGAACTCGGCTTCGACTCGCTCACCGCCATCGAACTGCGCAACCGCCTGGACGTCCTCACCGGCATGCGCCTGCCCGCGACGCTGATCTTCGACTACCCGTCCGTGCAGGTGCTGGGTGAACACCTTGTTGCGGACGGTGCCCCGTCCGCAGTCGAGATCCAGTTGGACGCCCTCGAAGACGTCGTACGTGGCCTGGAGCCAGACGAGGTCTCCGGAGTGGTGACGCGCCTGAAGGCAGTACTGGCGTCGCTGGCTCCCGACGAGGAGGTAGAAGGAGCCAGCGCTGACGAGCTGTTCGCGCTGCTGGACGAGGAACTGGAAGCCCGCTAACCGCTTTGGGGCCGCCCTGCTGGGCGGCCCCATCGCTTCCTAGGCCCACTGCGGCAAATCCCGGCCTCCTCCGGCGACGGCATCCGCGCGATCGCCCGAGCCGTGCCGTGATGACTGCTGTGGCGGGTTAGCAGTTAAGGCAACAAATCCACCTGCGGCACCGAACTCCTCCGCCGTGACGTTCTTGGGTGCCAATCCCAAGCCGCACGGTGCCCGCGGTGACACCACGCCGACATCTCGTCCCGACAATCCTGGCCGGTCCGGACGTCGCGCCGCGCGCCTGGCAGATCGATCGACTCGACGCGAACTTCACCGAAACCGGCAGCGAGTCCTGTCGCGTTCACGCACCCCGGCTGAAGGCTTCGGAAAGGCGGCCACTCTTTAATTGCCTTTAGCCATGGCTCGGCCCGTGCGAAGATCGCGAGGTGCCTGAGCTGATGTACCTGGAGATGACCCACCCAAGCGAACTGCGCCCTTCGGCGTCGACCTTCAGCGGGCAGGTCCAGTTGAAGCCCGTCGACGGAAACGAGGTCCGCACTCTGACCCTCGCTGTCGGACGCGACTTCGCGTGGCCGAGCCAGCAGTGGGAGGCCCAGCAGTGGGACGAATACCTGGGCAACTCCACGATGCGGCACTGGGCTGGCGTGGTCGACGGCGAAGCCATCGGGTTGCTTTCCCTCAACCTGCGGGAAGCACCGGACATCGAGATCGACTCCTTCGGCCTCGTGCCCGAACGAATCGGTCAGGGTCTCGGTGGCCCATTCCTCACCGAAGCTGTCGCGATGACGTGGGCGTTGCCCGCGCAGCGAGTGTGGCTGCACACCTCCAGCGACGACCATCCCCATGCGCTCAAGAACTACCTCGCACGCGGATTCCAGCCCTTTGAGCGAACCTGAGTTCGACGGGTTCAGACCGGTTCTGGCTGTGATTTCCCGAGTCGGTTGGGAAATCCTCCGTCTGTGGATGCTGCTGCGCGACGGAGCGAGGTGGTGCGGCAGTCGTCTGTCTCGGAATATCGAGGGGTTCGGCTTGTGCCCGCTTAAGCGGTGCCGTTCGCGTCGGGATTCCGGTGAAGGTTGGAACGTGCCTGTCGCTTCGGCTAGCCGCGTCGTTTGAGTGATTTCCCGCGGACAGGGCGGCGCGGGTTGGAGTGACGTGTCGGTGCGGTGTTGCACTGGGCTAGCAGTGCGGCACGGAAGCCAGGCCGCGGTCTTGCTGGCGGCGGCTTTCGATCGCTGGTGTCGGGCTAGGCAGCTGTGTACTTCCCGGTCCGCGGCGTGCTCAGGGCAGCGTCGGATTACGACTCGGTGGCCATGCCCAGTGAGCACAGGGAGCCGGCCAGGGCGATCAGGTCGTAGCGGGTGTCGTCCTCGTTCGTTTCCCACAGGGTAGACAGGGTCGTGGCGGCCTGGTCGACGTCGCCGTTGTGCTGCTTCAGGGCGATCCACATCGCGGCGGCGACCGGTTCGCATTCGATGTGGCGGTTGGTGGTGCGGCAGGTCAGCTCCAGGTGGCCGTTGGCGAGCATGCGCTGGGTGACGCCGGGGGCGGTGGTGATCGCCATCATGATGGCCTCCTGGGGTTGAGGGGGTGTTTCCTTGATGTACCTAGTTTCTCGGAACCGGGGAGCGGGAGCCATGGGGTGTGCTCCTGAAGCTTCCCTGGGGTTTCCCCACCCTTATCCCCGGTAGATTCCCGGTTGCCATCCGGACAGGGTTGTGGTGATCGTCTTCAGGACGGCGTCGAGCTGGTCGTTCAGGTAGAAGTGGCCGCCGGGGAAGGTCTTCACCTGGCAGGGGCCGGTGGTGTGGTCGCGCCAGGCACCGGCCTCGTCGAGGTCGGTTACCGGGTCCGCGTCGCCGACCAGGACCTGGATCGGGCAGCTGGGTTCCAGGCCGGGTTGGTGCCGGTAGGTTTCCACCGCGGTGTAGTCGCCGCGGATCGCGGGCAGGACCATGCGCAGCAGTTCGTCGTCGCCCAGTACGCCGGCGTCGGTGCCGCTGAGTTCCTTCAGGGCGGCGATCAGGCCGTCGTCGTCGCGTTGGTGGATGAACTCGATGCGTTGCGCGGACGGGGCCCGGCAGGCGGACGCGAAGAGGCCTAGCGGGGGAGTGCCCCGTGCCTCCAGGCGTCGGGCCACCTCGTAGCCGACGGTGGCGCCCATGCTGTGGCCGAACAGGGCCACGGGCAGGTCGGACCAGCCGGCCAGGTCGGCGGCGATCGCGTCGGCGACGGCGGCGACCGTGTCCAGGCAGGGTTCGGCGCGGCGGTCTTGGCGGCCGGGGTACTGGACGGCGACCACCTCGAAGTCCTGTCCTTCCGCGGCGGCGGAAAGCGGGAAGTAGGCGGTCGCCGAGCCGCCGGCGTGCGGGAGGCACACCAGGCGCACCCGTGCCCGGTCGGTCGGGTGGAAACGGCGGATCCACCGGCTCGTGCGTGCGTTCGCGGGTGTTTCGTCCACTGCGGTCACAAACCCAGGAGTGTTCGGTGCGTGTCGGCACTGGACAACCCCTAGCTGCCTTGGCGCGGCGAAGGAGGGGTGCTCGCGGCCGCGGTTCGCAACGGGGCGGGCGGTGGGTTGTGGGCGGTGTTGCGGAGCGGTTTCTGCTCCGGATCGAGGATGGCCGGCGGGATCCAGTAGACGGCACCGTCGCGCATCACGATTTTCCAGCCGCTGTGGTGCAGGAGGCGGTGGTGGCGTTCGCAGCACGAGGCGAGATTGTCCAGGTCTGTCGCGCCGCCGTGCGCCCAGTGCACGATGTGGTGCGGAGTAGTCCATTTTGGACTGCGGTCGCAGCCCGGGAAGGTGCAGCCGCGGTCCCGGATCGCCAGTGCGCGGCGCTGGGCGGTGGTGGCGGTGCGGGCCGAGCGGCCGAGGTCGAGGACCTGGCCTTCGGTGCCCAGGACCGCAGGGTAGACCTTGGCGTCGCACAGGATCCGGCGCAGGTGGGAGGCGGACAGGACGGATTCGTCGTCCGTGAAGATCTTCTTCGCGGTGCTCTGCAGGGTTTCCAGGCTCACGGTCACCGTCGCGACTGCTCGTTCGCCGGCTTTGCTCGGAAGGTCCGGGGTGCGGGCGGCGAGGTCGACGATCGCGGCGAGGGCGTCGCCGTGGCGTTCGGTGGGGGTCCGCGGGTCGGGGGTGCCCGGTGCGGTCGCGGGGTCCGGCGCGGCCAGGGGAACCAGCAGTTGTTCGATCAGGGTGCCGGTTTCGTGGTCTACGTTGCCGCTGAAGCGGAAACGGCCGGTCTGCGTCCAGTGCCAGCGGAATTCCCGCCACGGGCGCGCGGCCTCTTCGGCACGAGCGCCGGAGTCCGAGTCGGGAACCGAATCAGGGTCCAGGCCGTGGTCCAGGTCCGGGGAGCCGGGCACGTCGGCAGGGTCGTTGTCCCAGTAGATCTTCAACCGCGTCGCGGCGCGGCGGACGGTGCTGGGGTTGGCCTGCGTCGCGAGGGTCACCAGGGTGTCTTCCGCGACGGTGTAGTCCTCGGGAGTCAGCCACCGCGGCGCCTCGCCCAGGAAGTCGGCGATCACCGCCGCGTGCTGGGCGGTGATCTCGCCCGCGGACAAGGCTTTCCAGGTCAGCGGCAAGGAGCCGGTGGCCTGGGCGAGCCGGGCGCGGGCCTCGCGCAGGGTCACGTGCAGGATCGTCGCCAGATAGGACGACGTCGAGGAATAGCCGTCCGGCACGGCGCCGCGCGATTCCAGTTCCCGGATGGCCTCCAGTTGCGCGGCGTAAGCGATGTTCTGCTGTCGTTGAGTGGTCAGGAGTCTGGTGGTCAGGTCCCGGTCTGAGAGTTGCCAGGCGGGGAGCGTCGTAGTCGTGGACACCTCTTCATTTTCTCGAACGCACGTTCGATTACGCCATCGCTCGAAGTGGTCAACCCCGACTGCGGAGGCCACGGCAGCAAGATCACTGTCCGGAGCCAAAACGCCGCATCGGCAGCGAAATAATGCCCTTCGCCCCCAGTCGGCACCGAAGGCGCGCGGCCAAACAACACAAGGTAATCGTGATCACCTGATTGAGTGACTTTAGATCGCGGTTGGCTGTGCTTAGGGGGCGGCTGCCAACGTGGCACCCGCAGGAAGATGACCGTTGGGTCGAGGAGCTTGCGATGGGCGTGAACTGGGGGCAGAACCGCCGCACCGAGCCGAATGAAGCAGTGTCCCTCCTCGAGGGCCTGCTGATCGAATGCGATGCGGGGGCCGGAGACACGGTATTGGTCGGCGGAGGACCGGCCAGCGGGAAAACACAGGTGCAGAACCAAGTGGTGGCGCGAGCCCGTGAGCTGGGCGTGCTGACGCTCACCGCGACGGGGGCGGCCGACGAGCGCGACGTCGACGGAGGCGTGCTCGAGCAGTTGCTGGCCAGCCCGGCGTTGCCGCGCGAAGTGCTGGCCGCGGCGGACGGCGAGGATCGGATCGCCGCGTTGTGCAGTGCGTTGCACCGGTTGGCGCGCGAGCGATCGCTGCTGATTGCGGTCGACGATTTGCAGCACGTGGACGAGACGTCGGCCCGGTTGTTGCTCAGGCTGCAGCGGCGGGCGCGTTCGGCCGCGATGTTGCTGGTGTTGACGCAGCCGGACGGCTGGTATTCCGGCGAGGGCGTCGAGTTCGCCGCGCAGCCGCACCGGTACGTGCATCTGACGCCGTTCACCGTGGAGGCGATCGCGCAGCTGGTCGCGGACCACGACGAGGCCGAGCGGATCCACGGATTGAGCGCGGGGAATCCGTTGCTGGTCAGCGCATTGGTCGACGCCGGTCGCAGTTCGGTGGACGACAGCGCGGCGTATTCCGATGCGGTGCAACGGCTTTTGCATCGCTACGGTTCGCCGCTGCGCGAAGTGGCGACGGCGATCGCGGTGCTGGACACCGACGTGACGACGGACGCGGTCGCGACCGTCGCGGGCGTGGACCCGGTCGAGGCGGAGGCGTCCGCAGGCGTGCTCGTGGAGACTGGGCTGGTCGACGGGGTGCGGTTCCGGCAGCAGCCGGCCGCGGCGGCCGTCGTCGGCGGGTTGCGCGGATCCGAGAAGGTGCAGCTGCACATCCGGGCCGCGGAGGTGAAGCACGCACGCGGATTGTCGGCACCCGAGGTTGCGCGGCATCTCGTGGCGGCGGGCGAAACGCAGGCGGACTGGGCGTTGCCGGTGCTGGTCGCGGCGGCGGAGCAGGTGATGCTCGGCGACGACGTCGACTTCGCCACCCGTTGTCTGCAACTGGCGGCATCGACGACCACCGCGTCGTGGGAGCAGCAGATGATCTCGCAGCTGCTGGCCAAGATCACCTGGCGGGTCAACCCGGCGGCAGCGGCACCGCATCTCGCGGCACTGCGCGAAGCCGCGTCGCTCGACCAATCCGACCGGATCGCCTTGGTTCGCCAGTCCTTGTGGTTCGGGGACCGGGAAACGTTCGAATGCGCGCTGGTCCGGTTGGGGGACGACCTCGAGCCGCTGCACCCGCGGACGGCGGCCGAGCTGACTCTGGCCGCGCATTGGCATTACGGCACGGCACCGGAGCTGTCGATCGACGCGTCGGATCCCTGGATGCGCACGGCAACCACGCTAGCGTCGGTATGGCGCATAGGCGGCAGCGAAGAGACTTCGGTGTGCGCGGAGCGGATTCTGCAGAACTGCCGACTCTCCGACACCTCGCTGGAAGCGTTGGCTACGGCCATCCTCGCGCTCGCGTACGACGGCAAGGCGGACCGCGCCGAAGGCTGGTGCTCTTCGCTGGCCGAGGAAGCCGAGTACCGCGGCGCGGTCACGTGGAAGGCGATGCTCGACGCTCTCGGCGCGAGCCTGCTGCTGCGTCGCGGCGAACCCGCCGAAGCGGCCGAAGCAGCGAGCCGCGCGCTAGCGCTGCTTGACGAACCTAACTGGGGTGTCGCGATCACGTACCCGCTGGCCACCATGCTCACCGCGTACACCGCAGCAGGAGCGTTCAAAGCCGCAGCAGGAGTGTTGCGCCACGCTCTGCCCGAAACCGTGTACACGACCCTCGGCGGCGTACGCTTCCTCCGGGCACGCGGACAGTTCCACCTGGCCACAAACCGCGGCCTTTCCGCAGTGAGCGATTTCCAGCAGTGCCAGCGAATTCTCCGCGACAGCAATCTCGACCTGCCCGCCGTGGCACCATGGCGGACCGACCTCGCCGAGGCGAACCTGCGGCTGCGCAACCCGACTCTGGCAGTCGAGCTGGCGAAACAGCAGCTGTCGGACACGACGGACGCGTTCTCGCAGGCAGTGGCGCTGCGGGTGCTGGCGTTCGCCGGGGACAGCGGGGCACGGTCCGGGCTGCTGAACCGGGCGGCGGAAGCGTTCAAGGAGTCCGGCGACCGGCTGGAGCTGGCTCGCACCGTCCGTGCGATCAACCAGCTCGGCCAGCGTGCGGAACGCTCGGCGGGCCTGGTAAAACCGGTGCAGGTGCCGCGGCAGCCGATGCGTCCGCTCACGCCTCGTCCGGCGGCGTCGAGGCCGGAACCGCCGCGCGCGGATCCGGAAGGCCCGGCGGCGACCACGTTGAGCGAGGCCGAACTGCGCGTCGCGGAACTCGCGGCACACGGGCGGACCAACCGCCAGATCGCCGAAACGCTGTACATCACAGTGTCCACTGTGGAGCAGCATCTGACCAGGGTGTACCGGAAGCTCGGCGTGGCCGGGCGGAGTGCGCTGGCGGGCGAACTGGCCGGTGCCGGGCAGTGATCGGGAGCAACGACGAGAACGTGCTGACCGACGTGGAGCTGCGAGTAGCGGAACTCGCCGCGCAGGGCATGCCGGTGGCGGTGATCGCGGAGGTACTGGGAGTGTCCGCGAACACCGCCGCCCGTCACCTGACGGCTGTCTACGGCAAGCTCCGAAACGCGTGAAGGGCCTCTCGCGCGAACTCCGCGAGAGGCCCTTCACCGGGGACAGGTCAGGATCGGCGGTCAGCGACCACCGCTTCGATGATGTCGTCCAGGGTGCGCGTCGGCACGAAGCCGATCTGGTTGTACGCGCGGGTGCAGTCGGGAATGCGACGCTGCATGTCCTCGTACCCGTCGCCGTACGCCTCCTCGTAGGGCACCTTCGTGATGGCGCTGCTCGAACCGGTCGCGCCGATCACGCGCTCGGCCAGCTGCGAGATGGTGGTCTGCTCGTTGCTGCCGAGGTTGAACACCTTGCCGTACGCGGTTTCGTCGGCGAGCAGGTCCGCCAACGCGGGCACGACGTCGTGCACGTGGCAGAAGCAGCGGGTCTGCTGTCCGTCGCCGAACACCGTGATCGGCTCGCCGGCCAGCGCCTGCGTGACGAAGCGCGGGATGACCATGCCGTAGCGCCCGGTCTGGCGGGGGCCGACGGTGTTGAACGGCCGCACGATCACCGTGCGCAGGCCGTGCTCCACCGCGTACAGGTGGGCGAACGTCTCGTCCAGCGCCTTCGCCTCGGCGTAGGACCAGCGGTTCTTCAGCGGCGACCCGATGATCCGGTCGTCGTCCTCGCGCAGGCCGTCGGCGGTGTTCTTGCCGTAGATCTCGCTCGTCGACGCGACGAGGATCGGGACGTCGTGCCGCAGCGCCGCGTCGAGCAGGTTCTCCGTGCCGTGCAGGTTGGTGCGCAGGCTGTCCATCGTCTTGTCGAGGATGGTGAACACGCCCACCGCGGCGGCGAGGTGGAAGACCGCGTCGATGCCCGCCATGCACGATTCGACCGCGTTCGGGTCGGTGATCGAACCGCGCACGAACCGGAAACCGGGGTGCCCGGCGACGCCGGCGAGGTTGTCCAGGGTGCCGGTGCTGAGGTTGTCCAGTGCGACGACCTCGTCGCCGCGGGCCAGCAGGTGCTCGGTGAGGTGGGAGCCGATGAACCCGGCGCCTCCGGTGATGAGGTAACGCACTGTAGGTCCTTTCAAGCGCGGCGAAGCCGCTCCGTTGAGGGTGATGGTGGGGCGGTAGCTGGGCTCTCAGTTCGCGAAGAGCGCGCGGTCGAAGCGGTAGGTGGCGTCGATGACGGTCGGGCAGTCGGCCAGCCATTCGTAGCCGTGGCCCGGCTGGACGGTGTGGATGAGCGCGACGTCCCAGTCCTGGCCGTCCGGTTCAGGGACGGTGTCGAGCGAACCGCCGGTCACTCGGACGTTAGGCACCAGCGGGTCGTAGTAGCCGACCTTCGCGCCCTTCGCGGCGAGGAGGTCGAGGATGTCGAGCGCGGACGACGAGCGCACGTCCTGCACACCGGGCTTGTACGTCACGCCGACCACCAGCACGCGCGTACCCGCCATGCCCTTGCCTTCGCGCGACAGTGTGTTCAGTACGCGGTCGACAACCTGCTTCGGCCGCTCCGCGATGGCGTGCATCGCCTGGGTCACCAGTGGTGCGTTGCTCTGCGTCGCGCGCAGCTGCCACAGCAGGTAGTGCGGGTCGCAGGGGATGCAGTGGCCGCCGACGCCGGGGCCGGGGTGGAAGGCCATGAAGCCGTACGGTTTGCTGGCCGCCGCGTCGATGACCTCGATCGGGTCGATCGAGAAACCGTCGCTGATCTCGGCGAACTCGTTGGCCAGCGCGATGTTCACCGCCCGGAAGGTGTTCTCGTACAGCTTGGTCATCTCGGCCGCTTCCGGCGAGCTGACGCAGTGCACGGCCGGGGTGAGCACGTTGATCACGCGCTGCGCCATCGCGGTGCAGACCGGCGTCACGCCGCCGAGCACGCGCGGGGTCTCGGCCTGGGTGTGCGTGACGTTGCCCGGGTCGATCCGCTCGGGGCTGGACGCCACGAACAGGTCGCGGCCGATGGTGAATCCCTTGGCCACCAGCGGTTTCACCAGCAGCCGGTTCGAGGTGCCGACGTAGCTGGTCGAGGTGAGGATGAACGTCTGGCCGCGGCGGGCGTTGGCGACCAGCGCCGCGCACGCCGCCTCCAACGGGCCGAGGTCCGGCATCAGGTACTCGTCGAGCCCGGTCGGCACGCACACCAGCACCGCGTCCGCCTCGGCCATCCGCGCCGAGTCCGTGGTGAGCTGGAAGTCCTCCTGGTGCACGGCTTTCTCGAGCCGGCGGTGGTCGGCTTCGATGAGGTCGACCTCGCCGGTGCGGATGGAGTCGAGCCGGTTCTGCGACAGGTCGATGCCGATCACGCCGACGCCGCCGGCGTGCAGGCCGAGCGCGGTCGGCAGGCCGACGTAGCCCATCCCGATCACCGCGACCGACGTCAGTTCGTTCCGTTCGGCGAGGGCCTCGAATTCAGCGACAGTACTGGTCATTCCTGGTCACCCGTTTCTGGATGGGCTGGGGAAAAGCGTGCGGGAAAAGCGAAGCGAAGGCCGGTCATCGGACCGAGCGGACGATTTCGAAGGCCTCGGCGAGGCCGGCGCTGACCTGCGAGCCGCGGTATTCGGCCAAGGCGCGGACGCCGCGTTCGCTGCGCGGATTCGGCCACGGCTCGAGTTCTTTCCCGTAGGCGCGCAGCGCTTCGATTTTGCGCTCGAGGTGGCTTTCCTCGAGCAGCTGCCAGCAGTTCGGCCGGAAGGTGACCGGCAGCCCGGAGGCCTCTCCGACGTCGGTGGCGGAGCGGATCTCGAACGTGCGGACCTCGCGCACCGGACCCTTGCCCGGCCGCCCGGCGACCCGCGCGGCGCGGCTGACCAGCGCGTGGTCGGTGCTGAGATCGCACATGCTGGTGGCGAAAACGGTGTCCGGCTCGAATTCGCGGACCTCGCGCTCGACGACCTGGTTCAGCTCGAGATGGCTGACCGTGTCGAGCCGGTTGTCGCCGAATTCGTGGACTCGCACGCGTTCGATGCCGAGCGTTTTCGCGGCCAGTTCGATCGCGTCGGTGCGATTGGTGACCTCGGCGCCGGCGGCCGAACGCGAACCGTCGTCGTTGGTGAGAATGCAAAGCGAAACGGTGACGCCCTCGTCGGCGAGCCGGGCGATGGTCCCGCCCGCGCCGAGCGTTTCGTCGTCGCCGTGGGCTCCCACCACCAGCAGCCTGCGTGTCAACGTGTGCATACGATTCCCCAGTCCTTGTCCGGGCGGTGAAACCCCCAGCGGAAACGAGCCGTGCGAAATGGCTTGGAACGCCAGCAAAATCTGACACCCGCGGGTGCTTGCGACAACCCCTAAAGACGGTCTAAAGCGGACCTCGGCCGGGCGCGCGGACCGGTGCGGCAGGGGCCGTTAGGGGTGGGTCCGCGCGCGGGCGCGCTCGTATCGTCACGACGTCGGACGGGCATGCGACGCGGAAGGAACGTGGGCACGTGGGCAACTCCGAGGAGAAGCTGGTCGGTGCGCTCCGGGCTTCGGTGAAGGAAACCGAGCGGTTGCGCGAAAAGAACCGCAAGCTCACCGAAGCCGCACGGGAGCCGATCGCGATCGTCGGGATGGCCTGCCGGCTGCCCGGCGGCGCGGGCACCCCGGAAGCGTTGTGGGAACTGCTGTCCGGGGGCGTCGACGCGATCGGCGAATTCCCGTCGAACCGAGGCTGGGATCTCGAACGGCTTTACGACCCGACCGGGGAACGGCCGGGTTCGAGTTATGTGCGCGAGGGCGGTTTCCTGCACGACGCGCTCGATTTCGACGCCGACCTGTTCGGCATCAGCCCGCGCGAGGCGCTGCTCATGGACCCGCAGCAGCGGTTGCTGCTCGAAACGTCCTGGGAGGCGTTCGAGCGCGCCGGGATCGCGCCGCATTCGGTGAAGGGCAGCGCGACCGGCGTTTTCGCGGGCACCATGTATCACAATTATCAGGGCAGCTACGGCTCGTCCGGCGTCATTTCCGGCCGCCTCGCCTACACTTTCGGGCTCGAAGGACCCGCGGTGACCATTGACACCGCGTGCTCGTCCTCGCTCGTCGCGCTGCACTTGGCGGTACAGGCCTTGCGCAACGGCGAATGCACGCTCGCGCTCGCCGGCGGTGTCTCGGTGATGTCGACGCCGCGTACGTTCGTCGAGTTCTCCCTCGACGGCACGCTCGCCCGCAGCGCCCGTTGCCGCACCTTCGCCGACTCAGCGGACGGTACCGGCTGGTCCGAGGGCTGCGGCATGCTGCTGGTGGAGAGACTCTCCGACGCGCGACGCAACGGGCACCCGGTGCTGGCGCTCGTCCGCGGCACCGCGATCAACCAGGACGGCGCGTCTAACGGCATGACCGCGCCGAACGGGCCCGCGCAGCAGCGTGTGATCCGGCAGGCGCTCGCGAACGCGCGGCTGCGGCCGGACGAGATCGACGTCGTCGAGGCGCACGGCACGGCGACCAAACTGGGCGACCCGATCGAGGCGCAGGCACTGCTCGCGACCTACGGCCAGGAGCGCGAAGAGCCGCTGTGGCTCGGGTCGATCAAATCGAACGTGGGACACACGCAGGCCGCGTCCGGCGTCGCTGGCGTGCTGAAGATCGTGCTGGCGCTGAACAACGGCCTGCTGCCGAAGACGCTGCATGTCGACAAACCGACCCGGCATGTGGACTGGAGCGCGGGCAAGGTCGAGCTGCTGACCGAGGCCCGGCCCTGGGCGCGCGGGGAACAGCCGCGCCGCGGTGCGGTTTCGTGCTTCGGCCTGAGCGGGACCAACGCGCACATCATTCTCGAGGAAGCCCCGGCGCCGGAGACCGCCGAAACTCCGCGTGATGGCGCAGCGGTTCCGGTTGTGGTGTCCGGCCGGACGCCGCAGGCATTGCGGGCCCAAGCGAAGCGGCTGGCCGAACACCTTGCGGCACAGCCGGAACTGGACCTGCTCGACGTCGCCGCCACCTTGGGCGCGTCGCGGACGCATCTGGACCACCGGGCCGCGGTGATCGGGAAGTCCATTGAGGACGTTCTGCCCGCGTTGAACGCGCTCGCGAACGGCGAATTGGGTGCGGTGAGCGGCCTGGCTCGCGGCGAGGCGTCGTTGGCGTTCCTGTTCTCCGGTCAGGGATCGCAGCGGGTCGGGATGGGCCGTCAGCTGGAGGTCTTCCCGGTTTTCGCCGAGGCTTACGCGGCGGCGTGCGCGGAGTTGGACCGGCATCTCGACCGGCCGATCCGCGCGGTGATCGACGGTGACGCGGACGCGTTGGGGCAGACCGCGAACACTCAGGCCGCGTTGTTCGCGTTCGAGGTCGCGTTGTTCCGGCTGGTCGAGTCGTGGGGGCTCACGCCTGCCGCGTTGTGCGGGCATTCCATCGGCGAGCTCGCCGCTGCGCACTGCGCGGGCGTGTTTTCGTTGGCAGACGCGGCGAAGCTGGTCGCCGCTCGCGGCCGGTTGATGCAGGCGTTGCCGAAGGGCGGTGCGATGGTGGCCGTCGAAGGAACTCCGGACGAGGTCGCCGCGCACGATCCACAAGGGACGGTCGACGTCGCCGCGGTGAACGGGCCGCGCTCGGTCGTGCTGTCCGGTGCCGAAGACGCCGTGCTCGCGGTCGCCGCGAAGTTCAGCGACGCCGGGCGACGGACGACGCAGCTCAAGGTCTCGCACGCGTTCCACTCGCGACTGATGGAGCCGATGCTCGCCGAGTTCCGCACGGTCGCGCAGAGCATCGCCTACGCGCAGCCGACCGTTTCGGTGATGTCCAGCGTGACCGGCGAGGAGGTCTACGCCGAGCTGACCGACCCCGAGTACTGGGTGCGCAACGTCCGGCAGCCGGTCCGGTTCGCCGACGCGGTCCGCGCGCTCGCTGCCGACGGGGTCAACCGGTTCCTCGAACTGGGCCCGGACGCACCGCTGACCGCGGTGGTTCCGCAGTCCGCTGATGACGCGGTTGCCGTGCCCGGCCAGCGGCGGGACGTTCCCGAGGACGTGGCGCTGCTGACCGCGTTGGCCACGCTGCACGTCCGCGGCGTGGTGCCGGACTGGGCCGCGCACTTCACCTCGCGCGGCGCGAGCCGGGCCGACCTGCCGACCTACGGGTTCCAGCACCAGCGGTACTGGCTGGAGGTTTCGTCCGAATCCGGGGATGTCTCGGCGATGGGGCTCGACCCGGTCGACCACCCGCTGCTCGGCGCGGCGACTCTGCTGGCCGACGCGGACGGCGTCGTGTTGTCCGGCCGCGTGTCCACGGCGACCCACCCGTGGCTCGCGGACCACGCCGTCGGCGGCTCGATCCTGTTGCCTGGCACCGCGTTTGTGGAACTCGCCGTGCGCGCCGGGGACGAGGTCGGCTGCGGACGCGTCCAAGAGCTGACCCTGCACGCGCCGCTCGTGCTGCCCGCGAGGGGCGCCGCGCGGATCCAGGTGCGCATCGGCACTCCGGCGGCGGACGGGACCCGGCCGATCAGTGTCCACTCGCGACCCGACGATCTCGCCACCGCCGTCGCCTGGACCCGGCACGCGGACGGCACGCTCGCGCCGGCCGCCTCCGGAACGAACTTCGACCTCAGCGAATGGCCGCCAGCCGGGGCCGAGACGGTCGATGTCGAGGGCATGTACGACCTGCTGGCCGAGCACGGAATGGTTTACGGGCCGGTGTTCCAGGGCCTGCAAGCGGCGTGGCAGCGTGGGGACGACGTGTTCGCCGAGGTCGCGCTGCCTGAGCAGGAGCGGATCGGCGCCGAGGCGTTCGGACTGCACCCGGCGGCCTTCGACGCGACCCTGCACGCGGTCGGGCTCAGCGCGGCGGCCGGTGAGGGGACGACGCTGCCGTACGCCTGGTCCGAAGTGGAGCTGTTCGCGACGGGAGCGTCCTCGCTGCGAGTCCACGTGCGACCGACCGGTGAGCAGGCGGTCGAACTGCGGCTCGCCGACAGCGCCGGGGCACCGGTCGCGCGCGTCGGCACACTGAAGTTGCGGCAGATCAGCGAGGAACAGCTCGCGGCTGCGGCACCGACTGGCTCGGACGAACTGTACGAAGTGGACTGGGTTCCGACGACTCTGCCGGACGCCCAGGCGGCCTACGAGGTCTACCTCGCGAAGGCGGGGAACAACGCTGCTTCGGCGAAGAAAGCCGTCCACAGTGCACTGTCCAAACTGCAGGCGGAGGGCGGCAAGGAGAAGCTGCTCGTAGTGACCGGCAACGACCTCGCCGGGGCTGCAGTGGCGGGTCTCGTCCGGTCCGCGCAGGTGGAGAATCCCGGCCGGATCGTGCTCGTGGAGGGCGACGCGACCGACGAACAGCTCGCGGCCATCGCGGCGGCGGACGAATCGGCGGTGCGGGTTTCCGGGACCGAGGTGCGCGTGCCGCGGCTCGTCCGGGCGACGCCGGAGCCGGGGGCGCCGGTCGACTGGTCGGCCGGGACCGTGCTGCTCACCGGCGGCACCGGGGCGCTCGGCCGGATCGTCGCTGCCCACCTCGCGAAGCAGGGCGCACGGCAGTTGCTGCTGGTCAGCCGCCGTGGCGACCAGGCACCCGGCACTGCGGAACTCGTTGCGGAACTGGCCGAACTGGGGGCGGAGACCACCGTCGCCGCGTGTGATCTCACTGATCGCAAGGCGGTGGCGCGACTGCTGAAGAAGCACCCGGTCGCCGCGGTCGTGCACGCCGCCGGTGTGCTGGACGACGGGGTACTGCCGTCGATGACTCCGGAGCGGATCGACGGCGTCTTCAACCCGAAGGCGCTCGCCGCCTGGCACCTGCACGAACTGGCTGGCGACGTCGAAGCGTTCGTCACCTTCTCGTCGGCCGCCGGGGTGCTCGGCGCTCCCGGCCAGGCGAACTACGCCGCCGCAAACGCGTTCCTCGACGCACTCGCCGCGCACCGTCGCGCCGAGGGGAAGCCCGCACACTCGCTGGCGTGGGGCATGTGGGAGTCAGCGGCCGGGATGGCTGGCGAGACCAACGGCAAACGCGGGCTCGGCGCGTTCACCGCGGCGGAGGGGTTGGCGCTGTTCGACACCGCGGTCAGCTCGGCCGGCGCGGTCTTCGTGCCGGTGAAGCTGGACCTGCCCGCGTGGCGCGAGGCCGGCGCGGTGCCGGACCTGCTGCGCGGCCTGGTCCCGACGGCTCGGCGGACCGTCTCCGATCGCGAGGCCGGGACCGATTCGTTGCTGGGCAAGCTCGTCCGGCTTCCCGCCGACAAGCGCCTCGACCACCTGCGCGACCTCGTCATCGAGCACGCGGCCGCGGTGCTGGGCCACGCGTCGACCGACGTGATCGACGCGGACCGCGCGTTCAAGGACCTCGGCTTCGACTCGCTGACCGCGGTCGAACTGCGCAATACGCTCAACGAGGTCACCGGCCTGAGCCTCACCGCGACACTCGTCTTCGACCACCCCACGGCCGGCGACCTGGCCGCGCACCTGCACGACGAGCTGCTCGGTGACCTGGAGCCGGACGCGGCCGGACCGGAGACCACCGTCGCCGGCAGCGACGAGCCGATCGCGATCGTGGGCATGGCCTGCCGGTTCCCCGGCGGCGTCAGCACGCCCGAGGAGCTTTGGGAGCTGGTCGCCGCGGGACAGGACGGGACCAGCGACTTCCCGACCGACCGAGCCTGGGACATGGACCACTGGCTGGAGCAGGTCGCGCCGGACGGCGGCACCCCGCGGGGCGGGTTCGTCCCGGACGCGACCGACTTCGACGCCGCGTTCTTCGGCATCAGCCCCAACGAAGCCGTGATGATGGACCCGCAGCAGCGGATGCTTCTGGAATCGTCGTGGGTCGCGTTGGAGAACGCGGGCGTGGACCCGTTGGCGCTCAAGGGAAGCACTACTGGGGTGTTCGTCGGCGTGATGCAGTCCGACTACGACCCGGGCGACGCGCTCGAACAGGGCGGCGGGGCTTATCGCGGCTCCGGTGCGCTGAGCAGCGTGGTTTCCGGACGGGTCGCGTACGCCTTCGGTCTCGAAGGGCCAGCTGTCTCGGTGGATACCGCGTGCTCGTCGTCGTTGGTGGCGTTGCACCAGGCGACCCAGGCGTTGCGTGGCGGTGACTGCTCGCTCGCGTTGGTCGCGGGTGTCTCCGCGCTTGTCTCGCCGGCACCGTTCGCGCAATTCGTGGACGGCGCTGTTGCCCGCGACGGTCGGTGCAAGCCGTACTCGGCTGCGGCTGACGGGTTTGGCTGGGGCGAGGGTGTCGGGGTGCTCGTGATCGAGCGGCTGTCCGACGCGCAGCGCAACGGGCACGACGTCCTTGCGGTCGTGAAGTCCAGTGCGGTCAACGCGGATGGTGCTTCCAACGGTCTTAACGCGCCCAGTGCTCCGGCGCAGGAAAAACTGATCCGTCGCGCGTTGTCGGCGGCTGGTCTGGCTGCGTCCGATGTGGACGCTGTCGAGGGACATGGCGCGAGTACGCCGCTGGGCGACCGGATTGAAACTTCCGCGCTGCTGGCTACTTACGGCCGGGATCGCTCGACGGACCGTCCACTGTGGCTTGGTTCGGTGAAGTCGAACATCGGGCACACTCAGGCGGCCGCGGGTGTTGCCGGGGTGATCAAGATGGTGCAAGCGATGCGGCACGGAGTGTTGCCCGCGACCTTGCACGCTGCCGAGCCGACGCACGACGTCGACTGGGCGGCCGGAACTGTTCGCCTGCTGGACGAGGCTCGGGATTGGCCGGAAGTGGACCGTCCGCGTCGTGCCGCGGTGTCTGCGTTCGGCTACAGCGGGACCAACGCGCACGTGATTCTGGAGCAGGCTCCGGACGTCGTGGCGGAAGCGGTCGAATCGGTTGACTCCGGTGGGGTGTTACCGCCGCTCGTGTTCTCCGCTCGGACCGCGGCGGCGCTTCCAGATCAGGCGCGGGCGTTGCTGGCGCACCTCGACGCGTATCCGGCGTTGGATGTCGTGTACTCGCAGGCCAACCGGCAGCCGTTGTTCTCGCATCGGGCGGCGGTGGTCGGTTCGGACGCGGCGGAACTTCGTGCCGCGCTGGAAGCTTTGTCTGCTTCGGACTCGGTGGTGACCGGACGGGCTCGCTCTGGCGGGCGGACCGCGTACCTTCTGCCGGGGCAGGGCAGCCAACGCGCCGGGATGGGTGCGGAGCTGGCGGCTGCGTTCCCGGTGTTCGCGCATGAACTGGAGCGGGTCGCGGCGAAGTTCGATCAGCATCTCGGCCGTTCGTTGCGCACGGTGATGTTCGCCGAGGCCGGTTCGGTGGACGCGCAGTTGCTGGACCGGACTCAGTTCAGTCAGGCCGCGGTGTTCTCCTTCTCCGTGGCGCTGTACCGGCTGCTGGAATCGTGGGGACAGCGGCCGGACGTCCTGGTGGGACACTCGGTCGGCGAGATCGCGGCCGCGCATCTGGCCGGAGTGTTCTCTTTGGACGACGCGGTGAAGCTCGTTGCCAACCGCGGTCTGTTGATGGTCGAGACTCGGGCCGGTGCAGTGGTCGCCGTCGAGGCTAGCGCGGACGAGGTCCGGCCGATGCTGAGCGACGACGTTGCCCTGGCGGCAGTGAATGGGCCGCGCTCGGTCGTGGTGTCCGGGGTGGACGATGCGGTGTGCGCGATTGCCGAGCACTTCGAAAGGCTCGGCCGTCGGACGAACCGGCTCGCGATCGACTGCGCGGTGCACTCGCCGTTGCTGGACGAGATTCTCGAAGAGCTGGAAGAGATCGCGCAGGAGTTGACGTTCGAGAAGCCGACGGTTCCGGTGATCTCGACGGTCACCGGTGCCGAAGCGACCGACGAGCTGTCCGACCCGGCACATTGGGTGGCGAACTGCCGCGACACGGTTCGTTTTGCTGACGCGGTGCGGGCTTCGGCGGCGACGCGGTTTGTCGAGTTGAGCACGAATGGTGTGCTCACCGCGGCTGCCGAGGCGGTGGTCGAGGACGCGGCGTTCGTTCCGGTGCTTCGGCGCAATCGTGGTGAGGTCGCTTCGACGCTTCTTGCTGCTGGGCAGTTGCACGTCCTTGGGGCGGGGCTGGATGTTAGGCGGATGTTCGCTGGACGGTCCGCGAGTACGGTTCCGTTGCCGCCGTATGCGTTCCATCGGACGCGGTACTGGCCGTCGGTCGACATGGAGGCTCGGCGGGCTACGGGGACTGGGCTGGGGACGTGGTTTGGTCCCGCGTTGACTGTCGCTGGATCGTCCACTGTGGTCCTGAGCGGAACGTTGCCTGCCGACGCGTTCCCTGCGGCGGGCTTTGTGGAGCTGGCTACTCGGGCTGGGGACGAGGTCGGGTGCGGACGCGTTGTGCGGTTGACCGTCGAATCGCCGTTGGCTTCCGAGCAGCTGCAGATCGTGGTGGGCGAGCCGGATGACGCTGGACAGCGTCCGGTGACTGTCCACTCACGACACGACGGTGTGTGGATTCGGCATGCCGAGGGTGTGCTTGCGGTGGATTCCGGGGCTGAGCCGGAGGGCCTGGGGGAGTGGCCGCCTGCTGGTGCGGAACCGGTGGCTGCTGGGTGGCTTGACGCGGCTTGGACCCTCGACGGGGTGGTGTTCGGGGAAATCGAGGTCGCTCCTGATGAGAAGTTCGGTCTGCATCCGGCGGTGCTCGATGCGGGACTGTCCACTGTGGGCGGAGACCCGGTGGAATGGCGGGACTTCCGGTTGTTCGCTACGGGGGCCGCGAAGCTGCGGGTTCGGTTGACTCCGCTCGGGGACGACCGGGTGGCGGTGTTGTTCGCGGATCGTTCGGGGCGGCCGGTGGCTGCGGCGGAGTCGGTGACGGTGCGGCAGCTAGTGGCTCCGTCGGCGGTGACATCTGCGCAGGCGGGGGTGAAGAAGCGGCGCGCGGTGGCTGATGATGTCTCGGAGTTGGAGTTGACCGAGAAGGGGCTTCAGGCGTTTGTGCTGGAGCAGGTCGCCGGGCTGCTGGGGTATGCCGATACCGCTGAGTTGGACGAGGACGCGCACTTCCTGGAGATCGGGTTCGATTCGCTGACCGCGGTGGAGTTGCGGAATCGGATCGCCGGTGCGGCGGGGGTTTCGTTGCCCGCGACGATCGCGTTCGATCATCGGACGCCGGCTGGGTTGGCGAAGCATTTGCTTTCCGTGCTGACCGGGCCCGCGGTCGAGGTGGGCGGGGATCCGGTGACGGAGATGTTCTTCGAGGCTGTCCGTGGTGGGCAGGTGGAGAACGGGCTCGCGTTGCTGGGGGCGGCGGCTCAGTTGCGGCCCCGGTTCCGGACGGTGGCTGAGCTGCGCGAGGAGCCGCGGCCGGTCGAGTTGGCTGCTGGGCCCGCGGAGGTCGGGTTGCTGGCGGTGCCTACTCCGGCTGGGATGGGGGGCGCGTATCAGTATGCGAAGCTCGCCGCTCGGTTCCGCGGGGTGCGGCGGGTGGCTGCGTTGCCTACGCCGGGGTTTGTGGCCGGGGAGTATTTGCCCGCTGATCTTGATGCGTTGTTGGATGTGTTGGCGGAGGGTGTTCGGCTGGCTGGGGACGGGCCGGTTGTGCTGGTGGGGCATTCCTCTGGTGGGGTACTGGCTTATGCGCTTGCTTCTCGGGTGAATGTGGCCGGGGTTGTGTTGCTTGACAGTTATGCCATGGATGACGGTGGGGATGCTGGGGACACCGTTCGGGATATGGCTGCGGGGATGGTCGAGCGGGAAGAGCAGTTCGGGCCGTTTGATCGGGACAAGTTGACTGCGATGGCTTATTACCTTGGGTTGCTGGATGGGGTTTCCTTGCCTGAGGTTGCTGCTCCTTCGCTTTTGGTGCGGCCGGATCGGCGGTTTGTCACTGCTGGGGGTTCGGTGGATCGGGGCGGGGAGGATGCCGGGTCGTGGCGGACTAATTGGGATCGGGCTGGGGTGGTGGTTACTGTTCCCGGGGATCATTTCAGTATTGTGGACGGGGATGTGGAGACTACGGCCAAGGCTGTGGAGGAGTGGGTGGGCGGTCTTCGGTGACTGCTCGTCGCCCTGGGGGGCGACATTGCTGCGCCTTGGTTGCGTGGGGCACCCCGAGAGCCGATTGTGCTGACGGTTCGG
>NZ_GG657746.1:6511294-6540536 GCF_000158875.1 Streptomyces sp. AA4 | reverse complement strand
GTGGCATTGGGTGCATGTGACGCACCGAAAGCCACATTGGGTGCATGGGACGCAACCAATGTGGCATTGGGGCGGTGCCGGGTGTGGGTCGTGAGGGGAACCCTGAGGGACTCAGAGTCCCTCAGGGTTCCCCTCACGGACGGCTGGTCAGGGGAGCAGCGCGGCGATTCCGTCCAGAACCCGTTCCAGGGCGAAATCCTCGGGGGCGGCGGCTGGGTATTCGCGGGCTTCCGTCAAGGCCGCCAGGTGCGGGTAACCGCCCTCGGCTAGGCGGGGTTGCAGGAAGGCCCGGACGTCAGCGGCGTGCTCGGTCGACTCCGGCGAGTCTGGATCGGCGATCGTGCGGCGGCGATCTGCGGTGGCGCGGACTACTGCGGAGACCAGTTCGGCGCACGACAGTGCGTCTACTGTGGACAGTCCGGCTTCCGTAAAGACCGCCAGGAGTTGTTCGGTCCACCGGAGGCGGTGTGGGGTGAGGCCTTCGCGGACGTCGAGCAGCCATGGGCGAGCGGCGTAGCGTTTTGTCGCTGCGTCGGCCCAGGTGCGGACTGCGGCGCGCCAGTCCAGGCCGACTGGGGGTGGCGGGGGTGGGCCGAAGCCGGCTTCGGCCAGGAGGATCAGCAGTTCGTCTTTCGAGGTTACGTAGCGGTACAGCGCGTTGGTCGTGAGCCCGAGTGCGGACGCGATGTTCGGCAGCGACGCGGCTGCCAGGCCTTCGGTGTCGGCCAACTCGACCGCTGCCGCTACCACTGCTTCGACGGTGTGCGACGGCTTCGGTCCTCGGCGGGGGCGCGGCGTGCCCAGCCAGGCTGGGGCCAGGCCCGGCGGCAGGGCTCGGGGATCGGGCTCGATCGGCATCTTTCGCTCCGGTACGTCTTTCAGTAAACTGTGCAAGTCTTACACTGATCTGGTCTGGGGGCGAGCCAACGTGAGCGAGACCAACCGGTTCGGATTCGGGAAGGTCACCGAGCTGGACCGGAAGCTGGCGGCGACCGAGGTCGAGCACGCGCGCTCCGAGGGGGCCTGCGACGGGCAGGAAGCTGCCCGCAGGCTGGCTCGGATCCGGCTCGCCGGGTCGCACGCCGCGCTGCGGGCCGCGGTCGAGGGGCGTGCCTCCGGGTCGCCGCCTCCGCTGCTGGAGGCCGCGCCGGGGCTCGCGTTCCGGCTTTGGGTGCTGGTCGCGGCGGTGAACGCGCTGATCTGGTTCGGCATCGGCGTCATCGGCGGGCAGTGGGATCCGCTGTGGCTGCTGTGGGTGCTGCTCGGCGGCGGAGTGCTGGTCGCGGGCGTGTGGAGCGTCCGGGACTTCGACCGGCGGGCTCGCGCTTCGGCGGGCGGGGCTTCCTGACCAACCCCTGTGCACGGGCCCGGGGTTCCCCGATCGGCGGACGTCCGCTAAACTGTTCAAGCCTTACACAATTAATTCCGACTCCGTCGAAGCCGTATTGGGGGGCCTCATGTCGGAGAGCACCGAGAAGACCCGCTCCGGGAGCGGACTCGCTCGCCGCGTCGTCACGATCGCCTGGGCCGCCATCACCGGCGTCCAGTTCGTGATCTGGCTGCTGATGAGTCTCATCAGCATGTCGTTCAAATCGCCGTTTTGGCTGTGGACGCTGGGCGGAGGCGCCATCGTGCTCGCGGTGTGGTGGTCGCTCGACCGCCGCGGTTCCGGGAACGGATCGGAGTGAACGACGTGTCCACCACCACTTCCGTGGCAACGCCCGTCCAGCTGGACGCGGTGCACAAAACCTACGGCCGCGGCGAGAGCGCGGTCGAAGCGCTCGCCGGCGTGTCCGTTGCCTTCCCGGCGGGCACCTTCACCGCGGTGATGGGCCCGTCCGGTTCCGGCAAGAGCACGCTGCTGCACTGCGCGGCCGGGCTGGACACGCCGACCTCGGGCAAGGTCACCCTCGTCGGGACCGACCTCAAGGGCAAGAACGAAACGCAGCTCACCGAGCTGCGCCGCGAGCACGTCGCGTTCATTTTCCAGTCGTTCAACCTGATGCCCGCGCTGAACGTGGAGCAGAACGTCACGCTGCCCACGCTGCTGGCCGGCCGCGCGCCGGACAAGGCGTGGGTGGACCAGGTGATCGCGCGCGTCGGGCTGTCCCAGCGAGTGAAGCACCGGCCCGGCGAGCTGTCCGGCGGGCAGCAGCAGCGCGTCGCGATCGCCCGCGCGCTCGCCGCCCGCCCGGCCGTGGTGTTCGCCGACGAGCCCACCGGCGCGCTCGACACCACCACCGCGCTCGAGGTGCTCGGCCTGATGCGCGAGCTGGTCAGCGCGGGCCAGACCATCGTGATGGTCACCCACGACCCGGTCGCGGCGTCCCACGCGGACAACGTGCTCTTCCTGGTCGACGGCCGGATCGTCACGCAGATGGCCAACCCGAGCGTCGACGCGGTGGCGAGCACCCTGGCACACCTCGGCGAGCAAGCGAGGAGGCAGCGGTGAACTCGCGGCGAGTGGTGCTCGCGCTCGCGCTGTCGAGTCTCCGGTACCGCGCGGCGGCTTCGCTCGCGTCGTTCGTCGCCATCCTCATCGGCTGCGGTCTGCTGATCGCGTGCGCCGGACTGTTCGAGACGGCGATCGTGCTGAAGGCCGCGCCGCAGCGGCTGGCCGCGGCTCCGCTCGTCGTCGGCGGTTCCGCCGGGTTCAAGCTGCCGGACGAGGAATCCCAGGTCGTCCCGTACGCCGAGCGGGCGGTACTGCCGGAGGACCAGGTCGCGAAGATCTCGGGAGTGCAGGGCGTCGGGCAGGCGGTGCCGGACGTGTCGTTCGCGACGGTCCTGCTGCACGACGGCGCGCCCGCCGAGTCGGGTGCGGCTGTCCTTTCCGGACACGGCTGGGATTCGGCTTCGCTGGGCGGATACAAGCTGACCGAGGGCGCGGCTCCGAACGCGTCGGGCCAGGTCGTGCTCGACGCGGCCACCGCGTCCGCGGCCGGCCTGCACGCGGGTTCGGCCGTCGACCTGGCGGTGAACGGGCAGCGGCAGTCGTTCCAGGTTTCCGGTGTCGCGGAGCCTTCGCAGACCGTGAAGTCGCCCGCGTTCTTCTTCTCCGTTACGGACGCCCAGCGGTTCAACCCGCATCCCGGCACGGTCGGGCTGGTCGGCGTTTTCCCCGCCGACGGCGTCGACGCGACCGAGCTGGCGGGCAAGATCTCGGAGCAAGTCCCGTCGGCCACCGTGCTCACCGGCGACGACCGCGGGTCGGCCGAATTCCTCGGCGTGAGCGGGAGCCAGCTGCCGCTGATCCTGCTCGCCGCGGTGTTCGGCGGCATGGTGCTGGTCGTGATGGCGCTGGTGGTGTCCGCGACGATCAGCCTCACCGTCCGGCAGCGGCAGCAGGAACTCGCGCTGCTGCGGGCGACCGGGGCGACGCCGAAACAGGTGCACCGCATGGTCGTCATGGAGACGATGGCGGTCGGCGCGCTCGCCGCGGTGTGCGGGGCGTTCCTGGGCAGCCTGCTCGGCAACTGGATCTTCAGCACGAGCGGCTCGCTCGGCATCGTGCCGGACGAACTCGCCTTCACCCAGGACATCATCGCGTTCGCGGCCGGGATCATCGCGACGCTCGCGATCACCTTCGGGGCCGCGTGGTTCGCCGCGCTGGCCGCCGCTCGTGCCCGGCCCATCCAGGCGCTGGCCGAAGCGGCGATCCCGGGCGTCAAGGTGAACGCGTTGCGCCGCACGGGCGCGCTGATCTGCGGCGCGGCGACGGTGCTGCTCGCCGCGACCACGATCTTCATGCCCGCCGACACCGCGGCGGCGATCGGCGGCCCGGCGGTGCTCACCGGCGCGATCGGCGTCGCGCTGCTCGGTCCGGAGATCATCGCGTGGGTGGTGGACCGGTTCGGTCCGTTCGTGCGCCGGGTCGCCGGCCGCGACGCCACGCTCGCGGTCATCAACACGCGAGCGCGGGCCGTCGCGTTCGCCGCGGTGCTCACTCCGATCACGCTCGCCAGCGCGGTCGCGCTCGGCAACGTGTATTCCGAGACCACCGCGCAGAAAGCGCAGATCGCCGCGTACGCCGGGCAGCTGCAGGCGGACGCGGTGGTGACCTCGATCGCGGGCGGGTTCTCGCCGGACCAGCTCGCGCAGATCCGCAGCACGCCGGGAGTTTCGACGTCGTCGCCGCTCGTCACCAGCTCCGGCTGGGTCGAGGAGCCCTACGACGGCAACGGAAGCGACCCGTTGCGGCTGCTGGGCGTCGCCGCGCAGGACCAGGGCGGCACGGTGCTCGCCACCGAGGTCACCGAAGGTTCGCTGACGGCGTTGCGCGGGAACTCCGTGGCGCTGCCCGCGTCGGTGGCCGACAAGCTCGAGGTCAAGGTCGGGTCGAAGATCAAGATGCGGCTCGGCGACGGGGCGCAGGTCCCGGTGACCGTGGTCGCGTTGCTGGACAGCCCGTCCAGTTACGCGAGCATGATCCTGCCCGCCGAGCTGCTGGCCGCGCACACCACGAGCGGCCTGGCATCGCAGGTGCTCGTACGCAGTGGGGACGCCAGCGGGGTCGTGTCGGCGCTGTCCGACCGGACGAAGGACTGGCCCGGGGTCACGGTCGGCGACGACAGTGCACTCGCCGCGAGTTTCCAGGCGAGTGCCGACGTCGAGGCGCTGATCAACTACCTGCTGGCCGTGCTCGCCATCGCGTACGCCGCGATCGCCGCGGTGAACACGCTTTCGGTGGCCGTGCTGGCCCGCCGGCGGGAGTTCGGCGCGCAGCGGCTCGCCGGTGCGGATCGCGGCCAGGTGCGGCGGATGCTGTTCGTGGAAGGCGGGATCGTGGCGGTGACCGGGCTGGTGCTCGGCATCGTGATCTCGCTCTTCACCGTGGTGCCGATGGCGCTGACCACCGGCGAGATCATCCCGTCCGGGCCGATCTGGGTGTTCCTCGCCGTGGTGCTCGCGATTTTCCTGATCGTGTGGCCGGCGACCGCGCTCTCGGCCCGGCTGGCGATGCGCCGCAGCGCCATCGAAGCGGTGAAAATGCCCGGCCAGTAACGGTTTCTAGGGGTACGCCGGGCCGGTCCGGGGTGGATAGTCTCGTCACGACTGTCCGCACCGGGCCGGCCCGGTTTTCGTCGTATCTGGAGTGATCCCCATGCGTGTACTCCTGGCCGCGCCGTCCTCCCCGGCCCGTCTGCACACCCTGGTGCCACTGGCCTGGGCGCTGCGGACCGCCGGGCACGACGTGAAAATCGCCGGACGGCCCGCGCTCGTCGAAGACATCCTCCGCACCGGCTGCGTCGCGGTCGAGCTGGAGGACGGCGACGCGGAGCTGACCGAATCCGCCGCGCTGGCCGAGTTCGCGCGGCTGTGGCGGCCCGCGGTGGTGGTGTCGAACGCGGACGCCGGAATCGCTGCGGCCCGCGAGGTGGACGCGAAAGCGGTGCGCGTGCTGGGACCGGCCGACGAGCCGGACGCCGCTGCGGACCACACGCTCGACGTTGTGCCGCCTTCCTTACGGGACACTCCCGGACAACCGCTTCGGCACGTGCCGTACTTCGGTCCCGTCGAGGTGCCGACTTGGTTGCGTCGCAAGGCACGTCGTCCGCGCGTTCTCTTGTCGCTGAATGATCCGTCCTGGTATGAGCCGGTCTTCACTGCACTGTCCGATGTGGACTATGAAATTATCTGTGCGGCGGAACTGCCTGCCGGGCTGGCCTTGCCGCCGAAGGTAAAACTCGTCGACGCCGCACCTCCGGCTGCCGTGTTGCCGACGTGCGCGGCGGTGGTGCACGACGGTGACGAGACTTTAGCGCTCGCCGCGGTGGCGTACGGACTGCCGCAGCTGTCGTTGACCGAGTCCGCCTTCGGCACTCGCGTCACCGCCGCGGGTGCCGGGATTTCCGGTGCGGCGGAAGGGATTTCCCGGCTGACGGACGAATCGCTGCGCGCCGGTGCGGACGCGTTGCGGGCAGAGGTGGCCGCATCGCCGGCCCCGCGCGAAGTCGCCGCCGCGCTGGCCAGCTGAATGTGGGGCCGCTAGGGGTGGGGGCACGCCAACGCCGTCGGTAGCGTTCCCGACGTGGCACCTTCCACCCTTTTTCGCGGTTAGGCGGGGCGATTGGCGTGAGTAGCGACTTCCAGTCCAGCGGCGAGAACGAGCGCAAACTGCTCGCCTACCTCAAACGCGCGACGACTGATCTTCGCGAAGCGAAGCGGGCACTGCAGGAAACGCGCGAGCGCGACGGCGAGCCGATCGCGATCGTCGGCATGGCCTGCCGGTACCCGGGCGGCGTCACGTCGCCCGAGGACCTGTGGAACCTCGTCGCCACCGGAACCGACGCGATCGGCGGCTTCCCCGAGGACCGCGGCTGGCCGCTGGACACGCTGTACGACCCCACCGGCGAACGGCCCGGCACCACGAACACGCGTGAGGCCGGTTTCCTGTACGACGCGGCGGAATTCGACCCGGAGTTCTTCGGCATCTCGCCGCGCGAGGCGCTTGCCATGGACGCGCAGCAGCGGATCCTGCTGGAAACCTCGTGGACCGCGCTGGAACGAGCCGGGATCGCGCCGGAGACGTTGCGCGGCAGCGAAACCGGCGTGTTCACCGGTGTCATGTACCACGACTACGCCGGACACGCGGCCGCCGGCAGCGTCGTCTCGGGCCGGGTCGCTTACGCGCTCGGCCTCGAAGGACCGGCGGTGAGCGTGGACACCGCTTGCTCGTCGTCGCTCGTCGCGCTCCACTGGGCAGCGCAGGCGCTCCGCCGCGGCGACTGTTCGCTCGCGCTGGTCGGCGGCGTCACGGTGATGGCCACTCCCGAGACTTTTGTGTATTTCTCCGAGCAGCGCGGGCTTTCCGACGACGGCCGCTGCAAGGCGTTCGCCGCCGCGGCCGACGGCACCGGCTGGGGCGAGGGCGCGGGCGTCCTCGTGGTCGAGCGGCTTTCCGAAGCCCGTCGCAACGGGCATCCGGTGCTCGCCGTGATCCGCGGCTCCGCGGTGAACTCCGACGGCGCGTCGAGCGGGCTGACTGTCCCCAATGGACCCGCGCAGCAGCGAGTGATCCGCCAAGCGCTGGAATCGGCCGGGCTGACCACGGCGGACGTCGACCTCGTCGAGGGCCATGGCACCGGCACGAAGCTCGGCGACCCGATCGAGGCGCAGGCGCTGCTCGCGACCTATGGCCAGGACCGTGCCGAGCCGCTGTGGCTGGGCTCGCTCAAGTCGAATATCGGACACACCCAGGCCGCGGCCGGGGTCGGCGGCGTGATCAAGGTCGTGGAAGCGATCCGGCACGGCGTGCTGCCGAAGACCCTGCACGTCGACGCGCCGTCGCCGCACGTGGACTGGTCGGCTGGCGAGGTCGAGCTGCTTACCGAGGCGCGCCCATGGCCGGAGACCGGACGCGCGCGCCGGGCCGCGGTGTCGTCGTTCGGGATCAGCGGCACCAACGCGCACGTGATCGTGGAGCAGGCCGAGCCGGTCGAGGAGGCCCCTGCACCCGCTGAGGTGCCGGTGCTCGCGTGGCCGGTGTCCGCGGACACTGCGGAGACGCTCGATGCCCAGGTGCACCAGCTTTCGGCGGTCGAAGGCTCGCCCACCGATATCGGGTTCTCCTTGGCCACCACCAGGTCCATGCTTGACCACCGCGCCGTCCTCGTCGGTGCCACGCGTGAAGAGCTGCACGAAATACGGGACCGCCGCACCAACGGCCGTACGGCGTTCCTCTTCACCGGCCAGGGCGCACAGCGTGCCGGGATGGGCACGGAACTCGCCGCGAAGTACCCGGTGTTCGCCGAAGCTTTCGAGGCCGTGTGCGCCGAACTCGATCCGCAACTTGACCGTCCACTGAAGACGGTCCTCGACGATGCCGCCGAACTGGAGCGCACTGGTTTCACGCAGCCCGCGCTTTTCGCGGTCGAGGTCGCGCTGTTCCGGTTGCTCGCGTCGTGGGGGATCAAGCCGGACTTCCTGCTCGGTCATTCGATCGGCGAGCTGGCTGCCGCGCACGTCGCCGGGATTCTCTCGCTTCCGGACGCAGCGGTCTTGGTCGGTGCGCGGGCTCGGCTGATGCAGGCGCTGCCGTCCGGCGGGTCGATGGTGGCTATGCAGGCGACCGAGGACGAGGTCACGCCGCATCTGACTGGCGACGTCAGCATCGCCGCGATCAACGGTCCGGACTCGGTCGTGCTTTCCGGCACCGAAGCCGCCGTCGGCGCGGTGGTGGCGAAGTTCGACGGGCGGAAGTCCTCGAAGCTCAAGGTGTCGCACGCGTTCCACTCACCGCTGATGGAGCCGATGCTCGCCGAATTCGCCGTCGTGGCGGAGAAACTCACCTACGCGAAGCCGCAAATTCCGATCGTCTCCACCGTCGGTGTCGGCGAGGATCTGTCCACTCCGGACTACTGGGTGCGCCAGGTGCGCGCTGCGGTGCGCTTCCACGCCGGGGTCCAGCAGCTGGTGGACGAAGGCGTCCGCACGTTTGTCGAAATTGGACCGTCCGCGGTGCTCACCGCCGCGGCCCAGAACGGATTCGACGACGACACCCTCGTGTTCGTCCCCGCGCTCCGCAAGGATCGGGGCGAAGCGAGCACGGCCGTCACTGCGTTCGCGACACTGCACGCCCGCGGCGTCCCGGTTGATTGGACCGCGTTCTACCCGGGCGCACGCCGTGTCGAGCTGCCGACATACGCGTTCCGTCGCACCCGCTACTGGCTTCCCGCCGACACAGCCAGCGGCGACGCGACCGAACACGGCCAGCGGCCCGCCGAACACCCGATGCTGAGTTCCGTCGTCCACTTGCCGGAAACCGACTCGGTGGTGCTCACCGGCCGCCTGTCCGCCAGCAGCGTCGGCTGGGTCGCGGACCACGTCGTCCTCGGCACGGTTCTGGTTCCGGGGACGGCGTTTGTCGAGCTGGTGCACCGTGCGGCCGACGAGGTCGGCTGCGCGCACCTCGAGGAACTCACCCTCGAAGCGCCGCTCACACTTACCGAAAGCGCGTCGCTCCAGGTCTCCGTCGAGGCTCCGGACGAGAACGGCCGCCGCACGGTGACCGTCCACTCGCGACAAGACAGCGCGGAAGCCTGGACCCGGCACGCGAGCGGTTTCGTTGCCCCGAATGCGGAACCGCCGTCGTTCGATCTCGCCGAATGGCCGCCCGCCGGCGCGGCAAAGGTCGAGCTGGACGACCCGTACACGACCCTCACTGCCTTGGGCTACGACTACGGCCCGGCTTTCCGAGGCCTGCAAGCAATGTGGCAGGACGGCGACGTCATCTACGCGGAGGTCACGCTTCCCGACGGTGCCGAGGCCCGCGACTACGGCGTCCACCCCGCCCTGCTCGACGCTGCCATGCACGCGCAACTCCTCGGCCCAGCCCCCGAAGGTGACGCGGAGCCGATGCTGCCGTTCTCGTTCAGCGGCACCACGGTGCACTCGCCGGGCGCGTCGTCGCTGCGCGTTCGAGTCGCCCCAGCAGGCACCGACGCGATCACCCTGCACATCGCCGACGCCACCGGCGGCCCGGTGCTCACCGTCGAGGCACTCGCCGCGCGGGCACTGAAGCTGGCCCCGGCGAAGGACGCGCTGTACCAGGTCAAGTGGGAGTCCGTCGCGAACACTGGGGAGCAGCACGACTTCCGGATTCTCGAAGTGTCCACTCCGGAGAGTCGAGTGCCGGAAGCCGCGCGCGCGGTCGCTGCGAAGGTGCTCGCTGCCATCAAGGAAACCCTCGACGGAGACGGTCGGCTCGCGGTCGTTACGCGTGGCGCGGTTTCCGTGTACGGCGAGGACGTCGATCCGGCGCTGGCCCCGGCCTGGGGTCTCGTCCGCGCCGCCGCAGCCGAGAACCCGGGCCGCTTCGCGCTGGTCGACGGCGACCCGGACGCAGCGCTGGCCACCGGCGAGCCCGAGAGCGCGGTCCGCGACGGCCAGGTGTTCGCGCCACGCTTCACCACCGTCGCTGCCGAACCAACCGAGCTGAACTGGGACAAGGTGCTGGTCACCGGCGGCACGGGCGGACTCGGTGCGGTCGTTGCCCGACACCTCGTGACGAAGCACGGGGTGCGAAACCTCCTCCTGACCAGCCGTCGGGGAGCGGACGCACCCGGTGCGGCCGTGTTGCGCGACGAGCTGATCGCCCTCGGTGCGACGGTCGCGGTCGAGAGCTGCGACGTCACCGACGCGGACTCGGTGCGGAACCTCCTTGCCACGGTCGGTCCGCTCTCCGCGGTCATCCACGCGGCGGGCGTGCCCTCAGCTGGCCGCGTCGAGACGCTGACTGAAGAAGAAACCGCCCGGGTCTTCGCGCCGAAGGTCGACGGTGCCTGGAACCTGCACGAGCTGACGAGCGATCTCGACGCGTTCGTCCTGTTCTCGTCCGCCGCCAGCACGGTCCTCGCCGCCGGACAGGCTGGCTACGCCGCGGCCAACGCGTTCCTCGACGAACTGGCCGAACACCGCCGCGCCCAAGGACTTCCGGCTACCTCGCTGTGCTGGGGTGCCTGGTCCGAAGACGGCGGCATGGCGGGCGAACTGTCCGAAGCGGACTTGCGCCGCCTTCGCCGCCTGGGTACCCCGCCGATGGCGACCGCCGAAGCTCTCGCCCTGCTGGACGCCTGCCTCGCCTCGCCCGAGCCCGTGCTCGCCCCGGTCCGCCTGGACCAGGCCGCGCTGCGGGCCCGGACCGACGATCTGCCCCCGGTCCTGCGCGGCATGGTGCGCCGCCCGGTCAAGAAGGCGCCGGCGCCCGCGACCCGGCTGGCGACCGTGCCGGAGGCCGAGCGCGAGGAGTACCTGCTCGGTGTGGTGTCGGAGCAGGTCGCGGCGATCCTCGGCTTCGCGAACGCCGCCGCGGTCGAGCCGGAACGCGCGTTCCAGGAGATGGGCTTCGATTCCCTTACCTCCGTCGAACTGCGCAACCAGCTCGGCGCGCGCACCGGGCTCAAGCTGACCGCGACCATCGTGTTCGACCACCCGACCCCGGCCGCGCTGGCCCGCCGCTTGCACGAACTGTTGGGCGTCGGCCGCGGTCCGGCCGACCCGCTGCTCAGCGAGATCGACCGGCTGGAAACCCTCCTCGGCGGCGCGGCCGCAACGCTGAACGGGTCGACTGCGAAGGTCACCGCGCGGCTCGACGCCCTGGTGCGCAAGTGGACCGACGCGCACGCCGGAGCCGAAACCGAAGCCGATCTGGACGAGGCCACCGACGACGAGCTGTTTGCCGTCCTGGACGACGAATTGGGCATCTCATGAACGGGCAGACCATGAGCAACGAGGACAAGCTCCGCGACTACCTGAAGCGGGCGACGGCCGACCTCAAACAGGCCCGCCGCCGGCTGCACGAACTGGAGGCGCGCGACACCGAGCCGATCGCCATCATCGGCATGAGCTGCCGTTACCCCGGGGGCGTGCGGACGCCGGACGACCTGTGGGACCTCGTCGAGGAGGGCCGCGACGCGATCGGGGAGTTCCCGGCCGACCGCGGCTGGGACATCGAGGGCGTCTACGACCCGGTGCCCGAGCGGCCCGGCAAGACCTACACCCGGCACGGCGGTTTCCTTTACGGCGCAGCGGATTTCGACGCCGAGTTCTTCGGCATCAGTCCGCGCGACGCCCGTCGCGCCGACCCGCAGCAGCGGATCCTGCTCGAAGCTTCGTGGGAGGCGTTCGAGCGCGCCGGGCTCGACCCGCACGGCCTCAAGGGCAGTTCGACCGGGGTCTACGCCGGCGTGATGTACCACGACTACAGCGGCGGCAGCCCGGACGGCAGCCTCGTGTCCGGCCAGGTTTCCTACACGCTCGGCCTCGAAGGACCGTCGGTGTCGGTGGACACCGCGTGCTCGTCTTCGCTGGTCGCGCTGCACATGGCCGCGCAAGGGCTGCGGCGCGGCGACTGCACGCTCGCCCTGGCGAGCGGCGTCGCGGTGATGGGCACGCCGGAGATGTTCGTGGACTTCTGCAGCCGTCGCGGTCTCGCGGCGGACGGCCGGAGCAAGTCGTTCTCCGACGACGCGGACGGTACTTCGTGGGCGGAAGGCGTCGGCGTGCTCGTCCTGGAGCGGCTTTCCGACGCGCAGCGCAACGGGCACCGCGTGCTCGCGCTGCTGCGCGGTTCGGCGGTCAACCAGGACGGGGCCAGCAATGGTTTCTCGGCACCGAACGGTCCCTCGCAAGTCCGCGTGATCGAGGCCGCGCTCGCCGACGCTGGCCTGTCAGTGTCCGATGTGGACGCGGTCGAGGCGCACGGCACCGGAACCGCGTTGGGCGACCCGATCGAAGCCCAGTCGCTGCTGGAAACCTACGGCCAGCGCAGCAGCGGTGCGCCGTTGCTGCTCGGCTCGATCAAGTCGAACATGGGCCACCCGCAGGCCGCAGCCGGCGTCGCGGGCGTGATCAAGATGGTGCAGGCACTGCAGCACGCCCGGCTGCCGAAGACACTGCACGTCGGGACGCCGTCGAAGCACGTCGATTGGACGTCCGGCGCGGTCGAGCTGCTCACCGAACCGCAGGCGTGGCCCGAGGTGAACCGGCCGCGGCGAGCGGCGGTGTCGTCGTTCGGCGTGAGCGGGACGAACGCGCACGTGATCCTGGAACAAGCCCCTGCCGTCGAGGAGGCTACGGCCGCGTCAGCCCCGGTCTACCCGCTGGCCCTGTCGGCGAAGACTCCCGCTGCGCTCGCGGCGGCGGCCGGGCAGCTGGCCGAAGTGGACAGTGACCTCGCCGATGTCGTGCACACCCTCGCCACCGGCCGCGCGCCGCTGGACCATCGCGCGGTCGTTGTCGCGCAGGACCGCAAGCAGGCTTCGGAAGCCTTGCGCGCGTTGGCTTCTGGTGCTTCCCGCCCGGACGTGGTCACCGGCACCGCGGACGTGCGCGGACGGACCGTCTTCGTCTTCCCCGGCCAGGGTTCACAGTGGACTGGCATGGCGCTCGACCTCATCGAGCAGTCTCCGGCCTTCGCCGCCCGGATGTCCGAATGCGACACCGCGCTGCGGAAGTTCACCGCCTGGTCGGTCCTCGAAGTGCTGCGCGGAGAACCCGGCACCCCGCCGGCCGACCGGGTCGACGTCGTGCAGCCGATGCTGTGGGCGGTCATGGTTTCTCTGGCCGCGCTGTGGCGTGCGCACGGGGTCGAGCCGGACATGGTGATCGGGCACTCGCAGGGCGAGATCGCCGCGGCGACTGTCTCGGGTGCACTGTCGCTTGAGGACGGTGCGCTGGTGGTCGCGTTGCGGAGCAAGGCGATCGGTGACGTCCTCGGCGGACGTGGCGGGGGCATGCTCGCGGCAGGACTCCCGGCGACCGAACTGGAAGCGCGACTCGCCGCCTGGGACGGCCGGATCTCGGTCGCGGCCGACAACGGCGCGACGTCCGCTGTGCTGTCCGGCGACACCGCAGCCCTCGAAGAGCTGCGCGACCAGTTGGTGGCCGAAGGCTTCCGCGCCAAGCTGGTCCCGGTGGACTACGCGTCGCACTCGGCGCACGTCGAACACCTCTCGGACCGGCTGCTCGCCGACCTCGCCCCGATAGAACCCCGCCGCGGCGAGGTCGCGATGACCTCCACGGTCACCCTCGACGCGGTCGAAGAGTCCACTGTGGATGCCGCGTACTGGTTTGCCAACCTGCGCCGCACGGTGCGGTTCGCCCCGGTCGTCGCGCAGCTCGCCGAAGGCGGTTACACGCGGTTCATCGAGATCAGCCCGCATCCGGTGCTGGCCATGAGCATCCAAGAGACGCTGGACGAAACCGGGCACACGGGTTCGGTCGTCGGCACGCTGCGGCGCGATGAGGGCGACCTGACCCGGTTCGCGACCTCGATGGCGGAGTACGCGGTCCGCGGCGGTTCGGTCGACTGGCTCTCGCTGGTCCCCGGCGGCCGGATCGCGGACCTGCCGACCTATCCGTTCCAGCACAAGCGTTTCTGGCACGAAGAGGAAGCCGCCCCGGCGGAGGCGGCGACCCCGGTGGCCGACCAGGAATTCTGGCAGGACGTGACCGGTGGCGACGTCGACGCGCTCGCCGCCCGGCTCGGCGTCGGCACCGGCCCGCTCGCCGAGGTCGTCCCGGCGCTGGCCGCCTGGCACAGCCGCCGCACCGATCTGTCTACTGTGGACTCGTGGCGGTACCGCGTGTCGTGGTCCCCGCTGTCCGGAGTGACGAGCGTACTCACCGGCAGCTGGCTGGTCGTCGTCCCCGCCGGGGTCGCGCAAGCAACCGGCCTGGCGGACGCACTGGCCGAACAGGGCGACGTCGTCCGTCTGGTCGCGGCCGACTACACCCGCGCCGCGTTGGCCGATCTGCTCGGAGAGGCAGCCGCAGTCCGTCCCTTCGACGGTGTCCTGTCGCTGCTCGCCTTCGATGAGAACCCGACCCTCAACACCATCGCGCTCCTGCAAGCCTTGCGGGACAACGAGATCGACGCTCCGGCGTGGGTCGTCACCCGAGGCGCGGTCGCGGTCGACGCCTTCTCCGACGCCGACCCCGAAGCCGCTTCGGTGTGGGGCCTCGGCACCGTGGTCGCCCTGGACCAACCGGGCAGCTGGGGCGGTCTGGTCGACGTCACCGAGGCGTCTGACGCGGCGAAGCTCGCCGCCGTGCTCTCCGGCATCAACGACGAGGACCAGGTCGCGATCCGGCCGTCCGGAGTGTTCGCCAAGCGCATGGTGCACGCGCCGCTCGGCCCGGACGTCGCCGAGCCGTGGCAGCCGCGCGGAACCGTGCTCATCACCGGCGGCACCGGCGCGGTCGGCGGACACGTCGCGCGCTGGCTCGCCTCTCGCGGAGCCGAACACCTGGTGCTGACCAGCCGTCGCGGTCTCGAAGCCGAGGGCGCGCGCGAACTGGTGGAAGAGCTGTCCGGCACCCGCGTCACCGTCGTGACCTGCGACGTTGCCGACGAGACGGCTCTGTCCAAGCTGCTCGCCGAGCACCCGCCGACCGCGGTGGTGCACGCCGCCGGGGTGCTGACCCGCGAACCCGCGCTGGTCGACGTCACGCCGGAGGAGTTCACCGCCGCGATCCGCGCGAAGGTTACCGGTGCTGAACTGCTCGACCGGCTGCTCGGCGACACCGAACTCGACGCGTTCGTCCTGATGTCCTCCGGTGCCGCCGTGTGGGGCACCTCCGGCCAGCCCGCCTACGGGGCCAGCAACGCCTACCTCGACGCGCTGGCCCGCCGCCGTCGGGCAGCCGGACGGACCGCGACCGCGGTGGCCTGGGGTTCCTGGGGCGGGGGCGGGATGGTCGACGCGGACGCGAGCGATCTGTTGCGCCGCATGGGATTGGCCGAGATGGACCCGCGGCTGGCCGTCGAAGCGCTCGGTCAGGCACTCGACCGCGACGAGTCCCAGCTGGTCGTCGCGGACATCGACTGGGCCGCGTTCGCGCCGGTCTACCAGCTCGCCCGGCCCCGGCCGCTGTTGCGCGGCATCCCGGAGGCCGCGGCCGACCAGGCCGACGCCGAACCGGTCGGCGCGGGCGATCTCGCCACCCGGCTGGCGTCGCTGAGCCCGGCCGAACAGCGCCGGACCGTGCTGGACCTGGTCCGCGGCGAGGTCGCCGCGGTCGCCGGATACGACGACGGCGGCGCGGTGGAACCCGCACGGGCCTTCAAGGAACTCGGCTTCGACTCGGTGACCGCGGTCGACCTGCGCAACCGGCTCGGCGCCGGCACCGGGCTGAAGCTGCCCGCCACGGTCGCGTTCGACCACGTCAACCCGCAGGCGCTGGCCGAACACCTGTGGAGCCAGTTGTGCGCGGGCGAGACGGAGGTCCCGCTCGAGGCCGGGCTCGACCGGCTCGAAGCGGCGGCCGCCGCGCTCGACGCCGCGGAGATCGACCGGTCCCGCATCCTGCCCCGGCTGCAGGCGGTCGTCGCCGCGCTGCACCAGACGCTGTCGGGCGGCCACTCCGGCGCCGAAGCGCTCGAAACGGCCACCACCGACGAACTGTTCGCCCTCATCGACGACGAGCTCGGCGCCTGACCCCCGTTGTCCGTGAAGGGCTCCTTCCGGGAATCAGATTCCCTCAAGGAGCCCTTCACGGACAGCCCGAAACCGCGACAAGAGGTTCTCCAGATGTCTGACGAAGCCAGGACCGACGAAACCAAGCTGGTCGACTACCTGAAGCGGGTCACCGCCAACCTGCAGGAGACGCGGGCGCGGCTGCGCGCGGTCGAGGCCGCCGAATCCGAGCCGATCGCGATCGTGGCGATGGGCTGCCGCTACCCCGGCGGCGTCCGGTCCGCCGACGACCTGTGGGAGCTGGTCGCGCAGGGCCGCGACGCGATCGGGGAGTTCCCCGCCGACCGCGGCTGGGCGCTGGACCGGCTGTTCGACGCCGACCCGGACAGCCCCGGCACGAGCTACGTCTCCGAAGGCGGGTTCGTGCACGAAGCGGGCGAGTTCGACGCGCCGTTCTTCGGCATCTCGCCGCGCGAGGCGCTCGCGATGGACCCGCAGCAGCGGCTCGTGCTCGAGCTGGCGTGGGAGACCTTCGAGCGCGCCGGGATCGCCCCGCACTCGCTGGCGAAACAGCAGGTCGGCGTGTTCGTCGGCAGCGGCGGGCAGGACTATTACGACGAGCTGCCGCCGTCCGTGCTCGCGGGCGAGGTCGAGGACTACCTGAGCACCGGCAACGCCGGTTCGGTCATCTCCGGCCGGATCGCGTACGCGCTCGGTCTGGAAGGCCCGGCCGTCACGATCGACTCCGCGTGCTCGTCCTCGCTGGTCGCGCTGCACTTGGCGGTGCAGTCGCTCCGCCAGCGGGACTGCTCGCTCGCGCTGGCGGGCGGTGTGATGATCATGTCGCGGCCCGGTCCGTTCCTCGCCTTCAGCCGGCAGCGCGGGTTGGCGCCCGACGGCCGGTGCAAGGCGTTCTCGGACAGCGCGGACGGCACCGGCTGGGCCGAGGGCGCGGGAACCCTGTTGCTGGAACGGCTTTCCGACGCCCAGCGCAACGGACACCCGGTGCTCGCGGTCGTGCGCGGCTCCGCGGTGAACTCCGACGGTGCGTCCAACGGCCTCACCGCGCCGAACGGTCCCTCGCAGCAGCGCGTGATCCGGCAGGCACTGGCCAACGCGCGGCTGTCGGCGTCCGATGTGGACGCTGTCGAGGGCCACGGCACCGGCACTACGCTGGGTGATCCCATTGAGGCGCAAGCCTTGCTGGCCACTTACGGCCAGGACCGCACCGAACCGCTGTGGCTGGGCTCGATCAAGTCGAACATCGGGCACGCGCAGGCGGCGGCCGGGGTCAGCGGCGTGATCAAGATGGTGCAGGCGATGCGGCACGGTCTGCTGCCGCGCACGCTGCACGTCACCGAACCGTCCACAGAGGTCGATTGGTCCGCCGGTGCGGTGGAGCTGCTGCGCACCGAACGTCCGTGGGCGGCGGGGGAGCGGCCGCGTCGTGCGGGTATTTCGTCGTTCGGCGTGAGCGGTACCAACGCGCACGTCATCCTGGAGGAAGCGCCTGCGGTGGAGGCCGCCGCGCCGGTTACGCCGAGCTGGCCGGAGGACGTCGCGGTTCCGCTGCCGCTGGCTGGCCACGGCAGTGCGGCGCTGCGGGCACAGGCCGCGCAGCTGATCGCGCTTCCGGCGGCCCCGCTTGACCTCGGCTTTTCGCTCGCCACCTCGCGTTCGCCGCTGTCGCACCGCGCGGTTGTGCTGGCCGAGGATCCGGAACAGGCCATCGCGGCTCTCGCCGACGGTGTCGCGACTCCGGACGTCATCACGGGTACGCAGGTGGAAGGGCTGACCGCATTCCTGTTCTCGGGGCAGGGCGCGCAGCGGGCCGGGATGGGGGCCGCGCTGGCCGCCGCGTTCCCGGTCTTCCGCGAGGCGCTGGACGAGGTTTGCGCCGAACTGGACCAGCACCTCGACCGTCCACTCAAGACAGTGCTGTTCGAGAAACCGCGGCTGATCAACCAGACCGGCTACACCCAGCCCGCGCTGTTCGCGATCGAGGTCGCGCTGTTCCGGCTGCTCGCGTCGTGGGGGATCAAACCGGACTTCCTGCTCGGCCACTCGATCGGCGAACTCGCTGCCGCACACGTCGCCGGAGTCTTCTCGCTGGCCGACGCCGCTACCTTGGTCGCCGCGCGGGCTCGGCTGATGCAGGCGCTGCCGACCGGCGGGTCAATGGTGGCTCTGCAGGCGACCGAGGACGAGGTCACGCCGCATCTGACGGACGACGTCAGCATCGCCGCGATCAACGGTCCGGATTCCGTGGTGCTTTCCGGCACCGAGGAAGCCGTCGCCGGCGTGGTGGCTGCGTTCGACGGGCGGAAGTCCGCGAAGCTCAAGGTCTCGCACGCGTTCCACTCGCCGCTGATGGAACCGATGCTCGCGGAATTCGCCGCCGTCGCTCGAGGCCTGACCTACCAGCAGCCGGAAATCCCGATCGTCTCCACAGTCGGCCCAGATGTCGACATGTCCACTCCGGACTACTGGGTACGCCAGGTGCGCGCCGCGGTCCGGTTCCACGACGGCGTGGGAACCCTTGCTGCCCAAGGCGTTGGCCGTTTCGTCGAGGTCGGCCCGGACGGCGTGCTGTCCGCGCTGGTCCGTCAGACGTCCGACGCGCTCGTGGTTCCGGTGCTCCGCAAGGACCGCGAAGAACCGACGGCCGCGCTGACCGCGCTGGCCGAGCTTTACGTCAGCGGCCTGACCCCGGACTGGGCCGCGGTCTTCGCCGACCGGGGTGCCCAGCGCGTCGACCTGCCGCCGTATGCCTTCCAGCGCAAACGGTACTGGCTCGACGCCCGCGCCAACCGCGACGAGGTCACTGCCGCTGGGCTGACGTCCGCCGGGCACCCGCTGCTCGGCGCGGCCGTAGCGCTCGCGGACACCGACGGCGTCGTGCTCACCGGCCGGCTGTCTGTCGAAACGCACCCGTGGCTGGCCGAACACCAGCTCGGCGACGCGGTGACCGTGCCGGGGACGGCGTTCCTGGAACTCGTCGTCCGCGCCGGAGACCAGGTCGGCTCCGGCCGGATCGAGGAACTGACCCTCGGCAGCCCGCTTGTCCTGCCCGCCCGCGGCGGCATCCAGGTGCAGGTCACCGTCGGTGCGGCGGGGGAGCGCGACGTCCGCACGGTGACTGTCCACTCGCGACCCGAGGACGAGGACGTCGACTGGACCCTGCACGCAAGCGGCAGCGTCGCGCCGCAGCCGGCTAGCGGCGGCACTGCCCTAACCGAGTGGCCGCCTGCCGGTGCGGAGCCGGTCGCCATCGACGGTCTGTACGACGATTTCGCCGACACCGGACTCACGTACGGACCGCTTTTCCGGTCCCTGCAAGCAGTCTGGCAGCGCGACGGCGAGATCTTCGCCGAGGTCGCGTTGCCGGAGGACAGCGACGCGGACCGCTTCGGCCTGCACCCGGCCGCGCTCGACGCGTGCACCCACGCGCTGCGCGTCGCCGGTGGCGGGGACGGCGGCGTCGGCCGGGTTCCGTTCTGCTGGACCGGAGTTGAGCTGCACGCCACCGGTGCGTCCGCGCTGCGCGTGCGGTTCACACCGACCACAGAGGACGGTTTCACGATCGCCCTCGCCGACCCGACCGGCGCTCCGGTCGCGACGGTCGCCGAGACGGTGTTCCGCGCGTTCGCCGCACCGGTCGCCGAACAGGCCGCGCCGCTGTACCGGATCGAATGGCAGCGCTCGGCGGACATCGAAGCCACTGTGGACACTGCTGCGGTCCAGATTCTGGAGTGCATCGGCGAATCCGGCACCGCGGCGGAAACCCATGAGCTGACCCACCGGGTGCTAGCTGCGCTGCAGGCCTGGCTGGCCGAGGAGCACTCTTCGGACGCCCGGCTCGTCGTGGTCACCCGCGGCGCGGTCCCGGCCGCCGGGGACGTCACCGACCTCGCCGCCTCCGCGGTCTGGGGCCTGGTCCGCTCTGCACAGGAGGAGAACCCGGACGCGTTCGTCCTGCTCGACCTCGACGCCGAAACCACGCCGGACACGGTGTTGCCGCAGGTCCTGGCCTCGGGCGAGGCGCAGGCGGCGGTCCGGCTCGGCACCGTCCTCGTGCCCCGGCTGGTCCGCACGACGCCCGAACTGGAGCGGCCGTACTTCTGCCCGCACGGCACGGTGCTCGTCACCGGCGCGTCCGGGGCACTGGGCGGAAAGCTTGCCCGGCACCTGGTCGCCGAGCACGGCGTCCGCCGGTTGCTGCTGCTCAGCCGGCGAATCACGCCCGCGCTCGACCAGCTGGCCGACGAACTGCGCGAAAGCGAGGTCGACGTCCGGCTGGAGCGCTGCGACGTCGCCGACCGCGAGGCGCTGGCCAGCGTGCTGGCGTCGCTGCCGGAGGAGAACCCGCTCACCGCGGTCGTGCACGCTGCGGGCGTTCTCGACGACGGCGTGGTCACCGCATTGACCCCGGAGCGGGTCGACGCCGTGCTCGCTCCGAAGGTCGACGGCGCGCTGAACCTGCACGAACTCACCCGCGATATCGCGCTGTCCGCGTTCGTGCTGTTCTCGTCCGTCTCCGGCGTGCTCGGCGCGCCTGGCCAGGGCAGCTACGCCGCAGCCAACGCATACCTGGACGCACTCGCGTCACACCGCGTCGCGCACGGTCTGCCGGGTCTGTCGCTGGACTGGGGCCTGTGGGGCGAGGTCGGCGGCATGGGCGGCACGCTCACCGAAGAAGAGGTGCAGCGGCTCGCGGCCAGCGGCATCGTGCCACTGTCCACAGCGGAGGGTCTGGCGATGTTCGACCGCGCCATCGCCGTCCGCAAGCCGACCGCGGTCCCGGCGAAGCTCGACCTGCCGGTGCTGCGCAAACTCGACCGGCTCCCGCGCACGCTGGAGCAACTCGTCGGCCGCACCACCCGCCGAGTCGCCGCCGCTGCGGAGTCCTCAGTGGACTCATTCGCGGCGCGGCTGCTCGGGCTGCCCGAAGAAGACCGTCGCGACGCGGTGCTGGAACTGGTGCGCAGCCACGCCGCCACCGTGCTCGGTTACCGGGCGGCGCACGAGATCGAGCCGTCGGCGCAGTTCCAGTCGCTCGGCTTCGACTCGCTGACCGCGATCGAACTCCGCAACGGCCTCACCGCGGCCACCGGCCAGCGGCTGCCCGCGACGCTGATCTTCGACCACCCCACGCCGACTGCCCTCGCCGGGCACCTGCTCGACGAACTGGCTGGCACTTCCGTCGAAATCAGCACGGTGTCCACTAAGGACAACTCGGACGAGCCGATCGCGATTGTCGGTATGGCCTGCCGTCTGCCCGGCGGCGTGACCTCGCCGGAACAGCTGTGGGAACTGGTCGCCGAGGGCCGCGACGCGATCGGGGACTTCCCGGCCGACCGCGGCTGGGACATCGACGGCCTGCTCGATCCGACCGGCCGCCGTCCCGGCACCACCTACGTCGCGCGCGGCGGATTCGTCTACGACGCGGGCGATTTCGACCCGACCTTCTTCGGTGTCTCGCCGAAGGAAGCGCCGATGATCGACCCACAGCAGCGGCTGCTGCTCGAAGCGTCCTGGGAGGCGCTGGAGCGGTCCGGCATCGACCCGGTCTCGCTCAAGGGCAGCCCGACCGGCGTCTACGCGGGCGTCCAGTACCACGACTACGTGGGTGCGAACAGCGCTGGCTCGATCGTCACCGGCCGCGTTTCCTACACCCTCGGCCTCGAAGGCCCGGCCGTGTCCGTCGACACCGCGTGCTCGTCGTCGCTGGTCGCGATGCACATGGCGGCGCAGGCGCTGCGCGGCGGCGACTGCTCGCTCGCGCTGGCCGGCGGCGTCACGGTGATGGCCACGCCGGAGACCTTTGTGGAATTCAGCCGTCAGCAAGGACTCGCCGCCGACGGCCGGTGCAAGGTGTTCTCCGACGACGCCGACGGCACGACCTGGTCCGAAGGCGTCGGCGTGCTGGTGCTGGAGCGCCTGTCCGACGCCCGCGCCAACGGCCACCCGGTGCTCGCGATCCTCAAGGGCAGCGCGGTGAACCAGGACGGCACGTCGAACGGCCTGACCGCCCCGAACGGTCCCGCGCAGCAGCGGGTGATCCGCGCCGCGCTGGCCGACGCCGGCCTGGAACCGTCCGATGTGGACGCCCTCGAAGCGCACGGCACCGGCACGAAGCTCGGCGACCCGATCGAAGTCCAGGCGCTGCTGGCCACTTACGGCACGCAGACGTCGGCGGACCGTCCGTTGTGGATCGGCTCGGTGAAGTCGAACATCGGGCACACGCAGGCGGCCGCGGGTGCGGCGGGCGTGATCAAAATGATCGAAGCGATGCGGCACGGCGAACTCCCCGCGACCCTGCACGTGGGCAAACCGTCGAGCGAGATCGACTGGTCCACGGGCGCGGTGCGGGTGCTCGCCGAACCGGTGAAGTGGCTGCCCAACGGCCACACCCGCCGCGTCGGCGTCTCGTCCTTCGGCGTGAGCGGCACCAACGCGCACGTCATCCTGGAGGAGGGCGACCGGCGCGAGGTCACTGCCTCGACGGGTCCGGAGTACGACGGTCCGGTCGCCTGGCCGGTCTCCGGCCGCGGCGCGGTCGCGTTGCGGGCGAAGGCGGAGCAGCTGATGTCCTATGTGGACGAGGACCCGGAAGGCAGCGTCGCCGACATCGGCCTCTCGCTGGCGACCACGCGCAGTGCGTTCGACCGCCGCGCAGTGCTGATCGGCAGCCGTTCGCCGCAGTTCGTGCGCGGGCTGGCGGCCTTGGTGGACGAAGAGGACGCACGCGGCGTCGTCCGCGGCATCGCCACTGGCGGCGGCCGGACCGCGTTCCTGTTCGCCGGCCAGGGTTCGCAGCGGGCGCAGATGGGCACGCAGCTGGCCGCGCGGTATCCGGCGTTCGCCGAGGCCTACGACGAGGTGTGCGCCGAACTCGACAAGCACCTCGACCGTCCGCTGCGCGAAGTGATCGAAAGCGGCGACGGCCTCGACGAGACCCGTTGGACGCAACCGGCGCTGTTCGCGCTGGAAGTCGCGCTGTTCCGCACGGTCCGATCCTGGGGTGTGAAGCCGGACCTGCTGGCCGGGCACTCGATCGGCGAACTCGCCGCCGCGCACTGCGCTGGTGTGTTCTCGCTGGCCGACGCCGCGAAGCTGGTGGTCGCCCGTGGCAAGCTGATGCAGGCGCTGCCGACCGGTGGCGCGATGGTCGCGATCGATGGAACTCCCGAGGCGGTTCGCGAAGCCGCCGGGGACTCTGTGGACATTGCCGCAGTGAACGGCCCGACCGCGGTCGTGATCTCTGGTGCCGCGGAAGCGGTGTCTCAGGTGGCGGCGAAGTTCGAGCGCACCAAGCAACTCCGCGTCTCGCACGCGTTCCACTCGCGACTGATGGACCCGATGCTCGCCGAGTTCCGCACTGTCGCGGAAGGACTGTCCTATGCGGACCCGAGGATCCCGGTCATCTCGACGGTCACCGGCGAGCCCGCCGACGACCTGGCCTCACCCGAGTACTGGGTGAACCAGGTCCGCGCAGGCGTGCAGTTCCGCGACGCGGTCACCCGGGCCGCAGCGGACGGCGTGACCCGGTTCCTCGAACTGGGCCCGGACGCCACGCTCACCGCGATGGCCGACGCCTGCCTCGACGAGCGTCCGGACGGCCTCGTGTTCGCCTCGCTGCTGCACAAGCAGCAGGACGAAGCGGTCGCCGCGCTCACCGGCGTCGCGCAGCTGCACGTCAGCGGCGTCGACGTCGACTGGGCAGCAATCTACGCGCCGACCGGTGCGCACCCGGTGCCAGTGCCGACCTATCCGTTCCAGCGCCAGCGTTACTGGCTGGAAAGCACGGCCGCCGCGCCGGGCCAGGAAGACCACCCGCTGCTCGGCACCGCGACGGAGCTGGCCGGTGCGGAGGGTCTTCTGTTCACCGGACGGCTGTCCGTCGGCACGCACCCGTGGCTGGCCGACCACGTCGTCGGCGGCTCGATCCTGTTCCCCGGCACCGGTTTCGTCGAGATGGCGATCCGGTCCGGAGACGAGGCCGGATGCCCGCGCCTGGACGAGCTGACGCTGGAGTACCCGCTCGTGGTGCCGGAGCGAACCGGCGTCCGCGTGCAGTTCGCCCTCGATGCCGCGGAAAACGGCGTCCGGACGTTCACTGTCCACTCGCGACCGGAAGGTGCGGCGGACGGCGTCCCGTGGACCCGGCACGCCACCGGCCGGCTCGCCAAGGCAGGCAAGGCGGAGAAGTTCGACCTCTCCGCCTGGCCGCCAGCCGCCGAGCAGGTGCAACTCGAGGGCACCTATGAGGGACTGGCTGCCGACGGACTCGCGTACGGCCCGGCATTCCGTGGTCTCGTCGCTGCCTGGAAGGGTGACGGAGAAGCGTTCGCGGAGATCCAGCTGCCCGCGTCGGTGTCCGATGTGGACCGATACGGCATTCACCCGGCCGTGCTCGACGCCGCCTTGCACACCATCGGCGTCTCCGGTGCGGTCGGGGACGAACCGGCGCTGCCGTTCGCGTGGGAAGGAGTCCGGCTGCACGCGGTCGGTGCGACGACGCTGCGGGTGCACGTGAAGCAGATCGGCTCCGGAGCGGCCGCGCTGGAGATCGCGGACGGCACCGGCGCGCCGGTCGCCTCAGTGGATTCGCTGCTGCTGCGCCCGATGTCGGCACAGCCACAGGCCGCCGAAACCGGGGGCACGGAGTCGCTGTTCCGCCTCGCGTGGGAGCAGACCGACCTCGACGCGGTCCCCGAGGTCACCGACTGGACCGTGGTCGGCGACGACCCGTTCGGCCTCACCGAGACGCTCGCGGCGACCGCCGCGCCCAGCATCGGTGACGCGTCCGGCCTGCTCGTGCTGCCGTCCGCCGGTACCGACGTGCACGCGGAACTGCACCGGGTCCTCGGCGAACTGCAGACGTTCCTCGGCCGTCCGGAGGGCTCGCTGCTGGTGGTCACCCGAGGCGCGGTCGCGGCCGACGCCGAGGAAAGTCCCGACCCGGTCGGCGCCGCGGTGGCCGGACTGGTCCGTTCGGCGCAGGCCGAGCATCCGGACCGGATCACCCTGGTCGACCTCGGCACCGGAACCCCTAGCGGCCGCACCCTGGCCGCGGTGTCGGCGTCGGACGAACCGCAGGTCGCTCTCCGCGCCGGGGCAGTGCTGGTGCCGCGCCTGCAACGAGCCGGGGACGCGGCTGCCGCGCCGGTCTGGGATCCGGAAGGCACGGTGCTGATCACCGGTGCGACCGGTGCGCTCGGCGGTTCCGTCGCCCGGCACCTGGTGACCGAACACGGCGTGCGGAACCTGCTGCTGGTCAGCCGTCGCGGTGCGGACGCACCGGGCGCGACCGAGCTGCGGGACGAACTGGCCGGGCTCGGCGCGGAGGTCACCCTCGCCGCCTGCGACGTGGCCGACCGCGCCGCGGTTTCCGCATTGCTGGAAGGAATCGACCTGCGTGGCGTGGTGCATGCGGCCGGTGTCCTGGACGATGGGGTGCTGACTTCCCTTACGCCAGAACGTCTCGACCACGTCCTGCGCCCGAAGGTCGACGCCGCGGCGACGCTCGACGAGCTGACCCGCGACCGCAACCTGACCGCGTTCGTCCTGTTCTCCTCGGCCGCCGGCGTGCTCGGCGCACCGGGGCAGGGCAGCTACGCCGCGGCCAACGCCTACCTCGACGCGCTGGCGGTCCGCCGTCGTCGCGAAGGCCTCGCGGGCTCTTCGCTCGCCTGGGGCCTCTGGGGCGGCGGCATGGGCGCGGCGCTGGAGGACGCGGACGCCCACCGCATCGGCGAAACCGGCATCACCGCTCTGTCCACTGAGGACGGTCTACGGTTGCTGGACGCGGCAGCGGGTTCGCCCGAACCGCTGCTCGTGCCGATCGCGCTGGACACCCGCGTCCTGGCTTCCTCCGGCGACGACGACCTCCCCGCCGTCCTGCGCGAACTCGCCGGCTCTCGCGGTCGTCGCGCGGCTCAGGACGCGGTGGAGGACACCGAAACGCTGGCGCAGAAGCTCGGCGCGCTGCCGCCGGGCAAGCGGGTGCCGACCGTGCTCACCCTGGTGCGCACGCACGCGGCGACGCTGCTCGGGCACGCCGGTCCGGAGGCGGTGGAAGCGGACCGTTCGTTCAACGAGGTCGGCTTCGATTCCTTGTCCGCCACCGGGTTCCGCAACAAGCTCAGCCTCGTCACCGGACTGAAGCTGCCGGTCAGCCTGATCTTCGACTACCCGACGCCGCGGATCCTCGCCGAGCACCTGGTGTCCGAGCTGGCCCCGGCCGAGGCCGAGCCGGAACCGTTGTCGGACCAGGGAATCCGGGACGCGCTGGCGGCGATCCCGCTGGAGCGGCTGCGTTCGGCGGGCCTGCTCGACGGGCTGCTCGAACTGGCGGGCATCCAGGTTCCGGAGCAGGCCGTCGCCGACGAGGAGCCGGAACTGTCCTCGGTGGACGAGGACACGATCGACGAGCTGGACACCGACGCGTTGATCAGCATGGCAATCGGGGGTGGGGACGACGATTAGCCCACCCCTATCGGGCCCGGCCGGTATTGCCGCTCTCGCGGCCGCTGTGGCCCACTTGATCCCGACAGTTTCCCCGCTTGACCGAACCGAGGAGAGGTAACCCGATGGTCACCGGCTACGCAATCGAAGCACGGGGGCTGCGCAAGTCCTACGGCGATGTCGACGTCCTGGAGAGCGTCGACCTCAGCGTCGAGCGGGGCACGATGTTCGCGCTGCTTGGCCCCAACGGGGCCGGCAAGACCACGACGGTGCGGATCCTCAGCACCCTCCTGGAGGCCGACGGCGGCACCGTGACCGTGAACGGCCACGACGTCGCCAAGCGCACCCGCAAGGTCCGCGAGCAGATCGGCCTCACCGGACAGAACACCGCGGTCGACGACCTGCTCACCGGCCGCGAAAACCTGGAAATGATGGGACGGCTGTTCCACCTGCCGACCGCGCGGGCGAAGGAGCGGGCCACCGAACTGCTCGCCCAGTTCGACCTCGTGGAGGCGGGGGAGCGCCCGGTCAAGACATACTCCGGCGGCATGCGGCGCAGGCTGGACCTCGCGATCAGCCTGATCACGTCGCCGCCGGTGCTGTTCCTCGACGAGCCCACCACAGGTCTCGACCCGCGCAGCCGCTCGGCGATGTGGGACGCGATCCGCAAACTGCTCGACGGCGGCACTACCGTCCTGCTCACCACGCAGTACCTCGACGAGGCCGACCAGCTCGCCGACCGGATCGCGGTCATCGACAAGGGCCGCGTCGTCGCCGAGGGCACGGCCACCGAGCTCAAGCGCCGCGTCGGCACCGAACGGCTCAAGCTGACCTTCGCCTCGGTCGCCGAAGCGGGCCGCGCGCAGCAAGTCACCGGCGGCGTGCTGCTGGAGGAGACGGTCAGCGTCCCGATCGACCACCCCGGCCAGGTGCGGGCGACGCTCAACCGGGTCGCCGACGCCGGGCTCGAGCCCGCCGGGATCGAGCTGTCCGAACCGACGCTCGACGACGTGTTCCACACCCTCACCTCAACCGCGGGAGCGAAGTGATGACCCAGACCTTGTCCAGGGAAACCGAGGGGGCGCGGATCCCCGCGGCGCCCGAAAGCGCCGGACTGGCCTCGGTGCTGTCCGACTTCCGTGTGCTGATCGGGCGCAACGTCAAGCACATCACGCGGAATCCGGAGATGCTGCTGCAGGCGGTGTCGCTGCCGATCGTGCTGCTGCTGCTGTTCCGCTTCATGTTCGGGCCCGCGATCAACGTGCCCGGCATGGCCTACATCGACTATCTGGTGCCCGGCCTGCTCGCGATCAGCATCGGCTTCAACTCGACGACCACGGTCGTCGGCGTCGCCGCGGACCTCACCCAGGGCCTCGTGGAACGCTTTCGCTCGATGCCGATGTTCGGCCCGGCGGTGCTGGTGGGCCACGTCGCCGCGGGGATGCTGCGCAGCCTGGTGTCGTTCGTGATCATGGTGGCGATCGGTTTCGCGATCGGCTTCCGCCCCGGCGGCAGCGCACTGGGCTGGCTCGCCGCGATCGGCCTGTTGGTCCTGTTCGCGGCCGGTGTCTTCTGGCTGGCGGTGCTGCTCGGTTCGATCTCGAAGACCGTCGAGGGCGCCGGAGGTCTCGGCATGATCCTCGTGTTCGTGCCGTACGCATCGAGCGCGCTCGTGCCGACCCAGGCGATGCCCGGAGTGCTGCGGGCGATCGTGGACAACCAGCCGTTCACCGTGCTGATGGACGCCGTGCGCGCCCTGATGAACGGCACCCCCGCCGGCGGCACGGCATGGCTCGCGCTGGCCTGGTGGGGCGTGATCACGGTCGCGGCCTCGTTCCTCGCGGTCCGCAAGTTCAACCGGCGCACCAAAGGCTGAGCTTCTTTTGCCGACGGGCGACCCGCTTCCGAGCGGGTCGCCCTTTCGCCGTGCCTAGGGGACCCCGATCCCGCTAGATCGGCTTTAGATCGTTACGGCACTCTCTGTGGAGTAGCGAGGACCACTGCGTGAAGTGAGGTGGCGACATGCCGACCCGGGTGATGGAAAAGCCGGTCGATCCCGTAGCCGCGTGGCTGGCCCCGCTGGCGGACGACCCGGCGGGCGCGGTCGCGTTCCTCTCGGAAGTAACCGACCGCGTCTCGAGGTCTCACGGCCCGGGCCGAATCCTGGTCCCCGGCGGCGGCCCAGTCGCGGACGCACTGGCCGGGGAGGGCTACGAGGTCCATCTGGAACCCGGCCCGCGCTTCGACACTGGATACCTGGGCGCGGACGTCCTGTCCCGCCTGCCGGACCAACGAGACCAGCTGCGCGCCATCGGCCGCTACAGCCGCCTTCTGGTTCCCGGCGGCGCCCTGGTAGTCCAGGGCCGCCACCCGGACCCGGCCTGCTGGACCGCAGACGCCCGCGTCCGCGCGGTCGACGACGTCCGGCAAATCGTGCACCTGACTGACGCGTCGCTGCCGCTCCGCTACGTATGGCCCGCGGAACTGGACCTGATGGCCGAACTGGCAGGCCTGGCCTTGGACAGCCGCTGGGGCGGCTGGTACGGAGAACCAGTCACCTGCGGCGGTTTCGTAGTCTCGGTCTACCGCAGCTGAACAATGCCGTGAGGGCCACCTTCACGTACTCAGAGTCCCTGAGGGTTCCCCTCACGACCCACCCGCCCACCACCCCGGGATGCGCCCCAATGTGGCATTGGGTGCGTCAGACGCACCCAATGTGGCGTTCGTTGCATCGCATGCACCCAATGCCACATTGGGGCGCAAGCCCCACCTCTAAAACCGCCGCCGATGCACCGACCACCGGGGGCGCCCACCCCTCCCCCAACCCCGATACGAAGCCTCCCTGCGGTCTG
>NZ_GG657746.1:6441229-6511194 GCF_000158875.1 Streptomyces sp. AA4 | reverse complement strand
CCCAGACCGTCAGCACAATCAACCTTCGGGGTGCCCCACGCAACCACCCGTTCTTTCTTGCGGCGCAGCCGCACAAAAAAGACCCGGCCGCCGCCAAAGCGACAGACCGGGCCACCCCCGACGCGATCAAGGATCACACAGCGTCCGACATCTCCCCGACAAGAATGCTGTGATGCAGCTTCCGCAACGAACTCCCCGGCTCGATCCCCAGCTGCTGCACCAAATTCTGCCGCGCCGAAGCGAACGTCTCCAACGCCTCCGCCCGCCGATTCGACCGGGCCAGCGCAGTCATCAAGTACTCGGTGAACGTCTCCCGAAGCGTATGCTCCTTCGCCAGCGCCGACAGCTGTCCCACGACCTCCCGATGCCGCCCGATCAACAACTCGGTCTCCATCAGCAGCTCAAGACACCCCAGCCGGCTCTCCTCGAGCAACGTCGCATAAGCCTGCACGTCGGACGAATCGGTAAACCCGCCGAACGCCGCCCCGCGCCACAGATTCGAAGCCTCCCGCAGCACCTTCGCCGCCTGCCCGTAGCCGCGGTCCCAGTGCAACGTCCGCCCCTGCTCGTAAAGCCGGGTGAACCGATCGGCATCAAGCTCGTCGATCCCGACATGCAGCGAATACCCCCGCGGACTGGTGACCACAGGGCTCTCTTCCGCATCCTTGGAGTTGCCACGCAACAGTTTCCGCAGCTGCGACACGTACACGTACAGCGCCGCACTCGCTCGTGCGGGAGGATGCTCGCCCCAGATCTCGCCGATCAGGTGCTCGGCGGTCACGACCTGGTTGTTCTTCGCCAGCAGCACGGACAGCAAGGTCTCGATCTTGCGGGCCCGCGGGGCGGAGACGCCGGGCCGGCCGCTCACTCTGATCTGTCCGAGAATTTCGTAGTTCAGCATGACTGCCCTCCGGTGTCTTCGCGCCGGACCCGTCCGGCGGCGCCCCCAGCGCCGCTGCCTGCCGGTCCGAGCCGGGTCCACCGCTGAACCATAGCAAACCGGGAGGTCGGTTTTCAAGATAAAACCGGGAGGTTGGTCTGTTTCGATCTTGAACTGGCGAAGGTTGCCAGGTAATAGGCCCTGAAGGGTGGTAAACCGGGCGGTCGGTATGTCATGATGAGCCGGTCGGAACGCACGCCGTGCCGTTCCCGGCGCGAGACGATGGGGAAGACGGTGACTAAACAGGCCCGTTCGGAGCTGACCAGGCTCCTGCTGCTGGACGCGGCGGCGGCGCTGTTGCACCGTGACGGCTACGCGGCCACGAGCATGGTGGACATCGCCCGCGAGGCGGGCGTGACCAAGGGCGGCCTGTACTTCCACTTCTCGTCGAAGGACGAGGTCTGCGACGAGGTGCAGTCGGCCGCCGTCGCGGTCCTGCACCGGCACGTCGCGAGAGCCCGCGGGTGCCGTCCGCACCTGCGCAGACTGGCCGACCTGAGCCGGGCGCTGATGGGCTGGCTGGCCGAGGACGCGAAGGTGGGCGCGAGCTTCCGGCTGGCCCGCGAAATGGGCTCGAACGACCCGCGCTTCGTGGCCTTCGTCCGCGCCTGGCTGGGCCAGGTGCGCGCCCACATCGCCGCGGCACACGACGCGGGGGAGCTGAGCCCGCACGTTCGCCCGGACATGGCGGCGCTGCTGGTCGTGGTGACCTGCGTGGGCCTGGAATCGGCAGCCGCGAGCGGCACGATCCCGCCGGGCACGGACCTGGCGAGCACGCTGTCCGAACTGTGGCGGGTGATCGAAGCCGCGCAACCAGCGGACTCGACCGCCGACGCGACCGGTGCCTAACTCAGCCACGCGAGCCGAGCGGCCGTCCTGATCGGGCTTAGGCCAGTGCTTCCAGCGGACCAGATTCTCGACACCTTCAGCACTGCAACAACTTCGCCGCAATCGAGCAGATCGATGGCGGAAGCAAGACCGCCGTGCCCGGAGAGCCAGATGCCCGAAACTCTTGGCGCGACAACAACTTCGCCCCCTGCCAAGCGGATGGGCCATCTCGGCTGCCGCGAGGATCGCCTTTTCGATGCGCCGGATGGCCGGAACTGTCAGCGCCGCACCCACGCCGCCCACTCGCACCAAACCGACCGGTTGCCCGGGTAAACGCGAGCCCCGCGTCTCCGGCGAAACCGGAACCCCAAAACCCTTGCCACGCAACCAAACACGCCCAGTCCGCACCAAAAGACCGGCCGTCCGGTTTTCCGGACGGCCGTTGTCTCACTTGGTCTCGGCGTGAGCGGGAGCGGTCCCGGCCGGATTGAACTTGTGCAGCCTCCGGGGCGGGACCACCGCGTTCAGGATCGTCTGCCACATGAACGTGAGCCGTTCATGCAGGTCCGTGCGGCCGGTCAGCACCTGCGAGCTGAGCTGGCTCCCGGTGAACGACGCGACCACGTACTGCGCGAGATCGTGTGCGTTGACGTCTTTCCGCACGTCGCCGGCCGCTTTCGCGGCGAGCAGCATGCCGTGCACGGTGTCGATCCACTGCTTGTAGGCGTTCGCGGCCGGGGCGACGAACGACCCCTGCTCGATGACCAGCCGGATGCCGGCGCGCACGCGCACGTCTGAGCGCAGGCTGTGCCCCATGTTCTGGCTCAGGTCGATGGCCGCCTGCAGCCCCGGGTTGTCGAAGTCGGCCAGCGGGGTCTGCACGATGAACTGCTCGCGGATCAGTTCGTCCGCCAGCTCTTCCTTCGATTTGAAGTGGAAGTACAGCGCGCCCTTCGTCACCCCGGCCTCGGCGAGGATGTCCGACAGGCTCGCGCCGAGAAAGCCGACCGCGTCGAACCTGGACGCGGCCGCGTCGAGGATGGCCTTGCGGGTCTGCTCCGCGCGTTCCTGGCGAGCCACTGCCACACTCCTTTCGGGGATTCGCGGGCCTGGAACGGCCACGCTGACTCGCCAGTCTACCTCCGTCCCGGCTCCGAAGCCAGAGAAAAAAACCGGTAGGTAGGTATGGTTTTGTCCGCCCGTTTCCGCTAAAAATGTTGTGGGGGTACTGGGGAAGATCTTTTTTCTGGGAGGACCGACATGGTCGGTACATTGTTAGAGGAGTCTGTCAGAAGAACCTTCATCACGGACGGCGAAAGTTTGCCGGGCGGACGTCCGGTCGACTTCCAGCAGACGATCCCGCGCAATCTCGTGCACCGCGCGGCCATCTCGGAAGTTTTCGTCACTGACCTGAACATCGTGGCCGAGGGCCAGTTCGAAGTCGGCGCGCAGTGGCCGCGCCGGCACGGGTTTTTCGGCCCGTGCGCTCCGGGCTCGCACGACCCCATGCTGTTCGCGGAAACCTGCCGCCAGGCGGGATTGCTCATCGCGCACCGTGCCTACGGCGTTTCGCTCGGCAACGCGTTCATCTCCGACCACAAAGTCAGCTCTATCACCCCCGAAGGGCTGGCCACCGAGGGACGGCCGATCGACGTGGTGCTGCGGGTGAGCGCGCACGAGCCGGTGTTCCGGAGCGGAAACCTGATCGGCATGCGGACCGACTTCGGCTGCTTCCGGGACGGCGAACTGATCGGCACCGCTTCGGAAAACTGGCGCTGCGTGTCCCCGGCGGTTTACCGCCGGCTGCGCGGCGACCACTTCGCGGCGACGCCGTTCCAGGCGTGCGCGCTGGAGACCGTGGACCCGGTGCTCGTCGGCCGGTACCGCGCGGAGGACGTGCTGGTCGCGGACACCGCGGTGGCGGGAACCTGGTCGCTGCAGTTCGATCCGGACCACCCGGTGCTGTTCGACCATTCGGCCGACCACGTCCCGGGCATGGTGCTGCTGGAAGGCGCGCGGCAGGCGGCGCTGCTGACGATCGGCGATCCGCACGCGCTGCCGCTGCGTTCGGATTTCGAGTTCTCCGCCTACGTCGAGTTCGACTCCGAATGCCTGCTGGTGGCCGAGGAAATCGAACCCGACGCGGACGGATGCCGTTCGGTGCGGGTGGTGGCCGAGCAGAAGGGCCGCACCGTGGCGACCGGGGTCCTGGCGATGCGCAGGTCATGACTGCCGGCCTGGGGGCGGACAGCACGACCGGCGAAATCCTCCTCACCGGAGCGACCGGGTTCATCGGGTCGGCGGTGCTGCGGGCCTTGCTCGCCCGCGGCGCCGCGGTGCGGGTGCTGGCGCGCGGTGCGGTGCCGGAGTGGATCACGCGATCCGGCGCGCGGATCCACCGCGGAGATCTCACCGACGCCGCCAGTCTGGCCGGGGCGTGCACGGGCGTCGCGACGCTCGTGCACGCCGCGTCCCGGATCGGCGGCACCGAAGAGGAGTGCGCCGAGGTCAACGACCGCGGCACCGCCCGGCTTCTCGCGGAGGCACACCGCGCGGGCACGCGGCGCGTCGTGCACCTCAGCACCTGTGCGGTCTACCGCGACGGCGAGCATCGAGGCGGGCCCGAGGACCTGCTCGACCTCGGGCCCGCCTCGGCCACCAGCCGCACCAGGCTGGCCGGGGAACAGCAGGTCCGCGCGGCAGGCGGGCTCGTTCTGCGGCCGCACCTGGTGTACGGCGACGGCGACCGGCACGTGGTCCCGGCGCTGGTCAAGTTGCTGCGCGCGGTGCCGGCGTGGGCCGCGGGCGGCGAGGCTCGGACCTCAGTGGTGTCGTCGTGGGATCTCGCCGCGGTGCTCACTGCGTTCGCGCTGGACCCGGCACTGGGCAGCCCCGGCGAGGTGTTCCACGTGGCCGACCCGGAACCCGTGCGCATGCGGGACCTGCTCGAAGCCGTCTGCACCGTGCTTGACCTGCCGGTTCCCGACGCGGACCTGCCGCTCGCCGAGCACCGGGCGCGGGCGCCGTGGCTCAGCGAGCACCAATGGTCGCTGCTCGCCCGGGACCACTGGTATGCCAGCGACAAGGTCTGGAAGGTCACCGGAGTGTCCCCGGGACCGGGACTGGGCGTCCGGATGGCCCAATCCCGGAACTGGTACCGGGAAACTCTGGCAATTCCGGAAGATCGAATACGCGGAAAGTGATCGAACGAATTCAATCGGCGATAATCGAAGGCGGCCGTCCGGAATTCATCCCGGACGGCCGCCGCCGTTTCCGCGGAGTTCATTTCGGTGGCGGCGAGCGCGGGCGGGGCGCGAAGATGATCGTCATGTCCCGACGCGAGCTAGTCGTGCTGGGCTCGGCGAGCCAGACGCCGACCCGGCACCGCAACCACAACGGCTACCTGCTGCGCTTCGACACCGACGGCATCCTCTTCGATCCGGGCGAGGGCACTCAGCGGCAGCTGATGTACGCCGGTGCGACGGCGAGCGAACTCACGCACCTGTGCGTGACCCACTTCCACGGCGACCACAGCCTCGGCCTCGCCGGCATCATCCAGCGGTTGTCCCTGGACAACGTCGCGCATCCGGTGCGCTGCCACTACCCGGCGTCGGGTCAACAGTACTTCGACCGGCTGCGGCACTCGACGTCGTTCCACGAGCGCGCCGAGCTGGTCCCGCTGCCGATCTCCGCGCCGGGTCCGCTCGGCGGCGCGCTGTCGGCATACCCGCTGGAACACCGCATCGACTGCTTCGGCTACCGCTACACCGAACCGGACGGAATCCGGATGCTGCCGGACGCGCTCGCCGCCGCGGGCGTCCAAGGCCCCGCTGTCCGGAAGCTCCAGGCCGACGGCGTGCTCGAGACCGCGAACGGCGTGGTCCGGCTCGAGGACGTGAGCGTGCCGCGCCGGGGCCAGGTGGTCGCGTTCGTGATGGACACGCGCCTGTGCCCGGGCGCGTTCGCCTGCGCGCGAGAGGCGGACCTGCTGATCGCCGAATCGACCTTCCGCGCCGACGACGCCGACCTGGCCTACCGCTACGGCCACCTGACCAGCACCGACGCCGGCCGGCTCGCCGCGGAGTCGGGGGCCCGGAAGCTGCTGCTGACCCACTTCTCGCAGCGCTACCCGTACGAGGAGGCGGACCGGTTCCGCGACGAAGCAGCGAAGGTGTTCGACGGGGAGATCCACGTGGCCCGCGACCTGGACGTGGTGCCGCTGCCGCCGCGCCGGTGAGGTGCAGGATGGCGGAGTGTCGCATCCCGTCCCGGCCGACCTGCTGGAAATCGCCGAAACACTCGTCCCCGGCGCGCCGATCGGCTCCGCGCGCCTTGCCGCGCAAGGAAATATGCACCACGTCGTGTTGCTGCCCGGCGTCGCCGCGGTGCGGATCAGCAAGCGCCCCGATTCCGCCGCCGAGTTGCCGCGCCGAGTCGAGATCCTTCGCGCGGTGGCCGCGGCCGGTCTGCCCTTCGCCGTGCCGGAGCCGCTGACTCCCGTGACCAGCTTCGGCGACCGCGCGGCCGTCGCGGTTTCGTGGCTCGACGGCGAAGGGCTGCCGGAAGGCGTCGGCGACCCGGCGGCGTTCGGACCGCTGTTGACCGCACTGCGCGAGGCGGAGATCTCACCGGCGCTCGAAGCCGTTCTCCACCGGCCGCGCAGATATGCCAACGGGCTGGGCTGGGCGGAACTCGTGGCCGACGTCCTTCCGCGGCTGCCAGGGAAGTGGCAGGACGGCGTCCGGCAGCGGCTCGACACCCTGCTGGCGCTCGAAGAGGTCCCGCCCAGGCTCGTCCACGGCGATCTCAGCGGCGGCAACGTCCACTTCGGCGCGGACGGCAAGCTGACCGGCGTCCTCGACTGGGACCTGGCGAGCTTGTCCGACCCCGCGATCGACGCGGCACTCGTCGCGACGTGGCACGGTTGGGAGGTCCTCCGCGCGGCCGCCGACGAGGAGACCTGCCGCCGCGCGTGGGCCTGGAACGACCTCATCGGCGTCGAGCACCTCCACGCGGTGTTCGCGGGCAAGCCGCTGACCAGCGTCGATGGCTTCGTACGTGCGGTCGTCGCCTGGCTGGAGGCACGCGGTTAGCGGTACCGCGGAAATTTCCTCGAAGATTTTCTGGCCGCGGTGTCGGATCGGGTCGCCGGTGTTCGTAGCAGGGGTGAAGCAGCCCGCGCGGGGCAGCACCGAAGCGAAGGAACCGCGACCATGAAGCTCGTAACCATGACGCAGATGACCGTCGACGGCGTCGTGCAGGGCAACGGCGGCGCGTCCGAAGAGGACCGCCGGAACGGATTCGAACGCGGCGGATGGGCGCTCGGGAAGGGCGACCACGAGACCCTCGCGTTCATCAACGAGACCTACCGGCGTGCCGACGCCTTCCTGTTCGGCCGGCGGACCTACGACCTGTTCGCCGGCTCGTGGGGAGCGCTGCGCGCCGAGGATGTTCCCGGCCAGGAACGCATCCTGCGGGCACTGAACGAGCGGCCGAAGTACGTGGCTTCGTCGACGCTCACCGATCCGAAGTGGTCCGGCACCACCGCGCTGACCGGCGATCTGGCCGCGGCCGTCGCGGACCTCAAGGCGCGACCGGGCGGCGAGCTGCAGGTGCACGGAAGCGGCACCCTGGTCCGGTGGCTGCTGGAGCAGGGCTTGGTCGACGAGATGATCTTCCTCGTGATCCCGGTGGTCGTCGGACAGGGCGAGCGGCTCTTTCCGCGGAACGGCCCGGATCTGGCGCTGGATCTGGTTGAGTCTCGAGTGGACGCGCGGGGCGTGACGACCCAGATCTGGCGCCCGGCCGGCCGTCCGCAGTACGCGGGCCGCTGACCTCGACAACGACGGGAGACTCGGATGCAGTACTTGATTTCCGTGGTCCACGACCAGCCCACTCTCGCCACGCCGGAGGAGGACGCCGCGATCGACGTCTTCAACGAGCGGCTCCAGACCGGGAACCACTGGGTCTTCGCCGGCGGACTCGCCATGCCGGAAACCGCGACCGTCATCGACAACCGCGGCGGGGCGGCGCTGGTCACCGACGGCCCTTTCCTGGAGTCGAAGGAATACCTGGCCGGATTCTGGGTCATCGAGGCCCCGGATCTGGACGTGGCGCTCAAGCTCGCCGCCGAAGGGTCGAAGGCGTGCAACCGCAAGGTCGAGGTGCGGCCGTTCCAGTGAGCGACGTCCGGGAGGCGATCACCCGCGCCCACCGCGAAGAGTGGGCCCGGGTGGTCGCCAGCTTGACCAAACGCTTCGGCGACCTGGACGTCGCCGAAGAAGCCGCCGCCGAGTCGTTCGCGACCGCGGTCGAACGGTGGCCGGTCGACGGCGTGCCGCCCAACCCCGGCGCCTGGCTGACCACCACCGCCACCCGCAAAGCCATCGACCGCATCCGCCGCGAGAACAAACGCGACGACAAGCAACGGGAGGCCCAGCCGCGGTACGACAGCGCGCCTCCGCACCTCATCGACGACGACCGCCTCCGGCTGATCTTCACCTGCTGCCACCCGGCTTTGGCCGCCGAATCCCGGGTCGCCCTGACCCTGCGCATGGTCGGCGGCCTGACCGTGCCGGAGATCGCCCGCGCCTTCCTCGTGTCGGAAAGCACGATGGGGCAACGGATCACGCGCGCGAAAGCGAAGATCAAGGCCGCTCGCATCCCCTACCGAGTGCCCGCCGCCGAAGACCTGCCGACCCGCGTGTCCGGCGTCCTCACGGTGCTTTTCCTGGCCTTCAACGAGGGCTACCTCGCCACCGGTCCCGACACCGACCCGGTGCGCCACGACCTGACCGCCGAAGCGATCCGGCTGACCCGCCTGGTCCGCGCCCTGCTGCCCGACGACGGCGAGGTGACCGGCCTCCTGGCCCTGATGCTCCTGACCGAAGCCCGCCGCCCGGCCCGAGTGTCGGCCAGCGGTGAACTGGTCGCCCTGGACGAACAGGACCGCACGCGGTGGGACGCGCCGCTGATCGCCGAAGGCCACCGCCTGGTCCGCGAACGCCTCGCCACCGGGGTCGCTCCGGGCCGGTACCAGATTCTCGCCGCGATCAACGCCGTGCACACGTCCGCGCGGGACATGCGCGAGACCGACTGGTCGCAGGTGCTCGCCCTCTACGACCAGCTGGCCCGCATCGACCCGTCACCGATCGTCGCCCTGAACCGCGCCATCGCAGTCGCCGAACTGGACGGGCCCGAGGCCGCGTTGGACGTGGTAGACCGGCTCGCGGACCGGCTGGCTGAGTACCACCCGTACCACGCCACCCGCGCTGACCTCCTGCGCCGATTGGACCGAGCCGAGGAAGCACGTGCGGCTTACCAGCGCGCTATCGACCTGGCGGGCAACACCGCGGAGACCGCCGCGCTGTCCCGCCGCCGAGAGGAGTTGGGGTAGCGGGTCCAGTCAGGCCGCTGCGTCGCGCACATGGCGGTGCCCACTGCCCGGAAACTCCGGCGGCGCGGGCGGAAGCACTTCGCGAAGGACGTAGCCGCACTTCTCCGCGACCCGGCACGACGCCGGATTGTCCTCGGCATGCAGCAAATCCAGCCGGTTCAACCGCTGCGCGCCGAACGCCCACCGCGACGTCGTTTCCAAGGCCCGAGCCGCGATGCCGCGCCCACGCGCCGGGGCGGCCGTCCAGTACCCGACCTCGGCGGTGCCAGCGCCCCGCACCTTCACAACGACGTGGCCGAGCGGCAGGTCGTCGTCCCCCACCACTGCGAAGCTGAACCGCGTCGCGGATTCCCAGCCGGAGACCTGCGCGTCGAGCCACCGCCGAGCCTCGCCTTCGTCGACGAGGGACGTCGTCAACTGGCGACGCATCAGCGGATCCCGATGCGCGGCGACCAACACCGGCAGATCCTCCGCCCGCCACGGCCGCAACTGCAAGGCGGCCCCGGCTTCGGTTCGGGGGAGAGGCAGGATGATCGTCACGTCGCTCATTCTGCCCCCTGCCGAGTGGCGCAAAGCCCGTGCCCGGCGGCGAATTCGGGCGAGGTTCGCGAAACTCGGTACGGGAGGTCTCCCCGCCGGAGAGCAATCTCGCAGCCTGCTCATCGAGGCGGACAGAGGCAAGCTGCGAGCTTTCTCGGCGGCGTACCCCGGCCACGGCCAGGCTCCTGCCACTGGTCTGCTCCCGCAGTTGCCACTGGTCTGCTCCCGCAGTTGCCACTGGCCTGCTACCGCAGCTACCGCTGGTCCCCTCCCGCAGCGAGACCCCGCGAAGGCTGCCCGGGCGGTGTGCACCCCGCCAAGCGACCTCACCGATGTCCCGCCACCCTGCCGCTCACCGAGCGCTACGCAGCACGCACTCCAAACCGCAACCTTCCAACCACATTCACCTCCGATCGCCAGCTCCGCCAACACGTCTTCATTCCGCTACCACCCGAGCACTCACCTCCATTTCCGCCCTCTCCCAGCCACTCCAAGATCATCCCATCCGCCACCGACAATTCCGGGCGGCGTGTCGGGCGCCCACCTCGCCGGAGCCCGTCGGGACCCGTGACAGACTGCCGGGCGATGTACACGCCGTCTGATCTCGCTGACCTGCTCGAATGCGAGCACCGGAGCATCCTCAAGCAGGCACTGGCGGCGGGGATACCCGGCGCGCCGCGGCCGACTTCCTCACCCGATCGGCTGGCGGTGAAGCACGGGCGCGCGCACGAAGCGGCCACGCTCGGACGGTTGCGCAGCGAGCGGACGCAGGTCGTCGAGATCGAGGAACACGATCCGGTCGTCGCGGCGAAGGCGACCGAGGAAGCCCTGCGCGCGGGTGCGCCGGTGATCTACCAGGCGGTGTTCCACGACGGCGAGTTCTCCGGCCGCGCAGATTTCCTGCTGCGCGACGACCAGGGCCGCTACGAGGTCTACGACACGAAGCTCGCCCGGCACGCCAAGCCGTCCGCGGTCGTGCAGCTCACCGCGTACGCCGACGCTCTTCGCCGCGCCGGTTGGCCCACCGGGCCGGAGATGCATCTGCTGCTGGGCGACGGCAGCACTCGCAGCCTCCGCGTCGACGACTTCCTCCCGCTCGTGGACCGGCTCCGCGACCGGTTGCAGGACCGTCCGCCGCAGCTGCCGGACCGGATCTGGGCGGACGAGCGCCCGGCGTGCACCGGATGCGCGTTCGCCGAGCACTGTGCGTCCGCGCGCGAGGCCGACCGCGACCTGTCGCTAGTCGCGGGCATGCGCAGCGAGCAGCGGCGCAAGCTGGTGACCGCCGGGCTCGGCACCATCGACGCGCTCGCCAGCGCCGACCCCGCCGACCGTCCGCGCGACATGTCGGAGGGCACGTTCGCCTCGTTGCGCGCGCAGGCCGCGATCCAGGTCCGGCAGGACGAAACCGGTGAGCTGGCCTACGAAATCATCGCCCCGGACGCGCTCGCCGAACTGCCCGAGCCCAGCCCCGGCGACGTCTTCTTCGACATGGAAGGCGACCCGTACGCCCTGGCCGGCACGGGCCTGGAGTACCTCTTCGGCGCGGTCACCCCGGACGGGCGCTTCACCCCGTTCTGGGCACACTCCCGCGCGCAGGAGAAACGAGCGTTCGAGGAGTTCATCGACCTCGCCACCGCACGGCTCGCGGAACACCCCGACGCGCACGTCTACCACTACGCGCCGTACGAGGTCACGGCGATCAAGCGGCTCGCCGCCGTCCACGGCACGCGGGAGGAAGCCGTGGACGAACTGCTTCGCAGCGGCGCGATGATCGACCTGTATGCCGTGGTACGCAAGGCTTTGCGGGTAGGACAGCGGTCGTATTCGATCAAGTATTTAGAACCACTGTACATGCCGGAAGCCCGCGCTGGCGAGGTAAAAACGGCGGTGTCGAGCATCGAGGCGTACGAGGACTACCTGACGCTCTCCTCCGCGGGAAACACCGAACAGGCTGACGAAGTCCTGCGCGGCATCGCGGACTACAACGAGTACGACTGCGTCTCCACCTTGCGCCTGCACGAATTCCTTCACCGTGTGCGCACCGAAGCCGGAATCGAGCTGGCCGAACCGGCTCCCGAGTCCGAAGTGGACGCTCTGCTTCGCCGCACCGAAGAAGAGGAAGCCGCCCAGCGACGAGCCGAACGCGCCGCCGCGATGGCCGCATTGGTCGACCCGCTTCTGGACGGACTCCCCGACGATCCCGCGGATTTCACGCCCGACGACCACGCCCGCGCGCTGCTGGCCGCGTCCGTCGGCTACCACCGCCGCGAGACGAACCCGGCGTGGTGGGAGTTCTTCCGGCAGCTGGCCGCCCCGATCAGCGACCTCGAAGTGGACACGACCTGCGCGGTCCCGGTGTCGGTGACCGCGGGCGAGTGGGTGCCGCCGTCCGGCCGGTTGCGCACCGCGAAACGCACGCTCGTCGTTCGGTGCGACCCGGACCGTCCGCATCCGTACGCGCCAGGTGACGACGTGCGTTTGCGTTACGGTGCCGACGCTCGCGACGCGAAAGTCGTGTCCGCGACCGCCGTCGAGGTGACGCTGGAGGAGAGCAGCGCGCCGGACAAGACGTCCAACGACCTTCCCGCCGCGGTCCTGCCAGGCAGCCCAGTGCGTCCCTCGCCCAAGGACGAGGCGGTAGCCGATCTCGCCCGCCTGGTAGGGGAAACTCTGCCCGCGCTGCCGTCACACCCCGGCGTCGATTTGCTGCGCCGCATCCCCCGGCTGCGTGGAGGTTTGCCCGAACCGGGCGAAGATTTGGTCGCCACGGTGATCACCGCGGTCGATCGTCTCGACGGTTCCGTGCTCGCCGTCCAAGGCCCGCCCGGAGCCGGAAAGACTTACCTGGCCGGAAAACTCATCGCGCATCTGGTGCGTTCGGGGCGGACTGTCGGCGTCACGTCGAACAGCCACAAGGCGGTCGAGAACGTGCTCTCGGCGGCCATGGAGAACGCGCCGGAGATGGCCTGCGCCAAGCGCGCGAAGCGGACGCCGGACCCGTCATTGCCTTGGGAACAGCCGAAAACCAACACCGCGCTGGTACGCTGGCGAGAAGAAAACAACACCGGTCATTTGGTCGGCGGCACCGCCTGGACCTTCGCCAACGCCGCCGTCCGCGAGGAACCCTTCGACGTTCTCGTGATCGACGAAGCCGGCCAGTTCGCTCTCGCGGACGCGCTGGCGGTGTCGATGTGCGCGAAAAACCTGGTGCTGCTGGGAGATCCGCAGCAGCTGCCGCAGGTCGTGCAGGGCACGCATCCGGCAGGCGCGGAGGCGTCGGCGCTGGGCCACCTGATCGGCGAGGCGGACATCATCCCGCCGGAACTGGGCTATTTCCTCGACCTGACGCGCCGCATGCATCCTGATGTCTGCGCGCCGGTCTCGAACCTGTCGTATGCGGGTCTGCTGCACTCCCATCCCACCGCGGAGCGGTCGATCGACGGTTTTCCGTCGGGTCTCTATCTGGCCTCGGTCGAACATCGCGGGAACACCACGCGGTCGGTCGAAGAAGCCGAGCAAGTGGTGTCGGTGATCAAGTCGCTGCACGGCCGAACGTGGGAAGGCCGACCGCTCACTGACGCCGATTTCCTTGTCGTGGCACCGTATAACCTGCAGGCGCGAGTGGTGACGCGAGCCCTGTCCGACGCCGGTTTCGGCGACGTCCGAGTCGGCACCGTGGACCGGTTCCAAGGCCAAGAAGCACCCGTTGTGGTGACCACCATGACGTCCTCTTCGGCGGTAGACCTGCCGCGAGGCCTCGATTTTCTCTTGTCCCGCAACCGGTTGAATGTCGCCCTGTCCCGCGCGCAGTCCGTCGCTGTTCTGGTGTGCTCTCCGAAGCTGCTCGAAGCAGACATCAGGACGGTGGACCAGATGCGGCTGGTCTCCGGAATGCTCGGGTTGCTCCGCGATGCTCGCGAGTGGATCGACTGAGCCCGGCAATTGGTGATGGGCGGGTGTGCCTGTGCCGGGCGTGTGGTGATGGCGGGTGTGCCTGTGCCGGGCGTGCGGTGATGGGCGGGTGTGCCTGTGCCGGGCGTGCGGTGATGGGCGGGTGCGCGTGCGCCGGGCGTGCGGTGATGGCGGGTGTGCCTGTGCCGGGCGTGCGGTGGCGGGCGGGTGCGCGTGCGCTGGGCGCGCGGTGGTGGGTGGGTGTGCCTGTGCTGGGCGTGTGGTGGCGGGCGGGTGCGCGTGCGCCGGGCGTGTGGTGACGGGCGGGCGCGCTTGCGCCGGGCGTGTGGTGGCGGGCGGGCGTGCCTGCGCCGGGCGTGTGGTGGTGGGTGGGTGTGCCTGTGCCGGGAGGCGGTCGCTCGGCGCGACGTTCGCGAGCGGACTGGCTGAGCCAGGTGCTGGGGAGGGTGTGACTGCGAGGCGAAGTGGTTGCTCGGCGCTGCGTGGGTGTCCGCGTGGCCGGGCCGATGGGGAGCGCCTTGGCCAGCTGAGTCCGTTGGTCAGTGCTGAGCAGGTGCCAGTCTGGCCAGTCTGATCGGGGATCCGGCCTCGAACGCGCCCCCGGTTAGCCGAGTCGAGCCCGTGGCGAGGAAGCGCGTGTGCCTGTGCGGCAAGGCAGTCACTTGGCGCTGAGCGGATGGCCGCCAGCCGGTCCGGCCGGGACTCTGGCGTCGGCTGCGTCTGAGCCGGTCCGTTGGCGACGCCGAGTGTGCCTGTGCCACAAGGACGAACGCCAGCGCCGAGGTGCCTCCGCAGCCGGTTGGCCGAGCGGAGATCCAGCGGCCGGGCGCGCAGCAGGCCGCGTGCAGCGAACAGAAAGTATTCCTGCGCCGCACAGCAATCGCTCGGTGCGAGATGGGGGTGCCCGCCCGGCCGGACCGGTCGGGAGCCGGTGGCCGGGCGGGGCACATGTCCCCGCTCGCGCGACCGTGGGGGAGGGGTGGCGCGGCGAGCGAGGTGGTCTGGGCGCCCCCCGCGTCCGGCCTGCGGGAGCCGGAGCGGGGGCGCGGGAGCCCCGTCCGCGCGGGGCACTGGGGAGAGATGCCGCAGCGGACGGGGTGGCTGGGGAATCGGCGGGTGCGGACAGTCTTCTCCGGACTGTCCGGCGCGCCGACGGGAACGGCGGTCGAATTCGGCAGGCATAGAAACCTGCCGCTGCTCAATACAACTCGTTGCGGGCCAAGAACATTCCCGCGGCCGTGAGGGTGTGCTCCCGCTCTCCGTCCGGACCGGCTGGGGGTTACCGGCCGGCGGGAGCAGGAGCACCGGATCCCGTTCCGCGGCTGGGGGGAGCAGTGGCGCGGAGACGGGTGGTTCTGCGCCGGTACGGGGGCCGCCTCGCGGCGAGTGGCACGACCAGGCTCCGGCCGGACCGGTATTCCTGGAAGGCAGAAGGTGAGGCCCGGGGGCACCTCCGTACCGACACCCTGTACAACGCGCGAACGGCCCGAATGTTCCGGCCCCATCAGGTGATCTGGATCGCCACCGATCGAGTGACCGTTTGGTCGGCCCGAGCGGGCAGTGCCGGCCGAAGCCGAGCAGGGCCGAGCCCGCCAGCACGAGTCGGGGTTGACCGGCATCACTCAAGAACGAACTTGTTCGTAACGAACATGTTCGTTACCCTGAATCTAGGAACCCCACAAGAACAGGAGCGAACCCATGACCATCACCATCGTCGGCGCCGGCCTCGGCGGTCTCAGCCTCGCCCGCGTCCTGCACGTCCACGGCATCGAAGCCACCGTCCTCGACCTCGACGCCTCCCCGTCCGCCCGTGCGCAGGGCGGCATGCTCGACATCCACGAGGACTCCGGCCAGGTCGCCCTCCACGCGGCCGGCCTGCACGCCGAATTCCGAACCTTGATCCACTTAGGCGGCCAGGAATCCCGTGTCTACGACCGCACCGCCGCGCTTCTGTTCGCGGAAGCGGACGACGGCAGCGGCGAGCGGCCGGAAATCGACCGCGGGGTCCTGCGCGACCTCCTGCTCAACTCGCTGCCGGAGGGCACCGTCCGCTGGGGCGCCAAGGTCACCGCCGCGGAACCCCTGTCCGGGGGACGACACCGGCTCACCCTCGCCGACGGCACGTCGCTCACCACGGACGTGCTCATCGGAGCCGACGGCGCCTGGTCGCGCATCCGCCCTCTGGTCTCACCCGAAAAACCGGCGTACACCGGCATCTCCTTCGTCGAGATCGACCTCCTCGACGCGGACTCCCGCCACCCGGACGCGGCGGCTCTCCTCGGCGGCGGCATGAGTTTCGCGCTCGGCGAGGACAAAGGCTTCCTCGCGCACCGCGAACCGGACGGCAGCCTGCACGTTTACGCCGCCGTGCGTGTCCCGGAAAGCTGGACCGCGTCCATCGACTTCACCGACCACGCTGCCGCCAAGGCTGCCGTGCTGAGTCACTTCGAGGGCTGGTCCGAGCGGCTCCGCGCCCTGGTCACCGAGGCGGACGGCGAGCTGGTCCCGCGGCTGATCCACGCGCTCCCGGTCGAGCATTCGTGGTCGCGGGTGCCCGGCGTCACGCTGATCGGCGACGCCGCGCACCTGATGTCGCCGTTCGCCGGAGAGGGCGCGAATCTCGCCATGCTCGACGGCGCTGAGCTGGGACTCGCGCTCGCCCGGCACCCCGACGACGTCGAACGTGCGCTCGCCGAGTACGAGGCCGCGTTGTTCCCGCGCAGCGCGAAATCGGCGGCGGAGTCGGCGCAAAGTCTCGAGAGCTGCTTCCGCGCGGACGCGCCGGCGGCCTTGCTGGAGCTGTTCGGGCGTCCATAGTGGACCGGCGTACGACTTAAGCGGTACCCGGATCGAGCCGGCAAGCCGATCCGGGCCAGGCGGTTCCGCTCGCACAATGGGCCTCGACCCGCTGTGAGAGAGGAATCTTCAGATGACCGCCGTCCTGGCCGACACCGTCCATGAAGGCCTGCAGTTCGCCGCCGTAGCCGGAATCGCGGTGCTGGTGGCGTTTCCGGTCTTGCTGTTCATCGGCGCGCTGGTGAGCGTGCTCGGCAGCCCGCTCGGCCTCGGGATGAAGTTCGTGTGGGTGGTCTTCGCGTTCTGCGCGCCGTTCCTCGGGCCGATGCTGTGGTTCCTGGTCGGCAAGCGGAGCGCGGAAGCCTCGCTTCGCTGACACAAGATGTCAGTGGAGCGCGGTTAGCGTCCGGGCATGCACAAGGAAATGGACGCTGGCGAGTTCGTCGAGCGGTATGTCGCAGTGTGGAACGAATCCGACCCGGCCGCCCGGCGCGCGGCGGTCGCCTCGTTGTGGGCCGAGGACGGGGTGCAGTTCACCGAGTCCGCGGAGTATCGGGGCCACCAGGCGCTGGAGCGCCGGGTCAGCGAGGCTTTCGAGGAATTCGTCGCCGGAGGGGGATTCGTCTTCCGGTCCGCCGGAGACGCGGCAGGCCTCCACGGCATGATCCGGTTCACCACCGAGATGGTCCCCGCGGCGGGCGGGGAGGTCGCCTTGACCGGGCTTATCGTGCTCGAACTCGGCGAGGACGGACTGATCCGGCGCGATTGCCAGTTCGCCGAGCCGCCGCGTCCCGAGGGCTCGGACGCCCGGGCGGTGGTGGCCGAATTCCTGCGCCGGCTCGAACAGGGCGAACCGGACCGGATCGCGGAGCTTTTCGCGGAACCGGTCGACTGGCGGGTGAGCTGGCCGGAACCGGAGCATCCCGTCGTGCCGTGGATCCGCCCGCGTTCTTCCCTGGCGGACGTCGCGGACCACTTCCGGACGCTCGGAAGTGCTTGTGTGCCAGAGGAAAGCGACGTCCGGGTCGACCGGATCCTCGTCGACGGCGCGGACGCGGTGCTCGTCGGCACGAGCGCCCAAACGGTCAAGCTGACCGGCAAACGGTTCGCGACGACCTTCGCGGTGTGCCTGACCGTCGACGGAGGATTGATCACGCGATACCACGTTTACGAAGACAGCCTCGCCGTCGCCGAGGCGTTCGCCGGATGAAACGCCGGGCGGCCGGTACGGGAATTCCGCCCGGCTGCCCGGCATTTCCGCGCGGTCAGGAAACGTTCAGGTCGATGCAGGCGTAGAACGCGTTGCCGGTGTCCGCGATGTTCCACACCGCGAGCACCTTCTGCTGTCCGGGGTAACCGCTCAGGTCGACCTGGTGCGACACGGTTTCCGGCGGGGCCTGGTCGTCGCCGCTGAAGCTCGCGACCTGGTTGCCGCCGATGAAGTACTCGTAGTCGCTGGTGCGGTGGCGCGCGGTGAACACCCAGGTGAAGGTGACCTGGCTGCCGACCTGGGTGACCTTCCAGCCCTTGCTGTCGTCGTCGAGGTCGGCGAACCGGTCGTTGCCGCCGCTGCAGCTCTGCAGGCCCTTGGGCCCTTCGACGCTCTGCGGTTCCCATTTGATGTCGCCGCAGGACACCGTTCCGTCCGCGCACTGGGCCTGCCGGCTCGGCGGGGAGTTGACGTAGCCGTGCGCGCTGGCGATGCCGGGGCCGATCAGCATCAGCACCGGAGCGAGGACCGCGCCGCCGAGTGCGGCGAGCATCGTGCGTTTGCGGGGCATGGTGGCTCCTTCGAAGCCGGGCCCGCTCCCGCGCCGGAGGGCGGCCGGACGAGCCACGGCACGACCGACGAGCCCGCGGTGGGGTGGTGCGCGGGCGGTGGGGGTGGGGAGATTTGTGGTCTAGACCATACTCGGACGCCCGCGCTCGGTCAAGAATCAGCTACCCTGCGTCATCTATGCCCGGGCTACCCGGTGTACCCGGTGACCGACCCGGCCGCGGGCCAGCTGATCGAGGGAATCGAGAACGCGACCGACGCGGAGGTTCGCGCGGCAATCGAGGGTGTTGGGCACGGATATCGAAGCTGGCGGGCTTGTGCGGTAGCGGAACGGGCAGCGATCGTCGCCCGTGCCCCGGACCTTTTCGAGGAACGGGCCGACGAACTGGCCGCCGTCATGACCTTGGCGATGGGCAAGCGGAGCCAGGTGGCGCGGTTCGTCGCGCCGAATCTGGTGCTGGACAATACGATTCTGCTGAAGCACGCGTCGATCTGCCCGCGCTCGGCGCTGGCGATCGAGAAGATTCTGCACGAAGCAGGCGTACCGGACGATGCGTGCGTGAACCTTTTCGCGTCCAGCCGCAAGGTCCCGATGAGTCTCGCTGATCCGCGCATTCAAGGCGTTTCCCTGACGGGCAGCCAACAGGCTGGTATCTCAGTGGCGGCGGAAGCGGGTCGCCCGCGCGGTGGAGCAGGGCGGGACGCTGTGTACCGGCGGACGTCGCGGGGAGGGTGCGTACCCGGAGGCGACGGTTTTGGCTGACGTCACGCCGGAGATGGACGCTTACCGGGAGGAGATTCGGGCCGGTGGCGATCTTGTTCCGGACGGAATCGGATGAGCACGCGATCGAGATCGCGAACGACTCGCCGTTCGGTTTGGGCGCGTCGGTTTTGGGCGCCGATCTGGTCCGGTTGCGCAGGGCGGCGGATCGGCTGGTGGCGGGGATGGTGTATTTCAGCAAATCCGGCGGGTCGCAGGCGGATTTGCCGTTCGAGGGGAGCAAACGCTCGGGGATGGGGCGGGGGTTGGGGCCGTCGGTGATCGAGGAGCTCATGAACCAGAAGTCGATCCGGTTTTGAGTCGTGGCAGCCCTCGGCGGCCGGGAGGTCGAAGTCTGGTGTGGACTAATCCGGTTCGCTCTGGTTCTCGTCGGACGGTGGGCAAAACCTTGCGGCCTGGCGCTCTTCGTAGCCGGCCCAGTAGAGAGCCTCGTGATGGTGCCAGCGGTCATGATCCGCGACAGTCCGGTATATCCGCGCGTTCGCGAGGTGAAAAGCCGCCCAGGCTGAACGGGTCGCGCCGGACGTTGGACGTCGGGTTATCGCGGAGGCGTGCGCGGCGTGCAACGTTGCTGGTTCGACTTTGTTCTCCATGGTTCTTGTCCTTCCGCTGAGGAGTCCGGCTGCCGAAGCCTGCTAGGTCGTATCGAGATAGAAGTAGTTCTATTAGGCATTCAACTCCAGAAGTTATCAATAGAGCTACTCCTGTCTAGTCTTCTGGGTCGGACAGAGTTGATACCGCTAGCGTTATCGCCGGACGGAGGAGGACGACGTGGGCATCGGGTACCGCGACCTGGCCGCGAGCCTGCGCGAGGCGATCCAGCGGGGCGAATACGCGCCGGATTCGACACTGCCGAAGCAGGAGGAGCTGGCTCAGGACTACGGCGTCAACATCAACACGGTCCGTAAAGCCGTTGGCGTCCTGGAGGCCGAAGGACTGGTCACGCCGATCCGCCGGCGCGGCACTGTCGTTCGTGCGCGTCCGCCTATGAAGCGCCTCGGCGTGGAGCGCTATGCCAAGAGCAAATGGAAATACGGAGACACGGTCGCGTTCGTCGCCGACCGCGAAGCGTCCGGCCGCGAGTGGAAGTCTGCTGATCAGACGCAGACCGTTTCGCGAGTCGAGGCCGATGCTGAGATCGCCGAAGCGCTGGGTGTCGAGGTCGGGTCATCCGTCTACGAGCGGGCGCGCCTGGTCAAGGATGCGGGCCGCCCCACGCATACCCTCTCCAGCTACTACCGGCCCGAGGACGTTGAGGGAACTCGTCTTGTCGACGAGACCCCGGGACCAGCCGGTCGCGGCGGCGGCTTCCTGGTTCTCACCCTGCAAGGGCTCGAACCCGACACGATCAGCGAGACCGTCTGCTCGCGCATGCCCACGCCGGACGAGATCGAGACGTTGGAACTCCCCGCAGGCGAACCCGTGATGGTCTTGCATCGCCGCACCTCCACCGCGGAGGGTCGCGTCGTGGAGTTCGCGCGAGGCGTCCACGCGGCAAGCCGGTTCTCCTGGTCCTATACGTTCAAGATCCCCGACTGACTCCGGAGTCCCCGCATGCCCGAGAGCCCGATCGCCCTGCCGGAGCATCTCCGCGCCGACGTTCAGACACTCTGGGATTACCACGACCTGCACCACGAGCTCCGGCCCACTGACGTCGGAATCGGTCTGGGGAGTCACGATCTCGGCGTCGCTGCCTATACGGCGGAGCTGTACCAGCAGGGCTGCTTCCGGCAGATCGTCTTCACCGGAGCCAACGCGCCCACCACCGTAGACCGATTTCCGCGCGGGGAAGCCGTGCACTACCGCGAGCACGCGTTGGAGCTGGGTGTTCCCGACGACGCGATCCTGGTCGAGCCAACGGCCCGCAACACCGGAGACAACATCGCGCGGAGCCGGGAGTTGCTGGAAGCACGCGGGACAAAAGTCGATTCGGTCACGTTGATTTCGCGTCCCTACCAACAACGGCGGGCCTACGCGACGTGCCGGAAGCTCTGGCCCGAGGTAAAAGTGCTGTGCGCCTCCCAGCCATTGCCGTTGGACGAGTACATCCGGAGCATCGGCGACGTAGATCGCGTCGTCAATATGCTGGTCGGCGACACGCAGCGGATAAGCCTCTATGCCCAGCGAGGATTCGCGATACCCCAAGACCTTCCGGGCCAGGTCGACCGAGCCTTCCAAAGTTTGGTGACGCACGGGTACACCGCCAGACTCCTCACCTAGGCCGCAACAACCCGCTCAACCACCCCGAAAACACCTGCTGCACATCCCCCCGCACGCGGTCCGGGTCGTCCGCGTTGGCGATCATCCGCGCCGCTTCCATCACCGCCGCCAGGACCAGCTGCGCCAGGGCATCCACCGGCGTATCCACGATCAACCCGGCTTCCCGCGCGGCCGCCAGGTTTTCCGCGACCAGCCCCAGGCCGTACTCGGCTTCCAGGTCTCGCCAGGCATCCCAGCCCAGTACGGCCGGGGCGTCGGTCAGCGAAATACGCCGGACGTCCGGGCGCAGGCAGGCGTCCAGGAAAACGCCCAGTGCGGAAGAAAGCCCGGAAAGCGGGTCCGCGGCACCGTCGAGGACTGCGGAGACCTCGGCGGTCAATTCCCGTTCCAGCACTTCGACCACGGCTCGGAACAGGCCCTGTTTGTCGCCGAAGTGGTGGTACAGCGCGCCCCGCGTGACGCCTGCCGTGCGAGTGATTTCCTCGGCGGGCACGTCGTGATAGCCGCGGGCGCCGAAGAGGTCGCGGGCGGCCTTGATCAGTGCGGCTCGCGTCGCGTCGGAGCGTTCTTGCTGGGTACGTCGCACGCACCTAATCTGCCATGGCGGCGGCGAAGCGCGTGATGTGCCCGGCCAGTGCGGCCGGCTGGTCCTCCGAGACGAAGGTGTACGAGTCCGGGACCTCGACGAGTTCCGCGTCCGGCAAAACCTCCGCCAAGCGGTGCGCGAGGCTGATCGGGAACAGTTTCTCCTCCGGCGGCCACACGAGCAGCACCGGACGCTTGAACTGGCGCAGTTTCTCCGCCGCGGCGAGGGTGTGGCTCGAGTCGACAGTGCGCAGGAACTTGCGCAAATCCCTTCGCAGGCCAGGCGATTTCCGCAGTTTGCCCAGGTACTCGTCGGCGACGTCCGGCGGCAGCGGGCGCTTCGTGACCCAACCGAACAGCAGCGGCGAGCGGTACAGCGCCTTGATCCGCAGCAGCTGGCCGAGCACCGCCATCGAACCGGGAATCCGCGCGACCTTCGGCAACGGCCGGAAGATCGGCGGGAAGAAGTACTCGAAGCTGTCCGACGGCGTCAGCACGACCCGTCCGACCCGCTCCGGATAGCGCGCGAGCAGCAGTTGCGTGATGGCGCCGCCGGTGTCGTTGGCGACCAGGATGACGTCCTCCAGGTCCAGCGCGGTGAGGAAATCGCCCAGGAGGGTGGCCAGGCCGGGCGCGCTGAGGTCGGCGTCCGAACGCATCGGGACCGGGTGCGCGCCCAGCGGGAGATCCGGGGCCAGGCAACGGAATCCGGCGTCCGCGACGGACGGGACGACCTTGCGCCACAGCAGGGCGCTGGTGAGCACGCCGTGCACGAAAACGACCGGGCGGCCGCGTCCGTGCTCGAAGTACCGGAGTTCGCCTTGGGGGAGGTTGACGTGCCGGGCAGTGCCGAGTTCTTCGTATCCGCTCATGCTGACCGAAGATACATACATGCAGTCTGTATGTAAATTACCTCTGCGGTAATGCCCCCGCTGGCCAGGGGTTGCCTCGACCCTGGTCGGCGGGGGCGGTTCTTGACTAGGAGGCGGATGCGGAGAGCTGCTCAGCCGAATCGCAGCGCGAGCACAGGCCGGACACCGTTTCCTCGGCGGATTCCGCCGGCGTGCCGGGGATTGCCTCCAGCCGTCCGCAGCGGCGGCACAGCAGGTGGCGGTGGTCGAAACCGGAAAGCTCGTAGCGTTGCGCGACGCCGACGTGGTCGAAGCGGTGGACGAGACCGGCCGCGACGCCGGTGGTCAGCACGTCGTGGACGCCCCTCGTGGACGCCATCGACAGCCGCGCGCGGACCAGCGGCAGCAGTTCCGCGACGGTCACGTGCGGGTTTTCGGCCAGCACTTCCAGCACGACCTGCCGGGCGGTCGTCACGCGCAGGCCGGCGCGCCGGAGCCGGGTTCCGGCGTCGGCGCTGGACGGGAGGGGTGCGGAGGTCGTGAGCACGGTTCCTTTGTAGTCCGCACAGTTGATCCAGTCAAATGTAAGAACGGGTCAACTCTGGGACTGTGAGCCACTGCACGCCAGAATTGATCCGGTCAACTCTGCGGGTACCATCCGGGCCATGGACGAGTTCGGGGCGCGCCTGCGCGACAAGGGTCTGCGCAACACGCCGCAGCGGCGTGCGGTGCTGGCCGCGGTCGCGCGAACCCCGCACGTCACGGCCGCGGAAATCGCGACGGTGCTCGACGCCGACGGGGCCGTCGGCGCGCTGTCCCGGCAGGGTCTTTACAACGTGCTCGAGGACCTCGTCGGCGCCCGCCTGCTGCGCCCGCTCGAACCGGCGGGGTCGCCCGCGCGGTTCGAACTCGAAACCCACGACAACCACCACCACCTGGTGTGCCGCGGCTGCGGCCGGATCCAGGACGTGCCGTGCGCGGTCGGCGCCGCGCCGTGCCTCGAACCCGGTCCGGTGCCCGGTTTCCGGGTGGACCAGGCCGAGATCACGTGGTGGGGGATGTGCGCGGACTGCGAGGCCAAGGCTTAACGCAGCGCGTCCTGCAGCGCCGCGAGCCCGACCGGGCCGACGGCCAGCGCGTCCTCGTGCCACTGGCGCAACGTGAATCCCGGTTTGGCGGCCGCTTCGGCGCGTGCCCGCAGCCACGCGCGTTCGCCGATCTTGTACGAGATCGCCTGGCCCGGCCAGCCGAGGTAGCGCACGATTTCGGCGTGCACCCGGTGTTCGGCGGCCAATCCGCGCTCGTGCAGGAAGCGGCACGCGGTGTCGAAGTCCCAGCGGGAACCGTCCGGCAGCGGCAGATCGAGGTGCGAGCCGAGGTCGATCACGACGCGCGCGGCCCGCAGCGCGGAACCGGCGAGCATGCCGAGCCGGGTGCCGCGTTCGGAGAACCAGCCCAGTTCGTCGGCGAGGCGTTCGGCGTACAGTGCCCAGCCTTCCGCGTGGCCGCTCACTGAATGGACGCGCGCGTAGCGGCTGACCGAGTCCCCGGCCAGGCCCGCGACGCCGATCTGCAGATGGTGTCCCGGAACGCCTTCGTGGAACACCGTCGTCAGCTCGGACCAGGTCGCGAAACGCTCCCGCCCGCCCAGCGGCCACCACGTGCGGCCGGGGCGGGTGCCGTCTTCGGCGGGCCCGGTGTAGTACGGCGAGCCCGACGCGGAGCCGTACGCGAGCACGACATCCAAGGCGCGCAACGGTTCCGGGATGTCGAAGTGCTCGCTCGCCGCTTCCAGCGCCCGGTCGTGCGCGGCGCGCAGCCAGTCCAAATAGGACGCTTCACCGGTCACAAAACACTCGTCGTCCAGCCGGGCAAGCACTTCCGCCACGCTCGCGCCAGGCTGGATCTTCGCGACCTCGGCGGCGATTTCCGTTTCGATGCGCTGAAGTTCCGCCCAGCCCCATTCGTACGCCTCGGCGAGATCGAGGTCCGCGCCGAGGGAAAGCCGGGCCGCGACGGCGTAACGCTCGGCGCCGACTCCGTCGGTTTCGGTGGCGTGCGGGGCGTAATCCTCGCGCAGGAACCGCGCGAGGGCCGCGTAACCGCGGTGGGCGGCGTCGGCCCCCGCACGCAGTTCGCCGGCCTGCGGCCCGTCGCCGTACTCCTCGACGAGTGCATTGTGGACACCCGCGTACCGCTCGGCCTGCGCCGCCGTTTCCAGCGCTTGCCGACGGGCCGCGCGCAGACCCCGGTCGAGACCGGCCTGCAGCGTCTTCTGCCAGCCGGCCAGCATCGTTTCGACCCCGGCCATCCGGACCGCGAGGACGTGCCAGTCGTCCGTGTCGCGGCGCGGCAGCAGCCGGACCGAATCGGCGATCGAACTCAGCGTGCCGAAATGGGCCTGTACCTGGCGGAACGGCTCGTCGAGCCCGTGCCAGGCCAGCTCGGTCTCGAGGCTGTTCCGCAGATGCGCGGCCGCGATCCGGTCCGCGCGGGACTCGGGGGCCAGCGTCGCGAGAGTGGCGAGCGTGCGCCGGGCCAGGTCGGCTCGGGCCGCGAAACCGTCCGGGGTGAGGTCGGTGAGCGCGGTCGCGTCGGTGGTCACGCCGTCCAGGGTCGCGGCGATCGGATCGAGCGCTGCCTCCGCCGTGACGTGGTCGGCGGACAGCTGAAAAATCGGGGTCACGCCGCCACGTTAGCCGGGAGCCGCCGCCCGAATATAGAGACGTTAGCGGGGTGCGGTCGCTGGTATAGAGGGAATGCCCGCGCCGGTGCGCCGACGCGGGCATCCGCGGGAGGAAAGCCTCAGTCCGTGCCGGATTCCATCGCGGCGCGGTCGAGCAGCTCGACGTCGTCGGCCCGGCCCCGGGACGCGATCGTCTCGGCCCCGCCCTCGGGCATCGCGCCGATCAGGCCGGTCGCGGCCGCCTGCGCGGCGCCGATCAGCTTGGGGTGCGAGGTGCCGCCGACCATGCCGAGGCTCGCGTACTGCTCCAGCTTGGCGCGCGAGTCGGCGATGTCGAGGTTCCGCATGGTCAGCTGGCCGATCCGGTCGACCGGGCCGAACGCGGAGTCCTCGGTGCGCTCCATCGACAGCTTGTCCGGGTGGTAGCTGAACGCCGGGCCGGACGTGTCGAGGATCGAGTAGTCCTCGCCGCGCCGCAGCCGCAGCGTGACCTCGCCGGTGATGGCGGTGCCGACCCAGCGCTGCAGCGATTCGCGCAGCATCATCGCCTGGGGGTCCAGCCAGCGGCCCTCGTACATCAGCCTGCCCAGGCGCCGGCCCTCGTTGTGGTAGCTGGCGATGGTGTCCTCGTTGTGGACCGCGTTGACCAGCCGCTCGTACGCCGCGTGCAGGAGCGCCATGCCCGGGGCCTCGTAGATGCCGCGGCTCTTGGCCTCGATGATCCGGTTCTCGATCTGGTCGGACATGCCGAGCCCGTGCCGCCCGCCGATCGCGTTGGCCTCCAGGACCAGCTCGACCGCGCTGCCGAACTCCTTGCCGTTGATCGTCACCGGACGGCCCTGCTCGAAGCCGATCGTGACGTCCTCGGGCGCGATCTCGACTTCCGGGTCCCAGAACCGCACGCCCATGATCGGCTCGACGATCTCGATGCCGGTGTCCAGGTGCTCGAGCGACTTCGCCTCGTGCGTGGCGCCCCAGATGTTGGCGTCGGTGGAGTAGGCCTTCTCGGTGCTGTCGCGGTAGGGCAGCTTGTGCGCCTCCAGCCACTCCGACATCTCCTTGCGGCCGCCGAGCTCGCCGACGAACGCGGCGTCGAGCCACGGCTTGTAGATCCGCAGGCCCGGGTTGGCCAGCAGGCCGTAGCGGTAGAACCGCTCGATGTCGTTGCCCTTGTAGGTGGAGCCGTCGCCCCAGATCTGGACGTCGTCCTCCAGCATCGCGCGCACCAGCAGGGTGCCGGTGACCGCGCGGCCGAGCGGGGTGGTGTTGAAGTAGGCCCGCCCGCCGGTGCGGATGTGGAAGGCGCCGCAGGTCAGCGCGGCGAGCCCCTCCTCGACGAGGGCTTCCTTGCAGTCGACCAGCCGCGCGAGCTCCGCCCCGTAGGCGTGCGCACGGCCGGGGACGGACGCGATGTCGGGTTCGTCGTACTGGCCGATGTCGGCGGTGTAGGTGCACGGAACCGCACCCTTGTCGCGCATCCACGCCACCGCCACGGACGTGTCGAGGCCGCCGGAGAACGCGATGCCGACCCGCTCGCCGACGGGAAGGGAAGTGAGCACCTTGGACATAGGAATGATTATGCACGACGATGTATGAACGTGCATCCCCGGGTGGTGTGAACTCGCTCTCCGTGCGGTTCTCCAGGTCTTTCACCGCTCGTGCAGCCGCTGCCGCCACCACGCCTCGGCATGCCAGCGGCTGAGGGAACTCGCCGCCGGGTCGGGCAGGGTTCTCCGCCGGAACTCGGCATCGAGCGGGGCGAGGACCCGGCGCAGGTCCGCGCGGGCGCGGGGAGGGAGCGCGCGCAGGGCGGCTTCCAGTTCGTCGCGGGCTTCGACGGGATCGCCGCACGGGCAATCGGGCCACGGCACGTACAGCCAGCGGCCGGGCTGGCGCAGGAAGCGCCGATACCGGTCGAGTGCTGGGGAAACGCGTTCGGTCCACTGGTCGCGGGCTTCGGGTTGGGCGGCGCTGGGCTTCCTACGAGGCATTGCCCCTTCGGGTCGACGTCATGCCGAAAGGTTGGCACATCTGCGGATGAGCGTCGCGCCCAATTCGGTCAGTAAGTGCGGCCCTTCCAGCCGGTCCGGCGACGGGCGGAGTCGATCGTCATCAGGGTGTAGAGGGCTGCGGTGAACGGCAGCCACCCGCCCGCGACCAGGGGTTGGCGGTAATACCTGGCGACCGGGACGAACGTCGCCGCCATCAGCAACCACGCCACAGCGGCTTGCCACGAGCCGGTCAGGGCGAGTGCGGGCGGGGCGAGGAACACGGCGATCATGCCGACGACCGTCCCGGCCAGCAGCAGTGGCGAATGTCGGAGCTGGGTGTAGGCGCTGCGGGTCACCATCCGCCAGAGGTCCGAGAGCCGCGGATACGGCCGGACACTCCAGACTTTCGTGGCGTAACCCAGCCAAATCCGGCCGCCCGCGGACGCGACCGCGCGGGCGAGCGCGACGTCGTCGATGACCGCACCGCGGATCGCGGCGATTCCTCCGGCGCGTTCGAGCGCCGCGCGGCGGACGAGGACGCAACCGCCAGCCGCCGCGGCGGTGCGCCAGCGTGCGGAGTTCACGCGGCGGAACGGGTAGAGCATCGCGAAGAAGTAGACGAAAGCGGGCACGAGCAGCCGCTCCCAGAACGTTGCGGTGCGCAGAACGGCCATCTGAGATACCAGGTCCCGGCCGCTGGTGGCAGCGGCGACGAGGGTTTCCAGCGAGTCGGGGCTGTGTGAGATATCAGCGTCGGTCAGCAGGAGGAAGTCGACGTCTCCGGCCTCGCGGACGCCGTGCGCGACGGCCCAGAGCTTGCCGGTCCAGCCGTCCGGTGGTTCGCCCGGGCTCGTGACGGTGAGCGGGAGTCCATTGGGGACAGTCAGCGAGCGGGCGACTTCCGTCGTGCCGTCGGTGCTGCCGTCGTCCACGAGGATGACTCGCGCGTCGCCGCGATAGGTCTGGCGCAGCAGCGTGGGCAGGGTTTCCGGCAGCAGCGCGGCCTCGTCGCGGGCGGGCACCACGACGGCGACAGACGGCCAGGCGTCCGGCCGGACCAGCACGGGCAGGCGCTGGTCGGTGCGCCAGAACCAGCTGTGGCACAACGCGAGTCCGGTCCACACCGCCAGCGTCGCCCACGCGAGGACCGTGCCCATGCGCGGAGTGTAGTGACTGGAAGCAAACTGACAGGTCGCTCCCAGCGGACTCATAGATTCGCGGCTGAGACTGGGTGTTCCCCCACCGGAGAGGACACCCGGCATGGACCCGGACATCAGGAGAAGGCAAGAGGAACGGGCTCGCGTCCGGCACCGGACGGCGTTGGTCACCGCGGTCGCGGCGGTGCTCGGAGTCGCGGCGGCCGGCGGCATCGGATACGGGCTGACGGCGGCCGCGTCCCCGTCCACCAGCGGCACCGGCGCGTCCACCGGCGGGACTGGTTCGTCCGCCGGATCCAGCTCCTCGGACCAGTTGCAGGCGCCCGCGCAGGATCCCGGCTCCGGGTCGAGGCACGCGCACACCGGATCGGGCGCGTCGTGACCGGGCCGTACTCGGCGGCGTTTCCCGCGCTCGGCACGACCGCACGGGTGCTCGTCACCGAGGAAGCCGCGCTCGACCGGGCGACCGAGCTGCTGCGGACGCGGCTCGCCGAACTCGATCGGGCCTGCAGCCGATTCCGGACAGACTCGGAGATTTCGGCACTCCACCGTGCCGCTGGCCGGGAGGTGGAGGTGAGCCCGCTGCTGGCCGACGCGCTGTCGGCGGCGTTGCGCGCGTCGTGGCTGAGCGGCGGGCTGGTCGACCCGACGGTCGGCGGTTCACTGGCCGCGCTCGGCTACGACCGGGACTTCGCCGAGATCGCCGACGGACCCGCCGCGGCGCCGGTCCCCGCGCCCGGCTCGCATTGGGTGTTGTTCGAACCGGCCCGCCGGATCGTCGTGCTGCCGCGCGGTGTGCTGCTGGACCTTGGCGCGACCGCGAAAGCCTTTGCCGCGGACCGGACCGCCGCCGAGATCGCCGGCCGTACCGGTTGCGGCGTGCTGGTGAACCTCGGCGGCGACCTCGCGGCGGCAGGCCCGGCGCCAGCAGGTGGCTGGCAAATAGCGATCGGCGACGACCACACGGACGCGGTCGCCCATCCGGACACGACCATCACGCTCACCAGCGGCGGCCTGGCCACTTCCGGCCTCGCGCGGCGGACGTGGCGACGCGGTGGCCGCGTGGTGCACCACATCGTCGACCCGCGCACGGGCGAATCGGCGGATCCGTGCTGGCGAACGGTTTCGGTCGCGGCGAAGTCCTGTGTGGACGCCAACACGGCCAGCACCGCCTCGGTCATCCTGGGCGTGGCGGCGCTGGACTGGCTGAGTTCACGCGGATTGCCCGCCCGGTTGGTGAGTTCGCGCGGTGCTGTCCGGACGACGGCGGGGTGGCCGGCGGATCGCCGGGAGCGTGCGTCGTGAGTTCCGCCCTCTGGTATTTCAGCCGTGCCACCGGAATCGTCTCGCTCGTGTTTTCGACAGCCGTCGTGGTGCTCGGTTTTCTCAACTCCGGCCGGTTCGCGACCCGGCGCTGGCCCCGCTTCGCCCTCGCGGACCTGCACCGGAACCTCGCCCTGGCCAGTCTCGTGTTTTTGGCCGCACACATCGTCTTCGCGGTCGTCGACGGTTATGTGGACCTGAGCTGGCCGGCGGTTGTCCTTCCGTTCGTGTCGGGCTACGAACCGTTCTGGATCGGCATCGGTGCGGTAGCGGTGGATTTGCTGCTCGCCATCGTCGTGACCAGTCTCCTGCGCACCCGCATCCCGCCGCGGTTGTGGCGCGCGGTGCATTGGCTGGCCTACGTTTGCTGGCCGGTCGCGCTCGCGCACAGCATCGGCCTCGTCGCGTCGGACAGCGCGCGCCCGCTGCTGATCGCGCTGGACATCGCGTGCCTGCTCGCCGTTCTGGCCGCCGCGAGCGTGCGGTTCGGCAGTACCAATCCCGACACCGAGGCGCGCCGCCTCACTCCGCTTCGGAGGTGACTCTTGCTTCCTTCGCACCGCAACAACCTGGCCGCCCACCTGTCTGTCCATGGTGGACTCCCAGCCTTGGATCGCGACGCACTGATTCACGAAATCGACGTCGCCGGTATCCGCGGCCGCGGTGGCGCGGGCTTCCCCGCGGCGGCGAAGCTGCGCTCTGTCGCACCGGGACGGTCCATTGTGGTCGCCAATGGCTGCGAGAGCGATCCCTTCAGCAGCAAGGATCGCGCCCTCCTGGAACTTGCGCCGCACCTGGTGCTGGACGGCATCCAGGTCGCCGCGCATGCCGTCGGCGCTACCGAGGCTTATCTCTGCCTGCGCGAGGGCAACCGAAGCGTGCTGGCTGCGTTGGCGGAACGCCGGGACGCAGTGCCAGTAAAGGTAGTCGCAGTCCCGCATCGATACGTCGCGAGCGAAGAAACCGCGTTAGTGCACTTCTTGGGATCCGGCGACGCCCGTCCGACCGGCAAATTCCCGCGCCCAACCGAACGCGGTCTGCGCGGACGCCCCACGCTGGTCCAGAATGTCGAAACCTTGGCCCGCTTCGCGCTCGTCGCCCGCACCGGCGCGGACCGTTTCGTGCCGACTGACTTGGTCACCGTCACCGGAGCCGTCGCGCGCCCCGGCGTAATGGAAGTCCCCGCGGACACTCCCGTTTCCGCGATTCTCGCCCGCGCGGGCGGATCGGTGACCGCACAAGCTGTTCTGATCGGCGGTTACGGCGGTACCTGGATGCCGCGTTCCCTGGCCGATCCTTTGCCGCTGGGCCGGGAACCGGGCTTGTCCTCGTTGCACTTGCTCCCGGACTCTCACTGCGGCGTCGAACTGACCCGGAATATTCTCCATACCCTGGCCGGAGAATCGGCCCGCCAATGTGGACCGTGCATGTTCGGACTCCCGGCCGTCGCCGCGGATTTCACCGACCTGCTGTCCGGCCGGGACGCGACCGGCCGTCTCGCCCGCCGCCTCCCGCTCCTCAGCGGACGAGGCGCGTGCGCCCACCCGGACGGAGCGGTCCGCCTCGCGGCAAGCGCTTTGCGAGTCTTCGCGGCCGACGTCCACGCCCACCTGACCGCCGGTTCGTGCCGAATCACGGCAGGTGCGGCATGAACCGCCTGACGGTCGACCCGATCGCCTGCCGAGCACACGGTTTGTGCGCGGACGTGCTGCCGGAACTGATCACTGTGGACGAATGGGGTTACCCGGTGGTACGCGGGGGAACGGTGCCCGAATCGCTGCTGGCGGAGGCCCGAAAAGCGGCGGCGGCTTGTCCGGCGCTGGCGTTGCGGCTCCGGAAAATGGAGTGATCGCAACGCCAGCGTCGCATTTAGCGGCTGTTCAACAACGCCACCAATCCTTGATGGCATGCAGTGCCATTATTGACACCGGCAAGAGGCTGAGCAGCGTGGGCGCCAGGCTGGTCAAGTAGAACTCCTCGGGCAATTTTGTGAATATAGTTCACAACATGGATCTCGTTGCGCCTGAGCCGCCTGGTCTCTGCGAACAATCCTCTGAGTGAATCTACTCAGAGTTGTCTGCAACTGCAGATGGACTCAGGCGGAGGATATTGCCCTACGGATGGGTGACACGGCGAAGCGGCCCCCGCTTTTCAGTCGCGGCGGGCTACGGATCGGCGAGGAGAAGGCATGGCCACGGTGCTTTCCCCGTCGCTCTCGCCGTCCCTGGCCTGCGGAATCGGGTGCGGGTCGCGGGCCGCCGCTAGGCGTTCCTCGACGCGGGCGGCCTTGGCGTCCTTGCCGCGGCCGCGGTAGAAGGCGGCGGCGCGGGTCCAGGCGTCGACGGCGTCCTCGCGATTCCCGCGTGCGTACAGGATCTCGGCGAACGCCTCCAGCGCCCGCGCCTGTCCGGTCGCGTTGTGCGCCCGCTCGGCCAGTTCGACCGCTTCCTGGGACAGCCGCAGCGCGGCCCGGTCGTCCCGCTCCGCCGCGGCGAGGCGGGCTTGCACGGTGCGCAGCCGCATCCCGGCGGTGAGGTCGCCGGTGATCTGGGCCTGCGCCAGCTGGCAATGCCGGTGGGCGACGGCGAATTCCTCCTGGCCGAGATGGAGTTCGGCCAGCGTGATGCAGGTGGCCGCTTGGCCGGACACGTCGCCGGTGAGCGCTCGCAGGTGCAGGGCGCGGTGGTAGTGCGGCAGCGCCCGTTCGTACTGGTCGAGTTCGGCGAGGGTCTCGCCGAGGTACTGCTCCGCCTTCGCCTCGCGGACCAGGTCGCGGTTGCGCTGCGCGTGCGTGATGCAGCGGCGGAACAGCGCGATCGCTTCCGCGGGCCGGCCGGTCAGCCGGTGGAGCCGGGCCAGGTTGATGGTGATGGTCAGCTTCGCGATGGGCGAGGCGTCGTCGGTGGCCAGTTCGAGCGCCCGGGCGAGTGCTTTCTCGGCCGCTTCGTGGTTGCTCAGCGTGAGATGTAGTTCCCCCAGATCGTTGAGGGTCGACCCTTCCGCGTGAGAGTCGTGGTTCGCTCGCGCGGCCCGGGCCGCGATGGCCAGCCCGGTGGTCATCTCGTCGTAGAAGCCGTAGACGACGAAGGTGTCGTGCATGAGATGCGGAAGGGTGCAGGCGTAGTCGAAGAGCTGGTGCTGCTCGGCGAGCGCGGCGAGTGCGGTGAGATTGGTGCGTTCGCGGAGGAACCAGCGGTGGGCCGCGGCAGGCGTCTCGAACCGCGTCGGGCGGATGTCCGGCTCGGGGGCGAGCCGCGGCGGCCGGTCCCGGTGCGGATGCGCCATCCGGTGCGCGTTGTCCGCAGTGGTGCAGTAGTGCGAGAGCAAGCGGCGCAACGGCCGCGGGTCGTAGTCCTGGGTGCTGAGCGTCTGCGCGTAACGGTGGAAGATCGAGACGATCCGGTACCGGTCCGTGTCGCCGGGCTGGTCGATCAAGTGCAACGCCACCAGGGTTTCGAGCGCTCGCCGGGTTTCCGCGGCGGGCCGTCCGGCCGCGGACAGCAGGGTGTCCACGTGGATTTCCGCGCCGGGATGGTGGCCGAAGAGCCGGAAAACGGCCTGGCTCGGCGGTTCCAGCAGGTGGTACGACGACGAAAACGCGGCACGCAGGCTTTGGTCGTCTCCGTCGTCGCCGATGCTCAGGAGCATTTCCGGGTCGCGCAGCTGCTCGAGCATGGTGCTGAGGCTCAGCCCCGGGCGGCGGGCCGCGCTCTCGGCGATCAGCGTGAGCGCGAGCGGCAGCCCGTCGCAGAGGTGTGCGATCCGGCGGGCCGCGCCGGGTTCCCGTTCGCCGCGGCCGTTCAGGCGCCGGACGAACAGTTCCAGGGAGTCGTGGTCGTCGAGGCGGTTGAGACTGAGGGCGGCGAGTTCGTGCCGCCGGGTCAGCGCGCCGAGCCTGCGGCGCGAGGTGACGATCACGGTGCATTCGGACAGCACGTTCAGCAACTGGTCGACGTGGTCGGAGTTCTCCGCGTCGTCGAGGAGCACCAGCACGGAGCGGTCGGCGAGTTGCCGGCGCAGGACGGCGGCGCGGGCGGTCGCGTCCACCACGTGGTCGACCGGGTAGCCGAGTTCCTGGAGGAGGCGGTCGACGATGTCGGAAGGTTCGAGCCGCGGGGCCGGGCCGAAGCCGTGCAGGTCCAGGTAGATCGTTCCGTCGGGGAACCAGTCCGCGGCGCGGTGCGCCCAGTGGACCGCGAGGCTGGTTTTCCCGATGCCGGGCGGGCCGCTGAGCACGACGGCGGGCCAGCGGGTCGGCGAGCCGGGGCGGAGCCATTCGTCCAGGGTTTCCAGTGCGTCGGCGCGGCTGATGAAGCCGCGGAGATCCCGGGGGAGCGGATGGGACGGGGGCGTGGCCCGGCGGACCGGGGCGGCGGCGGGCGGGGAGACCGGGTTTTCGTAGCGGTCCCGGATTTCGTCGTGGAAGGCGCGCAGCAAGGCGTTGGCGGTGTCGTCGGCGGCGTCGCGGAATCGCCGGTGCGCGTCGAGGTAGTGGGCCAGGGCCTGCCGGGACTGTCCGAGGGCGTAGTAGACCTGGATCTGGAGCTTGACGAACGCCAGGCGGCCGGCGTGGCCGGGATCCAGTTCCTGCAGCGCTCCCGCGGCCTCGTCGGGACGGCCGAGCGCCAGCAATTGGCTCGTCAGGAATTCTCGCGCGGGAAGCAACATGGACTTTATTTTGTCCTCGCGCCACTGGGCCGCGCGCTCGGTGCGGAGTTCTGCCAGCGGTTCATCGCGCCATAAGGAAAGTGCGGCGGCGGCTGATTCATACGCTGTTTCATGATCGCCGGAACGCTCCGCCGAGTGCGCATTTCGCATTATTTCCCGGAAGGCGGCGACATCCACGAGACTCTCGTCGAGTTCGGCCAGATAGCCGTCGCCGGACCGCGGGACCGCGACGGGCACCTGCGCTTCGGAGAGGGCCTCACGCAGCCGGTGCACCGCCTTGTACAGGGCCTCTTGCGGGTTTCCGGGCAGGTCGTCGTCCCACAGCCAGGAGATGAGGGAGTCCTGGGAAAAGCGCTGTCCCGGCCGGGTGAGCAGGATTCCGAGAATATTCCGGGTTTGCCGCTGACCCCACTGCTCGTTCATCTTCCCGTGCATCCGCACCGCAGTCTGCCCGAGAATTCCGTAGGCGAAGTCCATTCGACGTCCCTCCCTCGTCGATTTCCCAGTTTCGCATCGATCCGGTGAATCGGCGACCGCTTCGGGACAACGATCATCCGGGGAATTGTCTTGTCCGGTTTCGGTCCGCTTTGTGTCCAGCGGCGGGAAGTCCTCGGTCAGGACCGGATCGCAGGCTCGGCTCGTCGGTTTCCGGACGGAGGGGATGAAGATGGCGCACGACGTGTGGGTACGCGGTCCGATCGGTCTCGACGCCGCCTCGCGGGTTACGCGGCCGGGGTGCCGCGCCGTGCTGGCGGTCGTTCCGACCGTCACGGCGGGTACGCGGCTGTTCGAGCTGATCTCGCTGCTCGAACGGGACTTGCGGGTGCAGGTGATGTTCACCGTCCCGCACAGCACCGACAGGTGGGCCGGGGTCGAGGAGTACGTGCGGGCGCAGCACGGGCTCCTGCTGCCGTGGGAACAGGCGGTGGCGCACCGGTTCGATCTGGTTCTGGCGGCCACTCACCGGAACCTGGACCAGGTGCGCGGGCCGCTGATGCTGATCGGACACGGGGTGGGGCAGGTCCCCGGACGCCGGTTCAGCCGGAAAGCGGGCGGCGCGACGATCGAAACGACCGAGCTGGACCGGGAGCTGCTCACGTTTCGCGGGCGGGTGCTCCCGGCGGTGCTGGGCCTCGGTACCGAAGCGGAGGTGGAAGTACTGCGCGAGCGTTGTCCGGAGGCGGTGCCCGCGGCCGTCGTGGCCGGGGACCTCTGTCTTGACGGGATGCGGGCGGCGACCGGGCGGCGGGAGCGGTACCGGCGGGCGCTGGGCGTCGGCTCGCGGCGGCTGGTGGTGCTGAGTTCGACCTGGTTCACTGACTCGGCGTTCGGCCGCGTCCCGAGGATGTACGAAGCGATCGCGAACGCGCTGCCGGACGACCGTTACGCGGTGGCGGCGGTGTTGCATCCGAACGTCTGGGCGGTGCACGGGCGGCGTCAGGTCGCGGCCTGGCTCGCCGGGTGCCGGCGGCTGCGGGTGATCCCGCCCGAGCAGGGATGGCAGGCGACGATGATCGCGGCTGACTGGGTGATCGGCGACCACGGCTCGACCACGGGCTACGCGGCGGCCATCGGGAGGCCGGTGACGCTCGCGTCGCTGCCGGACGGGCGGCCGCAGGCCGGGAGCGTCGCGGACGTCGTGCGGGCGCACGCGAAGCCGCTGGATCTGGACGCGCCGCTCGAAGCCCAGGAAGAAGCCTCGATCGCCGTGGCTCCGAGGCTTGCCGCGGAGGTGCTGCCGGTCGCGAGCACGAGGCTCGACTGTTCGGCGGGGATCCTGCGGTCGGCGATGTACCGGCTGCTGGAGTTGTCCGAACCGGACACGGTGGCGTATCCGCCGCTGCCGGCGATGCCCAGGCCGCTGCCCGGGTGGGACGCGTGACCACCGGGGTCGCGCGCGTGCGGCTCGCGTTGCCGGGGCGGCGGGCGCTGCCGGTGCTGGTCGCCGATGTCGATCGCGCCGGGCCGCGGTGCTCGGCCGAAGCGGACGTCGTGGTCCGGTGCGGTACGCGGGCCGCGACCCGAGGCGAGGCTGACGAGCTGCGGGCGGAGTGGCCGGGAGCGATCGCCGCGGCGGTGTGCTGGCCGGGCGGCGCGGTGTGGTCAGTGCGGCGGCTCGGCGGAATCCCCGCTGAGGCGGCGGGCCTCGTCGAGATGGCGCTGGGCGGCTGTCTCGTCGCCGTGGCCGCGTTCGAGATCGGCGAGCGCGGTGAGGATCTCGGCCTGGAAATGCGGTGACTGGAGGCGTTTGACGCCTTCGAGTGCTTCCAGGAGTTCGGTGCGCGCCCGGCGGTAGTCGCCCCGCCGGGCGTGGATCGCGGCGAGCGGGATGACCGCGCGCGCGTGCTGGACGGCGTCGCCCGCTTCGTCCAGGATGGCGGTGGCTTCGGCCAGTTCGCGCAGTGCTTCGTCGTCGCGGCCCAGCTTGATCAGGACTTCGCCGCGCCGATAGCGGGCTTGGCCGACGCCGCGGGGAATGCCGGCCTCGGCGTGTTTCCGGGCGCTGCGCTCGTACAGCTCGAGCGCGGCTTCCCAGTCTTGCTGTCTTCGCGCGTTCCTGGCGAGCCGGGCCAGCGCGGAGGCTTGCGTCGGGCCGTGCTGCTCTCGTTCGCCGATTTCGAGAGTCACGGCATTGTGCGCGGCGGCTTCGTCGTAGCGGCCGAGCTGGTCGCAGACAAAGCCGGCCTGGCTGTGCATCCGGGCTTCCACCAGCGGCAGCCGGCATCGGCGGGCGGCGGCGATCCCCGCCGTGCAGAGTTCGAGGAACGGTTCGTAATCCCGGTGGTGCAGGAAAAATCCCCACGACGCTTCGGCGAGCTGCCACAGTTCCTCGTCCCAGCCGTGGGCCGAGGCGGCCTTCGCGACGGCGTTGATCACCGTCCGGTCCCGTCGCCACCAGCGCACCGCGTGGTCGCGGTCGGCGAAAGATCCGGTCGGCGCAACGGTTTCGGCCGCGAAATTCGGCCGGAACGGGTGGATGAGGGCGCTCGCGGTGACGGTTTGGTCGCGGTACCAGCGGATGTACCGGTGAACGAGATAACGCCGGTCGGCCTCGGCGTCCTGGCGTTCCGCGCGCACGCGGGCGTCGTGGCGGACGACGTCGTGCTGCGCCACGGTATCGTCCTCCAGCTCGTGGAGGAGGTTGGCTTCGATCAGCTCGTCGACGGCGTCGTCCAGGTGCGCGGGCGAACTCTGGAGCGTGTCGGCGAGCGCGTCGACCGCGTGATGCGGGCCGGGCAGGATGCCGCACGTGCGGTAGAGCCGGGCGGCCGAATCGTCGAGCGCGGCGTACGAGGCGTCGAAAACCGTTGCCAAGTCGGCGAAACCGCCGAAACGCCGGACCCGTCCGCGGCGGGCTTCCTGGTGCGGGTTGCGTCTTGGCCGCACGCGCAGCCGCGCTCCGGTGAGAGTAAGTGCCAGCGGCAGCCCAGCGCACGCGGTCAGCAGATTTTCCGCGTCCTCCTGGCTGAACTGGCGCTGCCCGGAGCGGCGGACGAGCACCTCGCGGGCCGGCCGGTCCGGAAGCGGGCTGAGCGGAAGGATTTCCGCGCCGTCCAGCGCGAGGCTGGTCAGCTGCGACCGGCTGGTGACGAGCACGAACGCGTGCGCGCTGGACGGCAGCACGGCACGCGCGTCGGCGCTGTGCACGACGTCGTCGAGCAGCACGGCGAATCGCCGATCCGCTGTCACCGCACGGAATTCGGCGGCCCGCTGGGCGAGCGAGGCCGGGATGTCGTCGGCAGGAAGGCCCAGCGCGGCGAGGAAACCGTGCAGCACCCCGCTCGCGGATTCCGCGGTTTCGGTGCCCTCGGCGGAAAACCGCGCGCAGAGGATGCCGTCCGGGAACTCGGCGCGGCGCTGGTGCAGCCAATGCAGGGCGAGCGCGGTTTTGCCGATCCCGCCGACGCCGGTGAGCACCACGACGGACGGCGCGGGGTCGGAGCGGAGCCGGATTTCGTCCAGCAGGCCGAGTTCCGGGGCGCGGCCGAGCAGCACGGCCGGCGCGGGCGGGAGCTGGACCGGCGCCCGCACTGGTCTGCCGGATGCTACGGTTGCCCCTGGCCGCGCCTCGCTCATTCCACTCCCCCCATTATTCCTCCTTACCTGCTGCGGGCGGCAAAAGAAACGAAAAGCGGCGGGAATCACCCGCCCTCGAGACGTTGCTCAGTGTCGAGGGGGCTCGCCGGGCTTGCGCCGATCGAGAGCGTTTTGGCCGCCGTGCGGGCGGATGGCCACTTTTTCCCGCAACAGCAAGCGACGGATAGTGCCATAGGACGCTTGATGCGCGTCCGCGATGCTCTGAATAGTCGAGCCCGACTCGTACTCGCGGACTATTCGCGGCACGTCGAGTTCGCGGCGCACGCCTTGGCGGATTTCCGGCAGCACCGCGCCTTCCTGGCGCAGCAGGCGTCCGGTCCAGCTCAGGGACAGCCCGTTTTCCCGGGCGATCTGGGTGATCGACGCGCCCGCTCGCCAGGATTCGAGCATGCGGCGATTCCGCTCGATCCGGTTCGTGCGCGCCTCGTCCGGCGTGTCCATGCAAGCGCTCCCGCTGCTGGGCCTGCTTGTGCCTGACCCTCCATTATCTGACTCGCGGAGCGGGAATGTGAACCTACGAACGTGGCGCATGCGCGGAGGTTCTGTGTTCGCAATTTGTGACACAAGCGCACACAGAGTGAATTGAATAATCAGCGAAATGAGCGGATGACTCCGGAAAGCGTATCGATATCACTCGATTCGGCGAAAATCCGCTGCCTCCGCGTGGTCAGTGCGGAACCCACAGCGTCACCCGTGTTCCGTGCCCGGGCGTAGATTCCACCTGTCCGGTGCCCCCGACCTCCGCCAGCCGGGCCTCGATCGACTGCCGGATGCCGAACCCCGGGCCCCGTTCGCGGACGTCGAAGCCCCGCCCCTGGTCGCGTGCGACTACGGCCGTTCCGCCGTCGCGTTCCTCCACTCGGAGCACTACCCGGCTCGTCCCGGCATGTTTCACCGTGTTGCGCAGGGCTTCCCGGACCGCTTCGCACAGCGCGGTGCGCCGGTCGGCGGACAGGCGGTCGTCGTCGGCGAAGTCGGCGGCCACGAGCTGGGTGCGCAGGCCTTCGCGGGCCATTTCGGCGGCGACGTCGGCCAGTTCCACCACGAAGCTGCGTCCGGTGCGCGGTTCGACCGGCTCGGTGATGCTCCGGCGGAGTTCGGCCGCCTCGGCGTGGGCGACCGAACGGAGCTGGGCGAGTCGTTCGGCGGCGTGGTCGGCGTCGTCGGACGGGGCGATCGCGAGCGCTTCCAGCGTCTGCAGCACGCTGTCGTGCAGGAGCCGCTGGGTGCGCCTGCGTTCGGCCTCCTGACCGCGGCGCAGGCCGATGTCGAGGGCGAACCGGGTGCCGACGCCCAGCAGCACCAGGATCCCGCACGCCACCACGATCGACACCGCGAGCGCGACCAGGCAGCCGATCGACCGGCTGAGCGCGAGCGGGTTGTCCAGCCGCAGGCCGCCGGCCGCGGTCAGCAGGACCCGGAGCGGGACCGCCGCGGCGAGCAGCAGCAACGCCGCGGGCAGCCCGGACGTCCCGGCCCACATCGCGACCGAGCCGACGAGCCACGTCCAGGTGACGTCGATCGCGAACGGCTGCACCGCGTCCGGGGCGAGCACCGCGATTAGCAGGTTCAGCACGAGGCCCGCGCCGAGGTCCGCGGTGAGCACCCGCCGCGTGCGCCGCGCGGGGAGGCCGCCGGAGCGCAGCAGCCACCACAGGAACCCGGCGTTCGCGGCGACGCCCAGCGCGGCCGCGGGCAGCACCGGGAACAACCCGGTGCTGCCGTTGGCCGCGGCGAACCCGATGAACACCTTCACGAACGCGGCGATCCGGTAGGCGACCGGGACGACGACCCAGTACCGCGCGGCGCGCGCCAGCGTCGCGTCGCCGACCTCGGCCAGATCCTCGCCGGCGTCCGGCCGCTCCGGCGGGCTGCCGCGATGCAGCAGCGTCCGCACGAATTCCCGGCGCGGTACGGCAAAACCCGGTACGGGCATCGTCCCTCCCCGTGTCTCCGGCGAGGATATTCGATTGGTGCAGTCCAGTGTGGAAACGCCGGGTCACGCTCTGGACAGGGCCAGCCGCCACAGGATCGTGCGTTCGCGGGAACGCTGGGCGTGCAGGGGATCGGCACGGTCCGTGGCGCGCCGGTGCCTCGGCGTGGTTTCCCGGCGTCCCGCGACCGTGAGACCGGCGGCGGCGATCCGGTCGAGCAGTTCGGCGCGGGTCCGCAGCCCGAGGTGTTCGGCGAGGTCCGACAGGATCAGCCAGCCTTCGCCGTGCGGCGTCAGATGGCCGGGCAGGCCGTCGAGAAAGCGGTTCAGCATGGCGGACGAGGGGTCGTAGATCCCGAGTTCCAGCGCCGAAGACGGGTTTCCGGGCAGCCACGGCGGATTGCAGACGACCAGGTCGGCGCGTCGGTCCGACGGCCACAGGTCGGTTTCGCGAACCTGGACCCGGTCGGACAGGCCGAGCCGGCGCAGGTTGTCCCGCGCGCACCGCACCGCCAGCGGGTTGAGGTCGGTCGCGACCACTTCGGCGGCGCCGCGCCGAGCCAGAATGGCGGCGAGTACGCCGGTTCCGGTGCCGAGATCGAAGACCACCGGAGATCCGTTGCCCGGCAACGGTTCCTGCGCGACAAGATCGAGGTATTCGCTCCGGGTCGGCGCGAACACGCTGTACGCCGGATACAGTCGCGCGCCCAAAGCCTTGATGGGAATGCCGTTTTGGTGCCATTGATAAGCGCTCAGGGCGCCGAGCAGCTCACGCAACGAGATCAGCGTGCCGGGTAAACCGCCGAACGCGTGCTCGCAGGCGGCGCGGATGTCAGGGGCTCGGCGAAGCTGAAGCGAATGGTCCGCTTCCACGGAGACCAGGATTTTTCCGAGCAGCGCCGCACGTTCCGAGCGCGCGGCACGCACCTCGGCGAAAGTTCCCGAGCGTTGCGGGAGGCGGCGGTCCATGGCGCGCACGAGCTGTCGTGCGTTGGGAAAATCGCCGCGCCACAGCATTCCGGTGCCAGCACGCGCGAATCGCAGTGCGGCGGCAGCGGTCAGCCGGTCATCGACGACGACAATGCGGCCCGGCGGCGGAGTTCCGTTTTCGGAATGCCACCGGGCGGTGCGGACAGTTCCGTTTTCGGTCCACTGGACGGTGGACATGAATGCTCCCGGGAAGGGTCGAAGGGCCAGTCAGCCGTCGACGCTTCGCGGAGAGCAGGCGAGGATTCCCGCCGGTCAAGACAGCGGCGAACCCGCGTGCTCCCGCGAAACGCGGGAGCGACGGTCGCCGAGAACCATGCCCATCAGCACGGCACTTCACATCCTTCGAAGAAAACTCAGTGGTGCGTAACGGAATGGTGGGTCGTGCCCGTGCTGTGGCCCTTCATCGCGACGAAATAGACGATCGCCGCGATCACGATCAGCGCGAGCACCACGGCGATAGCGATCTTGACCTTGCTCCACGGACGCTGGCCGTGGATCTCGCCGGTGCGGCCGTTGACGAGGATCTGCCAGTTCTTCCCGGCGTACACGTAGGTCGCGACCCAGACCGGCAGCAGCATCAGCTTGAAGGTCACGTTGTTGTGCTGCGTGTCCACCGAGTTGAGCTGCTGCGTGTCGCCGCCGATGTCGTACTTGCAGTCGTCGGCGATGATCGGGGCCATCCGGTTCTTGGCCTCTTCGAAGCCGTTCTCCGGTTCGATGTCGTACCGCAGCGCGAAATGCCCGGAAAGGAACTGCGGCTGGTACGGCGCCGCGTCGAGCAGCGGCCACGGCGCGAGCTTGTCCAGTTCCGGCAGCGGCAGCTGGGTGCTCGCCGGGACCAGGACGTCGTCGAAGTTCCGCGCGACCTGCCCGCGCGCCGGGTACCAGCGGGTATGCCGTACCTGGCGGGTCTTGCGCTCGCCGTTGTCGTAGTAGGTCTCGGTGACGTAGTAGTACTCGCCGCGCGCGCCGGTGTACACCGACACGGTCTGCGAGTCGTACGTCCAGTGCGGGATGTACGTGCTCTTCGTGGACTCCGCGGTGGTGACCTTCTTCAGCGCGGTCGGCGCGAACCAACGCGAAGACGTCCACTTCTTCAGATGCGTGCTCACCGCGGGTCGGTCGAACGCGAACGGCAGCACGCCCTCGGGCACCAGCTGCCCGGACGCCTCCGGGTCGATCACCAGCGGCGCGCCGCAGAACTGGCACATGCTGGCGGTCTCGTTGGTTTCCGTCCGCGCCGCGCAGCGCTGGCACACGAAGACGTACTTGCCGATCGAGCCCACCGGCTTGCGCGCGAGGTTCGCCAGCTCGGCGAACGGGATCTCGCGGATCTGCCGCTCCCCGGCGGCGATTTCCTGCCGGAACCCGCAGTACGGGCACTGCAGGGCCGTCGTGCCCGGCGCGAACTCCAGCCGCGCGCCGCAGCCGCCGCACGGATAGGTCGTGTTGGCCACGCCTTCCTGCGGGAAGCGCGGGTCAGTCATGGGTCCCCCAGAAGGTCGGCGCGGCTCAGGACGGCGGCAGCGGCGGCGGGGTCGAGCCGAACAGCGCCGACACCTCCGGCACCTGCGCGGCCGGCGTCCACTGCGCCATGCCCGCCTTCCACACCAGGGTGTCCTTCGCGAGCGTGCCCGAGGAGATCTGCTGGCCGAGGCCCGCGCGGTCGAACGGGCCGAGCTGCTGGCCGTTCGCGCCGACGAACCACTGCTCGCCCTGCGGCAGCGGCGGCGGCATCTGCGGCGGGGCCTGCTGCTGGTACTGCTGCTGCGGGGCCTGCTGGTACTGCGGCTGCTGGTACTGCGGCTGGGCGGGCTGCTGCTGCGGTCCGGCCGCGCGCTGGCCGAGCGCCATGCCGAGGCCGATGCCCAGGCCCTCGCCCGCGCCGCCCTGGTTGTTCGCCGCCGCCTCGATCGCGTTCGCGGACTGGAACTTCGTGTACTGGTCGAGGTCGCCGACCACGCCCATCTGGGTCCGCTTGTCCATCGCGGCCTCGACCTCGGGCGGCACCGAGATGTTCTCGATCAGGAACTTCGAGATCTCGATGCCGACCTCGCGCAGTTCGAGGTTGAGCGCGTTCGCGATCTTGCCCGCGATCTGGTCCTGCTGGGTGACCAGGTCGAGCATCGGCACCTGGGCGGCCGCGATCGCGGGCCCGAGCTTGCTGATGACCATGCTGCGCAGGTAGTCCGACACCTCTTCGGTGCGGAACTGCGGGTCGGTGCCGGCCAGTTCCTTCAGCAGCGCGACCGGCTCGACCACGCGGACCGCGTAGCCGCCGAACGCGCGCAGCCGGACCATGCCGAACTCGGCGTCGCGCAGGATGACCGGGTTCTGCGTGCCCCATTTGAGGTCGGTGAACTGCCGGGTGTTGACGAAGTACACCTCGGCCTTGAACGGCGAGTTGAAGCCGTACTTCCAGCCCTTGAGGGTGGACATGATCGGCATGTTCTGCGTCTGCAGCGTGTACATGCCGGGCGGGTAGGCGTCGGCGACCTGGCCCTCGTTGACGAACACCGCGGCCTGCGATTCGCGGACGGTGAGCTTGGCGCCCATCTTGATCTCGTTGTCGTAGCGCGGGAAGCGCCACACGATGGTGTCCCGGCTGTCGTCGGTCCACTCGATGATGTCGATGAACTCGCCGCGGATCTTGTCGAAGATGCCCACGTCTGACCCCTCGTCGCGTTGCCTCGTGCCCGCGGGCCACAGTACAGTGCGCGGCCCCCGCCGGATCACTCCGGCGCGGCCGCCGCCCGCCAAAAGTCCTGCAGGTACGGGATGCCGCCGGGTCCGTCGACCCCGCGCTGGGTGAGAAGAATCGCCACCGAACCGGTCGAAGGGGTCAAGTAGGCGCTGGTCCCGGTGCCCCCGACCCAGCCGTAGCGGCCCGCGACCTGCCACGGCTGCTTCGGCGCGACGTCGACCGCCCCGCCGAACCCCCAGCCCTGTCCTTCGAGGAAGAGCGGGTTGGCCGCGATCTGCTCCGCGGTCAGGTGGTTGGTCGTCATCTGCCGGACGGACTCCTTCGACAGCAGCCCGTCCCCGTCGGAAAGGAGCATTCGGGCAAAGCGGAGCCAATCGTCGGCAGTTCCGGCCAGGCCGCCGGATCCCGCGGGGAAGGGCGGCACCTCGCGCCACTGGCCGTCGGGCGCGTCGGCCAGTTCGAGTCCGTTGTCGCCGGAGCGGTAGTAGCTGGCGAACCGGTGCCGTTTCGCGGCCGGGACCTCGAACGCGGTGTCGGCCATGCCGAGCGGCTCGAACACCCGCTCGGCGAGGAAGTCCGGCAGCGACCGGCCGGACGCGCGCGCGATCAGGATGCCCTGCAGGTCGGAGCAGGTGTCGTACAGCCAGGCCTCGCCGGGCTGGTGCAGCAGCGGGATGCGGGCCAGCCGGGCGAGCCACTCGTCGGGCTCCGGCCGCAGCCGGACCTCGCGGCCGTCGGTCTGCACCGTGAACAGCTCCTGGACCTGGGGAAGGGAGAAGTCGGACGGAAAGCCGTATCCGGCGCGGGAGGTCAGCAGGTCGCGGACGGTGATCGGCTTTTCGGCGGGCACGACGTCGTCGACCGGGCTGTGCGGGGTGCGCACGACCGTCGGATTCGCCAGTTCGGGCAGCCATTCGGCGATCGGGGTGTCCAGGCCGAACCGGCCGTCCTCGACCAGCAGCAGCACGGCGGCCGCGATGATCGGTTTGGTGATGGAGGCGATGCGGAAGATGGAGTCGCGGGTCATCGGCGCGGTGCCCTCGACGTCGAGGTGGCCCACCGCGGTGACCTGGACGTCGTCGCCGCGCGCGACGAGGGCTACCGCGCCCGGGACGAATCCGGAGTCGACGTGGCGGGACAGGACTTCGTGCATCATCGGTCGTTCCCTAAGTTTGTGGGTGTCTGGGGTTGGTGCCCTGGATGCCCGGGGCGGTGGGGTGTAGCTGATCGGTTGTTGCCTGTTGTCGAGGCTCGAAAGGACTGGCTGCCCCGCCGTGCTGGACGCTCCGTTCGCTGATTGAGAGCTGTTGCGGGTCGTCGCTGTTTAGGGATCTGTCGGCGGGGTTGTCCACGGGCGTGACCTGCAATGACAGGAGTGGATGGGTGGCGATTCGCCTTGAGGTCTGGGTCGGGATCGATGTCGGCAAATCGATGCATCACGCGTGTGCGATCGACACCGACGGGAAGGTGCTGTTCAGTCAGAAACTCGGGAATGATCAGCGCGCGATCGAGCAGTTGATCGCTCGTGCCAGTGCGGCCGCTCAGCGGGCGCAGTGGGCGATCGATGTGACGAGTCCGATGGCGTTGCTGCTGATCACGGCGCTGCTGGCTGCCGACCAGTCGGTGACCTATGTGCCGGGCCGGGTCGTGAACACGATGACCCACGGATTCCGAGGCGAAGGAAAAACCGACGCCAAAGACGCTCGGGTGATCGCCGAAACCGCCCGGCTGCGAAGGGATCTGACCGAGGTCACGATGCCCGATGAGCTGGCGGTCTCGCTGACCCAGCTGACCAGCTACCGCGCCGACCTGATGTCGGACTGGGTGGCCGGGATCAACCGGCTGCGGGCGCTGCTGGGCTCGATCTTCCCCGCTCTGGAGGCCGCGTTCGACTACTCCAACCGAACCCCGCTGATCCTGGTCGCCGGGATGTGCACCCCCGCCGAGATCCGCACCGCCGGAATCGGCGGTGTCACAACCCATCTCACCGACAACAAGGCATGGGGTCCGGCGATCGGCAAGACCGCCGCGACCGCGGTCGCCGCCGCCGACGCCCAGGACCTGGTGCTGCCCGGCGAAGCCGATGCCGCGATGCTCGTCAAACGCATCGCCCGCAAGCTGCTCGACCTCGACCGCGAGATCAAAGACACCGACAAGCTGATCACCGCCCGATTCCGGCGACATCCGTGGGCGAGGATCATCGAGTCCCTGCCCGGCATGGGCCCTGGACTGGGCGCCGAATTTCTCGCCAGCACCGGCGGTGACCTGGCGACCTTCGCGACCGCCGGCCGCTTGGCGTCCTATGCCGGATTGGTGCCGGTGCCACGCGACTCCGGTCGTGTCAGCGGAAACCTGCGCCGTCCCAAACGCTACAACCGACGCCTGCGCAGGGTCTTCTACATGGCCGCCCTGTCCAGCCTGCGCACGCAAGGCCCGTCCAGGCGGTTCTACGACAAGAAGCGCGCCGAACGACTCATCCATACCCAAGCCCTCCTAGCGCTGGCCCGGCGACTCGTCGACGTGCTCTGGGCACTGCTGCGCGACGGCCGCGAATTCACCCTCGACACACCGAATCCGGTCACTGTTGCGGCTTGACACGGTCATTGAGAGTCCCTTCGCGGGCGGATGTTCCGCGGGGTGGTCGTCGCCCGGGCCTTCCGCCGGACATCCGCCCGGCGCGGATCACTCTAACGGAGCAGCCCGGTGGTCGGGTCCGATGCGGAGTACCTGGCCGGTCCAGTTTTCGCGCAGCCGCCGGTCGTGCGTGGCGGCGACGATCGCGCCCGGGCTGGTGCCGAGTGCGTCCTCCAGTTCGTCGCACAGGGTGGGGGAGAGGTGGTTGGTCGGTTCGTCCAGCAGCAGCAGATGCGGCGGGTCGGCGATGAGAAGCGCGAGGGCGAGGCGGCGGCGTTGTCCGACGGACAGTTCGCCGACCGGCCGGGAAGCTTCGCGATTGGTCAACAGCCCCAACGAGTTCAGCGGTACGGCTGCGACGCGTTCCGGGCCTAGCGACGCGAGATATGTGGCGCGGGCGGTGCGTTGGGGGCGGGCGAAAGTGGTGTCCTGGCTGAGGATTCCGGTGGTGATGTCGGGTTGCCGGGTCGCGCCTTCTGCGGGGAGTTCTCCGGCCAGGAGGAGAAGCAGCGTTGACTTTCCCGCGCCGTTCGGGCCGGTGACCAGCAGCCGGGTGGCGGGCCGGATCTCCAGGCGGGCTACGGAAAGCCGGTTCGGCAGACTCACCTTGTCCAGTGTGACAAGGGTTTCCTGCGGGTTCTCGACGGCCAGCGTGCGCGGGCGGAACCGCAGCGGCGGCGGTGGCGCGGGGAGCTGGGCGCGTTCCCGTTCGTCCAGCCGTCGTGTCGTGGCCCGGACCCGGCGGGAGATCTGGTTCTGCACCCGGCCGGACCGGCGGCCGAGGCCCATTTTCTCGTTGTCCGGCGCGAGGCGGCCCGGCGCGACCCGATGCGCGGCGCCGCTCAGCGCGTCGCGCAGTTCCTCCAGTTCTTCCTGCTCTTCGGCGTACTGCCGTTCCCAGCGCTCGCGTTCGGCGCGTTTCCAGCCGAGGTACTCGGTGTAGGTGCCACCGTGGCGTACTGGTCCGTCCGGGGCCGGGTCGAGGTCGAGAATGTCGGTGCACACCGCGTCGAGGAAGGCTCGGTCGTGACTGGCGAACACGACGGCGCCGGGCAGTTCGCGCAGCTGGGCTTCGAGGAACGCGGCGGCTTCGGCGTCGAGGTGGTTGGTCGGTTCGTCGAGCAGCACCGCGGACGGACGGCGGACCAGCAGATCCGCCAGCGCGAGCCGTCCGCGCTGGCCGCCGGAAAGCGAGCCGAGCGTGCGCTCGCGGGCGATCTCGGCGAGCCCGAGGCCGGCGAGCACGATCTCCGCCCGGCGGTCCGCGTCCCATGCCTCGTGTTGCTGGGCCAAGTCGAGCAACTCGGCGTACTCGGTCAGGAGGGCAGCATCTTCCGGCGCTTCGGTGAGCAGCGCCGCGACGCGGTCGAGTTCGGCCAGCGTCTCGCGGGCCGCGGTGAGGGCTTGAGCGATTACGTCGGCGACCGTTTCCGCCGGGTCGAAGGGCATTTCCTGGTGCAGGAAGCCAAGATCCGGCGGCCGCTCGACCTCGCCGCGGTCCGGCGCGTCCACGCCCGCGAGCACTCGCAACAGCGTCGATTTCCCGGTGCCATTCTCGCCGATCACCCCGATCCGGCGGCCGGGGGCGGCGGTGACCGACACTCCGTCGAGCACGCGCCGTCCCCCGAGCACCCGCACGATCTCGTGCGCGCGCAGGGCGGTCATTCCGCGATCCCGGCCGTTTCCCGGAGCTGCCCGTTTTCCAGCCGCAGCCAGCGGTCGACGCCGATCTCGGCCAGGAACCGCTCGTCGTGGCTGACCACCACGAACGCGCCCTGGTACGCGTTCAGCGCGCTTTCCAGCTGTCCGGCGCTGACGAGGTCGAGGTTGTTCGTCGGCTCGTCGAGCAGCAGCAGTTGCGGGGCGGGCTCGGCGAACAGAACGCACGCGAGCGTCGCGCGCAGCCGTTCGCCGCCGGACAGCACGCCGACCGGCAGATGCGCCCGTGCACCGCGGAACAGGAAGCGCGCCAACAGGTTCATCCGGTCTGCCGGAAGCATTTCCGGTGCGGCGTCCGCGAAATTCTCCGCGACCGTGCGTTCGGAATCCAGCAAATCGAGCCGCTGCGACAGATACGCGACGCGCCCGTCCGCGCGGCTGATCTCTCCCGCGTCCGGGGCGAGGGTGCCGTGCATCAGCCGCAGCAACGTCGACTTGCCCACTCCGTTCGGCCCGGTCAGCGCAATCCTTTCCGGGCCCCGGATCGACAAATCCGCGCCGTCGCCCGCGAACAGCTCGCGCACGCGAAGATGCTTGCCGTCGAACAACGTCCGCCCCGCCGGTACCGCGGTTTTCGGCAGCTCCAGGCTGATCTTCTGATCCTCCCGCAACGACCGTTCCGCCTGGTCAAGCTTGGCCTTCGCCGCGCTGACCCGCGCCGCGTGCGTGCCGTCCGCCTTCGCCGCGGACTCCTGCGCGTTGCGCTTCATGGTGCCTGCGAAGATCTTCGGCAGCCCGGCGTTGGACAGGTTGCGCTTCGCGTTGCTCGCTCGCTTGTCCGCGCGTTCCCGGGCCTGCTGCATTTCGCGCTTCTCGCGTTTGACCTCTTGTTCGGCGTTGCGGATATTCTTTTCCGCGACCTCGCGTTCGGCCTGCACCGCCTGTTCGTATTCGGTGAAATTGCCGCCGTAGAACCGGATTTCGTCCGCGCCGAGTTCGGCGATCCGGTCCATCCGGTCGAGCAGCGCCCGGTCGTGGCTCACCACCAGCAGGCAGCCGGACCAGTCCGAGAGCACGTCGTAAAGCTGCTGCCGGGCGGTGTGGTCGAGGTTGTTGGTGGGTTCGTCGAGCAGCAGGATGTCCGGGCTGCGCAACAACTGCGCGGCGAGGCCGAGGGAGACGACCTGGCCGCCGCTGAGCGTGCCGAGCAGCCGGTCGAGCGCGAGATCGCCCAGCCCGAGCCGGTCCAGCTGGGCCCGGGTGCGGTCCTCGATGTCCCAGTCCGCGCCGATGACGGTGAAGTGCTCCTCGGCCGCGTCGCCTCCCTCGACGGCCGTGATGGCCTTGAGGATCGCGTCGATGCCCAGCACCTCGGCGACCGTGCGATCCGCGGTGAGCGGCAGGTCCTGCGGGAGATACCCGAGCACCCCGTCGACGGCGACGCTGCCCGCGGCCGGTTTCAGCTGCCCGGCGATGAGCTTGAGCAGAGTGGACTTGCCGGCCCCGTTGGGTGCGACGAGCCCGGTGCGGCCCGCTGGGAAAGTCGCGGAGAGCTGGTCGAAGACGAGGGTGTCGTCGGGCCAGGAGAAGGAGATTCCGGACAGGACGATACGAAGATCGGACATGGTGCGGCCTCGCGGGTGGATCGGCAGGGCTCGGCCCTGCTGGGGTTGGCGTGGACGACGTGGGTGGGGGCCATCCGCGACCTGCCCGGCTTGGTGCCTGGGCTTCCCCCGACCGGCGCGCTCGTGCGCAGCCGTTTCGGGTTGCCTCGCCGCCCGTGGGTCTCGCGACCGGCACGGGGGAACCTCCGCCGCGCGGTCTTGGCCGCGCAGGGGTCAGCGAGGGGCCGGTGCCGTCATGGCCCGTGCCCCGGGCTCACCCGGAGATGTCGTCTTCACCCACCACGATAGGAATCCTCTTGGATCGAGTCTGCTGTCCGTTGATCAGGATACCAGGAAGCGGACGGCGCGCATCCGAGTTCCACAGTGGACGGACAACGGTTCAGAACGTCTGGCCCAGCCGCTCCAGCAACGGCGCCGCCTCCGCCAGCACCGCCAGCTCCTCCGGCGAGAACCCCGAGCTGAGCGAAGCCGCGAACTGGCGCATCCGGGCGTCGCGGCGAGCCCGCAGCACCTCGCTGCCCTCGGGAGTCAGCGAGACGATCATCTGCCGTCCGTCGGCGGGGTCGGCGTCGCGGGCGACGAAGCCGCGCGCGGACAGGCCGCTGATGGTCGTGCTCATGGCCTGCGGGGTGATCTGCTCGGCGCGGGCCAGCGCGGCGGTCGTGGCCGGGCCGTCGCGGTCGAGGCGGGACAGGGCGGAGCGTTCCGGCAGCGACAGTTCTGCCGCGACCTGGCTTTGGCGCAGCCTGCGGGCGATCAGGCTGACCGCGCCGTACAGCGTCGCGGCCAGTTCGTCGGGGGCGGACATGGGAAGAGGCTAGAGCAGGTACTCCCGCACGGCGGAGAAGTCGCCCGCGTCGGAGATCAGGCCGACGTAGCCGTCGGGGCGGAGCAGGACGAGGGTCCGGTCGGCCGGGGAGTACGCGCGGGCGAGGTGGCCGGAGGAATCGGCGATCTCGTCGTCGGCGGCGGGCTGGGCGACGACGTGGAAGGTGCGGACAGGGCCGACGTTCAGCAGGGTGAAGCGTCCGGCTCGGGTTCGCTGACCCGCGGTGTCAGTCACGCCGAGACGCTTCCGGCCCGCGGATGCCAGGCCGCGGCACTGCACCCCAAGGTGCGTCCCCGCTCACCTCCGCAACCGTCGCAAGCTTCGTTTCCCCATCACCGCCAGAACCGGCTTCGCCGCCATCCACTCGCCGAACCGGTACTCCCGCGCGGGCACCAGCCGTTCCGCCAGGTCTGGCCGGAGCCGTCGCAGGTAGTGGCGTGCCTTTTCCGCGTGCAGGGAATCCGAGACGATCTTGATCCGGTCCGCGTCCTCGATCAGCGGCACCGCGTGGAGGACGTTCTCCCACGTCGACCGGCTCTCCGTTTCGAGCACCAGCGGGCCGCGGTAGCCGTGCGCCCGTGCGTACCGCGCCATCAGCGACGCCTCCGGCTCCGGGCCGCCCACCGCTCCGCCGCACAGGACCAGGCGCGATCGGTCCGGCGCCTGCGAACGTACTGCCGCTCGCACTCGCCAACGATTCACGAAATTGGCCCGCGACCCGCCATTGCGGTAGCCGAGCACGACCACCGCCTCGCCGGTGCCCGACGTTCCGGGGCGGCCGCCCATCTCACGGCGCGAGGATCGCCAGTGTTCCCATTCGGCCCAGCCGAACAACGCGACGAAAAGCAGCAGAAAACGGCGCGGCACCCACCCGATCCTACCATTGTCCACAATGGACGAATCAGGCGAAGAAAGACGCACGTCTGGAACTTGTCGATCCGCGAAGGTACTGTCACACGAACCGCTACGTCGCCGTCCGGTAGTCGGGAGGAGCAGTGTCGCTCGGAGGGATACCGTCGCAGGGCTCCGCCGTCCTGCGGCCGCCGATCGCCGATTCGTGGCGCCGGTCCCGGCTGTTCGGCGTCGCGCCGGAGCTGGACCGGGCCGCTATTTCGATCGGCGACGTCGATCCGCGCAGCAGGCTGATGACCGCCGCCCGCCCGGTGCTGGACCAGCTCGTCGAGCAGCTGACCGGCACCCGGTTCTCCATCCTGCTCGCCGACCGCGACTGCCGCCTCGTCTTCCGCTGGTTCGGCGACCGCCGCCTGCAGCACCAGCTGGAGGAACTCGGCGTGCTGCACGGTTCGCAGCTCAGCGAAGGCCGCGTCGGCACGAACGCGCTCGGCACGCCGCACGAATCGCGCCAGGCGGTGGAAATCCACGGACAGGAGCACTACGCCGACGCGTTGAAGCGGTTCAGCTGCTACGGCCATCCGATCCGGCATCCGCTCACCGGGCGCATCGAGGGCGTCCTCGACATCACCGGCGAAAGCGACAGCAGCAACCCGCTGTTCGGGCCGCTGGTGAAACGCGTCGTCGGCGACATCGAACAACTCGTGCTGGAGAGCGCCCGCGCCTGCGAACGGCGGCTGTTCCTGGCGTTCCAGCAGGCCACGCACCACCGCAGCGTGCCGGTCGCGGTGCTCGGCGGCGATCTGGTGTTCGCCAACGAAACCTGCATCGAACACCTTCGCCCGGCCGATCCGACCCTGTTGCGCACGTTGCTGCCGCAGGTGCCGGAACGCGGAGTATTCGACACCCGCCTCGAAGTGGGTGACGGAATCAGTCTTTCGGTCGTAGCCGAACGCGTGGAGGGATCGACGGACGGCGCCGTCTTCCGCATCGCGCGGAGCACCAGCAGCCGAAAACCGACGCCCGCGGCCGTAAAACCCGCCCGCTCAGTCCTCGTCACCGGCGAACCGGGCACCGGCCGGACCACCGAAGCCCGTACGCGAGCCGGCGTCGACGATCCGGTCGTCCTGCACGCCGCCGCCGCGCTGCGCGAGGAACCGCGAGCCTGGGCAACAAGATTCACTGAACTCGTCACCCAGCCGCGCACCGCCGTCGTCCTGGACGACGTGCACCTGCTCCCGGAAAGCCTGCTCCCGTTGGTCGGCGAGGCGCTCGACAACCGAGAATCGGCGCGGTTGCTGCTCACTTCCGTCCCGTCGGACGCGATGTCGCCGGCCGTCGCGGCGATCGTGGCGAGATGCGCCGAAACCGTCGCCCTCGCCCCGTTGCGCGAGCGTCTCGACGACCTGCCCGCCATCGCTGCGGCCATGCTCCGCGACGAATACCCGGACCGGAAACCGCACTTCACCGGCACCGCGCTGGCGGCGCTGCGGACGCATCCGTGGCCGGGCAACCTGCACGAACTGCGCGCGGTGCTGCGCGAGGTGTCCCGCCTTCCCTACACCGGGGTGATCGACCTCGCCCAGCTGCCGCCCGCCTACCGCGGCAGTTCCCGCACGAGGCAGCTCGGCGGGCGCGAACTCGCCGAACGGAACGCGATCGTCACGGCGTTGCGCGCCAGCGAAGGCAACAAGCTGCGCGCGGCCCGCGAACTCGGCATCAGCCGCACCACGCTCTACCGCCGCATGCAGGCGCTCGGCGTGACCGACGACTGTCCACTTCTGTAACACTTCGCCCCCGGTCCGCCGGGTGACGATGACCTCCGTCACAACGAAGTGAGGAGGCGCCAGGTGACCGCAACGGTGGAATTCCCCCTGCACACCCAGGTCCGGGAGTTCGTGTCCGGCCCGCTGGAGCTCTTGATCGGCGGGCGCTGGGTCCCGGCCGCGTCGGGCCGGACGTTCCCGACCTACGACCCGGCCACCGGGGAGAAGATCGCCGAGGTCGCGCACGGCGAGGCCGAGGACGTCAACCGCGCCGTCGCCGCCGCGCGCAAGGCTTTCGACGAGGGCCCGTGGGCGGCGATGAAGCCGAACGAGCGCGAACGGCTGATCTGGCGCATCGGCGATCTGCTGTCCGAACGGGCGGAGATCTTCGGCCAGCTCGAAGCGCTCGACAACGGCAAGTCCGCGGCGATCGCGACGGCGGTGGACACCGGCTGGGCCGCCGACGTCTTCCGCTACTACGCGGGCTGGGCGACCAAGATCGAAGGCAGCACGGTGAACGTGTCGATGCCGTTCGCGCCGGACGCCCAGTTCCACGCCTACACGCTGCGCGAGCCGGTCGGCGTGTGCGGGCAGATCATCCCGTGGAACTTCCCCGCTGCTGATGGCCGCGTGGAAGATCGCGCCGGCGCTCGCCGCGGGCAACACCGTGGTGCTCAAGCCCGCCGAGCAGACGCCGCTGACCGCGCTGCTGCTGGGCAAGCTGTTCGAGGAAGCCGGATTCCCGCCCGGCGTGGTCAACATCGTCACCGGGTTCGGCGACGCCGGCGCCGCGCTGGCCGCGCACGACGGCGTCGACAAGGTCGCTTTCACCGGTTCGACCGAGGTGGGCAAGAAGATCGTCCAGGCGGCGAGCGGGAACCTCAAGAAGGTTTCCCTCGAACTGGGCGGGAAGAGCCCGAACGTCGTGTTCGCCGACGCCGATCTCGACCTCGCGGTGCCGGGTTCGGTCAACGCGTGGATGTTCAACCACGGCCAGTGCTGCGTCGCCGGAACGCGGCTGTACGTGGAGGACACCATCTTCGAGGAGTTCACCCAGGCGGTCGCGCAGGCGGCGAGCCAGGTGAAGATCGGGCCGGGCCTCGACCCGGAAACCCAGCTGGGCCCGATGGTTTCGCAGGAGCAGTTCGACCGCGTCTCGCGCTACCTCGGCGAAGGCCTCGCCGACGGGGCCCGCGCGCTCACCGGCGGAAAACGCTGGGGCGACACCGGATACTTCATCGAGCCGACCGTTTTCGTCGACGTGAAACCGGAATTCAGCATTGTCCGCGAAGAAATCTTCGGCCCGGTCGTGGCGGCCATGCCGTTCAACGCCGAACAGGGCGTGGCCGCCGCGGCCAACAACAGTGAATACGGCCTGGCCGCCGGGGTCTGGACACGCGACGTCGCGAAGGCGCACCGTACTGCCAAGGAACTGAAGGCCGGCTCGGTGTGGGTCAACCAGTACAACGGCTTCGACACGGCGATGCCGTTCGGCGGCTACAAGCAGTCCGGCTGGGGCCGGGAACTGGGCGCGGCCGCGCTCGACCTCTACACGCAGACCAAGTCCGTGAACATCGCGCTGTGATCCGCCCGCTCGAACAAAGGAGTTCCCGATGAAGACGAAAGCAGCGGTCGTCTACGAGGTGGGCAAGCCGATCGAGGTGGTCGAGCTCGACCTCGAAGGCCCCGGCGAGGGCGAGGTGCTGATCCGGTACACGCACGCCGGCCTGTGCCATTCGGACGTGCACATCGCGCACGGCGACCTGGAGGCCCGGCTGCCGATGGTGCTCGGCCACGAGGGCGCGGGCATCATCGAGGACGTCGGCCCCGGCGTCACCCGCGTCAAGCCGGGCGACCACGTGGTGTGCTCGTTCATCCCGAACTGCGGCGTGTGCCGCTGGTGTTCCACCGGGCAGCAGGCGATCTGCGACATGGGCGCCACGATCCTCGAGGGCTACCTGCCGGGCGAGCGGTTCCCGTTCAGCGGCCCCGGTCCGGTCAAGGAATACGGCGCGATGTGCATGCTCGGCACGTTCAGCCAGTACTCGACCATTCACCAGAACTCGGTCGTGAAGGTCGACGACGACCTGCCGCTCGACAAGGCGGTGCTGGTCGGCTGCGGCGTCCCGACCGGATGGGGTTCGGCGGTCAACGCGGCCAATGTGCGCCCGGGCGAGACGGTGATCGTGTCCGGCGTCGGCGGCATCGGCATCAACGCGGTGCAGGGCGCGCGCTACGCCGGCGCGAAGAACGTGATCGCGCTGGACCCGCTGGAGAACAAGCGCGAAAAGGCGATGGAACTCGGCGCGACGCACGCGGTCGCGACGCCGGAGGAAGCGGCCGAGCTGGCGCAGTCTTTCACCAACGGCAACGGTGCGGACAAGACGATCGTCACCGCGGGCATCGTCACCGAGGAGATCGTGACCGGCGCGTTCAACGCCACCGGCAAGGGCGGCACGATCGTGCTGACCGGGCTGAACAAACTGTCGGTCAACAACGTCAACCTGCCCGGTTCGATCCTGACGCTGTTCAAGAAAACGGTGAAGGGCAGCCTGTTCGGCGACTGCAACCCGACCACGGACATCCCGAAGATCCTCGGGCTGTACCAGAGCGGGGACCTGAAGCTCGACGAGATCATCACCCGCACGTACACGCTGGAAGAGGTCAACCAGGGGTACGACGATCTGCTGGAGGGCCGGAACGTGCGCGGCGTGCTGGTCCACGACGCGCCGTGACGGCTTTGTCGGCGGACTGCGGGCCGGTTTCCGGTCCGCAGTCCGCGGTCCCCCTCCTGACCGCGGACGTGGTCGGCCGCCAGCGCGAGATCGAACTCCTGCTGGCCGGTCTCGACTGCGGCGCGCACGTCGTGCTCGAAGGTCCGCCCGGCACCGGAAAAACCACGCTGCTACGCGCCGTCGCGGAGGCGGGCGGTTCGCCGTTCGTGTTCGTGGAAGGCAACGCCGAGCTGACCCCCGCCCGCCTGGTCGGGCAGTTCGATCCTTCCCGCGTGCTGGCCGAAGGCTACGTGCCGGAGACCTTTGTGGACGGTCCGCTCATCGAGGCGCTGCGCACCGGCGGCCTGCTGTACGTCGAGGAAGTCAACCGAATCCCGGAAGAGACGCTCAACGTCCTCATCACGGTCATGTCGGAAGCCGAACTCCACGTGCCCCGCCTGGGCCGGGTACGCGCGGCGGACGGTTTCCGTTTGGTAGCCGCGATGAACCCGTTCGACGCGGTCGGCACCGCACGGATCTCGTCGGCCATCTACGACCGGGTCTGCCGGATCGTGATGGGCTACCAAAGCCAAGACGAGGAAAGCGACATCGTCGCCCGCCGCAGCCCGGCGGTCCCCGCGGAATGGCGGGCCAAAGTCGTGGACCTGGTACGCCGCACTCGCGAGCACGCCGACCTCCGGGTCGGTTCGTCCGTCCGCGGCGCGATCGATCTGGTGCGGCTGGCGGTTTCGCTGGCCCGCATCCGCGGTGCGTCGGCCACCGACTGGAGAATCGGCCACGACGCCGCGCTGGCCGCTCTGTCCGGCCGGATCGGCCTGCACGAATCCAGCGGCCGGACCCCGGAATCGGTGATCGACGAACTCTATGTCGCGGTCTTCGGCGCGGAATCGCCGCCGCCGGACTCAGAAGGCGGTGACCCGCCGGGGGAAGCCTGAGCCCGCCACCGGCGGGCCCTCCACCGCAACGCCCACCCCGCCCGGGTTCGGCGCGCAGCAGCACCACGCCGCGCGCCGAGCTTTCCCGCAACGCCCGCTTCGCGGAAATCTCGCCCGAGGTCGGGGTACTGGACGAGGAAGCGTTCAGCGCGGCCTTCCGCGAGGACGCCGACGAGGCAATGGCCTTGCTGGTCGAGATGAGCAAGGCGACCGACGAATCCCTGCGCGCAGCCGCCCGCGGACTGGCCCGGCGCCTGATGATCGACGTCGCCCGCCGCGGCGTCGCCCGCGGCCGGGGAGTGGGAAAGCTGCGCCGAGACCGAGCCGACCGAGGCGGCGAACTCGACCTCGACCGGTCGTTGCCCGCGTTGGTGGACGCGGCGGCAGTCGGCGGCGTTCCGGCACTGGACGACCTCGTGGCACGCCGATGGGCGCGCCCGGAATTGGCTCTGTGCCTGGTGATCGACACGAGCGGGTCGATGACGGGCGCACGGCTGGCCGCTGCCGCGCTCACCGCGGCGGCGTGTTCGTGGCGGGCGCCGGTGGAACACGCGGTGGTGTCTTTCGCCCGGACAGCGGAGATCATCCGGCCGCTGCGGTCGTCCCGGTCGAAAGCGGCGGTCGTGGAGTCGGTCTTGTCGTTGCGCGGCCACGGCGTAACGGCATTGGCGGCGGCGCTGCGCAAGGCGAACGAACAACTCGCGGCGTCGCGGGCGGCTCGCAAGACGGTGCTCCTGCTGTCGGACTGCCGGGCGACGGACGACCAAGATCCGCTGCCCGCCGCCCGGGCGTGCGAGGAACTGCTGATCCTCGCCCCGGCCGAGGATTGCGAGGAGGCCGAACGCCTCGCCCGCGACTCGGGCGCGCGATGGCAGCCCCTCAGCGGCGCCGCGGCCGCTCCTGCCGCACTGGCCACCCTGCTAGATCACCCATGAGCGCTCGCCAGACGCACGCCCACCTATCCGCACGCCGCGCCCCAATAGCAACAACCCACTCAAGCCGCGTAAAAACCGCCACCGCTGCACCCAAACAGCGTGGCACCCAGCCCTTCCCTCAACCCCGAACCGTCAGCACAATCAAACTTCGGGGTGCCCCACGCAACCGCTAACCGGCAATGCCGCCCGCCAGGGCGACGAGCCGAAAAAGGCCCTCAAACCCCAGGCTCCCCAACCAAAACCTCATCGGCAAACCCAGCCGCCAGCGCCCGCAATCCAGCATCCAAATACAAAGTCAAATCCGCATCAGCCCGAGCCGACCACCGCTCATAAGCCGCCCGGCACGTAGCGAGAACCGCTCGCCCCACCGCCAGCGGATACAACGAATCCTCTCCCTGCCCAGTCCGCCGAGCCACGAACTGGATAACCGCCCGCTCCCAAGCGTCGTAATGCCGAGTAGCACTAGCCGCCAGCTCAGCGACAGTACTGAGCAAATTCATCCGCATCCGCAGCTCAGGCACATCCTCGGCCCGGTAATGATTGGCGGCCAAAACCGCCCGCCGCACAGCCTCCAGCACCGGGACATCCTCCGGCGAATCCGCGAGCAGTTCCCGGATCGTGTCGACCTCGGAATCGAACTCGTTCCACAAGACATCAGACTTGGCGTCGTAATACCGGAAGAACGTCCGCCGGCTCACCCCGGCCGCGGCCGCGATCTGATCGACCGTCGTCTCATGAAAACCCTGCTCGGTGAACAGCCGCAACGCGATCTCCTCGAGCTGCCGAGCACTGGTTCCCCGAGGCCGCCCCCGCCGAGGCCGCGCCTCGCCGCCTGGATCAGCAGCCATGCCGCCCCCTCCCGCGAACGCTTCTGTCACCCGGTGACACTACTCGGCCCCGCGCCCCCGGCACCCGTCCGGCACAAGCCCGAAACACCCCGGCTCATTCCGGCCGCTCCTCCCCGCGCACCCAGGAGTCCAGCACGATCAACGTGCGCGTGCTCGTGATCCGGTGGCTGCGCCGCAGCTCGTCGATCGTGCTCTGCAGATGCGCCATGTCGCGGCTGCGCAGCCACACCACCGCGTCCGGGTCGCCGGCGATGGTGAACACCGCCTGCGCTTCCGGAATCCGGGTGGTGGTCTCGACGATCTCCGCGACGTTCGTGCTGCCGAAGAACCTCAGCTGCGCGAACGCCTCGATGCCCCAGCCGAGTTTCGCGTGGTCGACCTGCACGGTGAAGCCGGTGATCACGCCCTTCTCCCGGAGCCGGTCGACGCGCCGCTTCACCGCCGCGGTGGAGAGCGACACCCGCGCGGCGATGTCCGAGAACGTGCGCCGGGCGTCCTCGCGGAGCAACGCGATGATCTCGTGGTCGGTCGCGTCCAGCAGTTCTTCGGCCATGAGCGGCATCGTACGCAACAGATGTGCCCGATCGGCCCTCTCGCGCGTCGTCTTTTGCGTCCTTGCTACTACAGTGGCCGGGCACGTTGCGCCGGGGTCCGAGCGTGAGGTGAGGTGGCTCACGTCCCAACGGCGGGTGCCCGTGGGCTTGATGGCGTGCGGAAAGGAAGTGCGGATGAACGCCTTCACGTTGGAAGACCGGTACGTGCGCGAAGCGGGCACCGTCTACTTGACCGGGGTGCAGGCGCTGGTGCGCGTCCTGCTCGACCGGATCCGGCTCGACCGGCTGAACGGCGCCGATTCCGCGGCCTTCGTCTCCGGGTACCAGGGTTCGCCGCTCGGCGGGTTCGACCTGGAACTGGCGCGGCGGGCGGCCTTGCTGGCCGAGCACAACATCGTGCACAAGCCGGGCGTCAACGAGGAACTCGGCGCGACCGCGGTGATGGGCAGCCAGCTGGCCGCCCGGGCAGGCACGATGCGGCACGACGGCGTGGTCGGCATGTGGTACGGCAAGGCCCCTGGCCTCGACCGGGCCACCGACGCGCTGCGGCACGCCAACCTCGCCGGCGCCGACCCGCGCGGGGGCGCGGTCGCGCTGGTCGGCGACGACCCCAACGCGAAATCCTCGACCATCCCGTGTGCGTCCGAGCACGCGCTCGCCGACCTCGCGATGCCGGTGTTCTTCCCGGCCGACGCGCAGGACGTGCTGGAGCACGGCAGGCACGCGGTCGAACTTTCCCGCGCGAGCGGGCTGTGGTCCTCGATGAAGATCGTCGCGAACGTCGCCGATTCCGGCGGCACCGCGCTGGTCGACACGGACTGGACCGCGCCGGAAATGCCCGAAGGCGCGTACAAGCACCAGCCGAACAGCCGTCTTCTCGGACCGGAGCTGATCACGCTCGAGCACAGCCTGCACCGCGTGCGGCTGCCGCTCGCGATGGAATACGTGCGGGCCAGCGGAATCAACCGGATCGTCCGGTCCGGACCGGACGACCGCGTCGGCATCGTCACGGCCGGAAAGTCCTATTTGGACCTGCGGCAGGCGCTGCGGATGCTCGGCCTCGACGAGTCCGAACTGTCCCGTTACGGCATCCGGCTGCTGAAGCTCGGCGTCGTGTACCCGGTGGAACCCGGCATCATCAAGGAATTCGCCGAGGGCCTCGACGAAATCCTGGTGATCGAGGAGAAGCGCGCGCTGGTCGAACCGGCGATCAAGGAGATCCTCTACGGCCGCACCGGCGCGCCGCGCGTGTACGGCAAAACCGATCCGCGCGGCCAGGTGCTGTTCACCGAACTCGGCGAACTGGACCCCGACCGCATCGCGAGCGGCCTGGCCAAGCGCCTGCCCGACGCGGAACCCGTCGCCGCGTGGAAGCAGCGGCGCCGCCGCGAGCGGATTTCCGTGCCGCTGCTGGCCCGCACGCCGTACTTCTGCTCCGGCTGCCCGCACAACTCGTCCACCAAGGTCCCGGACGGCACGCTCGTCGGCGCCGGGATCGGCTGCCACACCATGGCTTTGTTCATGGAGCCCGAGCAGGTCGGCGAGGTCGTCGGGCTGACCCAGATGGGCGGCGAGGGCGCGCAGTGGATCGGCATGGCCCCGTTCGTCGAGACGCCGCACCTGATGCAGAACATCGGCGACGGCACGTTCATGCACTCCGGCAGCCTCGCCGTGCGCGCGGCGGTGGCGGCCGGCGTCGACATCACCTACAAGCTGCTTTACAACTCCGCGGTCGCGATGACCGGTGGTCAGGACGCGGTCGGCGGGCTGTCCGTCGAGAAGGTCGCGGCGCTGCTGCTGACCGAGGGCGCGGCGAAGGTCGTCATCACCTCGGACGCGCCGCGGCGGCTGCGGAAGCGCAAGCTGCCGCGCGGCGTCGAGGTGCGGGACCGGTCGGAACTTCTTCGTACGCAAGAGGAACTGGCCGCGCACCGCGGGGTCACGGTGTTGATTCACGAGCAGGAGTGCGCGGCGGAGAAGCGGCGCAAGCGTCGTCGCGGGAAGCAGGAAACGCCGGCGCGCAAGGTCTTCATCAACGAACGCGTCTGCGAAGGCTGCGGCGACTGCGGCGTGAAGTCGAATTGTCTTTCGGTGCAGCCGGTCGAGACGGAGTTCGGCCGCAAAACCCAGATCCACCAGGCGTCCTGCAACGTCGACTACTCGTGCCTCGACGGCGACTGCCCGTCGTTCCTGACTGTCGTCCCGACCGGCGAGGTCAAGCGGCGCCACCTCGCCCCGATCAGCGCGGACGTCCTGCCGGAACCGGCGAAAACCCTGTCCGACGTCGCGGTGCGGATCACCGGCATCGGCGGCACCGGCGTGGTCACCGTCGCGCAGATCCTCGGTGTCGCCGGGGTTCTCGACGGCAAGCAGGTGCGCACCCTCGACCAGACCGGCCTCGCGCAGAAGGGCGGCGCGGTCGTTTCGGACGTGAAGATCTCCACCGGCGCGGTCGAGCAGGCCCCGAAGCTCGCCAACGGGGAGTGCGACCTCTACCTCGCGTGCGACGCGCTGGTCGCCGCCGACCCGGCGTACCTCGGCGTGGCCGACGCCGAGCGGACCGTCGCCGTCGTGTCCACTTCGGAGGTTCCGACCGGGCGCATGGTGGTGGACAAGGAAGTTTCCTACCCCGACCAGTCCAGCATCCGCGGCGCGCTCGGCGACGCGACCGCCGCCGGGCACTACCTCGACGCGCGCGGCCTCGCCGAGCAGATCTTCGGCGACGACCAGTTCGCCAATATCCTCCAGCTCGGCGCGGCCTACCAGACCGGGTCCCTCGCGGTCACCGCGGAAAGCCTGGAACAGGCCATCAGGATCAACGGGACCGCGGTCGAGACGAACCTGCAGGCGTTCCGGCGCGGCAGGCAGCTGGTCGCCGACCCGGACGCGCTCAACGCGGAACTCTCGCCGTCCTCGTCGGCGGAGGCCCCGGCCGCGGCCGACGCGGAAGCGGTCCGCCGCGTGCGCTCGCTGGTGCACGCGGACGGCGAACTCGCCCGGGTGCTCGACCTGCGCGTTCCGGACCTCATCGCCTACCAGGACGAGCGGTACGCGCGGGAGTACGCCGAGTTCGTCGAGCGGGTCCGCACCCGGGCCGGCGCTTCGGTGGCCGAGGCGGTCGCGCGGAACCTCTACAAGCTCATGGCCTACAAGGACGAGTACGAGGTCGCCCGCCTGTCGCTGGACCCGCGGCTGACCGCGGAAATCGAAGCCCAGTTCGGCGTCGGCACGCGGTTCGCGCACCGGCTGCACCCGCCGGTGCTGCGCGCGCTGGGCATGAACCGCAAGATCAGCCTCGGCGGACGCAGCTTCCGGCCCGCGTTCGCGGCGCTGCGGGCCATGCGCAAGCTGCGCGGGACGAAGCTGGACCCGTTCGGGCGCGCCGAGGTCCGGCGGGTCGAGCGGGCGCTGATCGGGGAGTACCGGCAGGCCCTGGAGCGCGCGCTCGAGGTGGCCGGCCGCGGCGACGCCCGGCTGGTCGAACTGGCCGCGCTGCCGGACTCGGTGCGCGGGTACGAGGAGATCAAGCTGGCCAACGTCGCGTCCTATCGGAAGCGGCAGGAGGAGCTGCTGCGGGAACTGGAGACGCCGGACTCGGTGCGGGTCGCCACCGCCTGAGCCGCTGGCGCCAGGTCGGCGGCGGATTCCGTCCGGAATTGCCTTAATTGAAGCGTGATCAACCACTTCACCCGACATTGAACGCGGATTCCGTGCCGGACTTCCGCGAAGTCTCCGAAACGGCGAGAAGCCGGGCAAACCCCGGTCTTCTCGCCGTTTCGGCTTTTCCGCCGCGCCCGGCCCGCCCGGAAGAGTCGGGTAGGTGTCACACCATCGGGTGGTCCTGGCGAACCTCGTCGGGCGACCCGCGTCCGTCCCCCGATCAGTGGGGTGGGCGGCGCCCGGCGGGGTGGTCCGACGGCAACCCCGTGACCAGCGCGGACGCCCCGAATCCCCTAATGCCCCTATTCGGGGGAGCGGCGAAGTCCCTAGTGGGTGCCCCGGCTAACCCGGGTGACCCCCCGATGGCGGGCATTCGGCGGAGTCCTATGTTCGGAAAAGGAGCCGGCTCTGGGGCCGGCTCGTCCGGTTTTCGGACACCCCACCCCGATCCGTTGTCACCACAGGAGAATACGAACTATGGGCCCGGTGCAGACGCTGCACGAATTCGCGCTGAACCTGCTGAACGACCCGCAGTCGCTGGCGGAGTACAAGGCCGACCCGCAGGGGGTGCTGAACGGTGCCGGCCTGGGCGAGCTGAACCCGTCGGACGTGCAGGACATCATGCCGCTCGTCATGGACAGCGCCCCGCTGCCGGCCGCTCCCGCCGCCCCGGGCATCCCGGCCGTGCCGGGCGTGCCCGCCGCGCCGAGCGTTCCGTCCGCCGACCTGGGCGGCGCCTTCGACAAGGCGGACGCCGCCGCCGAGCCGGTCGCGCACCAGGCGGGCGACGCCCTCGGCGGTCTCGCCGGCGGCCTGCCGAACCTCGCCCCGGTCTTCGAGGGCGTCAGCAACGTCGCGGGCGAGACCGGCCTGAACACCGTCACCCACGGTGTGCTGGGCGCGGTCTCCGGCGTGCTGGACCACGTCGCCGCCGCGACCCACCCGGTCCCGGTCGTCGGCCCGATCCTCGACGCCGCCGCGATCGACACGCAGAACACCGTCAACGCGGTGGGCGAGCACGTCTTCGACGGCAAGCTCGTCGGCTCCGCGGTCGACGCGACCACCAACCACCTCGGCGACGCGCTGACCTGGAAGGCCGTCGTGTCCGAGTCCGGCAAGCTCCCGGCCGTCGGCGGCCCGGTCAGCAGCCTCGTCGAGGACGTCCGCCAGGGCGGTTCGAAGCTGCTCGGCACCGTCAACGAGGCGATCGGCTCGACCCCGGTCGGCGTCCACGGCGACGACGTCCGCGCCGACCTGACCCAGGCGACCGGCGACCTGACCCACGCGGGCGACCTGTCCGGCACGCTGGACCACGTCACCGGCGCGGTTCCGGGCCTCCCGGCGGTGCCGGGCGTCGGCGAACTGCCGCAGGTCCCGGGCGTCGGCTCGCTGCCGCAGGTGCCGGGTGTCGGTTCGCTTCCGGCCGTGCCGGGCGTCGGCTCGCTGCCGCAGGTCCCGGGTGTCGGCTCGCTGCCGCACGCCCCGGCCGTCCCGGGCGTCGGCGAACTGCCGCACGCCCCGGCGCTGCCGGCCGCCCCGAACGCGGGTTCGCTGACCCACGCGATCGAGGGCGCGACCGCGCACGCTCCGGCCGTCAACGCGGCTGCTCAGCACGTCACGAGCACCGTTCAGGACGCGGCCGAGACCGGCACGCAGCACGTGTCGGCCGGCGACCTGCCGGAAGCCGCGCACGCCGCGCCGCTCAACGAGGTCCAGAACCACCTGCACGACGTGGCGGGCGGCCTCGAGTCGCACGCGAGCAACGTGCACCTGGACAGCCTGCACCTGGGGCACTGATCCCGGCGCACCAAGGGTTTTCCCGCCGCGGGCTCGGACCGGTCACGGTCCGGGCCCGCGGTTTTTCGGGCCGGGCGAGAGTTGCGGTGCGGCAACGGCGTTTCGGCGATCGTGAACGGTGTCGGCACCGCGTACGCCTGCTGGTCCACCACGCGGAAGCCGGCTAGCGAGGTTCCGGGATCGCCGGATCGCAGCAGCCGGTCATCCGGGGCAGTTCGCGGTTGACCTCGGCCAGTTCGGCGGCGACCGCGTGGCACGGTTCGCACGCCGCGAGGTGTTCGGCGAGGATTCCGGCCCGGCGGGCGGGCAGGGTGCCGCGCAGCCACGCGCCCATCCGGCGGCGGACTTCTTGGCACTGCGGCAATTTCGCGTCCGGCACCTGGACTTGCAGGTACGCCTGCCGCAGTCCCTCGCGGGCGCGGCGGGCGAGCACGGCGACGCCGTTCGGGGAAACGCCGAGCACCGGCGCGAGTTCCGCCGGGGTGTCGCCTTCGGCCGACATCCGCCACAACACCGTTCGCCAGCGGCCGGGCAGGGTGCGGTAGGCCGACCAGACAAGGCGGTCTTCCGAGCGCATGACGGCGAGTTCGTCCGCTCCGCCGTCGAGAGTTACGGGTTCCGGAACCGTGGCGTAGAGATCGATGCGGTTTTCGTGGCGGCTCCACCGGGCGAAGAGATTTCGCATGGTGGCCACGAGATACGCCGGCGCGTTCGACTCCGGGCCGCCGCCGGCCGCGACGGTGCTGAGCACGCGCGCGAACGCTTCGGCGACCAGGTCGTCGCGTTCGGCCTGCTGGCGCACCAAACCGGCGGCGACGCGGCGCATCAGCGTGACGTGCCGCCGGAACAATTCCCCGCCGGCCTGGCAATCTCCGGCGCGTACGGCGGCGAGGAGCTCGGCGTCGGTGCGCTCGTCCTCGTCCGCCTCGGTGACCAGCGTGCTGCCCAGTGTCGCGTCCACCGTGCACCTCCCACCGGACCGGCCCACACCTCGTCACGCGGGACTGCTGAAAGTAACTGGTACAGCAGTGTACTCCATACGCCGCGGCGAGCCGGGCATCCGGACGCGCGTTTCCGCGCCCGTCGCCGCTGTCAGCCGAACGGGGAAGTCCGGGCCGCTCAAGGACATTTCGTTCGGCGGCCGACTGTCCGAAGTGGACTATTGACGGACGGTCAGGAAAGCTCTCCGGCCAATTCGGCGAAATAGGGCGTCATCGCCGGGGGGTAGTCGGCGAAGTCCGGTTTCGGCGTGCCCTCGAAGGCGGCGGCGAACAGGTCGAGGTAGTACTCCCAGCCGGGTCCGGCTTCCGGGATCTTGTCCGCCGAATCGAGGTGGTGCACCAGCTGGAGTTCCGTTGCCGCGCCGCGGGACTCGAGCCGCAGTTCCATCCGCCAGGCCCCCGATTCGTCGGTGGACGAAACAGCCAGCCGCCGCGGCGGCTCGCACGCGTCGACGCGGAGGTCCATCCAGGGCTGCTGTTCCTCGAACGCCATCTGGACGCGGATCATCCGACCGGGTGCCCCGTCGCCCTCCCAAGGGCCGAACCAGCGCGCGGTGCGTTCGGGTTCGGTGAGCGCGGCCCACACGTCGTCGATCGGGGCGCGGAAGGTGCGCGGCACAACCAGGTCGATGCTGTCGGCGAGGCGGTGCGCTCTCGCGGTGGGCACGGGTTTCATGCGGTGTGTTCCTCTCCGGGGGAGGTGTCCCGGCGGCGTTCGCGACGGGTGCGGTGGACCTCGGTCTCCAGCGCGTCGAGCCGCTGCTGCCAGGCCGGCGGGGCGAGAAGCCGGGTGAGCCAGGCGGCGAGTTCGGCGAAGCCTTCCGGGTCGAGCGAGTAAAACCGTTGCCTGCCCACGAGTTCGTCGCGCACCAGCCCGCTTTCCCGCAGCACGCGCAGATGCCGCGACACCGCGGGACGGCTGATGGCGAAACGCGCGGCGATCTCGCCGGCGGGCAGGCGCTGGTGCCGCAGGAGCGCCAGGATGTCCCGCCGCACCGGGTCGGCGATCGCGCTGGCGGCCAGGTCCACGGCGGAAGCGTAACGCAGCGGTTACGCGTTCGGCAAGGACGTCACGGCCAGGTCGAAGCGCCGCCGCGGCGTTTGCGGACCTCTTTCCCGGTGCCGTGCGGGAAGCCGTGTTTGACGAGCCGGACCTCGGCGAGTTCGTCGGCGCTGGTGACGGTGAGGAACAGGCTCAGCAGCAGGCTGATCAGCAGCGCGGCGACGATCATCCCGGCGGGCATCGGCGTGACCAGCGTGAGGACGACGTAACCGGCGATCAGCCACGGCAGCGCCTCGACGAAGATCCGGAACGCGAAGCGCAGCACCCAGGTTTTCGCGGTCGCGTCGTACAGCACCCACTCGCGGTACTCGTCGGGGAGTACTCCGCCGTACACGTAGTGCAGCCAGCGCACCGGACCGGGTCGCTTCATCCCCGCCGGGTACCCCGGGCTCAGGCGGCGTACGCCCCGAGCTTGGCCGGGTTCATCAGCCAGAACACGCGGTGGATGCCCTCGGCCGACGCCGACACGGTCAGCACCGCGGTGACGGTCCCGCCGTGGCTGACCACCGCCGCGGGCTGGCCGTTGACCTCGCTCCAGCGCACCTCGGTGCCGGGCCAGAACCGGTTGGCGAACGCGCGGACGTACTTCGCCACCGTGCCCGCGCCGACCACCGGAATCCGCGTCGCGCGGACCGCACCGCCGCCGTCGGAGTAGCTGACGACGTCTTCGGCGAGCAGTTTCTCCAGCGTCGCCAGGTCGCCGGAGCGCGCGGCGGCCACGAACGCTTCGAGCAGCCGCCGCTGTTCGGCCGGTTCGACCGGCGTCCGGCGTTCCGCGGCGAGGTGTTTGCGCGCCCGGCTGACCAGCTGGCGCGCGTTCCCCTCGGTGGTCTGCACGATGTCGGCGATCTGCTGGTACGGATAGTCGAACGCCTCGCGCAGCACGTACGCGGCTCGTTCCGTCGGCGGCAGTTTCTCCAGCAGGAACAGCACCGCCACCTCGAGTGCGGCGGCGCGCTCGGCGCCGAGCTGCGGATCGGCGGACGTGTCGATCGGTTCGGGCAGCCACGGGCCGACGTAGGTTTCGTGCCGGACGCGCGCGGTCTGGCTCGCGGTGATGGCCAGCCGGGTCGTGGCGGTGGCGAGGAACGCGCCCGGGTCGCGGACGACCGAACGGTCGCAGGTCTGCCAGCGCAGCCAGACGTCCTGCAGGAGGTCCTCGGCGTCGGCGACGCTGCCGAGCATCCGGTAGGCGATCCCGAACAGCCGCGGCCGGACCTGCGCGAACACCGAGGCGGCCTCGGCGATTTCCTCCATCAGCGGCGCGTTCCTTCCAGTCCCGGCGGGCGATCGCGAGCTTAGCGGGCAGGGGTGTCACAAATCGGCGCGCTGCCCGGTCCTGACTGACGACGCTCGCGGCGGCCGTCGCGGCGGAAACGGAGGGAACGGGCATGAAGATCGTCGTCATCGGCGGGACCGGGCGGATCGGTTCGCGGGTCGTGCGGCTGCTGGAGGGGCACGAGGTCGTGGCGGCCGCGCCGAGCACCGGCGTGAACACCTTGACCGGCGAAGGGCTGTCCGGCGCGCTGCAGGGGGCCGACGTGCTGGTGGACGTGTCGAATTCGCCGTCGTTCGCGGACGACGACGTCATGGAATTCTTCCAGCGCTCGACCGGGAATCTGGTGCGAGAGGCCCGCGAGGCCGGAGTGGGGCATTTCGTCGCGCTTTCCGTCGTGGGTGCCGACGAGCTGCCGGATTCCGGATACCTGCGGGCGAAGGCCGCGCAGGAAAAGCTGATCCGGGAAAGCGGGCTGGACTGCACGATCGTGCGCGCGACGCAGTTCCTGGAGTTCGCGCTCGCGATCGCGGACACCTCGACGGCCGACGGCGTGGTGCGGCTTTCCGGCGCCGGCGCGCAGCCGATCGCCGCGGAGGACGTCGCGGCGGCGGTCGCGCGGGCCGCGGGCGAACCGCCGGTCGGCGGGATCGTCGAGATCGGCGGGCCGGACGTGCTGCCGATGGACGAGTGGATCCGGCGGGTGCTGACCGCGCGGAAGGACCCGCGCGAGGTGGTGACCGACCCGGCCGCGAAGTACTTCGGCACGGTGCTGGGCAAGGACAGCCTGGTGCCCGCGGAAGGCGCGTGGCGGGGGAAGATCGGGCTGGCGGAGTGGCTGAACTCGTGAGCGGCGATGCCGGTTAGAACCGGCATCGCCGCGCACGAGCTACGAAAGCTGGCCGTCGTAATCCGGCAGCTTGAAGCCCTTTTCGTAGTCCCCGCCTTCGAGGTCGGTGGACCGGTTCCCGATGTTCGCCGTGATCGTGTAGCCCTGTTCGGTCAGGTCCGCGCGGCAGCGCTGTTTGCCGTCGGCGGTGCCCTCGCCGGACTTGCGGGTGCAGATCGCGTCGATCGGGTAGCCCGCGCTGCTCAGCTGCTTGCGCGCCGAGGAGGAGCTGGTCCGCGCCGTCACGAACAGGACGGACACGTGGTGCCGGCCCGCCCACTGGGCGACCGCGAGCACCGGCCGGTTCGGTGCGCCGGGGTGGTATTCGGTTTCCAGCGAGGTGTTGTCGATGTCCAGCACGATCGCCAGCCCGGACCCGCCCCGCGCGACCCGGTCGGTCAGCCACGGGATGGCCGGGTCGACGGCTTCGCGCACGTCGGCCTGCCATTGGTCGTAGCTGGGCAGCTCGGACACCGCGGCCGAGGCGGTGGCCGGAGCGGCGACCAGCCCGGCGACGGCGAGAATCGCGGCGCAGGCGGTTTTGACGTTCATCGGCGCGTTTTTCTCCTTAGCGTGGCGGAAACTGCCGTCGAACACGCTAATCGCGCCGAGACTTTCGCTGCACCGTCGTTCGTCGGTTAATCGCGCGAAGGGAATTCGCGGGTTGTTCACCGGAAACTGTCGCCCGGTTCAGCGGGAGGCTGGCTGTCCGAGGACCGGACAGCCAG
>NZ_GG657746.1:6060142-6441129 GCF_000158875.1 Streptomyces sp. AA4 | reverse complement strand
CGATCCGCCGTTTACCCGGCGATGGTGTCCAATTCGGCCAAGGCGTCCGCGGGCAGTTCCAAATCGCCCGCCGCCACGTTCTCGCGCAGATGCGCGACCGACGACGTGCCGGGGATCAGCAGGATGTTCGGCGACTGGTGCAGCAGCCAGGCCAGCGCGACCGCCTTCGGGCTGGCGCCGAGCCGGGCGGCGACATCGTCCAGCGTCGAGGACTGCAGCGGGCTGAACCCGCCGAGCGGCCAGAACGGGACGTAGGAAATCCCTTGTGCGGCAAGGGATTCGATCAGCTTCTCGTCCCCACGGTGCGCGACGTTGTACCAGTTCTGCACGGTGACCACCGGCGCGATCGACTGCGCCTCGGCCACCTGCTCGGCGTCGACGACGCTCACGCCGAGTTCCTTGATCTTGCCTTCCTGGCGCATTTCGGCGAGCGCGCCGAACGGTTCGGCCAGCGAACCCGGCACCGGCGAGTGCCCGTCCGCTCCGCCGCCGACGCGCAGGTTCACCACGTCGAGCGCTTCGACGCCGAGGTTGCGCAGGTTCGATTCGACCTGTTCGCGCAGCTGCCGCGGCGAACGCTCGTGGATCCAGCCGCCCTGGTCGTCGCGCACCGCGCCGACCTTGGTGACGATCTGCAGCCCGTCGTAGGGCGCGAGCGCTTCGCGGAGCAGTTCGTTCGTCACGTGCGGCCCGTAGAAGTCGGCGGTGTCGATGTGGTTCACGCCCAGTTCGACGGCCGTGCGCAGCACCGCGAGCGCCTCGTCGCGGTCGCTCGGCGGCCCGAAGACGCCGGGTCCGGCCAGCTGCATCGCGCCGTATCCCAGGCGGGCGACGGTGCGCCCGGCCAACGTGAACGTCCCGCCGGGGAGGTTGTCGGTCAATGTTCCGCCCTTCTTTCCTCGCCGCGCCGGTCCCGCCGCGGCTGCCGTCCATGGTGCGGCGCGCGGCGCGGCGCGGCCAGTACCCCTCGGTCCTGGGAGTGTCAGGGCCAGGCTCGCGGGACAGCCGTCCGATAATTTGGTATACCATTAACATGGCTTCTCTCACTGTGACCGGCGTGCGCCCGTGGGGCGGCGCCCCGGCCGACCTCGTCCTCGACGGCGACCGCATCTCCGACGTCCGGCCCGCGGGCTCGGCCCCCGTCGAGGGCGAGCGGATCGACGGCGCGGGGCTGCTCGCGCTGCCCGGGTTCGTCAACTCGCACGCGCACGTCGACAAGAGCTGGTGGGGCAAGCCGTGGGTGTCCTACGGCGGCGTCGCGACCACCGAAGGCCGCATCGCGCACGAGCGGGCCGAGCGGGACGCGCTGGGCATCCCGAGCGTCGAGAGCGCCGAGATCGTGCTGCGCGAATTCCTGCGGCACGGCACCACCGCGGCGCGCAGCCACGTGGACGTCGACCTGGGCCTCGGGGTGCGCGGCATCGAGATCGTGCGGGAGGCCGCGCAGCGGCTGGACGGCGCGGTGCAGGTCGAGATCGTGGCGTTTCCGCAGGACGGCGTGCTGCGCCGGCCCGGCGTGCTCAAGCTGCTCGACGAGGCCGCGGCGGCGGGCGCGGGCTGGATCGGCGGCCTCGACCCGGCGGGCATCGACCGGGATCCGGTCGGCCAGCTCGACGGGCTGTTCGAGATCGCCGAACGACGCGGCGTCGGCCTCGACATCCACCTCCACGACGGCGGTGAGCTGGGCGCGTTCCAGTACGAGCTGATCGCGGACCGGACCGTGCGGACCGGCTTGCAGGGCAAAGTGACCGTGTCGCACGGCTTCGCGCTCGGCGAGGTTCCCCCGGCGCGGCAGGCGGCGCTGCTCGACCGGATCGCCGAGGCCGGCATCTCGCTGGCGACCGTCGCGCCGGTGCGGACCGCGCCGCTGCCGTGGACCGAGCTGTCGGCACGCGAGGTCCCGGTCGGCCTCGGCACCGACGGGATCCGCGACCTGTGGTCCCCGTACGGCGACGGCGACCTCCTCCAGATCGCACTCGGCTTCGCCCGGCTGCACGGCCTGCGGAAGGACGAGGACCTCACGGCGGCGGTGGAGCTGGCGACGCGGCGGGCGGCGTCGTTCGTGGGCCGGGAGCGGCACGAGCTGGCGCCGGGTTGCCGGGCGGACGTGGTGTTGGTGGCGGCGGAGAACGTGCCGGACGCGTTGATGCGCGTGCCGGTGCGTTCGCTGGTGATCGCGGGCGGCCGGGTCGTGGCGCGGGACGGCGAGGTGCTCGTCTGAGGTTCGTCCGGCGCTCCAGTCGTGGGCGGATTTTTCCGTCCGCGGAGACGAACTTTCGGTCCCGGGGCGGCGATACCGTCCCGGGATGGACAAGCTCGACGCTCTCCGCAGGCGGCTGGAGCAGGACCTTCCCGCGCTGCTGCACCAGCATCACGTCCCCGCCGCGGTGGTCGCGGTGGCGCTCGGCGACGAGACGGCCGCGGCGGCCGCCGGGGTGCTCAATCTGGGCACCGGGGTGACCGCCACGACCGATTCGGTATTCCAAATCGGCTCGATCACCAAGGTGTGGACGGCCACTCTCGTCCTGCAGCTCGTGGACGAGGGCCTGGTCGATCTCGACGCCCCGATCCGGCAGTACCTCCCCGAACTCAACCTCGGCGAGGCGGCGATCACCGTGCGCCAGCTGCTCAGCCACACCGCCGGGTTCGAGGGCGACCTCTTCACCGACACCGGTCCCGGCGACGACGCGGTGGAGAAGTTCGTCGCGACCCTCGACGGCGTCGCCCAGCTCTTCCCGCCCGGAGAGCTGTTCTCCTACAACAACGCCGGATACGTCGTCCTCGGGCGGTTGGCAGAAGTGTTGCGCGGCAAGCATTACGAGGCCTGTCTGCGCGAACACCTCGCGGAACCGCTCAAGCTCCAGCAGTTCTCCCCGAACGCTCTCGACGCGATCCGCTTCCGCGCGGCGATCGGCCACCTCGAACCCGAGCCCGGCGCCGATCTCGTGCCCGCGCCGTTCTGGTCGATGCTGCGGTCCAACGGCCCGGCCGGGTCGTCGCTCGCGATGTCCGCGGCGGATTTGCTCGCCTTCGCCCGCATGCACCTCGCGGGCGGCGCCGGAGTGCTGAGTCCGGAGAGCGCCGCCGCGATGGTGGAACGGCAGGTGAGCCTTCCTCCGCTCGGCATCATGGGCGACGCCTGGGGGCTCGGCTGGGAGCTGTTCGACACCCCGACCGGCCAGGTCTACGGCCACGACGGCAACACCATCGGGCAGGCGGCGTTCCTGCGGCTGGTGCCCGAAAGCGGCCTCGCGGTGGCGTTGCTGACCAACGGCGGCGACGCGATGAGCCTGTACGCGGACCTCGTTCCCGCACTGCTCAAGGAATTCGGCGGCGTCGAGGTGTCGCTGCCGCCGCGTCCGCCCGCCGAGCCGGAGCCGTTCGCCGCCGACCGGTACCTCGGCACTTACGCCAGCACGGTCGCCGATCTCGTGGTCTCCCAGGACGACGACGGCCGCGTCTGGCTGGAGCAACGTCCTAAAGGGACAGCCGCGGAATTGAGCGCCGCCAGCAAATCCGAACTGGTCCGGCTCGAAGGCGACACGCTGATCCTTCGCGAGGCGCAGGGCGGCCTCCACCTGCCCCTGGTCTTCCTCGGCGACGACGGCTCCGGCCGCGCGCGATACGTCCATTCGGGGAGGGCGACCCGGCGCGCCGGGTGACCGGACGGCTTTGCCCGAACCCCGCGATCCGGCAGCCGTTCCCGGGTAAGGTTTTACCTCGTGGCCGCTGATCTGGGGTGGAATACGGGGCAGACGCGCATTTACGCTGCCGACGGCCGCCTCCTCGGCGCCGGCGTGCTGATCGGCGGCCGGTACGTCCTGACTTGCTCCCGCGCGGCCCGCGACGAAACCGCTTTCCGGGTCGAAGCGGCGGGTTCCGCGGCGCTGGCCGGACTGGTCCCGCCGCTCGCGGGCTCGCGCGGCGACCTGGCGCTGCTCGAACTGGAAACCCCGGTGCGGCACGGCGCCACGCTCCGGCGGAAGGTCGGATCCGGGCGGGAAGTCCGGATCCACAGCCTTCCGCTCCGGCTCGGCTACGGCATCTGGGTGCGCGCCACCACCGAGGCGGCGGACGGCGAACGGGTGCCGCTCACACTGCTGGAGGGCCGCGTCGACCCGGATCTGTCCGGGTGCCCGGCGTTCGACCGCGCCACCGGGCGGCTGCTCGGCGTCGTGGTGGTCGACTACGCGGTGCGGCTGGTTCCGGCGGACACCGTGCTGGCGTACTTCCCGCAGCTGCGCGAATGGGTGACCGACGATTCGGCGGTCGAGGACCGGCTCGACGAACTCCTTGTCCGCACCGGCAGCCAGCCGCCGAACGGCGCCGAGGACCTGCGGGTCGCGCTCCCGAAAGCGCTGGTGCCGGACCCGTTCGACGCCGTGCTGCCCGACGCGGCGCTGCCGGAGCGGCACCGGTTTTGCGTGGGATGCGGCAATCCGGTGGGCCGCGGCGAGGGCGGGCGGCCCGGCCGGGTGCGCGGCTACTGCGTCCACTGCGGCACGCCGTTCAGCTTCCTGCCGACGCTGGAACCGGGCGCGCTCGTCGCCGGCCGGTACGCGGTGCTCGGCTGCCTCGCGCACGGCGGGTTCAGCTGGATCTACCTCGCCCGGGACGAGGCCGAGGGCGGCCGGTTCGTGGTGCTGAAAGGCTTGATCGGCGAACGCGACCGCGGCGGCGCGCTGGCGGCCGCGCAAGCCGCCGTCGTCCCGCACTTGCTGGAACTGGACCATCCGAACGTCGTCCGCATCCTCGCGCAGTTCGAGCACCCGGACCCGGAAACCGGCCAGTCCACCGGGTATCTGGTGATGGAGTACGTGCGCGGGATTTCGCTGCGGACGGTGTTCCAGCGCGCCAAGCGGCTGCGTCCGGAGCACGTCGCCGCGTACGGGCTGCAGTTGCTCGAAGCCGTGGGCTACCTGCACGAACGGGGGCTGCTGTACGTCGATGTGAAACCGGACAACGTGCTGCAGGACGGCGATCGGATCACGCTCGTCGACCTCGGCTCGGTGCGGCGGAAGGACGACCGGGACAGCGCGATCGTCGGCACGCCGGGCTATCAGCCGCCGCGGTCCGAGCTGGACCGGGAGGGCGTCAGCGTCCGCTCGGATCTCTATTCGATCGGCGCCACCCTGGACGAATTGCTGCGCGCGTGTTCCGGACCGGACGGCGGTCTCGGCCGGGAAATGCTGCAGTTGCTGATCGACCGGGCGACCGCTGGGTACTCCGACCGGTTCGGCACTGCCGAGGAGATGGCCGAACAACTGCGCGGGGTTGTGCGGTTGCTGCTCAGCCAGCGCACGCGCGTGCCGCGTCCGGTCGTGTCCCAGGTGTTCGGCGAACCGCGCGGACTCGCCGCGACGGGGCTCGGGGTGCCCGGGTGGGAGGCTTGGGGAGCGGAACCGCCGTTGCGCGCGGACGATTCCCTGCGGGACGACGACGTGCGGCCGGTCTTGCCCCTCGCCGTTGCCGCCGCTCCGGACGAGGTCGCCACGGCCTGGCGCAGCGCTGCGGCGTTGCTGGACGCAGGATTGCCCGACGACGCCGAGGAGCAGTACCGGGAGTGCGCGCGGCTGGTGCCAGGCGAGCTCGCACCGTTGCTGGCGTTGGGTTTCTGCGCCGAACTGCGAGGACTGCGCGCGGCCGCGGCGCGCTACTACGAAACGGTGTGGCGGTGCGACCGGACCATGGTCACGGCGGCGTTCGGGCTTGCCCGGATCCGGCTCGGCCAAGGCGATCGGGTCGGCGCGGCCGCGATTCTGGACGAGGTGCCCGCGGCGGACCGGCAGGCCAAGACCGCCGCGCGGGCCGGTGCGGTGCGGGCGCTCGCCGCGAGTGTGCCGGGCGACGCGGAGCTGCCGAGCCTGGACGAAGCCGCCGCCGCCTGGTCCCGGCTGGGAGGACTGGACCTGGACGAGGACGAACAGGACCGGCTCACCGCCCTGGTCGCGGAAACGCTGCTTCGGCTGGCGGCCGGACATCCGGCGGCCGCGAGCCGGTTGCCTGACCTGAACCAGGTGAAACACGACCTCGCGCAGATCTACTGGGAGCACGCGAACCGGGCGTGGCCGAGCCTGCGGGAGCACGCGGCTCGGGTGCGCGGCATCGAGGCGCCGCGACCGGTGTCGGCCGAGCGGCCGGCAGCCGTGGTGCACCATCCCCGGTACCTGCCGTCGCGGACGTCCGAGACGACCGTGAAGGTCAGGGTCACGGCGGGCTCCGGCGGCGGAGCGATGCGGCTGGTCCTGCGGGATTCGCCGGGTTGCGTGGTGTACCGGGTCAGCCAGCTGGCTCCGGTGGAACGGCTGCTGCCGTTGCCGCGGCAGCGCATCGACGACCTGGTGCTCGATCTCGGGCGCTGGGCGGCCGGGGAAACCCGGGAGTACGCGGTGAGCTTGCTCGTGCCGTCGAAGCTGGAGATCGAGCGAGAGCACCAGCTGATCGCGATGTGGGCGCAGCAGGGCTCGGCGCGGTCGGAGGCGGAGACCGTGTTCGCGGCGCTGACCGACGATCCGGCCAAGCTGGCCCTGGCTCCGGTCGGGCCGCACCTGGGTCTCGCGGCCGCCGTGGACGCCGCGGATTCCGCGTACCGCAACGGAAACCTGAGTGCCACGCTGGACGCGCTCGGCTCGGCGGTGGCCCTGGCGACCGCACAGGGGAACGAGGCGGTGCTCGGCCGGTTGCGGTTGCTGGTGGACATCGTCGACGCGGAAAGCGGGCTGGTCAGTCTTCGCGGACCGCTGGACGGGGAAGAGTTTCTTTCGGAGCGGATTTCGGTGCCGTTGCGGAAACCGGCACCGGTGCGGCCGCCCGGGCCGGTCGCCGATGTCGCGACGCCTGCCGAGGAGGATTACGAGCTGGACTACGACCTGGCCGAGCCTGATGTGGCGTATTCCAGTGCGGTGCTGAGCGTTCGGGTCGATTCGCGCCGGGTCGATTCCCGGCGCGTCGACTCCCGCCGGGCGGATTCGCGGCGGGTCGACTCGCGGCGCGTGGATTCCCGGCGGACGGATTCGCGGCCCGTTGCGTGGCGCGCCGGCCGGGCCGGCTCTCCGGTGCGGCGCGATCAGCTGGATCCGGGGCCGGATCCGTTCGACCTCCAGCGCGTGATCTGGGCGGGCCTGCGCGGCTCCGGTGCGAGCCCGCCGGACGACGCCCCGCCGCCGGGACCGGGCTTGCTGGAGGCGACCGTCGAATGCCAGTCCGACGGTCCGGTCGTCGTCGGGCAGCTGGTGGGGGTCGCGGTTTCGGTGCGGCGCAAGGAACCCGCGCCCGCCCAGTCGGACGTGGTGCGCGTCCGGGTGTTGCTCGACGCCGGGCCGGGGACGGCCGTGCCGGTGTCGCGGGTCGGCTGGATCACCGGCGACCGGCTCCGCGAACCGGCGGCTTTCGGGGTCGTCCCGGCGGAACCGGGTCCGCTGCGGCTGGTCTTCCGGATCTACCGCGAGCACGACGCCCAGCTGCTCCTGGAAATCGCGGCCGCGCTGCCGGTGGAGGCGCCGTCATGACCCGTCAGCTGAGTGCCGAGGTGACCGTCGACAACACCGCCGGGCTGAGCCGCGTCGCGGTGCCGCCGTACAACCGGGCGCGGACGGTCAACCTGCGGTTCCTCGAATTCCCCGGTGCGCCAGGGCTTCTCGTGCAGGCGTGGGGCAGCGCGTTCCCGGAGGACGGCGGCGGCGGGTACCAGGGCCGGATCGCGCACAGCCTCGGCGAGCTGAACTCGCGGATCGACATCCTCCGCGAAACGTGGCAGCGGCACGTCGTGGACCTCGCCGAGCGGACCGAACGCGGGCCGCGCCGCCATCCGTTCGCCGACGGCTGGGACCTCGCGGAGCGGCCGGAACTGTTGGGGCGCGCGGGTTCCGCGCTCGCCGACGCGGGCTACCTGATGTACCGGCTGCTGTTCGCCGGTCCGGATCGCGGGCTGCAGCGGATCCGGTCGCTGCTCGAACTGGCGCTCGCCGAGGGCGAGAACGTGATCAGCATCGAATCGGACAGCCTGATCGTGCCGTGGGGCATGCTGTACACCTCGCCGCGGCGGCCGGACGAGTACCCGGACGACGAGAACTGGTCGCTCGCCGGGTTCTGGGGCTACCGGCACGTCGTGGAGCACACCTTCTCCCGGGTCGACGATTTCGACGCGCGGATCACCGTGGACGGCGGCAAACCGGTGGTCGGGCTCAACGTCGACCACGGCGTGGACCGGCAATTCCCGGACACGCCCTACATCGCGCCGGTGGTCGATTTCTTCCACGGCCGGGCGGAAGTCGTGTTGCGGCCGGACAAGAAAACGCTCGCCGCGCACTTCCGCAGCCGCGATTTCGCCGACCACGTCACGTATTTCGGCTGTCACGGCAAGGTGAGCGGATCGGGCGGCCTGGTCGAGCAGCCGTATCTGAAACTCGGCGACGGCGAACGGATTTACGGCACCGACCTGACCGCGTGGCTGGCGGAAGCGCCGTTGCCGACCCGGCCGTTTGTCTATGTCGGCGCTTGCCAGGGCGGCCAGGTGACGTCGGCGTTCTACTCGGCTTTCGGCAAAGCGTTGCTGGGCAACGGCGGACGCTGCCTGATCGGCCCGCAGATCGACCTGCCGCCCGCGTTCGCGTGCGAGTATTCGCGGCGGCTGTTCACCGAATTCATCGATTCGGGCGCGAAACTGGGCGACATCGTGCGCTCGCTGGCCCGTTCGTTCGCCGACGACCACCACAATCCGCTCGGGCTGATGTTTTCGCTGTACCGCGGGATCGACGTGCATCTGTGGCAGGAAGGGCGACCGTGATCGAACCGGTGATCCTGGACCTCGACGAGCACGGCGATTTCGTGGACCCGGAAACCGGCAAGCCGGTGCCCGCCGAGGCGACGCCGCGATTTCTGTCCCGGTGGCTGGAAGTTCCGGCGACGGCGACCGACATCGTCGTGTTCGTGCACGGGTGGCAGAACAACCGGGAAACCGCGGACCGGCGGGCGCGCCAGTTCTTCGGGCTGCTGGAAGAGCGTTACGCGGCCGGGTCGTACGAAGGACTCGGGGCGTGGCAAGGGTTTTACGTCATGGTGCGGTGGCCGTCCATGAGCAATCCGTTCCTGACCGGGTACCGGCGGATCCGCGATCGGGCGCACAAGATGACCACCGACGGACGGGCCGCGGAGGCGCTCGGCCAGTTGCTCGGGTATCTGAACGCGGAACGCCAATTGCCGGGCAGTGCGCCGAGTTTGCGGACCGTCACGGGTCAGTACCTGCATTGTGTCGGCCATTCCTTCGGCGGCCGATTCGTGGTGGAAGCGGTGCAGGCCGCGGCCGGGGACGGTCCGCCCGTTCTCGGGTGGGATCGGGCGGATCCGCGTTATCCGTACACTGTGGACACTCTGCTGGTGTTTCAGATGGCCGCGCGGCCGGATATCTTCACCGACCGGTTCGCTCCCGTGCTGCGCGACGCTCCGATCAACGGGCCGATCGTGCTGACCCGGTCCCGTTTCGACCGAGCCACCGGGTTGTGGCACCGGTTGGCGGAAGGCGTGCCGGGAATCGGGAACGTCGGTGTGAAAGTCCCTCCCGAGGACGTGGCGAACACCGTGCTGCACAAGGTGGACGCGGAGTATTCACGGTCCGAAGTGGACCGGAGGATCGTCAATGTCGAGTCGCGCTGGCGGTTCCGGCGCGGGCGGTGGTGGAATCCAGCCGGGGCGCATTCGGACATCTGGTACCCGGAGTCGGCGCATCTGCTGCTGTCGCTGGCCGAACTGGCCCGCTGAACGGGGCTCGGCAGTCCGGCCGCCGAGCCCCGAAAGCGTTCAGTAACCGTAGTGCAGCCAAACCGCCTTCGTCTCGGTGTACGCGTCCAGCGCCCACGGGCCCATTTCACGGCCCCAGCCCGACGCCTTGTACCCGCCCCACGGAGCGGCCATGTCCGGGATCGGCGGCATGTTCACGAACACCGCACCCGCGCGGATCCCGTCCGCATAGCGTTGCGCCGTACGGATGTCGCGGGTCCACACGGTCGCGGCGAGGCCATACTGCGTGTCGTTCGCGCGCGCGACCAACTCGTCCGGGTCGTCGTACGGCGTCACCGCCAGCACCGGGCCGAAGATCTCCTCACGCATGATCGTCATGTTGTCGGTGACGCCCGCGAAGAGGGTCGGCTGGTAGAAATAGCCGTCGCGGTCGACTTCCGAGCCGCCGGTGATCAGGTCCGCGCCTTCGGAGCGGCCGGCGGCGACAAGGTTCGCCACGTGCTTGCGGTGCTTGTCCGACACGAGCGGGCCGACCTGCGTCGTCTCGTCCAGACCAGGGCCGACCTGGAGTCCCTTGAGTCCGGCGGCCATCTTCTCGACGAACTCCTGCTCGCGTTTGCGGTCGACGTAGAACCGCGTGTACGCCGCGCAGACCTGCCCGGTGTTCAGCGTCGCGCCGGCAAGGTTGCCCGCGACGGCGGCGTCCAGGTCGGCGTCGGCGGCGATGATGCTCGGGGCCTTGCCGCCGAGTTCCAGCGTCAGCCGCTTGAGGTTCGACTCCGCGCTCGCCGCGGTGATCAGCTTCCCGACCGCGGTGGAACCGGTGTACGAGACGTGGTCGACGTCGTGGTGCGCGCTCAGCATCGCACCCACCGGTCCGTCGCCGGTGACCAGGTTGACCACGCCCGCTGGGATACCAGCCTGCTCGGTCAGCTGTACCAGCCGGATGCTGGTCAGCGGCGTGACCTCGCTCGGCTTGATCACCACGGTGTTCCCGGTGGCGAGCGCCGGCGCGAGTTTCCACACGAGGATCATCAGCGGGAAGTTCCACGGCGTGATCAGCGCGTTCACGCCGACCGGTTCGCGGCGCGTGTAGTGCAGCGTGTCCGGGAACGAAACCGGGTTCGTGGTGCCCTGGATTTTCGTGACCCAGCCGGCGAAATACCGCAGGTGCTCGGCCGCGCCGGTGACGCTCACCTGCCGGGAGACGCCGATCGGCTGGCCCTGGTCGCGGGTCTCCAGCGCGGCGAGTTCCTCGTGGTGCTCGTCGACGAGGTCGGCGAGGCGGAACAGCAGCTTCGCGCGCTGCACCGGCGCGAGCCCGGCCCACTCCGGCGAGTTCAGCGCGCGGCGCGCGGCGGCGACCGCGGCGTCGACGTCAGCCTGGGTCGCCGTCCCGACGTCTTCGAGAACCGTGCCGGTGGCCGGATCGCGGGTCGGGATGGGCTCCCCGCCGGCCTCGGTCCACTGACCGTCGATGAACAGGCGTGTCGGCATCGGTGCTCCCTAGTCCCAAACTTCTGGTCGCTTTCGAGTATCGGCGCGCGGCGGGCGGGCGGTCTTGTCCGCGAGGGCACGCCCGTTGTCGGCGAGTGAAGACAATTCCGGGCGCGGCCGGGGGACCGGTCAGGATCGGCACATGGACGTGATCGTGGTAGGCGCGGGTTCGGCGGGTTCGGTGGTGTGCCGGCGGCTGGTCGACGCGGGCGCGAAGGTGACGCTGCTGGAAGCGGGCGGACCGGACACGAACGCGGCGATCCACGACCCGTCGCGCGCGGCGGAGCTGTGGCACGCCGCCGAGGACTGGGACTACTACACGGTGCCGCAGCCGCACGCCGGGAACCGGAGGCTGCACCTGCCGCGCGGCAAGGTCCTCGGCGGCTCGCATTCGCTGAACGCGATGATCTGGGTCCGCGGCGCCGCGGCGGACTACGACGGCTGGAACCTGCCCGGCTGGACGTGGGACGACGTGCGCCCGGTGTACGAGCGGATCGAACGCGACCTGCTCGACCTGGAAAAGCACGATCCGCTGCAGCCGATCCAGCAGTCCATTGTGGATGCCGCGCAGGAGATCGGCCTGCCGTTCAACGACAATTACAACAGCGGCACCCTGGACGGCATCTCCGTGCAGCAGGTAACGATGACCGGCGGACGGCGGCGCAACACCTGGCTCTGCTACGCCCAACCGGTCGCCGACCAGATGACCGTACACACCGGCGCGCTGGTGCACCGCGTGCTTTTCGAGGGCGACCGCTGTATCGGCGTCCTGGCCGAGATCGACGGCGACCTGCAACCGCTGTTCGCCGACCAAGTCGTGCTCGCCGCCGGCGCCCTCGCGTCCCCCGCGATCCTGCTGCGCAGCGGAATCGGCCCGGCCGACGATGTTGCGGCGTTGGGCCTGGACGTCGTCGCGGACCTGCCGGGCGTCGGCGAAAACCTGCACGACCACCTGTTGTCGCCGGTCATCTTCGCCACCGACCGGCGCGCGGTCGCGCCCCCGCAGACCGGACGTTCGGTGACGCAGACACACCTGTTCTGGCGCAGCCGCCCTGGCCTGGCGGTGCCGGACACCCAGCCGATCCACTTCAGCGTGCCGATGTACGAACCGTGGATGACCGGCCCGGCGACCGGGTTTTCGTTGATGGCGGGCATGATCAACCCGCAGAGCCGGGGCACGCTGCGGTTGCGCAGCACGGATCCGACGGAGATGCCGCTGATCGACCTGGCCGCACTCGCCCACCCGGCGGACTTCGAGAGCCTGGTGGCTTCGGTGGAGCAGTGCCGGTTGATCGGCCGCGCCTCGGCGCTGGCGGAGGAATGGGGCGCGCGGGAGTTGTACCCAGGACCGGCGTCGGTCCGGGAGTATGTGCGGCGCACCGCGATCACGTACCACCACCAGGTCGGCACGTGCCGGATGGGAACGGACGAACGAGCGGTGACCGACCCGACGCTGGCGGTGCGCGGAGTGTCCGGCCTGCGGGTCGCGGATGCGTCGGTGCTGCCGCGGGTGATCAGCGGGAACACGAACGCGCCTGCGGTGCTGATGGGGGAGCGGGTGGCGGAGTTTTTGCTGGCTTGACGGCGTCGCGCGCGGTGGCCCCGCGGTTGCTGCGGTTGCCACGCGCGAGGTCGCGGCTGGGGCTGTTGCCGGGCGCGGTTCTGAGCGGTCGTCATCCCTGGGCCGCTTTGGCCGTTGTGCTGTCATGGCGGCGCTGTTGAACCGGTGTGCTCTCGTTCGGCCCGTGTTGCCCATGGCCGCCGAGGGAGCGGAAGCCGATCGCCATCGAGAAAGCCCGATCGTTCGAGACCTCATCGCCGACGTGACATCGCGGACCAAGCCGCCGGAGCAATCGCCGGACGCCAGCCAGCGTCACATAGCCGGTAACGCGCTTGACCGGGGCGTCGATCGCGAATCCGTGGCCCTTGCCGCCACCTGGTCCTGGCCACAGCCCCGGCGACGCAAACCCCCGCCCTCCTCTGGGGGACGGCCCTTGTCCAGTCTATCCGCCCCCACCGACAACCCAGGCCTCTTCGGACGGATTGTCCACAGCACGCGCGACTTGGGGAAAGTCCTGCGCGCGCTGCGGCGGACGTGCATAGTTGTCCCGCTGAGAACCGCCACCCCGCCCCGCGCGGAAAGTCGGTTCCCGGCCAACGGTGTCTCCCGCGCCCTGGTCGCGGCTAGTTCGTCTGCCGCGGCTGCGGATGGGTCCTGGTCTCGATTCGACACCCGCGGCCCGCGTCAACAGGGTGGGCAAAGCTCCGCTCTATCCGCCCCCACCGACAACCCCGGTCCCTCTAACCGGGTTGTCCACAGCCAGCGCGACTTGGGGAAAGTCCAGCGCGTTGCGGCGGACGTGCGTGGTTGTCCCGCTGAGAACCGCCACCCCGCCCCGCGCGGAAAGTCGGTTCCCGGCCAACGATGTCTCCCGCGCCCTAGTCGCGGCTAGTTCGTCCGCCGCAGCAGCGGAGGGGTCCTGGTCCCGATTCGGCACCCGCGGCCCGCGTCAACAGGGTGGGCAAAGCTCCGCTCTATCCGCCCCCACCGACAACCCAGGCCTCTTCGGACGGGTTGTCCACAGCACGCGCGACTTGGGGAAAGTCGCGAGCGCGCTGCGGCGGACGTGCGTGGTTGTCCCGCGGAGAACCGCCACCGCACCCCGCGCGGAAAGTCGGTTCCCGGCCAACCATGTCTCCCGCGCCCTGGTCGCGGCTAGTTCGTCCGCCGCGGCAGCGGATGGGTCCTGGTCTCGATTCGGCACCCGCGGCCCGCGTCAACAGGGCCCCGCCGCCGAGATCGGGCGTGGCTATCCCGCCGAACCCAATCACCCACGCCCTCAATCCCGCGCGTAAACCCGCTTCCCCCCAAACCACGTCTCCCGCACCGTAATCCCAGCCAGCTCATGAGCCGGAGTCTGGAACGGATCCCGATCCAACACCACGAAATCCGCCGACTTCCCCGGCGTCAAAGACCCAGTAACGTCATCCAGCCCGCAAGCCCGCGCCGAGTTCAGCGTGAATACCTGGATCGCCTCCGCCAGCGTGATCGCTTGTTCCGGCCACAGGCTCCCCGGATGCTTGCCGTACGGGTCCTGCCGGGTGATCAGGCCCTCGATGCCCTCCCAGGCGTTCGGGGACTCGCTCACCGGCCAGTCCGAACCTCCGGCGACCAGTGCGCCGGTGTCCAGCAGGGCGCGGTTCGGCTGCATGCGCGCGGCGCGTTCGGGCGGGATCACCTGCGCGATGGCGTCCGGGATCACGCCGGGCACCCACAGGAACGGTGAGATATCAGCCGACACGTTGAGCGTCGCGAAGCGTTCCAGGTCGTCCGGGTGGATGAACTGGCCGTGTGCCACTTGGATTTTCGTCGTGTAGTCGCCGTGGGCGCGCAACGCACCGGCAGCGTCCAAAGTGGCCCGGACGGCCGCGTCGCCCGCGCAGTGGATTTTCGCGGACAAGCCGGCCGCGACCGCGACGTCCAGCCACTCCGCGAGTTCCTCCGGCGGCATCGTGGTGTCGCCGCAGAAGCATTCGTGGTTCAGGTACGGCTCCAGGAACGCCGCGGTGTGCGCGGGCGGGGTGCCGTCGAGGAAGATTTTCACGAAGTCCGGTCGGTGGTGCTCGCTGCGGTACGCCGCGGCACGGTCGAGCAGCGGTCTGCCGATCGGGTCCGCGCCGAAGATCGGGTCGTTGACCAGCATCGACGACACTACCCACGCGGCCAGTTCGCCCGCGTCGTCCAGTGTCTTCAGCGCGGCGAGGATGTCCAGCGAGGCCGCGGCGTCCTGGAACGCCGTGACCCCGTACGAGTGCAGGATCGCGATCGCCCGCCGCGACGCTTCGGCGTGCTGCTCGGCGGTGAGCGTGCGCGTGTCCCGCATCGCCCGCTCCACCGCCAAACCCGCGGTCTCGATGAGCAGACCGGTCGGCGCGCCGGTGTCGAGGTCGCGGTGGATCGTTCCGCCCGCCGGGTCCGGGGTGGACGCGTCGATTCCGGCCAGTTTCAGCGCCCGGCTGCTCGCCCACCGGTTGTGCCTGCTGTCCTCGATCAGCACCACCGGACGCCCGCCCGCCGCCTCGTCCAGCGCTCGTCGCGCGGATTCGTGGCCGAGTTCGGGGCCCAAAGTGGACGGCCACGCGCCGCCGACGACCCATTCGTCCGGACCGAGCCCGGCCGACCATTCCCTTACCGCGGCGAGGATTTCGTCGAGACTCGCGCCGCTTTCCAGGCGCAGTTCGAACAATTCCCGCCCGGCGAGAGCGTGGTGGCTGTGCACGTCCACGAAACCCGGCAGCACGAACGCGCCGCCGAGATCGACGACCTCGGTGTCCGGGCCCGCCTCGGCGGTGGTGATCTGGCCGTTCTCCACCGCGAGCGAGGTCGCCCACGGCCGGTCTTCGTCCACTGTGTACACAGTGGCGTTGGTGAGGAGCAGTTCAGGCGCCACGGGTCACTGTCCAGCGGGGTCGTAGTCCGGCGAATAAACGGTGTTGCTGAGCAAACGGCCGTACGCGCCGAAGGTGAAGTGCGTCGGCGTCTTGCCGTCCTCAGCGAGCCCGAACAGCGAACCGTGCGAACGCAGCTCCCGCACGTTCCGGTGGTCGGCCACGGTCACCGACGCGCACGGGATGACCTTCTCGCGCCAGGAGAACACGTAGACCCCGGGTCGGATCTGGTAGACGGAGTTCTCGTCGGTGTCGGCGAGGCCCCGCTCCGGGCCGGAAAGGCACTGCCAGGTGTACCAGTGCGGGGTGAGGTAAACGTGCTCGTACGCGTGCTCTTCGCTGTAAACCCATTGCACGTGACGGCCGATCAACGCCGTGCTGGGCGCGATTTCCTCGCCGTGCGCCTCGCGGCCCTGGATGGTCGCGGGACGGAAGTGTTGCGTCACGCGGGGAAGTCCGTCGCCGATCGTGCTCGTGACGATCAGCGCGCGGCCCTGGCGCACGTCCAGCAGCAGGCTGTACGCGGTTTCCGCACCGGGGTGGAACTGCACGTAGAACAGTCCGGCGTCCACCAGAAACGTCTCGGAAGCGGTCTCGCCGGTGGCGCCGTCCTCGTTCCACGACGCGCGCCCGCTGGTGAAGCTGATCGAGAACGTGCCGCCGTCGGCACAGTCCAAATTGAACGACTGGTTGTCGAGATCGTCCACAGTGGCCGCTTTGTTGGCGTCGAAACCGGGGGCGAGACCGTCGAGCGGGAGCCAGGTCGAGGTGTCGGACAGATTGGTCGCGGGCATGAAGCCTTCCTCAGTGTTCGCAGTGACCGTGGGCGGCCGAGGGCAGGTCGAGAGCCGGGTTCCGGTCGCAGAACCCGTAGGGGCGCACCATGAATCCGGAATAGTCGACCGGCATGACCGGCCAGTCCTCCGGACGCGGGATGTGCGTCGGGCCGAAGACGTGCCACAGCACGACGTCGGTGTCGCTGACGGAGCGGTCGGCCGCCGTCCACGCGGGCAGGCCGGCCCCGCCCGGATGCGCGTTGGGACGGTCGCCGGCCGGGAAGCGTTCGTCGGGTGCGTACGGCGTGACCCACAGGTGGTTCGTGGCGAAGGTCGCGCGCTGGTACACCGTCGATTCCGGTTGCGCCATCAGGGTTGCCGACGGCCGCGGCACCAGCTGGTACGCGGTCGGCGCGCCGAGCCGGTTGGTGTGCTCGGTGCTGCGGACCTCCCACACCCGCGCGGTCGCCGGGTTCGCGTGCCGTTTCGCTTCCTGTTCGGTGCGCAGTTCCGTGGCCTTCCAGGTGAAGGCGTTGCCATACGGGTTCTCGTCGCCGACTGGGATGCCAACAGCATCCACCTCGTATACCGAGTTGCGCTGGCCGTCGACGGCGAAGTCGAGCCGGGCGCAGAACAGGTGCTGGTGCACCGGCGCGAACAGGCCGGGCGCGATCTCGGACGCGTGCGGATGGGCGGACCCGGGTTCGCCCGCGCCGGAGAAGACGATGCCGGTCGCCTTGGCTTCGCATTCGATGGTGCCGTCGAGGTAGAGATACCAGAAGAACCCGTAGTCGTAGTTGCCGATGGTGGAGATCGACGAGAGCACCAGCCGGCGGGAACGGCGGACCTCGGCCTTGCCCTCGAGATCCGTGTGCTTCCACAGGATCCCGTAGTCCTCCTCGTGCATGCAGATCGCGTTCGGCACGCGCACCGGCTGGCCGTGGTCGTCGGCGAGGAAGGCGTCGAAGTAGTGGATCACGCCCAGGCAGTCGCAGCCGAGACGCAGGCTGTTCCCGTTCTTGCCGAGCAGGTATTCCCCGGCGTCGAAGTAGCTGATCCAGAACCGGCCGATTGACGTGTCACCGTAGGGAACGACCATCTCAGGCACCGACGCGCGATACAGCACCGAGCGGTCCTGGAAGGTCAGCTGGTGCAGGGTCAGGCCCTCGCGCGCGTTGAACCCGACGCGCAGCTGCCAGCCCTCCCAGGTCACCAGCGCACCGTCGACCTGGAAGCTCGGGCCTTCCGGCTGGGTGATCTCGATGGGCTTGAGCGTCGTGCGCGCGGGGTGGTGGCCGTAGCGGCCGGAGTCCTCCGGGACCGGGATGTCGCCCTCGTCCTCGACCCGGAGCACGCGCTGTTCGGTGAGGTTGAGGTGCGCGACCAGGCCTTCGACCGGATGCGCCCACGGGCTGTCGGTGCTGTCCTCGCGCAGGAAGGTGAGCGAACGGATCACCCGGCCGGTCTCGTCCTCGCGGCCGAAGTAGCCGGGGGCGAGCGGGGCGCAGAACGCGTGCTCGATGCGGTCGCCGAGACCGCGGCGCCGCATGGCCGCCTGCCATTCCGGGGAGGCCTTCGTGATGGCCTCGGCCAGGTCGTACTCCTCGAAGAGATACGGGGGCTGCCCCTCGCCGCACTTCTCGTGGCTGACCAGTTCCCCGGCGGTCACCGAGACGACCGCGTCGGCCGATTCGCCGGTCGCGGTGTCGAGCAGGGTGAACTGGATCCGGCGGTCGGTCGCGGCGCCGGCCAGCACGGCGGCCTTGTCCGGCTCCACCGGGAGGACCTGCGGAAACCGGGTCGTCTCGGTGATCAGCCCCTGTGCCTCCAGCACGGCCCGGCCGGCGGCCAGCTCCTCGGCGGTCAGCGGGTCAAGGGGGTGGGCGTGTGCGTTGCTCATGGTGTCCCTTCGCGCTCCTCGCCGCAGTCTTCGCGGTGGCCCGGGGGCAGCGGTAGCCACGCTCCGGGGGTCGTGCGGTCGCTGACAACAAGGATGCACTCGTTGCCAATCCCCGCCCGCTCCGTTGCTGCAGGATTGCCGCATGCGACTCGACCTCGCCGGCAAGGCCGTGCTGATCACCGGCGCCGCCTCCGGGATCGGACTGGCCTGCGCGCGGGCGTTCCTGGAGGAGGGCGCGCGGGTCGGGGTCGTCGACCGGGTCCGGCCGCCGTCGCTTCCCGGCGACGTCGTCGCGGCGCGGGCGGACATCACCGACGAAGGACAGGTCGCCGCGGCAGTGCAGCTCGTGGCGGAGCAGTTCGGCGGGATTGACGTGGTAGTCGGCTGCGCTGGGATATCAGGACCGGTCGGACGGCCGCTCGCCGAGACCAGCGCGGCGGACTTCGCCGCGGTCCTGTCGGTGAACGTGCTGGGGCAGTTCCTGGTCGCGAAGCACGCTCGGCCGTGGCTCGGAGACGGGAGTTCCATCGTCTTCCTGGCCAGCGATTCGGCCTTCGTGTGCGCGCCGGGGATGGTGCCCTACTGCGCGTCGAAGGGCGCGGTGGTGTCGTTGACGCGGGCGCTGTCGGTCGAGTTCGACGGCGTCCGGGTCAACTGCGTGTGCCCGTCGGTGGTCGATACGCCGATGGCGCGCGGGGATTTGGGGGACCTGCTGGACGAACCGGGGTTCCCGGTGCAGGCGGCCGACGAGGTCGCCCAGCAGGTGCTGTATCTGGCTTCCGCGCGGGCGCGGACGGTGAACGGGCAGGCCTTGCTCGCCGATTTCGGCGTATCGGCTCGGTCTGGGTTTCCTGCTTGAAAGGGAGAAATGTCGATGGCAGACACGCGGGTCGTGGCGATTACCGGCGGAGGGACGGGCATTGGGGCTGCGGTTGCTCGGCGGTACGCCGGCGAAGGCGCGCAGGTCGTGGTTCTGGGCCGGCGGCGCGAGCCGCTGGAGAAGGTCGCGGCGGAGACCGGCGCGCACGTGATCGCCGCTGACGCCAGCGTCCGCGAGGACGCGGAGGCGGCGATCGCGGAGATCCTCGAGAAGTTCGGACGGCTGGACGTGATCGTCGCCAATGCCGGCGGGCACGGCCTGTCCTCGGTGGTGGACACCGGGGACGAGGAATGGGAAATCGCGCTCCGGTCCAATTTGTCCAGTGCGTTCGTGTTCTGCCGGGCCGCGTTGCCTTCGCTCGTGGAAAGCGGCGGGCAGGTCGTGATTGTTTCTTCGCTGGCCGGGTTGTTCGCCGGGCCGAATGTCGCCGGGTACACGGTGGCCAAGCACGCGCTGATCGGCCTGACCCGGTCTATCGCCCGGGATTACGGGCCGCGCGGGGTCCGGGCCAACGCGGTGTGCCCGGGCTGGGTGCGGACGCCGATGGCGGACGGCGAAATGGAGCAGTTCGCCGAGGCGGCCGGGTTCGATGGCGGGCACGACGAGGGGTACCGGCGCGTGACCGCCGAGGTCCCGTTGCGCCGTCCGGCCGAGCCGGAGGAAATCGCGTCCATCGTGCGGTTCCTGGGATCGGCGGAGTCCTCGTATATCACCGGCGCAGTGCTGGTGGCGGACGGCGGGGCGCACGCGGTCGACTTGCCCACTTTGGCCTTTGAGCGCGCGGGAATGTAGCCGGACAATGGCCGGATGACGTTCGAGGGGGACTGGGCGGCGAAGACCGCGACAGCCAACAAGCGATTCGCGGACCGGGCCGTCGAGATTGCCCGGGAAGTCGAAGTCCTGCTCGGCCGTGAGGCCATGACCTATCCGCGGCACCCGGTCGCGCGCGCCCGCGAGGCGCTCGCCGACCGGGTGTTCGCCATGCTGGCCGCCGCCCGCGAGGCCAGCCGGACCTTCTACCACGTCGAACAGGTCCCGGTGGCGGTCGTGTCCGATTCCTGCGGCGACGACTGGGTCGAGAAGGTCGCCGACGCCGCGGGCACGCTCGCCGCCGCGATGGCGCGGGCCGCGACCGTTCTCACCGGCGTGGTGGACAGCGAGTTCAAGGACGCCGACGTCCGGCAGTGGGCCACCGGCGTCTTGGACGACGTGCGCAACGCCGCCGCCGAGGTCCTCCGCGCGGCGAGCGGCGCCCCGAAGCCGGTCGGCTGACGTGCCGACGCAAGCCGCGGTCCGGGCCCGATCGCTGGAGTACTTCACCGAAACCCTCCGGGCGCTGCCGTCCGGCACGGCCCTGGTGCGGTGGCATCCGGACCTGCCCAAGGCGAGGTTCCACCGCGGGGTGACCCTTTCCGACGATTACGGCCTCGACGAAACCCGGCGGTCCTTCGACATCGCTTACTGGATGCTCGGACCGACCGCCGCGACCTGCGCTCAGTACCTCGACCTGACGATGCGTTCGTGACGCGACCAGGGCTGGGCGACGGAGTTCCGCGCGAAACCGCCTTCCGCCGGTTACGCGTGCACGTCCGACGGATACGGGTTCGCGATCAGGGGCAGCAGCAACGGATATCTCAGCATGTCGGGCTCGACGCTGGTCTTCGCCGCGGACTCGCCGGAGGGAGATCCGTTTCCCGAGCGGATCGACCGCCCGGCCGTCGCCTCAGCCTGATTCCGCCAGTCTCCGCAGCCATTTCGCCAGCAGCTGCGTCTCCGCGGCCCCCAGGATTTCCGGGTTCGCGGCGGCGTGTTCCAGCACCCGGTGGATCTCGGCGTGCCTGCTGTCCGCGGCCGGCCCGGTGCCGGTGATCGCGGCGATCGCGCCCTCCCGCACCGCGACCGACAGCGGCCGGTCCTCCTCGGCGAGGATGATCTGCCGCAACGTGACGCCGATGTTCGCCACCAGGATGTGCGCGGCCGCCTGCTCCGGGGGGACGGCCAGCCGCCCCTGGTCGGCGGCGGCTTGCGTCAGCGCGCGCAGCATCGCGCTGGGCCGCTCCTGCGCCGCGGGCGCGTGGCCGGGGTGGACCTGGCCGTACATGAGCGTGTAGAAGCCGGGGTTCGCGATCCCGAAGGCGACGTGGGCGTCCCAGCCGTCGCGCAGGTCCTGGATCGGGTCGCCGGACGGCTCGCGGGCGCCTTTTTCCGCCAGATACAGGTCGAAACCGCGCTCGACGACCGCGTCCAGCAGGCCCTGTTTGCTGCCGAAGAAGTGGTACAGCGTCGGCATTTTCACCCCGGCTTCGGCGCAGATCGCGCGCAGCGAGATGTCCTCGCCCGGCGTCGCGGCGACCTGCTTCGCAGCCGCGTCCAGGAGCCGGGTCCGGGTATCAGCGTTCGCAATCTGTGTCACACCGCTATGGTAGTCGCTGTTGCACTGATACAGTGGTGCATATCAGCGATAAAGAGATGGAGGGGTCCCGATGACCGACCACACCCTCAAGGGCAAGAACGTCCTCGTCGCCGCCGGGGCGAAGAACCTGGGCGGGCTCGTCAGCAGGCAGGCCGCCGAGGCCGGCGCGAACGTGGCGATCCACTACAACTCCGAGTCGACCCGCCCGCAGGCGGAGGAGACGCTCGCCGCGGTCGAGGCGGCGGGCGGCAAGGGCGTCGTCCTGACCGGCGACCTGACCGTTCCGGCGAACGTGGAGAAGCTGTTCGCGGACGCCGAGGCCGCGCTGGGCAAGATCGACGTCGCGGTCAACACGGTGGGCAAAGTGCTGCGCAAGCCGATCGTCGAGACCACCGAGGACGAATACGACTCGATGTTCGACATCAACTCGAAGGCCGCGTACTTCTTCATCAAGGAAGCGGGCAAGAACGTCGCCGACGGCGGCAAGATCATCACGATCGTGACCAGCCTGCTCGCGGCGTTCACCGACGGGTACTCGACCTACGCGGGCGGCAAGAGCCCGGTCGAGCACTTCACGCGCGCCGCGGCCAAGGAATTCGCGCCGCGCGGGATCTCGGTCACCGCGGTCGGTCCCGGCCCGATGGACACGCCGTTCTTCTACGGCCAGGAAACCCCGGAGCGGGTGGAATTCCACAAATCGCAGGCGATGGGCGGCCAGCTGACGAAGATCGAGGACATCGCCCCGATCGTGTCGTTCCTGGCGACGTCGGGCTGGTGGATCACCGGGCAGACTATCTTCGCCAACGGCGGCTACACCACCCGCTGAGTTTCGCCGCGACAGCAAGGGAAAGCACTATGTCCGAAGTGGAGATTCCGGAACCGGTCGCGTCGTTCGTCGACGCGGTGAACCGGCACGACGACGCCGCGTTCCTGGACGCGTTCACCGAAAACGGCGTCGTGGACGACTGGGGCCGGTCGTTCGCCGGCCGCGCCGCGATCAAGGGGTGGAGCGATGTCGAGTTCATCGGCTCGCGCGGCGTCCTGACCCCGGAGGAGGTCGCCGTCTCCGGCGACACCGTCACCGTGGTCGGGGACTGGCGGAGCAACCACGCCAACGGCCGCTCGAAGTTCGTCTTCGAGGTCGACGGCGACCGGCTGGCCAAGATGACCATCCGGGAGGGCTGACCGGCCGGGGCGTGGGCGGCCCACCGCGGAACGCCCACGCCCCGGGTCAGTTGGCGCCCAGGTATGCCCGGTGCAGCGTGTCCGGATTGTCCAGCAGCGGCTGCGCTTCCCCGGTGTAGGTGACCTTGCCGGAAGAAACCACCAGGGCTTCCTGCGCGACCTTCAGCGCCAGGTGGGTGAACTGTTCCACCAGGAGAATCGCCGCGCCCGCCTTGGCGAACTCGGTGACCGCCGGGAGAAGCCTGGTGAAGACCGCGGGAGCCAGGCCCAGCGACATCTCGTCGATGAGCAGGAACTTGGGCTTCGCCGCGAAGGCCCGGCCCAGCACCACCATCTGCTGCTCGCCGCCGGACAGCAGCGCGGCAGGGGAGTTCTTCCGTTTCTCCAGTTCCGGGAAGAGGGCGAGGACCTCGTCCACGCCGGCCGGGGTTTTGGCGGTCAGGCGCAAGTTTTCCAGGACGGTCAGCCCGGCGAAGACCGCCCGTCCTTGTTCCACGTGCGCCAGTCCGAGCCGCGCTCTGGCCACCCGCGAGTGTTTCGTGACGTCCGCGTGTCCAATGTGGATAGTCCCGCTCGCCGCGGGGAGCACGCCGGACAAGGCTTCCAGCAGGCTGGTCTTGCCCGCGCCGTTGGGGCCGACCAGGGCGGTGATCTTGCCTGCTTCCAGCGTCAGGCCGACGTCGGTGATGACCGGGCCCGCCCCGCGCGCGACGGTCAGGTTCTCGATTCGCAGCGTGCTCACAGCATCTCCGTTTCGCCCAGGTAGGCCTTCAGAACCGCCGGATCCGCCAGCACTTCCGCCTGCGGGCCGCTCGCCAGCACCTCGCCGAAATCGAGCACGGTCAGGGTGTCGCAGACCGACCGGACCAGGTCGAGGTCGTGTTCGATGATCAGCACCGAAACGCCGAACCGGGCCGGGACCTGCCGCAACCGTTCGCCGAACGCGACGTGTTCCTCGTGCGGGAGACCCGCCGCCGGTTCGTCCAGGAGCAGCACTTGCGGTTTCGCCATCAGGTGGCCGACGACCTCGACCAGCCGGCGCGCGCCCACGTCGACCCGGTCCAGCGGCGTTGCTGCCGGAGGACAACCGAAGAACTCCAGTGCGGCAGCGACTTCGGCGGCTGGCGGACGACGGCGGGCGACGAAGCGGACGTACGCCTCGATGGTCAGGCCGGAGGGGACGCGGTCTTGCTGGAAGGTGCGCCGCAGGCCGGAACGGGCCCGCTGAGTCGGGTCGCCGGTGAGCGGACGGTCGGCCAGTTCTACGGTTCCTTGGGCTTGTGGAAGGAAGCCGCTGATGGCATCGACCAAAGTGGACTTTCCGGCTCCGTTCGGGCCGATGACGCCGAGAACTCCGCCCTTCGGCACGGCTAAGTCCACTCCGGACAGTGCCTTGACCTGTCCGAAAGTGACGCTCAAGCCGCGGACCACCAGCACCGGCTCGCCCGGTGGCAGTCGCGGAGGTTCCTCGTCCAGCGCGGTGATCTGGACTCCGGCGCTGGCCCTCGAACGGCGCCGCCACAGTTCGCGGATCGCGGTGCCCAGATTGCCGCGTCCGGCCAGGGCCTGGATGCCCAGCAGGCCGAAGATCACGTAGCCCCAGTCCTGCGGGACGCCCCAGCGCTTCAACAGCTCTGGTACGGCAACCCACAGGACCGCGCCGAACACTGCCATGTCAATCAGGTGCGCACCGGACATGATCGCCAGCACGTACAACGCCAGTGACTGCAGCGGAGCGAAGCTGGTCGGGAAGGCGAACCCGACCTGTGCGGTGAGCAGGCCGCCGCTGATGCCGCCGAGAGTGGCGCTGACCGCGAAGGCGGAGAGCTTGGCCGTGCGGACGCTCGCGCCTGCCGCAGCGGTGCCGCGCTCGGAGAACGCGACTGCGGCCCAGCTGCTGCCCCACGGACCGCGCCGGAGGAAGTGCACGAGCAAGGCGCAGACGATCAGGACGATGACGCACAGCAAGAAGTACGCGTTGTCGTCGGCGACCAAGGACGGCCGGTCCACCGAAACGCCTTCGGTGGTGCCGGGGAACTGGATTTCCACCAGGGTGACGTCGGCGGCCGCGGCCAGGCCGAGCGTCACCACCGCCAGGTTGATCCCGCGCAGCCGCAGCGCCGGAAGTCCGATGAGGACACCGACCACGCCCGCCGCGAGACCGCCCAGCAGCAGCCAGAACAGGAAGCCGCCGGGCGCGTGGGCGACGTTGAGCGCGGAGACGACCCACGCGCCGATCGCGCCGAAGGTCAACTGGCACAACGAGATCATGCCCGCGCTGCCGGTCACGACGCCCAGGCCGAGCAAGGCGATGGCGGCTACTACGACGCTCACGCCGAGGTAGGCGAAGTAGCCGTTGAGGCCGACGGTCAGGCCGATGCCGACCAGTACCGCGACCACCGCGACGACCAGTGGGGTTCCGAAGCGGGACACTGCGCCCCGGTCAGCGAGCTGCATCCCACACCTCCTTGCGCTGAGACCACACGAGCAGGCCGACGATGGCCAGGAACGGGACGAAATTCCGCACTACCGAAAGCTGGTCGACCTGCGCGAGCGCGCCCTGCAGCATGCCGAGCACCAGACCGCCGGCGACGGCGAGGTCCAGCCGGCGGAACCCGCCGAGCAGGGCCGCCGCCGCGGCGGGCACGACCAGCATGGACAGCGAGGTCGCGTCGTTCGACTGGGACGGCGCGACGATCACGATGATGACGGTGCTGATCAGGCCGGTGGCGCCCCAGACCGCGGCGCTGAGCCGCTTCGCGGGAATGCCCAGCAGCTCAGCGGTCGTCGGGCGTTCCGACAGCGCGCGCAGTGAGATGCCAACGGGCGTCTTTGTCAGGATCAACCGCGCGGCGAAGGCGATCACCACCGCCAGCGCGACCGTCACGACCGTCACCTGGCTGATCACCACGCCGCCGACGGTGAAGGCCGGACCGGCCAGCAACGCCTGGAACGGCTGCGGTTTGTTGCCGAACAGGATGAACGACAACGAGATCAACAGCAGCAGCACCGCGACCGTCACGGCCGAGCGGGTGCCCGTGCCCGCTTCGGCCAGCCAGGTCGACACGACCCAGCCGATCAGCACGCTGAGCACCCCGCCCAGCAGCACGCCGAGCACCACTGCCAGCCATTCCGGCAGTCCGCCGTGGACGGACAGGGCCACCCCGACGTAACTGCCGAACATGCCGGTGGCCGCCTGGGCGAAGTTGACGACGCGGACCAGCCGCGACATCAGCGTCAGGCACACCGCCAGCACCGCGTAAAGCCCGCCGGCGGCCAGCCCGGCCAGCGCTCCCTGCACCATTGCAGTCTCCTCTGTCCAGAATGGATCGGGCTAGCGCCGCGGGATCCGCAGCCAGTCGGTACCGGCGATCTGCCACCGGTTCGTGCCCGTCGCGAGCTTGACCGGCCAGCCCGCGGTGTTGTCGTGGTGCGTCTGCCCGGGTCCGAACACGTACGGCGTGCCGACCATCGGATCGGAGATCGGTTTCATCTCGCGCAGCGCCTTCGTCACCGATTCCCGCGTGATCTCGCCCTGCATGCCGTTCAGCACCTGCAGGAAGTACTTCGCCGCGAGGTAGCCGCCCTGGCTGAACGACGTCAGCGGAATGTTGTTGCGCGTCATGAGATCCCGCCACTCCTTGGTGCGCGGGCTGGACGGGTCGGTGAACGGGTAGAACTCAGCGGGGACGTAAACTCCCTGGCCCGCTTCGGAAACCGCCTTCGCGTACTGTTCACTGTAGACACTCGTCAGCAGCAGCCAGGTCACATCTTTCCAACCCTGTGCCTGCGCGGCTTTCAGCTGGCCGATCGAGTCGGGCTCGACCGGGTTGACCGTCACCGCTTTGCACCCGGCGGCGCGGGCCTTGACGATGTACGGCGTGTAGTCGGAACCATTGTACGGCACGGTCGCGTCGACGTACTTGAGCTTTTTTCCGGTGATTTTCGACCATTCGTCGATCGCCGCGCGGTAGTACGGCAGCGTGTTCCCGGCGATTTCCAGCAGTGCGCACATGTCTTCCAGGTGCAGCACTTCGGAGCCGTACAGCAGGGTCAGCGTCATGTCGTGGAACGGCCCGACGTTCGCCGGCCCGATGTTCGGGCTGGTGAAGCACGACGGGTCGACGCCGATGCCGGAAATGGACAGGACTTTTTCCTGCTGGTAGTACTTGGCGTTGATCTGGCATTCGATGAGGCTGGACGACCCGACCAGCGCGACCGCTTGATCGCCGCCGACGATTTCGCGGGCGGCGGCCGCCGCGGCGGCGGGGTCGCCCTTGTCGTCGATGGCGTGGTATTCGATCTTGCGCCCGTGCACGCCGCCCGCCGCGTTCGCCGCGTCGAAGACGGCCTTGGCGGCCTGGGAGGATTCCGGGAAGGTGGCGGGTCCGCTCAGCGCGTTGACCGAGCCGACCACGATCGGTCCGTTCGGATCGGCGGTGCCCGCGCAGCCCGCCGCGACCAGCGTGACGAGCACGGCCGCGGCGAGCGCGGGCAGGAACTTTCTCATCATGGCTCGGCTTTCCGGTCCACAGTGACCAGAGGGGGAGGGGAGAGAGAACGGGGGCGGTGCCGGGGGAAGGACCGGCACCGCCGTTTCGCGGGAGATTCAGTCGGTCGCCGCGGCGACCGGGGCGGAATCGACGATCTGCTCGAAGCTCGCGACCTTGTCGCCGTCGAACTTCCACACGTGCGCCACGCGCGCGGTGAACGCCTTGCCGGACTTGCGGTTCGTGCCGGTGTAGGTGCCGAGACCGACGATCGAGTCGCCGGCGTCCAGCAGCGCGGACAGGGTGAACTGGTACCCGTCCCAGTCGCGCGCGATCGCCTCGAAGACGTTGCGCCGCACCTCGTCCGGGCCGGTGTAGGTGCCCGCGTAAGGGAATCCGGCGGCCTCGGTCCAGGTGGTCTCGGGGCCGATCGGGGCGAGCATGCCGTCGAGGTCGCCGCGGTCGCTCGCCTCGTAGTGCGCGGTGATCACGTCCATATTGGACACGGGAAACTCCTTAGACAGGCTGGACGTCGGGGTAGCTGATCGAGCCGAGCGGGTAGATGTGCCCGCCAGCGCGGGAATGCTCGGACCGGCCGTCGCCGGTGATGCCGAGGAAAACGCCGGTGGTGCGCAGGTCGTAGCCGAGGTCGTGCAGCCACACGCTGGCCACCGCGATCCGGAACTCCCGGAAGCAGAACAGGTACAGGCCGTCGGCGAACTTCCAGACGGTGGACATATCAACGTCGCCGTGTCCGCGCTGCACGCCCTCGACGCACTGCCAGCAGTAGCGTTCCGAGGAGAGGTAAACGTGCTCGTACAGGTGGTTCGGGCTGTAGCGGTAGACGTTGCGCTTGCCGATGAGGTCCCGCGACGGACCGGGCACGTCGCCGGTCGGCTCGCCGCCGTCGGTCGTGCCGGCGTGGAAGGTCTGCGAAACCCGCGGCGTGCCTTCGACGTCCTCGTCGCCGATCACCGACCGCACGGTAAGCGCGCGGTGCGTGGTGGTCGAGTAGACGATCGTGAGGGCCTCGCCTTCGACGCTCGTCAGCGGCAGGTTCACGAAGAAGACGTCGGGGCGCACGGCGACCGCGTCGTAGGGGTCTTCGACGCCGTTCAGAGCAAGCCGTTCGCCGTCGAGGAACCGCAGTTCGAGCTTCGCGCCGTCATCCTGCGTGACGGTGAGCTCCCGCCCGGTGAGGTCGGCGTTGGGCAGCCGGTAGGTGTCGATCCCGGCGGCGAACTCGTCGTAGGTGCGCCATTCGTCAGGGGAAGGGTCGGACATGCCCATCATGCTCGCCGCGCCCCGGCCCGGGAGCGAACGTTCATGCGCTGGCGGGCAACTGCCGGACGCTCGCGGTCAATACCAGCGGCTTCGGGGCGGAAACGGCAAACGGCACCCCTGATGGACAGGGGCGCCGTCGGTCGTTGCGAGGGGTCAGCCGCGGGCGCGCAATTCGCTGGGCGACTGCGCGAAGGCGGCTCGGAAGACGCGCGAGAAATGGGCCGCGTCGACAAATCCCCACCGCGCCGCGATCGCCGCGACCGGACGCGCGGCGAGCAACGGATCCCGCAGATCCCGGCGGCAATGCTCCAGCCGACGCTGCCGGATCCACCCCGCCACCGTCGTCCCCTGCTCCTGGAACAACCCGTGCAGATGCCGCGTCGAAATGTAATGCTCCGCCGCGATCTGCGCCGGACCGAGATCGGACCGCGACAGATTCGCGTCGATGTAACTGCGGATCCGCCGCATGAGGTCGTGGTGCGGGTCGGCGGCCGTGCGGTCCAGGTCGAGTTCGGTGGCCAGCATCGTGGTCAGCAGGTCGACCGCGTTGTGCGCCAGCCGCACGCCCACCGGGCTCGTCAGCACGTCCAGATTCCCGCCCAGCTGCGCCAGGAACGGCACCACGACGTTGCCGACCCCCTCGCGGCCGGACATCCGCACCGCGGTGAGCTGACCGACCAGGTCGCGTGGCAGGTCAACCTGCTGCTGCGGGAACATCAGCACCAGCGTCCGGAAATTCTCCTCGAAGACGAGCGAATACGGCCGGTTCGTGTCGTACAGCGCGACGTCGCCGGGCCGCAGCACCGCTTCGCGGCCGTCCTGGGTGAGGATTCCGGTGCCGGCCAGCATGACGCTCAGCTTGTAGCACGGCCGGTCGGCGCGGGCGATGAGTTCCGGCGTGCGCTCGACCGCGTGCGGCGACGCGGTGATCTCGGTGAGCGCGATCTCGCCCGCCTCGTGCGTGCGGAGCCTGCCGTGGAAGCGGTCGCGGTGGTCGGTGCTCACCTGCAGCGGCACGAACGAGCGCAGGACAGCGGACCGGAACTCCGTGAAGTCCTGCGCGACCGTGGTGGGCGTCTGCAAGATTGCCGTCATCATGTCACCTCTCCGTCGAAGTGCCGGTACCGCTGCTGGCGGTCCGTGAAGGGCTCCTTCCGGGAATCAGATTCCCTCAAGGAGCCCTTCACGGACGGAACGCACCTTAGACCTGTTCGCCCAGTTTGAAACCCTGCTCGGCGCCCTCGGCACGGGTGTAGGAGAACCCGTCCGCGCCGATGGTCACGTCCATTTCCTTCGCTTCCGTGCGTTCGACGACCGGCTGGAGCTTGCCGTCGAGGTCGAGCACCCGCGAGGCCTCGGTGTACCAGCTCGGCACCACCGGATTGCCCCACCAGTCGCGGCGCTGGTTGTCGTGCACGTCCCAGCTGATCACCGGGTTGTCCGGGTCGCCGGTGTAATAGTCGTGGGTGTAGATCTCGATCCGGTGCCCGTCCGGGTCACGCACGTACAAATAGAACGCGTTCGACACGCCGTGCCTGCCCGGGCCGCGCTCGATCTGGTCCGATTTCCGCACCGCGCCGAGGTGGTCGCAGATGTGCAGGATCTGGTGCCGCTCGTGGGTCGCGAACGCGATGTGGTGCAGGCGAGGGCCCGCGCCGCCGGTGAGCGCGACGTCGTGCACGGTCGGTTTGCGGAACATCCACGCCGCGTACACGGTGCCCTCGTCGTCCACGATGTCCTCCGACACCCGGAAGCCGAGGCCCTCGTAGTACTTCCGCGCCGCCGGGACGTCCGGCGTGTTCACGTTGAAGTGGTCGAGCCGCGAAAGCGCGCCCGCCCCGTGCACGTCGTAGCGCTGGGTGAAGCGCTCGACGTGTTCGGCCTCGTAGAAGAACTCGATCGGGAAGCCGAGCGGGTCCAGCACGCGCACCGCTTCGCCGATGCCGCGCGTGGTGCCCGCCGGGACGCGGCGCACCTCGACGCCGAGTTCGCGGTAGTACGCCTCAGCGACGTCGAGTTCGCCCTCGCCGCGCACGCGGTAGGCGAGCACGGCCAGCGCCGGTTCCGCGCCCTTGCGCAGGATCAGCGAATGGTGCAGGTATTCCTCGAACGCGCGCAGGTAGATCGCTTCGTCGTCCTCATAGGTCACGACGAGACCGAGAACGTCCACATAGAACTCTCGCGACGCCTTCAGGTCGCTGACGATCAATTCCGCGTACGCGCAGCGGATGACGTCCGGCGGGGTCGTGGTCATGCCTTGTCCTTCCCGGCCCCGAAGCGCGCCGTGTGCACGTCGCCGAGCGTGATGTGCACGGCCTGCTGTTCGGTGTAGAAGTCGATCGAGCGGTAGCCGCCTTCGTGGCCGAGGCCGGACGCCTTGACCCCGCCGAACGGCGTGCGCAGGTCGCGCACGTTGTGCGAGTTCAGCCAGACCATGCCGGCGTCGATGCTCTGCGCGAAGGTGTGCGCGCGGGTGAGATCAGCGGTCCAGACGTAGGCGGCCAGGCCGTACTTGACGTTGTTCGCCAGCTCGAGAGCTTCCTCGTCGGTGTCGTACGGCGTGATCGCCACGACCGGGCCGAAGATCTCCTCCTGGAAGATCCGCGCGTCCGGCTTCACATCGGCGAAGACCGTGGGGGCCACGTAGTTCCCGGTGTCCAAGCCCTCCGGACGGCCGCCGCCGGCGAGCAGTTTTCCTTCCGTCTTCCCGATTTCGATGTAGCTCATCACCTTGTCGAAGTGCTCCGGGTGCACCAGCGCGCCGACCTCGGTGGCCGGGTCGTGCGGGTCGCCGACCACGATGTTGCGGGCGCGTTCGGCGTACCGGGAGCAGAACTCGTCGTAAATCGGGCGCTCGACGAGGATCCGGCTGCCTGCCGTGCAGCGTTCGCCGTTGAGCGAGAAGACGCCGAACAGCGTGGAGTCGAGTGCGGCTTCGAAGTCCGCGTCGGCGAACACGACGGCGGGGGACTTGCCGCCCAGTTCCATCGACATGCCCTTGAGGCCGGGCGCGCAGTTGCGGAAGATCGTTTCGCCGGTGGTGGTTTCGCCGGTGAACGAGATCAGCCGGACGTCGGGGTGCTTGACCAGCGCGTCGCCCGCTTCCTCGCCGAGGCCGTGGACGAGGTTGAACACCCCGTCCGGCACGCCGGCCTCGCGGAAGATGTCCGCCCACAGGCTCGCCGACAGCGGCGTGAACTCGGCGGGCTTGAGCACCACGGTGCAGCCGGACGCCAGCGCCGGCGCGAGCTTCCAGCTCTCCAGCATGAACGGCGTGTTCCACGGCGTGATCAGCCCGGCGACGCCGACCGGCTTGCGGTTGACGTAGTTGACCTGCTTGCCGGGCACCTTGTAGGTGTCGTCGGCCTGCGCGACGATCAGGTCGGCGAAGAACCGGAAGTTCTCCGCGGCGCGCTGCGCCTGGCCGAGCGCCTGCTTGATCGGCAGGCCGGTGTCGAAGGTTTCCAGCTCGGCCAGCTGCTTGTCGCGGCTCTCGACGAGATCGGCGATCTTGTTGAGGATCCGGGCGCGCTGGCGCGGCAACATTTTCGGCCACGGGCCGTGGTCGAACGCCTCTTTCGCCGCGGCGACGGCGAGGTCGATGTCCTCGGCCTTGCCCGCCGCTGCCGTCATATACGGCTTGTTCGTGACCGGGTCGAGCACCTCGAAGGTCTCGCCCGAGACGCTGTCGGCCGGCGCGCCGCCGATGTAGTGGCGGATGTGCTCCGGCAGATTCTCCGGCACGTAGTGCGCGGTCATGGTCACTTTCCTTCCACGGTGAAGCCGTCGACGGGCGAAAGGTACTGCTCGCCCTGGCGCATCAGTTCGGTGATCCGGGCGAGGCCCGGTTCGGTCGGGGTGATCAGCGGCGGGCGCACGAAGCCGGACCGGATGAGGCCGCGCTGCTCCAGCACCCACTTGCCGGGGGCCGGGTTGGTCTCGACGAACAGCAGGTCGACCAGCGGGTGCAGGCCGTAGTGGATCTCGCGGGCGCGGTCGAAGTCGCCCTCGGTCCACGCGCGGTACATCTCGGCGCTGGCCGCCGGGGCGATGTTCGCGGTGGCGCTCACGAATCCGGCGCCACCGAGGGAAAGCAGCGGCAGGCACAGCAGTTCGATGCCCGACCAGACGAGCAATTCCTTGCCGCACAAGTGAAGTACGCGGGAGAAGTGCTCGAAGTCCTTGGTGGTCTCCTTGATCCCGACGAAGTTGTCGAAGTCGCGGAACAGCCGCGCGACCGTCTCCGGCGCGAGGTCGACCGACGTCCGGCTCGGCACGTTGTAGGCGACGATCGGCAGGTCCGGGAATTCCTTCGCGACCGTGGCATACCACTGGTAGAGCGCTTCCTGGGTGGGCCGCGCGTAGTACGGGGTGATGATCAGCGCGGCGTCGATGCCCGCGTCGCGTGCCTCGGCGGTCAGCTCCAGCGTCTCGTCGAGCTTCGCCGAACCGGTGCCGGGCATGAACGGCACCTTGTCGTCCACCGCCTTGGCGACCGTGCGGATCGTTTCCGCGCGCTCGGCCACCGTCATCGCGCCGGGCTCGCCGGTCGAGCCGCCGATCGAAACGCCGTGCGAACCGGACGCGAGCTGCCAGTTCACCAGGTTGGTCAGGCTCTCGTGGTCGACGGCGCCGTCGGCGGTGAACGGGGTCATCAGCGGCGCGATCGAGCCGGTGATGGCGTTCGGGGTGCTGCGGAACCTCATGGGGCGGGGTCCTTCCTAGGGAGCTTCGGCGGGCGGGGCGGCCCGCCGGTCGAGGTAGGCGTCGAGGGTGGCGGTGCGGTGCCGGCGCGCGGCCAGTTCGAGTTCCAGCGGGTCGGCGTTCTGCTCGATCAGCACCAGCAGCTGTTCGTGTTCCTTGACGGATTCGTGCGCGCGGCCCGGGACGAAGCTGAACGTCGAATCGCGCAGCGACGCCAGCCGGTGCCAGCCGCGGTGCACGAGGTCGAGCACGTGCGGGTTGGGGCAGGGTTCGAAGAGGACAGAGTGGAACTCTTGGTTCAGCTCGGTGAACCGGTGCGGTTCGAAGTTTTCCAGCGACAGGCGCATCTGCTCGTTGACCGCGCGCGCCCGTGCGATGTCCTCAGTGGACAGTTTCGGCGCGGACAGCGAGGTGGCGAAACCTTCTACCAGGGCAAGGGTCTGCATGGTGTGCTCGTACGCGGTCTCGTCGACCATCACGACCTGCGCGCCGACGTTCCGCTCGAACGTCACCAGCCCTTCGGCCTCGAGCAGCCGGATCGCTTCGCGCACCGGGACGACGCTGACGTCCAGTTCCTTGGCGATCTGCCCCAGCACCAGCCGATAGCCGGGACCGAAGGTCCGGTCCGCGATCCGGTCCTTGATCCAGCGGTACGCGCGCTGGGATTTGCTCTCGCCTGCTACGGGCGCCACTGGGCGTACCTGGCCTTCCAGTGGTCGTTCATCGGGTACAGGCCGTCGACGCTCTCGCCGTTCGCGACCTGTTCCGCAATAAACGTTTCCTGGCGTTCCTGCTCGATCGCCGCGTCCGCGATTTTCTCCACCATGTGCGGCGGAATCACGAGAACGCCGTCGGAATCGCCGACAATTACGTCGCCCGGCTGCACTGTCGCGCCGCCACAGGCGATGGTGATGTCGACGTCCCAGGGAACGTGGCGGCGGCCGAGCACTGCCGGATGCGGACCGGAGTGGTAGGTCGGAATGTCCAGCGCCGCCACCGCCGCGAGGTCGCGCACGCCGCCGTCGGTGACGATTCCCGCCGCTCCGCGGACCTGCGCGCGCAGGGCGAGGATGTCGCCGATCGTGCCGGTTCCCTTTTCGCCGCGGGCTTCCATGACCAGGACGTCGCCGGGATTGAGGCTGTCGATGGCGCGTTTCTGTGCGTTGAAACCGCCGCCGTGGGATTTGAACAGGTCCTCGCGGAAGGGCACGTAACGGAGCGTCCTCGCGCGGCCGATGAGTTTCGTATCCGGGCGGGTGGAGCCGAGGCCGTCGATGGAGACGTGGTTGTAGCCGTTCTTGCGCAGTTGGGCCGAAAGCGTTGCCGTGCCTACGCTGGTGAGCTTGGTCTTGAGTTCCTCGGTGAGCACGAACTCGGCCGGGAGTCCCGCGGATTCCCGGTCGCCGTAGGCTTGTTCGCGCTGGTTGTCGTCGATTTTGGGCTGAGCGCTGAACTCCGGGAGCGGTGTGGTGCCCTCAATGACCGGCGTGACGAGCCGCCCGGTGCTTTTCGCGCCGTAGCTGACCTCGACCTCGACCGTGTCGCCCGGCTTGACGACGGACGATCCGGCCGGGGTCCCGGTGAGGATGACGTCGCCGGGTTCGAGCGTGCTCAGCTGGGAGAGATCGGCGACGAGCGTGCCGAAGTCGAAGATGAGGTCCTCGGTGGTGTCGTCCTGGACGATTTCGCCGTTGACCCAGGTGCGGACGCGGAGTTTCGCGGGATCCACCTCCGCGGCGGGGATCGTCGCTGGGCCGAGGGGCGTGAAGCCGTCGCCGCCCTTGGAGCGGAGGTTGGAGCCGCCGTCAGCGTGCCGCAGATCGTATACGCCGAAGTCGTTGGCGGCGGTGATGCTCTCGACGTGGTCCCAGCCTTGGTCGGGGGTGACGCGCCGGGCTTGCTTGCCGATGATGAGCGCGATTTCGCCCTCGAAAGCAAGGAGTTCGGTGCCCGCCGGGCGTTCGATCGGAGTGCCGGAGGTGCTGATCGAGGTCGTCGGCTTGACGAAGTACGAGGGCTTCGCCGGGGTCCTCCCGCGCTGCTTCGCGCGGGACGGATAGTTCAAATGAAGCGCAATAACCTTGCCCGGCCGCTCCGGCGGGGTAGTGCTAGATGCGGGACTCATGGGGGTTGACCTGCCCGGATGTCGTCGGGAGAGGAAGATATCTCAAAAGATATACGATCCTGGCGGGTCGGGGCAAGGGGTCGGGCGACTGGCGGTTCCCGGCGGGCGGTGGCCGAGATGAGCGGGCTGGCCGACGGAAGGACGACCGGCGATGCGGTTCCGGAGGCGGGTCTGCGGGGTGAGGTGGCGGGCGTGGCTTGGCGGGTCCGCTGGCGGGCACGACCGCAGTGGTGTGGCTCCGAGAGGCGGGGCCGGGGCGGCGGTCGTGAGCGCGGCCAGGATGCGGCTCCGGAAGCGGGACTGCGGCGGCGAGGCGGGTGGCGGGCGAGGCGTGGCGGGTCCGCTCGTGAGCAGCTCTGCGGCGATGTGCCGACTTGCCCCGAGTCCCGAGTCCCGAGCCCCGAGCCCCGAGAGCAGTGATGCGGTTCGGCGAGTCTTCCCGTGCGGTGGCGACCGGCGTGTCTTGCCCGCGGCGGCGTGTCGCGGCGAGGCGGCCATGGCGGGCGGTGCGGCGGCGGCGAGGAGGATGCCGAGGGCGGGGAGGTGCGGGTGCGTGGTCCGGCGGGGTGCGTCGGTGTGGGGCCTCGTGAGTGCCCAAGCCGGTTAGAACCGGCCTAGGCACTCACGAGGCTTTCTCGGCGGGGGCGGGTCCGGAAAGCTCCGGCTCGCCCGAACGCGGCGCGTACCCAGCCAAGCGCCCGGGCGAGCCCGCCGCGCCTGCTCTAGGCTCCCCACCGCGCCAGGGGAAGCGCCGGAACCCGGTGCCCCCGGTGCCCGACCATCTCCTCGTTCGCCACCAGCGCGTTCAGCACCGCCTCCTCGACCGCCTGCACCACCGCCTCGAAGAACGGGTCAATCGCACCCCACGGGATGAACCGCATGCTTTCGTAAGGTTCGTCGTCCGGCCGGGGGAAATGGCTGGTCAACGCGCCCGCGTTCGCCGTGCTGAAGGCCAGGAACAGGTCGCCGGAGAAGTGCGATCCAGTGGTCCCGGTCCGAGCCAACCCCAGCGGCACCCGGCGGGCCAGGGCGGTGCACTGACCAGGCAACAGCGGCGCATCCGTCCCGATCACGACGATCACCGACCCCGCGCCCGCCGGAGCGAGCCAGCTTGTGTCGGCCATCGGGTTGTCGTCGGCCAGTTCGGTGCCCAGGTGCGTCCCGGCTACGGTGAGTTCCGGGCGGCTTCCGAAGTTCGCCTGCACCAGAGCCCCAACGGTGTAGCTGTCCGAGCCATGCGAAACAACCCGTGACGAAGTCCCGGTGCCGCCCTTGAAGCCGTAGCAGGTCATCCCGGTGCCGCCGCCGACCGAACCTTCGGCGATGGGCCCGGAGGTGGCCGCGTCGATGGCGGCGACGGCGTGGTCGGTCCGGATGGTCGGGGCGTTGACGTCATTGAGATACCCGTCCCACGTCTCGGCGACCACCGGCAGCAGCCATTCCGCCGCGGCGTCCGGGCGTTCGCGCACCACCCAGTCGATCGTTCCGCGATGGCACTGCCCCACCGAATGGGTGCTGGTGATCAGAACCGGCAGAGTCAAGGACCCGGTCTCCGCGAGCCAGGCTCGGCCAGTCATTTCTCCGTTGCCGTTCAAGGAAAACGTACCGGCGGAGCACGGCACGTCGAACCGCGAACGGCCGCGCGGGAGGATCGCGGTGACGCCGGTCCGCACCGACGAACCCTCGATCAAGGTGGTGTATCCGACCTCGACGCCTGGGATGTCAGTGATCGCGTTGTGCGGGCCGGGCTTGCCGCCGAGGGCGATGCCCAGGTCGCGGGCGCGGGTCATGCGGGGTCCTCCAGGGAGCATCGGGTCGAAACGCGGGCGTAGGACAGCACCGCCGCCTCGGCGACGGATCGGTCGAGCGGCGGCACCGCTTGCGTCAGGTGCAGTCCGTACCCGTCCTCGAGCGTGACGAGGTTGCGGGCGATGGTGACAGGGGCGTCGGTCAGGTCGAAAATCCCCGTCGCGGCACCGGCTTCCAGGATGCCGACGTACCCGCGGACCTGCCGTTCGTACAGCGCGATGTGCCGCGCGGAGTACGCCGGTTCGCGGCGGGCGATGGTGCCCAGTTCGTACAGCAGCACGCACAGCTCGTCGTTCTTGCCGTTCGGCAGTCCGCTGCTGATCATCGCGCGCATCCGGGCCCGCGGGTCGGACTCGGCGGCGACGGCGGCTTCGCGCGCTACGCAGAAGCGTTCGACGGCCTCCTGCTGCACGTCTTCGAGCAGGTCGCTCAGGGAAGGGTAGTAGTACAACAGGGAACCCGGCGACATGCCGGCGTGGTCCGCGACGTCGCGCAGCTTCAGGTTCAGCACGCCGCGTTCGACCACCGTGTGCCGCGCCGCCGCGACCAGTTCCGCCCGCCGCTCGGGGGCCTTGCTCGGTCTTGCCATGCCCTGATTCTTTGAACAAATCTCGAAAAACGCAACCCCCGGAACGGATCGAGACCGCCGAAGTCTTGACGCGGCGGGCGCGAGGGCCTTAGCTGAACGCCCGGCTGGTTATTTTAGTTCCATTCAAACAACGACGTGATGGAGGCCAGCGTTGTCCACCCCCGTCTTGCGCCGCGGGTTGCGCACCCTCGGCATGCTGCTGATCACGCTTTCCGCGATCAGCCCGGCGTCCTCGGTGTTCGTCATCGCGCCGGGCGTCCTCACCGGCGCCGGATCGGGCGCCTTCTACGCCTTCCTCGCCGCCGCCGTGGTCGGCGTCTTCATGGCCTTCGTGTACGCCGAACTGGGTTCTGCCTTCCCGAGCGCGGGCGGCGAGTACACGATCGCGGCCCGCACGCTCGGCAAAATGCCCGGATTCATGGTGCTGGGCATCATGATCGTGACGCAGGTGCTGATCGTCGCGGTGATCGCGCTCGGCGTCGGCACCTACCTGAGCGTGGTGCTGCCCGGCGTTTCCCCGGCGATCGTCGCGTCGGTGACCTGCGTGCTCGCCGCGATCGTCGCGGTGTTCGACATCAAACTGAACGCCTGGGTCACGGGCATTTTCCTCGCCGTGGAGCTGCTGGCGCTGGCCGTGGTCGCGGTGCTCGGGCTGGTCAAGCCTGCCCGCCCGTTCTCCGATCTGCTCGCGCATCCGGTCGCCCCGGGCGGCGGCCCGGCGACGATCAGCGCGGTGATGATCGCTACCGCCATCGCGATCTTCGCCTACAACGGCTACGGCTCGGCTGTCTACTTTGGAGAGGAAACCAAGGACGCCGGACGCGGAGTGGCGCGCGCTGTCCTCATGGGACTCGGGGTCACCGTGCTGGCCGAGCTGATCCCGGTCACCGCGGTGCTCATGGGCGCCCCGGATCTCGGCACTTTGTTCAACTCTCCCAACATGTTGTCGTACTTCGTGCAGGCCCGCGGCGGGACCACATTGGACACTGTGCTGAGCCTCGCGGTCGCGCTCGCCATCATCAACGCGGTCCTCGCGATCGTGCTGATCAGCTCCCGCCTGGTGTTCAGCAGCGGCCGCGACCGCGCGTGGCCGAAGGCGATGAACCGCGCGCTCGCCGCGGTGCACCCGAAGTTCGGCACCCCGTGGGTCGCGACGCTGGCGACCGGCTTCATCGCCGCCGCGCTGTGCTTTGTGGACCCGCAAATCCTGACCGTCGTGACCAGCACGTCGATCGTCGTCGTGTACGCGGCGCTCTGTCTCGGCGCGATCCTGGGCCGCCGCTCCGGGGCGACGGCGGGGGCGAAGTACCGGATGCCCGGTTTCCCGATCGCGCCGGTGGTGGCGTTGGTCGCGCTGGCGTTCGTGCTGTACGTGAACGCGACCGACCCGGTGATCGGACGGCCGAGCCTCATCGTCACCGCGGCGATTGCCTTGCTGGCCTTGGTCTATTACCTCGTGGTGCTGCGTCGCCGGGGCGGCTGGCAGCTGAGCGAGGCGGTGGAAGAGGAGGAGGTCGCGCCCGCGCCGGTGCGGGAGACCTCGTAAACCGGGACTGGACCGTCCACTTGAGACCGTGGGCGGTCCGGTTGTCCGGCCGCGCCCGGTCCGGGATGATGCCCGGATGCGGGTCTCCGTGCTGGACACGTCGCCGATCGTCGCGGGATCGACCGCGCGCGAGGCGCTGCAGCGCACGGTCGACCTGGCCGAACTGGCCGACGAGCTGGGATATCACCGCTACTGGTTGCCCGAACACCACAGCATGCGCGGGGTCGCGAGCGCCGCGCCTGCCGTGGCAGCCACCCGCGTCGCGGATGCCACGCGCCGGATCCGCGTCGGCGCGGGCGGTGTCCTGCTGCTCAACCATCCGCCGCTCGTCGTCGCCGAACAGTTCGGCACGCTCGCCGCGTTCCACCCGGGCCGGATCGACCTCGGGCTCGGCCGCGCGCTCGGCGGTCCGCCACGGATCGCCGAGGCGCTGAATCCCGGCCCGGCGGAAAGCTTTCCCAGCCGCCTCGAGGAATTGCTGGAGTACTTCACCGACGCCGACCGACCGCTGCGCGCAACTCCCGCACGCGGCAACGTCCCGGAGATCTGGCTGCTGGGCTCGAGCACGGCCAGCGCACACCTCGCCGCCGAACTAGGCCTGCCCTACGCGTTCGCCTACCATCTCCGTCCCGCCGAAGCCGCCGCCGCGACCCGGAGCTACCGGGAGAACTTCCGTCCCGGCCGGACCCGCGAACCGTCCATTGTGGTCAGCGTCGCGGTGGTCGCCGCCGCGACCGAAGAGCGCGCCGAATGGCTCGCCAGGTCCATTCGGGCTAAGGCGTTGAGCCGTTCGCGCGGCGAGCGGATCTTGTTGCCGCGTCCGGAAGACGCGGTCGTCGACCCGGCGATCGGGCCCGGTCCGGTCCTCGCCGGAGCGCCGGCGGCACTGCGGAATTCGTTGCGCACAGTCATCGCCGAAACCGGCGCGGACGAGCTGATGATCACCACCCCGATTCACGACCACGCGGAGCGGAAACGGTCCTATGTGCTGGTCCGGGAGATCTCGGACACTTTACCGCCGCGTACTTGATCCCGTTTTGTCCGGTTAGTTCGAGGGAAACCGGCCGCGGCGCACGGGGTTTCCCCAACGTTCAACCTGGCGCGGGTTCGCATGTCACTTGTCGTGCCTAAGTTCCTCACGGCTTCGGAAAGTGGGGACGGATGAAAACCAGCGACGCGGTGCGAGCCCGCGCGATCACCAAGTGTTTCGGAGACGTGATCGCGCTCGACGGAGTGGATCTCGACGTCGCGTACGGCGAGATCCACGGCCTGGTCGGACCGAACGGAGCGGGCAAGACCACGCTGCTCGGCCTGCTGCTCGGACTCGCGGTCGCCGACGAGGGCGAACTCGAGATCCTCGGCCGCCCGGTCGGCCGCGCGTTCGCCATCCCGGACGGCATTTCCGGCTTCGTGGACGGACCAGGCCTGTACCCGTCGCTCACCGCGCGGCAGAACCTCGCCGCGCTGGCCTCGCTGCGCGGCCAGACCGTCGACCTCGACGCCCTTCTCGCGCAGGTCGGGCTCACCGACGTCGCCGACGACCGGGCGCGCGGATTCTCCCTCGGCATGCGCCAGCGCCTCGGCCTCGCCGCCGCGCTGCTGACCAAACCGCGGCTGCTGATCCTCGACGAGCCTGCGAACGGCCTCGACCCGGCGGGCAAGAAACACGTGCACGGCGTGCTCAGCCGGCTCGCCGACGAGGGGACCGCGGTCGTGCTGTCCAGCCACCGGATGGACGACCTGGAAGCGCTCTGCTCAGAGGTGACGATCCTGTCCGCGGGCTGTGTCGTTTTCACCGGCCCGCTGGCGAAACTGTCCGCCGAGGACCGCGAACTGGCCTACCGCCTGGTGACTTCGGACCAGAAGGCGGCCCGCGAGATCGCCGAGAACGTGCCCGGGCTCCGGATCGACGACACCCAGACCCCGCGCGGGCAGGCCGACGTCCTGGTGGTGAGCGGCCTGGTGCCCGCGCTCGACGACCTGGTCGCGCGCGTCGTCGGCAAGGGCATCGGCGTACGGGAACTGGCTCCGGTGGTTTCGCCGCTGGAGGCGGCCTTCCTGGAGCTGACGGAGCAGGGGGACAAGCGATGACTGTCGTCGACGGGCAAGCGGCACCGGCCTCCGTCCGCCCGGTCGGGCTGGGCCGCGGATACCGGTTCGAGCTGGTGAAGCTGTTGTCCCAGTGGCGGATCCGCGTGCTGTTGCTCGCTTGCTGGCTCGCGCCCGCGGTCTTCGTCGCCGCGGTCAGCCAGCAAAGCGACCTGCCGGTGGACACCCTGTTCGGCCGCCTGATGAACATCACCGGCTGGGCCGGGCCGCTCGTCCTGCTCGGGTTCGCCGGCAGTTACGCGCTTCCGCTGCTGACCTCGCTGGTCGCCGGGGACGTCTTCGCCGCCGAGGACCGGCTCGGCACCTGGCGGCACCTGCTGGTGGCGATGCGGTCATACCGGCGGATTTTCGTCTCGAAGGCACTCGCCAGCGGCACCGTGATCCTGTTGCTGGTCCTCGGCTTGGCGGTGTCCAGCACGGTCGGCGGACTCGTCGCGGTCGGCGGGCAGCCGCTGGTCGGGCTCGACGGACACCTGCTGTCCTCGGGCGACGCGGCGCTGAAGGTCATTCTCGCCTGGGTCTGCGTGCTCGCCCCGACCCTTGCCCTGGCGGGGATCGGCCTGCTCGGCTCTGTCGCGTTAGGACGGTCGCCGATGGGCTTGCTGCTGCCCGCGGTGGTCGCGCTGGTGATGACGGTGGCGCAACTGCTGCCGCTGCCGGTCGTCGTGCGGCTCGCGCTGCCGACGTACGCGTTCATCTCGTGGAACGGCCTCTTCACCGACCCAGTCCAGTTCGGTCCGCTGCTGATCGGCGTCGGCGTGAGCCTGGTCTGGGCAGTGGTCGCGACCGCGCTGGCCTACATACTGTTCGTGAGACGCGACTTCACCGATCTGACCTACGACGGGGCGGGTCGTCGCGTACTGACTGCGGGCCTGCTGCCGCTGGCCGGGCTGGTCGGCGTCACGGTCGCGGTCGTCGCGGTCGCTACGCCCGCGTCGGGCTCCGGCATCGACCAGGCGAAACTGCAGCGGTCGCTGTCGGTCGAATTCGCGCACCTCTACCGCATCCAAGCCGCGCAACTGCACCGTCCGGACGTCACGGAGGAGCAGCTCGCCGCGAGCACGGAATGCACCAAGGGCGGCGGCCTCGTCGAGGCCGAAGGCCCGGGCAACGACTGGCGTTGCGTCGTCTCCTGGCATCTCCCTGGCATCTCAGCGACCGGGCAGGCGATCTACCAGCTCGATGTCACCTCGGACGGGCGGTATGTCGCCGACGGCGACGGACCGAAGGAAGTGAACGGCTACTTCCAGGTGCGGACCCCGGAAGGGGACCGGCCCAACCCGCTGTGGCAGTTCGACGGCAACGTCGAGCTGCTCGCCTCCACGAAGGGATGAGGACATGCAAGTAACGCGCCGTCGCAGGCGTGGCGGGAAGAAAGAACTCCGCAGATCCCGCAAGCTGCGCTTCGTCACGGCAGGGGCGACCACGGTCGCTCTCGTCGCCGCGGGCTCGGGCATCGGCCTCGCCTCCACCAAGCAGTTCGGCACCGACCAGGTCGGCCAGGAAACCGAGAACGGCCTGACCATCTCCAGCGACCAGTACCTCAAGCCGATCGGCGAGCGCCTGGTCCTGCCGAACGGCAAGATCATGTCCTCGACGGTCAGCCCGGACGGCAGCCACCTCGCCGCGCTGACCACCGACGGCGGCATCGCGCTGACCATCGTCGACCTGAAGAGCTGGAAGGTGCAGCAGCTCGTCGGCAAGGACAAGAAGGCCGACCTGCAGCTGCCCGGCAACGACGTCGGCCAGGAAGGCCCGTCGTACTCGCCGGACGGCAAAACGCTGTGGCTGGGCCAGATCGACGGCTACCGCAAGTTCACCGTCAACCCGGACGGCACCGTCGCGAACCCGACGTTCGTGCCGATCCCGGCCGACGGCTCGAAGCATTCCCTCGCCGCGGGCGCGATCTTCTCCGCGGACGGGTCCACTGTGTACTCCGCGGTGAACGGCCAGAACCGGGTCGTCGCGATCGACGCGGCCAGCGGCCAGATCAAGCAGAGCTGGACCGTCGGCAACGCGCCGCGCGCGCTGGTGCAGATCGGCAACCGGATCTACGTCAGCAACGAGGGCGGCCGCGCGGCGAAGCCGGGCGACACCACGATCAACTCGTACGACACTGACATCGTCGCCGACCCGAAGACCGCGGCCGCCACCACCGGCACGGTCAGCGTGATCGACCTGGCGAACCCGTCCGCTCCGGTGAAGAGCATCGACGTCGGCCTGCACCCGACCGCGTTGCGCGCCAAGAACAACACCCTGTTCGTGGCGAACACCGGCGGCGACAGCGTTTCGGTGATCGACACGCAGCGGGGCGTCGTGGTGCAGACCATCGCGACGCAGCCGTGGCCCGAAGCGCAGGTCGGGTACGAGCCGACCGACATCGCGCTCACCGACGACGGCCACCTGCTCGTGACCCTCGGCCGGGCCAACGCGGTCGCGGTCTACCGCTACTGGTTCCCGCAGGCCCCCGCCGCGTTCATCGGTCTGCTGCCGACGGATTACTTCCCGTCTGGTATCTCCGCGTCGGGCAACAACATCCTCGTCGCGAACACCCGCGGCATCGACGCCCGCCGCCCGACCACCGCGGCCGGGCACGCCACGCACGACACCACGTCGAGCCTCCAGCGCTTCACCCTGCCGGCCGACTGGCAGACCTGGACGCAGACGTCCCAGGTGTTCAAGCAGAACGGCTGGACGCCGGGTTCGGTGCAGAAGGCGAACGGCAACCGCAACGTCAAGCCGGTTCCGGTCCCGCAGCGGCTCGGCGACCCGTCGACGATCAAGCACGTTTTCCTGCTGGTCAAGGAAAACCGGACGTACGACCAGCTCTTCGGCGACATCGCGAAGGGCAACGGCAACCCGGCGCTCGCGCAGTTCGGCCAGGCGGTCACGCCGAACCAGCACGCGCTGGCCAACCAGTTCGGCCTGTACGACAACACCTACGACATCGGCACGAACTCGGCCGAGGGCCACAACTGGCTGATGCAGGCGGACAACCCGGAGTACACCGAGTCGTCCGCGGGCGAGTACAAGCGCAGCTACGACACCGAGGACGACGCGCTGGGACACCAGCGCAGCGGCTTCCTGTGGACCGGGGCGCAGGCGGCGGGCAAGACCGTCCGCGACTTCGGCGAGTTCCACCAGTTCCTGACCAAGCCCGCGGACGCGAGCTGGCAGAACCTGTACTGCGACTCGAAGAACATGGCCGCGACCGGCGCGCCGACCGCGTACCCGCTGGTCTCGTCGTCGCCGATCCCGTCGCTGAACAGCGTTTCGGTTCCGGGCTTCCCGAAGTTCGACACCGCGGTGCCGGACCAGTACCGGTACGAGATCTGGAAGAACGACTTCGAGAAGAACGGCCCGGCGGACCTGAACATGTTCTGGCTGTCGAGCGACCACACCGGCGGGCCGCCGAGCCCGGCCGCGCAGGTCGCCGACAACGACCTGGCCGTCGGCAAGATCGTCGACAAGATCTCGCACAGCCAGTACTGGAAGGACTCGGCGATCTTCGTGGTCGAGGACGACTCCCAGGCCGGGCTGGACCACGTCGACGGGCACCGGGCGCCGATCCAGATCATCAGCCCGTACGCCCAGCACGGCAAGACCGACAGCCGGTACTACTCGCAGATCACCATGATCCGCACCATCGAGCAGATCCTCGGGATCCACCCGATGAACCAGAAGGACAGCGCGGCCACCCCGATGGCGACCGCGTTCACGCCGAAGCCGGACAACACGCCGTTCACCGCGGTGCCGAACCAGACGTCGCTGACCGCGGGTCTGAAGACCCCGCCGTCGTGCGGCACGGACAACGTCCCGACGGCGTCCACCGCGGCGGCGTCGGCGGCGGTGCCCGCGGACAAGCAGCAGCTGGCGCAGCAGTGGCAGCAGTGGCAGGCGCAGCAGAAGCTGACCGGCCCGAACGCCACCGCGGACTACGCCAACCCCGCGCAGATGGACCACTTCACGTGGTACCAGGTGCACGGATGGACCCAGCCGTATCCGGGCGAGGACAAGATCTTCGCCCCGGACCAGGTGCCGGGTGCGTTCATTCCGTCGGCCGATTCGGACGGCTGATTCGTTAGCTCAACGGGGAAAGCCCCTGTCCGCTTCGCGCGGGCAGGGGCTTTCTTCGGTTCGGCTGGGCAGCGGAGTGGTCGGGCCGGGGAGGTCAACGTCCCCGTTTTCCAGCGCTTGCGCGTGGTATCTCACTGCGCGTTCGGTGGTCGGCCACTGGTGGCGGTTGGTGCCCGGGAAGACGGTGCCGTGGTGCTCAGAGCGGGGCGGGCGAAGTGTCCGGAGTGGATCGGAGCTTCCGTGGGATCTCACCGTGCGTGGGGCAGTGGGCCAGTGACGGCGGTTGGAAATCTTGCGAAAAGTGCCGGTGTGCAGGACGCGCCTGCCTCGGCAATCCGCCTGCGGAGGGCGGTCGGAAGTTCTGGGCAGGCCGGGCGGGCCGGGCGGTTCGGCGACGAGGGTGCCGCAGTGGCGCGTGTTTCGCCGCCGAACCGTTGCCCGCGGCCGGTCAGGACCCGGTGTGCTGCTCCGGGGCCAGCGAGTTCCCCGGCGGGATGTGGCCGCAGCTGGACGGCGCGGCCTTGCCGGCGAACCGGTCGTTGAGCCACGCGATCGCGGCCGGGGCCCACACCGGGACCGCGGTGGAGTGGCTGAGCGCGTCGTACTGCGTGTACTCGATCGACGTGTTTCCGGTGTCGCAGTACTGGTTCGCGAGCGCGCGCACGTCCCCGGCCACCATCACGCCGTCGCCGCCGCCGATGCCCGGTTCGTTGCTGACCGTGCCTTCGAGCGCGCCGTTGCTGGCCTGCGCGATGAACCCGGGGATCGAGGGCGTCGCCGCCGAGCCGATGTTCACCTTGTTGACCGCGTCGACGAACGGCGGCACCGAATCCGGGTCCGCGTACTCCGGCTTCACCAGCTTCTGCCAGGTCAGGCCGGGGTAGTGGCCCAGCGCATCGGCGATCGACGCGTGCTCGAGCTCGGCGAGCACCTTGAGGCCGTACTCGCTGGCGTACGGCTTGAGGTCGATGCCGTAGCTGCGCGAGACGCCGATCAGCGCCATCGGGATCACGCCCGACCAGACGGGGCTGCCGCTGACGTACTTGAGGTTGTGCGCGGGGTCGACGAGCACCCCGCCCTCGGCGAACCCGACGAGGTTCTTCTCGACCTCCGGCGCGTAGCTCCCGGCGATCGCCGAAGCCCAGCCGGTCGCGATCGCACCGCCGGAATAGCCGAGGAGGCCGAATTCAGTGGATTCGGTCAGGCCGGTGCCGGGCGCGTGCGTCGCGGCGCGGATCGAGTCCAAAGTGGTCTTGCCGTATTCCGGACCGGCGGCGAAATCGGCCGTCGGGCCCTCGGTGTCCGGGATGACGACGCTGTACCCGAGCGCGAGCGCGGGTGCGATGAGCAGCGACTCCGCGTTCGGCAGCACGCCGCCGAACCGGACGTCGCCGGCGATCGCGCGCGACGGTGCGTCCGCCGGATCGAGCGAATCGTACGCGGACTGGTACGACACGGCTTTGCCGTTGCTGTGCAAGGGATTGCGGACGATCGAGGTGACGTTCGCGGTGGGGTTGCCCTGGGCGTCGGCGGTCCGGTAGAGCACCTGCGTGGCCTGTACTGGAGTCGGGAAGCCGAACACGTGATATGTCAACGTCCGCGTCTTCAATACGGTGCCCGGCGCGTACGACGAAAGCGGCGTGCTGCCGTCGTAACTGTAGAAGGAATCGGCCGAAGCCGCGGCGGGCAGCGCGACGGCGGACGTGATCGCGAGAGCGGCGGCGGCGATCAGCGCACGGACGGGTTTCCGGATCATGACTCCCCTTTGAACCATGAAGTGGATCACGACTGGCGGGTAACCTACCAGCGAGTAGGTATTCGCACAACTACGGAAGGTGCTGGCAGTGCCAGTGTCGAGGGCTCAGGCAGGCTCGGCGCAGGCGGCGGCGATCGCGGCGGCGCGCTCGTGCCGCGCGGCCCGCATGGCTTGTGGGGCAAGGACTTCCGCGTTTTCGGCGAGCTGCCACAGCGCCCATTCGGCGTACCGGGAATCCGGGAAGGCCGCCTCCAGTCGCAACCATCCGTTCGTATTGATTTCTTCTCCGCGAATGGCGAGCGCGGTGCGAGCCAATTCTTCCCGCTGCTCCGGGCGAATCCGGACTAGCGCGACGATTTGGTCGCCCCCCCCGGTCCGGAACCGCGTGCTGCGTTCCTGTCGCGCCCGGCCCGGGTCCACGCGATCCGGTTGGTCGAGTTCTTCGGCGGCCAGTACCCGGGACGGCGGGTAAGTCCGGTCCTCGCCCGTCCTCGCCTCCCGGCTGGCCTTGTCGAACTGGAGGGGATCGCGGTCGCCGACCTGCGGGTTCATTAAATCGGCCACCCGCATATATCGCGATGTGATATATATGGACGGGTGACCGAACGAGGCATGTCGGAGCAGGTCTTCCTGATCCTCACCGCGCTCGCCGACGAGCCGAAGCACGGCTACGGCATCGTCCAGGCCGTCGAAAAGCTGTCCGAAAACCGGGTCCGGCTGCGGGTCGGCACGCTGTACGGCGTGCTGGACCGGCTGGTCGCCGACGGATGGGCGGAGCGGGACAAGGAGGAGATCCACCAGGGCCGGCTGCGCCGCTATTACCGGCTGACCGACCTCGGGGCCCGTACGTTGGCCGAGCAGTCTCGGAGGTTGGCCGCGAATGCCGCCGCGGCGGAGTCGGTGCTGCGGGCGCGGGGCTGGGCGCTCGGGGGTGGGGCATGAGTGCTCCCGAGGTTCGGCGTCCTTGGCCGACTGGCTTCTTGTCTAGCTCCAGCAGGTTCGCATGACCGCGCCAGAGCGGCACTATCGCCGGATGATGCGGCTTCTTCCCCGCTGGTACCGCGCCGACCGCGAAGACGAACTGGTCGGCGCGCTGCTCGACGCTCGGGAGGCGGGCGGCGGCAGCCTGGCGGAAGGGCGTGAACTGCTCGCGCTGCTGGGGCTGGGCCTGCGTGCCCGGCTGGCCGCCGGCGCGGCAGCCCCGGCTCGGGTGGTCGCTTTCGGCGACACCGTCCGCCTGGCCGCCCTGCTCGGACTCCTCTGGGGCGTCATGAAGGGCGCCGTCTCCCTCGGTCACGACTTGTACGACGCGTTCGGTTATCCACGAACGAGCGGTCTGCACGCAGCCGGTCTCGACGCCACCTTGTCGCTCTACACTTTCCCGTCGGCCGAACAGCTTTGGCGGGACGTCGCGCTGGTCGCCGCCGCGGCAGTACCTCTCGCGCTTCTCTTCGCCGGACGGCGACGCGCCGCGCGGGGAGTCGCCGGGATCGTGCTCGTCGCCGGATTCGCGGCGTTCCTTTACCAGTATTCCTTCAGTTTCAGTCCTGATCTGCTGGGCTATTTCGTCCCGCAATGGCTGCCGCTGGTGTTCCTGATCGCCGGATTCCACCGTGACGCACCGCTGCCGTCCGCGCGGAAATGGTGGCTCGCCTTGATCGGGGTCACGGCTTCGGCGCTCTGCTTCGGTTTCTTCGGCGAGTCGTATTTCCGCGGGCTTTCCTGGTTCGCCTGGGCGGCCGCGCTCGTCATCCCCGCTTATTTCGCGCTCCGGCGACGTTCGCCCGCATGGTCGTTCTCGCTCGCGTTGTGCTGTTCGCTGGTGCTGATCCAGCCGCTTGTCCTCAAGGCCACCATGGCCGCGGCCGACTTCCAGGCACTAGAGCTGGTGCAGGTGTCCCTGGTGGGCACGGGCATCGTCGCGCTGATCGCGGCCGGAATCATGGATTACCGCCGCCAGGCCCTCTAAAATCCTTCAGTAAGGAAACTCATGGACACTATGCCAAGGGTGCTTCCGCACGCCCTGAATCAGCCCGTTTCGCCGCTCGATAGCAGGCGAAGAAATAGCTGGATAATAGCCGGATCGGTTCTCCTCATCGCCATTCTCGGCTACGTCACCCGCTGGATCTGCGACGACGCCCTGATTTTCACCAGAATCGTCGAGCAGATCCTCGCCGGGAACGGACCGGTCTACAATCTCGGCGAACGAGCCGAGGCTTCCACGAGCACGCTGTGGCAATGGCTGCTCGCTCTCGCCGGATTCGTGTTCGGCCAGTCGGACACGTCGACGCTGTCCTGGATGCTCGGCCTCCTGCTCACCGCCGCCGGGTTCGGCTTCGCGGTCAGCGCGACGATCCGGTTGCACGGCGGACCCGCCGTGGCGATGGTGCCGTGCGGTGTCCTCGTGTTGCTGGGTGTGCGGCCGGTGTGGCAGTACGCGACCTCCGGGCTCGAAACCGGCCTCAACACGTTCTGGATGGCGCTCTGCTGGTGGCTGCTCGTGCGTCGGCGCGGCAACACGTCGGCTAAATCCGTTGTCACAGCGGCGTTCGTAATGGGTCTAGGCCCGCTGGTCCGTCCAGAACAGACACTGGTGGCGGCGGTATTCCTGATCGCACTGTGGTTGGTGACGAAGCCGACCTGGCGCGTCACCCTGGCCGCGGTGGCGGCCGCCGGCGCGCTGCCGGTCGGTTACGAGATCTTCCGCATGGGCTTCTACGGCATCCTCGTGCCGATGCCCGCGCTCACCAAAAACGCGAGCGAATCCTTCTGGGGACGCGGATTCGGATACGTCGGCGACTTCGTGAACCCGTACCTGCTGTGGCTGCCGCTGCTCCTCTGCGCGGTCCTGCTCGCCGGGGTCCTGCGGCGGCAGAGCAGCGACCGGATCGTCGTCCTCACCCCGGTGGTCGCCGGGGCGCTGTCGCTGGGATATCTGCTGAAGGTCGGCGGCGACTACATGCACGCGCGCATGGCGCTGCCGATCTTCTTCCTGCTGATGCTGCCGGTGCTGGTGCTCCTGGCGGCGAAGAACACCCGCGTGCTCGGCGCGGTCCTGCTGGCATGGGCGGTTCTGTGCGCGGGCATCGGCCAGTTCGTGCCGCAAGACAGCAAGCTCATCGACGACGAGCGCGGCTACTACCACGCGTGGACCGGCAAGCTGTATCCCACGGAGGCGGCGGATTTCACCCCGAGGATGAAATATCTCAAGGACGCCACCGCCCCGCGCACTCTGACCTACGAAGGCCCGCGGGAGCAGCTCCTCACCGTGCGGCTGCGCGACGACGTCCCGGCGCAGTCCATGGTCATCGGGGTATACCTGGGGACGGTCGGTGTCATGTCACCGGTGGACGTCGGCGTCGTCGACTTCTGGGGCCTCGCCAACCCGATCGGCGCCCGGTTCGAATTCCCGACGGTGAAACCAGGCCACTCGAAACCGCTGAGCAACGCCTGGCTGCTGGCGGATTACGCGGACCCGTCGGCTCCGGTCCCGAGCCCGGGCAACTTCGCCGTGCGCGCGGACGTCACCGCGGACCAGGTCGCGGCCGCCCGGCACGCGTTGAGCTGCGGCGACCTGGCGGAAATCCAGCGGTCCACCCGCGAGCCGATGACGCCGGGCCGGTTCTGGGCGAACCTCACCGGAGCCGTGCACCGGACCGGGGTGACAGTCCCGCCGGACCCGTTCGCCGCCGAACGCACCTTCTGCGGCGGTCCGTGATCCGTCCGGTGGAACTGCTCTTGCCCAGGTCAGAGCGGTAGCGCATGCTGGAGCCCGCAGGGACGCGGCGGAGGTGACACCGATGGCGGCTGAGCCGACGTTGATCGGGTCCGTGCAGCGCGCGCTGCACCTGCTCGACGCGGTCGGCGCGAGCGAGCGGCCGGTCGCGGCGAAGGTGCTCGCCCGCACGGTCGGGCTCCCGCTGCCCACGACGTATCACCTGCTGCGCACCCTCGTCCACGAGGGATACCTGTGCAAACTCGACGACGGCTACGCACTCGGCAGCCAGGTCAGCGAACTGCGGCAGCACACGTCGCTGCACGCGCTGCTGCCGAAGATCCGCCCGGTGCTGCGAGCGCTGCGCGACGAGGTCCACGGCGCGGCCTACCTCTCGCTGTACTCCGACGGGGACATCAAGCTCATCGACATCGCCGACGGCCCGACCGCCCCGTCGGTCGACCTGTGGGTCGGCGTCCACGAATCGGCCCACGCGACGGCGTTCGGCAAGTGCATCCTGTCCGGCCTCGACAGCGAGGGCCGCCGGGATTACCTGTCGCGCCACCAGCTGGCGGACCTGACGCCGCACACCATCACCGACAGCCGGGTCCTGGAGCAGCGGCTGTCGCAGAGCGGTGATGTATTCAACGACCGCGAGGAGTATCTGCTCGGCACCGCGTGCTTGGCGACGACCGTGCGCACGCCGGGTGCGTTGGGTGCGGTGGCGATCTCCCTGCCCGCGCGACGGCTGGGCTCCGCGCCGCTGCAGTCGTTGCGGCGAGCAGCCCAACGGGTGTCCCGCGCACTAGCCGTCACACACTGAACCGGCCGGTTATCACCATCTGAAATCCCGCCCGTTGTCCGCCGGGAAAAGCCCGGCGAAAGTGGCCTCCAGAACGAACGGGAGGTCCCATGGAAGCGCAGGGCAGGCTGGACCTGTACCGCACGATGGTCCTGATCCGCACCTACGAGGAGGCCATCCTCCGCGAGTACCACGCCGACAAGAAACCGGTCTTCGACATCGGCGCCGGCCTCGTCCCCGGCGAGATGCACCTGTCCGCGGGACAGGAACCGGTGGCGGCGGGCGTGTGCGCGCACCTCACCGGCGACGACGCGGTCACCGCGACGCACCGGCCGCACCATTTCGCCATCGCGCACGGCGTCGACCTCGACCGGATGACCGCTGAGATCTTCGGCCGGACAACTGGACTGGGCAGAGGCCGCGGCGGGCATATGCACCTGTTCGACCCCGCCGTGCACTTCTCGTGCTCCGGCATCATCGCGGAGGGCTACCCGCCTGCACTCGGGCAGGCGCTCGCGTTCCAGCGCCGCGGGACGGACCGGGTCGCCGTCGCGGTCACCGGCGAGGGCGCGGCGAACCAGGGAGCGTTCCACGAATCGCTGAACCTCGCGGCGTTGTGGCAGCTGCCGGTGGTTTTCGTGGTGGAGGACAACGACTGGGGCATCTCGGTGCCGCGCAGCGCGTCCACGTGCGTCACGTCGAACGCGGACCGCGCCGCCGGGTACGGGATTCCGGGCGTGCGCGTCGAAGACAACTCGGTCGAGGCGGTCCACGAAGCCGCCGGCCAGGCGATCACGCGGGCTCGCGCTGGTGAAGGACCCAGCCTGATCGAGGTGCACACGTTGCGGTTGTGGGGCCACTTCGAGGGCGATGCACAGGGTTATCGGTCCGATTTGGACGGTGTGCCCGGCCGGGATCCGTTGCCTACCTATGAGAACCAGCTGCGCGCCAGTGGCGACCTCGACGACGCGAAGGTCGCGGGGTACCAGGCAGCGGCCAGCGAACGAGTCGAAGCGGCGATCGCGTTCGCCAAGGAAAGCCCCGAACCGGACCCCGCCACCGCGCTGGACTTCGTGTTCGCGCGAGCCTGACGACACAGCGAGGAGAAGCAGCAATGACGCTCACCGAACCCTCCGCGCCCGCCGGGCGGAAACTCAGCACCGCGAAGGCCATGGTCGAGGCCATCGCCCAGGAAATGGACCGCGACGAGCGGGTGTTCGTGCTCGGCGAGGACGTCGGGTCCTACGGCGGGATCTTCAGCTCCACCACGGGACTGCTCGACCGCTTCGGCCCGCGCCGGGTGCTCGACACGCCGATCTCCGAGACCGCGTTCATCGGCGCCGCGATCGGCGCGGCGGTCGAGGGGCTGCGGCCGGTCGTCGAGCTGATGTTCGTCGACTTCTTCGGCGTCTGCATGGACCAGATCTACAACCACATGGCGAAAATCCACTACGAATCCGGCGGGAACGTGTCCGTGCCGATGGTGCTGACCGCCGCGGTCGGCGGCGGGTACTCCGACGGCGCGCAGCATTCCCAGTGCCTGTGGGGAACCTTCGCGCATCTGCCCGGGATGAAGGTCGTCGTGCCGAGCAATCCCGCCGACGCCAAGGGATTGATGACCTCCGCGATCCGCGACGACAACCCGGTGGTGTACCTGTTCCACAAGGGAGTCATGGGCTTGCCGTGGATGGCGAAGAACCGCCGTTCGATCGGGCCGGTGCCGGAAGGCGACCACGAGGTGCCGATCGGCAAGGCGAACGTCGTGCGCCAGGGCAGCGACGTCACCGTCGTGACGCTGTCGCTGTCGGTGCACCACGCCCTCGACGTCGCCGACGAGCTCGCCGGGCAGGGCGTCGACTGCGAGGTCGTGGACCTGCGCAGCCTGGTCCCGCTCGACACCGACACGATCCTCGATTCGGTCGGCAAAACCGGCCGGTTGCTCGTGGTCGACGAGGACTACCTGTCGTTCGGCCTGTCCGGCGAGGTGATCGCCCGCGTCGTGGAACGCGACCCGGCCCTGCTGCGGGCACCAGCCGCGCGCGTAGCGGTGCCGGACGTGCCGATTCCGTACGCGCGTCCGCTGGAGTACGCGGTGCTGCCGACGCCGGCGCGGATCCGCCAGGCCGTGCTCGACCTGGTGGGCGCATGACCGACGTGCCGTTCCCCGTCCTGTCCGAGAACGACCCGGACGGCGAGGGCGTCCTCGCCACCTGGTTCGCCGCGGACGGCGCGACTGTCCGCGAAGGCGAGCTGATCGCGGAAGTCGCGGTGGACAAGGTCGACGCGGAGGTCCCGGCCCCGGCTACCGGCGTGGTGCGGTTCCTGGTGGGGGAGGGCGAGGTGGTGAAGCAGGGCGCGCCGATCGCCCGCATCGAATGAAGACGCACGGGTCGCCCCGTGCCGGCGACGGGCTGCCGCCGGGTCCCACCGTTGCCCGGCGGCGGCCCGTGTGCCGCGCTCAGACGACGTTCGCGAACTGGCCCGGCTGGTACAGCCCGGCCGGCGTGCGCACGATGACGTTCATCCGGTTGGCCGCGTTGATCAAGCCGATCAGGCAGATCAGCGCGGCCAGCTGGTCGTCGTCGTAGTGCTCGCGCGCCTGTGCCCACGTCTCGTCCGAGACAACACCGCGGTCCGCGATCCGAGTGGCTTCCTCGGTCAGCGCGAGCGCGGCCCGCTCGGCGGGAGTGAACACGGTCGCCTCGCGCCAGACGGCCACCAGGTGCAGCCGTTCCGCGGTCTCGCCCGCCGCAGTGGCGTCCTTCGTGTGCATGTCGGTGCAGAAGCCGCAGCCGTTGATCTGGCTGGCGCGCAGCGAAACCAGTTCCTGCGTCGCCTTCGGCAGCGACGTGTTGTGCAGGAGCATGCTCAGTCCGGCGAACCGCTTGGCGAGCGACTTGCCGAGGTCGTTGTTCATCATGTCGAACCGGGCACTCATCAGATCCTCCAGTGTGGTGAAGCGGATGCCCATGAGATGCCGGCCGCCCTCCGGATGTGACAACTCGGGAGGTGACCCGCGTCGCACCCGGAAAACCGGTGGCTCGGGGGCCGCGCCGGGACGCAGAATGCGGACATGGCCGACCAGGGCGCGACCGCGCGGGCGACCGGGCTGAGCCTGGTCTCCTGGACGCTGTTCGCGAGTTCCGGTCCGCTCGCCAAGGCGGTGCTGGACGCGGGCTGGAGCCCGGCGGCGGTCACCGCGGTCCGGATCGGGCTGGCCGCGCTCTGCCTCGCGCCCGGCGTCACGCTGCTGCGGCCGAGGGCGCTGCGGTTCCGGCGCGGCGAAGTGTGGCTGCCGCTCGGCTACGGACTGCTCGGCGTCGCGGGCGTGCAACTGTTCTTTTTCGTTGCGGTGTCCCGGATTCCGGTCGCGGTCGCGATGGTGCTGGTGAACCTGTCGCCGGTGCTGGTCGCACTGTGGGTGCGCGTCGTCCGCCGGACGCGGCTGTCCCTGGCGGTGTGGCTGGGCATCGCGCTGGCGATCGCCGGGCTGGTGCTGATCGCCGGTCTCGGACCCGGGGCGAAGCTGGATTTCCTCGGCGTCGCGGCCGGAATGGCGTCGGCGGTCTGTTCCGCCGGATACTTCCTGCTCGGCGAACGCGGCGCGCAGCGGCACGATCCGCTCGGGATGACCGCCGCGGGGCTGGCGGTCGGAGCTGCGGCGACCCTCGCGGTCAGTCCATTGTGGACTTTAATGATCGCCTCGCGCCCGGTATCGCTCGGCGGCGCGACGATTCCGGTCTGGCTGGCCCTGCTGATCCTGGCGGTATTCGGCACCGTGCTGCCGTACCTGGCCGGGCTGCACGCGCTGGGCGGCTTGCCGGTCGCGCTGGCCGGAGTGCTGGCGCTGGCCGAACCCTTGGTCGCCGCCCTGCTCGCGTGGCTGCTGCTGGGCCAAGCTCTCGGCCCGACCCAGCTGGCCGGGGTCGCGGTGCTGCTCGGCGGCGGAACGCTGGCACAGAAGGGAAAACCCGCCCCGCGGCCGGAACTGGCCGCGGGGCGGGCGAACCCGGTCACATCTTCGCGGCGCCGGCCTTGATCGCCTCGCGGATCCGGGAGTAGGTGCCGCAGCGGCAGACGTTGCGGATCTCGTCCAGGTCGGCGTCGGTGATCTCGCGGCCCTTCGCCTTGGCCTCCTTGACCTTGGCGACCGCGGCCATGATCTGGCCGGGCTGGCAGTAGCCGCACTGCGCGACGTCGTGCTCCAGCCAGGCCTCCTGCATCGGGTGCAGGTCGGCCTTCACGGTGTCGGGCAGGCCTTCGATCGTGGTGATCTCGTCGGTGGCCTTGATGTCGGCCACCCGCACCGAACACGGGTTGAACGCCTTGCCGTTGAAGTGCGACGTGCAGGCCTTGCACACGTTGATGCCGCAGCCGTACTTCGGGCCGCGGACGCCGAGCACGTCGCGCAGGACCCACAGCAGCCGCACGTTGTCGTCGACGTCGACGGACACCGGCTTCCCGTTGAGGATGAAGGTGTGCTTGCTCATCGTGCTCCTCAGTAGGTGTGGCTCAGGCCGTCGGTCGGCGATTCGGGGACGGGCGGAACGAACGACTTGACCTCGAAGCCGATCGGGTCGTCGTGGTTGATCGGGAACCGCTTCGGGACCTTCCCGGTCGCGCGGGCGTACGCGCACGCCACGGCCGCCACGGAACAGGCGACGCCCGCCTCGCCGCCGCCGCCGGGCTGCTCGCCGTTGGACGGCATCGCGATCGCGGTGAAGTCGTGCGGGATGTTCCACTGCCGGGTGTAGAAGTAGTTGTCCCAGCTGGCTTCCAGGAAATGCCCGTCCTTCAGGTGCACACTGCTGGTGAGCGCGAGCGCCAGCCCGTCGGAGAAACAGCCCATCATCTGCGCTTCGAGCCCGCGCGGGTTGATTACCAGCCCGGCGTCGATCGCGATGACCGCCTTCGTCACGCGCGGCCCGGTGACGCCGTCGCGCACCTTGCGGTTGACCGTCTCGGGGCGGCAGTCGATTTCCACCAGGCAGGCGCTCGCGCCCTTGTATTCCTTGTGGATCGCGATGCCCTGCGCGGTGCCCGGGGCCATCTTCTTGCCCCAGCCGCCGACCTCGGCGACCTTGCGCAGCACGCCCTTCACCTTGTCGTTCTTGAGGAACTCCATGCGGAAGTCGTACGGGTCCTTGCCCATCGCCTTGGCGAGCATGTCGACGACCAGCTCGTTGGCGCAGCCGACGTCGGGCGAGTAGACGTTGCGCATCGACCCGGTGTTGAACCGCTGGTCGGTTTCGGTGAGCGTCTGGTCGACGACGCCGAAGTTGTACGGCATTTCCTGGCTCAGCACGAAAACCGCCTCGGCGACGCCGAGGTTGCCCAGTCCGGTCGGGAGTTTCGTCGCGACCGAGGTGAGCATTTCGCCGAGCCCGTGCCGGAACGACGTCTCGACCGAGGTGTGCCGCTGCTCGAAGGTGAGCACGTTCCCGGCGAGCACGGTCGCCCGGATGCGCGACGTCGCCATCGGGTGCAGCCGTCCCTGCCGCGGTTCGTCGGCGCGGTGCCACATCAGCCGCACCGGCTTGCCGAACGCCTTCGACGCCTGCGCCGCTTCGACCGCGTGGTTGCCGAACAGCTTGTGCCCGAAGGAACCGCCGCCGGTGACGACGTGGACCTTCACCTTGCCCTGCGGCAAGCCGATCGCCTGCGCGACCTCGCCTTGGGCGACGATCGGCGACTTCAGCCCGGCCCAGATCTCCGCGCTGCCGTCGCGGACGTCGGCGACCGCGCAGTACGGCTCCAGCGCGGCGCTCGACCGGAACATGAACTCGAAATCCGCCTCGACCGTCTTGGTCAGCACCGGAACCTTCGGCACGGCCAGCGGAAGCTCGGCGCGGCGCAGGTTGGCGAGCACGGACTCGTCGTTCTCGCCCTCGGCGCTGCCGGGACCCCAGTCGACCTGCAGCGCGCGCACGCCGTCGATGCACTGGCCGAACGTCTCCGCGCGGACCGCGACGCCGGTCGGGATGATCGCGACGTCGGTGACGCCGGGCAGTTTCAGCACGTCGGCCTTGTTGCGCACGGCTTTCGGCGTGCCGTTGAGCGTCGGCGGGCGGCAGATCATCGTCGGCAGCGCGCCGGGGATGTCCAGGTCCATCGCGAACTGCTTCTTGCCGGTCACGATGTCGAGCGCGTCGAGCCGGGTCTGCGGCTTGCCGAGCACCTTGAACTCGCTGGAGCCCTTGAGCTTGCTCGGATCCAGCTGCACCTGCTTGGTGGTGCTGGACGCGGCCTTCGTCGCCAGTTCGCCGTACGTCGCCGTCTTGCCGTTGGGCGCGGTGACGACGCCGCCCTTGACGATGAACCGTTCCGCGGTCCCGCCGAGCAGGATGGCCGCCGCTTCGAGCAGCTGCTGCTTGGCGATCGCGGCGGCGACGCGGATCGGCGTGTAGGTCGAGACCGTGGTGTTCGACCCGCCGGTGAGCTGGTTGAACAGCAGTTCCGGACGCGCCGGGGCGAGCGTGACGTGCACCTTCTCGACCGGAAGGTCCAGTTCCTCGGCGATGATCATCGCGGTCGAGGTGGTGATGCCCTGGCCGACCTCGGCGCGCGGGATCTCGAACGAGGCGCTGCCGTCCTTGTTGATGGTGACGGTGATCAGCTGCGACGTCGGGAGCCCGGCGTCGGTGAGCGCGTCGTTGAGGTCGTACAGCTCGGGCGGCTGCGGAGCCGACGGGACGGCGGCCGCGGCGGGGGTGGAGAGCCCGACGTCCGCGGCGACGACGAGGGTCCCGGCCGCGACGACGTACCCGAGGAACCCGCGCCGGGAAACGCCCGCGCGCTCCTTCCCGGTGTCCGGCTCGGAGTGACTGAGAGTCACGCTGATTCCCCTTTCGAGGTAAGGACCGCGTGCCGGACGGCAACACGTGCACGCGGGTGGTGGTGATGGACCACCTTGCCGGGTGAATCGGGGCTTGAGTGTTCAAGTTCTGTACAGCGGCAGCGGAGAGCGATGGTTATCCTGCTGCGCGTCACCAACGAAGGTGGAGATCCGCGTGAGCTCGATGACGTCCTCGCGCAGCGTCGTGCTGCGGGAACCGATCGCCCAGTCCTGGCGGCGTGCCTCGCTCGCCGGAGTTCGTCCCGAAACCGCGCTGCTCGACCTGCGGTTCGAGGAGGTCGACCCGGCCAGCAGGCTGCTCTCGGCGGCCGCGCCGGTGCTGGAGGACCTCGACGATCGTCTCGCCGGGACCGCGATGTCCACCGTGCTCGTCGACCACGACGGCAGGCTCGTCCACCGGTGGAGCGCCGACCGCGCCGCCGAGGACTGCTTCGAACAACTCGGCCTCGGGGTGGGCGCCTGCCTGCTGGAGGACGAGGTCGGGACCACCGGCCCGGGCACGGCGCTGGAGACCCGGTCGAGCATCGTGGTGCACGGGGAGGAGCACTACGCCGAGGCGCTGCGCGGGTTCAGTTGCTACGGGCACCCGATATTCCACCCGGTCACGCGCAGGCTGGAGGGCGCGCTCGACATCACGCTGCTGGCCGCACAGGCGAATCCGCTGCTCGCGCCGCTGGTCGCGAAGGCGGTGGAGGAGATCGAACGGCAGCTGCTGGAAGGCAGCCGGGTGTCCGAACGGTCGCTGCTGGCCGCGTTCCAGGCGACGTCGCGCCCGACCCGTCCGGTGGTCGCGATCGGCCCGGATCTGCTGCTGTGCAACCAAGCCGCCGCGGACCTGCTCGAAGGCGCGGACGTCGCGCTGCTGTGGAACCTGGCCGGCGAGGCGGCCGGACCGTCCGAAATGGAGACCGAACTGCGCTCCGGCCAGCGCGCCCGGGTCCGCGCCGAACCGGTGCCCGGCGCCCGGGGCGGAATGCTGGTCGAGATCCGCCCGCTGACCCCGACCGAGGCCCGCCGGACGCGCCGCCGGGCCGCTGTCGCGCCCGGTCCGGCGGCCGGGCACGTGCACATCTCCGGCCCGCCCGGAACCGGCCGCACCACCGAGGCGCGGCTGCGAGTGCCCGAGGAACCGTGCACCACGCTGACCGGCTCGGAAGCCGTGCTCGGCGGGTCGGCGGCCTGGGCCGCGCGCTTCACCGCCGCCGTTTCGGCTGGTACTGGGAGCATTTGTGTCGACGGCGTTGATTTGCTGCCCGCGGAGCTGGTCGACCTGGTCGCGACGCATGCCGCGCGCGGCGTCGGCCCGCATCTCGTGCTCACCACCGGTCCGCGCGAGGGGCTGACCGGCCCGGAGCGGGCGCTGATCGCGTCGTGCGCGGAGAACGTCGAACTGCTGCCGCTGGCGCACCGCCCGGACTTCCCCGAGGTCGCCGCCCGGATGCTGGCCGAACTCGGAGCCGCGCGGACGCACAACATCACGCCGGGGGCGCTGCGGATCCTCGGCTCGTACGACTGGCCGGGGAACCTGCCGGAGCTGCGCGGCGTGCTGAGCCAGGCGATCCGCAAACGGTCCGCGGGCGCGATCGGGCCGGGCGATTTGCCGCCCGCGCTGGTGGCGGACGCTTCGGGGCACGAGCTGGCTCCGATCGAACGAGCCGAACGGAACGCGATCGTCGCGGCTTTGCGGTCTGCCGGCGGGAACAAGGTGCGGGCGGCGAGCACGTTGGGGATTTCCCGGACGACGTTGTATGCCCGGATGCGGGCGTTGAAGGTGCCGGGGTAGACGGGTGGTTTCGTGGGCGTCTTGCGCCGGTGGTGATTGGGTTAGGGGAGCCGCTGCCGACATGTGATCGGTGCGGTTCGGTCGCATCCCGCGGAAACTCGCGCCCTTCGCCGGGCCGAAGTGGGTGCGCTCCAAGGCAAGCTGCCGGTTAACGGGAGTCCGCGGGGCGACTTTCCACCCGATCGGGTGACGTGGCTCGGCCGGGATCCGCGAGCCGAGGCACCGGTTGGCCTCCATCGACAGCCATGCGCCCAGCTCCGTTCCGAAAAGTCCACAAAGGACGGTTGAACGCGGCGGCCATCGATCCGCACGCAGAGCCCGCGGCCCCACCGCTTTGGCGACCGCCACAAGGCCGGGGCCGGATCTCTGGGCTCCCGTCCAAGGCTGCCGCGATCCGGCCCGACCGATACTGGCGTTCCTCGACCCGCCGCGGTCGGGATGCCGAGGTCCCCGGAGGTTCCCAGCAGATGACGCCGCCCCTGCCCCAGGCCGTGAACGAGGCGCTTGACCAGGCCTGTCGCACCGCGTTGCACGAGAAGTCGTTCGCCGTCGGGCTCTCGATGGCGGTCACCGACCGCGACGGGATCCTCGCGTCCGGCGCGTTCGGGCACGCCGATCTCGCCGCCGCCCTGCCGACGGCCGAGGACACCCTGTTCCAGATCGGTTCGATCTCCAAAGGCCTGACCGCGGCCCTGCTGTTGCGGGCGCGCGACGCCGGGCTGGTCGACCTGGACAAGCCGGTGACCGAGTACCTGCCGTGGTTCTCCGTCCGGTCCGCGCACGCGCCGATCACCGTGCGCCATCTGATGTCGCACACCGCCGGGATCATCGCGGGCACGGATGTCTCCGGCGACTCCGCCTTCGAGGTCTGGGCGCTGCGCGACACCGAAGCCACGACACCGCCGGGCACCTGGTTCCACTACTCGAACTCCGGGTACAAAGCGCTCGGCCTGGTCCTGGAAGCGATATGCCAACGGCCGTATCAGGAACTCCTCGGCGACTTCCTGGCCGAACTGGGGATGTCTGCTGCCGTACCAGCGATCACCCATGAGATCCGAACCCGCAGTGCCGTGGGATACCTGCCTCGCTACGACGACCGGGTCCCGGTCCGCGAAGACGGCGTGGTCCCGGCGACCTGGCTCGAGACCGCCACCGCGGACGGCAGCGTCGCCTCGACCGCGCGCGACATGACCGGGTGGCTGCGCGTGCTGATGGGCAATGGGTCGGCGGCGCTCTCCAAAGAAGCGCTCACCGATCTCACCAGCCCCGAAATCCGCATCGAAGGCGAAGACTTCTCCTACGGGCTCGGCATGATCATCGGCGAGTTCGACGGCCGCCCGCACGTGTGGCACACCGGCGGCATGATCGGCTACTTCGCGGCACTCGCCTACGACGTCGACGCCGGCATCGGGGCCGTCGTGCTCGCCAACGGCATGGGTCCCTGGCAGGAGACCGTCGTCCACCTCATCGCCGCGACCCGAGCCGCCCGCAGCGGCGATCCGGTGCCGGAATTCGCGCTGCCGGAACGGAAACCCCCGATGCTGCCCACGCCGGACGACCCGCCCGCGCACTGGGCCGAGGTCGTCGGGCACTACCGCTGCCACAACCCCTGGCTGTCCAATTTGCACGTCTACGCCCACGACAACCGCCTGTGGGCGTCGATCGCGGGCGGACCGCCGAACGAACTCGTCCCGCTGCCGGACGGTTCCTTCCGCGTAGGCGAGGACGAACGCCTGCCGGAACGGCTGAAGTTCGACGTGGTGCTCAACGGGGTCGCGGTCCGCGCCGACTACTGCGGTTGCCCGCTCTACCGCACCTTCACGCCGTAGGCGGTCTCGGCGGCTAGGCGCGTTCGGTCTTCGACTCAGCGGCAGCGGAGGACTACGCGCTCGGACCGCACCGGATGCGGCAGCTAACCCGCACTGCACGACGGCAAGCTGGCTGGCCGTCGTGCAGTGCGGCTACCAGCCGAGTTGATCCCCCAACCTCAACCGCAGCCACAGCACCAACCGCTCGTCCGGATCCGCCAGGTCGAACCCGAAGATCTCCTCCGCCCGCGAAAGCCGGTACCGGATCGTGTTCGGATGCACCGACAACCGCGCCGACGCCGCTGCGATGTCACCGTTCGTGTCGAGATACGCCAGGATCGTCGGCGCGTAGGTGGTCCCGTGCTCGCCGTCGTGCGCCCGCACCGCCGGGCCCAAGCGCCGCGGCAGCGAGGCGTCCCCGGCCAGCAACTGCGCCAGCACGGACAACGTCGCCCCGGCCCAAACCTCGTCGATGGCCGCCGCCTGGCACGGTTCCGGCGACGTGCGCTGCTCGGCCAACGTCCGCAGGACCAGGTCCGCGTCGGCCCGCGAGGAAGCGATCGACCGGAGTCCGGCGACCGTCGATCCGAGCCCGGCTCGCACTGGCATCCGCAGCGCGCCGTGTGCTCGCCGGGCGATGTCGGCGACCAGTTCGCGGTGCGCGGGGCCCTCGGGAAGCAGCGCGTAGACCGTCCCGTCGATCAGCGCGCAGCCGTGCCTGCCGTAGTGCGCCTCGCAGTGCAGGCTCACCAGATCGGCCAGTCGCGTCGCTGCGTGGGCGGCCAGGACGTCTTCCGGATCGGCGACGGCGAACGCCGCGACCGCGAACGGCGCGTCCGGGTCGAGGCCGAGCTGTGGGGCGACCGCGGTGACGCTGCTCGGGTCGGCCAGCAGCCGTCGCAGCAGGTCAGCGCGTCGCCGACGGACCACGTCGACCGCCGTGCGCGCGGCCAGGAGGTGCAGCGCGGCGATCTCGGCGGCGTTGAACAGCGCTAGTTCGGCGGCCTCGTCGAGGCTGTCCTCGGCGTCGACCACCCAGATCGACCCGAGCATCTCGCTGCCCGCCCGCACCGCGACGCCGAGCCGGGTCAACCCGCCCGGCAGCGACGGAAACCGGCAGGTATGCCGCGCCCGCGCGAGTTCGCGGTACTGGTTTTCGTAGTACAGCGGCACCTCCGGCACCTGCAGGCCGAGGATGCTCTGGCGGCGCCCTTCGTCGATGGGCTGGCCGGGCAGGGTCGAGTACGCCAGGATCCGCCGGTGCGGATCCTCGATCGTGGTCGCGCCGCCGACCATCCCGGCGATGGCGTTGGCCAGCGCGAACAGATCGCCCGCCGCCGGTGCGCCGGGCGTGCGCACGGCGGGTGCGAGCGCCGACGAGAGCATCGCCTCGAGGTGGTGCCACGGCACGGCTTCGTCGGCGGCGAGCAGCACGACCCCGGCGTCCTGGGCGGCGCCGGCAAGCTCGGTGAGGGGTTCGCCGAAGCTTTTCACCACCAGCGCTGAATATCCCACCGCCGCGTTGAGGAGATCTTTCGCCTCCGCCGGATCGGCCCCGACCGCGAGCAGGATCGTGTCCTGCCCCGGCGCCGCGCCGCCGCGCCGCTCGTGGATGAGCACGCCGGACACCGGCACCGGCCGGTCCGGCAGCGGGCTGACCGGCCGCAGCAGCGAAGCGCCGAGCGCGTCGAGGACCTGCGCGAGATCGGGCGCCACCGGGTCGAGCATCGTCACCTCTTTAGCCAGTCGCACAAAACATCCGCGGAATCTCTGGACGGGCACTGCACGCACCCGGGCGATCCGGCCGCGAGGCTGTCCGCATGCACGTTTCCCCAGGCGCACCCGCGACCGTACCCCCTCCGGCCCCGGACTCGGCCGTCTCGACCGCGGTGCGCGCCGCGAACCGGGCCGGCGTCCGGATCCGGCTGGCCGACGACCTCCGGACGCTCGACGCGGTGTCGCGGTTCCTCGCCCGGGTATGGCTGACCCCGGAATCCCAGCCGCCGTTCGGCACCGACGCGTTGTGCGCCGTCGTCCACGCGGGCGGCGCGGTGCATTACGCGTCGGACGACGACGGTATTCTCGCCGCCTCCGCGCTGATTTTCTGCGCGCCCGCGACCCGCGCGGTCTACTCGCTGATCGCCGCCGCGCGCGCGAGCGACCGCGGAGTGGGCTTCGCATTGAAACAGGCACAGCGGGTGTGGGCACTCGACCAGGGTGCGGAAACGATGATCTGGACCTTTGACCCGCTGGTGAGCCGCAACGCGCATTTCAACCTGGCAAAGCTCGGCGCGCGCGGGACCGAGTACACAGTGGACTTCTACGGCCAGATCGAGGACGGCGTCAACGGCACGGACGAAACCGACCGGTGCACCGCGGTGTTGTCGCTGCGCGAGCCGAATCCGGCGCAGCTTCCCGACCCCGACTTGACCACTGCGGAAATAGATCCGCGCCTCGCTCCCGACGGCGAGCCGTTGCTGGCCCGCGACAGTTCCGGATATTGGTGCCGAGTCCCGTCCGACATCGTCGCCATTCGCCGGTCGGACGCGCGACTGGGCGCGCAGTGGCGCTACGCGACCCGCGACGCTCTCGTCCCCTTGTTCGCCGACGGCTACCTGGCCACCGGATTCAGCCGGTCCGGCTGGTACCGCTTGACCAAGGGGGACCGGGCGTGAAAATCGAACGGATCGACCTGATCGAGGTCAGCCTCCCGCTCGTCCGTCCATTCCGGACTTCGTGCTCGCTGGACACCGAACGCAACACGCTCCTGCTGCACGTGGTGACCGACGTCAGCGAGGGCTGGGCGGAATTCGGCGGCGACCCGGAACCGGTGTACCACCCGGAATTCACCGCCGGAGCCGAGCGGATTCTGCGCGATCATCTCGTCCCTCGCGTCACCGCCTTGCCGCAGCTGACCGCCGCTCGGGTCGCGGGCGCGGTGGCTCCGGTCAAGGGAAATCCGCTGGCGAAGGCCCTCCTGGAAACCGCGATCCTCGACGCCGAATGCCGCGCCCACGCGATGCCTTTGTCGGTCTATCTCGGCGGGGTACGCGATCGGATCCAGGCTGGAGTTTCCGTCGGAATCACAGACACTCTGCCGGAATTGCTCGACACCGTCGCCGGTTACCTGGCCGAGGGATACGTCCGGATCAAGCTGAAAATCGAACCCGGCTGGGACCTCGAACCAGTACGCGCCGTCCGCGCCGAATTCGGCCCCGGCCTGGTATTGCAGGCCGACGCGAATACCGCTTATACCCTCGCCGACGCCGACCACCTGCGCCGCTTGGACGAGTTCGGCCTGGTCCAGCTCGAACAACCGCTGGCTGCGGACGACCTCGGCGGACACGTCGAACTCGCGAAACTCCTGCGCACCCCGATCTGCCTGGACGAGTCGATCTGCTCCGCCCGCGACGCCGCGTTCGCGATCCGCTCGGGGGCGTGCCGGATCATCAATGTCAAACCCAGCCGCGTCGGCGGCTACCTGGAAGCGCGCCGGATCCACGACGTGTGTGCCGCACACGGAATCCCGGTGTGGTGCGGCGGAATGCTCGAAACGGGAATCGGCCGCGCGCAGAACCTCGCCCTCGCCGCGCTGCCAGGTTTCGTGCTGCCCAATGATATCTCAGCGTCGAGCCGTTACTACGCCACGGATCTCACCGCGCCGTTCACGCTCGAAGACGGCTGTCTGTCCGTTCCGGACGGACCGGGCGGTGGGGTCGCGGTGGATCCGGTCGCGTTGCGCGAGCATACCGTTGCTTCGCAGACACTTTTCGCCGTTTGAGGAAGACGTGCGAGCTGACCGAGGATGGAAGGCGCGGCCGCTGAGACCGATGGACGCGTTCATGGGCGCATCGATCCGCGACATTCGATAAGACCTCCGGGCGGTTGCTGTGTCCCCAGCGCGGCAGCCGCCCGGACCCCCAGCGAACCGACGACCGCGCCCGCGCCCGCGCCGACGGTGCCCATCGCGACGGCTCCGCCAGCCGCTTCGCAAGCGGCGTAACCGAAATCGGCGTCCGGCCGACTGTCCCAGCAAGTTTCGGACGCTGGACTCGTCCAGGCGCTGGTCGGGTGCTCAGGCGTTCGCGAGACGCAGACGTTCCGCTGCCTGCTCCCGCAGCGCGGCACCGCACATCGGCGGATCCCCGTGCAATGCTTCCCATCGTGCATTGTGCGCGGCGGGCCACAAGCTCGCCGCCCACGCGACTTCCCGTTCGGCTGGGGAGAACCGGCGGCCGCGGAAGTCCTGATAGGACTCCAGGAACGCGGCGGAACTCTCGATCGGCGCCAGCGTCGGCGGGGTCGTGCTCGGGAACGTCCCGCTCGCCGCTCCCGTGAGGGCTGCTTCCGGTTGCCATGCCAGGCTGTCCCAGTCATGTACCGTCCAGCCTTCGTTGATATCCCAGCGGAGGTTCTGCGCTTCGAAATCTCCGTGCCCGAGGACGTTCGGCAGCTCGGCGGCGAGCAGTCGTCGGCGCGCTCGGTCGGCGGTTTCGGTTACCTCATGCGGAACGAGACGCTGGTCTCGTTCGTCCAGGAAGTCGATCGCTGGCCACAGGCCAGGGTCGTGATGGTCCCAGCGCAACCACCGGGGATTCGGCAGCGGTGGCGGGACGGAGATCCCGTCGAGGGCGCCCAGCAGCAGGGCGAAGACCTCGGCGTAACGCACGGCAATCTCCGGTGAATCGCAGGGGATTACTTCGCCACCGGGGCGGTATTCCTCAGCGTGCACGGCCAGGGAGCCTTTGCGGATGACCGGCGTCAAGGGGCGTGCGCAGGGGAAGCCCCGCGCAGCCAGTTGGGCTTGCGCCGCGACGCACGACTCTGCGCGGCCGTCGTCCGGACGGGCTTTGAGGACGATCTTCCGGCCGTCAGCGAGCCGCAGGCCGTGCACTGTCGAGACTTGTTCTGCCTTGAACAGCACGTCGACCGGCGCGGTGCCGAGGTGGGCGAGACACCAATCCGACAGCCATTGTTCCAACTATTCGACTCCCGGTGCGGTCGCGCGTCGCTCGGTGGACCGGCGTTCGATGGCTTCCGCGACGCCGTCGATCGCCTGGCGGATCATCGCACCGTATCCGTCGTCGGCGAGTGCGTCCTGGCGTTGTCGCGCTGCGGCGAGCTGTTCCGCCGCAGCGGAGAACGAGCCCAGGCGACGGAAGTTGTCGGCCAGGTTCAGGTGCAGCGACGGGTAGAAGCCGGCGATCCCCAGTCCGGCGTCGTGGGCCTGGACCTGCTCGTCGGTGACCGTCGCGGCGGCGTCCAGCGCTCTGATATCCCAGACCAGTGCCTCTGCCGGGTCAGCGAAGAGATCTGCCTTGTAGTGCGCCAGAACGCAGCGGTAAAACGGATCCCCGCCCGGGCCGATCTCGTCCCACAGTTCCTGCAGACGCGTCCGCGCGGCGTCGGTCGAGCCAGCTCGGCCTTGCGCCACCGCGGCGGTGATCTCGGCCATTGTGTCCGTCATACGGCAGTTCCTAATCGGTAGTAGGGATAGTTCTTCCGGCTCGTGACCGGGTCGGTTGGTGCTGGTCCGCCGGCGGGCGACGCCTGTGGGTTCCCGTCGTTCGACGACTTGTGAAAGAACGGCGCGTCCGCCGGTGGACTGGTGATCGTGGTGGTGGGATGTCGTAGCCCGAGTCCGCCGCAGGAGGTGACCTCTCGATGTGTTCCCGAGCTTCGAGCTCTTCGACAGAACGAGGACCCTGCGGTGTGCTGGAGTCACGAACGGCTACTGAGATGACGGACCGCCGAGTCCCGCGATTAGGGCGCTGCGTGACCCCGCCTGGACCCGTGAGCAGCAGCAACAGGAAAGGAAACGTGACGGTTTGACACTGTTCTGCGGCATCGACTGGGCCGAATCCCACCACGACGTCGCCATCATCGACGACACCGCAACCGTGATCGCCAAAGCCCGCATCGGCGACGACGCCACCGGGTTCGCCCGGCTGCTCGACCTGCTCGCCGAGGCCGGAGACACCGCCGACGCGCAGATCCCGGTCGGCATCGAAACCGACCACGGGCTGCTCGTCGCCGCGCTGCGCTCCACCGGCCGCACCATTTACGCGATCAACCCCCTCTCGGCATCGCGCTACCGGGCCCGGCACCAGGTGTCGGGCGCGAAGTCCGACGCCGCGGACGCCGCGCTGCTGGCCAACATCGTGCGCACCGACGCGGCCGCGCACCGACCGCTGCCGGCCGACACCGAACTGGCCCAAGCGGTGCGGGTGCTGGCACGAGCGCAACAGGACGCGGTCTGGGCCCGCCAGCAGCTGGGCAACCAGCTCCGGTCGCTGCTCAAGGAGTTCTACCCCGCGGCGCTGGAAGCGTTCGCCGGACAGCCCGAGGGCGGCCTGGCCCGCCGCGACGCCCGCACCGTCCTCGCCGCCGCCCCGACACCCGCGCTCGCAGCGACACTGACCCGCGCCCGGCTGCGGACACTGCTGACCAAGGCCGGACGCCGCCGCAACGTCGATGCCGACGTCGACCGCCTCCACGGCGTGTTCCGGTCCGAGCGGCTGCGGCAACCGCCGATCGTGGAGAACGCGATGGGCATCCAGTTTTCGGCTCTGCTGAGCCAATTCGAGGCCGCCTGCGCCGCCTCCGACAGTCTGGCGGAGGCGGCACGGACACATTTTGAACAGCACCCGGACGCCACGATCATCACCAGCTTCCCCGGCCTCGGACTGCTGGCCGGCGCCCGGGTGCTCGCCGAAATCGGAGACGACCGCACCCGCTTCACCGATCCCCGCGGACTGAAGGCCTACGCCGGATCCGCACCGATCACCCGCGCCAGCGGCCGAAAAACCGTGGTCTCGCACCGCCACATCAAAAACCGCCGCCTCGCCGCAGTCGGACCCGTCTGGGCGCTCGCCTCGCTGCGAGCCAGCCCCGGCGCACGACGCCACTTCGACACCCGCCGCGCCGCCGGAGACTGGAACCACCAAGCCCAACGCCACCTGTTCAACAAATTCCTCGGACAACTCCACCACTGCCTGCAGACGGACCGCCTCTACGACGAACACCAAGCCTTCCCACCTCCTCCAGCCCACACGGCTTGACTTCTAACAACCTGAGATGTCTTTCACTGGCATGGCAAGGGTGGTCAGGTCGCCGTCGTCGGCGGAGCGCACGACTACCGGCAGGTGCGGGCCCGCGACGTCCAGCATCACGTCCGGTCCGACTGCGGTGCTGATCGCCGGGTGCAGCGTGCTGACGGCGAAGGAGAGCGTGATCGGCGGGCCCGTGACGTCCGCGGGGATTCTTTCGATGCCCACCGTGATCGCGGTGGCGGAGAGGTCTAGTTGGATCTGCGCGGTGTATTGGCGCTCCAGACCTGCCACGAGCGCGTTACGAGATATCACCGCCCGCGTAAGGACTTCTGGCAGCGACGCGAGCATCAGCCGGTAGTCGGGAAAGTCCTCGGAAAGTGTGCGGCAGGTTCGTACCGCGTCGTCGCCCTGGAACCAGATCTCGTCGGCGCGGACGCTCAGGTGCAGGTCGTGTTGACGGCGCGTCCATGGCATCGCGAGCCGCAGGTCGTCGGCGTCTGCGGTGGCGGTCCAGGTGGACGCGCTCGGCTCGGCGGGGACCAGCGTGCGGGTCGAGAGCCGGTACCGGTCGGTGGCGGTGAGCACGATCGCCGCGGGGGAGACTTCCAGGTGCACGCCATTCAGCACCGGGAGGTCCTGCGTGGTCGCGGTGAGCACCTGCTCGACGGCAGCGGTGAACACCGGGCCGGTGACCTGGACCGACGGTGCCGGTGCGGTGGCGCCCAGCGTGGCCTTCACCGCCGCGGCGGTTTCCCGCGCCTGCTGCACCTGAGATACCAACCCGGCGACGTGGTCGTCGATGATCCGCGCCGCCTCGTCCGGTCCGGCGGCGAGGACCGCGCTGACCCGCTCCAGCGGCAGGCCGATCTCCCGCAACCGCCGGACGAGCAGCGCGGCCGAGACCTGGCCCGGGGAGTAGTAGCGGTAGCCGGATTCCTCGTCGACCCGGATCGGCCGCACGAGGCCGGAATCGGCGTAGAAGCGCAGCGCGCTGGCGGTCAGGCCGCAGCGGCGGGCGAACGCTCCGATGGTCAGCAGGTCGGGCACCTGTCCATCATCGGGCTTCAAGCAGCTTGAAGGTCAACCCCGGTGCGCTTGACCAGGATATTTCGCCGATCGTGCTAGGCAGAGTCGCCGGGTCTCGGTGGCGGGTGTCGGGATCGCGCTGTCGGTCGAGGCTCCGTTTCCGCCGGACGGCTGTGCACCGTTGCGGACTTGCGGCGACCGTCGCGCCGTCCACCGTGGGCTTGTCGCCGGCTGCGCGATGACTCGGGTGCGGGCGATCGAGAATCCTGCCTGGTCGGTGCGTTAGGCCAGGGTGAGTGCGTCGTCGATGGTGGCGTCGAGGAACGCGAGGGTGTCGCGTCGGCGCGCCAAGGGGTTCCGGTAGCTGCGATGGCCTTCCTCTCCCGAGGTCCGCAGGCTCATGCTCTCCGCGATGATGCGGTGCCACCGCGGGTCGAATTCCTTTGCCGCATAACGTCCGGCACCGCATTTCGAGGTCAGTTCCCCGGTGGCCAGCAGGTGGTGCAGACGGCTCACCCCGAGCACCGCCCACACCGGGAACCATGGGCTCATGCCGACGGCCAGCGACAACGCGCTGGTCCGGCGGTTCTTCTCCCACCACGGACGCCAGTAGCGAATCAGGTTGTCGAGAGTGAACGCGCGCAGAGCGTCCTGATCCGCCCAGACGTCCACATCGGACGGTCGAGGGCCGCGCACGGCGATCCCGTGCCGGGCGAGTTCGCAGAACGTCACCGGGTTGAGGCCGTCCCGGCCCGATGCGGTGAATCGGCTTACCTGTGCGCAGGGGACGTCGGGGCATTCGTCAGGTCCGGCGGCAAGATCTGCCCAGGTGAGCACGGTTCCGTCGAAATGCGGCTCCGGGAACTGAGCGATCGTCGTGGCATGCGCGTGTGCGAGTGCTGATATCTCACCCGGCCCCGGACGCCGATCAGCGACCGCGACGAAATCGATGTCGCTGGCGGTGCCCAGCCGTCCGCGTCCGGTGCCGCGGGGGTGGAAGTCGCCGAAGCAGACCGAGCCGACCAGGTAGAAACCGCTCACCAGCCCGGGGGCGGCTCGGTCCACTGTGGACAGGAACAGGTCGGTGCTTCGGCGGACTTCCTCTGGTATCTCACTGGGCACGCCTGCCACGTTACCGAGTTACGCGAGTGCGACGGCGGGTCTCTTCAGTTCGTCGACACTGCCGGACATGCCCGTGCGGTCGTGCTTGGCGAGGTGGTCCGGTGGCCAGTCTCGCCAGGCGATCGCCAGCAGCCGCTCGACGTCCTCGTCGCTGCACCGGCGGCGGGCCCCTTTGGCCGGGCTGCCGCCGACGATGCCTCGCACCGCGACAAAGGGCGGCCCGGACGGCTGCTGCGGGCAGCGGCAGACGGCGTCCTCTCGTCGGTGTCGGGTGGTGGACGCGAGGTTTTGTCGGTGTCCGGGAGGCGGGCTGGTCGGTGTCGGGTGGTGGACGCGAGGCTTGTCGGTGTCCGGGGGAAGCGCGCTCGTCGGTGTTGGATGGTGGACGCGTGACTTATCGGTGTCCAGTTGGCGGACGAGAAGCGCGCCGGTGTCCGGTGCCGGGCCCGAGATTCCTCGATGTCGCGTGGCGGACTCGAAACTCGTCGGCGTCCGGTGGCGGACGCGAAGCTCAGCGTCGCCCGGTGGCGGACCCGAACCCCAGCCAGGTGTGCCGGTTTCCCCACCAGCACCAGCCGACTTTCGGGGCGTTGCGGCGTTCGCTGCCGTCGCGGCCGGTGCCGTTGCTGATCCACAGCGCGGGCGTGCGCGCGTCGAACTTGCCGTTCTCCTTGCGCAGCCGGGAGCCGATGGTCATGAAGCAATGGTTGCGTTCGAGCGCCGACGGCTGCTGCAGCACCCAGTGGATCCCCTCGGTGAGCAGCAGCGGGCTGCGTCCGGTCTTGGTGATCGCGGGCAGGGCTTCCTCGGGGCTCCAGTTGGCCATCTCGTCGCCGCGGTCGAGGCCCGTGACGAGGTACAGCGGGGCGTCGGGCAGGTCGATGTCGCGCGGTGCGAACTGGTCGACGTCCGGCATGTCGGTGACGACGAACCCGGCCTTTCCTTCGCGGCGGAGCAGCGGCGACAGCGCCGACGCGGGCGCCCGGTCCGGGTGGACTGCCAGCAGTGCGCCGTCCGCGTCGGCGTGGTCGGCGGCAAACGCGCGCAGGTCGTCGGCGGCAAGCTGCGCGATCTCGGGCACCCCCAGCGCGATCAGGTGGTCCGCCTGGTCCGCGAGCGAAGGGAGGGCAGCGATCGACAAGTGGTTCTCCTTCGGGTTATCTTACGTCGGTAGTAAAAGTATGCCTAGACTATCGATGGGTGTCAAGGTAAAATTACGTCGGAGGTAAGTTTTTGATGGATGTCGGCCTGCGGGAAGCCAAGAAGCAGGAGACGCGCCGGCTGATCTCCGACCACGCGACGCGCCTGTTCCTCGAGCAGGGCTTCGAGGAGACGACGATCGCCCAGGTCGCGGAGGCCGCGCGGGTCGCGAAGAAGACGGTGACCAACTACTTCGCCCGCAAGGAAGACCTGGTCCTGGACCACCAGGACGAGTTCGTCGCGACGCTGGCGGACGCGGTGTCCTCGCGGCGGCCGGGGGAGTCCGCGCTCGCGGCGTTGCGGCGGGCGTTCGAGGCCGCGGTCGCGGCGAAGGACCCGGTGGTCGGCTTCGCCGGGCTGGAGTTCAGCCGGATGATCGCCGAGAGCCCGACGCTGTCCGCGTGCCTGCGGGGCCTGCACGAACAGCGGGAACGGGCGTTGGCGCAGGCACTGGCGGACGCGGTGGGCAGCCCCCGGACGGACATCACCGTCCGGACGGCCGCCGCGGTGCTGGGCGCGGTGCACCACAGCCTGTTCCAGCGGATCGAGGAGCTGACCCTGGCCGGATGGCCCGTCGACGAGGTCGCGGAAACGGTCGCGGCGGAGGCGGCGCGGGCGTTTGACCTGCTGGAACCTTCGCTGGGGGGCTACGCGGTGGCGTGATGCGGCGCGGGCGTTTGATCTGCTGCCGTCGCTGACCCCTTCGCGGTGACTCGGCGCGGGGTGGGCGCTCGACCTGGACCTGTCGCTGGGGGATTTCGCGGCGGCCTGACGCGGGGTGGGCGCTCGACCTGGAACTGCCGCCGGTGGACTGCACCGTGGCCTGATCCAGTGCGGGCGTTCGACCTGCCGGGGTTTCGCTGGAAGACTCGCGGCGGCTTGATTCTCCGCAGGAGTTCCACTTGCTGGAACCGTCGCCGGGGGACTTCGCGGTGACCCGACTCGGCGCGGGTGTTCGCCTGGAACCGTCGGTGGGGGCACGGCACCGTGACCTGATCCGCCGCGGGCGTTCGACCTGCCGGAGTTTTCGCGAGGAGACTTCGCGGCGCCTGAGTCGCGGAGGGCATTCGGCCTGCTGGAGCCATCGGCAGGGAATCGCACCGTGGACTAAACGGGTTCGGCAAGACCACGGCGCTCCGAGACGTGAAACCACAGCGACGTCGCAGCAAGACCGGGCCCACCCCCAGGACCGCACCCCACCAGACGAGACGAAGCGACAGAAACCCCCCTCGCCCAAGCCCCCGAACCCGCCCAAAAAAGTTCCCCCGAGGATGTCGATCCGCGCGAACCCCGATCGTCGCTTGAGTGAGACGACCGGAAAGAGCGCAGGGGAGAGACGAAATGAGTGCCGGACGACGCGAATGGCTGGGCCTGGCGGTGCTGGCCCTGCCGACCGTGCTGTTGTCGCTGGACATGAGCGTGCTGCACCTCGCGGTTCCGCACCTCGCCGCGGACCTGCGGCCCTCCAGCACGCAATTGCTGTGGATCATCGACATCTACGGCTTCATGATCGCCGGGTTCCTCGTCACGATGGGCACCCTCGGCGACCGGATCGGCAGGCGGAAGCTGCTGATGATCGGCGGCGGCGCGTTCGGGCTCGCGTCGGTCGCGGCGGCGTTTTCGACCAGTCCGGAGATGCTGATCGCCGCGCGGGCCGTGCTCGGGATCGCCGGGGCGACGCTCATGCCGTCGACTCTCGCGTTGATCAGCAACATGTTCCAGGACCACAAACAGCGCGGCACCGCGATCGCGGTGTGGATGAGCTGCTTCATGGGCGGCATGGTGGTCGGCCCGGTCGCCGGCGGGTTCCTGCTGGAGCATTTCCGCTGGGGTTCGGTGTTCCTGATGGGCGTCCCGGTGATGATCCTGCTGCTCGCGACCGCGCCGAAGCTGCTGCCGGAATACCGCGACGCGTCCGCCGGGCGCCTCGACCTCGCCAGCGTCGCCCTGTCGATCGCCGCGATCCTGCCGGTCATTTACGCGCTCAAGGAAATCGCCAAGAACGGCTTGTCCCTGACCGAAATCGTCGTGCTCGTCGCGGGTCTCGCGGTCGGCGCGGTGTTCGTCCGGCGGCAGCGGCGGCTCGAACACCCGCTGTTGGACCTGCAGTTGTTCCGGGTGCGCGCGTTCAGCGCGGCGGTGGCGATCATGCTCGTCGGCGCGGTCACCATGGGCGGCGTGTTCCTGTTGGTCAGCCAGTATCTGCAGATGGTCGCCGGGCTGAGAACGGTCGACGCCGGGCTGCTGCTGGTCCCGCAGGCGCTCGCGGTGGTCGCCGGGTCGATGATCGCGCCGCGGCTCGCGCGCCGGATCCGGCCGGAATTCGTGCTGGGCTTCGGAATGCTGATCGCGGCGGCCGGAATCCTGTTGTTCACGCTGGCCACCGGGCCCAGCGGCGTGACTTTCGTGGTGCTGGGCATGTCGATCGCCAGCTTCGGGATGGGGCCGCAGGGCGTGCTGTGCACCGAAATGGTGGTCGGTTCGGTACCGCCGCAACGGGCCGGTGCGGCTTCGGCGATGTCGGAGACCAGTGCGGAATTCGGGATCGCCATGGGGATCGCGGTGTTCGGCAGCATCGGGACGGCCGTGTATCGCGACCAGATCGCGGTCCCGGCGCACGTGCCCGCCGCGGCGGCCGCTCGGGCGACCGACAGCATCGCCGGTGCGACGGAGGCGTCGGCGACGCTGCCCGGCGCGATGGGGGAACAGTTGCTGGCCACCGCGCGGGAGGCGTTCGCGTCGGGGTTGCACACGGTGGCCGGGATCGGCGCGGCGATTGTCGTGGTGTTCGCGGTGGTGGGGATGGTCGCGCTGCGGCGTGCCCCGGCGGCGGCGAAAGCGGAAGAACCGGTGCCGGTCGCGTCGTGACCGCAAAGCAGCGGGCCGGTGTTCCCCTCGAAGGAAAAGAGGGGAACACCGGCCCGTAGATCTGGTGCGGAATCAGGGTTTCCGCGCGACCCCGACCGCCACGATGCGCTGCGCGACCGTCGGCTCGCCCAGCAGCGGGCCGTCCGGCCACCATTCGACCACTGGCACGATTTCCGCCGGTTTGTTCGGCCCGCTCGGGATCAGCTCCAGGTCGTGGAACAGTTCCTTGATCTCGGCGCGGGTGCGGGACGAAACGTCCTTCATCGACCCGTTGTGGACCGATTCGATGATGCCCTGCACGGCCTCGTCGTCCTCGGAGCCGTCGTGGGCGTCGAGGAGATGCGAAATCGCCACGTACGAACCGGACGGGAGCCGGTCGATGAATTCCTTCGTCACCTTCGCTGGCAGCTCGCGGTCGCCGGTCTGGTGGTGCAGCGCGAGCAGGAACAGCACCGCGATCGGCTGGTTCCAGTCGAGGTGCTCGTTGACCGTCGGGTGGTCGAGAATGCTCGGCGGGTCGAAGAAATCGGCCTGGATGTATTCGGTGAATTCGTTTTCGTCGAGCAGCGCGCGTCCGTGGCTGGCCACCACCGGGTCGTAGTCGACGTAGACGACCTTCGTCTGCGGATCGGCCCGCTGCACGATCTGGTGCACGTTCTCCGAGGTCGGCATGCCGGAACCGCAGTCGATGTACTGCCGGATGCCCGCGTGGTAGGCGAGGAACCGGCAGATCCGGGTCATCAGGTGCCGGTTGACCCGGGCGGTTTCCGCGATGTCCGGCATCACGCGGGCGGCTTCCCGCGCGACCTGCCGGTCGATCTCGTAATTGTCTTTCCCGCCCAGCAGATAGTCGTAAACGCGGGCGGCGCTCGACTCGTTCGGGTTGACCCCCGGCGGTGCGTTGAGTGCGTCGGACACGACGCGTACCTCCCGCGTGTTGACACGGTGATAGATGCCGTACCGAGAGTAGCGGACTTCCCCGAGGCTGCGAAACCGGTTCGGCTATGCCTCCCGGAGGGCTTTCCCCAACGCGCTGACCAGCTGTTCCAGCACCGGCTCCGCCGCGCCGAAGGTGAGCCGGACGTGCGTGCCCGGGGCGTGCAGATCGGCCCCGCGGATCGCCGTGACTCCGTTGCGCAGCAAGGCCCGGTCGATGTCGTCCGGGCTGCCGCCGAGCCGTCCGCAGTCGGCGAGCAGGAACGCGCCGCCGCCGGGGCGCACCGGGGCGGGCAGGCCGACGGCCGCGATGCCGTCGCACACGAGGTCGCGTTTCCGCTGGTACGTCGAATGCTCCCGGTCCAGCCAATCGCGCGGCCCGGTGAGGGCGGCGGCCGCCGCGTATTGCGCGACCGCGCCGCAGCACACCGCTTCCCACTGCAGGCGGCGTTCCATCGCGTCGACAATTTCCGCCGGCGCCAGCACATAGCCGATCCGCCAGGTCGCGAGCGCGAAGTACTTGCTGAGGCTCGCGACGGTGATCAGGTGCGGCCATTCCCCGGACAGTCGCTCGATCGGATGGTGTTCGTTCTGGTCGAAGGCGAAATGCCGCCACGAATCATCGGAGATCACGACCAGGCCGTGGCGGGCGGCGAGACCGACCACCGCGGCGACAGTTGCGGCATCGGGGAGGTAGCCGGTGGGATTGACCGGATTGCACAGAAGGAGAGCACGGCTGCGGGAAGTGACCGCGGCGGCCATGGCGTCGAGATCGAAGGTCCAGTCCTTTCCGGGCGGGACGTACACGGGCGCCGCGCCGGATTCGCGGATGGCTCCGTCGAAGAAATACGCCGGGGTCGGCACGATCACCTCGTCGCCGGGTTCGAGAACGGTCCGCAGCACCAGGGAAAGCCCGTGCTGCGCGCCGTGCGTCACCAGCAGCCGGCGCTCGGGGTCGACGCCCGGGCCGTGCTCCGCGGCGATGGCCGCGCGGAGTTCGGGAAGTCCCCGGCTGTCGCGCGGGTCGGGTTTGCCCATCGCCTCGCAGACCGCCTCGCGCACGTGCGCGGGCATCGGCAGGACCGGGGCTCCGACGAGCGGGAGCATCGGGACGCCGGTCTCGCGGGCCCGGTCGCGAGCGCTCAACGCGCCGAGCGCCGGGACGTCGCGGGAAGCGGGGAGGGCCCAGGAAGTCGAGCTGCTTCGCGGCATGACTCCAGCTTCGCACACTGAGATATCAATTACAAGAGTAGATATCTTTGAGGGGGACCAGTGAAGCGCTTGTGCCATATCAACCAGCCGTACTGGTATTCTGAACGCGTGTCCGACATCCACGACGTCCTTTCCGGCACGACGCACATTCCCGCGTTGCTGCTGGTCGGCAAGGACGAATCCGGCCTCGACCGGACCAGCCAGGCATACCGGGCGATCCGCCGGCAGATCATCGATCTGACCCTGCGGCCCGGCAGCAGTTTCACCGAGACCTCGCTTGCGCAGCAGTGGCAGATCAGCAAAACGCCGGTGCGCGAGGCGCTGGCCCGGCTGCGCCGCGACGGGCTGGTCAGTGCGCTGCCGCGTGCGGGCTACAGCGTCAGTTCGATCACGTTGCAGGACACCGACGATCTGTGCGGCCTGCGGTCGCTGCTGGCCGCCGAAGCGGCCGCGGAAGCGGCGCGCAACGGCATTCCGCCGGCGGCGCTCGAACGGCTCGAAATCCTCTCGAAAATCTCCGCCGATTACGTGGCGGGCGAGACGAAACCCGACGACTGGCTGCCGATCGGGATCGAATTCGAGGCCATCATGGCCCATTTCAGCGGCAACAACCGGCTCGTCAAATCGCTCGTCGACGTGCTCGACGAATTGGAGCGCGTGCTGCGGCTGGTGCTGATGATCGCTCCGGACGTCGCGAGCCCGCCGGGCGAACTGCGCGCGATTTTCGAGAGCCTGTGCGACCGGGACCCGGAGGCGGCGCGCAGGTCGATGCAGGCGCGGTGCGAGCGGGTGCGCCGCGACGTGCTGCAGGTGCTGACCAAGAGCACGTCGGTCAGCCGCGCGAACATCGAAATCCCGTTGAATTGAACCGGTGCGGCCCGGGGAGCGCGTTCTCCCCCGGGCCGCGACCCGGTCAGACCGCGGTCGGGAAGTGCAGGCTCGCCCCCTCCGGGGATTCCGGCCAGCGGCTGGTCACGGCCTTGGCGCGGGTGTAGAAGGCGACGCCCTCGGGGCCGTGCATGTGGTGCGCGCCGAACAGCGACTGCTTCCAGCCGCCGAACGAATAGAACGCCATCGGCACCGGGATCGGGACGTTCACGCCGATCATCCCAACCTGCACCGACCGCTGGAACTGCCGCGCCGCCCGGCCGCTGCCGGTGAAAATCGCGGTGCCGTTGGCCCAGTCGCTCGCGTTGATCAGGTCGATCGCTTCGGCCAGCGAATCGACGCGCACGACCACGAGCACCGGGCCGAAAATCTCGTCGCGGTAGATGCTCATTTCGGGGGTCACGCTATCGAAAAGTGTTGGCCCGACGAAAAATCCGCCCTCTTCGACGGTGACGTCCCGTCCGTCGACCACGAGTTCGGCGCCCGCGGCGACCCCGGCGTCGAGGTAGCCCCGGACGCGCTCCAGTGCTTCCGGCGACACGACCGGTCCCATTTCGGACCCCGGCGTCAGCCCGGGACCCACCTTGATCGCCCGCGCCTTTTCGCCGATCAGCTTGACCAGCGGTTCGGCCACGTCGCCGACCGCGACGGCGACGGAAATCGCCATGCACCGCTGGCCAGCCGATCCGTACGCGGCGGAAACCAGGTGCTCGGCAGCGTTTTCGAGGTCGGCGTCGGGCAGGACGACGGCGTGGTTTTTCGCGCCGCCGAGCGCCTGCACGCGTTTGCCGTTGGCGGTCGCGCGCTCGTGCACGTACCGCGCGATCGGCGTCGAGCCGACGAACGACACGGCGGCGACGTCCGGATGGTCCAGCAACGCGTCCACCGCGACCTTGTCGCCGTGCACGACGTTGAAAACGCCGTCGGGCAAGCCGGCCTGGGCGTAGAGTTCGGCGACGAAGTTGGCCGCGGAAGGGTCGCGTTCGGACGGTTTGAGGACGAACGTGTTGCCGGTCGCGATGGCGATCGGGTGCATCCACATCGGGACCATGGCGGGGAAATTGAACGGTGTGATGCCCGCGCACACGCCGAGCGGCTGCCGGAACGAAAACAGGTCGATACCGGTCGAAACCTGGTCGGAGTACTCGCCTTTGAGCAACTGCGGGATGCCGCAGGCGAAATCGACCACTTCCAGGCCGCGGACGAGTTCGCCCTTCGCGTCCTCGAACACCTTGCCGTGTTCGGCAGAAACGATCCGGGCCAGTTCGTCGAGGTGCTTTTCGACCAGCGTGCGGAACGCGAACATGAGCCGCGACCGGCGCATGACCGAGGTGTCGGCCCAGTCCGGCAGCGCGAGGCGCGCCGCTTGCACGGCGGCGTTGACGTCGGCGGGTTCGGCGAGCAGCACTTCGGCTTGACGCTCGCCGGTCGCCGGGTTCCACACCGGCGCGGTCCGGGTCGAATGACCGGTGGTTTCCCGGCCGCCGATGCGGTGTCGGATGGTGGGGTGCACGAGAGAACTCGCCTTCTGGTGAGGAGCGGGCGCAGCGTCGGACGTCGATGCTGCGGTCTGGCAAGGGTTTCGGCGCGGGAAACCTCAGACGATGAGGTCGCCGCCGTTGATGTCGATCGCGGCGCCGGTGACGTAGGCCGCCCGGTCGGACGCGAGGAACGCGACGAGTTCCGCGACTTCCCAGGGCAGCCCGGCGCGCGGCACGGGGAACGACCGGGTGGCTTGGTCCAGCGCCGCCGCGGAAAGCAGGCCGCGGACCATCGGGGTGTCGATCAGGCCGGGACAGACGGCGTTGACCGTGATCCCGTCCGGGCCGTAGTTCTTCGCGAGGTGCCGGGTGAGGCCCAAGACGCCGTGCTTGGCTGTCGTGTAGTGCGCGCCGCCCGCGGTGCTGATCGTTTTTCCCGCCGTGGAAGAGAAATTGACGATCCGGCCCCAGCCGCCGGCGCGCATCGCGGGCAGGGCGCGCTGGCAGCACAGGAACGTTCCGTGCACGCTGACCGCGAGCACGCGATTCCACTCGGCTTCGGTGATCTCTTCGAACGCCGTCGGTGGTGCGATACCGGCCGCGTTGACCAGGATGTCGAGCCGGGATTGCTCGGCCAGCACCGCGTCGAACGCGCGGCCGACCCGGTCCGCGTCCGTGACGTCGACCGCGATCGAGCGGAGCCGTTCCACCGGAACCGACAGCGTCGCCGCCAGTTCCTCGACGTCTGGTGCGGCCGGGTCGAACACCGTGACGGTCGCGCCCCGGCTGGTCAGCGCGTGCACTGTCGACAGGCCCATCCCGCTCGCGCCGCCGGTCACGATCGCGACGCGGCCCTCGAGTTCGCGGCTGTCGATGCTGGTCGGAGCACGGAGGCCGGCGTCGGTGCTCATGCGGCGGCCACCAGGTCGCGCACCCGTCCGAATGCGGCGGCCGCCTGTTCGAGGTGTTCGCGCGTGTGCGCGGCCGAGACCTGGACACGGATCCGCTCTTCGCCGGCCGGGACGACCGGATGCGAGAGCGCGAAGACGAGGACGCCTTCCCGCCGCAGCGCCGCTGCCATCTCAACGGCGAGCGTTCCGCCGCGCAGCATCACCGGGACGATCGGGTGTTCGCCGGGCAGCACCTCGTAGCCGAGATCCCGCAACGCGTTCCGCATCCAGGAAGTGTTGGCGGACAAGCGTTCTCGCAGCTCCGGGCGGCTGGCGGCGAGCCGGATCGCGGTCAGCGCGGCAGCCGCCAGCGGGGGTGCCATGGCGTTGGTGAAGATGTACGGCCGCGAAACCTGGCGCAGGGTTTCGGCGACCACGCGCGGCCCGGCGACGAAGCCTCCGGCCGCGCCGCCGAGTGCTTTGCCGAGCGTTCCGGTGACGAGGTCGACCTCTCCGACCAGCCCGAAGTGCTCGGCAGTGCCTCCGCCGAGCACCCCGGTCGCGTGCGAATCGTCGACCAGCAGCACCGCGTCGTACCGCCGCGCCAGTTCGACGAGCTGGGGGAGCGGGGCGAGGTCGCTGTCCATGCTGAACACGCCGTCGGTCACGATCAACCGGTGCCGTGCCTCCGAGCTCTCGCTGAGATATCGCTCCAGCTCGGTGAGATCTGCGTGGGCGTAGACGCGCCGCCGGGCCTGCGACAGCCGGATGCCGTCGATCAGGCTGGCGTGGTTGAGCGCGTCGCTGAAGATCACGTCGTCAGGGCCGAGCAGGGCGGCGAAGACGCCGAGGTTCGCGTCGAAGCACGAGCCGTACAGCACGGCGTCCTCGGTGCCGACCAGCTCGGCGATGGCCGCCTCGAGTGCACTGTGGACACTCCGGGTGCCGCAGAGCACGCGGCCGGCGGCCACGCCGAGTCCCTGGTCAAGCATCGTTTCCCGGGCCGCGGCAAGGACTTCCGGGGACCCGGCGAGACCGAGGTAGTCGTTGGAGGCGAGGTTGACCAGCACCTCGCCGTCCACGCCCACCGTCGGGCCCTGCGCACCGGAGACCACGAGGTCGCGCCGCGCCCGGCGGCCCTCGAGTTCGGTGCGGAGCCGGTCCAGCAACGCCGTGTTCACGCGGTGTCTCCTCTCCATTCGGCGCAGGACACGACCTCGAATCCCCGGCTGGGGAAGACCTTGTCCAGCAAGAAGTCGTTGACGTCCGGGTCGCCGTCGGCGCATCCGTCGCGCAGCACCGTCACCCCGTAGCCGCGGTCCGCCGCGTCGTAGCAGGTGGCGGTGACCATCGCGCTGGTCGCCACTCCGGCGACCGCGAGGTCGCGGACGCCCCGGGCGCGGAGCACGAGGTCGAGGTCCGTGCCCGCGAACGCGCTGGCGCGGCGCTTGAGGACGACGACGTCTTCCGGGGCGACCGGCAGTGCCAGTTCGGTGCCCGGCGAGCCCTCGTGGAACGCGTCCCCGGCGTCGAAGAACGAGCGGTACAGCGCGCCGTGGGGAAGGTCGGTTCCGTTGTCCCGCATGGCGAAGTGCACGAAGACGACGAGCACGCCGGCCTTCCGGGCCCGCGGCAGCAGGCCGGAGAGCGGAGGCACGACCCCGCGGGCGAACGGGTAGCCGTCCGTGATGCCCCGCTGGATGTCGCCGACGATCAGTGCAGTGGTCATGAAAGGTTCCCGTCCAGTCGTTCCATCCGCCGCCCCGTGGTGAGCAGGGCGGTCAGTCCTGCCGACATGATGATCGCGATCGCCAGCAGCGCATAGGTGAAACTCCCGGTCGCCGACGCGACCGCGCCGGTGAAGTACGGGCCGATGAACCCGCTGAGGTTGCTGACCGAGTTGATCAGCGCGATCCCGGACGCGGCGGCCGCGCCGGTCAGCCCGATCGCCGGGATCCGCCAGAACTGCGGCATCGCGGTGAGGATTCCGGAGACGCTCAGACAGACCGCGATCACGAACAGCGGACCGCTGCTGGTGAACGTCGCCAGCAGCAGGCCGACAATACCGAGCGCCATGGGGATGGCAGTGGCGGTGACTGCCGTACGACGGGCCGCGAATCGGGCCCACACCAGCAGCGCGAGCAATGCCACCGCGTACGGGATCGCGGACAACAGGACGCTGCTGACATCTCCGGCGCCGCCGATGCTGTGCGTGATGGACCGCAGCATGGTCGGCAGGAAGAACTGGAGCGGGTAGAGCCCGAACGCGATGGCGAACCAGGTCACGGCCATGACCCAGACGCGGCGGCTGGTCAGCGCCTCGCGCAGGCCGGAAAGCGCGCCGTAGGCCCGGTGTTCCTCGGCTTCCGCGGCCAGCGTCGCCTCGATCGCGGCCTTCTCGTCGTCGTCGAGCCAGCGGGCGGTGGCCGGGCGGTCGGGCAGGAAGACGAAGACCAGGATGCTGACCACCACCGTCAGGAGGCCCTCGACGAGGAACAGCGACCGCCAGCCCGCGATGCCGAACAGCTGCTGGCCCCATTCGAGCAGCGCGGCGGCCAGCGGCGAGCCGATGATCGAGGACACCGGCGTCATCAGGAAGAACGCCGACAACGCCCAGGACCGCTGGCGGCGCGGAAACCACAGCGTCAGGTAGAGCAGGATCCCGGCGGCGAGCCCGGCCTCGGCGAACCCGAGCAGCAGCCGGGCCAGATACAGCGTCGCGGCCGAGTTCACCGCCGCGGTGGCCGCGGTGACCAGGCCCCAGGTGATCATGATGCGCGCGATCCACTTCCGCGCGCCGAACCGCCGCAGCGCCAGGTTGCTCGGCACCTCGACGAGGATGTAGCCGATGAAGAACAGCCCGGCGGCGAGCCCGATCTGGCCGGTGCTCAGGTGCAGGTCGCGCGACATCGGGGCGGCGAGGTAGCCGACGTTCGCGCGGTCGATGTAGCTGGCCACGTAGGCGAGCCCGACCAGCGGGATGATCCGGAGGCCCGCTTTCCGCCAGGTGCGCGGTGCGACAGTGCTCCGGCCGGCGGCGACATGGGAACTCATGGCGAAGTCCGATCTGTCGGGGAATGGGAGTGGTGGTATGTCAGCGCGTCCCGCCGCGTACAGCAGCGGTGGCGGCCAGGTCGATCCCCCCGTCGTCGATGACGACGCCGTAGTCCCGGGCGGCCCCTTCGCGGGTGACCTTGCCGTCCAGGACGTCTTCGAGCACCCGTTCCGGTTCGCGGCCGAACGGGTGTCCGTGCCCGCCCCCGCCCGCGGTCACGTGCCGGTGCCGGGACCCGGCGGTCATGGTGAAGTGCGGTTTGGACTCCAGCACGCGTTCGCCCGGACCCCCTTGGTCGAGGACGTTGAGCGACGGCGTTCCCGGCGCGCCGCCGTCCAGCCCGTACGGCAGGAACTTCCGCCGGTCGGACCGGATCTGCACGCTGGCTTCGGGGGCCAGCAGGGTCATGTCGCGGAACGTCGCGAGCCCGCCGCGCCAGCGTCCCGCGCCGCCGCTGTCGGGCAGGTAGCCGTAGCCGTCGATGCGGAGGTGGCCGGAGCGTTCGAGTTCCTCGACCGGCGTGTTGGTCAGGTTCGCGCCCAGCGAGCTGATCCCGTCGACGCCGTCGCGGTCGGGCCGGGCGCCCCACGCGCCGGCGAGCGGATCCCACAGCACCATGGATTCGCCGTCCGGTCCGACGAGCCCGATCGCGATGCCGTCCGGACCGCCCTCGCCCGCGGCGGGCACCCGGTCCGGGAACACCGGCGCGAGCGCGCCGAGCACCGCGTCGATGATCCGGAAACCGACCAGCCCGCGGGCCCCGCGCGCGGCCGGGCGCTGTCCATTGAGGATGGACGCTTCCGGGATGACGAAGCTGAACGGCCGGTAGAACCCGCTGTTCGCCGGGATGTCGGAGGCGAGGACGCCTTGCAGCGCGGCGTAGGCGGCGGAGCGGGTGAACGATTCGGTCGCGTTGAGCGCGGAGCCGACCTGCGGCGAGGAACCGGTGAAGTCGAGTTCGATCCCGGCGTCCGACAGCGTCGCCTTGACGCGGATCGGGATCGGTCCGGAGCCGAGTCCGTCGTCGTCGATGTGGTCGGTGAACTCGTACGTGCCGGGCACGGCTTCGGCGAGCGCGGCGCGCAGGAGGGTTTCGGAGTAGTCGAGCAGTTCGTCGATCAGCTCGGCCAGCCGTTCGACGCCGTGCCGCTCGGCGAGGGCGCGCAGGCCTTCGGCACCGGTATGGCAGGCGGCCAGCTGGGATTCCAGGTCGCCGCGCAGGAGTTCCGGTTCGCGGACGTTGCGCAGCAGCACGCGCAGGAAGGTTTCGTTCGTGGCGCCCGCGTCGATCAGCCGCACCGGTGGGATCTGAATTCCCTCGGCGAAGATATTAGTGGACTGGACTGCCATCGACCCGGCCGCCCAGCCGCCGACGTCGGTGTGGTTGACGACGGTGACCGCGAAGCCGAGCAGCGTTTCCCCGGCGAACACTGGGGAAACCGCGAAGATGTCCGGCAGGTGCATGCCGCCGAGCGACGGGTCGTTGAGCAGGTAGAGGTCGCCAGGCCGCACCGAATCGCCGAACTCGGCGAAGATCGCCTCCATCGCGTCCGGAATGGACCCGAGATGTACCGGCAGCGTGTTGGCCTGCGCGATCACCCGGCCGCGGGCGTCGCACAACGCGGCGGAGAAGTCCATGCTGGACGCGACGAGCTGCGAATGCGCGGTGCGCAGGATGGTGATCGCCATTTCGTCGGCGATCCCGGTGACGGCGTTGCGGAAGACCTCGAACGTCACGGCGTCGCGGATCATGCGGCACTCCAGGTGATCACGATGTTGTTGAACCGGTCGCGGTACGCCTGCGCGCCGGGCGGGACGAGGGTGGTGGCGTCCATGTCCTCGATGATCATCGGCCCGGCGGTCGGTTCGGCGCCGAGCGCGGACCGGGTGAGCACCGGGGCGGAAACTGTTTCGGCGAAACGGCATTCGCGCGTCTTCGGGGCCTGGGTCTCCGTCTCCGGGAGCGCCAGTACGTCCGAAATGGACATCGGGGTGGGCTGCCTGCCGCGCACGCGGAGGTTCACCGGCTCGACCAGGTCGTCGGTGCCTGCCCGGCCGTAGGTGCGCTTGTGCTCGGCGTGGAACCGGGCGCGGGTTTCGGCGAGCAGTTCCTCGGTGAGTTCGCCGTCCGGGACGCGGATCCGCAGTTCGAAGCGCTGTCCGCGGTAGCGCATGTCCAGCAGCCGGTCCACGACCGCATCCTCGCCGAGTTCCTCCCGCACCTTCGCGGACAGCCTCGCGAACTCCTCGGCCAGCGCTGGTATCTCGGCGAATTCGGCGCGGTAGGGCGAGAGTTCGTGCTGTTCGGTGTCGGCGACCAGCAGGCCGAGGCTGCTGAAAAGCCCGGGGTGCACCGGCACGAGCACGGTGTCGATGCCCAATTCGCGGGCCAGCGCGGCAGCGTACAGCGGGCCCGCGCCGCCGAACGCGACCATCGTGGCCTCGCGCGGATCCCTGCCGCGCTCGCTGGTCACCGCTTTGACCGCGGTTGTCATACTAGAAACGGCGACCTGATATGCCCCGCGGGCGGTCCCTGGGATGTCATCCCCGAGCTGTTCGGCCACTGTGGACAGTGCCTTTTCGGCGAGGTCCGGGTGAATCGCGACGCGGCCGCCAGCCAGCGACTGTGGGCTGAGATATCCCAGCGTGACGTTGGCATCCGTCAGGGTTGGCAGTTCGCCGCCCTGGCCGTAGCAGGCCGGGCCCGGCCGCGACCCGGCGCTCGCCGGTCCGACATGGAGCGCGCCTGCCGGGTCGACGGAGATGATGCTTCCGCCGCCGGACCCGACCTCGGCGATGTCGATCGACGGCGCCCGCACCGGGTAACCGGCCCCGGAACTGAGCCCGCGTGCCACGTTCATTCCGCCGCCGACCTCGTAATCCGCCGAGACGAACGGTTCCCCGTGCTCGATCAGCGAGGCCTTCGCCGTGGTTCCGCCCATGTCGAAAGCGACCACTGTGGACAGACCGATCAGCTGCGCGAGCTTCTGCACCGCGGTGACCCCGGCGGCCGGGCCGGATTCGATGATTTGCACCGGCCGTTGCGCGACCGAAGCGGCATCGAGCAGACCCCCACTGGACTGCATGACCAGCAGCGGCGCCTGGACGTTTTCGGCGCGCAGTCCTGCTTCCAGCCGCGTGAGGTAACCGTGCACCGCCGGGCCGACGTACGCGTTGACCGTCGCCGTGCTGGTGCGCTCGAATTCGTGCGGCTGCGGGGAAACGTCGACCGACGCGGTCACGTAGACGCCTGGCAGTTCGGCGCGCAGCAACTCGGCGACTCGCCGCTCCTCGTCCGGCCGGACGTAGGAATTGAGCAGGCACACGGCGATCGCTTCGATGCCGTCCACACGCAACTGCTCGGCCAGCGCCCGGACCTCGTCCGCGTCGGTCGCGGGAGCGAGCTGTCCGTCGGCGGTGATGCGCTGGTCGAGTTCGTAGCGATTCCTCCGGCGCGCCAACGGTTGCGGCTTCGACCAGGACAGGTCGTACAGCGCGGGACGCCGCAACCGCCCGATTTCCAGTACGTCGCGGAAGCCGCGGGTGGTGACCACCGCGGTCCGGACGCCGCTCATCGACAGGATCGCGTTGGTGGCGACGGTCGTGCCGTGCAGCATCGCGACGACGGACTCCGGCTTCGTTCCGGCGGACGACAGCACCGCGGTCGTCGCCGTCACGACGCCCGCGCCGTAATCGGGCGGCGTCGACGGCACCTTCATCGGGACGACCTCGCCGGCCGGGCCCAGCGCGATGACGTCGGTGAACGTGCCGCCGATGTCGGCGCCGACCCGCCAGCCGGCCGGTCGAGGATCGTGACTGCGAGGCACTGCGATCTCCTTCGTTCAGCGAGCGACTGGGATCACAGTAGGTCTGAGTTGAGATATCAGCAAGCAGCAGTTGCCATTTTTTAATCCAGAACTGGTCGTATCAGACGGTGACGGCAGGTATTGCTGAGGTGGCCGCTTGACGTGCGATTCGGTGCGTGGACCTGCTGGTTTGTGGCGGAACGGGCCGGTTGAGGGTTGGCGGTCGTCCGATGTGGTCGGTGGCGGCTGGTGGGTGAAGCGCTTGGCTGGGCGAGCTGGTTATGCGTCGAGGGCGAGCAGTGCGTCGAGCAGTTGCTGCGGAGTTTCGACCTGCGGCAGATGTCCGGTGCGGGGAAGCACGGTGAACGTCGCGCCCGGGATGGCGGCGGCGTAGGCCTCGCCGTACCGCGGGTCGGCGATGCGGTCGCTCTCGCCCCACAGGACGTGCACGGGGATCTGCGTTGTGCTCAGGCGTTCGGCAAGCGTCGGGTCGGTCATCGCCGGGCCGGTGTAGCTCACGAGGGCCAGGACGTCCGGGCTCGGACCGCTGCTGCCTGCTGGCGGGGTCGGCGCCTTGGCCGGGTCGTGGAACGAGAACTGCTGGATTTCCGCGACGGTTTTGCCGCGGACGTCGGCCAGCGGATGCCCGTCGACCTCGATGCCGATCCCGTCGACGACCACCGCGCGGCTGACCCGCGGGCTGTGCAGCAGCGCGATTTCCGCGGCCAGCCAGCCGCCGAAGGAGTTGCCGACCACGGTGACGTCCGAGAGGTCGAGGTGGTCGAGCAGTGCGACGTACGCCTTGGCCAGTGCGGGGACGTCGGTGAGTTCGGCGGCTTTCGGCGTGCCGTTGAAGCCGGGATGGGTGGGCAGCAGGACGCGCGAGCGGGTGCGTTCGGCGAGCAGGTCGGCGAAACCGGCCATCGTCGCGACGCCGCCTCCGCCGTGCAGCAGCAGGAAGGTCCGGGTGCGGTCGTGGTCTTGGACGGTGATCTCGACCGGTCCGGCCGAGCGGAACTGGAGGGTCTGGGAGGAAGTCATATCAGGAACCTTAGATAAGGATGTTGAGATAAGCAACCTGTCTTGGAACGGGGTAGGCTCCCGGCCATGAAGTACCGCCACGCCGACGTCGCACTGGCCGTCAAGCGCCTGCAGCATCGCCACCACCGCGCGCTGAGCCAGGCATTGCAGCCGTTGGGGCTGTCGCTGGTGCAGTGGGATACGTTGCGGCACTTGGACAATCACCCGGAGGCGTCGCTGCACGACCTCGCCGTGCTGACCTTCCAGACCGACCAGTCCTTCGGGACGCTGGCCGCGCGGATGGTCGATCGCGGCCTGATCGAGCGCGTGCCCGGACCGGGCCGGGCGGTGCGGCACCGGCTGACGGAGAAGGGCGCGGAGCTGCGGGCGACGGGGCAGGAACTCGTGGACGTCGTGGTGAAGAAGTCGTTCAGCGGGCTTTCGGCGGCGCAGCTCAATGAGCTGGGTGCGTTGCTGGACGTCGCACTGGAATCCGAGCCGGCGTAACCGGTGCGGGCTCAACTCGTCGAGGCGGGTGCGCTTCCGGAAGCCGCGCCCGAGCCGGCCCGGGCGTAACCGGCCAGCCGGTCGGCGAACGCGCGCATCTGGTCTTGGAGCGCGTCCGGTTGCTCGATCACGAACGCCCGGTCGAGGGCGGCGAGCCGAGGCGGGATCCAGTCGAGGCGTTCGGCTCGGATGCGTGCGCGGGTCCACGGGTCGTCCGCTTCGAGGATGGCGATGGACGGCGGGAACACCGCGCGGATCTCCTCGGCGGTCGCGCGGATCCGCACTGCTACGTCGTGCCGGTGCGGTGCTTGGGCGATGCCGGTGAGCACCTGGTGGGTCGGGTCGAAATCCGTTGGGGCGCTGAAGGTTCCGGCCTGCGGTTCGGCCCGCTCGATCCGGTCGACGCGGAACGTGCGCACCTGTCCGGCACTTGAGTCGAAGCCGGTGAGATACCAACGGCCGGAATGTGCCACGACACCGTACGGCTCGACGACGCGTTCGCTGCCTCGGCCGTGCGCCGCGGTGTAGGCGAGCTTGACCGGACGCTGGTCGCGCGCTGCCTCGGCGACTGCGAGAAGTACCTCCGCCTCGGCGGTGAGCGATGTGCGGGCGGGTGCGGTGAAGTCGGCGACCTGCAGCAACGCGTCGAGCCGACGGCCCAGCGCCTCGGGCAGCACCCGGCGGACCTTCGCGACCGCGCTTTCCGCGGCCGCGACCGACGTGGTGACCAGCCCGGCACGCCGTCCCGCGACCAGTCCGAGCAGGACCGCGAGAGCTTCCTCGTCGGTGAGCATCAGCGGCGGCATCCGGTAGCCCGGCGCGAGCCGGTACCCGCCGTAGCGCCCGCGCACGGAGCGGACCGGAATGTCCAGGTCAAGCAGGTGTTCGACATACCGGCGGACGGTGCGTTCGTCCACGTCCAGTCGCTCGGCGAGTTCGGCGACGGTCCGGGTGCCGCCGCTCTGGAGGATCTCCAGCAGCGCCAGCACGCGGGCGATCGGCCGGGTCATGCGGAGAATTCTCGCAATACCGGGCGGATCCTGTCCACTATTGCTCCTAGCGTGGCCACCAGGCAACGAGAGAGGAACCTGGCCGTGCAGTTGACTTCCGTCCGAATCATCACCAGCGACGTCGACCGTCTGACGTCCTTCTACGAGCAGGTCACCGGCCTCGTGGCGAGCCGGCCGGCGAAGCAGTTCGCCGAGTTCGTCGGCGCGACGGCGACGCTGGCGATCGGCAGCGCCGAGACGATGGCGCTGTTCAGCGCGGGTGCGGCGGTGCCGGAGGAGAACCGGACCGTCATCCTGGAATTCCTGGTCGAGGACGTGGACCACGAGTTCGCGCGGCTCCGCCCGCTGCTCGCCGAGGTCGTGCAGGAACCCACGACGATGCCGTGGGGCAACCGTTCGCTGCTGTTCCGCGACCCGGACGGCAACCTGGTGAACCTGTTCGCGCCGCAGACCGAGGAGGCGCGCGCCCGGCTCGCGAGGTGATCGGAAAACGCCTGGCCGGACCGCCCGGTGACCGGCGAGGATCACCGCATGACACGCGCACTTCTGCTGGAGCGGTTCCGCTGGGCCGACGGACACGCCGATCTCTGGCCGGTTTTCCGGGACGGCGCGGCGTTCGCCGAGGTGGTCAAGGCGCTGGCCGAGCCGTTCCGGGACGCGGGCGTGACCGCGGTGTGCGGGATCGAATCGCGGGGTTTCCTGCTCGGCGGGGCCGTCGCGCTGGAACTGGGCGTCGGATTCGCCGCGGTCCGGAAGGCCGCCGGGCTGTTCCCCGGCGAGAAGCTGACCCGCGAAACGGACCCGGACTACCGGGGTTTCCGGCACGTCCTCCGGATGCAGCGGTCGGCGCTCTCGCCCGGCGACCGGGTGCTGCTGGTGGACGACTGGATCGAGACGGGCAGCCAGGCGCTGGCCGTACGCGATTTGGTGACCGGGGCGGGCACGGAGCTGGTCGGTTGCGCGGTGGTGGTCGACCAGTTGGACCCGGCGAAACGGGCCCGGGTCGGGCGGGTGCATGGGTTGCTGGCTGCGGAGGAATTGCCGGATTGCTGATGCCGCGGAGCTGGTCGGCCGCACGGTGCTGGTCGACCGGTTCGATCCGGTGAAACGGGCCACGGGGTCGGGCGGATGCATGGGTTGCTGGCTGCGGAGGGGTTGCCGGATTGCTGATGCCGCGGAGCTGGTCGGCCGCGCGGTGCTGGTCAATCAACTCGGCCCGGCGAAACGGCTCCGACCCGGGCACACGCGTTGCTGGCCGACCCGGTGGATTGCCGACGCGGAAGCGAGTGCGCCAGGCTCAGCTATTGCTGGGAAAGCAACATCGGAGCGCGCCCGTTCAGCTCCTTGCCGCCACGGAGAATCTGCGCCCGCCCGGCCCCCGGCCAGCTGTTGACCCAGCTCGATCCGCGGATCCCCTTCGCCTGCTTCTTCAGCGGCGCCAGCAACCGCGCGCTTTCCCGGTACGACCCGGAACCGGTCTGGACCAGGCTCGCCAGGGAGAGCGTGACCGGCACCCCGTCGGCGGACCAGTCGTGGCCGAGGACCGCGTCGGCGAGGGACGTGATGTCCTCGACCCCGCACACGACCAGGAAATCGTCGCCGCCTACGTGGCCGACCGTGACGTCGCCGAGTCGCCGGGCGTGGTCGGTCAGGGCTCGGCCGATGGCGCGGATCAGGTCGTCGCCCGCGGCGAACCCGGCGGTGTCGTTGAGCCGCTTGAAATGATCGATGTCCAGCCAGGCCACGACAAACGGCCGTCCGGCGCCGGCGCGGCGGGCGACGTCCTGGGCGATCGCGTCGCTGCCGGGCAGCCGGGTGAGCGGGTTGAGCGCGACCGCGGCCTCGACCTTCACCGCGGCCATCCGGCGCATCACCTCGTTCGGCCGCACCACGCCCTGGTACCGGCCGGACGCGTCGGTCACCACGAGGTCGTCGCCGCTGTGCTCGGCCCCGCCGTCGGCGATGAGTTCGAGCAGTTCGCGGGTGCCGGTGTCGATCCGGACCAGCCGCGGCGGGCCGGCCAGTTTCGCGGCGGGTTTCCCGGAGTACAGCGCGTGCCCGTACCGGCCGGTCACCGCGAGCAGGAACCGCATCCGGTCGATCGTCCACTGTGGACGCGCCTGCTGGTCGAGCCCGACGATGGCCTTCGGCGCGTGCTCGGCGGACAGGATCGCGTGGACGTCGTCGCACGTCGCGTCGTCCGGCAGGGTTTTCGCCTGGCGGAGGAACTCGGGGATCCGCAGCCCGGCGGAGGGCGAGACCACCATGGTGCCCGGCTGGTCGCCGCGTTCGGCGGTGGGCAGCACCCGCTCCGGGGCGGCGGTGGCGAACAGATTCCCTTGCACCAGCCGGATTCCGGAGCGCCTTGCGACGTCGAGTTCCGCGTCGTTCTCGATCCCCGTCGCGACGAGCCGCAGGTCGGTTTGCGCGGCGAACTGGACCAGCGCCTCGACAAGCGCGACGGTCGCCGCGTTCGCCGGGAGCCGGCGCAGCGTCGCGCGGTCCAGTTTGATCATCTCGATCGGCGCTTCGGCCAGCAGGTTCATCGGCAGGCCCGCCGCGCCGAGCCGGTCGAAGGCCAGGCGGAAGCCGAGGTCGCGGAGCCGGTGCAGGCCCCGCAGCAGGGTTCCCGGATTCGGGGCGGCGAGCGGCGCGGTGACTTCCAGGACGACGTCGGCGGGACGGCGGCCCGTGCGTTCCAAGGTCTGGAGCAGCGGGATGAACCGTTCGGCGGGCGCGCCGGCGGTGCTGGCGCTCAGGTTGAGGTGCAGCGATACCCCGGCGGCGGTTGGCCCGACCGCCGCGGCCGCGCGCGCCGCGAGGTCGAGGTCGGCTTCGATCAGCTGGGCGTGGTCGCCCGCCGCGTCGAGGAGATCCTGGACCCAGCCGGCCGCCGGATGCCCGACCGCTTCGACTGCGACAGCCGAGCCGCTGTAGAGGCTGTACAGCGGCTCGAAGGCGAAACGGACCTGGTCGGCGGGGGCGAGCACACGCAGATCCTCGCTCGGAACGCACGGATCTCCATGAAACCGTTATCTCCCGTTGACCTGCCCGGTCGGCGCTCGAACCGGAAAACTTCTCGGGATCGTTGGCTGTGCTCGGGATTCGCGCGATACGGGAGCAAACCGTCGGTATGGCCCGTGAGGACCATCACAATTCGGCTACGCAGCATGCGTGACCAGGTGTGATGGCTCGGCCACGGGCGATGCGCTACGCCAATACGCCGCTGATGTACCGCAGGTCGCCCACGCGCAGATCGTCGTCCCGCAGCGGAGGCAGGCCGTTGGCCGCGAGCAGTTCCCGGACCGTGCTTCCTCGCACCGCCCAGCCGAGCCCCTCCAGATAGGGAGCCGCTTCGTTGCGCTCGCCGAAGTAGCGCAGCCTCGTCATGTCGGTGTCGAAACCCTCGCCGCGCCATTGCGCAGAGATGCGGTCCAGGCGTTCCTTCGTCTTGTCCTCTTCGCCGGGGCGCGGGTTGGGCCGGTTTTCGGTGGCGACGCGGCTGCCCGGCGCGCTGAGTTCGGTGATGGTGTCCAGCAATCGATCTTGCGCTTCGGGCGGCAGATATCCCAGCAGGCCCTCGGCGCTCCACGCGGTCGGCCGCGCCGGGTCGAAACCGGCGGCACGCAGGGCGGCGGGCCAGTCTTCGCGCAGGTCGACGGCGACCGGCCGCCGGTCGGCGGTGGGTTCGGCGCCCAGTTCGGCCAGGGTGCGGGCCTTGAACTCGACCACCGGTTCCTGGTCGATCTCGTACACGACGGTTCCGTCCGGCCAGGGCAGCCGGTAGGAGCGGGAGTCCAAACCGGACGCCAGGATCACGGCCTGGGCAATGCCCGCGGCGGCCGCGTCGAGGAAGAACTCGTCGTAGAACTTGCCGCGGATCTTGGCCGCGTCGACCCAGACCTGCCCGACGAGGGTGCCCGACGCGGTCTCCCCGGACGCCAGTTTGGCGAGCAGGTCGACGCCGACCGCCTGGACGAGCGGTTCGGCGAACCGGTCGGAGAACAGCGTGCCGTCCTCGCGGGTCGCGATCGCCCGCGCCGCCGCGGCCATCGTCGCGGTCGCGCCGACACTGGACGCCAGGTCCCAGGTGTCTCCGTCGTGCCGGGCAGAAGTCATTGTGCCGCCTCGTCTTTCGCCGGGTGCCGAGACCGCAACCTACTCCGATCTCGACACCGTGTCGCACAGTTCGCCAGGTTTCTTCCGGCACCGCGTCGGAGCGTCCGGCCCGCCGTGCTGCGTAACGTGCGGGGCCGTCGAGGCGGTGAGGAGACGACATGACGGCTGCCGCGCGGTTGCTGGAAACCTTGGCGCAGTGGGGAGTCGAGCACGTTTTCTGCTGTCCCGGCACCAGTGAGATACCAGTGCTGGAAGCTCTGATGACCAGCCGGGGCGCACCCGAGTTCGTGCTGACCACCCATGAGGCGATCTCGGTGTCGATGGCCGACGGCTACGCGCGCGCCTCCGGCCGGATCGGCGTTGCGTACCTGCACACGAACGTCGGGGTCGCGAATGGTTTGGCGCATCTGTACGCGGCGCAGGTCGCGCGCAGCAGCGTCGCGATCCTCGCAGGAATCAAGGGAACTGCGACGCTTCCGCACCGCGCGTTGACGACTTCGCCGCGTCTGCTCGAAACGGCCGCACCGTACGTCGGCCACGCCTGGCAGAACCTCCGCGCCGAGGACCTGCTGGAAGATCTCAGCCGGACGCTGTGGCATACCACGGTCGTTCCGGAGCAACCGGCGATTCTCGCGATCCCGCAGGACCATCTGGTCGCGGAACCCGGGGTCGCGCCTCCGGTCCGCTGGGGCGCCCGGCAAGGTCCGGCGGCGGAGGCGGTTCGGCACGCGAGCGCGCTGCTCGACGCGGCACGGCGGCCGGTCGTGGTCGCGGGGTCGGACGTCGCCCGCCGCCGAGCCGAGGCGGACTTGGCCCGGCTGGCGGAACGGCTCGGCGCGCCGGTGTTCGTGGAGTCCCGGCGCGACCTCGAACGCTGGTCGTTCCGCACGGATCATCCGCTCTACGCCGGACTGTTCGAGCCCCGCGCGCCGTTGCTGGCCGAAGCCGACTTGCTGGTGCTCGCGGGCATGCCGACGCCGTTGGAGTTCTCGGCCGAGGTCGCGGCGCTCCCGCCCGGCGTCCCGATCCTGCATCTCTCCGAGGACGCTGCCGAGCCCGGCCGCCGCTATGTCCCAGCCGGAGCTGTCGTCGGCGACACCGCGGCGGTGCTTCGCGGACTAGCCGAAGGGGTTCGCCCGGAGTGCGCGCCTTCGCGGAGCGAGTGGCTTGCCCGAGTGCGCAAGGACAGCGAGGACCGACGCTCCCGCTGGGAGGCCGAAGTCCCGGTGGACGGGGAGTTCAGTGCCGCGGTGGCGATGCGCACCGTTGCGGACGTCATCGGCGGCAAGCGTCTGCTGGTCCTCGACGCGGTCACCTCGACCCTGCCGTTGCTGCGTTTTCTCCAGCGCACGCGGGCGGATTCGCTGTTCGCCACGGCAAGCGGTTCCCTTGGCTGGGGAATGGGCGCCGCGGCAGGCGTTGCGATGGCGCGGCGCGAGCGGGTGCTCGCGGTGGTCGGCGACGGCGTGGTCCAGTTCGGGGTGCCCGCGTTCTGGACCGTGGTACGCCACCGGCTGCCGGTGACATATCTCGTGGTGAACAACGGGAAGTACCAAGCCGTCGTCGCCGGTCTGCGGAAGAGCGGAGGCGAGCGGGCGGAGTATCCGCTCACGGACATCAGTGGCGTTGAGATATCAACGTTGGCGCAAGCGTTCGGCATCAAGGCGTTGACGGTCGACGACGCCGACGGGCTGCGGGCCGCACTCGCCGAGGACCCCGGCCCGGAGGACGGCCCGCGGCTGATCGAGGTCCGCGTGAATGACCAGCTGTGGCAGTGATTCCGACCGTCTGATTCCGACACCGTGTCGGGTCGCGGGCGCGGGATTTGCGTCGCCGAGGCGATGAAGCGAGGGCTCGCGCCGACCTAGCATCGCGGCGATCTCCGCACCCGCACCAGGATTGGCAGGCGACGACGATGGCCCGGTGGGATCTCAGCGAGGCAGACGGGCATCTCTACTCCGGCGGTTGGCGTACCGGAGGGGGAGGCACGGAACCGGTCGTCTCCCCGGGCGACGGCGGGAAAGTGGGCCTGGCCGGCCTCGCTGACCAGCACGACGTCGAACGGGCCGGAGCCCGCGCCGCACAGGCGCAGGCCGGATGGAGCCGAGCGTCGTACCGGACCCGGGCCGACGTCCTTACGCGAGCCGCGGACGCGTTGCGCGACATCCGCACCGACGTCGAGGACGTCCTCGTCCGCGAAAGCGGTTCGCTGCCCGCGAAGGCGAAGCACGAGGTCGACAAAGCGATCGACGAACTGATCGCCGCGGCCGGGCTGGTCACGATGTCGCAGGGCGACCTTCTCCCGGTGGAAGACCCGGCGACGCTGGGTCTGGCCCGGCGGATCCCGGTCGGCGTCGTCGGGGTGATCGCACCCTGGAACGCGCCGCTCATGCTCGCCGTGCGCTCGGTCGCCCCGGCACTCGCGCTGGGCAACGCGGTGCTGGTCAAACCGGACGTGAAGACCGCTTTCTCCGGCGGCGCGGTGCTCGCGCACATCTTCGAGCAAGCCGGTCTGCCCGACGGCGTGCTGCACGTCCTCCCGGGCGGTGCGGCGACCGGCGAGGCGGTGGTGCGTTCGCCGCACACGAACGCGATCTCGTTCACCGGCTCGTCCGCCGCGGGGCGCCGGGTCGGCGAGATCGCGGGCGGCCTGCTCAAGCGGGTAGTGCTCGAACTCGGCGGCAACAACGCGTTCATCGTGCTGGCCGACGCGGATCTCGACCGCGCCGCGGCCGGTGGCGCCGCCGGGACTTTCCGGCACCAAGGCCAGATCTGCATGGCCACCGGACGGCATCTCGTGCACGAAAGCATCGCCGACGAATATGTCGCACGGCTCACAGCAGCGGCGGAGAAACTGCGGCTCGGCGACCCGAAGACACCCGGGACAACGCTCGGCCCGCTGATCACGACCGCGCAGGCCGAGCGGGTGCACGGCATCGTCGAGGCCGCGGTCGCCGACGGCGCGCGGGTCGTGCACGGGGCCACGCACGACGGCGCGTTCTACCAACCCACTGTCCTGGACGGCGTAACAGCTGACAACGCAGCTTTCCGCAGTGAGATCTTCGGCCCGGTCGCGCCGGTAACCCGCTTCTCGACCGAAGAAGAAGCACTCGAACTCGCCAACGCGACCGAATACGGCCTGTCCGCGGCGATCCACAGCCGCGACGTCGCGCGTGCCCTCGGCTTCGCGTCCCGGTTGCGCGCCGGGATGGTCGCGCTCAACGGCCAGACCATCTACGACGCGGCGCACATCCCGATGGGCGGTCTCGGCGCGTCCGGCAACGGCGGACGGCACGGCGGGCACTGGAACCTGGACGAGTTCACCTACTGGCAGTGGGTGACGGTTCCGACCGTCCAGTCCTGAGCGTTTCCGACACCGCGTCGGACTTTCCTACACGGTGTCGGACGCCCGCGGCGGAGATTCCCGCAGCGGACCGATTCGCCGGCGCGGCGATTTCCGTAGCTTCGAATCGTCGCCCGGTGCGGGCCCGTCACAGACAAAGGAGTCGGAGTACATGGACATTTCCGGTGCCACCGGGGCGCTGACCGGCGAGCAGTACAAAAAGAGCCTCGACGACGGCCGCGAGGTCTGGCTCGACGGCAAGCGGATCGGGAACGTCGCGGAACACCCCGCGCTCAAGCCGACCGTCGACGAGTTCGCCCGGCTGCTGGACCTGCGGTTCGCCACCCCCGAGGGGCGGGCGGCGACCCTGTTCAAGTCCGAGGAGACCGGCAACGAGGTCAGCTACGCGTTTTCGCTGCCGAAGACCCCGGAGGAATTGCGCGCCAAATTCGCCGCGTCGGAATGGTGGATGCGGGAAAGCCTCGGGCAGCTCGGCCGTTCGCCCGACTTCATGTCGAATGTGGTCGCGGGACTCGCGGATTACGCCGACGAACTCGAACAGAACCGCGAAGGGTTCGGCCGGAACGCGCGCGATTACCGCCGGTTCGCGATGGAGCACGACCTCGTCCTGACCCACGCGCTCGGCGACCCGCAGATCGACCGCAGCGCCAGCCCGCTCGACGACCCGGACCTCGCCCTGCGGGTCGTCGAGGAGCGCGAGGACGGCGTCGTCCTGCGCGGCGCGAAGCAACTCGCCACGCTCGCGCCGTTCTCGCACGAGGTGCTGGTATATCTCAACGGCGTCACCGCGGCGCGCGGCGCGGAGGACTTCGTCATCTGGTTCGCGCTGCCGATGAACGCGCCGGGCCTGAAGATCCTGCTGCGCGAACCGCTCGGCGCGCCGGAGAGCGGCCACTCGCATCCGCTCGGCAACCGGTACGACGAGCAGGACGCGATGCTGTTCTTCGACGACGTTTTCCTGCCGCGCGAACGGATCTTCCTGCTCGGCGACTCCCTGCGCGCGCTCAAGGGCCTCGGCCGGATCAACGTCTGGAGCCTGCAGAGCACGCACATCCGCTTCCTCGCCCGGATGAAGTTCTTCACCTCGGTCGCGAAGAAGCTCGCGCACTCCATCGGCGTGGACACGTTCCGGGGCATCCAGGAACAGCTCGGCGAACTCATCTCCTACGTCCAGACGCTCGAACTGGCGATCAAGGGCGCCGAGGCCGACGCGGTCGTGACGCCGGGCGGGCACCTCGCGCCGGGCAATACCAACGGCGTCGGCTTCTGGTCGGCTGACATCTCAGCGCGGATGGTTCAGATCTTGCGCCAGGTCGCCGCTTCCGGCCTCATCATGCAGCCGACCGAAGCCGACCTGGCGAACCCGGAGCTGCGCCCGTTCCTGGACCTCTACATGCGCGGCCACGACATCGGAGCGGCGGAGAAGGCGCGGCTGTTCCGCCTCGGCTGGGAACTCGCCGGCTCGAGTTTCGGGATGCGCCAGGAACTGTACGAGTACCTGCACCGCGGCGACCCCGGCGCGGGCCGCACCCGGCTGCTGCGCTTCTACGACACGTCGGCGACGGACGCGCGCGTCGACGAACTCATCAGCAAGCCGCTCGGCTGAGACCGCAAGGAGCATCCCGTGATCATCGACGTCCACGGCCACATGTCCGCGCCGGACGCCTACTACGCCTGGAAAGCCTCGCTGCTGTCCCACCGCGGCGCGCACGGCGGCAAATCCCCGGCCATCAGCGACGACGCGCTCGCCGCCGCGTACCGCCATCCGCACCCGAGCTTCGGCGACATCTCCCATCTGGCGCACCTCGACGGCGCCGGGATCGACCTGCAGATGATCTCGCCCCGCCCGTTCCAGATGATGCACAGCGAACGTCCGGCCAAGCTCGTGCAGTGGTTCACCGAGGAGACCAACAACCTCATCCACCGCGCGACCGAACTGTTCCCCGGCCGGTTCAAGGGCGTCGCCGGACTCCCGCAGAGCCCGGACCTGACGCCGCGGGACTGGACCGCCGAACTGCGCCGCGCGGTCACCGAACTCGGCTTCGTCGGCGCGATGCTCAACACCGATCCGCACGAGGGCACGGAAACCCCGCTCGCTCTCGGCGACCGGTACTGGTACCCGGTGTACGAGGTGCTGTGCGAACTCGACGTGCCGGTGCTGCTGCACGCGGCCGGATGCAAGCCGCCCGCGCGCGAGCCGTACAGCCTGCACTTCATCCAGGAAGAAACCATCGCGGTGTGGAGCCTCGTCAACTCGACCGTGCTGAAGGATTTCCCGGAGCTCAAGGTGATCGTCTCGCACGGCGGCGGCGCGATTCCGTACCAGGTCGGCCGGTTCCTGCCGTCGGTGGTGCGCACCGGAGTGTCCTATCTGGACAAACTGCGCCGGCTGCACTTCGACTCGTGCCTGTACACGCGGGACAGCCTGGAGCTGCTGATGAAGGTCGTCGGCACCGACCGGGTGCTGTTCGGCTCGGAGAAACCGGGCACCGGCTCGCAGCTCGACCCGGACACTGGCCGTTGGTTCGACGACATCCATCTGCTCATCGACGACATCGCCTGGCTCGGCGAAAAGGAGCGCGCCGACGTCCTCGAGAACAACGCCCGCGCGCTCTTCCGGCTCTGAGGGGAAGGTCATGACCGAGATCGTCGCCGGGATCGGCACCTCGCACGGACCGCAGCTGAAGGCGCCACCACCGCACGCCTGGGATACCAGAGGCACGGCGGACCGCGCCAGCAAAGCGCTGAAGTTCCGCGGCGAGACCTACACCTACGAGGAACTGCGCGAGCTGCGGGAGGACTTCTCGAACGAGATCGCCCCCGAGGTGATGGCGCGCCGGTGGGAAAGCTGCCAGCGGTCGATGGACCGGCTCGCGGACTTCCTGCGCGCCCAGGAGGTCGACGTCCTCGTCATCGTTTCCAGCGACCACAAGGAAACCTACGGCGACGAATGGCTCGCTCCGTTCTCGGTGTTCTGGGGCGACGAGGTCGCGCACGTGCCGTTCACCCGCGCGCAGCTCGACGCGATGGCCCCGGGCCTGGCCGAGGCCGCGGCCGGCGACGTCCCGGACCGCACGATCATGCGGCCCACCCACCGCGCGCTCGGCAAGCACATCATCCAGTCCACGCAGGCCGACGACTTCGACACTGGCGCCACCGAGGTCATCCCCGCCGGACGGTACGAGAACCACACGATTCCGCACGGCTTCGGGTTCATCTACCAGCGGTTCCTCGGTCAGGAATCGACGTTGCCGATGGTGCCGATCTTCATCAACACGTTCTGGGAGCCGAATCCGCCGGGCGCCAAACGCTGCTACGACTTCGGGCGCGCGGTCGGCCGGGCGATCCGGTCGTTCCCCGGCGACCTGCGCGTCGGCGTGGTCGCTTCGGGCGGGCTCAGCCACTTCGTGATCGACGAGAAGCTGGACCAGGAGTTCCTCCAAGCCCTGCGGGACCAGGACGCCGGCTACCTCTCGTCCGTTCCGGCCGCCGAGATGCGCTCCGGCGCGTCGGAACTGCGCAACTGGATCGCGGTCGCCGGCATCGCCGACGAGGCGGGGCTCGCGGTGACGAGCGTGGACTACGAGCCGTGCTACCGAACGGAAGCCGGCACCGGCAACGCGATGGGTTTCCTTACCTGGGAACGGAAGTGACTATGTCTCCCGAAGAAATCATCACCGCACTGCGTGGGCTAGACAGCTGCGCGGTGTCCGATGCACTGGACACCCTCGGCCTGCCCGGCGCGGTCACCGCGCTCAAGCCGATGTGGCCCGTCGGCACCGTCCTGGCCGGTCGTGTGCGCACCGTCACCGCCGCGCCGAAAGCGACCGCCGGACCGGCGACGCACATCGCCACTCCGCTGGTCGCGATCACCGAGCCGGACGACGTCGTGGTGATCGACAACCACGGCCGCACGGACGTCTCGTGCTGGGGCGGGCTGCTCGCCGAGGCTGCCGTCCGGCGTGGCGTGGCCGGCGTCATCGTGGACGGCGCCTGCCGCGACGTCCAGGAGAGCGAAGCCCTGAAGCTCCCGGTCTTCGCGCGCACGGTTGTTCCGGTCAGCGCGCGGGGCCGCATCGTGCAGGCCGCGATGGACGAGCGTATTCAGATCGCTGGTATCTCAGTTGCCCCGCGGGACTTTGTGCTCGCGGACGGCAACGGCGTCGTCTTCGTCGCCGCTGGAGACGCCGAGCGCGTCGTCGGGCTCGCGCAGCGGATCGCCGAAAGGGAAGCCCGGATGGCGGAGGCGGTCCGGGCCGGCCGTGACGTGCAAGAAGTCATGCACGATTCCCAGTTCCCCTCAGTCACCGTGGAGCAGCGCTGATGTCTCTCCTCGACCGCTTCTCCGTGCTCGGCACCGCGACGGTCTCCGACGCGCTCGACAAGCTCAAGCGCCCGGGCAGCCTGCTCGGTCTCGCCCCGCTCGCGGACGGACAGCGCATGGTCGGCCGCGCGTTCACCGTGCGGTACGTCAGCGCGCAGGTCCCGGCGGGCACCGTCGGCGACTTCATCGACCAGGTCGAACCGGGCCAGGTGATCGTGCTCGACAACGACGGCCGGGTGGACTGCACGGTGTGGGGCGACATCCTGACCGCGGTAGCGCACCAGCGTGGTATCTCAGGCACGGTCATCGAAGGCGTCTGCCGCGACACACACCGCGCACTCTCCGTCGGCTACCCGATCTACAGCCGCGGCCGCTTCATGCGCACCGGCAAGGACCGGGTCGAGGTCGCCGAGGAACGCGGGCCGGTGACCATCGGCGGCGTGACCGTCCGGCACGGCGACATCCTGCTCGGCGACTCGGACGGGGTCGCGGCGATCCCGCAGGATTGCGAGGACGACGTCCTGGAGGTCGCCGAGATGATCCAGGCTCGCGAGGAAGCGATCCTCGCCGCCGCGCTCGGCGGCGCGACGATCGCCGAAGCCCGCGCGAAGTACGGCTACCACGATCTGCAGCGGGCGGACGCATGACCACGTTGGCGGAGGACACCAAGGAACTGCTGACGCTCGGCACGGCGACGCTGTACGAGGCTTCCGGTCTCGACTGCTTCCTCGACGCCGCGTTCCGGCCAGCCTGGGACGGTGCGCAGCTGGTCGGCCGCGCGGTGCCGGTGTCGGCGCAGATCGGCGACAACCTCGCGCTGCACCACGGCATCGAGGCCGCCGGACCCGGGGACGTGCTCGTGGTCGACGCCGGTGGCGCGCCGTTCGGGTACTGGGGCGAGGTGATGGCGGTCGCCGCGCAGGCGCGCGGCATCGCCGGTCTGGTCATCGACGGCGGCGTCCGCGACACCCAGCAACTCGCGTCGCTCGGGTTCCCGGCGTTCAGCACGGCGATCTCGATCCGCGGCACGATCAAGAACTGGCCGGGAACCGTCGGCCGCCCGATCACCTTGCGCGGCCGGGTCGTGCGCCGCGGCGACGTCGTCGTGGCCGACCGGGACGGGATCATCGTGTTCCCGGCGGACGAGTACGACCGGGTGCTCGCCGCGTCCCGGGCGCGGGCCGAGAAGGAAGCGTCCTATCTGGACCGTCTCCGGGCCGGAGAGACCACTGTGGACATCTACGAGTTCCGCCATCTCGGCGTTCCGGACGAGGCGAGGTGCGCCCCATGACCTCCGACCAGCAACGGATCGACAGTTTCCGCCAAGCCGCCGGGCGATTCGCTTCCGGGGTCACGGTGGTGACCACCGCACTCGACGGGCACCTTTACGGAATCACTGCGACGTCGTTCGTTTCCCTTTCGCTGAACCCGCTTCTGGTGACGGTCTCGATCAATTCGCACAGCCCGATCCTCGACGAGATCCGGGCGAGCGGGGTCTTCGCGATCAATGTGCTCGGCCGTCATCAGCAAGACGTGTCCGCGTGTTTCGCCCGACGGGGTCGCGGCCGGAGCAAGGAACGGTTCGACGAGGTCGAGACGCACACCGAGGCCACCGGTGCGCCGGTCGTCACCGGCGCGCTGAGCTGGTTCGACTGCACCGTGCACACGATGCTCGGCGGCGGCGACCACATCATCCTCGTCGGCGAAGTCGTTTCCGCGGGCGGCGGCACCGGGCAGCCGTTGCTGTACTGGTCCGGCGAATACCGCGAACTCAGCACGGCGGAAGAGGCCGAGGCGGACATCGGCCGGATCGCCGATTCGCTTTCCATCCAGCTGCATTTGCACGGGATGCGAACCGAACAGCTTCTGGAGGCGCAGCACGCGGTCGAACCCGCGGCCGCCGCGCTCGCCGCCCGGGCCGCGGCGGACGACCAGGTCGCGCAATTGCGGGCGCTGGTCGAGGAATCGGAGAAACACGTCCACGACGCCAGCCGGTACAACCCGCTGTCGCTGGAATTCCACGCCCGGCTCGGCTTGCTCAGCGGGAACCCGGCGATCGCCGCGTCGGTCGGCGCGCTCAACCGGCCGCGCGAGAGCGTGTATGCCGTGCACACCAATGCCGAACGGGCGACCCGCGCGGTCGACGCGCACCGCCGCATCCTCCAGGCCATCGAGGACCGGGACGAGGACGCCGCCCGCCGGCTGATGACCGAGCACCTTGGCGTGGTGGCGCAAGGAATGCCGTGCTGAACGGAGAAACCATGGACGCGGACGTCCTCATCGTCGGGGCCGGTCCGGTCGGCCTCGTCGCCGCTTTGGATCTGAGCAGCCGCGGCGTTTCGGTGCTCGTCGTCGAGGAGCGGGAGTTTCTCGAACCGCCGAACGTCAAGTGCAACCACGTCGCCTCGCGCACCATGGAGAGCTTCCGGCGGCTCGGGATCGCGGCGGAGGTGCGCGCCGCCGGACTGCCGCGCGACTACCCGCAGGACGTCGCGTTCCGGACCTCGCTGACCGGGCGGGAACTGTCGCGCATCCCGATCCCGGCGAGCGGCGAACGGTACACCTCGCGCGTCGGTCCCGACACGAGCTGGGCCACCCCGGAACCGCCGCACCGGATCAACCAGACCTTCTTGGAACCGATCCTCGCCCGGAACGCCGCTGCCGCACCCGGCGTGACGCTGCTCAACCGCACCCGGTTCCATTCGGTGAGCCAGGACGAATCGGCCGTGTCGGCAGTAGTGTCCGATGGTTCGGGCGAACGCACGCTGCGCGCGCGGTACTTCATCGGCGCGGACGGCGGCCGTTCCGCGGTGCGCAAGCAGATCGGCGCGAAGCTGAGCGGCGATCCGGTGCTCCAGCACGTGCAATCCACCTGCATCCGCGCGCCGAAGCTGTACTCGCTGATGTCCGCCGACGAACCGCGAGCGTGGGGTTACTACACGTTCAACTCGCGCCGCGTCGGCCACGTGTACGCGATCGACGGCACGGAAACCTTTCTCGTGCACACCTATCTTTCCTCGGCGGAAGAAGCAGTCGACCGGGACGAGGCGATCCGGGCGATTCTCGGCGTGGACGAGTCGTTCGAGTACGACGTTGTGTCCAAAGAGGACTGGGTTGCTCGCCGGCTGCTCGCCGACCGGTTCCGCGACCGGCGGGTGTTCCTTGCCGGGGACGCGGCGCACCTGTGGGTGCCGTTCGCCGGTTTCGGGATGAACGCGGGCATCGCGGACGTGCTCAACCTGACCTGGCTGCTCGGCGCTCGTCTCGCCGGCTGGGCCGAGGAAGGGATCCTGGACGCCTACGAAGCCGAGCGGCGGCCGATCACCGAGCAGGTGTCGCATTTCGCGATGAACCACCAGCGGAAACTCGCCCGGCCCGGACTTCCCGCCGCGCTGGAAGACCAGTCTCCGGAGGGTGAAGCCGCGCGGGCGTCGTTCGGTGCGGCGGTGCGGGAGTTGAACGAGCCGCAGTTCGCCGCCGCTGGCTTGAATTACGGCTACGCGTACCACGATTCCCCGATCATCGCCTACGACGGCGAGGAAGCGCCTGGTTACACGATGGGCAGCTACACACCGTCCACTGTGCCCGGTTGCCGTGCCCCGCACTTCACGCTGGCGGACGGATCCTCGCTGTATGACCAGTTTTCAGCTGGCTACACAGCCGTCACCGCCCGGGGAGTTGATATCTCAGCGCTGACCATTGAAGCGGCAGACCGAGGTATCCCATTCGCGGTCGTTGAAGTCGACGCGCTGCCGGACGAATATCTTTGCCCCATGACGTTGGTACGTCAGGACCAGACCGTGGTGTGGCGAGGTGCTCCGCCCGACCGGGCGGCGGCGGCCGAGTTGTGGGAAAAGCTTCGCGGCGCTTGACCCCCGGCCCACGGTGAAGGCCTCCTCGAGGAAATCCCTCCAGGAGGCCTTCACTGGTTTCCGGTGAGCGTCAGCGCCGGATGATTTTGCTGGCCGCCATGGCTTTCAAGCCTTCGACCCCGAACTCCAGCCCGTATCCCGACGACTTGGTCCCGCCGAAGGGGATCGCCGGATCGACGCCGCCGTGCTGGTTGATCCACACGGTGCCCGCCTCCAACCGCTGCGCCACCGCGTCGACCGCTTCGGCGTCCGCGCCCCACACCGAAGCGCCCAGCCCCTGTTCAGTGCCGTTGGCCCGGCGCACCGCGTCGTCGACGTCGGAGTACCGGATCACCGGCAGCACGGGTCCGAACTGCTCCTCGTCGACCACCGCGGCACCGTCCTCGACGTCCGCGATGATCGTCGGCCGGTAGAACAGCGGCCCCAGTTCCGGTGCCGGCATGCCGCCGGTGACGATCCGGGCGCCGCGCGCCCGCGCCTCCTCGACCAGCCGGGAGACGATCTCGAACTGCGCGGGATTCTGCACCGGACCGAGCCGGTTCGCCTTGTCCTGCCCCGGTCCCATCGGCGCCTTCTCCGCGCGTTCGGCCAGCGCGGAGACGACGTCGTCGTAGATCGATTCGTGCACGTAAAGCCGTTTGAGCGCGGCGCACACCTGGCCGGTGTTCATGAACGCGGCCCAGAACAGCTTGTCGGCGACGGCGTCGACGTCCGTGCCGGGCAGCACGATCGCGGCGTCGTTCCCGCCCAGTTCCAGGGTCAGCCGGGCGAGGTTGCCCGCCGAGCTTTCGACGATCCGGCGGCCGGTCGCGGTCGAGCCGGTGAACACGATCTTGGCGATCCGCGGATGCGCGGCCAGTGCCGCGCCGACCTCGCGGTCTCCGGAGAGCGCAGTCAGCACGTCCGCGGGGAGGTGACGGCGGAAGATCTCGGCGAGCGCGAGCACGCTCAGCGGCGTGTTCTCGGAAGGCTTGAGCACCACGGTGTTTCCCATGCGCAGCGCCGGCGCGACGTGCCACACCGCGATCATCACCGGGAAGTTCCACGGGCCGATCGACGCGACGACGCCGAGCGGGACGTAGTGCTGTTCCGCGCCGTCCGGCAGCGACTGCGGTTCGAGCACCGTGTCCGCCGCGGCGCGGAGCCAGTGCGCGGCGCCGTGCACCTCACCGGCACCGCCGGCTTTGCCTTGTTCCGCCGTGATGATCTCGCCGAGTTCCTCCGCGTGCGCGTCGAGGTCGTCCGCGATGACGTGCAGGATCCGCGAGCGTTCAGCGTGTCCCAATGCGGCCCAAGACGGTTGCGCCTCGGCAGCCGCGGTGATCGCGGCGTTGAGCTGGTCGACCGTGTGCACCGGTGCGTGGCCGACGACTTCCCGGGTAGCGGCGTCCAGAATCGGCCGCCCGCGGTCGTCGGCGACCGAGACGGTGGTCAGCAGTGCGTTCATGCGGGACCCTTCCGTAAAAGTTCACATTGAATATAGTCAATTGCGGGCCAAGGTGGCTAGCTGCGGCTAGCGAAGACCGGCGAGCGTCGCGATGCGCAGTCCGGCGTGGAGTTCGCGCCGCACCTTCCCGTCGGCGAGATCGACGTCGGCGACGGCGCGCACGCGATCCAGCCGGTAGTAGAGGGTGCTGCGGTGGACGTGCAGGGTCAGCGCGGTGCGTTGGGCGTCGCAGCCGCAGTCGAGGTAGGTCTCCAAAGTCTGCGCGAGGTCCGGTCCGGACTGCGCGTCGAGCAACCGTCGTACGGCATCGGGGAGATCTGAGATATCAAGGTCTTCGAGCGGGAGTTGCAGCAGCAGCCGGTCCAATCCCAACTCGGACCAGTGGACCACGCAGCCGGTGTCGCCGCCGCGCAAAGCGATCCGGGCTTCTCGTAGGGACCGATGCACTCCCGACAGCGGCGCGTGCGCTCCGCCGACCCCGGCGTGCAGGCCGGAAAAGGCAGGCTGCGCAAGCAATGTCGACAGTCGATCGGTGTCGATTTCGTACGGCACCAGCAGCACGGCCTCGCTGCCGAGCACCGCGCCGACGGCTTTCAGCGTGGGGAAGACGGGGATGCTCGACAGCGCCCGGTCCAGGACGAGCCGGAGCGTTGCCGAGCTGGGCTCGGCCCGCGGCGGGGTCGCGATCGAGATGACCGTGTAGTGCGGGACGGGGGAGAGCAGGCTGCTCGCGAGCAGTTCGTCGGCGGCGCGGACGCGCTGGTCGTCGTTGCCTTCGAGGAGGGCGGCGAGCAGCCGTCGCGCGCGGTCCTCGTCCTCGCGGTTGCCGAGTGCCATCGCGGCCAGCAGCAAGCCGATCTGCGCCCGGCGTTCGCGCAGCTCGTCGTCGTCCTCGTAAGCGGATACGTCGTCCTCGGGGATCGTCGAGGAGAGGTAGCCGACGAGCCGTCCCTCGTGCCGGACCGGGGCGACGAGCCGGGACTGTCCTCCGTCGAGCGGCGGGATCCGGACCGGGCCTTGGGCCTGGCCGACGCGGTAGTCCCGAATGGACTCCCGGGCGCGCGAAGATCCTTTGTGCGACAAGATGATCGCCAGCCGGGCGTGGTCGACGTCCTGGTCGTGCACGCTGAACGCGATCACCGTGAAGTCGACGTCGAACACGATGACCGGCCGCCCGAGCCGGTCGGCGTAGGCCTGCACCTGTCCTTCGAGAGTCATGCTCGCCTCTTCCGTTGCCAGCTGCCGGAGATTTGATCTATATTCATTATAGACATTTGACGAGAGGGATCCGCATGGCACAGATGACAGGCGGTGACGCGCTCGCCCGGGCGCTCATCAGCGAGGGCGTCGACACGGTCTTCGGCATTCCCGGGGTCCAGCTGGACGGGCTCACCGACGGCATGTACCGCGAGCGCGACCGGCTGGAGCTGGTCGTTCCGCGGCACGAGCAGGCGACGAGTTACATGGCGGACGGCTACTACCGCGCGTCCGGCCGTCCCGGGGTGGCGATGGTCGTCCCTGGTCCTGGTGTGCTGAACGCGGGCGCTGGGATGGCAACGGCGTATGCGTGTTCGTCGCAGGTGATGCTGCTGGCCGGGACGATTCCGTCGCCGCTCGTCGGCGGCGGGCTTGGCGCGCTGCACGAGATTCCCCGGCAGACCGACACGGTCCAGGGGCTGACCAAATGGTCGGCGCGGCCCAAGCGGGTCGAGGAGATTCCGGATCTCGTGCACGAGGGGTTCCGGCAGATGCGGACGGGGCGGCCGCGCCCGGTCGCGCTGGAGCTGGGGCCGGATCTTCTTCATGCGGTGGCGGATCTGAAGCCGGGGGAGCCGTTCGGGGTGCGGGAACCGGAGGCTCCGGAACGGGACGTGGTCGAGCTTGTCCGGTTGCTGGCGGCTTCTGAGCGGCCGGTGGTCCATGTCGGCGGGGGGATGCGGGATCCGCGGGCGTTCAAGTTGCTGGCCCGGCTTGCTGAGCTGCTCGATGCGCCGGTGGTGATGAGCGAGAACGGGCGCGGCGCGATCGACGCCCGGGATCCGCATGCGTTGCCCGCGTTCGCGTTGTGGGAGTTGCGGGCCACTGCGGACTTGGTGGTGTCGTTCGGCAGCCGGTTCCTGACGCCGTTCGGGCAGCAGTTGAATGTCGGGGACGCTCGGCTCGCGTTGGTGAATATCGACGCCGCTGATCTGCGTCCGCCGCGGCAGCCGGATCTTGCTGTTAACGCGGATGCGGTGGCGGTGTTGGGGGCGTTGGTCGAGCGGCTTTCGCCTCGCGTTGCTTGGGGTGCCGAGCTGGTCCGACTGCGGGAGGATTGCGAGGCTCGGATTCGTAAGCAGGCCGGGCCGCAGATGGAATTCGTGGACGCGATCCGGGCGGCGTTGCCGGAGGGCGGGGTTTTCGTCAATGAGTTGACGCAGATCGGGTATGTGTCGACTTATGGGTTTCCGGTGCGGGCTCCACGGTCTTATGTGTGGCCTGGGTATCAGGGGACGTTGGGGTATGCGATGCCTACCGCGCTGGGGGCTGCGGTGGGGGCCGGTGGGCGGCCGGTGGTCGCGGTTACCGGGGACGGGGGGATCGGGTGGTCTCTCCAGGAGTTCGCTACCGCCAAGAAGTACGGGATTCCGTTGGTGACCGTGTTGTTCGAGGACTCTCGGTTCGGGAATGTCTGGCGGATTCAGCGGGATAGTTACGGGGGCCGGTTCATCGGGTCTGAGCTGACTAATCCGGATTTTGAGATGCTTACCCGGGCGTTCGGGTTGGACTTCGCGCTTGCGGAGGACGCTGCGGCGGTGGAGAAGCAGGTGTCGGCGGCGATCGCGGCTCGGCGGCCTGCGGTGGTCGAGGTGCCGGTGGATGTGTTTCCTTCGCCTTGGCCGTTGATTCACGAGAAGCATTGAGGGGGCGGGTGGCTCGTCGCCTGGCGGCGACATTGCGCCTCGGTGTGGAGGCGGGCACCCCGATTTTTTAGTGTGACTACGGCGCTGGGGCGCTTGTCAAGGCAGGAAAGATGCCTTGACAAGCGCCCCAGCGCCGTGTTTTTGGCTTCGTATCGGGGATGGGGGAGGGGTGGGTGCCTCGTTGGCTGGGCGGATTGGTGCGGTTTTTTAGGGGTGGGTTAGGTGGCTTAGTGCTAGTGCGGCTAGTGCTGCTGACTGGTCGGGTAGGACGCTGTCGTCGAAGACTGCGCGGGGGGAGTGGTTCATTTCTGCGGTGTCTGGGTCGGTGCCGTTCGGGGTGGTGCCTAGGAAGATGAAGGCACCGGGGATCTCGTTGAGCACTGCGGAGAAGCTTTCCGACGCCATGATCGGGTGTTCCAGTGGTACCGCGCGTTCCGTGCCGAACAGATCGCCTAGCACGGTCAGCGCGTGTGTTGCGGTTTGTGGGTCGTTCGAGGTGACTGGGTAGACCGACCGGAATTCTGTTTCTGCTCGGCAGCCGAAGGCTGACGCGATTCCGTTTGCCAGTCCAGGGAGTTCGTGGGCCAGGATGTCGACGTTCTCTGTGGACAGTGCGCGGATTGTCGCGGCTAGCGTTGCTTCGTCGGGGATGGCGTTGATGATGTCGCTTGCCTGCATTTTGGTCACTGACAGCACGACGGGATCGAAGACTGGGAAGCGTCGAGTGACGTAGGTGTGCAGGGCGGAGATGATCTGTGCAGGCTGCTGGCGCCCGCCATGACCGAGCCGGGGCGGGTTGTGAATACGCCAGCGTGGCCGGGCAGTACGTGGATGCCGTAGGCCGCTTCGACGCCGGAAAGGATTCCCTCGTCGATCATTCGTCGTGCGCCGCCACCGGCTTCCTCGCCTGGTTCGAACATGAAGACCACGGAGCCGGCGATTTCGGCTCGGCGGGTGTTCAAAAGCTTCGCTGCGCCGACAAGTGCGGCTGTGTGCAGGTCGTGGCCGCAGGCGTGCATCAATCCCGGCGTCTGGGAGGCGAACGGCAGGCCGGTCTCTTCCGTGACGCGCAGTGCGTCCATGTCCGCGCGCAGGAGGACTGACGGTCCTGGGCGCGCGCCGCGCAGGATCGCGACGATCGAGGTGAAGTCGTGGGGGCCGGGGGTTGCTTCCAAGTCCAGCGGGGCCAGTGCGGTCAGCACCGTCCGCTGGGTGCGGGGCAGGGCGAACCCGGCTTCGGGGTGGGCGTGCAGGGTGCGGCGGAGTGCGACCAGGTCGGGCAGGAGGGCGGCGGACTCGGCGAGGATCGAGGAAACCGGCAAGATGGGCTCCTTGGGCAACGGTGCGTACCGCGCTGGTGACGCCAGCGGCTAATGTCTACAATCAATATAGACGATGCCGGGTGTTCGGGGTTCCGGTGCGCCTCTAATCTGTCACTACGCGTGACCCGCGTCGGCGACGTCACCGGACCGAGTACTTCGGAGGACCCTTGCCGCAGATCACGAACACCGCCGCTGCCGTCCAGGTCGCTCGTGCGCTCGAGGACGAGATCGTCTCGGAGGGCTGGAGCGCCGGGCACTTCGTCGGGCGCCGTCAAGAACTGATGGCGCGCTTCGGGGTCGCGCCGGCGACGTTGAGCGAGGCGATCCAGCTGCTGCGCGCCCGCGGCATCGTGGACGCGAAGCCGGGTCCGGGCGGCGGGATCTTCGTCGCGACGCGCTCGCCGTTCACGCACCTGAGCGATCAGCTGCTGCAACTGCGCGAGGGGAAGGCGACGGTGGAGAACTGCCTGCGCGTGCTGGACGCGCTCGACGGTTCGGTGCTGCACGACGCGGTCGAGAACGCGAGCGACGAGGACATCGCTGATATCTCAGCGTGCGCCGAGACGTTGAAGGCGGCCTGGGATTCCGCCGAGGCTCCGACGGCGATCTGGGCGCTGCACGCGCGGATCGCGCAGGTGTCGCCGAACGAGCTTTTGCGCAGCCTGTATACGAATCTCGTCGACTACATCATCGCCGCGCGGCTCGAGGGCGTCACCGCGCCGACCACGCAGGAGCGGTTGCGCACGCACCTCGACTTCGCCGAGGCGGTCCTGAAGCGCGACCACGAGCTGGCGGAGTCGGCGATTTCGCGGCACCGCCGGCCTGCGGTGGCAGCCCGGCCTTCCTGAGATCTCAAGACGGCGAACTTGATGGATGTACACGCGCTCAGAATTATGTATATTCATTACAGTTAATCACCCGGCTTGAGGAGGATGCATGCTGCTGGAGCTCCGCAGTGTGGTCGACCGCGTGCTCGCCGCCCCCGATCGCTCGTCCCGCGGTGCGCAGCCGCCGATCCGCTTGTCCCAGAACGAAATGCCGTGGGCTCCCGCCGACGTCATCGTCGCCGCGATGACCGAAGCGGCCCGGAATGCCCACCGCTACCCCGATTACCACCGCGCCGCGGCACGCGCCGCCGTCGCCGGGGCGATGGGTCTGGACGCGGGGCGCATCGCGATCGACAACGGTTCCGGCACGCTGCTGCACGCGCTCGCCCGCCTGGTCTGCGAACCCGGCGTGCACGGCGTCCGTCCGGCACCGTCCTTCGAGGCGTACGCGGCGGCGCTTTCGCTCGCCGGCGCGGAGTCCACAGAGGTCGGTCTCGACGCGAACGGCGCGATGGACCTCGACGCGATGCTCGCCGCGATCGGCCCGGAAACCCGCATTGTCTACCTCTGCAATCCCAACAACCCGACTGGCGGGCTGCGCGGTGTCGAGGATATCCGGGTCTTCCTGAAAAGCGTTCCGTCGCGCGTGCTGGTTGTTGTCGACGAGGCGTACCGCGAGTTCGTGTCTGCCGAACCGGTGGACGCGACTGTCGGATTGCTCGACGAGTTCGAGAATCTCGTGCTGCTGCGGACCCTGTCCAAAGCACACGGTTTGGCGGGAATCCGCGTCGGTTATGCCGCCGCCGCACCGCGGATCGCGGAAGCCCTGCGCCGCACGTCCGTCGGGTTCGCGCTCAACAGCGTGGCCGAGGCGGCGGTCATCGCGGCGTTGAGCGCCGAAGGATTGGCTGTGGCGAAGGAAAGAACCGCCGTCATCGTCTCCGAGCGCGCCCGCGTCGAGGCCGCGCTGACCGCGGCGAACGTCGCGTTCGTGCCCAGCCAGGCGAATTTCCTTTTCCTGCCCGGAGACGCCGCCGAGCTGCTGTCCCGTTTGGAGGCTCGCGGCGTGCTCGCGCGGCCGTTCCCGAAGGCGGGCGGGGCGCGCGTGACGATCGGGCTGCCCGAGGAAAACGACGCGGTGCTCGCCGCCCTGATCTGATCAGCGGTTTCCTCCGACACCGTGTCGGAGGAAACCGGGAGGACTTCGGAGAGCCGCTCGAAGAGCCGCCGCACCCGAGTTCTTACGCTAACCGGCAGGACGGACGGAGCGGTTCGTCCCCGCGGCGGGCAACCGGCCGCTCGCAGGAAGGAACGACTGCAGTGACGGAGCGCCTTTTCGAGCACGACCGGCGGGCGTCGGTGCGCCGCTCGGTGACCGGCGGTGTGCTCAAAGCGACCCTGCTCGCCGGGCTCACGCTGATTTTCGTCTATCCGGTCGCGATGATCGTGCTCGGCGCCTTCCGCGACGGGCTGCCCTCGGACAACATGCCGTTCACGATGAGCGGCCTGCTCGCGGCGTTCGACTCCCCGGAAACGTGGCACACGCTGTGGAACTCGATCGTGCTGGTCGTCGTGTGCGGCACGATCTCGGTGGCCGGCGGCGGGCTGTTCGCCTGGATCGCGGCCAACACCAACGTGCCCGGCCGCAAACTGCTCACGCCGATCATGGTGATCAACCTGTTCGTCCCGCCGCTGTTCCACACCCTCGGCTGGATCATGCTCGGCAACGCGCAGAACGGCCTGCTCAACCAGCTCGGCCGGACGCTCGGCACGCACGGTCCGCTGATCAACATCCAGGGCTGGGGCGGGCTGATCCTGCTGACTTCGCTCGGCTATATGCCGTTCGCGTACCTGCTGCTGCTCGGCGCGTTCAAGAACCGCGACCAGTCGCTCGACGAGGCCGCGGCGATCAGCGGCGCGGGAACGGTGCGGACGTTCTTCACCATCACCATCCCGTCGGTCGGCCCGGCGATCACCGGCGCGGCCCTGCTGATCGCGGTGCTGGTGTTCCAGTCGTTCGACGGGCCGCAGCTGATCGGCCGCCAGGCGGGCATTTACGTGTTCTCGACGCAGATATACCACTACGTCCGGGATGAGGCGCCAGCCGAGTACACCAAGGCGTTCGCGCTGTCCCTCGTGCTGATCCTGCTGGTGCTGCTGCTGTTCCTCGCGCAGCGCTGGATGCTGCGCGGCCGCAGCTTCACCACGCTCACCGGCAAGACGTCGCGGCGCGATCCGCAGGAGCTGGGCCCGGTCCGCTGGGTGCTGTCCGCGCTGATCGTCGTGGTGGTGCTGCTGAACTTCCTGCTGCCGCTGTTCGCGATGGTGCTCGGCAGCCTCCAGCCGATCTTCGGCGTCATGAGCACCGGGCTGACCCTGGACAACTACGTCACGATGCTCACCGACCCGCAGTTCAGCTCGAGCCTCGCGCTCACCGCGTGGCTCGCGGTCATCGGCGGCTTCGGCTCGATCTCGATCGCGCTGCTCACGACGTACGTCACCGCCCGGCGCCGGGGTTTGCTGCGCAGCTACACCTCGTTCGCCGTCTGGATTCCGTGGGCGTTGCCCGGCGTCGTGCTCGGCCTCGCGTACATGTTCGCGGTGCTCTACCTGCCGGCGTTCCGCGGGCTCTACGGTTCGGCGTTCCTGATGACGCTGGTGCTGGTCGTCGCGACGATCCCGGTGTCCAGCCGGATCGCCGAGGGCGCGCTGGCCCAGCTGTCGCCCGAACTGGAGGAGGCCGGCCGGATGTCCGGCGCGAGCGCGGGACGGGTGCTGGTGACCATCGTGCTGCGCCTGGTCATCCCGAGCTTCCTGGCCGGCTGGTTCCTGTCCGCGCTGTTCATCTCGGGCAACCTCGCCGTGCCGATGCTGCTCGCCCCGCCCGGTCTGGAACCCGTGTCGCTGACCGCTTTCCAGCAGTTCCTCACCGGCGAGATGTCCCGGGGCGCGGCGCTGTTCATGATCATTCTGCTCGCCGCGTTCGCCGTCCTCGCGCTCGCCGCGGTGTCCGTCAAGCTCGGCGGCCGGCTCCTCGGCCGCGAACGTTCCGCAGGTCCGCTCTCCCGTCTCACCCCCTGACCCGAGAGGAAGAACAATGAAGTTCTCCCGTACGAAACTGCGCGCGCCGGCGCTGGCGCTCACCGCCGGTCTGCTCGCCTCGCTGACCGCCTGCGCGTCCGCGGGCGCGACCAAGTCGAGTACTCCAGTCGAGGTTCCCGGCGCGTCAGCCGCGGCCAACAAATATATGAACGAGCTGTACGACAAGGCGTTCGCGGCCAACCACACCCAGCTCGTGCTGTACGGGCCCGGCGTGACCGCGAACCAGGCGCTGAACGACGTGTTCACCAAGCGCTTCCCCGGGATCAAGCTGCTCCCGCAGGACCAGGCGGACGCGCAGATCCTGACCAAACTGGACACCGAGGCGCAGAGCGGGAACCGGATCGCGGACATCTACGTCGGCGGCGAATCCCCGCAGGCGGCGGCGAAGCCGAACATCTGCACGACCGCGGACGTGCGCACCGCCGACCCCGGGTTCAAGGTCCCGACCGACAACGACGGCAGGCTCACCTACTTCGCGTTGCGCTACTTCGGGTTCGTCTACAACACCGACCAGGTGAAGAAGCAGGACGCGCCGAAGAACTGGCACGATCTGCTCGACCCGAAGTGGAAGGGCAAGATCGCGGTCGGCGACATGACCGTGCCCGGCGGCATCCGGTACATCCTCGAATCGCTGATGCTGCCCGAGAACGAGAAGAAGTGGGGCCGCTCCTACCTGGAGAAGCTGGCCGCGCAGGACCTGCAGATATCTCAATCCGAGCCGATGGTGCCCACAGACGTCGCCAGTGGCCGGTTCCCGGTCGGCATCGCGGTATATCAGGGCTACTTCGAGGCGCAGAAGCAGAAGGGCGCGCCGATCGACATGGTGTTCCCGCTCGACGACGGCGGCAACTACATGGCGCGCTCGGCGCTGTGCTTGATCAAGGACGCGCCGCACGCCGAGGCCGCGCAGCTGTACGTCAACTGGCTGTACTCGCCGGAAGGCCAGAAAGCCTTGGCGGAGAAGGACAACTCCTACGGCCGCACGCCGACCGCGCCCGGCCCGCCGGGGCTGCCGTCGCTCGACAAGCTGCCGCGGCTGCCGTTCTCGAACCCCGACCCCGCGTTCAACAAGCCGTACTTCGACTTCCTCACCCAGGCGTTCAAGAAGTAGCACCTCGCCTCCCGGCCGAAGAGAAAGCGCAGGTCACGATGACCGAGGTCCAGGTATCCGGACTCACCAAGAAGTACGGCGCGAAGGCGGCGCTGCACGAACTGGATCTGACGATCGAGTCGGGGCAGTTCGTGACGCTGCTCGGCCCCTCGGGCTGCGGCAAGACCACGACCTTGCGCTGCCTGGCCGGGCTGGAACGGCCGAGTGCGGGCCGGATCGTCATGGGCGACCGGGTCGTGGTCGACACTGCGCGGCGGACGTTCGTTCCCGCGGACAAACGCCGGGTCGGCATGGTGTTCCAGAGCTACGCGCTCTGGCCGCACCTGAGCGTGACGGACAACATCGCGTACCCGCTGAAGGTCGCGCGGATGCCCGGCCGGGAGCGCGCGCAGCGGGTGCGGGAGATGCTGGACGCGGTCGGCCTGTCCGACCTCGGGAAACGTTCGGTCACTGCCCTGTCGGGCGGTCAGCAGCAGCGGGTGGCGCTCGCCCGTGCGCTGGCCGCCCGGCCGGGCATCATCTTCTACGACGAGCCGCTGTCCAATTTGGACAGCAAACTGCGGTACCAGATGGGCCAGCAGGTGCGCTCGCTGCACAACCGCTTCGAGACGACGTCGGTCTACGTGACGCACGACCAGGAGGAAGCGATCACGCTGTCCGACCGGATCATCGTGATGAGCGAGGGCGTGATCGTCCAGTCCGGTACGCCGAGCGACCTGTACGACCGCCCGAATTCGGCGTATGTCGCGGATTTCATGGGCTTTCAGAACATCCTGCCCGGGACCGTGACCGGGGTGCGCGGAAAGACCGCCGACGTGCGGGTCGACGACACGTCGCTGGTCTTTTCCGGGATCACGACCGGTGAGGTTTCCATCGGGGACCGGGCCGACATCGCGTTCCGCGCGGCGCATGCCCGGCTGTCTCCGGACGGTTCCGGTCCGGGGCGGTTCCGGGGAATTGTCGAGCGCACCACTTATCTCGGCAGTGCCGTGAATCTCCTTGTCCGTGCGGACGGTCTCCCGATGCGCGTGCGGACCGAAACGGCCGAGCTGTCCGCGGAATCCGTCCCGACCGCGGGCGAGGAACACACTTTCGCGGTGAGCCCCGACCGCGCCGTCGTCATCCCGCACGAGAACGCGGCCCCCGCCGACGACGAGTACCTGACCACGATGACCGATGCCGCCGTCGCGCCCCGCTGACGCCGGACGAAGGGAAGAATCCGTGCCCTTGAATACGCCGCGTTCCGACGGGCCGCGGATCCGGGAACTCGCCGAGATCGGCGGTCGTACCGACACCCGCGACGTCCTCGCCCACGCGACCAAACAGGCCGAGCGGGAGTACGACGACTATTTCATCGTCGACATCGACGCGCACGTCTCGGAAGACCATTTCTGGGGCGAGGTGCTGGAACTCATCGACAACGATGTGTGGCGCCAGATCGGGATGGACCAGTTCGGGAAGTTCGCGGGCAATAACGCGTTGCTGAACATCCAGCCTGGTATGTCGCATCAGAGCGTCGGCGGGCGGATCGGGCATCAGGGGCGCAAGGAGCCGCTGGACGGGGTGTCCGGGCATCCCTTCGTCGCGGCCGCCCGGCGCGGGATGGACGCCATGGGGCTCGACTATCAGGTGGTCTTCCCCAGTGCGATGCTGCTGCTGGGGATGCATCCGCAGGACGAGGTCGAGGTGGTGCTCGGGCGAGCGTTCAACCGGTGGCTGACGGAAGTCGTTCTGCCGCAGGACGATCGGCTCAAGGGCATGTTGTATCTGCCGTACAACACGCCTGAGGTGTGCGAGGAGCTGGTCGAGAAGTATGCCGACAATGAGGGCATTATCGGGTACACGGTGTGTTCTACGCGGAACAATCCGGTGCATTCGGATGTCTACACCCGGTTGTACAAGCTGATCGAGGACAGCGGGAAGCCGCTCGCGTTCCACTCCGGGTACCACTGGGGCGATCCGTCGTTTGCTCAGCTCAACCGGTTCCTGTCGATGCACGCACTGTCGTTCACGCATTATAACCAGATTCACGTGACCAACTGGATTATCAATGCGATGCCGGAGCGGTTTCCCCGGTTGAAGATGGTGTGGGTGGAGAGCGGGCTCGCGTGGATTCCGTTCCTCATGCAGCGGCTCGACCACGAGGTGCTGATGCGGCCGAGCGAGGCTCCTGGGCTGACCCGGTTGCCCAGTGAGTACATGAAGGACATGTGGTACACGAGTCAGCCGATGGAGCGGACCAGCATGGAGTTGCTGGAGGCCGGGATGAAGGCGTTCAACGCGGAGACCCAGTTGTTGTATTCGTCCGACTGGCCGCATTGGGATTGGGACGCGCCGTCGACGATTACCCGGCTGCCGTTTTTGTCGGAGCAGGCCAAGCGGAACATCCTCGGGCTCAATGCTGCCCGGGTTTTCAATCTTCCTACTGACCGGCGGAAGCCTGCTGCGCGGAGCGTGCTTCACGAGCGTCCTGGGGTTTCGTGATGACATCCGAACTGACCACGTTGGTATCTCGCTTGGGCGAGTTGACCTCGGAGATCGCTGCGGAGGACCGGGCTGCCGCGGTGCCTGATGACGAGATCGCGTCGCTGTTGTATGCGGCGGCGCGGTTGTTTTCCGCCAAGACGGACCGGGTCGGGAAGATTTCCTGGCCGATTCGCGAGGACGCGTTGACTGCTACTGAGACTGTGGTTTTGGTTACCGCGTTGCTGGATGCCGCGGATGTGAACCTCTTTGACATGGCGATCTGGTATCGGAGGGCCGAATGAGTGCTGTGCGGCGGGATGTCGTGGTCGCCGGTCTTGCCGATCTTCGGGAGCGGGGACGGGTCGTGGTGGAGGTCGACGGGGTCGAGGTGGGGGTCTACTTCCATGCCGGGGAGGTGCGGGCTTGGCATAACGTGTGCCCGCATCAAGGGGGGCCGGCTTGCCAGGGGAAGATCATGCCGCGGACGATTCAGCCGGTTCGGGAGGATCGGAAGAGTGCCGGGCCCGCGTTTCATCCGGCTGATCGGAATATTGTTTGTCCTTGGCACGGGTTTGAGTTCGATGTATTGACTGGGCGGCATCCGGCGGATGGGCGGGTGGGGTTGAGTGTTTGTTTTCGTGTGCGGGTGGTGGGGGATGAGGTTGTGGTGTAGTCTTTTACGGTCTCTTTCGGCTCGTCGCCCTGGGGGGCGACATTGTCCTTCCTTTGTTTTTTTTGGTGGGGAGGGGGGGGGGGGGGGGGGGGGGGGGGGCTCTCGTGCGCCCTCTCCGGGGGGTGGGTGTGTCGGTCTTGGGGGGTGGGGGGGGGTGTGTGTTTTTTTTTTTGGTGTATTTGGGTGGGGGGGGGGGGGGGGGGGGGGGGGTGGGGGGGGTGGGGGGGGGCTGGATCTATATCTATATATATATATATGTATGGATATAGGGATGGATGTATGGATATATATATATATGGATATATGGATATATATAGATATAGATATGTATATATGTATATGTATAGGGGGGTATAGGTATAGCTGTAGATATGGATATATATATATATATATATATATATATATATATATATATATATATATATATATATATATATATATATATATATATATATATATATATATATATATATATATATATATATATATATATATATATATATATATATATATATATATATATATATATATATATATACACCCAGACCGCAGGGCGGCTTTGTATCGGGGATGGGGGAGGGGTGGGTGCCCCCGGGGTTTGGGTGTGGCGGCGGCGGTTTGTTGCGCGGCTTGGGGGGTGTGTTGCTTAGGGTTCGCGGCGTGCGGGTAGCGCCCCAATGTGGCATTGGGTGCATGCGACGCACCCAATGTGGCATTCGGTGCATGTGACGCACCCAATGTGGCATTGGGTGCATGTGACGCACCCAATGTGGCGTTCGGTGCGTCTGACGCACCCAATGCCACATTGGGGGATCCCGGAGGGGTCGGCGGGAGCGGTCCGTGAAGGGCTCCTTGAGGGAATTAGATTCCCTCAAGGAGCCCTTCACGTCCGGCGGAGGGTCGTGAGGGGAACCCTGAGGGACTCTGAGTCCGTGAAGGTGGCCCTCACGGACGGTGCGCGTCCGGTCAGAGGGTGTGGGGGTCCACGTCAACTGCTGCGAAAAGCGTTCTCGCGCACAGATCCCGCAGTTCCTCGGTGCTGATCTTCGGCTCGTCCAGCCAGTCCAGGATCAGCGTCGCCACAAACGAAAGCCATCCTCGCACTGCCAGTTGCGTCGTTGGCGTGACTGGGCGCAGCAGGCTCACCGCGGACAGGATGCGGTCCGCGTTCGCGGCCATTCCCGCTTCGCAGATTTCCCGGATTTCGCGGTCCGCGTCGCCGGCGCTGCGGTGCACTATTCGGTAGCCGTCGGGGTGGGTGCGGGCGAATTCCAGGTATACCTCCAGCCCGGCGCGGAGTTGTTCGGCCACCGGCAGGGCTGGGTCGGGTTCGCTCATCTTCAGCAGCTGGTCGCGCTGCTCGCGCACGATCGCGGCGAAGAAGTCCTTCTTGGTCGGGAAGTAGTGGTACAGCAAACCCCGCGAGACGCCGGCGATTTCGGCTACCTCTTCGATCCACACCTCGTCGTACGGGCGGCCCGCGAAGAGGCCGGCGCCGATGGTCAGCAGCTGTTGCCGCCGCTGTTCGGTGCTCAGGCGCGTCCGCATCCTCCCAGCTTACTTGACACGGGTTCAGCAGCGGGGGATCGTGACCCTATTGGATGTGGGTTCAGTAGGAGAGAGCGAACGTTGGACACCACCGCGATTCCGCACCGGCCGGGTCGGCTGCCCGTCATCGGCGACCTGCTCGGGGCCAGTTTTCGTACGCCGCTGCAGGGCACCATGCGGGCGGGCGAGAAGCTCGGGCCGATCTTCACGCGCAAGTTCTTCGGTCTCGAGATCGTGTTCGTCACCGGGATCGACCTGGTCACGGAGCTGAACGACGAGACGAAGTTCGGCAAGCACGTCGGGCTCGGCGTGGAGCGGTTGCGCGCGGTCGCGGGGGACGGGTTGTTCACGGCGCACACCCGGGAGCCCAATTGGCGGCTGGCCCACGACATCCTCCAGCCCGCGTTCTCCGCCGAGTCGATGCGCCGCTACCACGCGACGATGCTCGAGGTCGCCGGCGAGCTGACCGCGGCGTGGGACCGGGCGACCGGTCCGGTCGACGTCGCTGCCGACATGACGCGGCTGACGCTCGAGACGATCGGCCTCGCCGGGTTCGGCTACCGGTTCGGGTCGTTCGAGCGGGCGGAACCGCATCCGTTCGTCACCGCGATGATCCGGGCGTTGCGGTTCGCGCAGCTGGAGAACGTCAAGGTGCCGTTCGTGCGGTATGCGCTGGCTGGGTCGGCGGCGCAGAACCGGGCCGACATCGCGACCATGACGGACCTGGTCGACGAGGTCATCGAGACGCGCCGCAGGGAAGGCGGCGAAGTCCGTGATCTGCTCGGATTGATGCTGGCCGAGGGGCATCCGGAGACGGGCGAGCAGCTCGATCCGGTGAACATTCGCAATCAGGCCATCACTTTCGTCGTCGCGGGGCACGAGACGACGTCTGGTGCGCTGTCGTTCGCGTTGTACTACCTCACGCGGCATCCGGAATTGCTGGCGAAGGCGCGCGCCGAGGTCGACGCCGTGTGGGGCGATCGCGAACCGGCTTTCGGCGACGTCGCGAAGCTGCGCTACGTCCGTCGCGTGCTCGACGAGGCGATGCGGCTGTGGCCGACCGCGCCCGGCTACTCCCGGGAAGCCCGCGAGGATCTGGTGCTGGGCGGAAAGTACCCGATGCGCAAGGGCGATTCGGTCATCGTGCCGCTGCCGATGCTCCACCGCGACCCGGCCGTGTGGGGGCCCGATCCGGAGAAGTTCGACCCGGACCGCTTCGAGCCGGCGGCGGTGCGGAAGCGGCCGGCTCAGGCTTACAAACCGTTCGGCACCGGGGAGCGCGCGTGCATCGGCCGCCAGTTCGCGTTGCACGAGGCGGTGCTGGCGCTGGGGATCATGCTGCAGCGCTACGACTTCGAGGCAGACCCGGCGTACGAGCTGAAGATCGTGGAATCGCTGACGCTCAAGCCGAGCGGGTTCACCGTCAGGCCGCGGCTCCGCGAGCGGGCAGCGGTGCTGACCAGCTGATCTCATCGGAAGCGTTGTGGTGCCCGTCCGAGGAGATCTACTACGACCAGGTCGCCTAGGTTGAGATGTCAACGGGCGCGTCAACCTCGCCTGGTTGCCCGGAATTGCCCGACTCGTGGCCGGGAGTTTGATCGGGAAGCCCGCAGCGCTCATCGCGACCGTGCACCATTCGGCGAGGGAAGGAACCGACCGTGAACCCGATCGCGCGCGCGGTCTTCAAGGCGCCGGCGAAGCTGGACGACCGAGACCTCGGATGGTCGCTGGGCAAGCGTTTCCTGCGCCTGACCCACTTCGGCTGCGAATCCGGTCGCCGATACCGGACGGCCCTGGAGTGACCGTCCGCATGGCGACGTGGTGCTGGCCATCGACGGGCTGGGACCGTCCTCGGACTGGTTCCGCAACATCCAGGCGGAGGTCGCGATCGGCCGCCGGGAGTTCGTGCCCGCGCACCGGGTCCTTGACGAATCCGAAGCAGCCGACGCGATCGCCGGCTGCGAACGGCGTAATCTCCTGCTGCGCCCGGTTGTGCATCCCGTGCCGAGCAAACTGGCACTACGACGGCTCCGTTGCGACCCGGCACCGGATGCTCGTCGCCGTCCGTCCGCGCGGCGGAGCCGAATCCGACCAAGAAGGTACTGACCGCTGATGAACTACATCGCCGAACTGCGCGCACTGGTCGGCACCCGTCCGCTGATCCTGCCCGGAACGTCAGTGCTGATCGCCGACGAACGCGGCCGGTTGCTGCTGGTGTTCCGCGAGGAGAGCCAGGACTGGGGGCTGCCCGGCGGATTCCTCGATCCCGGCGAGTCCTATGAGGACGCCGGCCGCCGCGAGGTGCGCGAGGAAATCGGCCTGGTGGTGCGGGATCTCGAACTGTTCGGCGTCTACTCCGGACCGGAGTACTTCTACCGGTACCCGCACGGCGACGAGGTCCACAACGTGACCGCCGCGTTCACCGCGACCGTCGAGAACACCGAGGTCGCGGTGGACGGCGACGAGATCACCGGCTACGAGTTCTTCGAGCTGGACCGGCTTCCGGACGACATCATCGCTCCGGAAAGGCCGATCGTCGAGGACTACGCGAAGCGGTTCGGCGGAGCGGGACCGAAGCGCTGAGCGTTCGGCTGTCGCGCCCGCGGTGCCCCGGAGACCGTCCCGCGCGGGCGCTGTGCCATCTCAACTTCTCCGGCTGCATGCACCAGACAAGGCGTTGAGATATTTCCTGGCGCGGTTGGCGGAAGCGGATCCTGGCGACGGAGTCACCTCGCGGAGGGCTGGAAAAGGCGGGACGGAACTGGACTGAATTCGACCGACCTGCCAGTGCGCGCGGAAGGCACCAGCTGGCCGGTAGGCCCCGCCGCGAGAGACGAGGCCCACCGGAGCAGAGCCGGGGCCGCCAGTTACTTGCCGAGCGCGTCCACCCCGGCCTGGGCGAAGGTCTCGTCCTGCGCGCCCGACGGCGCACCGGCCACGCCGACCGCCGCGATCGGGGCGTTGTTCGCGTCCACCGGGACCGCTCCGGCGAGGAACAGGGTGCCCTTGATGTCCTTGAGGGTCGGCGTCTGCTGCAGCCGGCCGGTCAGCTCCGAGGTCTTCGCGTTCCACGAAACCGCGGTGAACGCCTTCTCCTCGGCCGACGAGTACGACTGCGGGCCCGCGCCGTCGCCGCGCAGCGTCACGATGGTGTTGCCGTCGCGGTCGACCACCGCGACCGACACCTTCTGCCCGGCCTTCTGGGCGGCGTCGAGCGCGGCCTGCGCGGCCTTCTGCGCGGCGGCGATCGACAGGTGCGTGGTCTGGACCAGCCCCTTCGGCGCGGCCTGCGCGGGAGCCGCGGCGGGGGCGGCCGGAGTGGCGGCGTTCGCGGCCAGCGCGCCGGTCGTGGCGGCTCCGATCACGGCGAGCCCGCCGACGACGGTGGCGATACGGGTCTTGGCGGTGAAGTTCTTCATCGGGTGCTCCCTGGCTTGTCCGGCTTGATGCGTTCATCGTGCGTCCGGGACCGCCTTCACCGGATCGGAGTCTCGGCTCGCCTCGCGGCGCGGAACGGCCGACACTCGGGTCATCCGATCGGCTGATGCCGAGCGGGTGCGCACCGGTCAGGCTCCGGAGCGGAACGGGACAACGGAGGGCGGCGATGACCGATCGGGACGGGCGGTGGCTCGCCGCGACCATGCACACAGCGTTCTTTCTGCTGCTGGTCGCGTCGATCGTGCGCTTCCTCGACCACCACCACGGCGAACCGGCCGCACCCTGGGTGATCGCGCTGACCGGCTGCCTGGCCGCGGTCTACGCGGTCGGCCTGGTACTGAGAGTGACCGGCCCCGAGCAGGTGACCGTGCCGTATCTGGCCTGGCTGACCGTCGTGACCGTGCTGTGGGTGGTGCTCGTCCTGCTCGCGCCGAGCTTCGCGTGGTGCGCGGTTCCGCTGTTCGTCACCGGACTCCGCACGCTGCCCACCAGACCCGCGTTGGTGCTGGTCACGCTGGTGACCGCGCTGGTGGTGATCTCGCAAAACCGGCTCTCGACCGGCTTCGACCCGAACCTGACGATCGTGCCGGTGGCCGTCGCGGCCGTGACTGCGGCGGTGATCACGTACCTGCGGCGCCAGGCGGTGCGGCTGCGGGAAACCGAGCGTCGCGCCGGGATGCTGGACGAACGCCAACGGCTGTCGCGGGAGATCCACGACGCCCTCGCGCAAGGTCTGTCCAGCCAGGCGATGCTGCTCCAGGCCGCCGATCGCGCTTGGGACAACCCGGACCTGGCTCGGGAGCATTTGCATGCGGCACAACAGATCGGCACGCGGAATCTGGCCGAAGCCCGCGGTCTCGTGCAGGATCTGGCCCCCGCCGACCTCGACGGACACTCGGTCGAGGAAGCCCTGCGGAACGTCGCCGAACGGGAGCCGCAGCCGGTGCGCGTCCAGGTCGACGGGCCGGCGCGGCCGTTGCCCAGCCGAGTGCAGTCCACGTTGGTGCGCATCGCGCAGGGTGCGCTGGCGAACGCGCGCGAACACGCCGACGCCTCGGGAGTGGCGCTGACCCTCACCTACCTAGACGATGAGGTCGTGCTGGACATCACCGACGACGGCCGCGGTTTCGACCCGGCCGCCCCGAGCACCGACGGCCGCGGCCACGGCCTGCCCGCCATGCGCGCGCGAGCGACGCAGCTCGGCGGCCGGTTGACCGTCGAATCCGCGCCCGGGCAGGGTACGGCTATTTCGGTCGCGATTCCGTTGGGGCAGCCCCGTGTCTGACGATCGGCATATTCGCGTTGTGCTCTGCGAGGACGACGCCATGGTTCGTGCGGGATCGAGGTTGTCGGCGAGGCTGTGCCCGGGCTGGGTACGGCTATTTCGGTCGCGATTCCGTTGGGAGCGTCCAGTGTCTGACGATCAGCTCATTCGCGTCGTGCTTTGCGCCGATCTAGCCATGGTGCGTGCTGGTCTGCGGGCGGGCGGGATCGAGGTCGTCGAGGAGGCCTCGGCTGGGCAGGGGACGGCTATCTCGGTCGCGATTCCGCTGGGGGCACCCCGTGTCTGACGATCAGCCCATCCGCGTCGTGCTCTGCGACGATCACGCCATGGTCCGCGCTGGCTTGCGGGCGTTGCTGGCCGGTGCGGGAGGGATCGAGGTCGTCGGCGAGGCCTCGACCGGGCAGGAAGCGATCAACCTCGCCGCGGCGCTGCGGCCGGATGTGGTGTTGATGGATTTGCAGCTCGGCGACGGAATGGACGGGGTGGAGGCGATTCGGCGGCTTCGCGCCGCTGCCGAGCCGCCTCGGGTGTTGGTGCTGACCACCTATGACACTGACGCGGACATCACGCGGTCTATCGAGGCTGGGGCGACCGGGTATTTGCTGAAGGCCGAGTCCGCGGACGAGTTGTACGCGGCGATCCGGGCGGCCGCGGCTGGGCGGACCGCGCTGTCGGCTCCGGTGGCGGACCGGATGATGGCGCAGTTGCGCGCGCCTCGGCCCGCGTTGACCGACCGCGAGCGCGACATTCTCGAGCAACTCGCGCAGGGGCTGGGGAATCGGGAGATCGCCCGTCGGCTGTTCATCAGCGAGGCGACGGTGAAGACGCATTTGGGGCGGATATACGAGAAGCTCGGCGTAGATACGCGGGCTGGGGCCGTTGCGGTGGCCAAGGAGCAGCGGTTGTTGTCTTGATCGCTGTGGTTGAAGGGACCCCGGCCGGCGTCACGGATATCGCGCCTTGCGTCCTACTCCGGCCAGCAGCAGCGATTCGCTGGCCGCGTCCAGCGGGATGGTGCGGTCGTCCGGGCCCGCTTCCTCCGGATGCCACAGCGGGGTCCAGGTGACGCCGGGATCGACCAGAGTGAAGTCCCCGAACAGCGCGGTGATCTCGGCGCGGTCGCGGTAGATGAGGTCGGTGCCCGCGGCGGCGTAGCGATCCTTGGCGTCGGCGAGGAGTTGTTCGCAGTGCGGCGGGACGCCCTCGTCGGTGACGTGGGACAGCGCCAGGTACGAATCCGGCGCGAGCAGATCGCGGTACGCGGCGGTGACACTGGGCCCGAGGTCCGCGGTGTCGTGGCTGCCGGGTGCGGGCGGTTGTTCGATGTGCAGCACGCAGATGAGCAGGAGCGCGATCGGTTCGTCCAGATCGAAGACGCCCGATCCGGCGAGCAGGGACCACAGCCGCCTCGGGTCGCGCAGGTCGGCGTGCAGGGCGACGTGGCGGGCGGGGTCGCCTCTTTCGCGCAGCAGGCTGGTGGAATGCGCGACGGCGACGGTTCGCAGTCGACGTACGCGACCTTCACCGCGCCCGGCGCGATCTGCTCGGCGATTTCGTGCGCGTGGCCCATCGTGGGAACGCCGGAACCGAGGTCGACGATCTGCCGGATTCCCTTGCGCACCAGGTGCCGGACCACCCGGTGCAGAAATCGCCGGTTGGCCTGTGCGATCGGGCGCACCGCCGGATAATCGCGCAGCATGCGCTCGGCGAACTGCCGGTCGATTTCCCAATTGGCGGTTCCGCCGAGGTAATAATCGTAGACGCGCGCCACGCTGGGACGGCTGAGATCGATCCCCGGCGGCGGAAAAGATTCGTGCTCCAGGCCAGTCACCAGTTTCTCCTCGTGGTCGACGGCGCAAGATCAGCGTAGCGGCTTTCCCGGCCCTCGACCAGCGGGCGGACGGGTGCTGAGCAGATCCGCTTCGGCCTCTTCGAGCAGAATCGCCGATTCCTCCGCCGAAAGAGCGACACTCGAAAGGGATTCCCACGATTGCAGATCCGTTTCGTAGGTTTCGGTGTCGTTCAAGAAAGACTGGACGCCGTTCGACGTTTCGGCGAACGAACGGTCCAGGGCGCTGTTGACGAACTGCAAAATCGTGAAATCGGGGCCGACGTGCAACGGGCCCCCGGCGAACGGCACGAACCGGATCGTCGCCGCGGGATAGTTGCGGGCGAGGTTCAGCAGATGCCGGACCTGGCCGAGCGCGACGTACGGATTGTCTGTCTGCGCTCGCGTCAGCCGGTGGACCGCGCTTTCGCTGAGGATGAACTTGTACGTCCGCTCCGGGTGGTCGTCGAGGAGCTTGGCCCGCAGTTTGCGCTCGTGCACGGCGTCGGTCACGTCCGTGCGGCCGTACGCCTGGAACTGCTCCATCATGTAGTCCTCGGTCTGCAGCATCCCGCTGATGCGCTCGCCGGTCCACTTCAGGACGATCGCGGCCTCCTGCTCGGCCTCGAACACCGGATGGAACCACGCCGGGCTGGCCGCCAGGCGGCGGGCGTTCCACACCCGGTCGGCGCGGGCGGCCAGGTTGTACCGCCGCATCCGCTCCGCCTCGGCGGAATCGATCTCCAGGACGGTGATCCATTTGTCGAGCAAATGCGGGTGGATCCGCGTCTTGCCGCGTTCCATCTTGCTGATGTTCGGCTGCGTGTAGCCGAGGGCGTCGCCGAGTTCGCCCTGGGTCAGCCCGCGTTCGACGCGGGCGGCGACGAGAATTTTGCCCAGTTCGACCAGCTGGGCCTCGACGGAAAGCCGGCTCACGAGACGCGAGCCGTCCGATCAGGGGAGAAAACCACACCTTTTCCGGGCACGAATTCATGATAGTCCCTCGCATTACGGAGGGCCAAGACGGACTGGTTCGCCCGGTTGTCCGGGAGGCGGCGCCGAATGGGGGACCGGGAACGACGATCTGTGCGCGTTCAGCGGTCGAACTGTCCCTCGCGCAGCGCTCCGGCGAATGCCGCCCATTCCCGATTGTCGAAGACGAGCGCGGGAGAACGGCCGATCTTGGAATCCCGCACCGCGACGACGTCGGGGTCGCTGAGATTGATCTCTACGCAGTCGCCGCCGTTGCCGCCGCACGCCGACGGCCGCTGCCAGGCCGCGTCGTCGAGCGAAGAACTCACGGTGTTCGGATCGTAGGAACTCATGGTTTCGTCCTTGTCAAGCGGTAGACCTTTTTCGGAATATTCAAACCTCAGGATCGGGCATGGAATATGCCGAAGCAAGGCGCGGACTGGCTTAACGCTGAAATGGGCCGATATATTCACCTGTTTGGCGTCGGGACAGTTTTCTCGTGGTGATCGGGTCGGTGGACGGTGTCCTTTTTCTGGCCGCGATCTGTCCGGTGCGGTCGCGTTGTGCGCTGGTCGACGCCTTCCGGCGGCTTGCGGCCGGGGTGCCGGAGACGGTAAACGCAAGGCATGACAGAATATTCTGCCTAGGCCGGGCAGGCATGCATATTCCAGTCGGCAGGGGTCGCTGGACATGCGATAAGCGGAGCACTTCGCGGTCGGTTGACTGAATGCCAATTTTCTGCGACGACGCGGTTTTCGCGGAAAAATCACTGGTCAGGGCTCTCTCCTGTCGTGGTGCCGGAGTTTTTCTTGATCAATTCTCGGCGAACGCAGCACGCCACTCTTGTGAGTGATGAAAAGCTGTTCTCGATGCGCTAGGAATCGCCGCTGTCTACCGCTGCGACGAGCGTTTCCGCTCCCTGCCGAGGTCTCGCGTGCAGTGTTTGCCCCGGCTGCTAGCGCAGGTAGCGGCGGGTTGGTGCGCGGTAGGACGGCGGCGAACGGGAGTTAGGCCGGGCGGTTCGTTTTCGCCGAAGTGACCGGGGCTGTCGCGCTGAACCGGCGGACTGATATTGCGCACGGTAGTTCGCCGTATCTCTTTGCCGTTAACCGACGGCTGTGCGCCGCTCGGCGAGACGACCGTCAGTGGGTATCGAGGTCTGTGCGCGCTCGTGGCCAAGATGAGAAGTATCGAACTGGGCCGCGCCCGGAGAGATAGGTGTGGCCCCCTGCGGGAACAGGGGGCCACGGGGACGTCTGAAACCCGCTTCGAGGCAAAGGAACAGACCGAATGACTTTACCGCTGGAGAACACCGGACCGCTAGACCACGACCGTGCCGGAAGGGTGGAACGCGTCGAATTCGGCGCGGCCGTCGCCCCGGCCCGCGGCGGACGGCGGATCGCCACTCGCGACGAGATGCTGGCCGCCGCGACGAAAGTCTTCGCCCGCCGCGGCCCGGGCAGGCATCGTAAGCCCGCCGCCCGGGGCCGGTGGGTGTGCGCGGCGTCCGAAACGCTGGCGTGGCTGGCCCCGGTGCTGTGGGGATGCCTGCAGCTGACCTTCGCGGCGAGCGTCATCAGCGCGGTGACGCTGCTGATCAGCCCGGTGGTCGGGGTCGCGGTGGCCGGGCTGGTGCTGATTTGCAGCGCGGTGCTGTCCAACCAGGCCCGGCCCAGCCATCGCCGGTAGCTTTTCCCTTCTCCGACACCGTTCCCATTCTTCAGGGAGCTTTTTCCTGCCTGGCGAAACCGGTGGGGCGCTCAGTTCGGCGCGGCCACCGTTGCGTCCGCGGCTGACTCCCGGGCACTGACCTGCCGAAGCAAGGTCAGCGCCTCCTCCGAAGGCGAGCCCGCCGGAGTTGTGCACACGATCAGCACCTGCTCCGGCGACCGGGCCACCGACAGCGTCTGCTGAGTCACCGTCACGCGGCCGACCAGCGGATGCCGCAGCTCGTATGCATCGGCGTCGCACGGGCCCACCCGGTGGTCCTGCCACAGCGAGACGAATTCCGGGCTCTTCATCGTCAGCTCGCCGATCAGCTCGGCCAGCAGCGGGTCGTCCGGGTGTTTGCCGACGGTGATGCGCAGGTTGCCGACCACTGCGCGGGCTTTGCGTTTCCAATCCGCGTACAGCTCGCGGCAGTGCGGGTCCAGGAACAGCATCCGGCTCAGGTTGGGGCGCTGGGCGAGGTCCAGGTGGCCGGCCAGCAGGGCGTGCCCGAGGGTGTTCCACGCCAGTACGTCCGTCCGGCGGCCCAGCACCAGCGCCGGGACGCTGTCGAGCGCGCGGAGGAGGTCGCGCGTTTCGTCGGCCAGCTTCTCCGGGCGCGGACGGCGCGGCTGGGGCGTGCGACGGGCTGCGTCAGCGAGGCGGTCCAGGTGGGCGCGTTCGTGGGTGTCCAGTTGCAGGGCGCGGGCGATCGCGTCGAGCACTTCGGCCGACGCGCCGCGGGAGAGGCCCTGCTCGAGCCGCGTGTAGTACGAGACGCTGACGCCGGCCAGGTGCGCCAGTTCTTCCCTCCGCAGGCGCGCGACCCGCCGGCGCGGACCGACGTCCCGGAGGCCGACGTCCGAGGGGCGCAGCCGGGCGCGTCGTGCGTGCAGGAAGTCTCCCAGCGGTCCAGCCGTCATGGATTCCACTATCCGCCGCGTGAGATATCACTGCCACGCCCTGCGCGGGGTAGGACAACGCGGGAGTGGTCCGCGCGCGCCGGTCCGCGCAGGCTCGGTCGCATGGACGAGATCATGCTGGGCGACGTCACGGTCACCCGCGTCAAGGAGTTCTGCGGTTCGGTCGAGATGGGCCCGGACCAGTTCTTCCCGGACAGCCCGCCGGGCTCGTGGGAGGAGCATCGCGGCTGGCTGGCCCCCGATTTCTGGGACCCGGAGACCGGCGAATGCCGATCGGCGATCCAGTCCTGGCTGCTGCGCAGCGAGGGCCGCACGATCCTCGTCGACACCGGCGTCGGCAACCACAAGGACCGGCCGTACGCGCCGGTGTGGAGCCGCCTCGACACCGGCTACCTCGACCGCCTCGCGGCCGTTGGTATCTCACCCGAAGACGTTGATGTCGTGATCAACACCCACTTGCATATCGATCACGTCGGCTGGAATACCCGCCTCGACGGCCGCACCTGGGTGCCGACCTTCCCGAACGCCACGTACCTGATGCCGTCGCGGGACTTCGAGTTCTGGGACCCGGCCAACGAGAACGAGTCCGTGCTCGGTCGCGGGAACCAGAACGTCTTCGAGGACAGCGTCGCTCCGGTGCGGGAGGCGGGACAGGTCCAGCTGTGGGACGGGACGTACCGGATCGACCGGAACCTGCGGCTCGACCTCGCGCCCGGGCACACTCCCGGTTCGTCGGTGCTGACGCTGGACTCCGGCGGCGACCGGGCGCTGTTCGTCGGCGATCTGGTGCACACGCCGCTGCAGATCGCGGAGCCGGAGACCAACTCCTGCTTCTGCGAGGACCCGGCCGAGGCGCGGGCCACCCGGCGCATGCTGCTCGGCCGGGCTGCCGAGGACAACGCGCTGCTCTTCCCGGCGCACTTTCCCGGGTCGGGCGCGGCGGAGGTCGAGCGGCACGGGGCGAAGTTCGCGATCAAGAAGTGGGCCGGGTTCTCCCGGATCTCCTGAAGGAAGTGATTCTGGTGTCTCAGCAGGAAAATCCGGTAGTCGAGACTGCGATGGGAGCCGTCCGCGGTCTCCGCGACGCGGCAGGCGAGTGGTACCGGGCCATTCCCTACGCGGCGGCCCCGATCGGACCCGGCCGGTTTGCTCCGCCCGCGCCGCATCCTGGCTGGTCCGGAGTCCGCGACGGCACCCAGCCCTCGCCGACTGCCCCGCAGCCGGTGCGCGACTTCGGACGCCTCGACCTGAGCCCCTATTTCGGACCGGGCTGGGTTCGCGGCGAGGAATACCTGACGGTCGACGTCCGCACCCCAGCCGCGGACGCGGGCAACCGTCCAGTGATGGTCTTCGTGCACGGCGGCGGGTTCGTCACTGGTTCGACTCGTGCCGCGCTCTACGACGGCAGTGCGTTCGCCCGTGACGGCATCGTGCTCGTGACGGTGAACTACCGGCTCGGCATCCCCGGTTTCCTTGCCTTGGAAGGTGCTCCGGACAATCGTGGGTTGCTCGACGTCGTTGCCGCGCTTCGGTGGGTGCGGGATTCGATCGCCGCGTTCGGAGGGGATCCGTCGAAGGTCACGTTGTTCGGGCAATCCGCGGGGGCCACGTTGACCGGTGCGCTGCTCGCCACTCCGGAGTCGACCGGACTGTTTCGGCGCGTGATTGTCCAAAGTGGAAGCGGCACGGGTGCGTTCACTCCGGAGCAGGCGCAACGGGTCACTACCGCGGCGGCTGCGGCATTGGGCGTTGAACCGACTGCCGCGGCGTTCGGTGATATCTCAGACGAACGGTTCTTGGATATCTTGCCCGCGCTGGCAGGACTGGACCTGCGCACCGCCACCGCCGCGGATCCGCTTGCCGGGCTCAGCTCGTTCAGCCTGGTGCTGCCGGTGCAGCCCGCGGACAGTCTGGTCGGCGACGTCGACCTGATGCTCGGCACGAACACCGAGGAGGGGCGGCTTTACCTGGTGCCGCAGGGTAAACCGGATGCGGCCGCCGAACAGTTGGGCGAGTTGCTGTTCGGGGCGGGCACCGCTCGGATGGCACGGGCGCACGCTGAGATCTCAGCCGGGCGTACTTATGTCTATTCGTTCGGCTTCCGCTCGACCGCGCTGGACGGTCGGCTCGGTGCGGCGCACACCGTCGAGCTGCCGTTCGTCTTCGATCTCGCGGACGAACCGTGGTTGCACGGCGACACTGGCCTGTTGGGTCCCGATGCCGCTCCGGTGGGTCTCGCGGAGGAGGTGCATGGTGCGTGGGTGGCGTTCGCGCGGGACGGGAGTCCGGGCTGGGCGGCGTACGACCCGGGGCGGCCCGAGGTGTGTCGGTTCGGCCCCTGAGCAGAGGGGCTGGGGCACCGGGAGGGGCTAAGCGTGGCCGGGTAACTTCCCGGCGTCTGGTCGAGGGTCGCGGCAAGACGGATGAGCGGAGGACCGTTACGCGGCAAGCACTTCATCGGCACACCGGTCCTCGAACTGGACCTCGGCATGACTGTCCACGGCGGTTGCGCTTAAAAGAACGGGAAAATCAGCGCGGAAGGAGAAGCACCGGGTCACGAATCCGCGGGACTGATCTCCAACGGTGCGGCAGCCCCGCCGCCGAGTTGTTGTCGCTGGGTGACGGCGTGGTCGAGCTGCCGCGCCAGGTGCGGGACGTTCGCCGAGGTCAGGTAGGTCTCCGCGCCAGCGTCGAGGAGCCGCCGGACCGGTCCGTGGTAGCTGACGCCCAGTTCCGCGTCCTCGACCTCGGCGAGGACGACCCGCGCCTGCGGGAACTTCGCCCGGAGGCTCCCGATCAGCTGCGGGCTGACCGGCGGCACGAGCAGCACGTCGGCGGTGGCCGGCGCCGAATGCAGGTCCAGCACGAGATAGTCGGAGCCGAGTTCGGCGGACAGCGACATCCGGGCCGAGGCCGACAGTTTCATCGCGGTGGCGACCACCGTCACGTCGTCGTAGTCCGTGCGCGGGGGTTCGGGCCGGACCCCTGCGGGGGAGATCGTCGCGACCGGGTCGCCGTCCCTGGTGACGACCAGATTTTCGCCAGGCCCGAGCGTTTCGATGAGGTTCAGGACGTCCTCGGGGAGACGGCCGGCGTCGATCTGCCGCGCCCGCTCGCCGTTCATGACCGGACCGGTCGGCTCGGCAGCTTTCTGGAGCGCGGCGCCTGCGGTGGGGTCGTCATGGAACTCGATCATCCCACAACCGCGACGCCTTGTCCGGTGCTTCGCGCGCACCATGGGTGACGGCGGTTTCTCGCCAGCTTTCCGGTCCTGTTCTTTCTACGCTCGGCCTGTGCATTCACAGAACATTCGCGGCTCTGTCGTCTGGTTCGCCTCGCTCGCTGCCGCATTGGGCACCGCCGCCATTTACCCGTTGCAGCCCGCGATCGCCGAGGTCGGCAGCGCGCTCGGCGCGTCGCTCGGCGCGGTCGGCGTCGCACTCGCGTGCGGGCCGGTCGGCTACCTGTGCGGACTCGCGCTGCTGGTGCCGCTCGTCGACCAGTTTCCGCCGCGCTACGTCCTGTCCGCGCAGTTCGGCGCGCTCGCCGTCGCGCTGGGACTGAACGCGGTCGTCGGCCAGGTGTGGCTGCTCGCCCTGGTGCTCGGCGTGCTGGGCGCGTGCTCGTCGGTCGGGGCCGGGCTGAGTTCGGTGACCGCCCGGCTGGCGAGCCCGGACCGGCGGGCCACTGCGCTGGGAATCGTCACCGCTGGTATCTCAGCGGGCATCCTCGCGGGCCGGATCGTCGGCGGCTGGCTGTCCGACCTGATCGGCTGGCGCGCGATGCTGGGCGTTTTCGCCGCCGGATGCGCGGTGGTCGCGGTCGCGGTGCTGTTCGTGCTCCCTCCGGCAGCCGGTGCGAACAACCGGGGCTACCTCGCCACATTGCGCTCGATTCCCGGGCTATACCGGCGATATCCGGTACTGCGCCTCGCGGCGGTCCGGGGCACGCTCTGGTTCTTCGCGTTCTGCGCGGTGTGGTCCGGAATCGCGGTCGCGCTGTCGAAGCCGCCTTTTTCGTACTCCGCCGAGCACATCGGCACGTACGCTTTCGCTGGCGTCCTGGGAATTTTCGCTACCCGAATCGCCGGTGCGTGGACCGATCGCGTGGGGGCGCGCCGGGTCATTCTCTGCGGGCTGAGCCTTGCCGGTGCCGCGAGTGCGGTGCTTGCTTTTGCCTTGCCCAGCACCGTTTCGACGTTGCTCTGCCTGGCCCTGTTCGACGCGGGTCTTTTCGCTGCCCAAGTCGCGAACCAGAGCACGGTGCTGGCGATCGAGCCCAGCGCACCGGCGCGGTTCAACAGCGCTTACATGGTCGTGTATTTCGCTGGTGGAAGCCTCGGCACCGCGTTCGGTGCTACGGCGGCTGAGCGGATGGGCTGGCCGGTGACCGTATTGAGCACCGCGGCGGTGCTCGCGGGCGCGGCTGTGGTCACTCTGGTCCACCGGGCGCGGGTGGATGCGGTATCAGTTCAGGTGAGTTGAGATATCACTGTGCCGCAAGGAGAATCGCGGCCCGGACCGCTTCCTCGATGTGCTCGTGCGCCGTCCCACCGTGGCGCAGCGCGTCTTCGGCGAGTTTTTCCAGCCCTCCGAACAGGATCAGCGCACGGGCACGGGACAGCGGAGCGCCGCCGGACTTCTGGAATTCGGTGCCCGCCGAGATGGCGCGTACGACGTTGACGTACGCGTCGTGGTTCAGGTCGGCGGAGATCGGGGCGTCCAGCAGCGGTACGTCGCGGAGGTAGCTCAGCATGACGGCCGGCCGGGCGTCGACGACGCCGGTCCACGCCGTGACGAGCTGGCGGAGCTGGGTTTGCCAGGGCGCGGTGCGGTCGACCGCGGCGGAGACCTGTGCGGATCCGGTTTCGGCCGCTTCCTTGAGCAGCGCGAGCAGGCAGGCTTCTTTGGAGTCGAACTGCTCGTAGAAGCCGCGGCGGGACGTGTGCGCCCGGCCGACGAGGTCGCCGATCGTGATCTTCGGGAAGCGTTTTTCCGCCAGCAGCGACTCCAGCGCTCCGGTGAAGCGGCTCCGGTAGGCGCCGGGATGCTCGACGGGCGTTTCCGGCTCTGCAGCGTGTGACACCGCGCGAGACCTTCCCTGTCCGCGGTTGTCCGGCGATTCTACCAGTGCGACCGCGCGCGGTATTCCGAAACGGGAGCGGGATATCCGCGGAATTCCGGGCGGAAAGAACGCGGCGGCATTCGGCGGTGCCGGCTGGTCTGATCGGCACTGGCCCATGCGGCGATCCGGGAGCGGCTGCGCCATCCCAGTGACATCGCGGAAAGAGGTTTGGCCGGGTGCGGGCACGTTCGGTAGTGTTTGTTCCAGCGTCAGATGGGGGTGTCGAGCGCTAGGGGGATTCAGGTGTTTTCGCCGCTTTTCTTCGCGGCCGAATAGACGTGCGCGTGCCGGTCGGCCGCGCCTGCCCGCGGAAATGCTGGGGAAACCGGAACGAGAATGCGGAATCAGGACAAAGAGGTCTGTCCGGAATCGCGCATCCCACACGTGATCGTGGCCTGACGTCCCGGGCATGATCACCGCGATGCGGTGCCGGGCCAACGGCGTCCCGGTACCGCATCTCCAACCGCCGGCGGTCATTGAAGCCGCAGCACCGCCGGTTCCCGGGAAGCGCACCCGGGTTCGTCGATCGGCGGCAGGATGTCCGCCGGATCGGCGCACACGCCGCGGATCACGTCCGCGACCCGGAGCAGCAAACCGAGCCGGGGGTGGTGCGGCGGCCAGGCGATCCCGATCTCCCGCGGCGACACGATCTCGCTCAGCGAGAACCGCATGACGCCGGGGTGCCGCTGGCCCAGCGCGAGCTGCGGCACGATCGAATACCCGACGTCCGCGGCCACCAGCGGTTCCACGACGTGGATCTTGTCCGTGCCGAAAACCCAGTTCGGCTCGATGCCCTGGCGGCGCAGTTCCGCGGCGACCTCGAGTTGTTCGCTGGTCAGGCACACCATGGGCAGGCCGCGCAGGTCCGCGGGCCGGACCCGGGCGACCGACGCCAGCGGCGCGGTGCGGGGCGCGAGCAGGATGAACGGGTCGCTGAACAGCTCCAGTCCGTGTGCTTCGCCGCTTTGCAGCGGGAAGATGACGAACGCGATGTCGATCTCGCCGTAGCGCAGCAGTTCCTGCAGGCGGACGTCGTCGTCCACCTCGACGGGTTTGATCCGGCACGGCAGGCGCTGCGTGCGCGTCGCGGCCAGCACCAGCGGCATCACCCGCACCGCGACGCTCGAGAACACGCCGATCCGGACGGTCGGTTCGCGGCCGTCGCGCATGTCCTGGATGTGCCTCGTCGCGGTGCGGAGGATGACCTGCACCTGTTCGGCCGCGTTGACCAGCGCGACCCCGGCGTCGGTGAGCCGCACCTGGCGTTGCCCGGACGTCCGGCGGACCAGCACGACGCCGAGCCGCCGTTCGATCGACGCGATGCGCTGGCTGACCGCGGGCTGGCTGCAGCCGAGCGCGACCGCCGCGGCCGCGAACGAGCCTTCGTTCGCGACCGCGTACAGCGCTCTCAGCTGCAGCAGGGTCAGGCGGCCGCCGTCGGACCAGATGGCGTCCAGCACCACCCGGCCGAGCCGGTTCCGTCGTTCCGCGCCGATCATGGGCGGCCTCCTTGCCAGAGCGGGGACTCAGGGATCCCGCGGCGAGCGGCTCATCGGGTGCCTCCGGCGAGGCAGAACGCGGTGGCGAGATCGATCGTGCCGGCCAGATCGGCGAGATCCGCCACCTCGCCGGAACTGTGCATGTGCCGGATGGGGATATTGAGGACGCCGCAGCGGATGCCAGCGGCGACAGCTGCCATGGCATCGGCGTCGGATCCGCTTTCGTCGCCGTAAGCCTCGATGGTGTAAGGGATTCCGAGTTCCTTGGCCAGCGTGCGCAAACTGCGGGCCATCGGTTCGTCGGTGACCGCGCCGCGGCCGATCGCCGGGCCGGAGCCGAGCCGGTGGTCGCCCGTTTTGTGTTCGATGCCGTCTTCCGGGATGTCGCTGGCGAACGTCGTGTCGATCGCGAGCGCGAAATTCGGTTCCGTCGCGTAAACGGCTCCCATCGCGCCGTGGTAACTCGTTTCCTCGCGCACGCTCGCGACCGCGGAGATCTCAGCGGTGACCGACGCCTCGGCCGTCGCGCGGGCCGCTTCGAGGACGGCCAAGGCGCCGAGCCGGTTGTCCAAGGCCGGGGCGGCGATCCGACCGTTGCGCAGGTCGACCGGGGACGCGCCGAACACCACCGGGTCGCCGACCGTGATCACCGATTGCGCGTCGGCACGGCTGGTGGCGCCGATGTCGATCCACAAATCGGCCATTTTCGGCGTCGAATCCCCGTCGTTCAAGTGCGGCGGCGCGGTGCCGATCACGCCGGGCACGCGGCCGTTTTCGGCGAGCACCACGACGTGCTGGCCGTACAGGATCGCGGCGTCCCAGCAGCCGATCCCGACCGCCCACAGCCGTCCGGCGTCGTCGATGTGGCTGACGCTCAGCCCGATCTCGTCGATGTGCCCGATCAGCGTGATCCGCGGACTGCCGCCCGGATTCACGACCGCGTGGCCGCTGCCGAGCGGATCGACGTGCACGTCCGCGAATTCGCCCGCCAGGTCGAGCCAGGCGCGCACTGGTTCGTCCTCGTAGCCGGAGGGCCCGCGCGCGGCGAGCAGCGGCAGGAGACGCCGGCGCAACGTGGCGGCGTCGGGCGCGTATCGCGGGGAACCGTCGGGGTTCGGCATGCCACTCCTTCGCTGGGCGGGGATAGCGGGGAAAGCTCAGCGCAGCCAGGCGACGCCGGGCAGGAAGCCGAATTGGCCGCTGAACCGGTAATTGCCGAGCCGCGCCGACGTGAAATCAATCCATTTCGGCACGTACATCGAGATCCACGGGGCCTGGTCGGTGACCGCGCGGTCGATCTCGGCCCACCTCGCGTTCGCCGCGTCCGGGTCGGTGTTGGCCAGCCGCAGCGCCTCGGTCATCCGGGCGTCGACGGCCGGATCGCAGAAGCCGCCGATGTTCGGGCTCGCGTCCGAATTCGGCACGAACGCGGCGCACGACGTCAGCACTTTCAGGAAATCGCTGGCCGCCGGATAGTCCTGGGACCAGTCGGTCAAGGCGGCTTCGACGTGGTTTCCGGAATTCTGGACAAAGGGGTATTGCAATCCCTCGTCCATCGGTTTGAGTGTCGCACGATAGCCCAAATCGGTCAACAGGGTCTGCAGGTATTCGCCCATGGCGATGTGCATCCGGTTGTTTCCCGGCACGACGGAAACCGCGGCTCCGGCGGTCCCGGATTCGGCGACCAGGCGCTTCGCTTTGACGAGATCGGGCCCGCGCCACGGTCCTCGGCCGTTCGGGGCCGGGTTGCTCGTCCACGGGCAATACTGCTGATAGCCGGGGATGTTCGGGACCAGGACCTGGCAGGTCGGGATCGCCAGCCCGGGGCCGCCCGCCTGCAGCACCGCCGAATTGCGGTCGAACGCGTAATTGACCGCCTGCCGGGCCTTGAGGTGGTCGAACGGAGGAATGCGAGTGTTCAGCGCCCAATACCAGACGTGCCCGAGCTGGTCGGTGTGCAATTGCCGAGGATGGTCGACGCTGATCTCGTTCAGCCGGTCCGGCGGCGGCTGGTCGGACGCGAGATCGGCCTGCCCGTTGATCACCGCGGTGACCTGGTCGGTCGGTTCGAGGCCGAATTTCTGCACGATCTGGTCCGGATATCCCTCGGGCGCGGCGAGCGGCGACCAGGAGCGGAAATACGGATTGCGTTTCAGCACGACGCGATCGGTCGGATCGTAGCTCGCCCAGTAATACGGGCCGGTCGAGCGCAGTTTCGACACGTCCGAACCGAGGTCGGCCGGCGGGGTGTCCGCGGGCAGGATCGACGCGAGCGGCTGGCCGAGCTGCTGGGGGAGTTCGGGATCCGGTTCGGTCAGGGTGAAAGTGATCGCGCGGGTCGCCTCGTCGATCGCGATGCCTTTCGACAGATCGCAGGTTTCCGGGGTGTCGAGGCATTCCTTCGCGCCGGCGAGGACGTCGAATTGCGAGGAAGTCGTCGGGCCGTGCACCTTGAACATCCGCTCGAACGACGCCTTGACGTCCTTCGGCCGGACCTCGCGGCCGTCGCTGAACCGGATCCCGGACCGCAGGGTGAACGTCCACTTGAGACCGTCGGCGGTGGGCTTCGGGATTTCGGTGACGAGGTCCGGGGCCACGTGCTGCCCGGTTTCCGGGCCGGACTTGGTGAACGCGGTGAGGCCGTCGTAGGTCGCGGTGAAGAGCGTCCACGACGAGGTCGAGAAGTTGACCATCGGATCGGCGGTGCCGATGTTGCCCGAGGACAGCAGCACCTCGATCCCGCCCTGATGGCCGTGATCGCCGGGCGCGACCGACGTCAGGTCCAGCGTGTCGTCCACTGCGCATCCGCTCGCGGCGAGGAGCAGCAACGACGCGAGCACCGCCCGTTTCCGTTTCATCGCGCCACTCCCTCGCGGTCGACCGGGGGCAGGATCTCCGCCGAACGGGCGCACACCCGCTGGATGATCTCGATGACTCCGCGAATGAACGCCAGCCGCGGGTGATAGCGCCGCCAAGCGATCCCGACGGTCCGTGCCGGGACGATGCCGGCGAGGGAAATCCTTCGCACGCCGGGAGTTCGGCCGCCGAGGGTGAGCCGGGGCACCGCACCGCAGCCGAGCCCGGCGGCGACCATCGCCTCGACGGCGTGGTTGGTTTCCATCTCCAGCACCCAGTTCAGCTCCGCGCCGACGGACGCGGCCCAGATCTCCATCGGATCGCGCTGTCCGCGCAGGCCGATCAACGGCAGCCCGGCGAGTCGGCCGAGCGACACCGGAGCGGCCCCGGCAGGCAGGAGCAGCACGAACGGGTCGGTGAGGAGTTCCGCGGTGAGCAGCGCCGGGTCGGCGATCGGCAGCTTCACGAAGGCGAGGTCGATGTCGCCGTTGCGCACCAGCCGGGAAACTTCGGCCTGCTGGTCCAGTTCGACGAGTTCGATCCGGTAGTCGACCGGCTGCCGCCGCAGTGCCGCCATCATCGGTGGGATCACCCGCTCGCTCGCGCTGGTGAACAAACCGATCCGGACCGTCGCGTTGAGACCCTTGCGGATCGTTTCCACCTGGCTCAGCGCGACCGAGAGGATCCCGCCGACCTGCTCCGCGGCGGCGACCAGGGTGTCGCCCGCTTCGGTGAGCGACACGCGGCGCTGCTGGCGGGACCGGTGCACGAGGAGGACTCCGAGGCCGCGTTCCAGGCTCGCGACCCGTTGGCTCACCGCGGACTGGGTGCAGCCGAGTGCGGTGGCGGCTCCGGCGAAGGAGCCGGTGGCGGAGATGGCGATGAGCGCGGCGAGCTGGGGGAGGGTCGGGCGGGCGGAGCGGCCGGTGTCGGTGCTAGTCATCGCGTGCGGCCTTGGGTTCGGTCGGCGTCAGCTGGACCGCCGGGGCGAGCGGATGGTGGCAGGCGACTTCGTGTCCCTCGTTTTCCGTGATCAGCAACGGTTCCGTCGTCCGGCACACGCTGGTCGCGCGCGGGCAGCGCGGGTGGAACCGGCAGCCGCTCGGCGGGTCGAGCGGGCTGGGCACGTCCCCGGCGAGCGTCGTGTCCCGCCAATCCGCGCCCGCCGCCGGATCCGGGATCGGCACGGACGCCAGCAGCGCCGCGGTGTAGGGATGGCGCGGCGCGGCAAAGATCTCAGCGACCGGGGCCTGTTCGACGATCCGGCCGAGATACATCACCGCGACCCGGTCGGAGGTGTGCCGGACGACGCCGAGGTCGTGCGCGATGAACACGTAGGTGAGGCCGAGCCGTTCCTTGAGGTCGTCGAACAGGTTCAGGATCTGCGCCTGCACCGAGACGTCGAGCGCGGACACCGGTTCGTCGGCGACCACGACCCGCGGCCGCAGCGCCAGTGCCCGCGCGATGACCGCGCGCTGCCGCTGGCCGCCGGACAGTTCGTGCGGGAACCGGTCGGCCAGTTCGGCGGAAAGTCCCGTCAGGGCAAGGAGTTCGGCGAGGTCCGCGCGCGTCGCGGGAAGGCGGTGCACGCGCAGCGGTTCGGCGACCGAATCGCCGATCCGGCGGCGGGGGTTCAAGCTGGCGTACGGGTCCTGGAAGATCATCTGCACCGAGCGGCGGACGGGACGCAGCCCGCGCCGGCCGGTCCGGCTGATCTCTCTGCCGTCGAAGGCGATCGACCCGCTGCTCGGCCGGTACAGGCGGACGAGGCACCGGCCGAGGGTGGACTTGCCGCAGCCGGATTCGCCGACGAGCCCGAGCGTTTCGCCGCGCCGCACGGACAGCGAAACCCCGTCGACGGCACGCAGCCGACCGGGGCGGCCCAGCCGGTTTCGCCGTACCGGGAACCATTTGACCAGGTCAGTCGTCCGCAGCAGTTCGGCCATCAGGCGGTTCTCTTCTCGTCCGGGGGCGACGCGTGCCGCAGCAGGCAGGCGTCGAGATGCTCCGCCGCCGACGGCAGCAGTACCGGCCGTTTCCGGACGCAGACCGCCTCCGCCTCCGGACATCGCGGCGCGAACGCACAGCCCGGTCCGAGGTCGGCCGCGAGCGGGGGCAGCCCCTCGATGGACGGCAGCCGGGCCGGCCGCGGCACGTCCAGGCGGGGGATCGAGCCGAGCAGCCCGACGGTGTACGGATGCCGCGGCCGGGCGAACAGCTGCGCGGTCGGCGCCTGCTCGACGATCCGTCCGGCGTACATCACCTGCACTCGCGACGCGATTCCGGCGAGCACCCCGAGGTCGTGCGTGATCAGGATGACGCTGGTGCCGGTGCGCGCGCTCAGGTCGCGGATGATGCGCAGGATCTGGGCCTGCACCGAAACGTCCAGCGCGGTGGTCGGCTCGTCGGCGATCAGGACGTCGGGTTCGCAGGACAGCGCCATCGCGATCATCACCCGCTGCCGCATGCCGCCGGAGAACTGGTGCGGATAGTCCCGCGCGCGAGCGTCCGGGCTCGGGATGCCGACGAGGTCGAGCAGTTCGACCGCGCGGCGGCGGGCGGCTCGAATGCCAATGCGCTGGTGCTGGCGTATCTGCTCGGCGATCTGCCATCCCACGCGGTACACCGGGTTCAGCGACCGTCAAAAAAATCCTGGAAGATCATCGCGATCCGGTCGCCCCGGTAGCCGCGCATCCGCTTCGGCGGCAGGGCGAGGAGATCCTGGCCGTCGAACCAGACGCGGCCGCGAACGATCGCGTTGCCGTCGCGGAGCAGGCCCAGCAGCGCGAGCATGGTGACCGACTTCCCGGACCCGGATTCGCCCACCACGCCGAGGGTTTCGCCTTCGGCCAATTCGAACGACACATCGTCCACCACGCGCACCAAGCCGTTGCGCGTGCGGAACTCCACGGTCAGGCCTTCGGCGGACAGGACTTTCGCGGGCCGGCTCGTCATCGCACTCGGATCCTCGGGTCCAAGGCCGCGTAACCGAGGTCGACCAGGAGGTTCACCAGCACGACGGCGAACGCGCCGTACAGCGTCACGGCCATCAGCACCGGCAGGTCGAATCGGCTGAGCGAGTGGAAGGTGAGGTTGCCGACCCCGGGCAGGCCGAAGACCTGCTCGGTGAGCACCGCGGCCCCGCCGAGCATGGCTCCGAGGTCGAGGCCGAAGAGGCTGACGAACGGGATCAGCGAGTTCCGCAGCACGTGCCGGAACAGCACGCGGGATTCGGAAAGTCCTTTCGCCCGCGCGGTGAGCACGAACTCGGACCGGTCGACCTCGATCAGGTCGGCCCGCAGCACCCGCGCGTACAGGCCGGCGGTGCCGATCGCCAGCGTGATCCACGGGAACAGCAGCTGCCCGAACCACTTCAGCGGGTCGACGTTGATCGGCGTGTAGCCGAGTTCCGGCAGCCAGCTGAAGACGCTGGTATGCCAGGTGCCCTGGGTGAGCAGATTAACCACGCCGCCTAGCCAGTACACCGGAAGCGACATGCCGACCAGGCCGAGGCCCATCAGCAGCGGATCGACCGCACGGCCGCGGAAAACCGCGGCGAGCGTGCCCGCGCCGAGCGCGAGCAGCAGCCAGAGCACCGCAGCGCCGCCGACCAGCGACAGCGTCACCGGGACCGCCTTGGCCACGCGGGAGAGCACCGGGCCGCGATCGGTGTAAGAGACCAGGTCCCGGTCGATGACCAGGCGTTTTATCATGGCGAAGTACTGCACCGGCAACGGTTTGTCGAGGCCGAAGTCGGTCCGGATCTGCGCGATCACCTGCGGGGTCGCCTGTTTGCCCGCGATCTGCCGCGCCGGGTCGACGCCCGGGGTTTTGAAGAAGATCAGGAACACCAGGACGCTCACCGCGATCAGCACGCCCGCCGCGGAGAACACGCGGCGCACGACGTAGGCGATCACCGCGCACGCATCCGCAGTTCGGCCTTCGGGTCGAAGGCGTCCCGGATCGCGTCGCCGAGGATGTTCAGCACGCAGACGGTGGTCGCGAGCAGCGCGCCGGGCACGATCGCCATCAGCGGCCGGTTGCGCAGCAGCTGGGTGCCGTCCTCGATGATCGTGCCCCAGCTCGCGGCGGGCGGATGCACGCCGATGCCGAGGAACGAGAGGCCGGATTCCAGCAGCATCGCGGTCGCCACCATCAGCGGGAACAGCACGACCACGCGGGACAGCACGTTCGGCAGGATCTCCCGGCGGATGATCCGCCCGTGCCCGGCGCCGTAGGACGTGGCCGCGCCGACGTAGTCCGCGGCGCGCACGGACAGCACCGCGCCGCGCACCGGCCGCGCGACATAAGGCACGTAGACCACTCCGATAATCAGGACCGGCAGCGCGAGGCTGCCGGAACTGACCCGGACGAAACCGAGGCTGATCCCGGACGCGAAGCTGATCGCGGAAATCGAAATCGCCAGCATCAGCACCGGAAACGCCCACACGACGTCGAGGATCCGGGACAGCACGCCGTCGACGACCCCGCCGACGTACCCGGCGAGCAGCCCGACCACCAGGCCGCCGGCACAGGCGACGAGGCCGGCGAGCACCCCGATCACCAGCGTGTTCCGTCCGCCGTACAGGATCCGCGCGGCGATGTCGCGACCGTCGCCGTCCGCGCCGAGCAGGAAATGCGCCTGCCCGGTCGGGCCGAGCGGCAGCACACCGACGCCTTGCGGCGCGGGTTGCAGCAGCGGCACCACGGTCCCGTCGTCGAGCACGGTGGTGCCGACCGGGTCGGCGACGAACGGGTCAGTGCCGGAGATGTGGCTGGCGTAGAGGGGGGCGAGCAGGCACAGCACCACGATCACGGCCAGCACCGCGGCCGAGACCATCACCCGGGAGTTGCCGAGCAAGGCTTGGAGGCCGCGTCGCCACGGTCCGCCGCCGGGCGCCGGTTCCGCTCGCGTCGCGGCAGCATGGGGCTCGGTCACCAGGCCACCCCCCTCGGTTTCGCCGTCCTGTGGGCAAAAGCTAGAGAAGGGGCGCGTTTTCCGGCAAGAAGACCGGCATCGGGTTCGATAAGACGGCCTAATCGGCTGAGCGATTCGGCCCCGGCCGGAATACCTTCCGGTAGGCGCCGGGCGTCACGCCGACCACTTGGCCGAACTGGGAACGGAAGTTGCTCGTCGTGGGGAATCCGGTCTGCGCGGCGATCCGGTCGACGGTGTGCTCGGTGGTTTCGAGCAATTCCTGCGCCTGCCGGATGCGCACCCCGGCCACCCATTGCATGGGGCTTTGGCCGGTTTCCTCCTTGAATCTCCGGGTGAGCGTGCGCACGCTGAGCCCGGCCGCTTCGGCGATGTCGGCGAGAGCGAGGTCGCGGTAGGCGTTTTCCTCGATCCACGGCAACACCTGGCCGAGCGTGGTCGGGCGGCGGGGCGCGCGGTTGCGGACGATGTATTGCGCCTGCCCGCCGGGCCGGTGCAATGGCGCGACGGCAAGGCGGGCGGCGTCGGCCGCGACGGCGGTTCCGTAATCGTTCTGGACAATGTGCAGGCACAGATCAATTCCGGCCACCGCGCCCGCCGAAGTGAGGATTTTTCCGTTGTCGGTGTAAAGCACGTCGGGATTTACGCGGACCGCCGGGTATCTCCTGGCGAATTCGTCGGCGGCGAGCCAATGCGTGGTCGCGTCGCGGCCGTCGAGCAATCCTGCTTCGGCGAGCGTGAATGCGCCGACGCAGATCGACGCGATTCGGGTGCCGCGGTCCGCGGCCGCGCGCAATGCGTCCAGGACGACCGGCGGAGTCGGCGCCAGCGGGTTGTTCCGTCCGGGCACCACGATAAGGTCGGCGCGCTGGAGGGCGTCCAGGCCCTCGTCGACGGTCAGCCGCAACGGGCCTGCCGCGATCTCGCGCTCCGGACCGGCGACGAACGTGCGGTATCCCGAGCGGCCGTCGGGCAGTCGCACGCGCCCGAAGGTTTCGATCGGCGTGGCCAGATCGAAGGGGATCGCGTCCGGGACGGCCAGCACCGCTGTGGTGTACATCCCGGCAGGATAAGCCATCGGCGACGTGGCCAGATCTGAGTGGAAGTTGTCCAGGTAGCCACTGGGAAGATCATCGCGGATGCCCTTCGATAGACGAAAGAGTCCAGCGAAAGGAACCACTCATGCTTCGGGCCCAGTTCGTGCTCTTCGACGGGTTCGACCCGCTCGACGTCGTCGCTCCGTTCGAGGTCCTGACGGCGGGAAGCGACTTCCTCGGCGGCAAGCTCGCCGTCGAACTCGTGAGCGCGGACGGTCCCGGCGTGGTGCGCTCCGGCAATCCCGGGCTCACCCTGACCGCGACCGCCGCGTTCGACCCGGACGCGCCCGGCTACGTCCTCGTCCCGGGAGCCGCCGGCCCGGTCGACGGCGACCCGGACACCGGCGTGGAGACCATCCCCGTCCTGCTGTCGCGCTTCGCGTCGGGCGACGCGATGCCCTTGCTGCGGCGCGCGTTCGACAATCCGGACAGCACGGTCGTGACCATCTGCGGGGGTTCGCTCGCGCTGGCGATGGCGGGTCTGCTCGAAGGCCGCGCCGCGACTACGCATGTGCTCGGCATCGACCTGCTCGAAGCGACCGGAGCGAAGGCCGTCCGCGCCCGCGTCGTGGACGACGGCGACTTGATCAGCGGCGGCGGGGTCACTTCGGGGCTCGATGTGGCGCTTTACGTGCTGGAGCGAGATTTCGGTTCACCGGCCGCGCTCGCCGTCGAGGAGCTTTTCGAATACGAACGCCGCGGCACCACCTGGAAAGCTTCGCACTGAAGGGAAATACATGAACACCATTGTCGGCACCTGGCTGCTGCGGATGAAAACCCCCATCGGAACCATGGAAGCGACTTATACCTTCGAAGAAACGAACGGCGTGCTCCAGGGCAGCGCGACCGGATTCGGGGAAACGTCGCCTCTCACCGACCTCGCGGCCGATGGAGACAGGCTCACCTGGCGGCAGCGCATCACCCGGCCGATGCGCCTCAATCTCGACTACGCCGTGACCGTGCACGGCGACTCCCTTTCCGGCGAATCCCGCGCCGGACGGCTTCCGCGCACCAGCGTGACGGGCGAACGGATCTCCGCGTGAACGCTTTCCTGCTGTCGGTGCACGTATTGGCGGCCATTCTCGCCATCGGCCCGGTCGCCGTCGCCGCGAGCATGTTCCCGAGCGCCGCCCGGCTCGCCTCCGACGATCCGAAGAAGGCCGCGACGCTGCAGGTGCTTTACCGCACGACCCGCGTCTACGCGGTGATCGGCGTGCTGGTGCCGGTCTTCGGCCTCGCGACCGGCGCGCGGATCGGGGTGCTGGGGAATGCCTGGCTGATCGTCTCGCTGGTCCTGACAGTCGCCGCCGCCGGAATTCTTATCGGGTTGATTCTGCCGGGGCAGAAACGCGTCGTCGACGCTGTCGGCGCCGATCGGCCGGTGCCGGTCCGCCTGGGAATGACGACCGGCATCTTCAATCTCCTCTGGGCGGTGGTCGTCGTGTTGATGATCTACCGCCCCGGCTCGACGACGGGAGTGGGACTGTGAGCCCGCGACGGATTCTGGACCTCATCGGCGCGGTGGAATTGGTGACGCTGGTGCTGATGCTGGGAAATATCGCGACGGTGCACCTGCGGGAGATCTCGGGAGTGCTGGGCCCGGTGCACGGATTGGCTTATATGGCAACGGTGATCACTGCGGTACTGGTGATGAACGGCCGGCGGCGGGTATGGCTGCTGGCCCTGATTCCGGGGATCGGCGGGCTTTTGGCGGCACGGGCCGCTTCGCCGCGGAGTTCGTCCTCGGCCGAAGGCGCCTAGTCCGAGTCGAGGAGATCAGGCATATCTCTGAGCTGTCTCCGTGACGTGATACCGAGCTTCCGAAAGATATTACGCAGATGCGCATCCACCGTCCGCGGGCTGAGGAACAGCCGCGTAGCCACTTCCTTCGACGTGGCTCCCGCGGCGACCTCGCGGGCGATGTGCGTTTCCTGCATGGTCAGCCGGTCATAGGTATGCGAGGTGCGGCTGCGCGCCACCTCTCCGGTAGCGCGCAGCTCATCGGCCGCCCGTCGGGTGAACGCTTCCAAGCCGATTTTCGACAGCTGCTCATGCGCAGCACGCAGTTGCTCGCGCGCATCGCGACGGCGGCCCGCGCGGCGCAGCCATTCTCCGTACCGCAGGTGCGCCCGCGCACTCTGCACGGCCAGCGGGCTGTCCGTGAGATATGACAGCGCCGCGACGTAGTCGTCTTCCGAATCGTTGACCATCGCCCGTGCGCCAGCCGCGACGCCCAGGGCGAAGTTGGTGCCCGCCGGTTCGGTGCGTTCGATCAGGGCGTCCAGGGCTGACCGGGCGACGGCGGTCTCCCCGCATCGGACGGCGGCCTCGATCTGCTCGGGCAGCGCGATGCCGGTTAGGAAGAGGTCGCCGCTCGCGATCGCGCGGGTCGCGGCTTCCAGCGCGGCGGGGTAGTCGCCGAGGCCGTTGCGCAGGACGGCCAGCGCCCAGTGGGCGTTCGCGGTCAGCTGGTCGGTGCGTCGGTTCGTGGCCTCGGCGAACAGGTCGAGCACCTCCTGGCGGCGTCCGCGCATCGCCGCCAGGTGCACTCGCGGGTAGAGCTGCGGCGGATCGCCGAGGGCGTCGGCGATGGCTTCCTCCTCGGCGATCGCGGCCATCGCCTGGCCGAAATTCCCGGTGAAGACCGCGGACAACGCCGCTTGGGACAGGCCGAGCCGGACGGTCATCGGGGAACCGGTCGACTCTCCGGTCCGCGCCAGCCAGTCGACGATCGTGCGGTGCAGATCGAGGTCCCACAGTTCGCCCGCGAGCACAGTGGCCAGGGCTGGCGTGCGGGTCCAGCCCTCGTCGTCGCCGGTGAGGGCTTGGCGGATCGCGGGTACTCCGGCGCGGTGTCCTTCGGTGGTCAAGCGCACCAGCGCCGTGAGGAGATCCGGCGGTCCGGCCGGGGGCGCGGCGGCGAGCACCCGGTCCAGCACCCCGGCGGCCCGCCCGACGACGAGCCCCATTTCCAGCGCCGCCACCAAGAACTCGCGTGACCGTTCCGGGTCGCTGGCACCGAGCTGCTCCGCCGCGCGCAGGATGATCTCCGGACCGCGAACCGCGCCGTCCGGGCCCTGGACGAAGGCGATCTGTCCGCGGAGCAGGTCGACGGAGGCGCGCTGCGGGACCGCCAGGGTCGAGGTGTCGATGCTGGTCAGGAGGTCTGCTGCGGCGTCGGTCCGGCCGGCGGCGAGGGTCGCTCGCGCGGCGGCGAGCGTGCGTTCGACCTGCTTGCCGCGGTCGAGCGACAGCGCGGCGGCCCGTTCGAGGAATGCCGCGGCGGCCGCGACGCCCCCGCGGGCCTGCGCGCGGGACGCCGACACTTCCAGCTCCGCCGCGACCTCCTCGTCCGGCCCGGCGGTGGCTTGCGCGCGGTGCCAGGCGCGGCGGTCGCCGGCGGTGTCCGGGTCGGTCGAGTCGGCTAACGCTCGGTGCGCTGCTTGCCGCTGTTTTGGCTCAGCCGCGCGGTAAGCCGCCGAGCGTGCCAGCGGATGGCAGAAGCGCGCGCGGGTGTCGAACTGGATCAGCCCGGACGCCTCCGCCGCGGCGCTCGCGACGGGCACGTCGAGGTCCAGCCGCCGGGCGGCGGCCCACAGCAGACCCGGATCGCCGGTCGGATCGGCGCTGGCGAGGATCAGCAGCTCCCGCGCGTCCGGGGGCAGGTCCGCCATGCGCGAGAGGAAACTCCGTTCGATCCGGCTCGCGATCGGCGACGGGGTCGGCAGCGCGAAACCGCCTGCTTTCGGCAGCTCGATCAGCGCCAGCGGGTTGCCGCGGGCCTCGGCGAGCAGGCGATCGCGCACCCGCTCGTCCAGCGTCCCGGTCTTCTCCTCGGCCAGCAGCGCGCGGGCGTCCGCGTCGCTCAGCCCGCGGACGGTCAGCCCGGGCAACTCGTCCAGACCCGGCACCGGCTCCTGGTCACGGGCGGCGAACACCAGCGCGATCGGTTCGGCCGAGACGCGCCGGGCGAGGAACGTCAACGCGCGCGCCGAGGCGGCGTCCAGCCAGTGCGCGTCGTCGATCACGCACAGCATCGGGCGTTCCGCCGCGGCCGTGGCCAGCAGTTCGAGGGCGGCGAGACCGACGCGGAACGGGTCCGGCGCGCCGTCGGCCAGCCCGAATGCGACCAGGAGGGAGTCGCGGTAGGGCGTCGAGAGGCTGTCGAGGTGCGCCAGGACGGGCACACACAGCTGGTGCAGGGCGGCGAACGGCAGCTCGCCCTCGAACTCCGACCCGGACGCCCGGATGCGCTGAAACCGCTCCGCCGCCTGCTCGACGTGGTCCAGCAGCGCGCTCTTGCCGATGCCCGCCTCGCCGCGGAGGACGAGCACCCCGCCTTCGCCCTGCTCGGCCGCGCGGACCAGCGCGAGGAGGCGGTCGATCTCGGCGGGCCGGCCGATGAGAGGCATGGCCGGAACCTTAGGGCAGGCCGCGGCGGGCGAAGTAGGCGATTGTCGCCGACGCGAGCGGCGGCGGGTCCGGGCGAGGGTGGGGACAGCACCCCGGAGGAAAGGAAAATCCACAATGGACACCGTGCTCGTCACCGGCGCGACCGGAACCGTCGGGTCCGCGCTGATTCCCGCTCTGCGGGCCCGCGGCAGCACCGTTCGCGCGATGACCCGGGGCCGTCCCCTCGACGGCGTCGAGACCGTCGTCGCCGACCTGCGGGATCCCGCCTCGATCGCGGCGGCGCTGAAGGGGGTCGACGCGATCTTCCTCAACAGCCCGTCCGCCCCCGACGCGGCTGAGCTGCAGATTCAGTTCGCGAACCTGGCCCGCGACGCCGGGGTCGGCCGGCTCGTGCTGCTCTCCCAGTACGCGGCCCGCGCCGATTCGCCGGTGCGCTTCCTGCGCTGGCACGCCGAGGTCGAGGCGCACGTCGCGAAGCTCGGTCTCGACTACACCGTGCTCCGGCCCAATCTCTACCTGCAGGCGCTGCTCAACTTCTCCGCCACCATCGCGCAGGGATTCCTCGCCGCGCCCATCGGGGACGCGGCGGTCAGCGTCATCGACACCAGAGATATCTCAGCCGCCGCCGCTGCCGTACTAACCACTAGCGGACACGCGCGCCGCACGTACCCCCTCACCGGGCCGCGCGCCGTGACCCATGCCCAGATCGCCGACGCGCTCTCCGCCGCCACCGGACGGGACATCGCCTTCCGCGACGCACCTGCCGACCAGTTCGCCGCCGCGCTGACCGGTTTGCTCCCGTCGTGGCAGATCGGCGGCCTCGTCGAGGACTACGCCCATTACGCCCGCGGAGAGGCGGCTGAGGTGTACCCCTCCGTCGCCGATCTCACCGGACGGCCGGCCCGCGACCTCACCGATTTCGCCCGTGACTACGCCGCAGCCTTTGGAAAGGACTCTCAATGACCGTGTCAAGCCGCAACAGTGACCGGATTCGGTGTGTCGAGGGTGAATTCGCGGCCGTCGCGCAGCAGTGCCCAGAGCACGTCGACGAGTCGCCGGGCCAGCGCTAGGAGGGCTTGGGTATGGATGAGTCGTTCGGCGCGCTTCTTGTCGTAGAACCGCCTGGACGGGCCTTGCGTGCGCAGGCTGGACAGGGCGGCCATGTAGAAGACCCTGCGCAGGCGTCGGTTGTAGCGTTTGGGACGGCGCAGGTTTCCGCTGACACGACCGGAGTCGCGTGGCACCGGCACCAATCCGGCATAGGACGCCAAGCGGCCGGCGGTCGCGAAGCTCGCCAGGTCACCGCCGGTGCTGGCGAGAAATTCGGCGCCCAGTCCAGGGCCCATGCCGGGCAGGGACTCGATGATCCTCGCCCACGGATGTCGCCGGAATCGGGCGGTGATCAGCTTGTCGGTGTCTTTGATCTCGCGGTCGAGGTCGAGCAGCTTGCGGGCGATGCGTTTGACGAGCATCGCGGCATCGGCTTCGCCGGGCAGCACCAGGTCCTGGGCGTCGGCGGCGGCGACCGCGGTCGCGGCGGTCTTGCCGATCGCCGGACCCCATGCCTTGTTGTCGGTGAGATGGGTTGTGACACCGCCGATTCCGGCGGTGCGGATCTCGGCGGGGGTGCACATCCCGGCGACCAGGATCAGCGGGGTTCGGTTGGAGTAGTCGAACGCGGCCTCCAGAGCGGGGAAGATCGAGCCCAGCAGCGCCCGCAGCCGGTTGATCCCGGCCACCCAGTCCGACATCAGGTCGGCGCGGTAGCTGGTCAGCTGGGTCAGCGAGACCGCCAGCTCATCGGGCATCGTGACCTCGGTCAGATCCCTTCGCAGCCGGGCGGTTTCGGCGATCACCCGAGCGTCTTTGGCGTCGGTTTTTCCTTCGCCTCGGAATCCGTGGGTCATCGTGTTCACGACCCGGCCCGGCACATAGGTCACCGACTGGTCGGCAGCCAGCAGCGCCGTGATCAGCAGCAACGCCATCGGACTCGTCAAATCGATCGCCCACTGCGCCCGCTGAGCGGCCGCACTGGCACGAGCGATCAACTGCTCGATCGCGCGCTGATCATTCCCGAGTTTCTGACTGAACAGCACCTTCCCGTCGGTGTCGATCGCACACGCGTGATGCATCGATTTGCCGACATCGATCCCGACCCAGACCTCAAGGCGAATCGCCACCCATCCACTCCTGTCATTGCAGGTCACGCCCGTGGACAACCCCGCCGACAGATCCCTAAACAGCGACGACCCGCAACAGCTCTCAATCAGCGAACGGAGCGTCCAGCACGGCGGGGCAGCCAGTCCTTTCGAGCCTCGACAACAGGCAACAACCGATCAGCTACACCCCACCGCCCCGGGCATCCAGGGCACCAACCCCAGACACCCACAAACTTAGGGAAAACCGATGATCTGCCACAGCATTCGATTCACGTTCAAGCCCGAGGTCACGGCCCGGCAGAAGGCGGACGTCACCGCGAAAATGCGCGAGCTGCTCGACCGGATCCCAGCGGTCAAGGCACGCGTCATCGGCCCCGATTTCGGCGGGAAGTACGAACTGGGCGCGGTACTGGCGCTCGAGGACATCGACGGGTACTCGGAGTACATGAACCATCCGGCGCACCTCGAACTGGACCGGCTGGGGCTGCCGCTGGTGGAGGAGTTCGGGTCGTCCGACATCACCGACGACCCGGACCCGGAGATCGGCGCGAAGATCGCCGAGGTCCACCGGATCCGGTTCGAGAACGTGCCGGACGTCGCGGAACTCGTCTCCGGTCTCGCCGAGTACACCGGCAGCGCGGCCCCGGGCAAACACGGCCGGTGAGCGGCCAGCGGGCGGGAACCGCGCCCGGCGCGTCAATTCGTTCGCGCGCGGTCCCGCCCGCCGGGTAAGCTGAGTGCAGTTGCTGCCGTTCATCGGAGAGGTGCATTGATCTTCTGAGGTGTATGGACACCGCGATCCCGGGCTCTTTCGCCCGTCGCGCGTCTGGCCTCGGAGGACGGCATCCTGAATCCGTACCCCGCGCTCGCGGTGTCTCCACGTTCTTGTCCATTCGCGAACGGGGAGTTACGCCTGTGTCTTCTTCCATTGTGTGCTCGGACCTCAGCTTCGCCTGGCCGGACGGCGAGGTCGTCTTCGACGGCTTCTCCCTGGCGATCGGCGAGGGCCGGACCGGGCTGATCGGCCTGAACGGTTCCGGGAAATCCACCTTTCTGCGGTTGATCACCGGCGAACTGCGGCCGGCCGCCGGGTCGGTCAGCGTGTCCGGCGAACTCGGCTACCTGCCGCAAAACCTGATCCTGGCCGCCGAACGCCGCGTCGACGAGGTGCTCGGCGTGGCGGCGGTCCGGGCCGCACTCGCGGCGATCGAACGCGGGGAAGCCGACGAACGCTGGTTCGCGACCGTCGGGGAGCAGTGGGACGTCGAGGAACGCACCCGCGCGACGCTCGATCAGCTCGGTCTCGCGCACGTCGCCCTGGACGCGCGGGCGGGGGAGCTGTCCGGCGGCGAGCTGATCCTGCTCGGGCTCGCCGCGCAGTTCCTGCGGCAGCCGGACGTGCTCGTGCTCGACGACCCGACCCACAACCTGGACCTGCGGGCGCGGCGGCTGGTCGGCGAGGCGGTGCGGGCGTGGAAAGGGGTGCTGGTGCTGGTATCTCACGATCGCGAGCTCCTGCGCCACGTCGACCGGATCGGCGAGTTGCGTTCCGGGGAGGTGACCTTCTACGGCGGCAACCTGGAGGATTACGAGGCGGCGGTGGCCGTTCAGCAGGAGGCGGCTTCGCGGATGCTGCGGGCCGCGGAGTCGGATCTCAGACGGCAGAAGCGAGAGCTGGCCGAGGCGCGGACGAAGCTGGACCGGCGCGCCCGGTACGGCCGGAAACAGTGGGAGAACAAACGCGAGCCCAAGGTCCGGATGCGCAAACGGCAGGAGGACGCGGAAATCGCCGCGGGCAAGCACCGCACGATGCACCTCGGCAAGGTGACGGAGGCCGAGGATCGGCTGAAGGCGGCCGAGGAAGCGGTGCGCGCCGACGCCGAGATCCGGATCGATCTGCCGGAAACCTCGGTGCCGTCCGGGAAAGAAGTGCTCACGTTGTCCGAGGTGGAGCTTCGGAACGGGCTCGCGGTGAACCTCGCTGTGCGCGGACCGGAGCGGATCGCGCTGGTCGGGCCGAACGGTTCCGGCAAAACCACGCTGCTGCGCACGATCACCGGGGCGATCGAACCGCGCTCCGGGACCGTCCGGGTCCCGGTTCCGGTGCGCTGGCTGCCGCAACGGCTCGACGTCTTGGACGACACGTTGTCCGCGGCGCAGAACGTGGCCCGCGCCGCGCCGTCCGTGTCGAACAACGAGATCCGCGCCCAACTCGCGCGGTTCCTGTTGCGCGGCAACCGGGCGGACCAGCCGGCCGGAAGCCTGTCCGGTGGCGAGCGTTTCCGGGCCACCCTGGCGACGCTGCTGCTGGCCGAACCGGCACCGCAACTGCTGTTGCTGGACGAACCGACGAACAATCTGGACCTGGCCAGCGTCCGGCAACTGTCGGAAGCACTGCGGTCGTACGCCGGTGCGCTCATCGTGGTCAGCCACGACCTTCCGTTCCTGCGCACGATCGGGGCGACGCGGTGGGTGCGACTCGGGTCCACAGTGGAGGAGACGGCGGGGTAACGGTCAGCGGATCGCGGCGAGGAGCGTGACTGCTCCCGCCGCGATCAACGCGGCGGCGAATCCGGAGCCGCCGCCGAAATTGGCGACCGTGCTGAACACCGCGACCCCGCCGCCCGCGCCGATGGCGAAACCCACTTCTTGCGTCGCCCCGGCCGCTCCGGCGTGCTCAGCGGTCGCGGCCTCGAACAGCGCAGTGGTCGCCAAGGTGCCGATCGCGCCGTAGCCGAATCCGACCAGGGCGACCGGAAACACCTTGTGGCTCAACGGAATCGCGGCCAAGCCGACAGCTTGAATCACTAGCGCGACGGACGTGGAGGTCCGGCTGCGGAGCCAGTTCAAACTGAAGGGCGCGACCAATCCGCCGACCGCGGTAGCTACGGCTTGCGGAGCGAGCGCGAAACCCGCTTCGAGCGGTGTACGTCCTTGCGCGTGCTGCAGTTCGAGGCTGACGAGGTAAAGACAGGCCGCCGCCGTCGCCGCGGAGACGACGATCCGCGCGAATGCCGACGCGAATCCCGGGCGCAGAAACAACCGGATGTGCAACAGCGGTTCCCGAAGCCGAAGTTGCCTGCGCACGAACACAATTCCGGCCAGCACACCCGCCGCAACACCCACCACCCCGCGCAACGGCGAGACGGTGACTTCCTGCAGCCCGTACACAATCCCGCCGATCGCCGCCACCGACCACAGCAGACTCGGCACCTCCCACCCGGCAGTCGCTTGCCCGCGCGATTCGGGAAGCAACCACCCCGTCAACGCGAGTGTGAGCACTGCGAGCGGCACCAATGCGAGGAAAACCCAGCGCCAGCCCGGCCCTTCCGTCAGCAATCCGCCGACGACCGGCCCGAGCGCGTTGCCCGCGCCCAGCACGGTGACCCACATGCCGTTGGCGAACGCGAGATCGCGCCCGGAAAACAACGAGCCGATCGTGCCCCGACCCCGGCCAGAATCAACGCGCTGGCGACTCCGAGCAACCCTCGGCACACGATCAGCAACGCCGCGTTGGTGGCGGCCGCAGCCACCGCGTTCAGCACCGCCAACGCGCTCACGCCAAGCAGCAGCACGCGTTTCCGCCCGTACCGGTCGCCGGCCCGGGCCGCCCCGACCATCGCGACCGCCAGCGCTAACGGGTACCCATCGACGATCCACGCCCGGGCTGAGTCCGACACCCGCAGTTCGTCCGCGAGCCGCGGCAGCGCCGTGGTGACCATGCCGAGGGCGAGACTTCCGCCCAGCACGCCAGCCAGCAACGGGAGCAACACGAGCCCGCGTCGCGGCTCCACCCGGGTCAACGCCATGCGAAGATCCTGTCCGGACACCTCCGCGGTCGACAAGTACGGACTGCCTCGTCCAGTACTGACCGAATGGATAGTGAGGAGGCCGGATGCGCCCGCAAACGGAGAAGGCCGTCCGAGCGTGGCGAACGACCTGCGCCGCCGAGATCACGACGATGGTGCTGGGCGGCGCGTGGAAGCCAAGCATCCCGCACGCGCTGGCCGAACACGGCGTGCTGCGCTTCGGCGAACTCTCGCGCCTGTTGTCAGATCTCACGGACCGAGTGCTGACCCGCCAGCTCCGCGAACTGGAATCCGACGGCCTGCTGCGCCGCGTGGTCTATCCGCAGGTGCCGCCGAAAGTGGAATACAGCCTGACGGAACTGGGCGAGAACGCGCAGGAGGTGCTGAACGCCATGGCGGCGTGGGGCCGTTCCTACGCTGAGGAGCACGATCCCGGCCGCTGATCCGTTCGGTCCGGTTGAGGACGCCGGTCGAACCGGTGCAGCAGAACGGCGAATCCCCCCATGACCACTGCCGGGATGGCATAGAAAACGACGGGCAGGACGGGGTAGACATCAAGGCGTCCGAGCACTCGTGCGGCCACTGGTACGACAATGAGCGGCGCGAGAAGGATCAACGCCGCACGGCGCCCGCTTCGCGTGCGAAGACGGCAGGCGGCGAAGACGCCCACTACGAGCACTGCGAGTTGCACCAGTTGGGCGAGGGGCAGATGTACGCCCCGAGTGGTCGTCGTCAGCGCAAGCAGCACCACGACTGTACCGGCCACAATGGACAGTCGCAGTCGGCCCAGCAAAGCCAACCCGCGGCGTGGTCCCGGCGACGCGGTCATCGAGAGCGCCGCGAAAACGCTGAGCAACACCCAGCCCGCGGACACGTCGACCGACCAATGCCGGACGGGATCGAGAACCGTGACGGTGAGCAAGGCACCGGTGGCCACCCAGGCGAGGACCACCGAGGCCCGGCGCATGCCGCACACCCCGAGCACGACGGCGGCCAGCCAGGCCGACCACACCGGAACGTCCGCGAGCGCGCCCAGCCACATCCGCAGCACCCAACCGTCCAGCCGGGCCACGCTTCGGATCTCGCGCACGGTGGAAGCGGCTCCAGCCAGGAGGAGCACTGGTGCCAGCAGGCTGACGATCGCGAGGGTGTCGCGGCGCCCGCTCAACGTGTGCCGCCAGTGGACTTGGACGGCACCCCAGATGAGGTCGACGGTTCCCGCGACCCCTGGCGTGCTTCGATTTCCGGCGTCGTCGAGCAGTACTCCCAGCATTTCTTCGCCGTGCGCGGCTCGGTGCGCGCGCGGGTACAACGCCAGCAGCCGCCGGTAGCGTCTTTCCAGCTTGGTCACGCCAGTCCTCCCGCGCTGCGGAGCTGAAGCCGTCGTTCGGCCGCGGTCGTGTGGCGTTGCCGCCGCTGGACTTCCGCGGTCAGCCGCGCGGCTCCCGCTTCGGTCAGGCGGTAGTAGCGGCGCAGCCTGCTGTCCACGACTTCCTCGCGATCCACTTCCACCCAGCCCTCCGCGTGCAGCCGGTCCAGCGCGGCGTACAACGTGCCGGCTCGCAGGGTGACCTGGCCGTCGGAGATCGTCTCGACATCGCGCAGCACGCCGTAGCCGTGCTGAGGCTGGGCAGCGAGCGCGGTGAGGACCAGGAAGGTCGGCTCGCGCAAAGGACCGTCGTTCATGGCAGGAGCATATACCGACTATCAGTATATAGCGACCATCGGCTAGCAGGGACGAACGGCGTTCGGCAAGCGAACGCTCCGAGATAAGGTGCACCCGTGGATCCCAAGGAGCGGCGCGCGGCCCGGCACCAGCCGCCGAAACCCGGAACCGGCCCGAAACCCCGGCGGCGCACGGTGCCGATCACCGTCGAGCAGGTCGTCGACGCCGCGCTGGAGATCATCGCCGCCGAGGGGTACGAGGCGTTGTCCATGCGCCGCGTGGCCGACGCGCTGAACACCGGTCCCGCCTCGCTTTACGCGCACGTCGTCAACAAGACCGACCTCGACGAGCTGCTCATCGCGCGGCTGTGCGCGAAAATCGTCCTGCCGGAGCCGGACGCGGCGAACTGGCGCTCGCAGATCCGCGACGTGTGCGGCCAGCTGCGCGACCTGTACCTGGCCTACCCCGGGATCTCCGGCGCCGCGTTCGCGGTGGCGCCCACCGACCTCGACACCGCGCGGCTCAACGAGGGGATGCTGGCGATCCTGCTGAACGGCGGCGTCCCGGCGCAGGCCGCGGCGTGGGGCGTCGATTCCCTGCTGCTCTACGTGGCCGCCTACTGCCTCGAGGCGTCGATCGTGCGGCGGCGGGTGGAGGAGAAGGACGCCGTGTGGGTCGTCGGACGGGACGAGATGCAGCGTCGTCTCGCGGCCTTGCCCGCGGAGGAATTTCCTTGCACCGCTCGCCATGCCGTCGAGTTGACTGCTGGCGAGGGGCATGACCGGTTCGACTTCACGCTCGACGTGATGATCGACGGTCTGGCGCGTCGCTAGGCGATCCGCCGTCCGGGGCCGTCGGCGTCCCGACGCAGGTCAGGCACCTGTTTGACCTGTTGAAAAGCAAGTCCAGCACACCTGGTCGCGGTCTCGTGCGCGTTGACAAGAACACTGTTCGTTGATAGAACGGTGTTCGTAACGGTAGGGGCGGCCGTATGCGAACCCGTGCGCAGGCCGCGATTGCCCGTGCCTGCCTCTTTGATCCTCGGCGTCTGGCCGAGAAGGGAGCACCTCGTGAAATCGGTCCGGTTCAGCGTCTTCGGCGGCCCGGAAGTCCTCGAACTCGTGGACGTCCCGGATCCGCACCCGGGCCCCGGCGAGGTTCGGATTTCCGTGCGAGCCGCGGGAGTCAACGCGAGCGACTGGAAGAAACGCCAGGGCCTGATGGATCAGGAACTGCCGCAGACCATGGGGCACGAGGCGGCGGGCGTCGTGGACGAAATCGGCGAGGGCGTCACGGAGGTGGAGATCGGCGACCGGGTGTTCGGATTCGCTGCTTCCGGTGGTGCGCAAGCGGAATTGGCCGTGCTGTTCTGCTACACGCCCATCCCGCCGTCGCTTGGTTTTGCCGAGGCTGCCGCACTGCCCGCGGCTGCGGAGACGGCAGCGCGTGTACTTGATCAGCTCGGCGTGGCGAGCGGCACGACGCTGCTCGTCAATGGTGCTTCCGGCAGCGTCGGCAGTGCCGCGGTTCAGCTTGCCGCGGCCCGGGACGCGCGGGTGATCGGCACGGGAAGCCCTGCCACGCATGACTTTCTGCGCTCGCTCGGGGCGGCACCCGTCGCCTACGGACCTGGTATGCCAGACCGGGTCCGCGCGCTCGCGCCCGACGGCGTCGACCTGGCGCTGGACGTCGCCGGAAGCGGGGTGCTGCCGGAATTGATCCAGCTCGCGGGCGGTCCGGAACACGTCGTCACCATCGCCGATTTCGCCGGTGCCGAGCAGTACGGCGTGCGCTTCAGCCGCGGCGACGGCGGCCACGCGCTATACGTGATATCTCAACTCGGCGAGCTGGTCGAAGCCGGAAAGTTCACCCTGCCCGTCGGGCTGACGTTCCCGCTGTCCGACGTCGCGGAAGCGCACCGGGTCGGCGAATCGGGCCGCGTGCGCGGAAAGCTCGTCCTTCTGCCCGGTTGACGGGCCCTCCCTCGAGAGAACCTCATGAACTCTGACCTCGCGCCGACCGGGATAGCCCAGTCGGCTCCTCGAAGCGTGCGCCACCAGCATCGCTGGCTCACGCTCGTCGTGCTGAGCCTCGCCCAGCTGATGGACGTCCTCGACTCCACGATCGTCAACATCGCCCTGCCGAGCGCGCAGCACGACCTCGGTTTCCCCGCCGATTACCGGCAATGGGTGCTGACCGGCTACGCGCTCGCGTTCGGCAGTCTCCTGCTCCTCGGCGGCCGGCTCTCTGACCACTTTGGACGAAAGCGGCTGTTCCTCGTCGGCGTCGGCGGGTTCGCGCTCGCTTCCGCGGTCGGTGGCGCCGCCGGGAATTTCGCGACCCTGCTGGCCGCGCGAATCGGCCAAGGCGCGTTCGCCGCGATGCTCGCGCCTGCCGCATTGTCCTTGCTGTCGCTCACTTTCGCCGACGACGCCAAGGAACGCGGCCGCGCCTTCGGCATCTTCGGCGCGATCTCCGGCGCGGGCGGGGCGGTGGGATTGCTGCTCGGCGGCGTCCTGACCCAGGGCTTGTCGTGGCGGTGGTGCCTCTACGTCAACCTGATCATCGCGGCGATCGCGTTCGTCGGCGGCCTGGTGCTTCTCCACGACGAAGAGCGGCCGCAGCGAGTCCGGCTCGACGTCGCGGGCGCGGTCGTCGTGGTGCTCGGCTTGATCGGGCTCGTCTTCGGCCTCGGCACTGCGGAAAGGAATGGTTGGCCCGACCTCCGGACTCTCGGGCCCGCACTCGCGGGTCTCGCGCTGATCGCCGCCTTCGTGGCCATCGAACGCCGCACCGCCCATCCACTGCTGCCGCTGCGAGTAGTCCTCGACCGGGTCCGCGGAGCCGCGTACCTGACCCTGGGCATCACCGGGACCGGGATGTTCGCGGTATTCCTGTTCCTCACGTTCTATCTCGCGAATACGCTGGGGTTCAGCCCGGTGCAGACCGGCGTGGCGTTCCTGCCGATGATCGGCCTGGTCATGGCGGGAGCGGTGTTCTCCGGCGCGGTGCTCCTGCCGCGCTGGGGGCCGCGGCCGATCGTCTCGCTGGGCTGCCTCCTCGCCGCGGCGGGCATGGCTCTCCTCACCGGAATCGGCGCGGATTCGAGTTATGCGGCGAACATCCTGCCCGCGCTTCTCGTTACCGGAGTGGGATTCGGCTTCATTTTCGGCCCAGTGCAGAACGCCGCGACCAGCTGTGTCCGGCCGCATGACGCCGGGGTGGCGTCCGCGCTGGTGACGACGGCCCAGCAGATCGGCGGCTCCATCGGAACCGCGGTGTTCAGCTCGCTCGCAACGTCCGCGACCGCCGGATACCTGGCCGCGCACCCCGGGGCTCCCGTCGAGGCGACCTTCGCCGGATACCACCTGGTGTTCTGGACCGCGGCGGCGGTATTCCTTGGTGGTGCGGTAGTAGCCGCGCTGCTGTTCCGCGGCGGTCGCTTGCCCGTCGATCCGGCCGCGCAGCACCACTAGCTTGCGCAGCGCGCGCGTTCTATCGTGGGAGGTTCGAAACCTGGGGAGGGATCATGATTCGTCGGATTATTGCTGTGCTCGGCGTGCTGGGACTGGCCGGAATCGCGACGGCGGCGCCTGCTTCGGCCACCTCGCAGCTGACTCTCGATCCGAACTCGGGCGCGCCGGGCGATCCGGTGACGATGAGCTGGGTGTGCAGCAAGGACGACGGCCCCGTGCGTCAGCTGTGGTCGAACGTGCTGACCGGGTTCCCGACGAACCCGCCCGGCTACGGCGGCACCGTGCAGGCGAACGTGCGGCCGGACGTGACTCCGGCGGGGAACGGCAATTACTGGGTGGCGCTGGACTGCCAGCATTCCTCTTCGATTTTGCCGTTCACGGTCCGCTGAGCCGGGTGGGCCGCCGCGTAGACTGAACTGCGTGACCGGCCAGCGGCTCCTTTCGTTCCTGCGCGAACTGCAGGCGACCACCTCGTGGACGGTGGTCGCCGACGACACCTCGGTGAGATGGCAACTCAGCGGGTTGACGTGGCAGGCCACGGTGCTGGTCGATCCGCGGCGCTGGCTCGGAGTGGAGTTCGCGGCCCGCGACCCGGCGACCGGCAAACTCGTCACGTACGACATCGACACCGATCTGTACGACATCTCGCAGGAGAGCCAGCGCGAGTTCGCCGAGGAGATCGAACGCGACATCATCGAGTTTCTCGGCAACCTGCGGAAGGGCGCGATGCTGCGCGGCCCGAACGGTGCGCTCGTCTTCCCGCTCGACGGTGCATGGGTCCGCGTCGTCCGGGGGCGGTTTTGGACGACCGCGTCCACGTACGCAGAGGACGCCGAGGCTCGGGCGGGCGGCGAATATGTTGTGGTGCGGTGACGGAGTTACTGCTATCTCGCTGGCTTTCCGGTGAGCGGGCCGTTCGGCCCGATCTCCGACGATAGCGGCGGACGATTCTCGCGCCGCAAAGACGACCGCGGCTGTTATGCGGCGGCGCCCTCAATGTGCGCCTTCAGCAGTTCCAGTCCGGGCTAGATGCGGGCCGGGTCCTCGACCGGGTGCGGGCCGGGAGGTTCGGCGGGCGGGACCAGCCGCTCGAACAGGCGGCAGAACAAGGTTGTCCCGTCGCCGAGGTCGAAGGTGGTGAAGGTGGCGATCGCGTGCATCGACGGTGCCGGGGTCCCGTCGTCGAGGACGTCTCGGCCGACCACCGTCCAGAGTTTGCCGGGGACTCGCGCCACCACGGTGTACAGCTTCGGCTTTTCGTTCAGGTCCGGCACAATGGTTTCGAGCAGCTCGTCGCCCATTTCCGCGGGGACGTCCGGCGTGCCGCGGCGCACTTCGGTTCCGGACGCCATCGGCAGCCATTTCGGCAGGTTCGACCACGTGGTCGCCCAGTCGTAGACCTGCTGCGCCGGCCGGTCGACCACGATGCGGTTTTCGACGAAACGGATGTTCAGGTTGTCCGGAATCTGCGGAACGTAGAGTGCGGTCGTCACGTTTTCTCTCCCTTTCCGAACGGTCTGGGGAAATGCGGTCCGCGCCGAAACTGGGAAATGTGCGGCCGGAGGAACGCATTTCCACGACACTCACGCTAGAAGCCATGGTCGATGCCCGTCCAATGCTGCCTTGGTGTTCGGCTATGTCGGTTGGGCATAGCCGGTGCTCGCCGCCCGGATCTCGGCCGCCACCTCGTCCAGTTTTCGCGTCATGAGCAGCATCGTCGGGGTGAGCTGCCTGCCCGCGGGCAGCGTGACGCCGACCGATTCCACGATGCCCAGGTCGACCGGCAGCGCGGTCAGCTCCGGTTCGGTCTCCGCGACCAGCTGCGGCATCACGACCAGGGTGTCGGTTTCCAGCGCGATGGCGCGGACGGCGAGGAACGAACCGGACTCGATGCGGTTGGCCGGGGTCGGGAGGCCGCGGCGCAGGAGGTGTTCTTCCAGGTGCCGCCGCTGCGGGTTGTCGGCGGGCGGCAGCGACCAGAGTTCGCCGATCAGGTCGGCGAGCGTGAGTCCCGGCCGCCGGTGCGCGGGATGCCGGCGGCGCGCCACCACGCGCGCGGGCTCGTAGTAGAGGTGGTGCTGGCGCAGCCGGTCGTTGTTCGCCGGTTCGAGGGTCCCGACGACGAGGTCGACGTCGCCCGCGAGCAGCGCCTCGTACAGCGCTTCCGGGCCGCCGTGCCGGATGACGACGGTCAGGTCGGGGGCCGCGGCCTTCACTCGCGCGACCGCACGGGGCAGCAGCACGCTCGCCCCGGCGAGGAAGGTGCCGATCGTGACGGTGCCGGCGTGTCCGTCGACCAGCTCTTCCAGATGCCGCCCGGCTTGGCGGAGTTCGGCGAGCACCGCGCGGGCGTGATCGACGAAGACCTCGCCGAACAGTGTCGCCGTCATCCCGCGCGGGCGGTCATCGGGAACGCTCGGCTGGTCGCATGCGCTCGATTCTGCCGGTCCGCTCAGCGGTGGCCGCCGGATGGCACGACGAAGCTGACGGTTTTGCTGGCGAGGACCTGGTGCGTGGGATCGGCCAGTCCGATCCACAGCTTGTGCGGCAATTACCTCAACGGCTACTACATCTCGTTCGGCGCGTTCTACAACGACTTCACGGTCTCGAATGCGCAGGCGTTCGGGACCGCGGACGCCATTGTGTCCACAGAGGACGATCTGGCCGCCTTCGAACGCGCGCTGTTGAGCGGAAAACCCCTGCCGCCGCAGCAGGCCGAGCTGAAAACGATGGTGCCGGTCGACGGCCTGCGGACCGGCGTGGAATCACAGCGGCCGCGTGCTGGGATCTTTTACCCTGTGGCTGACCAGCGACGACGGCAGCAAACAGGTCCTGGTGGCGGCCAATGTGAACCATCTAGCCGGGGCCGCGACCATAGGGCAAACCACGCTGGGGAACGCGGCGCTCAAGGCTTACTGCGCGTCCTGAGCCGCGGCGGCCAGCCAGTTCTTCTCGCGACGAAGGACATCCTGCCTGATCTGACCGGTTTGCCCGAGTAAGCTCGGCGCTGGGAACGGCCGCCTGTTCCGATCAACGGCACCTGTCCCGCGTGGATTCCCAGGACCGGGCGGTCGTCGCGGATTTTCTGCACAGCACCTGGTGACAGCGGCCGGTCACGGATGGTTCACTATGTTAGGAAGTTTTCCTAATGAAGGCTGGAGGTCGCCCGGTCATGTCATCCTCCCGTAGGCGTTTCGCTGTGGTCGGCGCCGCTCTGGCGCTCGCCGTGCCGCTCGCGGTCAACTCCGCGCACGCGGAAACCGCCGACGCCACCGCCAAGTCCTATACGGCCGCGCAGGTGCTGGCCGGCGTCAAGAAGAACAGCACGGACGCGAACAAGGTCAATTCCAAACCGCACATCAACACCATGACGCGGGCCAAGGACGTCAACGTCTACCAGGTGGCGAAGGGCGTCTACGCCTACGGTTCCGGCCTGGCCGTGGACACCGACGGCAGCGACCCGGACCCCGATCCCGACCACCAGGGCACCACCACTTTCAAGGACAGCAACGGAAAATCGCTCGGCGCGCACCACGTGCCGTTCTACGTACTCGGCGACGACTGTTACGACAAGAAGAGCCCGTGCCCGCATTTCTTCTACAAGGAACACGGGATCAAGGGCCGCCAGTTCGCGCTGATGTTCTACAAGAGCAAGGTCATCGGGGCGATCTTCGGCGACACGCAGACGGCGAACGACCAGGACACGTCGGACAACGACTCGCGCGAATTGGGCGAGGCGTCGGTGAAGGCGGCGTCGCTGCTGGGAATCAACAGCAGCGGCACTGACGGCGGCGTCGACAACGGCGTGACAGTCGTGATCTTCTCCGGTTCGGATTGGGTCGTGAACGGGACCAACTCGACCCTGAACGCCACGGCGCAGGGCATGGTCAACAAGGCGCTGGACAGCCTCGGGGCCAGCATGGGCATCTAGACCCGGCAACGAATGCGGTCACCGCTGTGGTTGGCGGTGGCCGCATTCGTCGTGTCTGGGGTTCGGGTGCGTGCGATAGCCTCGTCGGGGCGGTGCTCCTTCATGGTCGGGCCCGCGCAGCTTTGACTACTGGCGAGGGAACGGTGCACGGCGAGATCAGGCGCAGCAGGGTCATCAACGTGTTCGCCGCCTTCGTCGTGGTGGCTCTTGCGTCCGGCGTCCCGGCGGCGTACGACGTCGGCGGACTGCCTCCGCTCGCAGTGTCCCTGCCGCTGGCCGCGGTGCTGTTGGAAATGATCCGCCGGGGTGGTTTGCGGCCCCGCATCGCTTGGGACGACCGCGGCGTGTGCGGCTGTGCTCCAGCGCGGCAGTCAACCGGCGCTCGTCCGCACCGGCTCGCGAACCGTAGCGCTGGGAAGGCTTCGACAGTAGCCGAACATCGTCGAACTCCCACCGGACGCTGCTGTTCTCCAACCCGCCCTCGATCCGGTTGTCGCGTTCCCGGATCGCTCTGGCTTAAGTCAGCAAGCTTGGCCTGAGTGGTTCAGCAAAATGCTCGCTGGCGGCGGCGAAGCTAGCCGATTGTGCCGCTCAACAATATTCTTTGGCGCCGCCCACAATCGTCCGGCGAATGCGCAGGAAAAGCCGAACGCGAAGATCATTTCGCCTTGACCCTCCTGCCCGGTTCCCGTACACCAGACCTCGAACTCGTCCGGTCTCGAGGATTTCGGACGGGAAAAACCGGGAAAGGAACGGCGTCGTGGCGAAAGCGGTGGGCATCGACCTGGGGACGACCAACTCGGTGATCGCGGTGCTGGAGGGCGGCCAGCCCGCGGTGATCGCCAATGCGGACGGCGCGCGGACGACCCCGTCGGTGGTCGCGTACACCGATTCGGGAGAGCGGCTCGTCGGGCAGCTCGCGCGGCGGCAGGCGATCATGAATCCGAAGGGCACGATCTCGTCGGCGAAGCGGTTCATCGGCCGCCGCTACGACGAGGTGGCCAGCGAGATCGACGCGGTGTCCTACGACGTCGTGCCGGGGCCGGACGACGCGGTGCGGTTCGACGTGCACGGCAAGAAATACGCGCCGGAGGAGGTTTCGGCGCTGGTGCTGCGCAAGCTGGTGGACGACGCGTCGAAGTTCCTGGGGGAGAAGGTGACCGAGGCGGTCATCACGGTCCCGGCGTACTTCAACGACGCGCAGCGCCAGGCGACGAAGGACGCGGGCCGCATCGCGGGGCTGGAGGTGCTGCGGATCATCAACGAGCCGACCGCGGCGGCGCTGGCGTACGGGCTGGACAAGAAGCAGCACGAGACCGTCCTGGTGTTCGACCTCGGCGGCGGCACGTTCGACGTGAGCGTGCTGGACATCGGCGACGGCGTAGTGGAAGTGCGCTCCACCGCCGGCGACACGCATCTGGGCGGCGACGACTTCGACCGCCGGGTGGTCGACCACCTGGCAGGAGAATTCGAAAAAGAGAACGGCATCGACCTGCGCGCGGATCCGCAAGCGCTGCAACGGTTGTTCGAGGCCGCGTCGAAAGCGAAGGAAGAGCTGTCCTCGGTCACGCAGACCACGATCAACCTGCCGTTCATCACCGCGGACGCCTCGGGCCCGAAGCATCTCAACACGACGTTGATGCGCTCCACGTTCGACCAGATCACCTCGGACCTCGTCGAGCGCTGCAAGGTGCCGGTCGAGCGGGCGCTGGCCGACGCGAAGCTCACCGCGAACGACATCGACGAGGTCATCCTGGTCGGCGGGTCGACGCGCATTCCGGCCGTGCAGGCGCTGGTGCGGCGGATGACCGGCGGCAAGGACCCGAACATGACGGTCAACCCGGACGAGGTCGTCGCCCTCGGCGCGGCGATCCAGGCGGCCATCATCAAGGGCGAGGCCAAGGACGTCCTGCTGCTGGACGTCACGCCGCTGTCGCTCGGCATCGAGACGATGGGCGGCGTGATGACGAAGGTCATCGACCGCAACACCACGATTCCGGCTAGGCGCAAGGAAACCTTCTCCACGGCCGAGGACAATCAGTCCGCTGTGGACATCGTCGTCCTGCAGGGCGAGCGCGAGAAGACGGCGGACAACCGGGTGCTCGGCCGGTTCCGGCTCGAGAACATCCCGCCCGCCCCGCGCGGCGTGCCGCAGATCGAGGTCACCTACGACATCGACGCCAACGGCATCCTCAACGTCTCGGCCAAGGACACCAATTCCGGCCGGGAACAGACCATCACTATCTCCGAAAGCTCCAATTTGGACTCCGCGGACGTCGACCGGATGGTCGCCGACGCCGAGGCGCACCGGGCCGAGGACGCCAAACTGCGCGAGATCGTCGACGCCCGCAACACGCTCGACAGCGCGGTCTACCAGGTGGAGAAAAGCGTCGCGGAACTCGGCGACGCGGTGCCGCTCAACGAGAAAGCCCGCGCGGAGAACCTTGCCGTGGATGCCCGGGACCTCCTCAAACAGGACGAGCCGAGCCTGGAGAAGCTGCGGTCGCTGACGTCGGAACTCCAGCAGTTGTTCCACGGCCTGGCCGCGGTCGCGTCCACCGCGGGCGACGCGCATTTCCCGGGAAACGACGACGGTGACGACGTCGTCGACGCCGAATTCACCACCTCCTGACCGCCATGGAGAACCAGCAGGAAGCCGCCGAACCGGAAGACACCACCGACGTCGCCTGGCTTCAGACGAGAGTCGCCGAGCTGGAGAACAACTGGCGCACGGCGATGGCCGACCTGGACAACCTCCGCAAGCGCACCGTGCGCGACACCCTGCGGGTGCGGCAGCAGGAACGCAAGCGGGCCGCCAAAGAACTGCTGACCGTGCTGGACAATCTCGACCTGGCGATCGGGCACGCCGAGGCGGACCCGATAACCATCGTCGCCGGTGTCGAAGCGGTGCGCGCGCAGGCGGACCTGGCGATGGCTGACCTCGGCTTCCCCCGGTACTCGGACGACCAGGGGATGCCGTTCGATCCGCAGCTGCACGAGGCGGTGTCGGTCGTTCCGGCAGTGGGCGTCGAGCCGGGCACGGTGGTCCAGGTCGTGCGCCCCGGTTACGGCGACGCCGAGAACCAGCTGCGGCCCGCGGCGGTCGTGGTCGCGAAGGCGGATTGATGAGCGACAGCGAGGACTTCTACGAACTGCTCGGCGTCTCCCGGACGGCGAGCCAGGAAGAGATCCAGAAGGCGTACCGGAAACTCGCCCGCAAGTACCACCCGGACGTGAACAAGGACCCGGGCGCGGAGGACAAGTTCAAGGCCGTTTCCGAGGCGTACGACGTGCTTTCCGAACCGGAGAAGCGCAAGCGCTACGACGCGTTCGGCAAGGACTTCCGCCAGGTTCCGCCGGACCTGGACCCGGAGACCTACGCTCGCGCCAAGGCAGGCGGCGGATTCTCCGGCTTCCAGAACGCCGAGGGAGTCGACTTCGAGGACCTCTTCGGCGGCATGTTCGGCGGCGGCTTCCAAAGCGGTTTTCAGGGCGGCTTCCAAGGCGGGTTCGGCCGGCAGCGCGGCCCGATCCCCGGCGCCGATCAAGAGGCCGGAATCGAGATCACCCTGACCGAGGCGTACCAGGGCGGACGGCGTTCGTTCACCCTCGATGGCCCGGAGGGCTCCCGCACGGTCGACGTCAACATCCCGGCCGGAGTGAGCAACGGCAAACGCATCCGCCTGGCCGGGCAGGGCGGTTACGGCAGCGGCGAAGGCGCACCGCGCGGCGACCTGTACCTGGTGGTGCATCTGTTTCACGACAAGCGCTACCAAGTAGAAGGACGCGACGTGACCGTCGATCTCCCTTTGCTGCCTTCGGAAGCAGCACTGGGCGCGACCGTCGCCATGGATCTCCCCGGCGGCGGCGAAGCGAAGCTGAAGATCGCGCCGGGCACGTCCAGCGGACGCAAGCTGCGGTTGCGCGGGCGCGGCATTCCGAACACGCGGGGCAATCCCGGCGATCTGTACGCGGCGGTCAAGATCGTCGTCCCGAAGGACCTGACCGCCGAGCAGCGCAAGCTCTACGAGGAACTGGCCGCGGCCACCACCGACAACCCGAGGAGGCCGGGATGACCTACGCGCTCGTGCGCCGCAGCCCCGGCGCGGCGCATCTGGACCTGCCGACGTTCGCGCACGCGACCGGCCTGCACCCGGAGCTGGTCCGCCGGTTCACCGTGCTGGGCCTGCTGGAACCGGTCGAGGACGCGCGCGGCGAATGGTGGTATCCGGTGGCGCAGGTGTCCGCGGCGGCCCGGATCCAGCGGCTGCGCGCCGGGCTCTCGCTGAACTACGCCGCGGTGGGCTTGGTCGCCGACCTGCTCGACCGCATCGCGGACCTCGAAGCGGACCTCCGTACCCGATCCCGACGCAGCGGAGACTGACCATGGATCCCAACCGGCTCACCCGGAAATCCCAGGAAGCACTGCACGACGCGCAGACTGCCGCGCTGCGGTACGGCCAGCCGGAGGTCGACGGCGAACACCTGCTGCTCGCGCTGCTCGACCAGTCCGACGGGCTCGCGTCGCGGCTGCTCGAAGAGGCGGGGGCGGATCCGGCTCGTCTCGAACAAGAGCTGGAAGCGGCACTCTCCCGCCGTCCCAAGGTGAGCGGCCCCGGCGTCACGCCCGGCGAAACCCGCGTGACGGCGCGGCTGGCTCGGGTGCTCGACGCGGCCGATCGCGAAGCGGGACGGCTCAAGGACGATTACGTGTCCGTCGAACATCTGCTCGCGGCGTTGCTGGAGGAGGGCAGTTCGAGCGCGGCCGGACGGCTGCTGCGCGGCGCGGGCCTGACCCGGGACAAGTTCCTGGAGGTGCTGCGGAAGGTAAGGGGGAACCAGCGGGTGACGTCGGCGACGCCGGAATCGGCCTATGAGGCCTTGGAAAAGTACGGTCGCGATCTCGTCGCCGACGCGGCGGCGGGCAAGCTGGACCCAGTGATCGGACGCGACGCGGAGATCCGGCGGGTGATCCAGATCCTGTCGCGCAAGACGAAGAACAATCCGGTGCTCACCGGCGATCCGGGCGTGGGCAAGACCGCGATCGTCGAGGGGCTCGCGCAGCGGATCGACCGCGGTGACGTGCCGGAAGGACTCAAGGGCAAGACGGTGTTCTCGCTCGATCTCGGTGCGCTGGTCGCGGGCGCGAAGTACCGGGGCGAGTTCGAGGAGCGGCTGAAGGCCGTGCTCAACGAGGTGACCGCCGCCGAGGGCCGGATCCTGTTGTTCGTCGACGAACTGCACACCGTCGTGGGCGCGGGTGCCACTGAGGGTGCGATGGACGCGGGCAACATGCTCAAACCCATGCTCGCGCGCGGCGAACTGCATCTGATCGGCGCGACGACCGCGGATGAGTACCGCAAATACATCGAGAAAGACGCCGCCCTCGAACGACGGTTTCAGCCGGTGCTGGTGGACGAGCCGTCGGTCGAGGACGCGATCTCCATCATGCGTGGGCTGCGCGAGCGGCTCGAAGTGTTTCACGGCGTGAAAATCCAGGACAGCGCGCTGGTCGCCGCGGTCGTGCTGAGCCACCGCTACATTTCGGACCGGTTCCTGCCGGACAAGGCGATCGACCTGGTGGACGAGGCGTGCGCGATGCTGCGCACGGAGATCGACTCGATGCCCGCCGAACTGGACGAGCTGAGCCGACGGCTGACCCGCACCGAGATCGAGGAAGCCGCGCTGGCGAAGGAAACCGACGCGGCGAGCAAGGCACGGCTCGAGGAATTGCGTCGCGAGCTGGTGGATCTGCGCGCCGAGGCGGGCGGGATGCGGACGCAGTGGGAGGCCGAACGGTCCGCGCTGCACAAGGTTCAGGCGTTGCGCGAGGAGATCGAGCAGGTCAGCCGGGACGCCGACGCCGCCGAGCGGGCCTACGACCTGAACAAGGCCGCCGAATTGCGGCACGGCAAGCTCCCCGAGCTGGAGCGTCGCCTGGTGGGCGAGGAAGAACTGCTGGCCACACGGCAGGCGGGCACCCGGTTGCTGCGCGAGGTCGTGACCGAGGAGGAGATCGCGGCGGTCGTGTCGCGGTGGACCGGCATTCCGGTCAGCCGGTTGCAGGAGGGCGAGCGGGAGAAGCTGCTGCGCCTGGACGAACTGCTGCACGAGCGCGTGATCGGGCAGGACGAGGCGGTGCAACTGGTCGCGGACGCGATCATCCGGGCGCGGTCGCGGATCAAGGACCCGCGCCGTCCGATCGGGTCGTTCCTGTTCCTGGGCCCGACCGGCGTCGGCAAGACCGAGCTGGCGAAGGCGCTGGCCGCGGATCTGTTCGACACCGAGGACAACATCGTCCGGATCGACATGAGCGAGTACCAGGAGCGGCACACGGTGTCACGGCTGGTCGGCGCGCCGCCCGGGTATGTCGGCTACGACGAGGGCGGCCAGCTCACCGAGGCGGTGCGGCGCAAGCCGTATTCGGTGGTGCTGTTCGATGAGATCGAGAAGGCGCACGCGGACGTCTTCAACACGCTGCTGCAGGTGCTGGACGACGGGCGGCTGACCGACGCGCAGGGCCGCACGGTCGATTTCCGCAACACCGTAATCATCATGACCTCCAACATCGGCGCGCATTTCCTGCTCGACGGCGTGAACGCCGAGGGCGAGATCACCGAGTCCGCGCGCGACGAGGTGATGGCGGCGCTGCGCGGACATTTCCGGCCGGAGTTCCTCAACCGGATCGACGACATCGTGCTGTTCAAACCGTTGACGCTGCCGGAAATCGAGCGGGTTGTCGAGCTGATGCTGGGCGACCTGCGCAAGCGGCTCGCCGAGCAGAACATGACCCTGGAGGTGTCCGACAAGGCGCTGCGGTTCATCGCGGAACAGGGATTCGACCCGGTGTACGGGGCCCGGCCGCTGCGCCGGTTCCTCGCCCGCGAGGTCGAGACCCGGATCGGGCGCGCGCTGCTCGGCGGGGACGCGCACGACAACACGGTCGTCGACGTCGGCCTCGACGACGGCGTGCTCACCGTGACCTGCCGGGACCGCGAGGCAGCGGCATGATCCGCGGCGCGGCCTCGCGGGCGGGCCGATGACTGCTGGCGGGCTCGCCGAGTGGGTCCAGCCGCGCCTGCCGCGACTGATCGACGACATCTGCACGGCGGCGTGCGAGCGGATCGACCTCTACCGGGACGAAAAGATCGTCCCGCGCGCGGACCTGCACCGCTCGATCGCGGTCAACGTGCGGTTCCTGGTCGACGCGCTCGGCGGGGTCGAAGACCCGGATCAGGGTGCGCCGCAGGAGACCGGCAGCCGGCGCGCGCACCAGGGCGCGCCGCTGCCGGAAGTGCTGCAGGTGTACCGGATCGGCTGCGCGATGCTGTGGGAGCTGCTGGCCGCCCACGCCCGCGAGACCGGTGCCGCGGACGCGCTGATCGATGTCGCCAGCCTGCTCTGGCAGGTCACCGACGAGCACGCGGTGCGCGTGACCGAGGCGTACCGGACGGCGAGTGCGGAACTTCTCGTCGCCCAGCAACGCCGTCGCTCCGCGCTGGTCGAGGCGTTGTTCACCGGCCAGCGCCTCTCCGGAGCCGGACCGTGGGAAGCCGGACGGCTGCTCGGCCTTGCGCCGGAAGGGAAACTCGCCGTCGTCGCGGCCGAGACGCGCGGGCTCGCCGAGGAGAGCCTGCCTGGCATCGAACGGCGGCTCGGGCAGCTCGGCATGGTGTCGGCGTGGCAGCTCACTCCGGTCTTGCAGGCCGGGCTGGTTTCGTTGCCGGAAGAGCAATACGGCGCCCTGCTGAGCGTGCTCACCGAGGTCGCGTTGACCCGCACCGGAGTCAGTCCGCTGTACCCGTCGCTGTCCGACACCCCGCGTGCGTTGCACCTGGCGCGGACCGCGCTGGCCAGTGCCTCGCCGGAACGCGCCGAAGTCCGCGCATTCGACCCCAGCCCGCTGGCCGCCCTCGTCGCCTATGACCCCGACGAAGGACGACGGCTCGGCGACCAGGTCTTCGGCCCGGTCCTGGATTTGCCCGCCGACGAACGCGACCTGCTGCTGGAGACTCTCGAGGCCTACTTCGCCGAGGGCGGTTCCTCCGAACGCGCCGGCCAGACCTTGCACTGCCACGCCAACACCGTCCGCTACCGGCTCCGGCGGATCCGGGAACTCACCAACCGGTCGCTGACCGACCCCCGGGACCTGGCCGAGCTGGTCACCGCGATGCAAGCGCTGCGCATCGACACTTCCGCCCACTCTCCAAGGGATTGACCATGAACCAGATCACCGCGAAAACCCTCGGCACCCCGAACGGCGGCCTCTTCGACAACCCGTGGCCGCCGGATTTCCCGGCCGCCGGACAGCGGGTCGCGATCTTCGCCTACGAGGTGACCCGGGTCGACGGCACCGGCCAGGACGACATCCGCACCTATCACGTCGGTCCGGTCGAAACCGCCGCGAAAGGCCCGATCTCGAGCCGTGACGAGCCGCAGGGCATCACGGTGGCGTGGCGCGGGTGCGGCACCGGAACGGTCACGTCGATGTCGGCGCCGCTGGACCGCGAACGCACCTGCGAGGTCGTCCCGGACGAGGCGGACCTGCTATGACCACTCCGCCGGTCCGCCTGGACACCACCTTCGGACGGGACCTGGGCACTCCGCGCTCGCGGTAGGAACGCCTGCTGGCGGACGAGCCCCAGTTCGTCGTGCACGGGCACGTCGTCGAGCACGCCTTCGCGGCAAGTCACTGACCTTGCTGGGACGCCGCAGCATGGGTACCGAGGTCATCGAGGGTCAACGGATGCCGCGGTGCCTGGTCGAGCACGATCCGGCGCGTCGCGGTCAGATCCGCGCCGACGTGCAGCAGCTCGCCAGGCCGGAGGTTCTGCCAGCCAGGATCTTCGTCCATGCGCTCGCTGGCGACAACGACGGCCCGGTGGCGGCTGAGTTCGCCGGACCGAGCCCGGATCCGGCCCGCGGCGCTCGCGTGTTCGAGGTGCCGATCGCCGTGCGGGCCGCCGGGGCAGCGCTGCAGGACGTAGAGGTCGTGGGTGTCGGGGTAGCGCAACGCCCAGAGCTCGTCCGGCGTGGTGAGGATGAGGTTGATCGCGTAAACCGGCAGATTCAGGGCGGCCCACCGCGCGGCGGCGGCGATTCCCGCGCTCACGTCGCCGTGATGCTCGTCGATTTCCTTCGTGACCAGGGCGAAGAACCGTTCGGAATCGGTGTCGCCTTGGACGAGGTCCCGATACTCGCCAAGCCGGTCTTCCAGGCGGGACAAATCGCCGATGACGCCGTTGTGGGCGAACAACCGGCCGTGCTGGAGGAAAGGATGCGTGTTGGCCGGGTCGAGTCCGCCGGTCGAGGCGTAACGGATGTGGGCGAGGAAGGTCGTCGATTCGCATTCCTTGGCCTCGCAGGCGAACTGTTTGTCCGCATACGCCGCCAATGGCTGTTTCCACACCTGCGGCGCGCCGTGCTCGTCGAAGACGCCGAGCCCGGTCCCGTCCGGTTCGCGCCGGCTCTGGGCCGCGAGGCTGTCAGGTGCTTCGAGCAGCCAAAACGTGGCGGGCACGCGCTGCGGGGCAGCGGACAGACCAAACAGACGGCACATGCCGCCCCCTTTCCCGACGCGGTTCAGATCCCTGGTTACCCGGGGGAATCGGCCTGAACCCTCGCGAAGACGTGGCCTTGCCGACGGTCTGCTCGCGGCTCAGACGGGTAGCCGCAGGGGAGTGCCCCTGTTGTCGCGTGCCGGGAGGAGCGACGTGAACGTCAAGTCTTTCGTCCGGGAGTTCCCCACGATCCATCTCGTCGTCGGCGTGCTCGGCAACGTGATCTTCTTCGTGGGGAGCGTGTTGTTCCTTTCGGCCTCGACTGAATTGCTCGCGATCTGGCTGTTCATCATCGGTTCCCTCGGGATGATGCTGGGCGCGATCGGACAGGCGGTCTATATTCACGAGCGGCACCGGCTGAATGGTGCGCCGGGGGAACATCCGACACGAGCCGGTCACTCGCCGGACGCAACGGGCGGTCGGTGAAGGTGCGGCGTGCGGCACCAGGGAGGAAAGTCCCCTGCGGATGGAATATCTTCATGGGGTGTCTGTGATTTTCTCTCGATTTCGTGTTGCGCCGGCCGTTATCGCAGGCGTGGTGGCTGTCGCGGTCAGCGGATGCTCCGAACTGACGCAGGGGACGGCGATCCCGCTGCCGTCCAGCGCTGTTCAGGACGGTTCGCCCTCGCCGGGGAACGAGAACGTGGAAGCCCCGAAGGTTCCCGCGCCAGTCAACGTGGACAAGTTCCTCGCGGATCCGTGCAGCATGCTGACGCCGGCGCAGCTGTCCGCGTTGCAGCTGAGCCAGCCCGGGGCTGACAAGACGTCCAGCTCCGTCGGTTGCGGGTGGCGGTTCAGCGACGGGTACACGGCCGTCAGCGCGACGTTTCTGACCACGGTGAAGAACGGCCTGACGAACGCCTACCGGCAAAACGCGTCCGGCTACTACAAAGACGGCTACTTCGAGCCGACTGTCGTAAGCGGTTTTCCAGCCGTGCTGGCCAACACCGCGGATCGCCGCAGCCAAGGGCAGGCGACCATGCTGGTCGGCGTGTCGGAGCACACCGAGATGCTGGTGCTGATCCAAGGCACGCCCGGCAGCAACGCCACGACTGCGGCCACGAACGTGACCAAAGCTGTCCTGTCGACCATGCAAGGCGGACAGTGAGACGGCCTGCTCCGTGGCGGTCAGGTGCGATGGAACGTTTATGCCAAGGCGATTCAGCTACCTGGATGAGCGGCCGCGCGTCATCAGGCCACCACGATCCGCTGCAAGTCTTCGCCCACGGTGACCGCACCCCGGTACCCGCGCTGGGCCCATTTCCTCCACTGTGCCGGATTGATCCGCGAGCCGTCCGCGCTGCCCAGATGCGTGAGCACGAGGCGCTTGGCTCCGGCGCTTTCCGCGATTCCGCCGACTTTCTGCACTTCCACATGCGACTCCAGCAGGTGGTCGCGGAACACCGGGCTGAGGTTCATGCCTTCGATGTTGACGGCCTCGTGAAGCAGCAGATCCGAGTCCGCGGCGAGAGCGAGGAGGTTGTCGCTGTAGGTGGTGTCGCCGGAGAACGTCACCGCGCCGTAGCGGGTGTCGAAGCGGAACGCGAAGGAGGGGAACACCGGCCCATGGGTACGAGCGTCGCGGTGACCCGGACGTGGTCGTCCTCCATAACCAGGAACGGTCGCATGGCAGGGTGCGTACGGCGGAAGTCAGCCCCCACCTCGGGAAGCGCGATCTCGCGGACGTCGCTCAGCGTCCGGATGTCCGCGATTCCCATGTCGCGCAAGAAAACGTTGCTGCTGTAGGCGTACGCCTCGTGACAGCGCTGCGTCAGGTCAGCGGTTCCCGGCGTGGGTTGCTCCGGGCACACCGTGGGCGCCTCGCCGCCCCCGAACTTCGGCGGCACGCCGCCTGCCGGCCCGGGCCCGTATACCTTGACCGGCTGCGCCACATTGTCCCGTTCGTAGACCGGCACACTGCCGCCGAGAAGGAAGAAGTTGTAGTAGTCGGCGACATGGTCGGCGTGTAAATGAGTGAGGAAAATGGCTTCGAGCGTCCGGAACTTCAACCCGGCCCGGACGAACTGGGTGGTCGCGCCGCGGCCGCAGTCGACGAGGTAGGTACGCCCGTCCACCACCAGTGCCGTGGCGATCCCGCTCCGGTCCGGCGACACCGGCGGCCCTGCTTGAGTGCCCAGCAGGAGCACCTCCAGCCGGGACCGGGCGGGCGAAGCTGCCGCAGACTGAACAGCTGGGCCGCCGGCGGCTGCCACGCCGAGCGAAGCCGCGATAGCGCCCAGCCCGCCGATGAGCGACCGGCGGGTGACCGAAGAGGACGCGGCGGCATCCGCCGAATCGGGAACAGGACACATGCGGGCGCTCCTGGGAAAGGGAAATCGTCGGGAAGTGGGGCGATCATTCAGTCGCGGCCGGCTTCGATGATCTTCGCCGCCAAGGCGTCCGGGTTGGTGAAGAGAACTTCGTGACTTCCGGGCATCTGCACGATCCGGCACAGCCCGAGGCGCGAGGAAAAGCGCGGGTGCCACGCGAATTCGCCATGCGGCATCGCGATGTCCTCGGTGCAGTTGAGATAGGAACACCGCAGCCGGCCCGCGGCGATCAGCTCGTAGAACTTGGCGAGGTCCAGTTTGTCCTCGAGCATCGTCACCGGCGTGGGGCACAACGTGTCGAACGCGGCGCGGGCCGTAGGCTCGTCGGCGTCGTTGAGGAACGCGTCGCGCCACACCGGCCACGGCAACGAGAACATGCCGTCCACCGCCAACCCGAGCACCATCTCGCGGTAGGCGGCCGGCGACTCGTCATTGATGCTGTTTCCGTTGGCGAGCACGAAAGCGTTCCAATACACCAACCTGCGGATGCGCTCCGGCATCGCCTCGGCCACCTTGGAAATGATGGTTCCGCCGAAGCTGTGGCCGACCAATACGAAGTCGTGCAGTCCGCGATCGGCGATATAACGCACGATCGAATCGACCCCGTCCGCGTGGGTAACCCCCGGTTTCGCGCCCTCTCCGAAACCCGCGACGGTGGGGGTGTGCACGGTGTGACCAGCCGCCCGCAACCGGGCGGCGATCGATTCCCAATGGTCGCCGGTGTGCCAGGCGCCGTGCACGAGGACGTACGGTGCGGTCACAGAAGCCGCCTTTCGCTGGTGGTAATGCGGAGGATCAGCATGTGACGCGGGGCATAAGGGTGTCCAATGCCCATTACGGCCAGTTCGATGCCGACTAGGGCATAGCCAGGCTCCAGTCGGATGCGGCGGCACCGTTCGGTCATCCTCGCCTCGACACCTGCACGCGGGCTTGCCTCAAGCGGCGATCCTCCGCAGGACTGGCGAGAAGAGTGAACATCTGTTTATCATGATAAACATGAGTTCACTTCCGGACGACCGTACGGCGAAGGCGCGGATCCGCGACGAGGCACTGCGGCTGTTCGGCGAGCGCGGCCCGGACGCGGTGACGGTCCGCGATGTCGCGGCGGCAGCGAGCGTCTCGCCGGCCCTGGTGATCCGGCATTACGGGTCCAAGGACGGGCTTCGGGACGCGGTCGACGAGCACGTGGTCCAGGTGTTCGGGGCGATGCTCGCCGAGGCTGTCGCGCCGAGCGGGGACAGTCCCTTCGACCTGGACGCAGTGCCGAGCCTGGCCGAACTGGTGTCCGGCAACCTCCCGGCGGACTCTGGCATCCCCGGGTACCTCGGGTGGCTGCTGCTGGGCGGCGGGCCGGCGGCGTCGGCGTTGTTCGGCAAGCTGTACGCGCTGAGCCGGGACGCCCTCGCGGTGATGTCGAGCGCCGGGATGGCGGAAATGGGCCCGGATCCCGAGGTGCGTGCGGCCGTTTTGCTCGTGAACGACCTCGCGGTGCTGATCTTGCGCGACCGGCTGCGCGAGGTGCTCGGCGTCGACCCGCTGTCGACGGACGGGATGCGCCGCTGGGGTGCCGAAGTGTTCGCCGTCTACCGCGACGGCCTGGGCGGTGCTGCGCCAGCCTGAGAAATCCTTCCACGACAATGAATCGAGGTCGGCAGATGTCCCCTGCCACACCGTCTTCGGACGCCGTTGGACGCGCCGGCGCGAGGCTGTTGCGCAACCGGCGGCTGATGCGCGCACCGATCTGGCTTTACCGGGCCCGGCTCGGTTTCCTGTTCGGTTCCCGGCTGCTTCTGCTCGAACACGTCGGCCGCAAGACGGGAGCCCGGCGCTACGTCGTGCTGGAAGTCCTCGGGCGTCCGACCCGGGACGCTTACGTCGTGGCGTCCGGCTTCGGCGACCGGGCGCAGTGGTACCGCAACCTCGCCGCCGAGCCGCGGGTGCGGGTGGCCAGCGGTGCGCGGGGCCTGACTTCGGCGACCGCGCGCAAGTTGTCCACTGCGGAAGCGGATGCCGCGCTCGCGATCTATGTGCACAAGCATCCGCGAGCCTGGCGCGAGTTCAAGACGATTCTCGAGAACACTCTCGGCACGGCTGTCAGCGAACGAGACACCGAGCTGCCGATGGTCGAGTTGCGTTTGGACGGAGCGGGATCGTGAAAGCGGTCGTGTGCGGCGCGGGGAGCGCCGGGCTGGCCGCGGCGCACTGCCTGTCCCGGCACGGCTGGGAGGTCGTCGTGCTGGAGCGCGCACCGGCCCCCGGGCGCAGGGCTACATGATCGACTTCATGGGGCCGGGTTACGACGCCGCGGAAGCGATGGGCGTTCTCCCTCGGCTGCGCGAACTCGCTTACGACGTCAAAGAAGCCGGCTACTACGACAAGTCCGGCCGACAGCGTGCGGCGATCCGGTACGACACGTTCGCCAAGCCGGTCGGCGGGCGGCTGCTGAGCATCATGCGGCCGGACCTCGAGTCGGCGCTGCGGGAAAGCCTGCCCGGAGACGTCGAGCTCAGGTTCGGCGCCGAGGTCACCGGCGTCTCCGACGGTCCGCGCAGCGTCCTGGTGCGCGCTGCGGACGGGACGGCTTACGAGGCGGATCTGCTGGTCGGGGCCGACGGGGTGCACTCGGCTGTCCGCGAGCTGGTATTCGGTCCGGAATCCGGGTTCCTGCGGTATCTCGGCTTTCACACCGCGGCATACACGTTCCGTGATCCGGAGGTGCAGGCGCTGGTGCGCGGCCGGTTCTGCCTGTCCGACAGCATTGGTGCGGGGCTTGGCTGCCACGGGCTCCGTGACGGCGGTGTCGCGGTCTTCGCCGTTCACCGGGCAGCGGATCCGGCGCTGCCCGGTGAACGGGCCACCGTGCTCCGGCGCGAGTACCGGGGGATCGGCTGGGTCGCGCCGCGCGTGCTCGACGCGTGCCCGCCGGACGACGAGGTCTACTACGACCAGGTGGCTCAGATCGTGCTGCCGCGGTGGAGCAGCGGCCGGGTCGTCCTTGTCGGCGACGCGCGTTACGCCGTCTCGCTGCTCGCGGGAATGGGCGCCTCGCTGGGATCGGCGGCGCGTCCGTGCTGGCCGAACAGTTGGCGCGCGCCGCCACCATGGGGGAGGCGCTGGAGGAATACGAACGGTTGTGGCGTCCGGTCGTGGCAGACAAGCAGGCGTCCGCGCGCAAGAGCGCACGGTGGTTCCTGCCGAGATCGCAAGCAGAACTGCTGCTCCGTCGCGTCGCGTTGCGGCTTTTCCGGCTGCCCGTCCTGAAGCGGTTCCTGATCAGGTTTCTGTCCGGCAAGCAGACCGCAGTCGTCCGCGGCCTCGCCTCGACGTGCGGTGCCGGGCCGCCGATCCCGTAGCCGAGCGGTCGCGAATTGCTCCACTGTGGACGGTTTGGGCCCGCTGGTGCTGCCTTAGGTACTCCTGACCGCCGCTCGGGCACTGTTCCCGAAGCGCCGACCCAGCCGAGGTGATAACCCGCGACGGCGAGGTCGTCATCGCGGCACGCGGCGCCAGCATCACGCGCACCGGGATTCGGCCCGCACCTGCCCAGCGTTCCGGCCACGCCGTTCGTCCAGGTCAGGATTTGCGAGCGATGAGCACGCCGTTGGCAGCAGGCGCGGCGAAGCGTTCCACGCCGGTGACGGTGAGGCCGACGTCGTGGATCCATTGGGAGTACTCGGCGACGGTGTAGTTGCGGCCCCAGGTTTCGACCAGCATGTTCAGGCTCATGAGCGCGGCCAGTGGCGGGCCGGTCTTGTCGTCGTCGACGAAGGACTCGCAGACGAGCAGTGTCCCGCCGGACGGGAGAGCGCGGGCGCAGACGTCCAGAATCCGTCGGACGTCGGCTTCCTTCCAGTCGTGCAGGACGTTCGACAGCAGGAGGGCGTCGTGGTCCGGTGGCAGGGCATCAGCGAAGAAGTCGCCGCCGACGAAGCCGATCCGGTCGGCGAGATCGGCTTTCTCGACCGGTTCGCGGGTCAGGTCGCAGACGAACGGCAGGTCGAACACCGTCACGTGCAACCGCGGGTAGCGCCGGCACAGCGCGATGGCGAACGCGGCTCCGCCGCCCCCGACGTCCAGCAACCGGGTCGTCGGGCTGAAGTCGACAGCCTCGGCCAGGCGGGCCGCGCCGTAGGCGGACGCCGAATTCATGCCGTTCCAGAAGGTTTCCACCATGACCGCGTCGTCGGGATCGAACAGGGACTCCTGCTTTTCGGGGTCCCAGGTGGTCGGGTGGTTGCCGCGCACGGAGTCTTCGAATCGTTGATATGCCGGGTATTCGTGCCGGTCCACGACTTTCACCCAGGCTCCGAAGTAGCCAGGTTTGCCCTCCACGAGGTACTGCTCGGACAGCGCGGTGTTGCGATAGCCGCCGTCGCTCTCACGGCTCAGCAGGCCGAGTGCAGCGCAGGCGGTGAGCACCAGCTCCGCGGGCCGGTGCTGGATGCCTTGCCACTGCGCGAAGTCGTCCACCGTCGTGCTGCCGCCGCCGGACAGCCGGATGAACAGTCCGACCTTGTCCGCGAAAGCGAGCACTTTGAACGCGTATACCCCGGACGTGATTTCCATCAGGGGCAGGGGCGTCACCGTCGTCTCGTCCTCGATCATCACCTGTCTCCTTCCCTTGGGCGAGCCATGTGCGAGCCGCTGAGACGTCAACCCGCGAAGATGCTGTCACCGCGTGCGGGCGCGAAACGGGCTTGGAAGAACCGGAGGTGCCGCGGCTCGTGGGTGAACCGGAGCCCGCTGACGATGCGAGCACGGTCGGCGTGCAGTTCGATGACACCGTCGGCCACGTGGTCGAGGTGGCTTCGGGTGTAGACGCGGCGAGGGACGGCCAAGCGCAGCAATTCCAGGACGGGGAAACGGTTTTCGCCGGTGACGGGATCCCGTCCTGCGGAGACCGCACCGCGCTCCACGCCCCGGACGCCGGTTTCGAGGTAAAGCGCGGCATTGAGGGTCTGCCCGGGGAACTCCTGCCGCGGCAGGTGCGGCAGGACCGCCAAGGCGTCGAGGCACACGCAGTGGCCGCCGATCGGCCGCACGACGGGGACACCGGCTTCGATCAGGCGGTTGCCGAGATAAGCCACCTGTTCGACGCGCGCGGCGATGCTGCTCTCCTGCACGGATTCCGCGATGCCGCAGGCCACGGCCTCCATGTCCCGGCCGGACATGCCGCCGTAGGTGTGCAGGCCCTCGAACAACAGCACCAGACCGCGGGCTTGTTCGGCGAGGTCAGGGTCACGGACGGCGAGCCATCCCCCGATGTTGGCGAAGCTGTCCTTCTTCGCCGACATGACCGCTCCGTCGGTGAGCGCGCAGATACCGCGCAGGATCTCCGCGACCGATTTGCCGCTCCAGCCGGGTTCGCGCTGTTTGACGAACCACGCGTTCTCCACGGCGCGGGCGGCGTCGAGGATCACCGGGATGCCGTGCCGCGTGGCCATCTCCCGCACTTCGGCGAGGTTGTCCATGCTGATCGGCTGTCCGCCGGCCATGTTGACCGTCGCGGCGACGGACACGTACGGGATGGCGTCCGTCCCGTACTCGCGGATGACCGCTGCCAGCTTCGCCAGATCGACGTTGCCCTTGAACGGATGTTCCGAACAGGGGTCGTGTGCCTCGTCGATGACGACGTCGTGGAAGGTCGCCCCGTTCAGTTCCTGATGCGCGCGGGTGGTCGTGAAGTACATGTTGCCCGGCACGTGGGTGCCCGGCCGGATGAGGCATCGGGACAGGACGTTCTCGGCCCCGCGCCCCTGATGCACCGGGATGACGTGCTCGAATCCGTAGTAGGTCCGGACCGCCGTCTCCAGCGCGTAGAAGCTGCGCGCCCCGGCGTAGGCCTCGTCCCCGGTCAGCATCGCCGACCATTGGCGGTCGGACATGGCGTTCGTGCCGGAGTCGGTGAACAGATCGACGTAGACGTCCTCGGAACGCAGCAGGCACGGGTTCCACCCGGCGCTCCGGACGGCCGCCTCGCGCTCGTCGCGGGCGATGCGGGTGATCGGCTCGACCATCTTGATGCGCCAGGGTTCGGCGGGGTATCCGGTCATCGGCTGCACTCCTGTGGCTCTAGGTGACGGTGGTCCACGTCCCGCACCCGACGGCGGTCCTCCGCGCCGATGTGCCGACCTGCGGTGCCGGGCACGACGTGCTCCATTCCCGTTCACGAGACGGTGTCCTTGATGGACTGGGCGATTGCGCGCTCTCGTCCGGACCGTCGCCCGGTTCGGAGAGAAACCTCCGCCCGCGACGCATCCTGCCGCTGCGCACACTTCGCTATGCCAATCGACGCGGTGGAGCCTCGGCGTTCTACCGTGAAACCGCCGCGGCGAACACGGTGATCCATGACAATGAAACGATCTGCATTTCATTCCGCCTCCATCCCACTATTCTCGCCGAGCTCCTCGCGTGTCAACCGCGGCCAAGAAGTCCGGTCCATCTCCACCCGGCCGGCGCAAGCACCGTCGTCCGCGCGGCCAGTCCGTCGAACCGGCAACCCCGAACGGCATGGTTCCGGAGAATATTCCATTTATGAGGCAGCTGGAAAACAGGCGTCACCAGGCTGTGTCCGCCTGCGTCCTTCGAGGTGAGCTATTTGCCTGACGCACGTCCAACCCCGCGGATTTGTTTGCGTCAGGCAAAAGGATCGCCGAAATGAAGATCCCCGCGGTTCTGCCGATCTTGCGGATCTGGGCTGATCGAGTGGACGTCTCGAACGAGGCGCCGGCCGAGTTGACGAATCGGGAGAGGGCTAGTATCCAGAATTCACCAGCATGCCGTGAAAACGCGTTGATCGATCAATGCCTGGCGGTCTTTCGTCCAGGGCTCGAAGTTTCCGTGCGCCCACCGGCGTGGCTGTTCACCCGGATCGTCACCGCCGGCACCCAGCTGGACCAAGCCCACCTTCCCGCGGGCACCACCTCCGGTGCGGCCCCTGCGTCATGCACCACCGGCCGGGCGTGTTCGCCGACCCGGACACCTTTCACCCCGGCCGGCGGGACCCGGTTCCGCGAAACTCTGCCGCGCGGCGCCTTCCTTCCCTTCGGCGGCGGTGCCCGCAATGCCCCGGTGATCAGTTCGGCTCGACCGGGTCGCCCGCGACCATCGCCAACCGGTGGCGCCTGGAACCGGTTGGCGACAAGCGAGTGAGCCCCGCGGCAGCCACCGCGATGCGGCGACGCAACCTCCGGATGCGGGCTGTCGAGAGCAGAGCGCGTCACCCCTGCCGAGCCGCGCGTTGCTTGCCCGGCGGTCCATTTCGACGACCGCGAACCGAGACTCACGAGGCCTCCGTGCCTGACTGGAAGGCAGCGGTGGACGACGCCGCACCGTCCGCCGGCCTCGCCGCGATCCAGGTTCCCGGCTTTCAGTTCCCGCGGTCGGGCGCGTGCCGTCCCGAGGTCGTTGCGGTCGAGCGGAGGATGATCGCCTGGGGACAAGACCGCGGACTTATCCCCACCGCCGAGTGCCGGGACCGGATCGCCCGCACCCGCGACGGTTGCCTGGCCGCGCGGTGCTGCCCGCACGCCGATGCCGAGCTACGGTAGGTCGTAGCCGCTGTTTTCGGTGGCTTTCCTCGCCGACGACCATTTCGCGGACCGCGTCGACACTCTCGCCCCCGCTGCCTTGACCGATCGGACCGCGCTGATCGATGTCCTCGACCACGACCGGACCCGGACGTCTCCGGCCTATGGCGAGGCGGCGCGGCTGGACGTGTGCCGCCGTCTGCGCGCACGGCTGTCGCCGGAGCGTTTCGACCGGTTCGCGACCGGCATGCGCCTCTGGGCAGCCACCGCGGGACTGCGGATCCTCAACGGCCTCCAGCCGGATCCCGTCAGGGCCGGCGGCGACGAGACGATCCGGCGGCACACCAGCGGCATGGCCCGTGCCGGGCCTGTCCGACACCGCGAACAACGCCCCGTCGCCGCCGAGCAAACCATCACCCGGCCGTTCACCGGTTACGCATGCACGCCAGCAGCGCGGTGTGCTGGTCCAACGACATCCAGAGCCTGCCGATCGAGGCGCGGCAGCCTGGACAGTTCCGCGACATCGTCACCTGCTGCGCCTCTCACGGCCGAACCTCTCCGCGAAGGCAATTCGCCGCTCCCGGGGACCGCGGCCGTTCTCCGCACGGGTGGGCGAACGCACCCTCATTGGGCCGTGCAGGTCCTGGACCGGGCGCGTCTCGGGTCGCAGGGGAAAGGGCGCGAGCTGGCTTTCCCGCGATGGGACTGCAGCCCGTTGCACCCGGCGCAGGTCACGGACGTGTCCTGCGGCCTGTCCCGCCAAGCCGGGCTGCCGCCGATCCGGCTGCACGCTCTCCGCCACGGCGCGGCCACGCCCTGGCGGCGGGTGTGGAGAGGAAGGTGGTGCAGCGGATACTGCGCCATTCCGCGGTCGCCGTCACCTCCACCACTGTCGGCTGCGCGCGGCGAGGTGGACGGATGAGGGAGGCGGCGGGCCGACGGGAGCGTCCGCCGCACCGTCGCTGACCTGGGCTGTTGCCCGGGCGGAGCGGAAAGGGGACCCCCCTGAAACGGGGTCTGAACGCCCTGCTAATCTTTTCCACGTCGCCGAGGGAAACTGCGGCGGCCGGAAGCACCAGGCGCCATTAGCTCAATTGGCAGAGCAGCTGGCTCTTAACCAGCGGGTTCGGGGTTCGAGTCCCTGATGGCGCACCCTCACTCCCCCAGGTTCGAAAAGTTTTCGACCTGGGGATTTGTGCTATCTGGAAGCACTTCTTCCGGTTGCGGACTGTCCATCGTGGTCTCCTGCGCGCCCGAGGGAAGCCCGAGAGCGCGCCCTGGGTGCAGACGCGTCTTGCGGGGATAGCTCCGGCGAGTTCGCGGGCGGCGTCGGCGGCGGCTTCCCGGGAGACGTTGGGCAGAGATCCATCGTCACCTTGATCGAGGAGTGGCGGAGCATGTGCTGGATCACCTTCATGTCCACCCCCGCTCCCAACGCCAGCGTCGCGGCGCCGTGCCGCAGCCCGCACGACGTGATCGGCGGAAGACCGGCTTCCCGGATGAGGCGAGCGAACTCGTCCGCGACGTCCGCGGGATGCAGCGGACTGCCGTCAGGGCACGTGAAGAGCAAGTCGCTCTCGACCCAATCGCTGCCGAGCCTCGCCTTCGCCTCGTCCTGACTGGCCAGGTGCGCCCGCGGCACCAGCACCGTGTCCGGGTCCAGCGCGACAACGCCCTCCGACGACGGGTCTTGGGCTTGCTCTGCCCCGTTTCCTGCCCGTATTGCCCGATCGGGTTCGCCGCCTCCAGGCTCGCCGCGTCCAGGAACGTGTCCGAACAGCGCTGACCGCGAGCCTCGTCCCGCCGCAGCCCGGCGTAGGCAATCAGATGAAACAACGGATACAGCGGATGATTCACCGCCGAACCGAGGAACTCCCCGGTCCACACCATCACCGGATACGGGACTTCCCCGGTCTCCCGCCAGAGCGCGACACGTTCCGGAGTCCACAGCCGCGGCCGCGGCCGCACCGCAGGAGGCAACTCCACCAGCTTCGCCACGTTTACCGACAGCAACCCCTCCTTCACCGCAGGACTCAAGATCGCCCGCAACGACTCCCGGATCCGGTGCAGCGACGACGGCCCCACCGGACGCTGCCGCTTCACCGCGGCGATTTCGCGCGGATCACCGCTGGCGCGGTACTCCGCGATCACCTCGTTGTGGTCCACGATCGCCTCGAACATCGCGTCCAGATGCCCCACCCGCACCCGGTCCCGGCGGACCTTCCCCAGATGCGGCCGAAGATAAAGCCGCACATGCGACTCGTACGAGCGGTACATGTTCCGGCTCACCGTGCGCTTCTACCGCGCCAGGAACGCATCGAACACCTCGTCCATGAACGGATGCTCCAGCACCGGCGCCGCCCGCATCAACCGCCGCACCGACTCCACCTCCGGCAGCGGTTGCTTCCGCGCGATCACCGGCGCGACAAGGTCGCCGATCTTGCGCAGCGTCTCCTCGTCGTCCTCCTCCGCGATCACGAGCAAGTCCCGGATCCGGCCGAGGCCGGTCTCGGCATCCGTCGCACTCTCGTAACCGCCGCGACGACGCGGACGCCGGTCGCCCGCCGCATCAGGCGGCAACTCGATACGGAAGAACCACTGCCCGTGCCGCTTGTTCCGCAGCTTCGGGCACTCGCCGCCCAACGACTTCCCCTTCCGCGTCCCGGCACGAACAACGCCGGAACACCGATCCTTTCGCGACAGGCACGCCGCTCCCCTCTCGTCCAGGTCATCGATACTCGCGCTGCGACCCGCGCCCGGGGAAGCCCGAGCCGGAGCGAGATCACCGCATCAGGTGATCGACGCCCAGCAGCCGCAGCAACCCCGTAGCCGGAACTCGATACACACCGCCCACCCGCAGAACAGGGCAAGGGAACGAGCCAGTGCGGGCCAGCGCATAAGCGGTAGTCCGCTGGTCATCCCCTGCACGTCGACAGTCATGCCTGTTCCTCGCCGAGGCCGAGCCGGCGCACCGCCACCCGATGGCTGTCGGGATCGAGATCGATGCCGATGAAACGGCACCGGTGTTCTCGGGCAGCGAGACCCGTGGTCCCGCTGCCCGAGAACGGGTCCAGCACCGTCCCTCCGGGCCAGCACCCCAACCGCACGCACCGGCGGGCGATCTCTACTGTCCCCACGGCCGGATGTCCCGCCCCACGGGTGGTGCGCGATCGGCTCCGGCGCGACCGTGCGGTCCACGCTCCCACGCATCCCGGCCTGGGTCACTCGTCGACGAGCACGAGCGCCACCCGGTCGACCGTCCCGCAGGGGTCGCCCGCTAGGTCTGCTCGGCCAGTGGTGCTTCTGCAGCGCGACCGCATCGAAGCCGTCCGCCGCGGCTTCACGAAGGACGGTGCCGGCGCACCCAGTCTGTCCAGCGGTATCCGGAATGCCCGCCGGCCCACGCGTGGGCGGCCAACCCTTGCGAGCGGACTGCGGAACCGTCGACGTCGTCGAGGGAAAGCCTTCCAGCAGGGGCGCTCAAATCGGTTTCTGCGCCCTGCGCAAGGGGCCAAAACGGTTCCTCAAGCCAAGCCCCGGGCATGCCAGCGAGCAAGGAGTGCCGGCGGCCCCGGAGCTGGCCTCGCTGAGCAGAGATCTTCGTTCGATCCTACTTCTGCCAGCCGATGTTCTCCGGGGAGGTGGTGAAGAACCGGCCAATGCCGCTGTTCGCCAGGCCATTTTTGACCGCGCTGATCCCGACCAGGTTGACCGTCGGCAGGACACCGTAGGTCTTGAGCGCTTCCCTTTCCGCTTCCGAAGCCTTCGCGAATTGCTCCTCCGCGGTCGGCAGAGCGTTCACCGCCTTCAGCTTCGGATCGAGGGCTGGAGAGTTGACTCCGGACTTGATCAGCTGAGAGTCCGAGCAGTAGAGCTGGCAGAGATAGGCGATGCCGAACGGATCGCCCTGGGACACCCCGGAATAGTAGATGTCGAACTGCTTTCCATTGATGATTTTGGAGAAATCGCTGCTGGGCGTCTGCCGGATGTCGACCTTCACCCCCACGTTCTTCAGCATTGCCGCCAGGCCGCCGGCAACCGCCTTGCCGATCGCGTCGTCTCCGGTGTTCACGTAGCTGATCTGCAGCGGCGTCCCGTTCTTGCTGCGGATCCCGTCCGGGCCGACGGCCCACCCGGCCGCATCTAGATCTTTTTTGGCCTGGTCAGGGTTGTAGGACACGACTGAGGCGATGTTGTCGTGATACCCCTTCTGGAAAGGCAGCAGGAGCATCGAACCCGCCGGGTCCGCGCTGTAGTCGAGTCCTTGAAAGTGGAACTTGGCGATCTGCTTGCGGTCGATGCCTTCCATGATCGCCTTCCGGACCCTGACATCGGACAGCGTGGGACTGGTTCCGTTGAGAGTGAAATAGTCGACCTGCAGCGTCGGCCCCTTGCGGAGTTCGGTGCCCGGCTGCCCGGTTACCTGGGCGAGCTGGTCCTTGCCGTTGACCGCGACCGCGTCCAGCTGGCCGTTCTTGAACGCATTGATCGTCGCCGCCGAATCCATCTGCAGGAACGTGCGAGTGTCGAGTTTCCCCTTCTTTCCCCACCACTTCGGGTTGCGTTCGAATACTACGGCGCCGTTGTGCTGGTCATACCTCGCTACCGTGTAAGGCCCGGCGCCCCACTCGGGATGGGGAGCGTTGACGTAGCCCTTGTTGAACACGTCGGGGCTGAGCGCTTTCGGGTGCAGCACGGTGTTGAACAGGCTTTGCCACCACAGATTGACACCGGTGAAGGTGACCACAGCCTGGCGGGTGTTCACGCCCTGGGCGACAGAGGCGATGCGGTCGTAACCGTCGGTGGAACCGGCACTGTAGGCCGGGTCCTTGCCGTTGCTGGCCTTCCACGCAGCCTCGAAGGCGGTCCAATCCAAGGGCGTGCCGTCGTTGAAAGCGGCCTTCGGGTTGATCGTGTAGGTGATCCTGGAGTTGCCGCCGACGATGTCGGCTTTGACGTCAGTCAGGTAGTCAGGATTGTAGACCGCGTCGCCGTCCGCGGTGAACGTGATCAGCATCGGGTTGTACCAATTCCACACGCTACGGGTGTAGGCCGTGGAATCGGCTTGCCAGAGGTTGAACTGCGGGGAGATCTCCGGCAGCGCGGTGGTGAGCGTGCCGCCGTCTTTGACGTTGTCATAGGGCTGGGGGTTGTAGGCGGCCTTGCCGGCCATCGACGCGGCGCTTTCGGCGGTCCCGTTGCCGGACCCGCCGCCGCACGCACTGAGCACGACCAGTGCCGCGGCGGCCGCGGCGATCGCACCGGCATTCCTCAGAACTCGCATGGCTGAAACTCTCCTCGGGTAGTTGGCAGGACGACCGGTCACGGGAAGTGGCAAGCGGCGACATGCTCGGTGCCGTCGTGGTCGCGCAACGCGGGCACCTCTCGCAGGCATCGTTCCCGCTGGCTGTTCGGCAGGGACCGATGCTTCGGGCAACGGGACGCGAACGCGCAGCCCGCCGGTGTTTGCGCCGGGCTGGGCAGGTCGCCGCGCAGGATGATCCGTTCCCGGCCGCGTTCGACCTGAGGGTCGGGAACCGGCACGGCCGACAGCAACGCCTGGGTGTAGGGGTGGCGGGCGTCCTCGAACAGGACGTGCGCTGGACCGGTTTCCACGATCCGCCCCAGGTACATCACGGCGACGCGGTCGCAGACGTGCCGCACGACCGCGAGATCGTGCGCGACGAACAGATACGCCAGGCCCAGCGCGGCCTTCAGTTCGTTGAGCAGGAAAGATGACACCGGCCTGCACGGACACGTCCAGCGCCGACACCGGCTCGTCGAGCACCACGAGGTCGGGGCGAGTCGCCAGGGCGCGGGCGATGCCGATGCGCTGGCGTTGCCCGCCGGAGAACGCGGCGGGGAACCGATCACGATGCGACGGGTCGAGCCCGACCAGCGTCATCAGCTCCGCGACCCGGTCATCGATAACAGCGCGCCGGTGTTCCCCTTGGGCGGTCAGGGGTTCGGCGAGGATCGCCGCGACGGTCATGCGAGGATCCAGCGAACCCATGGGGTCCTGGAACACCATCTGCACCCGGTGCCGCAACTGTCGGCGCGCCTCCCGGCTCGGAAGGCTCGCGACGTCGACACCGCCTACCCGCAGGACGCCGTGCTGCGGCGCCCGCATCCGCATGATCTCCAGGAGGGTGGTGGTCTTGCCGCAGCCGGACTCGCCGACCAGTCCCAGCGACTCGCCGTGCTCGATGCGGAGGTCGACCTCGGTCATCGCGTGCACCGTGCCGACCCGGCGTTTGAAGACCGAGCCCTTGAGCAAGGGAAAGGTTTTGCCGACTCCTGCCAGCTCGACCACAGGTTCGCGGGGATCGGCGGGGATCCGCGTCGTCGTCGCGGCGGCTGGCGGGAGACGGGGATAGACGTCGGCATCGCCCAACCGGCCAGCGACGATCTGGCGCGCGCGGACACACGCGGCGGTATGCCCGGAGACGACCTCCGTCCGCACCGCGGCAAGGTCTGGTTCGCGGTCGCCGCAGTCGGGCACGGCGATCGGGCAGCGCGGCTGGAACGGACAGCCCTGGGGAAGGTCGACCAGGGACGGCGGCATGCCCGGAATGGGAGTCAACGGCCCGCGACCGGCGGTATCGGCGCGCGGGACCGCGCCCAGCAGGCCGATGGTGTAGGGCATCTGGGGCGCGGTGAACAGCTCGTCGACAGGCGCGGTCTCCACGAGCCTGCCCGCGTACATCACGGCGACCTCGTCGGCGGTGCCGGCCACGACGCCCAGGTCGTGGGTGACCAGGATCAGGGCGGCACCGGTCTCGGCCTGCGCGACCCGCAGGACGTCCAGGATCTGCGCTTGCACCGTAACGTCCAGGGCGGTCGTCGGCTCGTCCGCGATGATCAGCCTGGGATTGTTCGCGATCGCCGCCGCGATCACCACGCGCTGGCGCATGCCGCCCGAGAACTCGTGCGGGAACGAACGCGCGCGCCGGGCCGCGTCGGGGATGCCGACCAGGTCCAGCAGTTCGACCGCGCGCCGCCGCGCCGCGGTCTTGCTGAGGTCTTGGTGGATGCGCAGGGCTTCCACCAGCTGGTCACCCACGGTGAAGATCGGAGTCAGGCTGGACAGCGGGTCCTGGAACACCATCCCGATGTCGCGGCCCCGGACCGTCGACAGCTGCCGGTCGTCCAGAGTCAGCAGTTCGCGCCCGCCCAGCTCGACCGAGCCGGACACGGTGGCGTAGTCCGGCAACAGCCCCATGACAGCCATCGCGGTGACTGACTTGCCCGAGCCCGACTCGCCGACGATCCCCAGCGTTTGCCCGGGTTTCACCTGAAGGTCGACGCCGCGGACGGCATGGACCCGCCCTGCTTCCGAGGGAAAGCTGACTTGGAGGCCGCGCACTGTCAGCACCGGTTCGTTGCTGGACATCATCGGCCTCCACCCACCCGCGAGGTGGGGTCCAGAGCGTCGCGCAGCCCGTCGCCGACCAGCGCCATCGAGACCGTCAACAGCGTGACAAGCGCGGCGGGCGCGACGAACAGCCAAGGCGCGCTGGAGATCGCGGTGGCGCCGTCGCCGAGCATGGTGCCCAGCGAGACGTCCGGCGGGTGCACGCCGAACCCGACGAACGACAGGGCGGTCTCGCTCTGGACTGTGCCGACCACGCCCAAGGTGAACGTGACGATCAGCAGCGACCCGAGGTTGGGGATCAGGTGCCGGGCGATGATACGCGCCGGCCGCACGCCCATGAACTGCGCCGCCCGCACGTACTCCCGTTCCCGCAGCGAGGTGGTGAGCGACCACACCACACGAGCATTGAACATCCATCCGAACGCGGTGAGCACCACGATCAGGACCCGCCAGTCCCCGCCCGCGGACTGCGACACCAACGCCAGAATCAAAAAAGCCGGCACCACGAGAAGGAAGTGCACCACGCCGAGGATGGCACGTTCGGCGAGACCGCCCAGGTAGGCGGCCGCGGCCCCGACCAGCGCGGAGATCACGGTGGTCAGCAACGAGACGCTGATCGCGATGATCAGCGACCGCTGCAGGCCATGCACCGCCTGGGCGTAGGTGTCGTTGCCCGCGCCATTGGTGCCGAACAGGTGCTCAGGCGACGGCTCAGCCGACAAACTCGCGAAGTCGACGTCGCTGTAGCTGTAGGACGTGAACCATCCGCCCACCAGCGCGAAAACGACCAAGGCACCGAAGAGGCCCAGACCTGCCACAGCCGCACGGTTGCGGCGAAAGCGCCGGAAATAAAGCTGTCCGCGGTTCAGCGGCTGCCCTCGGACGAGCCCGCCCGGTGCCGCCAGACCGGAATCGTCGGCCTGCGCCCGGCCGCCCGGTGCGCTCGTCATGATCCGCTCACCCGCACCCTCGGGTCCAGCGCGACCACCGCGATGTCGGCGAGGATCGCGCCGACCGCGGTCATCAGCGCGCCGAACGCCGCCACGGCGACCGCACCGTGAACGTCGTTCTTGCTGATGGTCTGCGTGAAATACTGGCCCATTCCCTGCCACGCGAAAATCGTCTCGGTGATGACCGCGCCGGTGAACAATGCCGGGATCGCGAACGCGAGGGAGGTGGCGACCGGGATCAACGACGTGCGCAGCCCGTGCCGGCGGATGGCCTGGGAGCGGGAGAGGCCCTTGGCCCGCGCCATCCGCACATAGTCGGAGTTGATGGTGTCCAGCAGCAGCGAACGTTGCAGCAGGTGGTATCCGGCGTAACTGACGACCGTCAATGCCGCCGTCGGCAGCACCAGGTGCCGCAGCCGGTCGCCTACGGTCGGCCAGAACCCGTTGACAGTGGGCGACTGGGCTCCCGCTACGAACAGCGCCGTCGCGCCAATTGACTGGTTGAGCCAAATCGCCACCAGCACCACAGCCAGTGAAGCGACCACCATCGGCGTGTTCAACGCGAGGACCGACAGCCCCTGCCAGACTCGGTCGGCGAGGCGATACTGCCGTGAGGCGGTATAGACGCCCAGCCCGATGCCGATGAGCGCCGACAGGACCAGCGAACCCAGCACGAGCTGCCCGCTGACGCCGATCCGGAACCCGATCTGGGCGTTGACGCTTTCTCCCACTGGCGATCTGCCCCAGTCCCAGTGCTCCACGATGCCGGTGACCCAGCTCCACCAGCGCCGCAGCACAGGCATGCCGGGATCCAGGTTGTACGCGGCCAGCGACCGGGCGATCTGCTCCGGCGTGCGGGGCGGCCGCATCTCCAGGTAGTTCGCGCGAGGATCCAAGAACGAGGTCGCCAAGAAGTACGTCAGGTTGGTGGCGACGACAATCATGCCGAGCCAGACCAGCGCCTTGCGGACCAGGTATCTCACCACCACCAGCGGTCCTCCTGCACTTTTCGACCAGCTCGCGCCCGACACCGCCCAGACTTCGCCGACGGCGGCCTCCGGCGCAATCGCCGAGAGTCGCGCGACGAGACGTGGACGGGAGGCGCGAGTTCCCGGAATGTCTGCTCGGCGTCGTCGGCGAGTCCGCGCTGCTGCTGCCCCTTTGCGGTTCGCTGCGCCGGCCCGGCTCGGCCAGCACGCGAATGAAGACCGTGCGCTACCAGCCTTGCCTGTTCCGGTGCCCTCGCCACGGCGGCACCGAGGCACGACACGATGCCCCGCTCCGCCAACTGGATTGTGCCGTGGTCAGCGATCGGACATCGCGCTTGGTACCGAGCCGCGCCTGCCGGTACCCGACAGCTTCGCGCGCACTTCGCGGCATCGATCACGAAAACGCGCGATTCAGGCAAGGGATCGCTGACCATCGGGAGATGCTAGACCGGGCCGCCGCGTATTCCACACGATGAAGTGCCGGTCCGGACGATCTTCACGGCAATATAGTGAACATTTACCCGCGTCCAGATCGGTGAATTCGTGTGGTTCCCATTCCGCTGAGCTCGCGGCGATGAAATGCCGCCTGGCCCGGCCAAGGCATCGTCGACCCCTGGCTCGGCGGTTTCAACGTGGGCACCGAGCCGCGGCCAACAGATCAGGACCCATTGCCGAAGGGCGGCCGGCCGTGCTTGACCAGCACGTCCGGGACCTGGTGGGGGCGCCCCGGTCGCGGCGATCACCGCTGCCGACGAGGACGGGCCGCACGGAGCCACGGTCCGGTCAGCTCGCTAGCCTCGTTTTCCCTCCGCCCAACCTTTCTCCGGGCGCTGGACCACCGGTCCCGGCTGCTGTCGTGGATCCAGGCAGCCGGGCGCTTCGGCGCCAACAGCCTCGACTGAGGCCAAGACGATCTCGCGACCGTGTTCGCCCGGCCGGGTGCGGAACCGGTTCGCCACCGCGTCGGGATTCCTCTCGTCCGGGCTGCCTCGGCTCGGCGAGGTGGCCGGCTTGGCCGTCTGCGAGTCGCTGCGGACGGCGCCCGCCGGGGATCGCTTGCTGCTGATCAGCCAGGTCGCCCATTCCGCCTCCGAGCCGCTGCCTCCGCTCGTGTACGACCACCCGCACCGTCGACGCGCACTCCCGGTTCACCGCGCGGCCACCAACGCCGGTCGTCGACCACATCGCCGTCCGTTCCCGTTGAACGGCAACCCAAATCAGGAGAATCCGTGACCGCCGCGCACACTGTCGTGCCCACCGCCGAGGAACTGGTCGCCCGCGTCCGTGACCTCGCGGCATTGCTGAAGAGCAACGGCGCCGAGGGAGAGAAGAACCGGCGCGTCGCCGAGGAGAGCATCAAGGCGCTCATCGACGCCGGACTGTTCCGGATCGCAACACCGAAGCGGTACGGCGGCTGCGAAACCTCGCTGCGCACGATGCTCGACGTCTCCGCCGCGGTCGCCGAAGCCGCCGGCGGCACCTCCTGGGTGGTGACGCTGACCAACGCCATGTCCTGGGTGGTCGGGCTGTTCCCGGACCGTGCGCGGGACGAGGTGTTCGGTACCGACCCGGACGCGAAGGTCTCCGGGGTGCTGACGCCGACCGCCGAGGCCCGGAAGGTCGAGGGCGGGTGGCGGGCCACCGGCAAGCGATTCTGCAACTCCGGCTCGCTGCACACGACCTGGGCCGGCCTCCCATCCCGGTCACCGACGAGACCGGAGCCGCCGTCGACCAGGGCACGGCACTGATCCCGCGCGTCGACCTGACGCTGGAGGACACCTGGCTTGTTGCCGGCCTGCGCTCGCCGGGCAGCAACTGCATGGTCGCCGAGGAGGTGTTCGTGTCCGAGCACCGCGTCATGCGGATCCCGCCGGCGATCACCGGCGAGCACCCCACCGAGCACAAGGACGAGGCCCTCTACCGTTCCGCGCTGGCCCCTGTGCTCGCGCTCGTGCCGGTCGGCCCGCAGCTCGGCAAGGCCGCGTTGGACCTGGTGGCCGGCAAGGCAGCGAAGAAACCGCTCTTCCACACCTACTTCACCGCACAACACGACTCGGCCGGCTTCCAGCTCCAGATCGCCGAAGCGGCCCTCCTGCCGGACACCGCCCGGCTCGTCGCCTTCCGCGCGGCCGACGACGCCGACCACGCGGCCGCGCGCGACGAATACCCGGACTACCTCACCCGTGCTCGCGTGCGCTCGGACACCGGCTACGTTGCCGACTGCGTCGCCCGCGCCATCGAGATCCTGCTGTCCGCGCACGGTGCCGGTTCCTTCGCCGAGGTCAACCCGCTGCAGCGGATCCGGCGCGATTCGGCGACCGCCGCCCGGCACGCCAACGTCTCGCCGACAGTCGGCTACGAGGTCTACGGCAAGGCGATGCTCCGCGTCGCCGACTCCGTCACTCCGCTCGTCTGAGGAACCCGCATGGCCGAGCCCTTGTGGATCCCGGACCCGGCAGCGCAGCCACGGATCACCCGGGTCGCGGCGTTCACCGAAGAGCACCACGGCGTCCGGTTGCACTTCGCAGCGGACTGGTACCGCTTCGCGTCTCGCAGCCGCGTCGAGAAAACGCGGCCGCTGCACGAGGAGGCGCCGGCCGTGCGACTTCGACACGGGCATCTGCGAATGGGTCAGCGGGCTCATTCACCACGACGAATCCACCGAGGCGATCACGCACAACGTTCTCCGCCGCTTCGGCGGCCCCTCATGAATCGCCCGCAAAGCACGCGACGAAGGCGAGCGCGGACCGGAGGGCTTGCGTGAGTTTTCGCGTCCGAAAGCGGCGGTGCGGCAACGATTCACCGCACCGATCATGCCGGTGTCCTTCACTCGCAAAGGAATCCACCGGAACTGATCACCGTCCTGAACGCCAAGCGCTGAGGATACCCGGTGAAATGACGAGGAGCCGGAGTGCGGCTTCGAGAGTATGCCAAGCAGTCCGGTGCGAGGCTCATGGAAATCGTCTGTCGCCACGCGGTTTCGCGGCCGCGTACCTGGTAGCCGGGGAAGCGGTGGCCGTCACGGCGAGCGCTCTGTTCGGCGGGGCTGTCCGAGCCCAATCATTCGGTCGCCCGGGGATGAGGGGTGCCGATCGAGCCGTTCAAGGCTCGCGTGCGCAAGGTCTGGCCGAGCTGGAAGCACGGAACACCTTGCGCACGAACGGGATCTCCTGCGGCAATTCCTTCCGGCCGGCAGCGTTGTGCGGTGGATGGCGCTGGTGGCAGCGGACCAGGCCCACGGTCTCGAACGGTCAGAGCCAGCCGTAGTGTTTGGCGATCCGGATTGCGTCGGTGGAGTTGCGTGCCGAGAGCTTCGAGATGATCCGGGTGATGTAGTTCCGCACGGTTCCTTCGGCAAGGTGCAGTTGGTGGGCGATGTGCGGGGGCGGGGTGCCGGTAGCGGCCAGCTGGAGAATGCTGCGCTCGCGAGGAGTGAGCGGGTTTTCGCCCGCGGCCAGCGCGGCGGAAACCAGGTCGGGGGAAACGACCCGCTTGCCCGCGTGGACGCCGCGGATGGCCTCGACCAGCTCGGCCGCCGCGACGCCCTTGGGAAGGAACCCGCTCACGCCGAGAGTGAGCGCCTCCCGGACGACGCCGGGTTTGTCGAGCGAGGTCAGCAGCAGGATCCGCACCGCGGGGAACTGGGCACGGATCCGGGAAGCCACCGTGAGGCCGCTGACGTCCGGCAGTCCGATGTCGAGAATCAGCACGTCCGGCTTCAGGTTCCCGGCGAGTTGCGCGGCTTCCTCGCCTCGTTCGGCTACGCCGGCCACTGTGATGTCGCGCTCCAGCTGGAGCAAGGCCACCAGCGCGTCGCGGAGGACTCGCTGATCCTCGGCGAGTGCGACCCGGATCACCATACGTTCGCCTCCTGTCGGGTCCAGGATTCTCGGGGGCCGCCCGAACCGGATGGCAGGGCAGGCAATCGGACGTCGGCCGTGGTCCCGTCCGGCGACGCGACGGCCGGCCGGATCCGGAGGGCCAGCCCGGCAATGCCGGGAAGCAGGAACGGGAAGCAGTTCGCGGCCGTCGATAGACCGGCGAGCAATCCGTGGCTCAGGGTGAAGCAAGCGAACACGCTCGTCACGCAAACACCCATGAGCACCGGGATGAGACTCCACGCGGCGAGCCTGGCCCCGGGCCCGTCCGACCAGATCGTGCCGGCCGTCCTGGCGGCCGGATGCAACAGTGTCCTGAGCATGCGTCCGGTTTCCCGGTGTTCCGCGCGGCGGCGCCGGCGCGGGCGAGGCGGAGTGCCGACGGCCGCTGACGACGTGCTGCCACCGCGGGTTACGGCGGGGAATCGCACGGCCGATCGGCCGTTCTGCTGCCCGCCGGTCCGGGCGGGGCCGGTTGCCCGCCACGAGGTTGCCACTTTCACCGAGCCCTTTCTTCGTCAACCCGCCCTCCCCGGCTGGCCGTGATTCCGCGGCCCGGCGCATGCGGACAATTTCATACTAGAGGCAGGACCGGCGCACTCTGCTCGGTCCGGCGCTATCCATTCGGGTAGTTTGAGGTGCGGCAACGGGGGTGCGCCGGGGTTCGGATGCCACTTGCAGTAGTCATTTCCGGCGCTGTCCGTCGACGGAGCCGGCTGCTGGGGCCACTATCGCGCGCCGACGGGCCGACCGCCCGCGATCACCTGACCGGCGCAGTCCTTCCAGGGAAGGTCGCGGCCGCGTCCAGCCCGCGCCGGCGTGCTGTCCTGAACCCGGAGGGCCGGCCGGCGCCGCGAGCGAGCCGGGTCTGGCCCGAGGCGTCCGGCGATCGCGATCGAAAACGCGCATCAGGCCCGGGCACGGCAATTGAAATTATTCCCGAGGTTTGCGTGAAAATATCACGCAATGGATCGGTACAGCTTCGAAACGAGCGCGGCAGGCTTGTCAAAAGAACGTAAATCAGCCCCCATTGTGTGTGGGTCCGCGGCGTTTTCTTCGGCATAATCCGGATAAAGCGGCGGAACGCGGGACGCGCGGCAGTCCACGAATGGGGTCAGGCGGCAGGTTATGGGACGGACCAACGATGTGGTGCTGTGGGAATGCGGGACGAGAGTCTACGCCGGGCATGACGTGTGGCGTGCCATGTCGTCGGCCGCCGCGTCGCGGTCGCGCCGGATGCTGGTGGTGAGCGCGGGGTTCGCCGCGGCGAACTTCCACGTAGTGGAGGCGCTGCGGACGTACTTGCGCATCACGGTCGACCGGGTGCAGCTCGTGCAGGCTCCGGCCACGGTCGGCAAGGTGGAGGAGCTGGCCGGGTTGCTGGACCGGGCCGGGGTCGAAGGAGTGGTGGCGGTCGGCGGATCTTCGGTGCTGGACCTGACGAAGCTCGCCTGCCGCCAGCTCGCCGACCAGCGGACGGTGCCGACGGTGCGCGCCCGCGGCGCCCGCCGGGGCGTCATCGGCCTGCCCGAGGCCTCGCCCGCGCAGCTGCACCGGACCTTCGTCCCGACGACGATCGGAGCGTCCGCCGCGGTGCGGCCGTTCGCCTCGGTGGTGCTCCGGGGGCATCCCCGGCTGGTGGAAGGCCCGGGACTGGTCCCGGACGTCGCCGTCGTCGACAGCACTTTCACCGAATCGCTGCCGCCCCGGTCGATCGTCGAGGGGATCACCGCGTCGCTGGTGCGAGCGGCCGACTGGTTTGTCGCCGACGAGGGCGCCAACGCCTTGAGCGACGCGGAAACCCGGACCGCGGTGACCTTGCTCGTCTCGCTCGGCATGCGGGCGGGGGAAGGCGGGTTGAGCGCTCCGGACCTCCTGCTCGCCAGCTACGCGGACATGGCCCAGTTCGGCCTTCCGTTCGCCGGGCACCAGATGGCCGTCACGGCTACCGGGGCGGTCGCGGCCGAGGTGGCTTCCGAGCTGGGCGTCACTCCGAACACGGCGCTGACCGCGGTGGCGCCGGTCCTGTGGCAAGCGGTCGACGACGGCGACATCCGGCTGGGAAGCCGGGCCCGGCTGCGCCGGGTGTGGAGCTGGATCCGGGCCGCCGGGTCGGAGAAGTGGCCCGAGGAACCAGGCCCGGGTGTCGCCGCGATGTTCCGGTCCTGGAATCTCGAGTCCGGTCTGGCGTGCGACGCCGCCGCGGCGTCGGCGGTGGGGGTACGGGTGCACCGCTTCTGGGCGGGCAATGTAGCCGCGCTCGCCGGGAGATCGGCGCCGGACCTCGCCCAGTGGGTCAGCGCGGCCATTCCGGCCGCGGTCCACCAGTGAGCCCGGGGCGCGCCGGGCAAAGACGGGCAAAGTGAATATCTCACCAGGCAGTCATTAATGCCGCCACCACCCGGAAGGGGGTAAAACGCCGTTCGTCTTGCTCCGATCGAGCGGCCACGATCATACTTCCGGTAGTGGTTTCCCGTGCTTCCCGGCGAAGAACTCGGCTCTTCGGCCAAGTCCGGGCGATTGCGCATCGCACGTAATGCGGGGAGAGGCCCGAGAAGAAACGGGCATTTCTCGGCGTACGGATGAATGGAACCCTATCACCGGACCATGGAGCATGTCATGTCGGAAGCCGACCAGATGGTCTTCGGCGACCCGTCCGCCGAAAAACCGGGACCCCGGCTTGCCGACGAGATCGGGGAGTGGGTCGAGTCGCGGGACACCGCCCGCCTCGTCGCCTTTTTCGCGGTGGCCCCCGGGGCCGAGGCGAAAGCGTTTCTCGTGGAGGACCTTCGCGGAAACGCGGACACGATGTCAAGTCATCCGGCAGCGGCCTGGAAGGTGTTCCGCACGGCCGGCCCGGGCGCGCGGTTCGTCTCGATCGGCGACGCGGGGCTGCGGAGGTGCGTCGCCGCGGTGGGCCCGGACCAGGAGGTCCAGTTCTTGCCGCCGGACGCGCAGTCCCTCAGCGGCCCCGGCGCGGACGACGCGGTGCGCGAGTGGCGGACAGCGCCGCCTTCGGCGTTCGTCGACACCGCACCACAGGAACGGGTGCCCGCGGACGGGGTGCTGGCGCGGCTGACCGCCGATCGTGCCGACGACGCGAATCTGCACGTGTGGCGCATCGGCTACGGGCTGCTCGGACTCTCCGCTCTGGTGCTGGGCTTCCTGTTTTTCCGGGTGACGATGGACGATTCTTTCATCACCTGGCGATACGGCAAGAACCTCGTCGAACACGGGGTGTGGAACTGGAATCCGAGCGGCGCGCCGGTCGAAGCGTATACCAACCCGCTCTACGCGGTGTTGTCGATCGTTCCGGCCCTCTTCGGCTTCTCGGCGGAACTGTTCTTCAAGATTGTCGCGATCGGAATCGCGGCGGCCTATGTCTTCCTGGTGCGCCGTGCCCGGCTGCCCCGGGGCCAGGAGTTCGTGCTGCTGGCGGTGGCCGCGGCGAGCCCGATTTTCTTCCTGCAGCTCTTCATGGGGCTGGAGACGGTGTCGTTCGCCTTGCTCGTCGCCTGGCTTTTCAGCATCGTCTATCGGCGGGGTGCGCTGGGCCGAGGTGGTTACGTGATCGCCGCCGCGGTCGCACTCAGCAGGCCGGAAGGGATCGTGCTCGCCGCGGTCGCCATCGGCTGGTCGGTGCTGATCGACCGGAGCCGGGCCAACCGGCGCGGCGCGGCCGTGGTGCTGGGCGGATGGGCGGTCTACTGGTGCGCCCGCTGGTGGTACTTCGGCTCGTTCTTCCCCAATACCTTCTACCGCAAGACCGGCGGGGACAGCGCGTTCTTCGTGGACCTGCTCAACGTCCTGCCGTCCGTGGGCCCGATGGTGCTGCCGGTGATGATCGGCTTGGCGCTGGGCTTCGGGCTGTACCGGCGGGCGACCGGCCGGAACCCGCTGGCGGAGCCGGACGTGCTGCGGCACGTCGTGCCGGTGGTGCTCGCGGTGACGGCGCTGCTGATCGTCTTCGGCGTGTACAAGCGCTCCGAACTGGTCATGGACACGGGAAACAGGTTCTGCTGGCAGCTGCTGTTCCCGGTCGTCGTCGTCGTGCTGTCGCGGCCCATCCGGCTCGACCGGTCCGCACCGGATTCGGGAGTCAGCCGGGTGTCGGCACTGATCGCGATCTGCCTGGCGACCGCCGCGGTCCTGCTGTGGCAGCCCGGTCAGCTTTCGTCGGGCGTCGTCGCGGGCACGGCCGTCGTGGTCCTCGGGATCGTCGTCGGCAGTGTGCGCAAGACCGCGGCCTCGGTTCTCGTGTGCGCCATCGGGCTCGGCACGGCCATCGGCTTCGGCAACGCGACCGAGCTGACCCAGATGCTGGCCTACCGGTACCGGCTCGAAGCCGCGCATCAGGCCGTCGGCGAGGCGATCGCCTCGACCAAGCTGCCCGGCGGCGCACTGGCGATCGGCGACGCCGGAATAGCTCCGTACGAGGCCGGGGCGCCCGCGATCGACATCGACGGGCTGGCGACCAAGGAGGCGGTCTCCGGGGTTTTGTCCCCGGCATTCCTGCAGGCCAACGACTTGCAGCTGGCCGTCCTGCTGTCCGCCACGGACGACGCGGGGTCGGCTTGGCGGTCCGGCGCGGCCGCCTCGGTCCAGAGCTACGTCAGCGATCCCGCACGGGGCTTCTGGTCGGCGCCCGGCGCGGAATTCTCGCCGAATTACTACCTCAATTACTGGATCGGACCGAAATGGCGGGGAACCGGGCTGCAAGAGAAGCTGGGCGAGGTCTTCATGAAGTCGCGCGCACGCAATGACAAGCCGGATTCCGAGGTGTTCCTGGAAAACCTGGGGAACTTCTCGTTTCTCGTGAAATAGCCGGCCGGTACGAGGGAAAGGCGCACCCGGGATGCTGAGCACAATCACTGGCGTGTTCACGTTCGTGAGCAGCGGTGTCTTCATCGCTTACGTGTGCACTATCGTCGTCCCGTTCCTGAGCCGGAAGCGTGCGCCCGCCGGATCCCGGGCCGACTTCTCCTGGCACTTTTTCGTTCCGTGCCGGGACGAGGAGGCGGTGATCGGCAATACGGTCCGGCGGCTGCGGAAGACATTTCCGGACGCGCACGTGTGGGTCATCGACGACGATTCGCAGGACGCCACCGCACAGGTCGTCTTGTCGCTGGCGGAAGGGGAAACAGGCCCCGATCCGTTCATCCACCTCGTCCGCCGGTACCCGCCGAACGCCCGCACCGGGAAGGGCGACGCGCTGAACGCCGCCTATCAGCAGCTGGCGGGCTGGCTGGGCCGGCATGAATTCTGGGAAAAGGTCATCGTCGGGGTGGTGGACGCCGACGGCGTGCTCGCGGCGGACTGCCTGGACGTGTGCGCGGCAGGCCACCTGTTCGGCGATCGGTCCGTGGGGGCGGTTCAGCTGGAGGTCCGCATGCTGAACCGCGACACCCCGCCCGCCGAGGGCAGCCGCTGGAAGCGATGGGCGGCGCTGAAGCTGGTGCAGCTGCAGGACATGGAGTTCCGCACCGCGATTTCGGCGGTACAGCACTCGCGCGCTTACGCCGGGACGGTGGCGATGGGCGGCAACGGGCAGTTCACGCGGATGTCGGCGCTGCGCACCATCGACCGCGGAACCGGGCAGCCGTGGCGCGGGCTTTTGCTGGAAGATTACGAACTCGGGCTGCATTTGCTGATGGCCGGGTGGCGCACGGCGGCGACCTCGGACTCCTACGTGTCCCAGGAGGGCCTCTACAGTTTCCGGCGATTCGTCACGCAACGCACCCGCTGGGGCCAGGGCACGATGCAGTGTTCGCGGTATCTGCCCTCGATCTGGCGGTCCTCGCACTTCACCGAACTGGGAGTGGTCGAGGCGAGCTACTACCTGATCCAGCCGTGGCTGCAGCTGGTCGGCGCCGTCCTATACCCGATCCCGCTCGTGGCCGCGCTGGTCGCGACGGTCCGCGATCCGTCGATCTGGACGAGCGCGGTATCGACGCAGACCGCGGCGTTCATGGTGATTTTCCTCGTGATGTCCACCGCCCCGTTCGTCGTGTGGGGGATCATTTACCAGTTCCGCTGCATCGGAAAGCCGAATCTGCTTTCCGGCATCGGCTACGGGCTGGCTTTCACGGTGTATGTCGCGACGTTCTACCTGACTTCGCTGCGTGCGGTGTATCGGATGATGCGAGGCCGGCACGGCTGGGCCAAAACGCGGCGGAACGCGGAATCGTTCAACCAGGAGGGGGTTGCCGTCGAAACCTGATCACCCGGGCGCACCCGGGAAAGCCATCAGCCCAACACACACACTCAGAGGACCTGGATGTACAAGCCTGGAACCATCGGCACGGGCACGGCGGGCGGCCTCGCGATCACCGGCGCCAGCTTGACCTGGTGGATCGCTCTGGCTATTGCCCTCGTGGCGCTGGGAACGATGTTCGTATTGTTCGCCCGGCGGCGCCGGAGAATCGCCGAAGACGCCGAGAAGTGACCGGAGGCGGCGGGCGCCCGTTGGCCGGGCCCCGCCGCCACGGGTCGGGGAGGAAATGATGTCTCGAGAATTGGTGCTGTTCGCGGGTACGCGGCCGGAAGCCATCAAACTGGCGCCGATCGCGCTCGCCGCGGAGGAATTCGGGTTCCGGGCCCGGCTGGTCGCCACGGGCCAGCACCCGGAAATGGTCGACCAGGGACTGGCGCCGTTCGGGCTGGTCCCGGACGAGCGGATCCAGCTGTCCCGGGTGGACGGCACACTGAGCGAGCTGTTCGCGCGGCTGGTGCCCGAGGCCGACCGGGTCCTGGCGGCACGGCGGCCGGCCGCGGTCGTCGTCCAGGGCGACACCGGCACCACTCTGGCCGGTGCGCTGGCGGCCTTCTGGCAGCACATTCCGGTCGTGCATCTGGAGGCCGGTTTGCGTACCGGCGACCTCTCGTCGCCGTTCCCCGAGGAAGCCAATCGCCAGCTGGTTTCCCGGATCGCGGCCTTGCACCTGGCTCCCACGCCGGCGGCCGCGGCCGCGCTGAGGGCCGAGGGAGTGCCGGACGAAAAGATCGTCGTGACCGGGAATACGGTCGTGGACGCGGCCCAGTGCGTTGCCAGGCTGGACCTGCCGCCGAAGAACAGTGCGGTCGCGGCGGCGTTTTCCGGGCCCGGGCCGCTGGTTCTGGTGACGATGCACCGGCGCGAATCGTGGCGAAGCGGCATCGGGGAAGTGCTGAGCGCGGTCAAGCAGATCGCCCAGGAATTCCCGGACGTGCGCTTTGTCCTCCCTTCGCACCCGAATCCGAAGGTGCGCCAGATCGTCCATCGCATCCTCGGAACGTGCGACGCGGTGACGGTGACCGAGCCGTTGGACTACCCGGACCTCATCTGGGTGCTGTCGCGGTCCGCCCTCGTCGTCACGGACTCCGGAGGAATCCAGGAGGAGGCCCCGACGTTCGGGGTTCCGGTGCTGGTCGCGCGCGAGACCACGGAGCGCCGCGAAGCGGTCGACACGGGATGGGCGCGACTGGTCGGCACCGACTTCGAACGGGTCGTCACTGCTGCGCGGGCGGTGCTGAACGGCCAGGAAAAAGGCCCTGCCATCGGTAATCCGTTCGGCGCGGGGGACGCCGCGGAGCGGTCCATGGCGGCCATCCGGGACTGTCTCGCCCCTTCGGGCCCGGTGCTTGCCTGGACGGGGCCGGGTGCGGCATGAGGGCGCAGCCGGTCGCGGAGGAGGCGGAACGACCGCCGAAGGCGGCGCGCGGCCGCTTGCGGTGGCGGATCTTCGGGATCTGCGGTGAACTGGCGCTCGTCGTCGGGGTGGTGCTGCTGGGCTTCATCGCCTACGAGATGTGGGGTCGCGTCGGCGAGCTCAACGGCGTACAGGCGCAGCTCGACCAGGAGCTCCGGACCCTGTGGGGCAGCGAACCCGGGGTCGGCGGCGGGCCTTCGGCTCCGGACAAACCGCCGGCCGAGGGCGCCCCGGCCGCGGTGCTGGCGATCCCGAAGCTGGGTCTGCGCTGGACGGTGGTCGAGGGGACCACGTCGAGAGACCTGCGGCACGCACCGGGCCATTACTCCGGCACCGCCATGCCCGGCCAGATCGGAAACTTCGCCGTGGCCGGGCATCGGATGCGCGGGATGTTCTGGGATCTCGACACGATCGCGCCGGGGGACCAGGTCACGGTGGAGGACCGGACCCGTCGCTACGTCTACGAGGTCGACGCGAACCGGCTCGTCTCCCCGCGCGACGCCGGGGTGCTCCTGCCGGTGCCCGAACGCCCTGGGGAGGTTCCGACGGTGGCCCGGCTGACCCTGACGACGTGCAATCCCAAGTGGGACAACTATCAGCGGCTGATCGTCGAAGCCCATCTGGTCAGCAGCACCGCGAAAGGAGGTGCGGGATGATCGCGGGGCTGTGGCGGATTCTGCCCGGTCCGGCCTGGCTCCGGGCGGTGCTGATGGCGGTGCTGATCACCGGGGCCGGTGCGGGGCTGTGGTTCGGCTTGTATCCCCTTCTGGACGACTGGGTGATGACCCCGAGCCCGGTGATGAACTGACGCGGTGCCCTGCGCGTCTACCGGACCGGGCACCCACGTCTTCCCGGCGGGCGCCAGGCTGCGAGACCGGGGAACCCGGGGCGACAATTTCACCTCGTGCGCGGGATATTCTCCCGCGAGGCAGCGGCAGGATTTCCCCGAATCCGTTCCACGGCTTTGTCGCCCCGTCTCCGGCGGCGTAAGGTCGCTGCGCGCCGGGAAATCCTCCGCGGCGTCACTGGTGATCTGTCAGTGTCCCAGGTGTCGACCATCGGGCAAAGAGGGCGTTTTCATGGCAATCGCGTTCAACCGCGTTGCGCGGACCGTCGGCAGGACGGCTACCATCGCAGCGTTATCCACGGCAATGCTCGGCGGCGCACTGGGCGCCGGAATCGCATCGGCGGAGAACGGGGCGACGTACTACCAGCTGACCTCGGAGGCCGATACGTCGCCCCGTATGCACTTCTTCACCAGTGCGGTCGGCGGGAAGGCCACTCCGGGATACCCGGTCAAAGTCGGTGTCTACTGGGATCTGTGGAACCTTTGGGACGCATTCCCTTCGAAGCAATCCCAGCAATCGCAGATCAACTTCCTCCAGGATATCATCAAGATCGGCGCCTGGCAGAACAGCACCGTCACCATCGACGGCCAGGACTGCGACAAATATGGCCCGGGAAAGGGTGTCGACGCAGTCGAGGGCGGTCGGCAAGACGGGCTCAATATTGAGCCGGTCGATATCCTCGGATTCGTCGGGCAGGCGCGAAATCTGCTCGCCAGCATCGGCTCTGAAACTTTCCTCAGCAAATTTACCGAGTTCCTGAGTTCTCGAGTTCAGGCGACGTGCACGTTCAATGTACCGAAAAACGTCGATACGAACATCCTGATCGGAGGAAAAGTCGACCTGCACAACCTTTTCGGTGCGCTGAACAAGAACTATGAGGGCAAAGCATACCTTCCGGTAGCCGTCCAAAAGGAACCGAACGCGCCGGTCATTTCCGCGAAGTACAACATCGTCGCGCACAAGAGCGATGCGATCGAGGGCATGGGCGATCCCGGCACCTTGGTCAACTGGAACATCGACGGGGTGGATTACTCGTCGCCGACCGTCCCGGTCGGAACGGACGGCCGGTGGAAGATCAAGCTTCCGCCCGCTGCGCCGGCGGATGGGTCCAGCGTGCCGGCCAAGGTCAGGTCCAGCCTGCAAGGCTCGACCGTCGGCAAGGACTCGGCCACGCACAACCTGAGGGTCATCCCGGATCTCGCCAAGCCGGCGATCACCGACCCGGCAACCGGCCCCGTGGCGCCTGGGCAGACAGTCACGGTTTCCGGCAGCGAGGGAGCCAAGGCAACGCCGGTGGACAAGGCAGGCAACCCGGTCGGCACCACGTCGACCATCAAGGACGGCACGGCACAGGTAGCGCTGAACAAGGACCTGAAGCCAGGTGCGGAAATCCAGATCCGGGCGACGGACGACGCCACTGTGAACCCGCATGCGGAGTTCTCCGACTGGAGGACCGTCAAGAGCGACGCGCCCGAACCCAGGCCGGTCTATCAGGCCGGTACGCCGGTCGCGGCTCCGGGTGCTGCCTCTGCGTTGACTGTCGCCGTCCAGCCGGCGAACGGTGACCTTTCCTCGCTCGCGGGCAAGACGATGACTGTCACGGCTCCGGCCGACTTCACCTTCCGGCCGCTGGCTGGCGAACGCTACAACGTCACGGCGTCGGCCGGCGACAAGGACGACAAGAACAACGGGTTGAGTTCGTGGCTGGGCGACAGCGTCAAGGTCAGCCCCGACGGCAAGAAGATGACCATCACGCTCCCCGGTGCGGAAGAGCTCAAGAGAATCATCGGGAACAGCCAGTCGATCAAGATCGGCGTCACGGTTGTGGCCACTGCCGATGCGAACGCCTCGGCGGGGGAGAAGACCGGTGGAGGGGCGACCGTTGACGGCATCGGAACCACCGACCTCAAGGGCAAGGTGAGCTGAGCAGCGGCAGGCACCGCGATAGCGCCGGCGGAACCGGCCGTCGCGTTGAACGGACGTGGCCCGGAGAGATGACGACCTCTCCGGGCCACGTCTTCGTGTTGTTCCGGCAGTGCGGTCTTGTCCCGGAGCGAATCGGTGAATTTGTCACCAGGTTCTCATTGCTTTGTCATGTTTGAAGAGTTCCGGGCACGGCCCCCGATACAATCCCCGGGTTCTCTTGCTGACCAGGAAATCGGCCGCCAGTGGGGTTTCCGCATTTTTCCGGGGCGGGCGGGGAGTTCGTTCAAGGGTGATCGGACGGGTACCGAGGAGTGTCGAATGTCAGTGAGCAGGGTCGCTCGCAAGCGGGGCTTTGTGCGCCGGGCCGCCGTCCTGGTGCTGGCCGCGGCGGTAGCCGTGCCGGCCGGGGCAGGGGCGGTGCCGGCTGCCGCCGAAACGGACACGACTGACCACAACGACTACTGCGGCGGCCAATGCCACGACATCCTGCCCGGTGGGCAAGCCGGCGGAGTGCCCAGGTCGGAGCTTCCGAGCTATGCCTTGTCGCTGATCGCCGGCAACGGCGGGATCGAAACGGCCCACAGCAACGACCAGGGACCGAACTACGATCGGTTGCGGACGGCTTACCCGGGATTGACGAACGAGAACCTCGGGAAGTTCCTGAACTCGGCGTCGTTCGGCATTCCGGCCGGGGCGCCGTGGAAACCCGTCGTGCCGGCCGGCCGGACGGATGTCACGATCTCCCGCGACAATCTCGGTATTCCGCACGTCAAGGGCACGACGCGGGAAGGGGCGACCTTCGGCTCCGGTTATGCGGCTGCCGAGGACCGGCTCTTCATGATGGATTTGTTGCGCAATGTGGCCAAGGGCTCGGCGGTCGGGTTCGCCGGGTCCGCCGCCGAGAGCTTCCAGAACGATTTGTGGCCGAAGATCGCGGAAACCGAGAACGACCGGCAGGCGCAGCTTGACCGGCTGGCATCGAGGGGACCGGACGGAAAGCAGGTCGTGAGTGATCTGCACTCGTATGTGGCCGGGGTGAACGCCTACATCGATTCCGTGCAGGATGTGCCGGTAACCGATCTGCTCAGGACCAGGGTCCCCGTCGAATACACGGCGACCGGATCCGTCTGGCAAGCGATCAGGCCGACGATCACTCCCTTCACCACTAGTGATGTTGTCGCGTTGGTGACGTTGTTGGGCGGTCAGTTCGGTGCGGCGGGTGGTAGTCAGGCGGTGGCTGCGGCGGCGAAGGTGGCGGCGGAGCAGAAGTACGGGAAGGAGTTGGGTGACAGGTTGTGGGCTTCGCTTCGGACGGAGGAGGATCCGGAGACGACGGTGACGCAGCATGGTCCGGCGAAGGTTCCGTATGGAGTCAGCCCGCAGGACCCGCGGGAGGTGGCGATGCCTGATGCGGGGTCGTTGACGTACGAGCCGATCAGGGATGGTGCGGGCGGGACGGGTTCGGCGGCTGCGGGTTCGGTGGTTTCGCCGGGGAAGCCGGTCGGTCCGAGCAAGGGGATGTCGAATGCGTTGGTGGTTTCGGGTGCGCATTCGAAGAGCGGTCATCCGGTTGCGGTGTTCGGGCCGCAGACGGGGTATTTCGCTCCGGAGATTTTGATGTTGCAGGATATCGAGGGGCCGGGTATTCGTGCGCGGGGGGTGATGTTCCCGGGTACTGGTCCGTATGTGCAGATCGGTCGTGGTCCGGATTATTCGTGGAGTGCGACGTCGGCGCATCAGAGCATTGTCGATACTTATGCGGTGAGGTTGTGCAATGCGGACGGGAGTGCGGCGCGCCGGGATTCGATGGGGTATCTGGACGGTGCCGAATGCCGGGCGATGGATCCGGTGGTGAGTCCGGACGGGTTGCGGGTGTTGCGGACGAAGTACGGGTTGGTGCGTCAGCGGGCGACGGTGGGCGGGGTTCCGGTCGCGTATGCGGAGCTGCGGTCGACGTATTTGAACGAGCTGGATTCGGCGGTCGGGTTTTTGAGGTTGAATGATCCGGCGCGGGTGCGGGGGCCGGAGGATTTCAAGGCCGCGGTGTCGGATATCGGGATGACGTTCAACTGGTTTTATGTGGACGCGGATCACACGGCGTTTTTCAATTCGGGGTTGCAGCCGGTGCGGGCGGGGAATGTTGATCCGAATTTGCCGGTGTGGGCGAAGCCGGAGACGGAGTGGCGGAATTGGGATGCGCGGACGAATGTCGTGGCGGGGATGCCGGCGGAGCAGCATCCGGGTTCGACTGATCAGGATTACTACGTGAGCTGGAACAACAAGTCGGCGGCGGGGCAGGTCGGCGGGTTCGGGGACGGCGGGGTGCATCGGGGGGATCTGCTGGACGGCCGGGTGAGGAATCTGATCGCGAACGGGAACAAGATCGACCGGGCCGATCTGGTGAAGGCGATGGAAGAAGCGGCGGTCACGGATCTGCGCGGCGAAAAGGTCCTCCCGAACCTCCTCCAAGTGATTTACGCCCGTCAAGCGAAGGTCGAACCGGAGGTGTGGCGGGCCGTGAACGCGCTGCAGCAGTGGCTCGACCGTGGGGCGAAGCGGACCACGATGCCCGGAGCCGGGGTCTATATCGACGGCGATGCCATCAAGGTCATGGATGCGTGGTGGCCGTTGCTGGTGAAGGCGGTGTTCCAGCCGGGCATGGGCGACGACCTGTACAACGCGGTGGTGCAGAACCTGCCGGTCGACGAGGCTCCGTCGACTCCGCTTCCGGGCACGAAGGTGGCACCGCACCGCGGATCGGCCTTCGAGTACGGCTGGTGGTCGTACGTCGACAAGGACCTGCGATCGACGCTCGGGCAGCCGGTGAACGGCCCGTTGCCGACGCAATTCTGCGGGAATCTCGGCGACTGCTGGCAAACCTTGTACTCGACGCTCAAGGAAGCGATCGCGAAGCCGGCCGCGGAGGTTTACCCGAAGGATCAGTACTGTTCCACTGCGGGTGACGCGGTGTGTGCGGATTCGATCCAGTTCCTGCAGATGGGCGTGTTGAAGGTGCCGGGGATCGGATGGCAGAACCGTCCGACCTATCAGCAGGTGGTGGAATTCCCCAAGCATCGCTGAGCACCGGTGCGCCGACCGGGTGAATCAGCCGCAGCGGGCCGGGTATAGCGAAGGTGGCCGCTGTGGCGGCGAGGTGATAGCAGCCTCGCCGCCACAGCGGCTTTTCCGTTGCTTTTGCCACTCCGGCGGCGGTAAGCGAGTGACGTGGCGTCTGCTCCCGGCGGTGTCGTCCGCTCTCCGGCCGACGCGAGCTGACCACGTTCCGGACGCCCTGCGATGACAGCACAGAGCTGAAACACCACGACGCCGCAGATACCGTCCCCCAGCACACCTGACCGCGACCGGGGGACTGAGCACCCCGCGGACGAGATCTGCCCGCCCAAGCGTACCGCTGGCACGCGAAAGGGGCCCGGCCCGCCTGAGTACTGGCGATCGGGCCGAGTCCGTCTCCTGAAACTGCTCCGAGCCCCGCCCGCCGACCCGTGTCGCCTGGACCGTCTGCGGACCGAGGAATGCTTCCCTCGAGCCGAGTACGAAGCCGCGTCCGGCCGGTCCGGTCCTGGCTGCCACGGCCTGCCCCACAGCGCCTGCTCGCGTTCGCCGGGCCTCGGATCCTTGCCGCGCCAGGGGAACAAGCACCAGTCCCGGACCGGATAGCGTTCACGCTAGGTCGGATCGGCCCCTGCGCGCCGCTCCCGTGCGGTATGCCGGCCACGGTATCGAGCATGCCTCAGCCACCCCCGGTCGCCTCACTGCTCCGACGGGAGCAGCGCAGTGCCTGCCTGAACGGGGTGGATCCTGAGCTGTCGTGAACCGGCTCCGTCCTCGTGTCCGGCGGCGCGGATATGGCATTCGACCATCATCGAATACTGCTCGATGGGGAAGCCGGCCGGAAAGAACTGTCCGGATAATCCGGAAAAGGAAGTCGATGAGAACAAGCTGCCTGCCGAATTGTCTTCGCGGGCAGCGCTCGGGTGAGGTGTTCTGCTCACTCGAAGGGGCACTTGCGCGGTGGTTCGTGTCAGAAGCACGACAAGCGGCCGGATCCGGGGGCTGGATCGGGTGGTGCCCGCTGCGCCGAGAAGGTGATGGCCGCCAGACGCCACCAGGGCCGGTGAAGAGCGGCGGGCAGGGGGGCATCCGAGCGCGGTGTCCGGCGCGGCCGGCCCGTGCCGCAGGATGCGATCGGGGGCGTCCAGTGCCGTCTGCGCGATCGCCTCGCCGGCGAACGGCCGGAACGTGCCGACCGGCCGGAAAGCCTGCGTGACCAGGTAGCCGACGACGAACCCGGCTCAGTGCGGAGTCCCCCGGGGCGGGGCCTTGATCCGTTTCGAGACGGTCCGCCGAACCCCGGTGGGCGGTACCTGGCACGCTGTCGGGCACTGGGCTGCCGGAGCGGACCACGCCGCGGCGGGCCATTCCCGGGCCAGGCGCCGCGGTGAGTCGTCCGGGTCGCGGTTCATGCCAGGGTGATGTTCAGGCGGTCCCGGGCCGGCGCGCCCGGGTTTCCCGCATACCTGCCTGGAGCTGGGGAAACCCGGACGGGACGGGAAAATATCACTAGACCGACGGGGATAGCTCACCCGTTCTGATGGAAGATGCGTACGACAACGGCAAGTTTCGTTGTCGCCGCGGGTTCCGCAACGTAGGGTAATCGTCAGTCGCGAGAAAACTCCGCGATAACTACGAGGATCTGACAGGTCGCAGGTGTCGGCCTTCTTGGCGAAAGAAGACAGCTTCATGACAATCGCGAAAAAACGCGTTGCGAAGACGGTCGGCCGGACGGTCACCATCGCGGCGCTGACGACAGCAATCGTGGGAGGCACGCTCGGTACGGGCGTCGCGTCCGCGGCCGAAGCCCCTGCGGCCGCAGCGCCCGCAGCCGCCGCCCCCACTGCCGAGCCGGACCTTTCCGGCTACTTTGAACTGCCTCAGGGGACCGGTACTCCGCCGTCCATGCGGTTTTGGACCAGCGCGGACGGAGGGGTCGTACAGCCGAACCAGACAGTGCGGGTCGGCGTCGACTGGGTTCCCTGGGACATTTTCAGCGAATTCGAGCCCAATGTCGCTCGCTCGTCCACGTTCGATTGGACGCAGGATCTGATCCGGTTCCTGGGGAGCACCAATTTTTCCGTCAAGTTGAACGGCATGCCGTGCAACGACTGGGTCGCCAAGAACGGCGGCGAGGTCATCAAGGACGGCCAGCACGACACGACCACCTATCAGCCGGCTGATGTCGCCGGATTGGTGGGCCGGCTTACCGAAGTCGCCAACCGTCTTCTCAAGAACATCACCAAAGCGGATGTTCTGAATGTCTTGAAGCTCTACGACGCCGGGCGCGCGTCGGGTGGATACTGCGACTTCAAGGTTCCGCCGGTCAGTGACGGAAAGATCATCGTCAACGGCGAGGTCAACCGCAAGAACTTCATCTTCCTCCCCAGCTACAACACGGGCAACTCGTGGCTGACGGTCGACGCGCAACGGACGCCGGCCGCGCCGACCATCGACGGCGGTTACGAGATCAAGGTCCCGGAGAACGGCTCGATCACGGGCGGGGCCGCTCCGAACTCCTTCGTCTGGCCGGTGATCAACGGCCGCGACTATTCGGACCTCGCGGTCCGGGCCGACAAGTCCTCCGGCAGGTACGTGCTGAAGCTTCCGCCCAATGTGCTCAACGGCGGCAAGCCGCAGCCTCTCGTGGTGAAGTCCCGCAACGACGGCGGCAGCGGCGTGGCCTCCTCGGATGCCCACAGCCTGACGGTCATTCCCGAGCTGAAGAAGCCGGAGATCACCGATCCCAAGGGCGACACTGTCTCGGCCGGGCAAGAGCTGACGGTTTCCGGCAGCGACGGATCCACGGTCACCCCGGTCGACGGGAACGGCAATCCGGTCGGCACCTCCGCGACTGTCACGAACGGAACCGCGAAGGTCACGCTGAACAAGGACATCGCGCCGGACACGAAGATCCAGATCCGGGCTACGGGTACTGAGGGCACTTCCCCCGTGCTCTCCGACCCGAAGACCGTCAAGGGCGATACTCCTCCGGTGCCGGTCCAGGTCTTCCAGACTCAGGCGCTGAGCGCGAAGCCCGGCGAGACCGCGAACGCGACTTTCGCGATCAAGCCCGCCAACGGCGACCTGCTGTCGCTTGCCGGCAAGAAGATCACGGTTCAGGTTCCGGACGGCTTCACCGTCAAGCGGCTCGACAGCGGGAGCTACAACGTGACGGCGGCCACCGGCAATGCCGCCGGCGAGGCGGGCAAGAACTACATCTGGCTGGGCGACGACGTCCAGGTCACCCCGGACGGCAAGACCATGACGTTCACCTTCCCCGGGGCGGACAAGATCAAGAACGCGAGCGAGGGCGTCGCCAACGTGATTCAGATCGGCGTTTCGTTCACCGCGACCGCCGACGCGAACGCGGCCCCGGGCGACAAGAACCCGGGCAACGTGACGGTCGACGGCTTCGGCTCCACCAAGCTCACGGGCGCGGTGAAGTGAACGGCAGCGGAACGCGGCCGCCTGCGGTAACGACGGCCGGCTGACCGCGACAAGCGAACGTGGCCCGGAGAGAGAGCATCTCTCCGGGCCGCGTTTCTGTCGTATCGGGTTCGTTGCCGCCCGGCTGCCGGGCCCGGGCCGCAAACGGGGCGGGCGGGGCTGGGACAGCGAAGGTCAAGCTTGCGAAGCGAGTACCGGCGACGTCGCGAACTGTGCTCCCCGCGACCGCTTCTTCGCCGACCGGAAACGCGGCGACCTCCGCTTGCGCTGGACTGCACCGTCCGGACGGCGAGGTGGTACGGACGGGTGGAGTTCCGGCGAATCCCAGGGAGAGCAGGCATCACTGCGTCGCCCGCGGCAATGGCGCTTCGGGCGCGCGTGGTCGGGTGTCTGCGGTGGTGCCGCAGGGAGTCCCGGTGTCGATCGGCACCTCGTTCGGGGTCTGGCCGGCTGAGCGGGCATCACTGCGTGGGCGGCGGCAATGGCGCTTTGGGCGCGCGTGGTCGGGTGTTTGCGGTGGTGCCGCAGGGAGTCCCGGTGTCGATCGGCACCCCGGCCGGCCCGGCCGGCTGAGCGGGCACCACAGAGCCGCAGCCCAGGAGTCGAGGCACGGCGGGACCGGGTGCGGCGGCAGGAGCCGTCGTGGCGGTCAGAGGAGGGGTTGCCCGCAGGCGCACGGGCACCGGCAGGCGTCTGCGCCCGGAGGCGGTTTCGCAGCCAGGGGAGCACGAGCGGTTCGCCGGCTCGGACTCCCGCCCGTCATTCGCCTGGCCCGTGGGCCAAACAGGAGAACCCGGCAGCCGGCACCGGCTGACGGGTTCCGCGGAACGAGCGCGAACTGCCGGGGATAACGAAGGCTCAGATGAGTCCCGCGCGGCACCCGATCAGCACCGCATGGGCGCGATCACGCGCACCGATCAACCGGAACAGGTTTCTCAGATTCGACTTGACCGTGTTCTCGGACTTGCCCAGCTGTTTGCTGATCTCGGCGTTCGTCATTCCCCATGCGATCATCTGCAGCTGCAGCAGGGACGAGTCCGTGATGGAGTCCGCCTGCGTGCGTGCCCCGGCGATGGCGTCGGAATTCACGAAGATCTGCAGCACGCTGGTCGATCTGGTGACCGCCGTCAGTTCGATTCCCCTGGACTCCAGGTAGCCGCGAGCCACAGTGATCGCGTCCCGGTCGGCACCGATGAAAACGGTGCCTCTGGGGTTGGCCGGTTCGGTCATGATGCGTTCCTTCTGATCGGATGCGGGGCACTGAGCAGGCGTGGCGGAGGCGGGCAGGCGCCGTTCGGGGAGGTGGCGCGGGTCGGGAGACGACCCGGCGCGGGTCATTTCGGCCGTGGCGAGTCCGTGCGGAGTCGGTTGCCGAGAGGTCCGAGTGCCACTGCTTGGGCGCGATTGCCGGCACCACGTTCTTGACGCGGCTGCGACTTTTCCGGGGAACCGGAAGGGGTTTCCGCGATCTCGTCGTTCGTGGTGCCGATGCTGATCAGGCAGAGAATCTGCATCTCTCGCAAGGAGAGTTCATCGCCGGCCCGGCAGCGGGTGCGCGGAATGGCTTGCCAGCGGGCTTCCGGGGAGAAACCGGCGGACCGGCCGCAGAGGTGGCAGTGGATGATCCGGGCCGGGCGGTCGGAGCGGTCGATCAGGCAGGCGGCGCCGTATTCGGCGAACTTGCCGACTCGCCCGCTCTCGGGTTCCGCGGGGCTGGTCAGGAAAGTGGTCCGCCTTGCGGCCGGGCTGGAGTGCGCGGCGCGGACTCGGTTGCCGCCGACGTCGAGACGTGCGTCGAGGAGCGGGATGTGCGGCCGGACCCGGCTGCGGTGCGCCAGTGCGCGGTTGCCGTCTTCGCTCGCGCCGGCCCAGCGGAGCCGGCGTGCTCGGTCGACCACGACTTTGGCCCCGAGCCGGAACAGGATGTCCCCGTCGGCCGAGGAGACGGCGAACGGCGGTGTCCCGACCCGGCGGGGCAGGTCGTTCGAGGTCTTCCGCGCAAGCAGGGGAACCGGAGCCATCGGGTTTCCTTCCGAGGTGCGGTGTGCTCGGCGGGAGGGCAGGTCACGGCCGTCGCTCATGAACTGCTTCGCTCGACGTGGTCCGCCGAAGAGGGTGGCCGGGGTCCCCGGTCGTTTTCCGTCAATCGAGCCCGGGGTCGCCGGGAAATACGGAAGATGCGGAAACAGTTTTACCGCATCGGCCGGCGTGGCTGGTAGCGCAGCATCGCGCGCGCAGCCGGGGAATGCAAAAACTCCCGGACCGCCGGTGAACATCTCATTCCGCTGTCCGGTCGCTTCCGGGCGCATCCGCCGGAAACCCCGGCATCTCGGTGGTCTGCCTTGCCTGGCGCACCTTGAAGGGCGAAGCGCCGGCCCCCGGAGGGCATGAAAATATCATCAACTGTGCGGGTGATTCTTCCCAGAATTGGTTGCGTACCCTCACCAAAATCACCTTGTGATATTGCCGACATGGCTTCGGCGACCTAAGGTCCGGGTAAATCACCGCGATTCACCGGCACGGGTGGAGTTGGCAACGTCGCCGGACTTCATAGGGAAAGAAGACTCTTCATGGCAAACGCGATGAGACGCGTTGCGAGGAACGCCGTCAAAGCGGTCGCTGTCGCGACGCTGAGTGCCGCCGGTGTCGGCGGTGCGCTCGGTGCGAGCGTCGCCTCGGCTGCTCCCGAGGGCCAGTATCGTGCGCTGCCCTCGGCAGCGGGCACGCCGGCCAGCATGCATTTTTCCACCGACGCACCGGCTGCCGGGGCCGGGCTCGGGAGTGTGGTGACCGTTGCCATGTCCTTCGACCTGGCCCGCATCCAGACCCTGGCCTCGGCGAAGGGGGTCAGCGGCGGCCAGTTGGAGGTCCTGCATGACCTCCGCACGCTCGGCTCTTCGCAGACCAGCACGATCAATCTCGACGGCTACGCGTGCGACGACTACGACGACGCGTATGGAACTGTCCGGATCGAGAACGGCCGGCACGACGGAAGCAACAAGGTCGTCGACCCCGCCGAGTTCGCGGCCTCCATTCAGAAGGCCATCACGAAAGTGGCCAATGGCGGGGATCCCGGCGAAGACTTGAGCAAGCTGCTCACCTATTCTCTCGTCGCGACCTGTCAATTCCGCGTTCCGGCCGGGCTCGGCGAGAACATCGACGTCGAAGGCGTCGTCCGGCTCGACGGCGGCACCGGTGCGCAGCCGGCCGAGCTCGTGGGCCGCACCTCTCTCCCCGTGGACCTCCCGAAGACTCCGGACAAGCCCGCTGTCCAAGGCCCGGGCAAGATCGTCCTCCACGAGGGCGGCAGCATCCGCGGGACGGGCCCGCGCGGGACGGTGATCAGGTGGAACATCGACGGGAAGCCGTATCCGACGCCCACCGCCTACGTCGGGAACACCGGCGAGTGGGAGCTGAAACTTCCTCCGGGCGTGCCCGCGGACGGCAAGCCCAGGAGCTTCTTCGTCACTTCCGAGGCGGAGGGAGCCACCGCCCCGTCGGAGACCGGCGAACTGACGGTCCTTCCCGCCCTCGCCCGGCCGGTCGTCACTGACCCGAAGACCGGCACGGTGTCGCCCGGTCAGGTGCTGACGGTGTCCGGCAGCGAGGGATCCGCGGTCACGCCTGTCGGCGAGAACGGCGCGCAGGCCGGTTCTTCCGCGACCGTCCGCAACGGCACGGCGCAGGTCACGCTGAACAAGGACCTGCCGGACGGAGCGACGATCCGGATCCGGGCGACGGACGCGGCCACGGCGGCTTCGGACGCGCTGTTCTCCGACCCGAAGGCCGTCAAGAGTGAGCCCGCACCCGAGCCTTCGCAGGTCGAACAGGTCTGGAAGCCGTACGCCGCACCGGGCAAGGCCGCCGGCCTGACCTTCGTCATCCAGCCGCAGAACGGCGATCTTTCCTCGATCGCGGGAAAGCGGATGACCATCCGGGCTCCGGACGGTTTCACGTTCCAGCGGGTCTCGGACACTTCTTCCCCCGCCTACGGCTCGTTCAACATCACCGCGGCCGCCGGGGACAAGGACGACCGCAACAACAAGGAGTGGGTGGGGCTGGCCAACGCCGTCACGGTCACCCCGGACGGGAAGACGATGACGTTCGCTTTCCCCGGTGCGGACGTGATCAAGAGACTGGTCGGCGACTACTCCTCGATCAAGATCGGCGTGACAGTCGAGGCGACGGCCGAGGCGAACGCGACGGCCGGCGAGAAGACCGGCGGACAGGCGACGGTCGAAGGCATCGGCACCACTGAACTCAAGGGCAACGTGCTGTGAGCTGAACCAGGGCGGCCGGCGGGACGCGGCCTGGGGGAGATTCCGGCTTCCAGGTCGCGTCCAGCGGAATTTACCGGCGCAATCCATTCGTTGTCGCGGCTCGGGAACAGAAAGCCTGCCGTTCCGGGTGGTGAGCAGCGGGTCGATGTTGTTCGGTCATTCTCCAGAGTGCGTGGAATGCGTCGCGGGGAGTTCGTCTTTTCGGAATGGGTGGACGTGTCACCAGAACGGGTGAAAATATCACCTGTTTGATAGTGTTTTCCCAGGTTCGGGTAGCTTCGTTCACTGGGTGGGTTATATTTCTGTAATTGACTGGCCGGGCGTCGAGTCGATCGGCGATCGGGAAGATTCTCGAATTTCGTGAAGTGGTCGGCAAGTCTGTTTCGCATGTCGCGTGATGTGCACCAAGGAGTGTCGTATGTCAAGGAGCAGCGTTGCTCGCAAGACGAGTTTTTTCCGGCGGGCCACGGTCGCGGTTTCGGTCGTGGTCATGGCGGCGATGGTGGTGCCCGGCGAGGCGGGCGCTTCGCCCGGAACGAACCCGGACGATTATGCCGACTATTGCGGGAATCAGTGTCATGACATCCTGCCGGGCGGGCAGGGCGGCACTGTGCCGCGCAGCTACCTTATCGAGGGTGTCAATCCATTCAACGGGCTGGACAACGCCAAGAACCGCTTGCTCGAGAACGTGAAAAATTTGACCGGTCGCAATGTGAAAATCAAGAACGGCGATGACCAGGCACCGCCCTACGATCAGCTGCGACAGGGTTATCCGGGACTGACGAACGAGAAGATCGGGGAGTTCATGAACTCCTCGTCGTTCGGCGGGGCGGTCGGCGCCGCCGAACAGGTCGGCGGCCGGTCGGACGTCACCATTGCCCGGGACTCCCTCGGGGTTCCGCATATCAAGGGCACGACGCGCGAGGGTGCGACATTCGGCTCGGGTTACGCGACCGCGCAGGATCGGCTCTTCCTGATGGATCTGCTGCGCAACGTGGCCAAGGGTTCGGTCGGGAAGTTCGGCGGAGGGGACGCGGCCAGTTTTCAGGACGAGCTGTGGCCGAAGATCGCGGAAAAACCGGAGGATCGGCAGGCGCAGCTCGATCGGCTGGCTGCGGGAACGGCCGATGAAAAGCAGGTCGTCAAGGACCTGGAATCGTATGTCGGGGGCATCAATGCCTACATCAAGAAGATCGAGGCCAGTAAGAGCGCATTTCCTCTGGACTATATCTTTACCAAGCCAGAGGTCCCCGTGGAGTACACGCTCAAAGGCCTGCCCACGGACGTGAACAAAATCGTCGAGATGGTCAACTCGGGCGACCTGTTGACTGCGCTGGGGACGGTGCGCACTCCACCACCCATAGATCCCTTCACCACTAGTGATGTTGTCGCGTTGGTGACGTTGTTGGGCGGTCAGTTCGGTGCGGCGGGTGGTAGTCAGGCGGTGGCTGCGGCGGCGAAGGTGGCGGCGGAGCAGAAGTACGGGAAGGAGTTGGGTGACAGGTTGTGGGCTTCGCTTCGGACGGAGGAGGATCCGGAGACGACGGTGACGCAGCATGGTCCGGCGAAGGTTCCGTATGGAGTCAGCCCGCAGGACCCGCGGGAGGTGGCGATGCCTGATGCGGGGTCGTTGACGTACGAGCCGATCAGGGATGGTGCGGGCGGGACGGGTTCGGCGGCTGCGGGTTCGGTGGTTTCGCCGGGGAAGCCGGTCGGTCCGAGCAAGGGGATGTCGAATGCGTTGGTGGTTTCGGGTGCGCATTCGAAGAGCGGTCATCCGGTTGCGGTGTTCGGGCCGCAGACGGGGTATTTCGCTCCGGAGATTTTGATGTTGCAGGATATCGAGGGGCCGGGTATTCGTGCGCGGGGGGTGATGTTCCCGGGTACTGGTCCGTATGTGCAGATCGGTCGTGGTCCGGATTATTCGTGGAGTGCGACGTCGGCGCATCAGAGCATTGTCGATACTTATGCGGTGAGGTTGTGCAATGCGGACGGGAGTGCGGCGCGCCGGGATTCGATGGGGTATCTGGACGGTGCCGAATGCCGGGCGATGGATCCGGTGGTGAGTCCGGACGGGTTGCGGGTGTTGCGGACGAAGTACGGGTTGGTGCGTCAGCGGGCGACGGTGGGCGGGGTTCCGGTCGCGTATGCGGAGCTGCGGTCGACGTATTTGAACGAGCTGGATTCGGCGGTCGGGTTTTTGAGGTTGAATGATCCGGCGCGGGTGCGGGGGCCGGAGGATTTCAAGGCCGCGGTGTCGGATATCGGGATGACGTTCAACTGGTTTTATGTGGACGCGGATCACACGGCGTTTTTCAATTCGGGGTTGCAGCCGGTGCGGGCGGGGAATGTTGATCCGAATTTGCCGGTGTGGGCGAAGCCGGAGACGGAGTGGCGGAATTGGGATGCGCGGACGAATGTCGTGGAGGGGATGCCGGCGGAGCAGCATCCGAGTTCGACTGATCAGGATTATTATGTCAGTTGGAACAACAAGTCGGCGGCGGGGCAGGTCAACGGGTCGTTCGGGGACGGCGGGGTGCATCGGGGGGATCTGCTGGACGGCCGGGTGAAGAATCTGATCGCGAACGGGAACAAGATCGACCGGGCCGATCTGGTGAAGGCGATGGAAGAAGCGGCGGTCACGGATCTGCGCGGCGAAAAGGTCCTCCCGAACCTCCTCCAAGTGCTCGACAGTGCCTCTGGCAGCCTCGATCCCGCTGTGCGCAAGGGGATTACGGATCTGCGGCGGTGGCTTGACAACGGGGCGAAGCGGACCACGATGCCCGGAGCCAAGGTCTACATCGACAGCCGCGCCATCAAGGTCATGGATGCGTGGTGGCCGTTGCTGGTGAAGGCGGTGTTCCAGCCGGGCATGGGCGACGACCTGTACAACGCGGTGGTGCAGAACCTGCCGGTCGACGAGGCTCCGTCGACGCCGCCGCCGGGCGCGCAGGAGGCGGCGCACCGCGGATCGGCCTTCGAGTACGGCTGGTGGTCGTACGTCGACAAGGACCTGCGCGCCACCCTGGGAAGCCAGGTAAACGGGCCTCTGCCGACGAGCTTCTGCGGGCCGCTGGACAAGTGCCGGGACACTTTGTTGACGACGCTCAAGGAAGCGATCGCGAAGCCGGCCGCGGAGGTCTATCCGAAGGATAAGTACTGTTCCACTGCCGGGGACGCGGTGTGTGCGGATTCGATCCAGTTCCTGCAGATGGGCGTGTTGAAGGTGCCGGGGATCGGATGGCAGAACCGTCCGACGTATCAGCAGGTGGTGGAATTCCCGAAGCATCGCTGAGCGCCGGCGCGGCTCTCGGATCGCAGTCGGAAGCGGCCGCCGTGGCGGCGAGGCAGAACGGGCCTCGCCACCACGGCGGCTTGGCGTTGTACCGGGTTCGCCGATTTCGCCCGGGTTGCCGCATCCCGCGGGCTGCTCGCCTGTTCGCTTCGGCAGCGCTCCCCGGGGCGAGTCGTTTCGGCTGGCCACGTGGTTTCCGGCCGGGCCGGGTGCCTCGCTGGTTCTGCTGGCCGGGTGGCGGTTTCCGGCCGGGCCGGGTGCGCGCCAGGTTTCGGTCGGTTCGTCTTCTGCCAGCCGTCGGGCGGCCGGCGATCGCTCGATGAGCGCTCCGGGGCGAGGCTACGGCGGAGAACCTGCCGGGCTGAGGGCACCGCGCCCGGCAACGCTGCCGCGGTTCGGGTGCGGCCGCAGCCTGGCGCTGTCGCAGAGCTTCCACTCACCGCGCTTGGTGATCCCGATCCAGTACGGCTCGTAGCGCACGAGGTGAGGCGCTTCGCGATTTACTGCGCGGATGTGACCGAGACGGGACGCTCCTCGGAACTCCCGCCGGAGACGATGCCGACCCGGACGTCATCCATGCTGCCTCCCCTTCTCGAAGTTTCGGCAGCCGCTGCAGGCGCGTCAAGGCTGCCACGCTGGGGCGGACGTCGCAGGCGAGGACGCGGCAACCGAAGCCCGCAGCCGGTTGACGACCGCGGTGCCGATTCGTCCGGTGCCGAGCACGCCCACGGTCAGATCGCGCAGCTCGTTTCCCGGCGCGTCGCCCAGCCGCCGAGCCCTCTCCCGGACCAGACCGGCCACCGCCGGTTCGCAGTCGTACCCGGTGAGCGCGGTGCCCAGGGAAGCTGCGCCGCGATCCGTGCCGGTTTAGGCCGGTCAGGTTGCCAGGTCTTTCGCATTCCGGGGGAGGAGCGGTCCGCCGATCAGTGCCATGTCCCCGCCTGCCTCGGCGAGCACCAGCAGCGTCGGCGGCAGGCTCGTGCGGATGGCTCGCGCGTCGTCGAAGTCGGCACCCGCCACCACGGTCACCTGCGCACCGAGATCCCGTGCCACTTCCGCGTCGTCCTTGTCGTAGATCTCGAACACCGGAGTCATCCCCGCCTTCTCGGTCACCGCGGCGAGACGCGCCAGCTCGCCGGGCTCGGCCAGCGCCGGCAGCAAGGTGACGGCGTCCGCGCCGAAAGCCCTTGCCTCCCATACCTGATACTCGGAGACGATCAGGTCGCGCTGGAGCGTCGGAGCGTCCGTCGCCAGGCAAACCCCGGCCAGTACCTCGAACAGGTCGGCCCGGTGCTCCGGCCAGGTGCGAACGCCGACCGCCGCACAGCCCCGCCGCACCGCGGTCCGTGCCTGGTCTGCCGACCCGACTTCGCAGACCGCCGAGCGGCGGCCGGACTGGCAGACGCGCCGGAAGTTCCGGCTCGGGCGGCTGTCACGGGCCAGCGCCCGGATACTGGCGGCGCTGCACGCACGGCGGCGGGCCGTCGTCCGCGCTTGGGCCAGTTCGCGCGCTTCGCCAGGGAGTTTCATTTTCCGGCCTTTCGCGTGCGGTGGGCGAGGGTCTCGACGATCTGTTCGGCCGTGCGCGCCATCCCCGGCGCGCCCAGAGTGACCACCAGGTCGCCGGGCCGCGCGAACTGGCCGACCGCGCGTGCGGCGGCGTCCGGGGTACGGGCCAGGTACTTGTCGTGGCCGGGCAGGTTCACCAACGACGTCAGCGCTTCCGCCGGAGCACAGTGGTCGAAGGAGCGGTCCGCATCGAAGACCGGCAGCACGACGACCCGGTCGGCGACGGCGAGCGCGTCCGCGATCTCCGCCTGGAATTGAGCCAGCCGGTACTGCCGGCAGGGCTCGGCGACCGCGATCAGCCGGCCACCCATCGCCGTCCGCCGCAGCGCGGTCAGCGAGGCGCGGATAGACGTGTGGTGGCACGCGTAATCGTCATAGACGCGAATTCCCCGTGGCTCGCCCTTGAGCTCGAATCGCCTGCCGACGCCGGGGTATTGCGCGAGGCCGAGGACCGCGCCGGACCGGGACGCCCCCAGCTTCACAGCGGTCAGCAGTGCGGCGCCGGCGTTTCGCGCCATGTGGCTGCCCGGGACCGGAACTTCCACTGCCGCTTCGTCGTCATCACGGAACCGGGCGGTGAAGCGCACTGAGCCGGGAAGTTCGCTCTCGAGGCGGATCGACAGGTCGGCCGGGCTGCCTTCGCCGAAGGTGAACACCCGGATGCCTTTCGCCCGAAGGTATCGGGTGACCCAGCGCGAATGGGGGTCGTCTTCCGGCATGACCACGAAACCGGTCGTGCCGGCTCGTTCGGCGAATCCGGCGAAGGCCCGGGCCAGCGTGTCGACGTCCTCGTACTGGTCGAGGTGGTCGGCGTCGATATTGGTGATCACGACCACGTCCGGCTGGTAGGCGACGAGCGAGCCGTCGCTTTCGTCCGCCTCGACGACGATGGTCGAGGTTTCGCCGAGCCCCGTCCCCGACCGGCCGCCCACCCGGCCGCCGATGACGTAATCCGGGGACATTCCCGCCCCGGACAGGGCACTCACCAGCATCGCCGCGGTCGACGTCTTGCCGTGTGTCCCGGCCACCGCCACGGAGAACCGGCCCCGCATGAGCGCCGCGAGGGCAGTGGATCGATGCGCCACCCGAAGGCCGCGTTTCACGGCAGTACGGACTTCGACGTTGTCGCGCGGAACCGCCGTGGAATAGACGACAGTGTCGACGCCCTCGAGGTTCTTTTCACTGTGCCCCGCGTAGACCGTGCACCCCGCTCTGCGCAGCTGCGCCAGCTCCGGCCGGTCCTCGACCTCGCTTCCGCTCACCGGCAAGCCGCGCAAGCGCAGTGCTTCGGCCAGGCTGGCCATGCCGACGCCGCCGCAGCCGACGAGATGGACCCGGCCCAGCCTCGCGACTTCGCCGAGATCCGGTTCCGGGGTTCCGGTGGTCCGCAACGAGAAGCTCATACCCGGCAATGCTCCGGTCTCTTCTTAGCGGACTTGTCGGGATTTGGTCACCGTCTTGTAACAGCCGGCGCATTGCCGGGAAATTCGCGGAGCGGCAAGGAGAAAATTCCCAAGCGAGCCGGGAAAATGTACGACTGGACTGAGTGAATTTTGTCATCGAGCGTTTCTTTCTCGTACGGGCCGGGCAGGTCCGGTACCGGGTCGAGGCGGACCTCGGCGGTGATTCCGCAGCAGTTGGCAGGTTTCGGTATGCCCTCGGGAGCGCGGCGGGGCACCGTCGATCAGTCCCGAAAGTGCAATTGTTCATCTTCCGGACGGGAAGAATCCGGTTTGCCCGACGTTTGATTTTAGCTGTCCAAAAGGATGAACTTCTGGGATATCCTTGCCGGGCCGGGGGCTGCTTGCCAATATTCGTGCGCCCCCGCCGGGCGATTTCGCGGTGCGGGTGATCATGTGCCGGCTAAATGACGTTAGGAACGGTTTCACATGAGATTCAGACGGATAGTCGCGCTCTCCGCGACGGTGGGAGTGGTGGGGCTCACCGGAGCCCTCGGGGTGGCAGGGGTGGCGAACGCGGCGGCGCCGGCGCCCGCGGCGCCGGTCAAGCCTTGGTCTTACGGGTACATCGCGGGGGTGGACGGGGCGGTCTTCAAGTTCGCGACCGGCGGGTCCACCCTGCTGCCGGCCGCGTCTCCGGTCGCGCCGTCGTTCGATCCTTCCGCGAAGGTTCCGAGCAACTCGCTGGCGACGATCCCGGACTTCACGCTCGGGGGACTAGTGACCGTCGGCCTGGGAGGGGAAGGCGGTGCGGGCGCGCTGACGGTCACCACGACGGCGGACCCGACTACCGGGGTGTCGACAGCGAAAGCTACTGGCGCAACGGCCACGCTCGGCATGTCGCTGAGCCTCGGCGATCTTGCCAACACGATCGGCAACCTTCTCCCTTGGCCCGCCAGCACTTTCTTCTACTCTGCGGCCAAGGTCACGTCGTGGGCCAAAACTGGGTTCAAGATAACGCTGACGGGCATCAATCCGAGTTGCAAGGCTGGTCCGGTCGGCACCCAGGCCACCGTTGACGGTGCGGCCGTGTCGGGCAGCATCTCGGTCCAGGTGCCCGTTGTCGGATGGGTGGATCTTCCGTTCTCCTCGAGCTGGATCACGAACGGCGGGATCAACATTCCCGGGATCATCACCGCCAGCACGAAGGTCGTGAACAACTTGCCCGACGGCGGCATTTCGCTGGACGCGATCTCGGCCGGCGTCCTCGGGCAGAACATCAACCTCGGGCACGTCGAATGCCACCCCGGCACTCCGGTGGAGGACGTCCCGGTGATGTCCCCGGCCGCGGCGGTCGGCGGGGCGACGGGCCTGTCGGCGGCTGCCGCCGCGGGTGCGTTCGTGTTCTACCGGCGCCGGTACGGCGCCGATTCTTCGGACAGCTGAGCAGTTTCCCGCGGGTGGAGCGCGATCCGGTCGCGCTCCGCCCGCCCCGAGGCACGACCAGGCAAGGAGAAAATCATGTACGGAAGTGGTGGCGGCGGGCTTCCGCCGTCGACGGCCGCCGGGGCTCCCGCGGCTCTGGCGCTCACCGGTTTCAACACCCTCGCTTTCCTGTTGACGGCGCTGGTGTTGCTGGTCGTCGGCGCGTTCCTGGTGCGCAGCGCCCGGTTGCGCAGAAACGCACTGGACTGAGCGAATCATGACCATGTCAGCCGGTACGTCCCAGCCTCGCGCGAGTCGCCGGATCATCGCCCTCGCGTTGAGCGTGTCGCTGGCAGCGATCGTGGTGACCTTCGTGGTGGCCACCCAGACCTACCTGACGGCGGAGGCGTGGCTGGCGTCCCGCTGGGTGTCCGCGGTCGTGCCCGGGGGGAGTTCGTTCGACCCGGCGGACGGGGCGTTCTACTTCGGACTCGGCGGGAAGTATCCGGCCGGGTTGCGGGTTTCGTCCGGGTGCAGTGCGTTCGTCTTGGCGTTGCCGCTGTTCGCTGCGGCGGCGATCGCCGCGTATTTCGACAGGTTCCCGGTCCGGCGGGTGGTCGCCGCGCTGCTCGCCACCACCGCCCTGCTGGTGCTGGCCAATCAGGTGCGGCTGGTGATGATCGCGTGGGCGGATTCGCGCTGGCGGCGGGAAGGCATCTTCTGGTCGCACACCGTCTTCGGCTCGGTTCTCAGTCTCATCGGCGTTGTCGGGGCGCTGATCGTCTTCTACCTGATCATCCGCGGCCGCCGCCGGCGCGACGAGGCATGAGGGGAATGCGGGCACTTGTTCCAGTGGACCAACCTGCTTGGCTTCGCGACGACGTCGGCGCTGCTGATCAGCGGGGTATTCCTGATCTACGTCGTCGTGCTCGCCGTCACGTATCTGCGCCGTGAGCACTATCCGGACGGCGATTCGCGGAACTTCGACTGGCACTTCCTCGTCCCGTGCCGGGACGAGGAAGCCGTGATCGGCGCGACGATCGCCTATCTGCGCGACACTTTCCCGCGCGCGCACGTGTGGGTGATCGACGACGCGTCCGAGGACGCCACCGGCGCGATCGTGTCCGCGCACGCGGCGGCGGACAAACAGGTGCACCAGGTGCGCCGGCAGCTGCCCGACGCGCGCACCGGCAAAGGCGACGCGCTGAACGCGGCCTACCGCGTGCTCAGCGACTGGATTCACCCGTCGCGTCCGCGGGATCGGTGCGTGGTGGTCGTCGTGGACGCGGACGGGCGGCTTTCCCGCAACGCACTCGAAGCCTGCGCGTCGGACCGGCTGTTCGGCGACGATTCGGTGGGCGCGGTGCAGATCGAGGTCCGGATGATCAACCGCGACGTGCGGCAGCCGTATCCGGATTCCGGGCGCGTGCGCAACTTCTTCGGCCGTACGCTGGTGCGGTTGCAGGACCTCGAATTCCGGACCGCGATCTCCGCGATGCAGGTCTCCCGCCGCAAGGTCGGCACGGTCGGCATGGGCGGCAACGGCCAGTTCACCCGGCTGTCCGTGCTCGACCGGCTGGCCGAGGGCTCCGGACCGTGGCGGGGTTCGCTGCTGGAGGACTTCGAGCTGGGCGTGCACGTGCTGCTCGCGGGCTTCCGCACCGAATACTGCGACGACGCCTGGGTCGACCAGGAAGCGCTGCCGCAGCTCGACCGCTTCCTCGCGCAGCGGACCCGGTGGGCGCAGGGCACCATGCAGTGCATCCGGTATCTGCCGACGCTGTGGCGGTCCGGCCGGGTCTCGAACGTCGGCGTGCTGGAGCTGTCCTATTTCCTTGCCCAGCCGTGGCTGCAGCTTTTCGGCACGATCACCTATCCGCTGCCGGTCATCGCGTTCGTGAACAACCTCGTCCTCTACCCGGCGCAGACCATGATCTACCTCGGCAACGGCGGGGCCGTGCTCTTCGCGATCTACGTGCTGGTCGGCATTGCCCAGTTCGCGCTTTGGGGCCCGATCTACCGGCGGCAATCCGGCGGCGCGTACAGCTGGTGGCGCTGCATCGGATGGGGAATCGCGTTCTCTTTCATGATGTATTTGTTCTACCTGACCGCGTGGCGCGCACTGGGCCGTGTCGTGCGGGGCCACAACGGATGGGCCAAAACGCGGCGCAATCGCGAAGTCAATGTCCTCGGTCCCGTCTCCAAGGACAGCTGAGATGAGCACAGTTCTCGCGAGAACCGCCGCCGCGCTGGCCTTGCTTCTCCTGCTGTGCGGGTGCGGCCAGGGCGACCAGTACGCCGGCACGGTGCCCACCGCGGCGCGCAAAGTGGGGTCTTGCGCCAAGATCGCCACGCCCGAGGAGCTTTACACGGCCAGCGACATCGGGCCGGTGGTGCCGTGCACCGAGCCGCACCAGACCGAAACTGTCTTCGTCGGAAGACTCGACGGCCCGATCGCGGCGGAGGCGGAACGGCCCGTCGTGGAGAAACTCGACACCGTCATCGCCGACCGCTGTCATTCGGTCGATCTGCGCGGCTACCTCGGTGCGCGCGCACGCGATTCCTTCGGGGTCAGCCTGCTCACCCGGGTACCGACCAGGGCGGAATGGGCGGCGGGGGAACGCACCTTCCGTTGCGACGCGATTCCCGCTGCGGCCCCCGGCGCGCCCCCGCAGCTCTCGGTGCCCCTGCGCGGAGTGCTCCCCACCGCGGCGTCGGCGGCGGTACGGGTGTGCTGGCGCGGCGGCGAACAGCTGCCCTGCGACCGGCCGCACACCGCCGAGGAAGTCAACGCCTGGCTCCTCGCCGCGCCCGGCAGCCCAGAACAGCCATGCGAACCGTACGTGACCGAGTTTCTCGGCGGCCCGCTGAGCGATTTCCCGGAGCTGGCCGTCGTCGCGATCCCGGGCATCGTCAACGGGCAGCAGACGGTGAAATGTGCCGTCGGCAGGCGGGACGGTCGCCAGTCCACCGGCACACTGGCCGTGGATGCGCGATCATGACGCACGCTCTCGAAGCACCCACGGCCGATGACTCCGGTCCGGAAAAGCCGCGGCTGCGCGCGAAATTGGGGCGGCTATGGGTGCGCATGCGGTTGACCGGCGTTCCGCGACCGCGCGCGGTCATCGTGACCGCCCTGGCGGTCGGCGTGAGCTGGACGGCGATCCTGCTCGCACGCCTGTTCGCCGGTGGCGTCGTGGGCCTGGCCGACCAGGGCGACGGGCGACGGCTGCTGTGCGCGTTCGGGGTGGCGAACGATCGGCCGTGGGGCGCCGAGTCCAGCAAGTTCCTCTACTACCTGTGGCGACCCCACCAGTGGTACGGCGAGGCCTGCGGCGCGGACGGCTCCGGTGAGCCGTACTACTCGACGCAGGCGGCGATACTGGCCGTTGCCAAGTGGCTGGGCGAAACCTTCGGCCTGGCCCAGGGGATCGACCTGCGCATTGCCGGCGTCGTGTGTGCCTGCCTGCTGGGCGTCACGCTCGGACTGTTCGTGCCACTGCTGCCCGGTGCGCTCGGTTTCCGGATCCTGTTCGTCTCGGCGGTCGGGCTGATCGTCGCGGACTCCGCGTTCGCCGGTTTCTTCATCTCGCCCTACAGTGAGCCCGCCGCGTTCCTGGGAATCGTCGGCCTGAGCGTGGCCCTGTTGTTCATGTGGCGCAACGGAGACGCCACGGCCGGCGGAGCCGCCGCGGTCACGGTCGTCGCGTTGTTCGCCATCATGTCCACCACCCAGATGCTGTCCCTGGTCATTCCGGTCGTGGTGGCATTGCTGTGGACCCCGATCCGCGCCGTGCCGCGCGCCACGGGGCGGCACGGTCTCCGGCAAGCGGCGAGGCGCGAGCGAGGGCCGGTGCGCTGGCTCCGGCGGCGCTGGATCACGCTCCTGCTGGCGCTGGCCGTGCTGGCCGGGAGCCTGGGGTACTGGTCGAGCCAGCCGCAGCGGTTCGAAGCGATGAACACCTACAACGCGATTTTCGTCGAGATGCTGCCGCACTCCCCGGATCCGGCCGGGGATCTGAAGTGGTTCGGGCTCGATCCGGGGCTGGCGTCGGCCGCGGGCAGCCGGATCGACAGCCCGAACTCGGTGGCCAGGGGACCGCAGTGGGACGACTTCAGCAGCAAGGTCTCGATCGGCGCCGTCGCCGGGTTCTACGCCACCCACCCGGATCGCTGGATGGGGCTGCTGTCCCGTTCCGTCGAAGGCATGACCCGGCCGACGCTCGGTTACCTCGGTTCTTATCCGGCGGACGCGGGTCAGGAGCCCTTCGCCAAGGAACAGCGGATCACCGTGGCGACCTCGGTGCTCGGGTTCTGGGGCGTCGCTCCGGCCGTGCTGTTGTTGTTGCTGGCGCTGACTTTCGTGCTCGGCCTGGTCACCGCGGCACGTGCGGCGTGCTCGGCGGCTGCGCGAGCACTCGGGCGTCTTGGAGTCATTACGGTCATCGCGGCGGTCACCCAGGCCGGCGCGGAGATTCTGTCCGAAGGTTCCTCCGAGATCTACAAACACATGATCATGGCGGACCTGCTCGCGCTGCTGTGTGTGCCGCTGCTGTGCGGGTGCGTCTACGCGCTGGCGTCCTCGAGTGCTCGTGCGGCGAGATGACGAGGAAGCGGCTGGCTGTCGCGGCGCGGGGGAGTGCTGGATGCCTCTTCCTCGCCGTCGTCCTCGCCGTGGTGGTGACCGGTGGCATCGGCGCGATTTTGTCCCTTGGCGGCGGCTCCGGGCCGGAGACGTCCCGCCCGGCGCCGTCCCCTGAACCGAAGGAGCGTCCCCGGGCACGCGAGGACGCCGGGACGGTTTACGCGAATCTGGTGAACGGCCGGCCGGGAGCAGGCGGCAGCGGCAACTTGGCCGGAGCCTACTACCGGGACGGGCGGTTCTTTCTCGCGACGGTGGGACACGTCGCCACCGTCCCCGGCGGGCAGATGTTCGACTACCAGGCTGGCCGGCCGGTCGGGACGGTTGCCTACACCACCGCTGACGCCGCCGGCCGCGACCAGGGCGACGGCGCCGCACTCGTCGATATCGGCACCGGGGCGCTGCCGCCGCTGCTCCGGATTGCCACCACGGATGCGGTGGTGCCTGGCGCACCTGCGCCGATTCCTTCCCTCGCCACGGTTTCCGCCGCGTTCACCGACGGCGTGCTGCCGTCGGGCACGGTCGCGTGTCACAGCAGTTTCTTTTCGGACAGCCCCACGTTCGCCCAGGGCCACGGCTACCGATGCGGCACCTTGGCCTCCGACTGCCCGGTGAGCGCGACGGAGTGCTGGTTTCGCGGCACCGCGCCGTTCGTCGCGTCGGGCGACTCGGGCGGGCCGGTCTGGCGACCCCGGCCGGACGGGACGGTGGACCTGCTCGGCTTCGTCCGCCATCAGGCCGGCAACCAGACGCTCATCGGTTTCACGCCGGCCTCGGCTTACTCCCGGCACGACTGGACATCCGGAGTGGCACCGGATTTCCCCGCCGGTCCGGGCGGATCGTTCGTCACTGCCCCCGGCGCGCCGCCCGACGTAAAAGCGACGCAGTCCGGACCAGGCAGGGCGGAAGCGACTTGGCGCGCGTCGCCGGCGCATCCCGCGGACCCGGTAATGGAATATCGGATTCTTGTCGACGGCCGGCAGATGGCAGTGACCCCGCCGGCCGTATTCAGAGCTCAATTCGCGATGAAATTGCCTACGGGTCCGCATCAGCTTGTCGTTCAAGCCGTCGATCGCTGGGGAGTCGCGCGGTCTTCCGCCGCCACCGCGGTCGCCTGACACATGAAGATTTACCCGGCAATGTCGTGTGATTTCGGAGTCGATCGACAACGTTGCCCGGGTTAAGTTCGAGGGGACGGGGAGTGAGGGCGAACACATGCTTGGTAGGCGGGAGCATTCCGTGCGGTGGCGCGCTGCCACGGCGTTGGCGGGCGGGCTCATCGCGACGCTGCCGTTGGTCACGGCAAGCGAGTTGGGTGCTCCGGTCGTTCTTGCGCAAGGCCCGGCCGGACAGGGTTCCCCGATGCTCGGCCCCGAGCGCGCCGATCCCCCGGTAGGGGTAGACGGCAGCCTGCCGAAGCCGCCGGGTCTCCCGCCGCTGAGGGCGCCCTCCGGTTCCAGCGCAGAGCCCGGTCCGCTGGGCATCCCGGCCAGCATGCTCAAGGCGTACCGCAACGCGGCCGACCTGATGGCCAAGGAACGGCCGGGGTGCCGTCTCGACTGGACGCTGCTCGCGAGCATCGGCCGCATCGAGTCGAGCCACGCGCGCGGCGGCTACGTCGATGCCAAAGGAAACACCGTCGAACGCATTCTCGGCCCGGCACTCGACGGAACCGGCGGATTCGCCGCGATCCCGGCCAGCGACGGCGGCGCGTTCACCGGCGACCGGGTGTGGGACCACGCGGTCGGCCCGATGCAGTTCATCACCGGCACCTGGCGCCAGTACGCGTCGGACGGCAACGGCGACGGGGTTTCCGACCCGAACAACGTCTACGACGAAACCCTCGCCGCGGGCCGGTACCTGTGTTCGGGAAATCTCGATCTGTCGTCGGATGAGGGCCAGCGGACCGCGGTGCGCCGGTACAACAACTCTGACTCCTATGTAGACACTGTGCTGACGTGGGCGGCCCGCTACCGCGGCGGGGTCGCCCAGTTGCCGGACAGCAAGGCTCCGGTCGGGCCGCCGCCGGGCAAACCCGCGGAGGCGCCGCCGGCCGCGGTCCCGCCCCTTTCCACCGGGACGCCGACTCCGCCGAGCCGCACCGAGGGAAAGCCCGCGGCCCCGGCGCCGACTGAACTTCCGGCATCGTCGAGCCCTTCGCCGACGGCGCCGAGTACCACGACCACGCCGAGTACCGCGACTGCTCCGCCGGCGAGCACGACCACCACTCCGCCGGCGCCGTCCACCAGCACCCCCGTGTGCCGGCCACCCGAGTCGGACACTGCCGGACCGGAGAGCAAGACCGAAAAGGATACCGGCGTAACCGAGACGAATCCGGCGGACGCGGACCGGGAGCACTGCGTCGGAGTTCCCGGCGAGGACACTGGACGAACTCCCGATGACAGCAAGAATTGTGCGCACAGCCGAAGGTCTGCACAAGAAGTACCGCATGAAGAGTGCGTTGCGCGGCCTGTCGCTCCAGGCGCACCGCGATGAGTGCTTCGGCATTCCCGGTCCGGCCGGGGCGGGAACGCTGATCGAGATCACGGCGGCTTGCGGACTCCGGCTCGGTCTTCGATGCGGCACCCTGGCCGCAGGTCGCGCTGATCAGTTTCGGAGCACTCTTCGGACTCGCCGCGACGAAAACGTTTCGCTCGAGCCGGTGCTGCGCAGCCGTCAGCGGAAGGCGAAGGCGAGACCGACGCCGGCGACCAGTCCGGTGATCGCGAGGTTGACTGTCCGGTACCTCAGGAAAATCGCCAGGAACTCCCGGATCGTCGCGCTGGGCCAGTAGTAGGAAGAAGTGCGGGAACCGGTCACCTCCCCGTTGACCCCCGCCTCGCGGGCGATGATCGCGGTGCGAAGGACGTGGAAGTTGTTCGTGACGATGACGCATCGGTAGCCGGGAACGCGTTCCGCCATCAGCCGGCGGCTGAATTCCAGGTTCTGCTCGGTGGTTTTCGAACGGTCTTCCCGCAGCAGGGCCGAATCGGGGATACCTCCGGCGCGGAGGTACTCGGCCATCGCGTGCGCCTCCGGTTCGCTTTCGCCGGGGCCTTGCCCGCCCGAGGCGATGATCACCGGGTCCGCGCCGGCGGCGCATTCGGCCAGATAGACGGATTTCGCTTTGTCCAGCCGGCTGGCGAGCAGTGGCGGTACCCGCCCGCCGATGATCCGGGAGCCGAGCACGATCACGAAATCCACTCCGGAGCGCGGCGGCAGAAGGCTGTAGAGAAAGGCATAACCGAGGTAGCAGCAGAACAGGAAACCCAGGTAGGAGAACAAGGCCAGCGCGGTGAGCCCGATCGCTCCCGCCACCGTGTTCTGCGTGTGGTCTGCCGTCACGAGCAGTACCTCGAGCGCCAGCATGCCGAGCCCGGTCAGCAGCGACAGGAGGTTCCCCAGGCTTCGGCTCTCCCGCCGCAGCATCGTCACCCCGTTCGCCACCAGGAAAACGGCGAGCACCAGTACCGTGGCGAACGGCAAAAGCAGAACGGCGGCGGAAACGACTTCGGCTCCCGGCAAAGGGAGGCGGTCCATCTCCATCAGCAGCGCGAGGACGAGGCACGCGGCCGACAGGCCGAGCAGAACCGCATTGCGGAACTGCCGCCGGTCGCGCCGGATGCTCGCCACTGCCAGTATCAGGAACAATGCCGCGATGGCATAGCACATCAGGCCGACCGGTTTCTGTTGCGGAACGCGGGAACTGTGCCGTCAGCGGAACTCGTCGAGTTCGCGGACGAGCACCAGAATAACCGCGGGGAAGCCGAATCCGGCGTCGAGCGCGCTACCGGGCTAACCGGTTCGGGTGCCTTCGATCGGCCGGATCACCGTTCGCGCGGGTGGCTGACGCCCCAAACTGCGGGTGCACGCGGTGACGCAGAGAAGAAGCACAACGGCGACCCCGAGCGGGCGTGCGACGACTGTGTCGTTTTCTCCCGCGGTTGTTCGAACGCGATCGTCTGCTACCAGGCCTACCCCCACCCGACGGAACCGTTGCGCGGCACCGCGTCCGGCGACAAGATCACCAAGCCGGACGCAGTCGGCGTCGTGATCTCGATCTGGCCGGGTTCGCCGGGGTGCGCCTGGACGGTGACCTCCACGACCACGGTGTGCCTGCCGGGCGGCCTCCAACACCGGCGCCGCGGTTGCCTCGACAATGCGACGAGCCAGACAAGGCAGGCTCGTGTCGGCGTCCGCTGTGAGCACGATGCTGGAGTGCCCGAGCGAGATCGTGGCCCGGCGTGACCTGCACCACATCGGCACCTGGCACAGTGTCCGGAAACGACAAAACCCCGGCCTCTCCGAAAAGGATCTCGGTGAAGCCGGGGCGTACGGGTGGCTAACGGGGCTCGAACCCGCGACCTCCTGGACCACAACCAGGTGCTCTACCAGCTGAGCTATAGCCACCATCTGGCAAAAGATCTCGCGATCACCTTGCTGGAAGCAATCCTAGCGGGTGCCCGCGAGCGATTTTCAGGGGGTCACCCTCGGTGGCGTTCCAGCACTTCGGCGGCGGCGGCCTTGGCCTCGTCGCTCGTCGGGCCGGGCTGGGGGACGAAGGCGATCGCGCGGTAGTACTCGAGTTCGCCGACCGACTCCTTGATGTCCGCGAGCGCGCGGTGGGCCAGGCCCTTCTCCGGCTTGGCGTAGTAGATCCGCGGGTACCAGCGGCGCACGAGCTCCTTGACCGAGGACACGTCGACCATCCGGTAGTGCAGGTGCCTGTCGAGTTCCGGCATGTCGCGGGCGATGAAGCCGCGGTCGGTGGCGATCGAGTTGCCGGCCAGCGGCGCGCTCGCCGGGTCCGGCACCCATTCGCGGATGTACTCCAGCACGCGCTGCTCGGCCTCGGCGAGCGTGGTCGTCGAGGCGCGGACTTCTTCGGTGAGTCCGGACTTGGCGTGCATGTCGTGGACGACCTGCGGCATGCCGTCGAGCTTGGCGTCGTCGGCGTGGATGACGATGTCGACGCCCTCGCCGAGCACGTTCAGGTCGGCGTCGGTCACCAGCGCGGCTATTTCGATCAACGCGTCCTTGCCGAGGTCCAGCCCCGTCATCTCGCAGTCGATCCAGACAAGATGGTCGTTCACCCGCACCACCCTAACCCGACACGGGGATATCAGCGGCGTCACCTGGGCTTCCGGCGCGTTACGCTCGGTCAGCCAGTGCAACGAGGTGTGATTTCGGACTCGGAACGGGGTGCGGCCAGTGGCCGAGCAAGCGTCGGGACCAGCGGCGGAGATCGCGCAGGGGTACGTGAGCGACGGGGCGGCCGTCGAGCTGGGCGCGGTGGTGATCGACGGGAAGACCGAAGCGTCGGCCGCGGTCCGGCTGCCGCTGGCGACGCTGAACCGGCACGGCCTGGTCGCGGGCGCGACCGGCACCGGCAAGACCAAGACGCTCCAGCTGATCTCCGAACAGCTGTCCGCGGCCGGGGTCCCGGTGGTGCTGGCCGACGTCAAGGGCGACCTGTCCGGCCTGTCCGCGCCCGGCGAGGCGAGCGACCGCACCGCGAAACGGTCCGCGGAGCTGGGCGACGACTGGGCGCCAGCGGCGGGTCCGGTGCAGTTCTTGTCGCTCGGCACCAGCGGCGCCGGCGTCCCGGTGCGCGCGACGATCACCAGCTTCGGGCCGGTGCTGCTGTCGAAGGTGCTGGGGCTCAACGAGACGCAGGAATCGACGCTCGGCCTCATCTTCCACTGGGCCGACCAGCGCGGCCTCGCCCTGCTGGACACCAAGGACCTGCGGTCGGTCATCACGCATCTGACCAGCGACGAGGGCAAAGAAGACCTCAAGGGCATCGGAGGGGTGTCCGCGGCGACGGCGGGCGTCATCCTGCGCGCGCTGTCCAATCTGGAGGCCCAGGGCGGCGAGGAGTTCTTCGGCGAGCCCGAGCTGGACGTCCACGACCTGATGCGCCAGCAGGACGGCAAGGGCGTCATCACGCTGCTGGAGCTGGACAATCTGCAGTCCAAACCGGCGCTGTTCTCGACTTTCCTGATGTGGCTGCTGGCCGAGCTGTTCGAGGAGCTGCCCGAGGAGGGCGACCTCGACCAGCCGAAGCTGGTGTTCTTCTTCGACGAGGCGCACCTGCTGTTCTCCGACGCCTCGAAGGCGTTCCTCGAGCGGATCGAACAGACGGTGAAGCTCATCCGGTCGAAGGGTGTCGGCGTGTTCTTCTGCACGCAGCTGCCGACCGACATCCCGAACAACGTGCTCTCCCAGCTGGGCGCGCGGGTGCAGCACGCGTTGCGCGCGTTCACGCCGGACGACCAGAAAGCGTTGGCGCGCACGGTAAAGACGTATCCGAAGTCGCCGCACTACGACCTCGAGACGGCGTTGACGTCGCTCGGGATCGGCGAGGCGATCGTCACCGTCCTGTCCGAACGCGGCGCGCCGACGCCGGTCGCGTGGACGCGGCTGCGCGCGCCGCGGTCGAAGATGGGCTCGATCGGGGCGGACGCGATCCGGGCGGCGGTGGCGTCGTCGGAGCTGAACGCGAAGTACGGGGAGACGATCGACCGCGAGTCGGCGTACGAGAAGTTGGCGGCGAAAGCCGTGCCAGCCCCGGAGTCGGCTGCGCAACCCGAGGCGCCGGCCGCGCCCAAGCCGGAGAAGGAAGAGCCGGGCATGCTCTCGCAGGTGTTGAGCAACCCGGCGGTGAAGTCGTTCATGCGCTCGGCGGCGAGCTCGCTCGGGCGGGAGTTCTCGCGCGGGCTGTTCGGCAACCGGCGGCGTTGAGATACCTGACAGGAGATGGCAGGTATCGGCGGTTGACTGCGCGGGACCCGAATGACCGGCAGAGGAGCAGAAGCATGACCAGGACCGCCGTCGCCGCCTTCGAGCTGGACAAATGGGAGCCGCAGGCGCAGGACGAGGCCGGTGGCACGGCGTTCGCGCGGGTGTTGATCGAGAAGACGTTCACCGGCGCGGTCGAGGGGACCAGCCGGGTCGAGATGCTGACGGCGTCGAACGAGACGTCGCGCGCGTACGTCGCCTTCGAGCGTTTCACCGGCTCCGTCGACGGGCGGAAGGGCAGCTTCGTTCTCCGGCACACGGCTGGCGATGAAGGGTTGTCGCTGGTCCTGCTGCCCGGCTCGGGCGCAGACGAGCTGGCCGGCATCTCCGGCTCGGCCGACATCGCCGTGGACGAGGCGGGCAAACACACGTTCACGCTGGTCTACGAGCTGCCGGGCGCGTGAAGAAGCCGCTCTCTCCGGGCCCCGAATTTCCTGGAGAGAGCGGCCAGGTTTCCTCACCGTCCCGAAGCGAGGAGCGGAGGCGGTCCGCCCCGACCGCGGTCCGCCGCCGAGGTTCCGGTCAGCCGTTCCCGATCTGGTCGACGATCTTCTTCGCGTCGTTGATCGGGATGGCGAACCCGATGCCGACGCTGCCGCTCGAGCCGCCCGGGCTGTAGATCGCGGAGTTGATGCCGATCACCCGGCCCTGGCTGTCGACGAGCGCGCCGCCCGAGTTGCCCTGGTTGATCGAGGCGTCGGTCTGGATCGCGGTGTAGCTGGGGCCGGACGTGACGTTCGAGGTCTGCTGGCTGAAGGGCGAGTTCCGCTGCTCGCCGTCGCCCCCGACGTCGGAAAGCGGCCGGTTGAGCGCGCTGACGATGCCGGTCGTGACGGTGTTCTGGAGCCCGCCCGGCGACCCGATCGCGATGACCTGCTGCCCGACGGCGAGCTTGCTCGAATCGCCGAGCGTCGCGGCGGTGAGCCCGCTCGCGCCCTGAGCCTGCAGCACCGCGATGTCGCTCTTGGTGTCCGAGCCGACGACCCTGGCCTGGTACTTCTTGCCGTCCGACGTGGTGACCGTGACGGTTTGGGCACCCTGCACGACGTGCGCGTTGGTGAGAATCCGACCGTCAGCGGTCAGGATGACGCCCGAGCCGATCGCCGAGCCGCGCCCGGTCGTGACGTTCACCTGAACCACGCTGGGCACCACCTTCGCGGCGACGGTGCTGACGTCTGCGGAGCCCGTGGTGTTGCTGATGGTCTGCCCAGTGGCGGCGGACGACGCGGTGGTCGAGGATGCGCTCGAGTCACCAGTCAGCCCGACGATCGCCGCCCCTGCACCACCGCCGAGAAGAGCTGCGGCGAGCGCGGTGGCTCCGACGAGGGCCGCCAGCCGGCCGGGTCGCTTCTGCGGACCGGCCAGGGCCGCGGGTGGTTGCGCGGGTTGGGGCATCGGTCCGTAGTACGTGGTGCCAGGTTGGTGGCTCTCGGCCGGGGGTTGGCGATCCTCGGCCCCGCTTTGGCGAGGTTCGGTCACGCGGTACGTATCCGGTGCTCCGAGCTGGTAGTTCGAGGCGTCGGACTGGTGGCGCGAGGCGTCGGACTGGTGCTGCGGGGTTTCAGGATAGTGCTGCTTGGTGCCGAGTTGATGCTGCTGGGCCGCGGCTTGGTGATGCGGGGCTTCAGGACGGTCCTGCTGGGTGCCGAGCTGATGCTGCTGGCCCACAGCTTGGTGGTGCGGCGTCAGTGGCTGATACTGCGGGGCACCGGTTTGGCGGTGTGCGGCCTGCAGATCCGGCAGGGGCGTGTTGCCCGGCCCGGGCTGCATGGCAGCAGCCGACCGAGGCACCTGGACAACACTCGGTCCGACGGCTGGCGCACCGCCGGGCGTCTGCGCACCGCCAGGTGGCTGTGCACCGCCGGGCGTCTGCGCACCGCCAGGCGGCAGCACACCACCTGGCGTCTGCGCACCGCCAGGCGGCAGCACGCCACCGGGCGTCTGCGCACCGCCAGGTCGCTGCGCGTTGCTTGGCGGCTGCGCGTTGCTCGGCCCCGCCTGCTGAGCGCCCGCGGCCGCCTGCTGTCCAGGACGCGCTCCGCCCTGACCGGCAGGACTGCCCCCGCCGTCACGAGGATGCCCCTGCCCGGCGCCGAACGGACTCGACCCGGCCCGATACTGCCCATACTGCTCACTGCTCTGGTGCGGCTGGCGCCCACCGGGGATAGCGGGCCCGGGCCGACTCTCGTTCTCGGTCATGAACCAAGACTCGCGCCCGCCCTTATGAGCAGCCTGTGGAAAACCCTCAGGCTTTCCTGAGAAGAATCGGCTGAGAATCCTCAGCTGATTCTTCGACAGTGGCATCCTCGTCCGTGCCGTGCCGTGCCGTGCCGTGCCGTGCCGTGCCGTGCCGTGCCGTGCCGTGCCGTGCCGTGCCGTGCCGTGCCGTGCCGTGCCGTGCCGTGCAATGCCCGCCGCCGCTGGCGTCACAGCGTCAGTCCCAGCGAAAACCCTCGGCCCAACCCGTCAACCCGCCTGTGGCGCACCTCCTCTCCGACCTCCCGGCCCATCTTCCTTCCCTCGTCCTTCTCAACACCTGTCAGTCGAAGAAACTCGGCACGTCCAGCGCCCCTCCCGATGCCTCGAACTCGTCGTGCACGGCTTTGCGCAGTTCCGCGTCGGCGAGATAGTCGGCGGCCGTCAAAGCCAGTCCCAGCGCACCGTCGACGACCGCCTGATCACCCGTCGGCGACCCGGCAGCCTCCGCGAACTCCTTGGTGTGCAAGGCGACCGTCGGCCCGGACACCGCGATCATCGGGTGCAGTGCAGGCATGCGGAAGGACAAGTTTCCGAGGTCCGTGCTCCCGGTCAGAAACTCCGGCACGATGCCCGGCGGCAGCGGTTTCCGCCCGGTGCCCTGCTGATTGACCGACCACCGCCCGGCGAGCGTCGTGTTGAACCGGATCGGCAGGTACGCCGGCTGTGCGTCCCAATGCAATTCCACCCCGCAGCCAGTCATCTCGGCCGCGCCGTGGGCGATCGCGGTCATCCGCTTGGCCAGGTCGCGCAGCGTCTCGGGATTCGCCGATCGGAGATAGAACAAAAGAGCAGCCCGGGCGGGGATCACGTTCGGCCGCGCGCCGCCGTCGGTGAAGATGCCGTGCACCCGGTCGCTCGATGGCAACTGTTGCCGCAGCGCGGACACTCCTTGATAAGCAGCCACTGCCGCGTCGAGCGCGTTGCGTCCCATGAACGGCTGTGCCGAGGCATGCGCGCCGACGCCGTGGAACACCATCTCCAGCTGCCGCCTGCCGAGAAACGGGTGCAGCGCGATGTCGTGGCTGAACGGGTGCAGCATGATCACCGCGTCGACGTCGTCGAAGACTCCAGCGCGCGCGAGCGTCTCCTTGCCGCCACCGCCTTCTTCCGCGGGCGTGCCCAACAGCGACACCCGTCCGCCGAGTCGTTCGGCCACTGCCGCCGCACCGAGGAAGCCGCCGGCTCCGGCAGTGCAGATAACGTTGTGCCCGCAGCCATGCCCCAAGCCAGGCAACGCATCGTACTCGGACAGAACAGCGATGTGCGGCCCGTTGTTGTCCGGAGTTCCGGTGCGCAGCGCGGTGTCCAGCCCGCCGAGCCCGACGGTGACTTCGTGCCCGTGAGCGCGCAGCAACTCGGCGAGAGCGCCGACCGACCGGTGTTCGGCGAACCCTTCTTCGGGATGCGCGTGCAGATCCTGGCTGAGCGCGACGAGTTCGCTCGCCCGGGAACGTACTTCTTCTTCAACCGCGGCACGGGTTTCCGCGTCGGCTCCAGCGAAGTCGGAGCCGAGCGGTTCGGCGGCAGCGACGGCGTCGGCGGTGGCTTCGATGAGGGAACGGAGGTGGCTGTCGTCGGGCGGGACAGGTGCGGCGTGGGTCATGCGGGAAATGCTATCCCTGAACCCTGACAAAAATGGATCACTGCACGTCAGACAGCCGACCGGAGACGAATTGGGCGACGCCGAAGTACTGTTCGCGCACCTCGTCGAAGTCACGCGCGTGCAAGCCGGCGGCGATCTCCCCGCGGTCGAACATGCGTTGCCCGCTGACGATTCCTCCTGCGGTGTCAGCGATCCGGGCGGGTTGGCAGTCTCGGCGGGCACTCGTGAGCAGGACGATCCGGCCGCCGGGCCGCAAAATCCGGGCGAACGAATCGAGCGCGCGTTCCGGCTCGGCGAACATGTGCAGTGCGGCGAAACAGCAGACGGCGTCCACAGTGGACGAAAGCAGCGGCGGTTCGACCGCGTCGGCGCGAAGATAAGCCACGTTAGGCGAATCGGTTTCCTCGACCGCGCGCGAAAGCATCGTGCGGGCACCGTCCAGGCCGATCGCGAGCCCGTCCGGGCCCACTGCATCCCCGAACGCGCGCGTGAACCGGCCGGTCCCGCACGCGACGTCGAGCACGATCTGACCTGGCTGCAGCGCAAGCCGTTCGGAGGCCAGCGCGACCTCGTCGGCCATGCTCGGGCCGCTGGGGCCTTTGAGGACGCGGCCGAGCACGGGCCGCCAGTAACGTTCGTAGACCTGCGGCAGCAGCGTCGTGCGCATCAGCCGCTGAGTGAGCCCGGTGGGCGGGCCGGCCTGGGCGGCGTCGCCGAGCGTGTCGAGGAAGCCGTCGGCTGTCGTGGCCGGCTCGCTGAGCAGATCGGCTAGTCGTTGCTGGGTGCGGTGGGGCGGCACGGGGGTCCTCTCGGTGGGGTTACCGGCAGTATGCGACATGAACTGCTCACTCGTTCGAGTGAAGATCTGTCCGATCAAGCGTTCGAGGACCGGCATTGTCGGTGCCTGTTCCTAACGTCGTCCGCACGGTCTCCGACCCGCGGAGACCAGCGAGGAGGACTGACTGATGACCGCACCGATCCTGCGTCCGATCGACCTGCCCACCGGAGAAATCGCCGTGCACGGGGCTTTCGACCTGAGCGCCGCGTCGCAGTGGCTCGCCGGGGCGGGCCCGGCCGGATCCTTCGCCGTCGAACCGGGCGTGCTGCGGATGGCGTTCCCGGTGGAGGGGAGCTGGACTCACGCCGGGGCCGCGATCCGGCAGAGATCCCCGGGCACGGTCGAAGTCGGCGTGGCCGCGCCGGTGGAGATCGCCGCGCGCGTGGTCGCACAGGTGAGCCGGATCCTGTCGCTCGATGTCGACGAATCCGGGCTTGCCGAGGTCGCGAACCGCGATTCGGTGGTCCGGCGGCTGCACGCTCGCCACAGCGGAGCGCGGCCGGTGCTGCATTCGTCGCCGTATGAAGCGGCTTGCTGGGCCGTGCTCACCCAAGGCATGCGGGTCGCGCAGGCGAGGCGATTGCGCGAGCAGCTCGCCGTGCGACATGGCCGTCAGGTAGGCGAAGACGGGCCGTTTTCCTTTCCCTCGCCGCAGATTGTGGCCGAGTTGGGGGACGAACCTTCGGTAGGCCCATTCCGGCTGGCCCGCCTTCGAGCTGTCGCGCGAGCAGCCGTTGACGGCCGCCTGAACGCCGACGAGCTGCTCGCGCTGCCGATCCCCGACGCGCTGAACCGGCTGTGCGCGATCCCGGGCATCGGCGCGTTCGCCGCCGAGCAGATCTTGCTGCACGGCGCGGGGCATCCCGATCTCTTCCCCCGGCTGGACACCCAGCTCCACCAGGTGCTGTGCGCCGAGTACGCGTTGCCTCCCGACACGCCGCCGGACGAGCTTGAACCGCTGGCCGAGGACTGGCGTCCGTATCGGTCGTGGGTCGCCCACCTGTTCCGGTTCGATCGGCTGAGCGCCTCGGCGTCCGGGGAGGTGGCGGACTGAGCGGTGTTTGAAGTCGCGGATCGACGGAAGGGAGACGCCATGGAGTGAGGCGGCGCCCATACCGAATCGCGGTCGACGGGTGCCACCCGGGCACTCGCAGCGGCCAAATAGGGCCTGTGGTGAGGTGTCCGCGTGACTACGCCAGTACTCGCCGTCTCGACTGTGCTCAGCGCCCGACCGGGCACCGGGGAAATCTCCGGTGCGGCCATGGCAGCGGGCGCTGGGACAGTCGGTGCGGCGCTGGAACAGGCGAACACGCCGAGCGTCATCACGTTGGTCACCGGCGGGATCGCGTTGCTGGTGGTGCTCGCCGGCGGGACGCCGTGGCGGTTCGCCCGCAACGTCATCACGATCGTGCACGAGGCAGGCCACGCGCTGGCCGCGGTGACGGTCGGACGGCGGCTGCGGTCGATCCGGCTGCACTCGGACACCTCTGGGGTCACCGTGTCGCGCGGCAAGCCCGAGGGACCGGGCATGGCGTTCACGGCCTTGGCCGGGTACGTCGCGCCGTCGGTCCTTGGGCTGCTGTTCGCGAGCCTGGTCGGAGCTGACCTGATCACCGCGGTGCTCGTGCTGGTCGCGTTGCTGCTGCTGGGTGTGCTGATCATGGTGCGCAACGCCTACGGCGTGTTCACGGTGGTGGCGAGCGCCGTCGTGCTCGGGCTCGTGGCTCTGGTCGCGCCGAAGGTGGTGCAGGCGCCGTTCGTGTATCTGCTGACGTGGTTCCTGCTGTTCGGCGGGGTTCGGCCGGTGGTGGAGCTTCAGCTCAAGCGGCGGCGCGGCCAGGCGCGGGACTCCGACGCCGATCAGCTGAGCCGGTTGACCGCGGTGCCCGCGGTGTTGTGGGTGCTGGTGTTCATCGTGCTGACGGTGAGCTGCGTCATCGCGGGCGGGCTGTGGCTGTTGCAGCCGTTGGCGTTGTGACGCGGTCGCCGTGGCGCTGGCTCGCGCTACGGCGATGCGATCCCAGCGGCTCGGTGACGGCGAAGGCAGAGCAGACCCCGACACAAGCGGCGCACCACGGAGACGAGGTCTTACGCCCGCGTTAAGGCGCGGTCGAGGGCGTGCCGCGTTTCTTAGCGGAGGGGAACAGCCTGCATCCGATGTCAAGACCAAGACTGGTGTTGAGCGCGGTGCCGAATGAGATGGCTCCCTCGTCGGTTCTGTTGTGGAACACCGCGTCGTGCGATCCGGGTGCGTCGTGCAGTCGCTGCGGTCGTGGGTCGAACCCGTAGCGCTGCGCGACGGTCCCGATGACAGTGAGCGCCTTCTCGTAGTCGGCGTCCGGCAGGTTCCCGGCCACGACGTGGTCTCCTAAGCTTGCAGTCTCGCCGTCATTGCCGATCCCAGGGAACCGTGCGCCGCATCCCGCTCGGGATCCGGTGTTGTTTTTGCTGGGTGCCCAGGGCTCCAGCTTGGGTATGGCGGCGGTGAGGGCTTGGCGGAGTTCGGTGTCGAGTTGCTGGTATTGCTGGCGGACTTGGTCGGTGTCGGGCAGTCGCATCAATGCGGTCCAGACTTCTGCGGGGTCTCGGTCCACGTTGTCTCCTGGAAAGGGCGATTTCTCGACGCTGCACGCGGTCAGAGCGGCGGCGGTCAGGGCGACGGCGAGCGCCGCGTGCAGGCGACTGGGGTGCGGGGTCATCGGGGGCCTTCGGCGAGAACGGTGCCCTTGTACTGGGCGAGGTCGGGATGTCCGGTGGTGATGGCGGCCATGTTGTACATGCTGGTCGATCCTGGGTCGAGGTAGCCGCTGTGGCCTTCGGTTGCGTTGAGCGGTCCTGCTTCGGTGACGCTGGCGTCGGTGGACATCTGGTGGTAGCTGCTCGCGTCCGGGCTGAAGTAGGGGCTGGGCCCGAGCGCTCCGGTGTCGCCGTAGTTGGGGACGAGGGTGTCTCCGGCGTCCTGTGCGGCGAAGAGGTGGCCTTGCGGCACCTTCAGATGTTCGGCGCCCTGGCCGGGGGAGCCGAACAGCATCGCGTCCTGCACCGGGGTGTCATGGCCGAGGGCATACCCGGTGGTGCTGGAGCCGTAGCTGTGCCCGAGCGCGGTCAAGTGCAGCGGCGTGTTCGACGCCTCGTGCCCGGCTCCGATCCCGTTGTAGAACTTCGCGAGGCTCTCGCCCCCTGCCTGCGCCGCGTGGGGCGCGAACACCGACTGGCCGGGATTCGCGATCTCGCTCCACTGCGGGGCCTGGTACCCGATCCACGTCACCGCCGCCGTCGGACCCCCGCCGTGTCGGTCTTCAATTTGACCAGCCATTCTCTTCAGATCGTCCATGTTTCTGTCGTAATCAACGAGGTCGCCGTTCACCGTGGTGGTGAATCCCGGAGTGAACACGGCGACGTTCGTCGCTTTGTCCACGTCGCCGACCGCGATCGCGGCCTCGACCCGGGAATGGGCGGTGTCGAAGAACAGCAGCTGCCGGTTTCCCTTGGCCAGGGTGTCATGGACGGCGTCGAGCGAGGAAATCTTGTCGTTCAACGCGTCCAGCCGGACTTGCAGGTCATGGTGCTCGTTCTGCTGTTGCGGATCGGACATTTTCAGCCCGTCCATGCGGCGCTGGAGGTCGTCGCGCTGCCGTCGCAGGTCCGCGTAATCCCGGTCGAGCACGACCCGGTTCGCCTTGTCCCGATCGACGGCGGGCAGGCCGTCCATTGCGCCGATCTGCCCGGGCCGGTCGCGGATGAGGGCGTCTCGGGCGGAGGCGGGCAGGGTCGCCCACTACGCCGCGTTCTGGGCCGGGGTCGCGTTCGGCGGCGGCTCCGGGAACGTCATCCCCGCCGCGTTCAGCCCGTCGGCGGCGGCCGCGGCGACGGTGGATTCGTTGCCGGTTCCGAACTGGCCGGCCGCGGCTTTGTCCAGGACTGCGGCGAGGTCGCTGTCGATGTCTTCGGCGGTGCGCAGGATCTGCGCGATATCGTCGGCGAGCTGCTGCTGTGCTCGTGCCCGGTCCTGCGGGTGCAGCTCCGGCGGCGGGTCGCCTGCGTAGACGCACACGATCGCGCCGTCGGCGGTGATCGCGAACCCGTACTTGCGGGCCAGCTCGTCCGCATTCTTGATCGCGCCCTGCACCGCGAGGATCGCGTCGGCGGCCTGCCCGACGGCTTTGCCGATCGCGGCGACACCGGCGACGTAGGTGTCCAGGCCCTGCATGTGGGTTTTGTGCTGGGCGGCCGCGCCCTCGGCGGCGGGGCCGCTCCAGCCGACCACCGGGAGAAGTTTGCCGTAGTCGTCGCCATCGTTGGTCAGGACCTGCACCTTCGCCTGCACGCCGGAGCAGATCTCGTCCAGCACGCCCGGGTTCCAGGCGCGCACATCGGCCAGCGACACCATCAGCGCGGCCCCCGCATCGTCGGCGGCACCGGGAACACCCCCGCGGCGGCCTGGTCTCCGCGCGCGTACCGGTCGGCAGCGACTCCCAGATTCTCGCCGAACCGCTGGGCCTGAGCACACCACTGGCCGAACGTCGCCGACAACGAATCCCGGCAGCCCCCGGCCGCCGCTGCAGCCTTCCCGCTCCGCACCGCGCCCGAGATCCGCCCGACCAGCCCTGCACAATCCCCGCCGCGCAGACCGGCCGTTTTCTCCCCCGCGGACCGCCCAGCCGCTCTCAACGCAGCGGGCACACTCGTAAACCCCATCGGCCTCCCCTTCCCATAACCGAGAGTCACGGTACGGGCACCGGAGCTCGGAGATCAACGGCGGCTCCCCTCAAACCGGGGGCTAGCCAGCGAACACGCGAAGGCCTACCTAGGCGCAGCTAGGCAGAACTACTCAGGAGGAGGAGAAGCGAAGCGCGACACGACCTGGTTTGCCACGTCCAAGGACCCGTGAACGCGAGAGGGCCCGGCCGAGCAGCGGCTAGCATGGGGCCTTTCCACCGGTTGTCGAGCCGAGCAGCGACCGCGCGGACGCCCTCTCGTATTCGGTGCAGCCTGAGCCGCGGAGGCCGAGGTAGGGCGTGTACGTCGAGCCGAGCAGCCGCGAGCCGCAGTCGGCGACGGGCTCCAGCCCGTCGCCGTACGCCTGGATCGTGCGGTTGCCGTACTTGGCGTACTGGCGGGTGTGGATCCACTCGTAGTTGATCACGTCGAGCATGTACCCGCACGGGACCTTCGGCGAGATCCGCACCTGCATACCGCCGGCCAGGTCGACGATCCCCCACAGGTTGTCGGGCGGCTCGGCGATCATCCACGTGAAGCCGCTGCGGCCGATCGCGAGGTGAAGCACTTCGGTCTGTCGGATTCGTCTCCCACGATGTCCCCCTCGTGCCGAGCCAGTGCAGAGGGATCGCAACCGGCGCGGGGACTGTTACGCAGCCGACCCGGCATCACCGCACACCCCCCTCGCACGCTGCCGGTAGCCGCGGCTCCAGGCAAGCGGGCCGGTGATGCCGTCGAGCGCGGCCATGAACGACCGGGTGCACGGCGGACACAGGTCTTCCGCGGTGATCGATCCCTCGGCCAGACTCTCAATGCAGCTCGACAGTGCAGAACCCTTCGAGGCTTCGCACGCGAGGGAGTTCGCGGCGGAGCCTTTGAAGGATGATGCCGAAGGACGCTCGTGCACGGAGTGCGCCACTGTCTTTGGTAGGTTTTCGGAACTCATGGGAACGCTCTCGTGGATTGTGGGTGCGTCCCACGTTTGGCCCACGATCGGTGTCCCGGTGCTGGTCAGAGGCAGGTATTCGGCAGACTGGACGTCTGCTGAGCCGCCGGAGGGAGACAGGCGATGGACGAGGTCGCGAAGGCCGTCGAGGAGTGTGCGCGGGCGGCGAAGGCGGCTGCGCCGTCGTTGGCTGCCGCCGGGGACGACGCGGTGGACGCGGCGCTCGTCGGGATGGCGGAGCGGCTCGTCGCGCACCGGGACGAGGTGCTCGAGGCCAACCAGGCCGACGTCGCCAAGGCGACGGCCGACGGGATGAGCGCCGGTCTGCTCGACCGGCTCACCATCACGTCCGAGCGGCTCGACGGGATGGCCGCGCAGCTGCGGCTGCTGGCCGGCGCGCCGCACCAGGAGCGGTCCGTCGACGTGTCCACGTTGGACGGTGGGCTGCGGCTGGTCGAGCGGCGGCGCCCGGTGGGCGTCATCGGCGCGAACTACGAGGCGCGGCCGAACGTGACGGTCGACGTGGCGTCGCAGCTGGTCAAGTCGCGCAACGGCGGCGTGCTGCGGACCGGGTCGGCGGCGCTGGGGTCGGCGCAGCGGTTGCGGGACGTCGTGATCGCGCCCGCGCTCGAGGCGGCCGGGATCAACCCGGACGTCGTGCAGCTGGTGCCGCGCGTCGAGCGGGAGGCGGCGTCGGCGCTGGTTCGGCTGCCGGGGCTCGTGCCGCTCGTCATCCTGCGCGGCAGCGGGGACAGCACGCGTGCGCTGGCGACCGAGGCCGCGGTGCACGGGGTACGCACGTTGGCGCACGCCGACGGCGGCGGTGTGCTGTACGTCGACGCTGCGGCGGACGCGGCCAAGGTTCGCGACCTCGTGTACTCGAGCCTTGACCGGCTCGGTGTCTGCAACCGGCTGAACCTGCTGCTGATCCACGAGGACGTGCACGACTCGGTGTGGCCGCAGATCGAGTCGGCGCTGGCCGAGCGTGGCGTCACGCCCTCGCTCGCGCCGCACGAGCATCCGATCGGCTACGAGTGGGCGCTGGACTCCGAGCGGGAGGCGACCGTCACGGTGGAGAAGGTCGGCGGGCTCGTCGACGCGGTCGAGATCGCGAACGAGCGCACGTCCGGCCTTGCCGCGGGGATCGCGACCGAGGACCCGGCGGCGGCGGAGCGGTTCTTCGACGGCTACACCGGCACGGGCGTGTTCTGGAACGCGCCGACCCGGCTGCTGGACGGCTTCAAGCTGCTCGCGGTGCCCGAAACCGGCATCAACCTCGACCGGGTGCCGGGGCCGCGCGGGCCGGTGACCTACACCGACCTGTACGTCCGCCAGTACGCCGTAGTGCCTGCCTGACCTGGCCGGAGCACGATGAGCGGATGGGCACGATGACCGGGCGGCCGCACGTCCTGCTGTCCGCGGCGCAATCGCTGGACGGCTACCTCGACGACGCCGGCAGCACCCGTCTGCTCCTGTCCAACGAGGACGATTTCGCGGAGGTCGACCGGCTCCGCGCCGAGGCCGACGCGATCCTGGTCGGCGCGGGCACGGTGCGGGCCGACAACCCGCGGCTTCTCGTGCGCTCCGCCGAACTGCGTCGCGCGCGGGTCGCGGCGGGGCGGCCGGAGCAGCCGGTCAAAGTGACGGTCACCAGCAGCGGCAAGCTGGACCCGGCGTCGCGGTTCTTCACCCTCGGCGACACCGAGAAGCTCGTCTACGCGCCGCGCGGCAGTGCGGACAGCCTGAGCGCGGTCGCGACGGTGGTGGAGGTCGGCAGTCCGCCGCGGCTCGAGTCCGTGTTGGACGATCTCGGCGCGCGCGGGATCCGCACCCTGCTCGTCGAGGGCGGCGGGGCAGTGCACACGCAGTTCCTCGACGCCGGACTCGCCGACGAACTCCGGCTCGCGATCGCGCCGGTCATGGTCGGAGACCCGCGGGCACCGCGGTTTCTCGGGCCGGGTGCGTTCCCGCGACCGCTGGAACTGACCGAACTGCGGCGGCTCGGGGACGTTGCCGTGCTGCGGTATCGCGCCGCGGCCGAACCGTCGTCGCTCGATCTGCTGCGGTTGCGGCAGGCCATCGACCTTGCCGACGAATGTCCGCCGAGTTCGACGTTTCGGGTCGGCGCGGTCGTCGGACTGCCGGACGGGACGGTGCTCGCGACCGGGCATTCGGGCGAGGGCGATCCGCACAACCACGCGGAAGAATCCGCTCTGGCGAAGCTCGATCCGCACGATCCGCGACTCGCCGACGCGACCATGTACAGCTCGCTCGAACCGTGCAGCGATCGCGCGTCCCACCCCAAAAGCTGCACGCAGCTGATCCTCGAGACGGCCATTCCGCGGGTCGTGATGGCCTGGCGGGAGCCGTCGTTGTTCGTCGAGGCCGAAGGGGTCGAGCGGCTGATGGCGGCCGGACGGCGGGTGATCGAGGTGCCCGCGTTGGCTTCGGAGGTTCGGCGGGCGAATACGCATCTGCCCGGCGTTCGGCCCTGACTCCGCGATGTGGCTGCCTGGCCGGTGGTGTTCGTTGCTGGTTCCGCAATGCGGCTGCCTGGCCCTGATTCCGCTGCGCGGTGGCTTGGCGGGTGTTCCCCTGGTCCTGCAGTGCGGCTGCCTGGCACCGTCCCTGACTCCGCAAGGTGGCTGGTGGTGTTCGTTCCTGGTTCCGCAACGCGGTGGTCCGGCCGATGTCCGTGCCCGATTCCGCAGTGCGGGTGCCTAGCCCTGCCCTTGATTCCGCCGCGGTGGCTTGCTGGTGTTCGTCCCGGATCCCGCAATGCGGCTAGCCCGGCCCCGGCCCCGTGGCGCGGCCGGTGGTGTTCATCCCTGATTCCGCGACGCCACTGACGGATCGGGCGCTGCGGCACGGAATCCGCGGCGCAGCGCCCGATCGGGAAAACTAGCCGGTCAGCACGATCCGTTGTCGGTCCAGACGCCCCACTGGCCGGTCGTGCCGGGTTCCTCGCCCTGGGTCCACCATTTGGCGGTCCATTTGTGGCTGTTGTGCGAAACCACGTTGCCGCCGGTGTAGACCTGCGTTTTCTGCCATTCCGGTGCCGAACAGGTGCCCGGAGGATTGCTGGTCGGACTGGTCGGGCTCGTCGGCGGGGTGGTCTGCGGCGGGGTCGCGCCGGCGAACCGGGTGGTGAACTTCGTGAAGTCCCAGTCGTTTTGCTGGACGTTCGAGCACACGCTGTTGTCGGTGGTCGTCGTGCATTGCCGGTCGCGGTTCACTGCCCAGAAGGTGAACCGGCCGAGGTGGTGGCTCGTCGCGTAATCGTAGACGGTTTGGAAATCGGAAACGTTGAAGTATTCCGACGAGTCGGATTTCCCGTTCATGCCCGAGAAACCCTCGTGCGAATACGCGGTGGCGCTGTCCCAACCGAGATGGCTTTGGAGCAGGCCGTGGAACGCTTCCAGTGCCGACACCTGCGACGCGCCGCCGCCGGTGAAGCCGCCGTCGAACGGCATGATCGAGAAGTTGTTGGGGGAGAAGCCGATCGACTTCGCCTGGTCCAGCAACTGGGTGCCGAACCAGCCGGTGCCCGCGGCGGTTCCCGGCATGGTCACGGACACGAACAGCCCGGGGTTGTCCGCCTGGAGTTTCTTCGCGGCGCCGAGTTCGTTCGCGATGGCCGCGGTGTCCTCGTATTCGGGTTCTTCGAGGTCGAAGTCGATGGCTTTCAGGTTGTACTTCGCGACGACCTGCTGGTAGGCCGCGGCGGTCGCGTCGACGGTGCCGCAGGTCTGGCCCAGTTTCGTGCCGCCGTAGCCGCCGACCGAGACCGACACGTCGCCGCCGTTGCCGCGGATGCGGTTGATCGCGTCGCCGACGGTCGTGTCCGACGAAACCGGCGAGGTGCCGTCCCAGGTCGGGCTGCACCCGCCGCCCTTGGGCGCGAGGATGAAGGCCAGCTGGAACGCCTTCTGCCCGGTCGCGTTCATGACGGTCACCGGGTCGGGCGGGTTGTTGCTCTGCGGCATGAGGTACGGCGCGGAGGCGTACCAGTTGTTGTCGAGGCCGGTCGTCGCCCCGGTCTGCGCGTGGGCGGTCGCGGCCACGACGGCAGCTGCCCCGGCCACGGTAGCGGCGGCGACGAGTGTGGCGGCCAGTCTGCTTCGCTGCATCTGTCCTCCGGCGAACATTCGGAAAATGAATGCGGTAAGCATTGGACTAGACCATTATGAAGTCAAGGTGCGGTCGGCTGCTCTTGTCCGGGCGGGGGCTGGTTCAGGAGGTATGCCGGAATTCGGTTCGGCGGGTTCACCCTTGTGGCGCAACGGTTCCGCGCAAAGGGACGCGGACCGCGGGGGCGAGTGGTCCGCTGGGAGAGAGGGGGAAGACGGTGACGGTGCGGTTGGACTGGACCAGCACGGGCAGGCGACGTCGGACGGGGACCGCGGCGCCGGTTCGGCGGGCGAGGCTCGGGCCGGTCGGGGAATGGTGGCGTGAGCAGGGGTGGTGGCGGGGCTGGGCCGGGCGGGCTTGGCGGTAGGGCTGGGGGCTGTTCGGGTGGCCGTTCGCGGGGCGGGCGGCGGTGGGCGCGGTCGGCCTAGTGAGTGCGGCCAAGAGGGTTAGCGGGGGCGATGGCGGAGCGGGGGCTGCGCCGTGGTGCTGGGCCGGTGGCGGGGACCGTGCTGCGGGATCGGTGTCGCGGTGGTGGGTGGGTTGGCCGCAGGAGGGCTGGGGTTGGCGGGGCGGTGATGTGGGGGAGTGTTTTGCGTGGCGGCTGCGGTATCGGCCTCGCAGCGGTGGGTGGGTTGGCCGCGAGAGGGCTGGGGTTGGCGGGGTAATGGTGTGGGGGGAGTGTTTGCGTCGCGGCTGCGGGATCGGTGTCGCGGCGGTGGGTGCGTTAGAGGTGGAAGGGCTGCGGCCGTCGGAGCGGTGTTGAGGTGTTGACCGGTGGCAGGGAGCGGCTGTCGGATCGGCGTCGAGGTGCAGCGCCGTTTGGCCAGCCGAGGCGGCAGAGTGCTGCGGAGGCCGGACGCGCTGGCCGCCCGGGTGACCCGGGGGTGCACCGAGGCGGTAACGGGAGAAGTGCTGGTCGCCGGGATGGAGTTGCGGACCGAAAAGCGTGGGCCGATTGAGCCGCGTAGGTGTGCCAGGCGCGGAGTCGCCCGGCGCAACCGGGTCAGTCGTTCTCCAGCTCGCCTTCCAGAGTCAGGTACACCTCGCGCATCTGCGCCATCAACTCCGGATCCGGTTCTTCCCACAGGCCCCGGTCGGCGGCTTCCGTCAGGCGTTCGATGATTCCCCGCAGGGCCCACGGGTTCGCGTCGCGCAGGAACTGCTGATTCTCCTCGTCCAGCACGTACGACTGCGACAACTTCTCGTACATCCAGTCGCCGACCACACCCGCGGTGGCGTCGAAGCCGAAGAGGTAGTCCACGGTCGCCGCGAGTTCGAAGGCGCCCTTGTAACCGTGGCGGCGCATGGCGGACAGCCATCGCGGGTTGACCACTCGGGCGCGGAAGACGCGGGCCGTCTCTTCGCCCAGGGTTCTGGTTCGGACGGCGTCGGGGGTGGTGGAGTCGCCGACATAGGACGCGGGAGCGGAGCCGGTCAGGGCGCGGACTGTGGCGATCATTCCGCCGTGGTACTGGAAATAGTCGTCGGAATCCGCGATGTCGTGTTCGCGGGTGTCGGTGTTCTTCGCGGCCACGACAATGCGTTTGTACGACGATTCCATGTCCTCGCGAGCGGGACGGCCGTCAAGATCCCGGCCGTAGGCGAAACCGCCCCAGACCGCGTAGACCTCGGCTAGATCCTTGTCGTCGCGCCAGTTTCCGGAGTCCATCAACGGGAGCAGGCCCGCTCCGTAGGCGCCGGGTTTCGAGCCGAAGATTCGGGTGGTCGCGCGGCGGTCGTCGCCGTGGGCGGCTAGGTCTGCGGCGACGTGGGCGCGGACGTAGTTGTCGGATTCCGGTTCGTCCAAGGAGGCGGCTAGGCGGACGGCGTCGTCCAGCAGGGTGATGACGTGCGGGAAGGCGTCGCGGAAGAAGCCGCTGATCCGGACTGTCACGTCGATCCTCGGACGGCCCAGTTCGGACAGCGGGATGGGTTCGATGCCGGTCACGCGGCGGGAAGCCTCGTCCCAGACCGGCTGGATTCCCAGCAACGCCAGGACTTCCGCGGCGTCGTCGCCGGAGGTGCGCATCGCCGAGGTGCCCCAGACCGAGAGGCCGACGGACCGCGGCCAGTCGCCGGTGTCTTCGCGGTAGCGGCGGAGCAGGGAGTCCGCCAGGGCCTGTCCGGTTTCCCAGGCCAGGCGGCTGGGGATGGCTTTCGGGTCCACAGTGTAGAAGTTGCGGCCGGTCGGCAGGACGTTGACCAGGCCGCGCAAGGGGGAGCCGCTGGGGCCGGCGGGGATGTAGCCGCCGTCTAGGGCGTGCAGGACTGCGTCTACTTCGGACGAAGTACCGGCCAGGCGGGGGACGATTTCGGTGGCGGCGAAGGTCAGGACGCGGGCGACTTCGGCGTCGAAGGTACCCAGAACCTCGCTGACCACGGAAGAAACCGAAGAAGGGGACCACGAGTGGGTCTCCATCCGGGAAACCAGCGTGTGCGCGGTCGTTTCGATGGCGTCCACTTCGGACAGTGGGGCGTCCGAGTTTTCCTTCAGGCCTAGGGCAGAACGGAGGCCGGGAACGGCGCCTTGTTTGCCGCCCCACATTTGCTGGGCTCGGAGCATCGCCAGGACCAGGTTGACGCGCGCCTCGCCGACCGGAGCCTCGCCCAGGATGTGCAGGCCGTCGCGGATCTGGGCGTCCTTGACCTCGCACAGCCAGCCGTCGATGTGCAGCAGGAAGTCGTCGAACTCGGCGTCGTGCGGACGTTCCTCGACGCCCAGGTCGTGGTCGAGTTTCGCGGCCTGGATGAGGGTCCAGATCTGGGCGCGGATCGCCGGCAGCTTGGCCGGGTCCATCGCGGCGATGTTGGCGTGCTCGTCCAGCAACTGCTCCAGACGGGCCAGGTCGCCGTACGATTCCGCGCGGGCCATGGGCGGGACCAGGTGGTCCACGATGGTCGCGTGCGCGCGGCGTTTCGCTTGCGCGCCTTCGCCGGGGTCGTTGATCAGGAACGGGTACACCAGCGGCAGATTGCCCAGCACGGCGTCCGGCGCGCAGGCGGCGGAGAGGCCCGCCGTCTTGCCGGGCAGCCATTCCAGCGAACCGTGTTTGCCGAGGTGGACGACGGCGTGCGCGCCGAATTCCTCTTCCAGCCACCGATACGCGGCCAGGTAGTGGTGGCTCGGCGGCAGGTCCGGGTTGTGATAGATCGCGACCGGGTTTTCGCCGAATCCGCGCGGCGGCTGGATCATCAGGACGACGTTGCCGGACTGCAGCGAAGCCAGGACGAGGTCGCCCTCGGGGTTGGCCGACGTGTCGACGTACAGCGAACCCGGGGCGGGGCCCCAGTGTTCTTCCATCGCTTCCCGCAGCTCGACCGGCAGTTCGGCGAACCAGGAGCGATAGCGGGCGGCGGGGACGCGGATCGGGTTGCCGGAAAGCTGTTCTTCGGTCAGCCACTCCGGGTCCTGGCCGCCCGCGGCGATCAGGGCGTGGATCAGCGCGTCGCCGTCCGGCTGGTCGGTGCCGGTCGGGTTGACGCCGGGGAAGGCGTCGGGACCGAGGTCGTAGCCGCGGTCGCGCATGAGGCGCAGGAGCTTGATCGCCGAAGCGGGAGTGTCGAGGCCGACCGCGTTGCCGACGCGCGAGTGCTTCGTCGGGTACGCGGACAGCATCAGGGCGATCCGCCGAGACTCCGGCGGGGTGTGGCGGAGCCGGGCGTGCGCGAGAGCGATGCGCGCGACGCGGGAGGCGCGTTCGGCGTCGGCGATGTAGCGCGGGAGGCCGTCGTCGTCGAATTCCTTGAAGGAGAACGGGACCGTGATGATCCGGCCGTCGAATTCCGGTACCGCCATCTGGTTGCCCGCGTCGAGCGGGGACAGCCCGTCGTCGCTGGCGGACCAGGTTTCGCGGTCGCTGGTCAGGCACAACGCCTGCAGCACCGGCACGTCCAGCGCGGCCATTTCCGCGACGTCCCACGATTCGTCGTCCCCGCCCGCGCCGGCTTCCGACGGACGCGTGCCGCCCGCCGCCAGCACGGTGACCAGCAGGGCGTCGACTTTGGCCAGTTCGGCCATCATCTCCGGCGCGCGCGTGCGCAGGGACGCGGTGTGGATCGGCAGCGCGCGACCGCCCGCGGACTCGACCGCGTCGGCCAGCGCGTGCACGAAACCGGTGTTGCCGGACAGGTGGTGCGCGCGGTAGTAGAGGATCCCGATGACCGGCCCGTCATTCGAGGACTCCGGCCGCGAAAGCACGCCCCACGACGGCAGTTCGGCGGGCGGTTCGAAGCCCTCGCCGGTGAGCAGCAGGGTGTCGGACAGGAAGCGGTGCAGCTGCGTGAGGTTTTCCGGACCGCCCTGCGCGAGGTACAGGTGCGCTTGCGCGGCGATCCCGGCCGGAGTGGTCGAGAGCTTCATCAGCTCCGCGTCCGGCGTCTGCTCGCCGCCGAGCACGATCACGTGCGCGCCGGACGCGCGCAGCGTGTCCAGGCCGTCCTGCCAGGTCCGCGGCGTGCCGAGAATCCGGACGACGACGATCGACGCGCCTTCCAGCAGCCCGGGAAGGTCCCCGAGCGGGAGCCGGGACGGGTTGCCGAGGCGGTAGTCCGCGCCGCTGGCCCGGGCGCTGAGCAGGTCGGTGTCCGAAGTGGACAGCAGCAGGATCACGGCGTTCCTCACTCGGGGTGTCCGCGCCCCGGGTCGTCGGGCACGCCGGCGGGAGTTCCTGGCTGCCGGCGGCCGCGGGGCCGCCGGTCACAGTGGCGGGACCGCCCCGGATTTCCACCGGGTTCCTCCGCATGCCGACGCGTGTGCGGTCCTACTCTCGCCGGGCGCACCGGCGCCGTCAAGGTGAGCAGACCCTCACGCGGGCTTGTTTTCGTCCCCGATCCGGGGGAAGGGCGCGGTGGAGAACAGCACCTCCACCGCGACCTCGAAGAACTCCGCGATCCGCAACGCCAGGTACAGGCTCGGGCTGTACTCGCCGCGCTCCAGGTACCCGATCGTCTGGTAGTGCACGCCGAGCGCGTCCGCGAGCTGCCGCCGCGAGATGCCGCGCTCGGCGCGCAGCACCGCGATGCGGTTGTAGACGTTCTCGCTCACCGCGCCTCACACACGCTGAAGTGCCCTTTCCCGTCGTGCCGCCACCGACGACCCCGATTCGCGCCGGGCCATCCGCTTGAGCAGAACCGGGGCCAGCACCAATCCGATCACGGCCCACGCGAGCAGCACCCCCAGGGTCGCCCACGGCCGCCAGGACTGCCCGATTTCGACGACGACCGCCTGGTCGGGCAGCAGCGCCGAGCGCATGCCGAGGCCGAGCCAGTAGACCGGGAACACCTGCGCGACGTCCTGCAGCCAGCCCGGCAGCGCGGTGATCGGGTAGAAGATCCCGGAGATCGCGCCGAGCCCGAACATCGGCAGCATGACCAGGGCCAGCATCCGGGAATCCTGGATCAGCGAGCCGATCGCGGCGCCGATCGGCAGCGTCGCGACCAGCCCGGCGGCGAGCACCCAGAGCAGGTTCAGGATCGAGAAGACCCCGTCCGGGGCCAGGCCGTCGAACAGGAACAGCGCCGGCACCAGCAGCACGACGATGCTCGCGACCTGCACCATCGAGAACGTCGTGACCTTGCCGACGAGGTAGCCGAACATCCCGTTCGGCGTCGCCTTCGCGCGCAGCAGCGTGCCGTCCTCGCGGTCGATGACGAGCGACCCGGCGACGCTGGTCAGGCCGTTGAACACGATGCCCGCGCCGATTACGCCGGGCACGGTCGCGGCGCCGAGGGAGAACGAGGTGCCCGGCAGGTGCGCGCCGCGCATGAAGAACAGCGTGCCGAAGATCATCGCCAGCCAGACGACCTGGCCGATCAGGTCGTCCCGGTTCGTCCACTGCTGGCGGAATTCGATGAATCCGCGGCGGAGCCCCACCCGCGCCGCGGTCCGCTGTGCCGACGCGCTCATCGCGCACCTGCCTCAGCGAGCCCGGACTCCGCGCGCTGCACGAGCGTCAGGTAGGTCTCCTCCAGCGACGCGCGCCGGACCTCCAGGTCGGCGACCGCTTCGCCGTGCTGCTTGAACAACTCGTACACGTACTTCGTCGCCTCCGTGGTCGAGTGCACGAACCGCTGTCCGTCGAGCGTCCAGCGCACCTCGGCCTCGCCGGCGATCTGCCTGCTCAGCTGGTCCGGCGACCCGTCGGCGACGATGTGGCCGCCGCTGAGGATCAGGATCCGGTCGGCGAGTTTTTCGGCCTCGTCGAGGTCGTGCGTGGTGAGCAGGATCGTCGTGGCGTCGTCGGCGAGCCGGTGCACGAGTTCGTGGAAATCGCGCCGCGCCTGCGGATCGAACCCGGCGGTCGGCTCGTCGAGGAACAGCAGTTCGGGACGGCCGACGATGCCGATCGCCACGTCCAGCCTGCGCCGCTGGCCGCCGGACAGCATCCGGATCTTCTTGCCCGCGTGCTCGGTGAGCCCGACCGCCTCGATCAGCTCGTCGGTGTCCCACGGGCGGCGGATCCGGTCGGTGGAGTACGGCGCGTAGAACGAGCCGAGCAGGTCGAGCAGTTCGCGCACGCGCCATTTGCCGTGGTCGCGCCAGGACTGCAGGACGACCCCCAGCCGCGCCCGCCAGTCCTCGCCGCCGCGCGCTGGGTCGGTGCCCAGTACGGACACCTCGCCCGCGGACCGCATGCGGAACCCCTCGAGGATTTCGATCGTCGTGGTCTTGCCCGCCCCGTTCGGCCCCAGCAGGCACAGCACCTCGCCGCGGTGCGCGGTGAACGACGTGCCGTGCAGCACGTCGTTCGCCCCGTAGCGCATGCGCAAGCCTTCGACGCGGAGCACGGTGTCCGCTTGATCTCTCATTGGATGACCCCCATCCTGCCTGTGCGATGAAATGTAGCAGGTGTACTACATCTGATCGCAAGCCTGTTAAATCGGCCGCGGGTTACAGTGAGCGCCATGTCCAGCCCTGCCCGCGTGCGTGCCGACGCGTGTCCCGGAGTCTTCGCGACGCACGACGCGGCGGACGGGCCGCTCGCCCGGGTCCGGCTTCCCGGTGGCGCGGTGACCGCGGATCGGTTGCGGGCCTTGGCTTCTTGCGCGGAAGACCTCGGCGACGGCGACGTCCACCTGACCTCGCGGGCGAACGTCCAGCTGCGCGGCGTACGCCGTCCGGGGCTGGCGGGACGGCTGACGGAAGCCGGGTTGCTGCCGTCGCCCAGCCACGAACGCGTGCGGAACGTGCTGGCCTCGCCGTTGAGCGGGGTGCGCGGCGGCCTCGCGGACGTCCGGGGGCTTTCCGCGGCGCTGGATCGTGCGTTGTGTGCGCGGCCGGAACTCGCGGAGTTGCCGGGGCGGTTCCTTTTCGGCTTCGACGACGGGCGCGGCGACGTCGCGGGCACGGACGTGTGCTGGCGCGCGATCGGTCCCGCGGCGGGGGCGGTGCTGTTGGCGGGGGTCGATTCCGGTTGGCGGGTGCCGCGGGACGAGGCGGTGTCTGCGCTGCTCACGGTGGCGAAAACGTTTGCGCGCACGCGCGGGTCGGCGTGGCGGATCGGGGAGTTGGACGATCCTTCGACGCTGCTGCCGGACGGTCCGCGGGAAGCGCCGGAAACCCGGCCGAGCCGGATCGACCCGACGGTCGGGCGCATCCGGCGCGACGACCGCGGCGAGGCAGTGGGGGTCGCGCCGAGGTTCGGCCAGCTGACTGCCGCGCAGTTGCGCACGCTCGCGGACTTCGGCGACGCCGTGGTCACGCCGTGGCGTTCGGTCCTGCTGCCCGGCGGCGCGGACGTCGACCGCCTGCACGCGGCGGGGCTCTCGACGGATCCGGCGACGGCGGAGCTTAGCGCCTGCATCGGCGCGCCGGGGTGTGCGAAGTCTCTCGCCGACGTCCGCGCCGACGCGGCGACACTGGTCGCGGACGGGCAGCGGGTGCACGTCTCGGGCTGTGCCCGGCGGTGCGGACGGCCGTCCGGCGCCCACCGCGACGTCGTCGCCGAACCCGGCGGCTACCGTGTCGACGGACGCTGGACGTCCGAGTTGGCGGATGCGTTGGCGAGAAAGGGACCTTCGTGATCGACTACCTGCGGGACGGGGCCGAGATCTACCGGCACTCGTTCGCCACGATCCGCGAAGAGGCGGACCTGGCGATCCTGCCCGACGACGTCGCGGGCGTCGCGGTCCGGATGATTCACTCCTGCGGCATGGTCGACCTGGTCGACGACCTGCGGTACTCGCTCGACGTGGTCGAGGCGGGCCGCGCCGCGCTGGAGGCGGGCGCACCGATCCTGTGCGACGCGAAGATGATCGCCAGCGGCATCACGCGCAAACGCCTGCCCGCGGCGAACGACGTCGTGTGCACTTTGGACGATCCGAGCGTGCCCGGCCTGGCCGAACGGCTCGGCACCACGCGGTCGGCCGCCGCGCTGGAACTGTGGCGCGACCGGCTCCCCGGTTCGGTGGTGGCGATCGGCAACGCGCCGACCGCGTTGTTCCGGTTGCTGGAGCTGCTGGACGAGGGCATCGGCGCACCGGCCGCGATCATCGGCGTGCCGGTGGGGTTTGTCGGCGCGGCTGAGTCCAAAGTGGAGCTGGCGAAGCGCGCGCCCGCGCCGTACCTGGTCGTGCACGGCCGTCGTGGCGGAAGCGCGATGGCTGTCGGCGCTGTGAACGCGATTGCGAGCGCGGTCGAATGACGGGGCGGCTGTACGGCGTCGGGCTCGGTCCCGGCGATCCGGAATTGATGACGGTCAAAGCGGCGCGGCTGATCGGCGAGGCGGACGTCATCGCCTACCACAGCGCGCGGCACGGGCGGAGCATCGCGCGGTCGGTGGCCGAGCCGTATCTGCGCGAGGGGCAGCTGGAAGAGCGGCTGGTCTACCCGGTCACCACTGAGACCACTGACCACCCCGGCGGCTACGAGGGCGCGATCGCCGATTTCTACGAGCTGAGTGCGAAAAAGCTCGCCGAGCACCTCGACGCCGGACGAGACGTGGTGCTGTTGTGCGAGGGCGACCCGTTCTTCTACGGCTCCTACATGTACATGCACGAGCGGCTCGCCGGACGGTTCGAGGCCGAGGTGGTGCCCGGCGTGACGTCGGTCAGCGCGGCGGCGTCGGTGCTCGGCCGTCCGTTGGTGCAGCGGGACGAAGTGCTCACGGTCTTGCCGGGAACGTTGCCCGCGCCCGAATTGGCGCGCCGGTTGGCGGACACTGAGGCGGCGGCGGTGCTGAAACTGGGCCGTACCTTCGGTTCGGTGCGAGAAGGGCTCGCGGAGTCGGGCAAGCTCGACGACGCTTGGTACATCGAGCGGGCGACCTGGGGACAGCAGCGGGTGGAGCCGTTCGCGGACGTCGATCCGGAATCGGTGCCGTATTTTTCCTTGGCGCTCTTGCCAAGCCCCGCTTATAAGTCGCGTGTGGACGGTGAGCCCGCGGCTGCTCCTTCGGCTCCGGTTTCGGCGGGAGGCGGCGAGGTCGTGGTCGTCGGGCTCGGTCCGGCCGGGCCGGAGTGGCTGACGCCGGAAGCGTCGGCGGAACTGGCGGCGGCGGACCACATCGTCGGCTACGGACCGTATGTCGCGCGGGTTCCGCAGCGGGCGGGACAGCAGCGGCACGCCTCGGGGAACCGGGTCGAGGCGGACCGGGCGGTCGAGGCATTGCAGCTGGCCGCGACGGGTGCGCGGGTGGCCGTGGTGTCGTCCGGCGATCCGGGCGTTTTCGCGATGGCTTCGGCAGTGCTGGAACAGGTTTCGGCCGGGAACGGGCACGGCGCTCGGGTGCGGATCGTGCCCGGGGTGACGGCGGCGCAGGCAGCCGCGTCGCGGGTCGGCGCGCCGTTGGGACACGACTATTGCGTGCTGTCTCTTTCGGACCGGTTGAAGCCGTGGGAGATCATCGAACGCCGCCTCGACGCGGCTGGCGCGGCGGATCTGGTGCTGGCGCTGTACAACCCGGCCTCGCGGACGCGGGTGACGCAGCTGGCGAACGCGCGGGAAGTCCTGCTGCGGCACCGGGATCCGGCCACGCCGGTGGTGGTGGCGAGGGATGTCGGGGGGCCGGAGGAGGACGTTCGGGTTACCACGCTGGGCGAGCTTGATCCGGCTACCGTGGATATGCGGTGCCTGCTGATCGTGGGCTCTTCGCGCACGGTCGCGGAGGAAGGGCCGGACGGGCGGTCGATCGTGTGGACGCCGCGGAGTTACTCCTGACCTTCTCGGAGCAGCCGCTCCGCCTCGGCGAGGTGGTGGGTGAGTTCTTTCCGTTGCGCGGCACTGAGTTTCGGTGCGTGCGTGGCGAGGGCTGAGGCGATCGAACCGTCCGCGCGCGTGCGGAACATCGCGCGCGCGGCCGGTTCGATCTCCAGCCTGGACTTGCGCCGGTCCTTCTCGTCGGGCCGAACGCGCAGGACGCCCGCGTCCGCCATCCGGTGCGTGATCCGGGAGACGAGGCTTTGCGCCAGCCCGGTCCGGCGCGTCACGTCGCTGATCGTCGCACCCGGATGGCGCGAGACGTCCTCGACCACCGCCAGTTCTCCCGCGTTGACCTGATCCTCGCCGGTGTTCCCGGTGCTGGTCAGGGCGATCTCGCGGAGAGTGCGGGCGAGGCGGTGCAGGTCGGCGGCGCGCATGGCCCTATTCAATCACTAGTGATACATTCGAGGAAGTATCACTAGTGATGGAGTTGGCGATGGTCGACGACGTGCTCCTCGCGATCGGGATCGGGATCCTGATCGTGCGGCAGTTCCAGTGGCGCTCCGCCGAACTGCGGCGGATGCTGCTGATGCCGTCTGTCCTGATCGCGGTGGGGCTGGTTTACCTCGGTTTCGAGCTGGGCGGCGGGCTTCAGCCGGCGGACTGGCTGCTGGTCGGCGAACTCGTCCTGGTCGCGGGCACCGGCACCGCGATGGGCTACGTGACGCGGTTCCGGCAGGCCGACGGGCTGCAGTACCGGCTCACTGGCGCGGGAATCGCGCTGTGGGCGGTCTTTCTCGCCATCCGCGTCGGCTCGTTCGCGCTGGCGAGTGTCCTTGGCGCGCACCTGCTCGACGCGACCGGCCTGATTCTCGTCTCGTTCGGCGTCAACCGGCTCGCGTCGAGTCTCGTGGTGCGGAACCGGATCCGGTCTGTCCACTGTGGAGATAAGACCCCGGCGGATGACCAAGGGAACGCCGGAACACGTCGATGAACGCGCTCGTCGCCGGGGAAGCGGCGTTGCCCACGGTGTCAGCGTTCGCCGCGCGGAGGCTATGAGAGCCGCAGGCCTAGCGCGTCGGGTCCTTGCCGTTCGGCTGTGAAGGACCAGGTCCAGGCGACCACCAGCCCCACACCGTCTTCTCGCCGTGCCGCACCGTCGGGGCCACCCCGGTCGTGTACGGCTCGATCTGCAGCAACTGTCCCCACGACTGGTACGGCTGCCCGTTCAGATAGCTCGGCACCTCCGGCTCTTCCGCGATTTCCTCGAGCCAGCCGTTCGGGCCGCCGTTGGTGCTGGACGCCCATTTCGCCTCGTCGGCGAGCTGGCCGGGGGTGATCCGGTAGTCCGGCATCGCGGAGATGCCGTCGTGCGAGGTGACCGGGTTCGCGCACGGGTACACGAACGACGCGGGCCAGTCGATGTACACCGATTTGCCCGCGAGCTTGTCGGTGAGCGTGGTGAAGGTCGGCACGCGCGGCGCGGACGCGGCGACCCAGCCGTCCTCGGTGAGGTCGTTGTCCACCATCACGACGCGCACCGAGGTGGTTTCCGGCGGCAGGTCGCGCAGGTTGATCCGGGTGTCGTTCCAGCCGCCGGTGCCCGCGCCGGGCGGGAGCGCGAACTGGCCGCGCAGCACGCGCACGCCTTCGGGGGTGTTGACGCCGTACTCCAGGCTCACCGACGTCGGCCGGCGCGGCTGGCTCGCGGTGGCGACCACGATCTGGCCGTTCTCGGTGCGGTCGGTCAGCGCGTACCAGTCGCTGCGCAGGCGTCCGGCGCGGGTCTGGGTGTCGAGGTAGCTGCTCCACATCGGCACCTGGTCCTGCTTGAACCCGTGCGGCGGTTCGGCCAGCGGGTCCTTGTCGTCGACCGGGCTGGTGTGGAAGCCGGTCTGGACGCGGCCGTTGTCCTGGTCCGGATTCGGCAGCGGGTTCGGCGGGTTCTGCGCGACCGGCTTCTCCGGCACCGTCCGCTGTTCGGGCTGCGGGTGCAGGATGCTCTTCGCCGCGTCGCGCTCGACCATCACGTGGTCGGACAGGTTGCAGCTCTTGCCGAACAGGTGCCCGATGTTGGCCGCGCCGAGGCTGTAGCTGTCGCGCTGGAAGTAGATCGCCGCGCCCATCGTGTAGATCTCGCCCGCCGCGACCAGGCCGCACACGACGACCAGCGACAGCGAGCCGAGCCGCAGCGACCGGCTCCGGCCTTCCTGCTGGGTCAGCGCCGGACCCGGCCGGTGCGCGCGGATGTTCTCCACGAACGCGTAGATCCCGGCGACCGCGGCGGCCCCGAGCAGGATCGTCGACAGCGGGATGCCGCCGACCGACGGCGCGACGTTCGTCCACGGCACGCCGATCCGCGACACGAACCAGTACGTGTTCGGCCCGGTCGCGGCGAGCGCGCCGACCACCAGCAGCACCGCCAGGAACGCCGCGCGGTTGCGGTTGGACCGGAGCACCGTCGAACTGGTCGCCAGCGCGGTGAGCGCCGCCATCGACGCGCCGACCGCGGCGAACGCGCCGAAGTGGTGCGTCCATTTCGTCGGGGTCAGCGCGAGCAGCAGGAAGAACAACGCCGTGGTGCCGATCAGCCGCCGGCTCGGCCCGAGCGCCGCGCCGGGGATCCGGCCGCGGCGCAGCAGCACGACCAGGCAGGTGACCGTGCAGAGCAGCACGAGCAGCACCGGGAACCGGCGGGGCGCGGAGCCGTCCGGCAGGTTCTCGAACAGCAACTGGTACCGCGCGAGTTCCTGGAACCACGACAGGTTCGGGCCGACCGCGGTGCGGATGCGGGTGGCCTCCTGGACCGTCGCGAACGTCTGGTCGGCGAACATCACCACGAGCACCAGGAAGCCGGACGCGAGGATCGGCGCGAGCATCGGCAGCCAGCCGCTCGCCGACCGCTGCCGGACCAGCTTGAACAGCGGTTTCCCGGCGACCAGGAACGGGGCGACGGCGATCAGCCCGGTCGGCGTCGCGGCGAGGGTGAACGCGGCCGCGGTCAGGCCGAGGCACAGCGGCAGCAGCCGGCGGGTGACCAGCGCGCGTTCGACCGCGCAGATCGCCAGCAGCGAGCCGAGCGCGGCGACCGGTTCCGGCCGGACGCCGTTGTTGTAGGGCATCCACCAGACCAGGAACACCGCCGCGGCGGCCCAGCCGGCGGCGCGGCTGCGGCGGACCTGGGTGCCCAGCCGCGGCATCACCTCGCGGCTGATCAGCAGCCAGCTGATCACCCCGAGCAGGTACGAGGGCAGCCGGATCCACGGCGGCACCGTGCTGACGTGCGTCATCAGCTCGTACAGGTGGTAGAACCAGCCGAACGGGGCCTCCGCGACGCCGAACCAGCGGTGGTAGTTCGTGAGGTAGCCGGTCGCCTCGGTGACCCGGGCCATGGTGAGGATGTAGCCGTCGTCCGAGGTCACCGGCCCGATGAAGACCCACGCGCCGAGCACGCCGAACACCGTCGCGTCGCGGCCGGTCAGCCGCCACCAGCCGACCGGGGCCCAGCGCGGCGCGCGGCGGGCGAACCCGGAGTCCATCCGCCACACCGCGATCAGGCAGCCGAGGAACGACAGCGCGGCGAGGATGCCGACGACGACCTTGAGCGTGGTCGGCGAGGTCTGGTAGCGGGTGTCCGGGACGACCGAAACGTGCAGCCCGGCGATCGGGTCGCGCGCCGAGGTGATCGAGGAGTAGATGCCGAGCACACGCGGCCGGACGTCGCCGGTGGTGTGGAAGATCGGGGTCTTGCCGACGGTCAGCGTCATCTGGGTCGCGTCGGAATCGAGCGTGACCGAGCAGCCCTCCTGCGGCAGCGGCTGCTGCGCGATCTGCTGGCCCTGGCTGGACGCGAGCAGTACGCCGTTGTCGACGCGCAGTTGCATGCCGACGCCGTTGGCCGCGTGCTTGCCGGTGCGCCCGTCCGGGACGGTCGAGAACAGCAGCGCGGGGCCGTTCGTGCGCGCGTCGAGCGACCGGATCGTCTCGCACGGCAGTTCGGCCTTGAGGTCCTGTGCCCAGTACCCGGTCAAGGGCGCGTTGACGGAACGCGTGTCGGAGGCGACGGGCCAGACGACTTCCGCGGTGTCCTGCACGACCGGCAGGAAGGGATAGGCCAGGGCGCACAGCGCCGAAAGCAACCCCAGCACTACGGCAATCGGACGCATTAGAGGAAATCTATTGGGTCACCCTGACAGGTTTACGCTGACCCCTAGTCGCGCGGCGTGAACCGCTCGTGGTGTACCGCGCTGGCCAGGGGCGCGCGGCTGCGCCAGCCATGCCGTTCCAGGTCGGGAACCTCGGCGAGATTCGTTACCGGTCCTACACACAGCCAGGCCACCGGGCGGATCCCGGCGGGGATGCCGAGCAGCTTCGCGAGCGCGGGTTCGCGGTAAAAACTCACCCACCCGACGCCGAGTCCTTCCGCGGTCGCGGCGAGCCACAGGTTCTGGATCGCCAGGCACACCGAGTACAGCCCGGCGTCGGCGATCGCGTGCCGTCCGAGCACGGCCGGGGCGCCGCGCTGCTCGTCGTAGGTGACGACGATGCCGAGGCTCGATTCGCGGATGCCTTCGACCTTGATCTTGGCGAACGTCTCCGCGCGCTCGCCGTCCAGGGACGCGGCGAACACGTCGCGCTCCTCGTGCACGTGGCGGGCGAATTCCTCGCGGGTAGCCGGGTCGCGGACGAGCACGAAGTCCCACGGCTGGCTCATCCCGACGCTCGGCGCGGCGTGCGCGGCTTCGAGCACCCGGGTGAGGACGGCGTCGTCGATCGGTTCGCCGGTGAACTCGGCGCGGACGTCGCGGCGGCGGTGCAGGACGTCGTAGAACAACTCGTTCATTGGTTGAGCACCCATTCGACAGCGGCGGCTACATCCGCGGTTTCTGTAGTGGACGGCCGGGGCGGGCGGCGCACTATGACCACCGGCAGGCCGAGCTCCCGCGCGGCGGTCAGCTTCGCGGCCGTCATCGCGCCGCCGCTGTCCTTGGTGACGAGCACGTCGATGTCGTGTTCGGTCATCAACGCGCGTTCGCCGTCCACCCGGTGCGGGCCGCGGTCGAGCACCACCTCGTGCGCGCGGGGCAGCGGCTGGCCGGGCGGGTCGACGCAGCGGATCAGGAACCACAGCGGGTCGAGGTCGGCGAACGCGGCCAGGCCCTGGCGGCCGCTGGTGAGGAAGACACGGGTGCCGAGTCCGGGCAGGAGCGCGGCGGCTTCTTCGAGGTCGTCGGCCCAATGCCAGCGATCGTCGGCGCTCGGCTGCCAGCCGGGGCGGGCGAGCCGCAGGAGGGGGATGCCCGCGGCTTGGGTGGCGTGGAAAGCGTTGGCGCCGATCCGTTCCGCGAACGGATGCGTGGCGTCGACTACTGCCCGCACGCCGTTTTCGCGCAGCCAGGCCGTGAGCCCTTCGACGCCGCCGAACCCGCCGATCCGTACTTCGCCGACCGGAAGCCGCGGCCGCGTGACGCGCCCGGCCAGCGACGAGACCACCGGCACGGCGCGTTCGTGCAGCTGAGCGGCGAGGTCGCGGGCTTCCGCGGTGCCGCCGAGGATCAGGACGGTCATCGTCCGTACCCGACCGCCGCGCGCCACCGGTCGAGGGTGCGCAGGTTGGCGAGCGTTTCGGCCCAGGTCAGCTCCGGGCCTTGCCGATCCGCGACGTGGGCGGCGACGTAATCCGCTTCCCGGGCGTAGATCCCTTGCGTGGCTTCGATTTCGATCACCTCGGACTCGCCGCCCGACGGAGTCAGCACGATCGTCGACACGCCCGGGGCGCGCAGTTCGTGGATCCACGCGGGCTTCGGCACGTACAGCTGACCGGTGGTGCCGTAGATCCGGATGTGGTCGTCCTGCGTGAGCAGATAGCCGCAGGACAGCTGGGCGATGATGTCGCCGGGCAGCCGCAGCAATCCCATCGCGAACTCGTCGACGCCGTTTTCGGTGAGCCGGGCCATCCCGGTGACGCGCGTCGGCTCCACCGCTGGGATTCCGGTCGCGGCCTGGGAAACGAGCCGCGCCAGGGAGGTGCAGTAGCAGCCGACGTCGAGGATTCCGCCGCCGCCGAGCGCGGGGTCGCCCAGCCGGGCCGCGTCGTTCTCGTCGGAGTCGAAGCTGAACGTGACGTCCACGGCGCGCACCTCGCCGATCGCCCCGGATTCGATCAGCTCGACCAGCCGGCGCGTCTGCGGATGCATCCGGTACATGAACGCTTCCATGAGGAAAACGTCGTTGCGCCGCGCGGCGTCGATGACCTTCTCTGCGTCGGCAGCAGTGAGCGTGAGCGGCTTCTCGCACAGCACGTGCTTGCCCGCTTCGGCGGCGCGGATCGCCCATTCCTCGTGCTGTGCGTGCGGAGTGGCGATGTAGACCGCGTCGACGTCCGGGTCCGCGAGGAGTGCCTCGTAGCTGCCGTACGCCTTCGGGATTTCGTACCTGGTCGCGAAATCGCGCGCCCGCTCGGCCGTGCGAGAGGCCACCGCGGCGAGGACCCCGTGGCGGCTTTGCTCGACGCCCGCGGCGAATTCGGCGGCGATGGTCCCGGTGGCCAGCAGGCCCCAGCGCAGATCGGTCACAACGACTCCGGTTGGCTCGCCCGGTCCCGGGTGCTCGAATACAGGAAACTGTCCGGGAATCCGCCCGCGGCGAGGACCCGGCCGACGAAAATCGTGGCCGCGCGGGTCATTCCGGCGGCCCGCGCTTGCCCGGCGATGTCGGCGAGCGTGCCGCGCACCACCGTTTCGCCGGGCTGGCTGGCCAGCGCGACGACGGCGGCGGGGCAGTCCTCGCCGTAGTGCCCGGCGAGTTCTCCAGTGACTCGCTCAATGTGGTTGATCGCCAGGTGCAGCGCGAGAGTCGTGCCGGTGCGGGCGAAGTTCTCCAGCGTTTCGGCGTCCGGCATCGCGGTGGACCTCGCCTGCGCGCGCGTGATCACGAGGCTCTGCCCGATTCCCGGGACGGTCAGTTCGCGGCCGAGCACGGCGGCGGACGCGGCGAACGCCGGAACCCCGGGCACCATCTCGTACGGCACTCCTTCCGGTTCCAGCCGTCGCACCTGCTCTGCGACCGCGCTGTACAGCGACGGATCTCCCGAACACAGCCGTGCGATGTCGTGCCCGGCGCGGTGCGCGTCGATCAGCTTCGCGGTGATCTGGTCCAAGCTGAGGTTCGCGGTGTCGACGCGTTCGGCGTCCGGCGCGCAGTAGGCGAGGAGGTCGGTCGGCGTCATGCTGCCCGGATACAGGCACACCTGGCAGCGCGCGAGCAGGTCGCGGCCGCGCACGGTGATCAGGTCGGCCGCGCCCGGTCCGGCGCCGATGAAGTAAACGGTCATTTCCAGCTCCACTGCGTGACTGCTCGGGACGGCGTCCATCCGGTGAACCCGCCGAGCGGTTTCGCGTGCTCCACGGAGATCCGTTGCAGTTCCCCGCCGTGCCGGGCGTAGGCGGCGGCCAGGATCTGCTCGGCTTCGAGGGTGACACCGTGCGCGACGATCCGGGCGTCGGTTTCGACACACCGGTCGAGGACCCCGGGCACGGTCAGGCCGCCGCCGAGGAAGATCGCGTCCGGGCGGGGGAGCCCGGCCAGCGCTTCGGGCGCCGGGCCGGTGACCACCTGTAATTCCGGCACGCCAAGGGTATTGGCGTTGCGCTGGACGCGTTCGGCGCGCGCGGGGTCGCGTTCGATCGCGATGGCCCGGTTCAGCGGATGCGCGCGGGACCATTCGATGCCGATGCTGCCCGCACCCGCGCCGACGTCCCACAGGAGTTCGCCCGGGTTGGGGGCGAGGCGGGCGAGGGCGGACGCGCGGAGGTCGCGTTTGGTGAGCTGGCCGTCGTGCTCGAAGGCGTCGTCGGGGAGGCCGACAAGGGGGAGGCCGGGGCCTTGGCAGTGCACGGCGAAGACGGTGAGCGGGCCGGGGTCGTGGGTCCAGCCGTCGGAGATCCGCTCGTCGTCCGCGCCGAGGTTTTCCAAGGCGGTAAGGGCGGAATCACCGTACCCGCGGGCTTTGAGCAGCTCGCGCAGTTCTGGTGCGGAGCCGCCCAGGACCAGCAGTTTCCGGTTGGGGGCCAAGCCTCGCGCGACGCGGTGGACGGCGCGGCCGACGACCGTCACGACCTCGGTTTCCTCGAACGACCAGCCGAGCCGCGCGCGGGCCAGCGTCGCCGAGGAGACCGCTGGGCGGACGTCGAGCGCGTAGCCGCGATCACGGAGGGTGGTGGCGATGCCGGACAGGTACGGATCGCCGCTGGCCAGCACGCAAACTTGCCCGGTCTGCTCGTTGAGGATCTCGTCGAGCGCGGGCAGCAGCGGGCTCGGCCAGGGCTGGGTCCGGATGTCGCTGGGCAGGGATTTCAGCTGCCGTTCCGAACCGAGCACGACGTCCGCCTGCCGTACGGCGGCGCGGGCCGCGGGGGTGAGCCCAGCCCACCCGTCAGCCCCGATCCCGACCACCGTCAGGCGTGATTCTTCGCGCACGATTTCCCACCCTAAGCGAGAGCTTCGCTGTGCGATGATCGGCCGGACGCCGACCCACGAGGGAGTGCTCTTGAAGCCCTATCCGTTCACCGCTGTCGTCGGGATGCCGGACCTGCGTCTGGCGCTCGTCCTTTCCTCGATCTCGCCCGCGGTCGGCGGGGTCCTGGTGCGGGGCGAGAAGGGCACCGCGAAGTCGACCATGGTGCGCGCGCTGGCCGGGTTGCTGCCGGGGGTCGACGTGGTGGACGGCTGCCGGTTCTCCTGCGACCCGGTTTCGCCGGACCCGGCGTGCCCGGACGGCCCGCACGCGGCGGACGCGCCCGCGCACCGGCGGCCGGCGCGGCTGGTGGAGCTGCCGGTCGGCGCGGCGGAGGACCGGGTGGTCGGCTCGCTGAACCTGGAGAAGGCGCTGTCCGAGGGCGTCACCGACTACCAGCCCGGCCTGCTGGCCGCCGCGCATCGCGGGCTGCTGTACGTCGACGAGGTCAACCTGCTGCACGATCACCTGGTGGACACGCTGCTCGACGCGGCGGCGATGGGCCGGGCGACGGTCGAGCGCGAGGGCGTTTCCGTCTCGCACGCGGCGCGGTTCGTGCTGATCGGGACGATGAACCCGGAGGAGGGCGAGCTGCGGCCGCAGCTGCTCGACCGGTTCGGGCTGACTGTCGAGGTCGCGTCGAGCCGGGATCCGGAGCAGCGCGTCGAGGTCGTCCGGCGGCGGCTGGCCTACGAAGCGGATCCGGACGGGTTCGCGGACGGCTATGCCTCGTCGGACGCGGCCCTGGCGGCGGAGATCGAAGCGGCGCAACGGCTTTTGCCGTCGGTGAAGTTGCCGGACGAAGCGCTGCGGCAGATCGCCGAGGTGTGCGCGTCGTTCGAGGTCGACGGCATGCGCGCGGACATCGTGACGGCGCGGACGGCGGTCGCGCACGCGGCGTGGGCCGGGCGTGCCGAGGTCACCACGGAGGACATCCGGGTCGCGGCGCGGCTCGCGCTGCCGCACCGGCGGCGGCGGAATCCGTTTGACGCGCCGGGAATTTCCGAGGAACAGCTGGAGCAGGCGCTGGAGGATGCGCAGCCGCCTCCTGAAGGACCGGACGACGACGGTCCGTCTGGCGGCGGGCCTGGCCCGGAGGACGGCGGGCCGATTCCAGATGGTGGTCCGTCCGAGGGCGCTCCGCCGTCTGAGTCTCCTGACCAGGCTCCTTCGGGCAATGGGTCTTCGCCGCAGAAGACGGTCGGTGCCGGGGATGCCTTTCGCGCGCGGGTGTTCCGGGTGAAGGGCACTGGCGAGGGCGAGCGCGGCCGCCGGTCGCGTGCGATCACGGACACCGGCCGGACGATCGGCGTGCAGCCGCCCAGCGTGCGGGACGGACGGCCGCATCTGGTCGCCACGATCCGTGCTGCCGCACCGCATCAGCAGGCTCGCGGCCGGTCCGGGGCGGGGCTCGAGGTGCGGTCCGCGGATCTGCGGTTCGCGTTGCGCGAAGGCCGGGAAGGCAATCTGGTGCTGTTCTGCGTGGACGCGTCGGGTTCGATGGGCGCGCGGGCGCGGATGCGGGAAGTGAAGACCGCCGTGCTTTCCCTGCTGTTGGACGCCTACCAACGGCGGGACAAGGTCGGTCTGGTCACGTTCCGTGGCACGGGCGCCGAGCTGGCGCTGCCGCCGACGATCAGCGTCGAGGCCGCCGCTGCCCGGTTGGAAGGCTTGCCGACCGGCGGACGTACGCCGCTCGCCGAGGGATTGCTGGAGGCCGCGCGGGTGCTGCGGGTCGAGGCGATCCGGGACCCGCGCCGTCGGCCGCTGCTGGTGCTCGTCACCGACGGCCGCGCGACGAGCGGCTCCGACGCGGTGGCCCGGGCGAAGGCGGCCGCGGGATTGCTGACCGACGTGACGACGATCGTGATGGACTGCGAGACCGGCCGGATGCGCCTCGGCTTGGCCGCGGAACTGGCTGGCCACTTGGGAGCTGAACACGTGCCACTGTCCGATGTGGCCGCTGAATCGCTCGCTTCGGCGGTGCGCGAACGGACGGGGAGGGCTGCCTGATGCCGCAGGGAAAACCGGCTGTCGTGCCGAAGGACGGGCTCACCACGCGGCAGCGCCGCAACCGTCCGCTGCTCGCCGTGCACACCGGCGAGATGAAAGGGAAGTCCACCGCGGCGTTCGGAATGGCGTTGCGCGCGTGGAACCAGGGCTGGTCGATCGGCGTGTTCCAGTTCGTGAAGTCGGCGAAATGGCGCGTGGGCGAGGAAGCCGCGTTCAAAGCGCTCGGGAAGCTGCACGACGACACCGGACAGGGCGGTCCGGTCGAATGGCACAAAATGGGCGAGGGCTGGAGCTGGTCGCGCAAACCAGGGTCCGAAGAGGACCATGCCGCCAACGCGCGCGAAGGCTGGGCGGAAATCAAACGCCGGCTCGCCGCCGAGACGCACGATTTCTATGTCCTCGACGAATTCAGCTACCTGCTCAAATGGGGCTGGCTCGAAGTGGACGACGTCGTGTCCGCTTTGGCCGCTCGGCCCGGACACCAGCACGTCGTGATCACCGGCCGCTACGCGCCGCCGGAGCTGATCGAGGCCGCGGATCTGGTCGCGGAAATGACGAAGGTGAAGCACCCGATGGACGCCGGGCAGAAGGGCCAGCGGGGGATCGAGTGGTAGCCCGGGTCGTCATTGCCGCGCCCGGTTCCGGGCACGGCAAAACCACCATCGCGGCCGGGCTGATGGCCGCGTTGCGCTCCGCCGGGCACGTCGTGTCCGGGCACAAGGTCGGCCCGGACTTCATCGACCCCAGCTACCATTCGCTCGCCACCGGCCGTCCCGCGCGGAACCTGGACCCGTTCCTGCAGGGCGAGGACACCCTGGTTCCGTTGCTGCGGCACGGTTCCGCGGGTGCGGACCTCGCCGTCATCGAAGGCGTGATGGGCCTTTTCGACGGCGCTTTGGGCACCGAAGGCTACGCGTCGACCGCCCATGTCGCGCGCTTGCTCGACGCGCCGGTCGTGCTGGTGGTCGACGCTTCTGCGGCTTCACGCAGTGTCGCGGCGACCGTGCTGGGGTTCGCGCAGTACGACACCCGCGTCCGGCTCGCCGGGGTGATTCTGAACAAGCTGGGGTCGCAACGGCACGAGGACGAGATCGTCACCGCGCTGGAAGCGACCGGCGTCCCGTTGCTGGGTGCGTTGCGGCGCAACGAAAACGTGCACGCGCCGAGCCGCCATCTCGGCTTGGTGCCAGCCGCCGAACGAGCCGCGGAATCGCGGCGGTTGCTGCCGGAACTGGCGGACTGGGTCGCGGCCGGGATCGATCTCGAAGCCATTGTGCGAGTGGCCCGAAGTGCTCCCGCGTTGAACGGTCCATTGTGGAATGCCGGACCCGAATGGGACGGTCCACGTGCGACCCTCGCCGCCGCCGGCGGTCCGGCGTTCACCTTCCGCTACGCCGAGAACATCGAACTGCTGGCCGCGCGCGGAATCGACGTCGTCGACATCGACCCCTTGCGGGACAAGGATTTGCCCGCGGGTTGTGCCGGGTTGTACTTCGGCGGAGGTTTCCCGGAAGTGCATGCCGCCGAACTTTCGTCCAATGTGGAACTCCGGACCGCGGTCGGCGCGGCGATCGACGCGGGCATGCCGGTGAGCGCGGAATGTGCGGGCCTGCTGTACCTGTGCCGTTCGCTCGACGGATTGCCGATGGTCGGCGCCGTCGCCGCGGACGCGACCATGACCTCCCGGGGAAAGCTCGGCTACCGCCGGGCCGTCTCGGTCGCGGACAACGTGCTCGCCGCGGCCGGACAGCGGGTCACCGGACACGAATTCCACCGCACCGAAATCGCGCCCGCCCATGGGGAAACCGCCGCGTGGGGCTGGGACCGCGGCCTGGACGGGTTCGCCTCGCCTTCCCTGCACGCGTCCTATCTGCATGTGCACTGGGCCGGACATCCCGAACTGGCAGACCGTTTCGCCTCGCGGGTGCGCGCCCATTCCCTGGCAGCGGTCCATGGCTGAGTACGACCTCCACCACCACGGCGACCGCGAAGTCGGCGACGGACTGGTCGATCTGGCCGTGAATGTCCGGCTTCCAACTCCGCCAGCTTGGCTGCGCGCCGAACTCGCCGCCGCCTTGGACGACCTGGCCGCCTACCCCGACCCGACTCGCGCGGCGGAAGCCGTCGCCGCCCGGCACGGCCGGGATTTCGATGACGTCCTCGTGACCGCGGGTGCCGCGGAAGCATTCACGCTGCTGGCTTCTCTCGCGGCGGAGCACGCAGTGGTGGTCCATCCGCAATTCACCGAACCGGAAGCCGCCCTGCGCGCCGCTGGACACGCTGTCGACCGAGTCCTCCTGTCCGAAGTGGACGATTACCGGCTTGCGCTCGAATTGGTCCCCGATTCGGCCGACCTGGTCTTCATCGGCAATCCGACCAACCCCACCTCGGTCCTGCACCCCGCGGATTCGCTGCGAGCACTGGCCCGCCCCGGCCGGATCCTCGTGGTGGACGAAGCCTTCCTGGACGCCGTCCCCGGGGAAGTAGAAAGCCTTGCCGGGGAACAAATCCCGGGCGTGGTAGTGCTGCGAAGTCTCACCAAGACGTGGGGCTTGGCAGGGCTGCGAGCCGGATACGTCCTCGGCGAACCTTCCCTGATCGCCCGCTTGCGCGCCGTTCAGCCGCCCTGGTCTGTGTCCACTTTGGCCGCAGTGGCGACGGTCGCCTGCTGCCGCCCCGCCGCGCTGGAAGAAGCCGAAAAGCTGGCCGCCGCCGCGGAAGCCGACCGCGACTATCTGGAATCCGGATTGGCCGCACTGGGAATCCCGGTACTCGGCACCCCGCGTGGCCCGTTCGTGCTGATCCGGGTCCCCGGCGGTGCGGACGTCCGCTTGCGCCTGCGCGAAGCAGGCTACGCCGTCCGCCGCGGCGACACCTTCCCCGGTCTGGGACCCGATCACCTGCGCATCGCCGTCCGAGACCGCGCGACAACGGAATGCGTTCCTTGCCGCTCTGGCTAACGCTTCTGGAGCGCGGTGAATTCGTCCAGCCAAGCGTAGTTCGGTGCCGCGGTGCCGTCGGGGTTCTTCTGGACGGTCGCCCGCGCGAACACGCTGTTGAGGAGCCACGGCGGAGTGTCCGGCCCGAAGTCCGCCCCCTTGAGCGCGGCGATGCCCTGGTCGATGCCGTAAGTGGCGACGGCGAGCTTGCCGGTCGCGCGGAACTTCGTCATCTGGTCGGTCAGGAAGTTCTTGTTGTTCTCGAACCACGGGCTGGTGCGAAGGAAATCGTCCCACCGCTGCTTGGGGAACGGCTGGTGCAACGCGTTCCGGATGACCTGCCAGACCTTGGTGTCCTCGCGGACGCGGTATTTGGCCGCGTACTCGGCGGAGATCCGGTCGCCGAGATGTTTCTTCCACAATTGGACCAGCGAAAACTCGGTGACGAGGAACTTCTTGCCGCCCAGCCTGGGCAGGACGTAATCGAGAAACGCCTGGACCTGGTCCGGTTCGCCGACGTGCGGATGGAGGTCGGCGCCCTCGATCTCCGGGGTGTCGCGGACGTACTTCATCCAGCGCTCAGTGCCGGGGCCCGTCCACTGGGGATCCTCGAGATTGTTGAGCGCGCCCAGATACAGGACGGTCTTTCCCCGGCGCTGCTTGATCACGTGGGCGGCGATGGTCTCGTAGAATTCGTTGAGCGCGCCGTCGTTCCAGTCGGCCCGCGGGCATTCGATGAACGGCTCGTTGCCGAGCACCAGGATGTCGACCTTGTCCAGCACCGCGGGAAGCACTTTGTCGACCCGCGCGAGATCGGCCTGCATCGCCGGAGTTCCGGGCCGCGGAATCTGCTGGTGGTTCTCGGGAAAATACGGAAACTTGAGCGACAGCACAGTGCCGTATTGCCGATCACCGGCTTGAAGGAGCGTCTTGATCGTCGGGTTTTCGGTGGCGTCCTGCTTGTCCAGGTCAGGCATCGCGGTGAACCCGCGCACCCACTTCGCGCCGGAGCGCTGAAGCTCGTCCCAGCCCATGGTGTCCGGATCGGCGTTGAAATTCGCGCCGAGCGTCCCGTCCGGCTTGGGCACCGCGGTGCCCGGGGTTGAATTGCAGGCCGCCGTCGCGAGAACCGAAAGCCCGGCGGACAGCTGAAACAGCCGCCGCCGGGTGAGCCGCAGAGGTATGGGTGGCACGAGGTCCCCTCGGTCTTTCGTCGCGGACCTCCCCTTGGTAACACGGGGCGGGTGCCTGCCGCAGCCTGGGACGGAGTTGATTCAGGCCGTCGCCAGCAGCGCCGCGGCCACCGCCACCTCGACGCAACCGCCGAGGACGTCGCCGGTTACTCCGCCGATGCGTTGGACGCAGCGGGCCAGCAAGATCGCTGCGGCGGCGTAGCCGAGTGCCACCGCGAGGACCCCTCGCCACCACGACAATCCGGGAGCCAACGCCGCGCACCCTGCGGCGAGCACGAACACCGTCGCACTTACCAGGACGGGGACTGACCCGGCGACCGTCGCGCCCAATCCTTCGGGGCGGGCCGAAGGGACCCCTCGTGCGCAGCACAGCGAGAGCACGCACCGTCCACACAGGACGGACAGGACCGCGGCGGCGATCCCGTGCCCGTGCGAGATCGCGCCGGTCAGGGCGCCGGTTTGGACGAGGAGGACGAAGAGCAGCGTCGCGACCCCGGTGGGTCCGGAGTCGCCGCGGCGCATGACGTCCAGGGCTTTCGCGCGGTCGTAGGAGGCACCGAGCCCGTCGGCGGTGTCGGCGAGACCGTCGAGGTGCAGGCCGCGACTGCCCAGGGCGACCGTCCCGAGCGCCAGCGCGGCGACGGCCAGCGCGGGGAGCCCGAGCGCGACCCCGCCCGCCACGACGAGCCCGGCCACCGCGGCGAGCGGGAGCGCGGCGAGGGGGCCGAGCGCCATCGCCACGCCCGCCACCCGCCGATCGATCGTGCGCGGAGCCGGGACCGGGACGGTGGTCAGTGTTCCCATGGCGAGCCGGATGCCGTCGCTGAGCGGGATCACGGCTTGCGCCCCAATGTGGCATTGGGTGCGTGGGACGCACCGAACGCCACATTGGGTGCGTCGGACGCAACCAATGTGGCATTGGGGCGATCCCCGGCGAAGCGGATACCGCGCCGACCCATTGCCGGACCGTCGAGCCGAGCCGCCGACCGATCTCCTCGCTGTCTCGCGGACGCGACGGGCAAAGCCTCGAATCCGGGCCGATCTCCTGGCCGCGCCCCGTGCTGAACCGCAGCCCAACGCCTGAACCGGTCCCGAGGCAAAGTCCGCGCTCCCAGCAAACAGCTCACCCGAGGTCCGCCAGCAAACCCATCTCCGCGATCACCGCACGTGCCGCCCGCAGAGTGGGCACTGCCTGCACCGCCCCGCTGCCCTCGCCGAGCCGGAGGCCCAGGTCGAGGATCGGCGTCAACCCCAGCGCCTTCAGGGCAAACGCTTGCGCCGGTTCCGTCGAACGATGTCCGGCCAGCCACCACTGCTCCGCACCGGGCGCGATGTCCCGAGCGACCAACGCCGCCGTCGCGGAGAAAATGCCGTCCAGCAGCACCGGGATTCCCCGGACGGCCGCTTCCACCAAGAAACCGGCCGTCGCGGCCAGGCAGGCGCTGCCGAGGGCTGTCAGGCGGTCGAACGGGTCGGTGACGGGGCGGCGCGACAGGGCAGTGGCGACCACGGCGGTCTTGCGTTCCAAAGCTTCCCCGGAAACGCCGGTGCCGGTGCCGACCACCTCGGCCGCGGGGAGGCCCAGCGCGGAAGCCACGACGGCGGCGCAAACGGTGGTGTTGCCGATGCCCATGTCGCCCGGAATGAGAACGTCCGCAGCGGACTCCGAGGCAGCGATGGCCCGTCCCGCCTCAAAAGCCGCGAGCGCCTCGCCGGGGGCCAAAGCGTCCTCCACGTCGATCGCACCCGAACCGCGGCGGATCTTGTGGGCGGTGACTTCGTCGGGAACATCCGCGGCGTCCCAATCGACCGCGATGTCGGCTACCCGGACGCTGGCCCCGACCTGCGCGGCGAGCACCGTCACGCCGCTGCGTCCGGCCAGGAACACGCGCACCATCGCCGCCGTGACCTCGCGCGGGTACGCCGACTGCGCCGACACGCCGTGGTCGCCGGCGAAGACGACCACGCGGACGTCGTCCAGCGGGCGCGGCGGGACCACCCCGTGCGCGGCGCTCAGCCAGGCCGCGAGTTCCTCCAGCCTGCCGAGCGAGCCGACCGGTTTGACCAGGCCGTCCAGGCGCTCCAAGGCGGCGGCGCGGGCGGCGGCGTCCGGGACGGGGATGGCGAAACTCGGCACGGCTGGCTCCTCACGGAAGGTCGAGCGCCCGCCCGGCGACGATGAGCGACACCCGGTCGCTGTCGGCGGACACCCGGTTGTTGAGTGCGCCCAGCACATCACGGAACAGCCGTCCGGACACCGTTGCGGGCACCACACCGCTGCCGACCTCGTTGCTGACCGCGACGACCGGCACCCGCGCCTGGCTCCACGCGGCCAGGAAATCCTCGAGCCGGTCGTCCAGCCTGCGCTCCCAGCCCGATGTGCTCGACCACGCGCCGACCTCGTCGAGGACCCGCGACAGCCAGGTGCCGAGACAGTCGATCAGCAGCGGGCTCGTCGCGTTGCGCAGCACGGTCGCCAGGTCGGTGGTCTCGACCGTCGTCCAGTGGCGCGGGCGGCGGGCCCGGTGCGCCTCGACGCGGGCGGCCCATTCCGGGTCCTCGGCCGACGGGGGCAGCCCGGGAGCGACGTACACGAGGTGGGGGTGGTGCGCGACGAGCCGCTCCGCGTGCCTCGACTTGCCCGAGCGAACCCCGCCGAGAACGAGCACCTTGCCGTCGTCGCGTCCGTACCGGCGGAGGGCCTGCGCCAGGGTTTCGAGAGACCCGGCGAGCCGGTGCGTCAGCTTGGTCATACCCGGCATTCTCTCCCTAGCGCTACGGTTCGCCACGTGCCACTCCGACAAGCCGTCACCGCGGCCGGGCTGATCGCCGGATACGCCGCCGACGCGTGGTTCGGCGACCCGCGCCGGGGACATCCGGTCGCCGCCTTCGGCACCGCCGCTGGCCAGCTCGAACGCTGGTGGTGGGCCGATTCCAAGCCGCGCGGGGCGGCCCACGCGGCGGTCTGCGCGGGGTCCGTGGTCGGATTCGGGCTGCTTGCCGAGAAGGCGGCGCGGAACCGGCCGGGTGCCCGATTCGTCCTGACCGCCGCGGCGACGTGGGCCGTCCTGGGCGGCCGCGGGCTCGCCGCGGAGGGACGCGAAATGGCGCGATTACTCGAATCGGGTGAATTGCCCGCCGCCCGGCAGCGGCTCAGCCACCTCTGCGCGCGCGACGCGACCGGTCTCGACTCGGCCGAGCTGACCCGCGCGGCCACCGAATCGATCGCCGAGAACACCTCCGACGCGGTCGTCGCGCCGTTGCTGTGGGGTGCGGTCGCGGGCGTGCCGGGGCTGCTGGGGTACCGCGCGGTGAACACGCTCGACGCGATGATCGGCTACCGCTCGCCGCGCCACCGCAACTTCGGCTGGTTCGCCGCGCGCACCGACGACTGGGCCAATCTGGTGCCCGCGCGCGTCGGCGCGGTGCTGACCGCGGTGACCGCGCCGCTGGCCGGCGGACATACGCGGTCGGCCTGGCGGGCTTGGCGCCGCGACGGCAGTGCGCATCCGAGTCCGAACGCGGGACAGGTCGAGGCTGCTTTCGCTGGTGCGCTGGACATCCGGCTCGGCGGCACGAACACGTATCACGGCGAGGTCGAGCGCCGGAGCACGCTGGGCGACGGACGGCCGCCGGGGGCGAGCGATCTGCGCCGGGCGGTGCGGTTGTCGCGGCTGGTCGGCGCGGCGGCGCTGGCGGTCGCGGCGGGGATCGCGGTGAGCGGGATGCGGAGCGCGGGGATTACGGTGGCGGGATGAGCGGGCTGCTGATCGCCGGTACCACGTCCGACGCCGGGAAAAGCCTGGTCACCGCTGGACTCTGCCGCTGGTTCGCGCGGCGCGGCGTGCGGGTCGCGCCGTTCAAGGCGCAGAACATGTCGAACAACTCGATGGTCTGCGCGGACGGTGCGGAGATCGGCCGCGCGCAGTGGCTGCAGGCGCGGGCGGCGCGGGTGGAGCCGGAAGCGGCGATGAACCCCGTACTGCTCAAGCCGGGCAGCGACCGGCGCAGTCACGTGATCGCGCTCGGCAAGCCGTACGGCACGCTCGAAGCCGGGGAGTACGCCACCGGCCGGGCTGGGCTCGCGGACATCGCCTTCGCCGCGTTTGCCGAGCTGCGGCAACGGTTTGACCTCGTCGTCTGTGAGGGCGCGGGCAGCCCGGCGGAGATCAACCTGCGCTCCGGCGACTACGTCAACCTGGGCCTGGCGCGGCGGTTTTCGCTGCCGGTGCTGGTGGTCGGCGACATCGACCGCGGCGGGGTGCTGGCCGCGATGTTCGGCACGCTCGCGTTGCTGTCGCCCGAGGACCAGGCGCTCGTCGCGGGCTGGCTGGTGAACAAATTCCGCGGTGACGTCGGGTTGCTGCAGCCCGGGTTGAACAGCCTGGAGAAGGTCACCGGACGGCCGGTGCTCGGCGTGCTGCCGTGGCTGGACCGCGTGTGGATCGACTCCGAGGACGCCCTCGCCGCGGCCGGATGGCGGCACGAAGCCGCGCAACGCGGGTTGCGGGTCGCGGTCGTCCGGTTCCCGCGGGCGTCCAACGCGACCGACGTGGACGCGCTCGCGGCGGAGCCGGGCGTCACGGTGAGCCTGACCGCCGACCCGGATACCGTCGCCGCCGCGGATCTGGTCGTGCTGCCGGGCTCGCGGGCCACTGTGGACGATCTGAAGTGGTTGCGTACGCGAGGTTTAGCGGATGCGGTGACCGCGCGGGCTAAGGCGGGTCTTCCGGTGCTGGGGATCTGCGGCGGCTACCAGATGCTCGCGGAGTCCATTGAGGACAACGTCGAGTCGGAAGCCGGGCTGGTCGAAGGGCTGGGACTGCTGCCGACGCGCGTGAAGTTCGCCGAGGAGAAGGTGCTCGGCCGTCCGGTCGGCGAGTGGCGCGGGCATCGGGTGGAGGCGTACGAGATCCATCACGGCAGTGCGGGTTCGGCGGATGCGGAGTCGTTTTTGGACGGTTACCGGGTCGGTTCGGTGTGGGGGACCACGTGGCATGGCGCGTTGGAGAACGACGGGTTCCGGCGTGCGTGGCTTGCCGAGGCGGCGGCGCAGGCCGGGATCGAGTGGCAGGCGGTCGAGGGTGCGCCGGGGTTCGCGGATTTGCGGGAGGACATGCTGGACCGGCTGGCGGACGCGATTCAGTCCGAAGTGGACACGGGGATGCTGCTGGCGCTGGCGGAGGCGGGCGCGCCGGGCGGGTTGCCGTTCGTGCCGCCGGGGGCTCCCTGAGCGGTCAGTGCACGACCCGGCCGGTGGTGGGGAAGTCGGTCTCGAGCGTGCATACCGCGTGCTGGCCGGGGGAGTCCGAGGTGGACGGCTGCCGTGCGCTCACGTGAACGTAGTCCGGCGGGACGCTGCTCGCGAAGTACTCCTTGGCTTCGGCCTCGCACGCGCTGCGGAGCGAATCGCCGCCGGGGGCCAGGCGGAACACCTCGATGTCGTGCGCGTCCTCGCAGGACACCGGGCTGGCTTTGGCGCCCGAGCGGAAACAGTCGCCGGGGCTGGCGTGGAACAGCGGGTCCGGGGAAGGACTGGCCACCGCGAGCCCGATCAGGAGCGCCGCGACCCACGCGCCGCTGATCGACAAGCCGGCGATCGCGAGCCCGCGGCCCGGGTTGCCGAATACGCGGGTCTGGCGGAGCGCGATGACGCCGAACGCGATGCTCAACGGCAGGCTGAACGCCGGGATCGCCAGGATCAGCGACGCGATCGCGAAGCCGTTGGTGCCGCGCGGTTCCGCGGGCGGCGGCGCGTCTTCGTAGCTCGGCCCGGTCGGTTTCGGCAGCGGCATTGGGGTCCCCTCGGAAACGGCCCCCCGACCCGGCGTCGAGCATAGAACCCGGCCGCTCCTCGCGGGATAACGATTCAGGCGAGCCCGGCGTCGTGCACCAGGATCGCGACCTGCGTGCGGTTCGCCGCCTCGGTCTTGGCCATGATCCGTCCCAAGTGGACCTTCACGGTCGCCTCGCTGAGCCCGAGCGCTCGGGCGATCTCGGCGTTGCTCGAGCCCTGTCCGACAGCCACCGCGACCTCGCGTTCACGAGGCGTCAGCGGTTCGAGCCGAGTCCGGGCAGACGTCGGAGTGGCGGCACTGGCGAAGTGCGTCAACAACCGCCGAGTGATGGACGGCGACAGCATCGCCTCGCCGTCGCCGACCACGTGCATCGCCTTGACCAGCTCGCGCGGCGGCGTGTCCTTCAGCAGGAAACCCGTGGCACCGTGGCGAAGCGCTTCGTGCACGTACTCGTCGAGGTCGAACGTCGTCAGCACCACGACTGCGGGCGCGTCCGGTTCGGCGGTCACCAGGCGGGTCACCTCCAGGCCGTCGACCTCGGGCATCTGCACGTCGGTGAGCACGAGGTCCGGCCGGTGCTCGCGGACGAGGGCGAGCGCTTCGCGGCCGTCGCCGGCTTCCGCGACCACCTCGATCCCCGGATCGGATTCCAGGATCATCCGGATGCCGCTGCGTACGAGCACCTCGTCGTCGATCAGCAGGATTTTCAGCACGGTTCCTCCGCTCGCAGCGGGAACGCCGCCCGCACCCGGTAACTGCCCGCGCCGTCCGGTCCGGCGCGGAGCGTTCCGCCGGTCAGCGTGACGCGTTCGCGCATGCCGACCAGTCCGTAGCCCGCGCCGGGCAGTCCGGCCGAATCGGCGAGCGGGTTGGCCACTTCGACCACGAGCTGATCATCCGAAGTGGACAGTCCTACGTCGATTGCGGTTCCTGGCGCGTGTTTCGCGGCGTTGGTGAGAGCTTCCTGCACGATCCGGTACGCCGCGCGCCCGATCGAGTCGGGCACGTCCGGCATCGGCTCCGGCAGGCTGGCGCGCACCTGCGCCCCGGCGGCGGCGAGATCGTCGGCGAGTTGGCGGACCCCGTCGAGCGTCGGGTCCGGCAGCGAGCGCGGTTCCGGGCCGTCGTCGCGGAGCACCCGGAGGATGTCGCGCAATTCGTTGAGCGCGGCGGAACTCGATTCGCGGATCACCTCGGCGAGCTGCGCGGTCTCGTCGTCCTTGGCCCGCACGGAAAGCGCGCCTGCCTGCAACGCCACGATGCTGACCCGGTGCGCGACGACGTCGTGCATTTCACGGGCGATCCGCCGCCGCTCGGCCGCCACGGCGCGCTCGCCGAGCAGATCCCGCTCGCGTTCGGCCTGCTCCGCGCGGTCGCGCAGGGCCGCGAGCAAGGCCGTGCGCTGGTGCATCCACAACCCGGCCAGCGTCGGGACCACGACCTCCAGCACGAGAGCGAGCCCGAACGTCTTCCAGTCCGGCGGGCTCGACGGCCGGATAAACGACACGACCAGCCCGGTTTCCGAGAGCACGGCGACCGCGGTCGGCCAGCGGAGCCCGCGCAGCGAAGCGACCGTGTAGAGAGTGACGGAGGTGCCCCACAACGGCGGCGTGGCCAGCGCGACGCCGACCGACGCCAGCATCGCGGGCAACGGGAACCGGCGGCGCAGCAGCACCGCCAGGAACATCGCCGCGACCGCGACCGGCCAGAACCACGGACGGCCCGCGTCCGGCGGTTCGCCGGCCAGCGTCAGGCCGAGCACGGCGAGCGCCGCGGCCAGGTCGATCAGGTGGTTGCGCACCCGGCCACCGTAGGCCCTGCCCGAAATTCCCCCACCGGGCGTTCGAGAAGGAAATCATGACCGCGATGGCGGGGCGCCGGGGCGGGAAGGCTCCGGCGATCGGCGCGAGCGGTGGTCGCCGCGCTCCGGTTGCCGATGCGTTTTACCAGGGTATTCTGCCGGACATCGCGATCAAACCAGCCCGGGAGTGCGGATCATGTCCTACGCCGTCGATTTCACCACCGTGTCGACTGTCGGCCTGGAGTCGTCTCCGGTCGCGGACGCGCTCGCCGGGCTGCGGGCGAACGAGGCGCGCTACTTCAAGAACAAGTACGACCACGTGTTCACCGTCGAGCCCGCCGCCGAGGTACCGGAGATCATCGAGCGGGTGCACCGGATTCTCAAGGAAGAACGCGACATCGTCATTTCCTCGCGGCCGCTGGAAGCGACCGAATTCGAGGTCGACGGCATCCGGATGTCCTACGTGTTCTACGAGAGCGGCCTGTCGATCAACGTCATGTACACCCTCGAGGACGGCGGCAAGCGGGCCGTCGGGTTCAAGCTTTCCGACGGGATGGACGTCCCGGAGGAACTCGCCGACAAGTTCAAGTTCGCGCGCCAGAAGTCGAAGCTCGCCGGGACGATCCGCGGGTCCTACTTCGTGATCAAGAACGAGTACTGACCCGCAGCGCGGCGCTGCGCAGGCACAGCAGCAGCGGGAGCGAGCTGTCGTCGCGGAGCCGAGGCGGCAGCGCGTTCGCTTCGACCAGCGGTACGCCGTCGGCCAGTTCTCGGCCCAGCGCGGCCAGGTCGACCTCCAGGACGGTGACTCCGGCGCTGTAGAGCCGTTCCGCGCCCTTCGTCCGGCGGCTGGTCAGTTCGGTGCTGTCGACGGACAGCTGGGTGACGCCGAAGAATTCCGGCTTCGCGCCGCGTTCGAGCCAGCGGGCGAAACCGGTCAACCGCGTTCCGGAGATTTCGCTGGGGCGGACGGCGGCTTCCTCGCACAGTTCGCGTTCCATTCCGGCACACACCGCGGTGTGCAGGGTCCGGCGGGTTCCGCCTTGCGGGGCAAGGAGATCCTGCGGTTCCAGGCTGCCGCTTCCGGACGGGGCGAGCAGCAGCCCGCTGGCCGAGTTCCGGGCGGACTGGCGGACGACGACGAGCAGGCCGTCCGAGGTGAACGCGATCGTGGAGACGCCGACGAGATCGGCCAGCGTGCTCGCGGCGAGGGTTCGGAGCGCGCCGGACGAGTCAGTCAGTTCCTCGCTGCGCAGGTCGTATTCGCGGCCGTCAGCGGAGTTCGTGATGCGCAGCGAGGCGAGTTCGTTGCTGCAGACCGCGTCGAAGAACCGCGCGCGATGCAGGACGATCGGCGCCGGCCGCGCCCCGGCGACCGGCAGCGGTTCGCCGCGCATGCCGACGATCGGACCGTTGAACAGCAACCGGCCGCGAGCCCGCAACGGCAGCACGTGCGGGGCGGTGGCCTTCAGCTTCGCGGGCAGCCGGTAAGGCTCCTCCGCGACGGTGATGCCGAAGGTGGTTTCGGCGAGGGCCGCGTCGATGGCGTCGCTGACCAACGCCGTGCCGCGGGAGGGAATCGCCAGGTACCGCGCGTCCGGATACGCGTGCGGCGGCGGAGTGTCGGCGACCGGGAACGGCGCGGCGATCGCGGTGAACTCGTAACCGGCCCACCGTTTCCGCAGCAGGCGGACGTCGCGCACGAGGGTGAGCAGGCCGAGCAGGAGCGCGACGACCGAGAGCACGACGCCGAACGCGCTCGGCAGGATCGTGACGGCCCCGAGCACGACCCCGAGCGCGGACACGGCGACCGGCCATTCCCCGGCCCCGACGAAGAAGAGATAGTCGGCCGTGGCCCGGGCCCGGCGGGTCAGTTTTCCCGTCGCCGCACTGTTCTAGCACGGATCGGGCCGCCGGGTCACCGGATCGAGTGAGTTGGCTACAGGGAGATCGTGCAGTAGAGGCGGTGGCCTTCCGCGGCGGCGCCTGCGGCCAGCGCGGCGAGTTCCTTCAGGAACGCGATGACATCCTCGACCTCGGCGTCTTCCTCGTTCTGCTCGACGAAGGCGGCGGCAGCGGTTTGGAGAGCACCGTCGTCGGCGGCAGCCAGTGCGTCGCGGAAGGAGTTGGCCAGCGACAGCACCGCAGCGGCTTCCCCGTCTTCGAGGAGCGCGATGTCCCGGCCGCGGTCAGGGTCGGCCTCGACCTCCGCGAGGGTCCGGCGAGTCAGAGATGTCTCGACGGGCAGCAGATCCGTGATCGGATCGGCTCCCTTCACGGCGAGTTCGGCGTAGCCCGGGCAACGGGCATTGTCGGGATCTTCGAACGCGAGCGCGGCCATGGTGTCGTCCACCGCGACGAAATAGTCATACAGCACCGGCAGAGCATATCCAGGTAAACCCCTTGCGCCGTAACGAAAACTTCTCCCCGAGTACGCCTCATTCGCCCAACGCGCCACGAAACTCCCGTAATCCCTCGATCAACGCCAGGATCGACGGCCGGGCGTAGTGATCCCGTCGCCAGCCCGCGTACAGCGGCACCGTGAGCCGTCCGTCGCGGGTTTCGATCGGGATGGCGCGCAGTCCGAACCGGACCAGGTCGGTCACCAGGCAGACCTCGCCGCGGCCGGCGGCGCGGGCTTGGGCGACGCTGGGGGAGCCCGTCTCGTTCAGTTCGGACGGCACGAGCCCGGCGCGGTGGAACGCCTCGTCCACGACCAGGCGCGCGGCGTTGCTGCGGTTCATCACCAGCAGCGGTTCGGCGGCCAGTTCGGCCAGCAGGATCGACTTCGCCTCGTACCAGCGGTGGTCCGGCCGGACCTGCGCGGAGACCAGGACCCGGCCCAGCGCGGCGGTTTCCAGCTGCGCGGGCGGCGGGGACGTCGAGATGCCGAGGTCGGCGCTGCTGTGCAGGAGCCGGTCGAAAACCTGGTCCGGCGCGACTGGGAACGCGTCCCGCAGCACCGGTCCGGCTTTGCCGGTGGCCATGAACGGGGCCAGCAGACTGTCCACTGTGCTCGGCGGCGCGACGAGCGTCAGCGGCGTGTCCTCGGTCCGGCCGATCGCGGCCATCACCGCGCCCGCTTCCTCGGCACGGCGCACCAGGTCCTGGGCGATCGGCACGAACCGGGTGCCCGCCGCGCTCAGCGTCAACGAGCCGGGGGAGCGCGAGAACAGCGCCACCCCGAGTTCGGCTTCCAGCGCGCGCAGCTGCCGCGACAGCGACGGCTGCGCGACCCGCACCGTGCGCGCCGCGGCGGTGACCGAGCCTTCTCGCACCACGGCCAGGAAATAACGCACCACGCGCAGTTCCACGCCTATGCCTCCGAGGTATTGGAATGGGGCCAGACAGGTATTGGACAGCATAGGTCCCGGGACGAAGACTCTGGGGAACACCGCCGCCAGGGAGTAGCCCGTGAACCACGAAACCGCCGCCGGCCGCCGCGCCGCGCTCGCCTCCTTCGCCGGGACGGCGATCGAGTGGTACGACTTTTACCTGTACGGAACCGCGTCCGCGCTGGTCTTCGGCAAGCTGTTCTTCCCCGGGCTGAACCCGGCGACCGGCGTGCTCGCCGCGTTCGGCACGTTCTGGGTCGGGTTTCTCGCCCGGCCGCTGGGCGGCATCGTGTTCGGCCACCTCGGAGACCGGGTCGGGCGCAAGAACACGCTGGTCGTCACGCTGCTGCTGATGGGCTTCGCGACCTTCGCGGTCGGCCTGCTGCCGACATACGCCAAGATCGGCATCGCCGCGCCGTTGCTGCTCGTCGCCCTTCGCGCGGTGCAGGGCGTCGCGGTCGGCGGGGAGTGGGGCGGCGCGGTCGTGCTCGCCGCGGAGAACGCGCCCGCCGGACGCGGGTCGTACTTCGCCATGTTCGCCCAGCAGGGTTCGCCCGCCGGGTCGATTCTGTCCACAGTGGTCTTTCTCGCCGTCAGCGCGTTGCCGGACGAGCAGTTCCTGACCTGGGGCTGGCGCGTGCCGTTCCTGCTGTCCGGCGCGCTGGTCGCGCTGGGCCTGCTGATCCGGCTGAAGGTCGAGGAGCCGGCGGAGTTCGTGCGGGCCAAGGCGAACGCCGCGGTCGCGAAGGTGCCCCTGGTCGAGGTCGTGCGGACAGCTTGGCGGACCGTGCTGCTCGGCATCGGCGCGAGCATCATGGGCATCGCCGCCGCGTACTTCAGCAACACGTTCGTCCTCGCCTGGTCCACGAACGAACTCGGCATCGGCCGCCAGACCATGCTGTACGTGCTGCTCGGCGCGTCCGTCGTGCAGTTCTGCTGGCAGCCGGTCGCGGCGCGGCTGGCCGAACGCGTCGGCGAAACCCGGTTCATGGCCGTCTCGCTGGCGGCCAACATCGTGGTGACCGTGCCGATGTACCTGCTGATCGCGTCCGGCAACCCGGGATTGGCGTTCGTCGGCATCGCGGTCGCGACCGTGTGCGGCTCCGGCTACTACGCGGTGCTCGCCGGATTCCTCACCCGCGGCTTCCCGATCCACCTGCGCTACACCGGGATCTCGCTGTCCTACCAGCTGTGCAGCACCGTCTTCGGCGGGACGACGCCATTCATCGCGCAGGCGCTGCTCAACGCGACGCACGGCGCGATCTGGCCGGTCGTCGTGTACCACGTCGTGCTGCTCGCGTTGACCCTCACCTGCGTCCTGGCGCTCGCCCGCCGCACCGCAGCCGTCGCCGGTTCCGAGAAAACCCTGACCCGACAAGGATGAACCCAGTGCGTCTCGATGCGTTATTCCACAATGGACGATTCACTACGCTGGACCCGCACCGTCCACAAGCGACCGCGCTGGGCGTGCTCGGCGGCCGGATCGTCGGGTTCGACGACGAGGTCCGCGGCCTCTCCGCGGACGTGGTGGTCGACCTCGGCGGCGCGCCGGTCGTCCCCGGTCTCAACGACGCGCACCACCACTTGAGCATGCGCGGCAAGCGAATCCGCGAACTGGACGTCTCCGCCGAGGCCGCGCCGACGCTCGACGCGCTCTACCGCGCGGTGGCGGAAAGGGCCGCGACGCTGCCCGCCGGCGCCTGGGTCACCGGCGCGGGCTACGACCAGAACAAGATCGGCGCGCACCCCACCGCCGAAGCATTGCACCGCGCCGCCGGAGGACGGCCGGTCTGGCTCACCCACACGTCGCGGCACATGGCCGTGGCGAGCACCGAAGCCTTCGCCCTGGCCGGCTATCCGGACCGGCTGGGCGTGCCGGACGTTCCCGGCGGCACGGTGGTGCGCGACGAGGACGGCCGCGCCACCGGGCTGTTGCAGGAACGCGCGACCGTGCTCGTCGACCGCCTGCTGCGCCCCGAGCCGACCGAAGAGGTCATCGCCAACATCGCCGCGGGCGCGCACGCCGCCCTCGCCGACGGCCTGACCAGCGTCACCGAACCCGGCATCGGCACCGTCGACGGCATCGGCCACGGCCGCGCCGACCTCGATTCCTTCCAGCGCGCCCGCGAACGCGGGCAATTGGGCGTGCGGATGACGGTGATGCCCTACATCACCGCTCTGCGCGACTGCGGCCCGTTCGAACCCGGCGGCGAATGGTTCGGCCTCGATCTCGGCCTGCGCACCGGCATCGGCGACGACCGGCTGCGCGTCGGCCCGGTCAAAATTCTCTCCGACGGTTCGCTGATCGGCCGGTCCGCCGCGATGTGCTGCGAATACGAGGACACTCCCGGCAACCAGGGACTGATGCTGTTCGAGCCGGACGAACTGCGCCGCTACACCCTCGAAGCGCACCGGTGCCACTGGCAGATCGCCACGCACGCGATCGGCGACGCGGCCCTCGCAGCCGTGCTCGACGCGTACGAGGAGGCCCAGCAGAAGCACCCGCGCGAGGACGTCCGGCATCGCATCGAACACTGCGCGGTCGCCGACGACGCCGCGGTCGCCCGGATCGCCGAGCTGGGCGTGATTCCCGTGCCACAGGGCAGGTTCCTGTCCGAGATCGGCGACGGGTTGCTCGCCGCGCTCGGACCGGAACGCAGCCGGCTGGCGTATCGGATGCGGAGCTTCCTCGACGCCGGAGTGGTCCTGCCGGGCAGCACGGACGCGCCGGTGGTCGCGGCGTCGCCGTTGCTGAGCATCCACGACATGGTCAACCGACGGACCGCGGCCGGGCAGCCGATCGCGCCGGACGAGGCGGTGACTCCGCTGGAAGCGCTGCGCGCGTACACGGTCGGTTCGGCGTACGCGGTGCACGAGGAAAAGCTCAAGGGCACGTTGAGCCGCGGAAAGCTGGCCGACTTCACGGTGTTGAGTGACGATTTGCTTACCGTTGAGCCGGAACGAATCGGGGAGATCAGCGTCGGCGCGACCGTGGTGGGCGGCGAGGTCGCCTACAACGACGGTGCCGCGCAGTAAAAAGGACGGGTGCGACGCCGTTGTCGCACCCGTCCGACAGCCGGGATCAGCGCGGCGCCAGTGACGCACTAATCCCGAAACCGAACGGAGCAGGCGCGGCGACGGTGACGCGCCTGCTCCGAGCCCTCAGGAGATCGGCCGGTCGGTCGGCGCGATCGGGGCCGGGAGCACGCCCCGGCCGGTCAGGAAGGCGTCCACGCCGGCCGCGCACGAGCGGCCCTCCGCGATCGCCCACACGATCAGCGACTGCCCGCGGCCCATGTCGCCCGCCACGAACACGTTGTCCACAGTGGTCTGGAAGTTCTTGTCCCGCACGACGTTGCCGCGCTGGTCCAGCTCCACGCCCAGTTCGGTCAGCAGGCCCTCGCGCTGCGGCCCGAGGAAGCCCATCGCCAGCAGCACGAGCTGCGCGGGCAGTTCGGTTTCGGTGCCCTCGACCGGGACGAACTTGCCGCCCTCGTTGCGCACCTCGACCAGCTTCAGCGCCCGCACCCGGCCGTTCTCGTCGGCCAGGAACTCCTGCGTGTTGACCGAGTAGAGCCGCTCGCCGCCCTCCTCGTGCGCGGACGAGACCCGGTAGATCATCGGGTACATCGGCCACGGGTGCGCCTCCGAACGCGACTCCGGCGGCTTCGGCATGATCTCCAGCTGGGTCACCGACTTCGCGCCCTGGCGGTGCGACGTGCCGACGCAGTCCGCGCCGGTGTCGCCGCCGCCGATGACCACGACGTCGAGGCCCTTGGCCGAATACGGCGACTCCTCCAGTTCGCCCGAGGCGACCCGGTTGGCCGGCGGAAGGAACTCCATCGCCTGGTGGATGCCGTCCAGCTCGCGGCCCGGGACCGGCAGGTCGCGCCACGCCGTCGCGCCGCCCGCCAGCACCACCGCGTCGTGGTCGGACTGCAGCTGCTCGACGGTGACGTCCACGCCGACGTTCACCGACGTCCGGAACTCCGTGCCCTCGGCCCGCATCTGGTCGAGCCTGCGGTCGAGCCGGAACTTCTCCATCTTGAACTCGGGGATGCCGTACCGCAGCAGCCCGCCGATCTTGTCCGCCCGCTCGTAGACCACGACGGTGTGGCCCGCGCGGGTCAGCTGCTGCGCGGCGGCCAGTCCGGACGGACCGGACCCGACGACGGCGACCTTCTTGCCCGTCTTCGCGACCGGGACCTGCGGCGTGACCCAGCCTTCCTCGAAAGCGCGGTCGATGATCGAGATCTCGACCCGCTTGATCGACACCGGGTCGTCGTTGATGCCGAGCACGCACGCGGTTTCGCACGGCGCCGGGCACAGCGTGCCGGTGAACTCCGGGAAGTTGTTCGTGGCGTGCAGCCGTTCCGCGGCCAGCTGCCAGTCCTCCCGCCACACCAGCGTGTTCCACTCCGGGATCAGGTTCCCGAGCGGACAGCCCTGGTGACAGAACGGGATGCCGCAGTCCATGCAGCGCCCGGCCTGCTTCTCCAGCTTGGTCGTCGCGAAGTCCTCGTAGACCTCTCGCCAGTCCAGCAGGCGCAGGTCCACCGGACGGCGCTTCGGTTCCTCGCGCGTGGTGGTCAGAAAGCCCTTGGGGTCAGCCATGTGCGGCCTCCATGATCGCCTCGTTCACGTCCCGCCCGTCGCGTTCGGCCGCGACCTGGGCGGCGAGCACGCGCTTGTAGTCCTTCGGCATGACCTTGCCGAACCGGTCGACCGCACTGTCCCAGTCCGCCAGCAAGGCCCGCGCGACGGCGGATTCCGTTTCGTTGTAGTGCTTTTCGATGGTTTCGCGGAGGAAGTCCACGTCCGAGGTGTCCAGCGGGTCGATGTCGACCATCTCCGGGTTGACCCGGTGCGCCGGAAGGTCCAGCACGTACGCGACGCCGCCGGACATGCCCGCCGCGAAGTTGCGGCCGATCCGGCCCAGCACGACCATCCGGCCGCCGGTCATGTACTCGCCGCCGTGGTCGCCCACGCCCTCGACGACCGCCAGCGCGCCCGAGTTGCGCACGCAGAACCGTTCGCCCACCTGGCCGCGGATGAAGATCTCGCCGCTCGTGGCCCCGTATGCGATCACGTTGCCGGCGATGATGTGGTCCTCGGCGACGATCGGCGATTCCTTCGGCGGCCGCACGATGATCCGCCCGCCGGAAAGGCCCTTGCCGACGTAGTCGTTGCCGTCGCCGTACAGCCGCAGCGTGATGCCCTTCGGCACGAACGCGCCGAACGACTGGCCCGCGGTGCCGGTGAAGGTGACGTCGATGGTGTCGTCGGGAAGCCCTTCCCCGCCCCACTTCTTCGTCAGCTCCGAGCCGAGCATGGTGCCGACGGTGCGGTTCACGTTGCGCACCGGCAGTTCCAGCCGCACCTTGTCGCCCGCCGCCAGCGCGCCCTCGGCGAGCTGGATCAGCGTGTTGTCGAGCGCCTTGTCCAGCCCGTGGTCCTGCTTGACGGTCTGGTGCCGCGCCGCGCGCGGCGGCAGCTCGGGCACGTGGAAGATCGGCGACAGGTCGAGCCCGGCGGCCTTCCAGTGGTCGACCGCCTTGCGCTTGTCGAGCAGCTCGGCGTGGCCAACGGCCTCCTCGACGGACCGGAAACCCAGCTCCGCCAGGTACTCCCGGACCTCCTGCGCGATGAACTCGAAGAAGTTCACCACGTAGTCCGCCTTGCCGCTGAACTTCGCGCGCAGCTTCGGGTTCTGCGTCGCGACGCCGACCGGACAGGTGTCGAGGTGACAGACGCGCATCATGATGCAGCCGGACACCACGAGCGGCGCGGTCGCGAAACCGAACTCCTCGGCGCCGAGCAGCATCGCGATCATCACGTCGCGGCCGGTCTTGAGCTGGCCGTCGGTCTGCACCACGATCCGGTCGCGCAGCCGGTTGGCCAGCAGCGTCTGCTGCGTTTCGGCCAGTCCCAGCTCCCACGGCCCGCCCGCGTGCTTGATCGAGGACAGCGGCGAGGCGCCGGTGCCGCCGTCGTGTCCGGAGATCAGCACGACGTCCGCGTGCGCCTTGGACACGCCCGCCGCGACCGTGCCGACGCCGACCTCGGACACGAGCTTCACGTGGATGCGCGCGTCCGGGTTGGCGTTCTTGAGGTCGTGGATCAGCTGCGCCAGGTCCTCGATCGAGTAGATGTCGTGGTGCGGCGGCGGGGAAATCAGCCCGACGCCCGGCGTGGAGTGCCGCGTCTTCGCGATCCACGGGTACACCTTGCCGCCGGGCAGCTGCCCGCCCTCGCCGGGCTTTGCGCCTTGGGCCATCTTGATCTGGATGTCGTCGGAGTTCACCAGGTACTCGCTGGTGACGCCGAACCGGCCGCTCGCGACCTGCTTGACCGCGCTGCGGCGCTCCGGGTCGTACAGCCGCTCCGGGTCCTCGCCGCCCTCGCCGGTGTTCGACTTCCCGCCGAGGCGGTTCATCGCGATCGCCAGCGTCTGGTGCATTTCCATCGAGATCGAGCCGTACGAGATGGCCCCGGTGGCGAACCGCTTCACGATCTCCGAAACCGGTTCGACCTCCTCGATCGGCACCGGCGGGCGCTCGCCGAACTTGAAGTCGAACAGCCCGCGCAGCGTCAGCAGCTTCTCGGCCTGGTCGTTGACCGCCTTCGTGTACTCCTTGAAGATCTCGTACTTCCCGGACCGCGTGGAGTGCTGCAGCTTGAACACCGTCTGCGGGTTGAACAGGTGCGGTTCGCCCTCGCGCCGCCACTGGTAGTCCGCGCCGGTCTCCAGCTCGCGGTGGCTCGCCCGGACGCCGTCGACCGGGAAGGCCCGCACGTGCCGCTGCGCGACCTCCTCGGCGAGCGTGTCGAAGCCGACGCCGCCGAGCCGCGAGGTGGTTCCGGTGAAACAGGTGTCGATCACCTCGGCGCCGAGCCCGACCGCCTCGAAGATCTGCGCGCCGGTGTAGGAGGCCACCGTGGACACGCCCATCTTGGACATGGTCTTGCGGACGCCCTTGCCGAGCGCCTTGATCAGGTTCGCGGTGGCCTGCTTGGGAGTCACGCCCGGGATGAGGCCCCGGTGCGCCATCTCCTCGACCGTCGCCATCGCCAGGTACGGGTTCACCGCGGCCACGCCGTAGCCGACCAGCAGCGCGATGTGGTGCACCTCGCGCGCGTCGCCCGCCTCGACGATGAGGCCGACCTGCGTGCGCGTCTTCTCCCGCACCAGGTGGTGGTGCACCGCGCCGGTGAGCAGCAGCGACGGGATCGGCGCGTGGTCGGCATCGACCCCGCGGTCGGACAGCACGATCAGCCGCGCGCCGTCCTCGATCGCCTCGGACACCTCGGCGCGGATCTCGTCGAGCCGCTGGACCAGCGCCTCGCCGCCGCCGTGCACGTGGTAACGGCCCATCACGGTGACCGCCTGGAACTCCGGCAGGTCGCCGTCGTCGTTGACGTGCACCAGTTTCGCGAGCTGGTCGTTGTCCAGCACCGGGAACGGCAGCACGATCCGGCGGCACGACGACGCGTCCGCGGCCAGCAGGTTCGGCTCCGCGCCGATCTGCGTGCCGAGCGCGGTCACCAGCTCCTCGCGGATCGCGTCCAGCGGCGGGTTGGTCACCTGGGCGAACAGCTGGATGAAGTAGTCGAACAACGGGCGCGAACCCGACGAAAGGGACGCGAGCGGCGAATCGTTGCCCATCGACCCGATCGGCTCCGCGCCGGTGCGGGCCATCGGCTCGAGGATGGTCTCCAGCTCTTCCTCGGTGTAGCCGAACGCCTGCTGCCGGCGCACGAGCGCGGCGTGCAGCGGGACCTCGCGGTCGCGCTCGGGCAGTTCCTCGAGACGGAGCAGCCCGGCGTCGACCCATTCGTCGTACGGGTGCTCGGAGGCGAGCTGGCCCTTGATCTCCTCGTCCTCGACGATCCGGCCGGCGACGGTGTCCACGAGGAACATCCGGCCCGGCTCCAGCCGTCCTTTGCGGACGATCTTGGACTGGTCCAGCTCCAGCACGCCGACCTCGCTGGCGAGTACCACGAGCCCGTCGTCGGTGACCCAGTAGCGGCCCGGCCGCAGGCCGTTGCGGTCCAGCACCGCGCCGATCTGCGCGCCGTCGGTGAACGCCACCAGCGCCGGTCCGTCCCACGGCTCCATGAGCGTGGAGTGGAACTCGTAGAAGGCGCGGCGCGCGGGGTCCATTTCCTGGTGGTTCTCCCAGGCCTCCGGGATCATCATCAGCACCGAATGCGGCAGCGACCGCCCGCCGAGGTGCAGCAGCTCCAGCACCTCGTCGAAGGACGCCGAGTCGCTCGCGCCGCGGGTGATGACCGGGTAGATCCGCTTGAGGTCGCCCGGGATCAGGTCCGTCTCGAGCAGCGCCTCGCGGGCGTCCATCCAGTTGCGGTTGCCCTTGAGCGTGTTGATCTCGCCGTTGTGCGCCACGTAGCGGTACGGGTGCGCGAGCGGCCACGACGGGAAAGTGTTGGTGGAGAAGCGGGAGTGCACCAGGCCGATCGCGCTCGTCACGCGCTCGTCGGCCAGGTCGAGGAAGAACTTCTCGACCTGCGGCTCGGTCAGCATTCCCTTGTAGACGATCGTGCGCGAGGACAGCGAGGGGAAGTAGACGTCGTCCTCGGCCAGCGCGTGCTCGGCGCGCTTGCGCACGCAGAAGGCGGCGCGCTCGAGCGCGAGACCGTCGAGATTGTTCTTGCGCCCGGCCAGGAACAGCTGGGTGAAGTGCGGCATGGTCTGCGCGGCGGTCGGGCCGCAGTGCGCGGTGTCGACGGGCAGCTCGCGCCAGCCCACCACGCGCATGTCCTCCTCGGCGGCGATCCGCTCGATGGTGGTCATGGCGCGGCCGCGGCGCTTCTCGTCCTTCGGCAGGAACGCGGTGCCGACGGCGTAGCTGCCCTCCGGGGGCAGCTCGAACCCGGCGACCTCGCGGTAGAACGCGTCGGGCACCTGGATCAGCAGGCCCGCGCCGTCCCCGGTGTCCGGTTCCGCCCCGCGTGCCCCGCGATGTTCCAGGTTCTTCAGCGCGACAAGGGCTTTCGTCACGATCTGATGGTCTCGGCGACCGGTCAGGTCCGCGACGAACGCCACCCCGCAGGCATCGTGCTCGTAAGCGGGGTCGTAAAGGCCGTCGGTGGCCGGGGTGCTCGAACGGTGGGTCACGGCTGGCCGCCTCCCAAGGCGTTGGCGCGGTTTCTTTCACTCCGAAGGGGTGTTCAGCACTGAACCGGTTAACGAAGTGGTCCGAAACCGCGATGGTCAGTCGAGAAGGGAAACCATCCGGTGCCTCCGCTGTCGCGAGGCGCGGCACTGCGTCGCGAGGCGTGGCTGACCGCGGCCGGTCGACGACCGGGCCGGGTGCCGGATGGTTTGTCACCGCACGGCGATGGGCGGCGGAAAAGGTTCTGCACGTCGCTGTACAGGCGCACGCGCCGGGGTCGGCCTGTGTGGTGGGGGCCGGCCGGGGCGCGTGGTGGTGACTCCCGGGTTCGCCGGGTCTTATGACGATAGTGTGAATTCGCTGTGATCGACATACGTCATCGCGCTCTCGTGGGAAAGGCCACGCATACGTTGACGCCCTCCGGGGTACTCCCATATGCCGGGCCGTCTCTCCCGCCACGCGGTCGGCGAAGCCGCTGACCTGCGCAAACCTGTCTGCCTGCCGGGTGTCAACCCCTGGCTCGCGACTGGTTGACTGGGGGTCGTGAGGGGGAGCGCCGATGACTGATCGTTATCTGTCCGTGGCAGTGGCCGGGCTGCACGAGATTGAAATACGGCGTTCACGGTTCCTGTGCGCGCTCGCGCCGGCGGCCGACGAAGCGGCCGCGCGGGAGGTCATCGCGGCCCGCCGGCGGGCCGAACCCGCGGCGCGGCACCACTGTCACGCGTTCGTCCTCGGCCCGGACGGCCGCACCCAGCGTTCGAGCGACGACGGCGAGCCCGCCGGGACGGCCGGGCTGCCGATGCTGGAGGTGTTGCGCCGCCGCGAAGTCACCGACACGGTCGCGGTGGTGTCCCGGCATTTCGGCGGCGTGCTGCTCGGCGCGGGCGGGCTGATCCGGGCGTACGGACAGGCGGTGTCGGACGCGCTCGACGCGGTAGGCCTGGTGGAGTACCGGCGGTTGCGGCTGTTCGACGTAACGATGGACTACACCCGGGCGGGCCGCTTCGAGAACGATCTCCGCGCTTCGCCGTACGTGCTGCACGAGACGCGGTTCGAAGCGGCGGCGCACTTCGAGGTCGGGTTGTCGCCCGGCGAGGAAGAACGATTCAGCGGCTGGCTGGCCGACCTCACCGGCGGCGAGGCGGTCGCGGTCGAACTGGGGGAGGAGTGGGTGCGCGGCTAGCTCGCGCACCGGACCCCGCCCGGAGAAGATCAAGCAGCGACGGGCTTTCCGCCCAACGCGAGCACCCCGGCCTCGGTGAGCACCGCACGCACCCGCTCTCCGCACTCCCCGTCCTCGGCGGGCTCGATCAGCCCCTTGCGGACGAGGTCGCGGACAGTGCCTTGGTCGCAGCAGCTCAACCCGTCGACGAACAGGTCCGGTTCGCAGCTGCAGCTGATTTCCGCGTGTCCCTCGGCGACGGCACGCAGAGTTGCCCGCTCCCGATGGTTCAACTCGGCAGTCACGGCGGTCCTCCTTCTGGTCCCGGCCCCTGTGTACCCCGGGAACGGTTCCAGTGTCCGTCGCGATCGCCGGGTTGTCGCGTATTTCACTCCTTTTTACGGGGGTATGTCGCGGGGTGGTCCGGGGGTACCCTTCAGACGCCCCACCATGCGTCGGCAAGGGATGCGAAAGTAGGTTCTTTCGGCGCCGGGAGCACTTCGAGGTACCAGCGGAAGTTGCTGTACACGTGCAGAAGCGCGTACGCGAGGCAACGGCGCGAGAAGTCCGGGCCGAGGTCGGCGGGACGGTAACCGTAAGCGAGCAGAAGACTCCGCAGAAATGCCGGGTCGCCGCCGGAAACGAACAATCCGGCCGCGGCGAACTCGTATTCCGGCGCGCCGCGCATCGCCGGTTCGAAATCGAACAGGCCGGACAGCCGCCAGCCCTCCCCTTCGCGGGTGACCATCAGATGGTCGCGCATGACTTCGGTGTGCAACGGCGCGGTTTCCGGCGTGCCCAGGTCGACCGCGCCGACGAACTCCGGCAGCTGGGCGAGCCAGTGTTCGTCCAGTGCGGTCGCGCGGTGGTGGTCGACCAGCTTCTCCCGCTGCGCGGCAAGGAACGCGGTCCAGTCCGCGGGAGCGAGCACGGACAATCGCGGATCGCGCACGGAGTGCAAGGCGGACAGCGCCTCGCCGATCTTCGGGGCGAGCGCGAGCTTGTCCGCTGTGGACAGTCCGGGCCAGACCTGTTTCAGCGGGCGTCCGCGCAGCCGTTCCATCACCACGTAACCCCAGCCGTCGCGCGTTCCGGCGTGCACGACGCCCGGGGTGGGGACGGGGAGCTTGCCGGACAGGACTTCCAGCATGGTGCGCTCGGTAGTCAGCTCGTCGCGGTGCACCGGCGGATAGAGCTTCAGGACGAGCTGGTCGCCGACTGCGTACACCGGCAGCGAGCCGTCGGCGAAGGGCACGGGTTCGCCGGGCTCGCCGAGCGTCCGGAGCAGGTCTCGTGCCGCGGGCAGCAGGTCCGCGCGGGTCAGCTGGTCGAACTCGGCCGCGGTGGCGGCGGGCGGAAACATGCGGTGAAGGTATCGGCGGGACTCGGCATGGCTGTAGCGATTTACTCGCTGCGTTCGAGCAGCGTGCGCACCGCCGGCCCGATGAGCCGCTCGATCTCGTCGGCGGGCGCGGTGGCGAGCGGCTCCTTGCGGGTGACCGAGCGGACCAGGCCGATGCCGAGCAGCCAGGCCATCGCGAGGTCGGCGCGGAGTTCGGCGTCCGGCCGGTCGGTGAGCCCGGACAGCGCGCGGGTGTACTCGGCGTCGAGCTGCGCGCGCAGGGCCTCGTCGGCGCGGTCGGTGCCCGACGACCGCAGGTAGGTCTCGATCGAACGGGACGCCGAATCGTCGCCGTCGAGGAGGCTGCGCAGCGCCGCGGAGAACAGCCGCTCGGGCGGGGTCGTCTCGACCTGCGCCAGGCCGCCGCGTGCCATCACGTGCTCGAACAACGCGTCCTTGCTGCCGAAGTACCGGAACAGCAGCGCCTGGTTGACGCCCGCTCGGTGGGCGATGTCGCGCACCGTGGTGCGGTCGAACCCGCGGTCGGCGAACAGTTCGGCGGCGGCGTCCAGCAGCGCGGCCTTGGTCGCCGTCGCGTCGCGTTTGCGCGAAGGCTGGTCCGCGTCCATCGGTTCCCCCTGGTCTGCGCTGGTGTGCGCGACGAGGTTAACCCGGCGGGTCGCGGATCGGCCGGACGAACTACGCGGACCAGGCGACCGGAAGCTGTTCGGGACCGTAGACGAGCGCGTTGTGCTTGTAGGACAAAGCTTCCTTCGGCACCGCCAGCCGCAAGTCGGGCACGCGGCGGAACAACGCCGTCAGCGCTTCCTGCATCTCGACCCGCGCGAGCTGCTGGCCGACGCACTGGTGCGCGCCGAATCCGAAGGCGACGTGCGTGCGCGGTGACTCGCGGGTGAAGTCCAGCTGGTCGGCGCGCGGATAGCGGTCCTCGTCGCGGTTGGCCGAGTTCACCGCGGCGATCAACCAGTCGCCCGCGGCGATCTTCTGGTCGCCGACCTTGACCTCCTCGGTCGCGTACCGCAGCACGCCGAACTGCACGACCGACAGATACCGCAGCAGCTCCTCGACCGCGCGCGGCGGGTCGGCGAGGGCTTGCGCGCGCTGTTCCGGGTGCTCCAGCAGGACGAGCGTGCTGAGCGCGATCATGTTGGCGGTGGTTTCGTGCCCGGCCACGAGGAGACTGAGGCCGAGCATGATCAGCTCGTCCAGGTCGAGCGAGTCCCCGGAGGCCTCGGCGCGGACGATGAGCTTGCTGAACAGGTCGTCCTGCGGGTCCCGCTGTTTGCCTGCGAACAGGGTGCCCAGGTAACCGGCCAGTTCGTGATACGCCCGCTGGGTGACGTCGGCGTCCTGGTCGGTGCTGACCAGCAGGCTGCTCTGGCGCTGGAACAGCTCGCGGTCGGCGTACGGGACGCCGAGCAGTTCGCAGATCGCCAGCGAGGGGATGGGCAGCGCGAAGTCCTGGACGAGGTCGGCCCGGCCGGGTTTGGCGAGCATGGCGTCGAGGTGCCGCTCGACCTGCTCGCGGACGTACTCGCGCAGCCGCTCCACCCGCCGCACGGTGAACTCGGCGACGACCATCTTGCGCAGCCGGGCGTGTTCCGCGCCGTCGAGCTGGATGATCGAACCCGGGTCGACCTCGGCGTACGGGTCGAGATCGGCTTTGACGTGCGCCGACGAGGCCCCGCGCGAGCTGAGCGCCGGGTCGGCGAGCACGGCGCGGACGTCGTCGTAGCGGGTGACCAGCCAGGTGTCGAAGCCGGCCGGACAGCGGACCCGCGACACCGGCGCGCTCTCCCGCAACGCGGCGTACTCGGCGGGCGGATCGAATGGGCACCCGGCGGGTCGCGCGGTCGGAAGGGCCGGGGTCTCGGGCGAGGTGGACATGCGAATGGCGCCTTTCCTCCGACGGTGCGGGCATCTTCCACTCTGGAGACACCCGCACCGCCGCGGGGCGATCGGCGCGGATAGGCGACGGAAGGACCACAGTTCTGCCCGATTCACCCCGTCGCGGTTAGACCGGTTCGGTGATCGGTTCGTCGGCGAAACGGCGGGCGACCCGTTCGGCTCCGGCGCGGGCCCACGCGGTAGTGGCGAGGATGGCGAGCGCGATGATCAGGGTGGTGCCGCCGGCGACGGTCCACCAGGCGGTGGCGTGTCCGGTGAGCGGGGTGCCTGCGGCGGCGAGGATCGTGCCCGCGATGGCGACGCCGAGAGTCTGTCCGACTTGGCGCGAGGTGGACGCGACCGCGGCGGCCACTCCGGCTTGGGAGCGGGGCATGCCGCTGACCGCCGCGTTGGTGATGGGCGGGTTCAAGAGTCCGAAGCCCAGACCGAACACGCCATATGCGATCGCGAGCAGCCACAGGGGCGTGGTCGCCGACGCGGTGGTCAGCAAGATGGCAACGGCGGTCATTGAGATCCCAGCGGTCAGCAGGGGAATCCGCGCACCGCGGGTGGCGACGAGACGGCCCGCCAGCGGGGCGGCGATCGTCACGGCCGCCGCGGTCGGCAGCAGCATCAGGCCGGATTGCAGCGCCGACAGCCCGCGCACGTCCTGCAGATACAGCGGCGACAGGAAGAGGAACGTGCCGAACGCGGCGAGGCCGCACACCGCGCTGAGCGTGGCTGACGAGAACGGGGCGCTGCGGAAAAACCGCAGCTCCACCAGCGGTTCCCGGCGGCGGAGTTCCCAGCGGATCAGCGCGAGTAATGCGAGGACCCCGAGCCCGGCCAGGCTGACGATCACCGGCGATCCCCAGCCGAGCCGCTGGCCTTCGATCGCGGCGGTCACCACCGACCCGAGCAGCACCACGACCAGCAGCTGTCCCACCGGATCCGGGCGGCGCGGGTGCGGAGCCCGCGATTCCGGCACATAGCACGCGGTCAGCGCGAGCGCCGCGACGACCACCGGGACGTTGACCCAGAAAATCGCCCGCCAGCCGATGCTCTCGGTGAGCACGCCGCCGAGCACCGGGCCGACGCCCAGCGAGATACCGACGATCGACCCCCACACCCCGATCGCCCGCGCGCGCTCGCCCGGGTCGGCGAAGACGTTCGTGATGATCGACATCGCGACCGGGTTCAGCATCGCGCCGCCGAGCGCCTGCACGATCCGCGCGGCGACCAGCCAGCCGATCGACGGGGCCACGCTGCACAGCAGCGAGCCGAGTCCGAAAAGGACCAACCCGGCCATAAAGGTTCGCTTGCGCCCCAACCGGTCTCCGGTGGCCCCGGCGAGCATCAGGAAGCACGCGATCACGAGCGTGTACGAGTCGATCGTCCATTGCAGACCGTTGATCGACGCGCCGAGATCGGTGCGGATAGCCGGGAGCGCGACGTTGACGATCGTGTTGTCCATCGCGACGAGCAGAATGCTGGAACACAGGATCGCGAGAATGCCGAAACGGCCGCGTGCGGTGTCAGCGCCCATTCAGTGTGCTCCGCTCTCTTCGCCCGCGGTCCAGACTTCGTCGGCGTATCCGTCCGGGCGGACCAGGACAGCGGCCAAGTCGTGCCAGTCTCGGGTGGAGCGCACGACGTGCTCGCCCTCCACGACGGTGTCACCAAAAGCCACGAGTGTGAACCGGTCTGGCCGCAGCGCGCGATGGAGGGTGCGACCGTCGGCGAGCGGGAGGTTGGGCACGCGACGGCCGACGAGGCCGCCGTCCTCCGCGTAGGAAACGTCCAGCCCGGACAGCCAGCCGCGCAGTTCGTCCGCGGTGTCGCCGTCGCGGCCGATGAGGTCGGACATCAAGTCCCGCAACGCTTTTCCGCCCCGGGTGAAGGTGACCATCAGCGCTGCCTGGGCGAGGGTGTTCGCCGCGAGCCGGGCCGCGATGGGGCGGCGTTCGGCGTCGTAGGACTGCGGACCGTCGATGATCCGCCGCGGCGCGCGGCCCTGCACCTCGGCGGCAAGCTTCCACGCGAGATTCGCCGCGTCCTGCACGCCGACGTTGAGCCCCTGCCCGCCCGCCGGGAGGTGGACGTGCGCGGCGTCGCCGGCGAGGAAGACCCGGCCGACGCGGTACTGCCCGACGTGTCGCGTCGTGTCGCCGGTCCGCGAGGCCCAGATGACCTCGGTGATGCCGAAATCGTCGTCGGCGAGCCGTTTGAGCGTCGCGCGCAGTTCGGCCTCGTCCGGGATGCGGGCCTGACGCCGCGCGGCTTCCTCCGGGGTGAGGCCGGTGTCGCCGGGTTCGTGGCCGAAGATGCGGTAAATGCCGCCGGGCAGCGGAAGCGCGCTGTACGAGCCGCGTTCGTAATCCCAGTTGTGCGGCTGAGCAGGCGGGCGTTCCAGCCGGACGTCGGCGAGGAAACCCATTGTGGTCGCGGGATTTCCGGGGAAGGCGAGGCCCAGCGCGTGCCGGGTCGCGCTGTGTGCGCCGTCCGCGCCGATGACGTATCCGGCCCGCTGGGTGTCGCCGGTTTCCGAAACGATGGTGACGCCTTGCTCATCCTGCGCGAGGTCGGCAAGTTTCCACCCGGTCTCGACCACGACCCCCTGGCCCGAGAGATGCTCGGCGAGCAGCCGCTCAGTTTCCGGCTGCGGCAGCATGAGCACGAACGGGAACGACGTGTCGAGTCCGGCGTAGCTCAGCCGGTTCGGCAGCGCCGCGAAATGCGCGCTCGGCACGCGCTTCCCGGCGGCGACCAGACGCGCGGCCAGCGAACCTTGCCCGTCCGGGATCGAATCGAGAAGTTCAAGGGTGCGCGGGTGGATCGTCGTCGCCCTCGATTGCCCCGCGCGGTCCGGATTCGCTTCGAAGACCCGGACCGCGACGCCGGCCTGGTGCAGGAACGCGGCCGCCGCCATCCCGACCGGACCGGCGCCGATCACCGCGACCTCGATGTCCATGTTTCCCCCTGGATCGATGCTCGTCTCGCGAACTGTCTTGACATCAAGGTATTCTCTCCCTGTCTTGATGTCGAGAGAAAGGGCTGTGCCGGTGAACACTGCGCCCCGGGACGCGGTCGACGACCTGGTGGACGCCGTCCGGCGCGGGGGCGGCGACGAGAGCGTGCTGGGCGCGAAGTCGCTGTCCTACCGGCTGCGGCGGGTCGCGCACCAGCTGGAACTGGCCATGCGCCGCGAGCTGTCCGCGCACGGGATCGAGCTGTGGGAGCTGGAGATGCTCGCCGCCCTCAAGCGCGCGCCCGGGCACCGGCTGACGCCGGGGCAGGTGATGGCCGCGGTCGAGCTGACCTCGGGTTCGGTCACCCACCGGATCACCCGGCTGGAGGCGCGCGGCTGGGTCCGCCGGGACAAGGACCCGGGCGACCGGCGTTCCGTGCTCGTCACCCTCACCGAGGAGGGCAAACGGCAGGCGCTCGCGTCGTTCGCGCTCAAGACGGAGATCGAGCGCGAAATCGCGAAGGCTCTCGACCCGGAAACCATCGACGTGGTGAACGACGCGCTCCGGCGGGTCTCGCACCACCTCAAGGGAAAGGACGAACAGTGAAGCGGGAAACCCTTGGCGCGGCGGCCGTCGTCGTGGGCCTGGCCGCCGCCGCGCCGTCGGTGTGGCAGACGGTCACGCACATCACCGATCCGAGCTACCGCGCCCCGGAGGCCCGGCACGGCGAAGGTCACGTGCAGTACCACATGGCGCGGGAAGCCCTGATCACCGCGGGCGCGTTCGGTGCGGTAGGGACGGCGTTGGCGGCCGGCCGGGATCGCTCGCCGGCGTTGTGGCGGGCAATGGCTTGCGCCGCAGGAGGTTTCGTGGCGGCGATGTGGTCCGGCGGCCCGACGACCGGGGTGTGGGCGCCGAACCGGAAGGCGCTGGCGATCCACGTGGCGTCGACGAGCGCGCTGTCGGCGGGGGTGGCGTTGCTGCGGCCTCGGCGGCGCTAGAGGAAGACCCGCGCGTTCTCCAGCCACACCTTCGCGTCGTTGCCGATCGCCGCGAGACCGGTTTCGCCCAGGGCGCGGCGCTGGGTAATGCGAAGGCAGAAATCCCTTGCGCTGCCCCGGATCCGCTGGGCGGCGTCGTCCGGACCCCAGCCCCACACGGTGCCGTCGGGACCGGTCAGTTCGACCCGGATCGGCTCGGTCGGCAGCGGCAGCTGGGCGGCGTAGAACGACAGCCCGCGCCCGGCCACGCCCAAGGCGGCGATGTGCTTGAGCCGGTCCGTCGGACGATGCTCGACGCCCACGGTGTCGAAGATGTCCTGCCCGTGCGCCCACGTTTCCATCAGCCGAAGCGCCACCGCCAGCGTCGCCGAGGATTGCGAGCCGTACCACGGAAACGCCTGGTCCAGCGGGATTTCCCCAAGCGCCGCTGCCACTTCGGCACGTCCGGCGCGCCAGTCGTCGAGCAGTTCCGCCCGTGGTCGCGCGGCTCCCTGGGCCGCGACCGCGTCGGCGTCTTCCTCCAGCACGGCGGCGAACTTCTCCGGCGCGCGGACGGCGAGGACGACGTTCGCGTCGGCTGCCGCGAGATGCGCGATCTGGTGCCCGATCGTCCACCCCTCGGCCGGGGTGGGTCTCGACCAGTCGGGTTCCGCGGACACCACGGCGTCGAGGTCGTCGCCTTCCGCGAGCAAATCGGGCAAGGCGGTTTCGCGGGCTATTTCGGACAAATCCAAGCCATAGTCCAGCATGCGACCACGCTATCGGCATCGAAACCTCCGTTGGCGCTTTCGGCCATCGGGAGGTGCCTGCTTTCGGAAGCTCCTGGCGGATTGACGAGCGGCCGGTATCCGGAGTAAGCATGTAAGCACCTGCTTACAAAGGGATCCGGGGAGTCATTGGCATGACCACCACGCACACCGCACCGCTCGCCTACCCGTTCAACGAGGAGGCGGGCCTCGCGCTCAACGAGGCTTACGCCGCCGCTCGCGAGAACGCCGGGATGATCCGCGTCCAGATGCCGCACGGCGAGGCCGCGTGGCTCGCGACCCGCTACGCCGACGCCCGGTTCGTGCTCGGGGACCGGCGGTTTTCCCGAGCGCTGGCGCAGGAAAGCGACGAACCGCGCATGTCGGAGTACCGGCGTCCGGGCGGCATCCTCTCGATGGACCCGCCGGACCACACCCGGCTGCGCACGCTCGTCGCGAAGGCGTTCACCGCGCGGCGGGTCGAAGAATTGCGGCCGCGGGTCGCGCAGCTGGCCGCCGAATTGATCGACCGGATGCGCGAACACGGGCAACCGGCTGACCTGGTCGATCTGTACGCGCTGCCGATTCCGGTCGCGGTGATCTGCGAGTTGCTCGGGGTTCCGGTGGGCGACCGGCCGCAGTTCCGGGAGTGGAGCGACGCGGCCTTGTCGACGACGCGGCTTACGCCGGAGGAATCCGAGCGCAGCCGCGAGGAACTGCGCGCTTATATGGCCGGGTTGATTGCCGAGCATCGGACTCAGCCGCAAGACGATTTGATGACTGCCCTCATCGAAGCTCGCGACGTGCGGGACCGGCTCACGGAGTTGGAGCTGGTGGACCTGTGCGTCGGGATTCTGGTGGCGGGGCACGAAACGACGGCCAGCCAGATTCCCAACTTCGTGTACGCGTTGCTGGATCAGCACGAGCACTGGGAACGGCTGTGCGCCGATCCGTCGCTGATCCCGACCGCGGTGGAGGAGTTGCTCCGCTTCGTGCCGCTGGGCGCGGGCGCCGGGTTCGCCCGGTATGCGACGGAGGACGTCGAAGTCGGGGATGTCCTGGTGCGCCAAGGGGAACCGGTGCTGGTGGCGATCGGCGCGGCGAACCGCGACCGGCTGCAGTTCGGCGGGGCGGACCAGCTCGTCCTGGACCGCGGCGACAACCACCACCTCGGGTTCGGGCACGGCGTGCACCACTGCCTCGGCGCTCCGCTCGCGCGGCTGGAGCTGCAGGAGGCGTTGCGGGCGCTGACCCGGGAGTTGCCGGGACTGCGGCTGGCCGGGGATATTGAGTGGAAGACGCAGATGCTGGTCCGCGGTCCGCGGTCGATGCCGGTGGGGTGGTGACGATGACCTGGTCGGTCAAGGTCGACGAGGGGGTATGCATGGGCAGCGGGATGTGCGCCGCGCTGCTGCCGGAGACGTTCGAGCTGGAGGGCGCCACCGCGCGGGCGGTGACGGAGACGGTCGAGCCGGACGAAACGGTGCTGGACGCGGCGGATTCGTGCCCGGCGATGGCGATCACCGTCCGAGACGGGGCCGAAATCGTCGGCCCGCGCCCCTAGATTCCTCGGCCGAAGACGCCGTCCTCGGTGACCACCGCGGTGATCAGCGCGTGCGGCGTGACGTCGAAAGCCGGGTTGAAGACTGCTGCTCCACTTGGCGCGATCTGGGCTTCGCCGAACTCGGTCAGTTCGCCCGCCGCGCGTTCCTCGATGGCGATGTCCGCGCCGGCGGCGACGGATGTGTCCACTGTGGACGTCGGGGCGACGACCACGAACGGCACCCCGTGGTGCGCGGCGGAAATCGCCAGCCCGTAGGTCCCGATTTTGTTGGCCACGTCGCCGTTCGCCGCGATCCGGTCCGCGCCGACCAGTACGCAGTCGACCAAGCCGCGCGCCATCGCCGCGGCCGCCGCGCCGTCCGGTTGCACGCGGTAGGGCACCCCGGCCCGCTCGAGTTCCCAAGCGGTGAGCCGGGAGCCCTGCAGCAGCGGGCGCGTCTCGTCGACCAGCACCGACTCCACCAGGCCGCGGGCGTGCAAATGCCAGACGACGCCGAGCGCGGTGCCCCACGCGACCGTCGCCAGGTGGCCGGTGTTGCAGTGGCTGAGCAGCCGCAACGGCCGGCGCGGGCACGCGTCCAGCACGACTTCCGCCGCGTGCGCGGATGCCGCGCGGTTCCGTTGCTCGTCCTCGTCGAGCATCGCCTTGGCCTCGGCCAGCACCGCGTCGGCACCGTGCGGAAGCTGGGCCAGCGCCCGGGAAACGCCCCAGGCCAGGTTGACCGCCGTCGGCCGGGCGTGCGCGATCCGGTCCGCCTCGGCTGGTACGTCGCCGCCTTGGCGAGCCGCTAGCGCGACCCCGAGCGCGCCCGCCGCTCCCAGCGCAGGTGCGCCGCGCACCGCGAGCCGTTGGATCGCGTCGACCAGTTCGGGCACGGTGCGCAGGGTGAGCGTGCGGTACTCGCCCGGAAGCGCGACCTGGTCCACGATCACGATCGCCCCGTCGGCCCAGTCGATGGTCCTGCGCATACGCCCTCCGTCCGGAAATCCCGTGGCGGATCGCCGCCGCGGTGAGCGACGATCCGCCACGTGACCATTGAACGGCAGAACCCGCCCGCCCTGCATCCGACTCCCGGCTACCACCACGTGACCACCGTCGACGCGCGCCGCACCGTGCACCTCGCGGGCCAGTGTCCGCTGACGCCCGACGGCGCGGTCGTTCCCGGCGATGTCCTCGCGCAGGCGGACCAGGTCGTCGCCAACACCGAGGCCGCGCTGTCGCACGCGGGCGCGGCCCCGGAGGACGTCGTGCGCACGGTGATTTACGTGGCCACCTCCGACCGGCCGACGCTTTCCGCGGTGTGGCAGCGGTTCACGGAGTCCTCGATCGCGGCGGCGTTCACGACCGCGAGCACGCTGGTCGGCGTGACGTGCCTGGGCTACCCCGGGCAACTCGTCGAATTGGACGTGACCGCGGCGCTCGCCTGAATCATCGTCCAGCGGCGGCCGGGCTGCAGCGGGACACCGTGTCGGTCAGTTCCGCGCGGTCGAGGTTCCGGCCGATGAGGACGAGTTTGCTGACCGGCGGTGCCGCGCCCCATTCGCCGGCGTCGGTCAGTTCGTAGATCCGGTGCACGCCCTGCAGCACCGTTTTGCGGTCGAAGGCGAGAATGCCCTTGAACCGGTACAGATCGTCGCCGCGTTCGGCCAGCAGAGCAGTGAGCCACCCTTCGAACGCGGCGCGGTCCAGCGGGTCGTCGAGTTCGATCGACACTGATTCCAGCGTCGGGTCGTGGTGGTGTGCGTCGTCCTCGAGCCAGTCCGGGTCGGCGGCGACGGTGCGGTTCAGGTCGAAGGCGTTGATGCCCAGGATGTCGTCCAGATCGACGTTGCCGTAGCTGGACGTGAGGATGTCCGCGGTCGCGTTGACCGAGCGCAGCCGCGCGCGCAGTTCCTCGATTTCCGGTTCGGTGACCAGGTCGATTTTGTTGAGCACGATCCGGTCGGCGAACGCGATCTGGTTGCTCACCTGGCCGCCGACGCCGTCGTGTTCGCCCTCCTCGAGATGGCTGCCGACATGCCGCGCGTCGACCAGCGTCACGATCGCGTCCAGGGCAAAGGCCGACGACACCTCGTCGTCCACGAAAAACGTCTGCGCGACCGGGTTCGGGTCGGCCATGCCGCTGGTCTCGATGAGGATCCGGTCGAACCGTTCGCGACGGCGCAGCAGCGACTGCAGGATTTCGATCAGGTCGGTGCGCGCGGTGCAGCACAGGCAGCATCCGTTGCTCATTTCGATGATCTTCTCGTCGCCGCCGAGCACGAGCGCGTTGTCGATCGGGATCTCGCCGAACTCGTTCTCGATCACCGCGATCCGGTGCCCGTGGTTCGCGGTGAGGATGTGGTTGACGAGCGTGGTCTTGCCCGAGCCGAGAAAGCCGGTCAGAACGGTCACCGGGATTTTGGCCATGATGATTCCCTCCTTAAACGTTCCCGCCGAGGATCCGGCGAGCGTGCTGACGTGCTTCGTCCGAAACGACGATGCGGTTGCCGTCGAAGTGCGGGCCGCGGGTGGCGTCGAGGCCCATCCGGGACGTCGTGCCGTCGGACCCGGACGACGGGTCGAGCGGCGAACCGGGCAGACCGTCCACAGTGAACAAGTCCTGGTGCGGCTGGAAATGCGTGGCGAGCGCCCAGAGAACTTCGCTGTCGTCGGTGAGGTCGACGTCCTCGTCCACGGCGATCACGGTCTTCACGTACGGATCCCAGCCGAGCAGGCCGAGCATCACTTGCCGGGCTTGCCCGGGCCGCCGCTGGCGCAGCGCGACGTAACAGTGGAAGTGCGTGCCGGACGTCGGGTAGTGGACCGCGGTGACGTCCGGGAAACGAGCCTTGAGTTTCTCCGCCATTTCCGATTCCCGTGGCACGCGGGCGAGATTCAGGTGCTCGTCGGTGTTGCCTCCGACCACGTCGATGAGCATGGCGTCGTCGCGGCGCAGGATCGTTTGCACGCGGAGCACGTTGTTGGTCGAGCGATTCGAGGAATAGCCGGAGAATTCGCCGAACGGTCCCTCGTCCGCGTGCTCGGAGGCGTCGATCGTGCCCTCCAGCACGAAGTCCGACCAGGCCGGGACCCCGATGCCGTGCCGCGGGGTGCGCACGATTTCCAGCGGTTCGCCGAACAGTCCGCCGGCCACCGCGCGTTCGTCCACGTCGTAACCGACCCGCGCGGACGCGGCCAGCATGAACAGCGGATGCCCGCCGAGCACCATCGCGACCGGCATCGGCTCGCCGCGTTCGGCGTATTTCTGCAGCATCCGCCACAGATCGCCGCGCGAATGCAGACTCGTCGCCAATTCGGTGCGGGAATGCGGCATCGCCCGGTGATAACTCAGGTTGCCGACACCGGTGTCCGGATCCTCCGCGACGATGATTCCGCTGGTGACGTAAGGGGAGCGGTCGCTGGCGAAATGCCGCAGCATGGGGACGGTCGCCAAGTCGACCTCGGAAGTCACGTTGTCCAGCACCGGCCCGCTGTCGACTACCCGTGGCGGGACCGCCCGGAGAGCGCGCTGCTGGTACGCACTGTGCAAACCGGACGGTCCGGTTTCGAGCATGCGGGCGATCCGCTCCCGCGAAGCGAACATGTTGCTGACCACCGGAACGTCAAGTCCGGTCACCTTCCGGAACAGCACCATTTCGTGTCGTCCGGCCGCGGCGAGTTCGTAAATGACGCCGGTGACGCCCTCGTCGGCCGGGACGGGATCGTCGAGGACGAGCACGTCGTCGGGATGGTCGCGCAGGTACTGGTCAACGAATGCGTGGGGATCTTGCCGGTGGTTCACCGCGAAACTCCTTGCGAGGCGGGCGGCCCCTGCCAGCGCGCGAACAGGTCGTGCTCGATGCCGAACTGGTCGAGCACCTTGCCGGTCAGGTGGGCGAGGATGTCCTCAATGGACTCGGGCTGGTGGTAGAAGGCGGGGACCGGCGGCAGCACGGTCGCGCCCGCCTCGGTCACCGCCACCAGATTGCGCAGGTGCACGAGGCTCAACGGGGTTTCCCTGGCCACGAGCACGAGCGGACGGCGTTCTTTCAGCGTCACGTCGGCGGCGCGGACGAGCAGGTCGTCGCTGTAGCCGTGCGCGATGCCGGCGACGGTTTTCATCGAGCACGGCACGACGACCATGCCCATGGTGCGGAAGGAGCCGGACGCGATCGACGCGGCGATGTCCCCGCGCGCGTGGCGGACGTCGGCCAGCTCGGCGACCTCGCCGGGCGGAGTTCCGGTTTCGAGTTCGATAGTGCGGTGCGCGGCTCGCGACATGACCAGATGCGTTTCCACCGTGCCGAGCTTGCGCAGCGCGGTCAGCAGGTGGACGGCCAGGTGCGGGCCGCTGGCCCCGGTGATGCCGACGATCAGCCGGGGCCGCTGCGGTTCGGTGCCCATGACGTCCTTTCAGGACTGGGAAAGCTTCGCGGCGGGTTCGGGTCGCGCGATCGGCGCTTCCGGTTGTCGTTTCCGCCGGGCGAAGAAAAGCAGGTTCAGCAGAATCGCCAAGACAGTGCCGGTGGCCACGCCGCTCTTCAGGAAAACCTGTGCGGCGAACGGAAACTGCTTGTAGAAGTCCGGTGCGCCGGCCGGGATCAGCCCCACGCCCAGCGACAGCATGACGATCACGAGATTGCCGGTCTGGTTGAAGTCCACGCGGGACAGCAGCTGGATGCCGGACACCGTCAGCGCCGCGAACGTGGCGACCGCGGCCGCGCCGATGACCGGTTGCGGGATCGCCGCGATCACCCGGCCGACCGGTTGCACGACCCCGAAAACGATGAGGATCACGCCGCCGACCGCGACCGGATACCGGCTGCGCACCTTGGTCAGCGCGACGAGCCCGATGTTCTGGCCGAAGGTGGTGTAGGCGAAGCCGTTGAACACGCCGCTGAGCGCGGTGAGCAGGCCGTCCACGCGCAGCAGGTTCGCGATGTCGCGCGGCCCGACCTTCTTGCCGACCACCTGCCCGACGGCGAGCCCCTGTCCGGACGCCTCGACCATCAGCACGAAAACGATCACCAGGAACAGCAGAATCGACGGGATGTCGAAATGCAACGCTCCGTAATGCAGTGGTTTCAGCAAGCCGAATACGGGACCGTTGGCGACTCCGGCGAGACTGCCCAGCCCGGTCAGCCAGCCCACGATCGCGCCGACGGTCAGCGCGATCAGCATCGCGAGCTGGCCGAGCAGGCCGCGGAACACCCGGTAGAACACCGCGATCAGCGCGAGGGTGAACCCGGCGAGCGCGAGATTCGCGGGCGCACCGTAATTGTGCGCGGACGGATTGGAACCGGCGATGAGTTTCAGCCCGACCGGGATCAGCGTCAGCCCGATCAGCGTGATGACCGTGCCGGTGACGACCTCCGGGAACAGCTTGAGCAGTTTGCTGAACAACGGCGCGATCAGCACCCAGAGCACGCCGACCACGAGCAGCGAGCCATACACAGTGGACAGCCCCTGCGTGCTGCCGATCAGCACCATCGGGACGATTCCGTTGGACGCGGCCCCGACGACGAGCGGCATCCGGATGCCGAATTTCCAGACGCCGAGCGCCTGCAGCAGGGTGCCGATCCCGGCGAGCACCAGGTCGACGCTGACGAGATCGGCGATCTGCGCCTGCGGCAGCCCGAGCCCGGCGCCGACCACGATCGGCACCACGACGACGCCGGCGTACATCACGAGCACGTGCTGCAGACCGAGCAGCACCAGCGGACCGAATCGGGGACGTTCGTCCACGGGGGACGGGGGAGACGGGTGACTGGCCATGATTCCCTCACCTCGTTGGGCCGGCGGGGCCGGGGGAACGGCCGGGCCGGGCGGATCGCGGGGCGTCGCCGGAGCCGGACGGGCCTCCGGCGGCGATGACCCCCGGCCGCGCGCGAATCCTGCCGCCGCACCTACGGGGTTAGGGTGGTTCCGAAGCTTTTTCCTTCCCTGCAAGGAGTTTCGACTATGGTGCATCGGGATCCGCCGAGGGTCAATACCCGGGCGCGGCTTCCGGCCCGGGGCGCGGCGCCCGTTCGCGGCGGTTGAGCACGAGGTTCAGCAGGAACGCCGCGATGCCGCCGGCCGCGATCCCGCTCGTCAGTACCGTCTGCACCACAACGGGCAGATGTTGGTAAAACTCCGGCGCGCCGACCGGCAGGAGACCGAAGCCGAACGAGATGGCGACGATCAGGATGTTGCGGCCGTTGCTGAGATCCGCCTGGCTCATGATGCGCAGCCCGACCGCTCCGACGGTGCCGAACATGACCACGCCGACGCCGCCGAGCACCGGTCCGGGCAGCGACGCGACGGCCGCGCCGAGTTTCGGCACCAGGCTCATCAGAACCAGCACCGCGCCCGCGGTGGCGACCACGAACCGGCTCATCACCTTCGTGATGCTGACCAGGCCGACGTTCTCGCCGAAGGTGACGACGGTGAACGAGCCGAACACCCCGGCGAACGCGGTGCCGATGCCGTCCGCGCGCAGCGCCCGCGAAATCTCGGGCGGGCCGACCTCGCGGCCGACGATCTGCCCGATGGCGAGCGTGTCGCCGGTCGATTCCACCATGTTCACCAGCTGCACGATGATCATCGGCAGCAAGGCCGACACGGCGAACGTCGGCAGGCCGAATTCGAACGGCTTCACGACGCCGACCCAATCCGCGTGCCCGACCGAGCTGAAGTCCGCCATGCCGAGCGGAATCGCCACGACCGTGCCGACGGCCAGCGCGATGAGGATCGCGAAGCGGCGCACCGCGGGCGGGGCGAACCGTTCCAGGCACACGGTCAGCACGATGGTGCCCAGCCCGAGAATCAGCCGCCCGGCCGAACCGTGGTCGGCCGCGCCGGGATTGGACCCGGCGATCAGCGTCGCGGTGGAGGGCAGCAGCGAGAACCCGATGATCGCGATGATCGTCCCGGTCACGATCGGCGGGAAGAACCGGATCAGCTTGCTGAACCACGGCGCGACCAGCCAGGTCAGCAGGCCGGCCACGATCGTCGCGCCGAAGACCGCGGGCAGCCCGGCCTCCTTGCCGACGATGATCGCCGGCGTGATGCCGGTGAAGGTCGAGCCCATCACGATCGGCAGCCGGACGCCGACGTTGCCGATCCCGAGCGTCTGCAGCAGCGTCGCGACGCCGCTGACCAGCACGTTCGCCGTGACGAGCGTGGCGATCTGCGCGGTGGACAGGCCGACGCCGAGCCCGATCAGCAGCGGGACGGTGACCATTCCGGAGTAGGCGACCAGCAGGTGCTGCATGCCGAGCGGGAGCAGCTGCCGGAACCGGGGGACGGTGTCGACCGCGTCGCGGGTCGTGGTTTCGGCTCGGGTGGTGCGCGGACGGAATCGCATGGTTTCCTCCACAGCGGGGAAGGGGGAGCGCGGATCACCGCGCCCAGGGAGTGAGCAGTCCGCCCATGCCGCTCCGCTCGAGCAGCCGGGCCGCGTGCCGTTCCGCCTCGTCGGCGGCGGCCGCTTCGTCGACGCGGACGCACTGTCCGGCGCGGTAGACGATCTCGCCGCCCACGATCGTCAGCTCCACATCGGACCCGCGGGCGGAGTAGACGAGGGCGGCGACAGCCCGGTGCACCGGGCGCACGTGCGGACGGTCGAGCGCGGTCACGATGACGTCGGCGAGTTTGCCCTCGCTGAGGACGCCCGCGTCGATTCCGGCGTAACGGGCCCCCTCGCGGGTGGCCATTTCCAGCGCGTCCTCGGCCCGCAACGCCGTCGGGTCCAAAGTGGCCGTTCGCTGGCCGAAGACGCTGAGTTTCATTGCCTCGAAAAGATCTTGCCGATGGCCGCAGCTCGGACCGTCGGTGCCCAGCGCGACCGGGACGTGCTGCTTTCGCATGCTCGCGATCCGCGCGGTGCCAGAAGCGAGGTAGCCGTTGGACGCCGGGTTGTGCGAGACCCCCGCGCCGGTGGCTGCGACCTGCTCGATTTCGGCTTCGTCGAGCCAGATCGCGTGCGCGAGCGTGGCCCGTTCGTCGAGCAGGCCTTCCTTCGCGAGCCATTCGACCGGACGGACCCCGTGGGTTTCGAGGTAGCTGACCGGATCGGTGGTGCTCTCGCAGCAATGGGTGTGCCAGCGAGTGCCGAATTCCCGGGCGAGTTCGACCGTCCGGCGGACGAGTTTCTGCTCCACGTAACAGAGGTTGAGCGCGGCGGGCCAGACGGCGACCTTCGAACTCGGCGGCCGGTGCTGCATCGCCTCGCGCGTGATCGCGAATTCGTCCTCGGTCGAGTAACGGAACAATTCGATCGGCTGGCCGCGCCGGTCGGCGATTTCGGTGCGTTCGCCGAGCATGCCGCGCGCGACCGCACCGCGAAGCCCGGCCTTCTCGATGACGTCCGCGACGGCGAGCGTCGTTTCGAGATCGCTTGGCGCGTAATGGTTGTCGATCACCGTGGTGATGCCGGCCCGCAACGCTTCCACCGCGCCGAGCCTCGCCCCGGCCACCGCTTCGGGTCCGGTGATCGCGATCGAATACGGCCACATGAATTCGCACAGCCAGGGCACGATCGACATGCCTTCGCCGAGCCCGCGAGCGAGGGCTTGGTAGAGGTGGTTGTGCCCGTCGACCAGGCCGGGCAGCACTGCTTTGCCGCGGCAGTCGACGACCTCGGCGGCGCGCCAGCGCTCGGCGCCCGGCCCTTCGCCGACGCCGGCGATGCGGTCGCCGATGATCGCGACGTGGCCGCTGGAGTGGACAGTGCGCTGGTCGTCGACGGTCACCACGGTGCCGCCGGTCAGCAGGAGATCGCAGGGTTCGGGTTCCGCAGCCGACATCGGGCCGCCCTTCCCCGGGCGGGGTCGGACCCGGCCCGGCGGTCGTCTCCAGCGCGCGGCTGGAGGCACTTGGCCGAACGGTTGGCCCGAAACGGGAGGTCACCGGCGCCCGGCAGCACCGCCGGGTCGTTCAATGCAAAGCCCTCCGGCGGCCGGTGTCAAGAGCGCGCTTCGGAAAAGTCTTGCCGCGCAACGCATCCGGCGATCATGTGTTGACAGCGGGCAGCGAAGGTGCTGGACTCGGTTGCGCCGGAGCGCGGATCGCGCTTCCGGGTCCCGTAGGTGCGGTGAAGCGCGGCCGGGGAGTCCTTTACTCAAGTCTTGCGTAAGGAGACATCCGGTGATTATCGATACCCATGTCCATCCGACGAATCTCGTCGACGAAGCCTGGCGGCACACCGGAACCCCGTTCACCGGCGAGCGCACGCTGGAGATGATGGACGGTCCATTCTGGATCAACGGCAAGCCGCGGCGCGTGGACGTCAGCTGCATCATGCCGCCTCCGGGGAACACGACCTGGCGCGAGGGCAACAAAACCGGCCGCGAAGGAATCCGCGAATACCAGGCGTACGTGACCTCGCTGGTGCAGCAGTACCCGGACCGGTTCGTCGGCAACTTCATGTACAACCCGCGGTTCGGGCCGGAAAACGGCGCGGCGGAGCTGGCCTTCCACGTGAAGGAATACGGCTACAAAATGCTGAAGCTGCACGCGAACATGCACTCCTACCGCCCGGACCGGGCACTCGACTGGCTGCGGCCGGTGATGCGCGTGTGCGACGAGCTCGGCGTGATCGTGCTGATCCACACCGGGGACGGGCCGTACTCGATCCCGACCCAGTTCTACCCGATCATCCGCGAATTCCCGAACGTCACGTTCATTCTCGGCCATTTCGGCATCCAGACCGGCGGCGTCTACTGTTTCGAGGCGTTCTGGATGATCCAGGACTCGCCGAACGTGATCGGCGAATCGGGCTGGCTGCTGCAGTCGCGGATCGTCGAATTCGCCAAGGAGATGAAGAAGAGCGACCTGGTCTTCGGCACCGATTCGCCGCCGAACGAGCCCGGCATGTGGGCGCGCGAGCTGGAAGTGCTGTGCCACCAGCCGCCGCAGGGCCTGAATCTGTCCGAGGACGACCTGGAGGGCTACCTCGGCAACAACATGGCCAAGCTGCTCGGCCTCGCGCCGACGCCGCCGCCGAAGGACAAGGCGGAAGCGGAAGCGTATTTGCGCGGGGACATTCCGCAGGCCTCCGCGGCGAATACGCACGCGTCGCATTACCTCGGCTACACGCCGTCGGCGTGGGCAGAGGCCGCCAACTCCTGATTCGTTCGCGCTGGCTGCGGGGTCAGTCGCACCCGCAGCTGGCGCGCGCGGTCAGGCGGACGTCGAGGATCCGGTCTTCCGGCTGGGCGTTCTCCCTTAGCTGATCCAGAGTGGACACCGCGGCGTCGGCGAACTCGTCGAAGGAATGCCCGGCGGTGGACAGCGGCGGCCAGCTGTGCGCGGCGGCGTCGGTGCCGCCGAAGCCCATCACGGCAAGGTCTTTCGGGACTTTCAAGCCGAGTTCCGCCGCCACCGTGAGGGTGTCGAGCGCCAGCCCGTCCGCCGTCGCCATGATCGCGCGCGGCCGCTCGGGAGACTGCAGCCACCCCCGGATGTCCGCCCGTGCGGCGTGCCGATCCAGGCCGGTGCGGACGACGTTGGCCGCGCTCCTTTTCGCCGTCCGCATCGCCTCGGCCCAGCCCCGCGCCCGATCGGCCACCGGACCGGACCGCGCGGTGCCGGTGAGACAGCCGATCTCGCGGTAGCCGTGCCCGAGCAGGTGCTCGGTGGTCATCCGCCCGCCGGCCTTGTTGTCCAGCACGACGGACGGCGCCGCGCTGCCGGACGGCGCGTGGTGGTGCAGGTAGACGACCGGAACGTCCAAAGTGGAGTGCGTCGCGGCCGCCCCGGCGATCTCGGCGCGCACCAGCAGCAGGCCGTCCACGCGCATGTTCGCCAGTGATTCGGCGTACCGCAGCTCCTGTTCCCGGGAGAACGCCGAATTCCCCAGCAGCACCAGGGATCCACGCGCGAACGCGGCCCGCTCGACCGCGTGGGTGAGCTGGGTGAAGTAGCCCTCGCTGCTGTCCGGCACGACCAGTCCGAGCACGTTGCTGCGCGTGGACCGCAGCGCCCTCGCGACGAGATTCGGCCGGTACCCGAGTTCGGCGATCGCCCGTTCGACCCGCTCGCGCGTGGCGGGCGCGACCGGCCGCGGGCCGTTGTTGAGCACGTAGCTGACCACGGCCGGCGAGGTGCCCGCCAGCCGCGCGACGTCGTCCCGGGTGACCCGCTGCATGCGCCAGACGATACCCGAAGAGCCGTTGACAGTCCCGATCTACACGTGTTGACTCCCGTGGGTCGGCTAAGCAGGAAAGCTGGTGGTCACTGTGGACTCGCTGGTACGCGCCGCGGAAACCGGGAAAGCCGCCGGGGTGGGCGAAAGCGCCCTCCGGCCGGACGGCGCCGCCAAGGTGACCGGCCGGTTCGCCTATTCGTCGGATCTGTGGATCGAGGGCATGGTCTGGGCGACCACGCTGCGCAGCCCGTACGCGGCCGCGCGGATCCGGTCCATTGACACGAGCAAGGCGCTCGCCCAGCCTGGGGTGCACGCCGTGCTCACCCACGAGGACGTGCCCGGTGCGAAGACGTACGGAATGAAAACCGCCGACCAGCCGGTCCTCGCCGTCGACGAGGTCCGCTACCACGGCGAACCGGTGGCGCTGGTCGCCGCCGACGATCCGGAAACCGCCCGCCAGGCGGCGAAACTGATCGTCGTCGAGTACGAACCGCTGACCCCGGTCACCGACCCGATGACGGTGCTGGACGAGGGCGTCCGCCCCGTCCATCCGGACGGAAACCTGGTCCGGCACGTGAAAATCCGCCACGGGGACATGGTGAAAGCCCGCGCCGAGGCGGAGGTCGTGGTCACCGGCGAGTACGAAGTCGGCATGCAGGACCAGGCTTTCCTTGGTCCGGAATCCGGCCTGGCGATTCCTTCCGAAGACGGCGGCGTCGAACTTTACGTTTCCTCGCAGTGGCTGCACAAAGACCTGGAGCAATTGGCTCCTTGCCTTGGTCTGCCGCCGGAAAAAGTGCGCCTGACCCTGGCCGGCGTGGGCGGTGCCTTCGGCGGACGAGAAGACCTCTCCGTCCACGTGCACGCCTGCATGCTCGCCCTGCGCCTCGGCCGTCCGGTGAAGATGTCGTACAACCGCTACGAATCCTTCTTCGGTCACGTGCACCGCCATCCGGCCAAGATGCGCTACGAACACGGCGCGACCAAGGACGGCCGCTTGGTCTACGTCAAAGCCCGCCTGGTTTTGGACGGTGGTGCCTACACTTCAACTTCGCCGGTGGTCATCGCCAACGCGTGTTACTTCGTCACCGGCGCATACGACGTCCCGAACGCCGAAATCGACGGCCTGGCGGTGTTCACCAACAACCCGCCCTGCGGTGCGATGCGCGGCTTCGGCGCCGTCCAATCGGCCTACGGGTGCGAGTCCAATATGGACAAACTGGCGCAGGCGTTGGGCATGGACCCGATGGAATTGCGCCTCCGCAACGCCATGACCACCGGTACTGTCCTGCCCACCGGGCAAGCCGTCGACGGTCCCGCTCCCGTCGCGGAACTGCTGCAAGCCCTCCGGGACCGGCCGCTGCCGCCAGCCGGTTCTCTGGATTTGCTTTCCCTGCCTGGCGGAGCCGCCAACACGACGCACGGCGAGGGGGTGCGTCGCGGAGTCGGCTACGCGGTCGGGGTGAAAGCGATCGGCTACTCGGGAGGCGTCGACGACATCTCGACGGCCAGGGTCGCCTTGTCCGTCGTGAACGGCGCCCCGGTCGTCTCGGTGCACACCGCCGCCGCGGAATGCGGACAAGGCGTCACCACGGTGCAGGCGCAGGTGGCGAGCACGGAATTGGGCGTCTCCCGGGTAGTCGTCCTCCCCGCCGACACCCAGGTCGGCGACGCAGGTTCCGCATCCGCTTCCCGCATGACGTGGATGTCGACCGGCGCTGTGCAGGGTGCCTGCCGCTACCTCGCCCGCGAACTCCTGCGCCGCGGTTCGGGCGTTTCGTTGGGCAACGACCAAGTCCTGGACAGCGTCGGACGCCCAGTGTGCTCCATCGCCGACGTGCTGGGTTCGGACACGCTTGAGCACACCTTCGAATACCACCACCGTCCGACCCAAGGCATCGACCCGGAAACCGGGCAGGGCAACGCACACATCGCGTTCGCCTTCGCTGCCCATCGAGCGGTGGTGGACGTGGACGTCGAACTGGGTTTGGTGAAGGTGGTCGAACTGGCGACCGCGCAGGACGTCGGCAAGGCGATGAACCCGCTCGCCGTGGAAGGGCAGATCGAAGGCGGCAGCGTCCAGGGCCTGGGGTTGGCGTTGATGGAGGAAATCCTGGTCGACCGCGAGGGCCGGGTGCGGAACCCGTCCTTCACGGACTACCTGATCCCCACGGTGCTGGACGTCCCGCCGATGCCGATCAGCCTGTTCGAATTCCCGCACCCGGACTCGCCGTACGGGTTGAACGGCGTGGGGGAGCCGCCGACGCTGTCCTCGACTCCCGCGATCCTGAACGCCCTCCGCTCCGCGACCGGCTTGCCGCTGCCGAACGCGCCCATCCGGCCGGACGACATCGCTCTGGCCGGGGGCCGCGCCGCTTCGTGAGCGTCGGCCAGTCTTTTTCGTACCCGTCCCTGACCGGCAGCCCGCCTCCCGGAGGTGCTCCCCGTGGATTTCCTGAGCCCGTCGACCTGGGCCGAAGCCCTGGCCGCCAAGTCCGCCCGCCCGGACGCCGTCCCGTTGGCGGGCGGCACCGACGTCCTGGTCGAACTCAACTTCGACCACCGCCGCCCGCCTGCCCTGCTCGACCTCACCCGCGTCGCCGACCTGACCGAATGGACGGAGAAGGACGGTCGAATCCGCCTGGGCGCAGGCGTGTCGTACACGCGCATCATCACCGAACTGGGCACCCGCCTCCCCGGCCTGGCGATGGCGAGCCGCACCGTCGGCTCCCCGCAAATCCGCAACCGAGGCACCGTCGGCGGAAACTTAGGAGCGGCTTCGCCCGCCGGTGACACCCACCCCATGCTCCTGGCCTGCAACGCGACCATCGAGGCCGCGTCGGTCCGCGGCACCCGGATGATTCCCGCGACCGAGTTCTACCAAGGCGTCAAACGCAACGCACTGGCTCCGGACGAGCTGATCGCCGCCATCCACCTCCCGGTCGCGACCGGCCCGCAACAGTTCGCGAAAGTCGGGACCCGCAACGCGATGGTCATCGCAGTGTGCTCCTTCGCCCTGGACCTCGCTCCCGAGACGGGTTGGGTAGGCGCGGCAGTCGGTTCGGCCGCCCCGACCCCGCGCCGAGCCACCGCCGCCGAAGACTTCCTCCGCGACGCCCTGGCCGACGCGTGGACCTCCCGCTCCCCGCTGCCGGACCCCGTCGTGCGCCGCTTCGGCGAACTGGCCGCGAGCGCCGCGTCCCCGATCGACGACGTCCGGGGCAGCGCCGACTACCGCATGCACGCGATCGCCGTACTGGCCCGCCGGACGTTGAGCTGGGCCTGGGAAGACTATCGGAAAGGCGGGCAGCCGAAATGCGCCTGAACCTCACTGTCAATGACGAACCGCGCACCGTCGACGACGTTTGGGAGGGCCAGAGCCTCCTCTTCGTCCTGCGCGACCAACTCGGCCTGCCCGGCTCGAAGAACGCCTGCGAACAAGGCGAATGCGGTTCGTGCACGGTGTATTTGGACGGTACGCCAGTGTGCTCCTGCCTGGTCGCCGCAGGCCAAGCCGAGGGCAGGGAAGTCCGCACCGTAGAAGGCCTAGCGAACGGTGACCAACTGGACGCGGTACAGCAATCCTTCATCGACGCCGGAGCGGTGCAATGCGGCTTCTGCACGCCGGGGTTGATCGTCGCCGCACACGAACTAGTGCACCGCGTGGCCGCCCCCACCGATCCGGAGATCCGGGAGGCTTTGGCAGGAAACCTCTGCCGGTGCACCGGGTACGAGAAAATCCTGGACGCAGTCCGCCTGGCCTCGGCCCGGGTTGGGGAGGGGGGAACGGCTCCCGCGTGATGCTGCGCAAGCAACTCGACGCACGCCCTGCGGCGAGCTGTGAACACTTCCGCGTGCCCCCGCTCCACGTCAACCCGAGCCGGGTTAGGCCGGACGCACGCAAACGGCCGTCGGCGGCGGCTCGGACTAGGCCATGCCCCACGCCGCTGGCCCGTGACCTCGCCCAGCTTGCGTCGCGGCGGCTGGCAGTGACTGTTCAGGACTAGGCCGGGTCGCACCGCTGGCACCTGACGTTGCCCTGTTTATGTCGCGGTGGCCTGCCGATGCCCGTGCCTGCCCGCGCGCATGGGAACGGTCGTGGGTAGCTGCTCAGGACAGGCCCTGCCACTCCCCACACTGCTCGCACCCCACTTCGCCCTGCCCGCGTCGCGGCGACATGCCGATGCCGTGCCCGCCTGCAGGCATGGAAACGGCCGTCGGTGTCTGCTCACGGCGAGGCTCTGCCTGGCGCGCGACTTCGCCCTGTCTGCGTCGCAGTGGCAGGCCGATGCCATGTCTTCCTTCAGGCATGGAAACAGCCGTCGACAACTGCTCATGGTCAGGGCCCTGCCTGGCACGCGATCTCGCCCGGCCTGCGTTGCGGCGGCAGGCCGATGCCGTGTCTGCCTGCAGGCATGGAACCGGTCGTCGGCACCTGCTCACGGCCAGGCCCTGCCTGGCGCGCGACCTCGCCGTGTCCGCGTCGCGGTGGCATGCCAGTGCCCGTCCGCACGCATCCTCCGGCCCACGACACAACCACCGTCGGTGACCGGTCACGACGGAGCCAGCACCAAGCCCGCCGCGGCTGGCGCACTCCGCCAGCGACTACGGCTCACCCCGGCCCGGTCACCAGCCGGTCAGAGGCCCTTCACCAGATCCGTCTCCGTCACCCCCGGTCCCTGTCCCTCCCGGATGAACCATTCCGTCCCGAACGCCTCGCCGAACTTGTCGTCCGGCAGGGCCAGGAAGAACGACTCCTCGCTGATCTGGCTCCGGTGCGCCCGCATCGCCGCCCGCTTCGCCTTCAGGTATGCCGTGACGTCTACCTCGGCGGTCAACTCGGCTTCCGGTTTGCCGATGATCATCTCCTCGTCCGGACCGCTTTCCTCGCCCGCTGCCCGCAGCGCTTCGGCGGCTCGGCGAATCTGGTCGCGGTTCGCCGAACCTTGGTAGACCCGCGGCGTGCCCGCGAGTTCGGCCGCGCGCACGCCGACTCGGTGGACCTGGATGTGGTCCGGGTGGCCGTAGACGCCGAAGTCGTCGTACACCGTCAGCACGTCGGCCGACTCCTCGCGCAGGATCGTCGCCAGCCGCTCCGCCGCTTCTTCGATCGGCGCGCTCCAGAACGTGTCCGGGCCGTCGTTCGACGGGTCGCCCATCATGCCGGAGTCCTGGTATCCCAAGAACTCCACCCGTGAGACGCCCAGCACCTCGGCCGCCGCGTGCGTCTCCTTCACCCGGCGTTCCGCGAGCTGTTCGCCGTCGTCGAGCAGACCCTCGGGGATCTCTCCCTTTTCTCCGCGCGTGGCCACCACGAGCACCACCCGGTGCCCTTCGTCGGCCGCCTTGCGCATCACGCCGCCCGTCATGATCGCCTCGTCGTCGGGATGAGCGTGGAACGTCACCAATGTCGCCATGCCACCGAACCTACCGGCGCCCACCGACAAAAACCGGCGCCCGCCGGAAACCGTTTCCGGAGAATCCGCCACACCCTCCATTGTGGACAGGTCGCCCACATGGGTGGACCTGCGGCTTTATCGGCGCGAGGGGTCCCCTCGCGCGCTCCGGCGCTTGGCTTCTCCCGCCGCCCGGCTTACGTTGGGGTCCGCGGACCGAGGAGGCGTCATGGCAGAACGGACGAAATACATCCTGGACGAGGCCGATCTCCCGACGCAGTGGTACAACGTGGTGCCGGACCTGCCCGAGCCGCCGCCTCCGCCGCTGCACCCGGGAACCCGCGAGCCCGTCGGGCCCGCGGACCTGGCTCCGCTGTTCCCGCAGGCGCTCATCGAGCAGGAAGTCAGCACCGAGCGCTACCTCGACATCCCCGAGGAAGTCCGGGACGTCTACCGGCTCTGGCGTCCGTCCCCGCTCTACCGCGCCCGCCGGCTGGAGAAGGCGCTCGGGACCCCGGCCCGGATCTACTACAAGTACGAGGGCGTCAGCCCGGTCGGCTCGCACAAGCCGAACACCGCTGTGCCGCAGGCGTTCTACAACGCGGCCGAGGGCGTCACGCGGCTCACCACCGAGACCGGCGCCGGGCAGTGGGGCAGCGCGCTAGCATTCGCGTGCGCGACGTTCGGGTTGTCCTGCGAGGTCTGGCAGGTGCGGGCGTCGTACGACCAGAAGCCGTACCGCAAGCTGATGATGGAGACCTTCGGCGCGCAGGTGTACCCGAGTCCATCGGACCGCACTGCCGCCGGCCGGGCGATCCTGGCGGAGAACCCGCAGTCGACGGGCAGCCTCGGGATCGCGATCAGCGAGGCCGTCGAGCAGGCCGCGGCGGACCCGGGCGCGCGGTACGCGCTAGGCAGCGTGCTCAACCACGTGCTGCTGCACCAGACGGTGATCGGCGAGGAAGCGCTGCGGCAGTTCGAACTGGCCGGCGACACTCCCGATGTGCTCGTCGGCTGCACCGGCGGCGGCTCCAACTTCGGCGGGCTGGCTTTCCCGTTCCTGCGGGAAAAACTGGCCGGCCGGCTGAACCCGGTGATCCGCGCGGTCGAACCGGCGGCGTGTCCGACCCTCACCCGCGGCCGCTACGCCTACGACTTCGGCGACACTGCGGGCCTCACGCCGCTGCTGAAAATGCACACGCTCGGCCACGGCTTCATCCCGGACCCGATCCACGCCGGAGGCCTGCGCTACCACGGGATGTCGCCGCTGATCTCGCACATCTACGAACTGGGCCTCATCGAGGCGCTCGCGATCGGCCAGCAGGAATGTTTCGCTGCCGGGGTGCAGTTCGCCCGCACGGAAGGCATCATTCCCGCGCCCGAGCCGACGCACGCGTTGGCCGCGTGCATTCAAGAAGCGTTGCGCTGCAAGGAGACCGGCGAGGAAAAGGTGATCCTGACGGCGCTCTGCGGACACGCGCACCTCGACCTGCCCGCGTACGGCGCGTATCTGGCGGGGGAGATGGTGGACAACGAACTTCCGGACGCGGCGCTGGAGGAATCGTTGGCGGCGCTTCCCTGAGTGCAGGATCGGGTCGGCTGGCACGGGAAAGCAGAAGGGAGTGATGGGCGAGGATTGGTTGACAGGCGATCGCTAGGCGGGCCGACTTAAGCCGGTAGCAACGGTGAGCTGCAGGCGGTTGGCAGGAAGCCGCGGGAGCGCGCGCCGTGGTCCGCAGCGTCCGGAGCCGCACCGGGCCGGACGACAGGCCTGGCCCTGGCGGACTCGCGCTCACTGGCGGATTGGCCGCGGCAGGGGGTGCTTTCCTCCGGGATCGGGGGGCCGTCACGTGGCCGCTCGCCGGAGGAATTGCGGGAATCGCAGATCTTCGGCGGGCTGGTTCCGCCCTGCCAGGAATGAAGCGGCGCCGGTGTCTGGGGCAGGACTCGGCGGGTGGATGGGCCAAGCGGGTTCGGTCGCCGGGTGCGGTCGTTCCTGCTGCCGCGGGTGGCGCGGCTGGCGGGTGGATGGGTCAAGCGGTTTCGGTCGTCGGGTGTGCTCGTTCCTGCTGCCGCGGGTGGCGCGGCTGGCGGGTGGATCGGCCAACCGGATGGGGTTGCTGGCCGTCGGATGTGCTGCGGCGGACGGACGGTCCCGGCGGACAGCGTCGGTGCACGGGCCGGGTTCGCCGGTGGCTGCTGTCTGGTGGCGAAGGCGGACAGCGCGGCCGAATCGAGCCCGGGTGTGCGTTGACGGGCAGGCTTGGCTGTGCCAGGCAACGTGATCGGCGTCCTCGGGCACACCAATCTCGGCCGCGTGCCGCAGCGGCTGAGCGAGCGGGAGCGGAAAGCTCCGAACCGGCCAGTGGCAGGTGGCTCGGTGGGACTGGTGCTGCCGCAGCTGGCGAGAAAGCTTCAGCCATCCTCGGCGAGCCGCGACCGCCGGTTCTCCAGAAAGGCTCGCTCAGTCTCGTTGGTAGCCAACGCGATCGCCTCCGTATAAGCCGCCCGGGCTTCGGCGGCGCGGCCCAAGCGGGACAAGAGATCCGCTCGGGTGGCGGGCAGCAGGTGGTATCCGGGCAGGTCCAGCTCGTCCACCAACGCCAGGGCCAGTTCCGGGCCGTGGACTTCGGCTACTGCGACGGCGCGGTTCAGGGCTACGACGGCGGTCGGCGTGTGGACCAGGAGCTGGTCGTACAGGGCCAGCACCTGGGGCCAATCGGTTGCGGGGCCGTCGGTGTGGACGGCGTTGATCGCGGCTTGCAGCTGGTACGGGCCGGGCTGTCCGCGGCGCAGGCATTGCCGTACCAGGGCATGGCCTTCGGCGATCAGGTCCGGGTTCCACAGGGAGCGGTCCTGTTCGGTCAGCACTACCAGGTTGCCGGAGGAATCCACGCGGGCTGGGCGGCGGGCTTCGGTCAGGAGGAGCAGGGCGAGCAGGCCCTGGACTTCCGGTTCGTCCGGCATCAGGTCGGCCAGGGCGCGGGTCAGGCGGACGGCTTCCAGACACAGGTCTGTCCGCACCAAGGGGCCGGAGGTCGAGGTGTAACCCTCGTTGAAGACCAGGTACAGGACGGTCAGGACGGAGGCCAGGCGGTCCGGCAACGCGGCCTCGTCGGGGACTCGGTACGGGATTCCCGCGTCGCGGATCTTCTTCTTCGCGCGGACGATGCGTTGCGCGATCGTCGGTTCGGGACCAGGTACGCGCGGGCGATCTCGGCGGTTTCCAGGCCGCCCAGCAGACGCAGGGTCAGGGCGGTCTGCGCGAGCGGGGAGAGCGCCGGGTGGCAGCAGGTGAAGATCATCCGCAACTGGTCGTCGCGCACGGGGCCCGCCTCTGCTGGTTCGTCGGGCTGGTGGAGGAGCAGGGCTTGCGCGTGCCGGGCCTCCCGGGTGGATTCCCGGCGGAGGCGGTCGATCGCGCGGTTTCGGGCGGTGGTCACGATCCACGCGCCCGGATTGGCGGGCAGCGACTCCGCCCACGCGGTGACGGCGGTGGCGAAGGCGTCCTGTACCGCCTCCTCGGCCAGCCCGATGTCGCCCAGGAGGCGGGTCAGGGTGGCGACACAGCGGCCGTACTCCGCTCGGTAGACCGCGTCGAGCGTCACGCAGCGTCCTCCGGGCCCTCGGCGAACGGGCGTACTTCGATGGGGCGGCCGCACGCGTGGGCGCATTTGTCCGCCCACGACAGGGCTTCGTCCAGGTCCGCGCATTGGATCACCCAGAAACCGCCCAGCTGCTCCTTCGTTTCGGCGAACGGGCCGTCCGTCATCGTGACGCCGCCGTTCGCGGGGCGGACCACGGTGGTCGCGTGCGACCGGCGCAAACCGCCGACGAAGACCCAGGCGCCGGCGGCTTTCATGTCGTCGGTGACCTTGCCGGTGCGGGCCATCTGGGCGGTCAGTTCCTCGCCGGTCTCCAGCGTGTCTTCGTCGACCTGGACGGCCAGCAGGTACTGCTTCATGGCGAACTCCTCAAACGCGGGGTCTCTTACCCTGGCTACGAACGCGCGCGACGCCATTCGACACCTCGGCGAGAAAACCGGCGAGAAAAATCTGTCACCGTTCTTTGGAGACGGTCGCCAGCAGCTCCGGACCTCGCGCTACCAGCCGTTGCTGGGCGAGCGAACCCCACCACCACGCCAGTGCGAGGCCGGTCGCGATGCCGGCCGGGATGCCCAGCCACTGCAGCACCGGCAGGTCCGTCAGTGTTCCGGCCACGCCCAGCGCCACGACCGGCAGCGCACCGACCACGATGAGCAGCGTGGTCGCCAGCATCAGGGCGGCTCGAGCGCATCCGGGACGTCCGCCGGACGACCACGGGCTGCCGCTGCGGCGTTGATCCGGCAGCGGGAAGGCCAGGAAGACCGATTGCAGCATCAAGACCCCGGCGCCGGCGCCCAGTGTCGCCGGGACCAGGCCGAGGACCCACGGGTACGCGCTCGGTACGCCGGTGACGCCAGGCAGGACCAGCGCGAGCACCAAGGCCACCGGGGCGACGATCAGCGTCCACGCCAGTTGGCGGCCGCGGATGTCGGCGCGTTCGGCTCCGGGCACGACCAGCGTGTGCCATAGCGCGCTGCCGTCCATTCCGTACAAGTTGCCGGACTGCATCGACGCGAAAAGCACTACTGCGACACCGAAATACGGCAGCATCGCCGACCGGTCGCCGCCGCCGGACAGGGACGGCACGACGGTGATGACGAAGCCGATCAGCAGCGTCGACATCAGGGCGACGCGGCGTCGGGCGTCTCGCCACCAGGTGTGCAGTTCCTTGCGCGCCACGGCGCCCACCGGCGTCGAAGGCAGCAGGCTGCGTCGCGTGCGGCTGCTCTTCGCGCGGGTGCGGGAGGCGCCGCGGAAGGACGGCGTGGTGACCTGGCGGGCCAGCAGCGCACCCCAGATCAGGACCAGAACCGCCACTACGCCGAGCAAAGCGGCGAAGAGGCCGCCGGCTGTGCCCCATTCCCCGGTCCCGGCGGCGTGCACCGCGAGCGTGCCCCAGCCGGACGGCAGCGCGTGCATGACGCTGACGAAGCCGGGCATCTGGCCGTTGACGATCGCCGGGGCGACGTTCTTCATCACGTAGTTCACCGCGACGCCGGACAACCCGGTGAGCGCCACCAGGATGATGCCGAGTTCCTTGCCCTTGCGCGACGTCAGCAGCGCGCCCAGCGCGGCCATCACCACGCGGTACAGCAGCACCACGAACGCCAGCTGCAGCACGGTGAACACGAGACCGACGAGCGCCGCGGCAGGGCCGAACCGCAGTCCGTAGAACACCAAGCCGAGGAACGCCAGCAGGCTCACCAGCGCGGTGACGCCCACGAAGCTCGCCGCGAGCAGCCCGACCGCCAGTTTGCGCCGTCCGATCGGCAGCAGCGCGAAGTGTTCCGGCCGCAGCGTGTCGTCCCCGCCGCCGGTCGCGATCGGGGCGAGCACCCAGCCCGCCATCCACACCGCGTAGACCGAGGTGAGCAGGTCGACGGTGATCCGCGCTTCCGGAGCGGGCAACACCGCGATGCCGATGGTGACCAGGGCCGCCACCAGGCCGGCGAGGCCGCCGACGATCATTCCGGCGATCTGCCGCCCGCGCAGCGAATTGCGCAGGACCCGCAGCTTCAGTCGGACGAGGACGCCAACCACGCCAGCCCCTCCGCTCCACCGGTCCGCCCGCCGACGATGTGCACGAACGCGTCTTCCAGCGTGCCTTCGCCCCGTACGTCGGCCACCGCGCCCGCGGCCACGACCCGTCCGCGCGTGATCACCGCGACGTGGCTGCACAGCTGTTCCACCAACGCCATCACGTGGCTCGACAGCACCACCGCCCCGCCGGAGGCGACGAACCGCTGCAGGATCGTGCGGATCGTCGACGCCGAAACCGGGTCGACCGCCTCGAACGGCTCGTCCAGCACCAGCAGCCGCGGCCCGTGCAGCAACGCCGTCGCGAGGCCGATCTTCTTGCGCATGCCCGCGGAATAGTCGATGACGAGCGTGCGCTCGGCGTCCGTCAGCTCCAGCACGCCGAGCAGTTCCTGGGCGCGTTCGGCGACCGTGTCCGGCGCGAGCCCGCGCAGCAGGCCCATGTACGTCAGCAGTTCCCGCCCGGTGAGCCGCTCCGGAATGGACAATCCGTCCGGAAGAACGCCGATCAGGCTTTTCGCCCGTTCCGGTTCCCGCCACACGTCCACGCCGAACACGCGCGCCTCGCCGGAATCCGGCCGGAGCAGCCCGACCGCCATCGACAGCGACGTCGTTTTCCCGGCTCCGTTGGGGCCGACGAGGCCGAAGAACGACCCCTTCGGCACTTCCAGCCGCACGTCGTCTGCCGCCAGCGTGGTCCCGAACCGTTTGGTGAGTCCGTAAAGCCCCATGGCCGCGTCGTCGGACACCGGTTCCCCCTTCCCGTGGTGTGCGCCCGACTGTACGCGGGGTCACCGACAAAAAGCGGGCGGACTGGTATCGGAAAGCCGCGGATTCGGATCGCCGGACATCGCCAGCAGCCCGCGCACCGCGCGCACGAGCTTGGGCCACGAGGCGGGTTTCCGGACGTCGTACGCGCGCAGCAGCTGGCGGAGCATGGTGAGCGTGTCGAAGTAAATGCGTTCGCACACCAGCTGTTCGTCCGCGTCGAAGAGGAAATACGCGGTCATCCGGACGCGGAACCGCTGTCCGGTCGGCGGGATCTTCCCGAGCGGGCCGCGATGCGTGCCGAGCAGCCAGAACTCCACGATTACCGCATCGGCGCTGTGCCGCAGCGCGATGATTTCGTGGTCTTGATCGGGAAAAGCGCGGCGCGTTTCGTCGTAGTAGCCGCGCACCGCGGCATCGCCGTCGTGCACCGTCATCGTCGGGACGATCTCGTAGTGCGGATGCGGGAACGTCGCGAGCACGTCGTCCCAGTCCTGGCGCACCTCGTCGTGGAAGTGGTCGAGGACGACCTTTTGCCGGGCGCGCAGCACTTCGGGCGCGGGAATGGCCAACGGGTCCACGGGTTCCTCCAAGCCGAGAAGGGCGGGACCGCAATTTAATCCACGGTGTGGGTTAACCGCAAGTACGCCATGATGGAGCCGTGAACACCACGACCCGCCGGGGACGCCCGCGCAAGGGAGACGCCAGGCTGTCGCGGGAAGCGATCCTGACGGCCGCGCTGGAAGTAGTCGACGCCGACGGCGCGGCAGCGGTGAGCATGCGGACCGTCGCGCAGCGCCTCGGCGTGGACGCGAAGAGCCTCTATCACCACATCGACGGCAAGGAAGCCTTGCTCGACGCCGTCGCCGGGCACGTCCTCGGCGGGATCGACCTCCCGGAACCGACCGGACGGCCCGAAGAAGACCTCCGCGCGATCGCCCAGTCCTTCCGGAAAGCCACGCGCGCGCACCCGCAGGCCGCCGCGCTGGTCCTGACCAGACAGTTGCCGTCGATCGCCGCCCTCGCCCCGGTCGAGGCAGTGCTTTCGGTGCTGCGCAAGGCAGGCGCGTCGCCCGAAGAGGCGGTCCACCTGCTGCGCTCGCTCCTGGCCGTCGTCGTCGGCTCGCTCCTTCGCGAGGCAGGCGCGGGACCGGCGTTCGGCGTCACCGACGAAGCCGGAATCGCGCACCGCCGCGCGGAATTGGAGCAGACCGAACTTCCCGCCGTGGTCGAATCCGCGCCGCATTTGGCGCGGTGCGATCACGAAGCGGAGTTTTCCTTCGCCGTCGAGCTGGCAGTGGCCGCCACGATGCAGCGACTCACTGCTCCCCGCAGGTGATCTTCGGCTGCGGGTTGTAGCGGACCGACCGCGTGTGCCGCGAAACTTCCCGGCCTGACGAGGCGTCGCGCAGGATCCGGGTGTCGGTCGCGGTGAAACCGGGCGCGCCGTTGGACGCGTGGCAGTTCTCCGCCGGACCCGGTTTGGTCGGCGGCGGCGTCGGATTCGTGCGTTCGCCGGGAACCGATTCGACGGTGTACCGCTTGGTGCCCCACAGTTTCACGGTGATCGACGACGGCGTCCAAATGGTCTGGATGGCGACGCCGGTGTCCGAGTCGTTCGTGAATTTCAGGTCGATCACGCTGGCGCCATTGGGATTCTGGAACACCGTCGCCTCGCGCGCGGCCGGATACCGGCTGATGTAGTAGCTGTGCTCCTTGTGCCCGGCGTCCTTCATCCCGGAGAAGTACGCCGCGTTGTACAGCGTGGTGGCGAACTGCGAAATGCCGCCGCCGACCTCGCGGGCGGGCGCGCCGTTCTCGATCACGCCCGCCTCGACGTACCCCTGCGGACGGCCGCGCGGCCCGGTGAACCCGTTGAGGCTGAACGTTTCTCCCGGCTTCACGATCGCGCCGTTCACCTTTTCGGCGACCACGCGGATGTTCGTGCCGGAATCGGCCGCGAACCCGCCGGTGGTGAACTCGCCGATGACTTCCTTGACGCCTAGCTTGTCCGCCTGCTCGGTGGTGACCTTCGCGGGCGTCTTCTTGTAGATCGCCTTCAGCTCGCGGCTGTCGGTCTGCTTCAGCGTGTTCGGCAGCGGTTTGAGGCTCTGCTCCCAGTCGACCGTGTTGCCGTCCGCGGACGGTTCGACGACCGGTTTCCCGCCGGAGAACGCGATCGCCGCGTCCTTGCCCTCCTGCTCGGTGGACTTCAGCTGCGGCGCGAGCGCGTCGGTGACCTTCTTCGGGTCGATCTGCGGGGCGAGGCCGCCGCCGTCGCCGGGCACGAACGTGAGCGCGCCGGCGATCTGCTCCGGCGTCAGCGTCGCGTCCGCGCCTTCGCCCTTGACGACGACCGGCGCGGACACCGCGGGCTTGGCGAACTCGGCGAGCGCGCGCTGCACGCCTTCCGCGGTGGTGCGCACCGGCGTCGGCGCGACCGGAAGCTTCAGCTCGCGGCCCGAAGCCCAGCCGCTCAGCACCTTCGCGCGCGCCGCCGCGACGTCCAGTTTTTGCCCGGCCTGCGGCGGGACCGCGACCGGGGTGGTGCCGTCGAACCGGATCGCGCCTTCCTTCGGCTCCCGGTCGACGCGGCCGCGCAGGTTCTCGAGCGCCGGGTCGAGCTTCGCGTCCTCGACGTGCGACACGACGCCCAGTTCCCGCGTGCCGAAGAACGACGCGAGCCGGGTGAAGGGGTTGATCGGCTGGTCGCCCGCCTGGTCGAGGGTGCCGCTCCAGTCGAGTCCCAGCCCGGCCTCGGTCGGCGACAGCTTGGTGCGTGCGTCGCCCGCGGTGACCGTGAGCGGCTGCGTGAGCCGGGGCTCGATCTTCCCGCGCAGCTCGCGTTCGGCGACCGGCCGCTCCAGCCCGCCGACGTCCACGCCGGCCACGACGACGCCGCGCGGCACCCGGCCCTGGCTCGTCAGCAGGTCGATGAGGTACGCGACGACCAGCACGCCGAGCACGCCGCCGCTGATCCAGCCCGCCTTGCGCAGGCCGCGCCGGCGCGGCGGGGACGGAGGCTCCTCCGGCGGCACGACCGGCAGGATGTCGGTCTGGTCGCTGTCGGTTTCCGGCCAGCGCGGTTCGTACTGCACCTCACGACCCCTTCGATTCGCTGCGGTCAGGGGCACAGCGTACGGGCCGAGCCGGACATGCCGGACTACTGCCCCCAGCGGAACAAACCGGTCACCCTCTGTCGTGAGTGGCGATGCCGGTTAGAACCGGCGCCAGCACTCACGACGGTCACCCGGCGTCCGGTTCCGGATTGGCGCCGGCGCGGGCGAGGAAGTCGAAATCGCAGCCCTCGTCGGCCTGCGTGATGTGCTCCGCGTACAGGGCACCGTAACCCCGCTCGAACCGCGGCGCGGGGGCGGCCCACGAAGCGAGACGACGCTCCAGTTCGGCATCGTCCACCTGCAGCTGCAACGTTCGCGCGGGCACGTCCAAGGTGATCAGGTCGCCGTCGCGGACGAGCGCGAGCGGGCCGCCGACGTGCGATTCCGGTGCCACGTGCAGCACGCACGCGCCGTAGCTGGTGCCGCTCATCCGCGCGTCGGAGATCCGGACCATGTCCCGTACGCCTTGTTCCAGCAGGTACGCCGGGATCGGGAGCATGCCGTACTCGGGCATCCCGGGGCCGCCGAGCGGGCCGGATCCGCGCAGTACCAATACGGAATCGGCGGTGATGCCCAGCGCCGGGTCGTCAATGCGCTTCTTCAGGTCGGCGTAGTTGTCGAACACCACCGCCGGACCGGTGTGCGTCAGCAGGGCTGGGTCGGCGGCGATGTGCTTGATCACCGCGCCGCCGGGAGCGAGGTTGCCGCGCAGCACGGCCACGCCGCCTTCGCTGGCGACCGGGTTGTCGCGCGCACGGATCACGTCGTCGTTGTGCACGCGCACGTCGGCGAGCGAGTCGGCGAGCGGCCGTCCGGTGGCGGTGACGCGGTCGAGGTGCAGCAGGTCGGTCAAGCGGGACAACAGCCCGGGCAGACCGCCCGCGTAATAGAAGTCCTCCATCAGCCAATCGCCGCCCGGCCGGATGTTCGCCAGCACCGGCACCTGGCGCGCGATCGCGTCGAAATCCCGCAGGGACAGGGAAATCCCGCTGCGTCCGGCCATCGCGATCAGGTGGATCACCGCGTTGGTTGACCCGCCGAGCGCGAGCACGGTCGTGATCGCGTCGGCGTACGCGCGTTCGTCGAGGATCTTCGCGATCGTCAGGTCTTCCCAGACCATGCCGACGATGCGCGCGCCGCTCGCCGCGGCCATCCGGTGGTGCGCGGAATCGACCGCCGGGATCGAGGCCGCGCCGGGCAGCGTCAGCCCCAGCACTTCGGCAGCGGACGTCATGGTCGACGCGGTCCCCATCGTCATGCAGTGGCCGGGGGAGCGGGCGAGGCCGCGTTCCAGCTCGGCCAGCTCCCGGTCGCCGATCGTGCCCGCGCGCCGTTCGTCCCAGTACTTCCACATGTCGGTGCCGCTGCCGAGCACCTCGCCGCGCCAGTTTCCGCGCAGCATCGGGCCGGCGGGCACGAAAATCGACGGCAGCCCGGCGCTTGCCGCACCCATCAGCAGCGCCGGGGTCGTCTTGTCGCAGCCGCCCATCAGCACCGCGCCGTCGACCGGATACGACCGCAGCAGTTCCTCGGTCTCCATCGCCAGCAGATTCCGGTACAGCATCGGAGTCGGCTTCTGATAGGTCTCCGACAGCGTCGCCACCGGGAACTCGAGCGGGAACCCGCCCGCCTGCCACACGCCGCGCTTGACCTGCTCCGCGCGTTCGCGCAGGTGCTGGTGGCACGGGTTGATGTCGCTCCAGGTGTTGAGGATGCCGATCACCGGCTTGCCGAGGTGCTCCTCCGGCTCGTAGCCGAGCTGCCGGGCGCGGGTGCGGTGGCTGAAGTTCCGCAGGTCGTCGCCGCCGAACCAGCGGTGGCTGCGCAGCTGTTCGGGTGCCTTCATCGCGCTCTGGTCCCTTCGACGGCGGATGGCATCTGATATATGATCGTACGTGTCGACGCTCGGAGACGCCCGCCTGGTTGAATGTGCGGGGACGAGCGCGAAAGCCAGGAGGGTCGGCATGCCGTCCACGTTCAGCCTCCCCGCCTCCCGCACCGAGGTGGTGCTGGAGGAGATCCGGCGCGGCATTCTCGCCCGCGAGCTGGTGCCCGGTCAGCAGCTGGTGGAGGCGGAGCTGGCCGCGCGGCTCGGGGTGTCCAAGACGCCGGTGCGCGAGGCGCTCAAGGTGCTGTCCAACACCGGGCTGGTCACGTTCAGCCCGTACAAGGGCGCGTCGGTGTGCGTGGTCGACGCGGCGCTGGCCCGGTCGGTCTACGACGTGCGGATGGTGCTGGAGCCCGAAGCGCTGCGCCGTGCCGTCCGGTCTTCGGACCGCACGGCGTTCGACGAGGCCGCGCAGATCCTCAAGGAAGCGTCGGCCGCGGACGCCGACCAGACCACGCTGAGCCTGCTGAACCGGCGGTTCCACCGCGCGCTGTACGCGGGCTGCGGCAACCCGCTGATGGTGTCGATGCTGGACGATCTGCGCGACCGGGCGGCGCTGATCACCGTGGTCGGCTGGGACGCGAATCCCAGCTGGCGCAAGGAATGGAGCGAGCACAAGGCTGTGCTCGCCGCCGCGCGGAAGGGCGACGAGGACGGCGCGGCCGAGCTGCTGCGCGCGCACATCGCGGCGTTCCTCGACCACGTGCTCGAGGCGATCGGGGAGGAGTGACGGCGTGCGGTTGCTGCTCCTCGCGGACACCCACCTGCCGAAGCGGGCGAAGGAACTGCCCGCGCAGGTCTGGGACGAGGTCTCCCGCGCCGACGTCGTGGTGCACGCGGGCGACTGGGTCGACGTGGCCACTCTCGACGCGCTCGAAACCCGCAGCGCCCGGCTGATCGGCGTTTACGGCAACAACGACGGTCCCGAACTGCGGAAACGCCTGCCCGAGGTCGCCCGCGAGACGCTGGAGGGCGTGCGGTTGGCGGTCGTCCACGAAACGGGCGACGCGAAGGGGCGCGCGGCCCGCTGCGACGCGCTGTATCCGGACGTCGACGTGCTGATCTTCGGGCACAGCCACATCCCGTGGGACACGGTGACGCCCGGCGGCCTGCGGCTGCTCAACCCCGGTTCGCCCACCGACCGGCGGCGGCAGCCGTTCTGCACCTACCAGACCGCCGAGATCCGCGACGGCCGTCTGGACGGCGTCGAGCTCCACGAGCTGCCTGGGCGCGGTTGAGCGGGTAGAACAGGAGTCATGGACCCGGCCCGCGCCCTGCGCGACATCGCCTTCCAGCTCGAACGCGCCGGTGAACCGACTTACCGGGTGCGCGCCTTCCGCCAGGCCGCTGCCGTGGTCGAGCGGCTGTCCGAGGACGAACTCGCGGCGCGCGTCGGTGCGAAGTCGCTTCAGGCGTTAAAGGGGATCGGCAAAGCCACCGCCGGGGTCATCGAGGACGCGTGGCACGACCGTACGCCCGCGTACGCGGCGAAGCTGCCCGAAAGCACGCTGCCGGACGGCGGCGAACTGCGTACGGCGCTTCGCGGCGACTGTCACACGCACTCCGACTGGTCCGACGGTGGCAGCCCGATCCTCGAGATGGCCGAGACGGCACGCGACCTGGGGCACGAGTGGATCGTGCTCACCGACCATTCGCCGCGGCTGACCGTCGCGCGCGGGCTGTCTCCGGAGCGGCTGCGGGCGCAGATGGACGAGGTCGCGCGGGTGAACGAGCAACTGGCCCCGTTCCGGCTGCTGCACGGCATCGAGGTCGACATCCTTGACGACGGCGCGCTCGACCAGACCGAGCAGCTGCTGGACCGGCTCGATTTCGTGGTGGCCAGCGTGCATTCGAAGCTGCGGATGCCGGCGCGGGAGATGACGCCGCGGATGCTGGCCGCCGTCGAGAATCCGCACGTCCGCGTGCTGGGGCACTGCACCGGACGGCTGGTCGGCGGACGGAGCAGGCCGGAGTCGCAGTTCAACTCGGAGAAGGTGTTCACCGCGTGCCGCGAGAACGGCGTGGCGGTGGAGATCAACTCGCGACCGGACCGGCTCGACCCGCCGATGCGGTTGCTGCGCCAGGCGGTCGAGCTGGGCTGCGAGTTCGCGATCGACAGCGACGCGCACGCGCCCGGTCAGCTCGACTGGCAGGCCTACGGCTGCGAGCGGGCGGAAAAGGCGGGCATCGGCCCGGACCGGGTCATCAACACGCGGACGGCCGATCAACTATCGCGATGACCGGATTCCGCGCGGGATCGAGCCAGCGCAGGACGGCGACGAGGTCGTCGAGCGCCAGGGCGACGCAGCCCGCGGTCGGCCCGCCGGTGGCCACGTGCAGGAAGAACGCCGAACCGGCCCCGGGCACGACCGGCGAGCGGTTGTAGTCGATCACCACCGCGTGCGCGTACGCCGGGCCCGCCGCGCCGAGGTTCTCGCCCGCTGCCTGGTCGAACGGGCCGGAGGCGCCTCGGTAATGGGTGTTGTACCGCGGGGAGTGCACATCGGACACCCACCAGTCCGAAGTGGTCACTCGGCGGTAGGGGAGCCGGGTGCCGGGGTTCGGTGCGATGCCGAACGCCTCGGTGAGCGGCCAGGTTCCGGCCGGGGTACGGGAAAGTCCTTCGCGCGCAACGCCGATTCCTTGCGCGCCGACCTCCGCTGGGTACGGACCGAGCGTCCGTACCCAGCGTTCGCCGTCGTGGTTCCACGCGGACGCGCTGTGCGCGGTGACCGCGAGAACCTGCTGCGGGCTCAGTTGATCTCGTACGGCTCCCCGTAGACCTTCCACTTCAGCGGCGGGTGCAGATCGAGGTTGCCGTCGTTGAGGAACACCAACTGCTCGGTGTCGACGCGGGACGTGTCCGCATGCGCTTCTTCCTTCTTCATGACCACCTTGCGGGCGTCGAGAAACGCCTTGAGGTAAGCGGTTTCGTCGCCGCCCTGGGCGGGCGGCTTCGCCTGCGACAGCGCGGCGTCGCGGATGCCGCCGAAGCTGTCGGTGCTCGTGCCGGGGCTGTGCATTACGATGGCGTCGTAGTAGATGAACTGGCCGAGCGCGCCGAGACCGTCGGATTTGCCTTGGTTCACCGCCGGATCGAAGTACCCGCGGTCGCGCTCGCTGTTCTGCGCGGCCTGGAATTCCTCGGTGCCGGCGGCCTGCTTCCACGCGCTTTCGAAGGCCGAGCCGAGTCCCTCGTGCGAGTCGGAACCGTTGACCTTTTCCAGCGCGGGCAGGAACTTCGCCAGCGGGTTGTCCGGCACGGCTTTGGTGTAGGCCCGCACGAGTTCGAGCAGGTCGCCGGTGCCGGAGCAGAACCCGATGATTCCCGCGGTGTAGCCGCGGCCGTCGCCGATGTCCTCGATGTAGGCGTACTGCTTCTTCCAGTCGAGCGACGAGTTTTCCGCGCTCGACACCAGCTGCATCGCGATCTCCTTCTTCTCCGGGGACGCGAGGTCGCCGCCCGAGCCGAGCACGGACGCCGACGCGGCGAGCGGGGCGGGCACGGCGGCGGCCGAGAGGGCGGGGGTGCCGAGGACGAGAGCGAGGGCCGAGGCAGCCGTGAGACCGGCGACCAGCGCGGGCCGCATCGTCTTGCGCATGAGGGGAATCCCTTTCCGCGGTACGTGGGCAAGGCGGCCGGACCGGCGAATGACCGGTTCCGGGTACTGCTGCGGCGTAACGCCACGATAACCGAGCGTGAAGCGGCGGGGCAAGGGATGCGCCGAGGTTTCCCGGACGTGAACCGCTCTGGTCCACTGTGGACAATGCAGATCGGCTGAACGAGGCCGGAATCGTGCGAACTGGCGTCGGTATGTCTACTGTGGACACCTCTTGGAGTGTCCGGCGGACATTAAAGGCATGGTAAACTCGTCCCGAGATGACGACTGCTGCCGCCGCTCCCGCGCCGCGGCACCGGTCCATCCTCGTCCTGCTGCTCACCGCGCTGCTCCTGCTCGGCGTCGCGGTCCCCGGTCCGGGACCGGCGGGCCCGCGTCCGCACGAACCGGAATCCGCCCTGGTCCAGGAACAGGGCCCGCACCTCGTCGCCGCGCACCCGCTGCCGTTCGCCGACGCCCCGGGCGAGATCCGCCTCGCCCGGCCGGATCGGTGCACCGTCCCGTTTTCCGTCGCGCCTCCGGTCGAACTCGACCGCGCGCCCGCGCCCGCCGCGGCGCGGGCTCCTCCGGATTGCTGAGTACTCGGTTCCCCCCCTGTACCCGGCTCTCAAGAGGATTTCATGAGCAACGGTCATGCTTTGCTGGCCGTCGGCGGCGCGTTTCTCGCCGCCGGCGCCCTCGCCCGCGTCGGCGCCCGGATCGGGCTGCCCACGATTCCCCTGTTCATGCTGGCCGGTTTCGTCTTCGGCCCGCACACCCCTGGACTGTCCCTTGTGGACGATCCGGCCGAGTTCGGCGTACTGGCCGGGCTCGGTCTCGTGTTCCTGCTCTTCTACCTAGGACTGGAGTTCTCGCTCGACGACCTCGCCCGCGGCGGCGCCAGACTCGCCGGCGCGGGGCTCGCGTACCTCGTGCTGAACATCGGCGGCGGGCTCGCGTTCGGCTTCGCGCTCGGCTGGGGCACCCGCGAGGCGCTGGTGATTGCCGGCGCGATCGGCATCTCGTCCTCGGCCATCGTCACCAAACTGCTCCTCGAAACCCGGCGGATGAACAACCGGGAATCCCGCCTGATCATGGGCATCGTCGTGCTGGAAGACCTGTTCCTCGCGCTGTACCTGGCGCTGCTGCAGCCGGTGCTCAGCGGCGCGGACGGCTTCGGCGCGGCACTCGCCGACTTCGGCAAGGCGTTCGGCTTCCTGCTCGTGCTCGCCGCGCTGGCGCGCTGGGGCGGGCGGGTCGTGTCCCGGCTCTTCGGCTCGGCGGACGACGAACTGCTCACCGTCTGCTTCGTCGGCGTGGCCGTGCTCGGCGCCGCGGTGGCAGAAGAGGTGGGCGTGTCTGACGCGATCGGCGCGTTCATGGTCGGCATGATGCTCGGCAATTCCCAGGTCGCGCCGCGGGTGCACAAACTGGTGCTGCCGCTGCGGGACGCGTTCGGCGCGTTGTTCTTCTTCATCTTCGGGCTGTCGATCGACCCGGGCGCGGTCGGCACCGTCGTCCTGCCGGTGCTCGCCGCGGTCGTGCTGACGCTGGTGCTGAACCTCGCCGCCGGAGCGTTCGCCGCCCGGCTGCACGGCTTCGACCGGCAGGAAGGCGTCAACATCGGCCTGACCGTGCTCACCCGGGGCGAGTTCTCGCTGGTCCTGGCGACGATGGCGACCGCGGCCGGGCTCGACTCGCGGGTGGCCCCGTTCGTCGCCGGATACGTGCTGCTCCTGGCCGTGATCGGACCGCTCGCCGTGCTCCGTTCGGACCGGCTGACCTGGCTGCTTCCGGCCAAGCTCGTCCGGCCGCATCCGGCCCCGGTCTCGTGAACCGGGGAGGCCGGGCTGTCGCTCGCGGCATATTCGGAAGCCACGGCGGTCACGCACGGCTATCCTTGGCCCAAGTATGTCCACTCCATCTTCCCTCGCAGAGCTGCGCGCCCAGCTGCCCGAATTGATGCTGCGCGACGAGCACCGGCTCCGCCGTCGTCTCGACGGCGCGCGCCGGTCTCGCGACAAGCAGCAGACGGCCGAGCGCATCGCCGCCGACGTCGAAACGGCGCTGCTGCGCGTGCAGCAGCGCCGCGAAAGCGTGCCGAAGATCGAGTACCCCGCCGAGCTGCCGGTCAGCCGGCTCAAGGACGAGATCGGCGACGCGATCCGCGACCACCAGGTGGTGATCGTCGCGGGGGAGACCGGGTCGGGCAAGACCACGCAGCTGCCGAAGATCTGCCTCGAGCTGGGCCGCGGCGTGCGCGGGCAGATCGGGCACACCCAGCCGCGCCGGCTCGCCGCGCGCACGGTCGCCGACCGGATCGCCAGCGAGCTGAAGACCGAACTGGGCGACACGGTCGGCTACAAGGTCCGGTTCACCGACCAGTCCGGCCAGGACACCCTGGTCAAGCTGATGACCGACGGCATCCTGCTGGCCGAGATCCAGACCGACCGGATGCTGCGCCAGTACGACACGCTGATCATCGACGAGGCGCACGAGCGCAGCCTCAACATCGACTTCATCCTCGGCTACCTCAAGCAGCTGCTGCCGCGCCGTCCCGACCTGAAGGTGATCATCACCTCGGCCACCATCGACCCGGAACGGTTCTCGCGGCATTTCGACAACGCGCCGATCGTCGAGGTCTCCGGCCGGACCTACCCGGTCGAGGTGCGCTACCGCCCGCTCGTGGACCCGGACGACCCCGAGGGCGACCCGGACCGCGACCAGACGCAGGCGATCGCCGAGGCGGTCCAGGAGCTGTCCGGGGAAGGCCCCGGCGACATCCTCGTGTTCCTCTCCGGCGAACGCGAAATCCGCGACACCGCGGACGTGCTGAATCGGCTGGAGCTGCGCAACACCGAGGTGCTGCCGCTGTACGCGCGGCTGTCCGCGGCTGATCAGCACCGCGTGTTCCAGCGGCACACCGGACGGCGGATCGTGCTGGCCACGAACGTCGCCGAGACGTCGCTGACCGTGCCCGGGATCAAGTACGTGATCGACCCGGGCACCGCGCGCATCTCGCGCTACAGCCACCGCACGAAGGTGCAGCGGCTGCCGATCGAGGCGATTTCGCAGGCGTCGGCGAACCAGCGGAAGGGCCGTTGCGGGCGCACCTCGGACGGCATCTGCATCCGGCTGTACTCCGAGGAAGACTTCGAATCGCGGCCGGAGTTCACCGATCCGGAGATCCTGCGGACGAACCTGGCGTCGGTCATCCTGCAGATGACGTCACTGGGCCTCGGCGACATGAACGCGTTCCCGTTCGTCGAGCCGCCGGACCGCCGCCAGGTCACCGACGGCGTGCAGCTGCTCCAGGAACTCGGCGCGTTCGAGACCGGCGATTCCTCGAAGCTCACCGAGGTCGGCCGCAAGCTCGCGCTGCTGCCGGTGGACCCGCGGATGGGCCGGATGGTGCTCGAAGCCGCGCAGAACGGCTGCGTGCGCGAGGTGATGATCATCGCCGCCGCACTGTCCATTCAGGACCCGCGCGAGCGGCCGGCGGAGAAGCAGCAGGCCGCCGACGCGCAGCACGCCCGGTTCGCCGATCCGACGTCGGACTTCCTCTCCTACCTCAAGCTGTGGGAGTACGTCAGCGAACAGCAGAAGACGCTGACCGGCAACCAGTTCCGCCGGATGTGCCGCACCGAGTACCTGAACTACCTGCGGATCCGCGAGTGGCAGGACATCTTCGGCCAGCTGCGCCAGCTCGCCAAACCGCTCGGCATCACGCTCAGCACCACGCCCGCCGATCCGCAGCGCGTGCACACCGCGCTGATTTCCGGGCTGCTGTCGCACATCGGGCTCAAGGACCCGGCGAAGGGCGACTACCTCGGCGCGCGCGGGGCCCGGTTCTCGGTGTTCCCCGGTTCGGCGCTGTTCAAGAAGCAGCCGCGCTGGGTGATGTCGGCCGAACTGGTGGAGACGTCGCGGCTGTGGGGCCGGGTCAACGCGCGGATCGAGCCGGACTGGGTCGAACCGCTCGCGCAGCACGTCGTGAAGCGTTCGTACGCGGAGCCGCACTGGGAGCGCAAACAGGGCGCGGTGATGGCGACCGAGAAGGTGACGCTGTACGGCGTGCCGCTGGTCGCGGACCGGCGGGTGAACTACGGCCGGATCGACCCGGAGATCTCGCGCGCGATGTTCATCCGGCACGCGCTGGTCGAGGGCGACTGGCAGACGAACCACCGGTTCTTCGCCGAGAACCGTGCGCTGCTGGACGAGGTCGAGGACCTGGAGAACCGGGCCCGGCGGCGCGACATCCTGGTGGACGACCAGACGCTGTACGAGTTCTACGACGCGCGCGTGCCCGAGGACGTCGTGTCCGTGCGGCACTTCGACAGCTGGTGGAAGAAGGCGCGGCGGACCGAGCCGGACCTGCTGTCGTTCGAAAAGTCCATGCTGATCAACGAGGTCGCGGGCGCGGTCCGGGAATCGGACTACCCGGACTCGTGGACGCAGGGCACGCACGTCTTCAAGCTGACCTACCAGTTCGAGCCCGGCGCGGACGCCGACGGCGTGACCGTGCACATCCCGCTGCCGGTGCTGAACCAGGTGACGCCGGACGGTTTCGACTGGCAGGTGCCCGGCCTGCGCGGCGAACTCGCGACGCAGCTGATCAAATCGCTGCCGAAAGCGTTGCGGCGCAACTTCGTCCCGGCTCCGGACACGGCCGCCGACGCGTTGACGCGAATGTCCCCTTCGGACGGTCCGCTGCTCGACATCCTCGGCGACGAGCTGCACGCGATGCGCGGCATCGACATCCCGCATTCGGCATGGGACCTTTCGGCGGTGCCGGACCACCTCCGGATGACCTTCCGCGTGGTCGACGAGCGCGGCAAGCGGGTGGCCGAGGGCAAGGACCTGGACGAGCTGAAACGCCGGCTCGCGCCGCGCGTCCGGGAGACGATTTCCAAGGCGGCCAACAGCATCGAGAAGGCTGGCCTGGTGCAGCCGTCGTTCGGCGAACTGCCGAAGGTGTTCGCCTCGACCCGGCGCGGCCACGACGTGAAGGCGTACCCGGCGCTGGTGGACGAGGGCGCTTCGGTGGCCGTGCGGCTGCTTGATACGCCCGCCGAACAGCAACACGCGATGTGGTCCGGTACGCGGCGGATGCTGCGGCTGAACCTGAACTCGCCGATGAAGTTCATTACGCGGTCGCTGTCGAACTCCTCGAAGCTCGTGCTGAACCGCAACCCGCACGGGAGCGTCGCGGGCCTGCTGGAGGATTGCGTCGACTGCGCGGTCGACGCGCTGATGGCCGCCGCGGGCGGCCCGGCCTGGGACGAGGCGGGTTTCGCCGCGCTGCTGGAGAAGGTGCGGGCGGGGTTGAACCCGAAGGTGCTGGAGGTGCTGACCGAGGTCGAGCGGATCCTGCGCGCGGCCATCGACGTCGAAACGCGCCTGTCGGACACCCGCGGCCCGGCCGAATCGCTGGCGGACATCCGCCGCCAGCTGGACGGTCTGGTCCACGCGGGCTTCGTGACCGAGACGGGAGCCGACCGGTTGCCGAACGTGGTCCGCTACCTGCGCGGCATCGAGCGGCGGTTGGAGAAGCTGCCGCTGGAGCAGACGCGAGACCTGCAGCGGATGGCGGACGTCGCGTGGATCACGAAGGAGTACGAGGACGCGAGGGCCGCGTTGCCGCCGGGGACGTCGTCGCCCGCGCTGGCAGAGGTGCGGTGGATGATCGAGGAGCTCCGGGTGAGCTTCTTCGCGCAGACCTTGGGGACGGCGCATCCGGTGTCGTTGAAGCGGATCACCAAGGCGCTGGACGACGCGCTCGCTTGAGCCAGGAGCGTTCCGGTGCGGGCCTGACTCGGGTGCCGCTGCGCCAGGCGATGCGGCAGCTCGCCTGAACGTCATTGCGCGGAGTTCGCGCGCTGGACGCGGACAGCGCGCTGGCTCGACGGCGCACCGCGCTCGAGGTCGCCGCTCATCGGCTGCCAGAGGCGGTGCAGCGGCTGCTGAGCGAGCCGCCGAGGTCGGCGCGGTTTGGTGGGGGCGGCTGTTTGCCTGGATGTCGTTCCGTGGTGCCTGTGTGCTTGCGTGGGCGTCGGGCGGTGCGTTGGCTCGACCGGGCCGCCGAGGCTGGCGCGGTTGGTTGGGGGCGGCTGTTGCCTGGATGTCGTTCCGTGACGCCTGCGGGCTTGCGCGGACGTCGGACGGCGCGCTGGCTCGACCGAGCCACCGAGCCACCGAGCCACCGAGCCACCGAGGCCGACACGGCTCGGTTGCGGGCGGTCGCACGCCAGGGACACATTCCGTAGCCCCTGCGCGGCGCGCTCGCCGGGTCGCGCAAGCACCATGCGAAGGTCCGAAATCGGCCCGAAATCGCCTGGCCCGGTCCGCCGCGCGAAGTCTCCTCGCTCCGTCCGAAAAGGGTCAGCGCCTCACTTGGCCTCCGCATACGTGTCCACCGGTTTAGCGTGCATCGGAAACCGCACCGGACAAGCTTCGCCGAAGACCAACCGGGCTGCTTCCTGGATTGACGTCTCCACGATTTCCGCGACCTCGTCCGCCAGTTCGGCAGGCGCGTGCACGATCACCTCGTCGTGCAGGAAGAACACCAGATGCGCCGGGTCCGGCAGCCGACCGCGCAAAGTCGCCAGCAGGACCGCCGTCAGGTCGGCCGCGCTGGCTTGCACCACGAAGTTCCGCGTGAATCGTCCCCAGCTGCGCGAAGCCCGGCGCGCGCGGGTTTCCGTTGCCTCGTCCTCGGTGAGCCCGCCGGTCAAGGCGCGCCAGGCCGCGGACGGAGCCGGGGACGTACGGCCCAGCCGGGACCGGACCCGTTCGCCGCGTTCGCCCGCCGCGGCCGCACGCTCCACATAGGACACTGCATCGGGAAAACGCTGACGCAGCAATGCAAGCAACGGCCCCGCCTCACCGGAGGTGCCGCCGTACATCGCGGACAGCATAGCGATCTTCGCGCGCGAACGGTCGTCTCGCGTGTCCCCGGGGCGGAGCGGGACGTAGCGGGTGCCGGAGAACAGGGCTTCCGCAAGTCGGGCATACAGATCGGTGGCCGCGGCGACTTCGGCCAGGCGGCGGTCGCCGGACAGGGCGGTGAGGACGCGCGGCTCCAACTGGGCACCGTCGGCGACGACGAGTTTCCAGCCGGGATCCGCGGACGCGCACGAGCGCAGCGCGCGCGGGATCTGCAGCGCCCCGCCGCCTCGGGTGGCCCAGCGGCCGGACACCACGCCGCCGACGACGTAATGCGGGCGGAAGCGTCCGTCGGTGACCCATTCGTCCAGCCACGCCCAGCCGTTGGCCGAATGCAGCCGCGACAGTTCCTTGTACTCCAGCAGGGGCGCGACCGCGGGATGGTCGATGTCCTGCAGCAGGTACTTCCGCGCCGCCGGGACCTCGATCCCCTCCCTGGCCAGCGCGCGGACGACGCTGGCCGACGAGTCGGGATTGACCGGACGTCCGCCCAGCGCCGCCGAGATCTTCGCGGCGAGGTCGACGAGGGCTTTCGGGCGCTGACCAGCGGGTACGCGCGGTCCGAGGCGTTCTTCCAGCAACCGCAGGTGCCGGTCGGCGCGCCAGGGCAGCCCGGCGGCGGAGATCTCGGCGGCGGCCAGCGCGCTCGCCGATTCGGCGGCGAGCAGCAGGCGCATCCGCGCGGGGGCCTCGGTGGCGGCGACGCGTTTTTCCTGTTCGGCCAATACCCGCCGGGCCGCGGCGACCACGGTGACTCCCGGCGGCAGGCCGGGGCCGCGCGGGGAGAACAGTGTGGGCTGCGCGTCCTCGCCGAAGGCCGGGCCGTCGTCGGGCGGTTCCTCTCCGTTCGCCCGGGCCCACGCGGCCCGCAAACTGCGCGATTCGCCCTCCCGGCCCTCGTAGGCGAGCAGGAGCCCTTCGGCGAGCGAGAGGTCGTGACACCGGCCCAGCCGCACCCCGGCCTCGATCAGCGCGGGATAGGTCTCCTCGACCGAGGGCAGCACCCAGCGCGGGCTCTCGGCCGCCTCCAGCCGGCGCACCTCGTCGGCCCAGTCGGCGCGCGAAAGCCCGCGGAGGGTCCCCGCCGGGCCCTCGATCGTGTAGCCGGAGTCCTCCTCCCGGCCGGTGATCACCTGCACCGTCACATTGTGCGGACCAGCACCGACAATTTCCGCCCGCCCGGCGCCCAGCCGTCCGTGAAGGGCTCCTTGCGGGACTCAGATTCCCTCAAGGAGCCCTTCACGGACAGCCGGTGACCGGTACCGGAGATTTCCGCCCCGGCCGGGCACTGGTGCGCGGCCGGGCCTTGCTTTACTGTCGAGTAACCCCCATACCGACGGTACGGAGGCCGTCGGCGTGGGCGCTCCCGCCGCAGCAATGGAGGTGCCCGGATGAGTGTGGCCGAGCTGGCCGGCCAGGTGGCCGGGAAGCTGACCGAGACCGTGCGCAGCGTCGAGGTGATGCGCCGCGCCGGGCTGGTGCCGTTTCCCCGCCTCGACGAGGGGCTGCGGTCCCTCGTCGCGATCCGCAAGTACGGCCCGTTCGCCGGCGCGAACCACATCGCGGCCCGGCGCGATTCGACGGCCGTCGGGATCGTCGACGACCTCGGCCCGCTCACGTTCAAGCAGCTCGACGACCAGTCCAACGCGCTCGCTCGGGCCTGGTCGCAGCGCGGGCTCGGGCCGGGTTCGGTGATCGCCGCGCTGTGCCGCGACCACCGCGGGCTCGTGGTCACGATGGCCGCCTCGGGCAAGCTCGGCGCGCGGCTGCTGCTGATGAACACCGGGTTCGCCAAACCGCAGTTCGCCGACGTCGCCAAGCGCGAGGGCGTCACCGCGCTCGTCTACGACCAGGAGTTCACCGGCCTGCTCGACGCGATCGACGAGGACGTCGACCGCTACCTGGCCTGGGTGGACGAACCGGGCGGGCACGAGATCCCGGTGCTCGCCGAGATCATCGCCAGCACCGACGACCGCCCGCTGCCCGCGCCCGCCAAACCCGGCGGTTTCGTGCTGCTCACCAGCGGAACCACCGGCACTCCCAAGGGAGCGCCGCGACCGCACACGTCCGCGCTGGCGTCGGCGCAGTTCCTGGACCGCATCCCGCTGCGCGCCGGCGAAGCGACCTTCATGGGCGCGCCGCTGTTCCACGGCACCGGGCTGTCGCAGTTCATCCTCAGCTTCGCGCTCGGCTGCACGGTGGTGATGCGCCGGAAGTTCGACCCGGAGGCCACGCTGAAGGGCGTCGCCCAGCATCGGTGCACCGCGCTCGTGCTGGTGCCGACGATGCTGCAGCGGATCGTCGACCTGCCGAAGGAGGTCCGCGACCGGTACGACACGTCGTGCCTGCGGATCATTTTCGTCGCCGGGTCCGCGTTGTCGCCGGATCTCGGCAACCGGGCGAACGAGCAATTCGGCGACGTCGTGCACAACCTGTACGGCTCCACGGAAGTCGCGGTGGCGACGGTCGCGACGCCGGAGGACTGGAAGCGCGCGCCGGGCACGGTCGGCCGCGCGCCGGTCGGCTGCCGCGTCGCGCTGTACGACGAACACGGCGGCAAGATCACCGAACCGCACGTGACCGGGCGGGTGTTCGTAGGCAGCGGGCTCAGCTTCGGCGGCTACACCGACGGCCGCAACAAGGAGATCATCGACGGTCTGCTGTCCAGCGGCGACGTCGGCCACTTCGACGAGGAAGGTCTGCTGTTCATCGACGGCCGCGACGACGAAATGATCGTCTCCGGCGGCGAGAACGTCTTCCCGATCGAGGTGGAAAACCTCTTGGTGGAGCGCGAAGACGTCCTCGAGGCGGCGGTGATCGGAGTCGAGGACGCGGACTTTGGCGAGCGGCTCAAGGCCTTCGTGGTGCGGGCCGAGGGCTCGACATTGGACGAGGACGGCGTGCGCGAGTACGTGAAGGCGAATCTGGCGCGCTACAAGGTGCCGCGGGATGTGGAGTTCCTGGACGAGCTGCCGCGCAACGCGACCGGGAAAGTGCTGCGGACCAAGCTGAGCTGAGCGCGGTCACGCAAAGACGCCCGGCAGCCGGATTCACGAACCCCAGCCGATGCCGAAAATCCCCGGTCCGAAATCCAAGGCGATCGCGTGCACGCCGTTGCCGCTGTCGAGCCGCAGCCGGCGGCGGGCCGGGGCTTCGTCGGTGGCGTTCGCGTATTGCCAGCAGCGAGCGGGCACCGCGGTCGGGTCGAAGCGGACCTCCAGCAGGTACTCGCGGACCGGGCGGCGGAATTCCCGGTAGTGCGTGGCGCGGCACTGCGGATACGGCGGGCCGGAGTTGCGCAGGGTGTACTCGATGAGGTGCGTTTCGCCGCGTTCCAGCGCGCGGTCGAAGAGCAGTTCGGCGACCAGGATGCCGTGGTCGTCGTCCACTTCGGCGCGTCCGACGCGGCAGTTGCGCACCGGCTGCAGCTCGGGCACCGCCGTCGCGTCGCCCTGTGCGTACACCAGCAGCCAGCGGTCCTGACCGTCCGCACCGGACTGGAACACCGCGCGCGAGGTGACCGAGCGCTGGCCGCCGTCGGCCGCGATGTCGCAGCGGTCGTGCAGGCCGATGAGCTTCAGCTGGTGCTGCTGGTCCAGTGCGTCCGGCGCGCCGACGCGGTCCAGCAGCGGCTGCAGGATCTCGCGGGTGAACGTGACCGGTTCCTCGCCCGCCCGGTCGCGTCTGCTCGCGCCGCGCGGACGGGGCGGCGGCAGCAGGCCGAGCAGGGCTCCGTCGGGGACGTCGAGGATTTCTTCCAGCACCCGCACCGCCGACAGCGATCCGGCCCGTTCCGGCTGGCGTTTGCCGGACTGCCAATAACTGAGCGCGGTGACGCTGACCGCCGCGCCTCGCGCGCGCAGCCGGGCCTGGATCCGGTCCAGGGAAAGCCCGCTGGCCCCGATCGCGGCGCGCAGCGCGCTCGCGAACGCGGTCCGGGCACCTCCGTCGGTGTCCGGACCGGCGTGGTCTTCCGCCTGCCGCTGCGTCATGTCCCCCGCCCGCCCCCGCTGGTAACCGACCGTGCCGAGCCCGACACAGGCACGGTAGCAGCCGCCCGACCAGGTTGTACCGCCGTACCATTCGGACGAACGGGCTAGTACTGGCAACTGGCAACCATTGCCGTGACCTGCGCGGTCGCGATTCCATGGCCAGGACGGAACGCGCCGCCCCCGGCGCGTCCCGGTGCCTCGGCCCCGGCAGCGCGGACCGCGCCCCGCGCCCGGCCGGCGGCCGCGCCCGGAACCGGTGGCCCGGCATGCCCCCAGAGGCCGGGCCACCGGTCATCCTCGCTGACTTGCGCCGGCGGCCGAAGCGGCAGACCATGAGCGCGATCCCCGTCAGCGGGGCGGTTTCCCTCGATCGCAGGTGATCGAAATGGCGAAATTCCTTCTGCTTTACCGCGCCGACCAGTCGGCCGCGGAGCGCATGGCCCAGGCGTCGCCGGAGGACCAGGCGGCCGGCATGCGGGCTTGGCTGGCGTGGTTCGCCAAAGCGGGCGACGCCGTGGTGGACGGGGGAGCGCCCACCGCGGGCGGCGACGGCACGATCGGCGGGTACTCGATCCTGCGGGCCGATTCGGCGGACGCGGTGCGGAGCCTTCTCAAAGGCCACCCGCACGCCGAGGTCGGCACGATCGACGTGCTGGAAATCCTTCCGCAGCCGGGGGCGTGAGATGGCCGAGCCGGAATTCGACGGAAAATGCGCGTTCGCGCTGAGCCTCGGGCCCGCGAGCAAAGCACCCGCGGGCAAGCCGCAGCACTCGCTCGAGATCGACGGCAAGACCTACTACTTCTTCGGGGCCGTGCCGAAACTTCTGTTCCGGCTGATTCCCGGCAGCCGGGAACGCGCGGACCGGAGGTGGGCGGCCCGGTGAGCCGCGGGGCCGCCCGCTGGGTTACCAGCGGGTAGGCTCCGGGGCATGGTCTTGCGGCAGAACATCCTGATCACCGGAGCCAGCTCCGGTCTCGGCGAGGGAATGGCCCGGCAGTTCGCCGCTCGCGGCCGCAATCTCGCGCTGTGCGCCCGGCGCACCGAACGGCTCGACGACCTGGCCGCGGAGCTGCGCGCCGCGTACCCGGGGATCACCGTCGTCACGCGTGCGCTCGACGTCACCGACCACGACCGGGTCTTCGCGGTGTTCGAGGAATTCCGGTCGGAACTCGGCAGGCTCGACCGCGTGATCGTCAACGCCGGGCTCGGCAAGGGCCAGCCGGTCGGCGCGGGCCGGTTCGACGCCAACCGGCAGACCCTCGAGACCAATCTCGTCGGCGCGGTGGCCCAGATCGAGGCGGCGGCGGGCATCTTCCGCGAGCAGCGCGCCGGGCATCTAGCGGTGATCTCGTCGTTCATGGCGCTGCGCGGTTTCCCCGGGAATCTCACCGCGTACTCCGCGTCGAAGGCCGGGATCTCCGCGTTCACGGACGGCGCGCGGCTGGAACTGAGCAGCCACGGCGTCACGGTCACCGACGTCCGTCCCGGCTACATCAGCTCCGAGATGACCGCGCGCTCTACCAAGCGCAATCCGCTGATGGTGTCGGCCGAAGCCGGTGCACACGCCTTGGTCAAGGCGATCGAAGCGGAACCGAAGCGCGCGTACGTGCCTTCGTGGCCCTGGGTGCCGCTGAGCCTCGCGGTACGCTTGGCCCCTGGCCGGTTGCTGCGGAAGTTCTCCTGACGGGACGGCGTGAATGGGTGCGATTTACCTGATCCGGCACGGGCAGGCGTCGTTCGGCGCGGCCGATTACGACGCGTTGTCGCCGCTGGGTTTCGAACAGTCCACATTGGTCGGTGCGGAGCTGAAGCGGCGCGGGGTCGAGTTCGCGCAGGTGCGCTCGGGAACGCTGGCCCGCCAGCGGGACACCGCGGCGACGGCGTTGAAGGCCCTCGGCTGCGACGTCCCGGTGATCGAGGACGAACGCTGGAACGAATACGACCACGTCGACATCGCGCGGCACCACGCGGGCGGTGCGCCGCAACAGGATTCACGCGAGTACCAGCGGCTGCTCGACGCCGCGCTGACCGCGTGGGTCGACTCCGGCGACACCGGCCCGTGCACGGAAAGCTGGCCGGTTTTCCTCGGCCGCTGCACGGCGGCGCTGGCCGAGCTGGCCGGTTCGCTGGGCAAGGGCGAGAACGGGCTCGTGTTCACCTCCGGCGGCGTGCTGGGCGCGGTGGCCGGGTCGTTGCTGGGCACGCCCGGTCCCGGGCTGCTGAAGCTGAACCGCGTCACGGTGAACACCGGGATCACGAAGCTGACGTCCGGGCGCGGCGGCGTGACTCTGCTGTCCTTCAACGAGCATCCGCATCTCGAAGGCGAGAACGCGCGGCTGCTCAGCTACCGGTAGGAGGCCGGCGTGCGGTTCGGCGAGGTCGCGATCGTGCCGGTGAACGGGCACGGTCCGGAAGACGTGGTCGTGGACGCCGAGGGCCGGGTCTACACCGGCGTCGACGACGGCCGGATCCTGCGCGTTTCGCCGGACGGACGGCGGATCGACCTGATCGGCGACACCGGCGGCCGCCCGCTCGGGCTGGAGCTGTACGGCGACGGCGAACTGCTGATCTGCGACGCCCGCGCCGGTTTGCTGACCATGCCGCTGGCCGGCGGCGAGCCGACGACCCTCGCGACGTCCGGGGCCGGGCTCGACTTCGTGTTCTGCAACAACGCCGCGGTCGCCGCCGACGGCACGGTCTACTTCACCGATTCCTCGCGCCGCTTCGGCATCGACAACTGGCGCGACGACCTCATCGAACAAACCGCGGGCGGACGGCTGCTGCGCCGCACGCCGGACGGCCGCATCGACCTGCTCGCCGACGGCCTCCAGTTCGCGAACGGCGTCGCGCTGCCGCCGGACGAATCCTTCGTGGCGGTCGCCGAAACCGGCGCGTGCCGGGTCAGCCGGATCTGGCTGACCGGCCCGCGCGCGGGCGACCGCGACCTCCTGATCGACGACCTGCCCGGCTTCCCGGACAACATCTCAACCGGTTCGGACGGACTGATCTGGATCACCGAGGCGAGCCCGCGGCTGCGCGCCCTCGACGTCGTGCGCCGCCTGCCCCGCGCGGTCCGGGCGGCCGTGCGCGCTCTGCCGGACGCGGTGCAGCCCGCCCCGAACCGCCGGGTGGGCGCGGTCGCCGTCACGCCGGAGGGCTCGGTGGTGCGGGAATTGCGCGGGGAGATCCCGGGATTCCACCTGCTGGTGGGCATCCGCGAATACCACGGCCGCCTGTGGTTCGGCTCGCTGGAAGAAAACGCGATCGCCTACACCGACCTCTAGCTGTCCGTGAGGGGAACCCTGAGGGACTCAGAGTCCCTCAGGGTTCCCCTCACGGACGATCAGCGGACGATCAGCGGGCGGTCAGCGGCCGGTCCACTGTGGACTGCGACCGGCGGCCCAAGCGGCGTAGAACTCCTTGTGGTCCTTGGCCGTCATCAGCAACGCCTGCGTGATGGCTTCCAGTTCGATCGAGCTGCCCAGGTCGCTGTCGAGTTCGCGGGTCAGCAGCACCTTCGTGGTGGAGTACGCCAGCGCCGGGCCGTCCGCGAGGCGGCGGGCCAGTGCGGCGGCCTCGTCGGCCAGTTCGGCGTCCGGCACGACCCGGTTCGCCAGCCCGATCGCTTCGGCGCGCGCGGCGGGGAGTTTGTCGCCCAGCATCAGCAGTTCCGTCGCGCGGCCGAGGCCGACCAGGCGCGGCAGCAAGTACGCCGAACCCATGTCCGCGCCCGCCAGGCCGACCTTCGTGAACAGAAACGCGAACTTCGCCGATTCGGCCAGCAGCCGGAAATCGCTCGCCAGCGCGAGGACTGACCCGGCACCGGCCGCGACGCCGTTGATCGCCGCGATGATCGGGATCGGCGTCTCGCGCATGGCTTTCACCACCGCGCCGGTCATCCGGGTGAATTCGAGCAGTTCCGCGGTGTCCATTTTCTGCAGTTCGCCGATGATTTCCTCGACGTCGCCGCCCGAGCAGAACCCGCGGCCCTTCCCGGTGAGCACGAGCACCCTGACGTCGCCGCGGTGCGGCAGTTCGGCGACGAGGTCGCGCAGGTCGGCGTAGACGTCGAAGGTGAGCGCGTTGAGCTTTTCCGGACGGTCGAAGGTCACCGTCGCGACCCCGTCGTCCACCGTGAACTCGAAGTGCTCCCACGATTTCGTGAGCGGGACGCTGGCGCGGAACGGGCTCATTTCTGGATTCCTCCACCGTCGAGTACGAGGGTCTGTCCGTTGATCGCGGCCGCCTCCGGGGCGGCGAAAAACTCCACGGCGTACGCGATTTCGCCGGGTTCGAGCAGCCGTCCGAGCGGGGAGGCGGCGGCGAGCGCGGCTTCCGCGTCGGCCTCGTCGCGGCCGGTGCGCTCGCGGATCCGGGCGACCGACGTCGCGGTCATGTCGGTGCGCACGAACGACGGGCACACCGCGTTCGACGTGACGCCCGTGCCGGCCACTTCCGCCGCCACCGCGCGCATCAAGCCGACCGCCGCGTGCTTCGACGCGGTGTAGCCGGAGGTGTAGCGCGCGCCGGCCAAACCGGCGGTCGACGCGACCGTGACGATCCGCCCGAAGTCGCGCTCGCGCATCCCTGGCAGCACCGCGCGAGTGCACAGGAACCCGCCGGTCGCGTTTACCTCGAACTGGCCGCGCCAGTCGTCGAGACCCGTTTTCGCGAGCGGCGCACTGGAGGACACGCCAGCGTTGTTGACCAGCACGTCGACCGGTCCGAGCTGGGCGAAATACGCGCGGACGGCGGCTTCGTCGGTCACTTCGCATTCGGCGCGGCCGGGGGAGTGCACGGTCGCGCCGGCCTCGCGGAACCGCTCGGCGACGGCCGCGCCGATGCCGCGGGTGCCGCCGGTGACCACGACGACTCGGTCGGAAAAACTGCTCACTCCCGAAAGCTACACTGCAGCGGGCTGAGGTGTATAGAGTTGCCTCGTGCCCGACACCGAACCCGCCCGCACGCCCCAGGAGCTCGTGATGACGCTGCTGGGCAGCTACGTGCGCCCGCGCGAGAGCAGGCGCGTGTGGTCCGGCGGGCTTGTCGCCCTGCTGCACGAGCTGGGGTTCTCCGACGGCGCGGCCCGGATCGCGCTGACCCGGCTGGTGCGCCGCGGCCTGCTGTCCCGGCACCGCGAGGGCAGGCTGGTGCACTACTCGCTGACCTCGCGCACGGTCGCCCTGCTCGACGACGGCGACCGGCGGATCTTCGGTCTCGGCCGCCGGGACGAACCGGCCGGGACCTGGACCGTGCTGTGGCAGAACATCCCGGAGACCCGCCGGAAATCCCGCGAACGGCTGGTCCGGCGGCTGCGGTTCCTCGGGTTCGGCCCGGTCCAGGACGGCACCTGGCTCGCCCCGCACGACCGCGAGGCCGAGGTGCTCGCCCTGCTGAGCGAACTCGAAGTCGCCGAATACGCCGGGCTGATGCTCGGCACCCCGTCGGCCGCGCTCGACGTGCGCCGGCTCGCCGGACGGGCCTGGGACCTCGACGGACTGTCCGCCCGGTACGCCGCGTTCGTCGCCGAATTCGGCGGCACGCCGCGCGGGCTCGGCGACCCGGAAGCGTTCGCGGTGCGCACCCGCCTGGTGCACACGTATCGCGAATTCCCTTCGCTGGACCCGGAACTGCCGTCCGAGCTGATCCCCGCGCCGGGCACGCGGGCCGCCGCGGTCAAGCTGTTCCACGACCTGTATTCGGCGCTCGCGCCACCCGCGCAGCGCCACTTCGACCGAACCCTGTCCACGAGATGAGGAACCCGATGACCGGAACCGACGACACCCAGGCCGCGCTCAGCTACACGTCCTATCTGGCGCTCGACGAGGTGCTCAGCGCGCAGCGCCCGCGCTCGGACGAACACGACGAACTGCTGTTCATCGTGATCCACCAGGTCTACGAGCTGTGGTTCAAGCAGATCCTGCACGAGGCCGCGTTCCTGCAGGAGAACCTGGAGGCGGGCAACACCGCGCATTCGATCCGCACGCTGCGCCGCATCCTGACCGTGCTGAAGGTCGTGGTCGCGCAGATCGACGTGCTGGAGACCATGACGCCCAGCCAGTTCACCAGCTTCCGCGCCCGCCTCGACGCCTCCAGCGGCTTCCAGTCCGGCCAGTTCCGCGAGCTGGAGGCGGTGCTCGGCCGCCGCGACGAGCGCGTCTTCGCGCACTACCCGGACGGCGGCGAGCAGCGCACCCGGATCGCCGACGCGATGCGCCGCCCGTCGGTGTTCGACTCGTTCCTGACGTATCTGTCCGGAAAGGGCTACCCGGTCGCCACCGATCGCGACGTGACCCGTCCGCTGGAGCCGTCGCCGGAGCTGCAGGAAGTGCTGCTGAAGGTCTACGAGGACGACGGCGGCCCGTCGGTGCTCGCCGAGGCGCTGGTCGACCTCGACGAGGGCCTGCAGGAATGGCGCTACCGGCACGTGAAAATGGTCGAACGCACGATCGGCGACAAGACCGGCACCGGCGGTTCGTCCGGCGCGACCTACCTGCGCACGACGCTGTTCAACCCGATGTTCCCGGACCTGTGGGCCGTCCGGAGCCGGCTGTGACCACTGTGGAATCCTTGCGCGCCAAGGAAAACGCGCTCGCTCCGCACTACTCGCGGTTCCGCGTCGCCGACCGGTTGCTGCTGTCGGCGCATTCGCACCAGGCTTGGCCGGATGTCGCCGAAGAGGGCCTGCGCGAAGCGTTCGCCGACGCCGCGGAGGAGGTGGACGAGAAGTGGGGCCGGGCGTTCGCGAAGGCCGACGAGCTGCGGAACGGGTTCCGGCAGTGGCTGTCCGATCCGCACGGCGACTACGCGCTCGGCCAGAACACGCACGAACTCGTGCTGCGGTTCCTGTCCGCGATCGAACTGCGGAAGCGGCCGCGTCTGGTGACCACGGACGGAGAGTTCCACACTCTGCGCCGCCAGCTCACCCGGTTGGCCGAGGAAGGCGTCGAGGTCGTCCGCGTGCCCGCCGCGCCGGTCGCGACCTTGGCGGAACGGCTCGCCGAGCAGGTCGACGACCGCACTGCCGCGGTGCTCACGTCGGCAGTGCTGTTCGAGACGTCGTGGATCGTGCCGGGCCTCGCTCATCTGGCTGATACCTGCCGGAGCCGCTCGGTCGAACTGGTCGTTGACGCCTACCACGCGGTCGGCGCGGTCCCGTTCCCGTTGCACGACCTCGGCCTCACCAACGCGTGGGTGCTCGGCGGCGGCTACAAGTACCTGCAGCTCGGCGAGGGCAACTGCTTCCTGCGCCTGCCCGCGCACGCCCAGGAACTGCGTCCGGTGATTACCGGCTGGTACGCGGAATTCGGCGCCCTCGCCGACGAACGCCGACCGGACGAAGTCGCGTACGCACCCGGCGGCGACCGCTTCGCCGGAGCCACGTACGACCCGTCGAGCCACTATCGCGGCGTACGCGTGCAGCAGTTCTTCGCCGAGCAAGGACTCACCGCCGAGTTCCTGCGCGAGGTGTCGCAGCACCAGGTCGGTCTGCTGGCCAGCTGTTTCGACAGTCTCGGCCTTCCGGACGACGTCGTCACCCGCGATCGCGAGACCCCGCTCGACGGCATCGGCGGTTTCCTCTCGCTGCGCAGCCCGGTCGCCGGGCAACTGTGCGAACGCCTGGCCGCGCGCGGCGTGCGGACTGACAGCCGGGGCCACTACCTCCGGTTCGGACCCGCGCCGTACCTGTCGGATGAACAGCTGGAGACCGCGATTTCCACCCTTCGGGAAGCTGTCGCGGATCTGGGGTGAAGCTCCCGGGATGCGGGTGGTGGCCCGGAGAACGGCGAAGTAGGTTGACGGTGTGCACTGCGGAACGGGCAACCCCCGTTCCCCGGTGCGCACCGTTCACACATTTGCGCGGCCACGAGCCGCGTGGGAGACAAAGGAGTCACCACCGTGACCGAAGGCGTGTTCGGCCGGCACAGCGGCCATGAACAAGTCGTGTTCTGCCACGACGAGGCCAGCGGGCTGAAAGCCATCATCGGCATCTACTCCACCGCTTTGGGCCCGGCCCTCGGCGGCACCCGGTTCTACCCGTACGCCACTGAGGACGCCGCGCTCGACGACGTTCTGGCGCTCTCCAAGGGAATGGCGTACAAGAACGCCCTCGCCGGCCTCGACCTCGGCGGCGGCAAGGCCGTCATCATCGGCGACCCGAACACGCTGAAGTCCGAAGCGCTTCTCCGCGCGTACGGCCGCTTCGTGGAATCCCTCGGCGGCCGCTACATCACCGCCTGCGACATGGGCACGTACGTCCGCGACATGGACGTGGTCGCCCGCGAGACCCGGCACGTCACCGGCCGTTCCCCCGAGGACGGCGGCGCGGGCGACTCGTCGGTGCTCACTGCTTTCGGCGTGTACCAGGGAATGCGGGCGTCCGCGGACCAGGTGTGGGGCGTGCCCGAACTGACCGGCCGCCGCGTCGGCGTCGCGGGCGTGGGCAAGGTGGGCCACATCCTCGTCGGCCACCTCGTGGAGGCCGGCGCGCGCGTGGTGCTCACCGATGTCGCGCCCAGCGCCGTGGAACGCACCCGCGCGGCGTACCCCGACGTCGAGGTGGTGTCCGATGTGGACACCATGATCGGAACCGAACTGGACGTCTTCGCCCCGTGCGCGATGGGCGGCGTGCTCACCGACGAGACCGTGGCCGCCCTGCGCACCCAGATCGTGTGCGGCGCGGCGAACAACCAGCTCGCCCACCCCGGCGTCGACAAGCTCCTGGACGACCGGGGCATCCTGTTCGCCCCGGACTACCTGGTGAACGCGGGCGGCGTGATCCAGGTGGACGACGAACGCCACGGCTTCGACTTCGCCCGCGCCCAGCGCAAGACCGCGGCCATCTTCGACACCGCGAAAGCGGTGTACGAGCTGGCGAAGGCCGACGGCGTGCCGCCCGCCGCCGCTGCCGACCGCCTGGCCGAACGCCGGATGTCCGACGTAGGCCGCCTGCGCTCGATCCTCACGGTGTAACTCCGGCGACGTCCGTGAGGGGAACCCTAGGTGAACTGGGCCCCGGAAGTTGGACTGGTTATGTAGAGGTTAGGCGGCGAGGGTCTGGGCCCGGTATTCGGCCGGGCTCAGGCCTTGGAGCGTGGTGGAGATGCGGGTGGTGTTGTACCAGTCGATGTAGTCGTGCAGTGCCGTGATGAACGTGTCGACGGTGTCGAACTTGGTGTGGTGGAAGAGTTCTTCTTTGAGGTGGCCGAAGAAGTTCTCGGCGACGGCGTTGTCCAGGCAGGTGGCTCGCCGGGACATCGACTGGGTCAGGCCGGCGTCGGCGAGCAGGGAGCGCCAGGAGGCGTGCCGGTACTGGAAGCCCTGGTCGGAGTGCACCAGCGGGCGGGCTCCGGCGGGCAGGGTCGCGATCGCGGCGCGCAGCGAGGAGTTCGTCAGCTCCAGCGTCGGGGACGGCCCGCAGGCGTAGGCGATCACGGACCGGTCGAACAGGTCGATCACGGGCGAGAGGTAGACCTTGCGGTCGCCGATGCGGAACTCGGTCACGTCGGTGACCCATTTGGTGTCCGGGGCCTCGGCGCCGAACTCGCGGTTGAGCAGGTTCTCGGCGGCCGTGCCGGGCCGGCCGGGCCAGGACCGGCGCCGGCGCGGCCGCCGGACCTGGCAGACCAGGCCGAGGGCGTTCATCAGCGCGAGCACGGTTTTCTTCGCCACCCGCCAGCCGGCGCGGGCCAGGACCGTGTGGATCCGCCGGTGCCCGTAGCGGCCGCGGGCGGCCTCGAACGCCTCGGCGATCGCGGCCTTGAGCCCGGCGTGCGGGTCGGGCCGGTCGGGCCGGGCCTGGTGGTAGAAGAACGTCGACCGGGCCAGGCCCGCGACCGCCAGCAGCACCGGCAGCGGATAGTCGGCCTTGAGGGCGGCGACGGCCTGGGTTTTCACCCTCGCCCCTGCTCCCTCAAGGCCCGCAATTTTTTTAGGTAGGCGTTCTCCGCCGACAGCCGCAGGTTCTCCGCCCGCAACCGCTCCAGCTCGCCGGGACCCGGCGAGTCCGCGACACCGGGCGGACGGCCTTTCGGCTTGGGCCGCAACGCGTCCTCTCCCTCGCGCCGATACGCCCGCGCCCAGTTCTCCACGAGTTTGGGCGAGGACAGCCCGTGCTCGCGCGCCAGCTCGGCCGCGGTCGCCTCGCCGCCGACATACCGGCGCACGACCTCCAGCTTGAACTCGAACGCGAACGACCGCCTGCCTGGCTTGTCCATCAGCGCTCCCGCGCTCCGCAGCCTCCAACGATCACGCAAGCGTCGCACGGCACCCGCCGACACCCCCAACCGGGACGCCACGGCCTTCGCGCCATACCCGTCCTCGAACAACGCAACAGCGGACGCCCGCTGCCACTCAGACAACGAACTGCGTGGATGCAACGAACCACTCCCCGGACAGCTGGAACTGGATTCCCAGTCCAACTTCCGGGGCGCAGTTCAAGGGGACTCTGAGTCCCTGAGGGTTCCCCTCACGACCCGCCCGTCGCCGCCCGGGATGCGCCCCAATGTGGCATTGGGTGCGTCAGACGCACCGAACGCCACATTGGGTGCGTCACATGCACCCAATGCCACATTGGGGCGCAAGCCCCGCACGCCGCTCCGCTCAAAGCAACCACGCACCGCAGCCGCGCAACAAACCGCAGCCGCTGCACTCAAGCACCGGGGGCACCCAGCCTTCCCCCAACCCTGATACGAAGCCGCCCTGCGGTTCGGGGGTGCTTGTCAAGGCATCTTTCCCGCCTTGACAAGCACCCCCGAACCGTCAGCACAATCAAGCTTCGGGGTGCCCCACGCACACCCCGAACAGCGGCAATCAGCCGCTCTTCCGCCGAAAAGTCCGCTTGTTGGCCGCAGGCCCGTGCGCGTGCTGGCTCTGCTGCCCGCCGTTCTCGTGGGCAGCCCCCTCCCGAGCCTTGGCTTGCTTCCGCTCCAGAGCCTCGCGGAACTGCCGCTTGACGTCGCCCTCCCCGTCGCTGGGTGCCGGTTGCGCTTCACTCATGGCTGACCTCCGAAGGTGACGACGTGATACCCCGCCAGCCTGGCGCCCTTAGCGCACCTTGGCGAGCCATTTCAGAGTGACGCCACCCGGCGGTGGCCCGATTCGGCAGCCTGCCGCGGCTCCGGCACGACAGCCTCCGCGAAGACCGGGCGAACCCGCTGAACCGCCCGCCATCCGGCCCCGGCGACCAGCCCGAACCCCGCCGCACCAGCCAAGATCGCCGCGGCCCACCCGGTCGCCGCGGTGAAAACCAGGGACCCGGACCGGCCGTACGCGAAGCCGGACAGCACCGCCCACCCCACCGTCGCCACCCCGGCCGCGGCGAGGGGAGTCGTGAGCACTGCCACTGCGCCGACCGCGAGCCCGACGGCCCCCACGGCAAAACCGGGATGCGCCGCGGCGAGCCTCGCCGCGCTCGCAGCCGCCACCACCGCCACACAACCGAGCGGAAAACCGAATCCGCCGGCCAGCCGTTCTTCAGTACGCATGCCCCATGGCACCCCGCGCGGGCGCGGAGTACTGGACGCGCGGACAAGTTCCGTACGCCCCGGCGGTCGTTATTGACGGCTTCTTGACCTCGTCAGGCCCGGGCAGCCGCGCGGACGATCGCGGCCACGATCTCCGGCCACAGCGGCTCCGGCAGGTCGTGTCCCATGCCCGGGACGATGACCAGTTCCGCGTCCGGGATCGCCGCCGCGGTGGCCTTCCCGCCGCTGACGTCGATCATCACGTCGGAGTCGCCGTGCAGCACGACGGTCGGCACCCGGACGTCGTGCAGTCGTTCAGTACGGTCGCCCGACGCGACGACGGCGGCGGCCTGCCGCTGCATCCCGACCGGATGCCGTGCCCGGTCGTAGTTCCGGGTTGCCTTGCGCCGCAGGTATTCCTCGGTGGCCGGATAACCCGGCGAGCCCGTCACGCGGTAGTTCGCGACGCTCTGCTCGATCTGCTCCTCGCGAGTTTCCGGCGCCGGCCTGGTCAGCGTCTCCAACGCGGCGGGCGAGACCTGGCCGACCGAGGGGTCGCCGGTCGTCGACATGATCGACGTCAGGCTCAGCAGCCGGTCCGGATGGTCGATCGCGACCTGCTGCGCGACCATCCCGCCCATCGACGCGCCGACGAGGTGCGCTTTCGCGAAACCGAGCGCGTCGAACAGGCCGACGGTGTCGTCGGCGAGGTCCGAGAGCAGGTACGGCGCCGGGGCCGTGCCCGCCATGATCCCGGCGAGGTCCGGCGTGCCGAGTTCGTCGAACCAGGTGGACAGGCCCGCGTCGCGGTTGTCGAAGCGCACCACGTGGAAGCCCCGGCTCGCGAGCAGCTCGCAGAACCCCTCCTCCCAGGTGATCATCTGGGCGCCGAGTCCCATCACCAGCACGACCGGCGGGGCGGCCGGATCGCCGAACGTGTCGTACTCGAGTTCGAGGCCGTTGGCCTGAGCGCGTGGCATGCCCCGATCATGCCGCAGCGCGGAACCGCGTGTGGCCGAGCCGGCGGGGCTCCGGTTACGGTGCACGGCATGCCGACTCCGCGTGCCGGACAGCGCGCCCGGTCCCGTTCCGCGGCCGGGCTGCCCGCGGTCACCGCGAAGAAGGTGGTCGACGCGGCGGTGAAGCTCACCGTCGAACGCGGCCTGGAGAACTGGACGCTGCGGCAGCTGGCCGCCGCGATCGGCGCGTACCCGGCCGTCGTCTACCACCACGTCGGCGATCGCGACGCGGTGGTGTGCGCGGTGCTCGACCGGGTCGTCGGCCAGCTGCGGCTGCCGGACGAAAACCTGGCCTGGCAGGACTGGTTCGTCGAACTGCTCACCGGCCTGCGCGAGGTGCTGCGCAAACATCCGGGCACGGCGCGCCGGATGGCGTCGTTCGGCCCGTCGGTGGCCGCGGCCACGCCCACGGTGGAGCGCGGCGTGCGGATCCTGCTGGACGCGGGCTTCGGCGACGAGAGCTCGCTCGCCTACACGATGCTCACGACCACCGCGTGCCAGTACGTCGCGCTGGAGGACGACCGGGACTGCAGCCTCGGATTGCGCCTGGACAACACCGAGGAGTACGCGTCCTTCCGCGACCGCGAGGACCTCCCCGGCATGGCCGCGCACGGCCGCGCGATGCAGGAGCTGCTCTCCGATCCCGAGGCCGCGACCGGCTACCATCCGCGGCTGTTCGACTTCGCGATCCGCAGCTGCATCGACGGGCTCGCCTGCCGATTGGCCGGGCTGCGGGGCTGAAATTCGCGAAATTGCTCCGCCGGGGCCGCCGCGCTGGGCCGTCCGCGTGGTCGTGGTGAAAAGTCGGGCCGCCGCTGCGCCGACCGACACCGATTCGACGCTTTCCCGGCGTAGCGTGGACAGCTACCGGGGGCCTCGCCTCCGGAAGGGGCCCCCGGCACTTTCCTCCCCCCTCGTGGTGCCGGGGGTTCTCCTTCCGGTGTTTCAGTGCTGGGGCGGATGCTGGATCGCGGGGAAGACCTGGCCGACTACGGTCACGAGCGACATGGTCAGCAGCGTGTGCACCTGGCGCCGGTCCAGCGAGCGGTGCACGAGCCATTCGCGGCCCGCCGCCTTCACCATGCCGGCGAACGCGCGCACCGCGGCGTTCAGTTCCTCGCCGTGCGCGCTGTCGCGGGACAGCCCGACCGCCTCGAGGACGCGGTCCGCCGACGCGCGGTCGGCTTCGGCGACGATCCGGTCCACCTCCGGATCGCGGCCGATGCCCTCCGGCGCGATCGCGGCGAGCCACAGCTTCTCCTGCCCGCGCACCATGTCGAGCAGCCAGTCGATGGCGGCGTCCGCGCGTACTTCCAGCGGGCCGTCCGGCAGAATCTGCACCGCAATCCGCGGCACAGTAAGCGCACGCCGAACGATTTCGAGGTACAACTCCCTTTTTGTTCCGAAATAATGATTGATCAGTCCGCGGGCCACGCCTGCCTCGGCCGCGATGTCCGAAGTGGACACTTCCGAATACGGTCGTTCGCCGAACAGTCGCGCCGCACAGGCGTAGATCTGCTCTTTGCGTTCGTCCGGTTCGAGTCGCCGCCACTTCGGCGCCGGATCGGTGCTCATGGCATCAGTTTGGCATGATCGGTTCAGTAAGGCGGATTGACCGGGCGGAATGTCGCGGCGGAAACACGTTCGGCTGCTACCGCGCGGTATGGGTTGACGACCCGGTCAGTCCGGAAGCGCGATCGGCGCGAGGTCCGCGAAACGGTCTCCCGGACCGGGATTCGCCGGATCGCTCGCGCCGCCGAAGTGCCGCTGCACGCCCCATACCGCGTTGAGCGCGGTCTGCACGGCGCCCTCGGCCCAGCCCGCGGTCCACGAAATGTCGTCGCCCGCAAGGAACAAACCGCGATAGCGCTCGGGCAGTGAATCCTGCACGAAGTGCGTGAAAAGGCGGTGCTGGTACCGGTAATGCCCGGGCAGGTTCGCCTTGAACGCGCCCATGAAATGCGGTTCGGCTTCCCACGACACGGTCACCGGGTCGCCCACGATGTGCCGCCGCACGTCGACGCCGGGGTAGATCTCGCGCAGCGACTGCAGCATCACCTCGACGCGGTCGGACACGGAAAGCGGCAGCCACTTCAGCGAATCGTCGGCCCACGTGTAGGACAGGCAGATCACCGCGGGCCGGTCCGGGTCGTCGCCGAGAAGGTAAGTGCCGCGCGGCATCCGGTCGGTCAGCGTCATGCTCATCGTGTCGCGGCCGGTGACCGGGTCGCGGTCGAGCCAGAACGGGCGGTCGACCGGAACGAACACCTTGGAGGAGGCCATGTAGTGCGTGCGCTCGATGGCCGTCCAGTGGTCGATCGGGAACAGCGCCTCGTCGCATTCGATCTTCGACAGCAGCATCCAGCTCTGCGCGGTGAACACCGCGGCGCCGAACGTGCGGATGTGGCCGGAGGCGTCGGTGACGGTGACGTTGTTCGGCGCGGTCCGGTGCAGCCGCGTGACGCCCGGCCGCGGCTGCCCGTTTTCGTGCAGGGAAGCCAGATTCGTGCCGGACGGCCAGTGCGCGAGCTTCTCCGGGACGTGCTCCCACAGCCGCTTCGGGAGCTGCCCGCTGCCGCCGACGATGCTGCGGTGGTCGTCGTCCGCGCCGGTATAGACCACGCGGAGGATTTCGAGAATCGAGTTCGGGAAGTCGGTGTCCCAGCCGCCGGTGCCGAATCCGACCTGGCCGAAGATCTCCCGGTGCCGGAACGAGGAAAACGCCGGGGAATCGCACAGGAATCCGTAGAAGGTCTGGTTGTCGAGCCGGGGCACCAGCTCGTTCCAGATCTTTTTGACCGTCGCGGCGTCGCGATTGCGGATCGCGGTCTGCATCTCGGCGAACGACGCGTGCTCGTCGAGTGTCCGCTGCCATGCTCGCGCCACTTCGCCGTATACCTCGGGCAGATCTTCCGGCGTGCGCGCGTAATGGCTGTGGCCCTTGAGGTCGACAACCGTGCTCGGCGTAGCGGGCGAAAGCGGGTTCGGGAACGGCGTGGTTTCCAGCCCGGCCTTGTCGATGTAGTGGAACAGCGAAGTCGACGACGGCGGGAACCGCATCGCGCCCATCTCGGCGACCACGTCGTCGGGCAGCCCGGGGAAGTGGTGCGTGCGCAGCCGTCCGCCGATGCCGTCGATCTCGTACACGACCGGCCGCAGCCCGAGTTTCATCAGCTCGTAGGCGGCCACGATGCCGGAGAGGCCGCCGCCGATGACCGCGACCTCGGTGCCGTGCACCTCCTCCGGCACGCTGCCGAGCCCGGCCGGATGCGCGAGGTAATCGTCGTAGGCGAACGGGAAATCGGGGCCGAACATCGTGATCGGCCGGCCGGCGGGTTCCTCGGCGTGGATCGCGGCGGGAACTGCGGAGGTCATGCCCGGGGTCCTTCGGTGAGAGAGCGGTACAGCGACGGCCGTCGGTCGGCCAGGTACGGAGTTTCGGCTCGTGCTTGAGCGAGCGCAGCGGGGTCGAGTTCGGCGAAGAGCAGCTCTTCGCCCGGCCCGGCCTTCGCGACGACGTCGTCCGGAGACGCGACTGTCGAGCGTCCGCAGTAGGTGAGTTCGCCTTCGGTGTCGCAGCGGTTCGCGTACACGATGTACAGCTGGCTTTCGTGCGCCCGAACCGGAATGAGCAGGTCGGCGACGCGCTCGTACGGCCGCATCAGCGCGGTGGGGACGAGCAGCAGGTCCGTGCCCGCGAGCGCGTGCGCGCGGACCAGCTCGGGGAACTCGACGTCGTAACAGATCAGCAGACCGGTGCGGAGGCCGTTGAAGTCGGCCTGCACCACCGGCTCGTCACCAGGGGAGAACTGATCGCGGTCGAGGTCGCCGAACAGGTGGGTCTTGCGGTAGTTCGCGAGCCGTTCCCCTTGTGCGGAAAGCAATTGCGCCGAGTTGTACACCGCGTCGCCGTCGCGCTCGGGGTAGCCGTAGACCAACCCGATCTGGTGCTTGGCCGCCAACGCGCCCAGCTCGGCCGCGCGCGGCCCGTCCGCTGGTTCCGCCAACTCGGCGACCGCTTCCGCACCGATGTTGTAGCCGGTGGTACCCATTTCAGCGGTCACGACCAGTTCAGCGCCGCGCTCCGCCGCCGCGGCCATCGCCTCGGGCAGCCGGTCGTGCGGTCCTTGGTGGACAGCGATGATCATCGGACGGTCTCCGCCAGCCGGGAGCGCCGGATGCTGTAGCCGAAGTAGATGACGAGGCCGAGCAGCATCCACGCGCCGAACACGATCCAGGTCGCCCCGTCGAGGCTGAACATCATGTAGGCGCAGCAGAGCACTCCGAGGATCGGCGTGACCGGCGAGAACGGCACCCGGAAGGAGCGCTGCGCCTCCGGGCGGCGCTTGCGCAGGATCAGCACGGCGACGTTGACCAGTCCGAAGGCGAACAGCGTCCCGATGCTGGTGGCGTCGGCGAGCTTGCCGAGCGGGATGAACGCGGCGAGCACCGCGACGAATCCCGACACCACGAGCGTGTTGGTGCGCGGCACGCCGGTTTTCGGATGCACGGCGGACAGCGATTTCGGCACGAGCCCGTCGCGCGACATGGCGAAGAGGATCCGCGTCTGTCCGTAAAGGACGGTCAGCACGACGCTGGAGATCGCCACGATCGCGCCGATCGCGAGCAGGATCGCCCAGAGCGGGTTGCCGGAGATCGTGGTGAGCACGTGCGACAGCGCGGCTTGTTTGTCGCCGAACTCCTGCCAGGGCAGCGCCCCGATCGCGGCGACCGCGACGAGGCAGTAGAGAACGGTCACGATGGCCAGCGACAGCAGAATCGCGCGCGGCAGGTCGCGCTGCGGATCGCGCGCCTCCTCGCCGGCGGTGGACGCGGCGTCGAACCCGATGTAGGAGAAGAACAACTTCGCCCCGCCGGCGCTCATCCCGGCCAGCCCGAGCGGCAGGAACGGCGTGAAGTTCTGCGCCCGGACGGCGGTGAACGCGATGGCGCAGAACAAGATCAGCGTGCCGATCTTCACGACGACCATGATCGCGTTGGCCCGCGCGCTTTCCTTCGCGCCGGACAGCAGCAGCACCATCGCCAGCAGCACCACGACGATCGCCGGAATGTTGACCAGCCCGCCGTCGCCCGGGGGCCCGCTGAGCGCGTCCGGCAGCGTGACGCCGAACGCCAGGTGCAGCAGTTCGTTGACGTACTGCCCCCACCCGACCGCGACCGACGCGACCGAGACGCCGTACTCCAGCACCAGGCACCAGCCGCACACCCAGGCGACCAGCTCGCCGAGCGTCGCGTACGCGTAGGAGTACGAGGAGCCGGAGAGCGGGATCATGCCCGCCAGCTCGGCGTAGGAAAGCGCGGAGAACAACGCGGTGATCCCGGCGAGCACGAACGAAACCACGACCGCGGGCCCGGCCACCGGAACGGCTTCGCCGAGCACCACGAAGATCCCGCTGCCCAGGGTGGCCCCGATGCTGAGCATGGTCAGCTGACTGAGCCCGAGCGACCGCTTGAGCGGCCCGTGATCGGCCTCGGCGACCAGATCGGTGACCGGCTTGCGGCGCAGCATCGCCGAAGCGAGCCTCCCGCGCGCAGGACTGGACGAGGTGGTGCTCACCGGGCGGCTCCTAGCGATGGATTGTGACGGCACTGTCGACTTCGAGCCACGGTATCGATCGAAAATTGCCCCGAGAACCGAGATCTGTTGTGGAAAAACGGAGGTGAGGGGTGATTCATTGCGCTCTCGGAGTCGGTTTCGGCGGGGACACTGCCTGGGCCGGGTGGGCTCGCAGGCCGTTCCTGACTGTAAGTGATCGGGGATGGGGGCCTTCGGCGGCGGGTTTGGCTGCGCAGGTCGGGCGGGCTGGGCGGGGTTGAGCGTTGCGGATGGCGGGCGTGGCTGGGTGTCGGGTGCGGTGGGTTTGTTTGGGGGCGGACGGGCGTGGGGTCACGGCACGAGGTGCGGCCGGGGTGCCGGATGTGGTGGCGCTGGGCGTCGCGGGTTTCGGCTGCGGGTTTGCCTGCGCAGGTCCGGCGGGCTGGGCGGGGTTGAGCGCTGCGGATGTCGGGCGGGGCTGGGGCCCGGGTGCAGTCGGTTTGTTTTGCGGGGCGGACGGGCGTGGGGTCGCGGCACCAGGTGCGGTCGGGGTGCCGGATGTGGTGGTGCTGGGGCGTCGCGGGTTCGGCTGCGGGTTCGCCTGCGCAGGTCAGGCGGGATGGGCGGGGTTGGGGGCTGCGGATGCCGGGCGGGTGCCGGGTGCGGCGGCCGGGCGGATAGAGGTGGGACGGCTTTGGAACCGCCGGTTCCGGGCACTGCCGAGGTGGCCGGGGCATCGCAAGTTCGGCTGGGGCGGGGTGACGTGGAGCTGCGGGCACCGGGCGAAACTCGGATGCCGGACAGCGGGGTAGTGGCGCTCCAGGTTTCGGCAGCGGGGCCGATGGAGACCGGACGTCCTGGAGTCGCGGGCCCGGGCACGGCTGGGTGCCGGACGCGGAGCCGCGGTGCATCGCGTCATTCGGCTGCGGGACGGGTGGGAACGGAGGCACGAACGCGCGGCGGTGCGCGCTCGCGGGTCAGAGAGGGAAGGCTCGGTGCGATGGACGAGGCACCGCCAAGTCCCGGCTGCGGTGCGTCGGCTCGGTGGGTAGGCCTCCGCAGCGCGCAGCGGGCGAGGAGTTGCGGGCTGGTCCGGTCGCCCGCTGAGCAGGTCGGCGGCGCGAACGAAGGCACCCCGCTTCCGGAAACCGGGTCAGGAGGAGGGTGCTTCCGGAAGCAGCAGCGTGAACGTCGGCGGATCGGGGCGCGACAGGCGGAGGCGGCCTCCTTCGGCTTCGGCCAGGCTTCTTGCCAGGCGGAGGCCTATTCCGTGTCCGCCGGGGGTGTGGTCGGAGAACGGGTCGCGCTCGCCCAGGTCCGGGCCTTCGTCGACGACGTCCACGGCCAGGGCGCCGCCGGCGTCGCGGGCTCGGACGGTGATCGTGCCTTCGCCGTGGTTCACCGCGTTGTCCAGCAGGACTGCCAGTACCTGGCGGACCGCGGGGGCCGAGGCGCGGGCGGGCGGCGGGTCGGTGATTTCCAGGCGCAGTTCGCGGTGGTCGGGCAGGGGGACGTCGCGCAGCTCCGCCAGCAGGGCGGGCAGGTCCAGTTCGTCGCGCGGGGAGCGGCGTTCCCGGGACAGCGCGAGCAGGTCTTCGACGGTCCTTTCCAGCCGGTCGGCGGCGGTGATGCCGGCGCGGATGGCCGCGTACGGGTCGCGGCCGGGGGTTTCCAGGGCGGACTCCAGCTGCAGGCGCAAGCCGGCCAGCGGGGTGCGGAGCTGGTGCGACGCCTCGGCGGAGAAGGCGCGTTCCCGTTCCAGCGTTTCGCCGATGCGGGTCGCGGTGACGTCCAGTGCCGCGCCGACGCGGTCGATTTCCGGGATCGCCGAGCGCCGGGACCGGGCGGAGAAGTCGCCCTCGCCCAGCCGGGCCGCGGCGCACGCCAGGTCCTCCAGCGGGCGGGTCAGCCGTGCGGCGATGCGCCGGGCGACCAGCCAGCTCGCGAGCACCGCGCCGATCGCGCAGCCGGCCATCACCAGCCAGGTGACGCCGACGTCGCGGGTCAGCGCGGACCGGGGGAGCGCCGCGCGCACGATGCCGGTGAGGCGGGCCCCGGTCAGCACCGGGACGGCCAGCACGTCCTCGTCGCCGACCTTCTGGTTCAGCATGTCGCTGCGGCTGGCCGTGACTCCGCGCACGACGTCGTCCGCCGTCGGCGGGCCCACCCCGGCGAGCAGATGGCCCTTCGGGTCGTAGACGCCGACCTCGGCGCCGTCCTCGTTCTCCGGGACCTGGAAGGGCTCGCCGGCGGCGAGCGCGTCGGACACCCCGACGGCCGTGCCGTCGGCGGCCCGTTCCAGCGCGGACGTGGTGTGCGTGCGGAAGTACCACAGCGCCCCGATGGCGAGCGGCAGCCCGAACAGGCTCGTGGCCAGGACCGCCGCGAGGACGGTGAGCGTCACGATCCGGCGGCGCACCCCGTTCAGTCCCCCTCTAGCCGGTATCCGTGCCCGCGCAGGGTGGCGATCCGCGGCACCTCGTACGGCGACTCGGCCGCCGAGGCGAGCTTCCGGCGCAGCGCGGCGATGTGCACGTCGAGCGTCTTGGTGGAGCCGTGCCAGTGCGAATCCCACACGTCGGACATCAGCGTGTCCCGGCTCACCGCCTGGCCCGGCTGGACGGCCAGCCGCGCGAGCAGGTCGAACTCCCGCGCGCGCAGCACGACCTCCCGGCCGCCCAGGCTGACCCGCCTGCTCGCGATGTCGACCTCCAGCGCGCCGATCCGGACGACCGGCGTCGACGGCGCGGCGGGCGCGCCCCGGCGGAGGTGCGCGCGCACCCGGGCGAGCAGTTCGGCCAGCCGGATGGGCTTGGTGAGGTAGTCGTCGGCCCCGGCCTCCAGCCCGACCACGACGTCCATCTCGTCCGCCCGCGCGGTCAGGATCACCAGCACCGCGCCCGGCAGGGCCGAGCGGAGCCGCCGGCACACCTCGACGCCGTCCACGTCCGGGAGGCCCAGGTCCAGCAGCACGAGATCGGCCGCGGTCTCGCGCAGCGCGCTTCGTCCGTCCCGGCACCATTGCACTGTGTGGCCGTGCCCGCGCAGCGCGGAGTCGAGGACGCTGCCGATCGCCGCGTCGTCCTCCACCACCAGTACCTTCGCCATGAGGGAAGCCTAACCGGAGCCCTCCTGCGGGGTTCGCGCGTCCACAGTGGACCGCCAGCGGGAGGGCACCGAGGTCGGGCATAGTGGCTGCATGCTCGGTCTGTACCCGGAACTCGATCCGTACGACCACGGGATGCTGCCGGTCGGCGACGGCAACACGCTGTACTGGGAGGAATGCGGCAATCCCGAGGGCAAACCGGTCGCGTTCCTGCACGGCGGGCCCGGGGGCGGCGCGTCGGCGCGGCACCGGCGGCTGTTCGACCCGGAGCGCTACCGGATCGTGCTGTTCGACCAGCGCGGCTGCGGCCGGAGCACGCCGCACTGCAGCGAGCCGGACGTCGACCTGTCGGTGAACACGACCTGGCATCTGGTCTCCGACATGGAACAGCTGCGCGAGGACCGCGGCATCGACCGCTGGCAGCTGTTCGGCGGCTCGTGGGGGAGCGTGCTCGCGCTCGCCTACGCCGAGACCCATCCGGAGCGGGTGACCGAGCTGATCCTGCGCGGCGTCGCGACGCTCCGGCTCAAGGAAGTGCAGTGGCTCTTCGGCGGCGGCGCGGCGTGCCTGTTCCCGGAGGCGTGGTCGAGGTTCCTCGCGCCGGTGCCGTACGCGCGCCGCGGCGGGGACCTGCTCGAGGTGTACCACGAACTGCTGAATCACCCGGACCCGAACGTGCACGGGCCCGCCGCGCTCGCCTGGAGCCGGTGGGAGGGCGAAACCGTCAAGTTCACCCCGCAGGAAGAGGTGGTGGCCGCGTTCGCCGAGCCGGAGTTCGCGCTCGCGATCGCGCGGATCGAGAACCACTACTTCCGGCACGGCGGCTGGCTCGCCCCGGACCAGCTGATCCGCGGCGCCGGGAAGCTGTCGGGCATCCCGTGCGTTCTGGTGCAGGGCAGGTACGACGTGGTCACTCCCGCCACCACGGCCTGGGAACTCGCACAGGTGCTGCCGGGCGCCGAGCTCAAGATGATCGGCGACGCCGGGCACGCCTTCGACGAACCGGGCACGCTGCACGAGCTGATCAGCGCCACCGACCGGTTCGCGGCAGGGTGGGAGGGCAGGTCCGGGCTGTCGAGCGCGGAAGTCGAACGAAAGGAAATCCGCATGCTGTTCGGTGACGAGCACGTTCGCCGTTACGAGGAGACCGACGGGAAGGTCGGGCACGACTGGCAGGAGGGCGTGCCGACGCTGGTGCTCACCACGAAGGGCCGCAAGACGGGCCAGGACCGCAAGTTCGCCCTGATCTACCAGGAGGACAACGGCAACCCGGTGATCGTCGCCTCCAAGGGCGGCGCGCCGAACCACCCCGGCTGGTACCTGAACCTGCAGGAGAACCCCGAGGTCCGCGTGCAGGTGTGGGGCGACAAGTTCACCGCGCGCGCCCGGACCGCGACCGGCGAGGAACGCGCCCGGCTGTGGGACAAGCTCGCCGCGGTGTGGCCCGCCTACAACGACTACCAGAAGAAGACCGACCGCGAGATCCCCGTGGTGGTGCTCGAGCGGGTGTGATCCCCGCCGCGTCCAGGGCCCGCGCGGCGCCGAACCGGAGCGTCTTCCGCTACGAATGACGCTCATGGCGCTGCGCACCCGGACCCGGGACCACTGGACCCCGCTCGAAGGGGAGCTGCTCGGCTTCCGCGGCATGCAGAGGTACGGCAGGAGCTTCGCCCGCTCCGGCCGGGGCGCCTGGTACCACTTCGCGATCGAGGTGGTGTGGCAGCTGCTCGCCGTCACGAGCCGGTTCCGCGTGCGCGGCGCGCGGAACATCCCGGAATCGGGCGGGGTCGTGGTGGCCTCCAACCATCTGTCGAACGCCGACCCGACGACGCTCACCGCGTTCTGCCTCGGTTCCGGCCGGGTGCCGCGGTACCTCGCGAAGGCGAGCCTGTGGAACGCGCCGGTGATCAAGGCGGTGATGCGTTCGGGCAAGCACATCCCGGTCCACCGCGGCGCGCCGACCGCCGCGGGCGCGTACCGCGACGCCGTCGCCGCGGTGCGGGCTGGCGAGTGCCTGGCGGTCTTCCCGGAGGGCGGCTTCTCCGCCGACCCGGACGGCTGGCCGGCGAAGAACGGCAAGACCGGAGCCGCGCGCGTCGCGCTGGAGACCGGCGCGCCGGTGATCCCGGTCGCGAACTGGGGCACGCACGAACTGCTGCCCGCCGGCGCGTGGTTCCCGCGCGTCCTGCCGCGGCGGAAGATCGAGTTCGCCGCCGGGGAGCCGGTGGACCTCAGCGACCTGCGCGAGCGGGAACTGACCAGGGACGTGCTCCAGGAGGCCACGGCGCGGATCATGGCCGCGGTGACGGAGCTGCTGGCCGGGATCCGGGGCGAGCGCCCGCCGGCCTGACCGGCGGACTCCGCGGTACCGCCAGGCGAAGGCGCCACTGTGGACGATCCGGCCGCGCCGGAAGGAACCTCGGCGCGCACGGTCCGCGCAGTTCCGGCGAATTTTCCGGGAATCATCCGGCCGAGGATGCGCCCGAGCCGAAAGCGGGCGCCGTCACGCCGCCCCGCGCGGGCTCGGGAGGTAGTTTCAACGGTATGAGCGCAGACTATGACGTGGTGGTCCTCGGGGCCGGAGTCGGTGGGTACGTCGCGGCGATCCGGGCTTCGCAGCTGGGCCTGAGCGTGGCGGTCGTGGAAGAGAAGTACTGGGGCGGGGTGTGCCTCAACGTCGGCTGCATTCCTTCGAAGGCGCTGCTGCGCAACGCCGAGCTCGCGCACACGGTGAAGGAGGAGGCCAAGACCTACGGCATCTCCTCCGACGGGGAGATCCGGTTCGACTACACCGCGGCGTACGAGCGCAGCCGCAAGGTCGCGGACGGGCGCGTCAAGGGCGTGCACTTCCTGATGAAGAAGAACAAGATCACCGAGTACAACGGTCGCGGCACCTTCGTGGACGCCAACACCCTCGAGGTGAACGGCGAGCGGATCACCTTCACCTACGGCATCATCGCCACCGGTGCGACTGCGCGGCTGCTGCCGGGCACGCAGCGCAGCGAGCGCGTGGTCACCTACGAAAAGCAGATCCTGGAAAGCGAGCTGCCGGGCAGCATCGTGATCGCCGGGGCAGGCGCGATCGGCGTCGAGTTCGCGTACGTGCTGCGCAACTACGGCGTGGACGTGACGATCGTCGAGTTCCTCGACCGGATGGTGCCGCTCGAGGACGCCGAGGTGTCGGCCGAACTCGCGAAGCGCTACCGCAAGCTGGGGATCAAGGTGCTGCTGGGCACCAAGGTCGAGGCGATCGACGACTCGGGAGCCAAGGTGCTCGTGACCGTGTCGAAGGACGGCGAGCAGCAGGTGCTCGAGGCCGACAAGGTGTTGCAGGCCATCGGGTTCCGGCCGAACGTCGAGGGCTACGGCCTGGAGAACACCGGCGTCGAGCTGACCGAGCGCGGCGCGATCGCGATCGACGGCCGCGGCCGGACGAACGTGCCGCACCTGTTCGCGATCGGCGACGTGACGGCGAAGCTGATGCTGGCGCACGCGTCGGAGTCGATGGGCATCGTGGCGGCGGAGACGATCGCCGGCGCGGAGACCATGGAACTGGACTTCGTGATGATCCCGCGCGCGACGTACTGCCAGCCGCAGATCGCGAGCTTCGGCTGGACCGAGGAACAGGCGCGCGAGAAGGGCCTTGACGTCCAGGTGGCGAAGTTCCCGTTCACGGCCAACGGCAAGGCGCACGGCCTCGGCGACGCGGCGGGCTTCGTGAAGGTGCTGAGCGACGCGAAGTACGGCGAACTGCTCGGCGCGCACCTCATCGGCCCGGACGTGACGGAGCTGCTGCCGGAGCTGACGCTGGCGCAGCAGTGGGACCTTACGGTGCACGAGATTTCGCGCAACGTGCATGCGCACCCGACACTGGGCGAGGCGGTCAAGGAAGCGGTGCACGGACTGGCCGGTCATATGATCAACTTCTGATTCTTCGCCGGTCGCCCTGGCCCGCGGTGGTTTCGCGGGCCGGGGCGCTGTCGTTTCCGGGCAACGAGAACACCAGCTCCGGCCGGGACCACGAGATCCTCGGCGGCTTCGGCGGGACAGTCCCGACCTGCCGGGCTCCCATGGGTTCGTAGAACTTCACCGCGGGCGGATGCGACACCACGCGCACCTCGGTCAGCCCGTTTTCCCTTGCCGTATCGAGGATTCGCTGCACCAGCCGAGCGCCCATTCCGGTTCCCTGCGCTTCGTCCGCGACGAACAACAGGTCCAGTTCGGCATCGGCGAGCGCGGCGAATCCCACTGGTCCCGATGGCCCGCGCGCGACCAGAACCTGGTGCTGGCGAAGGTAATCCGGCGTGACGGCGTAGCCCTCCAGGATGGAGGCGTACCGGCCCTGGTAGGCCGAGGATGCGTGCATGAGGTCGGTGAGCGCGGCGGCGTCGGCAGCGGCCGCGCGGTCGATCTTGAACATGCCGGCCACGGTAACCGGCACCACCGACAAAAACTGATCACGCGCCCCGGCGGGCGGGCAACGCGGCGGCGCTGAGCAGACAAAGCACGGCGCCGATCCCCAGGGAAAACCGCACGCCGAGCAGCCCGGCCGCGATCCCGCCGAGGGTGATGAAAATCGGTTTGGCGGTACGGGTTCCGGTCGACCAGGCGGTGAGCGTCCGCGTCAGAACGGCGTCGTCGATGAGCGACAGGCGGTACGCCGAGTAGGTCGGGTTGAAGATGCCCGCCGCCAGCAACAGTCCGAAGTCGGCGGCGATCAGCAGGACGACTCCGGCCGGTCCGGGAAAGGCGAACGGAGCAGCGAGCAGCCACGGAGTGCGCGCGAAACTGGTCCACCGCAAGACTTTCCGCGCGCCATAACGAGAGCTGAGCAGCGGAGCGAGACGAGCGCCGAGCAGCCCGCCGAGACAGGGAACGCCCAGCACCAGCCCGTATTCCCACGGAGCAAACCGGAGATCCCGCAGCATCAGCACGGTTTGCAGCGGCGTCACCCAAAGGACCGCGCCGCTGAACAAGACCGAGTTGAAGAACAACGGCCGCAGTTCGGGACTGCGCAGGAGGAAACGCCAACCGTCGGTGAAGCCTCGCCGCGAATGGTCCGAAGCAACCGCAGGAGGCGGTTCCGGCGTACGCAAGCGGCGGATTCCGAGCGCGGACAGCAGAAACGAGAAAGCGTCGATGAGCATCGTCGCGGTCGCGCCCAGCCCGCTGATCAAAACCCCGCCCAACGGAGGTCCGGCGGACCAGCAGACCCAGTCGGTGCTTTCGAAGCGGCTCAACGCGACAGCCCGCTCGTCCGGCGCGACGAGGGCTTTGAGGTGTGCGCCGCTGGCGGCGGAGAAGATGACCGCGGCGGTGGCGACGACGATGTCGACCGCGTAGAGCTGCGGCATGGTCAGCACATGCAGCGCGGCCGCCACCGGCACGCTCGCCAGCGCGGCGCAGCGGACCAGGTCGCCGGTGATCATCGCGGGACGTTTCCGGGCGAATTCGACACGGGGTCCGAGCGGGAAGGCGAGTACCGCGCTGGCGGCCGCCGAGATGGCGGTGATCAGGGAAACCTGCCACGCCGGAGCGTCGAGCACGAGCACCGCGACCAGCCCGAGCGCGCCCGCGCCGACCGTGCTGCCCGCCGTGCTGATCGCGTACGCGGCCCACAGCCGCGCGAAGTCCCTCCCCAGGTTCGCCACGGGAGCAGAGTGCCAGCTCCGTTTCCGGCCGGGAAGTGCCCGGGGAAGTCTCACCAGGTGGGCCATTCGGACAGATACCACTTTGGTCGGTGGTCTTGGCCGCGGTCGCTCTTTACATTCACGTGACCACAGTGGGTGGCCGGGGGCGAGGACGGGAGTTGTCATGAGAAGAACGAGCCGGGTGACCGCGTATTCGGTGCCGCTCGCGGTCGGGGTGGTGCTCGCCGGGAGCGGGGTCGCCGTCGCGCAACCGTCGGCCGCGGACGTGGCCAACGCGCGCACCGGGGCCGGGATCAGCGCGTTGCAGGGCATCAAGAGGACCCTCACCCCGGCCGAGCAGAAGCAGTCCAGCCAGCTCGTCGTGGAGAAGCGCCTGCGGGCCGACCGCAAGCTCGCCGCGCTGCTGCCGGATTACCGCACCGGCCTGCCGGTCACCCAGGCCGGCACGGTGTCCGTGGACATCGCGGGCACGGCGGGCCCCGCGATCGCGAACGCCGTGCGCGCCGCGGGCGGCACTGTGCAGTCCACCTCGTCCAACGGCTCGGTTCGCGCCCAGCTGCCGCTCAACGCGGTCGACAAGATCGCGGCACGCGGTGACGTGCGCCAGGTCCAGCCCGCGACGCAGGCGATGACCTGGAACGAGCCGAACGAGCAGCGGCGGCAGCTGGCCAAGAAAGCCGTCACCGCCCTGCAGGTGTCCGAAGGGGACAAGACCCACGGCGCCGACACCGCGCGTACGCAATACGGCGTGGACGGCACCGGCGTGAAGGTCTGCGTGCTTTCCGACGGCGTCAACTCGCTGCAGAAGTCGCAGAACGCGGGCGAACTGCCCGCCGTCGACGTGCTGCCCGGCCAGGCCGGAAGCGGCGACGAGGGCACCGCGATGCTGGAGATCGTGCACGACCTCGCCCCGGGCGCGTCTCTCGGCTTCGCGACCGCGTTCACCAGCGAGTCGAGCTTCGCGGACAACATCCGCGCGCTGCGCACCACCGGCAAGTGCACCGTGATCGTCGACGACGTCGCGTACTTCGACGAGTCGCCGTTCCAGGACACGCAGGTCGCGCAGGCGGTCAACGACGTGACCGCGGCCGGCGCGCTCTACTTCTCCTCCGCGGGCAACTCCGGCAACCTCACCGACGGCACCAGCGGCTACTACGAGGGCGACTTCCGCTCGTCCGGCACCACGCTGCCGGGCGTCACCGGCACCCCGCACGACTTCGACCCGGGCAGCGGCGTGCAGACGACCGACCCGCTCTCGCCGGGCTCGCTCGGCAGGCCGGTGACCCTGTTCTGGTCGGACCCGTGGGGCCGCTCGGCCAACGACTACGACCTGTTCCTGCTCAACGCTTCCGGCAGCGTCGTCGCCTCCAGCGCGAACGCGCAGAACGGTTCGCAGAACCCGTACGAGAGCCTGACCGTGCCGACGTCGGGCTCGGGCTACCGCCTCGCGGTGGTCAAGTACAGCGGCGCGGACCGGTTCTTCGCGCTCAACGTGGTCCGCGGCCGGTTCGTCGACTCCGGTTCGCTCAAGGGCTTCAGCACCGCGGGCGTGACCTCGGGCCACTCGGCGGCAGCGGCGGCGTTCTCGGTGGCGGCGGCCCCGGCGGCGACCGCGTTCGGCCGTCCGCTGGAGACCGGCGACCCGGCGAACCCGGCCGGCCCGTACCCGGGCCTGTTCACCTCGGCCAGCAAGTGGGAGCGCTTCACCTCCGACGGCCAGCGGCACCTCTTCTACAACGCCGACGGCACCGAGCTGACCCCGGGCAACGTGTCCTCGACCGGCGGCGCGACCCGCGCGAAGCCGGACATCACCGCGGCTGACGGCGTGGCCACCTCGGTGACCGGCTTCCAGCCGTTCTTCGGCACGTCGGCGGCGGCCCCGCACGCGGCGGCGATCGCGGCGCTGCTGCTGTCCGGCAAGCCGTCCGCGACCCCGGCGGAGGTCCGCACGGCGCTGGTGTCGAGCGCGATCGACCTCGGCGCGCCCGGGTTCGACGCGGTGACCGGCAACGGCGTGATCATGGCCGGCCCGGCGCTGGCGGCGCTGGGCGTGCCGAAGAAGTAGCGGTTCCGCGCTCAAGACCAATGGTCCGTGAAGGGC
>NZ_GG657746.1:6036381-6060042 GCF_000158875.1 Streptomyces sp. AA4 | reverse complement strand
CCTTCACGGACTTCTGCGGAAGCGGGACCCGCCGTTTTCAGCGTCCGGCGATCAGCAGGTGGAAGGCTCGCGGCCCGTCGCCGAGCCGGTCGTGGCGGCGGAACTCGAGCCCCGCGTCCGTGAGCGCCTTCTCGATCTCTTCCGGCGGTCGCAGCCGGAAGCCGTGGCTGGTGAACGGCATCTCGCGCATCATCGCGGGGTCGCCGATGCCGACGACGAACCGGCCGCCGCCGGAGAGCACCCGCGCCACCTCGGCGAACGCGGGCGCGAGATCGGGCACGAAATAGACCGTGTTGACGGTCAACGCCGCGTCGATCGTCCCGTCTTCCAGCGGAAGCTCGGCCATGCCGGCTTGGTGCAGCACGAGCCGTCCGGCTGCGAGGTTCTTCGGGAACTTCCGCCGCGCGCGGGCGAGTGCCGTTTCGGAGATTTCCGCGCCGTGCACGGTGCCGCCTTCGGTCGCCCGCAGCAGCAGATCGAGACCGAGACCGCCGCCGAAACCCAGGTCCAGCGCGGTTTCGCCGCGACGGACCTCCAGTGCCTCGACCGCTCCGGTGACCGGTCCGCGGTTCACGTTGTTGAGCAGCCGGACAACAGCCTGCCCGGCCCGGCCGCGCGGATGGCCCAGCTGGTTGGCGAACCCGGCGAGCAGCCTGTCACGTGGTCCCATGCGCCCAGTGTGCCGCGATATGGCAACGTGCGCGCGAGCGGATTTTTGAGGAGGCGGAGATGTCCGACAAGACTGCTGTGGTCACCGGTGCCGGGTCCGGGCTGGGCCGCCGGATCGCCGGGGCGCTGCTCGGCGCCGGATACCGGGTCGCGCTCGCCGGACGTCGCGAGGACGCCTTGCGCGAGACGGCCGATTCTGACGCGAACGCGCTGGTCGTGCCCACGGACGTCGCCGACCCCGCGTCGGTGGAAGCGCTTTTCTCCGCGGTGCGCAGCGAATGGGGCCGCTTGGACCTGCTGGTGAACAACGCCGGGGTGTCGCTCGGCGGGACGGTCGCGGAGCTGTCCGTCGAGGACTGGCGGCGCACCGTGGACACGAACCTCACCGGGATGTTCCTGTGCGCGCAGCAGGCCGTGCGGATGATGCGCGACCAAGACCCGCGAGGCGGCCGGATCATCAACAACGGCTCGATCTCCGCGCACGCGCCGCGTCCGGCGAGCGTCGCCTACACCGCGACCAAGCACGCCGTCACCGGCCTCACCCGGTCGATCTCGCTCGACGGCCGCGCCTGGAACGTCGCGTGCGGGCAGATCGACATCGGCAACGCGGCCACCGAGATGACCGAACGGATGGCCGCGGGCATCCCGCAGGCCGACGGACGGCTCCTGGCCGAGCCGACCTTCGACGCGGGCCACGTCGCCGACGCGGTGCTCTACATGGCGGGATTGCCGCTGGACGCCAACGTCCAGTTCCTCACCATCACCGCCACCACGATGCCGTTCATCGGCCGGGGATGACGTGCTCGCGGCGGAACTCGTCGAAGAGCCGGTAGAACATCTGCTCGGTGTCCACATAGGAATGAAAACCGGCGCGGCGGGATTTCGACGTGTCCGCGAACATGTCGTAGTCCCACGAGAACACGAAGTCGCCGAAGGCCCACGAAGAGACGTTGGCGTACGAAGCAGTAAGGCCGTGCTTCGCCGCCATCTCGTCCCACAGCGGTTCCTTGTCGGCCATCACCGTGCTTAGCGGCAACTGTAGCGGCGGAGCGACTTCAAGGTCGAAGTACGCGGCCAGCTTCGGCCACAGCTCTCGCCAACGGAAGAGGTCACCGTTGGCGATGTTGAACGCTTCGTTGCGACTGGACGTCGCTGCCCACACTGTGCCCTCGGCGAGCAACTGCGCGTCCGTCATCTCCAGCAGGCTGTCGTACGCGCCGGGCTTGCCGGGAAAGCGCAGCGGCAGGCCGAGTTCCTTCGAGATCGAGGCGTACACCGCGATCACGAGCGCGAGGTTCATCGGGTTGCCTAGCGTCGTCCCGCCGACCACGGACGGCCGGATCGCCGACCACGACCAGCCTCCGGCGGCGGCCCGGCGTTCGAGGAACTTCTGCTGGTCCACATTGAATTCCGGTGGCATGTGCTGTCCGGCGTCGGCTTCGCGGGCCGGAGTCTTGAACGGGCCGAGGTGCGCGCCGTAGACCTTGTAGCCCTGCATCAGGCTGACGTGCTCCAGCGGGCCCTCGTCGAGGCCGTTCACCAGGTTCTCCAGCATCGCGACGTTCGGCGGCACGAGTTCCGCCCACGTCGGCCGGTCCTGGTAGGCCGCGTAGAACAGGTGCGTCGCGCCGACGCCGGCCAGCGCGTCCCGAGTGCCCGCCGGGTCGAGCAGGTCGACGGCGAGGCTGCCCGGTCCGCCGCGACGGGAGAGCCCGAGCACTTCCCAGCCGTCGAGAGTCCGCAGGTGAGAGACGAGTTTGCGGCCGATGATCCCGTTGGCCCCGGCCACGAGGGCCACGCGTGTGCTGCTCATGTCTCCGATCCTGGCCGCGAGGGACGGATGAGTCCAAGGCTTACTTCTCACGGCTTCGATAAACTGGGTTTATGACAAGCCTGCGGCAGCTCGAGTACCTGGTCACGGTGGTCGACACCGGTTCGTTCACCCGGGCGGCCGAGCAACTGCATGTGACGCAGCCCGCGCTGTCGCACCAGATGCGGGCGCTGGAGCACAGCGTCGGCGGGCCGTTGCTGGAACGGCTGCCGCGTTCGGTCCGGCTCACGCCGATGGGCCGCGCGATGCTGCCGCACGCCCGCGCCGCGCTCGCCGACGCCGAACGGGCCCGGTGCGCGGCCCGGCAAGCGTCCGGTCAGGTCGCCGGAGAGCTGCTGGTCGCCACGGTTTACTCGGTGAGTCTCGGGGTCCTGCCACCTGCGCTTCGGGTGTGGCGGCGCGAACGGCCGGACGTCGACGTGCGGCTTTTCGAGTACCGCCACGCCGACGAACTGCGGGACGCGATGCTCGCTGGGGAAGCGGATCTCGCCATCGGCCCGCGTCCGGCCGGGTGGACTGGCCCGGTGCGGACGCTGGGTACCGAAGAGTTCGTCGTCGTGCTCCCGGCCGACGGCGCTACGGAGTCCACTTCGGACGGTACGGTCGACCTGGCCGAGCTTGCCGACTGTGCGTGGGTGCACTACGCGCCTGGCCACGGCTTGGCGGAACTTCTCGATGGCGCTTGCGCGGAAGCCGGATTCCGGCCGAGGCCTGCGGTTCGCACGGAACAGACCGCCGCCGCACCGCTGCTCGCTGCGGCCGGGTTGGGGCCCGCGCTGGTCCCGGCGAACGTGCTGCCCGCGGAGTTCAGCGGCCGGGTTTTGCGCCCGGCCAAGGCAATCCGCCGCGAGTTGGTCGCTTACGGCCGTAGCGAACCGGACCCGTTGACGGCGGCCTTCGGCGAGGTGCTGACGCAGCACGCACGCGTTTAGTCGCGCAGTCGCGTCAGGTCGATTCCGGCGAACGGCGTCGTCACCGCGTCGTGGACCCGGGCGGACCAGACGGCGTGCCCGTGTCCGGTCCACAGCGGAATCGCCGGAAGATCGCGCAGGGCTTCGTTTTCCGCGACCCGGAACAGCTGCGCGGCTTCTTCCGGGGACGCGGTGGTCTCGGCGGAGGTGAGGTCGGCGGCGAACCCGGCGTCGGTGTAGCCGGCGGCGTCCGCGAGCGTGTGGAGGAGGTCGGCCGGGCTCGGCGAGACGGCTTTGACCTCCAGCGCGGACGGTCCGGTCGGCTTGCCGCCGGTGGCTTTGCGCTGTGCGGTGACCGGGATGCCGAGGGTCTTCGACAAGCCGTCCGCCAGCGCCTGCGGCCAGGTGCCGTCGAAACTGTCGTAGTACACCGAGGCTTCTCCGGTGAATCCTGCTTGGTCCAGCAGGGATTTCGCCGCCGGAGCGTCGAAAGTGCACGGACGGCAGCCCGCGGACCGCTCGCCGGGCGCGACCGCCGGCGGCAGCAATCCCTTCGCCGCGTCCGCCTGATGCGCGAGCGGTCCGGACTCCAGCGCGGCGCGGTCGGTGCCGAGCGCGAAGGCGTGCCGTACCGCCGGATCGGCGAATCGCGTTGCCTCGGCGGAAAACACCAGGTAGCCCGCGCGGGGAAGCGCCCACATCGCGTGCCGGCCGGCGAAATCGGTGTGCATCGCCTCGTGCCGCTCGCCCGGGACGGACGTGGCTACGTCGAGCTTGCCTTCTTTGACGTCGTCGTACTGCTCCGCCGGATTGCCGACGCGCAACTCGATTTCCTTGGCCCGCCCCGGATCCGGCGCGACCCGGACGAGCTTGCCGCCCGACCCGGACTGCCAGTCGCCCTCCAGCCGCAGCGGGCCGTTGCCGATCGGATGGCGGGCGAACCCGTTCCAGTCGCGTGATTTCAACACTGACGCGGGCAATGGCACGAGCCCGGGCGCGGACAGCCAGGCCGGGACCTGGTTCGACGGCCGGTCGAGCACGATCCGCAGCTGCTTCGCGTCGACTGCGGTGATCTCTTTGGCCCGCAACGACTTCGTGAGCACCGGCGTGCTGGCCCAGCGGTGCCCAGCGATCGCCTTCCAGGTGTCCACATAGGACTGCGCGGTGACCGGCGTGCCGTCGTGGAACTTCCCGGGCCGCAGCTGGACCGTCCAGGTCACCTGGTCGGCGCTGCTGATCGATTCCGCCGCGCGCGGGGTGACTTTTCCGCTGGCCGGATCGTAATCGGCGAGCGGCGTCCAGAGCGCGCCGGTGACGAGCCGCCCGGACGGATCGGTGACGTCGGCGGGCAGCAGCGTGCCGGGTTCGCCGAGGCCGACCGACAACACGCCGGGCCGAGCGGGTTCGGCCGACGACGAGCAAGCGGAGAGACCGGCCGCGAGGACGGCGGCGGCGAGCGTGAGCGGGACCAGCGGACGCGATCGCATGGTGTCTTACTACCAGGTGGAAAGCAACGAAAGGCGGTTGTGTCCGGTTAGGGACGGTCATAGAGTACTTCCGTCACACTGGGGTCTCCTGGAGGTTTCGCGTGCGCCGTGGGTGGATTCGTTCCGGATTGGCGATGGCGACGGCGGCGGCGACTCTCGTTGCCACCGGATTGCCCGCCGCGGCGTGCGAGGACGACAAGCCGGTCACCGAGGCGAAGCACAGCCTGGGCGACCCGGGCGCGGTCAAGGGCGTGGAGCCGGTCGGCAACGTGCCAGACGCGCAAGGAGCCATTTCGGCGAACTTCCTCAGCTACGGCAAACGCGACGTGATGGTCGTGTCCGGCCAGTTCGGCCTGAAGGTCTACGACCTCACCGAGAATCCGGCGAAGCCGCGCGCGATCGGCGAGCTGAGCCTGCCCGGGCTGTGGGAAACCGAGGACACCGAGGTCGACGCCAAGCGCAAGCTCGTGTTCCTGTCCCGGGATCCGCGCGCGTTCAAGGGCAACACGCACACCGGCGAGTCCGGGATCTACGTGGTCGACGTCGCGCATCCGGAGAAACCGGAGATCCTCAGCTACGTCAAGGTTCCGGCGGGCCACACCACCAGCTGCGTCGACGACTGCCGCTACCTCTGGACCGGCGGTCCGGCGAAGGCCGACAACCAGCCCGCGGACTGGGGCGGCCGGCCGATCTGGGTCACCGACGTGCGCAACCCGCGCGCCCCGAAGGTGCACCCGGATCCGATCGAACTCGCCCGCAACGACGGCAAAACCGACTACGTGCACGACGTTCAGGTGGACAAGATGGGCGTCGCGTGGGTGTCCGGCGCGGGCGGCGTGCGCGGGTACTGGACGTCCGGCTTCCATCGCGACCCGGTGGAGAACCGCTACCGCTTGGCGACCGCGCTCAAGCCGGTGCCGTACGCGGGCGGCGGAGTCTCGGAAACCGCTGCGCCGTCGAAGTTCCTGCACAACAGCTTCCACCCGGTCGGCTCCCGCGACGACGGCGCCTGGCGCGGCCACGACCTCGTGTACGCCACCGAGGAGAGCTTCCTCCCCGGCTGCGCGGGCGACGGCGTGCTGACCATCTCGTCGCTGGAAGGTTCGTACCAGGGCGAAGGCTGGCGGTCCACGCCGGAGAAGCCGTTCCGGATGCGCAGCATCGGCACCTGGGGCGTCGCCGGGCAGGAAGGCAGCGACCCGGTGTCCGACGACTGCTCGGCACACTACTTCGACGTGCGCGGGCACGTGCTGGTGCAGTCGTTTTACGCGCAGGGCACGCGATTCCTGGACGTGAGCGACCCGTCGAACCCGACCCAGATCGCGTACTTCCGCCCAGCGGACGCGGCTTCGTGGGCGCCGTACTGGCACGACGGGTACGCGTACGTGGCGGACAACAAGCGCGGGATCGACATTCTGAAGCTGACCGCCTAGCGGGTCAGCCGCGCACCGCGGCCAGACACTCGTCGTACAGGTCCATGATTTCGTCCTGGCCGTCGTTGACGACCCACGTCATCGACGCGGCGTCCAGGCACGCGAATGCCGTCGCGAGCACCGCGCGGGCCTTCGCCCCCTGATTGCCGGAAGCGTCCATCCGGGCCTCGACGAGCGGTAGCAGATTCTCCTGGAATCGCAGTCGTTTTTCGAGCCAGCCGGCGCGCAGCGAGGCCGTGTTGTGTAGGAGCCGGAACCGCTTCAACGCCTGGTCTCGGCTGTCGTGCAAGGCCAGTACGGCAGCGATCCCGGCGCGCAGGACCTCCCAGACGTCGGCGTCGGCGGGCTGTGCGCTGATCGTCTCCGTCAGGACCTGCCCGAACCGGTCTTGCCCGCCGCCGAGCAGGTCCTCCTTGGCGCCGAAGTAGCGGAAGAGGGTGCGCTGGGAGACGCCGGCCTCGCGAGCGATCTGGGCGATGGTCGTCTCGTCGTAGCCCTGCTCGGTGAAAAGCCGCAGCGCCGTCTCGAGGATCTCCTGGGAAGCCAGCTGCCGGGTCCGGTCCCACAGCGTCGCGGCCGCTTCCTGCTTCATGGCGACAGAATAGCGCATCACTGTCAGCCTGGCAGTCGCATAGGAGTTGGCAGTCGCTGCCAAATCGCCGTACGCTGCTCTTGGAACATCTGCAAAGGAGCGCAGCATGCGTGCAACCACGGCCTTGATCACCGGTGGAACGAGCGGAATCGGCAAGGCGACCGCCGAACTCCTCCACTCCCGCGGCTACCGCGTGATGGTCACCGGCCTCAGCAACGCCACCGAAATTCCCGAAGGCATCACGGCCGTCCGGGCCGACGCCCGGTCCCTGCCTGATCTCGACCACGCGATGGACCAGGCGCGCCAGCAACTCGGCTCCCTTGACCTGCTCTTCCTCAACGCCGGCGTCTCCCGCCCCGGCTCGCTCGAATCAACCGGCGAGGACGACTTCGACGCCCTCTTCGACATCAACGTCAAGGGCAATTTCTTCACCCTCCAGAAGGCGTTGCCGCTCCTCAACGAGGGGGCCTCGGTCGTGTTCACCGTGGGTGCCGGCGAAGGAGTCGGGGCCGCGATGACCGCGGCCAAGGGCGCTCTGCTGCCCCTCATGCGGTCCGTCGCGCTCGAACTCGCTCCCCGCCGCATCCGGGTCAACGCGGTCAGCCCGGGAATGATCGACACCCCGGTCTACGGCAAGCTGGGAGTCTCGCGGGAAATGCTCGGCTCCTGGGCGTCGGACGTACCGCTCGGCCGCATCGGTGCCCCCGCCGACATCGCCGAAGCCGTGGCCTTCCTCGCTTCGGACGCCGCGAGCTACATCACCGGCGACAACCTGACGGTCTCCGGCGGCATCGGCGTTCATGCCAACGCTTGACGAGCTCAGCGACCCGCCAGTTCGCGGAGGAACTGCCGCGCGGAGAAAGTGACCGTGTGCTCGGCGAATTCGTTGTCCGCCTCGTCTTCTTCCGGTACGCCGAAGTCTCGCCAGGTGACGAGATCGCCGCGGCGCGAAACTCTCGCCGCGATGGCACCGCACTCGATGTCCTCGCATTCGGGGCAGACATACAGCAGCACCCGCCCGTCCGGCGCGTCGCCCGGAGCCTCGCCGAGCACGCGGGCCAAACGTCGCGGATCGCGCGGGCCGTCGGTGGCGAGCACCGAGATCAGGTCCAGTTCGGTGTCGACCATGCTGCGGAGGCTGGCGCCGTCGACCTCGAAGTCGAGATACCGGCGCTCACGCTGATACTTCCGGCGCTCGCGGACCGTCGGGACCAGCCGGATGCGGTTCACGCCAGCCTCCCGGAAACCGTGCCGCCCACCGGATACCGGACCGCCAGCCCGTCCAGCAGCGCCTGCAGCCCGATCTCGAACAGATGGTCCAGATCCAAGTCGTAGCCCTCGGCAAGATCCCGCACCATCCGCGCCATCACCGGAAACCGCCCGGACCCGGTCAACGCGGCGTACCCCCGCGCCTGCGTCTCCATCCACTGGTCCTCGGTGATCCCGCTCGCGCCCACCGCGTGCCGTTCCCGTTCCAGATGGATCGCGGTGCCCTGGATGTGGTTGTAGAACAACACATTCAGATCGCAAAGATCAGCCGCGTTCAGCCTGAACACCGACAACGCGGCCAGTGCGCGTTCGTTGTGCGCGGCCAGATTCGGCAGCGGCCAAGGCCGGGTAAGCGGCACGAGATGTGCCAGCCACGGATGCCGCCGGTGCACGGACCACAGCGTGCGCGCCACCAGTTCCAGCTGCGCTCGCCATCCCTCCGGTTCCCGGGCGGGATAGCCGGTTTCGCCGTAGACGTGGTCGGCCATCAGGAAAACCAGTTCGTCCTTTCCGGACAGATACCGGTACGGAGCCATCGCCGGAACGCTCAGCCGCGCGGCGAGTCCGCGCATCGACAGCGCCGCGACGCCTTCCGCGTCAGCGATCGCGATCGCCGCGCGCACCAGCCGGTCCCGGGTCAACACCGGCCGCTTGGACTCGGACTCAGTGTGCTGACCAGCGACGACATGACCCGATCGCGGCTCGGCACGAAGCACGCCTTCACGACGCAGCACGTCGAGCGCCTTGGCAGCGGTGGCGTTCGCGACACCGTGCGCCGACGCCAGCTGACGCGTCGAAGGCACCTTCGCGCCCGGCGGCAACTGCGCGATCTCTTCCCGCAGCGCGGCGGCGATGCGGAGGTACGGCGGTTCGGGCGGCATCGACGTCCTGTCTGTACTAGGTCAGCGGGTCATCTGTACTAGGTCAGTTTTGGCGGCGGCACCCAGGTCAGGGCAGGTTCATCAGGGTAATCATGCACTGTACCGAGGGGTGAAGACATGCCTGAAGCACTGGTTTGCGGCGCGGGAGTCGCTGGATGCGCGTCGGCCTACTGGCTGCGCCGCAACGGCTACGACGTGACGGTCGTCGAGCGCGCCGACGGATTGCGCAGCGGAGGCCAGGCGATCGACATCCGCGGGGTCGCGCTGGACGTCGTCGAACGGATGGGCCTGGGGGAGCAGGTCCGCGCCGCGCGGACGCGGATGCGCGGGATGTCGATGCTCGACGCGTCCGGCAACGAAGTGTTCCGTTCCGAGGAGCACGTCTACAGCAGCGGCCGACTGGACAGCGCCGACATCGAGATCCTCCGCGACGACTTGGTCGAACTGCTGTACCACGCGGCCGACGCCGAGTTCCGCTTCGGCGACGAGATCACCGCGCTCGACGCCGAGTCCGGCCGGGTCGAGTTCGCCAACGCCGAGCCGCGCACGTTCGACCTGATCGTGGGCGCGGACGGCGCGCATTCGGCGGTCCGGCGGCTGGCGTTCGGCCCGGAGGACCAGTTCCGCCGCTACCTCGGCCAGTACCTGGCGATCTTCCCGGCGCCCAACACGGTCGGCCTCGAAGACTGGCAGATCTGGTTCCAGGGCGAGGGCGTCGGCGGCGCGGTCTACCCGGTGCCCGGCAACGAGGAGATCCGCGTGACGCTCGGCTTCGGCGAGCCGGAGTACCGCGAGATCCGGGACGTCGCGGAGCAGAAGAAGCTCGTCGCGGAACGGCTGAGCGGGGTCGGCGGCCCGGTGCCGGACCTGGTCAAAGCCATGGCGGACGCCGAGACCTTCTTCTTCGACGCGATGCTCCAGATCCGCCTCGACCGCTGGACGACCGGCCGGGTCGCCCTGGTCGGCGACGCCGGGTACTGCGCGTCCGTGCTGTCCGGACAGGGCACGAGCCTCGCCCTGGTCGGCGCGTACGTCCTGGCGGAATCGGTAGCGGACTACGAGACCCGGATGCGCCCCTTCGTCGAGCTGAACCAGGCGCTGGCCACGGAAAACGCCGCCGGACCCGCGTCGGAGGAATCGGTCGAACGGGCGAAGAACGCGATCAGCCTGAGCCGCTGACCCCGCCGCGTGGCGGGAGATTCCCGCCGTCCGGCTGCCCCGGTCCGGGCCGCGGGCGGCAAGGATGGGGCCAGCACCCCGATCCCTAGGAGGCCCCCGCGATGACCGCCTATCCGCCGCTCCCGTTCGACCCCGAACTCGCCGCGGCGCTCGAGGTGCTCGCCGCCGAGCGTCCGCCGATCAAGACGCTCGAGTCGATCCCGGCGGTGCGCGCGGCCGCGGCGAAGCGGCAGGTCTCGCTGGACGAGATCACTGCCGACGGCGCCCTCGAAGTGTCCGAAGTGGACGCCGAGGGCCCGCGCGGCCCGATCCCGCTGATCGTCGCGCGGCCGGCCGGAGCGGTCGACGTGCCGGTGCTGTACTGGCTGCACGGCGGCGGCATGATCATCGGCGGCCACAAGGGCGGCGACCTGTACTTCCTCAAGGAGTACGCGACCGAACTCGGCCTCGGCTTCGTCTGCGTCGACTACCGGGTCGCGCCCGAACACCCGCATCCGGCCCCGGTCGAGGACTGCTACGCCGGCCTGGAATGGACGGTCAAGCACGCCGCCGAGTACGGCTTCGACGCCTCCCGCGTCGTGATCGGCGGCGCGAGCGCGGGCGGCGGGCTCGCGGCGGGAACGGCGTTGCTCGCCCGCGACCGGGGCGGCCCGGAATTGCTCGGCCAGCTGCTCGTGTACCCGATGCTCGACGACCGCAACGACTCGCCGTCGGCGATCCAGATGGCGGAGATGGGCAGCTGGGACCGCACGGCGAACCACGTCGGCTGGACCGCACTGCTCGGCGACGCTCGCGGCGGCCCGGACGTCTCGCCGTACGCCGCGCCCGCCCGCGCCGAAGACCTGTCCGGCCTCCCGCCCGCGTTCCTCGACATCGGCAGCACCGAGACCTTCCGCGACGAGGTCATCGCCTACGCGAACCGGCTGTGGCTGTCCGGAGTGCAGGCGGAACTGCACGTCTGGCCCGGCGCTTTCCACGGCTTCGACGGTTCGGCCCCGCAGGCGGCGCTGTCGCAGCAGGCCCGCGCCGCGCGGACGCCGTGGCTGCGGCGGCTGCTCGGCTGAACCGGCGAGCGATGATGGACCGATGAGGGAGCTGGTCACCCATCTGAGCGCGCTCGATCCCGGCGCCGCCGAGACGGTCAAGGTCATCGCGTACTTCGACCGGCTGGTCGAGGGCCGCGCCGGGCTGGAGCCGATCGTGCGCGGGGCAGCGGTGCTGTCCGGCTGTCCCGCGCGGCTGGCCGACGACGAACGGCGAGTGCGCGTCCGCGTCGAACCGGACGGACGCGTCGTGCCGTCGGCCGAACCGCCCGATCCGGAGTGGCCGTCGGCTCCGGTGCGTCCGGACGGGCCGGTCGCGCTGTGGCTGGAACGGCCTGGTCCGGCGAGTCCGGTGGACGCGATGGTGCTGGAGCGCGCGTCCGCGGCGGCGCGAGCGGTGCTGGACCGCACGCGCGGCCGGGTCGTCGATCCGGCGTCGGTCGAGGTGGTGCTCGACGCCTCAGCCGACGAGCGAACCCGCCTCCGCGCCGCGCATCGCCTGGGGCTCGGCACGACCGCGCGCGCCGTGGTGACCGACGCGGTCCCGCTGGTCGTCCCTCCACAATGGACTCCACCGGAACGCGCGCGGGTGGGGCTGGGCACTGTAGTGAACCTGGTCGACTTACCGCTGTCTGGCGCGCAAGCCCGAACCGCTTTCCGGTTCACCGCGACCGAAGACGACCCCGGACCGTCCGTTGTGGACTACGCGGAACTCGGCGGCCTGGCCGTGCTCGCCGACGCGGTCGGACCCCGCAGCAAACCGGTCGCGGACGTCACCAGTCTGGAGAACGCCCGCACGGCGGCCCCGTGGGTATTGCCCACGCTGGTCGCCGTAGCGGGCGCTCCGAGTCTGCGCGCCGCCGCGAACACGCTGGTAGTGCACCATTCGACCCTGCAGGAGCGCCTGGCCCACGCCGAAGCGCTGCTCGGCTGGCCAGTGCGCGATCCCGCGGGCCGCTTGCGGTTGCAGCTGGCTATCGCGCTGTGGCGGCTGCACCGCACCGGCTGATCACGGCGTGAGCAGCGGCAGCAACGGCTTCCGCACCGCGGTCGCGACCCCGTCCGACGCCTGCGCCGCGGCGATCCGCTCGTCGCTCGGCGTGCCGTAGGACGTGGTCCGCTGCCGCAGCGGACGCCCGAGCGGCTCGACCATCGCGCGCATGTCGCTGATCGTCTTGTACGACCCGTTCGCCGCGCCCGCCATCCGGCTGATCGTCTCCTCCATCAGCGTGCCGCCGATGTCGTTGACGCCGCCCTGCAGCACCGCCCGGCTGCCTTCCTCGCCGAGCTTCACCCAGGAACTCTGGATGTTGTCGAACGTGCCGTGCAGCAGCAGCCGGGACAGCGCGTGCACCGCCCGGTTTTCGCGCAGCGTGGTGCCCGCGCGGGCGAGCCCGGCCAGGTAGATCGGCGAGCTCTGGTGGATGAACGGCAGCAGCACGAACTCGCTGAACCCGCGCCGCCCGTTGCGCTCCACGCCCTCGCGCTGCAGCTTGGCCAGCAGCTTGAGGTGCCCGACCCAGTGGCTCGGGTTGTCCACGTGGCCGTACATCATCGTCGCCGTGGTCGGCAGCCCGATGTCGTGCGCGGTGGTGACCACCTCGATCCACGCGTCCGTCGGCAGTTTGCCCTTGGTGAGCACCCACCGGACGTCGTCGTCGAGGATTTCCGCCGCGGTGCCCGGCAAGGAATCCACTCCGGACTCCTTCGCCCGGATGAGGAAGTCGCGAATGGACAGGTTGGTCCGCGACGCGCCGTTCACGACCTCCATCGGGCTGAACGAGTGCAGGTGGATGTCCGGCTGCCGCCGCTTCACCTCGGCCGCGAGGTCGAAGTACGCGGTGCCCGGCAGATCCGGGTGGATCCCGCCCTGCATGCAGATCTCGGTCGCGCCCGCGGCCCACGCCTCGTCGACGCGGTCGCCGACCTGCTCCAGCGACAGCGTGTACGCGTCCGCGTCGGTCTTCCGCTGCGCGAAGGCACAGAACCGGCAGCCGGTGTAGCAGACGTTGGTGAAGTTGATGTTCCGCGTGACGACGAAGGTGATGTCGTCCCCGACGACCTCGCGCCGCAGGTCGTCGGCCAGTTTCGTGAGCGCGTCCAGCTCCGGCCCGTCCGCGTGCAGCAGCGCGAGCGCGGCGTCGTCGGACAGCCCGGCGGGGTCCTTTTCCGCGCTGCGCAACGCGTCCCGGATGTCGGTGTCGAACCGCTGCGGCCCGGTCTTGATCTTGCGGCCGATCTCTTTCCAGTCGCCGTAGACCGAATCGAAGTCGCCTCGCCGGTCCTCGGTGCGTCCGGTGGTGTCGATCTCGGTGTGCAGGTCGGTGCGGCCGGATTCCTCCCAGCCGCCGTCCGGTTCCTGCCACGGGATCCCGACCGGCAGCGCGCCGTCGCGGGCCAGCCCGGTCTCGGCGTCGACCAGCGCCGCGACGTGCCGCGTGACGCGCGGGTCGAGCCACGGCTGGCCGCGCTTCACGTACTCCGGGTAGATGGTCAGCCGCTCGCGCAGCGCGAACCCGGCCTTCTCGGTCTGCCGGGCCAGCAGGTCGATCTGCGGCCACGCGCGTTCCGGGTTCACGTGGTCGGGGGTGAGCGGCGAAACGCCGCCCCAGTCGTCGATGCCCGCGCGGATCATCAGGTCGTACTGGTCGCCGATGAGGTTCGGCGGCGCCTGGATGCGCATCCGCGGCCCGAGCACGAGCCGGGCCACGGCGATGTTCGCGGCCAGTTCTTCGAGGTCGGCGTCCGGGGTCGCGCGCATCTTCGTGTCCGGCTTGGCCCGGAAGTTCTGCACGATGACTTCCTGGATGCCGCCGTACTCGCGCGCGGTCTTGCGGATCGCGAACAGCGCGTCGGCGCGTTCCTCGTGCGTCTCGCCAATACCGATCAGCACGCCGGTGGTGAACGGCACCGAGCTGCGGCCGGCGTCCTCCAGCACGCGCAGCCGGACCTCGGGATCCTTGTCCGGCGAACCGTAATGCGGCCCGCCCTTCTCGCTCCACAGCCGGCGCGCGGTGGTCTCCAGCATCATGCCCATCGAGGGCGCGACCGGCTTGAGCCGCTGGAAGTCCTGCCAGGACAGGACACCCGGGTTGAGGTGCGGCAGCAGACCGGTCTCCTCGAGCACCCGGATCGCCATCGCGCGGACGTAGGACAGCGTGTCGTCGTAGCCGTGCGCGTCCAGCCAGTCGCGCGCGGCCTTCCAGCGGTCCTCCGGCCGGTCGCCGAGCGTGAACAGGGCTTCCTTGCAGCCCATCTCGGCGCCCTTGCGGGCGATGTCGAGGACCTCGTCCGGCGACAGGAACGGCGATTCGAGCCTGCCCGGGACGGTGACGAAGGTGCAGTACCCGCACCGGTCCCGGCACAGCCGGGTCAGCGGGATGAACACCTTGCGGCTGTAGGTGATGATCCCCGCGCGACCGGCTTCTTCGAGGCCCGCGTCGCGGATGCGGGAGGCGTGTTCGGACAAAGTCTTGAGGTCGTCGCCGCGGGCGTGCAGCAGCACGGCCGCCTCGGCGACGTCGAGCGTCTTCCCGTCTCGCGCGCGGGCGAGCGCACGGCGCATGGCCGACGGGGTGGGCGTGGTCACGCCAGCTTCGGGCTCCATTCCCGCCACGCTAGGACCCGGCCGCCGCGACCAGCCAGCTCTTAGCCCGCCGCCGGGCGCACGAACGGCCTGGAGTGATCATTCGCGCAGGTTGCGGGCTTGTCGATGCCGGGTGGCGACGGTATTACCTAAAGGGTGGCCTCAGTGATCGGGAAGCGCATCGGCGGGCGGACGTACTACTACCTCGCCGAGTCCGCGCGCGTGGACGGCAAGCCGCGCGTGGTCGGCCAGCGGTATCTCGGGACCGCCGAGGACATCGCGGCGGCGGTGGCCGGCGGGGGTCCGGAGGCAGCCGGCGCGCGGCATCGGTCGTTCGGCGACGTTTCCGCCGTATGGGGGACGCTGGAGCGGCTCGACCTGGTTCGCCGGGTGGACTCGGTGGCTGGACCGCAGCGGGCTCGGCCGACGCTTGGCCTTCACGTCGCGCTCGCCGTGCTGCATCGGGCGACTGCGCCGGAGACCGAGTTCGAGGAGTGGTGGACCGGGTGTCTGGCGCAGGATTTGGTCCGGCCTCGGCCGCCCAAGGGGTCGATCACCACGGCTGGTCATTGGCGGGCGTTGCAGCGGCTTACTCCGGAGCGGATCGCTCGGGTGGAAACCGTTGTGGCGGAGGCGGTTCTGGAGCTTCTGGGGGAAGACGGGACGGAGGCGCTGACGGTTGATGTCGCGCAGTTCGCGGCGTTTACCGCGGCGGATTGCACGTTGCCGTCAGCTTGTCAGGACGTGCTTGCCGGGTTGGGGCTCGTCGTTACGCGGGACGGGGCGATTCCGCTGGCTTCCCGGGTTTATCGGCGGGAGAACGCCCCGACCTTCGGGGCACTGGCCGCTGAGCTGGGCGAGCGGCATACGTTGGTTTTCCACTCCGGCCAGGCGGCGCAGCTTGATCTTGGCGCGCGGACCGGGTTTGTCGGGTCGCTTCCGCTGGCGGATCATCCGGAGTTGCTCGCGCGGCCCGCTTCGGTGCGGCGGCGGGTGGATCCGGAGCGGTTTGCCGGGCTTACCGCGTTCGACACGGTGGCCACTGTGGACGGGGTGCCTCGGCGGGTCATTCTTACCCATTCGGCGACTTTGCACGCGGCGCAGTATCGGGCGTTTACGAGCGAGTTGAGTACTACGGTGCGGGAGCTTGACGGGCTGGCTGCCGCGCTCGCTGCGGGGACTCATCGCGGGGATCGGACGCAGGTGCACGCGGAGATGTCCCGGATTATTCGGGGGCGTCGGGTGGAGCGGGTGTTGAATACGACGCTTGCCGGGAGCCGGGCGGGGAAACTCCGTTTGGAGCGGCGGGTCGACGAGGCGGCCGTGGCTCGGCTGGCGGAGGAGTTTTTCGGGAAGCAGATCTTGGTTACTGATCGGGATTGGCCGGTTGCCGAGGTGATTACTGCTTATCGGGCGCGGACTTATCTCGACTCTACGTTTCGGTGGTTGACCGGGTCGGCGGTGGCTGGGCCTTCGCCTCGGTGGGAGTGGACTTCGCATCGGATCGCGGTGCATACGTTGGTGTCCGTGCTGGCGGCGACGGTTACGCATGTGATGCGGCGGGAGGCGGATCGGGCTGGGGTGAATCTGTCTGTGGCCGAGTTGTTGGATGAGTTGCGGGGGATCGGGGAGACTGTGTTGCGGTATCGGTCTACTGGGGGGCGGCCTCGGGCGCGGCGGATTTTGTCTGACCGGACTGGGAGGCAGGAGGCGTTGTTCGAGTTGTTCGGGTTGGGGAGGTTTGCGCCTGGGTGAGTCGGGCGGCTCGTCGCCCTGACGGGCGACATTGCGCCCCGTCTGGGTTGCGTGGGGCACCCCGAATTTTCATTGTGCTGACGGTTCGGGGGTGCTTGTCAAGGCGGGAAAGATGCCTTGACAAGCACCCCCGAACCGCAGGGCGGCTTTGTATCGGGGTTGGGGGAGGGGTGGGTGCCTCGCTGTTTGGGTGCGGAGGTGCGGTTGTTTTTTTAAGCGTCTCGGTCGATGTGTAGTGCGGAGAAGGTTTGTACGACCGGCATTAGTTCTATGACGTTGATGTTTACGTGTTTTGGTTGCGAGCTTGCCCAGAAGACTGATTCGGCTACGTCGTCTGCGGTCAGGGGGGTGGTGCCTGCGTAGACGTTGTTTGCTTTGGCCTGGTCGCCGTCGAAGCGGACGGTGGAGAATTCTGTGCCGCCGACTAGTCCTGGCTCGATGTTGGTCACTCGGACGCCGGTGCCGCGCAGGTCGGAGCGGAGGTTGAGGCTGAACTGGTGCACGAATGCCTTCGTGGCGCCGTAGACGTTCGCGCCGGGGTAGGCGTAGGTGCCTGCTACCGAACCGATGTTGATTACGTGGCCGGTGCCGCGTTCGACCATTCCGGGCAGGACCGCTCGGGTGAGGTGGACGAGACCGGTCACGTTGGTCTCGATCATCTGGTCCCAGTCCTCGAGCTTCGCCTCGTGCGCGGGTTCCAGGCCCTTCGCGAGGCCGGCGTTGTTGACCAGGATGTCGATTTTCGCCCACTCCTCGGGCAGCCGCGCGACGACGTCCGCGACCGCGTCCGCGTCTCGTACGTCCAGTACCAGCGGGTACACCGCGTCGCCCAGTTCGTCCGCCAGCGTCTTCAGCCGGTCGCCGCTGCGGGCCGCGGCGACGACCCGCGCGCCTTCCGCGACGAATCGGCGCGTGATCGCGGCACCGAACCCGGCGCTTGCGCCGGTCACCAATACGGTCTTCATGGAGTGCGTCACCGTTCTTCCGCGTGGTCCTGGTCCAGGAAACGGCCGAACACGTCGTTGAACTCGGCCGCGCGTTCCAGGTTAGGCAGGTGCCCGGCGCCGTCGAGCACCACCAGCTCCGAGTTGCCGACGAGCTGGTGCAGCAGCTGCGCGTCGGCGACGGGGGTGAACTCGTCCTCGCTGCCCACCGCGACCAGCGTCGGCACGCTGACCTGCTTCAGCGAATCGCGGTAATCCGGCCGCTTCGCCCGGGCCCGCAACGCCGCCGCCGCGCCCGCCGCCGGTGCGCCGCGCATCATCTTCTGCACGTGCCCGGTCACCTCGGGGTTCTCGCGGAAGGTGCCCGGCGACACCATCTTCGGCAACAGCTCGTCGGCGTACGCGGTCATGCCCTCCGCGAGCACCCGGTCCGCAGCTTGGTTGCGCGTCACCTTTCCTTCGGCGGTCTCGGGCTCGGCGAACGTATCGGCGAGCAATAGCGCGGCAATGCGCTCCGGGTAGTCGCGGATGGTCTGCATCACGATCTGCCCGCCCATCGACAGCCCGCCCAGCACGAAACGGCCGAGGCCGAGGCGGTCAGCCAGTCCGAGGACATCCTCGGCGAAGTCTTCGAGACCGTTGACCGCCGGACCGGTGCTTTCCCCGTATCCCCGCAGGTCAGGAACCACGACCCGGTGCCCGTTCCGCGCCAGGTAGTCAGCCTGCGGGCCCCACATGGACCGGTCGAACGGGTGCCCGTGCACGAGAAGCACCGGGATCTTCGACTGCGGTCCGAGGTCGTCGTAGGCGATCCGAGCGCCGGAGGGGAGAAGGACTGTCTGCATGCCCTCGACGCTAATCGGGGCGATTTCTCAGTGCAATAAGGTGCAATGTAGTCGGAGCAATGTTTTTCTAACGCAGCCTCGCGAAGAACTGCCGGACGTCACCCGTCCACAGGTCAGGCACCTCTTGCGCCGCGTAGTGCCCGCCGCGGTCGAACTCGTTCCACGACACCAGGTTGCGGTGATGCTCGGTGAACACGCGGATCGACGGCAGGTCGCCGGGGAACTGCGCGACCCCGAGCGGCACGGGATTGCGGCCCTCCGCAGGGATCTCCCGGGCGTCCTCGGCGTAGATCCGGATCGCCGAACCCGCGGTGCCGGTCAGCCAGTGGATCGTGACGTGGGTGAGGATCCCGTCGGCGTCGAGGCCGTGGTCGTGCATCGCTTGCGCGTTCCAGCCGAGCAGGCCGACCGGGGAATCCGACAGCGCGTGCGCGAGCGTCTGCGGCTGCTGCGCTTGGACGGCGCCGTAGGACGCTTCGTTGGTGAAGTAGTGGTGGAACGCGTCCCACGCGGCTTTGTCCTTAGCGGACAGTCCGGTGATCCACTGTGGATCGTCGTCCGGCGGCGGGTCCCAGGTCTGCGTCACGTGCGCGCCGAGCACCTGATCCGGAGCGACGCGACCGACCTCCGGCGCGATCTGCGAACCCCAGTCGTTGCCCGCGGTGCCGTAGCGCTCATAGCCGAGTCGGCGCATCAACTCCGCCCACGCGCGGGCGATCCGCTGCGGACCCCACCCGGTGTCGGCCGTCGGCCCGGAAAAGCCGAAGCCCGGCAACGAAGGCAGCACGACGTCGAACGCGATCGACGGATCGAGCCCGTGCGCCCGGGGATCGCTCAGCAGTCCGACGGCGGTCAGATACTCCGCCACCGATCCCGGCCAGCCGTGGCTGAGGAGCAACGGGATCGCGTCCGGCTCCGGGGAACGGGCGTGCAGGAAATGGACGGTGCTGCCGTCGATCGCGGTGGTGAACTGCGGATACTCGGCGAACCGCCGCTCCCACGCGCGCCAGTCGTAGCGATGCCGCCAGTGCTCGGCCAGTTCGCGCACCCGGCCGACGCTGACGCCGTACCCCTGGTCCCCGCCGGCCGGCTCCGGCGCCCACCTCGTCCGGTCCAGCCGTTCCCGCAGGTCGGCCAGGTCCGCTTCCGGGATCTCCAGCCGGTACGGCCGGATCTCGTCAGTCATGCTCAGCTCCTTCGGAGAGCCGCCGGGCGCAGGCGTGGAGATACCGCACCTGGCGGATGTTGGTGGCGAGTTCGGCCGCGCGCAGATACGCGCTCCGGGCCGCTTCGCGGTCGCCCGCCCTTTCCAGAAGATGTGCTCGCGCCGCGTAAAACCGCCGGTCCCGGTGGTCCAGTGCGTCGAGCAGCTCAAGTCCCGCGGCGGGCCCGTCCGCCATCCCGACCGCGACGGCGTGGCTCACCTTCGCGACCGGGCTCGCCGAAACCTTGAGCAGCAGCCGGTAAAGCCCGACGATCTGTCGCCAGTCGGTCTCCTCCGCGGTGGCGGCCTCGTCATGGACCGCCGCGATCGCCGCCTGCAGCTGATACGGCCCGACCGGCCCGCGCGGCAACGCCGCCGTCAACAGCTCCACCCCGCGGCGGATCGACTCGGCTTTCCACCGCGTCCGGTCCTGTTCGTGCAGCGGAACCAGTTCGCCCTGGTCGGTCACCCGTGCCGGCGACCGCGCGTCGGTCAGCACCATCAACGCGAGCAGCCCGGCGGCCTCGCTGTCGTCCGGCACCAGCGCGACCGTCATCTCGGCCAGCCGGATCGCCTCCGCGACCAGGTCGGCGCGCCGCAACTCCGGCCCTGACGTCGCCGAGTACCCCTCGGTGAAAATCAGGTACAGGACATGGAGGACGGCTTCGAGCCGCTCGCCACGGGTGTCTGCCGGGGGCATCCGGAACGGCACGCCGCTGTCCTGGATGGTCCGCTTGGCCCGGGAAATCCGGCGGGTCATCGAGTCCTCGGAGGTGAGGAACGCCCGCGCGATCTCCGCGGTCGTCAGGCCGCCGACGGCCCGCAAGGTGAGCGCGATCTGCGACGCCACCGACAACGACGGATGGCAGCAGAGGAAAAGCAGGACCAACGTGTCGTCGCTGGCCTGCTCGCCGACCTCCTCGGCATCCTCGCGAACGGCGCGCAGCTCCCGCTCCCGCCTTGCCTGGTCAGCGCGGAGCAGATCGATCAGCTTCCGGCTCGCGACCTGCAGCAGCCAGCCGAAAGGCCGCTCGGGGATTCCCGCCTCCGGCCACCGCTGGGCCGCCTTGAGCAGGGCTTCCTGGACCGCGTCCTCAGCCGGGTCGAACCGCCCGTAGCGGCGGACCAGCGCGCCCAATACCTGCGGGGCGAGGGTGCGGAGGGTGTCGTCGACCGCGGAGTCGGTCATCTCTGCCGCCTTGCTTCCGTCAGAGTTCGCCTTCGCTTCCCATCACCGGCCGGACCACGACTCCGGCCTCCGCCAGCCGCCCCGGGGCCTTGAGCAGGCCCGCCGCGATGTCGGTCGCCCGGTCGAAACTGGCGCAGTCGACCATCCAGTACCCGGCGACGACCTCCTCGGTCTCGCCGAACGGCCCGTCGGTGACGACCGGAGCCCCGTCCCGCAGGCGGAGGCGGCGGGCCAGCACCGGGGCGGTGAGCCCCTGCGTCTCGACCAGCTCTCCCGAATCGGCCAGCGCCCCGGTGAACCCCGCGAGGAACTCGCCGACCTCCGCCACCTCCTGCGCGGTCGCCCCGCCTTCCTTGCCGCTGAGGTGGTCGTAGTCCTGCTGGTTGCCGTACGCCAGGATCAGGTACTTCATCGGGTGCTCCCTAAGTTTGTGGGTGTCTGGGGTTGGTGCCCTGGATGCCCGGGGCGGTGGGGTGTAGCTGATCGGTTGTTGCCTGTTGTCGAGGCTCGAAAGGACTGGCTGCCCCGCCGTGCTGGACGCTCCGTTCGCTGATTGAGAGCTGTTGCGGGTCGTCGCTGTTTAGGGATCTGTCGGCGGGGTTGTCCACGGGCGTGACCTGCAATGACAGGAGTGGATGGGTGGCGATTCGCCTTGAGGTCTGGGTCGGGATCGATGTCGGCAAATCGATGCATCACGCGTGTGCGATCGACACCGACGGGAAGGTGCTGTTCAGTCAGAAACTCGGGAATGATCAGCGCGCGATCGAGCAGTTGATCGCTCGTGCCAGTGCGGCCGCTCAGCGGGCGCAGTGGGCGATCGATTTGACGAGTCCGATGGCGTTGCTGCTGATCACGGCGCTGCTGGCTGCCGACCAGTCGGTGACCTATGTGCCGGGCCGGGTCGTGAACACGATGACCCACGGATTCCGAGGCGAAGGAAAAACCGACGCCAAAGACGCTCGGGTGATCGCCGAAACCGCCCGGCTGCGAAGGGATCTGACCGAGGTCACGATGCCCGATGAGCTGGCGGTCTCGCTGACCCAGCTGACCAGCTACCGCGCCGACCTGATGTCGGACTGGGTGGCCGGGATCAACCGGCTGCGGGCGCTGCTGGGCTCGATCTTCCCCGCTCTGGAGGCCGCGTTCGACTACTCCAACCGAACCCCGCTGATCCTGGTCGCCGGGATGTGCACCCCCGCCGAGATCCGCACCGCCGGAATCGGCGGTGTCACAACCCATCTCACCGACAACAAGGCATGGGGTCCGGCGATCGGCAAGACCGCCGCGACCGCGGTCGCCGCCGCCGACGCCCAGGACCTGGTGCTGCCCGGCGAAGCCGATGCCGCGATGCTCGTCAAACGCATCGCCCGCAAGCTGCTCGACCTCGACCGCGAGATCAAAGACACCGACAAGCTGATCACCGCCCGATTCCGGCGACATCCGTGGGCGAGGATCATCGAGTCCCTGCCCGGCATGGGCCCTGGACTGGGCGCCGAATTTCTCGCCAGCACCGGCGGTGACCTGGCGACCTTCGCGACCGCCGGCCGCTTGGCGTCCTATGCCGGATTGGTGCCGGTGCCACGCGACTCCGGTCGTGTCAGCGGAAACCTGCGCCGTCCCAAACGCTACAACCGACGCCTGCGCAGGGTCTTCTACATGGCCGCCCTGTCCAGCCTGCGCACGCAAGGCCCGTCCAGGCGGTTCTACGACAAGAAGCGCGCCGAACGACTCATCCATACCCAAGCCCTCCTAGCGCTGGCCCGGCGACTCGTCGACGTGCTCTGGGCACTGCTGCGCGACGGCCGCGAATTCACCCTCGACACACCGAATCCGGTCACTGTTGCGGCTTGACACGGTCATTGAGAGTCCTTCTGCTCGTGCGGCTGGCGCTTGGCCGCCGGTCTTCGGAAAGAACGAAGCTGCCCGTCCCGGACCGGACATCGCTTCGGGTGACCCGGGTCACCCGACGGTCTTGGCGCTCATGATGCCCCGAACCGTCCTGCCGCCGCGCTGTTCCGCTCCGGCACGTCGATGTCCAGCGGCAATCCGTTCTCCGCTCGGCGGCCGTCGGCCGGTCGTGTCGCGCATTCACCGATAACGCGAGCCGCCCGTTCTTCCGCATTGCGACATCGTCGAGCCGATTAGCTGCTGGATTCGCCGCGCTCGGGTGCCTCGACTCGGCGCCGGTGGGCCCGCCGGATCGGCGCCAGCGGGCCTAATCGGCCGGTTGACCTGCGAAGATCGTATTAAGGGACCCCCCTGTTTCGGGCCGTTTTGAGCCGTGTAATGTTCTCTTCGTCGCCAGGGAGACCGGGCGGCCGCCGGGACACGAACCAAGCTCTCGCCTCTAGGGTGATTGAGTGGGTGTCCCACCAAAAACTGCTAGGAATGACCGCTTCGGTCAGGCTCGCCCTCACGGGGCCGGGTTTGATGCGGGGTGTGTTGCTTGAGAACTCAACAGTGTGCTAGTGAACTAAGCCAGTAGAGCTTATATGAAACCCCCTCGTCGGGGTTTCCTTTGAGATTGATTGATTGAGAGTAGTCTCGATCGAACTTGAAGACATTGTTGGAGAGTTTGATCCTGGCTCAGGACGAACGCTGGCGGCGTGCTTAACACATGCAAGTCGAACGCTGAACCGGTTTCGGCCGGGGATGAGTGGCGAACGGGTGAGTAACACGTGGGTAATCTGCCCTGTACTCTGGGATAAGCCTGGGAAACTGGGTCTAATACCGGATACGACCACTGCAGGCATCTGTGGTGGTGGAAAGTTCCGGCGGTATGGGATGAACCCGCGGCCTATCAGCTTGTTGGTGGGGTAATGGCCTACCAAGGCGACGACGGG
>NZ_GG657746.1:6032775-6035303 GCF_000158875.1 Streptomyces sp. AA4 | reverse complement strand
GTAATAAAAGTCGGTAACACCCGAAGCCCATGGCCCAACCCGCAAGGGAGGGAGTGGTCGAAGGTGGGACTGGCGATTGGGACGAAGTCGTAACAAGGTAGCCGTACCGGAAGGTGCGGCTGGATCACCTCCTTTCTAAGGAGCACAACACATCCATGCTCCCGGGATACCCGGAACCAGGGCATGGGGTGGCTGGAACTCAAGTGCCGAATGTGTGCTTGTTCCGGTTGCTCAAGGAATTGTGGAACTACTGGTTAAGGCTCATCGCGGTGGTGATACCGCCGGTTAGTACTGCGGCTTGCCGCGTGGAAATCCGGCTGGTGGATCCGGGTGGTGGGTTGTTTGCTGGCACGCTGTTGGGTCCTGAGGCAACACACGTTGTTTCTGGTGTGGTGTTTGAGAACTGTAGAGTGGATGCGAGCATCTTTGTGGTCAAGTTGTTAAGGGCACATGGTGGATGTCTTGGCTTCAGGAGCCGATGAAGGACGTGGGAGGCTGCGATATGCCTCGGGGAGCTGTCAACCGAGCTGTGATCCGAGGATTTCCGAATGGGGAAACCCAGCACCAGTGATGTGGTGTTACCCGCCGGTGAATATATAGCCGGTGTGGAGGGAACGCGGGGAAGTGAAACATCTCAGTACCCGCAGGAAGAGAAAACAAAAGTGATTCCGTGAGTAGTGGCGAGCGAAAGCGGAAGAGGCTAAACCGATTGCATGTGATACCTGTCAGGGGTTGTGTGGTCGGGGTTGTGGGACCTGTCTTCTCAGAGCTGACACTCTGGGCGTGATGCGGCATGGTTAGCGGAACCGCTTGGGACGGCGGGCCGGAGCGGGTGAGAGCCCCGTACGCGAAAACTGTGTTTGTGTTGTGTGGCGGTGTTCCCGAGTAGCAGCGAGCTCGTGGAATTTGCTGTGAATCTGCCGGGACCACCCGGTAAGCCTAAATACTTCCTGGAGACCGATAGCGGACGAGTACCGTGAGGGAAAGATGAAAAGTACCCCGGGAGGGGAGTGAAAGAGTACCTGAAACCGTGTGCCTACAAGCCGTCAGAGCTCACTTGTTGAGTGATGGCGTGCCTTTTGAAGAATGAGCCTGCGAGTTAGTGCTGCGTGGCGAGGTTAACCCGGGTGGGGTAGCCGTAGCGAAAGCGAGTCTGAATAGGGCGATTGAGTCGCGTGGTCTAGACCCGAAGCGGAGTGATCTACCCATGGCCAGGGTGAAGCGACGGTAAGACGTCGTGGAGGCCCGAACCCACTTAGGTTGAAAACTGAGGGGATGAGCTGTGGGTAGGGGTGAAAGGCCAATCAAACTCCGTGATAGCTGGTTCTCCCCGAAATGCATTTAGGTGCAGCGTCGCGTGTTTCTTGCCGGGGGTAGAGCTACTGGATGGTCTAGGGGCCTTACCGGGTTACCGAAATCAACCAAACTCCGAATACCGGTTAGTGAGAGCGCGGCAGTGAGACGGCGGGGGATAAGCTTCGTCGTCGAGAGGGAAACAGCCCAGAACACCAGCTAAGGCCCCTAAGTGTGTGCTCAGTGGGAAAGGATGTGGGATTGCCCAGACAACCAGGAGGTTGGCTTAGAAGCAGCCACCCTTGAAAGAGTGCGTAATAGCTCACTGGTCAAGTGGTCCTGCGCCGACAATGTAGCGGGGCTTAAGCACACCGCCGAAGCTGTGTCATTGACACAATAGATCGACGTTCGTCCTTGAGGCGGATGTCCAGTCGTGTTGATGGGTAGGGGAGCGTCCTGCATCCAGGGAAGCCGCGGCGGAAGCTAGCGGTGGAGGGTGCGGGAGTGAGAATGCAGGCATGAGTAGCGAATGCAGAGTGAGAAACTCTGCCGCCGGATGACCAAGGGTTCCTGGGCCAGGCTAATCCGCCCAGGGTAAGTCGGGACCTAAGGCGAGGCCGACAGGCGTAGTCGATGGACAACGGGTTGATATTCCCGTACCCGAGCATGTGCGCCCATGGCGAGGCGGTTGACACTAACCACCCGAAGCCACTCGTGAAGCCTTCGGGCGGATCGGGTGTGTGGAGCGTGGGACCTGATTCCGTAGTAGTCAAGCGATGGGGTGACGCAGGAAGGTAGCTCCGCCAGGCGATGGTTGTCCTGGTGTAAGCGTGTAGGAGGAACAGTAGGCAAATCCGCTGTTCACATACTCTGAGACGTGATGCGTAGCCGTGTGAGGCGAAGTGGGTGATCCTATGCTGTCGAGAAAAGCCTCTAGTGAGTGCATGCACGGCCCGTACCCCAAACCAACACAGGTGGTCAGGTAGAGAATACCATTTGCGTTCGGGTGAACTGTGGTTAAGGAACTCGGCAAAATGCCCCCGTAACTTCGGGAGAAGGGGGGCCAAACACCTTGAAGCTTCATGCAAGTGGAGGGGTGGTTGGCCGCAGAGACCAGCGGAAAGCGACTGTTTACTAAAAACACAGGTCCATGCGAAGTCGCAAGACGATGTATATGGACTGACGCCTGCCCGGTGCTGGAACGTTAAGAGGACCGGTTAACTCACTTTGTGGGT
>NZ_GG657746.1:5945543-6031910 GCF_000158875.1 Streptomyces sp. AA4 | reverse complement strand
GAGGTATCCCACCCCATGTGGGTTAAGGCCCCCAAGAGACGATTGGGTTGATAGGCCAGAAATGGAAGCACAGTAATGTGTTGTCGAGTTGACTGGTACTAATAGGCCGAGGACTTGCCCACAAAGATCGCTCGCATCCACTCTACGGTTCTGAAACACCACACCGGCTGTCACGACAGTGACAGGTGTGTGTTGTTTCGGAGTGTTTCGGTGGTTTTAGCGTCAGGGAAACGCCCGGTCCCATTCCGAACCCGGAAGCTAAGCCTGACTGCGCCGATGGTACTGCAACCGAAGGGTTGTGGGAGAGTAGGACACCGCCGAACTTAACTTAAAAGAAGGGGCGGGGCCCCGGTCGAGAACCTGAATAAGGTTTTCCCGGAGCCCCGCCCCTTTTTTTCATGCCCGAAAAAAGGCAGGCCGCGAAAACGGCCCGCCGCCTTCACTCCGGCCGGCGCAGCAAGTATGTGTCCATGATCCACCCGTGCTGCTCCCGGGCCGCGGCCCGCGTCTCGCGGATCTTCGTCGCCAAGGCCTCATCCAACGGCCCGGACAGCAAGATCTCGTCCGGAGTGCCGACGTACGCGCCCCAATAGATCCACAACCCCTGGTCCGCGTACTGATCGAACGCGGTGTGCGCGTCAAGCAGCACGAAGACGTCATCGGCGTCGCTCGGCCAGCCCTCGGCCAACCGGCGCCCCGTCGTGAGCTGCACGGCACGGCCGATCTGGTTCATCGTCGTGCGATGCCGGGCCACCAGCGCGGAGATGCTGCTGATCCCCGGCACCACCTCGTAGTCGAACGCCACGTTCCCACGTGCCAGCACGGCCTCGATCAACGCGATCGTGCTGTCGTACAGCGCCGGATCGCCCCAGACGAGGAACGCGCCGGTCTCGCCGTCGGCCAGCTCGTCGCGGATCAGCCGCTCGTAGACGTCAGTGCGGAGCTGGTGCCAGTCGGCGACCGCGGTCCGGTAGTCCGCGGGCTTCCGGTCGCGGTCCGGGTCCTTCGCGCTCACTACCCGATACCCCGGCCGGCTCACGAACCGCTCCAGGATCTCCTGGCGCAGCTGCACCAGGTCGGCCTTCGCGCTGCCCTTGTCGAGCACGAAGAACACGTCGACGCGATTGAGCCGGTCGACTGCCTGCACCGTCAAGTGTTCCGGGTCGCCGGCGCCGATCCCGATCGCGTAGATCTTCCGCATCCGTGAAGTCTCTCCCGGCGGGTAACCGGGTTCACGACAGGGTCCTCTGGCATGCCGCTACCCCCTAGGGGTATAAAGGAGGTATCAGCGGAGAGCACGATAGGGAGTGTGGCGATGACCGAAGCGACTTACACCGTCCAGGGCATGACGTGCGGGCACTGCGTCGGATCGGTGAAAGAGGAGGTAGGCGGCCTGGCCGGGGTGCAGAAGGTCGACGTCGACCTCGCCACCGGCGCCGTGAAGGTCACCAGTGCAGAGCCGATTTCGCGCGAGGCCGTCGAGGCCGCCGTCGCCGAGGCCGGCTACCAGGTCGTCGCGTAAAAAGGAGTGACATGAGCACCACGACACCAGCCCCCGTGCAGTCAGTCGAACTCGCCATTGGCGGGATGACCTGCGCGTCGTGTGCTGCTCGGGTCGAACGGAAGCTCAACAAGGTCGAAGGCGTCACCGCGAGCGTCAACTACGCGACCGAGAAGGCGCACGTCGAATACCCCTCCACCGTTTCGGTCCACGACCTGGTGGGCGTCGTCGAAGCGACCGGGTACACCGCGCAAGCGCCGGAACCGGAGAAGCCGGAAGCGCCCGAGCAGGACGAAACGCGGCCGCTGCGCGACCGGCTCTTGTACTCGGCGATCCTCACCGTGCCGGTGATCGTGCTGGCGATGGTCCCCGCGCTGCAGTTCACGAACTGGCAGTGGCTGTCGCTCACGCTCGCCGCGCCAGTCGTGGTCTGGGGTGCGTGGCCGTTCCACCGCGCCGCCTGGACCAACCTCCGGCACGGCGCGGCGACGATGGACACGCTGATCTCGCTCGGCGTCTCGGCCGCCACGCTGTGGTCGCTGTACGCGCTGTTCTTCGGCATGGCAGGCATGCCGGGCCTGCGGCACGGCTTCGAGTTCAGCGTGTCCGGGGGATCGGGAACGGACAACATTTACCTCGAGGTCGCGGCGGGCGTCACCACGTTCATCCTCGCCGGCCGGTACTTCGAGGCGAGGTCCAAGCGTCGCTCCGGTGCCGCGCTCCGGGCACTGCTCGAACTCGGCGCGAAGGACGTCACAGTCCTGCGCGATGGCCGCGAGCAGCGGATCCCGGTCGGCCAACTCCGGGTCGGAGACACGTTCGTGGTCCGGCCTGGCGAGAAGATCGCCACGGACGGCGTGGTTACCGACGGTAGCTCGGCAGTCGACGTCAGCATGATTACCGGGGAGTCGGTGCCGGTCGAGGTCGCGGTGGGTGACGGCGTGACCGGCGCGACGGTGAACGTCGGCGGCCGGATCGCGGTGCGCGCCACCCGCGTCGGCGCGGACACGCAGCTCGCGCAGATGGCCCGGCTCGTGGAGGAAGCGCAGAACGGCAAGGCAGCAGTCCAGCGCTTGGCCGACCGCGTCTCGGCAGTGTTCGTGCCGATCGTCCTGGTGCTGGCTCTGGGGACGCTGATCACCTGGCTCTTGACCAGCGGAGACGTCACCGAGGCGTTCACCGCCGCGGTAGCCGTGCTGATCATCGCCTGCCCCTGCGCACTGGGCCTCGCGACCCCGACGGCCTTGCTGGTCGGCACCGGTCGCGGCGCGCAGCTCGGGATCCTGATCAAGGGTCCGGAGGTGCTCGAATCCACTCGCCGGGTCGACACCGTGGTGCTCGACAAGACGGGGACCGTCACGACCGGGCGAATGAGCCTGGTGGACGTCCACGTCGGGGAAGGCGTCACGGAGCGCGAACTGCTGCGTTACGCCGGGGCAGTCGAGCACGCCTCGGAGCACCCGATCGCGAAAGCGATCGCGGACGGCGCCCGCGAACGAGTCGGCGACCTCCCGTCGGCGACCGAGTTCCGCAACACCGAGGGTCTCGGTGTCTCCGGCCTGGTGGAAGGCGCAGCAGTCCTGGCCGGCCGCGCGGCCTTCCTGGCCGACTGGAGCGTCAAGATCGACGACCAGTTGACCTCCGCGAAGGCCGCAGCGGAAGAACGCGGCGCGACGGCAGTCTTCGTCGCGTGGGACGGCGTCGCGCGAGGCGTGCTGGTGGTCGCGGACACGATCAAGCCGACGTCCGCGCAAGCCGTCGCCGAACTCCGTTCGCTGGGCCTGCAGCCGGTACTGCTGACCGGCGACAACGCCGGCGCCGCGCGAGCGATCGCCGACGCCGCGGGCATCACCGAGGTCGTGGCCGAGGTGCTCCCCGCGGAAAAGGTGGCCGTGGTGAAGCGCCTGCAAGCCGAAGGCAGAGTGGTGGCAATGGTCGGCGACGGCGTCAACGACGCGGCCGCGCTCGCCCAAGCCGACCTGGGCCTGGCCATGGGCACGGGAACGGACGCGGCGATCGAAGCCGGAGACCTGACTCTGGTCCGAGGAGACCTGCGAGCAGCAGTAGACGCGATCCGCCTGGCCCGGCGCACGCTGGGCACGATCAAGGGAAACCTGTTCTGGGCGTTCGCCTACAACGTCGCGGCACTGCCGCTGGCAGCGTTCGGCCTGCTCAACCCCATGATCGCAGGCGCGGCGATGGCCTTCTCCTCGGTATTCGTGGTCTCGAACAGCCTCCGGTTGCGGCGGTTCCGAGCAGCGTGATGTCCCCCGGGACGGGCCAGTGGCGGGTTTCCACTGCTGGCCCGTTTTCGCGGCTGGCCTCTGGCGCTGGTCTGCCTGGCGATGACTCGCTCTGAGGCCCCCGCTGCGGTACGACGGTTGGCGGACGGCGAGCCGTCGACCTTGCCCGGAGTTGCGTCAAACGACCTGAACCAGCGACCGCTCGGACCCCTGCGAGGCACCGTCGCGGTTCAAACGCGGACTTCTGTCCCGGCGAACACTCCCGCGGAAACAAACCCGCCCTCCGGAGCGTCGAGCACCACGCACACGCTCTGCGCGGAGGAATTCTTTTCGCCCGCACCTGTGGTCTGGATGCGCAGCCGTCTCGTTGGCAATGGCGAGCCCGCTAGGAAGCAACTGCCGTGCGCTACCTCAGGAACGCACCAACCGCGCGATGGCATCGGAGGCCTCGCGCACCTTGAGGTCCGCTTCCTCCCCGCCCGCGGCCGCCGCCTGGACGACACAGGTCGCCAGGTGCTCGTCGAGCAACTCCAGCGAGAAGGACTGCAAGGCCTTCGTCGCCGCGGACACCTGGGTCAGGATGTCGATGCAGTACTTGTCCTCCTCGACCATGCGCTGCAGGCCGCGGATCTGCCCCTCGATCCGGCGAAGGCGCTTGAGGTAGGCCTCTCGTTCACTGCCGTAGCCGGTCATCGCACATCGTCCCTTTTTGTCGGCATCCCCGTTGGTTCACCACCGAGTATACCCACCCGGCGTATCCAGGGCCGGTGCTCGACATGGTCGGCCGCCAAGCAGGTGCGCCCGCCGGGCCTCGCGGCTGATGCGGCCGCAAAAGCCGCGGTGCCCGCCTGCGAGAGAGGAACGCAGGTGATGGTTCGGGAGGAACTCGACCTTCGCGCCTGTCGCACCGAGGGACCACGTGGTCTCCTGGGCCGAGGCTCAGCCAGTCACACCGCAGCTTCGATAACTTCTGCGAGCGTCGAGACTCGGCATCGATCAACCGCCGTCGCCTCCTGGACGGATGCTCGACCAGTCAAAGCGTGGCTTTGGCAACTTCTGCGAGCGGCGTGACCTGGCACCGATTCGGAACGAGGTCAGTGTTCACCGGGCCGACCAGTAAGCAGTCCGCGCCTCGGCCGACACCGGTGATCAGCCAGTCGGGGCGGCCTCGGCGACTTCGGGCAGCACTGAGTTGCGTCGCTGGTTTGGCACCGGCGTGCCGTCCGGGGCGAGGTCGGCGTTCGCGGTTGCCAGAAGTTCGCGGGCACCGCGCAGTGCGGCCTTCACCCGTTGCTGGACGGCGACGAGTTCGGCGACTCGCTGTTCGGCGTCGGAGACGATTCGGGTGGCGTGGTCGGTGGCTTGGCGGACGCGCGCGTCGGCTTCGGCGCGCGCGGCTGCGGTGCGGTCGGCGATTTCGCGGAGCGCGTCGGTGCGGCGGTCGGCCAACGTGCGCGTGAGGTGCTCTTCGAGCCGCTGGCGTTCCTTCGCCGCCGCTTCGTCCGCGGCCTTGCGTTCTTCGACTGCGCGGCGCAGCAGATCTTCGTGTTCCCGCCGCTGCTGCTCGCGATCCGCGGAGACGGCTTCGACGAGCGCGCGTTCCTTTTCGGTGAGGCGGACGGCTTCCGCCTTGGCGTCGGCGATGATCCGCGCGGCGGTGTCCTCGGCGCGTGCGGTGATCTCCGCCGCTTCCTCGCGCGTCAGCTCGACCATCCGGCGGGAGCGTTCCTGCAAGGCGTCCGGCGCGATGGGGGTACGGCTGATCCGGTCGACCGTCGCGCGCAGTTCGCGATTGCGCTCGGCGAGTTCGGCCGCTTGTCGTGCCGCGGCGTCGCGTTCCGCGGCGAGGCGCCGGAATTCCGCCTCGACCCACGTGACGAATTCTTCCACCTGGCCGCGCTGATAGCCGCGCCAAGCCAAGTCGAAGGACGGCCGGACGGCCATCAGGTCCTCGCCACCGCCGGGGGCCATGCTCTCACCTCCCATTTGGATGGTTTCTCCTCGGCGCTCGTTTTTCTTGCCGCGCCGGGGTTTCCGCACTGCCTCCAGTGTGCCTGAAGTCCGGCGATCCGTGTGAACCCGGGGCGGGTCAATCTTCGAGCGGATCCTCCGCGCCCGTCGCGGTGCTTCGCACGCCGGGCAATTCGGCCAGTTCCGCCGTGAGTTCGGGAAGATCGCCGCGTCCCTGCAACAGCAGGGTGACGACCGCGATCCGTTGCCCCTCCTCGGAAACTGTCTCGCGGTCGACCGCCACCCGGTGGACCGCCCAACCCCGATCGGTGCAAGTGGCGAGCACGGCTCGCAATACGCCGTGCCCGTCGGCATAACTCAACCGGAGGATCGGCGGCTGCCGCCGATGGCGCGCGACGAACCGGGAAATCCGCGGGAATCCGCGAGTGATCACCACCAGCCCTGCGGTGGTCGCGACAGCCAGCACCGGCAGCCCGGCACCGCACGCGACTCCGACGGCTGCGGCGAGCCAGACGGTCGCCGCGGTCGTGAGGCCGCGCACCGCGTCGCGCCGCACGAAGATCAGCCCGCCGCCGACGAACCCGATGCCGGACACGATCTGCGCGGCGATCCGCGACGGGTCGAGCGCCACGTGCTCGATGCCGAGCAAATCGGCGAAACCGTATTTCGACACCAGCATGAAGACCGCCGACCCGACGCCGACCAGCGTGTGCGTGCGCAGGCCGGCCTGTTTGTTGCCGACCTCGCGCTCGATGCCGATCACCGTGCTCAGCAGCAGGGCGAGCAGCACCGGCGGCAGCAGTTCCCACTGTTCGCCGGTGGACCAGAGAGCATGCACGGACCTACCTCCTCGCCCGTCACTGTGCCCGGCCCCCGGAGAGCCCGCGCGCCCGGCCCGGCGGGCACGCCTAAGCTCGGGCAATGGCCCGCTACTTCGACGTGCACCCGCAGAACCCGCAGCGCCGCGCGCTCTCCCAGGTGGTCGACCTGCTGCGCGACGACGGGCTCATCGCCTACCCGACCGACTCGTGCTTCGCGCTCGGCTGCCGGCTCGGCAACCAGCAGGGGATGGAACGGATCCGCACCATCCGCAAGCTCGACCACCGGCACCACTTCACGCTCGTCTGCCAGGACTTCGCCCAGCTCGGCCAGTTCGTGCACATCGACAACGCGGTGTTCCGGGCGATCAAGGCCAGCACCCCGGGCCCCTACACGTTCATCCTCCCGGCGACGAAGGAAGTCCCGCGGCGGCTGCTGCACGCCAAGAAGAAGACCGTCGGCGTGCGAATCCCCGACCACGTCGTGACCCAGGAACTGCTCGGCGAGCTGGGCGAGCCGATCCTGTCGAGCACGCTGCTGCTGCCCGATTCCGGCGAGCCCCTCACCCAGGGCTGGGAGATCAAGGAAGAACTCGACCACGTCCTGGACGCCGTCATCGACTCCGGCGACTGCGGCGTGGAACCCACCACAGTGATCGACTTCTCCTCCGGCGAGGCGGAGGTCGTGCGGCACGGGGCGGGAGACCCGTCCCGGTTCGAATGAGCGGTGCGGTCATCGGTTTTGTCGCCTCCTGAATGGGTCGTAATTCGATCTTTATGCGGACGGTGTTTCCGGGTCGCTCGGCGCGACGGTTGTTGACGCGGGTTGCCTGACTCGACGGCTAACCCTGACGGCTTCTTGACGCGCCAGCCCTCGACGTGACAGCCGCCGACCTGGTCTGCGCGAACTGGACCTGGTCTGCGGGCACTGACGGCCACCGGCGACCGCGCCTTGAAGCGACCGCTCCTGGCTCGGATTGCTCGCGGCGAGGCTGCCGGCTCAGGTCGCGTGGCAGACGCGCACAGTTCGGCCCCTCTGCGGACCTAAGCACTCGTTCGCTTTGGCTCGGACTGCTCGCGGCGAGGCTGTCAGTGCAGATCGCGTGGCCAACACCCGCAGTTCGGTCCCTCTGCGGCCCCGAGCGCTCGTCGACGTAGGCCGCTTGAAGCGACCACTGCGGCTGGTCGGCGGATGGTTGTGCAGGTCGCTGGCGGACCTCCCTTCTGATGCAGACTGCGGTTGGTTTCTCCTGGCCCGAGACGCCGAGCACCCTCGGCGTCGACGAGCACGTTCCGGTGGCGGATCTGGGGTGCTCCGATGCGCGCACTGCGTGAAGCGCAGTGGGTGGCCGCTGCCGCGCCTCCTCGGCTCTGGTGCGCGAGGCTGTGGGCAACGCGCCCGGGTCTGACTCTCTCTGGCTTCCCGTTGAGGCGGACCACAGCGATCCTCGCTGTCGTCGGCTGCTCTTCTCCCAGCACGAGCCGCGGTAAGTGCGGGCTGGCACGGTGGCGTGGCTCGACCTGGTCAGGAGAGGCAGCCGCGGATCGCAACCGGTCGGTGCCGAAGCGGGCTGGCTGGTACCGGCACCCGGATCCGCGCGTTCAGGTGTGTTCGATCAATGCTCCTCTCTTTCGGCAAAGGCGTGGCAGATCCAGTGCGCGGGGCGGGCGAACCCGAGCACCGTCGGCGAGGTCACACGGTTGCCTCCGCTCGGGTGTGGAGGAGGCGGGACAGGGCTTCGGCAAGCGGGACCCCCGACGAGGAATGCCACCCGACGATGGCGTCCGGCCGGAGCAGCAGCGCACCGTCGGCAGGCAATTCCGTCTCGGCCAGCCATGCCTCGTCCGAGACGGGAACGACGCGGAGGCCCAGCCGGCTGGCCTCGGCTGTCCACCGGGCGTGGTCCGGTCCGCAGAGCAGGGCGAAACCAGGCATCGCCAAGTCCACTGTGGACGTCGTGCCGTCGAGCCAGGCGTGCGGAACTCGGGTGCCCGGACGACCGGCCGGGCCGTACCGGTCCTCCGGGGCGGGACCGCGTCCGTCCGGGATGAAGGCGCCGCGTTCGTATTGCACGCCGAACAGCGCGGCCAACGGGTCGATGCGTGGTGCGTCGTCGCTGGTGATCGTGGCGAGCATGGTGCCGAGATGGCCGCTCACCATGCTGGAGAACTCGGCCGTCGCATACCCGATCGGGTAGCGCTCCGCGTGGTAGGTGTCGAGCAGGGTGGGCGCCGCCCTGCCCGACAACACTGCGGCGAGCTTCCAGGCCAGGTTGGCGACGTCCGCGATCGCGGTGTTCGCGCCCGCGGCGGCCATTGGCGGCATCGCGTGCGCGGCGTCTCCGGCAAGGAAGACCCGGCCGGAGGAGAAACACTCGGCCACGTACATCCCTGACTCCCACTGCATCCGGCTCAGCACTTCGACCTCGAGGTCCGGCACGCCGATTACAGTGCGCAGCAGCTCGCGCCAGCCGTCCTCGCTCAGAGAGTCCGAGCCGGGGAAGTCGGAGGTGGAGAAGAGCCAGCGGTCGGTGCCGTTGACCGACACGAACGCGCCGGACGCCGCCGGATTCTCGATCCGGCACAGGTTGAACGGTTTGTCCCGGACCAGCTCGGTCAGGTCGGCGCGGAAACAAATGTCGAGATTGTCGGCCAGGTGCCCGTGCCCGCCGCGAGGGATGCCGAGCGTGGTGCGGATCGGACTGCGCGCGCCGTCCGCCGCGATCAGATAGTCCGCGCTGACCTGGTACGGCTCGCCGTCGATTGGGCGCAGTTCGGCGGTTACCCCAGCGTCGTCCTGCTCGAACGACACCAGTTCGGTGCCGAAGCGAACCGAAACGCCGCGCTCGACCGCGGCCTGCCGGAGCACCGGTTCCAGCACGTCTTGCGGGCACAGGACGCTTGGCGCTGGGCTGAGGTCGGGCATTTTCGCGTGCTGGGCGAACCGCTCGCGCATGTTTTCAGTGACCTTCGGCCAGGTCGCGTCGGCCAGGGTGGAACCGGAGAGCATTCCGGTGAACGACGCGAGCGGTGCGCTTGCTCGCTCGACCTCGTCCATGAGGCCGAGCCAGCGGAACACCTCGGTGCTGCGCGGGTTGAAGCGGCGGGCCTTCGGCTGCGGGGAAGTGCCAGCGTGCTTTTCCACCAGCACCGGCGCGACTCCCTCGCGGTGCAGCAGCAGTGCCGCGGTGAGTCCGGCGATCCCTCCGCCGCAGATCAGAACAGGAATTCGAGCGGTCATCTCATAACCCCCAGGGTCGTGTACGTTGTACATCTTGTGTACGTTGTACATGACGATGTACTGTGTACGCAAGCGGGCTGGAGACAAGGAGCTGAATGGGAGATCAAGGGCCGACACCGCCGATTTGGGTATTGCCTGAGCCGCCGGAGCGCGGATGGGGCCTCGGACGAGTCGACATCGTGAACGCGGCTGTGCGCCTGGCCGACCACGGAGGCGCGGAGGCGCTCACGATGCGGGCTGTGGCGAAGGAGCTGGGCGCGTCCACTCCGATGTCGCTGTACCGCTACGTGCACAACAAAGACGGTCTGGTGGACCTGATGCTGGACCTCGCGAACAGCGAGGTGCGCACCCCGGAAGTCCCGGGCGAGGACTGGCGGGGCGAGCTGACTGCCGTCGCGGTCGACACGTGGGCGATGACGAAGCGGCATCCGTGGTACGCGCGGCTCGTGCACCAGCGGCCGCCGGCGGGGCCGAACGCGAGCCGGCGGACCGAGTTCGTGCTGGCGACGTTCGACCGGCTTGGCCAGGACCTCGCGTCGGCGCTCGGGTACGCCCGGCTGCTCGACGGGTACGTCCTCGGTCAGGCGCTGCAGTGGGCGGAAGAGCGGGCGATGTGGCAGCGCAACGCGTTCGTCGACGTGGTGGACGTGCAGCGGCACGCGCGGGCTTGGTTCGGCGATGTCGCACCCGAGGACGGGCCGTATCCGCTGCTCGCACGGGTGCTGGGGAGCTTTCTGGCCGAGGGGCACGAGGCCCCTGGCGAGGCTGCTGACGCCGGCGCGGGCGGTGCGGGAGCGGAAGCGGAGCCGGATGCGTCTGGCGGGGTGACCGGGGCTGGTACGCCGGGGGCTCGGTCGGGTGCGGAGGCGGCCGAGCGCGAGCGGTTCGCTGAGGCGGACCGTGCGGGCACTGGTTCCCGCGAGGCGGCTGAGGCTGGCGCGGCGACGGGCTCCGGTCGAGCGGGTGGGGCTAGCGCGGCTGGGACGGTCGATGGAACTGGCCAGCCGGCCGGGACCGGCCGGGCGGCTGGCACGGGCCGGATCGCCGGGCCGGGGCAGGTGGCTGACTCGGGCCGGGCGGTGTCGGGCCAGGCGGCGGACGCTGCTGGCGCGCGGAAGGTGGCTGAGGCGGCAGCGGCCGAGGACGCGCAGTTCGAGCTTGGCCTCGAATGTCTGCTGGACGGCATCGCCGCGCGGCTCCGCTAGGTTGGTCGCCTGAACCGGCTGCTGGGGAGGACGACGTGAAGTTCCTGCTGACGATGCACATGAACCCCGACGTATGGGAGGGGCTGAGCGAGGAGACCCGACAGGAGGTGATGGACGGGCACGCGGACTTCATCGCCAAGATCCGCGCGTCCGGCGAGATGATCAGCACGCAGGCGCTCGGCGGGCCGGAGGACAGCGCTGTCGTGCGGGTGCGCGGCGGGGTGCCTGCGGTCACCGACGGTCCGTACGCGGAGTCGAAGGAGTTCCTCGCCGGGTTCTACCTGGTCGAATGCGAGAGCCGCGATCGGGCGCTGGAGGTCGCCGCGATGATTCCCGACGCGGGGATCGACGGGCTCGGCATCGAGGTCCGGCCGGTCGTGTTCTTCGCTGACGCGGAAACACAGTCCGAACTCGGCTGATGGCGGACGTCGGCGAGCTGCTCCGGCCGCTCGTGCCGCAGGTGCTCGGGACGCTCGTGCGGCGGTACGGGCAGTTCGAGGCGTGCGAGGACGCGGTCCAGGAGGCGCTGGTCGCCGCGGTCGAGCAGTGGTCGGCAGGCGAGGTGCCGGACAACCCGCGCGCCTGGCTGCTGACGGTCGCCACGCGCCGGTTGACCGACCTTTGGCGCAGCGAGAGCGCTCGGCGACGGCGCGAGGAAACCGTTGCGGTGCAGGACGTCGCGCTGACCGCGGTCGTGGCCGGGCCGGAGGACGAGCAGCCGCCGGCGCAGGACGACACGCTCACGTTGTTGTTCCTGTGCTGCCATCCGGCGGTGACGCCCAGCTCGCAAGTCGCGCTGACGCTGCGCGCGGTTGGCGGGTTGACGACTGCCGAGATCGCACGCGCGTTCCTGGTGCCGGAGGGCACCATGGCGCGACGGATCACGCGGCGAAGGAAAGCGTCGCGGCGGCCGGTTCGACCTTTACGCCTCCGTCCGCAGAGGATTGGCCCGCGCGGCTGCAGGTCGTCTTGCATGTGCTGTACCTGATTTTCAACGAGGGATACACGGCGACCTCGGGTGAGGATCTGCACCGGGTCGAACTGTCCGAGGAAGCGATCCGGCTGACCCGGGCCGTCCACTCGTTGCTGCCGGACGATGGCGAGGTCGCGGGGCTGCTCGCGCTCATGCTGCTAACCGACGCCCGACGGCCGGCGCGCACCGGGCCCGACGGAGCGTTGACGCCGCTCGCCGATCAGGACCGTCGACTGTGGACAGTGCCGTTGATCGTCGAGGGCCTGGAGCTGGTGAACCGGGTGTTGGGCCGAGGTCCGGTGGGGCCGTACCAGGTACAAGCTGCCATCGCGGCGCTGCACGACCAGGCGGCGGGCACCGACTCCACGGACTGGGCGCAGATCCTGGAGCTGTACGGCCTGCTCGAACACCTCGCGCCCGGCCCAGTGACGACGCTGAACCGGGCGATCGCGGTCGCGATGGTGCACGGACCGGAGAAAGCGCTGGCTCTGCTGGCCACCCTCGAGGACGACGCGCGCCTGAAGCAGGGCCACCGGTTCGACGCGGTTCGTGCGCATCTGCTCGAACTCGCTGGCGACACCGCGGGTGCGCACGAGCACTACCTGCGCGCGGCGAAACGGACGAGCAGCATGCCGGAACGCCGATACCTCCAGGCGAAGGCGGCGAAGTTCCTGCCGCGCGGAAGGTAGCTGGCGGGGCGTGACTGAATCTTCGGTCCGGTCGCGCGGCGGCCGCCCGGGTGGAGGACCTGTGGCGATTGCTGGGGTCTCCGCGAGGTGCCGAGGGAAGGCCGGCCGGTTAAGTGGCTGGGTGGAGCGCTGGTGGTGGCCGCCGCGACTGCGGTTCTCCGCGAAGTGTCGGAATGTGAAGCGGCCGGAGGGCGGACAGGCCGGTCGGGTGGTCAGCTAGGGGCTAGTGGTGCTTGCGGGACGGGGGAGTTCTGCGAGGTGCGATCGGGCGGAAGAAGGGCCGGTTGGCTGGGTGGACTGCTGGTGGCGGCTAGGACCTGGTGTTCTCCGCGAAGTACCCGAGCGAAGTGCGGCCGGTCAGGTGGGCTGGTGGAGGGCTACGGGCGGGGGCTGGGCGGGGATTCCGCGAGGTGTAGCTGGCGAGGAGAACCGCGAGGTGCAGCTAGCGAGAAGAACGGCCAGTCAGGCGGCCGGGTTCGTGGGTTCCAGGAGGAAGACCCGGATTTCGCGGTGGGCGGCTCGTTCGGCGTAGCGGTTGTAGGCGGGCTAGTAGGAGGCGACGGCGTCCCACATTTCCTGTCGTTCGGTGCCTTCCAGGAGGCGTCCTCGGACCGGCAGGGTGCGACCATTCACTGAGACTGTCGCGTTGGCGTCGGACAGGAGGTTCGCCGTCCACGCGGGGTGGTTTTCGCCGCCCCAGTTGGAGCCGATTACCACGTAGCCGCCGGAGCGTTCGACGTACAGCAGCGGGACCTGGCGGGGTTCTCCGGTCGTCCGGCCGATTGTGGTGAGCAGGAGGGTGCGCAGCCCGACCGCCGCGCCGACGCCCAGGCGGCCGCCGGTGACGCGGAGGAGGAGGCGATCGGCGGGCATCATCGCTTGGCCGAACGCGGCGAATGCCTTGCTGCGTCCTAAACCGGTGAACATCCTGCGCAGTTCCATGGGCGGCAGCCTACGGGGTGGGGGAGCGGGGCCTGGTGGGATGGCGGAGCAGCCTTGGCGGGGTCGCGGAGCGGAGACTGGCGGGTGGCGAAACGGAGCCTGGCGGATGGCGAGGAGGGGGCTTGGCCGGGTGGCGAAGAGGGGGCTTGGCGGGCGGCGGAGCGGAGACTGGCGGGATCGCGGTGCAGAGCCTGGCGGGTGGCGAAACGGGGCCCGGCGGGGTCACGGTGCGGGGCTTGGCGGGGTGGCGGAGCGGGAGCCTGGCGGAGTGGTGGAGAAGAAGCTGGCGTGGCGGCGGTGCGGAGCCAGGCGGAGTCGCGGTGCACAGCCGGGTGGGTGGCGGAGCGGAAGTTGGCGGGTGGCGGAACGGGATTGGCGGTGGCGACGATGCGGGCTTGGCGGAGTCGCGGTGCACAGCCGGGTGGGTGGCGGAGCGGAAGTTGGCGGGTGGCGGAACGGGATTGGCGGTGGCGACGATGCGGGCCTGGCGGAGTCGCGGTGCAGAGCCCGGCGGGATGGTGGAGCGGAAGCTGACAGGTGGCGCAGCGGAAACTGGCAGGGGTGGCGGAGCGGAAATTTGGTTGGCAGCCGAAACACCGTGGCGCGGACTGGAGCGCCAGTGGTCGGCGGCGAACTTCTTCACCGGACCGCCGCGATGGTCCGGGTCTGGAATGCGTGCGCGGCCACGGCGAAACGCGCGCTGTCCGGGGCCGCCGCAGAAGGCATGCGGAAGGTCGGGACAGGTCTGCGGAAGGCCGAGATAGACGTCCGCAACCCGAGATGGGGAGTAATGGGCGGGCTGCGGAGGGCAGAGAGACCTAAAACCCGCTCGTAGTCAGTTTCAGCAACGCGTCCGTGAGAGCCGCCGCGTGGTCCGCCAGGTAGAAGTGGCCGCCTGGGTAAGTGGTCAGGGTGAAGTCGCCGTTGGTGTGGGCCGACCAGGCTTGTACGTCGGCCACGGGGGCGTGCGGGTCGGCGTCTCCGGTGTGGGCGTGGATGGGCGCGGAGATCGGGCCTGGGCTCGGGCGGTAGGTCTCGATGGCGGTGTAATCGGCGCGCAGGGCCGGCAGGAACCAGTTCTCGCAGTTTCGGGATCTCGCAGGACCCTCGGGTCGGTGCCGGCGAGGCCTTTCGATTTCGGACAGGAGGCCGTCGTCGTCTTGGAGGTGGAACTCGTTCACCGCACTAGGCGGGACGGGGCGCGTCGGCCGGACAGGACTAGTGCTTCCGCGGGCGTGCCTCTCGACTCGAGGCGCAGGCCTACCTCGTACGCGAGCGTCGCGCCCATGCTGTGGCCGAACAAAAACACCGGCAGGTCCAGCCACGACAGGAGGGCTTGGGTGACGCCGTCCGCCAGTTCGTCGATGGTGCGCAGGGCCGGTTCGGCCATCCGGTCTTGCCTGCCGGGGTACTGCACCGCCAGGACGTCGACGGCGGGGGACAGCGACTTCGACAGCGGATGGAAGAACGGGGCTGCGCCGCCCGCGTGCGGCAGGCACACCAGACGGGCGGGGGCGTCGTCGGCGGGGTGGAAGCGGCGTAGCCACGGGTCCGTCATGCGGCCGATTTTACCGGGGACCCCCGTGTCACAGGGGCAAGCGGCGGAATTCGATCCGTTCGTACGCGCTGGTGACTCCGGTTTCGAAGAGGACGCCGACGGTGAAACGGTCCGGCTGCACCAGGTCGGAGTAACCGGCGGGGGCGTCGGCGACCACGGTGGACGGCTGCCAGGTTTTGCCGCGGTCCGCGCTGGTCCTCAGCTGCATCGTGTGGCGGGCCGTGGGGTCGGACGGGCCTGAGTAGAGGAGTACGCGGCGGTTCGTCGTTTGCAGGACGCTGCCTTCCACCTTCGGACCGGACAGGGTGGGCTGCACTTGATACGGGCGGGTCAGGGTCCGGCCGCCGTCGGTGCTGTAGGCGGCTAGACGATGATCCGGAGCGGAGCCTTGGTTGCGGCTCGAGAAATAGACGGTGCCGTCCGGCAATTCGGTGGCGGTGGTTTCGTTGGGGGCGAGGACGCCGTCGGTCGGGTCGTCGGTGAAGCCGATGCGCCAGGTGCGGCCGTTGTCGTCGCTGTACAGGTCGTGTCCGCCGTAGTACTTGGCTTCCGTTCCGACGTCCGTCGAACCCGCCGGGGGCGCGCTGGAGTGGTTGGCGGGCACGATGATCCGTCCGGCGTGGCGGCCGTGCTGGAGGAGGGTGGCGTGGCCGGGGGCTGTGGCGTACCAGCGCCAGGACGGGAGTTTCGCCGTGGCGGTGATGTCCGCGGCGGGGGTCCACGTGCGGCCGTTGTCTGGGCTGCGTTGGACGAAAACTCGTCGGGTGTCTTGCGAGGACACGGTTCCGGACATGATGGCTTTTTCGCTGACAGGTCCGTTGTGGACAGTCAGGAGGACGAGGTCGCCGTTGCGGGCTACGACCGGCGTTGGGTTTCCGGCGGTGGCTTCGCCGTTGCTGTCGACTACGCGCAGGTCGCCCCAGGTGCAGCCGCCGTCTCGGGAGGTTTTGGCGACGGTTTGGATCGCGCCCGAGTCGCCGGGGGAGTCGCGGCGGCCTTCGGCGAACGCGAGGAGCGAGCCGTCCTTCGCGCGGACTGCCGCGGGGATGCGGAAAGCGTGGTAGCCCTCCGTGCCGGAGACGAACGGGGTCGATGAGGTGCACCCGCTGTGCGCGCTGGCCTGCGGGGCTGGGATGACGCTCAAGATCGTTGCGGCGAGCGCAAGCGTGACTGTTCTCGGGAGCACCGGGGGACCGCCTCTCGCTCCGGACGTGGGATGTCCGACGTCCTATGTCCGGAGAACTTAGAGAGGCGGTCGCGCGGCGTCAAGACTCCGGATCGGTGGCGGTCGCGCGGACGGTTCCGGTCGCGGCGGTCGCGGTGATCCGCAGCGGGGCCGTGCCGGTCGGGCGCACTCGCATGATTTCGGCGGCTACCGGGGCGGCCAGGTGGGTGCGGAGCGTTCGGCGCAGGCCGCGGGCACCGTAGACCGGGTCGAAGCCTTCATTGGCTAACAGGCGGACGGCGGATTCGTCTACCTGGAGGTCGACGCCGCGGCGGCGGAGTCTCGCGCGCAGCAGGTCGGTTTCGAGGCGGGCGACTTGTTCGATGGTGGTGCGGTCCAGTTCGTCGAAGATCACCGTTTCGTCGATGCGGTTGAGGAATTCCGGGTCGAAGAACGACTGAAGGGCTTTGTCGACGACCGCTCGGCGGGTGTGGCCGCGGTCCAGAAGCGTGCGCCAGCGGGAACCTCGGCGGCGGGCGAGTTCTTTTGAGCCCAGGTTTGAAGTGAGGAAGACGAAGCTGTTGCGGAAGGAGATCTTCTCCTGACCGTTCGCGAGGCGCAGCATTCCGTTGTCTAGGACGCCCAACAGGGCGCGCAGGACGGTGGGGTGGGCTTTTTCCACCTCGTCGAAGAGGACGATTCCGGGCGTGTACGGGTCACCCTCCACCGTGGAGCGATCGAAGACGGTGAAGGCTTCTTTGCTTCCCGCGTACCCGGGCGGCGCGCCGTTGAACGAGGCTGCGTAGTGTTCTTGGGCGAGCGAGTTCATGTCCACCCGGCACAGATCGTCCGGGCCGGAGCGCAGGGCGGCGGCGACTTGGCGCACCAGTTCGGTTTTGCCCACGCCGGTGGGGCCCAGGAGCAGGACTGTCGCGGGTGGACGGTCGGGTTCGGTCGCGCCCGCGCGGGCCAGGGTGATCGCGCGGACGACGGCGTCGATGGCCGGGTCTTGGCCGAGGACGCGGCGGCGCAGGCGTTGCGCCAGGGCATCGGGGGTGTCCGGAGTGGACGAAACCGGGGCGGCGGCGGCCGGAGCGGCTGGCTGCCGGTTCCGGTTCTGGTCGTGGTACCTGTCGGTGATGAACGGCATGGTGTCCTTTCCCTGAACCGAAAAACCGGCAGCCAGCGGGGAATCAGGCCTGCTTGGTCTTCTCCGCGGGCAGCTGGCCGACCGGGCATTCGGCGACGCCGATCGTGCTGCGCGTGATGGCCTCGACGTTTTCCTGCGCCTTCTGCGCGTCGGTGACCCACGTGCGGTAGAACTCGAACGGGCAGTCCGCGACGCCCTTGTCGCCGTCGCCGGCCGCGTGCACGCCCGAGTAGCCCCGGTGCAGCAGCTTGAACAGGTGGTTCTGCGACTGGTCGTACTCGCGCGCGTCCCGGATCGCCGAAAGCGACAGCTGGGCGAACTGGATGCCGTATTCCTCCTCGCCGGTTTCGCCGAGCGTCCGGCCGTCGAACCCGATGATCGCGGAGTGGCCGAAATACGAGTACACGCCGTCGAATCCGGCCGCGTTGGCGACCGCGACGTAGCAGTTGTTCGCCCACGCCATGGCTTTCGCCATCAGCACCTGCTGGTCCTTCGCCGGGTACATGTAGCCCTGGCAGCGGACGATCAGCTCGGCGCCCTTCATCGCGCAATCCCGCCAGATTTCCGGGTAATTGCCGTCGTCGCAGATGATCAGGGAGATCTTGAGGCCCTTCGGGCCGTCCGTGACGTACGTCGAGTCGCCCGGGTACCAGCCCTCGATCGGGCACCACGGCAGGATTTTCCGGTACTTCTGCACGATCTCGCCGTGGTTGTCGATCAGCACCAGGGTGTTGTACGGCGGTTTGTTCGGGTGGTCCTCGTGCTGTTCGCCGGTGATCGAGAAAACTCCCCACGTGTCGGCCTCGCGGCAGGCGGCGGAGAAGATCGCGGTTTCCTCGCCGGGCACGGTCGCCGCGGTGTCGTACATTTCCTGTTCGTCGTACATGATCCCCTGCGTCGAGTACTCGGGGAACACGACGAGGTCCATTCCGGGCAGGCCGCCCTTCATGCCGACGACCATGTCGGCGATCTTGCGCGCGTTGTCCAGCACCTCGGCCTTCGAATGCAGCCGCGGCATCTTGTAGTTCACGACCGCGATGCCGACCGTGTCCGGGCTCGAGGAAATGTCGCCGTGTCGCATGGGAGTTCTCCTTCTGGGTGGAGGGTCAGGCCGCGGCCGCGGCGCGGTCGGGGACGGAGCGGGGCTGGCCGCGGAAGCCGAGCACCGCGGCGAGAGCGACGAGCAGGACGGCGATCGCCGCCGCGATGAGGGCGGCGGTCGCGGTGGAGCGGTAGCCGCCGGTGAGCGCGAGGAACGCGGGCAGCGTGCAGGTCGGCTGGCTCAGCAGGACGGTCGTCCAGCCGGTGAACCGGGTCAGCCCCTCGCGGCCGAGCCCGAGCACGAGGAAGAACAGGCCCCACAACAGGGCCCAGGACAGCCAGATGACGCCGAACACCGGATCGTCCTGCCGCCAGAACGCCAGTCCGGCGTACACGAGCGCGGCGCCCGCGACGAACAGCGAGAACCAGCCGATGCCCTCGGGTTCGAGCCCGGCGAGGTTCGCGATCCCGACGTACAGATAGGTGAAGCCGAACAGGAACAGCCCGGACGCGCTGAGGATCGCCTCGGAATCCCCGTGCGCCTGGATGATCAGCACCGTCGGCGTCACGCACTGCAGCCCGCCCACGAACAGGTTCAGCGCGGCGGCCGACCGCGCGGGCACGCGCCCGAGCAGCATCAGCCCGTTGACCAGCAGTACCGCCCCGACGTAGAGCAGGCCGACGTTGTTCATCGCACGCTCCTCAGTTGGTACCAGATGAAATACTGTCAAGTGAAAATAAATGGGCGGACGGCGGCCGTCAAGAGCGGAGCGGGACGGGTCAGAGCCGGGTGATCGGATCGAAATCGCAGCCGTGCGCGGCGGCGAGGTGCACGTGCTGGGCGGCTTGCTGGCCGTGGAATTCGACGGTGCCGCGCGGTCCGTCGTACGCGACGCCGTCGATTGCCGCGTTGAATGCGCGCAGGTCCGGAGTGCCTGCGCGGCGGGCGAGTTCGGCGAGCGTATGCAAGCCCTCGTAACAGGATTCGGCCGCGTTGTTGAGCGGCGGCGCGGCCGGGCCGTGCAGGCGGACGTAGCGGCCGAGCAGATCCATCGCGTCCGCTGTGACGAGCGAGCGGAAGTACGCGGCGGAGGCGAAGAGGTTTCGGGTCGCCTCGGCGCCGCTGGCGAGCAGCATGTTTTCTTCCATCAGCGGGCTGAAGCGCAGCATCTGCTCGTGGAGCCCGCGCGCGGCGAACTGGCGGTTGAACCGCACCGCGTCCTGTCCGACGAACAGCATGAGAACCCCGTCGCACGCCGAGGTCTCGACGCGCCGGACGAGCCTCGCCATGTCACCGGAACCCAGTCCGACGAAGGCTTCTCCGGCGATCTGGAGATCGAGTTCCCTTGCGTAGCGCCGGATCGCGTCCGCGGAACCGCGCGGCCACACGTAATCGTCGCCCGCCACGAACCAGCTCCGCGCACCGCAATTGTCGCGCAGCCACCGCAGGGCGGGTTGGATCTGCACGCGCGGAATTTCACCGGAACAGTAGATGCCAGAACGACTTTCGCCGCCCTCGTAGAGCGACGTGTACACGTACGGAACGCGGTCGGCGAGGACCGGCGCGAGCGCGTTGCGGACTGACGAAATGTGCCAACCGGTGACCGCGTCGATCTCGCCCGCGTCGACCAGCCGGCGCACCGCCGACGCGACCTGGGCAGGAGGCGCGCCGCCGTCGACGACTTCCAGCGTCACCTCGCGGCCGAGAATGCCGCCCGCGTCGTTGAGTTCCCGGACCGCGAGTTCGCTGATCGCCTCGCACGAGGGCCCGAAAAGGCCCGCCGGTCCCTGCAGCGGGACGACCAGCGCGACGCGCAACGCGCTCGCGCGGCTGGCGACTCCGAGTCCCATGCCGGCTCCGGGCTTCTTTGCCGGTTGACTTGCTTCCATTTGGAAGTCTTACAATGCGAAGGCATTTGCGCAAGGGCGGGAACGAGGGCAGGCGGATGAGGCAGGCACAGGCGGCCGGGGCGTCGCTGATCCGCGAACTCACCCGCACCGCACGCGCGGTCACGCTGCGGATCGAGCCGCTGCTCAAGGAAGAGGGCCTGACCCTCGACGGCTGGCTGGTGCTGGACGCGCTGGCCGCGGGCGACGGCCTCACGATGACCGAGCTGGCCGGGCGCACGCTGGTCACCGGGCCGACGCTGACCCGGGTGGTCGACCGGCTGGTCACCACCGCGGCGGCGTATCGCGAGGTGGATGTCGAGGACCGGCGGCGGGTCCGGGTGTACCTCGCGCCGCGCGGACGCAGCGCGCATCAACGGGCGACGGCTCGGCTGGCCGAGGTCGAACGCGAACTGGACCCGGACGGCGGGGTGCTGGCGAAGCTCTCCGGCCTCGAGGCGGAGTAGCACGGTCAGCTCTGCGGGCGTTGCGCCCAGGGCGTTCGGAAGACGGCGAAACTGTCGAACAGAACCAAGGCGAGCAGTGCCGCGCCGCCGTAAGCGAGCATCGCCGGGAGAAGCCCGGCTCGTCCGTAGAGTTCCGCGGAGGCGTCGAAAACCGCGAGCGGGAGCAGGACGGCGCTGGCGGCTTGGGCGGCGTTCACGAGCATGGCTGCCCAGAACACCCAGGTCTTGCCGGTCAGCGCGAGCAGGCCGACCGCGTTGCCGGCGAGAAAGAACCAGCCGGCCGTGCGCAGTCCGGTCAGGAAGCCCGGCGCGTCGGAGGTGCTGCCGCGAGCGGACTCCAGTGCGAGGCGGACCAGGTCCACGTCGAGGATCAGGAGGTTCTGCAGGAGCGTCCCGGCGGCGCAGACCAGCGAGCAGACGGCGGTGGCGACTTGCAGCGGACGAGTCCACGCGGTGGGGCAGTACTTTCGGCCAGGCGCTGGGGACATGGGACTCCTCACCGATCGCGGACGACGTGCGGAGTCCAGCTTCGCCTTGTCCGAGCGCGCGGACATCGGGTGTCATCCCCGAATGGCGACCCCGGAATTCCCTGAGGCTAAGGCCGTTTCCGCCATTCGCGCCGGTGCCGGGTCAGCACCTCGATCAGCTCGTCCTTGCGCTCGGCCACCTCGGTGTGGCTGCCCATGATCCCGACCGCGGCGACGGTCCGGCCGTCCTCCACGACCGCGACCGACACGCCGTCCGCCTCGGTCGACGCGCTCGGGGCGGCGACCAGGCCTTCGGCGCGGATCCGGGTCAGGTCCTGCACGAAACGCTCGACCAGTTCGGCGTCCGCCGGCGGCAGCGAGCCGATCTGCGGCCACAGGTCCCGGTTTTCCATGGCGGCCAGCAAGATCCAGCCGGTCGACGTGCGGATCGGCGAGCGGCGCACGAAACCTTCGGCGAGGTAGGCGTACCGCGGATCGTGCGAGGCGTGGTCGACGTAGTAAAGGTCGCTGCCCACCATGATCGCCAGCACCGCGGTCATCCCGGTTTCCTCGTGCAGTGCTTCGAGATCCTCGTGCGACACCGTGGTGACCGTGGGGCGGCCGACCAGCCGGACGAGCAGGAACGGGGCCGGGCCGAGGGAGTAGCGGCGGTCGTGCTCGTCGAGGTAACCCGTCGCGACGAGGCCGTTGACCAGGCCCTGGATCGAGCTCATCGGCGCGTCGAGCTCGCGGGCGAATTCGGTGAGCGTGACCCCGTTCCGGGAGCGCGCGGCCCGCTCCAGGATGGTCGACACCCGGTCGATCATCCGGTGGTGCGGCCTCGGGCGGCCGTCCGGCGTGGGGTGCGTCGGCATCGGTGCTTTCTCTCCTCGGGTGATCGCGAACTCTACCCGGACCTGCAGGTTGCGTAAATACGTAGTTCAATGCCAGTATGCGTAGCGAGGAGGTGCGCTCGTGAGCATGCCACTGGACGGTGTCGTCGTCGCGGATTTCAGCCGGGTGCTGGCCGGTCCGCTGGCGTGCGTGAACCTGGCCGACCTCGGGGCGACGGTGATCAAGGTCGAACGGCCCGGTTCCGGCGACGACACCCGCGGCTGGGGCCCGCCGTGGACCGCGCACTCCAGTTCGTACTTCGAATGCGCCAACCGGTCCAAGCAGTCCGTGGTGCTCGACCTCGGCGATCCGGACGACCTGGTGCTGGCGCGGGAACTCGCGCGGCGCGCCGACGTGCTCGTCGAGAACTTCCGGTCCGGCGCGCTGCGACGGCGCGGGCTCGACTACGAAGCGGTCCGCGTGGGTAATCCCGGGATCGTGTACTGCTCGGTTTCCGGCTTCGGCGGCGACGCGGACCTGCCCGGCTACGACTTTCTCGTGCAGGCGATGGGCGGCTTGATGAGCGTCACCGGCACCGACGAACCGACGAAGGCCGGCGTCGCGCTGGTCGACGTGCTCGCCGCGAAGGACGCGACCATCGGCATCCTGGCCGCGCTGCGGGCCCGCGAGCAGACTGGACGGGGGCAGCGGGTCGAGGTGAATCTGCTGTCCAGTTTGCTCGGTTCGATGGCCAACCAGGCCTCCTCGTATCTCACGACCGGGCGCGCGCCGCGCCGGATGGGCAACGCGCATCCGTCGATCGCGCCGTACGAAACGTTGCGCTGCAAGGACGACGTGCTCGCGCTGGCCTGTGGCAACGACGGGCAGTTCCGCCGGCTCGCCGAGGTGCTGGGCGTTCCGGAGCTGGCCGGCGACGAGCGGTTCGCGACGAACGCCGAACGCGTGCGCCACCGTCCGGAGCTGCGGGCCGCGCTCGAAGAGCAGCTCGGTACCGACACCGTCGAGGCGTGGGCCGCGCGGCTGACCGAGGCCGGGGTGCCCGCCGGTCCGGTCGGCGATCTCGCGGACGGGTTCAAGCTCGCCGAATCGCTCGGGCTCGCGCCGACTGTGCCTGTCGGCGGCGATTCGCCGCCCCAGGTCCGCCATCCGATCGGCTATTCGGAGACGCCGGTCGCCCGCTATTCCGCCCCGCCCCGGCTGGGGCAGCACAGCGACGAGATTCGCCGCTGGCTCGCAGAGGAGAAGAAATGAGCGCCACGAAGTCCCTGCCGCCGCTGGATCCGCGCGACCCCGCCGGGCTCGGCGACCTGTTCACCGAAGACGAGAAGGCGATCGCGGCCGCGGTCCGCCGCGTCTGCGCGGAGCGGATCGACCCGTACGTCGGCGACTGGTTCGAGCGCGGCGAGCTGCCGGACGTGCGCGGCCTGGCCAAGGACCTGGGCACGCTCGGGGTGCTCGGCATGCACCTGGAGGGCTACGGCTGCGCCGGGATGTCGGCGACCGAGTACGGGCTCGCCTGCCTGGAACTGGAGGCGAGCGACTCGGGCATCCGCTCGCTCGTTTCGGTGCAGGGGTCGCTGGCGATGTTCGCGATCTGGAAGTGGGGCTCGGAGGAGCAGAAGCAGCAGTGGCTGCCGTCGATGGCGGCGGGCGAGGCGATCGGCTGCTTCGGGCTGACCGAACCGGACGCCGGCTCGGACCCGGCCAGCATGCGCACCCGCGCGCGGCGCGACGGCGACGACTGGGTCCTCGACGGCCGGAAGATGTGGATCACCAACGGAAGCGTCGCTGACGTCGCCGTGGTGTGGGCGCAGACCGACAAGGGCGTCCGCGGTTTCGTCGTGCCCACCGACACCCCAGGCTTCTCGGCTCCGGAGATCAAGCACAAGCTTTCGCTGCGCGCCTCGATCACGAGCGAACTCGTTCTCGACGGCGTTCGGCTGCCCGCGGACGCGGTGCTGCCGGAGGTCACCGGGCTGAAGGGACCGTTGAGCTGCCTCAACGAAGCCCGCTTCGGCATCGTGTGGGGTTCGGTAGGCGCGGCGCGTTCCTGCCTGCAGGCGGCGATGTCCTACGCCGAGGACCGCACGCAGTTCGGCAAGCCGATCTCCGCGTTCCAGCTGACGCAGCAGAAACTTGTCGACATGACGCTCGAGTACACGAAGGCGTTGCTGCTCGCGATCCACTTGGGACGGCGCAAGGACGCCGGGGTGCTGCGGCCGGAGCAGGTGAGCCTGGGCAAGCTGAACAACGTCCGCGAGGCGATCGAGATCTGCCGCACCGCGCGCACGATCCTCGGCGCGAACGGGATTTCGCTGGAATACCCGGTGATCCGGCACATGAACAACCTCGAATCGGTCCTCACCTACGAGGGCACGGTCGAGATGCACACGCTGGTCGTCGGTCAGGCGATCACCGGGCAGTCGGCTTTCCGCTGAGGGTTCCGCTGACGTTTCCGGCGCGGGACGGCCATGGCCGCCAGCGCGGCGGCCGCGGCCAGCATCCCGAGCCCGGCGAGCGTCCAGCCGAGGAAGCCGAACGTCAGCACGAGCGGGACCAGCACGAGCGGACCGGTGATGCGGGCGAGGGCGGTGCTGGTGGCGAACAGCGCTTGGTACTGGCCCTGATGTCCTTCCGGGGCAAGGCTGAACGCGAGATGCCAGGCTCCGGCGGAGGCGGTCGTTTCGGCGACGGTGAGCAGCAGCGCGCCGACGAGCGCCAGGATTACCGGGTGTGCTGAAGCGCTGAGCGAGCCGAAGACGGTGCAGGCGGCGATCAGGAAGATTCCGGCCACCACAAGGGATCGGCGTGCGGTGCGGGCGTCGCGGACCTGTCGGCTGATCGGCAGCTGGAGGAACACGACGAGGATAGTGTTGGCCAGCAGCACCACTGCGGAAGTCCATTGTGGAGCGGAGCTGCGGGTGACTATCCACAGGGGAAGCGTGACGCTGAGGATCGGCATGGTCAGCTGCGTGACCGCCGCCAGCACCGTCAAGGTGACGTAACGGCGGTCTCGCAGGGCTGGCCAGCCGGTTTGGCGTTCCGCGGGTGCGTCCGGCCCGGCGTGCAGGTACAGCGCGGTGGCGAACACGAAAAGACCGGCGTCGGCGAGGAAAACGGTGCCCGCGTTGGTCCCAGCGGCCAGGACGAGCGCGCCGATTCCGGAGCCCGCGCCGATGCCGATGTTGACGGCGGTGTGCAGCAACGCGCGGGCTCGGACCCGGCCTTCGGGAGCCACCACCGTCGCGACGACGGCTTGGCGGCCCGCCGCGAGCGCGCTCTGCCCGCAGGCGAAGAGCGCGCACGCGGCGATGTACAGCGGAACAGTGTGCGCGACGGCGAACAGCAGCAGGCCCGCGACCGCGGCGGCGGTGGCCGCGGCGAGTGCGCGGCGGGCGCCGATCCGGTCCAGCAGCGTCCCGAACGGAACGGTGGTGGTCAGGCTCGTCGCGGCGCCGAGCGACAGCCCGAGCGCCACGATTCCCGCCGGCAGGCCGACCCGGGTGGTGAAATGGACGGCGGACACGGCCAGTACCGCGCCGTCGCCCGCCGAGGTCAGGGCTTGTGCGGTGGCGAGCCGCCGGATCGCCGTGCGCGCGGTGGTCATGCCGGGCTGACCGACCAGCAGCGGGTCGTCACGCCGACCGTGTTCCACATGTTGATCGCGGTGATGAGCGCGATCACCGCCGCGGCGCCTTCCTCGCCGAGTGCTTCGACGGCCGCGGAAACGGTCGACTCGGGGACGTGCGTTTCGGAGAGGCGCGTGACGTCCTCGGTCAGCGCGAACGCGGCCCGCTCGGCCGCGGTGAACAGGCCGGATTCCGCCCAGACCGCGAGCGCGTCGACCCGCTGCGCGGTGACGCCTTCCTTGCGCGCGGCCTGCGAGTGCATGTCGACGCAGTACGCGCAGCCGTTGATCTGGGACGCGCGGAGGCGGACCAGTTCGCGCAGGCCCGGGTCGATGCCGGCGTGGTCGAGCTGCTGGGTCGCGGCGTCGTCCAAAGTGCTCATCGCACGGGAGAAAATCGGGGCCAGAGCGTCGAAATCGAGACGCTGGGGGATCGGGACCAGAACGGGGTTCGTCGTTGTCATGGACCTAGATTAGGACGCGAATGGACCGGATTACCGGCCAATCTCGCGCTAGAAACTCAGACCATTTGCCAGCGCGTCGGCGGCCAGCGCGAGGGCGCGCGCGGCGCGGGCGGACGACACCGCGCCGTAGCCGATGACGACTCCGGCCCGGTCTGGGTTGCCGCCGGGAGCGCGGTAGTCGGCGAGACCTTCGAGGGCCACGCCGAACTGGCGGGCGGCGGCGAGCGCGCGTTCTTCGGCGGCCGCGTCCGGCAGTTCGACCAGGCACTGCAGACCCGCGGCGAGACCGCCCGGCCGCAGCTCCGGTGCGCGTTCGGCGAGGAGCTGGGCGAACAGTTCGCGGCGGGTCCGGAAGGTGGCCCGGCGCCGGCGGACGGCGCGGTCGTACTCGTGGGAATCGAGGAAGCGGGCGAGGACCTGCTGGTGCAGTCCGCTGGGCGTGACGCCGCTGAGGCTTCGCTGCCGGAGCAGTTCGGGCAGCAGCTCGGGCGGGGCCACCGCCCAGGCGACGCCGACGGCCGGGGCGAGGGCCTTGCTCGACGTGCCCAGGTACACGACCCGATCCGGCGCGAGGGCTTGGAGCGCGCCGATGCTGCGGCGGTCGTAGCGGAATTCGCCGTCGTAGTCGTCTTCCAGGATCAGCGCGTCGCGGGCGTTCGCCCATTCGACGGCGGCTCGGCGCCGTTCCGGCGAGAGCGGCACCCCGGTCGGGAATTGGTGGGCCGGGGTGAGGAAGACCGCGTCGGCTTCGGCGTCGGCGAGGTCGGCCCCCTCGGAGTCGACCGGGATCGCGACGATCTCCAGTCCGGACTCGGCGATGATCCGCCGGTGCCGCTCGTGGCCGTACTCCTCGACGGCGATCCGCTTGCCGCCGCGCGCGCGAATGGCTCGGCAGGTCAGCGAAAGCAGGTCGCCGAAACCGCTGCCGATCAGGACTTCCGCCGCGGTGACCGCGACGCCGCGAGTCCGGGCGAGGTACCCGGCGAGGGTGTCGCGGAGTTCGACGGCCCCTTCCGGCGGGGCGTAGGCGAACGCGGAGACCGGCATTTCCGCCAGCGCTCGCCGGGTTTGGGCGCTCCATTGGCTGCGCGGGAAGTCGCCGGCGTCGGCGAGGCCGCCGCGAAGCTCGTACTCCGGCGGCGATTGTCGTTGCGCGACAGCCGGTTGCGCCTGTCGCGGGAAGCCCGCGATCCAGGTTCCGGCTCCGACACGGCTCTCCAGCCAGCCTTCGGCGGCTAGCCGCGAGTAGACCTCGGAGACGGTGCTGCGGGCGATGCCGAGATCGGCGGCGAGGGCGCGCGAGGCGGGCAGCCGGGTGCCCACCGGGAGCCGTCCGTCGACGACCGCGGCGCGCAGTGCGGTTTCGAGCGCGTGCGCGGGGCGGGTCGTGGAGACGGGCAGGTAGAGGTCCAGTCCGTCGGACACCGATGCGCGCTTCATGGCCGGACTTTAACCCGGCGCCCGGCCGGAATCCTCCGGCCGGGCGTTCACCCTGCGGCTACCGTTGCGGACCGGGGTCGCTGAAGCTGGGCCGGCCGGTCTCGTTGTGCCCGGCGAACCGGCGCAGGTAGCCCGGCGCGGCCGGGTCGGTCAGCGAGACGTCGAACCAGCCGAACGAGGACGCCGTCTCGCACTGCACGCGCCGGGTTTCGCCGGGGCCGAGCACGATCGTCCGGTCGGCGCTGCGGCTGTAATCGTTGCGCAGCTTCAGTTTCCGGCGCTGGCGGCCCGGGTTCGTGACGGTCAGGGTCAGCAGCGGGACCCCGTAGTTGTTCGTGGACACCGAAACCTCCGGCTCGGTCGTGTCCGCGGTGACGCCGGTGAACTGCGCGAGGTAACCGTTCGCGCCGGTGACGCGCAGGTCGTAGTTGCCGTGCTCGTCGGTGCCCGGCGCGCCTTCCCAGGTGTCGCTGATCGTGTCGTGCGCGGCGACCGTGTAGCGGCGGGGCGAATCGCCGTGCGCGTAGACGTAGAAGTACGCGCCCGCGGTGCCGTCGTTGGTGAACTGCACCGAAACCGAGCGGCCGTCGCGCTTTCCGGCGAGCGCGGTGGTGAACCGGTACGGCAGCGCTCGCGCGGGGCGGACGCCCGGCTCCTGCTTCGGCATCGCCTGCGGCAGCTTCACCGAGAACGGCTGGTTCTTGCTCGGCAGCGGGGCGGGCGTCGGCGTCACGACCGGTTTGGTCTGCGGGCGGGAGAAGTCGAACGCCGAGGTGAGGTCGCCGCACACGGACCGCCGCCACGCGCTGATGTTCGGCTCCGCCACGCCGAAGCGGGCTTCCAGGAAGCGCAGGACCGAGGTGTGGTCGAAGGTTTCGGAGCAGACCCAGCCGCCGCGCGACCACGGCGACACGACGAGCATCGGCACCCGGGAACCGAGCCCGGCGGGGTGTTTGCCGGTGAGCGAGACGCCGGTCGGCGCGCCGCCGGTGCCCTTCGGGAGCTTGTCGAAGTCGAGGGTCTCGTCGGGGAGGCTCGCCGCGAGCGAGCGCGAGACCAGGCCGTCCGTGCCCGGCTGGTTGAGCAGCGGCGGCATCGGCGGGACGACGTGGTCGAACAGGCCGTCGTTCTCGTCGTAGTTGATGAAGAAGACGGTCTTGCTCCACACCTCGGGGTTCGACACGAGCGCGTCGAGGACGAGGTTCAGGTAGTACGCGCCGTCGCTGGCGGACGCGGCCGCGTGCTCGCTGTACTTGTACGGCGGCACGATCCAGGTGACCTGCGGCAGCTTCCCGGCCTGCACGTCAGCGCGGAACTCCTTGAGCGTGTGCGTCGAAACGCCCTGCTCGACCAGCGGCCCGGACGCGCCTTCCTTCGGGTGGTACTTAGCGAAGAACTCGAGCGAGTTGTCGGTGTAGTTGTCCGTCGGCTCGCCGGGGATGCCGCTGCCGCCCTGGTAGAGCTTCCAGCTCACGCCGGCCTGCTGCAGCCGTTCGGGGTAGGTGGTCCAGCTGTAGCCGTTGGTGTCCGGCCGCTCCCACAGCCCGGGTCCGTTCTGCTTGCTGCCCAGGCGGTTCTGCGTGTCGATCGTGCCGGACCACAGCAGAATCCGGTTCGGCGCGGTGTCCGCGGGAACGGAGCAGTGGTAGGCGTCGCAGATGGTGAACGCCTCCGCGAGCGCGTAGTGGTACGGCAGCTCGGACCGCTGCTGATACGTCATGGTGAACACGTCCTGCTTTTCGTTCACCCAGCCGTCGTAGCGCCCGCCGTTCCACAGCGGTTCGCCGCTGCCCCAGCCGTGGTGGGTGCCGGCGATGTGCTCGCTGGTGCGCAACGCGTCGAGCGGGAACGGCAGGACGTACTCGGCGTCGTCCGGCAGGCCGCGGCTCTTGTAGCCGGAGGTCCGCACCTTGGCCGGGGGCTGGTAGAACACCGGCCGCCCGTTGGGCAGCAAGTGCGGCCGGGGGTCGCCGTAGCCGCGCACGCCGCGCATGGTGCCGAAATAGTGGTCGAAGGACCGGTTCTCCTGCATGAGGACGACGACGTGCTCGACGTCCTCGATCGTGCCCGACCGGCGGGCCGGTTCGACCGCGAGAGCCTTCCCGATCGACCCCGGCAGCAGCCCTCCGGCCGCCGCTCCGGCGAGCGAAGCGCCCGCCATGCCGAGAAAATTCCGGCGACTCGTACCCGCCATGGTTGCGTCCTCCGTGTGCTCGCGGCGAGACAGCGGTCGCCCGGAGTTACCGGCCGCCGCTCGCCCGGGGAGAGCATGAACGAGCCGAGTGTCCCGGATCTGGCGCGCGGGTGAATACTTTCGCCGGGGGAAGCGGGGCAGACTTGAAGCAAGATTGGCGGAAGGTTCTGCCGGTGGGCGCGGGAGCTGTCGGCAAGCAATGTGTTGCCCCTGGCGGTGATCCGTCGTTCCCTTGTCGCGGCGGGAGAATCCGAACAGCGGTCTGGACGACCGCCCGTGAACCTGGACGAGGGGGGTGCTCGAAGGCGTTGGACATGACGATGTTCCGAGCCGATCTGACCGCGTTGTTCGAGACCGCCGGGATGACCGGCGTCGACCTCGACGCGGCGGTCGTCGACGAGCACGTCCGCTCCGCTGCTTACCGGCGCGTCGTCGCGGCGCGCGGCGGGGCGGCTCCTCGCGAGCTGGCGGCGGTGCTGGTGCGCGATCCGGAGCCGCTGACGGCCAAGACGGCGGTGGTGGAGCTGGTCGACCAGGTCGCGAGAGAGACCGCCGATCCGGCGGAGTTCCGGCGGCGGGCAGCGGGGATCGTCGCGGAGGCGGACCGCCTCGGGCCGGTGAAGGACCGCGAGTTCGTCCGGCAGCGGGCGCGGGACTGGGAAGTGTGGCTGGAGACCGAAAACGGCCGGGTCCCGGACGTCGCCGAACTGGAGTCCGTGAGCGACTGGATGCAGCGGCGGCTGGCCGATTTCTCCGCTTCGCGGCAGGTGCTGGCCGTGATGGCCGAGCACGGTCGTACGAAGAAGATCCGGAACACTGCCGCGAACCGCGCCGCCTGAAACACCGGCCCGGAAACCGGGCGGTCACTCGGCTCGGTCAAGCCGGGGGAGCGGCCTCGGCTTCCTCGACCATCTCGACGAGCTCGGCGACGTTCTCCCGGGCGCCCTCGTTGCCCGGGAACCATTCTTCGACCGCGGCCGGCAGCTTCTCCCGGATCACCTTCATGATCTCCGCGGCCTGCTCCGCGGAATAGTTGCCGAGCGAGAAGAACGCGTAACCTCCGGCCACGAAGTCGCGCAGGTCCGCGGCCAGCGCCGGGTCCTCGACCTCGTCCGCGATGAACCCGAGGACCCGGCGCAGCAGCCCGCGGCTCGGCATCCAGTCGAGGAAGTCCAGATCGGCCTTGCCCGGCGGATCGACGATGAAATCAGCGGACACGGGTCACCTCGCGAGGGAGACGGACGGTTCGGAGACGGGGGCCTCGCTCAGCCAGGACCCGGCCGGAAATCACGAACGGCCCGCCGGCGAAGATCGTCGGCGGGCCGGGTGACCATGCTGGTGGGCGATACTGGGATCGAACCAGTGACCTCTTCGGTGTGAACGAAGCGCTCTCCCCCTGAGCTAATCGCCCGTTGTGCAACGCACCAGCCTGGGGTGGGCTGGAGTGCGCGATACTGGGATTGAACCAGTGACCTCTTCCGTGTCAGGGAAGCGCTCTCCCGCTGAGCTAATCGCGCTTGCTGCTGTGCAACGTGTCGTAAACATTAGCGGACGCCCCGGCGCCGCTCGCACCGGGGGCCCGTTTATCGGAGTGTGCTGGTCACTGTCCTGCGTGGACAGTCATGCGCACGCCGTCGGCGAGCCGGTAGGGGCGGGTGTCGACGATGGCGCCCAGGAGGCGGCGCAGGCGCGAGACCTCGGCGCGGACGGTGACCAGGTGTTCGGCGTCTCCGTAGAGGGCGTGGCTCAGCGCGACCGCGGACAGGCCGTCGCGGCCGGCTTTTTCCAGGCGGACCAGGATTTCCGCGTGCCGTTTGGTGATCGGGCGGCGCCAGCCGGTGTCGCCGGCCTGGAGGCTGAGCAGCGGGGCGGGCGTGAGGTCCAGGTCGAGCCGCACGGTGCGGGCGGTGCTGGCGGGGCGGACGAGCCAGCCGTCGGCGATGGGTTCCGGGAGGCAGGCGCCCAGCCCGGGGACGGCGACGACCTGGCCGGCCTGGGGAGCGGCGATGCGCTCGCCCGCGGACACGCCGACGCTGTGGGCGACCCAGCCGTCCTCGTCGACGACCAGGGCGGGGCCGGAGGACAGGACAGGTTCAGCCATTTGGCGCAGTCGTTCGAGGCGCTGGCGGTGCGTGCGCCACAGTTGCGATTCGGCCAGCCGCTTGCCGGTTTCGACGAGGGCGCCGATGGCCGGGTGCAGGGTGAGCGCGGGGCCGCTGACGTCGATGACGCCGAGGAGTTCGCCGGTGCGCGGGTCGTGGATCGGCGAGGCGGTGCAGTACCACGGGTGCTGGTTCTGCTCGAAGTGTTCGCCGGCCAGCAGCTCGATCGGCGCGGCTTCGGCCAGCGCGGTGCCGATCGCGTTCGTGCCGACGCGGGCTTCGGTCCATTCCGAACCTTCGATGAAACCCAGCGTGTCCGCCTTGCGCCGGACGGCGGACGAGCCTTCGCGCCACAGGATGATGCCGTCCGCGTCGGTGACTACCAGGAGCATGTGCGCCGAATCGGACGTCGCGCCGACGACCTGGCGGAGGTCTTCGATGACGTGCCGCAGCGGGGAGCCGTGCCGGCGGCGTTCGACCTCCTCGCCGGGGACCGAATCGCGGGCGTTCATCCCGTCCGCGGTCAGGCCGAGGCTCAGCACGCGGGACCAGGAGCGCGAGACGAGCGGACGCGGCGGCACCGCCGGACGGCTGCCGCCGATGACCGCTTCGTGCATCCGGACGAGGTCGCGCGCGTGGGTGGGCAGGTTGCGGCCCGGAGGCACCGCACTGTGCACCACCACAGTCACCTCCCGCACCATCGCGTCAGCGGCCCAGCATAGGTGACCTGCGCCGACGTTGTCATGCCTCGGCGCGTGCAACTCGCTGCAACCCTTGCCGCCCGGCTCGCCCGCGGAGTGTGATCGGCGCTACACCACCGACGACGCTGGCATCGCGAGCAGATGGAGGAGCCATGACACAGACGGTCGACCGGATCGCGCAGGCGAGCACGCCGCAGGCCCGGGTCGAGGACTGGCTGGCCCGGTTCGAGGCCGCGCTGGCCGCCCGCGACATCGAGGCTGCCTCGGCGTTGTTCGCCGTCGATTCCTACTGGCGCGACTTGGTTTCGTTCACCTGGAACCTCAAGACCGTCGAGGGCAGGGACGGGGTGGCCGGCCTGCTCGGCGGCTGCCTGGAGGCGACGGACCCGAGCGGATTCCGCACCAGCGAACCGGCCACCGAGTCCGGCGGCGTCACCGAGGCGTGGATCGAGTTCGAGACCGCCGTCGGACGCGCGAAAGGGCATCTGCGGCTGAAGGAAGAAGGCGCGTGGACGCTGCTCACCAGCCTGCGCGAGCTGAAGGGCTTCGAGGAGTCGCAGCGGGAACGGCGGCCCAAGGGCGTCGAGCACGGCGTGGTCCGCGGCCGCCGGTCGTGGGCGGAGAAGCGGGCGGAGGAGCAGGAAACGCTCGGCTACGAGCAGCAGCCCTACGTCGTCGTGATCGGCGGCGGACAGGGCGGGATCGCGCTCGGCGCCCGGTTGCGCCAGCTCGGCGTGCCCTCGCTGGTGGTGGAGCGCAACGACCGGCCCGGCGATTCGTGGCGCAAGCGGTACAAGAACCTCTGCCTGCACGACCCGGTCTGGTACGACCACCTGCCCTACCTGCCGTTCCCGGAAAACTGGCCGGTGTTCGCGCCGAAGGACAAGATCGCCGACTGGCTCGAGATGTACACGCGGCTGATGGAGGTGCCGTACTGGACGCGTTCGGCGGTCACCTCCGCGGTCTGGGACGACGACGCGAAGCAGTGGCACGTCACGGTGGACCGCGACGGCGAGCAGGTGGTCCTCACGCCGCGGCACGTCGTGTTCGCGACCGGGATGTCCGGCAAGCCGAATCTGCCGTCGTTCCCCGGGATGGACGAGTTCCAGGGCGACCAGCACCATTCGTCGCAGCACCCCGGCCCGGACGCGTACGCGGGCAAGAAGGCGGTCGTCGTCGGGTCGAACAACTCGGCGCACGACATCTGCGCGGCACTGTGGGAGCACGGCGCGGACGTGACGATGGTGCAGCGTTCGTCCACGCACATCGTGAAGTCGGATTCGCTGATGGACCTCGGCCTCGGCGACCTGTACTCGGAACGAGCGCTCGCCGCGGGCGTCACCACCGAGAAGGCGGACCTGATCTTCGCGTCGATCCCGTATCGGATCATGCCGGAGTTCCAGATCCCGGTGTACGAAGCGATCCGCGAGCGCGACGCGGACTTCTACGCCCGGCTCGAAGCGGCGGGCTTCAAGCACGACTGGGGCGACGACGGGTCCGGCCTGTTCATGAAGTACCTGCGCCGCGGTTCCGGCTACTACATCGACGTGGGCGCTTCGGAACTCGTCGCCAACGGCAGCATCAAGCTCGCGCACGGCCAGGTCGACCACCTGACCGCGAACTCGGTGGTGCTGGAGGACGGGACCGAACTGGAAGCCGACGTGGTCGTGTACGCGACCGGCTACGGCTCGATGAACGGCTGGGTCGCCGACCTGGTCGGCCAGGAGACCGCGGACAAGGTCGGCAAATGCTGGGGCCTCGGCTCGGAGACGACGAAGGACCCGGGTCCGTGGGAGGGCGAGCAGCGCAACATGTGGAAGCCCACCCAGCAGGAGGGGTTGTGGTTCCACGGCGGGAATCTGCACCAGTCGCGGCATTACTCGCTCTATCTGGCGCTGCAGCTGAAGGCGCGCTTCGAAGGCTTGGAGACGCCGGTGTACGGGCTGCAGGAGGTGCATCACCTGTCTTGACCGAGTGCCGGAAAACCCGGTGGCTGCGCTCGGCGCGGGCACCGGGTTTTTCTTACGGGGGCTACCATTCGGCTGTGGTCGAAAAGGTCGCCTCGGATCAGCTCGGCTTCCTCGCCGTCCACCTGACCCAGTGAGGACGAGCGATGACGCGTATTCACGACCTGCTCCGCACCGCTCCGGCGGACGCCGTCGGCTGGACGGCCGGTTCCCGCGACATCCGGTTCGCCGAGATGGACGCCTGGTCGGACCGGATCGCCGCCGATTTCCTGCGGCGGGGCGTGCGGCGCGGCGACCGGATAGCGGTCAACGGGCGCACGACGCCGGAGTGGCTCGCGGTGTACTTCGCCGCCGCGAAGACCGGCGCGGTGGTCGTCGGGCTGAGTCCCCGGTACCGCGAAACCGAATTCGCGCACATCCTCGCCGATTCCGGCGCGCGGCTCGTGGTGACCGAACCGGCGGCGGGCGACGTCGATTTCCTTGCCCTGCTGGGAAACCTCGAGCTGCCCGGCGTTTCCGTCGTGACCTTCGCCGAACTGGGCGCCGGGGAGCCCGGCGAGGCGGTGAAAGCCGCGGCGGCGGAGGTCGAAGCGGACGATCCGATGATGATCATCTACACCTCCGGCACCACGGGCCGTCCCAAAGGCGCGACACTGACCCACCGCGGCCAGCTGGCGTCCGCCGCCGCGGAGTCCGATCACCTCCAGCTGAGCCCCGACGACGTGTTGCCGGTGGCCGTTCCGCTGAATCACGTCAGCGGGATCACCTGCTGTGTCCTGTCCGCTTTGGTCGCGCGCAGCCGGACGGTGCTGCTGCCGTCGTTCGACGCCGGAGCGGCCGCCGATCTGTTCCGGACGGCCGGGCTGACGATGTGGGTCGGCGTGCCGACGATGCACACGCTGCTGCTGAATCACGAGCGTTTCGCCGGCGTCGACACTTCGGCGATCCGGGTGGTCGTGACCGGTGGCGCGAACGCGGAACCTGCTTTGCTGCAACGCCTTACGGCTGCGTTCCCGAACGCGACTGTGATGAATCTGTACGGGCTGAGCGAAGTTTCCGGGGCTGTGGTGATGACGCCGTGGAATGCCGGCACGGAAGCGACTGAACGCTCTATCGGAGTCCCTTTCCCTGGCGTGGAAGCGAAAATCGCGGCTCCGTCCGGAGAAGCGCTGCCGGTCGGCGAAACCGGCGAATTGCTGTTCCGGACCCCGTCGATCATGGCTGGCTACCACAATCTGCCGGAGGAAACCGCGGCCGCGGTCGACGCGGACGGCTGGCTGCACACCGGCGACATGGCCCGGGCCGACGAGCACGGCTACCTGACACTGCACGGCCGCGCCAAGGACATGTTCGTCCAAGGCGGCTTCAACATTTATCCGGTCGAGGTCGAGAACGTCCTCGCCGCGCATCCCGGAGTGCTGCTGGCGGCCGGGGTCGGCGTGCCCGATCCGGTGCTGGGGGAGATCGGCCGGTATTACGTTGTCCCGGCCCAGGATTCGTCGGTCACCGAAGCGGAACTGAAGGAGTACTGCGCCGGGCAGGTGGCGGATTACAAGGTCCCGCGCCAGATCGTGCTTCGGGACAGCCTTCCGCTGACGCCGTCCGGGAAGGTGCAAAAAGCCGCCCTGCGCGCGGAAAACGGCTGATCAGGCGTTCGCCGCCACTGCCTCCTGGATCACCCGCGCGGCGTCGGCGAACGCGTCCGGGTTCGGTCCGGCGTAGTTGAGCCGGATGAACCGTCCGGTCGGCTCGGCGGGAAACCATTCGTCGCCGGGTCCGATGACCACCCCGGCGGATTCGCAGTCGCGGACCACGCGCGACAGGTCGACGGTTCCAGGCAGTCGAGCCCAGAGGTTCAACCCGCCCTGCGGCACGGATTCCACCCGCACCGCGGGCGCGTGCTCGCGGAGGCCGGTGAGCAGCAGGTCGCGGCGGGTCTTGAGCTGGTGCCGGACCCGCCGCAGGTGGGTGCGCCACGCGGGCTGGGTCACGACGTCGAGCGCGACGGTCTGCAGCACCGTGCTGACGTACATCGATTCCGCCAGCGTATCCACGAGAATCCGGTCGCGCGCCGGGCCGCGGGCGATCAGCGCGGCGACGCGGATCGCCGGCGAGACGCTCTTGGTGAGGGAGCGGAGATAGACCACGTGGCCGTCGTCGTCCCGGCCGGCGATGGGCTGGGGTTCCGCGGTGATGCCGAAATCGTGCGCGGAATCGTCCTCGATCAGGAACGCGCCGTGCCGGCGGACGGTGTCCAGGACCCGGTCGACCAGGTCGGGCTGCCACAGCGCCCCGGTCGGGCTGGCGAAACTGGGCTGCGCGTAGAAAGCCCGCGCGCCGGTCTGTTCGAACGTCCTGGCCAGCACCTCGGGGTCCGGTCCGTTCGGGCCGCTCGGCACCGGCACCACCGCGACGCCCGCTTTCGTCGCCGCGAGGATCGCGCCCCAGTACGTCGGAGACTCCAGCAGGAGCGGCTGCCCCGGCCCGACCAGCGCGCGGAAGGCGGTGACCAGGCCGCTTTGGCTGCCCGGCGTGATCACCACGTCCCGCGGGGTCACCGGGGCGATGCCCGCCGGGGTGGCCGCGCGCAGTTCCGCGGCGAACCAGGCCTGCAGTTCGGGAACGCCCGCGGTCGGCGGCCGTCCGACCAGCGCCGCGGTCCGCGCCGCCCGGGCGAACGCGCTCCGGACGAGGCGCTCCGGCAGCAGTTCCGGGTCGGGATAGCCGGAATGAAGCGCTACTGAGTCGGTGGATACCGGCTGCAGCGACGCGGGCTGGTTGAGCAGCCCGTGCCCCGGGGTGCCGAGCGCCGCGGTCTGCCAGCCATAGTCGCCGGACCCGGTGGCGGGCGCGGCACGGACGAACGTGCCGACTCCCGGCAGGCTTTCCACCAGTCCTTGGGAAGACAGGGAGCGCAGTGCTTTCTGGACAGTCACCGGACTGGCCGAGTACCGCGCGACCAGCTCCCGCGAGGACGGCAGTTTCGCTCCGGCCGGGGCGGTGGCGATCCACTCGCGCAGTGTCGAAGCGATCCGGGAGCTGCTATCGTCGGACATGAAACTGAAGGATAGCGCTACTCTCCCGGAAGCACCGGCGCTACCCCGGGCCGGTCTCTGGTGGGGACTGCTCGGCGTCGCGGCGTTCTCGTTCACCGTGCCGTTCACCCGGGTCGCCGTCGAAAACGGCGGCCTCTCGGCGATGTTCATCGGCTCCGCGCGCGCAGCGGTCGCCGCGGTGCTCGCGACCGTCGCGCTGATCGCCACCAAACAACGCCTTCCGCGCGGCACCCAGTGGTTCCGCCTGGCCGTCGTCGCGGGCGGAGTGGTGGTCGGCTTCCCGATGCTGACCTCGTACGCGCTCACCACCGCCTCCGCCAGCCACGGCGCGGTGGTCATCGCGCTGCTCCCCGCCGCGACAGCCGTAGTAGCGGTACTCCGCACCCACGAACGTCCACCCGCGATTTTCTGGGCACTTGCCGCCGTCGGCGCCGTCGCGGCGGTCGGCTTCGCTGTCCTGCAAGGCGGCGGCCTCAGCGGAGTGCAGTGGTCGGACGCGCTGTTCTTCGGCGCCGTGCTGGCCGCCGCGGTCGGTTACGCGGAGGGCGGGTTGCTGGCGCGGGAATTGGGTGCGTGGCAGACCGTTTCGTGGGCGCTGGTGGTGGCGTCGCCGTTGATGGTCGCGTTGACCGTCGTATCGATGGCTCAGCACCCTCCACATGCGACAGTGGGCGAGTGGGCCGCTTTCGCCTACCTGGCGGTGGTGAGCATGTATCTGGCCTTCTTCGCGTGGTACCGCGGGTTGGGGCTGGGGCCGATGACGCAGGTCAGCCAGGTGCAGTTGGTGCAGCCGGTGCTGAACCTGTTGTGGGCGGCGGTATTCCTGGGCGAGGAGCTGACCTGGCAGACCATGCTGGGCGGGTTGGCGGTCATCGTCTGCGCGGGGAGCGCGGTGCGGGTGCGGACTGCTCGGGGTTAGGTCCAGCAGTCGCGGTCAGGCAGCTGGAGCCAGACGTCGGGGGGCCCGGTGACTGAGCGGTTGTCGGTGGGGCGCAGTCTGCCGGATCAGGCGGGTGTCCGGTACGCGCGACCCAGATGATCCTGAAGCCGCACATGGCGAAACTGGTACACCGCCCCCGCCTGCCGCAGCACCCCGCGCTGGTACGCGTCGTCGAGAAACGCCGGCACCGCCCACGGCAGGCGGCCGGTCAGCGGGAGCCAGATGCGCGCCAGCAGCACCCACTGTCCCCAAGCCGTGAACGCCAGCACGTAAGAAAGCCCGCCGCCCAGACCGCCGACGGCGCCGATCAGCAGGCCGGACGACAGCGGCCACCGGAGCGGACCGAGCGGGCCTTGGAGAAGTTCGACCAGCAGCCGCCCGCCGAAAGCGATCGCGAGGGCGACTGCCGGCACCAGGATGAGCAACTGGCGCAACGCCGTCGTGCGGTTCGTGGCCAGCAGGCCGAGCGGGGTGGCCGCCGATCCGACGTCCAGAGGGATTTCCAGCGCGGCCATCAGCCCGAACACCAGTCCGGCCGAGAGCCCGAAGACGAGCCCGTAGACGAGGGTCGGCACGAGCATTTTCTCGACCAGCGACTTGCCGTCCGGCGGGAATCCGAAGAGCAGGCCGTGCAAAGCCGTGTTGACCGGGCCGTATCCGAGTCCGATGACGAACCCGCCGAGCAGCGTGGCGCCGAGGCGGGAGGTGTAGGCGCGGAAGAACTGCCTGCCGGTCCGATGTCGTCCTCGCAGCCGGATCTGGACGCGCGACGGTTCGATTATCCGCCCGCGGCACACGATCGTCAGTCCGTGGACCAGCCCGAACGCCAGACCCACCATCGGGCCGATCAGGAGCCCGTCCATCAGGCCTGCGCGGAAGGTGAACGCGGTGCCGCGATCGATGAGGTCGAGCGGGACGAAGACGAGCCAGTTCAGCACCGCGATGGCGAGCGTCGAAGCCAGCACGACGGCGAGGATTCGCGACGACCGCCGCAGCGAACTGCCCAGCTGCCACCACGCCAGGTCGTGCTCGTCGAGGTGACCGACGTGCTGGGCCAGATATCCCAGCCACCGCTGGGCGCGTTCGGGATCCCAGCTGCGGAGCGGGCGGGCGATGTGCGGGGGCCGGTGCTGGTAGACGGTGGGCACGAAGCTGGCGAGCAGGTGGTCTTCGAGCGCCTCCGAGGTCGGGAACCGGGCGGGGTCCAGCAAAACCGCTGGGTCCCGGCCGTCGCTGTAGACGGTTCGCGCGAGAGTCACCATCAACGGCGTTCTCAGCGCAGCGGCGAGGTTTCCGTCCGGAGCGGCGCGCAGTTCGGCGAGCACCGGGTCCCACAATTCTCCGGCGCGGGAGGACGTGCGGGGCAGGTAGTGGGCGACGTCGGCGGGAGTCAGGTCGAGCAGTTCCACACCCGCGGTCGAGGTCGGCACGTCGGTCGCGGCGACCGCGGTCGCGTATTCGACGGGACGGCTGGTCAGCAGGAACGGCAGCGAGGTGGCGCCGAGCGCGGCCAGCGCGGCGGCGTGCAACCCGGCGGCGAGTTCGTCGAATCCGTCCAGAACCGGGAGCACGCACCCGGTTTCGACCAGCTCGGCGGCCAGGGGACCGGCGAGGCCGGGATAGTCCGGGTAGTCCTGCGGCAGGCGTTCGATCAGCCAGTCCCGCAGCGTGCTGGCCGTCGGGTCCCACGTGCTGACGTTGAAGACCGCCGGCACCGGCTCGGCGGCGGTGCGCGTGCGGAGGTAGCCCAGCACGAACCGCAGCGTCAGGATCGTCTTCCCGGAACCGGCCCGGCCGAGGACGACCAAGCGACCGGACGGGATCCGCCGGTAGACGTCCGCGATGCCGTCCAGTTCGCCGTCCAGGTCCAGCGGTTCCGCGACCCCGCCCGGCCGGACGCCGCGGATGTTGTCCCAGCGATCGGTCAGCCGCGGCGAAGCCCGCTGCCAGCGCACCGGCAGCGGGAAAGGATCGTGGACGCGGCGCTGCTCTTCCTCGCGTTGCCAGCGGGAAGCCACTACTCGCGCGAACTGGTCCGCGGCTTCCGACAGCGCGCTCCGGAGCCGCGGCGGCCCGGCCTCCGCCGGCGCCTCTTCCGGCGCGGGGGAGACGCCGAACTCGGCCAGCAGCGCGCGCTGCTCGGCCGGCGTGGTTCCCAGCGCGTCGGCGATCAGTTTCACGGTGCCCATCCGCGGATCGACGGGACGGCCGTTCTCCAGCCTCCGGATCGTGCTGACGCTGACGCCGGAACGTTCGGCCAGTTGCTCTTGCGTCAGCCCCGCCTGCCGCCGCGTCTCCCGCAGCAGAACGCCGGCCCGGCTCGTCACCGCGGAGACCCCCCACTTCGCGTCCGCTTGCCCCGCAACGAGCTTACCGCGCGGACCGGTCATCTCTGACCGGCTTGTGCTCTGGTGCGGTGACCTGCGGGAACCCGACGATGATCGGCACCGGGTCACCTCGTCATCGGAGAAACATGGCCGCCGATTTTCGGTACTGGTGCGGCGAATGCGGCTACCGGACACCTTGGCTCACGCAGGCGCAGAGCGCCGAACAGCGGGCGCGGCACTACGCCCGGTGCCATCCCGGCGTTCCGCCAAGGGGGCAGGCGGAGCGCCGCCGGTCGGACAGCGGCGGCATCGGCTGTCTGGTGCTGGTGGGGGTGCTGCTGCTGATCGTCGTGGCGGTGGCGGTCTGGCGGTACCAGGCGAGGTGACCCCCTTTCGACTTTCGAGCAGAGGAGAATTCGTGCGCAGACTGAGACGGGCAGTTTCGATCCTGGCGAGCGCGGCCGCCGCCGTGGCGCTGGCCGCACCGGCGTCCGCGGCCGACGCGCACGCCGACACCCAGGCGGTCCTCAACGGCTACCAGTCCCACGCCGGACCGGGCGCGGCCGTCTACGCGGGCAACGCGTCCGGGTCGTGGCAGCTGTCCGCGGGCAGCGCGACGATCACCGGCGCCGCGCGGCCGCTCCGGCCGGACGAGCACTTCCGCGTCGCGAGCCAGACCAAGACCTTCACCGCGTCGGTGGTCCTGCAGTTGGTCGACGAGGGCAAGGTCGTGCTCGACGCGCCGATCGAGCGGTACCTGCCCGGGCTCGTCGACGGCAACGGCTACGACGGCAACCGGATCACCGTCCGGCAGCTCCTCCAGCACACCGCCGGAATCCCCGCCCCGGATGTGCTGGCGTGGGCGCAAAAAGCCGCCGGATTCGTCAAACCGGACGGCAGCATCGGCCTTCGCGACCTCGTCCAGGTCGGGCTGCGGAACTTCCCGCCCGCCTCCGCGCCGGGCGCCGGCGTGCTGTACTCGAACCTGGGCTACCTGATCAACGGCCTGCTGATCGAGCAGGTCACCGGGATGTCCGTCGGCGACGCGATCACCGCGCGGATCATCGACCGGCTCGGCTTGGCGCAGACCAGTTTCCCGCGCGCGGGCGACCGGTCCCTGCCCGCGCCGTACCTGCCCGGGTACCGCGGCGTCCGGGCGGGCCCGTTCTTCTTCTGGACCGAGACGACGTCGGCCCCGGTCGTCTCCGAACCGTCGATCGAAAGCTCGGCCGGCGCGATCGTCTCGACCCTGGCCGACATGTCGACCTTCTATCGCGCGCTGCTCGACGGCAAGGTCGTCTCGCCGGCCGCGCTGGCCGAGATGCGCCGGACGATCCAGGTGCCGGTGCACGATCCCGCGTACGTCGGCTTGGGCCTCGGCCTGCAGGCCATCACGCTGTCCTGCGGCGGCGAGGCGTGGTTCCACAACGGCATCGCGGCGTCCGGCTACACGTCGTGGACCGCGGCGACCGACGACGGCCGGTACGCCGCGATGATGACCAACGCGTGGGAGGAGACGAGCATCCGGCCCTCGCCTCTCGACGTGATCGACTCCGCTCTCTGCGGCAGCAGGCAGTGAACCCTACGAATCAAGGAGCGTGCGTGCGCACCCGACGTTTCCTCGCCGTGCTCGCGGCGATCGTCCTCGCGGTCACCGGGACGGCCAGCGCCTCGGCCGAGCCCGCGAAACGGGTCTTCAACTCGATGCAGATCCTGTTCGACCTGAGCACTCCCGACCATTTCTGCACGATCGGGGCGGTCGGCACCGACAAGTACGACCGGAAGATCGCGATCTCGGCGGGACACTGCCTGATGGACCCGCCGGACCGGCAGTACTCCGACCGGGACATCCCGGAGAACATCGAGCCGGTCTACGACCGCAACGACACCGGATTCGGCCCGATCGGCTACGTGCGGTACTTCAAGAACCGCGAGGGCTCCATGACGGGCCACCCGACCAAGGATTACCTGATCATCGAGCTGGTGCCGTCGGTGACCCTGTCCTCGCAGGGGCCGTACCTGAAGCAGACCGGCGAGCTGGAGGTCCCCGACGGCCAGCCCAGCCCCAACGCGCTCAACCCTTCGCTGGCCAGCGAACGCCTTCTCGGCGCCGCGCTGAACAACAACAACGAACTCGTGGTGTCCGGTCAGCTCGGGGTCTGGTACGGCCGCGTCACCAACAACTCCAACGGCGTCTACCAGTCCTGGGCCAAGCACCAGGCGAACGACTCCGGCGGCCCGGCGATCTGGCACGTGCCCGGCACCGAATATCCCGGACAGGGCAACAACTTCCAGGCAGCCGGTCCGTGGGCGGGCATCACCAAGGCGATCATCCTGGGCATTCCGCAGTACGTCTACACCAGCTCGGCGAACATCCTCGCCGACCTGCGGGCCCGCGACGCCGCGCACCCCGGCACCTACGGCGCCGGCTTCCACGTGACCCAGAACCCGTGATCCCCGCTACCCGGAAAGTGACCATGAGACTGTTGCTCAAGCGCGTGCTGGTGTCCGCCGCGGCGGCGATGCTGGCCTTGACCAGCCCCGCCGCCGCCCACGCCGACACCCCCTCCGTGCCGACCTTGACCGACGGCTTCGGCCTCACCCAGGTCGGGACCGCCCAGGGCACCGCCACCAACTTCGTCGTCACCGTGACGACCCCGGCGGTCGCGGGGCAGCACCACATCCGCGTCATCGTCCCGAGCAGTTATTACGCCGAAACCGCCAAGCGCTACCCGGTGTTCTACTTCCTGCACGGCGTCGGCGACGATCCGGGCAACCCGAATCTGGCGTACCCGGCGATGCTGGCCAGCCAGAAGATGATCACCGTGATCCCGGACGGCGGACTGCGCGGCTGGTACACCGACTGGGTGCGCCAGGACACCGCGGCCGGGGCGCAGAACTGGGAAACCTTCCATCTCAACCAGGTGATCCCGTTCATCGACGCCAACTTCCGCACCATCGCCGCGAAATCCGGCCGGGCGGTCGGCGGCCTCTCGATGGGCGGCTTCGGCGCGCTGCACTACGCCGAGGACCGTCCGGAGTTGTTCGCGCAGGCCGTTTCGCTGTCCGGCGCGATCGACTTCAACCTGTACTGGGTCCGCACGGCGATCCGCGGCACGTTGTCCAACGTCGGGTTCGCCATGTCGGGCACGTCCGGTTCGGGCGAGGGCGCCGGCGGCAGCGGGTTCGGCCCGGCCGTGCCGACCGATTCGGCGTTCGGCTCGCTCAACGAGGCGGGCGACATGTCCGCGGCGCTGGCCCGCGGTCCGGTCGTGAACGCCGGAAAGCTCGCCGGCGTCGGGGTTTCGCTCTACACCGGGTCCGGCAACGGCAACCCGGTCAACGTCCTCCTCGACGAACCGGCGTTCGCCGAATCGGTCACCGAGGCCGCGCAGCAGAACATGAAGGCGGCTTTGGACAAGGCCGGACAGCGTTACTACGCCGTGGATTACGGCAACGGCAAGACCTGGGGACCGAACTGCCAGGGGAAGCACACGGCCGGATGCTGGGGACAGGATCTGGCCGACTACCTGCCGCGGCTGGAGCAGGCTTTCGCTGCCGCGTAAGGGAATGCTGGGGGTGCCCCGGACGGATGCGTTCCGTCCGGGGCACTTGTTTGTCCCCGGGTGCCGGAGGTTCGGGCGGGTCGCGGTGCCGGGCGCATGCCCTCGGATCCGGGACTGTCGACCGGGGTGATGCGCGAGGTCGCGACTGTCCCGCGGCTGGAGTTCTCCGGCGTCGAGCCAGCGGGAGTAAGCCCTACTCGTCCGCACCTGCCCTGCGACCGCGAGGCCCAGTCGCAGCGGATCGGCGGTCGGCCATGACACTAACCGTTGCAAAATACTAACCGTTGTTGTTAAGTTGGCGGCATGAGAGCAGTGCGCTTCGCCGCTTACGGCGGCCCCGAGGTCCTCGAACTGGCCGACGTCCCCGAACCTCACGCCGGCCCCGGCCAGATCCGCGTCGCCGTGCGAGCGGCGGGCGTGAACCCGCACGATTGGCGCACTCGCGAGGGCCAGTTCCAGCGGATCCGCCCGCTCGAGCTGCCCTCCGGAGTCGGCCAGGACGCTTCCGGAGTGGTCGACGAGGTCGGCGAGGACGTCACCGACATCGCGGTAGGGGATCCGGTGCTGGGCCGAGGCTCGAACACCTACGCCGAGTTCGCCGTGCTGAATTCCTGGGCGCGCCTGCCGTCCGGTCTGACCTTCGCCGAAGCGGCCGGGTACCCGTCGGTGGTCGAGACCGCGCTCCGTGTCCTCCGCCTGGTCGGTGTCCAAACTGGACAAACGTTGCTGGTGAGCGGAGCGGCGGGCGGAGTCGGGTCGGCGGTTCTGCAGATCGCGCGCGACCGGGGGATCAAGGTGATCGGCACGGCCAGCGCCGCGAACCAGGACTACGTGCGCAGCCTGGACGCCATCGCGACCACCTACGACGAGGGCTGGGTCGACCGGGTGCGCCAGCTGGGCCAGGTCGACGCCGCGCTGGACCTCAACGGCGCCGGCGTGCTCCGCGGTCTGCTGGACCTGACCGGGGATCCGGAGAAGGTGATCACGATCGCCGACCTGGAAGCCCCGATGCTGGGCATCCGGTTCGCCGGGGTGGGCGGCGACATGAGGGAAGCCCTGGCCGAAACGGTGACCCTGATCGAGCGAGGGAAACTCCGCATCCCGGTCGACAAGTCCTACCCGCTGTCCGAAGCCGCGGCGGCACACGCGGACAGCCAGGCCGGACACACCCGCGGGCGGCGGGTTTTGCTGGTCTGAGCCTCACGGCGCGAAGGGGCGGCACCGGGCTTGATCGGTGCGCCCCTTCGGGTTGCATTCGCGGACCCCTTGCCGTGCGGAAGATCCGGTGCCGGCGATCCTGCCGATGGCAATTTATGCGGCCGCAGGTAGCTAGGCACCGGTGAATTCAGCCGATTCCGGTGACCCGCCGCACTTCGTCTGCGATCACGTGGGCGAACCGTTCGTGCGAGGGCACGCTGAAGTGCGTTCCGTCGGCCCCCGTCTCCGTGACGGCACCAGCATCGACGAACGCCGCACCGCGCGCCGCCGCGAGCTCCGCGAGCGGCCCGGCCAACTGCTCCGCTTTCTCGGCCGAGGTCCTGTCGTAAAAGGCCCCATTGACCTCCGCGAAATCCGGCGCGGTGACGTCGATCCGCGGCGGCGACACGAGCACCACCTTCGGCGGACGCTCGGCCTCCGTCCACCCGTATGCGGCGACGTCGTCGAGGAGCCCGGCGATCGCGGAAACCACCTCCGCCACCGTGCGCTCGAACTGGATCTTCAGGTCATTGGTGCCGAGCATCAGCACGACGACATCGAGCGGATTGTGGCTCAGCAACGCGGGCAGCAGGTAAGTCCGCCCGTTGCGGCCCGGTCGGTCCATGGACGCCGGGTAGTCGAAATCGGTCGTGCGGCCGCCGAGGCCTTCCTCGACCACGTGGTATCCCTCGTCGAGCAGGGTCGCCAGCCGGCCGGTCCACCGGATCTCCAGTGGCCACCGTCCCAGGTAGCCTTCCTCGGAACGCTGGCCGTAGGTGTTGGAATCGCCGTAGCAGAGCACGTTGATCATGCTGCTTCGCAACGCTTTCTCCGTTTCGTCATTCCCGCCTTGCTATTCGCGGCGGGACGTTCAGAAGCCAAGGGGATGATCGGAAAGCCAGTCAGCGTGACGCCGTTTCAGCCGATCGCGTTCGCCGGTCGTGGGCAACAGCACGTCGGCGCCTCCGTCGTACGGATGATGTATGCGGTCGAAGGACAAACTGGCGATCATCACGTTGGCAGCGACGTCGTCGGCGACAGCGCGGAGCAGGTCGTCCGCAAGACCGGTCCGCCAGGATCTGCGCCTCACGAACAAATGCGTGTACCTGATGAAGTCCGGGTCGGTTTCATTCTCGTCGGTGCGCAGGCTCGTCCAGTGCCGGGCACCGGGATTCCAGAGCGCGTGCTGCGCGGACAGCACCGGGGGCGCGGAGGAGCCCGACCAATCGGTAGTCACTATCCAAACTTCCTGCTCGCGGAACAACTCGTCCAAAACCGTGTTGTAGCGGTGGAGCACGATGTCGTACTCAGCGTCGGCAGCGGGATAGCGTTGAGACTCCGGCAAACTATGAAACCGGACCCATCGGTCGCGGTAAACATGCTTCAGCCGATGAGCCACCGGAGGACACTCGGGCCATTGCCGCCACCAGCGCGCTGACAGGTTCTCCGGCGGCTCGGAGCTAGCCATGTTCGCTGGCGCCGATCATCCCGAGAATCGGCGCAGGCACCGGATAAACCCGTTCGCCCGGCAACTCTTCCCGCGCGGCTTCAAGACGACCGGAGCTGACGTGACGGTGGATCCGCTCGGCGAACGGGGTGATGTCCGTGATCTTGGCGATCCACTGGTCGAGGTAGCGCTCGACCGCCTCGCCGGAAAGCCCGATCTGAATGGCCCGCCGGTCGAGCGGCGCGAGGGTCAGCGAACGGTCGGGATCCCACTGGATGCGGACCGGGCTGGTGCGTTTGCGCTCAGCCCAGTGCTGCTGGCCCGCGTAGGCGCCGGGCTCGTAGCTGCTGAGGGCGGCGTGCGCGAGCGCCCACTCGAATCCTTCCCTGGTGAGCTGGATCTCGAGGATGCGTTCCTGCTCAGGTTTGGTCGCCCACCCGGATCGGTACATCATCCACAGGAACGAAGGTTTGATCCACGTCATCCGCTCGCGCTTGAACGGCGCCGCGAAGGTCTGGGATTCGACTGCGACGTCGGCGATGTGCCGCGAGTACGCCTGGTAAACGGTGATGGTCTGGTCGGTGTAGCCAGCCCGCACGTCCCGGCGCGGGACGCTGGGTCTGAACTGGTCGGGCACGTGGTTGTCTCCATGGTCGTGAGGTGAGGCTGATTGTGCCTGGTAGACCACGGCAGTGTCGCTGGAATTTGGTGACGGTTGAGCTCAGGAAGGCCGTACTTCGGCAGAGGAGACGGCGGAGATCGATCAGCACTTCACGTGGATGGTCAGGAATGCGGACGAACCTGTTCGGGACCCAGCATTCGGAAATCCCGCCACCCTCGCCAAAAGCGCCGATGAGACGCCATTCCCGGGACGAATGGCGTCGCTGGTTAGCCTGGACGGCCCGCGTCGCTCGGGGCTGTCGCGTACCGGGCCCGCGCGGGATACTGCGGTGCCACTGGAGTCATCGGCCCCCTCTTCGGGAAGTGGTGCGTGATGAACGGAACTGGCTTCCGCACAGCGATCGCGAGCGCGGCCGCGGTGCTGATCATCGTCTCGCCGGCGGCGGCCGCCGGTCATTCCCGGCCGGTCGTCGCGAGTGATTGGCCGACGTATCACCGCGACAACGCGCGTACCGGCGACGCCGCCGATCTCGCGCCGCTGGGCACGCTCGGCATGGCTTGGCAGGCCACTTTGGACGGTGCGGTGTACGGCCAGCCGCTGGTGGTCGGCGGGCAGATCCTGGCCGCCACCGAGAACAACACCGTGTACTCGCTCGACCCGGCCACCGGCGCGACCCGCTGGTCCGCCCATCTCGGCGAGCCGGCGCGCCGCGCGGAGCTGCCGTGCGGGAACATCGATCCGCTCGGCATCACCAGCACCATGGTGTACGACCCGGCGACGGCGCGGGTCTACGCACTCGCCGAACTCACCGGCGGCCAGCACGTGCTCGCCGGGGTGAACGTGGGAACCGGTGCGGTGGAAGTGCGCACGGAACTGGAGCCGCCGCGCGGCGACTGGATCGCGCACCAGCAGCGAGGAGCGCTGACCCTGTACAACGGCCGGGTCTACGTGCCCTACGGCGGACTGGCCGGCGACTGCGCGAACTACATCGGCTCGGTCGTGTCGGCCACGACCGCCGGCGCCGACCCGATCAGCTATGCCGTGCCGACCACCCGGGAAGCCGGGATCTGGGCGCCGGGCGGCGGCGTCGTCGACGGGCCGCGGCTGCTCTACTCGGTGGGCAACGGCGAATCCACCATGGCCTACGACGACAGCGATTCCGTGCTGGCACTGTCGCCTGACCTGCAACGGGTGGACCTGTTCGCCCCCGACACCTGGGCCGACGACAACGCCCAGGACCTCGACCTCGGCTCGTCCAGCCCGACCCTGCTCGGCGACCACGTGCTCGCGGTCGGCAAACGGGGAACCGGGTACGTCCTGCGACACGACCAGCTCGGCGGCGTCGGCGGGCAGTTGGCCCAAGCCGAGATCTGCAAGTCCTTCGGCGGCAGCGCGACCAGCGGAGACACCGCGTACCTGCCCTGCACCGACGGCCCCGCCGCGGTGCGCGTCGACGAGAACGGCACGCCCCAGGTGGTCTGGCGCGCCGCACTCTCCGCGAACGGCTCCCCGACCGTAGGCGGCGGCGCGGTGTGGGTGGTGGACTACAACGCTGGCGTCCTGTACGCCTTGAGCCCGGCCGACGGATCAGTGCGCGGGCAGCTCGACCTGGGCGAGGTTCCGCATTTCGCCTCGCCGACTCTGTCCGGTGACCACGCCTATGTGGGCACGATGACCGGCGTGGCGGCGGTCTCCGGGGCCTGATTCCGGCGGGGCGGATCCGGTGCCGCACACTCTTGGCTGGGACCGGTCGAACGCAGAGCGGTCCGCGGCGAACGGCGGAAGGAAGTGTCCGGTTGTGGTCCGACGAAGAGGAATCGGGAACGACCCGCGATATGCGCAAGACCCGAAAAGAACTAAAGCTCTGCCTGCTTCTGTGTGTCTTCGTCGGAACGCCGCTCATTGTCGTGGCCAGTATGTGGCTGGGCAGAGTTCAATGGGTAGCCGTGATCCTGGACGGATTCTCGGTTGTCGGAATTTCGGTTTTCCTGATCGGAACGAGGCGATGGAAAGGCGCTGCCGAGAACGATCGATGACGCACCTCCCGCACCGGCCTGGACTCCGGTCAAGGAAACTGACGACTCAGGCTAGCTCTTCGTCGTCAACGGCACGTCGTTCGGCGGAGGCAGAGTGCCGCCGCCCCGAAGCAGGATCGGCCCCACCGGCGCCGGTTTGGCGACCGGCGGCGGGGGCACCGGCGTCGGGGTAGGGGTGGGTTTCGGCGGCGTCGGCTGGGTGATCGAGGTGCCGTGGGCCGGGGGCGGCGGGTTCAGTTTCGCGCCGGCCGAGAGGTCCACCAGGTCGGCCAGCCCGTGGTCGCCGTCGACGCGCGGGACGCCCAGCTTCGGCAGCTTCAGCAGGTCGATGACGGTTTTCGGGATGCTCGGATGCCAGGACCAGCGGTGGTCGATGCCCGGCTTGACCCGGCCGCCGAACATCAGCAGCGGCACCCGCGGGCCGTAGGCGAGCTGGACGCCGTCCGGGGTGATCTCGACGTTCGGTGTGGCCACGTGGTCGTCGAAACCGCCCCAGTCGTCCCAGGTGCTGTCGCGTTGGCGATGCGTTCGCGGACGCCGATGGTGCGGTAGCCGGCGGCGTGGTGGAGGGCGAGGCTGACGCGATTGTCGGCGAAGACGGAGGTTGGCAGGGACCAGAGCCCGGAGTCGCCGGCGGCCATGAATTGCTTGCGCAGCAAGGATTTCCCGCGGTTGCGGCAGCGCAGCCGACGGCCCCGCCGTCGAGTTCGGCGACCCGCCGGTGCCTGGGGCCGCGTATGCAGCGACCTGCCAAAATCAGCGGAATGACGCGGAACCGCGGGGACAAGCCGATCAGCGACTCAGCGACCGACTGTCCTCGGCGAGGAGCGCCTCGCTAGCGGCTCAACAGCGAATTCGGGCAACCCGGCATCAACGCGTCCATGACCGATGCCCGCGCCGGCCAGCGTACGTACTCACGAATACGGTCGCGATCCGCCGGGAACATCCCGTCCCAAGCATGGTTCAGAGGAGTCCACGCCGCTGGCCGACCTTGTTCCGCCACCACGGGAAGAGAACGCTCGACGCCGCGGCATACGACAACCCGAGCGTCGGCTGCCAGTCCGCGCGGTAGGAGCGAACGCAGACCGCGGCTGGTGCAGGCACTAGCTGGCCGCGAATCCCGGTCGCCTCCACTAGCTCGCGGGCCGCAGTTTCCCGCGGCGTCTGTCCCCATTCGACTTTGCCCCGGGAGGAACCCGTCCGCGCCATCGATGCTGGACATTGCTGAAAGCGCGATCGGTCACCCAAACCTCCGCCGCGAATGGTTCCAACGGCTCCTTCGCCGCCGCGGCCAGCCATCGGCGAGCGTCGGCGGACTCGGCGACAGCGCGACCTGCGTCGGCCAGTGCTGCCTCTGCGGTCCGTTGCCCGGCTTTAGTGCGAATCGATCCTCAATGCGCCACAAGTTGGTCGATGAGCCAAGTTGTCTCAGGTGCTGCCGAGCGTTCTCCGCACCGGATCAGACCGATGGGCGAATCTGCGTTGACGGGGCGTCAGGACGCACTGGCTCGCAGCTTCCTTGTCGACCGTCGAGACCTCGGCTTTCTTGCCGTCATCGACAGCTTCGACTTGTCGACGTCCAGCAGACGAGCGAATGAACGGGCAGCTGAGCCGGCATTGGGGCGCTGCCGCGGCAAGTGCGCGGGCTGTGCGCCGCCGAGCGGATGTCGAGCTCAGTCCGTCTGTTCGCGTCCGAGACCCTGGATCTCCGTAATCCCCTTCCGAACCAGCGACAACCCGCCCCGGCGCGGCAGCGGGTCCGGAGGCGCCCCGGGCTGCTTCCGGACCCGCGGCCATACGCCCGCCAGCCGCTAGACCAGCACGTCGAGCACCGAGCCGACGGGACCTCCCACCACAGGCACGATGCCAACGACGCCGGTGACGAGGCCGCCGGCGGAAACGTTCGGAGCCGACACCTCCGCAACGGCGGGACCGGCTACCACCAGGACGGCGCCGACAGCCGCCGCGGCCGCGACACAGATTCCGGCAATACGTGCACGCATGAATTTCTCCTCAAGACAGGCGGAACCCCGGAAACCAGGGACCGCACAAGGGACTGCGAATGCGGCACAAGCCAAACCCGCCGACCCGATGCGCGCCGCGCGAACCCGCCGGCCTCACCCGGACGGTCGACACGCCGCCACCCGACCCGGCGACACGCGAACCCCTTCCCTGCGAGGAGAACCCCCGAGGGGCAAGCCCTCAACTGGGCGCTGTCCTGCCCCGCCCTCGCCGACCCGCCCGACGGAGCCGGGCAAATCCGGGCACTCGCTGACCGCGCAGACTACCTTCTCACCGGAGCCGACGGCCGCATGGCCAACCTCGAACTCGCCGCCCAGCGCATCGGCGGCGAATAGCAAAACCCTGACAGCCAGCCCCTCCGAGCAACGCCGCGTTGGCCAAACTCCAGTTCCCCGCCGCCTCCCGGGACTCGCCGCGACCGGGGTCGCCTGCAACGACCTCGACACCTGGACCATCGACACCGCAGGCGCATGCACGATCACCGCGAACTTCCGGGCCGCCAGCCCTGCGCCGGAGCCGTTTCCGCCGGCAACCCTCCTGCGGCGACCCCGTCCTCCTCGTCCCCGGAATCCCCGTCTCCTCCATCCGGGGCGACTTCACCGTCTCCGGAACTCGCTGCCTCGCCGCCGGAACCCAGATCTGCCTCTGGTGGCGGAACCAGTCCGGCACGGCCCAAGCGACCGCCACCGCCCGCGTCGCCCTCTGGCGCACCGGAGCCTGACCCGCGCGGGCGGGGTCCGCGCGCGGGGAACGCGACCCCGCAGGTCCGTCCACTGTGCACGAAAGGGGCCGTCATGGCTCAGCCCGGCGACCTCGTGATCACGATGCGGGAACTCCAGGACGAGGTCCGCGCCGTCCACGACGAAGTAAAAGGTGTCCGCAATGAACTGAAAACGCGATCGGCCCGCGGATCGACGACCACGAAACCGGATCCGGTCCCTGTAACGGAAACTCTGGGCCGCGGCGTCACCGAGACCCTGACCCGTGTCTTCGGAGGCTGACCGACGGCCGTGATGTTCGCGATCGACATCAGCCACCAGCAGGACCAGAGGCTCGACCTCACCCGGGCCCCGCGACGGGTGCGAGCTGTGCATCGTCAAAGCGGGCGAGGGATCGTTCTTCACGGATCCGGATTTCGCGTCGAACCTGGCCGAGGCCGGCGCAGGGCCAGGCAGCTCGTCGCGGCGTACTGGTACCAGCGCGCGGCCGCCACCGCCGCGCAGCACGTCGCGAGGATCAAGGCCATGGTGCCGCGCGAGGTCCTGGTGATCCCGGACGTCGAGGCGAACAGCGGTGATGCCGGTCTGGCCCGGGAGATCGTGCGGCTGCTGCGCGAGGCCGGGTGCCGTTCACCTGTCGTCCGCGCTGGTACTGGCAGCAGCTCGGGCCCCGTCGCTGGCCGGTTTGCCGCAGTCCTGCTCCAGTTCACCAGCACTGCCCGCATCGCCGACTACCAGCTGCTGGACGCCCCGGCGGCACCGATTCCGACCAGCCAGAGGCGGACGACATGTCCGTGTTCAGCGAACGGGCCCGTGCAGGAACCGGCCAGCATCGATATGCCGACCGTCGGCTGCACGAAACTGCGCATCCACACCCGCTTCGGCAACACCTTCTCCGTCCGCGCGGTCCTGTTCTCCGGCGACACCGGCACGAATCCGGACGGCACCGGCGTCGGTGTCGGCTGCGACGGCGAGTTCCGCATCCCGGCGCAACCCTGGCCGTGGGAGCCGAACCGGCCCGGCCCGCTCGACATCCCGCCCGGCGCGACCACCTACCTGCACCGGCCTGCACGACGCCGCCGCCGCCGACTTCCGCGTCTCGGCGGCCGCCGCGTGACCGCCCCGCCGCGGCCCGGCCGCGCCGGTGCGGAGCCGGTTGCGATCGCGCAAGCCGTCCGCCTGGCCCTCGCCGCGATCGTCGCCACCGGATGGATCGCCATCCCCGACACCACGGTCAACTGATCATGTCGATCACGGGAGCGGTCGGGTCCATTGTGTCCACGATCGTCGCGCGGAGGCGAGTCACCCCGGTCGCGACGCTTCCCTCCGGTGACGGCGCCGGTTCACCCGACGTCCTTGGCAAACTCAGGTGAACCGACGCCCCGCTGGGCCCGAAGGATGAGCGCACCGTCGGCCCGGCGGCATCCCCTCCGGCAGCGCAACCCGGCAAGATCGCGGCCGCAGGAGACACGCCCCGCCGTCGGCCGCTGGGAGGGCGAAGCCCACGACGGAGCACAGGCAGGCTACCCCCGCCGCGGCCGGACAGGCACGCGGACAACGGAACGTCGTGAACTATTCACGACACCGGCGAAACAGGGCGGGCCCGGCGGCCCGAGGGGGAGGGTGCCGCCGAGCCCGCGACACGAACGCTACCCGCCCGCCGCAGGTTCCTGTCGAAACCACGCGGCAGACGGCACCGGTTCACCCGGGCCTCCACAACCCGGGCGAACCAGCACCCCGCGCCGGCCGGAGCATGCGGGCCCCGGCCGACGGGACCCTCTTCGGCTGGCGGACCCGCCAGCCGAAGAGGGAAACACGGGCTCCGCCGCAGGCAGAGGGGCATGACATCGGCTGCGGCGGAGCGTGCTCACGCTAACCCGCCCAACCGCCGGAAGCCGCCCCTGCCGCACTGGAACGCGAACAATTCACACAACCCGGTGACCACGCCATCCCCCGACACGACAAACAGGCCCCTTCAAGCAACCCCATCCGGGGTCGCCTGGAGGGGCCTTTCGGCGTTTCAGGAATTGTCGGGAGCTGCGATCAGGATCTGGCGTCATGCGTTTCCGCTGCCGAAACCCGTGTCACCGGCCCGTGCCGGGGCCGGCATCCGCAGTGCTGGCCGTGCCGCTCGTGCCGAACAGGTCGTGCTCGGCCAGGAACCGTTCCAGCCGGGCCTGGTCGACCCGGTGCACGACGCTCGCGGCGTCCTGCCGGTCCCGCACGCACTTGGCCAGCGTGAACGCGGACGTCACCACATACAGCACCGCCAGCCCGAGAAACGCCCGCACCCACGAATCAGCAGGCGCGCACGCGATCGCGATCGACACCGCGACCAGCGACACCGCGAACGACGCGACCGCCTGCACATAGAACGCGGACGTCGTAGCCGGAGAAGGAGGTGTAGTAGCCATGCCAGCCATCATGACGGCCGTCCCGGGACGCCCGCATGAGTAGAAACCCCCGAATGCCGGAAGGCATGAATAGTTCATGCCGGGCAACGGATCAGGCGGTGCGGGACGATGGGAACCCCGATCGGGAAATCGAGGAGGGAACCACCGTGCATCGACGTTTCGCCGTCGCCGCGGCGATCGCCTCTGTCGTCGGGTCCGGTCCCGCCGGGTGCTCGTCCGCCCAGGACTGCGCCTGCGAGCAGTTCACCGCCGATACGCAGGCCGCCGGAAGAGGCCCGGTAAGCCCGGCGCGAAGGCGTGCCTGGACGTCCAATGCGCCAGCGGCAAAGGCAAGAGCTGCAAGGACATGATCGAGCCCGCCAACCAGCTGCGCGACGCAGCCAAGGCAATCTCGAGGGCGTCGACCCGGACTCCGAAGGCGCCAAACGAAGCCGTCGACAACTACTGCGCCACCAACAGCTAAAACAACACAGCCCTCCAGGCAGTCGTCAGACGGCCCGGAGGGGCCTGCTGGGCGCCGGAGGAGGGTGCGATGAACGCGGTGGCCCGGCCAGGCCGGACGAGCAGAACGACGACCTGCGCGCCCGGCATCCGCGCTACGAGTCGCGACTGCGCGAGCTGATGGTGGTCCGCAAGAACTGGTACACCCCCACGAAGCTGATCCCGGAGTTGCGCAAGTACGGCTACGAGCTCGACCCCAGTTCGATGTATCGCCTCGTCAGCACCGAACGTCCGCCGAGGATGCCGAACGAGTTGATCCTGGCGTTGTGCGAGATCCTCGACTGCCGTTTCGAGGACCTGGTGGTGCAGATCGAGCCGCAGCGGGCCCGACGCGGAGCTACCGCCGCCACCATCGCGCGCGACGGCGGAGCCGAAGTCAAGGCCGCCGCCAAGGTCGCTCTCGACGGCATCCTCGCCGGCCTCCGCGACTTCCTGCAGACCGGGCAGTACAAGGCCCGCGAGCGGGACGAGAACACCGCAGCCCACATCGCCACCGTCAACCACGACATCGCCCTCGCCGCTACGCCGCCGCCCAAGCCGCCCAGTCCGCCGTCGACGCCTGGGCTCAGGCCGACGCCGCGCTCAAAGCCGCCGACGCCGCCACCGCGTCCCAGCACCGCGCCCGGGCCGACGCCGCCCGAGCCGCCGACTACGCCCGAACGGCCCGAGCGGCCGCCACCGGAGCCAGCACCCGCGCGACACAGGTCGAACACGCCGCACGGCAAGGCCGCACCAGCCAACGCGACGCCCAGCGAGCCGTCGCCACCGCCACCACCGCCGAACGCCGCGCCGCCGGCTACCACCTCAGCGCCCTCCGACGACACCTACCGCATCTTTCTCGCCAAACAACTCAACGAAATCAAACTCCGCAACGTCAGCCCCGAACAGAACACGAGCAGCGGCGACGTGGCCGGGCTGGACCAGTCAGCCGTCGGCGGCAGCCTCAGTGACGAGCGCTACGAGGCGTTGCGCGGGATCGGCTACACCGGGTCCAAACGCTTCACGTGGCAAGAAGCCCTCGACTTCGCCGCCCGCGGCCTCTGGCCCCAAGCCGAAGTCTGCTACGCACTCGGCGGCACTGTCGACCAATGCCGACCCGGCGGAGCGGGCAAGATGCTCAAAGCCGCCGGCGAAGCAGGCAAACTCGCCCAGAAGGCCGCCAAAGCCGTCGATTGGCTCGACGACACCGCCCGAGCTAACGTCAAAGCCAAACTCAAAGACTTCGGCGACGGCATCCCGAACCGGAAGGACGGCACACGATGGTTCGACCCGAAGAAGCCCAAGGGGAACACCGTCCGCATCGAAAAGGGTAACCCCAGCTCGCCCTTCCCGTCGCAGCAAGTCGACCATGTCCGCGCCGCCGAAGACGGAAACTGGTAACCCGGGGCAGGGCAACGCATCCAGGAAGGGCAAGGGCAGAAGACTTTCCGGCAGACACACATATTCCACTCAGCGAATGGCTAACCTGGCGAAGCTGGAACAAACCGTGGCCACGATCGAATATCCGATCTTCGTACGCAAGTCCTGTCAGCCGTAGAGAATCTCGCAGACCGCGACTATCAGGAGCGCGTGTGGGTACGACTGGAGTTGCCGCACCCCGACCACGCGGACAACCTGGACATGAACATCCACATTCTGTTCGACGATACTTCCCTACTTCCAGACCCGCTCTCAGGTGTCGGCTGGTACATATATGCCGACGAAGTGGAGCCGTTGCGACTGCTTGGTGCCGTGCTCGACCCGCTTATCGACGAGATTGGCGATGATGTCGATAGCGCCATTTGGCTCATCCTCTTTGGGATGAGGTCGTTCACCGCGCAGGCGTCGCATTACAGGTGATGCAAACGCATGAGGAGACAACCTGAAACGAGGCCATGACCGCCACAAGTCGGGAAGCCCGGCGACATGAATTTCGATGTCGCCGATTTAGAACCGGCACCACCGAAGCTGCCGGTCATTGACACCTGTGAACTTCAGCGCACACCTCGGACCGGTGTCGCCGGTCGGCTCGCCTCTCGCAGCATGGAAGCTACCGAACCGGGCAGCCTTGGCCGGAGTGCGAGATGATACCGCCACAGTGGAGCTTATAGTCGGGCTGATCAAAGCCGTTATCCCCGAGCATTTTCCACCGGTGGCACTGTGGGCGGCCGTAGGGCGGATTCGCGCGCGTCGGCGACGCAGAAGTCGCGCAACTGCCTGACTCCTTCACAACCGTCGCTGAGGGGTACCTCGCCGCAACCCGGACGGTCCGGGTCCGACCAGAGGACCCGCTTCGGCGGGGGAACCAGGCACTCCTCGCGCTCGACGCCTGAACGTCGGACGGCCCCCGCTCGCGCGGGGAAGACACTTCTTAATCTGCGATATTATCTCATTGTCGGTGTATTTTCATTCACTTCTGTTCGGTCTCCGATTGCTCGCGAAGGGAATCCTTTGCTGTGGGTTCTCGGGACTTGCCGTCCTGCGGCGCCGCTCCGACGCAGGTTCGAGCGTGCCGGAACGAAACCCTCGTCAGCGGCTCATCTCGCGCCCTGTGCGCCCTCGGACGCGGCTGCCTAGGACGCACAGGTCCAGGCAATGGCCGGGACCGTAGGGGACACTGGATCGCATGGCCGGCACCCATCGCGAGCTCGCCGATTCCCTGCGGCGCGCCCGTGCTCAGGACGGCCCCGCGCGGGCCGGGCTGCCACCGGACGGAGTCGCGTGCCGGGCCTGCGCCGGGAGGAAGACGCCCGGTTGGCTGCTGGCGTGTCGACCGACCATTACGCTCGTCTTGAACAGGGACGCCGCTTCACCCCCGTTCGCGGCGGTCGGCGGGCTCTTTCGGCTGTGGGCTGATGTCGACGTTGCTGTCGCCGAGGTCCCGTAGCTGCCCGTAGCCGATCTTCGGGCCTTGGCCCGCGGACTTCGCGGTGTCCGCGTAGGTGTTGTGCTTGTCGAGATTCTGTTGCGCGATCTCGTTGTATTGGTTGATTTTCGCTTCGGTGTCGGTGGTCCGCCAGAACCGTGCCTTGTCCAGGAACGTCCGGTGCGGCGGAGTCTCGGCATCGGCCGCAGCGCCGCCTTCAGCTGGTCGAACCCGTACGCTAGGTCGCTGGCGTTCTGCGAGTTCGCGGTGAACATGTGCGACGCGGCCTGCGACACGTCCGCCAGCGGCTTGATTCGCGCCTGTGCGGCGTCCGCGCCGCCGCCGGTCCAGGAGATTCCATGCCCGACATCAGCTGCTGGACGCGGCCGCTGACCTGTGCGTGCTGCTCGGCCAGTTCGGCGGCTTGGTCGGCGCCGCCGTGCCAGTCCGGCGCGCCCTTGCTCGCCATGATCTGCTTGACCAGCTCCGATTGGGGGCACGGCCTGCTCGTCGAGGTTGCCCTTGAACAGATCGCCGAACCATCCGCCGACGTCGCTGGCCCGGTCTCCTACCGACTCGACGGTGCCTTCGACGGCGTGCCCGACGGCTTTCGCCGCGTCGCCCAGGACATAGAAGATCGACATCACGAACCCGCTTTGTGCTTCAGATTCGTCATCACCCGCTGCGCGCAGTTGTGCGGCAACGCGGCCGACGCGGATGTGCTCACTTGGCGGGCCGGCGGACGTCGGGCGACCGGAACCGGAATTGCCAGGGGAGCTGCGGCCGGCCGCGACCGCGGCGAGCACGACCAATCTGGCTGACTGCGTGAGTGTGCGCGAAGCCATCAGGCGAGTCCTCCGCCCGAGTTCGCGGCGTTCTGCACCGCTCCCTCCGCGTCCTCGTCGCCGCTCTGGTGATGTGCAGGGCCTTCTCCAAGTCGTTCGATCAGCGTCGAGACGTAGTCGCGTTCGCGCTGAATGTGGCCCAGGCCGTGGCCGAACGCGCTGGCGCCCGCGCCTGATCCGGAAAGAAGCGCGTTGTAGCCCTTGCTGGCGGGGGTCCTCGGCAGGCGGGTCCAGATGAGTGAGATGTTCTGCCTTGGGGATCATCTTCGCCAGTTCGTCGCGGATGCCGCGCGCCATGTTCAGCATGCTCATCGCCTCGTCATGGCTGAGACTGAGCTCCTGCCCGCTCGAACCCGGACCGCTGCCCGCGGCAGCCCCGCCTCCGACGCTCGGCGGGTCCCGATGTTGAACACGGGCCGCCAAGCCAGCTGCCTGCCTTCGACGCAGGTTGACCCACGATGCGCATCCCTCAAGCGACATGCCACCACCACGCTGGGGCAGCCCGCGCGAGATCTCCGCAATCATGACTGTAATCGACCAGTAACGCCAAGGTGTAAAACCGCCTATGTCGTCAGGCCAACCTCGCGGTCCTGCAGGCGTTTAATCCGGATGTGAGAGGCAAGCAGATCGATCTTGGCAGGACGTATACCGACAGGCTCGTCAAAGCGGCGCATTGACGCTGGCCTGCTGTGCCCGGGCGTTGGCTGCGTCCGGGCACAGCGTCAGTGCGGCAGCGGCGGATGTTCGGTGCGAGGGAGCACATCGACGCTGTGATCTTGCGGCTTTTCGGTCTGTCTCGGTGTTCTTGGCTTCGGTGTCGGACGGATTGGATCGCTATCGGCTGTTTAGGGTGTAATTCGCCGGTTGATTTGCTTGAGGGTGCGATCTCGGCCGATATTCCGGGATAATCGTGTCCTGGCGCGGTCGGCGTCAGGATATTCGCGGATAGGCCGCGATTGGGTTTCTGCGCGCTGCTCCGACGTGATCGCTGGATCGTCCTTGACGCGCCGGCTCTTGTCGTCGGAGCGCGAGGGCCAATGTGGTTGGCGGCTAGGCGGCTTCGTCCGATGCGGTGGCCTTTGTGGACGGTCGGCGCGGCGGCGTTGCGGGCCTCCGGGCGACGTCGATGCCGAGGGTGAGTTGTCCGGGTGGTCGAGGGGCTTTGGTCGGCTGGGCTGGTTGCTCTGCGGTGGGCAGGTTCGTGGTTGGTCGCGGTGTGTTCGCTGTCGGTGGGTGTGGGTGGCGGGCGAGGTGGTGGAGTTTGCGGAGGTGTCGTTGGACGAGTCCGGCGCGGCGGGCTTCCTCGAAGAGGGCTCGGGCGGTTCCGTTTCGGGTGAGTCGGTTGGGGTGGGGGTGGTCGGGCATGGCGGGGTTCCTGGGGTGGGTGAGCTGGCTTAGGGCAAGATCACGAATGCGTTTCGGGCTGGTTGAGGCGTCGTGATGGCGGGTGGCGGGACCGCTCGAGCGGGTGGAAGTGTCGTCGCGGCTGGCCCTTGCGGGGGAGGGATAGCCGGATGCGCACGGCTATGGCCGCGTCGTGTGCGCCGTTGGTGCGCCGCCTGGTTCCCGGCCCTCGGCCGGGCCTGGTCAGGGATTCCCTGACCAGGCCGTTTGTGCCCCCGGCAGGACTCGAACCTGCGACCTAGAGATTAGAAGGCTCTTGCTCTATCCAGCTGAGCTACGAGGGCCCGGGTGGCTGACAGCTGCTGACCTCCAGCATGGGCAGCTTAGTCATCGCCAATCTCTCGATCGTTCGACACCGTCGAATCGTTTCAGCTTCCGTTCGTCGGATTTGCGGGGCTTCGGGGGAGGAATGCCACAGCGCGCGACGGTTCCGGTACGCAGTGCGCGGGGGAGGGGTGCGGTGTGGTGAGCGGACGGCGGTTTGTGCAGCTTGAGCACCTGGATCTCCTGGCGGGGCGGCGGGCGGGACGGGGTTCGGAGGCTTCGCGGCTGGGCAGAATGTGGCGATCTTGTGATGTAGGACGGCGGACCTGGCGCAGGACGATTGGGCGGTTCGGCGGTTGCGGCCAGACCGTGGGATGTCGTGCGCCGGTTGCCGGGTCGGCGGTGCGGGGTGGCGTGGGTCTGGGCTCGTGGTTGGCAGTGCCGGGAGGTGCGGTCTGGGAGTGGCTGCGGTGCCGGGTCGGTGACGCCAAGCGGTGTGGTTTGGGCGAGTCCGAGGTGACGGGGCAGTGGGGCGCCGACGTTGAACGGTGTGGTCTGGCGAGTGGCGGGGTGCCGGGTCGGTGATGCCAAGCGGTGTGGTCTGGGCGAGCCGGAGGGGGCGGGGCAGTCGGTCGGCGGTGTCGGGCGGTGTGGTCTGGCGAGCGGCGGGGTGCCGGGTCGGTGATGCCAAACGGTGTGGTTTAGGCGAGTCGGAGGGGTCGTGGCAGTGGATCGGCGGTGTGGGTCTGGGCAAGCCCGAAACACCGGGCACCTGGTCGGCGGTGCCGGGTGGCCTGGACAAGCGGCGAGGTGGCGAAGGCGAGGTGGCGAAGGCGAGGCGGCAGGGATCGGAGGCCCGAGACCGGAACAGACGCCAGGAGCGCGCCTCCCGACGCCGCAGGAGCCCGGGCCTCGCCTCCCGACACGGCAGGGGCCTGGGCCTCGCCCCCGCTCCCAGGTCGGGGGCCGGGGAGCGGGAGGCGAGGGGTCTGGGGCCCGTGGGCGCGGTGGTTCCGGGCTGCGCGCCCACGGGCCTGGGGCCGCTCGGGGGTGCGGCCCCCGGGCCGGCGAACTGGGGCTGCGAGTCGACTCGGCCTGGAGCGGCCTCGTTCGCCTGGCCCGGCTCGGGGGTGGGAGGGGCTATTCCCACACTTTCAGGGCACGCACCGCGAACGGGGACTGCGGGACGTACGTGCCACCGCCCGGATAGGTGATGAAATCGCCTTCCGTGGAGCAGTCTGCTCCTTGGTAGATGGTGACGTCGCGGGTCATCCGGTTGACGAAGGAATGGCCTTGGAATCCCTCGGGCAGGGGAATGCAATCACCCGGATTCGCCGTGCGCAGGTCATAACTCTGGACTGTGCCGGAATAGGTTTCCGTGTCCCAGAGGCAGAACTCGCCCGCACCGCAAGACGGCGAAGGAGGCGCGGCTTCAGCCAGGCCGGAACTGGTCAGGAGGCCCGCGGTGACCAGCAGCAATACCGCGGGCAGACGGGACGCGGAGGCGGCGGGCCGGGTGCGGCGGCCGGGAAAGGGCAGGGACGGCAGCAGGCGGCGGAACATGTGGGAACTCCCCCTCAATCGAAGCGGTGCCGGGCGAAGCGGCCGGCGGGTATCCCGGGGAAACCGGGTGTGTCTTCAACCTTGGCGGGTTCCGTGCGATTTGTCTGCCCGCATTCTTACGTCTGTGGACAAGTAGTTTCCCTTCACCCGGAAGAGACCTAGTTGTCCACAGATCGCCGAACGGTCTTGCTAAATCGCCGCGGTGCTCTCCCGGACGGCCAGCGACACCGGCAGTTCGACCGGGGGCGGGGCCGGCTCCCCGGCCAGCAGGTCCATCACCAGCTCTCCGGCGACGCGACCCTTGCCGGCCAGGTCCTGGCGGACGGTCGTGAGGGGTGGTTCAGACCACGCAGCCTGCGGGGTGTCGTCGAAACCCACGATCGAGACGTCGGCGGGCACGCGCAGGCCCAGCCGGTGGGCGGCGGCGATCGCGGCGAAGGCCAGTTGGTCGGACATGCACAACAGGGCCGTCGGACGCACTGAGGCGGTGAGCAGGTCAGTTGCGGCGGCGCGGGCAGTTGAGGCCGAGAGCCAGGGGGCTTCGGTGATGGTGATGTCGCTGATCCCGGCGGCGGCCAGGGTGTCGAGGTATCCGGCCAGGCGTTCGCGGGTGCCGTGGAAGCTGGAAACAACGCCGGAATGGCGTGGGGCGGCCAGGATTCCGACGCGGCGATGGCCCAGCTCCACTAAATGGCGGGCGGCCAAGGAGGCGCCGCCGCGGTCGTCGCAGCCGACTCGGGCCGTGTCCGGGAGAGGGGGCTGGTCGATGACGACCAGCGGCAAACCCCGTGCCCGCACGGCTTCCAGCGCGGGAGTGCCGTCGGCGAGGGAGTACGCCACAGCGATATCCGCTTGCGCGGCCAGGACTCGCGACGCGGGCGGGCCTTCCTCGGCTTCGCGGCCGGGCAGCAGCAACAGCGCGTTCCCCGTCGGTTCCACGGTTTTCGCGAGCGCGTCCAGGGTGATCGACAGCGCGGGGTCGGAGAAGGCCGCCGACAGCGACGAATCCAGCAGGAAAGCGATCGCGCCGGTGCGGCTCGTGGCGAGGCTGCGGGCGGTCGGGTTCGGGCCGGGGTAACCGAGTTCACCCGCGACGCGCAGGATCTGCTCCCGCAACCGCGCCGACAGCTGGTCAGGCCGGTTGTAGGCGTTCGACACAGTGGCGCGCGACACCCCGACCGCCTCCGCGACGTCGTCCAGCGTCGGGCGGCGGCGACGGCTGCTGGTCATCGGCGGAGCATAGAGGAAAGCCTTGCCCCGCACCGGATTCCGCCCGTAAACCCGGCTCGACCAGCGCAAACACCGCGAGCGAGCGAACCGGCGGCCAGCCCGCCCCCTGTGCCGCCGCGCGCGCGACCGGCCTAGTCTCGTACTGTGACCTCGGAACCTGTGACGAAACCGAACCGCGGACGCAAGACGAGTGTGCTCCCGCTGCTTTCGGTCGGCGTGGTGCTCGCCGCGGTCGTCGCGGTCGGGCTCGTCGCGCTCACCGGCGGCGCGGGCTACGTCATCGCCGGGCTGCCGGACCCCGGGCTCGTCACGCGGTACGGCGTCACGGTGGTCCGCGTGCTGGCCGAGGCCGCGTCGGTCGTGTGCGTCGGCGCGTTGCTGCTGGCCGCTTTCCTCGTGCCGCCACAGAAATCCGGCACGCTCGCGCCCGAGGGGTACGCCGCGGTCCGCACCGCGGGAATCGCCGCGTGGGCGTGGTTCGCCGCCTCGATCCTGTCCGTCGCCTTCACCGCCGCGGACAGCGCGGGCAAGCCGTTCGGCGACGTCCTTTCCCCGGACACCTTGCTGAGCCTCGTCGGCGCGATCGAACAGCCCAAGGCGTGGCTGTGGACGGCGCTGATCGCGCTCCTGCTCGCCCTCGGCTGCCGCCTGGTGCTCAGCTGGGGCTGGACGGCGGTGCTGTTCTTCCTGTCCGTCGCCGGGCTCGTCCCGGTCGCGGTCACCGGGCACTCGGCCAGCGGCGGCTCGCACGACCTGGCCACCAACAGCCTGCTGTTCCACCTCGTCGCGGCCGCGCTGTGGGTCGGCGGGCTGCTCGCCGTGCTCGCGCTCGGCTGGCGGCGCGGCAAGAACCTCAGCCTCGCCGCGCAGCGGTTCTCCAAGCTCGCCCTGGTCTGCTGGGTCGTGATGGCGGTGTCCGGCATCGTCAACGCGCTCGTCCGGATCAACCTCGGCGACCTGTTCACCACCGACTACGGCCTGCTCGTCGTCGCCAAGATCATCGCGCTGCTGCTGCTCGGCGTCTTCGGCCAGCAGCAGCGCAGCCGCGGCGTCGCGAACCTCGTCGGCGAGCTGGGCGGCAGCCAGCTGCTGCGGCTCGCCGCCGTCGAAGTGCTGATCATGTTCGTCACCATCGGCATCGCGTCCGGCCTCGCCCGCACGCCTCCGCCACCGGACGCGGTCACCCAGCCGGGCACCGTCGAACTGCTCATCGGCTACGAACTCCAGGGTCCGCCGACGTTCTGGCGGCTGCTCACCGACTGGCGGTTCGACCTGATCTACGGCACCCTCGCGCTCGTTCTCGCCGGGCTCTACCTGGCCGGGGTGCGGCGGCTGCGCAAACGCGGTGACTCCTGGCCGGTCGGCCGGACCGTGGCGTGGCTCGCCGGCTGCCTGGTGATCCTGCTGGCCACGTCGTCGGGCATCGGCCGGTACGCGCCCGCGATGTTCAGCGTGCACATGGGCAACCACATGCTCCTGTCGATGGTCGCGCCCGTCCTGCTGGTGCTCGGCGGCCCGGTCACGCTCGCCCTGCGCGCGCTGCCGCCGGCCGGCCGCGAAGCCCCTCCCGGACCGCGCGAATGGCTGCTGGCAGCCGTGCACTCGCCGGTGTCGCGGTTCCTGACCAACCCGATCGTCGCGCTGCTGCTGTTCGTCGGTTCCTTCTACGCGCTGTACTTCTCCGGCCTCTTCGACAACGCGCTCAACTACCACTGGGCGCACCTGGCGATGAACGCGCACTTCCTGCTCGTCGGCTACGTCTTCTACTGGCCGGTGATCGGCGTCGACCCCGCGCCGCGGCGGCTGCCGCCGGTCGGCAAGCTCGGGATGATGTTCGGGGCCATGCCGTTCCACGCGTTCTTCGGCGTGATCCTGATGAACATGCAGACCGTCATCGGCCGCGAGTTCTACACGTCGCTGAAGCTGCCGTGGGTCGGCGACCTGCTGACCGACCAGCGGCTCGGCGGCGGCATCGCGTGGGCCTCGGGCGAGGTGCCGGTGCTGCTCGTGCTGATCGCGCTGCTGGTGCAGTGGGCGCGCCAGGACGAGCGCGAGGCGAAGCGGCGCGACCGGCGCGAGGAGACCACCGGCGGCGAGGAACTGGCCGCCTACAACGCGATGCTGAAGAACCTCGCCGAGGGCAAGCGGGCGGAATGAGCCCGCGGAAATAATGTCGTCCGCGTGATCTCGACCTGACCCTCGGTAGCGCGGTGGTGACCGCCGTCAGGCCGCCGGAGGAGCCACTCTACGATCGACGGCATGGCCGAGTTCATCTACACCATGAAGAAGGTGCGCAAGACCGTCGGGGACAAGGTCATCCTCGACGACGTGAGCACCGCGTTCTACCCCGGAGCCAAGATCGGCGTCGTGGGCCCGAACGGCGCCGGCAAGTCGACCGTTCTCAAGATCATGGCGGGGATCGAGCAGGCCAGCAACGGCGAGGCTTTCCTGCAGCCGGGCGCGACCGTCGGCATCCTCATGCAGGAGCCGGAGCTGGACGAGACCAAGACGGTCCGGCAGAACGTCGAGGAGGGGCTCGGCGACACCAAGAAGAAGCTCGACCGCTACAACGAGATCGCCGAGCAGATGGCGACCGACTACAGCGACGAGCTGATGGAGGAGATGGGCCAGCTCCAGGAGGAGCTGGACCACGCCGACGCCTGGGAGCTCGACTCGACCGTCGAGCAGGCCATGGACGCGCTGCGCTGCCCGCCGCCGGACGAGCCGGTCACCCACCTCTCGGGCGGCGAGCGCCGCCGCGTCGCGCTGTGCAAGCTGCTGCTGTCCGCGCCCGACCTGCTGCTGCTCGACGAACCTACTAACCACCTCGACGCCGAAAGCGTGCTGTGGCTGGAGCAGTTCCTCTCCAACTACAAGGGCGCCGTCCTGGCCGTGACCCACGACCGGTACTTCCTGGACAACGTCGCCGAGTGGATCATGGAGCTCGACCGCGGCCGCGTCGTCGGCTACGAGGGCAACTACTCCACCTACCTGGAGAAGAAGCGCGAGCGGCTCGAGGTCCAGGGCAAGAAGGACGCCAAGCTGGCCAAGCGGCTCAAGAGCGAGCTGGAATGGGTGCGGTCCAACGCCAAGGCGCGCCAGACCAAGTCCCGTTCGCGGCTCGACCGCTACGAGGAGATGGCCGCGGAGGCGGACAAGCACCGCAAGCTCGACTTCGAGGAGATCCAGATCCCGCCGGGCCCGCGCCTGGGCAGCGTCGTGGTCGAGGTCGAGAAGCTGCGCAAGGGCTTCGACGACCGCGTGCTGATCGACGGGCTCTCGTTCAACCTGCCGCGCAACGGCATCGTCGGCGTGATCGGCCCGAACGGCGTCGGCAAGACCACGCTGTTCAAGACCATCGTCGGGCTCGAGGAGCCGGACGGCGGCTCGGTCAAGATCGGCGAGACGGTCAAACTGTCCTATGTGGACCAGACCCGCGGCGGGATCGACCCGAAGAAGACCGTGTGGGAGGTCGTGTCCGACAAGCTCGACTACATCCACGTCGGGCAGACCGAAATGCCCTCGCGCGCTTACGTGAGCGCGTTCGGCTTCAAGGGCCCGGACCAGCAGAAGCCGGCCGGCGTGCTGTCCGGCGGCGAGCGCAACCGGCTCAACCTCGCGCTGACGCTCAAAGAGGGCGGGAACCTGATCCTGCTGGACGAGCCGACGAACGACCTGGACGTCGAAACGCTGGGCTCGCTCGAGAACGCGCTCGAGCAGTTCCCCGGCTGCGCCGTCGTGATCTCCCACGACCGGTGGTTCCTCGACCGGGTCGCGACGCACATCCTCGCCTGGGAAGGCACCGACGAGGACCCGGCGAAGTGGTTCTGGTTCGAGGGCAACTTCGAGGGCTACGAGAAGAACAAGGTCGAGCGCCTCGGCGCCGAAGCGGCTCGTCCGCACCGGGTCACCCACCGCAAGCTGAAGCGCGACTGACCGGCGCGGGGGGTCCCGAGTGGAAACCAGCAGGCACAACCGGCCCAGCCCGTCCGCGACCGCGGACGGGCGGCCCGCCGTTGCCAGTGGCGGGACCCTCTCCGACCTCGGCCGGCTCATCGACCGGGCGGAATCGCTGCGCTTCCGGGCACCCGAGCTGTCGCTGGTGCTCGGCGAACGCTCGGCCGCGCTCGCGGAGGCGGCGGGCGCGGACGGGCACTGGATCCGGGCGGAAGCGCTCGTGGTGTCCGCTCGCGTGCGCACCGGGGCGCGGACATCCACAGTCGGTCGCGCGGTCGCGGCTTTGCGCGCGGCCGAACACGCCGGATACGCCACGACGGCGGCGCGGCTGCGCGTCGACCTCGCGATCTGCGCGCGCAGCCTCGGCGTTCCGCTGATGGGGCTGGCCGCGCTGCGGCCGGTGCTGTCCGAGGACGTGCCGCCGTCGCTGCGCGCGGAGGCGCTGTGCCATCTCGTCGGGTGCCTCGCCCAGTTCGGCCGCAAGGCGGAGCTGGACCGGGTGCTCGTCGAGGCGGACCGGCTGCTGGTGGCCGACGATTCGCTCGACGCCGACGACCGGCTGCTGATGCGGGCGTTGCTGCGCAACGGAACCGCGGCCCACCGCCGCCGGAACGGCGACCTCACCGCGGCCGCGGACGCCGCGCGGACCGGGCTCGGGTTCCTGGAGAAGATGGACCGCCCCGGCGACGACGGCGGCCTCGTCCGGATCCGGCTCGTGCTGCAGCTGGTCAGCACGCTGCTCGACCGCGGCGACGCGGACATGGCTTACGACATCGCCGAACCCGTGCTGCGGGAACCGGTGCGCGCCGCCGGGGTCGCGCCCGCGGCGTGGCTGCGGCTGGCGGTGGCGACGCGCATCCACCTGCCCGCCGGTGCCGGCGACGCGGCCGCCGAGCTGGTGAGGGAGGCCGTCGCGGCCACCGACCGGCACGGTCTCGCCGCGGTCACCGCGCGGCTGTGGCTGGAGCTGGCGCAGATCGAGGAACGGTTCGGCAGCGCGGAAGAGGCCATCGGCTGCCTGCACCGCGCGCGGGCCGCGGAACACGTGCACGCGCGGGCCCGGCGCCAGGCGTGCGGGCTGATCGCGGGCGAGCTGGGCGGGGACGCGGTCGCGTCGATGGACCTCGACGACGTCCTCGCCGCTTCCGCCCCGCGCGACGGACGCCCGGTGTCGATGGAGGTCGAGCCGCGGGTCGCGGCCGAGGAGACCTCGGTGATGCCGGCGATCCGGGACGTCCCCGCCGAACGGCCGGACCCGGTCGCGGCACCGCTGCCCGTTGTCCCGGCGCAGGTCGAGGTGCCGGTGGAGCCGGTTTCGGCCTCGGGCTGGGTCGAGGCGGCGGAGAAGAAGCCCGCGTGGTCGTTCCGGCGGGCCGCGGCCGAGGCGGAGGTCGAGCAGACCTCGGTGCTCCCGGCGATCCGGGAGACGGCCGAGGAGGCTCCACGGACCGGCGGACGGCGGCGGGCCGAGGATCGCAAAGCACCGGTGCTGCCGGGGTGGGCGCGGCCGTTCGGGCGGAAGAGCGCTGAAGCGCCCGCACCGCGGAAACAGGCTCCCGCGGAGCCGGTCGGCCGGGCGGAGGCTGCGTCGGTGCAGGTCGCCGAGAGTGCGGCTGGGACGCGAGCGGCCAAGACCGCGGAGGACGCGGCGGTTCGCCGGTCTGACTCTCAGGAAGCGAAGAGCACGGCGGAGGTCGCGCCGGGGCGTCGCCGGGCGGAGACGACCGCCGCGGAGACGTCGCGCTGGCCGGAGAAGCCGCCGGCCGCGCGTCGGTCGGCGGAGGACGCTCCTCGACGGGAGGAGAAGCCGCAGGCCGAGGAGACGCCGGTCCGCCCGCTGCGGGCGGCTGACGAATCGCGGACCGAGACTCCTCGTCGCAACGCGGAAGAGGCCCCGGCCGAGGAGGCGCCGCGGTTCTCGCTGCGGATGCCGGATCTGTCGGACATCCTGCCGGAGCTGCCGCTCGCCCCGGCTCCCGCGGACGAGCCCGCCGCGCCGCTGTGGGAAAGCGCGGAATGGGCGCAGGAGGAAGCGGCCCGCCGCGACACGCGCGGACGCAAGACCCGGCACGACGCCGAACACGGATCGGTCGCCGCGAAGTCCGTGCTCGACCGGCTGGGCATCACCGCGACCGGCGGGGGCGGCGGACGGCGCCGGGCCGACGAGCCCGGACGTCCCGAGTCCGCCGCGGAACCGGAAGCCGAGGCGAAGGACGAACCGGAGCTGGCCCCCGCGCCGCGTCCGGAGGAGCCGGAACCGGTCGAGGAGCCCTGGCTGCCGCTCTTGCGGATGCCGCCCGCGCTGGACCCGCTGTCGGACATCGACGCGTGGACGCCGTCGGAGCAGCCGTTCCCGGAGGGCTACGCGCGCGCCATCGCGGAGGACGAGCCGCCGCCGGACGCCGGTCTCGCGGAACTGCTCGCCCGCGCCCTCGCCGAACACCAGGCGGGCACCGCGAGCGCGGCCGCGCTGGTGAAACGCCTCGGCCCGAACGACGAACCGAAGCCGATCAACGGCCGCGCGACCGCGGACCGGCACCGCAACAACGGCGACTGACGCGCGCCGGAATTTCTTGCGCCGCAGGGGAAACGCTGGCCCGCCCGGGCGGATTCCGCGGCGGGACAGGGAATTGCGCCCCGGTGCGGAGCAGCCCGCGGCTCCGGAGAGGTCCGTGAGGGGAACCCTCCGGGAATCAGAGTCCCTCAGGGTTCCCCTCACGGACCTCTGCGCGAGCGAAGACGCTTCGGTAGCTCGCCGCGTTTTCCGCGTTGCGCCAAGCGATTTCCCGCTCACTGGGCGGACGCGGCCCGGGATTATGCGGCACAAGCCGCCGAGGCCCGCCGATCTGCGAGCACTCGGCGAGTGCCCCATCCTGGAACCTCGGCTCGCTCAGCAACGGAAGAATTAGCCCGTACGGGTGGGAATTCTCGCAGGAGAGGGACGCAACCTTTTCGGTTCTCGCCGCGGGCGATACGGCCACTGAACCGATCCCGAAGCGGCCGCCGCGCCGGGAAAACCCGCGCTCCGGCCTCGTGCCAAGCCTTTTGCCGAAAACCGCCCGGATCGAACCCGCCGGTAGCTGAACCGATCCCGCGCGAGCCCGTCGCCGGGGACCCCGGAAACGAACCTTAAGTCTTTCCCCGCCGCGCACGGGGGCGTCTCAGGGCGGATTAGGGTGAGGGATGTCCGGCACGTTGTGGTGACGGACGCATCTCGGTCTCGCACACTGGAGAGTTGCTCAATGAGCTCGACGGGAGTCTCGTCCCCGCCCGATGTCGGCACCGAAGCCGGCGCCGCCCGCCGCACGACGGCCAGCCCGGAGCAGATCCGGGACGAGCTGATCGACACCGCCGCGGCGCAGGCACCGGAGATCGCGGACCTGATCCGCTTGTACTACCGGCACATCCCGGCCGACGAGATCGTCGGCGACGATCCGGCGGCGCTCGTCGGCGCGGTGCGTTCGCACCTGCAGCTGGCGAAGAAGCGCATGCCCGGACGCCCGGCGGTCCGCCTGCTGAACCCGACGACCGCCGAGGACGGCTGGACGCGCGACGCGACCGTCGTGCAGGTGGTCACCGACGACATGCCCTACCTCGTGGACAGCGTCACCGCGGAGTTCGCCCGCGACGGCGTGCAGGTGCAGCGCATCGTGCACCCGATCGTGGTGGTGAGCCGCGGCCTGACCGGCGAGCTGGAGGGCCTGCACCTCGACGCCGACCCGGCCGAACCGCCCGCCGGCGCGTCCGCGGAATCGTGGATGCTGGTGGAGATCGACCTCGTCACCGACCCGCAGCGGGCGCGCGAGCTGGACAACCGGCTGACGTCCGTGCTGGGCGACGTGCGCGAGGTCGTCGAGGACGCCGAGAAGATGGCGCAGACGGCCTGCTCGCTCGCGGAAACGCTGGAGCAGCACCCGCCGAAGCTGGACACCGACGAGGTCACCGAGGGCGCGCGCCTGCTGCGCTGGCTCGCCGACGGCCACTTCACCTTCCTCGGCTACCGCAAGTACGAACTGGTCGACGGCGCGCAGCCGGACAGCGACGAGCCCGCCCTGCGCGCGGTCCTCGCGTCCGGGCTCGGCGTGCTGCGCCAGGACAGCCTCGCCGCGCGCAGCCTCACCGCGGGGCCGGACAGCTCGGTCGACGCGCTCGCGCCGTCGCTGCTCGTGCTCACCCAGGCCAGCGCGCCGAGCACGGTGCACCGTCCGGTTTATCCGTATTACGTCGGCGTGAAGACGTTCGACGAGCACGGCAAGGTCACCGGCGAGCACCGGTTCCTCGGCATGTTCACCACCACCGCGCTGCACGAGAACGTGCTCGACATCCCGGTGGTGGGCCGGCGCGTGCGCGAGGTGATCCACCGCGCCGGGTTCCCGATGGAGTCGTTCTCCGGCCAGCGGATGCTGGAGGTACTGCAGAACTGGCCGCGCGCGGACCTGTTCTCCGCGGACGCCGATTCGCTCTTCTACACGACCACCGGCGCGATCACGCTGTCCGACCGCCGCCGGCTGCGGCTGTTCCTGCGCCGCGACCCGTACGGCCGCTTCTACTCCTGCCTGGTCTACCTGCCGCGCGACCGCTACACCACGCGCTCGCGGCTGGCGATGCAGGAAGTGCTGCTGGAAGAACTCGAGGGTACGCAGCTGGAGTACAGCGCGCGCGTCGGCGAGACGCTGCTGGCGCAGGTGCACTTCATGGTGCACACCGACCCGTCGAACGTGCTCGAGCCGGACACGCTGCGGATCCAGGAGCGCCTGAACACCGTCGTGCGCAGCTGGGACGACCGGCTGGTCGAGGCCATCATCGCCGAACGCCGCGAGCGCGTCGGCGACGGCGGCCCGATCGGGATGATGGGCGAGGAGTCCGCGGTCGACCGGGGCCAGCGCTTCGGCGCGGTGTTCCCCGAGGCGTACAAGGAAGATTTCACCGCCGAGGACGCGCTGGCCGACCTGGCCAAGCTCGACACCCTCGCCGACGAGGGCGACCTCGCGCTGTCGTTCTACCTGCCCTCCGACGCCGAACCCGGCGAGCGGCGGTTCAAGCTCTACCTGCGCGGCGAGGGCGTCACCCTGTCCAAGGTGCTGCCGGTGCTGCAGGCGATGGGCGTCGAGGTGGTGGACGAGCGGCCGTACGAGCTGTTCCGCGAGGACGGCGGGGCCAGCTGGATCTACGACTTCGGCCTGCGCGTCGACAAGAAGGGCCTCGAAGAAGCCGACGAAGCCGCGGCGGTCGAGGTGCGCGAGCGGTTCCAGGACGCGTTCCACGCCGCGTGGCGCGGCGACGCCGAGGTCGACGGCCTCAACGGTCTCGTCCTTCGCGCCGGGCTCACCTGGCGCCAGGCCGCGGTGCTGCGGGCGTACTCGCGGTACCTGCAGCAGGCGCGCAGCCCGTTTTCCCAGGCCTACATCCAGAACACGGTCGTCAAGCACACCGAGGTCGCGACGAAACTGCTGCGGCTCTTCGAAACCCGCTGCGATCCGCAACTGTCCGATGTGGACCGGAAAACGCACGAGGAATCGCTGACCGCCGAGATCTCCGCGATGATCGACGAGGTCACGAGCCTCGACGAGGACCGGATCCTGCGCAGGCTGCTCGCGGTCGTCAACGCGACGCTGCGCACGAACTACCACGTGCGCGACGCCGACGGGAACCCGCGGCCGTACCTGGCGCTCAAGCTCGACCCGAGCGGCGTGCCGGAGCTGCCCGAACCGCACCCGAAGTACGAGATCTTCGTGTACTCGCCGCGCGTCGAGGGCGTGCACCTGCGGTTCGGCGAGGTCGCCCGCGGCGGCCTGCGCTGGTCGGACCGGCAGGAGGACTTCCGCACCGAGATCCTGGGCCTGGTCAAGGCGCAGGCGGTGAAGAACGCGGTGATCGTGCCGGTCGGCGCGAAGGGCGGCTTCGTGGTGAAGCGCCCGCCGGTCCCGACCGGCGACGCCGGGGTCGACCGCGACGCGCAGCTCGCCGAGGGCATCGCCTGCTACCGGATGTTCATCTCCGGCCTGCTGGACCTCACCGACAACCGCGTCGAGGGCGAAACCGTGCCCGCGCCGAACGTGGTGCGCCACGACGCCGACGACAGCTACCTGGTCGTCGCGGCGGACAAGGGCACCGCGAAGTTCTCCGACATCGCCAACGAGGTCTCGGCGCAGTACGGCTTCTGGCTCGGCGACGCGTTCGCCTCCGGCGGTTCGGTCGGCTACGACCACAAGGCCATGGGCATCACCGCCAAGGGTGCGTGGGAGAGCGTGAAGCGGCACTTCCGCGAGCTGGGCAAGGACACCCAGACCGAAGACTTCACCGTCGTCGGCATCGGCGACATGATGGGCGACGTCTTCGGCAACGGGATGCTGCTGTCCCAGCACATCCGGCTGGTCGCGGCGTTCAACCACATGCACGTCTTCCTCGACCCGAACCCGGACGCCGCGTCGTCCTACGAGGAGCGCAAGCGGCTGTTCGACCTGCCGCGCAGCTCGTGGGACGACTACGACCGTTCGCTGATCAGCGAGGGCGGCGGGATCTACCCGCGTTCGGCCAAGACCATCCCGATCACCCCGCAGGTCCGCGAGGCGCTCGGCCTCGACGAGGGCGTCACGAAGCTCGCGCCGATGGACCTGATCCAGGCGATCCTGCTGGCCCCGGTCGAACTGCTGTGGAACGGCGGCATCGGCACCTACGTCAAGGCCGAGAGCGAAAGCCAGGCCGCGGCGGGCGACAAGGCCAACGACGCGATCCGCGTCAACGGCAACCAGCTGCGCGTGCAGGTCGTCGGCGAGGGCGGCAACCTGGGCCTGACCCAGCTCGGCCGGATCGAATTCGCCCGGAACGGCGGCAAGATCAACACCGACGCGCTCGACAACTCGGCCGGCGTCGACTGCTCCGACCACGAGGTCAACATCAAGATCCTGCTCGACCACCTGGTGGCCGGCGGCGAACTGGAGCACGCGCGGCGGAACGAGCTGCTCGGCGAGATGACCGACGAGGTCGGCGCGCTCGTGCTCGCGGACAACTACCGGCAGAACGCCGTGCTCGGCGTCAGCCGGGCGCACGCCGGGCCGATGGTGTCGGTGCACGCGCGCCAGGTGTCCGCGCTGGTCGCGAAGGGCGCGTTCGACCGCAAGCTGGAGGCGCTGCCGACCCCGTCGCAGTTCCGCGCGCTGGAGAAGGCGGGCGAGGGCCTGACCTCGCCGGAGCTGGCGACGCTGCTCGCGCACGTGAAGCTCGACCTCAAGGACGAGCTGCTCGCCTCCGACCTGCCCGAATCCGAGGTGTTCACCCGCCGGCTGCCGGAGTACTTCCCGGCCCCGCTGCGGGAGCGCTTCGCCTCGGCGATCGCGCAGCACCCGCTGCGCCGGCAGATCATCACCACGCTGATCACCAACGAGCTGGTCGACGGCGGCGGCATCTCGTTCGTCTACCGCCTGATGGAGGAGATGAACGCGACCGCCACCGACGCGGTGCGCGCGTACGCGGTGGTCACGCACGTCTACGACCTGCCGAAGCTGTGGGCGGAGATCGACGCGCTGGACAACGTGGTGCCGACCGCGGTCGCGGACCGGATGGTGCTGGAGACGCGGCGGCTGCTCGACCGGGCCGCGCGCTGGTTCCTCACCAACCGCCCGCAGCCGCTCGCGCCGCTGGCCGAGATCAACCGGTTCGGCCCGGTGGTCGCGGAACTGGGCCCGAAGCTGGGCGAGCTGCTGCGCGGGCGCGAACTGGAGTCGGTGGAGCAGGACGCCGCCGCGCTGGCCGAGGAAGGCGTGCCCGCCGATCTCGCCCGCCGCGTCGCGCTGCTGCTGCACAGCTACGGCCTGCTCGACGTGGTCGAGGTGGCGGAGCTGGCCGAACAGCAGGTCGGGCTCGACGCGACGCACACCCCGGCCGACACCGCCGAGCTGTACTACGCGCTGTCGGACCACCTGGACATCGACAAGATGCTCACCGAGATCAGCGCGCTGGAACGCGGCAACCGCTGGCACGCCCTCGCCCGGCTCTCGCTGCGCGACGACGTGTACGGTTCCCTGCGCGCGATCGCGCTCGACGCACTGCGGCACAGCGACCAGGACCTGTCCGTCGACGAGCAGATCGAGCAATGGGAGAAAGCCAACGCGTCGCGGCTTTCGCGGGCGCGCGTGGCGCTGGACGAGATCACCCGTTCCGGGCGGCTCGACCTCGCGACGCTGTCCGTGGCCGCGCGCCAGATCCGGAGCACGGTGCGGTGACATTCGTTTCCCACGTCCAGCCGCGATGGTCGGACATGGACGTGTACGGGCACGTCAACCACGCCAACGTGGTGACGCTGCTCGAAGAGGCCCGGGTGCCCGTGCTGTTCGGCGAAGCCGAGCGCGCGGGGCTCACCGAGCTGCCGAAGGGCGTCGTGGTCGTGAAGCTCGCGGTGCACTACCGCGCGCCGATCGTCGCGGTGCCCGGCCGTTCGGTGCGCGTGGAGATCACGCTCACCGAGCTGCGGGCTTCGACGGTGACGCTCGGGTACGTCGTGCGGACCGGTCCGGACGCGACCGATCCGGTCGCGGTCACCGCCGAGACCGTGCTGGCCCCGTACGACACGGTCAAACTCCGGCCGCGCCGGCTCAGCGACGAGGAATCCGAATTCCTCAAGCGGGTGCTGGCCGATGCCTGAGCTGCGGATTCCCGATCCGGACGACCGGGAGACGCTCAGCGCGTTCGTGGCCCGCGCGGTGCGGCTGGACGGCACGACCGCCGTCCGGCTGCGCCGCCGGGGCGACGACGTGGTCGAGGCGTGGACGGCCACGCCGTTCGAGGTCCTCGCGACCCGCGCGGTCGCCGGGACGGTGACCCCGGCGGACGTCACGGTGTCCGGCAACGAACTGCTCGCGGCGCTCGCCGTCGCGGGCGGCGAGGTGATGGACCCGGGTCCGGCGCGCGACCTGCTGTGGCACGCCGAGCTGCCGGTCTCCGACCGCTGGCAGAAGGTCGACGAACTGCCGGTCGGCGTGATCTCGGAGCTGGCCGATCGCGGCGTCGCGCTCGCCCGCGACAACGCCGGGCCGCACGGCACGCCGCCCGCCTCGCTGATGGACCAGGCGGTGCTGACCGTCACCGGGGGAGACCTCGAGGTCAAGGTCCAGATGCGATGCCTGTTCGCGCTGTCCGGGATGGGGCTGTTCGATTCGTCGATCGACGGCGACGTGGTCCGGGTGACCGCCACCGATTCGTGGCTGCGCCTCGACGCCCGCTACGGCGCGGTGCTCAAGCGGCGCCAGGCGCTGCTGCCGCTGCTGTTCTGAGGCGATTCTGCTGGCGGGAGCCGTCGGGGAGGGCCATCGTGAACGGATGACCGAACCGGACGGCGACCCGACCGCGGACTTCCTCGCCGAGGTCCGGGCCGAGGAGCCGCCGTGGCGCACCGACCGGCCCGCGGCCGCCGAGCCCGCGCCGGAAACCGGATCTGAGCCAGGACGCGCCCGGTCGGTGGTGCGCGCGGTAGGCGAGGCCGCGCCGTACGTGCAGGCGGGGTTGTTCGCCGCGTGGGCGGCGACGTCGATCGCGGAGGCGGCTGACGGCGGCTCGGCGGGAGATCTTGGCGGCGGACAGCCCGGGTGAGGTCGCGTCGTCTGTCCACACTGGACTTTTCGCCGCGCGGATCGCCACGTCGGCCGCCGATTCCGCGGGCGAAGGCGGCGTGCCGGGCGATTTCGGCTGCCGCCGGACGGGTCGATCCGGGCCGAGGGGTTGTCCCAGCGGGTAGAGTCGGAGTCCGGTCCAGCTGCCGGATGCCCGATCCGGTGCGACCCCGATCATCGCGACCGCCGGCCCTCGCGCGATTCGACGACCCCGGTTTCCGCGCGAGGCGGACACGGCGGCGGAAGAGGAGACCCATGCTCCTGTCCGGTCCGGAACGCCCGATGTCCCTGCCCACCGCCGACGATCCGCAGGTGCTGCGGCAGGCGCTGGCCGCGTATGTGCGCGAGGTCGCCGCCGCGGTCGGGGTGTCGGCGGAGTGCTCGTCGTGCGAGGTCACCGACACGATCACCGCGTATGTCGCGCTGAACGGACGGTCCCCGCGGTTTCCCGGCCGGGATCTGATGCTGTTGTGGACCATGCGGGCCGGCTGGTCGGTCGCGGTGGAGACCACGCCGTCCGAAGCCCCGCAGCCGGTGGCCCAGCTGGGCGGCGACGTGACGCCCGCGCCGGAACGGGTGCGGCGGTTCGTCGCGGACGTGCTGAGCCCGTCCGGGACGACCGGGAACCCGGGGCCGGTGCTCGCGGTGTCGAGCCGCGGCGACCTGCGGACCCGGCTCGAGGAGCGGGTCCGCAGGTCCTGAAGCCGCTCAGGCGGCCTTGAGCTTGCGGGCGAGGCGTTCCGGCCGGGGCCAGCGCACGTGCGAGGCCCAGCGGAACTTCTCGAACATCCAGATCAGCCGCGCGGAGATGTCGAGCTGACCGCGGCCGACGCCGTGCCGGGCCCCGGTCGGGTCGGCGTGGTGCGAGTTGTGCCAGGACTCGCCGAACGACGCGATCGCCAGCGGCCAGAAGTTCGCCGAGCGGTCGCGCGCCTCGAACGGGCGCTCGCCGATCAGGTGGCACAGCGAGTTGACCGACCACGTCACGTGGTGCAGCGCGGCGACCCGGACCAGCCCGGCCCAGAAGAACGCGGTCAGCGCGCCCCACCAGGTCATCGTGATCAGCCCGCCGAGCAGCGCGGGGCCGAGCAGCGTCGCGACGGTCAGCACCGGGAAGAGCCGGTCGATCCGCTGCAGGTCGGGATCGTCGAGCAGGTCCGGGGCGAACCGGCGCGGGTTGGTCCGGTCGCGGCCGAACAGCCAGCCCATGTGCGCGTGCCAGAAGCCCTTGGCGAGCGCGGCGGGCGTCGTGCCGAAGCGCCACGGCGAATGCGGGTCGCCGTCGCGGTCGGAGTACGCGTGGTGGCGGCGGTGGTCGGCGACCCAGTCGATCACCGGCCCCTGCATGGCCATGCTGCCCGCGACGGCGAGCGCGATCCGCAGGCCGCGGCGGGCGCGGAACGAGCCGTGGGTGAAGTACCGGTGGAAGCCGACGGTGATGCCGAGGCCGCTGACGCAGTAGAACGCGGCGGCGAGGCCGATGTCCAGCCAGCTGAGGCCCCAGCCCCAGGCCAGCGGCACCGCGACGGCGACCGCGAGGAGGGGGACGACGGCGAAGAGCTTCACCAGGAAGGCCTCGGTGCCGGACTTGCGGCCGGCGAGCATGGGCTGCGGCGTTTTCGGGGGACGCTGGACAGTGCTCTGGGTGTCGATGGGTAAACGCTCCTACTCGAGCTGGTCCGGCCGCCGCGCTCTGCGGGGCCGAGGCCGATGCCGCGGCGCGCGCCGCGGCGGAGGGGAGCCGCCTCGGGGATGCGCCGTGCGTTGCGAACTGACCGGGCAGGGGAGGGCCGTGAAGGCCAGTCGCGACCTGTCCTGGTCAACGGAGGATCTCGCGTCCGGGTTCCCGGAACGCGGAAGACCTTGTGCGACCGGGGAAATTCACCGGGACGCACCGGGGTGCCGAGCGATTTCGGCTGCCGTCGGCGGAAAAGTCCGCTTCGGCGCGGGTCCCCTGGTGCGGAAAGCCTTCCGCACCAGGGGAAACACCGGGGAAACTCAGATGGCGCGAACGCCGGTGGCCTGCGGGCCCTTCTGGCCCTGGCCCACCTCGAACTCGACGCGCGCGTTCTCGTCCAGGCTGCGGAAACCGTTGCCCTGGATCTCCGAGTAGTGCACGAACACGTCGGCGCTGCCGTCGTCCGGGCTGATGAACCCGAAGCCCTTTTCGGCGTTGAACCACTTCACGGTGCCTTGCGTCATAAAAACGATCTCCATCGGACTCACAACAGATGCCACCTCGGCATCCGGGTCTGGCAACCGACGGTGTGCCTTCCGAAAGAGAAACACCACGCCCGCTACATCTTGCGAGCGGGCTGCGGGACGTACCCACCGCACGAACACAAAACACGACCGCGTTCAGTAAAGCACGCCCGCGCCGGTCCCACCAGGGCCGCCGCCCGAACGGTCCACTGTGGACGCCGCGACGCGCGCGGCGGGGACGGCTCGCGGGCAGGTTGGGGGCGGGGAGTAGCGTCAACGGTGTCGAGAAGTCCCATCGTGCGCCGGCGATCGAGCCGGCGTCGTCCCCGGCGAGCCCGCTTCCCGCGTGCCGCCGGTGGCCCCTTCCACCTCGACGAGGAGCGACATGCGCTCGGAACGACGTCCGCTGTCCGCCGAAACCAGTGAATTCGCCCGTGCCCGGGTGTCCGCCGAACAGGACCTGCGGGTGCAGCAGGAGCACGCTGCCCGCACGGTCGCGGGACACGCGCACGATGTCGACGACCTGCGGGGATTGCTCGCGATGCTCGGCTTGGAGGCGGGTGCTCGCGTCTGACCCTGGCCGGGTCCGGCCGCCGAGGGGCGGCCGGGCCGGTGCTGGCCATGGCCGGGCAGGTCAGGCGGCTTTGTGCGGCCTGAGCTGCCCGAGCCGGGTGGTCGAGTTCGCAGTGAGCTTTTATCGACCGGCGGACGGATTTCCGCCGGGCTCCGCCGTGCCCGGGTGCCCGAAACGTCCGCTGCCGGACTGCCGCCGAGCAGGAGTGCGACGCCGGTGACCTGCCGGGATTGGTCACGATGCTCGGCTTGGCGGTCGCCATGGCCGAGCGGGTCAGGCGGGTTTTGAGGCCTGAGCTGCCCGAGCCAGTCGCCGAATCCGGAGCGAGTCTCCCGTCCGCGAGCGGCTGCTTTCAGCCGCGGACCGACCTGTGTTGTCCCGCGTCCGGGGGTCCGCTGAGGCTGTGACGGCGGGCGGGTCAAGCGGGCGGCCGACAGGCCTGAGCTACCCCAGCCAAGCCGCCGAATCCGGAGCGAGCCTTCCGTCCACCAGCGGGCTGCTGGTGAGCAGCACCTCTCCCGGCGGCAGCACGATCGAGCTGGCCGACGTGTTCAGCGCGCAGATCAGCCCGCCCCGGCCGCGGCGGAACGCGAAGCAGCCGGCGGGCGCGCCGAACCACTGCAGTTCGTCGCCGTCCCGGAACGCGGGGTGGTGTTTCCGCAGCTCCACCGCGCGCCGGTACAGCGACAGGGTCGAGTCCGGGTCCTCGAGCTGCCGTTCCACGGTGAGCGGAGCCCAGTCCGCGGGCATCGGCAGCCACGTCTGCGCGGTGCGCGAGAACCCGTACGGCGGGAGCGTGCCCTCCCACGGCAGCGGCACGCGCTCGCCGTCGCGGCTGAACTCCGGGCCTTGCGAGCGGGCGCGCGGGTCGGTCATCGACTCCAGCGGCAGGTCGGCGTTCGGCAGGCCCAGCTCTTCGCCCTGGTACAGGTAGACCGCGCCGGGCAGCGCCAGTTCCACCAGCGCCATCGCGCGGGCCCGGCGGAGCCCGGTCGCGCCGCCGCCGTAGCGGCTCGCGGCGCGCCAGACGTCGTGGTTGGACAGCGTCCAGGTCGCCGGTGCTCCCGCCGCACGCGGCACCGCCAGCGAGCGCTCGATCGACGTGCGCATCGCGTCCGCGTCGAAATGGGTGAGTACCAGGCGGAAGTTGAACGCCAGGTGCAGCTCGTCCGGCCGCAGGTAACGGGCCAGGCGCTGTTCGTCCTGCACCCAGATCTCGCCGACGGCCATCGCGTCCGGGTACTCGTCGAGCACCTTGCGGATCAGCTGGTGCACCTCGTGCACGCCGTCGTCGTCGAAACGCGGGTCGCCGGGCGCGCCGCCGCCGTGCGAGGGCGTGTCCGGGTCCATGTCGGGCAGTCCGGCGGGCTTGGCCATCCCGTGCGCGACGTCGATCCGGAACCCGTCCACGCCCCGGTCGAGCCAGAACCGCAGGGTGCGCTCCAGATCGGCGCGGACGTCCGGATTGGCCCAGTTCAGGTCGGGCTGCTGGGGCGCGAACAGGTGCAGGTACCACTGCCCGTCCGGCACCCGCGTCCACGCCGGGCCGCCGAACACGCTGACCCAGTTGTTGGGCGGCTCCGCCCCGCCGGGGCCGCGGCCGTCGCGGAAGTGGTAGCGCTCCCGCTCCGGGCTGCCCGGCCCGGCGGCCAGCGCGGACTTGAACCACGCGTGCTGGTTGCTCGTGTGGTTCGGCACGACGTCCACGGTGACCCGGATGCCGCGCCGGTGCGCCTCGGTGAGCAGCACGTCGAAGTCGCCGAGGGTGCCGAACATCGGGTCGACGCCGCGCGGGTCCGCGACGTCGTAGCCGTGGTCGGCCATCGGCGACGGGTAGAACGGCGTCAGCCACAGCGCGTCGACGCCCAGCAGCTCCAGGTAGCCGAGCTTGCTGCGGATGCCCTCGAGATCGCCGATGCCGTCCTCGCCCGAATCGGCGAACGACCGCACGTAGATCTCGTAGAACACCGCGTCCGACCACCAGGACGGCCGCGACGGGCGGTCCGGCCGCCGTCCCGCGACCTGGCGTCTCATCAGACGAAACTGTTCATCATGCTGTGCGCGGCCATTTCCAGGTACGCCCACAGCTGGCCGAGGTACGGCTCGGGCAGGTTCTCCTCGTCGATCGCGATCCGGATGCAGCGCAGCCACGCGTCGCGTTCGACCGGGCCGATCTTGAACGGCGCGTGCCGCATCCGCAGCCGGGGGTGGCCGCGCTGGTCGGAGTAGGTGTGCGGACCGCCCCAGTACTGGATGAGGAACAGCCGGAACCGTTCCTCCGCCGGGCCGAGGTCCTCCTCCGGGTAGAGCGGGCGCAGGACCTCGTCGCGGGCCACTTCCTCGTAGAACCGCTTGATGATCCGGCGGAAGGTCGGTTCGCCGCCCACCGCCTCGTACAGGTTCGCCGGTTCCGGCTCGCTCACAGTCGACACACCTCCATCTTGCCCTGCTTCAGCTGCGCGCCGCGCCCGACTGCTTGTCCTGCATGGACGACAGCAGCCGGCCGAGCGGCGGCTCGAAACCGGCCTCCTCGAGCGCGCCGAGCAGCTGCCCGCGCAGCTTCCGCTGCACCGCCCACTGCTTGCCCGGTCGCACCTTGACCGTCAGGCGCAACACGATTCCCTCCGGTGTGACCTGTTCGACGCCGAGCATCTCCGGCGGCTCCAGCACGTTCGCCGAGAGCGCGTCCGTTTCGACCGCCTTCGTGGCCGCGCCGCTGAGCACCTCGGTGGCCTTGTCGACGTCCGCGGAGTAGCTGAGCGGGACGTCCACCACGGCGTAGGCGAAGCCCTGGCTGGAGTTGCCGACGCGCAGCACCTCGCCGTTGCGGACGTACCAGACGGTGCCCTTCAGGTCGCGCAGCGTGGTGATGCGCAGGCCGACCGCCTCGACGGTGCCGGTCGCCTCGCCGATGTCCACGACGTCGCCGACGCCGTACTGGTCCTCGATCATCATGAACATCCCGGACAGGAAGTCCTTGACCAGGTTCTGCGCGCCGAACCCGAGCGCGACGCCGACGATCCCGGCCGACGCGATGATCGGGGCCAGGTCGATGCCCAGTTCGCCCAGCACGAGGATGAACGCGAGGCCGTAGATCAGGAACGTGGCCATCGACTTCAGCACCGAGCCGATCGTCTTGGCGCGCTGCCTGCGGCGTTCCACCACGGCGGTGCCGAGCATCTCCGGCGCGCGTTCGCGGAGCGGTCTCAACAGCGACGGGATCTTGCCGTTGCCGCCCGAGGACGGGAGCGTGGTGACCCGGTCGATCAGCCGCTTCGTGAGATATCGCACCACGAAGGCGATGACCAGGATCATGATGATCTTCAGCGGCTTCGTGACGAGCCAGCCCGCCGACGCGGCGAGCCACTCGTTGTGCGTGACCGAATAGACCTGGGCGCACCACGACCCGGTCTCGGAGATGCAGCTGGGCGGAGCGCTGAGCACGGCATTCACTGGGGGAGGAAGTCCCTTCTCGTCGCTTGTTCCCGGCAGCGCGCAGGCGGCCGGCGGGTGGCCGACGGGTCGCGGGTATGTGACACGTCACAGAACACGCGTGCGCCGGGGCCCTGATGTGTGGTCGACTATGCCTGCACCGGTGGAGGTGGTCGAGTGCCAGACCGACAACCCGTCCCCCTCGGCGGAGCCGGCCAAGCCATGGCCGAGCTGCCGCCGGAGGCGATCCTGCGTGCCTGCCCGGGAGGGTCCGCATCCGGCGGCTCCGTCCCGTCCGGGCCGGGGACCCGTCCAGGGGGAGCTTCCCGTCCGCCCGGACAGCGTAGAGCCCGCGATCCGGTCGCCCCGGCGTGGGGGCGGCGCCGGGTCCTCCTGCTCAACGCCACTTTCGAACCGCTCACCGCGGTGCCCATGCGACGCGCGGTGGTGCTCGTCATGTGCGGCAAGGCGGAGGTCGTCCACGGCGATCCGGGCGGCGTCGAACTGCACGCCGCGACGGTGTCGCTGCCCGTCCCGTCGGTGATCCGGCTCAGCACGTACGTGCGGGTGCCCTACCGGGCGCAGGTGCCGCTCACGCGGGCCGGGCTGATGCACCGGGACCGGCACCGCTGCGCCTACTGCGGCGGGCGCGCGGAGACTATCGACCACGTCGTCCCGCGCAGCAAGGGGGGTCCGCACAGCTGGACCAACTGCGTCGCCTGCTGCGCGAAGTGCAACCACCGCAAGGCCGACCGGCTCCTGTCGGAGATCGGCTGGCGGCTGCGCGTGGTGCCGCGCGCCCCGCACGGCCCGCACTGGCGGCTGCTGGCGCATTCCAAAGAGGCCGATCCGCTGTGGCGGCCGTACCTCGGGTCGGCGGCCTAGCCTTCCGGTCCCGGACACGTCGGCGCCCCGGCTGCCAATGCGGCGGCCGGGGCGAGCCGATGGAGCGTGCTCGACGTCTCTCGGTCCGGTGCTGCGCTGCTCAGGCGGCGAGGCTGTAATCCGCCTGGCAGGTGACGCGGGTGCCCATCGTGACCCGGGTGCCGCGCGTGACGCGGGTTCCCCGGGTGACCCGGGTGCCCATGGTGACGCGGGTTCCGGCGGTGACCCGGGTGCCGCGGGTGACGCGCGTGCCCATCGTGACGCGCGTGCCGCAGGTGACGCGAGTGCCGCGGGTGACCCGGGTGCCGCGCGTGACGCGGGTGCCCATCGTGACGCGGGTTCCGGCCGTGACGCGGGTCCCGCGGGTGACGCGGGTCCCGCGGGTGACGCGGGTACCCCTGGTGACTCGAGTTCCCATGGTGACCCGGGTACCCATTGTCACGCGAGTGCCCGCGGTGACCCGGGTGCCGCGGGTGACCCGAGTGCCGCGCGTAACCCTGGTGCCGGACGTGACGCGCGTTCCGGGCACGAATCCGGTCTCGCTGGGTGACGAAATGGTCTCGGTGATCGCCTGAGCGGGGGGCTGGACGCTCTGCATGAGGTGTCCTCCTGGGACCGGTGCGTGACGGGCTGAAGCTGGGGAGGCGGGCGCAAGGCCCGTACAGGTGAAAAAGCTACGAGGATTTCAGGGTTCGGACAAGCCGCTATCGCCCGGTACGGCCGCCTGTACGGCGAGTTGCCACCTTTCGGCCCGCAGCCCTTCGCCCCAACGTTCCAGCGGGCGCGGGCCAAGCGGCGGACGGCGGCTCACCGGCGACGAACGGTCGCCCCCGGTCGCCGGTGTCGCGCGGTGGCTGCCGGAGGCATCCGATACGCTCACCGGCGTGAACGTTGTCGAGACGATCCTGGTCTACGCGGTCATCCCCGGGGCCATTTACTTCGTGGTCGGCGCCGCGACCTTGCGGAAGAAGTTCTCGGGGACGCCGCGGTACCGGCCGGGGCAGCCGTGGGAGTACCCCGCGATGTGGTGGACCGCCAACCCGGACGGCGTAGGAGCCGGCCACGCACCGGCGGTTGACGTGAATGCGGCGCCCGCGGGCGCTTCGACGGCCGCAGGAGGCGCTCGTGGCAAGTGGTGAAGTGACCCGGACCGCGGTCGCGGAAAAGGACCTGGCGTTCGGCGAGGTCATCACCAACAGCGGCAGGCTGTCGGCGGCGAAAATGTACGAGCCCGCCGCGCCGACGAGCCCGTTCACGGTGCAGCAGTTGGCCCGCCTGGACGAGGCCCTGACCTTCGCCACGCGCGAGACCGGCCTCGACTTCAGCATCTACCTCGGCGACCTGGGCGAAGACACCCGAGCCGGCGCGGAAAAACTGCACGCCACCACAGACGACCCGTCGAACGCGGTGCTGCTCGGCGTCTCGCCGGCCCAGCGCGCGATCGAAATCGTCACCGGCGAACGCGCCCACTCGCGCCTCCCCGACCGCGGCGCGAACCTGGCCGTCGCGAGCATGGTGGCCTCCTTCAAGGAAGGCGACCTGACCGGCGGCCTGGTCAACGCCCTGCGCATGCTGAGCGACCAAGCGGGCCCCGCTCCCAAGCACTGACTCCCCGCACACTTCAAGAGCCGGTACGCCTTTACGCGTACCGGCTCTTTCTACTTTCCGCCCAGACTTTCCGTGAGGGCCACCTTCACGGACTCAGAGTCCCTGAGGGTTCCCCTCACGACCCTCCCGCCGGACGTGAAGGGCTCCTTGAGGGAATTAGATTCCCTCAAGGAGCCCTTCACGGACCGCTCCGCGCCGACCCCGCCGGGATCCCCCAATGTGGCATTGGGTGCGTCAGATGCACCGAACGCCACATTGGGTGCGTCGCATGCACCCAATGCCACATTGGGGCGCTCCCCGCGACCCGGACGCCGCCCCACTCAAAGCAACCACGCACCCAAGCCGCGAAAAAACCGCCGCCAGTGCACCCAAACCCCGGGGGCACCCACCCCTCCCCCAACCCCGATACAAAGCCGCCCTGCGGTTCGGGGGTGCTT
>NZ_GG657746.1:5878192-5945443 GCF_000158875.1 Streptomyces sp. AA4 | reverse complement strand
GGGGGTGCTTGTCAAGGCATCTTTCCAGCCTTGACAAGCACCCCCGAACCGTCAGCACAATCAAGCTTCGGGGTGCCCCACGCAACCAAGGGAGGCGCAATGTCGCCCGCCAGGGCGACGAGCCGAACCCCCTCAAACCTGACTGTCGAAATCCCGAGCAGCCAATGCCCGAACAATCCCAGCCCGCCCCTCGGAAACCAACCGCCGCAACGCAGCCGGATGCTCCCCAGCAAGCCACTCGTCCGAAGCATTGACCGTCTCCGCCTCAACCGCCCAAGACGGATACAACCCAATAGCCGTCGGCTGCGCCCGCTCGCTGGACCGCCGAGCCCAAACGTCGTCGATAACCTCGAAATACCGCCCCACATACTCCCCGAGCAAATGCTTCTGCCCAGGATGCGAGAACCCGGAAATCAACGCATCGCTCACCGCATTGGGAATCTCGTCGTCGTAAATAGCCCGCTGCCAGGTATCCGCCTTGGCCTCCGCAGTAGGCTGCAACGCCCGAGACCGCTCCGCGTGCCGCCGCCCGGCAGCAGTGTCATCCCGCCGCTGCTCGGCATCGATCTCCGCGGACCCAGCCTTCCCGTGCGCCACCAACGCCTGCAGCAACCGCCACCGCAAATCGGTGTCCACGGTCAGCCCGGGCAACGGCGCGGACCCGTCCAGCCACCCCGCGATCTCCGCCAGAATCTCGTCCCCGAGCACCCCGCCGGCCAGCGAATTCACAAATGCCAGCTGATGATCCGACCCAGCCTCCGCAGTACGGGCCAACTCGAGCAATCGCCCGCTCAACGCAGGCCATCCCTCGGCCGCGGCCCACTTCTGATCGGCATAAGAATTCAACGCCGTCTGCGCCTGCAGCAGCAACCGCTGCACCACGCCGACCTCGCTCTCGGCGTGAATCCCGCGCGCCACCAGCGTTACGAAATCGCGAGCCTTCAGCTCGGCCTCGCGCGTCATCTCCCACGCGGCCGACCAGCACAGCGTGCGCGGCAGCGATTCGGTGATGTCGCCGATCCGGTCGATCAGCGTGGTCAGCGACGCGGGGTCGAGCCGCATCCGGCAGTAGGTCAGGTCGTCGTCGTTGACCAGCACGAGCTTGCCCGCGGCCTGGCCGACCAGGTCCGGCACCTCGGTGCGCTCGCCGGTCACGTCCAGTTCGACGCGGCGGGTGCGGACGATCTTGCCGTCGCCGTCCTCGTCGTACACGCCGACCGCGACGCGGTGCGTGCGCAGTTCGCCGGCACCCGGCTTCGCGCCGGTCTGCACGACGGCGAACGACGCGAACGTGCCGTCCGGAGCGACCTCGTAGCGCGGGCTGAGCGAGTTGAGGCCGGTGGTCTCCAGCCATTCCGCGCTCCACCACGACAGGTCGCGGCCGGACGCTTCCTCCAGCGCCGCCAGCAGATCGGCCAGCGTGGCGTTGCCCCACGCGTGCTTGCCGAAGTAGACCTTGAGGCCGTCGAGGAAGTGCTCGATGCCGACGTAGGCCACGAGCTGCTTCAGCACGCTCGCGCCCTTGGCGTAGGTGATGCCGTCGAAGTTGACCTCGACCGCGTGCAGGTCGACGATGTCGGCCGCGATCGGGTGCGTCGAGGGCAGCTGGTCCTGGCGGTAGGCCCAGGACTTCTCGATGTTCGCGAAGCTGGTCCAGGCGTTCTTGTACTCGGTCGCCTCGGCCTGGGCGAACACGCTCGCGAAGGTCGCGAACGACTCGTTCAGCCACAGGTCGTCCCACCAGCGCATGGTGACCAGGTCGCCGAACCACATGTGCGCCATCTCGTGCAGCAGCGTTTCGGCGCGCCGCTCGTAGGCGTAGCGGGTGACGCGGCTGCGGAAGACGTAGTCCTCGAGGAACGTGACCGCGCCGGCGTTCTCCATCGCGCCCGCGTTGAACTCCGGCACGAACAGCTGGTCGTACTTGGAGAACGGGTACGGGGTGCCGAATTTCTCGTGGTAGAAGGCGAAACCCTGTTTGGTTTCGACGAACAGCCGCTCGGCGTCCATGTGCTCGGCGAGCGACGCGCGGCAGTAGATGCCGAGCGGGATGGTGCGGTGCTCGTCGCGGAACTCGTCGGTCCATTCCGCGTACGGGCCGGCGACGAGCGCCACCAGATAGGTGGAAATCCGCTCGGATTCGGCGAACTGCGTGCGGCGCGCGCCGTCCTCGGTGTCCTCGGCGCTTTCGACGAGCGCGTTGGACACGACCTTCCAGTCGCGCGGGGCGTGCACCGCGAGCCGGTAGACGGACTTGAGGTCCGGCTGGTCGAAGCAGGCGAACATGCGCTTCGCGTCGGCGGTCTCGAACTGGGTGTAGAGGTACACGCCGTCGTCGACCGGGTCGACGAACCGGTGCAGGCCCTCGCCGGTGTTCATGTAGCGGCAGTCCGCGGTGACGACGAGTTCGTTCTCCGCGGCAAGGCCGGGCAGCGCGATGCCCTTTTCCTCGGTGTAGCCGCTGACGTCGAGCTCGGCGCCGTTGAGCACGGCGGAGCGGACCCCTTCGGCGACGAGGTCGATCCACGACGCTTCGCCGGGACGGCTGCTGGAGAACCGCACCGTGGTGGTGGAGCGGAAGGTCTTCTCCCCGGGACGGCCGTGGCCGTCGGTGAGGTCCAGCTCGATGTCGTAGGACGACACGTCCAGCAGGCCGGAGCGCTGCTTGGCTTCGTCACGCGTCAGGTTGGGGGCGGGCACGGGCACCTCTGGTCTTCGGTTCCGGTGGGCACGACGTTCAGCATCCAATCATGACGCGCCCGGAACCGGCGACCAGGGAACAATGCGGAGGGGCCGCCGCGTTGCCCCGCAGTGCGGGGGTTCGCCCCGCCCTCGGCGAGCGCCGGGGAGCAGTCTCGCCGAGGAGCCCGTGAAAAATGACTGACGCGTCCCAGCCCACCACGGTGGACTTCTACTTCGACCCGATCTGCCCGTTCGCGTGGATCTCGTCGCGCTGGATCCTGGAAGTCGAGAAGCACCGCGAGCTGGACCTGACCTTCCGAGTGATGAGCCTGTCGGTGCTGAACGAGGGCCGCGAGGACCTGCCCGAGCGGTACAAGGAGCTGCTGAGCGAGGGCTGGGCCCCGGTCCGCGTCGCGACCGCGCTGGCGCAGACCCAGGGCCAGCAGGCCGTGCGCGACTTCTACACCGAGTTCGGCACCCGCTACCACAACCAGCACAACGAGGACCGCAAGCTCGTCATCAAGGAGGCGCTGGCCGCGATCGGCGCCCCGGCCGAACTCGCCGAGGCGGGCGAATCGACCGAATACGACGAGGCGCTGCGCAAGAGCCACCACGAGGGCATGGACCCGGTCGGCATGGACGTCGGCACGCCGACCATCCACGTCAACGGGAGCGCGTTCTTCGGCCCGGTGCTCTCGTCGATCCCGCGGGGCGAGGACGCGCTGAAGGTGTTCGACGGCGCGGTCGCGCTGGCGAGCTACCCGGACTTCTTCGAGCTGAAGCGCACCCGGACCGGCGAGCTGAACTTCGACTGAGGGCCTCGTGAGTGTTTATGCCGGTTCTAACCGGCATAAACACTCACGAGAACCCGAGCGCCGCCTTGGTGACGTCCTCCGGGTACGGCGAGCTTTCCAGCGCTTTCGCACGCGACGCCCCGCGCGTCTTCAACTCGTGCAGCCGTAGCAGACCGTCGCGATGCGTGCGCACGAACGCTCCATCCACCGGATCGCCGTGGCCGGGGACGACCACGCGCGGTTCCAGCGCGAGCAGCGCGTCCATCGCGGCGGCCCAGGCGTCGAGCTGATCGTCCGGGCCGAACGAGTACGCGGTGAAGCCGTGCGGGCCGTGCTCCACGACGTCTCCGGCGAAGACGACCTCCGCGTCCGGCACGTGCACCAGCAGGTCGTGGTCGGTGTGCGCGAGGCCGGGGTGCACGAGCGCGACCGTGCGGCCGCCGAGGTCGAGTTCGGCTCGGTCGGACACGAGACGGTCCGGCGGCATGATCCCGGTGCGCTCGATGGCGTCGGCGATCTCCGGTTTGCCCTCTTCGCGGTAGTGCTTGGCCCAGGTTTGCTTGCTGCTTTCGCCGTTTTTCAGCAGGGCCTGCAGGCAGCCGGGGTGGGCCCAGACATCGCACGGCAGGAACGGCGTGGTGCCGAAGGCGTGGTCGAAATGCGCGTGCGTGTAGACGACCGACCACGGCAGCTCGGTCAGCTCGCGGACCGCCGCGGCGAATTCCGCGCCCTGGTCGACGTCGCCGCGGGTGTCGATCACCAGGCACCGCTCCTGGCCGAGCACCACGCCGGTCGTCAGGTCCAGCTCGTCGTACCGGCGGGCGAAAACCCCGTCGGCCACCTCGGTCCAGCTCATCGCCCCTCCAGAATCCCGTGCGCCAGCGTCACCACGCTAGCGCTGACGTCCTGCTGGGCGGCCAGGATCACGTCGTCGCCGTGGCCGGTCGCGGCGAGTTCCCGCCCGGAGGTGCAGGCGTGCAGCGCGGCCGGGATGTCGGTCGCGGCGTAGGCAGCCGCCGCGAGCGCGGCTTCGGCGGATCGCGAGCCGGTCAGCGCGCTGACGATCGCGCCCGCGCCGAGGTGGTCCTCGACGCACGGCCGCAGCGGGCCGAACTCAGCGCCTTCGCCGAACATGTCGACGCCCCAGCGTTCCCCGGCGGGAATCACGCCGATCGGCCGTCCGTCGGCGATTTCCTCGGCTTTCGCCGCGGTCGCCGACGCATTCCGCAGGCAACCGGCCAATACGTGCGCGCCGGTTTTCGCCGCGGCCGCGCAGAGCGTCGCACCATTGGGGGAGGGGAGGGCGAGCAGCGTGCCGGACGGGATCTGCGTCACAGAAGACGGCCGGAGCGTCCATTCCTCTTCGCCCGCGACCGCCGCTCCCGCGCCGCGCGCCTCGGCGATCCCGCGTTCGTCGCGCCACCGCACCGGCAGCACCCGGCCGCCGCGGCTGACGACGAGATCCGTTGTGGTGCTGAAGGAAAGCACGTCCACGACGATCAGCACGGCGCATTCCGAACCGAGGATCGCGACGCCTTCGCCGCCCCATTCGAGCCGGACGTCCGTGCCGCGCTGCGCTGCGATGTCCACCCCCGGAGCATGCCGGGTCCGCGGCGAGATGGCACACTCCCGCTGTGCGTGTCTACTTGGGATCCGACCATGCCGGTTTCGAGCTGAAGAACCACCTTGTCCGCCACCTCGGCGAACAGGGGCACGAGGTGACCGACATCGGTCCGTTCGTCTACGACGCGGCCGACGACTACCCGGCGTTCTGCGTCGAAACCGCGCGCCGCGTGGCCGCCGACGAGGGCAGCCTCGGCATCGTCATCGGCGGGTCCGGCAACGGCGAGCAGATCGCCGCGAACAAGGTGCCGGGCATCCGCGCCGGGCTCGGCTGGAGCGTCGAAACCGCGCAGCTGACCCGGCAGCACAACCACGCCCAGGTGCTCGGCGTCGGCGCCCGGATGCACACGCAGGAGCAGGCGACCGAGATCGTCGACGCCTTCCTGGCCACGCCGGTGGACCCGGCCGAGCGGCACACGCGGCGCGTGCGGCAGCTGCTCGACTACGAGCGCACCGGCACCCCGCCCGCCCTGCCGGAGGCCTGATGCCCGAGGGGCACACGCTCCATCGGCTCGCCCGTCTCCACCAGCGCCGCTACGCCGGCGGACCGGTCGCGGTAAGCAGTCCGCAGGGCCGGTTCGCCGCGGAGGCGGGGAAACTCGACGGGCAGGTGCTCGTTTCCGCTGAGGCGTACGGGAAACACCTGTTCCACCACTACGGTCCTTTGGGGACAGTGCATGTCCACTTAGGTCTGTACGGCACCTTCGGCGAAGCGCCGCTGCCCGAGACCGCGCCGGTCGGCCAGGTGCGGATGCGGCTGGTCGGCCGCACCCACTGGACCGACCTGCGCGGCCCGACGCGATGCGAACTGCTGGATCCGGCGCAGGTCGACGCGATCAAGGCCCGGCTCGGCCCGGACCCGCTGCGCCGGGACGCGAAGCCGGATCGCGCGTGGGAGCGGATTTCGCGCTCCCGCACGACGATCGCCGCGTTGCTGATGGATCAGGCCGTGCTGGCCGGGGTCGGGAACGTTTATCGCGCGGAAGTGCTGTTCCGGCACGGGATTTCGCCGATGGTTCCGGGCCGATCGCTGGACCGCGCGCTGTGGGACGCCATGTGGGCGGACCTGGTGACGCTGATGCGCGCCGGGGTCCGCGTCGGGCGGATCGACACGGTCGCGCCGGAGCATTTGCCCGCGGCGATGGGCCGGGCGCCGCGCGAGGACCGGCACGGGGGCGAGGTTTACGTCTACCGGCGGGCCGGGATGCCGTGCCTGATTTGCGGGACGCCGGTGGCGCAGAAGGAATTGGCTGCGCGCAATCTTTATTGGTGCCCTGCCTGCCAGCCTGCTTGAGCTGAACGGGTCCGTGAGGGGAACCCTCACGGAATCAGAGTCCCTCAGGGTTCCCCTCACGGACGTCTGCGGGAGCGGAGGCGCGCGGGAATACGACAAAGGCCCCGTGGGCAAACCTTGCCACGGGGCCTTCAGCCGCTCAGCGGTCAGAAGTCGAAGCCTCCGCCGTCGAACCCGCCGCCGTCGAAGCCTCCGCCGTCGAAACCTCCGCCGAAGTCCTGGCTTCCGTCGAACCCGCCGCCGTCAAAACCTCCGCCGTCGAACCCGCCGTCCATGCCGCCCGCGTCGAGGGCGTCCGCCTGGCCCGCGTCGTAGCCGGATTCCCAGGCCGACGCGCTGGCGATGCCGCTCATCCCGGAGAACATGGCGCTGAACAGGAACATCGAGCCCAGGCCCCACGCGCCCGCCACGAGCGCGGGCTTCCACCACGGCTCGCTGTACCAGCCCTGCGGCACCGGGCGTCCCGCGACGCGGCCGCCGGGGTAGTAGTACGGCGTGTCCTGGCCGGGTTCGGGCGACGCGGCGTAGCGCTGGCCTTCGACGTCCACCTCGCGGTGTTCGGTGACCTTGCCCGCGCGTTCGCGTTCGGCCTCGTCCGGCAGGGCGGGGCCGGGGTCCATGCCCATCGCGGTGCGCGCGGCGCGCACGTAGTACAGGCCTTCGATGGCGGTTTCCTTCACCAGCCGGGCCTGTTCGACCGTCTTGGCCTGCTCCAGCTGCGAACCGGCGGCGTTGTAGCGCTCGCTCGCGTCGGCCATCGCCTGCTGGGAGGCGGTGTCGGTGCCGGTGATGTTGAGGACCTGGCCGCCGAGGCGTTCGACGAGGCGGCGCGCGTCGGCCTTCGCGTCGTCGAGCTGGCTCTGTCTCGTCGCGGCCTGCTTCCTGGCCAGGTACAACCCGCCTCCGACGATGACGACGACCAGCACGATCAGGAGGATCGCGGTGCCCATGGGTCACTCCGTGTCTCGATCTGACGCGACGGCCGGGCAGCCGTCCCTGAAACGGACAACGCGGACCGTGCGCGGAGAGTTCCCGGGGCGCCTCCGTTCGGGCGGTGGCCGACAAAACTAGAACACGTTATAGTCCGCGGCATGAAGTTCTCCTTGTCGATCGCGATGAGCCCGCTCGACCAGCTGACCGGGCTGGCCCGCGCCGCCGAGGAGGCCGGGTTCTCCTCGATCGTGCTGCCCGATTCGCTCTTCTACTCCGAGAAAGTGTCCGCCGACTATCCCTACACCCCTGACGGCAGCCGGTTCTGGGACGAGGACACCCCGTGGGCGGATCCGCTGGTCGCGACCGCCTCGATGGGCGCGGTGACCGAGCGGATCCGGTTCTACACGTCGGTGCTGAAACTCGGCTCGCGCAATCCGGTGCTGCTCGCCCGGCAGGTCAACTCAGTCGCCGCGCTGACCGGCGGCCGGTTCGGCCTCGGGCTGGGGATCGGCTGGTCGCCGGAGGAATTCGAATGGTGCGGAGCGCCGTACGCGCGCCGCGGCAAGCGGTTCGACGAGGCGATCGACGTGCTGCGGCTGATCCTCAGCGGCGACATGGTCGAATTCCACGGCGAGTTCTTCGACTTCGACAAGCTGAAGATGAGCCCGAAGCCGCCGTCGCGCGTGCCGTTCTACATCGGCGGGCACACCGACGTCGCGCTGCGCCGGGCCGCGCGCGTCGCGGACGGCTGGTCGTCCGCGATGATGACGCTCGAGCAGCTGCGCGAGACCATCGGCAAGCTGAAGGGCCTGCTCGCCGAGCGCGGCCGCGCCGACGACCCGTTCGAATTCCAGGCGGTGTGCGTCGACCGGTTCGGGCTCGACGGCTTCCGCGAACAGGCCGACGCGGGCGTCACCGACGCGATCACCATGCCGTGGGTGTTCGAGGGGCACGGATTCGACGCGGACCTCGGCCCGAAGGTCGACGCGATCCGCAAATTCGGCGACGAGATCATCGCGAAAATCGAGGAGTGACATGGGAGTCGAGGTCTGCTGGGACCCCGCGGCGAAGCAGCCGCCCGCGCGGGAAGCGGCGTTCAAGTCGATGACGGCGGCGACCGCCGGGGACAAGGACGGCTGGCTCGCGCTGTTCGCCCCGGACGCGGTCGTCGAGGACCCGGTCGGCCCGTCGATGTTCGACGAGGAGGGCAAGGGCCACCACGGCCGCGAGGGGCTTTCGGCCTTCTGGGACAAGACGATCGGGAACGTCGAGAAGTTCGAGTTCGTGATCCGCGATTCGCACGCGGCCGGTTCGGAGGTCGCGAACGTCGGCACCATCACGACGTATTTGCCCGGCGGCTACCGCGTCGACACCGACGGGGTGTTCGTCTACCGGGTGAACGAGGACGGGCTGGTCGTTTCGATGCGGGCGTTCTGGGAGACGGAGCGGGCGATGGCGACCGCACGGCAGGTCTGACGTCAGGACGGGTTCGCTTTCCCCGTAGCAGCCCGCCGTGGGGATCGGTCAGGAATTGTCCAGGCGCAGCAACGTGTTCAGCAGCTTCCCGCCCGGCAGTCCCTCGTCGCCGAAAATGCGGTGCTGCACCTCGATCACGAGCGGCAGCGCGGCCCGCAACGCGGCGCCTCCGGCGTCGGTGACCTCGACGCGTTTGGCCCGGACGTCCTCGGCACTGCGTGCGCGGGCGACGAATCCCTTGCGCTCCAGCGTTTTCAGGATCTGCGACACCTGCATCGGGTGGATGTCGCCGGACGTCGCGAGGCCGGATTGGGTCACCGGGCCGCCGGTGCGGTTCAGCCAGCCGGCGAGCGCGAGCGTCTGGAACTGCAGATGCGTCAGGTCGAGCGGGGCGAGGGCCTGGTCGACCTCGCGGACGTAGCGGTGCACGACCCGCCACATGACGAACCCCACCGCGTTTTCGGGGGCGCCGAGCGAGGCGGTGGCGAAGAGCTCGGCGAGCGCGTCCTTGTCCATCGGGAGGCATCGTAGCGGTTGCCCGCAGATAGTAAACGCGTTTAGTATTGGCCGGGACGGAGAGGGGCGCCTGATGGCTGACCTGCGGCTGGACCTCGGCCTGTACCGCTACGACCACACCCGCCCGCTGTTCGACGGGCGGGTCCGCTTCGAGGGTGTCGACGCGACCCTGCACACTGCCGGCATCGTCTCGGACCTGTTCGAACGGATGGTCCGGGGCCGGGAGTTCGCGGTCGCCGAGCTGGGGCTGACGTTCTACCTGCGCACCTTGGACCTGCCGGATCCGCCGTTCGTCGCGCTGCCGGTGTTCCCGAACCGGCAGTTCCGGCATTCGGCGATCTACGTCAACACCCACAGCGGCATCCGGGCGCCGCGAGACTTGATCGGCAAAACGATCGGCGAGTTCGCGACGTACGGGCACGACGCGGGCGTGGTGGCGAAAGGAATTCTGTCCGACGAATACGGGGTGCGGCCGGAACAAAGCCGCTGGGTGATCGGCGGGTTCGACTGGCCGATGGATTGGTTCGATTTCGTTCCGCGACTGCATCCCGTGGACGTGGCGGTGCGGCAGGCTCCGGCGGGGAAAGCGCTGGGCTCGATGGTGGAGGCCGGGGAGATCGACGCGCTGATTTCCGCGGACCCGCCCCGCGGGATTCGGGAGGATTCGCCGGCGGTGGCGCAGTTGTTCCCGGATTATGTGCCGGTGGAGCGCGAGTATTACCGGCGGACCGGGATCCGGCCGATCATGCACACGGTGGTGGTCCGGCGAGATCTGCTGGCGGAGCAGCCTGGGCTGGCGGAGCGGCTGTACCGGGGGTTTGTCGAGGCGAAGGACGTCGCGATGGCGGACTATCGGCGTGGCCGCGTTTTCAATCACATGGGCGATGCGGGGATGGTGCCGTGGTTCAGCGCGTTGTATGACGAGAACCGCCGGTTGTTCGGGGCGGATTGGTGGCCGTATGGGATCGAGAAGAACCGGCTGTCGGTGGAGGCGTTCCTGCGGTGGCATTTCGAGCAGGGATTGTCGAAGAGGTTGCTGAAAGCGGAGGAGATTTTCGTGCCGGAGTTGTTGGGGACTTAAGCCGTTTCGCGGAGCTGAGCGGTTCATTAGGCTGTGGTGGTGACGGACGACTGGTTCGAATACGACGGCGAACTCGGCGAGACGGAGCGCCGTTTCGCCGAGGCCCTGCGAGCACGCGCCGCCCACTGGCGCGCGAGTCCGCTCGAAAGCCGGTTGGATCCGCCCGATGCGGAGCTTCCGCTGATCGCTTCCCTGGACCTGACTGATCCTGTTGCGGGAGGCATTTTCTTGACCGTCGGGGTGCACGTGGACGGCTGGACTGTGCGCGGCGACGAGGTGCACAACCAGTTGTTCACGCTGCCCGACGAGCCCACTGTCCTCGCGTTCACCGCGACCGGCGGCCCGGAAGAGCTGGCCGCCCACGCCGCGGACTGGTTCGAGGCCATCTTGCGTCGCCCGATCGTGCGCTGCGAATGGACGCTTACCCGTGATCTCTACCTGTTCGCCGACACCGGGGAGATCGTCGGGGGCAGCGGCAGGTTCTGTTCGCCGGGCCAGCTTGACCGGCTGGCCGCCACCGGCCGCCTCGACGGCGGGCGGTGGGTCGACGCCCGGGGATTCCGACAGCCGGACTTCGTTACGCGCGTCCGGTGATCCGGGCGTCCTGGGCCGCCGCCGAGACCCAGGACGCCGGGGGAGTCACTCCGCGATCGACGGGGCGACTTCGGTCCCGCGCGGCGCCCGGGCGACCAGAACCGTCATGAGCAACCCGCACGCGGTCACGCCCGCGGCGACGAGGTAGATCGGCCGCGGACCGGCAGCCGAGTCGGCGAGGAGGCCGCCGACCAGGCCGGCGGCCGCGGCGGCGACCTGGTATCCGGAGGCGTTGACGGCCATGGCGAGTGTCGGGGCTTCGGCGGCGGTCGCCATCATGCGGGCTTGCATGCCGGGGATGATCGCGAAGCCGAGGAGGCCGATCGCCACGACTGCCGCCACGGTGAGCGCCGGGGAGGTCGCGACGAACCAGCTGCCCGCCAGGACCGCGGTCAGCAGGCCGAGAAGAAGAGGCTGGAAGAGTCGCGGGTTGCGGTCGTAGAGCGTGCCGCCGACGAGGTTTCCGATGGTCGCGCCGACGCCGTAGGCGAGCAGGAGGACCGGCAGGCGAGCGGCCGGATGCCCGGCCAGGCCGGTGAGCAGCGGGGCGAGGTAGCTGAACACCATGAGCACCCCGGCGTTCCCTACCGCGGTGACGGCCAGCGACATCAGCACCGGGCACCGGCGCAGCATCCGCAGCTCCGCGACCGCCGAGGTCCGGTGTTCTTCGTTCGGCGAGGCGAGCTGCCAGAACACCAGGCCCAGCCCGATCAGGCAGGCCGCGGCGATCGCGGCGAACGTCGCGCGCCAGCCCCACAGGCCGCCGATCCGGGTGCCGATCGGCGCCCCGAGGATCATGGCGAGATTCATCCCGAACGCCAGCCGGGCGACCATGGTCCCGGCCCGCTCGGGCGGCGCGGATCTCACCGCGAACACGATGGCCTGGGCGAAGAAGGTCGAGGTCACGAGCGCGGTGACCACCCGGGCCGCGAGCAGCGGCGCGAATCCGGGAGCGAGGGCGGAGACCGCGTTCCCGAGCACCGCGACGGCCAGCAAGGCGAGCATCAGCCGCTTCCGGTCGATCCCGGCGGTCGCCGCGGTGAGCAGCGGGCCGCCGATGATCATGCCGACGGCGTACGCGGTGACCAGCAGTCCCGCGGCGCCGACGGAGACGTGGAGGTCGGCGGCGACCTCGGGCAGGATTCCGGCCACCACGAATTCGCCGGTGGTGATGCTGAAAACGCAGAACATGAGGATGAGGAGACGAAGCATGCCCGCACGCTAAACTCTCACGTCGACGTGAGAGTCAAGCCGGACAGCGAGGGAACCCAGGTGAAGATCGGAGAACTGGCGCGCCGGACGGGAGTCAGCGTGCGAGCGCTGCGCTACTACGAGGAAAAAGGCGTGCTGCGACCGGAGCGGATGCCCAGCGGGTACCGGATTTTCGCTGAATCGGACGTCCGCAAGGTCGCGCACATCCAGACCCTCCTCGCCGCGGGCCTCGGCATGGAGGTCATCGGCGAGATCCTGGCCTGCCTGTCCGGCGAGTCCCTGCTGCTGGACGACTGCCGCGAACGCCTCGAAGCGGAGCGCCGCCGGATCACCGGCGACATCGACCGGCTTCTGCACACCCGGTCGCTGCTCGACGATCTGCTCGCGACCACGCGCTCCCCGGCCGCAAGCGGGGTCGGTTAAGCGTCGGGGGTCAGTTCTCGGCGGAGGCCTTCCCGTCGTCTTCGTTTCCGTTGTGGTGTGCGGGAAACCCGTCGGTGTATTCGCGTAGTTCGGAGAGTCGCGGTGGACAGTTCGGCGAATGCGACCACGCGCCCCGGCCGCGCTGGTGTAGTCCGGGTTCCGCGGCTTCGCGATCGGGCAACCGCGGTCGCTTAACCGTCGGCGGCCAGTTCCTCGTGCAGGCCTTCCAGTGCGATGACGTCGTCCTCATTCCCGTTGTGCGGCGCGGAAAACCAGTCCGTGTACTCGCGCAGTTCGGACAGCCGCCAGTCGAGGGCGAACAGTTCGACCATTTCCGGGTCCAGGCCCGGAGCGCCGGGCAGGTCGGCGTAGTCGCGTTCGCGCGGGGCGACCGCCAGGGTTTCCCAGTCGACCAGGCGCAGGCCGTCGGGCGTGGCGACCTGGTTGTCGTTGTGGGGTTCGCCGTGGGTCGGGACCCAGGAATCGCGGCGGGACGCGGCCAGGGCGGCCAGTTCGAGATAGCGGTCGGTCCAGCGTTTGATCGCGTCGCCGCGGGCGGCCAGCGCGGTACGGGCTTCCTCGGCCAGCGGGCCGGACGTCCAGGGGTCGGCGGTGCGGGCGCGCAGGTCATCGGCGAAGCCAGGGCCGACCTGCGGGGACCAGTCGCGCAGGCCAGCGGGTGGCGGGGTGCGGTGGAGGGAGTCGAGCGCGGCCAGGAGTGCCGGTTTGTCGACCTCGTCCTCCGCGGGGCTGCGGCCGTCCAGCATCGGGGTGACGCTGAGCGCGCCGACTCCGGTGTCGACGGTGAACCGGCCGGATCGGGCCGGCAGCGGCGCGCAGACGAAAGCCAGCCCGGAGGCGGCCAGTTCGCCGGCGCTCGCGTAAGTGCTTTCCAGCGACGCCGCGGTGTGCCGGGGTTCGAGCTGGTCCAGCGTGACGAACAGCGTGTCGGTGCGCCAGTGGTGCGCGCCGAAACCCCAAGGCAGGTAAGCGATCTCGGAGACGGGCTGCCAGTGTTCGGCGAGGACGCGGGTGATGGCGTCGTCGGCGAGGAAGGCCGGGCGGGAGCGCACAAATCGGATACTAGGCAGGGCTTCGCGGCGGGAGCAACGGAGTTTCAGAACAGCTCGGTCCGGTAGTTTTCGTCGATCACGTCGTACAGGCCGCCGCTGACGAGGTCGCCCAGGCTGTTGTTCATCTTCTGCGCCTGCTCGGCGATGGACAGCGTGTAGAAATCGCCGCCGAGAGTGGCCGCTTCGGCGAGTCCGCGGGTGTCGCCCTCCCACAGTTTCGCTCGGATGACGGCTTTTCCGCACTGTCCGAACACTTCGCGCACGCGGACGATCGTCGCGAGCACGGCGGGTTTGCCGTCGGCGCTGAGCATGGCCAGCAGTTCCTGGTCGTCGGTGACGAAGGCGTCCCCGTTGACCCGCATCACCTCGCGCAGGCCGGGCACGAAGAAAACGAGCCCGATCGACGGGTTGACGCTGAGATTCTCGAAGGTGTCGGCGAATTTGTTGCCCGGACGGTCGGGGATGGCGAGCGTCCACGGGTCGAGGATCCGCACCGACCCGGGCGGGTCGCCTTTCGGGCCGACGTCCATCAGGCCGTCCGCGCCGAAGGTGGCGGCGCAGAAGAACGGGCTGTGCGCGATGAACCGCATGGCGAATTCGCCGAGCTGCGGTTCCTTTTTCTCGGCGATGAACTGGTCGGGGAAACCGATGATCTCCCGGACGCGTGCCATGGTGATCGGAGCGAAGGAATCTGCCGCGGTGGTCATGGTTTCTCCCGTCACAGGTCGAGGACGAGGCGTGAGGTGCGGGCGCGGGACACGCAGACGAACATCCGGTCGCCCGCCTCCTGCTCGCTTGAGGAGAGAATGCCGTCGCGATGGTCGGGGATGCCGCCGAGCACCTTGGTCTCGCACGAACCGCACAGGCCGGACCGGCACGAGGTCACCGTCCGGATGCCCGCCTTTTCGAGCGCGTTCACAATGCTTTCGTCGGCGGCGACGGACACGGTTTTCTTCGAGGCCGCGCATTCGACTTCGATCGGCTTGTTTTCCGCCGGGGGTGCCGACGGGGCTTTGAAGCGTTCCAGGCGCAGGGTTTCGGCGGGCCAGTTCTCCGCTGCGGTGTCCAAATCGGACAGCAGGGACGCCGGTCCGCAGGCGTAGACCTTCGCGCCTGCCGCCACGGGCTTTTCCAGTGCGGCCAGCGAAATCCGGCCGACGGTGTCCGACGGGCGACAGTGCACGCGCTCGCCGTAGCCGCGAAGTTCGCCGAGGAACGGCATCGACGCGCTGGTGCGTCCGCCGAAGTGCAGCTGCCAGTCGGCGCCCTGGGCTTGCGCGGCGCGGACCATCGGCAGGATCGGCGTGATGCCGATGCCGCCCGCCACGAAAACGTACGAGGCGGCCGGGCGGAAGGCGAAATTGTTCCGCGGCCCCTTGATCGCGATCCGCTGGCCGGGCCGGAGAAACGCGTGCACGTATTCCGAACCGCCGCGGCTCGCGCGTTCCCGGCGGACGCCGATCCGGTAGTACGAGCGTTCGCCGGGCGGACCGCAGAGCGAGTACTGCCGTTCGACGCCGTTCGGCAGCACGAGGTCGAGGTGTGCGCCCGGTTCCCAGCTCGGCAGCGGCTTCCCGGTGGTGGCCGCCAGGTCCAGCGAGACGACGCCGTCGGCTTCCCAGCGCAGCTGCCGGACGAAGACGTCCAGCGGTCCGGCGGTTCCGGTGTTCGGGGGCATCGGCTTCCCTCCTTTTGTTAACGCTGTTACTTGCCGCCTCGCCGAGGGTATTGGTAACGTCGTTAACATGTCAACCGGCACGAAACGGGCGGGAATCGCGGCGACGCGGGCCGAGCGCGCGGTGGCCGAGGCGCTGGACCTGGTCGACGCGGGCGGGCTGGAGGCGCTCACCATGCGCCAGCTGGCCGACCGGATGGGGCTGCACCTGCCCGCGATCTACCGCCTGTTCGACGGCAAGGACGCGCTGATCGACGAGATGGCCGAAGCGATCCTCGCCGGCGCGGTCGCGAAGCTGCCCGGCGAGGACGGCGACTGGAAGGACCGCGTGCGGGCCATGGCGGCCGGCTTGCGCACGGCGCTGCTCGCGCACCGCGACGGTGCACGGATCGTCGGCGGGAACTACGCGGCCAAGCGCAGCAATCTGACCTTTGTGGACAGTCTGCTCGGCGGGCTGCTGGCGTCCGGGTTGCCGCGGCAGCGGGCGATCTGGGCGACGAGCGCGGTGTTCTGCTACGTGCTCGGCGAGACGCTCGAGGAACAGGGCGCGACCGGGGACGAGGTCGAGGTGCTGAAGAGCGTGCTCGGAAAACGGAAGTACGGCCACCTCGAGGCGGGGCCGGTGGAGCCGATGCTCGATTTCGACGAGCGGTTCCGGTTCGGGCTGGAGTTGCTGCTCGCCGGGGTGGACGCGTTGGTGGAGCGGCGCTAGGTCTTCGGCGGTCGCGGAGCGAGGGGGCCGGGCATTCGCGGATTCCGTCCAGTCGGTGAGCGGTGCGCCGGGCGTCCGGCGAATCAGGGCCGCGGGCTGATTCCCGCCACTGCGATCCGGAACAGGCGGCTTGCCTCGGCGGCCGGGTCGGGGTGGTTCTCGGAGGTCAGGGTGATGCCGACGATCAACGCGATCAGATCGCCGATCGTCACGTCCGGCGAGACGGCTCCGTCGCGCGCGGCGTGCGCCAGCAGCGGGGCCGCGGAATCTTCCAAGGTTGCCGCGCAGGAGTTTCCGTGCACCGGATCAGGCACGTCGTACGCCAGGGCGGCGGCGAGGCCGCGCGCGGTCACGCAGTAGCTGACGACGTCGTCCAGCCAGTCCAGAAGCGCGCGGCGGCTGTCGGATTCTCCGGCGAGTTCCTGGGCGCGCGCGGCCAGCAGCGCGATCCGTTCCCGCGAAACCGCTTCCAGCAGGGCGTGCCGGGTGGGGAAGTGCCGCCGCACGGTCGCGGAGCCGACCCCGGCGGTGCGCGCGATCTGTTCCAGCGACGCGTTCGCCCCGTGTGCGGCGACCTCCGCCTCGGCCACCTCGAGGATCCGCGCGTAATTGCGCCGCGCGTCCGCGCGTTGCTGGCCGGGCATGGCGTGACCTCCGGGTTTGCTAAGTGGCGGGCCCCGCCGTATCGTAGCGGACACGAAACGGCGGGCCCCGCCATTTAGCGTTCGCAGGGAGAGTCATGGGCGAGCAAGCACCGGTACTGGTCGTCGGCGCGACGGGACAGCAGGGCGGCGCGACCGCGCGTGAGCTGCTGGCGGCAGGCGTTCCCGTCCGGGCGTTGGTGCGGGATCCGGTGTCGGACCGGGCGAAGGCGGTCGAGGCGTCGGGCGCCGAACTCGTCGTCGGGGATTTGCACGATCGGGACAGCTTGGCGCGCGCGGTGAAGGGCGTGCGGGCGGTGTTCAGCGTGCAGATGCCGGACCTGAGCGGGCCGGAGCCGGATTTCGCCGGCGAGGTGACCCAGGCGGTGAATCTCGTTGAAGCGGCGAAAGAAGCGGGTGTGCCGCAGTTCGTGCACACATCGGTGAGCGGTGCGGGATTGCCGGGACGGATCGACGAGCGCTGGGCGTTCCTGACGCCCGGGATGGAGGCGAAGGCGACGATCCAGGACCGGGTCCGGGCCGCGGGGTTCCCACGGTGGACGCTGCTCAAGCCGGGGTTCTTCATGGAGAACTTCCTGCCGTCCGCGCGGTACGTGTTCCCGCGCGGCATCGAGGGCGGGCTGGTGACGATCCTGCGGCCGGAAACCCAGTTGTCGCTGGCCGCGGTGCGGGACATCGGCCGCGCGGCCGCGGCGGCGATCGCGGAGCCGGAGCGGTTCGACCGGGTCGAACTGGAGCTGGCGAGCGACTGCCGGTCGATGGCGGAGATCGCGCCGATCCTGTCCCGTGTGCTGGGCGTGCCGCTGGCGGTGCCGGACATGACCGAGGAAGAGGCGCTGGCCGCCGGGATGCCGGCGATGGGGTTCTCGCACAAGATGCTGAACGCGATCGGGCAGCCGGCGCGGCCCGAGTTCGCGCGGGCATTGGGGATTCCGCTGACCAGTTTCGAGGAGTGGGCGGAGACGGCCATGCGGGGCTGAACGCCCGGCGCGGCAGGTCTTCCGGCCGGGACCGTTGCTCCGTTCGTGTCCTCCGGTTGGTGCTGACGGCACTTCTGCCCTCGCGGACTTTCCGGTTTTCGTGCCGCCGGAGCGCGGTTGTTTGTTACCTTCTTGGCCCGGAATCCGCGGCCGCACCGGCCAGTGAGGAGCGCTTCGATGCCCGCTGTCCAGCCGTCCGCCGGGAAACGCGCGGGCCGCGATCCGGACGCTACCCGGCGGGCGCTGGTCGACGCCGCGCTCGAACTGTTCGACAAGGACGGTTTCCACGCCACCTCGGTGCAGAAGATCGTGGACACCGCGAAGCTCACCAAAGGCGCGTTCTACTACCACTTCGAATCCAAAGAGGACGTGCTGCGCGAAATCCACGACCAGTTCATGGATTTCCAGCTCCGGCGGCTGCGCGAGGTGCTCGCCGAGGGCGGCGCGCCGGAGCGGGTGCTGCGCCGGGTGATGACCGAGGTGCTGGTCGAGCCGATCGGCCGCTACCGGTCCGAGATCTCGATTTTCCAGCAGGAGCGCCGGTTTCTTTCCAGCACGACGTTCGCCGCGATCGAGCGCAAACGCGACGAGTTCGAAGCGCTGGTCACGCAGGTCGTCGAGCGCGGCATCGCGAGCGGCGCGTTCAAACCGGTCGCGACCGCGCGGGTGCTGGCGTTCGCGGTGATCGGCGTGGCCGCGTGGGCGCACACCTGGCTCGATCCGCGCGGCGAGATGACGCCCCGGCAGATCGGCGACGCGTTCGGCGAGATCGTGGTCGCCGGTCTGCGCACCGGATCGCTGGCGGAGAGCCGGGCCTGAAGCTCTGTTCTGGCACGGCGGGCTGCTTTCCCGGTAGAAAGGGAAGATCATCGGGGAGGGAGCACCCAGTGAAGGTCCTTCTGCGTAAATTTGTCCCCATCGCGGCGGCCGCCGTTCTGGCGGTCGCGCTCGCACCCCCAGCGGCAGCGAGTCCGGCCGGTCCGGTGGCGGCTGCGGAATGGCGGGTCGCCGACGGGCAACTGCTGTGGACCGCGCCGAAACCGCTGTTCGGCGACGGTGCGGTGGAGTTCTGGTCCGGCGGCAAACTGCTCGGCCGAGCGCAGCCGCAGGCCGATCTGCGGACGTTCTCGCTGCCCGCGGGCGGGATCCGCGATCTGCGCGGGCTGGAGGTGCGTGTCGGCGGTCGTTCGCTGACCGAACCGCCGCATGCGACGGCGAAGCAACCGGCTGCGGCGCCGCTGCCCGAGTTGCCCGCGAACGCGGTGGATCCCGGTAAACCCGGGCAGTTCGCGACGGTCAAGGGCGAATACGCGCTCGACCCGGTGCGGCTGCCGGGACTGGACGGGCCGATCGAGATGCAAGGCGTGGTTGTCGCGCCGAAGCACGCGCCGGGGAACCGCCCGCTGGTGGTGTTCCTGCACGGCCGCCATCAGCCTTGTTACGACCCGAACGATCCGGACGGCTATTCGACCGCCTGGCCGTGCCAGACCGGGATGCTGCCGATCCCGAGCTACCGCGGGTACCTGCAGACCCAGGAATTGCTGGCGTCGCAGGGATTCGTGACAGTGTCCATTTCGGCCGACGCGATCAACGCGCTCGACCACGCGGCGCGGGACGGCGGCGCGCAGGCCCGGTCGTCGCTGGTCCGGCTGCACCTGGCGCACTGGGCGGCCGCCCCGCGGATCGTCCGGGACGCGCCCGCCGCGGATCTGTCGAATGTGGTGCTGGTCGGGCATTCCCGCGGCGGCGAGGGCGTCAACCGCGCGGCGATGGACAGTCTCTACCCGCCGCCGGGCGACACCGGGTTCTCCGGGCCGGTCCGGTGGAAGATCCGCGGCGACGTGCTCATCGCGCCGACGGTGTTCGGCCTCGATCCGGTGCCGGATGTCCCGTCGGTCACCTTTCTGCCCTCGTGCGACGGCGACGTCTCGGATCTTCAAGGGCAGCAATACCTCGACGCGGCACGCGGGGTCAGCCGGGACGCGGCCCTGCACAGCGCGCTGTATGTCTCGGGAGCGAACCACAACTACTTCAACGCGGAATGGACGCCCGGCGTCGCGGTGGCCCCGGCGCAGGACGATTTCCATTCTCCGGAACCGGATCCGAACTGCTCGCCCGGCGTGCCCGCGCGGTTGACGGACGCGCAGCAGCGAGCGGTCGGCGCGACCTATGTCGCCGCGGCGGCGCAGCTGTTCCAGAACCACGATCTGCGAGTGCAGCCGCTGCTCGACGGTTCCGGCGTGCGTGCGCCGTCCGCCGATCCGGCGCGGGTGTTGACGCACGCGCTCGGCGGCGCGCGGACGCCGGTGCTGGTCCCGGATTCGTCGACCAACGTCACCGGCAGCGGCGACGTGTGCCAGCAGGTCGGCCCGGACCGGCGGTGCCTCACGAATTCCGGCGCGTCCAAATCCCCGCATTTCACCGGGCTGGAAGAAGCTCCCGATCCGACGCGGACCGCCGTGCACGTGCGTTCCGCGACGGCCGGGGTTCCGGCGAAAATCTCGTTGCCCCGCCCGGTTTCCGCGAACGGCGCGCGGGCGCTGGCGATGCGGATCATCGCGCCGGAGAACGTTCCGGCCGAGTCGTTCGACGTCGCGGTCTTCGACGCGCGGGGCCAGCGGACGAAACTGGGCGCGGTGACGGTGGCCGGGCTGGCCGGGACCGAGCGGACGAAATCGTTCTGGGGCCAGGAAGTCCGGGTCCCGCTGCCGCCGCACCTGGAGATAGCCGGCCTGGAGCTGACGCCGCGGACGGCGGGCGGCGAGGCGTGGCTGCTGGACGCGTACGCCTGGCGACCCGGCCTGCCGGACCCGAATCCGGCTTCGCTGACCCGGATCGACCTGGGTTCGATGACGGTCAAGGAAGGCGATTCCGGCTCGAAGACCTACCAGATCCCGGTCACGGTGACCGGCGACAGCGGCGGTTCGGTGCGGGTGTTCCGGGCGGACCCGGTCTCGCCGATGTCGGTGAAGTGGACGTACCAGGCGGTCACGCTCGCGCCGGGGCAGCACACGCTCGACCTGCCCGTGACGGTCGTCGGGAACACCCGGTGGAGCTGGCCGTACCGGATGCTGGCCGAGGTGAAGGCCGCCCACGGCACGGTGGTCGGGGCGGCGGAGGGGTCGCTGAACGTCGACAACGACGATCCGGCGCCGAAGATCAGCGTCGGCGAGTCGAAGGTGTCGACGGTCGAGGGCGGTGCGCTGACGTGGCCGGTCGGACTGTCCACAGTGGCCGATTCGGGGATCAGCGTGCTCGGGCAGGTGATGGCGCCGAAGACCGGGCCGGAGCTGATGACGTCGGATGTCGACCCGAAATGGCTGGTCGAGCACGGCGTCGATCCGGAGAAGAAGCAGCCGCTGTCGGAGGCCCGGCTGACGGTGGCGGTGCAGATCCCGGCGGGGTCGACGAGCGGGGAGCTGACGATCCCGACCCTGCGGCACGCCGGGGCCGATCCGGCGAAGCAGGTGCTGCTGCACGTGACGGGCCAGCCTCGGGAATCCGGACCGGACGTGGACGTCACGGGGACGGTGACGGACGCGGGCTGACGCTGGGTCGATCCTCCTGGTCCGGCGTTCGGGCCAGGAGGATTTTCCGTTCGTTCCGGGCGGTTTCGCGGAAACCGTGCCGCAGGTAGAACGCCTGGGCCCGGGTGTTGACCGCGAGGACTTCGAGCACGAGCGGCTGTCCCCGCTCCGCCGCGACGCCGATCAGCCACCGGAGCAGCCGCCCGCCGATCCCGCGGCCTTGGAAGCGGGGGTCGAGTTCGATCCGGCCGAGAAAAACCTCGGCCGGCCGGTAGTCGACGACGAGCAAGCCGGCGTCCGCTCCGTCGACCGTGATGATCTGCCAGGTGCCGGGGACGAAGGCGCGGTCGTGGTAGCCGCGCTGGATTTCGTCGTCCCATCCCCAGATCGCGGCGACATGTTCGCCCAGCGCGGCCCGGTGCACCTGGAAACAGAAGTCGCTGTCCGCGGCCGTCGCGGGACGCAGGTCGACTTCGCTCGGCATGCGCGCCTCCGCTGCTCGGGAGCGCTCAGGGTAGCGCGTCCACCGGTCGTGCCTGCGCGAGCGCGGCAGAAGCCGCGGCGTGACCTGGACAGTCCAAATCGGACAAAGAAGCCCCGGCCTCCCGGCGATCGCGGTGCCTGCGTCTCACTGGGACTGACGGTGCGCCCGCGGAGTCATCAGCCGCGTGATGAGCGGCGTCGAGCCGAGCCCGTGCAGGACCACGCTGCCCAGGACGCAGACGACTGTCAGCGTCAGGACGAGGTCGCTGGCCTCGCCGGTCAGTCCGTTGATCGCCAGCAGTCCGAAGACGACCGACGTCGTGCCGCGCGGGCCGAGCGCGCCGACCAGGAACCGGTCCCGCAGCGGCATCCGCGTTCCGGCGAGCGACACCAGCACCGGGACGATCCGCAGGACGGTCAGCGCGAGCAAGCAGAAGACGACCGGCTGCCACGGCACCCCGAGGGACACCATGACCACCGCGGCCCCGCCGACGACGAACCACATCGCCATCGTCAGGATTCCGGTGACCTCTTCGAGCAGCTGCAGATCCTCGGCCGGCCGGGCGAAGTGCTCCCGGGCGGGGCTGTCCGCGGTACGCAGGTGTCGCGCGGCGAAGGCGCGGTAGACGTAGCGGAAGGCGATGCCGGAGACGAAACAGGCGACGAATCCGTTGCCGTCGATGGCGACTGTCGCGGCATAGGTCAGCAGGGGAGTGGTGAGAATGGTGATGCGCCGCCCCTGCCCGGAAGTCCAGCCGGAGCGGACCGCGAGGAAGAGCAGAACCCCGATGACCGTCCCGACGACGCCCCCGGCGACGACGGCTTTGAGCGCGAACGGCAACGCGGTCGCGAGGGCTTTTCCGGCGGTGTTCGCGGTATTGTCGCTGCGCGCGAGAATAAGCGCGAACAGGAACAGCGGCGAGACCAATCCGTCGTTGTAACCGCTTTCCACGTTCAGCACGCTGCGCACTTGCGGCGTCAGCGTTTTGTCCCGCACGACGCGTTCGGCGGCGGCGAAATCGCTCGGGATGACGATGCACGCGACGATCAGCAGCAACGGCCACGGCAGTTCCGGGAAAAAGGCCCAGCCGGCCAGCATTGCCAGTCCGAGGCTCAGCGGCAGCGCGAGGAACAGCACGCGCGCGACGAGACCGGGCGCGTGTCCCCACAGCCGTCCGCCGCGGACCTCGGTGGCGTCGACGAAAAGCAGCATCGCGAGAATGAGTTCGGCGACGTGCTGGGCGACTTCCGTGTCGAAGAGGTCGAGCAGTTTTCCCGGATTCGCGAACATCGCGGTCGCGGCCCCGCACAGCACCATCAGCACGGGTGCGGCGATGTTCCACCGGTCGAGCCGCTTGGCCGCGAGCGCGCGCAGCAGGACCGCGGTCGAGAGGACCAGCAGTGCGGGGATCATCGTTCGTCCGGCTCCACGGCGTTTTTTGGGACTGCCCAGCCGTCTTCGGCCGCTGACGCTCCACAGTGTACCGGCGGAGGCGGACGGGCTCCGGATTTCCGGGTGTAGGTCACGTCCACCCGGAATCGGTCGGTGGTTGGACGATTCGGCGGATCCGGGGCCCTAGCTTCGGGAAGGCGGGTGTTCCGGCCCGCCTGACTCGACAAGAAGGCCGTGATGACTGACGCTCTGATCATGGGCGGGATCCTGCTCGCCCTCGTGCTTTTCACCCAGGTGGGCCGCCGTCGGCACAACCTGGTCATGGGCATCATGCCGTTCGTCTCGTGCACCGTCATCGGGGTCCTGTACTTCACCGGCGGGATCTCGCTGACCGGGCCGAACGTGGTGGCCGGCCTGGTCGGGGCCGTCGCCGGGGCGGTCGCCGGCGCGGGGCTGATCGCGACCACCCGGGTGGAGCGCAGCGCGGTCACCGGGCGCGTGCAGACCTGGGCGGGCTGGCCGTACCTGCTGATCTGGCTCGCTGTGCTGGTCGGGCGGCTGGTGTTCGTGTGGGCGGTGGAGAACGTGCGCTCGTTCGCCGCGAAGGTCGGCGAATTCCTGGTCAGCGCCGGTCTGGACGAGGACGGGGTGGGCTTGTTCTTCGTGCTGATGGCGCTGGCCATGGTCGCGGTGCGGGCCGGCGGGGTGCTGTGGCGGGCGCGACGGCTCGAGCCGGCATGTGATGGGCAGCCGGTGCGGGCCTGACTACGCTGAGCAGCGAAGACGCCCAGGGGGAGGGAACGCGATGACTCGGCTGCCGCTGGTCCTGATGCGGCTGCTCACGCCGGTGGCCTTCGTCGCGATTCTCGTCACCGCGCAGCCCTCGGCGGAGTGGGAGTGGGCGCCGATGGCCGCTTCCGCCGCGTGCGGGCTGGCGTTCGGGATTCTGGACCTTCGCTGGCCGCGGGCGGGGGCCGTGCTGCTGTCGCTGGCCGCGCTGTTCGGCACGGTCGTGACGGTCGCGGACCAGAATCTCACCGGACCGTCGTTGATATGTCTGTCCTTGCTCGTGTTGTCGTCGCTCGAGGCGATCCCTCCGGTGGAGATCGGCACGGTGGCTGCGGTCGTGGGGGTCGCAGCCACTGTCGGAGGCTGGCTTGCCGGGCAGCCGGCCGGGCTCGTCGCGGGGAACGCGCTGGCGGTGGCGGTCGTGGTGCTGCTCGGGCTCAACCGGCGGCAGTACCGGGTGCAGGCGCGGCAGGCCCGGGACCTGCTGGACCAGACGCGGCTAGCCCAGGAGGCCGTGGCCCGCGGCGCGACGCTGGAGGAACGCGCCCGGCTGGCCCGGGAGGTCCACGACATCCAGGCGCATTCGCTCTCGGCGCTGTCGCTGCATTTGCAGGCCGCGGCGCGGATGGTGGCCGAGTTGCCGTCGCCGGACGAAAAACTCGCCGCCTGCGTGGAGAAGGCCGGGCAGTTAGCGCAGGAGGGGCTGATCGAGACGCGGCGCGCGGTGCACGCCTTGCGCGGTGCTCCGATGGCGTTGCCGGAGTTGTTCGGTTCGCTGCCGGACACCGCGTCGATCCAGGTGACCGGCGAACCGCGCGAACTCCCCGCGGACGGCACCCTGCTGCTGTACCGCACTGTCCAAGAAGGACTGTCCAATGCGCGCAAGCACGCGGCGGGCGCGCCGGTGTCGGTCGAACTGTCCTATCTGGACGATGCGGTGACGATGACAGTCCTCAACCGGACCGGTTCCGGCAGCGGACTGCCCGGTGCCGGATACGGCCTCACTGGCCTGCGCGAGCGCGCGGAGCTGGTCGGCGGCGAGGTGACCGCGGGCCCGGATGGCGCGGGCTGGCGGTTGTCGGTGAGGATCCCGGCATGACGATCGTGCGCGTGCTCGTGGCCGAGGACCAGCCCGCGGTGCGGGAGGGGCTGGTGCTGCTGGTCGGGCTGCTGCCGGAGATCGAGGTCGTCGGACAGGCGGGCGACGGTCTCGCCGCGGTCGAGGAAACCCTGCGGCTGCAGCCCGACGTCGTGCTGATGGACCTGGACCTGCCGCGCTGCGACGGGGCGGCGGCGACGCGGCGGATCGTCGCGGAGCTGCCGGGCACGCGGGTCGTCGTGCTCACCACCTACGCGGACAGCGCGTCGATCGTGCGCGCGCTGGACGCGGGCGCGGTCGGCTACGTGACCAAAGCGGCGAACGGCGACGAGATCGGCCGGGCGATCCACGCGGCGGCGGCCGGGCAGACCGTGATGGACCTGTCGGTGCAGCGGACGCTGCTGGCCGCCGCCCGCCGCCCGGCCGCGCCGCCGGAGGACGGGCTGACGGCGCGGGAGGTGGACGTGCTGAAGCTGGTCGCGGGGGGACGGAGGAACCGGGAGATCGCGCGGGAACTGCAGGTCAGCGAGGCGACGGTGAAGACGCACGTGAACCGGATCTTCGCGAAGACCGGCTGCGGGACCCGGGCGCAGGCGGTGCGGTACGCGCATCAGCACGGGTACGCGGACTGATCCCGGAGCTCTCCGGCGCGACAAACCAACGTCAGCGCCCGGCGGTGCCCCTTCGCGACCGACTGGCCGAGCGGCGGCGTCTGTCGCGGATTCGCGGCCTACCGCCCCGAACCCTCCCGCACATACCGCGAAAGCGTCGCCGCGCCAACGCGTTCCACCGACACGCATTCCAGGTGCGCGACACCCGTGCCGTCCGGGAACAGCCGGGTGCCGTTGCCCACGATGGTCGGGAACGTCAGCAGCCGGTACTCGTCGACGAGGTCCGCCGCGAGCAGCGTGTGCACGACGCTCAGGCTGCCGGTGACGACGACGTCGCGTTCTTCCCGTTTCACCGCGTCGACCAGGTCGCCGTCGAGGACCGACGAGTTCTGCCACGCGCTCGGGTCGGCGAGGGTGCGGCTGGCGACCAGCTTGGGCACGGCGTTCATCCGCCGCGAGAACGGGTCGTCGCGGTGCGGCCACAGGCCGGAGAACAGTTCCCAGGTCTTGCGGCCGAGCAGCAGGACCCCGTCGTCCAGCGTGCTCCCGAGGCGGAATTTGTCGCCCGCGACGGACTCCGGGCCGTGCCGGAACGCCCAGCCGCTGCTGGGGGCGCTGCCCGGGTCGGACGCGATGCCGTCGAGGGTGACGAACGAGATGACGATGACGCTCATGGCGGAGGTCCCTTCGGTCGGTGTCGCCAGTACCTACCGGCGGCCCCGGCCGAACTCATCGGTCTCGGCTAAAAAATCTTCGGCGGCAGGTCGAACGCCTCGAAAACGCGCGGATCGGCGAACACGACGTTGTGCGAAATCCGCCCGCCGGTCACGGTGAAGACCTGCAGGGTGTGCAGCTGCCCGTCGGAGGTGTAGGCGGCGAGCGCGGGCTGTCCGTTCGCGCGGAGCCCGCGGACGGTCCAGCCGGCCCCGCGCATCTCGAACACCCGGTGCAGGAACCGGCCGTAGTCCTCGCTGCCGCGGAACCAGAGCGGGACCGGCGGCATTTCCAGGATCGCGTCGTCGGTGAGCAACTGGACGAGTGCTTCGACGTCGGCGGCCTCGAAGGCACGCGCGTACCGGTCGATCACGGCCTGGGTTTCGGCGTCGTCCGGTTCGGCGATCTCGTCCATCCCGCCCGCGTCGGCGAGCGCGGCGCGGGCTCGCTGCAGCGCGCTGTTGACCGCCGGAACGGTCGTCTCCAGCTGGGCGGCGACCTCGGCCGCGCTGAACTCCAGCACCGACCGGAGCACGACGACCGCCCGTTGCCGTGCCGGGAGGACCTGCGTCGCGGCGATCCAGGCCAGCCGCAGCCCGGCGCGGGTGTCGGCGTCGCAGCGGGCGTCGGGAAACGGCTGCAGCCACGGGATGTCCGCCGACGGCCGCAGCGGCGCGCCCGGATCGTCGCTGGCGGCGCCGAGGCCGGACGGCAACGGGCGGCGGGCGCGGCCTTCCAACGCGGTCAGGCAGACGTTGGTGGCGATCCGGTACAGCCAGGTCCGGACCGAGGCGCGAGCCGGGTCGTAGCGGTCGCGGGCTTTCCACGCGCGCAGCAGCGTTTCCTGCACGAGGTCCTCGGCTTCGTGGAACGACCCGGCCATCCGGTAGCAGTAGGCGGTCAGTTCGCCGCGGTGCGGTTCGAAGTCCACCGCGTCATCATCCGGCACGCGCGACGCTGAGGAAACGGTCGACCACCGGGTTGGTCTCGTGGTCGGTGCGCGAGATCGCCGAGACGGTCGAGAACGCGCCAGCGTCGGTCAGGGCGAGATAGCGCAAGCCGGGCAACTGCAAGGCGCGCAAGGCGTTCGGCACGATCGCGATGCCGGTGTCCGCGGCGACGAGGCCGAGCATGGTCGGGAACTGGACGGCTTCCTGCACCACGCGCATCCGGAAGCCGGCCCGCAGGCACAGCGTTTCGATGTGGTCGTGCAGCCGCGAGACGCGTGTGCGCGGGAAGGCGAGGAAGGGTTCGTCGGCCAGCTCCGCCATCTCGACGGTTTCCTTGTCCGCCAACGGATGCGTCTCGGACACGGCCACGATCAGCCGTTCGCGGCCCAGCGGGTGCACGGTCAGCCCGGCGGCCTCGCCGACCTCGCGCGCGATGCCGACGTCGAGCTGACCGTCGCCGAGCGCGGCGATCTGCGCGTCGGTGGTCGACTCGGTCAGTTCGAAGCGGACATTCGGCCACTGCCGGCGCATTTCCAGCACCGTCGCGGGCACGATTTCGAGCGCGGCGGAGCTGACGAAGCCGATCCGCAGCAGCCCGAGTTCGCCGCGCGCGGCGTGCGCGACCGCGGTGAGAGCGTGCTGGCTGTCCGCGAGGACCCGGCGGCCTTCGGTCAGCAGCACGCGGCCTGGTTCCGTCAGCTCGACGCTGCGGGTCGTCCGCAGGAGCAGCCGTACGGACAGCTCCTTCTCCAGCTTCGCGATCTGCTGGCTGAGCGCGGGCTGGGCGAGGTGCAGCCGTTCGGCGGCGCGGCGGAAGCTGCGTTCCTCGGCGACCGCGACGAAGTAGCGAAGCTGGCGGAGTTCCACGCCAGTGATAATGGTTCCTTATCAGTGCGTAGGCAATAGATACTTCACTCTGTGTTCCGCGCGACTTAGCGTCATGGACGACAGGCACCGTCGCGAACGTCGAGGAGCACCCCGTGGATCACGCATTGTCGTTGCAGCACTTCGTAGCGGGACGGTGGGTTCCCGGCGACGGACCGGTCGCGCAGAGTGTCGATCCGGCGGATCCCGCGCAGATCGTGGCCGAATACCGCACGGCTGGTTCGGAGTTGCTCGACGAGGCGGTGCGCGCGGCGGTGGCTGCGCAGCCGGAGTGGGATCGCCAGGGCACCATCGCGCGCGGTCTCGTGTTGCGGCGGGCCGCCGAATTGCTCGCCCAGCGCGCCGAATCGGTGGCCGCGCTGATGACCCGCGAACAGGGCAAGACGCTGGCGGAGTCGCGCGGCGAGGTGGCCGCCTCGGTCGAGACGCTGCACTACCACGCGGGCCGGGCGCGCAGTGCCGACGGCGTGCTCTACCCGTCCGGCAACCCGGACGAGGTCGTGCGGACCGTGCGGCGTCCGCTGGGGGTCGTCGGCGTGATCACGCCGTGGAACTTCCCGGTGCAGATCCCGGCGTGGAAGCTCGCGCCCGCGCTGCTGTGGGGCAACTCGGTGGTGTGGAAGCCGGCCAGCGACACGGTCGCGCTGGCGGTGGCGTTCGCGGAGATCCTCGTCGAGGCCGGGGTTCCGGACGGCGTGCTCAACCTGCTGCTCGCGCCCGGTTCGCTCGGCGCGGAGCTGGTGGAGCGGCCGGAACTGGCTGGGGTCACATTCACCGGATCGGTGCCGGTCGGCCGGGCGATCCAGGCCGCGGTCGTGCCGCGCGGGGCGAAGGTGCAGCTCGAACTCGGCGGGCACAGCGCGGCGATCGTCCTGCCGGACGCCGACCCGGCGCAGGCGGCAACGGCGCTGGTCACCGCGTCGATGAGCGGGACCGGGCAGAAGTGCACGGCCGCTCGCCGGATCATCGCGGTCGGCGAGGCTTACGACCGGCTGGTCGCCGAGTTGTCCGCCCGGGTCAAGGGGCTCGTCGTCGGGCCGGCGACGACGCCGGGAGTCGAGATCGGGCCGTTGGTGTCCGCCCGCGCGGCGGAAGAGGTCGAGGGCGCAATCCAGCAGGCGGTCGACGAGGGCGCGACGGTGCTGGCCCGCGCGAATTGCCCGGAGGGCGGCGCGTTCGTCGCGCCGACGCTGCTGGCCGGGACGCCCGAACTGACGATCAGCCAGGAGGAGGTGTTCGGACCGGTCGCCACCGTGCTGCGCGCCGCCGACCTGGATGAGGCGATCCGGCTCGCGAACGGCACTCGGTTCGGGCTCACCGCGGCGGTGTTCACCGACGACGAGCGCGCGGTGCGGCGGTGCCTGCGCGACCTGGACGCGGGCATCGTGAAGGTCAACGCGCCGAACACCGGGTCCGAGGTGCACGCCCCGTTCGGCGGTCTCAAGGACTCGTCGTTCCCCGCGCCGCGCGAACAGAACGGCGAATCCGCCGCGGAGTTCTTCACCTGGACCAAAACCGCGTACCTGCGGACGTCCGCGCCTCGGGAACAGTCGTGACCCGGCCCGCGGACACGGCGCTCGCCCCGGAGGAACTGGGCGCCGCCCGCTACACCCGGCACAGCTTCGCGCGGTCCTTCCTCCGCCAGGCGGCTCGGGAGCGTTGGGCGGTTTCCACGGTTCGCTGGGAGTTCGACGACGTCGGGCACGGCGAGGCGCTCTACCGGATCGACGCGGGCGGAACGCTTCTGCACTTCGCGGTGTTTTCCACCGTCCTGCAGGAAAGCGAGCGCACTGACCGCGTGATCGCGAAGCGCTGGGATGTCACCGCTGCCCTGGTGGAAGGTCCAGTTCCGGACACTCGGATGGCAGAGCTGCGTCGTGAAGTACCACGGCAGGAAGCTGGCCGCGCCGACGCCGCGACGCTGGTGTGGACGCGGGCGAACCGGAGCGAGCGGTTCTTCGCCTACGTGGTATCTCAACTTGCTGCCGGTGAACAGCCGGCCACTGACACGATGGGCGACGCCTGCTATCTCCTGCGCAGCACCGCCTTCTACAGCAACGGAAAGTTCGGTCTCGCCGACTTCGACCGGCTCGCCGAACTCCCGCCGCTGCGGGTGCCGTACCGCGCGCAGATGCTGGCCGCGTGGCTGCTGCGCGAGTTCAGCTACGACCTGGCCGAACACTGTGCCGCACGGCGAAACCCTGCTGCGGCGAAGCTTTCCGGCGAGTGGCGGCGGTACCTCGGCCTGGGCAACGCGACCGGACTCGGCATGGTCCCGTTCGTGGTGAACCATCCGCATATCCTGGACGCGTGGTGCTCGGCCCGGGAACTGCCGCTGGCCCACGCCCTCGGTACTGAAGCCGATGCCGGTTCCGTGCGCCGGGCGAGCGAACTGCTCGACCGCGCCCGCCAGTACTTCCGCGAACGCGACACCTTGGCGACCGCGCCGTACCTGTCCGGACCCGAACTGGCCCAACGGCTCGACGGAATCGCCTCGCTGCTCGGCGAATACCCAGCGGGCGGTTTCCGTTGGCGAGACCTCGACGACCGGGCCGCGGCGTTCGGCCCCGAGGCCCGGGCGGTGCTGCACACCGTTCTGGTCGAGCTGGACGATTCGCTCGACTCGGAGATCGAGCACCTGCTGACCTGCGACCAGCGGCGGCGAGTCGACCTGAGGCAGACCTGCGGACAACTGCGCGACCTGCTGGCCGACCGGTACGACTGGACACGCGAATTCGACTTCACCGACCCGAACGAACAGGCGAGGTTCTGGTTCTCCGCGGAGGACAACGAGGAACCACGGCGCGGCAAACGCGGCCAGGACCCGGGCGAATCGATGGAGCACCCGATCGACATCGCCCGCTCCGTGCACGCCCTCCGGCACGACCTGGCCGCCGCGGACGCCGACCGTTCGGTCGCCGAGTTCCTGCTGGAATTCCCGTGGCACCGCGGCATTGTCGCGCGCGTGCAGTCGGTCGCCGGACTCCGTTACGGCGAGGTCCGCGCGAACCTGCTCGCCGACGATTTCCTCCCGCTGCACCTGCAGCGGTTCCAATTGGCCCTGTACGGCATGGAGAACTACAGCCCGCAGTCCACCGACTGGTTGCGCGTCACGTTGTTCTCGGGCGCGCCCCGGGCGCGCGACGTCGAGTCCGGAGTGGACGACGACTGGCTGTTCACCCGCAAGCCCGGAAAGGAGTCCTGAGTGGACCCCCTGGAGCACGGCGACCTCACGGTCGTCGACGGACTGCAGATCAACAACTGGGACCGCAAAGTCCTGGAGGAGCTGAAGGCCGGCGGCGTCACCGGCGTCAACGCGACCTGTGCGGTCTGGGAAGGCCCGCAGGAAACGCTGCGCGCGGTCGCGGACTGGTACGAACTCGCCCGGGACAACGCCGATCTGGTCGTCCTCGCCGACAGCGCCGACGACATCCGGACGGCGAAGCGCGACGGCAGGCTCGCCGTGCTGCTCGGCTTCCAGAACACCTCGCCGTTCGGCGACGACTACCGGATGGTCGAGGTGTTCCACCGTCTCGGCGTCCGCATCGCGCAGCTGACCTACAACATCCAGAACCTCGTCGGCGGCGCCTGCTACGACGAGCACGATTCCGGGCTCACCGCGTACGGCCGGTTCGTCGTCGCGGAAATGAACCGCGTCGGGATGCTGGTCGACCTGTCGCACGTCGGCAACCGCACCAGCCGCGACGCGATCGACGCCTCGGCGGGGCCGGTCGCGATCACGCACGCGAACCCGCTGTCCTTCGCGGATTCGCCGCGCAACAAGCCGGACGACGTCATCGAGGCCCTCGCCGCGCGCGGCGGAGTGCTCGGCTGTTGCTTGTACCCCAACGTGATCGGCGGCGAGAAGACGACCCGGCGGCAGTTCTGCGAGATGGTCGCGGGACTGGTCGAGAAGATCGGGCCGGACCACGTCGCGCTCGGCAGCGACTGCACGCGGAACTGGTCGCAGGACTACGTCGCGTGGCTGCGCAACGGCCGGTGGCGGCCCGCGTCCGCGGTGCCGGTGGAACCGCAGTGGCCGGTGTGGCCGAACTGGTTCGCCGGACCGGCCGATTTCCCCGTTCTCACCGAAGGATTGCTGGAGGCCGGCTTGGCCGAAACCGTGGTGGCGCAGGTGCTGGGCGGCAACTGGCTCCGGCTGTTCGACACGGTCTTCGCCGGAGCGGGACAATGACCGCGGCGCGGGCCGAGCGCGTGCCGGCGGCGGAAACCGTGCGGACCCGGGTGTCGGTGCGGGAGATCCATGAGGTCTCGCTGCGTGCCCTGCGAGCGTCGGGGCTGAGCAGCGGCGAGGCGGAGTACCTGGCCGAGGTCATCGCGTCCGCCGAGGTCCACGCGGGCGCCGGGCTCGACGCTTTGGCCACCGAGACGACCCGGATCCCGGCCGGACGAATCGGTCTCCGGCTGGAGCATTGCGACGGGTACGCCGTGGCGCACGACCCGGCTTCGCGCGGTCCGCTGCAGGCTTTCGTGCCCGCGTGCGAAACGGCGGCCGTGGTGGGCACGTTGGTGGTACCGGGGATGGCTGGCGCCCCGGTGCTGGAGTGGGCCGCGTTGGACATCGCCGAACGGTCTGGCCGCGTGCTGTCCCTTTCGGACGGTTCACAACGCACCATGGTGACTCCGGACGGGGACTTGCTCCGGCTTCCCGCTGAAGCTGAACCGCGTCCGCCGGTCGCGGGATTGATGATCCGCCCGCTGACCGACGTTCCCGCCGGTGAGCTGATTTCCACTGCGGAGGAACGGAAACAGCGGCATCGCGAAGCAGTCACCCATGGCGTGTCCGTGGAAACTCCACTGTGGACTCTCGCGTACTCCATCGCGCGCGGGTTCCTGATTCCGGACCACCGGGAGGGCCGATGAACTCGCGCGAGCTGGTGGCGCATCCGCACGGACCGCGTCCGTACGCCGGGGCAGCCGTTTTCGGCGGGGTGATCTGGGCGTGCGGGCAGGTTCCGGCCCGGCGGGACGGGAGCGTCCCGGAAGCGGTCGACGAGCAGGTGCGGGTCGCCCTCGACAACCTCGAGGACACCTTGCGGGCCGCCGGAGGGAGCCTGCGCACGCTGCTCAAACTGACGGTGTTCCTCGCCGACCTCGGCGAGTTCGACGCCTACCACCAGGCTTACCTCGACCGTTTCGCCGGCATCGACCTGCCGCCGCGGACCACGGTCCAGGTCGCCGGATTCCGGGGGACGAAACGCATCGAGATCGACGCCGTGGCGGCGGTCGGCAGCGAGGAGACCAACCGACATGAAGACTGACCGCGCACCGGACACCGCTGTCCGGGCGACCCTGGATTCCGCCCGGCTCAACGGGTTCCACCGCAAACTGGCGCTGTACTCGTCCGGCGGGCCGTTCCTGGACGGCTACATCCTCAGCATCATCGGCATCGCACTGGTGCAGATCGGCCCGCAGTGGCACATGGACTCGCTGTGGTCCGGCCTGATCGGCGCGTCCGCGCTGGTCGGCGTGTTCATCGGGGGAGCGGTGTTCGGCCCGCTCACCGACCGCATCGGCCGGAAACTGATGTACACGATCGACCTGATCGCCATCATCGTGTGCTCGGTGCTGCAGTTCTTCGTCGCCGACGCCGCGCAGTTGTTCGTGCTGCGGCTGCTGATCGGCGTCGCGGTGGGCGCGGACTATCCCATCGCGACCGCGCTGGTCACCGAATTCGCGCCGAAAGCGTGGCGGGCCCGGTTGGTCGGCGGGCTGAACGCGATGTGGTTCGTCGGCGCGACGGTCGCCGCGTTCGTCGGCTTCTTCCTGCTGAACGTGGACCAGGGCTGGAAGTGGATGCTGCTGTCGTCGGCGGTGCCCGCGCTGCTGATCGTCGTCGCCCGCACCAGCATTCCGGAATCGCCGCGCTGGCTGCACAGCAAGGGCCGGGACGCGGAAGCACTGGAGGTGCTGCGCGCGACGATCGGCGAGCACGCGACGCTGGACGATCTTCCCGAAGCCGAAACGAAAACCCCGATGTCCGCGTTGTGGCGCGGCGGATATCTCAAGCGGGTCGTGTTCATCTCGATTTTCTGGACGTGCACGGTCGTCCCGCTCTTCGCGATCTACGCGTTCGGCCCGCAGATCCTCGAACTGTTCAACCTCGGCGGCGGCAACCTGTCGCATCTCGGCTACGGCCTGATCAATTTCTTCTTCTTCGTCGGCAACATCGCCGCACTGCTGTTGGTGGACCGCCTCGGCCGCCGCCCGGTGCTGATCTGGGGCTTCGCGATCTCCGCGGCCGGGCTGTTCTACCTGGGTCTGCAACCGGGTGCCGCGCTGTGGCTGATCGCGCTCGCCTTCGCGGTGTACGCGGTGTTCAACGGCGGACCGTCCATTCTGGAATGGATCTACCCGAACGAACTGTTCCCGACCGAGGTCCGTGCCTCCGCGGTGGGCCTGTGCACCGGAATCAGCCGAATCGGCGCCGCGGTGGGCACGTTCGCGACGCCGTGGTCGCTCACGAATCTCGGGTTGTCGGCGACGATGTACATCGCGGCCGGGATCGCCGCATTGGGTGCGGTGGTGAGTGTGTTCATGGCTCCGGAGACGAAGAACGTCGATCTGCACGTGGCTTCTTCGTTGAGCTGAAATACGGGCCCGGCGCGGGGATGCGCCGGGCCCGTTCTCGGTTCAGTTTTTGTTGGTGCCGGGGGTGAGGACCTTGTCGATGACGAAGACGGTCGCGTTCTTGGTCGGGATGTTGCCGCAGAGGATTTTGGCGCCGTTGACGGTCATGTTGTCGCCGGAGCCCTCGATTTTGAGCGGTCCGCCCGCGGTGTTGAGCGAGGTGACGGTTCCGGCTTGTTCGAGGCCCTTGGCGTCGTAGCGCTTGCCGACGACGTGGTACTGCAGGATCGGCGCGAGCTGGTTCGGGTTGGCGGCCAGTTCCTTGAACTTCGCGTCGCCGAGGGCGTTGAACGCCGGGTCGGCCGGGGCGAAGACGGTGATGGCCTGCTGGCTGTTGAGCGTGTCGACCAGGTTGGTGGCCTTGACCGCCGCGACCAGCTTCGTGAGCAGCGGGTTCGTGGAGGCGGCGGACGCGACCGGCTGCGGGCCCATCGAGTCGAGCGAACCCGGTGCGCTGCCCTGCGGCAGCTGGGAACAGGCGGGGCCGAAGACCTGGTCGTTGGTGGTGACGCCGGAACCGCTGCTGGACATCGGCGCGGACATCGGGGCCGAGGACGGCATCGCCGACGGGGAGCTGTTCGAGGCCTTGTTGTCGGTGCTGGTGCCGCACGCGGTGAGGGCGAGGGCGGCCGCGGCGCCGATACCGGCGAGGCGAAGGGTCTTCACGGGAATTCTCCGTTCACAGTGGATTGTTCAAGAGGGATTCGGAGCCGGGGCGGAAGCGGATTGGTCAGGAAGCGAGAAAAGTCGTGGAATGCCATCCGGTCGCGCCGTCGGGCACGGTGCCCGCGCGAGCTTCGGTCTGCGTATAGCCGGAGTTGTCGGTCGCGCGCACGAAAACCTGGTGTGTTCCGGGCTTCACCGAGATCTGGGTCCACCACATCCGCCAGGTATTCGGGTTCACCTCAGCCGACAGCGTGGTCGGCTGCCAGGGTCCACTGTCCACTTTGATCTCGACGGAAGCGATACCGGTGTGCTGCGCCCACGCGACGCCCGCGATCCGCACCGTGCCGGAGGGAACGTTCTCGAAGCCCTTCGGCGTGTCGATCCGCGATTCGGTTTTGATCGGCGCCTGCTCGGCCCAGCCGCGGCGGAGCCAGTACGCCTGCCGGGCTTTCCACGTGGTGACCTCGATGTCCACCACCCATTTGACCGCCGAGACATACCCGTAGAGCCCGGGCGTGACCAGCCGTGCCGGGAAACCGTGTTCCAGCGGCAGCGGTTCGCGGTTCATCCCGATCGCCAGCATCGCGCCGCGCGACCGGTCCAGCGCGGCCGCGACCGGGGTGCCGGACGTCCAACCGTCCACACTGGAGCAGAACAACTGCTCCGCGCCCGGACGCACTCCGGCTTCCGCCAGCAGGTCGGCGAGGTCGACGCCGATGAAGTTCGAAGTGGACACGTAGTCGCCGCCGACTTCATTGGACACACACGTCATCGTCACGGTGCGTTCGACGAGCGGCCGGTCGCGGAGATCGCGGTAGCGGTACCGGACTTCCCGCTCGACCATCCCGTGGATCCGCAGGCTCCAGTCCTCCGCACGCACCTGCGGAACCGACAGGGCGGTGTCGACGCGGTAGAAGTTCCGGTTGGGCGTGAGGAACGGCGGCGTCCCGAGCTTGGCGAAATCCGCGTCGGCAGGGATCGGCGGGGCGGAAACCGCGGGCACGAGCGGCCCGATCGCCTCCCGGGAAGCCGTGGCGTCCCGGGATCCGCTGATCGCCTGCCCGGCGCCGCCGAGAACTCCGGCCCCGACCACGGTGCCGACACTGCCGAGCAAGAACGACCGCCGGGACGAGTTCGTTGCCTGCTGTTGCGAAGCAATTCGGTGCAGCAGAAGGAAAACTGCCACGCCGACCGTTAGGCTCGCCAGCGGAGCCAGCAACGCGACCGCGGTCAGATCCGGCCGCGCGGCCACCGCAAATCCGCCGATCAGTCCAAACGCGACAATGAGCGCGGCGCCCGGCCACGGCGCTCGCCGGGACAACAGCCCGGCCGCGGCGGAGACGACCAGCAACACCACCGCCATCCCGCCGAGCAGGACGGTCTTGTCGTAAGTGCCGAAGGTCCGCACCGCGAAATCCTTCAGCGGCAGCGGCGTCAGATCGATGGCCCCGTTTCCGACCGCGAGGTACGGCGAGGCGTTGACGTTGCCGAACGACGCCGCGAGATGCCCGGCGGCCAGCGCCGCGACCAGGGCGAGCACGCCGCACAGCGCGGCCGGGAGGATCCGCAGACGGGAGGTCATGCCGGGTATTCGCCGCCGGACCGGCCGCGGATGGGTGGCCGTTCTTCACCCGTCCGGGGACTGGGTCACCTTTTTCGCCGCATTTGTGCGATCTCGTACCCGCCCGGCCGTTTCGTCGGCTAAGTTCCCCGGCAGCCGAACGGACGAGCGATTCGGGAGAACGGGGACACCGATGCGGCGAATGTTGATCACCTCCGCCTGCCTGGGGATGCTGGCCGTCGCGACCGCGTGCGGGGGCGGCACCGTTCCGACCGGCCTGCCCACCGACCAGGCCGGACCGGCCGGGCAGCAGCCGCCCGCCTCGTCCGCCCAGCCGGAAGCGGTCACCGCCGATCCGCCGCAGGCGTTCGACACGAGCAAGGGCGTTTCGCTGCCCCGCACGGCGCTGCAATCCAACCTGGGCGGGTCGGTGACGTCGAAGTTCCTGACGCTGCGCGACCGCACCGGGTACATCGTCGCCCCCGAATCGCTGAGCGCGGTCGACGTGCTCACCGGCCGCGAGAAGTGGAACACCAAGATCGAAGGCCCGGCCGCCGACCCGAACGCGCACAACGGCCCGTTCGTCGAGCAGAGCGGCCCGCGTCCGCCGCTCGTCACGGACGAACTCGCCGTCGGAGCCGTGCCGCTGCGGATGCCCGAACAGGGCACGACGCCCGGCTATGTCGCGCTCGCGGTCATCGCGGTGAACCCCGAAACCGGGGCCAAGGCCTGGCAGACGAACACGAAGGTCACCGACGACCAGTACGGGATCAGCGGCGGCCGTTCGGTCACGCACGTCGTCGCGGTCACCGGCAAGGCCGTGGTCGCCAGCTTCGCGCAGTCGGACCACACGCTCACCGTCGGGCTCGACCCGGCGACCGGGCGGCAGCTGTGGGAGCGCAAGGACTACGACGCGGGCAGCGTGAACGGCGACGTCGTGGTCGGCGTCGACTCGAACGTGGCCGAGAACTCCTCGATGGTCCAGGCGACCGCTCTCGACGTGGCCACGGGCCAGCAGAAATGGGTCGCCGCCGCCAAGTCGAGCGCGGTCGAGATCCTCCAGGGCGACCCGGCGATGGCGGTCCTGAAAGCGAACGAGTACAGCACCGGCCACGCGTTCCTGAAGTTCCTCGACGCGGCGACGGGCGCGGAGAAATTCTCGGCGGAGGGCACGCGAAACCTGGGCCCCGACTCGTACGGCGACTGCCTGTACGACGAGCAGTCGGTGCTCGCCTGCCTGGACTCCGGGGTGCTGACCGCGTACGACGCGAAGGCCGGGACCAAGCTGTGGAGCCTGCCCGACCAGGCCGCGAACCGGGTCCCGCCGGGCGGCCTGACCGTCGCCTGGCACGGCGCGCTGTACGGCTACACCAACGGCCGGCAGCCGATCGTGCTCGACGCCAAGACCGGCAAGGACCTGTCCACCGAGGTGGGCTTCGTGCCGGACTGGGTCAGCAAGTACGCCGCGGCGGGCGTCGACAAGGACGGTCAGCCCAAGGCTTATCCGGTCAAGAAGTAGCCGGCGCGCCGTCCTCCGCGAGGATCTGCTCGCGGAGGATGTCCGCGTGCCCGCAGTGCTGCGCGAATTCCCGCAGGACGTGCAGATAGACGAACCGCAGCGGCAACGGGCCGCGCCGGTTGCCGGGCAGGATGTCGGTCAGCTCGAGCGCGGCGGTGGCCTGCCGGGCGGCTTCGCCCGCTTCGCGGTGCGCCTGCTGGACGGACGCGATGGTGTCGTCGTCGGCGAGGTCGAACGATTCGTCCGGCGTCTGCGGGATCCCGATCTCGGCGCGCGAACGGCCGGTGACGGCTTCGTCGAACCAGACCTTCTCCACGAAGGTCACGTGTTTGACCAAGCCGAGCAAGGTGGTCTTCGACGGCACGAGCGACCGGCGGGCCTGCTCCTCGGTGAGCCCGTCGAGGCAGTGCTGGAGCGCTTCGCGGTGCTCGTTGATGAAGTACTCGAACTGAGCCTTGGCGGGGTCGTCGATCGTTGATTCCATGGACACGGGACCAGCTTGCCGGATCTTCGGGGCCAGGTGAAGGAGCAGCGGCCGCTAGGGTGCGGAACAGCTCTTTCCGGCATCGAGGTGGGCCAGCGCGGCTTCCACCGAATTGACCTCCGCGAACCGGCCCTGAGCGCGGAACAAGTCGAGCGCCAGCTGCCACACCGTGCGCGCCGCCCCGGAGTCGCCCATTTCCCGGTGGGTGTGGCCGAGGTGTTCGAGGGTGTCGGCTTCCAGATAGGTGTTGCCGCTTTCCCGGTACAACGCGAGCGCCTCGCGGTAGTGCTCGACGGCGTCGGCGTGACGGCCGGTGTGGTGCGCGATGTGCGCGAGGCTGTCGAGGACGTCGGCCACCGCCGGATGGTTTGCCGTCCGGTAGAGCCGCAGCGCGCGTTCGCAGTGCGGGCGGGCTTGTTCGTGCTGGCCGAGGAGCGTGAGATACCAGCCGACGCCGTTGTGCGCCTGCGCTTCCCAGACCGGGTTTCCGAGCGGGCGGAACAGTTCCAGCGAGCGGCGGGCGTGTTCGAGCGCGGCGCGATGGTCACCGTACAGTTCCCAGGTTTGCGCGAGATCGTGTTCGATGATGGCGCGCACGCGCTGGTCCTCGCCGCGGCTGGCCAGGTCTCGCGCCTCGGCGAGATGCGCGAGGGCGTCGTCGTGGCGGGCGCCGCGGGCGCAGGCCAGGCCGTAGCGGCGGTGGGCGAGGACGCGGGTCTCCGGAGTGCCGAGCGCGTCGGCGGCCTGCACCGCGACGGGCCAGACCGCGAGGTCCTCGTGCAGGAATCCGCGCCGGTAGTGGTAGGCGGTCAGGGCCCAGGCAAGCTGCCACGCGGGTTGATGCCACCCTTGAGCGAAGGCGATTCGCTGGGCGTCGAGGAGACAGTCGTGGTCCGCGTCGAACCAGTCGAGGGCTTCGGCGGTGCTCGCCGGCGGATGCGGATAGGGATGTTCGTGTCCGGTGTCGATGCCCTGCGGGAGGACACCATGCGGATGCAATACGCGGTTTCCGGCCAGCGCGGTGCCGGTGTAGTAACCGATGATGCGAGCCAGCGCCGCGGTGCGTGCCTCGGCGGGAAGGCCGGGGTGGGTTTTCGCGAAGAGACGGACCAGGTCGTGCATCCGATAGCGCCCGGGTGCGTCCTCCTCCAGCAGTGAAACCCGTTCCAGCGCACGGAGAATCGCTGCGGCGGCGTTGGGGGACAAGCCGGTGAGATTGGCCGCCGCGCGGACGCTGACGTCCGGTCCGGGCGCGAGGCCGAGCAGTTCGAACACCTCGGCGTGCTGCGGCGGGAGAGCGCGCAGGGACCACGACAGGACCGCGGCGACACTGGCGTCTCCGTCGTCCAGCGCGCTCACGTCGGTGAGTTCGGCGGCCAGTGCGGCCAACGGGAATCCGGGGTGTTCGGCCGCCCGAGCCGCCAGGATTCCCAGTGCCAAGGGAGAACCGGCGCAGCGGGTGACGAGTTGTTCGGCGGCGTCCGGGTCGGTGTCGAGATAATCCGCGCCGAGACGGGCGATCAGGACGCTTCGGGCGTGCGGGGCGGGAAGCGGCCGGACCGCGAGCGGTGTAGCGCCGTGGGAGGTCGTCAGGCTGGTCATCCGGTTGCGGCTGGTGACGACGACGGCGCACCGCGGTTCGCCCGGCAGCAGCGGCGTGATCTGACTGGTGTCGCGGGCGTTGTCGAGGACGACGAGAACGCGTTTCCCGGCGAGAAGGGTGCGGTAGAGCGCGGTTTGCGCGTCGGGTCCAGGCGGGATGGCGGTGCCGGTGACGCCGAGTGCGTGCAGGAAACCCCGCAACGCGACGTCGGGCGCGGTCGGGTCTCCGTCCGGGCTGAAGCCGCGCAGGTCGACGTAGAGGCGGCCGTCCGGGAACGCGCTCGCTTGCCGGTGCGCCCAGTGCAGCGCGAGGGCGGTTTTGCCCATTCCGCCACCGCCGTGCAGGACGGCGATGGGGACCGCGGCGTGTCGTTCGGTGAGGATGTCGAGCTGGCGGAGTTCGTCCTCGCGCCCGGCGAACCGAGGCGGCGGGGAAGGGAGTTGCTGGGGGACCGGCGCGGCCCACACTCGCGGCGGCGCGGGTGCGGGCGTTTGGGCGGCGAGGATTTCCTCGTGCACCGCGCGCAGGTGCGGCGACGGGTCGGCGCCGAGTTCGTCGACGAGCATGGTGCGGGTGCGCTGATAGCGGGCCAGCGCTTCGTCGGTGCGCCCGCTGAGGTGCAGGGCGCGCAGCAAAGCGGCGGCGATGCGTTCGTCCAGCGGGTATTCGTCCGCGCGCTGGGCCAAGAGGCCGAGGACGGTGCCAGGGTGTCCGCGCCGCAGCTGCCGATCGGCATAGTCGAGTTCGGCGGCGGTGCGCTGGCGGGCGAGGGAATGCCGGACGCTGTCGGCCCACGCCGAGTCGAGCCCGAGCAAGGCCTCGCCCTGCCACCGGCCGAGAGCACGCTCGTACAACTGCGCGGCTTCGCCGTCGTCGACGGTCGTGCGGGCCTGGCTGACGAGGTCGGTGAACTGGTGCAGATCGAGCGCGCGCGGATCCGGCAGCGGGAGGACGTATCCGCCGGAGCGCCGTTCGATGCCTCCGCCGTGCGGTTGCAGGACCCGGCGGAGGCGGGCGATGTAGGTCTGCAGCGCGTTCGCGACGCGGGACGGCGGATGCTCGCCCCAGACCCGGGGCGCGAGCTGGCCGGCCGGGACGACCCGGCCGGCGTCGGCCAGCAGCGCGGCCAGCACCAGCCGCTGCCGCGCGTGCCCGACGGCCAGCGCCTCGCCGTCCGCGAGCGCGCCGACCTCGCCCAGCACCCGGAACTCCAACGCCATTCACGAACCTCCCCGGTCCACCGGACGAGGCTAAAGCATTGCCGGGCGGGCATGAATCAGAAGACAGCCGCGCCTCGCGGTCAGTCCTCAGTGGACAGACAAGCACGGCCGCCGTGGACCCCTCCCGGGCCGGGCCGGGATACTGGGGCACGGCAACCGGTTCGAAGCGGAAGGGGCTCGACGGTGACGCGGCGCGGATCCACGGAGCAGACGAAAACGTGCGGGAACGCCGGATCCGGACGGATCGGGTGAATCGCCGTCGCATGCCGCGGCTGCGCCGTCCGGCCACGACCGCGGACGAGCAGGTCGGGTTCAACGGCGCGTTCGCGGCCGCGCTGACGCGCGCGATCGGGTCGATGCCCGCGCTGTACGTCGTCCTCGCGCTCGTCGCCGGATGGATGGCGCTGGCGACCTGGGGCCCGCTGCGCGCGGTGGACCCGTATCCGTTCGCGTTCCTGCTGTTCCTGGACAACGTCGTGCAGCTGGTGCTGTGCCTGGTGATCCTGGTCGGCCAGCGGGTGCTCGGCGGCGCGGCCGACCGCCGTTCGGTGCAGACCTACGAGAACGCCGAGGCCGTCTTCGAGCAGATCGCGGACCTGCAGCGGCATCTCGACCAGCACGACCGGGCGCTCAGCCGCGGTGTGAGCCTGCTGGAGTCGAGCCCGCATCCGTGGATCCAGCAGCACCGGGTGCAGCGGCCGCCGCAGGCGCTCGACCAGGCGGTGAGCGTCAACGGCCGGATCGCGGCCTGGCTGACGCAGCGGCTGGGCAGCATGTGGGCGTTCTACCTGGCGGCCGGGACGCAGGTGGTCTGGATGGGCCTGGCCGCGCTCGGCGTGCAGCGGCTCGACCCGTACCCGTTCGCGTTCATGACCTTCCTGTCCACGCTGGTCCAGCTGGTCTTCATGATCGTGATCATGGTCGGGCAGGGCGTGCTCGGCCAGGCCGGCGACCGGCGTTCCGAGCAGACCTTCCTCAACGGCGAGGCGATCCTGCACGAATGCCGCCGGATGAAGGCCCGGCTGGAGGCGCAGGACCGGCTGATCGAGGACCTCAGCCGCTACACCCGCGGCGAGCTGATCGAGGATCTCGCGCGGGCGATCCACGACGTCGACGGCCACGCCCAGCGGACCGTCCACGCCTGGGTCCCGCCCCGCTGGGACCAGGCGCCCGAGGAGCACAAGGCGGTCACCCGCGCGCAGGCCCGGCAGCTGGGCGAGCACCTGGCGCTGGTCGGCTGCGTGATGGTGCCGGCCTTCGACCCGTCGCTGACCGTCGTCTTCGGCGAGGACGAAGTCCTGCTGCTGGCCCAGCGGGAACACGACCGGTGGCGTTCCGAGCAGTCCGCCGGCGAGGTGGCCGACCCGGACCTGGTGGGCTGGGACGACCTGCCGGAACCGGTGCGGACGCGGAAACTGCACGTCGCGCGCAGCATTCCGGGCCTGGTGGCCAGCGTGGGCATGCAGGTGGTCCGCGACGGGCGGGCTCGCGGCGGCGCGGGCGAGGAGGACTTCACCGCCGAGGAATGGGCGACCCTGCAGCGGGCGATGATGGCGTCGGGAATCCTGGTCGGGCTCTCGGTCGGCGGGGTCGATTCGGACGAAATGTTCGCGCTGGTGAAGACCTTGCGGGAAGCGAGCGTCGCGCATCCGAGGCGTTTCATCCGCGAGGTCGCCGCTTCGTCGGCCTTCGACACGGGACTGCGGCCGGGCGTCAAATACGCCGAATACCTGGGGTACGCGGAAAAGACCATCCGCGCGGCCGCGGCGATCGTCGCGAAGACCGCGCCGGCGGAGCTGCCGGACTTCCGCGAGTTCCTGGTGGAAATCGCCACCGTCGTCGCCGAAGTGAACCAGGAAGGCGGTTTCCTCGGGGTGGGCGCGCAACGCCGGACGCCCAAGGAGGTCGCGGCGATGGACGCCGTCCGGCTCGCCGCGCGCGGCACGACCGAGGTCACTTGATCGCGTGGCCGTACCACGGATTCCCGAGACGCTGCGCCTCAGGCCGCGGAGACGGCACCGGCGAGGTCGGTCGGCGATTGGCCGGGCACGAAGTCGCTGACGTTTCGTGCCCGCCGACGCCGCGTCGCCGAGGTTGCCGCGCGCGGTCCCGGCAGGTCACCGGGATGCGGCGGCCGCCACCTTCGCCGTGATCGGTTCCAGCACGGCAATCAACTCTTCGAGTTCGGCGGCGCTCAACGCTTCGTACGGCGCCGCGGCGAGTTCGTCGGTCAGATTTTCGATGCGTTCCTTCGCCTCGCGGCCCGCGTCGGTGAACCGGCCCTCGGCGTCGACGAATCCGCGTTCGCGCAAGCCGTTCATGACCGCGGCCAGCCGCTTCTTCGGCAGGTGCTGAACGCGTCCGAACGACTCCGGCGGATGGATGCCCATTTCCAGCGCGGACAGAATATGCGCCTCCGTGCCGCCGATCCGCGCGCCGACCAGCGCGGCGATGTGCCCGTCCCCGCGGTGCTCGCGCAGCATGGTCGCGGCATGCCACAACCGGGCCACCGGATCGCTCGGCACCGGCCGGGTCCGCATTCCCGCGTACATCATCCGTCCCTCGGTGGGCGCGCTCGTCGCGGCTTTCGCGGTCAGGTCGGCGGCGCGCACCAGATCCGGGGAGTCGGCCAGTTCGCCGAGAATCCGCCGCAGGGAGGCCGCGCTGCCCCGTTCCCGGGCGGCGACGGACTCCTCGGGCGGGATCGTCTCCCACGCGCTCGGGATGTGCCGCGCGACCTCGCCGTCGGCGAAGTTGTAGAAAGCCGCGTGGACGACCTCCGCCGGCACCCGTCCCAACGGTGCGGCGCGGCTGGCGAAATAGCCGTCCCAGTAGGTGCGGTGACCGAGCGCGGCCAGTTCGTCGTTGCATTCGTCGGCGAAGAACGTGACGAGGCAGATCGGCTCCAGAAGCTCGAACATGCGCCGCGCGGTGCTGGTCATCGCTGCATCATGCCAGCGCAGTGAGGAAAACGTCGGCGATTTGCCCGTCGAGGTCGATCGACGCGACCGCATTCTCCGCACTGTCCGCAGCAGGCGAGCGAAGGACGACTTCGGCTCGGTACAGCCCGCGCCGGGTCATCACGTTGAGGGCTCGGGTCGGCTGGTCGAGCGTGACGCTTACGGTGTCTTCTCCGGCGAACCGGATCTGGTCGCCGCGGTCGAGGTCCTTCACGGTCCCGTTGATCGTCAGCCGGAGCGGCCCCAGCGCGGTGAAAAGCCGGTCGATTCCCGGGAAAGCCGAGAACGGCGCGTCTTCGAGCAGGTCCGCGACGCTGATCCGCCACCGCGTTTCGCCGGCGGGATCGGTGTCGGCGGCGAGTTCCCTGGTGGTACCGGCTCCGTTGCGCCAGGGAACCGGGGTGATTTCGGACGGGATGAGCATCAGAGCATCTCACTCGTTCGCCCCGGCAGACGCAAACCCGGGCGGTTCACCGCGGCAACAGCGTGCGGACCGCGTCGGGGAATCCGGCCACTCCGTCCGGTCCGGACAGCGCCAGGTTGAAGAGAAACCCGGGCAGCAGCGCCAGAATCGCCTGCGCGAGAGCGTCGGCCGAGGCACCGGTCCAGGTCCCGGTCTCCTGGCGGCTGCGCACGAGACCAGCCACCTCGGCACTCATCTCGGCTGACGCGGCGGTGAGCCGGTCGGCGAGTTCCGGGTTGCGCTGCGCTTCCGACCAGACCAGCACCGCCATGCTCGCCAGCTGCCGGTCGCGGTGCAGCTCGGCCACGGCCTCCAGCAGTTCCGCCATCACCTCGCCGACGCCGTTCTCGCCGCCGCTGCGGGCGAGGGCCGCGCGCAGCACGCCGGTGACGTCGTCGAGGTTCTGCGCGGCGACGGCGACGATCATGTCCTCCTTCTTCGGGAAGTACCGGTAGACCGCGCCCGCGGACTTGCCCGCTTCGGCGAAGACGTCCTGCATCGACGTGCGGTGGAAGCCGTTGCGGAGGAAACAGCGGCGCGCGGCCGCCAGGATCTCTCCCCGCTGGTCGTCCTTGTACTGCTGGCTCACCCTCGGCACGTCGCGCTCCTCGCCTTGACATCTCTCGCCCCGGCAGCTTAGCGTGAAAGAAAAGCGGATGTCCGTCCTCTTTTACGTGTCAGGAGAGCCGCCCGTGCCCATGCCCCCCGTTCCCGACGTCACGCTGACCCCGGTCGCGTCCTTCCCGGAGAAGTACTTCCCGGAAAACCTGGCCGTCCGCGCCGACGGTTCCGTGCTGGTCACCGTCCTGCTGCAGCAGGAGCTGTGGCTCGCGCCGGGTCCGGTTCTCGTGCACCGCTTCGACCATCCGGTGACGGGGATCGTCGAGGTGCAGCCGGACGTCTTCGTGATCAGCCTGACCGAGGGGTACACGACCCACGAATCCCACTTGGTCCGGCTCGACCTCACCGGCTGGACGCCGGGGGAGCCGGTCGCCCCGGAGGTGATCTTCACCTTCGACGACCGCGTGCGCGCACTCAACGGCAGCTGCCTGCTCGGCCGCGGAGTGCTGGCCGTCGCCGACTGCTTCGCCGGGCTGATCTGGCGCGTCGACCTCGATGCCGACGCCCGCGGCGCACAGGCCCGGGTCTGGCTGGCCCACGACACCATGGCCGACGATCCGGACGCCGAGGTCGCCCCTCCGCGCCAGCCGGGCGTCAACGGCGTCCGGTACAGCGCGCGGACCGGGTACCTCTACTACACGTCCACCGCGCAGAAAGTCTTCATGCGAGTGCCGGTCGACCCCGCGACGCTGGACCCGTCCGGTGGTGCGGAATTCGTTGCCGCGATCGACAACGCGGACGACTTCGCCGTCGACGAGGAAGCCGGATTCGCTTACGTCACCAGGCATCGCGCCAACACGCTCGACCGAGTGCCGCTGATTCCGCGGCACGGCAGCGAAGTCCGGCATGTCGCGGGCGAGCCGTTCGACGAACTCCTGGTCGGGCCGTCGAGTGCGGTATGGGTGCCGGGGGAGGAGGGGCGGGCCCTTTACGTGACCACGGACGGCGGCACGACTGCTCCGCCGGACGGGACTTTCCGCAATGCCAGGCTGTTGCGGGTGGAACTGCATTGACCGCTGCCCCAATTTTGGCGCAGGCTCAAGGTTTGCGCGCCACCCCGGCCAGCATCGCCGCCTCGCTCGGATCCGCGAAGTCGACTACCGGCGTGTCGGGTCCGCTTTCCTCGGGACGCCAGGCGGCGGTCCACGTGACCCCCGGCTCCACGAACTCGAAGTCGCCGAACAGCGCGCGGATTTCCGCGTTCGAGCGCAGCACGTGCTTGCTGACATTGGTGTCGTACAGCTCGATCACCGTGTGCAGCTGTCCGGCGATGTCCTCGGGCAGTCCCTCGTGGGTGATCTGCGACAGCACCAGATACGAGCCCGACGGCAGCAGCTCGCGGTACCGCGCGACGGCCTCGGGGCCGAGGTCGCGCCCGTCCGGGCCGGGCTGCTGGATGTGCAGGACAGCGGTGACCAGCAGCGCCAGCGGCTGGTCGAGGTCGATGACGCCGGTGTCCGCGACGGACTGCCACAGTTCGTCCGGTTCGCGAAGATCACCCTGGATCACCGCGTGGCGTGCGGGATCGCCGTGGCGCTCCAGCAAAATCCGCGAATGCGCGACCGCGACGGGTTCGCGGTCGATGTAGACGACGCGCGAGTCCGGGGCGACGTCGTCGGCGATCTGGTGCACGTTGCCCATCGTGGGAACGCCGGAGCCGATGTCGACGAACTGGCGCACGCCCAGCCGCACCAGGTACCGCACCGCGCGGTGCAGGAAGGCGCGGTTGGCCCGGGCGCAGTACATCCCGGCCGGAAAGGCGGACAGGACCATCTTGCCGAACTCGCGGTCGATGGCCCAGTTGGCCGTGCCGCCGAGATACCAGTCGTAAACCCGTGCCACGCTGGGCCGGTCGAGGTCCACGTCCGGGATGGGCTCTTCAGGTCCTTGCGCCACGCCGCCTCCCCCGCAGTCGTGATCAATCGTAGCCAACCCGGCACGGACAGGCAGCGCTGCCGGGCGCGGCCGCCGTCGCCCGCGCAGCGGCCTGGACAACTCGGCCCGTGCTTACCGAATGCGCAGTGTTTTCGTGAATAGCCCACAATACCGTCGCGTCTTGGTGCCGCGAAAGCACTCGATGATCGTCTTTGAGTAGGCTGGCTCCGACGACTTCACTGGGGGAGCGATGACTGAAGAAATCGAACCTGCGCGCCGGGCCGCCGTGCGTTTTCCGGGAATCAGCCCGAGAGCCTACGAACACCCGGTGGACCGCGGCGCGCTCGCCACGCTGCGCGCGGTGCCCGGTTTCGCGCAGGTGATCAAGGCGGTCTCCGGTTTCTACAACGAACGCGGCGAACGGCTGATGGCGCTGGCGTCGTCGATTCGCGTCGGCCCGAAGCAGTACCCGGAACTCGACCGGCTGCGCCGCGAATGCGCCGAGACGCTGGACCTCCCCGCGGTGCCGAACCTGTTCGTCTACCAGGATCCTCGGATGCAGGCGGCCGCGCTCGGCATGGACGAGCCGTTCATCCGGATCAGCACCGCGCTGGTCGACCAGATGAGCCACGACTCGCTGCGGTTCGCCATCGGCCACGAAATGGGGCACGTGCTGTCCGGGCACGCGGTGTACCGGACGATCATGGTGCGCCTGATCAACCTCCAGATGTCGATGTCCTGGACCCCGGTGAGCGCACTCGGCATCCGGGCGATCATCGCGGCGCTGAGCGAGTGGTACCGCAAGGCCGAACTGTCGTGCGACCGCGCGGGCCTGCTCTGCGGCCAGGACCCGACCGCCGCGCTGCGCGCGCAAATCCAGCTGGCCGGCGGGGTCGACCCGTCCCGCATCGACATCCCGTCCTTCCTTCAGCAAGGCGCGGAATACGAGGCGGGCGAGGACATCCGCGACAGTCTGCTGAAACTGAAGTACGTCGAAACGGAAACCCACCCGTTCGCCGTGGTCCGCGCGACGCAACTGCAGAAATGGGCCGCGTCGGAGGAATACCGGGCAATCCTGACCGGCGACTACCCGCGCCGGGACGACGACACGCCCACCACGGACTGGAAGGACGACCTGAAGTCCGCGGCGAAGTCGTACAAGGATTCGTGGACCGCTTCGGCTGATCCGCTGACGAAGGTCTTCACCGAAGTCGGGGAGACGGTGGCGGATACGGCAAGCAAGGTATGGGCGAAGTTCGGGGGCGGTTCGGAGAACGGGAACTCCTGAGGGGAGGCGCTGGTGTGCCCGCGCCTGTCGCCGCTGATTTCTGGGAGAGCCGATGACCGAAGCCGATGCCGAGTCTCTTGTCGACGAGATCGCCCGACTCCTCGAACTCCGCACACCTCTGCCGACCGACTGCAAAGAACTTCTCAACCGCTTCCCCGGTGGCGTATTTCGCAGGATCGGTATCTACAGTCCGGTCGCGACTGAACAGGCCTGGATCAAGTACCAGCGCGATCTCGACGAAATCCTGACCAGCACCGGCCAGGACAACCTGCTGGGATGGGATCTCTCCGGTATCGCCGTCGATTTCATCTCACCGATGAGCCGCTAACCGGGCCAGGCGGTCACCTTCCGGGGTGTTCGACAGCCAGCACAAACCCAACTTGGGCGACCAGGAGACCGCCTGGCAGTCGCGGACAACGCGTTCGACGGTGTCCTCAACCGACAAGGTGGCCCACGGCTCGAACCCCGTATCGCCGATCTCTCCGACGACCATCAGGCCTTCACGAAGCAGATAACCGAGAACAGCGGCGAAGAAGCCAGCGAAACGGTCGCTGTCTTTGGGGACGACCTGGGAGGCGTTCCAGATCAGCGAATCGACCGGAACCCAGTCGTCGAGTCCTTCGTCAAGCGTCGGGGCCACAGCCTGTTCGCGCATTTCCCCCACCTCTCGCTCATCCATCGAAATGCACCTCTCTCGCCCTGTGGCAGTGCCCTGAAATGACGCCGACTCAGCGCGGTCCGGGCTGCCGAGAAGGAGCTGCCCAGCTGGCAAGGAGTTTGAGCCGGTCTTCGGATTCGGTGCCGGGTTCCGCGGTGTAGGCGATCAGGTCGTGCACCGCTCGGCCGGACAGTGGCAGATCGAGGGACTGGAAGGTCAGTTCCAGGCGGCCGACGTCGGGGTGCTGGAGCCGTTTGACGCCGTCGTGGCGGATCAGGACGTCGTGCGCGGCCCAGAGGTCGCGGAACTCGGCGCTGAGAGTGCACAGTTCGCCGATGAGTTCGCGCAACGCCCGGTCGTGCGGCTCGCGCCCGGCCTCGGCGCGCAGGAGGGCGGCGGTGGCAGTGCAGGCGGCGTCCCAGTCCACGAAGAAACGCTGTGCGCTGGGGTCGAGAAAGATGTAGCGAGCGAGGTTGGGGCGGCCGCGCCGGTCGACGGTGGCGCTCTCGAACATCGGCGCGTACAGGGCTCGGGCCAAGGCGTTGCTGGCGACGACGTCCGTGCGGCCGTTGCGGACGAACGCCGAGGACAGCGTCATGGAATCGAGCAGCCACTGGACGCGGGCCGGAATCTCGACGTCCCGGCGACGCGACGGCGTGCGGCTCGCGGGCCGCGACGAGCGGGCGAGGTCGAACAGGTAGGTGCGTTCGTCGTCGTCCAGCCGCAGGGTGCGAGCAACGGCGTCGAGGACAGCTTCGGACACGCCGCCGACGTGCCCCTTCTCCAGCCGCGTGTACCACTCCGTGCTCACCCCCGCCAGGACAGCGACCTCCTCGCGCCGCAGCCCCACGACCCGGCGACGGCCGCTGGTCGGCAGCCCGGCCTCCTCGGGGGTGATCTTGGCGCGTCGGCTGGAAAGGAAATGCCGGATCTCGTCGCGCTTTCCGGGCAGCTGGTCCATGACATCCACGGTATCCGCAGGTCGTGGCGCGAAGGGGGTTGAGGTCGTACCCCCGATAAACGCGGTCTGCTCCGGTGCCAGCCGACGCGGTCTCGTAGAGATCGGGAAACGAGAATGGAGGCAGGGACATGACGAGCAAAACACTGCCCGCTCCGTCGGTGGCACTGGGCACCTGGGCCTGGGGAGACAGCGGCGAGCCGGGCGACGGCTATTTCGGCAGCGAGCTGACCGCGGCCGGCCTGCGAGAGATCGTCGACAAGGCGCAGGCGCACGGATTCACCCTGTGGGACACCGCGGTGGTGTACGGAATGGGCCGCTCGGAGAGCGTCCTCGCGGAGGCACTGAACGGCTACGCCCGCGGCGACTACCAGCTGTCGACGAAGTTCACCCCGCAAGCCGCGGGCGACGGCGACGATCCGGTCGCGGACATGCTGGCCCAGAGCCTGGACCGGTTGGGCACCGACTATGTCGACCTGTACTGGATCCACAACCCCGCCGACGTGGCCCGCTGGACGCCGGCTCTGATCCCGCTGCTGCGGGCCGGCAAGATCAAGCACGTCGGCGTCTCCAATCACAACCTGAAGGAGATCGCCATGGCCGACGAAATCCTCGGCGAGGCGGGCTTCCGGGTGGAGGCGGTCCAGAACCACTACAGCCTCCTGCACCGGAGCTCCGAGCGCGCGGGCATTCTCGAACACTGCCGCGCGCACGACGTGCGGTTCTTCTCTTACCTGGTCCTCGAACAAGGAGCGCTGACCGGCCGATACAGCCCGGCCAGTCCCATGCCGGAGGGCAGCAGCCGGGCGGCCGGGTACAACGGGATCCTTCCCCAGCTGCAGCCGCTCACGGACCGGCTGCGGACGATCGGCGAGGACCACGGCGGGTCTGCCGCCGACGTCGCCACCGCGTGGGCCATCGCCAAGGGAACGACCCCGATCATCGGAGTGACAAAGGCAGCCCACCTCGACGGGTTGGTGCGAGCTGTCGGCATCGAGCTGACCGACGAGGAGATCGCGGAGCTGGAGTCGCTGGCAGATGCCGCGGAAGTCGACACGCTCGCGAGCTGGGAGCACGAGATGTAGCGGGCGGGTGCAGAATGTCGTCTCCTGTCAGGCATGTGGTGCTTGCCGTCCGGGATCGCAGCTTGGGAGCAGCACCGCGCGCCGCGGAGTTCGACGGTGAGTGCCCCGGTGGACGCGGCAGCGACGCCCCGACACGTTCGACGCAGAAAAACGCCACCTGCTCGTCGAGGCGTGTCGAAACCGCCATGGCCCGTTCGTAGAGGAGATAAAAGGTTCGGCAGCGGGCCGGGCCGCGATGAGGAGGCAGCACCATGGCTGACACGACCAAGCGCGAAACCAGGCCGTTGCGGTTCGGGGTCGTCGCTCCGATCACCTCCGACCTGCCGACCTGGCGCGATCAGCTGTGCGGCCTGGCGGACACCGGCTACTCGACGATCCTGATGCCCGACGTCCCGCAATGGCAGCCGGCACCGGGCCCCGCGCTCGCCGTCGCCGCGACGGTCACTGACCTGCGGGTCGGTACCTGGGTATACGCGTCACCGGTCCGCCCGGCGTGGAGCACGGCGTGGGAGGCGCACTCTTTGTCCGTGCTCACCGAGGGCCGTTTCGAGATGGGCATCGGAACCGGCCGTCCGGGGATCGCCGATCAGCTTCGCGAGCTGGGCCTGCCGGACGTACCCGTGAGCCAGCGGCCAGACCAGGTGCGCGAGGTCATCGCGGCCTTGAGGGACCTGGACGGCCCCGACTCGCACACTCCGGTCGTGGTGGCCGCGGGCGGTCCGAAATCGCAGGCCGTCGCCGCGGAACTCGCCGACACGGTGACCTTCGTGATGCCGCAGATCGAGACCCGGGCGCAGACAATGCAGCGGGTGCGGCAGTTCGACAACCGGCGCGGCGTCGAACTGGCATTGCACGTACCGGTGATCGGGGACTTCGCCGCCGCGTTCATGACCGGACCCGACACGGACACCGCCGCCGTCCGAGCCGCGGACTCGGTGGCCTACCTCCCCAACGATCCCGCGGCCGCGGCCGACGAAATCCTGCGGCGGCGAGAGGAAATGGGCTTCTCGTACTTCGTATTCGGAGCCGGTGCCGCCGGCCCGCTCGCTCCGGTGGTGGCCGAGTTGGCCGGACGGTAGACAGCTGGGTAGTTTCCGGCAGCGGCAATCAAAGCAGCTGTCACCGGCGGCAGATAGGGTGTTGCCGTGGTCGAGTATATGACGCCCGCGCATATCGCGGTCGAGATGAGCGATCTCCCGGCTCTGCGGGACCTTTTGGACCAAGGTGTCGATGTCGACGAAGAATGCAATGGAATGACGTTGTTGCAGCACGCCATTGATGTCGAAGGTGACGGTCATGTGCAGACGGGCAATCCGTTGCACGTCGACCTCACGGCCTACCTTCTCGCTCGCGGAGCCGACCCGCTTCGTCGAAGCAATGATTTCGAGCAGGTGACAGCGGAGGAGATGGCTGAACGCTACGGCCATTGGCTCGCGCTCGCTCTGTTTGACGCATGGAAAAAGCGGGCGAGTCGGTAGAGGAGCGCTTCGCCCACCGCCAACTCACCCGGAAGGAACAGGCCCTGATGAACGACCACGAGTTCTGGGCACTCGTCTCCTTGGCGCGGCGGGACCCGCCGGCGACGGATCAGGCCGCTTTCGCTCCGCTGGAAGAGGAACTCGCCAGGCGCGGCGAAGCTGAGATCAAGGAGTTCGAGGACATCCTCGCCCAGCGTCTTTACGACCTGGACCGGTCAGAGCTGGCCGCGGTGCCGTCCGCAGCCACCGGTTTGCCGCTCTCCAGCGATTCCCTCCTGTACTACCGGGCAGCGGTGGTGCTGGCCGGGGAACAGGCCTACCGGTCCGTTCTCGAAGACCCGGAGAAATTCGGTTCGTCCACCGGAACCGGTGGACCAGAGGCCGAATTTCTGCTCTACGTCGCGCAACACGCGTACGAGAATTCGACAGGAAAAGAATGGGAACACGTCAGCCCTGTCGACTACGAGACGGGATCGAACCCGGCGGGCTGGAGCTGAAGCGGGGCCAGTCCGCGACCGGTGGGCCACCGGCCACGCCTTCCCCGTCGACAATGGTGTCGGCGTCGTCCGGTGACGCCGTGGTGACACTCGAGTGGTCATATGCGGGACATGGAGCATGCCCGTCCCGAACCCGGACCGACGCCAACTCGGGTCCCCGTGCCGGACATTGTGCCAGAGGAATTGCGCGAACCAGGTCGCCCGCTGGACCAGGCTGTTCGGGCTCGCGCCGAAGCCGACCTGCACTGGGATTTCAGCAGGGTACGGGTGCATACCGGCGACCGGGCCGCGAGTTCCGCGCGGGCCATCGGCGCGACCGCGTACACGCTTGGCCAGAACATCGTGTTCGGTGCCGGTCGTTACGCGCCCGGGACTGCCGAGGGGAATCGGCTGCTGCGGCACGAACTCATCCACGTGCGCCAGCAGCCCGTGGGCTCGCCGAGCCGTCCGCTGCGCCTGGGCGACCCGCACGCGCCGGCCGAGCAGCAAGCCGACCTGGTGGACGCCGCGGGCGTGATCCGGCGCCAGACCGACCCCGAGAGCCTCACCAGGGAGCAGATCCTCGATTTGTTCGGCCAGTCGACGTCGAAGGAAGACTTCATCCTCAAACTCGGCCTCGGCCCGGTCAGCGACAGCCGGCTCGCCTCCTACCTGCTCGGCAAGGGGTTCACGCCCGCCAGGGAACGGGAGGACCCGGCGATCGCGGCCATGCCGCACGCGGACCCGGGCCGCCCCGGGGACGAGATCGTGGGGCGCGTCATCCAGCGGGAGTCGCCGGACATGATGGGTTTCGTCGGCACTTACGAACGCGGCACCGCGCGTGAGCTGGACCAACGGCAGGAGCAGGCGAACGAGCAGACAAATCTGATGATCATGGGGAACTTCATCAGCGTGCTGGGCGCCGTGCACCAGAACACGATCACGCCGAGGATGGGCGAGGTGCAGGTAGAGCACCAGGCCGCGCCCGCGCCGCGCTCTGCCGCGGGGAGGCGGCTGGCGCAGGCGCTCGGCCCGGGACCCGGTCCCCGGCCGATCCCCGGCGCGACCGAGTTCCCGCAGGCACGTGAGCTCGCGGTGTCGAGCCTGCGCCTGCTCGGCGAGTACGAACAACTCGCGAATGCCAAGCTCCCAGGCATCGTGACCGAGCTGACCAAGAACCCGCGCGAGACCTCCAATCGAGTGCGGCTGGCCAGTTTGGGCGCGGACTTCCAAGCGCTGATGAACGAGGTCGGCGACGCGGCCACGCTGAATCCGAGCCAGCGTCGGCGCGCGGAGGCGATTCTGAGCGAGGCACGTCCGCTGGGCAAGCAGCAGTACGCGAACCTTCGTGGCCGGATCACCAATCAGTTGCGGGAAGACGAGCAGTTGAAAGGCATCGCGCAGCAGCTGGTCAGGAGGGGTGACGCCATCGACGACGGGCGCGGTGCGCTGAAGGTGCGGATCAAGGACAAGAACACCGGTACGATCAGCTACGAGCCGCTCAACCTTGAACACCGCATCCGTGAGACCGATAATCCGTGGGCGACCAAGTTGCCGGGCAACCTGGCGGTCACCGACGCGCCGCAAAACCAGCAGTACCTGGAAAGCCTGCGCGAGCTCGGATCCATCTGGCCCAGCGGCGACCGGGTGGAGAGCTTCGTGGTCAAGCACGGGCTCAACAAAGAAGGGGTGGACTTCCGCCCGGGTGCTCGATGACATGACGGGGCTTGGGCGATCTGGGAGGGGAAGCAACGCTGCGGCAGAATTCCGCGATGCCGCGGCATTCCCGATCTTGACCTGACCGAAGTGGGCCGAGGCGCTGATTTTGCGCTTCTTCGTCGAGGCGTCGCATTCGCTTGGGATCGAGCAGCCCCACCGAGACCTACAACTACCGCGACGCAGGCCAGTACACCTCCTCCGCCGACGCCGCCGGCAACAGCTTCACCGCCAGCTACGACAGCCTCGACCAAACCCGACCGCGGAACCTGACCTACACCAGCGGAGGCTCCGTCACCACAAACGTGTTCGCCACCACCGCACTTGGCCTGACCCAAGACGTGCACAATGGCGCTCGCACCAGTCTCGCCCGTGACCCGAAGGGTGTCATCGTTGCCGAGAAAACCGGCTCCGGTGCCCGCTACAACGTCGTTACCGATTATCAGGGCAGCGTCGTCGCCCTGATCTCCACGACCGGCGCGGTCGCCGCGACGTACAAGTACGACCCCTACGGCGGCGTCACCGCCTCAGGCGCCGCGGCCGGGGACAACCCGTTCCACTACCTCGGCCAGTACCAGTACGGCGCGGACCACATTCTGGGCTACCGGTGGTACTTTCCCGGATGGGGCCGCTTTACGTCTCGGGACCCCACCCGCCAGGAGATCAACCACTACGCCTATGCCAAGGGAGACCCGGTCAACAACAGCGATCCGACCGGAGCCTCGTCGATCGGCGGAAACATCGAAGCCTGCTACTGCCTCTGCATCGGATACACAGGTTCGTGCGGGACCAACCACAAATACGGGAACTCGATCTCCTTCGGCTTCGGCAGTCCGGGCATCAGCGGAGGCCTGGTGTCCAGCAGCGGAACCCCCAATGGGAAATTTGGCGTAGCGGGGGTCGGCAGCTGCTCCGCCGGCCCGGCGAGCTTCTCGGTCAGCACGAGCGGCACAGCGTCCGGGTCGCTCGGCAGCTCGCTCTCGACGCCGAAATGTTCGGCAAGTCTCAGTTTCTCGTTCTAGCCCGCAACCAGTTTGGAGTTGATCCACGATGACGATCTAGGGCAGCCTCAGCGCCATCGCCGCGGTTCTGGCCCAAGCCCCGCCCTCAGGGACGTGGGAAGTGCCGCCCTGGGTCGGCATCATCTTCGGCATAGTTTTGTCCTTGTCGGAATATTCGTCGTGACAAAATTAATCCAGCGCGGAAAGAAGAAGCGTTGATTATGCGAGTTTTCCTGGGCATCGTCGCGGCGCTCTTCGGCGTCGCCATCATCGTGTTCAACAAGAATTTCGCCCTGTTGAAAGAGTCGAAGAACGGCGAACAGTCTTCACGGCGGCTCACCTATAATCGAGTGGTGATTTGCGCGGTAGGACTGGTGGCTCTGGCGGCAGGAGCATTGACGGCAGCAGGAGTGCTCTGATCCCTGCCTCCGGATGACCGGATGCTCCGCCCCCTGTGGCGCGACATCGACGCGGGCGACCATCTGCTGTGACGACGCCTGTGGCCGTGAGATAAACATCTTCCAGCCACAGGCGTCTCGCTGACATCAGCGTCTAAGGTCCTGTTTGGAGACAGTGGAAGAGCTGTCCGGGCATGTGGTTGAACAGCTGCCGTGCGGCGCGGGAAACGGTTGGGGAGCCGCTGGAAGTTTTGCGCAGCAACAGGTCCGCTCGAGAATCTTGGTTACGTCGATCGGCCCGCTTTTCGAACAGCGACGGTGGACCCCTGCCCAGGTGTGCCGCCGCGCTCATGCGGCAGGCTCCAGGACAGACGTCGAATTCAGCTGCCGAGCCGGGCCGGTCCGCGATCGCCGCGACCACAGCAGGAGCACCAGCGCTTGCCGGGAATCTGCGGATCAAGCGAGAAGCCCAGCGTCCGTTCATTCTCGGGGGCTTGAGAGTTCGACAGGAAAAAAGAACGAGAACACGTTAGCCCTGTCGACTGCGAGACGGGCTCGAACCCGGCGGGCTGGAGCTGAAACGGGGTTCGGAAACGAAGTGGTGAGGATTCGTCTCGCACAAAGAGCGCGGCCAGGTGCCGGCGGCTGGCCGACCGCAACTACCAGTCGGCGCTGAGCGGGGTCTCTGTTCTGGTCTCGGAGTTGCAGGCGAACCGGCTCTGTCTGCCCGCGTGACCCAGGGAGGGTGATGCTGGGCCCTGTAGCGGTGGGCTATCTGCGCTATGGTTCACCCGTTGAGGAGCATCAAGTCGCCTTCGCTCCCGTCAGGCTTGAGGAACGTGTGCGGCTGAAAGCGTGCGTAGAGGTTGTGCCCGATCGTGCTGCAAGCATCTGCCGGCTCGTCTCCGGATCATGACCTTGAGCGCGGCGGCTGATGAAATCGAGTCCTGGCAACTCGGGAGAATTCGCTGAATGAACTCCACCGAGGCGGCCGGAATCGGCGGATCTCCGATAGGCGATGGAATTCATTCGCGTCATGGGGCGGTGTTCGATTTCGCCTGCCGCGAGGAGTCAGGTGAACCACGAGTTCAGTGCGCGGCAGTTGTTGTTCGCGTTGCCGGCCTGGTGGCGGCGAGGCGGTACGTGCCCGGCGGGACCGGCGCCAGCCATGCCGCGGGGTAGTCCGTGGTGGGCGGATCGGATCGGCGAGCCAGGGAAGAGGGAATCGTGCGGCGTCGCAGTGCCCGCGGATCGTGAAGGTGCTCTTGTCGGCAGCCTCAAGTGACGTGGATCACTCATCGATGAGGGCCGGTCAGGGCGTCCGAGTCGGGACCAGCGTTGGAGTGCGCAGGTGAAGTCCTCAAATAGGAGTGTCACCAAGCCCCGCACCAACGCCCGCCCCGCGCCCCACAGCACGAAAAAGGGGCTGAACCCGCAGGTCCAGCCCCTCTAGGTCGGGATGACAGGATTTGAACCTGCGACCCTCCGCTCCCAAAGCGGATGCGCTACCAAGCTGCGCCACATCCCGGCACCCCCGAAAACCCCGAGGCCCGGAAGCCCGGAAGCCCGAAGTACCCGGGGGGTGTACGACCCACCCTAGCGGGCACGCTAAGCTGGCTTCGCTCCCGGGTCACCGAGGGCGCTGCGGGTGTAGCTCAATGGTAGAGCCCTAGTCTTCCAAACTAGCTACGCGGGTTCGATTCCCGTCACCCGCTCCAAGCTTTCTACCTCGGACGACGACGCCGCGTCCGCCTCCAGGCGGGCGGCGATCACGTCCAGCAGCAGGTCCGTGTCCACCGGCTTCGTGATGTAGTCATCCGCTCCGGAAGCCAGGGTGCGTTCGCGGTCTTCCTCCGTCGCTTTCGCTGTGACAGCGATCACCGGCAGGTCCTCGTGGGCCGCTTCGGCTCGGATGGCGGCGATGGTCGCGTTGCCGTCCAGTTCCGGCATCATCACGTCCATCAGCACCAGCGCCGTGTCCTCGTGGCGTTCCAGCGCCCGGATTCCGGCCACGCCCGTGTCGGCGTAGATGACTTCCAAGCCTGCCTGCTCCAGGACCGCCGCGAGGGCGAAGACGTTGCGCAGGTCGTCGTCGACGATCAGGACCTTCTCGCCGTTGAAGCGTTTCGGCGCGCTGTTCGGTTCGGCCACCGTGATGGTGCTCGGCAGGACCGGCAGCTTCGGCGTGGGACGCACCGGCGTCGTCGGGGCGATCAGGTTCGCCGCGCCGACCGGCAGGTACAGCGTGAAGGTGCTGCCCTTGCCGGGGACGCTGCTGACGCGCAGTTCACCGCTCAGCAGCTCGGTGAGCTGCTGGCTGATCGACAGGCCCAGCCCCGTTCCGCCGTACTTGCGGCTCGTGGTCCCGTCCGCTTGGCGGAAGGCGTCGAAGATGACTTCCAGCTTCTCCTCCGGAATGCCGATCCCGGTGTCCTCGACCGCGAACGCGATGATTCCGGCCGCCGAGCGCAGCGACTCCTGTTCGACTTCCTCCGGGTCGGCCATCCGGATGTGCAGGCGCACACCGCCCTCGTCGGTGAACTTCGCGGCGTTCGACAACAGGTTCCGCAGGACCTGCTGGAGCCGGTGCTCGTCGGTGTGCACGCTGCCCGGCACCGGCGGGTCGATCAGGACCGCGAACTCCAGGCCCTTGTCCGCGGTCAGCGGGCGGCACAGGGACTCGACGTAGTTCACCAGCTCCGGCAGCGTCACGTCGGACATCTGCAGGTCCAGCTTGCCCGCCTCGACCTTCGCCAGGTCCAGGATGTCGTTGATCAGCTGCTGCAGATCCGACCCGGCCGCGTAGATCGTCTTCGCGAACTGGATCTGCTTCTCCGTGAGGTTGCCCTCCGGGTTCTCCGACAGCAGCTTCGCCAGGATCAGCGCGCTGTTGAGCGGGGTCCGCAGCTCGTGCGACATGTTCGCCATGAACTCGTTCTTGTACTGCGACGCGACCGTCAGCTGCCCGGCCCGTTCCTCGAGTTCCTGGCGCGCCTGCTCGATCTCGATGTTCTTGACCTCGATGTCGCGGTTCTGCTGGGCCAGCAGAGCCGCCTTCTCGGCCAGTTCGGTGTTCGACCGGCGCAGTTCGCCCTGCTGGGCCTGCAGCTGCTCGGACCGTGCGCGCAGTTCCTGGGCCAGCCGCTGCGATTCGGTCAGCAGCGCCTCGGTGCGCGAGTTCGACAGGATCGTGTTGACGTTGACGCCGATCGTGTGCCGCAGCTGCTCCAGCAGGTCCAGATGCACCGCGGAGAACTCGTTGACCGACGCCAGTTCCAGCACGCCGAGCACCTCGCCCTGGAACAGCACCGGCAGCACGATCACGTTGACCGGCGGGGCCGAGCCGAGCCCGGACGACACCAGCGCGTACTCCGGGGGAGCGCCGTTGACCAGTATCGTCCGCCGGTCCACCGCGGCCTGGCCGATCAGCGATTCGCCGAGCCGGAAGCGCAGGCCGGTGCGGGCCTGGGCGAGGCCGTAGGCGGCGATGCAGTCGAGCAGCTTGTCCGGGTCGCCGCCGTCCTCGTCGTCGTGCGCGATGAAGAACGCGCCCTGCTGCGCGCTCACCAGCGGGGCCAGCTCGGACAGGATCAGCGTCGCCACCGACGCGAGGTCGCGGTGGCCCTGCATCCGCCCGGACAGCCGCGCCAGGTTCGTCTTCAGCCAGTCCTGTTCGCGGTTCGCGGAGGTGGTCTCCTTGAGGTTCGCGATCATCTGGTTGATGTTGTCCTTGAGGTCCGCCAGCTCGCCGGACGCGTCCACGGTGATGTGCCGGGTCAGGTCGCCCGCGGTCACCGCCGTCGCGACCTGGCCGATCGCGCGGACCTGCGTGGTCAGGTTGCCCGCCAGCTGGTTCACGCTCTCGGTCAGCCGCTTCCAGGTGCCGGACACGCCCTCGACCTCGGCCTGGCCGCCCAGCTTGCCCTCGGTGCCGACCTCGCGGGCCACGCGGGTGACCTCCGCGGCGAACGCGGACAGCTGGTCGACCATCGTGTTCATCGTGGTCTTGAGCTCGAGGATCTCGCCCCGGGCGTCGACGTCGATCTTGCGGGACAGGTCGCCGCGCGCGACCGCCGTCGTGACCTGCGAGATGTTCCGCACCTGGCTGGTCAGGTTGTGCGCCATGAAGTTGACGTTCTCGGTCAGGTCCTTCCAGGTACCGGCCACGCCGGGGACCCGCGCCTGACCGCCGAGGATGCCTTCCGTGCCCACTTCCCGGGCGACGCGGGTGACCTCGTCGGCGAACGCGCGCAGCGTCTCGACCATGTCGTTCAGCGTCCCGGCCAGCGCCGCGACCTCGCCCGCCGCGTCGATCGAAATCTTCTTCGACAAGTCGCCGTTCGCCACCGCGCTCGCCATCGTCGCGATGCTCCGGACCTGCACGGTCAGGTTGTCGGCCATGACGTTCACGTTGTCGGTGAGGTCTTTCCAGATCCCCGCGACGCCGGGGACGCGCGCCTGGCCGCCCAGCCGTCCTTCGGTACCGACCTCGCGGGCCACGCGGGTGACCTCGTCCGCGAAGGCGGACAGCTGGTCGACCATCGTGTTGAGGATGTTCTTCAGCTCGAGGATCTCGCCGCGCGCGTCGACGGTGATCTTCTGCGTCAGGTCGCCGCGGGCCACCGCCGAGGTGACGTGCGAGATGTTCCGCACCTGCTCGGTCAGGTTGTTGGCCATGAAGTTCACGTTGTCGGTCAGGTCTTTCCAGGTGCCCGCGACACCCGGCACGGTCGCCTGGCCGCCGAGCTTCCCGTCCGTGCCGACCTCGCGGGACACGCGGGTGACCTCGTCGGCGAAGGCGGACAGCTGGTCGACCATCGTGTTCAGCGTGGTCTTCAGCTCCAGGATCTCGCCCTTGGCGTCGACCGCGATCTTCTTCGTCAGGTCGCCGCGCGCGACCGCCGTCGCGACCTGCGCGATGTTGCGGACCTGCGCGGTGAGGTTGTTCGCCATGAAGTTCACCGAGCCGGTGAGGTCGCGCCAGATGCCGGCGACCCCGGGCACGGTGGCCTGGCCGCCCAGCTGCCCTTCCGTACCGACTTCGCGGGCCACTCGGGTGACCTCGTCAGCGAAGGACGAGAGCTGGTCGACCATCGTGTTCATCGTGGTCTTGAGCTCGAGGATCTCGCCGCGCGCGTCCACGGTGATCTTCTGCGTCAGATCGCCCTTCGCGACCGCGGTGGTCACGTGCGAGATGTTCCGGACCTGGTCGGTCAGGTTGTCGGCCATCTGGTTGACCGAGTCAGTCAGGCCGCGCCAGGTGCCGGCCGCGCCGGGGACCTCCGCCTGACCGCCGAGGCGGCCCTCGGAACCGACCTCGCGGGCGACCCGGGTGACCTCGTCGGCGAACGACGAGAGCTGGTCGACCATCGTGTTCAGCGTCGTCTTGAGCTGCAGGATCTCGCCGCGCGCGTCGACGTCGATCTTCTTCGTCAGATCGCCCGCCGCGACCGCCGTGGCGACCTGCGAGATGTTGCGGACCTGGTCGGTCAGGTTGTCCGCCATCAGGTTCACCGAATCGGTGAGGTCGCGCCAGGTGCCCGCCACGCCCGGCACCCGCGCCTGGCCGCCGAGGCGCCCTTCGGAACCGACCTCTCGCGACACCCGCGTGACCTCGTCGGCGAAGGACGAGAGCTGGTCGACCATCGTGTTGATCGTGTTCTTCAGCTCGAGGATCTCGCCCCGGGCGTCGACGTTGATCTTCTGCGTCAGGTCGCCGCGGGCCACCGCCGTGGTGACCGAGGCGATGTTCCGGACCTGCTCGGTGAGGTTGTCGGCGAGGAAGTTGACCGAATCGGTGAGGTCGCGCCAGGTGCCGGCCACGCCGGGGACCTCGGCCTGGCCGCCGAGGCGGCCCTCGCCGGCGATCTCGCGGGAGAGCCGGATCACTTCGGCGGCGAACCGCGACAGCTGCGCGTTGAGGCCGTTCACGGTCTTGGCCAGCTCGGCGTACTGCCCGCGCAGCGGACGGCCGTCCAGCTGCAGCGCCATCGGCTGCGACAGATCGCCCTCGGCGACCGCGCCCAGCACCCGGTCCAGCTCGACGACCGGGCGGCTGACGTCCTCGATCAGCCCGTTGACCGTGTCGACCGCGGTGGCCCAGCCGCCGGGGCCGATCTCGGTGCGGACGCGCTCGTTGAGCTTGCCCTCCTGGCCCACCGCGCCGCGCACGCGCATGAGTTCCGTCACCAGCCGCTGGTTGCGCTCCGCGATGTCGTTGAACGCCGACGCGAGCCGGGCGGTGATCCCGTCGCCGTGCGCCACGAAGCGCCGCCGGAAGTTGCCGTCCCCGAGGTCGTGGACCGCGGCGAGCAGCCGCTCCAGCGCCGCGGCCTCGTTCGCCGGTACGGAATCCGGGTCAGGGGCCCCGGAGTTCCGGGGGCTCCCGGAAGCCTGGGGAGTCTCTGTCATCTCTGCCGACCTTCCCACCACGCGTGTGCCAGCCATGGTCGTCGACCCAGCCTGCCACGGTTCGCCCTACACTTCGACCCAGTCCGCCCGCGCACACTGTGCCAACCTGGAAGGACCAGGACCGTCAGGTCGACCCGGAGGCAGGAGGTTCGTGCATGGTGTCACGGCCCGCTCCGGCGTCGGCCCTGCCACCCGGCGCCGAGCTGCCCGAGCACGCCGGTTTCTGGCGCTCGGTGCTCGACGACGTCCTGGAGCCGGTGTTCCTGCAGGACCCGGAAGGCGCTCTGCGCTGGGCCAACGCGGCCGCCGAGAAGCTCGGCCCGGCCGAGCTCGTCGGCGTGACCGAGACCACCGGCAAGGTCGGCCACCGGCCGGCCAAGATCCGCGCGCTGCCCGGCGGCTGGCGCGCCTGGACCGTGGTCGACGACGGCCGCCGCCGTCCTGAGGAGTTCCTCGCCGAAGCCGGTCCGAAACTGGCGCTCGCGCGCGGACGGCACGGCACGGCGCGGGTGATCGCCGAACTGGCGGCGTCCGCTTTGGGCGATTGCGCCTTCGTGCTGCTGCCGACCACCCGCGGCCGCTGGGAATGGTGGAGCTGCACCGAGCACGGCGCGGCGGGCCACGGGCGGATCCGGCGGGTTCCGGCCCAGGTCGCGCCCGTGGTGTCCGACGCGGTCACCGACGGCGTCCGGCCTGAGGCGCGGGCGGTCCCGGCGACGGAAGTGGCGGCGCTTCCGGCCGCGGTGGCCGAGCCGCTCGAAGGGCACCTCGAGGTTTCGGTGGTCTCGTTCGGTTCCGGCATGGCGGGCGCGGTGCTGCTCGGCAGGCGCGGCGAACCCGCGTTCGGGCTGGCGCAAGGCGAGGCGGTCGAGGCGTTCGCGGAGGCGGCCGGCACTGCGCTGGCGAACGCGCAGCGCTACGCCAGTCAGGAAGAAGCCACGCGCGGGCTCGAATCGACGTTGCTTCCGACGCCGCCGGCGCAGATCGACGGCGCGAATTTCGAGCTGTGGTACGAACCCGCCGGCGGGGTGCTGGGCGTCGGCGGCGATTTCTACGACGTCCTCTCCCGCGAGGACGGCAGCGCGTTCGTGGTCGTCGGCGACATCTGCGGCAAGGGCGCCGAGGCGGCCGCGCTGACCGGCCGCGTGCGGCATTCGCTGGCCGCGCTGCATCTCGTCGAACGCGACGGCCGGACGATGCTGCGGCTGCTCAACGAACTCCTGATCTCCGGCGGCAGCAACCGGTTCGCGACGCTCGTGCTCGGTTCGGTCGCGGCCGCGGAGTCCGGGCTCGACGTCACCCTCGCCTCCGGCGGCCACCCCGCCCCGCTCGTGCTGCGGCGCGGGGGAGGGGTCGAGGAGATCAGCGTGCCGGGCACCTTGGTCGGCGTGTCGCCGCAGGCGCGGTTCGCCGAGGCGACGACGCATCTCGAGGAAGGCGACGTCTGCCTGCTCTACACCGACGGCGTCACCGAAGCCCGCAACCGCACGGAATCCACCGAACTGTTCGGCGACGAACGGCTCTACACGGTGCTGGAGGACTGCGTCGGGCAACCGGCGCGCGAAGTCGTGCGCCGGTTGCGCGAGGCGGTGCGGGCCTGGCTCGGGAACTCCGGCCACGACGACATCGCGGTGCTGGCGATCGAGGCCGCGCCGCGCGCGGAGTAACCCGCTGTTTCCTTGCCCGGCAAGGGGAATTCACTTCCCGGGCTGGACCTCCGGCTCCGGTTCCGCCGCCGGCTCCGGCGCGGCGGCGGTCTCGGGATCCGGTTTCGGTTCGGACGCCCGGGCGGTTTCCGGGCGCTCGAAGTGTTCGCGGCACTGCCGTCCGAACCGACGTGCGTGTGCGGTCATCGGTCCCACCTCCCCGGCTCGCCACCAGGATCGCGCGCCGGGACGGACTTCGCCACCGAATTGCGCGGCGTCAGCCGACCGGGTGGTCCGGACTGTCTAATGTGGATTCTTCCCGCTCGGCGGCCCGGTGACGGTGTTCCGCGGCGGTTTCGTCTGCCCCGGCGGGGTTCTCGGCGGATTCCCGCTCGGCTGGCTCTCGGGGTTCGGCTGGTCCGACTGGCTCGGCGGGTTCGGCCGGCTTGCCGACGTCAGCCCGGCCTGCGGCGGCGGGCCGGGCGGAAGAGCCGTGGTCTGCGGGGGCGTCGCCGCGTCCGTCGAACGGACCGGCGGGGCGGACGGCGAACGCGGCGGAGCGGAGTCCGGCGAATCGGACGGAGCGGAAGACGGCGGGGAAACCGGAACCGGAGCCGGTTCGGGGCCGGGCGCGGACCCGGTGCCGGGGCGGAGCGGGGTGGCGAACAGCAGCGTCCCGGCCGCGACGAGCGCGACCGGCAGCCCTGCCGCGAGCAGCGCGCGGCGGCGCGAGACCTGATGGCGGCGGCGGAAGACCGCCAGTCGCGTTTTGAACGGAAGGCGCAGCGTTTCCGTGCCGCGCAACGCGCGCGCCACGGCGGTCGCGGAGGGTCTTTCCTCCGGATCGCGCACGGTCATCGCGCGCAGAGTTCTCGCCAGCGGGTCCGGCGTCCCCGGCGGTACCCGCGGCGACCGATGCAGCCGCACGACCGCGGTTTCCGCCGCCGTGCCCGGGAATTCGCGGACGCCGGTGAGGCATTCCAGGAGAACGAGCCCGAGCGCGTACACGTCCGACGCCGGGCCGGGAGGTTCGCCGAGGACCTGCTCCGGCGACAGGTAAGCCGCCGTCCCGACGACCGCGCCGGTGTCGGTCACGCGGGTCGCGTCCACGATGCGCGCGACGCCGAAGTCGGCGATCCGCGGGCCGTCGCCGGACATGAGGATGTTGGCGGGTTTGAGGTCGCGGTGGGTCACCTCGTGCGCGTGCACGTGGGCGAGCGCCTCGGCCAGCTGTGCGCCCAGTTCGACGACCTGGCCGGCGGGCAGCGGCCCGGAGCGCAGCCATTCGGACAGGTTGGGCCCGGGCACGAAGTCCATGACGAGGTACGCGTGCCCCTCGTCGACCCCGGCGTCGACGAACCCGACCAGCCCCGGATGCCGCACCGCGCGCAGCGCCGCGATCTCCTGCTCCCGGCGGTTGCGGCCCATTTCCACCGCTCCGGCGTGGAAGAGCTTCACCGCGACCGCGGCTCCGGTTTCGCGGTCCTCGGCGCGGTGCACGCAGGCTGTCGCGCCTTCGCCGATCCGTTCGACCAGCTCGTACCGGTCGTTCAGGACCAGCGGAGCGGGCCCGTACCCGCCCAGCGCGAACCGTCTCGCGGTCGTGGCCGCGTCCGCATCGCCAGAGTCCGTCATCTCCGGTCACCTTCCGCCGGGGCAGCCCGGTCAATTTACCCGCCCCCGGGCGGCGGCAAACGCGGAGTCGGCCGCGGAAAAACGCGCGGCACCGGCCGTCGCGGAGGTTCGCGGGTAGAGTGGCTTACGGACACTACCGGCGCGCGCAATACTTGCAGCTACATTGACCGGCGCCGATGCTGCCCGGGGCCGCGGCCGCCCGCAACCGGGGCCGCCTGGAGGAGGTGCACCATGTCGTTGTCGGACGACGCCGTCGAGGCGCGCGCGCAAGGCTGGCGGACGTTGGCGGCGCTGCACGCGCGGATCGAAGACCGGCTGAACCGCGCGCTGGAAAGCGAGCACGAGCTGTCGGTGAGCGAGTACACGGTGCTCGACGTGCTGGGCCGCCAGGACGGCTTCCACCTGCGGATGAGCCAGCTGGCCAACGCGGTGGTGCTGAGCCAGTCGGCGACGACCCGGCTCGTCACGCGGCTCGAGGAGCGCGGCCTGCTGTCGCGGTACCTGTGCCAGGACGACCGGCGCGGCATCTACACCGAGGTCACGCAGTCCGGGCAGCAGCTGCTGGCCGCCGCCCGCCCCACGCACGACGCGGCGCTGTCGGCCGCGCTGGCCGAGGCTGAGGAGCTCCCGGAGCTGGCGCCCTTGGTCACCGCGCTGGGATCGCTCACCTTCGCCGCCAAGTGACGTTCCGTGAAGG
>NZ_GG657746.1:5845817-5878092 GCF_000158875.1 Streptomyces sp. AA4 | reverse complement strand
ATATATATATATATATATATATATATATATATATATATATATATATATATATATATATATATATATATATATATATATAGATATATATATATATATATATATATATATATATATATATATAGATATATATATATATATATATATATATATATATATATATATATATATATATATATATATATATATATATATATATATATATATATATATATATATATATATATATATATATATATATATATATATATATATATATATATATATATATATATATATATATATATATCCCTTCACGGACTTTCAAGGCCGCAGGCGATGCAGGTCGCGGGGGAAGAGCGTCGCCCCGCGCACGTTCGCGACGCCCAGCACCCGCGCGACCCAGCGCTCCAGCCCGATCGCGAACCCGCCGTGCGGCGGCATACCGTACGCGAACGCGTCGAGGTAGTCCGAGTACTGCGCGGCCGCCTCGCCGAGCACGGCCAGGTAGTCCGCGTGGCGATGCAGCCGCTGGCCGCCGGTGACCAGTTCCAGACCGCGGAACAGCAGGTCGAAACTGTGCGAGCGGGCCGGGTCCGCCGGGTCGGGATGGGTGTAGAACGGCCGTTTCGCCATCGGGTATCCGGTCACGAACAGGAATTCCGACCCGTGTTCCCGCTCGGCCCATTCGCCCAGCCAGCGTTCGTGCGCGGGCGCGAGGTCCGGTTCGCCGCGCGGGTCCTCACTGGTGTTGCGGGCCAGAAGTGCTTGCGCCGCCGCGAAATCGATCGACGGAATCTCCTCTGGCACCGTCGGTGCGTCCGGCCCTGCTGCAGCGGCCATCTCCGCTACGACGTCCCGCAGCACGGTCATCACGTCGCGGTGGTCGGCGATGAAGCCCAGTTCCGCGTCGAGACTCGTGTACTGAGCCAGGTGTCGTGCGGTGTCGTGGGGTTCGGCCCGGAATACCGGACCCACCTCGTACACCCGCTCGAACACGCCGACCATGGCCTGCTTGAAAAACTGTGGTGATTGAGCGAGGTAAGCCGGACGTCCGAAGTAGTCGAGCTGGAAGACATTCGCCCCGGATTCCGTCGCCGTGGCAACGATCTTCGGCGTGTGAATCTCAGTGAATCCCTGTCCGTCCAATGCTCGCCGGAACGCGGCGACGCTCGCCGCGGCCACCTCGAAGCGCCGCCGCAGCACCGGATGCCGCAGCGCGACCGCCGCATTGTCCAGTACCACCGGCAAACCAGCGGCCACCTCTGGTCGATAAAGAGGAAACGGCGGCTGCTTTTCCGGTGCGGACAGTACTTCTAATACCGGCTCCCGCAGTTCGACTCCTTGCGGTGCCTGCGGATTGGCGACCACCTGCCCGGTGAGCCGCACGACGGTCTCCTCGGCGACCTCCGGCGGCTCGGCGAAAACCGCCTGTGCCGTGCCGGTCCGGTCGCGGACGACCAGGAACGCCACGGATTTCAGGACGCGCCGGCGGTGCACCCAGCCGGCGATCGTCACGGTGGAGCCCACGCGGCCACGCAGGCAGGCCACCGGGGTGCGGGTACTCATTCCTTCTCCTGAGCGCACTCGGCGACCCCTTGGGGGTGCGGGCGAGAAGGGACACTCGCGGTGCCACCGCACCTTCGCCGCCTGAGGGCGGCCTCGTTCTGGCCGGATGACGGCGGCCGGGCCGGCGGGGCATTTCCTCCCCGCACTCAGGAGTGTCTTCGCGCTGGGCCGCGACACTGCCTTCTCACCGCCGGCAGCTCTCTGTCCCTCGCGGGACCCTGCGCTACTTGTCTCCGTCAACGTGTTGCCCGCAACGGTAAAACACCGCCGCCATCCGCGTCGCCTGATTTACCGGACGCCGAGCAGATGCTCCAGAGCCAGCTGGTTGAGCCGGGTGAAGTGGTAGCCGCGCCGGCCGGCTGCTTCGACGTCGAACTCGTCGGCGGCCAGGTCGTCCAGGGTCTCGCCGGGCGCGAGCGTCGGCGTGGCCAGCTCCGGCACGCGCGACGCGGCGAGCGCCTCGGCGACCTCCGGATCGGCGCGGAACGCACGCGCTTTCTCTCGCAGGATCAGGTAAGTGCGCATGTTCGCCGCCGCGGAAACCCAGACGTCCTCGGGATCCTCGGTGCGCAGCGGTTTGTAGTCGAAGTGCCGGGGGCCGTCGTAGCCGCCGTGCTCCAGCAGGTCGACGAGGAAGAACGCGCTGGTCAGGTCGCCGTGGCCGAAAATCAGGTCCTGGTCGTACTTCGGGCCGTGCTGGCCGTTGAGGTCGAGGTGGAACAGCTTGCCCTGCCACAGTGCCTGCGCGATGCCGTGCACGAAGTTCAGCCCGGCCATCTGCTCGTGGCCGACCTCCGGATTCAGGCCGAACAGCTCGGGCCGCTCCAGCTGCGAGATGAACCCGAGCGCGTGGCCGATCGTCGGCAGCAGGATGTCGCCGCGCGGTTCGTTCGGCTTCGGCTCCAGGGCGAACCGCAGGTCGTAGCCTTGCGAAACGGCGTAGTCGGCGAGGACGTCGAGCCCCTCCTTGTAGCGGGCGAGCGCGGCGCGGACGTCTTTCGCCGCGTCGGATTCCGCTCCCTCGCGACCGCCCCACAGGACGTAGGTCTGCGCGCCGAGTTCCGCGGCGAGGTCGAGATTGCGCCGGACCTTAGTGAGCGCGTACCGCCGGATGTCGCGGTCGTTGCTGGTCAGGCCGCCGTCCTTGAAGACCGGGTGGCTGAACAGGTTCGTCGTCGCCATCGGCACGCGCAGCCCGGTGTCCGCGAGCGCCTTCTTGAACCTGGCGATCGCGGTGTCGCGGTCCGGTTCCGTGGCCAGCAGGTCGTCGTCGTGGAAGGTGACGCCGTACGCGCCGAGGCCGGCCAGCCGGTGCACGCTCTCGACCGGGTCGAGCGGCGGCCGGGTGGCGACACCGAACGGGTCGGCCGCGGGCCAGCCGACGGTCCACAACCCGAACGAGAATTTGTCTTCCGGCGCGGGGGCGTAGTCGGCCATGCCCGTCCCTCCATTTAGTTCACGATGTAGACTAAATACTGCGCTACGGTCGTCCCGGCCGTCAAGAGCGGAGGTCTGCATGGAACCGGTCCGGCACGACGCGATGCGGGCGCGGAACCTCGAGCTGGTGCTCGGCGAGATCAGCCGCGGCGGTCCGCTGACCCGTGCCGCGCTGGCGGAGCTGACCGGGCTGACCAAGTCGACCGTGTCCACTTTGGTCGGCTCGCTCCTGGACGCGGGCTTCCTCTCCGAAACCGCCGCCGTGCGCGCGGGCGAGCGCGGCCGACCCGGGGTCGAGGTGTCGCTGAGCGGCGCACGGATGGCTTCGCTGGGGCTTGAGGCCAATGTGGACTATCTCGCCGCGTGCCTCCTCGATCTAACCGGGACGGTCCGCCGGTCGGTCCGGATTGGGCGCGACAACCGTGGCGTGCCGGCGGAAACCGTGCTGGAGGCGGTGCGGGAGCTGGCTGCTTCGGAGCTGGCTGAGGCACGCGCACTGGGCCTGACGGTCGCTGGCGCGGTGCTCGCGGTGTCCGGTCCGGTGCGGGACGGCGTGGTGCTGAGCGCGCCGAACCTCGGCTGGCGGAACGTGCCCGTTTCGCTGGACCTGCCGGTCCCGGTTTCAGTGGACAACGAGGCCAACCTCGGCGCGCTGGGCGAGCTGTGGTTCGGTGCCGGCGCGGCGGATTTCCTTTACGTGTCCGGCGAAATCGGCATCGGGGCGGGCCTGGTGGCGGAGTCGCGGTTGTTCCGCGGCACCGGCGGCGAACTGGGGCACGTGCTGGTTTCCCCGTCCGGTCCGTCCTGCCGCTGCGGCGCGGTCGGTTGCCTGGAGACCTACGCCGGGCAGGAAGCGCTGCTGACCGCCGCCGGAGTATCCACAGTGGACGCTCTGGCCGCCGCCTTGGCCGATGGCGACGACGCGGCGTTGTCGGCGGCGGCCGCGGCGGGGGAGGCCTTGGGGCTGGCGCTGGCGTCGGCGGTCAATCTGGTGGACGTGGACCGCGTGGTGCTCGGCGGAGTCTTCGGGCCGTTGTTCCGCTGGCTGGCCCCCGCCGCGGAAGCGGTGCTGCGGGCGCGCTTGACCGGCCTGCGTGGTTCAGTGCCGGTGCTGAGCCCTTCCGCCCTCGGCGATTCCGCCGCGACGCTGGGCGCCGCGGGCCGCACCATCCACGGCGTTTTGGCTGATCCGAGCCCGTTTCTGGCCCGCTAGCCCAGGTTGTCGGCGAGCAGCGTCACGACGTCGCGCCAGGCCCGCTCGGCGTGCACCGCGTGATAGCCGACGCCGGGCAGCAGCCGCTGCTCCGGGCCGATCGGCGGATGGTGGAAGGCGTGCTGGGCGCCGCCGTAGACCGTGAGCCGCCAGTCGACGCCCGCGTCCTGCATCTCGGCGGCGAACGCGTCCCGTTGCGCTGGCGGCATGATCGGGTCCTCCGAGCCGACGCCCGCCCACACCGGGCAGCGGATGTTCGCGGCCTCGCCCGGACGGCCGGTGACCAGCCCGTTGACCGTCCCGATCGCCCGCAGGTCGACGCCCGCGCGGCCGAGTTCCAGTACGACCGCGCCGCCGGTGCCGTACCCGATCCCGGCGATCCGGTCCGGATCGGTGCGCGGTTCGGCGAGCAGCACGTCGAGCGCCGCGCGGCCGATGTCGCGTAACCGGTCGGGGTCGTCGAGCAGCGGCAGGCAGCGGGCCAGCATCTCGTCCGGATCGGTGAACCAGCGGCCGCCGTGGATGTCGAAAGCCAGCGCCACGTAACCCTGTTCGGCCAGTGCGTCGGCCCGGGCGCGCTGGAAATCGTTGAGGCCGGTGCCTTCGGGGCCGATCAGGACCCCGGGCCGCCGATCAGTGCCCGCGGGGAGGGCGAGGCGTCCGACCATGGTGAGGCCGTCGGCCGGGTATTCGACGGTGCGTGTCGTGACGGTCTCCATGCGCACCAACCGTAGTGAGCGCCGCGGCCCGGCGGGGTGCTGTTCACCGTCGGCGGACACGTCCGTTCAGGTGACCTTCTCGCGGGAGTCTGCGAAACATGTTAGGAAAGCTTCCTAACTAAAGGAGGATCCGGATGCGCAAGACGATGGTGCTCGCCGCGGCCGTGCTCGCGGTGGCCGGGGCAGTGCCCGCGGTCGCGATGGCGGGCGACAGTCCCGCCGCGGACTCCAGCGGCTGGCGCCCGAAAGCACGCAACATCGTCTACATCCAGGGCGACGGCATGGGTGCGGCGCAGCGGGAGTTCATCCGGCTCGCGACGACCGGCCGGGCGGGCGACCTGGCGATGAACCGGCTTCCGGTGACGGGCATGGTGCACACCGACCCGGATGACCCGGAAAATCTCGTCACCGACTCGGCCGCGGCGGCGACCGCGCTGGCCACCGGCCGCAAAACCCGCAACGGCGCGGTCGGACAGGACGCGCAGGGCCGTCGGTTGCTGACCGTGCTTGAGCAGGCGAAACGCGCGGGCAAGTCGACCGGCTTGGTCACCACCGCGCAGGTCACCGGCGCGTCGCCCGCCGCGTTCGCGTCACACGTGCCTTCGCGGGACCTGCAGAGCGACATCGCGAAGCAGTACATCACCGAAAGCCGTCCGGAAGTCCTCCTCGGCGGCGGCGAAGACTGGTGGCTGCCGAAGGGCGACCCCGGGGCGTGGCCGGACAAGCCGGGCGAGGAAAGCCGCAGCACGCATGGGAATCTCATCGAACAGGCGAAGCGGTCCGGCTACACCTACGTGCGGAACGCGAGCGAACTCGCCGCGACTCGCGCGCCGCGGTTGCTCGGGCTGTTCGCGAACGAGGACATGGTCGACTACGGCCCGGACGGCAAGGGCGCGTACCAGCCGAAGGTCGCGCTGCCGGTGATGGCGAAGAAGGCGCTCGACACGCTTTCCGCCAACCCGCGCGGCTTTTTCCTGTTCCTGGAAGAAGAAGGCATCGACGGGATGTCCCATGAGAACAACGCACACGGCGTCCTCGACGCGGGCCGGGCGCTCGACGCGGCCGTCGCCGAAGTGCTTCGCTTCACCCGCTCGCACCCGGACACCCTGGTGATCATCGGCGGCGACCACGAAACCGGCGGACTGGCCATTGAGGACACTGACGGAGCGCCCGAGGGTAATGAGGACGGTCCGTTTCCCGTGCCGGGCACCAAACTTTCGCTGACCGTCGACTGGACGACCGGCGACCACAGCGGCGTGCCGACCCCGGTCACCGCGACCGGCCCGGGTTCGGATCGCCTCGACGGGACGCTGGACAACACCGACGTCTACCGCGCGATGGTCTCTGCCGCGCACCTGTCATGACCCCCCCGGGTCAGGCCCGGCCGCCGCGGGAAACGCGTCGCTAGTGTCCTCTGTGGACGATATCGGTCGCTGGCCGACGCCGTCGAGCGGGACGAACGCGGTGACCGATACCTTCCTCAGGCCGCGCTTTCCGCGACCCGGGCGAGTTGAGCGGTGACCGTGCCCCAACCGTCCGCGAACCCGAGATCAGCGTGCCGTTCCCGTGCCGCCGGGTCCCCGTGCCGAACGACCGCGCGATAATCCGTGCCCTCCGGATGATCCCGAAGGACGATCTCGGCCGTCATCGCGACCGGCTGCGGGTTCGCCGGCCGCCACGCGCTGTCGAGTGCGTTGGTGAAAACGATCCGCTCGTAGTCTTCGACGACGAGGAAACACGCGTCGAGATGCGGGACGAAGCGGTGGCCGTCCTCGCTCATCTTCGTGACGAACGCACCCCCGGCGCGCACGTCAAGTTCCTCGACGCGGCACCGCAGCGGCGCGGGAATCCACCACTGGGCGAGGCTCGCCGGGTCGGTCCAGGCGTCCCAGACGCGCTTGCGAGGCGCGCGGATGACGCGGTCTAGGGCGAGATCGAGGTCGGGGTTCACGGCTGGTCCTCCTCTTGGCTGGTGACGAACTGCGCGAGCCGGTCGGTGCGCCCGGCCCAGACTCGTCGCTGCTCGGCGAGCCAGTCCTCGACGAGCGCGAACCGCTCGCGGTTGAGGACGCACGTCCGCACCCGCCCGGACTTCACGGTGCGGATCAGCCCGTGCGCCTCGAGCATCCGCACGTGCTTCATGAAGGACGGCAGGGTCATCGGCGCCTCGCCCGCCAGGTCCCCGACACTCGCCGGTCCCTGCCCGAGCCGCCGCACGACCGCCCGCCGGGTCGGATCGGCGAGGGCGGCGAAGACCCCGTCGAGCGTGGACGAATACTGAGCCATGAGGCTAAGTATTGCGGGCGGGAATGGTTAGCGCAAGGGCTAAGTGTTGCGGGGCGGCCGACGGCCGTGGCGGGGTGCAAGCAAAGCGTGAACAGGGCTGCGGCCGCTCCGGATCCGGCAACTGCGGCGCGGCCTCCTGACGAACCGCCTAGCGCGGCGGTTGAGGCAAAGCGGCAACCGAGGGAGTCGAACCCTGCGCGGCTTGTGAAGGCGGCGCTCCTGACCGGCCCTGACCCTTCGGCGGGCGACGGCTGCCATGTCTTCCGAATACCCGTTTCAACGCCGGCCTCAGCACCCGAATTCCCGCTTCACCCGAACGGGGCTGCCTGGCAGGCTGGGCGCATGGACGATCTTCTCCTCCGCCGCGTCCGGGTCGGGTTGCGAGGGCCGCTCGCCGACGTCCGGGTGCGCGACGGCGTCGTGACGGCTGTCGAGGAACCGGGCACTGGCAGCGGGTTCGCCGCGCGCGTGCTCGACGGGCACGGCGGCACGCTCCTGCCCGGGCTCGTCGACGCGCACGCGCACCTCGTTCAGTGGGCCGGTTTCCGCAGGCGCATCCCGCTGGACAGCGCGCGATCCGCGGTCGGCGCGGTCGAACTGCTGATGGAGAAGCTGCTCGACGCATCGGCGGGCGAACTCGTCGTCGGCGTCGGGTTCCGGGACGCGCTGTGGCCGGACCGGCCGCACAAGGATCTGCTGCAGCGCGCGCTGCCGGGCCGCGCGGTGGCGTTGTTCAGCGCGGATCTGCATACGTTGTGGCTCAGCCCGGCCGCGCTGAAACTGATCGGCCGCGAGCATCCGACCGGCGTCCTGCTGGAGAACGACTGCATGAGCGCCACGGCGGCGTTGCCGTCCGCGCCGGTCGAGGTCCAGGACGACTGGGTCGCCGAGGCGCTGGCCACCGCGGCGAAGCGGGGCGTGACGTCGGTGGTCGACTACGAATATGCGGACACGGTCGCGGATTGGACTCGACGAGCGGCCAAGGCAAAGCCGGCGACGAGGGTTTCCTGTGTGATCGCGCGGTATCTGCTGGACGAGACTATCCAGAGAGGACACCGTACCGGCGATGTTCTGCCCGCGGGCGAAGGGTTGCTCACGGTCGGTCCGTTCAAGCTGTTTGTCGACGGTTCGCTCAACACCCGCACCGCCTACTGTCACGAGTCTTACCCGGGATCTGGCGAAAACGGGTTGCTGGAGCTGCCGCCGGAGGAACTGGTTCCGTTGCTGCGCCGCGCGCACGAGCACGGGCTGACCCCCGCGGTGCACGCGATCGGCGACCACGCCAACACCATCGCGCTGGACGCGTTCGAGGAGGTCGGCTGCCCGGGCCGGATCGAGCACGCGCAGTTGCTGCGGCCCGAGGACGTGCCGAGGTTCGCCGCGCTCGGACTGGTCGCGAGTGTGCAGCCCGCGCACCAGCCCGACGACCGCGACGTCGCCGACCGGCATTGGCACGGCCGCACCGAGCGCGCGTACGCCTATCGCGCCCTGCTGGACGCCGGCGCCCGGCTGGAACTCGGCTCGGACGCGCCGGTCGCGCCGCTCGATCCGTGGGACGGCATCGCCGCCGCGGTCGGCCGGACCGACGACGACCGGCCGCCGTGGCATCCGGAGCAGGCCATCCCGCTCGAAGACGCGCTGGCCGCGTCCTCGGGCGGCCGCCGCGGCGTCCGGGTCGGCGACGTGGCCGATCTGGTGCTGACGGCGGCTGACCCGAGTGGACTGTCCACAAAGGAGCTGCGGGAAATGCCGGTCTCCGCGACGATCGTGGCGGGGAAGCCGACGTACCTGGCGTAGCTCACTTCCCGTGCGGGTCCGCGGCGTTGAGCGTCGCCACCACCTGGTGGTAGTCGCCGCGGGCCTCGCCGTGGCGGAGGAATTTGACGTTCTCGACCTGGATCTCGGTGGCGTCCGGCTGCGTTTCGAGCAGTTCCATGACCTCGCTGACGAACGCGTCCAGCGGCATCGCGAACTCGCTTTCCTCCTGACCGGGCAGGAGCGCGGTCCGCACCGCCGGCGGCTCCAGTTCGACGACCTTCACCGACGTGTCGGCCAGCTGCAGCCGCAGCGATTCGCTGAGCATGTGGATAGCGGCCTTCGACGCGTTGTAGCTCGGCGTGGCCTTCAGCGGCGCGAAGGCGAGGCCGGACGAAACGGTGAGGATCGTGGCGTCCGGACGGGTCTGCAGGTGCTCGACGAACGCGGCGATGAGCCGGATCGGGCCGAGAACGTTGGTGGTCAAGGTCGCTTCCGCGCTGTCCAAAAAGGACTCCGGGCGGTGCCAGTCCTCGACGCGCATGATGCCCGCCATCGGCACGAGCACGTTCAGGTCCGGATGCTTCGCGAGCACCTCCTTGGCCGCGGTTTCGATGCTTGCCGGATCGGTGGTGTCGATCTGCACGGTATCGAGCCCGGGGTGGTCGGCGGCGATCCGGGCGAGCAGTTCGGCGCGCCGCCCGCCGACGATGACCGTGTTGCCCTTCGCCTGCAGTTCGCGGGCGAGGGCGAGGCCGATCCCGCTGGTCGAGCCGGGGATGAAGACGGTGTTTCCGGTGATGTTCATGCCACTGAGTTTCGGCGGAGCGAAGCGGCGGCGGCAGAGACCGCGTATCGGGGGATCGGCGATCCCTGGCTGCGGCGGCGAGCCGGGCAGATACTGGGTCCATGGATCGAGCTGAGCTGGCTGCCTTTCTCCGCAGCCGTCGCGAGGGGTTGCGGCCCGAGGACGTCGGGCTGCCCGCGGGCGCGCGGCGGCGGGCAGCCGGGCTGCGGCGGGAGGAGGTCGCGGCGCTGGCGGCGATGTCCACCGACTATTACACGCGCCTGGAGCAGCAACGCGGACCGCAGCCGAGCGAGCAGATGCTGGCCGCGCTGGCCCGGGCACTGCGGCTCACCGACGACGAGCGCGACTACCTGTTCCACCTCGCCGGCCGCACCGCACCGTCCCCGGTCGTCGCCGCGACGCACGTCGCTCCGGCGCTGATGCGGGTGCTCGACCGGTTGTCGGACACGCCCGCGCTCATCCTGTCGAATCTCGGCGAGGTGCTGGTGCAGAACCGGTTCGCGGAGGCGTTGTACGGCGACCGATCGCAGTACACCGGACTGGCGCGCAGCGAGATCTACCGGTGGTTCACCGACCCGGCCGAACGGCTCGTCTATCCCGCGCACGACCGGGACCGGCAGAGCCGCGCGCTGGTGGCGAACCTGCGGGTGGTGCACGGGTCGATGGGACCGCGCTCGCGGGCGGGCGAGCTGGTGCGCGCGCTGACCCGCGAGAGCCCGGAGTTCGCGCGGCTGTGGGAAGAACGCCAAGTGGCCAAACGGTTCGAGGACCACAAGGTGCTCGTGCATCCGCAACTGGGCGAGATCGAGGTGGACTGCCAGGTGCTGTTCACCGAGGACCAGTCGCAGGCGCTGCTGGTGCTGACCGCGCCGCCCCGCAGCGAGGCGTTCGAGAAAATCCAGCTGCTGGGCGTGCTGGGGAACGAGCAGTTCGCCGGTTAGCCGGGGGTATGCCGGTGAGAACCGGCATCGCCGCGCACGAGCCTCAGCGCGGAAGCGGCCCGGTATACGCGTCGCGAGCCCGCTCCACCGCGGGCAGATGCTCGTCGGTCCACTCGGCGAGCGCGGCGAAGACCGGGGCCAGGCTCCGGCCGAGTTCGGTGATCTCGTACTCGACGCGCGGCGGCACCTCGGCGTAGTAGCGCCGGTGCACCAGGCCGTCGCGTTCGAGCTGGCGAAGCCGCTGGGTGAGGACCTTGCCGGTCGCGCCGAGCTGCCGTTCCAGCTCGCCGAAACGCACCGGCCCGGACTGGTTGAGCGTCCAGAGGATCGGGGTCGTCCACCGGCTGAACAGCAGGTCGACGGTCGGGCTGATCCGGCACGCGGCCAGCGGATCCGCGGCGGTGCGCTCGGTGGTGGTCATGCGGCTCCAATACTTTCCCTGAGGAACCTACTGTACGGCCGCTTTTAGCCTCGCTGTGTCGCTTTCGACCCCTAGCTGAGGAGCAAGTCTTGATCGTCGTCACTGGTGCCACGGGCAACGTCGGCCGCCTGCTGGTCGAGTCCCTTTCCGAATCCGGCCACGCCGTGACCGCCGTTTCGCGGGGCGTGACGTCCCCGCCGCCGTCACGGCCCGGCGTGACCCCGATGGTCGCGGATCTCGCCGACGCGGGCAGCCTGGTCCCGGCGCTGAAAGGCGCGGACGCCCTGTTTCTGCTGGTCTCCGGCGCGGGAGCGCACGTCGACGGGGAAGCAGTCCTGCAGGCCGCGGCCGACGCTGGCGTCTCGCGGGTGGTCCTGCAGTCGTCCCAGGCCGCCGGAACCCGCCCGGAGGCGGTTTCGCACGCGCCGCTGGCCGCGTTGGAGGAGACGGCGCGGACGTCCGGTCTGGAATGGACAATCCTTCGTCCCGGCGGATTCACGACCAACGCCTTCGCCTGGATCCCGTCGATTCGGGCGCAGCGCAAGGTTTTCTCGCCGTTCGGCGACGTCGCGCTCCCCGCGGTGGACCCGCTCGACATCGCCGAAGTCGCCGCCGCCGCGCTGACTGGTCGCGGTCATGCCGGGCAGACGTACGTCCTCACCGGACCGGAGGCGACGAGCCCGCGACAGCGTGCGGAGATCCTCGGAACTGCCCTCGGGGAACCGCTGGAGTTCGTCGAGGTTGCCCGAGCGCAGGCGCGCGAGCAGATGGTGCAGCAGATGCCGGAACCGGTCGCCGACGGGACGCTCGACATCCTCGGCCAGCCGCTTCCGGAGGAGCTTCGCGTCAGCCCCGCTGTCGAGAAGGTGCTGTGCCGCCCGGCGACCTCGTTCGCTTCCTGGGTGAGCCGCAGCGTCGACGCGTTCCGGTGATCACAAATCGCGCGAGTGCAGGAGGGACCGGACGCGGAGTTGCCGGCGGGGCTCGTGGCGACGCAGCCCGTCGACAATCACCGCGGCCCCGATCCAGGTCGCCCCGGCGTCGGCGACCAGGGCTTGCGCGGCGAAGGCTTGGCCGCCGGTGTCGATCCAGTCGTCCACCAGCAACGCGCGGTCGCCCGCCTGGAGCAGGCGGCGGCTGAAGCCGAGCCGGAGGTGGCGGTCCTGGTAGTCCGGGGGCGAGGTGCGCTGGAGCCACCGGTCGGAATCGCCGGCCGGGTACCGGTTTTTGCGCACCTCGACGAAGCCCGCGCCGAGTTCCACCGCGACCAGCGGACCCAGCAGCGAGCCGCGGGATTCGGGGCCCAGCACGACATTCGGCCGTTCGTCGGCGAACAGCCCGGCGAGCGCCGGGCCGAGTTCGCGCAGCAGTCCGGGCGCCCGCCACCACCCCGCCGGGTCGGGGAAGCGGCGGCGGTCCGGCCCGTCCCCGAGCCAGGCGGTGGCCTCGCGGATCCGGTCCGCCACGGTGCTCATGCGTTCGATGGTCGCAGCGGCCGGTGCCCGAAGCGAGCGAATTATGGCTTTCGCGCGGCTCCCGCGAGGATCACCGAATGCGCGGGCGTCTCGAACTCCACCTGCGGCGCGCCTTCGCCGGATTCCTCCGGATGCCACGACGGCGTCCAGGTGAGCCCCGGTTCGAGCATTTCGAAGGACCCGAACAGCGCCTGGATCTCCTCGCGCAAACGCCAGATCACCGGGCTGCTGGAGCGGTCGTACATCTGCTTCAGCTCGACGAGCCCGGCGTCCACGCCGGAGGGGACGCCCTCGTCGGTGATGTGGGAGATGGCGAGAAACGAGCCGGGGGCGAGGAGATCGCGGTACTGCGCGACGATGGACGGGCCGAGGTCCTCGGTGCCGCCGCTGTCCTCGGCGGGCGGCTGCTGGACGTGCAGCACCGCGATCAGCAGCAGCGCGAGGGGTTTCTCGACGTCGATGACGCCGGTCGCGGCGATCTGTTCCCACAGCCGTTCCGGGTCGCGCATGTCCGCGTGGATCACCGCGTGCCGGTCGAGGTCGCCCGACTCGCGCAGCAGGGTCTCCGAATGCGCGACGGCGACCGGTTCGTAGTCGACGTAGCAGACGTGGCTCTCGCCCGGCGCGAGCTCGTCGGCGACCTGGTGCGCGTGGCCCATGGTCGGCACGCCGGAGCCGATGTCGACGAACTGCCGCACGCCCTGTTTCACCAGGTGCCGCACGAGGCGGTGCAGGAACAGCCGGTTGGCCTTGGCGATCGGGCGGATCAGCGGGAACTCGCGGATCACCTCGTCGGCGAACTCCCGGTCGATCGTCCAGTTGGTGGTGCCGCCGAGGTAGTAGTCGTACACCCGCGCGACGCTCGGGTGGTCGAGGTCGACCCCGGGAGGCGGGAAGGGTTCGTCGGCCACCGGTGGCTGTTCCTAATCGGTAGTAGGGATAGTTCTTCCGGCTCGTGACCGGGTCGGTTGGTGCTGGTCCGCCGGCGGGCGACGCCTGTGGGTTCCCGTCGTTCGACGACTTGTGAAAGAACGGCGCGTCCGCCGGTGGACTGGTGATCGTGGTGGTGGGATGTCGTGGCCCGAGTCCGCCGCAGGAGGTGACCTCTCGATGTGTTCCCGAGCTTCGAGCTCTTCGACAGAACGAGGACCCTGCGGTGTGCTGGAGTCACGAACGGCTACTGAGATGACGGACCGCCGAGTCCCGCGATTAGGGCGCTGCGTGACCCCGCCTGGACCCGTGAGCAGCAGCAACAGGAAAGGAAACGTGACGGTTTGACACTGTTCTGCGGCATCGACTGGGCCGAATCCCACCACGACGTCGCCATCATCGACGACACCGCAACCGTGATCGCCAAAGCCCGCATCGGCGACGACGCCACCGGGTTCGCCCGGCTGCTCGACCTGCTCGCCGAGGCCGGAGACACCGCCGACGCGCAGATCCCGGTCGGCATCGAAACCGACCACGGGCTGCTCGTCGCCGCGCTGCGCTCCACCGGCCGCACCATTTACGCGATCAACCCCCTCTCGGCATCGCGCTACCGGGCCCGGCACCAGGTGTCGGGCGCGAAGTCCGACGCCGCGGACGCCGCGCTGCTGGCCAACATCGTGCGCACCGACGCGGCCGCGCACCGACCGCTGCCGGCCGACACCGAACTGGCCCAAGCGGTGCGGGTGCTGGCACGAGCGCAACAGGACGCGGTCTGGGCCCGCCAGCAGCTGGGCAACCAGCTCCGGTCGCTGCTCAAGGAGTTCTACCCCGCGGCGCTGGAAGCGTTCGCCGGACAGCCCGAGGGCGGCCTGGCCCGCCGCGACGCCCGCACCGTCCTCGCCGCCGCCCCGACACCCGCGCTCGCAGCGACACTGACCCGCGCCCGGCTGCGGACACTGCTGACCAAGGCCGGACGCCGCCGCAACGTCGATGCCGACGTCGACCGCCTCCACGGCGTGTTCCGGTCCGAGCGGCTGCGGCAACCGCCGATCGTGGAGAACGCGATGGGCATCCAGTTTTCGGCTCTGCTGAGCCAATTCGAGGCCGCCTGCGCCGCCTCCGACAGTCTGGCGGAGGCGGCACGGACACATTTTGAACAGCACCCGGACGCCACGATCATCACCAGCTTCCCCGGCCTCGGACTGCTGGCCGGCGCCCGGGTGCTCGCCGAAATCGGAGACGACCGCACCCGCTTCACCGATCCCCGCGGACTGAAGGCCTACGCCGGATCCGCACCGATCACCCGCGCCAGCGGCCGAAAAACCGTGGTCTCGCACCGCCACATCAAAAACCGCCGCCTCGCCGCAGTCGGACCCGTCTGGGCGCTCGCCTCGCTGCGAGCCAGCCCCGGCGCACGACGCCACTTCGACACCCGCCGCGCCGCCGGAGACTGGAACCACCAAGCCCAACGCCACCTGTTCAACAAATTCCTCGGACAACTCCACCACTGCCTGCAGACGGACCGCCTCTACGACGAACACCAAGCCTTCCCACCTCCTCCAGCCCACACGGCTTGACTTCTAACAACCTGAGATGTCTTTCGTTCGGGACTTCTGGTCAGCGGGCGGGCGGCGCGCAGCGGCTCGCCCATTCCTTCAGGTACTGCAGGGATTCCTCGCGCGAGAGCGTGGCGGCGAGCTGAGCCTCCCACGACTCCTCGTAGGAGGCGAACTCGTCCTGGCTCTGCGGCACGGTGATGAGCTTGACTTTGCTTTCCTGGTAAGCGAAATCGGGCAGCTCGGGATGGTCGAAGCGGAGGATGGTGAAGTCCTCGTCGGGGTAGGCGGCCGCGTCGCGCGGGAGGATCCGGACCTCGGCGAACGGATGCGTTTCGACGATCCGGATCATGTGCTCGAGCTGGTCGGTGGCGATGCTGGCCTTGGTGCCGAAGACGAGTTTCTCGATGCAGCTGTACTCCAGCATGAAGACCGCCCGCGGACCCGGGGAGGCGTCGAAAAGCCGTTGCCGCGCCTTGCGTTCGGCGACCCGTTCGGTGACCCGCTCCTGGCGGCTGGCCTGGAACTGGGCGAGCATGTAATACTCCGATTGGAGCAGTCCGGGGATGCGGTTCCCGGTCCAGCTGAGGATTTCCGCCGCGGCCTGCTCGCGTTCGAGGATCTCCCGGAACCACTGCGGCGTGATCATCCTCCGCTCGGCGCGGCGCGCGGAAGGATCGTTGGCCAGGTTGAGTTCCCGCAGCTGATCGGCCTCGGCGGGCGGGATGTCCAGGACCTCGATGATCCGCTCGAGATCGTCCGGCCGGGTGCCCGCCTTGCCGGATTCGATCTTCTGGATCTTGGGCTGTTTGCAGCCGATCCCGTCGGCGAGGTCGACCTGGGTCAGCCCGCGTGCGGTGCGCCACTTGAGGATCCGGGAGCCCAGCCGGGAACGCTGGGTCCGCAGGGAGGGCGGCGGTTGCCGGATCGGGGAGGTCACCAGGGGCTCCGTCATTTCGTCCAGGGGCCGATGTGAGAACCTCCGATGATAATGCGCCGACCCGACGGGCAAAACTCCGGGTCGGCGCCTTTTTCGCAAGGTTCCGTGCGGTTTCGGCCGGGCGCCGCGCCTGGTTCCGAGCGGTTCCGCCGCGGCGCCGCGGCTGTCGTGCCTGGTCAGCCGTCGAATTCCCCGCGCCGCACGGCCTCGACGAACCGCGCCCACTCGCCCCGGTCGAAGACCAGGACCGGGGAGCTGTCGATCTTGCTGTCCCGCACGCCGACGAGCCCGTGAGCGCCGAGGTTGACCTCGACGCAGTTGCCGGAATTCGGCCCGCAAGCAGCGGGTTTCCGCCAGGAGTGGTCCGGGAAACGCGCTGCGGGCCCGGCCGCCGGAAGGTGGTCCCGGTGTGCGTGCTGCGGCTCGTGCGGGTCGTAGGTGTCCACTGCAACCCCTCGTTTTCTCGTATTCGGACGGCGAATGGAATATTCCGCGGAGAACGGAATGTGTTCGGAATATTCCTGAGGGTAGTGGGCTGGTGGATCAATGGCGCGGTGCGTCGGGGAATTCACCTGAATGGACACTTCGCGTGCATTGGGGGGTGCTTTCGCACGTGCAATTGTGCGGTGGATTCGCGGATTTCGTTGTGGGGTTGGGCGGGTGGTGCTTTTTTCGTGGCTTTTGGGGTTGGGGGTGTCCGGAGTCGACAAGGCTTGGCGAGGGGTGATCGGTTGGCCTGTTCGGCGGTGTTCTTGTTGTGCCGCTTCACGATGCCGCTGCCTGCGTTTGGTGGTCGCGGGTAGGTGCGTCGCGGCTCTTCGGCCCCGGCTGTGCTGGTTCTTAGCGCGCGGCGGCCCGGTTCTCGGCGCGCCGGTCGCGTGGGTCGGCTGGTTCTCGGCGCGTGGGTCGAGTCGGTCGGCTGGTTCTCGCCACGCGGATTGCGTGGGTCGGCGGGTTGCGTCGCATGCTGTCCCGAGCCGAGCCGAGCCGAGCCGAGCCGAGCCGAGCCGAGCCGAGCCGAGCCGTGCCGAGCCGTGCCGAGCCGTGCCGTGCCGTGCCGTGCCGAGCCGTGCCGAGCCGTGCCGAGCCGTGCCGAGCCGAGCCGTGCCGAGCCGTGCCGAGCCGTGCCGAGCCGAGCCGTGCCGAGCCGTGCCGAGCCGAGCCGTGCCGAGCCGTGCCGAGCCGAGCCGTGCCGAGCCGTGCCGAGCCGTGCCGAGCCGGGGCCGTGCCGAGCCGGGGCCGTGCCGAGCCGGGGCCGTGCCGAGCCGGGGCCGTGCCGAGCCGGGGCCGTGCCGAGCCGGGGCCGAGCCGGGGCCGAGCCGGGGCCGAGCCGGGGCCGTGCCGTGCCCGGGCCGTGCCGTGCCGAGCGGGGGCTGGGGTCGGCGCGGTGGCGATCTCCGGCGCTCACTCGCCGCCGCCCGCCGGCGGCCCGTCGCCAGCAATCAGCGCGGATCCGGAACCCATCCCGCCGGGGCGATCCTCGTCTCCCGGTGCCCGGCCCTGCCCGACCGGGCACCGGGAGCGCAGAACGCGGGCGGCCTTGAGCCGCCGCCGGCGTCCGCTTCGAGGGTGGTCAGGCGTCCCGGTTCACCGTGTGCCACTTGCGCAGCACGGCGCCGGCGACGTGTACGAAGGCCACTCCGCCCGCGGTGGCCAGCCCAGCTAGGAGCCCGGCGGTCGCGAAGACGAGCGCGGTCGCCCCGACCAGCAAGATCGCCAAGAGCGCGATCAGTTGCCACGGCTGTGCCCCGTCCGGCTGCCGCGCGGCCAGGTCGACCGACGTCCGCGCGGTCTTCCAGGACGGATACGCCGGGCGCGTGATCGGCCGCGGCGACGGCGCCGCTGGAGCGGGTTGGGGCATGCCTGGTTCGTGAAACGTCACGGTCACCCGGCCGGGGCGTTGACTCACGGCGACGGCATACGGTCTGTCGTCGCCGGTGTCCGATTTTTCTGTCCGACGGCATGCCTGGCCTGCATTTTCCGCGCCAGGAACGGTCATTGCGCATCCTTTCTCGTCCGCCGGGAAAAGTGCCGGAACGCAGTTCCCAGCCCGCCCCCGAGGGGAACTGGTTCCGGCGGCCGCGGCGGGAGTTCGAGGAATGGAATATTCCACCCCCTTGACCCCTCCTGCCTGCGGCAACACCATCTTTGCACGCCCGCTGCCGATCGCGCTAACCCGGGTCGGGCAAATCTTCTTCAAAGCCGTACGTGCTGGTGTTTTCCGGAACGGCACCGCACTATCTTCCGGACTATTCCAAGCGTTATCCGGCCACTCGTATTCGACCCGATCGGATGAATGTGCGCGGAGGTCCACTTTGGGGTCTCCGCCCGGTGCAACCCGGCGAACGCGACGGGAGCGCTGCTACGGTGAGTGTCTGCCGAACGTGGGGGAGGGCATGGACGTACGGACGCTGGCTCGCGAGGAGCGCGCCGATTTCGCGGACTTCCTGGAGACGCTCACGCCGGACCAATGGGACCGGCCGACGCTGTGCGCCGGTTGGAACGTGCGCTCGGTCGTCGCCCATGTGGTGAGTTACGACGAACTGAGCGGTCGCCAGTTGGCGCAGCGGTTCGTCCGGGCGGGGCTGTCGCTGAGGCGGTGCAACGAAATCGGGCTAGCCGAGTACCGGGGGCGCGCGCCGGAGGAGCTGATCGGCGTCCTGCGACGGCATCCGCAACCGGGCCGGATCCTGGGCAGATTCGGCGGGATGATCGGCTTTCTCGACGGCCTGATCCATCAGCAGGACATCCGCCGCCCGCTCGGACTGCCGCGGACGATCCCGGCGGTGCGCTTGCGCCGGGCGCTGGAACTGTCGCTGCGCGCACCGCCGATCGGAGTGTCGCGCCGGCTGACCGGCCTGCGCGCGGTCGCGACGGACCTGGACTGGACATCCGGAAACGGCATCGAAGTCCGCGGCCCGGGAGAGGCGCTGCTGCTCGCACTGGCGGGACGTCGCGCGGCGGCGGACGATCTCACCGGCCCCGGTCTCGACGTGTTGATCAGCCGCACCACCGCGGCGTGATCCGGCAAGGCACCGGGACTCCGGTCTAACGGTGTCTGCCCGCGCTGTGTGGCCCGGGCGTCGCCGGCGTGCTGGCCAGGTGCACGGTGCGGCAAGATCCGCGCCTTCCGTCTGGCGGTGGCAGCTGCGCTACGTGCCCCGGGCGCTTCGGCGTGGTGGTCAGCCGCGCAGCTGTGGCGTGCTTCGGCAAGGTCCGCGGTGTTGGGGGTCGGTCGGTGGCTGCCCGCGTTGTGTGCCCCAGCGCTCAGGTCGGCCGCATCCACCGTGGCTTGATCCGCCCTGGTGCTCGACATCCGCACTGTGTTGCCAGCCGCGTCGCGGCTTCGGGCTGGCTCCAGCTGTCAACGCAGCAGCCCCGGATGCCCGCTTCCCGCCTCCTGACCCATCCACGATCGTGGCGCGATCGAGCCCATCCACCAGGCAGTTGCCCCACTTACGTGTGACAACCCTCGCGCGGGGGTTGCGTATGCGCTTGGCGACAGCAGTCATAGCGGCGACCGCACTCCAGAAAGCGAGGTGATGTCCGCGCGGACGTCCGCCGCCTTCCCCCTCGCGGCGCCCGTGACTGCTGCCGCGCCTCGCATCGCTGAGGCAGCACGGGCGCCGGAACAACCGCGGCGGCGTCCGCCCTTCCCCGGGTGTCACCAACTGGTGACAGCTGACCCGGCGGCAACCCGCGGCTCGATCCCCGGCGTGCGCGGAAAACCCTTGCGGCTGCGGGAAAAACCCGGTTCCGATGATCACCCGGAACGGGGGCTTGCGTTACGCGGCGGCGACATCCCAAATGGGACTCCAAGCACCACAAGGGGAGGAGTCCGGTGTTCAGATGGCAGCAGGCGGAAGGAAAAAGGCACGCACTGGACGGGCCGTTCGCGCCGCGGCCCGGGGAAACGTTCACCGCGCTGTGCGGGGCCGAAGTCACGGTCGCCCGCCGGGACGTGCCACAGCTCGGCGGCCACTGGTTCGATCCGACGTGTCCTGACTGCGCGGACGAATGGCGCCGTCAGGAGAAGCAGGCCCGCTCGAGCGAAGAACGGTGCCCGGCGTGAGCAGTGCGGCGCCGGTCTTGTGCGCGCGAGGCGCAACGAGGCCGGATTCGGCGAGGAACGAGGCCGCCTCGGAGTACCGGACACTGGCACTGGGATGGGCACAACCGCCAGCGGTGGCAGCAAAGTCCGCCCAGACCTGGGTAGCGGCAGCGCGCTGGGAATGGGCGTCGGTACGAGAGCTCCGCGTCGGGGCATCGCGATGGGCATCCAGCGCAGCAGGAGTCCGCGGCATCGGTGACCCGGCACTCGCGGGGAACACCGCATGACCGGGCACTGGAGCAGGTTGCCCGACCAGCGCGCCTCGGCGGTCGGGCTCACCGGGCCCGAGCTGGTCACCTGGATTCGCGACCTCCAAGCGACCCTCGCGCTGGACCTCACCTTCCTGACCCGGGCGCTCGACGAACGCTCCCCGCGCCCCGACGCGGTGCGGGACCTCGGGGAGCGGCTCCTCGACCTGGGCCGGGCGTTGATCCGGCGGGCCGATCACCTGAACGAGGTCGTCCTGGCGAGCCTGCCCGCGCACGGCTGGCTGCCCCAGGCAGGCGCACCGGCGAACGCGGCGCGGCTCGCGCATCAGGTCGGACGCCGTCCGCTGCGCTGCGGGCCGGTCTATCTCGGCTTGTGCGGGGCCGCGTGTTATCCGGTGTTCGGGCAGGATCCACACAATCACACGAAACGGTACGCGCGATGTCCGGAATGCCAGAGCAAGGGCGGTGCGGCAATGCTGCGCGAGTGAAGGGGAAGCGAGCACGGCACAGGGCACGCAAACCGGATCACCTGTTCGAAACCCGGCGATCAACCCAGCAACCCCGCGCCTTTTCCGGTTTCCTGTACCGATGAGCGAGGAGACCTCCACCCGTTCCACCGAGCGGCTGTTCAAGATCGCGATCACGCTGAAGGGCCTCGACGGGGGCCTTCAGCTGATCGGCGCGCTGATCCTGGCGTTCATCCCCGCGACGGTGGTCACCGGGTTCGTCAACGCGGTCATCACCCGCGACCTGCTGGGCGACCCCTCCGGCACGCTGGCACGGCATCTGGAAACCGCTGCCGAGCACTTCGCCGGAGGGGGCACCAAGACGTTCGCCGTCGCGTACCTGCTGGCGCACGGGTTGCTCAAGCTCGGCCTCGTGTGGGCGCTCGCGCGCAAGTGGGTCCGCGCCTATCCGGTCGCGATGGTCGTGCTCGCGGCGTTCGTCGTGTACGAGATCTACCGCGCCTTCGAGACGCACTCCATCGCGCTGCCGTTCTTCGCGGCGCTCGACGCGGTGATCATCGTGCTCGTCTACCGCGAGTACCGGAACCTCAAACGCGAACGCGCCTGACCTCACTCAGGCGGCCGTCGGAAACCTCTCCGTGACCAGCGTGGCCACGTCCGGAGCTTCCACGAACAGCGCCGTCGCGTTGTCGCGGCCGCCCAGGGCGATGGCGGTCGCGACCAACGCGGAGGCGCCGCGGGCGGGGTCGGCCAGGATTTCGTCGATCGTGGCGGGCGTCAGGACCTTGTGCACGCCGTCGCTGGTGAGCAGGAGGCCGCCGCTCGGGGCTTCGGTCGTGCCGATTTCCTCCGGCCTCGTCGTGCGGACGCTCGTGGTCACCAGGTGCTCCATCCGCGGCGAGTACGGCTGGTGCCGCGAGCGGAAGTACTCGGCCATCGTGTGGTCCTGCGTCAGTTTGTGGATCATCGACCCGTCCCACGAGTACGCGCGCGCATCGCCGACCCACGCGATCCGGTACCCGCCGGCGAACGGCATCGCCACGACGAGCACGGCGTCGCCGGTGCCGCCCAGGCGGCGAACTGCCTGCTGCGCCGCCAAAATCGCCTGGACCGGCCCGGATTCGACGGGAGTGCGCGCGGCGGCCGCGGCAGCGACCTGGGCAGCCCGCCCGGCGCCGGGGTCGTCCCCGACGCCGTCGGCGAGTGCGAAGGTGATCCCGGGCGCCCCGGCGGCCGCGTAGGCGCTTACCGCGTCGGCGTTGCGCTCGCGCGGTCCCTGCTCGCTCGCGGTGTGCCAGCGTGGATATCCGGCCATCGTGACCTCCCGGACGTTCGCGGCGGGTGACTCCCCGTGCTTTCCAGAATGCGCCTCGTTCCTGGGAAGAGGCTGAGGATCACCGGGTGAGCTGGTAGACAGTTTCGCCGCCGACCGTGATCGCCGGGAAGTTCGCGGCCACCCATTCGGAGATGTCGCTCGTCCGGCCGGGACCGCCGCCCCGGCCGCCGTCCACGTAGTACGCCACCTCGCCCGCCGCGACGTACTGCTTGAACTCCTCCAGCGTCGGGGCCGGATCGCTGCCGTCCCAGCCGCCGACGGCGATCACCGACCTGCCGCTCGCCAGCTCCAGGCTCGCCGCCGACTGCGAACCGGTCGTCGCGGCGGCCCACTTCGTCGTCGTGCCGCCCAGCAGCTGACCGACCGAGCCGCTGGTCTCGTCCATCCCGGCCCCGAAACCGCCCATGCCGCTGGTGCGCGGGCCCGAAATCGGGATGGAACCGCTGTGCGGCAAGGAAACCGTCTCCACGGCGTACCCGGCGGTGCCGACTCCGAGCGTCACGACGATCGCCGCCGCCACGCCGAGCACAACCGTCCGCACCCGCGGCACCCCGACCACCACGAGGGTGCTCACGAGCAACCCCAGCACCACGATTGCCCAGCGCAGCAAGGGGAACCAGTCCGGCGTCCGGTCGAGCAGGATGAAGTCCCACACCGCGGTCGCCGCGATCATCCCGCCCAGCACCATCCGCGGCGCGGCGTGCGCCCGGCCGCGCCACAGCGCGTGCCCGGCAATCGCGACCAGCGCGGCGATCGCGGGCGCGAGCTGCACCGCGTAGTACGGATGCACGGTGCCGCTCATGAAGCTGAACACCAGCCCGGTCACGAGCAGCCAGCCGCCCCAGACCAGCAGCGACGCGCGGGTCCGGTCGGTGCGCGCGGCCCGCCGGGTGAACCACAACCCGGCCGCCAGGCCGATCAGCGCGGCGGGCAGCAGCCACGAAACCTCGGTGCCGAAGCTCGCGCCGAACATCCGCCCGAGACCGGAGCTGCCGCCGAACGCGGTGTTCCCGCCGCCCATCCCGCCCCCGGCGCCGCCGCCGAAGCCGTTGCCCTGCCCGCCGAAGATCCGCCCGAGCCCGTTGTACCCGAGCGCCAGCTCCAGCAGGCTGTCCCCGGTCGACCCGCCGATGTACGGCCGCGAGGCCGAAGGCCAGATCTCCACCAGCGCGACGAACCAGCCCGCCGAGACGAGCACCGCGAGCCCGGCGTAAACCAAGTGCAGCAACCGTTTCCCGAGCCCGGTCGGCGCGGCGATCAGGTACGCCAGTGCGAACGCGGGCAGCACCAGGAACGCCTGCATCATCTTCGTCAGGAACCCGAAACCAATTGCCACGCCGGTGAAAACAAGCCATCGAGGGCTGGCGTTCTCGACCGCCCGCACCGTGCAGTACGCACCCGCGATCAGCAACAAAACCAGCAACGCGTCCGGGTTGTTGAACCGGAACATCAACGCGGCCACCGGCGTCAGCGCGAGCATCCCACCGGCCAGCAACCCGGGCAGCGGCCCGGAAACCCGGCGCACAGTCAGGTAAAGCAGCCCGACCGAACCGACGCCCATCAGCGCCTGCGGGGCCAGCACCGTGAAACTCGAGAACCCGAAGACCCGGGCGAAGGCCGTTCCGACCCACAGCGCGGCAGGCGGTTTGTCGACAGTGATCACGTTCCCGGCATCCAGCGAACCGAACAGCCACGCCTTCAGGCTCTGCGTGCCCGATTGCACGGCCGCGGCGTAGAACGAGTTGCCGAATCCGGAAGCGGTCAGGTCCCAGAAGTACAGGACCGCGGTGAGCGCCAGGAGACCGAACACCGACGGACGGACCCAGCGAGGCCTCGCGCGTTCCGGCGCGTCCGGGGCGGCGGGCCGGGCGGACAGGACAGTGCTCAAGACGACTCCTCGGTAGCGGTACGGCGCGGATTGAAGACCCAGCCCCGCAGCAGCAGGAAACGGAGCACGGTGGCGGCGAGGTTCGCCACCACGAGCACGGTCGTTTCCAGGACGAGGCCGGGATGGGTGGCGTGGTTGAGCAGCGCGAGCGAACCGCTGGTCAGCGCCAGTCCGAGGCCGAACACGAGCAGCCCTTCGAACTGGTGCCGCCCGGCTCCGGCCCGGCCGCGGACGCCGAACGTCACCCGCCGGTTCACCGCGGTGTTCGCGATCGCGGTGACCAGCAGTGCGGTGAAGTTGGCCGCCTGCGCGCCGACCATGGTCCGCAGCAGCAGGAAAAGCAGCAGGTACGCGACGGTGCTGGCGACGCCGACCGCGGCGAACCGCACGAGTTGTTTCACCAGGCTCGGGGACACTCCGGGGGCCTCCACGCCGATCGGTTCGCGGCCGAGCTGTTCGCGCAGCCGGTGCACGGGGATCTCGCCGGTGAGGGTCGCGCGGGTGACCCTGGCAATGCCCTTGAGGTCGGCGGCGGCGGTCGCGAGGAGGTCGACCGACGAGTCCGGGTCGTCGACCCAGTCGACCGGGACCTCGTGGATCCGCAGCCCGGCGCGCTGGGCGAGCACGAGCAGTTCGGTGTCGAAGAACCAGCCGGTGTCGCGCACGTGGGGGAGCAGCGCGCGGGCGACGTCGGCACGAATCGCCTTGAACCCGCATTGCGCGTCGGAGAATCTCGCCGCCAGGGTGCCGCGGAGGAGCAGGTTGTAGCAGCGGGAGATGAACTCGCGCTTCGGCCCGCGGACCACGCGCGCGCCGCGGGCGAGACGGCTGCCGATCGCGACGTCCGAATGTCCGGACAACAGCGGCGCGACGAGCGGGTCCAGCGCGGCGAGGTCGGTGGACAGGTCCACGTCCATGTAGGCCAGCACGGCGGCGTCCGAGTCGGACCAGACTGCCCGCAGCGCGCGGCCGCGGCCCTTCTCGTCCAGGTGGCGCACCTCGACCTCGGGGAATTCGCGGGCCAGTTCTTCGGCCACGGCAAGGGTTTCGTCGGTGCTCGCGTTGTCCGCGATCGTGATCCGGTACGGATAGCCGGCGCGTTCGGCGAGGTGCGCCCGCAGTCTGCGGATGCACGGTTCGAGGTCGGTTTCCTCGTTGTAGACCGGGATGACGACGTCGAGGACGGGATGCGGGCCGCCGAGGCCGACCGGAGTCGTCCCGGGCCGCGGGGCGCTGCTGCGGGAGGGGGCGGTGGCGTTCATGCGTTCACCGTCGTCTGCCGGGCTTTGGCCACGTTGTGGCGTTCCTGTGCCTGCGCTGTGCGACGTACGCCCGCTCGGGTGATCTTGGCCGCGGGGCACGGGAATCAGGCAGTCAGGTCGTAGACGGAGACACCGTCCACTGTGGTCATTTGGTAATTCTCGGCCACCCACTGGACGATCCGGGCGGCGGCGTCGCTTCCGCTGCTGGCGCCGCGCATGGTCATGCCGTCGCCGAGGAAGTAGCGGACCTGTCCTTGCCGGACGTACTGCTCGAACTGCGCGAGCGTCGGATACGGGTCGGTGCCGTTGAATCCGCCCACCGCGAGCACCGGTTCGCCGCTGCCGAGCTGGTATCCGGCGGCGTTGTTGGAGCCGACGGTAGCCGCCGCCCATCGGTGGTCGCCGGACTTCCGCAGCAGGGCGGTCAGGTTCGGGCCGGGCAGGGTGGTGCCGAGCAGTCCGCCGCCGCCGAACATCTGCCGCGTATTCGGTCCGGCGGACGGGATCGCGCCGCTGTGCGGGGTCGCCGCGGTGGCGAGGCTGTACGCGCCGGTTCCGGTGAGCAGCACGACCAGACCCAGCACCGCGGCGACCCGGCCGAAGTGCTGCGCGAAAAACAGGGCGATAGCGGCCAAAAGCCCGAGAATGAGTACGGTCGGGGCCAGCCACGGTTGCCAGGAACTGTCCAGCAGCACATAACTTGTCACGGTCGTCAGCGCGACACCGCCGCTCAAAAGCCCGACGGCGGCCGGATTGCCGCGGATCCGCCACAACTGGACGGCGGCGGTCCCGACGAGCGCGGCGATCGCGGGGGCGAGCGCGACGGTGTAGTAGGGATGGATGATGCCGCCCATGAAGCTGAACACCGCGGCCGTCACGAGCAGCCAGCCGCCCCAGAGCAACAGCGAAGCGCGACTGCGGTCGGTGCGGGGCGCGTCGCGGGTGAACCACAGTCCAGCGCCGAGTCCGAGCACTGCGGCGGGGAGCAGCCAGGCGATGCCGCCCGCCATTTCGTTGCCGAACAACCGGAACAGCCCGGTGCTGCCCCACCCTCCGCCCGGACTCCCGCCGACGCTGCCGGTCTCGTTGCCGGTGATGCGGCCGAAACCGTTGTAGCCCAAGGTAAGTTCGAGCAGGCTGTTGTTCTGCGACCCGCCGATGTACGGCCGGTCCGCGGCCGGCCACAACGTCACCACGGCGAGATACCAGCCTGCCGAGACCACGACCGCACCCAGTCCGGCGAGCAAATGCCACAGGCGCTTGCCGAGCGTGGTCGGTGCGGCGACGAGGTACGTGAGCGCGAAGGCGGGAAGGACGAGGAAGGCCTGCAGCATCTTGGTAAGGAAGCCGAATCCGATTGCCACGCCCGCGAAAACGAGCCACCGCGGGCTGGCCTTCTCGATCGCTCGCACCGTGCCGTAGGCAGCGGCGATCAGTAGCAGCACCAGCAACGCGTCCGGGTTGTTGAAGCGGAAGATCAGCGCTGCTGCGGGGGTGAGAGTGAGCACTGCGCCAGCGAGCAATCCTGCTGCGGCACCGGAAGTGCGTCGGACAGTTGCGTAAAGCAGCCACGTGGAGCCGACGCCCAGCAACGCTTGCGGCACCAGGATGCTCCACGCGTTTACGCCGAACAGCCGCGCGGACAGGTTCATCAACCACAGCGCGGCTGGCGTTTTGTCCACGGTGATGCCGTTGGCCGCATCGGTGGAGCCGAAGAACAATGCCTTCCAGCTCTGCGATCCGGCTTGTGCGGCGGCGGAGTAGAACGCGTTGGCCCAGCCGGACGCGCCGAGATCCCACAGGTACAGCGCGGCTGTGGCGGCGAGCAGCAGTACCAGCGCCGGGCGCACCCACCTCGGCTCGGCGCGCTGCACCGGCGCGGCGGGAACGGCTGCCTGGGTCGCGACTGCGGTCATGCGGCCAGCCTCGGGGGACGAGCTGGGGCGGGGATGTGCCTACCCTGTGTGCCCGCTGTGGGACTTGCGGTGATCCGCCCGCGGGGTCCGCTGCGCCGGGACCGCGATCGGCAGCCGTACGGCGAATTCGGTTTGGCCGGGGCGGCTGCGCATCGCGATGGCGCCGTGGTGCGCGGTCAGGACGGCCGACGCGATCGCCAGGCCGAGCCCGGTCGAACCGGCGGCGCGGGACCGTGAGGAATCCCCTCGGGCGAAGCGTTCGAACACCGCTGGTTGCAGTTCCGGCGGGATGCCTGGGCCGTTGTCGGTCACGGTCACCACGGCGCTGCCGTCCGCGGAACGCGTGAGGGCGGTGACCACGGTGGTGCCGGGCGGCGTGTGGACGCGGGCGTTCGCGAGCAGATTCGCCAGAACCTGGTGCAGGCGTTGGACATCGCCCAGTACGAGGATCGGTTCGTCCGGCATCGCGAGTTGCCAGACGTGGTGCGGGCCTGCGACGTGGGCGTCGCCGACCGCGTCCACGACCAGGCGGGTCAGGTCGACTTCGGCTACGTCGAGCGGACGGCCCGCGTCGAGGCGGGCAAGCAGGAGGAGGTCTTCGACGAGCGCCGTCATGCGGTCGGCTTCGGACTCGATGCGGGTCATCGAGTGCGCGACGTCGGGCGGGGCGTGGCTGTCCGAGCGTCCGGCGAGTTCGGCGTAGCCGCGGATGGCGGCTAGTGGGGTGCGCAGTTCGTGGCTGGCGTCGGCGACGAACCGGCGGACGCGCAGCTCGCTGGCGTGCCGGGCTTCCAGGGCGGAGGAGATGTGGCCGAGCATGTGGTTGAGCGCTGCGCCTACTTGGCCTACTTCGGTGCGGGGGTCGGTGTCTTGGGCCGGGACTCGGATGGACAGGTCGACGTCGCCTCGGTCCAGGGGGAGTTCGGAGACGCGGGAGGCGGTTTCCGCGACGCGGTCGAGGGGGCGGAGGGTTCGGCGGACGGCGAAGGCGCCTAGGAAAGCCGCGCCGGTTACTCCGGCGGCGGCTACGCCGAAGAGGATCAGGCCGACGGTCAGGAGCGTTTGCTGCATTGGGGACAGGGGGACGCCGGTGATTACTACGCCGTCTGGGACCGGGAAGGCGGTCAGGCGGTAGTCGCCTAGGGAGCCGATGGTGCGGGTGTAGGGGCGGCCGTTGGTCGGGAGGTCTCGCAGGGCTGCCAGTTCTTCTGAGGTGAGGGTCAGCCGTTGGCCGTGGGGGGAGAGCCAGCCGCCGGTTCCGTTCGTGCCGTCCGGGGAGAAGTGGGCGGTGACTGTGCCTGCGCCTTGGCCTGGGGCGTCCAAGGGGGTGCGGTTTTCGCCGGGTGGGGACGGGTGGGTGGCGAAGTCGAGGGCTCGGGCGGTGGCTGCCGAGAGTTGGGTGTCGGTTTGGGTCAGGAGGAAGGCTCGGAGGGCGAATTCGCTGATCACGCCGATGGTCAGGCAGACCAGGGAGAGGAGGACGACGATGGAGAGGGTGAGTTTTGTGAAAAAGGGATAAAAAAGGAGGGGAGGGCGGCGATCCATGCGCGGGGGGTCATGGGTTGAGAGTGCGGTTTTTGGGTGTGGGGGTGATGTGTGCTTGCTGTGAGGGGGCTGTGAAACCTTAAAAGCTTTAAAAGCCTTATATATTCTTTTTTTTCTTATAAAACTTAAAACCTTAGAGGCTATTTAAGTTGCTGATTTATATTAATTTTATTGTTCAAACATGAGAGCTTAGCACCCGCCGCCCGCAGGGAGGCTTCGTATCGGGGTTGGGGGAGGGGCTGGGTGCCCCCGGCGGTGGGGTGCGTCGGCGGCGGTTTGGTTGGTGCCTCGATGGGTGGGTGCGTCGGCGGCGGTTTGTTGCGCGGCTCAGGTGGGTGGGGGCGTTGGGGGCGCGGCGTGCGCTGGTAGCGCCCCAATGTGGCATTGGGTGCATGTGACGCAACCAATGTGGCGTTCGGTGCGTCAGATGCACCCAATGCCACATTGGGTGCGTCGTGGGCGGGGGTCAGCCCAGGGAGCGGGCTGCTGCGGTTGCTTGTGCGGCGTAGGACCGTCCGAAGAGGACGGTGTGCACCAGCAGCGGGAAGAGTTGGTGCAGGGCGATTCGGTCTCGGTATCCGGCCGCCAAGGGTGCGTACTCGTCGTAGGCGGCGACGATTCGGTCCAGGTTCGGGCAGCCGAACAGGTGCAGCATGGCTAGATCGGTTTCTCGGTGACCGCCGTGTGCGGCTGGGTCGATCAGGACTGCTCCGTCCGCGTCCCACAGGACGTTTCCGCTCCACAGGTCTCCGTGCAGGCGGGCGGGTGGTTCCGGTGGGCCCGCGACCGACGGGATGCGTGCGCAGGCTCGTTCGAAGATTGCCGGGTCGAGAATCTTCGAGGCCATCCGGACATAGGGGAGAATTCGGTATTCGGCGTACCACTGCGGCCAGGAAGTGCCGGGGGTGTTGCGCATCGGGGCGGTGCCGATCCAGGCGTCGGTCAAGCCGTCAGGGGGAGGCGAGCCGAATGCGGGGGCGCCGGCTGCGTGGAGGCGGGCCAGGTTTCGGCCGAACTCCTCTGCGTGCGTGGGCGTGCTCTCGGTCACCCGGTCCAGCACTAGCCACGTGTCGTCTGCGCCGTGGACTCGGGGGATCCGTACCGCGTTCGCGTCGGCCAGCCAGCGCAGTCCGGCGGCCTCGGCGCGGGTCGCGCCGGGGGCATGGCCACGCTTCACTATCGCGTCGAAGCGGTGGGCACCGTCGGTTAGGGTGATCTCACTTAGCGTGCCTGAGGTGTCAGGCGACACCGTCTCGTAGCCGGTGAGCCGCGCCGCCGCTGCGGCCGGACCTTCGCTCTGCTGCCCGGAAACCACATGCGAACGCTACGGGCGCGCGCCCACGCCCGCTGATCGGGCACGCTCGGCGAGGTGCCCCGCAGCCAGTCTTGTCAACCCTCTGGCCTAGACTCGGATATCCCGGTCAGCAGGTGACCGGGGCGGTCCCGAGGGACTGTCCGCCCCCATCGTTTACCGCTCGAGGAGAAGACCTTGAAGAGCACCGTCGAGCAGCTCAGCCCGACGCGAGTGAAGATCAATGTCGAGGTGCCGTTCGACGAGCTCAAGCCGAACTTCGACGCCGCGTACCGGAAGATCGCCCAGCAGGTGCGGGTCCCCGGTTTCCGTCCCGGCAAGGTCCCCGCTCGCGTCCTGGAAAGCCGGATCGGCCGCGCGCCGGTGCTCGACGAGGTCGTCAACGAGGCCATTCCGGCCAAGTACATCGAGGCCGTCCGCGCGGGCGAGGTCCGGACGCTCGGCCAGCCCGAGTTCGAGGTGACCAAGCTCGAGGACCGCGAGGTGCTGGAGTTCAGCGCCGAGGTCGACGTGCGGCCGGAGATCGAGCTGCCCGACCTCGCCGGCCTCGAGATCAGCGTCGACGACGTCGAGACCACCGACGAAGAGGTCGCCGAGCAGCTCGACGAGCTGCGCGCCCGCTTCGGCACCCTGACCGGCGTCGAGCGCCCGGCCCAGACCGGCGACTTCGTGTCGATCGACCTGTCGGCCACCGTCGACGGCAAGGCCGTCGAAGAGGCCTCCACCACCGGCCTGTCCTACGAGATCGGCTCCGGCCAGCTCGTGGACGGCATCGACGAGGCGATCGTCGGCGCCACCGCGGGCGAGACCAAGGTGTTCACCACCAAGCTGGTCGCGGGCGAGTTCGCCGGCCAGGACGCCGAGGTCACCGTCACCGTGCAGTCGGTCAAGGAGCGCGAGCTGCCCGAGGCCGACGACGAGTTCGCCCAGCTGGCGAGCGAGTTCGACACGATCGACGAGCTGCGCGAGGACCTGCGCACCCGCCTCGGCCGCGTCAAGAAGATGCAGCAGGGCGTCCAGGCGCGCGACAAGGTCCTCGAGATCCTGCTCGAGCGCACCGAGGTGCCGCTGCCGGAGAAGGTCGTCGAGGCCGAGATCGAGAACCGCAAGCACGACGCGGTCCACCCGTTCGACCACGACGAGGAGCAGTTCGCCAAGGCGCTCGAGGCCGAGGGGCGCACCCTCGAGGAGTTCAACGCCGAGGTGAAGGAGGAGTCGGAGAAGGCCGTCCGCACGCAGCTGCTGCTGGACACCATCGCCGACAAGGAGAAGACGTCGGTCAACGACGGCGAGCTCACCGAGCGGATCATCTACCAGGCGCAGCGCTTCGGCGTCAGCCCGGACGAGTACGTGCAGCGGGCCCAGCAGTCCGGCCAGCTGACCGCGATCTACGCCGACGTCCGCCGCGGCAAGGCCCTAGCCTCCGTCGTGCGCGGCACCACGGTGAAGGACGCGTCCGGTGCGGAGGTCGACCTGAGCGAGCTGTTCGGCGCGGACGAAGAAGCCCCCGCCGAGGAGACGCAGGTCACCGAAGAAGCGGCGGCGACCCCCGCGGAGTAAAGCTGTGAGCGAACTTGGGCGGTGTCAGGCATTCTGCACCGCCCAAGTTCGTTAGGGTCGGTTGCAAGATCTCAAGCATGAACACGACAGCGGCGGCGCGGCTCTCACAGGCGGCCCGCCGCCGGTGAAAAGGCAGGCAGACGTGAAGCAGCACATGCCCGAGGGGCGGACCGGCACCGCGGGGCTCAACCTCACCGACTCGGTGTTCGAGCGGTTGCTCCAGGAGCGCATCGTCGTTCTCGGCTCCGAGGTCAACGACGAGGTCGCCAACCGGCTCACCGCGCAGCTCCTGCTGCTCGACGCGGACGACGCCGAATCGGACATCCGGTTCTACATCAACTCGCCGGGCGGCTCGGTGACGGCCGGGTTCGCGATCTACGACACCATGCAGCTGATCCGCCCGGACGTGGCGACCTACGCGATGGGCATGGCGGCCTCGATGGGGCAGTTCCTGCTGTCCTCGGGCACCCCCGGCAAGCGCTACGCGCTCCCGCACGCGCGCATCCTGATGCACCAGCCGTCCGCGGGCGTCGGCGGCACCGCGTCGGACATCGCCATCCAGGCGGACCTGTTCAACAAGTGGAAGCAGGAGCTCGCGCGGATCACCGCCGAGCAGACCGGGCAGACCACCGAGCAGATCATC
>NZ_GG657746.1:5831040-5845717 GCF_000158875.1 Streptomyces sp. AA4 | reverse complement strand
CCGCGACAGCGGCCTGACCTCGAGCAACTGAGCCCGCAAGCACACAGGAGAGCGTCATGAGCAACTTCCGGCTCCCGGGTGACTTCCGGGCCCCGCAGACTCCCCAGTCGCGGTACATCCTCCCGTCCTACGTCGAGCGCACCAGCTACGGCGTGAAGGAGTCCAACCCGTACAACAAGCTGTACGAGGAGCGGACGATCTTCCTCGGCGTGCAGGTGGACGACGCGTCGGCCAACGACGTGATGGCCCAGCTGCTGCACCTCGAGCACGAGGACCCGGACCGCGACATCAGCATCTACATCAACTCCCCGGGCGGGTCGTTCACGTCGCTGATGGCGATCTACGACACCATGCAGTACATCCGCCCGGACATCTCGACCGTGTGCCTCGGCCAGGCCGCCTCGGCCGCCGCGGTGCTGCTGGCGGCGGGCACGCCGGGCAAGCGCATGGCGCTGCCGAACGCGCGCGTGCTGATCCACCAGCCCGCCACCGAGGGCACCTACGGGCAGGTCTCGGACCTGGAGATCCAGGCCAACGAGATCCAGCGCGTGCGCCGCCAGATGGAGGTCATCCTGGCGAAGCACACGAACAAGGAACCGGACGAGATCAAGGCCGACATCGAGCGGGACAAGATCCTCACCGCCGAAGAGGCCAAGGCCTACGGCCTGATCGACGAGGTGCTCCCGTACCGGAAGGCCTCGGCGAACTGACCGCGACGGGCCGGTGCGCGGCGAATCCGCGACGCGCACCGGCCCGCTGGTCTACTGTCGGTCGTCGACGTGCCCGAAGGGGTCGGGTGTTCCCGACCGCGCCTTCGGACGGGTACCGTCGATGGCAATGCGTGTGGGTCCCGGGTACGGCTGGCAGTCCCGGGGCCGCCAGAGAGTAGTGCAGGTGCGCCCCGCGCACCGGAGGGGACGAGGTCAACGGCCATGGCACGGATCGGTGACGGCGGCGACCTGCTGAAGTGTTCTTTCTGCGGCAAGAGCCAGAAGCAGGTGAAGAAGCTCATTGCCGGCCCGGGGGTCTACATCTGCGATGAGTGCATCGACCTCTGCAACGAGATCATCGAAGAGGAGCTGGCCGAAGCCGGCGACGTGAAGCTCGACGAGCTGCCCAAGCCCGCCGACATCCACGAGTTCCTCGAGCAGTACATCATCGGCCAGGACGACGCGAAGAAAACGCTCGCGGTCGCGGTGTACAACCACTACAAGCGGATCCAGGCCGACGACAAGTCCGGCCCGAAGGACTCCAAGGACGAGCCGGTCGAGCTGGCCAAGTCCAACATCCTGATGCTCGGCCCCACCGGCTGCGGCAAGACCTACCTCGCGCAGACGCTGGCGAAGCTGCTGAACGTTCCGTTCGCGATCGCCGACGCCACCGCGCTCACCGAGGCGGGCTACGTCGGCGAGGACGTCGAGAACATCCTGCTGAAGCTGATCCAGGCGGCCGACTACGACGTCAAGCGCGCCGAGACCGGCATCATCTACATCGACGAGGTCGACAAGATCGCCCGCAAGAGCGAGAACCCGTCGATCACCCGCGACGTGTCCGGCGAGGGCGTGCAGCAGGCGCTGCTGAAGATCCTCGAGGGCACCACCGCGTCGGTGCCGCCGCAGGGCGGGCGCAAGCACCCGCACCAGGAATTCATCCAGATCGACACGACGAACGTGCTGTTCATCGTCGCGGGCGCGTTCGCCGGGCTGGAGAAGATCATCAACGAGCGGGTCGGCAAGCGCGGCCTCGGCTTCGGCGCGGAGATCCGCACCAAGGCCGAGATCGAGGGCAGCGACGTGTTCTCCGAGACCATGCCGGAGGACCTGATCAAGTTCGGGCTGATCCCGGAGTTCATCGGCCGGCTCCCGGTCGTGGCGACGGTGAACCACCTGGACAAGGAATCGCTCGTCTCGATCCTGACGCAGCCGCGCAACGCGCTGGTGAAGCAGTACAAGAAGCTCTTCGAGATGGACAACGTCGAGCTGGAGTTCACCAAGACCGCGCTCGAGGCCATCGCCGACCAGGCCGTGCTCCGCGGCACCGGCGCCCGCGGCCTGCGCGCGATCATGGAGGAAGTCCTCCAGCCGGTCATGTACGACATCCCGAGCCGCGAGGACGTGGCGAAGGTCGTGATCACCGAGCAGACCGTGCGGGAGAACGTGAACCCCACGATCGTGGCTCGCCAGCCGTCCCGCCGCACCCGCAGCGAGCGCGGCGAAAAGTCGGCCTGACCCGGCGTCCGCCGGGCGTTAGCAGGAGTCGGCTGTCCGGGTGTCGGCGGCAGGCGCGATAATGGACAGGATGACAACCGTGCCGCTGACCGCACCCCGGGGGGACGAGACCGACCCCGGCGAAGCGGTGCCCGCCGAACCCGAGCCGTCCGCCGCTCCGGTCGGCCTCGTGGAGCTGAGCGAACGGGTCGCCGCGTCCGTGCTGACGCGCTTCCCGTGGCTGATCCGCGCGTCCGAGATCATGCTCGTGCTGTTCACGCTGGTCTGCCTGGTCGCGGTCGGCACCCGGCGTTCGGCGTTCCCGCTGCTGCCGATCCCGGAGTTCGTGGTGTCGTGGCTGTTCCTGCGCCGCCTGCGCGGTGCGGAGACGCGGGCGCAGCAGCTGCGCTGGTCGCTGCTCATGGCACTGGCGGCGATGGTCGGGTTCTGGGTGATGTCCGTCATGGCCCGCTGGGTGTCGTAATTCCCTCGCGGTAACCGTCGTCGTGGACAACAGCGCACGGCAGTAGTGCGGGCGCGGCCTGGTCGTGGTGCGGCCATGAATGCGTTCCCCACGGTCCCTCCGGGGCTCCGCATGGCGCGCCGGGAAAGCCGCGGCGACGGGCGTTTCTCGGCCTGGCCGACTTTCCGTGTCGTAGCGCAGCGACCGTTATCGGCGAAGAAGGATCACACCTTCTGCCGCAAATGCTTCCCCAAGAACCCCACCATGCTGGGCACCGTGGTGCGGAAGAACGTGTCGCTGTGCTTCCCGTGCGCCGTGTAGCCGATCGTCGGGTGCGTTTCCGCGATATACCGCCGCACCCCGGTGATGAACGGGTCCTCCGTACCGCAGTAAACCGCCGTCGGAATGCCCTGCAGCGCGGACTGGTGACGCAGCGGATCCAGCGACGTCCAATCCGTCATCCCGGTGAAAATGCGCCGCTTCGCCATTTCCGGCCACGACGTGATCAGCGCCGGAGCGATCGCGGCGACCGCGGCGGGCGGCTGGCGGCGTTCGGCTCGGCGGCGGGCGTACAGGAGCGCTCCGAAGCCGCCCATCGAGACTCCGGCGCACGCGAACGGCACGCCGTCCGTGCCGCCGAAGCCGCGGGCGCGCAGCCACTGCGGGATTTCTTCCAGGAGCATCGCCATCGGGTCGTCGCCGGGGCGGACCTGGTGCCAGTAGTTGTCGCCGCCGTCGACCGCGACGAAGCCGTACGCGGGCACGGCTTTGCGGGCGACGTCGCTGCCCAGCTGCTTCAGCAGACCGCTCGGAGAGGCGGAGCGCGCCGAACCGTGCAGGCCGTGCAGCATCAGCGACATCGGCAGGCCGGCCGGCGGCTTCTTGCTCGGCAGGAGAAAAACGAGGTCCACTTCCCGGCCGCGGGCGTGCGAGTAAACCCGCTCCACGCGCATGCTGCCCAGCTGCGTCACCGGCGTCGACGACGTCACGCCCAGTGCCCGCTGCATGGCCTGGTTGAACGGCACCACGCCGGTCGCGCTCCCCACCGCGAGCCCGGCGATGCCGAGGCCCGAGGCGCCCGCGATCAGCATGGACCGGCGGCTCACCCGCCTTCGGCCCTCAGTCTCCTCGTTCACCCGATCCCCCTCACCCATACAGCGTAAGACGTGAGGAAGAGGCAAAACGTTGCCTTCGGCAGATCTTCATCCGGTCGTTGTGACCAGACCCACGGACGCCCGGGCGGCGGCAGGGCGGTCTCCGAGCCCGACGACGAGCGTCACGCAGAGTGGCGCGAGCACTTCGGTCACGCCGCGGTCGCCCCGGCCGAAATGGCCCAGCAACTCGAGGGTGACATAGCCGTGCACCGCGCTCCACACCTGTGAGGCGACGGCGAGCGGGTCGCCCTGGAGCCGGCCGGCTTCGATGGTGCGTCCGACGGCGGCGACCATGCCGCGGAACGACGACGCCGCCTCGCTGTCCTGATGGTCCTTCAGCAGGTCGCCGACCGGTTGCCCGTGCGCCCCCGCCTCGCGGAACATGAGCGTGAACAGCTCCGGGTGCTCCACCGCGGTCCGGCGGTAGGCGAGCGCCAGCTGGTACAGATCGGCGACCGGGTCGTCAGTCGGCTCGACCGTCGCCATGTTGGCGATCAGCCGCCGAAACCCCTCTCGCGCAACGGCTTCCATGAGCGCGGACATCCCGCCGAAGTGCGTGTACACGGCCATCGTGGACGCGCCGATCTCCGCCGCCAGCTTGCGGGCCTGCAGTGCTTCCGGGCCGCCGTCGGCCAGCAGTCGGATCGCCGCCTCGACCAGTTGCGTCCGCGCGTGTGCGCCCCGAGTCCGCTCGCTCATGCTTGCCAGTATCCCATAACCCTGTTATACCGGTGTCCATAACCACGTTATGGACAGGAGCGGGTCATGGGAAATCCTTTCCTCGAAGGCAATTTCGCGCCGGTCGAGCGCGAGTACACGAGCACCCGGCTGACGGTCACCGGAAAGCTGCCCGACTATCTCGACGGCCGCTACCTGCGGAACGGGCCGAATCCGGCCGACCCGGACCCGGAAACCCACCACTGGTTCCTCGGCCGCGGCATGGTGCACGGCGTGCGGCTGCGCGACGGCCGGGCCGAGTGGTACCGCAGCCGCCGCGTCGGCACGGACGAGGCCGGGGCCAACACCAACGTCATCGGGCACGCCGGGCGCACGATCGCGCTTGTCGAGGGCGGCCTGCCGCAGTGGGAGCTGAGCGAGGAGCTGGACGCCCTCGGCGTCTGCGATTTCGACGGCACTCTCTCCGGGTACACGGCACACCCGAAGCGCGACCCGCGGACCGGCGAGCTGCACGCCGTCTCGTACCAGTTCGGGCTCGGCAATCGGGTGCAGTATTCGGTGGTCGGCACCGACGGCCGCGCGCGGCGCACGGTCGACGTCGAGGTCACCGGGGCGCCGATGATGCACGATTTCTCGCTCACCGAACGCTATGTCGTGTTCTACGACCTGCCGGTCACCTTCGATCCGGACCAGGCCCCGGTGCCGGTCGACGTGCCCGATCCGCTGACCGCGCGCACCGGCCGCGGCGTGAGTTCCTTGCCCTACCGATGGAATCCGGACTACCCGGCGCGCATCGGCGTGATGCCGCGCGAAGGGGACAACAGCGACGTGCGCTGGTTCGACGTCGGCCAGTGCTACGTCTTCCATCCGCTCAACGCCTACGACGAGGACGACCGGATCGTGCTCGACGTGGTCCGGCACCCGAAGATGTTCGACCGCGCGCTGCACGGCCCGGCCGAAGGCGAGCCGACGCTCGACCGGTGGACCGTCGACCTCGCGCTCGGGAAGGTCGTCGAGGAGCGGATCGACGAGCACGGACAGGAGTTCCCGCGGGTGGACGAGCGCTTGGTCGGCCTGCCGCACCGGTACGGTTACACGACCGCGCTCGACGGCAGGTCGCGCAGCGTCGGCGCGGTCTACAAACACGACCTGCGCAAGGGTTCCGTCGACGCGCACCGGTTCGGTCCCGGACGCGAGCCGGGCGAATTCGTGTTCGTCCCTTCCAGCGCGGACGCGGGCGAGGACGAGGGCGTGCTGATGGGCTATGTCTACGACGCGGCGGAGGCGCGCAGCGATCTTGTCCTGCTTGACGCGGGCACCCTCGAAACCGTCGCCGCGGTGCACCTGCCGGACCGGGTCCCGCACGGCTTCCACGGCAACTGGGTGCCCGCCGAGGCGTGATCAGGTGAGCAGGCGCTGGTCCCCGGTGTAGAGGTTCATGCTGTCGCCGCGCAGGAAACCGATCAGCGTCATGCCGTTCTCCTCGGCCAGTTCGACCGCGAGCGACGACGGCGCGGACACCGCGGCGAGCAGTCCGATGCCGGCCATCGCGGCCTTCTGCACGAGTTCGAACGAGGCGCGGCCGGAGACCAGCAGCCCCAGATCGGGCGCCGGGATCCGGCCCGCCTGCAGAGCCCAGCCGAGCACCTTGTCGACCGCGTTGTGCCGTCCGACGTCCTCGCGCACGACGACGAGCTGACCGTCCGAAGTGAACAGTCCGGCGGCGTGCAGGCCGCCGGTGGACGAGAACACCTTTTGCTGTTCCCGCAACCGATCCGGCATCTGCGAGAGGACGTCGGTCTTCACCGCGAACTCCGACGAAGCGGGGGAGAACCGGCTGCGCAGCTTCACCGCGTCGAGCGCGGCCTTGCCGCAGACGCCGCACGACGACGTGGTGTAGAAGTTCCGCTCGACGCCGGTGTCCGGCGGGGCGACTCCCTCGGCGAGCGCGATGTCGAGCACGTTGTAGGTATTGCGGCCCTGGTCGTCGACGCCGTCGCAGTAGCGCGCCACGGCCACGTCCTCCCGCGACCCGAGCACGCCCTCCGAAAGCAGGAAGCCGTGCGCCAGTTCGACGTCGTGGCCGGGTGTGCGCATTGTCACCGCGAGCGCCTTGCCGCCGACTCGCAGCTCCAGCGGTTCCTCGGCGGCCAGCGAGTCCGGCCGGCGCCGTTCGCCGGCCGCGGAGATCCGCCGTACCGGCCGCCGCACCGTCACTCTGCCCATCGCCCGCTCCACTCGTTTTGTCGTTTTCGGCGCTGTCTTTTGTCGTCGCCGACAAGACATTCTCACGTCATTCGACAGTCATCCGGCGCAACGCCGAGGATCTGGTAAACCATTCCCAGCACCTCGTCACTGTTGGGAGGAGACCGCCGATGGCTGTCCCCGGCTTCCTTGCCCGTTCCCGCATCGTCGCACCACCCGGATGGACCCGCTGGCTCGTGCCGCCCGCCGCGCTGTCCATCCACCTGTCGATCGGCCAAGCCTACGCGTGGAGCGTCTTCAAGACGCCGCTGGAGAAGACCCTCGGACTGTCGGGCACGCAGTCCGGGCTGCCGTTCCAGCTCGGCATCGTGATGCTGGGGCTGTCCGCCGCGTTCGGCGGCACCCTCGTGGAGAAGAACGGCCCGCGCTGGGCCATGACCGTCGCCACAGTCTGTTTCTCCGCCGGCTTCCTGCTCGCCGCGCTCGGCGTCGCGAGCGGCCAGTTCTGGCTCGTGGTGGCCGGCTACGGCGGGGTCGGCGGAATCGGCCTCGGCATCGGCTACATCTCGCCGGTGTCGACGCTGATCAAATGGTTCCCGGACCGGCCGGGCATGGCCACCGGGATCGCGATCATGGGCTTCGGCGGCGGCGCGCTGATCGCGTCGCCGTGGTCGTCGGCGATGCTCGGCTCCTCGCCCACGACCGGCGACATCGCGACGGCGTTCCTGATCCACGGGATCGTCTACGCGGTCTTCATGACGATGGGCGTGCTGATCGTCCGCGTCCCGGCCGACGACTGGCGTCCGGCGGGCGCGGTGAAGCAGGCCGCAGCCAAGCCGATGATCTCGACGGCGAACGTCTCGGCGGCGAACGCGCTGAAGACGCCGCAGTTCTGGTGCCTCTGGATCGTCCTGTGCCTCAACGTGACCGCGGGCATCGGCATCCTGGAGAAGGCCGCGCCGATGATCACCGACTTCTTCAAGGGCACCTCGGCCCCGGTCGGCACCGCTTCCGCGGCCGGGTTCGTCGCGCTGCTCTCGCTGACCAACATGCTGGGCCGGTTCGTCTGGTCGTCGGCCTCGGATCTGGTGGGGCGCAAGAACATCTACCGGTTCTACCTCGGCGTCGGCGCGCTGCTGTACCTCGTGATCGCGTTGACCACCAACGCGTCGAAGCTGGTGTTCGTGCTGTGCGCGATGCTGATCCTGTCCTTCTACGGCGGCGGGTTCTCGACGCTCCCGGCGTACCTCAAGGACCTGTTCGGCACGTACCAGGTCGGCGCGATCCACGGCAGGCTGCTGACCGCGTGGTCGGCGGCGGGCGTGCTCGGGCCGTTGATCGTGGACGGGATCGCGGACAGCCAGAAGGCGGCCGGCAAGACCGGGCCGGACCTCTACCAGCTGTCGTTCTGGATCATGATCGGCCTGCTGGTGGTCGGGTTCGTCGCGAACGAATGCGTGCGCCCGGTGAAGGAGAAGTTCCACGAGCCGGCCGGGCAGGCCGCGGTGGGGAGTGAAGCGTGATGACGAGTGCCGAGGGCCGCTCCGGCGGCCGGACCCTGCTGCTGGTGATCGCGTGGCTGTGGGTGCTCGCGCCGTTCGGCTACGGCGTGGTCGAGCTGATCCGGAAGGTGGTCGGGCTCTTCGGCGGCTGACCGCCGCGGGGAAGGCCGCCGGAAAATAAGCGCTGGACAAATGGTCAAGAGTCGTTGACCATTGTCCCCGTGACTGGGGATGACCAAGCGGGCTACGTCCCGCCGCACGACAGTGTCCAGGTAGAGACGACCGACCAGCTGCGCGCCGTGAGCAACGTCGTGCGGCACCGCGTGCTCGCGGTGCTGCGCGACGGGCCCGCGACGATCACGCAGGTAGCCGAGCAGCTGGGGATCGCGAAAGGCAGTTCCAGCTACCACATGCGGGTGCTGGAGCGAGCCGGGATCGTGCACGTCGTGCGCACGCGGAAGGTGCGCGGCGTGGTGGAGCGCTACTACGCGCACGTCGGGCGCAAGATCGAGCTGCCCGAACCGGCTCCGGGGCAGCGGGACGTGCTGATGCAGCACGCGCTCAACGACCTTTCGACCGCACCCGAGGGCTCGCGCCGGTTCGTCCGGATGCAGCACACGCGAATCAGCGAGGCGAGGTTCGAGGAGTTCGAACGCCGCTTCGCCGAACTGCTCGACGAGATGCGGGACGCGCGCGACGCCGACGAGGTGGCCGCCACCGTCGCGGTCGCTTTCTTCCGCCCGGGGCCGGGGGCGGCCAGATGACCAAGCCGAAGATGCCTCCCGCGTTCAGTCGCTTGTGGACAGCCGCGACGGTCAGTTCTCTCGGCGACGGCGCGTATTCCGCGGCTCTGCCGTTGCTGGCGGTGCTGCTGGACAGTGATCCGCTGGTCGTCAGCCTGGTGACGGTGGCGGTGCTCGCGCCGTATCCGATCGCCGGGCTGTTCGCCGGCGCGCTGGTCGACCGCTGGGACCGGCGGCGCACGATGTGGATCGCGGATGTGGTGCGGGCAGTGCTGCTGGCGCTGACGGTCGCCGCGGGCGCGTTGGGCTGGCTCAGCATCCCGGTCCTGCTCGGGGTGGCGTTCCTGCTCGGCACCGGCACGCTGTTCTTCGACACCGCCGCGCAGGCGTACCTGCCGGATCTGCTGGCACGGGACCAGATCCTGCTCCGCCGCGCCAACGGCTACCTGCGCGGCGCGTCCACCGCGGCCGGGCAGTTCGCCGGACCGCCGGTCGGGAGTTTCCTTTTCACCGTAGGGAGAACGCTGCCGTTCGCGGTGAACGCGCTGACCTATCTGGCCAGCGCGGTGCTGATCCGGACGCTGCCGCCGACGCCGGTGCCGGAGCGGGCGCCGGGCCGGTCCGTGTGGGCGGATTCGAAGGAAGGTTTCGCTTACGCGGTCAAGGATCGGCTGCTGCTCGGCCTCGCGCTGCGACCCGCGGTCGGGAACCTGGCGTTCGGCGCGTTCGGGGCGGTGCTGGTGGTGTTCGCGAAGGACGCGCTCGGTCTCGATTCCGCCGGATACGGTTTCCTGCTCGCCGCCGAAGCCGCCGGGGGACTGGTGGGCGCGATGGTGCTCGCCGGACCGCTGGAAAAGCGGCTGGGCACCGGCACCGCGCTCACCGTCACCGCGGTGATCGAGGGCGGCGCGGTCCTGGCCTTCGGCCTCGCCCGCGACCCGTGGCTCGCCGGGGCGATGTTCGCGCTGTGCGGCTGCGCCATGGCGACGACCATGGTGCTCGGCGCGTCGCTGCGCCAGGTCATCGTCCCGGCCCGGCTGATGGGCCGGGTCGCCGCTGCTTCGCGCCTCGTCTCGGCTTCGGCTGCCCCCGCCGGTGCCGCACTGGGCGGCTGGCTCGCCGCGACGGCCGGGGTGCGGGTGCCGTACGTCGCGGCGGCGGGGGTGCTCGTGTCGATGACCCTGGTGACGATGAGCATGACGAGCAACAAGAAGATCGAAGCGGCTCTCGCGCGGGCGAAGGCTAGTCCAGCGACGGCCACGACGTGAGCATGGTGATCTCCGGGAACAGCACGGCGAGCACCGGCATCGTGGTCCAGATGACGACGGTGGAGTACGGCCGGGCAACGAAAAGTTTGGCGACCACCCCGATCCCGGCGGCGAGCGGGAAGACGAAGATCCCGTACAGGCGGCAGAAAAGGCCGACGGCGTTCACCACGTTGAACGGGGATTCGGTGAAGGCGGCCGCGACGAGGAGGCCGAGCGCGGCGACCACGATCACGAGCACGACGACGGCGTGCAGTGCGCCGAAAATCGCTTGGCTGGCCCGGCTCGGGCTGCTGGTGAGGTCCACCCGCTCAGCCTGCCCGGGAGTTGTGGAGATTCCGGGGTGCCCGGGGGAGAAACGCGGCGGTTCGCACCGCTCAGCCGATTGCGGAGAGAACCTACCCCCAGTGGGCAGACATCGCGGCGACGAAAACGATCGGCACCAGGACGGTCAGTGCGGAAACCGTGAGCCACACGCGGCGCGCCGGTCGTTTCGGTTGTCCGAGCGAAGCGACCAGCGCGCCGATTCCGGCGGCGACCGGCAGCGCGAAAACCCCGAAGTGCAGGAACGAGGCGAGCACGATGATCCCGAGTACGGCCGGCAGGGTCAGCTCCTTCGCGCCGACCGTCAGTCCGGCCGCGAGCGCGCACAGCACCAGGGCGCAGACGAGGTACGCGCCAGTCCCGTGCAACGCCCCGGTGAGTGCTGTCCGCGTCCGGCTCGGTTCAGTGTCCACCGATCGATCCTGACAGGCCGGGAAGCGCGGCGGATGCGTGGAACTACTCGGTTCGGATGCGCTCGAGCAAGCTTTCCCGGGCGGACTCCACGTGGTGTTCGGCCACTTGGGCCAACCGTTCCCGGTCGCCGCCGCGGATCAGCTGCGCCAGTTCGCGATGCTCGTCGACCACGCGCGCCCGGTAATGCTCGTGGCCGAGCGAAACCCGTTGCAGCTGAAAGAGAAACACCTGCGACCGCACCGCGTGCCACGCCTCGGTCAGGCGGCCGTTGCCCGCGGCGGCGTACACGCGGTCGTGAAAGGCGATGTCCAGCGCCAGCAACTGCGGTCCGGGCGCTTTGCTCCGGACCGCTTTCGCCAGGTCGGCGACCAGTGCGTCCAAGGCGTTCAAATCCGCCTCGGTCGCGTTGGCGCGCGCGGTGACCGCGGCCAGCCGGTCCAGCGCGGCGCGCACTGAGTAGACCTCGCCGACGTCCTCGGCGGTCACGTCGACCACCGTGGTCGGCCGGTGCCAGTCGCAGCGGACCAGGCCTTCCCGGGCGAGCTGGGCGATGCCCTCGCGCACCGACCCGCGGCTGATCTCCAGCGACGCGGCCAGTTCGACCTCGCGCAGCGGCGCGCCGGGCCGGAAATGCCCGGCGAAGATCGCTTCGCGCACCCGGTCGGCGGCCTCGTCGGCGAGCCCGCGGCGCGCCGCCTTCCTCAGGGGGGTGACTTCCACGTCCTAATGTTGACATTCGGACATCCCGTGGTCAAGGTGAAGAGACCGATCCCCGCGCCGAAGGAGTGCGTCATGGCTGTCCGTCCCGCCTTCCACCTGGCCATACCGGTCGACGACCTGCCGAAGGCCCGCGAGTTCTACGGCGGCGTGCTCGGGCTGGCGGAGGGGCGCTCGGCGGACTCGTGGGTCGACTGGAACTTCCACGGCCACCAGGTCGTCACGCACGTCGTCCCTGCCGCCCGCGCGGAAGCGGGCCGCAATCCGGTCGACGGGCACGACGTGCCGGTGCCGCATTTCGGGCTGGTGCTCGACGTCGAGAGCTTCCACGAGCTGGCCGGGCGGCTGCGCGCGGCGGGCACCGAGTTCGTGATCGAGCCGTACCAGCGGTTCGCCGGCGAACCGGGGGAGCAGTGGACGATGTTCCTGCACGACCCGGCCGGGAACGCGCTGGAGTTCAAGGCTTTCCGCGACGAGACGCAGTTGTTCGCGCGATGAACGTCCTCGTCACCGGAGCCTCGCGCGGGATCGGCCGCGCCATCGCCGTCGCCTTCGCCACGAGGGGCGACCGGATCGCTGTCCACTGTGGATCCAACCGGGAGGCCGCGCGCGAAACGCTCGAGGCGCTGCCCGGTTCCGGGCACGTGCTCGTGTCCGGCGACCTCGGCAACCCCGACGCCGCGCAGTGGATCGCCGACGTGGCCGAGGAACAGCTCGGCGGCGTCGACGTGCTGGTCAACAACGCGGCGGTCGGCACCACCCCGGCCACGCGCACGCCGATCGCCGAGATGTCCTATGCGGACTGGCAGGACGCCTGGCGGCACACGCTGGACGTCAACCTCCTCGGCGCGGCCAACGTGTCCTTCCACGTCGCACGGCATTTGATCGCTCGCGGCGTGCCCGGCCGGATCGTGAACGTCGGATCGCGCGGGGCGTTCCGCGGCGAGCCCGAGTACCTGCCGTACGGGGCGAGCAAGGCCGCGCTGCACTCGTTCGGCCAGTCGCTGGCGGTCCAGCTGGCCCCGCACGGCATTTCGGTGACGTCGGTGGCGCCGGGCTTTACCGCGACCGAGCGCGTCGCCGACCGGGTCACCGACGAGGTGCGGGAGCAAAGCCCGTTCGGCCGGGTCGCCGAACCGGAGGAGATCGCCGAGGCGGTGGTGTTCCTGGCGTCGTCGGAGACGCCGTGGGCGTCCGGCGCGATCCTGGACCTGAACGGAGCGTCGCATCTGCGCTGAGCTGTGAGCTGGGTCACGGATGCAGCAGATCGGGGCCGCTGGACGTCCAGAGGGGCGTGCGGATCGCAGGGAAAGTTATCGCCGGCGCGTTGTCGACGGTGGTGTTCGCCGGCACGGCTTACGGGTTCTCGACCCTGAGCGCGCTCGACGACATCACCCGCAGCGACGTCATCGGCGGCGGCGGATCGGTGGACGAGGGCCAGAAGCACGCCGACGGGGCGACGGACATCCTGCTGGTCGGCCGGGACGCGCGCAAGGATCCGCAGGGGAACCCGCTGCCGCAGAGCGTGCTGCAGGAACTGCGCGCGGGCGCGAACGGCGACGACCTCACCGACACGTTGATCGTGCTGCGGATCCCGGACGGGCAGCAGGAGGTCAAGGCGTTCTCCATCCCGCGCGATTCGTACGTCTCCCTGCCCGGCGGCAAAGGCAAGATCAACGCCGCGTTCGGCCGCGGCAAGGCGGCCGAGGCCGCGAGACTGCGCGCGGCCGGGGAAACCGACAAGGACAAGATAGAGCAGGAGTCGATGACCGCGGCGCGCAAGGCGACGCGGCAGGCGGTCGAGGAACTGACCGGCGTCACCATCGACCACTACGCCGAGGTCAACCTGCTGAGCTTCTCCGAGATCAGCAAGGCCGTCGGCGGGGTCGAGGTGTGCCTGAAGAAGGCCACCAAGGACGAGAACTCGGGCGCGGATTTCCCGGCGGGCAAACAGCGTCTTTCCGGCGGCGCCGCGCTCGCTTTCGTACGGCAGCGCGACAACCTGCCCGGCACCGACTTCGGCCGGATGCGGCGGCAGCAGGTGTTCCTCGCCTCGATGGCGCACCAAGTGCTCTCGGCCGGGACGCTCGCCGACCCGGGCAAGCTGAGCGACCTCATCGACGCGGTGAAGCGGTCCGTGGTGCTGGACCAGTCGTGGAACATCCTGGACTTCGTCGGCAAAATGCGCGGCGTGTCCGGCGGCGGCATCCAGTTCACGACGGTCCCAGTGGTGAATCCGGACTACCGCTACGACAAATCCCACCCCACGGCGACCGCGGTACAGGTCGATCCGGCGCAGGTGAAAGCGTTTGCGGCCGGGCTGATCGGCACCGCCCCGCCCGCCGCGCCGCCGGGCACGCCGAAGGCGACGGTGGAGATCTCGAACGCCGGTGACGCCTCCGGTCTGGCGGCGCGAGTCGCGGATGTGTTGAAGGGCAAGGGGTTCGCCGCGGCCGCCGCGGGGAACGCCCCGTCGCAGCGGACGTCGGTCGTGCGCTTCCCGGCCGCTCTCGCCGCGGAGGGCGCGGAGGTGGCGAAGGAACTGGGCGGACTGTCCACAAAGGAATCGGCAGACGTTCCCGCTGGGCACATCCAGGTGGTGCTCGGGAAGGTCTACTCAGGACCGGGGGTGTCGGACGGCGGGTCCGCGGCCGGCGGGCCGGTGAAGGCCGACCAGCCGCAGCCCGTCACGTCAGACGGTGACAACTGCATCGACTGACGCCTCGTGAGTGGCGCGCGCTCGTCCCGATCGGACAGGCGTTCGGCGCCGGACCGGGCCGCACGGCCTGGCTGATTTCCTCGTTGTACCTGGCCACCGCGGTCGGGCAGCCGGTCGTCGGACTGCTCGTCGACCGCTACGGCGCGCGGCGCGTGCTGCTCGGCGGCGCGTCCGTCGTGATGGTGGCCGGAGTCGCCGGGATGATCCCGATCTCGGTCGAATGGCTCACCGGCGTGAGAGCGGTGCTCGGCATCGGCACCTGCGCCGGGTTCCCGGCCGCGATGGC
>NZ_GG657746.1:5823229-5830940 GCF_000158875.1 Streptomyces sp. AA4 | reverse complement strand
CCACTCACGACTAGGTCACCCGTGGTTATGCGACTCCAGCCGAATCACGACGGCCTTCGACACCGGCGTATTCGACTTCTCCGCGACGGAATCCAGCGGCACCAAAGCATTCGCCTCCGGGAAGTACGCCGCCGCACACCCGCGAGCCGTCGGATAAGCCACGGCGCGGAAGCTCGGCGCCCGCCGCTCCCCGTCCCGCCATTCCGAGACCAGGTCCACGATCTCCCCGTCCGCAACGCCAAGCGCGGTCAGGTCATCCGGGTGCACGAACACCACCCGGCGCCCGTCCTCGATGCCTCGGTAGCGGTCGGACAGGCCGTAGATCGTAGTGTTGTACTGGTCGTGGCTGCGCAGCGTCTGCAGCAGCAACCGGCCTTCGGGCACCGAGGGGTATTCCAGCTCCGACACGGTGAATGTGCCCTTGCCGGTCGCCGTGCCGGTGAATTCCCGCGAGTCGCGCGGTGCGTGCGGCAGCACGAAGCCGTCCGGTTCGCGGACCCGCTGGTTGTAGTCGTGGCAGCCCGGCACCACCGCGGCGATGCGGTCGCGGATCAGGTCGTAGTTCTTCTCGAACGACCGCCACGGCACCGGGTGGTCGGCGCCGAGCAGCCGCTCCGCCAGCCGGCACACGATGGCGACCTCGGACAGCAGCTGGTCGCTCGCCGGGGCCAGCCGGCCGCGCGAGGCGTGGACCTGCGACATCGAATCCTCGACCGTCACGAACTGGCGGCCGGATTCCTGCTCGTCGCGTTCCGTGCGGCCGAGCGTCGGCAGGATCAGCGCGGTGCGGCCGGGGACGACGTGCGAACGGTTGAGCTTCGTCGACACGTGCACGGTCAGCGAGCACGACCGCAGCGCGTCCGCGGTCCGGTCCGAATCCGGGGTGGCCGAGGCGAAATTGCCGCCCATCGCGAAGAACACCTTGCCGCGTCCGTCGAGCATCGCGCGGATCGAGTCGACGGTGTCCCAGCCGTGTTCGCGCGGCACGGTGATGCCGAACTCGCGGTCGAGCGCGTCCATGAACGTCTCGGGCATCTTCTCCCACACGCCCATGGTGCGGTCGCCTTGCACGTTCGAATGGCCGCGCACCGGGCACAGGCCCGCGCCCGGCTTGCCGATCATCCCGCGCACCAGCGCCAGGTTCACCACCTCGGCGATCGTCGGCACGGCGTGCTTGTGCTGGGTCAAACCCATCGCCCAGCAGTAGATCGTGCGCTCGGACGTCGCGATCATCCGCGCGATGCGCTCGATCTGCTCGCGGGCCAGGCCGGTCGCCTTCTCGGTCTCCGGCCAGTCGATCTCGCGCAGCTGCTTGGCCCAGTCCTCGAAGCCGTGCGTGGACTTCTCCACGAACTCCCAGTCCACAATGGACCCCGGAGCGGCGTCCTCCCACTGCAGCAGCAGATGCCCGACCGCCTGGAACAGCGCGAGGTCGCCGCCGAGCCGGATCTGCGCGAACTCGTCGGCCAGCGGCGTGCCCTTGCCGACGACGCCGCGCACGTTCTGCGGGTTCTTGAACCGCATCAGCCCGGCTTCGGGCAGCGGGTTGACCGCGAGGACCTTCGCGCCGCGGCCCTTCGCCTCCTCCAGCGCGGACAGCATGCGCGGGTGGTTCGTGCCCGGGTTCTGCCCGACGACCACGATCAGGTCGGCCTGGTGGAGGTCGGCCAGCGACACCGAACCCTTGCCGATGCCGGTGGTCGCCGAAAGCGCCGCGCCGGACGATTCGTGGCACATGTTCGAGCAGTCCGGCAGGTTGTTCGTGCCGAACGAGCGGACCAGCAGCTGGTACACGAACGCGGCCTCGTTGCTGGTGCGGCCGGAGGTGTAGAAAATCGCCTCGTCCGGGCTCGCCAGGCCGCGCAGCTCGCCGGCGATCAGGCCGAACGCGTCGTCCCAGGAGATCGGCTCGTAGTGCGAAGCGCCTTCGCGCAACACCATCGGCTCGGTGAGCCGGCCCTGCTGGCCCAGCCAGTAGTCGGTGCGCTCGTTCAGCTCCGACACCGGATGCGCGGCGAAGAACTCCCGGCCGACCCGGCGTTTCGTCGCCTCCTCGGCGACCGCCTTCGCGCCGTTTTCGCAGAACTCCGCCATTTTGCGCTTCTCGCCGTCGGCCTGCCGCGGCTCCGGCCACGCGCAGCCCGGGCAGTCGAAGCCGTCTCGCTGGTTCAGCAGCCGCAGCGTGCGCGCGGTGCGGACCGGGCCCATCTGCTCCACCCCGCGCGCCAGCGAAACCGCGACTCCCGGGATTCCGGCCGCCCAGCCTTTCGGCTTGCCCACTTCGAGGCGGGCTTCGTCCACGTCACCAGTCGGAGCTTCGCGAGTCATGGGCACATCGTCCGCCTTTGCCGTGCGGAACCCAAGACGGGGGTCGTCACATCGCCTCCTGCCGCTCGCGTTCGCGGCGTTCGGCCCGCAGCAGCGCGCGGTCCGCGGCGGTCACGATCAGCAGCAACCCGCTGGTCACGATCAGCACGACGGCCAGCCGGTGCAGCCCGCCGGAATCGGCGTGCCCGCCATAGCACTGGGCGATGACCGTGGCCGCGACTATCGCGCCGAGGTATTGCGCGGTCCGGAAGAGACCGCTCGCGGTGCCCATCGTCTCGGCCGGAGTCTCGCGGTAGAGCGTCGTCTGGTTGGCGACGCTGGTGAGCCCTTGGGCCAGGCCGAACACGGCGGCGAGCACGAGCAGCCAGATCAACGCGGTGCCGTCGTCGACGAACAGCAGCGCGGCCGATCCGCCCAGCAGCGCGGCGCCGACCAGCAGCAGCCGCAGCCGGACGCCGGTGGGCCGGCCGGACAGCGCGGCCGCGCCGACGGCGACCCCGGACATCGGCAGGAGCAACAGCCCGGCGACGGATTCGGCGAACCCGCGTGCCTCCTCGAGCCACTGCACGTAGCCGAACATGATCGTGTAGATCGCCAGGAAACTCAGTGCCTGCCGCAAATACGTGCGCAGCACCGGACCGTTCGCGGCGAGCATCCGCAGGTCGATGAACGGCTTCCGGGCGCGCAGTTCGACCCGCACGAACAACCCGCCGAGCACGAGCGCAGCGGCCAGCAGCCACAGATCGCCGATGCCGGGCTCCATCAGGTAGCACAGCAATACCAGCAGCGCGGCGGAAAACAGCGCGATCCCGGCGACGTCGATCCGCTCGGCCGGTTTCTCCGCCGGGGTGTCCTTGGGGACCCACCACAGGGTCAGCACGAGGGAAATCCCGGCCAGCGGCAGGTTCACCGCGAAGATCGCCGGCCAGCCGAAGAGCGCGATCAGCACGCCGCCGAGCGTCGGGCCGATCACCATGACGGTCTGTGCGGACATCGCGAGCACGGACAGCACCCGCGCGGGAACGCCTTCGCCGATCTGGTCGGCGCGCCGCCGCAGCACGGCCATCGCGGCCGGGAACCCGGCGCAGGTGCCGATGCCGAGCACCGCTCTCACGCCGGTGAGCCATTCGACCGAGATCGGGATCATCCCGGCGACTCCGGCCACCATCACGACGGACGCGCCGCCGAGCAGCACGCGCCGCGCGCCGTAGCGGTCGACGAGCAGTCCGACGACCGGCTGCCCGACCGCGGTGGCCAGGTACAACGAGGAAATCAGCCAGGCCGTGCGGCCCGGTCCGGCGCCGAACGCCTGTCCGATCGGGACGAGCGCGACGGCGATGAGCGTGGAGTTGATCGGGTTCAGCACGGCGCTCGCGACCAGCGGGGTCACCAGGCGCGCGCCGAAGCGGGATTTCGCGGGGGCGGTCGCGGTGTTCGTCAGTGCTCCTCAGGTTCAGGGGGTCAGCGCTGGGCGATCCGCTGCAGCAAGGGCAGCGCGCGCCGGACCGTTTCGAGTTCGTCCTCGGTCAGTTCGTCCGCCAGCGCGGCGGCGAGCCATTCGTCGCGGTGCTGCCGGATCCCGATGACGGTCTTCTCGCCGAGATCGGAGAGCGAGATCACGACGCGCCTGCCGTCGGCGGGATCGCGCGTGCGGTTCAGGTAGCCGAGCGAGTCGAGCACGCCGAGCGTCGCGGCCATGGACTGCTGCCGGACGTGCTCCGCGGCGGCCAGTTCGGCCTGGGTCCCGGGACCTTCCCGGTGCAGCCGGTTGAGCACCGCGGTCTGGGTCGGCGTGAGGATCTCCGCGTTGTCGACCTGCCGCAGCCTGCGGTGCAGCTGGCCGACGACGCCGCGGAGACAGCCCGCGGACTCGGCGACGCGCGGCGGGACGGAGGGGGCTTCGGACATAAGCACAGTCTAGCCTGTTGAGTCCGGCCTGTGCATCCTGCGCGGGGGCTGGGCCGGGCGAGCCTGGTCACGATGGCCGCAGGACCTGGTTGACCTTCCGTCGCCGGGCGCTCGCGGTGAGTGCGGCCATGCGGCGGCCGTCGCTGGCGGCGGCACTCGGCTGTGCGGCACCGGTTCGGCCAGCAGTTTGGTGCCCTATTCGCCGGGTGCCCGCGGCGGAGAGAATTACTCAGCCTGTTCCGAGGGGAGCCGCGAAATCGCCGTCGCGAAGTCGCTCGCGATCAAGGTCGCCCGGGCTGGTGACGGTGAAAAACATCGCGGACAACGCCGCGATCCTGAAGCCCGCTCCTAGAAGAGCTGCTGGCTGCTGGTCTCCGCCGAGGAGCCGAGGCCGTACCCGATCATCCGGTCGTTGACCCCGATCGGCTGAACTTGGTGCACCACGACCGCCGCCGCGAGCAGGAGCACGAGACCGACGATCGCCGCGATCCCGGGCCAGCGGCTCGGGGCCGCGCCGCCGCGGCCGTAGACCGGGGACGGAGCGTTGCGCCGTTCGTGCTTGCGCCGCTTCTTCAGGTCCTTCTTGGCGCCGAGCCACGCGTCCCGCTGGGCGTGCTTGCGCCACTCCGGGTCCATGAGGTCCGGATGGGTTTCCATCCGGTCGTCCGGATCCTCCGGCCGAGTCATCGGCGCACCGCCTTTCCCCCTGCGTAACCCCGCCGCGGCGGGTTCGTAGACTTGTCCATTGTGACCGAGAACGCTCCGCAGCAGAAAACCGACCTTCCGGGTGCCTGGGACCCGGCCGCCGAGGAAGCCCCGATGTACGACCGCTGGGTAGCGGCCGGGTACTTCACGGCCGACGCCTCGTCGGACAAGCCGCCGTTCTCGATCGTACTGCCGCCGCCGAACGTCACCGGCAGCCTGCACATGGGCCACGCGCTCAACCACACCCTGATGGACGCGATGAGCCGTCGCCGCCGGATGCAGGGCTACGAGGTGCTGTGGCTGCCGGGCATGGACCACGCGGGCATCGCGACGCAGAACGTCGTCGAGCGCCAGCTGGCCGGCGAAGGCCTGTCGCGGCACGACCTGGGCCGCGAGAAGTTCGTCGAGCGGGTCTGGGAGTGGAAGGCCGAGTACGGCGGCAAGATCCTCGGCCAGATGAAGCGGCTCGGCGACGGCGTCGACTGGTCGCGCGAGCGCTTCACCATGGACGAGAACCTGTCCAAGGCCGTCCAGACGGTGTTCAAGAACTTCTACGACGCGGGCCTGATCTACCGCGCCGAGCGCATCATCAACTGGTGTCCGCGCTGCCAGACGGCGCTGTCGGACATCGAGGTCGACCACAGCGACGACGACGGCGAACTCGTGTCGATCCGCTACGGCGACGGCGACGCCTCGATCGTCGTGGCCACCACGCGCGCGGAGACGATGCTCGGCGACACCGCGGTGGCCGTGCACCCGGACGACGAGCGCTACACGCACCTGGTCGGCACCGAGATCGAACTGCCGCTGACCGGACGGAAGATCCCGGTGGTCGCGGACCGGCACGTCGACCCGGAGTTCGGCACCGGCGCGGTCAAGGTGACCCCGGCGCACGACCCGAACGACTTCGAGATCGGCCGCCGCCACGACCTGCCGATGCTGACCGTGATGAACGAGCGCGCCGAGGTCACCGTGCCCGGTCCGTTCGAAGGCCTCGACCGGTTCGAGGCGCGTCCCGCGGTGGTCGCCGCGCTGCGCGAGCAGGGCCGGATCGTCGCGGAGAAGCGGCCGTACGTGCACGCGGTCGGCCACTGCTCCCGCTGCGACACGGTGGTCGAGCCGCGGCTGTCGCTGCAGTGGTGGGTCAAGGTCGCCGAGCTGGCCAAGGCCGCGGGCGACGCGGTGCGCGACGGGCGGACGAAGATCCACCCGGCGGAGCTGGAGAAGCGGTACTTCGACTGGGTCGACAACATGCACGACTGGACGATTTCGCGCCAGCTGTGGTGGGGGCACCGGATCCCGGTCTGGTACGGGCCGGACGGCGAGGTCGTGTGCGTGGGCCCGGACGAGCAGCCGCCGTCCGGCGAGGGCTGGACGCAGGATCCGGACGTGCTCGACACCTGGTTCTCGTCCGGGCTGTGGCCGATGTCGACCATGGGATGGCCGGAGGAGACCGCGGATCTCGCGAAGTTCTATCCGACCAGCGTGCTGTCCACCGGGTACGACATCCTGTTCTTCTGGGTGGTCCGGATGATGATGTTCGGCGTGCAGGAGATGGACGGCAAGCAGCCGTTCGACCATGTCTATCTGCACGGGCTGATTCGCGACGCCAACGGCAAGAAGATGTCCAAGTCGCGCGGGAATGTGATCGACCCGCTGGAGTGGATGGACGCTTACGGGGCGGATGCCACCCGGTTCACGCTGGCTCGCGGGGCCAACCCGGGCGCGGACATGGCGTTGGCCGACGAATGGGCTGCCGGGTCTCGTAACTTCTGCACGAAGCTGTGGAATGCCAGCAAGTTCGCGATGATGAACGGGGCGACGGCTGACGGGGAGTTGCCGCCCGCTGCCGAGCTGACCGAGTCGGATCGGTGGATTCTCGGGCGGCTCGCCGCGCTGGTGTCCGAAGTGGACGGGTTGTTCGAGGACTTCCAGTTCGCCAAGGTCGCCAATGCGCTGTACCAGTTCACGTGGAACGAGTTGTGCGACTGGTATCTGGAGCTGGCCAAGGTTCAGCTGTACCAAGGGGATTCCGCGCGGGTCGAGGCGACGCGGAAGGTGCTTGGGCAGGTGCTGGACACGGTGCTGCGGTTGCTGCATCCGTTCATCCCGTTTGTCACGGAGAAGCTGTGGACTGCCTTGACCGGGGGCGAGTCGTTGGTGATCGCGGCTTGGCCGTCGGCGGTCGAGGGGTATGCGGATCCGGTTGCCGACGCTCGGGTCGCTGATGTGCAGAAGCTGATTACCGAGATTCGGCGGTTCCGGGCTGATCAAGGGCTGAAGCCGGGGCAGAAGGTTGCCGCTCGGCTGGCCGGGGACGGGTTCCCGGCTGGGCATGAGGCCGGGATTCGGTCGTTGGTGCGGCTTACTGAGCCGGAGGACGGGTTCTCGGTCAGCGCTTCTCTGGAGGTCGCGCTGGGTGGCGGCGTGGTGACGGTGGAGTTGGATACTTCCGGCACTATCGACGTCGCGGCTGAGCGGAAGCGGTTGGAGAAGGACCTTGGGGCTGCGCGGAAGGAATTGGCGCAGACTGAGGGGAAGCTGGGGAACGAGGCGTTTATTGCCAAGGCGCCGGAGCAGGTGATCGAGAAGATCAAGGTGCGGCGGGAGACCGCGGTGGCGGATATCGGGCGGATTGAGGCTCGGTTGGCTGCGTTGCCTGCTTCCTGACGGGGCCTGTCTGCTCGGCTCGTCGCCTGGCGGCGACATTGCCGGTGAGTGGTTGCGTGGGGCACCCCGAGAGCCGATTGTGCTGACGGTTCGGGGGTGC
>NZ_GG657746.1:5439477-5823129 GCF_000158875.1 Streptomyces sp. AA4 | reverse complement strand
CCGCAGGGCGGCTTTGTATCGGGGTTGGGGGAGGGGTGGGTGCCCCGAGGGTTGGGTGGTTTGGCGGCGGTTTTAATGCCGTGAGGGGAACCCTGAGGGACTCTGAGTCCCTCAGGGTTCCCCTCACGGCGTTTTTTTAGCGGAGTTGTTGGAGGATTACCTTTGCTTCGCCTGCCATTCCTTCGTAGAAGGGGTGGTAGGGGGCGGCGGCCAGCAGGTTCAGGTCTTTGCCGTTGATCCATGCCACGCCGTGGGGCTGGCAGGCGTCGTGGCCGAAGGACGGGGTGTAGGTGTCCACATAGGACGACTGGCCGTCCGCGGCTACTGCGTTGCTTACTGCTGCGTTCAGGCCTTCTTCCACGCTGGAGAGCCAGGCGTAGTCGCCGTTCGCGAAGGGCAGGGTTTTCGGGCAATAGCCGTGTGCGGGGGCGATGCGCGGGTAGCCGATGGCCAGGACCGTCGCGTGGGGGGAGCGGGCGTGGATTCCGGCCAGTACTTGCTGGACGGCGGCTTGCGTTTTCGGGAGCAGCGCCTTGATCGTGTCTACGCCGTCTACGGTGAAGTGGCGTTGGCACGGGTTGCCGGTCGGGTCCGAGGCGCGCAGGGTCGGGCAGGTGTCGACCAGTTTGCCGAACAGGCCCGAGTCATTGCCGCCGATGCCGACGGTTACCAGGTCGGTGTCGGGGCGCAGGGCGGAGAACTGCGGCGGATTCTGGCCCAGGGGCACATTTTGCGGGGCGGTCATGTGCGAGGTGTTCGCGCCGCCGCAGCTGACGTCGGTGAAGCGGTCCACATCCAGTGAGCTGGCTACCAGCGACGGGTAGTTGGACGTCGAGCGGAAGCAGCCGAACGGATCCAGCCGGGGCAGCGGGATGAGCGGTCCCGACGTGTACGAGTCGCCGAGGGCGACGTAGTGGCGGTAGTGCCGGGGCGCGGCGCTCGCGGCCGCCGCCGTCGACAGAAGCAGTGCGATCGCGGCGATCGCGGACAGCACTATTCGGATGATGCGCATGCGAACCCGTCCTCCCTAGCGGTACGACCCGCTTTAGCTTTCGGCGCCGCGGGCGCTCGCGCTCTCCGCCGATCGGGTGGTCGGGGCCGGTTTTCACCCGGCTGCGGGGTGATCCGTGGGTTTCCGCCAGGTCAGCAGGTACCGCCAGAACAGCAGCGGGCGGACTGTGCTGCCGGGGAGCAGGCGCGCCGAGTCCCGGCGGACGTCGTTCAGCGGCGGGAATTTCAGGTGCACCGGGGCCTTGGCGACCGGGTCCGGGCCGCCGTTGAGGCGGTCTCCGGCGAAGACGAGCAGCCTCGCCAGTGCGTTCGCGGGGACGGCGACGAGTTCGCGGGCGTAATCGCCAGGACGGCTGGGGCGGGCGCAGCCGAGAACGGCCAGGACGCCTCCGGGGGCGAGGGCGTCGCGCAGTCTCGTGACGGTTTCGAACGGGACGTGGTGCAGCGAGGCCAGGGCGGAGATATAGGCGTAGGACTCGGGTTCCAGCGGTTCGGTGGTGATGTCTGCACGGCGGTATTCCACTGTGCCGGGTCCGGGGGAGCCGGTGACGGTGGCTCGGGCGATCATTTCGGCCGACGTGTCGATGCCTTCGACAGTCATTCCGGCGGCGGCCAGTTTGCGGGCGAAGCGGCCGTCTCCGCAGCCGACGTCCAGGGCGCGTCCGGGGCCTGGCGGCAGGAGCCGGAGCAGGGCCGGGTGGTAGTGGTGGTTGTGGTCGAAGGGCATGCGCCCGACCTTGCCACGGATCGCCGCGGGCGTGATCGCGACCGACGCCCCGGGGCCGTCGGGCGCGAGGCGGCCCCGGGTACGCTCGACGGTGTGCCAGGCCGAACCTTTCGCCTGGTCTTCCCGGTCGCGCGACCGCGCCGGGACAGCGACTTCAAGGAGTGCACGAGTGCCGCGCGGTGAGGAGCCCGAGGAGACCCGGCGTCCGGATCTCGCCGATCCGGACAGTTTCGCGGGGGTCGACGAACTGGGCGCGCTCGCGCACAGCGACGACGAGGACGACCCCGGCAACGAGCTGGAGCCGGACCTCGACGCGCCCGACGCGGCCTACACCGTCGGCGGCGGTTCGCGCGGCGGCATCGGCGGCATCGGCCAGCTCGGCGACAACCTGGCGCTCGGCCCGGTCCCGGACCTGCGTCCCGAAGACGGCGCCGAGCTGCACGAACTCGACGACGAGGGCGCGCCCGCCGAGTTCGGCGACGAGAACGGCCCGGAGGCCCGCCGCGACCTGATGGCCGCCGAGGCCGAGCTGAACCAGCGCTGGCCGGAGACGAAGCTCGAACCGTCGCTCGCCCGGATCCAGGCGCTGATGACGCTGCTCGGCGAGCCGAACCACGGCTACCCGGTGGTGCACGTCGCGGGCACGAACGGCAAGGGCTCGGTCGCGCGGATGGTCGATTCGCTGCTGACCCGCATGGGCCTGCGCTCGGGCCGCTACACGAGCCCGCACCTGCAGCTCGTCACCGAGCGGATCGCGCTCGACGGCCGTCCGGTCTCCGCCGCCCGCTACGCCGAGCTGTACCAGGACATCGCGCCGTACGTGGCGATGGTCGACGGCGCGAGCGAGGACGGCGTGCCGATGAGCAAGTTCGAGGTGCTCACCGGGATGGCGTTCGCCGCGTTCGCCGACGCGCCGGTCGAGGCCGCGGTGCTCGAGGCGGGCATGGGCGGCGCGTGGGACGCGACGAACGTGGCCGACGCCCAGGTCGCGGTCATCACGCCGATCGGGCTGGACCACACCGAATACCTCGGCCCGACGCCCGCCGACGCGGCCGCGGAGAAGGCCGGGATCATCAAGCCCGGATCGGTCGCGGTGATCGGCGAGCAGGACCCCGAGGTGCTGAACGTCCTGCTGAAACGCACGGTCGAGGTCGACGCCGCGGTGGCGCGCGCGGGCAGCGAGTTCGGCGTGCTCGAACGCGAGGTCGCGGTCGGTGGGCAGATGCTGAAGCTGCAGGGCCTCGGCGGCGTCTACGACGAGATCTTCCTGCCGCTGCACGGCGCGCACCAGGCCGCGAACGCGGCGCTCGCGCTGGCCGCCGTCGAGGCGTTTTTCGGGGCGGGCAAAGACAAACAGCTCGTCGTGGAGGCGGTGCGCGAGGCGTTCGCCGAGGTCGAGAACCCGGGCCGGCTCGAACGCGTGCGGGCCGCCCCGGCGGTGCTCGTCGACGCCGCGCACAACCCGATGGGCGCGCGGGCGCTCGCCACGACGATCGCCGACGAGTTCAACTTCCGCCGGCTCGTCGCGGTCGTCGGCGTGCTGGCCGACAAGGACGCGCGCGGCATCCTGGACGCGCTGGAGCCGGTGGTGTCGGACGTCGTGGTCACGCGCAGTTCGTCGCCGCGGTCGCTGCCGGTCGAGGACCTGGCGGAGCTGGCCGCGTCGATCTTCGGCGAGGACCGCGTGCTCGCCGAACCGGATCTGGAGACCGCGATCGAGACCGCGATCGGCCTCGTGGAGCAGAACGACGACCCGGAGGAACCGCTCGCGGGCGGCGGCGTGCTGGTGACCGGATCGGTGGTCACCGCGGGCGACGCGCGCACGCTGTTCGGGAAGGAGCCAGCGTGAGCGAGACCCCGGAAACGCCCGATACGCCGGTCAAGCCGCCCGCGAAAGACCCGATGAAGGGCTTTCGCGGCGTCATGGCGGGCACGCTGATCATGGAGGCGATCACCGTCGCCCTCGCGCTGCCGGTCGTCGCGAAACTCGGCGGCGGCATCACGAGCTTCACCGGCTGGACGGTCATCGCGCTCGCGGTGGTGCTGATCGTGCTGTGCGGAATGCTCAAGCACGTCTGGGCGGTGCCGGTGATCCTGCTGCTGCAGCTGGCGATCATCGCGGTCGGCATCACGCAGCCGGCGATCGCGATCATCGGCATCATCTTCCTGGCCGCGTTCCTGTGGTTCCTCTGGCTGCGCCGGGACGTCGCACGCCGGATGGCCGCGGGGACGCTGCCGAGCCAGCAGCCGCAGGCTCAGCGGTAGACGCTGACCTCGATCAGATTCCGGTCGGGGTCGCGGAAGTACACGCTGCGGATCGGCCCGGTCGCGCCCGTGCGGTCGACCGGGCCCTCCTCGATCGGCACCCCGGCCCCGGCCAGCTCTTCGACAACCTGCTCCAGCGAATCGCTCGTGATCAGGCACAGATCCGCGCTGCCCGGCGTCGGCCGGTCCGCCTTGGGCTCGAATTCGCGCCCGGCCTCGTGCAGGTTGATCTTGCTCGTGCCGAACGCCAGCGCCTTGCGCCCGGGCCCGAACGTCACCTCGGTCATGCCGAGGACGCGGGTGTAGAAATCGACCGTCGCGCCGAGGTCGGCGACGGTGAGGACGAGGTGGTCGAGCCGGTCGATGCGCATGATTTCACCCTATTCCGATGTAACGGCCCGGCCGCCACGGCGACGGTGCAAGTGTGATCGTGGTGCGCGAGCTGAGCGCGGAGAACTGGGCGGAGTGGCGCGACCTCCGGCTGGCCGCGCTGCGCGAGAACCCGGAGGCGTTCAGCTCCGCACTCGCGGACTGGCAAGGCGAAAACGACGCCGAACCGCGCTGGCGGGCGCGGCTGCGCGACGTGTCGCTCAACGTCCTGGCGGACCTCGACGGCGTTCCGGCGGGCATGGTCAGCGGGCACCTTTCCGAACGCGGCGACCGAGCGGAGCTGCTTTCGATGTGGGTTGCTCCGCCGGCGCGCGGCAGGGGAGTCGGGGACGCGCTCGTCCGGGCCGTGGTGCGCTGGAGCGAGGGGCGTGGGGCGAGCGAGCTGGCGTTGCGCGTCGCGGGCGGCAACGAGCACGCGCTTGCCCTGTACCGGCGGCACGGGTTCGTGGCGCGTCCAGCCCCGGAAGGCCCCTGCGAGCACGAGATGGTTCGGGAAGCGCACCGAGCGTGACGACCGGTTGTGAGCTTCCTCCTGACGAGTGAGGCGTTCACCCGGCGGTCAGCCCGAGTTGGCCGCTTGGCCGTGGTCGCCGGATAGAACGACCGCCATGACCGAAACGACCCCTTCCCGCCGCTCCGTGCTCAAAGCCGGAATCGCCGTCCCCGCGCTCGCCGCGGCGAGCGGGCTGCTGCTGCCGGGCGCCGCCTCGGCCGCCCCGCTCGTCCGCCGCGACCGTCCGGTGCTCGCCCACGGCGTCGCGTCCGGGGACGTGACCACCGGCTCCGGCATCGTGTGGTCGCGGGCCGACCGCCCGGCGCGGCTGACGGTCGAGGTCGCGCGCGACCCGTCGTTCCGGCACGCCCGCCGCGTGCCCGGCCCGTTCGTCACGCCGGCCACCGGCGGCACCGGAAAGGTGCGCGTCGCCGGGCTGGCTCCGGGCACCGAGTACCACTACCGCGTCACCGCCGTGGACCTCGACGGCCGCAGCGCGAGCGAACCGGTCGCGGGCCGCTTCGCCACCGCGCCGGTCGGCCGCGCGAACACGCGGATCCTGTGGAGCGGCGACGTCGTGGGCCAGAACTACGGCATCAACCCGGCACTCGGCGGCATGACGATCTTCTCCGCGATGGCCGACCGCCGTCCGGACCTCTTCCTGCACAGCGGCGACACGGTGTACGCCGACGGCCCGCTCACCGAAACCGTCACGCTCCCCGGCGGCGGGGGCACCTGGCACAACATCGTGACGCCGGAAAAGTCGAAGGTCGCCGAAACCCTCGACGAATACCGCGGCCAGCACGCCTATAACCGGCTGGACGCGAACTTCCGCCGGTTCGCCGCGGAAGTTCCCGCCTATGTCCAGTGGGACGACCACGAGGTCGTCAACAACTGGTACCCGGGCGAAATCCTCAACGACCGCCCCGAATACACCGAGAAGCGGGCCGACGTCCTGGCCCAGCGCGCGTTCCAGGCGTTCCACGAATGGCATCCGATCGACCGCCGCCAGGCCGTCGACGGCCGGGTCTACCGGAACTTCCGCTACGGCAGCCGGGTCGAGGTGTTCGTGCTCGACATGCGCACCTACCGCGACGCCAACACCTCGGACCAGACCAAGCCGGGCCACATCCTCGGCGACGCGCAGGCCCGCTGGCTGGCCGACGCCCTCCGGCGGAGCACCGCGACCTGGAAGATCGTCCAGGCGGACATGCCGATCGGCCTCGTCGTCCCGGACGGCAAGGACATCGAGGCGGTCGCCAACGGACTGCCCGGCGCGCCCGGCGGACGCGAGACCGAACTCGCCTGGGTGCTGAGCCAGATCGCGCGCCACCGCGTGCGCAATGTCGTGTGGCTGACCGCCGACGTGCACTACACCGCCGCGCACCATTATTCGCCCGAGCGGGCCGCGTTCCAGGACTTCGACCCGTTCTGGGAATTCGTCTCCGGCCCGCTCAACGCCGGTGCCTTCGGCCCGAACAAACTGGACCCGACGTTCGGCCCGGAAGCGGTGTTCGTGCATGCCCCGCAGACGCAGAATTCCTCGCCGGTGCAAGGATTCCAGCACTTCGGCGAGGTGAATGTGGACGGTGCGAGCGGGGAGCTGACCGTCGACCTGCGCGACGCGACCGGGGCCTCGCTGTGGTCGAAGACGCTGCGGCCGCAGCGGCGCTGACCGGCCCGGAAAGGGCGTCGGATAGGCTCACCGCCGAATAACACGAATCCGCACAAGGAGAAATACCGTCGTGACTGAACGCACGCTGGTCCTCGTCAAGCCCGATGGCGTCGCGCGCGGCCTCGTCGGCGAGGTCGTCTCGCGCATCGAGCGCAAGGGCCTGAAGCTGGCCGCGCTGGAACTGCGCACCGTCGAGCGCTCGGTGGCCGAGGAGCACTACGCGGAGCACAAGGAGCGCCCGTTCTTCGGCGACCTGCTGGAGTTCATCACGTCCGGCCCGCTCGTCGCGATCGCCGTCGAGGGCCCACGCGCGATCGCCGCGTTCCGCCAGCTGGCCGGCGGCACCGACCCGGTCGAGAAGGCCACCCCGGGCACCCTGCGCGGCGACTTCGCGCTGGAGACCCAGTACAACCTGGTGCACGGCTCGGACTCGCCGGAGTCGGCCGAGCGCGAGCTGAAGCTGTGGTTCCCGGACCTGTGATCCGGAGCTAGACCCCCCGCGACGCCGGGCCGGGACTTCGGTTCCGGCCCGGCGTTCGTGTTTTTCCTGGACCCCGGTGCCGCCGTCGACGCGCAGGACGGTGCCCGGAACCCAGCGGATCGGTTAACCTCCACCGGTGACTGCTCTGCCGCTGCCGCCGCGCGACTACCTGCCCCATCTGCGCTCGCTCACCGCGGCCTTCGCCGCGGAAGCCGCGGGCGATCTCGACAATCCGGTCCCGCACTGCGGCGACTGGACCAAGCGCGACCTCGTCACGCACCTCGGCAACGTGCACCGATGGGCCGCCGGGATTGTCCGGACCGGGGAGCTGAGCAAGCAGGAATTCGACGTCTCGCCGGGCGACGACCTCGCGCCCTGGTACGCCGAGAGCGCGGCCGAGCTGCTGGACGCGCTCGAAGCGGCCGATCCCGCCGACGCGTGCTGGGTTTTCGGGGCCGCGGAGAAGACGAAGGCGTTCTGGTTCCGCCGTCAGGTGCATGAAACTGCCGTGCATCTGGTCGATCTGTTCGGCGCACGCGGCCTAACGACGCAGCTTGATCCGTTGATCGCCGCCGACGGTGTCCACGAGGTGCTCGGCACGATGCTGCCGCGCGTCGACCGCTGGAAGCACGAGGTTCCGCTGGCCGCGCCGATCACCTTGCGCACCGCCGACACCGGGCATGCGTGGACCGTCGTGCCCGGCGAACCGCCCGAGCTGGGCGAGGGCGAAGCGGTCGCCACCGTCACCGCACCGGCGCAGGATTTGCTAGTGCTGCTGTGGAATCGCTCCGACGCACAGCCCGAGATCGCTGGCGACGAAGGCGTCGCGAAGGAGTTTCTCGCCGCGCGCATGACTCCCTGAGCGGATAATCCTGCGCCATTCAGGTCCCGTTCACCGGAGGGACTTCCCGCGGTCGCGCCGATGGATTTGGCTGAGCTGAGCCATTTTCGCGACTGTGGGGTACCTGGTGAAAAGATCAAGATCCGTGCTGCTCAGCGCCCTGCTGGTGCTGCCGCTGGCCACGCCGGCGCATGCCGACCCGCTCTCCGCTCCGCTCGGCTCGCCGCCGGTCGAGAGCGCCTCCGCCTTCTCCTCGTCCCGGGAGGCCCCGGCCGTCGCCGCGGCTCCCGCCGCCGACGACGGCCTCGAGACCAGCAGCGCCACCAACGCGGTGGCGCCTGGTCTGAACCTCACTCAGTTCGACCGCTTCGACCCGAAAGGCTGGATCCGCGGCGACGCGCTGAGCGTCGACCTCACCAGCAAGGTCCTGAAGCCGACCTACCTCAGTCCGGGCACCGTTTCCGCGCGCACCCCGCTGTCCCAGCAGGTCGCTCGCGCCGGTGCGGTCGCGGGCGTGAACGGCGATTTCTTCGACATCAACGCCTCCGGCGCGCCGCTCGGCGTCGGCATCGACAAGGGCGAGCTGCACAACGCGCCCGCTTCCGGCCACAACACCACCGCGGCGATCACCGACCAGGGTCGAGCGAAGCTCGCCGACATCTTCCTCGAAGCGTCGGTCACCCTGCCGGACGGCCGCGCTGTCCCCGCCACGAACTTCAACAGCCCGGTGCTCGCGAAGGACGCTCTCGGCGTTTACACATCGCTCTGGGGCGCTTCAGCGCGCGCGACGTCGGTTGCCGGTGCGCAGAAGGTTCTTGAGGTCGAGATCCGCGACGGTGTCGTGACGCAGGTGCGTCCGAATCCTGCGGACGGTCCGATTCCGGCGGGCAGCACGCTGCTGCTCGGCCGCGAAGCCGGCGCGGACGCGTTGTCGACGCTGCACGTCGGTGACCGCGTGGGTGTTTCGTACGCGCCGCGGACCGACGCGGGCAAGATCGCGGTCGCGGTCGGCGGGAACAAGACGCTGCTGAAGGACGGACAGCTGCAGCAGCTCGACGACGTCACCCTCGCCCCGCGGACCGGCGTCGGCTTTTCCGCGGACGGCAAGCGGATGTGGCTCGTCACCGTCGATGGCCGCCAGGCTGACAGCCGTGGCATGACCGAGCTGGAAATGGCCCGGCAGCTGAAGCGGCTCGGCGCCGACGACGCGATCAACCTCGACGGCGGCGGCTCCTCGACCTTGCTCGCCCGCGGCGAAGGAGAAGCCGCGCCGTCGGTGCGCAACTCGCCTTCGGACGGCGGAGAACGCTTGGTGCCCAACGGCATCGGCGTCGCGACCGTGCCCGGCAGCGGACGGCTGACCGGCTTCGCGCCCGCCCCCGCGCAGGAGGGCGACAATTCGACGCGCGTGCTGTCCGGTTTGAGCCGCGCGCTCGTGCCGAACGGACACGACGAGACGGGCGCCGCAGTGGCGTCGCGGCCGTTCTGGACCACGTCGAATCCGTTCCGCGGCACGGTCACGAAGAACGTTTTCACCGCACACCCCGACTTCCTGCACCCGGACGCGCGAGCCGACGTGACGGTCACCGCGCACCAGAACTTCGTCAACGGCCGCACGAAGCTGACCGTGCTGGGCACGCCGGTCCGCCTCGGCGCGAGCACCAAGCAGGTCGCGCTTTCCGGTGCGGAGGCGCGCGGCGAGTTCCAGGTCTACGGCTACGACGCGGACGGTTACGGCACCTGGATCGAACCGTCGGACGTGAAGCTCGAATACGACCCCGCCGTGGTGAAGATCGAGCCCGCGGGCAAGGGTTTCGCGGTCAGCGCGAAGACCGCTTCCGGGGCCACCGCGATCACGGTCCACGCGGGCGGGAAGACCATGCACCTGGCGGCTTCGGTGGGCACTGAAGCGAAGGTCGCGGCTCCGCTGGCCGGTCCCGAAGGCTGGTCCGCCACGGTGTACCCGGCTGTCGTCGGCGCCGCGCTGTCGTCGGCGGACGGACGCAACGGCGGCAAGGGCCTCGCGCTCGACTACCGGCTCACCGGCACCACCGCCACCCGCGCCGCGTACGTCAACGCCGCCAACCCGATCCCAGTCCCAGCGGGCACGCAGAAGATCGGCATGTGGATCAACGGCGACGGCAAGGGCGCCTGGATCCGCGCGGAACTCCGCGACGGCGCCAACACGGCGTCCATTGTGGACCTTTCGCGGAGTGTCGACTGGACCGGCTGGCGGTACGTGACCGCCGTGGTTCCCGCCGGACTGCCGGACGGACAGCGCCTCACCCGGTTCTATGCCGTGGAAACCGTGGCGGACAAGCAATACGAGGGCAAACTGGTGTTCAACGACCTCACCTTCGAGGTCGCGCCGACCACTGCGGTGCCGCACGATCCGGCCGTCCCGGACCCGGCGCTGGTCGCCAACGGCACGCTCGGCAAGGGCGGCCTCAAGATCGCCGTCGTCAGCGACGCGCAGTTCACCGCCGACGCCCCGGACGGTCCGCTCGTCGCCCAGGCTCGCCGGGCGCTGCGCGAAGCCGTTGCGGCGAAACCGGATCTCGTGTTGATCAACGGCGATTTCGTCGACCGCGGGACCGCGCCGGACTTCGTCCTGGCCCGCAAGATCATCACCGAAGAGCTGGACGGCCGCGTCCCCTGGTACTACGTCCCCGGCAACCACGAGGCGGAGGGCGGCAACGGCCTGAAGAACTTCCAGGACGCCTTCGGGGAAACGCACCGCGTGGTCGACGTCCACGGCGTCCGGCTGATCCTGCTGGATTCCTCGCGCGGCTCGCTGCGCGCGGGCGGATTCGACCAGGTCCGCATGCTGCGCGAGGCGCTCGACAACGCGGCGCGGGACCGTTCGGTGCGCGGTGTGGTCGTCGCGATGCACCATCCGGTGAAGGACCCGAGCCCGACCGGGAATTCGCAGCTGGGCGACCGGAAAGAGGCCGCGCTGCTGCAGACGTGGCTGACCGGTTTCGAGGAAAAGTCCGGCAAACCCGCTGCTTCGCTGGCCTCGCACGCGGGCGTGTTCGGCCTGTCGCGCACGGACGGCGTGCCGTACCTGGTGAACGGCAACTCGGGCAAGACCCCTGCCGCGGCTCCTGGCGACGGCGGTTTCGCCGGCTGGACCCTGGTGCAGGTCGACCCTTCGGACCGCAGCCAGCCGGTGCGGTTCGAGACGCGTCCGAACGTCGACGCGCTGACCGTGACCGGTCCGGGCACTCTTTCCTGGGGCGGGACCGGAAAGGTGACCGCCGCGGTTACTCAGGAGGGCCGGTCGATTCCGGTGGCATACCCGGTGAGCGCGGTGTGGGGCGGCCGCGGGGTGCACATCGGCAGCTGGCCGCCCGCGCCGTGGGACGTGGTTTCTCTCGACCCGGCCACCGGAACGGTGCGAGGCCTGCGTCCGGGAACGGCGGAGATCTCGGTGACGGTGAACGGGGCGACCCGCTCGGTGCCGGTGACGGTGCGCTGAGGTGTGACGGGCGGGGCGGTCTTCGGGCCGCCCCGCTATTTCCTCGCGGTGCCGCGCCAAAGGCTGATCGCGAGCGGAACGATCACGACGTCGAGGATCGGGTGGAACACGCTGAACGGGTTGGGGTGGACGGCGACCAGCCGGTAGAGCCCCAGCAGCCCGCCGATCGCCGGGAAGACCGCGGCCGCGAGGAAGAACGGCCGCGCTCGCCGGAACACTCCCGCCGCGATCACCGCGTAAAGGACCCCGAAGGCCGCTGATCCGACGGTGTCCGAACCGGTTCCGTAGACGGCCAGCTGGCTCACGTGGGTCACCGCCGACAGGGCGAGGACCGAGCCGAGCAGCCGGGAACGGGTCTGCGAAACCGCGGGGGAGAGCAGCACGGCCGGTCCTCCAAACAGTCAGGTCACCTGACCAAAAAAGTAAGGTAGCCTGACGGGTGTGTCAAGCAGTCCTCCGGAGCCGCCCGCCCTCGTCGCGCTGACCGGCTCGTCGCGGCTCGGCGCGCTGGCCCGGCGGCTCGCCCAGGCGGTGACCGCTGGCGTGCTCGCCGGGGTGCAGCAGCGCGACGCCCGGATCCGCGCGGTCCACCTGCGGGTGTTCGCGTCGCTGGAAGACGGACCGGCGCGGGCGGTCGCCGTCGCCCGGCTTCTCGGGACGACCAAGCAGACGACCGGGCCGGTGATCGACGAACTCGTCGCGTGGGGCTATCTCCGCCGTCGCGAGGATCCGGCCGACGCCCGGGCGAAACTCGTCGATTTCACCGCGGCCGGGCGGGAGCTGGCGGAGGCGGCGGCGGAAGCGGTTCGCGTACTGGAATCCCGGATGGCCGACGCGGTCGGGCGCGAGGAGCTGGACCGGTGCCGGGAGACGTTGTGGCGGGCGATCGGAGCGGTGGAGCCGCCCGGCCGCTGAGCAAACCGGTCGAGAATTGTCGGTGCCTCCCTCTACTGTCGTTCCTCGTGGGAGAGTCGGCATCGGGACCCGCGCTCGTGCAAGCGAAGGCGCTGGTCAAACGGTTCGGAGAATTCGAGGCAGTACGCGGCATCGACGTCGAGGTGCGGCCGGGGGAGGCGTTCGGCTTCCTGGGGCCCAACGGCGCCGGGAAGTCGTCGACGATGCGGATGATCGCGTGCGTGTCCCCGCGCACCGACGGCGATCTGCGCGTCCTCGGCATGGACCCGGACGTCGACGGGCCGCGGATCCGCGCGCGCCTGGGCGTCGTGCCGCAGGAGGACAACCTCGACGTGGAGCTGACCGTGCGGCAGAACCTCCACGTCTACGGGCGCTATTTCGGCCTTTCCCGCGCGCACGTGCGGAAGAAAGCCGTCGAGCTGATGGAGTTCGCGCAGCTGTCCGACCGGGCCGAGAAACCGGTCGATTCGCTGTCCGGCGGCATGAAACGGCGGCTCACCATCGCCCGGTCGCTGGTCAACGACCCGGAACTGCTGCTGCTCGACGAACCGACCACCGGGCTCGATCCGCAGGCGCGGCATCTGTTGTGGGACCGGCTTTTCCGGCTCAAGGCGCGTGGCACGACGCTGATCGTCACCACGCATTACATGGACGAAGCCGAACAGCTCTGCGACCGGCTGGTCGTCATGGACGGCGGCCGGATCGCCGCCGAAGGCTCGCCCGCCGAGCTGATCGCGCGGCATTCCACCCGGGAAGTCGTCGAACTGCGGTTCGCGCCGGGGGAGCAGCAGGGCGCGGCCGACCGGCTCGACGGGCTGGCCGAACGCGTCGAAGTCCTCCCGGACCGGGTGCTGCTCTACACGATGACCGGCGAGGCCACGCTCGAGCGCGCGCACGAACGCGGCCTGCGCCCGCTGTCGAGCCTGGTCCGCCGCAGTTCCCTGGAGGACGTCTTCCTCCGCCTCACCGGCCGGACGTTGGTGGACTGATGACCGCACCCGCCACCGGCCGCGTGGTCGGCCGGTTCCACGGCGCCTGGCTGCGCGTCGAGGGCTACTGGACCTGGTACCGCAGGCACTGGCTCAGCACGCTCTACTCCACCGGCCTGCAGCCGGTCCTGTTCCTCGCCGCGATGGGGCTCGGCTTCGGTTCGCAGGTCAAGGCCGGTCCGGCGACCGGCGGGGTGTCCTACCTCGTCTACGTCGCCCCGGCGCTGCTCGTGGCCGGCGCCGCGCAGCAGGGCGTCAGCGAATCGAGTTATCCGGTGCTCAGCGGATTCAAATGGCAGAAGGACTATCTGGCGGTCACCGCGACGCCGGTGTCGCCGGGCCAGGTCCTCGGCGGCCACCAGATCTGGACCAGCCTGCGGCTCGCACTTTCCGGCACCGTCTACGCGTTCGTCGCGCTGCTGTTCGGCGCCTGGGCGAACGCGGGAGCGCTGCTGGTGATCCTCGTCGGCGTCCTCACCGGGCTCGCCTGCGGTTCGCTAATGGCCGGGATGGCGGCGTGGACCTTCGACGAGGGACAGCGGATCGGGCTGGTCTTCCGCTTCGTCGTCATCCCCATGACGCTGTTCTCCGGCACGTTCTTCCCGATCTCCCAACTGCCGCTGTACCTGCGCTGGCTGGCCTGGATCTCCCCGCTGTGGCACGGCACCGAACTCTCGCGCGCCGCCACGCTCGGCGGGCGCGAACTGCTCCCGGTGCTCGGGCACGTCGCGTACCTGGCGGTGCTGGTCGCGGTCGGCTGGACGATCGCGCACCGCGGCTTCTACCGACGGCTGGTGGCGTGATGACCGATCTGCGAGAAGCCCCGATTCTCCCGCAGCGGCGCGGGATTCTGCTCCGCGTCCTGCCCGCGGGCATGTACAGCGGCCGGGCGACCGCGCTGATCGAACGCGCGCTCACCGTCTACGGACGCTCGTGGACGATGCTCGTGTCGGGCGCGCTCGAGCCGTTGTTCTACCTGCTCGCGTTCCAGGTCGGCTTCGGCAAACTGGTCACCACCGTGGCCGGGCCGGACGGCCAGCCGATGAGCTACGTCGCGTTCGTCGCGCCCGCGCTGCTGGCGTCGTCGGCGATGAACGGCGCGGTCTTCGAGTGCACGTACAACCTGTTTTTCAAACTGCGCTACGCCAAAACCTACGACGCGATGCTGGCGACCCCGGTCGGCCCGCTCGACGTCGCGCTCGGCGAGATCGCGTGGGCGATGATCCGCGGCGGCCTGTATTCGGTCGCGTTCCTGGCGGTCACCGGAGTCATGGGGCTGCTCACGTCATGGTGGGCGCTGCTGCTCCTGCCCGCCGCGCTGCTCGTGTCGTTCGCGTTCGCCGCGATCAGCATCGCGCTGGTCAGCTTCTTGAAGTCGACGTCGCAATTCGACTACATCCAGCTCGTCCTGATGCCGATGTTCCTGTTCTCCACCACGTTCTTCCCGCTCACGGTCTACCCGGAGGCACTGCAGTGGCTGGTCCGCTGCTTCCCGCTGTACCACGGGATCGAGCTGATGCGCGGGCTCGCGACCGGCATCTTCTCCTGGAGCATGCTGGGCAACCTCGCGTACCTGCTGGTGCTCGCCGGGATCGGAATCTGGGGCGCGACAAGGAGGATCGCGAAGCTGCTGCTGACTTGAGGGTGTCGGGTCAGCGGGAGGGGCTGGGCAGTCCGGTCTGCGCGGGGGCCACCGCGGAACGGGCGTCGATGAGGCCGTGGGCGTAGGAGCTGTCGTGGCCGGAGCCGTAGCGTCGTCTTGCGTGCCGCCGCCGGTCAGGTCTGCTGGTGCTCGCCGGGATCGGAATCTGGGGCGCGACAAGGAGGATCGTGAAGCTGCTGCTGACTTAGGGGTGTCGGGTCAGCGGGAGGGGCTGGGCAGTCCGGTCTGCGCGGGTGCCACCGCGGAACGGGCATCGACGAGACCGTGCCCGTAGAAGCCGTTGTATCCGTCATAGCCGGAGCAGTAGGCGTCCTGCGCGCCGTCGCCGGTCAGGTCGTAGTTGTCCGGGCACGGCATCGGCGTCGCGCGGGAGTCCAGGGCTCGGCGCAGTTCGGCGGCGGTCCACGCGGGGTGCACCGACTTCAGCAACGCCAGCACTCCGGCGACGTGCGGCGCGGCCATCGACGTCCCGCACATCGGCGCGTATCCGCCCGGCACGGTCGAAACCACGCACCGGTCGTCGTCGCCGCCCGGGGCCGTGACATCGACCACACCGAGGCCGTACGAGCTGTAGCCCGACTTCACCCGGTCCTGGCTGATCGCCGACACCGTCACCGCGTCGCGCAGCCCGGCAGGCAGTGCTTCGCACTTCCCGGCGGCGGAGGGCGAACCCGAATGGGCCGACGGCGTCAGGTCGACCGCCTCGTTGGTCGCGGCGGCGACGTTCAGCGTGCCCTGCGAAGTCGCGTACTCCACGGCCCGCGCCAGCACTTCGTGCACCACGCCGCGGTCGTTGCCGCGCACACAGGACAGCGACCACGGGTTCACGAACCAGCTGCTGTTGGCAATCGGCAGATGCCGCGCCGCCGACCACATGATCCCGCAGACCGCCGCCTCCGGGTCGGCGTAACCGCGGTCGTCGATCACCTTCACCGAGGCGATCCGCACGCCGGGGGCGACGCCGGTGATGCCCTTGCCGTCGTCGGCCGCGGCGATGATGCCCGCGACGTGCGTGCCGTGCGCCGAGGTCGTCGGCTGCCACGCGGCCGGGCTCGGGTCCGGGACGCCGGTGAGACAGCCCGCCGAATCGTCCGGGTCGATCGCCGCCGCGAGGTCGGGATGCTTCGGGTCGACGCCGGAGTCCAAGACGCCGACGACCACCGAACGGCTGCCGCCGGTGACCTGGTGCGCGGCCGGCGCGTTGATCAGGTTCATGTCCCACTGCTGCGAGGACAGGTCCGACGTGGACACCCGCGCCGGGTCGCTGAGCGGCAGCGCGGCGCGCGCGGGCTGGGCGGCGGCGCCCGGCTGTTCGGCGGCCGTCCGGGTGGCTTGCGCGCTGAAGGCCCGCTCCGGGCCGAGCCGGTCCGCGAACGCCCGATCGGCTGACGTGACGACCGCCACGGAAATCTGCGGGTAGTAGCCGACGAGCTGCCCGCAGCCGGCGCTCGTCTGCTGGCGGGCGGAAGATTCCGGGGTGCCGCGGTCGAACGCGACGACGTAGCGCACCTCCCGGCCGCCGGAGGAGCATCCGGGACTCGCGTCGGCGGCGGGGGAGACCGCGGCGCAGCCGGCGAGGACCAGCAGCGAGCACACGGCCGCCCGCAGCGGCCGCGCCAGCACAGACACCGGACCTCCCACCGTGCGCGGGGCTCTGCCGGGCGCCCGCGCGAGCGCCCGAGCCCGCACGCTAACCACCCCGGGCCCGGCGCGACAAGCGAACCGCGGAAGTTCGCCCGGGCGCATGATCGCGGCACGCCCGGGCGCCTGCCGCGGGGCACCGACTACACCGGGTGTCCCCCCGGGTGTGGGATACTCGCGGTGGCCGCTGCGCCGACGGGCATCCCGCCCGCGTCGTGAGCGGCCCGGAGGAGTGCCGGACCGGCACCACGCGCGTCGCCCCCGGGAGGCCGGGCCAAGGTCGATGTCGTGGCGGGTGGCCCGGGGGTCGCGAGCAGGCCGGCACCCCGCCGAGCAGACCAGGAACCGAGCGGCCGCCGACCCGGCGGACCGCACGGCTGCCAGCAGGATTCCCGCCGCTGGTCACCACCACGGCGGGCACGGAACAGAAAGGGCCCCTGCGCGGCCGCGTCATCACCGGTGCGAACCGGCTGACGCGCCCGGGGGCGGAGGAGACATATGTCGAACGCGGACACACCCGCCGATCAGACCGGCGGGAATACCGCCGCACCCACGACCAGCAGGCTGGGCGAGCTGCCGCCGCGCATCCGCGTGCACGCGCTGGCCAAGCTGCTCGGCCTGAGCAGCCGCGACCTGCTCGGCAAGCTCGCCGAGCTGGGGGAGAGCCCCCGCAGCGCCCAGTCGAGCGTGACCAAGGAGGTCGCGCACCGCGTGGCCGTCATCCTCGACGCGGAGGCCGCCGGATCGGGCGACACCGCCGCCGAGGCCGCCGACCAGGGCGCGACCGCCGGGAACGAAGCCGCCGGGCAGGCCGCCAGCCAGCCGGCCGCCGAGGCCCAGGACAGCGAGGCCGCCCCGGCTGCCGCTGCCCAGGAGACCGCGGACGCCGCTCCGGAAACCGCCGCCGCGGAGGACGCCGCTTCGCCCGAGTCCGGCACTCCGGAAGCCGCTGCCGCGCAGGCTTCGGAACCCGCCGCTGAGCAGGAGGCCGCCGCGGCGGCGGCGACCCCGGCCGGCCCGTCCGCCGCCGAGACCGCCGAGCCGGAAGCCGCTCCGGAGTCCGGCGAGAAGCGCACCCGCACCCGTCGGGCCCGCCGGGCCGTCGCGCCCGCGATCCCGGCCGAACAGCAGGAAACCGAGCAGGCCACCCCGGCCCGCGGCCCGGTGCACGTGCCGGTCTTCGCCGCGCCCTCGCCGGTCTTCCTGCCGCCCGAGCCCGCGCAGCCGGCGCGGAGCAAGCCGGAGCCGTTGTTCGGCGTCGGCGAGGCTCCCGCGCAGGCCGAGCGTCCGGGCCGGACCGAGAGCGCCGCCGAGGAGGAAACCTCGGACGAGGCTCGCGACGAGCGTTCCGACGAGGACAACGACGACGCGGGCGGCCGCCGCCGGCGCCGTCGCGGCCGTCGCGGCCGCGGCCGGGGCAAGGGCGGCGACGAGGCCCAGTCCGAGAACGAGGACGAAACCTCCGAAGACCAGCAGGTCCAGCAGTCGAAAGACGGCAAGGACAGCAAGGACAAGACCGAGAAGCCGGACGAGGCGGGCGAAGCCGACGCGGACTCCGACGACGACGCCGAGTCCGAGAGCGGCACCAAGCGCCGCCGCCGTCGCCGCCGCCGCAAGGGCGGGGAGGACGACGCGGCCGAGACGACCGGCAGCGACGACCCGCCGAACACCGTCACGCACGTCCGCCAGGCCAAGGCCGCCGAGGCCGAGCGCCCGGCGCGCGACGAGGTGCGCAGCGTCCGCGGCTCCACGCGGCTGGAGGCCAAGCGCCAGCGCCGCCGCGACGGCCGCGAGGCGGGCCGCCGCCGCGCCCCGATCCTGTCCGAGGCCGAGTTCCTCGCTCGCCGCGAGTCGGTCGACCGCACCATGGTCGTCGCCGAGAAGGGCGACTCCACGCAGATCGCCGTGCTCGAGGACGGCGTGCTGGTCGAGCACTTCGTGACGTCGTCGGGCACCGGCTCGATCGTCGGCAACGTCTACCTCGGCCGCGTCCAGAACGTGCTGCCCAGCATGGAGGCCGCGTTCATCGACATCGGCCGCGGCCGCAACGCCGTGCTCTACGCGGGCGAGGTCGACTGGGACGCCGCCGGCCTGGAAGGCAAGGCGCGCAAGATCGAGCAGGCGCTGTCCACCGGCGACAGCGTGCTGGTGCAGGTCACGAAGGACCCGGTCGGGCACAAGGGCGCCCGGCTGACCACGCAGATCTCGCTGCCCGGCCGCTTCCTCGTCTACGTCCCCGCGGGCGGGGCCACCGGCATCTCCCGCAAGCTGCCGGAGAACGAGCGGCGCCGGCTCAAGGACATCCTCAAGCGGATCGTCCCGGAGGACGCGGGCGTCATCATCCGCACCGCGTCGGAGGGCATCAGCGAGGAGGAGCTCGACCGGGACGTCCAGCGGCTCAAGGCGCAGTGGGACGTCATCAAGGAGAAGGCCTCGGCCGGGTCCGCCAAGAAGGGCGGCGCCCCGACCATGCTGTACGAGGAGCCGGACCTGCTGGTGAAGGTCGTGCGCGACCTGTTCACCGAGGACTTCGCGAAGCTGGAGGTCCAGGGCTCGACCGCGTGGGAGACCATCCACGGCTACGTGCAGCACGTCGCGCCCGACCTGACCGACCGGCTCAAGCGCTACACCGGCAACGGCGACGCGTTCGCCGACCACCGGATCGACGAGCAGATCACGAAGGCGCTCGACCGCAAGGTGTGGCTGCCCTCGGGCGGCTACCTGGTCATCGACCGCACCGAGGCGATGACCGTCATCGACGTCAACACCGGCAAGTTCACCGGCTCGGGCGGCAACCTCGAGGAGACGGTGACCCGCAACAACCTGGAGTCGGCGGAGGAGATCGTCCGCCAGCTGCGGCTGCGGGACATCGGCGGCATCATCGTCATCGACTTCATCGACATGGTGCTCGAGTCCAACCGCGAGCTGGTGCTGCGCAGGCTCACCGAATGCCTCGGCCGCGACCGCACGCGCCACCAGGTGGCCGAGGTCACGTCGCTGGGCCTGGTGCAGATGACGCGCAAGAAGATCGGCACCGGGCTGCTCGAGGCGTTCTCCACGCCGTGCGAGCACTGCAAGGGCCGCGGCGTCGTCGTTTCCACCGAACCGCAGCGCACCGCGGGCGGGGGCACCGGGAACGGCCACAACGGCGGCAACGGGCACAACGGCCACAGCCACGGCGGCGGCGACACGAAGAGCTCGCGGCGGTCCCGCGGCCGCGGCAAGGGCGAGGAGCAGCACCACGAGCCCAAGCCGGAGCCGGCCGCCCCGGCCCCGACCCCGGTGCAGCGCGAGTCGGTCGTGTCGGCGGTGCAGGCCATGGCCAACGCGTCCAAGGCGAAGCACGAGCACCACGCTCCGGAAGCCGCCGAGGCGAAGGAGCCGGAGACGGCCGCACAGCCGTCCGAGCAGGGTGAGCAGCAGCCCGAGCCCAAGACGGAGGCCCCGGCCCCCGTCCAGCAGCCGGAGCCGACGCAGCCGGAGCCCGCGGTCAGCGAGGCCGCGCCGGCGGCGGAGGCCCCGAAGGAGACCGCCGAGGCGGCCTCCGAAGAAGAACCCGAGGTCGACGTCCCGGCCCCGGCCGTGCGCAGCACCCGGCGCCGTCCGCGCCGCGCCGCTTCGCGTCCGGCAGGGCCGCCGGTGAAGGCTTCGGAGCAGAGCTGATCCACCACGGGTACCCCGGGTGCAGCAGCGCCCGGGGCCTCCCGTAACCTGTAGTACGGCTCATCGCAAGCATGAGCCGCTGCGCGAGCACCTGGACCGCCTTCGGGCGGGCCGGCCGCGCCAGCCCCCTAACCCATTGTCGAGTAATGCAGGAGACTTCCGTGTCGGCGTACGCGATCGTCAAGACCGGCGGCAAGCAGTACAAGGTTGCCGTTGGCGACGTCGTAGAGGTCGAGAAGCTCGAGGGCGAGCCGGGCACCGAGCACACCTTCCCCGCCGTGCTGTTCGTGGACGGTGGCGAGGTCACCACGGACGCCGACGCGTTGGCGAAGGTCTCGGTCACCGGCAAGGTCGTCGAGCAGACCAAGGGTCCGAAGATCCGGATCCACAAGTTCAAGAACAAGACCGGCTACCACAAGCGCCAGGGTCACCGGCAGAAGCTGACCCGCGTCGAGGTCACCGGCATCTCCAAGTAGTTCTCCGGATCTTCGAAAACCGAAACTTTCCCAGAAGGGGCTTGAGCGATGGCTCACAAGAAGGGTGCGTCCAGCTCCCGCAACGGTCGTGATTCGAACGCCCAGCGCCTGGGCGTCAAGCGCTTCGGCGGCCAGGAGGTGAACGCGGGCGAGATCCTGATCCGCCAGCGGGGCACCAAGTTCCACCCCGGCGTGAACGTCGGCCGCGGCGGCGACGACACGCTGTTCGCGCTCGCTGCCGGTGCGGTCGAGTTCGGCTCGAAGCGCGGCCGCAAGACGGTCAACATCGTGCCAGTCGAGGCCTGATTTTCGGTCTCGGCAGCGTCAGAACCTCCAAGCGAGGGGTGGGACCGGAATAACTCCGGCACCACCCCTCGTTTGTTTTTGTCCGGATACTTTTTTCGCACGTGAAGTGAGGCAGAACCATGGCGTCCCGGTTCGTGGACCGCGCGGTCATCCATCTGACCGCCGGGGACGGGGGAAACGGCTGTGCCTCGGTGCACCGCGAAAAGTTCAAGCCGCTCGGCGGCCCGGACGGCGGCAACGGCGGCAACGGCGGTGACGTCACGCTCGTCGTCGACGCCAACGTGCACACCCTCCTCGACTTCCACTTCCGTCCGCACGCCCGCGCCGGCAACGGCAAAATGGGCATGGGCAGCAACCGCAACGGCGCCGCGGGCGAGGGCCTCGAGATGAAGGTCCCGCCGGGCACCGTCGTGTTCACCGAGGACGGCGAACTCGTCGCGGACCTCACCACCCCCGGCACCCGGTTCGTCGCCGCGCAGGGCGGCCGCGGCGGGCTCGGCAACGCCGCGCTCGCGTCGAAGGCCCGCAAGGCGCCCGGGTTCGCGCTGCTCGGCGAGCCCGGCGAGAGCCGCAACCTCGTGCTGGAGCTGCGTTCGGTCGCCGACGTCGGCCTGCTCGGCTTCCCGTCCGCGGGCAAGTCGTCGCTGATTTCCGTGCTGTCCGCGGCGAAGCCGAAGATCGCCGACTACCCGTTCACCACGCTCGTGCCGAACCTCGGCGTCATCACCGCCGGGTCGTCGGTGTTCACCATGGCCGACGTGCCGGGCCTGATCCCGGGCGCGTCCGAGGGCCGCGGCCTCGGACTGGACTTCCTGCGCCACATCGAACGCTGCGCCGTGCTGGTGCACGTGGTCGACTGCGCGACGCTGGAGCCCGGCCGCGATCCGCTGTCCGATGTGGACGCTCTCGAGGAGGAGCTGGCCCGCTACACACCGGGGCTGGGCGGCAAGCTCGAGGAACGCCCGCGCGTGGTGGTGCTGAACAAGATCGACATCCCGGAAGCCGCCGAGCTGGCCGAGTTCGTGCGCCCCGACCTGGAGGCTCGCGGGCTGCGCGTGTTCGAGGTGTCCACCGCTTCGCGCAAGGGCCTCAAGGAGCTGACCTTCGCGCTGGCGGAGGTCGTCGAGGCTTACCGCGAGGCGCAGCCGGTGCTGGAGCCGGAGAAAATCGTGCTGCACCCGCACGCGATCGACGACAGCGGGTTCACCGTCGAGCGCGATCCGGAGGAGGAAGGCGGGTTCATCGTCCGCGGGTCGCGCCCCGAGCGGTGGATTCGGCAGACGAACTTCGCCAACGACGAGGCCGTCGGCTACCTCGCGGACCGGCTCAACCGGCTCGGCGTCGAGGAGGCGCTGGCGAAGAACGGCGCCCGCCCGGGCAGCCCGGTCACCATCGGCGACATCCAGTTCGAATGGCAGCCCTCGACCCCGGGCGTCGCGGTGCACCTGTCCGGCCGCGGCACGGACGTGCGGCTGGAGCGCACCGACCGCGTCAGCGCGTCCGAGCGCAAGGAAGCCCGCCGCGTGCGCCGCGACGGCACCGGCGAGGACGAGGACCTGGTCGAAGAGGAGGCCGCCCCGTCCGTCGACGCCGAACTGGACGACGTGTGGGACGACGAGGAGCAGGCGGAGCGCGACCGGTGAGCGGCACGCGGCAGGAGATCGCGGAAGCCCGCCGGCTGGTCGTCAAGGTCGGGTCCTCGGCATTGACCACCGCGGGCAGCGGACTCGACGTGGCTCGCCTGGACGCGCTCGTCGACGCCATCGCGGACCGCGTGGCCCGCGACGCGCAGATCGTCCTCGTGTCCTCGGGCGCGATCGGCGCCGGGCTCGCGCCGTTGAAGCTGGGCAAACGCCCGCGCGACCTGGCCACCCAGCAGGCCGCGGCGAGCGTCGGACAGCTCGCGCTGGCGCACGCGTACGCGGAATCGTTCGGCCGTTATTCGCTGACGGTCGGGCAGGTGCTGCTCACTTCGGACGACGTCGTCCGCCGCGCGCACTACCGCAACGCACAACGCACGTTCTCCCGCCTGCTCGCGCTCGGCGCGGTGCCGGTCGTGAACGAGAACGACACCGTTGCCACGCAAGAGATCCGCTTCGGCGACAACGACCGGCTCGCTGCTTTGGTGGCGCACCTCGTCGGCGCCGACGCACTGGTCCTGCTGTCCGATGTAGACGGTCTGTACGACGGCGACCCGCGCGACGGCGCGACCCGCAAGATCACCGAGGTGCGCGGCGAGTCCGATGTGGAGGGCATCGCGGTCGGCATGTCGTCCTCGGGCCTGGGTACCGGCGGCATGGTCTCGAAGCTGTCCGCGGCGCGCACCGCGGCCGGCGCCGGAATCCCGGTGCTGCTGGCCGCTGCCGCCGACGCCGGGGACGCGCTGCGCGAGGCGAACGTCGGCACCGCGTTCGCGCCCGCCGACACCCGCCTGTCCGCCCGCCGCTTCTGGCTCGGGTACGCCGCCGACACCTCCGGCCGCCTCCGCCTGGACGACGGCGCGGTCCGCGCGATCCTCCGCCGCCGCTCGCTGCTGGCAGCGGGAATCACCGGCGTGGACGGCGATTTCGAAGCAGGCGACGTCGTGGACCTGGTGGACGCGGCAGACGTCCCGGTAGCGCGCGGCGTGGTGGGCTTCGACGCGGGGGAGCTGCCTGCGTTGATCGGACGGTCGAGCCACGAGGTCCCGGTGGAGCATCGCCGGGAGGTCGTCCACGCGGACGATCTCGTCCCGCTCCGCCGCTAAGACCCCGCGAGATGCCGAGCCACCCGGGCCAACTGCTCGGCGTAATACTCCACAAAGGACTCTGACGACGGGTCCTCCCCGGTGAGCGCTTCCGCGACCCGGGGCAGCGCCGTCGGTGCGCTGGCCGCCGCCATCAGCATCAGGAGCAGCGTCTTCGGGTCCACATCGGACGGAAAGTCGCCCGCTTCCTGCCGCGCGCGCATGTACTTGAGCTGGCCTTGCAGGAACTCGCGCTGCGCCTGCGCGCCCGCTCCGTTCGAGGCGCCCTCGGCCATGTTCTCCCGCAGGAACAACCGGGCCTGGTCCTGGTCGGAGAGCCCGCTCCGGGCGAAGTCCGCGAGCACGTCCGCGAGCGGACGGTCCGGAGTGGTCATCGACGAGAACCCGGCGAATGGTTCGCTCGCGACCTCGGTGTACAGCCCTTCCTTGCCGCCGAAGTAGTAAGAGATCAGCTGTTTGTTCACCCCGGCGCGCTGGGCGATGTCGCTGACCCGCGCGGCCGCGTACCCCTTGCTGCCGAATTCGGCTTTCGCCGCCTCGAAAATGCGAGCCTTCGTGCGTTCGGGATCGCGCTGACGCTCGCCAGGGCGCGGCGCGCGGCGCGGGGTCGTCTCGGACACCTCAGCAGCCTAACCGACGGATAATCATCCTGTGGGTTGACGTAATCATCTGCATGGATGATTCTGGATCCAGTCGAGGAGAGGAACGACCGTGAAGAAGATCAAGGTGGCGGTAGTGGGCGGCGGCACCGGCGGACTGTGCCTGGCGCACGGCCTGTCCCGGGCGGGGATCGAGGTGGCGGTGTACGAGCGCAGCCGCACGCGGACCGAGCGGCTGCAGGGCTACCGCGTGCACATCGCGCCGATGGGCTCCGCCGCGCTGCACGAGTGCCTTCCGCCGGCGGCGTGGGAGCGGTTCCTGGCCACCACGGGGGCAAGCGAGGGCACGTTCGGTTTCGTCACCGAGAAGATGCGCGAGTTGGCGGCCTTCGACCCGCCGCCCAGCTCGAATCCGGCCGCCGCGCACCATTCGGTCAGCCGGATTTCGCTGCACCAGGTGCTGTCGTCCGGACTGGACGGAATCCTCTGGTACGACAAGGAATTCGTGCGCTACGAGACCGATGCCAAAGGCGTCGGCCTGCATTTCGCGGACGGCACCACTGCCGAGGCGGATCTGGTCGTCGGCGCGGACGGCGCGAGTTCCCGGGTCCGCGCGCAGTTGTTGCCGCACGCGAAGCGGGTCGACACCGGAATCCGGAACGTCATCGGCAAATTCCCGCTGACCGAAGAGTCCCGCGCGCTGCTTCCGCGACGACTGGCGACCGCCCCGACGCTCGTGCTGCCGCCGGCGGGCTGCGGGATGTTCACCGCACCGCACGAATTCCCGGCCGCTTCGGTCAACGACGAGACCGCGACCGTCGACCCGGTGCTGTTCGACAACACCAGCAGCTACGTGATGTGGACCTACGGCGCGAAAGCCACGCATTTCCCGGCCGGCCTCGCCGAATTGGACCCTCCCGCGCTCCGTGCGCTGATTCTCGACCGGCTCCGCGACTGGCATCCCGCGTTCAGCCGCCTGGTGCGGGATTCGCCGGACGCGACGGTGGCCGTGCTGCCGATCCGCACGTCGGTGCCGGTCCGCGAGTGGGAAACCGGTCCGGTCACCCTGCTCGGCGACGCCGTGCACAGCATGACGCCCTTCCGCGGCATCGGCGCGAACATCGCCCTCCGTGACGCACAAGTGTTGTGCCGCAACCTTTCCCGCGGCGGCGACGTGACCGCCGCAGTGGCCGACTACGAGCGGCAGATGCGGAAGTACGCGTACCCGCAGGTGCGCGGTTCGCTGCGCAGCGCCGGACAGTTCGTCACCGAGAGCCGCTTCAGTCGCGGAGTCATGCGTGCGTCGATGGCCGCGGTGGGAGCGGGACTTTCGCTGCGGCGGAGGCTGCGCCGCTGACCTCAGCCCGCGCTGTACCAGCGTCCGCCCGGCGGCATGGCGTACTCCGTGTACAGAAGTGCGGCCAGGGTTTGCCATCCGGTTTCGTCCGCGGTGAACGTTCGGCCGCCCGGCGCGATCAGCACGGCCTGGCCGCTCGCGTCGGCGACGAGCGAGATCGGCACTCGGTACTCGTCGTAGTCGTGCCGCACGAGCCAGCGCCACCCGATCGTGAACCGGCGGCGCGTGGGCACCGGGCAACGCTCGGCAATCCCGGGGCCTTCGATTGTCCACAACGGAATCACCCGCAGTCCGGCGAGGTGCACGAGCTGTGGTTTCTTGCCGTCCGGTTCGAAGCGGTAGTACGGACGCTTGCACCACCGCTCCCAGCGCAGCCGTCGCCGTTCGCGCCGGATCGGGCCGCGCAGCCGGGAGACTGCTTCCTCGACCAGCGCGAGGGCGCGGGTGTAGTCGGGATCGTCGCGGGACACGAGATTCTCCCCTCTCTCGCGCCCGAAGCTACTGAAGCGGCTGGGGACCGGTCCCGCTCTGTTTGTCCACCAGCGCGCGGAGCTGGAACTTCTGGATTTTGCCGCTGGCGGTCCGGGGAAGGTCCGGAAACAGCTCCACGCGCTCCGGCCAGTACTGTTTGGCGACGCCCTTCTCGGCGAGAAAGCCGCGCAGCTTCTCCAGATCCAAGGAAGCACCGGGGGTGAGCACGAGGCAGGCGCACGCGCGTTCCTGCAGCCGCGGATCGGCGACCGCGACCACGGCGACCGCCTCGACGTCCGGGTGTTCGTAAAGGACGTTCTCCACGTACGCGACCGGGATGTTCTCTCCGCCGCGGATGATCACGTCCTTGGTGCGGCCGGCGATGCGGAGATAGCCGTCGGCGTCGACAGCCGCGAGGTCGCCGGTGTCGAACCAATCGCCGGTGAAACTCTCGCGGGCCAGCTCGAGCCGTTCCGCGTAGCCGACGAACAGGAACGGCCCGGCGACCTGCAGCCGGCCCTCGGCGCCCGGCGGCAGTTCGGTCCCGTCCGCGTCGACGACCCGGATCCGCATTCCGGGCCACGGATAACCGTCGGTGTCGATCAGCTTGTCGTCCGGATCGCCCGGGATGCCGAGCGTGACCAGCGCGTCCTCGCTCTGCCCCCAGCCGCCGAGCACGACGAGTCCGGGGAGTTTCCGGCGTGCCTGCCGCACGAGCGCGCGGGGGATCGGCGCGCCCATGCAGCAGAACCGTTGCAGGGAGCTGAGATCGTGCTCGGCGAGATTCGGTGCGGACAACAGGTCGTGCAGGAACGGCGTGGCGGCGGAGGTGTAGGTGATGCCGTGTTCGGCGACCAGCTCCACGAACCGCGCGGCATCCCACACGTCTTGCAACACGCACGTCGCACCGTTCTGCACGCCGAGCCTTGCGCCGTAAAGGAAACCAGTGAGATGCGCGAGCGTCGAAGCCATGTGCAGGACGCTGTCGGAGGTGATGCCGAGTCGCTGGGGGAGCGGATTGTTCGCCGCGACCGCGGTGTTGTGGGTGTGCATCACGCCCTTGGGCTCGCCGGTGGTGCCGGAGGTGAAGATCAGCAGGGTGACGTCGTTGGGATCCGGCCGCCAGGACGGCAGTTCGCGCCGTTGCTCCCAGGGCGTCGCGGCGAACTCGTCCCAGGACGACCCGACCACCAGCACGTGCTCCAGTTCCGGCCACTGCGGACGGAGCCGCCGCGCCATCGCCGGATAGTCGAAACCGCGGAATTCCCGCGGGATCACCAGGACTTTTGACCTCGCGAGCGCCACCATGAAGCCGACCTCGCGGTCCCGGTAGATCGGGATGAGGGGATTGCTGACCGCGCCGATCCGGCTCGCCGCGTAGTGCACGACGATCCACTCGATCCGGTTCGGCAGCTGGAACGACACGACGTCGCCGGGCCGGACGCCCAGTTCCAGCAGCCCGAGCGCGCACCGGTCGACCTCCCGTTTGAGCTGGCCGAACGTGATGCTGCGCTGCGAATCGACGAACGCGGTCTTGTCCGGCGCGGCCGCGGCGGCGTCGTCGAGGTAGTCGGTGATGGTCCGGTTCACCCAGTACCCGGCGCGGGTGTGGGCTTCGATCGTCTCGTCGTCGAGGATCGTCGCGAACGGCATGGCGGGCTCCGGGTCAGCTCATCGTGAGGCCGCCGCTGACGCTGACGGTCTGGCCGGTGACGTAGGCGGCCTCGTCGGAGGCCAGGAAGGCGACCACGTTCGCGATGTCGGACGGCTGCGCGAGCCGGCGGAACGGGATGGCTTTCGTCAGCGCTTCGCGCAGTTTCGGGTTGTCGCCGCCGAGCGAGGCGAACAGTTGGGTGTCGGCAGGACCGGGACAGACGACGTTGGCGTTGACCGTGTTGCGCGCCAGTTCCCGGGCGATCGACTTCGTGAACGCGATGATGCCGCCCTTCGCCGCCGAGTACACCGCCTCGCCCGACGAGCCGACCCGACCGGCGTCGGAGGCGATGTTGACCACCGAGCCGAAGCCCTGCTCGACCATCACCGGCAGCACCTCGCGGCACGTGTTGAGCACGCCGTAGAGGTTGATCTGCACGACGCGGTCCCAATCGGCGCGATCGGACTCCACGAACGGGCCGGCTTTGTCCCATCCGGCGTTGTTGACCAGCACGTCGATCCGGCCGAACTGCGCGCGGACCTGCTCGACCGCGGCGGCGACGGATTCCGGCGAGGTCACGTCGGTCTTTATGCCGATCCCGCCGATCGCGGCCGCGGTTTCCTTCGCCGTGGTCTCGTTGAGGTCGCTGACCACGACGGTCGCGCCCTCGGCGGCCAGCTTCTCGGCGATGCCGCGGCCGATGCCCTGACCTGCGCCGGTCACGATGATGACTTTGTCCTTCAGCATGTTTTCTCCATCAGGGTGCGTAGGCGCGGCCCAGCAGGTTGCGCGCGATGACAAGCTTCGACACCTGCGCGGTGCCGTCGCCGATTTCGAGGCCGATCACGTCGCGAAGCCGTTGCCCGACCGGGCTTTCGCTGGAGTACCCGAGGTGCCCGAACGTCAGGAGGCACTGGTGGATCGTCTCGGCGGCGAGCTTCGGCGCCCAGAACTTCGCCATCGCGGCCTCGGTGCTGTGCTCGACGTCGTTGTCCTTGCGCCACAACGCCTCGTAACAGACGTGCCGGGCGCCACGCAGGTACGTCGCCTGCTCGGCGAGCGGGAACGCGACACCCTGGAAGGTGCCGATCGGACTGCCGAACGCCTCGCGGTCGCGGGACCACTGCAGTGCCTCGTCGAGCGAAACCTGTGCTGCGCCAAGGCAAGCGAGCCCGATGATCGCGCGTGAATAGTCGAAGCCCTGCATCACGGAGACGAACCCGTGGCCTTCGCCGCCGACCAACGCTTCCTTCGGGACGGGCAGTCCGTCGAAGTGCAGGGAGGCCCGGCCGATCGCCCGGCTGCCGAGGTCGTCGAACGCCGCCCGCGAGACGTACGCGTCGTCCAGTTCGACCCAGAACGCGCTTACCCCGCGGGCGCCGGGGCCGCCGGTGCGGGCGAGCACGAGCGCGACGTCGGCGGACATGCCCAGCGTGATCGACGTTTTCTCGCCGGTGAGCCGCCAGCCGGCCCCGTCCGGCTCGGCCTTCATCTCCAGCGTCGCGGCGTCCGTGCCGTGCCCGGGTTCGGTGATGCAGAACGCGGGCACGACTTCGCCGGACGCGATCGGCGGCAGCCACGCCGCCTGCTGCTCCTCGGTCGCGTTGCGGGTGAGGATGTCGCTGACCAGCGCGCTGACGATGATCAGGTAAGCCGCGTTGAAGTCGCCGCGCGCGACCTCCTCGGCCGCCATCCCGGCGACGACCGCGCTGGCCTCCTGGCCGCCGTGCCGTTCCGGGATGCGCAGGCCGGTCAGGCCCATCGAGGCCAGGTCCGCGACGAGCTGCGGGCGCAACGTCGCCGCCTTGTCGTCGGATTGATAGTGCGGCGCAAGGACTTTGATGGCGAACCGGCGCAGTTCTTGCCGGTAGGCGTCCTCGTCGTCGGTGAACGCGAAATCCATCGTCAGTGCCAGTTCACGTGCGAGACGAAGTCCGGCTTGCGCTTCTCCGCAAACGCTTGCGCGCCCTCCAGGCCCTCCGGCGAGGCGGTGAACAGGTCGAGCGCGGACATGGCCAAATTGGACAGTCCGGCCTGGTGGTCGGTGTCCGCGTTGAAGGACTGCTTGAGAAACCGCAGGGCGGTCGGGCTTTTCTCGGCGGCCTCCTCGGCCCACGCCTTGGCGGTCTTGAGCAGCTCGCCTGGCGGGACGACCGCATTGACCAGGCCCATCCGCTCCGCCTCGGCCGCGTCGTACTGGCGGCAGAAGAACCAGATCTCGCGCGCCTTCTTCTCGCCGACGACGCGCGCGAGATACGCCGAACCGAACCCGGCGTCGAACGACCCGACCCGCGGCCCGGCCTGGCCGAACCGCGCGGTTTCGCTGGCGATCGTGACGTCGCACAGGACGTGCAGCACGTGCCCGCCGCCGATCGCGACCCCGTTGACCGCGGCGATCACCGGCTTCGGGATGTCGCGGATGACCTTGTGCAGGTTGCCGATCTCGAACATGCCGCTCTCGGTCGGGCCGTAGTCGCCCGTCTCCGCGCGCTGTTTGACGTCGCCGCCGGTGCAGAACGCCTTCTCGCCGGCCCCGGTGAGGATCACCGCCTGGACCTGCTTGTCCGCCCACGCCAAGCGGAAGGCCTTGATCAGCTCGTCGACCGTCCGCCCGCGGAAGGCGTTGTAGCGCTCCGGCCGGTCGATCGTGATGACCGCGGCCGGACCGTCGATTTCGTACCGGATGTCCTCGAACTCCATCGTCCGCTCCCGTCTGTCGTCTGACCACGGTGACAAAATTTGACTGTTGAGTCAAGAGTTGAACTCATGGTCAACCGGTAGGCTTCCGGGACAGCGGAAAACCGGGAGGAGCAGGATGGGCGCGGTGAAACCGCCGTCCGAGCGCGTGCGGCGCAAGCGGGGCAAGCGGATCCAGGAGATCCTGACGGCGGCGGCCGAGCTGTTCGGCGAGCGCGGCTACGACGCGGTGAGCCTGGAGCACGTCGCCGAGCGCCTCGACGTCACGAAGGGCTCGCTGTACTACTACTTCTCCAGCAAGGACGAGCTGGGCACGGCGGCGATCGAGACGCTCGGCGACGAGTGGACGGCCCGGCTGGAGCAACTGCTCGAGCGCACTGAGGGCACGCCGGAGGTCCGATTGCGCGCGCTCATCCACGAGCACGTCACGATCGCGGTCAACGACTATCCGGCGGCGCTGCGGCTGTTCCTGATGCCGCGCGAATGGCCGAGCGCGCAACGCGAGCGCATCAAGGAACTCCGCCTCCGCCACGACGCGCTGTTCCGCGCGCTGATCGAAGAAGGCCTGGCGAGCGGCGAGTTCACCGTCACCAGCGTCGACACCGTGCTGCAGTGCATGCACGCCGCGATGAGCCAGGCGCCGACGTGGTGCGGTGAACTGCCGCCCGCCGCGCGGGGGAAAGCGGTGGCCGAGGTCGCCGACACGTTGATGGCGCTCGTCCACATCGGACAGTTCGGCCGGTGAGTCAGAGGCGGCGCGGGGCCTCGATGCCGAGCAACGCCAAGCCCTGCACGAGCGTGCGCGACGTGAGCTTGGCCAGCTGTACCCGCGAAGCCCGCAGCTCCGGCGTTTCCGCGGTCAGCACCGGGCACTGTTCGTAGAAGCGCGAGAACGTGACCGCGGTGTCGTACAGGTACGTACAGAGCTTGTGCGGCGCGTACGCGGATGTCGCCGCGCTGATCGCTTCGCTGAACCGCAGCAGCGTCAGCGCGAGCGCGCGTTCCGCCGGTTCTTGAAGCACGACTGGCGCGTTGTCGTCGGTTTCGCCTGCTTTGGCGAGAATCGACTCGATCCGCGCGTGCGCGTACTGCAGGTAGACGGACGTGTTGCCGTCCTTGGCGAGCATGCGGTCCCAGTCGAACACGTAGTCGCGCTCGCGGTCGCTGGACAGGTCGGCGTACTTCACCGCGCCGATTCCGACTGCGCGCGCGACCTCCCGCTGCTCTTCCTCGCTGAGTTCACTGCGCTCGGCAACGACTTCCGCGGCCTGCGCGACCGCTTCGTCGAGCAGGTTGGCGAGCTTGATCGTCTCGCCGGCGCGGGTGCGCATCACCTTGCCGTCCGCGCCGAGGATCGAGCCGAACCCGATGTGCTCGGCGTGCACGCCGTCGAGCCAGCCGGCCGCGCGGGCCACCGCGAAGATCATCGCGAAATGCTGTGCCTGCGGGGTGCCGACGACGTACAGCAGGTCGGTCGCGCCGCGTTCCGCGGTCCAGTACCGGATGGTGGCGAGGTCGGTGGCCGCGTAGCCGTAGCCGCCGTCGCGCTTGCGGACGATGAGCGGGAGCCGGTCGCCTTCGCGGTTGGCGAAGCCTTCGGGGAACACACAGACCGCGCCGTCGCTGATTTCGGTCAGCCCGTCGGCTTCGAGTTCGTCGACGACCTCGCCCAGGTACGGGTTGTAGAAGCTCTCGCCGTAGATGTCGTCGTCGGTGAGCGTGATGCCGAGTTGGCGGTAGGCCGCGTTGAAGTGCCTTGTCGACTCGTCGACCAGTTCCTGCCAGAAGGCGAGCGTGTCCGGGTCGCCGCTCTGGAGCTTCACGACGCGCTCGCGGGAGCGGGTCGCGAAGGCCTCGTCGGCGTCGAACTTCCGGCGCGCGGCCTGGTAGAACGCGTTGAGGTCGCTGCGGTCGCCGGACGGTTCGTCCAGGTGGTGCTCGATGAGCATGCCGAACGGCGTGCCCCAGTCGCCGAGGTGGTTGTGCGGCAGCACCTCGTGCCCGACGACGCGCAGCAGCCTGCTGATCGCGTCGCCGAGCACCGTGGAGCGCAGGTGCCCGACGTGCATTTCCTTGGCCACGTTGGGACTGCTGTAATCGAGCGCGACCCGGCGCGGCTGCTCGGTTTCCGGGACGCCCAGCCGGTCGTCGCGCGCCTGCTCGGCGACGCGCTGCTCGAGCCATTCGCGGCGCAGCACGAAGTTCAGGAACCCGGGCCCGGCGATCTCGGGCCGGTCGGCGACGCCGTCCAGCTCCAGGTTCTCGACGATCCCGGCCGCGACCTCGCGCGGCGGTTTGCCGAGCCGCTTGCCGAGGCTCATCGCCAGGTTGCACTGGTAGTCGACACCGTCGCGAGTGGACACCGCGACGAGCGCCGCGGACGGGTCGAGGTCGACGTCGAACGCGCGGCGGAGCGCGGCCACCACGCGTCGGGCCAGTTCCTCACTAACCTCGGGCTTGCGCACGGTGTCCCTCCTTCGCGTAGTCGATCGGTGAAGCCTACCGACCGCGCGCGAACGGGTTTACCGCAGTTCGCTGCCCTTCGTTTCGGGCATCCGGAGGATCACGACGAACGCGATCACGGCTCCGCCCGCGACGTACCAGAAGAAGGCCGTGGCCGCGCCCGCCGCGGACAGCGCGCTGAGCACGAGCGGCGCGGTGCCGCCGAACACGGCGACGGTCAGGTTGTACCAGGCGCCGATGCCGAGCCCGCGCAGTTCGGTGGGGAAGAGCTCGCTCATGATCGCCGGCGCGAGCGAGGTCATCGCGGTGTAGAGCGCGAGGCCGACACAGAACACGATGAGCAGATTCCCGATCCCGGGCCGCACGAGGTAGGAGAGCGGCACGATCACCAGCGCGGTCGCCGCGGACCAGACGAGCAGCTGAGGCCGCCGCCCGTACCGGTCGGCGAGCGCGCCCATCGGGTACTGGAGGACGACGAACAGCGCGGTCGCGACGGAAAGCGCGAGGAACGTGTCGACGTCGTTCGCGCCGCGCCCCTTGACCGCGAACGACGGGAGGGCGCTGAAGAACGTGTAGTAGCACAGCGTGTTGAGCATCGAGAACCCGATGAGCTGCCCGACCGCGCGCGGATGCTGGGTGATCGTGGTGAGCAACGGCCGCCGAACTTGTCGTGCGACGTCCTTTTTCTCGTGGTACAGCTCGGTTTCCGCGAGACTGCGGCGCAGCCACAGCCCGACCAGTCCGAGCACGCCGCCGAGCAGGAACGGAATCCGCCAGCCGAACGAGGTGAGGTGCGCCTTGTCCATGGTGCGGGCGAGCACGAAGCCGAGGACGGTCGCGATGAGGACGGCGGACCCGGTGGAAATGTAGAAGAAGGCGGAGTACCGCCCCCGCCGCTCCTTGGGCGCGACCTCGCCGAGGTACGCGGAAGCGTTCGACACCTCGCCGCCGAGCGAAAGCCCCTGCGCGATCCGCGCGAGCAGCAGGAGGATCGGAGCCAGCCAGCCGACCTGCGCGAACGTGGGAAGCACCCCGATCGCGACGGACCCGCCCGCCATCAGCGAAATGGTGAGGATCATGGCGGGCTTGCGCCCGTGCACGTCGGCGAACCGCCCGAGCAGCACGCCGCCGAGCGGCCGGAAGAAGAACGCGAGCGCGTAGGTGGCGAACGTGTTGATCAGGGCGAGCGTTTCGTTGCCGGGAGGGAAGAACGCGCCGGCGAAGTAGATGCTGAAGGTCGCGTAGATCGTCCAGTCGAACCACTCGAGCGCGTTGCCCGCACTGGCAGCGAACAACTTCCGCACCGGCAACCGATGCCGGGCAACGCCTTCGGTCGCAGGACCGGCCATCGGCAACCTCCACACGTCCGCACGGGTGGAACGGGACTTTGCCAGAAATGCCCGGAGATCGGTAGATCTCGGCAAAGGATGGCAGTTAGTGCATGTCCCACTGCGGTGGGTGATGCGGGAGTGCTTTGGCCGCAGGGGATCGTGCGGTGATCCGGGAGACGGCGCGGATAGCTGCCGTACCCGGGACGGGTCGTTGCGCGGCCGGTTGCCGTGCGGGGACGGGCGACGGACGCGGGTGACGGCCGGAGATTGAGCGGCGGCGCGACCGGCCGCCGTGCGAAGCGACGCGGGCGGCACCGGACGGTAGCTGGCAGCGCGAGCGGTTGCCGTGCGAAGCGACGCGGGCGGCATCGGACGGGAGCTGGCAGCGCGACCGGCCGCCATGCGAAGCGACGCGGGCGGCGGCCGCCGGAGATTGAGCGGAGGAGCGGTCAGCCACCGCACGATGGCCAGCCGTCGTGTGGTGGCTGATCGGCGACACGGATGCGCAAACCGCTCTGGCCGAGGCCGACCGCCGGGCTGCTTGGCGGAGCGCACTCGCCAGCCGCCGCCCCCGGCCACCAAGCCAACCCGGCCAGCCCGATCCCAGCGCACCTCAAGCAGTAGTCGCCAACGCGAACGGCAACACCCCCTCCGCCCCGGCCTTGCGCAGCAGCCGGGCCGCCAGCGTCATCGTCCAGCCGGTGTCGATCAGGTCGTCCACCAGCAGCACCGGCCCGCGCGTTTGCGCGACGTTCGCCGCCACGTCCTCCGGCAGGCTCAGCCGCCGCCACAGATCGGCCAGTCGCTGGGCGCTGTTCGCTTGCCGCGGCGGCGGTCCGGCCGACGCCAGCTCTCCCAGATAGTCCAGCCGGCCGATCGCCGACAGCCGCAGCGCGAGGCTGTCGACCAATTGCGGACGCGTCGCCGACGGGATCGCCACCACCGCCACCGGGCGTTGCGCCCACTGCCATCCCGCGAGCACCTTCACGCACGCGTCGAACACCGAGTCGGGGACCTCGGCGTCCGGCGCGCCCGGGCCGAGCAGTTCGCGCAACCGGCCGCCCCAGCCCACGTCCGTGAGCCGGCCCAGCGCCTGTCCCGGCTCGGCCTGCTCCTCCGTCTTGATCCGGCCCGACAGCGGCACGTCGAGCCCCTTCATCCCGCTGGGCCACTGCTTGCGCGGCGCCACCTCAACGCCGGGCCGGTCCAGCCGTTCCCGCGTGGCCCCGGCGATTTCCTCGGACACCGCCGTGCTCCAGTGCTCGCCGGTGCAGTTGTCGCACCGGCCGCACGGCGCTGCCTCCGGGTCGTCGAGCTGCCGCCGCAGGTACTCCATCCGGCACCCGGCCGTGCGGATGTACCCGAGCATCGCCTCCTGCTCGGCCGCCCGCGCGACGCCGACGCGTTCGTACCGTTCCCGGTCGTACTCCCACGGCTGCCCGGTGCTTTCCCAGCCGCCGCGCACCCGGCGCACCGCACCGTCCACATCGAGCACTTTCAGCACCATCTCCAGACGGGACCGGGAGAGCTCGACCGACGGCTCCAGCGCGGCTGTCGAAAGTGGACGGTCGGCGTACGCGAGCGCGTTGAGCACCTGCGTGACCCGCAGTTCGTCCGGGAACGCCAGCGACCCGAAGTACGCCCAGATCGCCTTGTCCTCCCGTCCGGGCAGCAGCACCACCTCGGCCCGCTCGACGCCGCGACCGGCGCGGCCGACCTGCTGGTAGTAGGCGATCGGCGACGACGGCGCGCCGAGGTGCACCACGAACCCGAGGTCCGGCTTGTCGAACCCCATGCCGAGCGCCGACGTCGCCACGAGCGCCTTGACCCGGTTCTCCAGCAGGTCGTCCTCCGCGGCCTGGCGGTCGGCCGGATCGGTTTTCCCGGTGTAGGCGGCCACCGGATAGCCGCGATCGGACAGCAGCGCGGTGACGTCGTGCGCGGCGGCGACGGTGAGCGTGTAGATGATGCCCGACCCGGGCAGCTCCGCCAGGTGCTCGGCGAGCCAAGCGAGCCGTGCCTCGTCGCTGGGCAGTTCGGCGACCGCCAGCCGCAGGCTTTCCCGGTCGAGCGGACCGCGCAGCACGAGCGTGTCCGTCTCGCCGCCGATGCCGAGCTGCTCGGCGACGTCCGTGGCCACGCGGTCATTCGCGGTCGCGGTGGTGGCCAGCACCGGCACGCCCTCCGGCAGGTCTCCCAGCAGCGTGCGCAGCCGCCGGTAGTCCGGCCGGAAATCGTGGCCCCAGTCGGAAATGCAGTGCGCCTCGTCCACCACCAGCAGGCCTGCGCTCGCGGTGAGCTTCGGCAGCACGCTGTCGCGGAAGTCCGGGTTGTTCAGCCGTTCCGGACTGACCAGCAGCACGTCCACCTCGCCCGCGGCCACCGACGCCTGGACCTGGTCCCACTCCTGCGCGTTCGCCGAGTTGATCGTGGCCGCGTGGATCCCCGCCCGGGCGGCGGCGGAGATCTGGTTGCGCATCAGGGCGAGCAGCGGCGACACGATGACCGTCGGCCCCGCTCCCTGTTCCCGCAGCAGCGCGGTGGCCAGGAAGTACACGGCCGACTTCCCCCAGCCGGTGCGCTGCACGACGAGCGCGCGCCGGTGGTGCGCGACCAGTGCCTCGATGGCGGTCCACTGGTCCTCTCGGAGGGCGGCGTTGTCTCCGGCGAGCGCGCGGAGGAGGGTCTCCGCGCGGGTCCGTAGAGCTTCGGTGGTGTCCACGTCCCCGGTCTACCCCATGGCCCCGACAATTCCCGAGCCGCCCGGACCCGAACGGACAGTTTCCGGCCGGAAACGCAGAGTTATGTGACTCATGTCACAACAGTAACCTAGGTCGCAGCCGGGACGGGAAGCCCTCGCGTGCCCGCGCGTATAGGCTCACCGGCTATGTCACCACGCCGGATCGGGGTCATGGGCGGCACCTTCGACCCCGTGCACCACGGCCACCTCGTCGCGGCCAGCGAGGTGCAGTCGCGCTTCGCGCTCGACGAGGTCATCTTCGTGCCGACCGGGCAGCCGTGGCAGAAGTCCGGCCGTCGCGTCACCCGCGCCGAGGACCGGTACCTGATGACGGTCATCGCCACCGCGTCCAACCCGGTCTTCTCGGTGAGCCGGGTCGACATCGACCGCGGCGGGCAGACCTACACCGTCGACACGCTGCGGGACCTGCACGAGGAATACCCCGACGACGAGCTGTTCTTCATCACCGGGGCCGACGCCCTCGAACAGATTCTCACCTGGCACAAGGCCGACGAGCTGTTCGACTTCGCGCATTTCATCGGCGTCACCCGCCCCGGCTACCGGCTCAACTCGCACCATCTGCCGAGCGGCAAGGTGAGCCTGGTCGAGGTCACTGCCATGGCCATTTCGTCCACCGGATGCCGCGAACGCGTCGAGCGCGGCGAGCCCGTCTGGTACCTCGTGCCCGACGGCGTTGTGCGCTACATCGCCAAGAAGGACCTCTACCGCAAGGACGCCGAGGCCTGACCGGGTACCCTCGTCCGGGCGTACCCGAAATCTGAAGGAGCACTGTGGCAGCGACGTCCGAGGCACGGGACCTGGCGGTGGCGGCCGCGCACGCGGCGGCGGACAAGCTGGCCAGCGACGTGGTCGTCCTGGACGTGTCCGAGCAGCTCGTGATCACCGACGCGTTCGTGATCGCGTCCGCGGCGAACGAGCGGCAGGTCGGCGCGATCGTCGACAACGTGGAGGAGAAGCTCCGCCTGGAAGGGCACAAGCCGGTGCGGCGCGAAGGCGCGCGCGAGGGCCGCTGGGTGCTGCTCGACTACGTCGACGTCGTCGTGCACGTCCAGCACGCCGACGAGCGCTCGTTCTACGGCCTCGAACGGCTGTGGAAGGACTGCCCGCGGATCGAGGTCGAAGGACTGGCGACGGTCCCCGCCAGCGACGCCGGCGACGCGGACGGTCCGGAGGCGTGAGCCCGCGGCGGCTGCTGCTCTGGCGGCACGGCGAGACGGACTACAACGCCGCCGGCCGCATGCAGGGACACCTCGATTCGGCGCTGACCCCGGTCGGCTGGAACCAGGCGCGCTTCGCCGTGCCCGCGCTCGCGCGGTTCGCGCCGGACCTGGTGATCGCCTCCGACCTGCGCCGCGCCACCGACACCGCGACGGTGCTCACCGACGCGATCGGCGTTCCGCTGCAGATCGACAAGCGGCTGCGCGAGACGCACCTCGGCGAATGGCAGGGCCTCACCGGAGCCGAGGTCGACGAGGGTTATCCCGGCGACCGCGAGCTGTGGCGCGCCAACGCCGCGTGGGCCCCGCCCGGCGGCGAGTCCCGGGTCGAGGTGGCCGAACGTGCCGCCGAGGTGGTCGACGACCTGATGCAGCCGAACTCCGACGCAGGGGAATCGGTCCTGCTCGCCTCGCACGGCGGCCTGATCCTCGCGCTGACGGCGAAGCTGCTCGGCCTTCCGGTCGAGGTCTGGCCGTCGCTCGGCGGGATCATGAACTGCCACTGGGTCGATCTCGGCCACCGCGAGGGGAAGTGGCGGTTGCACGCGTACAACGCGGGCATCACCGGCTGACCCGATGAGCCCGCAGCTGCTCGTCTTCGGCGATTCACTCTGTTTCCACGGCCCCGAGGGCCCTTGCGCGGCCGACGATCCGCGCCTGTGGCCCAACGTCGCCGCGAACGCATTGTCCGGCCGAGCCGACCTCGTCGCGGGCATCGGCTGGACCGCGCGCGATCTGTGGTGGTCGCTCACCGGCGACCCACGCGTGTGGGCGGACCTGCGTCGCGTTGACGCTGTAGTGCTCGCGGTCGGCCACATGGACACACTGCCGTCGCCGTTGCCGACCTATCTGCGTCAGGGACTTCGCTACCTTCGCCCCGACGGCGTGCGTCGCGTTGTACGCGGTGCCTATCTCGCTGCGCAGCCTCGGTTGTCTGTCCTCATGCGAGGACGTCCCCGTGTGCTTCCGGCGCGGCTGAGTGTGAGCTACCTGGACCAGTCCGTCGAAGCGTTGCGCGCGTTGCGACCTGAGTTGCCTGTGTTCGGAATGCTTCCTTCGGTACACCGCGCTGATGCGTACGGGCGCGTACACACAGGACGCGCCGAAGCAGCCGCTGCACTCGCCTCGTGGGCCGCGCGACGCGAAGTGCCGTTGCTCGACACGCCCGGCGTAGTTGGCGAACATGTCTTGAGCGGCGCGGGAAATCCCGACGGCATGCACTGGGGATGGGCCGGGCACGAAGCCGTCGGCACCGCGATGGCGAAACTCGTTGCCCCGCACCTCGGCTCTGGCGACGTAGGCTGACGACGTGTCGGTCGCCGTGGTCACGGACTCCACCGCGCACCTGCCCGAAGGCTTCGCCGAGCGGCACTCGGTGCGGGTGGTGCCCCTGCATGTCCTCGTGGAAGGCGTGTGCTCGCTCGACGGCGTCGAAATGGGTCCCGCCGCGCTCGCGGAAGCGCTGGGGGAGCGCAAGATCGTCACGACTTCCCGGCCCACTCCGGCTGAGTTCGTCACCGAATTCCGCGCCGCACTCGACGCCGGCGCGGACGCGGTCGTGTCCGTGCACCTGTCGCGCGAGTTGTCCGGCACCTGGGAAGCCGCCGTTCTGGCCGCGGAAGAAGTCGGTTCGGACCGGGTCCGCGTCGTCGATTCCCGCACCACAGCGATGGGTTTGGGCTTCGCCGCCCTCCACGCCGCCGACGCTGCCGCTGCCGGAGCCAGCCCGGCGGAAGTCGAAGAGGTCGCGACGAAAGCGGCCGAACGGTCGTCGACGTTGTTCGTGGTCGAGACGTTGGAACACCTGCGCCGCGGCGGCCGCATCGGCTCGGCCGCGGCGTTGCTCGGCACCGCGCTGGCGGTGAAACCGGTGCTGCACATGTCCGACGGGCGGATCCTGCCGCTGGAGAAGGTGCGCACGATGAACCGCGCGATCGGGCGGTTGGTCGAGTTGTCGGTGCAGGCGGCGGGCACCGGACCGGTCGAGCTGGCGGTGCATCATCTCGCCTCGCCGGAGCGGGCCGTCGAATTGGCGAACCGGCTGGAGGAAGTGATTCCGGGCTGCGCCGGGGGATGCGTGGTCTCGGAGATCGGCGCGGTCATCGGCGCGCACACCGGGCCTGGCGTGCTCGGCGTGGTCGTACAGCGAGCTAGCTGAGTTCCTGGTTGCCGAACCGGGCGAGCAGGTGCCAGACGCGCTTGCGATCTTGCTCGTCGTGACCAGCGGCTTTCCCCAGGATGCGCGGGTCGAGCCGTCCGTCCTCGGCGAGTTCGGCACCGAGCGCGGTGAATGCCGGCCCGCGGTAATCGGGTTGTCGAAGCAGTTCTTCAGCGGTGATCCGGAACCCGTCGTGCCATTCGACCGGGCCCAATTTTCGCGCCGCTGTCTCGATTTCCGTCCCTCGATAGGACGGATCGAGAACCAACGCTTCGACGTCCCGCGCCAAGTCCACCTCGCCGTGCACCTGCGCCTCGATGTAGTCCTCCAGAAGATCTTTGCCGTCCGCTTCCGCGATCGCGACCAGTTCGGACAGGTGCTCCTCGACGCCGAAGGACGTCGGCTCGAAAACACTGTCGGGATAACTGAAAGTCGTTCGCGACATAGTGTGCCGGGCGAGTCGCAGATGCGCCGAACCGAACCTCGGCGACCCGCCCGCCTTCCGGCCGCGGAAATTCAGCGACCCGTATTTCGGCCGATGCGCCGGTGCGGCCTCGTCGTAGGCACCGCCGAACAACCGGCTTTCCCAGCGCCAGCGTTCTCCGCCCGGATGCGCGGTCAGCCCACCGTTGCTCACGCCGGTCTCGAACTGCGAGCGGTACCGGCCGTCCCGGGCCATCCGTTCCAGGATCGGCACCCCGCCGACCAGCCGGTCCGGGTGGAAATGCGGCGTGACCCGCCACGACGGATCGGCCCGGTTGCCGGTCGCCAATGCGGCGATGTGGGCGACTGCGCGCTCCCAAGGTTCCATTCGGATCACTGCCCGGCCATGGTGATTGTGCGTTCAAAGTTGACGTATCCGGCGCGCCGGAACGCGTTCGCCATCGGGGCATTGGCGAGGTCTGTTGCCGCCCGGATGCGAGAAACCTCTTGTGCGGCAAGGATTCGAGTGCCCTTGGCGAGTTCGTCGCCTCGGAGCGCGATCCACATCCATTCCAGCCTCCGCCGCCGAGCCGCGAGATCGTCGGCGAGTTCGTGCTCGAGTTGGCAAAAGAGATCGAGTTCGTCCGCCCCGGAGATCGGGCGCAAGGTCAGATCGCTGTGGTCCACGGCGACATGCTCTCGTTCGACGGCTGGCTACCAGGTCTAGCGGATGCCCGGCGGCGGGCGCGAACGCTTTTCGATGACCGGTACCGCAGGCCAAACCCGCCAGTATGACCGCGTATCCCGACTGATTCGGGCGCGTCACCGGCGATGACGGCCGAGTTGTCCCCAAGGGGCGGGTTGTCCACAGATCGCGCGGAACCCTCTCGCCGCCGGGCCGGCCGACGCCTAGCGTCGATCGTGTGTTCGAGCAGTCCGCCCGAGATCAGGGCACTCCCGTCAACGTCAGGCTCACCTGGCTGGCCGACCAGCTGGCCGCGATCCCGCATGCCGCCGGCCCCGGCGGCCGGTCGGCACGCCGCTGGCCGCCCCTCGGCCGGGCGGTGCGCGACCGGCGGCCGAGTGCGGAGGATTCGCTGCCCACGGTCGCCGACAGTCGCCTGCTGGCAGACGTAGGCGGCACGCACGCTGGGCTGTCTGCAGTTGCCGACAGCTCGCCGCTCCCGGACAGCCGATCGGGGCTCGACGCCGCTCGTGCGCCGGTGCTGCGGACGCGGGGCCGCACAGCTCGATTGTCTGCACCTGCCAACAGTTCGCCGGTCCCGGAGGGCCCATCGGTGCCCGACGCGGCTGGTACGCCGTTGTTGCGGCCACCAGACCGCACCGCCCGATTGTCCGCACTCGCCGACAACCCAGCCCCACCGGAAAATCAGCTGACCGCCGGAAAACTGGTCCGCAGCTGGCTGCCCGAACACACCGAACACCGCCTGACCCGTCGCTGGCTCCCCGGCTCAACCGGCCTGCCCGGCTTCCTGGGCCGGAGAGGAATGATCTTCGCCCTCGCTTTGCTGGCAACTGCCGCCGTCATCGCCGGAGGGCTGGCAATCTTCGGCCGCTCACCCGCGGCTGAGATCGCCCCGCCCCTCCCGACCGCTCGCGCGCAAGTGCCGCACGCGTCGAAAGCCAACGAGAACCTGGTAATCAGCGTGGTCGGCCACGTGCGTTCGCCCGGCCTCGTCACGGTGCCGTCAGGTTCGCGCGTCGCCGACGCCCTGCGCGCAGCCGGTGGCGCCAACCCAGGCGTCGACCTGACGACACTCAACCTCGCCCGCAAACTCACCGACGGCGAGCAACTGGCAGTCGGTGTCCCAGCCGCCCAAGCGGCACCGGTCGGCTCAAGCGCGGCGGCCAGCAAGATCGACCTGAACTCCGCGACCGCCGAACAACTCGACAGCCTCCCGGGCGTCGGCGAGGTCACCGCCCGGCGCATCACCGACTGGCGCACCCAACACGGCGGATTTTCGAGCGTCGAACAACTCCGCGACGTCGACGGCATCGGTGAGAGCAAATTCGAAAAGCTGCGCGAGCAGGTGACCGTCAGATGAAGCTGGAAACCGAAGAAAAGTCGCGGCGGGACCACGATTTCCGTCTCGTCCCCGCTGCCGTCGCCGGATGGGCGGCCACGCTCGCCGGACTGCAACTCGGCTGGTGGGTCGCGACCGCGATCGGAGCAGTAGCAGCGATCGGTGCCGTGGTCCTGCTAGCGCGCGGCCGCGCCAGATACCTCGGTGCCGGGGGAGCCCTCCTACTCGTAGGGCTCGTTGCCGCAGTGCCCACCGCTTTGCGCATCCACGACGCAGCAGCCGACCCGTTGGCAGCCGCAGCCACGCATGCCGTAACAGCGACGCTGCGAGTCGAGATCAGCGAACGTCCACGCCCGATTCACCAAGCTGGCTACGCCGATCAGCAGGCAGGCACTCGCTCAGTGGCGATTCCGGCACAGGTCACCAGGGCCACAGTGGACGGTCAGCCGGTCGCATCGACCGGCCGGGTCCTGTTGCTGGCCCCAGTCACCGGATGGAGCGGCCTGCTGCCCGGCCAGGAAGTAACGACGTCCGGTCGCCTCATGCCCGCCCGCGGCGGCGAACTGACCGCCGCAGTCCTCTCCGTCCGTGCCGCGCCAGTCGATATCGGGCCAGCGCCATGGTGGCAGCGCGCCGCCTCGGCACTGCGGAACAGCCTGCACTCGCTCTGCGCGATCCTCCCGGAGGAACCAGCGGGACTCCTGCCCGGACTGGTGCTGGGCGACACGACTGCGTTGCCCCAACGGGTCGAAGCGGAATTCAAGGCCTCCGGACTCACCCATCTGATGGCGGTGAGCGGTGGGAACCTCGTCATCATCGGCGGAGCTGTTCTGCTGCTGTGCCGATTGGTCCGAGCGGGCCCGAGGTTTTCCGCGACGGCGGCCGGAGCCTGTCTGATGGGATTCCTCGTCCTGGTGGGCCCCGAACCGAGTGTGGTGCGAGCAGGCGTCATGGGCGGCATCGGGTTGCTCGCGCTGGCCCTCGGACGGCGTGGTTCAGCATTGCCCGCATTGGCCTTCGCGGTGTGTGTCCTGGTGGCATGGGATCCGACGATGGCGGGGAATTTCGGTTTCGCGCTCTCGGTTCTCGCGACGGCAGGACTCGTGCTACTCGCGCCGCGCTGGGCAGATTCGTTGGTACGAAAGGGAGTCCCACCTGGTTACGCCGAAGGCCTCGCGGTGCCGCTGGCCGCGTTCGTGGTCACCGCGCCAGTCATCGCCGGGATGGCGGGCACGGTCAGCCTCGTCTCGGTGGTCACCAATGTCCTTGCGGCACCGGTCGTCGCGCCGGTCACGGTGCTGGGAGTGCTGGCAACCGTCGTCGGACCGTGGTGGCCGGGTGCGGGTCACCTGCTGATTCATGCCGCAGAGCCGGAAGCCCAATGGCTGATCACCGTCGCGCGGCACGGAGCAAGGGCGCCGGGCGCGGCGCTGTCCTGGCCCGGCGGTTGGTGGGGCGGATTGTGCGCGGCTGCCTTGCTGGTCGTAGTCGTGGTGGCGGCGCGGTTTCGGCGGCTCCGGCTGCTGGTGGCGATCGGGCTGGTCCTCGTGCTGCTGACGGTCGTGCCGGCCAAAGTCCTGGCACCTGGCTGGCCGCCGGACGGCTGGGCGATGGTGGAATGCGATGTCGGGCAAGGAGATGCGGTCGTCCTGGCCACCGCCGAGCCCGGTCGCGCCGTGGTCGTCGACACCGGGCCGGAGCCGGGGCCGGTCGACGAATGCCTGCGGAGGCTGGGCGTCGAACGGGTGCCGTTGCTCGTGCTGAGCCACCTGCACGCGGATCACATCGGCGGTCTCGCCTCGGTATTCGACGGGCGAGCCGTCGGCGCGATCGCGGTCGGACCAGGGCGCGCGCCCGCGTGGGCGTGGCAGTCGGTCTCCGGCGAGGCGCGGCGTCGGGGTGTGCCGCTGGTGCAGTTGAGCGAAGGGCAGCGGCTGGAATGGCCGGGGCTGTCGCTGGACGTACTAGGTCCGCGCTACGCCACCACGCGGTCACCAGCGTTGCAGGACGGCACGATGATCAACAACAGTTCGGTCGTCCTGCGCGCGGACACCGGCGCCGGCCGGGTCCTGCTGACCGGAGACGTCGAACTTGCCGCACAGGCGGATCTGCTCGCCGAGGGCGTCGACCTGCGGGCTGACGTGTTGAAGGTGCCGCACCACGGTTCGAGGTATTCGCTGCCGCAGTTCCTCGCGGCGGTGCGGCCGCGCACGGCGCTGATCAGTGTCGGCGCGGGCAACGGATACGGGCATCCGAGCAAGTCCACAGTGGACGTTCTCGGGACGATGGGAGTGCTGGTCACCCGGACCGACGTCGACGGCGACACCGCCGTTGTGCCCGAGGGAAGCGGGCCGGCGGTCGCGCGCCGGGGCGAGCCGCGGGGTCCGCCGCGGTAGCGCGACGGACCCCGGGCCGGTGCGTCAGTAGCCGAGCGCCTTGGCGACGGCTTCGGCGGACGGCGGCACGGTGGCCTTCGGGCCGAGGTGGTTCTCGACCGCGTCGAGGGTCTTGAGGCCGTCGCCGGTGATGAGGAGGACGGTTTCGGCGTCCGGGTCGAGCTTGCCGGTTTCGACGAGCTTCTTCGCGGTCGCCACGGTGACGCCGCCGGCCGTCTCGGTGAAGATGCCTTCGGTGCGCGCGAGCAGCCGGATGCCTTCGACGACCTCTTCGTCGGTGACGTCCTCGATCGCGCCGCCGGTGCGGTTGACCACGTCGAGCACGTACGGGCCGTCGGCCGGGTTGCCGATCGCGAGCGAGCGGGCGATGGTGTCCGGCTTGACCGGCTGGACCACGTCGTGGCCGTTGCGGTACGCGGTGGAGACCGGCGAGCAGCCGGTGGCCTGCGCGCCGAACACCTTGTACGGGCTGGCGTCCACGAGGCCGAGCTGGCCGAGTTCGCGGAAACCCTTGTCCACCTTGGTGAGCTGGGAACCGGAGGCGATCGGGACGACGATCTGCTCGGGGATGCGCCAGCCGAGCTGCTCGGCGACCTCGTAGGCGAGCGTTTTCGAGCCCTCGGAGTAGTACGGGCGGACGTTGACGTTCACGAACGCCCACTTCGGGTGCTCGGCGGCCAGCTCGGTGGCGAGCCGGTTCACGTCGTCGTAGTTGCCGTCGACCGCGATCAGGTCGCCGTCGTAGACGGCGGTGGTGAGGATCTTCGCGCGCTCGAGGTTCTTCGGGATCAGCACGACCGACCGCCAGCCGGCGCGCGCCGCGGCGGCGGCGGTCGCGTTGGCCAGGTTGCCGGTCGAGGGACACGCGAGGACCTCGAAGCCGAACTCGCGGGCGGCCGCGAGCGCGACGGCGACCACGCGGTCCTTGAACGAGTGCGTCGGGTTGCCGGTGTCGTCCTTGACCCACAGGCTCTTGAGGCCGAGCTCCTTCGCGAGCCGGTCGGCGCGCACGAGCCGGGTACAGCCGGGTTCGGTGTTCGGAGTCTCCTCGACGGTCGAGGGGACAGGGAGGAGTTTCTTGTAACGCCAGATGTTGCGCGGGCCCGCCTCGATGTCCTCGCGGCGGACGCGGCCGAAGTCGTAGGCGACCTCGAGCGGCGAGAAGTCTTCGACGGAGACGAATTCCGGAGCGAGCGGCTGCCGGTGCCCTTCTTCCTTCGACACCAGTTCGACGGCCGGACCGAGGTCGATCGTCTTGTTGGCGGAGGTGGCGCTGAGGGCTGCAGTCATCGCGAGGTTCCTTTCCTCATCTGCCCCGCCGAAGCGGGCCGGAATTGGCACCGTGGTCGTCAGCTACCCCGCGATCGCGGGATGACAGGCTGCACGCCGGTTGCCGGGGCTTCGTCGGGCCGTTCCCTCTGCCCCTCTGGATGAGCGGTATTCGGTTGTCGGAGCGCCGCAGGGCGCGTCCTCGGCTACACCGTACGACATCCCGATCAGCTCGTGCCACGGAGGCGGGCCACATCACCGGAGCGGACGGCCCGGCGGCCGGGTGAGAAGATGGCCGGGTGACCACCGCACCCGCGCCGCTGCACCTCGTCACGGGCGAGGAAGAACTGCTCATCGAACGGGCTGTGCGAGCGTCCCTCGACGCGGCCAGGGCCGCGGACCCGACGGCGGACCTCACGCGGACGCGGGTGTCCGATCTCACACCGCCGGCGCTGGCCGAGCTGGTGAGCCCGTCGCTGTTCGCCGAGGGGCGCGTGATCGTGCTGGAGTCGGCCCAGGACATCTCGCAGGAGCTGTCCGACGCGGTCCTCGCGTACGTGAAGGCGCCGGCCGACGGCATCGTCCTCGTGGTCGTGCACAGCGGCGGCGGGCGGAGCAAGGCCGCCAAGGCGCTGCCGGGCGCGTTGAAAAAAGCGGGCGCGGAGATCACCGAATGCCCGAAGCTGACCAAGCCCGCCGAGCGCGAGGCGTTCGTCCGCAACGAGGTGCGCCGCGCGGGCGGCAAGATCGACGGCGCGGGCCTGATGGCGCTGCTCGACTCGGTCGGCTCGGACCTGCGCGAACTGTCCTCGGCGGCGACCCAGCTGGTCGCCGACACCGGGGGAGTCGTCGACGAGCAGGCGGTCCGCCGCTACCACACCGGACGCGCCGACGTGACCGGCTTCGCGGTCGCGGAGAAGGCCGTCGCGGGCGACCGGGCCGCTGCGATGGAGTCGCTGCAGTGGGCGATGCAGCTGGGCGTCCCGCACGTCCTGGTGGCCGACGCCCTCGCCGACGCGGTCCGCACGATCGCTCGTGTGTCCGCAGCCGGGCGCGGCAACCCGAACCAGATGGCGGGCGAGCTGGGCATGCCGCCCTGGAAGATCCGCAAGGCGCAAGGCCAGTCCCGCGGCTGGGGCCAGGACGGCCTGGCCACCGCGATGCGCGTCGTGGCGCGGCTGAACGCCGAGGTCAAGGGCGCGGCGGCCGACGCGAACTACGCCCTGCAGCGCGCGGTCCTCGACGTGGTCGCGGCCAAGGGAGACCGCTGAACTCCAGGCGGGACCGCCTTGGCGGAGTTGTCGTGGTGACGCTGTCGGGGCTTTGCGGTTGCGGCCGAGGGATGCCGCTGCTTCTCGGGTGACGGGATCACTTGGCGGGAGTCGCAGCGGGGGAGCCGGTGAACGCTGTCGGCGCTCGGCGGTTGCGGCCGAGGGGCACCGCTGCTTCTCGGGTGACGGCAGCACCTCGCGGGAGTCGTCGGGAAGCCCGTGAATGCCGCTGGGATTCTGTGTTTGCGGCCGAGGGCATCGCTATCCCTCGGCTGACGGATCACCTGGTGGGAGTCGTCGGGAAGACCACGAATGCCGCCGCGACTCTGCCTCTCGGCCGAGGGTGCCGATGTCCCTCAGCTGCCGGGAGCGCCTCGGCGGGACCCGTCGGCAAGCCGGTGAACCGCCGGATCCGCGGCGGCCGCGCCCCCCGGGACACGGAAAAGGCCCGGCAGCCGAAGCCGCCGGGCCTTCCGGAAAGACTGCGCTCAGAGCTGGTTCGCGCGCTTCGCGAGAGCCGACTTCTTGTTCGCGGCCTGGTTGGCGTGGATGACGCCCTTGGTGACGGCCTTGTCGAGCTTGCGAGCGGCGTCGCGCTGCAGTTCGAGGGCCTTGTCCTTGTCACCGGCTTCGGCGGCCTCGCGGAACTTGCGGATCGCGGTCTTCACCGAGGACCGGATCGCCAGGTTGCGCTGCCGCGCCTTCTCGTTCGTCGTGATGCGCTTGACCTGCGACTTGATGTTGGCCATGGAGGCGTTCCTCTTTCACTCGGTGAAGGTCGCTGCCGCGTTCGTGTGGCTCCGGACCAGCCCCGAGGGACTGCCGGGTTTCCTCCCTGACGGAATGCCGCACGGCAACAGTCGAAAATCTTAACAGCCCTGCTCGCGGCGCTGGCGAGGGCCCCGCAGCGCGCGACCGCCCGGCATCCCGGCGCCGGCTCGGTTACGGTGGGCTTCGGTAGTGCCTAGGGTTCCGTCGCCTGCCCGTGGCCCCCGAGGCGGGGCGCGAAGACCGCGAAGACAACGAGGGCGGGCGGGCCTGGTCCGAGCGGCACCTTCGGCGGGACACCGAGCCCCGCCGTTCATCTGACGGGACAAAAGCCTGGAGGACCCGGTCTTCGGCGTGCGCCGAAAACCTGAAAGGGTCGCAGATGAACACCACCGCCCTCGCCATGGTCCTCGTCGCCGCGGTCGTGCACGCCGCGTGGAACCTCGCCGCCAAACGGGTTTCCGGCGGCGGTCCGCGCTTCGTCTGGCTGTACTACACGGTTTCGGCGGCGGCGATGCTCCCGGCGATCGCGGTCGCGCTGGCCGTCGAACCGGAACGTCCACAGTGGACTTGGCTGTTCGCCGCGCTGGGCACCGCGGTGCTGCACGTGGTCTACGGGATCGTGCTGCAGCGCGGCTACGAGGTCGGCGACCTGTCGATCGTCTACCCGCTGGCCCGCGGCACCGGACCGCTGGTGTCGGTGCTCGTGGCCGTCCTCGTCCTGGGGGAGCGGCCCGGCGTGCTCGGGCTGGTCGGGGCCTTCCTCGTCGTCTCGGGCGTCCTGGTGATCAGTCTCGGCGGCAGCACCGGCGACGCGAAGGCCCGTCGCGCCGGGGTGTTCTACGGCGTCGCCACTGGAACGGTCATCGCGGCGTACACGCTGTGGGACGCGCACTCGGTCACGTCGCTCGGCGTGCCTCCGCTCGTGTACTTCGGCGGTGGTGCGATTGGACAGAGCATCCTGCTGGCGCCGACCGCTGCCCGCGGCCGGTCCGAGATCAAGCAGCTGTGGCGGGACCACCGGCGCGAGGTGCTGATCGTCGGGCTGGCCTCGCCCGCCGGATACCTGCTGGTCCTGTACGCCCTGCGGATCGCGCCGGTCAGCCTGGTGGCTCCGGCGCGCGAGTTGTCGATCGTCTTCGGCGGCGTCGCTGCCTGGCTCGTGCTCCGCGAACGCAACGCCGTCCGCAGGCTGGCCGGATCGCTGGTGGTGCTGGCCGGGATCGCCGCGATTGCGGTCGCTTGAGCCGCTCGGGTAGGCAGGAGCCATGGACGTACTGAGCAGCCGGGTGCTGATCCACCCCCGCGACCACGAGGTGTCCACCGCGTTCTACCGCGACGCGCTCGGCCTCGCGATCGAGCGCGAATTCCCTGGCGGAACGCGGTTTTTCGCCGGGGGCGGGTCGATCGAGGTGGTCGGCACGGGCGAGGCCGGGCCCGGCCCGGACGTCAATCTCTTCCTGCAGGTCCGCGATCTCCCGGCGACCCTGGCCGAACTGGCCGGACGCGGGGTCGAACCGGTGCGCGAGGCCCGGCGCGAACCGTGGGGCACCGACGAGGCGTGGATCGCCGACCCGGACGGGCTGCGGATCGTGCTCGTCGAGGTCCCGGAGGACCATCCGCTGCGCCGCGACCAGCGCTAGCCCGGTTTCACGGCCCGCAGCTGGGCGGCGAGCGCGGCGAACCCGGGCGGGTCCCAGGTCCAGGTCTGCAGGTCGGTGAATCCCGCTGCGGCGGCCTCGTCGGCCAGCTCGTGCCGGGTGACCGGAAGCCACTTCTCGTGTGCCGAGAGCAGCAGCCGTCCGCCTGGCCGCAGCACTCGGAACAGTTCGGCGAATGCAGCCGGGCGGTCCTCCCAGAACTGGACGTTGTTGACGGTCAGCACGACGTCCGCGGACGCGTCCTCGCAGCCGGTCCGGGCCGCGTCGCCCGCGCGCACCTCGGCGCGGTCGCCGCAACGGTCCGTGCAGAGGGCGCGCATCTGCGGGGAGGGTTCGACGCCGATGACCTCGCCGGCGAGTTTGCTCGCCGCGTCGAGGCCGACCCCGGGTCCGGGTCCGATGACGAGGACAGTTTCGTCGGGTTCGAGGCGGGCCAGGTCGACGACGCGGTGCTCGGTCGCGGCGTTGCCGGCCGCCATCAGCTTGCCGCCGAGCCTGCCCAGCAGCCCGCTGGGGTGGCCGAACGCCCGGTCGAGCGCGGCCTCGAGGACGCCGGGGCCGGGCGGCGAGGGGGAGGGTGAACTGGTCATGCTTCGAGGTCATCACGAGACGCGCGGGGCCGCATCGGGGATGACCCCCACCCGCACCCGGAGGTCCATGGGACGATGGGGTACGGACATCCCCCACCATCCCGAGGACAGCCCGAGTGACAGCGCCCAAGACGTTCGCCGACACCACCTTCACGCCGCCGGAGTTGATCCGCAACTTCTGCATCATCGCCCACATCGACCACGGCAAGTCGACGCTGGCGGACCGGATGCTGCAGCTCACCGGCGTCGTCGAGGAGCGAGCCATGCGCGCGCAGTACCTCGACCGCATGGACATCGAGCGGGAACGCGGCATCACGATCAAGGCCCAGAACGTCCGGCTGCCCTGGCAGGTGGACGGCAAGGACCACGTCCTGCACCTGATCGACACGCCCGGCCACGTGGACTTCACCTACGAGGTCTCGCGCGCGCTCGAGGCGTGCGAGGGCGCGATCCTGCTGGTCGACGCCGCGCAGGGGATCGAGGCGCAGACGCTCGCGAACCTGTACCTCGCGCTCGAGAACGACCTGCACATCATCCCGGTGCTGAACAAGATCGACCTGCCCTCGGCGGACCCGGAGAAGTACGCGGCGGAGATCGCGCACATCATCGGCTGCGAGCCCTCGGACGTGCTGCGCGTGTCGGCGAAGACCGGCATGGGCGTGACCGAGCTGCTGGACGAATGCGTGCGCCAGGTCCCGCCGCCGGTCGGCGACGCGGACGCGCCCGCCCGCGCGATGATCTTCGACTCGGTCTACGACACCTACCGCGGCGTCGTCACCTACATCCGCGTGGTGGACGGCAAGATCACGCCGCGCGAGAAGATCAAGATGATGTCCACCGGCGCGACGCACGAGCTGCTCGAGGTCGGGATCATCTCGCCGGAGCCGAAGGCCAGCAAGGGACTCGGCGTCGGCGAGGTCGGCTACCTGATCACCGGCGTGAAGGACGTGCGCCAGTCGAAGGTCGGCGACACGGTGACGTCCGAGCGCAACGGCGCGAAGGAGGCGCTGGCCGGCTACCGCGACCCGAAGCCGATGGTGTTCTCCGGGCTGTACCCGGTGGACGGCTCGGACTACCCGGAGCTGCGCGAGGCGCTGGAGAAGCTGCAGCTCAACGACGCCGCGCTGACCTATGAGCCGGAAACGTCGGTGGCGCTGGGCTCGGCTCCGCTGCGGCTTCCTCGGCCTGCTGCACCTGGAGATCACCCGCGACCGGCTGGAGCGCGAGTTCGGCCTGGACCTGATCTCGACCGCGCCGAACGTGGTGTACCGCGTGGTGCTGGAGGACCGCAGCGAGGTGATCGTCACGAACCCGTCGGACTGGCCGAGCGGGCTCAAGATCGCCGAGGTGCACGAGCCGGTGTCGAAGGTGAGCATCCTCGCGCCGTCGGAGTTCGTGGGCACGATCATGGAACTGTGCCAGGCGAAGCGCGGCACCCTGCTGGGCATGGACTACCTGTCCGAGGACCGCGTCGAACTGCGCTACACGATCCCGCTGGCGGAGATCATCTTCGACTTCTTCGACACGCTGAAGTCGCGCACGCGCGGCTACGCGTCGCTGGACTACGAGGAGTCCGGCGAGCAGGTGGCGGACCTGGTGAAGGTCGACATCCTGCTGCAGGGCGAGACGGTGGACGCGTTCTCCGCGATCGTGCACAAGGACGCTGCTTATACCTATGGAAACCGCATGGCGACGCGCCTGCGGGAACTGATTCCGCGCCAGCAGTTCGAGGTCCCGATCCAGGCGGCGATCGGCTCGCGCATCATCGCGCGCGAAACGATCCGCGCCATCCGCAAGGACGTCCTGGCGAAGTGCTACGGCGGCGACATCTCGCGGAAGCGGAAACTGCTGGAGAAGCAGAAGGAAGGCAAGAAGCGCATGAAGACCGTCGGCCGGGTGGAGGTGCCGCAGGAAGCGTTCGTCGCGGCACTGTCCACTGAGGACAACGGGAAGAACAAGAAGTAGGCCCGCTTTCGGGTGAACGGCGGCTCCGGGTTTCCGGGGCCGCCGTTTTTTGTCGGTGGCGGCTGGTGTTCTCAATTGCGGACAGGGAGTCTCTGGCGCGAACAGGGAAAGGAGAGCACCATGACGGTCATGACGGAAATCCAGAATCCTCCCGGGTCGGGGCCCATGACGGTGCACGACCTCGAGGGGATGCCGCAGGATGGCCGCCGTTACGAACTCATCGACGGAGTGCTGCTCGTGACTCCGGCGCCCGGATACCGCCATCAGAAGATCGGATACCGGCTCTACCACGTGCTGGAGGAGGCGTGCCCGCCCGAGTTCGACGTCCTCGGCGCGCCGTTCGCCGTGCACGTCGGCGACCGGATGGAGCTGCAACCGGATGTCCTGGTCGGCCGCAGCGAAGACTTCACCGCCAAGGATCTGCCGGTGCCGCCCGTGCTCGCCGTCGAGATTCTGTCGCCGAGCACGTCGATCCACGACCTGAACACCAAGAAAGCGGTCTATGAACGGCTGCGGGTGCCGAGTTACTGGGTGATCGACCCGGCGGCGCCTGAGCTGACTGTGTTCGAACTGGACGAGGACGCCTTGTACCAGCAGGTCGCGAAGGCCGGGGGAGCCGAGGTCTTCGAAGCGCGACAGCCGTTCCCGGTCCGGGTGGTGCCCAAGGCGCTTGTCGAGAGGGGCTGAACGGAGCGGGCCGAACTCCGCGCGTCCGGCACGCGCCGCTGGCGGATCAACCGTTCCCGATGATCCGGCCCACCTCCACGAACACCGCGGCCCGGCGTTCGGCGGCCATCACCCGGTCGTACTCCGCCCAGTCGTCGTGGGTTCCGGTGGCGGCTCGGAACACCTCGCGCAGCAGGGGCGGGAGACCGTCGGCGGGGAAGGACGGGTCGGGGTCGTCCGGGCCGATCAGGCGGACCGGGCCGGTCACCGACAGCCAGCGCCAGCCGCGGCGGAACGTCACGGTCGCGTGGCCGTTGCGGCGCAGCAGCGTGAGCTTGTGCGCGCCGCCGACGGCGACGAAGCCTACGCTCGGCTTGCCGGTCACCGGGTCGTCCAGGATGCCCGCGTTCACCACGGACGCGTGCACGGTGCCGTCGGCGCGGGTCGTGGCCACGGTGGCCAGGCCGTTCTCCTCCACCGTCAGCGCGCGGAGCTGTTCCAGGGTTGCCGTCATGCTGTTCTGCAACGCGGCGGCGACCCGGCACATTTCCGGTGCGGCGCTACGCTCGGGGACATGTTCGATGATCTCGAGTTCCCGGTGATCGCGGCGCCGATGGCGGGCGGCCCGACGACTCCGCAACTGGTCGGCGCCGTCACGAACGCGGGCGGGTTCGGCTTCCTCGCTGCCGGCTACCTCAGCCCGGAGACGCTGGACGCCCAGATCGCGCACGCCGCCGACCTCACCGGCGGGCGGTTCGGCGTCAACCTGTTCGTCCCCGGCGGCCGGTCGGTGGCCGACCTCGGCGCGCACCGCGAACGGTTGCTCGCCGAAGCCGTGCGCTACGGCGTCGAACTCGGCGACCCGGTCTGGGACGACGACGAGTACCCGGCGAAACTCGACCTCGTCGTGCGGCACCGGGTTCCGGTGGTGTCGTTCACCTTCGGCGCGCCGACGTCCGCCGAAGTGCAGCGGATCCACGAGGCGGGCGGCAAGGTCGCGGTCACCGTCACGAATCCGGAGGAAGCCGACCTCGCCGCCGCGCGCGGAGCCGACGCTCTCGTCGTGCAGGGCTTCGAAGCCGGCGGCCACCGCGGCGTGTTCACCGACGACTCGGGCAACCCGGCCGGCGGCGAGGAGTACGGCCTGCTCGCGCTGCTGCGGTTGCTCGGCGCGCGCACGAGCCTGCCGTTGATCGCGGCCGGAGGACTGATCAACGGCGCGGACATCGCGGCGGTCCTGGCCGCCGGCGCGTCGGCGGCGCAACTGGGGACGGCGTTCCTGCTCGCGACCGAGGCAGGCACCGGCGACACCCAACGCCGCGCGCTCGCCGAAGCCGGCCGGCCGACGGCGTTCACGCGCGCCTTCAGCGGACGCCCGGCGCGGGGCATGGTGAACCGCGTCCTGAGCGACCTCTCCTCACACGCGCCCTCCGCGTACCCGCAACTGCACCACCTGAGCAAACCGGTCCGCGCGGCGGCCGCCAAAGCCGGGGACCCGGAAGCGATGTCGCTGTGGGCCGGGCAGACGTACCCGCTCGCCAGCGACGGCTCAGCGGCCTCGATCGTCGCCCGCCTGCGCACGGAGGCGAAGGCAGCAGCGGAACGGCTCGACCGGCTGCGCTGAGGCTTTCGCTTCGGTGAGGCAAGGCCGCGACGGCTCGACTGGTTGCGTTGGCTTCTTCGCTGTGGCGAGGGCTGGGCCGCCGGGTTTGCGTCGTTGCGTTGCCTTCTCCGTTTTGGCGAGGGCTGGGCCGCGATGGCTTGATCGGCTGCGCTGAACACCCTGGGTGGCGAGGCGGCTAGACCCGTTGCGGCGGCCCGTTACGGCGAAGGGCACGGACATGGCCTCGGCCGGTCGCTGTGTTCTGGCTGCGCGGCGGAACTGCTGGCTGCGCTGAAGTTCCGCCGCGTCAGCAGAGCAAAAGAAGCGGGGGACGCCAGCCAAAGGCGTCCCCCGCAACAAACAACCCAGCCGAAGCGATCAGTCCGAAGTGGACTCGACCCCTCCGGAATCATGGTCGCCGCGTTCCATGGCGGAGTGGCGTTTGCCGTAGGCGAAGTAGATCCCCATGCCGATCACGAACCAGATCGCGAAGCGCAGCCACGTTTCCGGCTTCAGGAACGTGATCAGCCAGACCGAGAACACGACTCCGATGATCGGGACCACCGGCATGCCCGGCGTCTTGAACGTGCGCGGCAGTTCGGGGCGCTTGTAGCGCAGCACGATCACCGCGATGCAGACGACCACGAAGGCCAGCAGGATGCCGATGTTCGTCAGTTCCGCGGCCTCTCCGATGGGGAGCACGCCGGCGATCAAGGCCGAAGCGACGCCCAGGATCCACGTGATGCGCGACGGGACCTTGCGCACCGGATGGGTCTTCGAGAACCACTTCGGCAGCAGGCCGTCTCGGCTCATCGAGTAGCCCACTCGGGTCGCGCCCAGCAGGAAGGTGAACAGGACCGTCAGGATGCCGATGATCGCGCCTACCGCGATGATCGCGCCCAGCCAGCCGAGTCCGACCTTCGCGAAGGCGCTCGAGAACGCGGCTTCCGGGTTGATGTCGGTGTACTTCACCATGCCGGTCAGGACCAGGCAGGCCAGCACGTACAGCACCATCGAGATCGCCAGCGAGTAGATGATCGCCTTCGGCATGTGCTTCTGCGAGTCCTGCGATTCCTCGGCCGCGGTAGACATCGCGTCGTAGCCGAAGACGGCGAAGAAGACCGTTGCCGCGCCGGTGAACGCGCCGCTCAGGCCGAACGGGAAGAAGTTGCTGTAGTTGCCGCTCTGGATGTGGAAGGCGCCGACCACGATCACCAGGACCACGAGTGCGACCTTCAAATACACCAGCAGCGTTTCGAAGCGCGCCGCGTTTTTCATGCCCTGGTTGAGAATGAAGGCGATCAGCAGGCAGAGCAGCACCGCGAACAGGTTGATCTTGTACGACCCCGGTTCGACGCCCGCCGGTTCCGTCCCGGGCGCGCCGGACATCCAGTGCGGCAGCGAGATGTGCAGGAAGCCCAGCAGATCGTTGAAGTAGCCGGAAATCCCGATCGCCACCACGGACACGATCGCGGTGTACTCCAGCAGCAGGTCCCAGCCGATGAACCAGCCGACGATCTCGCCGAGCACCGCGTACCCGTAGGTGTAGGCCGAGCCCGCGCGCGGGATGAGGCCGGCGAACTCCGCGTAGGAGAACGCGGCCGCGGCGCTCGCGATGCCCGCGATCAGGAACGAGATCAGCACGGCCGGGCCCGCGGTCTTGTTCGCGACCGCGCCGGCGAGCGAGAAGATGCCCGCGCCGATGATGCCGCCGACGCCGATCGCGGTCAGCTGCCGCAGGCCGAGCGTGCGCTGCAGGCCGCTTTCGCCTGCCTGCTCGATGGTTTCGATCGGCTTCCGCCGGAAGATCCCGGACCCGGAGCCCAGGTTAGGGCCGCGCGGAGCTGACATCGACGTCTCCTCAGACTGGTGGTTCGCCGGACCCGGGTTCCGGGCCCTGGCAGGGCACCGTACCCGGAGGCGCCCCGCCTGTCACCGACTCCGGAGTGTGACTATCTCGGCGGCGCGGGTCACCCGGTCGCCGAGTCGTCCTCGACGGCGTTGACCGTGGGCGCCGGGCGGGCGGCGGAGCGGACCGCGCCCGCGGCGAAGAACGTCAGCAGCTCCGCGACCTCGGCCGGGTCGTCCAGTTGCGGGCAGTGGCCCCAGTCTTCGCGGACGACGAGCCTGCTGTGCGGCACCAGGGTGTGCAGCTTCCGCCCGGATGCGGCCGTCACCAGCTTGTCCTTGCCGCACGCGACCGCGAGCAGCGGGATCTTGATCAGGTCGAGCCGGTACGCGTCGGCCAGCTCCGCGACGAGCTGGCGGGCCTGTTCGAGCCGGGACGTCGTGGCCCGGTAGTCGGGGAACAGCGTGGTGAACCGCCGGACCTGGCCCGCGTCGGCGTGCTTCGAGTCGGCGTAGAGGATCCGCGGCACGAGCTGTTCGGCGACCGCGCGGACCAGGAAACCCGGCACTGGCAACGGAAGCGAGGAGTACAGCCGGAGCGGAAGCGGGTTGCGGCCGACCGTGCGCACCAGCCACGAGTCGACGAAACCGGGCGCGGCGATCGAGACGACGCCCGCGGTCGGCAGCCGGTGGTTCTGCGCCGCGCGCAGGCTCATCGTGCCGCCGAGCGAGTTGCCCGCGAGCACCACTGGACCGAGCACGGCCTGTTCGCGCACCACGGCGGCGGTGAACGCGTCGAGCTGCGGCAGCATCGGTCCGGGACGCAACGGCTGCGCGTCGCCGAAGCCGGGAAGGTCGACGGCGATCGCGGCGATCCCCGCGGCGGCTAATTCTCCGAGTACCGGACGCCACGTGTCGGCACTGTCGCAATACCCGTGGAGCAACACGAGCCGGGGGGCGCGGGGTTTCTCCCCGCCCTTGCGGCGCGTGCGCTTCGGTGCGGGCGCCTCGGCGACGGACGGCCCGACCTCGAGCACGCGCGTGCGGATCCCGGCGAAGCGCCGGAACGACTCCCGGACGGGCGCCGGGTCGCTGGGGTGCCGGCCGCCCCGGTCGGCGGGTGCGGGCCGCTGCGTCGCGGTCATGTTCTCCAGGTTAACCGCCCAAGGTCGACTTCTGGTGGAACTTCGGGGGTCACTATCTGATTGCGAAGCCGGGGTGTTGACGATTCACTGGAGAACGGGTAAAAGCGCTGGCCCGGGCGCAGGCGAACAGCAAAAGCCCAGGCCAGCGCGGTGCGATCAGGATCAGCGGGTGAAAACGATCTTGCCCGCGGTGTCCCCGGCGGCCATCGCGGCGAATCCCGCGGGGGCCTCCGCAAGGGGGAGCTCGGCGCCGATCTGCGGCTTGATGCCCTTCAGGTCGAGGTAGGCGAGCAGGTCGGCCAGCTCGTCGCGGGTGCCCATGGTCGAGCCGACGACCCGCAGCTGCAGGAAGAACACGCGCTGCAGGTCGGCCGACGGGTCGGGGCCGCTGGTCGAACCGGACACGACGACCACGCCGCCCGGCTTCAGCGACTTGAGCGTGTGGCCCCAGGTGGCCTTGCCGACGGTCTCGAACACCGCGTCCACCCGCTCGGGCAGCCGCGCGCCGGACTCGAACGTCTGGTGCGCGCCGACGCTCTCGGCCAGCGCGCGCTTCTCCTCGGTGCGCCCGGTGACCCACACCCGGAACCCGGCCGCGCGGCCGAGCGCGATCAGCGCGGTCGACACGCCGCCGGACGCGCCCTGCACGAGCATCGTCTGACCCGGCCGCAGCTCCGACTTCACGAACAGCATCCGGTACGCGGTGAGCCACGCGGTGCCCATCGTCGCGCCCTCGGCGAAGCTCAGGCCGGCCGGCTTCGGCACCGCGTTGCGGGCCGGGACCACGACCTGGTCGGCGAACGTGCCCTGGTGCTTCTCGGTGAGCAGCGTGCGCTTCGGGTCGAGCGTGTCGTCGCCCTGCCAGCCCGGCGCGTTGATCACCGAATGCAGCACGACCTCGGTGCCGTCGTCGAGCGTTCCCGCTCCGTCGCAGCCGAGGATCATCGGGAACTGGTCTGCCTTGATGCCGACGCCGCGCAAGGTCCACAGGTCGTGCATGTTCAGGCTGGCGGCTTTCACGTGCACCCGGACCCAGCCGTCGGGCACCTCGGGTTCCGGCCGCTCGCCGACGACCAGCGAATCGAGCGGGGACTCGGCGTTGGGTTCCTGCGCGTATACGGCGAACATGGCAGCAACCTACCTCCCCTGCCCGGCCCGGCGCAGGCGAGCGCGCGTAGGCTCACACTCGTGTTCGACGGGCTGGCCAACTGGTGGGACGGGGTCGAGCTGTGGCTCGCCCAGGCGTGGTTCCCCGTGCAGTTCGTGCTGGTGATGGCGGTGCTCGTGCCGCTGTGCCTGCTCGCCGCGTGGGCCATCGACAAGCTGGTCGAACGCTTCGGCCGCCGGTTCGGCACGGCCCGTGACGACGAGCGTCCCGGCCGCTCCTAAGCTGGCACACCATGGTCAACCGAAGGCGGATCACCGCTGCGCTCGTCGGTCTCCTCGTGCTGGTGCTCGGCGGGTGGCTCGTCAAGGAAACCGCCGGCTCCTCGGATTCGCCGGCGCCCTCGTCCTCGTCGGGCGCTCCCGCCGCCGCTTCCGGGAAGGTGCCGGGGGCCGATTCGAAGCTGCCGGTCAAACCGTTGTCGTCGCTGCCGCCGCAGGCGAAGGACACGTGGAACCTGATCGAAAAGGGCGGGCCCTACCCGTATCCGCGCAATGACGACGTCGTCTTCCAGAACCGGGAAAAGAAGCTTCCCGCGGAGAAGAACGGCTATTACCACGAATACACCGTGAAGACGCCGGGCAGCCCGGACCGAGGGGCGCGCCGGCTGATCACGGGGGCAGGGAAAGAGTTGTATTACACAGGGGATCATTACGCGTCGTTCGTCGTCGTGGACCCCGCGCGGTGAGCGGGGACACGGCGCGGGCCGCGGCGGACGCGGCTTTCGCGCGCGGGGCTTACCCGCATCAGGTCGACGGAACTCGGACAGTGGACAAGCTGTCGACGCTGGACGCGATCGGCGAGGCGCTGTCTTTCCCGTCTTATTTCGGGCGGAATCTCGACGCGCTGTACGACATGCTCACGGATTTGTCGTGGTTGCCGACCGGCGAGCACGTGCTGATCTGGACCGGGTCGGACGGATTGAAAGCCGCCGAGCCGAAGGCTTATCTGGCGGTGCGCAGCGTGCTGTCGGACGCGCAGCGGGCGATGGGCTCCGGCGACCGGCGGCTGACCTTGGTGCTGGTGGACGATTAAAGGTCCGTGAGGGGAACCCTGAGGGACTCAGAGTCCCTCAGGGTTCCCCTCACGGACAGCAACGTCAGTCCTGCGGAACCCAGTTCGGCTTGCGCTTCTGCGCGAAGGCCTGGATGCCTTCCTGACCTTCTTCGCTGGCGAAGAAGCCCGCGGACAGGGCGTTCATGTCCGCGAAGCCCTCGGCCGGGGTCGCCGGACGCGGACGGGCCAGCAGTTCCTTCGTGGCGGCCAAGGCTTTCGGGCCGCCCAGGGTCAGCGACTTGAGGTAGCCCTCGACGGTCTTGTCCAGCTCTTCCGCCGGGACGCAGGCGTTCAGCAGGCCGATCTCCACCGCGCGCTTCGCGTCGAAGACGTCGCCGGTCAAAAAGAGTTCGTGCGCGGCCCGGGCGTTGAGCCGGGGGAGGACCGTCAGGCTGATGACCGCCGGGACGACGCCGATCCGGACCTCGGAGAAGGCGAACGTCGCTTCCGGGACCGCGACCGCGATGTCGCACGCGGCGACCATGCCGATGCCGCCCGCGCGAGCCGGGCCGGCCAGCCGCGCGACGACCGGCTTCGGGCTCGTCCACAGCTGGTCCAGGATCCGCGGGAACTCGTTCACGCCCTGGTCGGACGAACCGGCGCCGCGGGCCTCCTTCAGGTCCATGCCCGCGCAGAAGACCGGGCCGGTGTGGGTCAGCTGCACCACGCGCACCGCGTCGTCCTCGCGGGCCTTGTCCAGCGACTCGCTCAGTTCCCGCCGCAGCTGCGCCGACAGCGCGTTGCGGTTGTGCGGGGAGTCCAGGGTGATCGTGGCGATGCCGGCCGCCACCTCGTAGTGCACCAGTTCGTCAGCCATGCCTGACACTTTCGCACACCGCTTCCTCGGGAGCCGGGGCGAAGTTCATGCACGAAAAGTCATGCACGAGAACTCGTGCACTGCTACCTTGAGGGCATGGCAGACCCTCGCACCGCCGATTCGAAGGCACTCAAGGCGCTCGCGAACCCGTTGCGGCAGCGGATTCTCGAACTGCTGGCCGCGTCCGGGCCGGCGACCTCGACGACGCTCGCCGAGCGGCTGGGCGTGACCAGCGGCGGGACGAGCTACAACCTGCGGGTACTGGCGGAGAACGGGTTCGTCGAAGAGCTTCCCGAACGCGCGCGCGGGCGGGAGCGCTGGTGGCGCGCGGTGCCGCATGACGTGCGGTTGCCGCCCGAGGCGGAGCGCGATGATCCGGCGAAGGCGGCGATCGGCGAGCTGCACCGGCTGTGGCTCGCGGGCGACACCGAACTGTACGAACGGTTCGAGCGCGAGCGGCCGCGGCTGGGCGAGTGGGCGGACGCGATTCCGTACTCGCGCGGCGCGATCACCGTGACGCTGGACGAGCTGGGCGACTTTTTCGAGGCTTATCTCGCTCTGCTGCGGCGGTATCAGCGGCCGGCCGACGAGACGCCGGAGGGGGCTCGCCGGGTCGAGACGCGGATGCTCGCGTTCCCGGCTCCGGGCGGGGAGGGAGCCGGCCAGGACTGAACCGGAGGAAGGCCTGGGTGCCGAGCGGCCACTCGGCACCCAGGAACAAGGGAAAACGTCGCACGATCTCCCGAAGCAAGGAGAACACTTCATGCTGCCCTGGGGCAAATCGCGGCTCGCCGCCGCGATCCTCGTGCTGGGCTCGGTCCTCGCGACCGCCCAGCCGGTACAAGCACAACCGTCCGCTGACGTCAGTTTCGCCGGAGCCGGCGGAATCACGTTGCACGGCACGGTGTTCCGGCCGGACGGGCCGGCGAAGTCCGCGATCGTCCTGCAAGGCGGGTCGGACTGGAAGACCCGCGACAATCTGCGCGTGCAGGCCGAGATGTTCAAGCGGATCGGCGTCACGACGCTCGTGTACGACCGGCGCACCAGCGGTTATTCCAAGACCCAGCGCGATTACGGCGTGCTGGCGGACGATCTGGTGTCGGCGGTCCGCGCGTTGCGGGCGCAGACGGGAGCCGCCGACGTCGGGGTCTGGGGAGTCAGCGAGGGCGCCTGGGTCGCGCCCCTCGCGGCGACGCGGTCGGACGACATCTCGTACGTGATCACCGTCGGCGGATCCGGGTTGGGCGGAGCCCGGCAGACGTCGTGGTACTGGGGCAATGTCCTTCGCCACCAAGGGATTGGCGGTTCGCTGCTGACGACGTTGCCGGTGCGGGGCACGCGCTTCGCGATCGGCGCGGGACTGTTCCCGGAGGCGGATTACGACCCGGTGCCGGTGCTGCGGCGGCTGAAGCAGCCGATCCTGGCGTTGTGGGGCGACCTCGACATCAACCACGCGCCGGTCGAGAGTTCCCGGATTTTCGCGGACGCGCTCGCGAAGCACCCGAACCACGCCATTCGCTTCATCGCTGGCGGCGGGCCGGATCTCTACGCGACCAGCGACGCCGGATTCAACCGGCTGCCCCGGGTCGTGCCGGGATATGCGGAGGCCGTCGGGGAATGGCTGGCGAATCGGCAGGGCGTGCACGTCGAAACCGCGGCCTTCGCGCAGCGGCCGACGGAAGCACTCCGACCGTTGGCGTGGTGGGAATCTGTGATGGCGCAAGGGATCGCGCTCGCCTTGCTGCTCGGCGGGTTCGCGGTCGGCGGCTTGGTCGCGCTGATTCGCCGCCGGGGGACCAGGTCGTCGCGGTGGCTGGCCGGGCTGGGGACGGCGACGGTCGCCGGGTTCGTCGGAATCCTCAAAAAGGGAAAAAGATGTCCGGGATGAAAAATCTCGGACCGGTGCTCGCCGGGCGTCCGTTGCCGTGGCTGGCAGTGCAGTTAAAAAACGGTCGCGACGGTGGCGGCGCTGGCGGTGACCCTGGCGGGGCTGCGGAAACCGGATCGGCGGCGCGGGGCGATCGCGCCGCTCGTCGCCGGGCTGGTGTTCGTACCGTGGGCGCTCTACTGGGGACTGTTGCTGCCGTGAACCGAGGCGCGGCCACCCGGGCGCAGCGGGTGGCCGCGGTCCGGGTCAGCCGATGGTCGTCGTGGTGAAAACCGGGCTGGGGTTGGGGAAGCACGCGGTCGGCGCGGTCACGTCGCCGATGATGCTGCCGGCCACGGCCTTGAAGGTCAGGCCGGGGTCGCGGTAGCTGGTGCCGGACAGTTTCGTCTCGATGGTGCCGGAGTCGCCCGCCTTGAGGTGCGCGGTGATGGTTGGCAGTTCAAAGGTCGAACCGCCGGCGATCGGGCCGGGGAAGCTCAGCGTTGCCACGCCGTTGGCGACACTGATCGTCGGCGGGGTGTCGCCGAGGCCGGAGCCGCCGGCGAGGTCGGCGCTGACGTAGGTCGAGTTCGCCGGGATCGGGAACTTCAGCGCGAAGGTGTTGATGTTCTTGACTTTGTTGCCGCCCACGTCGCTCGGGACGGTGTTGGGCGCGGGGTCGATGACGACGTCGAACGCCCCGCCGGGCGCGACCGTCGCGGGCGCGGTGACGTCGGCGTTCTGGGTCAGCGACACCTGCTGCGGGCCGACCACCGGCGCGTCGGCCTGGCAGTCGAAGTTGATCGCGGTCGCGGCGGACGCCGGGGCCGCGCGGGCGAGCGGAAGCGCGGCGACCGCCGTCAGCGCGGCCAGCCGGTAAGAGTGAGGTGCTTTCATCTGTGTGCTCCTACCTGCGGGTTTCACGGGGGAGAGAGAAAGCTGCGCAGCGATTAGAGAGTTACCGGCAAGTTAAGTAATACGTCAAGGAGTGACCGTTCACAGGAGCGCACCGTGACGGAAAATGTGAATATCGCTCACCTTGTGGCGGTAGGGGCGGGCCTGATCGGCCGTTCGGGCCTACCGACCGTGGTCCGGCCGGGCGAGCCAGCGACCAGAGCGGGCCGCCCGGTCAGGCGGCGGTCCGCAGCAGGCCGGAGATCGCGGCCGCGTACCGGCCGATCACGACGTCCGCGACGCGCGGGTCGTCGGCGAGCGGTTCGGCGATGAACGCGCCCGGGTCGGCTTCGCGGGCCAGCGAGGCGATCCGGTCCGGCAGCAAGCCCGGGGCCAGGAACCACGACGCCACCACGAGATGCCGGACGCCGCGCTCGCGCAGGCGGGCGGCGGCGGCCGGGATGTCCGGCTGGGCGGCGCTGGCGAACGCCTCGCTCACCGGCATTCCGAGCCGCTTTTCCCAGCGGGTGGCCAATCCGGCGACGACCGCGTTGGCCTCTGGGTTGGAGGAACCGACGGCGCTCAGCAGCACCCCGGTTCCGCCGCGGCGGCGGGCACCGGCGAGCCGGTCCAGGGCGACGGCTTGCAGTGCCGGGTCGGCGCCGAGCACGTCCGACACCTGGATCCGGAACCCGGGGCACTCCGCGGTCACCTCGTCGACCAGCGCGGGCAGGTCGACCCGGGCATGGAAAGCGCTGCCCAGCAACAACGGCACGACGACCGCAGAGCGGTGCCCGTAGGCGTACAGCTTGCGCAGCACGTCCGTGACGCGCGGCTCCGACAGGTCAAGGAACGATTCGTGCACGTCCAGCCCCGACGCCTGCGCACGGACGACGTCGACCAGCGCCCGCACCGTCGCGGCGGAGCGGGGGTCGCGACTGCCGTGCGCGACGGCGACCAGGGGCGGCGTCACGAGAACCGCTCGCCGACGAGACCGGCGGCGAGCGTGTCGCCGTCCTTCGGGTCGATCACCAGGAACGCGCCGGTGCGCGGGCTCACGCCGTAGTCGTCCACCGGCAGCGGCTCGGCCAGTTGCAGGCTGACGCTGCCGATGTCGTTGAGTTCCAGGCTTTCTGGAGAGTCCACACTGGACAGGGTCTGCTCGTCGAACCGGGCGTGCAACTCGGTGGCGAGCCCCTGCACGGTCCGCGTGCCGTGCTTGATCAGCACCCGTGCGCCGGTCTTGAGCGGCTTCGACGACAGCCAGCACAGCGTGCCGGTGATCTCGTCGGTCACCTCCGGCGGCGCGTCGGCGGCCGCGATCAGGTCGCCGCGGCTGATGTCGATGTCGTCGGCGAGCAGCAGGGTCACTGAGGTTCCGGCACCCGCTTCCTCCAGCGGTCCGTCCGCGGTGTCGATCCGCTCGACGCGGCTGCGGATCCCGTGCGGCTGCACGACGATCTCGTCGCCCGGGCGCACCGTGCCCGCCGCGATCTGACCGGCGTAACCGCGGTAGTCCGGGTACTCGGCCGTGCGCGGGCGGATCACATACTGGACCGGGAACCGCAGCGCGGAATCGTGCGGATCCGGGGCCGCCGGCACGTTTTCCAGGTGCTCCAGCAGCGACGGCCCGTCGTACCACGGGGTTCGCTCGGACCGCGTCGCCACGTTGTCGCCGACCAGAGCGGAGACCGGGATGGCGACGACGGACGCCGAGTCGTAGCCGAGGGATTCCGCGTGCGCGGTGAACTCCTTGGCGATGACGCCGAAGGTGTTCTCGTCGTAGCCGACGAGGTCGATCTTGTTCACCGCCAGCACCAGCTGCGGCACGCCGAGCAGCGCGAGCACGGCCGCGTGCCGCCGGGTCTGCTCGACCACGCCGTTGCGCGCGTCGACCAGCAGCACGGCCAGCTGCGCGGTGGACGCGCCGGTGACCGTATTGCGGGTGTACTGCACGTGCCCGGGCGTGTCGGCCAGCACGAACGACCGCTTCGGCGTGGCGAAATACCGGTACGCGACGTCGATCGTGATGCCCTGCTCGCGCTCCGAGCGCAGGCCGTCGACGAGCAGCGACAGGTCCGGAGTGGACAGTCCTTTGTCGACAGACGCGCGGGTGACCGCGTCGAGCTGGTCGGCGAGGACGGACTTGGTGTCGTACAGCAGCCGGCCGACCAGCGTGGACTTGCCGTCGTCCACGCTGCCCGCGGTGGCCAGCCTCAGCAGGCTCGACATCAGAAGTAGCCCTCCCGTTTGCGGTCTTCCATGGCCGCCTCGGACATCCGGTCGTCGGCGCGGGTGGCGCCGCGTTCGGTGAGCCGCGAGGCCTGGACCTCGGCGATGACTTCCTCCACAGTGGACGCCGTGGACTCGATCGCGCCAGTGCACGAACCGTCGCCGACGGTCCGGTAGCGCACGCTCAGCTCCCGCACTTCCTCGCCGGGACGCGGCCCGCCCCACGGGCCCTCGCTGAGCCACATGCCGTCGCGCTGGTAGACCGCGCGCTGGTGGGCGTAGTAAATCGAAGGCAGTTCGACCTTTTCGCGGGCGATGTAGTTCCACACGTCCGCTTCGGTCCAGTTGGACAGCGGGAACACGCGGACCTGCTCGCCCGGACGGTGCCGTCCGTTGTAGAGGTTCCACAGCTCCGGCCGCTGCCGGCGCGGCTCCCACTGGCCGAAAGCGTTGCGCAGGCTGAAGATCCGTTCCTTCGCCCGCGCCCGTTCTTCATCGCGGCGGCCGCCGCCGAAGACCGCGTCGAACTTGTTCTCCGCGATCGTCTCCAGCAGCGGCGTGGTCTGCAGCGGGTTGCGCAGGCCGTCGGCGCGCTCCTCGAGCCGCCCGTCGTCGATCCAGTCCTGGACCTTCGCGACGACCAGCCGCAGCCCGTGCTTTTCCACCACGCGGTCGCGGAACTCCAGGACCTCGTCGAAGTTGTGCCCGGTGTCCACGTGCAGCAGCGGGAACGGCACCGGCGCGGGCCAGAAGGCCTTGATCGCCAGGTGCAGCATCAGCGTCGAGTCCTTGCCGCCGGAGAACAGGATCACCGGCCGGTCGAACTCGCCCGCGACCTCGCGGAAGATGTGGATGGCCTCGGACTCGAGTGCGGCGAGATTGTCTACCGCGGCGTCGGCCGCCGGTTCCAAAGTCGTCATGCTTCCTTCCTCAGCCATGCAGTCCGCACTCGGTTTTGGCCTGCCCCGCCCACCGGCCGCTGCGCGGGTCCTGCCCCGGCTCGACCTTCGCGGTGCACGGCGCGCAGCCGATCGAGAGGTAGCCGATCGACACCAGCGGGTTCTCCAGGATCCCGTTCGAGTGCAGGTAGCCGTTGAACTCGTCGTCGGTCCACGCCGCGATCGGGTTGATCTTCACCAGGCCGTTGCGCTCGTCCCAGGTGACGATCGGCGTGTTCGCGCGGGTCGGCGCGTCCACCCGGCGCACGCCGGTGACCCACGCCGAGTACTTGCCGAGCGTCTGCCGCAGCGGCACGACCTTGCGCAGGAAACAGCACTGGCCGGGGTCGCGTTCGTGCAGCTTCGGCCCGTACTCCGCGTCCTGCTCGGCGACGCTCTGCTCGGCCTGTGCGTTGACGATCCGCACTTCCGGGTACACCGTCTGCACCGCGTCGCGCACCCCGAGGGTTTCGGCGAAGTGGTAGCCGGTCTCCAGGAACAGCACGTCCACCGCGGGCTTGACCTTCGTGACGAGGTCGATCAGCACGGCGTCCTGCATGTTCGAAGCCACGATGAAGTCGTCGCCGAAGGTCTCGGCCGTCCAGCGCAGCGCCTCCTCGGCGGTCGCGTCGGCCAGTTCCTTCTCGGCGCGTCCGGCCAGAGCCCGGTAGTCCGCCACGGCGGTCACTGCAGCACCCCTTCGTCCGCCCGCAGCGCCCACTGCGGGAACCGTTCGCCCGGCTCGCGGCCCGCGACGTACGCGCGCACCACGCGTTCCACGTACTCGACCAGTTCGCCCGCGGTGACCTTGTGGCCGCGCAGCTTCCGGCCGAACCCGGCGTCGAGGCCGAGCCCGCCGCCGAGGTGCACCTGGAACCCCTCGACCTGGTTGCCGTCGGCGTCGGTGACGATCTGGCCCTTGAGCCCGATGTCGGCGGTCTGCACGCGGGCGCAGGAGTTGGGGCAGCCGTTGAGGTGCACCGACACCGGCGTCTCCAGCTGCGCGTTGATGTCGGCGAGCGACTTCTCCAGGTCCGCGACCAGCTGCTGCGCGCGCACCTTCGTCTCGACGATCGCGAGCTTGCAGAACTCCAGCCCGGTGCACGCCATCACGCTGCGCCGCCACGGCGACGGCTTGGTCTGCAGGCCCAGTTCGGCCAGCTCGGTCTCCAGCGCCGCGACCTTCTCCTCGGGCACGTCGAGCACGACCAGCTTCTGGTGCGGGGTCAGCCGCACCCGCCGCGACCCGGCCCGTTCGGCCGCGTCGGCGACCGCGACCAGCGTGCTGCCCGACACCCGCCCGGCGACCGGCGCGGCCCCGACGTAGTAGTTGCCGTCCTTCTGCGGATGCACGCCGACGTGGTCGACCGGCGTGTCCGGGTTCTCCGGCGGCGGGCCGTCGATCAGCTTCCGCTTGAGGTACTCGGTTTCGAGGACCTCCCGGAACTTGTCGATGCCCCAGTCCTTGACCAGGAACTTCAGCCGGGCCCGCGAACGGAGCCGCCGGTAGCCGTAGTCGCGGAAGATCGAAACGACGCCTTCCCAGACCTGCGGCACCTCGTCCAGCGGGATCCACGCGCCGACCCGCTGCGCGAGCATCGGGTTCGTGGAGAGCCCGCCGCCGACCCACAGGTCGAGGCCGGGGCCGTGCTCGGGGTGGTTGACGCCGACGAAGGCGACGTCGTTGATCTCGTGCACGATGTCCGGCAGGCCCGAGATCGCGGTCTTGAACTTGCGCGGCAGGTTGGCGAACCGCGGGTCGCCGATGTACCGCTCGCGGATCGCGTCGATCGCCGGGGTCGCGTCGAGCACCTCGTTCGCGGCGATGCCGGCGACCGGCGAGCCGAGCACGACGCGCGGGCAGTCGCCGCACGCCTCGGTGGTGGACAGGCCGACGTTCTCCAGCCGGGACCAGATGGACGGCACGTCCTCGATCCGGATCCAGTGGTACTGCACGTTCTGCCGGTCGCTGATGTCGGCGGTGTCGCGCGCGTGCTCCCGCGAGATCTCGCCGACCACCCGCAGCTGCTCGGTGGTGAGCGCCCCGCCGTCGATGCGGACGCGCATCATGAAGTAGCGGTCGTCCAGCTCTTCGGGCTCCAGCAGCGCGGTGCGGCCGCCGTCGATGCCCGGCTTGCGCTGGGTGTAGAGGCCGAACCAGCGGAACCGGCCGCGAAGGTCGCCCGGGTCGATGGAGTCGAAGCCGCGGTGCGCGTAGATGTTCTCGATCCGCGCGCGGACGTTCAGCGGGCTGTCGTCCTTCTTCGAGCGCTCGTTCGGGTTCAGCGGCTCCCGGTAGCCGAGCGCCCACTGACCCTCGCCGCGCTTCTGGCGAGTCCGAGGCGCGCGGGCCTTCGCGGGCGTCTCACGCGGGGGTGCGGACATGGAGATCCTCCGGGCGGGGTGGTCGAGGCGGCTCCGCCGCGGCGTCGGTGCGGGGCGGGCCGGTGGTCCAGGTGGCGGGCTGGGCAGGCTTTGCGCGGGAGTCAGCGAACAGGCCGGCAGAGCGCGCTCGCGACCCGCAGAAGGTCGACGTGGCGGCGCGCCACGAGAAGGACACCGGCAGGACTCACCGGCTCAGATTGCCACGCGGGCCGAACGTCGTCCAAGGGCGTCCGGATCGTGGGAGAAGGCTCACTCCAGCGGTGCGAAACGGCCGCGGATGTGCATTGGCCGGGCGATCTGCCAGGTATTTCCCGGCTTTCGGACGCATCGTGGGACGGTTTCGGGCGCTTGTCAACCGGGTGCTCGGCGGGCGGCGCATCGTTCGGCGGCCGAACTTTCCTCCACTGTCCTGCGGCGCTGCACCGTACGTGAGGGGAACCCTGAGGGTCTCTGAGTACGTGAGGGTTCCCCTCACGTACGGTGCCTTGCCTGTCGCGGCTCGGGGGCCGGGGCTGCGCGGCGACCCGGGCGCGGCGGGGGAGAATGGACGTCGTGCCTGTTCCCGACACCCACCGTCCTCCAGCCGGACTGCCCGAGACCGCGCTCGCCGGCCTCGGCACCCGGCCGTTCGGCGTGTACGTCCACGTGCCGTTCTGCGCGACCCGCTGCGGTTACTGCGACTTCAACACCTACACCGCGGGCGAACTCGGCTCCGCCGCCTCGCCCCGGTCGTGGCTGGACGCGCTGCGGCGCGAGCTGGAGCTGGGCGCGGAGATCCTCGGCAGCGCGCCGCCGGCGGAGACGGTGTTCGTCGGGGGCGGGACGCCGTCCCTGCTCGGCGCGGACGGGCTGGCCGAGGTGCTCGACGGCGTGCGTTCGGCGTTCGGGCTCGCGCCGGGCGCGGAGGTGACGACCGAATCGAACCCGGAGTCCACTTCGCCCGAGTTCTTCGCGGGCATCCGTGACGCGGGTTACACCCGGGTGTCGCTGGGCATGCAGTCCGCGGCCCGGCACGTGCTGAAGGTGCTCGACCGCGTGCACACGCCCGGCCGTCCGGTCGACGCCGCGCGCGAGGCCCGGGCCGCCGGGTTCGAGCACGTCAATCTCGACCTCATTTACGGCACGCCGGGGGAGCGCGTCGAAGATCTGCGGGCGTCGCTGGACGCGGTTCTGTCGGCGGGTGTCGATCACGTGTCGGCGTACGCGTTGATCGTGGAGGACGGCACCGCGCTGGCCCGCCGCGTGCGACGCGGCGAGCTGCCCGCTCCGGACGACGACACGCTGGCCAGCTACTACGAGTTGATCGACTCGGTCCTCGCCAGTGCGGGCTTGACCTGGTACGAGGTGTCGAACTGGGTGAGCGACGAGGCCGCACGGTGCCGCCACAACCTCGGCTACTGGCAGGGCGGCGACTGGTGGGGCGCCGGACCGGGCGCGCACAGCCACGTCGGCGGCGTGCGGTGGTGGAACGTCAAGCATCCGGCCAAGTACTCCAGCCTCCTCGCCGAGGGGCAGAGCCCGGAGGCCGACCGCGAGGTGCTCACGCCGGAAGACCGGCACTTGGAGCGGATCATGCTGGAGCTCCGGATCTCCGACGGCCTCGCGTTGTCCGCGCTCGACGAGGCCGGGCTCAAGGAGGCCCGGGCGGCCGCCGCGGAAGGCTTGCTCGAACAGTCCGATTTGGACAGTCAGGGCCGCGCGGTGCTCACCGATCGCGGCCGCCTGCTCGCGGACGCCGTGGTCCGGAGGCTCGCCGGCTGAATTTTCGCCCGCCGGGCATAAATCCGTTCGATCGTTTGTTGGGCTAACCATACGAGCGAGGGAGACGCGTATGCCGCAAGCGGTCAGATACGGCGAACACGGCGGGATCGAAGTGCTGCAGCTGGCCGAAGTGCCCCGGCCGGCGCCGGAATCCGGGCAGGTGCTCGTGCGGGTCCGGGCCGCGGGGATCAATCCGGGGGAAACGAAGATCCGGGTGGGCGCGCTGGCGGAGCGCTGGCCGTCGACCTTCCCGTCCGGGCAGGGCAGCGACCTGGCCGGAGTGGTGGAGGAACTGGGCGCGGACGTCGAGGAAATCCAGGTCGGCGACGAGGTCGTCGGATTCGTGCACACCCGCTCCAGCCACGCCGAGTACGTGCTCGTCCCGGCGGAGCACCTCGTCCCGAAGCCGAGCGGGCTGTCGTGGGAGGTCGCGGGCGGGTTGTTCGTGGCCGGAACGACCGCGTACGCCGCGGTCGCCGCGGTGTGCCCGCGCGAGGGCGAGACGGTGGTCGTGTCGGGGGCCGCGGGCGGGGTCGGCTCGCTGGCCGTGCAGCTGGCGAGGCTCACTGGGGCGACCGTGATCGGCATCGCGAGCGAAGCGAACCACGAGTGGTTGCGCGAGCACGACATCGTCCCGATCGCGTACGGCGAAGGGCTCGAAGAGCGGCTCCGCGAGCTGACCGGCGACCAGGTGCACGCGTTCGTCGACACCTACGGCGACGGTTACGTCGAACTCGCCCTGCGGCTCGGCGTCTACCCCGGCCGGATCGACACGGTGGTCGACTTCGCCGCCGCCGAGAAGTACCGGGCGAAGACCGACGGCAACATCGCCGGGGCCAGTGCCGAGGTCATGCGCGACCTCGTGGCGTTGGCGGACAAGGGATTGCTCGACGTCCCGATCGCCGCGACGTACCCGCTCGCCGAAGTCCAGGCCGCCTACCGCGAACTGGAACAGGGCCACACCCGCGGAAAGATCGTGCTTACCTGCTGACCATCGCCGCCAGCCCCGCCACGAACGCCTCCAGGGCGAAGTCGAGGCGGGGCCGGCTGGTCTCCGCGGTGAAGAATTCCCCGGCCCGCAAGAGGTTCGGGAACGCGCTCGCGGGCAGCGACCGCATGTAGTCGGCCATCTGCCGCCCGCGCTCGCTCATTTTTCCCGGGTCGTAGTCGCCGAAGGTCCAGCCGCTGGCCTCGTACGCGAATGCCTTGGCGTACGTGCTCAGCGCGTCGCCGGCGAACACCGCCCGTTTGAGGTCCAAGCCGCCCGCGCGCAGCAGCTGCAGCATGACTTCGCCCTGCCGCAGCGAATTCGGCGTCACCGGGATCGGCGTCTGCCACGCGACTTTCGCGATGCCCGGATACGCCATCATCGCCCGGATCTGGTGCCGTACTTGCTCTTTGACCTGTTCGGTCCACCGCTGCGGATCCGGTTCCGGGCACGGCACCTCGCTGAGCGCCGCGTCGAGCATCAGCTCGTCGAGTTCCTCTTTGTTGGCCACGTACGCGTAAAGCGACGCGGGCCCGGTCTCCAGCTGCTGCGCGACCCGGCGCATCGAGACGGCGTCGATGCCCTCGGCGGCGAGGATTTCGAGCGCGGTTTTCACGATCAGTTCCTGCGACAGCATCTGCTTCGCGGCGCGCCGGCGCGGGCTCGGCGTCCGGCGCCAGGGCGGGGGCGGTGCGGTCATGTCCGAAGCCTAGCCGACCCCGCCCTTGACGCGAACGGTGTTCGTGAGTACACCTGGGGTTGTACGCGAACGACGTTCGTTAAGGGGAATCAGCATGTCGCAGCGCGAAGAAGTCCTGTCCGTCCTCGCCCGCCTCGCCGACGCCTGGAACAGCGGCGACGCCACCGCTTACGGGAACCTGTTCACCGAAGACGCCGATTACGTGACGTTCTTCGGGCACCGGTCGGCCGGCCGCCAGGCGATCGCGGACTCGCACCGGGAGCTGTTCGAGGGACCGCTGAAAGGCTCGAAGCTGACCGGATTCGGCGACCCGCGGGTGCGGTTCCCGCGGGACGACGTCGCGGTCGTCGTGGCCGGCGGCGGTTCCTCGCTGACCGGCGGCGGCGACCCCGCCGCGGAGGGCCGGGAAAGCACGCTGACCTACGTCCTGGTGCGGGACGACGAGGGCTGGAAGATCACCGCGTTCCAGAACACGCGGGTGTCGAAGCCGTGGGAAGCATGAGGACGATCGTCGAGGTGTCCGGAGTCGTCCCGGCCCCGCCCGCGGAAGTGTTCGCGCGGGTCGAGGAGCGGCTGACCGCGCCGGGCCCGTATCCGATGAAGCTGGAAGTGGACCGCGAACGCCGGTTCCTCGCCGTGCAGGGCGGCTGGTGGTACCGCGCGGAGTACGAGGTCGCCGACGATCCGGCCGGTTCGCTCGTCACCCACCGGATCCGGAACGCGGCGACCGGGCAGTGGTGGGCGGTGCTCGCGGCGAACCGGTTCTTCGTCGGGTTCCGGGAACGGGTCACGGCCGGTTTCCTGGCGACGCTTCCCGAACTCTCCGGCGGCGGCACTGGGCGGAAAGAGTGAAGGCGCGTACCGTGGGAGCCACGACTTAGGTAAACCTTACTGAAACAGGGGTGTTCGATGGCCGAAGGTCCGGCGCGCAAGGGGAGGACCGCGGTGCGGCTGGAGGTGCTGCGCAAGGAGCACCTGACGCCGCACATGATCCGGATCGTGGCCGGCGGCGAGGGGTTGAAGGAGTTCCGCCCGAACGAGTTCACCGACGCGTACGTGAAGGTGATCTTCAAGGTGCCCGGGGTGGAGTATCCGGAGCCGTTCGACCTGAACCGGATCCGCGAGGAACTGCCGCGCGAGCACGCTCCGCGGCTGCGCACGTACACGGTCCGCTCGTACGACGAGGCGGCGGGCGAACTGGTGCTCGATTTCGTGGTGCACGGCGACGAGGGGCTCGCCGGTCCGTGGGCGCAAAGCGCGCAGCCGGGCGACGAGCTGCTGCTGGCCGGTCCGGGCGGGGCGTACGCGCCGCGTGCCGACGCCGGCTGGCATCTGCTGGTGGGCGACGAATCGGCGGTGCCCGCCATCGCCGCCGCGCTCGAAGCGCTGCCGCCGGGGGCGCTGGCGCACGTGTTCCTGCTCGTGGCGGACGAATCCGAGCACCAGCCGCTCGCGACGAAGGCCGACGCGCAGGTCACGTGGCTGCACCGGTCGGCGTCCGACGACCTGGTCGCCGCGGTGAAGGGGCTGCCGTGGCCGGACCGGGACGTGCACGCGTTCGTCCACGGCGAGGCCGGTTTCGTGCGGGAGCTGCGGCGGTACCTGTTCGACGAGCGCGGCGTCGCGCGGGACGCGGTGTCGCTGTCCGGATACTGGCGCGAGGGCAAGAACGACGAGGCCTGGCGCGAGGAAAAGGCAGCGGAGCGGAAAGCGGCCAGTACGGCGTAAGGTCGCCGCCATGGCGACCGAGGTGAAGGTGGAGGCCGATCCGGCCGACGCGGGTTTCGACGGGGCACGGCTGCGGCGGATCGACCGGCAATTCGCCCGGTACGTCGACGACGGCCTGCTGCCGGGCTACCTCGCGGTGGTGAGCAGGCACGGCCGGATCGTGCACGTCGCGTCGCACGGCGCGCGGGACGTCGAGGCCGGCGCCCCGGTCGAGACCGACACGATCTGGCGGATCTTCTCGATGTCGAAACCGGTCACGTCGGTGGCCGCGATGACGTTCGTCGAGGAGGGCCTGATCGACCTCGCCGACCCGATCTCGCGCTGGCTGCCGGAATTCGCCGAGCCGAGGGTGTACGCGAAAGGTTCGGCGCTGGCCCCGGTCACCGAGCCGGCGGCCGAACCGATCCGGCTGTGGCACCTGCTTTCGCACACCGCGGGCCTCACCTACGGCTTCCACCACACGCATCCGGTCGACGCGATCTACCGCGCGGGCGGGTACGAATGGGGAACGCCGTCCGGGCTGGATCTGGCGGAGTGCACGCGGGCGTGGGCGCGATTCCCGCTCGTGTTCCAGCCCGGGGCCGAGTGGAACTACTCGGTGGCGACCGACGTCCTCGGCCGGCTGGTCGAGGTGCTCGCGGGCAAGCCGCTCGACGAGGTGTTCGCCGAGCGGATCTTCGGCCCGCTGGGCATGACCGACACCGGGTTCTGGACCTCGGACACCGACCGGCTGGCGGCGTTGTACGTGCCCGCGCCGAAGACGAAAAAGCTGGTGCGCAACGACGTCTTCGGCGCACTGGGCACGTCCCGCCCGACGTGCCTGTCCGGCGGCGGAGGCCTGGTCTCGACGGCGGCGGACTACCACCGGTTCACGCAAATGCTGCTGCGCCGCGGCGAACTCGACGGCGTGCGAGTGCTGAGCCCGCGCACGGTGGACCTGATGACGGCCAACCACCTGCCGGGCCACGTGGATCTGGAGGCGTACGGCCGCCCGCTGTTCGCGGAGATGCCCTTCGACGGGTACGGCTTCGGTCTGGGCTTCTCGGTCCTGATCGACTCGGTGAAGGCGAAAACCCTTGCCACGCCTGGTGAGTACGCGTGGGGAGGGGCGGCTTCGACAGCGTTCTGGGTGGACCCGGACGAGGATTTGACGGTGGCGTTTTACACGCAGCTGCTGCCGTCGTCGACTTATCCGATCCGGCAGCAGCTGCGGCAGCTGGTTTATCAGGCGATGGTGGACTGATCAGGCGGTCAGCTTAGGAATCACCTGCGCCCCATAAGCCGCCAAGGTCTCCTCCCGCTCGTCGTGCATCAGGTACAGCGCGAACTGGTCCACTCCCAGCTCCGCCAATTCCTCCAGCCTCGCGATGTGCGCCGAGGCCGGGCCGAGGAGGCAGAAGCGGTCGACGATCTCGTCCGGCACGAACGCGGTCGACGGGTTTCCGGCGCGGCCGTGGTGGGAGTAGTCGTAGCCTTCTCGCTCGCGGATGTAGTCGGTCAGCTCGTGCGGCACCGGGCCGGACGAGCCGTAGCGGGCTACCAGATCCGCGACGTGGTTGCCGACCATTCCGCCGAACCAGCGAAGCTGTTCCCGTTGGTGTGCCAGGTCTTCGCCGACGTATGCCGGGGCCGCGACGCAGATCGTGATTCCGCCGGGATCGCGGCCCGCGGCGCGCGCGGCGTCTCGGACCGCGCCGATGGTCCAGCGGGCGATGGCCGGGTCGGCGCATTGCAGGATGAAGCCGTCCGCGTGTTCGCCCACGGTCTGCAGCGCCTTCGGACCGTACCCGGCCATCCACATTTCCAGCCGCCCGCCGCGGATCCACGGGATGCGGACCGCGGTGTCGTTCATCGTGACCTCGCGGCCCTCGGCGAGATCCTTCACCACGCGCATGCATTCCCGCACGGTGGCCAAAGTGGACGGCGGACGGCCGACGACGCGGTGCGCGGAATCGCCGCGGCCGATGCCGCACACCGTGCGGTTGCCGAACATGTCGTTGAGCGTCGCGAAGGTCGACGCCATCACCGACCAGTCCCGCGTGCCCGGGCTGGTCACCATCGGGCCCACGACCAGCGAGGACGTCGCTTCGAGGATCCGCGAGTAGATCACGAACGGTTCCTGCCACAGCACGCACGAGTCGAACGTCCAGCCGTACCGGAACCCGGCGTCCTCGGAGGCCTTCATCATCCGCACGACCTCCGCCGCGGGCGGGTCGGTCTGCAGCACGATCCCGAAATCCATCAGGAAACCCTCAATTCAGATACTGATTGAGTTCGCGGGACAAGAACTTTCCGTGTCCAGGGCTGCCGTGGAATCCGTCCGGCGACACCACGACGCGACCGCGCGACAGGACAGTGTGGACCTTCCCGGTGAGCGAAAACCCTTCGTACGCCGAGTAATCCACGTTCATGTGGTGCGTAGCCGCCGAGAGGGTCTGCGCGGCCGAAGGGTCGTACACCACGATGTCCGCGTCCGAACCCGCCGCGATCACGCCCTTGCGCGGGTACAGGCCGAACATCCGCGCGGGCGTCGCCGAGCACGTCTCGACCCAGCGGCCCAGCGAGATCTCGCCCGCGACGACGCCCTGGTGCAGCAGGTCCATCCGGTGCTCGACGCCCGGCATCCCGTTCGGAATCGCCCGGAAATCGCCGCGGCCCAGTTCTTTCTGGTCCTTGAAACAGAACGGGCAGTGGTCGGTCGAAACCACGGACAGGTCGTTCGTCCGGAGGCCGCGCCACAGGTCCGCCTGGTGCGATTTTTCCCGCAGCGGCGGCGAAGCCACGAACTTGGCACCCTCGAAATCAGGTTTCGCCAGGTCCTCAATGGACAGATAGAGATACTGCGGGCAGGTCTCGGCGAAGACGTTCTGCCCGTTGTCCCGAGCCTCGGCGACCGCGGCGAGCGCCTGCGAAGCCGACAAATGCACGATGTACAGCGGGGATCCGGTCACCTGGGCGAGCCGGATCGCCCGGGAGGTCGCCTCGCCTTCCAGCTCGGGCGGCCGGGTGAGACCGTGCTGCACCGGGTCGGTGTGCCCGGCGGCGACCGCCTGCGCGGCGAGTTCGTCGATCGCGATGCCGTTTTCCGCGTGCATCATGATCGTCGCGCCGATCTCGCGCGCCTGCTGCATGGCGCGCAGGATTTCCCCGTCGGTGGAATAGAAAACCCCGGGGTAGGCCATGAACATCTTGAAACTGCCGACGCCGCCGTCGACGCACGCCCGCATTTCCTTCAGCGTGGAGTCGTTGACGTCCGACACGATCATGTGGAACCCGTAGTCGATCGCGCAGTTGCCGTCCGCTTTGGCGTGCCACTTGTCCAGAGTGGACAACAGCGAGGTGCCCTTGGCCTGCACGGCGAAGTCGATGATCGTCGTCGTGCCGCCCCACGCGGCGGCGATCGTGCCGGTCTCGAAGGAATCGACGGAATGCGTGCCGCCGAACGGCATTTCCATGTGCGTGTGCGCGTCGATTCCGCCGGGAAGCACGTACTTTCCGGTCGCGTCGAGAGTTTCGTCGCCGGTCAGCGTCCCGGGCGCGCCGACCGCCGCGATGGTTTCGCCGTCCACCAGCACGTCGGCGGCGACCGCGCCGGACGGCGAAACTACTTGCCCGCCGGAGATCAGGACACTCATCAGGCCTCCGCGAGCGGGCCGTAGGTGTCCGGGCGGCGGTCGCGGTAGAACTGCCACAGGTCGCGGACCTCGGCGAGCTTGCCCAGGTCGAGATCGCGGACCACGATCTCCTCCTCGGTGTCCGAAGCCGCCTCGCCGACGAGCTGGCCGCGGGGGTCCACAAAGTACGATTGGCCGTAGAAGTCGTTGTCGCCCAGCGGTTCCACGCCGACCCGGTTGATCGTGCCGACGTAGTACTCGTTCGCCACCGCGGCCGCCGGTTGCTCCAGCCGCCACAGATACTCCGACAGTCCGCGGCTCGTCGCCGACGGGTTGAACACGATCTGCGCCCCGGCCAGCCCGAGTGCACGCCAGCCTTCGGGGAAGTGCCGTTCGTAGCAGATGTACACGCCGATCCGGCCGACCGCGGTGTCGAAAACCGGATACCCGAGGTTGCCCGGCTTGAAGTAGAACTTCTCCCAGAAGCCTTTCACCTGCGGAATGTGGTTCTTGCGGTGCATGCCGAGGTATTTCCCGTCGGCGTCGATCACCGCCGCGGTGTTGTAGTAGACGCCCGGCTGTTCCTGTTCGTACATCGGCACCACGAGCACCACGCCGTGCCGTTCGGCGACCTCCTGCATGAGCTTCGTGGTGGGGCCGTCCGGGATCGCCTCGGTGTAGGAATAGAAATCGGCGTCCTGCACCTGGCAGAAATACGGGCCGTAGAACAGTTCCTGCAGGCACACCACCTGCGCGCCCTGCGAAGCCGCCTTGCCGACGGCGTCGACCGCGTTCGCGATCATCGATTCCTTGTCACCCGTCCACCGCTGCTGGATCAAGCCGGCTCGGACCGTGTCAGACACTGGTTTCCTCCTCGTTCCGGTGCGCGTTCAAGGGAAGGCTGAACAGGGTGTAGGCGATCAAGGCGCCGACGAATCCCACTGCCCAGTTGTAGTCGTACAAAGGTTTCAGGAAAGGAATGAGCCCGTCCGCCGGGAACGGCCCGCCGTAGGCGCCGCCGACCGCGAGCACCGCGCCGATCAGGGTCGCGACGAGCGCACGCCAGTGCCAGCCCGCGGTGAACCAGTACTGCCCGCTCTCCAGGTACAGGTCGGCGAGCTTCAGCCGGGTCCGCTTCACGACCCAGTACCCGGCGACGAGCACCCCGGCGACCGCGCCGAGCAGGCCGCCGTAGAAGCCGAGCCAGGCAAAAATGTAGATGTCCGGGTCGGAATAGAGCCGCCACGGCTGGATCAGGATGCCGATCACACCGGTGATCAGGCCGCCGAGCGCGAAGGTGATCCGCTTCGGGAAGGCGTTCGAGAAATCGTAGGACGGGCTGACGACGTTCGCCGCCAGGTTGGCCGAGATCGTCGCCAGCACCAGCGCGATCAGCGCGACGACCACCACGACCGGGCTGGAGAACTTGTCCGCCAGCTGCGCCGGGTCCCAGATGTCCTGCCCGTAGAGCACGTGCCCGCCGGACGTGGTGAGGATGGCGACGATCGCGATGAACGTCATCGTCGTCGGCAGCCCGAGGATCTGGCCGCGCATCTGCTTGCGCTGGCTGCCGCCGAAGCGCGTGAAGTCCGGCATGTTCAGCGACAGCGTCGACCAGAACGCGATCATCGCCATCAGCGACGGCGCGAACACCTTCCAGAACCCCGGTCCCCAGCCGAGCTTCCCGCCGTCGTGCAGGATCGGGCCGAATCCGCCCGCCTTGACCAGCACGTAGCCGAGCAGGATCAGGAACCCGACCGACACCAGCGGCGCGGTCCAGTTCTCGAACTTGCGGACCGCCTCCATGCCGCGCCAGATGATCAGCATCTGCACGAGCCAGAACACCGCGAACGACAGCCACAGCGTCCAGTGCTGCCCGGCGAGCACCGCCGAATCGCGCCAGCCGGATCCGGCCAGGCGTCCGACGATCACGTAGATCGCCTCGCCGCCCACCCAGGTCTGGATGCCGAACCAGCCGCACGCGATGAACGCGCGCAGCAGCGCGGCGAGGTTCGCGCCGCGCAGGCCGTAGAACGCGCGGGCGAACACCGGGAACGGGATGCCGTATTTGGTGCCCGCGTGGCTGTTGAGCAGCATCGGCGCGAGCACGATCAGGTTGCCGATCGTGATGGTGATCAGCGCCTGCAGCCAGTTCATGCCGAGCGCGATGAGCGACGCGGCCAGCGCGTACGAAGGGATGTTGTGCGCCATCCCCATCCAGAGCGCGAAATAGTTGTAGGTCGTCCAGGTCCGTTTCTCGACCGGGACCGGGGCCAGTTCGTCGTTGAAGAACCGGCTGCCCCGCAGCGCCCGCACGTCGCCGAGGTCCACCCGGCTGTGCTCACGTGTCGTCGGCTCCATTGCGGAATCCTGCGCGCCGGGCGGGGGCCGGGGGCAGAGACAGACTGTTCACTGTTCGGCCGCCCTCGGCGCAGTCTGTCGATTGCGCCGGACCGCGCGAAAGTGCATGACGTACGTCACAACACGGCCGACATCCGGGGGCAAAACGGCGGAAACATCTCCACCGGATCTCCACATCTCGCCCGGACGGCCTCCACGGCGATTGCCTAAAGTCGGCGGCATGGACAACGGGGGAAGACGGGTGCTGGTCGTCGAGGACGACCTCACCATCGCCGCGTCGATCGACGCCCGGCTGAGCGCGGAAGGGTTCTCCGTGACGGTCGCGCACGACGGTCCGGCGGCGGTCGAGGCGGAGGCGGCGACCAGTCCCGACCTGGTGGTTCTCGACGTGATGCTGCCCGGTTTCGACGGTCTCGAGGTCTGCCGCCGGATCCAGGCGCGGCGGCCGGTGCCGGTGCTGATGCTCACCGCCCGCGCCGACGAGACCGACCTGCTGGTGGGCCTCGGCGTCGGCGCGGACGACTACCTCACGAAGCCGTTCTCGATGCGCGTGCTGTCCGCGCGGATCCAGGCGCTGCTGCGCCGGGTGGAGCGCTCGTCGGCCGCGGCGGAGGAGCGGATCGTGCTGGGGGACTTGGAGATCGACATCGCGGAACGGCGGGTTCGCCGAGGGGGCGAACCCGCCCAGCTGACGCCGATCGAATTCGATCTCCTGGTGCATTTCGCGCGCCGGCCGCGTGCGGTGCAGCCGCGGGAACGGCTGCTGAGCGAGGTGTGGGACTGGGACGTGCAGGCGACCGGGGCCGGCACCCGGGCGGTGGACAGCCACATCAAGGCTCTCCGGCGGAAACTCGGGGCCGATCTCATCCGGACCGTGCACGGAGTCGGGTACGCGTTGGAGGTTCCGGCGTGAAGCCGTTTTTCGCGAAAGCCGTCGAGGTGCTGCCGAGGCCGCTGGACGGGATCCGCTCGATCAAGCTGAAACTGGCGATCCTGATGGTCGCGTCCGGCGGGATCGCGTTCGCGTTCTTCCGCTACCAGATCGGCTGGCTGCCGCCGCGCACGACGGTGACCGCGGTGGTGATCGCGCTGCTGACGTCGCAGGTCCTGGCGCACGGCATGACGCGGCCGCTGCGCGAGATGACCGCCGCCGCGCGGGCGATGGCGAAAGGCGACTACACGCGCCGGATCCGCGCCACCGCCCGCGACGAGGTCGGCTCGCTGGCCGCGGCGTTCAACCAGATGGCCGCCGACCTGTCCACCGCGGACCGCCAGCGCCGGGAACTGATCGCGAACGTGTCGCACGAGCTGCGGACGCCGATCACCGCGTTGAACGCCGTGCTGGAGAACCTCGTGGACGGCGTCGCCTCGCCGGATCCCGCGACGCTCCGCACGGCTCTGCACCAGACCGAACGCCTGGGGCGGCTGGTCACTGAGCTGCTGGACCTGTCGCAGATCGACGCCGGGACCATGCCGCTGGACCGGTCGCCGGTCGACCTCGAGGACCTGCTGGCCGAGGTCGCCGCGGAGGCGGAAGCGATGGCCGCCGCGGCGGGCCGGGGAGTCCGGTTCGCGGTTTCGGTGACCCCGCCGGGCGCGACGGTGCCCGCCGACCGGGAGCGGATCTACCAGGTGGTGCTGAACCTGCTGGAGAACGCCGCCCGGCACGGCCCGGCCGGGGGAGAGGTGGCGGTGCTGGCGCGGGTCGAGGCCGGGGAAGCGCGGATCGAGGTGCACGACCAGGGGCCGGGTATTCCGGAACCCGACCGGGACCGGGTGTTCGAGCGGTTCACCCGGGGAGAACGCGCCGGAGGCGGCGGGACCGGACTGGGCCTGGCGATCGTGCGGTGGGTGGTGGAACTGCACGGAGGAACCGTCGCGGTGGTCGACCCGGAGCCGGTCGAGGCGCTTCCCGGGGGAGGCCCGGCAGGCGGCGGTGGCGGGCCGGGGTGCCGGATCCGGGTGACGTTGCCTGCTTGAGGCTCGGCTTCGGGCGCGGTCGGCGGTGGTGGGCTCGCAGTCCGGGTGACGTTGCCTGTTTGAGGCTCGGCTTCGGGCGCGGTCGGCGGTGGCGGGTTCGGGCTCGCAGTCCGGGTGGCAGCTGCTTGAGGCTCGGCTTTGGCTGTGGTTGGCGGTGGTGGGCTCGCAGCCCGGGTGACGTTGCCTGCTGGGGGCTGCGTCTCGGGCGTGGTTGACGGTGGTGGATTCCGGCGGGCGGTTCGGGTGCCGGGCGACGGCGCCCGCCTGGCGGCGGGTGTCGGGCATGGCGGTCGTTGATCCGGGTTTCCCGGAGGCGGTCGGTTCTGGAGCCGGGTTCTCGTCGAGGGCGTGCTGCGTGTCTCCGTCAGAGTCCGTGAGGGGAACCCTGACGGACTCTGATTCCGTCAGGGTTCCCCTCACGGACCGCCGAATCGCGCACCGGCCGGGCGGGAACTCCCGCACGCCAGCCGCCTCCGCAGCACCCTCCCGAGCAATTGCGGTCGTCGAGTTTCTCCCGCGGCCCATCACACATTCAGCTGTTTGCTATCGCGAAGAGAGGTTTCATGTCCCAGCAGATCCAGCAGCACCCCGCCCATGCCGTTCCGCCCTGGGTCGTGCGGGTCGTCCGGCAGCCGGGGCCGCGGCCGTTGTTCGAGCGGGCCGAATCCGCGGTGCCTGCCGGGGCGAAACCGGCCGCGCTGGCGGTCGCGGTCGCAGGGGCGGTCGTCGTGCCGGTGGACCGGCCCGGGATCGGCTGGGTGCTGGCTCTGCTGATCGCGACCGCGGTGTTCTTGGCGTGCGCGCGGCGGTTCGGCACGAGAAACGGAACGAGGCGGTGGCGGCAGGCAGCGTGGGCGCTGCTGGCGATCGCGCTGCTCGCGGTCGGAGCCGTGCGGGCGGCGGAATGGCTGTTCGCCTTGTGCGCGCTCGCGGCGGCAGTCGCGGCGTCGCTCGCGGTCGTCGGCAAGCGGACTGTGCACGGCACGACGTACGACGTTCTCGCCGTCCCGCTCGAAGCGTTCCGCGCGGTGCCGTGGCTGTTCCGCCGGGGTCCCCGTTCCGGTCGGCGGCAGGGACGGGTCCTCGGGGCGGTTCTGCTGTCCGGGCTGGTCCTCGTGGTGTTCTTGCCGTTGCTGATCAGCGCGGATCCGCGGTTCGCGCAGTTCGTCGGCGACCTCGTTCCGGAAGTGCGTCCCGTTTCGGTCGTCCAAGGCGCGCTGGTGTTCGCCGTGGGTTTCGCGGCGATGGCGGCCGTCTTCCTGATCGCTTCGGATCCCTTGCCTGAGAAGGAAAACCAGCCAACGACGTTCGGCGAGCGGCTGTCGTGGACGTCCCTGCTCGGCACCTTGTCCGTGCTGTTCACCGCGTACGTCGGCGTGCAGGCGACCGCTCTGTTCGGCGGCACGGGCTACGTCCTCCGCACCGACGGCCTCACCTCGGCGGACTACGCGCGCGGCGGTTTCTGGCAACTCTGCGCCTGCACCGTGCTGACCCTCGGCATCGTCGCCGCGGCACTGCGCTGGGCACCGAAAACCACCCGCGCCGACCGGACGGTGTTGCGGGTGCTGCTCGGCGCGCTCACCGTGCTGAGCCTGGTCGTCGTGCTGTCCGCGTTGAGTCGCATGTGGACATACCAGCAGGCCTACGGATTCACCGTGCTGCGCCTGCTGGTGGAGGTGTGCGAGATCTGGCTGGGCGTGGTGTTCGTCCTGATCGGAGCGACGCTCGGCACGCTCCGTGCGGGCTGGCTGCCGCGGGCGGCGATCGCGACCGCCGCGCTGGCACTGCTGGGATTGGCCGCGGTGAACCCGGAAGCGGCGATCACGACCGCCAACCTGGACCGGGCGGCGGAAGGCAAGCCGCTCGACATCCGCTACTTGAGCCGGTTCTCCGCCGATGTGGCCCCAGTCGTAGCGGAACGCCGTCCCGACGCGGCTTGCCTGTTGCGTCCGCTCGCCGGTTCCCTGCCCGACGACCCGTGGCCTGCCTGGAATTTGAGCCGTTCGCGGGCCAGGGAGATCGTCCAGGCGAAGCCGTGCGCGTGACGGGTTCAGTTCCGGGGCACGGTCAGCCGCCAGTCGGCCGAGGGCTCTTCGACCTCCGGGAGGTACGAGGCGGGCGTGACGGCGCAGCGGTGGCGGACCAGGTCGCGGCGCTCCGCCGGAGTCAGCTCCGCGGTGCTGAACGGGCTCTCGTGGTCGATGTCCGCGTTCGCGTCGACGTGGAACCGGTAGGCGTCCGCGGTCAGGTAGTCGCGGCGGAAGTCGGTCTTCCATTGCGAATTGTGGCCCCAGCCGAGCGATCCGTCGCTGGTCGGCCGATGGCGGCGGAGGAACGATTCCTGGAGCGTCGACCGGTCCGCGAGCCCGGCTTTCGCGTGGCGTTCCCCGGCCCGCACGCGCACGCCCGCGCGGACGAACAGCAGTTCGCCGAACATCAAGCACGGCCACTGCTCGGCGACGATCTCGATCGGCTCTTCCGGATCGCCGCTCTGCTCGACGGCCGCGATCTCGTGGAAGAACGGATCGAACCGCGCGACCTCGACGCGCCGCATGCCGAGTGCGGAGAAAAAGCGGACGTACTCGTCGGCCGTGACGCGCACGTCGTGCTCCGGCAGGTGCAGGTGGTGCGCGAACGGCGTTTCGGCACCGTCCGGGAGACCGGACTGGAAGCCCAGCAACAGGAGGTCGCTGATCCGGCTGAGCGCATACGCTTGCTCGAGCAGATCGCCCCAGACGTATTCCGTGCGCTGCCATTGTCCGCAGACTGCCAGCGGGGCCAGCATTTCGCGCATTCCGACGGCGTGCTCGTCGAGCCACGGGGACAGCACGTCGGAGAACAACGCCGAGCCGGGGTAGCCGTGCACCGCGTAGTACAGCTCGCGCAGGGTCGTCGGGGTGAGCACGACGACGCAGCCTAGGCGGAATCGCGACGGAGTCCCACCGAATTGTCCGCCGCGGCAACCGATCCCCGGGGTCGCCGGAACCGATTGCCGCGGTCGCGAGCGGCCGGACGCTAGAGCGCGAACACCCCGTTGGACTGGCTGTCCGCCGCGCATTTGTTCGGGTACGTCGCCCGGTACGTCACCGGCGTGCCGCGCCAGCTGCCCAGCGCCGTGACGTCCACCGGCGAGTAGATCATCGTGCACTTCTGCCGGTGCGGCGCGATGCGGGAGAAATCGCCGTCGACCGCCTTGAGGGTCGCGCAGGCGGTGTCGCGGTGGCGGTGCGTGCCGCCGGTGGGGTCGCAGGTCAGGGTCGCGCTCGTGACGCGCCCGGAGGTCTCGTGCAGGGTCAGCTGCAGCATGGACTCCGGGACGTGCGGCGCGGCCAGGCCGCCGAACCCGAGCAGGGCAGCTGCGACCGGAGCGAAGGAAGAGAACACCATGGGAGGGATATCGGCGCCGCGAACCCGATCACTGTGCTCCTCGTCCGGGTGGGTTTTCCTCGCTCGGACGGGTGGCGGCGCCGAGGTCGTGCGCGAGCAATGCCACGTACAGCGACAACATCGACTCCGGATCTTCCAATCGCACTCCCAGCACCTGTTCGATCCGGGCGAGCTGCTGGTAGTACGCCGTCCGCGAAGTGTGGGCGGCGACGGCCGCGGCGGACTTGTTGCCGCCGTGTGCGCAGTAGTGCCGCAAGGCCGGGACGAGGCGACTGCCGGAGGCGGCGTCGCGTTCCAACAGCGGGCCTAATTCTCGAGCGGCGAAGGCGTGTACGCGCTCGTCGTCGGCGAGAAGGTGCAGCAGGCCGCGTAGCCGAACATCTTTGAGACGGTGCAACGGCTGTCCGTCGTCCTCGTCGAGAGCAGCGGCAGCGACATGTGCTGCTTCGACCAAAGTACGGTGCGCTTCAGCGGGGCCTGTGACAGTCGTGCCGACGCCAAGCGCGGCTGGCGCGGATGTGCGCGCGTCGTGGATGTCGGTGGCTAAGCGCTCGAGTACGGCGTCGGCGTTGGCTTCCGGCGAGAGCGCGAGAAGCGCGCGTACGGCGGTTTCGTCGGTCGAGACCAGCGCGGACACCTTCGCGCGTCGCGTCGCGAGCGCGGTCGCTTCGGCCAGTTCGCGCAGCAGCGGCGGCGTGGACAGCGTTGGCCGCGCCGTGGCGGTAATACGCGGCCGTACCGCGAGGCCGACCAACTGTCGTCCGGTCAACGGCACGGCGAGCGCGGAAGAGCGCGCGAGGATTTCCGCGGTCGGCGCGGGCGAATTCAGCAGTTCGGTCAACACCGCGCGGTGTGCTTGCCGTTCGAGAGTGTCGGAGTCGCGCGCGACGAGACGGTGCACCGCGAGCGCGGACGCAGCCCGTTCGGCGACCACCTGATACCGATGCGGCGGCGGTTCGGCGCACACCAGCACCAGCCGTCCCCAGTCGTGCCCACGCGCGCCGACGACGGTGACCAGCCAGCCCGCTGCCGAGTGGTACCCGGTGCGCTCGCCGACCTGCACCACCCGCGACCGCGCTGGCCAGCCGATCAGCAGCTCGCCCGGATCCGTGCCTGCCGTGTCGTAGGCGAGGACTTCGTGTTCCAGCGTTTCCAGCACGACCGGCTGTTCGGTCAGCCGCGCCACCTCGGCCAGCACCGCGGATGGCTCGGCACCGGCGACGGTCAGCGACGTGAACGTTTCGTGCACCCGTTCCGCCGCCCGGAGCTCGGCGAGCTGCGCGTCCACGATCATTCCGTTCACTGCCTCGGTCACCGCGACATAGCGCGTCTCGCGGGACAGCGTCACCAGCGGCAGCCCGCGTTGCTCGGCCGCCGTAACGAGGGCGCGCGGCAGCCGGTCGTTCCAGTGCCGCACCAGCTCGACCACCAGACCCGCGACGCCCACCTCAGCGAGATCGGCGACGTACCGGGTCAGCGCCGCGTCGTCGTCCGGGAGTGCGACGCCGGTGGTGAGCACCAGTTCCCCGCCGCGCAGCAGGTGCGCGATGTCGGCGACCTCGGCCGCGTGCGCCCAGCGCACCCGCCGTTCGAGCCCGGTGCTGCCCGCGACCACGCGCGGGCACCCCTGGCGCAGCACCGGCAACGCGAGCGCCTCGGCGACGGTCGGGTACATCGGTCCCCCTTGCTGGCCGGCAGGGCACAGACTGTACGGCGGAGAGGGGTAGTCCGTACACGTTGTCGATGGCGGAGGCGGGCGCCTCGCCCGGAGACTCGTGGACACCCGACCGGAAGGAGCGGACGTCGTGACCGACCGCATCAGCCATTGGATCGACGGCAAGCCGGTCGTCGGCTCCGGACGCACCGGCGACGTGTACGACCCGGCCACCGGCCAGGTCAGCGCGCAGGTGGACTTCGCCGGACCGGCCGAGGTGGACCAGGCCGTGGCCGCCGCGGCCGCCGCGCTGCCGGGCTGGCGGGGCACGTCGCTCGCCGGGCGCACGCGCGTGCTGTTCGCCTTCCGCGAGCTGCTTCAGGCGCGCAAGGACGAGCTGGCGAAGATCGTGACGAGCGAGCACGGGAAGGTCGAATCGGACGCCGCGGGCGAGGTCGCGCGCGCGATCGAGAACGTCGAATACGCGTGCGGCGCGGCGCAGCTGCTCAAGGGCGGGTTCAGCGAGAACGCTTCCACGGGCGTCGACGTCTACTCGATCGCGCAGCCGCTGGGCGTGGTCGGCGTGATCTCGCCGTTCAACTTCCCCGCGATGGTGCCGCTCTGGTTCGTGCCGAACGCGCTGGCGTGCGGCAACACCGTCGTGCTCAAGCCGAGCGAGAAGGACCCGTCCGCCGCGTTGTTCATCGCGGAGCTGCTCGCCGAAGCGGGCCTGCCGTCCGGTGCATTCAACGTGCTGCAGGGCGACAAAGTCGCGGTCGACGGGCTTCTCGCGCACCCGGACGTCAAGGCGGTCTCCTTCGTCGGCTCGACCCCGATCGCCCGCTACGTCTACGAAACCGGCACCAACCACGGCAAGCGAGTGCAGGCGCTCGGCGGGGCGAAGAACCACATGGTCGTGCTCCCGGACGCCGACCTCGACCTGGCCGCGGACGCCGCCGTGTCCGCCGGTTTCGGCTCGGCGGGGGAGCGGTGCATGGCGGTTTCGGTGGTGGTCGCCGTCGAGCCGATCGCGGACGAGCTGGTGGCCAAGATCGCCGACCGGATGCGGAAACTGCGCGTCGGGGACGGCCGCAAGCCGTCGTCGGAGATGGGTCCGCTGGTGACCCGGGCGCACCACGAGAGAGTTTCGTCCTATGTGGACACCGGCGTGGCCGAAGGCGCGGAACTCGTGATGGACGGCCGGGGCGTGGAAGCGGACGGCGCGGGCGAGGGATTCTGGCTCGGTCCCACGCTTTTCGACCGCGTGACGCCCAGTATGGCGGTCTACACCGACGAAATCTTCGGGCCGGTGCTGTCCGTCGCGCGCACGACGAGCTTCGACGACGCGCTCGCGCTCATCAACGCCAACCCCTACGGCAACGGAACGGCCATCTTCACCGCCGACGGACGGGCGGCGCGCCGCTTCCAGAACGAGGTGGAAGTGGGCATGGTGGGCGTGAACGTGCCCATCCCGGTCCCGGTCGGCTACTACTCCTTCGGCGGCTGGAAGGACTCCCTGTTCGGCGACACGCACGCCTACGGGCCGGAGGGATTCCACTTCTTCACGCGGACGAAGGTGGTCACGTCCCGCTGGCCGGACACCTCGCACGCCGGGGTGAACCTGGGGTTCCCGAAGAACTCCTGACCCGGGTTCACCACACGCCGTTCTCGCCGACGATGCTCGCCACGGAGCCACTGTTCCCCAGCAAGCACACCGCGACGACCCGCTCAGTCGCCAGCCGCTTGCCTCGATCCGGACTGACGGCGTGGGTGCGGCCGCCCACGCGAAGCTGCCATTTTTCGGTGGTTCCCGGACCTCGCGGCACGTGCTTGAACCCGACCGGATAGTCGTCGGTGATCGGACCGGCGCCGAAATCGTGCGCCGGCCCGGGCACGACCGTCAGCGGCGCGCGGCAGTCGGCGAACTGCCGCCGCCCGAACCGGATCGCCAGTACGAGAATGATCAGGGCGACCGCCACCGCCACCAGCGCGGACGCGGTGAAGCCGGCCTTGACGACCGCGACGACCGCGATCGCCACCTCGATCGCGACGAACACCCAGATCGCCCAGAAGAACCAGCCCAGGACCACCCCGCGCTGGCTCGGGTGCAGCCGCCCGGCGAGATTGGCGGCGGCGACCTCGCCGGGATCGGCCTTCGCGGTCACGCGGCGACCACGTTGACCAGCAACTTGCTGCGCGGGGTGAAGACCGCGCCGTTGGTGCGGCCGCCGAGCACCCGGCTCTTCAGGTCGGGATCGAGCCGATAGCTCTTGCCGTTCACGACGAGGTAGGTGAAGGGGATCCGTTCCGTGATCTCGTACAGGTACATCGGGGGCAGGACGCCGGACGGCCGGTGCTGCACGTGCCCGAAATCGTGCGTCAGGCCCGCCACCACGTCGACCTTGCCCCCGCGCCAGTCCGCCAGCCGCCGCCGGATCGCGCGCCCGGGATACACCGCGAGGACGAGCCACACCAGCGACATCACGAACAAGGGCGCGTTCTGCGACCAGTACGAGGTCAGCGGCTTGTGCAAGAAGGCGGCGAGGTCGTTGGACGTCCGGATCTCCGAGGGGCTCATGCCGATCTTGATCGGCGTCAGGACCGCCAGCGCGATGAGGACGAGAAGCACCACGACGAGCGTCCAGAAGTTGCCGTCCAGCACCATCCGCCGCTGGGACGGATGCAGTTTGCCTTCGCGGTTGGCCTGGTCCGCGGCTGCCTGCACCGCTTGCTCGGTCACTCGCCGGAGCCGCCCTTCGCCTCTTCGGCCTCGCGTTCCTTCTTGGCGGCTTCGGAAGCTTCCGAGTACCGGTCGTACTGTTCGTTCTCCTGCCGCCGGGTCTCGGCGCCGACGCCGACCGTGTCGGCGGGGCTCCACTTCGGCAAGCCGCCCTCAGCTTCCCTCCAGGCCTTCGGGCTGAGCACCTTGCGGCCGTCCTCCGAGTAGGTTTCGCCCCAGTCGTCGACCCGTTTCTTCCAAGTGTCGTTCAGCGGGGACTGCACCTTGTCCTTGGCCGCGTCCTTCCAGCCGTCGGCCTTGGCCGCGGCGGACTCGGCCTTGCCCGCGTCCTTCAGCTCCCCGGCCTTCTTCTCCAGGTTCACGGCGACGTCGACGCTCTTGTCGGTGATCTTGCCCGCGGCCTTGCCAGCCTTGCGCAACGCGTTCGCGGCCTGCTCGATGGCGGCTTTCGACTTGCCCGCGCTCTCCGCGAGCTTGTCGAGCTTCTCCACGACCTTCGCGATCCGGGTGCCGATCTTCTCCGCCAGGATCCCGCCTTCGACGACGGTGTCGGCGATGAACGCGGCCACCGTGCCGCCGAACGTGCACCACGACGACGCCAGCGCGGCAAGGCCCTTGACGATCAACTCGCCCACGAACGACGAGATCATGTCGCGGATCAGCCCGCGCTCGGTGCCGACCAGGGCGCCGGCGACGTTCATCGCGGTGGACGCGCCGTTGGCCTGCCCGGCCGCGTTGCGGAGCTTGTCCGCGTACTCCTTCGCGCGGCCCTGGTAGGCCTGGCCGCCCTGGCCCTGGAAGTTCGGTGCCACCTTGCTCGCGGCCTGCTCGTACTGGTCCGCGCTCTCGGTCAGCTGCTTCGAGATGTTCGACCAGGTCACGGCCTTGGCGGTGACCGCTTCCGGGTTGCCCGCGAGCTGGTCGAGACCCTCCTTGAGGAAGCTGATGTGCTCGATCAGCCAGCCGACGCCCGCGCTGGCCAGGCTGCCGAGCGGGTCCATCGCCACGCCGAGCAGGTCGAGACCGTCGGTGACGACGTCCACGCCGAAGTTGCCCCAGTCGCCGTTCCGAAAGTCGGTGAGCGTCGCGGCGCCGTCGTTGACGATTCCCGCGCCGGAGGTCTGGGCGTTGAGGTTGTCCAGTTCGTTCGAGGACGACCCCATGTTCGTGGTCGGCCCGCTCGGCGATTCCGATTTCGCGACCAGCGGGTTTGCCTTCGTCTCGGTCATTCCGGCAGCTCCTTGCCGAGGCCGTTGATGTGGCCGACAGTCTGTTGCTCGTGCGCGTCGTAGTGGTCGTGGGCCTGTTGCAGCAGGTTCGCGATCTCGTCGCCTTCGCCTCCCAGGTCCTTCACGAACGAGGTCGCGCTCGACATCCACAGCTGCAGCGGCATCGCGAACACCTGGCCGACGATGCCGAACGCGTCGTCGCCGAACGACTGGCCGGAGTCGGTGGCCTGCGCCGCGGTGTGCACGCCCGCCGCGATGTTCTCGACCTCGCTCTTGTGCTCGCGCAGCGACGGAAGGTCGACGTGAGGTCCGGTCATCAGTTCCTCCCCAGGATCGAGCCGCCGCCGTAGTAGTCGTCGTCCTCCGTCGGGTCCGGCGCCGGGCGGGCGGGGCGCGCGGGCCGGGCAGGCGGGGCGGGAGGGGCCGAATCTTCCTGCGCGTCGAAGAATTGCGGCTGCGGCGGGGCGGGAGGGGCCGGTTCCTCCGGGATTTCCGGCTCCGGGATCTGTTCTTCGAGGAATTTCATCGCGTCGCTGTGCTCGCCGATCACCGGAGCCATGATCGCGGTCAGCTGCTGTGCCGCCTGGGCTTGGGCGCGCCGGGCGGTGGCCAGCACGGCGGCCGCCAGGGCGGCGCGCGGCATCTCGTCCGCGCGGGGGCCGAACTGGAGTTCCTGCAGCGCACCGGCGGTGTTGACGGTCGCGGTGACCGCGCCGTCCTGGCTCGTCGCGGTCGCCGACACGTGCTTCAGCCGTTCCTGGGCCTCCGCGGCCCGCTGCCGGATTTCGGCGATTTCGGGAGAAAGTGCGTTCATGTCGGCCACTGCTTTCGGCTGGAGCGGTTCATGGTCTTTCCGAGGCAGAAAACCCGGTTCCGGTTCCCGCTGCAAGCGAAGATCCCAGTTGCCCGGTTCGTCGCTATTAAAAATCGTTTCCCTCCCCTTTACCCGGAGGCGGCGGGACCGGAGGGCGCGCCGGGCACTCCCGGGTCCGTAAACTCGTTGTGAGTAGCAGGAGGACCGCGAAGGAGGTGCCGGTGGCGAACACGGACGAGCGTCGCTTCGAGGTGCTGCGCGCGATCGTCGCCGACTACGTCGCCAATCAGGAGCCAGTCGGGTCGAAGACGATCGTCGAGCGGCACAACCTCGGCGTTTCCAGCGCCACCGTGCGCAACGACATGGCCGCGCTGGAGGAAGAGGGCTACATTGCCCAGCCGCACACCAGCGCCGGCCGGATCCCGACCGACAAGGGGTACCGGCTGTTCGTCGACCGGCTTTCGGAGATCAAGCCGCTGTCGGCGGCCGAGCGCCGAGCGATCACCAGCTTCCTCGACTCCGGGACCGACCTCGACGACGTGCTGCGCCGGTCGGTGCGGTTGCTCGCGCAGCTCACCCGCCAGGTCGCGGTGGTGCAGTACCCGATGCTCACCAACACCGTCGCCCGGCACCTCGAGGTGGTCCCGCTCACGCCCGCGCGGCTGATGCTCGTGCTGATCACCGACTCCGGCCGGGTCGACCAGCGCACGGTCGACCTCGGCGACGTGGTCACCGAGGAGACCGTGCTGCGGCTGCGCACCGTGCTCAACGGCGCGCTCGCCGGGCGGCGGCTGGCCGACGCGGCGGCCAACGTGGCCGAACTGCCCGAGGCCGCCCCGCCGGACCTGCGCGACCACCTCACCCGGATCTGCACCACACTGGTCGAATCGCTGGTCGAGCACCCGGAGGAGCGGATCGTGCTCGGCGGCACCGGCAACCTCACCCGCAACGTCGCGGACTTCCCCGGGTCGCTGCGCCAGGTGCTCGAAGCGCTCGAGGAACAGGTGGTGGTCCTGAAGCTGCTCGCGGCGGCCCGCAACCCCGGTGCGGTCACCGTGCTCATCGGCGAGGAAAATGAGGACGAGCAGATGCGCAGCACCTCGGTCGTGTCGATCGGCTACGGCCGGGACGACATGCTGCTCGGGGGAATGGGCGTCGTCGGGCCGACCAGGATGGACTACCCGGGAACGATCGCGGCGGTCCGCGCGGTCGCCAACTACGTGGGGCAGATCCTGTCCGGCCGCTGACCGGCGGCGGGCCGGGGACGCGGCGGAACACGAAGGAGAAGGCAGAGCAACGTGGCGAGGGACTACTACGGGATCCTCGGGGTGGCCAAGAACGCGAGCGATCAGGAGATCAAGCGCGCGTACCGCAAGCTGGCCCGCGAGCTCCACCCCGACGTGAACCCGTCGGAGGACGCCCAGCACCGCTTCGGCGAGGTGACCACCGCGTACGAGGTGCTCTCCGACCCGCAGAAGCGCAAGATCGTCGACCTCGGCGGCGACCCGATGGACCCGGGCGGCCGCGGCGGCGGGGGCGGCGACCCGTTCGCCGGCTTCGGCGGGCTCGGCGACATCATGGACGCCTTCTTCGGAGCGGCCGGCGGGGGCGGCGGACGGGGCCGCGGGCCGCGCAGCCGCGTGCAGCCCGGCTCCGACGCGCTGATCCGGCTCGGTCTCACGCTCGAGGAGTGCGCGACCGGCGTCGACCGCGAGATCACCGTCGACACCGCGATCGTCTGCGACCTGTGCCGCGGCGCGGGCACCGCCGAGGGCACGACCACCAAGACCTGCGACACCTGCGGCGGGGCCGGCGAGGTCCAGTCCGTGCAGCGGTCGTTCCTCGGCCAGGTCGTCACCGCGCGCCCGTGCCCGGTCTGCCGCGGCTTCGGCGAGGTCATCCCCGACCCGTGCCGCCAGTGCGGCGGCGACGGCCGGATCCGGTCGCGGCGCGGCGTCACCGCGAAGATCCCGCCCGGCGTCGGCGACGGCATGCGGATCCGGCTGTCCGGACAGGGCGAGGTCGGCCCCGGCGGCGGCCCGGCGGGCGACCTCTACGTCGAGATCGACGAGGCCCCGCACGAGGTGTTCGTCCGCGAGGGCAACGACCTGCACTGCAACTTCCGCATCCCGATGACCACCGCGGCGCTCGGCGCGACGGTCCCGATCGCCACCCTGGTCGACGGCGACTACGAACTCGACATCGAGCCCGGCACCCAGCCCAACACCGAACTGGTGCTCACCGGCAAGGGCATGCCGCGGCTGCGCTCGTCCGGCCGCGTCGACGGCCGCGGCGACCTGCACGTGCACATCGACGTCGTGGTCCCGACCAAACTCGACGAGGCCCAGCGCGACCTGCTCGTCGACCTGGCCCAGCAGCGCGGGGAAGAAGTCCCGACGCTCGCCGCCAACGGCAGCAAGCACGGCGGCCTGTTCTCCAAGCTCCGCGCGAAGAACCGCTGACTGTGCCGGACACCACACTGCCGGTCTTCCTCGCCCCGGCGGTGCCCGCCGAAGGACGGGCGCTGCTCGACGGCGAGGAAGCCCGGCACGCGGCCACCGTGCGCCGGCTGCGCGTGGGGGAGCAGCTCGTGCTCTCCGACGGCGCCGGCGCGATGGCCCGCTGCGCCGTGGACGCCGTCGAAGCGGGCCGGGCGGCCTCGGTCACCCTCACCGTTCTCGAGCGCTGGCAAGAAGAACCGCCCGCGCTGCGCGTCCACGTCGCCCAGGCGCTCGCCAAAGGCGACCGCGGCGAACTGGCCGTCGAACTGGCCACCGAAGCCGGCGCCGACGCGATCGTGCCCTGGCGCGCCGCCCGCAGCGTCGCCCGCTGGGACGACGGACCCCGCGGCGAGAAAGCCCTCGCCCGCTGGCGCGCCACCGCCCGCTCGGCCGCGAAACAAGCCCGCCGCGCCCACGTGCCCGCCGTCGCCGAACCCGTCGGCACCCGCGAACTCGCGCAGCTGGCCGCCACGATGTCCGCGACGCTCGTCCTCGAATCCGGCGTCGCCAGCAAACTCGCCGACCTCGCGCTGCCCGACGGCGGCGACCTCCTCCTCGTCGTCGGCCCCGAAGGCGGCATCACCGACGAGGAACTCGCGCTCCTCGAAGAATCCGGAGCCACGACGGTCCGCCTCGGCCCGACCGTCCTCCGCACCTCCACGGCGGCCGCCGTTGCACTAGGCGCACTGGGCGTCCTCACCGGCCGCTGGCACTGACCGCGAACACCCCCGCAAAACCCGGAAAACCCGGCAGAACCCCTAAAGATCCGCACCAGGTGATGGCGCGCCGCACCCCCGCCAGCTACTCTGCTTCGCAACATGCGAACCCCAGGGTTTCAGCCCGCCCCCCGGCGGGCATTACCCTCGAGTACGCGAACCCATGCCCCGCCGGGCACCTCCCCCCTCGGTCCGGCGGAGCCGCGGCGGCGGTGGAGCGACCCCCAGGCTCCACCGCGCCGCGGCGTCTTCGTATCGCCTGGCGGCGATACTTCGCCTCCGCGGTTCCCGCCATTGCTCCCGGGGGGCCGAGCCCCCCGGACCCCCACGGTGCGGTGGTTGCCTTCCGTGCGTCTCTCGCGTTGGTGCGCGGTGGTTGCGTGTGGTGTGGTGGTGCCTCTTTGTAGGGTGGGGTTTATGAGCGATGCGGGTGCTGCTGAGACGTTGTTCGAGCGGATCATTGCTGGGGAGATTCCGGCGGACGTGGTGTACCAGGACGACGCCACGTTCGCGTTCCGCGACATCAATCCGCAGGCGCGGGTGCACGTGCTCGTGGTGCCTCGGAAGAGGTATCGGAACGTGGGGGAGCTGGCCGAGGCGGATCCCGAGTTGTTGTCCCGGGTGTTGCTGACGGCGCGGAAGGTTGCGGAGCTCGAGGGGATCTCCGGCAGCGGGTATCGGGTGGTGTTCAACACTGACGCCGACGCCGGGCAGACGGTGTTTCATGTGCATGCCCACGTGCTCGGCGGGGAGCAGCTGGGGTTGTTCGGGCGGCCGCAGGCCGGAGTGCACTGAAACCGGGCTGCGGGGCGGGGAGCAGGGCAAGTAGCATTCGAAGAGTCCCTGTACGTCGACTTGCGAAGTGCGCAGAAAGCAGGACCGAGGCCACGTGGCCGGAACTGAGACGGGTGGAGCCGCCCGACCTGACAATCGGGTATCGGCCGAGGCACAGGTTCGATTCCCGATCCCGGAGGCGGCTCAGCTGAGCCTGCTGGGGTCGCGCGACGAGAATTTGCGGGTGGCCGAGGAGCTGCTGGCGGCGGACGTGCACGTGCGCGGCAACGAGGTCACGTTGACCGGATCCGCGGCCGACGTGGCGTTCGCGGAGCGGGTTTTCACCGAGCTGGTGCAGCTCGCCGGCGGCGGGCAGCAGGTCGGGCCGGACACGGTTCGGCGGACTGTGGGGATGCTGTCCAGCGGCGACGCGTCGCCCGCCGAGGTGCTGAGCCTCAACATCGTGTCGCGCCGGGGCAAGACCATCCGGCCCAAGACGCTGAACCAGAAGCGGTACGTCGACGCGATCGACAAGCACACGATCGTCTTCGGCATCGGGCCCGCGGGCACGGGCAAGACGTATCTCGCGATGGCGAAAGCCGTGCAGGCGTTGCAGGCCAAGCAGGTCACGCGGATCGTGCTGACCCGGCCGGCGGTCGAGGCGGGGGAGCGGCTCGGATACCTGCCGGGGACGCTGAACGAGAAGATCGACCCGTACCTGCGGCCGCTCTACGACGCGCTGCACGACATGGTCGAGCCGGAGTCGATTCCGCGGCTCATGCAGGCGGGCACGATCGAAATCGCACCGCTGGCCTACATGCGCGGGCGAACCCTCAATGACGCCTTCATCATCCTCGACGAGGCGCAGAACACCACGCCCGAGCAGATGAAGATGTTCCTCACCCGCCTCGGGTTCGGCGCCAAGATCGTCGTCACCGGCGACATCACCCAGATCGACCTCCCCGGCGGCCAGCGCAGCGGGCTCCGCGTCGTGCGGGACATCCTCGGCGGCGTCGAGGACCTGCACTTCGCCGAACTCACCAGCCAGGACGTCGTCCGGCACAAACTGGTCGGCGACATCGTCGACGCGTACGAGAAGTGGCAGGCCGTGCAGGACGCGCAAGAGCAGCAGGCCGGCGGCTGGAAGGGCACCCGCCGATGAGCATCGAGATCGCCAACGAATCCGGCGTCGACGTCGACGAGGCGTCCATCGTCTCCGCCGCGCGCTACACGCTCGAGAAAATGGAGGTCAGCCCGCTCGCCGAGCTGTCCATCCTGTGCGTCACCCTCGAGGTGATGGAAGACCTCCACGAGCGCTGGATGGACCTGCCCGGGCCCACCGACGTGATGGCCTTCCCGATGGACGAACTCGACTCGTCGCGCCGCCCCGACGCGCCCGACTCGTCCCCGGCCCTGCTCGGCGACATCGTGCTGTGCCCGGCGTTCGCCAAGGACCAGGCGAAAACCGCGGGCCACCGGCTGATCGACGAACTGCACCTGCTCACCGTCCACGGCTGCCTGCACCTTCTCGGCTACGACCACGCCGAACCCGCCGAGGAACGCGAGATGTTCGGGCTGCAGAAGCGGATCCTCGGCGAATTCCAGGCCGCGGTCGCCGCCCACCAGGCCCGCGACGCGCAACGCGACGTCGACGACCGCGTCCTCGGCATCGCCGGGCTCGACGCGCCGCCGCCCGGGGAAACGCCCTAGGCTCCGACGATGGGAAACCCCCCGGCACAGGTCGTCGTCGCGGTGACGCTGGTGCTGCTCGCGGGCGTGTTCGCGGCCGCGGACGCCGCGGTCGGCACGGTGTCGCAAGCCCGGGTCGACGGCCTCGTCCGCGCCGGCCGCGTCGGCGCCCGCCAGCTCGCCGCGGTCGTCGCCGAACGCCGCAGGCACATCAACCTGCTGCTCCTGCTCCGGCTCGCCTGCGAACTCACCGCCACGGTCCTGGTCACCGTGTCCTTCGTCGCCTGGTTCGACCGGCTGTGGCTCGCCATCCTGGTGTCCGCGGTCGTCATGGTCGTGGTCAGCTACGTCCTCATCGGCGTCGGCCCGCGCACCATCGGCCGCCAGCACCCCTACCGCGTCGGCACGGCCGTCGCCGGACCGGTCCGCGCCCTCGGCACGGTCCTCGGCCCGCTGTCGCGGCTGCTCATCGTGCTCGGCAACGCGATCACCCCCGGGCGCGGCTTCCGCGAAGGCCCGTTCACCTCCGAGGTCGAACTGCGCGAACTCGTCGACCTCGCCCAGGAACGCGGCGTCGTCGAGGACTCCGAACGCGAGATGATCCACTCGGTGTTCGAACTCGGCGACACCGTCGCCCGCGAGGTCATGGTGCCGCGCACCGAGATCGTCTGGATCGAACGCACCAAAACCGTGCGCCAGGCCCTCGCGCTCGCGCTGCGCACCGGCTTCACCCGCGTCCCGGTGATCGACGATTCGGTGGACGACATCGTCGGCGTGGTCAACATCAAAGACCTCATGCCCGAGTACATGGGCCCGGACGGGCCGAGCACGGTCGTCGACGCGGTGATGAATCCGGCCAGCTTCGTGCCCGACTCCAAACGGCTCGACGAGCTGCTCAAGGAAATGCAGCGCACGCACAACCACATGGCGATCGCGGTGGACGAGTACGGCGGCACCGCCGGCCTGCTCACCATCGAGGACATCCTCGAGGAGATCGTCGGCGAGATCACCGACGAATCCGACGCCGACGAACGCCCCGAAATCGAGGAACTCGAGGACGGTTCGGTCCGCGTGTCGTCCCGGCTCGGCGTCGGCGACCTCGGCGAACTGTTCGGCATCGACCTCGAAGACCACGACGTCGAGACCGTCGGCGGACTGCTCGCCGAGCGACTGGGTAGGGTCCCGCTGCCGGGGGCCGAAGCCGAGGTCGCCGGACTTCGGCTGTTCGCCGAAGGGGGCAAGGACCGCCGCGGCCGCATGCGCATCACGTCCGTGGTCGTCCGGCCGTCGTCGGCGCGCCCGCGCACCCGCCCGCCCCAGCCGCAAGAGCACGACAGGAGAGTCGAACATGCCTGACCTCGACGCCGAGGACCAGAAGCTGGTCACGCTGGCCCGTTCGGCCCGCGCCCGCACCGGCGCGGACGAAGGCGCCGCGGTCCGCGACACCGACGGCCGCACCTACGCCGCGACCACCGTCGACCAGCCGACGTTCAAGCTCACCGCCGTGCAGGCCGCGGTCGCCGCCGCGCTGTCTAGCGGAGCCGAAGGCCTCGAAGCCGCCGCCGTGGTCACCGCCGACGCGCTCGTCGCCGAGGCGTCCGTGCACGCGGTCCGCGACGTCTCCAAGGCCGCGCCGATCATCTTCGCCGACCCGTCCGGCGCCGTGGTCGAGGTGCTTCAGCCGTGACCGAACCGCACCGTTCCGGTTTCGCCTGCTTCGTCGGCCGCCCCAACGCGGGCAAATCGACGCTCACGAACGCGCTCGTCGGCACGAAGGTCGCGATCACCTCCAGCAAACCGCAGACCACGCGGCACGCGATCCGCGGCATCGTGCACCGCGACGACGCGCAGCTGGTGATCATCGACACGCCCGGCCTGCACCGGCCGCGCACGCTGCTCGGCCAGCGGCTCAACGACGTCGTGCACGAGACCTGGTCCGAAGTGGACGTCGTCGGGTTCTGCGTGCCCGCCAACGAGAAAATCGGCCCCGGCGACCGGTTCATCGCCGCCGAGCTGAAAAAGATCGCCCGCCGCCCGCCGGTGATCGGCGTCGTCACCAAGACGGATCTGGTGAAGCCGGAGCAGGTCGCCGAGCAGCTGGTCGCGCTGCAAGAGGTGATGGAGTTCGCCGACCTCGTGCCGGTGTCCGCGGTGGACGGTTTCCAGGTGCAGACAGTCGCCGACCTGCTGGTGCAGCGGCTGCCCGAGGGACCGCAGCTGTACCCGGGCGGCGAGCTCACCGACGAGCCCGAGCAGACCCTCGTCGCCGAGCTGATCCGCGAAGCCGCGCTCGAAGGCGTCCGCGACGAACTGCCGCACTCGATCGCGGTGACCGTCGAGGAAATGCTCCCCCGCGAGGACCGCGACGACCTCATCGACATCCACGCCCTGCTGTACGTGGAACGCCCCAGCCAGAAGGGGATCATCCTCGGGCACAAGGGGGAACGGCTGCGCGAGGTCGGCGCGACCGCGCGCAAGCACATCGAACGGCTGCTGGGCACGAAGGTGTATCTCGACCTGCACATCAAGGTGGCCAAGGACTGGCAGCGGGACCCGAAGCAGCTGCGCCGGCTGGGTTTTTGACCGGTGGTGATCGTGCCCGGCGGCGCGGGCGGGTAGCGTCAGGCCGGACCGCACCCGATTTGTCCAGGGGGACCGCATGACCGGCCCGTATCCGCCGCAGGGCCCGTACCCTCCGTCGTACGGCTACCCGCCGCAGTACCCGCCGCCGCCGGACAGCAACCTGGTGTGGGCGATCCTGGCGACGGTGTTCTGCTGCCTGCCGCTGGGGATCGTCGCGATCGTCAAGGCCAGCCAGGTGAACACGTTGTGGTACCAGGGATACGCGGCCGAAGCGCACCGCGCGGCGGACGAGGCGCGCAAGTGGGCGATGTGGTCGGCGCTCAGCGTCGCCATCCTGATCGGGCTGTACGTGATCGTCGCGATCATCGTGGTGGCGGTCGCCGGCCGAGTGCTCTGGTTCCATTGAGCACCGTCTACACCGGACAGCCGGCGCGCGGAACCCGTGCGGTGGCAAGGGCTCTCGCCGGTCCCGCGGCCGCGGCGGGCGGCATCGGCCTCGCCTGCGTCGCGGTGTGGCTCGGCGACCCGACCACTCCCGGCGGCTGGCTCCCGGTGTGCCCGACGAAGCTGCTTTTCGGGATCGACTGCCCCGGCTGCGGCGGGCTCCGGATGGCCTACAGCGTGCTGCACGGCGATTTTTCCGCCGCACTGCACTACAACGCGGTCGCTTTGGCGTTCACCGCGCTGTTCGCGTGGAGCGGTCTCGTTTGGACGACGGGACGGCTGCGCGGCCGCCCGATGCGGTCCTGGCTGCACTGGCGCTGGACCCCGCTCGTGGTCGCGATGGTGTTCGTCTTGTGGTTCGTGGCGCGCAACCTTCCGTTCGCGCCGTTCACCGGCCTGTCCGTCTGAGTTGGCCGCGTTTTCGCTGTCCCCGGAACCTCTCCGGCGGCCGGCGCGCCCCGCCGGTCACCCAATGCGGAGACCTGCTCGTCCTCGCGCCGCCGAACGAGGTACGCTCCCGCGCACTGGCGTGTCCACAGCGGACTCGGCCAGGCCAGCTTGCAGCAACGAGGGGGACACTCGATGACCTATCCCTACGGCCAGCCCGGCGGCCCGCCCCAAGGCGGACCGTCGTTCGGCGCGCCGCCGGGATACCCCCAGCCGTACGGTCCCGCCCGGGTCTACGCGGACTGGGGCCAGCGCGCCGGGGCCTACCTCATCGACTTCGCCCCGCTCCTCGCCGGGCTTCTGCTCGCCCTGCTCGTGTCGATGGTCTCGGGCGTCGCGAGCACGATCGTCTACCTCCTCGCGATTCTCGGCACTCTCGCCTGGACGGTCTTCAACCGCTGGATCAACGGCGGCAACACCGGCCAGTCGCTGGGCAAGCGGATCGTCGGCATCAAACTCGTCAGCGAGGCCGCCGGCGAACCGATCGGGGCCGGGACGGCGTTCGTCCGCGACCTCGCGCACGCGCTCGACAGCATGGCGTTCGCGCTCGGCTACCTGTGGCCGCTGTGGGACGACAAGGCGCAGACGTTCTCGGACAAGATCCTCGGCACCGTCGTGGTGCCCGCCGGGCCCGCGGCCGCGCCGGGCGCCGGATTCGGGCAGCCGGGCGGGTTCGGCCGGCCCGCTCAGCCCGGCGGTTTCGGTCAGCCCGGCGGTTTCCCCGGGCAGCCGGGCGGATTTCCCGGGCAGCCGGGCGGATTTCCCGGTCAGCCAGGAGGGTTCGGCCAGCCGGTTCCGGCGGGCGGATTTCCCGGCCAGTCCGCGCAGCCGGGCGGGTTCCCGGGACAGCCGGGATTCGGCCAGCCCGTCCCGGGCGGATTCCCCGCACAGCCGTCGCCGAGCGCCGGATTTCCCGCCGCGCCGCAGGGATTCGGGGCCTCGCAGCCGGGATTCGGCCAGCCGCCGGTCCCGGGAACGCCGCCGCGGCAAGGGTTCGGCCAGCCGGGCCCCGCGCCGTTCGACCAGCCCGAACCGACCCAGGTCGTGCTTCCGGCCCGCGAGCCGGAAGCGACGCAGATGAGCAAGCCGGAAACGCCGGAGACCGGTCCGGCCCAGTCCTGATCCGCACCGGATCACGGTAAGTACGAGGAACTCGGGGGAACCCAGATGACCAATCCCTACGGCCAGCCCCAGCAGCCCTACGGCGGCCAGCCGCAGCAGCCCTACGGCCAGCAGCCGTACCCGCAGTCCGGTGCGACGCCGGCGCAGCCGTACCCGCAGCAGCCCTACGGCCAGCCCGCGCCGTACGGCCAGCCGGCCTTCGGCGGCGCGCCGGGCGGCGACCTGAACTCCATCAAGGACTACAAGGGCTGGGCGATCGGCTGCATCTTCCTGATGTGGATCCTCGCGATCTTCGCGATCATGAAGTCGAACGAGGTCCAGTCGTACAAGATGCAGGGCAACTACGCGATGGCCCAGCAGGCGTCGCAGACGACGAAGACGCTGTGCCTCATCGCCACCATCCTCGGCGCGCTCGGCTGGGTCATCGGGATCATCGTGTTCATCGTCAGCCTCGCGGCCGCGTCCGAGGTGCACAGCTACTACTGCACCGGCAGCTACTGCTGAACCAGGGTGTCCCGCCCCGGCATCGACGGCGAAGTGCGACGATGTCGGGGTGGTGAACCTCTACCGCGACACCGGGGTGGTGCTGCGCACGCACAAGCTGGGCGAGGCCGACCGGATCGTCACCCTGCTCACGAAGCGGCACGGCAAGGTCCGGGCCGTCGCGAAGGGCGTGCGGCGCACGTCGTCGCGGTTCGGGGCGCGGCTGGAGCCGTTCGGGCACGTGGACGTGCAGTTCTATCCCGGCCGGTCGCTCGACGTCATCACCCAGGTCGAGACGGTCGACGCGTTCGCCCTTCCGCTGGTGGCCGACTACCAGCGCTACACCGCGGCGTCCGCGATCGCGGAGACCGCGGACCGGCTCTCGGCGGAAGAGGGCGAACCGGTCCTGAAGCTGTATCTGCTGGTCGTGGGCGCGCTGCGGGCGCTGGCCGGCGGGCAGCGGGACGCGTCGCTGGTGCTCGACGCGTTCTTCCTCCGGGCCATGGCCTACGCGGGCTGGGCCCCGGCGATCACCGAATGCGCCCGCTGCGGCCTGCCCGGCCCGCACGCCGCGTTCAACGTCGCCGCGGGCGGTTCGATGTGCCCGGACTGCCGCATCGCCGGCTCGGTGCATCCCGCGCCCGAGGTGCTGACCCTGCTGGACGCGCTGCTGCAGGGGGAGTGGGCGGTCGCGGAATCGTCGCCGGGGATCACCCGCCGGGACGCGTCCGGCCTGGTCGCGGCGCACCTGCAGTGGCATCTGGAACGACAGCTGCGGTCGCTTCCGCTCGTGGAGCGGCGTGCCCGGGAGGCCGCCGGGCCCGGCCCAGTAGGGTCGGCCGGGTAGGAAGTCCATTCTTCAGGAGGCCGCGAGTGCTGCGCAGGGGACGGGAGACCCGCTCGGCGGGGTACGAGCTGCGGGAGCCGGATCCGCACCCCTCGGGCGCGAAGCCGCCGGAAATCCCGCCGGACCTGGTGCCGAAGCACGTCGCGCTCGTCATGGACGGCAACGGCCGCTGGGCCAACCAGCGCGGCCTGCCGCGGATCGAGGGCCACAAACGCGGCGAGGCCGTGATGATCGACGTCGCGAGCGGGGCGGTCGAACTCGGCGTGAAATGGCTGTCGGTGTACGCCTTCTCGACCGAGAACTGGAAGCGCAGCCCCGAGGAAGTGCGGTTCCTCATGGGCTTCAACCGCGACACCATCCGCCGCCAGGTCGACTACCTGGGTTCGATCGGCGTGCGCATCCGCTGGGCCGGGCGGCGGCCGAAGCTGTGGGCGAGCGTGATCAAGGAACTGCAGATCGCGGAAGAGAAGACCAAGAACAACACCAAGCTCAACATGACGATGTGCGTCAACTACGGCGGCCGCGCCGAACTCGGCGACGCGATGCGCCGGATCGGCCAGGACGTCGCGGCGGGGAAGATCAACCCGGACAAGATCGACGAGCGCACCATCGGGAAGTACCTGTACCAGCCGGAAATGCCGGACGTGGACCTGTTCCTCCGGCCGTCGGGGGAACAGCGGACCTCGAACTTCCTGCTGTGGCAGTCGGCGTACGCGGAGATGGTCTACCAGGACACGCTGTTCCCGGACTTCGACCGGACCCACCTGTGGCAGGCGTGCCTCGACTTCGCGAAACGCGACCGCCGGTTCGGCGGCGCGGTGGACCAGGCAGGGAGCACGAAATGAGCACCGCGGAAGCCGCCGAGACCGGCGCACTGCTCGCCCGGGCGCGCGAAGCGCTGGAACGCTACCTGGAAGTCCACGTCGACGACGACGGCGCGCTCACGTTCTCCCACGCGGACGTCCCGTGCGTCATCCAGGCCACTCGTCTAGCCGACGGCCTGACCGTGCTCAGCCTGACCTGCGTGGTGGCCTGGGACCTCCCGGACGACCCGTCCCTCGCGGCAGCGGTCGCCGAACGGGCCGGCCAGGGTTTGTTCGGGACGCTGGGCGTCGGCCACACGGACAGCGGGATGGACGTGACCTTGCGGTACGCGTTCCCGGCGGAGGGGATGGACCCGTCGCCGTTGGGGACGTTGCTGATGTTGGTGGTTTCGACGGCTTCGCAATTGCGGACTGAGCTGCCCGGGGCGGTGGCCTGAGGCGGGTTTCCCTGCTGTGGCTGGGTTTGGTTGCCCGGTTATGTGTTGCCGTTGCGGCGTTTCTGCGGCAGTTCGGTGTGCGCGGGCTGACTGAATCCGGCATCCACGGGCTTCGCTGAGGCTTCGGTTCTTGGCGAATCTCCTTGGCTAGACCCGGTTTCCGCTCCGGTTCGCGTCGGCGGGAACTCGATCACCGCTCGCCCCAATTTGTTCCTCCTGCCTTGCGGATCTCCTTAGCCAGTCGACATTCGCGCCTCGACCAGCCTGTGCCGGGCGTCGCCCGCTTGGTTTCCCGTTGTCCTCGGCGCTCGCGGACGCTCCGCCGCTCGCCTCGACTTGGGATGAGCGCTGCGTCCGAAGCCCTGTCGCCTGTTCGATGCGCCGCTTCGCCGCCGAGCCTCGCGTTCGAAGTTGCACCGCCGTCCGCTCTAAGCCTGCTGTCTCCTCGCGCCGCCGAGTCGTTCAGTCGAAGCTGCTCCGCTCACCTGTGCGAGCCCGTTCCCTCCTCGCGGCACCATGCCGTTTCCGTCGAGGGACCTCCGCTCACCACTCTGAGCCTGCTCCTTCCCGCACCGCCAAGCGCTTCCCGCGGATCTGCTGCGTCGTGCGCTCTGAGCCCGTTGGTTCCCCGCACCGCCAAGCGCTTCCCGCGGATCTGCTGCGTCGTGCGCTCTGAGCCCGTTGGTTCCTCGTGCATCGATGCCGTTCCATCGCATCCGCTCCAGCAACGCCCCCGAGCCCGCTCGCTCCCAGCGCCGCCACTCCCGTCCGGCCGAGCCTCTCGACCGTCCGCCCGGAGCCCTGCCCCTCCTCGCATCGCCCGCCCGATTCCGCCCCCTTCCTCCCTCCCAATCGGGTGACATTCACGCAAAACCGGCGCGGGGGGTCCCCTCGCGCACCCGGCGGCTGGGGTTCTGTCGGACCCGGCTGGCATCATCGCCGTCGTGGAAACCCTTTCCAACAACGCCGCCGAGGAACGCCCCCGCACGCGGCGGTTCCGGATCAGCTCCATCGAGATCCTGTGTGCCGTCCTGCTGGGTCGCGGTCCTCGCGCAAAGCAAGCTCCAGGACCTCTTCGACGTGCCCGCGCTGCGCACCGGATCCACCGTGTTCGTCGCGGTGTGCGTGCAAGCGCTGCCGTTCCTCGTGCTCGGCGTGCTGATCAGCGGCGCGATCGCCGCCTTCGTGCCCGCCCGCGCGCTGGAACGGGTCCTGCCGAAGAAGGCGTCGGCCGCGGTCGGCGTCGCCGGGCTGGCCGGAGTCGCCTTGCCCGGCTGCGAATGCGCCTCAGTCCCGGTCGCGCGCCGATTGATCGGGCAGGGCGTCGCGCCCGCCGCCGCGCTCACCTTCCTGCTCGCCGCACCCGCGGTGAACCCGGTCGTGCTCGTAGCCACCGCGGTCGCGTTCCCCGGCCGTCCGGAAATGGTGTTCGCCCGCTTCGCCGGTTCCCTCGCCACCGCGATGGCGATGGGCTGGATCTGGGCCCGCTGGGGCAAACTATCGTGGATCACCGAGCGAGCGCTGCGCCGCTTGCCCGACGTCCAACCGGGACACCGATGGCGCGTATTCGCCGAAACCGCCCGCACCGATCTCGTGGAAGCAGGCGGATTCCTCGTCCTCGGCGCGCTGATTTCCGCTTCCCTCAACGTGCTCGTGCCCGCGAAGTGGTTCGAAGTGCTTTCCGGCCAGATCATCGTCGGCGTGGTGGTGATGTCGGTACTGGCCGTGGTCCTGGCGCTGTGCAGCGAGGCCGATGCTTTCGTCGCCGCTTCGCTCACTGCCGTGCCCCTGCTGCCGAAGCTGGTGTTCCTGGTGGTCGGCCCGGCCGTCGACGTCAAGCTTTTCGCCTTGCAAACCGGCACTTTCGGCCGCTCCTTCGCCGCACGGTTCGCCCCGGTCACCTTCATAGTGGCGATCGCCTGCGGCACCGTAGCGGGCGTGATTTTCCTCGGAGGCGTCCAATGAGGCGCGAAACCCAGAACGTACTGCTGATCCTCCTGGGCGGCGCCCTGGTGAAGATCGCCCTCAACGGCGACTACCTGCGCTACGTAAAACCGGCCCAGCAACCGTGGATCATCGCCGGTGGCGCAGTGATGTTGTTGCTGGGCGCGACAGCCATCGTCCGGGACATCGCATCTGCCCGCGCCGCAGCAAAAACAGCCCCCGAGTCAGACACCGAACATTCGGACGCGCACGGCCACCACCATCACCCCGCCCGCTCAGCCTGGCTTTTGGTCGTCCCCGTGCTGGCGGTGTTCCTAGTCGCCCCACCCGCCCTCGGCGCGGATTCCGTCACCCGCACCGAAGCACGCCTGCCCGCCAGCGCCGCGACCACGTCGGCAGCCGCGTTCCCTCCGCTCCCCGCCGGAGCAGTGGTGCCGATGGCGATGAACGAGGTGGTGACCCGCGCGGGCTGGGACGCCAACGGCACCCTCAACGGACGCACCGTCGAGATCTCCGGTTTCGTAGTGCACACCGGAGGCCAAACCTTGTTGGCCCGCTTGGTAATCAGCTGCTGCGCCGCCGACGCGGCCCCCGTCACCGTGCACCTCAAGGGCGACGACGCCGACCGTTTCCCGAGCGACACTTGGCTGCGCGTCGCGGGCCAGATCGTCCCCGGCACCGCGACCGAAGCCAACAGCTACACCCCGGACCTGGTCCCGGCGACAGTCGAACGGATCACCGCGCCGAAGGACCCGTATGAATACTGAAACGAGCAACGCCCCCGACTCGTCCGCCGAGACCGCCTCAGAACGCGGACCGCCCCGCCACCCCGCCCGGTGCACCTGAGTTCTCTTCAGCTGATCCCCGAAGCGGTCCCGCTTCGCGTGCTCGCTCAAGGCCGCCGCTTGGACGACCCCCGAACGGACCCTGGCCAGAGATCGGCCCGAGCCACTCAGAGCTGCGAAACCCCGCGCCCGGACGATCCCGCAGCGGCCCGCTTGCCGGACGCAAGCTCCGAGCCCACGGCAGGAGCCCCGGTTGACGCGTGGCGTCCGCCGCGCCCCGTCTCGGCGGACGGTTTCGCCGGTCAGGTAGCGAGCGCGAGCGGTTCGACCAGTCGAGTCAGGCCTGCCGGGAGTTCGCGTTGGTGCGACGTTCGGCCCGTCAAAGCGGCTGGGTTCCTGGCCGGTCGGCGACCCGAGCGTCTCCGGCCAGCCTGCCGCAAGGACCGGCAGTCACCAGACCCGGACGGCCCTGGTCAGCGTGCTCGGCGAGCGAGGCCACCGGCAGCCAGCTTGCTTGCCGCCTCGGCCAACCGCAGTGGGGTCCGACGGCGACGGGTCAGCTAGTGTGCCCGGCGACCGGGCCGCCACGGCAGGCGTGCTCACTCCCCGGCCAACCGCAGCGCAGCCCCGACGGTGACGTGGGTCAGCTCGCGTGCTCGGCGCAGGTGCCGGTGATCTCCACGGTATGGCTGATGTCGGTGAACCCGTGGTCCGCCGCGATCTTCTCCGCCCAGCGTTCCACCGCCGGACCCTCGACCTCCACCGTGCGCCCGCACACGCGGCACACGAGGTGATGGTGGTGGTGCGACGAGCACCGGCGGTAGATGGCCTCGCCGGAGTCGGTGCGCAGGACGTCGATCTCCCCCGCCTCGGAGAGCGACTGCAGCGTCCGGTAGACGGTCGTCAGGCCGATGCCGTCGCCGCGTTTGCGGAGTTCGTCGTGGAGTTCCTGGGCCGAGCGGAAGTCGTCGACGGTGCTGAGCAGGTCGACCACCGCCGCGCGCTGCTTCGTGGACCGCCGGCCGGGCACCGGGGCCGGTTTGGGGACCGAGGACATCGTCACTTCCCTTCCTGCACGTGGGCGACCGCGTCGACGACGATGTGCGCCAAGTGGTCGTCCACCAGCCGGTAGACGACCTCGCGTCCGCGCCGCTCGCCCTGGACCACGCCCGCGGTCTTGAGAACGCGGAGGTGCTGGCTGATCAACGGCTGGGCGACGTCGAGTTCGTCCACCAGTTCGTGCACGCACCGGTCCGCCTCCCGCAACTGCAGCACGATAGCGATCCGCACCGGAGCGGCGAGCGCCCGGAGCAGTTCGCCCGCGTCGGCGAGCACGCCCGCGGGCAGGACCGCAGGTCCGCGGCGGCCAGCCGAGCCCTCGGTGCTGCTCGCGTCGACGGGATGCGGCGGGTCCGCGGGCAATTCCGCCTGCCCGCCGTCGACGGCTGCCTCGCCGGAGACAGCGGAATCACCTTCGGCGGCTGCCTTGCCGGAGAGAGCGGAACCATCTTCGGCGGCTGCCTTGCCGGAGAGAGCGGAACCATCTTCGACGGCTGCCTTGCCGGAGACAGCGGAACCGCGCTCGGCGGACGTCTCGACGCTGACGGCCGGACCCGGATCGGCCGGACCTGGAGCGGCTTGATTCGCCGCGGGTGCCTCGTCCGCGGTGGCGGGAACGGCATTCTCGAGTGCGGTCGGAGCCGGAGCGGCAGGGCTGCTCGCCCCGGTCTGGTCCGCGGCAGCGTTGTTCACTGAAGCCTCGGCGTTCCTGGTCGTTGCCGGTCCGGGGAGTCCCGCCGGGGTCGGGTCGGTGGGTTCAGCATGTGGCTCGGCCGCTGCAGCACCCAGAGCTGCCGGACCGGCGGCGGCTGCCGAACCCAAAGTCGCGTGGTCCGCAGACGCGCCTCCGGTGCTGGCCGACACCGAGGCGACCGAACTCGCGGCAGCCGCCTCCGCCGGACCAGCGTGCCCCGCCGAGGCAGAGGCCAAGGCCAACCCCGAGACCGGCCCCGCAGACCCGGCCCCGAGACCGTCGGACAGGGCGCTCGAAGGTGCCGACCTCATCGCTGCCTCCACTCGCGTCCCGCCCACCGGCCCCGCCCCCAAGGCCAGCAGGGGGTGGCGTTTCCGAAGCCGGATGTCATTGCCGATAACCTTCGCCGCCATCGTAGTGTTCCCTTCCCCGGGCGCGGTGATCGCCGGGGGCGGGGGAGACCGGCGATCCGGATTGACCCGATCGGGTGAGTTCGTGAAGATTTGGCTTGTCGGCTTCGCAAGTCGTGGCGGACGGTGCAAGGTTGTCGCGGGGTCGATCGTCGCGTCTCGTACAGTGGCGGACCGCTCGGGGTCGCCGGAAGGCAGTGGGGAGACATGACTCGTTTCGTGACTAAGGCCGCGGTGGCGGCCCTGGTGGCACTGCCGGCGCTGGCCCCGGCCGCCGCGGCGCAGACGCAGGCCGGGCAGGCCGTCGACGAGAAGACGGGTCCCGTGTCGTTCGCGAACGCGGCGTCCGTGCGGCTCGGCGGCGACCCGCAGCACGGCGGCGCGCTGATCACCGAAACCCAGCGGTCCCCGCTCACCCCGGGCCAGTCGCAGCTCGGCACGGACCGCGTGGCCGTGCCGAAGGACCAGGGCGAGCGCAACACCTTCGGCCCGAACTACGAGATCGACCTCGGCAAGTACGCGGACAGCTCGGCCAGCCCGTACCCGCCGGGCATCGCGAGCCGCGACCACCAGGTCGTCGCCGCGCTGCAGACCACTCACGTGCCCACCGCCGTCGCGGAGACCAACTACGCGCTGCGCGACCTGAGCCGCAACAAGCCCAAAGCGGTCGACAACACGATGCTGGTCCTCGAAGGCGCGCGCAGCTCGGTCGACTGCTCCGGCCCCAGCAAGGCCGCTGGCGCCACCACCGCCGCCCGCGTCTGGGTGCGCGGCGAGGGCGACGCGCTGAAGCAGGTCCCGATGCCCGCCACCGGGACGCTCAGCGTCACCGGCCTCAAGATGGGCTCGCCCACGAGCGTGCCGCAGAGCGACCCCGGCAAGACCACCTCGGACCTCGTCCTGTCCCGCGTTTCCGCCTTCGACCAGCTGATCAAGCAGGACGGCTGGCGTTCCGGCGACGTCACCGCGCAGGCGGGCTGGCGCGTCGAGATCACCACGCACGCGCGCGACGCCAAGAACACCAAGCTGAGCGACGTGCAGACCACCATCGTGCTCGGCGGCGTCAGCTGCTCGATCCCGAAGAACTTCGTCGCCGCGGCGGGCAACGGCTCGGGCAGCGGGGGCGCCGTGCAGCAGCCGTCGGTGCCCACCGAGGTCCCGGCCGGCTACCTCGGCGCCCCGGCCGCCGCGTCGTCCGACGACCTGCGCCTGCCGCTCGGCTTCGGCCTGCTCGGCGGCGGTCTGCTGTTCGGGGCCGTCGCGATCGTGCTCGGCCGGCGCCGTGCGGCGCGGGTCGTCCGTTCCCGCGGCGAATAAGCCGTGCCGCGCACCGTGCTGACGGTCGCGTCGGCGGTGATCGCCGTCCTCGCGATCGCGGCCGGCGTGATCGTCCTGACCTGGGTGCCCGCCCCGGCCCCGGTCGCCGTCGCCGACCCGCCGCCCGGTTCGCTGCCGGGCGAGGACGGCGCGCCCGCCGAACTCCCCTCGGACGGCCAGGCGATCGGCCTGCAACGCCCCGGCAGCATCCGCCTGCCGGACGGCTCCGAGGCCCGGCTGAAACGCACCGAGATCACCCAGACCGGCATCCTGCCGATCCCGCGCGGCCTCAGCGACGCCGCGTGGTGGGGCGCCCGCCTCGGCGCCCCGCAGGGCGCGGCGGTGCTGTCCGGCCACGTCAACTGGGCCGGCACGAAGGGTCCCTTCGACGACCTGTGGCGGGTCCGCACCGGCGACAACGTCAGCATCGTCGACGCTTCCGGCGGCCGCTGGCTCTACCGCGTCACCGGCGCGACCACGATCCCGAAGGAACAGCTGCCCGCGCAGGCCCCCGGCTGGTTCGCCCAGACCGGCCCGCACCGCCTGGTCCTGGTCACCTGCGGCGGCGACTACGTCGGCGGCACCGAGGGCTACGACGAGAACCGCATCGTCACGGCCGACCTCGTCTCCCGGCCGGACTGAACCGCCCGGACCCGAAGCAGGACCCACACCGCGCGCGGTGGTCCCAAAAACCCGCCGAAATCCGTGCAACCCCGTCGGCTCCCCACCGCATGTCTCCCCGGAGAAACCTTCAGACCAGGGGAGCACGATGCAGGGGACACAGGCCCAACCAGCACGCAAACGCGGCGCACTGATCGTCGTAGCTGCCGTCGCAGCAGTGGCAGCAGTCGTCGCCGCGGTGCTGATTTTCTTCGCCGGCAAGGACGACTCGGCACAGCCGCCGCAGCAGACCGGCACCGCGCAGGTCGGCGCCGCCCAGCCCAGCGGCAGCCAGGCCGGAAACACCCAGCCGGACCCCGGACAGACTCCCGGCACGGTCAAGCTGCCCGGCGGCGGGCAGGCGAAGCTGATCCCCGAGGAGGTCGGCGCGGACGGCGCGCTGCCGATCCCGAAGAGCCTCGCCGAAGCGGCCTGGTGGGGCTCCGGCCTCGGGGCCGCGCAAGGCGTCACGCTGCTGTCCGGGCACGTCAACTGGGCGGGCAAGTCCGGGCCGTTCCAGGAGCTCTGGAAGATGAAGGCCGGCGAGGTCGTCACGGTCACCGACACCGCGGGCAAGCAGTGGGAGTACAAGATCGACGAGGTGCGCACGATCCACAAATCGGACCTGGCCGCCGAATCCGCGAAGCTCTTCGACCCCGAGGGCCCGCACCGGCTCGTGCTCGTCACGTGCGGCGGCGACTACGTGGGCGGACAGGAGGGCTACGACGACAACCGGGTCGTCACGGCCTCTCCGGTCACCCGTTCGTGACCTCCGACCTGCGCGGAGGCCCCGGGGACCGGCCGGATACGCTGGACCTTCCGATAACTGACCCCGCATGCGTCCGGAGCGTGGAGTGCCCGCCAACAAAATCGAAACCGTCGTCAGTCTGTGCAAGCACCGTGGCTTCGTCTTCCCGTCGGGAGACATCTACGGCGGCACCAGGTCGGCGTGGGACTACGGGCCGCTCGGCGTTGAGCTGAAGGACAACATCAAGCGCCAGTGGTGGAAGACCGTCGTGCAGAGCCGCGAGGACGTGGTCGGCATCGACTCGTCGGTCATCCTGCCGCGCCAGGTCTGGGTCGCCTCGGGCCACGTGAACGTGTTCACCGACCCGCTGATCGAGTGCCTTTCGTGCCACAAGCGGTTCCGCGCCGACCAGCTCGCCGAGGACTTCGAGGCGCGCACCGGCAAGACGACCACCGAGGACGACCTGTCCGAGGTGCCGTGCCCGAACTGCGGCACCCGCGGCAAGTACACCGAGCCGCGCGACTTCAACATGATGCTGAAGACGCACCTCGGCCCGGTCGAGACCGAGGAAGGCCTTGCCTACCTCCGCCCGGAGACCGCGCAGGGCATCTTCGTGAACTTCCTCAACGTGCAGAAGGCCTCCCGCAAGAAGCCGCCGTTCGGCATCGGCCAGATCGGCAAGTCCTTCCGCAACGAGATCACGCCGGGCAACTTCATCTTCCGCACGCGCGAGTTCGAGCAGATGGAGATGGAGTTCTTCGTCGAGCCGGGCGACGACGAGCAGTGGCACCAGTACTGGATCGACGCGCGCACCGACTGGTACAAGGACCTCGGCATCAAGCCGGAGAACCTGCGCCACTTCGAGCACCCGAAGGAAAAGCTCTCGCACTACGCGAAGCGCACGGTCGACATCGAGTACCGGTTCGAGTTCAACGCCGGGCAGGAGTGGGGCGAGCTGGAAGGCATCGCCAACCGCACCGACTTCGACCTGACCACGCACTCGAACCACTCGGGCGTGGACCTGTCGTTCTTCGACCAGGCCTCGGGCCAGCGCTACCGGCCGTTCGTGATCGAGCCCGCCGCGGGCGTGGGCCGGTCGATGATGGCGTTCCTGATCGACGCGTACGACGAGGAAGAGGTGCCGAACGCCAAGGGCGGCACCGACAAGCGCACCGTGCTGCACCTCGACCCGCGGCTCGCGCCGTTCAAGGCGGCGGTGCTGCCGCTGTCGCGCAACGCCGACCTGTCGCCGAAGGCGCGCGACCTGGCCGCGCGGCTGCGCAAGCACTGGAACGTCGACTTCGACGACGCCCAGGCGATCGGCCGCCGCTACCGCCGCCAGGACGAGATCGGCACGCCGTACTGCGTCACGGTCGACTTCGACACGCTCGAGGACGACGCGGTGACCATCCGCGAGCGGGACAGCATGAAGCAGGAGCGGATTTCGATCGACCAGGTCGAGTCGTACCTGGCCGGTCGGCTGATCGGCTGCTGAGCGTCGCGCACTCCGTTCCGGACGGCCCTTTCCCGCACCGCGGGGGAGGGCCGTCCGGCGTTTCGCCCCTCGCACCCCTGACACCTGTCACGGCCGGGTCATGACGCTCGGCCTGCGTCCCGGCGGCCCCGGCCCGGCAGGCTTCAAGCCATGGACAACACACAGGAAATCGCGGCGGGGGCGGCGATCCGCCTGGGCGGGATCGCGAAGCGCTACGGCGACGTGCGCGCGGTCCGCCACGTCGACCTGACCATCGCGCCGGGGGAAGTGGTCGCGCTGCTCGGGCCCAACGGGGCGGGCAAATCGACCACCGTCGACATGATTCTGGGGCTCACCGCTCCCGACGAGGGCGCCGTTTCGGTGTTCGGCCGGACGCCCGCCGACGCGGTGCGCGCGGGGATGATCGGCGCGATGCTGCAGGGCGGCACGCTGCTCGACGACCTGACCGTGCGCGAAACCGTCGGTCTCGTCGCGAAACTGCACCGCCGTCCGATGCCGGTGCGGGACGCGCTGCGTGCCGCCGGGGTCGAGGACATCGCCGACCGGCGGGCCAACAAGCTGTCCGGCGGCCAGAAGCAGCGCGTGCGGTTCGCGGTCGCGCTGGTGTCGAACCCCGATCTGCTCGTGCTCGACGAGCCGACCGCGGCGATGGACGTCGGCAGCAGGCGCGAGTTCTGGAAGTCGATGTACTCGTTCACCGACACCGGCCGCACCGTGCTGTTCGCGACCCATTACCTCGAAGAGGCCGAGGAATTCGCCGACCGGGTCGTGCTGATGCGCGCCGGGGAGATCGTCGCCGACGGGTCCGTCGCGGAGGTCCGCGCCCTCGCCGGCGGCCGGACGATCCGCGCGGTGCTCCCGGCCGGGGTCAGCGACCAGCTGGTTTCGAACCTGCCCGCCGTCACGTCCTTCGAACTGCGCGGCGAACGCGTCGCACTGTCCAGTTCGGACTCCGACACCACCTTGCGCGCGCTCCTCGCCGCCGTCCCGGCCGTGCACGACATCGAAATCGGCGCGGTCGGCCTCGAAGGCGCGTTCCTTTCCCTGACCTCCGACGAAACGGAAGAAGCAGTCCGATGAACCCCGCCTACCTGGTCGTCGAAACCCGCAGGCTGTTCCGCTCGCCGCGGTTCCTGATCTTCGTCGTCGCCTTCCCGGTCCTCATGTTTCTCTTGCAGGCCACGGTGTTCACCGACAAATCCGCGCCCGACCACGTCGCGGTCGCGGGCGTGCTCATGGTCAACATGATGACGTTCGGCGCCTTCGCCGCGGCCGTCACGAACGGCGCCCGGCTCGCGATCGAGCGGGCGGGCGGCTGGCAACGGCAGCTCCGGCTGACCCCGCTGTCCGGCGCGGGCTACCTCGGCGGCAAAGCGCTTTCCGGGATGCTCGCCGGGCTGCCCGCGCTGATCCTGGTGCCGGTCGTCGCCGCGTTCTCCCAGGGCGTGCACCTTGACCCGGCGGGCTGGCTGCGGGTCTTCCTCGGCATTTTCCTCGGCACCATTCCGCTGGTGCTGCTCGGACTGCTGCTGGGTCAGTTCGGCACGCCGGAGTCGATGCAGCCGATCAGCATGATCGTCACCCTCGGCATGGGTTTCCTCGGCGGGCTCTGGATCCCGCTGGAGGGCATGCCGTCCTGGATGCACGACGTCGCGCAGGTCATGCCGACCTACTGGGTCCTCGGACTGGTCCGGCCGGTCGTGGCGAACCAGCTGCTGGTGAGCCTGCCGGCGGCGATCGGCGTGCTGGCCGCCTGGACGCTCGCGCTCGGGATTGTCGTGGTCGGGCGATACCGTAAGGACAGCGCCCGGGTTTGACCGGGCGGGGAGGGGACAGGAACGTGTGGCCACTCGGCCGAGAGGCGACGACCGGCAAGCCGGCTCCGCGCCGGTACGCGCTCAACGACAAGGCAGCGTGGTGGGACGATCCGCTGCCGGAAGCGCGGCGCGGGCCGAACAAACCGGGCTGGGCGATCTTCTCGGCGGCGTTCCTGCTGCCCTTCCTGATCCCGGCGACCCGGGGACTGGTCGGGGACCCCGGACCGCTGTGGGCGCGGATTCTGCTCGGCGTCACGATCTACGCCTACGCCGCCTGCTACGCGGTGTTCCCGGCGCTCTTCGGCAAGCCGCGGCGGCTGAAACTCTGGTTCGGCGGGGTCATGCTGGTGCTGGGCCTGCTGAGCGCGCTGCTCACCGATGCCAGCCCGTACGTCCTGCTCTACGCGACCGCGACGCTGGCCTTCCTGTTCCCGGCGGCCTGGGCGGTCATCTTCGACGGATCGGCGCTGGGCCTGCTGGTGCTGGTGCTGTATCTGCGAGGAGACCTGGCGGATCGGTTCAGCGACCTGACGACGGTCGGCTCGGTCACGCTGGCGATGTTCTTCATGTCCAACCTGATCCGGGCGATCCGGCGGCTGGAGCTGGCGAACACGGAGATCGCGACGCTGGCGGTCGCCAGCGAACGCGAGCGGGTGGCCCGGGACCTGCACGATCTGCTCGGGCACAGCCTCACCACGATCACGGTGAAATCCGGGCTGGCGCGGCGGGTGCTGGAAAGCTCCGGCGACATCGACCGGGCGGTGCAGGAGATCCGGGAGGTCGAAGGGCTGAGCCGTTCGGCGCTGTCGGATGTGCGGGCGACGGTGACGGAGTACCGGGAAGTGTCGCTGCCGGCGGAGATCGCGGGGGCGCGGGCAGCGTTGCGCGCCGCGGAGATCGAGGCCGAGCTGCCGCACGCGGTGGACAATGTGCGCGCGGAGCTGCACAGCACGTTCGGCTACGTGCTGCGCGAGGCGATCACCAACGTGCTGCGGCATTCCGGGGCGAAGGCGGTCAAGGTGCGGCTGGGCCATGACTGGCTGGAGATCGAGGACAACGGCTGCGCGACGGGGGACGTCGTGCCGGGCAACGGCCTGCGCGGACTGTCCGAGCGGCTGGCCGCGATCGGGGGCACGGTGACGACGCGGGCGCGGTCCGGGGGAGGATGGGTCGTCCGGGCGGAGGTCCCGGAGCCGAGCCCGGACGGATCCGCCGTCGCGGTGCGGGCCGAACCCGCGGGAGGACTGGCGTGATCCGGGTGCTGCTGGCCGACGACCAGGCGATGGTGCGCGGCGCGCTGGCCACCGTGCTGGGTCTGGAGGCCGACATCGAGGTGGTGGCCCAGGTCGGCTCCGGCGACGAGGTCGTGGCCGCGGCGAAGGAAACGGCGCCGGACGTCGCGCTGCTCGACGTGCAGATGCCCGGCATGGACGGCCTCACCGCGGCGGCCGAGCTGAAAACCGCGCTCCCGGCGTGCCGGGTGATCATCTGCACGACCTTCGGCCGCCCCGGCTACCTGGCCCGGGCGATGGCCGCGGGCGCGGCCGGGTTCGTGGTGAAGGACGCGCCGCCGGAACAGCTCGTCGAGGCGGTGCGCCGGGTCCACAGTGGACTGCGGGTGGTGGACCCGGCGCTGGCCGCGGAGTCGCTCGCCACCGGGACGAGCCCGCTGACCGCCCGGGAACGCGACGTGCTCAGCGCGGCCAAGGACGGCAGCACGGTCGCGGACATCGCGAAGTCCCTGTTCCTGTCCGACGGAACGGTGCGCAACCATCTGTCGTCGGCGATCGGGAAGACGGGTGCGCGCACGCGGGCGGAGGCGGTGCGGTTGTCGGAGGAACGCGGCTGGCTTTGAGGGGTTTCGCGGCTGGAATTTCCGGCGGCGTCGGGGTGCCTTTCGAGACCCGGACCGCGGCTCTGGGAGGATGGCCGCCATGGAGGCGTGGACAGGTCCGACCGCGGGAAACTGGGTGCGCCGCATCGTTTTCGGTGTGGTGCTGGCCCTCGTCGCGGTCATCGGGGGCACCGCGTTCCGCGTGTGGCAGGTCGCGCGCGAGAACGACCGGACGCCGGCCGACGCGATCGTCGTGCTGGGCGCCGCTCAGTACAACGGCAAGCCCTCGGAGATTTTCACCGCGCGGCTGGAGAAGGCGCGGCAGCTGTACACCGAAGGGGTCGCCAAGACCGTCATCACGGCGGGCGGCAAGAAAAGCCGCGACAACTTCACCGAGGCGACCGCCGGGGCGCGCTGGCTGACCAAGCACGGCGTGCCGGCGTCCGCGACGCTGCCGGTCGGCGAGGGCAACGACACCCTGCGCAGTCTGCGCGCGGTCGCCGATCAGGTGAAGGCGCGCGGCTGGCGTTCGGTGGTGCTGGTCAGCGACCCGTGGCATTCCTACCGGTCGCGCACGATGTCCGAGGACCTCGGGCTGGAAGCCTGGGCCGCGCCGACGCACAGCGGGCCGATCGTGCAGGAGCGGTCCACGCAGGTCCGCTATATCTTCCGGGAAACCGGCGCGCTGCTGTTCTACGAGCTGACCAAGTCGCCCGCGGACGACCTGTTCGGCACGACGATGGGCTGAATCGCCGGTCCCCGCGCCACTGTGCCGATCGTTGCTGATCCGACCACAGCCACGGCCGAATGGCTTTCGTGGCAACGGTCACCTGCCGTGCGGGGGTCGGCCTAAGCTGGCGGGGTGAGTGACGGCTACCGCGAGCACGACCGCGCCCGCGTGCTGGCCGAGGAACCCAAGGGCGCGGCGCTGGCCGGTGCGCGGCCCGACGGGCGCAGCGCGTTCGCCCGCGACCGCGCGCGCGTGCTGCATTCCGCCGCGCTGCGCCGGCTGGCGGGCAAAACGCAGGTGGTCGGCCCGGGCGAGGGCGCGGAGGTCAGCGGCGCGCCGCGGACCCGGCTCACGCATTCGCTGGAGGTCGCGCAGATCGGCCGCGGCATCGCCGAGGAGCTGGGCGCGGACCCGGACCTGGTCGACACCGCGGGCCTGGCGCACGACATCGGCCACCCGCCGTTCGGCCACAACGGCGAACGCGCGCTCGACCAGGCGGCCCAGGCGTGCGGCGGCTTCGAGGGCAACGCGCAGACGTTGCGCATCCTCACGAGGCTCGAGCCCAAGGCGGTCGGCCCCGACGGCGCGACGGCCGGGCTCAACCTCACCCGGGCGTGTCTCGACGCCACCACGAAGTATCCGTGGCCGCGCCGGTCCGGGGAGCCGAAATACGGCGTGTACCCGGACGACCTGCCCGTGTTCGGCTGGATCCGCGAGGGCGCGCCCGGCCTGCGCCGGTGCCTGGAAGCGCAGATCATGGACTGGTCGGACGACGTCGCGTATTCGGTCCACGACGTCGAGGACGGCGTGCTGGCCGGGCGGATCCGGTTGCGGCTGCTGGCCGATCCGGAGGAACGCGCGGCAGTCGCCGAAGCGGCGGCGCGGCACTTCTCCACGCTGTCGGTGTCCACTTTGGAGGGTGCGGCGAAGGAGCTGCTCGACCTGCCGGTGGTAGCCGAACTGGTACACGCGGAACCGGACGGTTCGCTGCGGGCCCAGGTCGCGCTGAAGCGGCTCACGAGCGAACTGGTCGGTCGGTTCGCGTCGGCCGCGGTCACCGGCACCCGAGCGGGCTACGGAGAGGGCCCGCTCACCCGCTACGCCGCCCGGCTGGCGGTGCCGGAACAGGTCGGGGCGGAGGTGGCGCTGCTCAAGGCACTGGCGCTGCGGTACGTGATGAGCGACCGCCGCCGGCTGGCAATGCAGGACGGGCAGCGAGAGGTGATCACCGAGCTGGTGGCGGCCCTCTGCCGGCGAGCGCCCGAAGCACTGGACCCGCTGCTGGTACCCGCGTGGAATGCCGCAGCCGACGACGCGGCGCGGCTGCGCGTGGTGGTGGACCAGGTGGCGTCCCTCACCGACGCGCAGGCGTACGAATGGCACCGCTGGCACACCGGCCGCCACGGAACGGCTCCGCCTGGCGAACCGTGAGCCGCGGAGCCGGTGCCGTCTGCTGAACGGCGCGATGCTGACGCTCCGGGAGGTGTGGGGAGGAGCTGTCCGGCGGTCGGTGAGGACCGGAACCGTGGGAGGTCGGACGTCGCGCAACAGCGTTCGCCTGGCGAACCTGTCAGCCACGGCGTGAAGCGTGGCGGTGCTGCTTGGCGTGGAATCTGGCGCGATGGGTGGTGTGGAGCGGTGGCGTCTGGTGACCGGCGAGGTCCGGAGCTGTGAGACCCCGGACGGCGCGCAACGGCGTCGCCTGACGAACCGTGAGCCGCGGGGTACGGCGTGGAGTTGTGCTGTCCGGCGGCCGGCGAGGTGCGAAATTTGGCACCCCGGACAGCACGGAACAGCACGGAACGACGCCGCCTGGCGAACCGGGAGCCGGGGGACCACCCGTTCCGGTACGGTCGCCGCATGGCCCTGGACAGCCACCTCACCTTCACCCTGGCGTTGCACGGTGCGACCGCGCCCCCGGGAAGCGACGCGTGCTTCTCGCCCTACTCGGCGGCGAGCGCGCTCGGCCTGGCCGAACAGGCCGCCCGCGGGCGCACCGCGGAAGAGCTGGCCGCCGTGCTCGGGCGCGATCAGAGCGGGCTGCTCCACGCCGCCGCTGAGCTGGGCGACGGTGCCCAGCTGGCCGTCGCGAACACGCTCTGGGCCGCGGACGGGATCACCGTCGAGGACAACTTCCAGGCCGCACTCGTGCGCTGGCCCGGCGGCAAAGCCGAGACCGTGCCGTTCGAGACCGATCCCGAGGGCGCGCGCCGGCGGATCAACGACGACGTGGACCAGACCACTCACGGCCTGATCCCGGAGTTGCTGCCCGAGGGCGCGATCCACCCGCATACGCGCGCCAGCCTGGTCAACGCGCTCTACCTGAAAACTGCCTGGCGGCGTCCGTTCCCCGAACACGCCACCGCGGATGCCGACTTCCACACCCCCGACGGCGTGCGTCCGGTGCCGACGATGCACCTGGACGAATCCGTCGGCTACGCGCACGAAAACGGCTGGCAGGTCGTCCGGCTGGCGGCCGAGGGCGGCGTCGAGACGGTGATCCTGCTGCCGGACGGCGACCTCGAAAGCGCCGAAGCCGCGCTCGACGCGCAGTCGTTGCGCGCGCTCGTGGAAAGCCCGAAGCAGCACAAAATCAGGCTGGCGCTGCCCAAAATCTCCCTCGACGTGCGCGCCGACCTCGAACGGGCGTTGCAGGGCCTCGGCGTGCGCGAGCTGTTCACCGACGACGCGGATCTCACCGGGCTCACGCCGGACCGTCCGCTGTGGGTGGACAGCATCCTGCACCAGGCCGTGCTCCGCCTGGACGAACAAGGTCTCGAAGGCGCGGCCGCCACCGCGATCCAGATGCGCACGATGTCGCTCATCTCCGGCGAACCGCTCGAAGTCCGGGTCGACCGGCCGTTCCTGCTGCTCGTTCGCCACGCCGAGACCGGCGCGGTGTACTTCTTCGCCCGGGTGGTGCGCCCCGCGTGAGCGTGTTCCGGCCCGAAGCGAACCCCGAAACGAACCGCGAAGGCAGTCCCCAGGCGAAACCCGAAGCACCGCCTCGCGAACCCGCCGCGGCCGCGAGCGCCGCCGCCGAACCGCGGATGCGCCGGTCCTGGGCCGACGCCGGGATCATCGGCGCGTACCTGGCGTTCTCGGTCCTCCTGTTCGGCGGCCTGTGGGCCGACCTCGGACAGGGCTACCTGTGGAACAGCGCGTCGGACCAGAACCTGTGGGAATGGTTCTTCGCGGTCACCGCGAAATCGGTGCAGCACCTGGAAAACCCGCTCACCAGCGGCCTGCAGAACTACCCGCTCGGCGTGAACATGATGGCCAACACGGCCATGCTGGGCGTCGGCGTCCCGCTCACCCCGATCACGCTCGCCTTCGGCCCCACCGTCACCTGGGCGATCGTGCTCACCGGCAGTCTCGCCGGCAGCGCGGCGGCCTGGTACTGGGTGTTCTCGCGGCACCTCGTGCGGCACCGCGTGTCCGCGGCGATCGGCGGCGCGTTCGCCGGATTCGCGCCGCCGATGATCTCGCACGCCAACGCGCATCCGAACTTCGTCGCGTGGTTCCTGCTGCCGTTCATCGCGCTCAAGGTGATCCAGCTGGCGCAGGGGCAGCGGCCGGTGCGCAACGGGATCTGGCTCGGCGTGCTCACCGCGTACCAGATTTTCCTCGGCGAAGAGCCGCTGCTGATCTTCGCTCTCGGCTTCCTGATTTTCGCGGTCGCCTACTGCGTTTCGCGGCGGCGCGAGGTCAAGGCGATGGTGCGGCCGGTGCTGCTGGGCGGCGGCATCGCGGTGGCGCTGACGCTGGTGGTCGTCGCGTTCCCGTTATGGTGGCAGTTCTTCGGCCCGGACAGCTACACCGGGCTCGAGCACGGCCAGGTCGGCAACGACACCGCCGCGATGACCCGGTTCGCGACCCAGTCGGTGTCCGGGCAGCCGGAGGCGGCGGCCGCGGTGTCGCTGAACCGCACCGAGGAGAACGCGTTCTTCGGCTGGCCGCTGATCGTGTTGATGGTCGTGGTCACGGTGTGGCTGTGGCGCGAGGTCGTGGCCCGTTCGCTGGCGATCTCGATGTTCCTGATGGCGTGGCTTTCGCTCGGCTCCGAAATCACCGTGCTGCACGAGAACACCGGCGTGCCCGGTCCGTGGAAACTCCTGGCGGACCTGCCGTTGTTCGAATCGCTGCTGGAATCGCGGCTGGCCATGGCGTGCGTGCCCGCGATCGGCGCGCTGCTGGCGATCGCGACCGACCGCGTGTTTTCCGCGGCGGAAAAGGGCGACCTGAAGCTGCCGGTGCGGCTGATCTGGCTCGGCGCGGTCGCGGCCGTGCTGCTGCCGATCGCGCCGACGCAGCTGCTCGTGCAGAAACGTCCGCCGACGCCCGCGTTCTTCGCCGACGGCACCTGGCAGACCTACGTCGCGCCCGGCGGAACCGTCGTGCCGGTGCCGCTGCCGAGTTCGGGGGAGTCGGAGCCGCTGCACTGGCAGATGGACGCCGGCCTGCGGTACGCGATGCCCGAGGGCTACTTCGTCGGACCGCAGGGCCCGGACGACAAACGCGGCCGCTACGGCTCCTACCAGCGGCCGACCTCGATGCTGTTCGACCGGGTCCGCGACTCCAAGCAGGCACAGGAGATCACCGACGCCGACCGGGACCAGGCGATCGAGGACCTGCGCTACTGGAACGCCAGCGTCCTCGTGCTGATCCCGCGCGAGCACAGCGACGCCTATCGCGCGACCGTCGACCTTCTGCTGCGCAAACCCGGGCAGTACGTGGACGGCGTGTGGATCTGGGATGTGCGCCCGATCACCGCGCGCCGCTGACGCTGTCACATCTCGCGCGGCTGTCCCGTTCCTCCTGCGAACCACTCAGAAGGAGGACCCGACATGCCTCGTATCCCGGTCAAACGAGCCGCGGACGGCGGCCCGGTGCTGAAGCTCTTCTACCGGATCGCCGGCAAGCGGTACGGCGCGGTGCCGGAGCCGATGGCCGTCGTGGCGCACCACCGCGGGCTGCTGCGGACCAGCATCGCGCACGAGCTGATGGCGGAGAAGGCGTCGAAGCACCTGCCCGCCAACGTGCGGGAACTCGCGGTCTACCGCGTCGCCACGAAGATCGGCTGCTCGTGGTGCGTCGATTTCGGCACCATGCTGCAGCGGCACGACGGCCTCGACATCGACCGGCTCAAGCACATCGACGAGTACGCGACGTCGCCGCTGTTCACCCGCCAGGAGCGGCTGGCGCTGGCGCTCGCGGACGCGATGTCCGGGCCGACCGTCACGGTCACCGACGAGCAGATCGCTGAGCTGGTCGCCGAATTCGGCGAGAAGGGCGTGGTCGAGCTGACCTACCAGATCGGCCTGGAGAACTCGCGGGCGCGGATGAACAGCGCGCTCGGGATCGTGGACCAGGGCTTCACGTCCGGCGACGCCTGCCGGGTCCCGATCCCCTGACTCCGGAAAGGTCCGTGAAGGGCTCCTTGAGGGAATCTGATTCCTTCAAGGAGCCCTTCACGGACTACTGCTCCGGCCGCCTGATTCCGGTGAGCTTCTCCGGGTTGACCTGGTCGTACACGCCGACGATGCGGCCGTCGCGCACGCTGAACGTCTGGACGCGCTCGTCCAGGGCCAGGTAGCCGTCGACCGCGGGCAGCCCCGGCAGCCACAGGCCGAGGTCGCCGTTGACGAGCACCGGCCGCCCGTTCTCCATCGTGCCCGGCGCGTATTTCGCCAGCACCCCGAGCACGAAGCGGGCGACCTTGTCCGGCCCGACGATCATCCGGCGGCTCGTGCGCGAGCGGCCGTCGGAATCGCCGATCATGACCACGTCCGGGTGCAGCAGTTCGGTGACCGCGCGGATGTCTCCCGCCAGCAGCGCGACGACGAACTTCTCCAGCACCGGCTGCTGCTGCGCCAGTTCGAGCCGGGCGGGCGGGTCGGCGTCCTCGACCGCGCGGCGGCCGCGGGAGGCGTGCTGGCGCGCGGCCGCCGGGCTGCAGCCCAGTGCGTCGGCGATTTCGGCGAAGGGCACCGCGAACGCGTCGTGCAGCACGAACGCCACGCGCTGCTCGGGGGTCAGCCGGTCGAGCACCACCATCGCGGCCATGCGCAGGCCGTCGTCGCGCACCGCGGCCTCGAGCGGATCCTCGCTGGCTGGCGCGCCGAGCGGCGTCACGATCGGCTCGGGCAGCCATTCGCCCACGTACTTCTCGCGCCGCACCGCCGCCGACCGCAGCCGGTCGAGGCAGATCCGGCCGACCACGGCGGTCAGCCAGCCGCGCAGGTCGCGGATCCCGGCGCGGCCCGCGTCGTCGAGCCCGGACAGCCGCAGCCAGGCCTCCTGCGCCGCGTCCTCGGCGTCCGCGCGGGTGCCGGTGAGCCGGTAGGCCGCGGCGATCAGGTGCGGCCGGTGGGCGTCGAACTCGGCGGCGAGGTCCTCCAGCGCGGTCGTGGTGCTCATGTCCCGAGTGTGCCGCACGGCGCGGCGGGAGGGAGAACTATTGTGGTCGCGTGGCAGGACGGATTCGGGAGAGCGATATCGCGGAGGTGCGTGAGCGCAACCGGATCGACGAGGTCGTGGGGGAGTACGTCGCGCTGCGCCGCGCCGGCGGGGGCAGCCTGAAGGGCCTGTGCCCGTTCCACGACGAGAAGACCCCGTCGTTCAACGTGCGCCCCACTCACGGGACCTTCCACTGCTTCGGCTGTGGCGAGGGCGGCGACGTCATCAAGTTCATTCAGAAGATCGACCTCGTGTCGTTCGTCGAGGCGGTCGAGCGGCTCGCCGACCGGGTCGGGATCCGGCTGACCTACGAGGGCGGCGGCGCGTCGGTGCAGCGCGACCGGGGCACGCGGTCCCGGCTGATCGAGGCGCACCGCGCGGCGGCCGAGTTCTACGTCGAGCAGCTGGGCACCGACGAGGCGCGCGCGGCGCGGGACTTCCTCACCGAGCGCGGGTTCGACGCCGCCGCGGCCAAGCAGTTCGGCTGCGGGTTCGCGCCCGGCGGCTGGGACAAGCTCACCAAGCACCTGCTCAACCGCGGGTTCGAGGTGAAGGAGCTGATCGCGTCCGGCCTGTCGAAGGAGGGCCAGCGCGGTCCGATCGACCGGTTCCACCGGCGGCTGGTGTGGCCGATCCGCGACGTCGGCAACGACGTGGTCGGCTTCGGCGCGCGGCGGCTGTTCGACGACGACCGGATCTCGGCGAAGTACCTCAACACCTCCGAAACGCCGATCTACAAGAAGTCGCACGTCATGTTCGGCCTCGACCAGGCCAAGCGGGAGATCGCGAAACGGCACCAGGTCGTGGTGGTCGAGGGCTACACCGACGTGATGGCGATGCACGCGGCGGGCGTGCCGACGGCGGTCGCGTCGTCGGGCACCGCGTTCGGCGAGGACCACATGAAGGTCCTGCGCCGGCTGATGATGGACGACGACGCCTTCCGCGGCGAAGTGATCTTCACCTTCGACGGCGACGAGGCGGGGCAGAAGGCGGCGCTCAAGGCGTTCGAGGGCGACCAGACCTTCGCCGGGCAGACCTACATCGCGGTCGCGCCGGACGGGATGGACCCGTGCGAGCTGCGCATCGCGAAGGGCGACGCCGCGGTGCGCGACCTGGTGGCCCGGCGCACGCCGCTGTTCGAGTTCGTGATCAAGAGCATGCTGAAGCAGTTCGACCTGGATTCGGTCGACGGCCAGGTCGCCGCGCTGCAGAAGACCGTGCCGATGGTCGCCGCGATCAAGGACCGGGCGAGCCGGGACGGATACGCGTCGAAGCTCGCCTGGTGGGTCGGCTGGCAGGACGTCGCGCAGGTGGTCAACCGGGTGCGAGGCGCGGCCGGCGCGGCGGCACGGCGGGGGCCGGTCGAAGTGCAGCCGAGGCGGTCCGCGGCCCGGCAGGAGGCCCCCGCGCCCGAGCCGGAGAAGCAGGATCTGCCGCGTCCCGCGCCGAACGACCCGCGGTTCGTCGGGCAGCGCGAAGCGCTCAAGGCCGCGCTGCAGCAGCCCGCGATCGCCGGTCCGGAGTACGACTCGCTGCCGGAAGAAGCGTTCACGCACCCGGTGTACGTCGCGGTGCACCTGGCCGTGCTGAAGGCGGGCGGGGCGGCTTCCGGGCTCACCGGGCCCGCGCTGCTGGACGCCGCGTCGGCGCACTGTCCGGAAGGGACGGTCCGCCGCGTGCTCAGCGAACTGGCGGTGGAACCGTTGCGCGCCTTGGGAGAAGTGGACTCGCGCTACATCTCCGGCGTCCTCGCGGGCGTGCAGGAGAACCTCGTCGGCAGGCAGATCGGCGAGATCAAATCGAAGCTGCAGCGGCTGTCGCCGGTCGAGGCCCCGGACGACTACCGGGCCCTGTTCGGCGACCTGGTCGCGCTGGAGCAGTACCGGAAGTCGCTGCGCGAGCAGGCGGCGAGCGGGTGGGAGTGACGTGGGACTGCTGAACCGGTTCTTCGGCGGCGGCCTGCCCCCGGGTTTCCCCGGCAAGCTGGACGAGGGCGAGGACCCGGTCGCCGCGGCCGAGGTCGAGGGCGGCGGGCATCTCGTGGTGACGTCGCTGGGCCTGTGGATCCCGACCGGCGACGGCGCGCGACGCGTCGGCTGGCACCTGGTGGGCAAGGCGACCTGGGGCGACGGCGTGTTCACGCTGACCGAATCGGAGGAGACCGGGCGGGCCGGCGCGGTCGCGGTGCTGGCCGACCGCGAGCCCGTGCGCTTCCGGCTGCCGCGGCCGGGGAAGGTGCCGCAGCAGGTGCGCCTGCGCGTCGACGGTTCGGTCCGGGGACGGCACCGGCACGAGTTCCCCGAGGGCGGCGCGTGGTTCGTCCAGCGCAAGGTCCCCGGTCGCGACGGGGTGGAGCTGCAGGTCCGTCCCGATCCGGGCACCGACCCGGAGCTGGTCGAGGCGGTCGCGGCGGAGGTCGCGGAGAAGCTGGCCAAGCGCGCGGAGTAGCAGTACGCTCGTACTCAGTACGGATGTACTGTTACTGGCGGGAGGCTGCTCGTGTGGGATCCGGCGAAGTACCTCGACTATTCCGACCTGCGGGGCCGGCCGTTCTATGACCTGATCGGGCGAATCTCGGCGGCTTCCCCTCGTCGGGTGGTCGACCTGGGCTGCGGCCCCGGCACCCTGACCCTGGACCTGGCGCTCCGCTGGCCGGACGCGGTCCTGGAGGCGATGGACAGCTCGCCGGAGATGGTCGCCGCGGCCCGGGAGCGCGGGGTGGCCGCCGAGGTCGGCGACGTCCGGACGTGGACGCCGAAACCGGACACCGACGTGGTCGTCTCGAACGCCGTCCTGCAGTGGGTGCCCGGGCACGAGGACCTGCTGCGCCGCTGGGCCGCGGAACTTCCCGCCGGCGCCGTGCTGGCGGTGCAGGTCCCCGGCAACTTCTCGGCCCCTTCGCACGCCCTGAGCCGTCAGCTGGCGGCCTCTCCGGAGTGGTCGTCGCGCCTCTCGTCGGTGTCTTTGCGAGCCGAAGACGCCGTCGGCGAGCCGCGCGACTACGCGAACCTCCTCGCGGACGCCGGTTGCCTGGTCGACGCCTGGGAAACCACGTACGTGCAACGACTTTCGGGCTCGCGCGCGGTGCTGGAGTGGATCACCGGAACCGCCCTCCGCCCGATCCGCGCCGCACTGGGCGACGAGGACTGGGCCGCCTTCCAAGACGACCTCGCCCCGCTGCTGGACGAGGCCTACCCGCCGCGCCCGGACGGCACCACCTGGTTCGAATTCCGGCGGATCTTCTTCGTCGCCACGATCCCCGGCTGATGTCGTACTGGAACACGAACGTCGCCCGCCACCCGGGCATCCTTCGTGCGGTGCCCGGCGGATGCTCGACCGCGCTGGACGTCGGCTGCGGAGACGGCCTGCTGGTGCGGAAACTGGCTTCCGTGGTGCCTTCGGTCACCGGGATCGACAAGTCCCCGGAGATGGTCGCTCAGGCCCGTTCGCTGTCGGGTGACAGGTTCGTCGAGGGAGACTTCCTCGCCGCCGACCTCGGCGCCTACGACTTCATCTGCTCGGTGGCGACCATCCACCACCTGGACTTCGAAGCCGCCCTCACCCGGATGCGGGACCTGCTGAACCCAGGAGGCGCGCTGGTCGTGGTCGGCCTGGCCCGCGACGCGAACGTCACGGACCGAGCAGCGACGCTCGCGGCCGCCCCGCTCGTGCGCGTGGTGAAGACGGTCCGCCGCGCCCACGGCCCGGACGGCATGCCGGAGAGGCAGCCGCGGATGAGCTACCGCGAAGTACGCACGGCCGCGCAACGGCTGCTGCCCGGGGTGCGGTACCGCCGACACGTGCTCCGCCGGTACTCGCTTACCTGGCGAAAACCGTCCTGAGCTGGGGTTTCTCTCAGCGGTTCCCGCGCCCGAACTTCTCGCCGAGCTTCGCCCGCGCCACCCCGGCGGCCCCCTGGACCATCGGATGGTCGGCCAGCCTGCGGTAGGTGCGCACGATCTGCTCGTACCGTCCCCGGCCGGCCCTGGTGCCCAGCACGTACCCCAGGCCCACGCCCAGCAGGAACTTCTTCATCGACGGCCACACCTCTCTCCGCAGGACTTCCGACTGTCCATTGTCCAACACAACCGGCTTCCGTGCGGAGCCGCCGGAAACCCACCCCCCCTGTGCGAGGGCGGAACGGCATGGGCTAAAGTTCTTCCTGTCAGCCCGGAGAGATCCGGACCGGCGAAGCACGATCCCCTGTAGCTCAACTGGCAGAGCATTCGGCTGTTAACCGGAGGGTTCTTGGTTCGAGTCCAAGCGGGGGAGCAAAGCCCAGGTCAGTGACCTGGGCTTTTTTGCTACCCGCAAGTAGGGGCGATTTAGTGTCGATTTTGACAGTCGTCCAAGCGGTCGGCTGTCGGGGTCGCTGGTGGTCCGCTGCGGTTGCAGGGTCGCAGTTCGAAGCCGTGGGTCGGCGCTGCGGTTGGCCGCTGTCGATCTTGGCGCGGTTGATCCCGCTCGATATGTCGATTCGGCGCTTGAGGCGTGCATCCAGGGCTGTGGCAGCGTCGGGTTGACGATCGAGTTCCGGGACCAGGTGTGAGCACGCAGGTCTGCTGCCGCGTGCCGTGGCTTCGACTTAAACTCTGCGCGATTCAGGCGGTCGGCCGTTGAGGTCGTTGCGGTCGAGTCGATCAATGCGGGCTGCGGGACGAAACGTCGCAGCGCTGAAAGAGTCATTGCCGGAGGCGTGCTGAAGCTGCGGACCGTGCGTCGTTCGGAGATTCTGCGGTCGGACGTCAATCGTCGTGCGGTGAACCGCGATCGGGTGCCGACTTGTGTCTTTGAGTGCGATGATCGAAATATATATGCGAGAATTTAGTGAAATTGCCCTCGAAACCTTCTTTCCCTGTGCTGATGGGAATGGTGAAGAGAGATGAGGAATGAGATGCTGAACTGCACTCTTCGAAAACCATCAGAAGCAGTTAGGGGCCAGCACGTCCGGCAAGTTGTCCAGTGGGTCGCGCTTGTTGTGGGCGCTGCTCTGTGCCGCAGGGATCGCGTTAGACGGATGTTCCTGACCTGCGGGAACGGTGCGGCTGACCCCCTCGCTGCCAGAATGGGCCGGACACGTCCCTGACCCGCGGTTATCGAGAACCCGCAGGACGAACGCCGCAGCTGACCGCACCTGAGCGCGGTTCGACGCTGTTCGGCGTCGTTGGGACCGTGGCCCTGCTCCAGTTCTGCTCCAGCAAAATTGGCATGAATGCGCATCGGTGCACACGTGCGTACGATCGTCTCGCGGTTCGGAGGCCTTGTCCAGAGCGTGGCTCCGGCAGGCCGCGAGGCGTCCCGTCTCGCGGCATCGTTCGACAGCTCATTACTCCCGGTAACACGCATTTGCCGAATTCGATCGCCGGGACACTCTCCCCGCCGACGACTGTCCGGGCATAGATGGGTCGGCGTGCGCGGGTCCCTGGGGATTTGGTGCCCATGTCCCAGGCAGAAGCGGCCGGGCTCGGTGATCTCGCCTCCCACTACCACGCTGGCTGACCTCCGGCAGGCCGCGGTCGGCCAGCGCTCCCGCTGTTCGGCGGTCCCGTCCGGCATGCTCAGGTCGTCGGCCGCGCTGATGCGCTGGAGCGCCGCGAACTGTTGCTCGTTAACCTGCTCTGCCGACGCAATTGCCGCTCCGCCGTGCGGCCGTTCTCTCGCGGCGCTGAGATCAGCGCGCTACGGAAATTATTAGCCTGGGCAGCCTGTCAATGGTTGCGATTTGGTGCAAACGAGGCCTTCTTCGCAACGGATTTCGCTGAATTGGGACCGTTCTGCTGTCTGTTCATGACGGACACTTGTGTTGAGCAGCCGGATGAGGTGCAGCGAGGATCGGTTGTTCGGAGGGTGTCATGGTTGGTACGGATCAGGACTCCTGGCGCGTCATGGACGAGCTGTGGGGAACGGCTGAGTCGACGGTGGAGCGGGACACGGCTGGCCCAGTGGCGTTCTACGGTCGCTGCTCGACCGAGGAAAACCAGGACCCGCGGACGTCACGAGCCTGGCAGCTCGGCGTGGCTCGCAGATTCGTCGAACCGCTAGGCGGTCGGGTGGTGGTCGAGTTCTTCGACGTGGACCAGTCCCGGTCGGTGCCGTGGCACCGCCGCGCCGAGGCCGCACGGCTGCTCGGCCTGTTGAAAAATCCAGGCCGGGGGTGGCGCGGCGTTGTGGTGGGGGAAGGCACGCGCTGCTGGTTCGGCAATCAGTTCTCGTTGGTCGCGCCTCGGCTGGCCGCGTATGCTGTCGACGCGTGGGTGCCTGAGCTCGGCGGGCGTTACGACCCGAAGAATCCGTCGCACGCGGTGCTGATGAGCGTGCTGGGCGGGATGAGCGAGTCCGAGCGCCGTCACGTGCAGGCACGAGTGCGTGCGGCGATGGACGCTCAGGTCGTCAACGAAGGACGGCACGAGGGCGGCCGGGCGCCGTGCGGGTATGTCGTGGCCGACGGCGGGCCGCATCCGAACCCGCGGAAGGCTGCGGAAGGGGGACGGCTGCGGGTGCTGCGGATCGACCCGGCCGCCGCGCCGATCGTGCGCAGGATTTTCGCCGAGTACCTGGCCGGCAGCGGCGACCGGACCATCGCCGCAGGGCTGAACCGCGATGGCGTGCTTTGTCCGTCGGCGTGCCGGCCGCGGCAGAACCCGCACCGGCGCGCCGACGGGTGGCAAGGCAGCACGGTGCGGTCGATCCTGGAGAACCCGCGCTACAGCGGGTACGCGTTCTTCGGCCGCTGGACAAGTTGCGAGCTGCTGGTCGACCCGGAGGACGGCGCAGCGGGACACGTCATCCGGTTCCGGCGCGCCGATCCCAGCACGGTCGTACGGTCACGAACACCGGCTCATCCGCTTGTCGTGACGGTCGAAGACTTCACCCGCGTCCAACTTCTGTGCCGCGGGAAGCGGCATGTCCGCCGTAGCGAGGCATAACCTTCGCACTGAATGGATGATCGCTGACGGGCCGTGGAAACCCGTGCCCTGCTGCAAGAAGTAAACATGCGGCTGGCCGTCGCGTCCCACTGCTTGGCGAGCGGGGCGGCAGCATGGCAGCGTCGTTTGCTGACGGGCTTGCGGTTTCGGCTGGAACGGCTCGGCGCGGCCGTAGAGAAGCTCTTCGACGACACCGACGACTGGTCAAGCACACCTAGCGGATCTGGTTGACTAGCTGGGCGCGGGGCCGTCAAGCAGTGACTGGGCCCCCGGGCGAGTCAGTTGGCTGGAGGAAAGCCTTGGTCTCGTCGTAGGTCTGTCCTGTTTGGAGGCAGTGGCAGAGCCGTCCGAGCGGTTGAACAGGTGCCGCAGGGCGGTGGAGTGGCAGGCCGTGGTCGCGGCGCTTTCTGCAGTGGCGGGTTCACTGCGAGTGGTGGCGAAGAAGGCCCAGAACCGGTCGACGGCAGCGATGCGGTCGTTTTATTCGCCGGAGGTGAGGGAGATCGACCGCTCGGACGCGTGGGTGACGGGTGCGGATCCGGCGTAGGCCTTGAGCGCTCGGGCGGCGGCGAAGCGAGAGTGATCGCCGACCCCGGCCGAGGACATCTGGACTCTCGGGTTGACGCGGTCGGTTGCGGGGGACGAGGAGAGTCCCAGTCCCTCATCAGCAGTGCTTCGGCGTTGAGGCGGCCAGCCAGCACCGGGTTGCCAACACAATGCCGATACGACACTTCGTCAGTCCTTGTCGATCTCTTGGATCAGCGGCGTGCCGAGGTGAGCGTCGTTTTCGCTGAACGAGGCCAGGCACTGTGGTGGTCGATATGGCCGTGGTGCCGCGTCACTCTTGAGGGCAAGGAACCGGCTTACGCGGCAAGCCCGTGATAACCCTGGCTCTCGCGTATCTATCGGGATATCGATTCCCAGATCGCATACGCGCGGTCGACTTCGTTGGCCAGAATCTCCAGCTTAGGGAACTCGTCATCGAGCATGTCCCAGTCGCAAACCAGGGAGCCGTCCACTAGCGCGGTCCACGCTTCAACGAAGTGCGCGAGCGACTGCCGGATATGACTCTCGTACGCAACGACATGCCGGACCTGCCGTCCGCCGCGCTTCGCCTCGGTTTCTTCCTGTTCCGCGGGCATCGTTCGCACGAATGGCGATGGCACAGGCTCTGGGCCTCGTTCTGGATGCAATATGTCGGTTCCTCGATTGTGCAGTTCGGTGGTGCGGAGGATCAAACTCTCAAAGTCTTTCCACTCCACGACTTGCGCAATACGGCTGAAGTCCTTGACGATCCAGAGGAGATTGCCCGAAACGTCACTGCCGTAGGGTGGTGTCAGCCGTGCGGCGAGCCAGCGCGTCTGTTCTGCGACGTACCTGAGCCGACGGGTAAGAGACTGCCACTCGGCGACCAGGTTGTCGATGTCCTCATACTCGTCAGACGGCATGCCGTTCCTCTCATGGGTTTGATTTTTGTACCTTGTGGACCACGGTCTGAGGCCCGGACACTTCGCTATCTTGGCCCAATCGGCAGGCTGGTCGCCACAGTGATGTCCACAAGCCGTGCTACTTGTGAGTAACAATGGCGTACGGGCCACCACCGACATACGCAGCTCGTCCTCGGCTCTTGGCAATTGCTCCACAAGGCTTTCGTTCAGCAACGAGGTAGTGGACTTCGACGCCTCGGTTGCGGGCGTCGGCGTTGTACTCTAGCTGGGCGAGGGTGCGGGTGATCACTTGGTCGATCTCCTCAGCCGGGTTCGTTTCCGTGACCGTGAAGCCGGGCGGTGCGTGGTCGTGGATGTTCCGCGACAGCAGCAGGAGGTTGAAGTTGGAGGCAATCTGATCCCGGAAGCGCGGGTGAGGGCGGGTAGCAGCCTCGACAACGACGGGGCGGGCCAGGACTGCCAGATGGCCTTGCGCCCGGCAAACGAGACGGAAAGGTGTACGAGAGGAACCAGCGTTGGTAAAGCTCCGTAATCATCTCGCCAGCTCAAATCTGGTGGATATGGGCTGGTATGCGGTGCACCCGGCATCTCCCGCGTTGAGGGGCCGGGACTTTTAGTTGGGTAGGGTATTCGGGCTGGGAGGCTGCGGGGAAGGGCTACGGCGTAGCCGCAGCGATGCCGCCGGTAGAGAGGTCAGTGATCGTACTACCAGAGTTCGACGCTGGAGGGTGTCGCACGATTAGTTACCGGGCCTGATCCGGTTCTGGGTGAGCCGATCGATCACTTGGCTCGGCAGGCAACCGTTCTCGGTCATGACAGACCGGACGTGTTGCCTCTGAGCCTGCTCGGAGGCGATTCCAACTGCCGTCGTCAGCAGGTCAGCCCAGACCACGGCAACATCGCCGGCGATCTCCTTCACCACTCCGGTCGAGGCCAGGTAGACATTGGGATTCGCCGCCTGTGCGTGCTGCGGATCTACCGACAACTTGTCCGACACGATGATCGCTGGGCTGCCCGCCGGGGGATGATCCATTCCTCGGTCCGCGGCCAGTTGGTCGAGTTGGGTGTTGGCCTGGCGAACATCCTTGAGCGGAAGCAGGCCATCGTCGTGCTCCTCTGACTTGGCCTCAATGGTCATCCACGCGGCGGTGCCCCACACCCAGGCGGAGTCGCAACGACCCTGGCCCTTTGGCTTGGAAGCCTCTGCCCCGAGGCGCGCTCCCAGAATCGTCAGGCCGCGTTCATACCGGGTCGCCTCATTCTGGGCGAGTGCTTGCTGCATCTCGATGAGGTCAGCGTTGATCTGCTTCGGCTTCAGTTGGCCGCGCAGGCGGGCGACGACCTGGTTGACCGCCTCGATATCCGCCGGGACGGGTGGGATCTCCTCAGCGCCCGGAAGCTCCCGCATCTCCTTGAGCCAGGTGCCACGATCGGCGGCGAGAGCGGCTTCGCGAACGAGCTGGCGGGCGCGCGACCGCTGGGTCTCGTCCTGCGCACCGAGATGCAACCACACGGCAGCGAGGTACAGCAGCAGGCCACGGTAGCCGCGCGTTGCAGCCGGGCCGACATGGGGCACCGCTTCCTGAAGCTTCTCGCTAGCGCCAATCCAGTCGCCGCCGAAGGCCAGCTGCCACGCCTGAACTTCCAGCGCAGCGGCGTTGCCGAGAGCGTCAGTTCCTGGTGGCTCAACCTTGACGGCGTCCTGCCGGAACTCGGCCACCGCTGGCTCACCTTGCTCACGCCAGTCGGCACTGTGTTCGAGGAACATCTCGACGTTCTCAATGATCTCGCAAGGCTCGACGCCCTTGCTGTTTTGCCAACCGAACTCGACCTCGGCCTGCAACTCTGGTTCGAGCGCCTTGAGATTCTCGGGCCGGGAGAAGTACTTCATGATGTCCGGACCGAGCACGACCACCACGGCGTAGTCGTTCGGGCCGCGGGTGCAGCGGCCGGCGCCTTGCACGATGCGGGTCCGAAGGCGCTCGGAGAGGGCGGCGTTGGCTTCTGCCCGCTCGCTCAGGAATCGCTCCTGCAGCCCGACAGCATCCGGCTTACCGCCGAGGACAACAATCCGGCAGGCATCACCGGGCAGATCGAGTCCGTCGTAGCGGTTGGCCAGACCGAGCACCCCAGTCGGAGCGGCGGCGAAGGACTCTAGCCCCTCACGCTCCAGGTCGTCCCGTCCCCTGACAGGGATGCCATCGCCGGCCAGTGCCGTGGCTGTCGTCTCGGTGTTGGCGACGGTCTCTTGACTCAGAACGAGCGCTTTGTCGGTCAGGCTAATGATCTGCTTGGTCAGGCCGACAGCATCCCCACCCTTGACGAGGTCCGGGAAGACAAACAGCCGCCGACCGGAGCGCGGAGGCGTCTTGGTCGGCAGCGGCATCCGCACGATCTCCGGTCGGCCGAATGCTCGCTCTAGCTCGCCGCCCGAGCCGAGCGTCGCCGACAGGTAGATGCGCTGCTTGGCGCGAGCGAAGATGTGGTTCTCGTAGGTTGGTGGGATCATCGGGCGAATCTGGATGCCGCCGTAGGAGGGGTAGACACAGCAGGCTGCCAAACCAGACCGGATCATCGCGAGCTTGTACGAGTGGGGCTGGGGCAAACCCGCCAGGGCGGCGTCGAGCTCAGTCAAAGCCGTCTGATCGACCGCGGGTAGGATCAGGCGCACCTGGTGGTGTGCGCCGGGGTCGGGCTCGCCTTCGAGGCGCTGGATGAGGAGCCCGGACAAGAACGGCTTCAGCGCCTCCAACACCTCGAGGTATGCATCCTCGTCGTCGTAGCGACGGATGTAGATGCCGTACTCGTTCCCGACGAACTGCTCACCAGCATGGGCGTCGTCGAAGATCAGCAGTCGAGGTTCGGGCAGCTTTGGGCTGCTGTTGAAGACAGCGCTGTAGGTCGTAATCCCGATCGCCTCGCCACCCTCGACGGACGCCTCATCCGCCGGACCCCATTGCCTGGCGCTGCCGGTCAGGAGCGCAGCCGGAACACCCTCGCGCCCGGCCGTCGCCGCGACCTGACGCGCGAGCTGCTTGGTCGGTGTCGCGTAAACGACTGGCCCTGCAGCTTTCCGCCGTACCCACTCCCCAATGAGCAGGCCGGGCAGCGTTTTGCCCGTGCCCGTCGGCAGCTCCAGCGCTAGGTCTGCAGTGTCCTGATGGCCCTCCGCATAGGCACGAATGACGTCGCCCTGATGCAACCAGAGCGAGTCGACAGCGGCCGTGGTCCGCGACAGAGCACCGCTGAGGTACAGCTCCTCCGGCGACGGGAACTGCTGGACCACCCGCTTGGTCTTGCCCTGAAATGCCATGCTTTCGATGCCTGCCTGTCGTTCCGTCGAGTGCGGGTTGCGGGTTGCGATGCAGTTGGCCGCTGTGGCCGCTAGCGTCATCGCGGATCACTCGGCCTGCAGTACCGAATGCTGTTGGATTGGACCAGTAGCGTTCCTAGAATCGCTCTGGAATGGGCGTCGTTACTGACCGTTTCCGGTTCGTAACATGGCAGCTGTCGTGACATCCGATCCTCAAGATGTGGACCGCGAACACGATGGTCGTTGACCCGTGCCGCTCTTGAACGCCGACTGAGGTTTCCACGGCTGCTCGGAGACTTCCGAACCAGGTTTGATCACGCGGACCGAGCCAGAGAATCATCGTCGCTGCACCGAAGAAGTACCCGGATGATCTGCGGGAACGTGCTGTGTAGCGACTGAGCTGGGCGGCCGAAGCTTCGGCCGCCCAGCTGCGCGGTGTTTCATGCGGCGCCGTGCTGGCCTGTCGAATCCGCGCTCGGCGCTGCGCCGGCATTCGCTCCGTCCAGGGCGATCAGTGCTTCGTCGAGCAGGCGCTGGATGGCTGCGTTCAGGCTCGCGCATTCGCTGTCGATCTTCGTTGCGGACTTCTGAATGGTGGCGGAGAGTTTCTTGACGGAGTCGATCTTCGCGAGGTGGGTCAGCGCTTCGGTGATCTTGTCCTCGGCGGTGGAGATCTCTTGGACTCCCTTGCGTCCGGACGTCGCGATGGCTGTCGTCCGCAGGAGCATGATGACGGTGCGCAGCAGGTCAGGGTCGTCGATGGCCGGGTCGAACGCGAGGATGACCCGCTGGGAGCCGAGGACCCGGATGGTCTGACCGCTGTTCTGGTCGGCGGTGCGGACTAGTCCGAGCGACGCTGCTGCGTCCCGGTTGCGTTCGGCGTCTTCCAGGTAGGCGGTCCATCCGGCTCGTGAAGAGTCGGTCATCTCGATGACGACACGCACGGTGCCGTCGTTGAGGCTGAGCACGCCGTCGCCCTTTTTGCAGCGGGGCAGGTTGCCGGGGATCGAGCTGGTGTCGCTGTAGTCGTCGCCGAGGCCCGAGGCGATCGTGGCCAGAACGGCATGCAGCTGGTTGGCGTAGGAGTCGCCTTTGATCGGCGTGACCTTCGCCAGGCTGGTCCTTGCTTCCTGGACGCGCAGTGCCGTGGATACTTCGTCGATCTTGCCGGCGAGCTCGGTGTGCTGCTTGCTCAGTTGCTGCGCGAGCTGCGCCTGGCGGGCGGCAAGTTCGGCGGCGTGTTTGGCCATCGGCGAAGTCGGGTCGGATGCGTCGAATTGCTGCGCGGCGGTGGTGAGGAGTTCCGTCGTGCCGGCGGTCAGCTTGGCACCGAGGTCGGTGCCGAACTTGTCCAGCAGGGGACGCAGCCGTTCGAGGAGTTCCGGGTTGTCGCCGGCGAAGATGCGGCGCACCTCGTCGTGCAGGTCCTTCTTCGCCGCTGACACGGCGGTGGTGAACTCGGTGCGGCTCTGTACGTCGGCTTCGGTGATCGCGGTCTTGGCGTCGCGGGCCGCCTTCGTGACGACGTCGGATGCTTCGCGCACTGCCCGCTGGGTCAGCTCGGCTGCGCGTGCGGTGGAGTCTGCGGTCTTGTCGCCGACGTCCTTGAGGAGCCGTTCGATGGCTTGGGCCTCCTGAGCTTGCCCCGTGACGCTGAGGGCATGGGCGCCGATCCGGATGGCCTCGGTGACGTAGTTGGTCAGGTCGGCGGCGGCGAGTTGGTCGAGGTCCTCGACAAGTGGGCCGCGCTCACCGGTGATCCACCGTTGGGCTTCCCGGGTGACGTCGCGGTCGCTGATGCTCAGCTGTTCGATGATCACGGCGGCTGCTTCGTGGTCGAAGTGCGCCGGCCGTGAGATGGGGTGCGTCATTTCAGCTCCTGGGCTCAGGCTGCCGCTGACCCGGCAGCTCATGGACCCCAGCATCCGAGCGTCGAATCGAATCTCCGATTCTAAATACTGATAACCCCACTTATCAGAACTTGGGGTTCTCGGATTTGCCGCCCGGTGCGTAGTCTTGGAGGCACTCCGGACGGACCGGACGGACCGAGGGGAGGTGGACTGCGATGGGTGCGGGACCGGTGCTGACGCTGAAGGACGTTGCTGATCTTGCTCGTGTTCGTCGGCCGGTGGTGAGCATGTGGCGCCGCCGGCCCAGGGCGCGGGGCGTGCACCTTCCGTTTCCCGACCCGGTCGAGGTCGTGGGCGGGGTGGAGCGGTTCAGCCGCGATGAGATCGTCGTGTGGCTCGAGCGCACTGGGCGCGGTAACAACCCGGAGGCAGGCCTCGATGCACCAGCATTGAGCGTGCCGGAGGCAGTGTCGCTGGAGGAACTCGTCGTGTGGCTCTGTCTGGCGTCCTTGACCGGCGAGGAGCTGGCCGCGGCGACGACCGAGCAGCGCGCCGACAAGGCACGCGAGGTCGACCCCGGCGACCGGATGCTGCTCCGCGAAATCGTCTCAGCCCGGGCGGTGCCGGCCACGCTGCGGTTTGTCGACGGGCTCCTCGATGCCTCGTACGGCCCCGGGGAAGCCCTCGATCGCCTGCACCGGAGCCGGGCAGGACGGGGCAGCCGCGACCTGACCTCGGACGCGGTGGACCTCGTCCGCACCATCGCCCAGGCATGCGCCCTCCATCTCGATCCCGAAGGTGTGCCGCTGGTCCACGCCGGCAGAGCGACCAGCGCAACCCTTGCCCTCGCCCCGAGCTTCACCCAGCTCATCGTGCCGGGCGATACCCCGGACGTGCGGGGTATGCGGCGTCGCGCAGCAATCCGCGGCATCGAGACGGTCGAGCGCGCGGCGACGCCGCGCGTGCGCTTCCTCTCGGCTGTCGGCGAGACCGTGGACTCCGCCCTCGAGCTGGTCGACGAGGTGGTGCTCGACCTCGACGAGGCGGAGCTCGCCGTCATCGTCGGGCCGGCCGCAGCCCTGTGCGACGAGCTGCACGGCACCCAGGAGCAGCGCCGAGCCCAGACTCTCCGCGCTGAGGGGCTGGCCGTTGCGCTGCGCCTGCCGCGGGGCATGTGGCGCGAAGCGCATCGGCAGGCGCTCGGATTGTGGGTCTGTGCGCCGGGCGGGTTCACCCAGCGGCCGCTGGTCGCCGATCTGGCGGCGTTCGACAGCGCCGAACGCGACCTGGAGGACCTCGCCTCGGACGTGACAGCGGCTCTGGCCAGGGTCCGCGGCCGCGCGTTCCGGTACCTCCGCCCGCACGACCTGCCCGCGATCCTCAGCTCCCGCGCAACCGTCGTACCCGCCGGTGCACGGGCGACCCGCCTTGCCACAGCGGACACGGGACGACACACAGCTGCCATTAACACTGCGACCTTGGTTACGAGCGAAGCGATTCGTCCGTTCGACGTCCTGGCAGAACCCGCCGCCGGCACGACGCTGCTGCGCCGCCGGTCTCTCGGCGAACTGACCGACCAGGGCCACGTCCGGGTCCTTCGCGGCAGCCGGATACACAGCGACCACGCCGACCCCGCCGGGTCAGTGCCAGTTTTGTCCGCGACCGCTCCGCACGGTCTGTTGCGGCTCGACCCGTTCGATGCGACGCAGCTGTACCCACGTGCCGCACGCACCAATCCCGGGGATGTCGTGTTCACCGACCGACCGCACCCGGTCGCCGCCGTCGACGACACCGGCGGAGCGCTGGTGGCCGCCCCGTCGAAGATCCTCCGGATCAGCCCGAAAGCTGGCATCGGCCCTCGAGCGGTGGCCGCGATCATCAACCGGCTTCCGCGCGTGCCCTCGGAGTGGAAGACCTGGAGCGTGCCGATCCTCGACACCGCTGAAGTGGATCGACTCGAAGCGGTCCTCGCGGCTGTGGCCGAGCACGAAGCGACGCTTCGACACCACTTGGAAGAAACACGGAATCTCGTCACTGCCATGATCGACGGAGTCGCCGCAGGCGCGGTGACTCTCGCGACGCGGACAACGAAATAGGAAGGACAGGCAGCATGCCTCCCCGCAAGAAGAAGGAACCGTCGGCACCGTCGACGATGAAGGAGCTGAAGGACACGCTCTGGAAGGCCGCCGACCGGCTCCGCGGCTCGCTGTCCGCGAACCAGTACAAGGACGTCATCCTCGGCTTGGTATTCCTCAAGTACGTCTCGGACGCCTACGACGAACGCCGCGAAGCCATCCGCGCCGACCTGACGGCCGAAGGCTACGACGCCGAGCAGATCGCCGACCTGATCGACGACCCCGAGGAATACCAGGGCTACGGCGTCTTCGTCGTGCCGCCCACCGCCCAATGGGACTACCTCGCGCAGTACGCCAAGGGCAAGCCGGCCGAAGGCACCGAACCGGCCAAGAACATCGGTCAGCTGATCGACGAGGCAATGGACCTCGTCATGAAGACCAACCCGGCACTGCAGGGCACGCTGCCGCGCCTCTACAACAAGGACAACATCGACCAGCGCCGCCTCGGGGAACTGATCGACCTCTTCAACAGCGCCCGGTTCAGCCGCCAGGGCGAACACCGCGCACGCGACCTCATGGGCGAGGTCTACGAGTACTTCCTCGGCAACTTCGCCCGATCAGAAGGAAAGCGGGGCGGCGAGTTCTTCACCCCGCCCAGCGTCGTCCGAGTGATCGTCGAGGTGCTGGAACCCTCGAGCGGCCGCGTGTACGACCCGTGCTGCGGCTCCGGCGGCATGTTCGTGCAGACCGAGAAGTTCATCTACGAACACAACGGCGACCCTAAGGACGTCTCGATCTTCGGGCAGGAAAGCCTGGAAGAGACCTGGCGGATGGCGAAGATGAACCTCGCCATCCACGGCATCGAGAACAAGGGCCTCGGAGCCCGGTGGGGCGACACCTTCGCCCGCGACCAGCACGCGGACCTCCAGATGGACTACGTGATGGCCAACCCGCCGTTCAACATCAAGTACTGGTCACGTAACACCGAAGACCCACGCTGGAAATTCGGTGTACCTCCGGCTACCAATGCTAACTACGCCTGGATTCAACACATCCTGTACAAACTTGCTCCCGGCGGCAGTGCCGGCGTGGTGATGGCTAACGGCTCGATGTCGTCCAACTCCAACGGCGAAGGTGCCATCCGAGCCCAGATCGTCGAAGCCGACCTCGTCTCCTGCATGGTTGCGCTGCCGACACAACTCTTCCGTAGTACTGGCATCCCGGTCTGCGTGTGGTTCTTCGCCAAGGACAAGCGCGCCGGTAAGCACGGCGCGGTCGATCGATCTGGTCAGGTGCTGTTCATTGACGCCCGCGAACTCGGCTACATGGTCGACCGCGCCGAGCGCACGCTGTCGAACGAGGATATCGCCAAGATCGCCGACACCTACCACGCCTGGCGCGGAACCCGCTCCGCTGCCCAGAAGCGCCTGACCTACGCGGATGTTTCCGGCTTCTGCAAGTCGATGGGCCTGCCCGACATCAAGGCCGTCGACTACGCCCTCGACCCTGGCCGTTATGTCGGCGCTGCCGAAGTCGAAGACGACGGTGAACCCATCGACGACAAGATCCAGCGCCTCGCCAACGAATTGATTGCTGCCTTCGACGCGTCGGCCCAACTGGAGAAGGTTGTCCGTGAGCAATTGGAGCGGCTCGATGTCTGACTGGTCTACTGCGCCCCTGCCAGAGGTACTCGAGTTTCGGGAAGGCCCGGGGATCATGGCTGCTGACTTTCGCGACGGCGGAGTGCCACTGATTCGTCTGGCAGGACTCAAACTGGGGGCCAACCTGCTGAACGGGTGCAACTACCTCGATCCCGCGAAGGTCGAGCAGAAGTGGAAGCAGTTCCGGCTTCGAAAAGGTGATGTGCTTCTCAGCACCTCGGCTTCCCTTGGGGAGGTTGCAACGGTTGTTGACGAGGGTGTGGGAGCTGTGCCATACACCGGAATTATCTGTTTTAGGCCTCGAGACTGTCGAGTGGATCCGAGGTTCATTCAGCACATGCTGCGGACGCCTTCGTTTAAGAACCAGATCGAAGCCATGGGTGTCGGATCCGTGATGAAACACTTCGGGCCTTCGCATCTGCGGAGCATGACCGTCTCGTATCCCGGTGTTCGAACGCAGCGTGCGATCGCGGATGTATTGGGCGCACTTGATGACAAGATTGCCGCGAATAACCGTTTATCGGCTACTGCGCGGAGCCTCGCTGATGCAATATTCATGAAAAGTCTAAGGCAGGGTTTCGGAACGCCGATGACTTTGGGTGAACTCGCAAGTCGTGGCGTCCTGACGCTAGGTGATGGCTATCGGACGAAGCGAGCGGAGCACGGCTGGCCAGGATACCGAATTCTGAGGGCAGGGGATGTTCGGGACGGACGCATCGCTCCTGAGGGTGACGACTTTGTGTCGAAATCGTATGCTGGACAGATTGGTTCGAAACTGTCGCAGCCAGGCGACATTATCTTAACAACAAAGGGGTCGGTGGGTCGTGTGGCGGTTGTGCCGCCTGACCTCGAAGTGGTCGTCTACAGTCCGCAGATTTGCTACTTCCGCGTCCTTGACAAGGAGATGATCGATAGCAGCTACCTCGCTTCTTGGTTTAGAAGCTCAGACCTTCAGGCTCAAGCGTCACAACTAATGTTCAAGAGTGACATGGCACCTTACATCAACCTTCGTGACATTCGTACTTTAGTTGTTCCGGTGCCCGGCAAGATTGAACAGTGTAAACAAGTAGAGGTGCAGCGCGGTCTCCTCGATGTTGTCCACGCCGCTCACTCCGAAAACAAGCGGCTCGGACGTACGCGGGACGAGCTTCTGCCCCTCCTGATGTCAGGCAAGGCGCGCGTGCGCGAAGCCGAGAAGGTCGTGGAGGGGGTTGTGTGATGGCGGAGCAGCTGGGGTTCAGTGAGGCGGAGTGGGAGAGCGTCGCGTTGGAGACGCTCGCCGAGCAGGAGTGGCAGCCGCTCCCAGGGATCGCCGTCGTGCAAGGCGCTGAAAACGGTCGGGCCTCGTGGGACGACGTTGTGCTTCCTGGACGGATGCTGGCCAAGATGCGGGAGCTCAACCCCCAAGTGCCAGCGGAGTACCTGGAGCAGGCGCTCGCGGAGATCATTCAACCGACCTCACAGGACGCGATCGCGGAGAACTACCGGCTGCACCAGATTTGCACCCAGGGCTACCGCGGGATCAGCTACATCGACGCCGACGGCGTGGAACAGAACCCGACGATCAGACTGGTCAGCCACCAGGTCGGCGACAACGAGCTGCTCGCGGTCAACCAGGTCACCGTCCGTACGGCGGAGGTCGAGCGCCGCTTCGATGTCGTGCTCTATCTCAATGGCATGCCGGTCGCGATCTTCGAGCTGAAGCAAGCGGGCGCGGCCAAGGCCGATCTGGACGCCGCGCATGCCCAGTTGGCGACCTACTTGCGTGAGTTCCCGATGGCGTTCCGGTTCGCTGTGGTGACCGTGATCAGCGACGGGATCACCGCCCGCTACGGCACGCCGTTCACGCCGCTGAACCACTACTCGCCGTGGAACGTCGATGACGACGGCAAGCCGGTGCAGCTCGGCGAACCGCTCGACGACGTCCACCTCGGCACCGAGCTGGAGTTCCTGATCGAAGGCGTGTTCAATCCGGAGCGGTTCCTCCAGCTGCAACGGAACTTCACCGCCTTCGACGGCGGAGCCGACGGTTACGCGAAGCGGATCGCCAAGCCGCATCAGTACTTCGCGGTCACCAAGGCGGTCGGGTCGACGGTCGCGGCTGTGGAGAGCAACGGCAAGGCCGGCGTCGTGTGGCACACCCAGGGGTCGGGCAAGTCGATGGAGATGGAGCTGTACGCCCACCTCGTGGCTACGCAGCCCAAACTGAAGAACCCGACCATCATCGTGGTGACCGACCGCAAGGAACTCGACGGGCAGCTGTACGAATCGTTCAACCGGTCCCGTCTGTTGAACGAATCTCCGATCAAGGTTACGACGCGTGCGCAGCTGCGCGACGAGCTGGCCAACCGCGCCACGGGCGGCATCTACTTCACAACATTGCAGAAGTTCGGGCTCAGCAAAGCCGAGAAGGACGCCGGACTGGAGCACCCGCTGCTTTCGGACCGTCGCAACATCATCGTGATCGCTGATGAGGCCCACCGGAGCCACTACGACGACCTCGACGGCTACGCCCGCCATCTCAAGGACGCTCTGCCCAACGCTGCACTGATCGCGTTCACCGGAACGCCGATCTCCTTTGAGGACCGCAACACCCGGGAAGTGTTCGGCCGCTACATCGATATCTACGACCTGACCCGCGCCGTCGACGACGGTGCCACCGTTCCGGTCTACTTCGAGCCCAGGCTCGTCAAGGTCAAGCTGATCGATGACGTCACCGAGGACGACCTGGACAAGGCCGCGGACGAGGCGACGCTCGGGCTCGACGAGGTCGAGCGCGCGAAGATCGAGAAGTCCGTTGCGGTGATCAACGCCGTGTACGGCGCCCCAGCGCGTCTGGAGGCGTTAGCAGCAGACATCGTCGCGCATTGGGAGACGCGGTCGGAGGAGATGTGCAAGTTCATTGGTTCTCCCGGCAAGGCGTTCATCGTCGGGGCGACGCGTGAAATCTGCGCCAACTTGTACGACGAGATCGTCAAGCTCAAGCCCGAGTGGCATCATGACGCGGTCGACAAGGGCGTGATCAAGGTCGTCTACTCCGGTACCGCCCAGGACGTCGTGCCGGTGGCGCGGCACGTCCGCCGTGACAGGCAGAACAAGGTCATCCAGAAGCGGCTCCGTGATGCCGAGGACGAGCTTCAGGTCGTCCTGGTCAAAGACATGATGCTGACCGGCTTCGACGCGCCTCCGCTGCACACCCTCTATCTTGACCGTCCGCTCAAAGGCGCCTTGTTGATGCAGACATTGGCGCGGGTGAACCGCACGTTCCGCGGCAAGCCGGACGGATTGCTCGTCGCCTACGCGCCCTTGGCGGACAACCTGAACAAGGCGCTCGCCGAATACACCGACACCGACCGAGCCCAGAAGCCGGTCGGCAAGAACATCGACGAAGCTGTCGCGCTCACCACCACGCTCATCGCATCGCTGGATCAGCTGTGCGCCGGCTACCCGTGGCGGAGCAAGCTCGACGGCGGGCCGAAGAGCTGGGTCAGGGCGGCCTACGGCCTCACGAACTACCTCCGTTCCCCGGGCACTCCGGGCAACCGGCCTCCGGAGGGCGAGGAGCCGCTCGGCGACCGGTTCCGCAAGCTGGCCAACCAGCTGGCCCGGGCGTGGGCGTTGTGCGCCGGCAACCAGACCCTCGATCACCTTCGCGTCACCGCGAAGTTCTACGAAGAAGTCCGTGTCTGGATGGGCAAGTTCGATGCCTCGGAACGGCAGGCCGAGGGCAAGCCAGTGCCGGAAGAGATCGAAAGGATGCTCTCCACACTGGTGGCGACCTCCACGGCGTCCGGCGAGATCGTCGACATCTACGAAGCCGCCGGCCTGCCCAAACCGTCGTTGTCCGACCTGGGACCGGAATTCCAGCTCAAGGCCCAGTCAGCGACGAACCCGCACCTGGCGATCGAGGCGTTGCGCGCGCTGCTCGTCGAAGAATCGGATCACGTCACCCAGCACAACCTCGTCCGCCAGCGGGCGTTCTCCGAACGCATCGCCGAGCTGATGCGCAAGTACACCAACCAGCAGCTCACTTCGGCAGAAGTCATCGCCGAGCTGATCGAGCTGGCCAAGGAAGTCGCCGAGGAGGGCAACCGCGGGCAGTTCTTCACTCCGCCGCTGTCCCACGATGAGCTCGCGTTCTACGACGCCGTCAGCACCAACGAGTCGGCCGTCGAGATTCAGGGCGACGACGTGCTCGCCCAGATCGCACGCGAGTTGGTGGCAGTCATGCAACGCGACGTCAAGACCGACTGGACTGTCCGAGACGACGTGCGCGCCAAACTCCGATCGTCCATCAAACGTCTGCTCGTGAAGTACAAGTACCCGCCTGACAAGCAGCCTGAAGCTATCCGGCTTGTCATCGAGCAGATGGAAGCGATGGCACCCCGATACGCGGCTGACGGTGGATCAGGCACCGCATCCAGGTAGTGACGCTGAAGACCGCGCAGCGGTTCGCGCCGCGTAAGGCGAAGGCCCGAAGCGCTGATATCTCACTATGTGCATCGAGTCGCCGGCACGACGGTGGCGATTCTCGTACCGTAACCGGCGGCAACGCCCCAGCACGGATTGGACGTCGACCCAGTGGCACGATTCTCTGAACAGTCTCGAGAGCTGGTGGACGAAACAGCCCGGCTGTGGGTTCAGCACAGCCTGCTCGGGGACAGGTCGCTGACGGATCCGTCGCGTGACGGGGTCTGGACGGTCGATGTCCTTCGCGACCTCGACCGTCGGTTCAACGGCAATCCGCTTGTCAGCGGGGAGGGAGACGGCACTTTCGCCGGCAAGTGGGCGATTCAGCTTGAGCACGCTGGTCCGGAGTTGGTGCTGCTGGCCGCTGAAGTTCTGCTGGTGCACTTCCTGTTCGTCGGCTCGGTGACATACCGGGGCAAGCTCGATGTCATCAATGCGACGGTGGCCGGCACGGAGGTCACGTTGGATCCGGAGTCGGTGCCGATGCAGGCGATGAGGCAAGGCATCGGCCATCCTGGTGTCGGCTTCAACACGAGGCGGGACTTGCAGGTCGGCTATTTGATCGATTTCTGTCTGCGTCTCAAAGAGCTGGGCCGGGATGAGCGTGCTGTCCTGCTTGATGATGCCTGGGCGCTGCGCGACTTCGCTGACAAGACGGACAAGCCACTGCGGGAGATGCGGCACATTGTGCTTCACCTGTTGCATCCGGAGACTTTTGAGCGCATCTCCTCGGGCCGGCACAAGCGCGAGATCGCGACCGCGTTCGGCGACTTGGCCGAGACTTCGGGGCTCGACGTCGACGAGCAGCTGTTCGCGATCCGGGACAAGCTGGCGACGCTGATGCCGGAGGGCAACGCATCGGGGCAGGCGATCGACTTCTACCACCCGCCGTTGCGCGTCGCGTGGGAGAGCGCCGGGGACTCAGGGGAGGCAACGGGGGATCTGGAGGCCTTGGAGTGGAAGAAGCAGATCGTCCTTTACGGACCGCCGGGCACCAGCAAAACCTACCAGGCGCGGGGCCTCGCGGAGACGATCATCCGCCGTGCCGCGCTGCACCGTTGGGGCTTCAAGAACTTCATCGAACGCGCTGAGCTGGTCGAGGCCGCTGTGGCGGCGAACGTCTTCTGGGTGCAGCTGCATCCGGGATTCGGTTATCCGGAGTTCGTTCGCGGGTTGCGCCTCGACGGCGACCGTACCCGCTACCACCCGGGCCTCCTGCCTTCGGTCGTCGACCGCTACCACGGCCAGGCATTCCCCGACGGGCTCGCGGCGTTGCCGGTGGTCCTGGTGCTGGACGAGATCAACCGGACCGACCTGAGCGCGATGTTCGGCGAGGCGTTCAGCCTGCTGGAGGCCGGGCAGCGCGGTCGTGAGGTGACTCTGCCCGGCAGCAACCCGGACGAGCAGCCTGCCACGCTTGCGCTGCCCGAGGACCTCTACCTGATCGGCACGATGAACGAGATCGACCAGTCGGTGGAGACGTTGGACTTCGCGTTGCGCCGCAGGTTCTTGTGGCGGGAGTGTCCGTTCGAGCGCGAGACGCTTCTGGAGATCATCCAGGATCGCTGGGCCGGCGCTGTCCGCGGCGTCCCGTACGACTACGCGGCTGAACAGCTCGCACGTTTTGCCGATCACGCCGAACGGCTCAACATTGCGATCTCCGAATCGGCGGTGCTCGGCCGTGCGTACCACGTCGGACACACCTACTTCGCGGACATCGTCTTCTTCCTCGGCATCTGGCTGAGCACGCGCAAGAGCCGCCCCGCCAACGGCGGATACCTCTGGCGCCAGCCCCGCGACCAGCCGCAGCCGCCGCTGCTCGATCTGTGGAGCCGCTCGCTCAAACCGCTGCTGGAGCAGTACCTCGCGGGCGTCGACGACCGTGACGAACAGATGGACCGGTTCCGTCGCGTCTTCCTCGGGCAATGACCGACCGCATCGTCTTCGCGGATCTGGCCGGCCCGGTCGAGCGCGACCGGGTCTTCACCGCGGAGGAAGACCAATGGCTTGTCGCGCTCGCTGTCGAAACCCGGCCGGAACAGTTCACGCTGAACCTGGCACCCTCGTGCGCGTCGGCGGATCCGCAGCCTATCCTCGAGCGGCGACTCGACGGTGGCTGGCGCGCCGGACGTTACGTGGGAGAGCTCCGCCGAGACGGCCGGATCCTGGAGATCCGGCCGCGGCTGGGCATCGACACCATCGCCAGCTGGGCCAGCGCGGCCCTCAACCTGCACACCGTTCCCCGGGCCGCGGAGGCCCGCGGCAATTCAGCCCTCATCGCCGAACTGACCGCGGCGCTGTGGCGAGCCGCGCTCACGGCAGCCGCTCGCCACGGACTGCCGAGCTTCCGGACCCGCCGGGGGCATGTCGGCTCCGCGGTGCGCGGAAGCCTCGACTCGCCGGGAACTTTCGCGCTCCGGGCGGCGCGCAGCCCTTTCGTGGCCTCCGTTGAACGAGCGAAGCTGCTCGGGAACCCGGTCAGTCAGGTCATTGTCGCAGCCGACCAGGTCCTCGACACCCTCCTGCACCACCGGCCGGGTTGGCGGGGCGACCGCGTCGAGGAAATCGTGCCGCGGCTGCGAGAGAGCGTGGGCGCACGCCCTCGGCTTCCGAGCCTGCGCGACCTCCGCAGCGTCCGCTACACCCCGATCACGTTGCCGTACAAGCGCGTCGCCGACCTGTCCTGGCAGATCGTGCAGCGCACCGCCCCGCAAGCGTCACCCACTGACGAACGCACGCATGGCCTGCTCATCGACGTCGCCGAACTGTGGGAGCTGTTCCTTCTCCGCTGCGCCCGCCGCGCCACCGCGCTGCCCGTCACGCACGGCACCCAGTATCACGTCCCCGCACCGCTGTTGCGATCAGCGCGTCATCCCACGGCAGTGCTGGGTCGCCTCTTCCCCGACATCCTCATCGGGCCCGCCGAGTCGCCGACCGCGATCGTCGACGCCAAATACAAACCCCTCAACGACCGTCGCGGAGTGGACCGGGAAGATCTCTACCAGCTCAACGCTTACCTCACCGCGCACAACGCAGAACTCGGCGCTCTGGTCTACCCGACCCTCGACCAGCACCCGTCACCGCTCATTCAACAGCGCAATCCCTGGCTCACCCACCAGAACCGACCCATGCACTTCACCCAAGTCCCGATCACCGAAGGTGCCTGCGTGAGAGCGCTGACGGAACTGCTCACAGACGGGCACGAAAACACACGCAACCGCGCACCGGGCCATGACTTGCCCAGCGGGGCGGCTGGAAGGACGCGCGGACCTTAACCGCGGCCGGCAGAACGGGGTCCTGCGCGTGCTTGGGACTGCGGCTCGACGGCACGAACCCTGCCGATGCCGCGGCGGCGCTGCGGTCGCTGGCGGACCAGGTCGCCGCGCCCGCCATCGTCGTGGAGGCAGCCTATCCGGCTTCAGCGGTCACCGTGGTAAAGCGCATCCTCGGTGCGGGATGACGGCGAAGCCGTGGCTGTGCAGTACGCTCGCCAGCTCGTCGGGTGCCGACATCATCGCCCAGCGCCCGGTATCGAGCCGTAGGAAGGTCCGGCCGGGCCGGCTCGCAAGCGTCTCGGCTTCGGGGGTCAGCGCGTCGGTCGGTTTCGCGCAGGCGACGGAGACGCCGGTCGCCCCCGTCCAGCGGGGTGGCGAGCACCGCAGGTTCGAACAGCGTCCGGCCGGGATGACCGGTCGCCTGCCTCACAAGCCACTTGGCCTGCTCGTCGGTCAGGCCCTGGCCATCGAGGTCGGTCAGTTCGATGGCTGGCCACCGCCCTCGGCACCGGCGATCTCATCGCGCACCTGCTGCCTGCCGCGCTCCGACCACGTGTCGGTCATGGCACGGCCGTCGTGGGGCAGGTTTCGCGTCGACGTACACGGCGAGGGAGATCCAGTCCGGTGCTTGGTCCGCGACCTGCCCGGTCACGATGCCTGCATAGCTGTGTCCGACGAGGATTACTTCGCGCAGGTCGTTCGCCGCCAGCAGGTCGTGCACGTCCGACACGTGGGTGGCGAGACCGACCTTGTCGTGCGGTACGTCGGCCAGCCCGGACAGGCTCACGGCGTGCACTTGGTGGCCGTACTCGGTCAGCAGGCGTGCCACGGGCTCCCAGGGCCCGCTAGCGCATTGCGTGCTGTTCCTCGGCATGGCTGAGCGTCCGGCCGACGGGCGGCGGGGCAGGCTAACTCGGCTGTGTCCGCGTTGTGCGGCGCGAGGAGATCGAGTGGTCGCCGTTGCGGTCCAGAAGGCCTGATTGCAGGGTCTGACGGCACGCTCGTGCGATCAACAGCGCGGCTCGCGGACAGCGTGCCGTGGGGAATCGGCCCGGAGGCCGGATGCCTGGGGTGCGATCAGGGCGGCTTTCGCATTCCGACGGCCTTCTGGGGGGCGGAAAGCGTGCTCGAAGCGGCGGAGCCGTTCGACCAGACGGGCCAGTTTGTCGGTGTCGTTGCGGTACGTCGCAGACTTTCACAGGTCAGAAACTGTGAAAGGGTCGTGCGCGAGAGTGGTGCGGGTTTCGCGATCCACGCCCGCGACGGGATCGCGTGCGATACTCTGGCGACGATGTGATGACGGGTTGTGAGGGGAGCGTCACATGGGGAGATCGGGCGACGGTTCGCCGCCTGATGCGGGGGGAAGGGGCGAACGCGGGATGGCCGGGTTGCGCCGCGTCGCGGTGTCACGCGTATCCGGGCGGCTCGTCGGCCTCGCGGGTCGCGAGGATTGCGGGTGTCGCTGAGATGGCGTCCGAGCTGATGCATTCTGCGGGGCCGGGCGGGTACCGGTTCGAGCCGGGGACTGTCGCGGCGTTGATCTCCCGGTGGGAAGACGTGCTCCACGGATTGCAGAGTGACCAGAAGGTCCAGGAAATGGCGTTGGCTTCCGCGCAGCCGCCCTCGCCTGACCCGCCTGCCGTTGAGCAGGCGCGACTTGTGCAGGCATCGTTGCAGCGCTGTATCGACCACAACGTGTCGATGCAGCGTCAGGCTTATGCGTACATCAACGCGCTGAAAAAAGCCACCGGAACCTATACGCAGCATGATGCCGAGGTCGCGGACGCTCTTGGCAAAGTGAATCCCGGCAACTCCGCTCCTGGCGGAATTTACCAATAGGATATCTGTGACTTTCTCTCGATTTCGTATTGTTCTGGCCGGTATCGCAGGCGTGGTGGCTGTCGCGGCCGGCGGGTGCTCCGAGCCGACCCAAGGGAGGGCAAACCCGACGCCTTCCGGCACCAGCCAAAGCGGTTCGCCCTCCTCTCCGGGGGGGGCGAGACTGCGGAGGCGCCGAAGGTTCCGGCTCCGGTGAACGTGGACAAATACCTTGCGGATCCGTGCAGCATGCTGACGTCGGCGCAGCTGTCCGCGCTGCAGTTGAGCCAGCCCAAGGCTGATTCGAAGTCCAGCGGCGTCGGTTGCGGGTGGCGGTTCAGCGACGGGTACACGGCCGTCAGCGCGACGTTTCTGACCACCGTGAAGAACGGCCTGACGAACGCCTATCGGCAGAAAGCGTCCGGCTACTACAAGGACGGCTACTTCGAGCCGACGGTGGTGAGCGGTTTTCCGGCCGTGCTGGCCAACACCGCGGATCGCCGCAGTCAAGGCCAGGCGACCATGCTGGTCGGCGTGTCGGACCAGACCGAGATGCTGGTGCTGATCCAGGGCACGCCGGGCAGCAATGCGACGACAGCGGCCACGAACGTGACCAAGGCTGTCCTGTCGACCATGCAGGGCGGGCAGTGACATGGCGGGGCAGTCGATGTCCGCGCAGCAGATCTACGACAACTTCGCCAACGCTGTCGGGCCGGGCGGACTGATGCAGGCGGCCGACTACGTCACCTCGTTCCAGTCCCAGTACGAGAGCCGGGCGGCGGACAGCCGGGCGCTTGCCGCGGCGATGGAGGAGGGCTGGACCGGCGACGCGGCGGGGGCCGCGTCACGAGGTGCGGGCCCGTTGGCGGCCGAGCACGCGCAGGCCGCGGAGTCGATGAGCATGGCGCACGCAGGCCTGACAACGCAGTCGTCCGCGTGGCACGACGTCAAAGCCAAGGTGCAGCCCGTGCCTCCGGTGCCGCAGGCCCCTCCGCCGATGACGGAGTTTCTCGGCGTGCAGAGCGTGATCGACGCCGACATCGAAAACCAGACCCGGCAGAGCAACAACGTCGCGGCGGCGAACGTGGCGGTGATGAAGTCCTGGTCCACGGCGTCGGACGAGACCGGCCGCGCCATGCCCACCAGTTACGGCCAGGCCGACGCGAACGCGATGAACGTCAGCAGCGCGCCGCCGCCGGCTCCGGTGGTGCACAGCTCAGCCGGACACAACGGTGGCTCGGCCGGTCCCCTGCAGCCCGGTCACAGCGCAGGCCCTGCCGGCTCGTACGGCGGTGCGAACGCCGCACCGTTCGCCGCCGGAGCGGCGGCGTCCGGGCGGTCCACGGCTCCCGGCGGCGTGGCACTGCCGCGGGCTGCGGGGCGTGGCGGGGATGAGTCGACGTCGTCGGCCGGCTACGTGACGCCAAGTGTGCAGACCGGGCTCGAGCAAGGCGGCACGTCACGCGACCCCGGTCTTTACCGCCGCGGCGTGCTGGACCCGAATCCTCCCGCGGGCGCGGGCAACGGCGGTTCCTGGAACTCCGATGCGCCCGCCGTCGGCGGCGGGCTGCCCGGCGGCGCAGGCGGGCGCGGTTCGTCCGGCAGCGGAGCTGGTCCTGGCGGCCGCGCCGGCGGAGAGAACGCGCCGGGAGGCGGCCGCGGCAGCGGGATCGGCGCTTCGGAGGAAGCGGCGGCGCGCAGCCGCACCGGCAGTGCGCCGGGGTCGTCGGGGCGGCCGGGCGGCGGAGCGGTCGGCGGGACGGGCACCGGCGCGGGCCGCAAGCGGGAGGACGACGAGGAGCACGAGCGCAAGTACGTGCTGTCCGACGACGAGGCGTTCCTGGCCGCGGACGACGGGCAGCAGCTGGTGGATCCGCAGACCGGGATGGCCGCGAGTCCGGCCGTGATCGGCGAGGCCCCCAAGAAACGGGTGTAGCGCCGATGTGGTTTCCCGAGCCGGTCGGGTTCGCCGCGGCGGATCTCGCGGCATTGGTGACCGAGGTGACCGGCGCCGACCTGCATGTCGCGCTGGCACCGCAGGCGGAGTGGCACGACGCGGAGGCGCAGGCGGACGTCGACCGGCGTGTCGCGGCGCTGAAGGCCCGGTACGACGGCGCGGCGTCCAGCGTGGACGAACCGGAGCTGGCCGACGTGGCCGAGTTGTTGAGCCGGCCGCCGCACGCCTGTTACGGCTGGTTCAGCGACGGCAGCCGGCATTTGTCGGCGTTGGCCGCCGGGTCGTCGTGGTTCGGGTTGATCGCGGTCCGGGACGGCGGCGAGGTCTGGGTGCGGACGTTCCGGCGCGAGCGGTTGAGCGCGATGCTGGCGGACGTGCTGCCGCACGAGCACGTGCGGTCGAACGCGCAGCCGATCACGGTGCTGCGCAGCGAGCTGGTCGAAGCCCGCGACACCGGTGTCGCCCGCGACAGCGCGGTGCGGAGGGCCGAGCGGGTCATCGCCAGGCCGCCGCTTGTGAGCGCCGAGCTCTACGCCGAGCAACGTGACCGCAGCGGGCGTCGCCGCAGCGAGGTCCCGCTGCGGGTCTACGACACCGACAGCGGGCGATGGGCGTTGCAGATCAGCAAGCACTACGACGACGAGCGGTGGGACCTCACGCCGGCGACCGCCTCGCGCGTGGCCGACCTTCTCGACGGCCTCCACTGACTACAGGACTCCATGATGACCGTGGACATACTGAAGGCGTTCGGCATCGGCAACGGCCACGACGTCGCCGCCCGGCAGCGGCGTCTCGCGGACCTCGACGCCGAGTTCGCCGGGCAACGGTTCCGCGGCGTGTCCCGCGACAGCAGCGTGACCGCCACTGTCGACGGCCGCGGGGAGATCGTCGAGATTGTGGTCCGCGACGACGCGCTGCGGTCGCCGCATCCGGAACTGGTCGGCCCGGCTGTCGTCGAGGCCGTCAACCGGGCTCGCGCGGCGGCCGGGCAGCACGCGCGCGCGGCGGTGTCGGCAGTGCTCCATCCCGACGCGCCTCCGCCGGCAGCGCCGCCGGAACCGGCGGCCCCGCCTGCCTTCGCTCCGGCGGCCGCGACCGCGCCGCCGCCCCCGGCGCGCAGGGGACGTGCCGACGACGAGGACTTCGGCGACTACGACTTTCTGGCTCTCGAGGAGTGACGTCCATGCCCGGGTACAACGAGCTTTACGCCCTCACACAGGAAATCGAAGCGAATCTGCACCGGGCCGAGGCAATCGCCTCGGCCGCCGCCGGGGCGGCGATCAACCGCCGGATCCCCGGCGGCGCGGGGGCGGTCACGGTGACGGGGCGGGGCACGCTCGTGTCGGTGACCATCGACCCGCACGGCCTCTCCTCGGCCAACGGCCGCGCGCTCGGTGCCCAGATCGCACAGACCATCCGCGAGGCCGAGGCCCAAGCGCGTGCGCACGTCGAGCAGACACTGCAGAACGCATCCGCGGCCGGCCAGGCCGCCAGGAGGGGGAACGCATGACCGGCAAGGGATTCGAAGTCGTCCCGCAAGCGCTCCGCGGAGCGCAGACCGCGTTCGTCGACGCGGCGGAACGCCACCTGCAGCTCGTCGGACAGGATCTCCCGGACTTCCGGATGAGCGAGCAGGACCTCGGCATCCTCGGGCACCTGGCCGGAATCGTCCCCGAGTACAACGCGGCGGTCGACCAGATCATGCGCAAGGTCGCCGCCAGCAGCGACAGCCTCACCGCGGCGGCCCACAGCCTCGACACCGCCGCGAAGGCCTACGAGGCGCAGGACGAGGAGTACTACAAGAAGTTCGGCTGGCTGGCCGGCAAAGCCGACAACAGCGGCGTCTACCAGCCCGAGCAGAAAGGCGGCCGCTGATGACGAACCCGCACGGGAGGTCGTTCCCGGACCCGACGGGCGGCACATCGCCGTCCTGGCCGAACCCGTTCCCGGACGCCCCCGCCCCGGCTCCTCCCAAACCGAACCCGGTGCCGAACATCTCCAGCATCCCGTACCCAGACGACGCCGACCGGAAAATCCGGGAAGCGGCGCAGAAAGTCAATCATCCGGACGTCATCCAGATGCTCGACAAGATCAAGAACGACCTGTTCGGGAACGCGGAGAAAATAAACCTCATCGCGCAGGCCTGGGCGAAGAACACCGCCCTGGTCGACTCGCGGCTGGGCATCCAGTACGCGACCCAAACCCTCTCCGCGTACTGGTCCGGTCCCGCGTTCAGCCAGTACTCCGCGTACTCCGCCGACGCGACCAGCGCGCTCGACACCGATCAATCCGCCCTGGCGGCCATGGGCACGGCGCTCGGCGGCTGCGTCTCCATCGTGTACAACACCTACGCGGCCGTAATCAGGCTGATCGGGAACACGGCAGCTGATATCGTCAACGCCGGTGTGAGCGTGGGAATCGCTCTGATCCCGGGTTTCGGGGAGTTGGAGCTGTCCAACGCCATTCAGGCGATCACCGACCTACTCACCAATTTCGTGAAGAACTGCACGGACTTGCTGTCCAGTGCTGTCGAGCAATTCGGCCAGTACAAAAGCGCCAGCGTCGGGTTCACAGCAAGCGCAACCGGATTCAATCAGCTGACCCCGCTGCCCGACCAGATCGGGAACCCGGGAAGCTGGCACGTCAACCCGGCAAACTAGCCGAGCGAAACGGAAGCAGAGGACATGGACATCTTCTGGTGGGCGGTCATCATCATCGCTGTCCTTTCCATGTTCATGCTGTGCGTCGGGCTGGCTGTCGTCGTTCCGGTGAGAAATTCGTTGCGACGGCGTCAGGCACAAAACAGATACCACGTTGATCCCGGCGGTGCCGGGAATCCCATGTACGGCCGCCGTCCGCCGGCTCCGCAGCAACCGCTCGGTCAGCCGGGGCCGCCTTACGCGCAGCAATGGCCGCCGACCGGGCCCGGGCGACGATAAAAGTGTCCGGTGCGCCTGCCATGGGTTGGACGCAGCTGTCTGATTCCGCGCCGGACCTGCCCGTGCTAGGGCTGGTCGACCATGTGCTTGCAATCGATGCAGGTCGTATGGCGCATGATCTTGTTCGCTCGGTCGCGCCCGTAAAAGGGGTAGCATGGTGTGCCGCAGGCTGAGATGAACGCCAACCCTTGCCGAACGGGCCGTGTGCCCGTCCAATGTGCTACCCGGGCAACTTGTTGATCCGCCAATGTCGCCATTTCCGGCATCCAGCCGCTTGAGGGAACGACGATGCGCTGGGTGCGGGATTTCAGGCAGTTGCCGAGGTCGACGAGGGCATCACCCAGCTCCATTGCCGGCCACGCCGTCAGCAAATCATCAGATTCCGCTATGTACGCTGAAATCTTTTCTTCAAGATCGCGTACGATTAACGTGATCTCGGACAGCTTGTTTTTTGCGTATACCACGCTTCTGCATCTTTCTTCGACTTAAGCGCTGGCTAGGTTTCGTGGATCCGGCGTGGGACGGTCGGGGAGTTCGGCGGGGGTCCCGCGGCGGCTACCGTGCACGTCTGCTGGCGGGAAGGCACGCTGACCGGGAATGCGACACGGCAGCGTCGATCGTTCTGGCGTAAACCCAGGGTTGTCGCTCGTCGTCCATGCAGGTGCTCCGTAGGCGCGGTTCCGGCGACAGAGAGGAGTCCGGAGGGCTCCTGAGCCGTCGCTCCCCAGCCAACCGAATACGCATCCGCGCGACCACCGCGCTGGCACCGCATTTCCACCGCATTTGCGAGGTTCGGCTGGTTCAAGGACGTGGTGGTCCGAGCCGGCTGCGCCCGCAGCACCGCTGCGCGGAACCACGGACGCGGTCCTGTGGCGAATCTTGTCCGCGCAGCACCGCAATTCGTCTCGGCCTGGCCCGTCGACAGCTGAACTCGTTGACAGCTGGGCGGCGGCGGTCACTGGCCGGGCAGGGTCTTGAGCCGGTCGCCGAGGTCGAGCTGGATGGTGGTGCGCATGTCCTCGTCCGGGGTGCCGGAGTGGACTCTGATCTCGGACCCGGCCAGGTCGTAGTCGTGGCCGGATAAAGGGAACCAGCAGGGCAGGTCGCGGCGGTCGAGGTCGGCTAGGTAGGCGTCGGCGGCCACGATGTCCTGCAGGTTGTCGTCTTCGGGGTCGGGTCGCCGTAGGCAGTCACCTGGTGCGGGAGGGCGAGGCGTTTGTGCAGTCCGACGTCGAGGATTCTTCTCAGCCGGACGACCGGGTCTACTTCGACGCCCCGGTAGGGTTCGTAGCCGTAGGTGGCGTCGACCTTGAAGCGACCGGTGCCGGGGTGGCCCCTGCGGCCCGGTGATCCACATGCCCTGCACCAGCCAGCCCGCTGGCAGGCTGAACTCGCTCTGCTCTGCCCGGCCCGGTCCTCCATCGACTCCGGGGCCGTTGCCTCGCGCACCTGGAGGAGCGCCACGTGGCCGCCTTTGCCGGGGCTGTTGTAGCTGTCCATGACGTTGCCATCCAGGCTGATGAACTCTGCTTTCGGAGCCAGATTCCGATCGCAGGACTGCTTGGCGGGCAGCGTCGCGGGTACGGTTTCGCGACGGCGGCGAGTGCGGCGCGCCGCTGTTCGAAACGCGGTTGGTATTCCTTGAGCATCTGTTTCATCGCCTGTTCCGTCTGGCGTTTCTGCGTTTCGCTGTCGTCGCCGCTCTCGCATCCCGACAGCAGCAGCGTGACCACGACAGCGATCGCAGCGAAGGACCGCGCTGGTATCCGCGTCGATGGCCCTCCTTCGGTGCGGGGGGGTGTCCTTATGTGGTTGTCAAGCCGCTGCAGGGGCGCTCGCGGGTTCGGGGTGTCGGTAGTGGGTGTTGTTGCGGAGCATGGCGTGGAGGACGTCGCAGCGTCGTCGGGCCAGGCAGATGAGGGCGGCGTTGTGTTTCTTGCCCTCGGCTCTCTTTTTGTCGTAGTAGTGCCTGCTGGTGGGGTCGGACAGGGCGGCGAAGGCGGCGAGGAAGAACGCGCGTTTGAGTTTGCGGTTGCCGGTGCGGGCGGGGTGCTCGCCTTTGATGCTGGTGCCGGAAGCTCGGGTGACCGGGGCGATCCCGGCGTAGGCCGCGAGATGCGCCGAGGACGCGAACCCGGAGGCGTCGCCGATCTCGAGCAGGATGCGCGCGCTGGTCCTGACTCCGATGCCGGGCATCGACGTCAGGACCCCGGCAAGAGGGTGCGCATCGAGTATCCCCTCGACTTGTCCGGCGACGGCTTTGCGTTGCTGGAGCACGGTTTTCAGGCTGTCGGCGAGCCGGGGCAGGACGGTGTCGGCGGCTGTGGTGCCGGGGACGGTGACGGTCTGCTCGTCCAGCGCGGTCATGATCGCCGCGACGAGGTTGTCGCCCATGCGGGGCGCGTGCGCGATGGCGATCGCGGTGAGTTTGCGGCGTCCGGCTTTGCGGATTCCGGCGGGCCCGCCGCAGCGGGAGAGGATCTCCAGCACCGCCGGGTGAGCGATTTTCGGGCCGATGGCGCGTTCGAGTGCGGGGTGGATGCCGGTGAGCAGGCCGCGGACGCGGTTGGACAGACGGGTCGCTTCGGCGGCGAGGTCGTCGTCGAACCCGACCAGCACGTCGAGTTCGGCCAGGGCGTCGTCGCCGAGGTCGACCTGGCGCAGGGTGTGCGGGAGCGAGCGGGCGGCGTCGGCGATGACGAACGCGTCGCGGGCGTCGGTTTTCGCCCGGCCGGGGTAGAGATCGGCGATGCGGCGCATCGCCAGGCCGGGCAGGTAGGCCACCTGGTGCCCGGCTGCGCGGGCGATCGCGACCGGCAGGGCTCCGATGGTGGCGGGCTGGTCGACCACGACCAGCAGCCGCCCGTGGCCGGCGAGTTTGTCGAACAACGCCCGCAGTTTCGGTTCGCTGTTGGGCAGCGGAGCGTCGTGCAGCCGCTTGCCGTCCGGGTCCAGCCCCACCGCGTGATGCTCGCCCTTGCCCACGTCCAAGCCCAGAAAAACCCTGATACCGCTGGTCATCCACCATGCCCTTCGCCGTGGTGCGGGTGGGTCGCCCGGTCGAGCATCGAGCGCCGGCACCCACGTTACGAGGAGACCTGCCCAGCGGCGGCCGTGTCCTTATCAGCGGTCGGTCGATGCCACCAGGCCCGGTGACACCACCCCCCGGATCATCACTTCGACTGGGGGACACAGTCATGCCGGACCTGGCGACCACAGCTCCTTGATCAGGAACTACGAAAACGGTAACGGGGGCTATGGGCAAATGCCCAACGAACTAGGCCGAACGGAGTAAGAACTGCCAATGCCGGGGGCCGGTCCGGCGGGAATGCTGGGCGGGCCCATCGCCCCGTCGCCGTGGAGGTGCCGTGAAGCCGGAGTCCGACCGTCGAACATTCCTCGCCCGCATCGGGCTGCTCGGCGCCGCCGTGGCCGCCGGGGGGCTGCTGGCCCCGGCGGGCGGCCGGGCGCAGACCCTGGACGACGTCGTCGCCGGGCTGCGGCCGGTGCTGGGCGAGCTGGCCAGGGACACCCTCAACGGGCTCGTCGTGATGACGTGCCCGGGGCCGGACGCCTACTCGAAGGCCCAGGGCACGCCGCGCGGAGAGCCGGGAGCCCTGGAAGCGAGGGCGACCGACTTCATGATCACGTCGCTGGACCACTTCGTCCCCTTCCCCGACCAGCTCGGCGCCGCGCTCGCGCAGGGCTTGGCCGCCGGCCTGGACGGCAGCGGCGTCGTCCTGCCCGGTTCCCTGGCCGGCCTGCCGCTCGGCTCGGTGCGGACCCTGGACGACGCGCTCACGACGCTGCTCGGCAACAACGCGACCCTCCCGCTGTCGTCGGTGGTGGCGTTGCTGCTGAACCTGGTCGCGACACAGGCGAACCCGGCGTCGGTCAACGGGCTGTTCCTCTCGCCGTTCGCCCGGCTGTCGTTCGCCGACAAGTGCCGGGCGTTCGAACTGCTCGAAGGCCCCGATCCGGACCTGCTGTCCACTTTGGACTCGAAGGCACCGGCTCCGTTCACCGAGACCCTGTCGGGCGTGCTGCGGTTCCTGGCCGGCGCGCTGTTCGAGGTCTCCGCCTACGGCAGCTACGGCGAGTGGGGCGTCTACGACGCGAAGGCCAAGACGATCACCCGGCGGCCCGTCGGCTGGGAGCTTTCCGGGTACCAGCCCGACGGCGTCGTGCACGGGTGGGACGAATTCAAGGGCTACTACCAGGGCCGGAAGAAGGTGGCGAACTGATGCGCGACGTGATCGTGGTCGGCGCGGGCGGCGGCGGACCGGTGGTCGCCAAGGAACTCGCGGCGAAAGGCCTCGACGTGCTCCTCCTCGAGGCGGGTCCCCGGCACGCCGACCTCGCCGAGGAGTGGACGCACTACGAGAACGACGCCAACAACCCGCTGACCGGGTTCCTGCGCTTCGGCCCCGCCGACCGGTCCAAGCCGGCGTGGTACCGGGAGACACCGCAGAATTCCTTTCTGTGGCAGCTTTCCGGCGTCGGCGGCACCACGCAGCACTACTTCGGCAACTCGCCGCGCGCGTTCCCGGGCTCGTTCGCCGGCTACACCGGGGCGGACGCTGGGGCCTACGACACCGAGCACCGGTTCCCGTTCAGCTACTCGGAACTCGTGCCCTACTACGAGTGGGTCGAAGCCACCCTCCCGGTGCAGACGGCCGCGATGGGAACCAAGGAAGAGGTCTTCTTCCGCGGCTGCGAAAACCTCGGGCTGCCGGTGCAGACCGGCAAGACGACGACGCGGAACTCCTACCGGCCGCAGGAGAACGCGATCCTGCAGCCCGGCGGTTTCGCCGGCAAGGTCACCGGGCTCGAGAACGAGCCGCGGCTGTTCTACCCGCAGTCCACCGGCTGCACCTTCTGCGGGTACTGCATCCTCGGCTGCAGCCACCCCGCCAAGGCTCCCCGGAACCAGACCGCGAAGCGCTCCACCGACAACAGCTACGTGCCGATGGCGTTGACCGCGGACCGCTGGGCCGCGGGCGGGCGAGCGGTCGAGCTGATCACCGACGCGTTCGTCACCCAGGTGCACACCGAACAGCGCAACGGGAAGACGACCGCGACCGGTGTCACGTGGGGGGCCGGCGCGACCGGGGAACAGCACCGGGAGGACGCGAAGGTCGTCGTGCTGGCCGGCGGGTGCACGGAGAATCCGCGGCTGTGGCTCAACAGCGGCCTGCCCAACCCCAACGACTGGGTCGGCCGCGGCTACACCGACCACTACTTCGACTGGGTCTTCGCCACCTTCGACGAGTACACCGGCACGAGCAAGGGCACCGGCTCGTCGGCCCGCTCGGACTGGCCCGGCCGCGGCGGCGTGATGAACGTCGGCATCCCGCCCGCGCTGCTGTCCTTCACGATGGCGATGTCCGACAGCGGGGTTCGCGGCCAGTACACCAACGGCCGCGGCTTCACCGGCACCTGGGACGGTCCGGCGGGCCGGTTGATGGGCAACGAGCTCAAAGACATGATGATGCACGGCATCGACCGGATGTTCGCGATGCTGATCATGACCGACGACCACGTCGAGGCACAGAACCGCGCGTCCCTGTCGGCGATGCCGGCCGACGAGCACGGGTCGGTCGCGAAGGTCGAGATGCACCAGCGCAAGCGCAGTGCGCGCACCGTCGAGAACCGGGAATTCCTGGTGCGCCGCGCCGTCGAGATCGCCCGGGCCGCCGGTGCCAAGAACGTGTACCGGATGGATTGGGCCCCGATCATCCTGCACGTCCAGTCCAGCATGCGGATGGGGCTGTCCGAAGAGGATTCCGTCCTCGACGCGAACGGGCACGCCCGGTGGGTCGACGGCCTCTACATCGCCGACAACTCGGCGCTGTCCAACGGAACGAGCGGCGCCAACCCGACCCTGACCATGCAGGCGGTGTCGACCCGCACGGCGGAGAAGATCTTCACCGACCGCTTCGGCGGCGACCCGTGGGTGCGCTCCGGCGCACCGGTCGTCTCGACGGACGCCCGCATCACCCGGAGGCTGGCCGAACTCGGCCTGTAGAGCCTGCTCTGGCATCCGCAGGAATCGCCCTGCCGCTTCGGTGGGGAGCCGCCTCGACCGTCGGGGCGGCTCTCCGGCCTAAAACGCCCGGTCACCGCCAACGCCGCTCAAATAGCCGCATCTCGGCAGACGAGTGTGCCGGGTGCCAGAACATCCGGACCAGTTTCGAGCGCGAGACCGCGAACGTTGCTGTCGAGTTCGCAGGCGGGTCCGCCACGGCCGTCGAAAATGCCGCGGCGGAGGGCGGTGCGGCCGACAAGGGAAGCTGCCAACCTGGTTCTCCGGCTGTCCCCGATCTCATCGGAAGGGCTGCCGCCGAGGACCTGCAGCGCGGCCGGCCCCTCGGTTGGGTTCCCGGACGAGGTCACACCGGCGCGGATGCCGCGGTACGCGCCCAGAAACTGCGACGTTCGGTTTCACCGACGAGATCGCGTTGCGTGCCGAGGTCGACCGCGGCGGCGCGATAGACCTCGGGAGTCGCGCTGGTCGGTTCGACGACGTCGAAGACGGGCGGTTCAGCATCCCAGGGCTCGATCTCCGCTCCGCATCGCCTGGCGGTGCGCGCGACCTCCTGAGCGCAGGGCAGTTTTCGAGGAAACCGGTGCCGCGCCGGGGCAAGCGCCGCGGGGGTCGTCAGCGTGCGGTCGTCGAAACGCTGGCTGTACCGTGTGCGCGGATGACTGGCTGTCGCGGTGGGGCGCTGCAGGTCAGGTCCATTGGCGATGGGCCCATCGCCAGGAGGCGGAGTGCAGGTATTCGTCCAACGACGTCGGCGGCCGGTGCAGGATCCGCCTCGGGGCCTCGCCGCAGTTCAGTTCTGTTTCCCGCTGACGCGAGCGGACGGAGACGAGAGCGATGTCGCATGCGAGGTTGCGGACGGTTCTGCTCGGAGGACCGTTGATTCGTTGCGATCGGTGTGCGGGGAAAGCCGCACTGCCATCAGAAGTTCGGTCGCTTCGACCACGATCTGGCCCGCTCCGGTGGCCTCGACGACCACGCCCGGGCACAGGCGCGCCGCTACGTCCTCGACCGGTTCGCGGTGGCAGGTCGCGCCGAGCGACCGGACCGCTTCGGGTTTCGGGCCGTCGGTGATCCGGTCGAGGACGTGCGCGTCGAGACCGCGCTGGAGGCCGAGCACCAGCCGGTCGTTTCCCGGAGGCGCCCAGCCGTAGGCGCCGCGCACGATCTTTTTGGCGGTCCCGAACACTCCCCGGGCCAGGCCGCGGACCAGCAGCTCGCCCTGCGCGGGGGCCAGGTCGGGTGCCTCGGAGACCTCGAGCGTGTTCGAGTGTCGCGGCTCGAGGTCAACGCGCGCACAGCGGTTTCCTTCCTCCGGAGTCTCGTTCGGGGCGGGATTACCCGTTCTGGCTCCGTCGAAGCCTGGTCGGTCCGCAGCAGGCGGAGGCGCCATCGCCGGGCCGGCGGTTGTCAGCGATGTGCGCCTGGCCGGTCAAAACGGCAGGAAGTCCCGCCGGCCGGAGCGTCGTCCGCGGTGTCTGCCCGCTTGGCTCGGCTCCGAACGCCCCGTTCGTGCCGGGTTCGGGACCGGTCCCGCAGGCGAACTCTACGCTCGGATTCTCGTGGGCAGATCCGGTCGCTTAGGCAGGTAGCCGCCGATGCTGTGGCCATTCAGACGACGCACCCCGGTGAAGGTCGGCATGAGCAAGGCCGAGGTGCTCAGCCTGCTGGGTGCACCCCTTGATTCCACGACTCGCGAGGAGGTCGCCGGAGCCGCCCCATACGCCGCGGTACGCCTGCGCGGCCAGACTCCCCCGCATTACGAGTACTGGCTGTATGTGGGGATGCCCTCGGGGTACGACACGCAGGTGACATTCACCAACGGCTTGGTGTCCCAGGTGACCACGCCCCGTTCCGCTTCCTGACGGCGAGCGGCTCACCCCGGTACCGGCGGAGAAGCAGGCGAGCCCGGCCCCTCCTTGCAGCCATCACGCGAGTTCCGTTCTGACGCGGTCCGCTGCCGAGGCCACCGCGCCACTCCAACTTCGCCTGCAACGCACTGCCACGGCTGACAACCGCAGTCTCGACCACGGTGTTGCCGAACTCGTCGTCGCGGGCGGCAAGGCGCCCAGTGCCGCGTGGATCGGCCCGGCAGACGACGCGGATTCCGACCGGCTCGCACCGGAGGCAGCGAATGAGGTCACGCAGTGAACGCAACGAATATCGTGGCGCTCGTCGTGGCGCTGGGCGGATGGATCCTGGCACGCAACGGACAGTTCACGTCAAGGATCCGATTTCAACTGGCAGTTGCGTCTTGGGATCGATGCACTTATAGTCGCTACCGGGTGCTCCGCAACGCTTCGGCCGACGAGCCGCATCGTCTCCGCGTCGCATACAGCTGTGCGCGGCCGACGTTCGGACATTCATTACGCAGTCATCCCGTGCAAGTCCGATCTCGCTCGTCAGAGACCAGGCTGGGAATGGTGCGATCACGAGGTGGTCGCACCATTCGTTCTGCTGTTCGGCGGGCGCAGCCGTCCCGCCCGATGCCTTAAGGAGTAAACCGGTGCAGGAAACCGGGCCCAAGCCGTGCAGGCGGTTAATACTTCGGTGTGCGGTCAGCTCAACGAGGTCGAGCTCGAGGTGTGCGAGGCGAGCCCGTCGGCGGATGATCCGTTGTGGTGAACTGCCCGGCCGTGGGCCGCTGAGCGGTCGTGACGCCTCGTACGGTGCCGCAAGCTGACCCGTTCGGCTGCCGGGAGGGAGGACCGCGCGTCGGCCTGCTGAACGGATGACGTTGTCCACGAATCGAAATGGGCGTGAAGGATTCGCTGCTGTCGGCCGCGATGCGCCGCTACCGGTGCGAACTGTGTCGAACAGACCGGGGCGGTGACCCTGCCACCTTCTCAGCATGGGGTATGACGATGTTCGGTAACTCGGCACCAGTCCGGGAAGATCTGCGGAGACGATTGACCTCGCAGCTGAAGCAGACGCTTTTCTCGGACAGTCCGGTGGCCAGGGCTCTGACGATCGCCACGATCTGCGGAGCCTTGGCGAGTGGACTTTTCTTCACGGTCAGTGCGCTCTTTTTCACTCGGGTGGTCGGACTGCAAGCCGCCACGGTGGCTCTCGGCCTGACAATTGCCGGTGCTTTGGGCGTGCTCTGCACTCCGCTCAGCGGATATGCCGCTGACCGAGTGAACCCGCATCTACTGATCGTTCTGGGCACGGCAGGGCAGGGGCTGGCCTATTTGGCCTACGTAGCGGCTTCCGGGACGACCTCGTTCATCGTCACCGCATGTTGCGTGGTCGCCTGCCGCTCGATACAAAGCACTGCGCGGCTGGCCCTTGTCGCACAGACTTTCGTCGGGCCTGAGCGAGTTTCACTCCGGGCCAGGTTTCGCTCGCTCGACAACGTCTTCATCGGAATCGGGACGCTTGTCGCAGGCTTTGCGCTTCTGTCCGATACACCGGCCGCGTACCGCGTTACCATGATCTTCCCGGGGATTTTCTTCCTGCTGGCCTGCCTTCCGCTGATAGTCCTGGCTCGTCGCTTGCCTCCTACCGCCCGGAACGAGAACGCGGGCGGCGCGGACACGCCAACTTCCGGGCTCCCTTCCGGATCCGTCTTGCGCGACAAGACATACCTCGCCGTGACTGCGCTCAACGCGGTGATGGCCATGCAGTTCGGTATGCAGGCTGTAGGCGTTCCGCTCTGGATCACCACTCGGACTCATGCGCCGCCGGTGGTCATTTCGGTGCTGCTCATCATGAACACTGTTCTCATCGCACTGTTGCAAGTGCGTGCATCCCGGAGATCTGACGACATCGCCTTTGCGGGCCGGTTGGTCCTTCGTGCCGGCATCCTGCTCGCGGCCTCCTGTGTACTGTATGCGCTGTCCGGTCACGTCGTCGCAGTGGTCGCGACAGCACTTCTGCTGGTGGCCGGATTGGCGCAGACCGGTGCGGAAATGTTCTCCGAAGCGGGCAGTTGGGGCTTGGCATTCGAACTCGCCGACCCAAGCCGAGCCGGGGCATACCAGGGTGCCAGCCAAACCGGGTTCGCGCTCGGCACCATGCTGGGGCCGTACGTGGTGACTGCGACCGCGGTGGAACACGGCACGATGGGCTGGGCCGCGGTGGGTGGGCTTTTCCTTGCGGCTGGCGTCGCGACCTGTCTCGTCGCGCGAAGTGCGGCGGCTCGGCAACGATTGGTCGGCGTGGCGGAGACCGGATGACCAGCAAACGCCCTATTGCCCACGCAGTTCCCGGAGGCGTGCCTCGTTGCCCGCTGCTCACTGTTTCGAGAGGTGCATGTGCGTAATCAGCTCACAGCTCGTTTCCTGAATTCGCCCGCAGCGCGATCAATTCTGTCGACGCCAGAGGTGGACTCTGAGGCTTCGCAGCTGCTCCGCAGTGCTTTCGGCCCGGAATTCTTGACTCGGCCGCTGTTTCTGGAGCGGCAGGAGACGGAACAGATCCGGTCAGCCCTCAATGTCATTGCCGATGTCTTGTTCTCCCTGCCGGAGCGGATGTGCGACGGCGATCTCCGGCGATTCGCGGGCTTGGTCGGGATCCGCGAGGACCAAGCAGATCTGCTCGGGGAAGGGATACAGGAGCCGCCGGTCCGGTACGGGCGAGCGGATCTGTACTTCGACGGCGACCGCTTCCGGACGTTGGAGTTCAACCTCGGGAGCCCGGTCGGAGGGCTGCAGGTCGCCAGCATCAGTCGCGCATTGTATGGCAGTAACGAGCACATGCGGGATTTCGTCCAGTCCGAAGCGCTTGAGCTCGAGGATCCGCTTCCGGCGCTGGCTGCGATGCTTCGCGCCTTCGCCGCAGACCACGGACGGGACCCGGTCGTCGCGGTCATGGACGGACCAGCCAGTTATGCGGCAACCGAACCGCATCTCGCGGGCATCGCCCGCGGGTTGCGGGGACAGGGCATCGAGGCGTTCGCCTGCTCTACCGCAGACGTCCGGGACACCGGCACCTCGCTGCGAGCCGCCGGGCGGCATTTCTCGCTCGTGTACCGGTTCTTCACGCTCAACGAGATGACCGATTCGGTGGCCGCGTCCGAGCACGCGGCTCAGCTTCTCGGTGCTTTTCGGACCTACGGCGTGCCGGTGTTCACACCGTTGAGCGGAGTCCTTTTCAGCAACAAGACCGTCTTGGCGATGCTGCACAGCAAGCGGCTGCTCGGCTCCCTTTCGGCTGCCGAATCCGAGGCTGTGAGGGAGGTGCTCCCGTGGACCCATGTGCTCGCGGACGAGGAAGTCGAGGTGCGGGGAGCGCAAGAGAACTTGCTTGAGTACGCACGGCAGCACCGCGATTCTCTCGTGATCAAGCCCTCGGACGGGCTTGGCGGGCAAGGTGTCGTTCTCGGGAACCAGGTCAGCTCTCCGGAATGGGAAGCCGCGCTTCGGGAGGGCGTCGTCCACGAGCATGTCCTGCAGGAAAGGATTGCCCCGCCTGTTGAGCAGTTTGTCGCACCGGAACCCGGGGCGGCCACGTCCTGGGTCCCTCTTTGGGGAGCGTTCCTGATCGGCCGCGAATACGCGGGCACGATGGTCCGGGCTGCCAGGGCTTCAGAATCAGGCGTGATCGCCCTGTCCCGCGGCGCTCAAGTCGGATGCGTCTATCGCCAGACGGGCCATTGTGGCAACGCCGACTATGCGGCTTGACGAGGAAAAGATGACGGAAACCATTCCGCAGCCTGTTCGAGACGTCCTGATAGTGAACCGCCGCCGCCTCGAGCTCGTCGAGCGCGTACTCGACGACCGTCGCCTGCGGGCGGCAGTGATCACCGAGCCGGATTGCGCGGAGCTCTACTGCGGTATCGACGACGTGATTCACGTTTCAAATGTGCAGAACCTGGACGAGGTGCGCGTGGCCGCGCTCGAACTCTGGGACCGTCGCAAGTTCGACGCGGTGCTCGCCCCGGGAGAAACATCGATCCCGGCGGCTGGCTATCTCCGTTCGTACTTCGGACTTCCCGGCATCTCCTTCGAGGTCGCTCACGCGTTCTGCGACAAGAGCGCGATGAAGGCGCGGCTGCGGCGCGGAGGCATCCCAGTGGCCGGCAGCACGCTGGTCTACCGGGCATCCGCACTGCCCGCGACGATCGCTGCCCATGGTTTTCCAGCGGTGGTCAAACCATCGTGGTGCGATGGAGCTGCTGACGTGCATGTCATCGCGAACGAGTTCGACGCGGCGGCGATCGCGTTGCCCGACGGGCCGCTTTCGGTTGCCTCCGAGCCGCCCTTCCTCGTCGAGGACTACGTGCCGTTCGACGAGGAGTACCATTGTGACGGATTGGTCCAGGACGGACGAGTGGTTTTCACCGCGGTCGCGAAGTACCTGACCCCGCCGCTGCGCTCCATCGGCAAAGTCTTCGGTTCCTGCACGCTTCCTCACGAGGATCCGGACGCGGCGGCGCTGCGACGGCTGCACGCCGACGTCGTGAAGGTCATGGGACTACGCGACTCGGTCACCCATCTCGAGGTGTTCCGCAGCCCGGACGGTTTCGTCGTTGGCGAGATTGCCTGCCGTCCGGGCGGCGGCGGGGTCCCTCACATGCTCAGGACCGCCTATGGTTTCGACACCTGGGACCACTACACCGCGGCCTCCTTGAACGAAAAGCGCAACTGGTATCCGAGAGCGACCGGCAAGGTGCATGCCTGGGTCATGTTCCCGGTGGAACCGGGCGTGGTGAAACGGGTACCCGATGTCGCGGCGTTTGAGGAGTGGCCCGAGATCGACGATTTTCAGCTGAAGATCGCAGCGGGGGACAAGTTCGCGAGCAAGCGCTATTCAACTACGGGGTCGGCAATCGCTTATTGCACGGTTCCGTCCGCCGCGGACCTCACTGCTCTGGTCGCCAGGCTGCAGGACGAGTTCGTCATCGAGTACGAGTGAACGCGGCGGAAACTGACTGGCATATTCACAGCGGACTGCGAGGGTGCGAGAGATGGCGAGAATAAGCACGACGGACTCGATCGCGCAGGTGGACGAGTCCCGGATCCAGCGGCTCACCGTCGGCAGGTCCTTCTACGTCAGCCAGCCATGGCTTCTGTCGGTCGAACGCCTTCGCGGCGATCAGGTTCGCTACCTGATGAGCGAGGACGACGACGGTTCCCTCCTGGGCCTGCTGCCCGTTTACGACCAGAAGCCGGTCGCGCGAGGCGGTCCCTACGACGTGCACCGTCGGTTCCTGGGAGCTTCCGGGGGATTGTTTCGGGACGAGGATTGGTCTCCTGCTCTCGTGCTCGGACAGAACTCCGCGTTCTCCGCGGAGTTTCTGCTTGCGAACGATCTGCCTGCCGATGCGGAGAAAAACGTTCTGCTGGAGCTTCTCGGCGGGGCGGAATCTGTGCGACGCGAAACGGCCTCGCCCAGTGTCGCCGCGTTGTACCTGAATGAGAACGGCAGCAGGCAGCTTGCCGGCCTCGACCGGTACGAGCCGTCGATTCTGTGTGGTGTGGACTGTGAAATAGCGGTTGCCTGGAATTCCTGGGACGACTACCTTCGGCACCTGGGGAAGCGGGCTACTGTGGTTCGCCGGGAGCGAAGCACGTTCGAAGCCGCGGGCTACACCGTGACCGTGGAGCCGCTCAGCGGGTGCCTGGATGCCTCGCTTGTCCTGTTTTCCAACCTCCAGCGGAAGTACGGCGACAGTTCGCCGATCGAGGCGCGCGCCCGTTATCTGCAGATACTCGTGGATGAAGTCGATTCATACAGTCGCCTGTTCGTGATGAGAAGAGGTGAAGTGGTACTGGGCGTGTGTCTGGCATTCGAATGGGAGAAAGCGCTCTACATTCGCCAGTTCGGTCTTGACTACGACGCAGCGGTGAACGCTTTCGAATATTTCAACGTGACAATCTACGAGCCGGTTCGATATGCTGTCGAACATGGCCTGGACCGGATTCATTTCGGCCGGAGCACCTATACCGGCCGGATGCTCCGGGGCGCCGCTGCCAGACCTCTGGCTGGGGTGAGTGTTTCGGCGGTAGCCGGCGTGCCCGGCGACGACCAGAGCTTCCGGCAGTGGAATGCCGGACGCTTGCGGGCAGTCCGGTCCGGGAGCCACGCTCAGATCACCGAGACCTTCCGCGGGGAGTGACGGACTTCGTCGAGCAGATCCGGTCGTCGCCTCCGGGGACAGGAGCCGACGACCGGATCGGTGTCGTTACCGCCGCCCGACCTCACGCACCGGGGCCGAACGGGATGCCCAGCAGGTACCACGCGATGAAGAAGGCGATCCACACGGTCCAGACGGTCCCTGCGAGCGGGACCGTGAACGAGGCCAACGTGCCGATGCCCGCCGATTTGCGGTAAGTCTGGATGAACCTCAACGCCATGGCAAAGTAGGGGCTCATCGGCGTGACGCAGTTGGTCGCTGAGTCGGCTACCCGGTAAATGGCCTGGGTAGCCTCCGGGGCTATCCCGATAAGCATGAGCATCGGCACGAAGATCGGTGCGACGAGCGACCACAGCGCCGACCCGCTGGTGATGAGCAAGTTCAGCACTGTGATCAGGACGGCGACGCCCACGAGCACGAGCCAGCCCTGCGTCCGGAGGCCCCGCAGCGCCTCGGCACCGCTGACCGCGAGAATGTCGCCGATGTTCGTCCACTTGAAATAGGCCAGGAACTGGGAGATCGCGAAGAACAGCACCAGCGTCGGTGCCAGCGAACGGACTCCGTCGGTCATCGCTGCGACGACGTCCCGTGCGCCGGCGAACGTTCCTGCGATGGTGCCGTGGACCACGCCGAGCACGGCGAAGAACAAACCCAGCGCAGGGGCCATCCCCGTGAACAGCGGCGAGTTCACCACTCCTCCGCCGGAGCCGCGCAGCGGAGACCCGGAGGGAACCATCGCCACGACCAGGCCCGCGACGAATACGACGGCGACTATGCCGGTGACACGCAGCGCGCGGCGTTCGCGCGCGGGCGGCGCGATCTCCTCGAGGTCTCCGGCGCTGGGCTCGTCGACCTCCAGATCCGGCCGTCGCGCCAGGACGGCTTCCACGACCACGGTGATGGTCACTGCGACCAGCACCGACGAAGCGAGACCGAAGAAGTAGTTCGCCACCGGGGTGACGATGTGATGCGGGTCCACCGTCTGCGCCGCCGCGGTGGTGATGCCGGAGAGCAGGGCATCGGTGGTGGTCAGCGACGGGGACGCGTCGTAGCCTGCCGAGATGGAGACGAAAGCCACCACGCAGCCCAGGACGGGGCTGCGATTTGCGGCCCGGAAAGCCATCGCGCCGATGGGAATGAGAGTCACGTAGGCCGCGTCTCCTGCGATGTGGCCGACCATCGCGGTCAGTGACAGCGCGAAGGTCAGCCACCGTCCCGAGACCTTGGCCACCATTCGACGCAGGAGCGCCGTGACGAATCCGCTGCGATCGGCCACCGAGATGCCGAGCATCACCACGATGATCGTCGGCAGCGGCGGGAAGTTCGCCAAGTTTTTGACCGCGCCGTCGAGCATAACCGCGAGGCCGTCCGTGCTGAGCAGGTTCCGGACCGCGATGGTTTTTCCCGTCGATTCCTGGACCGCGCTGAATCCCGCCGCTGCCAGCACAGCACTGAGCACGATGACCCCGACGGCCAGGAGCCAGAACAGCCAGAACGGATCCGGGAGTTTGTTCCCGACGCGTTCAATGGCCGCGAAGGAACGGAACGCGGCGCGCGAAACAGCGCGTCGTGGTCCGACGGTCTTCACGTGAACATCCTTAAGGCGGGTGGTTTCAGGCAATCCGGGACTGGCGCGACATCCGGACCAGCCACTGCACTTCGTCGGCCAGATCGGTGCGGCCGGACGCCCGAGGTTCCTCCTCCGCGCCGAGGACGAGCCGTCCGTCGTTGATTTCGACGACCCGGCGGCAGAGGTGGTAGCCGATTTCCCGGAAGCGGAGGCGGTCCGCCAGCCGAGAGGTCGGCGGATCGAGCGCGATGAAGGGGACGCGTTCGTAAAGATCGCGCCACAGCGGGTAAAGCGCTTGATAGCTGCGGTAGTCGCGCAGCCACGTCGAGGCAGCCGAGAGCTTCGATTCCCACGACGGCAGGGTCAATCCGATGATCAGCAGCGGAACGCCGGCACCGATGCACAGCGGCGTGACGAACTCGATGTCGGGAAGGTCCACGTGAAGATAAAGAGCAGTCACCCCGATCAGGCGATGGGCACAGTAGAGCAGGTAGACGGTCGCTCCGACGGCGGTGATCCTCAGCCCTCGGCGCAGCCAGGCACCCGGTGCCACACGGGCGTAGCGCAAGCACAGGAGCAGGATCTCGAGCAGTCCGGCAGCGAAGGCGACGGTGTAGAGCACCAGGTAGACGGCGACCTCGGGCTGTCCCATGTTGTCCAGCAGGTAGTTTCCTGATCGGCTGGAGACGACGTGCTCCGCGGCCAGCCACAGGCTGACCAAGGTGCCGGCCATCACCGCGGAGACGGCGAGCCAGACGATCGCGCGCCGGCGGGCCTGCTTCGGCGGGTAGGTCCAGTAGCTCAGTGCCACGAGCATTCCTGTGCTGCAGGCGACGCCGCCAAAGACGTGCACGCCGAGCGCGGTGAGGTCAGGGATGCCGGTCAGCTGGTCGACGATCGCGGCGATGCCAGGGGCCGCGAGGGTCAGCGAAGCGGTCTTGGCCCCGAACGCCGCGGTCAGCATCAGCAGCGCGCGGTCCTGCCGGTTGGCGCGCAGGCCAATCGCCAGGTGGACGCACGCCGCCAGGCAGCTCACGGCGCAGGCCAAGAACGTCCAGTTCTCGATGTCGTCCAACGCATATCCCCTTCGCGTCAGATCCTGCGCAAGGACTTCGAGATCCGGGCGAGCACGTCGGCTTCGGCCGAGGGAAGCTCGCCGGGCGGGCCGGGATCACTGCGGCCGAGCCGCTCCAGCAAGATCGTCGCGACGATCTCCGCCTCTTGCTCGTCGCTGTCGGCGTACCCGCCGCGGCCCAGCATCCGGCGGACAAGGGCCGGGTCGAGATCGGGAAACAGCAGCTTGGCCGCCTGGTCCGTCATCGCGTCGGTGCTGATGTGCCCGCAGAGCATGTGGGAGAACTCGTGGGCGATGATGTGGTTGCGGTGCTGAACCCCGGCTGTCGCTTCGTAGACGACCAAGTCGGCTTCGTCGGTTTCGAGCCACAAGCCGCTCAGGCCGGATCCGTGCATGTCGAGCGGAACGAGCCGGATCGGTCGATTCCGGTCTGAGCTGACCTTGTCGCGCAAGGTCAGGACATCGCAGGGATCCGGCAGGCGGAGCGAATTCACCAGCGTACGGGCCTGACGGCGCAGCCTGCGAAAATCGCGCGGCCGCCGCGGTTCACTTCTGTCCCGTCGGATCATCTCCGGCCTCCTCGTCGACTGGGGGGAGGCCTTGGAGCTTCCGTACCTGGTCGAGAACGGAAGTGACGGCTTCGAGGTTCTCGCTCGAGAGCCCGATGGCCCGCATGGCGATGCCCCGGATGCCGGCGTCGCGCATCCCTTCGAGCATTTCCAGCTGCTCGGCGATCCGGTCGGATTCGTCGCGGTCGAGGAAGTAGCCGGGCGTGACGCCGAAGTACTCCGCGAGTGCCACCAGCAGTTCTGGCGAGGGGTTGACCCGCTTGCCCGCGCGCAACGCTGACAAATAGGCACCGCTCACCCGGAGACCGGGGTGCCGCTCACGTATTTCTTCGGCGACCGCATTGTTCGTCAGCTTCTTCCCTGCGGTGCGATTCATCCGGAACAGCTGGTCGAGCCGCTCGCTCAGGACCGGCGCCTGATCCTCCGCTGGGGTGCCCGGGTTCTGTGTGTCGCCTTCGCCAGGCACTCTCTACCTCCTGCTGCGTCGGGACCGTCCAGGCCCGTGCCTCCATCGTGCAGGCAACGGACAGTTCACGTCAAGACGGAAAATCAACTGACAGTTGCATTGCGATCCGTCTCGTGCTTATAGTCGCTCAGGGCGCTCGACGAGACCGCCGTCCATGGCCACACGGACGGAGAAGTCAAGCGGACGACCCAGCCGAAAGGGGAGGTTCGGTATGACAGTGCAGCTCGCGTCCCGCTGCGGAGAATCCGCCGGAACACCGTCGCGCCCTTGACAGAAAGCGGTGCCGGAGCTGTTCGCCGAGGGGGCGCAGCTCCGGCACCGGCCCGCATCGCCCGATTCTGATCGTCAGTCATGCCTGGGGAAGTGCTCCCCGGGTGTCTTCGTGCGCAAAAAATCTCACCGCCTCACAAAGGATTGAGTCATGCTGGAAACAGGGCCGACCGCCCGGATCGCACTCGACGACGCCGAATGCGCGCTGGTTGCGAACATCGTGCACAAGGTGGGTGAAAACTGCCCCGGCCAGACGGAATACCGTTACCTGAGTTTCTTGCGGGACTATGCGGGCACTCTGCTCGACCGGATCCGCGAATTCCGTGATTCAGTCGTGGGCCAGCCAGTTCTCGTGACGGGTCTGCCGCAGTTCGACGACGTCGAGCGCAGCAAGATCCTCGCGCTGCTGATCGGCCAGTCGGTCGGAAACTGCGTTGCCTACAGCGACTACAACGGATCCTATATCACTGACATCCGGCCGACCGAGCTGTCCAAAGAAAAGAGCGCGGGCACCGATCTGCTGGCCATGCACAACGACCTCGCCTGGGCGAGCGACGTCTGCCGGCCGAGGACTCTGGTCCTGGTCCCGCATGTCGCGGAAGGAGCCGTGCCGCGTACCTTGCTCGCGCCTGCCGCCGAAGTCGTGGAACGGCTCGGTGCCGACGTCGCCGATATCCTGCGTTCGCCGGTTTTCGAAGCCCGCTCCGGCTCGTCGCTTGGCTGGAAATACGAACGCGTTCGCACAATGGCGCTGCTAGCGGACATCGATGGCAAAACTGTAGTCCGGCTCAATTTCTCCGCCTTCACGCCTGCGGCTCATTTGGACGCCGAGCAGCGTGCGGCCGCCGGCGCGGCGCACCAGCAGTTGCACGAAGCCGCCCTGGCCGTCGGCCGGATTCGCGGGCACGCCGTGCGCAAGGGCGAGGCACTGATCATCCCGAACGACTACTGCCTCCACGGACGCGACCCGATCGACTCGGGGGCATGCCAGAGGCTCTTGCTGCGTTCGTACGTCGTGCCCGACAGCGTCGTGGAACACCACGGCCGCACGATGATCTCGCTCGAGCACTGAGCGAGATGCCGGACATCGTCGTGATCGGCGGCGGGCACGTCGGCCTGACCCTGCTCACCGATCTCGTATCCACGCAGAAATCCCACGGCTTCCGGCCCACGCTGCTGTTCGTGCGGAGAGGCTCCGGCCAGCGGGTGTTCGGCTCGCTCACCCGGACCAATCTCCTGGACGGCAGGCAGGACTCGGTCGAACTGCGGGCTGGGCATTTCGGTTCGCTCTACGGCGAAGATGCCGACGTCCTCCTCGATCGGGCCGAGCACATCGTCGTCACCGTGCCGGACATCCCGGCGCTGCGACTGGAGTTGATGGATCGCATCGCCGGGCTCGGCCGCCTGGCGGGCAAGGTGATCACGTTCGTCCGCGCCGGACAGGGCGGGCAGCCCGTGGTCGCCGACTGGGTGCGCCGTACGCCGCAGCTGCGAAACGCGTCGGTTGTCCTGGTCGAGGACGCGTTCTACGGTACTCGTGTCTCGGGCGCGCACATCGCGTACAAACGCAAGTTTTCAGTGAACGTGTCCGTGTACTCGAGGACTCCGGAGAGCGCGGCGGAGCGGGTACGGGCGCTGTTCCCGCTCGGCGCGGAGATTGGCAAGCAGTCATGGCCGGATGTCGCGGTGCGGCCGGGCATCGGACTGCTTTTCGATCCGCTCGGCTATATCATCCACGTCGGAGTGGCGTTCCACAGCCGGAACCTGGTCAAGACCCGCGCCGGCCGTCGGTACCTGCACTACACCGACGGGATCGACCGGGAGCTGGCTCCGCTGCTGGCGGCGCTCGACCAAGAGCGCGTCGATCTGGCGCGTGCCTACGGGGTGAAGACGGAGACGTTTCCGCGCATCATTGAACGCCAGTACGGGCTGCCCCATCGGTCCGACTTCTACGAAATGATGCAGTCGTGCCGGGAAATCTACCGGTCGACCTCGTGCGCGTCCTTGGCTGAGTTGCGGCAGTCGCGGCTGGTGCGCGAAGACCTGCCGGGACTGAGGACGATTCGCTGGCTCGCGGACGTCGCAGGCGTGACACTGCCGGTCACCGAGCGATACGAGACGGAGGTGGCCCGGACCGCCCTCGACCTCGGCGTCGCCCAAGCCGACCTGGACGGATATCTCCCGCAATTGGCGGAAATCCGTGCGGATATGCCTTTCCTGCGCTCGCTTCTGGTGTCGCCGCACGCGCTTCAAGTGGTCGGCGGCGACGGCACCTCCGCGAACGTCCTTCGGCGGCTGCCCTGGTCTTGCATGCCTGGCCCGCTGGTCCACGAAGAAAGGATGCTGAGTGCTGGATGACGCGCTGGAAGCGGCATACGCGCGCTATGCGCTGAAACGGCCGGAGAGCGCGAGGTTGCATGCTGGTGCGGCCGCGTATCTGCCGTCCGGGACCACGCGGTCCGTGCTTGACTTCGCACCGTTCCCGTTCGCCGTCGCCTCCGCGACGGGCTGTCGGCTGACGGATGTCGACGGGCACGAGTACCTCGACTACCTGGGCGACTACAGCGTCGGGCTTGCCGGCCACAACCCGGCAGAGGTGCGCGAGGCGATCGAGACCGTACTCGCGGGCGGGTGGTCGTTCGGCGCGGTGGCTCCCGAGGAAGCCCAGGTGGCCCGCTTGCTGTGCGAGCGGTACCCGTCGATGGACCTCGTACGTTTCACGAGTTCGGGCACCGAGGCCAATCTGGTGGCGGTGTCGCTGGCCGCCAAGGCGTCGGGACACGCCGCGGTGCTGGCGTTCGACGGCGGATACCACGGCGGTTTCTTGAGCTTCAGCCGCGACGGGGAATCGCTCAACGTCCCCTTCGAGTCCGTGGTGTGCGACTACAACGACCTCGAATCAGTAGCGACGGCCTTCGAGTCTCGCCAGGGGCGGTTCGCCTGTGTGCTGGTCGAGCCGATGCTCGGCTCAGGCGGCCGGATCCCGGGAGACCCGGCTTTCCTGCGCGGGGTGCGGAACTTGTGCGACGAGTACGGTGTCCCGCTTGTTTTCGACGAGGTGCAGACGTCCCGGACGGCGCTCGGCGGCGCGCAGGCCGTGCTGGGGATCACGCCGGACCTGACCACCGCCGGGAAGTACCTCGGCGGCGGATTCGGCTTCGGCGTCGTCGGAGGCAGGAACGGGATCATGCGCATGCTCGATCGCGCGAACGAACCCCACTTCGACCACTCGGGAACGTTCAACAACAACCGGTTCAGCATGGCCGCGGCCTTGGCCATGCTGAACGAAGTGCTCACCGCCGAACGTCTCGACGAGCTGTTCCACCGAGGTGAACGGTTGCGCAAACAGGCTAACGAACTGTTGCGCACCAAGGGGTTCCAAGCCACCGGCTGGGGCTCGCTGATCAGCATCCACCCGGTCGACCGGGCGGTCAGCCGCGCCGCGGACCTCGCCGGTGCCGACCGGCGCCGGGTGCGGCTGCTCTTCCACGAGCTGATCGAGCGTGGCGTGTACATCGGCAAGTCCGGCTTCGTGACGTTGTCGCTGGCCCAGGACGACCTGACCGACGAGACCTTTTTGACCGCTCTGGAGGGCGCGCTGAGCGCCCACGACGACTACGGACGGATTTCATGACCACTGCTGGCATGCTCGACTCGATCACCTTCCGGGACGGCTTCCCCGCGATGGCCTGCCGGCAGGGGAACTCGGCAAACCCGGTCGAAAGCCTCGCGAGCCTGACCGCGGAGCAGCGGGCCATCACCCGGGAACTACTCGACACAACAGGTTCGGTGCTGTTTCGCGGCTTCGAAGTCCGCACCGTCGACGACTTCGAACGCGTTGCCAAGGGCCTGCTGGGCGAACTCGCGCCGTATCGGGGCGGCGACTCGCCTCGGCAGGCGGAGAAGGGCTTCGTCTACAACGCAGCGGGACCGAGTCCGTCCCGGTTGCTTCGCGCGCACAACGAGCTCTCCTACGCGCCTTGGCACCCGACGACGCTCTGTTTCGGCTGCGGCAGGCCAGCGGACGAAGGCGGCGCGACCACGATCATCGACGGGCACCGGGTGTATCTGGCTCTGCCGGAGGAAATCCGGGAAGCTTTCCGCACCAAGGGCGTCACCTATATCCAGCACCTGCCGAATGAGAGCGGTGACCCGAGCGGGATCAAATCCTGGCCCGAGACGTTCGAGACCGGAGCGCGGGACGAGGTCATGACGCTGTGCGAGGCGAATTACACCTCCGCCGAGTGGACTGAAACCGGCTTGCTCACCACGAATCGCACGCCGGGAACGTTGCCGGTCGGCTCTGACGGCAGGGAGGCGTGGTTCAATCAAGCGCACATTTGGCGCAAGGACGAGAGCGTCACCCCGGACGTCACGAACATGGACCTCTGGCGGACGCGGTTCGGGTACGGCGCGATCTTCGGCGACGGCACAGAGATCCCGGCCTCGTATGCCGACGTGGTCAGCCGGACGCTGATCGACTGCACGGTACCGGTGAACTGGGAGACCGGCGACGTGCTGCTGGTGGACAATCGGGCCGTGATGCACGGTCGGCTGCCGTTCTCCGGTCTGCGGGAGGTGTTCGTGGCGTTCGCCTGACATCTCTGTTCCGGCAGCAAGGCCTCCGCCGACGGCGGACGTTCGGGCTGGACGCGCAGCATGCCGATCAGAATGTCGCGTTCCTGGCATTCGGCCGCTCCGACAAAGGGATGCTGGCAGACCGGGTACGCCGTCGTCGCGTCGTTGTGCGCACGGCACCTGGTCGCCAGCTTCCCCGGCTCGTTCCGCACGGGGACAGCGGACTGATTACCAACGCACAGAAGGGCTCTGCGGACATGGGAGTTATCGTCAGCGCATGATCACGCACACCGCCGTCCCGGTTTCCGTCGAATCGATGCTCGACGACCTCAAGATCCTCGTGGAAGTCGAGTCGCCGTCGGGCGACGTAGAGGCTTTGACCCGCTCGGCCGCGGTGGTCGCCGGGATCATCGAGACTCGTCTCGGCGGACAAGCGGTTTTCGTCGAAGGCGAGGCTGGTCCGCACGTCCACTGGTCGGGCGGAGGAGAGCCGCGGGTGCTGATCGTCGGGCACCACGACACGGTCTTCCCGCACGGGACCTTGGCCCGCCGCCCGTTCGCGGTCGAGGACGGACGGGTGACCGGCCCAGGGGTCTTCGACATGCTCGGCGGTCTGGTGCAGGCGATTCACGGTCTTGCAGCGCTGGACGACCTGACCGGCGTGGAGATCCTGGTGACGTGTGACGAGGAAAACGGCTCGCATACTTCGCGGGCCCTCATCGAGGAGCGAGCGCGGGCGTGCGGTGCGGTACTGGTGTTCGAGGGCGCGGCCGAGGGCGGCGAGCTGAAAACCGGCCGCAAGGGGTGCGGCACGTTCGAGGTGCGGGTCACCGGCCGGGCCGCGCATGCCGGTCTTGAGCCGGAAGCCGGGGTCAACGCCTTGGTCGAAGCTGCCCGTCAAGTACTGCGCATCGAGGAGCTGAGCCGCCCCGAGGCGGGCACCACGGTAACCCCGACCATCGCTTCCTCCGGCACCCAGAGCAACGTCGTGCCTGCTGAGGCCACGATCGTGGTCGACGTCCGGGTCGCGAGCACAGGGGAGAGGGATCGGATCGAAGCCGCGTTCGCCGCTTTGAAGCCGGTTGCCGGGGAAGCCTCGATCGAGGTGCGCGGCGGTATCGGACGCCCGCCGATGCCCGAGTCCGCGGCATCGCGGCTTCTCTCGATTGCTCGCGGGCTGCTGCCCGGCATCGAGGGCGTCGCGGTCGGAGGCGGGAGCGACGGCAACTTCACCGCGGCGATGGGAGTGCCTACCCTGGACGGTCTCGGAGCCGTCGGCGGCGGTGCCCACGCTGACCACGAGTACCTGTTCGTTGCCAGCATGGCCGAGCGCGCGAACCTGGCGACCAGCTTGGTAGCGGAGATCCGGAAGTCGTGAGCGCGGGGCGGTCCGCGTCGGCGACCGACGCGGACCGCCCGTCACCAGCTGGCAGTCAGGCCTTCTTGCCTGCCGTCGTCCAAGCCGCAGGCGAACCCGTTGCCCCGTTCGACGAGGCGCTTGACCCCGCCGACGCTGGCTTTGACCACAACAGGATGACCGCGGTCGGCCAACGCCTCGACGACCTTGCCCGGCATGGCATCGTCGATGCGCAAGTGTGGTTCGACGTCGGCTTCGACCTTGTCGCACCCCGGATAGTAGGTCCACTGCGGCCGGCTGAGAGCCTGCAGCGAGGTATCGCCGTCGTGCAGCAGCGCCAGCACGGTCTGGGCGTTCCACTGCGTCTGGCCGTCGCCGCCTGGCGTTCCGCCGAGCCAGCGCAGACCGCCAGGCCCGCTGATGCTCCACGGCAGGATGGTGTTGACCGGGCGTTTGCCCGGTGCGGTGCGGTTCGGCTCGCCAGGTCCGAGAGTGGAACTGCGGCCGAGCCGGTCGCCGAGGAAGAGGCCCAGCTCGGGAACTCCGGCCCCGGAGCCGAATGCCAGTCCTAGACTTTGCACCCAGCTGACGCCGTTGCCCTCGGCGTCCAGGACCGCGAAGTGTGTGGTGTCGCCCTGGTGGTAGTGCCCGGCGCAGACTGACGCGCCGCGTCGTCGCGGGTCGACCCCGGCGGCCAGTTCGGACAGCACGGGCTCGGACAGGGGGTTCGGCAGCTTCATGAAGTCCGGGTCGCCCAAGTGCCGCAGACGCCAGCCGTAGGTCTGGTTGGCGATCTCGGCCAGCACGTGCATCCCGGTCGGCGAGTCCGACCGGTGCTCGGCGGCGAGCCGTTCGTAGAGAGCCAGATTTTGCAGCAGCAGAGGCCCCTGGGTCGGGGCCGCGGTGGTGGCGACGGTATGCCCGGCGAACCGCAGTGTCAGCGCGGAGTTCAGCGACGCGTTGTCCCGCAGGCAGTCGTCGCGTGTGACGAACCCGTCGAGACGGTCGCTGACGTCTGCGATGGCTTCCGCCAGCAGGACGCGCAGGGCCGCGGGCTCGTCCGCGTGCTTCGCGATCAAAGCGTACAGCGCCGCGAGGCCTGGCTGCCGCAGAGCGGAGCCGACCGCGCCTTCTGCCGCCGCGGGTTCGTAGCGCGTGCGCAGCTGAGTGTCCTCGACAGACTCGAGATTGTCCTTCGTCCACCGGTGGAATTGCTCTGTCACCGGGACGCCGCGTTCAGCGAAATCGATCGCTGGCGCGAGCAGCCTGCTCATCGGCAGCGAGCCGAACTCGCGGTAGACGGCGAGCCAGCCGTCCATCAAACCCGGTGTCGAAACCGATAAAATGCCGGTCTCAGGCACGGTTTTCAGCCCACGTCCGGCGTACGCCTCGACGCTCGCTCCCGAGGGTGCCCGGCCCAGCGCCGTGAGCGCCACCGCGTCGGCCGAGCCAGCCCGGTGCAGCACCGCGACCCCGTCGCCGCCAGGCCCGCACGCCATCGGCATGGCCACGGTCATCACGGCTGAGACCGTGACCGCCGCGTCGAAGGCGTTTCCCCCGTCGCGCAGCACGTCGAGCCCGGCGATGGTGGCCAGAGAGCTGCCGGTCGTCACCATCGCCGCGCCCCATTGACGACGGTCGCGCAGCACGACTCTCATGCGATCGCCCGGTCCACAGACGGAAGTCCGATAGTTTTGCGAGCTTCTTCGGGAGTCATCGGTTCCCGGCCGAGTTCCGCGGCGATGCGCACCACGCGTTCCACGAGGCGCGGGTTGGTGGCGGGACTGCGGTCGGCCCAGTCGTAGTAAGGATTGTCCTCGAGGCCGACCCGCACGTGCCCGCCGAGACTCAGCGCGAGGGTGTTCGCCGCGAGCTGAGAGCGGCCGATTCCGGCGAAGGCCCAGGTCGTGTCCGTGGGCAGGCTTGCCAAGATCGCGGCGGCGTTGGCCGCGCTCACGTCGGCGGTGCCCCGCGAACCGAGTAGGATGTTGCAGTAGTGCGGCCCGGTCAGGATGCCTCGCTCGATCAGGAAGTTGGCGTAGTTCGCCATGCCGACGTCGAAGATCTCCAGTTCGGGCACGACGTTGTGCTCGCGCATGGCCGCGGCCAGGCCGGCGATGGTTTCGGGGCTGTTCACCGACGGGCCGCTCGCGAAGTTCATCGACCCCAGCGTCAGCGAAGCCATTTCCGGCTTGGCCGGGCCGCCGATGCGAACTGAGGCGCTCCGTTTGTCCAGTTCCGACCAATTGCGCCCGCTTGTAGTCACCACGAGCACAAGATCGGGCGCTACGGACGCGACCGCATCGCATATCTCGGCGAATCGTTCAGGGTGCCAGGTCGGCTCTTCGTTGTCGTCCCGGGCATGCAGGTGCACCATGGCAGCACCCGCGTCCCTGCAGCGCCGCACGTCGGCGGCGATTTCCTCGGGCGTGATCGGCACAGCTGGCACCTTCGCCCTGCGCGGCACCATCCCGGTCGGGCACAGGTTGACTATCACCTTGTCGGCGGTACTCACAATTCCCCCCTTGTGCAAACGGCTCGGCTTGTTGAGCGCAAAGCTATCGAGCCGCAATTCTCCCCTGTCGAAACCGGGAATATAGCTACCGTCAAGAGGCACGTCAACCAGAACTTGTCGACAGTGGAGTGAATCATAGTCCTTGCTGACGGCGATCCTTGATGTTAGATTCCTTCCTGCTGCGAAACAGCGCCTGGGGAGGGGGGTGTTTCATTATGCGTAAGTGCAAGAGCACGCGCTGCAAGAGCCTTTGATGTCATGGCGGGTACGGCCGATCGGCCGTACCCGCCATCTTAAACAATCGATGATGGTGTCTTCGTGAGTCCTGTCGTGTTCGTCAGCAGGCCTGTGGTCGAGCGCAATATCGAGAGGTATCACGCCCGGTTCAAGTGCTCTTCGGTCGCATTGCGTGCCCATGTGAAGGGCCATCGGACGGTCGAGCTCGCGCGGTTCCAGGAAGCTGCCGGCGCGTCTGGAATCGCCGTGCACACGACGGCGGAAGCGCGTCGTTACCTCGCCTCGGGCATAACGGATATTGTGCTTGCTTGGCCGTTGATATCACCAGAGCGTTGGTCGTTCTTTGCCGATTTTTCTGCTTTCGCTGATGCGCGCGGTGCGACAGTTTCCGCGCATGTCGGAGATCCCGATGCGGTCCGGCAACTGGGCGTGTTGTGCACTGCGGCGGGCACCGATCTGGCCTTGCGGATCGACGTGCACTTCGACGACCGGGGAATCGCTCCGGAGCGAGTTCTCGACCTGGCGCGATTGGTCGAGACCACCCCAGGGGTGCATCTGGACGGTGTCACCGGTTACTGGGGCCCGGCCACCGATGACGAGGTTCGGAACTGGGACGAATGCGGCCGCGCGATGGCACGCACGCTGGTCGAGGTCGCGGGAGAGGTGCGGGCGGACGGCATGACGTGCCCGACCGTCGCGGTCGGAGGCACGCCGAACGCGCTCGCGGTGCTGGACGTTCCGGGGGTGACCGAGGTCTGCGGCGGCGCCTACGCCCTATGGGACTCGGGGTCGGCGGAGGCAGGGTTGTGCACGCTCGAGGATGTGGCGGTCTCGGTCCGCGCCACCGTGCTCGACGTCGCCGACGGCGCGATCCGTACTGATGCTGACGAGCTGTTGGCCGACGCTTCTCAGGACTGGGCGCCCGAGATCGTGGCCGTCCGTGCGGACGGCACGCCGTTCACCGAGGCTCGGGCCGGAGAGGTCGTCGACCTGATCCCCGCGCATCTCTGCCCGTTCGTCAAGAAGGCGGGCCAGCTGGTCGTCACCGACGACGACGGCCGGCCGGAGGGCAAGTGGGATACGCTCTACTTCGGACAGGAGACGAACAGGTGAGTGAAGCCGCACTCGAAGACCGCGGCGTCATTCGCCGAGTAAGCGCGCAGATCGTTACGCAGCACCTGCTGGCACAGCTCGGCTGCTACACTATCTTGCCTGTTCTACCGGTCCTGCTGGGCCGGCTCGGCGGCGGGCTGAGCGCGTGGTTCATCGGCGTGGCGTTGTTCGCTTTCAACGCTGCGATCCGCGGTGCTTCCCTGTTCTGCGGCGGGATGCTGCACCGGTCCCGGGTCCGGGACAGCATGACGGCCGGGCTACTAGTGGCCGCGGCCGGTTTCGTCGCGCTGCCTGTCGCGCCTGGCACGGCAGGTGTGCTGGTCTGCCTCCTGGTGGCCGGGATCGGCATCAGTGTCAACGGCCTGATGGCGAGGGTGTATGTGGTGATGCGCCTGAGCACCTCCGGCGCCCGCAACACCGTTTTCTCGGCTATCCAGACGGCCGCCAACGTCGCCGCGGCGTTGGGGCCTTTGATCGGCAACCTGTTGCTGGGCGGGCAGTACCTCACGCCGTTGCTTCTGCTGGTTGCCGGTTTGTACGCGGTGGCCGCGGTGGTCGCGTTCGCCACGGTCCCGGCTGACTTGCGTCCGGGTGACGACGCGGTCCGCCCGCCATTGCGGATGGGCATCCTGAAGGTCGTCATGACCGACCCGGTGGTACGACGGATCTCGCTGGTCGTCGCTGCCGGGCTGTTTCTCTATGGGCAGTTTTTTTCCGCTGTGGCCTTGAAATTCACGCAGCTGACCGAGTCCTCGGCGGTGCGCGCTGCCGCGTTCGTGACCAACGCGGTCCTGGTCGTGGTGCTCCTGATCCCCTTCAGCGCCTACGCCCGGCGAAGGCTCGCTGCGGGAGTTCGGCCGTTTGGGTTCCTGCTTGCCGGAGTGGGTTTGTTCGCGGTGTCGTTCGCCGTGATGGCGGCAACCGGGGAGACGCTCGTCGGAGCGTTCGCGGCTGTCGTGCTGTTCTCGATAGCGGAAGCGGTCATCTCGCCGATGATCAGCACCGTGTTCGGCGATCTGACCGGCGACCGGCCAGCCGTCGAGGTTTTCAACATGCGCCAGGTAGCGACAACGGCCGGCGAGTCCCTGGGCGGCTTCGCTGGCGGTGCTTTGTTCTTGACAGCTTCAGCGCACAACGTGGGCTATGTGTATTGGATAGGATTGGCCGCGTTAGGAGCTCTCGTGGTATCGACGCAGTGGCGTAGAAGGAAGAACGTTTCATAGTCGGCCAGCCGGCATAATGGACATTATTTATGTTCGCCTATTATTTGGGTTCTGTGAGAGCAGTCTGCGCGGGGCTGCTGATCGGCTGATCTGCTGGTCGTGCGAGGAAAGCGTTGCCGTTTGGGAAACCTATTCAGCGCGACAAGCGCAATCAGTAATATGACAGGAACGAATTCCTTGAAGGTCTGACTTCGCTTCTTATTCCCCGGGGGTCCTGTGTGGTTGTCAAGCCGCGGCTGCGGTGGGAGCTGGCTCGGGGTGTCGGTAGTGGGTGCCGTTGCGGAGCATGGAGTAGAGGACGTCGCAGCGGCGGCGGGCGAGGCAGATGAGGGCGGCGTTGTGGTTCTTGCCTTCGGAGATCCGGACGGCAGGGAGGCCGGGGATGGTTCCCACGTTCACTCTGTGACCGATCGTCGAGGGAGGTGCCCAGCTGCTGCCCCGACAGCATCGCCACGACTACGCCGCAGGCTTTCACCGTGGCCTCCCCGCCGACGACCTTGTCCGGCTTCGGAGTTGACGAGCCAGGCGGCTCGCCACGCGCTGCTGTCCAGCCCATATCCACCAGGTTGGAGCTGGTTCGACGTCTACAGGGCTTTACCGCTGGTTCCTCTTGTGCACGTTTCTCGTCTTGCTTGCCGAACCCGCGCCGTCTGGCTGTACCGGCACGTCCAGTTCGGCCAGGGCCTCGTCGCCCACGTCGACCTGGCGCAGGGTGTGAGGCAGGGGAGCGAGCGGCGTCGGCGATGATGAACGGGTCTCGGGCATCGGTTTTGGCTCGGCCGGGGTAGAGGTCCGCGATGCGGCGCATCGCCAGGCCGGGCAGGTAGGCGACCTGGTGGCCGGCGGCGCGGGCGACCGTGACCGGCAGCGCCCCGACCGTGGCCGGCTGGTCGACCACGGCCAGCAGCGGACCGTGCTGGGCCAGCTGGTCGAACAGGCCCGCAGCTTGCGTTCGGTGTTGGGCAGCGGTCCGTCATGCAGCCGCTTCCCGTCCGGGTCGAGACCGACCGCGTGGTGGGCGTCCTTGCCGGTGCCCAGGCCGAGAAAGACCTCAAAACTGCTGCGCATCCACCATGCCGTTTGTTCGCCGCGACGTGGTCACCGGGTTGGGCATCGATGGCCGGCACCCACGTTACGTCGAGGTCTACCAAGCTGGTGGCCGTGTCCCTATTCAGCGGTCCGTCGATGCCACCAGACCCGGTGACGCCACCCCCGGATCATGCGTGCGACTGGGGGCGTTAGTCATGCCGGGCCTAGTGACCACGGCTCCTTGATCAGGAACTACGAAGAAGGTCACGGGGTCCGCGAAGGTGACCGACCTGAGTCTCGCCAGCGCGGGTTTCAAGGTGTGCCGCCGCGCCGACGTTGTGAATGCCGGAAACATACTCATGGGTGATGACCGGCTGGTTCGTGGCGTGTGGGCGGGCGGTTGACGGAGTGACGGCACGGTGGGTCCATGATCACGTACTGTGATCGTGAGATTGCGAAACATGCTGTTAGCGCGAGTATCTGCGCGGCTGGTGCTGCGTTCGCGATTCGATGGCTCCGAAGATGTGGCGATCCTGGTGCTGTGCGCCATGAGCGAAACACGCGGCGATCGTCGTCGGTCATCGCGTCGTCGTAGCGTGGTCCGTCCGGTCTCGCGGCGCGGATGTGGGCAATCTGGACCGTGACGACGGGGACTCGCCGTTCATCTTCATGACCTGCTCGGGGCGGCCGCGTGCGTAGCAACGGACAAGACTGAAGGCGAACAGCGCCTTCTTTGTCAGTTCGGGTCGTTGCGGACTGTACGACCTTAGACCGGCAGTTTTGGGCGGACGAGTCATCGTGGCTGGCGAGCCCACGTTTCACAGATTACTTATTGACATCTATTGCGAGCTTGAGCGACTATAGATGTCAATAAGTCAGGGAGGTGCACGTGCCTGATGGTGACTACATCGCCTGGCACGCGGCAGCGAAGTGGCGCAAACTTGCCAACCTGCTGAAGTCGGGCGCATCGGACATCGAGATCGAAGACAGCGCAGCTTCCGCTGTCGCCAAGACCATCCGAGCGTCCGGCGGGGTGCCTGACTTCGCAGCGGCTGCGCAACAGGTGTTCGCAGCCGTCGCCGTCGACTCTGCGGTGGTGGCCCGCCCCAAGCCGTCGGCGACCGTGGTCGGCCGGATGCTGTCGGATTCGATCCAGGCACTTGCGGTCCGGTTGCAGAACTCGATGCAGTTGGTCTCTCCGGCCCAGGCCGCTCAGCTGCTGGCGCGCCAGATGATCGGCCGGATCGTGGCGGCTGGCATCGACCACGACGTGCCTGCTCTTGTCGGCAAGGGGCACTTCACGGCGGGGGAACTGCAGACTGCGCTGCGCAGGGTGGTTGACTCCACCCCTATGAAGGAGCTGGCGATCCGGTGGTTGGCGCATCCGACCGGCATCGGACTAAGGGCTCCGAACCGCAGAACCGCTGCCAAACCGCTCGACGAACTGCTCGGCACTGCTTTGGATGAGCTGTGAGCGCCGTCTCGCGAAGCGTTATCGCCTTTCGCTCGTCGTCTGACCGGGCGGCGAGACGCATCGAGTTCGGGGTGGACGCTCGGCTGGACGGACAAGGCGTCCCCGACGTGCTGTCCCGTCAACTTGACCCGCTCGCGGCGGACTTGCTGGAAGTCGCGGCCGCCGTTTACGCCGTCGACCGCAGCGTGGTCCGACCGCGCTACGCGGGGTTCGAACGCGGGGAAAACTGGGCGCGGCAGATCGACCTGACGATCCCGGTGCGCTGCCGGGAACGCTGGGAGTCCGTGCGGACCGACCTGGCGGAACTGCTCGCATGGCTTACCGACGACGAATGGTCCGTCTCGTTCAGCGAGTCGGATCGCGACAGGCTCACCGGAGGCCAGGGATACCTGGTGAGCACCTTGCCGGACGACATCGAGCCGGTGCTGTTCTCCGGCGGCCTCGACTCGTCCGCGGGGCTGGCTCTCCGCCTGGGCGGGCCGCCGCTGCTGCCGGTCAGCGTGCGCACGAACAACGACATGGCCGGGGTCCAGGAGCGCGTCCTGTCCCGACTCCGCGGCGTGTCCCGCGAGGTCCTGCCAGCGGCCAGTTTCCGGGTCAACCTCACCGAGTCCAGGACCCGAGCTCCTGGGGCGAAGCAGGAGAATTCCCAACGCTCGCGCGGTCTGCTCTTTCTCGCCGCGGGCATCGCGGTGGCGATCACGCTCGGAAAGGGACGGCTGTGGTTCCTCGAGAACGGGATCGGCGCGATCAACCTGCCCTACTTGCGGTCCCAGGTCGGATCGCAGGCGACGCGGTCCGCGCATCCGCGGACGGTGCAGGCGATGGCCCGGCTGGCCGGGACCCTCACCGGTCAGGATTTCGCAGTGGAAACGCCGTTGCTCGGCCTGACCAAGGCCGAGGCGGTGTCGGCTGTGCCACCGGAATACGAGCACGCTATCGCGTGCAGCGTGTCCTGCGACACGGGATTCGCGTCCCGGATCAGCGGGCATCCGCCCTGCGGCACCTGCACCTCGTGCTTGCTGCGGCGGCAGGCGGTGACAGCTTCGCGGTATCCGAAACTCGACGAGGGGAAGCGATTCCGGCGGATTCCGGACCGGACGACGCCGGAGCTGGCCGCGATGCTGTGGCAGGCTTCCCGGATCGAGTCGCGGCTGGCCGAGCAGGATCCGTGGAGCGGCTTCGTGGAGGAGTTCCCGGAGATCGCCGGAGCTGCGGAGTTCGTGCCCCGGGACCGTCTGCTGAGGCTGTTCGGCGCCTACGTCTGCGAGTGGCCTAAGGTTTTGGCCTCGATGGACGTGCCGGTCGGAGACTGGTTCAGCGGGCAGGAATTGGCTTCGTGACGACGGGAAAGACGATGGAACAGACCGAATCGGCCCAGGCGCTCGCCTCGCGGATTCGGGGTGCCCGCGAGGCGGCGAACCTCACCCAGGCACAGGCGGCAGCCGAGCTGGGCGTGAGCAGGCCGACACTCATCGCGATGGAAAAGGGCACCCGGTCGGTCAGTCCGCCGGAACTGGTCAAACTCGCGAACGCCTATGGGCGCGACGTCGCCACCCTGCTGCGCCCGACCGCGCCGCCGGCGTCGATCCGAGCCAAGTTCCGTACGGCGTTCACCACCGGGCCCGACAAGAGCGAACAGCTCGAGACCGCCGTGTCCGAGCTGGAGGAACTGGCCGACAACTACGTCGATCTGCTGCGGCGATCCGGATCGAGACTGCCCGGCCGACAGCCCGCGAGCAGATCGCTGGACTATCTCGCGCCCGACCGTGCCGGCGAGGACCTCGCGACGGAGGAACGCAACCGGCTCGGGCTCGGCGACGGGCCGATCCAGCAGCTCCGGGAGATGCTCGAAGTCGAAGTCGGGCTCCGGGTGTTCTTCCTCGACCTGCCCTCGAAGATCGCCGGGCTGTTCATCTACGTCGATCCGCTCGGCGGTTGCGTCGGTGTCAACCGCAACCACCCAGCCGAACGACGGCGATGGACGATGGCGCACGAATACGCCCACTACCTCTCCTCGCGCGACCGCAGCGAAGTCACCCCGATCGGCGCACGGGGCAGGATCCCGGACACGGAACGGTTCGCCGAGGCCTTCGCCGGGAACTTTTTGATGCCCCGCAACGGCATTACCCGTCGTTTCCACGAACTCAGCCGGGACAACGGAGGAAAGCCGACTCCGGCGACCATCGTCCAGCTCGCGCACGCCTACCGGGTATCGGCTCAAGCGCTCTGCCTTCGCCTGGAAGACCTTGCGCTGGTGCGCCCGGCGACCTGGGATCGGCTGAAGGACAACAACTTCCAGCCGCGAGCCGCGGCGGAGCGACTGCGGTTGCCGAACCTTCCCGACAACGGCTCCCGGCTGCCGTATCACTACCGCACGCTTGCGACGCAGCTGTTCGTCGACGGAGACATCACCGAGTCGCAGTTCGCCCGGTATCTCGGGACCGACATCGTCGGCGCGCGTGAGGAGTTCGAGCGCTTGACCTCCACCACGGATGTAGGGGACGACGGAGAGATGCAGGTGCTCGACCTCCTCGACGGCGTGGAGTGATCGTGCCGTCTTCGCTGTTGCTCGACTCTTGCATCGCGATCAACCTCGCGGCCACCGGACGCTCACGCGACATCGAGGAGGTGCTCGAGCTCAAGTACCTCATGGTGGTACCGGCCGCGAAGGAATGCGGCAGCATCGAACTCGCCGGCGACCTGCCGATCGTGCGGCGCGCGCACGGCGGAGGCGGGCAAGCCCTGGTGGCCGAGGTTCTCTGGCTGATCGAGGCGGAATACGACATGTACGTCGAACTGGCGGCGGACGTCGACGACGGCGAAGCAGCGACCGCCGCGACTGCGCACCATCGGTCCATTTCCGCCGCGACCGATGATCGGAAAGCCCGTCGCGTCATGAAGAGCTTAGGTCTGGCCGAGCCAGTCGGCACCCCGGACCTCCTCAGGGACTTCGAAGCTGCAGCCGGGCTTCCGCCCGAGGAAACAGGTGCGATGCTCAGAGATGTCCGGGACAGGGCTCGTTATGTTGCTCGCCGGAACGACCCCCTGCACGACTGGTGGGAAGACCGGCTTCAGCGCTGACGGCGCGAAGGCCTGCGACTGGCCCGGACCAGCTCCGCCTGCGGCCAGGGCCGATTCACTGGCATGGGCGTCGCTGTCTCGGCAGCTGTCTGGCGCGATCGCGCGTACTGGATGCTCCAAGAGGCCGAGGCCAAGACCCGGCTGTTCCGCACTCTCGGGAAACGCGGTCTGAGCTGATTTGGTACCGCATTTCCGACACGAGCAAAACTCTCGCGTGGTGCATTCTAGGAGGGTCGAGGCCTCGTCGGCCGCAGTTAGTCGGACGCGGCTTGCAGGAAATCGCTCAATCGGTCCGCCTTGTTGATCCAACCGCGTTTACTGGCCTGTTTCCGCGAAATGAGGACGATTCCCGCGCGTTCGAACGCGGCCGCCAATGCGTGCGGACGTCGCCGCGTGGACTGGGTGCAGCCGCTCGGCCAGCGCCCGCTGAATCCGTCCGGGCTCAGCAGGTGCGGAACTCGGTGCGTTCAGGCCAGCAGATCTCCGCGAAAGCACCCGTCCAACGGTCGCCGCGTGCCGGTCGACGGGCGCAGGGAGTCCGCTGCGGCGTGTTTTCCGGTCGGGGTCTGGATCATCGGGATGATGTGCGTCTCGTCCAGCAGGGAGGCACGCCTGGCGACGACGACGGGAAAGTTGTTCCGGCTTTCCGGCCGAGGAGCTCGAAGCCAGCCCGCGGCCGTCTTCCCTTTGCCGAGCCTGATGCCTTCGAAACTGGAGTAGATGACGACCTCGCAGCCGTCGATGATCCCCCGGTAGGTTACGTCCGCGGCATGTTTTCCTCCGGACGGGCGCAAGCGCAGTGCGCGTGCCCACTGGGCTGCCGTGGCCGGGGCTCCGGGCCCACAATCGACGGGCGGAAAGCCGATCACCTGACGGGAATTTCCTCGCTGCACTACGAGGGACTCGTAGTGCAGCGAGGGGTCGTTTTCCCTGGCGCGAGCGGTGATCGCACGTCGCAAGTTGGCGTCGCGTACTTCATGCAGCGGCTTGCGTCGCACCGGTACTCCTGGTTCGTTCCGTCGTCGTCAGGTTGACCAGGACATCTTGCCGTACCGGCCGATTACCCGATCGAGTTCCCCGGTTTGCAGGAGCGGGCCGGCCCGGGCGAAGTGTTCGGGAACGCTGGGGCCCGATCGGTGAGGCGTCTTCCGCCCTGGTCGACGAGACCGGCAACCTGATCATCGAACTGGAGGACCTGTGGCCTCCACCGCCGCGCCGCGCGACGACCGGTTCGCGGCCGTCACCGACAATCTGACGGTCGGCGGGTTCTCATTCATTTGTGCTGGGCAGCGTGGGTTGTGGGTTGTGTGCGTTTCAGTAGTCGTTGGATCTCGGTGGCTTGTGGTGCTTCGAGGCGTCGGTAGATGTCCTGGGCCGATGGACGGGAGACCCCCAACTCGTCGGTTCCACGGTGCGGTGAGCGTGGTAGGGGTCGGTGACAGCCCTTGCCAAGGCCACGTTGGCATGCCTGTTCCAAGGTCGAAGCGGCGAGGTTCCGGTGTGTGGAATCGTGAGATGGACTCACCTGCCGCCGCCCCGCGACCATCGTCGTCGGACGGAGGAGTACGAGCCTTGACGAACTCGGTCCGCCCGCTGGCGGCGGCCGAATCCGAGCTGTCCGCGACCGCGGCTGCTGAACCCATCACCCAGAACAAGGAGTCCTGAGGCGTGGCCAATCCATTCCGGCTCTCGAAGCCCGTTCAGTGCAAGCCGCTCGACGAATGGGGCTGTGGGGTTCCAGAAGTCTAATCATGCATTCTGACCAGCGGCAATTGCTCTTTCGGCGGGTAGGGCATGATCGCCGGGCATGTCGCTGCGTCTGCTCTACCTGATCTTCCTCCGGCTGCTGGGTCTGTTGGTGTTGTTCGGTCGCTCGTCGGCGTCCAAGAACATCGAGTTGCTGGTGCTGCGCCACGAGGTCGCCGTACTGCGCCGAAGCAACCCGAAACCTCGCCTGGACTGGGCCGACCGGGCTGTGTTCGCCGCGCTGGTCCGGCTGATGCCCACGACGCTGCGATCACACCGGCTGGTCGCCCCGGGAACGATCCTGCGCTGGCACCGTCGGCTGGTAGCCGCGAAGTGGACCTATCCACACCGGCGCGGGCGTCCGCCCGTCGACGAAGCGATCGCCGGGCTGATCGAGCGGATGGCCACAGAAAACCACAGCTGGGGCTACAAGAGAATTCAGGGCGAGTTGCTCAAGCTTGGCCACCGGGTCGGGGCCTCGACGATACGGCGGATCCTGAAGCGGGCGCGTATACCCCAGCGCCGGCCCGGCACACCGACACGTCCTGGCGGCAGTTCCTGCGCACGCAGGCCTCGACGATGCTGGCCTGTGACTGCTTCCACGTCGACTGCGCGTTCACCCTGAAGCGGATCTACGTGTTCTTCGTACTGGAGGTCGGCAGCCGCTACGTCCACGTCCTCGGCACGACCACGAACCCGGACGGTAGATGGACCACGCAGCAGATCCGCAACCTCGTGGTGGCGCTCGGCGATCGAGTTGACGAGTTCCGATTTCTCGTCCGTGACCGGGCTGGGCAGTTCGCGGCCTCGTTCGAAACCGTCCTGGCTGACGTAGGCATCGAGACGGTGCGGATTCCCGCGCGTTGCCCGCGGGCGAACGGCTACGCCGAGCGGTTTGTGCTCACGGCGAGAACCGAGCTCACCGACCGTATGTTGATCCTCAACGAGCGGCATCTGCAAGCCGTCCTCACCGAGTACGTCCGGCATTACAACGGTCGACGGCCGCACCGTTCCCGCAAGCTTCGCCCACCCCGGCCGACCCACCCCGTGGCAGATCTGAACTCTCAGCGGATCAAGCGACAGCGGCTCCTCGGAGGCATGATCAACGAGTACGAACCGGCCGCGTAAATCCGCTGGTCAGCGCCGGTGAGCGACTTCTGGAACCCCACAGCTTGAGTTCTTTGAGCTGCTGGACTGAGCGGTGTATGCGCGCCATGCCACAACGCCGGCTCCGGTCGCGACGAGGACGCCGAGGAGCGCGGCGACCGCGGAGACTGCGTCGGTCCATTTCACCGGATCGGCTGCTGCGAGTACGTGCACGGCTGAACGTCGATCGTCACGGCCCGATCGTTACAGCGTGCCCACGGAAGCTCCTCGCCGGCGGATGAAGCAGGGATGCACACGCATGATGAGTGAATCCACCTTCCCTTGAGACCCTGGTGGAGCGGCTCCTGGATGAGGTTTTCGACTCCTTGGCTGGGCTCAATGAGGATGAGTTCGTGGCTTTTGAAAGGTCTCAGTTGCCAGTCCCATGTCGTGCGCGGCGCGTCGCGAGGATTTGAGGCCGTCGAGTATCGGGTTGTCTGCTGATCATGAACATGCTGGCTTGGCGTAGCTAGTGCTTGAGCAGCGCATGAACCAGAAAAATGCACCAAAGCTCGCGTAGCACCTTCGCGTGGTGGCACGGAAGCAATCCGAAGGTGCCAGCTGCACCGCGCTGCGCGAATCGGGGTGCAAAGTGTCGTACCCAAGGGCGATCGCGATGGCGACAGTGGGTCCTCACGATCGAGCGACAAGGAAAATCAGATGACGGAGTTGCCGACCTCTCAGCGACGAGCGCGTCGTGCTGTCGCCGCAGGTGCAGTTGTAGTTGCCACGGTCATGATCCGAAGCACCGCTCGCCAGCGTGGCGAGTCGTTCGGTCTTCACGCCCCGTCGCGCAGGGAACGGGTTCGGCGCAAAACCGTCACCACGGTGGTGCCATATCTTGATCAGCGCGAAAAGAGTCGCTGGGTGGTTTTCCTTGCCTATGGGCTTCTGGCGGCCGCAAGCCAGGCGCTGTTCGTGAATTACGCGCCGGTCACCGGGGACGCCGCTCGGCACTTCGGCGTTTCCGTCAGCGAGATCGGTTGGCTGTCACAGGTTTTCCCGCTGGTTTACGTGGTTGTCGCCATCCCTGCGGGGATCGCGCTTGACCGGTTTCTCCGGCCTGCCCTGGTTTTCGGTGCGGTGCTGACTGCCGTCGGCGCGTTTGTGAGGCTGGTGGGCGACGATTTCAGGTGGGCGTTTGTCGGGCAGGTTGTCGCCGCGGTGGGACAGCCGTTCGTTCTCAACGCGATACCCCCCCCGTCGATCCGTATCCGGGAACCGCTGCCCGCATGCTGCACGCTGTTCATGGACTCCGTACGCTGCCGCCGGGCCTTCATCCGCCGACCGCGCTGCCGGCGGTGTAAGGTACGGAGACCGTCGATCCTGTTGCCCGGGAACAGAAACCAGATCAGCCTGCTCTCAGCACTTCGAGCAGGTGTCCTGGCGCAGCGGTGCCCCGCAGCCCTGCTTGCCGCGATGACCCTGTGCGTGCCGAAAACCACGTCCATGGTCAAGCGACCTGTCTGTACTCATGGAAGACTCCGCCGAGGCGGTCATGTCGGCGTATCACGAGGCGTTCGATCCGCTCGGGTCCCAGTGCCTGGGGTCGGGCTCGCATGCGTGCCGCGGCAGCCAGCGATCGGTGGGTTCGATGCAGATTGCAGTGCTGCTCGTACTCACGAAGCGCATGCCTGAGGTGAGTCTCGTTCCAGATCAACGTGCGGTCCAGCAATTCGGCCCGCAGCCGGTGTTCGAGCCATCCTGGCCGCGAAGACCGCAGAGGAACTCGTGGAGCTCTACCGTGACGAGGACGTCGACGTTCGTCGGCTTTACCGCGAGCTGTCCCGGGCCCGAGCCAGGGGCGCCATCAATGACCAGCGCACCGAGAAGGGCCTCACGGCGCTTGGAGTGGCTGTGTGGGGGCCGCACGGGGCGGCGCACGGCGCAATGGCTCTGGCCCATGCCGACGACGCGCTTCCGTGCCGACCCGGTCCGAGAGTGGGTCGCACTGCTCAAAACCGCGGCAGCCCAGGTCGAGGATGAGCTTGTGACGAAGGAATGAATGCCAGGAAGCCCGGGAGCGCTCCGTGTTCCGGTTCGCGGCCAGGGCGATGGCGCTCGACAGCGCTTACGCCACCCGTAGGACAAGGGAGCCGGTCCAGGTGCTGTCCTTCGTCGCGGAGCCTTGTTCCGGCAGCGCGGAAGAAGCTGCTCGGGAGTTCGATCTCGAGTGGGACAGCTTGGTCGCGGCCGCCCGCGCGTGTGCTGACCTGGGCCGTGCTGTCCTGGCGGTCGCGGTGTCCTGTGTCTGGACGGTTATATCTGCGACGATCGTGTGCTGGCCGGGCGACCAGGAGCTGTACTCATCGCACTTTGGGTCCGCGTCACCTTCGTCTCCCAGAGGTCTGCCGCGTTCGGGTCGTCTGGGTTGGCCAGGCCCGGCCGCATGGTGTCGTTATCGCCGCGGCACGGGCCGTCGTTCACGGTCGGGTGCCGAAGGAGGGCCTGCCGAGTTTGTCGGGCAAGAGCCGGTAGGCGTCGTGAATCCAGTCGCAGAGCAGCGGGCGGCTGTCGCGCGGGTCGATGATGTCCTGTACTCCGAATCGTTCGGCGGTCCGGAAAGGCGATGACAGCGCGGCGAGCTCGTCGGAGATGCGGGCCAATTCGGCCGCGGGGTCGTCCGCCTGCTCAATCTGCGCGCGGAATGCGGCCTCGATGCCGCCTCGGGACGGCAGCGATCCCCATGTTCCGGACGGCCAGGCCCAGCTTCGGCTCGCCCGGTGCCGGTTGATGATTCCCGCGCCGCCGACACCGAACACGCGGCGGACGATCAGTTCGGCCTGCGGGACTCGCGCTTGGTAGACGGCGGTGATCGCCCGCGCGCCGTGGCGGATCGTCGCGGCTTTTTCGGCCGCGGCGCCGATCGTCATCCCGGCTTGGTCTGTCAGGCTGACGAGCGGCAGGTGGAAAGTCTCGCACAGGTCGACCAAGCGGGTGACGGCGAGGGCTCCTTCGGCCGACATGGTCGCTCCGAGGGTCGGGTCCGCGGCGATCACGCCGACTGGATGTCCGTCGAGCCGGGCCAACGCGGTCAGGGTGCCGTCGCCGTATTCGGCGTACCGGAACACTGAGCCGGCGTCGAAGACCGCGTTCAGGAGTGCGGTCGCGTCGTAGGCGCGGCGAGGATTGCGCGGGACGGCGCCGAGCAGGCTTTCGTCGCGGCGATCTGTCGGGTCGTGCGACGCGGTCACCGGCGGCAGTTCGTACACGCTGGAGGGCAGATAGGAGAGGAAACGGCGAATGACGTCGAAGGCGGCTTGTTCGTCCGGGACGATCCGCTCGACGGCGCCGTTGCGGCGGTGGATGCCTGCTCCGCCGAGTTCCTCTTTGGTCAGGCGCTCGCCGGTGCCGCCGGCCACGATCGGGGGGCCGGCGGTGAACATCTGGCCGATCCCGTCGACCAGGATCGACAGGTGGGACATGACCATCCGGGCGGCGCCGAGGCCGACCGTGGGGCCGAGGCCGGCGGCGACAACGGGTACGACGGACAGGTTGTCCACGACGGCGTCCCAGCCGGGATTCACCGGCACGTACGTGTACCCGGCCTCGCTGATCATCTTGACCGAGCCTCCGCCGCTCGCTCCGTCGAGCAAGCGGACGACGGGCAGTCGCATCTCGTTCGCGTATCGCTCGGCGAAGATCTGCTTGTCGTGGATCGCGGCGTCCCCGGAACCCGCGCGCAAGGTGAAGTCGTCGACGCCCAGAACTGCTTTGCGGCCATCGATTTTCGCCGTTCCCGCGACGAAGTTCGCCGGCGTGAACTCGGGCGCGGAGCTGTGGTCGTCGCGAGCGGTGAAGCCCGCCAGCGCCCCGATCTCCGCGAAGGATCCCGGATCGGCCAGCGCCTCGATGCGTTGCCGTGCGTCCAGCTTGCCGTTCGCGTGCTGGCGCGCCACCTTGGCCGGGCCTCCCATGTTCAGCGCGGATCGGCGGCGTCGCTCGATTTCTGCGACCTCGGCCGCCCAATCCCCGTCGCTGCCCACATCGACCGGAGGTGCCTCCGCGGAGCCGGCGTCGGCCGGTGCCCCGTACGCGAGAACGGTGCCGGCTTCGACGACGTCTCCGGCGTGCGCCGTGACGGTTTCGATGCGCATTCCGGCGGTGGCGCGGACAACGACCTCCATCTTCATCGCCTCGATGACGGCGATCGGACTGTCTTCTCCGACCGCGTCTCCGGCGGCGACGTCCAAGCTCAGCACGACGCCGGGCATCGGCGCGACCACGGCAACTGAATCCGGCGGCACCTCGACGCCGCCGCCCTGTTCGTGCCCGGCGTCTTCCTCGACGGCGAGACGTGGCCGGGTGTGGCCGAGCAGTTGCTCGAGGTGGCTTGCGATGAATCCGGTGTCCCACGGCCCGGACCGGAAGGGCTTCGACGACACGATGCCGTGCAGCAGATCGGCGTTCGTCGCCACCCCGTCGACTGCCAGTCCTTCGAGCGCCGCCGTTACCCGTGCGCAGGTGTGCGGCAGGTCGTCGGCGTGCGCGATCACCTTGGCCAGCAACGAGTCGTAGCGTGGGCTGGTCCGATAGCCGGCATAGCCGTACGTGTCGACCCGCACGCCGGGCCCGGACGGCATCTCGAAGCGCCGCAGGACCCCTGCGCTGGGCGCCGGCGAGCCGTTGTGGTCCAGCGTCTCGGTGTTGATCCGGACCTGGATCGCCAGCCCGCGAGGGCTCGGCGCGCTGGTCAGGCCGAGGTCGGCGAGGGTCGCGCCGCCCGCGACGGCGAGTTGCGCGGCGACGAGATCGACCCCGGTGACCTCCTCGGTGACGGTGTGTTCGACCTGCACGCGAGGGTTGGCCTCCATGAACCAGAAGGCGTTCTCCTCGATCAGGAACTCGAAAGTTCCCAGCCCGGCGTAGGAAACCCGGGCGGCAAGCCGCAGCGCGGCCGCGGTGACCGCTTCCCGCAGCGGCTCGCTCAGCCAGGGGCTGGGTGCCACCTCGACCAGCTTCTGATGGCGACGTTGAATGCTGCAGTCTCGTTCGCCGAGCGCGACGACTTCGCCGGTGCCGTCCCCGAGGATCTGCACCTCGATGTGCTGCGGGCGAGTCAGCAGCTTCTCCACGTACACCGCGCCGTCGCCGAAGGACTTGAGCGCTTCCCCGCTCGCTTCCGCGTACGCCTCCGCGGTGGCAGCCGGGTCGGTGACCGCGCGCATTCCGCGACCGCCGCCTCCCGCGAGCGCTTTGATCATCATGCTGCCGTGGTGCGCGGCGAAGGCTTCGGCTTCGGCGAGCGAGGTCGCCTCACCGGTGCCGGGCAAGACCGGCACCTCGCAACTGATCGCGTACGCGCGGGCGCGGGCCTTGTCGCCGAAGAGGTCCAGCACCTCCGGCGCGGGACCGACGAACTGGATTCCGGCCGCTGCGCACTTACGCGCGAACCCCGCGTTCTCGCTGAGGAATCCGTAGCCCGGATGGATCGCCCGGGCACCGGTCTCCCGCGCAGCGCGCACGATCGCCTCGGCGTCCAGATACGCCGCGGTGCCCACGCCGGGAATCCGCACCGCCTCGTCCGCGCAACGGACGTGCAACGACTCGGCGTCGTCGGCCGGGTAGACCGCGATCGCCCGCCCGCCGCTCTCGTGCACTGCCCGCGTGACTCGGACAGCGATTTCGCCGCGGTTGGCGATGAGGACCGGACTCGATTCCGACATGGTCGTGGACTCCTTCGGCGACAAGACGTCAGTGCGGCGGCGGACAGCCGCGGGCGCTGCCGCCTGCGGTGGGGCGCGGCGGCCGCCGTTACGACGAAGCGTCCGCTCGCGGTTGGGAAATGCTGCGCATGAGCTGCTCGGTCAGGCCGCGCACGACCTGTTCCTGGCTGAGTTCTCCGCCGGAGCGGAACCACACCGCCGGCGATTGCGCGGCGCGAATGAGGGTGAACGTGGTCAGCCGGATGTCGGCGTCGACGAAGGACCCGTCCGCGATGCCTTCGGCCAGCAGGTCCGCGAGCAGGCGTTCGTAGCGCCGCTCGACTTCGCGGACCTGCGCCGCGTGTTCCGCGTCGAGGCCGAGATTGGTCGTGAGGAGAATGACGTGCCGGGCGAACTCGTCGAAGTTGGTCGCGGCGAGGCTGGCCAGCGCGGCCTCCATCCGTTCGGCCGCCGGGGCCGGACGGGCGGCGATCTCCTCGAGCTTGTCCAGTTCCGTCCCGGACGCCGCGATCCGCGTGGCGACGATCAGTTCCTGCTTGCTGCGGAACTGGTAGTAGAGAATCCCTTTGCTGACCCCCATTTCTTTCGCGATGTCGGTCATCGTGGCGGATTCGTACCCCTTGCGGGCGAAGACTCGCGCCGCGGCGGCCAGGATGTCGCGGCGTTGGCTTGCTCGTTGCTCGGGATCGCGGACGACGCTGCCCCGCAAGCCGATCTCCACCGTCTCGTCGCTCATGTTCTCGGCAACCTTCCCCTTGGTTTATACCAGTCAGTATAAACCAAGGGGAGTCTGGTTTCGCGTACATGATCAGTCAACGGCTCTCGGCGGTCAGCAGATCGACGCGTCGTCGGCAGAGCGCGACGACGGTGCGTCGGCGCCGGTCGCCGAGCCGGGGGAGAAGGTTTCCGGGAGCACCCAGGCAGAGGCCAGCGTCACCAGCGCCATGGCCAGCAGGAAGGCCGATACCGAAGCCGACGTGCCGGTCGCCTCCAGCAGGGCGGTCATGAGGAACGGCGTCGATCCGCTGACCAGGATCGCGGCGGTCTGATACGCCAGGGTGGCACCGGAGAATCGCAGCCGAGGAGGGAAGAGCTCCGCGATGTAGGCGGCGGCCGGGCCGAAGGTGACCCCGGCGGCGGAGAACCCGGCCACCGACGCGACGCCGACCAGGACGATCGACCCGGTGTTGACCAGCCAGAAGAACGGGAACGTCCACAAGGCGACGGCGACCGATCCGGCGATGATCACCCGGCGCCGGCCGAACCGGTCGGACAGCGCCCCGCTGACGTACACCGTGCCGATCATGGCCATCGCCGCGATCAACGCGGTGGTCAGCAGATCGCTCTTGCTCAGGCCGAGGTGATTGACGCCGTAGGAGAGCACTCCGGTCATGATCACGTACGACATCGCGTTGCACGCGAACAGCAGGCCGGACGCGATCAGGACCAGCCGCGGGTGCGTGCGCAGGAGTTCGCGGATCGGCGCGGCTTCCACCTTTTCCTTCTCCGCGGCCTGCGTCTTGAGCCGGCGGAACTCCGGGCTGTCCTCGATCCGGAAATGGATGAACAGCACGACGGGGACCAGGAGAACGCTGGCCAGGAACGGAACGCGCCATCCCCAGGCGAAGAACTGCTCGGAGGTGGTCGCGGTGCTCACGAAAATGAAGGCCAGGCTGCCGAGGACGAAACCGAGCGGTGCGCCCATCTGCCCGAAGGTTCCCGCGCGCCCGCGGTGCCGGGGCCCGGCGCTTTCGGTCAGCAACAGGACCGCGCCGCCCCACTGGCCGCCGACCGCGATTCCCTGGGCAAACCGCAGCACGACCAAGAGAATCGGCGCCGCGACGCCGATCGTCGCGGCGGTCGGGAGCAGGCCGATGAGAATGGTGGCAGCGGCCATGGCGATCAGGCTGATCAGCAGGACCGGCTTCCGGCCGATGCGGTCTCCGAGGGAGCCGAGGACGACGCCGCCGAGCGGCCGTGCGATGAACCCCGCCCAGAAGGTGGCGAATGACATCAGGATCCCGGCGGCGCCGGACGCGGACGGAAAGAACAGTTTGCCCAGCACTAACGCGGCGGCGGTTCCGTAAATGAAGAAGTCGTGCCATTCGAGAGCGCTGCTGAGCAGGCCCGCGACCATCAGTTTGCGCGGCATGGCCGTGGAAGAGGTCGTCATGGATTTCTCGTTTCGCCGATGTTTCCTGGGGAAGCGACCTGCTCGAGCACATGGTCGCGCACTTTGAAACGCTGGATCTTGCCGGTCGGAGTGGTCGGGAGCGTCGGGACGACGAGAATGTGCTGAGGACACATGAACGCCGGAATGGTTTCGCGCGCCCAGCGAAGGATTTCGTCGGCGTCGAGCCGATCGCCTTGCACGCAGACGGCGATGTCGTGTTCGGAGCCGTCCGCGCTCGGAACAGGCACGGCCGCCGCCAACGTGACGCCGGGGTATTCGGAGACCAGTTCCTCGAGATGCTGGGCGGAGATGTTCTCGCCGCGGCGACGGATCCGGTCGCCCATCCGGTCGAGGAAGAACCACATTCCGTCCTCTCGTCTCCAGACCGCGTCGCCGGTGTGGAACCACAGGTTCCGCCAGGCGTGCACGGTGTGTTCGGGCTTGCCGAGGTAGCCGTCCGCCAGGACGGAGGGTGCTTTCGGCCGCAACACCAGCTCGCCGGGAGTGCCGGGCGGACACGGATTGTCCGCCGGGTCGTGCACCGCGGCCTCGAAAAACGGGCTGGGGCCGCCCATCGGCCCGCGCGCGTCCAAATCCGGACCCGCGATGACCGGGATCCCGGCCTCGCGCATGCGGCTTTCGAGCTGGTCGTGGCGCAAACCGCGGTAGTGGTCCGGCGGAGTTCCCTCGCCCGGTTCGCATTCTTTGACCAGGCCGAACATCGCCACGCCGGCCTCGGTCTGCCCGAATCCCGTGGTGGCGTAGTCGAATCCGAATCGCTGGGCAACGGCGAGGTGGTCGTGCGGCAGAGGCTGCATGTGCACTTTGTTGAGAGTGTTCTTCCGGTCGTCCGGCCCTGGCGGCGCGCTCATCAGCCACGGCACCATCACCCCCATCAGCGTGGCGCTCGTGGCGCCGGACGCGGCGATCCGGTCCCAGAACGAGGACGAGCTGAATTTGCGCCACATCGCGACCGACGCCCCGGCCCACGCGGCCCGGGTGACGTTGAAGATCCCCGCGCCGACGTGGAACATCGGCAGGTCGCTGTAGACGACGTCGTCAGCGGTCGTCAGCTGCCGCACCGGCCAGGTGTACTGATTCATCCACCGATGACTCTGCACCACCCCTTTCGAGTGGCCGGTCGTTCCCGAGGTGTAGATGACGTTCGCGGTGTCGCTGTACCGCATCTCGACCGCCGGCGCGTCGGCCGGCCCGAGGAAGCGCGCGCCGTCGAGAAGTTCGAAGGGCACCGCGGGAGCGGCTGCATCGGTTTCGCCGAGCGAGCACAGAACTGCTTCTGTTCCGGACGGCAGGGCGGAGCCGGCCTCCGCCACTCGCCGGACCAGGGCCGCATCGGTCACCAGCAGGCGCGGTGCCGTGTCGTCGATCTGGTAGCTGAGCAAGCTCCCGGTGTATGCGGGGTTGATCGGACAGTAGACGGCACCCGCCTTCCAGATGCCGAACATCCACAAGGCGGTCGCGACCGGGTCCGCGAGCAGCACGCTGACGCGTTCCCCCTTGCCGACGCCGTGCGCGGCAAGGTTCCCCGCGATCGCGCCGGTCGCGTCGGCGAATTCCCGGTAACTCCACTCCCGGCCGCTGTCGCCGTCGAGCAGGAAGCGCTTGGCTCCGTTCGCGGCGGCCCATCGGTCGAGAGCCTCGGTGACCAGTTCCGGGTCCCGAGTCAGCAGATCGACGGCCTCGTGCCGGCGAGCCTGCCCATGCGTGGCGGACACCCAGTCGCCTCCTCGAATTAGACCAACAAGTTTATTCCCGTGAGTATGAAGCACGCCGAGGGTCGTGTCCAGGGTTTGCAGGGCGGTCCCGAGGGGGGAGGAGTGCCGGAAGCAGTCACTAGGTCGGCGCGACCTGGCGCAGGCGAAGTTGCTGGAACAGATGGAGCAGGACGACCTGTGACGTGGAACGCCGGGGTTCTGGTGCGGGTGGAGGACGATGCGGCACTTCTAACCGACCGAAAGGACGCGGTGCGCAGCTAGTACCCCGCTGACGATCCGGCGGCGGTCCAGCACCCGGCGGACGTTGTCGAGGCCAGCTTTGCTTGTATCCGTACGGCGCGACCGCCGATACTGGAGCGAGGTTGCGGACGGGGCGTCACCCCTCTCCTCGATCGCGGAAGAAGAGCGCACCGCTACCAGCCCGCCGACGGCGCTTGCGAATCGCCGCCCTTATCAGAGCTGGCAGCGAGGAGTCGGCGGAACCGACTGTCGACGTAGTGACTCCGGGCCGCATCCGAAACTAAGATCGGGGATGAGGCCTCGCCTGGCGATTGCGAGGCCTCCCTAGCGAAAATCCTCACGGAGCTCGACGAAAGGCATGACTCCGATCAGCCCGCCTCATGCAGCTACGGTGTACCGATTCCAGGGGGCCGCCCCCCGCCCTCTTGACGTACCCATCGCGATGGCTGGAGTCATCCACTGTGGACAGATCAATTCCTTTGGTTTCGGTGATTTCCACAAAGCGCCGTGGCGACGACGCCGCGCGACATTTACCGCACGGTCGGCCTCGATGAGTGGCTGGGGCACGAGGACCGCATCGTCGACGGGGCCGGATGACTGTGGCTGCGTGCCGCCCCGATCACACAATTTCAAAACCGGCCAGGCCGTCAGTGCGATCGCAGCTGTTCGAATACCTTAAGGACGTGCGTGGCTAGTTGGTGGGTCGCGGGCATCAAGGCGACCCGCGGCGACAGAGCCATGCCGACGGGCGTCTCCGGTGCCTGGGGCCGGTGCTCGGTGCGCGTCTCGTCGCCGCGGGAGTTGCGGGAGGGTGCCGTTTCGATCGAAGGATACTGCTGCCGCAGCATGTTGCGAGGTCGAGCGAACACGGCGTGGCTGTTCGCCGCTGGGACGGATGTCGTAGTCACAGCCGTGTCGTGATCGGGTTTCGCGATCGGTCGTCGCCGTGCCTGCGTGGAACTGACCGCTGCGAAGAGGCTTAAACCGGAAAGGCCGTCTCGTAGGACTGAGGGCACTGAGCTGGCCGACCGCATCAGCGGACGGCCAGCTCGCAATGACAAACGCGCTGCGGTTACGGCGTGAGCGTCACCTTGTCGATCATGTTGTCGATGGAGCCGAGGTGCGCCTTGGCGCAGTAGGCGCGGCATTCGTCGATCCCGACGAAGTATCCGCCGGTGGCGTCGTACCTGGCGAAGTTGGCCTTCGCGCCGCCGGTCTGGTTGTTGATGTACGACGATGTCTGGTGCGCCCACTTCACGCCGTTGGGCATGTAGTACGCGGCGAGGTTGTAGCCGCCGTAGGCGACGAAAGGCTTGGAAAATCCGGTGAAATTGGGTTCGGAATAGATGCACACCGCACCTCGTCGGCAACTGGCGGCGGGGGACGCCGCGCCGATCCGCGGGGCCGCGATGAACCTCGTTCCGTCCGGGAACTCGACGGAACTGGCGTCCCTCTGATGCGCGGTGGGATTTGCCGCAAGCACAGCGTTCACCTGGGCGGCCTCAGTGGCGGCCGATTGCGCGAACGCGGCACCGGAGAAGCCCACCAGCCCTGCTGCCACTGCCAGCAGACAGCCGATCAATTGACGTGTTCGTGACATCGTTGCTCCTGTCTTTCCGTTTCGGGCGACCGCGGGTTCAGCGGTGCCCGCCTTGCGTGCCTTCGGTGGCGTTACCCGGCTCAGGTTTAGCCCGGCGGGGTTGTTCTGTGTCGGCGCCTGGACTCCGAACAACGTCTTCTGAACAATGGCCGACGGGGTGGGAGGGGGAAGGCGCATGCCGAGGCGGGAGCGTCCGCTCGATCCGGACGACGACGCGTTATCGCGGTTCGCGCACGGTTTACGTGATCTGCGGCGGAAGGCCGGCAGTCCGACGTACCGGGAGCTGGCGCGCTGCGCGCACTATGCTGCTGGCACGTTGTCTGACGCTGCGGGCGGGCGCAAGCTTCCCACGCTCGCGGTAACGCTTGCCTATGTCAGGGCTTGCGGCGGAGATGTCGGCGACTGGGAGAAGTATTGGCATGCCCTTGCTGCGGAACTGGCCGCCGAGAACGCGGCTCCCGACTTTCAGGCATCGGCGGAACGTGCACCTTATGTCGGCCTGGGCCCATTCGAGCTTCCCGACGCAGACCGCTTCTTCGGCCGGGAACGAGTACTCGACGAACTGGACGGCAACCTGGCTCGCCATCGTTTTCTCGCGGTGTTCGGGCCGTCCGGGGCGGGTAAGTCGTCACTGTTGCGGGCCGGCCTGGCGGCTCGGCGGGCCGAGTCGACCGTGGTTTTGTTCACCCCGGGGGCGGATCCGTTCGAAGAATGCGCTCTCCAGCTCGCTCCACTGCTCGGGGCTACCGCAGCGCACGTGTGTGCTGAGCTGCGGTCGGCACCGGGGACGCTGCGGCTTCTTCTTCGCCAAGCGGGGCAGGGCCGCACGACAGTGGTGGTCGATCAGTTTGAAGAACTGTTCACCTTGTGCGGTGATCTGGCTGTTCGCGCTGCTTTTATCGACGCCCTGATCGAGGCGGACACGGCCGACATCGTGCTCGGTGCCCGCGCGGATTTCTACTCGCGATGCGCTGAACACCGTGGTCTTGCCGATGCCGTCTCCGGAGCCCAGATGCTGCTCGGGCCGATGACTGCCACCGAGCTGCGGGAGGCCATCGTCAAGCCCGCGACTCGCGCTGGACTCACCGTCGAAGGCACCCTGGTGGCTGAACTGGTGGCCGAGGCGCATGAGAAGCCCGGCGTCCTTCCGCTGCTCTCCCACGCGCTGTTGAAGACTTGGCGGCGGAGGCGCGGGACTACGCTCACTCTTTCGGGGTACCACGCAGCGGGCGGCATCCGGGCTGCGCTGGCCAGGACCGCAGAAGCCCAGTACTCGGCATTCGATGAGGACGAACGGGCCGTCGCTGCGCAATTGTTCCTGCGCCTCGTCGACGTGGGGGAGAACAGCGGCGCCACGAAACGTCGGGTCAACCGCGGCGAGCTGGACTTGGACGATCGCGGCGAGGGCGTTCTCGAACGGCTGGCCGTGGCCCGGCTGGTCTCGGTTGGCTCCAATTCCGTCGAGTTGGCCCACGAGGCGTTGATAGAAGCGTGGCCCCGGCTCGGCGAGTGGCTGGCGAAGAATCGCGCGGGCTTGCGGATCCACCGGCAGCTCACCGACGCCGCCGCGGCGTGGGAAGAAACGAATCGCGAACCTGACCTGCTGGCGAGGGGTACGCGGCTGGCCGTCGTCCGGGAGTGGGCGGAGACCGGCGAAGACGTCATGACAGTCCGCGAACGGGAGTTCTTGCGCGCCAGCATCGAGGCAGAGGATGCGGCGCAGCGGCGGACGGAGCGTCACGCCCGGCAGTTGCGCTGGCTCTCGGCAGGCCTGGCGGTGCTGCTGGCCGGTGCGGTGGCGCTTGCGGGCGCGGCTTTGCTGAGCCGGCAGACCGCGACCGAGCAGCGGCAGATCGCGCAGTCGCGCCAATTCGCCGCACAGGCGGACTCGGCGGCCGAGCACGATCCGGCGAAGGCAGCGCAGCTCAGTTTGGCCGCGATCGATGCCAGTTCCACGTTCGAGGCACGCGCAGCCTGCTCAGCACGGCTGGGCGGCCCTCGGCGCACGGCTGAACCGCCCCGGGTTCGGTAGAGACTCGTTGTTGGGGTCAGGCGACCAGACTGATCAGGTCGCCGTCCTCGTACAGGGTCTCGAATTCGACGGGTGGCCGGTCGCCGCATGCTCCGTGGAGGCGCTGGGTGTTGTACCACTCGATCCACGCGGCAGTCGCGACGTCGACTTCTTGCTTATTGTGCCATGGCCCGTTCGGTTTAATCAACTCGGTTTTGTAGAGCCCGATGGTGGATTCCGCGAGCGCGTTATCGAGGGCATCGCCGACCGTGCCGATCGACGCGTCGATACCGGAATCAGCAAGATGCTGCGTGAATCGGAACGACGTGTATTGACTTCCGGCGTCGGAATGGTGGATCAGCTTGTCCTGCCCCTTTCGCCATCGGTAGTCCCGATGACGCAGTCCCTGCTCGATCGCGTCGAGCACGAGGTCGGTTTCCTTGGACATGCTCACGCGCCAGCCGACGATCCTGCGGGAGAACACATCGATCGCGAACGCGACGTAGACGGTGCCTGCCCAGGTCGCGACGTAGGTGAAGTCCGCTACCCACAACCGATTCGGTGCACCTGCCGTGAACTGGCGGCTCACCAGGTCCGCGGCGCGGGCACCGCCGGGATCGGACACCGTGGTGCGCACCTTCTTCCCGCGGACCGCGCCGGCCAAGCCCATCGCGCGCATCAGTCGTTCCACCCGGCCCCGGCCCGCCCGAACGCCTTCCCGGTTCAGCTGACGCCATACCTTCCGGGCACCGTACACCAGGTAATTCTCGTCGTACACGCGCTGAATTTCCTTCTTCAACTCCTCATCGCGAACTTCCCTCGCCGACATCGGACGGGAAAGCGCGGCATAATAGGTGGACGGAGCGATCTTGATCCCGAACTCGGTCAGCACGGCACAGATCGGCTCGACTCCGAACCGGTCCCGATAATCCGTGATGAACGCTACGAGCGCGGCGGTCGAGGGTCGAGCTCCCTCGCGAAGAAAATCGATGCCGCTTTCAGGATCTCATTCGCCCGGCGCAACTCACGATTCTCACGCTCGAGCTCGCGCACCCGCTCCGACTCCGCAGTCGTGACACCCGGCCGCGCACCCTGATCGGTCTCAGCCTGCCGCACCCACCGGCGCAGCGACTCGGCCGACACCCCCACCTTCGCCGCGATCGACGTGATCGCCTCCCACTGCGACGAGTACTGCTCTACCTGCTCAAACACCAACGCAACCGCGCGCTCACGCACCTCACGCGGATGCCTCGAAGACCGGCCCATAACTCCATCCTCACTCACACGATGGAGCCTCCATCAAACCCGGGGCGGTTCAGTTCGCTCGGATTCCAGTGCGTCGTATGGCTTTGCGGTGTTCGTGGACGAGGGTCGTGTGACGGAGATGGGGCCGATCGATCTCGACGAGTGGGAGCCCTTCTCGATGGGGCCGAAGCCGGGCGGGGTGATCGCGTGACGCAGGACATGCGCGAGCGGTTCAAGCGCGACACCGCCGAGCACGTGATGACGGTGTTGCACGATGACGGCCTGTACCGGAGGTCGCCGGGAGGTGCGCGTGCGGAGTAGGCCAGGTCGGCCAGTCGATCGGATCTGTCGGGACGAGGTCGCGGCGGCGCTGGCAGTCGATCGGCGCTCCGTGGCGGTCGCGGTGGTCGGCGATGCGGCAGAGCAGGATCAGGACGTGGTCGAGGACCGGATCGCCCCCGCCCGAGGAGACGCAGGCGACGCCGTCCGGCACGCCGGAGACGTCGCCGGGCAAATGGGTGCACCAGCGCGGCGTTGACGCGCGCGCGTTCGTCTCCGGAGTTGACCCGAAGCCCAGATGAGCACCTCGTGGCGCGAGGACCAGTCCTTCAACCGGATGCAGCCTGCCGAGGTCACCCTCGACCGCGACGGCGGGCGTCGGGCGGCGTCGACTGCCAGGCGTATAACGGCATATACGAATCGTCGTGCGGCGAGAAACCGCCGAACTCGCGGAATGTCGCACATATGGCGAGTTGTGTTTGACTATGGTGAATTCTGTGTAACTTGTCGCGCGTGAAGGGGCCTGGCATAGGAGGGCGTCGCGCGGCCGCAGCGAGCGAACAGGAGACAGATCATGGTCAGACACTGGCGTGGCAGAGCAGCAGCCGGTGCGGCGGCCGTACTCGTGGCGGTGGCGATGGCAGCCAGCGGCGCGCCGGCGGCGGTGGCGCTGGACAACGGCGTCGCCCAGACTCCCCCTCTGGGGTGGAACAGCTGGAACGCCTACCGGTGCGGCATCGACCAAACCAAGATCAAGGCGGCGGCCGACGCTGCGGTCTCCCGGGGGTTGAAGGACGCGGGCTACCGGTACGTCAACATCGACGACTGCTGGCAGGCCAGCACGCGCGACGCGCAAGGCAACCTACGGCCCGATCCCGCACGGTTCCCCGACGGGATCAAGGCGTTGGCCGACTACGTGCACGGCAAGGGCCTGAAACTGGGGATCTACGCGACCCCGGGCACCCGGACCTGCGCCAACATCTGGGACAACTACCCCGGCACGCTGGGCAGCAAGGGCCACGAGGCCCAGGACGCCCAGACCTTCGCGTCCTGGGGCGCGGACTACCTCAAGTACGACTGGTGCCAGGCCGACCGCGACGGCGTGGACGCCAAGAAGGCGTTCACCGCGATGCGCGACGCCCTGGCCGCCACCGGGCGCCCGATCGTCTACAGCATCCACCGCGAACCCCAGCTGCCGGTGGAGTCCTGGCGGCCCCAGGTGGCCAACTCCTGGCGCACCACCGCCGACATCAGACCGACCTGGTCCAGCCTGATGTCGATCCTGGACAACCAGGTCGGCCTGGAACGGTACTCCAAGCCCGGCGCGTGGAACGACCCGGACATGCTGCAGGTCGGCAACGGGAGCTTGACCGCCGAGGAGAACCGCGCGCACTTCAGCCTGTGGGCGTTGCTGTCGGCGCCGCTGCTGGCCGGCAACGACCTGTCGGCGATGAGCGAGGCGACCCGGCAGGTCCTGGCCAACACCAAGGTGATCGCGGTGAACCAGGACTGGGCGGGCAGTCAGGGCGTCCGGATCCGGGGCGGCGAACAGCAGATCTGGCGCAAACCCCTGTCCGATGGCTCGCAGGCCGTCGTGCTGCTCAACCGCTCCGCGACCTCGGCCTCGTTCACCGCGTCCGCGGGAGATCTGGGTTTTCCCGGCCGCACGGACCTGACCGCCGAAGACCTGTGGCGGGCCACCAGCACGGCGGTAGCCGGGTCGGTGACCGCCACCGTTCCCGGGCACGGCGTGGTCATGTACAAGGTGTCCAGCAAGGCTGGCCCGGGCGAGCGCGCCTACGGAGCCGTCGAACCGCCGCAGCGCTGACCGCGAGGCCCCGCCGCCCCGCCGCGGGCGTGGGAGCAGATCGAGGCGGCGGTGCCGCGCGAGCAGATCTCCTAGGCGCTGGAGGACATCGTCGCGCTGGCCGGTCCGGCGGACGACGACGCCGACGCCGCGTGGCGGGCCGAGCTGGTGAAGCGGTATCCGACGGTGCGGACGTTCCTTCCGTTGCTGTGCAAGGTGATCCGGTTCGGCGCGGCCCCGGACGGCGAGGCGGTGCTGCGCGCGCTGAAGGCGCTGCCCGGGTTGTGGGGCGGCGGGCGGAACAAGGTCGGCGCCGGAGAGATCGGCCAGAGCCTGCTGGCCGGGCGCCCCGCGCGCGAAGCTGCCGGCCGGGACGCCTGTACGGCCACGAAACCGATGGTGCTGGCCAGCCGCGGGCTCCCGGCGGACCCGCGCGAGCACCTCGAGGAGCGGACGCGGCTGCTGCACGACACCTACCGCGAGGTCGCCTCGCGGCTGTCCGCCAACGCCGCGGCCAGCTTCGACGACGTCGGCCGCCTGCACCCTGAAGGCGCTGCGGGCGGAGCCGGACCCGCCGAGCCGGGCGAACCTGCGAGGCCTCACCCATTTGATGATGCCGCGCGTCAACCTGCCCGAGGGTGCTGCTAGGTGTCCTCCTTTTAAACCTGCCTCGGCCGCGCCGGGCGGATGCGCTGCCACCTCGCAGCGAAGGCAGCGCGGCCGCGTTACGACCGCAGCCACACCGGCACCCGGTCGCTGAGCGAACCGCAGGCCCGCCGGATATGCCTGCTCGCCCCGGCGGCGGCGCCCGGGCCGTGGCCGCGGCTGTGCGCGCAGTACCGCGTGATCGCTCGCCCACCGGATCGCCGACCCGGGCGAGACCGCGCTGCTGGTCGACCGCGACGGCACCCGTATCACCCGCTACCAGGTCGAGTCCCTCGTGCAGGCCCTCGCCGCGGCCGCCGGTGTCCCGGACCCGCAGCAGATCACCCCGCAGTCCACGCGGCACGCGTTCAACACGGTCGGCAAGGCCCGCTGCGCCACCCCCGAACAGCGCCGGCGCGCCCTCGCGCACGCCAGCGCCGGCACCGCGGCCCTCTACGGCCACACCGGCGACCGCCTCGCCACCGACCCGGCTCGCCTGGTCGCCGCCTCCGTCTTCGCCGTGCCCGGCACGAGCGCCGGGGCGCCATGACGACCTTGAACCGGGGGATGTCCCTCCCCGGCGCGGGGGATTTGCGGCGCATGTCCTGGACAGGTGAAGGTTCACCCGGGCGAGGGACATTTACGATCACCGGCATGCCAGCGTCGTCCGGGTCGCCGGGTCCGGGGGATTCATCCCGTGCTGTGTATGCCTCGATATGGGCCTACAACCGTGTTCATCGCGCCGCGGCGATGCCCGAGGCCGCTGACGAGCGCAACGCGCTGCGGTCGTACACGGTCGCGGGCGCGGGCCTGACCGACGAGCCGACCGGCGGGCAGCGCTGGACGCTGGACTTCCTGCCCGGCGGCGCGCCCGGACCGGGCCAGCGCGACCGGACCGGGAACGTGGTCGCCAGCCGGTGGGGAGCCCCTCCCTACCGGCTGCTGACCGAAGGGGTGTCGCTGCGGGCGGCATGGGACGCGATCACCGCCGCCTGGCCCTCAACCCTCGCCGACGCCGCCGACGCACTCCAGCCGCTGACCCGCAGGCGGGCCGCCGGAGCCGACGTCCGTGACGAGGACGACGCCCGGCTCGTCCCGCTCCGCCGCCGGCACCGCGGCATCAACCTGCTCGGCAAGTACTCGTTCCTCCTGCCCGCCGACCTCGCCGACGGCCTCCGCCCGCCGAACGACCCCGGCACCGCCCCGGCCGGAGGCGGGGACGACGAGCAGGGAGCGGTGTGATGCCCCCGACGGGTCATTACCCGAGGGCGGCGTCGACCGACCGGGCGACCCCGGAAGCCGACACGGCGGCCTTGCGGGGTTCGGCGCAACCGTCTTCGGGATAGACGCAGTCGGGCTACGACAGGTCTCCGGCGAGCATGCGCTGACGGCTGAGTTCGGTGCCGAGTTCGGTCCGGGCGGCGGGATTGTCGAGGTAGAACATGACGAAGCGGTACAGCTGGTCCCGGTCGGCCGCGAACGCGGCGCAGTTGAGCGCGATCATCGGCCGCGGCGGAAGCTTGTCGAACTTTCACCGGCGTGCGTACTGGCGGCGTTCCCACGGAGCGTTCGCGTACGCGATGACCGGCACGTAGGCGGGTGTCGTGAAAGGACGTCGCTTTGCAACCCGCGAGTGCGTCCCAGGGCAGGAAGCAGGAGAAGGTCCAGCCTCGGTGGCGGATGCCGCGTCGGGACAGGACGACCCCGCCGCGCCGGACCCGCCCGGCCGCCGCGAGCGCGAGGCAGCTGCCGAAGTACAGCGCCGCTACGCCGCAGAGCCCGCCCGGCGCCAGCCTGGCGGGGATGCCGGGGCCGGATCGGACGTAGTCGACCGCCGCCATGCCGAAGAACACCGCCAGGCAACCGAAAAATGCCCAACAGCAGCACGAAGATCAGTGTCGAACCGCGGATTTCCGCCGCGGGTCCGTCTTCGCGGTTCACGATCGCGATGTTCGCGTCCCGATGCCGCGGCCGCAGTCGCGAGACGTAGCCGAGTGCCGCGGTCAGGAACATGATCGCCGAGAAGGCCGTCGCCCAGCGCGGGCCGCCGGGGTGGCCGACGGCGACGAACCCGAAGCCGACCGGAATCGCGGCTGCGCCGAGGAGCAGGACGAACACCACGGCGGCGACGGTCCGGCCCGCGCGTGGGGCGGGCCATTCGGGGCGTGGCAGGGCGTCAGAAGACGGCATCCTGCACGTCCCGGCTGCGCCGTCGATCGTCTTTCCCGCGTCCGCCACGGCCTTGGCTCCGTCCGCGATGGCGGTCCCGGCCGCGCCGATCACGTTCTGGTACAGGCTGTCGACTGCGCCGGAGGTGAAGACGCCGACGACCGAACCGCCGACCGCCCCGACCGCGGCGCCGACGACGTTGCCCACGCCGCGGAACACGGTACCGACCGCGGCCCCGATCCCCGCGCCCGCGGCGACCGACGCGCCGAAGCCTGCCGCGCCGGACACGACGGCCTAGGCGGCGGGCTTCCCGTTGGCGATGTCGTGCACAACCCTGGCCACCGCAAGGGCCCCCGCCCACCTTCAGCCCCACTCGGGGAGCCTTCTTCTCCAGCTCAGCCGCTGCTTTCGCGGCGTCGTCGGCGCCGTGTGCGGCCGCTTGTCCCGCGTCCACGTCGCGGTAGACCCGGGCGGCGGTCGTGCCTTCCGGCGCGTTCTTCGCGAGGTTCAGGAAATTTGGCGGACTCGTCGGCGAGGAACTGGGACTGCTTGGTCAGGATCGACGCGTGCTGGGCGGCGAGCGCGCCGGCCGCGCCGTTCGCGAGGTCGTCGATGACGAGGAACCACTTCTGGCTGATGTCGCTCCAGACGTTCGCCAGCGTGTCCGCGGCGAGCTTGCCGACCAGCCGGGCGGCGTCGGCGCCGTGCTGAGCGGCGTGTGCCCGATGTGCGTGGCCGACGAACGTGACCTGTCGATCTAGGGACGATTTAAGGACGAAATTGAAGGTCGAACGAGGCCGGCCGACTGGAGTCGAACCGCAACATGAACAGTTGCGAATTCTCCAGCTAGATCGAATGACATCGATTCGAAACGGCCCGCAACAATTAACCGGAGGGTTCTTGGTTCGAGTCCAAGCGGGGAGCAAAGCCCAGGTGAACGACCTGGGCTTTGTCCTGCCCGGAGGTCGGGGCGATTTGGTGTCGACTGTGACGGTCGCCCAAGCGGTCGGCTGCCGGGGTCCGCTGCGGTCGCTGGCGGCGGTTCGGAGCCGCCGGGCGCTGCGGATCTCGGCGCGGCTGATCCCGTTCGATTCGCGTCTGCCGCGCCTCGGGCACCTCCAGCGCCAACCGGCTCAGCACCTCTCGGGTTGGCGATTTCACCGAAGGCATCCACCCGTCCTCTGGGGTGAATGGCTATCGAGGTGCCGGACCTTCGAGCCTTGATCATCGAAGCGCCTCTGGCCCGGTCCGGTCACGAACACCAGGTGCGCGTGTGCATTTCGTTCCACGACACAAACATTCGCCCGGATCCGGGCACCGGGCAGAGCTCCTCCCGGGCAGAATATGCGGCCACCCGAACTCGGGGGGTGGGCGACAAGGTCGTCACCCACCCCCACGCCCGCCTCGGCATCGCGGACGGCGCCCCGGACCGCCTGACGAATCCGCGATTTCGCCCGACGCATCGGACCCATTGCGTCCGGCCGCCGAATGCTCGCCGGGGCGATGGGCCGGCGAGCAAACGCCTACGGGTGTCCCGTCTCAGCGGCTGCCGTTGTTCAGGCGTCTCCTTCGCGCTAGCCGAGGTTGGACACCTTGAAGCTCACCGGCCCCGCGACGATGGTTCCGTCGGGACCCCTGAGCGCGACGGTATAGCTGCCTGCCGCGAGCTCCTTTGTGTACCGAATCGTGTCTGACTGCGTGCTGACGGTGATGGTGTCGAGCACGGCGTGCGCCGCGGGGTTGACTATTTCGATCTGGTACCGCGCCCCGGCGACCCAGGCGCCCCCAGCGTTGTACTGGATAGCGAACGGGAGCCCGCGGGACGTGTCGGCCGGTGCGGTAATGCTCGCCGCCGCCGGGGCAGGGGCCGGCGCGGGGGCCTGGGCGGTAAAGGTCCAGTGGGTTTTGGGGTTGTCGTCGTTGGGGGTTGATTGCTGGAGTGCTGTGCCGGCTTGGGCGAGTTTTGCTCCCTTGTTGTCGAGGACCATGTTGGTGCTGCGGTTGACGATGAGGTATTCGCCGGTGGTGGAGGTGGGTTGCAGTTTCCAGTCTTGGCTGGAGGCTTTGGGGTCGAGGGGTTGGATCAGGACGTTTGCGCCTTTGTTGGTGGCTCCGCCGCCGTCGAGTGCGAGTCCGGTGTGGACGTTGACGAATTGGACGTAGCCGTTGGTGGTGCTGTCTTTGGCTTCCCAGAGTTTGTTGTCGTTGAGGTCCTGGTTGGAGAGCACGACGGGGGAGCCTGCTGGTTTTCCGTTCGTGTTGAGGATGAGTTTGTCTCCCGCGGCGGCGCCGATGGCGTAGTGCTTCCCGGCCGCCACTGGTGGCGGGGTGTGTTCGGTGAGGGTCCAGTGGGTTTTGGGGTTGTCGTCGTTGGGGGTTGATTGCTGGAGTGCTGTGCCGGCTTGGGCGAGTTTTGCTCCCTTGTTGTCGAGGACCATGTTGGTGCTGCGGTTGACGATGAGGTATTCGCCGGTGGTGGAGGTGGGTTGCAGTTTCCAGTCTTGGCTGGAGGCTTTGGGGTCGAGGGGTTGGATCAGGACGTTTGCGCCTTTGTTGGTGGCTCCGCCGCCGTCGAGTGCGAGTCCGGTGTGGACGTTGACGAATTGGACGTAGCCGTTGGTGGTGCTGTCTTTGGCTTCCCAGAGTTTGTTGTCGTTGAGGTCCTGGTTGGAGAGCACGACGGGGGAGCCTGCTGGTTTTCCGTTGGTGTTGAGGATGAGTTTGTCTCCCGCGGCGGCGCCGATGGCGTAGCGCTTCCCGGCCGCCGCCGGCGGACCCACCCTCACCGACGGACCCTGGCCACCGTAGTCCGCGTCGGTTGGCCGGGTGACTTCAAGCGTTACCGTGACACTGCCTGTGCTTCCATTGAGCTGGATATTGTATGTGCCGTCCGGATTCGCGTTGCTTGCCGAAGCGTTGACGCACGATATTTGCCCCGTCGGAACGATGGTGTCATCGTTTCCGCTATCCGCTTCGTACAGTCCATGGGCCGTCGGGGTAGCGATGCAGAAGGTAGGATTGGCTTGAGACGATTGAATGGGTATCGCTGTCGAGGAATTCGGCAACGAGTAATCTCTCGAATTGTTTCCGTCTGGGCCGATCGGGATGTCGACCGGGTGTTCTTCGGGTACGTCGAAGAACCTGGGCCCCGCGATTCCGAGGTGTACTTCGCGCAGCCCGCCGGGTGCTGGATAGGCCGAGTTGTTGAGGACTGTGTACGGCGGATTGTCCTGCGGGGAGAAAATCGCCAGCTGTCCGTAGACTTCATACTCTCCGCCGGAGTCTCCGCCGTCTGCCACCCGCAGCGAACGAGGCCGGACGGAGTAGGTGCTCAACTCCTCGTCTTCTGCCACGTAATGGCACAGGGGATTGTCGCATTCCTGCGCGTCTGCGAAATTATTGCCGCGAGTGGGATCGTTTACCGTCAGCTCAGGAGAACTAGGAGTGTAAAGCGGGACGTAATTGCGCGGGTTGGCGTTCGAGGGAATGAGCGGAACGGGGTCATTCCAGAAATTGTCCCGAGGGCGGTTGTCGTATCGGCCCATGGAGCGCAAAATGGTCTCCACGCTTGCTGTAGAGAACTGCGCTCCGTTTCGGAATTCGTCGTTGCTGTTGAATTGATACCACGAGTTGGAGGTCACGCCGGCCAGATACGCTTCGCCGTGCGCCCACCCAACAAGCGGGGAACCGCTGTCGCCTCTGTGGGAAACAGCTTGACGGGATGCCGCGACCAGGCCGGGAATTGCCTGTTCAGGATCATTGTACATGAAGCGGAAGCGTTGTGCGGCGAGGCCTCCGTAGCGGTTGCTGCCCAGGCGGGGAATGCTCAGCCGAACAATGGGGGTGCCTGGAGATTGAACATTCAGCTGATCAGCCGGGGCGCCGCCTCCGGTGATTCGCGCGAGTAGCGCCCGCTGTTGGTCGGAATTGATTGCTCCGCCGTTTCGGTCATTATTGACCTGGTGGAAGGTGTCGGTGATTCTCTGCTCGGAGGGAACCATTCGTCCGAACAGGGTGGCGACGATTCTGTCTGCGTCATTGACGTTGACATCGGCGTCGCTCGGCAGTCGCAGGAATTCAATATTGTCAACCGGCCGTTGAAGCCTGACTACGGCGAGGTCGTTGCTAATCCTGTTTTCAGGGGTGCTAGGAGTTCCGCCTGGCAAGGGATAACCTTGGGCGATTCGCATTTCCGCCACGGGAACCGTGGCGACCGTGCCGTTTCTTTGCGTTACGCTGACCGTGGCCCGTACGGCCTGATCTCGGCTGGTGCGCTGTGCCACGACATGCGCAGCGGTGACCACGAGATCCGGTGCGATAAACGCGCCGGAGCCTACTGAGCGCGTACTCGTGCTGCCGTCTTCGCTGTCGTGTGTTACGGAGAAGCGCGCGAGAAAAGAAGGTACTGGTTCGTAGCGTTCCGTGGCGAGAGGATGATCACTGGGCGATTGGTCGCCGACTGCAAGGGCCGGAGCTTGCGGAAGGGCTAATCCGACGGCAAGCAGCGCGACCATGGCCTTCGCACGGTGCCTTCGGTTTACGGGTGTTCGCACACGTTTGCCGACCTTGCCGCCGAAGTAAATCGGAATTCTTCCAAGCATTTCCATTCCTCTTGTTTTCGCAGCCCATGAAAACGGGCTTGCAGATACTCCGCCTGTAGAAATAATGGACGCCAGAGCGCCGATGTTCTTGTCGGTGAGCGCGCGAACCCAGCGGTCGGCGGGCTTGGCAATCTGGTGTGCCTCCATCTTCGCCGCAGTAGTATGACGCTCCGAGTAGACCTGACGACGCGGCGTAATACCGGTACCCGTTGAGGTAAACAGCAATTCACCGGTGAAGCATGCGATAAATCACTGACCGCACATTGAATATTAACTACCGAAACGGGTGTCCGAATTGCCGGGAGGCAGTTTTGTGCCGGGCGGGGCACGGCTGGCCGGAGTGGCGATGGTGCCCAGCGACGCATCCGGAGTTCATTGTCACTGCTCCCGCTGCGGCATCGCCGAGATCGGCCCGAACCCGCATGGCCCTGAGTTTGGCGCCTGCGGTCTGGCGGATGTCCGTCAGGGGAAGGGGGTCGCTGCCGAAACGGTGCGGTGTCGCGGCCGTCTGGGCTTGGACCGCCGGCGTTCTCGACGAGCGGAGCACTAAATTCGGGCCCCGGCTTGCGATTCCGGGGAGTCGCGCGCTTTGGCCATCCGAACGCGGGCCTCGCGTCGGGCCGCATCGGATCAACTCGCGATTCGCGACCAGCCGCGACGCCTCGAGCCTGGACTCGACCTCCCCAGGCGAAGACGTCCTGCGTCACCCATCGGCAGGTCGCTCACGAGCATTCGAGCAGGACTGTGGGGCCCCGAGCAGGACCGGCACGAGGAACGCCAGATCGCTCAGCAGCCGCGGAGGCAGCATCGGAACTCGTACCGGCGCTTGGTCGGGAAAAACGCGATCAGGCCCAGTCCGACCGCCATGGAGACGACGAGTTTCTCGTTCTCCGGAGACTGCGGCCGCGAACGTGGCGGCCGTCGGCATCGGCGCGGCCGGATCGTCGATCCGTGGCGCACCGACGGAGCGGGGAGGGCTGTCCGGCCCGGCTGCTTAGCGCGCCGGCCGCGGACGCCCTCCCCGCTCTGTGACTGCACGGAGGGGTTTGCTTCACCCGATCGTCATGGACTTTCGCTCAGCTGGGGACAGCGGCACGCCACGGGTCGATCAGAGTTCCAGGTGCGACGCTCTTGTCCGCCGGGACAGTGCTGGCCTTGTCGCCCGGCATCGGCGGCGCAGTGCACACCTGATTAGCCGCCGGTCGCTCGCCGCGCTGGAGGTACCGGGACAGCACGACCCCGGCGCAACCGGGGGACGGCGACAGCGCGCTGTCGAGCGTGGGCATCACCCCGTGCGAACCCGCGCCCCGCACCGCGACCAGCTTCGAATTCGGGAAGTAGCCCAGGAGCGCCACCGCGTTCTCCCAAGGGGTCGCCGGGTCGAACTCGTTTTGCAACATCAGGGCGAACGGCGCGGCGTTGCCTCCGGAGGATTTCGTCTCCTTGGGGACGAAACGCAGCTCTCCGTCGCCGAACGGGCTCGGATCGGCGATCGATTTCGGAAGACCGTATCTCACGATTGAGGACAGGACCTCGAATACCGTGACCGCGATCTTCGCTATCGCGGCCAGCGTGTCGGGCTTCATCAGGGCAGCCAGCAGCTGATCAGGGGATGTTCCCGGGTCCGCGGAATTCATTGTCGTTTTGAGGGCGGCCAGAACGCCGGCGGGGATCTTCCAGTCCTTCCCCACGGGAAGGCTCACCGCGTCGGAAATCGTCGTCAGCACGCTGGCCGCGGTGTTGAACTCAGTCGAGTTCCAGTACCCCGATTGCGTCTCGTCGGAGAACAGCTGGTCGTGGACCTGAGCGAAGGTGATCGCGGGGTCGTTCGCCAAGTAGCGCCTGGCCAAGGTCAAGGATCGGGCGAAGCTCGCGAACGCTGAGTCCGAGTACGCGGAGGACTGCCAGACGCTCTCGAAGTCCCCGCGGGTGATGCCAGGCAACTGTCCGAGGTCCGCGGCCTTCAGGACACCCTCGTACGCGGCGGTCACCTTCGCCGCCGTGGCACCCAGTTGATACGTTTTGTTCTGTCGCGCCAGCCATTCGGTCAGCTGCGTCCCACGGCGTTTGAACGCAGCTTCCTGGCTCGTTGCCGGCTGGGGCACTCCGGGGGCCAGCATGTTGCTGTCCAGTACGAACCTGCCTGATCGGGAAGGGAACAGCGACTGGTAAACCCGTCCCAGCTTGGTTCCGTACGAAACGCCGTAATAGTCCAGCACCGACGCGCCGAGCAGGCTGCGCACCAGGTCGAAGTCCCGTGCCACGTTCTCTGTGCCCAGGAATGCCGCGTGAGTGTATTTTCCGATGCACCCGTAGTCGACATTTGTGCCGATGTGAGAACTATTTCGATAGGTGTCGAGGTTGTCCTGGGACGCGGGTTGGCACTCGATCGGGCTGGAGGCGCCTGTGCCCCGGGGGTCGAGGCCGACGATCTGGTAGTTCTGAAGCAGATCCGGCATCGTCCCGGCGACCCGCAACGCCCACGTGCCCGCGGCCCCGCCGGGACCGCCGCGGTTCACGAACATCGTCCTCGGTTGTTCCCCCGGCGACATTTGCGCCCCGACTCGCAACGCGTGGACGGTGATGCTGGCCTTGTCCGGTTCGAGATAGTTGACCGGAACTGTGATGTCGGCACATTCGACCGTCCGGTAGGCAAGCACGGAGCTGCCGGACCTCTGGGTACGGGCGGCTTTCTCCGCCGCGGTGCAGTTGTCGTACTTCCACGACACCTGCTGGCCTCGGTACTGCTGCGATAACGAGTCTGTCGGCACGGGCGACAAGGCCTGTGGGCTGTCCGCGGTCTCCGCGGAAGCGGGATTCTGGACTGCCGTCACCGTCATGGCCGCCACGCAGACCGACAAGGCCGCGCCGAGATATCTTCGTCTCATGCTCACCAACTGGCTCTCCTTCGCTGGGCGCACGCAGACCGTCCGGCCGTGCGGTGCCGAGGCACCCGGCCGGGCACCATCGACACAGGGTGAACGAACCGGCCGGAATCCTCCACGGGCGGCCGCAAAATTCCCCTGAACAAGGGGTGTTGCACTTCACAGTGAAATTTCGGCAGGCTGTCGGGACGGCCGTAACCGGGTATTCTTCCCTTGTGCTGCGCACCTGCCTTGGAGGAATTCTGACGATCGCTTGATCATGAAGAAATAGACCTCGCCGAGATGATTTTTAGCATCATGCGCCACGTCGAGGGTCGCGCCGGCCCGGGCGAAAAGGCCATCGCGGTCAAAGGCCGCGACTACGGTCGGCAGGTCTGCCAGATCGCGGCATCCTTGACTGGAAGTTCCCGCTTGGACCTCACCCGATCTGGGTGCTCGGCGACCGGTGCCGCCGCTTCGCCTCCGCCTGCGTCGAGTGCGCTGGTCCGCACCGCGCAGCACGGCGAGGCGAGTGCTGTGAAACGCGAAGCTGCGAAGACAAAAGCGATGACGCGACGACTAGCAGAGTTCGACGCGCTCGGACTGGACCTTGGTGACGGTCCCCAATACGTGGGTTTCCGTATAGTATTTGCCGTGCCCGAGGCACTTGCCGTAGACCGTCACGGTGTCGGTGACGAAGCCGTTGCAGGTGCGTTCTCCAGCTTGCGGGTCCGGGCCGGGCATGTCCTTGTTGATGACAACTTGGAGGTTGACTTTCCGGTCCCGCAGCCCGTTCTGCCGCCGCTTCCGACAAGTTCGCCGCCGTTGACGTAGGGCTTGTTCGCGAAATACGCACACGCCTGGACCTGGCCCGGATTCGCCGAGGCGGGCGACGCCGATGCCGCGGACGTCATGCTCACGCAGGCCCCCGCGACACAAGCCGCCACCACCATTGCTTTCCGCATAATCGATCTCCTCGCTGGTCGTCTCGATGTCGGGACACGAACCCGAAGCACTGCGCGAAGGTTCAGGTTCTTATCTGCCGGTCATTTTCTTCGTTTGCTTCGTATTATTGCGATCGAGGGCAATATGATAGAAATCATTGTCACGATGATTCCGAGGAGTGCTGTGGTTGTCGTGAATGCCATGTGTTGTCGATTGTCGAACATCCATGCCTGCACCTGTCACGCCGACGAGCGGCACGCCAACTCACCGGAGGCGGACCGGCTGCGGGAGGCTGCCGCGACTTCCGGCTCGCCACCCAGGACGCCGCGGGCGCGGTCATGGCTGGCTGGAGGCGACCTTGCTGCCGAAGCCGATGAGGACGACACCCGTGATGCGGTGCATGGCCCGCCGTACGGCGGGCTTTTCGAAGAACGCGCGGGCTTTGGCCAGCAGCAGCACATAGCTGGCGAGCCAGACCAGGGTGAGGGCGGTGTGGATGAGGACCAGCACTGCCATGCCGGCTTGCGGGACGAGCCCGGAAGGGACGAGCGTCGGGAGCGGGCCGGGGTAGAACACGGCGATCTTCGGGTTGAAGAGGTTGCTGATCAGGCCGGTCCGCCAAGGGTTTCCGCCTGCGGAGGATGTCGTCAGGCCGGACTGTGCCGCGTGCTTTCGGCTGTGGAGGAGTGCTTGAATGCCGAGCACGAGCAGAAAGGCCGCTCCGGAGAGCTTGACGATGGTGTAGGCCGTGGCGGACGCGGCCAGCAGGGCGGCCAGGCCGACCACGGTGAGCAGGCCCCACCCCAGCAGTCCCGCAGTGACGCCGCCGACTGTCTTGAGGCCGTCCTGCCAGCAGGCGGCGATGGCCCGCTTCGTCGCTACCGCCATGTCGGGGCCGGGTACCACCGTCAGTGCCGCGAGAATTCCCACCGCGTAAGGAACTGTAAGAACTCCTCGCATCATCGAACGCTGACGTTCCCACGCTCGACGCCGGGTTGTCGATAGCGTTCTTCCCCGGGCTGCAGGTGAGCATGCCGATTCCGACGATCTGGGAAGACGCGTTCCGCCGCCGGCTACGTTGTCGCGGAGAATTGACGCCCCTCATCGTGCTGAAGTCAGATCCGCAAGTCCCAGCTTGCGATGTTCGTCGCGAGGGAGAGCAGTTCGGCAAGGCTGGCCTCGTCCTCGCGCAGGGCGTCGGGGCACCAGGCGAGACTGAGCACGCCATTCCAGCTCGCTCACAGGACCGTGGCCGCTTTGCGTGCGTCGAGCGGGCGGATCAGGCCCTCGGCGACGCCGCGCTCGAGAGCGTCGATCATGCGCGCGTTCTGCTCGTCTACGCGGCGGGCCAGGCGTTCCGCCGTTTCGGCCGCGGCGGGGTAGCTGCCCAGCGGTGCCGGTGCACTTGTGCGGTGCCGCGGTCGGCTTGGTCGGAGAGGAAGAACAGCGAGCCCGAGTCCGCGGGCCAGTGCGGCCGGGATTCCGTTGCGGTGTCCGCGGTCGCCCGGCGCGACGCGGAGCCGTCGGGGTCGACGAGCCAGAGTTCGGTGTCGAGGTGGTCGCCGGTTCGGCTGAGGGGCGCGAGGACGTAGCAGAGCAGGTGTCCGTTCGGGGCCAGGGCCGGGGTCTGCGGTGCGCGACCGTCAACCACGAGTTCGGCGGTCAGACCTGTCATGCGAGCAGTTTGCCTTGACCGCGTCGCCGCGGGTGGCGTTGTTGGCGAGAAACCGGCGAGAATTGTCTCTCCGGACGGTTACGCGCTCGCGACCGCAGCCATAGCGTTGGCCTGTGATCATCGTTTCCGCCATTCTCATCGGCATTGTCTACTGCCTGCTCAACTCCTTCCTCGCCGAGCCGCATCGTCGTAAGTTCAACGCGATCATGGTCGCCGGCGCCGGAGCGGCTTACTTGAGCAGCGGCGCATTCGGCCCCCTCGAACTGGTCTTCACCGCCGCGGTGACCTACTGCGCTTACCGCGGCCTGAAATCCTGGGCGTTCATCGGGATCGCCTGGCTCCTGCACACGACCTTGGACGTGCTGCATCACCTGAAAGGCGCGCCGATCCTCCCGTTCGCGCACACCTCGTCGCTCGGCTGCGCGATCTGCGACCCGGTGATCGCCATCTGGTGCTTCAGCGGCGGAATGTCAGTGAAGGAGCTTCGCGCGCGATTTCTCTCCGCACGTTCCGGAAAGGACGCCACGGCAGCGGATGTCACTCCGGGCGAGGAACACCGTAGTATTGGTGGTAATACTCAGACCAGCCTTCCACAGTGAAATTTTCGAAGTCGCGGGCTTCCTCGCACTCCGTCAGGTAGGTCAGGGCCTCGCGGGCCAGCTCGTCCGGGCGAGCGGCGAGAAACTCTTTGGTCGCGTCCAACCCGGCCCCGCACAAGAGCTGCACGTCGATGGCGAATTGCGAATCCCAGCCGGACGTTTTGGCTTGCCAGACGAGCAGCACGTCGTCCAGCGAGCCGTGGTGGAACAGCTGGATGCAGCAGACCTTCATCAATTCGGCGTTCGCGTCGAGCCTGGCGCGCATCTCGGTCGCCAGGATGCCGCGGACCTCGTCCAGCTGGCTGCCGGTCGGATGCAGCCCGTATCGCTCGAGAAGGTCGTCCTCGGTCATCTGCCGGATACTACGGCCGGGCGCGGGGAGGGCGCGCCTGATTTGTCGGCCGCGACGTGCGGAGGACTCCCGGGCGGTCCGTTGCCGCGCGGCGATGCTGTTCGACGCGCGCAGCCCGTCCGTCCGGAGATCTCCTGGCCGGGACGACTTCTCGCGCTGCCTGCTGATGTTCCGGATCTTCGACTCGGGCGAAGCGGCACGGGGCGTGAGTGCGGATTTGCCCGCGGGCAAGGAGATCCTCGACGGTTTCCTGCGGCTCTGGGAGCTGGCCGCCGCACCGGCGTCGGAAACCGGGCCAGCCCGTACCTGCGGGGGTGTGCCGCCCCGGTGGTGATCGGCCAAGCTGGGCGGGTGGCGACGTATCGGCAGGTGTTCGGCAGACCGGAGTTCCGCGCGCTGTTCGCGAGCATGGTGGTTTCGGTCGCGGGCGACCAGTTCGCGCGGGTGGCGTTGTCGTTGCTGGTCTTCGACCGGACGCGTTCGGCGGGCTGGACCGCCGGGGTCTATGCCTTGACCTACGTGCCGTCGATTTTCGCCGGTCCGCTGTTGTCGGGCCTGGCGGACCGGTGGCCGCGGCGGCGGGTCATGGTGGCGGCGGACCTGGTGCGCGCCGGGCTGGTGACGGTAATGGCGATTCCCGCGCTGCCGCTGCCTGCGGTCGCCGCGCTGCTGGTGGTGGTCCAGGCGGCCGGCGCGCCGGGCAACGCGGCTCGTGCGGCGACGGCCGCGGCGGTGCTGCCCGGCGAGGAGTTCGTGCTGGGCAAGGGCGTGCTGGACATGGTGGTCCAGCTGGCGCAGGTGGTGGGGTTCGCGACCGGCGGGACGCTGGTCGCGTTCCTCGGGCCGGGTCAGGCGCTCGTCGCGGACGGCGTGACGTTCGTGGTCTCGGCGGCGGTGGTGCGGTTCGGGATCCGGGCTCGGCCAGCACCCGGAGTAACCGCGGGGGACGGGACCCGGCTGGGGCGCTGGTGGGCTGATCTGCGGGCCGGGACGGTGCTGGTCGCGCGGACGCCGCGGTTGCGTTCGCTGGTGGGATTGGCTTGTGTGGCCGGTTTTTACGTCACGGTCGAGGGGCTGGCGGCGCCGTATGCGGAGTCGATCGGCGGGTCCGCTCAGGCGGTGGGGGTGCTGCTCGCGGCGAGTCCGGCCGGGACGGTGCTCGGGATGCTGATCGTGTCGCGACTGCCGTCGCCGGTGCGGATGCGGTTGCTGGGGCCGCTCGCGGTGGCTGCCAGCGTGCCGCTCGTGGTGTGCGCGCTTCACCCGGGCCTGGCCGTGACAGCGGTCCTGTGGGGACTGTCGGGAATGGCGAGCGCCTACCATCTGCCCGCGTCGGCGGCGTTCACGCTGGCGGTTCCCGATCACCGGCGGGCCCAGGCCTACGGGCTGGCCGCGACCGCGTTGACGACCAGCCAAGGAGCCGGGATCGCCCTCGCCGGACTGGCGGCGACCGCGGCGGCTCCGAGCACGGTCCTAGCCGTCTCCGGGGGACTCGGCGTGCTGACGGCGCTCGCGGCGGGCGCGGCTTGGAACCGCGCCCGCCGCGCCGCCGGACCGGCGTAGCGGATCAGCGGGTCCACTCGTTTCCGCGGCCCCATTCGTTGCCGCGGCGGGTCCATTCGTTGCCCTGGAAACGGATCCACTCGTTTCCGCGGGAACGGGTCCATTCGTTGCCGGGTGCGTTGCGCATAGTGACGCCTTTCTCCTCCGTGGTTGGTCCGACCGGCGTATCGACGGCCGGGCGGCCCTGCGATTACTGTGATTAATCTTCGTGGACAGGGGCGGATACCAGCGTGACTGGTGAGAGTGGCGGACGCATAACGAGGCGGGGATTCCGGTCCCTGCCGCGCCCCGCGCTGTGCCTGGTGCTCGCGGTCGACGCCGTCGCGGTCGCGATCGGGGTGTTCTCGGCGGTCTCCGTCTCGGTCACCCGGACGGAGTGGCTGTGGTTCGCGCTCCTCACCGCGGCCGCCGTGGGACATCTCGAGGCGGTCCGCACGATCGAGCGCAGGCGTGAGCAGGCGTCGAAGAAAGCGCCGTACACGAATCTCAAGAGCCTGTGGGTGTTCGCCGCGCTGCTGGTGCTGCCGCTGCCGCTCGTCATCGCGTTGACCGCGGTGTCCTACGCATATTGCTGGTATCGGGTTTACGGGCCGACGATTCTGTATCGAAAGATCTATTCCGCCGCCACCTTCGTACTCGCGTCGGCCGTCGCCTCGACGATCCTGGACTCCATTTCGCCGAGCGGCCCCCGGTTGCCGCACGACGGGTGGTCGCTGCTGCTCGTAGCAGCCGCTGCCGCCGCGTGGTGGCTGGTCAACTACGCACTGGTCGTCGTCGCGATCGGGTGGTCCACGCACGAAAAACTGCCGCTCCGGCAGGCCTTGGGACATCCCGGCGACCAGCTGGTCGTCGCCTCGGCGCTCGGGCTCGGCGCGACCATGGCCGTCCTGCTGGTCCACGAGCCGTGGGCGCTGCCGGCCCCGATGATCGCCGTGCTGTGCGTGCACCGCGATCTCTTGCTGCCCCAGTACCTGCGGGCGTCCCGGACGGATCAGAAGACGGGCTTGGCGACGCCGGTGTACTGGGCGGACGTGGTCACCGCCGCCCTCGAACGGGCGAGGCTCAGCCAGACCGGTCTCGGCGTGCTGTTCCTGGACCTCGACAAGTTCAAAGCCATCAACGACACCTACGGGCACCCGGCCGGCGACCAGGCCATCCGCGCCGTCGCCGACCGAGTGCGGTCCGAGGTCCGGGCCGAGGATCTCGTGGCCCGGTACGGCGGGGACGAGCTGGCGATTCTCCTGCCCGGCCTCAGGTCCGGCGAGTTGCTGGCCGTCGCTGAGCGGATTCGTTCCCGGCTGGCGCATACCCCGATCGTGCTCACCGCTACTACGGACGGGGAGCCTCGGACGCTGCCCGGAGTGAGCACTTCGATGGGGGTGGCGTCCTACCCCGAGAACGGGGTCTCGGCCGAACAGTTGCTTCGGGCCGCGGACGGCGCGTTGTTGCGGGCCAAGCAGAACGGCCGCAATCAGATCAGGGTGGCCGGAGTCGGGAGTGACGCGGTGCTGGCGCGGGCGAATCCGCGCCAGCACCGGCCGTCCGGATGAATCGGTTTCGACGCCTTCAGTAGGCCGATTGCTCGACAAAATCGATCTGGTCGGCCGCGTTGACGTGGATGTGGGCGTAGAACGAGTTGTCGTAGTGCCCGATCACCGACGCGATCATCAGGCTGGTGGTGCAGCCGTACGGCGGGCAGGTTTCGAAGGGGAAGTCCGTGTCGCCGACGGCCCGGATCGAGGCGTCCGGCGACATCGGGAGTTCGTGCGTGGTCGGGTCGTCCGGGTCGGGGACCAGGTGGGCGCCGCCGTTGCCCTGCTGCACGACTTTGACGAATTCCGGCATGTCCCGCTTGGTGTCGTAGCCGATGAATTCCACGTCTTCGCTCGGATGGCGAGAGGTCCGGGTGGCCGAGGCCGCCTTGGCGGGCGGGACAGCGACTGGGGCCGACGCGCCAGTTGGGGCCGGAGACGCGCCGTCGGAGGTGCATCCGGCGGTGAGGCCGATCAGTGCCGTCGCGGTTGCGACGAGGAGAAAATGGGCAGGGCGAAGCGAGCTTTTGTGCATGGTGTCCCCCTGGAAACGTGGCGATTCGGTCGCTTGCTGAGGAGACGGGCGGGCGCGGCGCCGGTTGTGGGCGTGACGATTTCGTGACGCGAGCGGACCCGGCGCGCTGCCGGTTTGCGCCCGGTTCTCTGGCTGGTCCGCGACTCGCCGCGGACGCATGGTGGTCGGGCGGTACCCCGGTTCCCGCGCCGCCGGTCGCGGCGTTCGCTTCTCGGAAGGGACTCTTGCGATGACCGCTGTTGCGCGCGGAAGCCGTTCCCGCTGTCTGGCCGGGGACCACGGGGCCGCCCTGGGTTCGCTGCGCGCCGCGGCCGAGCATTACGCCGCCCTGGGCTGGCCGATCCTGCCAGGCCCGGTGTGCGACGGCCTGACGACGTGGCATCCGGTCACCTTCGAACGACTCGGCGGCCGGGAGCCGACGGTGCCCCGGTCCGAGGCCACTGTCGACCGTTGCGTGGTCGCGGAATGGTGGTCTATTCACCGGCAAGCGATTCTCGCGCCGGTGGGAGAGCATTTTTCCGTCCTGCGCGCGCCGACCTATCTAGGCTGGCAAACCCTCGCCGCATTCGACGGCGGGCGGCCGCTCGGGCCGATGGCGTTGTCTCCGCACGGAGCGTTTTTCTTCGTCGAGCCCGGCACTTTCGGGGATTGCGCGCTGGGGTCCGGTGTGGAGGTCGTTGCGCCGGGAGACCTCGTGGTGCTTCCGCCGAGCAGGGTCGTCGCGGGCGTGGTGTGGTGGCGCATTTCCCCGCTGGAGCGGGAGATGCTGGGCGACGGGGCCGCGATTCTGGAGAAGCTCGCGGAACTTTCCGGCGGTTCCGCGTAGTTCTCGTGCCCGCCCTTGCCGGTGTCACACGTCCAGGTGGTCTCGCGGTTGTCCTCCCGGCGAGCGGTTTATCCCGGCGCGGGACCGGTTGACGCGAGGGAAGCGAGGATCGCCATGACTCGGGCAGGTCCCGGCCCGAGCGGGCGAACGCGGAGGCGAACCGCCGGACTTCGCGCCTCGGCCGCTTGCGCGCGGCCGGGCGCGAAGGCTCACTAAAGCCCGGGCGAGCGGGGATATGCCTGCCCGGAGCGGGGACACCACGGGCCCGCGCGGCGTGCCGGTGACATGGTCCAGGCCGGGGCTTCCGGCCGCGACCGTCGCGAGACCGAGGTTCTTCAGCATGGGACTTGCTCCTGGCGGGAGGAATGATCGCGGCGGGCGAACGCCGGCCCGGGGTCCGTCGAGAAACCTGCTGGCGGAAGGCGATCGGCTTCCACTTCGTTCCACCATCGTGTCGGGTCCCGATTCTCTGACCGGGATTTCCGCAACCCAATGGGGGAACTGCTTTCCGCGCGGGAAAAGCGTTATCCGGTTTCGTCCGGGAGGTGCCGCGGCAGGTGCGCGCCCCGCTCCTCGGCCCGGCGCAACACCGGCGCGGCCAGAATCCCGTGGATCAGCACGGAAAGTGCCGCCGCCAGCGCGCCCGCCCGCCACAGCTGGTCGGCACCCGGCAGCCCGCCCTGGTGGAGTCCGTAGGCGAGGTTATAGAGAGGTCCGATGCCACGCATGCCGAAGAACGCGATAGCGAGCGCGGCGTGGTCGCGTTCGATGCGCTCGGCGACCTTGGCCGCGTCGACGCCGGCGCGCCTCAGCGCCCGCGCGGTCGGCCGCCTCCGCGACGAGCCCGCGGGCCTGGTCTGTGAGCAGCCGTGACACGTCGACCGAGTAGCCGCGGCGGCCGGGCGCGGCCTGGCCGAAGAACTGCGACAGGAACTGGTCGAACGGGCTGTTTCCCTGCCCGGGCGGGAAAAATCCGGTCATCGGAGCGCTCACATCTCAGGACTGCTCGGAATCGGGGTCGGGAATCCGCTTACCCGCTGCCCGCGGCGGTAAACGGGCTCCGCGACTAGCCGCCGCCCAGGCGGGTAACCGGGGGTCATGCTGACCATCGATCCCGGCGCGGCCCGGACCATCCAGCGCCTCGCGACCGAACAGGGCGTCGCGCCGGAGGGCGGGCTGCGCGTCACCGCCCGCGAAGGCTCCGCCGGCCTGGCGACCTCGGTGTCCGCGCTGGCCACCGAAACCGACACCGTGCTGACCGACGACGAGACCGGCGCCCGCGTATTCCTCGACCAGGCCAGCTCCGACGCGCTCGACGGCCGCGTCCTGGTCGTCGGCGACGACGGAGATTTCACTGTGCGGTGAAGCCCGTTGCCGGGAGGTCGGCGGCCCAGAGCAGGCAATGCACCACCCCGGTGAGCCGCGGTTCCCGCGCGGCCAGGCTGAGCTGCGCTTCGAGGCCCTCGACGTCGCCGTTCAGCTTCGCCAGCACCGCCCGCAACGCCGCGCGCACCCCGGGCGCGAGGTCGTCCACGTCGGCCACCTCGCCCTCGCCCACCGCGACGGCCGTGAACACCGCGTCGTCGGGGCGCGGTCCGAACCGCTCGTGGACCGCCTCGGCGCAGCGCTGCACGAGGCCGCGCAGCACGCGCTGCCGCACGGGAAGTGCGTCGAGTTCGCCGAGCAGCCGGACCACCTCGTCGAGGTCGCCGGTGCGGGTCGCGAGGACGAGGTCGACCGCGAGGGGTGCCATGGATCGCTCCTGCCTGCCGGGAACCGTTCGCTTACCCGGGCAGCGAGCCGTCAATCACGTTTCGCGTTCCCGGCGCGCGGGCATCCGGCGGTCGGAGGTGGTGGGATGTCCTCGAAGGACCGGCTGGCCGCGTACCGCGCCAAACGAGACCCGCGGCGGACCCCGGAGCCGAGCGGGGGCCGCCGGAACGCCGAACCGGTGTTCGTCGTCCAGCGGCACGACGCGAGCAGCCTGCACTTCGACTTCCGGCTGGAGATCGGCGGCGTTCTCGTCTCGTGGTCGGTGCCGAAGGGCCCGTCGCTGAATCCTTCGGACCGGCGTCTCGCCATCCGCACCGAGGACCATCCGCTCGACTACGCCCGGTTCGAAGGCGTCATCCCCGCTGAGGAGTACGGCGGCGGCACCGTGATCGTGTGGGACACCGGGAGGTTCGAGGTGCTCACCGACTCCGCCGAACAAGCCCTCGAAGACGGCCACCTCAAGGTCCGTCTGCACGGCGAAAAGCTGCGCGGCGCCTTCTCCCTGATCCGCCGCGACTCGTCCGGCCAGGAGCAGTGGCTGCTGATCAAAAAGGACGACGACGGGGCCGACCGCCGGCGCAAACCCGCGAAAACGCAGCTCGAACCCGTGCTCAGCGGCCGCACCAACCGGGATCTCGAATGACCGGTCCCGGCTGGCGCGAGCCGACCCTCGCCACGCTCACCGACCGCCGCTTCTCCTCCGAGGAGTGGATTTACGAGCGCAAGCTCGACGGCGTCCGCGCCATCTGCGTGCGCGACGGCGGCACCCCGACGCTGTACTCCCGCAACCGCAAGACGATGGACAACGCGTACCCGGAGATCGTGGAAGCCCTTGCCGCACAAGGCGGACCGCGGTTCGTCGCGGACGGGGAGATCGTGGCGTTCGACGGCGACCAGACCAGTTTCGCCGCGCTCCAGCCGCGGATCCACCTGACCGATCCGGAGCGCGCCCGCGCGACCGGCGTGCGCGTGTACTACTACCTCTTCGACCTGTTGTACTACGACGACCAGGACACCACGTCGCTCCCGCTGCGCGAGCGCAAGTCGATCCTGCGCGACGCCTTCACCTTCAAAGACCCGCTTCGGTTGTCCTCGCACCGCAATACCGACGGCGAGAAGTACTTCGAGGAGGCGTGCCGCCGCGGCTGGGAGGGCGTGATCGCGAAACGCGCCGACGCGCCGTACCACCACGGCAGGTCGCCGGACTGGCTGAAGTTCAAATGCCAGCAGGGCCAGGAGCTGGTGATCGGCGGGTTCACCGCGCCGCAGGGGAGCCGCGTCGGGTTCGGCGCGCTGCTGCTGGGCTACCACGAGAAAGGGCGGCTGCGGTACGCGGGCAAGGTCGGCACCGGTTTCGACCACCAGCTGCTGACCTCGCTGCACGCCGAGCTGACTCGCCGCGAAACCGACAGTTCGCCGTTCGCCGATCCGGTGCGCGAACGTGGCGCGCGCTGGGTGCGGCCGGAGCTGGTCGCCCAGATCGGCTTTTCCGAGTGGACCCGCGACGGCCGGTTGCGCCACCCGAGGTTCACCGGCCTGCGCGAGGACAAGAAGCCGTCCGACGTGATCCGGGAGCGCCCGTGAAGATTTCCCATCCCGACAAGGTGTTCTACCCCGAGGACGGCCCCACCAAGGGAGACGTCGTCGAGCATTACCGCGCCGTCGCGCCCGCGATGCTGCCGCACCTGCGCGGCCGCCCGCTCACGCTGCGGCGGTATCCGGACGGCATCGAGGCGGAGGGCTGGTTCCAGAAGCACCCGGGCGAGCACTTCCCGTCGTGGCTGCGCACCGAAGCCGTGCCGCGCCGAGGCGGCGGCACCGACGAGTACGTCGTGTGCGACGACGAGGATTCCCTGCTGTACCTGGCAAACCAGGGCACCGTGGAGTTCCACGTCTGGCTGTCCACTGCGGACGCGCCGGACAAGCCGGACCTGCTGGTGCTCGACCTGGACCCGCCGGACGGCACCGACGTCGCCGACCTGCGCGCCGCGGCCCGCCGCATTCGCGACCACTACGCCGACGCCGGGCTCACCGCGTACCTGCAGGCGACCGGCGGCCGCGGCTTCCACGTGGTGGCGCCCCTCGACGCCACCGCGACCACGGACGTGGTCCTGGAACTCTCGCGCGCCCTGGCGGACCGCGTCGCGTCCGCCGACCCGGACCGCCTGACCACCGCCCAGCGCAAGGACAACCGCGGCGACCGGGTGTTCGTCGACGCGAACCGCAACGGGTACGCGCAGACGTTCGTCGCCCCGTATTCGCTGCGCGCCCGCCCCGGCGCGGCCTCGGCGACCCCGCTGGACTGGGCGGAACTCGGCAAGGCCTCGCCGAACGGCTGGGGCCCGGACAAGCTTCGCCGGCGGTTGGCGCGCAAGGAAGACCCGTGGCGCGGGATGGCGAAGGACGCCGCGTCGGCGGAGAAGGCGTTGGAGAAGCTGAGCTGAGGGGACGCGGCGCCGCGCCGGCGGGGCCCCGGCGCGGTGCCGCGAGGATCAGACGCCGGAGATCTGCTGGATCCAGTCCCGTCCGGCGGCGACGCTGCCGTAGGTGGTGACGCTGGAGCGGTCGCTGGTCGAGCAGACGCCGACCTGGACGCCGCCGTCGACCATCGGGCCGCCCGAGTCGCCGCCCGCCACCGCGCCGTTCGGGGTGCTCGCGGTGATCGCGGGGCCGCCGGCGTTGTCGCTGTCCTGGGTGTTCGTGATGGTGACGGCGGCCCTCTTCAGCACGCTCGACTGGTGGTGGCCCTCGTCGGTGCTCTGCGTCGCGCCCCAACCGTAGACCGTGGCGCTGTCGCCTTCCTGCGCGTCGTCGGAGCTGCTGGCGAGGCGGGCGTACGTGCTGCCGCCGTTGGTGTTCAGCTTGATCAGCGCCAGGTCGCCGCCGGAGTAGACGTAGGTGGAGGCGGCCTTGGCGTGCACGCCGCCGCTGGCGCTGTTGGAGCCGATGTAGAGGTCGATGTCGGTGAGCCGCTGTCCGTTGTTGTCGTACATGCAGTGCTTCGCGGTGAGGACCCAGCGGCTGCCGATCAGCGTGCTGGTGCAGAAGAACGTGTAGCCGTTCGCGTGCCCGTTGAACCGCGTGAGGTAGCCGGGGTTCTGCGCGGTGCTGCCGCCGATGATCGACGGCTGGGCGTCGGGCGCGGCGGGGCTCGCGGACGCGGGGGTCACGGCGAGCGCGCCGAGCGCCGCGCAGGAACCGGTCAGCACGGCGAGGGCCCGGGTGAGTGCGCGCATGTCGCTCCTTGGGGACAGTTTCCGATGGGGGACGCTTTCGAACGTAAGCAGCGCGGCCGTGCGGCGGAATCCGCCGAACCGCCCGTGGCGGGCAAGCGGCGGCGACGCGACTTTCGGCGGGTTGCCAACCGGTGAACCGTTGCCGAGAATCCGTTTCGACCGGTCCGTTTTTTCCAGGAGAGGCGAAATGCGGTTGTTCGCCCCGGCTTCGGGCGGGGAGCGGCTGGCCAAGGCGCTGGCCGACGGGCCGTTCGAACGCGCCCTGACCCTGGCGATCGAGCGCAGCGGCCTCGGGCTGGCGCGCTTGCGCGAACGGCTCGCGGCCTCGGGCGTGCCGGTCAGCACGACCACGCTCAGCTCGTGGCGCACCGGACGCAGCCGCCCGGAACGGCCGGAATCGTTGCGGGCGCTGGCTTTGCTGGAGCCGGTGCTGGACGTGCCGCCCGGAGCGCTGCGCGCGCTGCTGGACCGGCCGCGCACCGGCGCCCCGGCCCCGCGCGCGGCGCGGTGGGACCGGCTGTGGGAAAGTCGCAGCCTGCTCCCGATGGTGCTGAATTCTTTCGAGGATTCTTCCCCGGAATCGGTCAGCGTGCACGAGACCTTGCACGTCGACGCCGCCGGACGGATGCGCAGCCTGCACGTGCGAGAAGTGCTGCGGGCGCTGGACGAACCGGCGTTCGTGCGCATCGTCGCGCTGCGCGGGTTCACGCCCGGACAGTCGCCGGCGCTGGTGTCGGCGCGGTACTGCCGTCCCGGATGCGTGCGGACGAGGCCGGAGCAGGCCTTCTCGGTGACGGAACTGGTGCTGGACCACCCGCTCGCGCCGGGCGAGACGGGGATCGTCGAATACCGGTTCGCGTTCCGGGACGAGGAGCCGGATTCGCGCTACGACCGGCGTTTCCGGCTGCCGATCGCGGAACACCTGCTGGAGGTGCGTTTCGATCCGGCCGCGCTGCCCGCCGAATGCGTGTCGTACCGGCAGGATTCGCCCGCCGGCCCGGAACTGGAGACCGCCGAGGTGCGGATGCGGCCCGGCGTGCCCGCGCACGTGATCCGGACCGGGCAGGGAGCGGGAATCCACGGAGTGCGCTGGCGGTGGTGACGCTGCGCGATCCACTGAGGACACCGGGCGAGTGTCCTTTATGGACAAAAGGAGATTTCCTTTGCCAGTGCGGCGCTTCGCACGCGGTCGGCTACTGAGCGTCCGAATCTGCGCTGAGTGGCGGGGCGGCACTGCGCTGTTCGGCGCAATTTAAATTTTCCTGGCGAGTAGCCAGTTTTGGCCGGAGAGTCCCGGGTAGCCGACACCACATGTTTCATCGGCCTGACGAGAACGGACGAGACGACGGCCGGAGGCGTGATGGCTGAGAACGGCCGGTCGCCTGCCGGGCTGATGCGCGACGCGCGTGCGGTGTTCGAGGAGCTGACCGAAAAGGACATCGAATCCGTGTCGGCGTTCACCCGGGACGGCGACGGATGGAAGCTGCTGGTCGAAGTGCTCGAGCTGGAACGGGTGCCGGACACCACCAGCCTGATGGCCACGTACTGCGTGCGGGTCGACGAGCAGGGCGGCTTCCTCGGCTACGAGCAGGTCCGGCGGTACGCGCGCGGCCAGATCGACGCGTGAGGAAGGGAAGGAGTTTTCATGACCATGGCGACCGGACGGTCGGGCTCGAACGGCCAGCTGCAACGCGGGCCGGGCACCGGAAACCTCTACGACATCCTCGAGCTGATCCTCGACAAGGGGCTCGTGATCGACGCGTTCGTGCGGGTTTCGCTGGTGGGCATCGAATTGCTCACGGTGGACGCGCGGATCGTGGTGGCCAGTGTGGACACTTACCTGCGGTTCGCCGAGGCGTGCAACCGGCTGGACCTCACCCGTGCGTCGAGCGCTACGACGCTGCCCGATCTGCTGGGCGAGGTCACCGAGAAAGGCGCCAAAGGAAAGTCCAAAGGCGCGCTGACCGGCGCGGTCGAGACGTTCGCCGAGCAGTTCCAGAAGTCCAGCGACAAGGACGGCGAGGAAGCCGAGGAACGGCCCCGCAGCCGCAGCCGCCGGAGCACCGCGAGGTCGAGCGAATGAGCACCTACCTGTACGGCATCACGTTCGCCGATCATCCCGGCGAGGTGGGCGGTCTGCGCGGCGTCGGCCCGTCGTCCGCGCCCGCGCGGGTGCTGCCCGCCGGGGACGAACTGAGTGCGGTGGTCGGCGACGTCGACGGCGAACTGCGGGCGAAACGGCGGGATCTGCTTGCCCACCAAGAGATCTTGCAGGCCCTGTGCGAGAAAGGGCCGACGCTGCCGATGCGCTTCGGTGTCGTCGCGGACGACGATACCGCTGTGGCCGAGGAAATCGCGGCCAAGGCCGAGGTGTACACGGCCGCGCTGCAACGCGTTCGCGGGCACGTGGAGATGAACGTCAAGGTCGCGCACCGGGAAGAGGCGGTACTGGGCCAGATTCTCGCCGGGGACGAGGAAATCCGGAACCTGGCCGCGAGTCTGCGGGAGGACGCCGGGCGCGGCCAGGCGGAACAGGTCCGGTTCGGCGAGCTGGTCGCCGGCCGGCTGGAGGCACGCGAGGGCGAGGACGCCGACGCGGTGCTGAGCTACCTGCTTCCGCTGGCGTCCGAGCATTCTCCGGGACCGCGGGTCGACGGGTGCTTTTTCAACTGCTCGTTCCTGGTGCCGCAGGAGAAACTGGCGGAATTCCAGGACGCGGTGCAGCGGTTGACGACCCTGGTCGAAGAGGTGGCGGAGGTCCGCGCACAAGGACCGTTGCCGCCCTACAGCTTTACCGAGGATCACTAGTGGGACTGCTCGGCGAGCTTCTCCTGCTGCCGCTGGCGCCGGTGCGCGGCGTCGCCTGGGTGACCGGGCACGTGATCGATGCCGCCGAGCAGGAGCAGATCGCCCAGTTGAAAAGGGAACTGGCTGCCCTGGAAAGGGAACTGACGACAGGCGGGATCAGCGAGGAGGAGTTCGACCGCAGAGAGGACGAAATACTCGATCTGCTCGAAGAATTCGACCGGGGGTAGCCGGATGAACGGAGCGAACAGATGACACCGGGAATGAAGGTCGCGGCCGCCGTGGTCGGCGGTTACGTGCTCGGGAGACGGAAGAAAGCCAAACTGGCCATCACCATGGGGGCCTGGCTCGTCGGGAAGAAGCTGAACCTGGACCCGAAGAAGCTGCTTTCGGACGTCACGCGCGAACTGGCTTCGTCGCCCGAACTGGCCGGGGTCCGCGATCAGGTGCGGGACGAGGTGCTGGGCGCGGGCAAGACCCTCGCCGCGGACATCCTGACCCACCAGGCGGGGCGGCTGGCCGGATCGCTGCAGGAGCACACCGACACCCTGCGGGACAAAGCCGCCGGCCTTCCGGCGGCGGTCACCGGCCGGGATTCCGGGGACGAGGATCAGGACCGGGAGCCGGAAGAGGACGACGACGCCGAGGACGAGACCGAAACCCGGCCGCGGTCCCGTAAACGTCCGGCGAAGTCGCAGAGCACGGCGCAAGGACAACGCAAGCCCGCGCGCAAGACGTCGAGCAGTTCGTCCTCGCGGAAACGGACCTCTTCCGGGAGCCGTACGCAAAAGCGTTCCTCGGGCACGGCGGGGGTGAACCGTGGCTGAATCCCGTTCTGACAGCGAAGAACTCGGTCCCTTGGCGAAACTCCGGGAACTGGCCTCGCGCAATCCCGCGACGGAGCGATTGCTGCACGCCGGCGAGGAGTACGCGCAGGCGAAGATGGAACACGTGATGTCCTCCGCGGGCACCAAGCTGGGAGAGGCCTCCCGGCGGCTGGCCGACGCGGGCGGCAGCGGCTCGGTGAAAGGATTGTTCAGCGCGGGCGAAAAGATCGCCGAAGGGAAGTCTCCGGTCAAGGCCGCGGTCGCGGCCGGCGGCAAAGCCCTCAAGGAGTCGGTCTCGGGCCTGTTCGGCAAACGCGGTTCCGGCGGCGGCAAGAAGATCATCAACATCGTCGAGGACATCGACGTCGGCGTGCCGGTCCGCGAGGCGTACGACCAGTGGACCGAATTCCAGAAGTTCAGCAGTTTCGCCAAAGGCGTGACGAGCGCGGAGCAAACCGACGACACCACTTCGCAGTGGCGGTTCAAGATCTTCTGGTCGAACCGGTCGATGAAGGCCACCGTCACCGAGCAGATCCCCGACGAGCGGATCGCGTGGACCACCGAGGGGGCCAAGGGCACGATCAAGGGCGTGGTGACCTTCCACGAACTCGCCCCGAACCTGACGAAGGTCCTGCTGGTCATCGAGTACTACCCGTCCGGGCTGTTCGAGAAGACCGGCAACATCTGGCGGGCGCAGGGCCGCCGGGCGCGCTTGGACCTCAAGCACTTCCGCCGGTTCATCATGATGGCCGGACAGGCGTCGGGCGACGGCTGGCGCGGCGAGATCCGCGACGGCGAGGTCGTGCGCTCCCCGGAGCAGGTGCGCGAGGACGAGGACGCGCCGCGCGACGAGGAAGAAGACACCGGCGGCGAAGAGCCCGAGGACGAAGAGCTTCCGGAGGAAGACGAAGAAGACGCCGACGACCTCGACGAGGAAGACGAAGAGGAAGACGACGAGCCCGAGGACGAACGTCCGCGGGGCCGCCGCGCCGTCGCGGCGCGGTGACGAGGAGGCAGCAGATGAGCGAGTCCAGCCTGTCCGCCGGGAGACCGGCCGCGGTGTCCCGCCCGGCGGGGTCCGGCGGCGGCGCGAACCTCGCCGACATCCTGGAACGGGTGCTGGACAAGGGCATCGTGATCGCCGGGGACATCCAGGTCAACCTGCTCGACATCGAGCTGCTGACCATCAAGGTCCGGTTGCTGGTCGCGTCGGTCGAACGGGCCAAGGAAATGGGCATCGACTGGTGGGAGCACGATCCGTCCCTGTCGTCGGGCTCGCGGCGCAAGGATCTGCTGGAGGAGAACGAACGACTGCGCGCGCAACTCGAACTCGCGCGGGGAGAGCGAGCGGAACAGTGAGCTGGTATTGCTACGCCGTCGCCGAATTCGCGGCGGACAACCCGGTCTGCGGTCTTGCCGGGCTTCGCGGCTCTCCCGTCTCCGCCGTTTCCGGGACCGGGCTGACCGCACTGGCCAGCCCGGTCCCGGACGAGGAGTTCAGCGAATCCGCGCTGCAGGAGAACCTGGAAAACCTTCCGTGGCTGGAAGAAATCGCCCGCGCGCACAACGCGGTCGTGGCCGAGGCGAGCCGCCGGACCTGCGTGCTGCCGCTGCGAATGGCGACGATTTACCGGGACGAGGACCGGGTGCGGGAAATGCTCGCCGAGCATTCCGCGCAGTTCTCGGCCGCGTTGCGCCGGGTTCGGGATCATGCCGAGTGGGGCGTCAAAGTGTTCGCCTCGCTCTCCCCGCGGGAAGAGGCTCCCGCGGAATCGCCCGCCGACGGACGTTCCTACTTGCGGCAACGTCTTCGTCAACGCCAAACGCGGGACGCTCGCACCAACGAAGCAGTCGAGGTCGCGGAGCGGATCGAACGGGAACTCGCGCAACTGTCCGCGGACATCCACCGGCACCGCGTCCAGGATCCCGCCCTGACCGGTCGCGCCGACCGCAACATCCTCAACCTGGCCTGCCTGGTGCCCGACACCGGCCGGGACCGCTTCCTGTCCCAGCTGGCCGAGTTGCGGCACTCGGACGTCGCCGGAATCGAGGTCGAGGTGACCGGCCCGTGGGCTCCCTACTCCTTCGCGGGGATCTCGTGACCGCCGCGGTGGAGGAAACCGACCGGCTGGCCCTGGTCGACCTGCTGGACCGCCTGCTCGCCGGGGGCGTCGTGCTGACCGGCGACCTCGTGCTGTCGGTCGCCGAGGTCGATCTGGTGCACATTTCCCTGCGCGCGTTGATCACCTCGGTCCGCGAAGACCGCCCGGCGCCATGGTGAAAGACATCTCAGGTTGTTAGAAGTCAAGCCGTGTGGGCTGGAGGAGGTGGGAAGGCTTGGTGTTCGTCGTAGAGGCGGTCCGTCTGCAGGCAGTGGTGGAGTTGTCCGAGGAATTTGTTGAACAGGTGGCGTTGGGCTTGGTGGTTCCAGTCTCCGGCGGCGCGGCGGGTGTCGAAGTGGCGTCGTGCGCCGGGGCTGGCTCGCAGCGAGGCGAGCGCCCAGACGGGTCCGACTGCGGCGAGGCGGCGGTTTTTGATGTGGCGGTGCGAGACCACGGTTTTTCGGCCGCTGGCGCGGGTGATCGGTGCGGATCCGGCGTAGGCCTTCAGTCCGCGGGGATCGGTGAAGCGGGTGCGGTCGTCTCCGATTTCGGCGAGCACCCGGGCGCCGGCCAGCAGTCCGAGGCCGGGGAAGCTGGTGATGATCGTGGCGTCCGGGTGCTGTTCAAAATGTGTCCGTGCCGCCTCCGCCAGACTGTCGGAGGCGGCGCAGGCGGCCTCGAATTGGCTCAGCAGAGCCGAAAACTGGATGCCCATCGCGTTCTCCACGATCGGCGGTTGCCGCAGCCGCTCGGACCGGAACACGCCGTGGAGGCGGTCGACGTCGGCATCGACGTTGCGGCGGCGTCCGGCCTTGGTCAGCAGTGTCCGCAGCCGGGCGCGGGTCAGTGTCGCTGCGAGCGCGGGTGTCGGGGCGGCGGCGAGGACGGTGCGGGCGTCGCGGCGGGCCAGGCCGCCCTCGGGCTGTCCGGCGAACGCTTCCAGCGCCGCGGGGTAGAACTCCTTGAGCAGCGACCGGAGCTGGTTGCCCAGCTGCTGGCGGGCCCAGACCGCGTCCTGTTGCGCTCGTGCCAGCACCCGCACCGCTTGGGCCAGTTCGGTGTCGGCCGGCAGCGGTCGGTGCGCGGCCGCGTCGGTGCGCACGATGTTGGCCAGCAGCGCGGCGTCCGCGGCGTCGGACTTCGCGCCCGACACCTGGTGCCGGGCCCGGTAGCGCGATGCCGAGAGGGGGTTGATCGCGTAAATGGTGCGGCCGGTGGAGCGCAGCGCGGCGACGAGCAGCCCGTGGTCGGTTTCGATGCCGACCGGGATCTGCGCGTCGGCGGTGTCTCCGGCCTCGGCGAGCAGGTCGAGCAGCCGGGCGAACCCGGTGGCGTCGTCGCCGATGCGGGCTTTGGCGATCACGGTTGCGGTGTCGTCGATGATGGCGACGTCGTGGTGGGATTCGGCCCAGTCGATGCCGCAGAACAGTGTCAAACCGTCACGTTTCCTTTCCTGTTGCTGCTGCTCACGGGTCCAGGCGGGGTCACGCAGCGCCCTAATCGCGGGACTCGGCGGTCCGTCATCTCAGTAGCCGTTCGTGACTCCAGCACACCGCAGGGTCCTCGTTCTGTCGAAGAGCTCGAAGCTCGGGAACACATCGAGAGGCCACCTCCTGCGGCGGACTCGGGCCACGACATCCCACCACCACGATCACCAGTCCACCGGCGGACGCGCCGTTCTTTCACAAGTCGTCGAACGACGGGAACCCACAGGCGTCGCCCGCCGGCGGACCAGCACCAACCGACCCGGTCACGAGCCGGAAGAACTATCCCTACTACCGATTAGGAGCGACGATGGACGAGACCGAACGCCTCCTCGGCGCGGCGGCCGGCGTGCTGCCCACCCGCCTCGAAACCGACGCGGATTCGGTGGAACGCGACCTGATGAAGCTGGTCCTGACCATCATCGAACTGCTCCGGCTGCTGATGGAACGCCAGGCCCTGCGCCGCGTCGAGGAGGGCGGGCTGACCGAGGAGCAGGAGGAACGGCTCGGCCTGACGCTGATGCTGCTGGAGCAACGCCTGACCGAGCTTCGAGACCGGTACGACCTTTCCGCCGCGGACCTGAACCTCGACCTCGGTCCGTTGGGGACGCTGCTCTGATTGGCTCGCTACCCGGAGCTGGGGGCGGCTTCATGGAGCCGGTAGAGGCGGTTGTTTTGGAGGGCGTAGACGGTGACCGGCCCGGCACCGGGCCGCGCGGTGGCTTGCCAGGCGTTGCCGTCGGGGATGCCGGGCGCGGGGGAGGGGAGTCCGGTGATGCCGCCGCCGATGACGACGTTGGCGGAGTCGGTGACGAGGACGCAGTCGGGGTGCAGGTCGGTCCATCCGGTGATGAGCGCGCTGCCAGTGGAGGTGAGGCCGCCGTGAGCGGCGGGGAGGTCGGTGGCGGTGTCGGTGTTGATGGTGGCGCCGAGTTCGGGTCCGTGGCAGCCGAGGGTGAAGCGGGGGTTGAAGGGGTAGGCGCCGAGGGCTGTGGCGGCGGGGATGACCTGGGGTTGGATGTGGAGCTGGTCGAGCACGCCGGCGGATTCGGTGCGCAGGGCGATGGGGGCGAGGGCGAGCGGGGCGTAGCCGCGGCGGGTGAGGTCGGCTTTGGTTCCGCCGAGGGCGTGCGTGGTCAGGGAGATCGCGCAGACGCCGATGACGACGGCGGTCAGCGGCCATTGTGGACGGACCAGCGTCGCGAGGACTAGCAGTGCGGTGAGCGCGAGGGCGCTGACGATGGCGTAGCGGCTGATCAGGCCGATGTTCCCGCCCGGGGCCAGGTTGCTGGTGCGGCCGAGCGCGACGAGCACCGCGAGCGCGGCGGCGTACCCGGCGATGCCGATCCATCCGGCGGCGCGCGGGTCGGTTGTGGCTGCGATGGCGCAGGCGGTGAGGAGTGCGGTGGTGAGGGCTCCGGCGAGGACGGCTATGGCGGCTTGGTCGCCGGTCCAGAGGCTGCCGAGCGCGGCGGCGGCGACGGAGAGGCGGCCGTCGGGGTCGAGCGCGGTGGTGGCCAGGGATTGGGCGCCGCTGGGTTTGGTGAGCAGCCACCCGGCCATCACGATGGTTCCGGCGGCGGCCGTGGCGATGGTTTTGGTCCGGTTTTCGCGGCGGAGGAGGAAGATCGCGGCGACGAGGAAGAACGCGGGCAGTCCGGCGCCGAAGCTGAGGCTGGCCAGCAGCGCGGCAACCGCGGCGGTCCAGACGCGGCCGCGGTGGGCTTGGGCGGCGGCGAGGACGCTGAAGAAGACGGCGGGGATCCAGCTGATGCCGTTGGTGCCTTGCAGCCAGATCTCGGCCAGGTGCGAGGAGAACAGCAGCCACGACATCCCGGCGGCGAGCGCCGCTTTCCGCTGCGGGGACAGGGAGGCGGGCAGCATCGAATAGAGGCACGCGCCGATCCCGGCGACCAGGGCGACGGTGAGGACGGTGAGGACGCGGTTGTCGCCGCCGAACCAGGCGGCGTCGGCGTAGAAGAGCAGCGAGGGGATGACGAAGGGCTGGTCGAGGTGGTAGGTGAGCACCTGGCCGAGCACGAGGTGGCCCTGGTCGTCGGTGATCTTCGCGAGGACGTGCCAGTAGTCGAGCAGAACGTGCGCCCGCGGAGCCCGCAGGGCGGTCCACAACGCCAGCACGGCGGGAACGGCGGCGAACGCGGCCAGCGCGACGACCCCGGCGCGGGATCTCCGGGCAGCGGGCAGCGCAACAGCGGGGGAAGCGAGCGCGGTCAAGACCTCTCCTAGCGAAGTGACGTCACCCGGTCGACGTGCCCGCTGAGGCGGATTTTCGGTGTGACCTGCTGCTTCTACCGCGTCCGGGGTGGTTCGGACAAGAGTGTCGATGATCTCTGTTCCGGAGGTAACGGATTATCCGGACAAAACGATGAGTTGACCGCAACCGTGCGAGCACACCGAATCGTTGTCTGCGGAGGCAGGGTGATGCGCCAGGGCGAGGTCTTCGCGGTGATCCGGCGCAGGCCGACAATGGTCCTGAGCTGGGTAAGCACTGCTGGCTTGGCCGCGGCGGCGGTGTGGTTGATTTTCGCCGTGCCGGACGACGCTGGTTTCTGGTACTTGTTCCAGGGATTGCTCGCGCTGTGGTTGATCACCTGGTTCGTCTGGCTGTGCGGCGCCAACCCCAGGCTGGTGGTGGCGGAAGACGGGGTGGACGTCACGAACTACCTCTTCCGTTACTGGATTCCCTGGGGCGCGGTGTCTCGGGTCGAAACCAGCGACCGGACAGTCCTGGTCTTGACGGACGGCCGCCGGATGAGACCCGCCGTCGGCGAGTGGTCGCTGCAGGGCCGACGGCACGGCAACCCGGTGCAGCGGGAGATCGGCGAGCAGGTCGCGCGGGCCAGGGAGGCAGCGGGGAAGAACCCCGGCTCCGAGGTCCGGCGTCGGCTCCACGTCCATCCGGTCCCGTGGCTGGCGGCCTTCGCGGTGCTCATCCTGCTCCTGTGGTGGGTGCGCTCCTGACCAGGGCGAGGTTTGGGGCCGGGAAGAGCGGGTATGGCGGCGGTATGCGACCGGCCGAGACGGAAAGCCTGCCTGGAACCGTCGGTGCGGACCCGACGATCGACGTGCGCGTCGACGGGACCGAGCACCGGCTGACCGTGGATCCGCGCCGCACGCTGCTGGACCTGCTGCGCGAGCAGATCGGCGACTACAGCGCCAAGAAAGGCTGTGACCACGGCCAGTGCGGTGCCTGCACGGTCCTGCTCGACGGCCGCCGCGTCCTGTCCTGTCTGACGCTCGCGCTCACCTGCGACGGCACCGACGTCACCACAGCCGCTGGCCTGGCCGAGAAAGGCGAGTTGCACCCGCTGCAACAGTCGTTTGTGGACAATGACGCGTTCCAGTGCGGCTACTGCACCCCGGGCCAAATCTGTTCGGCAGCTGGGTTGCTGGCCGAGTTCGAGAACGGCGCGCCCAGTCACGTCACCGCATCGGTTGCGGACACTCCGCAATGGACTGACGAGGAGATTGCCGAGCGGATGAGCGGGAACCTCTGCCGGTGCGGGGCGTACGCGGGGATCGTCGCGGCGATCCGCGAGGCGGGGGAGAAGCGATGAAGCCGTTCGCCTACGGCAAACCGGCGACGACAGCCGAGGCGGTGCGGGCTGTGGCGGCCGAGCCGTCCGCGATGTTTCTCGCCGGCGGCACGAACCTGGTCGACCACCTCAAACTCGGGGTCGCGCAGCCGGACCGCCTCGTCGATATCACTGGCCTGATGTCGACCGAGATCCGCGAGGACGACGGCGAGTTGGTGATCGACGCGGGCGTCCGCAACAGCGACCTCGCAGCCGACCGGCGCGTCCGGGAGCGGTATCCGGTGCTGGCCGAAGCGTTGCTCTCCGGAGCGTCGCCGCAGCTGCGGAACATGGCCACTGTCGGCGGAAACCCGTTGCAGCGCACCCGATGCGTCTACTTCCAGGACGTCACGACGCCGTGCAACAAGCGTTCTCCCGGGTCCGGTTGCTCAGCCATCGGCGGCTACACACGCCATCACGCGATCCTCGGCGCGTCCGACCAGTGCGTCGCAACGCATCCTTCCGACATGGCGGTGGCCATGACGATGCTCGACGCGCGCGTCCACGTGATCGGCCCGTCCGGCGAACGCACCCTGCCGTTCGCGGAACTGCACCGGCTCCCGGGCGACCATCCGGAGCGCGACACAACGCTCGAACACGGCGAACTGATCACCGACATCACGCTGCCCGCGACGTCCTGGTCGCGCCGGTCGACTTATCGCAAGGTGCGCGACCGGGCCTCCTACGCCTTCGCGCTCGTCTCTGTCGCAGTTGGACTGTCCATTTCGGACGAAACCATCGAAGACCTCCGAATCGCCTTCGGCGGCGTGGCCCACAAACCCTGGCGCGCTAAGCGTGCTGAGGAGGTCCTTCGCGGCACGAGGCCCAGCGAGGACGTCTTCCGCGCGGCCGCCGATGCTGAACTCGCGGACGCGCAGGCGTTGGACGGCCTCGACGGAGGCAACGCGTTCAAGATTCCGCTCGCCGCGCGGACCCTGGCCGCGGTCCTGCGCGACCTGACCGCCGAGGAGCGCGACCGATGACCGGACTGCGGGAACCCCGGGCGATCGGACGCGGTCTCACCCGCCGCGACGGTCCGGCGAAGGTGACCGGAACCGCGCCGTACGCCTACGAACACCCCGTCGAAGCGCCGCTGTACTGCCATCCGATTCAGGCGGCCATCGCTCGCGGGCGCTTTCGGCGGATCACCGCCGTCGAAGCCGAAGCCCTCGACGGTGTCCGGGCCGTGCTCACGCCCTTCACCGCGGAGCGGCTCGCCGACACCGACGACGCGGAACTCGCGGTGCTGCAGGATTGCGAAATACCGTTTCGCGGCAGGGTGATCGGGCTCGTGCTGGCTGAATCATCGGAGACCGCGCGGCACGGGGCGGAACTCGTCGACGTGGAGTACGAGACCGATCCCTTCGAAGCCCAGCTCACCGCCGACGACCCCGCGTTGTTCCGGCCGGACAAGGTCAACCCGAGCTTCCCGGCCGACACGAGCGAGGGCGACCTCGACGCCGAGTCCGCGGTGTCGGTGGACCAGACTTACCGCACGGCGATGTACCACAACAACCCGCTGGAACCGCACACCACGACGGCCCTGTGGGACGACGGCGTGCTGACCCTGTGGGATTCCACCCAAAGCGTCCACTCGGTGCGGTCCACGGTGGCGAAAACGTTCGGCCTGTCCGCCGAACGCGTCCGCGTGATCTGCCCGTACCTCGGCGGCGGCTTCGGCTCGAAGGGCATGCCGCACGCCAACGTCGTGCTCGCCGCGCTGGCGGCCCGGGCCGTTCCGGGCCGTCCGGTGAAGCTCGCGCTGACCCGGCAGCAGATGTTCAGCCTGGCCGGCTACCGCACGCCGACGATCCAGCGGGTCCGCCTCGGCGCCGACCGCGACGGACGGCTGGAGTCGCTGCGCATGGACGTCGTCGAGCAGACCTCGCGGATCAAGGAATTCGCCGAGCAGACCGCGGCGCCCGCCCGCATGATGTACGCCGCGCGGAACCGGGCCACCAGCCACCGGCTGGCCCGGCTCGACGTGCCGGTGCCGTCGTGGATGCGCGCGCCGGGGGAGTGTCCCGGCATGTTCGGCCCGGAAGTGGCGATGGACGAACTCGCCGAAGCGCTCGGCATCGACCCGATCGAACTGCGGGTGCGCAATGAACCGGAGCGCGATCCCGAGACCGGCCTCCCGTTCTCCAGCCGGAACCTGGTCGAATGCCTGCGCGTCGGAGCCGAACGCTTCGGCTGGAACTCGCGGCAGCGCGGGCGCCGAGACGGACCGTGGCTGGTCGGCAGCGGCGTCGCGGCGTCGGTGTACCCGGCGAAGCGGATGCCCGGGTCGAGCGCGACGATCCGGTTCGAGAACGGTCGCTACGCCGTCGAAATCGGCGCGGCCGACCTGGGGACGGGCGCGTGGACGATCCTGCCCCAGATCGCCGCGGACGCCCTCGACGTGCCCGTGGAATCCGTCGACATCCGGATCGGCGACACGGATCTCCCGAAAGCCACGGTCGCCGGCGGCTCGACCGGAACCGCGTCGTGGGGCTCCGCCGTGGTCGCGGCCGCACAGGCGTTCCGGGAAAAGTACGGCTCGGACCCCGGCGACGGCGACGAGGCAGAGGCCGAAACCCCGAAAAACCCGGCCGAGAAGAACTACTCCATGTACGGGTTCGGCGCGCAGTTCGCCGAGGTGCGAGTCGACGCCGACACCGGCGAAATCCGGGTCTCGCGACTGCACGGCACCTTCGCCGTCGGCCGGATCGTCAACCCGGTCACCGCGCGCTCGCAGTTGCTCGGCGGCATGACCATGGGCCTGTCGATGGCGTTGCACGAAAACAGCGTCCTCGACCCGCGCTTCGGGCACGTCGTCAACCACGACCTCGCCGAGTACCACATCGCGACCAACGCCGACGTCGAAGACCTCCGCGCGGACTGGCTCGACGAGACCGATCCGCACCTGAACCCGATGGGCAGCAAGGGAATCGGCGAGATCGGCATCGTCGGCACCGCGGCCGCGATCGCCAACGCGGTCCACCACGCGACCGGGGTCCGGGTGCGGGACCTGCCGATCACGCTCGACAAACTCCTGCCGGGCCTGCCCGGGGCGACGAGCGGCCGGTGAACGGCCAGCCTCCAGGCGGACCCGGAACTCCTGGCAGGGCGAACGGACGGCGGGCTAGCTTGGGACGATGTTGATCGAACATCGAGGGCAACGGCCAGTGGTGCCCGAGTCGGCGTACGTCGCCCCCTCCGCGGTCCTGTGCGGGGCAGTCGTCCTCGGCGAACGCGCCCGGATCCTGCACGGCGCGGTGCTCACCGCGGAGGACGGGGAGATCCGCACCGGGTCGGACGTCGTGGTCATGGAGAACGCGCTGGTCCGCGGCCGGGCCGCGCACCCCGCGACCCTCGGCGACGCGGTCCTGGTCGGGCCGCACGCCCACGTCAACGGCGCTGTTGCCGAGGACGAGGTGTTCGTCGCGACCGGCGCCTCGCTGTTCCCGGGCTCGGTCGCCGGAAGCGGGGCCGAACTGCGGATCAACAGCGTGCTGCACGTCAATTCCCGCCTCGCACCCGGCGCGGTGCTCCCGATCGGCTGGATCGCCGCGGGGGACCCGGCCGAGCTCTTCTCCCCGGACCGGCACGACGAACTGTGGGAACTCCAGCGCACCCTCCACTTCCCGGGCACCGTCTACGGCATGCCGAGGGGCGCCTCGATGCGCGAACTCATGCTCCGGCAAACCCGGTTCTACGGCGCTCATGAGGACGACCGTCTTCTCGACGGATGACGGCTGCCGAGCTGGTCAGTCCAGCGAAACGGGAACGGAGATCGTGCCCGGTTCCCCGCCCGTCCGCAGCGACCGGCACTCGGCTCCGGACGTCGGCAAATCCGCCTGCCGAGCCTCGAGAAACGCCCTCCCCGACGGCGTAAGCCCCCGCCGGATGCGCGCCCCCGCCACGGCTCTGTGGCGAGGAACGCGGCTCCGCCGACCGGCTCACGCCTTGCCGCGGATCACCTCGAACAGGCTGGTCCAGCTGTCCCGTTCGTGCCCGGCGGCGACAGCCCGGTCGTAGTGCTCCTTCACCGCGGCGGGCAGGGCCAGGTCGATGCCCGCGTCCCGGCTCGCGGCGAGGACGTGGTCGGCCGTCGCGCCCATCATCCGGGCGTTCGCCTGTTCGCCGGGGTGGCTGCCGCTGTCGACGTTCTTCGCCGCTTCGTCGAGCGACGTCTGCACCAGCGTCAGCAATTCGGTCGCGTAAGGCACCAGCGTCGCGGCGGACACCCCGGCCGTGCCGACGAGCGCGGCGGAGTGCAGGAACGCCGAGAGCGTGGTGAGGAACAGGTCCAGCAGCGACTGGTAGTACAGCTGCGCCAGGCCCGGGTCCGCACCCCGGTAGTCCGGCCGTCCGATGACGCGCAGCGCCGGTTCGATCCGCTCGAACGTCGGCTGCGCGCCGCTGTAGAACACGAACGAACCCTCGGTGCCGACGACCGGCGCGGGCACCATGATCCCGCCGGCGATCATCTCCGCCCCGCGCGCGGCCAGCCATTCCGCGGCCACCCGGGTGCGTTCGGGCGTGTCCGAGCTGAGGTTCACCACGATCTTGCCGCGCAGCGCGTCCTCGGTCGGCGCGAGAATGTCGTACATCGCCTGATAATCAGTGAGACTGAGAAGCACCAGTTCGTTCGCGGCCAGCGCTTCGGACACGGTGGCCGCGCGCTTCGCCCCGGCGGCCACCACGTCGTCGGCCCGGCTCGCGGTGCGGTTCCACACCGTGACCTCGTGGCCCGCGGCCAGGTAAGCCCGCACCATGGCCTGGCCCATCGGGCCGAGGCCGATCATCGTCACCTTCATCGGTCGTTCCCTAAGTTTGTGGGTGTCTGGGGTTGGTGCCCTGGATGCCCGGGGCGGTGGGGTGTAGCTGATCGGTTGTTGCCTGTTGTCGAGGCTCGAAAGGACTGGCTGCCCCGCCGTGCTGGACGCTCCGTTCGCTGATTGAGAGCTGTTGCGGGTCGTCGCTGTTTAGGGATCTGTCGGCGGGGTTGTCCACGGGCGTGACCTGCAATGACAGGAGTGGATGGGTGGCGATTCGCCTTGAGGTCTGGGTCGGGATCGATGTCGGCAAATCGATGCATCACGCGTGTGCGATCGACACCGACGGGAAGGTGCTGTTCAGTCAGAAACTCGGGAATGATCAGCGCGCGATCGAGCAGTTGATCGCTCGTGCCAGTGCGGCCGCTCAGCGGGCGCAGTGGGCGATCGATGTGACGAGTCCGATGGCGTTGCTGCTGATCACGGCGCTGCTGGCTGCCGACCAGTCGGTGACCTATGTGCCGGGCCGGGTCGTGAACACGATGACCCACGGATTCCGAGGCGAAGGAAAAACCGACGCCAAAGACGCTCGGGTGATCGCCGAAACCGCCCGGCTGCGAAGGGATCTGACCGAGGTCACGATGCCCGATGAGCTGGCGGTCTCGCTGACCCAGCTGACCAGCTACCGCGCCGACCTGATGTCGGACTGGGTGGCCGGGATCAACCGGCTGCGGGCGCTGCTGGGCTCGATCTTCCCCGCTCTGGAGGCCGCGTTCGACTACTCCAACCGAACCCCGCTGATCCTGGTCGCCGGGATGTGCACCCCCGCCGAGATCCGCACCGCCGGAATCGGCGGTGTCACAACCCATCTCACCGACAACAAGGCATGGGGTCCGGCGATCGGCAAGACCGCCGCGACCGCGGTCGCCGCCGCCGACGCCCAGGACCTGGTGCTGCCCGGCGAAGCCGATGCCGCGATGCTCGTCAAACGCATCGCCCGCAAGCTGCTCGACCTCGACCGCGAGATCAAAGACACCGACAAGCTGATCACCGCCCGATTCCGGCGACATCCGTGGGCGAGGATCATCGAGTCCCTGCCCGGCATGGGCCCTGGACTGGGCGCCGAATTTCTCGCCAGCACCGGCGGTGACCTGGCGACCTTCGCGACCGCCGGCCGCTTGGCGTCCTATGCCGGATTGGTGCCGGTGCCACGCGACTCCGGTCGTGTCAGCGGAAACCTGCGCCGTCCCAAACGCTACAACCGACGCCTGCGCAGGGTCTTCTACATGGCCGCCCTGTCCAGCCTGCGCACGCAAGGCCCGTCCAGGCGGTTCTACGACAAGAAGCGCGCCGAACGACTCATCCATACCCAAGCCCTCCTAGCGCTGGCCCGGCGACTCGTCGACGTGCTCTGGGCACTGCTGCGCGACGGCCGCGAATTCACCCTCGACACACCGAATCCGGTCACTGTTGCGGCTTGACACGGTCATTGAGAGTCCCTTCAGCAGTTCGATGACGCTCGTGAGGTTTTCCGCGCCGTGGCCGTCGGCGGCCCGGCGCAGGAGCAGCTGGTGCAGCGGCGCCAGCAGTTCGGAGCTGACGCCCTGGTCAGCGGCCGCGAGGGGCAGGTTCTCGAAAGCGGCGGCCTGCATCCCCAGGTTCGACACGACGTTCTGGCTGTAGTCGCCGCTGTCGACCTCCGCGGCAGCCTGCTGGACGAAGCCGCTCATCGCGGTCAGCCAGCCGCTCAGCAGCGGCGCGAATTCGACGGCCGAGAGCCCTTCGCTGCGGATCAGCGCGTAGGCCTGCAAGACACCGGTGAACTGGCCGTACATCCCGGACAGCAGCGCGAGGTCGTGCAGGGCCGCCAGCCCCGGGTCCTCGCCGACGTAGTTGCTGCCGCCGAACGCGTCGAACGCCTCGCGGTGCGCGTCGAACACGTCCTCGGGCCCGCTGTAGAACACGAACGCGCCCGGCTGCCCGATCATCGGCGGCACCGCCATGATGCCGCCGTCGAGGAACTTCCCGCCTCGCTCCGAGACCCATTTGGCCAGCTCGCGGGCCTGCCGCGGGGTGCCGTTGGTCAGGTTCGCCACCGTCCGGCCCGCCAGCGAGGCCGGGTCGAGCACCTCGCGCACGGACGCGTCGTCCAGCAGGCAGACGATCGCCAGCTCGCTCGCCGCCACCGCTTCGGCGGCCGACCCCGCGGCCACCGCACCCCGCTCCACCAGCGGTTTCGTCTTGTCCGCCGAGCGGTTCCAGACCGTCACCGGCCGTCCCGTCTCCAGCAGCGCACCGGCCAGCGCGCTGCCCATCGCTCCCAGCCCCAGCACTGTCGCCGAGGTCGCGTTCCCGGACATGTCGTCCCTCCCGTTCGTTGATCTGCCGGCCACGCTGCCCGGCGCCGCGCACGGTTCGCTGCGGGTCCGCGCACGGATGCGGTTACGGTGGATTCGTGCGATTCGGCATCCTGGGGCCCTTGGCCGTGAGCAGCGACGACGGCGAGCCGGTGCGGGTGCCCGAGGCCAAGGTCCGGACCCTGCTCGCGGTCCTGCTCGTGCACGAGGGCCGTCCGGTGTCGGCGGACCGGCTGGCCGACGACCTGTGGGGCGACCGGCCGCCCGGCAATCCGGTCAACACCCTGCAGACGAAGGTCTCGCAGCTGCGCCGCGCACTCGAACGCGCCGAACCCGGCTACGGCGGCGCGCTCGTGCATCAGGCCCCCGGTTACGTCCTGCGGACCGAACCGGAGGCGGTCGACGTCGGACGGTTCCGTGCGTTGACCGCGGCGGCGCGCACAGCGGAAGACCCGCGGTCGAAGGCCGACCTGCTCACCGAGGCGCTGGCGTTGTGGCGAGGCCCGGCGCTCGCCGAGTTCGTCGACGAACCCTTCGCGCAGCCGGTGCTCCAGCGGCTCGAAGAGGATCGCCTTGTCGCGCAAGAGAATCTCGCCGACGCACGGCTCGCGCTGGGCGAACATGCCGCCCTGACCGCGGAACTCGCCGACCTCGTCCGGCAGCATCCGTTGCGGGAACGGCTGCGGGCGCTCCAGTTGCGCGCGCTGTACGCCGCCGGGCGGCAGAGCGAGGCGCTGGCGTCCTACGACGAACTCCGCCGCCGCCTCGCCGACGAGCTAGGCCTCGACCCCGGCCCCGAACTGACCGCGCTGCACCGGTCGATCCTGGCGCAGGACCCGGCCCTGACCGCCGTCGCCCCGCAGCTTCCGGTGCCGCTCACCGCACTGGTCGGCCGGACCGCCGCGATCCAGGCGGTCAGCACGCTCGTCCGCGAATCCCGGCTGGTCACGCTCACCGGACCGGGCGGCGTCGGCAAAACCCGGCTCGCCCTGGAGACCGCGCACCGGCTCGGCGGCGAGTTCGCCGCGGGCGCGTGGCTCGTCGAGCTGACCGGCATGGACCGGCACGAATGCGCGCTGAGCCAGTGCCCGCCGGTCGAATGGGTGGTGGAGGCGATCGCCGCGACGCTGGGGATCCGGGACGCGGCGGCGCCCGCCCAGGCGGATCCGGCGGAGCGGCTCGCCGAGTCGTTGCGCGGCAAGGAAACCCTGATCGTCCTGGACAACTGCGAGCAGCTGATCGAGCCGGTCGCCGCGACCGCCGCACAGCTGCTGGCGGCCGCGCCCGGACTGCGGATCCTCGCCACGAGCCGGGAACCGCTCGGCCTCGCCGGGGAAACGCAGTTCCCGGTGCCGCCGCTGGACCACGACAGCGCCGCGCAGCTGTTCACCGCGCGGGTCGCCGACACCGGGTACACTGTGGACAGTGCCGACGCGGACGCGGTCGCCGAGATTTGCCGGAAACTGGACGGATTGCCGCTGGCGCTCGAACTCGCCGCGACTCGCGTGCGCGCGTTGGGCGTACCGGAGTTGCTGCGCCGGCTGGACGATCGGTTCCGCTTGCTGGACACCACGCGCCGGGGCGTGCCCGCCCGGCAGCAGACGTTGCGGGCGATGATCGACTGGAGCTGGGAACTCCTGAGCGAGCCGGAACGTCTTGTGCTGCAACGGTTGTCCGTGCACGCCGAGGATTGTTCGCTGGACGCGGCCGAGACGGTTTGCGCGGGCGACGGCGTCGCCGAGGGCGAGGTGCTGGGTCTGCTGGTGAAGCTCGTCGACCGTTCGCTGGTCGTGCCCGCGAACACGCGATACCGGCTGCTCGAATCGGTCGCGGTCTACGGCCTGGAGCGGCTGCGCGAAGCGGGCGAGGTCGAAAAGACCCGGCGTCGGCACGCGGAGTACTACGGGCAGTTCGCCGGTGCGGCGGACGCCGGTCTCCGCGCCCGCGACCAACGACGCTGGCTGCAGCGACTCGACGCGGACCTGCCGAATCTCCGTGCCGCGGGGGAGAATCTGGCCGGATGGGGGAGCGCCGACGACGCGTTGCGGCTCGCGAACCGGCTGACCTGGTACCGCTTCCTGCGCGGCCGGATGGCCGAGGCGATGCGCTCCCTGCGCGCCGCCCTCAGCCTGCCCGGCGGCGACGCGGACCTGCGCGTGGAAGCACAGGCGACGCTCGCCGCGCTCGGCATCCTCGCGGGCGACCGACCCGATTGGCGTCCCGTGGCCGAGCAGCCGATGAGCGCCCGGGCCAAGTGGTTCCTCGGCTACGCACTGTCCACAGTGGCCGATCTGTCCGGCGCGGAACCCCTGACCCTGGACGCGCTCGCCGCCTTCGAAGCCGCCGACGACCGATGGGGCATCGCCGCGGCGAGCGCCGACCGGGCCAGCCAGGCTCTCGCGCGAGGAGATGTCGCCGGAGCCTGGCGTTATGCCGACCGCTGCGCGGATCTGTTCGCCGAGATCGGCGACAAATGGGGTCAGCTGCAGGCGATTTTCGCGCACGGCGCACTCAGTTCCCTGTCCGGGAACTACGCGCGCGCGGAGGCGGTCCACACCGAAGGATTGCGGATCGCCGAGGAGCTGGGCCTGTGGCCGGAGGTGTCGTACCAGCTGTCGTGGCTGGGGCGGGTCGCGTTGCTGCGCAAGGATTTCCCCGCCGCCCGCGACCTGCACGACCGGGCTCGGGAGATCGCCGCCGAACACGGCTTCACGCCGGGGGAGATGTACGCGCTGACCGGGCTGGCCCTCGGCGCCCGGCGCGAGGGCGACCTCGATCTCGCGGAAAAGCATTTGCGGACGCTGCTCGAATGGAACAAGCAGGTCGATTTCGAACCCGGGAATACGCTGATCCTCGCGGAACTCGGTTTCGTCGCCGAATTGCGCGGTGACCCGGCAACTGCGCTGCGGCGGCAGCAGGAAGCGTACGAGATCGCCCATCGGACGGGCGACCCGCGAGCGATCGCGTTGGCGCTGGAGGGTTTGGCGGGAGCGCACGCGCTGGCTGGTGCGGCTCGCGAAGCCGCGCGGTCGCTGGGCGCGGCCGCGGCTTGCCGCGCTGGCGTCGGCGCGCCGTTGCCCGCGGCGGAGCGCGGGGACGTGGACCGGATCACCGCCCGCGCGAGCGAGCTTCTCGGTGCGGAGGAGTTCGCGGCCGAGTTCCGCGCGGGCGGCGAGCGAGGATTCTCAGAAGACCGGCTGCCGGTTCCCGTGCCCGGTCGCCTGCTCGAAAGCGTGCGCGGCGCGCAGCAGCCCTAGCTCGCCCCGCAGCGGCGCGATGACCTGCAGCCCCACCGGGCGTCCGTCCTCGGTGAACCCGGCGGGCACCGACAGCGCCGGGCAGCCGGTCGCCGAGATCGAGTACGCCGAGCGCATCCACTCCAGGTAGTCGTGCATCGGCTGTCCGGCGACCACTTCCGGGTACTCCCACTCGACCGGGAACGGCGGCACCTGGCTCACCGGCGCGAGCAGCAGGTCGTACTGGGTGAAGAACTCGCGCATCCCGGTGATGAGCTGGAGCTGCCGCGTCTGCGCGCTCGCCAGGTCGGCCCCGGAAAGCTTTGCCCCGAAAGCGATGTTGTCCGCGAGCGTCTGCTTCATCTTGTCCGGATGCTGTTCGAGCAGTTTCCCGAATCCCGCGTGGAACAGCCATCCGCGCAAGGTGCGGAACACCTCGTCGGCCGCGGTGAGGTCCGGGCAGGCCGGTTCGACGCGGCAGCCGAGGCCGGCGAACACCTTCACCGCCGGTTCCAGCACCGCGGTGACCGCCGGGTCGACCGGGAGGCCGCCCAGATCCGGCGACCACGCCACGCGCAGGCCGGCGAGGTCGGCGTCGAGCGGTCCGGCGAACGGCGCGGCGGGCTGGTCGAGCGAGATCGGGTTGCGCTCGTCGGGCCCGGCGATCACGGAGAGGAGCAGCGCGACGTCGGCGACCGTCCGGCCCATCGGCCCCTGCACGCCGAGCGCCTCCCACGGCAGCGTCGCGGGCCAGGTCGGCACGCGACCGGGCGACGGACGCAGGCCGACGACGTTGCAGAACGACGCAGGATTGCGCAGCGAACCGCCCATGTCGCTGCCCTCGGCGAGCGGTTGCAGGCCCGCGGCCAGCGCTGCCGCCGCGCCCCCGCTGCTGCCGCCCGCGGAGAGATCGCGCCGGTACGGGTTGCGGGTGGCCCCGAAGACCGGGTTCATCGTGTGCGAACCGGCCCCGAACTCCGGCGCGTTCGTCTTGCCGAGCGTGAGCGCGCCCGCCTTCCGGATCCGCTCGACGACGAGGGTGTCGCTGTCCGGCACGTGGTCGGCGAAGATAGGGGAGCCGTACGTGGTGCGGACCCCGGCGACGTCGTGCGTGTCCTTGTGCGCCACCGGGATCCCGTGCAGCGGACCGATCTCCTCGCCGTGCGCGAGCCGTTCGTCGGCGGCCGCGGCCTCGCTCAGCGCGCGCTCGGCGGTGAGCGTGACGATCGCGTTGATCTGGGGGTTGCCCTGCTCGATCCGGTCGAGATGGGCCTGCAGGACCTCGCGAGCGGACAGTTCGCGCGTGCGCAGCCGCCGGGCCAGTTCGACGGCGGGCAAGTAGCAGATCTCCTCGGCGCTCACTGGCTTCCCTTCCTGACCCCGGTGTCCGTTCGCGACGTCAGCTTCGCGCGCGGTGCTGGCCTCGGACAAGAGCTGCTCGACAAATGACGGAATCGGCCACAGGATTGGCTGATGACCGCACCGCTGGACCCTCTCGACCGCCGGATCGCCGGCGCGCTGCAGGTCGACGGCCGCGCGTCCTGGCGGCGGATCGCCGAGGTGCTGGACGCGCCGGAACGCACGGTCGCCCGGCGCGGGACGCACCTGCTGCGCACCGGCGTCGTGACGGTTGTCGCCGTTTCGCCGCACGGTGTGCCGCTGCTGGTGCGCGGCCGCTGCCGGGCCGGCCTGGGCCGTCCCGCGGGCACCGCACTCGCGGGACGGCCGGAGACGAGCTTCTGCTACCTGATCACCGGACAGGGCGAACTGGTCGCCGAGGTCTTCTGCGACCGCAACCGGCTGCCGACGTTCATGTTCGACGAGATGGCGGCAATCCCCGGTCTGCTCGATCTGACGGCCGATACCGTCACGCGCTACTACCGCACCATCCACGAATGGCAACCCGGCGTGCTGAGCCCGGCCGAGACGGAGGCGATCTCGTCGCTGCCGCAGCCGACCCCGCAGCCCCGGCAACCCGACGGTGTCGTCTTCAGCAGCGACGAACGGGCCATCGTGCGCGCGCTGCGCGAGGACGGCAGGCGGACCCACGAGGAGCTCGCCCGCGCTGCCGGGATCTCGGAATCGACCGTCCGCCGCCGGCTGGAAGCGTTGCGGCGAGAGGAAAAGGTGTTCATCCGGGCCGTGGTGGAGCCGGCCGTGCTCGGGCTGCCGGTCGAGGCGCTGCTGTGGATCCGGTGCCGCCCGCACGACGTCGACGACATCGGCCGCGCCCTGCTGGGCTCGCCGTACGTCCGGTACGCGGCGGCGATGACGGGCGAGTATCAGCTGCTCGCTGACGTGACCTTGCCCGACATCGCCGCGTTGCACGAGTTCGTCGGCCGTTCCGGCTGGTCCCGGCAGGCGGATTCGGTGCATACCGGGGTGGTGCTGAAGGCGTTGAAGCGCAGCAGCGTCCTCGCGCCCGAGCTGCGCTCCTGACGGCTAGCTCCGCTCCTCCAACCCGTTCAGCACCGACGGCAACGCGCCGCGGTGCAGCACGCCAAGCCGTTGCGTCGCCCGGGTCAGCGCGACGTACAGCTCGGCCGCGCCGCGCGGCCCCTCCGCGAGAATCCGGTCCGGGTCCACGAGAAGCACGGCGTCGTACTCGAGCCCCTTCGTCTCCGCCGCCGGAACCGCACCCGGCACGTCCGGCGGCCCGATCACGACACTGGTCCCCTCCCGACCCGCCTCGGCACGGACGAATTCCTCCACCGCGGCGGGCAATTCGTCGTCGGAGACCTTCCTCGACCACGGCCGCACCCCGCACGCGCGCACCGATTCCGGCGGTTCGACGCCCGGCGCGAACTCGGCCAGCACCGCCGCCGCGACGGCCATGATTTCCGCCGGAGTCCGGTAGTTGACGGTGAGCGAACGGTAGGCCCACCGGCCCGGGACGTACGGATCCAGCATCGCGCCCCAGTCGGTCGCGCCGGCCGCCGACCGGCGCTGCGCCAGGTCGCCGACCACGGTGAACGACCGGCTCGGGCACCGCCGCATCAGCACCCGCCAGTCCATTTCGGACAGTTCCTGGGCCTCGTCGACCACGACGTGCCGGTACGTCCAGTCCCGGTCGGCGGCGGCGCGTTCGGCGAGGTCGCGGGTGTCGTGCTCGACGAAGCGTTCGGCCAGGTCGGTGTCGTAGAGGAGGTGCTCCGCGGACAGGCCGATGTCCTCGTCCATCTCCTCGCGGTCGAGCCGCATGATGTCCAGCACGCCGGCCGCGTACTCGGCCTCCGCCTCGCGTTCGGCCTGGTCCTCCCGCTGTTTCGCCCGGTCCGGCGCCTTGCCCAGCAGGTCGATCAGCTCGTCGAGAAGCGGGATGTCCGACACCGTCCAAGGTTTGCCCGGCTCGCGCCGCAGCGCCTGGCTCGCGCCGGCCGCGTTGAGCCGCGCGGGGGAGGAGTAGAGCGTGGTGAGCAAGCTCTCCGGGGTCAGGATCGGCCAAAGACTGTCGATCGCCTTGACGAAGGCCGGGTTGGCAAGGAGCTCGTTGACCAGCGTGGAGCGGAGGTCCTCCCATTCCTCCTTGTCGTCGCGCGTGAGCCAACCGCGCCCGATGCGGGACATGGCGCGTTCGGTGAGCACGTACGTGACGATCTCGACGAACACCGCCCGCGCCTCGTTGTGCGGCCGCCCGCTCTGCCGCGCCTCGTCGCGGGCCCACTCGGCGGTCGCCGCGTCGATCCGGACGGTGGTGTCGCGGAGTTCGATCAGGATCGGGTCCGCGGGCAGCTCCTGCCGGTCCGCGACCGCCGCGTTAAGGACGTCGAGCATCTGCAAGGACCCCTTGAACCGCGCGACCTCCGGCTCGTCCTCGGCCTCCGCCCGCAGCCCCGGCAGCAGCCCGCCCGGGGTGGTGAACACCACGTCGGACTCGCCGAGCGACGGCAGCACGCGCCCGATGTGGTTCAGGAACGCCGGATTCGGCCCGAGGACGAGCACGCCGTGGCGCTCCATCCGCTCGCGCTGCGTGTACAGCAGATACGCGACGCGGTGGAGCGCCACGACGGTTTTCCCCGTTCCTGGTCCTCCCTCAATGACCAGGACGCCCGGATGGTCGAGCCGGATGATGCGGTCCTGCTCGGCCTGGATCGTCGCGACGATGTCCCGCATCCCCTCGCCGCGAGGCGCGTTGACCGCGGCGAGCAGGGCGGCGTCGACGTCGTTGCCGCTGTCGGTGTCCGGCTGCCCGAACACCTCGTCGGTGAACGAGGCGACCTGCCTCCCGCGCGTGTGGAATTGCCGCCTCCGCCGCATGCCCTCCGGGGTGGCCGCGGTCGCGGTGTAAAACGCACTCGCCGCCGGCGCGCGCCAGTCGAGAAGAACGGGTTTGTACTCGTCGTCCTCGTCGAAAAGCCCGATCCGGCCGATGTAGGAATGCTCGCCTTCGGCCGAGTCGAGCCGCCCGAAACACAACCCGGAGTCAGCGACCGACAACCGCCGCGTTTCGCGAGCGAGCGCCCGCACCTCGACGTCGCGCTCGCCCGGGGTCTCGTCGTTTCGTTTGAGGGCAGCGGTGTGGCGCTCCTTGGCCCGCTCGCGCTCGCTGTCGAGCCGCCGGTACAGCCCGGCGACGTAGTCCTGTTCGGACCGCAGTTCTTCTTCGTACCCCTGGTTTGACAAGTGCCCCTCGCTGCTGTTATTCTGAACCCAGATTCGGCGCGAACTTCTGCTTGGGTGATGAAGACGCGTCGATTTTTTATTGTCCACCTTCTGTCAAGTGGCCGGTGGGCTGGTTGTTTTCTCGCGGCTTTTGTCGGCGGTCGGCGATCGGCGGGTTGCGTGGGTCGGCGGGTTGCGCGGGTTTCAAGCCGGACCGAGTCATCCGCTCGCGCCGGATGTCTCACCGCGCCTAGGCCAGGTCATGGCTGGCTGAACCAAGCCTCCACGTACGCCGGGCGGTAGTGGACGGCTCGAGCTCGGACGGTAGAGCCGAGTCCGCGGGCGCACTCAGGGCTGTCGCGGGCGGACCTGGGAGGGGTTTCCGGCCGCGGCTCGCGAGGTCCTGGCGTGGTGCGCCCGGCGATGACAGCACGGGCTTGTCCCGAGCGCTTCGGCCGTCGGGGCCGGTTGTGCGGTCGCTCCGCTGTGGCGGGTGGGTGGGGCAGAGAGCCGCGCGAATGCGCTCGCGCCGGACGGATCCTCGGCGGCGACATCCGCCCGCACATCCCCAGACCCGATCTCGCCCGCAACCACCGCACACTTGCTCCCGACAACTGGATTTCCCTGGACGAGCAGCGATTCTGCGCCATCCCCCGGGGCTTGCGGCAAGCCCCGGGGTGCGCTATATCTTGAAAAGGGCGGAGGAAATCATTTGTCACGATGCGCGGATTCCCGCGCGGTTCACGCCTGCGTCGCGGCCACCCAGTTCCGCACCGCCGGCCGATTGCCCTCCGGCTTGTCTCCCGCCTTCGCCCCGGAGTCGACCAGCCACGACTGGCAGTCCAGCGTGAACATCCGGCAAGGCCCCGCGGGAAGCACCTCGCTCCCGCGGTCCAGGGCGTCGCGCAGGTCCGCGAGCAGGGTGAAGTCGAGCGCGCGCATCGTCGCGTCCAGTTGCTGTGCGCTGCCCGCCCCGACGATCGCCGACGCGATGCCCGGCCGCGTCGCCACCCAGTCGATCGCGACCTGCGCCATCGTCGCATTCAGCTCGTCCGCGACCATCTCGAGCGTCTTCAGCAGCTCCCACTGCCGCGCGGTCCAGGTCCCGGCCCCAGCGGCGCCCTCTCCGGTCAACCGGCCCTCGCCGCTCAGACCGGTGGGCGAGCTGAGACCTGGCCCAACCCCGCCCGCCCGCCGAGCTCCGCCCCTGCCGAGACCGCCGCCCCGCTGCCGAAACCACCCGTGCCCGCAACCCTCCCCGCCCCAACCCCCGCCGGGACGTAGGCTGCGAAGCATGCCGTCGAACGTGATCAGTCTCCGCGGCGTCCGCACGCACAACCTGGCCGACGTGGACGTGGACATCCCCAAACATCAGCTGGTCGCGGTCACCGGCGTGTCGGGGTCCGGCAAATCGTCGCTCGCCTTCGCCACGCTCGCGGCCGAGTCGCGGCGGCAGCTGTACTCGACCATGCCCGCGTTCGTGCGGACCAAACTGCCGCACGATCCGGCTCCGGAGGCCAGTTCGCTCAGCGGCCTGACGACCGTCGTCGTGGTGGATCAGCGGCCGCTCGGGACGAATTCGCGCTCGACGGTCGGCACCGCCACCGAGGTGTGGACCATGCTGCGGATGTTGTTCTCCCGCCTGGGCGAACCGTCCGCCGGGTACTCGCCCGCCTACTCGTTCAACGATCCTTCCGGCATGTGCCCGGCGTGCGCGGGGCTCGGCACGGTCACCGACATCGACGGCGAGCGGATGATCGACCGCGAGCGTTCGCTCAACGACGGGGCGATGGTCTTCCCGAGTTTCGCCGTCGGCAGCTGGATCTGGAAGCGCTATGTCTACTCAGGATTCTTCGACAACGACCTGCCGTTGCGGGAATGGCCTGAGGACCTGGTGCAGTTTCTCCTGCACGGGCCGACGCAGAAGCCGCCGAATCCGTTGCCCCGCTTCCCGGCCAGCGCGAAGTACCAGTCGATGGTGCCGCGGATCCGGCGGCTGCTCGTCGAACGCGAGGCCAAGATGGGGCCGGCGGTGCGGGCGGCGCTCGCCGACGTGACGCGGCAACGGCCGTGTCCGGAGTGCGACGGCAGCAGGCTCGCTCCGGCCGCCCGGGAGAGCCGGATCAACGGGGTGTCCATTGTGGACCTCGGGTACCGCGACGCGGCGGGGTTGCTGGAATTCTGTGCCGGACTGGACCACGAGTGGGCGCGTCCGCTCGTGGCGGCCCTGCGGTTGCGCCTGGAATCGATGATCACGCTCGGCCTCGGGCATCTGCACTGCTACCGCGCGACGCCGACGCTCTCCGGCGGCGAATCGCAACGGCTGAAACTGGTGCGGCACTTGGGGTCCAGCCTCACCGACCTCACCTACGTCCTGGACGAACCGACGGACGGGCTGCATCCGGCCGACGTCGCGTCCCTCGTTGACGTACTACGACGGCTGCGTGACCATGGCAACACCGTGCTGGTGGTGGATCACCACGAAGCGGTGATGGTCGCGGCGGACCATGTGATCGACCTGGGTCCCGGAGCCGGCGAAGCGGGCGGACGCGTGGTCTTCCACGGGCCGCCGGAGAAGCTGCGGAAGGCGGACACGACGACCGCGCGGGCGTTGCGCACCGGCGTCCGGCTCAAGGACACGCTGCGGGAGCCCACCGGCTGGCTGCCGTTGCGCGGGCTGGACCGGCACACGCTGCGCAACATCGACGTCGACGTGCCGACCGGCGTGCTCACGGTGATCACCGGCGTGGCCGGGTCCGGGAAGTCGACGCTCGCGGGCGAACTCGCCGAGCGGCACCCGCGGTTCACCGTCGTCGACCAGAGCCAGATCGTCGCGACGTCGCGGTCGACGGTCGGCACCTGGCTCGGCCTGGCCGATCCGGTGCAGCGCGCGTTCGCCGAGGTCAGCGGCGAGTCGCCGAAGCTGTTCAACCCGCGTTCGCAGGGCGGGTGCCCGGCCTGCCGCGGCACCGGCGTGCGGCGGACCGACCTGGCGTTCCTCGAGGACGTCGACACGCCGTGCGAGGAGGGTCGCCCCGGATTCCGTCCCGAGGCTCTGCAAGCCCGGTGGAGTCTCACGGTGCTCGAAGTGCTGGCCACGCCGGTGTCGGCACTGGCCCGGTACGTGCCGCATCCGGACGTGGTCCGGCTGGCCGCGCTGCTCGGCGAACTGGGCCTCGGGCACCTGGCGAGCGGCCGCACGCTCGACACGCTCTCCGGCGGCGAACGGCAACGGCTGAAGCTCGCCCGCCAGCTCGACTCGACCAGCGACGACCTGCTCGTCGACGAACCCACCGCGGGCCTGCACCCCAGCGACACCACGCGGATGGTGGCGCTGCTGGACCGACTCGTCGACGAGGGCCGGACGCTCGTCGTGGTCGAGCATTCGCTGCACGTCGTCGCCGCGGCGGACTGGGTGCTCGACCTCGGCCCCGGCGCGGGCGAGAACGGCGGCCAGGTGCTCTACACCGGCACGCCCAAGGGACTCGCCGAGCACGACGGCGCGACGGGGCGGTACTTCCGGTCCGCGCTCGGCGGTTAGCAGCGACCTGCCCAGCGCCGCGTGCGTGCGGGCCGCGTTCACGGTCGCAGCGGTTGTTAGCGCGGAAACCGCCGAGCGCTGGTTCCGTCGGTACGGGCTGCCTTCATGGCCGCAGCGGCTGTGCATGCGGCGACCCGCTGAGTGCCGGTTGCGCGCCTGCGGGCCGCCGTCACGGCCCCTCCGGCTGCTAATGCCGCAACCCGCCGAGCGGCTGGCCGTGCGAGCCACCGGCACAGCACCCGCTAATGCGGAAACCTCCGCGCCCCCGCGCCGCCCTGGCCGAGAACGTCGTCCGGATTGGAGTACGGGCACGATTTCAGCGACAGGCATCCGCAGCCGATGCAGTCGGAGAACCGGTCGCGCAGCGCGGTCAGCTCCTCGATCCGCTCGGTGAGGCGGTCGTGCCAGCGGCGGGAGATCCGCGCCCAGTCGCGTTTGGTGGGGATGCGCTGGTCCGGCAGTTCGGCGAGCGCCTCCTTGATCTCCTCCAGCGACACCCCGACCCGCTGCGCGGTCCGGATGAAGGCGATCATGCGCAGCGTGTCGCGCCGGTACTCGCGCCGGTTGCCGCTCGTGCGCCTGCTCGCGATGAGGCCGCGGCTTTCGTAATAGTGCAGCGTCGGGACGCTCACGCCGGCGCGTTCGGCGATCTGTCCCGGCTTCAGCCAGACGACCTCGCGCGTGATCTGGGGCATGGCAGCTCTTTCCGTGCTTGACATCAAGTCCGCTTGATGAAGTCCACTGTAAGCACCGCCCGGCAGACGGCGGCGAGCGCGCGTGAAGGGGATTTTGTGACGACTACGACCCTGCAGGTCTGGGCCGACGTGCTCTGTCCGTGGTGCTGGATGGGACATCGCCGCCTCGCGCAAGCGATCGCGGAATCCGGTGTCCCGGCCCGGATCGAGCATCGGAGTTTTCTCCTGGGCCCGGAGGGACCTGGCCCGGAACGGCGGCGGATCGCGGAGACCGCGACCGCCGAATGGGGGATGAGCCCGGCGGAATGGGGGAGGCGCCGGGACCGGATCGAGCAGGCGGGACGCGCGCAGGGCCTGACCATTCGCATGGACACCGCGTGGGCGCTCGATTCCCGCCCGGCGCATCGGGTGCTGAAGCTGGCCGCGGCGCGCGGACTGGACGAAACCGCGGCCTGGGAGGCGATGTTCGCCGCGCATCTGCGGGACAACCTGGACCTGGCGGAGTGGAGTGTGTTGGCGAACTTGAAGACCGGATTGGAGCGCGACGAAGTGCTCGCGCTTGGCGATAACGAGGAGTACGCAGCAGAAGTGTTGGCAGATCACGAAGAAGGACAGTCGCGCGGGATCCGTTCTGTGCCGACTGTCGGGCACGGCGACCGCCTTCTCGCTGGTGCGCGCAGTGTCGAAGAATTGGCGGAATTTGTTCGCTCGGCAGCGAAGGCGGTGGCGTGATGTCCGAGATTCCTGTGATGATGCGCGCCGCCGCGATTGACGAGTTCGGGCCCGCGGAAGGATTGACTGTCCACAAGGTGCCGGTTCCGGTCGCGGGGCCGGGAGAAGTGCTCGTGCGCGTCGAGGCCGCTGGTGTGCAGCCGACCGACGTCGCGATCCGGGACGGCTGGACGCCGCCGGGCGTGACCATCCAATTTCCGCAAATCCTGGGCAACGAGTTCTCCGGAACAATTGTCCAGGTGGGTGCTGAGGTGACTGAATTCGAGGCAGGACAACAGGTTGCCGGGTTCCGGTCGCTGGGCTGCTATGCCGAGTACGTCAACGTTCCGGCCAGTCAGGCGGCTGTCAAACCGGAAAAGGTCGATTGGCAAACGGCGGGCGCGTTGTCTGCCTCCGGGCAGACGGCACATACTGCGTTGGAGCGGCTCAGTGCCAAGCCCGGCGAGACGATTCTCATTCACGGCGCGGCGGGAGGTGTCGGCTCGATGGCGGTCCAGTTGGCGCGGCATCGTGGGCTGCGCGTGGTCGGTACCGGCAGCGAGCAGAACCAGGAATATCTCCGCACCCTCGGTGCCATCCCAGTGGTATACGGCGAAGGCGAACTAGACCGCCTTCGCGAAGCCGCCCCGGACGGGATAGACCTGGCTTTCGACACCGCCGGGCACGGGAATCTTCGTCTCGCCGCGGAACTGGTGGCCGATCGCAGCCGGATCGGGACCATTGTGGAGCCCCCGCTGGCCGCTGAGACCGGCGGGCAGTGGCTCAACAGCGACCGGTCCGCCGGGCGGCTCCGCGAGTTGCTCGACCTGTGCGCGCGAGGAGAGCTGCGGGTGCATGTCCGGAAGGAATATCCGCTCGACGACGCCGCGAGCGCCCATCGCGAGGTGGCTGAAGGACACGGTCGCGGCAAGGTGGTGCTGCGGATCGGCTGAGGGAAGTTAATTCGCTGGACGGGGCCGGAGCGTGCCGTTATGGTTCGCTCCGACCGTGACTCGACGCCGGGAGGTGAGCCCCATGAACGCTGTTTCGATGTGGGTGCTCCCCGTGTCGTCACGGTCGGGCGACTGACGGAGGGTTGCCGGGAGCGCCGCGAAGGCACTCCGAAAGGTGACCGTCATGGACACTCTGCGTTTCACCGCGGGCGAACCCGCGGTGCGCATCACCCGGGTCGGACCGGGACTCTGGGAAGCTTGGGACGACGGCCGCTTGGCCGGCCGCGGCGAGGCCACCGCGCGGCCGGACGGGCGGGTCTTCCTCAGCGTCGACGCCTGGCACCGTTCCGTCTTCGACCAGCTTGCCCGCGAGATGCTCGCCGCGCTGCCGGACCCGCTCCACACCGTGGTCGACGAAACCGACCGCGAGCTGCTCGACGGCTGGCAACGGGCCGGTCTGACCGTTCGGCGGCGCGAGTGGGAGTACGTCGTGCCCACGAACCCGCAGGTCACCGGGCCGGTCGAGCTGCCGTCGGGCGTCACAGTCGTGCCCGCCGGATCCGCTGAAGAGGGTCCGTTGCGCGAGCTGGACCGCGTCGTTCGCGCCGAGGTCGAGGCGACGGTCGGCTGGTCGGAAATGCCCGCCGAGGTGCTGCCCCGGCCGGCCGGCGACACCGTCGTGGACCCGTCGAAATACGCCGTGGCGGTCGAGGACGGCGAGTACGTCGGGCTGGTCCGGGTAGTTCAGGTGACGCGCCTGCCCCGGATCGGGCTCATCGCCGTCCGGGCGGACCGGCAACGTCGCGGCATCGCACGCGGGTTGCTGACGCACACGCTCGATGTCCTGCACCGAGCGGGAATCCCGACGGCCTCGGCCGAGGTGAACGAGGCCAACGAAGCGGCGACGGCGCTGTTCGAGGGCGTCGGCGCGCGGCGGGCGAACAGCACGGTGGAGCTGATGCGCCATGGCCGGTAAGGGCGGGATCGAAGTAGAGGGAACCGTGGTCGAGTGCCTGCGCGACGCCCGGTTCACCGTCGAACTGGCGAACGGGCACCACGTGCTGGCCCACGTCAGCGGCAAGATCAGAAAGAACTTCATCAAGATCGTGCCGTTCGACCGGGTTTTGGTGGAGCTGAGCCCGTACGACCTCGACCGGGGCCGGATCCTGTTCCGGTACCGGAACTAGCCCGGTCCGTCCTCGCGGTTCCCGGCTCGGGGCCGCGAGGACGGTCAGCTCGTTTTCGCGGTCGCGAGCCGCGTCAACGTGTCGCATTTCCGGCCGAAGTTCGCCACGACGTCAGCGCCGATGATCCGCACCATGACCGCCCGCAACGGCGTGTCGAGGACGACGCGCTGGGTCAGCTCGGCCCCGCCGGGGACGGCCTCGACGCTCAGTCCGAGGTCCATTTTCCCGAGCGGAACGGGCTGGCAGAGCGTGAACTCGTGTCCGGGCCGCCAGTTCGTGAAGGTGAAGTCCTTCGCGATTTTCGCGTGCACGCTGCCGCGGAATCCGCCGCTGGGGTAAAGGAATCCGGTCGATCCCGTCGCGGGCGGGCCGTGCAGCACGACGCGCGCGACGTCCGGATCCCAGCGCGGCCAGTTCTCGACGTCGGCGAGGACGTCCCAGAGCGCGGCCGGGTCGACCGCGAGGGTGCGGGCGGAGGTTCTGTCCCAGGTCATGGCCCTGAAGATATACGGAACTGGCAGTCTCGTAAACTGTGCGCTATGACGCACAACCGGCGCGGACGACCGCGCGAGCAGGGCATCGACACGGCGGTGCGGGCCGCGGTCAACGCACTGCTGGAGGAGGTCGGCTACCAGCGGTGCACGGTCGACGCGATCGCCGCGCGCGCCGGAGTCGGCAAGGCGGCGTTGTACCGGCGCTGGAAGTCCAAAGCAGAACTCGTCTTCGCTGCAGTCGTGCACGACGACGCACTCGCGGCACCCCCCGACACCGGCACCCTGCGCGGCGACGTAGCGGCTGTTCTGGCCGACATTCAGTCCGCTTTGGACGGACCGCAAGTGCGAAACGCCTTGCCCGGCCTGCTCGCCGACCTCCGCGCCGAAGACGCGCCCACCGCTCGCCTAGGCGAGTTGTTCCTGATCCGGGAACGGGAATACTTGGCCGAAGTACTCGACCGCGCGCTCTCCCGCGGCGAACTGTCCCGACGCCCCGAGTTGCCCGCAGTGCACGCGATGCTGCTCGGTTCAGTCTTCGCCTGGCTCCATTTTTTGCGCGAAACAGCACCGCCTGAGGGTCTCGCCGCCGGCCTGTACGGAGCCATTGTCGAACTGGGCAGGTAATCGCTGCCCGTTCACCTTCGAGGCCGCGGCGACGGCCTCCGCCGAGCCAGTTCGGCCGCGATTATCGCTTCCATCCGCGTATTCGCACTGCGAAGCCCACGATATCCGCGGTATCCCACCACGATTACCGCAATCCCAACGACCGCGGCAATCGACAGCACCGACCCGTGTGCGAGCAGGCTGTCGCGATAGTCGCGAGCGAGATAGCCCAGCCCGAGCCCGGCGGCGAGAGCGTCGAGCAGCGCGAGCGGAACCCGGCGGGGAACGGTCATGGCGGTCTCCTCTCGGGACCCGACCCCCTGCAATCTAGGCGACCGGAGCTGTCCCGCGAGGGCTCTCGACCCGAACGGCCTACGCCCCCCGGCCCGCGCGGGGCCTGTGCTAAGTTGACGTGAACTGGGGGGATCGACCTGCGGAAGCGAACCCAGGGGCCGGTAGCTCAGTTGGTTAGAGCAGGGGACTCATAATCCCTTGGCCGTCGGTTCGAGCCCGACCCGGCCCACCATCTTGCCCTTGATATAGCCGCTGACCAGCGAAAACGCGCCGAACGACGATCTTGAAACGATCTCGGCGGCGGCGCTGGAACCGAGCACAGCGCTTGGAACCCAAGGGATCTTTCGAGTACGACTGACTCCATGACCGCCGTTGAGGCGCTCGAGCCCGAGGACGTCAGGGAGCTTGTCTCGGACTGGAGAACGCACCTGAGGGCCAAGAACCGCGTCGACTCCACGATCGACGCCTGCCTCGACAGCGTGGCCATGCTGGTCGACTGCCTCGAGGGCGAGAATTTCTCGCTGCTGGCCGCCGAGGTCGGTCGGCGGGAGCTTGAGCGGTATTTCGAATATCTCCGGCAACGGCCGAAGTTTCGCACCGGCGAGTCGATTTCGCACAACTGCATCGCCAAGCGTTTCCCCGTTCTATAAAATAAAGGTTCCGCAGGTCACGGACACTCCGCCGACGGTGTTGCGCGAGGCTGAACTCAAAGTCTTGTTGGCGCGACCGCTAAAGGGAAGGGTTTTTGTCGCGCTCCGGGATCGGGTGATCATCCTGGACCTTGCCGATTGCGGCGTCCGGCTCAGCGAATTGTCCCCGTTGCGTGTCGCAAGTCCGGCGGAGCGGGAGCTTCGGCATGGGCGTCATCCGCGTTCTGGGCAAGGGACGTCGTGCCCGCGACGGGTGCCTTTCAACCCGGCGACCGGCGAGGTGCTCAGGCGCTGCCTCCGCGCCCGCGCGCGGCCGCATGGCAGGCGCACCACCGCGGCCTGGCTTGGCCGCTACGGCGAGCTGAACGAGTGAGCCATCCGGTCGATGCCGGACCGTCGAGCTGGGCAAGCAGGCATCGGCCCGGTGTTCCCGCACCTCTTCCGGCACACGTGGGCGCACCGGTGCAAGCTGGCGGGCATGAGCGACGAGGCGATCATGCGGATCGCGGGCTGGCGCAGCCGGCAGATGCTTGACCGTTGCTGAACCGCGGCTTGCCCCGGATGGTGCCGGAAAACGTGCACGAGGCGGATGGGTGAATAATTCATGCGCTATTCGTTGAATACTGCACGTGACAGGCGGCTGGCCGCATGGGTAACCTCTCGCGAATCGTCGGTGAAGCAGTACGGTCGAGTGAGCGATAGGGTGAGCTGGTTTCCGGTGATCCGCCTGTCGGCTACACCCTGTCGGCAACGGACAAGGCGTCCGTTTCGCCAATTTGGGAGCGTATGTGAAGATCTCTGCGAGAACATTTCTCGGTGTCCTGACGGTCAGCCTGTTGTCAGGTTCGCTGACCTTCGTTTCAACTGCTCCGGCCAGTGCCGAGGGGGACGCCCCTGTCCTTGCGAAAAGATATCTCGACCAGAAGATCGCCTGGGGTGATTGCCCTGGGTTGAACAAGACCATGGCGGCGATGGTTCCGACGCCGATCCGGCAGAAATGCGGGACTTTCATCGCGCCCAAAGATTACTATCATCAGGATTTGGGTGATATCAAGGTCGGAATTACCCAGGTCGCTCGCGACGATAATCTCGGCCCGAAGCGGGAGCTGTTCATCAATCCCGGGGGGCCGGGCGGAGCCGGCTTCCCGTTGCCGGCGGCTACCGCGGTCAAGCAGCCGCAGTTGCTGCTCGACCATGATTTCGTGGCGGTGGATCCACGGGGGACCGGGTTGGGCACGCGGGTGGATTGCGACGAAAATGAAGCGGATCCGTCGGATGGAGCGAAGCCGTCGGCCGACTCTCGGGACCTGTCCGACGCCGCGATCGCAAAAGCGCGTGCGGACGTGAAGAAGTGGGTCGCCGTCTGCGCGGCGAAGCACGGCGACCTGCTGCCCTATATCACCACTGAGCAGACGGTCCGGGACATGGATCTGGGGAGAGCGCTGCTGGGTGCCCGAACCATCGACTACCAGGGCACTTCTGCCGGAACGTGGCTCGGCGCCCAGTATCAGAAATTCTTCCCGGAGCGAGCGGGCCGGTTCGTCCTGGATTCCAATGCCCAGTTCTCTGACAGCTGGCAAGCCACCTTCGAGTCGCAGCCGATGGCGATGCAGCGGCGGTTGGAAAAGCAGTTCCTTCCGTGGGTGGCCCGGCATGATTCGAAGTACCACCTCGGCGACACGCCGGAAGCGGTCAACAAAACCTATGAGGCGATTCGCGCGGCCGCCGGAAGCGGCAAGCTCGGCCGCCTGACGCCAGATCAGCTTGACGTGGCCGTGACGGAATCGTTGTACAGCTCGTCGTCCTTTGCGATGCTGGCGGGGAAACTGCAACAGCTGGACAAGGCGGTGCAGAGCGGAGAGCCCGCGGGCGACAGCACCGTGCTTTCCTGGATTGTCGACGCGGTGAAGAAGATCTTCCCCGAAAACAACCCACCGGTGTTGTCCGATACGGTGTTCAGGACGATCACCTGCAACGACACCGCCTGGCGCGGCGACGAGGACTACTGGGCCGATTTCGCCCGGAAGCAGGTCGCCGACGGCAATTCGCTGGTTGGTCCCGGCTTCGCCGTTCAGCCCTGTAATTACTGGCCGTACCGGCCGGTCGGCCTGACGCCGGTGACCGGCCGCACCGCGCCGGGCGCGCTCATGCTGCAAAACACGCTCGACCCCGCGACTGCCTATGAGGGCGCCGTCGTCGCGCACCGGAACAACCCCGCGACCCGAATGGTGACCGTGATCAACGCGGGCGACCACGGCGTGGCCGGGCACAACTCCTGCGCTGATGCCGTGGTGAATCGATACCTGCAACAGGGGGTACTGCCCGGGAACGACGTGGTCTGCCAGGGCAGGCCTATGCCGGGCGAGGACAGCGTATACGAAGTAGGACCACAGCTGGCGGATGCTCAGCCAGCCGCGAGCGGCGAGCGGGTGACCGCTGCGGCGCAATATGTCGACGCGGTGCTGGCGGCGATCTCGACCAGAAGCTGGAGCCAGATCTTCCCCGCTGGCTGAGGTGGCCTCGGTCAGTCGGGAGAAGGGCGAGGTTCCCGAGCAGCCGGTACTGGTGGAAGCCATTGGCATCGCCAGCGCTGAGAACCGCAGCTGGAGAGTGATCACGGGAGGGGTCCGCCAGGAGTTGGCGGGCCCCTCCTGCCCGCTCGTCTCGTTCGAGCCGAGCGGAGCACAGATTCGCGGCGGGTTGATCCATGCCGCCGCTGCGGCTGTGCGGCAGGGTAATATCGCGTGCCGGATCGCTGGGATCATCGTGGGGGTAGCCATCACGCCGGTGCGGCGAAGGTCCTGGACGAAACCGATGACATAGCCCAGTCCGTCTGGAATGTCGTGCAGACAGTGGTGCGCGAAATTTCGGCACCGGGCTGGTCCCGGTCATGCTGTCCTGGGCATGGCCGGTTACCGCGTCGTCGATGCCGAATACGTCGCGGTCGTGCAGTCCGTGGGTTTTGCCGTCGCAGGCGTGGTCACCGTGCCGGCGACGTCCTGGCTCGCTGCCCGATCCGTCGAGCTGTCCGAGGCGAATGCCGAAATCGTACGATTGACCATGCACGGGGAACGCACCCGCATTTCGCGCGATCCCGCGGGAACGAGTGACGACGCGCTCGGTGCCTGGCGCTCGGCGCGCTCCTGCTGGGCCTGAGCCACTCGTCGACCGCATCGAGCACGTGACGCACCAGGACCATCTGCGTCCGCCACCGGATTTGCCACCGTCGTGGCGGGGACGAGGGCGGTGCGATCTCCGAAAGCCCCTGCGGCGCGGTGAAGGTCCGCTCATCGCTGGAAATCCCAACTTCGCCGACGGTGTTAACGGGTTTCCGGATCACTATAATTTCGTGATTATCTCATGTCGGCGATATTTCTTATTTAATTGTTCGAAAGGGTGATCTTCGGGGGAAATATTGCTCATTGCGCGGGAAGTCGGCCACTATGTTTCCGACCGCAACGGAGCGGCTTCGCGCGTCGCGGTTTGTCTATCGTCGACCGGATTACCTTAAGGATGATGTTCATGCGATTGAGGCAGATCGTCGCACTCTGCGCGACAACGGGTCTGGTGGGAGCCGGACTGGCAGTGGGCACGGCCGGGGTGGCGGCCGCCGCTCAGGCCGCTCCCAGTGCCTACGGATACATCGCTGGTGCGTCTGGGAGTCTTCCATTGGGCTACTGGCCGAGCGGGGCGAACATCCTGTCCGCCGCGGCCCCGGCGGCGCCGGAGTTCGATCCTGGTGCCAAGGTTCCCGGGAACGCGACAAAGTCAGTGTCGGTTCCCGTCGGCGACATCAACCTTCTGCTGGAAGGCGACGGCGTCGGCGGGGGCGTGCTGGCGGTCGACACCACGGCGAACCCGGCCACGGGGGTGTCGACCGCGAAGGCGGCCGCTCTGACTGCGCGAGCTGATGTGAAGCTGACGGCGGGGAAGCTGATCGATTCGATCATCGGCGGGGTCCCGGACGGCGTGGGCAAGAGGTTGTTGCTGGCGGCGAAGGCCTTTGCCTACGATGCTGAAGCAAGCGTGAAATTCTCTCTGTCCGGACTTGGCACCAGCTGTCAGGCGGGCCCGGCCGGTACGCCGGCTGCTGCCGAAGCGTCCCGCCTGAAGGTCGATGCCGAAATCTCCATCGCGGGGTGGGCCCCGTTCCCGCCGGTGCACATTAATCAACCCCTGGGCGGCAAAGCGGTTGACGTTCCGGGACTTATTACCATTGGTACCGGCGTGGTGAACGACCTTCCCGATGGGGGCATCTCGGCCGATGCGGCTTCGGTCAGCGTGGCGGGCAAGTCGTTGAACCTGGGACATGTCGAGTGCCACCCGGGCGTCTTGGCGGATGGCCAAGAGTGACGTTCCCGGCGGCCGGAGGCGGCGCGGCAATGCTTTGCCAGTAGTCGTCTGAGCTGTTCGTCTTCAGCAGCTGATCGCGGGGTGGGGCGCGGCTTGTGAGCGCCTCACCCCGCTTGCCGATGGTCAGCGCTACCGGCCCCGGCGCAAAGTTCGTAGCCGGAAAGGAGGACCACCGGCACCTCGGCGTGGCGCTGGGCGTCGGAGCCTCCGGAACGAACGGGATCGGGCTCGCGCTGGCCGGTCGGCGCATGGTCGTGGTCGTCGGCGACGAGCACTGCAAAGCTGCTTGGCGGGAGCTGCTCGCGACGACAGCGGCCCGGATCCGCTCGGCGGTCCAGGCCGCGCGGGAGCTGTACTGCCACCGCAACACGGTGCTGAACCGATTGACCCGGATCCAGCGGCTGACCGGCCTCGACGTGACCGATACCGGCCGGTGGTCCCAGGTCATGCTGGCGCTTTCCGCGCTCCGGTATCACGGCGAGGACCTGCGTTCCGAGTAAGCAGCGCGCAGAAAAGAACGAGTCCGCCGATTTCGATCAGGAATTTCATGTCGTCGGGCACGAATCGCAGGTTGAGTGCGAGGTAGACGAAGACGAGAAGGCCGGTGAGGAAGCGCCGGATGTCGCTGCGCTGGTTGTCGAGGACAACGGCGACCACGCCGATGACCAGGGGGGCGAGCATGACGAATACGCGTTGGGTGTCGGTGGCGACCATTCGTCCGGCGAGGCAGCAGAGTGCCAGGTAGCCGCTGGCTACGAGCAGCGGATTGAACGGGCCTCGCTGGCGGTACAGCCGGTAGAGGCCGTAGCCGAAGATGATCCAGAAGAAATGGAAGGTGTCGAAGAGCGCGGCGTGCTCGCTGCGTTTGTTCGACGACAGCGCGAAGACGATGTTCGAGGCGAGGCTGTGGTTGCCCTGGCCGCTGCCGAGGCTGTAGTTGCCCCCGATGAAGTTCTGTGCCCACAGGCGGAAACCGGCATACGCCAGCGCCGCGACTGCCGTTGCGAGCACGCCGAACAACACCTGGCGGTCGCGCAGTGACCGCGACCGGGTCCAGGCCAGGAGCGGGTACAGCGGGGCGAGCAGCAGGGTGGTCTTTTTGTTGATGGTGCCGACGACGATGACGAGGGTGAACAGCAGCAGTTTGCGTTTGAACAACAGCCACAACGCGATGAGGTAGAGCAGATTGTTCAGCGGGTCGACCAGGAATGGGTTGCTGAAGGCGTAGGGGCCGTACCAGAACGTGCTGGAGAGGGCGATCGCGGCGAGTACCGAGGTGAACAGATGCAGGGTGAGGTGCCGCCAGCAGAATTCGAAGAACACGACGGTGCACGCGAGCGTGACGGCGGCGGTGAATCCGAGCCACAGCACGTCGAGCGGGAGTCCGGTTATCTTGCGTGCCAGATGCACCAGCCACGGGCTGAGCATTCGAAGCGCGAACGGGTTGTCGACTTGCGCTCCGGTGTGTTCGGACATGGCGTAGTAGTTGAGCGCGTCGCCCCAGGCTTTCTCGTGCGCGCGCACGTCGAGCGGCGCGTACGAGATGAAGTTGAGCAGCGACGCAATTGCCAGCGTCAGGTACACGGCCGCCCGCCGGACGGCCGTGTTGTGCCGTGCGGCGGTCCGCGAGACGGGAGTGGGCGACTCGATCCCTGTGGTCACCTGCGAGAGCCTAACCAAGGGCGACCCGGTGTCGATGCAGGACTCGTCGGCATGCCCGCGCGGCTCGGTGTTGGTCGCGGGAAAACCTCAGCCGGTGAACTCGGCCAGCACCGAGCGTTCGATCTCCGACACCGGCAGATCCCGTCCTCCCGGCCGGAGGTACCGGGCGGCGAATTCCTCGGGTCCGGCTTGTTCTCGTTCGTGCCAGCCGTATTCGGCGAGGAACGCTTCGACGTCATCGGGCATCAGGCCGAAGCGCCAGAGGTGCTGCTTGAGGACGAAATCGGAATAGGCGGCCTCAGCACCGTAAAGAGCAGTGCCGTCGAGGAAATCCTTGCGGAGGTAGGTGAACGCCAGGCGGCTGCCCGCGGGGGCGGTGGCGAGGAAGTCGAACGTGCGACGGACGCCAGCCTCGGTGAGGTACTGCGTGACGGCCTCCCAGATGAAGAAGGTCCGCCCGGCGGAGTAGCCATGCTGGGCGAGGGCGTCGGCGAGATTCTGGGTTTCGAAGTCGATCGGCACCAGCGTCACGTTTTCGGGGACGCGGCCCAGCGCTCTCGTGAGGGCGGTGCGTTTGCGGGCGATGTTGGCGGGCAGGTCGACCTCGTAAACCGGGATTTTCGCGAGTGCGGGGAGGCGGCAGGCGCGGGTGTCGAAGCCTGCGCCGAGGATGACTACTGCGTCGATCCCGCCGTCGAGAGCGGCGTGGAGGGCATCGTCGACAAAGCGCTTTCGGCACAGCATGCTCGCCCACAGGCCGGGCATCTTCTTCTCCGTCGCGGAGGTCAACGCTCGCCGGATCGGCCGGTATCGCGTCAGCGCGACGGCGAGACGTCCGCCGGCGGGCAGGAGGCGGCGGGCCCACGGGTCGTCGATCAGGGGGCGGGTTTCGTGCTGGTCGGCGGCGACGATGACCATCGGCCCGAACGCGGTCCGGTCGGCTCCGGTTCCCATGAGCGGCTCCTTGGGCAGGGCGAGATTCCGTGAACACAGACCAGGCTTCCCGGCCACGATACGGCGTTCGGCTGAAGGGCTCCACGACGGACAGCCAGGGAGAATCAATCGGCGCTGGGCTGCTGGTGAAACAGTGCGGAGGTCAACGCCTCGGTAGCGGCGCGCGCGGCTGAAGCGGTGTCGCCGTCGAAGGTGTCGAGCAGGGTTTGCCAGCGCCAGGGGCCGACGCGGAGACCGCGAGTTTGCCTTCCCGGTGGGCGCGTTCGACGATGCTGCTCAGCAGGGCGCGCCGCCGTCAGCAGTTCGTCTCGGCTGGAGAAGTGGTGGTAGAGGGTCCGCAGTGCGACACCGACAGCCGCGCCTTGTTCGTCGAACTCAAGGAGGGTGGGTCCGGACCGACACGGAGGTGCTGGGGCCGATCGGTCCCGCGGTGGAGTGAGAATCGGGTTCTGCGCCGCCGTGTTCGGGCTGGGTGTGGTGCCGGGAAAGGGGATCCGAGCTGATATTCGCGTCAGCAAATACCTCCGTGTCGTTTCGGCGGATCCGGGTTTACGTTCGGGCGATGGCGAATGAATTGACCATTCCGCTCCTGCCCTGTCGCTCCATCGACGACGTCGCGCCGTTCTACGAGATGCTCGGTTTCGAGATCACCTCGCGGCAGGCGCGGCCGTACTCACACCTCGCCGTGCGGCGGGAGGACATCAATCTGCACTTCTTCGGGATGGACGGCTACGACCCGGCGCAGTCTTACAGCACGTGCCTGGTCATCGTGCCGGACGTCAACGAACTGTTCGAGGCCTTCGCGGCCGGGATGCGGTCCGGGCACGGGAAACTGCTCGTCTCCGGCATTCCGCGGATGACCAGGCCGCGGCTGCGCAACGACCGGTACACCGGGTTCACCGTCGTCGATCCGGGCGGCAACTGGATCCGGATCAACCAGGCCGCCAAGGAACCGGAAGCGCGGACGAAACTCGCGAAGGCACTGGAGAACGCTGCGCGGCAGGCGGATTCGCACGGCGACGAACGCCAGGGACTGAAGATCCTGGAAGGCGCGCTGAAGCGGGCGACCGGCGACGAACCGGAGTTCCAGGCGGTGCGGGAGTTCCGCGACGAACTCGTCGAACGGATCAAGGGGGACTGAGCCGCCGCGGTTGACCTCTACCATGGTCGAGGTTCGAGAATCGCGATCATGACACTATGGATCTGTGCCCGCTGCGGCATCGAGCAGCCTGGCTTCCCGGAGCCGCCGCACTGTGTGCTGGACCGCGGGGAGGTCGGGATCGAGGAGCGCGGGGACCTGGGCCCGCACTCCGGGAACTGGCGGACGCACGAACAGCTCGCCGCCGAACCGCACACGGTGCGGCAGCGCGACCACGGCCGCGGGGTGCACAGCTTGCGGCGGGAACCGGTGGTGGGGATCGGGCAGTGGTCGTTCGTCGTGCGGACCCCGCGGGGGAACGTGCTGTGGGATCCGCCGACCACGATCGAATCGGATACGCTCGCCGCGGTCCGGGCGCTCGGCGAGGTCGCCGCGGTGGCGACGAGCCATCCACACATGTTCGCCGCCCAGGTCAGCTGGAGCCACGCGTTCGGGCGGATTCCGGTGCTGGTCAACGCGGCGGGCCGGGAATGGCTGGGCCGCACCGACCCGGTGCTGGAGTTCTGGACGGTGCACGCCGAACCGGTGCCCGGCGTCGAACTGATCGAGGTCGGCGGTCACATGCTGGGCAGTTCGGTGCTGCGCACGCCAGACGGCACGATCCTCTCCGGCGACACGATCAGCGGCGGACTGGCCCCGGACTGGGTCTCGTTCCAGCGCAATTTCCCGAAGCACATCCCGCTGTCCGCCGCGGTGGTCCGGCGCATCGTGGACCGGCTGGACGGCTGGTCCTACGACCGGCTGTACACCCTCGGCGGCGACACGATCGACGGGGATGCGCGGGCTGTCGTGCATCGTTCGGCGGAGGCGCACATTCGTTGGGTGAGCGGGGAATTCGACCATCTGACCTGAGCGGCGGCCTCAAGTCCGGCAGATGAGGCGGCCCCGGTGACCGGTGCCGGGACCGAGATGCCGACGGCTCGGCCATCTCACCCAGGAATGGCTTGCGGACCGGGATGCTCCGCAGGCGCGCACTGGCATTACCAACAGGAACGCGATCCGCACGCCGCCGTCCGGAAAGCGCCCTTCCGGGACGAGCTACCCGACGAACTGACGGAGCTCACCGGGCCGAGCAAACGCTCAGCCCAGCTCTCAGGCAGGCACGTGCGCCCGGGCGAGCCGGCGGCGGCGGTGGGCGGCCATCCGGACCGGGGCGTCCGTCCAGCCGTAGCCGTCGTGGTCGCCGAGGCGTTGGACCAGTGCCAGGAATACCCGGCCGCCGAGTACTTCGGTGCAGACCTGCAGGTAGTCGCCTTCGGGGGTGCGTTCGTGGAGCACTCCGAGGTCCCGGTACGCGGCCAGCTGGTCCGCGGGCAGGTCGAGGCGGGCGTCGAGGTCGGCGTAGTAGTTGTCCGGGACGGCCAGCAGGGGAGCGCCGGCGGCGCGGGCGGCTCGGGCCGCGGCGAGGAGGTCGTCTACGGCTAGGGCGATGTACTGCGGTTCGGACACGCCGGGTGCCCATTCTCCGCGCCGCAGCAGGGAAACCGTGAGCGCGAGCCGGAGTTTGCGGTGCGGGTCGGCGACTGCTCGGCTGCGGACCAGGCCGAACGGGGCGGCGAACTCGCCGGCCGCGGCGGGTTCCAGGCCGAGCACGGTGCGGTAGAACAGCGCCGCTTCGTCGAAGTGGTCGAAGGGCTGGGCGAGTCCGATGTGGTCGATGCCGGTGATGCCGATGCCGTCGGCGGTTTCGCCGGTGGCTACGAAATCGCCGGTCCAGTCGTCTTCGTTTCCGGTGCGGCAGAAGAACAACGCGGTCCCGTCCGGTGCGGTGACCGCGGCGAGGTCCGCTTCGGTGGGGCCGCGTTCCCGGGGCAGGCGCTTCGCATCGAGCCGGACGGCCCGGCGCGCGGCGGCCGCGGGGTCGGCGGATTCGACGGCGAGAGCGGCGACGGCCGCCGGGCCGCCGGAGCGGTTGACGAGGATCCGCGCCGGGCCTTGTTCCCAGCGTTCCACGGGTTTGGTGCGGTGGATGCCGGTGCGCGCGAAACCGAGCGCGGACAGCACCGGGGCCAGGGAAGCGTCGGCGGAGAGTTCGACGAACGCCGGGCCGCGGACTTCCGGCGCGGGCTGAGCGACGGGGTCTGCAGCCGCGGTCGCTTCGGCCAGCGCCAGCAGGGACCGGTGCGCGTCGATCGCGGCGCGCTCGGGATCGGCTTGGCGGAAGACGTCGTTGAACACCTCGAGCGACAGCGGCCCGGCGTATCCGGCGGCGAGCACGGGGGCGAGGAAGCCGGGAGGAAGAAAGCGCCCTGACCGGGGAAGAGCCGGTGGTGCCGGCTCCACTGCAGCACGTCCATCGACAGGTGCGGCGCGTCGGCGAGCTGCAGGAAGAACAGCTTGTCCCCGGGGATGTCCGCGATGGCAGCGGGGTCCGAGCCGCGCGAGAGGATGTGGAAGCTGTCCAGGCACAGGCCGAGCGCCGGGTGGTCCGCGCGGCGCACGGCTTCCCAGGAACGGTCGTAAGTGGACACTTCTTTGCCCCAAGCCAGTGCCTCGTAAGCGATCCGCAGCCCGCGGGCGCCGGCTCGTTCGCCGAGCGTGTGCAGCTGCTCGGCGAGGCGGTCGAGGTCGGCGACCGCGTCGTCGGCCACCGACGAGCAGACCAGCACGGTGTCCGCGCCGAGTTCTTCCATGAGGTCGAATTTGCGTTCCGCGCGGCGCAGGTTCGCCGCGAACCGGTCCGGATCGGTGGAGTCCAGGTCGCGGAAGGGCTGGTACAGGTCGATCGACAGGCCGAGGTCCGCGCAGCGCAGCCGGACCTCGCCGGGCGGCAGGGGAGAGGCGACGAGGTCGGGTTCGAAGATCTCGACGCCGTCGAATCCGGCGGACGCGGCGGCGGCGAGTTTGTCGTCGAGCGTTCCGGAGAGGCAGACGGTGGCGATTCCGGTGCGGAGTTCACGCGACACGGGTGGTGCCTCCTGTCGTTTCGGCGCCGACCAGTTCGGTGAGGTGGCGCAGCATGCGGGCGGGGTCCGGTTCGCGGCCGCAGAACAGTTTCAGCGCCGCGGCGGCTTGGTGCACCGCCATCCGGCCGCCGTCGAGGGTGCGGCAGCCGAGCGCGCGGGCGGCGCGCAGCAGCGGGGTCTCCATCGGCCGGTAGACGATCTCGGCGACCCAGAGTTCCTTGCGCAGCAACGAGATCGGCAGCGGCAGTCCCGGATGCTCGGCCATGCCGACGGGGGTCGCGTGCACCAGTCCGTCGGCTTCGGAAAGCTCCCGTTCCAGAACGCCCCCGGCCCACGCCCGGCCGGGTCCGAACCGCGCGGTGAGGTCGTCGGCGAGCCGGACCGCGCGGGTGAGGTCGGTGTCGAGCACGGCGAGCGATTCGGCGCCGAGCGTCAGCAGCGCGTGTGCGGCGGCCGCGCCCGCCCCGCCCGCGCCCAGCAGCACGACGCGGCGGAGCGGCGCCTCGGGCAGACCGGCGACGAAACCGTCGCGGAACCCGGACCAGTCGGTGTTGTGCCCGACCGCGCGGCGGCCCTCGAAGACGACGGTGTTGACCGCGCCGATCGCCGCCGCGTCCGGCGACAGCTCGTCCAGGTGCGGGATGACCAGCTGTTTGCACGGATGCGTCACGTTGACCCCGGCCAGGCCCTCCGCGCGGGCCTGGGCGAGCAGCTCTCCGACGGCGGCGGCCGGAACGCCGAGGACGTCGAGGTCGAACCGGGTGTAGGTGCACTCCAGGCCGAGCGCCCGGGCCTCGCGCTCGTGCAGCGCGGGGGAGAGCGACGGGCCGATCCCGGTCCCGACGAGGCCGGTCAGCAGGCGGCCGGACGGGGTGCGGTCGGGGGACATGGCACGGCTCCTCGGGGTCGGCGAATCCGATCAATGCACGCTGGCAATGAATGTACTAGTTAGTTACTTGTACCGTGTCGGCGCGCGAAAGGGAAGCGGCGGGCGGATATCCTCGGCGGCGTGAGCCGAGCAGCGAGGACGATCCCGTGAGCGCCGAACCCTCCGACGCGCCGGAGCGGCAGCGGGACGCCGAACGCACCCGCGCCGAGATTCTCGACGTCGCGACCGAGGAGTTCTCCGACCGCGGCTACGACGGCGCCCGGGTCGACGAGATCGCCGCCCGCACCCGGACCACCAAGCGGATGATCTACTACTACTTCGGCAGCAAGGAAGGCCTGTACGTCGCCGTCCTGGAGCGCGCCTACCAGGGCATCCGCGCCCTGGAGCAGCAGCTCGACGTCGACCACCTCGACCCGGCGCGCGCCATGCGGGCGCTGGCCGAGCTGACCTTCGACCACCACGAATCGCATCCCGCGTTCATCCGGCTGGTCGGCATCGAGAACATCCACCACGCCGAGCACCTGCGGACCTCCCCGATCCTGCCCGGTCTCGCCGCGCCCGCGATCGACGTGCTCGCCGGCATTCTCGAACGCGGCCGCGCCGCCGGATTGTTCCGCGACGACGTCGACGCGCTCGACGTGCACATGATGATCAGCGCGTTCTGCGTGTTCCGGACCGCGAACCAGCACACCTTCCAGGTCATTTTCGACCGCGACCTGCTGGATCCTTCCCGTCGCGACCACTACCGGCGGATGCTGGGAGACCTGGTTCTCGAGTACCTGACCGCGCACGTCGGGCGGGCCTGACCGGACCGGATCGCGGCGAAGGGCTTGACACGCCCGCGGCGGCTAACTCACTATCCGGTACATAAACCAGCCGGGACCTTCCGGCCGGACGGACCCGTCGACCGCCGCCGCGGTCATCAAGGAGGCTGACGTGGACGACGCTGTCCCGCGCCAGGAGCACGATCCCGCATCGCCGGACGCCGCCCGCCGCACCCCGCGCCAGGCCGCCGTGTCGTCGTGGATCGGCAGCGCGCTCGAGTACTACGACTTCTTCATCTACGGCACCGCCGCGGCGCTGATCTTCCCGAAGGTCTTCTTCCCGGCGGGCAACGCCGCGACCGCGACCATCGCCTCGCTCGCCACCTTCGGGGTCGCCTACGTCGCGCGTCCCGTCGGTTCGTTCATCCTCGGGCATCTCGGCGACACGCTGGGCCGCAAGCGCGTGCTGCTGCTGACGCTGCTCGGCATGGGCGCCGCAACCTTCCTGATCGGCGTGCTGCCCGGGTACGGTACGATCGGGGTCGCCGCGCCGATCCTGCTGGTCGCGCTGCGGCTCGTGCAGGGGCTCGCGGTCGCCGGAGAACAGTCCAGCGCCGGGTCCGCCACGCTGGAGCACGCGCCGCCCGGACGGCGCGCCTATTTCACGAGTTTCACCTTGGCGGGCACGCAGTTCGGCCTGATCCTGGCGACCGCGGTGTTCCTCCCGCTGTCCTCGATGCCGACCTCCGCGCTGCTGTCCTGGGGCTGGCGGATCCCGTTCCTGCTCAGCGCCCTGGTCACGGTCGCCGGCTGGTGGATCCGGCGGTCGCTGCAGGAAAGCCCGGAGTTCTCCGCCGCGCGCGAGCAGAACGCCGTCCCCAAGGCCCCGCTTCTGGTGCTCCTGCGGCACCACACCCCGGACGTGCTCAAGATCGTGGTGAGCGCGCTGATTTCGGTCACCAGCACGATCGTCAGCATCTACTCGCTCACCTACGGGGTGTCGACGATCGGCCTGCCCCGCAGCGCGATGCTGTGGATGATCATGCTGAGCAACGTGGTCGCGCTGGCGGCCATTCCGTTGTGGGGCAAGGCAGGCGACCGCTTCGGCCGCAAGCCGGTCTTCGCCGTCGCCGCGCTGGGCGTCGCGGTGCTGATCTGGCCGTTCATCTGGGCGGTCAGCCAGGCGAACATCGCGCTGGTGTTCGTGCTCGGGATCCTGCTGTCGGGCGTCGTGTACAGCGCCTACGGCGGGGTCGGCTACGCGCTGTGGACCGAGCAGTTCGGCACCAAGGTGCGGATGTCCGGGGTCGCCGTCGGCACGCAACTGGGCTTCGCGCTCGGCGGTTTCGCCCCGACCATCGCCGCCGCGCTCGCCGGAGCCGACCTGAAGAACTGGCTGCCGGTCGCCGGACTGACCGCCGGAGCAGCGGTGGCGGCGGGGCTCGCGGTGCTGACGATGCGCGAGACCTACCGGGTGCCGTTGGCAGAGCTGGGGAAGCGGGCGCCGCGCGAGGTGGGGGAGAGCAGCACCGTGGCTGCGTGACGCGTTCGAGAGGAAGGGCGAGGAGTCTCCGCAGGAAGACTCCTCGCCCTTCGCGCACTCGCAGCTCGCCATCACCCGCGGTTGAACGCCCAGCTCGAACGGCCATTTCGGACGGCGAAGCAACGGACTCCGCCCTGTCTCGTCCTAAAAGACATGCGGATCATGGCGGAGCAGGTATCGAACGCGCCGGCGGGTGCGGCATGAGAAGCGCCGAGGCTCGATACCGCGCGCTGGTGCGCGTGCTTCCGGCGTGGTACCGCGCCGAACGCGGCGACGAGATGGTCGGCACCCTGCTCGACCTGCACGAAGAGCGGGACCGCGCGGCGCTCTGGGGTGAACTGCGGGCGTTGCTGGCACTGGGCCTGCGCACCCGGCTGGCGGCCCGGGCGGCCCCCGCGCGCACGGTCGCCTTCGGGGATCTCGTGCGGCACGTTTCGCTGCTCGGCCTGCTCTGGGGCGTGCTCAGATCCGCCTGCGACGTGGGTTACACGCTCTGGATGCTGGTCGCCTTTTCCGGCCCGTACCCCGGCGCCTTCCACTCGGCGCTGGTGTCCGGCCTGAGCCGGGACCTGGTCCTGCTGGCAGTCGCGCTGATCCCGCTCGTGCTGCTGGTGGACGGGTGGCGGCGGACGGCGCGGATCGCCGCCGGGGCGATCCTGGCGGCGGGCGCGCTCTGGTTCCTGGTCCGGCATTCGTTCGATCCCGGCGCGGCCGGGTACTTCGCTCCGCAATGGCTCCCGCTGGTACTCGTGCTGGCGGGCTTCCACGTCGACGCCCCTTCGCCGCCATCGCGACCGTGGTGGCGGATCATCGGCGGCAGCCTCGTGCTCGCTCCCGTGCTCGCGCTCAGGTTCGGCCTGCCGGGCGATCTCGGCTGGTTCGCCGGGCTGTCTCCGCTCGTCTGGCTGTGCGCGCTCGCCGGAGCCGGATATCTGCTGGTCCGGCCCCGCACCGGGCCGCGTCCGGCGTGGACGCTCGCGCTGGCCGTGGGCATCGGGCTGGCGGTCACTCATTATGTGGTGCGGAAAAACGGGATCCTTCCGTTCGACGTCGTTGTGCTCGCGCAGGTCTGCTGTGCCGGGGCGATCGTCGTGGCGCTGGCTGTCGTCGGGATTCGCGATTACCGCCGAGCGGTCGCGAATTAGCGCTCCGAAATCACCGGTCCAGCGCGATTTCGACGCCCAGTCCCTTGGCCGCGACGTGCCTCAGCACCAGCGCCGCCGTCGCGATGTCCTGCACTGCCACGCCGACCGAGTTGAACAGGGTGATCTCGGTTCTTCCGGTGCGCCCGGGGCAGACCCCGGCGAGCACCTCGCCCAGTTCGGTTTCGAGCTGCTGCTCGCTGATCGCCCCCTCGCGCAGCGCGGTGATCGCGGCACCCGATTCGGTCAGCGCGGTATGCCTGCTGTCCACGACGACGCGAGCGCGGCGCAGGCATTCCGCGTCGATTTCGCGGTGGTGCGGGCGGGGCGGCGCGCCGACCACGTTCAGGTGCTGGCCCGGCCGCAGCCACGCTCCCCGGACGATCGGGTCCACCGCCGGGGTGAGCGTGCACACCACGTCGGCGGCTTGAACCGCTTCGACAGGCGTCTCGGCCACGCAGATTTCGCGACCGGAACCGGCCATCTCGTCCCGGAACGCTTGTGCGGTCGCGGGATCGCGGCTCCAGACCACCACCGTCCGGATCGGACGGACGACCGCGATGGCTTCCAGGTGCGCGCGGGCCAGCGCCCCGGCTCCGATCAGGCCGAGCACTGAACTGTCCGGATTGGACAGTGCCCGGGTCGCTACCGCGGAGGCGGCCGCCGTGCGGAAGCGGGTGAGCACCGCGCCGTCCAGCAGGGCTTCCGGGCGGCCGGTCGCGGTGTCGACCAGGATGATCGACGACTGCTGGCGCGGCCTGCCGGACTCCGGGTTGCCCGGCAGGTCGGCCAGCAGCTTGACGCCCCCGGCGCCGTCCACGGTGGCCGTCATCGGCACGAGGAGACCGTCGTTGCCGGGAATCGGCGCGCAGGCGCGACCGGGCTGGGTGGCCCCGCCGAGCACCAATTGCCGATGCGCGTGCTCGACGGCCTCGATCACCTCGCGCAGGTCGAGGACCGCCTCGACGTCCGAACGCGTCACGATGCGCACGATGTCCGCCTCACCGTTCTCCGGTCGCCGCGGCGCTCGCGGGCTGGACCGGTTTCCTGGCCGGGGAAAGGATTTCGCGAGCGCGGCGCACGATCGGGATCTCGTGGTCGACCGGTTTGCCCGCGTACAGCGCGGACAGGCCCGCCGCGACGGCGGCGTTCACCGCGGCCGCGATCAGCCCGCTGTTGACCACCCCGCCGACCGGAGCGTGGCTGAAGAACAGGAACGCGACGGTGGCGCAGCCCGCGACCAGCCCGGCGGCCAGCGGGACTGCCCGCAGCTTCCGGAAGAACAGGACGCCGAGCCAGGCCGGGACCAGTTGCGCGGTCAGCGACAGCGCGAGGTTGAGGAACGTCAGCATGATCGAGGACGCGAACGTGGTCAGCGCCGCGGTGCCGACCAGGAACGCCGCCATGATCGGCTTGAGCCTGCGCTGCGCGGCCGGTTGCGCGCGCTTCGGCAGGATGTTGCGCGTGAGCACGCCGCTGAACATCAGCGCGTTGCCCGCCAGCACCAGCACCCCGGCCAGCCCGGCTCCCGCCGCGACCAGGCCCACGACCCAGTCCGGCGCGAGTTCGCGGGTCACCTCGAGAAAGACCGAATCGGCGTTGTGCAGGCCGGGTTTCGTCCGCAGCCCGTAGTAGGCGGCGAACACCAGCAGCGGGTACATCAGCATGTACAGCGGCATCCAGATCACGGACTTCTTGACCCCGGCCTCGGACCGCGCGGAGAACAGGAACTGCGCGGGCAGCGTGAGGTAGAACTGCAGGGACTGCAGGAAAATCGTGGTCATCGCGAAGACCAGGCCGGTGCCGCTGACCGTGGCCAGACTCGGCGTCGTCTCGACGACGGCGAAGACGCCCGGGACGCCCTTCGCCGCGATCACCGCCGCGAGACCGGCGAGCACGATGCCCAGCAGCATGAAGACGTCCTTGACGATCGCCACGAACGCGGTCGAGCGCATGCCCGACGCGGCGACGTAGACGAACGCGATGACCCCGGCCCCGACGATCGCCTCGAACCGGGTGACCGGGACGCCCAGTCCGGAAAGGACGGTCTGCAGCCCGATGAACTGGAAGATCGCCCACGGCACCAGCGCCAGCACGAACGACACCGCGGTGAGCCGTTCCAGCAGCCGGTTGCGGTAGTGGCCGTACATCACGTCGGCGACGGTGACCGCGTCGTACGCCTTGCCCGCGCGCCACACCAGCGGGGCCAGGAAATAGCCGAGGACGTAGCCCGCCAGGATGTAGCCGATGAACCAGATCCCGTAGGACGCGCCCTTGGCGTAGATGCCGCCGGGGAAGCCGAGCATGGTGCCGATGCTGTAGATCTCGCCCACGGCGAGGAAGAAGATCAGGCGGCTCGGCAGCGACCGGCCGGCGACCAGCGTGGCGACGGCGCCCTTGCCCGTTCCGCCTCGGCGGGCGGCCAGCGCCACCCCGATCGACAACGCGACGACGACAGCGAATACGGCCGCGATCATTCTTCCCCGCCTTCCACTCGCCGGTACTGCGCGCGGTCGAAGAAGCGCCACGACGCCCACAGGCACAGCGTCGTCAGCGGGAGCCAGGCGAACAGCCACGCGAACACCAGTGGTATGCCGAATACGGTGACCGTGCTCTGGCTGCAGAGCGGCACGCCGACGAAAATCGCCACGCCGGGCAGGCCGAGTGCGAGCACGAGGGACCAGCGACTTCCGATCATGCGACCTCCTGAAGCCGGGGACGGCTCCACCGGGGCGACCGCGGCCGGACCGGTGCTCCCGGCTCGGGCGGCGGTGCCCTGGCGGTAATTTGGTATACCAGAAGACGGTAGGAGGGCGCAGGGCGTTGCGACAGGTCCAGTTGTGAGCTGGATCTCAGTGCCAGTTGTGCTCGCGTCGAGGTCTGCCGGCCGGAGGCTGCGGTGCGGTTCGCGGATTCCGGGGCGACGGACCCGTGGCCGATCTCGTCGCCGCGGGTCAGCGCGAAGGGGGTTCGGCCGGGCGGCTGCTCGTTCCGCCGCGGGCGGACGGCCGGAGCCCGTCCATCAGCAGGTCCAGGAGGCGGCCCGCCAGCGCTTGGTGCTCTGCGGAACCGGCCACGGTGAAGATGCCGATGAGGGCGGCGGCGATGTCCTCGGCGGGGACGTCCGCGCGGAGTTCGCCGCTCGTGCGACCGGCTTCGAGGAGGCCGTCGATGGCCGAGAGCAGTTCGGTCCGGGTGTGGGCGTGGGCGATCTCTCCGGATTCGACCATGGCCAGCAGCGTGTCGAGCATGCCGTTCTTGGTCGCGATCCAGTCTCCGAACAGGTCCATCCAGCGGCGCAGCGCGGCGGCCGGGCCGAGGCGGGCGAGGAGGTCCCGGGCGCCGGTGGTGAGGCGCGAGACCTGGTCCTGGTAGACCGCGTCGACCAGGGACTCCCGGGTGGGGAAGTGCCGGTAGAGGGTGGCGATGCCGACTCCGGCCTCGGCGGCGATCGCGCGCATGGACGGCTCGGTCGCGGCCGAGGCGAACATCCGCGTCGCCACGTCCAGCAGGTGCTGCCGGTTGCGGGTCGCGTCTGCGCGCGGGGTCTTCGCGGCGGCCAAAACGGATCACGCTCCACTTGTGCTAGCTTCGAGAGAGGATAAACGGAGCATAGTCCGTTTGCGACTCTTCCAGGAGTGACATGAGCGGGAAAGAAACGAGCCGGGCGGTGCGGTTCGAGGCGTTCGGCGGGCCGGAGGCCTTGCGCGTCCGCGAGGTGCCGGCGCCGCAGGCCGGTCCGGGGCAGCTTCGCGTGCGGGTGGCCGCGGCGGGGCTGAATCCGATGGACTGGTTCATGACCTCGGACGCGGAGACGGCCGCGCGGTTCGGGCTGAGCCTGCCGTGCGGGTTCGGCACCGACTACGCCGGGACCGTCGACCAGGTCGGCGACGGAGTGACCGAGTTCGCGGTCGGAGACCGGGTGTTCGGCGGGGCGCTGTCGCGGGCGGTCGCCGACTACGTCGTGGTGGACGTGGCGGGGACAATCGCGGGGGGCGGCGACGCGCACCGGACCCCGGACGGCCTCGACGACCGCACGGCGGCGACCCTTCCGATCGCGGGCTGCACGGCGGCCGCGGCGTTGGCGGTGGTCGACCCGGGGCCGGGCGACACGGTGCTGATCGGTGGCGCGGGCGGCGGGGTCGGCGTGTTCGCTGTCCAGCTGGCCCGGCTCGCGGGCGCGCGAGTGATCGGGACGGGGTCGGCGAGCTCGGCCGAGGCCCTGCGCGCGTTGGGGGCGGAACCGGTCGCGTATGGCGAGGGCCTGGTCGACCGGGTCCGCGCGCTGGCTCCCGCCGGGGTCACCGCGGCCATGGACCTGCACGGGACGGAGACCGCGCACGCGGCGCGCGAACTCGGCGTGCCGGACGGCCGCATCACCACGATCGCCGGCCAGATCGACGGGATCACCCCGGCGAACGGAGCCAACGCGGCCCCGGGTTCGCTGGAGGAGATCGCCGGGCTGGTCGCGGCGGGACGGCTGCGGGTGCCGATCGCCGCGACCTTTCCGGTCGAGGAGATCCGGGCGGCGGTCGAGCTTCAGTCGGGGCGGCATGTGCACGGGAAGGTGGTCATCGACCTTTAGGCGGCCGGGGTGTCCCGCAGCCACGGGTAACGGCCGGCGTCCGCGTCGCCGTAGTCCGGGTCGAGGTAGATGTGCAGGCGCTGGATCCGGCCGTCGCGGATTTCGAACACGTTGCAGAAGCGGCCGCCCAAGCCTTCGGTCGCTCGCCATGGGGTGCCGTCGGCGAGGACGCCGTGGGTGATGCCTTCGACGACGACGTAATCGCCTTGCTGGACATAGTTGAAGTACGGCACCTCGTGCACGATCGAGGAGAACAGCACGAAGATGTCCGCGAACAGCTGCTTGATTTCGGCGATGCCGCGCGCGGGCCGGTGCTTCGGGAAGTAGACGTAGGCGTGGTCGGCGAAGAGGCCGAGGAAGTCCTCTCCCGCGTCCATCTGCTTGAAATACGTTTCGGCGATCGCCTTGCGGTCGACGGTGACTTCGTTGTGCACCATGGCATTCCCTTCGGAGTTATCGAGCCAGCACCTGGCGGAGGACGTCGCGCAGCGTCGCGGCGGGATCGGCGGCGAGATCGGCGCTGCGCCAGGCGATGTGGTGATCCGGGCGGACGAGCAGGCAACCGCGTTCGCTGATTTCGCGGACGCGTTCCCACTCGCCGAGCGGGTCGAGGTAGTCGCAGCCGAGGCCGATCTGCCGGACGGCCAGTTCGATCCCGAACTCGGTGGCGAGCTTGCCCGCCGCGTCCAGCCAGTCCTGTCCGCCGATGCCGGTGAGCACGGTGAACCGGCCGTGGCCGGTGATGTCCACAGTGGACACTGGAGTTCCGGCGTGTTCCAGCCACGCGTGCGGCAGCCGGGCGCCGGGATGGGTGGTGGCCTCGTAGTACAGCTCCGGGTCGCGGGCGGGGGCCGGCCAGGGCGTTCCGTCGGACGCGACCGCGGCCGAGGCGTAGCGCTGACCGAGTTCGACGCCGTGCGCGTTGAACTGGTAGTTCTGCAGTTCGACCGCTCGGCGCAGTTCGGCGCGGCGGGCCTGGCCTTCGGGCGTGTCCGCGGCGAGCCCGGCGAGGCTGCGCCAGCCCGCCTCGGCGCTCTGGCCGGGACGGAAGCCGAACGCCTGCGAAATCGGCCGCATGTTCTCGACGCTGCGCATCGCGCGGTCGACCACCTGCTTGCCGACCGGCTGCCGTTCCGCGTCGTAGGTGTCCAGCAGCGCTTCCCCGGCCTCGCCGCGGAGCACGGACGCGAGCTTCCACGCCAGGTTGAACGCGTCCTGCACCGAGGTGTTCGTGCCGAGCCCGTTCGCGGGCGGATGCCGGTGCGCGGCGTCCCCTGCGAGGAAAACCCGGCCGCGCCGGTAGGAACGGGCGACCAGGTGGTTGATCTGCCATTCGCTGACGGCCTTGATCCGGACCTCGACGTCCGGGTCGCCGATGATGGTCGACGCCCGTTCGCGAACCGCGGCGGGGGAGAGGTCGGGCTCGCCGTCGGCCGGGTCGTACATGAAGAGCATGACCCATTCGGTCCACGGTGTGACGCAGATGAACGTGCCCGAACCGACCCAATAATCGTTGCCCGGCTGGCACATCCAGTACAGCGTTCCCGGGCGGTGCGCGGTGTAGCGGGTGAGATCGGCTTCCAGCCACACGTTCGCGGCCCGTCCGAGCCCGGACTCGCCGTCGAACTCGAAGCCGAGCTGGCCGGCCACCGTGCTGCGGCCGCCGTCCGCGGCGATCACGTATCGCGCGACGATTTCTTGCTCGGCACCGGTTTCCCGGTCGACGACCACCGCGTGGACGGCTTCCGGCGTCTGCGAGATGCGTACGAGTTCGGTCGAGAACCGGAGGTCGGCGCCGTGCCGCTCGGCTCCGTCGCGCAGCACCGGTTCGAGGATGTGCTGCGGGATGTTGCACATCGCGCTGGGGCTGGCGGCGACGTAGTCAGCGTGCCGCGCGGTGCCGCTGCCCCAGGTTTTGAGCCGCGCCAGTTCCTGTCCGGCGAAGCTGGTCGCCCAGACGTTGTCGCCCATCAACGCGTTGGGCACCGCGACTTTCCGGACGGCGTCCTCGAGACCGAGGTCGCGGAAGACTTCCATGGTGCGCTGGTTGGTGATGTGGGCTCGCGGGGAATGCGCGGTGCCCGGGTATTTCGTGATCGTGACGGCGCGGACGCCCTGCGCGGCGAGCAGAGCGGACGCGGTCAGGCCGGCGGGACCGGCCCCGACGACGAGTACATCGGTTTCGCAAGCGGGCATGACGGATCGACCTCCTGGGGCGCGCCCAGTCAGCGGGAAGGAAGGGAGACGGCCGGGTCAGCCGGCCTGGTGCGCGCCGGTCATCAGCGCGGCGAGATCCTCGGGGTGCAGGAACGACGGCGGGGGCGGCGGGCCCCAGCTGAACAGGCCCTTGGCGCCTTCCAGCGTCTCCGGCGTCCAGAGCTGGTCGTCGAGGATGCTGTCCATGTCGGAGTAGTACTCGGAGAAGTTCCCGGCCGGATCCTTGAGGTACCAGAAGAAATTCGACCCGGCGTGGTGCCGTCCGAGGCCCCACACGTGCCGTTCCGGATGGTCCTCGAGCATCGCGGTCGCGCCGCGTCCGACCTCGTCGACGTCCTCGACCTGCCACGACGTGTGGTGCAGGAAGGCGACCGGCGCGGCGAGCGCGAGGACGTTGTGGTGGTCGGTGGAGCAGCGCAGGAAAGCGCCGTGCCCCTTGATCGCGTCGCTGGTCTTGAAACCCAGCCCGGCGGTGAAGAACTGGATGGTGCGCTCGTGGTCGGGGGAGCCGACGACGACGTGGCCGAGCTTGCGCGGACGCACCGGCCCGGTGCGCAGCACGCCGGGCGCCCGCGTGCTCGTGCGCTCCAGCCTGCCGGGGCCGTTGTACGGCGTGGGCGGTTCGGGATCCTGGTGCAGCCGTTCGGCGATCCGCACGACCACCTGGAACCCGGTGACCGGTTCGCGGGTGACCAGCGCGTCGCCGGCGATCTCCGCCGGAATGTCCAAAGAGGACAGCCGGCGGCGGATGCGGGCGAGGTCGTCCGGGTCGTCCGCGCCGACGCTGAGTTCCATCAGCTGCCGTCGCGGCGCGTGGACGATCTTCAGCTGACGGCCGCCGTCGCGGGTGCGGAACCAGCCGTCGGCGTCCTCGGCGAGCCCGAAGTCCCGGTAGTAGCGGGCGGTCGCGGCGACGTCGGGCACGCCGACGACGAGCGAGTTCAACCGGTGCAATGCCATTGTCCAGCCCTTTCCGCTAAGCGGCGACCATCCGCTGCCGCAGTTCGCCGATGCCGTGGACGTAGCTGACGAGCTGGTCGCCCGCCTGGAGCCAGCGCTGCGGCGTGCGGCCCATGCCGACGCCGGACGGCGTGCCGGTGAAGACGACGTCGCCGGGCAGGAGCGGGGTCACCGCGGACAGCCGGGCGATCAGCGCGGGCACCGGGAACACCATCTGCGAGGTGCGGCCCTTCTGCACCTGCTCGCCGTTGACGAGGGCGCCGAGTTCGAGGTCGTCGCGATCGGGCAGTTCGTCCGGCGACACGACCACCGGGCCGAGCGGGCCGAAACCCGGGTAGGACTTGGCGAGACTGAACTGCGGGGCGGGACCGGCCAGTTGCAGCCGCCGTTCGGAGATGTCCTGCCCGACGGTCAGCCCGGCGACGTAGTCCCAAGCCTCATCCTCGGCGACCCGGTCCGCGTGCTTGCCGACGACCGCGACGAGTTCGACCTCCCAGTCGACGTTCCCGCCCTCCGGGAGAACGACGTCGCCGTACGGGCCGGTGAGGCAGGTCGGGAATTTGGTGAACACCGGAGGGGTCTCGGGCACGGCGAACGACGATTCGGCCGCGTGGTCGGCGTAGTTGAGTCCGATCGCGAACACCTGGCGCGGCGCCGGGATCGGATTGCCCAGCTGGTCGTCGCGCACCGGCCGTTCGAGCGCGTGGCCTTCGCCGAGCGTCGCGGCGAACTCGGACAGTTCCGCCCAGCGCTCGTAGGCCTGCTGGACGTCCGGGCCGAACCGCCCGCCGCTGGCCTCGGCCGCGTCCACCGCCTTTCCCGGTGCGGTGACCAGGGCCAGTCGTCCGTCCACAGTGGCGACTTTCATGCGGGGCTCCTTCGCGTCCGGCTTCGGTGCCCTCCAGTTGTACTCGCCCAGATTCGATGAGGCAATAAACTTTCGAAAGTTGCTCTCGGATTCGTATCCGCTAGAGTGGGTGGCATGGCAGGGGACGTGACGCGCGCGGAGGGTGTCTACCAGCAGCTCCGGGCGGACATCCTGGGCGGCCGGATGGTCCCCGGGCAGCGGCTCAAGTTCCCCGAACTGTGCGAGCGGTACGCGACGAGCGTCGGCGCGGCCCGCGAGGCGCTCACCCGGCTGACCGCGGAGGGGCTGGTGAAGACCAGGCCGCACCTCGGGTACACGGTCACGCCGCTGTCGCACGAGGATCTCGCGGACCTGACCAAGGCGCGCCTGGAGATCGAATCGCTGGTGCTGCGGCTGTCGATCCTGGAGGGCGACGTGCAGTGGGAGGCCCGCGCGGTGGCCGCGCACCACCTGCTCGAACGGACCCCGTTCACCGACCCCGCCGACCCGGACCGCCCGGCCGACGCCTGGGTCGCCGCGCACGCGGATTTCCACCTGGCCCTGTTCGACGGTTGCCGCAATCGCCGGCTGGTCGCCACGGCGCGTGGTCTGCGCGAGGAGGCGGAGTTGTACCGGCAGTGGTCGGTTTCGTTCGGCCAGGAGGAGGATCGGGATCTTCCGGCGGAGCACAGGGCGATTCTCGAAGCGGCGCTGGCCCGTGACGCGGATTTGGCGGCGGAGCGGCTTCGGGACCATATCGCGCACACGGCGCAGCTGTTGATCAGCTGCGCCGAGGACGAGCCCAACCGGCCGTAGAACTGGTTGTCCCGCAAGGGATTCCGGACAGCCTTCGCTTCTGGTCAGACAGCGGCCGGGGTGAAGTTCTCCCGGTGGATCCGGCGCGGCGCCATCCGGCGGCGCTTGAACGCTTTCACCCCGGCCTCGACCATCGGCGGCGGTCCGCAGAGCCAGCCCGACCAGCCGCGGGCGCTGGGGACGTCTTCGAGGAACCGGTCGGTCGGGAAACCGGTGCGGTGCGTGCCGTCGGGCTCGTCGGACAGTACCGGGAGGAACGAGAATCCCGGGTAGCTGCCGGCGAGGTCGGCCATCAGGTCGAGGTCGTAGAGGTCGGCCGCCCCGCGGACTCCGTGGTACAGCAGCACTTTCCGGGCCGGGTCCCGGCGGAGCGCGGTGCGGGCGAGGCCGATCAGCGGGGCGAGGCCGGTCCCGCCGCCGATGAGCGCCATCGGGCCGCCGTCGTCCTCGTCGGGCGGGGGCAGGAAGAAGTCGCCGAGCGGGCCGGTGACCTGGACCTGGTCCCCGACGGCGAGTCCGGCGAAGATCCACTGTTCGGTCGCCGCTCCGCCGGGCACCAGGCGGACGTGCAGTTCCAGGACTTTGTCCTCGTCGGCGGTGTTGACCAGCGAGTACTGGCGGCGCACGCCGGCGCCGGGCACGGTCAGCTCGACGTATTGGCCCGCGTGGAACGCCAGCGGTTCCGGCAGGCCGAGCCGCAGCCGCCGGGTGTCGCGGGCGATGTCCCGGATTTCCCGGACGGTCGCGGCGAGGTCGCGCAGCGGGTGCGTGGCCCGGCCGCCGCCCGTGGTTTCGACGACGACGTCCGAGCGGAGCCGGGCCTGGCAGGCCAGCGCGAGGCCCGCCGCCCGCTCGTCCTCGGTCAGGGTGTCGGCGGGGGAGTCGCGGTGGTCGACGGCGCCGTCGACCACCCGCAGCTTGCAGGTGCCGCAGGTGCCCTGGTTGCAGGAGTTCGGCATCCAGACGCCGGCGCGGAGGAACGCGTCGAGCATCGGCTGGTCGTCCTCGCACAGCACTTCCCGGCCGCCGACGGTCGCGGTGAACGGCATGTCAAGCCTCCCAGGCGACGTGCAGCGACGTCGGGCCGCGGAAGCCCCAGCCCCAGAATTCGACGTCCGCGGAGGTGTCCCGTTCGAGGTTCGGGATCGACTCGAACAGCTCCTCCAGCGCGATCCGCATGACGTGGTTGGCGAAGTAGATCCCGGCGCAGGCGTGGTTCCCGGCGCCGAAAGCCAGGTGCGGCAGCGGCGGACGGTGCAGGTCGTAGCGGGTCGGGGCCTCGTAGACGCCGGTGTCGTGGTTGGCCGAGCCGTAGGACAGGATCACCGGCGTGCCCGCGGGCAGGTCGACCCCGGCGACGGTGACCGGTTTGGTCGAGATCCGCGCGGTGGCCGACCAGATCGGCGACGTCCACCGCATTCCCTCGGAGATCGCGCGGGGGATCAGCGCCGGGTCGTCCACCACCTGTTCGAGCTGGTCGGGTTCGCTGAACAGCCCCGCCAGCGTCGAGGCCATGCCGTGGCCGGGTTCCTGCATCGCGCCGAGCAGGTACACGTAGATGGTCGGGTAGATGTACTCGCGGTCGCGGGTCTTGCCCGGCGGCATCCCGTCGTGCAGCCAGTGCGAGATCGCGGTGTCGGCGGGTTCGGCGATCCACTGGTCGATCAGCGGGTCGACCGTCGCCTGGATCTCGGCCTTCGCCTCGTCGCCCTGGACGAACCCCTCCGGATTGGCGAACTCGCCGTCCTCGGTCATGGCCGCGTTGGTGAAGGACCGGCTCAGTTTCGCGAACCATTCGCGCAGTTTGTCCGAGCTGACGCCGTTCAGGCCGAGCAGATCGCCGAGCGAGCGGACGCTGACCGGTTCGCAGTACTGGGAGACGAGTTCCGCGCGGCCGTCGTTCTCGAACTTCTCGAGGTAGCCGCGGGCGATCGGGCGGACGAGGCCGTCGATCCACCGGTCGACCTCGACCGGCTGGAGGGCGGGTTCGACCATCGAGCGCAGGTCGGCGTGGATGTCGCCGTTGACCCCGATGATCGCCGGATGGCCGAAGGTGCGGCCGCCGGCCGGGGTGATGACGGCTTCGAAGTCGGGGCTGGCGGCGATCTCGCGGCAGATCTCCGCGGTCGTCGCGACGTGCGAGCCGAGCACCGGCACGTACGCCAGCGGGGCCTCGCGGCGCAGCCGTTCGTAGGGCTCGTACGGATTGCGCTCCAGCTGGGCCATGGTGATGTCGCCGATCCAGGAAAGGTCCGGGACGGTGGTGCTGTTCGTCGTCATTGACGCGGCCTCCTTCGTGCGGGTCGGGGAGAAGGTAGAGCCGCGCGGGCCGGGCCCACGACACGCGAAGCGCGGATCCGGTACGCATTGCGCGACGAATCCGGCGCGTCGCCGCTGATCAGCTAGCATGCGTCCATGTCCGCACGCCGGGGTGCGGCGCCGCGGGACTGGGAGCGAGTCTCGAAGTCGGTGGCCGACGCCTACTTTCCGCACCAGCTGACGCCGCTGCGCGCCGGCCGCGAACCGCGGCTGACCCTGCGGACGCTGGACCTCGGCCCGGTGCTGATCGGGTACGTCGGGTGGGGAGCCGACGTCGAGATCGCCTGCGACTACCCGTCCGCCTACGAGGTCAACCTGCCCCTGACCGGCCACCTCGCCAGCCGCGGCAGGCACGGCCCGGTGACGTCGGTGCCCGGGCAGGCGACGGTCTTCCGGGCCGACACCCCGTCGCTGATCACCCACTGGGACGCGACGTGCACGGTGCTGGGCGTCAAATTCGACCGGGACTGGCTGGACCGCGAGGCCGAGCGGGTCGTCGGCGCCGTCCGGGCGGCCGGCGCGCTCCCGGACCAGCTGCCGCTCGAACACGGCCCGGCGCGCGACTGGCGGCATCTCGTGGCCGGGCTTTCGTCGCAGATGCGCGACGGCGCGTTGTTCGTCGACCAGCCGATCGTCCGGGAACAGCTGGCCGGAGCGGTCGCGGCGGGGTTTCTGCTGGCTGGCTGCCCGGAACCGGGCCGCGTCCCGGCGCCGCGGCCGCGGGCGATCACGCGGGTGGCGGAGGCCGTCCGCGCCGACCCGGCCCGAGCCTGGACGGCGGCGGAGATGGCGGCGGTTGCCGGGACTACGGTCCGCCGGTTGCAGGAGAGTTTCCGGGAGTGGGTGGGGTGCACGCCCACCGAGCATCTCGTCGGGGTGCGGTTGCAGCATGCCCGGGCGGATCTTGAGGAACGCCCGGAATTGTCGGTGAGCGAGATCGCGGCGCGGTGGGGGTTTTCCAGCGCCAGCCGGTTTGCTGCGGCGTTTCGGAAGCGGTATGGGGAGTCGCCCTCGCGGGTTCGGTGAGTTCTCTGGCTCCGCGTGCGAGCGCGAGTTGCGAGGGCTGGTCGGTCAGGAAAGCCGTTTCTTTTTCCAGTAATCCGTGAGGCAAGCCGCGAAGGCACCGGTCAGTCCGATGGTCGCGTAGGAAATTGCTTCGTTGTCCGGGAAAATGATCTCCAGGACGACGCCCGCGACGAGCAGGGCGCCGAGGGCGGCTGCCTCGGACTTGTGCCCGCTCCTCTCCGTCCTCGGTCTTTCTTTCTCGTGATTCGCCTCAGCCGGACGGGTTCGACGCCGCTTCCGGCCGCAGAGCGCGGAGATGAAGGGCACGGCGAGGATGCCCAGCGAGAGCCCGATGATGATCGCGATGCCGATCGGCTCCGCGTAGGGCTCCAGCAACTGAAGCACGAATGCCCAGGCGACCCACCCGACCGCCAGGAGAAGAAACCGCGCTGAAGGGCCGCGCCCTCGGCGTCTCTCGGGGGGAACCACCGGTGCCGGATTGCCCTTTTTCCGTGCGCTCAAACCTTGATCCGCGCCCGCGGGCAGGCAGAGCCGCACAGCGCGCGAGCGACCCATGCCGGTGAGACAGTGGCCGGGTGTTCGACACTTTCTCGGAATGGGACATCCCCGTCCACGAATCAGTCGCCATCCACGGGCGCAGCGGGGGAGAAGGACCGCCCGTGGTGTTGTTGCACGGGCATCCTCGGACGCATACCACCTGGTACCGGGTGGCCCCGGCGCTTGCCCAGGCCGGGTTTGCGGTCGTGTGTCCCGACTTGCGCGGGTACGGCCGGTCGTCCAAACCCGAGCCCGACGAAAAGCACGAGGTCTACTGCGACCGCGCGATGGCAGCCGACGTCGTGGCGTTGATGCACCGCCTCGGCCACCGCCGATTCGCTGTCGTGGGCCACGATCGCGGCAGCTACGTCGCTTATCGGACCGCGCTGGACCATCCCGATTTCGTGTCTCGCCTAGGCGTCTTGGACAGCGTGCCGATCCTCGAAGCGCTCGAACGCGCGGGCGCCGAGTTCGCCACGGCGTGGTGGCACTGGTTTTTCCTCGGCGCCTCCCCGCACGCGGAGCGGGTGATCACGGCCGATCCCCTTGCCTGGTACCACCCGGACGAACAAGCCATGGGGCACGAGAACCACCGGGACCTGGTCCGCGCGGTCACGAATCCGGCCACGGTACGGGCGATGCTGGAGGATTACCGCGCGGGGCTGACCGTCGATAGGGCTCATGACGAGGCGGATCGGGCGGCTCGGCGGCGCATCGCCTGCCCGACTCTGGTCGCCTGGTCCGCGCGGGACGACATGGAGGAGCTTTACGGCGACCCGGTCGCGGTCTGGCGTTCCTGGGTCAGCGGCGAGCTGACCTCCGCCCGCATCGACTCCGGGCACCACATGGCCGAGGAAAATCCCGGCCAGCTCGCCGAAACGCTCGTCCGGTTCCTCGGCTGACTTCCGCCGTTCGGGTGTTTGCCGGGCTCGCCACCGGGTATCAGAGGGACCACGACAAGGAGGCGAGGATGCCGTCGCGCGCACGCAGCACCACGGGAACGAAAGCGGGTCAGGGTTCTCCCGGGCACGCCGGGAACGAACAGGAAGACAGGTCGGTGACGGTAGCCGGGGTGAAGGTTCCCGGCGACCTGCCCAAGCGCGCGCTGTGGTGGGGCGGCTTGGCGGCGCTGGCCGCGGTCGGAGTGCTCGAGTGGCCGGTCGCGGTCGTGGTGGGCGCGGGCAGCTACGTCGCCGAGAAGCTGTCCCGGGACGACGCTCGCCGGGATCTCGCGGCCGGGGACTAGAACCGGAGAAACACCATGTCTGACACCGCACGCAAGCCCGCCCCGCGCGGCCGCCGGGCCGCGGCGAAAGCGGCCGAGAACAATTCCCTTCAGGTGAGCCTGCCGCTCGTCGGAAAGGTTTCGCTGCCGCCGCCGCAGCAGCTCGCGTATTTCGGCGGCATCGGCGTGTTGACGGCGCTGCAGCTCATCGAATGGCCGGTCAGCGTTGCCTTGGCTGCCGGGCACGTCCTGGCGACCAGCAGCGGCGACAAATCCTTGCGTGCCTTCGGGGAAGCGCTCGAGGACGCCTGAGACCGGCCCGGCCAGCGCTGAGCGGGCAGCGGGTCGACGGGTGGAGAATGACGAGAAATATGACGGAGAATGTGTCTTCCTTGCTGTCGTGCGCCCTCCGGCTCCCGGCGGCGGGAGTGAACGCGGCGTTGTCGGTGCCCGAGCGGGTCGTCCGCGGAGCGAGCCAGGTCGCCGGCGTAGCCGCCGAAGCGGTCAACCTCGGCGCCGACGCGGTGGTCACCGGGGCGGGAGCCAGCGTCCGGGCCACGACGTGCGCGGCGCGGGTGCTGCGCGACGCCGTCGTCAGCGGGGCCGAGGGAACCGAAGCGGTGTGGCGGCACGGGCAGAAGCTCCACCTCGGCCTGCGGCCCGAACCCGGCGACGACGCGAGCCGGTTCGGGCGCGTGGTGCGCAAGCTGGTCCGCGAGGCGATGGCCCGGCCCGACGTGCTCGCCGCCTACTGGGACGCCGGGCTGTCCCGGATGGTGCTCACGATGGCGGAAGGCGCGGCCAGCGACCGGCTGGTGGCGGCCGTGACGGCTCGCGCGCGAAAGCACGGGCTTTCCGTTGGGGCACAAGACGAAGCGTCCGCCCATCCCGGCGATCTCCGCACGGTCCAGACGCAGGCGGCCGCGCTCGCGATCAGCGGCGCGGGACTGGCGATGGCGGCGGCCACCACGCCGTTGCGGCTGCGCCGGCCGCCGGAAGTGCTGTCCGCCGCGCTCACGGCGGTGCGGGAACATCCGGTGGCGCAGGAGTTCTTGCGCGCCAAGCTCGGCAGGCCCGCTGCCGAGCTGGCGGTCGCCACCGCGAACGCGGCGGTGCACGGCGTCGGGAAGTCCCCCGCGGACCTCGCGCTCGACGTGCTGCTGCGCGCCGGGCAACTGGCGGACGCGGTGGCGCAGGTCGTCGCGTTCGAACGGTCCTGCGACCGGCTGTGCGTGCCCGACCGCGACTGCCCGACAGTCCGTCCCGAGCGCAGGGCGGCCCCGCCGGATCCGGTCAGCGACTACGCCAAAACCGCGTTGACCGGCGGGATGATCGGCGCGGCGGGCACCGTGCTGTTCAAACGCGACCTCAGCCAGGCCAGCTCCGCGATCCTGGCCAGTTCTCCGAAGCCCGCTCGGTACGGATGGACCGCGTACGCCTCGGGCGCCGGCCTCGCCCTCGCGCGGGAGGGGGTGCTCGTCCGGAACCCGGACCGGCTCCGGCTGCTGCAGGCGGCCGACACCCTCGTGGTGCACAGCAACGCCTTGTGCGGCGACCAGCGCACGGTCTTCGAGGCCAACCCCACCGACACCGAGTGGGCGGAAGGCAGGTTGTGGCAAGCGGCCCTGCGGGCGGTGGAAGGCGAGGACAGCCCGGTGCGGCTGCGGCCGACGCCCGACGATCCCGAGGCCGGCACCGGGTTGATGATCGCCTCGGCCGACGGCGTGGACGTCGGTACCGTGCTTGTCGGATGGGTGCCCGATCCGCTGACCGAGAGCGTATTGGACGCGGCCGGGCAGGCTGGCCTGCGGATCGTGGTCGTCCAGAGCGGTTCCCCGGGCGTCGAGGCGGCCCTGGCCGACGAGGTCGTCACCGATCGGGCGATGGCCGACGTCGTGACCGGCTGCCAAGAGGACGGCCGCGTCGTGCTGACGCTGGCCCGCGTCCCGCCGAGCGCGGACGCGTCCGCTCGCAAGGAAGTGCTGGAGGGTCTGCTGCGCGGCGATCTCGCGGTCGCGGTGGCGCACGGATGCGACGCCGCGGTCTGGGCCGCCGACCTGTTGTCGATCAGCGGTCTCGCGGGAGTTTGGCGGTTGCTGCGCGCCGTCCGCGCGGCGCGTGCCGCGGGCGATCGGGCGACGACCTGCGCCGAGGCCGCCGCGGCTTTGTCCGGTCTGGTGGTCGCTACGGACGGGCAGCGGCAGTGGCGGCGCCTGCTGTCGCCGTTGGCACGGCTGAGCCCGGTCAACCTCGCTACTGGAGTCGCGCTCGCCTCCGGATGGCAGGCCGCCGTGGCGATGGCCGCGGAAACGGCTCCGGCGCCGCGGCCGCGCGTGGCCTGGCATGCGCTGCCGCTGGAGGAAGTGCGGCGCAGGCTGGCCTCGGACCCGCGACGCCGCCGAGCGCACCGCACCGGGCTGCCCGAACGCGCCCGGCACTTGGCCGCGGAAGCCGCCGAACTGCCCGGGACGGCACCGGTCGCGACCGGGCTTCGCCTGGCTGGCGCGATGCGCGGGGAGCTGAGCGATCCGCTGACCCCGGTGCTCGCCGTCGGAGCCGCCGCGTCGGCGATTCTCGGGTCCACTGTGGACGCATTGCTGGTGCTGGCCGCGATGGGGGCCAACGCGCTGGTCGGCGGGGTGCAGGGGCTGCGCGCGGAGCAGGCGCTGGCCGGCTTGGCGGCGACCCAGACCCAGCAGGCCCGCCGGCTGGCCTCGGCGGACGCGGAGCCGGAAGCGGTCGACGCCGCCGATCTGCGGCCCGGCGACCTCGTGGAACTGCTGGCGGGCGACGTCGTGCCCGCCGACGCGCGGCTGGTGCGGCTGCACGATCTCGAGGTCGACGAATCGGTGCTGACCGGGGAATCCCTGCCGGTGCCGAAACAAACGGCGGCGACCCCGGCGTCGGACATCGCCGACCGCCGGTGCATGGTGTTCGAAGGAACCACCGTGGTCGCGGGATCGGCCCGCGCGATCGTCGCGGACACCGGCGACCGCACCGAGGCCGGACGCGCCGTGGCGCTGGCGTCCCGCACCGCACCGGCCGCCGGGGTCCAGGCGAGGCTGCGGGAGCTGACCAGCGAGGCCCTGCCGCTCACTCTGGCCGGTGGAGTCGCCGTCACGGGGTTGTCGTTGCTGCGCGGGCGGACGGTGCGCGAAGCGGTCAGCGGCGGGGTCGCGGTGGCGGTCGCCGCGGTGCCGGAAGGACTTCCGCTGGTCGCCACGGTCGCGCAGATGGCTGCCGCGCGCCGGCTCAGCCGCCGGGGCGTGCTCGTCCGCTCCGCACGCACGCTGGAGGCGCTGGGCCGGATCGACACCGTTTGTTTCGACAAGACCGGCACGCTGACGACGAACGAACTGCGGGTCATCAAGGTCGCGACGGCGACCGGCGAGGTTCTCCCGCTGGAAGAGGCGGAACAGTCCGCCGCGGCGGCCCAGGTGCTGCGGACCGGAGCGGGCGCCTGTCCGTCCGAAGAGGACAGTGGACGGACCAAACACGCGCACGCGACCGATGCCGCGGTGCTCGCCGCGGCGCCGTCCGACCGGAAGTGGGAACAGGTCGCCGGTTTGCCGTTCGAGGCCAGCCGCGGTTATGCGGCCGCGGCTGGAGTCGAGGGCGAAACCGGTTGGCTGGTGGTCAAAGGAGCGCTGGAAGTGGTGCTCCCGTGCTGCCCGGACGCTCCGGCGGACGCCCTTTCCCGGGCCGAGACCTTGGCGGGCTCCGGCCTCCGCGTGCTCGCGGTGGCGCGGCGTCCCGTGCCCGCGGAGCAGTTGTCCGAGGCCGTCGACAAACCGTTGGCGGACTTGGAGTTCGTCGGCTTGCTCGCGTTGGCGGACAGTCCGCGGCCGAGCGCGGCGCCGATGGTGTCCGGGCTGCGCGCGGCGGGTGTGCAGCCGGTCGTGCTGACCGGCGACCACCCGCGTACCGCCTTGGCCGTCGCCGTCGCATTGGGCTGGCCGGAGGACACCGCGGTTGTGACCGGCCAGGAACTGGCGGCGCTCGACCGCGCTGGCCGGGCAGAGCTGCTGCGCGAGGCGGGGGTGGTAGCCCGGGTGGCTCCGGAGCAGAAGCTGCAAGTGGTCGAGGCGCTGCGCGCCGCGGGCCGGGTCGTGGCGATGGTCGGCGACGGCGCGAACGACGCGGCCGCCATCCGGGCCGCCGACGCGGGCATCGCGCTGGCCGCCCGCGGCTCTGCGGCCGCGCGCAACGCGGCCGACATCGTGCTGACCGACGGCGACCTGCGGGTGCTGACCGACACGGTCGACGAGGGACGAGCCCTGTGGCGCAGCGTCGCGGACGCCATCAGCATCCTGATCGGCGGCAATGCCGGCGAGGTGGGCTTCACCGTGCTGGGCACGCTGCTGTCCGGGGCCTCGCCGTTGTCCACCCGGCAGTTGCTGCTGGTCAACCTGCTGACCGACATGTTCCCGGCGATGGCCATCTCGGTCACCCCCAGCGCCGCGCCGGACGACGGCCAGGACGTGGGCACCGGGTCGCTCGGCGCGCCGCTCACCCGGCAGATCCGCGACCGGGGCATCGTCACCGCACTGGGAGCGACCACCGCCTGGCTCGCCGGCGCCTTCACGCCCGGCACCGCGCGCCGCACCAGCACGATGTCGTTGTGCGGCCTCGTCGGAGCCCAGCTGGTGCAGACCCTGTCCGGCCGCGCGCACAGTCCGCTGGTCCTGGCCACCAGCCTCGGCTCGGCGGCGGTGCTGTTCGGGGTGGTGCAGACGCCGGTCGTGAGCCACTTCTTCGGCTGCACCCCGCTCGGCCCGGTGGCGTGGGCGGGAGTCGGCGGCAGCATCGTGGTGGCGAAGTTCGCGCCGCCGATGCTGCCCGTGGTGGAGACGATCGTGTCCCGGGTCGCGCCGAAGCTGCCGAACGCGGCCCGCTGAGCCGTCCGGAGTGGACGGTCGGGTTGCTCAGTCTCCCCACGTGTTCGCGTCGAGGACCATGTCCCAGGTCGGATAGGGCACCTCGGGGTGGCGCTGGTGGAGGATCTCGCCGGGGAGCGTCATCGAGGGCGCCTTGCGGGGGTTCGCGAGGCTTTGGCCGACCATGACGTCGGTGAGGGCGCGGCACCCGCCGAGCCGGGGATAGCGCGCGTGCACGCGGTCGGCGAATCCGGGCGGAAGCTGCCCGGGACCGTCGGGGCCGGTGAGGTCGATGCCGATGCCGATCTGCGCGACGCCGATCTCGGCTGGGCGACGGCGCTGGAATACCGGCGATTCGTGCACGTGCTGGGTGGTGTGCAGGGCGATCGCGTCCCACACGGTGTCCACGCGGTGGTCGGTGACGCCGTGGCTTTCCAGGAACTGCGCGGCGAAATCGGCGCCCGCGATTTCGAACCGCTGGTCGGTTTTGACCTCCTCGGTCAGCCCCATGTCGTGGAGCACACAGATGAGGAACATCAGTTCGGAGTCGTAGTGTTCGTCCGGCCGCTTGCCCTGCCGCGCGGCGGCGGCCCGCGCGAACAGGAAACTGCGCAGACTGTGATTGCGCAGGAACGGTTGCTGCGCGCGAGTCACCAGCGTCTGCGCGCTGCGCGCCAGCCGGGTGGCGGGGAAGGGCAGATCGGCTGGGGCCGCACTCGCCGCCGGGGTGCTGAGCGCGATCGCGGCGGCACCGGCCGCGGCGCCGCCGAGCACGGTGCGGCGGGAAACGGAATCCGACATCTGGTGGTCTCCTTTACGAGTGCGCGAACCGCTGGCGGTACGCGGTCGGGGTGATGCCAAGGACTTGGACGAACAGGCGGCGCATGCTTTCGGCGGACCCGAAACCGCACCGGCGGGCGACGGTCTCCACTCCGGCGTCGCACGATTCGAGCAGGACGCGGGCGGCCTCGACGCGGATCCGGGCGACGTACTGGCCCGGCGTGACCCCGAGTTCCTGCTGGAACAGCCGGGTCAGCTGACGCACGCTCACCCTCGCGCGCGCGGCCATGCCGGACAGCGTGTGGTCGCCCGCCGGTTCGGCCGCGACCGAGTCGAGCACGACCCGCAGCGCCGGGGTTTTCGGCACCGGAACGTCGCTCCAGACACTGAACTGCGACTGTCCGCCGGGACGGCGCAGGAACACGACCAGCTGCCGCGCGGCGTCCCGGGCGACGTCCGGCCCGAGGTCCTCCTCGACCAATGCGAGCGCCAGGTCGATGCCGGCGGTCACCCCGGCCGAGGTGACGATCCGGCCGTCGCGCGTGTAAATGGCGTCCGGACGCACGGCGACGCCGGGAAACCGCGCGGCGAGTTCGGCGCACATCGCCCAGTGCGTGGTGGCCTGCCGTCCCTCCAGCAATCCGGCCTCCGCCAACAGGAACGCGCCGGTGCACACCGACGCGACGCGGCGCGCGGTCTCGCCGAGCCGCCGGATTCCGTCGAGCAGGTCCGGTGCCGTTTCGTCGGCCTGGCCGGGCGGGGGTCCGGGGACGAGCACCGTGTCGACCGGTCCGTCTATATCGGACAGTGCACAATCGACACTCAGCACCACCCCGGTGTCCGAGCGCACCGGCCGTCCGTCCACAGAGGCGAGACGCACCCGGTAGCCGCCCGCGCCGTCGAGCACCTGGACCGGTCCCGCGAGATCGAGCAGCACCACGTCGGCGCACACCGCTACGACGATCTCGCGCTTGTCTGCCATATCCCCACTCTTGTCCCCGGATCCCGGTGGCCACAAGGACAACCAGCCCACAGATCCGGCCAGGCCGGCTGGTTTCTCACTCCCTTTCCCGTCGGGCGTCGTCGCTCTGCAGCACGACGACCAGACGGGCGAGTTCGGCGCGGAAACCTTCCGGATCGGCCAGGACTTCCCACGCCCGGCGGGAATCCCGGCCGGGAGCGGCGCGGTGCGCGCGCCGCCCGGCGGCGGTGATCGAGACGAGCACCCGGCGGGCGTCGGCCGGATCCCGTTCGCGGCGCACGAGCCCGTGCCGGAGCAGCCGGTCGACGGTGCGGCTCGTCGTCTGCGCCTGCACCCGGCAGCGGCGGGCCAGTTCGGCCTGGCCGAGCGCGCCGTCCCGCAGGACGTGCAGCACGACGAAACCGGCGTGGTTGAGCCCCGTTTCCGCCAGTTCGGCGTCGAACGCGTTCTGCAGCAACCGCGCCGCGGTGGCCAGCAACCGGCCCAGCGGCCATTCGTCCGGCGGCAGCGCGGCGTCCGGTTCGACGGGGTTTTCGTTACGGGGCATGGCGGACCCGCCCGGAGCGCTGGTACGGTTCGGAAATCATCAGCATGCTGCCGATTATCCGCGGCGGCGGATTCCCTGTCGAACCGGAGGCCGGAATGCCCGAAACCGACGTCCCGTCCGGGGTCGGCCGGACCGCGCTGGCGATCGCCCGCGGCCGGGCGGCCGAGCAGCTGCGGCCGGACCGCCTGTTCAGCGATCCGTGGGCCGCGGCGTTCCTCGACGGCGACGTCGGCCCCGAGACCGGGCCCGGATCGGAGTTCATGGCGGGTTATTTCGCGCTGCGGACCCGGTTCTTCGACGACTATCTGCGCACTGCGGTCGCGGCGGGTTGCCGCCAGGTCGTCCTGCTGGCGGCCGGTCTCGACACCCGGGCGTTCCGGCTGCCCTGGCCCGCCGACACCCGGCTGTTCGAACTCGACCTGCCGGACACCGTGCGGTTCAAGGAAAAAGTCCTGACCACCCGGGGCGCGGAACCCGCCTGTGCGCGAGAAGTGGTGCCGGTCGACCTGCGCGACGACTGGTCCGCCGCTTTGCTCCGGCAGGGTTTCCGCCCGGACCGGCCGACCGCGTGGCTCGCCGAAGGACTGCTCGTCTATCTCACCGAAAGCGAGAACGACGCGCTGCTCGCCGCGGTCAGCGCGCTGTCCGCGCCCGGCAGTCACTTCGGCGCGGAACACATCAACCCCGACACGCTCACCTTGCCGCCCTTCCAGCCCGCACTGGCCGCGTTCGCTCGGATCGGCGCACCGTGGCGGTCCGCGGTCGCCGATCCCCGGCAGTGGCTGGCCCGCCACGGCTGGCAGGCGCGGATCACCGATCCCGCGGAATTGGCTCGCAGCCTGGATCGTCCAGTGCCGCCAGCGATGGATCCGGCCACAGTGGACACTGCGCGGCTGTGGCTCATCGAGGCGACCCGGGGCTGAGTTCAGCCGTCTTGCGCGGCGCGCCGCAGCAGACGGGACATCAGAGCGTGGTGCACGGGCACGGCAAGCGACCACAACGCGGCGGCCGGTCGCCGGTCGAAACGCACGAAGGTGGTCCACCGCACCCGCGTGCCGCGCAGTTCAACGACATTGCGCGCGGTCAGCAGCCACGAGCGGGCCTCGAGCACAGCCGCCTGCTCGGTCGAACTCACGAGCGCCCAACCCAGCACGTGCGTCGGCGAGTCCTTCGGGCCCATCCGCAGGCCGAGCCCGGCCCGCCACGCGAATCGCAGAAAGCCGCGTACCAGCCGCGGCGCCTGTTCCCACCCCGCCCGCGCCCATTGCTCAGGCGAGCGGAGACCGGGTGCCGGGTCGCTGAATTCGAACCCGCCGGCGTAACCGGCGGAAGGCAGCGCGCCGACGGTGTCCGTCGGCTCCAGGACGATGCGCCGAACCTGCACGGGGACCTCGCTGTTAGTAGACACGTATCTACTAACGGGACCGTACGGGCGTGGTAGACAGGTGTCAACTAGAGTGGGACGCATGCCGCCGCGTCGCCGACTCGATCCAGCCCAGCGCCGCGCCGAGCTCCTCGAGGTCGCCGCCCGGGAGTTCGCGGCCAAGCCCTACGACGCGGTGCAGATGGAGCAGATCGCCGAGCAGGCCGGGGTTTCGCGGGCGCTGCTCTACCGGCACTTCCACGCCAAACACGACCTGTTCGCGGCGGTGTACCGGCAGGCGGCCGACCGGTTGCTCGCGGACACCGAACCGGACCCGGACGTCCCGCTGACCGAGCAGATCGCCCTCGGCCTGGAGGTCCATTTCGACTACTTCCTGGCCAACCGCAACACCGTCCTCGCGGCGAACCGCACCCTGGCCGGCGATCCGGTGGTCCAGGCGGCGATCACCGACGAACTGACCGTGCTGCGGCAGCGGCTGGTCGACGCCTCGGGGCTCACCGGGCACGCGGGGGAGTTGCTGTCCGCCGCGCTGACCGGGTGGCTGCAGTTCGTCCGGGTACTGTGCGTGGAATGGCTGCTGACCGACGCCATGTCGCGGGCGGAACTGCGTGACCTGTGCGTCGGCGCGCTGACGGGGGCGCTGGAGAAGATCACCGGCGAGGCGGGGCGAGGCTGATGAGAGGGCGAAGAGCTTCCGTTCCGGTTCATCTCCCGCGCGGCGCGCGAGGTCCGGTCCGAGAGCGGATTCCAGACTGTGAATGAGGAAGTGCGTGCCCGGCGAGATCAGACGCAGTAAGCACGTCACCGCGCTCGGTGCGGTCAGCCTGGGGTACCTCGGCTCCGCGGTGCCGGAGGTGGGGTACGCGTTCGGGTCGGTCAAGGTGCCGTGGAGCCAGGTCTGCTTCGTCCGAGAGCGCGGCAACCGGATCGAGATCGGGTTGGAAAGCCGGAGCATCTTGTGGGAGTTCGACCATCTCGAACTGCTGGCCGCGCTGTCCCGACGCTATCGGGCGCGCGCCGGGGAGAACGAGAGGCGGTTGACTGCCGCGGTCGAAGCCAGCCGCTCGGGTGACCGCGCCAGTGCCCAGAGCGGCGGGAAGGGGTTCGACAAGAGCTTCCTGGTTTTCGCGTTGGCGCCCTTGTCGATCCCGCTCACGCTCTGGGATATGGCAACCTTCTAGCCGCGCGCCGTCGCAAGCTCCGGCAAGCACCAGTGACTTCCTGTGGTCCAGCCGAGAAACCGTCGTCCCGTTCCGCCGTCCACCCGGCCTTCCGAAGTGAACCGGCCGCCTTCCACCACATGCGCCAAGCCGTCGACTGCCGGAGCGAAGCGTTCGGCCAGGCCTGCTCGCGCCACCTGTTCGGCGAGCTGACCCAGCAGAGCGCGCTGGGTGTCGACGTCGCAGAAGCTCAAGAAAAACAGCGCCTGACGCCAAGCGTAGGCCGCGTTCTTGACCCCCTGCAGCGCCGCGTGGTAGTGGTCCGTGCGGGTCGCCAACCGGGTCACCGCCCAGGTCAGCGACTCGGCGGCCAGTGCCGGCGCGGATGCCCGCAGCCGGGGTTCAAGATCCAGCGTGTGCACCAGAACTGCCAGGTTCTGCGTCGTGAGAATCTGGCTCTGCTCCAGGACCGTGCCGTTCTTGGCGACCGAATAGAGCTTCCGCACCGGCTGCGCTTCGGCGGCTCGGGCCGCGCACACGTCGGCGAAGTCGTCGGCGGTGCGTTTCGCGAGCGCGCGGAACCGGCGCGGGGGCTCGGTGGACGGCCACGATTCCGGCAGGTCGTAGTAGCGGGCGTAGAGCGTGCCCGCCATCGTGCGGCTCGCGAGTTCCGCCGCCGTGCGCCATTTCGCGGTGAACCGGCCCATGAAGATGTCCGCGGCGACCTCTTCGACCAGCGGCATCGGCAGTCCGGCCTGCTTCGCCAGCGCACCGAGTTCGCGCACCAGCGTGTTCGGCAAGATCGCCTGCGGGAACGCGCTCAGCGCCAGCAGCACTGTCTGGGCCAGCGTCTGGCGGGCCGCGCGGGAGGCGTCCGGGCGTCGCTCGCGCAGCGGGTCGACGGCCTGGACCCAGGGCAGTTCCTCGATCCGGACCTGCTGTTCCAGGTCGAGCAGCAGCAGGCCGCGCCGGCGGCGGAAGGCCGCGTAGGTCTGGGCGTAGAGCGTCGCCAGCTGCTCGTCGGCGAAGTTCGCGGCCAGCAACTGCGCGGTGATCTGCGGCAGGACCGTCGCGAGGACGTCGGCCGAGGTGATCACGTTCCGCGCGACCAGTTCCTCGATCGGCGCCTCCAGCGCGCGGGCGACCTTGGCGACCAGGTGAGCCGGTGCGTCCTCGGCGACCGGTTCGAGCGAGGGCAGTCCGCCGTCCGCCGGGAAGCGGTCCAGCCGCTCGGCGAGCGCGGCCGCGAGTTCGGCGTGGGTGGGCCGCGCGGCGACCTCCGCCTGCAGCGCGCGCAGCGCCGCCCGCGGTTCCGAACCTGGCTCGCCGTGCTTGGTGATCGTGTTCGCCAGGGCACGGCGGACCCAGCCGACGTCGCGGCCGGTCAGTTCCGCGCTGTCGTGCTCGCACGCCAGCAACGCACGGTGCAGCCGCGCGAAGTTGCTCTTCGGGTGGAGGTGCGCGGTCGACGCGGTGTGCTCGACGCTCGCGGTCGCGTAATCCGCCAGCCACTCGGCGCGGCGCTGCTTCCAGTCGGCAGGCCAGGTACGGCACGGCCAGCCGCCGGCGACGCCGGTTTCGGCCAGCCGCGGCAGTGCGCCTTCGACGGTGTCGCACCACAGTTCGACGAGTCGGTCGAACAGCGGGTGCCATACCTGCAGGGTTTCCAGCATCGCCGCGATCGCGGGCTGAGTGCGCGCCGACCGCAGCGATTCCCGGACTTCGCCGACGGTGCTCAGCCGCACCAGCGCGCCGGACGGCCGCGGCGCCGAGCCGGGCAGCGGGGCCAGGCGCAGGCGGTGCATGAACGGACGAAGCTCGAAGACCAGGTCGAGCGCGGCTTCGGCGTGCCCGTGCTCCAGCAGCCACGCGACGACCGGCAGCGCGGCGTCCTCCGGGACCTCGATCCGGTACGACTCGGCGGCCAGCATCGCGCGCAGCGCGGAGAGCCCGGCGTCGGTGAGATACCAGAGGTTGAGCCGTTCGCGGTCCGTCGTGCCCGGTCCGTCCGCGCACAGGGCCGCCTCGGCGGGCGAAAGCGGGACCTCGGCGAGGTAACGGCCGGTGGCGAATCCGCCGTGCACGACTTCGAGGGTCACCCACGCCGGAGTGTCCTCGACCGGAACCCGCGAGCCGATCCGCAGGCCGCCGGTGGCCATGCCGGTCAGGACGTCCTGCCACTGGCTCGCTTTCGCCGCCGCCCGCCGGCGGGTCGCCCGGTCCTTCGCGGACAGGGCGGTGCGCACAGCCCGGCGGAGCTGCCCGTAGGCGTACTCCGGCGACGCGGTGTGTCCCATGTGGATTCCCCCTGGTGTCAAGACTTGGAGGCAGGATTCGAACCTGCGCCCTCCCGGAGAACAGCCGGGTGTTCTGCCTGCTGAACTACTCCAAGACGCGGGGATGGACATGGAGGCAGGATTCGAACCCGCGCCCTCCCGGTCCTGAGCCGGGCGATCTGCCGCTGATCTACTCCATGGTGTTTCCCGCGGCGGAAAGCTTAGGCCGTCGCGGGACCGAGCCGCCACTGATTTCCGGGAGGGGCCCGCCTCAGCGTTCGCCGGGCTTGCCCGGGACGGAGCAAGCCGGTGGTGCGCCAGCGGCGAAATGCACGCCAAGCAGCGCCTTCGCCCGCGCGAATTCGGCGAGCGTGAACGGCAGCGGCGGACGGCGGACTTCGAGCAGTTCCCCAGGCCGCCCGTGCAGCAGCATGGTGGTTCCGGTCACGCGCTCGTCCCGTGGGCGGCCCCCGGTTTTCCGCTGGACCGTGCAGGACGGGCCGAGCATCGCGGCGAGGAGAGAACACACGTCGGCCCCGGAGTCGGTGGCTTGCGCGGCGATGGCGAGCATCCGAGTCGGGAGGTCGACGAGGTCGTGCGCGTCCGCCCGGACGACCCAGACGTTTTCGCCGCCGCTGGAGCGGGCCGCTTCGACGATGTCCGCGCCGGTGGTGCCTTCCGGGGCGCGGAGGAGGAATTCGTCCACGGCGCCGTCGGGCGCGGCGAGGACTTGCATGGACGCGATGTCGTAGCGGTGGGCGGCCAGGGTGGCGGTGAGGGCGGCGAGGCTTCCGGGGACGTCGCGCACGGTCGCGCGGAGGCGCCATTCGATCGCGGCCCCCTGCCCGGGCGGGGAGGTGCGCGGCGGCCGGTGGCTCCAGCGGTGCCGCAGCGTGGCGGCGGCGAGGAAAAGCACGCCCAGCGCGAACATCAGCACGGGCGCGACGCGATTGTTCGAGAGGGTGCTGACGAACAGGTCGGCGATCCCGGTGGCGAAGAACAGCGCCGCCAGTTCGACCAGTTCCCGGTTGACCGAACGCTTCCGGCGCGTGCTCGGTGTCTCGGATGCTGTCATGCCCTCCAGCGTCGCGGCGTCCGTTTACCGCCGGGGTCGAGTCCTGTCACGATTCAGTTAACCGGCCCGGGCGGCGGCGTCCACACCAAGCGCGGATCGGTCTGCACGAAGCTGCCCAGCAGCTGGTCCACGCGCATCAGCACGTCCAGGTCGAGCCGGACGCCCGCGGCCTTCGCGTTTTCGGTGACCTGCTCCGGCGTGCTCGCTCCCGCGATCGCCGACGCGACGGTTTCGTGCTGCAGGGTCCACGCGAGCGCGAGCTGGGCCATGGTCAGCCCCGCGTCGTCCGCGACGCCGCGCAGCAGTTCCACCCGGTCCACCAGTTCCGGGTACCGCAGCGGCCGAGCGTACGCCGGTCCGGTCGCGCGCGAGCCGGGCGGGACGGCGCCGTGGGCGTATTTCCCGGTCAGGACGCCTTGGGCCAGCGGGACCGCGGCGAACTGGCCGATGCCGAGCCGGTCGGACACCGGGATCACCTGCGCCTCCGCCACGCGCCACAGCATCGAGTAGTGCGCCTGGTTCGAGATCAGCGGCACGTCGTAGCGCGCGGCCGCCTCGGCTGCCTGTGTCAGCTGCTCCGCCGTCCACTCCGCGGTGCCGACGTAGCGCACTTTGCCTTGCCGCACCAGGTCCGAGAGAGCCAGGAACGTTTCCGCCACCGGTGTTTTGCAGCAGCCGCCGCAGCGAGCGCTCCAGGGACGCGATCACGTGTTTGCGGCTCCGCCCGGAGTCGTTGGGGCCGGGGCCTTCGGGCCAGAACACCCCGGTGCACAGGATCAGGTCGTCGCGGCGCGTGCCGGTGAATCGACCGCCTTCGTGACTTACGTCCGCGCCTTGGAAGCGATGATCCGGCTCGATCCGCGCTGCGCCGAACTCGCCGCGGAGGCGGGCGACACGTTCCAGAAGCTCGGGGAGGTCCGGCGCGAGCTGCATCCGCGGTACATCCAGGGGGTCGCGCTCGCCTACCTCGGCGAGCTGGAGGAGTCGCGTCGGGTGCTGCACCGGGCGGTCGAGCTGAGCCGCGCGTGCGGCGACCACTCTGCTCGCTTTCCTTACCACGAGCGGCAGTGCGCCGGAGTTCGCCGGGATCCTCGGCGTGCATCCGCAGACGGCCCGCAACCGGTTGCGGAACGCCCTCTTCGGTGACCGGCTGCACGATCCGGATGCGCGGTTCGGCCTAGAGATCTCGTTGCGGGCGCGCAAGCTCCGCCCAGCCGGGTAAGCGGCCGGCGGGACGACGCCCACCGGCCGCCGGTCAGCGGGCGGCGGCTCCGGCGCGGCGTTTGGTCCAGATGTCGTACGCGACCGCCGCGAGCAGGACCGCGCCTTTGACGAGCATGACGCGTTCGCTGGGCGCCCCGATCAGCGACATCCCGTTGTTGATCACCGCCATGATCAGGCCGCCGGTGATGGCTCCGACGACCTTGCCGACGCCGCCTTGCACCGCGGCGCCGCCGATGAACGCCGCGGCGATGGCGTCGAGTTCGAAGTTGACGCCCGCCGTGGGACCGGCCTGGTTGAGCCGCCCGGCGAAGATGATCCCGGCCAGCGCCGCGAGGACGCCCATGTTGACGAAGACCCAGAACGTCACCGATTTGACCTTGACCCCGGACAGGGTCGCGGCCTGCAGGTTCCCGCCGATGGCGTAGATGTGCCTGCCGAACACGGATTTCCCGGCGACGAGGGAGTAGCCGAGCACGAGCACGGCGAGCAGGACGAGGACCCACGGCAGGTTCCGGAACCGGGCCAGCTGCACGACCACCGCGAGCACCAGCGCGGCGGCGACGGCGATCTTGAGCACGAACAGCGGGAACGGGTCGACCTCCTGCCCGTAGCCGAGGCGCGCGACGCGTTTGCGCCATTGCGTGAGCACGATCCCGGCGACCACGACGACTCCGGCGAGGAGGCTGACGAGGTCCGCGCCGCCGAGCGGGCCCAAGCCGATGTTGCCGAGGTAACCGCCGGTGAAGCCGTTCGACAGGGTGCGGATGGCGTCCGGGAAGGGGCCGATGCCCTGGTTGCCGAGCACGGTGAGGGTGAGCGCGCGGAAGGCGAGCATCCCGGCCAGCGTCACGATGAAGGCGGGGATGCCGAAGTAGGCGACCCAATACCCCTGCCAGGCGCCGATCACCGCGCCGACGACGAGGGTGAGCACGACCGCCAGCGGCCAGGGCAGCCCGAGGTTCACCGTGAGGACCGCGGCGACCGCGCCGGTCATCGCCACGACCGACCCCGCGGAGAGGTCGATGTGCCCGGAGATGATCACCAGGATCATCCCGATGGCGAGGATCAGCACGTAGGAGTTCTGCACGATGATGTTCGAGATGTTCTGCGGTTCGAGCAGCGCGCCGCCGGTGATCGCCTCGAACAGGATCACGATCAGCGCGAACGCGACGTAGATGCCGCTTTGCCGCAGGTTGATCGAGATCCGCCGGGGGCTGCGCCCGGCGGGCGGGGCGGCCGGATCGGCGGGCCGCACGGGGTTCGCGGTGGTCATGGCCGTTCCTTCGTCATGTGTCGCATGAGCAGTTCCTGGGTGGCGTCGGCCCGGGCGACCTCGCCGGTGATCCGGCCCGCGGACAGCGTGTAGATGCGGTCGCACAGGCCGAGCAGTTCGGGGAGTTCCGAGGAGATGACGAGGACCGCTTTCCCCTGCGCGGCCATCTCGTTGACGATCGTGTAGATCTCGTATTTCGCGCCGACGTCGATGCCGCGGGTCGGCTCGTCGAGGATGAGCACGTCCGGATCGGTGAAAAGCCACTTGGCCAGCACGACTTTCTGCTGGTTCCCGCCGGACAGCTTGCCGGTGACGCTGCGCACCGACGGCGCCTTGATCCGGAGGTCGCGGTGGAACCGGGTCGCGACGTCGTGTTCGGTGTGCTCGTTCACCCAGCCGCGGCGGGACATGCTGGGCAGCCCGGCCGCCGACGTGTTGCGCTGGATGTCGTCGATCAGGTTGAGCCCGTACCGTTTCCGGTCCTCGGTGGCGTAGGCGAGGCCGTTGCGGATGGCGTCGCGGACCGACCGCAGCGTGATCTCCTTGCCGTCCTTGACCAGCCTGCCCGAGATGTTCGTGCCGTACGACCGGCCGAAGACGCTCATCGCGAGTTCGGTGCGGCCCGCGCCCATCAGCCCGGCGAGCCCGACGATCTCGCCGCGGCGCAGCGTCAGGTTCGCCCCGTCCACCACGACCCGGCCGGGCTGGCTCGGGCTGTGCACGGTCCAGTCCTCGATCCGGAGCACCTCGTCGCCGATGTCCGGTTCCCGCGGCGGGAACCGGTGCTCGAGGTCGCGCCCGACCATGCCGGTGATGATGCGTTCCTCGCTCAGCCCGGCAGCGCTGAGCGTTTCGATCGTCTTGCCGTCGCGCAGGATCGTGACGGTGTCGGCGATCGCGGTGACCTCGCCGAGCTTGTGCGAGATGATCACGCACGTGACGCCGTCGTCGCGAAGTTCGCGCAGCAGCGCGAGCAGATGAGCCGAATCGTCGTCGTTGAGCGCGGCCGTCGGCTCGTCGAGGATGAGCAGTTTGACGCGTTTGGACAGGGCTTTGGCGATCTCGACCAGCTGCTGTTTGCCCACGCCGAGTTCGCTGACCGGCGTGACCGCGTTCTCCCGCAGCCCGACCCGGCGCAGCAGGTCGGCGGCCTCGTGGTTGGTCCGGTTCCAGTCGACCCAGCCGCGTTTGGCCCGTTCGTTGCCCAGGAAGATGTTCTCGGCGATCGAAAGCTGCGCGCACAGCGCGAGTTCCTGGTGGATGATCACGATGCCGCGGCGTTCGCTGTCCCGGATCGACCCGAACGCGCAGGCCTGGCCGTCGAAGGTGATCTCCCCGGTGTAGCTGCCGTGCGGGTGGACGCCGGACAGGATTTTCATCAGGGTGGATTTCCCGGCGCCGTTCTCTCCGCACACGGCGTGGATTTCCCCGCGCCGCACGGAGAGCGTGACGTCGGACAGCGCGGTGACGCCGGGGAAGGTCTTGGTGATCCCGCGCATGCCGAGCAGTTCGGTCATTTCAGCTGGCCCGCCGTGTAGTAGCCGGAGTCGAGCAGTTCCTTCTGGTAGTTGGACTTGTCGACGACGACCGGCTGCAGCAGCTGGGCCGGGACGACCTTCTTGCCGTTGTCGTAGTCGGTGGTGTTGTTGACCGCGGGCTGCTGTCCTTTGAGGACGGAGTCGGCCATCTTCACCGTGACGTCGGCGAGCTTGCGGGTGTCCTTGAACACGGTGGAGTACTGCTCGCCCGCGATGATCGACTTGACCGAGGCGACTTCGGCGTCCTGTCCGGTGACGACCGGGTAGGGCTGTCCGGCGGAACCGTAGCCGTTGCTCTTGAGCGCGGACAGAATCCCGATCGACAGGCCGTCGTAGGGGGAGAGCACGCCCTGGACCTTCGCGCCGCCGGTGTAGGTCTTGGTGAGCAGGTCTTCCATGCGGCGCTGCGCGGTCGCCGGGTCCCAGCGCAGGATCGCGGTCGGCGCGAAGTCGACCTGGCCGCTCTTCACGATCAGCTTCTTGCTGGCGATCAACGGCTTGAGCACCGACATGGCGCCGTTGTAGAAGAAGGTCGCGTTGTTGTCGTCGGGCGATCCGCCGAACAGCTCGATGTTGAACGGACCTGGTCCGTCGCCGAGTCCCTTGAGCAGGGAGTTCGCCTGTTCTACGCCGACCTTGAAATTGTCGAAGGTGGCGTAGTAGTCGACGGCGGTCGAATTGCGGATGAGCCGGTCGTAGGCGATCACCGGGACCTTGCGGTCGGCGGCCTCCTGCAGCTGGGTGGTGAGCGCGGTGCCGTCGATCGAGGCGACGATCAGCAGTTTCGCGCCCTTGGTCAGCTGGTTCTCGATCTGGTTGACCTGGGTGGGGATGTCGTTCTCGGCGTACTGCAGGTCGACCTGGTAGCCGAGCTTTTCCAGCGCGGCCTTGATGTTGTCGCCGTCGTGGATCCAGCGTTCGGACGATTTGGTCGGCATCGTCACGCCGACCAGCGCGCCGGCGGACCCGCCCGCCTGCTGGTCGACCGTTTTCGCGCTGGACCCGCAGGCGGCGGCGCCGAACGCGAGCACGGCGACCCCGGCCGCGGCGGCGACGGCGCGGATTCCTCGAATGAACCTCATTGTTCGTTCTCCTTCTTTCAGAAACCCTGGGCGAGCCGGTGGTAGGCCTGGTTCCAGCGGATGCGGTCGGCGAAGTCGGCGGTGGTGGTCGTTTCGTCGATGAGAAGCAGTTCGACGTCGAGCATGCGCGCGAAATCCCGCACGGTCTCGGTGCCGACCGCCTGCGTGAGCACGGTGTGGTGCGGGCCGCCCGCGGTGATCCACGCTTCCGCGGACGTGGTGAGCGACGGCGCCGGCTTCCACACGGCGCGGGCCACGGGCAGGTTCGGCAGCGGCTCGTCGGGCGGGACGACCTCGATCTCGTTGGCCACCAGCCGGAACCGGTCGCCGAGGTCGGTCAGGCCCAGCACCGCGCCGCGGCCGGGGGCGGCGTCGAAGACCAAGCGGACCGGGTCCTCGCGGCCGCCGATACCGAGCGGGTGGATTTCGCACGAGGGGCGGTCCGCGGCGATGCTCGGGCACACCTCCAGCATGTGCGCGCCGAGGATTTTCGCTTCGCCGGGACCGAAATGGTAGGTGTAATCCTCCATGAAGGACGTTCCGCGCGCCGAACCTCGGCCCATCGCCTTCACGGCGGCCAGCAGCGCGGACGTCTTCCAGTCGCCCTCGCCGCCGAAGCCGTAGCCGTCGGCCATCAGCCGCTGCACGGCCAAGCCCGGCAGCTGGCGAAGTCCGCCGAGATCCTCGAAATTCGTGGTGAACGCACCGAATCCGCCTTCGCCGAGGAAGGACCGAAGACCGAGTTCGATCCGCGCGGCATACCGGAGCGATTCATGCCGTTCCCCGTCGCGGGCCAGTTCCGGGACGAGCGCGTACTCGTCGGCGTACTGCGCGACCAGGCTGTCGACGTCCGCGTCGGAGGCCGCGTCGACCCGGTCGGCGAGTTCGGTGACGCCGTAGGTGTTGACCGAGACGCCGAACCGCAGCTCGGCCTCGACCTTGTCGCCTTCGGTGACCGCGACGTCGCGCATGTTGTCGCCGAACCGGGCCAGTTTCAAGGTCCGCAGGTGCGCCGCGCCGATCGCCGCCCGGGCCCAGGCGTCGATGCGGGCGACCACCGCCGGATCGGCCGCGTGCCCGGCGACGGTCTTGCGCGGGATCCCGAGGCGGGTCTGGACGAACCCGAACTCCCGGTCGCCGTGCGCGGCCTGGTTGAGGTTCATGTAGTCCATGTCGAGACTCGCCCACGGCAGCGTCGCGTCGAGTTGGGTGTGCAGGTGCAGCAACGGTTTGCGCAGCGCGTCCAGGCCGCCGATCCACATTTTCGCCGGGCTGAACGTGTGCATCCACGCGACGACCCCGACGCACGCGGGGTCGGCGTTGGCCTCCTGCAGCACCTGCCGGATCCCGGCGGACTCGGTCAGCACCGGTTTCCCGACCAGCTCGCACGGCAGCCCGCCGGAACCGGCCAGCAGCTGCCGGATCCGCAGCGACTGCCCGGCGACCTGGTCGAGGGTCTCCTCGCCGTAGAGCGCCTGGCTGCCGGTGAGGAACCACACCTGCGGCTTGGTCGCGGAAATCATCTGTTCTCCTTGCTGGCTAAGGGGTTTCAACGCTGCCCGTAGACGTTCTGGTAGCGCGCGTGCAGCCGGTCGACGTCGGTTCGCGACAGCGGGACGGGCGTGCCGAGCTGGTGTGCGATGTGGACAGTGCGGGCCACGTCCTCGACCATCACCGCGGCCTTCACCGCGTCTCGCGCCGTGGCGCCGACGGTGAACGGGCCGTGGTTGCGCATCAGGACCGCGGGGGAGCGGGTCGCGCGCAGGGTTTCGACGAGGCCGCGGCCGATCGAGTCGTCGCCGATCAGCGCGAACGGGCCGACCGGGATCTCGCCGCCGAACTCGTCGGCGATCATCGTGAGCACGCACGGGATCGGCTCGCCGCGCGCGGCCCACGCGGTGGCATAGGTCGAATGCGTGTGCACGACCCCGCCGACCTCGGGCAGGTGCCGGTAGACGTAGGCGTGCGCGGCGGTGTCGGACGACGGTGCGAGTTCGCCGTGCACGAGCTTGCCGTGCAGGTCGGTGACGACCATCGTGTCGGCGCTCAGGTCGTCATAGGACACTCCGGACGGCTTGATCACCATCAGGTCCTCGCCGGGCACCCGCGCTGAAACGTTGCCCGCGGTCCAGACGACCAGCTCGTTGCGCGTCAGCTCGCTGTGCAGCCGCGCGACGGATTCCCTCAGCTCCGCGATAGTCCCGCGCGCCTGGGCGGTCAGCGTCATCAGTTCTGTCCTTTCGCGACAGTGGCCAGTTCGCGCCGGCGCGCGGCGAGACGGTGCAACACGTCATTGCCGCCGCGGCCGAAATAGTCGTGCAGCGCGGTGTATTCCGCGTACAGCTCGTCGTAGGCCGACACATTCGCCAGCACCGGCTGGTATGCCATGCGCTGGACCGACCCCATCGCCGCCGCGGCCGCGCGCACGTCGGGGTAAGCGCCGGCGGCGACCGCGGCGTGGATGGCCGAGCCGAGCGCGGGTCCTTGCGCCGAGCCGATCACCGAAAGCGGGAGGCCGGTGACGCCGGCGTAGATCTGCATCAGCAACGGGTTCTTCGTCAGTCCGCCCGCGACGATCAGTTCGGTGACCGGAACCCCGGCGGCCTCGAACGTTTCGATGATCTTGCGCGTGCCGAACGCGGTGGCCTCCAGCAGCGCCCGGTAAACGTGCTCGGGCCGCGTGCTCAGGGTCTGCCCGACGAGGACCCCGGACAGTTCGTGGTCGACCAGGACCGACCGGTTGCCGCTGTGCCAGTCGAGCGCGACCAGTCCGTGCTCGCCGATCTCCTGCCGGGCCGCGAGCCGGGTCAGGAATTCGTGGAGGCCTTCGGTTCCCGCGGCGGCCGAATAGGACGCCGGGACGCAGTGGTCGACGAACCAGCCGAAGATGTCGCCCACGCCGCTCTGACCCGCTTCGTAGCCCCAGAGCCCGGGGACGATGCCGCCGTCGACGACCCCGCACATGCCCGGGACCTCGCGCAGATCGGCGCCGTTCATGACGTGGCACGTCGACGTGCCCATGATCGCGACCATCTGGCCCGGCTCGACCGCCTGCGCGGCCGGGGCGGTGACGTGCGCGTCGACGTTCCCGACCGCGACCGCGATCCCGGCGGGCAGCCCGGTCCAGGCCGCGGCTTCCGTGCCGAGCTTCCCGGCGAGCGAGCCCAGCTGGCCGATCGGATGGTCGAGTTTGTCGTCCACAAAGGACTCGAACCCCGGGTGGAGGCCGGCGAGGAACTCTCGGCCCGGGTACCGGCCGTCCTGGTAGATCCCCTTGTACCCGGCCGTGCAGGCATTGCGGACGTAGGTGCCGGTGAGCTGCCAGACGATCCAGTCGGCCGCCTCGACCCAATGCCGCATGGCCCGGTAGACCTCGGGGGCTTCCTCGAACAGCTGCAGTGCCTTGGCGAATTCCCATTCGGACGAGATCAGCCCGCCGTACCGCGGCAGCCACGGTTCGCCGCGTTCGCGGGCCGCGGCGTTGATGCGGTCGGCCTGCGGTTGCGCGGCGTGATGCCGCCACAGCTTCACGTAGGCGTGCGGATTGCCCGCGAACTCCGGCAGTTCGCACAGGGGAGTGCCGTCTTCGGTAGTCGGGATCATCGTGCAGGCGGTGAAATCCGTGCCGATCCCGATCACGTCCCGCGGATCGGCGCCCGCGTCGGCCAGGGCGGCGGGGACGGCGGTGCGCAGGACGTCCACGTAATCCGACGGAACCTGCAATGCCCAGCCTGGCGGAAGCTCTTCGGCGGTGGCCGGAAGCCGGTCGTCGACGACGCCGTGCCGGTACTCGGTCACGGCGCTGCCCAGTTCGGCGCCGTCGCGCACCCGGACCACCACCGCGCGCCCGGACAGCGTGCCGAAGTCGATGCCGACGACGAGGGAATCTGCTGGCACTGGAGGGATTTCCTTCCGGATTCCGCGCCGCGCGACGGGGTGCCGCTCGACTGTTAGCGCTAACATTCGCGGGCTGCTCAGAGGGGTCCGGCGCGGCGGGCGCCGTTACCGGGGCCCGGTGCTGTCCCGGACGATCAGATCGGGGGCGACGAAGTGGCGGATGTCGGGGTCGCCGCCGTCCATGCGTTCGACGAGCAAGCGGAACGTCCGCCGTCCGACCTCGATGAAGTCCTGCCGGACGGTGGTCAGCGGCGGGCTGAAGTACGCCGCCTCGGGCACGTCGTCGAACCCGGCCACGCGGACCTGGCCGGGCACCGAAATGCCCGCCTCGGCGAACGCGCGCAGCACGCCCAAGGCCATCTGGTCGTTGGCGACGAACACCGCGTCCGGCCGCCCTTCGGCGACCAGGCGGCGTCCCGCGTCATAGCCGGAACGAGGGCTCCAGTCCCCGCGCAACGGCGGCGGAACCGGCGCGCCGCGCCGTTCGAGCGCTTCCCGCCAGCCGCGTTCGCGCTCCAGCGATTCCAGCCAGTCCTCCGGTCCGGCGACGTGCCACACGGTTTCGTGCCCGAGCGACAGCAGGTGCTCGGTCACCCGGCGCGCCCCGTCGTACTGGTCGACCGAAATCACCGGCACCGGAACGAATTCCCCGCCGCCGACCGCGACCATCGGGATGTCGTCGGGCACCTGCCGCAGTGCCTCGCCCGCGGCGACGTGCGGCGCGATCACCACGATCCCGCCGACCGCCTGCCGCCGCAGATTGTCCACCGCCTCGGCGAAAGTCGACCGCCGCGGCCGGCTGACACTGGAAATCGTGACGCCGTAGCCCTCTTCGCGGGCGGCGTGCTCGATCCCGTACAGCGTGCTGGCCGGACCGTACAAATTGGACTCCAGCGCGACGACGCCGAGAATGTTCGACCGCCCGGTCGCCAACGTCCGGGCCGCCGAGTTGGGCCGGTAGCCCAGCTGCTCCACCGCGGCGAGCACCCGGGCCCGCGTCTCTGCGCGCACGGTCCCGGTGTCGTTCACGACGCGCGAGACCGTCATGTGCGAAACGCCCGCCATCGCGGCCACCTCGGCAAGCCCGGGCTGGCGTTTGGCTGACGAACCGTCGGTGGGCATCCCCGCACCTCCTCGCTGAAGCTCGCGGCGTGAGCATGGCAATGTTAGCGATAACAGGCAGCCGGTCAAGCCCTTGTCGGCAACTGGTTGCCGGACTGTTGCGAGCGACCGCGCGCCCGTCGACCGGTGAGCGTTCAGCCGGTGATCGCGGCGACGAGCTCGTCCCGGCCGCTGGCCGCGGTCTTGCGGAAGACTGCTTTCAGGTGCTCGTTGACGGTGTGCACCGACAGATCGAGCCTGCGGGCGATCTGCTTGGCCGCCGCGCCGTCGCACAGGTGCTGGACGACCTGGCGCTCGCGGGGAGTGAGGCGGTACCAGTCGCAGAACGACGGCAGCAGCCGCTTGCCGGTGCAGGCTTCGATGACGACGGCCACGTCGCCGGAACCGTCGTCGAAAGGCTGCGTGTGACAGCTGATCCAGCGGCCGTGACTGGCGGCGGGCGCGGTCAGCACCGGGCGGCGGGCCCGGGGATCGGCCAGGTGCCGGCGGGTTTGCAGGGACAACCCGGCCAAGTGCGCGGCATCGGTGAAATCCGGGGTGCGGCGGCTGGCTCGCAGGCGTTCCCGCCAGGCGAGCGCTTGCGGGGTCGCGGCGCGCAGCCGGTGATCCGGCCCGACGATGAGCACCCCGGGCGCCAGCATCGGGATCTGGGGCGCCAGCGGTCCCGCGGTGACGTACCAGCGCAGCACGCGAGCGAGCGCCGGGCCCAGCCGCGCCGCCCGGCGTGCGTCCTCGTCGTCGAACCGCCTGCCGCCGTGGGAGCGCAACAATTCCAACGAACCCCAGCTGCCGCGGCGGTCCCGGATCTGGACCAGCAGTGCACTGCCGACGCCGTACCCGTCGTACAGCGCCGGAGCCGACGGCGAGCGCTCGCAGGCGTACGCACGGTGCAGCAGGGCCAGTCCGAGGTCGGGGTCGAACTTGTGCCAGAAGCTGAAGGCCGCCGGTCCGAACTCGGCGGCCGGGCTGGTCGCCGCTACCCGGAGCGCGTCGTGCGGCACCAGCGGGGCCAGCGCACGGGACAGCGCTTCTCCGACCGCGTCCGAGCCCTCGTTGTGCCGGACAGCCTCGTGCACTTCGCTCAGCGAACACTCCACCGTCCCGCCCATACGCCAAGCATGGTCGTCCAGTGCCGGACCGGCAACGACGTTTGTCCTCCCCCTAATTCCTGGTATGCCCCGGCACCGCGGACGCGTGCCAGCCTGAGCGCAGCGCAGGTTACGTCGGCAATGGCCGGCCGCGAACGAACTCTGGAGGACTCACCACATGCGCGTGCTGCTGACCGGTTTGCCGATTCGCTCCCACCTCGTACCGGCGGTGGTCCCGGTGGCGAACGCGCTACGGCGGGCCGGGCACGAGGTCGCGATCGCCACCGGCAGTGCGATGCGTGCGGAGCTCGAGCGGCTCGGCGTGCCGGTGCTGGTGTTGCCGGATGTCCTTGCTCCCGAAGAGATTCCGGCGAGAACGCCCGGTCCCGGGTCGTCGGTGGACGCGGTGCGCGGGTGGCGGCCGGAGATCTCCGGCCCGCTCAGCGTTCCGCTGTTCGACGAACGGATGACCGCCGCCTTCACCGCGAACCTGCTCGACGCCGCGAAGCCGTGGCGGCCGGACCTCATCGTCCGGGAGACCAACGAATACGGCGGTTTCCTGGCCGCGGAGATGCTCGGCGCCGACCTGGCGGTGCTCGACATCGCACCGCTGATCGTGCGGCTGGTGCCGGATCTCGTCAAGCGGCTCAACGCCGTGCGCGCGGAGTTCGGCCTCGCCGCGATCGATTCGCTGGCCCCGGCGTTCGGGAAAATCACCGCGGGCTTCCTGCCCGAATCGTGGTACCCGCAGGGGATGCGCACCTCCCGGCACCGCTGCTTCCGCCTCCCCGAGCAGCCCGGCGATCCGCTCGACGACGCGATCGCGAAATTGCCCGCCGACGCGCCGCTGGTGCTGATGAGTCTCGGCTCCAACGCGCACACGCTGTTGTCGTCCGAATCGCAGCTGCGGACGATCGCGGTCGAAGCCTTGGGCGCGTTGCCGATCCGCGCGGTCGTCGCGCTCGGCCACGACCCGGCGGCGTGGACCGGCCCGCGTCCGGTGAACGTGCATTTCGTTTCCTTCGTGCAGCAACGCCTGCTGCTGGGCGCGTGCGACGCCTTCCTCACGCATGCCGGATTCAGCGGGATCCGGGAAGCGCTCTCCTGCGGCGTGCCGATGGCAGCGGTGCCGTTGTTCGCCGACCAGCCCGCGAACGCCGCCCGCGTCGAAGCTCTGGGCATCGGCCTCCAGGCGGATGCCGCGGGGCTGAACCCGGACAAGCTCGCCGCGGTGCTCGGCAAGGTCCTGGCCGAGCCGTCCTACCGGCTGGCCGCGCGCGGGTTTCAACGCCGGATCCTCGCCCTGCCTTCGCTGGACCGGTTCGCCGCTGATCTCGAAGCCCTCGGCTGAGGTGCTTCACCGCCGGGGGACCGGTCGGGAAAGCCGCAATTCGATCAACTCCGCACCCCTCCGCAGGAGATCCACCCACTGCTCCGGGTCGTGCTCGAAACGGGAAGCGGACCATCCCACGGACAGGCTCCCGTACGGTTCCCCGCGCAAGAACACCGGCACCGCGAGCGTCGCCACCCCCGTGTCGTACTCGCCGGTGGTGAATGCCCAGCCCCGCGCCGCGACCTCAGCCAATTGCTCCCGCAGGACGGCGAGATCGGTGACCGTGTCCGGGGTGAACCGGGCCATCGGGCGGTCGGCGAACAGCCGGTCGCGTTCCTCCTCGGGCAGGAACGCGAAGTACGCCTTGCTGGTCGCGCCCGCGTGCGCCGGGTACAGCTCGCCGACCAGGGAATAGCCGCGCAGGCGGCCGTCCGCGCCTTCCGCGGCCAGCACGCACCGCGTGTGCGCTCCGTCGGGCAGGGACAGCAGGGCGGCGTGCCCGGTTTGGGCGGCGAGGTCGGTCAGGACCGGGACCACCAGCAGGTCCAGCGCCCCGGCCCGGTCCCACATGCGGCCGAGGTGCAGCGCGGCCGGGCCGATCCGGTACTTGCGGGTGCTGTCGTCGCGGACGAGGAAGCCGCGGTGGGCCAGCACGGCCAGGAGCCGCTGGGCGATCGACGTGTGCAGCCCGAACTCGCGCGCCACCGCGGTGACGCCCCATTCCGGGCGGGCGCGGTCGAACGCGAGCAGCACCTGCAGCGCCCGGTCCGCGGTCTGCGGCAGGCCGGGCGGGGTGGCGCGGTCGTCGGGGTCCGGCATCGGGCCATTGTGCGAATAACGGGAAATGTTTGTAAAGCCGCCGGGCTCGGACGGAATCTGGTCGGACCAATCCCCGGCGGCCCTTCAGAGGAACCACATGCTCAAACACGTCCTGGAACTGCTCGAAATCCTCGACGACCCGGCGGTGACCGGGAAAGAGGTCGTCGCCTACCTCGACGCCGTGGCCGGCGCGGACGGCAGCGGCGCGGAGATCACGACGGTGCCCGGCCCGGCCGGGAAGACCGACTTCGTCCGGGTGCGGGTGGCCGGCAGCCGCGGCCGTGCTTCGGGCGGCGACGCGCCCACGCTCGGCGTGATCGGACGGCTCGGCGGCGTGGGCGCCCGGCCGGAGGTGACCGGGTTCGTGTCCGACGGGGACGGCGCCGCCGCGGCGCTCGCCGCCGCCGCCAAACTGCTGTCCATGCGGGCTCGCGGCGACGTGCTGGCCGGCGACGTGCTGATCGGGACGCACGTGTGCCCGGACGCGCCGACCCTGCCGCACGATCCGGTGCCGTTCATGAACTCGCCGGTCGACATCGCCACGATGAACAGCTACGAGCTGTCCGACGAGATGGCCGCGGTGCTGTCGATCGACACCACCAAGGGCAACCGGGTGATCAACCACCGCGGGCTCGCCCTGTCGCCGACCGTGCGCAGCGGCTACATCCTGCGGGTCTCCGAGGGCCTCGGCGAACTGCTGGAGGCGGTGACCGGCGCGCCGCTGGTGACCTACCCGATCACCACGCAGGACATCACGCCCTACGGCAACGGCGTCTATCACCTGAACTCGATCCTCCAGCCGGCGACCGCGACGGACGCGCCGGTGGTCGGACTGGCGATCACGTCGGCGGCGACGGTGGCGGGCTGCGCGACCGGGGCCAGCCACGAAACGGACATCGCGGCCGCCGCGCGCTACGCGGTCGAGGTCGCCAAGCAGTTCGGCGCGGGCGCGCTGCACTTCCACGACGAGCCGGAATTCGCCAACCTGCAGGCCCGCTACGGCTCGATGGCGCACCTGCAGACCCTGGGCACGGAGGTGGCCGGATGAGCACCGCGACGAAACCCGCGAAGCACGCTAAAAAACGGATCGGCAACGACGACTACTCGCTGAGCCGCGTCCCCGAAAACGCCCGCTACGGCTTCGGTTCGATGCTGCTGCAGTGGCTCGCGCAGTCCGGCTCGCTGTCGCAGTTCGTGCTCGGCGCGACGCTCGGCGTGGGGATGCGGTTCTCCGACGCGTTCTGGGCGTTCACCCTCGGCGCGGTGATCCTGGAGGCGGTGATCTTCCTGATCGGCCTGGCCGGCCAGCGGGAAGGTCTCACCATGACCATGCTGACCCGGTTCACCGGGTTCGGCCGCAACGGCTCCGCGCTGGTGAGCCTCGTGATCGCGATCAGCCTGGTGGGCTGGTTCGGCGTGCAGAACGGCATCTTCGGCAAGAGCATGCACGCGCTGGTCGGCGGGCCGGTGTGGCTGTGGTGCGCGGTGTCCGGCGTGGTCCTGACGCTGCTGGTGATCTACGGCTTCAAGTACATGATGTGGCTGGCGAAGATCGCGGTGCCGCTGTTCTTTGGCCTGGTGGCGTGGAGCGTCATTTCGACCCTGTCGGACCATTCGGTGAGCGCGCTGATGTCGGCCGCGCCGACCGCCACGGCGATCTCCATCCCGGCCGCCGCGACGATCATCGCGGGCGGCTACATGACCGGCGCCGTGGTCGCCCCGGACATGACCCGGTTCAACCGCAAGGGCTGGCACGTCCTGCTGCAGAGTTCCGCGTCGATCGTGCTGTCGGAGTACATCGTCGGCATGACCGGCGTGCTGCTCGGGCACCTGGTCGGCAGCTCGGACGTCACGCACATCGTGCTGTCCACGTCGGGCTTCGTCGGGCTGATCGTGGTGGTGCTGGCGACCGCGAAGATCAACGACTGGAACCTCTACGGCTCCTCGCTGGGCGTGGTGAACTTCGTGCGGACCGTGTTCGGCCGCCCGCTGCACCGGGGCGTCGTCACGCTCGTGATCGGGATCGCCGGGACCGTGCTGTCCGCGATCGGTTTCCTGCAGCACTTCACCGCGTTCCTGTCGGTGCTCGGCGTCGCGATCCCTCCGGTGGGCGGGATCATCGTGGCCGAATACTTCCTGGTGCGCCGGCTCTCCACGCCGCTGCGGGAGACCCGCGCGGCCGGCCGCGTCCCGGCGACGATGCCGGTGTGGGTGCCCGCGACGCTCGCGGTGTGGGCGGCGGCGTTCTGCGTCGGCAAGTTCGTGCACTGGGGCATCCCCGCGCTCAACTCGCTGCTCACCGCCGCGATCCTGTACACAGTGCTGGGCCGGGCCGGGCTGATCCGGCCGGTGGGCTCGGCGGAACTGGAGGAGGTCGGCCGATGACCGGCGCACAGGACGAGGTCGTCGACCTCTGCCGGGACCTGATCCGGATCGACACGTCCAATCCGGGCGCGACCGAGCGGCCCGCCGCCGAGTACGTCGCGGAGAAACTCTCCGACGCCGGGCTCGAACCGACGCTGGTGGAAAGCGCGCCCGGCCGGGCCAGCGTGTTCGCCCGAGTGTCCGGAGTGGACTCTTCGCGGCCCGCGCTGCTCCTGCACGGGCACCTGGACGTGGTGCCCGCCGACGCCGCCGAGTGGAGCGTCCCGCCGTTCTCCGGCGAGATCGCCGACGGCATGCTGTGGGGCCGTGGCGCGATCGACATGAAGGACTTCGACGCGGCGATCCTCGCGCTGGCAAGGCAATTCGGCCGCGGCGGCGAGAAACCGCCGCGGGACCTCGTGTTCGGTTTCCTCGCCGACGAGGAGGGCGGCGGGAAGTTCGGCTCGCACTGGCTGGCCGAACACCGCCCGGACCTGTTCGACGGCGTGGGCGAGGCGATCACCGAGGGCGGCGGGGTGTCGTTCGACCTCGGCAACGGCAGCCGGCTGTACCCGATCGAATGCGCGCAGCGCGGACAGGCGTGGCTGCGCCTGGTCGCCACCGGCCGGGCCGGGCACGGCTCCTCGCCGAACGACGAGAACGCGGTCACCGACCTCGCCGAATCGCTCGCCCGGATCGGACGGCACCGTTTCCCGGTCCGGCTGATCGAACCGGTGCGGGCGCTGCTGGAACGCGCGGCGGAGCTGCTCGGCGTCCCGTTCGATCCGTCCGATGTGGACGGAAGCCTGGCGCGGATGGGCCGCGTGGGCGAGCTGGTGAACGTGATCCTGCGCAATTCCGCCAATCCCACCATGATCTCCGGCGGTTACCAGGTCAACGTCATCCCCGGCCGGGCCACCGCCGCGGTCGACGGCCGGTTCCTGCCCGGGTACGAACAGGAACTGCTGGACACGATCGACGAACTGCTGCTGCCGTCGGTGCGCCGCGAGTTCATCCACCGGGACATCGCGATGGAAAGCGGCTTCGACGGTCCGTTGGTGGACGCGATGTGCGCGGCCGTCACCGCGGAGGACCCGGACGGCCACCCCACGCCGTACTGCAACGCCGGCGGCACCGACAACAAGGCGCTGTCCGGGCTCGGCATCCGCGGCTTCGGGTTCAAAGCCCTGCGCGTCCCGCCGGAACTGCCCTACAACCGGCTGTTCCACGGCGTGGACGAGCGGGTGCCGCTGGAGTCGCTGCGGTTCTCCGTCCGGGTACTGGACCGGCTGCTGCGCACGTGCTGAACAATGGCGGGGGAAACCGAGGAGAATCGCGTGACTGACCTGCTGCTGCTGTCCAATTCGACCAACCACGGCCGTGCTCCGCTGGAGCACGCGCTGGACGCGGTGGCCGAGGTGCTGGACGGGCGCACCGAGCTGGTGTTCGTGCCGTTCGCGCTGGCCGACCACGACGGCTACACCGAGCGCATCGCCGCCGCGGTGGCCCCGCTCGGCGTGCGGGTGCGCGGGCTGCACACCTGCGCCGACCCGGTCGCCGCGGTGCGCTCGGCCCCGGCGGTGTACACCGGCGGCGGCAACACCTTCCGCCTGCTGGCCGACCTGTACCGCCGCGAGCTGCTGGAACCGTTGCGGGACAGGGTGTCCGAGGGCATGCCGTACCTCGGGGCCAGCGCGGGAACCAACATCGCCGGGCCTACGGTGCGCACCACCAACGACATGCCGATCGTGGAGCCGCCGAGCCTGGCCTCGCTGGGACTGGTGCCGTTCCAGCTCAACCCGCACTACGTCGACCCCGACCCGGCCAGCAGGCACATGGGCGAGACCCGGGAGAAACGGCTCGCGGAATTCCACGAGTGCAACGACATTCCGGTGCTCGGCCTGCGCGAGGGCACGTGGCTACGCGTGCGCGGGGACTGGGCGGAACTCGCGGGAGTCTCCACAAGCGGCGGCGCACCCGGGCGGTTGTTCCGGCGAGGTGCACCGGGCGAGGATCTGTCCGGCGATGTCAGCGAGCTTCTCGCCCCCGCGCGCGAACCGGTGTGGGGCTGATCGCTGCACACCGTTCTGCCGACGGACGACGGGGAAGGGCTGGGCCTGCGGGCTCGGCCCTTCCCCGTTTCGTTTCTCCGTGGCGGTGGTGCTGGGCTCGCAGCCGGTGAAAACCGTCGAGGGCGGTGCTGCCCCGCCGGTGGGTGGTGGAACGAACCTTCGGCTGGCTGATGAGGTGCCGACGCTTGACCCGCGACTACGAACGCACAACCGCCCACGCCGAAGCGATGATCCAATTCGCGATGATCCGATTGATGGCCGCCCGCCTCGCCGACGAACACATCGAACCTCGCGGCCCCATCGAAACCGAAGCAGCCCGCCGCACAGCAGAAGACGCCAACGACTAACCACCGGGTTTCACAGCACCCTCTCAGGGTTCCCCTCGCGGACCGTCCGCGTCGCGCGCCGGGGGAGAGGACTCTGCCGAGATAGCTTGACACAAGCATCTTAGGAGAAAGATACTTCCCGGCGACCCCGCCGGCCGAGGCGGCCGGTCTGGCGGCGCGGCGGGTCCGCGCGGTCCGGGCCGCCTCGCGATGGTCCGGCCCGGAAAGGAACCGCGGTGACCGTGCCGAAGGAAGACCGGCGTCCTGGCGCGCCGCTGACCGCGTGGCTGGGCGTGCTCGCGCTGCTGGCGGTCGTGGCGATCTCCTACATCGACCGGGTCAATGTGTCCGTGCTGATCACCGATCCGGCTTTCACGCAGCACTTCGGGATCGCGGGCAACCGGGCCGCGCAAGGCGCGCTGATGACGCTTTTCCTGGCCGGCTACGGAATCGCCGCCATGCTGATCACGCCGTGGTACGAAGCGGTCTTCGGGGTGCGGCGCGGGCTGCTCGTCAGCCTGGCGTGCTGGGCGCTGTTCACGCTCGTCTCCCCGTACGCCGGGAGCGCGCTGCTCCTGCTGACCCTGCGATTCCTGCTCGGGGCCAGCGAGGGGCCGCTGTTCTCGCTGAAGACCATGTACGTCAAGGACAATTTCGCCGAAGGCGCGTGGGGCAAGCCCAACGCGGTCAGTTCGATGGGAGTTTCCCTGGGCACGGCGCTGGGCATCCCGGTGATCACCTTCGCCCTCGTGCACTTCGGCTGGCACGGCTCGTTCCTGCTGCTCGCGGCGCTTAACCTGGTGGTCGGACTGCCGCTGGTGGCCCTGTTCGTCCGCTCCGTGCGGCGTCGCACAGCGGTCCGGGAACCGGCGTTGCGACGGTTCGCGGGAGCGTTGCGCACGCCCAAGCTCGGCTGGATCCTGCTGATCGAGGTGGCCACGCTCGGCTATCTGTGGGGCAGCACCTCCTGGCTCCCGTCGTATTTGCTGCAGGCACGGCATTTCTCGCTGGCGCAGATGAGCGCGCTGTCGGCGCTGCCGTTCGTGGTCAGTCTCGGGTCCGGATTCCTCGGCGGATGGCTCATCGACCGCCTGCCCGGCCGTCGCGTGCCGCTCGTGCTGGTGATCGGCAGCATCGGCACCGCGCTGTGCGCCACGACCGTGACCTTCGCCGATTCGCGCTGGCTCGCGGCGGCGACCCTGATCCTCGCCAATGCGTTCTGGGGCCTGCAGGGACCGGCGATCCCGACCCTGGTGCAGCAGTACGCGCCGGCGGGCTCGGTCGGCAGCGCCTACGGCCTGATCAACGGGGTCGGCAATCTGGTGTCCGCGCTGCTGCCCACCTTGATGGGCGTCGCGATCGCCGCGGGCGGCGACCACGGGTTCGCCGCCGGCTACGCGCTTCTCGCCGCGACGCAGCTGCTCACGCTGCTCGGTGCGGTCGTGCTGCTCCGCGGCCGCGCTCCGGCCGGAAAGGCAACCGCGGCGGCCGAGCAGCCCGTGGCGCGCTCCCGTTAGGACGGACCCGGATAGGCTCCGTGCGCATGCCGCGGAACGAGGAGCCGATGACGATGGACCCGGTCGACCAGGTGGTGGCGGACTGGGCACGGGAGCGCCCGGACCTGGACGCCTCGCCGATCGCGATTTTCGCCCGAGTCCGCCGGATCGCCGACCTCGCCGCCGGCGGCCTGCGCGGGTACCTGGCCTCCTACGGCCTGACCCCGGGCGCGTTCGACATCCTGTGCAACCTGCGCCGGGCGGGCCGCCCGTACCGGAAAACGCCGTCGGAACTGGCGGCGTCCGCGCTGGTCACCTCGGGTGCGCTCACCGGACGGCTGGACGCGCTCGAGCGCGACGGGCTGATCCGCCGCCGCGAGCGTCGGGGCGATCGCCGGGTCAGCTATGCCGAGCTGACCGCGGCGGGCCGCAAGCTCGTCGACCGGGTCTTCGAAGGGCATCTCACCCGGGAAGAAGCGCTCCTGGCCAGCCTGAACGGAGCCGACCGCGAGGACATCGAACGGGCGCTCGCCTTGCTGGAGAGCGCGATCCGCGAGGGCATCTAGCCGGACTCCGCGCCAGCTGGATTGTCCGATCGGGCAGAGACGGAACCCGTTGGGCGCGAGGAACTCCGGCGCCGCCGCGGCCGTGGTTAGCGTGCTCGGCATGAGCCGCGAGAAGCCCAAGACGTTCGTTCTCGTCCACGGGGCCTGGCACGGTCCGTGGTGCTGGGAGCGGGTGCGCGAGCACCTGGTCGCGCGCGGGCACGAGGTGGTGTGCCCGTCGCTGCCGTGCGACACGCCCGAGGCGGGCCAGGACGAGTACCTCGCGGTGCTGGAAGACGCGCTGCGGAACCGGTCCGGCGCTGTTCTCGTCGCGCACTCCATCAGCGGCATGGTGGCCCCGCTGGCGACCGGCCACCCGGCGGTCAGTTCCCTCGTTCTGCTCGCCGCCCTCGTGCGCACGCCCGGCGCCGTGTGGGCGGACGGCGGGGCGGCGCTGATCGCCGAGCCGTTCCGGAAGGTGCTCGCCCAGGCGGTCGTCGACGGGTCCGGATGCGTGGTCCTGGACCCGGCCGGCGCGACCGACGTGCTGTACCACGACTGCACCCCGGCCGATGCCGCTGAGGCGGTGAGCCAGCTGCGACCCAGCGCGAACACCGTGGGCCAGCAGGTCTGCCCGGACTTGCCGCAGCGCCGGGTGCCGACCACGTACGTGGCATGCCGCGACGATCGCGCGGTCGACGGCTCGGGGAACGCGGTCTTGGCGCGGAAACTGCTCGGCGCCGCGGTCCGGGAGATCGACGGCGGGCACTCGCCGTTCTGCTCGGCGCCGGAACAACTCGCCGACCTGCTGGTCGAACTCGCCTGACGAGGCCGCCGGAACCGGACCCAGGCGGCCTCGTCAAGCGCGGCCGATCAGGCCGCCGAGTTCGCGATGGGGGCGTCGATTCCGTGCGCGGCCACGACCTCGGCGCTTCCGTCGGCCAGCCGGTAACGCAGGCCGACGACGGCGGCCCGGCCGTCCGCGACGCGCTCGGCCAGGACGCGGGAACGGTCCAGCAGCAGGTCGACGGTGTGCTTGACGTGCTCGGCGAGGATCTCGTGCGGTTCGACCCGGCCCGCGGCCCGGGCGGCGAGAACGCTGGGCGTCACCTTCTCGACGACGTCGCGGACGTAGCCGACCGGCGCGAGCCCGTCTTCCAGCGCAGCGGTGGCCGCGCCGACCGCGCCGCACGAATCGTGGCCGAGTACGACGACGAGGGGACAGTTCAGCAGGTCGACGCCGTATTCGATGCTGCCGAGCACCTCCCCGCCGATCACCTGGCCCGCGGTGCGCACGACGAACAGGTCGCCGAGGCCGCGGTCGAAGATGATCTCGGCGGCGAGACGGGAGTCCGAGCACCCGAACAGCACCGCGAACGGGTGCTGGTTCGGCGCGATCGCGGCGCGCCGGGCGGCGTCCTGGTTGGGATGCTCCGGGGCGCTGCTGACGAAACGGTGGTTGCCTGCCATGAGCAGGTCGAAAGCTTCCTGCGGAGTCGGGGGTGTCGTGTCGGCCATGGGCTCAGCCTAAGCCGACCCGGGCGGCGACGGGTGTTGCCATCGTCTCGCCCGGGCCGGGTTTCAACCGGATGCGCGCGGGTTACCGCCCCCGCCCCAGCGCCGCCCGCTTCACGAAGCCGACCGCGGCGGTCGCCAGGAACAGGACCGCGCCCACGATGACGAGCCAGAACAGGCCTTTGATCACCACCCCGAGCACGATGCACACCAGCCAGATCACCAGAAGCAGACCGAGAAGTGCCAGCATGGGAGTCCTCCTGACCGTCGCCGGGAAACTGCGGCTGCCGAAGGGATACCCAGGCGCGGCCGGGCTATGCGCGCCTTCCCTCGCGGGGGATGCCCCCGCCTGAGCCGGTCGATCGCGGCGCGCTCCTGCCGCGGAGCCGAGCGGGCCGAAACACCGGATTCGACTCCGGAACCACCCCATCGCCGCGGATTCCGGTTTCTAGATCCACTTTTTTGCTTCTTGACCCGCGCCGCCTCCGCATAGGAGAGTCTGCTGTCAGACAGCTAGACAGAATGACAAGGAGACAGTATGAACCGACGCGGAGTCGCCCTGCTCGTCACTGGCGCTGTCGCTGTTTGCGCTGCTCTGACCGGGTGCGGAGCGAGTTCTCCCGCTTCCGGGGACGGGGCCGCGCCCGCCGGGTCGTCCTCGGAGGTCGCGATTCCGGCGGTCGCCAAGGACGCGGCGCTGGCGGCCAAGCTTCCCGAGGAGATCCGGAGCGCGGGCGTGCTCCGGGTCGCGATGGACGAGACCTATCCGCCGTTCGAGTCGGTCCAGGCGGGCAAGGTCGTCGGGCTCGACCCGGACCTGGCGAACGCGATCGGCGGCGTCCTCGGGGTCCGGGCGGAATTCGTCAACACGTCGTTCGACGCGATCATTCCGTCGCTGACGTCGAACAAGGTCGACCTCGCGATGTCGTCGATCGGCGACACCAAAGAGCGCGAGCGCACGATCGACCTGGCCACTTATTACTGGAACGGAACGCTGGTGCTGGTGAAATCCGGGAACCCGGCGCAGATCAAGGCCGACCAGGTGTGCGGCGCGCGTATCGGCGTGATCCGCGGTTCCTTGCAGCAGACCAGTTTCCTGCCGTCGCAGGCGGCGAAATGCGCGGCGGCCGGGAAACCGGCGGCGAAGGTGGAGGTCTACCAGAACGGGCCGCAGGCGCAGCTCGCCTTGCAGAGCGGGCGCATCGACGGCGTGATGGAGGACGCGCCGCCGTTGCTGGCCGTGGCGGCGCAGCAGAAAGACGTCTTCGAGACCGCCGGGCCGTTCTTCCGCAATCCGAATCCGGGCGGCGTCGCGTTCCCGAAGGGGAGCAAGCTGGTGGAGCCGGTGCACGAGGCGCTCGAAGTGTTGCTCAAAAACGGCACTTACCAGGCGATTCTGAAGAAGTGGAACCTGGAGAAGATCGCGATCGACAAGTCCGAGATCAACGGCGCGCAGTCGTAGTCCGCGCAATCGTCGACCCGGAAGGGAAACGGGAACATGACAGCGATAAGTGCGCCACGGATCCAGGAAGAACCGGTAGTGCCGCTGCGCCGTCCCGGGCGCTGGGTCACCTACGCGGTCGCGGCGGTGCTGGCGGCGATGTTCGTCCACACCCTGCTCACCAACAAGAACTTCGGCTGGGACATCGTCGGGAACTACCTCGGGTCCGGCGAAATCCTCGCCGGGCTGGGAAAAACGATCGAACTGACCGTGCTCGCGATGGCGATCGGGATCGTCCTCGGCGTCGTGCTCGCGGTGATGCGGCTGTCGGCGAATCCGGCGATGAAAGGATTCGCCTCCCTCTACATCTGGTTTTTCCGCGGCACGCCGGTCTTCGTCCAGCTGCTGTTCTGGGGCTACGCCTCGGCGCTCTACCCGCGGCTCGGGATCGGCATCCCGTTCGGCCCGCAGTTCGTGTCCGCGCCGACCAACGTCCTGATCACGCCGTTCATCGCCGCCATCCTGGGGCTCGGGCTGAACGAGGGCGCCTACATGGCCGAGGTCGTCCGGGCGGGGATCCTGTCGGTCGACCGCGGGCAGACCGAGGCGGCGCAGGCGCTCGGCATGTCGCGATTGCGCACGCTGCGCCGGGTCGTGCTGCCGCAGGCGATGCGGGTGATCATCCCGCCGACCGGCAACCAGGTGATCACCATGCTGAAAACGACGTCGCTGGTGAGCGTGCTGGCCTTCCCGGAATTGCTGTACTCGGCCCAGCTCGTCTATTCCACGAACTTCAAGACGATTCCGCTGCTGATCACCGCGTCGCTGTGGTATCTGCTGACGACGTCGGTGCTCAACGTGGGCCAGCATTTCCTGGAACGCCGGTTCAGCCGCAGCGAACGGGGCGTGTCCCGCCGGGCCGCGGCGGCCGAGATCCCTTCGGAGGGCCGATGACCACCGCGAAAGCCGGCGAGCCGAGCCGGACGGAATCCCGCGCCGGCGTGCCGATGGTCCAGGCGGTGAACGTCTGCAAGAGTTTCGGTTCCGCCGCCGTGCTGAAGGGCATCGATCTCGAAGTGCGCCGCGGCGAGGTGATGACCTTGCTGGGGCCGTCGGGATCGGGGAAATCCACTTTCCTCCGGCTGATCAATCATCTGGAAACGCTGAGCGCGGGCCGCTTGTACGTCGACGGCCGGCTGGTCGGCTACGGCGAGCGCAACGGGCGGCTGCACGAGCTGCCGCCGTCGGCGGTCCAGCGGCGTCGCGCCGAGATCGGCATGGTGTTCCAGCGGTTCAATCTTTTCGCGCACATGACCGCGCTGCAGAACGTCATGGAGGCGCCGGTCGGCGTGCGGCGCGAAAAACGGGAAGCCGTCCGGAAACGCGCGCTGGAACTGCTCGACCGGGTCGGGCTCGCCGACAAAGCTTCGTCGTACCCCAGCGCGCTCTCGGGCGGCCAGCAGCAACGGGTCGCGATCGCCCGGGCCCTTGCCATGCAACCGAAACTGATGCTGTTCGACGAACCGACGTCCGCGCTCGACCCGGAACTCGTCGGCGAGGTCCTCGACGTGATGAAGGACCTCGCCCGCTCGGGCATGACCATGGTCGTGGTCACGCACGAGATCGGGTTCGCGCGGGAAGTCGCGGACCACGCGGTGTTCATCGACGGCGGGGTGGTCGTCGAAAGCGGGAATCCGGCACGGGTGCTGACCGATCCGCAGCATCCGCGAACGAAGGCATTCCTCGGGAAAGTCCTGTGAATACCCGCGCGCCAGGAAAGGGGCAGCGTTCCGTGCAGATCGTCGTCATCGGGGCCGGGGTGCTCGGCCTGTCCGCCGCCGCCGCGCTCGCCCGCCGCGGCGCCCGCGTCACCGTCGTGGACCAGCACGTGCCCGGCGCGGGCACGTCCTCGACCAGCTACGCCTGGGTCAACGCGAACAAGAAGGAACCCCAGGCCTACTACGACCTCAACCTCGCCGGCATGGAGGCGCATCGCCGCCTCGCCGAGGCCACCGGCGGCGGCTGGCTCGGCACCGGCGGCCACCTCGAAGTCGCGACCGACCCGGCGCACGCCGCCGAGCTGGAACAACGGATGGCGCGGCTGCGCGGGCACGGATATGCCGTCGAGGAGGTGACTCCGGAACGCGCGCGGCAGCTCGTTCCGGACCTGCTCTTGCCACTCGACGCCGGCCCGCTCGCCTACTTCCCGAGCGAGGCGCACTGCTACCCGCAGCTCTACCTCGCCCACCTGCTCACGACGGCCGAGGAGCTGGGCGTGCAGGTGGTCAGCGGGGCGCGGGTCAAGGACTTCGACGTCGACGCCGGACGGCCGGTGCTGCGGCTCGCCGACGGCACGGCGCTCGGCTGCGACCGGGTGGTCAGCTGCGTCGGGCGGTGGACCGGGGAGCTGCTGGCGCAGGCGGACCTTCCGCTGGCGATGGAAACGTTCACCCATCCCGGGGACGCGACGGTCGGCTACCTCTCGGTGACCAGCCCGGTGCCGGTCGCGCTGCCCGGGCTGCTGACGACGTCCCGGCTCAACGTCCGGCCGGACGGGGCGGGCCGGTTGCAGCTGCAGGCGCTCGACCTCGACCGGACCGCGGATCCGAGGGCGGTGCCGGGAACGGATTCGCCGCTGGCGGAGGAACTGCTCGACCGGCTCGCGAGCGTCCTGCGGCATACCCGGGCCGCGACGATTTCGGAGCTGCGGGTCGGGCAGCGGGCGCTTCCGGCGGACGGGCTCACGGTCGCCGGCCCGGTGCCCACGCTGCCGTGGCTGTACGTGGTCGCGACGCACAGCGGGGTCACCCTCGCCCCGTTGCTGGGCGATCTGGTCGCCAAGGAGGTGTACGACGGCGTGGACCAGGACCTGCTCGCGGAGTTCCGGCCGGACCGGCTCCTTGCTCCCGACGCTCGGCGCGCCCGTGCGCGGCCGCCTCGCCGGCCGGGCGAGCAGTAGGATCGAATCCAGGATTGTTCGAGAAGGGAACCGGGGGGTATGGGCCGAATTCAGCGGGAGACAGTCGCCGAGAAGAGCGTGGCGATTTTGCGCGAGCGCATTCTCAGCGGGGAGCTGAGCCCGGGCACGCCGGTGACCGAGGACGCGGTCGCCGAGGACCTCGGGGCTTCCCGCGCGACGATCCGGCAGGCGCTCAATACCTTGCTGATGGACGGTTTGCTGACCCGGCACCCGACTACGCGCGTGCTTCAGGTGACGACGCTCAGTCCGGAGGACGTGCGGGACATTTACCGGGCTCGGCGGTTCCTGGAACTGGGCGGGGTCGAGGCGGCCGCGCACGCTTCGGCCGAGCAGCTGGAGCGGGTTGCCGATGCGGTGCGGGAGTTGGAGAAGACTGTCCACGCGCATGACGTGACCGGGTTCGTGCAGGCGGATATCCGGTGTCACGTCGAGGTCGTGGAGCTGCTCGGGTCGCGGCATTTGACTACCGCGCATCGGCATTTGATGGAGAAGCTGCGGTTGGTGATCACCGCTACGGAGCAGCAAGAGGCGTTGGTCCGGGAGAATTTGAAGGAGCGGCTGGCGGTGCATCGGGAGTTCGCGGAGCTGCTGGTGGCTGGGGAGGTGGAGGCGGCTCGGGCCAATCTGGCGGCGCGGCTTGAGGATGCGGAGGAGGTCGTCGCTGCCGAGGCTGCTGGGGGGTAGGGGCGGCTCGTCGCCTGGCGGCGACATTGCCGCGTCTGGTTGCGTGGGCACCCCGAAGGTTGATTGTGCTGACGGTCCGGGGGTGCTTGTCAAGGCGGGAAAGATGCCTTGACAAGCACCCCCGGACCGCATTCCGGCTTCGTATCGGGGTGTGGGGGAGGGGCTGGGTGCCTCGATGGTTGGGTGCATCGGTGGCGGGATTGCTTGTGAGGCAAGGGAAATTCTTGGTTTGCTGCTATTGTTTAGTATTGACTGGGCTTGTTTTGTGTAGCTAAACTTCGGGGGACGGAAGGAGGGCCGGGGCTGTGGTCGAGAGCGATCCTGCTGTACGGGTGGGGGCGGAGATCAAGCGGGTCCGGTCTTCGCTTGGCATGACGTTGCGGGAGCTGGCGGAGCGTTGCGGGCTTTCGCCGGGGTTTCTTTCGTTGGCCGAGCGCGGGGTCAACTCGATTTCGCTGACCTCGTTGTTCGCGATCGCGGGTGCGCTTGAGGTGGATGCGGTCGAGTTGCTGGGCTCCGCGGGCAAGCGGAGCCGGGCGGAGTACGCGGTTTCCCGGCGGGACGATCCTCGGGCCGCTCGCGTTGTCATGGGCGAGCGGGAACATCGGGTGCTCACCGCGGAATTGCCGGACCAGCATATTGAAGTGCTGGCGACCAGGGTGAATCCGACTAATGCACCCTCGCCGGTGACTCGGCATGACGGCGAGGAATTCTGTTACGTGGTGAGCGGCGAGCTGACTTTCCTCATGCCGGACGAGTCTGTCGTCCTCGCGGCGGGGGATGCGATTCATTTCAAGTCCTCGACGCCGCACGCGGTGCACAACCAGGGCGACGTCGTCGCCGAGGTGCTGTGGACTGTGGACCGTCCGCTGCTGCGGCGGCCCGGTATTTCCCGCTGATCTTCTTTCGTCGTTCCCAGCGCCATCCTTATCGAAAGGCGGCTATGAACGAGCAGACAATGGCGTCCGCGCGTGATCGACGGTTTTTCGGTCATCCTCGGGGGCTGGCCACATTATTCTTCGTGGAGATGTGGGAGCGGTTCTCCTATTACGGGATGTCCGCGATTCTCCTCTACTACTTGTACGACCGCACTTCTTCCGGCGGCCTGGGACTCGACAAGGCGACGTCCTCGGCGCTGGTGTCGATTTACGGCGCGCTGGTGTTCATGTCCGGCGTCGGCGGCGGATGGCTGGCCGACCGGGTGCTCGGCATGCGGCGTGCGGTGCAGGTCGGCGGCGGGTTGATCATGTGCGGGCATCTGGCGCTCGCGGTGCCGGGCGGGTTGCCCGCGCTGCTGGTGTCGATGTTGCTGATCGTGGCCGGGACTGGATTGCTCAAGCCTAATGTGTCCAGTTTGGTCGGTGAGCTTTATTCGACGCGGGACAACCGCCGTGACGCTGGGTTTTCCGTGTTCTACCTGGGGATCAACCTGGGTGCGTTCGTCGCGCCGTATCTCGTCGGGACGTTGGGGCAGAAGGTCGATTACCACCTCGGGTTCGGGCTCGCGGCGGTAGGGATGGCGGCCGGGCTGCTGGTGTTTGCCCGTGGGCGCAAGCAATTGGGCGACGCGGGGGAAGCACCGACGAACCCGTTGCGGGCGGGGGAGCGGCGGCGGGTCGCGGTGCGGGCGGGGGCCGGGGTGGTCGCGCTGGCGGTGCTGGTCGCGGTGTTCGGGCTCGCGGGCGCGCTGACGGTCCGGACGTTGATCAACGCGGTGACGGTGCTCGCGGTCGTGTTGCCGGTGGCGTACCTCGCGATGATGTTGCGCAGCCCGCGGACGGACGCGGTCGAGCGGTCTCGGTTGATCGCCTACATTCCGCTTTTCCTGGGCGCGGTGTGCTATTGGGTGGTCAACGAGCAGACCAGTTCGGTGCTGGCGCAGTTCGCGGACAAGCGCACGGATCTGGAGATTTTCGGGTTCTCCGTGCCGTCGTCGTGGTTCCAGTCGCTGAACCCGATCGCGACGCTCGTGCTGGCTCCGACGTTCGCGTGGTGGTGGATCAAACTGGGCGACCGGCAACCCGCCACGCCGCGGAAGTTCGCACTCGGGTTGCTGCTCGGCGGGGCGTCGTTTGTCTTGATGGCCGGGCCGGGTCTGCTGCACGGCGTCGACCAACTGGCGAGTCCGTGGTGGCTGGTGGCGAGTTACTTCGTGGTGATCTGCGGGTCGATGTGCTTGTCGCCGGTGGGGCTTTCGGCCACGACAAAGCTGGCGCCGCGGGCGTTTCTCGCCCAGATGATGAGTTTGTGGTTCCTCGCGTCCGCGGCGGCGAGCGGGATCAATGCGCAACTGGTGCAGTTGTACCGCGCGGACACGGAGATCGGCTACTTCGCCGGAGTCGGCGCGGCGGTGATGGCGGCGGGCGTCGGGTTGCTGCTGCTGGCACCGTGGGTGCAGCGGCGGATGGGCGGCGTGCGGTGAGCGGAAAACAATCAGCGGCGAAGGAGCGGGGCGAAATGCGCGTGATCGTGGTCGGCGGCGGGATCGTCGGTGCGGCAGCCGGGTACGAACTGGCCCGGGCCGGAGTGGACACGGTGCTGGTCGACGGGGCGGCGAGCGGCCGGGCGACGTCGGCCGGGGCCGGGATCATCTGTCCCTGGTCGTCCACAGTGGACGATCCGGACTGGTACCGGATGGCGGCCGGCGGGGCGGAGCACTACGAGGAATTGCGCGCGGCGCTGGCCGAGGACGGCGAGACGGAGCTCGGTTACCGCCGGGTCGGCTCGCTGCGACTGGTGTCGGAAAGCGAAGCGGCGCAAGCGTTTCAGCGCGTGGCGGAGCGGGCGAAGGAAGCGCCGCTGGCGGGCGAGGTCGAGTTGGTCGACGGCCGTCAAGCGCAGGAACTGTTCCCGCCGCTCGCGCACGACGGTCCGGCCATCTACCTTCCGGGCGCGGCCCGGCTCGATGGCCGGCTGGTGCGCGACGCGATGCGGCGAGCCGCGGTGCGGCGTGGGGCGCGGATCGTCGAAGGCACCGCGTCGATCGTCGCGGACGGGACGGTTCGCGGGGTGCTGGTCGGCGAGGAGTTCATCGGCGCGGACGCGGTGATCGCCGCCGCGGGGGCGTGGTCGCCCGCGTTGCTGGGGCCGCTCGGGGTCGAGGTGCGGGTGGAACCGCAGCGCGGGCAGATCGTGCATCTTCGGCTGCCGGGCACGGATACCTCGCAGTGGCCGGTGGTGCTGCCGCAGTCGAGCCACTACCTGCTGGCCTTCGACGATTCGCGGATCGTGGTCGGTGCGACGCGGGAGGACGGGGCGGGCTTCGACAACCGGGTCACCGCGGCCGGGCTGGCGGAGGTGCTGACCGAAGCGTTGTCGGTGGCCCCGGGGCTGGCGGACGCGACGTACGTGGAGACCCGGGTGGGATTCCGTCCCGCCGGGCCGGACATCCGGCCGCTGCTCGGTGCGGTGCCGCAGGTCAAGGGGCTGGTGGTGGCCAACGGCCTCGGTGCGTCGGGGCTGACGATGGGACCGTACGCGGGTTCCATCGCGGCTCGGCTGGCTAGGGAGGTCGACCCGGGGATCGACCTGAAGCCGTACGACCCGTTGCGGTGACGGGGACGCGCCGACCGGGAAACTCCGGTCGGCGCTGCCTGCGGGAAGCTGGCTCGCTGACTCGTGCCGAGGGTTCTAGCGGGCGGCGGACAACACCAGTTCGCGGTAGTTGCGCACCGCCTCCCTCCAGGACTCCAGCTCCAGCTTCTCGTTCGCCGCGTGCATTTCCCGCGGATCCCCGGGGCCCCAGATCACGATCGGGGCTCCGGACACGGACCCGGCCAAGGCGGAGGCGTCGGTGAAATAGGCGGCGGCGGGTGCCGTGACCTGGTCGGCGAGCACCTCCGGCAGCCGCGCGGTGCGGACCGCGGGCAAGTCGAGCTCCACCTCCGCGCTGATGGCCGGATCGAGCGAGGACGCCCAAGCGATCGCGGGCGCGCCGCCGTCCACAGTGCGCACGTCGAGGGTCAGAACCGCCGACGCGGGAACGATATTCGTCGCGGTCCCCCCGGCGAACGTGCCGACGTTGACGGTTTCGTCGCCCAGGTAGTCCTCAGTGGACAGTGGCAGGGAATCGAGCGCGCCGAGAGCCCGCTCGGCGAGCAGCTGGATCGCGTTGCGCCCGAGCTGAGGCGTGGACCCGTGGGCGGCCTTCCCCACCGCGGCGAGACGCAGCCACGTGGCCCCGCGGTGCCCGAGCGAGACGCGGTTCCGCGTCGCCTCCGGCACCACGACGATCCGCGGCGTCAGCTGCAGCGAAGCCGCCGCCTCCGCCGCGCCCCGGCAGCCGATCTCCTCGTCGCTGGTGAGGAGGACCTGCGCGTCGGCACCGGCTTCCGCGGCGTTGCGCAACGCTTCCACCGCGGCGACGAGCCCGCCCTTCATGTCGACGCTGCCCCGGCCGTGCAGGAACTTCTCGTCGACGTCCGCGGAGAACGGCGCGCGATCCCACAGGTCAGGGGAACCGACCGGGACGGTGTCGAGGTGGCACACGAACAGCGTGCCGTCGCCCGAACCGGTGCCGAGCAGCACCCACGGGCGTCCGGAGGCGGAGCGTTGCCGCACCTGGACGCCCGCGGTGGCGGTGGCATAAGCGACAGCCAGCTCCTGGGCGGCGGCCTGCGCGGCGCTGTCGCCGGAGGTGGTGTCCTGACGGACCAGGTCGCGCAGCAGGTCGAGAGCTTCGTCGGTCATCCGGAGTACTCCTGGGTCGATTCGCGGACGACGAGCTGCATGGAGAGCACGTGGTCCGCGGGGCTCTCGCCGGCCGCGAGGCGGGTGATCTCGTCGACCGCTTTGCGCGCCATCTGCTCGGTCGGTTGCGCAACGGTCGTGAGCCGCGGCGACGTCCACTCGCCGAGGGTGATTCCGTCGCAGCCGATCACCGACAGGTCGGCCGGCACCTTGACCCCGGCGCGGCGGGCCGCTTCGAGCAGTCCGACGGCGGCGATGTCGCTGGCGGTGAACACGGCGGTCGGCTCCGCGCCGGCCCGTGCCATGTGCGCGAAGAAGTTCATGCCGAACGCCGAACTGAACGTGCCGCGCACGATCATCGCTTCGTCCACCGCGATCCCGTGCGCTTTCAGCGCCGCCCGGTACCCGGCCTCGCGCTGGTCGGCCGTCCGCAGCCCGGCCGGGCCGCCGACGTGGGCGATGAGCCGGTGGCCCTGGGAGATCAGGTGGGTGGTCGCCTGGTAGGCGCCGCCGAAGCTGTTCGCGGTGACGTGCGCGATCCGCGGTCCGGCGGCTTCGACGTACTCGTCCAGGAAAACCACCGGGAAGTCGCCCGCCAGCCGGCCCGCGAAGGCCTCGTTGGTGCTGTTCATCCCCAGGTAGATCAGCCCGCCCACGTCCGGCGCCCGCATCAGCCGTTCGACGCTCGCGCGCTCCCGCGACGGCGACGAGCCGGTGAGGGCGGTGAACACGTCGATGCCGTCCTCCGCGGCGGCGTCGGCCACCGCGTCCGCCAGCGTGGAGAAGTACGGGTTGTCCAGTGAGGGGACCACCAGGCCGAGGCTCAGCCCGGTGACCTGTTTCCGGACCGGCGGATGCCCTTCGGCGGACAGCGCGGCGTCGATGCGCCGGGCCGTCTCGGAGGCGACATTGAGCTCTCCCCGGACGTACCTCGACACCGTCGACACGGCCACTCCGGCCTCTCGGGCCACCTTCGCCAGCGACATCCGGCTCCTCCCCGTTCGAGCGTTGACGGCGACTGCAACCGCATCCTATATTGGCGTCGTTGCGCTATGTTGCGCAACACTCGCAAAACGCTTTCGCCCGAAGGAGTCGTCGATGGTCAAGGTCCTGCTAGCGGGGGAGTCGTGGGTCAGTGCGACGATCGACCACAAGGGATACGACCCGTTCGCGCACACGCAGGTGGAGATCGGGTGCGAGCGGCTGCTGGCGGCGCTGGCGGCGGAAGGGGTCGAGGTGACTCACCTGCGTTCGCACGACGTCGCCGAGAAATTCCCGCAGACGCTGGAGGAACTCGGGGCCTACGACGTCGTGCTGCTCTCCGACGTCGGCTCCAACACCCTGCTGCTGCACCCGGACACGTTCACCCGCGGCCGTCCGACGCCCAACCGGCTGAAGCTGCTGCGCGAATGGGTCCAGGGCGGGGGCGGCCTGATGATGGCCGGCGGCTACCTGAGCTTCCAGGGCTTCGAGGGCAAGGCGAACTACCACCGCACGCCGATCGAGGAGATCCTCCCGGTCGACCTCGACCCGTTCGACGACCGCGTCGAAACCCCGGAGGGCGTCCGCGCCCAGGTCGTGCGGGCGGACCATCCGGTGGTCGCCGGGCTGGACCCGGAATGGCCGATCCTGCTGGGCTACCAGCACACCACGCTGAAGCCGGACGCCGAACTGCTGGCCACCGTCGAGGGCGACGTCATGCTGGCCGCGCGCCGGGTCGGCAAGGGCCGCACCCTCGCGTTCACGTCGGACATCTCCCCGCACTGGGCTCCGGAGGAGTTCATGAGCTGGGACGGGTACCGCAAGCTTTTCGCCCAGGCGCTGACCTGGCTCGCCGGACGCGACAGCTGAGCCGCGCGCACTCGGGATCAAGGAGGATTCGATGAGTACGTCACCCACCCGCCGCGCGACCTCGGTCGTCGTGCTGACGATCGCGACCGTCTTCGCCGGCATGCTCGGCCCGTTGCAGTCGCTGGTCAACGGACATCTCGGCACCGCGCTCGGCGACGGGCACGCCGCCGCGCTGGTGTCCTTCGGCACCGGCCTGGTGCTGATGCTGGTCATCGTGCTGGCGCGCGCCCGTACGCGCACCGCGTTCTTCCGGCTGCCGGGTCAGCTGGTGCGCGGCGAGATCCCGCGCTGGAACTTCTTCGCCGGCCTGTGCGGCGCGGTGATCGTGCTGTCCGAGGGCGTGACGGTGGGCTTCCTCGGGGTGGCGATCTTCCAGACCTCGCTGATCTCCGGCATGGTCATCTCCGGCGTGGTGTGCGACCGGCTCGGCATCGGCGTCCCGTTCAAGCAGGCGATGAGCGCGCCGCGCGTCGCCGGGGCGATCCTGGCCATCTGCGCCACGGTGCTGGTCGTTTCGCCGAACTGGTCGGCCCCGCACATGATCGCGCTGGCGGTCATGCCGTTCGTCGGCGGCCTGCTCGCCGGCTGGCAGCCCGCGGGCAACTCCGAGATCGGCCTGCTGTCCGGGTCGATGTTCATCTCCATCACCTGGAACTTCCTGATCGGCTTCGTCGCGCTCGGTCTCGTGTACGTGGTGCGGATGGTCGCCGCGGGCGCGCACTTCGCCTTGCCGGGCACGTGGTGGATGTACTTCGGCGGGCCGCTCGGCCTCCTGTCGATCGCGCTGATGGCTTTGCTGGTGCGCGGTCTGGGGCTTCTGCTGCTGGGGCTGGCCTCCACGGCCGGTCAGCTCATCGGCTCGCTGCTGCTCGAGGTCGTCGCTCCCGCGGCGGGTTCCAGCCTGCACCTGGTGACCGTCCTCGGCGCGCTCGTGGCGCTGGCGGCCGCGGCGATCGCGATGATTCCCTCGCGGCACACGGCCGAACCCGCGGTCCTCGCCCAGCCGGCCGAGGTGCCTCGTGGGTGAGGTGCGCGGCGTCCTCGGTGCGGTCGACGCGGCGGACCTCGGGCTGGTGCTGCCGCACGAACACCTCTTCAACGACCTGTCCTCCGCGGTCGCCGAGCCCTCCTACGCCTCCACCCGGCGGCTCGTCGAGGCGGAAGTGGGGCCGGAGTGGCAGTTCCTGCTTCGCCAGGATCCGTACTGCTGCGCCGACAATGTGGCGGTGAAAGACCACGCGAGCGTCGTGCGCGAGGTGGCCGCGTTCGCCGCGGCGGGCGGCGGCACAGTGGTCGACGCGACCGGCAGCGCGGCGATCGGCCGGGATCCGCGAGCGCTGGCGGCGGTGGCCGAGGCGACCGGCGTCAACGTCATCATGGGCACCGGCGCGTACCTGGAGAAGTTCGAGGGCGAGCGCATCACCGCGGTCGCCGTCGAAGCGCAGACCTCGCGCATTCTCTCGGAGCTGGACGAGGGCGTGGGGGACACCGGGATCCGAGCCGGCGTCATCGGCGAGGTCGGCGTCTCCCCGCTGTTCACCGACGGAGAACGGGCTTCCTTGCGTGCCGCCGCGCTCGCGCAGGCGGCCCGGCCGGACGTCGGGCTCAACATTCATCTGCCGGGCTGGCAACGCCGCGGGCACGAGGTGCTCGACCTGGTGCTGGACGAATGCGGTGCGGTCGCGGGCAAAGTCGCGCTGGCGCACAGCGATCCGTCCGGCGACGATCCCGGCTACCAGCGGGAGCTTCTCGAACGCGGCGTGCTGCTGGAGTTCGACATGATCGGCCTCGACATCTCGTTCCCCGGCGAAGGCGTGGCCCCGACGGTCGCCCAGACCGCGCACGCCGTGGCCCGGTGGGTGCACGAGGGTTTCGGGGACCAGATCATGTTGTCGCACGATCTGTTCCTGAAGCAGATGTGGACGCACAACGGCGGAAACGGCCTGGTCTTCGTGCCGACCGTCTTCGCCGATCTGCTTCAAGCCGAAGGCGTTTCGGCGGACGCCGTGGCCCGGCTGATGCGAGACGTCCCGGCGCGATGGCTGACCGCATGAGCCCGGCAGTAGCGGTCGTCGCGTCGCTCAACGTCGACCACATCGTCCAAGCGCCGCGGATTCCCGAGCCGGGGGAGACGCTCCTGGGCTTCTCGACGAGCCGGGAACTGGGCGGAAAAGGCGGCAACCAGGCGGTCGCCGCCGCCCGGCTCGGCGCGGACGTGGCCGTGCTCGGCTGCGTCGGCCAGGACGAGGACGGCGACGAGTACCTGAAAGCCCTTGTCGCGGAAGGCATCGACGTCACCCACGTGCGCCGGTCGCCGCTGCCCACCGGCCGGGCCGCGATCACGGTCGACGCGGAGGGCGTCAACTCGATCGTCGTCGTGGCCGGAGCGAACGCCGACATTCCCGCCCCCGCAGCCGAAACAGCGATCGGCGAGTTGCCCGGCCTTCGGGTTGTCGTAGGCCAGCTGGAGGCCGCGGCAGACGCGACGGAACGCGCCTTCGCGGCCGCTCGCGAGCGCGGCGTGCTGACGATCCTCAACACCGCGCCCGCCGCCGACGCAGCCGGAAAGCTGGTGCCGTTCAGCGATGTGGTGGTGGCGAACGAGATCGAGTTCCGCCAGCTCACCGGCGAAGACCCCTTTAACGACAACGGTTTGCGGGGCGGCAGCGCCGAATTGTTCGCGGCAGGCTGCCGATGGGTGATCGTGACGCTGGGCGCGAAGGGCTGCGCAGTCCTCGACGCGTCGTCGTCCACGCACGTCCCGGCGGTCGCTGTCCAGGCGGTCGACACTACTGCCGCAGGGGATTCGTTCGTCGGCGCCCTCGCGGCCCGGCTCGCGGAGATCCCCGGTGCGCCGGAGACCGCCGATGTCGTGACGGCTTGCGCCTTCGCCGCAAAGGTCGCCGCGGTCGTAGTGACGCGGCACGGGGCGCATCCGTCGCTGCCAACCTTGGCGGAGGTGCTCGACACCTGACCGGTTGCGGTGCTGAATTGGTGGGTGCTGAGGGCCCGTGCAGTGCTCGATACGTGGTGCCACGGCGCTTGCCCCGCGTCCGTTGATTCCTTGCCCCGTATGGAAAAGGCCGCCCCGCGTACGGGACGGCCCTTCCTCTCGTTCAGTTTCAGCTCACGGTCAGCGCCGTGTCGTCGAGGCAGAACGACGTCTGCAGGCTCGAGTCCTCGGTGCCGGTGAAGGTGATCGTCACCGTCTGGCCGGCGAAGGCCGACATGTCAACGGTGTGCAGCTGGTATCCGTTCGCCTGGTTCAGGTTCGAGTAGGTGGCGAGCGTGGTCGAACCGGCCTTGACGGTCAGCTTGTCGTAGGCCGTCGTGGTGGTCGTTTCGGCGGTGTCGACGTGCAGGTAGTAGCTCAGCGTGGCGTGGCAGCCCGAGGGGATGGTCACCGACTGCGAGACCGTGTCGGTGTGCGCGCTGCCGTAGCCGTCGAGGTAGGCGAGGTAGCTGCCGCTGTGCGGGGCTTCGCCGCTGGACGACGTGCTGATCACGCCGGCGGACGCGGTCCAAGGGCTGGTGCCGTTCTCGAAGCCGGGGTTGCCCAGTTTCTGGCCGGAACAGGTGCCGCCGCCGGTCGGGGCGATCGTCCAGCTGAACGTGGTGGAGCCGGTGGCGCCGGAGGAGTCCTTGGCGGTCGCGGTCACCGAGTACGTGCCCGCGGTGGTCGGCGTGCCGGAGATCAGTCCGCCGGAGCTGATCGACAGTCCGGCGGGCAGGCCGCTGGCGGTCCAGGTGTAGCCGCCGCTGCCGCCGGACGCGGAGAGCTGCAGGCTCGCCGCGGTGCCGACGACGCCGTTCTGGTTGCCCGGGTTGTTCGCCGTGACGCCGCCGCTCGGGGCGCCCGCGCTGAACGCCGCGGTGCCGTTGGGAGTGCCGAGGCCGGTCGGGCCGTCCCAGCCCGGGCCGGCGTTGCACTGCACCGGGGTCGAGCAGCTGCCGTTGCTGCCGGAGGTCACGTCGTTGAGGTTTCCGGTGTGCGAGTACGGGTAGGCGGCGGGGGTGTCGGACGCGCCGGGCGTGCCGGCGAGGGCGTACACCGACGCGATGATCGGGGCGGACGCGCTGGTGCCGCCGTACACAGCCCAGCCGCTGCCGCCGTAGGTCTGGTAGACCGCGACGCCGGTCTGCGGGTCGGCCACGGCCGAGACGTCGGCGACCGCGCGCTTGCCGCAGCCGGTCGTCACGTTCTGGAACGCGGGCTTCGCCACGTAGCCCGAGCAGCCGCTGCCCGCGCCGCTCCACGCGGTTTCGCCCCAGCCGCGCGCGCTGCTGTTGCGGGTCAGCGAGGTGCCGCCGACCGCGGTCACGTACTGCGACGAGGCCGGGTAGCTGATGCCGTAGCCGTTGTCGCCGGTGCTCGCGGTGATCGCGACGCCCGGGTGGTGGAAGTAGCTCGAGTCGGACGAGGGTTCGGAACCGTCCTCGCCGCCGCCGTAGCTGTTGGAGACGTATTTCGCGCCCATCGACACGGCGGTGTTCACCGCGGTGCCGAGATCGGCCATGCTCGGCTGGTTCGCTTCGACGAGCAGAATGTGGCAATTCGGGCAGATCGCCGAAACCATGTCGACGTCGAGCGAGATTTCGCCCGCCCAGCCGGAATCGGCGGCCGGGAGCGGGCTGGTCTGCCCGTTTTCGTTCACCTTTGTGAAACAGCCGTTCGCGGTGGTGCAGGGCGGGAGACCGTAGGTGGAGCGGTAGCTCGCGAGGTCCGATTCAGCGTTCGGGTCGTCGTTGGAGTCGACGATGGCCACCGTGGCCGCGGAACTGCCCGCGGCGGTGAGGTTGTAGGCGGAGCGCAGGTCCGCGGGGCCGAACCCGCTGGGCAGCGCGCCCGGGGAGAGCAGCGCGCGCATGGTGTCGGTCTGGCGTTCGGCGAAACACGTGACCATGCCGGGCTTCGGCTTCTCGGCGCAGACGCGGGCGGTGGGATGCGCCGCGGCGGGCGCGGGCGCCGCCACGGCGGGCAGGGCCGGGGCGGTCAAGGCCAAGGCCGCGAAACCGGCCATGGCAAGGATTCTTCGGGCTGAACGGGACACGATCCCTCCCAGGGAATTTCCTGCGAACGGCGTCGGGCCATTCGGTGTCCCGTTGTCTACAGTTCGTTCAGCCCTGGCGGTGACGCGCTGGTGCCAGTGGCGCAATGGTGTCGGCCAGCCCGGTGGAGGTGCCTCCGAATGGTTCCCGAAGCAATCGGCCATCTCCTGACGCTCGGGCTGAAAGCGGACGAAGCAGAAATCTATCTCGACCTACTTTCGTCGGGCCCGGTTCCGCCGGACCGCTTGGCGGACGACACCGGCCGCGACCCCGGCGAGGTGCGCCGCGTGCTGGCGGTGCTGGCCGGGATCGGACTGGCCGGCCCGGTCGACGGACCCGGTTCGCCGATGTCCGCGCTGCGCCCGGAACCGGTGCTGGAAGTGCTGGCCAGGCAACGAGAGGCGGAACTGGCCGGAGCCCGCGCGGCGATGACGCGGCTGTACGAGCAATACCGCAGGCCCGCGGCCAGCTACGCCGCCGACCCGATGGTCGAGGTGGTCAGCGGCACCGCGGCCGCCGAACGGGTGCGGCAACTGGAGCGATCGGCGCGTGCCGAAGTGCGCGGATTGGACTCGCCGCCGTACTACGCCGACGCGGACGCCAACGAGATCGAACTGGAGAACCTGGCGCGAGGCGTCCGCTACCGCGCCGTCTACGGCAGGCTCGCGCTGGAACGCCCCGAGTACGTCGAGGCGAACATCCTGCCCTGCGGCAAAAGCGGCGAGGAGGCCCGGGTGCTGCCGGAGGTCCCGGTGAAACTCCTGATCGTCGACGACTGCGCGGCCCTGTCCGGCGCGGACCGGACGGTGCTGCTGATCCGCTCCTGCGGCCTGTTCGACGCGCTGGCCGGGCTCTTCGACATGTGCTGGCAGGTCGCACTGCCGCTCGGCCTCGCCGCCGACGCCTCCGGTCCCGAAATCCGCCCCAGCGAACGACGATTGCTGGCACTGCTCGCGGCCGGGCTGACCGACGACCAGGTCGCCCGGGTGCTCGGCGTGAGCAGGCGGACGATGTTCCGGTATCTGGAGAACCTGATGGCCCGCACCGGGGCGGCGAACCGGTTTCAGCTCGCACTGCACGCGACTCGGAATGACTGGCTTTCGGTGGACCATCAGCCGGGCGCTTCGGCGGTGCGGTCGGTGCCGTTGTGAGAGCCGCGTGGTTGTTCGGGTTTGGTTGAGGTGGCGGCTCCTTATCTGCGGGATAGGTGGGCCGGTTTCTGTTGGTGCCACGCGACCCGCGATGACTGGTCAGCGGTCAGCCGGGCGCAGTGCGGCTGCGAGTCGGGGTTTTTGCGGCCTGGGTGCGCCTGAATCAACACCGACCGGCGGTTCCAGCCGACCCTGCACGCGAGCCCTCATGACAGGACTCATTCGGGGGCCAGCCGGGCCCCCGCAGCGGACACCACGCCGCCCGGGCGCTCGCCTTCGAGCCGCGGTTCAAGCTCGGGGTCTGCTGGGGAGCGAACTACGACTTCGCCGCCCGCCTGCGCAACCGGGTCGCCGGGAGCGGCGCGCAGCCGTCGGTGCCGCACCTGGTCAACCATCTGATGTGGGTGTTCGGGACGAGTTCGATCGAGGAGTGCGTCGAGGCGACGCGCGACTTCCACCTGCGCGGAATCCTGGACCGGATCACCCAGCCGATCCTGATCACGCACGGCGAGGAAGACCAGCAGATCCCGGTCTCCGACGCGTGGTCCACGTACGAGGGGTGCGTGAACAGTGCGCGCTGGGAACTGCGCCGGTTCACCGCGGACGAGGGCGGGGAGCAGCACTGCCAGATCGGCAACATGTCGCTGGGCACCGACTACATGGCCGACTGGATCGCTGAGGTGCTGGTCAGCGCATGATTTCCTCGACGCTGTCGGCCAGCAGCCGGAGGCATCCCGGCGCTCCGGGGTTGAGCAACAGATCGACGCCGTCGTACTCGTTGAGGAGGCGGACCAGGTCGACGGGACCGGCCGGGCGCCAGCCAGCCGCGCGGACCCGGCGGCGGTGTGCCGGGGCGGTCGTGACGAGCAGACACGGGATGTTGTCCGGCGACGGCGCGATGAGCGGGGCTTTGTCGGTGTCGACGGCCACGGCGAAGGCCGATTCGCGGAAGACGGCGGCCAGTTGGTCGAAATCCGCCTCGTCGCGGGCGCTCAGGCGGAGCACGGCGTCCAGCGGGTCGGTCGGGGAGTCCTCCGCGGCCGGTTCGTAGGACGGGTTGGGTTCGAAGCGGCTGACGGACCCGTCCGCGCGCGCGAGCCAGCCGCCGACCACGGCCTGCGGCGGCGGGCTCGGGACCTCGGCGCCGTCGGCCGTCGACTCCGGATGCCACGCCGGGTCGACCAGCAGCACCCACTGGTCCTCGGACATCGCTGGTCCCTTCTTCGTGTCCGGCGAATTTACCGGGTTTCGTTCAGTCATCGCGGGGGCTTCCTTCCGCCGATGCGGCCAGTTCTGCCAGCTCAGCCAGTTCGGCGGCTTGGCGGGCGGACGCGGCGCGTTCCTCGGCCTGGTACCGGCGGATGGCCGCGGCCGTGTGCCACCGGTCCAGCCAGCCGAGTCCGACGACGCTCAGCCGGTGGAACGTCGGTCGGGTTCCTGGGCCGTCGAGGGCGGCGCGCAGTGCGGTGCGGAACGCGCCCGCGTCCGTCTCGGTCAGCTTCTGGACGGTGGCGGCAAGGTCCCGGGCGTAACGGTCGGGGTTCGGGCGGTCGCCGATCCGGGCGATTTCTTCGAGCAGCAACGCTCGGCCGCCTGGAACGCTCAGAACCGCGTCGAGGGCGCCGTGGCGGTCCAGGACCTCGACGGCCTCGGCGATCCGGGCGACGTCGGCCCCGTCGCGGGTCGCTTCGGCCAGGTCGGAGAGCACTGCGGAGGCGTTCGGCTTGCCCCGCAAGGTGTCGGGCACGCCGTGCAGGTGCAGGGCGGCGTGCTGTTCGGTGAGAGCAGACCGGAGGGGAGACAGTGCGACGAGTTCCTGGGCCGCGGTCCAGATCAGGTCCGGTCGTTCGTGCCGGGCGACGTCCTCGGCGAGGGAAGCGGCCGAGGCGCCGCGGCCGAGTTCCGCGAGGACCCAGCCGAGCAGTTTGGCGGTGCCGTCCCGGTCGCCCAGCGCGATCGGCCCGGCTGGCGGGACCGGGCGGAACCACCAGCGGTGCGTCGCGGTGCGCACCAGCTCTTCGAGCAGCAGGTCCGTACCGTCGAGCAGGTAGTCCGCGGTCGGGTGTTCGGCGGCCGACAGCCGGACGGTGACCGCGTCGGCGGGAAGGTCGCTGCCGTTGGTGCGCAACTCCGCGGTGAACGCACGGACCGCTGCCGGATCGGTGGTCAGATAGGACGGTCCAGGAGAGACGGACACATCGGACGGTGAATAGTGCACCCCGACCGGGCGGCCGTTGTGCACCCAGGGCCGAGGTGTCGCGGGCGCGGGACCGTCGTCCAATCCGCGGAACACCCTTGGCGCGGGACGGAACGAGATCTGGACCGGTCCGTCTCCTTCGGACACCCGGATCTTCACCGGGACGCGGTCGAGCACGTCGGCACCCAACGCGTCAGCGAGGTTCCCGGCCAGCTGGCGCGCCGCGGCGGTGGCGTTCGCCCGCCCGTCCGGCCCTGTTCCGGTGACCTCGATCGGCGGGACCGGACCGTCAGTCGAACGCAGCGTCTCGATCAAGTTCTCCAGCGGCGTATCGGCGACCAGGACGGCGTCGGCGGCGTGCATGGTGGCGGCGCGCTGGACTTCACCGAGGTGGTAATGCACGCGGCTGTCGTCGATGGTCAGCAGCGCACGGGCGGCGGGCGGCAGCGGAACGTCGTGCGCCTTGCCGGTGTAGCTGCTGCGGTCGGTCACGGTCCGCACGAGCGCGGACAGCTCCGGATCGGCTGAGATATACGACAACGCCGCCTGCCATACCAGGTCCGGCTCGGCGTGCCGGCGCACGGCGGGCTCGACCGCGGTCAAATGCAGGTCGCCGTCGCGGTTGTGCAGGCCGCGGACCAGCGTTTGGATCACGCGCTGGGTCAGCTCCAGCGTTTCGAACCGGCCGGACAGCGGGGCCGGATCTCCCTGCGGCGGCAGGAGCCAGCTGTGGTCGCTGTTCATCCGGATCTCCGTCATGCCCGGCAGTTCGAGCGCGGAGTTCAGGCCGATCCGGCGCGCCGTTTCGGTCATCGCGACCGGACCCGAGCGGTACATCACCGACTGCCGGTGCACGCGGCCCATCGGCGTGGCGAAGAAATTCTGGCCGAGCGAGTCGACTTCGCGCGGCATCAGATTCGCTTGCGTCTGCCCGTAGTTGTCCCGCAGCTGGTCCAAATAGGATGCGGCGAACGGATGTCCTTTCGACATGGTGAACGCCGAATTCGCGATGTTCCCGCCGACCCGGTGCACCGCGTAGCCAGCGTCAGATTCGGCGGCGCGGACGACGTCGTCGAGGGCGTGCACGACGTTGTCGCCGTCGGTGTAGAGCCCGCCGAACCGGTGCATCAGCTCCAGCCGCAGGATGTCGCTCGCCGCGGCGAACCCCGGACCGGTTTGCTTGGCCAGTTCGGACAGGTAGAACTCCTGTGTCCGCATGGGATGCTCGCTGGTGAACACCTCGTCCACATTGATCAGCTGGACGCGGTGCTCGCTTGCCCAGCGCAGCATGTCGCGAACGTCGTGCAGCGGGTCCGGGCCTTCTTCCGGCGCGGCGGTGGTCAGCGCCAATTCGGTTTGCCAGCGCGGCACGTCCGTCCACAGCACGGGCACGATTCCGTCGCCGAGCCGGTCCGCCGCGTCGCCGAAATTGCGGCGGAACGCGTGCATGGTGCCGGCGTCCTTGAGCGGGCCGCCCAGCCAGATCGCGTGCATCAGCAGCGGGGTCGAGGTGGTTTTGGCGAGCGGTTCGACATCGCCGGGAGCCCAAGCGGACAGCCGGTCGTCCGGCCGCTCCTTCTCCAGGGTCCATTCGCGGTTGTCGTCGAGGTTGGCGGGATCGAAGTGTTCCCGGCTGAGCTGGTACCCCTTGGTGAGGTCGAGCAGGTCCAGGAAGCTGATGCCCTGTCCGGCGGTGAGGGTGCGGAAGTCGTGTCCGCGCAGGAAATCCGGCGGTTCCGGGGCGCGGTAGAGGCCGAACAGGTCCGGTCCGAGCAGCGGCGCGGGCACCGGGCCGTTGACCGCGGTCCGGCGCAGATCGGCCACCAGATCTTCCGGGGTGGAGTAGTGCGTTTCCTCGGTCGGCTCCCTCGTGGACTGTGGCGAAGGATCGCCGAAGGTACGGAAATGACCGCCGTCGGTGACCGCGGTGAAGCCAGCCGTCGCGCCGATCGCCTTGCCCAGCGTCGCCGAACCCCGGCCGAACAACGCGGGCTTGGTCGGGGCGTGCACTGTGGACGGTCCGCCGAGTTCGCCGAGTGCGCGCTGGAAGTCGTGGGCGAGGCCGCCCGGGCCGGCGGTCTGGCCGGTGCTGCACGCGATCAGCGTGACGGAATGGGTTTGGGCCAGCGGCGCGGCTTGGGCGACGATCCGGGCGAACGTGTCGCCGTTGACCCGCACGGTCTGTCCGCCGAGCAGAGTCACCTTGACCGACTGCTCGCGTCCGTGGGCGAAGACGAAGAGGGAATCGTCGTCCCACGGCGCCGCGGCCTTGTCCGCCCATTCACCGAACCGGCGTCCGGAAAGTTCGGGCTTTGCTCCAGTATCGTTGGCCTGCTTGAGAAGCGGGTCGAACTTCTCCGGTGTCGCGCCTTCCGGAAGCGTGCTGACCGTGCCGGAATTGGTGGCGACCCAGTCCCGTTCGACGCTTTCGGTGTGCTCGTTCGCTGGAAGGAACGAGACGGCGCGAACCCGGCCGGAACCGTCGGTGATCTGGCGGACCTGGATCTCGGAAGGGGCGAAACTGTAGGGCCGATCGGTGTCGGCGTCCCAGCCGGACACCGTGTCGTTCGCTTCGACGGTCCCTTCGCGGTGCTGTTCCGGGGTGTTCTCCGGCGGACGCGGCCAGGTGTGCGCGTTGATCTGGCGGTCCACTTCGGACTTGGCCTGCCACCAGTTCCGCAAAGCCTCGTCGGCCTTCTCGCGGGCCTCCTGGATCCGGTTGGCCGCGTCGTCCTGGCGCGCGGTGTGATCGGTGTGGTTGTTGCGGTATTCGTCCAGCACGGCGAGGATCTGCGCGGCACGGTCCTGCGCGGCCTGCCGCTGCTGGACCAGTTCGGCCTGCTCGTTGCGGATTTGCTGGACCTGCCGTTGCGTGTCCCAGGCCTTCGCGACCAAATCGCTCTGCTCGACAGAACCGGGTTCCTCGCTGAGTGCTAGCGAAAGAAGCTGTTCGTCGAGCTCGTTGAGCCGAGCGATCTCGTCGTTGCCCGTGCGCAGCGCCTGCCCCGCATCGCGAGCTTCATTCTGCGCCGTCTGCACCGCTTGCCGCATTTGCTGCACCGGGTCGCCGTCGACCGGGAGCTGCAGCCCGCGTGCACCGTCGGTCGTGGTGCGCACATTGTCGTTTTCGGACAGCCACGCGTCATCGAAATCGCGCTGTGCCTTTTCGAGCTCTTCCTCCGCGGTGCGCCAATTCTCGGCGGCTTTCTTCACGGTGTCCTGTGCCGAAACGAGCTTGGCCGGCAACGGTTGGCCGAGCGACTGCTCCAGGTCCGTTTCGCTCATCCGCGTCCGCGAGGACTGCGGCACCCGCACCTCGACCGCCGCGGTCTTGCCGTCGACCTTGGCGACGATCCGGTACTCGACGTCGAACCCGACCAGTCCGGTCCGGCCCTTGTCCTTGCCGACGACGGACCGTTGCGCCGCGGCGGTGCTGGACGTCGGATCGCTCCGGCCGATCGGGCCGCGGACGTCGAGCCCGCCCCAGGAATGCGCGTCGCGGCCCGGATCGGTGATGCCGCCGTTCCCGATATTGCCCTGCAGCTCACCGGTGATCGTTTCCTTGGCCTCGCCGGTGAATGTGGACCCGGTTTGGTCCGAGCGCTCCAATTTGACCGAATCGCTCAGTCCGGCCAGATCCGGTTTCACCACGCGGGTGTACACGGTCACCGAGGCGTGGCTGCTCCCGGTGACCGCGGACGAATGCAGATCCGGGGTCGCGAACGGTTTGCCGACCATGTTCGGGAGATGCGCTTGCAGCGTCTCGTTGGTGATCGCGGCCGAAAGCGTGTTGTGCGCGCCGGTGCCAGGTCCGGTGAGTCCGTTGCCCGCGCCTGCCAAACGCAACGCGCGGATCGCGGCAGCGCGCACGTCCGCGGCACCGCGGATTCCTTCGACGGTCGAAGACTTCGGCAGCGGACCGAAACCTTCCTGCTGCCAAGCTGAGAGACGGTCCGGAGTGGACTCCGCGGCGCTGAGTTCGGTCGTCCGCGATCCGTACAGTTTGGTGTGGTACTGCTCGTCGCCGGAGATCTTGAGGTCGTCCGCAGAGGACCGCGACGTCACGGTCGCCTCCTGCGAAGCGACCGGGTAGGTGCGCCCGTCCCGGGCGACGACCAGTTCGAACTGGACCTGGTGCTGGTACCGCGCCGACGGGCCGCTCGAGGACGAGGTCAGCGCCGTGGTCGTCGTCTGGTTCTCGACGGTCTGGTCGCTCTTCGCGCGGGTCCCGGAAGCACCTAGGTACGCGCCGTCGTAACCGCTGACCTTGGCCTGGCTGTCCTGGAACAGACCGCGGCCGGCCCCGCGGACCTGTCCGCCGTAGGACGAACCGCGGCCGGAATTCTTCTTGTCCGTCTGGGTCGCGTTGACGACGTGGTCGACCTCGCTGCCGTCGTGCTTCACCCCCAGGAATTGCGTGTCGAGAATCTTCGCTTTGAGCAGTATCTGGTAATTGTCGGTCCAGAGCACGCCGGGGTCTTGGGCAACCAGGGACACACCACCGTCGAGCGCACTGTCCACCAGGGACGTGACTGCTTCCGGAGAGGCGGTGTCGAGCGTTCGCTGAAGGTTGTTCATCGAATCGTTCAGCACGGATTTCGGCAGCAGCCTGTCGCCGAGCTTGCCGAGCTGCTGCCGAGCGTCCTGCACCAGCTTCGTCAGGTTGGGAGCGTCTTCCAGCACCGCTGAACCGAGCGAACTGGACTTGCCGCCGACCAGCGGCGGCGCCGAAAGCTTGCCCGGCGCCGGGGTTCGCGGCTCGACCGGCGGAAGCAGCCCCTCCGCGCGAGCCTCGTCCTCGGTCATCGACACGAAGACCGAACCCGGCAGCCGGACGTCCGCGCCCGCTCGCGAAATCGACCCGTTGACCAGGCCTTCCTGGCGGCTCTCCGCGATCAGCCGGACGTTCGAGTCGTATTGGACCAGCACCGTGCGACTGTCCGAAGAGGACCGGTTGGTGTGGTCGATGCTCGCGGTGATCTCGTGGGACGAACCGGAGCTGCGCTGCCACGGGCTCCATTTCGCGGTGCCGAAAAGCTGGCCCTGACCGTGCGCGTCGCTGCCGGTCGGCCGCACGGTGAGGCCGAGCTGCACGTTGGCTTCGACGGATTGCTTGTGCGTGCCTTCGTAACTGGCCTTCGAGCCGCCGGAATACGTCCGGTCGCCGCCGCCGGTTTCGGAGACCGCGACGAGCTTCGGATTGCTCAGCGAAATGCCCATGCCGAGGCCGCCGACCCGGTCCGCGACTCGGCGATCGTAACGGAATCCGTTCGCCGTCCCGCCCTGCTTGAGCAGCTTCGGCGTGAGGCCGCGGAAGTTCTCCGGCGAGAACATCCGGTCCACGCGGGCGCGCGCTTCGCTGCCCGGCAGGCCGAGCACGGCATCGCCGCCAGCCGCGCGCTGAAGCTGGCGCAGCGCCTCGTCCCGCAGAGCCTCGGTGTTGGCAAACGCTTCCACGTGCAGGAACTTCGGCGTCGGCTGGTTCTGCTGCTGGGTCAGCAGGTCGTCGATGCTCGGGGTGTCGTTCGGCGCCATCGCGACGACGCCCGGCTTGCCCGGCGTGAATTCGGTCGGATCCTTAGTGAGCGCGGCCCCGTCGTTGAGCCACAAGTCGACTTTGCCGCTGATTTTCGGCAGGCCGGGGTCGCCGGTTTTGGCCACTGTGGACACCTTCGGCGTGACCCGGAACGGCGATCCGGGCGTCAGCCGCCGCACCCACGGCCGGTGGCGGGTGTAGCTGGTGATCTCGACCTCGAATTCGACGTCGTGCTCGAAGACCTGCGAATCCGGGCGTCCGCCCTTTCCGGTCGTCGTCGTGACCGTCGGGCCGCCGGAGTTTTTCCAGGTCCGGTTGTCCGAGTACTGCAGCGGGTTGACGGTCGGGCTGATGCCGAGGTTCGCGACCGCGGTGGCGGCCGGAACGATCACGCGGCCTTCGACGCCGACCGTCCAGCCTCGTTCGGTGGTGGTCGCGCTGGTGAGCGAGGGGCTGGTTTCGTTGCTGTTCTTGACGGAGCGGCCGTCTGCTTGACCGAGGTGCCGACCAGGACCGGGCTTCGCTTTCACCGTGACGTTGAGGTACTCGTCGGTGAACAGTCCTCGCCGCTTCAGTTGCGCTGAAACGCCTTGGGTGAACAGACTGTCCATTTTGCCCCGAAGCGAGGCGACCGAGAACGTGGACGTGATCTTCCGCAGGTTCGCGAACTGCTCGGCGATGTCCCGGCTGGAACCGTGGTCGTCGCTTTGGAATTTGTCCCAGCGGGGCAGGAATGTGTCCGCGCCCGGCAGGTTCCGCAACGCGTTCTCGATCTGTGGCTGGACCCGGGTCGCCGGTTCGAACGATCCGGGCCGGGCCGTACCGGCCGCCATGGCCGCAGCGAGATACGGCGGTTCGTAGCGCGCGCCGACGTCCTTGAACTTTGCCGGAGTGTTTTTCGGAACCGGGAGTCCCTGGGCCTTCGCCTCGGGCAGGCCCATGCGCGTGTACGAAGTGGCCTGGACGTTGGTCGTTTCCCCGTTCGAGGTGGTGACCTGGAGGTCGACGGTCACCTTGTACAGCCCGATGTCGCCCTTCGCGTTCACTGTGGACTTGTTGGTGAAGCTGGTGCCGCTTGTGGACTGTTGGTTGACCTTCCGGGAATAGCTGCCGCTGACCCCGCCGACGCCGCCGACCGCGCCGGGCACATAGGATCCGCCGCCGAAGATCGCATTTACCTCGCCGCCGTATTTGGACGAAACGGTGGTGCTTCCGCCGTTCACCGAGGAGTCGTTGAACCGCAGTTCGCTGTCTCCGGGGATCGTGCCGAGGTATTCGACCTTGGTCGGCCGTGCCGAGAGTTGTACCGCGTCCCGGTGGGCTCCGTGCGGGCTGAGCAGGTCGTTCGATACGGCCGGACTGCCCTGCATCGCGCTGCCGAGCATGCTGCGGACGCCGCCGCGACTGAGGAATTCCCGCAGTGCGGTGCGGCCCGGGGCACCGAATTTCGTCACCGACGGATGGAGTTTTTTGCTTACCTGGTCGAAGAGCGCGTTCTCGTCGAAGTCGACCGCCTCGGGGGAGAGGAATTCGATCTTCTTTGCCCAGTCCGGTTTCGGTTTTTCGGCGCCGACCGTCTTTTCCTGCTTGAGGTTGGCGAGGTCGGTGGAGAGAACCAGTCCGACTTGGCCGTCCACAGTGGAACCGACCAGTCCGCCGGTTTCGTTGCGCACCGTGATCCGGTAGGTCACCGGAGCATCGGCCCGCTGCATGTCGCCCGCCGTGCGGATCACGCGCTGCTCGGTGCCGGTCGTGGTGCCGGTGTGCTCCGCAGAGGGGCTGGCGAGTTGCGCGGTGCCGCCGACGGACGCGTACGGACCGGCCGGGAAGAGGGCGAAGTACGAGCTGCCGACGACCTTCGCGGTGGTGTCGGTGTTCGGGCTGGCGTGGGTGGTTTTGACCTCGTTCTTGACGTCGCCGATGGTCGGCTGCGGGAGTTTGGCGATCTGGTCGGCGGTGACCGCCCCGAAGTCGGGTTCCGCGGTGACGTGCACCTCGTACCACTTCTCGCCGGCGCGCACCATCTGCTTGCGGCCGTCGCCCAGGAAGGATTCGAACTCGGGGCCGGACAGGGAATCGGTGATCGCGTCGATGCCGTGCGTCCGGGGCGGGTTCTGCTGCTTCGGGTTGAGGCGGTGGATGAGGTTTTCGATGCTCGTGCCGACGTCCTTGGCCCCGCGCACGTCGACCGGGACCACGGAGCCGAGCGCGGTGCCGTTGCGGACGAACTCCGGCAGGCGGTCGGCGAGGGGGCGGGTGTCGGGTGCTTCTTCGGGTTCCTTGTCGGTTTGCTCGTCCGCTACGAGGACGGCGTCCTGCTGGGACCTGGTGGGGGCTTGCGGGGTCGGTTCGCCGTCGTGTTCGTGCCTGGGGCTTTGGTGAGATGTCTGACTGGAGCCGGGCTGCTTGGCGCCCTGCGAGGTTGTGGTTGGGGTGTGCGGGTTTGGCTTGGTGCTTGGCTCGGACTGGACGTGGGCGTCTTGGGTGCTGCCGGGCTGCTTGGGGTCCTGCGCGCCTGTGGTGGGGTTGTGCGGGGTTGGCTTGGTGTCTGGCCCGGGCTCGACGTGGGCGTCCTGGCTGCTGCCGGGCTGCTTCGCGTCCTGCGGGGCCTTGATCGGAGTGTGCAGGTTCGGCTTGCTGTCCGGCCCCGGCTCGGGGCGGGGGTTGTCGAGGCGCGGTGGCGGGGTCGGCGCGGGGGAGTCGCCGAGGTGGTGGTCGCGGATGTTCGCGGTGTTCGAGACCTGCTCGATCTGGGCGAGATTGCCCTGGTTGAGCCGCGAATCGTGCCAGGCGTCCGGGCCCGTCACGCCGGGCTGGTCGTCGCGGTTGAAGAGCATTTCGTCGTTGCGGTAGCCGTCGCCGAGGCCGAGGAAGTGCATCAGCTCGTGCGTGACGCCGAAAGGCGAGTCGTGGACGTCCCAGTTGAGCTGGTTCGTGTCCGGAGTGTCCGGGTCCACAGTGGATTCGTGCAGGTTCACCGGGACCCGGCGGCCGGGGTCGGCCTGCCAGCCGGTGTCGTCGGGGTGGAGGTCGTCGGCGACGCGGACGTCGAGGCGGACGTGCAGCTGGTCGCCGCCGGGCAGCCGGGAGGACTGGTTGACCCAGTCGTCGAGGTGGGCCTGCAGGTTCTGGACGAACTGTTCCCGCTGCGCGGGCGAGACCGAGCCGGAGTGCGAGGTCAGGTCGATCGGAATGGTGTGCTCGCGCACCCACTGGCCGGGCGCGATCTCGAACCGGCGCACGTCGAAGCGGATGTGCGCCATCGCGCCGGCGAGCTGCCCGCCCTTGAGTCCCGCGCGGTTGCCGGTGAACTGCTCGGCGATCTTCTTGATCGGGTCGAACCGCTCCGAGGAAAAGCGCGTGACCGGTGCAGTGTCGCGACGCCCGTGCCATTCATTCGGCCCCGGGAGGCTCTTCTCCGGTTTTGGCTGCGGATTCGCCGGTGCCGCGTTCTTCGGCGCAGCGGCCGGAGTGTGGCTAGTCGCGGGACGGTTGCCGCTGAGGTTGTCGACCAGCGCTTGCCGGGTGGCGAGTGTCAGATCGGCGAGCTTCTTGCCGTCGTCGACGTTCTCCTTCATGCCCTTGACCAGCGAAGTCCGCTCGTTCTTGGGCAAATTCGCGACAACCTCGGAAAACACCTCCGGCCGTTTCGGCATTGGCCCGCCCGGCGTGATCCCGTCGAACGCGGCTTTCGCGGCGATCTTCGCCAGATTCGGGTCGAGAGTCGTGTGATTTCCGAGATAATGGCCGATCTGGTCGGACCAGGTCGTTTCGTTGGCGTGACTCTGCGTCAGCGCGGTGATGCCGTTCGGATCGGTGCCGAGTTTGCCCGCGATGCGCGATCCGTCGGTCTGAATGGCGAGCTCGGACGAGAATTTCGCGATGGCCGCCGGGTGGTCGCTGTATTGCCAGCTCGGGTTGCGTTGCGACAGGACCGAATCGACCAGCCCCTGGCCTTCCTTCGCCCCATAATCGAAGTGGCCCGTGTTCGGGTTCTTGGTGCCGAACGTCGCGTCGTTTTCGAGCTTGTTGCCCTGCATCCGGATGAACGTGTTCGGCTCCGGAAAATAAACCGCCCGGGAATCGACCCCAGCCAATGCCTGTCGAACATCAAGATCCAGTTGCGCGGCGCGGTTCGCGAGGTCCCCGTCCCCGGGCCGGACCTGGTAACCGCCGCTGACCACCTCCGGCGGACCTTCGGGATTCTGCCGGACCGCGGTGTTGACCGCGTCGAACAGCGGCCCGCTGGGGGTGTCGAGCGAATGGACGTCGGCGTCCCCCGTGTGCAGGTAGACCTCGTTGTCGCCGCCGTTGTCGCGGATCTGCTCCGTGAGCTTCTCGGTGACCGGATTCCGGACGATCGTTTCGCGGATCCCGCCGTACGGGATGGTCTTCTGGTCGATGACGGGGTTGCTCGGGTGTTTCCAGGTGAACCCGATTACCGCTACCGGGAAGCGGTTGTTCCAGGTATTCTGGAAGTGCTGGATTTTCTGCGTGATGGCTTGTTCTGTGCCCGGTGTTCCGTTGAGCCCGATGACGAGGGCGAACCGTCCGTCGGCGGAGTTGCCGGTGAACCCGGTCGCGTACTTTTCCGCGATGGCTTGGAGATCGTCGTTCGGAGTCGCGGCGACGGTGGCTACTACGCCAATGCTGTCGTGATTGCCTTCGTTGCGGGTGCCGAGGTCGCCGATGATCCCGGTTTCGTGCACGACGGTGACTTTGAAGTTCTTGAGGTGCTGAGCGAAGTCCCCCTTGCCGCCGGTGACGGGCGGCTGCTTGCCGACGTTCGGTCCAGGCCCGGTGGCGGGCTTTTTCGGTGCCGCGACTGGGGTGTGGAGGCTGCTTTGGGGCTTTGCCGGGGCGGCTGGCTTCTTGGGCGCCGCGATGGGGGTGTGGAGGTTGCTGCTCTGCGGGTTCGCTGGGGTAGCTGGCTTTTTGGGTGCGGCGATGGGGTTGTCGCTCTGCGGGTTCGGCTTTTCGGGAGCGGGGGGTTTGCCGCTCTGTGGGTTCGCTGCGGCAGCTGGCTTCTTGGGGGCTGCGACGGGAGTGTGCAGGTTGCGGCCCGAGGAGTCGGGGCCGGAAACCGGCTTGTCGGGCACCGGGGCGTGGGCGTCACGCTGCGGGGGATTCGCTACGGTGGTTGGTTTCCCGGGCTTCGCGGCGGCGGCCGCGGGCGTGCTGCTCTGGCGGTTCGCCGCTGGGACGGATTTCCTCGACGCGTCGGTCGGGTTGTCCCGGTGCGAAACAGCGTCGTCGCGGGAGCGCGGGGCGGGGGTGGGCTCGGTGCCGATCGGCTTGGCCGGGGACGGCGCTGATCCGTTCTTGGGCAACTGAGGGGTGGGACTGCCCGAAGTCGGCTCGGCGGCGGGCTTCGGGCTGGCCGGATCCGTGTTCGGCTTCGGCGGTGGTGTGGTGTCCGGGTTCGGGTTGGTGACTGGGTTCGGTGTCGGGGCGGGTTTGACAGCTGGGTTCGGGTTGGTGGCGGGGCTGGGCGTTGGTGTGGGCCTGGTGTCCGGAGTTGGGGTGGCGGACTTGGCAGCCGGGCTCGGGGTGCTCGCAGACCTGGGCGTTGGGGTGAGCTCGGCTGCCGAGGACGAGTGCGCGACTGGGTTCGGTGTTGGGGTCGGGTGGGTGGCTGACTCCGGCGGTGAAGCGGGCTTGACGACCGACTCCGGGTTGGGCTGGGTGCTCGGGCCGGATTTGGAGGCCAGATCCGGAGCAACGGCCGGGTTCGGGCCGGGTTTGGTGTCCGAGTCGGGGGTGCTCACCGGATTCGGGTGGGTGCCCGGGGTCGGATCGGCAGTCGGGGTCGGACTGCCGGTCGTCGAGCCGGGATGGGGCACCGCGGTCTGGGCGGGGCTCGGGCCTGGGGTGGCGGGGGACGGGCCGTCGACGGTGGTCTTCGGGGCGGGGCTCGGGGTCGAGTCGATGCCTTTGACGCTGGTTGACGTCGGCGGAGGTACCGGCTTCGGGTCGGTGGAGGCGGGGGAATTGGGGCCGGTGGTGGGGCCAGGGGTGCGGACGGAGTCTGGGGAGGGGTTTACCCCGGAGGCGCGGTCAGTGGACGGGTTCGGAGACGGGGTGACGTTCGGGCTGAGCGACGGGTTCGGCGAAGCGTTGGTCGCGGGGCCCGGGGTGGCGTGGCCGGAGGGGCTGGGGGCGGTCTCGGGGTTGGAGTGAGCAACTGGGTTTGCGGGGCCGTTCACCGGGACAGGGTCCGTGGCGGGGTGCGGTGCCGCGTTCTGGTGACCGCCGAAGCCGGGGAGACCGGTGTCGTGCTGGGGCGTGGGTGGCGAGACGGGGTGGCCGACCAGTGAGGGACGGCCGTTCGTGCTGGTGAGGTCGGGATTGGCCGGTGGGTTTCCGGTCGTGCCGGAGTCCGGTCGCGAGAGGGGTGGGGTCGCGTCTCGAGACCCGACGGAATCGTGCGCGGACGGCGGCGGGGCAGGATTTCCAGCCTTGACCGAGTCCGGTGCGGATGGGGCCGGGTTGCCGGTTTTGACCGCGTCGGGCGCGGACGGGGGCGGGGCGGGGTTGCCGGTCTTGACTGAGTCCGGTGTGGACGGCGGTGGGGCGGGGTTGTCGGTCTTGACTGAGTCCGGTGTGGACGGCGGTGGAGTGGGGTTTTCGGCGTTGACCGAGTCGGGTGTGGACGGGGGCGGGGCGGGGTTTCCGGTCTTGACCGAGTCGGGCGTGGACGGCGGTGAAGCGGGGTCGCCGGTCTCGCCCGGGTCTGGTGCGGACGCGGGCGGGGTGGCGTCGTGGTCGGTCCCGTTCCCGCCTTGGTTGGCGGGGGTGGATTCCGGGTGAGTGGTCGTGCCGGACGGCGGGGTGGCGCTCGTGCCCGGGTTCGAGTTCGGGTTGGTGCTCTGGTTTCCGGCAGTTGCGGCGGGGCCGGTGCTGTTCGTGGAGTTCTGGCTGCCGGACAGGTAGGTCCCGTTGTGGTTTTCGCCGTGGGGAGGCGTGCTGCCGGGCGCGCCTTGAACGAGATTGCCTTCCGAGTCGTTCGTGGGGGTGTTGCTCGTGACGGGGTGGGAGTTGCCGCTGGGTGTGTTCGCGGAGTTGGACGGCGTTGCCGAGCCTGAGCTGTCCGCGGGGTTGGGGTGGTTCGCCGAGTTGGGACCGCTCGGGGAAGCCGGGTTGTTCGTGGAGTTGGGGCCGGGGGAGTTGGAGTTGTTGGCCGCGTTCGGGTTGGAGTTCGGGCTTCCTGTGGGGGGCGGGTTGCTTGCGGAGCCGCTCGTGGACGTCGAGTTGGTAGCGGAGTTCGGGTTTCCGGTTGTCGCATTTCCGTTCGTCGAGTGGGAGTTGCTTCCGGTGCCGCCGTTCGTCGAGTTGCTCGGGCCGCCGACGGAGTTCGAACTGCTCGCCGAGCCGCCGGTGGGGTCGTTCGTCGGACCCTGGTTGTGGCCTGGCGAGGGGGCGTTGTTCTGGCCGTCGCCGTGCGGGGCGTTGTTGCCAGAGCCGTTGCCGTTGGGGCCAGCGTTGGCGGGGCCGTTGGAGCTGTTGCCGCTAGAGCCGGAACCGTTGGAGCCACCGGCACTGTTGCCGTTGTGACCAGAGTTGCTGGAGCCGCTGGAGCCGTTGCCGTTGGGGCCGGAACCACCGGCACTGTTGCCGCTGTGACCAGAGTTGCCGGAGCCGTTCGAATCACCAGGGCCGGAACCGCGAGTACCGCCAGACCCGCCAGACCCGCCAGACCCGCCAGACCCGCCGGGGGCATTCGGCCCGTTGACCGGGTCTACCTTGATATTCCCGGTCCCTCCCTTGCCGCCCGGATCGTTCGGGCCCTTCCCTCCGCTGCCACCGTCAGCACCGCCGCCGGTGAGTTTGTTGTGCAGGTTTTGTCCTGCGCGGTGGGCGCCGTGGGTGGCGGCGCCGCTCAGGCCGCCGTTCAGGGCGCCCCAGCCCAGGCTGTCCAGGTCGCCGCCGAACAGACCCGCGCCGGCTAGGCCTACGACTACCTCGGTGGCCGCTTCCACCCCCGCCGCGCCGAAGACGTTGTGGCCCCACTTGCCCAGACCGCTGTGGGCGCCGGCGGCGAACGTTCCGCCGATGGCGCCCAAGGCCGCGTTCTGGCCGATCTGCTTCCAGTCGAAGCCGTCCCGGTTGCCTTGCGCGATCTGGATGAACTCGGCCAGCATTTCCTCGGCCGCTTCTTCCGCGGCCTCCTGCGCGGCCTCGCGCGCGACCCGCGAGAGCAGGCTCATCAGGCGCGACATCAGCGAGCGTTCGATCTGCATCACCGCGGTCCGCCCGGCTGCCCAGATTCCCGGGATCAGCGGGGCGGTGAACGGGTTTGTCATCGCCCAGATCAGGTCCGCGGCGGTGACCGCGATGGAAATGAGAATGCCGTATTTCGCGTTTTCGACATTCAGCGCGTACTCGCGCAGGGCGGCGGCTTGCTGCTGGGCCCGGTAGGAGAAACCGGCGCCCATGGTGCTGAGTTTGTTGGCGTAGTCGGCGAAATTGGTCGCCACCTCGCCGCCCACGTTGGAGACCACTTGTTCCGCCAGCTGGCTGAAACCCGTTCCGGCGGCGGAAATCTCCTGCGCGACCTGATCCCATTCGGCGGCCAGTTCGCGGGCTTTGTCCTCGTCTCCCTGCGGCCAGGCGTCACCCGCGATGATGTAGAACACCCAGTTCAGGCTGGGGTCCACCATGAGACTCATCGCGGGGGCACCTCCTCGGGCGGGAAATCAGGAAAGGGGTTCTTCCGGGGGGATCGCCGGTTCGGCGGGGATCGATTTCGCGGGTGCCCGCCCCGCGGAAGCCAGCCACGTCCCGGGGGTCTCCTCGGCCGCGTGCACCGGCTTTTCCGAACGGACGAAGAGCCTCGCCGGTTCCAGCGGGGTGACCTCGCCTTCCCGCTCGTCCAGTTCGTGCTGGACCGGGCGTCCGATCGAGAGGTGCCGGAAGCGGGGTTCCTCGCCGGGCAGGGGTTCCGTCCCGTGGTCCGCAATGCGCGCGCGGACGCGGACGGCGTACTGGTCCTCGGTCGGCGCGTCGGAGGAGTCGCCGGGATCGGCCTTGCGGACCTTTTCGTTCAGGTCGGTGAAGTTCTTGAACAGGGCGTTCGACCCGTCGTACGCGCCCTGGTCGGCCTCGCGGAAGGACGTCGCCATGTCGCTGATCGCGTCGCGGGTCGCTTCCACCGCCAAGGCCCACGCGTTGATCCCGTCGTAGATCTCCGCGGCCGACTGGATGTGCGTTTTCGAGAATTCGTTGCCGTTCTTGTCGTTTCCGGCCGCGTCCTGGATCCGGCCGGGGTTCGCCAGGCTCTGCACCCGCTGGGCCAGCGTGCGAAGTTCGGCGCTTTTGCCGTCGAAACCGTCGCGGCCGCCGTCTAGACCGTCGGCGTCGACGAAAAACTGGTCGGTCACGGCAGGTTCCCTTCGTCGAATCCCGGCACTCGCGCCGAGAAGAGGGCGTTGACGTCCACTTTTCCGCTCATCAAGTCCTGCGCGGCGATGCCCGGCGGCAGCATGGGGGCCAGCATTTCCGCGGCCGCGGCTATCGATTTCTGCCGGGCGGCGGAGATCGTTTGCACGATCACCGACGCCAGCTCCGCGGGGGCCATGCGTTTGTAAGCGCTGGTGGGGAAGGAAAGTTCGGTCAATTCGCCGGTGCGGCTGACGGTCGCGGCGACCTCGCGGCGGGCGGAAGTGACTGTGCTGGCGGTGGCTTCGACGTCCTGGCGGGTTTGGTCGAAATGGTCGCGTTGATGCTGGTAGGCCGCCATCGCGTCCTCGAGCATCTTTTCGTAGTGCGAACTCATGGTCTCCTCCCGAGGGGTCAGCCGACCGAGGCCAGGCCGGGCCCGAGGGCCATGGCACCGGTGTCGGGCGGGCGGATGCCGCGCAGGTCGGCGGCGGCGAGGGTGCGGGACGCGGCGGCGGCCGACAGCGTGCGGGCGAGTTCGTGCGCGGCGTAGGCGGTGTGGTCGGCGGCGGCGGACAGCTCGTGGGCGAGTGCGTCGCGGACGTCGTCGGGGACCTCGTGGCCGCGGCGGACCAGCAGCCGCACGGCGATCTCGGCCAGTTCGTCCACTGTGTACTCGCCGAGTTGCCAGCCGTACGGGAAGGCGTCGCGCAGGGTGGGCAATTGGGCGAGCAATTCGCCGACGCGGTCGCTTTCTCCGGTGAACACCACGACCGGGTCGGCCGGACGGCGGGCGATCATTTCGGACAGTGCTTCCAAGGCTTCGATGCCGGGAGTGTGCGGCGAGGTGTCCCATTCGCCGTCCAGGTCGACGACCAGCGTGCCGCCGGAAGCGTCTTCCACTGCCGCCCGGACGAGGTGTTCGGCTTGGCCGGGCCATTGCGGCGACAGTTCTTCGGCGAGGTGACGGTGCACGAGCTGTCCCATCGGGGCCATGCGGAATTCGGAGAGGATTTGCGCGTACAGTCTCGCGTACTCCGACCGTCCGGTGCCGCGTTTGCCGGTGATCACCAGATTGGCCTGGTGGCCCAGTGGTTGCCGTTCGTGAGTGAGGCGGCCGAGTTTGAGCAGCAGTCGTTCGGCGTTCTCTCGCACCGATTTCTGCCCGACCAGCCCGCTGAGCCGTTTCCAGCCCGTGCTGGTCGAAACCGCGGCGGCCGGATCGGCGGTGACCGAAACCGTTGACTTCGCGGCAGAAGGCAGTTGCGCCAGTTCGGCCTGAAGATCGTCGGCGGTGAGGCGGTTCAGTTCGATGTCTTTGGACGGCGGATACAAGGCCAGCCGCGACGCCTGGTTGTTCACCATCGCCTCGAACAGCTTGCGCGCGACGCGACCGTTGCCGAACGTCGAATTCTTCGGCACCCGCTCGAAATACTCGCGCAGCGCGGCCAGCGCGTCGTCGGTCATTTCGTAGTAATGCTTGCGCGTCAGCCCGGTCGTGATGGTGACGAGTTCGTCGACGCTGTAGTTCGGGAATTCGATGGTGCGCGTGAACCGCGACGCGAGGCCGGGGTTCGACTGCAGGAACTGTTCCATCTGCTCGGAATAGCCCGCGACGATCACCACCAGCGAATCCCGCTGGTCCTCCATGATCTTCATCAGCGCGTCGATGGCCTCCTGCCCGAAGTCGGGGCCGGAACCGCCGGTCGGCGCGCTCAGCGTGTACGCCTCGTCGATGAACAGCACCCCGCCGACGGCCTTTTCCACGACCTCGGTCGTCTTGATCGCGGTCGACCCGATGTACTGGCCGACCAGGTCCTGGCGGGCGACCTCGATCATGTGCCCCTTCGACAGGATGCCGAGTTCGGCGAGCACCGTGCCGTACAGCCGGGCGACGGTCGTCTTGCCGGTGCCGGGCGGGCCCGCGAACACCAGATGCCGCGACATCGGCGGCATCGGCAGGCCCATCCGCTCGCGCATCTGCGACATCTTGATCAGGTTGATCAGGCCGGTGACTTCTTTTTTTACCCCGGCGAGCCCGACCAGCGCCTCCAGTTCGCCCAGCGGGCCTTCGAGCACCTCCCCGGCGGCCTCGCTCACGGTCTGCTCAGCGAACTCGCCCGGCGGCGCGGGGGACACCGGCTCGGCCGAACGAGCGGAGTCGGTGCTCAAGCGGTCCACGTCCGCGTGCTCCCCGCTGACGAGTTCGCCCGAGGCGTCGTTGACCACGCAATCGCGGATGCTGACCGGCTCAGTCGTTTCCACGTGGAAGCCGTCCCCGCCCGCTCCGAGGATTTCGCATTCGGTAAAGGACGCCCGCGCAGCGACGTACACGCCGCTTCCTCGCGCATTGCGCACCCGGCAGCGGGAAGCGGTCAGCGGCGAACCCACGGTGATTCCGTCACCCGGGGAATCAATGATCTCGCAGTCCTGCAAGGAGATTTCCACAGTCCCGGAAAGGTGCAAACCGCCGCCGCGCACCTGCACCGACTTCGCCGACGACGCCGCGTTAGCCGCGAACGAAACCGCCTGGTCGGCCGTCGAATCGACCCGGAGATCGGTCACGGTCAACCGGGCGGCCTCGGTGACCTGCACTCCGCTTTCCCGTCCGGCCCCAATGGAGGCGTCCGCGAGGTCCAAGGTGGACTGTCCGGAAAGGACTATCCCGACCCCGCTGTCCGGCGTCATCCGCAGCCCGCCGACCGACACCGCCGAGTCCGCGCTGACCGACATCGCGGTGTGCGTCGAACCCCGCACGGTCGCGCGTTCGAACCGCGGCCGCGCTTGGTCGTCCACCAGGATCGTGACCGGCGAGCCTTCAAACGTGCAGTCCACGAACTGCGGCGCGGAGGTTCCGGTCGCCTGCACCGCGTTCGCGCCCGCCCCGGCGAAGACGCAGTCGCGGAGCAACGGCTCGGCAGACGCCGCGATATGCGCGGCCTGCATCGGCGCCGACCGGAACTGCGACGACGCCACCGAAACCCGGCCTTTGCTGGTCACGTACAGGTCGACGTTCGCGCTGTCCCGCACGGTCAACCCGGTGATCGTCGCGCGTCCTTGCTGTTCCACGACCATCGCCGGTTTCTGCGCGCCGACAATCTCGCACTGCTCGACAATCGCGCCCGCTTCACCGTTGACGCACACCCCGTTGCCCGCCGCGCCCCGCACCACGCAGCGGCGCAGCAGCACCGATCCCGTCTCGGCCACCACCACGCCGGACGACGCGGCATCGACGATCTCAGTGTCCTCAATGGCCGATTGCACCGGCGAGGCGACCACGACCCCGGCACCGCCGGTGCTGGTCACCGTGCAGCCCCGCAGCGCGAGCGAGCCCTCCAGCCGGGCCAGCAGCGTCGCCCAGGAAGTGCCGGACAGTCGGCAGCCGTCGAGCGCTGCCTCGCCGCGGACGACGTCCACTGTGACCAACTGGTCGTCGAGGCCGGTCAGGACGAAACCGCTGAGCTGCACCGCCTCGGCGTTCGCGACGAGCACGCTCCCGGTGTTCGCCACGATCTCCACCGTGCCGGGTTCGGCCACCAGCGACACCATCCGGTCCACCACGAGGTTTTCCTCGTACCGGCCCGGATGCACGCTGATCGTCGCCCCCGGCCGCGCCTGCGCCAGCGCCGCGCCGATGGTCCCGAAGGCACCCGGCCGGTCGCCGCCGACCACGAGCAGCTGTCGGTTCATCGTCTCCGCCTCTCCGCACTCACGCCAGGCCCGGGAGCGCCCCGAACCGCTCCGCCGCCTGCTCGTCCATCACGGCCCGGACCAGGTCCTCGCCCGCTTCCGCCCACGTCTGCAGCGTCTGCCGGAGCGAGTTCACGGCCAGCTCGTCCAGCGACGCCCGGTCGTTCGCGACCCGCCCGGTCTCGTCGATCTCGCTCGCGGTCAGCTCCCGCAGCAGCACCGCGCCGCGCTCGCCCGCGGCCGGCTTACGGGTTTCCAGCACCTTGAAACTGGTCCCCGGCACGAACAGCACCCGGTTTTCGACACCGCCCTCGTTCGGTTCCAGCAATTTGGTGCGCCGTCCGGTGATCGACCACACCAGCACGTCCGTTTCTCCGTCCACAGTGGACGAAGGCCGGGTCAGCGCGTTGAGGAAACCCCATTCGGTCAGTACTTTGCGCCCGTCGAGCAGCGGCCACGCGGACGGCGGCAGCTCGGCGGCGAAGGTCGCCGGACCGCGGTGCGAGGGCAGCCTGCTCAGTCCGGCCACGACGCACCGGGCGACCGGGACGTGCGGGCCGTTCGCGCCGCGCCGCAGTCCGGCGTCGATGGTGGATCCCTTGGGGGACAGGTAAAGCTGCACGGCCACCGCGTCGGTCAGCACCTCGGCCGAAGACGAGATCGACAGCACGCCTTGGAACCCCGGGTGCTCGGACAGGATCCGCGCGACGGTGTTCGACATCAGGCCGTATTCCGCGCCGAGCGATTTGCGCAGCCACTGGCGTTCCTTGTCCGCACCGCGTTTGGGCAGCAGGGCGGTCGCTTCCGAGCTGGGGGTTTCCTGGAAGCGCAGCTCCGCCGGGGCTTTCGCGGGCTTCGGCCGGTCCTGGACCGGAGCCGCGGCGGCGACCGGCGGTTCCACCGGCTTGGCCGGGGCGACCTCAGCCGGAGCGAGGTGCGAGATCGGCTTCGCCGCCCGAGGAGGCGCGGCGACCTTGGCCGAGGGAGCGGCCGGGGTTTCGGTCTTCACCGGAGCAGCAACCGGCTCGGCGACCGGAGCATCAACGGGCGCAGCGACAGGAGCGGCAACGGGAGCAGGAGCAGCGACGGGAGCAGCGATTGCCCCGGGAACCTCCGTCGGCGCGGCAATCCCCAACGCCGCCGGAGCCGCAGGGAGATACGCCGCCGGAGGAGCCGCGGCCGCCACCGGCGCCGGATGCCCGGATTCGATCGCGTCCAACGCCCGCGCCGCCACCCGCGGCCGCGCCCGCTCCGCCAGCAGCGCGGCAGCGGGCAGCACCCGGCTCATCCGCCGCGTCTCCTCGTCCAGTCGCGCCAGCAAATCCTCCGCCAGCAACCGCATCCGCGACGCCGAGCCCTCGTCCGCCGCGTCGAAAGTCAGATTGTGCACCGCGGCGTCGAGGCTGATCTCCCGGACCGCGGCCGACGAGGGACCGTCCTGCGGCGGACGCACCAGCAGGCCCGACTGCACGACCTCGACCACCGCGTCCGGCGAATACCAGTACACCGCGGGAGAGACCTGGTCGAGCCCGTGGATCGGCGGACGGTGCGAAAGCAGTTCGGGCAACGGCGTTTCGTCGCCCGTGCGCGGTTCGTAGCCGAGTTCCGTGGTGAACGGACGCCAGCCGAGCCGCCCGTCGTACCGTACAGTCCGCAGGGTCGGCAGCTGCGGCGAACCGACCGGCACGCCCGCGTAGAACGCGACCGGCTTGCCGAGCAGATCGGCCAGCGCCTGTCCGATCGCGACCTCGCCGGGCACCGACATCGGGCCGTACTGCACGAACCGCGCCTTGGCCCGCACCTTCTCCGGCAGCTGGACCCACAGCCGGGCCGCGTCGTCCAACGCCAGCGGCGGGCAGCCGGGGCAGCCCAGCACGATCGTCATGGTGTCGTGCTGCGCGGGCATCCGCGAGATCAACGCCGTGCGGTGGTGCCGCTGGGGAGCGTCGAAACCGACCGGGCGGACCCACAGACCGCCCGGGAGAGGCTCGGCGACGCCCCGCGAACTCGTCGGGGTCAGCTCGGCGGCGATCCCGGAATCCCAGGCCCGGGCGCGGAAACCGCTTCGCCTCCCAGGCCGGCGGGCGGCCGGGACGGAAGCGCACCCAGCCGCCGCCGCGCCCGGCGTGGACGAACAACGCGCCGCCCGCGCTCGGGATCACCGAACCGTCCGGCGCGAGCACCGGGCGGTTGATCCGCTCGGCCAGCCACTGCCCGGCCAGCGCGGTGGTCTCGCGCGAACGCCCGCCGATCACCAGCCGCACCCCGCGGCGGCGCCGGGGGAGCGCCCTGGCCACCGATTCCCACATCGCGATCGGCGAGTCCACCGGCAGGTCCACGACCACCAGGTCGTGCTCGGGATCGGCCGCGACGCCGAGCGCGAGCGACTGCGCCTCGCCGGTCATCCCCTCGGCGAGATGCACGACCAGCGCGTTGCCCACGGTCTTCTTCTCCAGAGCGCGGTCGCCGCGCCGGATCAGCGAAAGCTCCATGGCTGCCTCCTTCTCAGACTCGGCGGCCGACGGCCGGAGCCGCGCCGGTGTGGTGCGCGATCAGCCCGTACACGAAGAACCCGACCGCGATCAGCAGACCGAGCACGAGCCCGACCAGCAGCCCGACCCAGGCCCGCCGGGCGGGCACGTCGAGGTGGCTCGCGTCGCCGAGCACCAGCGCCGACGTCATCCGCCCGATCAGGAACGAATACGCCTCGACGTGATCCTTCTGCGTCTGCACCAGGACACCTCTCCTTCTCGCTCAAGCGGTGAGCCCGACGGCCCACGCGTAGACCCCGAACAGCTGCAGGAGGATCGGGATCATCGCCACCGCGCTCAGCGTTTCCAGCCAGTTCGCCAGATGCCCCCAGATCGGCAGCAGCCGCCGCGGCGGCGGGCGCAGCATCGCCAGCAGGAGCAGGAAGAACACCAGGCACAGCCCGGCGAGACAGGCGCCGCGCCACGCGACGGGCAGCGGCTGGATCAGCGACAGCCCGAGCAGCACCAGGCCGATCGCCCCGGCGACGGCGAGCGGAACCCGCTGCCAGACGCCGAGCAGCGCCCGCGACCGCATCAGCACCGCCGCCGACACCAGCCCGCCGAGGACGGTCGTGAACAGCCCGCGGCCGACCAGGAACGGGAAGCAGCCGGTGAAAACGGCCGTGGCGGCGAGGCAGGCGATGGTGAGGTAGCCGTCGGCGTATCCGGTCTGGTGCACCATCTGCGCGGCGGGCATCGGCTCGATGTCGTACTGCAGTTCCCCGGCCGAACGCGGCAGCTGCGGACCGCGGATGCGGGCGAACCGGATGCCGATCCGCGGCGCGAACACCATCAGCCCGACCAGCACGAACGACACGAGCCCGGCCGCCTGTTCGGCGGTGAACCCGGCGCCGAGGTGCAGCCACAGCGAGAGCGCGCCGGCCAGCCCGGTCGCGGCCGCCGCGCCGAACGGCACGAACGGGATGGCGTGCGCCCACGCGGCCCGCCCGCCGAGCACGAGACCGCCGGCCAGCGCGAAAGTCAGGCAGCCGGTCAGAATCGGCGTGCCCTGCAGGTCGAACGCCGGCTCGAGCCCGGCCACCGCGACCGCGCCGGCGAGGAACGCGAACCCGCACCCGCCGAGCCCGAGCAACGTCAGCAGCGCCTTGTCGTCCGAACGCACCCCGGTCGCCACGGCCGCGACGAGCAGCCCGAGCGACACCACGCCGCCGCCGATCGCGGTCAGCCCGGCCGAACCCGGGTACAGCAGCACCCGGGCGAGCACCACGAGGGAGAAGATCGCGAACCCGAGGAACAGGCCGCGGTTGAACTCCGGACGCCAGCGGCCGGGACGGCGGCTCACCGCGGTGGCCATGCCGTCCGCGATGTCGTCGAAATCCAGTTCCGGCAACGGGTCCGTGCGAGGGCGCAGGTGGAATTCCTCGCCTTCCTTCCAGTCCAGCGACTCCGGGGTGCCCGACGCGTCCAGCGGCTCCTCGCCGAGCCGCTGCAGCACCCAGGCCTCGCCGAGGTCGTCGCGGCCGCCGGTGTGCTCCAGCAGCACCGGAAGGAGGCTGGTCAGCGGGACGGACATCGGCACCGCCAGGTCCGCCCGGCCCTGCGGCCCGTACACGGTGATCCGGCACAGTTCGCCGGTCGACGCGGTCATCGCACGCCCCTTTCGGTCGTCGCGAGGGAGGACCAGCCCTCGCCGGTCCGGTCTTCTTCCGCGATCGCGGTCTGCACGAGCTTCACGCCGCGGCGGGTGACGAGCTGCGCGCGGCCGGCGGGCAGCTGGCGCGGGGCCGCCTCGCCGAGGAATTTGCCCTCCTCCTTGGGATAGGAGAAGACCACGCCCGGGCTGCCGAGCTCCCAGATCCGGCGGACCACCGAGTCGCTCAGCGCGCGCATCGCGCCGGACGTGCTGCGGCTGAGGATCAGGTGGAACCCGATGTAGGAACCCTGCGACAGCAACGACAACAGCGGCTCCAGCGGCGAGCCCATGCCGCTGGTCAGCAGCTGGTAGTCGTCGACCACGAAGAACAGCCGCGGGCCGGTCCACCAGTCGCGGCGCTTGAGCCGGTCCGCGGTGATGGTCTGGTCCGGGACCCGCGGAGTGAGCGAAACGCTGGCCTGCTGGGCCAGTTCCTGCAGCGCCTCGGTGGTGGTCGCGTACCCGACGCGGTACGCCTCGGGCACTTCGGCGTCCAGCTGGCGGCTCGGGTCGGCCAGCACGATCTTCGCCTCGCTCGGCGAGTAGCGGCTGAGCACCGAACGCAGGACGACCCGCAGCAGGTTGGTCTTGCCGGTTTCGTTGTCGCCGAAGGCGAGCAGGTGCGGAGTGGCCGCGAAATCGTGCCACACCGGCAGCAGTCGCTGTTCGTCCTGGCCGAGCGCGATCCGCAGGTCGCCGTCCGGCGCGGGCAGCTGAGCCATCGGCAGTTTCGCGGGCAGCAGCCGTACTGCCGGGGCCGGCGCGCCCGGCCAGAACAGGCGGACCTCTTCGGCGACCGCCTTGGCCGCCGCCGCGAGGTCGTCGGTGTTCCCGCTGCCGTCCATCCGCGGCAGCCCGGCGAGGAAGTGCAGACCGTCCGGGGTCAGGCCGCGGCCCGGCTGGTTCGGCACCGTTTTCGCTTTGCGGGAACCGATTTCCGACTCCATCGGGTCGCCGAGCCGCAGTTCGAACCGCGTCTGCAGCAGGTCGCGCAGGTACGGCCGGATCTCCGACCAGCGGGTCGCGCCGATCACCACGTGCACGCCGAAGGACAGCCCGCGCGAGGCCAGCTCGCCGATCTTCTGCTCCAGGTCGCTGTAGTCGTTCTTGAGGCTGTACCAGCCGTCGACCACCAGGAAGACGTCGCCGAACGGATCCTCGATCCGGCCGCTGCGGCGCAACGCGCGGTAGGAGTCCATCGATTCGATGCCGTGCTCGGAGAACAGCGTCTCGCGGCCCTCCATGACCTGCGAGATCTCCTCGATGGTCCGCACGACGCGGTCGCGTTCGAGCCGGGTGGCGACCGAGCCGACGTGCGGCAGCCCGGACAGCGACATGATCCCGCCGCCGCCGAAGTCCAGCCCGTAGAACTGGACCTCCTGCGGGGTGTGCGTCATCGCGAGGGCCAGGACGAGCGTGCGCAGCAGCGTCGACTTGCCGGTCTTCGGCCCGCCGACCACCGCGACGTGCCCGGCCGCCGACGACAGGTCCGCCGTCAGCAGCTCGCGGACCTGCTCGAACGGCCGGTCGATCATCCCCATCGGCACCCGGAGCCTGCCCCAGTGCGCCGGGTCGGCCACCGCCATCCCGCGCACCGGGTCCGGCGTGACGCTCGGCAGCAGCGAGTCCAGGCTCGGCGATTCGGCCAGCGGCGGCAGCCACACCTGGCGCGCCGCCGGGCCCGCGCCGGCCAGCCGGTCGATGAACGCGTCGGCGAGCGTCGGCCCGCCCGGCACGGCGGCCTCCAATGCGTCCACATCGGACTGTTTCTCGGCCGGTTCCGGTTCGTCGTCGCGGACGATCAGCTTCGCCGGATGGGCCTCGGTGCGGAACGGGACGACCTCCCGGCTGGCCCTCGCGGCCGCCACCGCGGAGTTCTCGCCGTTGCCCGCGGGGACCGGACCGGAGACGTAGGCGGCCTTGAACCGCACCAGGTTCGTGGTGTCGATCTTCAGGTAGCCGTTGCCCGGCTCCGGCGGCAGTTCGTAGGCGCTGCCCGCGCCGATCACGCTGCGGGACTCCATCGAGGAGAACGTGCGCAGCGCGATCCGGTACGAGAGGTGGCCTTCGACGCGGTGGATGCGGCCTTCGTCGAGCCGCTGCGAGGCGAGCAGGAGGTGCACGCCGAGGCTGCGGCCCAGCCGTCCGACGGAGACGAACAGCTCCATGAACTCCGGTTTCGCGCTCAGCAGTTCGGAGAACTCGTCCACGACCAGGAACAGCGTCGGCATCGGGGCCAGCTGTTCGCCGGCCGCGCGCGCCTTTTCGTATTCGTACAGCGACGGGTAGCCGCTCGCGCGCAGTTGTTCCTGCCGCCGCACCATTTCGCCGTTGAGCGAGTCCTGCATGCGGTCGACCAGCGGCAGTTCGTCGGCGAGGTTGGTGATCGTCGCCGAGGTGTGCGGCAGCCGGTCCATCCCGAGGAACGTCGCGCCGCCCTTGAAGTCGACGAGCACGAAGTTCAGGATCTCCGACGAATGCGTCGCGGCCAGCCCGAGCACGAGCGTGCGCAGGAGTTCCGACTTGCCGGACCCGGTCGCGCCGATCAGCATCCCGTGCGGGCCCATGCCGCCCTGCGCCGATTCCTTCAGGTCCAGCTCGACGATCTCGCCGTCCTCGGTCACGCCGATCGGCACCGACATCCGCGCCCGCTGCGCCGTTCGCGGCCGCCACTGGGCCGGGATGTCGAACGTGTGCACGTCCTTGATGCCGAGCAGCGCGGTCAGGCCGAAGTCGCTTTCCAGCGGCTGGTCGGCGATCTCGAGGGTGCCGCTGGTCCGCTTCGGCGCGAGCAGCCGCGCGAGCCCTTCGACCTGGGTCACCGAAAGCTCGTCGCGGGTCGCCGAACCCACGCCGCTGCCCGCCGGGAACTCGACCAGATCGTCCTTTGTGGTCAGTCGCAGCACCTTGGGGCCGCCGGGGAGCGAGCCGGTGACGTCGAGCAGCACCACGTTGCGCAGGCCCGCGCCGACCAGCCGGGAGGACTCCGGGATCGTCGCCAGATGCGCGACGATCACCACGAACGGTTCGGTCGTCGTCGGCCCGACGGTCTTGTCGTGGTCGTCGCGATCGGCCACGTCCGGGCCGAGGAGGTCCATCAGCTCGTCGTGGTCGGCGGCGAGCAGCCGCAGCGGGCCCGCCGCGTCGCGCAGGGTCGGATGGTTGTTGTGCGGCAACCACTTCACCCAGTCCCACTGCGCCTGCGCGGCCTCGGTGGTGAGCACCGCGAGCCGCAGTTCGTCCGGCGAATGAAAGGCGACCAGCTGCGCGAGCATCGCCCGGACCAGCGCGACTGCCGCCTCTGGATCGCCGTCGAACTCGACGCTGGTGAAGCTCCGCAGCCCCACCGCGGTCGGGATGCCGGACAGCGTGCGGTAGGTCTCGGTGAACCGGCGCAGCGAAATCGCCGACAGCGGTTCGAGGTCCTCGATCGGCTTGGTCACCGGCGGCACCAGTTCCAGCGCCGACTGCTGCGTGCCGAGCCCGATCCGCACCCGCGCGAAGTCCTCGTGGCTGATCCGGCGTTCCCACAGCCGCGGCCCCATCGCGAGCGACCACAGCGAATCCGGGGCCGGGTTGTTCCAGGCCACCGCGTGCCGCTGGTCCTCGGCGGTCGAACGCGCCCGCTCCCGGATCTGGCCTAGGTAGCGCAGGTAATCCCGCCGTTCGGCCTGCATCTTGCGCTTGCGCTCGGCGGCCGCGCGGGACAGCTGCCCGAGGCTCATCGCGATCATGGACACGCCCATGCCGCCGCCGATCACGTAGGTGAACGGCGAACTGCCCGCGACTCCGGAGAACGCCAGCACCATCACCAGCGACCCGATGGCCATCGGCAGCATCATCAGCAGCGAGTTGAAATCGCGCGCCGCCGGTTCCGCCATGACGGGCGGTTCCTGCAGTTCTTCTTGCCCCTCAGGCATTTCCGGACCGGCCGCGCGCGGCCCCCGCTTGACGGTTTCCGTACTCATTCGAGCACCCCCGGCGTGCCGCGGCGCGCGGGCTCGCCCCAGGCCGAATCGTCCTGCCGGAGCAGATCGGCCATGGTGCGTTCCTCTTCTTCTTCCTCGGGTTCTGCCGTCTCCGGTTCGGGCTCCAGGGGTTCGGGAGCGTCGCCGCAGGTGGGCAACTCGTCGGGGACGAACTCGGCCGGCCCGCCGCGGACTCGCTGGTAGGTGGCCAGCGCTTCGTCCGGACGCCAGGGTTCGTCGCTGCGCTGGACGTGGTCGGTGGTGATTTCCTGCGCTCGGTCCTCGGCTTTCGTGGTGACCGGCAGGAGGGCGGGGAGGAAATCGGCGGTGCCGACGTCCCAGGCCGAGGTGTCCTCGTGGTCGAGCGGCTGGACGACGGCGATCCGGACGTCTTCGGGGTTTCCGGTGCTCGTCTGCCTTGACTCCAGCGTGGCCAGGACGGACGGCTGAGTTTCGCTGCGCTTCCCCGCGGAGTCGGGGGCTTTCACACCGTTGCCCGCGGCGGTGTTCACCGGAGCCCACTCAGCCGACGCGCTCGGCGGGGTTTCGCCTGGTGCGCTGGGATCTCCGACGCCGGTCGGTGTGGTCGCTGCCCAGGGTGTTTGGACGTCGCCGAGCAGCCCGGCGGAGTCGGGTCGTTCGGCGGCGGGGGTGTTCGCTCCGCCGCCCGCGCCGCCGGGCGGGACCATGGGCAGGCCAGGGCTTGGGATCTGGTGGTTCTTCGCCCCGGTGCTCGGCGGGGTTTCGCTTTGCGCGCCGGGGCTTCCGACGCCGACTGTCGGGGTGGCTGTCCGGGGCTCTTGGATGTTGCCGGGCAGTCCGGCGATGGTCGGGTTCGTCCCGCCGCCGGGCGCGAATGTGGGAGTGTCTTTCGCCCATTCCGCCGATTCGCTCGGCGGCGTCTCCCCGAACGCGCTCGGGTCGCCGATGCCGTCCGGCAAGTCCGCGGTCCACGGCTCCTGCACATTGCCGAGCAGCCCAGCCGAATCCGGACGTTCCGCGGCGGGTGTGTTGAGTCCGCTGCCGCCGCCCATGCCGCCGGGCGGGACCATCGGCGGCGTTCCCGAGGCCGGAAGCTGCTCGTGGTTGCCGACGGGATCCGGCAGTTTCGGCAGGTCGCTCTCGCCGAGTCCCTTCACCCCCGGTCCGACTGGCTCTCCGCCGCCCGGGCCGCCGACGCCGTCGCCGAGCGCGCCGTTGCCGTTTCCACCGGGCGGCGGGGCCCACTTGGCGGCGTGGAGGGGTGGTGTGTCGCCGTGGGCGTCGGGGTTGCCGATGCCGTCCGGCGGGGGGCTGATCCAGGGTTTTTTGATGTTGCCGAGCAGTCCGGAGGAGTCCGGTCGTTCGGCGGCGGGTGTGTTGAGTCCGCTGCCGCCGCCCATGCCGCCGGGCGGGACCATCGGCGGCGTTCCCGAGGCCGGAAGCTGCTCGTGGTTGCCGACGGGATCCGGCAGTTTCGGCAGGTCGCTCTCGCCGAGTCCCTTCACCCCCGGTCCGACTGGCTCTCCGCCGCCCGGGCCGCTGACGCCGTCGCCGAGCGCGCCGTTGCCGCTCGCACCAGGCGGCGGGGCCCACTTGGCGGAGTGAAGCGGTGGTGTCTCGCCGTGCGCATCAGGGTTGCCGATGCCCTCCGGCGGGGAGCTGATCCAGGGTTTTTTGATGTTGCCGAGCAGTCCGGAGGAGTCCGGTCGTTCGGCGGCGGGTGTGTTGAGTCCGCTGCCGCCGCCCATCCCGCCCGGCGGGACCATCGGCGGGGTGCCGCCGCCGGGGAGCTGCTCGTGATTGCCGACGGGGTCCGGCAGTTTCGGCAGGTCGCTCTCGCTGAGGCCCTTGATCGCGCCCGGGCCGCTTTCGCCTGGGCCGCTGAGGTTGTTGCTGAGCCCGCCGGGTCCGTTATCGCTCGCGCCGGGCGGCGGGGCCCACTTGGCGGAGTGGAGCGGTGGTGTGTCGCCGTGGGCGTCGGGGTTGCCGATGCCCTCCGGCGGGGGGCTGATCCACGGTTTCTTGATGTTGCCGAGCAACCCGGAAGAATCCGGACGTTCCGCGGACGGCGGGTTCAGCCCGCCGCCTCCGCCCATGCCTCCGGGCGGCATCATCGGGATGCCGCTGCCGCCCGGGGTCTGGTTGCCCGGAGGGGTGTTCAGGCCCGGCGGCAGGTGCGCCGGGTTGAGGGCGTTGTTCGCCAGGTGACCGCCGGACTCGCCCGGCGGGGCCGGGATCGACGGCGGGTTCACGTGTCCGGACCCGCCCGAGCTTCCCGGCGGGGCCGGAATGGAAGGCGGGTTGACGTGCCCGGACCCGCCGGAACTTCCCGGCGGGGCGGGGATCGAGGGCGGGTCGACGTGCCCGCCCAGGTTGTTGCCCGAGGCCCCGGGCGGCGGCGGGATCGACGGCGACTTGAGGTTGTTCCCGCCCGGCGCGCCCGGAGGCGGCGGAACCTCCGTACGGTCCCCCGGAGGCGCGGGAATGGCCGGCGGCTTGACCGACGGCGGCTTCGCATTGTTCCCGCCGACCCCGTTGGGCGGCGGCGGAATGGAGGCAGGGTTCAGCGGCGGTGGCGTGCCGTTCCCGCCGGGTCCGTTGAGGTCGCCGGGCGGAGGTGTCACGAGGGCGTTCTTCAGCGGCGGTGGCGTGCCGTTCCCGCC
>NZ_GG657746.1:5431937-5439360 GCF_000158875.1 Streptomyces sp. AA4 | reverse complement strand
GACACGACAGCGTTCTTCAACGGCGGCGGCACGTCGTTCCCGCCGGGACCGTTCACGCCGTTCGGAGGGGGCGGAATCACAGCCTTGTTGACCGGCGGCGGGGGTGCGCCATTGCCGCCGCCGCCCGGCGGCGACGACACGGGCGGCGGCTGCGTCACCGGAGGCGGCGGAGGAGAAACCGGCGGCGGAGGGGGAGCCGTCACCGGCGGCGGGGGCGGCGGAGGAGTGGGCGGGGGCGGAGGAGGCGGCGGCGGGGGAGGAGGCTTGGGCGTGTTGCTGTCGCCGCCACCGGGCGTCGGCGGCGGGGTCGTCGTGCCCGAGTTGACGTGCACGGTGTTGTACTTCTGCGCGAGCTGGCCGCCCACCTTGCGCATGTCGTTGGTCATCATCTCGACGGCTTCGGGGAACTGCGAGATGTACGCGCGCCCGTCGCTGAGATGGTATTTGCTGCCCTGGGCGAGGACCTGGCTGGCGTAATAGCTGTCGATGTACCGGATCGTGTCCTGCGCCCACTTGAGATACGCCGCGGAATTGACGAGATTGTTCGGCACGTTGTTCGACCCGCCGCCGTCGCCGATCCGGTCCGCCAGATCGGAGAACTTGTTGCCCAGCGCGGTCATCATGTCCTTGAACTTCGTCGCGGCGTCGCCCTTCCACGGACCGTCGGGTCCGGCGAGGGCGGCGGTCTGGTCCTGAATGGACTGAGCGACCATCGCGAGGTTCTGCTGCGTCTCCTGAAACACCCCGGCCGCGTCCTGAAGCGACTGCCAGTTGACGTTGCCGTAGGCCTTGTCAAGGTTGTCCTGGCCGCCCGACAGCGAACCGCCGCCGAGGATCGCCGCTTCGATCTGCTTCCACGTCAGGCCGTCGAAATCCTTCGACGGGTCACCAGTGGTGTTCTGGTTGCCGGTCTTCGTGGTGTCCGGCCAGACCCCGTCGTCGTCCGAGGTGAACCCGTTGGTGTTGTCGTCCGCCATCTTCCCTCGATCGCTTCGAACCTGGAGAGACCGCCGCCCGTCCGGTCAGGGTTTCTGACCGGCGCCGGTGATGTGGCCGCTGACGGTGTTGAAATACTGGTTGTAGTCGTCGGCCGACATCTTGTTGACCTCGTCGGCGCTGTCGTACGCCTTCGAGGCCTTGTTCACCGCGTCCGCCACCTCGTCGAGCGCCTTGCAGAGGTCGTGGATCGCGGTGCGGGTGGTGTCGCGCAGCGCGTTCGTGCCCTGGATCGGCTTGAAGATCTTTTCCTGCGCCGTCAGGAACACGCCGGGCTTGAGCTGGATCCCGTCGAGTTTCGCCGGAAGATCCTTCAGCGGCCCGTCCGCGAGCGCCTGCATGTTCTTCGCGAACGTGCGCATCGCCTCGGTGTTGACCGCGGTGACGCCCCTGCCCGGATGCTCGGCGCCGCCCGGCACCGGCGGCGGCTTGCCGACGTCGCCCGGCGGGATCCACTCGTTCTTCACGTCCGGCGGCGTCTGGTCGCCCGGACTGTGGAACTTGCCGTCCGCCGACGTGGTCTGATGCTTGTTCGACGAATCGTTGTGCATCCCGTAATCGGTGTCACCCAACGAAACCATGGCCGGTCACCCTCCTTTCTGGTCAGTCGCGCCGAAGCGGCGGCGTCAGTTCGCGGCGAACCGCTTGGCGTTGTTGCCCTCGGTGTTCGAGGTGCCCTCGTTGATCTGGCCGAGGGTCTGCGCGGCCGCGTCGAGCGCCTGCGGCAGCGTGAGCGCGGCCTGGTGGCAGTAGGTGTAGGTCTCGTGGAACATGTCCGCCGCGACACCGGTCCAGTTTTCGCGCTGGCCCTCGATGACCGCCTTCATCTGGTCCAGCAGCTCGGTGATCTGGTTGGACTGCTGCTTCGCCTGCCCGACGGTGTCCTGCATGGTCGCGAAGCTGATCTGGAACTGGCCCAAAGCCATGGGAGAGGTCCTTTCGTGGGAAGGAAGGGGATCAGAAGCCCTGCAGGCCGCCGCCGCCGATGACCGCGGCCGCGTTGTGCGCGGTGGAGGTGTTGTCCGAGTCCCGGCTGTCGTACTCGCTCGCCGAGGTCTGCACGTTCTGCGCGAGCTCGTCCAGCTTCTGCACGATCTTGCGGACCGTCTGGTCGAACTGGCCCATGGCCTGGTTGAACACGTTCGCCGAGTCCGACCGCCAGGTGCCGAACAGCGTCTGCATGGTGCCGTCGACCTTCTGGTTCACGCCGGTGATGTTCTGCCCGGTGTCGCTGATCGTCTGCGCGCCCTTGCGCATGACGCTGGTGTCGACGCGGGCGCCGTCCTGCGAAGCCATGCTTTCTCCTCTGGTCGGGTTCTCCGGATATGACGGACTGGCCTGCCAGGCCGCCGATGTCGCCGCGGATGCCCTTCGTTCGGCCGATACGACAGAGCACGGGGAGACTGCGGACTTACGGTAAGCGCCGGTCTACGGGTTGTCGCCGCGTTGTTCCCTTCTGAACACCAGCTCACGGACGGCGGGGCAAGCCGCTGCGCCACCCGGGGGCCGCTGGGCGCGGCAACGCGGTGCGCCGCCACCGGTTACGCACGATTGCCCGTTCAGGCACCGCTGTTTGCCCGGGTTCGCGGTTCGCGCTCATGCGAGCGGAAGCCGGGAGCGGACTCGAGCAGTCCGTTGTGGACAGACCGGGTGGCTCCGGAGCTGTCCGTGAGGGGAACCCTGAGGGACTCTGAGTCCCTCAGGGTTCCCCTCACGGCGCTCAGTACTTGAGGGTGAAGGCGAAGTCGCCGGAGAGCTTGCCGCCCAGCCGGACTGCCGACACCACCTTCCCCTCGGCGAGCAGCCGCTCGACTTCGGCCCGGGCGAGCCCGCAGCCCTCGGCGATCAGCCGCACCGGCCGGACCGGGATCCGGGCCGCGAAGCCGACCGAGACGTCGATCGCGTCCTGGTCGAGATGGTCCAGACCATCGGTGTCGAGCCGCCAGGCGTCGTCCCAGTCGAGCGCGACGCGGTTGCGCCGGCGCAGGACCGGGTCCTGGAGCAGTTCGGCGGCGAGGGAGGAATCGTTGTGGTGCAAGCGATCCAGCAGAACCGGGCTGACCGAGCGCACCTTCGCCCGTTCGAACACGGTGAGTTTCGCCGTTTCCCCGCAGCCGGTGCACAGCACGAGAAGCCAGGCGTCGATGAGTTTGTGGTTGGCGTTGACCCGGAACTTGCCGTCCGCCCGGAAAAGCCCGGACGAACAGGTATGGCAGCGCCTCCGGACGAGCGGCAGGCGAGTGGGCAGGACTGTCCAGTGATAGAGCACAGGAGTACACCGATCCAGTGAGAATTCCGCAGCACGAAGAAGCGCGGCGCTCAATCGCGGCGCGCGACGAAATCAGAGCTTGGGATGCCTCACGCGATGTACAACGGCACGTCCTCGCCTAGCCGACACTGGTCGAGCGACAGTAGCGGCGGGCACGGGCGCGGCTCCACTGGTTTTCGGCCGCCAGCGGGTCTCCGGCTCTCGCGAGCACGGGTCCGGCCGGCGTCAGCGGACCGGCGCCAGTTCCCCGGGTTCCTCCGCGGCCGCCTGCCGGGCGTACCGACGCGCCATCGCCACGCACACGATCAGCTGAATCTGGTGGAACAGCATCAGCGGGAGCACGATCAGCCCGACCTCGGCGTGCCCGAACAGCACCGTCGCCATCGGCAGGCCGCTCGCCAGGCTCTTCTTCGAACCGCAGAACATGATCGTGATCCGGTCCGCGCGGGCGAAGCCGAGCAGCCGCGCGCCGCCGCTCGTCGCGGCGAGCACCGCCGCCAGCAGGACGCAGCAGACCGCGACCAGGGCCAGCAGCGGGCCGAGGTCCAGCTGGTGCCAGATGCCCTCGGTCATGCCCTCGCTGAACGCGGTGTACACGACCAGCAGGATCGACCCGCGGTCGACGATCTTCAGCGGGGCGGAATGCCGCTGCACCCACCCGCCGATCCAGCGGCGCGCGAGCTGCCCGGCGACGAACGGCACCAGCAGCTGCAGCACGATGTCCAGCACCGCCGAACCGCTCACGCCGGGGCCGTCGGTGGCCAGCAGCAGCGCGACGAGCAGCGGCGTCAGCACGATGCCGAGCAGGTTGGACAGCGACGCGCTGCAGATCGCCGCCGCGACGTTGCCCCTCGCGATCGAGGTGAACGCGATCGACGACTGGACGGTCGAGGGCAGCAGGCAGAGGAACAGCACGCCGGTGTACAGCGGCGACGTCAGCAGCCCGGGGGAGAGGAACGACGCGGCGAGCCCCAGCAGCGGGAACAGCACGAAAGTGGCGCAGAGCACCGTGACGTGCAACCGCCAGTGCCGCATCCCCTCGACCGCTTCCTGGCTGGAAAGCCTCGCGCCGTAAAGGAAGAACAGCAGCCCGACCGCGATCTTGGTCACCACGCCGAACCCGGTCGCGGCCGCGCCGGACGCCGGCAGCAGCGAAGCGATGCCTACGGTGACGAGGATCAGGGCGATGAACGGGTCGATCCGCAGCTTGGCGAGAACCGCCGAGACGGGGCGGGCGAGCGAGGCGAGCACGGTGGTCATGGAACTCCTTTCCCGGCCATTCTCTCGTCGCCGCCGGTCATTCGGAACCCCGATGACCGTACTGACTGTCATTGCGAAACCCGATAAGATGTGCCGCATGCTGGATCCGCGATTGTGCCGTTCTTTCCTCGCTGTGGCGGAAACCCGCAGCTTCACGGCCGCGGCGAGGCGGCTGGGGGTGGGGCAGCCCACAGTCAGCCAGCACGTCCGGCGGCTCGAAGCCGACGCGGGCGGGCTGCTGTTCGCCCGCGACACGCACGCGGTCGACCTGACCGCGCGCGGGCAGGCGATGCTCGGGTTCGCGCAGACCATTGTGGACACCGAGGACCGCGCCGCCCGGCATTTCCGCGGCGCGCAGGTGCGCGGCCGGGTCCGGTTCGGAGTGTCGGAGGACTTCGCGCTCGGCGAGCTGCCGGAAATCCTGCGGCGGCTGCGGGAAAGCCATCCGCTGGTGGACGTCGAACTGCACGTGGAACTGTCCGATGTGCTCGCCCGCCGGATCGCCGACGGCCGCCTCGACCTGGTGCTCGGCAAACGCCGCCCGGGCGCGCCCGGCCCGGGACGGCTGCTGCGCCGCGAACCGCTGGTGTGGATCGGCTCGGCCGCGACGGAACTCACGCCCGGCCAACCGGTGCCCCTGGTGCAGTACCCGATGCCGTCGGTCACGCGGCAGCTGGCGGTGGAAACGCTGGAACGCGCCGGGCTGGAATGGCGCGCGGCCTGCCAGACCTCGAGCCTGACCGGCTTGCGCGCGGCGGCGGCCGCCGGACTCGGGATCACCGTGCACGCGCGGAGCCTGGTGCCGTCCGACCTCGTCGAGTTGCCCGCCGAACTCGGCCTGCCGGACCCGGGTGACGTGGATTTCATCCTGCTTTCGCGCGACGGCGGCGAGGGCCCGGTGGCAGCGCTGGCGGAGTTCGTGGTGGCGCGGATCGGGTCAGTTGCGTCGTCGTTCGAGGGCTGAGCGAAGGCGCAGCAGTGCGCGGTATTGCGCGACCCGGACCGCACCTGGGGTCGAGCTGACGGCTTCGGCGGCTTCTTCGGCGGAGAGTCCGACTACTATGCGCAGCAACACAATCTCCCGCTGTCGTTCCGGCAGCAGCTGCAGCAGGCGCGCGAGATGCCGGTTCAGCTCGGACCGCAGCGCCCGTTCCTCCGGCCCGTCGGCGAGATCGATCGCCTCCGGCAGCTCGGCCATCGTTTCGGTCCGGTTGCGCGCGTGCGCCCGGTGCGCGTCCGCCACCTTGTGCTGCGCGATCCCGTACACGAAAGCGAGAAACGGCCGCCCCTGGTTCCGGTAGCCCGGCAGCGCCGTCAGCAACGCCAGACAGACTTCCTGCGCGACGTCGTCCGCCGAGGAATATGCGTCGGCACCGCCCAACCGGGCCCGGCAGTAGCGCACGATCAGCGGCTGCACCGCGGCGAGCAGGTCCTGCGTCGCGTCCGGATCGCCGTCGACCGCGGCGCGCACCGGGCCGTCGAAGCCGAATCGGCCGGCCGGGACGCGGGGCGCGGCCAAGGCGGTCGCCTCGGTTTTCACGCGGGTCAAGGCCTCTTCGACGTCGAGCGCCGAGCGCAGCGCGTTGACCAGCGCCGCTTCGGCTTCGCGCAGTACGGTCATCAAGGCCTCCTCGCGCCCGGCCAGGCCGAGCCGGTTTTTCAGCCGTTCCCGGGCGTGCCGCAGATTCGACCGGACTGTGGTGCCCGCCATGCCGAGCGCCGAGGCGATGGCGGCGGGGGAGAACCCGTCGAGCGCCCAGGTCAGCACCGTGCGCTGGGTTTCCGGCAGCGTCGCGAGCAGTTCGACCCCGCGCGCGTTCCGCTCCACGACCTCGGCCAGCCGGTCGTCCGGCGGATCCTCGGCCGGGGCGCCGCCGTCGAACCACGTCTGCTCTGCGGCGAGCCGGGAGGCGGTCAGCCGCACCGCCACGCGCGGGTCGCCCGGCGGCGGCCACGTCCCGGTTTCCTGGACGAACGCCTCCACCGCCACCTCGCGCGCGGTGCCCGGCCCCAGCCCGCCCGCGCACAGGAACGCCACGAGGCGAGGGAAATCGCCCCGGAAAAAGCCGTCGAACCCCGCCACGCGCACCCCCTCCCGATCCCGCCCTTGCCGAACAGGTGCGGTGACGCGCCCGCGGGATGTAACGATCGGGTCACGGAAATGTGGTTAGGGTCGGGGCTGGCGGGTACCTGGCCAGGACGGGCAACTCGCCCGCGAGCGCGGCGGAAGGGGGAAATGGTGCGCGGACAAGGAAAACCCGGGCTCTCCGGCGCCGGGGAGCGCCGGGCGCGGGGGCCGTAGCACGTCCGGCGGCAACCGCGTCCGCGATGTGAGCTGAATCGAAATTCCCCGCGCGGGCGGTGATCGGTGGTAACTTGGAAAGCCGGTCGTCCGCCGGGTCCTTCGCGGCCCGGGGCGCTTCGGCCGAAAAAGCCCACCGAACACCCTCCGAAGGCATGGCGTGCCCGTGCGCGCGGAGAACTCGGTTGACCACGGTTCGACACTGAGGACAGGAGGTGAAAAGCAACAATGGAACTCACGGCCACCAGCTGGCTCGCCCGCGCGGCGTGCCAGGACGAGGACCCGGAACTGTTCTTCCCGATTTCCGACATGGGTCCGGGGGCGCAGCAGGTCGCGAAGGCCAAGGCGGTCTGCGCGCGATGCCCGGTCCGCGCGGAATGCCTTTCCTATGCTCTCGACAACGGTCTCGGCAACGGGATCTTCGGGGGAACCACCGAGCTGGAGCGCCGGAAGCTGGTTCGATCCGGCTCCGCCGCCGCACGGCATCGAGTCGCCTGACCGCGAGCCGGTGACCATTTCCCGGCGGCGAGGGCGCTAGCAGTTTCCCCCACCACGACCGGCCGCAAAGCCCGGAACTCGGTGGTTGCGCCCGGGCG
>NZ_GG657746.1:5324185-5431837 GCF_000158875.1 Streptomyces sp. AA4 | reverse complement strand
CCGCCCGGGCGTTTTTTATGCGTCGAACGTTTCGGCGAGTCCATACGGCGCCAATGCCGCGGTTTCGAACGCGGCCATCGCGGTGACCAGTCCGTTTCGCACGGTGAGGACACAGACGCCGAAAGCGCGATAAACCGATTCGCCGGGCCGGCGCAGATATCCGGCGACCGCGGGCTGCCGGTTGGCGCGCACTGGCACCATCCGGAAACTGCCCCGGTAGTGCGGCGATTGCGGATCGAAACTCGGCCTGAGCGCGCCGAGAATCCGATCACGGCTGTCGAACCACAACGGGTACGGCGGCATCACCGCGCGTGCGTCCTCGCTCAACACAGCGGCCACCGCCTGCACGTCCGCCGATTCGTAGGCGGCGATGAACTTCCGCAGCAGCGCCGTTTCCTCGGCGGTCGTGCTGTCCGGAGCGGACCATTCGGCGCGTCGGGCGGGCAGCCGGGCGCGCAACGTCTCCCGCCCTCGCTGCAGCGCGCTGTTCGCCGAGGCCACCGAAGTGCCCAGCAGTTCCGCAGTGTCCTTTGCGGACCAATCGAGCACGTCGCGCAGGAGCAGCGCGGCCCGTTGCCGCGGCGGGAGCAATTGGATGGTGGCGAGGAACGCCAGTTCGATGGTTTCCCGTTCGACGACCGCAGCGCCGGGGTCGTCCGGCGCCGCGGGGTCGAGCAGCAGGTCGGGGAACGGTCCGAGCCATGGAACGTCGAGCGCGGAGATTTCGCCGGCCGGGTCGCCCGCCGGGCCCAGTTCGTCCGGCAGCGCGCGCCGCGGCCGCCGGGCGAGCGCGTCGAGGCAGACGTTGGTGGCGATCCGGTACAGCCAGGTCCGCACGCTCGCGCGCCCAGCGAAGCCCGCACGGCCTTTCCAGGCCCGGAGAAACGCCTCCTGCGTGAGGTCCTCGGCCTCCTCGAACGAACCGCTCATCCGGTAGCAGTGCACGCGGATCTCACGGCGGTGCCGTTCGAGCTGGGCGCCGAACTCCTCGTCGCTGGTCACCCAGCAGACGGTAGCTCAGACCGCCTCGTCCGCCAGCCGTTCCAGCCCGCTCTTCGTCTTGAGCGGCAGGTGCTTCAGGAACGCCACCGCGACCACGACCAGCAGGGCGATCGGCGCGCTGATCAGGAACAGGTCGCTCGTCGCGATGCCGTACGCGTCCCGGATCACCGCGACGACCGGAGCGGGCAGTTGCGCGAGGTCGGGCACCTTCCCGCCGCCGGACCCGGCGGACGCGGCCGGTCCGAGCCCGTCGGCGATGAGCGTGCCGACCCGGCTGGCCAGCACCGCGCCGAGCGCGCTCACGCCGATCGACCCGCCGAGGCTGCGGAAGAACGACAGCGTCGAGGTCGCCGCGCCGAGATCGGCGGCGGGCACGTCGTTCTGCGTCACCAGCACCAGGTTCTGGTTCAGCATGCCCACGCCGACGCCGAGCACCAGCATGGACAGGCTCAGCTCGAGCAGCGACGTGTGCGCGTCGATCAGCCCGAGCAGGCCGAGCCCCGCCGCCATCAGCACCGCGCCGAGCAGCAGGAACGGCTTCCATTTGCCGGTGCGGCTGATCAGCTGGCCGGACACAGTGGACGAAACGAGCAGGCCGAAGATCATCGGCAGGCTCATCAACCCGGCCACCGTCGGGGATTTGCCGAGCGCCAGCTGGAAGTACTGCGACAGGAACACGGTGCCGCCGAACATCGCGACCCCGACCAGGAAACTCGCGACAGTGGCGAGCGTGACCGTGCGATTGCGGAACAGCGCCAGCGGCACGACCGGTTCGCGCACCTTCGCCTCGACCCACACCGCGAGCACCAGCACGAGCACGCCGGCCGGCACGAGCACCGCGGTCTGCCAGGAACCCCAGGCGAAGGTCGAGCCGGCCAGCGACGACCACACCAGCAGCGTCGAAACGCCGAGCATGATCAGGAACGCGCCGAGGTAGTCGACGTGCACCTCGCGGCGCAGCGTCGGCAGGTCCAGCGTGCGCTGCAGCAACAGGATCGCGGCGAGCGCGAACGGCACGCCGAGGAAGAAGCACCAGCGCCAGCCGAGCCACGAGGTGTCCACGAGCACACCGCCGATCAGCGGGCCCGCGACCGTGCCGACCGCGAAGACCGCGCCGAAGACGCCGGAGAACTTGCCCAGCTCGCGCGGCGAAACGATGGCCGCCATGATGACCTGGGCGAGCGCGGTGAGCCCGCCGCCGCCGACGCCCTGGGCGATCCGGCTGAGGATCAGCACGTCGATGTTCTGTGCGAGACCGGCCACCAGCGAGCCGACCACGAACAGCCCGAGCGAGAGCTGGATCAGCAGTTTCTTGTTGTACAGATCGGAAAGCTTGCCCCAGAGCGGGACGGTCGCGGTCATCGCGAGCAGTTCGGTCGTGACGACCCAGGTGTAGGACGACTGGCTGCCGCCCAGCTCGGACACGATCCGCGGCAGGGCGTTCGCGACCACAGTGGACGCGAGGATGGCGACGAAAATGCCCATCATCAGGCCGGACATCGCCTGCAGCACGTGCCGGTGGCTCATCGCCGGTGCGGGCGCGGGCGATTCCGCGGCGGACAGGGACATGGACAGTCCTTTCCGGACTCAGAGAGAGATTCGGAGAGATTCGGGGAGGTTCAGCGGGGGTCGGGCAGGCCCGCGGCAGCCGCGGCGGCGGCCTCGTCGAAGATCTCGAGCAGCGGTCGCGTCCCGTTCCGGGCGGCCCAGCGGGTGAGCGACGCGGTGAGCACCCCGCCCGCCACCGCCAGCAGCAGCGACGGGAACAGGTCCTTCTCCGCGTCGGTGCCGGAACGCTGGGCGATGGCCGCGACCAGCGGCTCGCGCGAGCCGGAGTTGAGCGTCGTCGCGCGGACGAGCAGCGACGGATCGCCCTGGATGATGCGCAACCGGGTCAGCCACTCGTCGCGGTCCCGCTCGATGTCGGCGAGGTCCTCCCGGACGGCCGCGATGAACGCGGGAAACGCGTCGACCCCTTCCGGCTGCGCGAGAAACCGGGCGAGCGTTTGCTCGGCCCGCTCCGCGTGGTCGGCGTACGCGAGCAGCACGGCGTCCTCTTTGACCGGGAAGTAGTTGAAGAACGTGCGCGCGGACACCCCCGCCTCGGCCGCGATGTCGTCGACGGTGACCTGGTCCAGACCACGCTCGGCAACCAGCCGAAGCGCGGCGAGAGCGATGGTGCGGTGGGTTTCGAGCTTCTTGCGCTCGCGCAAGCCGGGAGGGGGCACGTGCTCAGGGTAGCCAGATCTTGCAGAAGCTGCAAAGTTGCAGTTTGTGAACCAGGGCACCTCGCCGGGGCCGGGGGAGGTGCTGGCAGACTCACCCACCGTGAGCGGAACGGTGCTGGTACTAGGCGGACGCAGCGAAATCGGGACGGCGGTGGCCGTCCGGCTGGCGCGGGGCGGGGCGCGGCGGTTCGTGCTCGCCGCGAGGCCGGGAGCGGACCTCAGCGAACCGGCGGCCGCCCTCCGGGAAGCGGGGGCGGAGACCGTCGCGACCGAGGACTTCGACGCCGACGACCTCTCCGCGCACCGCCCGCTGCTCGAGCGCGTCATCGAGGGGCACGGGCCGCTCGAGACCGTCGTGCTCGCGTTCGGCATTCTCGGCGACCAAGCGCGCGCGGAGACGGACGCCGCGCACGCCACCGCGATCGTGCACACCGATTACGTCGCTCAGGTGTCGGTGCTCACTCACACGGCGGAACTGTTGCGTACTCAGGGTTCCGGAAACCTCGTCGTTTTCTCGTCGGTCGCCGGGATTCGCGTGCGGCGGGCGAATTACGTGTACGGCTCGGCGAAAGCGGGCCTCGACGGGTTCGCCTCGGGACTGTCCGACGCGCTGCACGGCACTGGCGTGCACCTGCTGCTCGTGCGTCCGGGCTTCGTGATCGGCCGGATGACCGAAGGAATGTCTCCCGCGCCGTTCTCCAGCACCGCCGATCAGGTGGCCGACGCGACCGTCGCGGCATTGCGCCGCCGCCGGGAAGTCGTGTGGGTGCCGGGCGTGTTGCGCTTGGTGTTCGCGGCGATGCGGTTCGTGCCGCGCGCGGTGTGGCGGCGGATGCCGCGCTGAACTCCCTGTGCCCGCAGGGGCACCGGCTGTCGCCGCGCGCTCGGCCGAACGGGCAGCATCACATCTTCGCGACAGGTTTCTCAGGCTATTCCCAGCTAACGCGGCGATCCTCGAAGGAGGGGGCCGAGAGCCGGCCCCGGGGAAGCGAGGAACCGGCCGTGCTGATCACGTCCCGGGGCCGCCGCATCGGCGGCCGTGCGGTGCTGGGTGTGGTGTCCACCCTGGTACTGGGCGCCACCGGATTCGCGTGGTCGCAACTGCACCGGCTGGACACCAGCCTCGTCACGGCCGACGTCATCGCGCCCGCGGCGCAGGTCCCGGACGCCCCGGCCGGGGAACCGCTCACCGTCGCGCAGAACATTCTGTTGGTAGGTCTCGATTCCCGCACCAAACCGGACGGGACGCCGCTGCCGCAGAACGTGCTCGACGCGCTGCACGCGGGCAGCGGGGACGACGGCGGCAACACCACCGACACGATGATCGTGGTGCACGTCCCGGCCGGCGGCGCGGCCGCCACCGCGATCTCGATCCCGCGCGATTCCTATGTGGACATTCCGGGTTACGGCAAGCACAAGATCAATTCGGCGTACAGCCGCGCGCGCTCCGACCAACGGGGAAAGCTCGCCCAGCAAGGAATGAGCGGCCCGCAGCTGGAAGTGGCGGCGGACGCGGCCGGGGCGAAATCTGCGATCGCCGCGGTGCAGCAGCTCACCGGGCTCACCGTCAACCACTACGCCGCGGTCAATCTCGCCGGGTTCGCCGCCCTGAGCCAGGCCGTCGGCGGGGTGCGAGTGTGTCTCAAGGCCCCGGTGCACGATTCCTACTCCGGAGCCGATTTTCCCGCCGGGACGCAGACCATCTCCGGCACCCAGGCGCTCGCCTTCGTGCGGCAGCGGCACGGCCTGCCCAACGGCGACCTGGACCGGATCGCGCGGCAGCAGGCCTTCCTGTCGGCGATGGCGAAAACCGTCCTCGGCTCCGGCACTTTCACCGACCCGTCGCGGCTTTCGTCCCTGGTGGACGCTTTGGAAGGTTCGGTCACTCTCGACCACGGCTGGAATCTCCTGAGCTTCGCCCAGCAACTGCACGGCCTCAGCTCGGGCGCGATCGCGTTCGGCACGATCCCGGTGCAGAGCCTGTCGATGGCCACCCCGTCCGACGGCGACGCGGTGAAGGTGGATCCGGCGCAGGTGAAGCAATTCGTGCAGACGCAGATCAGCTCGCCGGACGTCGCGGCGTCCGGGGCGACCTCCGATCCGGGCACAGTCCGCCCGTCGTCGAGCGGAGGCATGGTGCGGCCGATCGCGGAGACGACCACGCCGACTCCGCCGGCGGGAACCCCGGCGCAGCCGAAGCTGACGACGGCCAGCGGGTGTGTGAACTGATCAGGCGAGCGGCAGTGTGATGGTGAATGCCGCTCCGCCCTCGGGTGCCGGTCCAGCCGTCAAGGTCCCGCCCATCCGGGTCACCAGCCCGTGTGCCAGCGCCAGCCCGATGCCGGACCCGACCGGGCGGCTGTCGCGGTACCGGGCGTTGAGCACGCCGCGTTCAAAAGCCACCGGGTAGTCCTCCGGCGCGAGCCCGGGACCGCCGTCTCGGACCGACAGGTGGGCGTGGCCGTCCGCGACCGACAGGGCGAACACCATCGGCGCACCCGCGGGCGTGACGCGCAGCGCGTTCTCCGCCAACCCGTCCACGACCTGGTGCAGCCGCCGGGCGTCGGCGGTCACCATGGCGGGTCCCGGGGGAGACTGCACGGTCAGCGGGACATCCGAGCGGGCGCAGCGCAATTGCCACACCTCCGCGCAGTCCCGGACCAGTGCGGCGAAGTCGAAAACATCCAGGTCGAGCTGGAATTCGTCGGCGCCGAGGCGGGCGAGTTCCAGCAGATCCGACACGAGCCGTTCCAGGCGTTGGGCCTCTCGGTGGATCGTCTCCCCGGCCCGGCGCGCGTCCGGGCCCGAAGCGACTCCGTCGGCGATCGCCTCCGCGAAACCGGTCACCGCGGTCAGCGGGGTGCGAAGTTCGTGCGACACCGACAGCAGGAACTCGCGTTGCCGGGCTTCGCTGCGGGCCAGCGCGTCGGCGAGTTCGTTCAACGATCCCGCGACCTGCGCGACCTCGGCGGGGCCTTCGACCGGCACCCGGACATCGCGCCGGCCCGCGCTGAGGCTGCCTGCCGCGGCGGCCGCGCGGCGGAGGGGGCGGCCGAGCAAGCGTCCCGAGACGTATCCGGCGACGGCGGCGACCAGAAGTCCGATGCCGAGGGCCAGAAGAATGTTGCGCAGCAACGCATGTTGCGTCGATTCCGCGCTGCGCACGGGCTGCACCAGCGCGAACGCGGCTTGCGGGCCGACCGGGCGCACTTCCACGAGGTAGTCGACAGTGCCGATCGTGACCCGCGTCGAATGGTCCTTTCCGGACGTGAGCCCGGCCCGTTCCGCGGCGCGCACCGCGGTCGCCTGTCCGGAATTCTGGCCGCTGACCCGGTGCACGACGACCTCGATGCCCTGCCCCCGCACGACCGCGGCGGCCTTGCCGATCGCGAGCCGGTTGCCGATGCCCGTGTCGTCGAGCTGCCCGGCGATGACGTCGGCCTGGTCCCGCAACGACTGCTGCAGCACCGAATCCGCGGTGTTGCGGACCAGGCGGGACGCGACGAGCCCGGCCACCAGCACCGCGATCCCGGCGACGGCCAGGCACACCACGGTGATCCGGAGCGCGAGCGTGGTTTTCATCCGGCATCCGCCGCGTAGCCGATGCCCCTAACAGTCCGAATTGGACTGTCATCGCCGAGTTTTGCCCGCAGCTGCGCGACATGCACGTCCACGGTGCGGGTCCCGGCCGCGGCGGCGTAGCCCCAGACCGCGCTGAGCAGCTGATCGCGCGACAGCACTTGGCCGGGGTGGCGCAACAGGTAGGCGAGCAGATCGAATTCGGTGGAGGTCAACGCGACCTCGGCCTCGCCTGCCCAGGCGCGGCGGCCGGGGACGTCGATGCGCACGCCGCCGCAAGCCAGCGTCGTGGCCGGGCTTCCGGACGCGCGGCGCAGCACAGTCCGCACGCGGGCGGCGAGCTCACGCGGGCTGAACGGTTTGGTGAGGTAGTCGTCCGCGCCGATTTCCAAGCCCAGCAAGCGATCCAGCTCGTCGTCGCGGGCGGTCACGAACAGCACGGGCGTCCAGTCGCCCGCCGCGCGCAGCGCCCGGCAGATCTCGATGCCGTCCATTCCGGACAGTCCGATGTCGAGGACCACCGCGACCGGCCGCAACCGGCGGATCGCCGCGAGCGCCTTCGCCCCGTCCGGCTCGACCTCCACCCCGAACCCGTCGCGCCGCAGGTACAGCGCGGCGAGTTCGGCGATCGCGGTCTCGTCCTCCACGACGAGGACGAGACCGCGGCCAGCTGACCCCATGCGGGCTCCCGTTCCTCCGGCCGACTGCGTCGGGGGAAACGGTACGCGGGTCACCGCTGCCCGTCGCCCGCCATGTCGGACTGGATGGAGTCCAGCGTGGACTGGATGCTGCTCAGATCGCCGTCCGGCGCCGCCCCCGGCGACGGTGCCGAACCGTTGTCGCAAGCCACGCAGCCGAGCCCGACGGCGGCAGCCGCGGCAGCGATCGCGATCAGCCGCCTCACTTCGGCGCCTGACAGTGCGCCGCGGCGAACGCGTCGAGCTGCTTCGTCGCGTTCGCCAGCTCGCCGAGCCGGCTCTGGCGCTTGTCCGCCCGCTTCTGCAGCCGGTCGGCCTGCGCGGCGTGCCCCTGCGTGCGGGCGTCGTTCGCGCGCGCCTTGAGATTCGCGACCGACCCGGCGACCTCGGGTCCGCCGTTGATCCGGTTGGTCAGATTCTGGGCCTGTTTGCGCAGTTTCGGCACCCACGCCGTGCACATCTGCTGGACCTCCTGGGGGCTCAGCGTCACCGGAGCCGGGGCCGGCGCCTGCGTGTCGGCGCTGGCGATCGGCGCGGCCACGAGCAGTCCGGCCGCGATCCCGCAGCCCGCCAGTGCCAGCCGCCTCGTTCCTCGCATCGTTCTCGTCCTCCCGTGTCGGTGTTCCGAGGACCACCGTCGCGCGCGGGTGTACGAGCGGTGTGGGACGGATGTTCGGGTTCGGTAAAGCCTCTCGGCCCGGCGGAGTGTTACTCTCTTGCGGAGAGTGAGGAGGCCGCCGTGCTCGGAAACCCGTACGACCGCGATTGCCCGACGCGCCAGCTGCTCGACCGGATCGGCGACCAGTGGACGGTGCTGATCGTCGGCGCGCTGACGGACGGCCCGCTGCGCTTCACCGAGATCGGCAAGCGCGTCGACGGGATCTCGCAGAAGGTCCTGACGCAAACCCTGCGCAGCCTGGTCCGCGACGGCATCCTCGTCCGCACCGCGTACCCGGTGATCCCGCCGAAGGTCGAGTACGAGCTGACCCAGCTGGGCCGCAACCTCGCCGAACCGCTGGAACTGCTGGACCGGTGGGCGCGCCGGAACATGGACCAGGTCATGACTGCGCGAGCGGCGTACGACAAAGAGAACGCCGCCACTGCTTCTTGACCCTCAGGAGGGCTGGCGCAGCACGTTCGTCAACGCATGCGCCTCTTTGAGCAGCAATGCCCCCAGCTCGGGGCGCCGCTCCGCGCGGAACCGCGACTCCACCCCGGTCAAGGTCAACGCCCACGCCGGCTCCCCGGCGGGCGTGAACACCGCCGCCGCCATGCCCCAGCTTCCCTCGACCACCAGCCCGGGATTGGTCGAATACCCGTCCTCCCGCGTCCGCGCGATCCGGGCCCGCACGTCCTCCGCGCGGTGCGCCGGACCCCATTCGGCCGTCAGATCCACTGTGGACAGGTACTCCTCGACCTCCCGGTCCGGCAGCATCGACAGCACCACCAGCCCCGCCGACACCACGCCCAGCGGGAACCGCGCGCCCTCGTACAGCACGAACGACCGGATCGGGAAGTCGCCGTCCTCGCGCAGCAGGCAGACCGTCTCGTTGCCGCGGCGGGCGGAGAAGAACGCGCTCTCGCCGGTGGCCGCGGCCAGCCGGTGGACGCTCGCGCGCGCCTGCTGCGTCACGTCGTAGCGCGGGGCGGCCGCCTCGCCCAGCAGGTACAGCTCCGGGCCCAGGTACCAGCGGCCGCTCTGCCGGTCGCGGTCGACGTAGCCCTCGGCGGCCAGCGACGCGAGCAGCCGGTGCACGGTCGGGCGGGCCAGGCCGCACTGGCGCGCGAGCTGAGAGGTCGACGCTCCGTCGCGGTAGGTGGACAATGCGCGCAGGACCGCGGACACCCGTCCGACGACGTGGTCCGGAGGCGAGGTGGGCACGGGATCGAGGGTACGTCCGCTCAGTGAACGCATCGGGCGCGGGTGTTCGGTGCGCGAGAGGTTTGCCGGGGATCCCGGCGTGTCGGTTGACCCGTTTCCCCTGCGCTGGGTTGTATGCGGGGACTGACCACTCACCGAACGAAGTGGAGAGGATGCCGTGCCGACGAAGTACCGCAGCGCCGCGGAGGCCCTCGACGGGCTGCTCGAGGACGGGCTGACGATCGCGGTCGGGGGCTTCGGCCTCACCGGGAACCCGAACGACCTCATCGAGGCGGTCCGGGACTCGGGCGTGCGCGATCTGACGATCGTCTCGAACAACATGGGAGTCGACGGGGCCGGGCTCGGCATCCTGCTCGAGAACCGGCAGGTGCGCCGGGTCATCGCGTCGTACGTCGGCGAGAACAAGCTGTTCGCGCAGCAGTACCTCGACGGGACGGTCGAGGTCGAATTCACCCCGCAGGGCACGCTCGCCGAGCGGATGCGGGCGGGCGGCGCGGGGATCCCGGCGTTCTACACCAAGTCCGGCGTCGGCACGCCGATCGCCGAGGGCAAGCCGCACGCCGAGTTCGACGGCGTCACCTACGTGCAGGAGCGCGGGATCGTCGCGGATCTTTCCCTCGTGCACGCCTACGTCGCGGACCCGGCCGGGAACCTGATCTACCGGTACGCCTCGCGGAACTTCAACCCGCTGGTCGCGACCTGCGGCAAGGTGACCGTCGCCGAGGCCGAGCAGATCTCGGACGACTACCTCGACCCGGAGCGGATCATCACGCCGGGGATCTACATCCAGCGGCTGATCCAGGCCGTCGAGCGGGAAAAGCAGATCGAAAAGCGGACCGTGCGCGTGCGTGAGGAGGCGTCGGCGTGAGCTGGAGCCGGGAGGACATGGCCAAGATCGGGGCTCGCGAGCTTCGGGACGGCGATTACGTGAACCTCGGGATCGGGATTCCCACCCAGGTGGCGAACCACATTCCGGACGGGGTGCAGGTGACCTTGCACAGCGAGAACGGGATTCTCGGGCTGGGGCCGTTCCCTTGGGAGGGCGAGGAAGACCCGGACCTGGTGAACGCCGGGAAGCAGACGGTCACCTTGCAGCCCGGGGCCAGTTTGTTCGATTCCGCCGAGTCTTTCGCGATGATTCGCGGCGGGCATATCGATCTGGCGTTGCTCGGGGCGTTGCAGGTCGGCGCCAACGGGGATTTGGCGAACTGGACGGTTCCCGGAGCGTTGGTCAAGGGGATGGGCGGCGCGATGGATCTCGTCGCCGGGGCTCGTCGGGTGGTGATCATTACGGATCACACCGCCAAGGACGGGACGCCGAAGATTGTCGAGAAGTGCACGCTGCCGTTGACCGGGGCGGCAGTGGTGAACCGGATCATCACCAACTTGGCGGTGCTGGATGTGACGGACGACGGGCTGAAGCTCGTGGAGCTGGCGCCTGGGGTTTCGTTGGAAGAGGTGCGGGAGAAGACTGGGGCGCCGGTCGCGGAATAAGCGGGCACGGCGCGGGGGAGGGCTGGGCGCCTCGCTGGGTTAGGCACGCAGGTGCGGCTAGGTCCGTGAAGGGCTCCTTGAGGGAAACAGATTCCCTCAAGGAGCCCTTCACGGACTTCTGCCGTTATTGCGCGGGCAGGATGCGGCCCCGGACCTCGCCGAAGCCGAGGGTCGCGCCGCCGCTGGTGGTGGCGCGACCGGTGATCACGACCTCGTCCCCGTCCTGCAGGAAGGTGCGGGATTCGCCGTTGACGGTCAACGGGTCCCGGCCGCCCCAGGAGAGTTCCAGGAACGAGCCGCGTTCGGCCGGTTCCGCGCCGGAGATCGTGCCGGAGCCGTAGAGGTCGCCGGTGCGGGCGGAGGCGCCGTTGACGGTCAGGTGGGCCAGCATTTGCGCGGGAGACCAGTACATCTCCCGGTACGGCGGGCGGGACACCTCCTGGCCGTTCCACTCCACGGCCAGGGTGATGTCCAGGCCCCACGGCGACGATTCCCGCAGGTAGGGCAGGGGTTCCGGCGAGGTCTGGCCGGGCAGCGGCACGCGGGCCTCGGCCAGCGCCAGCACCGGGACCACCCACGGCGAGATCGACGTCGCGAAGCTCTTGCCCAGGTTCGGGCCCAGCGGGACGTACTCCCAGGCCTGGATGTCGCGGGCGGACCAGTCGTTCAGCAGGACCGCGCCGAACACGTGGCGAGGGAAGTCGTCCGGGGAGATCGGCGTGTTGGCCGGAGTGCCCGCGCCGACGATGAAGCCCAGTTCCGCCTCGATGTCCAGGCGGGTGCTCGGGCCGAAGACCGGGCCGTCCTCGCCCTTGCGCTGGCCGCTCGGGCGGACCACGTCGGTGCCGGACACGTAGACCGTGCCGGAGCGGCCGTGGTAGCCGACCGGGAGGTGTTTCCAGTTGGGCAGCAACGGTTCCGCGTCCGGGCGGAACAGGCGGCCGACGTTCGACGCGTGGTGTTCCGAGGCGTAGAAGTCCACGTAGTCGGCGACGTCGATGGGCAGGTGCAGCTGGACGTCGGCGACCGCGTGCACCGCTTCGGCGGGCACGTCGCCGGTGACCAGCGACTGCAGCCGGGTGCGGACCTCGACCCAGCGGTCGTAACCCTGCGCCATGAAGGCGTTCAGCGTCGGCTCGGCGAAGACCGCGTCGCCGAGCGCGATCGACAGGTCCAGCACGTGCTCGCCCACGCGCACGCCCACTCGGGGGCTGCCGTCGCCCGCCGAGAAGACGCCGTACGGCAGGTTTTCGACGCCGAACGGGGAGCCGGCGGGGATGTCGAGCACGGTCATGCGGGGGCTCCGATCAGGCCTAGGTCTGTCAGTTCGGTGAGCGGGTCGGTGATGCTGCAGGTGCCGAACGAGGTGAACTGCGCGCGGGCCGCGGACAGGCGTTCCGGGGCCAGCGCGCGGATCCGGTCGGAGACCGCTTTGGCGTCGCGTTCGGCAAGCAGCGCAACGACTTCCTCGTCCTCGGCGCCGCGGTCGGCTGCCTCGGCGGCGAGCAGGAGGTTCAGGAATCCGTGCTGCTCGAAACCCGTGTCGGGGTCGGTGTTGCGGATCGCGTGGTGCAGGCCCGCGGTCGCCTTGAACGGCACGCCCGCCTCGGCGGTCGCGCGGATCGCGGCGGCGAGTTCGGCTTCGTCCGGGTAGTACTCGGCCGACGTGCCGCCGGTGCGGAACTTCGCCTTGTGCGGGGTGCCGGAAAGCGCTTGCAGCAACGGAATCCGGCGTTCGTCGCGCGGGATCTCCACGGCGATCGGAACCGGGCAACCGTCCACTGCGGACAGGAACTCGGCGACGCGCATTCCCTGCGGCACCGCGATTTCCAGCGATTCGACCGACACCGGGAGGCCGTCGACGGCCTTGAGCACGTCGGCGATCCCGCCCGGCCCGGCGGGCAGCGTCACGGTCAGCGGCAGGGGCGTCGAGCGGCCCGCGACGACCTCGGCCAGCTCCGCCAACCCAGACGCGGCGACGACCAGCGGGCCGACCATCGCGGCGTACGAGGAAGCGGTGTGCCGGTCGTGCGCGGCGACGGCGTCCGGCAGCGGCGCGAGGCCGGGCGGGAAGACCGCCGCGTCGTCGAGCAGGCCGCGGGTCAAGGCGTCGGTCACGACTGCGGTCCCCGTCCTGCCCAGGTCCAGGCGTAGCCGGGGTCGTCGCTCGCGTGGCCGCCCTCGCCGATCTCCAGCGGGCGGAACGTGTCGACCATGACGGCCAGCTCGTCGAAGAACTCCGCGCCGAGCGAGCGTTCCACCGCGCCCGGCTGCGGGCCGTGGCTGTGCCCGCCGGGGTGCAGGCTGATCGAGCCCTGGCCGATGCCGGAGCCCTTGCGCGCCTCGTAGTTCCCGCCGCAGTAGAACATCACCTCGTCGGAGTCCACATTGGAGTGGTAGTACGGCACCGGGATCGAGAGCGGGTGGTAGTCGACCTTGCGCGGCACGAAATTGCAGATGACGAAGTTGTTGCCCTCGAACACCTGGTGCACGGGCGGCGGCTGGTGCACGCGGCCGGTGATGGGCTCGAAATCGGAGACGTTGAACGTGTACGGGTACAGGCAGCCGTCCCAGCCGACCACGTCGAACGGGTGCGTCGGGTACACGTAACGCGTGCCGACGACGCCGCGCGAGCCGCGGTGCTTGACCAGCACCTCGACGTCCGTGCCCTCGACGAGCAGCGGTTCGGCCGGGCCGTGCAGGTCGCGCTCGCAGTAGGGCGCGTGCTCCAGCAACTGGCCGTACCGCGACAGGTAGCGCTTCGGCGGCGCGATGTGCGAGTTCGCCTCGATCACATAGGCGCGCAACGGTTCCGCGCCCTTCGGCACCCATCGGTGCGTGGTGGCGCGGGGGAGAATCACGTAGTCGCCGGTGCGGGCGGGCAGCGCGCCGAACACCGTTTCGACGACCGCTTCGCCGGACTCGACGTACACGCATTCGTCGCCGATCGCGTTGCGGTACAACGGGGAAGCCTCGCCGGCGGCGACGTAGGAGATCCGCACGTCGCCGTTGCCGAGCACGAGACGGCGGTTGTTCACGACATCCGCGCTCTTCCATTCCTCGCCCGGGAACAGCGTGTGCAGCTTGAGGTGCAGCGGCTTGAGCGGCCGGTTCTCGGTGAGCGTCTGGTCCGGCAGTTGCCACGGCGTCGCGTCGACGATCGCGGACGGGATGCCGCGGTGGTAGAGCAGCGACGAGTCGGAGGAGAAGCCCTCTTCGCCCATCAGCTCCTCGGAGTAGAGCCCGCCTTCGGGCGTGCGGTGCTGGGTGTGCCGCTTAGGCGGGATGCTGCCCGCGCTGCGGTAGTAGGCCATGGGTCGCCTCCTCGGCGCGAAGTAATCAAAGTATGTACTACTTTCCGGCCAGCGTAGTCCCCCAGCCGAGCTGTGGGAAGGGCTGGCGGCTGTCCGTGAAGGGCTCCTTGAAGGAATCAGATTCCCTCAAGGAGCCCTTCACGGACAGCGGTGCCGGGTCAGCGGCGGGTCGCGAACCCGGCCCGGCCGGAGATGAGCTTGTCGAGCAGCATCACCAGCACGCGCTGTTCGGCCTCGGTGAGCACCTCGACCCACCCGGCCTCGCGTTCGTTCTGCGCCTCGAACACCTCGAGCATCTCGGCGTGCCCGGCCTCGGTGAGCGAAAGCCGCACCGAACGGCCGTCCGTCTCGCCCGGCGTCCGCGTCAGCAAACCCTCGCTGACCAGGGACTTCGCCAGATTCGACACGGCCGCGCGGCTCATCCCGGCAAGCCGCGCGGCCGCGGACGGTTCGAGCGGCCCGGCCAGCCACACGACGAACAGCACCCGGAACGCCGACCACGACCGCCCGCGCGGCCGGTGCACGGCGGCTTCGAGGTCGTAGGTGACCAGGTTCGACGCCCGGTTCAGCGTCAGCAGCACCTCGGTCGCCAGCTGGTGGCGGAACCCGAACTCCTCGGACAGCCTGCGGTTGGCCAGCGCGATGAACGACCAGAAGTCGAGCGAGTCCGGGTCCGGCGGCGCGGCGGGGTCCTGCATGGAGAGCACTGTAACCGCGCCGCCGGGATAATCAAACTCGAAACTACTTCACCGGACGGGCCAGGCGGGCCCCGGCGTCGCGCGGCACCTTCAGGAACGCCAGCATCGCCGCGGCGACGACCAGGCAGCCGATCGGGAAGTACAGCCCCACCGTCACGTCGCTCTCGGTGGCCGCGAGCCCGATCGCGTACGGCCCGAAGAACCCGCCGAGCGCGGCGATCGAGTTGATCGCGGCCAGGCCGACCGCGGTGTGCTCCTTCGACAGCACCCGTGCGGCCATCGCCCAGTACGGCGCGAGGTAGCCGAGCACGCCGATCGCCGCCAGCGAGAGGCTGATCAGCGACAACGCCGGCACGGTCTTGAACTGGATCGCGCCGAAGAAGCCGATCGCCGCCACCAGCACGGTGCCGATCACGTGGCCCTTGCGCTCGCCGGTGCGGTCGGAGTTGCGGGCCAGCAGCAGCATGCCGACCGCGCCGACCACGTACGGGATCGCGCCGAGCAGGCCGATGTTGGTCGAGGAGTACTTCGGGTCGAGCTGCTTCACGATCAGCGGCAGGAAGAACGTGAGCCCGTACAGCCCGCAGGCGATGAAGAGGTTGGAAATCGCCAGCAGCAGGACCTTGCCGTCGCGCACCGCGCGCAGCTGGCCGAGGAACGTCTCTTTCTCCTCCGGCACGTACTCGCGGTCGATCTCCGCCTGCAGCCAGGAGCTTTCCTCAGCGGTCAGGAACTTCGCGTCGGCGGGCTTGTTCGGCAGGCAGAAGAAGGTCAGCAGGCCGATCAGCACGGCGGGCGCGCCCTGCAGGATGAACACCCACTGCCAGCTGCTCATCCCGAACCAGTGCACGTGGTCGAGGATCCAGCCGCCGAAGAGGCTCCCGAGGATCAGCGCGATCGGCTGCGCGAGCGCGAGCGTCGCGATGGCCCGGCCGCGTTCCTTGCCGCGGAACCAGAAGGTCAAGTACAGCAGCAGCCCGGGGAACAGGCCCGCCTCGGCGATGCCGAGCAGGATCCGGGCGATCATCAGGTGCGTCACGCTCGCGACGAACCCGGTCAGCACGGTCACGATGCCCCAGCTGACCGCGATCCGGCTGAGCCACAGCCGGGCCCCGACCTTCTTCATGATCATGTTGCTGGGGACCTCGAACACCACGTAGGCGAGGAAGAAGATCGCCGACGCGACGCCGAAGGTCGCGGCCGTGATGGTGAGTTCCTTGGCCATGCCGAGCTGGGCGTAGCCGATGTTCGCCCGGTCCATGTAGTTGAAGATGTAGAGCAGCAGGACGATCGGCATGACGCGGACGCCGACCTTGCGGACGGTGCGTCTGGCCAGCGGCGAGTCCGCCGTGGCGGCGGCTGCGGCGGGGACGGACATGGGTTCTCCTCGACGGTGAGCAGTACTGTGTTGATCGTTGTCGATCCGGCTGCTGCCGCGGCCGAATGGCTTGCGGCAACGGTCGGGTCCCGGGCGGGGGTCGGCCTTCTTTCGGCCGGATCGGCAAGTGTGTGGCTGGTCAGGCAGCGGCGGAACGGCCGGCGATGCGGCCCATGGTGACGGCGTTGGCGACCGCGTTGCCGCCGCCGACGTAGCGGAAGCCGAGCACTCCGGCCCCGGCCTCGCCCGCGGCGAACAGCCCGGGCACGCGGTCGCCGCGGACGTCCAGCACCGCGGCGCCGGAGTCGATCTCCAGCCCGGCGTGCGTGCAGACCAGCTCGGCGGGCAGCGTGCGCGCGGCGAAGAACGGCCCGGTGGCGATTTTCGCGGGCGGTTCGGCCGCGCCCTTGGCGGACAGCGTTTCGTGCCGCAGGAACTCCGGGTCCTCGCCGCTGGGCAGCTGGGCGTTCCATCTGTCCACAGTGGCCTGGAGAGCGGCGGCGGGCACGTTCATCTTGCCCGCCAGTTCCTCCAGGGTGTCGGCACGGAGGGTGCGGCCGGCGGCCGCTTCGGACAGTACGTGTTCGGCGTTCCAGTGCGCGTAGCCCGGCGGAAGATCGCGGCGCGCTCGGTCGTCGAAGACCATCCACACTGGACCGTCCTGCGCGGAGATGATGCCGCTGGACACCGCGTACGAGGCGTCCTCGTCCATGAACCGGCGGCCGTGCGCGTTCACCAGCACGCGCGAGCGCGGCGGGAAACCGGACTGCCAGTGGTGCAGGCGCTGGAAATACGCGGTCGGCAGCAGCAATCCCCAGCCTTCGCCAGTGATCGACGCGGACACCTGCTCGCCGAACGAGAAGTGGTCGCCTCGCGAGCCGGGCGCGGCGACGACGAACAGATCCTCGCCCGCCGCGTCGGCGTCCGGGTAGTACCGCGAGCGCAGCGCGGGATCCTGGGCGAACCCGCCGCTGGTCACGATCACCGAATTCGCGCGGACCTCGATGCCGTCGGCGACCACGCCGGCGACCCGGCCGTCCTCGACGAGCAGCCGTTCGACGCGGGTGTTCAGCACCGCTTCCGCCCCGGCCTTGCGGCGCGCGCGGTCGAGCACCTGGACGAGGCCGTAACCCTGGTCCTTCGGCACGTGCCCGCGCCAGACGTCCTCGACGCCCGCCCGGGTCAGACCTGGGGTGTGCGCGTCGTGCGACACCTTCGCCGGGATTTCCGCGCCGAGCCCGATCAGCCATTCGACCGCGGGTCCGGCCTCGCGGCAGAACGTCTTGAGCAGCCCGGGTTTCAGCTGCCACTGGTTGAGGTCGAGGTAGTGCTGGAAGAACCGCTCCGGCGTGTCCTCGATGCCCAGTTCGCGCTGGACGCTCGTGCCCGCCGCGGTGAGCATGCCCGCGGACAGCTGGGTCGAGCCGCCGAGTTCCTTCTCCGCTTCGAACAGCAGCACCGAGGCGCCGTGCTCGGCCGCGGACACCGCCGCGGCCAATCCCGCGCCGCCCCCGCCGATCACCACGACGCCCATGTCGACGCTCATCCGAGATCACCTCCGGTTTCGGCGAGAATGCGATGGTAGAGACCGTTGGAGACGAGGCCGCCGTCCACTGTGACCTCGCTTCCGGTCAGGTAGGTGGAGCGATCCGACAGCAGGAACAGCACCGTGTCGGTGATTTCCTTGGGGTCGGCCATCCTTCCGGCGGGCACACTGTCCACAGCGGACTTGACGAACGCGTCCGCGCCGGCCAGCAGTCCGGTGTCGACCAGTCCGGGATGGACGGAGTTGACCCGGATCCGCCACTTCGCGAAATTGCCCGCGGCGGACTTCGACAATCCGGTCAAGCCCCATTTGCTGGCGGAGTAGGCGGGGGAGAAGTAGCCGATCTGACCGGAGATCGACGAGATGTTCACGATCGAACCGCCGCCCGAATCGCGCATCAGCGGCGCGGCCGCGCGCATCCCGTGGAACGGCCCGGACAGGTTCACCGCGAGCACCCGGTCCCAGACCTCGGCGGTGGTGTCCTGGAATTCCAGCCGCCGCGAGATCCCGGCGTTGTTCACGAGCCCGCCGAGCGAACCGTGCTCGGCGCGGATCCGGTCGAGCACGCGAGTCCACTGTGCTGGTTCGACGACGTCCATCGGGTACGGAGTCGCCGCACCGCCCGCCGCGCGGATCTCGTCCGCGATTTCGTCCGCACCAGCGAAATCCGCGACGCAGACGTGCACGCCGCGTTCGCCGAGCGCCCGGGCGTGCTGCGCGCCCATCCCGTTCGCCGCGCCTGTCACGAGCACGACGTCCGGGTAGCGCACGGCTTCGGTGGCGTCAGACATGCCGGGAGCCGCCGTCGACCGCGAGGCTGTGCCCGGTCACGTACCGCGAGCTGTCGGAAAGCAGGAACAGCAGCACGCCGCACACCTCTTCCGGCGAGCCGATCCGGTGCAGCGGCACCGCGTCGAGCGCCTTCGCCAGCGCGGGCGCGTCGTCCTGGATCCAGCGCGTCATCTCGGTGTCGATGTAGCCCGGGGCGATGGCGTTGACCCGGATGCCCTGGTCGCCGAGTTCCACCGCGAGCGATTCGGTGAGGTGCGCGACCGCGGCCTTCGAGCTGCAGTACGCCGCGCGGCCCTTGCGCACGCGGACCGCGGACACCGACGCCATGTTGACGATCGCGCTGCCCGGTTCCATCCGCGCGGCCGCGGCCTGCGCGCCGAACAGCACGCCCTCGACGTTCACCGACAGCGTCGAGCGGATCTGCTCCGGCGTGATGTCCGGGACCTCGGCGTACGGGAAGATCCCGGCGTTGTTGACCCAGAAGTCGATGCGGCCGAACTCGTCGATCGCGCGCTGGGCGAGCGCGACGTGGTCCTCGGCGCGGGTGACGTCCACCGCGGCCGCGACGATCCGGCCCGGCTTGTCCTCGACGGACTCGGCGGCCAGCGCGGCGGTCAGGTCGCCGGCGGTGGCGGTCATCGCGGCGGCGTCGAGATCGCCGCCCACCACGTGCACCCCGCGCGTGGCGAGACCGGCGGCGAACCGCGCGCCCATGCCGCGGGCCGCGCCGGTGACCACGGCGACCTTGCCCGGCATCTCCGGGTAGCGCGCGGTCGCGGGCTGGTGCAGCACCCGGCCGGGGCCGGTGGGCTCGAGAGTGGTCATCTGGGTTTTCTCCTCGTTGTTTCTCAGGGCTCGCGGTGCACGGTGCGGCGGCGCACGCGCCAGCCGTCTGCGGTGCGCACGAGTTCGTCGTCCAGCACGGTGAGCCGGTGCAGCCGCGGGGTGCCGCCTTCCGGCGTTCCGACGATCTGCAGATAAGCCAGCGCGCGCAAGGTGTCCTCGGTCTGTCCGTTTTGGACTTCCACTGTGGACACCACGTGCCGCAGCCGTTCGCCGGACTCGACGCATCCCGCGTGGAACCGCTCGGCGAACGCGGTCAGCGCGGCGGTGCCGACGGCGGGTTCCGGGTAGCTGGGCGAGACGAACTCCCCGTCCGGGGTGAAGGTGGCGGCCCAGCGCGCGGCCTGCCCGGAGTCGATGGCGTGGCTCTGGCGGCCGTAGAGCTGGTGCACCGCCAGCACGTCCTCGACGGGGACTTCGCTCATGGTCCGGTACCTCGATCCGCGGGGAGTTGCCTCGAACGGCAAACGTGCTATATTCGCACGCACCGTGCGATATGAAGGAACAGTAGGTCGCCGGATGAGCTGTCGTCAAGGGAGTCGTGTGTCCGAATCGGGGACGTCGAAGACGCTGAGCCACGGTCTTCAGGTGCTGGAGCTGCTGGTGGAGCATCCGCAGGGGCTCACGATGACCGAAATCGCCGAGGGGATCGGCGTGCACCGCACGGTCGCGCACCGGCTGGTGCGCACGCTGGAGGCGCACCACCTCTGCCGCCGCGACCGGTTCAAGCGGATCTCGCTCGGCACCGGCCTCGTGCGCCTGGCCGAGCCGGTCGAACAGGACCTGCGCACGCTCGCGCGCCCGGTGCTGGAGGAGCTTTCGGACGCCGGCCGCGCGTCGGCGCACCTGGTCGTCCGCGAAAACGCCGAGCAGGTGCGGATGCTGATGATCGTCGAACCGCGGCAGGCGCGGATGCACGTGTCGTTCCGCAGCGGCCAGCTGGACCCGATAGGGCGCGGGTCGGCCGGGCTCGCGCTGCTCGCGGCGGAACCGCCGGTGGACGGCGAACGCGAGGAGATCACCCGCGCCCGGGCCCGCGGCTACGCGGTTTCGGTGGGGGAGATCGCGCCGGGGATCACCGGGATCTCCGCGGTGGTGCCGACCGGCCGGGACGCGCCGGGCACGAGCATCGGGCTGTCGTTGTTCGAGGCCCCGGACCCGGACGAACTGGGCCGGTTGGTGGTGGCGTCGGCGCAGCGGCTGGGTTCGCTGCTGAAGTGAGGTGACGGCGCTGAGTCCGGCCTCGGGCAGGTTGGGCTCGTGAGTGTTTATGCCGGTTAGAACCGGCATAAACACTCACGAGCCGCGGGGCTAGCGGCCGACGAGCCCGGCCTCGTGCGCGAGCAACCCGGCCTGCGTCCGGTTCGTGCAGTCGAGCTTCACCAGCATCCGCGACACGTAGCTCTTCACCGTCGCCTCCGCCAGGTGCAGCCGAGCGGCGATGTCCGCATTGGACAGTCCTTCTCCCAAGCAGGCCAACACATCCCGCTCTCGCTCGGTCAACCCCGCGGTCCGGCGGCGGGCTTCGTCATCGCGGCGATGGCCGTCCGCCGACAACGCGACCAACCGGCGCGCGGCGGACGGCGACAACACCGTGTGCCCGTCCGCGGCGACCCGGACCAGGCCGATCAAGTCCTCCGGCGGCGTCGACTTCACCAGGAATCCGGCCGCGCCCGCGCGGAGGGCGCGGATGACGTAGGTGTCCGCGTCGAACGTCGTCAGCGCGACGACCGCGGGCGGTTCCGGCAGCGTGCAGATCCGCTCGATCGCGGCCAGCCCGTCCACGCCGGGCATCCGCAGGTCCATCAGCACCACCGAAGGCCGGTGCCGGACCACTTCCTCGACCGCCTCCGCGCCGTCCCCCGCCTGCGCGACTACCTCGATGTCGCCGGCCGAACCGAGGATCGTGCGCAGGTGCGCGCACACCATCGGCTCGTCGTCGGCCACCACGACCGTGATCACCGGGCAGCACCTTCCGTGGTCGGGACGTAGGCGGGCAGTATCGCACCGATCTTGAACCCGCCGCCGGGCAGCGGGCCCGCCTCGAAGGTCCCGCCGACGAGTTCGACCCGCTGGCGCAGCCCGCTCAGCCCGGTGCCGGAGCCGGTGCCCGCGAGCGCCGCGTCCGGCGGCCGGGTCGCGCTGGTGTTGGCGACCGCGACGTCCAGTCCGCCCGGGTGATAGCGCAGCGAAACCGTCGCCGAGCAGCCCGGCGCGTGCTTGCGGACGTTGGTCAGCGCCTCCTGGACCACGCGGTACGCGGTGCGCGCGACGGTCGGCGACACCGACGCCCGGTCCCCGGTCACGGAAAGCTCGGTCGCGATCCCGACCGCCGCCGATTCGGCGACCAGGTCCGCCACCTCGCCGGGCAGCGGCGGGTTCGGCGGCGTTGGATTCGGCAGTGTTGGATTCGGAACTGGCGGTTCGATTCCGGTTCCGTTGCGCAGCACGCCGACCAGGTCGCGCAGTTCGTCCAGCGCGTGCGCGCCCTCGCGCCGGATGTCCTCGGCGGCGGACTTCACCGACGGATCCGGCGAGGTCACACCGAGCGCGCCCGCGTGCAGCACCATCAGGCTCAACCGGTGCGTGACGACGTCGTGCATCTCGCTCGCGAGCCGTCGGCGCTCGGCCGCCAGCGCCTGTTCGGCGAGCAGATGCTGCTCGCGCTCCGCGCGCTCGGCCCGGTCGCGCAACGAACTCAGCAACTGCCGCCGCGCCTCGAAATACAGCGCGATCGCGACCGGAAGCGCGGTGCTCAACAGCCCGAACGGCGTCGTGTTCCAGGCCGGATTCCACGGCCGCGTCGCCAGCAGCGCGAGGAATCCGGCGATCCACAGCAGCCGTCGCCGGTCCAGTTGCCGAACGAGCTGCGCCAGCACGATCGGCGTGATCGTCGGGACGGTCATCAGCGTCGGCTGGCGGACGGGCACGAGCAGGCCGGGGGAGAAGAGGTCGGACGCCAGCATCGCCAGCGAGGCCACGATCAGCAGTCCGGCGACGCCGTTCGGGAAGCGCGCCAGGAGGAGCAGGGACGCGTCGCAGACCAGTTCCAGCACGAGCGTCGCGTGCGGGCCGAGGAAGCCCGTCGTGGGCCCGGCGGCGAGGAAAAGCCCGAAGTCGAGGCAGGCGAACACCAGCGCGGTGCCGCCGAGCCAGAGCCAGTCGGTCGACCGCGGCCAGGTGTGGCGCATGCTGGTCACCCGGCCACGGTATCCGTTCGTCCGCCCGGTCGCGCCGGATCCGCACCGCCCGGGTGGCGGGCTACCGCCGAAAGTTGCGGACCGGGCGGAAGCGATCCACTTTCGTCGCTGCGAGTCGCTACCGAACACGCTTACGCCGCACCCGCCCGGCACGGTGGACTCGACGCCATGACGAGCGAAGGACTCCCGAGGTTCGCCCGGCTGCCGGTGCTGGCGGTCGCGGCGGGCGCCGTGGCGCTGCTGGTGGCGACGAGCACCCGGTACGCGCACGGCTTCGACGAGCTGTACTTCCTCGTGGCCGGTCGAGATCACCTGAGCTGGGGGTATTTCGACCAGTCACCGCTCGTCCCGCTGCTGGCCGGCACGCTCGACCAGTGGTTCCCCGGCTCGCTGGCCGCGCTGCGGCTGCCGATGGCGCTCGCGGCCGGCGCCGGGGCGATCGTGACCGCGCTGACCGCCCGCGAACTCGGCGGCGGTCGCGGAGCACAGACGATGGCGGCCGGGGCGTACGCGACTTCGGGGCTGATCATCCTCAGCCACTGGGTCGCGACGTACGCGCTGGATCCGTTCTTCTGGACGCTCGTGGTGTTCCTCCTCGTGCGCTGGACCCGGACCCGGCGCGACGGTCTGCTGGTGTTGGCCGGAGTGGTCACCGCGGTGTCGCTGGAGACGAAATTCCTGATTCCCGCGTTGTGGGGCGCGGCGCTGGTCTCCGCGCTGATCCTCGGGCCGCGCGACCTGGTGTCCCGGCCGAAACTGTGGCTGGGCGCGCTGATCGCCGTCGTGGCCACGCTGCCGACGGTCTTCTGGCAAGCCACGCACGGGTGGGCCTACACCCGGATGGGCGAGGTCGTCGCGGCCGAATTCCCCGGCTACCTCGCCTTCGCGCGCGACGGTGTGCTCGGCGCGGGAATGGGCATCGGCGTGCTGGCGCTGCTGTACGGGATGTGGCGGCTGTTCCGTTCGCCGGACCTGGTGCCGTACCGGTACCTCGCGGTGGCGTTGCTGCTGGTCGTGGCGGTGATCGTCGGGACGCACGGCCGCTCGTATTACTTGATGAGCCTGTATTCGCTCCCGTTCGCCGCTGCCGCGACTGAGCTTTCGCGCCGGAATCTGGTGCGGTGGTGGAAGATTCCGGTCGGAATCGCGTTCGCTCTTTCGGCCGCGGTCACTATTGCCGGGCTTCCGGTGTGGCCCGCTTCGATGAAGGAGACGTCGTTCGGGCCGTTTCCGCTCGGCACCGCGTTCGCGGCCGGGGAGACCGCGCAACAGCAGCTGGCGGACGGCGTCGGGCAGGCATATCGGTCGCTGCCCGAGGAAATGCGCCGGGAAACCGCCGTATACGGCGAAATCTACCCGTTCGCCGCGGCCGTCGAGTACTACGGCCCGCGGTACGGGATCGACAATGCCTACAGTGGACACCGAGGCTACTGGTACTTCGACCGGCCGCCGGATACCGCGAAGAACGTGCTTTTCGCGGGCTTCGATCCGGCGTTGCTGCGCCCGTACTTCTCCTCGGTGACTGAAGTGGTGCCCGGACTGATGTGGCTGTACACCGGGCGAAAGCAATCCTGGGAAACGATCTGGCCAGAGGTGAAGAAACAATGAGCGATTCCTTGTCCGCGCGAGCGTATTTCCTCGCCTGCGACCCGGACGGCGGCCCGGTCTCCCGCCGTCCCCGGGCCGCCTTGCTGGTCCGCGCGGCCGCGGTGACCGACCTGGTCCTGCGCGGCAACCTCCGCGACCAGCGCGGCCACGCCGAACCGACCGGCGCCGCCCCGACCGGCGACCTCCTGCTCGACGACCTGCTCGCCGACCTCCGCGCGCACAGCCCGGCGTCGTGGCGCGCGCTGCTGCGCCGGGGCAAGAACGACACGCTGCAGGCGCTGGAAACGCAACTCTCCGCGGCCGGGCTGCTCGAAGAGAGCAGCAGTTCTTTCTGGCACCGCAAGGTTTTGGTGCCTTCGGACCCGGCGCGAGTACGTGACGCGCACGCGCAGCTCGATCACGCGCTGACCGCGCCGCTGTCCGAAGTGGACGCTGCCGCCGCGGCGCTGGCCGCTCTCTCGGCGGCGTCCGGCGCGGGGATGTCCCGGTCGGACGCGCGGCACCACGCCGATCGATTGCAGGAACTGGAGAAGCTCGCCGGACCAGCGGTTCCGGCGTTGCGGAAAGCTGTCGCGGGCCGCCGCGCAGCACGGATCGCGGCGTTCTCCGGCGGCTCCGGAGGCTGAGAGGCTGAGCTGTCGGTCAGCCGAGGGGGCTGACCGACAGTTCGGCCGCCGCCGAAGCGTGGACGTCGTACCGTGGCGGACATGACCTCCTTCGCCGCGTTGCACGTCCCGGGCCGTCCGCTGTTGCTGCCGAACGTCTGGGAGTTCGGGTTCGCCGCCGCCCTCGCCGCCGCGGGCCACCCCGCGGTCGGCACCACCAGCCTCGGCGTTTCGGCCGCCGCCGGGCTCGCCGACGGCGCCCCGGCGTCCCGGGCCGCCACCGTCGCACTGGCGAAATCGCTGGCCCCGCTGGACATCCTGGTCAGCGTCGACCTCGCCGACGGCTTCAGCGCCGACCCGGCGGAGGTGGCGGACCTCGTCGCGGAACTCGCCGACGCCGGGGTCGTCGGCGTCAACCTGGAAGACAGCCGAGGCGACACGCTCGCCCCGATCGTCGTCCAGGCCGCACTGCTGGCCAAGGTGCGCGAACGAGTCCCGGGCATGTTCCTCAACGCCCGCACCGACACGCACTGGCTCGGCACCGGTCCGGTCGCGGACGCCGTCACCCGGGTCCGCGCGTACGCCGACGCCGGCGCCGACTGCGTCTTCGTCCCCGGCCTGCACGAATCAGCGGACGTCGCCGAGCTGGTCGAATCGGTCGAGGTGCCGGTGAACCTCCTGCACCTGCCCGGGAAAGCCACTTTCTCGGAATTGGCTTCCTTGGGCGTGGCGAGGGTCAGTCTCGGCTCAACCCCTTACCGCGTAGCGCTTTCCGCCGCACTGGCCACAGTGGACTCCGCCAGGGAAGGGAGGGAGCTGCCGATGAAACCGCCTTCGTACGGTGAGATCACGGCTTTGCTCCCGTAATCTGAGCGCCATGATCTTCGGAGGAAGCACCGACTTCGCTGTCCCCGCCGGATACCTCAACACGCCCAGCATCGGGATCCCGCCGGCTCCGGTCGCCGAAGCGGTCGACGCCGCGGTCGGCCGGTGGCGCACCGGCAAGGACGCCCCGTCGGACTTCGACGAGGCGGTGTCCCGTTCCCGCGGCGGATTCGCGCGGCTGGCCGGGGTCCCGGCGGAGCGGGTGGCGATCGGCGCGTCGGTGTCGCAGCTGGTGGCGAACGTCGCCGCCGGGCTGGCCCCGGACGCCCGGGTGCTGGTCGCCGAAGGCGAATTCACCAGCGTCACGTTCCCGTTCGCGCAGCGGGCGAACGTCACCGAGGCGCCGCTCGCCAAGCTGGCGCAGCACGTCGAAGGCCACGACCTCGTCGCGGTCAGCCTCGCGCAGTCCGCCGACGGCGCGCTGCTGGACACCGCCGCGCTGCGGGCCGCCTCCGAAGCCGCCGACGTGCCGGTCCTGATCGACGTCACGCAAGCCGCGGGCTGGCTGCCGCTCGACGTCGCGTGGGCGGACTGGATCGTCTGCGCGGGCTACAAATGGCTGTTCTCGCCGCGCGGCTGCGCCTGGCTCGCGGTGCACCCGCGGGCGCACGAGCGGACCCGCCCGGTCGCGGCGAACTGGTACGCCGGCGACGATCCGTGGTCCTCGGTATACGGAATGCCACTGCGCCTGGCCGGAAACGCGCGCGGGTTCGACCTTTCGCCGGTCTGGTTCTCGCACGTCGGCGCGGCGGAGGCGTTCGACTACCTCGCGGCGCTGGACCTCGCCGCGGTGCGCGACCACAACGTCGGACTGGCCGATTCCCTGCGCACCGCGGCCGGGCTGGAGCCGCAGGGCAGCGCGATCGTGGCGCTGGAAGCCGATCCCGCGCGGATCGCCGAAGCCGGGATCTCCGCGAGCGTCCGCAACGGGCGGGTCCGGGTCGGTTTCCACCTCTACAACGGCCCTGACGACGTCGAACGCGTTCTGGCCGCCCTGGGCGCGGCATCTGGCTGAAAGTCGTGCGGGCGGTGAACTACGGTGTTCGCGTGTCCCCTCCGCACTTCACCCCCGGACCCTCGGACACGGCCCCGATCGCGGCCGTGCCCGCGCGCCCGGGTCCGCCGCCCGGGCCGTCGCGCAACCGCGCCCTGCTGCTGCGCGGCGCCGGGCTCGTGGCGATCGCCGTCGTGGCCGGGCTCGTCTGGTACCTGATCCGGCACGACAGCACGCCGGAGGCTCCGGTCGCCGAATCTCCGGCGACCACGGCGAAGCCCGCCTTCGACTACAAACTGGCCGAAGGCCCGGTCAAGGCCACCGACTGCGCCGCCAACGCCTACTCCGGAGCCAAGAAGTTCTTCCAGGACAACCAGTGCAAGTCCCTGGCGCGGGCGCTGTACACGGTGCAGTCCGGGGACGCGAAGGCGCTGGTCTCGGTCGTGCTGGTGACGATGCCGGACGCGGCGAAGGCGACCGAGCTGAAGGAACTCACCGACCGGGACGGCACCGGCAACGTGAGCGACCTGGTCCGCGACGGCACCTTCCACGACACGGACGCCCCGAAGCTGAGCGGCAACGAGGCCGAATACCAGTCGAAGGCCAACGGCCCCGAGGTGACGATCGTGCTGACCGACTTCTACTACGGCCACCACGACAAGCAGCTGCTCACCCGGATCGCGAAGAACGCGCTGACGCTGTCCGGCAAGCTCCGCTGAGGTCGCGGTGAACGCGCAGGCCGGATTCGCCCGGCCTGCGCGCTTTTCCTAGGAAGGCTGCCCGGGGAGGGCGACGGCGGCGGGCTTCTGCCCGGCCTCCTGCCGCCACGGCATCCCGCGCCGCGCCGCCGCGATCAGCGCCTGCAAAGCCATCCCGCGCAGTCCCGAATCATCGGTGTGCGTCAGCACGGCAAGCCACGCCGCCGCGGTATCGGCCTCCGCGCTCGCCACCAGCGCGGCTGCCGAAGCAGTGTCCGTAACCGGCTTAGGCGGCACGTACGCGGCTTCAGGCGCCACCGGCGTCGCCGAAGCCGAGGTGATCATCTGCATGACCGCGTCCCGCCGCGCGGTGTGCTCCGCGCGCCCCGCCTTCACCGCGTCCCCGAAGTCGCCCGGCAGGAACGCCGTCACCAGGCCGTAGACCCACAACGACGCGTGCTCGGCCGCCAGCGCCTTCTGCAGCGAATCGACCGCTTCCTTCGGCACCGACGACAGCGCGGTCACCGCCTTCGCGTCCGCGCCCGGCCCGAGTTCCGGCGCGACCCGCTGCAGCCCGGCGCACCCGGCGGCCACCGACGCGACGAGCCCGGCCCGGTACGCGGGCAGCGCGGGCACCAGGTCCTCGGCCTGCTTGCGCGCGGCGGCGAGCCGGTCCTTGAACCCGCCGAGGTCCGTCGGCGCGGGAGGGACGTTCTCCGCCTTCTTCGGCCGGTTCAGCCGGTCCACCTCGGCCTTCAGCGCGGCCGCCTGCGCGGCTCTGGCGTCGGCGACCTGGCCGGCCGCGTCGCCGCCGGCGGGCAGCTTCCTGGCCGCGGCGGCGTCCGCGTCGGCCATCGCCAGCAGCGGGGCCAGCGGATCGGGGGCGTCGTCGTAGCCGCCGGAGCAGGCGGCGAGCGGCACAGCCGCGGCGACAGTGGCGCTCAGTGCGCCCAGACGCAGCACGGCGCGCCGGGAGAGGTCTGCGGTCACGTCGGCCCATCCTGCCAGGCCGCCCGGGTGCGCCGCCGCTCGCGCGTCTTCGCGGGGGCGCAGGATAAGCTTGACCTTCACCGACCAACAGGCCGAACAGGAGTGCTCCACGTGCCCAACGAACTCGCCAGCCGGCTGGAGCCGATCGTGGCCGAAGCCGTCACGACCGCGGGTTTCGACCTCGACTCGCTCGAGGTGCAGCAAGCCGGAAGGCGACAGCTGGTGAAGGTGGTCGTCGACTCCGACGACGGCGTCGGCCTGGACGAGGTCGCCGAGGTCAGCCGCACCGTCTCGGCCGCACTCGACGAGAACGAGCACGTGCTGGCGAGCGCCTACACGCTCGAGGTCACGTCGCCGGGCCTCGACCGGCCGCTCACCCAGCGGCGGCACTGGCGCCGCGCCCGGTTCCGCCTCGTCAAGATCACGCCCGTCGAGGGCTCCGCCTACCTCGGCCGCGTCGGGCACGCCGGCGAGAAGAGCGTGCGCGTGCTCGCCGACGGCCGGATCAAGGACGTGCACTACCAGTCCGTCGCGAAGGCAGTGGTGGAAGTCGAATTCAAGCAACCGCCCGCCGAAGAACTCAAAGCACTGACCGCGGACGAGGACGAGAAGAAGGAGGAGTCGAAGTGAACGTGGACATCGCCGCGCTGCGGGCGATCGAACGGGACAAGGACATCCCCTTCGACACGGTCATCGAGGCCATCGAGACCGCGCTGCTCACCGCGTACAAGCACACCGAGGGCCACCAGCCGCACGCCCGCATCGACATCGACCGCAAGACCGGCCTCGTCCGCGTCCTCGCGCACACCCTCACGTCCGAGGGCGAGGTCGACGAGGAATGGGACGACACGCCCGAGGGCTTCGGCCGGATCGCCGCGACCACCGCGCGCCAGGTCATCCTGCAGCGGCTGCGCGACGCCGAGCACGAGAAGACCTACGGCGAGTTCTCCGCCAAGGAGGGCGAGATCGTGGCCGGGGTGGTGCAGCGCGACGCCCGCGCCAACGCTCGCGGCATGGTCGTGATCCAGGTCGGCGACACCGAGGGCGTGCTCCCGCAGGCCGAGCAGGTCGCGGGGGAGTCCTACGAGCACGGCACCCGGATCAAGGCGTTCGTGTTCGGCGTGTCGCGCAGCAACCGCGGCCCGCAGATCATGCTGTCGCGCTCGCACCCGAACCTCGTGCGCAAGCTGTTCGCGCTGGAGGTCCCGGAGATCGCCGACGGCACCGTCGAGATCGCCGCGGTCGCCCGCGAACCGGGGCACCGGTCGAAGATCGCCGTGCGCTCGACCATTCCCGGCGTCAACGCCAAGGGCGCCTGCATCGGCCCGATGGGCGCGCGCGTGCGCAACGTGATGAGCGAGCTGGCCGGCGAGAAGATCGACATCATCGACTGGTCCGACGACCCGGCCAAGTTCGTCGGGAATGCCCTGTCGCCCGCGAAGGTTGTGTCGGTACGTGTCGTGGACGAGCGCGCCAAGACGGCGCGGGTCGTCGTGCCGGACTTCCAGCTGTCGCTGGCGATCGGCAAGGAGGGCCAGAACGCCCGCCTCGCCGCCCGCCTCACCGGCTGGCGGATCGACATCCGCAGCGACGCGGCCCCCGCCGAACCGGCCGGTCCGGGGGAGGGTGAGCAAGACCACGCCGGCCAGGCGCGGCCCGCCGCGGCAACCGGTTCGGCCGACTGAAGGTGCAGGCGCTAGACTCGACAACGGTTCAAGACCCGCGAAGGGCTACTGGGGACACCCCCGACCTCCAGCGCCACCGGCACGCGCCGGTGCGCACGTGTGTCGGCTGCCGGAAACGGGACTTGACCGCAGAACTGCTGCGCGTGGTCGCGGCGGACGGGCGGCTGGTCGTCGACGAACGTCGGCGGCTGCCGGGCCGGGGTGCGTGGCTGCACCCGGGGCCGGGCTGCCTGGCCAAAGCCGAGCGGAAGCGGGCGTTCCCCCGGGCCCTCCGGGTCCAGGGCGCGCTCGAGGCCGCGGGGCTGCACGACCACGCGGCGTTCGCCGCGGACGACGACGCCGGGACAAACCCGGGGTCGCGAGATACAAGGAAGCAGGTCGACCCGTCATGAGTCAGCCGTGAAGCTGAAGCCATGAACGCGCGACGATAAGGACGAGGTCAGCGGGTCTTCCGCCTGGCCTCCCCTAGATGAGGAGAGCTGTGCCAGGCAAGGCCCGCGTACACGAGCTCGCTAAGGAGCTCGGCATCACCAGCAAAGAAGTTCTCGCCAAGCTGAAGGAGCAGGGCGAGTTCGTGAAGTCCGCGTCGTCCACCGTCGAGGCGCCCGTCGCCCGCCGGCTCCGCGACGCGTACCCCGCCAAGGGCGGGAAGAAGCCCGGCCCCACGCCGGGACCGCGCCCGGCTCCGAAGCCGGCCGCCCCGCAGCAGCAGAGCGCCGCCGCGCAGGCCCCGTCCGCTCCGGCGCCCGCGCCGCAGCAGCAGGCCCCGGCCGGGAAGCCGGGCCCGCAGGCCGCCAAGCCGGCGGCCTCCCCGGCCCCGAAGCCCGGCGGACCGCGTCCCGGTCCGCGCCCGCCCGCACCGGCCCAGCCGGCCCCGGCGCAGGAGGTCCCGGCCGCCAAGGCCGAGCCCGCCGCGCCCAAGCCGGCCCCGAAGCAGCAGGACTCGTCGTCCGCCGGTTCGGTCGTGCCGCCCAAGCCGCAAGGCCCCAAGCCCAGCGGGCCGCGTCCCGGTCCGCGTCCCCCGCGGGTCGGCAACAACCCGTTCGGCGTCGGCTCCGGGTCCCCGGCCCCGCGTCCGCCCGCCCCGCGCCCCGGCCCCGGCCAGGGCGGCGACAACCGTCCCCCGCGTCCGGGCGGCGGCCAGGGCGGCGACACCCGTCCGCCGCGTCCCGGCGGCGGCCAGGGCGGCGGCAACCGGCCGAGCCCGGGCAACATGCCCCCGCGCCCGAACCCCGGCATGATGCCGGGCCGCGCCCGTCCGGCCGGACCGGCCGGCGGCCGAGGCGGTCCCGGCGGCGCCGGCCGTCCCGGCGGCGGCGGTCGTCCGGGCGGCGGCGGTGGCGGCGGCTTCCGCGGCGGTCCCGGCGGCGGCGGTGGCGGCGGCTTCCGTCCTGGGGGTGGAAGTGGCGGCGGCGGTGGCGGCTTCCGTCCGGGCGGCGGCGGTGGCGCCCCGGCCGGCGGCGGCGGTTTCCGCGGCGGCGGCGGTCGCGGCGGCCCCGGCGGTCGCGGCGGCACGGCGGGCGCCTTCGGCCGTCCCGGCGGCCCCTCGCGCAAGGGCCGCAAGTCGAAGCGGCAGAAGCGCCAGGAGTACATGGACAACATGCAGGCGCCCAGCGTCGGCGGCGTCCGCCTGCCCAAGGGGCAGGGCGAGACGATCCGGCTGCCGCGCGGCGCTTCGCTGACCGACTTCGCCGAGAAGATCGACGCCAACCCGGCTTCGCTGGTGCAGGTGCTCTTCCACCTCGGCGAGATGGTCACCGCGACGCAGTCCGTGTCGGACGACATCCTCGAGCTGCTCGGCGGCGAGATGAACTACGTCGTCCAGGTCGTCTCCCCCGAGGAGGAGGACCGCGAGCTGCTCGAGACCTTCGACATCACCTATGGCGAGGACGAGGGCGGCGAGGAGGACCTGCAGGTCCGTCCGCCGGTCGTCACCATCATGGGTCACGTCGACCACGGTAAGACCCGGTTGCTGGACACGATCCGCAAGACGAAGGTCCGCGAGAGCGAGGCCGGCGGGATCACCCAGCACATCGGCGCCTACCAGATCGAGACCGAGCTCGAAGGCGTGCCGCGGCTGATCACCTTCATCGACACCCCGGGCCACGAGGCGTTCACCGCCATGCGTGCCCGAGGCGCGAACTCGACCGACATCGCGGTGATCGTGGTGGCGGCCGACGACGGCGTCATGCCGCAGACGGTGGAGGCGATCAACCACGCGCAGGCCGCGAAGGCCCCGATCGTGGTCGCGATCAACAAGATCGACAAGGAGGGCGCGAACCCGGACAAGATCCGGCAGCAGCTCACCGAGTACAACCTCATCGCCGAGGAATACGGCGGCGACACGATGTTCGTCGAGATCTCCGCACGGGAGAACATCAACATCGACGGGCTTCTCGAGGCGATCCTGCTGACCGCGGACGCGGCTCTGGACCTGCGGGCCAACCCGGACATGGAAGCACAGGGCGTCGCGATCGAGGCGCACCTCGACCGCGGCCGCGGCCCGGTGGCCACCGTCCTGGTCCAGCGCGGCACGCTGCGCGTCGGCGACTCGGTCGTGGCGGGCGACGCCTACGGCCGCGTCCGCCGGATGGTCGACGAGCACAACGAGGACGTCACCGAGGCGCTGCCCTCGCGTCCGGTCCAGGTCATCGGGTTCACCTCGGTGCCGGGAGCGGGCGACACCTTCCTGGTGGTCGACGAGGACCGCGTCGCCCGGCAGATCGCCGAGCGCCGCTCCGCCCGCACCCGCAACGCGCTCAACGCGTCGCGCCGCAAGCGGGTCAGCCTCGAGGACCTCGACTCCGCCCTGAAGGAGACGAGCAGCCTCAACCTGATCATCAAGGGCGACAACTCGGGTACCGTCGAAGCGCTCGAAGCGGCGCTGCTGCAGCTGGACGTCGGCGAAGACGTCGAACTGCACGTCGTGCACCGCGGCGTCGGCGGCGTGACCGAATCGGACATCGACCTGGCGACCGCGTCCGACGCGATCGTGCTCGGGTTCAACGTCCGGGCGCAGGGCAAGGCGACCGAGCGGGCCACCCGCGAGGGCGTCGACGTGCGCTACTACACGGTCATCTACCAGGCGATCGAGGAGATCGAGCAGGCTCTGAAGGGCATGCTCAAGCCGGAGTACGAAGAGGTCGAACTGGGCCGCGCCGAGGTCCGGGACGTCTTCAAGTCCTCCAAGATCGGCACGATCGCGGGTTGCCTGGTCATGTCCGGCGAGATCCGGCGCAACGCCAAGGCCCGCCTCCTGCGCGACGGCAACGTCGTGGCGCAGAACCTGCCGATCAACTCGCTGCGCCGGTTCAAGGACGACGTGGTCGAGGTCCGCGAAGGGTACGAGTGCGGTCTCACGCTGGGCTCGTACAGCGACATCAAGGTCGACGACGTGATCGAGACCTACGAACAGCGGGAGAAGCCCCGTGCGTGAGTGACCGGTCCGGGGTGCGCCAGCCGCGCACCCCGGACCGCCCTCGCGGCATAACTTCGCTGCCTATGTTTGTCGGAGCCTTGGAGCTCGACCTGCTGCTCGACGACGTGCATTCGTTGAAGCAGAAACGATCCGTGGTGCGGCCCGTCGTGGCCGAACTGCGGAAGCGATTCGCCGTCTCGGTCGCCGAGGCGGGACATCTGGACCTGCACCGGCGCGCGCTCATCGGCGTCGCCGCGGTCGCCCCCGACGGAGAGCACATCCGGGACGTGCTCGACGCGTGCGAGCGGTTCGCGGCCGGCCGACCGGAGTTCGAACTGCTCTCCGCGCGCCGCCGGCTGCTCGGCCCGGACGACTAGCACCCCGGAAATCCGGAGAAGGAGACCTCAGCCATGGCCGATCCCGCTCGGGCACGCAAGCTCGCCAAGCGGATCTCGCAGATCGTGGCCTCGGCGATCGAACACGACGTCAAGGACCCGCGACTGGGCGCGGTGACCATCACCGACGCCCGCGTCACTGCGGACCTGCACGACGCCACGGTGTACTACACGGTGCTCGGCGAAAGCCTCGACGCGGAGCCGGACTTCGCGAGCGCCGCCGCCGCGCTGGAGGCCGCGCGCGGCGTCCTGCGCACGAAGGTGGGACAGGGCACCGGCGTCCGCTACACCCCGACGCTCACCTTCGTCGCGGACAGCGTCCCGGACGACGCCCGCCGCATCGAAGAACTGCTCGCCAAGGCCCGCGAATCGGACGCCGAGGTGGCCCGCCGGGCGACCGGAGCGCAGCCCGCGGGCGAGGCGGACCCGTACAAGGCTCCCCGTGCCGAAGAGGACGAGGAGCAAGCAGAAGAGGAGACGCGCGGCTGAAGCGATGCGGTCAAAGCCCGGTGTCACGCGACGCGGCCTGCTGTTCGGCGGTGCCGCGGCGCTCGTCTCCGCCTGCACCGGGCGCTCCGCCCCGGTGGTTGCGCCGGCCCCGGCTGCCCCGGCCTCCAGCCCGGCGCCCCTGAAAGCGTCGATCACGATCCACCGCAGGCATTCCGCGGCCCGCGGCCGGGACGTCGACGTCGTGCTCATGACGCCCGACGGAGTCCCCAACGCCGGCCTCCCGGTGTGCGTCGCCCTGCACGGCCGCGGGGCGAACGCCCGCACGTTCCTTGACCTGGACCTGCCCGCGGCCCTCACCGCCGCGGTCCGGTCCGGGACCCCGCCGTTCGCGGTCGTCGCGGTCGACGGCAGCCACTACTGGATGCCCGACGGCGACGACGACCCGCACCGCATGCTCACCGACGAACTCCCCGGCTGGCTGTCCGAATCGGGGCTCCGCCCGATGACCGGGCTCTTCGGCATCTCGATGGGCGGCTTCGGCGCCCTGAACCTCGCCCGCCGCCGCCGAGACGTGACCGCGGTGGCCACCTGCAGCGCGGCCCTGTTCCGCACCTGGCCCGACGCCCGGTCCCGGCACGTCTTCGCCTCCGAGGACGCCTGGACGGCCGCCGAACCGCTGCGGCACCTGGACGAACTCCAGCCCCGGGACCTCGGCGTCTGGTGCGGCGACGGGGACCCGTTCCTGGCGGCCAACCGAAAACTGATCAGCGGCGCCGCCCCGGCGGTCTCGCGGATCACGCCGGGGGCGCACACGTCGGGGTACTGGAAGGGCGTTTTGCCAGAGGTGATGCGCTTCCTCGGGCCGCGGCTGAAGTAGCGGAAGCACCGGTCCGGGTGGTCGTGCCCCCGGGAATTCAGACCGGCTTTCCCGCCACCACCAGATCGCGCACGATCGCCTGGTCCACCCGGTGCGCCAGCTCCTCGTACGGTCCCCCCGACCGCACCGCCAGCCCCGCCCGTTCCAGGATCGCCACCAGTTCTTCCCGCGGCAGCACGTGCGTGTTCCACGAGATCCCCAGCGCCCCGCCCGGCCGGAGCACGCGGTTCCACACCGGGATCGCCGCCGCGAGCAGGTCGCGCGGGCTGCGGGCCAGGCCGGTGTCGCGGTGGCTGCCGTGCTGCACGCCGTACGGTGCGTCGGTCACGATCAGGTCCACTGACGCCGGGCGGAGGACCTCGTCGGTGGTCAGGGTGTCCGCGTTGAGGTAGCTGAGCCGACGGGTGCGGCCCGCCTTGTAGTCGTCCTTGTCGAACGCGTACTCGATGTCCAGCCGACGCCCGAGGCGGACCTTGTTGCGGCGCAGCTGCCCGGATTCGGCGGTGTGCTTCACGCGCTTCGTGCGCAGCCACGTCTTCACGAACTGTTCGTACGCCTCGAAATCGCGTGCGTCGACGTCGAGGCCGGTCGCGTCGAAGCCGTACATCACGGCCTGGTTCAGCGTCGTCCCGCGACCGCACAGCGGGTCGAGCACGTGCAGTTCGCGGTCCGGCCAGTCCGCGGGGCGCGAGGTCGCCAGCAGCGTGAGGTTGAGCAGCAGCTTCGTGAACTGCTCATTCGTCTTGCCCGGGTACTTCTGGATGGTCAGCAGGTCCGAATCCGCTTTCGCCAGCGGGTGCACGGCGACCGGCCGCAGCACGCCGTCGCCCAGTTCGAACAGGGCGTACAGCGAGGAAAGGTTCGACAGCAGCGCCAGGTCTCGCTCGCCGAGCGGCGCCGCGCAGGCGAATTTCACGTACCCGACACCGCCGAGCTCGATCTCTTCGATCGCCGACACCTCGGCGGAAAGACCAGCGCCGAGGGCCGCCAGCTCGGCGCGCAGCAGCGCCGGCGACGAGGCGGCGTACACGCGGTTGGCGGAAGGCAGAACGAGGATCACGTACTCAGGCATCCCGCAGAGCGTAGCGTGGCACTCCGTGACAGCTTCCCTGGTACAGGACATCGAGGCCGCCGCCGCACTGCTGGCCGAGGCCACCGACGTGACGCTGCTCGGACACGTGCGCCCCGACGCCGACGCCCTCGGCAGCGCGCTGGCCCTCGGGCACGTGCTGCATCGCCGCGGCGCGCGCGTGCGAGTCGCCTTCGGCGAGCCGGACGAGGCCCCCGAAACGCTGGCCTGGCTGGACGTCGACGGCCTGATCACCCCCGTCGGCTCCCTCCCTCCGGCTGACGGCCTGTTGGTCGCCCTCGACACCCCGACCCTGGGCCGCCTGGGCAGGCTCGCCCCGAGGGTCGCCGCGGTCCGCGCCGCCGGCGGTTCGGTCCTGGTCGTCGACCACCACGCGACCAATGCCCGCTACGGCACCCACCACGTCGTGGACGACACTGCCGAAGCGACGGCGATCCTGGTCACGCGGATCGTCGAGGCGATGGGCGTCGAACTGGACGCGGCCGCCGCGCGGTGCTTGTACGCCGGGGTCGTGACGGACACGAGCGGTTTCCGCCGGGCGAGCCCGGAAACGCACCGGATCGCCGCCCGCCTCCTGGAAGCGGGCGCGGACCCGGGCGAGGTGGCCCGCCGCATCGTCGACGATCACCCGTTCGCGTGGCTGCCGATGCTCGCGCGGGTGCTGTCCGAGGCCCGGCTGGAACCCGAAGGGGCACAAGGATTCGGCTTCGTCCACACGGTGGTGCGCGCGGCCGCCGCGGCGACGGTGCGGCTCGAAGAGGTGGAGTCGGTGATCGACGTGGTGCGCGCTACCCGGGAGGCCGGGGTCGCGGCCGTGCTGAAGGAGGCCGGGCCGGGTCCAGTGTGGACGGTCTCGCTGCGGTCCGCGGGCGACATCGACGTGTCCGCGGCCGCCGCGGAGTTCGGCGGGGGAGGCCACCGCATGGCCGCCGGATGCACGGCGGAAGGCCCGGCGGAGGAGGTGCTGGACCGGCTCCGGGAGGCACTGGGGAGGGCGCCGCTGCTGCGCGCTTCCTGACCCGGGATGGGCGGCGCGCGGAGGGGTTTCGGCCGGTGGGGAGCGGGTTGTGCGGGCGGTGCGTGGCTGGTATTCGGTGGACCCCGCCCGCATCTTCGAGTTTCGCCGGTGCGTCCGGGCGACCGCTCGGGCTCGCGTCGCGGCCGGATCCTGCACCTGTCACCGGGAGCGGCGTAGTGGTGAGGTGGCTGGTGTTCGGCGGGCCCGTGCCCTCATCCTGAGACTTCACCAACGCGGCTGAGGGCAACCACTCGATGGCCAGATCCCCGCGCCGGTCACCGAGAGCGGCGCAGCCCGTCCAGCAAAAGGGTGACGACGTCATCCGCCTCGGCCCGCCACCGTGGCCGGTCATGGGCCGCGCCGATGCCGTGCAGCGCCATCATCACGGCACCGGCATCCACGTCGTCGCGCACCGCACCGTCCCGCACCGCAGCGGCCACCAGGTCGGCGACCGCCTCCTCCAGCGCTTGGCCGCCCCCGGCGAGAGCGCCTGAGCGATCCGCCAGGAGCGTTGCCAGCGTCCGCGCCAGGCCCTCGTGCGCGGCGATGTGGTCCACCATCCCGCGCAGAAAGGCCGCCAACGCCTCCGCCGCGGGCAGCGTCTCCTGCAACTGGCGGGCGCGCTCGCACAGCGCGGCGACTTCCCCGTGGTAAACCGCCTCGGCCAGGGCTTCCCGGGTGGGGAAGTGGCGGTACAGGGTGCCGGTGCCGACTCCGGCCAGGCGGGCGAAATCGTCGAAGCGCAGGTCGAAGAACTCGCCTGCGGCAAAGAGCTCGCGTGCCTTGGCGATCAGGACGTCGCGGTTGCGCTGGGCGTCGGCCCGCAGCGGCTTGTCGGCGGTCATGTGCTGCCTTCCGTCGGCAAAGGCAAAGCTGTCCTCCACGAAAGTGGAGATTGCCTCCGATTCGATCGTACCCTGCCCCTGCCGGTGTCCACTCGCGACAGCCGGGAGGCCGCGGCACCAATTAGGACTTCCGCAGCTCAGCGTCGGCCAAATTTCCTTGTCCGACAAGCGAATTCCACGCCCGGATCACCCGCCGGTGGTCGCCCCCGCCGGAATTGTCGGTCCCGGTAGCTACTCTCGTCCCGTGTCCGAAAACGCCACGACCACCGCCGTAAGCGGTGACCGCATTCCGCCCCGCCGAGTCTTCGGCCTCGCCGTGCCCGCGCTCGGCGTGCTCGCCGCCGAGCCGCTCTATGTGCTGGTCGACACTGCCGTCGTCGGCCATCTCGGGGCGTTGCCGCTCGCTGGCCTCGCGCTGGGCGGCGTGGTGTTGTCGCAGGTCTCCACGCAGCTCACCTTCCTGTCGTACGGCACCACTTCGCGCACCGCGCGGCTGCACGGCGCGGGCAGGCGCGCGGACGCGGTTCGCGAAGGCGTGCAGGCGACCTGGCTCGGCGTGCTGGTCGGGCTGGTGCTGCTGGTAGTGGGGCAGCTGCTGGCCGGGCCGATCGCCCGCGCGCTTTCGGGCAGCGACGAGATCGCCGAGGCGGCCGTGTCGTGGCTGCGGATCGCGTTGTTCGGCGCGCCGCTGATCCTCGTCACGATGGCGGGCAACGGCTGGATGCGCGGCGTGCAGGACGCCACCCGTCCGCTGCGCTATGTGTTGGCGGGCAACGGAATCTCCGCGGTTCTCTGTCCGGTGCTGGTGTATGCCGCCGGCCTCGGGCTGGAGGGGTCGGCGATCGCGAACATCGTCGCGCAGGTGGTGTCCGCGTCGATGTTCGTCGCCGCGCTGGTGCGGGAAAAGGTGCCGTTGCGGCCGGATTTCGCGGTGATGCGGGCACAACTGGGTCTCGGCCGGGACCTGGTGCTGCGCAGTTTCGCGTTCCAGGCGTGTTTCGTGTCGGCCGCCGCGGTGGCCGCGCGCACCTCGACCGAGGCGGTCGGGGCACACCAGGTGGTCCTGCAGCTCTGGACGTTCCTGGCGCTGGTGCTCGATTCGGTCGCGATCGCCGCGCAGTCGCTCGTCGGCGCGGCGCTCGGCGCGGGAGCGGCGCGGCAGGCGCGCGGGGTGGCCACGCAGATCACCGGATACGGCCTGGTCCTCGGCTGTTTCCTGGGCGTGCTGTTCGCGGCGTTGTGGAGCGTCCTGCCGCACGCGTTCACGTCCGATCCGGGAGTGCTCGGGGAAATCCCGCACGCTTGGTGGTTTTTCGTGGCGCTGCAACCGATCGCGGGGGTGGTGTTCGCGCTCGACGGCGTCCTGCTCGGCGCGGGCGACGCCGCCTTCCTCCGCACCGCCACGCTCGTCAGCGCCGGCCTCGGATTCCTGCCGCTGATCTGGCTGTCGCTGGCGCTGGGCTGGGGGCTGACCGGGATCTGGAGCGGATTGTCGCTGTTCATGGTGTTCCGGCTGGCGGCCGTGGTGGCGCGATGGCGGTCCGGGCGGTGGGCCGTGGTCGGCGCGGTGCGGGAGGCGTGACGGTCTGACGGCGAAACCCGCTCGCCGCCGGAGTACGGCGGATGCGAGGGTGGGCGCATGCCGAAGTTCACCCAGGTCGACGTCTTCACCGACGAGCTCACCCAGGGCAACGCGCTCGCTGTCGTGCACGGCGCGGACGGGCTGTCCGACGAGCGGATGGCCGCGTTCGCGAACTGGACGAATCTCAGCGAGACCACGTTCCTGCTGGAGCCGTCCGACCCGGCCGCCGACTACCGCGTGCGGATCTTCACCCCGGGCCGCGAGCTGCCGTTCGCCGGGCATCCGACGCTCGGGTCCGCGCGGGCGTGGCTGGCCGCCGGGGGAGAGCCGAAGGCCGGGCACCTCGTGCAGGAATGCGGGGCCGGGCTGGTCCGGGTGCGCCGCGACGGCGACCGGCTGGCGTTCGCCGCGCCTCCGCTGCTTCGCGGCGGTCCGGTGGCCGACGCCGACCTCGCCGCGGTGAAGCGCGGCCTGCACCTCGGCGACGCCGACGTGCTCGAAGCGCGCTGGGCGGACAACGGTCCCGGCTGGATCGCGCTGCTGTTGCGCGACTCGGCGACCGTCCTCGCGATCGAACCGGACTTCGCCGCGCTCGGCTCGTACAAGGTGGGCGTCGCCGGTGCGCAGCCGGCCGGTTCCGAAACGGCGTTCGAGGTCCGCGCGTTCAGCGACGTCGTCGAGGATCCGGTCACCGGCAGCCTCAACGCGGCGCTCGGCCAGTGGCTGATCGGCGACGGCATCGCGCCGGAGTCCTACGTCGCGGCGCAGGGCACGCGGCTGGGCAGGCGCGGGCGGGTGCACGTCGAACGGGACGGCGACGACGTGTGGGTCGGCGGCGAAACGGTCGTCGGCATCCGGGGCGAAGTGGATCTGTGGTGAAGCACACCCCGGTCACGGCTATGTATCGAGGTTGCTGAGGCGATACAACTATCGAGGCGGCAGCGTCGTCGTCCTCCTTTGTCCCGACGCTCGCCCGCACTCTGGAGGAACTCTTGACGCCCGCCGGCCGCGCCCCTGTCCGGTCCTGGCTCATCTGGCTCACCGCGGTCACGGTGTACCTGCTCGCCGTTTTCCACCGCACTTCGTTCGGCGTCGCCGGGCTGAAGGCGGCCGAACGCTTCGGCGTCGGCTCCGCCGCGCTCGGCATCTTCACCGTCCTGCAGGTCGGCGTCTACGCGGCCATGCAGATCCCGACCGGCGTGCTGGTCGACCGCTACGGCCCGCGCCGCGTCCTCACCGCCGCCGTCCTGATCCTCGGCTCCGGGCAGCTGCTGCTCGGGCTCGCCGACACCTACGCGCTCGGCCTGGTCGCCCGCGCCGTCCTCGGCCTCGGCGACGCGCTCACGTTCGTCAGCGTCCTGCGTCTCGTCGCGGCGCACTTCCCCGCGCACCGGTACGCGTTGCTCGCGTCGTTCACGTCGTGCGTCGGTTACATCGGCAACCTCATCGCGACCGTCCCGCTCACCTTGCTCCTCGACGGTCCAGGATGGACAGTCACCTTCCTCGCGGTCGGCGCGGTGACGGTGCTGTACTCGGTGCCGGTCGCGTTGCGCGTCCGCGACACCCCCGACGGCGTGCCGGAGCGCAAACGCGAACCCGTGCGCCCGGCGGAACTCGGCCGGCAGGTCAAACTGGCCTGGCGCACCCCCGGCACCCGGCTGGGTTTCTGGGTGCACTTCTCGACGATGTTCGCGCCGAACGTGCTGACCCTGTTGTGGGGCATGCCTTTCCTGGTGCAGGGCGAGGGTCTGCCCGCCGCGACCGCCAGCGCGCTGCTGACCGTCTTCGTGTTCGGCTCCATGGCGGGCGGCCCGCTGCTGGGCGCGGTGATCGGCCGCGCTCCGGCGCTGCGGGTGCCGCTGGTCATCGGCTACCTCGCCGGAGCGGCGATCGTGTGGGCGGTGCTGCTCGGCTGGAACGGCCACGTCCCGGTGGGCGTCCTCGTCCCGGCTTTCGCGTTCCTCACCCTGGGCGGCCCGGCGTCGATGATCGGCTTCGCCATCGCCCGCGACTACAACCCGCTGTCCCGCGTCGGCACCGCCACCGGGGTAGTGAACGTCGGCGGCTTCCTGGCGACCACCGTGACGGCGCTCCTGATCGGCATCCTGCTCCAGGCGACCGGCGGCAACTTCCGGATTTCGCTGCTGGTCGTCGTGGCCGTGCTGGCCCTGGGCGCGTCCCGGATGCTGGTGTGGTGGCGGCGGGCCCGCGCCCAGGTGTTCGCCGCGGAGGCGCGCGGGGAAGAAGTCCCGGTCCGGATCCGGCGGCATCGCTGGGACCGGGCGCCGGAAGAAGCCGTCGCCGCCTGAGCCAGCCGGGTCTCGTGAGCGGTGCCGCTGGCGAGACCCGCATCGCCCGGCCCCGAACCGGGCGCCGACCGCGAAACCCCGCCTAGGTAGGGTTTCCGCCGTGTCTCGCCCGAAAGAACCGCGTCGTCCCGCCCCTCCTCCCGGACTGCTCATCGTCGACAAACCGGCGGGCATGACGTCGCACGACGTGGTCGCGCGGGCGCGGCGGATCATGGGCACCCGCAAGGTCGGCCACGCCGGCACGCTCGACCCGATGGCGACCGGCGTGCTCGTGCTCGGCATCGAACGCGCCACCAAACTCCTCGGGCACCTCGCCCTCGACCGCAAGACCTACCTCGCCACCCTGTCGCTCGGCCGGTCCACCACCACCGACGACGCCGAGGGCGAACCGCTCGAAAACGATGCCGCGCCGGAAACCCTCGCCGCGGTCACCGACGAGCAGATCGCCGACGGCGTCGCGCAGCTGACCGGTGACATCCAGCAGGTGCCCAGCGCGGTCTCCGCGGTCAAGATCGACGGCAAGCGCGCCTACGCCCGGGTGCGCGCGGGCGAGGACGTCGTCCTCCCGCCGCGGCCGGTGACCGTGCACCGGTTCGACGTTCTCGGCCTTCGCCGCGAGGACGACCGGATCGAACTCGACGCGGTCGTCGAATGCTCGTCCGGCACCTACGTCCGCGCGCTCGCCCGCGATCTCGGCGCGGGACTCGGCGTCGGCGGGCACCTGAAAGCCTTGCGCCGCACCACAGTCGGGCCGTTCACGCTCGCCCGCGCGCGCACGCTCGACCAGCTCGAAGAAAAGCCCGAACTGTCCCTGGACCTCGACGCCGCCGTCGCCGCTGCGTTCCCGCGCCGGGATCTCGACGCCGCCACCGCCAAGGCCGTGCAGTACGGCAGGCGCATCCCCGCCGCGGGAATCGCCGGCACGTACGGCCTGTTCGCGCCGGACGGCCACGTGCTCGCGCTGGCCTCGGACGCCGAGGGAGTGACCCGCTCGGTGGTGGTCCTCCTGCCCGCATAGGGTGGGGGCAAAGGCACCTTGCTCGGGGAGAGTTGACAACAGTGCAGCGGTGGCGTGGGCTCGGGGACCTCCCGGGCGGCTGGGGACGGTGCGTGGTCACCATCGGCGTGTTCGACGGCGTGCACCGCGGGCACCAGGAACTGATCAAGCGCACCGTCGCGACGGCCGCCGAACGCGGCGTGCCCAGCGTGGTGCTCACCTTCGACCCGCATCCGTCCGAGGTGCTGCGCCCGGGCAGCCATCCCGCGCAGCTGACCACCTTGCGGCGCAAGGCCGAACTGGTCGAGGGGCTCGGCGTGGACGTGTTCTGCGTGCTGCCCTTCACCCTTGAGCTGTCCCGGCTCAGCCCGCACGAGTTCGTGCACGAGGTGCTGGTCGACCGGCTGCACGCGGCCGCGGTGCTGGTCGGCGACAACTTCACCTTCGGAGCCAAGGCCGCGGGCAACGTCGCGCTGCTGCGCGAACTCGGCCGCCGCTTCGGGTTCGTCGCCTACGGCGCGGAGCTCCAGGGGCGTTCGCTGGACGACGACCGCGGCGCCAACGACATCACCTTCTCCTCGACCTACGTCCGCTCGTGCATCGACGCCGGCGACGTGGTGGCCGCCGCCGACGCGCTCGGCCGCCCGCACCGGCTGGAGGGCATCGTCGTGCGCGGCGACGGACGCGGCCACGACCTCGGCTACCCGACGGCCAACCTGTCCACCGCGCGGTTCGCCGCCGTGCCCGCGGACGGCGTCTACACGGCCTGGTTCAGCCGGCTGTCCGACCCGGCCCGGCGGCTGCGCGCGGCGGTGTCGGTGGGCACCAACCCGACGTTCTCCGGCCGCGAGCGCACCGTCGAGGCGTTCGTGCTGGACGTCGACGAGGACTTCTACGGCCAGCACGTCGCGCTCGACTTCGTCACCCGGTTGCGGGATCAGGCGCGGTTCGGCGCTCCGGCCGATCTCGTGAAGAAGATCGACGAGGACGTGGCCCGGACCAGGCAAGCGCTCGGCTCGGACAGCTGAGCGCGCCGGTGCCCGGGGCGGGCCGGACCCGGGGCGAATCGGGCGTTCCGGCCCGGCGGGGGCCTCCGGGGTGGCAAGATGGGCCGGCGGCGCCGGACCGGAGGGACAGACGCGGGCCGGGCAGCACCGGGCCGCGGGACGACAGCGCTAGGGGAGCGGAGCCAGGTGGAGGACCACAAGATCGTCCAGCGGAACATCGCGCTGCAGCGGGAGTGGTACGGGGAGCCGCTCGGCGATCGGGTGCGCAGGCTGGTCGTGGCCTTCGACGTGTCGCAGGCGTTCCTGGCCGAGGTCCTGGGGATCAGCGCGCCGATGCTGAGCCAGGTGATGAGCGGCCGGCGGGCGAAGATCGGCAATCCGGTCGTGCTGGCCCGGATGATCATGCTCGAGCGCAAGATCCTGGTGCCCGAGGTCGCCGCGGGCGACCGCGACGCGATGCAGGCCGCGCTCGAGGACGTGCGCGATTCGCGGCCCACCGTCGGCCGCGACAACATCCCGGTCAGCTCGGACGAGAAGATCGTGCTCGCGGGCATCCGGGACGTCGCCGAGGACGAGAACCTCGCCGAGGCGGCCAAACTGCTCGACGAGGACTTCCCGGCGATCGCCGACCTGCTCCGCCGCGCGGGAGCGGGCCAGTAGCCGATGCGGCTGTTCTCCGCGCTGCGCCCGCCCGCCGACGTCGCGGCGGAGATCGCCGAGGCGCTCGGCGCCAAGGACCGGCTGTTGCGCTGGTCCGATCCGGTCGGCTGGCACGTCACGCTGGCCTTTTACGGCGAAGCGGACCCGGCCGACTGCGGCGCCTTCCTCGACCGGGCGCTGGCCGGCCGGAAATCCGTTGACGTCCGGCTCGCCGGTTCGGGAACATTTCCGGGAGTGCTGTGGTTGGGAGTGGCGGGGGAGGACCTCGCCGACCTCGCCGCGGCCGCGACCCCGGGCCCCGGCGAAGACCGTCCCTACCGGCCGCACCTGACGCTGGCGCGATGCTCCCGCACGCGGCCGCCGACGGCGTGGACGGAACGGCTGGCCGGTTTCCGCAGCCGGGTCTGGACCGCGGACCGCGTCGAGCTCATGGGCGGCGGCGCCCCGTACCGCACGCTGCGCACTTGGCGGCTGCGCCGCGCGGGCGAGGCCGTGCTGCCCAGCTAGCCGCACGCGCCGGAAGCCGCAGTTCAACCGGCTGGTAACCTCGGCAATCGGGTCCGGCTGCAGTCCGTGGCGGCCGAGACCGTCTCACCCGGCCGCGCGGTGCGGTGCGGGCCTCACGGCACGAGATGCACAAGGAGCACCACCAGTGGCGCTGTCCACCGAAGAGAAGAAGACGATCCTCGCCGAGTACGGGCTGCACGACTCGGACACCGGATCCCCCGAGGCCCAGGTCGCGCTGCTGACCAAGCGGATCATCGGCCTCACCGAACACCTGAAGACCCACAAGCACGACCACCACTCCCGTCGCGGTCTCCTGCTGCTGGTCGGCCGTCGCCGCCGGCTGCTGAACTACACGGAAAAGGTGGACGTGGCGCGGTACCGCGACCTGATCAAGCGTCTCGGCCTGCGTCGATAGCGTGCTGACGAGGGGGAGCGGCTCCGGCCGCTCCCCCTCGCCGCAAGCACACCCCCACACGGCGCGAGCGCGCTGGAGGAACGATCCCGCCGGTCCTCGGTAGTGGTTCCCGGGCAACGGACCCGGGGGCTTCGATCGAAGACCGGCCTCACACCTCCTCGAGCGTCCTCGGGCGAACCGGGTCCCACAGTGGGAGACTCACGCCGTACGAAGGAACCAAAGAGGAGATTGACCATATGACCGACTCCACCGGAGTCACCGTGTTCGAGACCGAAGCCGTTCTGGACAACGGCCGGTTCGGCACCCGCACCGTCCGGTTCGAGACCGGCCGGCTCGCCAAGCAGGCCGCCGGCGCCGTCGTCGCGTACCTGGACGAAGAGACCATGCTGCTGTCGGCGACCACGGCGTCGAAGCACCCGAAGGAGCACTTCGACTTCTTCCCGCTGACCGTGGACGTCGAGGAGCGGATGTACGCCGCCGGCCGCATCCCGGGCGCGTTCTTCCGCCGCGAGGGCCGCCCGTCGACCGACGCGATCCTCACCGCCCGCCTGATCGACCGCCCGCTGCGCCCGTCCTTCGCCGACGGCCTCCGCAACGAGATCCAGGTCGTCATCACCGTCCAGAGCCTCAACCCGGACGACCCGTACGACGTGCTGGCGATCAACGCCGCGTCGGCCTCCACCCAGATCGCCGGCCTGCCGTTCTCCGGCCCGGTCGGCGGCGTGCGCGTCGCGCTGATCGAGGACCAGTGGGTCGCGTTCCCGACCTGGCCGCAGCTCGAGAAGGCCACCTTCAACATGGTGGTCGCGGGCCGGATCGTCGGCGACGACGTCGCGATCATGATGGTCGAGGCCGAGGGCACCGAGCACACGCTCGACCTGATCGCCGCCGGCGGCAAGGCTCCGGACGAGGCCGCGGTGGCCGAGGGCCTGGAGGCCGCGAAGCCGTTCATCCGCGTGCTGTGCGAGGCGCAGCAGCGCCTGGCCGCCGACGCCGCGAAGCCGACCGGCGAGTTCCCGGTGTACCCGGCCTACCAGCCGGACATCTACGAGGCCGTCGCCGCGATCGCGTCCGACGAGCTGGCCAAGGCCCTGCAGATCGCCGGCAAGCAGGAGCGCGACGCCGCGACCGACGAGGTCAAGGCCACCGTCCTGGAGAAGCTCGGCCTCGGCGAGGGCGAGGCCTTCGAGGGCCGCGACAAGGAGGTCGGCGGCGCGTTCAAGGCGCTGACCAAGAAGATCATGCGCAACCGCGTCCTCACCGAGAAGATCCGGATGGACGGCCGCGGCCTGACCGACATCCGCCAGCTCTCGGCCGAGGTCGCCGTGGTCCCGCGGGCGCACGGTTCGGCGCTGTTCGAGCGCGGCGAGACCCAGATCCTGGGCATCACCACGCTGAACATGCTCCGCATGGAGCAGCAGATCGACTCGCTGTCGCCGGAGACGACGAAGCGCTACCTGCACCACTACAACTTCCCGCCGTTCTCCACCGGCGAGACCGGCCGCGTCGGCTCGCCGAAGCGGCGCGAGATCGGCCACGGCATGCTCGCCGAGCGCGCCCTGGTCCCGGTCCTGCCGAAGCGGGACGAGTTCCCGTACGCGATCCGCCAGGTCTCCGAGGCGCTGGGCTCCAACGGCTCGACCTCGATGGGCTCGGTCTGCGCGTCCACCATGGGCCTGCTCAACGCCGGCGTGCCGCTGAAGGCCCCGGTCGCGGGCATCGCCATGGGCCTGGTGTCCGATGAAGTGGATGGGGAGACGCGTTATGTCGCCCTCACCGACATCCTGGGCGCCGAGGACGCGCTGGGCGACATGGACTTCAAGGTCGCCGGCACGAAGGACATCATCACCGCGCTGCAGCTGGACACCAAGCTGGACGGCATCCCGTCCGAGGTGCTCGCGGCCGCGCTGAAGCAGGCGAAGGACGCTCGCCTCACCATCCTGGACGTCATCGCCGAGGCGATCGACGGCCCGGACGAGATGAGCCCGTACGCCCCGCGCGTCACGTCGGTGAAGATCCCGGTCGACAAGATCGGCGAGGTCATCGGGCCGAAGGGCAAGATGATCAACTCGATCACCGAGGAGACCGGCGCCGACATCTCGATCGAGGACGACGGCACGATCTACGTGGGCGCGGCCGACGGCCCGTCGGCGGAGGCGGCGATCGGCAAGATCAACGCCATCGCCAACCCGCAGCTGCCGAAGGTCGGCGAGCGCTTCCTGGGCACCGTGGTGAAGACGGCCGCGTTCGGCGCGTTCGTCTCGCTGCTGCCGGGCAAGGACGGCCTCGTGCACATCTCGAAGCTGGGCAACGGCAAGCGGATCGCGAAGGTCGAGGACGTGGTGAACGTCGGCGACAAGATCCGCGTCGAGATCGCCGACATCGACAACCGCGGCAAGATCAGCCTGATCGTGGTCAAGGAAGAGGACGCCGCGAAGCCCGCCGAGGGCGACGCAGCTCCGGCCGAGACCGCCGAAGCCAAGTAAGGCTCGCTCCGCGAAGCCAGGTCCGTGAAGGCCCCCTCTCCGGCCGGGGAGGGGGCCTTCACCGCATGTTGAACAAAGGAATGCTTTTGGCACGGCAGGTTTCCGGGCACGAGCAGCCCGTCGGCACCACCCGTACGCTTGAGTCCACTTCGGACGGTGCGGTCGTCAAGCGGAGCGTCCTGCCCGGCGGCCTGCGGGTGATCACCGAGCACGTCCCCGCGTCCCGGTCGGCCACGGTCGGCCTGTGGGTCGGCGTAGGTTCCCGCGACGAACCCTCGCCGGTCGCGGGCGCGGCGCATTACCTGGAACACTTGCTGTTCAAGGGAACCGCGCACCGCGACGCCACCCAGATCGCCGAGGAAATCGACGCGGTCGGCGGCGAATTCAACGCCTTCACCGCGAAAGAGCACACCTGCTACTACGCCCAGGTCCTCGACGCGGACCTGCCGCTCGCGCTCGACCTCGTCACCGACGTGGTCTTCGAAGCGCAGTGCACGGACCGCGACATGGACATGGAACGCAGCGTCGTCCTCGAAGAAATCGCGATGCGCGACGACGACCCGGAAGACTTGCTGCACGAGGAATTCGTCAGCGCGATCCTCGGCGACCACCCGCTGGGCCGTCCGGTGCTGGGCACGGAAAAGTCCATCACCGAGATGTCGCCGGTCGCGCTGCGGGGCTTCTACCGCCGCCGCTACACGCTGCCGCGGATGGTGCTCGCGGTCGCCGGGAACGTCGAACACGGCCAGGTGCTGCGGCTGGTCAAGCGCGCGCTGAAGGACCGTCTCGGCGGCACTGCGACGCCGGTCGCGCCGCGGTCCGGCCGGGCGCGGCTGAAGACGGTGCCGAAGCTGGCGCTGCACCCGGACGACACCGAGCAGGCGCACGTGATGCTCGGCTTCCGCGCGCTGCCGCGGCACGACGAGCGCCGGTTCACGCTGTCGGTGCTCAACGCGGCGCTCGGCGGCGGCATGAGTTCCCGGCTGTTCCAGGAGATCCGCGAGCGCCGGGGCCTGGCGTACCAGGTGTATTCGTCGGTGGCGAGCTACGCCGATCTCGGGCACATGTCGGTGTACGCGGGCTGCCAGCCGGAGCGGCTCGGCCAGGTCGCGGGCGTGATCCGGGAGGTGCTCGACTCGGTCGCCGCGGACGGGCTGTCCGACGCCGAGGTCGCGCGCGCCAAGGGACAGTTGCGCGGCGGGCTCGTGCTGGGCCTGGAGGACACGTCGTCGCGGATGTCCCGGATCGGCAAGAACGAGCTGAACTACGCCCGGTACCTGGGCGTGGACGACACGATCGCGCGGATCGACGCGGTCACGACCGAGGACGTGTGTGCGCTCGCTCGCACTCTGCTGCGGCGCCCCGGCGGGGTGTCGTCCGCGGCGGTGGTGGGGCCGTACGCTCACGCCGACGACCTTCCCGACGATCTGCACGAGGTGATCGCGTCATGACCGAGTCCCCGATCCGCGTCGGCGTGCTGGGCGCGCGCGGCCGCATGGGCGCCACCGTGGTGAAAGCCGTGGAGGGTGCCGCGGACCAGGAACTGGTGGCCGCGCTGGACGCCGGCGACGATTTCGCCGCGCTCGAAAAAGCCCAGGTGGTCGTGGACTTCACGCATCCGGACGCGGTGATGGACAACCTGCGCTGGCTGATCGCGCACGACCTGCACGCGGTCGTCGGCACCACCGGCTTCAGCGAGGAGCGGCTGGCCGAACTGCGCGGGCTGCTGGCGGACAAGCCGTCGGTGGGCGTGCTGGTCGCCCCGAACTTCGCGCTGGGCGCGGTGCTGGCGATGCGCTTCGCGGCGCAGGCGGCGAAGTTCTACGCCTCGGCCGAGATCATCGAACTGCACCACAACCGCAAGGCCGACGCCCCGTCCGGCACCGCCGCGCACACTGCGCGGATGATCGCCGCCGCCCGGGCCGAGGCCGGGGTCACGCCCGGTCCGGACGCCACGACGTCCGAAATGGACGGTGCCCGCGGCGCCTCCGTCGAGGACGTCCACGTGCATTCGGTGCGGCTGCCGGGTCTGGTGGCGCACGAGGAAATCCTGTTCGGCGGCGAGGGCGAAACGCTGACCATCCGGCACGATTCGCTGGACCGGACGTCGTTCATGCCGGGCGTGCTGCTCGGCGTGCGCTCGGTGGTGTCGCGTCCCGGCCTGACGGTCGGCCTGGAGAACGTGCTCGACCTGTGAAAGCCCGCAATTTCGCGCTGCTGATGACGGCGGCGCTCGTGGTGTACCTGGTCCTGCTGGCGGACCGGGCCGTGGCGCTGCTCGGCACCGGGACGCCGGCCGGGATCGCGCTGGGCATCGGCGTGTTCCTGCTGCCGCTGCTGGGCGTGTGGATCGTCGTGGTGACCTGGCGGTCCGGCATGCAGATCCAGCGGCTGTCGCGGCAGCTGGACGCCGAGGGCGGCCTGCCGGACGTGTCGGACCTGCCGCGCCGCCCGTCCGGCCGCGTGGACCGCGACGCCGCGGACGCGTGGTTCGACCGACGGCGCGCGGAAGTCGAAGCCAGCCAAGAGGATTGGCGGGCTTGGTACCGGCTGGCGTACGCGTACGACATCGCGGGGGACCGGCGCCGGGCGCGGGCGACGATGCGCAAGGCGATCGAATTGGAAGCCGCGGAACGCAAGTAGCTCGGCGCCGTGCTCGACGGACCGGGATGCGCGGCAATGGGGGGATCGAACCGTCGCGCGGCGGCGGTGAGGATGTCGACGCGCCTATGCCGAGTGACGTATCCGGAAGTCCGCGGCGATGAGTCCGGTCTGCGGGAGCGGGCGGGCGAGGTTGATGCGCCCTTGCGGGTGGCGGGCGGTGAACCAAGCCTTGTGTCCGTGGGGATCGCGCCCGATCGAGGCGCGCCTCCCTACTGCAGCCAGCCCGCGAACAGCGCGGGCGAAGCGGCCAGCAGGCTGAACCGCACCCATCGCCCCGCGAGCCCCGCCGCGAGGAACGTCGACAGCCGCATCCGGACCATCCCGGCGAGGACGCTCGTCGCCATGAACGGGGGCAGTCCGACGAGCGAGCTGATCCCGTAGGTGCCGGTCATCCAGTGCGGATGGCGCTGGCAGCGTTCGCGCAGGGCCTCGATTTTGCCCCGGATCGCCTTGGCGCGCAGCTGCCAGCGGACCCGCCGCGGCGTCAGCGGGCGTTCGCGGTGCAGCCGGTCGTGCAGGAACTTCGGGAGCCGGATCGAACCGCGCGCGGCCAGGTAGTACAGCAGTTTCCCGGCGATCTGCCCGACCGCGACCGCGCCGCCCAGCCACAGCCAGTGCACGTTGTGCTGGCTCGCGCAGAGGCCGATGACGAAAAGCTCGGCGTTGACGAGCGGCACGATGGCCGAGCCGAAGGCGACGCCGAGGGTCAGGAGCACCCATCCCATCGCGTCACCCCCGTTCGTGTCCCTGCTCACCCCAAGCTAGCAGCTGTCACGAAAAGATCACGGGGGCTAACCCCACTCTTTCCCCGGGAGCCAACCCCAGAAGATCACCTGGCCGACCCGTCTCGGACACCTTCCGCTGCCAGGATCGGGCAGGTGGCTGAGGTGCCGATCGCCGACCGTTTCGCCGGGCTGTGCGCCGCCGTCGTGCGCGTCCTGCCGTTCGGGCTGTCCCGGATCGTCGCGCCGAGTTTCCTCGGTTTCGCGGTGATCAACGGGTTCACCTTCGGCGTCGACCTCTTGCTGCTGACCCTGTTCCACGGCGGGCTGAAGTGGCCGGTGTGGCTGTCGATCAGCGTTGCGTACGTGGTCGCGTTCGGGTTGAGCTTCGTGCTGAACCGCGCGCTCAACTTCCGCTCGCACGCGCCGGTGGGCCGCCAGGCCGTGCTGTACGCGGTGGCGATCGCGGTGAACTACGTGGCGTTCCTGCTCGGGCTGGGCGCCGGATTGGCCGCGCTGGGCGTCGAGTACCACGTGTCGCGGCTGATCGCCGGGGCGTGCGAGGGCGTGTTCATGTACTCGGTGATGCGCTGGGTGGTCTTCGCGAAGCGCGAAGAGCCGGTCAGTGCTTGATTTCTACTGCGTGAGTTCTAGTTCGAGCGTGCCGGTGAGCCGGACTTCGCGCAGCGTGCCGCGGCCGGTGTCGAGGGTGCGGACGGTGCCGTCGGGGGACCAGCCGGCGCGGCGGTAGAAGCCGAGCGTCGCGTGGTCGGACTGGGCGACCCAGGTGATGCCGCGGCTCAGCCCTTGCTCGCGCAGGTCCGCGGCGGCCGTCGCGAGCAGCCGCCCGGCGTGCCCGCGGCGCCCCCAGCGCGGTTCGACCACCAGCGACGCGATCAGCCCGGGAGCGTCCTCGGGCGCGGATCCGTCGGCCGCGGCGGCTTCGTCCTCTGGCGCCGGACCGGCGACGCAGTAGCCGACCGTGAAGGAGCCCTCGGTGGCCAGGTAGACGCGGGAACCGGGGTACTCGATCGTCTCCGCCCAGGTGCCCTCGAGGTCGGCCTGGTCGAGTTCGTCGATGGCTTCGTCGCCCAGGAGGCCGGCGTACGCGGCCCGCCAGGTCAGCCGCTGGATGCGGGCGATCTCCGCGGCGTCGGACGGGTTCGCGGGACGGACTTCGGCGGCACTCACGCGGGCAATGTACCGAAACTGTCGGGGGTGGCTGGCACCATGGCGGGATCATGCAGACGATCAGCCTTTCCGCCGCCCGCCGCACCGCTCTGGCCGCGCAGGGGTTCGCCGACCCCCGGCCCGCCACGGACCCGACCCGCCGGCACCTCGCCAAGGTGCTGTCCCGGGTCCAGTTGCTGCAGCTGGATTCGGTCAACGTCGCCGTGCGCGCGCACTACATGCCGCTGTTCTCGCGTCTGGGCGCGTACGACCCGGCGCTCGTCGACGACGCGGCGTGGAGCCACCGCGCGCGGCGGCCGCGGCTGCTGGTCGAGTCGTGGGCGCACGAGGCGAGCCTGCTGCCGATCGAAGACTGGCCACTGCTGCGCTCCGGGGCCAAACGGGACGGCTGGTGGCGGAACTACACCCGGGTGGTCGACACGATGCCGGGCTTGCTCGACGACGTGCTGGCGGTCGTGAAGGAACACGGCCCGATCGGAGCCGGGGCGATCGAGAAGGAATTGGAGACCGAGGGGGTCCGCCGCGGGCCGGGTGCGTGGTGGGAACGCTCGGTGGTGAAGAAGGCGTGCGAGTACCTGTTCGGCGTCGGCCAGCTGAGCACCGGCACGCGGCGTTCGTTCGAGCGGCTGTACGACCTGACCGAGCGGGTCGTGCCGCCGGAGATCTTGTCCCGCAAGGTTTCCGCGGAGGAAGGCGCCCGCGGCCTGATCGAACGCTCGGCGCGCGCGCTGGGCGTGGCAACGGAAACCGATCTGCGCGACTACTACCGCCTGGGCCCGGACGTCTCCCGGCAAGCTGTTCGCGAACTGGTCGAGGAAGGAGTCCTGGAGCCGGTCCAGGTGGACGATTGGCGAGCGGTCGCGTACCGGCACGCCGGGGCCCGCACGCCGCGGGCGGTGTCCGGAAGGGCTTTGCTGTGCCCGTTCGACCCGCTGATCTGGGAACGCGCGCGGACGGAACGGCTCTTCGGATTCCGGTACCGCATCGAGATTTACATCCCGGAAGCCAAGCGGGTGCACGGGTATTACGTGTTCCCGTTCCTGCTCGACGGAGCCCTGTCGGCGAGGGTGGACCTGAAATCCGACCGGGCGGCCGGGGTGCTGCGGGTGCAAGGCGCGTTCGCCGAGCCGGGAGCCGACCAGGCACGGGTCGCGGCGGAGCTGGCCGGGGAACTGCGGACGATGGCGGAATGGCAGGGGTTGGACGGCGTCGCGGTGGGGGAGCGGGGTGATCTCGCCCGGGCATTGCGACGCGCGGTGAAGTGAGCCACGGGGTTGGCGGCTCGGCCGGGGTCTTGTGAGTGCCGATGCCGGGCAGAACTGACCCGCATGTTGTTACCTGCCTGCTCCCCCGGGAAATCGAGCGCCTTGGCGGTGCTCCTCAACCGCCTCGACGCCCGGACCGCGACGACTCGGCTGGCCCTCTGGCTATTCCGGCCTCGGCCGTTCAGCACACCTTTTCCCGTTGTGAGAGTTCCCATTCCGCTAGTCGCTCTCCGATGGCCAGGCACGTCGAAGGCCGCCTCGCGCGGGTGTCCGGTGCGCGGTGCCGGGTCGAGATCGGCGGGGGCGCTGTGTCCCTTTACAGTGGGGTTTCAGCGTGACCGATCTGGCCAGGTGGGGGATGCCGCGTAACCGACGCCCGCAGGACCGGGAAGAGAAGCGCGGCGAGATCGTCGCCGCGGCCACGCGGTTGTTCGTGGAAGAAGGCTACGAACCCACGACGGTGACGCGGATCGGGCGTGCGGCGGGGGTCACCTCCAACACCGTCTACTGGTACTTCAAAGACAAGGACGAGGTACTGGTCGCTGTGCTGGACGCGCTGTTCGCGCAGTTCCTGGCCGGCGTGGCGGAACGCTCGGCCGAACCGCCGGTCGAGCAGTTGCTGTGGGCAGTGAGCGAGTTGCGGCGGGTCGATCGGCTGATCACGACGGTGCACGCCAGGGTCGCGGCCTCGGAGTCGCTGCGGGCATGGCACGACGGCTTCCACGCGCAGGTGGAGGCGATCCTGCGGTGGCATCTGGCCGCGTTGGGCGTGCCGGAGGCCGAGCAGGACGCGATGACCCGGATCGGGGTGTTCGTGGTCGAAGGGATGCTGACGCACGCGGGCGACGCAGCGGGAGATCGCGCCGTCGTCGAGACTTTGGTGCGCAGTGCCCGCGGTATCGCCGCCGTGCCGAGTCCCCCCGATCCCCGGTGACGCGGCGGGTCGGCTACCGGCCCGCCGCGGCCGTGAACCGCGCGGCGAGGAACTGGATCTGGTCTGCGACGGCACGTTCGAACAGGTCGCCGACGTAGATGTCGAAGTGGTCGCCGTCGTAGTGGTTGACCTGGACGTGGTCCTGTCCGGCCGCAAGGCGGGTGGTGGTGCGCGCCGGAGCGGCGCGGTCGTCGTCGCACACGCACAACAGGGTCGCCGCGGCGATCTTGCGCAGGTCCTTGCCCGGCCGGTACAGCGGCAACCGCAACGCGAGCCGGGCCGCGATCGCGTTGGCGCTGTCGCCGTGACCGTCCGGGCCCGTCAGGACGCCCCAGATCGTGTCGCGGCCGACCGCGGTGTCGCCGGGGCGGAACGGCTGCCCGTTCGTCTCGACGGTCGGCGACAGCCCGTTGCGCACGGCTGGGATCCGGGCAAGGACCTCGGCGGTGCGGGGCGAGAGCCGAGACCCCGCCGGGATCAGCCTGGACGCCGCGGCTATCGCCGTCGGCGACACCAGGAAGGCCGGCATCCACCACACCCCGACCACCGGAGCCAGCACCGGCTTCGCCCCGAACACCGACCCGACGACATCGAGCACAGCGGCGATGACGAGCCCGGGCATGCTCAACGGGCTGGAGCGGAACCGGGAGACCAACGACGCCGGGCCGTCGGTGAACGGACACTGGGCCACCACCGCTGCGACGTCCTTGTCCTCGCCGGCGATCCGCAGCACGTGCCCGCCGCCGAACGAGGTCCCCCACACCGCGATCCGGTCCGGGTCGACCTCGGGCAGGGAGCGGCCGTAGGCCAGTGCCGCCCGCCAGTCGTCGAGCTGGTCGCCGATGTCGAGCAACTGCCGAGGAGATCCCTCGCTGGCCCCCAGGAACCGGTAGTCGAAGACCAGCACCATCCACCCCTGCGCGGCGAACCGCTCCGCGAACGCGTCCAGCCGCCACTCCCGCACCGCGCCCAACCCGTGCGCCATGACCACCAACGGCCGAGGCCCGCCTTCCGCCGCCGGTGTGTACAGCCACGCCGCGCACCGCACGCCGCCGGACTCGAACCCCACGTCCTGCCGTGCCGACGCAGTGCGGCTGTCCTTCTCCGCCGAAGTTTCCATCGCCCGCCTTTTCCGTTCACGTGCCGCTCTTGACTTGCAATCAAGAGCTGGCCGAAGCGAAGGCTAGGGTTTTCTTGATCGGAAGTCAAGAAACGAGGTTTGGTGCTGCGTCACCGTTGCTGAGCGGTGCCGCGGCGGGTCGCCCTTTCGATGCCCGGTGGCAGGGCTCTTTCCCGGCAGGATTGGCCAGACGACGGTGGTGAGGTGTTGCCTGCTCGGTGCCCGCGTCAGGGAATGGGTCGGCGGAGGAACTCCCGGCCTGCTCGGTCAGGTGCCGTCCGGTCGTGGTAGTCCGAGAGGAGTTCTCTGCTGCGGAGGCTGCGGTCTTGGAGCGCGCGGAAGTCCTTGTGGTGGTTGAGGTGCGGGGCGGGGAGGTCTCGTGGTGACCGTGGCATCGCGACTTGCCTTGGCGCACAAGGACTTCCCGAGTCACGCGCCCTGAACCCGTGGGGTAATCCTTAGTTCGACCGTCCACCAACGGAAAACATTGGCGCGCCGGAAAAGCTCGCACAGCACGAAGCGGCGGGCCCCCCGGATCCTCCGGTGCGGCCCGCCGCCTCCCCCTTGCATCCGTCTGCTCGGCGCACCCGCGTCGTGGAATAACGGGTGCGCCGCCGGAGCAGACGGGATGTTTCCGGTGTCAGCCCGCCGCGCGGGTGACCACCGCGTTGCCGGTTCCGGTGCGGGCGCGGACTTTCAGCGCGACCGCGCCCTCCGGCGGCGTTTCCGAGACGTCCAGTTCGCTCGACACCCGTCCGGCCGCCGACGCCAGTTCCACTTCCGCCCGCACGCCGCTCCGGATGCCGACTCGCACCTCGCCCGAGCCGGTGATCAGTTCGAGCGAGCCGGAGGCCGCGTCGGCCACGGACAGGTCGCCGCTTCCGGTGCGGGCCATCACGTCGCCCTCGACCGCGCCCAGCCAGACGTTTCCGGTTCCGGTGCCGAGCGTCGCCGGGCCGGAGATCGACGCAGCCTCGACCGAACCGCTTCCGCTGCGCAGCTGCAGTCCGGCCAGGGTCGGGCCGAGTTTCACGGCTCCGGTGCCGGTCCGGATGGTGGCCGCGCCGTCCGCGCGTTCCAGCGACACCTCGCCGGACCCGGTGAGGATGTCCGCGCGGCCCGCGGCACCGGTCACCGTGACGTCCGCCGAACCCGCGCGCACCTCAAGGTGCGACCCGGCCGGGGCGCGGACCGTCACCGCCACCGGAACGTTCCGCAGCTGCCACGCCTTAGCCGCCCGTACGACGACCCGGTTGCCGGTCTTCTCGATCCGCGCCTGCCGCACCGCGTCCGCGACCGAGAACTCCGGCAGACCGCCGAACTGGTCCCCGAACTTCTCGCCGACCCACGACAGCAGGCTGCTGACCCCGTTCACCCACGACGGCTGCTCGCCCGCGTCGTGCCGCAACCGCACGGCCACCCCGGGCTCCGGCCCGAGCACGACCTCGACCCGCCCGATCGTGACGCCCAGATCCAGCTCGACGGGACCGTCCGCCTCGAAGTCCTGCAGCCGTACGTAAGGACCCGGCTCTCCGGAATCGGATCCCGCGGCGCCGGTTTCTGCCGACGCCTCGGTCGTTGAACTGTCCGAAGTGGACTCGGTACCCGTCGGCCCGCCCGCGCTCGACGCGGATTCGGCGTCGGAGGCAGTCGATGCCTTCGAAACGCCCTCGTCGTTCGGCGCGGCATCCGCGGCAGCGCTGGACCCGGCCGCCGCGTCCGCCCCGCCCGTCTTCCCGAAGCCAGGTTCCCCAACCCGGTCCTCGGCGTTCTTCCCCTGGTCTTCCCGGTTCTCGCCCATGGTCCTGCCCCCTTCTAGCCTTCGACCCAGCCGTGCAGCTTGGTCTCCGTGCGGCCCCCGCCGCTGCCGCTGTCCTGCCAGCGCTGGTGCCGTTGCTGGTGCTGCTGCGCCTGGCCGAGCGCCCCCTGCACGGCCTGCGCCACGAACGTGTTCAGCGAAACCCCCTGCGCGGCCGCCGCCTGTTCGGCCTGGCCCTTGATCTGCTCGACCAGCCGCAGGGTGATCCGCGAGATGTCGCCGCCGTCGATCGGGGGCGCGGGCGGCGGGGGAGGCGCGGAAGAGGAACGGTCCTCGCCGCCGGTCACGACCACGCGGACGTCCCGGCCGTCGAGCCGCACGTCCACGACCTGGCCCGGCAGTGCGGCGGTCACCTCGGCGGCCAGGTCGGCCAGCGCGTTCATCAGCGTCAGCCGCACCGCCGGTTCGAGAGCAGACGACAGCAGTGCGGCCGCCCGCCGGGTCTGCTCGTCCCCGGCGGAGGCCGTGTTCGCGAGGTCCTCGCGAAGGGTCGCGATATACGGCGTCAAGTCCATGACACCACTATGGCGTCACGAATGACGTCACGTCAAGGCGCGATGATGTCACCCGTGCCGCCGGGTTAGGCTGGCGGAGCCGACATGAGGGGAGCGAGACCGGTGCCGCCCAAGGTGCAGCTGATCGCGAAAACCGAGTTCTTCCCGCCCGAGGACGTGCCGTGGTCCACCGACGCGGACGGAGGCGAGGCGCTCGCCGAGTTCGCCGGGCGGGCCTGCTACCAGTCCTGGGAGAAGCCGAACCCCGCGACCGCGACCAACGCCGGGTACCTCGAGCACGTCATCGACGTCGGCCACCTGGCCGTGCTCGAACACGGGTCGGTCACCTTCTACTTCACCGGGATCTCCCGTTCGCTCACCCACGAGCTGATCCGGCACCGGCATTTCTCCTACTCCCAGCTCTCGCGGCGCTACGTCCCCGAGGCCGACGCGGAGTTCGTCGAGCCGGACGTCATCGCCGAAGACCCGGTGCTGCACGAGAAATTCGTCAAGGCCACGCAGGCCAGCGCGGCCGCCTACGACGAGCTGCTCGCCGGGCTGGAGGAGAAGTTCGCGGACGCGCCCAGCGCCACCCTGCGCCGCAAGCAAGCGCGCCAGGCGGCCCGCGCCGTGTTGCCGAACGCGACCGAAACCCGCATCGTCGTCACCGGCAACTACCGCGCCTGGCGGCATTTCATCGCGATGCGCGCCACCGAACACGCGGACGTCGAGATCCGTTCGCTCGCCATCGAATGCCTGCGGCAGCTGCACAAAGCGGCGGCCAACGTCTTCGCCGACTTCACGATTTCGACCCTGCCCGACGGCACCGAGATCGCCTCGAGCCCGAAAGTGCTGGAAGGCTGACTGCGCACTGATGAAACACCTGACGATCGACCTCCGCCCCGGCCCCTACTCGGTCGTGCGGCTGCCCGCCGACGCCGCCGTGCCCGCCGAACTGCTGGAACCCGGCGAGCCCGCGCTCGTGTCGGTCACCCGCACGCCCGACGAGCTGTCGGTGATCTGCCCGACCGGCCGCGAACCCGAGGGCGGCGCCGTCGAGGACGGCTGGCGGCTGTTCACCGTGCGCGGGCCGCTGGAATTCACCCTCACCGGCATCATTTCCGCGCTCGCGTCGGAGCTGGCGGCGGCGGGCGTCGCGCTGTTCTCGCTGTCCACCTTCGACACCGACCACATCCTGGTGCGCTCCGACGACCTCGACCGCGGGGTGGCGGCGTTCCGCGAAGCGGGCCACGAAGTGCTCCTGCCTGCCTGACCAAAGTCCGTGAAGGACTCCTTGAGGGAATCTGATTCCCTCAAGGAGTCCTTCACGGACCGTCGGCAGCGTGGCGCAGCCCACCCTTGCCCGGCAAAGTTCGGCCTGCCTAAACTTTGAGTTGGGGTAACCGATAACGGAGAGTGGGCACACATGGCGGTGGCGGAAGCGGCACGTCCGCGCGGCGTGGCCCGGCTGCGGGCGGGCTGGGCGCTGCTCGGGCCCGCGTTCGTCGCCGCGATCGCGTACGTCGACCCGGGCAACGTCGCGGCGAACGTCAGCGCGGGCGCGCGCTACGGCTACCTGCTGGTCTGGGTCATTGTCGTGGCGAACCTGATGGCCGTGCTGGTGCAGTACCTGTCGGCGAAACTCGGTCTCGTCACCGGCCAGTCGCTGCCCGAGGCGCTGCGCGACCGGCTCTCCACGGCAGGAAGGCTCGGCTACTGGGCGCAGGCCGAGATCGTCGCGGTCGCCACTGACCTCGCCGAGGTCGTCGGCGGCGCGATCGCGCTCAACCTCCTTTTCGGACTCCCGCTGGTCGCGGGCGGGCTCGTCACCGGGTTCGTTTCGCTGGTGCTGCTCGCGGTGCAGGACCGCGGCGGGCAGCGGCCGTTCGAACGCGTCGTGACCGGGCTGCTGGTGGTGATCGCGGTCGGGTTCCTGGCGAGCCTGTTCGTCGAATCGCCGTCGGCCGCCGGGATCGCGAACGGCCTGATCCCGCGCTTCAGCGGCGGCGACAGCGTGCTGATCGCGGCCGCGATGCTCGGCGCGACAGTGATGCCGCACGCGGTGTACCTCCACTCCGGACTGGTCCGCGACCGGCACGGCAAACCGGAACCCGAGCGCCGCCGGCGCCTGCTGCGAGCGACCCGGTACGACGTCGGGTTCGCGATGCTGCTCGCCGGCGCGGTGAACCTCGGCATGCTGCTCGTCGCCGCGACGAATCTTCAAGGCCAGCAAGGCGTCGACACCATCGAAGGCGCGCACAGCGCGGTCGCCGCCGCGCTCGGGCCGGGCGTCGCGCTGCTGTTCGCCATCGGGCTGCTCGCGTCCGGGCTCGCGTCGACGTCGGTGGGCGCGTATGCGGGCGCGATGATCATGCAAGGCTTGCTGCGCAAGAGGATTCCGATCGTGGTGCGCCGGCTCGTCACGCTCGCGCCGGCGATCGTCGTGCTGGCGCTGGGCGCCGATCCGAGCGCGGCGCTGGTGGTTTCGCAGGTGGTGCTGTCGTTCGGCATCCCGTTCGCGCTCGTGCCGCTGATCCGCCTCACCTCCGACCGCGGGCTCATGGGCGCGGACGTCAACCGCCGGGCCACCACGGTGTTCGCGGTCGTCGTTGCCGCGGTGGTCATCCTGCTCAACGTCGTGCTGATCGTGCTCACCTTCACCGGCTGACGCGGTCCAAACAGGACGCTCAACGGGACGGAACCGGCGGGGCCGCCGGACGGTCCGACTAGCATCTGCGCGAAGCCGACCGAGGAGCCCGACCCCGTGACCGACGAACAGACCCGCCCGCACGACGCGAACCGCGCCGCCCCCGCCGGCCGCGTGGTGGCCGGCCGCTACCTGCTGCTCGGCGAACTGGGCCGCGGCGGCATGGGCGTCGTGTGGCGCGCGCAGGACCAGGTGATCGGGCGGCAGGTCGCGATCAAGGAGCTGCGGCTGTCCACCGAAAACACAGCTGAGGGCGCCGCGGTGTTCTCCGAGCGGATCCTGCGCGAGGTCCGCGCGGGCGGGCGGCTCAACGACCCGGCCGTGGTGACGGTGTACGACGTGGTCACCGACCAGGGCACCACCTGGATCGTGATGGAACTGGTCGAGGCGCCCACGCTCGCCGACCTCGTCCGCGCGCACGGCCCGATGCCCGAGCAGCAGGCCGCGATGATCGGGGAGCGGGTGCTGTCGGCGCTGCAGGCCGCGCACGCCGCCGGGATCGTGCACCGCGACGTCAAACCGGCCAACATCATGGTCGCGCCGGACGGCCGGGTGAAGCTCACCGACTTCGGCATCGCGCACGCCATCGACGACCCGCGGCTCACCACGAGCGGGATGATCGTCGGCTCGCCCGCGTTCATGGCCCCGGAGCGGGTCGAGGGCCGCGAGGCGATGCCGGAATCGGACCTGTGGTCGCTCGGCGCGACGCTGTACTTCGCGGTCGAGGGCATCGTCGCGTTCGAACGGCCCACCACGGCCGCCACGCTGCACGCGATCATGACCGAGGTGCCGTACCTGACCCGCGTGCAGGGCCCGCTCGGCGCGGTCATCCTCGGCCTGCTGGTGGCGAGCCCGGAAGCCCGGCTGACCGCGGCGCAGGCGCGGGCGCAGCTCGCCAACGCCACCGGCCCGACGCCACGTCCGGCCGCCGCGGCGATGCCGCGGCAGGAGACCCGCGTGGGCGGCCAGCCGACCCGGACGGCCGCGAAACCGGAACGCAAGAGCCGCCGCGGCCTGTGGGCGGCCGCGGTCGCGGTGCTGGTGATCGCCGCCCTGGCCGGCGGGTTCTTCCTCGGCAAGCCGGTGTGGTCGCCGAAGAAGGACGAGCAGCAGGCCGACACCGTCACCTACGGTCCGGACGGCTACCTCAAAGCCAAGTTCACCTCCTACGACGTCTGCTACAACGCGATCGTCCAGCCGGGCGTCGTGATCAGCTCGGACAACAACGTCGACTGCAAGAAGAACCACACGCTCGAGGTCTACGACACGGCCGACCCGCTGCCGCTGGAGAACTGGAGCAACGACGACGCGGTCGTCGCCCCGTATCCCGGCCTGGAGGACGTCAGCCGGGCGGCCGAGGCGCGCTGCGCGGCGTCGTTCCACTCTGCGGTGGTGCCGCAGCAGCAGCGCGCGGGGCTGTCGTACCGGGCGATCGTGCCGACCCAGCAGGCCTGGCAGGTGCAGCCGGACAGCGACAGCAGCAGCGGCCCGAACCGCAAGGTCTACTGCGTCCTTTCGCGCGCCAGCAACGACCAGATCCCGGCGCAGATCACCGCCAAGGTCAAGTAGCCGCGCGAGAAGTTCCTCCGCGACGCCCGCGGCGGCGGAAATTCTCCGAAGTTGCCGGTGGCACACCAGGTCGGGGCCGGGTTCGGCGGCCTGACGAGGTACCGTCGTGGCCATGTCCACCTCACCTGCCGCCGCGCCCGGACGTCCGTTCGGCCGCGTGCTCACCGCGATGGCGACCCCCTTCGACCGGGCCGGGGCGCTGGACGTGAAGCGGGCCCAGGAGCTGGCCGAGTACCTCGTGGACCTCGGCAACGACGGCCTCGTCGTCAACGGCACCACCGGCGAGAGCCCGACCACCACCGACGAGGAGAAGGCCGCGCTGGTCCGCGCCGTCGTCGAGGCGGTCGGCGACCGCGCGACCGTCGTCGCGGGGGCGGGCACCAACAACACCGCGCACAGCATCGAGCAGGCGCACGCCGCCGCCGAAGCGGGCGCGCACGGCCTGCTCGTCGTCACGCCCTACTACTCGCGGCCGAGCCAGGCCGGGCTGTACGCGCACTTCACGACGGTCGCGGACGCGACCGAGCTGCCGGTCATGCTCTACGACATCCCGCCGCGCTCGATCGTGCCCATCGAGGTCGACACGCTGCAGCGGCTGGCCGAGCACCCGCGGATCCTCGCGGTGAAGGACGCCAAGGGCGACCTGATCGCCGGGTCCGAGGTCATCGCGAACACCCACCTCGCCTACTACTCCGGCGACGACGGCCTGAACCTGCCGTGGCTGTCGGTCGGCGCGGTCGGCGTGGTCAGCGTGATCGGGCACGTCGTGGCGGGCCGGATCCGCGCGATGATCGAGGCCTACGAGGCGGGCGACACGTCCACCGCGCGCACGAACCACCGCGGCATGCTGCCGGTGCTGCGCGCGATGTCGCGCGTCGGCGGCGTCGCGTTCAGCAAGGCCTCGCTGCGGCTGCGCGGGTTCGACATCGGCGACCCGCGGCTGCCGATCGTGGCCCCGTTCGACGACCAGCTGGAGCAGATCGCGGCCGATCTCGCCCAGGGCGGCGTGCCGCTGGAGGACAGCGCGGCCTCGGACTGGCATGGTGCACGGGTGGCACAAGCAGATTCGCAGGCGGCCTACACCGCCCCCACCTCGCACACCAGCGTTGGGACAATGCCCCGGTGACCTCACTTCCCGCCGGACCAGGCCCGACGCACCTCCCGCCCGCCCTTCCCGAGGGAGCCCTGCGCGTCGTCGCGCTCGGCGGCATCGGCGAGGTCGGGCGCAACATGACCGTCTTCGAATACGACGGCAGGCTCCTGATCGTCGACTGCGGCGTCCTCTTCCCCGAGGACGACCAGCCCGGCGTCGACCTGATCCTGCCGGACTTCCGCGCGATCGAGGACCGGCTCGACGACATCGACGGCCTCGTGCTCACCCACGGGCACGAGGACCACATCGGCGCCGTCCCGTTCCTGCTCCGGCTGCGCCCGGACGTCCCGATCTACGGTTCGCGGTTCACCAACGCGCTGCTCGCGGCCAAGGCCAAGGAGCACCGCCAGCGGCCGAAGCTGATCGAGGTGCGCGAGGGGGAGAAGCGCAAGGTCGGCGCGTTCGACCTCGAGTTCTTCGCCGTCAACCACTCGATCCCGGACGCGCTCGCGGTCGCCATCCGCACGCCGGCCGGCGTCGTGCTGCACACCGGCGACATCAAGCTCGACCAGCTGCCGCTCGACGGGCGGCTCACCGACCTCGCGGGCTTCTCGCGCCTGGGCGACGAGGGCGTGGACCTGTTCTGCGTGGACTCGACCAACGCCGAGGTGCCCGGGTTCGTCATGCCCGAGCGCGACATCGGCCCGGTGCTCGACGACGTCATCCGGCGCGTGGACCAGCGCGTGATCGTGGCGTGCTTCGCCAGCCACGTGCACCGCGTGCAGCAGGTGCTGGACGCCGCCGTGCGGCACGGCCGCCGCGTGGCGTTCGTGGGCCGGTCGATGGTCCGGAACATGGGCATCGCGGCCGAACTGGGCCTGCTGAACGTGCCGGAAGGCCTGCTCGTGGACCTGGACCAGGCGAGCAACCTGCCGGAGAGCAAGGTGCTGTTCGTGTCGACCGGTTCGCAGGGCGAGCCGCTGTCCGCGCTGTCGCGGATGGCGCGCGGCGAGCACCGGCAGATCTCGATCCGCGCGGGCGACACCGTCGTGCTGGCCAGCTCGATGATCCCGGGCAACGAGACCGCGGTGTTCGGCGTCGTGAACGGGCTGACCCGGCTCGGCGCGAACGTCGTGCACCAGGGCAACGCGAAGGTGCACGTGTCCGGCCACGCGTCCGCGGGCGAGCTGCTGTACCTGTACAACGCGGTCCGGCCGAGCAACGTGATGCCGGTGCACGGCGAGTGGAAGCACTTGCGCGCCAACGGGGAGCTCGCGATCCGCACCGGCGTCGCGCCGGACAACGTGGTGATCGCCGAGGACGGCGTGGTCGTGGACCTGGTCGACGGCAAGGCCTCGCGCACCGGCCGCGTCGAGGTCGGGCACGTGTACGTGGACGGGCTGTCCGTCGGCGACGTCGGCGAGTCGACCCTGTCCGACCGGCTCGTGCTCGGCGAGGGCGGCTTCATCGCGATCACCGTGGCGGTCGATTCGAACACCGGCCGCGCGGTGAGCAGCCCGACGATCTCCGGCCGCGGGTTCTCCGACGACCCGAAGGCCCTCGACGCCGTCGTGCCGCTCGTGGAAATGGAGCTGGCGCGGACGGAAGCCGAGGGCATCACCGACACCCACCGCATCGCGCAGGCGGTGCGCCGGGTCGTCGGCCGGTGGGTCGCCGACACCTACCGCAGGCGGCCGATGATCGTGCCGACGGTCATCCCGGTCTGATCCGGCGCTGATTCGGCTCTGCTTCAGCGGCGCGCGCCCGCCAGCAGCAACGCGACCATCACGATCGCTGCCTGGCGGGCGAGCGCGTTGCGCGCTCTGCGCTGTTCGGCCCGGCTCGGTCGGTTGTTCATGCGATCCCCCAGGTGTTCTCGTGCGGTCCCGTCCAGTGTGGCGTTTTCGCGGATAGGACACATCCCGCTCTCGGTTGGTTCCCGGTTCCGCCCGGAGAGGGAGTCAGGCGACCTCGGCGGTCTGTCGTTGGACCAGGTAAGCGCCGCCGAGCAGCAGGGCGGCGCCGACGGCTTGCGGCCAGGCGAGCGCCTCGCCGAGCAGCGCCCAGGCGAACGCCGCCGCCGTGACGGGTTCGAGCAGTCCCACGACGCTCGCCACCGAGGCGGGCAGGTGGCGCAGCGCAGAGATCCCCGCGACGTAAGGGATCGCCGTCGACAGCACCACGAGACCGAGCAGCAGCAGCCACAGCGGCGGGGTCCACGGTCCGAAAGGAACGGTCTGGCCAGCCATCCCCAGCGGAAGCGTCCACGGCGGCGCGGTGACGCTCACGAGCACCCCGCCGATCACCATGCCCCAGGTGACCAGCCCGAGCGGTTCGCGATCGGCGACCGCGCGTTCGCCGAGCAGGAAGTACCCGGCCGAACAGAGCGCCGCGCCGATCCCGGCCAGCAGCCCGGCCGCGTCGAGCCGCAGCCCCTGCCAGACCTGCGCGACCAGCGCGAGCCCGATCAGCGCGACCGCCATCCCGAACCACAGCATGCGCGGCAGCCGCTTCTTCCGCACCACGCGCACCCACAACGCGATCAGCACCGGCGACAGGAACTCCAGCAGGATCGCGATGCCGACCGGGATCCGTTCCGCGGCAATGAAATACAGCAGCTGCGTCCCGGCCACGCCGAGCGCGCCGTACGCGAGCAGCATCGGCCATTCCCCGCGCCGGACGCGCAGCGTGCGCGGCGCGAAGAGCGCGGTGCCGACCAGCAGCAGCACTCCCGCGATCCCGATCCGCAGCACCGCCACCTGTTCCGGCGTCATCCCCGCGCCCATGACCGGTTTCGCGAGCGTGCCGGACGTGCTGAAGAAGACGGCGGCGAGCAGGACGAGCGAGAGGCCGCGGCCCCGGCGGATCACCCGGGGTGGTTCCAGGACAGGGAGTTCGGTGGTCACGCGCGCGACACTACGGAGCGGGACGACCGAACGAAACTGAGTTATTCCCCGGTTTTGCCAATCCGACCAAAAGCAGGCCGACCCCGACCGCGGCACGTAACCGTTGCTACGAAAGCCATTCGGCCGTGGCTGTGGTCGGATTAGTAATGATCGGCACAGTCAGGCCCGTCGCGACGTGCGTCGTGATCGTTGCCAGCCGGCGTCCCTGAATCCGCAGCGCCTGCAGCGCCGTGCCGTCCGGCGCCGCGGACTTCCGCGAGACGAACGAGCCGCCGTACGGGTTGCCGGACTCCAGCAGGTGCGGATCCGCGTAGCCGAGGGGGAGGACGATCGCGCCCCAGTGGTAGAAGATGTTGTTGATGGCCAGCACGGTTGCTTCGAGGCCGCCGTGCGCGGTGGACGCCGACGTGAACGACGTCGCCACCTTGTCGGCCAGTTTCCCTTGCGCCCACAGGCCGCCCGTGGTGTCCACAAAGGACTTGAGCTGCGCGGCGGGGCCGCCGAACCGGGTGGGGCTGCCGAACGCGAGCCCGTCCGCCCACTCGAGATCGGCCAGCGCGGCCAGTTCGTGGTGCGGCCCGGAATCGACCCAGGCCTGCCACCGCCGATTGCTCGCGATCGCCTCCGGCGGCGCGGTCTCGGCCACGGTGCGGACGCGGACCTCCGCGCCGGCTTCGCCCGCCCCCTCGGCGAGCGCGCCGGCGAGGGCGGCGGTGTTGCCGGTGGCGCTGTAGTAGACGACCAGAATGCGGGTGCTCACACCACGCGACCCTAGCCGGGCTCAGCGAGGTGTCCCACGATCCGGACTCAGCGCTGCGGCTTCCAGGGACTGACGGTGTCGGTCGGCCGGGTCGGGTCGTAGAAGCGCGGACGGATGGGTTCGTGGCGGCGCAACGGAATCAGGCCGTCGGTGATGGCCTGCATGATCTTGGCGTGCGCGCGGACGCCCGCGCCCGGCCGCTCGGGCTCGACGTCGGACAGGTCCACCGGAGTCCCGAAATGCACCTTGAACCGCGGCCGCCGCAACGGGGCGCTCAACCCGGATTTGGCCAACGGCAGCAGATCCGCGGGCCCGTTCACGGTCTCCGTGCCCCAGTAGACCGCCTCGTGCGCGCCCCACTGGCTGATCGGGATCACCGGCACGCCCGCCGCGAGCGCGAGCCGGGCCGCTCCCGTCTTGCCGCGCTCCGGCCACAATCCCGGGTCGTGGCTGATCCGCCCCTCCGGATACACGACGATCGGCTCGCGCGTGGTCCGCAACGCCTCCGCGGCTTCGGCGAACTGCCCGATCGCGGTCGCCGCCTTGGCCCGGTCCACGCGCAGATGCCCGCTGACCTTGAGCGCCGGGCCGATCACCGGAGCGTCGAGAATCCCGCCGGCGAGCATGAACCGGGGATTGATGCCGATCCGCTTGCACGCCGCCATGAGCACGAAGGCGTCGAACACGCCGATGTGGTTGGCCGCCATGAGCAACGGCTTGCCCCGAAGCTCCCGCGGCACCGACCCGGTGACCGTGAGCCGCCCGACGAGATTCACCAGCCCTCGGTCGAGGTTGAGCATCGTCCGCCAGATCGCGGGGGCACGGCGCGGAACCTCGTCCTGTTGGAGCGCGAACATGAGCAGAGCATTTCACGATCGAGACCACCTGGGACAACGCGGTTCGGGCGGGACGGGGCCGATCGTGGGGCCCGGACCGGTTGTCGCTGGTCAGGAAGCCTCAGCCGGTCGCGACTCGGTCGAATCCGTGTACCCCGCCTCCAACCACCGAGTACACCCAGACACCGTGGCCCCGCCCTCCTCGACGTCCCGGGTCTCCAGCAACATCCCGGTCCGCGAATCGAACACCAGCAACCGCCTCCGCAGCCACGCGGCATCCGGGACACTCACCACAACCCCCGGCAAATCCGCGTCCTCCACAACCAACCCAGGATGCTCCGCCAGCCACCGCAACAACAACCGCTGCAAGTCAGGCGGCACCACCTGCGTCAGCCAAACAGAGCTGAAAGCCTTGCCCGCCCGAGAAGGACTGACCCGCCGACGCAGCGCAGCAGTCGCCGACGCCAGATCGGACGCGTCCACGAAGTCGCCCAGCAATCCGCCCGGCGGGAAGTAGCCGCTCGGCCGCACCACCGCCTCGCCTTGGGTCACCAGCAGGCGACCCGACCCGTCGGCGGCGATCCAGTCCTCGCGGGCGAAAAACCGGGTGCTCGCCGACAGGACCCGCCCGTCGGTGGTCCGGGCGGTGTGCCTGGCCCACCCGGAAGTGCGCAGGTAGCGGTACCGCCCGGTACCCCGAGGCGGCGCGGCGAAAGCGGTCCGTTCGGCGAGCGCGCGCACGATCTCGGCAGGGCTCGGCATGAAAAGGCCTTCCGAAAGGGGTCAGCACCGATGCTTCCACAAGATCCACTGTGATCTGGGGAGATTGTTTCGGCTGCGCTGCGAGTGGCACATGTGACTATCGGTCCCCGCCCGTTACCGTGGAGGCATGGCTGGGTCGGCGACGAGAAAGCGGAGCACGGCGGGTAGCGGCGGGAAGGCACCGGCGCGTAGTTCGCGTACCCCGGCGAGGGGGGCGTCGAGCAGGTCGAAAGGCGGCTCGACCAGGGGGCGGAGCAGCTCCCGGCCCCGGAGCACCCCGGCTCGGCGTCCGGCAAGCCGCAAGAGTTCCGGGGCGTTCGGACGCGGCGTGCGCAGCACCTGGAACCTCGTCGCCAAGGGCGTCGGCTCGCTGGCCCGGACCGTCGGGCGCACGCGGGAACTCGAGGCCGAACACCGGCGCGACGGGCTCGCTCTCGGGCTGATCGCGCTGGCCATCGTCGCCGCGGTCGGCGTCTGGTGGCGGGCCGCCGGGCCGATCGGCGCGGGGGTCGAGATCGCGACGCGGACGGTGCTCGGCGCGGGAGCGGTGACGCTGCCGCTGGTGCTGCTCGTGGTCGCGGTCGCGCTGATGCGGTCCGAACCTCAGCCGGAGACCCGGCCGCGGATGGTGATCGGCACGCTGCTGGTCGTGCTGTCCGTGCTCGGGATGCTGCACATCTTCACCGCGCTCCCGGACACCAACGACGGCCGGATGTACGCCGGCGGCATCCTCGGCGCGTTCTCCGGCGGGCTGCTGACCAAGGGCGTCACCACGTGGGTCGCGGTGCCGCTGCTGATCCTCGCGCTGCTGTTCGGCGTGCTCGTGTTCACCGGCACGCCGGTGCGCGACATCCCGCACCGCCTGCGCACCTGGGGCCTCGACGAGCACGAGCTGGCCGAATACGAGGCCGGCCAGCACGGCGAGGAGCCCGAACCGGAGCCCGAGGCCGACCCGAAGTCCGTCCGGCTGCGGAAGCCGTCGCGCCGCCGCCAGGCCAGCGCCGACAAGGACGGCGAGCAGCTCGACCTCGACGCCGCGCTCGCCGAACCGGCCACGCCGATCCGGCCGCCGAAGCCGGTCGCGCCGCCCGCCGAGGTGCCGGAGAAGAAGCCGAAGAAGGCGCCGGAACCCGCGCTGTCGGTCACCCGCACCGTCGAGGGCGACTACGCGCTCCCGCCGCCGGACCTGCTGAAGCTCGGCGACGCGCCGAAGTCCCGCAGCAAGGCCAACGACCAGATGATCGAGGCGATCACCGGCGTCCTCGACCAGTTCAACGTCGACGCGCAGGTCACCGGCTTCACCCGCGGCCCGACGGTCACCCGGTACGAGGTCGAGCTCGGCCCGGGCGTGAAGGTCGAGAAGATCACCGCGCTGACCAAGAACATCGCCTACGCGGTGGCCACCGACAACGTCCGCCTGCTCGCGCCGATCCCGGGCAAGTCCGCGGTCGGCATCGAGGTGCCGAACTCCGACCGCGAGATGGTGCGCCTCGGCGACGTGCTGCGCGCGCCGTCCACGGTCAAGGACAACCACCCGATGCTGATCGGGCTCGGCAAGGACATCGAGGGCGAGTTCGTCACCGCGAACCTGACGAAGATGCCGCACTTGCTGGTGGCCGGTTCCACCGGTTCCGGCAAGTCGAGCTTCGTGAACTCGATGCTGGTGTCGCTGCTGGCCCGTTCGACGCCCGCCGAATGCCGGATGATCCTGATCGACCCGAAGATGGTCGAGCTGACGCCGTACGAGGGCATCCCGCACCTGATCACGCCCATCATCACGCAGCCGAAGAAGGCCGCCGCCGCGCTGGCCTGGCTCGTGGAGGAGATGGAGCAGCGCTACCAGGACATGCAGGCCAACCGGGTCCGGCACATCGACGACTTCAACGCCAAGGTCCGCTCCGGCGACATCACCGCGCCGCCGGGCAGCGAACGCGAGTACCAGCCGTACCCGTACATCATGGCGATCGTCGACGAGCTGGCCGACCTGATGATGACCGCCCCGCGCGACGTCGAGGACGCGATCGTCCGGATCACCCAGAAGGCCCGCGCCGCGGGCATCCACCTGGTGCTGGCCACCCAGCGGCCCTCGGTCGACGTCGTCACCGGCCTGATCAAGACGAACGTGCCGTCGCGGCTCGCGTTCGCCACGTCGTCGCTCACCGACTCGCGGGTCATCCTCGACCAGCCGGGCGCGGAGAAGCTGATCGGCATGGGCGACGCGCTCTACCTGCCGATGGGCGCCGGGAAACCGGTCCGCATCCAGGGCGCGTTCGTCGGCGACGAGGAGATCGCCGCGGTCGTCAACTTCGCCAAGGAACAGGCGCAGCCGGACTACAACGAGGGCGTCACCAGCGCGAAGGCGGGCGAGAAGAAGGAGATCGACCCGGACATCGGCGACGACCTCGACGTCCTGCTGCAGGCCGCCGAGCTGATCGTCACGTCGCAGTTCGGCTCCACCTCGATGCTGCAGCGCAAGCTCCGCGTCGGCTTCGCCAAGGCCGGACGGCTGATGGACCTGCTGGAAAGCCGCGGCGTGGTCGGCCCGTCGGAGGGCTCGAAGGCCCGCGACGTGCTGATCAAGCCGGAGGAGCTGGAGTCGGTGCTGTTCATGATCCGCGGCGGCTCCGACGCGGGCGGCGCGCCCGCCGGCGGCGAGGACGAGGACTTCTGAGCCGCGCGTGCAACCCGGCGGCGCGTCCGGCCCGTCCAGTGCGCATGGACCTCAAAAAGCTCGCACTGGGTATCGGGACGGCCGCCGCGCTGGCCGGGTGCGCGGGCGGCCCGGCCGCCGTGGCGCAGACACCGTCGCGTCCGCCGGCCGCCGAACCGGGCGGCAACGTCGCGCTCACGCCCGGCCAGGAGGTGCAGGTCGCGGGCCGGGACCTGACCGTGCGCTACCGCCAGCTGGTCTCGGATTCGCGCTGCCGTCCGGGCCGGCAGTGTTTCGTGGCGGGGGAGGCGGTCGTGGCCCTGGTCCTGACCGAACCGGGCCGCGGCGAGCACACGACCGTCCAGCTGCACACCGGCCGCCAGGGCCCCGACACGACGACCTTCGCCGGGACGACGGTGAAGCTCGCCGCGGTGGACGGGTCGGGGCAGCACATCCTCGTCCGGTTCTCCTGAGGGCGCTCAGAACTCCAGCAGCATCCGGGAGTTCCCGAGGGTGTTCGGCTTGACGTAGGGCAGGTCGAGGAACTCCGCCACGCCGGGGTCGAGCGAGCGCCGCATCTCCTCGTACACCTCGTGCGACACCGGGGCCCCGTCGATCTCGACGAACCCGTGCCCGGCGAAGAACGACGTCTCGAACGTCAGCACGAACAGCCGTTTCAGCCCCAGCTCGCGGGCTTCCTCGACGAGCCTGCCGACGAGCGCGCGGCCGATCCCGCGGCCGCGCGCCGCTTTGTCGACCACCACGGTGCGCAGTTCGCCGATGTCCTCCCACAGCACGTGCAGCGCGGCCGCGCCCAGCACGTCGTCGGTGCCGTTCTGCTCGTCGGTCGCGACCCAGAACTCCTGCACCGCCTCGTAGAGCGTGACCAGATCCTTCTCGAGGAGCACGCGGCCCGCGTCGGAATCGACGAGGGCCTTGATCTTGCGGACGTCGGCGATCCGCGCGCGGCGGACGGACGGAGGGCGGGAGTCGGGCACCAGGTCAAGATAACCACCGCGAGGACCGGCGGCGCCGAGCGGCTCCATCGGGGGACCCCGGATGTGTGACCGCGCGGGCCGTCACGTATAGCTAGTGGGCGCACATGACCAGTAGTCGGCGGCCCCCGGCCGGCTACCGGCCCTCGGGAGGAACCTGCATGTCCGGCACCACGGTGGTCGCCCCGGAACGCTCCGGCAAACCTCCCGCCGGACCGGGCGCGCAAGCCCGGTTCCGCCCGGAGCTGCAGGGCGTGCGGGCGCTGGCCTCGGTGCTGGTCGTCGTCTACCACGTGTGGTTCGACCGCATCTCCGGCGGCGTCGACGTGTTCTTCCTCGTCTCCGGGTTCCTGATCACCGGCCAGCTCTACCGGGCGCTGCTGCGCGGCCGGATCGAGCTGCGCGCCACCTGGGGCCGGATGATCAAGCGGCTCTTCCCGGCCGCGATGACCGTGCTGCTCACCGTCGTGGTCGTGTCGCAGCTGCTGCTGCCTCAGGACCGCTGGTTCCAGACCATCCGCGAGGTCGTCGCGTCCGCGCTGTTCTACGAGAACTGGCAGCTCGCGGCCGATTCGGTCGACTACTTCGCCCAGCACAACAGCGCGAGCCTGGTGCAGCACTTCTGGTCGCTGTCCATCCAGGGCCAGTTCTACGTGCTGTGGCCGCTGCTGTTCGTCGGCCTCGGCCTGCTCGTGCGCCGGCTCGGCTGGTCGCTGCGCGGCACGGTCAACCTGCTGCTGCTCGTCCTGTTCGCCGCCTCGCTCGCGTACTCGGTGTACCTCACCGCGGCCGACCAGCCGCTGGCCTACTTCCACGGCCTCACCCGGGTGTGGGAATTCGCGCTCGGCGGCCTGATGGCGATGTTCCTCGACCAGGTGACGCTGCCGCGGCTGCTGCGCATCGTGCTCGGCTGGGTCGGCGTCGCCGGGCTCGTGCTGTGCGGCGTGCTGCTCGACGTCGACAGCGTGTTCCCGGGCTGGATCGCGCTGTGGCCGACGGTATCGGCGGGTCTGGTCCTGGTCGCCGGGCAGACCGGCAGCGTGCTCGGCGCGGACCGCTGGCTCAGCTCGAAATTCCTCGGCTACGTCGGCAACCTCAGCTTCTCGCTGTACCTGTGGCACTGGCCGGTGCTGGTGTTCTACCTGATCGTCCGGGACCGGGTCGCGGTCGGCCTGCTCGGCGGAACCTTCGTGGTCGGCGTGTCCTTCCTGCTCTCGATCCTGACCTACCACCTGATCGAGAACCCGGTCCGGCGGTCGAACATCGGCACCGCGAAACACTGGGGCGCCTACCGGTTCGGCGTGCTCGCGCTGGCTCCGGTGCTCGTCGCGAGCGGCGTCTGGCAGGGCGTGAGCAGCGCGCGGGCGAACTACGAGATCGCCATCGGCGACCCGGACCACCCGGGCGCGGTCGCGCACGCGCAGGGCTTCGTCTACCGCGGCTCGCCGTCGCCGTCGATCGTGCCGCCCACGGTCAAGCTCGCCGACGACTGGGCCCGCACCCGCCCGGACCAGTGCTCGATGTCGCCGCGCAACAAGGAACTGCAGATCTGCACGGAGTCTCCCGAGGGCCCGCCGACCAAGCGGGTCGTGCTGGTCGGGGACTCGCACATCCAGCAGTTCCTCGCCGCCTTCCAGCCCGCGGTCGTCTCCGACGGCTGGGAGGTCTCGACCATGCTGAAGGGCGCGTGCCCGTACTCGTCCGGCTCCGAGCTGATGCCGGGCGACCGGAACTGCATCGACTGGAACAAGGCCGTCACCGACGAACTGCTCGACTCGCGCCCGGACGCGGTCGTCATGCTCGGCACGGTCAACTCCAAGCCCGGACCGCACGAGACCACGCCGAAGGGCTTCGTCGACGTCTGGTCCACTTTGGACGGAGCGGGCATCCCGGTGGTGGCCGTGCGCGACAACCCGCGCTACGCCTTCAACATGGCCAGCTGCGTCGCGCAGAAGAGCCCGACCGACCCGTCGTGCTCGGTGCCGCGGCCCGCCGCGATCGCCGCGACGCCGTCGTGGGAGCAGGTCGAGAACGTGCCGGGCAACGTGTCGTTCCTGGACTTCACCGACTACTACTGCGACGAGAAGCGCTGTCGCGGGGTCGTCGGGAACGTGCTGGTCTACATGGACGACAACCACCCGTCCGCGACCTTCAACACGACACTCGCGCCGATCGCGGTCAAACAGCTCAAACAAGCACTCCAGTGGTGACCGCGCGCGGGAGGCGAACGGACAAGTTCGGCGACTAGCCGTCGCGGAGCGTCCCGGGTTGGGCACAATGGGGCGGCGGCGGGTCCGCCGCACGGGCACCTGAGGGGGAGCTGGTCTTTTTGACGCGCGCAGGGTGGGACGCATTCCAGGCCGCACAGTCCGAGGCGGCGGCGGGCCGGACGGCCGCGCTGACCGGACCGGACGGCGTCGGCTGGCTGCTCGTCCCCGGCCAGGCGTGGCAGCGGAGGCTGCCGGACGGGAACTGGCAGTTCACGCAGCCGCCCGCGGATCCCGGCTACCGCGGCGCCGCCCGTCCCGTGCCCCCGCCCGGCACTCCGGCGCCCGGCCTGCCCGCACCGGGTTACGGCGCGCCGCAGCAGTATCCCGGCTACCCCGGCGGGGCGCCCCGGCCGCCGTACCCCGGTCCGCAGAGCAACCCGGGCGGATTCCCCGGACCGCAGGGCGCTCCCGGCGGCTACGCGGGACCGCCCGCGCCGCAAGGAAATCCCGGCGGCTACGCCGGTCCTCCCGCGCCGCAGGGGGCACCGGGCGGTAATCCGGGACGCAGGGCACCCCCGGCGGCTTCGGCGGTCCGCCCGCGCCGCAAGGGAATCCGGGCGGCTTCGCCGGCCCGCCCTCGCCTCCGCAGGGCTACCCGCCCGCCGCAGCCCGGCTATCCGCCCGCGCCGCAAGGCGGTCCGTGGTCCGGGCAGGTCCCGGCCCCCGCCCCCGCGGCTTCGGGACCGCTGCCGGTCGCCCCGCCGTCGGTCCCGGCGAGCGCCCCGGCGCCCAATCCGCCGCAGATCCGGGTGGAGAGCCTGGGCCAGACCGGGATGTTCGTCGCCGGGGCCGAATCGATGGCCGACTTCGTCGCGCGCGCCACCCGCGTGGTCGCGTGGGCGGACGCCACCCGGCACGGCACCGCGAACGGCCCCGGCGAACCGCCGCCGGTCGAACCGGAACGGCCGGGTTCGGACGGGTCCGGCAACAACGTGCTCGGCGACATGGCGCGGCACAGCCGGTCGGTCACGCTCGACCTGCTCGCCGCGGGCAACCGCATGTGGCAGCGCAAGGAGCAGGCCCGCTACGAAAAGGCCTACGAGGAGTGGCAGCAGGCCTACGCCGAATGGGAGAAGCGCGAGGCGGCCCGGATGACCGCGGGCACCAAGCAGCCGAACCCGTTCATCCTGCTGGTGGGGGAGGCGAACACCGGCCAGCGCCGGTTCACCCGCGCGCTGAAGGCGTCGCTCACCGAGGCCGAGGTCGGCTTCGACAACGCCGAGTTCTTCGACTGCGCCGCGCTGATCGCCGAGTACGGCGACGACTCGGTCGAGCGTTCGGTGCCCGCGACGATCAACGAGATCGAGGGCGGCGGCTCCGCGCTCATGCTCGCCGAGCGGGTCGACGCACTCTTCGAGAAGGACGTCGCGGGCACGATCCGCCTGCTGCGCAGGTACGCGCGCGACCAGGACAGCTGCCGCCTGATCGTCTTGGACGGCAGCGAAAAGGTGCTCGACCAGCTCAGCACCGAGGCCCCGGACCTGGTGCAGAACATGCTGCAGTACCGGATGCCCCGGTTCGACCGGCCGGCCGAAGCGGCCGCGCTGCTCGACGTCCTCGCCCGGGAACGCTCGTTCGGCCTGCCTGCCGACGTGCGCGACCGCCTCGCCGCGCTGGCCAAGGAGCCCAGCGCCCGCACCGTGGAGGCGCTGCTGGACGCGGCCTCGCGGCAGGCGATCAGCCGGGGCGCGCTGCCGGGCACCCGGATCGAGATCGGCCACGCGGACATCGAGCCGCTCGTCGAAGCGGCGGGACAGCGCGGCGGGGCCTCGATCGAGGAGCTGCTCGCCGAACTCGACGGGATGATCGGCCTCGCCGCGGTCAAGGAGCGGGTCCGCTCGCTGACGTCGGAGATGACGATCGACGCGCGGCGCCGGGAAGCGGGCATGAAGGTCGCGGTGCGCAGCCGCCACCTGCTGCTGACCGGCAACCCGGGCACGGCGAAGACGACCGTCGCCCGGCTGCTCGGCAAGATCTACCGGGCGCTCGGCGCGCTGCCCAAGGGCCACGTCGTCGAGGTGACCCGCACCGACCTGGTCGGCGAGTACGTCGGCCAGACCTCGCTGAAGACCCGTGCGGCCGTCCAGCGGGCCGTCGGCGGCGTGCTGTTCCTCGACGAGGCCTACAACCTCGTGAACGACAAGGACGACGACTTCGGCCGGGAAGCGGTCGCGGAACTGCTGGTGCAGATGGAAAACCACCGCGAGGACCTGGTGGTCTTCGCGGCCGGCTACCCCAAGGAGATGGACGCCTTCCTGGAGTCCAACTCCGGCCTGCGCTCGCGGTTCGCCGGATCCATCGAATTCCCGGACTACTCCAACGAAGAGCTGGCCCAGATCTTCCGCGCGATGGCCAAGGGCCAGGGCTACGAGCTGTCCGCGGACCTGCTCGCGGCGCTGCCCGAGGCGGTCCGGCGGATCCCGCGCGGCCGCGGGTTCGCGAACGGCCGGTCCGCGCGCGTGCTGCTGGAAGCGGCGATCGGCAAGCAGTCCACCCGGCTGACCACCGACGGCGGCGCCGACCTGGTCACGCTGGTGGCCGCCGACCTGCCGGGGCCGGGCGAATCGGGAGTCGGCGCGGTGGACGACTCCGGGCCGCGGCGCAGCCTCCCCGAACTGCTGGCCGAGCTGGACGCGATGATCGGGCTCGACTCGGTCAAGCAGCGCGTGCGGTCCATGGTGGACGAGATGGCCGTCGACGCGCGGCGGCGCGAAGCGGGCATGAAGGTCGCCGTCCGCAGCCGCCACCTGCTGTTCACCGGCAATCCGGGCACGGCGAAGACGACCGTGTCGCGGCTGGTCGGGCAGATCTACCGCGAACTCGGCGTGCTGCCGTCCGGGCACCTCGTCGAAGTCGGCCGCGGCGATCTCGTCGCCGAGTTCAGCGGCCAGACCGCGCCGAAGACCCGCGAGGTGTGCGAACGGGCCGCGGGCGGCGTGCTGTTCATCGACGAGGCGTACAACCTCGTGCGCGACGACAACGACGACTACGGCAAGGAAGCCGTCACCGAACTGCTGGTGCAGATGGAGAACCACCGCGACGACCTGGTGGTCTTCGTCGCGGGCTACCCCAAGCAGATGGACGAGTTCCTCGAGTCCAACCCGGGCCTGCGGTCGCGGTTCTCCGGCCGGATCGAATTCCCGGACTACTCCAACGAGGAACTCGCCGGGATTTTCGCCGTGATGGCGAAGAGCCAGGGCTACGAGCTGTCCGCGGACCTGCTCGCGGCACTGCCCGAGGCGATCCGGCGCATCCCGCGCGGCCGCGGGTTCGCGAACGGCCGCTCCGCGCGCGGGACTGCTGAAGCCGCGATCAGCGGCCAGTCCCGCCGGCTCGCCGCCGCCCCGGACACGCCGCCGGACCAGCTGGCCGTCCTCGTGGCCGCCGACCTGCCGGGCGAGGCCGGGGTCGCGGTCAGCGACGACGCCGGGCCGCGCCGCGGTCTGGACGACCTGCTGGCCGAACTCGACGGCATGATCGGCCTGGACGAGGTCAAGGCGCAGGTCCGCGCGCTGGTCGCGGAAACGCGGCTGGACGCGCGCCGCCGCAAGGCCGGGCTGCCGGTCGGGGCGCGCAGCAGGCACCTGGTGTTCACCGGCAACCCGGGCACGGCGAAGACGACCGTCGCGCGCCTGATGGGGCAGCTCTACCGCGAGCTGGGCGTGCTGCCGTCCGGGCACCTGGTCGAGGTCGCGCGGCCGGACCTGGTCGGGGAGTACATCGGCCAGACCGCGCCGAAAACCCGCGAGATGTGCGAGCGCGCGATCGGCGGGCTGCTGTTCATCGACGAGGCGTACAACCTGGTCCAGAACTACTCGAACGGCGCCGACTTCGGGGCCGAGGCGATCGCCGAATTGCTGGTGCAGATGGAAAACCACCGCGAGGACCTGATCGTGATCGCGGCGGGCTACCCGGCGGACATGGACCGTTTCCTCGACGCCAACGCGGGCCTGCGGTCCCGCTTCGGCGCGACAGTGCATTTCGCCGACTACGACAACGACCAGCTGGCCGCGATTTTCACCGCGATGGCGCGCAAACAGGGCTACCGGCTCGACGCCGCGCTCGCCGAAGCGCTGCCCGGGTTCATGGCCGGCCTCGACCGCGGAACGGGTTTCGCCAACGGCCGTTCGGCCCGCGGCCTGCTCGAACGCGCGATCCGGGCGCAGGCGATGCGCCTGGCCGGACCCGACGTCGACCTGGAGGCGCTGGACGACGCGGAGCTGACGCTGCTGACGGTCCCCGATGTGTCCGAAGGTCCGTGAAGGGCTCCTTGAGGGAATCAGATTCCCTCAAGGAGCCCTTCACGGACGGCAAACCCCGGTGCCGGTCCCGACCGGAGCCGCGCCGGAGGCGACCGTGTCACCGCACTGGGCGACGCCGTCGCGGAGCGGTCCGCACGCGACGGCTACCCTGAACGTCGTGCCTTCTCCAGCCGCTGATTCCGCTCGCGCCCGCCGTGTCTCCCTCGTGACCTTGGGCTGCGCCCGCAACGAGGTCGATTCCGAGGAGCTGGCGGGCCGGCTGGCCGCGGGCGGCTGGGAACTGGCCGCCGAACCGGAGGACTCCGACGTCGTCGTGGTCAACACGTGCGGGTTCGTCGAATCGGCCAAAAAGGACTCGGTCGACACGCTGCTCGCCGCCGCCGACACCGGCCGCAAGGTCGTCGCGGTCGGCTGCATGGCCGAGCGCTACGGCAACGAACTCGCCGACAGCCTGCCCGAGGCCGACGCGGTGCTCGGCTTCGACCACTACGCCGACCTGTCCGCGCGGCTGGACGACGTGGTCGCCGGCCGCACGATCGCCGCGCACACCCCGTCGGACCGGCGCAAGCTGCTGCCGATCAGCCCGGTGCAGCGGCCCGCCGCCGCGACCGAGGTCGAGGTTCCCGGGCACGCGCAGCACGGCTGGGGCCCGCGCGTCCTGCGCACGCGGCTCGACGATTCCCCGGTCGCCGCGCTGAAGATCGCCTCCGGCTGCGACCGCCGCTGCTCGTTCTGCGCGATCCCGTCGTTCCGCGGGTCGTTCGTGTCCCGCCAGCCGGACGAGATCGTCGCCGAGGCGGCCTGGCTCGCCGAGAACGGCGCGAAGGAACTGTTCCTGGTCAGCGAGAACTCCACGTCGTACGGCAAGGACTTCGGCCGCGACGGCACCCGCGCGCTCGAACTGCTGCTGCCGCGGCTGGCCGGGATCGACGGCATCGAGCGCGTCCGCGTGTCCTACCTGCAGCCCGCCGAAACCCGTCCGCAGCTGGTCAAGGCGATCGCGACCACGCCGGGCGTCGCGGACTACTTCGACCTGTCCTTCCAGCACTCCAGCGAGCAGGTGCTGCGCCGGATGCGCCGCTTCGGCTCCACCGACTCGTTCCTCGCGCTCACCGAGCAGATCCGCGAGTACTCGCCCGAGGCGGGCATCCGCACCAACGTGATCGTCGGCTTCCCCGGCGAAACCGAGGACGACCTGGCCGAGCTGGAGCGGTTCCTCACCGGGGCCCGGCTCGACGCGGTCGGCGTGTTCGGCTACTCCGACGAGGACGGCACCGAGGCCGAGACCTTCGACGGCAAGCTGGACCCGGCCGAGGTCGCCGAGCGCGTCGCGCGCATTTCGGCGCTGGTCGAGGAGCTGACCGCGCAGCGCGCCGAGGACCGGATCGGGACCTTTGTGGACGTCCTGGTCGAGCACGACGGCGCGGACGGCGACGACGCGGTCGGCCGCGCCGCGCACCAGGCCCCCGAGGTCGACGGCGAATGCGTCATCCTCGAGGACGAGAACACCAAGCCGCTCGCGGTGGGCGAGATCGTCCGCTGCGAGGTCGTCGACTCGGCCGGCGTCGACCTGGTCGTCCGCCCGGCGCCGGACGCCGGCCGGTGAGTGCCGCGCCCAGCGGGGCGGGCGAGGGCGTGCCCCGCGCCGCGTCCGAGGGCGGGGACCGGCTGCCCGAGCCGACCGAGGTCCCGACGCTGAACCTGGCGAACCTGCTCACCATCTCGCGGCTCGTCCTGGTCCCGCTGTTCGTCGTCGCGCTGTTCACCGGCCACGGCGAGGACACGACCTGGCGCGCGATCGCCACCGGGCTGTTCGCCGTCGCGTCCGCGACCGACCAGGTCGACGGGTGGGTCGCCCGCCGCTACGGGCTCATCACCGACTTCGGCAAGATCGCCGACCCGATCGCGGACAAGGCGCTCATCGGCGCCGCGCTGATCGGGCTCAGCGCGCTGGGGGAGCTGTCCTGGTGGGTCACGATCGTGATCGCGGTGCGCGAGATCGGCGTGACGCTGCTGCGGTTCTGGGTGATCCGGCACGGCGTGATCCCGGCCAGCCGCGGCGGCAAGGCGAAGACGATGGCGCAGATCATCGCGATCGTCACCTACCTGCTGCCGCTGCCGTCCGGAGCGGACCCGGTGCGCTGGGCGCTGATGGGCGTCGCGGTGGCGCTGACCGTGGTCACCGGCGTCGATTACCTGATCCGCGCGGTCCGGCTGCGCGCGGCCGGGCGACGCGCGATGGGCGCGTGATGACCGAAGCGCGCGATCTGGTCGCGACCCTCACCCGCCGGGGGGAAACCGTGGCCGCGGCGGAGTCGCTCACGGCCGGTCTCGTCTGCGCCACGCTCGCCCAGGTGCCGGGCGCGAGCGCGGTGCTGCGCGGCGGTTTGGTGGTCTACGCCACAGAGCTGAAGGCCGTGCTCGCCGGGGTCGACGAACAGGTGCTGGCCGAACACGGCGCGGTGCACCCGGAGGTCGCCGCGCAGCTGGCCAGGGGCGCGCGGGAGCGGTGCGGCGCGACATGGGGGCTCGGCCTGACCGGCGTCGCCGGGCCGGATCCGCAGGACGGCGCGGCCCCGGGAACGGTGTACGTCGGGCTCAGCGGACCGGGCGTGGACACGGTGCGTGAGCTGGCCGAAACCGGCGACCGGGACACGATCCGGACCGCCTCGGTGCGAGCCGCGTTCGCGCTGCTCGGGGAACAACTAGACTGAAAACGGCGTTCGCCCTTGGCGTACGTACGTGTCAAGTCCTGCACTCGGGGTACCGCTCTGGGTAACGTAGGAGGCACCAGTTCGGGAAGGGAGGCGCGTGATGACCGTGCTGTTGCGCGAGGCGATCGGTGATCGGCTCCGTCATGCCCGCACCAACCAGCGTCGGACGCTGCGTGACATCTCCCGCGCCGCCCGGGTGAGCCTCGGCTACCTGTCCGAGGTCGAGCGCGGCCAGAAGGAAGCTTCCAGCGAGCTGCTGGCGTCCATTTGCGAGGCGCTGGAGCTGCCGCTCGGCGAGCTGCTGCACAAGGTCGCCGCCGACGTGTCGGCCCTCGACAAGGTCGAGGTCGCGCCGGTCGAAGAGGTGGAGACCGCGGCGAACCAGACGGTGCCCGACCGCGGCGAGGCCGGGTTCGAAGGCGGCCGCCTGGTGTCGGAGCTGATCGGCGACGACCTCTCCGACCTGCGGCTCCAGCCCGCGCCGCGGATGAACACGACGTTGCGGACCACGATCGGCGCGCCGAAGCTCGCGTCCACGATCGCGGCGTAACGCCGGCGCTGTTTCGCTGCCCGGCCCCGGGGATCTCCCCGGGGCCGTCGGCGTGCGCGGGGACGGCCCCGGGGACGGGTCCGGGCGCCGGTCAGGGCTGACCCTGAATTCCCCCGGGGTCGCCTGGAACGGCGGAGGCCGACCTGACACGATGGAACCCAACGCCGGGGTCGGTACGTTGTGCGACTAGGGGAGCGACGCCCCGCCCCGAAGCAATCAGGGCCCGTGGGACGCAAGAAGGCAGGCGGAGGAGATGGCCAACCCGTTCGTGAAGTTCTGGAAGTACATGATGGCGGCGTTCTCGTCGAAGATCGACGAGCACGCCGACCCGAAGGTACAGATCCAGCAGGCCATCGAGGAGGCGCAGCGCAACCACCAGGCGCTGACGCAGCAGGCCGCCTCCGTGATCGGCAACCAGCGGCAGCTGGAGATGAAGCTCAACCGCCAGCTCGGCGAGGTCGAGAAGCTGCAGGCCTCGACGCGCCAGGCGCTGGTGCTCGCCGACGAGGCGCGCGGCAAGGGCGACGAGGCGAAGGCGGCGCAGTTCGAGACCGCGGCGGAGAGCTTCGCCGCGCAGCTGGTCACCGCCGAGCAGAGCATCGAAGACCTCAAGACGCTGCACGACCAGTCGCTGCAGGCGGCCACGCAGGCGAAGCAGGCCGTCGAGCGCAACGCGACGATGCTGCAGCAGAAGCTGGCCGAGCGCACGAAGCTGCTGTCGCAGCTGGAGCAGGCGAAGATGCAGGAGCAGGTCTCCGCGTCGCTGAACCAGATGAGCCAGCTGGCCGCGCCGGGCAACACGCCGTCGCTGGAAGAGGTCCGGGACAAGATCGAGAAGCGCTACACCACCGCGCTGGGCTCGGCGGAACTGGCGCAGAACTCGGTGCAGGGCCGCATGATGGAGGTCCAGGAGTCGGCCACCCAGATGGCGGGCCACTCGCGGCTCGAGCAGATCCGCGCGTCGATGCGCGGCGATTCGGTCGCCCAGGTCACCGACGGCGGCGCGGGCGCGGCGGCGGCCAAGCCGGCCGCGTCGGGCGACATCCAGCGGGAGATCCAGGCCCGCGTCCAGGCGGAACAGGGCAAGAACCCGGCCTGACCGGCCGGGCACGAGCGGCGCAGGGGGCGACCGGATGACCAAGCGGCGGGACTTCAGCGAGTTCAACGCCAAGCTCGAGAAGCACATCGAGCGGTTGCCCGACTACGCCCAGCGCGCCCAGGAAAAGCTGCAGCGGTACTTCCCGCCGGCCGACGAGGCCGGCGGGAGGCCGCAGCAGAACGGCCGGACCCCGCGCGGTCCGGTTTCCCCGCCGCCGGTGCCGCGCCGTCCGTCGGCGTCGGCGGCGTTTTCCACGGTCGCCGGGCAGGTGCCCGCGGTGGCCGAGGTTCGCGCGAAATGGCAGCGCTGGAACGAACCGAGCGCGAAGCACCAGCGCCGGATCCGCCGCACCTCGCGCGTGCTCACGTTGTGGGTGCTGGTCACGATCCTGCTCGGGATCCTCACCGTCCTCGCCGGCACCGGCCTGCTCGGCGGAGCGATGGCCGGTCCGGAAATCGGGCAGGCGGTGTTCTCCGGTTTCGCGACGCTGGTGTTCGGCACGTTCAGCGTCCGCACCGGAATGCGGTTGCGAGAGCTGAAGAAGGTCGAACTGCCCGCCGCGCCCAGCGGCCCGCCTCCGCTGCCCGCCGCCGGTTCGGCCGCGCGCGAACCGATGGAGCGTTTGGCCGAGTCGGAAGCTTCGCTGCGCGAACTCCTGCGGCAGCTGTCGGTGCCGACTTCGCTGGGCACCACAGCGGTTCCGGAGGTTTCGGTCGCCGACGCCCGCGCGACCGCCGACGAGGCCGCCCGCGCGCTCCGTGGCCTGGCCGACCGGATCCAGGCGATCGAACGCGGCCGCGATTCCGCGCCGGAACGCGAACGTCCGGCATTGCAGGCCGCGGTCGCGAAGCTGCGCGAACAACTCGACGACGGCCTCGAAGGCTACGGCGGCCTGGTCGCCGCGGCCGGTCGCGCGGTGGCCGCGAGCAGTGACGGGATGGTCACGTCGCGGGAGGCGCTGACGGACGCGACGGACCGGCTCGCGGGGTTGGCGTTGGCGTTGAAGGATCTCGGCTGATCCTGTGCTGTTGCCGGGTCCGTGTGGTGGTCCGGGTTCGCGGTGGTTCCGTGCCGTCGGCGGATCGGCTCGCGGCGTTGCGGGGTGTTGGCTGAGCTGCTGATCGTCGGGTCGCGTGGTTTCGAGGCGGATCGGCTCGTGGCGTTGCGGGGTGTTGGCTGGGCTGCTGGACTCGGCTCCGGTGGTCGGGTCGTGCGGTCCGGGCGCGTGAGTTCGCGGCGCCTCGGGATGCGTTGGCGGATCGGCTCGCGGGCGTTGCGGAATCTCGGCTGGGCTGCTGATCCGGTCCGTCCGGCGGTCGTGCGGCCGGGAAATCCGCCGCGAAACGCCCGATCCCCGGGGTGAATGTGGTCCGGGCCCTCGGCTTCGCGCCGGCTCCGGGAAGCGCAGCGGCCGGGCGGGAAAGCCGTCCTGATGGCCGAGTTTGGGTTTCCGGTCGGCGCAACGGGACAGTCCGGCCGCGACGGTGCGTGAGTTTCCCCCGCACACCGCAACAATCGCGTAATCCGATCCTGCTGGTGACGGAAACGTCTGCGGTTTAACGTTTTTCCCATGAGGTCGGTGTTGGCACCCGCCAGGCCCGGCGTCGCGGGCTGAGGTTCGCGGCGCCGGACGTACACAGTGGACTCCTCCGATCCCGCCGAGGAAAGGACGCCCTCGTGACTACGCTCCCGCCGGAACCTGATCCTGTTCCCGTCCCTCCGCCCAGCTCGCACGAGCGGGTCCGCACCGCGTTCGAGCGGCTCGCGAAAGCCGACCGCCCCGGACTCTGGGCTTCGGTGCGCACCATGGAGGAAGTGCTCGTCGAGGCGAAAACCGTCGACGAACGCGTCCACGCCGGAGAAGACCTGCCGCTGGCCGGAACCGTCTGCGCGGCGGACGTCGAAGGCCCGGCCGCGCGCCTGACCGCCGCCGGCGCGGTCGTCCTCGGAACCGCCGTCGCGGACCCGGAAAACGCGGTCGTCGGACTCGAGATCGTCGACCTGGCCCTGGATTCCGCCGCCCGCGAGATCGCCGCCCCGCCCGGGGTGCTCACCCTGAAACCGACGCCCGGGCTCGTCCCCGGGACGACCGTTTCGGTGTCCGCGAACCGCCTCACGACTGCTCAGCGCGCCGTCGCCGCGATGCTCGGCCCCGACGGCGCAGACCCGGCGGTCCGCGAATGGCCCGCCGACGTCCGCCTTGCCGCCGGACAGCACCCGCGGCTCGGCATTCCCGCCGAAGCCAGCCTGCCGCTGCCCGCGAGGAGGGCTTTCGACGTCGCCGCGGCGTCTCTGGAAGCTTCCGGCGCCGTGCTGGTTCCAGTCGACGTCAGCGCTGTCTACGGGACCGGAAACGTCGTTGCCGCCCGCTCGCTGCTGGCGGATCTGGACGCGCTCCTCCTGCCGACCGTCGGCGTCCACGACGCGACCCTGAACGCCCTGGACCTCGCCGCGGTGACCGTGCCGGGAGACCGGCGGCCGTACGGGGTCACTGTGGTGACGCGGGCGTTCGAGGACCAGATCGGCATCGACCTGGCTTCAGTGCTGACCGGCGAACAGTCGCCGGATCCGTATCCGTGCGAGAGCGTCGAGGTCGTGGTGTTCGGGGCGCATTTGTGCGGCCAGCCGTTGCATGACGAGCTGTATGGCGCCCGGTTCGGCGGCCTGGTCCAGACCGCGGAGCGCTACCGGATGGTGCTGCTCGACGGGGTCACTCCGCCACAACCCGGCGTGATCTCCGGCTCAGCCGCCGTGGACGGCGAACGCTGGCGACTGTCTCCCGCGGCTTTCGGCCGGTTCGCTGCTGGCCTGTCCGCACCGTTCGTGCTGGGACGGGTCGAGTTGGAGGACGGGAGTTCGCCGCTCGCGGTGCTGTGCGAACCAGCGGCCGCAGCCGGTGGGCAAGGTCTGGACCGGTACGCGTCTTGGCGAGGGTATTTGCGGTTCGCGAGCACGGGCGGTCCGCGATTCCCCGGCTGAGGCGGTGAGGGGCGGGGTTTTTGTGCGACGACCGTCGTCTGCCGATGGCTGAGCCCGGGTTCGCGCGGTCGGACCCGGGCTCAGCTGCCTTCGACGCAGGGCTGGACTCCGGGTGGATTCGCCATTCGAACGCCCGTCGGCTTCGACCCTGCCGCCGGTAGTCGTGCCGAGAGGGTTCTGATTGCCAGGCGGCGAGTTCTCGGCCGACGCGGGCCCCGGTCCCTCGATCTTCGCCGCCGGGAGGTTCGCTGCACTGGCCGGATTCGCGGTCGGGCCGTGCGAGTTCGCCGGTTGCACGCCCGTTGGCGGCGGGCTTCGGGGTGGTTGTGCCGAGCGGGTTCTGGTTGCCGCGCGGCGAGTTCTCGGCCGACGCAGGCTCCGGTCTCTCAGTCTCCGCCGCGGGGCGGGGTTGGTGCCCCGGCTGCGTCCGGCGGTTACCGGGCGGCGAGCCCCCGGCCGACGCGGCGGACCAGGCCCGGACCGTGCAGGGCGAAGCCGGTGTAGATCTGCACGAGGCTGGCTCCGGCGTCGAGCATGCGGCGGGCGTCGTCCGGGCCGAGGATGCCGCCTACGCCGATGATGGGCAGCTTGCCTTCGGTCTTCTCGTGGACGAAGCGCACGACCTCGGCCGAGCGTTTGGTCAGCGGACGGCCGGAGAGTCCGCCGGTTTCCGACGCCAGTGCGGCTTCGGAGGGGGCGATGCCTTCGCGGGAGAGGGTCGTGTTGGTCGCGATGATTCCGGCGACGCCGTGGTCCAGGCAGACTTCCAGGAGTTCGGCGAGGGCGTCGTCGGTGAGGTCGGGGGCTACCTTCACCAGCAGGGGAGTGTTGCCGCCCAGTTCGGCACCCGTCTTGCGGAGTTCGGCGAGGAGTTCAGCCAGCGCGGCTTTGTCTTGCAGCGCGCGGAGGCCGGGGGTGTTGGGGGAGCTGACGTTGATCGCGAAGTAGTCCGCGTAGGGGTGCAGGGCGCGGAGGGAGAAGCGGTAGTCCTCGACTGCCTCGTCCAGCGGCGTCACCTTCGACTTGCCGATGCTGATTCCCAGCGGGACCGCGGGTTTCCCGTGCGCGGCCAGGCGGTCGGCCAGTGCTTGGGCTCCTTCGTTGTTGAAGCCCATGCGGTTGATGACCGCGTCGGTCGCCGGGAGGCTGTAGAGACGAGGTTTGGGGTTGCCCGGCTGGGGGTGGCGGGTGACCGTGCCGACCTCGACGAAGCCGAAGCCCAGGGCGGGCCAGGCGTGGAGGGCGCGGCCGTTTTTGTCCATGCCCGCGGCCAGGCCGATGCGGTTGGGGAAGGTCAGGCCCAGGACGTGGGCGGGATCGTTCGTCCGGTACAGCTTCGAGATCGGGCGGAGGGCGGTTCCGGCTCGGCTCAGGAGGGTGACCGTGCGTTCGTGCACTACCTCGGGGTCGTGGTAGGCGAGCCGGTACATCGCTGGGCGGACGATCCTGTCGAAGAGCACGTCGTCCATGCTGCCGTATCTGCGGTGGGGTGGGTGGGGTGGATCTGGGTTGGTGTGGTTTGGGTCGCGTTGGGGGGCTGGCGGCTCGTCGCCCTGGGGGCGACATTGCTGCGCCTTGGTTGCGTGGGGCACCCCGAGAGCCGATTGTGCTGACGGTTCGGGGGTGCTTGTCAAGGCGGGAAAGATGCCTTGACAAGCACCCCCGAACCGCAGGGAGGCTTTGTATCGGGGTTGGGGGAGGGGTGGGTGCCCCCGGGGGTTGGGTGCGTCGGCGGCGGTTTGTTGCGCGGCTCTGGTGTTGCTGCTTTGAGTGGGGCGGTGTGCGCTGGTAGCGCCCCAATGTGGCATTGGGTGCGTGGGATGCACCGAACGCCACATTGGGTGCGTCAGATGCACCCAATGCCACATTGGGTGCATCTCGGCGGTGTCGTGAAGGGTTCTTCACGGGGCACTGGCGCGCCGTGAGGGGAACCCTGAGGGACTCTGAGTCCGTGAAGGTGGCCCTCACGGCGTCAGTCGGCGCGTCCCGAAGCCGGGGTGTCGGCCTGGTAAGCCAGGGCCCGGCCGGTGCGCCGAAAATCCCACGCACGACTCGACCGCATGCCGGTGAGATCAGTTCCTCCGGGCGGCTCCGGCCTTCCACTCGTCTTCCAACATGGCGTAGACCAATTCGTCGGTCCACTCGCCCTTGACGATCTCGTTTTCCCGCAGACGCGCTTCCTGCCGCATGCCCAGACGCTCCATCAACGCCGCCGACGCGGTGTTGCGTCCGTCGCAGCGGCCGATGATGCGGTGCAGTCCCAGGTCTTCGAAGCCCAGCCGCAGGACTTCCCTGGTCGCTTCCAGTGCCAGGCCTTTTCCGTGGTGGTCGGGGTGGAAGACGAAGCCGATCTCGCCTTGGCGGTGTTCGGCGCTGAGGTATTCGAGGTTGAGATCGCCGATCAGCTGCCCGGTTTCGGCGAGTTCCACGGCGACGGCCAGGAACTGGCCCTCCTCCGACAGCGTCGAGCTGTGGACGCGCTTCGCCAGCGCGGCCGCGGATTCCGCACGGCTGCGCGGTCCCCAGTACAGGTAGCGGACGACGTCCGCGCGCGACTGGAACGAGTTCAGGGCATCGAGATCGTCGTCCCGGAACGGGCGGAGGAGCAGGCGTTCGGTGCTGATCGGATAGTCCGGCCTGAGCATCCTCCAAGCCTAGCGACTTCTCCCGGTCCGGAGGAACCGCCGCGGTGATCGCTGAGCGCGGAAGGGCGCTGCTGTGATGTGGCGCGGGTCCGGAGGAACCGTCGTGGTGCCCGCCGAGAGTGGAAAGGCTCTGCTGCACACGGTGCGGTCCGAAGGAACCACCGCGGGTGCTCGCCGAGAGCGAAAACCCCCGCCGCGACACCGAAGCGGGCATGGAAATTCCCGGGGCGCCTCCTGGACGCCGTCAGCGTCCAGGCTCGAGCCGGACCGGTGCTCGAGAACCCCGGGAACCCGGTGACTGCCTGGTATTCGTCAGCAGGCAGCACGTGAAGCAGGCGATGAGCCGAAGGTGGCTCTTGCTGTATCGCTGCTCAAAGTCCCAACACGCGCCATCCGCTAGCGGACAGCCACCTCACGAGTCCTGTGTGAATACAACTTAGGACCACCTCCTCTCTCGTGTACTGCCACGCTAACCGCGAACCTCCCTGTCCGGCAACATCATTTGCGCGGCGGTCCATCGGCGGGGACGGGGCCGGGCTGGCAGCGCGGGCAGCACCAGGTCGGGCGCTGGTACTGGCCGTCGCCCTGCTGGCGCACCAGCAACCGGCCGCCGCAGCGGAAGCAGCCTTGGCGGGTGCGTTCGTAGACCCAGGTGCGGCGGCCGCGGCGGAGGTCGCCGGTGGTGGCTTGTTCGTGTCGCCACGCGTTCGCCACCAGCAGTTTCCGGGCTAGTGCCACCGCGCGTGCGGGGTCCACTTCGGACACTGGGGTCCACGGGGAAACCCCTAGCAGGAACGAGATCTCGCATTTGTACAGGTTGCCGACGCCGGCCATGACACGCTGGTCCAGCAGTGCGTCGCCGAGTTCGCGTTCGGGTTTCGCGGAGAGGTTGGCCGCGGCCAGCGCGGCGTGCTCGTCCGTCCACTGTGGATCCAGCAGGTCCGGTCCGAGATGGTCGACGAGGGTGTGTTCCTCGGCGGTGGGCAGCAGTTTCAGGTCGTGCAGCCGGAAACCGACGGCCTGGACGTCCTCGGTCATCAGCACGACGCGCGCGTGATGCGCGGGCATCGCCCACTTCGCGCCCGCGGCCTGGATCTTCCACGAGCCGTCCATCTTCAGGTGGCTGTGCAGCGTGAGGTCGCCGGAGAAGCGCGTGAAGAGATGCTTGCCGACGGTGCCGACGCCGTGCACCTCCCGGCCCGCGAGGTCCACAGTGGCCAGTTCGGGGTGCCGGAACTCCCCGCGCACCAGCGTTTTCCCGGCGAGCGCGCGGTCGAGCAGCTTTCCGGCGAGGAATACGGTGTCGCCCTCGGGCACGGGTCAGCCCGCGGTTTCCGACACTTCCGCCTGCACCGCTTCCTCCTCGGCGCGCACGCGGTGCCGTCCGGCGCGGTTGGAGCGCAGGATTTTGGCGAGAACCATGTTGAACGTCAGCGCGATCTCCTGTGCGCCAGGGGAATGCCATTCGTGGATCGGGCTGCACGCGCCCTGGGCCTGCTGCACCGCGAGCCGGTCCGGGATCGCCGTCGGCATCACCAGCGAACCGAAGTTCTCGCGCAGTTCCGCGACCCGGAACTGGTGCTCGTAGGACCGCACGCGCAGCTTGTTCACCAGCACGCCGATCGGCCGCAGCGACGGATTGCTGTCCTCGCGGATCCGTTCGATCGCTTCGAGCGCGCGCTGGGCTCCGGCGACCGCGTACATTGTGGGTTCGGTCACAATCAGTGCGCTGTCGGCCGCCACGAGCGCCGATTTGGTGAGTCGGCCGAGCGACGGCGGGCAGTCGATGATCGCCAGTTCGTACGGGTCCTCACGCAACGGATGCTGATGCAGCTCGTCGAGCGCGCGGGAAAGGTTCTCCAGGCGGCGGCCGTCGGACTCGGGTTCGTTGAGCGACTCCAGCTCCTCGGCGCCGACCAGCACGTCGATCTCCTCGCTCCAGACGCTGGGCGCGATCGCGCGTTCGAGGACGGCCCGCGCGGGCGTCTCGAGCACGTCGGCGAGCGTCGCGTCGGTGAACGGCGGGTCGAGCGAGGTGGTGGCGTTGCCCTGCGGGTCGAGGTCGGCTACGAGCGTGCGGGTTCCCCTACGCAGCGCGGCCGACGCGATACCGAGCGCGACCGTCGTTTTGCCGACACCACCCTTGAGGCTGAGAACGGCGACCGTGTGCACTCGATACAGCCTACGGGCCGCGCGCCGGGGCGGTAGCCCGGAAGGTGGCGAACGCCGCTGCGGCGCCCACGCGGGTCACGGCAAGTGACCGGCGGCCATTACCCTGTCGGCCATGAAGACCGACACCGTGGCCGCCCGGGGTTCGGGCGCTGTTCGCCGGGCGCTCGAGGCCGAACTGCGGGCCGCCCGCGCCCGCGGCGTGGAGCAGCCGGTCGTCGTCGACGTCGGCGGCGGGAGCGGCGGCTGGGCGGTGCCGTTCGCCTCGGCCGGATGCCTGGTCACCGTGGTCGAACCGAACCCGAACGCGCTCGCGACGCTGCGCCGCCGCGCCGAGGAAGAGGGCGTCTCCGGCAGCATCACGGTGATCGCGGACGACTCCGACGCGCTCAGCGCGCACGTCGCGGCCGGGTCCGCGGACCTGGTGCTGGCGCACGGCCTGCTGGAGGTCGTGGACGACCCGCGCGCGGTGCTCGACGCTCTCGCCACTGCTGTTTCGCCCGGGGGTGCGGTGTCGGTGCTGGTGGCCAACCGCACCGCGGCCGTGCTGCATCGCGCGCTGGCCGGTCGGATCTCCGAGGCGCGCCAGCTGATGGAAGGCCCGGACGGCATCGTCGCGGGGGACACCGTGCTGCGCCGGTACGACAGCGCCGGGCTGACCGATTCGCTCGTGGACGCCGGCCTGGAGGTCACGCTGCTGCAGGGCGACCGGGTGATCTCGGACGTCGTGCCGGGCGGGGTCCGCGAGGACGAGCTGGCCGAGTTCGAGCTGAGCGCCTCGGCGGTGCCCGCGCTGCGCGACGTCGCGGGCCGGTTGCACGCGATCGCCCGGCGGGCCTGATCCGCTCCCGGCGAGGCCCGCGCCACCCGTAAGCGTGGCCGCCGGGACCCGAACGCCCGGAATTGTCGGTGGCGGCGGGTAGCGTCCGGAGGCGTGGGGAGAAACGCCGAACTGCCGAGCGGGATGGCCCGCTATCGCGTCACCACGGGCGCGACCGAACTGCCGGACGACACCGGCTGCTCGATTCTGCACGTGGACATGGACGCCTTCTTCGTGTCGTGCGAACTGCGCACCCGGCCGGAGCTGGCGGGCCAGCCGGTCGTCGTGTCCGGCGGCGGCCCGCGCTCGGTCGTCGCCGCGGCGAGCTATCCGGCGCGGCGTTTCGGCGTGCGCTCGGCCATGCCGTTCGCCACGGCCAAACGGCTCTGCCCGCAGCTGGTCTGCATCCAGCCGACGCCCGGGCTGTACGGCGAGGTGTCGCGCGGCGTCATGGGGATTTTCCGGCAGCTGACGCCGCTGGTCGAGCCGCTGAGCCTGGACGAGGCCTTCCTTGACGTAGGAGGAGCCCTGCGGCGGCTGGGGAGCACTCCGGGCGCGCTGGGGGCGCGGATCCGGGAACGCGTGCAGGCCGAACACGGGATCTCGTGCTCGGTCGGGGTCGCGAAGGTCAAATTCGTGGCGAAACTGGCTTCGGGGATGGCCAAGCCCGACGGGATGGTGATCGTCCCCGCGGCCGAGACGCTCGAGTTCCTGCATCCGCTGCCGGTGTCGGCGCTGTGGGGCGTCGGGAAGCGGACCGAGGAACAGCTGCGCCAACACGGCTGGCACACGATCGCGGACATCGCCGCCACCCCGCCCGCCCGGCTGCGGCGCGCGGTCGGCCGCGCGGCCGGGGACCACCTGTGGGCCTTGGCGAACGGCCACGACGACCGGGCGGTGGAACCGGAGTCGGCGGAGAAGTCGATCGGGGCCGAGCACACCTTCGACGTCGACGTCCTGGATCGCGGCGAGCTGAGCGTGGAACTGCTGCGTCTGTCCGAACGGGTCGGAGCGACGCTCCGCTCGCGCGGGCTGCGCGGGAGAACGGTGTCGATCAAGGTGCGGTTCGCCGATTTCCGCACGATCACCCGGGCCCGCACGGTCCTCTCGGCGACCGACGTGGCCCGCGACATCCACCGCACGGCGGTCGAGCTGCTGACCGAACACGCGCCGACGGGAGCGGTCCGGCTGATCGGGGTGCGAGTCGAAGGACTCGACACCGGCGACGACGGGGAGCAGCTGTCGTTCGAGAACGACGAGCCGCGCTGGCGGGACGCGGAGGTGGCCGCGGATGTGGCGAGACTGAAGTTCGGCTCGGCGGCTATTCGGCCCGCTTCGCTGCTTTCCCCTCGGGGGGAGTGAAGGCGCGGGGAGCTGCTGGAGGAAGAGCGAGGTTTGGTCTCGGAGCGCCGCCGTCGGCGGCCACGTTGCCGAGAGCGTCGCTGGCGCAAGGCGGGCGAAGCCCATGGGTCCTCGAGGGGGTTGGCCGACGCCAGCCTGGCAGTGCAGGTGTGCGGGCTGGCAGTGGCTGCGCACGTCAGGGGCGGGGCTGGTGGGTCCGCTCACGGGTGGTCGATGCCGGTCTAGCGTCCAGGCGGCCGGATTGGCAGCGGCGAGCGGGATGGGGCCGGGTCGCTCCGTCTGATCGGCCGGTCGTTCGCTGTCCGGGGCGTCTCTCGGAACCGCCTCGGATGGACCTCCCAGCCGGATTTGTCCGCTGCGGCGGGTTGGTGGGCAATTCACCGGGATGGCCGGATCGGCGAGAGTCGGCACCGGCGCAAAGGGGGTCGGGCGGGTCCTGCGATAGGGGTTCGGCGGTCGCGCTGAGTCAGCGTGCTTCGGGGTGTTCAGGTGGTGGGGAACTGGCGATCTCGAAGGTCTTCGGGTGAAGGAATGGCGGAGGGTATCGATCGGCGGAAGATCGTCCCGGCAAGGGCGTCGGCAGGGCGGGTGGTCGGCGCGAGGACGGTTTCTCTCCGTCACGAGGGACCCCGCGCGGGGGAGGCAGACGGGGCGGCGCGGCCGCCTGGACTGCGCCGAAGGGGGTGACTTCCGTCGCGGTGACGCAGTGTCAACCCGCATTGTGCGGGATTTCCCCCGATTCGATCATTTCAGGATCGGGGATCGGGTAGTCGGACGAGCGCGGGGCTCGTATCCTGGACAGTGCCACCCCGCCTGGGGTTGGCTGTTGGGTCCAGGACGTTGCGCGGCCCGGCGCCCGCGACAGCTGTGCCGGAGGAGGAAAGATGCCACTCTCCGAGCATGAGCAGCGGCTGCTCGACCAGATCGAGCGCGAGCTCTATGCCGAGGACCCCAAGTTCGCATCCACGGTGCGCGGCACCCGGTTGCGCCGACCCGCGCGCCGTCGGCGCATCCAGGGGATCGCCCTGTTCGTGGTGGGCGTTGCGCTGCTGGTGCTCGGCGTGGTGATCCCGGTGTTGCGGGTCGCCGACGTGCCGGTGGTCAGCGTGCTCGGGTTCCTCGTGATGTTCTTCGGGGTCATGATGGCCGTGACGTCGCTGCGCCACAGCGACAGCGGCGGCAAGGACAGCCATGACGACGGAGGCGGTGGGAAGCCGACCGGCCGCAAGAGCTCCTTCACACAGCGCATGGAGGAACGTTTCCGCCAGCGCTTCGAAGGCCAATAGCACGACGGCGAATCCGCGCTTCTCCCCTCGGGGCGGAGCGCGGATTCTCGTGCGCGGGCACGGACTGCACCGCTTGGCGGGACACGGACGCCTGATTCCCGGTGGTGCGGCTGAGTCGCGCTTGACGCGCGGCTGACCCGCGTCGCGTGCGCTCGCCCGGTTCGGGATGCTCGGCCGGGGAACCGGTTTGCTCCGAGCCATGCATTGGTGCCGCGCGACAGCCGATGGGCTGAATGCGGCACCGGACGAGGTGAGGTCGGGCAGCGGGTGTCGTGACGGCTGGGGAACTGGTCGCGTTCCGAGGCGTGCGCTGTGGCGAGGCGACGGCGGTGGGCTGAGGCGACATTGCGCCGGAATCGTGGCGAGGTGCCGAGTGGCGAGGTGCCGGTTCGGAACGGACTGGGCGTTGTGGAGCTGTGCTCGGCCGGGGCAACTGGTCGTGTCCCGAGACGCGCGCCGTTGCCGGGTGGTGGACTGAACGCGCTATCGGATCGGGTGAGGGCGGCAGTCGTGCCGAGGTGCTGGTTCGGGGCTGGCCGCTGAAGTCGTGGCGGCCGGACGGGTCGCTGGAGCGGCCCGTAGGTGCGGCAGCGATCGCGACGGTTTGGGGCGGCGAACCGCCGCCCGCAACCACCGCGAGGCGCGAGTTAACGCGTCACCAAGGCACCGCGCGGGTTCAGACATCAACTCCAGCCAAGGCTCACCGTCGTCGGCGAAGTACCGATCGCGGGAACAACCGTCCCCGCAGAGACAACGGCGCGGTCCGGCGCAGGCTTTCCCGCAGCTGTCCAAAAGCGGGCTCCAGTGCCGCGTCCGGGGTGGCCTCGTCGCTGTACCAGCTGCGCTCCACCGCGCCCAGCACAGTGCGCAACGCCTCCCGCCCGGGCTCGTCCAGGCGGTGGCGTTCGGCGATCTTCCCGCCGGCCACGCGGACCGTGTCGCTGTCGGAGATCGGCAGGTCCCGGTCCGCGCACTCCGCTTTCAGTTCGCGCCACGCGGCGTCGGCGGCGCCGGGAGAGTGGGTCGCGATGGTCTGGAGATGGCGGCGGCGCACCAGGTCCCGGATCGCGGCCGGGCCTCCGATCGCGGCCAGGATCACGACCACGATCGCGGCGAACCACCACGACACCGTTCCGGCCAGCAGGCCGAGCGCGGCGACCAGCAGGACGGCTCCGGTCAGCGGAAGCCACAACGCGGCCAGGTGCAACGAGGTCGGGGCGGCGACCGCGTTTCTGACCAGCACGTCGCCGTCCGGCGTGGCACCCGGCGGCACGCCCGCCGGGGCCATGCCGGGACGGGGGCGGCGGCGCAGGAAGTACGACGTGGCGACGGCGGCGACGCCCAGGACGGCCAGAGCCAAAGCCAGCCAGGTGAGCCAGCTGTCGTCGGGGGTGGTGTCGGCGGGGGCGGCGGGCGTCGCCTGGTCGTGGGTCTTGTCGGTCGGCGCGCCGGCGGACGGGGCGGCCGAACGCGGGGCCGTCGGCAGGTCGTCGGTCGCGTTGGGCTGTTGCGGGTTCTGGGTGTTCTGCTGCAGATACGGCGGGACGATGCCGCGGCCGTCGGCGAGCGGGGTCGGGTCGAAGCTGACCCAGCCCTTGTCCCCGAAGTACGCCTCGACCCACGCGTGCGCGTCCTGCGAGCTGATCGACTGGTAGTCGCCCTTGGAAACGCCGGGGGTGAAGCCGATCGCGACGCGCGCGGGGATGTGCGCGACCCGCAGCATCACGGCCATCGCCGACGCGTATTGCTCGCAGTAGCCCCGTTTTCCCTTGAGGATGAAGTCGGCGAGCGCGTCGGCGTCGGTGGCGTCGGCGGTCTTCGTGTCGTAGACGAAACCGTTCTGCGCGCTGAAGTACTGCCACAGCGCGGTGGCCCGGTCGAAGTTGTTCGACTTGCCCGCGGTGAGCTGCTCGGTCAGCGCCGTGACGCGCCGGTCGACCTGCCCGATCCGCGTGTACAGCGCGGGGACCTCGTCGGATTTCGGCGCGGCTTCGCGCAGTTCGGCGGCGGTCGGCTCCTTGAGCGACGCGGTTTCCACATAGGACGGAGCGGGTTCGCTCGTCGTGGTGAACACCGAGCCGCTGACCCGGTCGTACAGCCACTGCGGCGGCACGCCCCGGAGCGCGCGCGGGGCGCCGTAAACGGGGAGCCAGTTGTCGACCCACCGCGTCGGCTGGATCTGGATCTGCCGCGACACTCCGGTGCCGTCGTCGCCGGGCGCGGCGGGCAGCGTGCTGTTCGCCAGCACGCCGGTCTGCGCCTGGCCGCCGGCGCGCAGGCCCCAGCCCTTGTTCGGGGTGTAGGTGTCCAAAGTGAACGCGCGCAGCAGCCGCCGGTCCGGGCCGAGGCCGCGGACCTGGAACAATTCGGTGTTCTGGCCCTGGTCGAGCAGGCCGCGCAGCTGCGTGAACGGCGCGATGCCGAAGCCGCCGGTCCCGTCGCCGTCGCCGCCCGGGCCGGAGCCGAACGGGATCTTGCCGACGGTCCCGACCATGGTGATCCCGCCGCCGAGCAGGCCGAGCACGATCGCGGAGCTGACCACGGCGACCGGGGCTTGCAAGAGCCGCAGCGTGCCGCCGGACCCGGGGGCGTCGCGGTTGCGCCAGCGGCGATGCCGGTGGTTGCCGTCCAGGGCGAGCAAGCACGCGAAGGCGCCCGCCCCGAGCACGAACGTCCACCACGGCATCAGCTCGTCCGACAGCGCCGCGGGCACCGTTTTACACGCAGAGCAGCACCAGGCCGGTCGCCGCGGGCGCCGCGGCGGCGACGGCGAGCGTGTCGACCAGTACCGCGACCAGGCCGATCGCGATCGTGACCAGGCACAGGATCGGCTGCGTGCTGTCGACCGGCGGCAGGCCGGTCCGGATCTGCTCGGCCGCGGCGGCGAGCGTCGCCCGCAGCTCGCCGAAGGCGGTGGGGCCAGGGAAGATCGTGAGCACACCCTGCGTCGTGAACGCCCCGGTGATCAGGAACAGCAGCACGAGCAGCTGCCCGAACCCGGCGACGACCGTCGGCGCGCGCAGCGACCGCAGCGCCAGCCCGGTGCCCGCGACCAGCACGACGGCCACGAACAGGTACCCGAACCACGCCCAGCCGGAGACGACGCTGGTCAGCGACGTGGCCGCGCACAGCGTCGCGAGCCCGGCGGCTATCGGCGGCAGGACGCTGCTCCGCCACGCGGGCGGGGGATCGGCCGGCTGCGGCGTGGGCGTGTGCGGGATCGGCGGCGCACCGGACGGCCGGGGAGCAGTGGTGGTCATCGGTTCCCCCTGCGTGCTCGTGCGCGATCCCGGCCGCGCACGACGGTGGCGGCCGGGTTCATCGCGTCCCGCCGATCACTGTCGACCGGTGGGTGCCCGCGCGGCACAGCAGCCCCCACACCTCGGGCATCGGCGTCTGCGGACCGGCCACCACAACGCCCCATCCGGCCCCGCGCAGCAGTTCCGCCGACTCCTCGGTCGCCGCGGCGAGGTGGTCCGGCGAGGCCGAGCCCGCCCAGGCCGGGGTGTCCAGGAGAACGGCGAGGCTGCGGACGCCGCGCGCCCGGTACCGCGTCAGCTCGTGCACCGATTCCGCGCTCACCGTGCCCAGGATCGCGATCAGTTCCTGTCCTTCGGCCGGATCGTGGCCGAGCGTCACGTCTCGCTGGTGCGCCGGCTGAAGCGCGGCCAGCGCGTCGAGGACCAGGTTGTCGTAGCCCTCGCCGCCGTCGGCGGGCGAGTCGGCCAGCGAGACGCCGTGTTCGGTCACCAGCCGGACCCGGTGCCCGGTCCGCCGCAGATGCAACGACACCGACGCGGCGAACGACACCGCCCACTCCAGGCTCGCCGCCGGGCCGCTGCCGTGGTGCGCGGCCGCGCGGTGGTCCAGCAGTACTGTCGTGCCGCCGCGCCACGGACGTTCCTCGATGCGGACCATGATCTCGTCCCGGCGCGCGGTCGAGCGCCAGTGGACCTTCCGCATGTCGTCGCCGGTGCGGTAGTGCCGCACGATCACGTCCGGCTCGCCCTGCCCGGAATGCAGCCGGACGCTTCCGTCGTCGCCCGCCCCGGCCCCGGCGCCGCCGGGAAGACCCCACAGCGGCACCACGCGCGGGACGACGACCAGGCGCGAATGACCGATCAGCTCCCGTTCGAACTCGCACAGCCCGAACGGGTCGGTGATCGTCGCGCGCAGGGGCCCGACCTGCTGGATCCCGCGCATGCCCGGCCGCAGCGGATACCGCAGCAGCACTCGCCGGTCGTGCGGCAGCCGCTCGACCACGAAGCGCGGGCGGGAGCCCAGCGCGTACGGCACGCCGTCCTCCAGCAGCACCTCGCCGCCGGGCAGCCGTCCGCTGCGCCACAGTTCCAGGTCGACCTCGCCGGTCGAGCCCGCCGCGACCCGGTCCGGGCGCAGCGAACGCGCCGCGCCGAGGCGCAGCCGGGTGGCCGAGATGTAGGCGGCGACCAGCAGCGGCAGGGCGACCACGAAGACCGCGACGCGGAGCAGGTCGCGTTCGTTGAGCACCAGCGAGCACACCGCGGCCGCGATCCCGGCGGCGAGGAGGCAGCGGCCTCGGGTGGTGAGGCCGGAAAGCGCGCGCAGCATGCGGATTCCCCTGTTTCGGGTAGCGGGACGCGCCTCAGCGGGCCGAGCCCTGGGGGACGGGGACGCGGTGCAGCACCGCGCGGACCACGTCGGTCGCCGAACGGCGGGCGGCGTGCGCCTCGGTGGTGAGCACCAGCCGGTGCGCCAGCACGGGGACCGCGACCGTGTGCAGGTCGTCGGGCACCACGTAGTCGCGCCCGGACAGCGCGGCCTGCGCCCGCGCGGCCCGGACCAGGTGCAGCGTCGCGCGCGGCGACGCGCCGAGCCGGATCTCCGGCACCTGCCGGGTCGCCGACACGACGTCGACGGCGTACCGGCGGACCTCCGGCGCGATGTGCACGCCGCGGACGGTCTCGATCAGCCGCAGCATCGTCTCGCCGTCGGACACCGGGGTCAGGTCCGCGAGCGGGTTGTGCCCGGAATGCTCGTCGACCATGGCCAGTTCGGCCTGCTGGTCGGGGTAGCCGATGGACACCCGCGCGGTGAACCGGTCGCGCTGGGCCTCGGGCAGCGCGTAGGTGCCCTCCATCTCGATCGGGTTCTGCGTCGCGATCACCATGAACGGCGCGCCGAGCGTGTACGTGCTCGTGTCGACCGTGACCTGGTGCTCCTCCATGCACTCCAGCAGCGCGGACTGCGTCTTCGGCGAGGCCCGGTTGATCTCGTCGCCGACCACGATGTTCGCGAACACCGGGCCGGGCCGGAACTCGAACTCGCCGGTCTGCCGGTTGTAGATGGAGACGCCGGTGACGTCGCTGGGCAGCAGGTCGGGCGTGAACTGCACGCGGCTGACGGTGCAGTCGATCGAGCGCGCGAGCGCCTTGGCGAGCGAGGTTTTGCCGACGCCCGGGACGTCCTCGACGAGCAGGTGACCCTCGGCCAGGAGGGTCACCAGCGCGATCCGGATGACGTCCGGCTTGCCGACGAGGACGCGCTCCACGTTCGCGGCGATCCGGCGCGCGGTGTCGTGCAGTTCGCCGAGCCCGGCCGCCGGGACCTGAGCCAGCCCGTCCGCGGACTCGACCGCCGGGTACGGCGGCTGCCCGGACCCGTTGCCGTGACCTCCGGCGGGGGAAGCGGACTGGATTCTCGACGTCACTCGACCTCCTGGTGGCGCAATAGCTGGACGGGAACCGGCGGGGATGCGCGCCTGTCCAGCGTTCTCCCCAGTGTGTCAAACCCGGGAGAACTGGGCGGCGGAACCCCGAGATCGTTTCATGGTGACGCCCAGCCACCCCAGTGCTCCTTCTTACGGGTGATTATGAGGCATTTTCAGGTGATCCCGCTGACCGTATGCACTGTCGTATGCTCCGAAACGAAGTCGCCCGACCACGGTTCGACGTCGGAAGAGGTGCATCCGCGCATGAGCGAGGCCGAGGCGGAACGGAAAGCCGGGCTCCCGGGACTGTCCGGCGGCCGGTTCGCGGTCACGCCCGAACTGGCGTCCGCGACGTACGCGAAGCTCGGCGAACTGCAGGACGTCGTCGGCGAGATGGTCCGCGAGGCCGCGGTGCTCGGCCGGTCGGTGCCGCTGGGCGGCGGGTACGCCGGCGAGGTCGGCGCGTTCATGGCGAAGTACGGCCTCGGCCGCGACGGCTCGGCGGTCGACCGGCTCACCGCGTTCGGCAAGGAAATCGCCGGGCTCAAGCAACGCATCGGCGGCGCGCTGGAGAAATACCGCGACCAGGACGGCGAGGCCGCCGAGGGCGTGGACTGCACCGGTGGCTGACCGTCGCGCGGCGCGTGCCGCACTCCTTCTTCCCGTCGGACTCGCTGTGCTGTCGGTGGTTTCATGCGGCCGCATGCCGGGCATCTCCCACGCCGCCCCCGCCGACGGAGGTCCGCCGCCTCCGACGTCCTCGGCCCCGTCGCTGGCCAAGCTCGACCCGTGCACGCTGCTCTCGCCGCAGGACCGGTCGTCGGCCGGGCTCACCGGGCAGGGCAAGCCCAAGACGATCGGCGAGGCGCGCGCCTGCGACTGGACGGTGCCCTCGACCTTCGGCGTCACCGTCACCCTCGACGAGACCAACGGCCTGGCCAACCTCGACCTCTCCGACGGCAAGCGCACCAAGAAGGACGTCGGTTCGCACCAGGCGGTGCAGGTGTCCCGCCCCCGCGGCGCGTGCGCGGTGCTGCTCGACGTCGGCGGCGCGCAGAGCGTCCAGGTCGACGTGACCAACGCGAACTTCGCCGACTCCGCGCTCGCCTGCTCGCGGGCGGGCGACGTGGCCGGACTGCTCGAGCCGAAGCTGCCGTGAACCCGTGCGAGGAGGAAAGTCGTGACCGACACCCCGGCTGAGTCCCCGGCCCCCGAGCCGGCGGTCCGGTACGAAGCGTTCAGCCACGCGGCGCTGGCCGCGCAGGCGGTCGACGGCAACGACCCGGCCGCGGCCGGCGAATCGGGCGCCCGGTGGGCCGGGCTGGCGCAACGGCTCGAGGACTCGATCGGCGGGCTCGTCGCGTTGTCCGCGGGCAGCGAGGAAACCTGGCAGGGCGACGCGGGCGACGCGATGCGGAAGGTGCTCGGCAAGGCTTCCGGCTGGCTCGCCGAAACGTCGGTGGTGTCGGCGAAAGTCGGGGAAGCCGTCCAGGGACAGGCCGAGGTCGCCGCCCGGGCGCGCGCGGACATGCCCGCGCCGGTGGACTTCGACCCGGCGGCGATGATCCGTTCCGCCGCCGCGAGCGGGAGCCTGGTGCAACTGGCCGGGCTCTCGTCGGCGATGGACCGGCGGCGCGCCGAAGCCGAGGCCGCCCGGCAGAAGGCGATCGACGTCCTGCGCACCCGGGACACCGCGCTGCGCGGGCTCCTGCCCGAAGGCGAGTTCCCCGCGGTCCCGCCGCTGGGCGCGGGGCCGGCTTGATCAGCCTGTCGGCATCCGCGTTCGACATCGTCTGGGCCGACCTCGGCCTCGCCGCCCCGCCCGCGCCGCTGGCGGTGCGCAGCGTGGGGGAGACCGACGCCGACCGGTCCGCGATCCGCGCGGAGGTCTACCGCAACCTCGGCGAACGCGGCCTCTTCGACGGCAGGCTCGACGCCGGCCTCGAGAACAGCCTGCGCGTGCTGGCGTCCGCGGAGCGGTACGTGGAATGCGAGGCGCTCGCCGACATGACGGCCGACGAACCGTTCCGCGCGGTCGCCGCGCTCCGGGGACGCGCCGCCGTGCTGGCCGTGCAGCCGGCGCGGACGATCGGCGTGCGCGGCATCGGCGAAAGCGAGCTGGCCTCGGCGATCGTCGACGTGCTGCCCGAACTCTCGGCCGGTCCCGGCTACGGCGTCCGGCTGCCCGCGACGGGCGAGCCGCCCGGCGGCGCGCAGGGGGAGGAGCTGCGGGCGATCCAGTCCCGGCCGGTGTACGCGGCGGGCCAGTTCACCGTCCACGTCCGCGACCGGGCGGGCAAGCTCGTCAGGGCAGGCGGACTGACGTGGTTCGACACCGACGCCGGGGCGTATTCGGCGGTGTGCTCGCCGGGGCGCGGCGGACAGGAGTGGGTGACGGTGTCCCCGGTGGACAGCCCGCGGCTGGCCGAGCGGGTCATGGAGCTGGTGCCCCGCTGACCCCCGCGCTCTGAAGCGGACGGTTCTCCACTCGCCCCCACCCGGGCCCCCACCCGGCCCCACCCGACCTGGCGCATCGGTCCCCACCCCGCCCCACGGTGCCCGTCCGAGGTGGCGCGACGGCTCCCCGCCCTGCCCCCACCAGGCCCCGCCGCGGTTCCCCCACCGCGCTCCACCCGCGTCCCCACCGGCCCCCACCGGTTCCCCCACCAGCCCCCACTTCGGGTCCCCACGCTGCCGAAACGCGGACGTTTCAGACCTTCCGAGGTTGCGAGAAACCCCGGTGCGGGGGATCTTCGCCACGGTCCCCCCACCCGGCCCCCACCTGGACCCACCTCCGTGACCTGCGCAAACGCACCACCCGACGGAGTGGCACGGCCGCGGGACGCGTTGACTGTGGTGAAAAGTGGGGTACGGTGGTGCGCAGTGGGGCGGAAGGGAGCCCCCGAGCCGGAACCGGGCGGGGAGCCAACCGGATCCGGTAGGGAGGTGGAGGCCGGTGTTCCTCGGCACCCACACCCCGAAGCTGGACGACAAAGGGCGGCTCACGCTGCCCGCGAAGTTCCGCGAAGCCTTGGCCGGCGGGCTGATGGTCACCAAGGGGCAGGACCACTGCCTCTTCGTCTTCCCCCGTGCCGAGTTCGAGCAGATGGCCAGGAAGGTCGCCGAAGCCCCGTTCACGAACGAGGCGGTGCGGGCCTACCAGCGCTACCTGTTCGCCGGGACGGACGAGCAGCGTCCGGACGGGCAAGGGCGCGTCGCCATCGCGCCGGAGCTGCGTCGGTACGCGGGGCTCAACAAGGAGTGCGTGGTGATCGGCGCGATCACCCGGCTCGAGATCTGGGACGCCCAGGCGTGGCAGGGCTACCTGGACGAACACGAGGACAGCTACGCACAGGCTCGGGAGGAAGTACTGCCGGGCGTCTTCTAGGAGGCGCCCCGGGCGCACCTGTGTCGTCGGGGGACGCGGGTACGCCGTTCGACGCGGATGCCGTGAGGCCTCTGTCCGCTCTTTGACCCTGGCGCACCTTCCCCGGTGCCAGGTCAGCAAGCGGGCGGGCAGGGACCTGACGGCATCCGCCGCATCTTCCCCGGTTACGCACGCGGCAGAAAGGGGGAGACATGACGGACTCGGCCGAGCACGTTCCGGTGCTGCTGGACCGCATCGTCGAGCTGTTCGCCCCCGCGCTGGCCGACCGCGACGCCGTCCTGGTCGACGCGACCGTGGGCCTCGGCGGACATTCCGACGCGCTGCTTTCCGCGTTCCCCCGGCTCCGGCTGATCGGCCTCGACCGCGATCCGGCCGCGCTCGAGCGCTCCGCGGAGCGGCTCGCGCGGCACGGCGACCGCGTCGATCTGGTCCACACTGTCTACGACGGACTTCCCGAAGCGGTGTCCGGACTGGGACTGTCCCGAGTGGACGGAATCCTGTTCGACCTCGGCGTCTCCTCGATGCAGCTCGACCGCGCCGAACGCGGGTTCGCCTACTCGCAGGACGCGCCGCTGGACATGCGGATGGACCCGACCACCGGGTTCACCGCGGCCGACGTGCTCAACACCTACGCGCCCGGCGAGCTGATCCGGATCCTGCGCGACTACGGCGAGGAACGCTTCGCGCAGCGGATCGTGCGCGCCGTCGTGGCGGAACGCGAGAAGGAACCGTTCACCCGCAGCGGCAGGCTGGTCGAACTGCTCTACTCCGCGGTGCCCGCGGCGAGCAGGCGCACCGGCGGGCATCCGGCGAAGCGCACCTTCCAGGCGCTGCGGATCGAGGTCAACGGCGAGCTGGAAGTGCTGCGCCGGGCGATGCCCGCGGCGCTGGGCACGCTGGCGATGAACGGCCGGATCGTCGTCGAGTCCTACCAGTCCCTCGAGGACCGGCTGGTCAAGCAGGCGCTCGCGGAACGGGCGAAATCCCGGACGCCGGAAGGGCTTCCGGTCGAACTGCCCGGGCACGGGCCGGAACTGAAGCTCCTCACCCGGGGAGCGGAGAAAGCCGGCGAGAGCGAGATCGAGCACAACCCGCGGGCCGCCTCGGTGCGGCTGCGCGCAGCACAACGGATCGGAGAGCCGCGATGACCGCACCTACGAAGTCCCGCCGCTCGTCGTCGACCGCTGCGGAGCGGGCACCGCGGAACACCGTCACCGAGACGGAATCCCCGGCACGGCGGCGCACCACGGCGGCCGAGCGCGCGTACGCCCGGCGGGCGCAGCGCGCCGACCTGCTGCGGCAGCGCGCGCCGAAAAAGCCGGTCGCGCAACCGGAAACCGTCGAGACGAAGACCGTCCGCACGCGGCTGCGGCTGCGCTGGCCTCGGTCGCGGGCGTCGTTCGTGCTCGTGATGATGGGGCTGCTGGCGGTCGGGGTCGCCGCGACGCTGTGGTTCACCACGCAGGCGATCGCCGATTCGTACCGGCTCGAAAAACTGCGCACGGACAACGCTTCGCTGATGGAGACGAAGGACCGGCTGGAGCGCGAGGTCGCGAAGGCCCAGTCCCCGGCGTCTCTCGCGCCCGCGGCCAAGCAGCTGGGCATGGTGCCCGGCGGCGACCCGGCGCGCATCGTGGTCGGCAAGGACGGCAAGACGACCGTCGTCGGCGAACCGAAGAAGGCCCAGCCGGACGAGCAGGACGCGGTCGCGCCACCGGCGCAGCAGCCGGCCGCTCCGCCGGAGGGCGGAATCGAAGGCGACCTGTCGGGCACGCCCGCGGGGACCGCGGGAGGGCAGTGATGGCGGCAGGCGGCAGCAGCCGTTCCCGGGCGGCGGGCAGCGCACGGCGGACTTACGCCGCGGGCACCCGCCGCGCGGTCGCGAAACGGGGCAACGGCGGACAGCGCAGCCGGTTTTCCGCGGTGCGCATCATGCTCGTGGTGCTGATGGTGGTGGCGGGCGCGAAACTGGTGCAGGTGCAGTGGTTCGAGGCGCCCACGCTGTCCGCGGCGGCCGAACGCCAGCGCACGCTCACCATCGACATCCCGGCGCAGCGCGGGTCCATTGTGGACCGCAATGGCTCGAAGCTGGCGTTCAGCGTGGAAACCCGCACGCTGTCGGTGAATCTGCGCGCGCTGCACAAGTCGATGGACGAGTACGCGAAGAAGTACCCGGACAAGGGCCGCAACTTCGAAACCGAGGTCGCCGGCGCGGCGAAGCTGATCGCGCAGAAGGTCCCGCACCTGACGACGGAGGCCGAACAGCTGGCGCTGCTGCACAAACAGCAGTCCTTCACCTACCTCGTCGACAACGTCGAGCCGTCGGTGGCCGACCAGATCGTCAAGAAGTACGCGTGGATCAGCGTGGAGAAGCGCGCCAAGCGCGAGTACCCGGGCGACACGCTCGCGTCGAACATCGTCGGCCTGTCGAACTGGCGGATGGACGACCCCGACGTGTCGAAGCACAACCTGCACGGCGTGGTCGGGCTGGAGAAATCGCGCGACGCGGACCTGGCGGGCACGCCCGGCCGCGAGATCGTGAACACCCAGAACGGCAACGACAATCTGTACCTGCCGGGCACCGAGCACGTGCTCACCGCCGCCGTCCCGGGCTCCGATCTCCAGCTGACCATAGATTCCGACCTGCAGTTCGAACTGCAGCGCCAGCTGAGCGACTACGTCGCGAAGGCGAACGCCAAGGGCGGCCAGGCGGTCATCATGGACGCGAAGACGGCCGAGGTTTACGCGCTCGCCGACTCCAGCACGTTCAACCCGAACGACCCGTCCACGATCAAGCCCGACCTGCTGAACAACCGGCCGGTCACCACGCCGTACGAACCCGGTTCGGTGAACAAGGTGGTCACCGCGACCGCGGCGATCGACGACAAGATCGCCACACCCACCTCGACGCTGGAGGTGCCGGGCTCGATCAAGGTCGCCGACCGGACGGTGCACGACGCGTGGTCGCACGGAACGCAGACCTTCACCACCACCGGCGTGTTCGCGAAATCCTCCAACGTCGGCACGCTGGAACTGGCCCAGCAGGTCGGCCCGGACCGGTACCTGGAACTGCTGAAGAAATTCGGCATCGGGCAGAAGACCGGCATCGGCCTTCCCGGCGAGAGCTCCGGCTACGTGCCGCCGCGCAAGGACTGGTCGGCGTCCACGTTCGGCAACCTGCCGATCGGGCAGGGCCTTTCGATGACCGTCGTGCAGATGGCCGGGATGTACCAGGCGATCGCGAACGACGGCCTGCGCGTCGAACCGCGGATCGTGAAGGCGAAGAAGAACCCGGACGGCACCGTGACGCCGGAAGCGCCGCCGAAGACCGAGCGCGTGGTGAGCCCGGAAACCGCGAAAACGGTGCGGGACATGCTGCGCGCGGTGGTGCAGAACGCGAAGAGCCCGAACGCGGGCACCGCGCCGTCGGCCGGGCTGGAGGGCTACCAGGTCTCCGGCAAGACCGGCACCGGCCAGCAGATCGACCCGCGCACCAAGGCGTACAGCTCGAGCCTGGCGAACATCACCTTCGCCGGGATCCTGCCCGCCGACCACCCGCGGTTCGTCGTCGGCATCCGGCTCGACGCGCCGGACACCACGTTGCCCATCGGGCATTCCGCGGGCCCGCTGTTCCACTCGATCGCGTCGTACCTGTCGCAGCGGTACCAGATTCCGCTGTCCGACGGGCCGTCGCCGGTGGTGCCGCTCGTCGTCGGCTGACCGCCGCGCCTTCCCAACTCGCAGGTCCGTGAGGGGA
>NZ_GG657746.1:5312710-5323852 GCF_000158875.1 Streptomyces sp. AA4 | reverse complement strand
CGATCTTGCCCGCCCCGCCTACCACACCCGCGAGCAGAGACGCGCGTTCGCCGTACCGCGTTGGGTCACCCGGATCCGGCCTCGGTAACCTCTCCGGCGTGTCCGTGTCCTCGTCCCAGCCCCGAAGCGGGCCCGCTGCCGCGTCGCTGCCGGACAGCCCGGCCAAGGCGGCCGCCGCGCCGCCCCGCCCGGCCCGGATCGACCCGGTGCCGCTGGCCACTCTGCTCGCCCGTGCGGGAGCCCGGCTCATCGCCGACCGTCCCGAGGCCGCCGACCTCACCGTCACCGGCACCACGCTGCGTGCGCAGCACGTGCTCCCCGGTGACCTGTTCGCCGGCCTCCCCGGAGCCCGCGCGCACGGCGCCGACTTCAGCGACCAGGCCCTCGCCGCCGGAGCCGCGGCCGTCCTGACCGACCCGAGCGGAGCCGACCGGCCCGCGCTGCGCGACGCGCCGGTGCCCGTCCTCGTGCACCCGGACCCGCGCGCCGCGCTCGGCGAGATCGCCGCGTGGATCTACGGCGAGCCGTCGCTGCACCTGTCCGTCCTCGGCGTCACCGGCACCTCCGGCAAGACCACCACCTCCTATCTGGTCGACTCGGGACTGCGCGCCGCCGGGCGCACCACCGGCCTGATCGGCACGGTCGAGACCCGGATCGCCGGCGAGCGCCTGGCCAGCGGGTTCACCACGCCGGAGGCCCCGGACCTGCAGGCGCTGCTCGCGGTGATGCTGGAGCGCGGCGTCACGCACGTGCCGATGGAGGTGTCCAGCCACGCGCTGGCGCTCGGCCGGGTCAACGGCACCCGGTTCGCGGTCGGCGCGTTCACGAACCTCTCGCAGGACCACCTCGATTTCCACAAGGACATGGAGGAGTACTTCGCCGCCAAGTCCCTGCTGTTCGACGGCCGGTCGACCACCGAGGTCGTCGTCGTGGACAGCGCGTGGGGACAGGCGCTGCTCACCCCGCAGACGGTGACCGTGTCGATCGAAGCCGGCGCCGACGCCCTGTGGCGCGCCGCCGACATCGAGGCGACCCCGGCGGGGGAGCAGACCTTCACGCTGCTCGGGCCGGACGGCCTCAGCCGCGCGGCGAAGATCCCGCTGCCCGGCACGTTCAACGTCGCCAACGCGGTGCTCGCCGCGGCGATCCTGGCCAGCGCTGGCATCGACGCGGACGACATCGTCGCCGGGCTCGCCGCGGTGGAGGTGCCCGGCCGGATGGAGCGGGTCTACCTCGGCCAGGAGTTCACCGCGGTGGTCGACTACGCGCACAAACCGGCCGCGGTGGCCCAGGGCCTCGACGCCCTGCGCGCCCGCACCGAAGGCCGGATCATCACCGTGCTCGGCTGCGGCGGCGACCGCGACACCGCGAAGCGCCCGATGATGGGCGAGGCGGCGGTGCGCCGCAGCGATCTCCTGATCGTCACCGACGACAACCCGCGTTCGGAGGACCCGGCCGCGATCCGCGCCGCGATGCTCGCCGGGGCCCGCGCCGTCGGGCCCGCGGCGGGCGGCGAGGTGCTGGAGATCGCCGACCGGCGCGAGGCGATCGCGCACGCGGTGTCGCTCGCCGGGCCGGGCGACATCGTCCTGATCGCAGGCAAGGGCCACGAGACCGGCCAGGAGGCCCAGGGTGTGGTGCACCCGTTCTCCGACCGGGACGAGCTGGAGGCCGCCATCCGCAAGCGTCTCGAGGTGACCGCGTGATCGAGCTGAGCCTGGCCGAGATCGCCGACGTCGTCGGCGGCAGGCTGCACCGCACCGACGGATCCGCTGTCGTGACCGGCAGCGTCGAATTCGACACGCGCAAGCTGGGCCCGGGCGGGCTGTTCCTCGCCCTGCCCGGCGAACGCGTCGACGGGCACGATTTCGCCGCGAAGGCGGTCGAGGCCGGCGCGGTCGGCGTGCTGGCCGCGCGGGAGGTCGACGCCCCGGCGATCGTCGTGCCGCCGCTGCCGCCGGGACAGGCCAACTCCGGGTCGGTCGCGCTGACCGGCGACACCGACGGCTCCGGCGCCGCCGTGCTGGCCGCGCTGGCCAAGCTCGCCCGGCACGTCGTCGACCGGCTGGCCGCGGGCGGGCTGACCGTCATCGGCGTCACCGGCTCGTCCGGCAAGACCTCGACCAAGGACGTCATCGCGCAGCTGATCGAGCCGATGGGCCCGACGGTCGCGCCGCCCGGGTCGTTCAACAGCGAGCTGGGCCACCCGTGGACCGCGCTGCGCGCCGACGCCTCGACCAAGTTCCTCGTGCTGGAGATGTCCGCGCGCGGGGTCGGGCACATCGCCGCGGCCGCCGAGACGACGCCGCCGCGGATCGGCGCGGTGCTCAACGTCGGCAGCGCGCACGTCGGCGAATTCGGCTCGCGCGAGGGCATCGCGAAGGCCAAGGGCGAGCTGGTCGAGGCGCTCCCGGAAGACGGCCTCGCGGTGCTGAACCTCGACGACCCGCTGGTCGCGGCCATGGCGAGCCGCACCAAGGCCCGCATCGTCGGCGTCGGGGAGTCGGCCGGGGCGCAGATCCGGGCCGCCGACATCACGGTCGACGCCGAGGCCCGTCCGTCCTTCCGGCTGATCACGCCCGAGGGCGAGGCCCCGGTGACGCTGCCGCTGCATGGCGAGCACCACGTCGGCAACGCGCTGTCCGCCGCCGCCATCGCGCGCGAGCTGGGCGCGACCACCGAGGAGATCGCGCAGCGGCTGTCGTCGCTGCAGCGGCGCTCGGAGCGGCGGATGGAGGTCACCACCCGCGCGGACGGCGTCACGATCCTCAACGACTCGTACAACGCCAACCCCGAATCGGTCCGGGCCGGGCTCAAGGCGCTGGCCTCGATGAGCCGCTCCGGCCGCCGCGCGTGGGCGGTGCTCGGCGTGATGGGCGAGCTGGGCGAGGACTCGGTGAACGCGCACGATTCGATCGGGCGCCTCGTGGTCCGGCTCAACATCGAGAAGCTCGTCGTGGTCGGCCAGGAGGCCGCCGCCATGCACCAGGGCGCGTTCCAGGAGGGGTCCTGGGGCGAGGAGTCGGTGCTGGTACCCGATGTCGAGGCCGCGGTCGCCGTGCTGCATGATCAGCTCCGTCCCGGGGACGTGGTGCTGGTCAAGGCGTCCAAGGCCGCCGGTCTGTGGCGGGTGGCCGAAGCGCTGCTGGCCGATCCGGAAACGAACACCGACCCCTCTCTCCTGAACTCCGAACGCTCGAACGGTGGTCACGCGTGATCAACATCATGATCGCGGCCGCGGCGGGTCTGCTGGTCTCGATCCTGCTCACGCCCTACCTCATCCGGGTCTTCTCGCGGCAGGGCTTCGGCCAGGAGATCCGCGAGGAAGGCCCGCAGGGGCACAAGTCGAAGCGCGGCACGCCGACCATGGGCGGCGTCGCGATCATCATCGCGATGGTCGTCGGCTACTTCGTCGCGCACCTGATCACCTGGATCAGCAACTCGCGCTCGGCGGCGCCCTCGGCGTCCGGCCTGCTCGTGCTGATGCTCGCGGTCGGGCTCGGCCTGGTCGGCTTCCTCGACGACTTCATCAAGATCCGCAAGCAGCGCAACCTCGGCCTGAACAAGACCGCGAAGCTGGTCGGCCAGCTCGTGATCACCATCCTGTTCGCGGTGCTGTCGCTGCAGTTCGCCGACTCGCACGGGCTCACCCCGGCGTCGCAGAGCCTGTCCTACGTGCGCGACCTGGCGCTGATCACGTTCCCGTCGGTCGTGTTCGTGATCTTCTGCTACATCGTCATCTCCGGCTGGTCGAACGCGGTGAACTTCACCGACGGCCTCGACGGGCTGGCCGGCGGCGCGGCGGCGATGGTGCTCGCGACGTACGTGGTGATCTCGTTCTGGCAGGCCCGGCTCTCCTGCTCGACCCAGCCGCTCCCGGCCTGCTACGACGTGCGCGACCCGCTCGACCTCGCGGTCGTCGCGGCCGCGGCCACCGGGGCCTGCATCGGGTTCCTGTGGTGGAACGCCGCGCCGGCGAAGATCTTCATGGGCGACACCGGGTCGCTCGCCCTGGGCGGCCTCGTCGCCGGGCTGTCCATGACCACCCGCACCGAACTGCTCGCCATCGTCATCGGCGGCCTGTTCATGGTCGAGATGATCTCGGTGGTCACGCAGATCGCGGTCTTCCGCACGACGCGGCGGCGGCTGTTCCGGATGGCGCCCTTCCACCACCACTTCGAGCTGGCCGGGTGGGCGGAAACCACGGTGATCATCCGGTTCTGGCTGCTCTCGGCGATCTGCTGCATGTTCGGGCTCGGGCTGTTCTACAGCGAGCAGCTCAACTTCGGGAGCTGACCCCTTGGAGCTTGAGGGCAAACACGTTCTGGTCGCGGGCGCCGGAGTCACCGGGAAATCGGTCGTCCCGGTGCTGCGAGAGCTGGGCGCGCGGGTCACGGTCACCGACGGCAACGCCGAGCGGCTCGCCGAGCTGGAAGGCCTGGGCGCCGAGCTGGTCCCGGGCCTGACCGAACCCCCGGCGGACACCGCGCTCGTCGTGACCAGCCCGGGCTGGCGGCCGACGTCCCCGCTGCTGGTCGCGGCGGCCGAGGCGGGCGTCGAGGTGATCGGCGACGTCGAGCTGGCCTGGCGGATCGGGCAGCTGCGCGAGCATCCGCCCGCGTGGCTGGTGATCACCGGCACGAACGGCAAGACGACCACGGTCGGGATGCTGGAGTCGATCCTGCGCGCGGCCGGGGCGGACGCGGTGGCCTGCGGCAACGTCGGCTATCCGGTGCTCGACGCGGTGCGCGGCGGGCACCAGGTGCTGGCCGTCGAGCTGTCGAGCTTCCAGCTGCACTGGTCGTCCACGATCGCGCCGGACGCGTCGGTTGTGCTGAACCTCGCCGAGGACCACCTGGACTGGCACGGCTCGATGGAGGAGTACGCCGCCGCGAAGGGCCGCGTGCACCAGCGTTCGCGCGCCGTCGTGCACAACGTCGACGACCCGTGGTCCACGCGGATCGCCGAGGAACACGCGCCCGACGGGGCCCGGCGGATCGGGTTCGTGCTCGACACGCCGCGCGCCGGGGAGCTGGGCCTGGTCGAAGACCTGCTGGTGGACCGCGCTTTCGGGGCCGACCCGGAGACGAGCGCGGAGGAACTGGCCGAGATCGCCGACGTCCGCCCGGCCGGACCGCACAACCTCGCGAACGCGCTCGCCGCGGCCGCGCTGGCCCGCGCGCACGGGGTGTCGCCCGCCGCGGTGCGGAAGGGGCTGCGCGCGTACGAACCCGCGCCGCACCGCGCGGTGGAGGTCGCCGAGATCGGCGGCGTCCGGTACGTCAACGACTCGAAGGCCACCAACCCGCACGCCGCGCTCGGCTCGCTGCTCGCGCACGAAAGCGTGGTCTGGATCGCCGGGGGACAGCTCAAAGGCGCCTCGGTGGACGACCTCGTCGCGGCGGTCGGCGGACGGCTGCGCGCGGCCGTCCTGCTGGGTGTCGATTCCCCCGTGATCGAAGCCGCTCTCGCGCGACACGCGCCGGATGTCCCGTGCAACCGCCTCCTTCCGGGTGACGATGAGCCCATGACTGCGGCGGTGAATGCGGCCAGCGCCCTGGCTCGTCCTGGTGACGTGGTGCTCCTCGCGCCCGCCGCCGCCTCGCTGGACATGTTCCGCGGCTACGGAGCGCGCGGCGACGCGTTCGAAGCCGCGGTGCGTGCGCTGGCCGAAGGCGCGGCGGGGGCGGCGGATGACAGTCGTTGACGGCGACAAGCCGCGGCCTCGGCGCATTCGCCGGGAAAGCCCGTTCGTCGCGCTCCGCACCGGGCTGACCGCCTGGCTTTCGCGGCCGCTCGCGTCGTTCCACCTGGTCCTCGCGCTGACCGGCATCCTCACCGTGATCGGCGCGGTGATGGTGCTGTCCGCGTCGTCGGTGGCCTCCTACAACCCGAAGACCGGCAGCGGCGTGTACTCGCTGTTCTTCCGGCACCTGATGTTCGTCGCGATCGGCGGGATCGTGTTCTGGATCGGCCTGCGGGTGCGGCTCGAACGCGTGCGCCGGATGTCGGCGACCATGACCGTCGCCTGCCTTGGCCTGCTGCTGCTCGTGCTGACGCCGCTCGGGTCGACGGTGAACGGCTCGCAGGGCTGGTTCAAGCTCGGCGTGTTCACCTTCCAGCCGGTCGAGGCGGCGAAGGTGGCGCTGGCCTTCTGGGGCGCGCACATCCTGGTGATCAAGTACAACGTGCTGAACCAGTGGCGGCATCTGCTCGTCCCGGTGGTGCCGGTGGCGCTGCTGATGTTCGCGCTGGTCATGCTGCAGCCCGACCTCGGCGGCACGATCACGCTCGCGGTGGTGCTGCTCGGCCTGCTGTGGTTCGCCGGCGCGCCGAAACGGCTGTTCGGGGTGATCCTGGCCGGCGGCCTGAGCGGCGTGCTGGTGCTGGCGATCATCGCGCCCTACCGGCTCGCCCGGGTGATGTCGTTCCTGTCGCCGGACGCGGACACCTCGGCCGAGGGGTTCCAGGCGAACCAGGCCAAGCTGGCGCTCGCCGACGGCGGGCTGTTCGGCAAGGGGCTCGGGCAGGGCGCGTCGAACTGGGGCTACCTGCCGAACGTGCAGAACGACTTCATCTTCGCGCTGATCGGCGAGGAACTGGGCTTCGTGGGCTGCGCGGTCGTGCTGGCGCTGTTCGCCGGCGTGGCCGTGGTGGGCCTGCGCATCGCCACGCGCAACATCGACCCGTGGATCCGGATCGTCGCGGGCACGCTGACGGTCTTCCTCGTCGCGCAGGCGGCCATCAACATCGGCTACGTGGTCGGGCTGCTGCCGGTCACCGGCGTCACGCTGCCGCTGATCTCCTACGGCGGCACGTCGCTCGTGATCACCATGCTCATCATGGGAGTGCTGGCCAACGCCGCGCGGCACGAACCCGAGGCGGTGGCCGCGCTGCGCTCGCACGGGCCGGGTAAATTCGGACGCCTGCTGCGGCTGCCCGCGCCCGATCCGTACCGCCCGCCGTCCGCCCGCAAGGGCACGCGCGCCGCGGGGAACGGGACGAGGGCGGCCCGGCCGGCGCCGCGTGCGGCCCGGCCCGCACCGGCACAGGAACGCCGCCGGTCGGCGCGGCGGAGTACAGCGAACCGCGGTGCCCGGAGCACCGCGAACCGGAGAGGTCATCGGTGAGCAAGCCCGTCAAGGGAACGCAGCGGTCGGCAGCGGGCCGGGCGCCGGTCGTGGTGGTCGCGGGCGGGGGCACCGCCGGGCACATCGAGCCCGCGCTCGCGCTGGCGGACGCCGTGAAGCGGCTGCGCCCGGACGCCGAGGTGGTCGCCCTCGGCACGGAGCGCGGCCTGGAGAACAAGCTCGTGCCCGCGCGCGGGTACCCGCTGGAGCTGATCCCGCCGGTCCCGATGCCGCGCAAGCCGACGCCGGAGCTGCTCCGGCTGCCGCTGAAGGTGCGCGATTCGGTCCGCCGCACCCGCGAGGTGCTCGACCGGGTGCACGCGGACGTCGTGGTCGGCTTCGGCGGATACGTCGCGCTGCCGGCGTACCTCGCCGCGCGCGGCCGCACGCCGATCGTGGTGCACGAGGCGAACAAGTCGGCCGGGCTGGCCAACAAGGTCGGCGCCCGCTTCGCGTCCCGCGTCGCGGTCGCGGTGCCGGGCACGCCGCTGCCGAAGGCCGAGGTGGTCGGCATTCCGCTGCGCCGCTCGATCACGTCGCTGGACCGGGCCGCGCTGCGCGCTGAAGCCCGCGAATTCTTCGGGCTGGACCCGGACGCGCCGACGCTGCTGGTGTTCGGCGGTTCGCAGGGCGCGGCGTCGATCAACTCCGCGGTGTCCGGTGCGGCGAAGGACTTCGCCGAGGCGGGCGTCGGCGTGCTGCACGCGCACGGCCCCAAGAATTCCCTTGCCGTACAAGAGTTTCCCGGCCGCCCGCCGTACGTGCCGGTGCCGTACCTGGAGCGGATGGACCTGGCCTACGCCGCGGCGGACGCGGTGGTGTGCCGGTCCGGCGCGATGACCGCGGCCGAGATTTCCGCGGTCGGGCTGCCCGCGGTGTTCGTGCCGCTGCCGCACGGCAACGGCGAGCAGGCGGTCAACGCCCGGCCCGCGGTCGACGCCGGCGCGGCGCTGATGGTCGCCGACGCCGACCTCACCGCGGCGAAGGTCGCCGAGCTGGTGATCCCGCTGGTGACCGACGCCGACCGGGTCGCGCGGATGAGCGCGGCCGCCGTCGGGCTCGGCCACCGCGAAGCCGACGAGACCCTCGCCCGCATCGTTTTGGAGGCCGCCGGTGCCTGACACGCCCGAACTGCCCGCGCAGCTGCGCCGGGCGCACCTGATCGGGATCGGCGGGGCCGGGATGTCCGGCATCGCGCGGATCCTGCTCGCCCGCGGCGCGGCCGTGTCCGGGTCGGACGCCAAGGAATCGCGCGCGCTGCTTTCGCTGCGCGCGCAGGGCGCGACGCTGTTCGTCGGCCAGACCGCGGACAACCTCGCCGAGCTGGCCGAACCGCCGTCGGCGGTCGTGGTGTCCACCGCGATCAAGGAGACCAACCCGGAACTCGCCGCGGCCCGCGAGCGCGGCATCCCGGTGCTGCACCGCGCGCAGGCGCTGGCCGGGCTGATGGCCGGGCACCGCGTCGCGTGCATCGCGGGAACGCACGGCAAGACGTCGACCACGTCGATGCTCACCGTGGCGCTGCAGAACTGCCGGATGGACCCGTCGTTCGCGATCGGCGGCGACCTCAACGAATCCGGGGCCAACGCGCACCACGGCGAGGGCGGCGTGTTCGTCGCGGAGGCCGACGAGAGCGACGGGTCCTTCCTCACCTACACGCCGTCGGTGGCGGTGGTGACGAACGTCGAGCCGGACCACCTCGACCACCACGGCACCGCCGAGGCGTACGTGAAGGTGTTCAGCGACTTCGTCGGCCAGATCGAGCCGGGCGGGCTGCTGATCGTGTGCGCGGACGACGAGGGCGCGGCCCGGCTGGGCGAGGAGGCCGCCGCCGCTGGGGTGCGGGTGCGGCGCTACGGCCGTGCCGCTTCCGGCGAGGGCGACGTGCGCGTGCTCGACTACACGCCCGCGCCGGACGGCGGCGTCGTGCGGATCGCGCTGGACGGCGAAGAACACGACCTGCGGGTCGCGGTGCCGGGCGAGCACATGGCGCTCAACGCGGTCGCCGCGCTGCTCGCCGGGCTCGAACTCGGCGCGCCGCTGGACGGCATGGCCGCCGGGCTCGCCGCGTTCGGCGGGGTGCGCCGCCGGTTCGAGTTCAAGGGCCGCGCGGGCGACGTCCGCGTGTACGACGACTACGCGCACCACCCGACCGAGGTGGCCGCGCAGCTGCGCGCGGTGCGCACGGCGGCGGGCAACGGACGGGTCGTCGTGGTGTTCCAGCCGCATCTGTACTCGCGTACGCAGACTTTCGCCGCCGAGTTCGCCGAGGCGTTGTCGCTGGCGGACGAGGTCGTGGTGCTCGACGTGTTCGGCGCGCGCGAGGAGCCGGTGCCGGGCGTGACCGGCGCGCTGATCGCCGGCCGGGTGACCGTTCCGGTGCACTACCAGCCCGCCTTCGACGTGGCCGCCGGCCTGGTCGCGGACCTCGTCCGGCCGGGCGACCTCGCGATCACCATGGGCGCGGGCGACGTGACGCAGCTGGGCCCGGAGATCCTGGCCGAGCTGGACCGGAGGGCCGCAGGGGCATGACCGGGACCAGGCAGCGCCGTCGCTCGCCCGCGCCGCGCGCGGGCGAGGAGCAGCGTGCTGCCCTGGCCCGGGAACGGCGGGGGCGGCGGACCGAGGAGGAACGGCAGCGCACCCGCGCCCGCACCGCCGCGCGGTCGGGCCGCACGAAGCGAGCCGCCGCCCGGAAGTCGCGGCCCACGCGCGGCAAGGAGATCCGCCGCCGGTGGGTGGCGCTGCTGACCGTCGTCACCTTGGGGGCGCTGGGGTACCTGCTGTTCTTCAGCTCGCTGCTCTCGGTGAAGACGATCGAGGTGCAGGGCGCGAAAACCGTGTCGGTGGACCAGATCCGCGCGACCGCGGCGGTGCCGCCCGGACAGCCGATGCTGCGCGCGGACGTCGACGGGATCCGCGACCGGGTGGCGCAGATGCCGGGCGTCGCGACGGTCGACGTGTCCCGGTCGTGGCCGACGACGCTGGAGATCGCGGTGACCGAACGGACCCCGATCGCGTTCTTCGACAGCGGCCCCGGCGGCGACGGGGTGCATCTCGTCGACGGCGGCGGGGTCGTGTTCAAGACGGTGAAGACCCGTCCGGTCGGGCTGCCGGAGCTGAAGCTGCCGAAGGTGTCGGTCGACGATCCGGTCACCCGCGCGGTGACCGCGGTGCTCGGGGTGCTGCCGGAGCAGTTGCTGAAGCAGACGACGACGGTCACCGCGCAGACGCCGGCGAGTGTCGAGTTCACGCTGTCCAGCGGCAAGACCGTGCGGTGGGGGAACGCGGAGAACACCGACCGCAAGGCGAAGGTGCTGGCTGCGTTGCTGACGCAGCAGGGGAAGATTTACGACGTTTCCGCGCCGGAGTTGCCGACTATCACCTCGTGAGGCCCGCGTGCCGGGCCGCTCTTCCGGTTGGGTTGGCGGTCTTTTCTCGTATGCCGTACGCTTGTTGAGTTCGTACGCCATACGAGAAGGTGGGGGCATGACGGTTCTGGTGACGGGTGCGACCGGCAACGTCGGGCGGCTGGTGGTGGACGAGCTGGTGGCTCGCGGGGTGCCGGTGCGGGCGTTGACGGTGGATCCGGAGCGGGCGGCGTTGCCGGACGGCGTCGAGGTGGTGGTCGGGTCGCTGGCTCGGCCGTCGACGTTGCCTGCTGCGCTGGACGGGGTCGAGGCGGTTTATCTGGCTCCTTATGCGCGGACTGTTTCGCGGTTTTGCGAGTTGGCCGCGCGGGCGGGGATTCGGCGGGTGGTTGCGTTGTCTGGGTCCAGTGTGGGGGATACGCATCCGGCGTCCAGTGGGCATGGGTTTGCTGCGGTCGAGGATGCGGTGCGGGGCGGTGGGTTTGACTGGACGTTTTTGCGGCCTGGGGCGTTTATGACGAATTCGCTGGGGTGGGCTTCGTGTGTTCGGGAGCGGGGGGAGGTTCGGTCGGTTTATCCTCGGGCTACTCAGACGCCTATTGATTTGGGGGATATTGCTGCGGTCGCCGCGCAGGTTTTGG
>NZ_GG657746.1:5265191-5312301 GCF_000158875.1 Streptomyces sp. AA4 | reverse complement strand
GCCTTGACAAGCACCCCAGCGCCGTGTTTTTGGCTTCGTATCGGGGCGGGGGAGGTGTGGGTGCCCTCGTTTTGGGTGCATCGGCTGCGGGTTGTTTGTCTTAGTTGGCGTTTTCTATTAGTGCTAGGTCTCTTGTGCAGAAGTTGTGGTGTTCGAAGGTTTCGTTGAGGACTGTGCCTAGGCATTGGCGTACTGTGCGGCCTCTCGCGTAGGGGGGCCAGACGTCGTCGTCGGGGACTGGGGCGGGGGCGGCTAGTTGTGCTGGGGTGGCGGTGGCTAGCCAGGCTTCCAGTTCTGCGGTTTGTGCGTTGCGTGCGTGGACGATTTCGTCCAGGGACGGGGATTGCGAGAGGTCGATTCCGTGTGCTTCGCGGTAGGGCTCTGCGTCTGGTCCGATGCCCATGGGCGTGAAGAGGTCCGTCGACCCCAGGCAGCAGCGGCGGAACCAGGAGTCGTGGACGAAGACCAGGTGGCGCAGGGTTTGCGCGGCCGACCATTCGTCGTTCGCGGAGCGGTGTTCGATGCCGGGGGAGCGGCGGATTCGCTCGATGGTCGCGGTCCAGGAGGCGGTGAGCTGGCGGGCGGCCTCTCGGAGGTCGGCCAGGTCGTCGGAGCGGATCAGGGTGCGCACGGGGTGGCGGCGGTCCAGTTCGGCTTCTACGTAGGCGCTGACTTCGACGCCGTTCACCACGAGGTTGGAGACTAGGCCGTCGATCACGGCGTCTTGCATGACCACGCCGATCAGGCGCGCTCCGGTCAGGTCGCACTCGCGGAATTCCGCGTCGTGCAGGTCCTCGTCGACATATCTTTTCATGATCCGCATCGTAGGAGCGACCACCGACAAAACCGGCGGGCTCGAGCTGCGAGGCGGGGGACGTGAGGGGAACCCTGAGGGACTCAGAGTCAATGAGGGTTCCCCTCACGGAAAACGCGGGAGGGTCAGGCCAGTGCGGCGTCCAGGGTGATGGTGGTGCCGGAGAGGGCCTTGGAAACCGGGCAGGTCTTTTCCGCGGTGCTGGCCAGTTCGGCGAACTGCTCGGCGGTGACGCCGTCCAGCTTCGCGCGCAGCGTGACCGCGATGCCGCTGATTTCGAAACCGCCGCCGTCGGCCGGGCCGAGGGTTGCTTCGGCGGAGACGTCGATGTACTCGGCCTCCAGGTTCTGGGATTCCAGCACGCCGGAGAGGTTCATCGCCAAGCAGCTCGAGTGGGCGGCGGCGATGAGTTCCTCGGGGCTGGTCCGGCCGTCCGGATCGCCCGCCCGGGTCGGGAAGGACACCTCGTAGGTGCCCAGGTTCGACGAGTCGAAGGTGACCTCGCCCTTGCCTTTCTGCAGTCCGCCGGTCCAGTGGGTGGTCGGGTCGCGGCTGGGCATCGCTGTCTCCTTGAAGCGGTCGACAATGGGGTACGTCCGCAACGGTAGTGCGCAATTACATTGTGCGCAAGCTAAATCGCGAAAAGAAGTGGCCGGGTGCGGCAGACTGCGAGACGTGACCGATGCTCCCGAACGCCCTGACCCGCCCATGGCGGGGGACGAGCGCACCCAGCTCACCGGCTTCCTCGACTTCCTGCGCGCCAGCGTCGTGTGGAAATGCTCCGGGCTCACCGACGAACAGGCCCGCCGGACGCACGTGCCCAGCGCGCTGACCACGATCGCCGGGCTCCTGTGCCATCTCACCCTGGTGGAGAACTACTGGTTCCGCGTCGTCCTGGACGGGCAGCCGGACGAGTGGGCCGATCGGCTCGAGATCGACCGGGACGCGGAGTTCCGACTCGGCTTGGAGCTGCCGATGACCCAGCTGATCGCCGATTACGAGGCCGAAGCCGAGAAGTGCCGGGAGGTCGTCGCGGCGAGGGGGTTCGACGACACGGTCCTGTTCAAGGGGGACCGGCCGCTCACGGTGCGCTGGGTCGTCGCGCACATGATCGAGGAGACCGCGCGCCATCTCGGGCATCTTGACCTGCTGCGCGAGCTGACCGACGGTCTCACCGGGGAGTGAGCCTCGATCGCGCACAGCTGGTCGACGACCTCGAACTGCTGCGCGCGACCGTGGCGGGGAAGTGCGCCGGGCTCACCGACGAACAGGCCCACTGGCCCGGCGAGCGGATGACCGCCGCCGGGATTCTGTGGCATCTCGCGTTGGTGGAGAACGCCTTGCTCGACGTCGTGGTCACCGGACAGCCGGAGCGCTGGGCGGAGCGGCTGGCGGCGGGGCGGGAAGCTGCTTTCGAGGTAGGCTTCGACCTGCCGATCGACGAGGTGCGCCGCGCTTACCGGGACAGCGTCGAGCTGTGCCGCGAGGCCCTCGCGGAGCGGTCGTTGGCCGATCCGGTGGCGTTCGAGGGCGACCGGCTGCTGACGGTCGAAGCGGTGGTCGAGTACCTGGTGCAGGAGACCTCGCGGCACCTCGAGTTGCTGCGGGGCCTCACCGGGGAGTGAGTTTCTTCGGCGGCAGCGGGAAGAAACCGCTGGTGCGGGCGATGTAGTCGGCGTAGCCGGGGCGAGTCTGCCGCAGGCCTTTCTCCAGCATCGGCTTGCCGGTGCCGCGGGCGAGGGTGAAGGTCATCGCGACCGGGGAGAGGATCGTCGCCGCGCCGGGCCACGTGGAGCACGCCAGCAGGTAGAGGCCCCACCAGACGCACGCGTCGCCGAAGTAGTTCGGGTGGCGGGTGTAGCGCCAGAGGCCGGTGTCGAGGACTTGGCCTCGGTTGGCCGGGTTCGCGCGGAAGCGGCGGAGTTGCTCGTCGCCGACGGTTTCGAAGGCGAAGCCGACCAGCCACCCCAGTACGCCGAGCCAGGCGGTGAGGCCGAAACCCTTGCCGGACATGGCGAACTGCACCGGCAGCGAGACGAACCAGAGGACCGCGGCCTGCATCAGGTACGTCCGCACGAAGATCCGGAATCCGGGATTCGCGCCGGCGCGTTCGACGATCTGCTGGTAGCGCGGGTCTTCCGGCTTGCCGCGGTTGCGCAGGTGCAGGTGGACGGCCAGGCGCACGCCCCAGACGACGGTGAGCGCGGCGGTCGTCAGACGCAGGGCGAGCGGGCCGGTGCCGAAGGGGAACGAGACCACGGCGACGAGGGCGAAACCCAAGCCCCAGAACGTGTCGATGGTGTCGTAGCGGCGGCGCAGGCGGGCGATGCCGAACGTGAGGGTCACCGCGAGCAGGGTGACTCCGGCGGTGAGGCCGAGCAGCGCGATCATGCCCACTCCCTCGTCCACGGCATGCCGGAGCGGCCGTCCGCGTCCGGTCGCACGGCGAGAATCTGGTCGACGCCCATGCGGTTCTCCTCGAAGGCGAGCGCGCCGCCGACCAGGTACAACCGCCAGATCCGGGCTCCTGCCTCGCCGATCAACGCGACGGCCTCGTCCCAGTGTTGTTCCAGGGTGTCGGCCCACGCTCGCACCGTCGGGACGTAGTGCTCGCGCAACGCGTGTACGTCGCGGATCTCGAAGCCTGCGGTTTCGAGGTGGCCGAGGGTGCGGCTGAGCGGGCGCATGGTCATGTCGGGGGCGATGTAGCGCTCGATGAACGCGCCGCCGCCGGGGGCCACCGCGCCGCGGGACATCTGTTGCAGCAGCAGGCGTCCGGTGGGTTTGAGCATCCGGAACAACGTGCTGGCGTAGACCGGGTAGTTGTCCTCGCCGACGTGTTCGCCCATCTCGACGGACGCCACGGCGTCGAAGGACTCTCCGGCGAGTTCCCGGTAGTCCTGCCGCCGGACCTCGACGCGGTCGTCCAGATCGTGCTGCGCCAGCCGGGTTTTGCCGTGCTGCGCCTGCTCGGCGGAGATCGTGACCCCGACGGCCTCGACGCCGTGGTGCTTCGCCGCGTGGACGAGCAGGGAACCCCAGCCGCAGCCGACGTCGAGGAGGCGCATGCCCGGTCGCAGGCCGAGTTTCCGGCAGATCAGCTCGAGTTTGTCGTGCTGGGCGCGGGCGAGGTCGGCGGTTCCGGACCAATAGCCCGACGAGTACGCCATCGAATCGTCCATCAGCAGCTGGTAGAAGGCGTTCGACAGGTCGTAGTGGTGCGAGATCGCCGAGCGGTCCCGGTCGAGGGTGTGCGGCTTCCCGCGCAGCCGGGCCTCTTCGGCGGGCGGTTTCGGCGGCAGGCCGAACACCCCGAGCCGGGCGGCCAGGCGGATGGCTTCGCCGAAGTCCCGTGCGGACAGCTGCGGCCGGTATGCCCAAGCCCGGCGGAAGCCTTCGGTCAGATCGCCCTCGACGTCCAGGTCGCCCGAGACGTAAGCCCGGGCCAGGCCCAGTTCGCCGGGGGAGTAGAGGAGCCAGCGCAGCGCGCGGCGGTTTTTCAGCACGACGGTCGGCCCGGGCGGCCCCGCCCGGCGCCCGTCCCAGGTGCGGACGGCCACCGGGAGCGGGCCGCCGAGGACGCGTTCGGCGAATTCGGCGAGTCGGTGAGCTGCGGATTTCGGCATGCGGGGGATTCGGCGCCGACGGCGGCGCGGATTGGTACCCATCCGTTCCGGCACCGGCTCCGAATCCCCTCCGTGCACCACACCACGGGACAACGCATCGCTGTCATCGGCAGCGGGGTCGCCGGCCTCACCGCCGCGTACCTGCTGCAGCGCCGCTACGAGGTTCTGCTGTTCGAGGCCGACGACCGGCTCGGCGGCCACGCCCACACCCACGACGTGCCGAGCGCGCACGGCGGGACGGTCGCCGTCGATTCCGGGTTTCTCGTCCACAACGAGCGCACCTACCCGACACTGCTGCGGCTGTTCGGCGAACTCGGCGTCCGCACCCGCGAGACCGAGATGTCGATGAGCATCCGCTGCGACGGCTGCGGCCTGCAGTACGCCGGGGCGAAGGGCGCGCGCGGGCTGTTCGCGCAACGGAGCAACGCCGCGTCCGCGCGGTACCTGCTCATGCTGGCCGAGGTGAAGCGGTTCCACCGGCACGCCGGGCGGCTGCTGGCGCGCCCGGAGGCGGGGGACGTCCCGCTCGGCGCGTTCCTGGCGATCGGCGGGTATTCGCGGTATTTCGTCGATCATTTCGTGCTGCCGCTCGTGTCCACGGTGTGGTCCGCCGACCGCGCCGACACCATGCGGTATCCGGCGCGGTATCTGTTCGAATTCCTGCGCAACCACGGGATGCTCACGGTGCGCAATTCGCCGAAGTGGCGAACGGTGGTCGGCGGTTCGCGGGAGTACGTCGAGCGGGCGGCGAAACAGTTGACGGCGGTGCATTTGTCCACTCCGGTTCGCGCGGTGCAGCGGACCGCACGCGGCATCGAGGTGCGCGACGACGCCGACACCGCGCACCGGGTCGACCGGGTGGTGGTCGCGACGCACGCGGATCAGGCGTTGCGGCTGTTGGCGGATCCGACTCCAGCGGAACAGAAACTGCTCGGCGCCTTTCGCTATTCGCGCAACGAAGCTTGGCTGCACACCGATCCGGCGGTGCTGCCGACTGTGTCCGCGGCCCGGTCCTCCTGGAATTACCGGACGCCGGGCTGCGGGGCTGATCTGCGCGCGGTCCAAGTCACTTACGACCTGAATCGCTTGATGGGCCTCGACGAAGCGACGACGTATGCCGTCACGCTCAATCCGAGCGGTGGCCTGGAGCCGGAGGCGGTGCTCGCGAAAATGTCCTACGAGCATCCGGTCTACACGCCGGAATCCGTTGCCGCGCAGAGAAACCTGGCGGAATTGAACGACGGCGTCATCGCGTATGCCGGTGCTTATCAAGGCTGGGGATTCCACGAGGACGGCTGTTCCTCCGGCGTCCGCGCCGCGGCCAGTTTCGGGGTGACCTGGTGACCGCTCTCTACGACGCCACCGTCGCGCACGTCCGCCGCACCGACCCGCCGTACTCCTTCGCGCACCGGATGTACCTGTGGCGGACCGACCTCGACGACCTGCCGCGCCTGCCGTGGTGGCTCCGCCCGTTCGCGCGCTTCGACGGCCGCGACCACTTCGACCGCGACGAACCCGGCGGCATCCGGTCCAAACTGGACGCTTGGCTCGCGCGCCGCGGGGTGGACTTGCGCGGCGGGCCGGTGACGATGCTCGCGTCGGCGCGCGTTCTCGGGTACGTCTTCAACCCGATCACCGTCTACTGGTGCCACACGCCGGACGGCGCGCTCGCCTGCGTGGTCGCCGAGGTGCACAACACCTACGGCGGCCGGCACGCATACCTGCTCCAGCCGGGCGAAGAGGTTCGGGCGGACAAGGAGTTCTACGTGTCGCCGTTCCAGGAGATGGCGGGGGAGTACCGGATGCACCTGCCGCGTCCGGACGCGCTGCTGGCGCTGACCGTCGTCCTGCACCGCGACGGCGATGCCGCGCTGACGGCTACGCTGAGAGGAGTCCGCCGTCCGGTCGGGATCCGCACGCTCGCGCGCTTCCTGCTGGGCAGGCTGCTGCAACCGCAGCGCGTCGCCGCGTTGATCCGCCGCCACGGGCTCGCGCTGTGGCGGCGCAAGGCCCCGCTCGCCGCCCGGACCGGGCAGAACACGGCAGGAGCCCTCCATGGATGAGAGCGCACGCCCGGCCGACCGGCTCTCGGCGGTGCCCTCGACGAGCGCCGAGGACCTGATGGCGCTGGTCGCGAAGGGCGACGAACGCGCCTTCGAACGGCTCTACGATCAGCTCGCCGGTCCCGTCTACGGGCTCGTCCGCCGCATCGTGCGGGACCCCGCGCAGTCCGAGGAGGTCGCGCAGGAGGTGCTCGTGGAGCTGTGGAAGACCGCCACGCGCTACTCGGCGGCGAAGGGCAGCGTCCTGAACTGGGCGATGACGCTGGCGCACCGCCGCGCGGTCGACCGGGTGCGGTCGGCCCGGGCGAGCACCGAACGCGAGCGGAAGGCGACCTTCGAAGCCGCGCGCGGGCGCCCGTTCGACGAGGTCGCGGAATCCGTCGCGACCCGGCTGGAGCGCTCGCAGGTGCGGCGCTGCCTGAAGACGCTGACCGAACTGCAGCGGGAATCCGTCCTCCTGGCCTACTACCAGGGCTACACGTATCGCGAGGTCGCCGACGTGCTGGACACGCCGCAGGGGACGGTCAAGACCAGACTGCGCGACGGGCTGATCCGGTTGCGCGACTGCCTGGGGGTGACGGCGTGAGCAGTCCCGACATGCACACCTTGGCCGGCGCGTACGCGCTCGACGCGCTGTCGGAGGTCGAGCGGGCCCAGTTCCGCCGCCATCTCGACCAGTGCGACTCGTGCGCGCAGGAGGTGCGCGAACTGCGCGAGACCGCGGCCCGGCTCGGCGCGGCGATGGACGAGCAGCCGCCGTCCGGGCTCAAGGACCGCGTGCTGGCGGACATGCGCTCGACCCGCCAGCTCCCGCCGCGCACCGGTTCCGCCGAACCTCGCCCGCGCGGCCCGCGCCGCTGGCCGATGCTCCTCGCCGCCGCGGCCGCCGTGATCGGGCTCGCCCTCGCCGGCGTGTTCGGCGGGATCGCGCTGCACACCAGCGGCCGGCTGAACAGCGCACAGTCCGAATTGGACGCCGCCCGCGACCGCTACCGGCCGGTGGCCGAACTGCTCGCCGCGCCGGACAGCCAGACGTCGCACGTCGCGTCGCCGCGCGGAGGCGGCGGGACGGTGGTCGTGTCGCGGAAGCTGGACCGCGTGATGTTCATGCCGTCCGGGCTGCCGCCGGTCCCGTCCGGGCAGGTGTACGAGGCCTGGCTGATGGGCCCGGACCTCGCGCCGCGACCGGCCGGGCTGCTGCCCGGGGGACCGTCGGGTTCCCTGGTGGTGGCGGACGGATTGGCCGGTGCGCAGCAGTTCGCGATCAGCGTGGAGCAGGCCGGGGGAGCGCCGTCGGGGAAGCCGTCGAAGGACGTCGTGCTGGTCGCTTCGGTGCCCGCATAGCAGACCTCGCGCCGGGTCTCGCGGCGGGTTCCGGCCTTGCGCGCGGGTTCGCGTTGTGGCAAAACACCTTTGCCGCTCACGGCGTGGCTACTGGATTAGAGCTTGCGCGGCGCCTACCGTCCTGCCTTGACGCCGGTGGTTGACATAACTCTCACTCTCGGGTTGAGGTTGAGGGTTTCCGGCCCCGGCGGGCGGCATGTGCACATCACGATCAGGAAGGCGGACCCGATGACGCCCCCGCACAACTACCTTGCGGTGATCAAGGTCGTCGGCATCGGCGGCGGCGGCGTGAACGCCGTGAACCGGATGATCGAGGTCGGCCTCAAGGGTGTCGAGTTCATCGCGGTGAACACCGACGCGCAGGCACTGCTCATGTCCGACGCCGACGTCAAGCTCGACATCGGCCGGGAACTGACCCGCGGACTCGGCGCCGGAGCCGCCCCCGAGGTGGGGCAGAAGGCGGCCGAGGACCACCGCGAGGAGATCGAAGAGGTCATCAAGGGCGCCGACATGGTGTTCGTGACCGCGGGCGAGGGCGGCGGCACCGGCACCGGCGGCGCGCCGGTCGTCGCGCAGATCGCCCGCAAGCTCGGCGCGCTCACGATCGGCGTCGTGACCCGCCCGTTCACCTTCGAGGGCAAACGCCGCGGCAAGCAGGCCGAAGAGGGCATCCAGCAGCTGCGCAACGAATGCGACACGCTGATCGTGATCCCGAACGACCGGCTGCTGCAGCTCGGCGACATCGGCGTGTCCCTGATGGACGCGTTCCGCTCCGCCGACGAGGTGCTGCTCTCCGGTGTCCAGGGCATCACCGACCTGATCACCACGCCCGGCCTGATCAACCTGGACTTCGCCGACGTCAAGAGCGTCATGTCCGGCGCGGGCTCCGCGCTGATGGGCATCGGCTCCGCGCGCGGCGAAGGCCGGGCGATACAAGCCGCGGAGAAGGCGATCAACTCGCCGCTGCTGGAAGCGTCGATGGACGGGGCGCACGGCGCGCTGCTGTCCATCGCGGGCGGCTCGGACCTCGGCCTGTTCGAGATCAACGAGGCCGCGTCGCTCGTGCAGGAATCGGCGCACCCGGACGCGAACATCATCTTCGGGACGATCATCGACGACTCCCTCGGCGACGAGGTCCGCGTCACGGTGATCGCCGCCGGGTTCGACGCCGGCGCGCCCACCCACAAGAAACTCGACCCGCCCGCGTTCGGCGGCAAACAGGGCAACGGCACCGCGTCCGCCTCGGCGGGCCAGGTCGGCGGCGGTTCGGCCGCGCAGGCCCCGCCGCAGTCCGGGGCCACCCCGGTGCCTCCCGCGGGCAGCTCCGGCTACCCGGTCGCCCCGCCGCGCACGCCCGCCTCGGGCCTGCCGCAGCCCGGCACCGGCACCCCGCCCGGCGGCCTGCCCCAGCCGGGCGGCGGCTCGCGGGGGTATTCGCCGATCGGTTCGGGTTCCGCGACGGGCGGCCTGCCGAGCCGTCCGACGACGGTGCACGACGACCCGACCGACGACGACGTGGACGTGCCGCCCTTCATGCGGCGGTAAGCGCGGCGGTAAGCAAGGACTCGCGAGCAACGGCCGCCCCGGCATCGTTCGGGGCGGCCGTTGCCGTGCCGGGGCGGCTCGTGAGTGCGGGCGCCAGTTCTCACCGGCATTGCCGCGCACGAGGGCGGGGCTGCGGTCGCGCTTGCGCGGGGCGAGGGGGCTCGTGGCGGGTGCAAGGCGTGGTGAAGCGGCCGAGGTGTGCGGTCGTAAGTGGGCTCGTGAGTGGTGGTGCCGGTTCTAACCGGCGTTGCCGCGCACGAGGGCGCGTGGGCAACAGCGGCAGAGGCGTGCGGCGGCCGGGCGGTCCTCGTGAGTGCGGGCGCCGGTTCTAACCGGCATTGCCGCGCACGAGGCGCGCCCCGGCGGCCGCCGCGGTTTTGGCAGGATGTCGGGGTGCGAGTACGACGAGTGGTCACGACCAGGGCGGGCGGGGCTTCCCGGCCGCCGTACGAGAGTTTCAACCTCGGCGACCACGTCGGCGACGACGCGGGCGACGTCTACGCCAACCGCAAGCGGCTGGCGTCCGAACTCGGCCTCGCCGAGGACAAGCTGGCCTGGATGGAGCAGGTGCACGGCCGCACCGCGACCGTCGTGGACGGCACCGAGACCTCCGCCGCCGAAGCCACCGACGCGCTGGTGACCGACCGTCCGGGCGTCGCGCTCGTGGTGCTGGTCGCGGACTGCGTCCCGGTGCTCATGGCGGATCCCGAAGCGGGCGTCGTCGCCGCGGTGCACGCGGGCCGGGTCGGTGCGCGGGTCGGCGTCGTGCCCGCCGCGCTGGAGGCGATGCGCGGGCTCGGCGCCGAACCGAGCCGCGTCGAGGCGTTGCTGGGCCCGGCGATCTGCGGCGACTGCTACGAGGTCCCGGCCGCGATGGCCGCGGACGTCGAGAAGCATCTGCCCGGCAGCGCCTGCAAAACCCGCAAGGGCACCAGCGGTCTGGACCTTCGCGCCGGGCTCTGGCAGCAGCTGGCCGATCTGGGAGTCGGACGCGTCGGCGCGGACCCGCGGTGCACCGCCGAGGACAAGACGTTGTTCAGCTTCCGCCGCGACGGCACCACCGGCCGGATCGCCGGCATCACCTGGCTGGAAGAGGAGAAGGCGTGAGCGAGGATCCGGCAGAGCAGCGGCGGGCGGAGCTGGCGGCGTCGCTGGCCGCGGTCGAGGAGCGCATCGCGCGGGCCTGCGCGGAAGCCGGGCGCTCCCGCGACGAGGTGCGGCTGCTGGGCGTCACCAAGACCTTCCCGGCGGCCGACGCCGCCCTGCTGACCGACCTCGGGCTGCTCGACCTCGCCGAGAACCGCGACCAGGAAGCCGGTCCGAAGGCGGCCGAGGTCGCGGAACTGCGCCCGGACGTCGCGCCGCGCTGGCACATGGTCGGGCGGCTGCAGCGGAACAAGGCGCGTTCGGTCGTGCGCTGGGCGGCCGAGGTCCAGTCGGTCGACTCGGCGCGGCTCGCCGACGCCCTCGCCCGCGCGGTCGCCGCCGCGCGGGAAGCCGGGGAGCGGACCGGACCGCTCGACGTCCTGGTCCAGGTGAGCCTCGACGGCGACGTCGCGCGCGGCGGGACCCCTCTCGACGAGGTCGGCGCGCTCGCCGACCGCATCGCCCACACGGGGGAGCTGCGACTGCGCGGCGTGATGGCCGTGGCCCCGTTGGGGGAGGACCCGGCCGCCGCTTTCGCCCGGCTGTCCCACGCAGCGGAAAGGGTCCGGGACCGGCATCCGGAAGCGGCCGACGTGTCCGCCGGAATGAGCCATGATCTGGACCAGGCGATCCGGCACGGCTCGACGTGTGTGCGTGTCGGAACCGCGTTGCTCGGCGGGCGCGGTTTAGCCTCGCCGTAGGGAGTCCGCCCGGTGGTGACGTTTCGTGTCCGGCCGGGCGGGGCACAAGGGTGCGGGAGCGGCAAGGGCTAGGGAGAGGCATGAGCGCGCTGCAGAAGCTGAAGGCCTACTTCGGGATGGTGCCCGCGGACGAAGACGGCTACGACGACGGGTACGACGAGTACGACGACGGCTACGACCAGCCGCCGGCGCGGTCCCGGGCCCGCTACCGCGACGTCGAGGACAGCTACGACGAACCCGCCGCGCGCGTGCGGTCGCGGTCGATGGCGGCCGAGCCGGCGACGCACGGCGCGCTCGCCGTGGACCGCCAGCCGGAGCCGGTGGCCCGCCTGCGCCCGGTCGCCGAACCGGTCGCCGCGCCGGCGCGGGACCCGCTCAGCCGGATCACGACGCTGCACCCGACGAGCTACATCGAGGCGCGGGCGATCGGCGAGCACTACCGCGAGGGCATCCCGGTGATCATCAACCTCACCGAGATGGACAACGCGGACGCCAAGCGGATCGTGGACTTCGCGGCGGGACTGGCGTTCGCCGTGCGGGGCTCGATGGACAAGGTCACCAACAAGGTGTTCCTTCTCTCACCGCCCGACGTGGACGTGACCGCCGAGGACCGCCGGCGGATCGCCGAGGGCGGATTGTTCCTGCGCGGGTGAACCCGGGAGAACCGCTGGGCGCAGCCAGACGTGATTTTGTCGACTATGTCGCCCTGGGAGCGGCTGGTCGCGCCCAATCCGGCCGTCCCCCGCTAGAGTGGTCGCCGTGAATGCTGTGTGGCTCGCGATCTGGTACGTGCTGTTTGCCTTCTGGCTGCTGCTCACGGCCCGGATCGTGGTCGAGCTCGTGCGTACTTTCGCACGGGAATGGCGTCCCGCCGGAGGGGTTGCGGTGACGCTCGAGACCATCTACACAGTGACCGACCCGCCGGTGCGGTTGTTCCGCAGGATCATTCCGATGGTCCGGATCGGCGGCGTAGGACTGGACTTGTCGATTATGGTGCTGCTGTTGGTTGTGTTTTTCGCGATGCAACTGACACCCAGGTGATCGGGGAAAACCCGGGTGTGTCCTGCAGGCCATGGAGTGCGTGAGGTGATCTGATGTCGTTGACCCCCGCTGACGTGCATAACGTCGCGTTCAGCAAGCCGCCCATCGGCAAGAGGGGCTACAACGAGGACGAGGTGGACGCGTTCCTCGACCTGGTGGAGACCGAGCTTGCCCGGTTGATCGAGGACAACAACGAGCTGCGGCAGCAGGTGGAGCAGCTCGACGCCGAGCTCGAGTCGACCCGCTCGGAGCTCGAGAACGCGAAGGTCGCCGGCCCGCCGCCGGGCCGCGACCCCGAGCCGTCGCGGCGGCTCGCCCCGGTCCCGCCGCCCGCGTCGGCGATGGAGCAGACCCAGGCGCACTCGATGGTCCCCGACAGCGGCGAGCCGAACGTCCAGGCCGCCAAGGTCCTCGGCCTGGCGCAGGAGATGGCCGACCGGCTCACCGCCGAGGCGAAGACCGAGTCCGACGGGATGCTGGCGGAGGCGCGGACCAAGTCCGAGCAGCTGCTGTCCGACGCCCGGGCGAAGTCCGACTCGATGGTGAACGAGGCGCGCACCCGCGCCGAGACGATGCTGAACGACGCGCGCACGCGCGCCGAGACGCTGGAGCGCCAGGCGCGCGACAAGGCGACCACCATGGAACGCGAGTCGCAGCGCAAGTACACCGAGACGATGAACAACCTGAACGCCGAGAAGGGCGCTCTGGGCAAGAAAATCGAGGAACTCCGCACGATCGAGCGCGAATACCGCACCCGGCTGCGCGGCTTCCTCGAGTCCCAGCTGCGCGAGCTCGACGACCGCGGCTCCGCGGCCCCGGCGTCGGCGTCCTCCGGGTCGAGCCAGTCCTCGACCGGGAGCAGCGGTCAGGGCTACTCGTTCGGCCCGCGCGCCGAGGCCGGCTGACCCACCGCCGTACCGCACCCCGCCGGATGACCTTCCGACCCGGCGGGGTTTCGGCGTGCCCGGGTCCGGCACCGCCGCGGCGGGGTGCGCCGCGTGGGCGGGTCGGCTCCGGAAACCGGGCGGCGCGTGTTGTAATTCAGCGTGCTCTACATCGTCCTCCTTCTGGTGCTGGCGGCTCTCGGGCTGCTCGTCACGGCGCTCGTCACGGGCACCTCGCTGTGGGCCTGGGTTTCCATCGGGCTCTCCGTGCTCGCCGGGCTCCTGCTGCTTGTCGACTGGCTGCGGCGGCGCAAGAGCGCGGACGCCGCGGAGTCTGCGGACGAGGATGCTGAGGGCGCGTCGGACGCTGAGGGCTCCGAGGACTCCGCGGACTCCGAAGAGGAGAAGGACGAGGCGGCCCCGGCCGAGAAGGACGTCGAGCAGACCACGCTCATCCCGGCCATGGGCGAACTGGGCGACCCGGCGGACGTGCCGGAGCCGGAGATCGAGAAGCCCGCCGCGGAAGCCGAGCCCAAAACCGAGGCGAAAGCGGTGCGCGACACGCCGCCCGGGGTGGAGGAGACCGCGCCGGAAGACCTCGAGGTGGTCAAGGACCTCGAGGACGAGGTCGTGGTCGTCGACGAGTACCCGCGCTACCACCTGGTGGACTGCGGCTGGCTGTCCGGCCGCGACACCATCCCGATCGGCGTCGGCGAGGCACGGCAACTGGGCTTCACGCCGTGCGCGCGCTGTGGTCCCGATGCGGTGCTGGCCGCGGCACATCGCTGACGCCCAGGACTTCTTCGAGCACCTTCGCGCCAGTCTCGGTGAGCTGCACCGCTCGGTGTGCCTTCGCCCGTGAACGCAGCCATCCCGCGTCCATGAACCGTCGCGTGACCGCCGCGCCGAGGGCTCCGGCGAGGTGATGGCGCTGCTCTGTCCAATCCAGACAGAACCGCAGCAGCGGACGACGGCTCTTCGCCACCGCCTCGACGTCCACGCCTAGCTCGGCGAACACGTCGTCCGCGGCGGGCCCCAGCACGTACGGATGTTCTTGCAGCTGCGAGGAAATCCGGTCCCCGGGCCGTCGCTGGGTGGTCGGGTCACCGTCCACAGTGGCCAGTGCGCCGCGGTCGAGCAAGGCCGCCGTGACGGTCACGCCGAGGCGTCCGGCGACGTGGTCGTAGCACAGTCTCGCGGTCCGCAGGGCTTCCGCGCGCGTGCCTTCCCGCAGCGACCGGACAGGACGCGCGGGGGAGTGCCGCGCGAGGGCTTCCAGCAGCTCCGGGGCCGCGCCGGCGATGCGGTAGAACCGGTGCCGGCCGGACTTTTCCGCGGTCACCAAGCCGGCGGCCAGCAGTTTCGACAGGTGCGCGCTCACGCCCTGTGCGGTCAGGCCCGCTTCGCCGGCCAGCACGGACGCGGCCAGCGACCGGCCGTCCGCGAGGGCCATCAGCACCCGGACCCGAGCCGGATCGGCGAACAGGGCGGCGGTGCGCGCGATGTCGGCGTCTCCTTCCATGCCCCCAGCATGCCCCCGGCACACTTCCACCGCGACGGAAGCGTTCCCGGTGTCTCCTGGACCCATGCGTTCCGCGATCTTGTTCACCATGTGCGCCGGGATGTTCCTGGTGCAGCTCGACGTCACCGTCGTCAACGTCGCCCTTCCGACCCTCGGCAGCGAACTGCACGCGGACGTGCCGCAGCTGCAGTGGACGGTGGTCGGGTATTCGGTCGTGCTCGCCGCCTTGCTGCTGACCGGGGGAGCGCTCGGCGACGTCCTCGGGCACCGCGGCGTGGTGCTGACCGGGCTGGCCGTCTTCGGGGCCGCGTCGGCGGCGTGCGGGCTGGCGCAGTCGGCGGGCTGGCTGGTCGCGGCGCGGGCGGTGCAAGGCGTCGGCGCGGCGTTGCTGCTGCCGGGCACGATGGCGGTCATCACCGGGACGTTCCCCGGCCGCACGGAACGCGCCCGGGCACTGGGGATCTGGGCGGGGTTTTCGGCGCTCGCCCTGCCCGCCGGACCGCTGCTGGGCGGGATTCTCGTGCAGACGGCCGGATGGCGGCCGGTGTTCTGGCTGAACGTCCCGATCGTCGCCGCGGCGGCCGTCGCGACTCGGCGGATGGTGCCGCCGGACGTCCGGAAACCGGGTCGCGTCGACGTTCCCGGCGCGGCGACCGCGGCGCTGGCGCTCGGCTGCGGCGTGTACGCGGTGATCGCGAAGACGCCGTGGGCCGGGTTGCTCGCGGTGGCCTTCGCAGTGGCCTTTGTAGTGGTGGAGCAGCGCTCCTCGGCACCTATGCTGCCGCTGTCGCTCCTGCGGTCCCGGCAGACGGCGGGCGCGAACCTGGTGTCGGCGGCGATGAACTTCGTCGGCCTCGGTTCGGTGCTGGTGTTCACGCTCTACCTGCAGGACGTGCTCCACGCGGACCCGATCGCCGCCGCGGTCGCGCTGCTGCCGATGTTCGTCCCGCTGGTCCTCGTCGGCCCGGTCTCCGGACGGCTCACCGCGAAGTTCGGCCCGCGCCCGCAGATCGTCACCGGACTCCTGCTCGGCGTGGCGGCGATGCTGAACCTGCTCCGGATCGGCACTGGCACCGGGTACTGGACGCTGCTGCCGACGCTGTTCGTGCTCAGCGTCGGCATGGGGCTGCTGACCGCCGCCGTGGTGACCGCCTCGGTCGCCGAAGCGCCAGGCGAGCGCGCGGGCATCGCGGGCGGGATCAACAACGCGGCGCGGCAGGCAGGGGGAGCACTCGGAGTGGCGGTTTTCGGTGCGGTGGCGGGAGAACCGGCGGCACGAGTGTCGTTTGTGGACGGGTTGCACGTGCTGGGGCTGGTTTCGGCGGGGTTGTGGTTCGCGGCGGCGGTGCTTGCCGTGGTGACGGTGCGCGGTCGGGTGCGGGGTGAGCGGGTCGATCCGCCGAGCCCGGGGAGAAAACCCCGCGGGCTCGGCGGATCAGCGCCTACGAAACGTCGAGACTCGCCAGAAACGCCCGGAGTCCCTCGATCTGCTCCGTAGCCTCCGGCGGCAGCCCCTGGATCGCAGCCTCCGCCGCGGCTCGGGCTTCGGCGGGGCGGTTCAGATCGGCCAGGAGGCGGGCTTGCAGGGACGCGGCGATCGCCGCTTCGGTCGTCGCGCCGACGGACTGGAGCAGTTCAGCGGCCGCGGCCGCCCGCGTCAGGGCTTCCTCCGGTTGCCCGGCGGCACCCAGGATCCGGCCGCCGTTCATGGCGACCATGGCTCGTTCCCAGCCGACCGGCGGCTCGTCGCCGTCGAGGTCCGCGGCGCTCTTCTCCGCTTCGGCCAGCGTGGCGAGTGCTCGCTCGGGATTCGCCGTCCACTGCCACGACACCGCTGCCTGCCGCAGGTTGCGCACGGCGTCGACCGGGAGTTCTCCCGCCCTGAAGTACTCCGCGGCGCGCAGGTAGGACTCGGCGGCCTCGCCGTCGCGGTCGAGTTCGTCGAGGACGTCGCCGATGGTCTCGGCTGCGTGCCCGGCCGCGGGCTGGTTCCCGGCCGCGGCGAAATGCTCGCGCACCTGGTCCAGCAGAACCAGCGCGGGGTCTCGCTGGTCGAGCGCGCGGTGCGCTCCGGCGAGCAGGTAGCGCGCCCTCGCCAGTTCGTCCTGGTCGCCGTCTCGTTCCAGGACCTCGATCGCCGCCTCGGCCGCGTCGGCGGCGGTCAGCGCGTCCCCGGCGCGTTCGGCCGCGGAGGCCAGTCCGAGCTGGGCGAGCGCGGCTCCGGCGAGGTCCCCGGCCTCGGCCAGGTCAGCGGCTTCCCCGCGGTAGTGGCCGACCGCGTCCTCCAGCAGGCCGAGGTCCGACGCGAGCATGCCGAGGGTGTGCCGCACCTGGGCGCGCAGGCCCGCCGCGGAGGCGGACTCGGCGGGCCGCAGCATGGCATAAGCCGCCTCGAGGTCGCCGGTCGAGGCGGCCATCCGGGCGGCCATGAGCCGGGCCCACGACTCGTGACCGGCCAACCCGGCCTCGGCGTACAGCTCCGTCGCGCGTTCCGCCAGCTCTCGGGCTTCCGGCAGCCGGCCGCTGCGCGCGGTGAGTTCGGCGCGCAACAACGAGAGTCGCGCGGTGAGATCCGCGGGCACCGCTGTGGCGGCCGCTTCGGCGCGGCCGAGAAGGTCGAACGCGCCGTCGAGGTCGTCCGTCTCGGAAAGCGCCACGGCCCATCGCATCAGGGCGCGGACGTAATGGTCCTGGTCGTCGAGCCCGGCGAGTGCCTCGGCTGCGTCCGAGAGTTCGGCGAGGCCGGGCTCGCCCAGTTGGCCGCGGGCGAGCCCGGCTTTGCTCGCCGCGGTGTGCCGGGCGACCTCGTCGCCTTCGGCGGCGAACAGTTCGGCCGCGCGCAGCCAATCGCGCACGGCGGCTTCGGGGTCGGCGGCCGCGTCGGCGGACCCGGACAGCCGCCGTGCGAGCAGCGATCCGGCCGGATCCGGGCACAGTTCGTCGAACTTCGCCCACGCGGCTTCGGCGGCCGCCTCTTCGCCTCGCCGGGAGTGCTTCTCGGCGAGGTCGGCCAGCTCTTCCGGAGTGTCCGGAAAGGACGGTGCGGCCGGCGTCCGCGCCGGGGCCGGGCGCGGGCTGGTCCAGGACAGCGGGAGGTGGTCCACGATGGGGTCGGCGGACAGGACGGCGCGGACCAGGTCGCTCTGCTCGCTGGTGCCGTTCCGGGCGTCGAAGCGGGCGGCGATGCCCAGTGCCCGTTCGGAAAACTCGTCGTGCAGGGCCTGGACGGAACTCTCGCCGCCGGGCCGCCGCACGGTCGTGCTCCCGTGCCCGGACTCGGCGACCAGGCGCAGGTTCAGCGCCGCGGCCGCGCAGAACTCCATCTCGACGTACGGGGACGGCGCGTCGTCCAGCCAGCCGAGATGCCGCTCGAGGATTTCCAGCCCGCGCACGTGGTTGCCGGTGCGCGCGCAGAACCGGAGGTGGCGGGGGAGGAGGTTCAGCTCCAGCCGGTTGTGCCGGATCGCGCGGTACACCTGCCGGTGCGCCCGCGCCGCCTCCTCGAGCCGTCCAGTGTGGACAAACGGAAGCAGCAGCGCGGAGAGGATCCCTTCCGGCTGCTCGGTGCAGGTGAACGTGCCGCTGAGCACCGGTTCGGCGATCGCGACGGCTTCCTCGAACCGGCCGTAGCGGCTCAGGTGGGCGACCTTGCTGGACGGTTCGCAGCCGGCGCAGTCCGACATCTCGCCGCGTGGCGCCGCGTTCCAGAGCCGGTACTGTTCGACGGCCGTTTCGTGGTCGCCGACGTGCCGAGCCACGATCTGCCGGTGCTGGTGCACGGGGTTCATCGTGTGCCCGGCCGCCCGGTACCGGCGCTCCATGTCGTCGAGCACGGCGTAGGTGCGGTCCAGCGGCACCTCGGGGAAATCGGTCAGCGACGTGACGATGGACTTGAACGACCAGAAGAGGATGTAGTCCCAGTTCTCGGCGGCCTCGCCCTGGTCGTGCTTGGCCAGGCACCAAGCGAACGGCACGAACGCCTTCGCCGGCTCGCCGCCGTGCGCGTACGCGCGCACGAGCGAGAGCCGGGCGGCGTACTGCAGGTCCCCCGCGCCCTCGGCGTCGGCGGCCCGGACCAGGCTCTCCAGCGCGGCGCTCTGGCCCCTGCCGAAGGGGAGGGCACGGGCCGCTCCCAGCCGGTTCCACAGGTCCTGGCCGGTCGGTGCGGTCATCAGTTCTCCTGGTTCGGGACGGCGTGGTCGAGGAGGCCGAGGAAGGCGCGGTTGAGCAGCGCGGAGTCGGCGGGCCGGAGCGGGTGCTTGCCGAGCAGCAGCGCCTGGCCGTAGAGGGATTCGACGGCCAGCGCGGTCAGCTCCGCGTTGTCGAGCCGGGAACGCGCCGCACCAACGGGTTGCGGTAGTTGAGCACGAGCTGCGGGCGGTCCCGTTCCGGCTTTTCGAAGGCCGACAGCACCCCGGCCCACAGCTCGTCGACGGCCTCCTTGGTCGCCCGCAGCTCGCCCGCGAACGCGGCGGCGCGGTCGACGAGATACAGCACCGGCAGCGACGCGGGCTCGAACTCGCGCAGCACGACCTCGCAGCCGAGCCGGTCGACGCAGCGTTGCGCGGCCGCGGCGAACGGCCGGAGCGCCAGCGCCGTTTCCGGGTCGAGGTCGGCGAAGGCGGTGGTGAGGTCGCTCGGGTCGAGCCGCTCGACGCGCACGTCCGGGTCGAGCGCGCGGACGCGTTCGACCAGTTCGCTGTCGTAGGTGTAGCCGCCGTTGATCACCGGCAGGTTCTGCGCGGCCGCGACTCCGGCCAGCTGGTCGAATTCGTCGGCGGTCGCGCAGTAGCGGAGCACGCCGTAGCGCGCGCGGAAGTCGGCCAGCGTCATCCGGCCGACGTTGGTCTCCAGCGGCCACCACTCGTCGACCAGCCGCAGCATGTCGTCGTCGTGCAGCGCGAGCGCTTTGACGCCGAGGTGGTGGATCTTGAGGAATTGGCTCAGCCGCTGCGGATCGGCGGCCGAAAGCCCGACGAGCCAGCCGCGCAGCTGCTCGCCGAGCGCTTCGCGGGTCGCGGCGAGCTGATCGTCGTCGTAGAGCGCCTCGCGGCTCGCGGTGGGGCGCAACTCGCCGGTGTCCACGACGCAGCGGGCGAAGAACGCCCAGTCCGGCAGCAGCCCGGGCGTGTTCTCCGCGAGCAGCATCCGCTTGAGGTATACGCGATGCCCGCCTTGCTCGGCCGGGTTCGCCGGGAACGGCAGCACGTAGGCGACGCCGGTCAGACCGGCCTCGGGCACGTCGAGGTCGACGACGTCGAACGGGGTGAAGCCCAGCACCTCCTGCGCGTAGCCGACGAGGTCCGCCGAACGGTGCCCGGGCGAGCGCCGGCCGGTCTGCCACGGGACGCCGGCGCCGCTGATCGCCTTGCCGTTCACGGTGATTTCGAACGGCAGCATCGAGCCGTAGAGCGTCGCGAGCTCGGCGACCGTCTCCGGCACGAACCATTGCTCGGCGCCGCGACGGGCGGTGAGGGTGACCGTGGTGCCGATCGCGTCCCGCTCGCCGGGCCCGACGGCGTAGGTGCCGTCCGCGCGGCCGGTCCACGAGACCGCGGGAGCGCCGCTCGCGGAGCGGGTGACGACCCGGGTCTCGTCGGCGACGAGGAACGCGGACAGCAGCCCGATCCCGAACTGGCCGAGGAAATCCCGGCGGCCGTACCCGAGTTCGTCCCGTTTGGAGCTGCGGCCGATCGTCGCGAGCAGCTCGTGCACCTGCGCCTCGGACAGGCCGATCCCGGTGTCGGTGATCCGCAGGGTCCCTTCGCGGACGTCGATCGCGATCCCGGCGGGCGCGGTGGCGTCGGCCGCCTGCCGCGCGGTCACCGCGTCCACCGCGTTCTGGAGCAGTTCCCGCACGTACACGCGCGGACTGGAATAGAGGTGCTGGCTCAGCAGGTCGACGACCCCGCGAAGATCCACCTGGAAACTACGGTTCACCCGTGCTCGACTCCTGTGCTGTGGCGCGGGCGGGATCTCCGCCCGGCGAGTGCGCCCCCGCGCGGCCCGGCGGTCACCGTATCGGCGCGGCCTGGCGCCGGACACAAGGTTTTTCCGCACGGCGCCCGCAATCGTTACGCGGTTTCCCCGGCGTCCGCGCCGCGGCGGGCGGGTCCGGCCGGGGCAGGGCGAAAGCGGGTTGCGGGGAGGAGTTAATCTGGAGTCAGCAAGGCGTCGATCCGGCCATCACCGGGGAGCCTCCGGAAGAACCGGGCGCGAGCCCGCAGTAGAACCGGACGGGTGCGGCCCGTGACAGCCGTGCAACGAGTGGCCCGGGAGCAGTGCGCCGGGCAAGCGGGGTGGTACCGCGTGACGCGCGAGCGTCTCGTCCCCGTGTGGGCGGCCGCCGGTCGCCCGTACGAGCGACGAATGCGAGGAGCACCCGGATGTACCCCCAGGCTTCGCCGGGCGGAGAGACCACGGTCCCGTCCCAGCCGTCGTTCCCCGCGCTGGAGGAGAGCGTCCTCGCGTACTGGGAGAGCGACCGGACTTTCCAGGCGACGATCGACGCCCGGCCCGCGGGCACGAACGGCGACAACGAGTACGTCTTCTACGACGGCCCGCCCTTCGCGAACGGCCTCCCGCACTACGGGCACCTGCTCACCGGGTACGTCAAGGACATCGTCCCGCGCTACCAGACGATGAAGGGCAAGCACGTCGAACGGCGGTTCGGCTGGGACACCCACGGCCTGCCCGCCGAACTCGAGGCGATGCGGCAGCTCGGGATCACCGAGACGACCGAGATCGAAGAGATGGGCATCGCGAAGTTCAACGAGGCTTCGCGGCAGTCCGTGCTGCGCTACACGGACGAATGGCGCGAGTACGTGACCCGCCAGGCCCGCTGGGTCGACTTCGACAACGACTACAAAACGCTCGACGTCACCTACATGGAATCGGTGCTCTGGGCGTTCAAACGGTTGTGGGACAAGGGACTCGTCTACGAGGGCTACCGCGTCCTGCCCTACTGCTGGCGCGACGCGACCCCGCTGTCCAACCACGAGCTGGGCATGGACGCCGACGTCTACCGCAACCGGCAGGACCCGGCCGTCACGGTCGGATTCCGCCTGGAGGGCAACGACAACGAGCTCGACGGCACTTATCTGCTGATCTGGACCACGACGCCGTGGACGCTGCCGTCCAACCTCGCCACCGCGGTGCACCCCGAGGTGCAGTACGTCGTGGTGGAAAGCGACGGCAAGCGGTACCTGCTCGCCGAGGAGCGCGTGGCCGCGTACGCCCGCGAGCTGGGCGAGGAACCGGCCGTCGTCGCGCGCTACACCGGCGAGCAGCTGCTCGGAACCCGTTACGCGCCGCCGTTTCCGTACTTCGTGGGCACGGAGAACGCGCACCGCGTCCTGTCCGCAGACTACGTCACCACCGACGACGGCACCGGCGTCGTGCACATCGCGCCCGCCTACGGCGCCGAGGACAAGGTGGTGACCGACGCGGCCGGGATCGCCCCGGTGACGCCGGTGGACGACCACGGCAAGTTCGACGCCACCGTGCCGGACTACGCCGGGCAGCAGGTGTTCGACGCGAACCCGAACATCGTCAAGGACCTCAAGAACGGCACCGGCGGCGCGGCGCGCCAGGGCGCGGTGCTGCTGCGGCACGAGACCTACGACCACTCGTACCCGCACTGCTGGCGCTGCCGGAACCCGCTGATCTACCGCGCGGTGTCGTCGTGGTTCGTCGCGGTGACGCAGTTCAAGGACCGGATGGTCGAGCTGAACCAGCAGATCACCTGGTACCCGGAGAACGTCAAGGACGGCCAGTTCGGCAAGTGGCTGGAGAACGCCATCGACTGGTCGATCTCCCGCAACCGCTACTTCGGCACGCCGATCCCGGTGTGGCGAAGCGACGACCCGGCCTACCCGCGCATCGACGTCTACGGCTCGCTGGACGAGCTGGAGGCCGACTTCGGCGTGCGGCTGGACAACCTGCACCGGCCCTACATCGACGAGCTGACCCGGCCGAACCCGGACGACCCGACCGGCAAGTCCACCATGCGGCGCGTGCCGGACGTGCTCGACGTGTGGTTCGACTCCGGGTCGATGCCGTACGCCCAGGTGCACTACCCGTTCGAGAACCGCGAATGGTTCGAGCACCACTACCCGAGCGACTTCATCGTCGAGTACATCGGGCAGACCCGCGGCTGGTTCTACCTGCTGCACGTGCTCGCGACCGCGCTGTTCGACCGGCCGGCGTTCCGCACCTGCGTGTCGCACGGCATCGTGCTCGGCTCCGACGGCCAGAAGATGTCGAAGTCGCTGCGGAACTACCCGGACGTCAACGAGGTCTTCGAGCGCGACGGGTCCGACGCCATGCGGTGGTACCTCATGGCGAGCCCGATCCTGCGCGGCGGCAACCTCGTGGTGACCGACCGGGGGATCCGCGACGCGGTGCGCCAGGCCGTGCTGCCGCTGTGGAACTCGTATTATTTCCTTGCCCTGTACGCGAATGCCGAGGGCAAGCAGGGGCAGTGGCGCACGGATTCGCCGCACCTGCTCGACCGGTACGTGCTGGCGAAAACGCACGAACTGGTGACCGACGTCGAGGCCGCGATGGACGGCTACGACATCGCGGGCGCGTGCCAGACCGTGCGGGACTTCCTCGAGGTGCTCACGAACTGGTACGTCCGCCGGTCGCGCGACCGGTTCTGGGCGGGCGAGCAGGACGCGATCGACACGCTGCACACGGTGCTGGAGGTGACCTGCCGGGTCGTCGCGCCGCTGCTGCCGCTCACCACCGAAACGGTGTGGCGCGGGCTGACCGGCGGCCGTTCGGTGCACCTGGCCGACTGGCCGAACGCGCTCGACCTGCCCGCCGACGCGGCGCTGGTGACCGCGATGGACAAGGTGCGCCAGGTGGCGTCGTCGGCGCTGGCGCTGCGCAAGGCGAACAAGCTGCGGGTGCGGCTGCCGCTGGCGAAGCTCGTCGTCGCGGCCGAGGACGTCGAACCGCTGCGCGGGTTCACCGAGATCCTGCGGGACGAGGTGAACGTGAAGTCGGTGGAGCTGACCGCCGACGTCGCCGCGCACGGCACGTTCGAGGTCGCGGTGAACGCGCGGGCGGCCGGGCCGCGGCTGGGCAAGGCCGTGCAGCAGGTGATCAAGGCGGTCAAGGCGGGCGACTGGACGACGAACGCGTCCGGCGCGGTCGTGGCGGCGGGCGTCGAACTCGTCGAGGGCGAGTACGACCGGCGCCTGGTCGCCTCCGGCGGCGGCGCGGCGGCCGAACTGCCCGGCGGGGCCGGCCTGGTCGTGCTGGACACCGAGGTCACCGAGGACCTGGCGAACGAGGGCCTGGCGCGCGACCTGGTCCGCGTGGTCCAGCAGGCCCGCCGCGAGGCCGGTCTCGACGTCGGCGACCGGATCTCGCTGACCGTGGACGCCGCCGACGAGGTGACGGCCGCGGTGCGCAAGCACGAGGAGTTCGTGGCGTCCGAAACGCTCGCGACGTCGGTGTCCTACGGCGAGGTGGCCGAGGGCTTCGACGGCACGGTCGGCGAGGGAGTGAAGGTCCGGGTCGCGGTCGCGAAGGCGTAAAGCACCGCCATTTTTGGCACCTGAAGGTCCGTGAAGGGCTCCTTGAGGGAATCTGATTCCCTCAAGGAGCCCTTCACGGACGTCGGCATCGCGTGCCGGGCCGTCGCGGCAGGGACGCGGGCGCGTGAAGTCGTCCCCCGGGGGGCGCGGGGAAAGCCACGCGGCTCAGCCGGTGCCGCCGGACGGGCGGCCCTCGGCTCCTGCGCCCGCGGAAGCGTCTGCTAGGGATTTCCCATGACTTCAGAAGCCGCGGCCGCCGAAGGGCTGGCCGCCGGATTGCGCCAGCGGCACCTCGCCATGCTCGCGATGGGCGGCGTGATCGGTTCGGGGCTGTTCGTCAGCTCCGGCGTCGGGATCAAGCTCGCCGGGCCCGGGATCGTGCTGTCGTTCGTGCTCGCGGGCACGCTCGCGATGCTGGTCATGCGCATGATGGCGGAAATGGCCGCCGCGATCCCGTCCAGCGGGTCGTTCTCGGTGCACGCCGAGCGCGCGTTCGGGCCGTGGGCCGGGTTCGCGATCGGCTGGCTGTACTGGGCCGCGCTGGTCGTCGTGCTCGCCGTCGAGGCCACCGCGGCCGCGATCATCGTCAACAGCTGGCTGCCCGGCATTCCGCAGTGGGCGCTGGTCCTGCTCTTCATGGCCGTGCTGACCGCGGTCAACTTCACGGCGGTGTCCCGTTTCGGCGAGCTGGAGTTCTGGCTCGCGCTGATCAAGGTCGTGGCGGTCGTCGCCTTCCTGGTCCTCGGCGTGCTCGCGTTTCTCGGCGTGCTGCCGGGAACATCCTTTGCCGGCACGGCGAATCTGCTCGGCCACGGCGGCTTGCTGCCCAACGGATGGCAGGGCGTCGGCACCGGCCTGCTCGCGGTGGTCTTCACCTTCGGCGGCCTGGAAGTGGTGACCATCGCGGCCGCGGAGTCCGACGATCCCGCGCACGCCGTCGGCAAGGCCGTCCGCAACGCGGTCGTCCGGATTTCGGTGTTCTACATCGGTTCCATGCTGGTCATCGTCTCGCTGCTGCCGTGGACTGAGGTCCGAACAGGACAGAGCCCGTTCGCGGCCGTGCTCGAACGGATCGGGATCCCGGCGACCGGCCAGATCATGAACGTGGTCGTGCTGTTCGCCTTGCTGTCCACGTTGAACACCAACATGTACGGCGCGGCTCGCATGGTTTATTCGCTGGCCCGGCGCGGGCACGCTCCCCGCGCACTGACCAAAGTGGACCGAAACGGCGTGCCGGTCTTCGCGGTCGCGGCTTCGGTGCTCTTCGGGTTCGTCGCCGTGGCGCTGAACGCGCTCTGGCCGGACACCGTCTTCCAGTACCTGCTCAACGCGGTCGGCTCGGTGCTGCTGATCGTGTGGATCCTGGTCGCCTGCACGCAGCTGCGGGTGCGCAAGCAGCTGGAACGCACCGCGCCGGAGAGCCTGACCGTGCGGATGTGGGGCTTCCCGTACCTGACCTGGCTGACGCTCGCCGCGATGTTCGCGATCCTCGTGGTGATGACCGGCGACCCGGACGCCCGGGTCCAGCTGATCAGCTCGGGCGTCCTCGTCGCGGTGCTGGTCGTGGCCGGGATCTGCTGGCAGCGCACCCGCCGCGAAGCCGATCAATCTGTATAACGGCCTATACGGCGCGGCGTTGATCACGAATCTGTCGCATTCCCCGAGGTAACGCCCGGTTCCGTCCAGCGATGGGCAAGCTGTGCCAGGGACGCGGGCGGACCGCGTGGGGCGAGGGGGAGGCGACGGTGAGTCCTGCCGGGAAGAAGGGCGTGCTGATCGGGGGCGCGCTGGCCGTGGTCGCGATCGTCGTGGCGGCGGTCGTGCTGCTCAACGGAGGGGGATCGACGGCGGCCTCGCCAGGGACGGAGACGGTTTCGGCGGCCGCGGAGCCCAGCGACCCGGCGTCGGCGGCCCGGGCGTACCTGCTCGCCTTCGCCGGGAAGGACTCCGACGCCGCCAGCAAGGCCACCGACGCTCCGGCGGACGCCTCGTCCGCGCTGCAGGACGCGTGGTCGTCGCTCCAGCCCAAGGAGTTGACCGCCAAGCTCGGCGACGTCGGCGCGGCACAGGGCGACAAGGCCACTGCGGCCTACACGATCACCTGGAACCTCGGCCCCAGCCGCGTCTGGACGTACTCCGGCAGCCTCGGTCTCGTCCAGGCGCAGGGCAAGTGGCGCGTCCACTGGGCCCCGGCGGTGCTGCACCCCAAGCTGGAAGCGGGGCAGCGGCTGGCGATCGCCTCCTCGGACGTCCCGGCGGTGGTCGACCGCGACGGCAAGCCGCTCGTGGTCTCCGGCAGCGGCGGGCTGAAACCGGCTGACGACAAGGTGTTTCCGCTGCTCCGTTCGGCGCTCACCGGGCACGGCCAAGCGTCGCAAGCGTTCGCGGTCGAGCGTGTGGACGCGACGGGCAAGAGCCTGGAGACGCTGTTCGGAAACCCCGAAGGCGACCATAAACCGGCCGCTACCGGGCTCAGCGTCGCGACCCAGAACGCCGCGCAGGCGGCAGTCGACGGGTACCGCGGCAAGGCGGTCCTCGTCGCCATCCAGCCGTCCACCGGGGACTTGCTCGCGGTGGCGCAGAACGCCAACGTGACCAACGCGGCGTCGGCGTTCAGCGGCCAGTACGCGCCGGGGTCGACGTTCAAGATCGTCACCGCGACCGCGGCGCTGGAAGCCGGGCTCGTCACGCCGGATTCCACGGTGCCGTGCCCGCTGACCGACCGGATCGGCACCCGCACGCTGTCCAACGAGGGTTTCGACCTCGGCACGACCACCGTGCACCAGGCGTTCGCGAAGTCGTGCAACACCACGTTCGGCCGGCTCGCGTCGCAATTGCCCCCGGACGGGCTCGCGAAGGCGGCCACGCAGTTCGGCCTCAACGCCGACTTCGCGATCGAGGGCCTGTCCACCGAGATGGGCCGCGTCGACCCGGCGGCGAGCCCCGACGAGCAGGTCGAGGACGGCATCGGCCAGGGCAAGGTGCAGGTCAGCCCGATGGGGGCGGCGGTGATGGCGGCGACCGCGGCGTCCGGGCGCGCGGTCGTGCCGCGGCTGTGGGAGGACGGCACCAAGGTCAACACCGGCTACCACCCGCCGTCGGGCGCGGTGCTGTCGGCGTTGCGCGGGATGATGCGCGAGGTCGTCACCGGCGGCACGGCGACCGGCCTGGCACGCTCCGGCTCGGTGTTCGGCAAGACCGGCACCGCGCAGTTCGGCTCCGGCGCGGAAGCGCACGGCTGGTTCGTCGGCTACCGCGGCGACCTGGCGTTCGCGGTGTTCCTGGAAGGGGCCAACGACTCCAAACCGGCCGTGTCACTGGGCGCGAAGTTCCTCGACGCGCTGTAGCGCTCGTTTCGGCCGCGGCCGAAGTGTCCCCGCTCTACCGTAGGGACATGGAAACCGTCGCACTGGCCGAAGTCGCCGCCGTGCTCGCCGATCCGAGCCGCGCGACCATGTGCCTCGCCCTGCTGGACGGCCGTGCCTGGACGGTCGGCGAACTGGCCGCCGCGGCGCGGATCGCGGTCTCGACGGCCAGCGAACACGTCACGCGGCTGGCCGACGCCGGGTTCGTCGCCCGGGTGAAGCAGGGGCGGCACGCGTACGTGCGGCTCGCGAACCCGCGGGTCGCGGAGTTGATCGAGCATCTGGCGCAGCACGCCGAACTGAAACGGCCGTCCGGGCTGCGGACTTCGTTGCGGGTGCAGCGGTTGTCGTTCGCGCGCAGTTGTTACGACCATCTGGCCGGGACGCTCGGGGTCGCTTTGCGGGACGGGATGGTCGAACGGGGCCTGATCGACGTGTCGGACGGGCTCGCACTCACCGACGCCGGACGCGACGTGCTGGCCGGTCTCGGCGTGGCGGTGCCGGATCGGCCGCGGCGGCCGTTGCTGCGCGACTGTCTGGATTGGACAGAGCGGCGCGAGCATCTCGCCGGGGCGGTCCCGGCGGCGGTGCTGGAGCGGGCCGTCGAAGCGGGATGGCTGACGCGGGACCAGCAGCGCGCGATCCGGGTCCTGCCGGGCGCGCGGGGTCCGTTCGCCGCGCTCGGTGTCGATCTCGCGACGGTGAGTGCCGCCGAGGCTTCGTAACACACCTGCGCGGTCCCCCCGCACCGGTGGTGCGCGCTCGGGAACCGGACACTGCCTCACTATTCTGGACGCCTGCGGGCGACCGGGAGGGAGGCGGAGCGGTGGACGAGCTTCCCATGGTGCTGGGCGTCGGAGCGCTGGTTCTGGTCGTCTCGGTCGTCGCCGTGCGGGTGTCCATCCGGCTCGGATTCCCGTCGCTGCTGCTGTATCTCGGGATCGGCGTCGTGCTCGGCGAGGCCGGATTCGGCATCCGCTTCGACAATCCGGCGCTCACCCAGTCCCTCGGGCTCGCCGCGCTCGTCCTGATCCTCACCGAGGGCGGGCTCACCACGCGCTGGTCCGCGGTGAAACCCTCGCTGGGGCCCGGAATCCTGCTGTCCACAGTGGCCGTGGTGATCAGCATCGCGGTCACCGGCGCGGCCTTGCACTGGCTGCTCGGCCTCGACTGGCGGCTGGCCCTGCTGTGGGGCGCGGTTCTGGCGTCCACCGACGCCGCGGCGGTGTTCTCCGTGCTGCGCACGGCCGGGGTCGGCAAACGGCTCGTCGGCTCGCTGGAACTGGAATCCGGCATCAACGACGCGCCCGCCTACATCGCGGTCGTCGTGCTCGCGTCCGGAGAGGCGATCGACTGGTCGCTGCCGCTGCTGGTGGTCTACGAACTGCTCACCGGCCTCGCGCTCGGGCTCGCGTTCGGCTGGCTGGGCGCGCAGGCATTGCGCCGGGCCGCGCTCCCGGCGACCGGCCTGTACCCGCTCGCGACGGTCGCGGTGTGCGTGCTCGCGTACTCCTCGGGACAGCTGGCGCACGCGTCCGGGCTGCTCGCCACCTACGTCGCCGGCCTGGTGCTGGGCAACTCCAAGCTGCCGCACCGCTCGGACACCCTGTCGTTCGCCGAAGGGCTCGGCTGGCTCGCGCAGATCGGGCTGTTCGTGCTGCTCGGCCTCTTCGCGTCGCCGACCCGGCTGCTCGAAACGCTCATCCCGGGCCTGGTCGCGGGCGCGGTGGTGCTGCTGCTCGCGCGGCCGCTCTCGGTCGTCCTGTCGCTGCTGCCGTTCCGGTTGCCGTGGCGGGAAGTGACGTTCCTGTCCTGGGCCGGGCTGCGCGGCGCGGTGCCGATCGTGCTCGCGATGATCCCGCTGTCCGAAGGCGTGCCGGGCGCGCAACGGCTCGTGGACGCGGTTTTCGTGCTCGTCATCGTGCTCACCCTGCTGCAGGGCGCGACGCTCAGCCCGCTCGCGCGGATCCTCGGGCTGGCGAAGGCGACGCAAGCGCACGAGATCGAGGTCGACTCCGCCCCGCTCGACGAACTCGGCGCGGAACTGCTGCAGGTGCGCATCCAGAAGGGGTCGAAACTGCACGGCGTGTACCTGTCGGAGCTGCGGCTGCCCGCCGGCGCGACGGTCAGCCTCGTGGTGCGCGGCGGGACGGGCTTCACCCCGCAGAAAACGAGCCGCTTGCAGGTCGAGGACCAGCTTCTGGTGGTCACGACCGCCGCCGACCGCGACGCGACCGAACGGCGCATCCGGGCCGTGGACCGCGCCGGCCGCCTCGCGCGCTGGCACGGGGAATCCGGGGCCTGATTCTTCCGTCCTTTGTGGACTGTATCTGTGACTGCCGTCTCAGATCACGAGACGGGGCTGGTTTCGCCCGCGGGTGGTCCGCTATCTTCGGTTCCAGGTCATGAGTGCCAGCGCGAAGCCCCGGCTTGCTGGCCGGCAACCCTCCTACCGCGGTGGGGTGCCCCGGGTGAGGACCAGGCCGGTCGCGCAGTGCGGCGGGCAAGCGCGGGCCCCTCGCCGGGGGTCCCCCGGAACGCCGAGGAGGCGCCGTCATGACTCTCGCACTCGACCGGTCCACGGAAACTGTTTCTGCTGTTCCCGCTGTCGCTGGTGCCGCGTTGCGGGTCCCGCTGGTCACCGGCGGCGACATCGGCTACGCGAACCTCGACCACGCGGCCAGCGCGCCCTGTCTGGACGCGGTGCGCACGGCGGTCGACGAGTTCCTTCCCTGGTACGCCAGCGTGCATCGCGGCGCGGGCTTCGCTTCGCAGGTCTCGACGCGGCTGTACGAGCGGACCCGGGACGTGCTGCGCCGGTTCGTGGACGCCCGCAGCGGCGACTCGGTGATCTTCACCCGCAACACCACTGACGCGTTCAACCTGCTGGCGAAAGCGTTGCCGCGCAAGACTTCTGTGGTCGTGTTCGACAGCGAGCACCACGCCGCGCTGCTGCCGTGGCGGGGTCCGAACGTCCGGCGCGTGCAGCTGCCGCGAACCCGGCTCGCCGCGGTGTCCGTTGTGGACGAAGCCCTCGCGGAATGCCCGCAGGGGCCCCGGCTGGTGGTGGTCGCCGGAGCGTCCAACGTGACCGGCGAGCTGCTGCCGGTCGCGGAAATCGCCGCGGTGGCCCGGAAACACGGTGCCCGGGTCGCGCTCGACGCCGCTCAGCTCGCGCCGCATCGGCGAATTTCGTTGCGGGAGCTGGATGTCGACTACGTCGCGCTGTCCGGGCACAAGCTGTACGCGCCGTTTGGGGCGGGAGCGCTGATCGGCCGCAGCGACTGGCTGCGGGCCGCTGAGCCGTACCTGGCTGGTGGCGGCGCGACGAAACTGGTGACCGAGGAAGCCGTCGTGTGGAACAGCGGTGAGGAACGACACGAGGCCGGTTCGCCGAATACCGTTGGCGTGTATGCGCTTGGAGTGGCTTGCGAACAGCTGGCGGCGCATTGGGACGCGGTTGGTGCGCATGAGGCCGCGCTGCTGGAGCGGCTGCGCAAGGGCCTCGAGAGCCTGCCCGGATTCGCCGAGCTGCGGTTCTTCGACGCGCCGGTGGACCGGGTCGGCACGGTGAGTTTCGTAGTCGACGGATTCGAACCCGGCTGGCTGGCGGCGGTGCTGTCGGCGGAGTACGGAATCGGCGTGCGGGACGGCGCGTTCTGCGCCCACGTGGCCGCCCGGAGGCTGATCCGAGAAGCCGGAAGCGAAGGCCAGCAGGCGGTTCGGGTCAGCCTCGGTCTGGGGAGCACCGAGGAACACGTGGACCGGTTGGTGCTGGCCCTGCGCCAGATCGTGGCCCGCGGGGCCCGGTGGGAGTACGCGAAGGTGGACGGCCGGTGGGCGCCGGTGGGGGACACTCGGGAGCTGCCCGGTTTCTGCGCTTGACGGTGCAGTGTTTATCGCGCTCCCGCGTCGTGGTCGAGTTGGTTCTTGCAGGCTGCGCGGATCACCTCTTTGATTTGCTCTTCAGTGCGTCCCCAGCCTTGGCCCCACTCTTCGTCCAGCATCCAGGCTTGCGCCAGCGGCAGCTCGATGACCCTGTCGGAGTAATCGGTGCGGACGATGATCGTGTGCAGGTCGTCCAGCAGGCCGCGTTCGGTGAGGTGGCCGTTGAGGAGCATTCGGGCCAGGTGAGCGAACGCTTCTTCGGCTGCCTCGGTCGCGGTGGGAATGGGCGCGCGGCAGTCGGCTAGAGCGGCCCGTTCGACGTCGTGGATTTCTCGCGGTTCCGTGCGGGACAGGCCCGCCAGATGGCGCAGATGCTCGCCGTCCTCGCCGTCGGCGAGCCAGTGGGCTGCCCAGAGCGGGAGACAGTCGGTGGGGGAGAGGTCCAGGGCGATCCGCGCGGCCGCCACGGCGGGGGTGGGGATCTCGGCGGGCATGGCAGCGATGATGGCGGAAGCAGCGAGCGCCGGGCGACCGGATTAGGGCCGGGGACTGCCGCTGTGACCTGCTCGGTCGAGGTTGTGGACAATAGGGGGGTGAGCACCGATCCTTCGCCGTCCGAATCCGAGGTCGAGCCGTCTGCCGAACCGCCTGAGCAGGAGGCTGCCGGGGGAGACGCGCCGCTGCCCAAGCGGCGGGTCTGGGCGGTGTTCGCGGTCGCCGCGCTGCTGTGGGCGATCGACCTGATCACGAAGAACCTCGTCGTCGCGAACCTCGAGGGCAAGGAGCCCAAGCCGATCCTCGGCGGGCTGATCTACCTGCAGGTCACGCGCAACCCGGGCGCCGCGTTCTCGATGGCGACCGGCATGACGTGGGTGCTCGCGCTGGTCGCGATCGGCGTCGTGATCGCGATCGTGTGGATCTCGCGCAGGCTGCGCTCGGTCGGCTGGGCGATCGGCCTCGGGCTGGTCCTCGCCGGCGCGCTCGGCAACCTGACCGACCGGTTCTTCCGCGAGCCCGGACCGCTGCGCGGGCACGTCGTGGACTTCATCTCCGCGTTCGTGCCCAACGGGCAGGGTTTCGCGATCTTCAACATCGCCGATTCCGCGATCTGCGTCGGCGGCGCGCTGATCGTGCTGCTGTCCCTGCTCGGCAAGGACTACGACGGCACCTCCACCCGCGGCAAGAAGAAGGACTCCGAGTGAGCGCGCGCATGCTGCCCGTCCCCGACGGGCTCGACGGAATGCGCGTCGACGCCGGACTCGCCAAACTGCTCGGCCTGTCCCGCACCGCGGTCGCGGACCTCGCCGCGGCGGGCGACGTCCTCCTCGACGGCCGCCCGGCGGGCAAATCGGACCGTCTCGCCGCCGGCGGGCTGCTCGAGGTGACGTTGCCGGAACCGGAACGTCCGGCGGAAATCGTCGCGGAGCCGGTCGACGGCATGAAGATCCTGCACGATGACGACGACATCGTGGTGATTTCGAAACCGGTCGGCGTCGCCGTGCACCCCAGCCCCGGCTGGACCGGCCCGACGGTCGTCGGCGGCCTCGCCGCGGCCGGGCTGCGCATCTCGACCTCCGGAGCGGCCGAACGACAGGGCGTCGTGCACCGCCTCGACGCGGGCACCACCGGGGTGATGGTGGTGGCGAAGAGCGAGCACGCGTACACCGTGCTGAAGCGGGCGTTCAAGGAACGGACCGTCGACAAGGGCTACCACGCTGTGGTGCAAGGCCACCCCGACCCGACGCGCGGCACCATCGACGCCCCGATCGACCGCCACCCGCGGCACGACTACAAATTCGCGGTCGTCGCGGGCGGGCGGCCGAGCGTCACGCACTACGAGGTAGTCGAGGCGTTCCGGGCGGCGTCGCTGGCGCACGTGAAGCTGGAAACCGGGCGGACCCACCAGATCCGCGTGCACTTCTCCGCGCTGCGCCACCCGTGCGCGGGCGACCTGACCTACGGAGCGGACCCGGTGCTGGCGCGGAAGCTCGGCCTGACGCGGCAGTGGCTGCACGCGCGGACGCTCGGCTTCGCCCACCCCGCGGACGGCCGGTGGGTGGAGTTCGAGGCGGAGTATCCGGACGATCTGGCGAGTGCGCTGGAGATCTTGCGGGACGGGAACTAGTCCGGCGGTTGCGAGACGCGGAACCAAGGGCTCGTGAGTGCCTGTGCCGGTTCTAACCGGCTGCCATGTTTCAGGACTTCGTGAACAGATGTGTTTCAGGACTTTGTGGGCAGTTTTTGGTTGGCGAGGCGTTGGTAGCGTACTGATCGGTCCAGGGTGAGCTGGCGGGCGATCGTGTCGTTGATCATGACGGTGACGCGGTCGCCTTGCCAGTAGACGCTGGCGGTGTGTCCGGCCCATCGGCGTCCCAGGACGATGGAGCATCCGGAGAACGCGATGACGCCGGTGGCCGAGACGGGCCGGGTGGCGAGGCCGCTGGGCCGGCGCGGCCCGGTGGCGGGGACGGCTTTGGGCCGGGCGTCGTAGCGCTGCCGGGGCGTGTCGCCGTTGAGGCTTTGGTGGCGGCGGTGGTTGTAGATCGTCCGGTATTCGTCGAGCAGTTCCTGCAGCTGGGCGAGTGTGCCGGCGGCCGGTCGGGCGGCGAGCCATTTCTGCAGGGTCTGATGGCTGCGTTCGTTCTTGCCGCAGGTTTGCGGGTGGTGCGGGGCGGCGGCGATCGCGGTGATCCCGAGGGCGGCGAGGCGGCGTTCGAGTTCGACCATGCGGCCGCGGTGTTTGCCCGAGAAGGCGAGCCCGTTGTCCGACAGCAGCGCCACGGGCAGGCCGTGTCCGGCGAAGGCGTGTTGCAGGGCGGCCCAGGTGGCGGCGGTGGTCTCGCCGGTCGCCGCGTAGGCGCCGACGTCGAGGCGGGAGTGGTCGTCGAGGATCTGGATGATGCAGACCTTCGTCCCGTCGGCCAGGTGGTGCTCCATGCCGTCGATCTGCCAGCAGCCGTTGGGGTCGGCGTATTCGAACCGGCGCCGCGTCCGGGGTTTCTTGCGCGGCTGCGGGACGATCTGCCCGTGGGCGCGCAGGATCCGGTAGACCGCCGACTGCGACGGCACCGCAGCGGCGCCCTGGGCTTCCAGCCGCCAGCGGATCGAGATCGGCCCGTTGTCGAGCCCTTCGTCGGCGAGTTCCTTGCGGGCACGCAGCACCGCCTCCGCCACCTCCGTCCCGAGCGCGGTCGGGCGGCGGTGCGGGGCGGTGCTGCGGCGGGTGAACCCGTCGGCGCCCTCGGCCCGGAACCGGTTCAGGTACTTGTGGAACACCGTCCGGGACACACCGTGCTCGCGGCAGAACCGCGCGATGTTGACGTCTTCGCCCGCGGCGGCGCCAGCGACCGCGGCGACGAACTCAGGATCCATCGAAAACCCTGCTCTGCCCATCGCCGCATGATCACCACAGCAGCCGTGGCGACCAGACCGACAGGCCGGTCAGTGTCCACGATGTCCTGAAACATCACCTGTTCACGATGTCCTGAACTCAGACAGCCGGTTAGAACCGGCGCAGGCACTCACGAGCCGGCTAGCCGACGGACCAGGTCAGGGTGCGCTCGTCCGGCTCGGGCCGCGGGCTCCAGCGCACCGCCACCACCCGGGTCGCGGTCGGGAGGACGTACACGGTGTGCCCGCCGAGCGTCTCGCCCGGCTGCACGCCGATCTTGTGCGGCGGCCGGGACGTCAGCGAAACCGGGGCCTTCGCGATCGTCTCGCCGCTGTCGGTGACGAGTTCCAGGTAATTGTCGGGCAGCGACGCGAACGGGATCGGGCCGCGATTGGTGATCTCGGTGTGCACGACGACCGCGCGTTCGCCGTCCTCGAGCCGGTAACCGGCCGCGCCGAAGAGGAAGTCGGCAGGATCCTGGACTTCCAGCAGCTGCACCGAAAGCTGTTCCCCTTCGAGCCCCTGCGACTGCATCGTCTCGCCGATCCGCCCCTGTTTCGCGGGCGCGGCGGCGGGCCGGGGTTCGTCGCCGCGGGCCCACGACGCGGTCTGCGGGACGCCCCAGGTGCTGACCACCGGATCCGGTGCCGGGTACGGCCCGGAAGGTCCATTGTGGACATTCGTCCCGGCGGGCGGCATCCCGGTCTGCGCGGGGGAGTACGCGCCGGACACTCCGCCGGGAATCCCGTTCGGGCCAGGGGGATACGCGCCCGAAATCCCGGCCGGTCCGGGTGCGTAGGCACCGGACACTCCCGGTGCGTACGGACCCGGAATTCCGTTCTGCCCCGGCGGATAGGCGCCCGAAGTCCCCGGGCCGGGCCTGCCGTGCTGCCCCGGACCCGCGGGGAGGCCGGTTTGGCCGGGCGGGTACGCGCCGGACGTCCCGGGTCCGGGCATCCCGTGCTGCCCCGGCGGGTGCGGTCCGGAGTGCCCCGGCATCCCGGCCGAGTCGGGAATCCCGGACTGTCCCGGCGAATGCGGACCGGACGAGCCCGGCATCCCGGGAGCCTGCGCGCCCCGCGCCGGAACTCCCGTCGAAGCGGGGCCGTTCGGCACCGGACCGGAGGGCATCGGCGCGGAGGCCGGACCCGGCGGCATCCCGCCCGGATTCGGCCCGGCCGCCGGGAACGGCGCCGACCCAGGCCCTCCCGGATACCCGCCCCCTGGCGGACGCTGCCACGACGCCGGAGCCCCGGAGATCGCCGCGCGAAGACCGTTCGGGTCGCTCTCGACCCCGACCAGCAGCGGCAGCCCGCTCCCGGACAACGCGACCAGCCGGTACGCGACCTCCCGCGGATCCATCCCGACCTTCGCCGCCAGCTCGTGCACAGCCCCCTTGCCCAGCTCGGCGAGCGCGGCGAGCAGGCGGATGTCGGCGGGATCGGTCACGGCCACTCCGGCAACGCTACCGCCTCGCCCGCCCGGCCCGGCCGCGCCACCGCGCCCGGCGTGCCCCGCGCCACCGCACCGGCGGGCGAAAGGCGAGCGGGACCACGGTGGAATGGCTTGGCATGCGGGCAGGCGGACGCACGACCTGGGCCGCGTCGTGTGCGCCGAGCCGCTCCACTAGGCAAAAGGCGCCCTGCAGGTTGGGCTTGGCCGGTGTGCGCGGGTGCACGGCCTGGGCAGCGCCCGTGCGCGCGGCTGTCGGCGAAAACCCCGGCCACTCCGCGCGCGGCAAGCGCCCGGCCAGCGAGGGAATCGCCGCGGCAGCCCCGGCGCCCATCCGCCGAGAAACCCGCCCGAACCACCGCCCGCGCCCCCGAGTTCCACCCCGCGGCACCCCGGGTACGCCTGCCGAGGGACCGACCACCCCGGACACGGGCGTCCCGGCCCCCGTCTCGATTAGGGTCGGCTTCAGCACTTCTCCGCCTACCCTGGGGGTCCACGCCGATGACCGTCGTTTCCGAACTCGCCGACGAGCTCGTCGAGGTGTCGTTCGACCACGAACCGCTCGACGCCGCCATTCTCGGCATCCGGCCGGGCGCGCCGGGGCTCGGCGATCCGTCGGCCGAGGCGGAGGCGGCGTTCCGCGAGAAGCTCGCCGGGATCCGGGAGCGGGCCGAGGCGATCGACCCGGCCGGGCTCGACGCGGTCGACCGCGTCACCCGCGACGTCCTGCTCAGCTCCGTCGACGGGAATCTCGACCGGATGGACAGCCGGGTCGTCGACTTCACCGTCACCGACCTGTTCGTCGGCCCCGCTTCCGGGCTCCTGTCCGCGCTGCCGATGGTCACCGTCACCGCCGAAACCGCGGACGTGCATCTCGGCAGGCTCCGCGCCATCCCCGAGTACCTCCGGGCCGTCGCGCAACGGCACCGCGACGGCATCGCCGCCGGGCTGCTGCCGATCGAACGCCTGGTCAAGGCCGCCATCGCGCACCTCGACCGCTACCTCGCCGAGCCCGAGAACGACCCGCTGCTGCGCCAGCCGGCCCCGGACGACGAGTTCGCCGCCCGCCGCGAGGAGATCCTCCGCGACGTCGCCCGGCCGGGCTTCCGCGAGTACCGCGACTTCCTCGAGGCCGAGGTCCTCCCGCACGGCCGCCCGGACGACAAGGCGGGCGTCTCGTGGCTCCCCGGCGGCGATGAGATCTACGCCCGGCTCGCCCGCGCCCACACCACCAGCAACCGCACCCCGCAGGAGCTGCACGACACCGGCCTCGCGGTGATCGCCGGCCAGGTCGAGCAGTACCGGGCCCTCGGCGAGCGCGTGTTCGGCACGCGCGAGCTGCCGGAGATCTTCGAGCGCCTGCGCACCGACCCGAAGCTCCGCTGGACGAGCGCCGAAGACCTCCTCGAAACCGCCCGCACGGCCATCTCCCGCGCCGAGGCCGAGGCGCCGAACTGGTTCGGCAGCATCCCGGAGCACCCGTGGACCGTCGAGGCGGTGCCGGAGGACTCCGCGCCCGGAGCGCCCCCGGCGTACTACATGCCGCCCGCCGCGGACGGGTCCCGGCCGGGCGTCTACTTCGCGAACACCCACCAGGCCACCGAACGCTTCCGGCACACCGCCGAGGTCATCGCGTTCCACGAGGCGATCCCGGGCCACCACTTCCAGCTCAGCACCGCGCTCGACCTCTCCGACCTGCCGCTGCTGCGCCGCATCGGCAACTTCACCGCGTACGCCGAGGGCTGGGGTCTCTACACCGAACGGCTCGCCGACGAGATGGGCCTGTACTCCGACGACGTGTCGCTGCTCGGCATGCTGACGATGGAGTCGATGCGGGCCGGACGGCTGGTCGTCGACACCGGCCTGCACGCGCTGGGCTGGTCGCGGCAGCAGGCGGTGGACTACCTGCTGGAGCACACGCCGATGGCGCGGGTCGAAATCGAGTCCGAGGTCGACCGGTACCTCGGCTACCCGGGCCAGGCGCTCGCGTACCTGGTGGGGCGGCTGGAAATCGAGCGGCTGCGCAAGCAGGCCGAACAACGGCTCGGCAGCCGGTTCGACGTCAAGGCGTTCCACGACACGGTCCTCTCCGGCGGCTCCCTGCCGCTGTCGGTGCTGGACGCCGTGGTCACCGAGTGGGTGGCCGGCCACGGCGACACCGTCGCCGGGCTGGCCGACGAGCTGGTCGAGCTGGATTTCGAGCGCGAACCGCTGGAGCGCACCGTGCTCGGGCTCCCGGGCGACCACACGAAGCTCGCCGACCCGAGCCTCGCCGCCGCCGAACGCGACCGGGCCAGGTACCTCGCGATCGCCGAGCGCGCGGACGCGATCGACCAGTCCGGGCTGACCGCGGACGAGGTCATCACCCGCGAGGTGGTGCGCACGCACGCCCGCGGCGCGATCGACACGATCGACTCCCGGCTGTCCGGCTTCGCGGTGAGCGACGGCTTCAGCTCGCCCGCGCTGAACCTCCTGACCGTCCTTCCCGCGCTGGTCCCGGACGACGCGGACAAGGCCCGCGACTACCTCGCCCGCCTCGCGGCGATCGGCGGCTATCTGGACGCGGTCATCGAGGCGCAGCGGACGACCGTCGCGGACGGGTTCGCGCCGCCGGACTTCCTGGTGCGCATCGGGATCGAGTACGTCGAGCGGTACCTCGCGAACGAGGACGGCGACCCGTTCCGCGTCACGCCGGCGGTCGAGGTCGAGGGCTTCGCGGCGGAGCGCGACCGGCTGCTCGCCGAGGTCGTGCGCCCCGCGTACCGGCGCTATCGCGACTTCCTCGCCGAGGACGTGCTGCCGGTTTCGAAGACCGACAGCCAGCCGGGCATCAGCCACCTGCCGGGCGGCCTGGAGAAGTACCAGGGCCTGATCCGCGCGCACACCACCACCGACCGCACCGCGCGGGAACTGCACGAAACCGGTCTGCGGATGGGCGAAAAGCTGGCCGAGGAATACCGCGAACTGGGCTCCCGCGTGTTCGGCACCGGCGAGCTGCGGGAGATCTTCGACCGCCTCCGCACCGACCCGGAGCTGCGCTGGCGCGACGGCGAGGAGCTGCTGGAAGCCGCTCGCACGGCCATCGCCCGCGCGGAAACCGTTGCCCCGCAATGGTTCTCGCGAGTTCCGGACGCGAAGTGCGCGGTCGAACCGGTTCCGGAGGCGGACGCGGCGAGCGGCACCATCGCCTACTACCTGCAGGCGGCGTTCGACGGTTCGCGGCCGGGCACGTACTACGCGAACACCTACGAGGCCAGTTCGCGGCCGCGCTTCACCAGCGAGGGGATCGCGTTCCACGAAGCCGTTCCCGGCCACCACTTCCAGCTCACGTTCGCGCAGGAACTCGCCGATCTGCCGCTGCTGCGCCGGATCGCGCCGTTCAACGCCTACATCGAGGGCTGGGGCCTGTACGCGGAGCGCCTCGCCGACGAGATGGGCCTGTACTCCGACGACATCGCCCGCTTCGGCATGCTCGCCCAGGACTCCATGCGGGCCGGCCGGCTCGTGGTCGACACCGGGCTGCACGCGCTGGGCTGGACCCGGCAGCAGGCGGTCGACTACCTGGTCGAGAACACGCCGATGGCGAAGATGGAGATCGAGGCGGAGATCGACCGGTACGTCGCGAATCCGGGCCAGGCGCTGAGCTACCTGGTGGGGCGGCTGGAAATCCAGCGCGTCCGCGCCGAGGCCGAGCAGGCGCTGGGCGACCGGTTCGACATCCGCGCGTTCCACGACGTCATCCTGGGCAACGGAATTCTCCCGCTGTCCGCATTGGACACCGTCGTCGGCGCGTGGATCGCCGAGGTGTCCGCGTGACCTGGCTCGATCTTCCGCCGGACACCCTCTTCGGCCTCGACAACCTGCCCTACGGCGTCTTCTCGCACGGCGAGCGGACCCGGCGGGCCGGGGTCGCGGTCGGAGACCAGGTGCTCGACCTGACCGCGGCGGCCGAGGGGGAGTCCTTCGGCCGCCTGCTCGGCGCGGGCGTGCTGAACCCGCTGCTCGCCGCCGGCCCGGACACCTGGGCCGACGTGCGGGCGCGGGTCCGCGAATGGCTCGCCGAACCGCGCCACGCCGACCGGATCCGGCCGCATCTGGTGCCCCGCACCGAAATCACGAGCCATCTGCCGGTGGAGGTAGCCGACTACGTCGACTTCTACTCCAGCGAGCAGCACGCGCTCAATGCCAGTCGGATCTTCACCGGCGGCGACGATCTGGTGCCGGCGAACTGGAAATACCTGCCGATCGGCTACCACGGCCGGGCGGGCACGGTCGTCGCGTCCGGCACGCCCGTGGTTCGTCCGGCGGGGCAGCGGAAACCGCGCAAGGCGAGCGAACCGTCGTTCGGCGCGGCCAAACGGCTCGACTTCGAGGCCGAGGTCGGTTTTGTCGTCGGCGTGGGATCGCAGCTGGGCGCCCCGGTGCCGATCGACGAGTTCCCCCGGCACGTCTTCGGCGTCTGCCTGGTCAACGACTGGTCCGCCCGCGACCTGCAGGGCTGGGAATCGCAGCCGCTCGGGCCGTTCCTCGGCAAATCGTTCGCCACGTCCGTGTCGCCGTGGCTGGTCCCGCTCGCCGCGCTGGAGCACGCCCGCGTGCCGCAGCCCGCGCAGGACCCGCAGCCGTTCGAGTACCTGCGCGCGGCCGAATCGTGGAGTCTCGACCTCACGCTGGAAATCCGGATCAACGGGCACCTCGTGTCCAGCCCGCCGTTCGCCACGCAGTACTGGACGGGCGCGCAGCAGCTAGCTCACCTCACGGTGAACGGCGCGAGCCTGCGCACCGGCGACCTGTACGCGTCCGGCACGGTCACCGGTCCGGCTAAGGACCAGCGCGGCTCGCTGCTGGAGCTGAGCTGGGGCGGCCGCGAACCGCTCGCGGTCGGGGAGGAGACTCGCGCGTTCCTGGAGGACGGCGACGAGGTCGTGATCAGCGCCTCCGCGCCTGGTCCGGGCGGTGCGCGGATCGGGTTCGGCGAGGTGCGCGGGACGGTGGCGGCCGCTGTGGTGTGACCCACGCCGTAGCGCCGTCACCCGGGCGGACGCATAATGAGCAAACGCTTAGTCACAGTCGACCGGCACGGGAATGAGGGATCGATGAGGATCGGCACCGGCGTCAGCTACTCGGGCGGGTTCGCCGAAAGCGTCGCCGACATCGTGGAGCTGGAACGGGTCGGGCTCGACATCGTGTTCGTCCCTGAGGCCTACAGCTTCGACGCGGTGAGCCAGCTCGGCTACCTCGCCGCGAAGACCGAGCGCGTCGGCCTGATGTCGGGCATCTTCCAGATCTACACCCGCACCCCGAGCCTCACCGCGATGACCGCGGCCGGCCTGGACTTCGTGTCCGACGGCCGGTTCACCCTCGGCCTGGGCGCGTCCGGCCCGCAGGTCATCGAGGGTTTCCACGGCGTGAAGTACGACGCGCCGATCGGCCGCACCCGCGAGATCATCGAGATCTGCCGCCAGGTGTGGAAGCGCGAGCGCGTCGTGCACGACGGCAAGCACTACACGATCCCGCTTCCCGCGGACCAGGGCACCGGGCTCGGCAAGCCGCTCAAGCTGATCAACCACCCGGTGCGCGAGCGGATCCCGGTCGTGCTCGCCGCGCTCGGGCCGAAGAACGTCGCGCTCGCCGCCGAGGTCGCCGAGGGGTGGCAGCCGATCTTCTTCCACCCGGAGAAGGCCGCCGACGTCTGGGGCGCTTCGCTGGCCGAGGGCAAGGCCAAGCGCGACCCGGAGCTGGGCGAGCTGGACGTGTTCGCCGCGCCGCCGCTGGCCATCGGCGACGACGTCGACCACCTGCTCGACTGGGTGCGCCCGGTGTTCGCGCTGTACATCGGCGGGATGGGCGCGCGCGGCAAGAACTTCTACAACACGCTCGCGTGCAACTACGGCTACGAGGCAGAGGCCAACAAGATCCAGGACCTCTACCTCGACGGCAAGAAGGAAGAAGCCGCCGCGGCGGTCCCGACGGAGCTGCTGCGCGCCACGTCGCTGGTCGGTCCGGCCGGGTACGTCAAGGAGCGGCTGGCCGCGTTCGAGGAGGCCGGGGCGACGACCCTGGCGGTCAACCCGCTGCAGCCCGGGCGCGAGGCCCGGGTTGCCGCCGTCGCCAAGCTGAAGGAGCTGCTCGGATAGGTCCGGTATGATGCGGGCCACCGGAGTGTGAAGAAACCGCACTCGGGGTCGATGCCGCCGTCGAAATGCCGTCAACTCTCCGCGCGGGGCGCGAATTCGGGAGTAAGAACGGGTTCAACGGGGAATCCGGGCGGGGCGAAAGCGAGGTAGGCCGGACTGTGCGCACAATCGATGGACCCGCTGCTGCGGTGCTGGACGTCGGATCGTTCAGCGCCCGGCTCGTCGTGCTCGAACCCGGCGGATCCCCGATCGACCCGGCGCTGACGCACCAGACCCGGCTGCGGCTCGACCGCGAACTCGACGACGACGGACGGCTCAGCAAGTGCGGCATCGCGGCCATCGCGAAGGCCGTCGCGAACGGGATGGAATTCGCCCGCGAACACGGTGTCAAGGACGTGTTTCCGCTGGCCACGTCGTCCATTCGGGACGCGGTGAACTCGAAGGAAGCGGTGCGCGAGGTCGCCCGGGAAACCGGGGTGGAGCTGCGCTTCCTGTCCGGTCGCCGGGAGGCGGAGCTGACCTACGTCGGCGCGCGCCGCTGGTACGGCGCGTCCGGCGGGCCGCTGCTGGCGCTCGACATCGGCGGCGGCACGGTCGAACTGTCCGCCGGAGCGGGCGAACAGGCCACTTTCGCCCGGTCGCTGCCGCTGGGCGCCCGGTCGGTCACGCGCGACTGGCTGCCCGCCGAACCGCCGGTGCGCAGCAAGCAAGTGCGTGCGCTGCGTGACCACGTGCTGGAGGAAGTCTCCGCCGCTTTGGGCGACGTGAAGGACGAACTGGCCGAACACCGGGTGGTCGGCTGTTCGAAGGTGCTGCGGCAGCTGGCCCGGCTGGCCGGAGACCGTCCGGGCCGGGCCCGCGAGCTGCACCTGGACGACGTGCGCGCGTGGATTCCGCGGCTGTCGGCGATGCCGTTCGCGCGGCGGGCGCAGCTGCCCGGGATTTCGCGGCAGCGGGCGCAGCAGGCGCTCGGCGGCGCGGTCGTCGCGGAGGCCCTGCTGACGGTCGCGGGCGGGAAGATGACGATCTGCCCGTGGTCGACCCGCGACGGGCTGCTGCTGACGCTGCTGGACCAGCTCACGGACGCGACCGGGAAGCAGCGCTCGCGTCCGGCCGCGTGAACTCCCTGGTGCCGGGGCGGTAAACCGGGTATCCCGGAACCATGACCCCGCGCAGCGACTTCCGCCCTCGTGACCGGTCCGAGGACGACGACGAGGAAACGCCGTTCCCCGCGCGCCGGAAACGCGAGCTGCCCGACCCGGACGAGCTGCCCGGCGAGGTGGCGAACGCGCCGGGGCCGGACCTGAGCCCCGCGCGGACGGACGAGGTGCCGCGGGTGCCGGGCACGGACGAAACGCCGTCGTGAGCGGCGATGCCGGTGTTCCCCGGCATCGCCGCTCCCGAATCAGGAATGGTCGAACTGCCGCACCTTCGACGCGTCGCGGCGCGCCGGCGCGCGGCCGATCGGCTGGACCGGCGCGGGTCCCGAGTCCAGCTTCGGGATCGGCAGCTCCACCGGCTCCTCGGTCACGGTGAACCGCTCGCCGTGGTGGATCAGGTCCAGCGGCGGCCCGTTGAGCACCCGGTAGGTCGCCGCGTCGTGCGCGATGGACACCTGGAACCGCGTTTCGCGGAAGGCGAGGCGGAAGGTGAGCCCGTCCAGTTCCTCCGGCAGCCGGGGGGCGAACGACAGCTGGCCGCCGTGGTCGCGGAAGCCGCCGAATCCGCACACGGCGGCCTGCCAGGCACCGGCCAGCGACGCCATGTGCAGGCCGTTGCGGACGTTGTTGTGCACGTCGTGCAGGTCGGTCAGCGCGGCTTCGGCGAGGTAGTCGTAGGCCAGCTGAAGATGTCCGACCTCGGCCGCGATGACGGCCTGCGTGCCCGCGGACAGCGAGGAATCGCGGACCGTCCGTGCTTCGTAGTAGGCGAAGTCGCGGGCTTTTTCCTCGGGGCTGAACGAATCGCCGCAGAGATGCAGGGCGAGCACGAGGTCCGCCTGCTTGACGACCTGCTTGCGGTACAGGTCGAAGTACGGGTAGTTCAGCAGCAGCGGGTAGAAATCCTCGTCGGTGGCGGCGAAATCCCACTCGTCGTGCTGCAGGAAGCCTTCCGACTGCGGGTGCACGCCGAGTTCCTGGTCGTACGGCAGCGCCATCGCTTCCGCCGCGGCCCGCCAGGAATCGATCTCGGGAGTGTCCACTTCGAACTGCGCGGCGATGTCCGGATGCCGCTGGCACACGTCGGCCGCGGCGAGCAAGTTCTTGCGCGCCATCAGGTTCGTGTAGACGTTGTTGTCCGCCACCGCGGAGTACTCGTCGGGTCCGGTGACGCCGTCGATGCGGAAGTGCCCGTGGTGGTCGTAATGTCCGAGAGAGGCCCACAGCCGCGCGGTTTCCAGCAGGAGTTCCGCGCCGCAGGTGCGCTCGAAATGCTCGTCCTGGGTGGCGTTCACGTAGCGCACGACGGCGTCGGCGATGTCCGCGCTGACGTGGAACGCCGCGGTGCCGGCCGGCCAGTACGCGGAGCATTCGGCTCCGTTGATCGACCGCCACGGGAAAGCCGCGCCGCGCAGGCCGAGCTGGGTCGCGCGTTCCTTGGCTTTGTCTATTGTGGAGTGCCGCCAGCCGAGTGCGTCGCGGGCGGCGTCCGGCATCGTGTAGGTCAGCACCGGCAGGACGAAGGTTTCCGTGTCCCAGAAGGCGTGCCCGTCGTAGCCGGGCCCGGTGAGGCCTTTCCCGGCGATGGCGCGGGTTTCGCCGCGGGCCCCGGCCTGCAGCAGGTGGAAGAGCGCGAACCGGACGGCCTGCTGGAGTTCCGGGTCGCCGTCGATTTCGATGTCCGAAGTGGCCCAGAAGTCGTCCAGGAACTGGCGTTGTTCGGCGGCCAGGCCCTTCCAGCCGGTCTGCCGGGCGCCCGCGAGCGCGGCCTCGACCTGCGCGCGCAGCGCCGGGGCGGACCGTTGCGCGGACCAGCCGTAGGCGAGGAATTTGGTGACCCGCAGCCGTCCGCCCTTGGGCACGTCGACCGCGGCGGTGAGCCGGGCGAGGTCTTCCTCGGCGTGGATGCGGGTGCGCAGGCCGTCGTCGACCTCGATTTTGTGGTCCATCGCGGCGGCGACGCGCAGCCCGGACATCCGGGTCTGGTGCACCAGCACGGCCTGGTAGCCCGCGGCGTGGCAGAACTCGCCGACCAGCGGCGCGTCGAGCGCGGCGGCGACGCGCGGGTCGTGCGTGTCGGACTCGACCGGTTCGTTGGCCAGCAGGTCGGACTGGACGACGAGCTGCAGGTCCTCGTCGAGCGGTTCGACCTCGTAGCGGATCGCGGCGACCGCGCGCTGGGTGAAGGACACCAGCCGTTCGGTGGTCACCCGCACCCGCCTGCCGGTGGGGGAGGACCATTCGGTGACGCGGCGCAGCGTGCCGCGGCGGAAGTCGAGCACGCGGTCGTGCGCGGTCGCGATGCCGTAGCGCATGTCCAGCGGCTCGTCCTCGACCAGCAGCCGGATGATCTTGCCGTCGGTCACGTTGACGACGGTCTGGCCTTCCTCCGGATAGCCGTAACCGCCTTCGGCGTAAGGGAGTTCGTGCTGCTCGTAGAAGCCGTTGAGGTACGTGCCGGGCAGCCCGCGCGGTTCGCCTTCCTCGAGGGTGCCGCGCAGTCCGATGTGGCCGTTCGACACCGCGAAGGCGGATTCGGTGCGCTGCAACGCATCCACGTCGAGGCCGCGCCAGCGCAGCTCCCACGGCGCGCATTCGTAACCGAGTTCCGTCACTTGTCCTCCAGCAGGTCGGCGAGGTCGTCCACCACGACGTCGGCGCCGTGCTCGCGCAGGGCGGCCGCCTGGTTTTCGCGGTTCACGCCCACGACGTACCCGAAACCGCCGGCTTTTCCTGCTTGGACGCCGGATTGTGCGTCTTCGAACACCGCGGCCTGTTTCGGGTCCACGCCGAGCGCCTTGGCTCCGGCGAGGAAGGAATCGGGCGCGGGCTTGCCTTTCAGGCGGTCGCGGCGGATGACCAGGCCGTCTACGCGGGCTTCCACGAAGCGGGACAGGTCGGCTGCGTCGAGCACCTTCGCGCCGTTCGCCGAGGAGGTGACTACGGCGATCCGCAGGCCCGCTTGCTTGGCGGCTTCGAGGTAGCGGACGGAGCCCGGGTAGGGGTTTACGCCGCGTTCGTCGATGATTTTGAGGACCAGTTCGTTTTTGCGGTTGCCGATGCCGTTGACGGTGGGTGCGTCGACCGGGTCGTCCGGGGTGCCTTCGGGGAGTTCGATTCCGCGGGAGCGCAGGAATTCCCGGACTCCGTCGGCTCGGGGGCGGCCGTCTACGTAGGCGGCGTAGTCGGAGTCGGTGAATTCCCGGAAGGCGGGGGTGTCGCGGGTGCGCAGGTATTCGTCGAACGTCCGTTTCCACGCCTCGCGGTGGAGCACGGCCGTCCCGGTCAGTACGCCGTCCAGGTCGAAGAGGCAGGCGGTGATGGTGTCGGGGAGTCCGATCATTCCTGCAAGGTACCGGGCGTGGGGGAGGTTTGCGGGGTGTTGGGCGGGGTCGGCTCGTCGCCCTGGCGGGCGACGTTGCTATTGGGTTGTTGCGTGGGGCACCCCGAATTTTCATTGTGCTGACGGTTCGGGGGTGCTTG
>NZ_GG657746.1:5264799-5265091 GCF_000158875.1 Streptomyces sp. AA4 | reverse complement strand
CCGAACCGCAGGGCGGCTTTGTATCGGGGTTGGGGGAGGGGTGGGTGCCCCCGGGGGGTTGGGTGTGGCGGCGGCGGTTTTTTCGCGGCTTGAGTGGGTGGTTGTTGTTGGGGCGCGGTGTGCGGTTAGCGCCCCAATGCCACATTGGGTGCATGTGACGCACCCAATGTGGCGTTCGGTGCGTGGGACGCACCCAATGTGGCGTTCGGTGCGTGGGACGCACCCAATGTGGCGTTGGGGCGCGGAGGTGGCGGGGCGGGAGTGTCGTGAGGGGAACCCTGAGGGACTCAGA
>NZ_GG657746.1:5166901-5264184 GCF_000158875.1 Streptomyces sp. AA4 | reverse complement strand
TCGGTCGATCGGTTCCAGGAGCAGGTCGGCCGCCGTTCCTACGCCGCCGCCCAGGACGATGAGTTCTGGGTCGATTACTGCGGCTACCGAGGCGACTGTGTAGGCGAGGCGGTCTGCTTCCGCGGATACTGCGCGCTGAGCCAACTCGTCACCCTCGCGGGCCAGGCGGAAGACTTCGCGGGCGGATCGGGCTGTGCCCAGGCCCAGTTCGCGGGCGCCGCGGACTACCGACTGGGCGGCGGTCGCCTCTTCCAGGTGGCCGCGTGCGGGGGGCTCGCTGGGCTCGTCGCCGACCCGGGTGCGGCCGTAGGGCAGGTAGCCGATTTCGCCTGCTGCGCCGGTGGCGCCGCGGAAGACTCGGCCGTCGACCATGAGTCCCATGCCGACGCCGGTGCCGATCGTGATGCAGCCGACTACCGACGCTCCGCGGGCGGCGCCGCTTTCCCATTCGCCGACCGCGGTGAGGTTCGCGTCGTTTTCCACGACCAGTTCCGGACCGAGGACCTGTTCCAGGTCGTCGAGCAGGCCGGGGCGGCCCCAGCCGGGCAGGTTCGGCGCGTGCCGGAAACAGCGTTTCACCGGATCCGCGACGCCGGGGGAGCCCAGCACGCGGACCACGATGTCGTCGTTTGTCAGGCCCGCCTCGGCGACGATGTCCGTCGCCAGCTTGCCCAGCGCGGAGATCAGCGCGCTGCCGGAGCGGGCTGTGTTGCGCACGTCTCGCCGGGCGACTGTGGTGCGGCCCAGATCGGCGACCGCGACCCGGATGTGTTCGCGGCCGATGTCCAGGCCCAGCACGTACCCGGCGGTGGGGTCCGCCTCGTAGAGCACCGCCGAACGGCCGGTTCCGGTGGACGTGTGCCCGGTCGCGCGGGCGAGCCCGGCGGCCTCCAGCGCCAGCAGCGCCTGGCTCACCGTCGGCTTCGACAGCCCGGTGTCCTTCGCCACCTGCGGCCGCGTCGCGGGCCCGCCGCGGCGCAGGAGATCGAGCACCGCCCGCTGGTTGATCATGCGCATCCCGGCCGGGGTGCCGACCGGAGGTGTACCCGACCCTGCCACCTGCTGAGTTTCCTTCCCGTTCGGACTTCCGTCCTGCCACGGTAACCGGATTCGCCCCGCTTTGGCAGGAAAGTTTCTTTTCTTCCGGCTCGCGCGGGCAGGCGGGAGGTCTTGGCCCGACGATACGGGCTCGGCGGGCGGAACCCGGGGAGGGCACGCAGAGTTTGCCGTCCGCTAGTCGACCCGATCAGGCGTCGGGCAGCCAGTTGCCGTGGAACCCGGCGGGCACGCGGCCGGGCAGATGGACAATCGCGACCGGATCCGCTTCGAGGTCCTGCGCGTCGAGCACCACCAGATCGCTGCGGTCGTTCGGTCCGTCGTAGACATACGCCAGCAGCCAGCCCGCGCCGTCCGGACGGTCGTCCGCCGGAACGAAAACCGCTTCGCCCGGGAGGTGTCCTTTCGGGAACAGGTGCTCGCGTGAGGTATCCGTGTGCAGGTCGTAGCGGCGCAGCAGGTGCGGGCCCTCCGGGCCGTGCCGTCCGGTGACGTGGCCGAAACGGGCGTCGAGCCCGGCGAGCCGGTCGTCGATGCGGGGGAACTCGCCGTCTCGGTCGTCGAGCAGATCCTCGGTGACCGTGCCCGTTCGCGGATCGATCGTCCACCGCCACAGCACGCCCTGCGGATCCGGGACGCCCGGCTTGGAGAGATGTTCGTACCGCACGACGTGCATCACGATCCGGCCGTCGGCGGTGTCGTGCGCGTTGAGGGTGTGGAAGACGTAACACGGGTCGATCTCGAACCAGCGCACGCCGTTTTCCGGCTGGTCGCGGCTGAGCAGCCCGAGGCGCGCGCCGTACGTGTCGCTCCAACGGTACGGGATTCCGCCGTCGGAACCGTGGTCGAACACCACCGGCAGGTCGAAGAACACCACCTGCTGCCGGGTGAGCGCGAAATCGTGCATCATCGTGAGCCCGGGCACGTCGATCGGCTGCTGCCGCACCAGGTTCCCGGCCGCGTCGGCGCGGTAGTAGCTCACGTGCGGGGCGGTGAGGCTGCCGTAGCCGAAGAAATGCAGTTCGCCGGTCTCCGGGCAGATTTTGGGATGCGCGGTCATCGCGTCGGCGAGCTTGCCGTCGAAATCGTAGACGCCGACGGTGTCGAGCTCTGTGGTGATTTCGTACGGCAGCGAGGATTCCACGAGTGCGAGCGTGCGGCCCGCGTGGTTGACGACGTGCGTATTGGCGACGCTCCACCGGAGATTGCGGGTTCCGTCGGCGTTGTAGAGCGGCGAATTCGGAAGATCGAAGCTCTCGGTGCGCACCCAGCGGTTGCGATACCAAGCGGCACGGCCGTTTTCGAGCCGTACGCCGTGCACCATTCCGTCGCCGGTGAACCAATGCGCGCTGTCCTGGCGCGGGTTCGGCCCGTTGCGCAGGTACCAGCCGTTGAGTTCCGGCGGCAGCGCGCCGGTGACCGGCAGGTCGAAAGCGGTGAGTTCGTCGTGGACCGGGGCGTAATGGCCTTGGAGGTGGAAATCGGTGGTGGCCATGGAATCACGCGGCCTTCTGGGCGCGGGCCCGGACGATGCGCGGATAGCGAATGGTGAACGCGATCGGGATCGCGAAACCGAGCACCTTGATGATGACCAAGCCGATGGTGTCGTGCGGCGCGTAATGCAGCAGCACGGCTTCGGCGATTCCGGCGATCGTGAAGCTGGCCGCCCACACCGCGGTGATGACGACGTTGACCCGGCGGAACACCGCTGTCGCCGCGATTTCCGCCGGGACCATGGTTTTCGCGATGCCCAGCGTGAACGGCCGTTTCGCGGCGATCGAACCCCAGGCCGTGACCGCCAGCCACAGATCGGTGAGCGCGCCGACGTAGTTCCGGAGCGGCGAGGCGGGGTCGCTGAAGGACCAGACCGAAAGCGCCGCGAAGAACACGACCGCGGAGACCTCGATGAACAACGTGTCCCAGCCCTTGCCGCGCCGGCGTTCGAGCAGGAGCAGCCCGCCCGCGAGCACCAGCCCGGTCAGCCCGGACCACCGCCAGTCGGCCTGCGTGGAGACGACCGCGAAGGCGATCCACGGAAGGAAACTCTTCAGGTAGTTCATCGGTACCCCCATGTTCCTGTTGTGACATGTCAAAGCTAGAACGTCCGGCGTGCACATGTCAATAGTGGAAGGTAGGCTGGGCGCATGACCTTGCGACACGCGGTGCTCGGGTTGCTCGCCGGCGCCCCCGGAAGCGGCTACGACCTGCTGAAACGCTTCGAAACGGCGATGGCGAGCGTCTGGACGGCCACGCAGAGCCAGCTGTACGGAGAGCTGGGCAAGCTGGAGGGCGCGGACTTGATCGAGGTCTCCGCGGCGGGCCCGCGGGGCCGCAAGGAGTACGCGATCACCGACGCCGGGCGCGCGGAACTGCGCAAGTGGCTGCTGGAGGAGCGGCCGCCGCAAGCCCGGCGCAACGAGATGCTGCTGCGGGTGTACTTCCTGGGTGAGGTCAGCCCGGAGGAGGCGCGGGGATTCCTGTCCCGGCACGGCGCTTTCGCCGAGGGGCTGGGCGAGGAACTGGCGGCCTTGGAGGCGTCGATCGACTGGGACGACAGCGATCCGTCGCTGTACGGCCGCCTCGCGCTGGAATGGGGCAAGCGGTACGCGGCGATGGAACGCGAATGGGCGGCGTGGGCGGCGGAGACGATCCGCGCGGCCCGCGGCTGATCATGACTGACCGTCAAGCCCGCCACTGCGGCGACGAAGCGGGGTTCGCGCGCGATCTCCGGGACGAGGGCGAGCCGGAGGCCGAGTTCAATCCCGGCATCGCGGCCCGGTTTCCGCGCAAGAACACGGCGGCGGGAGTGCTGGCCCGCGACGAATCCGGCCGGATCCTGTTCGTCTGCCCGACCTACAAGCCGTTCCTGGAAATCCCGGGCGGCTTGGTCGAAGACGACGAATCACCGCTGGCGGCGTGCCGTCGAGAGGTCCGCGAAGAACTCGGCATCGACGTCACGGTGGGACGCCTGCTCGTGGTCGATTGGCTGCCGACACACGGCGTTTGGCGGGACAGCGTGCAGTTCGTCTTCGACGGCGGGGTGCTGAGCCGCGACCAGATCGGGGCCATCCGCTTGGCCTCGGACGAGCTGAGCCGGTTCGAGTTCCTTGCCCTCGAGAGCGCGCAATCGCAATTGCGGCCGTCCAAAGCGCGGCGAATCGCCCTGGCGCACCAAGCGGTTTCGGCCGGCGAGACGGTCTACGGCGAGTTCGGCCGGAGGCTCGGGTAGTCCTCGCCTCCGGCCGTGCCGAGTCAGCCGTCCGAAGACCGCTTCCAGATGTTGATGCCTTCTTCGGTGGCGTGCTGGTCGATTTCGGCCAGCTCCTCCGCGGTGAACGACAGGTTGTCCAGCGCGGCCACGTTGTCTTCCAGCTGCTTCACGCTGCTGGCCCCGATCACCAGCGACGTCATCCGCGGATCCCGCAGCGCCCACGCCAGCGCCAGCTGCGCCAGTGTCTGCCCCCGTCGCGCCGCGATCTCGCCCAGCGCCCGGATCTTGCCGAGCTTCTCCTCGGTGATCGTGTCCGGGTTCAGCGATTTCCCTTGCGCCGCGCGCGAATCCGAGGGCACCCCGGCGAGGTACTTGTCCGTCAGCAATCCCTGCGCCAGCGGCGAGAACGCGATGCAGCCCGCGCCGACCTGCTCCAGTGTCCCGAGCAGGTCGTCGGCCTCGGTCCAGCGGTTGAACATCGAGTACGACGGCTGGTGGATCAGCAGCGGCGTGCCCAGTTCGCGCAGCAGCTGCGCGGCTTCCGCGGTCCGCGCGGAGTTGTAGGACGAGATCCCGACGTACAACGCCTTGCCGGACCGGACCGCGCGGTCGAGCGCGCCGACGGTCTCCTCCAGCGGCGTCTCCGGGTCGAACCGGTGCGAGTAGAAGATGTCGACGTAGTCGAGCCCCATCCGGCCGAGCGACTGGTCGAGGCTCGCCAGCAGGTACTTCCGCGAACCCCATTCGCCGTACGGCCCGGGCCACATGTCGTAGCCCGCCTTGGTCGAGACGACGAGCTCGTCGCGGTACGGCTTGAGGTCGCTCGCCAGCAGCCTGCCGAAGTTCTCCTCGGCGCTGCCGTAGGGCGGGCCGTAGTTGTTGGCCAGGTCGAAATGCGTGATGCCGAGGTCGAAGGCGCGCCGGACGATGTCGCGCTGGACGGTGAGCGGGCGGTCGTTCCCGAAGTTGTGCCAGAGCCCGAGCGAGATCGCGGGCAGCTTCAGGCCGCTGCGCCCGCAGCGGCGGTAGGGCATCGAATCGTAACGGGCGTCAGCGGCAGCGTAAGTCACGCCGCGATGCTAGCCCGCGCGGCGCGGCACGGGTGGCGACCTCCTGGCCGGCGGGGAAAAGCCGGTTTTGCGCGCGGCATCCCGCGGCGGTGCACATCTGGTACCTCGATCGATCAGCGGGCAACGAAGGGTCCTGCCCGGTCGCGAAACGATTGGTGGACCAGGCCATTCCGAGCCTGCCGTGACGACCTCTCCGGTGCTCGGCATACATCGGAGGAATCGGGGGTTTTCACCGGTGCGTCCGGGTTGTGAACCTGCTTAGATCCGATGTCTGGCCGTCGGGCCGCCTTTCGCGGCGACCGCCCAGTACAGTGCAGGTGAGCGATCGCTTAGGAGGCCACGTGGGCACCGGGTTTTTCTCGTCCGTCGACGACGTGTCGGCGCAGCTGGCCGAGGCCGGGTACCTCGCGTCGACCGCGGTCGCGACCACGGTGTTCCTCGCCGACCGGCTGGGGAAGCCGCTGCTCGTCGAGGGTCCGGCCGGGGTCGGCAAGACCGCGCTGGCCACGGCGGTCGCCGAGGTCACCGGCTCGCGGCTGGTGCGGCTGCAGTGCTACGAGGGCATCGACGAGGCCCGCGCGCTGTACGAGTGGAACCACGCGAAGCAGCTGCTGCGGATCACCGCGGGCCGCGACGAGACGTGGGACGAGGCGCGCACCGACATTTTCGGCGAGGAGTTCCTGCTGCGCCGCCCGCTGCTCACCGCGATTTCCGGCACCGAGCCGACCGTGCTGCTGATCGACGAGACGGACAAGGCCGACGTCGAGATCGAGGGCCTGCTGCTGGAGGTGCTCGGCGATTTCCAGGTGACCGTGCCCGAACTCGGCACGATCACCGCGACGCAGCAGCCGTTCGTGGTGCTGACGTCGAACGCGACGCGCGAGCTGTCCGAGGCGCTGCGGCGGCGGTGCCTGTTCCTGCACATCGATTTCCCGGACGAGGACCTGGAACGCGAGATCGTCCGGCTGAAGGTGCCCGGCATCGAGGCCGCGCTGGCGGATTCGGTGGTGCGGGTGATCGCCGCGCTGCGGGCGATGGACCTGCGGAAACTGCCGTCGGTGGCGGAGACCGTCGACTGGGCGCGCACGCTGCTGGAGCTGGGCGCGGGCGCGCTCGACGAGCGGGTGGTGCGCGAAAGCCTCGGCGTCGTGCTGAAGCACCAGGACGACATCGCGAAGGCCGGGGCCGGACTGCGTCTCGACCAGGTGCTGGACGCGTCGTGACCGCCGCGCCGGGCCTGACCGGACGGCTCGCCGAGTTCGTGCGGGCCTTGCGGGCGCAAGGCATCCCGGCCGGTCCGGGCGAGACGGCCGACGCGGCGGCCGCGCTGGAAGTGCTCGGCCTGGACGACCGCGAGCTGGTCCGCGAAGGGCTCGCCGCCGCGCTGGTCCGCCGGGGCGGGCAGCGGACGGTGTTCGACGCCGCGTTCGACCTGTACTTCCCGGCCGGCGTCGGCGCGCCGGAACTGGCGCGCGAGAACCCGCCGCGGGACCGCGAGGAACTGCGCGAAGCCCTCGCCGCCGCCTTGGCCGAAGGCGACGACCAGGCGCTCGACCAGCTCGCCGGACTCGCCGTGGACCTGCTGGGCCAGTACGGCGTCGGAACCGGCCCCGGCGGCGGATACTCCGCGCACCAAACGCTGGACCGGCTGCAGCCGCAGACGCTCATCGCGCAGGTGCTCGCCGCGGTGCGCGGCTCCGGCGCCTCCGACGAGTTCACCGACCGGCTCACCCGCGACGAAATCCGCCGCCGCGTCGAAGGTTTCCGCGGCCGGGTGCGGACCGAAGCGCGCCGCCGAGCCGCCGAACTGCGCGGCCGCGAACGGATCGCCAAACACGCCATCGCCCCCGCCGCCGACCGCGTCGACTTCCTTCTGGCCAGCCGCACGCAATTGGCCGAGCTTCGGCGCACGATCCAGCCGCTGTCGCGGAAACTCGCCACCAGACTCGCCGCGCGCCGCAAACGCACCACACGCGGCCAGATCGACTTGCGCCGAACGCTGCGTCGTTCACTTTCCACTGGCGGCGTGCCCTTGCGGCCAGCCTACCGGCACCGGCGCCCCGGCCGCCCGGAAATCATCCTCCTGTGCGATCTTTCCGGTTCGGTGGCGGGTTTCGCGAACTTCACCATGCTGCTGGTGCAAGCTTTGCGGGACCAGTTCAGCAAAATCCGCGTTTTCGGTTTCGTCGACAGCACCGACGAGGTGACGCACCTCGTGGACACTGGCGCCGCCGATCCCGAACAGCTGGGCGCACGGATGCTCAGCGAAGCCGCGGTCGTCCGCTGGGACGGACACAGCGATTACGGCCGCGCGCTAGGACAATTCACTTCGCACTGGCTGGACGCCGTCGGCCCGCGCACGTCCGTCCTCATCCTCGGCGACGCCCGCACGAACGGCGGCGACCCGAACCTCGACGCCGTCCGCGCGATCCGGTCCCGCGCCCGGCACGTCCACTGGCTGAACCCCGAACGCCGGGCGCTGTGGGGGACCGGCGATTCGGCCGCGCCCGACTACGCGGAGCTGGTGGAGATGCACGAATGCCGGAACGCGCAGCAGCTGGGCGTGCTCGTCACGCGCCTGCTGCCGACGTGAGCCAGCTGTCGATCTCCTTGCGCAGCACCGCTTTGGTCTCCTCCGGAGCGAACGATGCCTCCACCGCGTTGCCGGCCAGCTGGGCTAGTTGCGCGTCGGCGTAACCGAAAACTTCCCTCGCCCGAGTGAATTCGTCGGTGATCGTGGTGCCGGTGACGTCCGGGACATCAGTGTTGAGCGTGACCTTGAGCCCCGCCTCGACCAGCCGGGGGAGCGGGTGCTCCGGGAGCGTCGGAACCAGCCCGAGCGCGACGTTCGACGCCGGGCACACCTCAAGCGCGAGCCCGCTTTCCGCCACCTGTTCGGTCAACGCCGGGTCCTGCAGGATGCGGATCCCGTGGCCGATCCGCTCCGCGCCCCCGATTTCGATCGCCTCACGGACGCTGTCCGGCCCGGCGTCCTCGCCCGCGTGGTGCACGAGATGCAGCCCCGCCTCGCGCGCCCGGACGAGCACCTCCCGGAACGGAGCCAGCGAGTGCCTTTCCTCGCCGGCCATCCCGATCGCGATGACCTCTTCGTGCCGCTGAGCCAGTTCCAAGGTCTTCATCGCTCGCTCGACCGACCTCCGCCGTGAGTGGTCAAGGATGAGCTTCCAGTGCAGCCCGTGCGCTTTCCCGCCCTCCGACAGTCCTTTGAGGACCGCGTGGAGCGGAAGTTCGAGGTCACCGACCCGTTCCCCGTGCGAGGCAGCGGTGAAGGTGACCTCGACGTACCTCGTCCCTTGAGCGGCTTCGTCCGCGCAGAACTCGCGCGCGATCCGCTCGAAATCCCCGGCTTCGCGCAAACACGACCGCGTGAGACTGTTGCGATCGGCGAACGCCCGAAACCCGTCGAACGCCGCGGGCTTGTCCGGCACATGGACCCCGTGGACGTCCGCGAGCTCCTTGAGCGTGCCAGGACGGATGGTGCTCTCGAGGTGGACGTGGAGATGCACCTTGGGAAGGGCCGAAAGATCGCGCACGCGTCGGATGATGCCTGCCGCGGGCACCTCCTGTCACCCAAGTTTCGGCGGGAACCCGGGGCGGGCACCCGGCGTTGGGGTAGGTGACGGAGGTTTCCGCAGGGGAAGGGACTGTGTGCGATGGCTTTGATGAAGAAACTCACCATGCTGGCGGGCGCCGCGGGCGCGGTGTCGTATGTGCGGAAGAACCCGGAAAAGGTGAACGAGGCTGTGGGCAAGGCAGCGCGCTTCGTGGACGAGAAGACGAACGGTCGGTATCACTCGCAGATCGCGGGAGCTGTCCGGAAGGTCTCGGACACGACTCGCGCCCGGGCGGCTGAGTGAGCCTGCGCCTGGATCGCACGACCGAATTCGCGGTCCCAGGTCCCGGGCAGATCAGCTGACCCGGTACGCGGCGGCGCCGTTGTGCAGGAAGCGGGCGCGGCCGTGCCCGTCGGAGCCGATCAGCGACAGGACCTGATGGCCGGTGAACGTCGGTTCGACGGTGATGATCGCGCGGTCGTTCAGGCGGACGACCTCGACGCGTTTTCCGGCGGTCTCGCCGCGTGGGTGGTAGGTGAGGAACGCTCGGTTGTTTTCGACGGTCAGTGCGATGTCGTGCAAGGTGGTGCGGTAAGTGCCGCACATCCGGTCCGCGTCGAGGGGAGCGGGGTTCGCCGGCGGCACCGGAAGCGGTGCCGTCTCGACGCCGGCGAGGTCCCGGAGCACTGTGCTGAAGAGTTCGTGGGCCAGCGGTTCGGCGTTCGCGCTGTTGGTCAGCACGGCCATCGCCACGCCGGCTGAGGGGACGACACGCAGAAAAGCCTTCTGGCCTTTGGAGACGCCGGTGTGTCCTGCGACGCCGTCCTGGTACAGCATCCAGCCGAGCCCCCAGCCGAGGACTCCGCCGCCGAAGTCCGGGACGGATTCGAGCTGGGGTTCGCGCAGTTCCGCGAGCGTGTGGTCGGTGAGGTGCAGCCGGACGAATTCCAGAAGGTCGCGGGCGCTCATCGCGAGATGCGAGCCGCTGGGCGTGGAGAAATAGCGGACTGCCCAGCTCTTCGTCGGCGCGAGTCCTCCTTCGGCTTCGACATGGCCGACCGCGGCGCGGTGCAGGATCGCTTCGTAGGGGTCGACGGCGACGGTCGAAAGCCCCAGCGGGGTCGCCAGCCGTTCGCGGAGCGCGTCGTGGAAGGTCTTGCCGCGCAGGACTTCCACCAGTCTGCCGAGGACCGCATATCCGCTGTTGGAGTAGGAGAAAACCTTGCCCGGGGGAAAGAGATGACCCGCGTCGGCGAGGGTGGCGACGAACTTCTCGATCGCGTCGTCGTCGCGGCCGGTGTCGACGAAGTGATTGCTGTCGAGGCCGCCAGTGTGGGTGAGCAGGTGGCGGGCGGTCAGGGAGTCGGCGGCGGCCGGGTCGCCCAGCCGCGGAAACCGGGCAGGTAGTCGCGGACGGGACGGTCGAGATCCAGCAGGTCGTCGCAGACCAGCTGCTGGATCAGCGTGGCCGTCCAGATCTTGGTGATCGAACCGATCTTGAAGACCGAGTCGGTCGTGGTCTCGACTCGCGTGCGGAGGCTCAAGACGCCTGCGGCCTCGTCCAGGATCTCGTCGCCAGCCAGTACCGCGACCTGCGCGCCCGGTACGTCGTACTTCGCGATGAGCTCGCTCGGGCCCCACCCCATCCCCGCAACCTACTGCCTCAGCGAGTGCTGCGATGAGGCGGAGACGCGGTTGGTCGAGCCGGAGTTATGCCGGGCAGAAAGCACGACCAGTTGGGCTGGCAAGCCCTCGTAGCGGCCGGTTCTCCCGATGCCTCCGAGGGCACCAGGCAGCGTGATGAGGGCACGCGGCTATGCGACGTGTCCCTAGCCGATCGCTGGTGCGACGATTAGTTCAAGCGGCACCTGTCCTCACTCCTCGGCCAGTGTCGCGAGCACGCTCTCCCCGTATTTGGCCAGCTTGCTCTCGCCGACGCCGCTCACCGTGCCCAGCACGTCGAGCGTCGTCGGCCTCATCGCGGCGATCTGGCGCAGCGTGGCGTCGTGGAAGATCACGTACGCCGGGACACCCTGTTCCTTCGCCGTAGCCGCCCGCCAAGCGCGCAGGCGCTCGAACAACGGTTCCGCTTCCGCGGGCATGTCGATCGGAGCGGCCGGCGTGCGGCGGGACGTTCGCGGGGCACGCGCCGGGCGCTCGGGTTCGCGGCGCAGCTGTACTTCCAGGGACCCGTTCAGCACCGCCGCCGAACCTTCGGTCAGCACCAGCGACCCGTAATCCCCTTCCACCGCAAGCAGGTTGCGCGCCAGCAGCTGCCGCACCACCGCGCGCCACTCTTGTTCGCGCAGTTCGGTGCCGATGCCGAAGACCTTCAGCGTGTCGTGCTGGAACTGGGTGACCTTCGGCGTCGTCTTGCCCAGCAGGATGTCGATGATCTGGCCGGCGCCGAATTTCTGCCGCCGTTCGTTGCGCAGACGGACCACTGTGGACAGCAGCTTCTGTGCGGCGATGGTGCCGTCCCAGCTCTCCGGCGGGTTCAGGCAGGTGTCGCAGTTCCCGCACGGCTGCCCGGATTGGCCGAAGTACGCGAGGATCTGCGTCCGCCGGCAGTCGACCGTCTCGCACAGCGCCAGCATCGCGTGCAGGTGCTGGGCCTGCAGGCGGCGATGCCGCTCGTCGCCTTCGGAGTTGTCGATCATTTTGCGTTGCTGCACCACGTCTTGCAGCCCGTACGCGAGCCAGGCGGTCGACGGCAGGCCATCGCGGCCCGCTCGGCCGGTTTCCTGGTAATAGCCTTCCACGGACTTCGGCAGGTCCAGGTGTGCGACAAACCGCACGTCGGGCTTGTCGATGCCCATGCCGAACGCGATCGTGGCGACCACGACGAGCCCCTCCTCGCGCAGGAACCTCGACTGGTTCGCCGCGCGGGTCCCCTTGTCGAGCCCGGCGTGATAGGGCAGCGCCGGAATTCCGTTCTGCACCAGGAAATCCGCCGTTTTCTCCACCGACGCGCGCGACAGGCAGTAGACGATTCCGGCGTCGCCCTGGTGCTCGGTGCGCAGGAGTTCGAGCAGCTGCTTCTGCGGCGAGTTCTTCGGCACGATCCGGTACTGGATGTTCGGCCGGTCGAAGCTCGCGACGAAATGCTTCGCCTCGTCCAGGCCGAGCCGCTGCGAGATTTCCTTGTGCGTGGCCTCGGTCGCGGTGGCCGTGAGCGCGATCCGGGGCACGTCCGGCCAGCGTTCGTGCAGCGAGGACAGCATCAGGTAGTCGGGCCGGAAATCGTGGCCCCACTGGGAGACGCAGTGCGCCTCGTCGATCGCGAACAGGGCGATCTTGCCGCGGTCGAGCAGCCGCACGGTGGATTCGACCGACAGCCGTTCGGGCGCGAGGTAGAGCAGGTCCAGTTCGCCCGCGACGAAGGCCGCCTCGACCTCCTGCCGCTGCGCGAAATCCTGCGTGGAGTTGAGGAATCCGGCGCGCACGCCGACGTTGCGCAGCGCGTCGACCTGGTCCTGCATCAGCGCGATGAGCGGCGAGATCACCACGCCGACGCCCGGCCGCACCAGCGCCGGGATCTGGTAGCACAGCGATTTCCCGCCGCCGGTGGGCATGAGCACCAGCGCGTCGCCGCCGGAGATCACGTGCTCGACGATCTCCGCCTGGTCGCCGCGGAACGCGTCGTAGCCGAAGACGCGCTGCAGGGTTTCGAGAGCGGGGGAGCGGGTGGCCTGCTCGGCCAGGTCGGGGTGCGCCACGCGGCCGATTCTAGGGCGGCGGACCGTCCGGGCGAGCCTGCCCCGCCGCGCACGGCGCGAAAGTCCCCATCGCACCGGCCGTTTTCGGCCGCTGCGGCGGCCCTGGTCGCAGAGGGTGAACGGCATGGCTCCTGGTGGTCTCGGGGATGACGGGACCCTTCATGCCACCCTCGTGACAGACGGTGTCGGTATGGCGGTCCCAGTGCCGTTCGCGTCGGGTCCGGAGGCGCACAATGGGATCCGTGGGTTTTCCGATCAATGACCTGACCGGGTACTTCTCCGGCGAATGGCAGCTCGCGCGCGAAATCGTCGACGTCGACGGGGCGGCGATGGGCGAGGCGAGCGGCCGCGCGACGTTCACCTCGGACGACGGCGTGCTCGTCTACCACGAATCGGGAGAACTGCAGCTCGGAGCGCATCGCGGACCGTTCGTCCGGACGCTGCATTACCGGCCCGCCGGCGGCTCGCGCGCCGCCGTGCACTTCGACCACGGCGGGTTCTTCCACGATCTCGACCTGGCGACCGGGGAGTGGACGGCCGATCATCCGTGCGCGGCCGACTGGTACCGAGGCGCGTACCGCGTGCTCGACCATCGCCGGTGGGAACAGGAATGGGTGGTGACCGGTCCGGCCAAGGATCACGTGATCACCAGCCGGTTCACCCGGGTCGACAAGCGGTCTTCCTGATTCCGCACTGCCGCGCGCGGAATCCGGCGGATACCGGCGTGACTACTTGCGCCGATTGCGCACGATCACCAGCAGGACCACTATCGCCGAAACCGCGCAGGCAGCGGTGATCACCATGCCCGCCCACGCGGGAATCGCGATGCCGGCGATGTTGTCGAAGCCGGGCAGGACGCGGGGCGCGGTGATCGCCACAAGGTCCTCCGTTCGCGCCGTCGGCGGGTAGATCGCTCTCGCGCCGGATTCTACCCGACGGCCGTCAGCGCTGCTCGATCCGAAGTGGACAGTCGCAGTCACCCTTGGTAGTCAACGGATTTTCCCGTGCGGAGCCGGTTTGACCGGTGCGAATGGACCCCTCGCGCCGCTCGAGTCACAGTGCTGGGCAGAGCCGGATCTTCCAGGCATGATCGAGGCAAGCGCACGACGACGGAAGAGGAGCGCGAGATGAATGTGGCCGATCTGCTCGCAGACGGATTCGGCCGGGTGCGGGAAGTGGTGCACCAGGCAGTAGACGGGCTGACCGCGGAGCAACTGGCGGCGCGCCCCGGCCCGGACGCCAACTCGATCGGCTGGCTGGTCTGGCATTTGGCGAGGGTGCAAGACGACCATGTCGCGGACGTAGCGGGCACCGACCAGCTCTGGACGGCACAGGACTGGCGCGAGAAATTCGACCTGCCGTTCCCGGCCGGCGACATCGGCTACGGGCACAGCAGCGAGGACGTGGCCAAGGTGCAGCCGCAGTCGCCGGATCTGCTCACCGGCTACTACGACGCCGTGCACGAGCACACGGTGTCCTGGGTGGCCACCCTCGACGAGGCGGCGCTGGACCGCGTGGTCGACAAAGCCTGGAACCCGCCGGTGACGCTGGGAGTCCGGCTGGTCAGCGTGCTGTCCGACGACCTCCAGCACGCGGGACAGGCCGCCTACGTGAGGGGGTTGCTGCTGGACTGAACCTAGCCGGAACGACTGCCGCACCCTGGCGAGTGACCGATCCTGCCCGGAACGCGACAGTCAGCTGCGGACAGCGGCCGGATGGCGCCGTGGGTTGCCGTCGTTAGTCCATGTGCGGTGCCTATTGGCGGCGCGCGCGGTGGGTTGCGGGCGGAAACGCTGGCGTTCTGGTTGCTCGTTGCTGTGCCGGGGCGCGTGAAGAGCAGGCCGGGTGCGTTGGCTTGTCGGTGGTGCTGGCGCTCTGGCAGCTTGCCGCGCACTCAGCCGAGGCGAGACGGGGGAGTCAGGCTGAGTGCGGCTGACCGTCGACGCCCGGCAGCGCCCGGTCTCCGCGCGGCGAGAACCGGCCTGGAGGCGCGGGCAACGCGACCGGCCTCACTCGTAGCCCGTTCCCCGGTGGTCCGGCAGCCGTCGCGGGCCGGGGCCGTCTTGGCCCAGTTGGTCGTTCGGGTTGGCCAGGCGGCATTTGGCCAGGGACATGCAGCCGCAGCCGATGCAGTCGTTCAGCTGGTCCCGGAGCTGTTCCAGCTGGCGGATGCGCTGGTCCAGGTCGGAGCGCCAGCAGGACGAGATGCGGGTCCAGTCGGCGCGGGTCGGGGTGCGGTCGTCCGGCAGGAGGGCCAGCACCTCGCGGATCTGCGCCAGCGGCATGCCGACGCGCTGCGACATGCGGATGAACGTGACCCTCCGCAGGGTGTCGCGGCGGTAGCGGCGCTGGTTGCCCGCGGTGCGCCTGCTGCGGATCAGGTCCTCGTCCTCGTAGAACCGCAGGGCCGACGCCGGTACGCCGCTGCGGAGGGAGAGTTCGCCCACGGTCAGTTCGGGCAGCTCCGTTTTCGCCATGCGCTCAGCATAGCTTGACTTAAAGGGAGCTTGAAGTTCGAGACTCCTCTCCGGAGGCGGAAACCTGTTCCGCCCCGGGGAAAAGGAGAATAACGTGTCGAAAGCTCCCGTCCGGCTTGCTGTGCTCGTCGGCAGCGCCAGGGAAGGGCGGTTCGCCCCGACGGTCGTGCGCTGGTTCGCCCGCCAGGCCGACCGGCACGGCGGATTCGAGATCGACGTCCTCGACGTCGCCGAGATCTCGCTGCCCCTCACGATGAACGGCGAGGGGGCCGCACCCGTCGCCGCCCGGCTCGAGGCGGCCGACGCGTTCGTCGTGGTCACGCCGGAGTACAACCACAGCTACCCGGCCGCGCTCAAGAACGTCCTCGACTGGTTCCGCGGCGAATGGCACGCGAAGCCGGTCGCTTTCGTGTCCTACGGCGGGATTTCCGGCGGACTGCGCGCGGTCGAACACCTCCGGCCGGTCTTCGCGGAACTGCACGCGGTCACCATCCGCGAAACCGTCAGCTTCCACGGGGTGTACGGCCGCTTCGGGGAGGACGGCGAGCCGGTCGACCCGGAAGCGGAGACCGCGGCGAAGGCGTTGCTCGACCAGCTCGAATGGTGGGCCCGCGCTCTGCAGGAGGCCCGGTCGGTGCGGGCTTATCCGGCGTAACTGTCGCGGGGCCGAACCCGCCGCAGGGGGCCGGGCGTTCGAGGCACGGTTGGGCATGGCTGTCAGGCGGCGGGGAGGACCGGCCCAGCAGGAGAGCCCGGGCGTTGCAGGGGGCCGGTTGGTGCGGGCTTGTCCGTCAGGGCTGTGGTGGGGCGAGCAGGACCGACCCTGCGGGAGGCAGGGATTCGGGTGTTGCGGTGAAGGCAGGGCCCTGCCGATGAACCATGCCCGGCCCGGCGTTTCGTTGTGGGGCAGCATCGGCTCGGGCATCCGTCGAGCCGATGCTGCCGTCCACAGCCGGGCACCCGGGGCTGGTCTGGCCCCTGGCTAACGGTGCGGATGCCTACGCCAAGCCGGGCACCGGCAAGCGGAGGAGATCGCCAAACCGGGTGTTGGGTAGCTGCGGGGATCGCTAAGCCGGGCACTGTGGAGTGGTGCGGATTGCCGGGCTGCGGTGTTGTGGAGTGGTGCGGATCGAAGGGCTGCGGGCACTGTGAAGCGGTCTGGATCGCCGAGCAGCGGTGCTGTGGAGCGGTGCGTATAGCCAGGCCGCGGCACTGTGGCGCGGTGAAGATAGGCAGGCCGCGGCACCGTGGCGCGGTGAAGACAGGCAGGCCGCGGTGCCTTGGCGCGCGGTGAAGATAGGCAGGCCGCAGCACCGTGAAGCGGTGAAGATAAGCAGCCCGGCCACCGTGAAGCGGCGAAGATTCGCACCCCCGCGAGCCCGGGGTGGTGCCGCAGAACCCGTCCGGCGCCACCCCGGGCAAAGCGTCATCCGGCGTAACTGTCCACACTGGACCGCCGGGCGAACGCCGGTGCGTGCTCTGGCCGCAGACCAACGCCGCCCAAATAAGCAGTCACCCCGGAAAGCGCCGGGAATCGTCGCACCATCCGCATCGGGGCGGGCAATCTGTCCAGGGTTCCGGCGAGGGCGGGGCGCAGCAGCATCTCGTGCTCGCCTCGCTGGCTCGACTGCACCGCGACAGTCGGCAGCAGACGGCGGCGGCGCACCGCGGCCAGGCGGGACACCGGGACTTCCCCGCGTCGCAACGGTTCTGCGAGGAGGCGGGCGGTCGCGACGGCGTCCTGCACGGCGAGGTTCACCCCGACGCCGCCCACGGGGGACATCGGGTGGGCGGCATCGCCGATGCACAACGCGCCGGGGGCGTGCCAGCGCGGCAGCAGGCCCATGGTCACTTCCAGCAGCTTCACGTCGTCCCACGAACCGACGGCGGACACTTGCCCGGGCGTCCAGCCGAACAAGTCCGCCAGCCGCGTGCGGAAGTCTTCGATGGGGCCGGAGCGGAGTCGGGCGTCTTGGCCGCGCGGGATGAGGTACGAGGTCTGGTAGTAGTCGCCGCGGTCCATGGTCACGGAGGCGTAGCCGGGGCCGAACCGGGCGAACACCCCCCGTTCGCCCGGTCCGGCTTTCGGCACCCGCACCTGCCAGACGTCCATCGGGACCTCCGACTCCCGCAGGGCCAGGCCGAGTTCGCGGCGCACGGTCGACCAGCGTCCGTCGCAGCCGACGGTGAGCGGGGCTTCGATCGCGGAAACCGCGCCGGTCTCGTCGCGGTAGTTCACGCCGGTCACGCGTCCGCCCGCGCGGCGCAGGGAAACGACGGAAGCGCCCATCCGCAGGGAGAATTTCGGTTCGGCCGCACCGGCTTCAGCCAGCAGGCCCAGGAATTCGGCTTGCGGCACCATCGCGATGTGCTTGTGCGGGCCGCGCAGCCTGCTGAAGTCGGCGGCGATCACCGTTTCCGCGCCGATCTCCATTTTCATCCGTTCCAGCACCGACCGGGACAGGGCGGCGAACCGGGCGCCCAGGCCCAGTTCGTCCAGCAGGCGCAGCGTCGACGGGTGCACGGTGTCGCCGCGGAAATCCCGCAGGAAGTCGCGGTGCTTCTCCAGCACCACCACCTCGACCCCGGCCCGCGCCAGCAGCAGGCCCAGCATCACGCCGGCCGGACCGCCCCCGGCGACCACGCATCCGGTCCGTTCCATCGGGACCTCCAATCTTAGAGACACTCTAAGTTTAGAGTAACGCTAAGATTCACGCCATGACCGGGTTGCGGGAAGAGAAGAAGCGGCGGACCCGCCAGGCGCTGATCGAGGCCGCGCTCACGCTGTTCGACGAGCAGGGCTACGACGGCACGACCGTCGCCGAGATCGCCGCGCGGGCGAAGGTGTCCCCGGCGACGTACTTCAACTACTTCGCCACCAAAGAGGACGTCGTCTTCGCTGACCAGCATCTTTACGACGAGGTGGTGGACGAGGTCTTCGCCGCGGCGGAGCCGGGCGCGCCGGTGGCGGAGATGGTGACCCGGACCGTCCACGCGCTGGCGACGGCGGACGCGTGGAGTTTTCCGTTGGACCATCCGCTCACCGTGGTCCGGACCCGGCTGCTGGCTGGCGTGCCCGCGTTGCGCGCGGGCTATCTGCTGCGCAACGCCGCGGTCGGCGATCGGTGGGCGGAGAAGCTCTACGAGACGTGTGCGCCGCAGCTGGATCGGGTCGAGGCGGCGGCATTGACCGGGGCGGTGCTGGGCGCGTTGGAGGCGGCGTTGCGGCAGGTGCCGGAAGGACAGAGCGCGACGGAAGTGGTCCTGGGCATCGTCGAGCGGGTCGTGTACGGTTTTTGCCTGCCCAGCAAGGCTAATTGCAGTACAGCGCTTCGAGTTTGGTGTCCGACGCCACCACGGTGATCCCCTTGTCGGCCGACTGCCCGGACGAGACCAGCGACGCCGTCACCGTGCAGACCACCTGCTGCAGACCGATCGGATACAGCACTTTCATCGATTCGGCGACGGTCACGGTCACCGGCTGCGTCGAAGCGTCGACGGTGACGTGCTGGCCAGGGCGGAGCATCGAGTAGAACCCCTCTTGTTCTTCGGCGCGCGTCGGGCCGCCGAACAGTTCCGTCAGCACCGCCGTGGGGGTCGCGTCCCTTGCCCAGGCTCGTTGCACGGGGCTGAGCTGCCCCGCGTAAAGGAAGTACAGCGTGATCGCCGGACGCGGCGCGCCCTGCTGAAAGCCGCCGGGTGCGTCTCCGGCGGGGATCACTCCGGTCGGCTGGATGCCGCATCCGGCGAGGGCCGCAACCGAAAGCAGGGCAACGAAGAGCCGCGGGAGTTTCATCGCTCCTCCTGCGCGGTGCGGGGCAGCCGGAGCGTGAACCGCGCGCCGTCGCCGGTGTTCGCGGCTTCGATGTCGCCGCCGTGCAGCCGCGCGTTTTCCAGCGCGATCGACAACCCGAGGCCGCTGCCGTCGGACCGGGCGCGCGAGGTGTCGGCCTTCGCGAAGCGGTCGAACACCTTCGGCAGCACCTCCTCGGGGATTCCCGGGCCGTGGTCGGTGACGGTCAGGAAGGCGGTCGTGTCGTCGGTGCTCAGCCGGACTTCGACCGGTGGCGCGCCGTGGTGCAGGGCGTTGCCCACGAGATTCGCGATGACCAGGTCGAGCCGTCGCGGGTCGGCGGGCACGGGGACGCTCGGCAGGTCGGCCGCCACGGAGTCGGTCCAGCCGCGGGCGGCGAGGCTGTTCGTCACCGCCTCGGCGAGGTCGACCTCCTCGACGCGCAGCTCGGCCCGTCCGGCGTCGAACCGGGAGATCTCGACCAGGTCCTGCACGAGCCGGGTCAGCCGCCGCGTTTCGGCCGACACCAGCCGCGCCGCCACGGCGGTGTCCGAGGGCAGCTGGTCGGCGTCCTCGTCGAGCACGTCGGTGACCACGTTCATCGCGGCCAGCGGGGTGCGCAGCTCGTGCGAGACGTCGGCGACGAACCGGCGCGCGTCGGCCTCCATCTCGCGCAGCGAGCCGACAGTGCGTTCCAGCTCGGCGGCGGTGTGGTTGAACGTCGTGACCAGCTGGGCCAGTTCGTCGGAACCCTTGGCGGGCAACCGCACATCGAGCTGTCCGTCGCCGAGCTTGCGCGCCGCGGAGTTCAGCGCGCGCACCGGTTGCAGCACCTGTCGCGCGGCCAACAGCGCCAGCGCGACCGCGATCGGCAGGGCCAGCGCGGTCATCTGCCACGCGCGGGTCGCCAGCTGTTCGATCGCGGCCTGCTGCGTGGCGAGCGGGACCGTTTTGTAGACCTCGATGCCGGTGTGTTCCCCTCTCGACGCGCCGTACCGCAGCAGCGGCATCCCGATGTAAAGCACCGGACGCCCGCCCTCGATGACCCGCTGGAACTGGACACTGGTCCCGCCTGCGACCGCGGCGCGCAGCCCGGCGGGGATCTCGTCCGGATTCAGCCCGACGCGCGAACGCAGCGCCCCGAACACCACGGTCGTGGCGCCCTTGAGCGAACTCGCCATGTTGTCGAGCTGCCGCTGGTCGGGCGGCAGGGTCAGCTGCGGCAGGTACGCCTTGACCTCGTCGCGCAGCTGCACCATCGCCGGGTCCTGCACGCCGGCCAGGATCGTGTTGCGCGCGGTCACGTAGCTCGCGCCCGCCGCCGCGCCCGCGCCGACCAGCGTCATCGCCGCGAACGCCAGGACCAGCCGCAGGCGCAGCCCGGACGCCCACGACCGGAGCCGCTTCACGATCCGGCCCGCCTCACGAGCGGCCGAACCGGTAGCCGAAACCGCGGACCGTCTGCACGTGGTCCGGCCGGGCCGGGACGTCCTCGATCTTCGCCCGCAGCCGCTGCACGCAGGCGTCGACCAGGCGGGAATCGCCGAGATAGTCGTGTCCCCACACGGACGCGAGCAGCTGGCTGCGGCTGTGCACCTGGCCGGGCGTGCGCGAGATCTCCAGCAGCAGCTTCAGTTCGGTCGGCGTGAGCGGGACCTGCTCGCCGTGTTTGTGCACCAGCATCCCGGCCCGGTCGATCACCAGGTCGCCGTGCTGTTCGGGGCCGGCGGCGCCGGGTTCGGCGGCGGTGCGGCGCAGCACCGCGCGGATCCGGGCATCGAGCACGCGCGGTTCGATCGGCTTCACGACGTAGTCGTCCGCGCCCGCTTCGAGCCCGGCGACGACGTCGAAATCGTCGCTGCGCGCGGTGAGCATGATGATCGGCACCTGGCCGAGCGCGCGGATCCGGCGGCAGGTCTCGAAGCCGTCGATGCCGGGCAGCATGAGGTCGAGCACCACGAGGTCGGGCGCGCGTTCGCGCAGCTTCGCCACGCCGTCCTCGCCGGTCGCCGCGGTGTGCACCGTGTGTCCTTGCCGGCGCAGCGCCAGTTCCATGCCCTCGCGGACGGACGCGTCGTCCTCGATCACCAACACCACAGCCACAGGGGCCATTATTCGGACTGCCCGCGGATTCGCGCGAGCCGGGCGGATCTTGTAGCGAAACCATGACACTGCCCTGACGAGATCTCGAAATCCGGAGGCCAGGCTCGAAGGCATGGCAGTGCTGACTCCTGAAACGCCGACCGTGCCCCTGTCCTCGCCCCGGCACGCCCTCGTCCCTCCGCGGCGGTCGCGGACCGCCGTGCTGGTCGCGGCCGCGATCGGGTTCGCCGTCGCGTTCGTCGTCGCCTACCTGCTGTTCGTGCGGACCGAGGCCGGGCAGCGCGCGGAGGACGGGGTCGTCCGGTTCGCGCAGCACCTTCCGCGGTCCACTGTGGACTGGGCACGCCCGCTGGCCGGGATCGACGGGGTCGAGGTGTTCGGCGCGGCCGGGATCGTCATCGTGGCGCTCGCGGTGCTGCGCAAGCGGTTCGCGCTCGGGGTGACCGCGCTGGTGCTGTATTTGCTGCCGCTGGCCGCCGCGCAGCTGCTCAAGATCTACCTGCTCGACCGGCCGGACGTCGGTTCGAGCGGGGCGCCGCACCACAACAGCTTTCCGAGCGGGCACGTGAGCGCGGCCACCGCCGTGCTGCTGGCACTGGCCGTGGTGCTGCCCGCGCGGTTCCGGACCTGGGTGCTCGCCGTGGGTGCGCCCGGGGTCGCCTGGGTGGCCGCGGCGACCGTCGCGCTCAGCTGGCACCGCCTTTCGGACACCGTGGGCGCCTGCCTGCTGGTGGCCGCGGTCGTGACGGCGGGCGCGGCGGTCGTCTCGGCGCGGCGTCCGGACGGCGGCCGGATTCCGCCGGTGCTGACCGCGGTCGCGCTGCTCGGGCCGGTCGCGGTGGTGCTGGGCGGGTACGCGGTGCTGGCGTCGGCGACGTCGGTGCCCGCCCGGTCCGTGGCGGCGCTGGTGCTGGCGGCGTTGAGCGCGGTGGCGGTGGTGCTGCTGGCGGCCGGACCGCTCCGCCGGGTGAATTTCGACCCGTCCGGGGCACGGAACCGGTTGCACGACGCGGAGTCCCGCTGAGGGGTCGCCGGCGCCGGTTCTCCCCGGCGTTGCCGCTTACGAGGGATTCCGGCGCGGTTTGATCCGCACGGCGGGCAGCGGGGGAGCGGGCAGCCGCGCCGGGCCGCCGGGGTACGGCTCGATCTCGCCGAACTGGTCGGAGTGCGCCTCCCACGCCGCGCGGTATTCGGCGATCTCGTCGTGGCTGCGGCCGACGAAGTTCCACCACATCAGGATTTCCTCGCCGAACGGCGGCCCGCCGAGCACGATCGCCCGCGCCGCCTCTGGGCCGGGGTTGTGCAGGTCGAGCTTGGCCGCGCCGATGCCGAGGTAGCCGAGCTGGGCCCGCTGCAGCGGGGTGCCGCCGAAGGTGAGTTCTCCGGTGTCGAGCAGGACGCCGTGCTCGAAGGACGGGTCCGCGTCGAGGCTGAGACGCGCACCGGGGTCGAGGACGATTTCCGCGCCCAGCAAGGGAGTGAAGGTCTGCACCGGCGAGGTTTGCCCGGCCAGCGTGCCGAGGAAGACGCGCGCGGTGGCACCGTCGAGGTCGACGGCCGGCGGGGCGTAATGCTGGAAGTCGCGAGCGGTGTGCCGGTGCTCGTCCGGCAGCGCGACCCACAGCTGGACTCCGTGCAGCGTCGTGGTTTCCGGCGTCGACACCTCTTCGTGGCAGATGCCGTGCCCGCCGGTCATCAGGTTCAGCTCGCCGGGCCGGACCATCGCGTGCGAACCGAGGCTGTCGCGGTGCTCGATCTCGCCGGTGAACAGCCAGCTCACCGTCTGCAGCCCGGTGTGCGGATGCGGGCCGACGGACATGCCGCCGCTGACGGAGGTGTCGTCCGGGCCGTAGTGGTCGGCGAAGCACCACGCGCCGATCAGCGACCGCTGCCGCTGCGGCAGGGTGCGGCGGACCGGCATCGCCCGCGGGCCGCCGAGCGGGACGGAACGGGAGTCGAGGATCTCGACCTTGCCGGGGTCGACGGGGTCTCCGCCGCAGGCCAGTTCGGCGGGGTCGGTCTCGACGTTGCTCATGCCTGACACGATAACCGGCCGCGCGCGAGATCCTGCTCGGCTGTCCGTGCGGGGAGCCCCGAGTCCGTGAAGGGGCCCTTGAGGGAATCAGATTCCCTCAAGGAGCCCTTCACGGACAGTCGGCGCGGGTCAGCGGCCGAGGCGGTTGCGCAGCCAGTCGAGCGCGGTCGGGAGCGCGTTCAGCACCGAGATGTGCCCGTCGCGCGGACGGAGCCACAGCTCGGCGTCCGGGAGGTTCCGCAGGAGCCATTCGCTGTGGCTGACCGGGACGACCCGATCGGCCTGGCCGTGCACCAGCAGCACCGGAACCCGGACGTCGGCGGCGGAGAAACCCCACGGCGTCACGTACGCGAGGTCGTCGTCGGCTTCCGCGGCCACGTCACCGGAAGCACCGGCGTCCTGGCCCAGCGGGCCCCACTCGCCGCGCAATGCCGCCCAGTCCGCGTCGGTGAAGCTCGTCGGGTCGAATTCTTGCGTTTCTCCGTGCTGCAAGCGGGTTTCCCGACCCTTGCGGGCGGCGCGCAACGAGCTGTCGTCGACCATTCCGCCGTACCAGTCGTACTCCTCGGAGTACGGAGCCAACCCGGCGAGCGATACCGCCGCCGGCACCCGATCCGGCAGCAGCGCCGCGCAAGCCAACGCGTGCGGTCCGCCCCCGGACGCGCCCAGCACCGCGAACTGAGGCAAGGCCAGTGCGTCTGCCAGGTGCCGGACGTCCTCGGCCGCCGAACCCACCGTCCGCCCGACGTCCGAAGTGGACCCGCCGTACCCGGGCCGGCCGTAGGAAACGACCCGGAAACCCCGCGCGGCGGCAGCCTCCACCATGGGCGGAAGCAACCGGCCGGACTGCGGGGTTCCGTGGTGCCACACCAGCGGGAAACCGTCGCCGCCGGTGTCGTGCACCCGAAGATTCCGGCCGTCCGGCAGCGATAGATCAGTCGTCCCCATGCCGGGGGACTCTAGCCGCTCCGGCGCGCCCGGTCGGCGAAATTGTCCCAGGCCTGCCGGACCAGCGCGGGATGCGCGAGAAGGTCCGACGCCGTGCGGGCCAGCGCGGACGCCGTCGCGAGCAGCACCGTCCGGGCCCGCGGCGACGCCGTCGCCTCGGCGAACGCCCGGCTGCCGACCGCGCGCACCGGATCGTGGAGCGCGACCGACGGATGGATCGTCGGCATCCGCACGCTCAGGTCGCCCACCTCGGCCCGGCCGGGGATCGCCGCGGCGCCCGACGGGGCCGCGTGGATCCCGCACGCCGCGAGATGCCGGGCGAAATGCCCGGACAGCACCGGATTGTCCTGGAACCGCGCGTGAATCGGGCCGAATCGTTCGACGTTCGCCTTCGTTCCGGTCGCCATCGCGGCGCCTTCGGCGGCGGTGGTCACCTCGGTGACGACTCGGCCGAGCGTTTCGGAATCCGGCGCGCGCAATCCGAAGCGGGCCTCGGCGAAATCGGGCACCACGTCGGTGGATTCCCCGCCGTGCGTCACGATTCCTTGCACGGCCGCACCAGCGGGCAGCCGGGCGCGCAGCGCGGCGATCGCGGTGAAAACCTGCACCAGCCCGGCGACCGCGTCGGTGCTGTCTTCGGGCGCCGGTCCGGAATTCCCGTGCACGGTCACCCGCAGTTCGGTCCGCGCGGCCAGCGGCGCGGCGGCCCAGGTGTGCACGCCGGGCTGGAACGTCAGCACCGCGTCGATCCCGTCGGCGGGGCGGTCGGTGACGACGACGGAACCGGATTCCAGCGTCCGGACGGTGGCGAGCGCGGCGCCGAGCACCGCCGCCGCGACGAGGTTGTGGCCGAATTCCCGGAGCCGGTCCGACGGAAGCAGCAGGGCGACGCACGGACGTCCGGCGCCGTACCGGGCAGTGCGCCCGGTGATTTCGAAACCGGCCTGCGCGAGCGGGGAGAGATCCGGCGCCTCGTCGCCCGCCGGTTCGCGGGACCAGGCCCAGAGCCGCTCGGCGAGCAGCTCGATCTCGTGGTCGGTCCGGTCGTGCCGGTCCTCGTCGGGCTCCATGCCGCCCAGGTACCCATCCGGCGGGCATTCGATCCCTGCCGAAAGTGGGTAATTCGGCCGTGGGCGCGGCCGCGCCGGTGCGCGAGGGTCACCGGTATGACAGCGGGAAGCTACCGGGTGCTGCCGGCCGAGGTGTCGGCGATCGTGAAGAACGTGGAAGGCCTCGGCGCCGCGGCGTTCTCGGCCGTCCGCGACCTCGAGACGCTCGTGATCGACGCCTTGTCGTTCGCGGGCATCGGCAGCGGGGTCGCCGCGGCGAACACCTTGCTGCAGTCCAAGCTCGTGTCCTCGCTCGGCGATTTCGTGAAGCTGATCGAGCAGGTCAACGGCAAGGTGGCGCACGCGGCGCAGAACTACGCCGACGCCGACGCCGCGGTCGCCGAAGGCTACGGCGGCGGGCGAGCCGGGTCCGGCGGGGGCGGTGCGGCTGCTGGGGGTGCCGCACCGCAGCAGCTGGACGACCGGGTCGTCGATTCGATCATGCGGTCCGAGGGCGCGACCGGCGAGCAGGGCGGCGTGCGCGAGGCGTACGGGTTCCGCCAGAGCATGCACAACGGCTACGACCAGATCATGGCCGCCCGTCAGCAGTACGGCCTCGGCAGCCCCGAGGAACGCGCGGTGGTCGCGCAGCTGATGACCGCCAACGCGCGCCGCGCCGGGGCGCTGGAGTTTTCCGACCCGGGCACGCAGGCGGCGATCATGTCCGGCGCGCACATGCGCGGCGCGGGCGGCGTCCGGGCGATCCTGAACCACATGGGCGGCGCGGACATCGTGCAGAGCGCGCGCACCCTCGACCCGGCCGCCGTGCAGCATCTGCAGGGCCTGTCGCCGGAGGAATTCCAGCAGCAGTTCCGCGACGCGCGGATCGAATACGACCGCGAGGTCTACGGCGACACGACCACCCGCCAGAACGGGCACACGCAGAACTGGTGGGACCGCTACGGAAACGGCCTGACCCAGCGCTACGACCGCGAGCAGCGGGAGTTCCTGCGGCTGTCGCGGTGATCCCGTTCAGTCCATTTCGGACAGCCGGGCCGTCAGGTCCTCGACCAGCCGGGTCAGCAGCCGGTCGAGGACCTGGCGGTCTTCCGCTGTCCAGTCGCTGAGCGCGTCCGCGAACCAGCCTTCGATCACCTCGACGTAGCGTTCGCTCGCGGCTTTTCCTTCCGGCGTCAGCTCGATCAGCCGGGCCCGCTGGTCGTCCGGATCGGCCACGCGCCGCACCAGCCCCCGGCTCTCCAGCCCCTGCACCTGCCGGGTCACGTGCGGGCCGACGACGTTCATCCGGTTCGCGATCTCGCCGACCCGCAGCGGCCCGCCCTCGACGTGCAGGATGCCGAGCACGCTCATCGCCGGCCGCTCCAGCGGCAGCCCGGTGGCCGCGACCGCGCGCTCGAAGAGCTTGCCCCGGCGCAGCGTCCCGCTCAGCTCGTTCAGCCGGGGGAGCAGGTCCCGGAGCAGGGAAGGGACGGCGGACATCGCGGGCTCCTTGAATAGATACCTAACTTAGGTATACGGTTGGCCGGTCGGGAAAATGATACCTAAGGTAGGCATCTATCGCCTGCCGGGGGACAAGGGGAGAACCATGAGCAGGAGTGTGCTGATCTCGGGGGCGAGCATCGCGGGCCCGGCGCTGGCGTACTGGCTGAACCGGTATGGCTTCGCGGTCACTGTCGTGGAGAAGGCGGCGGCGGTGCGCGGCGGCGGGTACCCGATCGACATGCGCGGCCCGGCGGTCGAGGTGCTGCGGCGGATGGGGCTGGAGGAGAAGGCGCGCGAGCGGCACGTCGGCACCCGGCGGCTTTCGTTTCTCGACGCGGAGGGGGTCGTGTTGAACAGCGTTGCCCCAACGGCGATCACCGGGGACGAGACCGGGTACGACATCGAACTGGCCCGCGGCGACCTGACCGGCCTGCTGTACGACGCGGTTCGCGACGACGTCGAGTTCCGCTTCTCGGAGTCGATCGCCGCGCTGGACGACCGCGGCGACCGGGTCGACGTGACCTTCGCCAGCGGCCGGAGCCAGACGTTCGACCTGGTCATCGGTGCGGACGGACTGCACTCGAAGACCCGTTCGCTGGCCCTCGGGCCGGAGGAGCGCTTCCACCGCTACCTCGGCTGCTGCTTCGCCGGATTCACCCTGCCGAACCATCTCGGCCTCTCGCACGAGGGAATGGCGTGGGCGGCCGCGGGCCGGTCGGCGGCGCTCTACGCGGCGGGCGACCGCGACGCCGGCCAGGTGCACGGGTTCCTGATTTTCACCCATCCCGAGCCGCCGTTCTCCGCGTTCGCCGACCCGGCCGCGCAGCGTGCTCTCGTCGCGAGCCGTTTCGAGGGCTTCGGGTGGGAGGTGCCGCGGATGGTCGAGGCGATGCGTTCGGCGGACGACCTGTTCTTCGACGTGGTCAGCCAGATCCATCTGCCGGTCTGGTCGAAGGGCCGCGTCGCGCTGGCCGGGGACGCCGCGCACGCGACGTCGTTCCTGTCCGGGCAGGGTTCGAGTCTCGCGATGATCGGCGCGTACCTGCTGGCGTACGAGCTGGCCGACGCTCCGCACGACGTTGCCTTCGCGGCGTATGAGCAGCGGTCGCGGGAGTTCGTGGAGGCCAACCAGGCGCTCGCGACCGGCGGGTCGGCGGTGATGTCGCCGCGCACCGAGGCGGAGGTGGCGGCGCGGAACGCGGCGTTGCGGGAGTTGGACGGGTTGCCGGGGGAGTCGAGTTCTGAGGTGCACAACCTGCTGGTGTTGCCGCCGGAGCGGGCGACCGTCTGAGTTTCGGTTGGCGAGTCGCGGCCGGGCTTGCGAGTAGCGGTTGCGGGTGTACAACGTGCTGACGCTGCCGCCGGTGCGCGCGATCGGCTGAACCGCGGCTGGCGAGTCGGGGCCCGGTCCGTCGCGGCGGCGTGCGAGGCTACCCGGCGGCATTGCGCGGTGACGGAACGGGGCGGGATGAACGCGATTGCGCGCGGCGGCGGGATGCTCGCGGCGATTCTGGTGGTCGTCGGCGGCACGGCCGGGCTCGGGGTGGCGCTCGGGCTCGGCGCGACGGCGATGCTGGCCGGGCTGACCGCGTTGTTCTGCTTCATCGCCGCGACCGGCGGGCCGTTGCGGCCGGATCTGCGGCTGCTCGCCGCGTTCGCTCCGGCGGTGGTGCTGGGCGGGGCCGGGCCGCGGCTGCTGGGCGAGGTGTCGCCGGCCGCGTCGATCGCGCTGCTCGTGCTGGTGGTGTTCGCGGCGGCGCTGGTGCCCGCGCTCGGGTCGCGGTACGTGACGGTCGGGCTCGGGCTCGGCATGGCTTCGGTGTTCGGCTACGGCTTCCAGTTGAGCGGGACGGCGAGCCCGGTGCAGATCATCTGCGCACCGGCGCTGGCCGTCGGGGTCGTGTTCGTGCTGCGGCTGCTGATGGGGCTGAGCGATCCGGGCAAGCCGACCCGTACCGCCCTTGCCGACGCACTCGCCGGGCCGGATCGCGCGAGTGCGGAGCGGGCGGTGCGGCTGTGGGTGACTGACCGGCCGCGGGCGTGGCAGGCGCGAGTACTCGCCGGTGGCGCGCGGTACCACGGCACGGCCGCGTTGCTGCGGGATCGCCTGCGCGCGTTCGACGAGGAGCAGGCGGCGGAGGTTTCCCGCGTGCTCGACGCCGCGGACGAACAGGTCGCGGCGCTGGCCGAAGCAGTGCGGGCCAAGACCGTTTCGGAGCCGCCGGAGATCGAACGCGTAGACCCGGACGTCGCGTTGCCTGGCGACACCGCGGCGCTGCTCGAGGAAGCCTGGGCCGGGTTGTTCGCGATCCGGGAAGCCGTGCTGAATCGCGACGAGTCCATTGTGGACTTCCCGAAGCATCTCGTCCGGGAAGCCTTGCGGCGTGAGGCGACCGGGGTGTTCTCGTGGCGGTCCGCGCAGTTGCGGCACGCGGTCCGGGCCGCGCTCGGGATGCTGGTCGCCGCGGTGATCGCGACGTTCCGTCCGGGCGACCCGCTCACGGTGTCGTTCCTGATGACGACGTTCGCCCTGATGCAGCCGGAATGGCGGGACACGCTGGCGAAGGCGTGGCAGCGCGCCGCCGGTGCGGTGGCCGGGGCCGTGGTGCTGGCGGTCGCGTTGTGGCTGCTGCCGCCGGGCGCGTTGCTGCCGCTGGGGATTGTCGCGCTGCTCGTCGGATTCCCGTTCATGCAGGTGCAGCCCATGGTGTTCAACGGCTGCATGGTGCTGATGAGCGTCGGGATGAACGCGACGACGCGGCATCTCGACGCGGGTTCGGTGCTCGTGGAGTACCTGCTGCTGGTCGCGCTGGCAGTGGTGATCGGCCTGCTGTTCGGCTTCGCCGCGGTGCCCGGCGTGCCGAAACCTTCGGTGGCACAACGGTTTTCCGACGCCGTCTCCGAGACTGGCGAGCTGCTCGCGTCAGTGGCCGAGCGGTTGCGCGGCGGAGGCGGCCGGCGCGAGGTCGCGCTGCGGTTCCGCGCGGCGGCCCGGACGCACCAAGACCTGTTGAGCCCCGAGCCCGGCAGCCGGGAGCCTTCGCCGGAGCAGCGCGAAGCTTTGGAAGAGGCCGGACAGGGCTTGCGCGGCCTCGCGGCTTCGGCGGGCGCGCTGCTGCAGCGAGACGGTCAGTCGCCCGCGATGGCGTCCTTCGCCGAGGCTGCGGCGGGTGCGCTGGCGGGGAGCGGGGAACTGCCGCCGCGCCCGGCGGAGGCGGACGAGGAGGAGCGGCTGCTGGCCGACCTCGTCCGGGCTGACCTGCTGCGCGTGCACCGCGGCGCGGAGGTCCTCGCGGGCTGACCGGTCGCCCGCCTGCGACTACGCCGGCTCGGGGTGCCCCACGCAACACAATTCCCCCGGGCACCCCGCCGAAATCCGGGTAATAGTAAGCAGCATGGACTCCGCGCTCCCGCTGGACGGAATCACCGTCGTCTCGATCGAACAGGCGGTCGCCGCCCCGCTCGCCACCCGCACGCTGGCCGACCTCGGCGCTCGCGTCATCAAGGTGGAACGAGCGGACGGCGGCGACTTCGCCCGCGAATACGACCACGTCGTGCACGGCACCGGCGCCCATTTCGTCTGGCTCAACCGAGGCAAGGAGTCACTGGCCGTAGACCTCAAAACCGAGGAAGGCCGCGACGTCGTCCGGCGGCTCGTCGCCCGCGCGGATGTCTTCGTCCAGAACCTGGCCCCCGGTGCGGCCGCTCGCCTGGGGTTCAGCGCGGCCGAGCTGCGGGCCGAGCACCCGGAGCTGGTGGCGGTCGACCTCTCCGGCTACGGCACCGGCGGTCCGCGGGAACAGCGCAAGGCCTACGACATGCTGGTCCAGGCCGAAGCGGGCCTGATCGGCATCACCGGCACGCCGGACACGCCGGTCAAGACCGGCATCCCGACCTCCGACATCGCCTCCGGAATGTACTGCGCCCAAGCAGTGCTGGCCGCCCTCCTGCGCCGGTGGCGGACGGGGCAGGGCGCGACGGTTGAGGTCACGATGCTGGAGGCGACCGTCGAATGGATGGGCTACGCGATGTACAGCCAGATGTACTCCGGACGCCAGCCCGCGCGGATGGGGTTGAGCCACGCCTCGATCGCCCCCTACGACGCGTACCCGACGAAAGACGGGCAGATGCTGATCGGGGTCCAGAACGACAGCGGCTGGCGGACCCTGGTCACCTCGGTGCTCGAAGCCCCGCACCTGGCCGACGACCCGCGGTTCACCACGAATGTCCTGCGCGTGGAACACCGCGCGGAATGCGACGCCGCGGTCGCCGCCGAGACCGTCCGATGGTCCACAGTGGAATTGGACGACCGGCTCGCGAAAGCGGGAATCCCTGCGGCACAAGTGAAACAGGTCGCCGATGTGGTAGCCGACCCGCAGCTGCGCGCCCGGGACCGCTGGCGCAAGATCGGCACCGAACACGCGACGGTCGACGCGCTGCTGCCGCCGGTGACGTTCGCGGACGTCGAGGCGCGGATGGGCGACGTCCCGGCCTTCGGGGCGCATACCCGTGCGCTGCTTGAAGAAGCCGGGGCGGACGCGGACGACCTGCTGCGCCGGGGGATCGCCGCCGAGCCGCGTTGACAGTTGTATGGTGCATCTCTAGCATGCGGGGACATGCCGGGAGAAGACCGCGACGGCGATGCCCTGGACGCTATCCACCGCGCGATGATCCTGTTTTCCCGCGGCTCGCGGGTGCGTTCGAACGAGCTGTACGAGGGGCTCGGGTTCGTGCAGTACACGATGCTGTCCTCGATCGACCTCGCCGACTGCGCGCACGCGGCGGATCTCGCCCAGGAGTACGGGCTCGACCCCTCGACGGTGAGCAGGCAGCTGGCGGAACTGGAGAACGCGGGGCTGGTGGTGCGCGGCCCGGATCCGCGGCATTCGCGTCGGCAGCGGCTGGAGTTGACCGAGACTGGGCACCGCGCGCTGGCGGTCACGCGTGCGGCGCAGCGGAAACGGCTCGAGGACCGGTTGCGGGACTGGCCGCGGCGGGACGTGGCGGAGTTCGGGAGGTTGCTGTCCCGGTTCGTCGAGTCGTAGCTGTCCACTGTGGACTGAACTCCGGCGCTGGCGGTCAGCCTCGGCGGATCGGGCCCAGTTTCGCGGAAAGGTCTTCCGCGAGGTCGGCCGGACGGGGCGGCCCGGCGGCGCGGTCGGCGGCCCAGGCCAGCGCGAGGCGGCTCGGTTCCCAGCCGTCCTCGTCGATGCGGACCAGCTTGAACTCCGGCGGCGAGAACATCCGGCCGATGAACGACGCCGGCGCGTAGGACACGAGCGCGACCAGGCGCCGGTTGAACACCTGCGCGGCCATTTCGAGTTCGCCGCCGCGCCCGCTGACCGCGCGCACGATGTTCCGGACGCCGCGTTTCGCGAGCAGCCGGGTCAGCGCGGCGAGGATGACCGGGTTCGGCCGGGCGAAGTCGATGACCACCTCGCGGTCGCGCAGTTCCTCGATGTGCACGAGGTCGCGGCAGGCGAGCGGATCGTCCGCGCGGACCGCGATCGCGCCCTGGTACTCGGCGACGGTCCGGGCGCGCAGCCGCGGATCCTCGACGGCGAGGTGGATCAGCCCGAGTTCCAGATGCCCGGACACGAGTTTCGCGGTGACCTCGGCCGCCGACCCGGCCACCTCGAACGTCGCCGGGGAGGCCAGCCCGCCGACCGCGGTTTCCAGGTCTTCGAGCAGATCCGACGGCGCGTACGCGGTGGCCCCGACCCGGATCGGCGTGCCGTCTTCGAGGACTCCGGCCGCGATCTCCTTCAGACCGTCGACCTGGCGCAGGATCGCCCGCGCCGGACCGAGCAGCGCCTGGCCGAGCGGCGTGAGCCGGACCTCGTGGTAGTGCCGTTCGAACAGCGGCCCGCCGAGTTCGCGTTCGAGCTGCTTGATCTGCTTGCTGAGCGGCGGAGGGGTGATCCGCAGCCGGTCCGCCGCGCGCTTGAAGTGCAGTTCGTCGGCGACAACCCTGGATCTCCTAGTGCACTCTAAACAGCCCCCTGAACTGGTCAAATGTGCTGGCGGCCGACACGAACATTTGGAGGAGCCGACCGCGTTCGGCTGACCGACGGCCATCCACCCAACGGCGACACCGGCTATGGGCCACGACAGACTCATGCAGCGGCCACTTCTTACGGCGCGACGAGCAACCAGTCGACGACGAGAACGGCCGAATAGATCACCAGACCAGCAGCAAGGCAGGCCCATCGTGTCCAGGGGCGTCGGCCGAGTTTCGCTGCGCAGATCCATGTGACTGCTACCGAGGCAGCCCATCCGACGAGCGGCAGCCACCATGCGACGCTTTGCCCGGTGCCGGTGCACACGAACGCCGTCGCGCCGACCCTGCACGGGTCACTGCTCATTGTCCCGGCCGTGGCAAACACAAACGCAATCACGCCGGAGGTGCTAGCCGACGCCCAGCAGGCTGCCGCGAACAGCAGCCGAGAAAGGCGACCGCTCGCGCCCGTCGGACTCGAAAGAAAGCGACCATTTGGTTGATTGCGTTTCATCTGACAGGAAGGGATGTAATTGAAACTACTTTTTCATGAGGTGGCATCCCGTAATTAAGGAAATTACGGTGTTCTTGCCGGAGCCGACGGAGATCTGCGCGCCAAACTTGTCTGTAAGGGTGAGTTCGGCGTCGCCAGCCTGGTTCGTGTCGAGGGTGACCGTCGTGAACCCGTAGCCGCCCGCTACTTCGCGCGCTACCTGCTTTGCCTGCTCCCAGCGAGCCAGTAGAGATGTCGGTGAATACCACCGGGACAGGAACTTCTTGGCAGCCTCTTTCTCGGTCAATTCCGCAAATTGTGGAGCGCATCCGCTGTATTCGGCGGTTCCTGGCTCTTCGGTCCATTGTTCGACCTTGAAATCAGCGGTCATGCGTGCCCGGAGCGTGGCGAGAAGCTGTTCGTAGCGGGCGGCAGCTTCATCCAGGGTCGGACGGGTCGCCAGTTGCGCGTGCTGTTGCTGCTTAGACATCGAGGGTCCTGTGGGTTGTGGGTCAAGGTACTCGTGACCGTCGCTGCATCCGCCAAGCAGCAACGCGCAGGCCAGCGCTGTGCTGATGGGCCACACTCGTGCGGACAAGTGATCGACTTCCTACTGGGCGGGGACCGTCAACTGCGGCTTGTCGGCCACGATTGCGGCGATGTTGTGCTTGCTGGTGCTGTCCACGCCGTCCGGCGTGGTCATCGTGTACTGGCTGTGCCCGTGGGACGCGGCGAGGGGGCCATCGGGTCCCATGGCGGCGTCGGCAGAGAGCTGGTTCATGCCCTCCATCGCGTAGGGCGCAGCCCCGTAACGCCAGGTCTCTGGTGCCCACTTTGCGATGTCGTCACCGTCCGCTTTGATGTTGTAAGCATGCCCGTCGGGCACCTTTAGATCATGTGCCGTGTTGTCGATGCCGAAGTGATTGGCGACGCCGGGCGAGCCGAAGACCACCGCGTCGTCCACTCCGGTACCGGCATGAGTGAGGCTGATCCCAGTCACGATCGACCCTTGGGAGTGGCCGAGGGCGGTCATGTGAGGGTCGGTGGGCCGTGAGGCGTTAATGCCTTGATCAAACCGTGCAAGTTTGTCTCCGCCGAAATCGACGTTGTCGGCCGTCACCAGTCCGACAAGCGAGGATGGGTCGTCGAAGGACGATGGTTCGTAGCCGAGCCACGTGACTGTGGCGACGCTCGACATGTCACCTGCTCGGCGGAGCATGTCCTCTGCGCTCCTGCGGACACCCTGCATGTCGTTGACGTACCCGTTCATGTTGCCGTCGACTGTCGAGTTCATGCCGGGGGTGAATACCGCCACGTGCTGTGCGGTGTCGACGTCGCCGTTGGCGATGGCTGCCTTCGGGTGGTCGCCGGTCAGGTCAAGCGACATGAGCTGCCGACTGGCGTTAAGCGTGCCGTCTGGGTTGTGCATCATGCCGTCGATAGCGGTGATGGCTTTCAGTCGTTCTTCGATGCGGGCGATTTCGTCGGAGTCGCCGTCTTCTCGTTTGAGGCGGTCGAGGTCGGCGGTGAAACGCTGCCGTTCCTGGTCCATGAGTTTGAGGTTGGCTTTGCTGCGGTCGGCGGCTTTCACGCCGTCGCGGTTGCCGACCATGTCCGGGTGATCCCTGATCATCGCCTCGCGCTGGTTAGGCGAGAGCGCTGCCCACCAGGCGGCGTTCATCGAGGGGGAAGCGTCGACCGGGGGCGGAGCGAGGACCGAGAGCGCGCCCATCGCCGCGCCGGAGTTGCCTGCGGCAGCAAGGCTGGTGGTCTCGTTGTTGTTGCCGGTGGCGTCGATGGTGTGCCCCGACAGGACGCGGTCGAGCACGGCGCAGAAGTCGTTGTCGATGTCCTCGGCCTGCCGGATGACCTCTTCCACCCGGTCCCGGATCTCCGTCGAAATCCGCTGCCGTTCCTCGGCGACGGCGTCCTTCTGGTCTTCCGGGGTGTCCGGGGGCGGGCCGTTGTCGACGACCGAGCCATCGCCGCCGATGCTGAAATTGTTCGCCTTCGCGAGGCCGTCCGCTTCCTTGACGCCGTTCTGTACCCCGGTGATGGCGTCGCTGACATCTGCGGCGGCGCGCCGGACGGACGCGACCTCGGCGGCGTATTCCTCCAGGCCGTCAATGATGTCGTTGACGTTCTTCGCCGCTGCGGTGGCGGCAGCACCGTGCCAGCCGTTGGGCGTGTTGATGTCGCGCAGGTCGTCGGAACAGGCCACGACCTTGTTGTAGGCGGCGTTGAGCGCGCCGACCGCTTCTTGTAACGGCCCGGGGTTCCAGCGGGTGACGTCTGCCCAAGCGACCATCAGATCGGCCTTGCCATGCCCGTGGGCTTCGGCGCGCCGAGGTCCGCCACAGCGGCGGATTCCTGACGGCTGTAGCGATCGGCCGCGCTGGACATGTTCGCCGCGTGCTCGTCCAGCTTGCCCCCGTAGCCGCGTTCGCGATCCTGCCACGCCTGCTTCACCGACGCGAGCTTGCCGACCGCACGCGCACCAGGGACGCCCGCGTCACCGCCGGGAGCCGCCGCCGAGCACGCCGCGCCCCGCAGGCCGGCCGCGACCCGCCCCGCTGCCTGCCCGCTATGTCTGATCTTGTCGATCACGACCTGGTACCCCGTCACATGTCCTCCCTCGTAGCCTGCCGGTCACACACCGCGACACTACGGCAGCAGTAGAGCCCTGTTCAACAAGCCACACCCGTTGAACAGGGCTTAAAGGGCAGGTCAGGGGCAGCTACCTAGGTGCAGTGAGTAGAACTACTCAGGCTCGGGTCCGCTCCCCTCGGTGCCGGGTAGGGGCAGCCGTGCGATGAGCCCGTCCACACGCGCCGCGAGCGACGCCGCGCAGCCCGGTGGAACCTCACCCGCGTCCGCTGCCCGCCGCAGCTTCTCGGCTGCCGTCTTCAGCGTCTCCCGCAGGTCAGCCGCCTGTTCCTCCGGATTCTCCAGCGCCATATGCCGCCATCCTCATTTCGTTCATGCGTCCAGGGTTCTGGGCGATTCGCAGCGCGGTCGCCTGGCCGCACTTCGCCGCCCCGCCCTCGCCGCTGCGTTCGCGCCGGACGAGCAGCGCCAGCGCGGCCAGCGCGCCGATCCGGGCGCACACGTGGTCGGGATAGACCGTGACGGCGTCGCTGAACGTGCCCGGTTCGCCCGGGTAGATCCACTCGCTGGTGAGTCCGGTCGCGGCGCGCACGAGCGGGCCGTAGCCGAGCCGTTTCGCCCACGGGCCAGTCGGGCCGAACGCGGAGCTGTCCACGACGACGATGCCCGGGTTCACCTCGGCCAGCGCGGCCCGGTCGAGCCCGAGCGAGGCGATGACGCCGGGTTTGAAGTTGGTCAGCACGACGTCCGACTGCGCGACGAGCCGCCGCACCAGCGCCTGGCCTTCGGGATCGCGCAGGTTGACGCCGATGGCGCGTTTGTTGCGGTGCCCGGCGGCGAAACCGTGCGACATCAGGCCGGGCAGCGCGGCGCGGGAACCGTCCGGGAACGCCGAGTTCTCGATCTTGAGCACGTCCGCGCCGAGGTCGCCGAAGAGCCGTCCGGTGTCGCCGCCGACCACGATCACGCCGAGGTCCAGGACCCGGATTCCCTCCAGCGGACGTCCTTCGCCGCGTCGGGGGCGTGCGGCCAGGATCGGCGCGCCGGTGACTCGCGCGCCGGTGTCCGGACCGGCGACGGCGCGGTGTCCGTCGATCTCGGTGATTCCGGCCGGGACCGGCGCGACGAGACCGGGCGACAGTTCGGTGTCGCGGAAGAAGCCGCGCGCGGCGAGTTGGTCGGTGTGCAGGGCTTCGGCGAGGGTGAGCACCGCAGCGGTCGGCACGCCGTGGCGCTGGCCCTCGCATTCCAACGACGCACGGGTGCGGCCGGCGAAGAAGCGGCCGATCGCGGGCAGCAGGTCCGGCGACGCGTAACGCTCGCGCACCTGGTCGTACTTCGGGTCGGCGAATTCGGCCGGGCTGCCCATCCATTCGAACATCCCGCGCCACTGCCGCCGCGACAGCAGGCAGATCCGGATGTACCCGTCCTGGCAAGGGAAAATCGGGTACCGGTGGCGTTCTTCGGTGCGTCCGCGCGGCAGCTCGCTCAGCGGCACCCCGGCGGCGGCGCTGCCGACCATGCCGAACGCCGGGTCCAGCGCCTGCATCGCCCCGTCGAGGACGGAGAAGTCGATGCGGTCGCCGCGTCCGGTGCGCAGCCGGTCGAGGTACAGGCTCACCGCCTGGAACGCGGCTTGCGCGGCGGCGACGTGGTACGGCAGTTCGCCGGGCGGCAGCAGCGGCGCGCGGCCGGGGATGCCGGACCGGGAGAGTTCGCCGGTCAGCGCGTGGAACACCGGGGTGGTGGCCTGCCAGCGCCGCCGGGTGGTGACGCGGCCGAAGTCGCTGATCGACAGGACGACCAGCGCGGGATGCCGGGTGCGCAGGCCGGGGACGTCGAGCAGCTCTTCGGCGGGCGAACCCGGCGGAGTGGTCTCGATCAGCAGGTCCGCGTCGGCCAGCAGCTGTTCCCAGCCGTGCGAGCCGGGTTCGGCGGTGGCGTGGGCGAAGCCGTGCCGGTCGATCGCGGTGCCGATCGCGACGCCGTCGACGACCGGTCCGGTGGTGCGTTCGCCGGTGACGCCGGGCAGGACGACCCGGGTGACGCAGGCGCCGAGGTCGGCCAGCAGCCGTGCGGTCGCGGTCATCGGGCCGGAGGACAGATCGAGCACGCGGACCCCGGACAGCGGCGGGTCGTAGGTGTCGGACAAGGGAACCAGCCTCCTCGACGGCTCAGCTGCGGCGGACGGCGCGGAAGGGCAGGTCGCGGTCGATCTCGGGTTCCTTGGGCAGGCCGAGGACGCGTTCGGCGATGATCGTGCGCTGGATCTGGTCGGTGCCGCCGCCGATGGAGGTGAAGAACGCGTTGAGCGCCAGGAAGTTCACGTCGTCGGCGACCGGGTTCGCGTCCCCGGCGAGCAGGGTTTCCGGACCGGCGATGTCGGTGCGCAGGCGGGCTTCGGCGTGCAGGATGCCGGACATCGCGAGCTTTCCCAGCGACATCACCGAACTCGACGTGCCTTGTTCGGCGGCGGCTTTCGCCCGGGCGTTGTTCAGCGCGTTCAGTTCGCGCAGCGCGAGCACGGTGGCCAGGTTGTCGCGGATGACCGGGTCGGCGAGGCGGCCGCGTTCCCGGGCGAGCGCGACGAGGTCGTCGGCGATCGATCCGTGCCGCGACGCGCGTGCGCCGTCGCCCATGATCGAGCGTTCGTACGCCAGCGCGGTCTGCAGCACGCGCCAGCCCTTGCCCTCGTCGCCGACCAGGTAGTCAGCCAGGATTTCGACGTCGGTCAGGAAGACCTCGTTGAAGTGCGATTCGCCGGTGATCTGCACCAGCGGGCGGATGTCGACGCCGGGCTGGTGCATCGGCACGACGAAGTAGCTGAGGCCCTTGTGCTTCGGGACGTCCCAGTCGGTGCGCGCGATCAACAGCGCGTAGTCCGCGGTTTTCGCGCCGGACGTCCAGACTTTCTGGCCGTTGACGATCCAGCGGTCGCCGTCGCGGACCGCGGTCGTGCGCACGGCGGCGAGGTCCGAGCCCGCGCCGGGTTCGCTGTAGAACAGGCAGGTCCGGGACCGTTCGGTGAGGACGTCGCGCAGCAGGTCGTGCTTGAGTTTCTCGGTGCCGAACGCGAGGACCGTGTTGGCCGGGATGCTGTATTTGTCCTGACGGGCCCCGGGCGCGCCGGCCGACTCGAACTCGGCCGCGATCACGTCGGCGAGTTCGGCCGGCCAGGCGCGGCCGAACCACTCGACCGGCCAGGTCGGCACGGCGTACCCGGCGGCGACGACCTTTTCCAGCCAGGCAATGCGTTCCGGGGTGGTGCTCCAGCGGTCGGGAGCCGGCGCGAGCCCGGTCCATTCCGCGGCGAGCCACGCGCGGACTTCTTCGCGGAGCTGGTCGGCGCTGGTCATGTCAGGCTCCCTTCGAGACGAGGTAGCGCTCCCGGTGCAGGCGCGAGTTGCCGAACAGCTGCGCGCCGGAGCGGGCGCGGCGCAGGTACAGGTGCGCCGGGTGTTCCCAGGTGAAGCCGATTCCGCCGTGCATCTGGATCGCGGACAGGGCAACGGTTTCGTACGCTTCCGCGCAGGCGAATCCGGCGAGCGCGATCGCGCCCGGGCCGCCGTCGGCCGCGGCGTGGCGGGCGGCGGAGGTCGCGGATTCGACGTCCAGGAGGCGGTCCGCGGCGAGGTGCTTCATCGCCTGGAAACTGCCGATCGCGCGGCCGAACTGCACGCGGGTGTTGAGATATTCGACGGTTTTCTCAAAGATCTTACGGGCACCGCCCGCCTGTTCCCCGGCGAGCGCGACAGTGCTGAGGTCCAAGGCCTTTTGCACAGCCTCCCACCCCGCAGTGCCAACTCGCCGCGCTGGGGTATCAGCGAAGGTGAATTGGGATAGCCGTACGGTCGGGTCGAATACCTCCGCCGCGGTGCGGAGGAAACCGGGCGCCGCAGGGGCGACCTCGAAGACACCGAAACCGTCGTCAGTGCGCGCTACCACGAGAATGACGTCGGCGAGCTGGCCGAAGGTGACGTACGAAGCGGTCCCGGTGAGGGTTCCGTTCGCTTGCACAGCAACACCTTCGGGCGTCCAGCTTCCGGCAGGCCCGGTCACGGCGACGGTTCCGATGGAAGATCCGTCGGCTAGTCCGGGCAGCAGGCGGCGTTTGTCCTCTTCGGACCCAGCCGCGTCGATCAGGGTCGCGGTCAGCACCGAACTGGACAGGAACGGCGACGGCACCAGCGCCGCGCCGATTTCCTCCGAAACCGCTTCGAGTTCCTCCGCGCCCAGGCCGACTCCGCCGTGCTCCGTGGCGATCAGCAGACCGGGCAACCCCAGGTCGGCCAGTTGTTTCCACAGCTCCGGGTCGTAGCCGGAGTCCGTCGCCATCACGCGGCGCACGTCGGTCTCGGTGCAGCGGTCCGCGAGCAGGTCGCGCACCGCCTCCCGCAGCTGTTCGGTTTCCGCGGCGCTGATCGCCATCGCCGGACCGCCTTTCCCGTCGTCGGGTCCCGATTCCCATGCTGGGTGCGGAAAACCGCGATGTACATCACGGATTCCGACACCGGCAGGTTTCCGGAAGGGACATCAGGGCACGTGTCGCGGCCGCTCATCTGCCGGTGTCCCGACCGGTCGTTTACGCCGCGTCAGCGGGATGCGAACGTGGAGGGGCGACCACCGGTCGGGAACGGAGTGCGAAGATGACGAGCAGGCGGGAGACCCCGGCGCGGCGGAGGGCGGCGATCGCCGGTCTCGGGCTCACTGAGCTGGGGAAAGTCTACGGTCCGAGCGCGCGGCAGTTCGCCGCGCAGGCCGTCCGGCGGGCCGCCGCGGACGCCGGGATCGGGCTGTCGGACATCGACGGGCTGCTGGTGTCCGCCGGCACGACGCCCGGAGTCGACCTGAGCCTGCAAGTCGACTTGGGACTGCGAGACCTGCGGCTTTTCACCCAGATGCAGGCGTTCGGCTCGACGGCGGGCGCGATGGTGCAGTACGCCGCGATGGCCGTCGAAGCGGGCATGGCCGACACCGTGGCCTGCGTGTTCGCGGACGCGCCGCTGCAGCAGGGCAAGGCGACCGGCGCGGCCTACGGCGGCCGGCGCACGACCCCGACCGGCTGGGGAAGCCTGCTGGGCTCCAGCGGTTTCGCCGGACCGAACTCGTTCTACGCGCTCGCCGCGCGACGGCATATGAAGACTTACGGCACCACGAGCGAACAACTCGGCGCGATCGCGGTCGCGCAGCGCGCGTGGGCGGCGAAGAACCCGCTGGCACAGCTGCGCGACCCGATCACGCTGGCCGACCACCAAGCGTCGCGGTTCATCGCGGAACCGTTCCACCTGCTGGACTGCTGCCTGGTGTCGAACGGCGGCGCCGCGGTGATCGTGACGTCGGCGGAGCGCGCGGCAACGATGGCCCAGCCCGCGGTCCAGGTGCTCGGCTGGGGACAAGCCCACCCCGGGAATTCCTTCCGCCGCAACGACAATCTCGGTCTCGTGAGCGGCGCGGCGCAGTCCGGTCCGGCGGCGATGGAGATGGCCGGAGTGACCGTCGACGACATCGACGTCGCCGAGATCTACGACTGCTACACCTTCACCGCACTGCTCACCCTGGAGGACTACGGGTTCTGCGGCAAGGGCGAAGGCGGCGAGTTCGTCGCGACGCCGGGCATGCTCGGCCCGGACGGCAAGCTCGCGGTGAACACCGGCGGCGGCCAGCTGTCGTCCTACTATCTGTGGGGCATGACGCCGCTGTCCGAGGCGATCATCCAGGCGCGCGGCCAGGGCGGCGAACGCCAGGTACCGAAGCACGACACCGTGCTGGTTTCCGGCAACGGCGGCATTCTGGACCACCACAGCACGCTCGTGCTCGGAACGGAGGGATGACAGTGCGGATCAACCCGGTCGCCCGCGACGAGGAGTCCGCGGCGTTCTTCGACGGCGCCGCGGTCGGAGAATTCCGGCTGCTGCGGCGGCGCAGCACCGGCGAGTACCTGGACCCGCGCACGGTCCCGGACCCCGACGACGATCTGGAGTGGACGGCCGCCGCCGGAACCGGCACGGTGGTGTCGTGGTCGGTGGTGCACAAGCGGGCGCGCGACGGCGGCGAGCCGGAGCGCGTGGTCGTCGGCATCGTGGAGCTGGCCGAGGGACCGTGGTGGTGGTGCCGGCTCGACGCCGACCCGGACGCGGACCTCTGGCAGCTGCCGGTGCGGGCGGTGTTCGTGCCCTCCGGACCCGAACCTGACCACGAGAAGGTGCCGGTCTTCGCGCCGGCGGAGGAGGCAGACCATGCCCGATGACGCTCCGGCCGCGCTGGTCGAACAACGCGGACACGTCCTGGTCGTCACGCTCAACCGGCCGCACGCGATGAACGCGGTCAACGCCGAGCTGAGCGAACTCGTCGGCACCGCGCTGGAACGGGCCGAGCAGGACCCGGAAACGCGCGTCGTGGTGCTGACCGGCGCGGGGGAGCGGGCGTTCTGCGCCGGAGCCGACCTGAAAGCCGTGTCGCGAGGCGAATCGCTCGCCGCGCCCGGCCACGAGGAATGGGGCTTCGCCGGATACGTGCGGCACCCGATCTCGAAGCCGACCATCGCCGCGGTCAACGGATTCGCCCTCGGCGGCGGTACCGAACTCGCGCTGGCCAGCGACCTGGTGGTGGCGGCCGAATCGGCGAAATTCGGGCTGCCCGAAGTGAAGCGCGGCCTCTTCGCCGCGGCGGGCGGCGTCTTCCGGCTGCCGCGGCAGATCCCGCGGAAAATCGCGATGGAGATGATGTTCACCGGCGAACCCCTGGACGCCGCCCGCGCGGCGACGCTCGGCCTGGTGAACCACGTGGTCCCGGACGCCGACGTGCTCGCCGAAGCGCTGGCGCTGGCGGAGAAGATCGCCGCGAACGCTCCGCTGGCGGTGCAGGCCAGCAAACGCGTGGCACTGAGCATTGTGGACGGTGCGATCGCGGCCGAGGACAGCGATTGGGACAACACGCGCGAGAACGCTGTCGGGGTCATGACGAGCGAGGACGTCCGGGAGGGGACGGTGGCGTTCGTCGAGAAGCGTGCGCCGGTTTGGCAGGCCAAGTAAGCGCTCCGCACCCGAGAGAACACGCTCTGTCCGCCCCAAGCCCGTGATCGTCCGTGAAGGGCTCCTTGAGGGAATCAGATTCCCTCAAGGAGCCCATCACGGACATCGGGCAACGCCGCCCCGCGGGTGTCGGGATCGTGGCAGACTCGGCGGATGCGCGGGTGGGGGGCGACGCCGTGGACGCGGGCGCCGAAAACGGGGTGGCGGCAACCAGCGGTCGTCGTGGCCGCGATCGCGGCGGCGGTGCTCGTCGCGTTGCCCGCCGCGGCCGTCGCGTTGTTCCTGTCCTCGGCCGGGAACGCGACGCTGCACGACCAGGTCAACCGGGCGTGTCAGTGGGCGGTCGGGGCGGAGTGGACCGGCGGGCTGCCGATGTCGCAGCCGTATCCGGGTGCCACTGGACCGACCGGGAAGGCCCTCGACGACGCCCGGCTCGCGCTTGCCCGCGACGCGGCTCGCCAGGTGCCGCGGCTGTCCGGGGTGCCTTCGACGCTCACCAGCTCCGCGAAGGTCGACCCGGTCCGGCCGGGCTCGCCGAATCCGGAACAGTCCGCGATGTGGCTGGTCTACCAGGACGATTTCGCCGCCCACCTGCAGGTCCTGGAGGGCGGCAAGGGCCAGGGGATCTGGGTGTCGAGCCAGTTCGCGCGGGCGCGCGGCCTGCACGCGGGCGACCAGGTGGCGGTGCAGGGCGGCTGGAGCCCGAAGACCGGCGTGCTGCCGGGCGCCCCGGCGGCGACGATGCCGGTCGCCGCGGTGTACCGGGACCTGCGCGAGCTGCCGGACCAGCCGTTCTGGTGCCATCTGCAGCCGCTGTACCGGCCCAAACCGCTGAGCGAGGCTCCGGTGTTCCCGGTGGCGTTCGTGTCGCGGGACGCGCTGTTCGGGCTGACCCCTGCCGATTCGGGCGTCGGCAGCTTCCTCGCGGCCTCGGTCGACCCCGACGGGCTGACCACGGCGAACGCACCCGAGACGATCGCCGGGCTGGAGAAGGTGCGAGCGCGCACCGAAAACACCCCGGAGTTGTTCGCTCAGCGCGGCCGGATGCAGTTCACGTCGTCGCTGCGCGGCATCGCGGACCGGGCGGACCAGGTCGTATCCTCGCTCGCCGCGACGGTCGTGCCGATCGGCGTCGCCGGGTCGCTGACCGGGCTGGTCATTTCGGCGACGGTCGGGTCGTTCTGGGTCGAACGCCGCCGGGCCGAGCTGGCCGTGCTGTCCGCGCGCGGGGCGGGGCCGGGCTCGCTGGCCGGGAAAGCATTGCTGGAGCTGGGGTCCATCGCGCTGCTCGGCGCCGTCGGCGGCTGGTTCGCCGCGCGCGGGCTGGTCCGCGCGCTGGGGCCGAGCCCGCTGGTGACGCCGTCCGCGCTCGGCTGGTCGATCGGCGGCGCGGCGGTCGCGTTCCTCGCGACCCTCGCCGGGATCGCCGGTTCGGTCGTCTTCCGCACCCGGGCGCTGTTCGACGCGCGCCGGTCGCGGATCCGGCATCTGCCGTGGGAAATCCTCCCGCTGGTCGCCGCGGCGGCCTGCTATTTCGCGCTCGGCGACGGCACGCAGACCGGGCTCGGCCAGGCCGGTTCGGTCGCGCGGATCCCGCCGCGGCTGATCGTCGTGCCGTTGCTGCTGGTGCTGGGCCTGGCGATGCTGGCGACCCGGATCGTGCGGCTGGCCTTGCCCCGGGTGCGCGCGGTGCGGCGCGAGCGGGCAGTGGCGTTCCTGGCCTGGCGACGGCTCGCCTCCGCGCCTGCCGCGGCGGCCGTGCTGGTCGGGGCGACCGCGGTCCCGGTGGCGTTGTCGCTCTTCGCCACCACCGTCACCGGCTCCGTCCAGCGCACGCTCGACGACGAGGGCCAGCTCGTGGTGGGCTCGGACGTCGTGGTGCAGTTGACCGGCCCCGCCGCGCTCCCGGCCGGCCTCAGTGGACAGTCCACATTGGTCGATCGCTACGACTCGGCGTACCTGGGCGCCAAGACGGTGAACGTGCTCGGCGTCGACCCGGCGACGTTCGGCTCCGCCGCGTCCTGGGACGAGCACTTCAGCGGGCCGACGCTGTCCGATCTGCTCGACCAGATGTCCGGCGACACCGCGGTCGGCATCCTCGCCGGGGTCCCGGACACACCCGAGCAGGCGACGTTGAGCATCGGGGGCAAAGACCTGCCGCTGCGCGTCGTCACGGTGGCGCAGCTGCCGGGAAAGAGCGCCGGGTTCCCGGAATTGCTGCTGCGCAAGGACGTTCTCGCCAAGTTCGCCGGAGAGAGCGTGCACCGCGAGCTGTGGGCGCGCGGCGACCCGGCGCAGGTGCTGCCGGAACTGGGCAAAGCCGGGATTCCGGCCGGGACGGCGAGCCGCGCGGTCGACGTCACCGCGCACGGCGTTTACGGCGGAGTCACTTACACCTTCGCGTTCTTGACCGCGGTGTCCGCTTTGGTCGGTGTGGTAGTCCTAATTGGACTGTTGCTGTATCTCAACGCCCGGGCTCGTGCGCGCCGCGGTGCGTATGTCCTCTTGCGACGGATGGGCATCACCTCGGGTGCGCATTGGCGAGCGCTCGCGTACGAGGTCGGCGGGCTGCTGGCGGCCGGATTCGCGGTGGGCGTCGGATTCGCGGCGGTGGCGGTCTCGGTGACCTGCGAAGGCTACGACCTCGATCCGGCGACGCCGCCGGGCACGGTGATCCCGGTGCCGTGGGGGCCGGGCGGGCGATTGCTGCTCGCGGCGGTGGTCGTCGCGCTCGTCGTTGCTTATGCGGCCCAGCGGGCGGCTGCGCGGGCCCTGCCTTCGGAGGTGCTGCGTGACACTGCCTGATGCCGTCCGGGGCACCGGATTGACGCACCGCTACCGTACCGCGGGTCGTTCGCTGACCGCTCTGCACGAGGTGTCGATCGCCGCCGCGCACGGCCGGATCACCGCGTTGGTCGGCCCGTCCGGCTCGGGCAAATCGACCTTGCTGCGGTTGCTGGCCTGCCTGGAACGTCCGGACGAGGGCCGGGTCGAGGTCGGCGGCACGGACGTCACCGCGCTGTCCGCGCGAGCGCGCCGGGCGGTGCGGCGGCGACGGATCGGTTACGTATTCCAGAATCCCGTCGACAACCTGCTGGATTACCTGACGGTGCAAGAACACCTGGAACTGGCGGCGAAAATGCGCGGCACCGGTCTTTCCCTGGCCTTGCTGGAGCGGCTGGGCCTGGACCACCGCCGCGGCCACCGCCCGCGCCAGCTCTCCGGCGGCGAACAGCAGCGAACCGCCCTCGCCTTCGCCGCGGTCGGCGACCCGGACGCGGTGCTGGCGGACGAACCGACCGCCCAGCTGGACCGTGCCTCGGCGCGATTGGTCGCGGAGGCTTTCCGCACGCTGGCGGACGCCGGGCAGACCGTCGTAGTCGCGACGCACGACCCGGTGCTGGCCGAGGCGGCGGACGACGTGGTGGAACTCGTGGACGGGAGAGTCCGGTGAGCGTGCTGCTCAGCGTGTCCGACGTGAGCCGTTCCCACGGCGGGACGCCCGTGCTGCGGCACACGAGCCTGGACCTGACGGCGGGGGAGCTGGTCGCGCTGACCGGTCCGTCGGGGTCGGGAAAAAGCACGTTGCTGATGATCGCGGGCGGCTGGGACCGGCCGGACAGCGGCACGGTGACGGCGCACCCGCCGATGCCGGACGTGCCGGTTTCGCAGCAGCCGTGGCACGCGCTGGCTTTCGTGCCGCAGTCGATCGCGCTGTTCGAGGAACTGACGGTCGCGGACAATCTCGCGTTCGCCGCGCGGACCGCCGCGGACCCGCCGGATCGGGCGAAGCTACTGGAAACGCTGGACCTGGCGAAACTGGCGGACCGGCTGCCGAGCGAGGTTTCGCGCGGGGAACAGCAGCGGGGCGCGGTGGCGCGGGCTCTGGCGGCGGGTCCGCTGGTGCTGCTGGCGGACGAGCCGACGTCGCACCAGGACCGCGCGCACGCGGGGACGGTGCTGACGGCGTTGCGCCGGGCAGCGGATCGCGGGACGGCGGTGCTGGTGGCGTCCCACGATCCGCTGCTGGCCGAGCACGCGGACCGGGCGGTGCCGGTCGGCGAGTGAGTCAGTCCACTTTGGACGGGTGCCGCGCGAGGGCGGTCACCTGGATGTCCATGTACGGGAACAGCGGCAGACCGGACAGGATCCGGTGCAGCTCGTCGTGGTCCGCGACGTCGAGCACCGAGAAGTTCGCGTACTCCCCGGCGATCCGCCAGATCTGCGGCCATTTCCCGCTGCGCTGCAGCTGCTGGCTGTACTCCTTCTCGCGCGCGATGAGGGCGTCGCGGACCGCCGGGTCCAGGTCCGGGGGAAGGCGGACGTCCATCCGCACGTGGTAAAGCATGGGTCTCCTGCCGGATCGGGCCGAATCAGAGGGCCGGGTCGAGGACGAAGCCGTATTCGATGGCCTCGCCGTTCTCCGCGGGCTTGGGGTCGAGCAGCAGTTCCGGCTTCACCGCGGACGCGATGTCGTCGTCATTGTGCTCGTCGCCCGGGAAGTACAGCTGCGCGGTGAGCAGTTCGTGGCCCGGCGCGGACACCTTGACGTGCAGGTGCGCCGGACGCCAGGCGTGCCAGCCCGCCGCCGCGATGAGTTTGCCGCAGGCGCCGTCGGTCGGGATCTGGTACGGCGCGGGCCGCACGGTGTGGATTTCGAAGCGGCCTTCGTCGTCGGTGGTGAAGGTGCCGCGCAGGTTCCACTCCGGGATGCCCGGCGCGAACTGCGAGTACAGGCCGTCGGCGTCCGCGTGCCAGAGTTCGACCTTCGCGCCGCCCAGGGCCGCGCCGGTGGTCGAGGTGACCTGTCCGGTCCAGACCAGCGGGGTGCCCGGCTCGTTCTCCCGCGTCGGGATCGTGCCGCGCGCGCCCTGCTCGGGGGCGTCCGGCACGTAGTACGGGCCTTCGATGGTGCCCTTGTTGCCCTTGCGGTGCTCGGTGGCGACCTCTTCGACGACGTGCTCGACCCAGACGTCCAGGAACAGCGGCCATTCGCCGTCCTCGCCGACGCTGATCAGCCACGACTTCAGCGCGTTGTACTCGTCGTAGGTCACCTTGTGCTTGCGGATCGTCGCGTGCACGGCCTCCAGCACCTCGCGGGCGAGCAGGCTGACCCGTTCCTTCGGGGTGCCCGCGACGCCGGCGAGCTTGTCGCTCTTGAACCGTTCGGTGGCGTTGGCTCCGGACGCGGCGGCGGTGGGGGAATGCGTGGCGGTCATGAATCCTCCTTGATCCATCGGGGGTTTCCGGCTCAGCGGTCTTGCCGGTAGTGCCGGAGCTTGCCGGGGTCGAGTGCGGCGCCGAGGCCGGCGCCGGGGCGGATGGCCAGTTCGCCGTCCGCGATGCGGAGCGGTTCGGCGAGCAGGTCGTCGGTCATGTCGAGGAAGTTGGACAGTTCGCCGGGACGGCGCGACGTCAGCTCGTACGCGGATCCGAACGCGACAGTGCACAGTGAACCGAGCTGGCCGTCGATCTGGTTGCCCATCACCACTTCCAGCCCGAGGCCTTCCGCGAGGTGGTGCGTGCGCTGCGAACGCGTGAACCCGGTGCGGGCGGTCTTGATGCTGATCGCGGTGGCCGAGCCGCCGAGGATCTCGCGGGTCACGTCGGCCGGGGTCACCGCGGATTCGTCGGCGATGAACGGAATGTCCAAACGCGACACGAGCCAGCGGCGGCCGAGGACGTCGTCGGCGGGGCACAGCTCCTCGGCGAACAGCAGGTCGAGGTCGGCCATTTCCCGCATCGCACGAGCGGATTCCGCGGCCGTCCAGCCGCGGTTGCCGTCCACGTACAGATCGACCTCGGCGCCGAACCGCTCCCGCAAGGCGCGAACCACCGCGGTGTCCAGGGAAACCGGGCGGCGGCCGACCTTCACCTTGAACGTCGTGATGCCGTAGCTGTCGCGGATCCGCTCCGCCTCGGCGACCATCGCGGCCGGCTCGTCGAAGCCGAGCATGTGCGACACCTTCATGCGGTCGGTGTAGCCGCCGAGCAGTTCGGTGACCGAGACGTCGAGGCTCTGCCCCAGCGCGTCCCAGATCGCCATGTCCAAAGCGGACTTCGCGGCCGGATTCCCGACCGTGCGGGAAAGCCGCGCGTGCACCGTCTCGCGTTCGAGCAGGCTCAGTCCCACCACCTGCGGGGCGAACACGGTCTCCAGCACGGCCACGATCCCGGCTTGCGTTTCGCCGTAGGTGAACGGCCGCGGCGGCGCTTCGGCCACGCCGACGATGCCGTCGTCGGTGTGCACGCGAACCAGCACGTGCTCGGCCGTGTGCACCTCGCCGGACGCGAAACGCAGCGGTTTGCGGTAGGGGATGGCGAACGGGATCGCCTCCACCCGGGTGATCTTCATCGTGTCCTCCCTGACACGGGCACTTCGACGGGGAACAGCTCGCCGAGCGCGTCGAGCACGGCCGGGACCAGTGCCGAGGCCCGGTCGCGGTGCCAGGCGAGCGCGAGCTGGACGGTGGCCGCCCCGGCGAGGTCGCGGAACACGACCCCGGCCAGCGGCAGCGCCCGCGCGGACGCGGGGACGACGCCGACGCCGAGTCCTCCGGCGACGAGGGCGAGCAGCACCGCGGTACCCGCGGCCTCGTGCTCGCGTTGCGGGGTGAATCCGGCGTCGCGGCAGCTGCGCAGGACCGCTTCGTTGACGACGGAATAGCTGGCCGGATAGGTGACGAACGCTTCGGCGCGCAGGTCGCTCATCGCCACGACCGGTTCCACCGCGAGCCGGTGGTCGGCCGGGACGGCGAGCACCAGCGGCTCGGTCTCGATGACGTGCAGGTCGAGGTCGCCGCCGGTGACCGGCGGGCGCAGCACGCCGATGTCGAGCGTGCCGTCGCGCAGCTGCGCGCACTGCTCGCCGGTGAGCAGGTCGGCGTGCACCTCGAGTTCGACCTCGGGCAGCCGGTGCTGCAGCGCGCGGGCGACCCGCGGCAGGTGCGACAGCGCGGCGGTGCCGGTGAAGCCGATCCGGGCGAGCCCTCGGCGGCCGTCGGCGATGCGCCGGGCTCCGCGCGCGCCCGCCTCGACGGCGTCGAGGATCCGCTGGGCCTCGCCGAGGAAGAAGCGGCCGGCCGGGGTGACCTGCACCTGCCGCGTCGTGCGGCTGAGCAGGGCGACGCCCAGCTCGTCCTCCAGCTGCCGGATCGCGTGCGAAAGCGCCGGCTGGGCGAGGTGCAGGCGTTCGGCGGCGCGGCCGAAGTGGCAGGTCTCGGCGACGGCGGCGAAGTACCGCAGGTGGCGCAGTTCCATCGGGCTGCCTCCTCACCGGCTCCTCGCGTGGTCTCGCTCACCGTAGGTTCCGGCATTGAGTGAAGACAAGGAGCGGTTTGCGTGCGATTGATAAACGGCATCGAATAATCCCACCCTAGGTCAGGACTGGGTCTTGCCCTGGTGTGGCTGCGGCCACGGACTGGCACAGTGCGGGAAACGCCCTGGTGGGGAGCCGATCAGTGCAGATCAGAGGCCCGTTGGAGGAGTCATGACCGACACGCTGGACCACGCCGCTTCCGTAGTCGCGGACGCGGTGGTCGAGGACCCGGAGGCGGGCGTCTACCGCGCGAACCGCCGGATCTTCACCGACGAGGAGATCTTCGAACTCGAGATGAAGCACATCTTCGAGGGCAACTGGATCTACCTCGCGCACGAAAGCCAGCTGCCGAACCCCGGCGACTACTTCACCACCACGATCGGCCGCCAGCCGGTCGTCCTCACGCGCGGCAAGGGCGGCGAACTGCATTGCCTGATCAACGCGTGCGCGCACCGCGGCGCGATGATCTGCCGGCGCAAACGCGACAACCGGCCGACGCTGACCTGCCCGTTCCACGGCTGGACCTTCCGCAACGACGGCAAGCTGCTGAAGGTCAAGGACCCGGACGGCGCGGGCTACCCGGAATCGTTCGACACCGACGGTTCGCACGACCTGACGAAGGTCGCCCGCTTCGAGTCCTACCGCGGGTTCCTGTTCGGCAGCCTCAACCCGGACGTCCTTCCGCTGGCCGAGCACCTCGGCGACGCCGCGAAGGTGATCGACATGCTCGTGGACCAGTCGCCGGACGGGCTGGAAGTACTGCGCGGGGCTTCCACGTATACCTACGACGGCAACTGGAAGGTCCAGGCGGAGAATGGCGCGGACGGCTACCACGTCACCGCGACGCACTGGAACTACGCGGCCACCACCGCCCGGCGCAACACCGGCGAATCGGCGAACGACACGAAGACGCTCGACGCCGGTTCGTGGGGCAAGTCCGGCGGCGGCTACTGGTCGTTCCCGCACGGGCACCTGTGCCTGTGGACCTGGGCGGGCAACCCGCAGGACCGGCCGCTGTGGCCGCGGATGGCGGAGCTGAAGGAGAAGTACGGCGACGCCAAGGGCGAGTTCATGGTGCGCGGGTCCCGGAATCTGTGCGTGTACCCCAACGTGTACCTGATGGACCAGTTCTCGACGCAGATCCGGCATTTCCGGCCGATCGCGCCGGACAAGACCGAGGTCACCATCTACTGCATCGCGCCGAAGGGCGAAAGCGCCGAATCGCGGGCGTGGCGGATCCGGCAGTACGAGGATTTCTTCAACGCTTCGGGAATGGCGACGCCGGACGACCTGGAGGAATTCCGGTCCTGTCAGCTCACTTTCCGCGCGACGGCCGCTCCTTGGAACGACATGAGCCGCGGGGCGCGGCATTGGCTCACCGGGCCGGACGAGGTCGCGTCGTCGCTCGGGCTCGACGGGGTCGTGTCCGCCGGGCAGAAGAACGAGGACGAGGGACTTTATCCGGTGCAGCACGGGTATTGGCAGGAAACGATGCGCGCGGCGATCGCCCGCGAGCAGGCCGTTCGAGGAGAAGCCCGATGACCGCCGCCGCCGAGAAGACCATCACCCAGCACGACGTCGAGCAATTCCTCTACCGCGAGGCGCGGTATCTGGACGACCGCGAGTTCGAGAAATGGCTGGAGTGCTACGCCGACGATGTCGTGTACTGGATGCCGTCCTGGGGAGACGACGATCTGCTCACCGAAGACCCGCAGCGCGACATTTCGCTGATCTACTACCCGAACAAGGGCGGGCTCGAGGACCGCGTGTTCCGGATCCGCACCGAACGGTCGAGCGCGACCTCCCTTCCGGAACCGCGGACCAGTCACAACATCACGAACGTCGAGCTGATCGAACGGCACGGCGACCTGGTGGACGTGCGGTTCAACTGGCACACGATGTATTTCCGCTATCACACGGTCGACCCGTATTACGGGACCTCGTTCTACACCGTCGATTTCTCCGGTGCTTCGCCGTTGATCCGGCGGAAGACCGTGGTGCTCAAGAACGACTACATCCACCACGTCGTCGACGTGTACCACTTCTGAGCGGAGGCGGTCATGAACCACCGGATCGCTCTGTCCTTTGAGGACGGTGTCACCCGCTTCGTCACCTGCGCGCCGGACCAGACCGTCGCGGACGCGTCGTACCGGCAGCGCATCAACATTCCGCTCGACTGCCGCGACGGCGCGTGCGGGACGTGCAAGGCGTTCTGCGAATCGGGGGAGTACGAGGGCGGGTCTTATCTCGAAGACGCGTTGAGCGCGGACGAGGCGGAGCGCGGTTATGTCTTGCCGTGCAGCATGAAGCCGAAGTCCGATCTGGTGTTGCAGATCGCGAGCACGTCAGCGGTCGCGAAGACGCAGGCTGCCGAACATCACGGCACTCTTGTCGCGCTGGACCGGCTTTCGCCGACGACAATGTCGTTGACGGTGGAGATCCGCGATCGCGACCGGCTGGCGTTTCTGCCCGGGCAGTACGTGAACATCACGGTGCCGGGCACGGAGGTCGCGCGCTCGTATTCGTTCAGCAACGCGCCCGACGACGAGCGGCTGACGTTCCTGGTGAAGCTCACGCCCGGCGGCGTCATGTCGGATTACCTGACCGGACGGGCGAAATCCGGGGACGAGCTGACGTTCACCGGTCCGCACGGGAGCTTCTTCCTGCGGGAGACGGACCGCCCGGTGCTGTTGCTGGCCGGAGGCACCGGACTCGCGCCGATTCTGTCCATTGTGCGCACTATGCGCGCTTCCGGCGCGACCCGGCCCGCCCATCTGGTGTACGGCGTGAGCACCGACGACGACCTGGTCGAGACGGAGACGCTGGAGAAGCTGGCGGCGGAGGTTCCCGGGCTGACCTGGGACTACTGCGTTTCCGATCCGGGAAGTGCCGCGCCGAACAAGGGTTACGTGACCACGCTGATCCGCGACGAGCACCTGCACGGCGGGGATGTCGCGGTCTACCTGTGCGGCCCGCCGCCGATGGTGGAGGCCGTCCGCGGGCACTTCGCGTCGGCCGGGTTCGAGCCGACCGGGTTCTACTACGAGAAGTTCGCGCTGGCGGCGCCAGCCCGCGCCCCGGAGATCCCCGTCGAGCCGGTTGCTCTGGCGCTGCCGGAACCCGAGCCGGAGCCGGAGTTTCTCGCGGGCCGCGCGCTGGCCGGGCAGGAGCTGTTCCCGGCGGTGGAGCTGACCCCGTTGCGGGCCGGACCGGCGCTGTCCGCGGTGGAGGAAGCCCGGGTCGCGCGCACGATCGCGGGCCAGGAAATGCTGCCCGCGTCCGACGAGCTGCCGGGCGAATACGAAATCGGCGAGGAACACCCGTCGGTCCATGAATCGGACGCCGTTTTCGAGGCTCGGCAGGCCCTCGAACTGGGTGCGGTCGAACTGACGATCGGGCGGTTGACCTCGGGCCAGCTCGCCGGATACCGCCTGCTCGCCGAGTCGACAGTGCCCTATGTGGACGGTGACCGGTTCCTGGACGCCGCTGCCTACACCGAAACCAACGCGGCGTTCCACGACTACCTGTTCACGCTCACCGGCAACGAACACCTGCTGCAGGCATATCAGGCGCTCGGCGTGAAAGGCCACATGGCCGAGACCCTGCGCAACGCGACCTGGTGCCATCCGCGCTGCACGCAGGACCACCTGGACCTGGTCGCCGCGTTCGAGTCCGGAGACCGGGCGACCGCGCGGCGGCTGGTGGCCGAGCACGCGGAACGGTCGAAGGCGACCACCCGGCGGGCGATGGGCGACCCGGCGGCGCGGCCGAAATTCCTGTCGCCGGGACGGTTCGCGGGCAAGGTCGTCGTGGTCACCGGGGCCGCGCAGGGGATCGGCGAGGCGACCGCCCGGCGGATCGCCGCGGAGGGCGGCGCGCTGGTGCTGGCCGACCGATCGGGCCTGGTCAGCGGCCTGGCCGACGAGCTGCCCGAGGCCGCGGCGGTGGTCGCCGACCTGGAGACGTGGGCGGGCGCGCAGGCGGTCGCGGAAGCCGCGCTGGCCCGGTTCGGGCGGATCGACGTGCTGGTCAACAACGTCGGCGGCGCGCTGCGGTTCAAGCCGTTCACCGAGTTCGGCCCGGACGAGATCGAGGCCGAACTCCGCCGGTCCCTGCTGACCACGCTGTTCTCCTGCCGGGCCGCGCTGCCGTCGATGGCGCAGCGGGGCGGCGGGGTGATCGTGAACGTCTCGTCGGCGGCCACTCGCGGCATCCACCGGATCCCGTACTCGGCGGCGAAGGGCGGGATCAACGCGCTGACCGCGTCGCTGGCCTTCGAGTACGCCGACGCGGGCATCCGCGTGGTCGCGACCGCGCCGGGCGGCACCGAGGCCCCGCCGCGGCGGATCCCGCGCGGCGGCCCCGATCCGGCCACCGACCAGGAACGGGAGTGGTTCCAGGCGCACATCGACCAGACTGTCGGTTCGTCATTGCTCAAGCGGTACGGCACCCTGGACGAGCAGGCCGCGGCGATCGCGTTCCTGGCCTCGGACGAGGCCTCGTACGTCACCGGCACCGTCCTGCCCGTCGCCGGGGGCGATCTTCGGCTGACGGAGGCATCCGGCGAAACGGGGAGGACCGTGACGACCGCGGCGGAGGAGCTGGCCGGCCTGCTGTCCCGGGCGGGCCGCGCGGTGCTGCTGTGCGGACCCGCCGGGTGCGGGCGCACCACGCTGGCGCGGCGGGCCACCGACGCGTTCCCCGGGCCGGTGCTCCAGGCGACCGCGGCCGAGTGGGAGAGCGGCAGCGCGTTCGCCGTGCTGCGGCAGCTGTTCCCGGACTTGCCGACCGACGGCGGTCCGCTCTCGGTCGCCGGCCGGATCGCGGCGGAACTGGTGCCCGGGACGTTGCTGGTGGTCGACGACGCGCAACTGGCCGATGTGGACTCGATGCGGACGCTGTCCTCGCTGCTGCGACACCATCCGGCGGTGCGGGCGACGGTGCTGCTCACCGCCGCGACCGGCGATTCTCGCGCTCGGGCGGACGTTCAGGAACTGCTCGCCCGGATGTCCGGCGACGAGGTGCGCGTGCCGCCGCTCGACGCCGCGGAAGTGTCCGAACTGGCCTCGGCGCGCGGTATCGCCCTGCATCCGACGATGGCCGAACGGTTGTGCCGGCACACGCTCGGCCGACCGCGGCATGTCGTGCAGCTGCTGACCGAGGTCCCGCGCGCGACCTGGGGCGGGTTCGATCCGAATCTGCCCGCACCGGCCGCGGTCGCCGCATCGGTCCGGGAACGGATCTCGCAGCTTTCCCCGGCGGCGGAACGGTTTGTCGCCGCCGCGGCGGTGCTGGGCGCCGGCGCGGCGGTGCGGTCGGTGGCGTCGCTGGCCGATCTCGACGGCGATCCGCTGCCGGTGCTGGACGAGGCGTGCGCGGCGCGGTTGGTCGAACTCGCGCCTCGCGGGCTCGCCGAAGTGGGGCCGCCGGATCCGATGGTGCGCGCGGCGGTGCTGACCGGGCTGGGGCCAGAGCGGCGCTCGACGTTGCAGCGGCGCGCGGCGGAACTGGTCGAGGACCCGGCGCGGAGCTTGCGGTTGCTGGTGGCGGCCAGCCCGGTGCCGGACGCGAGCGTCGCGGACCGCCTGGACGCGCTGGCGGTCGAGCGAGCCGCGGCGGGGGCGTGGGGGACGGCCGCGGTGCTGCTCAACGACGCTGGGCGGCTCACTGAAGACGCTGAGCTGCGGCAAGCTCGGATCACCCGCGCTGTCGACGCGTTGATCGGCGCTGGCGACGTGTTCCGGGCGGCAGCGCTTGCTCCGGAAGTCGAGAGCGTGCGAGAGACCCCGTTGCGCGACGCCGTGCTCGGCTATCTCGCCGTGGTGCGAGGCCGGGCCGCGGAAGCTGGCGGACGGCTGAGCCGGGCCTGGGATATCGTCAACGCCTCGCGAGATCCGGAGACGGCCGCGTTGATATGCCAGCGATATGTCCTTGATGCGCTGTGCCGGTACTCCGCGGAAGATCTCGTGCGGTGGGCGGACCGGGCCCTTGAGCTGGCGGTGCCGGAGACGCCGGCCGCGGTGGAGGCGGCGGCGATCCGGGGTCTCGGGCTTGCCGCTTCGGGGCGCGCCAAACAGGCTCGGCGGGATTACGCGCAGCTGGCGGACCGGATCCGGCACGGTGCGCAGGCGCAGCGGGTCGTCATGGCTCGCGGATGGCTGAACCTGCTCACCGATCGGATCGACGACGCGCGGGTGGATTTGGAAAGTGCCGTGCCCACCAGCTATTTGGGCGGTTCGGCGCGGATTTCCCTGTGGGCGCAAGCCTGGCTGGCGCGGACGCTGTTCCTGAGCGGGGAATGGGACGACGCGTTGCGCGTGGTCCGGGAAGCGCTCGCCTTGGTGGACCGGACCGGGATTGTGCTGACCGCGCCGTTGCTGCACTGGACTTCGGCTGCGGTGCATGCCTTGCGCGGCGATCCGGCGCGAGCGGAGGAGGCGTTGCTGGCGTGTGCTTCCGGGCCGCAGGACTACGAAATCATGCGGGTTCCCGCTTTGCTGGCCCGGGCCCAGGTCGCCGAGGCCGCCGCGGATTCCGCCGGGGTGCTGCGGGCGTTGCATCCGTTGACGCGGCTGTCGCTGCCTACCTCGGTAGACGAGCCGGGGCACTGGCCGTGGCATGATCTGTACGCGCATGCCTTGGTCCTCAGTGGACGGTCAGAGGAGGCGGACGCGTTTCTGGCTCCCCATGAACGGGCGGCGGGGAAACGGGAGCATGTTTCGGCGCGGGCTCGCCTCGCGGCCGCGCGGGGCCGCTTGCTCGGGGCGCGGAACGACCATGTCGGCGCGGTGGCGGCGTTCGACGCCGCGGTGGAGATGATCGGGTCGTTGCCGTTGCGGTACGACCAGGCCCGGATCGCGTTCGCGTATGGACAGACGTTGCGCCGGCTGGGACGGCGGGCTCGGGCGGACACGCAACTGGTCGCCGCGCGGGACGGGTTCGCGTCGATGGGTGCGGTGACCTATGTGGCGCGGTGCGAGCGGGAATTGCGGGCCGGTGGCGTGCATGTGCCGCGGGGCGGGGTGGATCGGTTGACGCCGCAGGAGGAGGCGGTGGCGCGGATGGTGGCGCGGGGGCAGTCGAATCGGGAGGTGGCCGCGGAGTTGTTTTTGTCGGTGAAGACGGTGCAGTACCACTTGACGCGGATTTACGCGAAGCTGGGGATCCGGGGGCGGACGGAGCTGGCGGTGTTGCGTTCCGGGGACGAGTGAGGGCCTCCTTGCCCGCGACGGCAAGGAGGCCCTCATGTGTCCACTATGGACTCAGCGGCACTTCAGGGCGCCGTCGGTGATCGCCACCCCGCTGACCGTGCCGTTGTCCGCGGGGGTGAATTCGAAGCGCCAGCCCGGCTTTTCCGCGATGGGCAGCTCGAACCGCCCGGCCGCGCCGGCCTTCAAACCGCGTGCGTCGTACGCCTTGTGCAGGTCGGCCAGCGAGGATCCGGCGCCGATGCCCTCCGCGGTCTTGGCGTCCGGCGGGGCGCCCAGCGCGTGCAGGCCGTTCTGGCCGAACGAGGCGCCGCCGGCCGCGGCGAACGCCTTGTCGCGCTCTTCCCGCTTGCCCGCCAGTTCGGCGCTCGCCATCGCGGAGTCGGCCGCCAGCTGGGCCGCTTCCGCGTCCTTGGCGGCGGCTTTGGCCAGCTCCGCGGCGGACGTGCCGGTGTTCTGCTTCGCTGCCTTGTCCGCCGCGTCCGACTTGGCGTAGAGGTCGTCGGCCTTGCGCTGCGCCTCGGCCTCGGCGGCCAGCTTGGCCGGGTCCGGCGCGGGGCCGCCCTGCCAGCTCAGGACCGTGCAGCCGTCCAGCGCGGAAACCGGCGCGGTGGCGAGTTTCCCGGTGGCGAGCGCCGCTTCCTTGGCCATCCCCGGGGCGATGCCGCGGTATCCGGCCGCGCCGAAGGCCTCGGGTTTCGCGGCGGCGGACTCCGCCGGCGCCGCGGCGGTTCCCCGGCGAACACGCCGCCAGTGCGGCGACCGCCGCGAGCGCGGCCGCCGAACGGCCGATGGACAGGACAGAACTCTTGTGCATTGATTTCCCCTCGTACGGACCCGCTGTTCCGGGTCGTCGTTCCCGGTGCACCGAGATACTGATCAACTTACCGGCGGGGACCACCGGGTTTTCGCGGCCGCCGCCGACCGCTCGCGAGGGGAACTCGCGGGTTCCCCTCGCGAGCGGGAATCAGCCGCGGATGTCGAACGTCCAGCGCGCGTGCGCGCCCGGGCCGACAGTCAGCGTCGAGCGGCCGATCTGCTCGACGTGCCGGGTTCCGGCCGGATGGTTCAGCGCCAGGTCGATCTGCCGCAAGCCGACCTGGTCCGCGGGGACGGCGTCGAAGCGGATCGCGGTCATGCCGTCGAAAGCGACGGCGCCGGTGGGAATCTGGCGCACGATCATGCCGCCCGCGCGCAGCAGCGGCAGCGTGCTGTCGAGGTCGCGCGCGGTGACGCCAAGGCGGATGCCGGTGACGTCGCGCATCTGGTGGTTGCGGTAGTCGTCCGACAGGTACCGGTTCCGGCTGACGTCGCCGGGATATTGCGCGGGCCCGGTGTTGCCGCGCGGGTCGGCGAAGTACTCCGGACGGTATTCCATGCCCCAGGCGCCGAAGGCGTCGTATTGGTCGGTGGTCAGGACCGCGTCGAACCAGGGGACCGGCTTGCCGTCCCCGAAGTCGCGGGTCTGCAGGAATTGCACCGGGTTCGCGACGCCCGCGTCGCGCAGGCGCTGGACCACTGTGGACAGCTGGCCGGCGTGTTCGACCGAGACTCCCAGGCCCGCCGAACCGAGGTCGCCGTCCTTGCCGGGGACGTCGCCGACCCCGAAAAGCTCCAGGTAGGTTTCGCGGCCCATCAGGTACCGGCCGGTCCACTTTTCGCCGCCGGCACCGGTGGTCGTGCGGACCTGGAAGTTGGCGAAGTCCTTGAGGTAGGCCGAATGCTCGATGGCGTCGGCGGTCTCGCGGTCGAGGACCCCGTAGGAATGGTTGAAGTGCAGCAAGGCCGGTTCGTCCGCTTGCGCGGGGCCGGCGGCGGTCGCGGCCAGGGCCAGGAGGACGGCCAGGAGCTGGAGGATCGTCCGGGTTCTTCGTGATTTCGACATGGCGCTGGAGAGTAAGGCGACGGCGGCCGGTTGGCGGCGTTTTCGGCCAACTCGACCGCAACGGCCTACTGAGAATGTCTTTCTCATTGTCCGGTCAAGTGGAAATTAGTTCACTTGGAGCAGTGACAGTGCATCACAGTTAGCAACAGAATCAGGTCCTCGTGCCACCTGATCGGGTGGCACGTCGCGAGGGCATCCGAAAGGACCTGTCATGACCACTCACCACTGGGGACCCGCCGGGAGGGCGCGCCGCCGCCGGACCGGAGCGGTGCTCGCCGCGGCCGCCGCCCTGCTCGTGGCGACCGCGTCGAACGCCTCGGCCGCACCTGCCGCAGCCGCGAGCACCTCGGCCGAGACTCCGGACAACCACCAGATGGGCGCCTCCATCCGGGCGCACGACCCCGGCGGCGCGGCGGTCGCGCCGGCGTCGGTCGAAACCACCACCGCGGGCATCGACGTGAGCAGCTATCAGGGGGCGGTCAACTGGCAGTCCTGGTGGAACCAGGGCAAACGGTTCGCCTACGTCAAGGCGACCGAGGGCACCGGATACCAGAACCCGGATTTCACCCAGCAGTACAACGGGTCGTACCACGTCGGCATGATCCGCGGCGCATACCACTACGGCCGTCCGGACATCTCAGGCGGCGCGGCACAGGCGGACTATTTCGTCGCGCACGGCGGCGGCTGGTCGAAGGACGGCAAGACCCTGCCCGGCACGCTCGACATCGAATGGGGGCCCAGTTCCGCCTGCTACGGGCTGAGCCAGTCCGCGATGGTCTCGTGGATCAAGGCGTTCAGCGACGAGTACCACGCGAAGACGTCGCGCTGGCCGGTCATCTACACGGCGAACAGCTGGTGGACCCAGTGCACCGGCAACAGGGGCGACTTCAGCTCGACCAACCCGCTGTGGGTCGCGGCGTACTCGTCGTCGCCGGGCACGCTGCCCTACGCCTGGGGCTTCTACACCTTCTGGCAGTACACGTCTTCGCCGCTCGACCAGGACTACTTCAGCGCCGGCCTCGACCGGCTGAAGGTGCTGGCCACCGGCTGACCCGGTCCCGTCCGGGAGCCGCGCGCTCCCGGACGGGCTCGCTAAAACCCGGCCAGCACCTCCATCACCGCGCCGACGATCCGCCGCGTCTGCGGCTGGCACGCCGCCCACGTCGTCAGCGGGACGCCCGGCTCGACCAGTTCGCTCCACGCCCACCCCGGCAGCATCCGGGTCGCGCTGGGCCGGCTCAGCAGCACCGCGTCCGCCTCGACGGCCTCCGCGCACGCCAGCGCGTTCTCGTTGAACCGCGCGAATCGCCAGTTCGGCGACACCCCGAGCCCGTGCGCCGCGGCGAGCATCTGGTCGTGTCCGGCGGGGACCTGCGCGCGTGCGTGCGCGAGCACCCGGACGTCGTCGAGCTCCCGCAACCGGCATTGCGCGCGCCCGAAAAGCTCGTGCCCGGGCCGGATCGCGACCCCGAACGGATGCTCGAACAGGAATCGTCCGTGCAGCGTCGACGGCGGGTTCTGGTGGACGAGCCCGATGTCGATCCGTCCTTCGCTGAGCATCCGCAGCTGTTCGGTGCTGCTGGCGTCCAAAAACGACAGTGCGGCGTCCGGGACCTGGTGGCGGATTTCCGTCAGCGCCGCGAGCACCCAGTCCTGCGGAATGCCCGGCGGCAACGCGATCTCGACCTGTTCCTTCACCGGAGCCGCGGACCGCGTGACCTCCCGCGTCGCGTCGGCGAGCCGCAGCAATTGCCGCGCGTGCTCGTGCAGCGCCCGGCCGGCGACCGTCGCCTGCACGCCCGTCGGCACCCGTTCGAACAGCGGCGTTCCGAGTTCGCGTTCGAGGACGCGGATCTGCCGGGTCAGCGCGGGCTGCGACATCATCAGCGACCCGGCCGCCCGGCTGATCGACCCCTCGGTGAACACGGCGACGAAGTACCGCAGCTGACGCAGTTCCATACCTTGGGGTTATACCCCCTCGTTTGCGCCGCGCCGGCCGGCGGCGGACGCTGGGCGGAGCCCCGACTGCGAAAGGAGCCGCTTTGAGCAAACGTCAAGTCCAGGTACGCCGGGTCTACGACGCGCCGGAATCCTTCGACGGCGCACGGGTGCTGGTCGACCGGCTGTGGCCGCGCGGGCTGAGCAAGGACCGCGCGCACCTCGACGACTGGCTCAAGCAGATATCCCCGTCGACGGAACTGCGGAAGTGGTACGCGCACGACCCGGACCGGTACGACGAATTCGCCGAACGCTACCGCTCGGAACTCGAAGAACCCGAACGCGCGGAAGCACTCGACCAGCTGCGTGCCCTGGCCAAGAAGGGCCCGCTGACCCTGCTGACCGCCACCAAACGCAGCGACATCAGCGAAGCCGCGGTGCTGGCCGACCTGCTGCGCTCCTAGCGTTCAGGAAGCGCCGACCTCGATGCCGTTGCGCTCGGCGTACTGGCTGCCCCATTCGTACAACGCGGTCAGCGCCGGGCGAAGCTCGTCGCCTTCCGGGGTCAGCCGGTACTCGACGGTCGGCACCCGGCCGTCCACCTCGGTCCGGTTCACCAGCCCGGCCGCGGCCAGCTCCCGCAGCTGCTCGGTCAGCACCTTTTCGGTGATCGACGGAATGGCCCGGCGGAGCTGGCCGTACCGGTGCGGGCCTTCCTTGAGCCGCGCCAGGATCACCGGCTTCCACTTCCCGCCCATGACGTCGACGGCCAGTTCGACCGCACAGGAGTAGCGCGCTTTCATCCGTCCATCATCGCGGGTACGCACCGGCAAGTGCGTACTAGGCGGCCGGTCCGGCGAGTGCTTGGCTGATCCGGTGATCATCGAGTACCTCCGCTACCGCATTCGCGACGGCGGGCACGCGGACTTCGAAGCCGCCTACCGACGCGCGGCCAAGTCGCTCGCCGCGGCGAAACAGTGTCAGGACTACGAACTCGCGCGCGCCGTCGACGAACCGGGCAGCTACATTCTGCGCATCGGCTGGACTTCCGCCGAGGACCACCTGAAGGGTTTCCGCGGCGGTCCGGAGTTCGCCGCGTTCTTCGCCGAGATCCGGCCGTATGTCGAGCAGATCGAGGAGATGCGGCACTACGAACGCACCGACGTGGCCGGTTCCGGCGGTGCGGTGCCGACGCTCTACGAATGGGCGGGCGGAGCGGCCGCGCTGACCAGGCTGACCGAGGCGTTCTACGCGAAGGTGCCCGAGGACGACCTGCTGGCCGAGGTGTTCGCCGGGATGAGCCCGGAACACCCCGCGCACGTGGCGGTCTGGCTAGGCGAGGTGTTCGGCGGCCCGGCCGCGTACACCGGCCAGCACGGCGGGCACGCGCACATGATCGCCCGGCACGCTGGCCGCGCGATCACCGAACCGCAGCGGCGCCGGTGGGTTTCGCTGCTGCTGGCGACCGCGGACGAGGTCGGGCTGCCTGCCGACCCGGAGTTCCGCGCCGCGCTCGCGGGCTATCTCGAATGGGGCAGCAGGCTCGCGGTGGTGTTCTCCGCGCCGGACGCCGGACCGGCAGCCGACCAGCCGGTGCCGTGTTGGGGGTGGGGTTCGGCTCCGCCGTGGACGGGGAGCTGAAGCGCTATCCCGTTCGCCGCAGGCGTCGGATGATTCCGCGCACTACCAAGGGCACGCAAATCGCCGCGAACAGCACCAGTGCCGCCCATGGCCCGAATCCGCCGAATCCGCCGCCCTGGTAAGCGGCGGGTTCGGCCTTGCGCCAGTCCCGCGATCCGCCGTTGGCTTCCGAAGCATCGGGCCCGGCCGAAGACGATGCTCCCGGTCCAGCCGATGCTTGCGCGTTGGCTGACGCTTTCGGTCCTTCCTGTGCCGCGGCCTTGTTTCCGCCACCCGTTCCGCCGTGGGTCAGCACATCCACCCCGCCCAACGCGGCGAAGGGATCCGGCGGCGCGGTCGCCCCGGCTCCGAGACCGCCCTGGAACGTCGGATTGGCGCAGTTCCCGGCATTGAGCTGCTTGGCCGGGCGTCCGGTGAGCCGAGCGTTGGCGTTCATCATCTCCTGCGACAGGTTGGGCGGCAGCGGCGAATACCCGATCCGCGCCATGTTGATCTGGCCGTCGCAAGCGACATGCTCGATGAACGCGGTCATGGTGTCCGCCTTGGCCCCGTCCGGATACCCGCCCTTGCAGGTGTCGCGCCCGTTCCCGCACGGCGTCATCAAATACGAATACGCCGAAATCGGGTAAGCGGACGGATCCGGGTTGGCATAAACTCCGGACAATTCCTGGCTGAGGTCCGGGCGCAGGTTGGCCTTGGTCAGCGCCGCCGCGATGTTCGCCGCGTACGGCAGCGTGTATTTCCCGGCCTGGTTCTCCACCCACGCGGTCGGTGCGTTGTACTTCTTGGCGTACCCGAACTCGTCGTAGCCGATGGAGAACGGGACGCTGCCGTTGGCCAGGGTCTGCGCGATCTGGTCGGAGTCGGCGAAGAGACGGTAGAAATCCGCGTCCGGCCCGCGGGTCGGCAGCTGGATCGGCCGCACCCCGGAGGGCAGCGGCCCGATCCCCTTGTCGACATTCCGGGCGATGAAATCTCCGTACGGGCCCGGCGCGACATGGGCCACGAAGTCGTAGAACAACGCCGTGGTGCCGGATTGGCCGCTGCGGCCGACCAGCGTGATCGGCTGGTCCGGCAGCGCGAATCCGCCGTTGGTCGCGCTGATCGCCGGATCGCTCCAGCGCGTGATCTGCCGCGCGAAGATCCGGGCGACCACGTCCCGCGTCAGATGGAGCGTGTCCACCCGGCGGCCGCCGGCGTCGGTGACGTTGTACATCACCGCGACCGCGCCCGCGACGTCCGGAACATATTGGTACCCGCGCTGTTTCGCGGTAGCCCCGCCGCCGCCAGCCGCTTCCAGGGAACTGACTTCCGCTTCGGTGCCCGCGAAATCAACCGTGTGGTCGCCGTATTGATTGACCCCGGCCGGAGAACCGAGCGCGCTGTAGTTCACCGGAATGCCGCGCGAGTTCGCGCCGTTCTGCCAGTCGCTCATCGCGAGCCCGACGTAAGTGGACCCGGACCCGTTGACCTGGCTGAACGCCTCCGCGGCCGGAGCGAGCACAACCTGGCAGGCCAGCAGCGCCGCCGCGCCGCCGAGCCCGAGCCATCTCTTGCGGTCCATCAGGAAACTCCCCAGTTCAGCCGAAACGGCCGTGGACGTAGTCGTGCGTGCGGCTGTCTTCCGGACTCTCGAAAATCTGCTCGGTCGGCCCGTGCTCGACCACGCGCCCCGGCTCGTTCTCCCCGGCGAGGAAGAACGCGCAATGGTGGGAAACCCGTTGTGCCTGCTGCATGTTGTGCGTCACGATCACGACGGTCACCTCGTCGGAGATCTCCACGATCGTCTGCTCGATCCGCCGCGTGGACGTCGGGTCGAGCGCCGAGCACGGCTCGTCCATCAGCAGCACGTTCGGCTGCACGGCCAGCGACCGCGCGATGCACAGCCGCTGCTGCTGCCCGCCGGACAGCGCGCCGCCGGGGGAGTTCAGCCGGTCCCGGACCTCGCGCCACAGCCCGGCCCGTTCGAGGCTCTGCTCGACCAGCCCGTCCTTGTCCGCGCATTTGACGCCGGCGAGCTTGAGCCCGGCGAGGACGTTGTCGCGAATGGACATCGCCGGGAACGGGTTGGGCTTCTGGAACACCATGCCGATCCGCAGCCGGGCGTGCTGCGCGCGGGTGCCCTCGGCGTAGATGTCGTCGCCGTCCAGCAGGACTTCCCCGGCCAGGCTCGCGGTGCCGACCAGTTCGTGCATCCGGTTGAGAATGCGCAGGAACGTCGATTTGCCGCAGCCGGACGGGCCGATCAGCGCGGTCACCTCGTTGGCGGGCATCGCGAGGGTGACGTCTTCGAGCACGAGCCGGTCGCCGAACCAGGCGTGCACGCCGCGCGCCTCCAGCGTCGCCGCGCCCGGGGGCGGCCCGCCGAGCACCCGGACGGGTTCGCGGACTTCGAGGGTTTCGGTCACCGGGCACTCCTGGGTTTCGGGCGGCGCGCCGACCAGCGTTTGCGGCCGATCAGCCGGGTCAGGGCGAACAGCGCGAAGATCAGCAGGATCAGCACCAGCGCGCCGATGTACCCGCGTTCCTGCGCCGAGGCGAGCGGTTCCTTGATGTAGCGGTACACGAAGCGGGGCAAGCTTTCCTGCGGGTCGCTGAACGGGTTGAAGTTCATCGAAAGCGTGCCGAAGGAGGTGAACAGCAGCGGCGCGGTTTCGCCGACCACGCGCGCGATGCCGAGGATGATCGCGGTGCTCACGCCGGTGCGCGCGGTCGGCAGCACCACAGACCAGACCGTGCGTGCGCGGCTCGCGCCGAGAGCGAGCGACGCCTCGCGCAAGCCGTCCGGCACCAGGCGGAGCACCACGTCCACGGTGCGGGTGACGGTCGGCAGCATGATCATCGTCAACGCGAGCGTCGCCATGAACCCGGAGAAACCCAGCTGCGCGGGCGGCAGGATCAGCGCCGCGTACACGAAAAGCCCGGCGACCACAGAGGGCAGACCGCTCATCGCGTCCACGAAAATCCGCACCGGACGGCGGAAACGCGACCGGGTTTCGTTCAGGAACACCGCGGTGAGCACGCCGAGCGGAACGACGAACACGAGCGCGAGCGCCGTCTGTTCGAGCGTGCCGACGATCGCGTGCAAACCGCCGGTCGCTGTCGCCGGATCGGTCGGCGCGACGGCGGACATGTCGTGGCCGAAGAACGCCAGCCGGAGGCTCGGCACGCCCTTGAGGACGATGTAGCCGAGCAGGAACAGCAACGGGATCAGCAGCCCGACCGCGCCGCTCACCACGACCGCGGACACCAGCTTGTCGACCGCGGCGAGCCGCCCGAGCCGGTCGCGGGTGACGAGGTAGAGCATGCCGAGGTAGAACAGATACGCCACGACGAGGTCGGCGAGCCAGCCCGGCGAGACCAGCAGCTGGTGCATCACGAACCAGGTCAGCAGCGTCGCCGACGCGGCGCAGCCGAGCGCTACGAGCCGGTCCTGCGGAGTGGTCGCGGAGGTCCGGCGGCGCACCGGAATCGGGCGCTCTTGCTCGACGCGGATTTCAGTGGTGGTCACGCGTCGACCCCCGCTCCGGAACGGCTGCGGGAAATGATCACCGACGCGGTGAAGTTCGTCGCCAGCGTGAACGCGAACAACACCAGCCCGGCCGCCATCAGCCCGCTCAGCGCGGGCCCGGACTGTCCCGCGTTGTTGGCGATGAACCCGGAAATGGTCGCGCCGCCGAATTCCAGCAGATGCGTCGTCAGTTCCGGAACCTGCGGCAGCAGAAGGGAAACCGCGATCGTCTCGCCGAGCGCGCGGCCGAGCCCGAGCATCGACCCGCCGACGATCCCGCCGCGGCCGAACGGCAGCACGACGGTCCGCACCATGCCCCAGCGCGTGCTGCCCAGCGCGAGCGCCGCTTCCTTTTCGCCGGGCGGGGTCTGGGTGAACACCTCGCGGATGACCGACGTCGTGATCGGAATGACCATGAGTGAAACCACGAGCCCGGCGACGAACATCGAATTGAACAGCACCGCGCCCGGTTTCGTGTCGAACAACGGGAACCAGCCGAGATTGTCGGTCATCCACTGCGACAACGGGGTGATGTACGGGCGCAGGAAGCTGAATCCCCAGAGCCCGTACAGCAAACTGGGAATCGCTGCGAGCAGATCGACCAGTCCGGTGAGGAACCCGCGCATCCGCGGACTGGCGTAATCGCTGATGAACAACGCGGCCAGCACCGAGAACGGCACGGCGACGGCGACCGCGATCAGCGCGACCACCACCGTGCCGTACAGCAGGCCGAGCACGCCGAACCGCCCGGAAGCCGGGTCGAACTGGATCGTGGTGAAAAAGCCGAAACCGCTGGCCTCGAACGTGGGCGCGGACCGGTAGACGAGGAAGAACCCGATCACGGCCAAGAGCGCGAGCACGGAAAGCCCGGTCCCGCTCGTGACGCGGCGGAAGAGCCGATCGGCCCGCGAAGGCAGATCGGCGAGGACGAGACGATCCGGCGGCGCGGCGCCGGACGCGGAGGACGAGACGGTCACGGCAGCGAGTATCGCGAGCCGGCGGCGGGGAAAGTTGGCTGGACAGAGAAGGCCCGACGGCGCGTTAGTGAACCGGTGCCCGCGTTCTGTTCCCGTTTGTTGACGCCGCGCGCGACGCTGGCGAAGTTGAACCCATGAACCGCTTCAGACGCGTGGCGCACGTGCTCGCCGCCGGGGTGCTCGCGGTGCTCGGCGTCGCCGTCGCGCCGACGGCGTCCGCGCAGCCGCAGCCGCTGAATTACCAGGTGAAGGTGACTGGCGCCGATCCGATGAACGCGCAGGACGGGGACCCGCTGCGCATCACGATCTCCGGGTTGCCCGCGGGGGCCACGGCGAACTATTCGGTGTGCCCGCTGCCGTTGCGGGACTCGCTGCTGAAACCGGGGCCGTGGACGCCCAATCCGTCCGTCGAGGCCCGCGTCACCGCCTACTGCAAGAACTTCAACGACGAGCTGTCCGGCACCGAGTTCAAGCCCCCGGGCCATGACGTCGGCCGGAGCGCGACCACCCACGACGTCGTGTTCGACATCTACGTGCCGCGAGGAGCGCGTACGCCCGCGATCATTCCCTTCGACCCGGATTTCACGGCTTTCCCGCAGGGCGCGTTGAAGTGGCCGAACAACCCGGACCACAAGCAGTATTCCTTCTCGTGCGACGAGAACCATCCGTGCACCATGATGCTGCGGATCGGCGTCCCGGCGACGGCGACCAGTCCCGCCCAGACGGTGTTCGACAGCTCGATCACGTTCCGCGCGTCCGCGCCCGGGCTCAAGATCAAAGGGTGCGCCGGAGTCGGCGCCAGCACGCTGACCGGCAGCATGCCGGAGCGGTTCGGCCGCACGGCGGTCGGCTGGAACCAGATGCTCTGCGCGCCGACGAAGGCGGCGCAGCCGGTCAACATCGTGAACGAGAGCGAGGACGTCGGGCTGACCTCGTTCGACAAGGGCGAGTCGGACGTGCAGGTCACCGGTTCCGGCGGAACCCTGGCCACGCAGCAGGTCCGCGCCCGCAGCTACATTCCGGCGGCCCTGAACGCGACAGTGCTCGCCGCGGTCGGGTGGGCGCCGACCGATCGCCGGGACGACGGCGGCGCGCTGAATTCGCGCCTGGCCGACAACCTGAAGTTCGACTGGGACGACCTCGCCAACCTGCTGAGCAAGGGCGGTCTGTCGCCCGACAGCACCGGCCGGGGCGGCATTTTCGTCGACGGGTCCGCGCTCGTGCGGCGCAATCCGGCGCTGGCCGCGGTCAGCGGGGCCGAGAATGCGCTCCGCTCGCCGAACACGCGGGCCGGGCAGTTCACCACCGATTTCTTCGGGGTCACCGGCGAAATCGGGACGAGCACGGTGCCGTTGGTGCTCAGCAGCAGGCTGAACGGGATGCCCGCGTGGACGTACGGGACTTTCGTGGACATCCGCAACGCGAAGCTGCGCGGAAGCGACGGGCCGGTCGGCGTGGTGACCGACCTGAACGCGCTCAACCTCGGCGACGGCGGCGTGCACAACGTCGACGCGAAGACCGGTCAGGTCAACGTCCGCAAGCAGGTCGTCAACGCGGCGCTGGGGACCGGGAACGAATGCACGAACGGATGCCTGAACTGGGTCGTCACCGACCTGGCCACCGCGACCGAGAACGGCTGGGCCCCGGTCGCCCTGCCCAACGGCAAGGGCGGTTACGTCGCGCCGACGCCCAAGTCGCTGCAGGCCGCGGCCGCGCACGCGCAGCCGGCGGAGGACGGGTCGATCCGGATCGTCCCCGGCGGCGATCCGGAGGCGTACCCGCTCACCTACGTCGAGTCCCTGACCGCGCCGCTGAACCCGCTGGTGGACGCTTCGTGCCAGCCGCAAGCCGCCAAGCAGGCCCAGCTCGCGACCTTCGTGAAGGCCGCGGTCAGCGGCGGGCAGGACAGCCTGGGCCCGGGCCTCGTTCCGCTGACTCCGGAGCTGCTTTCCGCCGCCCAGACCGCCGCGGCGAAGGTCGGCACCGGCACGGCCGAGGCGTCCTGCCACGAACACAAGGAAGCGCAGAACCCCGGAGCGGCCGCGACCGGCGGCCCCGGTGCCGCCGTGGGCGGGACTCCCGCGAGCGACGGCCTCGGCGGTCCGCTTGCCCGCTCCGGTTCGAATGGTCCTGGTGCGGCGGAAGCCGCTGCGCTGGCGATGAAGGCGCCGACGCAGGCGAGTGTCCAAGAAGCGCGCAGCGTCGCCGCGGCGGTGAAGGTCCCGCTGTTCCCGGGAGCAGACGTCCTGGGAGCGCTGATTCCGTTGCTCGCTTTGGTCGCGCTGGTGCTGTTGCCGCCGACGACTGGTTACCTGACCGCGGGGAAGCCGTTGCCCGCGTGGCTGAACCGGCTCGCCGAGCGGCTCGTCGCGATGCGGCGCCGGGCATGACCGCGACGCTCCGCGCGCCGGCGCGCCCGGGTCCACAGTGGACGGTTGTCGCCGTGGTCGGCTGGCTGGTCACCGCGGTGGTGTGCTTCGGCATTGTCACGTACGCGCTCGGGCCGATGCTCGCGAACAACGATCAGCGGGCGGCGCTGTCGGTGCTGCAGGGCCGGATGGCACAGGCGCAGGGCGCGGCCCGTACGCTGCTCGGCGCCGCGCCGGTGACGAAGCCGCCGGAGTTCGGTGCGCCGGTGGCGGTGCTGGAGATCCCGAAGCTGCAGGTGCAGCAGGTCGTGCTCGAAGGCGTGGAACCGGGCGAAACGATGTCCGGGCCGGGCCATGTCCCGGGAACTTCGGGACCCGGCCAGCCGGGGAATTCGGCGGTGGTGGGCCGGTATTCGGGATACGGTGCTCCGTTCGCGCGGCTCAACGAGCTGTCGCGGGGAGACCAGCTGGTGGTCGCGACGACGCAAGGGAAATCGGTCTACACCGTGACCGACACGGCAACCCGTGACTTGGACGAGGACCGCGATTACGGCCGTACGGAGAACGACCGGCTGACACTCGTCACGTCCGATTCGTGGTGGCCGGGTTCGGCTTCGGGCGCGACGGTGGTGACGGCGGTTCTCGACGGCAAACCGTTCCGTCCGACGCCGCAGAACGGCCGGGCGGACGCGCAAGACGGCCGCACTGGCGACCCGAGCGGCTGGGCCCGGCTCGTGCTCGCGCTCGGCGGCTTCGCGGCCGTGGCCGTCGGGGCGACGCTGCTGTACCGGCGTTGGCGTTCGGTGTCGACGTACGTGCTGACCACCCCGGCGCTGCTGGCGTTGGCGGTGCTGGCGGCGTCGGCGGTGTGGCGGTTGCTGCCTGCTTGGGCTTGAGCCGACCCTGCCGAAACCGGGGCTGGCACGGAGGTTTGGTTCTCCGCGCCAGCCCCGGTTTCTTGCTCGGGTGGGGGCGGACAGCGAAACCGGCCCGGCCGGGGAGCGGAATCCCCGGCCGGGCCGGTCCGGTGCTTCAGCGGGTCAGGAAAGCGTGCAGGTGACGCCGTTCACCGGGGCGAGCGGCTTGAATCCGTACTGGCTCAGCGTGCCGGCGAGGCTGCCGTTGCACAGCGGGCTCGGGCCGGAGGAGTCGAAACCGACCGCGTTGAGCGCCGCGTCGTGGGACGGCGAGCGGGTGTCCAGCACGTAGTACACGAAACGGGCGCCGAGGAACCCGTCGGCGAAGGCCGGGGCGTAGTTCGGCGCGGAGCCCGAAACCGGGGCGCCGTCCGAACCGGCACCGGTCAGGGTGCCCTCGAAGAAGCCGGCGCGCTTGTCGCTGACGACGCCGTTGCCCTGCGCGACCCACTGGGCCACGGAGTAGGGCGCGATCGCCGACGACTGGTCGCTCGCCGGGATGGTGTTGCCTTCGTTCTCCTGGAAGCGCTTGATCACGACCGGTTTCGTGGTCGGGTCGAAGCCGAGCACCGTGTTCGTGAAGAACGACAGCGTGCCGGAGCCGGCCTGGGGCAGGTAGACGGTGATCGCCGCGTTGGCGCCGCCGACCTGGTTCCAGTTGGTGATGGCGCCGCTGTAGATGCCGCGCAGCTGGTCCAGCGTGAGGGTGACGCCCGCGCCGGCGCCGGTGGACGAGGCGGCCCAGGACACGCCGTCCTTGGCGAAGGCGTAGTACTGGAACGTCGACGGGTCGGAGGCCGACCGCGGGGACGAGGAGCGGGCGAGGTCGATCGACCCGCTGCCGGCCGCGGCGGCGTTCGCCAGCGCGGTCTTGCCCGCGGAGGAGCCGTTGGGCGGCGGGTTGGAGACGGTGTAGGTGGTCCCGCCGTCGTAGACGTCGCCGGGCACGGCGAACGACTGGCTGCCCGCGAGAACCGGCGGGACGTTCACGTAGTTGTCGGGGTCGCTGTTCGCCGCCGAACCGTTGGCCGCGGCGAAGATCGCGCCGGTGACGTCCGCGATCGTGTCGGAGCCCACCGCCGCGACGACCTCGGGGAGCTGGTTGGGGCCGGGGATTGCGCTGGCGGTACCCGGGAAGATCAGGGCCGCCCCCGCGGCGACCGCGGCGGAGGCGCCGGCGAACCGGGCAGTACGAGCACGCATCAGTTTGTACTCTTTCTGTCTGGTCTCGGCCACGGGATTCCGTGGCCGACACCAACTTCGCGGGGTTCGGCGAACAGCGCCCGGTCGGTCGCGTTCTCGCCAGACGGCGCGGGAGTTAATGCCCGACGAACGCGTTCAGCCGGGCAGCCGGTATTTCGTGCGCCAGTCGGTGATCCGGCCCTCCGCCGCGAATTCCGCCGCGTCCGCGATCGCGGCGACGAATCGTTCGTATCCGCGCTGGGCTTCGATGCGGCGGCCGTAGGCGTGGCTCGCCGACGCGATCGTCCCGCTGCCCGCGCGCAGGAACCATCGCCAGTCGATTCCGTGGTCGTGGGTCAGTTCCATGCGCGTGCGCGGGAGGTTCGCGCACAGCCACTGGATCGCCGCGACGCATTCTTCCCCGTTGCGGTAGTCGACGGTGCCCAGCCCCAAGGACGCGTTGTTCGTGCCGAGCAGCCGCCACCTCGTCGCGTTCCCCGGTCCGCCGATCAGCTGGAACCGCGGAGTCCGGCGTGGACTTCGAGCGCTTTTCATGGGTCGCAACCTCAGTCCGGCTCGGACGGCCGTCCGGTGCGCAGCCGTCGCAGTCAGAATGGACATCGCGGGCACGGCGCCGGAAAGTTACCGTCCGCGGTTAAGCGGCGACGGCCACCCGGTGAACAGCGGGTGGGCGCGGGCATTCCACAGTAGACCGTCGGCGGGCGGTCACGCTGGAGATTCTCTTCGCCACTCCTGGCAAGCGCATCGTCTTTGCTCGCACGGATGTTTCGCCCATGCCGCGATTCGGGTCGAATTCGCCTGTTCGCCGCAATCGCGATTCAGTCGTTCGGCGGCACCAGCGGCGAGGTAGTTGGGGCACGCTCGATGTCCTTCGGGGCGGGAAACTCCCGCGCGGAAGGGCAATTCGCGTCATGGGCAAGGGGAGGGAGCCGTGGTGGCGTCTATTGTGGACGTCCGGGGCGGGGTGTTTCGGATATGGTTGGCGGAATGGCTGATCTGACGCTCACCGGCTTGCGGGTCGTGGTCGAGGTGGCCCGCACCGGGTCGTTCAGTGCTGCCGCGCACCGGCTCGGCTACACGCAATCGGCGGTGTCGCGGCAGATCGCGGCGAGCGAACGCGCTACGGGAACCGCGTTGTTCGAACGGCATGCCCGCGGAATCCGTCCTACGACAGCGGGAGAGGTGCTGATCCGGCACGCCGGTCGGGTGCTGGACAGCGTGAGCGCGGCCGGAAAGGAACTCGCCGGACTGCGCGACCGCCTGGCCGGGCGGATCTCGGTCGGCGCGTTTCCCGCGGCGTCGGCGGTTTTGCTGCCGCGCGCGGTTTCCCGGCTGCTGCGCGCGCATCCGGGCGTGGACGTGCAGCTGGCCGAGTCCGCGACGCCCGCCCAACTGCAATCGCTGCGCCGCGGCCGCCTCGACGTCGCGGTGGCCGTCACCGGAGACGGCCTGCCGGAATACGACTTCGAGGGCTTGCGCCGCACCGAATTGCGCAGCGCGATCGGATACGGAGTGGCGGTCGCGGAAGCGCATCCGTTCGCCGGCCGCAGCTGGGTCGAACCGGACGAACTGGCCGAACAGCAGTGGATCGTCGGCGCGGGCAGCTCCGCGGAATTCGGGACGTGGCCGGGGATCGCCGGACCGTCGATCGCGTTCGCGGTGCGCGCGTGGCCGACGCGGTTGGGCCTGGTCGCCGCGGGGCTGGGGATTTCGCTGGTCCCCGGATTCGCCGCGGATTCGCTGCCCGCCGACGTCCGGTGGATCCCGGTACGCGACGAATGCGGCGGCCTGCGCCGCGCACTGTGGGCGGTGACGGGGGAACAGCCTGGCCCGGCAGCGGTGGCCATGGTGCGGGCGCTGGAGCAAGAGGCCGGTGCGGTGAGCCGGGGGTTCTAGGCGTGGAGTTGCTTGAGTGGCGGTTTCCGTGGTTTTCGCGCTCGGCAGCGCCTGTATTCGTTTGTGGGAGCGCACTTTTGGCTAGGGGTGGTGATCGGCCTCGCGGCTCCGCTGGCGAAGTGCCCGATAGTCCTTTATGGACTTTCAGTTCCAGGCGGGTTCGGCGGTGCGCGACCGGACCGTCGGGAACAGCTCCTGGGTGACCTGCCGGGCGGCGGCCACGACGAGCGGGGCGACGCGTTCCAGCGCCGTGTCCGCGTCGCCGACGAGGGAGATCGCCGCTTCGGGTCCTTCCGGTCCTCGGATGGCAGCGGCGACGCAGGAGATATCAGAGAAGCATTCGCCGCGTTCGAAGGCGAGGCCGTTGCGGTCGCGGATCCGGCCGAGTTCGCGGTGCAGCGTCACCAGGTCGCAGATCGTCCGGCTGGTCTGGCGGCCGAGGGTCGGCAGGACGCGGTCCTCGACCTGTTCGGCGGGCAGCCACGCGAGCATCGCCTTGCCGAGCGCGGTGCACTGCGCGGGCGCGCGGCCGCCGACGCGCGACGGGACGGCCGCGGCGAACCGGCCGCCGACCTTGTCGAGATACCGGACATGCGCGCCGTCGAGGATCGCCAGGTGCGCGACCATCCCGGTGCGCAACTGCAGTTCGTGCAGCACGGCCGCGGTCACCGCGCGCAGTTCGAGGTGGTTGCCGCCGGTGCCGCCGAGGTTCAGCGCCCGGGCGCCGAGCGCGTAGCCGAACGACGAATGCGACAGCCACTGCAGCCGCACGAGCTGGTCGAGGATGCGGTGCGCGGTCGAACGGGGGAGGTGGGTCGTGCGCGCGACTTGTTCGAGGGTGAGCCGGGTGCTCGGCGCGGCGAAGGCGTCGAGGATCAGCGTCATCCGCTCGACCATCGACGGCGGCAGCGCGCGGTCCTGCGGGACATCCGTGCCGAGGGAGCCCGTTTCGATCGCGACCACCGTCATGCTGCGCTCCTCGCGGACGGAGTGAAATCATTTCTAGTTTTGACGGTAACACGGTGTCCGGGCTTGGCGTCAACACGCGACGGGTCACGGGTACGGCACGGCGACCGATCGGCGGGAGAAGCCGTTCGTGCAGGAAGGGGCAGCCGGGAGACATGGCGGCATGGCCCGACGTGCTGAGATCCGCTCGCACGTTCGGTTTCCTCGCAGGTGCTCGGGTTGAGAAGCGGTTTCTACCCGGCAGCGGCGAGCACGCGAGACAGTCCCAGTGACGTGCTGAGCGCTTCCCCAGGCGGCTCAGCTCAGCGGCTTCTCCCAGATCGAGACTTGCCGCTCGCTTTCGTGGGTGAACGGCTCACCCGTCCAGTCCTCCCACCGCGACCGCAGCCGCATCCCCGCCAGTTGCGCCATCAGGTCGAGCTCCGCAGGCCAGACATACCGGAACGGAATCGCCCGGAACTCGCCTCGTCCGTCGGCGACCCGGGCATGGTACGAACTCATCGACTGCGTCGAGACGTCGTACAGATCGAATCCCCAATGCTTCGCGCTGAGATCGAACGGCACGACGGTCTGCCCCGGCGGCAGCTTCCGCAGCTCCGGTACTCCGACCTCGATCACGAAGCATCCGCCTGGCTCGAGGTGGGCCGCGGCGTTGCGGAAACATGCCACCTGCGCTTCCTGAGATGTCAGATTGCCGATGGTGTTGTACACCAGATAGGCCACCGAAAAGGCGCCAGCGACGCGGGTCGTCGCGAAGTCGCCGATCGTCACGTCGACGGCCTCGCCGCCCGGTTTGGCGCGCAGTTGCGCGGCCATCGCGGACGACAGATCGATTCCGGACACCGGCACGCCCCGCGAGGCCAGCGGCAGCGCGATCCGGCCAGTGCCGATGCCCAGTTCCAACGCGCGCCCGGCACCGGCCAGCCCGGCCAGCACGTCGACTGCCGGGTCCACCACCTCCGGCGCGAACATTTCAGCCGACGATTCGTCATATCTCGCAGCGACACTTTTCCCGAAGTAGTCCTCCACGACGGCGAAGGTAGCCGACTGGCTCGCCGGGGCGCAGGTCATTTTCCGGCCCGCGCCACCAAATCGTCGACCGCCCGGGCCGCGAAAGCCATCGCCGTGCCCAGCGGAATCCCCGGCCCCGGGTAGTACTGGCCGGTCATGGACGCCGCCGAATTGCCTACTGCGTAAAGACCTTCCACCACCGAACCGTCCTCGCGGAGCACTCGCGCGTCCGGGTCGGTCACCAACCCGCCCTTCGTACCGAGGTCCGACAGCACCAACCGGGCGGCGCGGAACGGCGGCTGATCCACCGGAACCAGCACCGGATTCGCGAAATGCCGCGCGTATTCGTCCTCGCCGCGCCCGAAATCCGCGTCGTGCCCGGCTTCGGCGAAAGAATTGAACCGGGCGACGGTCTCCGGCAATTCCGGCGCGCCGATCAACTTCGCCAACTCCGCGAGCGTCTCCGCTTCCACCCAGGTGCCGGCCGCCAGATGGTCGTCCGGCCGTCCGCCTGGCAATGCGATCGCGGGCAGGCGGCCGCCCTCGCGGCTGTCGAACACGAGGTGGGACGGGATACGCCGCGCCGGGTCCGCTGACATCTCACGGCCCATTTGGTCGTATGGCAGCGATTCGTTCGCATACCGCCGCCCGTCGCGGTCGACGACGATTCCGCCGCGGAAGCCGAGCGTGAACGACGCGCCGCCGTCCGGCATCGCGATGCCCGGGCACCACCAGCCCTCGTCCATCAGGTCGACGGCGGCGCCGAGTTGCACCGCCGCTTCCAGAACCTGGCCGCGGTTCGTTTCCGCGGGTGCCATCGACCACGCCGCCGAGCCGGGTACCCCGGAGCGTTTCCGCAGGTCCGCGTTCCGTTCGAAACCGCCCGCGCCGACGAGCACGCCGTAGGCCGCCCCGATCCGCCGCGAACCGACGCCGACGCCCACGACCCGGCCGCCCTCGGCGACCAACTCGTCGACCGGCGTCCCGGTGAAGACGGCGCCGTTGCCGGTCGCGTCGAAGGCCAGCAGCAGCCGCCCGATGAGCGCGCGGCCGCCGTCCAGCGGGGCGTCCCGGTGCCCGCGGCCGGCGCGGTCGCGGTCGACCGGCGGACGCACCAGCCCGGCCCGTTCGCCCAGTTCGGCAAGCGGCAGGTCGAGCGGCACGAACGAGCGCCCGCCGGGGACCCGGCCCGGCCGGTCGAAGTAGTCCGGGAACGCCCGCCACTCGAATTCGAGCACCGGGTCCGACTCCAGCGCCGCGACCAATTCCGGTGCCTTCGCCAGAAACGCCTCTTGCCGCCCGGTCCGGTCCTCGCCGAGCAACGCGCGCAGGTACTCGCGCGCGGCGGCGGTGGAGTCCGCGACCCCGAAGCGCTGCTGGACCTGCGTGCCGGGCAGCCAGCAGGCCGCGCCGGAATACGCTGAAGTCCCGCCCAGCCGGTCCGCGCCCTCGACCACCGCGGTGCGCAACCCGGCCCGGGCCGCGAGGTACGCGCCGGTCAACGCGCCCGCGCCGGAGCCGACTGCCACCACGTCGAACTGGTCGTCGAAAGCCATGAGTCCTCCAAGTCGTCGCGACCCGGCGAGCCAACCGCATCCGCGGCGCGCCGGGGCGCGGTCATCCCACTCACCGGTAGCGGCAGCGCCCGGTGGGAGGATCGTGCGGGAGGATGGCCTGATCACGAGCGGAGGAGTCGCGGTGCCGAGAGTCGCCGAAAACCGGGCGCCGGCCACGCCGAGCTCGCCCGCGCAGCAGGAGCGCTACCGGCGCATCCTGCGGGCGGCCGCGGAACACGGCGCCGAGCACGGCCTCGACCGGATCCAGATGCTCGACGTCGCCCGCGACGCCGGTGTCGCGATCGCCACGCTCTACCGCTACTTCCCGTCGAAGACGATCCTGTTCACCGCGCTGCTGCGCAGCCAGGTCGAGCAGCTGGACCGCAACAGCGTCCCGGTCAAACCCGGCCAGGACCCGGCCGAGGCGGTCGCGCGCGTGCTGGTCGACGCGGCCCGTCACCTGCTGGAACGGCCGCGGCTCGCGCAGGCGATGCTGCAGTCGAACAACGCGACGGTCGCGGGGGAGTCGCCGAACATGGCCGCGGCGGTCGAGTTCGCGGAGCTGATCCTGCGCGTCGCCGGGGTGTCCGAGGCCAGCGAGCACGACCGCCGCCTGGTCCGGCTGATCGAGCAGACCTGGTACGGCGTGCTGACCTCGCAGCTGAACGGGCACATCACCGCGGAGGAGGCGGAGGCGGACACGGTGCTGGCGTGCCGGTTGCTGCTGGCCGAACTGGGGCGCCCCGCCCCGTGACTGACCCGGTGCCGGTTCGCGCGGCGACCAGACGCTCGGGTTAGCGTGGCTGCTTGGGTGCGCTGACATCTCAGACCGGACAGGTTCTCCCGGTGACCGGGATCGACCCGCCGCGTGCGCCGGCGTTGCCCGTAGCGTCGCGGCCGTTCCCGGAACCCCGCCTCAGGAGGCCGTCATGCCGCGCACCGTCGTCGTCACCGGAGCGAGTTCGGGGATCGGGGCGGCGCTCAGCAGGCTCCTCGCCGAGCGCGGCGACCAGGTACTCGGCGTCGACCTCAAGGGCAGCGACATCGACGCGGACCTCTCGACCCCGCCCGGTCGCACCGCTGCCGCCGAGGAAGTCGGGAAGCGCACCGGGCACGTCGACGCGGTGGTCACCTGCGCCGGAACCGCGAACCCCGGCGAAGTCATGGTCACGGTGAACTACTTCGGCAGCACCGAGTTCATCGAAGCGCTGCAGCCGCTGCTGGCGAAATCCGAGGCACCGCGCGTGGTTCTGGTCGGCTCGATCTCCGGTACCCAGCCGAACGACCCCGCGGTGGTCGAAGCCTGTCTGCGCGGCGACGAGCAAGCCGCGTTGACCGCCGCACGCGAGGCGATCGCGGACAATCGCGCGCTCCAGCTGTATCCGTCCTCGAAGTCCGCGATCGCGCAGTGGGCGCGCCGCACGTCGGTTTCGGAAGGCTGGGCGGACGCGGGAATCGCGGTGAACGTGGTCGCGCCCGGCGTGGTCCGGACGCCGATGACCGACGGGCTTTTCGCCGATCCGCAGATGAAAGCCGTGATGGACAAAGCAGTCCCGATGCCGCTGCACGGTTACGCGGCCGCGGAGGACGTCGCGCGAGTTCTGGCGTATTTCGCCGACGCCGCGACCACGCACATCACCGGCCAGGTCGTCTACGTCGACGGCGGCGCCGAGGCGACCCTCCGCCCGGCGGCGCACTACTGATGACGACTTACGCCGAGAACGTCCCGTTGTCGCCCATCCCGAATGGCGATGGCATCGACGCTGCCGTCGCTGCCGCGCGCCGAGTGGTCAGCGCGCTCCTGCACGCTGGTGCCGGCAGTGCCGCGCCGATGGCGGACCTTGCCCGCGGCCTCGACCGGATCGCTGACCAGCTCGAAGAACACGCGCCCGAGCGGCAGGAACGTTTCGTCGGAATGTGGGCCGGGCGACCGCGCCATGATCCGGTCACCGGCCCGGAAAACGCACTCGCGCCGCCGCTGCGCCTGCACGGCCTGCCGGACGGTTCGGTGGCCGGAACGGTGACGCTCGGCCTGCCGTACCAGGGACCGCCGGGCTGCGTGCACGGCGGGATTTCCGCTCTGCTGCTTGATCACGCGCTGGGCGTCGCCAACAGCTGGGGGCCGGGGCCGGACGGAATGACCGGCACGCTCAATGTCCGCTACCACCGGACGACCCCGCTGTTCGAGGAGCTGACGATTCGCGCGCGGCAGCAATCCAGGGAGGGACGCCGGATTCGCACGACCGGCGAAATTCTCGCCGACGGTCAGCTCTGCGTTTCCGCGGACGGCATTTTCGTGGCGAAACACGTCGCCCGACCGGGTGCCCAAGACGAAGGAGGCCGATGAACACGCTCGCGGGCCGGGTGGCCCTGGTAACCGGTGCCGGACAAGGCGTCGGGCAAGGAATCGCGCTGGCGCTGGGAGGGGAAGGGGCGTCGGTCGCGGTTCTCGGGCGCACGCGCGGGAAGCTGGACGAGACCTGCCGCCTCCTGCGCGAACGAGGCGCTACCGCGGAACCGTTCGAATGCGATGTCGCGGACACTGCGTCGGTTCCCGGCGTCGTCGACGAAGTTGTTTCGCGCTTCGGCCAGCTCGACATTCTGGTCAACAACGCGTACTCCGGTGCCTTCGGGCCGTTGCTGAAAATGAGCGACGAGGATTTCGCGCGCGGTTTTGAAACCGGACCCTTCGCCGCGTTCGCCTTCATGAAAGCCGCCCACCCGCATTTGAAGGCTGCCGGAGACGCTTCGATCGTCAACCTGGTCACATCAGCGATGGTGCGTTGGGATCCCACGACCTACGGTGCTTACGCGGCGGCAAAACAAGCCCTGCGCTCGCTGTCGCGCACCGCCGCCGTCGAGTGGGCGCGCGACGGGATCCGGGTCAACGCGATCGCGCCGCACGCGTTGTCGCCCGGGTTGAAATGGTGGACCGAGCACAATCCCGAAGAGGCCGCCGAATTCGTCGCGACCATTCCGATGGGCCGGATCGGGGAATGCGAGGAGGACATCGGCCGCGCCGTCGTCGCACTGGTCGGCTCCGATCTGCGCTATCTGACCGGAGCCACGGTGCCGCTCGACGGCGGCCAAGCCTTCTTCGGCTGAGCCTTGGGCCTCACTCGCAACCCGTACGACCGGTTCCGCGTGCTGCGGTTTTCGGCGGGGACGAGCGTGGCGAACGTGACCGGGATGCCCGCGATATCGCTCCCCTCGGGAAGGACGATGACGGACAACTGGAGGAAGCGGCTCCTTGGCAAGGGACGGGCTGAAGACTCAATAGCGGTAGAGGGACGACCCGCTGCTGGGGAGATTGGTCAGGATCAGGATGAACCCGATCACGGTCAGGATCGCCCACAGCACGACGATCGTGGCCAGGATCAACGCATGTCGCCGGATGGCCGCGAGCTGGCCGAGGATCTCGAGGTTGATCCTGTTCGCGTAGTCCGTCGGCCCGTCCGTCTCGGACGCCTCTTTGAGGCGCGCGGCGACCGCGGAAGGCCCGGTGAAGGCGTCGGAGTGGTAGCGAGGACGAGGCTTGACGTCGGACACAGTGGTTTCTCCTCCCGAGCACGGATGGACGAACATGAGTCGCCGAGTCCGGGCAGGGCGTTACCGCATCGAGGGCTTCGGGGGCCTCCCGGTCACCGAGATCGCGAGAGCGGGCCAGCCCCTCCGTTTCCTACCGTGGCATGGTGACTTCCACGACCCCCGCCCCGCCCGATCCGCTGGCTCCCGCTCGGCTCGGGCCGGTGCGGTTGCGCAATCGCGTCGTCAAGGCGGCGACCTACGAGGGGCTCAGCCATCACGGCCGGGTGACCCGGGATCTGGTCGATTTCCACGTCGGCTACGCGAAGGGCGGCGTCGGGATGACGACCGTCGCCTACTGTGCGGTCGCCAAGGAAGGCCGCACCGATCGGCATCAGATCTACTGGACCGACGAAGCGCTGCCCGGGCTGCGCGTGCTCACCGACGCGGTGCACGCCGAGGGCGCGGCGATCTCGGCGCAGATCGGGCACGCCGGGCCGGTCGCGGCTCCGAAGGGCAACGGGCTTCCCGCGCTCGCGCCGAGCCGGTATTTCCCCCAGGCGACGCTCAGTTTCGCCCGGGAAATCGACCACGCCGGCATTGAACGCGTCAAACGCGCCCATGCCGAAGCGGCGCGGCGCGCCATCGAATGCGGGTTCGACGCGATCGAGGTCCACTTAGGACACAACTATCTGATCAGCTCCTTCCTGAGCCCGAAACTCAACCGCCGCACCGACGAATACGGCGGTTCGCTGGAAAACCGCGCCCGGCTCGCGCGGGACACGATGCGCGCGGTCCGCGACGCGGTCGGCGACCGGATCGCGGTGATCGTGAAAATGAACATGGACGACGGCGTCCCGGGCGGTTTCTGGCTCGACGAAGCGATTCCGGTGACGCAGTGGCTCGAAGCCGACGGCACCTGCGACGCGCTCGAGATGACCGCCGGTTCTTCCCTGCTCAACCCGATGTACCTCTTCAAGGGCGACGCACCGGTCCGCGAGTTCGCGGCGGTGCTGCCGCAGCCGCTGAGACTGGGCGTGCGGGCGGTGGGGAAGCGGTTCATCCGCGAATACCCTTACCGGGACGCGTTCCTTCTCGAGGACGCGCGGCAGATCCGCGCCGCGGTGAAGCTGCCGATGGTGCTGCTCGGCGGGATCACCGACCGCGCGTCGATGGAACTGGCGATGCGGGAAGGATTCCAGTACGTCGCGATGGGCCGGGCGCTGCTGCGCGAGCCGGACCTGGTGAACCGGATCGCAGCTGACTCCCGGACGCCCTCGTTGTGCATCCACTGCAACAAATGCATGCCGACGAACTTCACCGGGACGCGGTGCGTGCTGGTGGACCGGACGACGCCCCGGGGCGCGGACTGGGGGCGGCCCGGGGGATACGTGGGGTGAACTTGCCGGGGCGCCGGTTGTCTGAGCGGAGGCCGGGTTCGGACGGGGTCGTTGGGCGGGGTCGGTCGGCGGGGGTGGGGTTTGTGCGCGGCGATGCCGGTTCTAACCGGCGCGAACACTCACCAGGTGCTGGAGAGGTCGCCGCCCGATCGTGCATAGGTTGGGGTGCAGACTGCGTGGGGCTTGTGCGTGGCGTTGCCGGTTCTAACCGGCGCAAACGCTCACGAGCCGCAGCATAGCCGTTGCCCTGCCGCGCACGGGCCGGGCAGGCGGTGCAGCGCGGCGGGCTCGGGAATGGCCGAAACCCCCGCGTTGCGCATGCCCGGGGATGTCGCGAGACGCTTCCGGCGTCGAATGGTTCACGATCGCTTCGGAACACTGAGATATCAGGTGCGGCGGCACCGGGTGCGTGAACTTGAAGGCGTACAGCGGATTCAGCCCAGGAAGTCCCCGGCGGCCGCGGCAGTGGCGTCCGTGTCCTTCAGTACGACCAGGCCCCCGCGTGCGGCGAGCCCCAGTGCGCCCCGGCGACGATGCGGACCACCGGACCGCCGGATTGTGTCGGGTGGCATGGGAAACCTCGACGTCCTCAACCTAGCATTTGTTTGGTAAGCTGAGCCCTCCCGGCGAGAAGGAGCAGCATGCCTGTCAGCTTCGACCTGACCGATCGCGTCGTCCTCGTCACCGGCGGAGCGCGCGGGGTCGGGGACGGCATCGTGGCGACGTTCCTCGAAGCCGGCGCCGAGGTCGAGATCTGCGGGCGGACGGAACCCGCGAAGCTGCGCGAGGCGAACGGACGCAAGCCGCGGTTCACGCAGGTCGACGTGCGGGAGCCGGAGCAGGTCGGAAGGTGGCTGGAGGGGATCGGCGAGCGGCACGGGCGGCTCGACGTCGTGGTCAACAACGCCGGAGGCGCGCCGTTCGCGCAGTTCGCCGAGGCCTCGCCGAAGTTTCACCGCAAGATCAACGAGCTGAACTTCCTCGCCGCGGCGTACGTGCTCCACGCGGCGCATCCGCTCCTGCGCGAGACGCCCGGAGCGTCGGCGGTGAACGTCACGTCGATCTCGGCGCGGCGGCCCAGCCCGGGCACCGCGGTGTACGGAGCGGCGAAGGCGGCGCTGGAGAGCCTCACGACCAGTTTGGCGGTCGAGTGGGCGCCGCGGGTGCGGGTCAACGCGGTCAGTTGCGGCTTGGTCGAGACGCCGGGTTCCGAGGACCACTACGGCGATCCCGCGCAGCGCGACGCGGTCGCCCGGACGATCCCGCGTGGACAGTTCGCGTCGCCGGCCGAGGTCGGTCAAGCTTGTCTGCTGCTCGCGTCGCCGCTCGCGAGCCATGTCAGCGGAGCAGTGCTCAATGTGGACGGTGGCGGCGAATGGCCCGCCTTCCTCCAGCACACCCCGAACGCCTGAGGAGGACCCTGCTGTGCCCGAAGCCGTGATCGTCTCCGCCGCCCGCTCGCCGATCGGGCGGGCGTACAAGGGCTCGCTCAAAGACCTGCGGCCGGACGACCTCGCCGCGCAGATCGTCGAAGCCGCGCTGGCCGCGGTCCCGCAGGTCGACCGGATCGACGACCTGATGCTCGGCTGCGCGCAACCGGCCGGCGAACAGGCGTACAACCTCGGCCGGATGGTCGCGCTGCGGCTCGGCCTCGACGCGGTGCCCGGCACGACTGTGCACCGCTACTGTGCGTCCTCCCTGCAGACCACGAGGATGGCGATGCACGCGATCCGCGCCGGCGAGGGCGACGTGTTCGTTTCGGCGGGTGTCGAGTGTGTTTCGCGGTTCTCCCAAGGGAAAGCCGACGGCATGCCGGACACGAAGAACCCGCTGTATGCCGACGCGATGGCGGTCACGGAAAAGCGGGCGGCGGGCGGTCTGCAGTGGACAGACCCGCGTAAGGACGGTGCGCTGCCCGACGTGTACATCGCGATGGGCGAGACCGCGGAGAACGTCGCGGACCATTGTGGAGTGTCCAGACAGGACCAGGACGCCTTCGCGGTGCGCAGCCAGAATCTCGCCGAAGCGGCGGGGGAGTTCTGGCGGAAGGACATCACGCCGGTGACCTTGCCGGACGGGAGCGTGGTGTCTGCTGACGACGGTCCGCGCGCCGGGGTGACGCTGGAGAAGATATCTCAACTCAAGCCGGTGTTCCGACCAGACGGGACGGTGACCGCGGCGAACTGCTGCCCGCTCAACGACGGGGCGGCCGCGCTCGTGGTGATGAGCGACGTCCGGGCGCGTGAGCTGGGCATCCAGCCGCTGGCGCGGATCGTCGCCACCGGGGTGTCCGCGCTGAGCCCGGAGATCATGGGGCTCGGGCCGGTCGAGGCGAGCCGGCAGGCGCTGGCGCGGGCCGGACTGTCCGTTGCGGACGTCGACCTGGTGGAGATGAACGAAGCGTTCGCCGCGCAGGTGCTGCCGTGCGTCGACCAGCTGGGCCTCGACCTCGACCGGGTCAACGTGCACGGCGGCGCGATCGCGCTGGGCCACCCGTTCGGCTCGACCGGCGCGCGGATGGCGACGACCCTGCTGCACGGCCTCCAGGCAAAAGACGCGACCTTCGGCCTGGAAACGATGTGCGCGGCGGGCGGACAGGGCATGGCGATGGTGCTGGAGCGGCTCGCCTGACCACCGGACGCGGGACGGTTCGGTGCCGGCCGAACCGTCCCGCCGCCAGGATTCGGTCATGGATTCCGTCGTGATCGACCCGCCGGTGCTCTACCCCGGCACCCCCGTCGTCCTGCTGTCCAGCGCGAACGCCGACGGGACGGCCAATCTGGCCCCGATGTCCTCGGCCTGGGTGCTCGGCCGCACCGCCGTGCTCGGTCTCGGCGCCACCGGCCACACCTTCGCCAACCTGCGCGAGCGGCCGGGCTGCGTGCTGAACTATGCGAGCGCCGAGCTGTGGCCCGCCGTCGAACGCCTGGCCGGGCTGACCGGTGCTCCCGTCGTCCCGGAGCACAAGGCCGGCCAGTTCCGCACCGAGCGGGACAAATTCGGCGCCGCCCGCCTCACCGCGGTCCCGGCCGACCTCGTCGCGGCCGCCCGGGTCGCGGAATGCCCGCTCCAGGTCGAATGCCGGGTGACCGCCGCGCGCCATCCCGGCGACCCCGCCGTCGGGATCGTCGAGGCCGAGGTGCTTCGGGTGCACGTCCATCCCGCGCTCGCCGAACCGGACCTCCGGCACATCCGCGTCGCCGCGTGGGAGCCGCTGTTCTACGTCTTCCGCCACTATGTGGGCCGGGGACCCGAACTCGGCCGGACTTTCCGCGCCACTTCCGCCCGAACACCGACCGCCTTCCCGGACCGACGGGCACGCAGCCGAGACGCTTGAGCGGGCGGCGGAGCCGTGCTCGGATCCGTCACCCGCCCAGTTCCCGCTTCACGATCTTCCCGCTGGCGTTCCTCGGCAGCTCCTCGATCGCCACGAACTCGCGCGGCACCTTGAAGTTCGCCAGCCGTTCCCGGCAGTACTCGCGCAGTGCCTCCGGGTCCAGTTCGACCCCCGACCAGAGCGTCACGTAAGCCCGGCCGACCGAGCCCATCCGGTCGTCGTCCACGCCGATCACCGCGGCTTCCACGACGTCCGGATGGGTGCTCAGCACGTTCTCCACCTCGGCCGGGTACACGTTGAACCCGCCCACGGTGAACATGTCCTTGAGCCGTCCGGTGATCTTGACGCAGCCGTGCTCGTCCAGCTGCCCGACGTCGCCGGTGTGCAGCCAGCCGTCGGCGTCGATCGCCGCGGCCGTCGCGTCCGGGTCGTCGAAGTAGCCGAGCATCACGAACTCGCCCCGGATGAGGATCTCGCCGTCGGTGCCAACCGGCACGTCCTTGCCCTCGCTGTCGACCGCGCGGATCTCCAGCCCGGCCACCGCCGGGCCCGTCGTGTGCGCGACGTGCCGCGGGTCCTCGTTCGGCCGCGACTGGGTCGCCACCACGCATTCGGTGAGCCCGTACGCCTGCGCGACCTGCTCGAAGCCGAGGATTTCCCGCATGTCCGAGAACAGGTTTTCCGGCACCGAAGCCGCGCCGGCGATCGCGAAGCGCAGCGACGACAGGTCGAACTCCGTGCGGCGCGGGTGGTTGATCAGCGTAGTGAAGATGGTCGGAGCACCGGGCAGCACTGAGATGCCAACTCGCTCGACCAGCTCCATCAACGCGACCGGGTCGAAGGTCAGCACCGGATAGATCGTCGTGCCCGCGGTGATCGCCGCGACCACTCCGGCCTTGTAACCGAAGGAGTGAAAGAACGGGTTGACGATCGCGTACTTGTCGGCCGGGGTGAGCGACGCGCCCTTCGCCCACACGTCCGCGACGCCGATCGTCTGGGCGTGCGTGCTCATCACGCCCTTGGGCACGCCGGTGGTGCCCGAGGTGTACAGAATGTCCGCCACCGTGGAAGGCGTCACCGCGGATTCGTCGACCGACGGCACCGACTCCGCCCCGGCGAGGAATTCGTTCCACGGCAAGGCAACGCCGTCTGAACCGATGTCGATCACGGTGTGCAGCCGCGGAAGCCCCGGCACGACAGAACCAGAAGCACCGGAACCAGAAGCGCCGGAACCCGGACGGGCGGCGGCCGAGGTCAGCATCCCGAGGTAGTCGTTCCCGAGAAACCCGTTGCACAGCACCAGCACCGAAGCGCCGGACCGCTCCAGCACCACCCGCGCCTCCTCGCCGCGGTACCGCGTGTTGATCGGCACCAGCGCCGCGCCGAGGCACTGCGCGCCCAGGAACGTCAGGATGAATTCCACCCGGTTCGGCGACCACACCGCGACCCGGTCGCCGGACCGGACGCCGAGCGCGGCCAGCGCCCGCGAAACGGTCCGCGCCCGCTCCCGCAATCCGGTCCAGGACAGCTGTGTCGTACCGTCGACCACAGCCGGCGCGTCGCCGTGGCGGCGGGCGGCTTCGTCGAGCAGGGCGGGCATCGTGCGAGGTGTCGACACGCGGGTCTCCTCACTGAACAAGTGCTTGTTCGGTAGCATAGGGGAAAGCAGCGGGCAGGAAGGGATCCATGCGATGACTCCGCGAACCGGCCGGGCCCCGGCCAAGAACGGCGGCACCCGGCGCGGCGAGCTGCTGGGCATCGCCGCTCAGCTGTTCGCGACCCGGGGCTACTCCCAGACCACCGTCCGCGACATCGCCGACGAGGCGGGCATCCTGTCGGGGAGCCTGTACCACCATTTCGCGTCCAAGGAGGACATGCTCCGCGAGATCCTCAAGGAGTTCATGGACGACCTGCTGGCCGCGTTCGCCGAAATCGCCGGGAAGGACGGCACGCCGCGCGAGAAGTTCGACGCGCTCGTGTACACCGCCTTCGCGACGATTCACGAGCGGCCGTTCGCGGTGGCGCTGTACCAGAACGAATCGGCCGTCGTCGGCAGCCTCGCCGATTTCGAATTCGTCGGGAAAACCTCGCTGAAGATCGAAAAACTGTGGCTCGGCGTGCTCCAGTCGGGCCGGGAGACCGGCGAGTTCCGCACCGACCTCGAGGTGAGCCTCGTGTACCGGTTCATCCGGGACACCGTCTGGACGTCGGTCCGCTGGTACAACCCGCGCGGAAAGCTCCGCCACGACGTCGTGGCGGAGCAGTACCTCGCGATGCTGTACGGCGGTTTGCTCGCCGGCTGAACGGTTCAGGGCCGGGGCTCCTTGACCTCCCGGTCCCGGGCGTTCTTCGGGTCGAGCACGGTGCGGATCAGGTCCAGCTCGTGCTCGTCCGGCACCCGCGACACCCCGGCGCCGCGGAAATCCAGCTCGAAGCCGGTGTTCGCGCGCACCTCGTCCTCGGTGACGCCCGGGTGCAGCGAACGCACCTTCAGCCGTCCGTCCTCGTCGTAGTCGAGCACCGCCAGGTCGGTCACCACGACGCCCAGGTCGTGGAACCGCAGCGCCGTCGAGGCGTGCGCGCGCGCCCGGTCGTTGCCGACGCCGGACACCACGTCCACCCGGTCCACGAACACCCGGCTCGAATGCCGGCTCACCCAGTAGTCGGTGCGGTGGTTGACCGTGTTCCCCGGCGCGCCGCGCATGCCGATGAGCTGGCGTTTCGGCTTCCGCCAGTCGCCGATCAGCGAGATGTTCTGGTTGCCGAACCGGTCGAGCTGGCTCGCGCCCATCATCGAATGCCGCCGCCCGGTGTTCAGGATGTCGAAGATCCGGCCGAACGGCGCCCAGCCCTCGACGGTCCCGCCGGCCGCGGCGGTCTTGCCCAGCGGCGGCGGGTCGGCCATGAAGTGGCATTCGCCGTCGGACAGCACCAGTTCGGGGGAGTGGGTCAGCCGGGCCAGCCGCGCGCTGATCGCCGGGACCGTGCCGACCGCGTGGGCCAGCACCTCGCCGGAACCGCGCCACGCGTCGGAACACGCGGCGACGCAGACCTCGGCGCGGGTCGCGGGGGCACTCATGCGGACTCCTTCTCGGTCGCGCGGTGGAAGGCGCGCACTGCTTCGTGGTAGCTGGCCTCGTCGCCGGTCAGGAAGGTCTCGCGGAACTGCTTCCACGAGACCTCGTCCTGCGCCGACTGGGCGTAATGCCGCTGGAACGCCTCGTCGCGGCCGTAATCCGGGTCGCACGAGGTGAAGTGCGCGCCGTTCGGGGCTTCGATCACGCCGTTCACGAACATCCGGCTGATCAGCAGCGACGTCGACCGCTCGGTGGCGGTGAGGTCCTCGGTGTCGACGATCTTCTCGACGCTCAGCAGCGTTTTCTCCGACGCCATCGCGAACAGGTCGTCGAAGTACGGGTCGGGGCCGAGGAACTGGCCGTTGCCGAGGGTGTCGCTGCGGTTGAGGTGCAGCAGCGAGACGTCCGGGCGCACCGCGGGCACCGCGATGTAGACGTCGTCGTCATACGGCGACGCGACGGTCTTCAGCTCCGGGTTCATCAGCAGCACGTCGCTCTCCAGCCCGGCCCGCGTCGGCAGGAACGACAGCCGGTTGGCGCCCGCCTTCAGCGCGGCGACGAACATGCCCTCGTCGTACTCGGTCGTCTCGACCCGGCCGCCCTCGCGCGCGGCGCGGAAATGCGGGTCGAGCGGGATCGTGTCGAGCGAGACGAACCCGTAGATCACCCGGCGCACCTTGCCCGCCGCGCACAGCAGCCCGACCTCGGGCCCGCCGAAGGTGACCAGCGTGAGGTCGTCGACGTCGCTGCGCAGCAGTTCGCGCACCATCGCCATCGGCTTGCGCCGCGACCCCCACCCGCCGATCCCGACGGTCATCCCGGACCGGACGTACTCGGTGACGCCGTCCAGGGTCATGGACTTGCCGCCCATTCGTTCCTCCATTGTTTCTCCGCTCAGGCGGGCAGTTGCACCAGTTCGACGCGGACCCGGTCCGGGTCGAGCACGTACACCGCGCGGCAGCCCGCCATCGGATGGCTCGTGACGATCGGCTCCGAGATCGCGGCGACCCCGCGTCCGCGCAACCGTTCCAGCGTCGCGTCCAGGTCGGCGACGGTGATCGCGACGTGCGCGGCGCCCGCTTGCCCGTGGTCCGGGTCGATCCGCTCCGGCGACCCGTTTTCGTACTGCAGCAGCTCGACCACCGTGTCGCCGTCGTCGGCCGACACGAAGCTCTGGCGCACGACCACGCCCGGATATCCGGTGACCTCGTCGATCCGCGGACCGCTGCGCTCGAACGGACCTTCGACGGTCCCGCGCAGCAGGTCGCGGTAGAACTCCGTCGACGCGGCGAGGTCGTGCACGGTGATTCCGACGTGGTGGATCATGCGTCGCTCCGGAGCCGGGCCCGGTGTTCGCGGGCGTCGCCGAAGAGCTGCGCCAGCGCGTGCGCCCGCTTGAAGTACAGCTGGGCGTCGTGCTCCCAGGTGATCGCGATTCCGCCGTGCAGCTGGACGGTTTCGGCCGCGACCGCGGTGAAAGCCTCGCTGCACCACGATTTCGCGTATGCCGCCTGCTGGACGACGTCGTCGCCGTTGCTGGCCGCGAATCCGGCCGCCCAGGACATCGAGCGGGCGGTTTCGACCTGGACCAGCATGTCCGCGACCCGGTGTTTCAACGCCTGGAACGACCCCAGCGGACGGCCGAACTGTTCGCGTTCCTTGAGATGTGCGACGGTTCGGTCCAAACAGGACTGTGCACCGCCGACTTGCAGCGCGGTGCACGCGATCGCGGCGAGGGCGTGCAGCCGGGGGAGCGCCTCGGTGAAGTCGGCGGCGAGCAAAGTGGCCGGGGTGTCGCGGAACTCGACCTTGGCGAACCGGAGCGTCTGGTCGACCGCTGGGGTCGCCTCGGCTGTCGCGTCGGCCTGGAACAGCGCGGGGCGTCCGTCGGCCATGGCGAGCACCAGCAGATGCGACGCCTGCGCGCCGTCCAGCACCAGCGTCGCGGTGCCGTTCAGGGTTCCGCCCGAGGCGACCACGTCCGAACCGTCGGTCCGATGCCGCCCGGCACTGTCCGCCCACGCCAGCGCGACGACCTCGCCGGCCGCGATTTCGGGAAGCAATTCGGGTGCGTCCGCCGCCAGCAATGCTTGCGCGGCAAGCACTCCCGACCCCAGCAGTGGCGACGGGGTCAGGCTAGCGCCCAGTTCTTCCAGCACGACATGCGTTTCGAACAGGCTGAACCCGGCCCCGCCGTACTCCTCGGGAATGGCCAGCGCCGCGACGCCGATCTGCTCGCACAACGCGGACCACAGCTCGGTGTCGTACCCGGACGGCGAGTCGATCGCCGCCCGCAGATCGGTCTTCGCGGCTCGCCGGGCGACCAGCCCGCGGACGGCGGCGGCGAGTTCCCGCTGTTCGTCGGTCAGCGCGAAGTGCATCAACGGCCCCTCATCAGGCTCTCCAGCACCCGCGCGCGGTGCCCGGCGGGCGTGCCCCAGCAGCCCACGAGCGCCCGGACGCGCAACAGCCACAGGCTCAGATCGCATTCGAGCGTGTAGCCGATCGCGCCGTGCAGCTGCAGTCCGGTGCGCGCGGCCAGCTGGGCGGCGTCCGACGTCGCGACCTTCGCCGCCGAGATCGCCCGGGCGCTGGGCTCGCGGGCCGCGCCGAGCAACAGCGGACGGGCGAAGTCGAGCGCCACGCGAACGTCCGCGGCGGCGTGTTTGAGCGCTTGGTACTCGCCGATCACGCGGCCGAACTGCCGTCGCTGGCCCAGGTAGGCCACGGTGTCGGCCAGCATCCGCTCGCCGCAGCCCAGCAGCTCCGCCGCGCAGGCGAGGCTGGCGAGATCGAGTGCTGCGGCGCGCTTTTCCGGGGAGAGCGGCTGAACCTCGGCACCAGCGGTGACCTCGAACAGGTGCCGGGAAGGATCGACCGACTGCCGCGAGCGGCCGATTTCCGCCCGGGCGAGCGAATCGCCGACCACGAAGACATCCGTGGCGACGTCGGCGTCCAGCGCGTACGGAGTGTCCGGCGCGCTCGCGAACGTCGCCACCGCGTCGCCGGAAGCCAGCGCGGACAGCAGCGAAGCGTCCGTGACCAGCGCGGGCGCGGCGGCGATCGACTCGATCACCGGACCCGGTACGCCGTGATATCCCAGCCGCTCGAAGGCCACGATCAGATCGACCGCGGTCCCGCCCACGCCGCCGTGGTCCTCGGGCACGCCGAGCGCGGTGACGCCCAGTTCGGCGAGCTGTTTCCACAGCTTCAGCCCGGGTTCCGGCCGCTTGGCCGCCCAGGACCGGGTGACGCCGGGGACGTCGGCCGCGCCCAGCAGGGCGTCCAGCGCTTCGGCGAACGCGCGCTGTTCGGCGGACAGCCGGAACTTCATGCCTGTGCCTTCCTGCGGTCGCCGCGGGGGAGGCCGAGCAGGCGTTCCGCGACGATGTTGCGCTGGATTTCGTTGGTGCCGGCGTAGATCGGGCCGCCGAGGGCGAACAGGTAGTCGTCGCTCCAGCGGCCGCGCAGCTCCTGGTCCGGCCCGAGCAGGTCCAGCGCCGTTTCGTGGATGCCGAGGTCGAGGCCGGTCCAGAAGAGCTTGTTCACGCTGCCCGCCGCGCCGACGTCGCCGCCGTGCTGCACGTGGTCGACGGTGTCCCAGGTGTAGAGCCGGTAGGCCTCGGCCTTGATCCACGCGTCGGCCACGCGGTCGCGCAGGTGCGGTGCTTCGGCGCCGCGCTCGGCCCAGAGGTCCAGCAGCCGGTTCGCCGCCGCGAGGAACCGGCCCGGCGAACGCAGCGACAGACCGCGTTCGTTGCCCGCCGTGCTCATCGCGACGCGCCAGCCGTCGCCGACGCCGCCGAGGACGTCCCGATCCGGCACGAAGACGTCGTCGAAGAAGATCTCGGCGAACCCGCAGTCGCCGTCGAGCTGGGCGATCGGCCGGACCGTGACGCCGTCGGAGCCGAGCGGGAACAGGAAGTACGTGAGGCCGCGGTGGCGTTCGGCGTCCGGGTCGGAGCGGAACAGGCCGAACCCCCAGTCCGCGAACGGGGCGCGGGAACTCCAGATCTTTTGTCCGTTGAGAACCCAGCCGCCGCGTTCGTCGTCGCGGACCGCGGTGCTGCGGATCCCGGCGAGGTCGCTGCCCGCCTCGGGCTCGGACCAGGCCTGTGCCCAGATCCGGGTGCCGTTCGCGGTCGCCGGCAGGTGCCGCTGGCGCTGGTCTTCGGTGCCGTGCTCGAAGATGATCGGGGCCAGCAGCGAGATGCCGTTCTGCGCGATCCGGGTCGGCGCGCCGCTGAGGTAGTACTCCTCCTCGAACAGCACCCACTCGGTCAGCGTCGCGTCGCGGCCGCCGTACTCGGCGGGCCAGGTGACCACCGACCACCGGCCCTCGGCGAGTTCGGCTTCCCATTCGCGATGCGCGCGGGCGCCGTCTTCGGTGTCCATCGACGGCAGCGGGCCGGGGCTGTTCTCCGCCAGCCAGGCGCGTGCCTCCGCGCGGAATTCCTCTTCCGCGGCGGTGAATTCCGGGCTCATGACTCTCCCGCGGCCTTCTTGTTCGCCTTCGCCATGGAACGCGCGTCGAGCCCGGCGAGCGAGTCGGTGTCCAGTTCGGCGTTGTGCGCGTGCGCGGCGTGGTGCAGGCCGAACACCGAGTCCATTCCGGACCGCATGCCCATCAGGTCCTCGGCCTGGTTGACCGCCTTCTTCGTGAGCGCGAGGCCCAGCTGCGGCATCTGCGCGATGCGCTCGGCGATCGCGAACGTGGCCTCTTCGAGTTCGGCGCGCGGCACGACGTGGTTGACCATGCCGAGCGCCTGCGCGCGTTCGGCCCCGAACCGGTCGCCGGTGTAGAGGAACTCCTTCGCCGCGCGCGGGTTCATCACCCACGGATGCGCGAAGTACTCGACGCCCGGGATGCCCATCCGCACGACCGGGTCAGAGAAGAACGCGTCGTCGGAGGCCACGATGAAATCGCACGACCACGCGAGCATCAGGCCGCCCGCGATGCACGCGCCCTGCACCATCGCGATCACCGGCTTCGGGATCTCCCGCCACCGCCGGCACATGCCGAGGTAGACCTCCGACTCGCGGGCGAACCGGGAATCGACGCCCGCCCGGTCGGTGTGGTCCCACCAGATGACCGCTTTGCGCTCGAAACTCTGGTCGACGTCGCGGCCGGGAGTGCCGATGTCGTGCCCGGCGCAGAAGTGCTTGCCGTTGCCCGCCAGCACGATCGCCTTGACGTCCGGATCGTCCACGGCCTTGGTGAACGCGGCGTCCAGCGCGTAGGTCATCTTCGAGTTCTGCGCGTTGCGGTACTGCGGGCGGTTCAGCGTGACGACCGCGACCGGACCGCGCACCTCGTAGGTCACGACCTGCTCGCCGGTGCTTTCTTCGGTTCCGCTCAACGCGCATCACTCCTTCTCGGTTCGGCGGCGATGCTACCAAACAAGTGCTTGGTTTGGTAGCGTGGCGGGACCGGCACCGGCGGACCAGGAGGACGGGTGGATCTTCGCTACACCCCCGAGGACGAGCAGTTCCGCGCGGAAGTGCGCGAGTGGCTCGCCGACCACCTCGCGGGCGAGTTCGCCGCGCTGAAGGGGCTCGGCGGGTCCGGGCGCGAGCACGAGGCGCCGCAGGAGCGGCAGGCGTGGAACCAGCACCTGGCGGCACACGGCTGGACGTGCCTCGGCTGGCCGGTCGAGCACGGCGGGCGCGGGCTGAGCCTGCTGCGGCAGGTGATCTTCCACGAGGAATACGCGCGGTCGAACGCGCCGGCGCGGGTCAATCACCTCGGCGAGGAGCTGCTCGGGCCCACGTTGATCGCGCACGGCACCGACGAGCAGCGGCGGCGGTTCCTGCCGGGGATCGTCGGGGTGACCGAGCTGTGGTGCCAGGGCTATTCCGAGCCGGGCGCCGGGTCGGACCTGGCCGGGGTGCGCACGCGGGCCCGGCTGGAGGGCGGCGAGTGGGTGATCGACGGGCAGAAGATCTGGACGTCGCTCGCTCAGCACGCGCAGTGGTGTTTCGCGGTGGTGCGCACCGAGCCGGGTTCGCGGCGGCACGCCGGGTTGTCGTATGTGCTGGTGCCGATGGACCAGCCCGGGGTCGAGGTGCGGCCGATCCGGCAGCTGACCGGGACCAGCGAGTTCAACGAGGTCTTCTTCGACGGGGCCCGGACTTCGGAGTCCCTCGTGGTGGGCGCGCCCGGGGACGGGTGGCGGGTCGCGATGGCGACGCTCGGGTTCGAGCGCGGGGTGTCGACTATCGGCCAGCAGGTCGGGTTCGCCCGGGAATTGGCCGGTGTGGTCGCTGCCGCGCGAGAGAACGGGCGTTATGACGATCCGGTGATTCGGGATCGGCTGGCGCGGGCTTCGGTCGGTCTCGAGGTGTTGCGCGTGCATGCGTTGCGGACGCTGAGTGCGTACGAGGCGGGGTCGCAGGGGCCGGAGGCTTCGGTGTCGAAGCTGTTATGGGCGCGGTGGCACCGGGAATTGGGCGAACTGGCGATGGACGTCCGCGGGGGTTCCGCATTGACTGCCGCCGGTTCTTACGAGCTCGATGCGCAGCAAACGCTTTTCTTGTTCAGCCGGGCCGACACCATTTACGGCGGTTCGGACGAAATCCAGCGCAATATCATCGCCGAGCGAGTGCTCGGCCTGCCGAGGGAGCCGCGACCGTGAGCGTCAAACCGGAACAGCCCGCGCCTGATTACGTGCCGGGGCATGGGTTGCTCGCCGAACGCGTGGTCGTCGTGACTGCCGCGGCGGGCGCGGGCATCGGAGCGGCTGTCGCCCGCCGCTGTTTGGAAGAGGGCGCTCGGGCGGTCGTGATCGGGGATACCCACGAGCGGCGGCTCGCCGAGGCGGCGGCCAAGCTGGGGGCGGAGTTCGGCGCCGGCCGGGTCGCGTCTGTGGGGTGCGACGTGACCAAGGAGAAGCAGGTCGCTGCCTTGCTGGACGCTGCCGAGCCGTTCGGCGGGGTCGAGGTCATGGTGAACAACGCCGGGCTCGGGGGTACGGCTTCGATCACCGAAATGACCGACGAGCAGTGGTCGCTGGTGCTCGATGTGACGCTGACGGGGACTTTTCGCTGTATCCGGGCGGCTTCCCGGCGGATGATCGCCCGCGGTTATCGCGGGGTGATCGTGAACAACGCTTCGGTGATCGGCTGGCGGGCGCAGGAGGGGCAGGCGCATTACGCGGCGGCCAAGGCCGGGGTGATGGCGCTGACCCGGTCCGCGGCGATGGATCTGGCTCCGTCCGGGATCCGGGTCAACGCGGTGTCGCCCAGCCTCGCGATGCATCCGTTCCTGGAGAAGGTCACCACCGCTGAACTGCTCGCTGAACTGAAGGGCCGCGAGGCGTTCGGGCGGGCCGCGGAGCCTTGGGAAGTCGCCAATGTGATGGTGTTTCTCGCTAGTGCTTATTCGTCTTATCTCACCGGTGAAGTCGTCTCGGTGAGCAGTCAGCATCCCTGATCCTGCTGGAGGATTCTCGTGCCTGAGGCATATGTGGTCGACGCGGTTCGCACTCCGGTCGGCCGTCGCGGCGGTTCGCTCGCGGGGGTGCATTCGGCTGATTTGGGGGCGCATGCGATCCGTGCGCTGATTCAGCGGACCGGGATCGACCCGGGTGCGGTGGACGATGTCGTGTTCGGGTGCTGCGACACGATCGGTTCGCAGGCCGGTGATGTCGCGCGGACTGCCTGGCTGGTGGCCGGCTACCCGGACCACGTGCCCGGGGTGACTGTCGATCGGCAGTGCGGGTCCAGTCAGCAGGCGGTGCATTTCGCGGCGCAAGGGGTGCTGTCCGGGACTGCGGACTTGATTGTGGCCGGGGGAGTGCAGAATATGTCTGCTATTCCGATTTCCTCGGCGATGGCGGTGGGGCAGCAGTTCGGGTTCAGCACGCCGTTCGCGGAGTCGCCGGGGTGGGTGGCCCGGTATGGGGACCAGGAGGTTTCGCAGTTCCGTGCCGCGCGGATGATCGCGGAGAAGTGGGGGCTTTCGCGGGCTTCTCTGGAGGAATTCGCGTTCGAGAGCCATCGGCGGGCGTTGGCGGCTATCGACGAAGGCCGGTTTTCGCGCGAGATCTCGCCGGTGGGTTCGTTTGCCGAGGACGAGGGCCCCCGGCGGGATACCACCTTGGAGAAGATGGCTGGGCTTAAGCCGCTTGAAGAGGGCAGTCCGCTTACTGCTGCGGTGGCTTCGCAGATCAGCGACGGTGCGGCGGCGTTGTTGATCGCGTCCGAGCGGGCGGTGGCGGAGCATGGGCTGACGCCGCGGGCTCGGGTGCATCACCTCAGTGTTTATGGGGCGGATCCGGTGTGGATGTTGACTGCGCCTATTCCGGCCACTCAGCGGGCTCTGGAGAAGACTGGGTTGTCGGTGGAGGACATCGATCTGTTTGAGTGCAATGAAGCGTTCGCGCCGGTGGTGCTGGCTTGGATGCGGGAGATCGGCGTGCCGCACGAGAAGGTCAATGTGAATGGGGGCGGGATCGCGTTGGGGCATCCCATCGGGGCTACCGGTGCTCGGTTGATGACTACTTTGCTGCACGAGCTGGAGCGGAGCGGGGGGCGGTTCGGGTTGCAGGTCATGTGCGAGGGGGGCGGGCAGGCCAACGTGACTGTGCTGGAGCGGCTTTAGGCTGCGGTTTTGCTCGGGGCTGGTCGTGAGGGGAACCCTGAGGGACTCAGAGTCCCTCAGGGTTCCCCTCACGGACGTGGGGCTCAGTCGAGCAGCGCGGCGGTGGCTTTCAGGCGCTCCTGTGCGGTATCCACGATCCGAGTCACCAGCTCCGCGCAGCTTGGCAGGTCCTCGATCACTCCGACCACCTGTCCGGCGGCCAGCATCCCGGCCTTCGTGTCGCCTTCCACCAGGCCCGCTTTGAGCAGCATGGGGGTGTTCGCGGCCAGCATCGTCTG
>NZ_GG657746.1:5109266-5166620 GCF_000158875.1 Streptomyces sp. AA4 | reverse complement strand
GGCACCGCGCTGTCGCTGGTGAGCAGGAAGCGCGTGCCCATACCGATGCCAGCGGCGCCGTACGACAGTGCGGCGGCCAGGCCGCGGCCGTCGAAGAATCCTCCGGCGGCGACTACTGGGATATCAACTGCGTCGAGCACAGATGGCAGCAGCAGGGTGGTGGCGGTCGGACCGGTGTGGCCGCCGCCTTCGCCGCCTTGCATCATCACCAGGTCGGCGCCCCACGAGGCGACCTTTTCGGCGTGCCGGGCGGCGCCGACGGTGGGCATCACGACCAGGCCGTGGTCCTTGAGGCGGGCGATCAGGTCCTTTTTGGGCGCCAGCGCGAAAGATGCCACCTTGACGCCGTGCTGTATCAGCAGTTCGGCGCGTTCGGCGGCGTCGCCCGCGTCGGCGCGGAGGTTCACGCCGAAGGGCTGGTCCGTGCGCTGCTTGACTTCCTTGATGGCGTGGTCGAGTGCGTCGTAGGTCATCGTCGCGGAGGCGAGGATGCCCAGCGCGCCGGCGTTGGCGGTCGCGGAGACCAGGCGCGGGCCGGCTACCCAGCCCATGCCGGTTTGCACGATCGGGTGGGCGACGCCGGTCAGTTCGGTGAGCGGGGTGCGGAGAGGCACGGGTCTCCTCGAGGGGTCAGTCGTTCGTCGGGCGGCCGGTCGCGACGAAGGCGTCGCGGTGTTCGTCGGCGGCTCCGATGAGGTTGAGTTCGAAGGTGTAGCCCTGTTCGTAACGGTAGCTGCGGTTGACGTCGACCGGGTCGATGCCGTTGAGCGCGGCTTTGGCGGCCCGGATGACGCGCGGGTCCTTCGCGGCGACCTCGGCGGCGAGCGCGAGCGCGGCGTCGTGCAGGTCGGCGGCGGGCACGGTTTCCAGCACCGAGCCGTGCTGCACCAGGTCTTTCGCCGCGATGGTGCGGCTGGTGAAGTACAGCGTGCGCATGAGGTGCTGGGGGACCAAGCGGGCGAGGTGGGTCGCCGCGCCGAGTGCGCCGCGGTCCACCTCGGGGACGCCGAAGTACGCGTCGTCGGCGGCGATGATCGTGTCGCAGTTGCCGACCAGCCCGACGCCGCCGCCGAGGCAGAAGCCGTTCACCGCGGCGATCACCGGCACGGCGCATTCGTAGATCGCCTTGAAAGCCAGGTAACAGCCGCGGTTCGCGCCGACGAGGGCGTCGAAACCGGTGGTGCGCTGCATTTCCTTGATGTCGACGCCGGCGTTGAAGCCGCGGCCCTCGGCGCGGAGCAGGACGACGTGCACCGCCGGGTCCTCGCCCGCCTCCCGGACCGTTTCGGCGAGGCGGAACCATCCGGCGACCGGCAGGGCGTTCACCGGCGGGTAGTCCATGGTGACCACGAGGGTGCCGTTGTCGTGGAGCTGCGTGGAAATCGTCACGTGCGTTCCTAACCTAGCGATTGCTTGGTAGCCTAACACTTGCTTGGTTTACGGGGAACCGCCTCGCCGACGGGTCGACGAACGGAGATGAAGTGAGCGGGATCTTGGAAGGCCGGGTCGCGATCGTGACCGGGGCCGGCCGCGGACTCGGCCGCGAGCACGCGCTGGAACTCGCCCGCCAGGGCGCGCGCGTCGTGGTCAACGACCTCGGCACGTCGGGCGCCGGGGAAGGAGCGTCCGACGGTCCGGCCGGCGAAGTGGTCGAAGCGATCCGCGCGCTGGGCGGCGAAGCGGTGGCGAACGGCGCCGACGTCGCGAACTTCGCGGCGACGGAAGCGTTGGTGCGGCAGGCGGTCGACGAGTTCGGCGGCCTGGACATCGTCGTGAACAACGCCGGATTCGTGCGCGACCGGATGATCGTGACGACCAGCGAGCAGGAGTGGGACGCGGTCGTCGCGGTGCACCTCAAGGGGCATTTCGCGCTGATGCACCACGCCGCGGGCTACTGGCGCGCGGAGGCCAAAGCCGGGCGGACGCGGGCGGCGCGGATCATCAACACCACCTCCGGCGCGGGTCTGCAGGGCAGCGTCGGCCAGGGCAGCTACAGTGCCGCCAAGGCCGGGATCGCCGCGTTGACGCTGGTCGGAGCCGCGGAACTCGGCCGGTACGGCATCACGGTGAACGCGCTGGCCCCGGCCGCGCGGACCCGGATGACCGAAGGCCCGTTCGCGTCCCAGATGGCCGCACCGGACGAGGGGTTCGACGCGATGCACCCGGGCAACGTGTCGCCGATCGTCGCGTGGCTCGCCAGCGAGGACGCCGCGGACGTCACCGGCCGCGTGATCGAGGTTGAAGGCGGCCGGATCTGCGTGGAAAACGGCTGGAGCCACGGTCCGTCCCGCGAACTGGACCGGCGCTGGACCGCTGTCGAAGTCGGCCCGGCCGTACGCGAACTGCTGAAGGAAGCGCCCGCGCCCGAACCGGTTTACGGCGCACAGTGAACAGCCCGCTGGACTGGAAAGGCCGCGTCCTCGGCGAGCGAACCGTCGCCTACTCCGACCGCGACCCGATCCTCTACGCGCTCGCCATCGGCGCTCGGCCGGACGAACTCGACCTGGTCTTCGAGGACCGGCTTCGAGTGCTCCCGCCGTTCGCGCTGACGCTCGCCCAATGGGCCCCGGACGTCCTCGGCTCGGCCGGAGCGTTCGAGGTCGGCAACGCGGTGCACGGTTCGCAACGGCTGCGGGTGCGGAAGCCCTTGCCGCGTGCCGGGGAGATTTCCATGCAGGCCCGCGTCCCCGAGGTATGGGACAAAGGCAGCGCGGCGGTCTACGAGGTGGCCGTGGAATCGGACTACTTCGTCGCGACGTGGTCGTTGTTCTGTCCCGGTATAGGCGGCTTCGGCGGCGAACGCGGCCCTAGCCGTCCGCCCGCTTTGGACAGTCCGGAGTGGACTGCCGAACTGTCTACTGCGGACAATCAGGCGCTGCTCTACCGGCTGCTGGGGGACCGGCACCACATCCACGTCGACCCCGCGGCCGCCGCCGGAATCGGCCAGCCCCGTCCGATCCTGCACGGTTTGGCCACCCTCGGCGCGGGCGCGCTGGTCGTCGCGCGGCAGGTGGGCGCGCACCCCGCGGATTTGACGTCGCTGGAAGGCCGATTCGCCGCTCCGGTCTTCCCCGGCGAACAATTGCGGGTGGAGGGGTGGCCTGACGGCGGCCTGCGGATCACGTCGGAACGCGGCCCGGTGGTCGACGGCGGACGGGTCCACTTCGGATAACGATCCTGGTCCTCGGGGGAACCGGCACGCGGGCGGTGCGTTCGGCGGGATGTCCGATGACCACGACGGGAGGCGACCGATGACCGATCGGGACGACATCATCGCGCGGCTGACCGCGCCGGGCGCGCCATTCGAGATCCGGACGGAACCGGTCGCGGGCCGTCCGGCGAAGGTGTTCGCCCGGCGGCATCGGTGCCTGACCGAGTTGCTCGAGGCCTCGCGCGGGTTCGGCGACCGCGAGTACCTGGTCACTGTGGACAGCCGGCTCACCTTCGCCCGGCACTACGACCGGGTCGCGGCACTCGCCTCGGTGCTGCGGAACGAATACGGGGTCGGACGCGGGGACCGGGTCGCGTTGTGCGCGGCCAACTGTCCGGAGTGGATAGTCGGATTCTGGGCGGCGGTGTCGCTCGGCGCGATCGCGGTCGGGATGAACTCGATGTGGGCCGCGCCCGAGGTCGCGCACGGCCTCGACCTCACCACGCCGAAAGTCGTGCTGACCGACGCGGCCCGGACCCCGCTGGTCGCGGCTCCGGTGCTGGAGTTCGGCAGCCCCGAATACCGGGAACTCCTCGACCGGCACGAAGGCGCCCCGCTGCGGCCGGAGCCGGTCGACGAGGACGACCCGGCCGTCATCCTCTTCACGAGCGGCACTTCCGGACGTCCGAAGGGCGCGACGCATTCGCACCGCAACGTGCTCGCCGCGGTCTGGTTCCACCTGTTCAACGACGCGGTGGCGGCGGAATCCGGCCGTCCGGCGCGGGACCGCCGGTTCCTGCTGGCCACGCCGTTGTTCCACATCGCCGCCCTGCACAACCTCGCCGTCGTGCGGCTCGCGGTGGGCGATGCCGCCGTGCTGTACCAAGGGAAATTCGACATCCACCGGGTGCTGGACCTCGTGCAGGCCGAGCGGGTCACCAACTGGGGCGCGGTCCCGACGATGCTGTCCCGCCTGGTCGAAGCCGACCTCTCCGGATACGACCTCAGCGCGCTCAAGACGGTCTCGGTCAGCAGCGCGCCGTCGACCGCCGAGCTGAAAGACCGGCTGCGGGAAGCGTTGCCGGGCGCGGCCGCCTCGCTGAGCACGAATTACGGCCTGACCGAGTCGTCCACCGCGGCCACCCTCGCGACCCCCGCCGAACTCGTCGCCGACCCGGACACCGCGGGCCGTCCCGTGCCGAACATGGAAGTGCGGATCCGCGACGCCGACGGCCGCCCGGTCCCCGACGGCACCGACGGCGAGATCCACCTGCGCGGCCCGCAGGTGATGCTCGGCTACTTCAACGACCCGGCCGCGACGGCAGCCGCGTTCACCGGCGACGGCTGGTTCCGGACCGGCGACCTCGGACACCTGCGCGACGGTGCGTTGTTCGTGCTGAGCAGGCGCAGCGATCTGATCCTGCGCGGGGCGGAGAACATTTATCCGGCGGAGGTGGAGGAACAGCTCGCCGGACACCCCGGGGTCGCGGAGTGCATCGTGGCCGGACTGCCGGATCCGGACTACGGTCAGCTCGTCGCGGCGAAGGTAGTGCTCCGTGCGGAGTCCGATGTGGACGTTGAGGAACTGCGCGGATACCTCAGTGCTCGGCTCGCTCGGTACAAGGTGCCGACGGCGTGGTTTCTGACCAGGGAGGCGTTGCCGCGGAACGCGACGGGGAAGGTTGTGCGGCGGTTGGTGCGGTGGGAGTAGCGCCGGGAAGTTCGGCACGACCCCCGCGGACCTGCTGATTGGCGGCGGTGATTCCCGCTGAGAATGTCGCATTCGATCCGCTTGGCTTCAACGAATTCCTTGCCGCGAAACCGGATCTCGGTACGAAATGGCGATCTGCGGTGGTCCGGATGGCACGCGCCGAACCGGACCAGTCCGTACCGGCTGCTCACCGAGGAGGACCGGCGGAGACTGCTGATCACCGAGGCGGCAACCCCCGGGAAATCCCCGCGAACACCTCGCGCAACGTCGCCGGGACGTTCTTCTCCAAGCTCTCGTCCAGAAACCGGTTCAGCACCGTCATCATCGCCGCGATCGCGACGTCGGACACCAGTTGCGGGTACAGCTCGCCGACCCGCGTGCCGGTGCGTTCGGCGATCGCCTTCACCAGTTCGCCGGTGTCCACGCGGGCCAGCGCGGTGCGCATCTCCGGCGTCGCGCTCCACGCCTGCACCGCGCTGATCTGCTCGGACGCCGGCTGCCCGTACGGCACTCCGTCGGCGCGCAGCGGTTCGATGAGCGCTTCGGCGAGCGCGGTCCACAGCGGTTCGTCGGCCGGGCGCTTGCGCAGCAGTTCCGCGCTGAGCCGGATCCGGTGCTCCTGCCGGTAGGCGACCGCGTCGTATTTCGTGGCGAAGTAGTTGCTGAACGTCCGGAGCGACACCCCGGCGCGCTCGGCGATGTCCTCGCGGACGACGTTGTCTGGACCTCTCTCATACATCAGCGCCACTGCGGCGTCGCTCAGCGCTTTGCGCGTGTCGAGCTTCTTGCGTTCCCGCAAGCCGAGCGGTCGTTGGTCAGCCATGCCGACCACGGTATCCAATTGTCCGCCGCATTCGCCCGGCCTATCGGTTTTGTTATGGACGAGCGCCGCGCAGGAACTGCGTGACGGCGGTGTCCACGAGCCCGTCGAGCAATTCCGGCGGAACCAGGTTCCCGTTGCCGAGCGTCGCGATTCCTTGCAGCGTCGCGAACAGCACGACGCCGATCTGCTGCGGCGGGCCGTCCTGCAGCGCGCCCTGCTGCTGGCCTTCGACGATCAGGTCGTTCATCAGCGAGAACGGCGCTTCGGCGGCCTGCACGATCCGCGACGCGCCGGGGCGGTGCTTGCTCGTGTACATCAGTTCCAGCAGCGCCGAGTTCTCGGTGGCGAAGCGGGTGTACGCGGTGGCTGCGGCGCGTACGCGGCCCGGGAAGTCGTTGGCGGTCTTCAGGGCCGTTCGCAACGCGCTGTCCAGGCGGGCGAAACCGGCTTCGGCGAGGGCGTCGAGCAACGCCTGCCGATCGGGGAAGTGGCGGCGCGGCGCGGCGTGACTGACGCCGATCTCCCGGGCCAGGTCGCGCAACGACAGGCGGTCGGCCCCGTGCGCGCGCAGACCGCGTTCAGCCGCGTCGAGCAAGGCGGTGCGGAGGCTGCCGTGGTGGTAGGGGCGGTCTTCGGGCTGGTCGGGCACCCGACGAGTCTAGCAGTATGTTTCCGTTGACAACATTGTTGCCGGTGCCTACTTTGGGGACATGGACCTTCTTCCGGAAAACCAGACCGGCCGCACGGCCGTGATCACCGGCGCGAACAGCGGATTGGGCAGGGCGACAGCGGCGGCACTGGCGGCCAAGGGCGCGCGGGTGGTGCTCGCGGTGCGGAATCCGCACAGCGGCCGCGAGGTCGCCGACCAGCTGCCCGGCGACGTCGAAGTCCGGCGGCTCGACCTCGCCGACCTGGCGTCGGTCCGCGCGTTCGCCGCGGAGTTCACCGAGCCGATCGACCTGCTGATCAACAACGCCGGCATCATGATCCCGCCGCTGTCGCGCACCGCGGACGGCTTCGAATCCCAGTTCGGGACCAATCATCTCGGCCATTTCGCGCTCACGAACCTGCTGCTGCGGCAGATCCGCGGCCGGGTGGTGACCGTTTCGTCGAACGGGCACCGGGTCGGCTCGATCGATTTCGCCGACCTGAACTGGGAACGCAGGCCGTACCGGGCGACGGCGGCCTACGGGCAGTCGAAACTCGCGAACCTGCTGTTCACCGCCGAACTCCAGCGGCGGCTGACCGAAGCCGGTTCGCCGGTGCTCGCGACCGCCGCGCATCCGGGCGTGGCGGCGACGAACCTGCTGAAAGTCGAGACGCCGGTGCTCTCTTCCCTCGCGAAATTCGGCACTCGCTTGATCGCGCAAACCCCCGAGCAGGGCGCCCGGCCGACCCTTTACGCCGCTTTGGCCGACATTCCCGGGAACAGCTACGCGGGTCCGCGCAGCTTCCTGCAGAACCGCGGCGCGCCGAAACTCGTTGGCCGGTCAGCGAAAGCACGCGACATGGAGACTGCCCGTCGCTTGTGGACAGTCTCCGAAGAGCTGACCGGCGTGCGTTTCCCGCTGACGGTATCGGCCTGACGACTCAGCGCGCGCCGGTTTCGGCGAGGAACGCGGTCAGTTCCTTGGCCAGCAATTCCGGCTGATCCTCGGGAATCAGCGTGCCGCTGTCCGGGATCTCCACGAGACGGCCGTCCGGAAACAGGTCGGCGAGCCGTCGTCCGTGCTCGGCGGGCATCATCCGGTCCTTGCCCGCCCACACCACCAGGACCGGCCGCTCGAACGCCCGCAGCCGCTCCGTCCATTCGAGCAGCACGCGCCGCGGCGGGCTCCCGGTGGCGAATTTGACCATGTCCCGGCGGATTTCCTTGTCCCGCAACGCCGGGGAGAACCAGCCTTCGAGAACGTCGTCCGGGATCCGGCTTTCGCACATCCCGCCGTACGCGGCTTTGGCGTGCCGGTAAAACGAGGTCCGGGTGGCCTGGGCGTGCAGCCACGGCCCGCCGGGCAGCCGGAGCAGTTTCACGGCCGCCCGCGCGGGCTTGGGCGGGAAGTTGTCGAAGGCCTCGCACGCGACGAGCGCGAGCCGCCCGACCCGAGCGACGTGTTCGGCCGGGGCCAGTCCGTCGGCGACGAGGAATTGGCCGCCGCCCCAGTCGTTGAGCACGATTGTCGCGTCGTGGAGGTCGAGTGCGGCGAGGAATTCGCCGAGCAGCCGCGCGACGCCGAACTGGGTCAGGTCCGCGTCCGGCCGCATCGGGGCGAGGTGCGCGCCGAGCGGCAGCGTGGGCAGCAGGCAGCGATAGCCGTCCAGCAGCGGGACGACCTTGCGCCATTGCGTGCCGGACATCGGGAACCCGTGGCCGAATACCAGGGCCGGGCCGGAGCCGCCGGTGTCGGTGTAGTCGATCGGCCCGGCGGACAGTTCCACGCGCGGCATCGGACCTCCCTCGGGTTCGCGACTAGAGCGATCACTCTAGTCGCGAGAGTAGGCCGGTCCGGGCCGGGCGGTCAAGCCGCCTCACGTGCCGATGAAGACCACGCGATTCCCGTCCGGGTCGGCGAGCGGCAGGATGCGCGCGCCGCCGCCCGGCTGCGGTCCGTCGTGGGCGACGCCGGCCTTGGTCGCGTGCGCGGCGGCCGCGTCGAGATCCGTCTCCTCCAAGACGACCGTCGACCGTCCGGCCCGCTCGGGTTCGGACCACACCTGCAGGCCGAAGGTGTCGCCGAGATGCCATTCCAGCAGGCCGGGCATCGGCCGGGCGTCCGGATCGCGGTCGAACAACGCGGCGTACCACTTCTCGGCCCGCGCGAGGTCGGAGACGGTGCACTGGGCGAGTACTCGGCGGATCATGGCTTCCCCTTCGAAGCGGTTGTGATTTGCAAGCACTTCCAGGAGACCACAAGTGCTAGCGAAGTGCAAGCACTCGCGCGGACCGGCGGCCGCTATCCGCAGCCTTGAACGAATAGGGCGAATTGCGCCCGATTCGCATGCTGGTTCGCCGCCAGCGTTCATCTTGTGTTTCTCCCGCGGTTTTCCTTCGTCTTTGTGCGCGGCCTGGAATACGCCGGTCGCCGCGTCGGCGGCGGAGACGAGGAGGACATCCGTGTCGAGAATTCGTTGGCGTGCCGCGGCGGCGCTGGCCGCTGCCGCTGCGGTGGCGGCAGCCGTGCCCGCGCTGGCCGCGCCGGTGCGCACCGAGCACGTGCTGCTGCTTTCGGTCGACGGGCTTCACCAGTCGGACCTGGAGTGGTACACGCGCACTCATCCCGGGTCGGCGCTGGCCGCGCTCGTCGCGCACGGCACCGAGTACACGCACGCGAACACGCCGGTGCCGTCGGATTCGTTCCCCGGCATGGTCGGCCAGGTGACCGGCGGAAACCCGGCGACCACCGGGATCTATTACGACGCCACCTACAACCGGGCTTTGCTGCCGTCGGGCACCACGTCGTGCGCGGGCGCGAAGCCGGGGTCCACAGTGGACTACACCGAGGATCTCGACCGGAACCAGAACAGCATCGACGCCGGACAGGGCCTGCCGAACCTGCCCGACGGCGTGCTCGCGATGACCGGCGACCCGCGTTCGCTGATCGACCCCGCCGCGCTTCCGGTCGACCCGAAGACGTGCGAACCCGTTTACCCGCACCAATACCTGCGGGTGAACACCGTGTTCGAGGTCGCCCGGCAGGCCGGATTGCGCACCGCGTGGTCGGACAAGCATCCGGCGTACGAAATGCTCAGCGGTCCGTCCGGGACGGGGATCGAGGATCTCTTCACGCCGGAGATCAACAGCAAAGCACCGAATTCCGCCGACTGGACCAAGGACAACGCCGCGACCCAGCGTTACGACGGTTACAAGGCCCAGGCCGTTCTGAACGAAATCGACGGATTCGACCACAGTGGACGCACCCGTGCCGGTACGCCCGGAGTGTTCGGAATGAACTTCCAGTCCGTTTCCACGGCGCAGAAACTGCCGGTTTCCGGCGGCCAGCCCGGCGGTTACCAGGCGGACGGGACGCCCGGCCCGGTGCTGCGGTCCGCTTTGGACTCCGTGGACCGGCAGGTCGGCGCATTCGTCGCTGAACTGCGGAAACAGCACCTGGACGGCTCGACGGCCGTGGTCCTGTCCGCGAAACACGGCCAGTCGCCGATCGATCCGGCCGCGCTGACCCGGATCGACGACGCTCCGCTGCTCGCCGGGCTGAACTCGGCCTGGCGCGCCGCGCACCCGGGCGCGCCCGACCTGGTCGCCCAGTCCACCGACGACGACGCGATGCTGCTGTGGTTCACCGACCGCTCGCCGGAGGCCGCCGCGTTCGCCCGGCAGTACCTGCTGGCCCAGTCCGGCACCGGAAACGGCAGCACCGGCGCGCCGAAGCCGTTCACGCACGCGGGCTTGAGCGAGGCCTACGCCGGAGCCGACGCCGCCCGGTACTTCCACACCGCTCAGGGCGATCCGCGGGTGCCGGACCTGGTCGGCATCGCGCAGCACGGCGTCGTGTACACCGGCGGCCACTCGAAGATCGCCGAACACGGCGGCGCGGCGGCCGACGACCGCGCGGTCCCGCTGGTGGTCAGCGGCGGGCACGGCGTGCGGATCCCGGCGGCGGTCGAGACGACGCAGATCGCGCCGACGATCCTGCGCCTGCTGGATCTGGACCCGCGTGCGCTGGACGCGGTGCGCGCGGAGGGCACGCGCCCGCTGCCGGGCCTGGGCCGCGACTAGCCCGCTGGCCTCGGCCCGGCTCCCGGGAGGGCCGGGCCGAGGCCGGCAGGCATCGGTGCCGCTCAGAGGAGGCCCGGCAAGCGGCTTCAGCCGCGCACCGGCAGCGGATCCTCGCGGCCGCTGCGCGGATCTTCGCCGAGTTGGGCTAAGCGGCGGGCACGACGAATCGGATCACAGGGCGGGCGCGGGTGTCGATCGGGTCGTTGCGCTGACGGCGCGCGCCGCGAACTCGTGGACGTGGCGTCCAGAATTACCTCGACGATCCGCAACTGCTGCGCGTACAGCTCGTCTACGTGCGTGACCTGCTCGAACGGTGTCCGGAAGCGCGCGTGTCCAATGTGGACCTGGCGGCGCGGATCGTGGTGCACCCGGTGGAGCCGCTCGATCTTCCCGTGTTCGAGGGCGAGCTGACCCGGTACGCGACCGCGGGCTCCGAGCGGAGCAGCGGGTTGCGCCACACCCGGTCGGCTGAGCCGGGAGGACCGCGCCCCGGCGGCTGCGCTGCCGCTTGGACGGCGAAGTCGGCCCGGTCGACGCATTGCGGACCTGGATGTCCCGAGCGGCATCGGTTGTCAAGTGGCGGACATCACTGCGGACGTCGTGATCGATCCGGTGATCGATCCGGTGGCCAGGCCCGCTGCCGCGCCCGGGGTGGCGGAGGCCGGGACCGGGCGCGGCGGTTCAACCGGGTAGTCGGCGGTTTCCCGGGGTGCCGCCGCGGTCCGGGAAACCGCGCGCGGGACCCGGCCGCAGGGACAGTCGGGGGCTATGACCGTGCTCTCGTTGCACTCGCCGCTGAAAAAGGGCCTCCGGTTGGCTGCCGGAGGCCGGGCGGCATGGGAGTATCCAGCGCATCTGTACCTGAAGCGGGCGAAGTCGGACCAGGTGGCGACCCAAAACGCCGTCAGGCCCGGCCGGCGGATCTTCCGCGAACGAGCGGGAAGGAGACGGCATGCTGATCGGGGTGCTCAAGGAGGCCCGGCCGGGGGAGACGCGCGTCGCGGCGACTCCGGAAACGGTAGGCAAGCTGCGCGGGCTGGGTTACGACGTCACGGTGGAGCCAGGTGCCGGTCTGGCGTCGGGCTTCTTTGACGAGGCGTATGTCGAGGCGGGCGCGTCGGTCGGGTCGGTCGCCGAGGCGGACATTGTGTTCGGGGTGAACGCGCCGTCGTCGTCGCAGCTGGATGCGGTGAAGTCCGGGGCGACGGTGGTGAGCCTGTTGGCTCCGGCGTTGAAGCCGGAGTTGGTGGAGGATCTGGCGAAGCGGCCGATCACCGCGTTGGCGATGGACGCGGTGCCGCGGATCAGCCGGGCGCAGTCGCTGGACGTGCTGTCGTCGATGGCGAACATCGCGGGCTACCGCGCGGTGGTCGAGGCGGCGCACACGTTCGGGCGGTTCTTCACCGGCCAGGTGACCGCGGCAGGGAAGGTCAACCCGGCGAAGGTCCTGGTCGTGGGCGCGGGTGTGGCGGGGTTGGCGGCGATCGGCGCGGCGGGATCCCTGGGCGCGATCGTGCGGGCGACGGACCCGCGACCGGAGGTGGCGGATCAGGTGAAGAGCCTGGGCGGGGAGTATCTGTCCATCGAGGACCCGAACGCCGAGGTCTCCGCCACCGGCTACGCGAAGGAAATGGGCGACGACTACAAGGCCCGCGAGAAGGAACTCTATGCGGCCCAGTGCCGCGAGGTCGACATTATTGTGACGACGGCGTTGATTCCGGGGCGTCCGGCGCCGCGGATCATCACCGGCGAGATGGTGGCGTCGATGAAGCCGGGTTCGGTGATCGTGGACATGGCCGCGGCGAACGGCGGCAACGTCGAGGGCTCGGTCGCCGGGGAAAGCGTCGTCACCGGCAACGGCGTGACGATCCTCGGCTACACGGATCTGGCCGGTCGGCTTCCGGCGCAGGCGTCGCAGCTCTACGGCACCAACCTGGTGAACCTGATGAAGCTGATGACGCCGGAGAAGGACGGCCGGCTGGTCGTGGACTTCGACGACGTGGTGGTCCGCTCGATCACCGTGGTGCGCAACGGCGAATTGACGTGGCCGCCCCCGCCGGTGCAGGTCTCCGCGGTGCCGCAGAAACCCGCGGCGCCGGTGAAGGAGGAGGAACCGGCGAAGGAACCGATGTCCTCGGGCCGCAGGCTCGGGATCGTGTTGGGGATCGCGGCGGTGTTCCTGTTGCTGGCGGCGTTGGCTCCGGCGGCGTTGTTGCCGCATTTGACGGTGTTCGCGTTGGCGATCGTGATCGGGTATTACGTGATCGGGCATGTGCATCATGCGCTGCACACGCCGTTGATGTCGGTGACGAACGCGATTTCCGGGATCATCGTCGTGGGCGCTCTGCTGAATCTGGTCAGCGGCAACACGGTGGTGGTGGTGCTGGCGGCGGTGGCGACGTTGCTGGCGACGATCAACATTTTCGGCGGGTTCGCGGTGACCCGCCGGATGCTCGCGATGTTCTCCCGCAGCTGACCCCGGAAGGCCTTCTTTTCTGATGACTGTGCACACTGCGAGCCAGGCCGCCTACATCGTGGCCGGGCTGTTGTTCATTCTCGCCCTCGCCGGATTGTCCCGGCACGAAACCGCGCGGGTCGGGAACTATTTCGGCATCGCCGGGATGGTCGTCGCGCTGATCGCGACCATCGCCCAAGCGGTCACCGGGGACATCACCGGGACCTCGATCGCGTTGATGGTCGTCGCGATGGTGATCGGCGCCGGGATCGGGCTGCGGCGGGCGGCGGTGGTCGAGATGACCGGCATGCCCGAGCTGATCGCCCTGCTCCACTCGTTCGTCGGTCTCGCCGCCGTCCTGGTGGGCTGGAACGGGTATCTCCAGGTGGAATGCGACCCGACCGGAACCGAAGCGCGCCACTTGGAAGCGTTGGGGACGTTGGGGATTCACCACGCCGAGGTGTTCATCGGGGTGTTCATCGGGGCGGTGACGTTCACCGGGTCGATCGTGGCGAACCTGAAACTGTCGGCGAAGATGAAGTCCGCACCGCTGATGCTGCCCGGCAAGAACATCCTCAACCTCGGCGCCCTCGTCCTGTTCGTCGCGTTCACCGCCTGGTTCGTGATCAGCCCGGCGCTGTGGCTGCTGCTCGTCGTCACGGTCCTCGCTTTGGCGTTGGGGTGGCATCTGGTGGCCTCGATCGGCGGCGGGGACATGCCGGTGGTCGTGTCGATGCTCAACAGCTATTCCGGGTGGGCCGCGGCGGCGTCGGGGTTCCTGCTGGAGAACGACCTGCTGATCATCACCGGCGCCCTCGTCGGGTCCTCCGGTGCGTATCTGTCCTACATCATGTGCAAGGCGATGAACCGGTCGTTCATCTCCGTCATCGCGGGCGGTTTCGGCATCGAAGCCGGGCCCAGTGGCGACAAGGATTACGGGGAGCACCGGGAAATCACCGCCGAGGGCGCTGCGGAACTGCTCACCGGAGCCTCCAAAGTGATCATCACCCCGGGCTACGGAATGGCCGTCGCGCAAGCCCAGTACGGGGTCGCGGAGCTGACCCGGAAACTGCGCGACAAGGGCATCGAGGTCCGGTTCGGCATCCATCCCGTCGCCGGACGACTGCCCGGCCACATGAACGTCCTCCTCGCCGAGGCCAAGGTCCCGTACGACATCGTGCTGGAACTGGACGAGATCAACGACGACTTCGCCGACACCGACGTCGTCCTCGTCATCGGCGCGAACGACACCGTCAACCCCGCCGCTGCCGAGGACCCCGGCAGTCCGATCGCGGGCATGCCGGTGCTGACCGTCTGGGAAGCCGAGAACGTGATCGTGTTCAAACGCTCCATGGCCTCCGGCTATGCGGGCGTGCAGAACCCGCTGTTCTTCCGAGAGAACTCGGCGATGCTCTTCGGCGACGCCAAGGACCGCGTCAACGACATCCTCTCCGCGCTGTGAATCAGGAGAAACGCATGAAAGCCGTACACATCAAGGATCTCGAAGGCCCGTCGACCGTGTCCGTGGTCGAGGCGGAGTCGCCCGCCCGGACGGCCGATCAGGTGCTGATCGACGTGCACGCGGCCGGGGTGGCGTTCCCGGATCTGCTGCAGACGCGCGGGCTGTACCAGGTGAAACCGGAGCTGCCGTTCATCCCGGGCGCGGAGGTCGCCGGGGTCGTGGCGGAGGCTCCGGAGGGCGCGGCGGTCAAGGCGGGGGACCGGGTCGCGGCGCTGCCGTTCCTGGGCGGGTTCGCCGAGCGGGTCGCGTGCGCGGCGGACGCGGTGTTCCCGATCCCGGACGGCCTCGGCTTCGACCAGGCGGCGGCGATTCCGTTCAACTACCTGACCGCGCATTTCGCGCTGTGCCGCCGCGGCCGGATGGCGGCCGGGGAGACGGTGCTGGTGCACGGCGCGGCCGGCGGGGTCGGGACGGCGGTGATCCAGGTCGCGAAGGCGTTCGGGGCGGGCAAGGTGCTCGGGGTGGTGTCGACGCCGGAGAAGGGCGAGGCGGCGGTCGCGGCCGGGGCGGACGAGTACGTGCTGGCGGACGGGTTCAAGGACGCGGTGAAGGCGTCGACCGGAGGCCGCGGCGTCGACGTGATCGCGGACGTCGTCGGCGGCGACCGGTTCACCGATTCGCTGCGCTGCCTGGCCGCGGACGGCCGGATGCTGGTCATCGGGTTCACCGGCGGGTCGATCCCGGAGGTGAAGGTGAACCGGTTGCTGCTGAACAACTTGGACGTCGTGGGCGTCGGGTGGGGCGCGTACGCGCTGCCGCGGCCGGGGTACCTGCAGGGGCAGTGGGCGGAACTGCTGCCGAAGCTGGCCGAGGGCGCGATCGTGCCGCCGCTGGGCGGGAGTTACGCGCTGGCGGAGGTGCGGGACGCGTTGGAGGCCATCGAGAACCGGAAGGCGATGGGGAAGCTCATCCTGTCGGTGCGTCCATAGTGGACTGACGCGGCAGTCGAGTTCGAGAACGTCGAGTGACTTCCGGGACCGGAGGGAGATGCTCATCCTGCCGCGCGTCCATAGCGGACTGCTGTGGTGCGAGGTTCTGGGTGCCGATGGCGGCCAGCAGTTTCAGGTGGTCGCTGCCCGGCGGGGCGGTGAACCACAGGAGGCGCTGGCCGCCATCCTCGCTGAGCAGGTTCATGCAGTCGAGTTCCAGGACGCCGAGCGTCGGGTGCAGGAGCCGTTTGCGGTCGGTGCGCCGGACGGCGACCTCTCGTTGTTCCCAGAGCTGCGCGAATTCCTCGCTCCTCGCGAGCAGCGTCGCCAGAAGCTCGTCGGCCAGGGCGTCGCGGCCGCGTTTGGCGAGTGCGGCGCGCAGGTCGGCGACGAAGACTCGCGACTGGTGCCCGTGTTCGTCGGGGTGGTACCGCTCGCGCGCGGCGGGGTCGGTGAACCACTGATACACAAAGCTGGCCTGGACGCCTTCGCCGGGTGTCGCGGGGCCGAGCAGCGCCTCGGCGAGCCGGTTCTGCACGAGCGGGACGCTGAGGTCGGTCATCACCTGCGCGGGCGTCGCGGACAGCTGTTCGAGGAGGTTGAGCAGTGCTGGCTGGACGTGCGCGTGGCCGCTCGACGCGGGCGGCAGCGGGCGGCCCGCCAGGTGGTAGAGGTGGTCGCGTTCGTCGCTGCTCAGCCGCAGCGCGCGGGCCAGCGCGGCGAGCATCTGCTCGGACGGCTGGGCGCCGCGGCCCTGCTCCAGCTGCACGTAGTAGTCCACCGAGGCGCGCGCCAGGGTGGCGATCTCGTCGCGGCGCAGCCCGGCCACCCGGCGGCGCGGCCCGGCGGTCAGGCCGACGTCCGCCGGGTTGATCCGGTCTCGCCGCGATTTGAGGTAGCCGCCTAGTTCGCGCAGGTCCATGCCGCCACTATGCCTTCGCGCGACCGGGCGCAGCCAGGCGACGCCAGCACCACTCAGGCGACGCTGAGCAGGACTTTGCCCCGCGCGTGGCCTTCGGCGAGGTAGGCGAGCGCCTGGGCGCCGTCGGCCAGCGGGCAGGTGCGGTCGACGAGCACTTCGAGGTCCAGGTCCGCGACCTTGGCCAGCCGGGCCGCGTCGGAGGCGTGGAACACGAACTCGGCCTCTTCGGCCGGGGCGGGAGTGGTCACGAGCCGCCCGCCCGGCTTGAGCACCTGCTGGGACCGGGTCGTGACTTCGCCGCCGACAGTGTCGAGCACGACGTCGATACCGCGGAGCTGGCTGTCGAAGGCGACCTGCCGGTAGTCGAGGACCTCGTCGGCACCGAGCTTCTCCGCGACGGCGACGCCCGATCCGGACGCGGTCGCGACGACCCGCGCACCGAGTCGCCGGGCGATCTGGACCGCGAAACTGCCGACGCCCCCGGCGGCTGCGTGCACGAGCACTGTCTGTCCAGAGTGGACATTCGCGACTTCGACCAGTGCCTGCCACGCGGTCGCGGCGGCGGTCGGGAGGCCCGCGGCGATTTCCAGGCTGCTCCGCGCCGGTGCGGGAGCCAGCTGCGCGGCGTCGATCACGAGCTGCTCGGCGAAGGCGCCGCCCGCGCTGGGATCGAGGCGGCCGATGACCGGGTCGCCGATCTGCCAGCCCGGGCCTGCCGTCGCGATCCTGCCGGAGAAGTCGGTGCCCAGGACGTAGGGGAGGGAGACGGGGAAGAAGTCGTTCATCGCGCCGGAGGCGATCTTCAGGTCGAGCGGGTTGAGCGCAGCGGCTGTGACGTCGACTACGACCTGGCCCGGTCCCGGGCTCGGCGCGGGGACGTCGGTGAGACCGGCTTCGGTGCCGAAGGAGGTGATCTGCAGTGCTTTCACGGGATTCGCTCCAGTCCGGCCGCCGGGGTGCGGCCCTGGTGCCAGAGTGCGGCGGCCGAGGTCGGGGAGCTAGGCGGCGGTTGTACTGGTGACGGCGGCACTACCGTCGAAGCAGCGCCGGTCCTTGACTCCGCGGTCTCCGGTGATCTCGGAGGGAACCGTGCCAGAGCCGGTGAACACCGACCTCGGAAGCTACCTGCGACCGATGCGCGAGCGCGTCCAACCCGCCGAAATCGGCCTGGTCACCTGCGGTTCCCGGCGCGACCTACTACACCCGGCTCGAGCAGTCGCAGACCGCGCACACGTCGCCGGAGGTCCTCTTCGCAATCGCCCGACCGCTGGACCTGAGCGCGGTCACCACTGGCGAACTGGACGCGATCGGGGTGGATGCGTTGATGCGTAGGGGGAAGCGCTAGGCGCTCTTCGTCAGGCGGATCGCCCTGCGGATGTGCTTCCCGAGCGTATTCGCGGGAGGTTCCGCGATCCGGTACCCGGCACGGCGGTACATCGTCAGGTTCCGCTCGCTGCCCGCCCCGGTGTAGAGCACCAGGCTGGTCGCCTCCGGAGGAGCCTGCTGCTCGGCATAGCTCAGCAGCCAGCGGCCGACGCCCCGTCCGGCGAGGTCCGGGGCCACCATCAACCGGCCGATCTCCCAGCGGTCCTCCTCAAGATGGGCGCGCACGGCCGCGACGAGACGGCCGCCGGTCCGGACGGTCCACCCGCGCGTGGTCTCGATCCAGCCGCGCACGGTATCCAGGTCCTCGTGCAGGGCGGGGACGTCGAAGGTGTCGTTGACGATCGCCTGCGGGACCCAGCAGCATCGTTGCAGCACAAGGAGTTCGGCGGCGTCGGAGGGCTGGGCTTCGGACAGCTGGGCATCGGCGAGCGGCAGGGCGGCGAGGTCGGTCACGTGTCTTGATCTTGCGCTCCACCAGAAGCCATGTCCAGCGAATATCCGAGCCGCCGCTGTGCGAGTTCGGCCAGCAGTGCCGCTCCGTCGGGGAGGACGGCGTCGTCGAACTCGGCGTCCGGCGCGTGGTTTCCCGGCGCGGTCGCGGGATCCCGGCCGGGCGGGCAAGCTCCGACGCTGGTCATCTCCCCGCAGCGGCACGGACGCGGTGATCCTGGCCGGCTCGAGCGTCGCCCTGACCGCCGGGCTGGGCCTGCGCCGCCGGCTGCACTCGACGGCGCTGGGCAAGGTCCTGCTCGCGTGGCGCCGCCGGGCGAGGACGACCTGCGCGCCGAACTGGACCGCGTCCGCGGACCGCGTCCGCGCTGAATGACGGGGAATCAGCGTTCGGCGTCCGGACGATCGGGGTGCCAGTGCTTCGCGCTTCCGGACACGTGCACGCGGCGCTCGCGCTTCGGTCCACTTCGGACACTCTGACCGACGACCGGTTGCCGTGGTTTCTCTCGCGCGCGCAGCGGTGCGCGGAGGCGTTGGCGGTGTTGTTGCTGGAGCCGGGGCAGCGGTATTAGCTGGGCGGCCACGGCGGCCCCGGTATCGCGCGCCGCAACGCTGGTGCCACCTCGGCTTGGAACAGTTCCAGAGCAGCGCGATGCTCCCGCGGCGTCCGGCCGTCGCGGTCGGCGGACAGGTGCGTCACGCGGTGGCCGAACTGCTCGTGATATCTCAACACCTTCTCGGTGACCTGAGCAGGACTGCCGATCAGCGCGGAGCTGCGTTCGACGAAATCCTCCAGCGTCGGGAAAACCGGTTCCTGGCCGAGTTCGCGCTGGAGCGCCAGGCGGGCTTCGAAGATCGGGCGGTACGCGTCGAGGGCGTCCTGCGAGCGGGTCGCCAGGTGGAATCCGGCCGTGCCCGCGCCGACCACGGCGTCGGCGGGGTCGCGGCCGTGGAAGGCCCAGCGCTGCCGGTAGTGCCGGATCAGCTCGGCGTACGGTTCGATCGGGTTGGTGACGTTCGCGGAGAACAGCGGATCCCCGTGTTTCGCGGCCAGTTCGACGGATTCGCGGCTGGTGGCGCTGCCGTGCCAGATCCGGATCGGCTGCTGCAGCGGTCGCGGCCACACCTCCGCGGCGGTGAGCGGCGGACGGAACCGGCCGGACCACGTGACCCGGTCCGCCTGCCACAGCTTGCGGAACAGCTCGTAGCCCTCGGCGTTGCGGTCCCACTGGTCCTCGGGGGCGACGTCGAACAGCTCGCGCTGGGCGGAGCCGTTGCCCTTGCCGATGATGAGCTCGAGGCGGCCGCCGGAGAGGTTGTCCAGCATCGAGTAGTCCTCGAACGCGCGCACCGGGTCGAGCAGGCTGAGCGTCGTGACCGCGGTGAACAGCCGGATCCGGCGCGTGCGGGCGGCGATGTGGCTGAGCACGACCGGCGGGGACGACGACAGGAACGGGCGCTCGTGCCGTTCCCCGACGCCGTAGCCGTCGAAGCCCAGCTCCTCGGCGAGCACGGCGTTGTCGACGACCTCCCGCAGCCGCGCGTCGGGGGCGGCGAGTTCGCCGGTGACCGGGTCGGGGGTGTGCGTGATGAGGGTGATGAGCAGGAACTTCACGGCCGCTCCAGGGTGGTGCCGGTGGGCGAGGGGCGCCGCGGTTCGGCGACGTGGCGCGGGGGCGCAGGGCGTCCGGCGACCGGCGGGCCGGGCGCGGTCAGTGGGAATTTCCCAGAATCCCCGGCAGCGCCGATGAACGCGCGACGCGCCCGGGCAGCGCGTCCAACCGCCCGCCCGGGCGAGACAAGCAGGAACTTCACGGCAACTCCAGATGCTCGCGCAGCGTCGACCCGGTGTACTCCGTGCGGTACACCCCGCGCTCCTGCAGCTCCGGGACCAGCCGGTCGACCACCTCGTCGATCGAGCCCGGCACCAGGTGCGGGCTGAGGTTGAACCCGTCCACCACCCGGTCGGCGACGTAGCGGGCCCATTCGTCGGCGACCTGCCCGGGCGTTCCGACGAACGAGTGGTGCCGCGGTTCCACTTCCAGCACCAGCTCGTGGATCGAGAGGTTCTTCGCCTCCGCGAGATCGCGCCACTGCCGGATGCGCTCGAGCTTGCCCGTGCGGTGCTCGATCGAGATCGTCCCGCGCGACGGGTCCAGTTCCCCTTCGACCGGTTCGATGTCCGGCAGCGGGCCGTGCGGGTCGTAGGCCGACAGGTCCTGGCCCCAATACTGTTCGAGGAACGCGATGGCCCGCTGCGGGTTGATCTGGCGCCGCCGGATGTCCTCCGCGCGTTCAGCGGCCTCGGCTGGCGTATCACCGAGGACGACTGACGCGCCAGGCAGGATGCGTACCGCGTCAGCGGGCCTGCCGTGGCGTGCCAACCGGGCTCGCAGGTCGGCTGCGTAGGCGGCGGCTTTGTCGTAGGCGGTGTTCGCGGAGAAGACCACGTCGGCGTGTCGCGCGGCCAGTTCCCGGCCGCCGGGGGAGTCGCCGGCCTGGAACAAAACCGGGCGGCGCGGCGGGACGGTCGGTTCGGCGCGCAGCCGCACCAGGTCGGTGTCCGTCTCGAACGGCCCGGCCCACAACGCTTTCGCGGCCTCGACGAATTGGGTCGCGCGTTCGTAGCGCCGCTCGTGGGCCAGCCAGCCGCCGTGCCGGAAGTTCTCTCCGGTCCACGCGTTGTCGGTGGTCACGATGTTCCACCCGGCCCGTCCGCCGGAAAGGCAGTCGAGCGAGGCCAGGCGGCGCGCCAGGTCGGCGGGGTAGTTGTAGGTGGTGTTCTGCGTGGCGACGAGCCCGATTTTCGTAGTGGCCCCGGCAAGTGCGCTGAGCTGCGTGATCGCGTCGGGGCGACCGGCGACGTCGAGCGCGTGCACGCGGCCGCGGTTTTCCCGGACCCGCAAGCCCTCGCCGAGGAAGAACGCGTCGAAGAGCCCGCGTTCCATCGTGCGCGCGACCGACACGTACGTCTCGATCTCGGTGTGCGCCGCGTTCGACGGGTCGTCCCACAGGAACTGCGGTCCGACGCCGGGGTAGAAGACCCCGAGGTGCAAGTGCGCGGTCATGCGATTCCCTTCGACGACACGGCGAATCGGTTCTGCGGACGCGGAAGCCCCAGCGTCGTGCGGAGCGTCGCGCCCGGTTCCGGCGGAGTGTGCCGGCCTCGTCGGCGCAGTTCCGGGAGTACTTCTCGGCTCAGCAACGGCAAGTCCGCCGCGCCGGGGTGCAGGCGCACGCCGTCGAGGTCGAGTTCCTCCAGGAACGGGATCAGACCGGCGGGCGAACCGGTGTAGCGGGTGCGGCCGTTCGCTGCTGGCGTGCCGGAGTCGAAGCGGACCTCCAGTTCGCCGAAGACCAGGCGAGCGTCGGCCGTGCGGGAGCGCCGGAGGTCGTCGGTGAGGACGATGTCCGGGCGGACGACCTCGGTGAACTCCTCCGCGGCCAGGACGACGAGGCTGCCCTGCGGCGGTCGCGGCGTGATCAGCGGGCCTTTCACGGAGAAGGTGTCCCCGACGAAGTCCACGTGGTGGACCTTGTCCGGATTCAGGTAGCGGCCAGTGGCGAGGTCTTTGATGACCGCGTCGTCCTCCCACGAGTCCCACAGCCGCCGGACCGTTTCGACGACGTCGGCCACCTCCTGGCGGAGATCGTCGGGCGCGGCGCGGCCGACTGTCGCGAGCGCTTCGGGAGTGGCCGCGGTGCCGACGATCCAGGCCGCGCGGCCGTGCGTCGCGTGGTCGAGGCTCGCCAGCTGGGCGGCCAGATGGAACGGTTCGGCGGTCAGCACGTGCGACGTCGGGGCGAGGCCGAGGCGGGACGTCCGGGTGGCGGAATAGGCGGCGCGGACCGTGGCGTCGACCCGGAATCCGCCGGCGGGCGGGACGGGCGCGTCGTCGAAGGTGGCGAACGTGTACCCGGCGCGCTCGGCGTCGGCGACGACGTCCGCCAGCGCGCGCGGACTGGTTTCCGGAGGTGCTCCGTCGCTGTCGAGTTCGACCGCGAGGTGCAAGGTTTTCGATGAACTCATGCGGGCCCTCGATTCGTTTGTGCCACAGGTAGCCGGAATCCGGGGCGCGCCGCACCGAGGTTCAGGATGTGGGCGGCCGGACGGTGTTGTTCCGTCGGTGTCCACAACGGGGTGTTCCCAGCTGGTGGACGCCGGGGACCGCGGCGGCCGGTCCGCCTACAGTCCTGCGGTCATGAGTTCAGATGCGAAGCCGCGAGGCGCTGCGCGGATCAGCGCCGACTGGGCCGCGGTGCTGGTCGCGGCCGTTCTGGTGGCGTTGGCCGCGTTCGGCGTGCTGCCGGCGATTCCGTTCCTCGTCAAATGACCGCCGCGCTGGAGGGCCGCCGCACGGTGCCCGCGGTCGTGAGATATCTGCCGGGGCTTCTGCTGTTGGCAGCAGTCGGCATTGTGGGAACGTTGGCGCAGAACGGCATCCGCAGCCTCGGCCACGCGACCGGGACCGCGCTGCCGGACATCGAGTACGTGCTGTGGGCGATCGTCCTCGGGCTCGTCATCCGCAACACGATCGGCATCCCGGCGCTGTTCCGGCCCGGGGTCGGGACCTACGAGTTCTGGCTGAAGACCGGCATCGTCCTGCTCGGCGCCCGGTTCGTGCTGGGCGACCTCGCCAAGCTCGGCGGGTTCAGCCTGGGCTTGATCCTGGTCGACATGGCCGTGGCGACCACCGTGATCCTCTTGGTGGGCAAGGCTTTCGGCCTCGGCGGCAAACTGTCCTCGCTGCTGGCGATCGGCACCTCGATCTGCGGCGTGTCAGCGATCATCGCCGGGCGCGGGTCCATCGACGCCGACGACGAGGACTCCGGCTACGCCATCGCCGCGATTCTCGCGCTGGGCGCGGTGGCGCTCTTCACCTTCCCGGCGATCGGGCACGCGCTGAACCTGACCGACACCGAATTCGGTCTGTGGGCGGGACTCGCGGTGGACAACACCGCCGAGACGACCGCGACCGGCGCGGCGTACTCCCCGCATGCGCAGGACGTCGCGGTCGCGGTGAAGAGCACGCGGAACGCGTTGATCGGCCTGGTCGTCCTCGGGTACGCGGCGTACTGGTCCACCCGCGGCGGCAAGGCGGTCGCGGGCGGGCTGAAGGGCCGGGCGGGTTTCGTGTGGCGCACCTTCCCCAAGTTCGTGCTGGGCTTCATCGCGGTGTCCGCGCTGGCGACCGCGCACCTGTTCGCCAAGGCGCAGGTCGCCAATCTGGGAAACCTCTCGAAGTGGGCGTTCCTGCTGTGCTTCGCCGGGGTCGGCCTGAACTTCGACCTGCGCCAGATGGCCCGCAGCGGATGGCGGCCGCTGCTCGTGGCCGCGCTCGGCCTGGTGGTGGTCGCGCTGTGCTCGCTGGGACTGGTGCTGGTGTCCTCGCAGTGGTTCAGCTTCTGACCGAGCAGGCGGGGCGCCCGGGTGGCGCGGCCCGGGCGCCCCGCGTGGCTCACTGGGGCAGCGTCGGAATCCCGGTGGCGGGCAACGCCGACGGGCTCAGCGGCAGGGTCAGCTGTGCCGGGGTGTTCCCGTCCGCCACCTGCGTGACGTTCTCCGGCACGATGGACGTCGCCTGTCCGAGCAGCGCCGGGCTCAGCCCGTAGACCTGCCCGACCGCGCCGACCGGCGTCTGGTTGTGCTGGCCGGTCGTGCTGACGGTTCCGCCGGAGTTGCCGTGCGTGACGTTGTCGCCGTACGCGTTCGCGACCCCGCCCCACACCGCCGAGTCGCCGAACACCTGCGCCACCTCCGAGGTCGGCACGTCCTGCACCATGCCGGACGTGCCGGTGCCGGAGCTGGTGATGTCGCCGCCCGAGGTGTTGCGGGTGCGGTTCACCGCACTGCCGTCGACCATCCCGATCCACGCCGCCGAATCGCCGAAGGCCTGGGCGATCGGCAGCGCTTCCGCCGAGACCGCGTCGCCGGACAGTTGGCCGCGGTCGCCTGCGGTGCGGGTGTCGCCGCCCGCGGTGGAGGTGACGTTGTTCGTCGCGTCGCCGGTCGTCCGGCCGATCCACGCCCCGGCCAGGCCGAACGCGCCCGCGGTCCCGGCGGACGGAGCGTTGACGACGTTGCCCGCGAGGGTGCCGCCGGTGCCGTCGGCGACATTCTTGCCGCCTGCCCGGGAATCGGTGGTGTTGTCGGACACGCCCTGTCCGTAGCCGCCCCACGCCGCTCCGATCCCGTCGACCTGGGTGACCTGCGAAACCGGGGCCTGCGCGATGTTCCCGGCCGCGGTGCCGAGCGCGCCGGTGCCGTGGTAATTGCCGCCCGCCTTCGAATCGGTGTGGTTGCCTGCTTCGCCGACGCCCCGGCCGAGCCACGCGGCTCCGACGCCGAAGACCTGAGTCGGGGCGGAAAGCGGGGCCGCGACGACGTTCGAGGACAGTTTCCCGTTGTCGTCGTTGGTGTTTCCGTCCCCGCCCGCGGTGACCCTCTTGTGCTCGTCGGCGACTCCGACGCCCTGGCCGATCCACGACCCGCCGACGCCGAACACCTCGGCGGGCAGCGCGGCCGGAGCGGTGACGATGTTGCCGGAGGCCGCCGAGTTGTTGCCTTGCGTGCCGTCGTAGCCGCCCGCCTGCACGTTCTTGGTGTTGGTGGCCTGCCCGTAGCTGTTGCCGATCCACGAGGCGCCGGAGCCGAACACGTCCGGGCTGGCCGCGACCGGCGCGGACGCGAGGTTGCCGGACAGCTTCCCGCCGTTGCCGTTCGAGTAGGTGCCGCTGCCCGCCTTGACGTCGGACGTGTTGTCGTGCCCCGCGTACGATTCCAAGCCCCAGTTCCCGGCTACGCCGAACACCTCGGCCGGGACGGCCAGCGGCGCGTCGGCGATGTTGCCCGAACCGGTGCCGTCCTGCGCGGACGTGGAGGAGAACCCGCCGGACGTGACCGTCGATTTCGAGCTGGACGCCGACTTCGGCGCTTGCGCCGGTGCCACCGGCTGCGGGCTCGGGATCGGGACCGGCCACAGCGGCGACCCGTCCGGCCGGGTCGGCTGGCCGGTCGGCGCCGGTGCGGACGGGTCGATGCCGCCGGTCAGCGGGTTGCCGGTGGGGAAGGGATAGCCGGGCAGCGGAACCGGGTCCGCGAGCGGGCTGCCGTGCACTCCGCCGGTGCTGGACTTGCCCGCCCACGCGGCCGCGACGCTCGCCACGTTCGCGAGGCCCGCGCCCTGCGGCTGCACGATGTTGCCGGAACCGGTGCCGCGGTCGCCGTCGGTCTGCACGTAGGACGGGATGTGGTTGATCCCTTCCTTGGTGCCGCCGGCGGTCACCGTGTCCGCGGTGTTCGAGGAGTCTACTGTGGACACACCGCCCCAGGTCGGGGCGTTTCCGTTGAATTCCAGGGGAAACGCCAGCGGCGCCGCGCCGACGTTGCCGGCGAGTGTGCCGTCCTTGCCGGCGCTGGAGATCGGGCCGCCGGACGAGGTCGTGTCGTGTGCCTGCGAGTCGGTCGTGCGGGCCGAACCTCCCCAGGACGCCGCGTTCCCGGTGACCTGCACCGGCGTCGCCCACTGGCCGGCCAGGACGTTGCCGGAGCCGGTGCCGCCGCGGCCGTCGGTGGTGTCGGCTCCGGTCGTCGAGGTGGTCTGCTCGGCGCGGCCGCCCTTCGTGCGCGCGGCGCCGGCCCAGGAGATCGCGTTGTTCGCGAACTGCACCGGCACCGCCCAGCGCGCGTCGACCACGTTCCCGCCGAGCGGGGTGCCCGCGCCGCTGGTCGTGATGTCGTGGTTGTTCTGGTACGTCTGGTGGTGGTTCGAGCCGTCGACCTCGGCGGGGCCGCCCGCGGCGAAGGCGTTTCCGGCGATCTGGACCGGTACCGCCAGTTCGGCGTTCGCTCGGTTGCCGCGCAAGGGATCGCTCGGCGGCGCGGCGGCCTGGGTGCGTGCAGCCTTGGCCGGGACGGGCGCGTTCCGCGCGGGGTTGGCGGCGACCGGTTTCGGCGCGCGCGGAGCTTGGGCCGGCAAGGCTTGCCGGAGCGGGTTGGTGAGCGTCTTCGTGGAGATCTCGCCCTGGTATCCGGGCAGTTTCGTTTGCCCGAGCGGGGTGCCGAGGACGTTGTCGCCGATGTCGATCGGCACGGTGACCCCGGCGTCGACCGGATTCGCCGGAGTGTCCGGGCTGGTGTTGTCGGCGGCCGAGGCGATTCCGGTGCCGAGGACGAGCAAGCCGCCCGAGAGCAGCGCGGTCTGCATGCCGCGTTTGACCCAGATGTGCATGACAATTCCTTTGTTCGTTGAGCGGACGGAGATTTCGGGCACGACTTCGAAGCCCGAGAAGAATCGGGTGCGGTGCGGGGAAGAATTCCGGCGGCGCTAGTCCGGGTCGTATCCGGGCCGGGCGTTCGTGCCGGCCGGGCAGGAGGTGTCGCGGGGCCGAGCCGGAATCGCGACCGGCGTCGGTTCGGACAGCCGCGTCAGTTGCTGCGCTTCGCACTGGGCCGAACCGCTGTGCCAGAGGAATACGCCAGGCGACGGCGGAATCGCCGGCGCGTGCTTCGCTTTCGGCGCGAAGCCGAAATGTGCGGGCGCGGATGGCCGGTGAGTCGGGTGTCGGGCGATGTGGTTGGCCGGGGCTGTTTGCGGAGCGGCACTCGCTGTGACGGGTGCCTGTCGTTTGACGGCGGTCGGCGGTGTGGTGGCCTTTTCCGCCGCCCGCGTGGCGGGTTTCGCCGGTGGTTCGACGGCAGTGGTTCGCTTCGGCTGGATGGTGGCGCTAGGCGGCTGCGTGACGACTGGCGCGGGTGCCGGGGTGACAGTCCGGACCAGACGGGAGACCGTTTTCTCCACTGTGCCAACGATTTCCTTGCTCACTGCTGCGGCGTCGGCTTTCCGCACGCTGTCCACAAGGTGCGGAACGCCAGCGTCCTTGACGAGCGAAGGAAGATCGGGCGGCGGCGGCAGTGGTTCGGCGGCGGCGGACGAAGACGAAATCAGCCACGCGAGAAGGATCCCGCCCGCGAGCGCCGCCGTCGTCACCAGGATGCGCACGGCCCAGCGAGCCACCTGGCTCGCGGGCATTTCGGCCGTGCTGCCACACCTCATGACGAGGCCTCCTGGAAACGGTGCGTGCGTTCGCGAGCGGCGATTCCTCACCGGCGAAACGATGCGTTGTTCCCAGTCTGACAAACAGTGACGACGAGCACTAGATCCGTAATTGCCTCTTCCCCGTTAGAGTGAATGCCGAACGGTGCTCTTGGTCGGCGGGCACGCAGTGGATGTGCAGGTGGGCCGCGCATTCCGGCAGGCGGGCGCAGCAAGATCGACGGCTCCCCTCGCCGGGGGAGGTCACTCTGCGCGCACAATTTCCGAGACTCGAATTGCGGAACTACTTTCCGTGTTTCCGGGAGCCGCGGAGAAAGGACATCCCGGGCGGCTCAGTCGGTTCAGCGACCCGAAACCTACTCAGAAGACGAGTTTCGCCGCCGTCCGCCGGAAACCCGCACTGACAGTAGAACCGCGGCGCGCCGCGGAGTCAGCGCGCCTCCCGGGTCGCGGAGTCGAGCGCGGCGAGCAGGATTCCGGCGGCCGTGCGCACGACGTCGGCGGTGACGTTGAGCGGCGGCAGCAAGCGCACCACGCTGTCGCCGCGTCCGCCCAATTCGACGATGAGCCCGCGGCGCAGCGCGTGGTTCTGCACGGCCAGCGCGAGTCCTGACGCGGGCGCCCCGGTGCGCGGGTCGGCCAGTTCGATGCCCCACATCAGCCCGGCGCCGCGCACGTCGGTCACCCACGGATGGCTGGCCAGCGGGGAAAGCAGCTCCTCGAACTGGTCTCCGCGTTCGACGACGTTGTCCAGCACGCTGTCGCGGTTGACGACCTCGATCGCCCGCGCCCCCGCGGCGAAGGCGAGCTGATTGCCGCGGAACGCGCCGGCCTGTGCGCGCGGCGCCCAGTTGTCGAGGCGCTCGTCGTAGATGATCAGCGAGACCGGCGAGCCGATCCCGCTCAGCGCCTTGGACGCGACGATCACATCGGGCTCGATGCCGTAGCGTTCGAAGGCGAACCAGGTTCCGGTGCGGCCGCAGCCGGTCCGCAGTTCGTCGACGATCAGCGGGATGCCCAGTTCCCGGGTCAGCTCGCGGACCCGGTGCACGAAATCCGCTCGCGCCGGGACCACGCCGCCCTCGCCCTGCACCAGTTCGAGCACGACCGCCGCGGGCAGCGGGAGGCCGCCGTCGGGATCGTGCAGCGAGCGTTCGAGCAGGTCCGGGCAGGTCGTCGCGCAGGTGTCCGGATCGTGGCCGGTCGGGCATCTCGGGCAGGAGGAGTACGGCGGATACTGCGTGCCGGTCAGGGGGTGCGCGCCCGGCCGCTTCCCGGTCAGGCCCAGCGCGGCGTGCGCGCTGCCGTGGAACCGGCCCTGGAACGACACGACGCCGCCGCGTCCGGTCGCGGTTTTGCACAGTTTCAGCGCGGCCTCGACCGCGTTGGTCGCGGCGGGGCCGCAGAAGTGCAGTTTCATCCGCGAGCGCAGCGGCTCGGGCAGCATCGCGAGCTGGGCCTCGGAGAACTCGTCCTTGACCGGGGTCGCGAAGTCGAGCGCGTGGGTCAGCTTGCTCAGCTGCGCGGTCATGGCCGCGACCAGTTCGGGATGGTTGTGCCCGAGGGAGAGCACGCCCGCCCCGGCGAGGAAGTCGATGAAGACGTTGCCGTCGGCGTCGCGCACGAAACTGCCCGAACCCTCGGTGATCGCGATCGGCAGCCGTCGCGGGCCGCCGCGGGAGTTCGGTTCCCGGCGGTCCTGCCGCGCGAGGTACTCGGCCGAGCGCGGGCCGGGCAGATCGCAGTGCACGGCGGGACCGGTGAGCGGCGCGGGATGGTCGAGGATGGTCATCTGGCCTGTTCTCCCCTGACAGTGGTGGTGGCGCGGCCGGACCCGGCCGCCGGGAGCCCGCCCCGGTGCGCGGCGGCCTTCCCTTCGAAAAGGGCGAATCGTTCCCGCTCAGCGCTCGGGGAGAGCCGCCGGGCGCGCTTCGCCGGGGAACGGCGCGGTATCGCGGTGGCGGGCGTCGGACAGAACACCCCGGTTCTTGCCGGGGGATGCGTTCCGCCGATTTCGCGCCGTGCGTCCGTCATGCACTCCTCCTCCTTTTCGCAGGGATTCGCGCACCGCCGGAAAACGGTTTTCGCGAGCAGAGGCGGGGGAGGGCCGCGCTGGGCGCAGCCCTCCCCGGGCGACCTCACTGGAATACCGCGCGGCACAGAGTAGCGCAGCCGGTTCCGGGGCACCGGTACGCGCGAGGACGGCGGGCGGGGTCCGGCTCCGGAAAGAAAAGGAACGGGCGGGAGGAGGCGAGGCAATGCGCCGGGAGAGTGAACGCGGCGATTTCGCGGAGTTCGCCGTACTGGGCTGAACGACTGAATGCACGACGGTGTTCGCGGCGGCGCGAAACGAAACGTGAATATTCACGGTCCGTTTCCGGCGTGTGAATCGGGGCCGGGAGACCGCATCGTGAGATGTTTTCCGGAGGGTCGCGGCCGGGGTTCCGGGACGTGCCGGATGAGGGAATTGTCGAGGGTTCCGGGGTGTTTCCTGCCTTTTCGCCGTCCGGGTCCGGTTGCGGGTGCGGTTTTCGTCTCGGGGTTGTGGTCCAGACCACCGTGGTGGTCTGGACCGGTGGTCGCTGGTCCAGACCATGGCGGTGCGGCTTCGCGGGCGCGTCCGGGGGTCTGGCCCGACTGCCCGCGGACTGATGTCAATCTCGACCGTAACTGAACATAAGCGTGCGTATACCAAACAAAGTGCAGAGTAGGAAAATAACTAACTGTACCATTTTGGCTGGCGTTTGAGGTGATGAGGGCGGGTAGATCGTTGGGGTTGAGCTGTGATTGAGTAACCAAGTATCGCGCCATGGGCATGACGCACCGTCGCCCGTCTGCTACGCGCCGAGGCGATCTGTGGCCGATCCCACTGACTCTGTACACCTGCTGTTTCCGTTTCGTAATCTTCTCGCGCTTTTGCGGTGACCTGCGATCTACCCCGAGGATCAGCGACCCGGAAGCCGCCGCGCGCCGTCGCGGCTCGCTGCCTGGACCAGGTGCGAGGACGGTGGCGGGGCGTGACAGAGAAGGAGCCCACCCACCGTGGGACGGCACAGCAAACCCAGCAAGACGAAAACAGCTCTCCAGCGCACCGGCGCGACCGCGGCTCTCGCGGGCGCCACCCTCGGCGGCATCGGCCTCGCCGGGGCGGGCACGGCCAACGCCTTCCCGGGGCAGGCCGGCATCGTCAAGTGCGAGAGCAGCGGCAACCCGACCGCGGTCAACAACACCGCGGCGGGCCAGCGCGCGGGCCGCCCCGCCGGCCTGTTCCAGATCGTCACGAAGACGTGGCTCGCGAACGGCGGCGGCCAGTTCGCCCCGACGGCCGACAAGGCCACGCCCGCGCAGCAGCAGATCGTCGCGGACCGGATCTACGCGAAGCAGGGTTCGGCCCCGTGGCAGTGCCGCGGCGGCTCCGGCCCGGCGAGCTACGCGGACTTCGGCGGCGACACCTCCGGCGGTTCGGCCGAGGTCGAGGCCTCCGTCGCGAAGCCGAAGGTCGAGGTCGAGGTCAAGGCCGAGACGAAGGTGAAGTCCGCGCCGAAGCACGCCGCGCCGGCCTCGAACCCGGACGGCAGCTACACCGTCGCCGCCGGCGACACCCTGTCCGGGATCGCGCAGAACCTCGGCGTCGACGGCGGGTGGCAGCACCTGCAGCAGCTGAACGCGAAGTACATCCCCGACGCGAACCTGATCCTGGTCGGGCAGAAGATCGTCACGAAGTAACCCGCCGGGGCCCTGGCCGGGCCCGCGCCGCTTTCCCCCGGGCGGCGCGGCCCCGGCCGGAGGCCGCCGGTGCACGCGCGCGCGAAAGTGCGCTCGGGCACCGAACGCGCGCCCCGGCGGTCGGCGTGCGGGGCGGACGGGCCCGCATTGTGGGAACACGGGCCGGTTCGCGCCGCACGCCTTGCCTCGTGGGCTAAGGATGTTCGAGGAGCGCGGGAAATTTGCGCTCGATTCCCGCGTATGCGTGGCTGATCCGAGCTGGCAGCCTTTCGGTTGCAGCGTGGAAACCGGCCGGATCAGAAAGTCCTGGCCGAGGAAGCCGATAAGGCGAGGGGCGCGCACGCAAATTTCGCCCGGGCATTCCGGACCGCGCCGGTTCGATGTGTTCGCTGCCGACTTCGCGCACGTGAACTCGCGCGGTTACCCCTGAGCGGCTTTCCCGTTGACCCGCAACGGAACACTGCGCAACAACGAGAGCGCCTCGGCACTGCGGCTGCCCGGCTCAGCCTGATAGACGATCAACTGCTGCCCAGGTGCACTGCGCACGTCAAACGCCTGATAAGTCAACGTCAACGGCCCGACCGCGGGATGCGCGAACTGTTTCGGCTCGCGGGTTTTTCCGCGTACCTCATGGGTTTCCCACAAAGCCCGGAACTCCCCGCTGCCCTCGCTGAGTTCGGCGGTCAACCGGGGCAGGGCGGGGTCTCCCGTCGCTGCGCGCAGGTTCGCGACGGTGGCCTGGGCGGTCCAGTCCCAGCGGGTGTAGAACTGCCGTCCCGCTGGGTCGAGGAAGGTCATGCGGGCCAGGTTGTCCGCGGTTTCGAACGGGGAGAACAGCGCGTCGGCGAGGGTGTTCGTCGCCAGGATGTCCAGGACGCGGTTGAGCACGAACGCGGGCGCTTGCGGATAGCTGTCCATGAGTTGCCGCAGTTCGGGGCTTACCGATTGGGGTGCGGGGGAAAGGGCGTCGGGCGGGGCTGCGCCGGCGAGGCGGTACAGGTGGGCGCGGGCGTCAGGCGGCAGGTCGAGGACGCGGCTGAGGGCGTCGAGTACTTGCGGTGAGGGGCGGGTTTCGCGGCCCTGTTCCAGGCGTGCGTAGTAGTCGACGTTCACTCCGGCGAGCACGGCGACTTCCTCGCGGCGCAAGCCGGAGACCTTGCGCCTGCCGGAATAGCGCACGTCCGCGTCCTCCGGGGAGCGTTGTGCGCGGCGTGCTCGCAGGAAGTCGCCGAGATCTGTACTGCCCATGCGGTCCAGGGTAGGCGGCGGCTGGGTGGGTGTGACACGTCCTGTCAGCGACCCGCACAGGCGCTGAGACTGGTCGGCATGACGAAAGAACTGGCGGGAAAGGTCGCCCTGGTCACGGGTGCCGCGCGCGGGGTCGGCGAGGCGACGGTCGCTTGGCTGCGCGCCCGCGGGGCACGAGTGGTGGCCACCGACCTCCGGCCTGAGGTGGAAAAGTTGGCCGACGAGGACGTGGCGGTGCTGGTCGGCGATGTGTCCGAAGAGGACGTCGCGGTGCGGTCAGTGGCTGCGGCGCTCGAGCGGTTCGGCGGGCTCGACATTCTGGTCGCCAATGCTGGGCGGTCGGTGAACAAGCCGGTCACGGAGACGACTGCGGCAGACTGGGACGAGGTGCTGTCCGTCAACGCGCGCGGAGCGTTTCTGCATGCGCGAGAGGCGTTTCGGGTGATGCGTGACAACGGCGGGGGAGCGATTGTCACTGTCGGCTCGTTCGCCAGCACGGTGGGGTTGGCCGAGGCGGCGGCGTACAGCGCGTCCAAGGGAGCGCTGTCGCAATTGACGAAAGTGCTCGCGCTGGAAGGCGCTCCGCACGGAATTCGCGCGAATGTGGTCGCGCCGGGCGTAGTCGAAACCGACCTGCTCGACAGTTTCCGCGCCGACAGCCGGGCGTATCTGCGGTCCTTCGGCGACGTCCATCCGCTCGGCCGGGTCGCGCAGCCGGAAGAGATCGCCGAGGTGATCGGCTTCCTGGCTTCGCCGCGGTCCGCGTTTGTCACCGGTGCGGTCGTCGCGGCCGACGGCGGTTACACGGCGGCTTGAGTTCCCTCCGAAGAAAGGAATACCCCATGCGGCTCAAGGGAAAAGTAGCGTTGCTCACCGGGGCGACCGGCGGTATCGGGCAGGCGACGGCGGAGTTGTTCGCGCGCGAGGGCGCCAGGCTGGTTGTGACCGATGTCGATCCCGACGCGGTGGAGAAACTCGCGGCGCGGCTGGAGACCGACGTGCTGGCCGAGGTGCTGGACGTGTCCTCGCCGGAAAACTGGCGCGAGGTCGTCGAACGGACGCGGCAGCGGTTCGGCCGCCTCGACGTGCTGGTCAACATCGCGGGGATCGTGGACTGGCCGGGCATCGAGGAGACCACAGTGGACGGCTGGGACCGGGTGATCGCGGTCAACCAGACCGGAACCTGGCTCGGGATGAAGACCGCGATGCCGCTGCTGCGCGCCTCCGGCAACGGATCGGTCGTCAACACTTCCTCGGTGCTGGGCCTGGTCGGCAGCGGCGCGGCGGCCGCGTACCAGGCGTCCAAAGGGGCGGTGCGGTTGCTGACCAAGACCGCCGCGGTCGAGTACGCGACGCGCGGCGTCCGGGTCAACTCGGTGCACCCGGGCGTCATCGCCACGCCGATGATCCAGGACCTGCTCGACGAACAAGGCGACCGGCAGCCCGACATCGTCCGCACGCCGATGCGCCGCGCGGGCAGTCCCGCCGAGGTCGCGCGCGCGATGCTTTTCCTGGCCAGCGACGAATCCTCGTTCGTGACCGGAACCGAACTGGTCGTGGACGGCGGGCTCACCGCGTACTGACCCCGGCATCATCTACTATCCGGCGTAGTACTTGATCCCGAGGTCCGGCGAGAGGAGCACCGCGGTGCGGCGTTCGAACCGGGTTTCCGCCGGCGCTCGCGGCGGGCTCGGCGCGGGGCTCGTCCTGGCGGGCTTCGCGGGCGGGGCGGCGTTCGCGGCGGTGGCGCGGGCGGCTCCGGCTGAGCGCGAACGTGACTTGACAGCGACGGGCCACGAGGTGCTTCCGGTTTCCGCGCGTCCGCCCACGGCGGAGCTGGCGGTGCTGAAGTCCGCCGCCCAGGTCCGCGACGACCGGCTGCGGCGTGCCGAGAAAGCTCGCCAGGAAGCCGGACAACCCCGTGCTTACGCGCCGGTGACCGGCACGATCACCTCGAATTACGGCGCCCGCTGGGGAACGACCCACTACGGCCTGGACGTCGCGAACGCCATCGGCACGCCGGTCCGGACGCCGCTCGCCGGGACCGTGCTCGAGGCCGGTCCGGCGAGCGGGTTCGGGCTGTGGGTCCGCGTCCGGCACGACGACGGGACCGTCACGGTGTACGGCCACGTCAACCGCTATTCGGTTTCCGCCGGGCAGCGCGTGGCGGCTGGGCAGGCGATCGCCGAGGTGGGCGACCGGGGGCAGTCGACCGGGCCACACCTGCACTTCGAGGTGTGGGCGGCGGGGGAGCGCAAGACCGATCCGCTGCGCTGGCTGCGCGGGCTCGGCGTGCGGATCGCTCCGGGCGGGTGATCCCGGGTGGACGCAGGGCCGGAGCGTGCGCCACAATACATGCACGTTTCACTATATGTCAGGGACGGTGCGAGTGAGCGAGCACAACACGGGCCACGGCCACGGCCACGGAGTGACGGCGGGGGCGGACCGCAAGTGGCTGGTGCGGGCGCTGGTGCTGATCGTCGGGTTCATGGCCGTCGAGCTGGTGATCGGCCTGATCGCCGGGTCGCTCGCGCTGATCACCGACGCCGGGCACATGCTGACCGACGCCGCGTCGATCGTGCTCGCGCTGGTCGCGATCCGGCTGGCGGCGCGGCCGGCGAAGGGCGGGTTCACCTACGGGCTCAAGCGCGCGGAAATCCTGTCCGCGCAGGCCAACGGGATCACCTTGCTGCTGCTCACCGCGTGGTTCCTCTACGAGGCGGTCGCTCGGCTGATCGAACCGCCGGAGGTCCAGGGCGCGCTGGTGCTCGTGACGGCGCTGGCCGGGATCGTCGTGAACGTCGCGGCGAGCTGGTGCATCAGCCGGGCGAACCGGTCGAGCCTGAACGTCGAGGGCGCGTTCCAGCACATCCTCAACGACCTCTACGCGTTCATCGCGACCGCGGTGGCCGGCGCGGTCGTGTGGTGGACCGGATTCGCCCGCGCGGACGCGATCGCCGCGCTGGTCGTCGCCGCGCTGATGGCGAAGGCGGGCTGGGGCCTGGTCCGCGAATCGGGCCGGATCTTCCTGGAGGCCGCGCCCGCGGGGATCGACCCGGGGGCAGTCGGGGAGCAGGTGGCGTCCGTCCCGGACGTGGTGCAGGTGCACGACCTGCACATCTGGCAGATCACCTCGGGCGAGCCCGCGCTGTCCGCGCACGTGCTGGTGCGGCCCGCGGCGGACTGCCACGCGGTGCGCGCCGGGATCGAGGAGATCATGCGGTCCCGGCACCGGCTCGACCACACGACGCTGCAGGTGGACCACGTCGACGAGGACCGGGCCGAGCATTGCGAACGGTCGCACGGGCCGACGTACCGGTTCACCGGCCGCTGACCGCCACCCGGCCCGGCGCGGGCCGAAAACGAGGCGCACAGCAGCGAAGCAGACGCCGGACGAGCGAGCCCTAGGATGCGTGGCGTGCAAGGACTCGGCGAGCTGGAATCGGCGGCGATGGACGTCTTGTGGCGCGCGGGCGAAGCGCGCACCGTCCGCGAAGTGCTCGACGCGCTGAACCGGGACCTCGCCTACACGACGGTCCTCACCGTCCTTGACCACCTGCACAGCAAGGGCTGGGTGGAACGCGAAAAACGCAGCCGCGCCTACTGCTACACGCCGGCTCTCTCGCGAGAAGAGGCCGCGGCGCGCGCGATGCGGAACCTGCTCGCGGACGTCGGCGATCCCGAAGGAGTGCTGCTGCATTTCGCGCGGTCGGCGTCCGAGGGGGAGCGGGAAGCGTTGCGGCGCGGGCTGCGGAAGCGCTCGTGATCGTCTCCGCGGCGCTCGTCGCGACTGCGGCGCTGGTGGGGTGCTGCGGGCCGTTGTTGCTGCGTCGGATATTGCGCGCTCGGATGCCTGCGCCGCTGCGCTTCGTCGCGTGGATTCTGTTGCTGGGCAGCATGATCGCCGCCGGAGCCGGGGCGGTCGTGACGGCGTTCGGGCCGGGGCACGAACTGGCGCGGCAGGTGGTCGCGCGGCTGCGGCTCGACGCCTCGCGGCATCGCGAAGTGCTGCATCTGGACGAGGTGCTCGGCGTCTCCGGCGCGTTGCTCGCGGCGGGCGCGGCCGGGGCGTTCGCCCTGGCGGCTATCCGGCTCTACCGGCATCAGCTTCGTTTGCACGACCGGCATTTCGCGGACCTGTCGATCGTGTGCCGGGCGCGGGCGGGGGTGTGGTGGCTGCCGCTGGAGGAGAAGCTCGCCTACAGCGTCGCGGGAAAGCCCGGCCTCGTCGTCCTCTCCGAAGGGCTCGCGAAGGACCTCTCTGAAGCCGAACTCGCCGCGGTGGTCGACCACGAACGGTCCCATCTGCGCGGACGCCACCACCGCCTGGTCGGGTTCGCGCACGCGGTGGCGGCGGCGCTGCCGTTCGTTCCGCTGGCTCGGAGGTCGCCGGAGTTCGCCGCCGCCGCGGTGGAGTTGAGCGCGGACGCCGCGGCTGGGCGGCGGCACGGACCGGCGACCGTCAGCGCGGCTTTGCGCCGGATGCATGCGGTGCCTTCGTCGGCCGTCGCACTTCGCCTGCAGCACCTCGCCCGCGGCGATGACACCGCGTTGACCGGCCTTGTCGCCTTCGCAGCGGCCGCGTTACTCCCCGTGAGCACCGCCGCGGCCCTGATCGTCGCCGGAGCCTGGACGGCGGCTCCCGCCCTGCTCCGCGCCTGACCGGTATGACTACTATGTCCGGTAGTACTCGCGAATGGGGGCAGATCAGGTGCTGGGGAGAAAAACGCAGATCATCGCGGGGATCCTCGCCGGGCTGGCGCTGGCCGCGGGATGCACGTCCGCACCGGGCCCCGGTCCCGCCGCGGGCAACGACCCGAAGACCAGCGCCGCGGCCAAGCCCGCGACCCTCGACCTCGGGCCGAAGGACGGCTCGAACGACGTCGCGCCCGGCGAACCCGTCACCGCGGTCGCCGGGGGCGCCACGCTGAGCGAGGTCACCCTCGCGGCCGCGGACGGCACCCCGGTCCCGGGCGAACTGGACCCCGCGAAACAACGCTGGACCAGCAGCAAGCCCCTCGAATACCGCACGAAGTACACGCTCACCGCGCGTTCGGTCGGAGCGGACGGCAATCCGGTGACCCGCACGAGCACCTTCACCACCGCGACCGCCAAGGCGCAGGCCTACCCGTCGGTGATCCCGCTCGACGGCGAGACGACGGGCGTCGGCATGCCGATCACGGTCAAGTTCTCCGCGCCGGTCGCGGACAAGGCCGCCGCCGAGAAGATGCTCACCGTGACCTCCGACAAGCCCGCCACCGGCGCGTGGCGCTGGTTCGGCGACGACGAGGTGCACTACCGCACCAAGGAATACTGGCCGGCCTACTCCACGATCACCCTCGACATCAAGATCGCCGGCCGCGCGCTCGGCAACGGCGTGTTCGGCAAGGCCGACCGGAAGATCGCCTTCAAGACCGGCCCGTCGATCATCTCGAAGGTGTCCGACAAGGAAAAGCAGATGCGGACGTACCAGGACGGCCAGCTCGTCCTGACGTCCCCGGTCAGCCTCGGCAAACCGTCCGCGCGCAGCGTGTCCGGCACCATGCTGATCATGACCGTGCAGTCGCCGTACACCATGGATTCCAGCACGTACGGGGTGCCCACCGACTCGCCGGGCGGCTACCGCACCACGGTCAAGTACGCGCTGCGGCTCACCAACTCGGGCCAGTTCCTGCACTCCGCGCCGTGGTCGGTCCGGCAGCAGGGGCGCACCAACACCTCGCACGGCTGCCTCAACGTCAGCGTCGAGAACGCGAAGTGGTTCTACGAGAACTCCCATCGCGGGGACGTCGTGGTCGTGACCGACACCGGCGTGGACCTGAAACCGGGCGACGGCTGGACCGACTGGCGCTTCAGCTGGGAGGAATGGACGAAGCAGGTCTGACGGAGGGCGGCGCACCGGGGAACGGCCGGCGCGCCGCCGCGCGGGTCAGACGGACTGGCGGGGCCGGGGCGACAGCACGTCCTCTCCGTAGATGCCCTGCAGCCAGTTGGTCTGGTAGATCGTGTCGAGGTAGCGCTCGCCGAGGTCCGGGGCGACGGCCACCGCGGTCAGGTGGTGCGCGTCGTGTTCGGACAGCCAGCTCGTGGCGCCGCTGACCACCGTCCCGGTCGAACCGCCGAACAGGAACCCGTTGCGCGCCAGCCGGTGGCACGCCCGGACCGAATCCGGTTCCTCGACGAGGACCACGTCGTCCACATAGGACTCGTCGAGGATCGCCGGGCGCACACTGGTGCCCAGCCCGGGCAGCATCCGCCTGCCCGCCGGGCCGCCGAAGGTCACCGAGCCGACGCTGTCGATCGCGACGATCCGCACCGGCCGGTGCCACTGCCGGAAGAACCGCGCGCAGCCCATCAGCGTGCCGGTGGTGCCCGCGCCGACGAACAGCACGTCGAGATTCGGGAACGCGGCGGCGATTTCCGGCCCGGTGCGGTGGAAGTGCGCTCCCCAGTTGTCCGGGTTGGTGTACTGGTTGAGCCAGACGTAGCGCTCGTCGGAGGCGCACAGCATGCGCACGTGGCCGATGCGCGCCCCGAGGAAACCGCTTTCCGGGTCGGGTTCGGTGATGATGTGCACCTCGTTGCCGAGCGCCTCGATCGCGCGGCGCGTCGCCAGGTTGCAGCGGGAATCGGTGACGCACAGGAACTGGTACCCCCGGCTGGCGGCGATCATGCTGAGCGCGACGCCGAGGTTGCCCGACGACGATTCGACGATGATCGAGCCCGGCCGCAGCAGGCCGTCGCGTTCGGCCGCGTCGACCATCTCGGTCGCGGCCTTCAGCTTGATGGAGCCGGCGAAGTTGAACCCCTCGCATTTGAGGTAGAGCGAGTAGCCGAAGCTCCAGCGGAGGTCGACGTACAGCGCCTCCTCGTTGAAAGCTTCGGGAACGGTGATGACACGCACAGTTTTCTCCCCTTCAGGCAAAGCTCAGTGGCGGACGGCGGTCAGCCGTACCGGCGCAGTTCGTGGAAGAAGTCCTCGATGACGTGCAGTCCGCCGGCGTCGGACACTCTCTCGTGGACGAAGGCCCCGACCGCGAGGTCGAGAACGCCGAGCCCGAACGGCGAGAAGACCACCGGCCGGTCGGCGGGCGGGCTGACGCGGCCGGTCAGCACGTCGTCGAGGGTGCCGAGCAGGAAATCCCGGCTGCCGGTGCGCTGTTCGACGAGATGCGGCGACGTGTTGGCCTTGAGGCAGTGGTCGACGTCGTCCACGAAATTCGCCGACGCCAGCAGGACTTCCGGGGCCAGATCGCGCAAGGACACGTGCAGCACCAGCGGATGGTGCGAGAACCACGAGGGATCGTGCACGTGCGGTTCGCCCGCGATGGTCGCGAAGACCACCAGATCGCTGTCCCGGACCAGGCCCTCGGCCGTCTCGTGCACGCTGATTTCTCCGGCGAAGCCCGCCTGCTCCAGGTAGCCGCGGAACCCTCCCGCGCTGTCCGGATTCAGGTCGTGCACGTTGATCTCGTCGAACTCCCAGCCGGTCCCGGCGAGGAAGGTGTGGATGTAGCGGGCGATCAGGCCGACGCCGAAGAACCCGACGCGCCGCGGCCGCTGCCGGGTCCGGCTGAGCCAGTCCGCGGCGAGCGCGGCGGAGGCGGCGGTCCGGGTCGCGCTGATGATGGAGCTTTCCAGGCAGGCGAACGGATACCCGGTCGCGAGGTCGTTCAGGATCAGCACCGCCGACGCCCTCGGGATCCCCGCCGCGACGTTGGCCGGGAAGCTGGAAATCCACTTCAGGCCCGCGACGTTGGTCTTCCCGCCGAGGGAGGCGGGCAGGGCGATGATCCGGTCGGCCGGGCGGTCGGGGAAGCGCAGGAAATAGGAGGGCGGGTTGACCGAATCGCCGGAGCCGTGCACCCGGTAGGCGGTTTCGACGAGGTCGACGACCTCGCGTTCGCGCCCGGACAGCGCCTGCTGGACCTGGGCGCCGGAGATCACCGCGAACGGCGGCACGGCCGCCGGCTCCGCGGACGCGGATTCGGCGGCAGAAGCTTGCGTGGTCACTGGTTTTTCCCCTCAGCAGCGAGCGAGCAGTCGGAAAGCCGCACCGGGTCGGCCAGCCCGACGAGCACCTCGCGCGGGCCCTCGTAGGCCTCGCGGCTGTGCGCGGTGCGGACGTTGTCTACCAGCAGCAGGTCTCCCGCCTGCCACGGTTCGCGGACGGTGTGTTCCTCGTACACCTCGTTGAGCAGGTGCACGACGTCCTCGCCGATCGGGTCGCCGTTGCCGAAGCGCGTGTTGAACGGCAGGCCGTCGGCCCCGTAGATGTCGACCAGGTACTCGTGCACCTCGGGGGCCATCGTCCACTCGTTGAGGAAGGCGATCTGGTTGAACCAGCACGCCCGGCCGGTGACCGGATGCCCGACGACCGCCCGGCGGCGCTGCCGCGTGCGCAGGCCGCCGTCGGGCTGCCATTCGAACTCGATCCCGTTGGCGCGGCAGTACTTCTCGACCGCGGACCGGTCCTCGGTGCCGAACGCCTCGGCGACCGACGCCCCGATCTCGTCGTTGAAGCTCCGGGTGAGCAGCCAGCCGTCGCGTTCGAACCGGGCGCGCAGGCCGGCGGGCAGCGCGGCCAGCACGGCGGTGGAATCGCTGACCCCGGTGACCCCGCCCGAGGACGGCGGGCTGACGCAGGCGAACAGCAGCAGGCCGGGGAATTCGAGGGTGTAGCTGAGTTCGTGGTGCATGCACATCGGCTGGTTCGGCGGCCATTCCGTCGAGGAGTGCACCCCGCCCGGGTACGCCGTGCGCGGCGCGAACGCCTCCCGCTCGGTCGTGAGCAGGTCGGTCAGCCTCCCGAACACGGCCGCGACCGCGGTCCGGTCGGCGAGCCCGAGACCGCGGACGAGCACCGCGCCGTATTCGGCGACGAGTCTTCGCACCGTCTCCCGGTGCGTGCTCGCCCAGCCGGCCGGGTCGCCGCCCGCCTCGGCCCGCAGCACCGCGGGCAGCCCGGGACAGAAATCGGGCTCGGGCGGGGAAGCCTTCGGCAGGAATTTGGACAACGACATCGTGGAATCCCTTCGCTTTCCGCGGTTCGAGGGTCAGGAGGGGGAGCCGGACCGGCTGTCGATCAGCTCGGCCAGGTCGGCGAGCACGGGGTGCTTGGCGACGTCCTTGATCGAGACCGCGCGGTCGAGCGCGATCGCGAGCTTCACCGCGGACAGCGACGTGCCGCCGCGGTCGAAGAAGTGGTCCCGGCGGCCGACCTGGCCGGCCCGGATCCCGAGCACCCGCGCCCAGGTCTCGGCGAGCCGTTGTTCGGTGCCGGTGACCGGTGCGTCGTAGTCCTCTTCCGCGGCGTCGAGTTCGACGGCCAGCGCGGCGAGGTTCTTCTTGTCGATCTTTCCGTTGGCGGTCAACGGCAACTGCTCCCGCCAGTGGAACGCCGAGGGCAGCATGTATTCGGGCAGCGCGGCGCCGAGCTGTTCCCGCACCAGCTCGAGGTCGAGCTGCTCCCGGCTGGAGTAGAACGCGACCAGCCGCTTGCCCTGCCCGCGTTCGGCCACGACCACCGCGCCGTCGCGCACCCCGGGCACCCGCAGCAGCGTGTTCTCGATTTCGCCGATCTCGATCCGGAAGCCGCGGATTTTGACCTGCGAATCGCGCCTGCCGAGGAATTCCAGCTTTCCTTCCGGAAGCCAGCGGCCGTGGTCGCCGCTGCGGTAGAGCCGGGCGTCCGGACGGTGCGGGTCGGTGGTGAACGCCCGCGCGGTGCGCTCCGGGTCGTTGACGTAGCCGCGGCCGACGCACACCCCGGAGAACACGATCTCGCCGGGCGCGCCGAGCGGGACCGGCTGGAGCTGGTCGTCGACCACGTACACGCGCACGTTCTGCACCGGCGGCCCGAGCGGCACGCGCTCCCGCGTCGGCGCGCGGTCCATCACCTCGTGGTTGGTGTCGTCCGAGGTTTCGGTGAGGCCGTACGCGTTGACCAGCTTGATGTCCGGCATCGTGGCGAACCAGCGCTGCGCCAGCTCGGTCTTGAGCGCCTCGCCGGTCACCGAAACGCAGCGCAGGTCCGGCAGCGCGACCGGGTTCTTGTCCACCGCGGACAGGACGACCTCGAGATACGACGGCACGACCTGCAGCACCGAAACCCCGCCGCGGCCGAGTTTGTCCACGAACCGGTCGGCGTCGAGGATCGCGTCCTGTTCGATCAGCAGCGTCCTCCCGCCGACCAGCAGCGCGGAAACCAGCTGCCACAACGAGATGTCGAAGCACTGCGGCGCGACCTGCGCCACCACCGAATCCTCGGTGATGCCGAGGTCGTTGATCTTGGCGTAGAGGTGGTTGACCATCCCGGCGTGCTCGCACATCGCGCCCTTCGGCTCGCCGGTGGAGCCCGAGGTGAAGTAGATGTAGGCGAGCTGGCCGGCGTCGACGGCGATGCCGAGGTCGTCTTCGGAATGGTCCTCCTCGTACGCGGCGTCCACGAACAAGGTGCGCACGCCGGGCAGCGATTCGACCGCCTTGCGCAGCGTGGTCGTGCTGCCCGGTTCGGTCAGCACCAGTTCGCAGTCGGCCCGCCGCAGCGTGGTCGCGATGCGGTCGGTCGGGAAATGCGGCTCGATCGGCAGATACACCCCGCCCGCCTTGAACACGGCGAGCACGGCGGCCATCCAGTCCAGATTGCGTTCGGTCACCACCGCGACGACGCCCTCGCGGCGCAGCCCGCGCGCCACCAGAGCCCTCGCCAGGCGGTTCGCGCGCCCGTTCAGCTCGCGGTACGTCCACTGCCGGTCGCCGTGCACCGCGGCGATCGCGTCCGGATTCCGGGCGACGCTGCGCTGGAACAGCTCGTGGCAACGCAGGTCCGGCACCTCGACGTGCGGTCCGGCGAGCCCTTCCAGCTGCAGCTTGAGCTCGGCGGCCGACAGCAGCGTCGTTTCGCGGTGCGGGGCGGTGACGTCGGTGCGGATCAGCGTGAGCGCGCTCAGGTGATAGCCGAGGATGCGTTCGGCCGCTTCGGAATCGAGCACCTCGGTGCGGAAGCGGAGCCGGAGCGTCTCGAGATCCGGCGAGACGTCCAGCCGCAGCACCGTGTCCCCGGCGAGGTCGCCGGCGGTGCCGGTCGGGTCGAAGACCGTTTCGAACGGCGGCGCGAGGATGCCGAGTTCGGCGCGCAGCTCGTCGACCGGGAAGTCCTTGAAGGCCAGGGTCTGCGCGTCGATCCGCGCGACGTACTCGATCAGCTCGCGCCAGGTCCCGGATTCGGTGCTCAGCCGGCAGGGCAGCGGCGCTCCGCCCGGTTCGGCGACGTAGCCGGTGCACACCTCGGCCTCGCCGGACAGGGCGGCGAGGACCTTGGCGTGCGCGGCGAGCAGCACCGAGCTCAGCGGCACGCGCAGCCGGTCGGCCAGCTGCCGCAGCGCGGCGCCGGTCCCCCGGGGGACCGGCGTTTCGTGGTCGCCGACGGCGGAGCCGGCGTCCAGCGTCCAGCGCGGGACGCTGGTGCGGCCGCCGGCGGCGAGTACTTCGCGCCAATGCTCGCGAACCGCTCCCAGTCCGGTTCTCATGGCTTTTCCTTCCCGTGGTTGTCGGTGGTCCGTCACGATTTGCCCGCCGGCAGGCGGCGGGCCGCCCGGATCTCCTGCGCGGGGTTTCCGCCCCACTGCGCGTGTTCCGGGACTTCGGCGCCCTTCATGAGGAAGGAATCGGGGGCGAGGCTCGACCCGTCGCCCATCGTCACGCCGTAGTGCACCAGCGCTCCGACGCCGACCGTGCACCCGTTGCCGATGGAGATGCGGTCCATCTTGAAACCGCCGTCCTCCTGCGAATGGCACTGCACGACGGAGCCGGCGTTGAGCGTGACGTCGTCTCCCATGCGCACCAACGTCTTTTCGATGATCATCGCCCCGTCGTCGAACAGCCGCTTCCCGACCTTGACGCCCAGCAGCCGCCATACGGCGCGCTTGAACGGGGTCCCGTCGAACGCGCGCAGGTGGGCGTTGGTCGCGGCCGCCTTCCAGAACCGTTCCTGCCGCCAGAACCGCCGGTCGTAGATCGAGCACGAGACCGGGCGCAGCGGCCGGACGAGGACGGTGATCCGTTCGACCGCGACGAAGTAGACGACGCCGTACAGCAGGAAGGCCAGCGTGTCGATCGCGAACAGCGGAGGGCCGATCAGGTCGTAGTAGACGTCCGAGGCCCAGGTGAGCAGCAGCAGCCCGTAGAAGAACAGCCACTGGGACAGCGTGTACAGCAGCATGCCCCCGGCGTTGTGCCGCGTCTTGGCGGCCAGCCTGCGCCGGAATTCCTCCGGCGTCTTCGGGTGGTCGAACTGGCTGTCGCGCTCCACCGAGCGCGGGATCTCGAAGCTGGGGGAGCCCAGCAGCCCGACGCCCTCGCGCACCGGGCCGTCGAGCGGCACCAGGACCTTCGTGGCGAGCAGGCAGTTGTCGCCGGTCCTGGCCCCGGCCGGGTAGACGACGTGGTTGCCGAGGAAGTTCCGCGCCCCTACGCGCACCCGGGAGAGCCGGAAGGAGGTGCTGGTGTACTCGGCGTTGACCACCGAGAGGCCGTCGGCGATCATCGTGCCCGCCCCGGCCTCGAAGAGGTACGGGTTCTCGTATTTCTCCTCGAGCCCGAAATTGGACCCGGTCTGTTCTTCCTTGGAGACCTTGCAGCCGGCCGCGCGCAGGAAGTGCACGATGGCCGAGCTGTCGCCGAGGAGGGTTTTGAAGAACCGCGGGTTCGTGAGCACGCGGATGGCGCGGTGTGCGGTGTAGCGAAGGGTGTAGAGGCGGTAGACCTCACCGGGTTTCAGGGCGAGGTTCAGCAGCCGCGGCACGAGCGTGACGATCAGGAAGCCGGCGAGCCGCAGGCCGAAGTACAGGATGAAGGAGACGACGAGGGCTTTCCAGTAGAACTTCGGGTAGGTGAAGTCGATGACGGCCGAGCCGAGCCCCATCGCCGGGCTGAGGTTCGGCAGCGTGGTCAGCACGAAGGCGAGCAGGCCGAGCACGAACGGGGCCAGGAAGAACACCGCGGTCAGCGCCTGGCGCACGGCGAAGAACGCCCGCCGGACGCTTCCGCAGGCGCGCGGTTCGACCCGCCGGTACTGCACGTCGGCGGGGACGGCGGGCACGCCGTGCCAGCTCTGCCCCCGCGGCACCGCCTGCCCGGCGTGCAGGGACGAGGCGTGCCCGAGCTGGGCGTGGTCGCCGATCCGGGTCTCGACGTCGAGGACCGACATCTCGCCGACGTACGCGTGCGCGCCGATCGCTACCGGTCCGGTCCGGATCACCCCGCGCTCCGCGCGATACGTGGGGAAGAAGGTGTCCTTGCAGACCACCGTGCCTTCCCCGACGGTGAGCAGGTCGGTGCACACCGGCACGTGCCGCGAAAAGATCGTGACGCCCTTGCCGATCTTCGCCCCCAGCGCGCGCAGGTACAGCGAGTAGAGCGGGGACCCGGCGAAGAGCGGGACCAGCAGGTTTCGCTGCACGAGCGTCTTGACCACCCAGAACCGGACGTAGCCGAGGCTCCACACGCGGATCTCCGCCGGTTTCCACCGGCCGACGAGGAGCCATTTGAGCGCGATCGGAAGGGTGCACAGAATCACCAGCACCGCGGCGCCGAAACCGACCGCGCGCAGGTAGTAGGAGAGCACGCCGGAACCGGCCAGGATCCAGTCGGTTCCCGCGCCGAGCACCTGGGCCACGAGGAAGGAATAGGCCAGGAAGACCGCCAGCTGCAGGATTCCGCAGCCGAGGTATTCGAGCCGGCTCGCCCGCTTCGGCGGAGCCGCGGGGGCCGGCTCCGGCTCCTCGGCGGGGGCTTCGCCGGTCTCGGACAAAGCGGAGACGAGACTCGCGATGGTCGGATTCCGGTAAATGTCCTTGATGGAGACGGCGGGAAGATCGGCACGCTTGCGCACTCGTGCGCAGAACTGTGCCAGCACGAGCGAGTTGGCCCCGAGATCGGCGAAGAAGTTGCTGTCGGCCGAGACGTTTTCCTGCCCGGTGACGTCGGCCATCACCTGGGCGAATGCTTCCTCGGTGTCGGGTGCCGGACCGGGGCGGGCGGTCGGGTACTCGGTGAGATCCATATTCCTCATCATCGGTGGATGTAACGCCGACGTAACCTACGGACGTCGGTGTTGACAATTTCGTGACCTGTTCGATGCGCGTTTCGGTTGACAAATACGGCACGCGCCTGGATTGAGGTCTAGACCACGTGAAGAGCCATTAATCTGGCAAAGAGGACCAAAGCCGTGAATGCCCTTTGTTTTTCCACGTCCGGTGGCGGTTGTCGACGGATCCGGGAAATTCCGGCGAGGGCTTCCGGGGAAGTCTGATCGTCGTCGTGCATTTACCGCAAACCTGTCCTCCGCACGGGCGATGGTACCAGGATTTCCCCGCTTTCGGGGTCCGGATTCCCCGGTTGGCGCACGCCGAACTGCTCCGCAGGGGTGAAATCCGTGGCGCGACGAGTGGGGTTCGGCGGGGAGGTTGATCTTGTTCCGCTCGCCGCCGGCCGGCCGTCAAGTTTCTTTGGTCCCCGAATTCGGTGACATTCCGCGGCGGACTGGAATATGCAAGTGCCGCAGCACGGGATTGATGGCACTTTCGAGGGAATTGCCGTCCTGGCGCCCCCTTTGCGCCATCCAGGGGAAAAGTGCGGCAGACGGGTGGTTTCGCTGGGCTGTTCGGCTGGTTCCGGCTGCTCCGTCGAAGCCGGCGCCGCGGAAGCTCGCACGGGAGCCTTCCCGGGAGAAAACGGCCTCCGGCGGGATTTCGCGCCCTGGCGGCCCGGCGAGGGTCGGCCGTGACGGTAATTATGCCGCCTCCGCGGGTTTTCCGGCGGTCTTGAAACGTTTTCGTGTTTTACGGATGTTCTGGATCGTGCCGGGAGGCCGGGACGGCGGCGTCGGCCGCGCTGTCTTTTCCCGGGATCACGTGCCGCGGCGAACTCCGGCTCAGGAGCGACGAGGGGCCAGGGCGCGGCTAGGTCCGCGAGACGCCGCGGTCGCCGCGAGAACGCCTTACCACTGTCCGAAGTGGACAGTCTCGCTTTCCGGCTTCCGGCGGCGGGTGGCGGGGGACGCGCCCGGGGAGATCTTGGCGTCCGCGTCGTGGCCGATGGCGATCGCGCCGATTGGCTCGTGGGTGTCGGGGACGCCGAATTCGGCGCGCAGCCGGTCGAAATCCTGCGCGCCGATGCCGAAGTACACCGCGCCGAGGCCCTCGTCGACGACGGTCTGCAGGATGAGCAGGACGGCCATGCCGGTGTCGATGTACCAGAACGGCACCGGCCAGTGGTCCTCGCTGCGGTCGGTCCAGCCCTTGTCCGGCTGGGCGTAGCGGTCGAGGTACGCGTCCTTCACCGAGAACGGGATCACGATCACCGGCGCGGACTTGACGTTGTCGTCCAGCGTCCAGGATTCGAGGGTGCCGGCGAATCGGCGCACGTCGTCGCCCTGCAGGACGAGGAACGCTTGGCCCTGCGAGAATCCGGCGGACGGGCCGCGCAGCGCGTTGCGCATGATCCGGCGGATGCTCTCCTCGGAGACGGGTTCGCCGGTGAACTTGCGCACCATCCGCCTGCGCCGCACGACTTCCTGAAACTCCATCGCTGCCCCCCGAAGAAGTCTTCCGGGCAACTGTAGCGGGTTTCTACCGCGCGCGGCTCGGTCCCGCGGCGATTTCGGTGGCCGCCCAGCTGGCGAGGAGCCGGAGCGATTCCTCGGCCGCGGAGCCGGGCGCGGCGGTGTAGGCGGTCAGGGTGAGGCTGGGGTCGGTGGTGAGCTGCATGGCCTCGAAGTCGAGCGTCAGCTCGCCGACCGCCGGGTGCCGGAAGTCCTTGACGCCGGTGCGGTGGAGGCGGACGTCGTGCGCGGCCCAGCGGGTGCGGAAATCGTCGCTGCGGGTGCAGAGCTCGCCGACGAGGTCGGAGAGGCTCTTGTCGTGCGGATCGCGGCCGGCCTCGGTGCGCAGGATGGCGACGGACGTGCGGCAGGACTTGGGGTAGTCGGGGAAGAAATCGTGGGCGGCGGGGTCGAGGAACCCGAAGCGGGCCAGGTTGGGCGGGGTGTGCTCGCTGGTGCGGGTCGGGCTGTCGAAGGCGGGGGAGTAGAGCGCGCGGGCGAGCGGGTTGGTGGCGAGGATGTCGAGCCGCCCGTTGCGGACGAAAGCGGCGGTGGTGGTCATCGAATCGAGAATGCGCTGCACGATCGGGCTGACGCGCTGCGGAGGACGCCTCCGCTGCCCGTTGCGGTGCGCCCGCCCGGCGGCGTTGGCGGCGCGGGCGAGGTCGAAGAGGTAACCGCGTTCGGCCTCGTCGAGCTGGAGCGCGGCGGCGACGGCGTCGAGCACGCTGTCGGACACCCCGGCGAGGTTGCCTTTCTCGAGACGGGTGTAGTAGTCGGCGGAGACGCCCGCGAGCAGCGCCACCTCCTCGCGGCGCAGGCCCGGCACCCGGCGATTGCCGCCGTAGACGCTCAGCCCGGCCTGCGCGGGCGTGATCTTGGCCCGGCGGGTGACCAGGAAGTCCCGGGCCTCGGTGCTCTTGCCGCTCATGCCGTCCACGGTACGACGGCCCGCCCGGACGAGGGGGGTTCTGCCAGGACCCGGAACGACGCGACCTCCCGCCGGGGCCGGGGGCGGGGTGTGCTCGTGGGGTGAGTGTTTCGGATGGTGCCTGGCCTGGTGCCCGGTCTCGTTGGGGCGGACGAGGTCTGCTGGGGGTGCGGGAGCGGGGTGCCTGGTCGCCTGCTCGGGTTCGTGGTGTTGAGGTGGCTGGTGCGGCGGGTTCGGGTGCCTGGGCACGTGCTCGGTTTCGTGGCGCTGCCGTGACTCGTGCGTGGTCCAGTGGGCGGAGCCTGCTGGGGTCGGGTTCGAGGCTGGCATGGCCGCGTGTCCGGGTTCGCGGTTCGCTGCCTGCCCTCCGGCAGGGCTTCGGCGAGCGCGGCCCGCAGCGGCTAGCGGGATTGGCGCGAGAGGCGGCTTCGGGCTTCGCTCGGCTGCCTGCCCCGCTTCGGCGCGTTGCCCTGTTGGCGCAAGCGTGCCTCGATGGGCCTGATGTACCGCACGGGCGAAGTGCCGGTTTGCCTCGTGCGTTGACTCCGCATGGTGTCCGGTTCAGCCGGGTTGCGGTGATTTCGTCGGCAATGCGGCCTGCGACCGGCCCGGGCCTAGGCGAACGCGGGCAGCGATCGCGGCTGTCTCGTCGTGCGACCGCTTCGGATCCGGCCCGCGCGGTCTCGGCCGAGGTGCTTCCGTGACCCGGGCGGCCCCGCCGGGCGAGGCGGCCTCGGACTTCACCCAACCGGGCAGCGCGACAGCCACCCTGCTCGCCGCCCTCCTGGGCTTCTTCGTCGTCACCCTCGACGCGGTGATCGTCAACGTCGCGCTGCCCGCCGTCCGGGCGGATCTCGGCGGCGGGATCGCCGGGCTGCAGTGGGTCGTCGACGCTTACACCCTCGCCTTCGCCGCCTTCCTGCTCTCCGCCGGGTCGCTCGCCGACCGGATCGGGGCGAAGCGGGCGTTCGGGTGGGGCGTGGGCGGGTTCGTCGCGGCGTCGGCGGCCTGCGGGCTCGCGCCGTCGCTGGCGATGCTGGTCGGGTTTCGGCTGGTCCAGGGCACCGCGGCGGCGGTGGTGATGCCGTCGTCGATGGCGTTGATCGGGCAGGCCTTCCCGGATCCGGTGAAGCGCGGCCGGGCGGTCGCGTGGTGGGCGATGGGCGGCGCGGTGGCCTCGTCGGCCGGGCCGGTGCTCGGCGGCCTGCTGACGCTCGCGAGCTGGCGGTGGATCTTCCTCGTCAACGTGCCGGTCGGCGCGGCGGCGCTGGTCTTGCTGGTCCGGGTCGGGCGGTCGGCGCGGCATCGGGCGCCGTTCGACTGGGCGGGGCAGGCGACCGGCGCGGTCGCGATGGCGGCGTTGGTGTTCGGGGCGATCGACGCGCACCGGGCCGGGCCGGCGCTGGTGGTGTCCGGGATCGCGGGGGTCGCGTTCGCGGTGGTTCAGGCGCGGGCGAAGCATCCGATGGTGCCGCCGGCGCTGATGCGGACCCGGGCGGTGGTGGTCGCGGTCGTGATCGGGTTCGCCTTCATGGTCGGCTACTACGGAATGCCGTTCGTGGTGAGCCTCCTGCTGCAGCACCACGGGCTGTCGGCGCTGGACACCGGCGTGGTGTTCCTCCCGATGATGCTGACCGGGCTCGTGCTGACGCCGCTCGTGCCCCGGCTGGTCGAGTGCGCGGGTGCCCGGCGAGTGGTGGTGAGTGGGCTGCTGGTGATGACGATCGGGCTCGCCGCCGTCGCGGAGACCGCGGGCAGCGCGCCGGTGTGGGCGACGGCGGCGCTGATGGTGCTGGTCGGCCTCGGCGGTCCGACAGTGATCCCGCCGGTGATCGCGGTGCTGCTGGCCGCGGTGCCGGGAAAACAGGCGGGGATCGCCAGCGGGGTGCTCAACACGAGCCGTCAGCTCGGCGGCGCGCTGGCCGTCGCGGTGTTCGGGGCGCTCCTCTCGGCCGGGATCGCGAGCGGGACTCGCGTCAGCCTGCTGCTGGCCGCCGCGGTAGCCGTGCTCGCTGCTTTGACTGCCTACAAAGGACTGTCGAGAAAGGACAGAAGATGACAGAACCGTCCGGAGCGGAAAAGATGTTCGGCGGCTTCGCGCCCGCGCTGGTGCGCTTCACCGACGACGTGCTGTTCGGCCAGGTATGGCAACGCACGGAGTTGACCCCGAAGGAACGCAGCCTGGTCACAGTTGCCGCGCTGACCGCGAATGGCAACACCGGGCAGTTGGAATATCACCTCGGCCTGGCCAAGGAGAACGGCAACACCGAGGCCGAGCTGATCGAGGCGATCACGCACCTGGCGTTCTACACCGGCTGGCCGCAAGCGATGGCGGCGATGGCGGTCGCGAAGAAGGTCTTCCGCGGATAACCCCGCCGCGCCAACGAATTCAGGAGAAACCCATGGAACTCATCCCCGTCCAGGACACCGCCAAAGCCCCGGCGGCGGCATTCACCGGCGACGTCTACGTCACTCCGCTGAAGAAAGGGCGGCTGATCGCCTCGCTCGTGCGATTCGCCCCGGGCGCCCGCACCCATTGGCACTCCCACGCCAACGGCCAGACGCTCCACGTGACCGAAGGCGTCGGCTACGTGGTGAACCGCGCCGGTCAAGTCATCCGGATGCGCGCGGGCGACACCGCCTGGACCCCGCCCGGCGAGGAACACTGGCACGGCGGCGGCGCGACGACCTGCATGGCCCACATCGCGATGCTCGAAGGTCTCGAAGACGGCGACGGCACCACCTGGCTCGAACCCGTCACCGACGAGCAGTACGCCGATGCGCAGCGAGCAGCTACTTCGTAGTGCGCGAAGACGCCGTGTCCGTGGGCGCTTTCCAACTGGCCAGGAGCTTCAACCGGTCTTCGGAAGTGCTGCCGGGCTCGGCGGTGTAGGCGGTCAGATCGTGCATCGCCCGCTGGCTCAGCGGCAGTTCGAGCGACTGGTAGGTCAATTCGAGTAGCCCGGCCTCGGGATGCTGAAGCCGTTTGACGCCCTCGTGCCGGACCGCCGCCACCGCGCTCGTCCTGCTGACGGTGTGCTTCGCCGCCGGTGCGGTGCTTCCGACCGGGATTCTGGTGGTGCCGCCGGGATTCTTCGGCCTCGGCGCGAACCCGGTCCTGATCTCGCTCGCCGTCCGCTACGCCGGCCACGCGCCGACGCTGGGGTCCTCGCTCAGCGTCGCGGCCTTCGACCTCGGCACCGCGCTCGCGTCGTGGATCGGCGGAGCGGCCCTCGATTCCGGTCTCGGCACGGTCGGGCCGGCGGCGGTGGGTGCGGTCCTCTCGGCCCTGACCTTGGTCCCGGTGCTCGTGCTCGCGGCGAGCCGCCGTGCGCCGCCTGTTTCGTCTTCGCCGCGTTGAGCGAGGTGTTCAGAAAAATGCCGCCCGGCCGGTGGCATTCGCCGATGGCCGGGCGGTGTTTTCCGCGCGCGGAAGACTGTGTTCCGGGAAGTCCGGGAGGGAACGGATTTGCTCGAAATGAGCTATCCGGAACCTGCCGAGTCCGGAAGGTTATTTCGCGGCGCGCTTTTTCGCGGTGCGCTTGCGGGGCTTCGCCTCCGGTTTCTGGCTTTCCTCGTAGGCGGCGATCACCTCGCGCGGGATGCGGCCGCGTTCGGCGATGGCCCAGTTGTTGTCCAGGGCCCACGTGCGGATCGCCTTGGAGCGCTCGCGTTCCTCGGCGGTCGGCGCGGCCGTGGCGCGCACGGCCGCCTTGCGTCCGCCGGTGCGGCGGGCCGCGGCGATGAACGTCGAGAGCTCCTGGCGCAGGGCGGCGGCGTTTTCGTCGGACAGGTCGATTTCGTACTGGACGCCGTCGAGTCCGAAGGGGACGGTCTGCCCGGCTTCGGACCCGTCGAGGTCGTCGATCATCTCGACGAGGACTTTCTGTGCCATCGCGGCGGCTCCTCCTGGAAACGGGACGTGGTCACCGCAGACCATAACAGGAGTCCACTGTGGCTGGTCGCCGGAGACAATGCGCGGCGGTCGGAAGGGGAGAACCGGCCGCGCGGCCGGGAAGTTTCCGCGCCGGAGCGGCGGCCGATCCGGTCGCGTTTCGTGCGGAGGCAACGCGAGTCCCGATCCGTATTCGCCGAGTCCGCGGTATTTCTCCGGGTCGCCGTGACCAAGAGCACTGAAGGAATTTCGGGTGCGGCCGCCCTCATGTCCCGAGCAACCCGCATTGATCCGGGGCTGGGCGGGTATGCGGAGGAAGGACCCGAGGAAGGGAGCGCCATGTCTGACGTCCGGGAGTATTTAACCGAAGTCGAGTACCCGTGCGAGCGCGACGAGCTCCTCCGGCGGGCGGCCGCGAAGGGCGCGGGCGACGACGTGATCGGCCATCTCGGCAAGCTGCCCGAACAGCGGTACGAGAACGTGGAGGCGGTGCACCGGCTGCTCGGCGACGACGTCGATCCGCATTCGTGAGGCCGGCGGACCGCGCACCCGCCGGAGCGCGTCAGTCGGCGACGCCGGTCTTCTGGTCGAGGTACGGATGCCGCTCCTGCCGGAGCACGCGTCCGGAGTTGGTCGCGTCCGGCGAGGTCAGAGCCAGACCAGCCCGGCGAGAAGGGCGACGCCCGCGAGCAGCCACGCCACGTAGTCGCCGACCTGGCCGGAATGTGCGCGGTGCAGGACGGTGAGGGCTTCGTGCAGCGGTTTCGGGGTGCGGTGCCGCGACCACAGCGCGAAGGCCGCCGCGCCCAGCGTGAGCAGCGCGGTCACCGCCGCGGACAGCAGGCCGGGCGCGGTCCAGGACAGTTCGGGCGGCGCGATGGGGCGGGATGGCGGCAGCGTCGGCAGGACGTCGTGCAGGTAGCCCGCGCGGTCGACGGCCTGCGCCCCAGCCGCCGCGGCGACGTCGCGGAGCCATGGCACGATCCCGGCGGCCAGTGCGAAACCGAGCAGGACGACGATGGCCGCGAGCATCGGGATCGGGGTGCGTGCGATCGGCTGTCCGGGTTTCGGGTTCCTCGCCGGAACCGGACGTCGTGTCCGCGGATCGTCGGCGGGCGGTCTGCCGAGTCCGAAGTAGACCCGCAGCCCGGCGCGCAGCACGGCGGCGGCGGTTAGCGCGGAGACCACCGCGAACACGATCATCAGCCATTCCGGGCCCGCGTGTTCGGCGGCGTCTTTGCCGAGTGCCAGGCCGAACGGCGGCAGTCCGGCGAGGGCGGCCGCCGCGACGAGGAACAACACCGCTTCTGTCCGTGAATGTGTTGCGCGGCCGAAAAGATCGTCCTCGTCGACGCTGCCGTAACGATCCTTCAGCACGCCCGTCAGGAGGAACAGCGCGCCTTTGGCCCCGGCGTGTCCGAGCACCGCGAGCACGAACGCGGCCGTCGCCTCGCCGCCGGTGGCGGCGAGTCCGCAAAGGAACAGTCCAATGTGGGCGATCGTCGAGTAGGCCAGCAACCGTTTGAGATGCCGCTGGGTGAAGCAAAGCACGGCGCCGAGCACCGCGCTGGCGATCCCGGCGACGAGGAAGACCCGGCTGACGGTCGCGTCGTCGAGCACCCTCCCGAATACCGTCGTGCGGACCCGGAGCACGCCGTAGAGACCGAGTTCGACCATGACCCCGGAGAACAGCACGCAGACCGGCGTCGGCGCGACGGCGTGCGCGTCGGCGAGCCAGAAGTGGAACGGCACAGTCGCGGCTTTGACGAGCAATCCGGTGCACACCAACACGAACGCGGCGATGACGAGCGCGTCCGCCGGACGTCCGTCGAGCGCGACTCCCAGCTGGGCGAGACCGAGCTGGCCGCCGCGGGCGTAGAGCAGGCCGATGCCCATCAGCGTGAAGTACGCGCCGAGGGAGTTCACCACGCCGAAGTTCAGCGCGCCCTGCACCGAGTCCGCCTCCTCGATCCGGTACCCGGTCAGCGCGTAGGCGACGCCGCTCATCAGCTCGAAGAAGACGAACAGCGTGAACAGGTCGCCGGTGAAGAGGAAGCCGGTCATGCCGGTCAGGAAGAGCAGCATCATCGCGTGGTAGCGCGCTTCGACGGCTTCGAAGTAATGCCAGCTGTAAAGCAGCGCGCAGACGGTCAGGAACGCGGCCAGCGCGGCGAAGGTCGTGTTCAGCCCGTCCGCGACCAGCACGATGCCGACCGAGCGGGTGCCTTCCGGACCCTGCCGGCCGAGCCAGGCGACCACTCGCTCGTGGTGCGCGGAGGTCAGCAGGACCACGCACAGTGCGCACACCGCCGCCGCGGTCACCGTCGCCGTCACGTCGACCACGACGCGGGGCAGTTTGCCGCCGAGGCCGAGCAGCAGGCAGGCGGCCAGCAGCGGGACGGCGACGGCGAGTGCGGGAAGGGTCGTCATGGTCAGCCGCGCAGCGCACGCAGTTCGTCGGGATCGACCGTGCCGTGGCGGCGCGAGATTTGCAGCGTCAGGGCGAGCAGGAGCGCGGTGATGGTCGCCGAGACGACGATGTCGGTGAGCGTCATGGCCTGCACCATCGGGTCGACCACCGGCTGGGACTGCCCTTGCGACACGATCGGGGCGGCGGCTTGGTCCTGGTAGCCGATCGCGAGCAGCAGGACGTACGTGCCGGATTGCGCGACCGACAGCGACACCACGGTGTGCACGAGGTGGCGGCTGCGCATGATCCCGGCGCAGCCGAGCAGCAACAGCCACGCCGCCACGCCGTAGCAGGCCGCCGACACCACGCCCGTCACCGCGGTTCCTCCAGTCCGTGCACGAAGAACCGCGACAGCAGGACGACGAACCCGGCGGCGACCTCGATGCCGATCAGCACGCTCAGCACCGGAACCGTGCCGGAGGAAAGCAGCGAGCCGAATTCGCCCAGCGGCAGGATGTTCGCGAGGAAGGAGCCGCCGATGCCGAGTCCGATCAGGCCGGTCACGACGTACAGGCCGGTGGCGGTCGCTTCGGCGTATTCGCACCAGTCGATCGGGCGCAGCCGGGCCAGCGCGCGGTAGCTGCCGGAGAGGTACAGCAGGTGCCAGCCGGTCGCGAGGACGACGCCGCCCTGGAAACCGCCGCCCGGCGTCAGGTGTCCGTGCACGACGATGTCGATGCCCAGCAGCACCGAGACCGGCAGCAGCAGGAAACCGGCGAGCTTCACGGCGGGCAGGACGTAGCCGGTCCCGTCCGTTTTCGGCTCCTTCTTGGGCGGTTGCAGCAACGCGAGCGTGCCGACGACCGCGGCGGCGACGATCGTTTCCTCGCCGAGGGTGTCGAGTGCGCGCAAATCGAAGTTCACCGACGACACCAGGTTCGGGGTGACCTCCCGGAACCCCATCGGCAGCACGAGGTCCCGGTAGACGTGGCCGGCGGTCCCGGCGGCGGGCATCCGCAGGAAGGCCGCGACGAACAGCGCCGCGACCCCGGCCAGCCCGGCGGCTCCGACGACGTCGCGGGTCCTCATCGCTTGCCGGTCTTCCGCAGCGTCAGCAGGACGAGGAGCGGGACGATCGCGGCGCCGACGGCGAGTTCGGACAACGCGACGTCCGGGGCTTGGAAAACCACGAAAAGCACCGTCAGGCACAGGGAAAACACCGTGAGCGTGATCGCCTGGCGCTTCGGATCGTGTGTCGTGACGACCGCGAACCCGGCCGCGGCGACCAGCGCGAGGGCGACGAGCAGCACCGCGGCGGTCATGAGGGGAGGTCCTCGTCGATCTCGCCGCGGTGGCGGGCTTCCAGGCGGGCGGTGGCCGATTGGAGGATCGGGCCGGTGAGCGCGAGCAGCACGACCGTCGCGAGGATCGCGCCGGAGCCGAGGTGGACGCCGTTGACCAGGACGAGCCCGATCCCGACGAGCGGCGCGCCGAGCGTGGTCGCCGGGGAGAGGAAGTGCAGGCGGGTCAGCAGGTCTTTCGCGCGGAGCAGACCCGCTGCGGAGGCGAGGACGACGAACACCCCGGCGAACACGAGAATCTGCGCGGCGATCGTCATCGGGTCCCCAGGAGGCGCGCGAAGACGAGCGTCCCGGCGAAGGCGAGGACGGTCAGCGTCAAGGGGAGGATGACGGCGCTGGACGGGCCGTACGCCTGGACGAGCAGCAGGAGCGTCAGGACGGTGACGGTTCCGGCGAACTGCATTCCGGCGAGGCGTTCGATCGCGGTGCCCCGGGCGGCCAGCCACAGCGCGGTGCCGAGGCCGCCTGCCATCAGGAGCAGCGCGGCGAGGAGCAGCCACGTCATCGCGTCACCCGATCGAGGGTCGGGGAGTCGTCGAGCAGGCGATGGACGACGAGGTGGTTTTCGGCCGGCGGGCTCGCGACGACCATCGCGCCCGGCGTGCAGCCGACGACCACCGTCGCGACAGCGAGGCGTGCTTCGTGCTGCGCGCGCGGTTCGGCCGGGACGGTGACTTTGTCGCACTTTCCGGCGGAGGGACGGGCGAAGACCGCGCGCAACGCGGCGACGGATTCGCTGACCGCGGCCTTGGGAAGCGGGGCCAACCAGGCCAGCCAGCCGGCTTTGACGTGCCACGCGCCGTTCATCGCCCGGCGCGCGGACCGGGCGGCGATCGCGCAGACCGCCGCGCCGCCGGCGCCGGCGAGCAGTTCCGGTGCCGCCGGGGTGGACAGCGTGAACGTCCACAGCCCGGTCAGGGCAAGCCACCACAGCAGGATCTCGGTCGCAGCGCGCATGTCTCACCTCGGGCAGGGGCTACCCACTTCGGAACCCGGCCAATCCGCGATGCCCGCCCGGCTCCGCTGCGCCCCGGCTGAGGTC
>NZ_GG657746.1:5040857-5109166 GCF_000158875.1 Streptomyces sp. AA4 | reverse complement strand
GACGATCACCAGCACCGCGGCCTCTCCCCCGACCAGCACGTAGTCGCCGATCGAGACCTCGTCGACCGGCATCCGGCGGGCAGCGTCGTCCACGACCCGCTGGTCGATGCCCTCGTAGTCAGCCCACGACGATGGTGTGGTCGGTGCGGGGAACCAGCTCGCCGACCACGGGGTAGCCGGGAAGCTCGCCCGCCACCAGCAGTCCGCCGGACGTCTGCGCGTCCGCCAGCAGCAGCGCCTCTTCTTCGGAGATCCGCGACCGCTCGACGTGCGGCCGCACCCAGTCGAGGTTCCGGCGAGTGCCGCCGCTGACGTAACCGTCGCGCAGCGCCTCCCGCGCACCCTCGAGATACGGGACGGCCGCCGGGTCCAGCCGGGCGGTGACTCCGCTCGCCCGGGCCAGTTTGTGCAGGTGGCCGAGCAAGCCGAACCCGGTGACGTCGGTCGCGCACACCGCGCCCGCGGCCAGCGCGGCGGCCGACGCGGCGCGGTTGAGCGTGGTCATCGCGGCGATCGCCTCTTCAGAGCGTTCGCCGGTGGCCTTGTGCCGCGAGTTCAGCACGCCGATCCCCAGCGGCTTGGTCAGCGTCAGCGGCGTGCCCGGCTTGCCCGAATCGTTGCGCAGCAAGCGTTCCGGGTCCGCGGTGCCGGTGACCGCGAGACCGTACTTGGGCTCCGGGTCGTCGACGCTGTGCCCGCCGGACAGGTGGCAGCCGGCTTCCGCGCAGACGTCCAGGCCGCCGCGCAGCACCTCCGCGGCCAGTTCGAACGGCAGCACCTCGCGCGGCCAGCCCAGGAGATTGACCGCGACCACCGGGACGCCGCCCATCGCGTACACGTCGGACAGCGCGTTCGCGGCGGCGATCCGGCCCCAGTCGTACGGGTCGTCGACGACCGGGGTGAAGAAGTCAGTCGTCGCGATCAGGGCGATGTTCCCGGCGATCCGCACGGCCGCCGCGTCGTCGCCGTCGTCGAGGCCGACCAGGAGTTCGCCGGGCGGGTCCTGCGGGGCGGCGCCGGACAGGCCGCGGACGATCGATTCCAGCTCGCCGGGCGGGATTTTGCACGCGCAGCCGCCGCCGTGGGCGTACTGGGTCAGCCTCATGCGTTTCATCATGCGGGGGCGCGACGGTCTTGGCAGGATGGCGGAATGCCCCAGGGAGGCGTATCCGGCCTGGTGACCGGCGCGGTCTTCAACACCGTTGAGCGGCAGGTCCTGCCGCTGGCGGGTTCGATTCCCGTCCGCCTCCGCCATGGGTGACCCGCGCCGGGCGATCCCGCGCACCGACGCCGTGCTCGGCGAGCCGAGGATCGCGAAAGCCGCCGGAACGCTCGGCCGCGACCTGGTGAAATCGCTGGTCGCGGCGGCGCAGCAGCGGGCGCGGGCGGGCGAGATCGAGCCCGGCGAGGTCGTCGCGGAGGTGGTGGCCCGGCTGCCCGCGACGGTGTCGTCGCTGCGTCCGGTGCTCAACGCGACCGGCGTCCTCGTGCACACCAATCTCGGGCGTGCGCCGTTGTCCGCCGCCGCGCTGGACGCGATCGTGGCCGCGGGCGGCGCCACGGACGTGGAGTTCTCGCTCGAAACCGGGGAACGCGCGAAACGCGGCCGCGGCACGCTGGCCGCACTGGCGGAGGCGGTGCCGCGCGCGGAAGCGGTGCACGTGGTCAACAACAACGCGGCGGCGTTGCTGCTGTGCGCGCTGACCTTGGCTCCCGGCAAGGAAATCGTGGTCAGCCGCGGCGAACTGGTCGAGATCGGCGACGGGTTCCGCATCCCGGACCTGCTCGCCTCGACCGGTGCCCGGTTGCGCGAAGTCGGCACCACCAACCGGACCTCGGCAGCGGATTACGCGGCGGCGATCGGTCCGGACACCGGATTCGTGCTCAAGATCCATCCCTCGAACTACCGGGTCACCGGCTTCACCTCGGAAGCGAGCCTCGCCGAACTGGCCGGGCTCGGCGTGCCGGTGGTCGCCGACGTGGGGTCCGGGCTGCTCGCGCCGCATCCGCTGCTGCCGGACGAACCGGACGTCACGACCGCGCTGGCCGACGGCGCGAACGTCGTGACGGCGAGCGGAGACAAGCTCCTCGGCGGGCCGCAGGCGGGCTTGCTCTTCGGAGACGCCGAACTGGTGCAACAGCTGCGTCGGCACCCTGCGGCTCGCGCGCTGCGGGTCGACAAACTGACGCTCGCCGCGCTCGAAGCCACGCTTCGCGGGCCGGAACCACCTGTGCGGGCGGCGCTTCTCGCGGAGGGGCTTCACCAGCGTGCCGAAGCTCTAGCCCGATCGTTGCGGGACGCGGGGGTGGCCGCCGAGGCCGTGGATTCGACCGCGGTCGTGGGTGGCGGCGGCGCGCCCGGAGTCGAGCTGCCCAGCGCGGCGGTCGCGCTGCCCGTCCGGTACGCGGAGGCGTTGCGGCTGGGCGAGCCCGCCGTCGTCGGCCGGATCGTGCGGGACCGGTGCCTGCTCGACCTCCGGACGGTTTCCCCGGCAGACGACGCGACCCTGCGGGAGGCGGTCCGCCGATGCGGGTGATCGCCACCGCCGGCCACGTCGACCACGGGAAATCCACGCTGATCCGGCGGCTCACCGGCATGGAACCGGACCGTTGGGCCGAGGAGCGCCGCCGCGGCCTGACCCTCGACCTCGGCTTCGCCTGGACCCGGCTGGGCGGCGAGGAAATCGCGTTCGTCGACGTTCCCGGGCACCAGCGGTTCGTGCCGAACATGCTGGCGGGCGTCGGCCCGGTCCCGGCCGCGTTGTTCGTCGTGGCCGCGGACGAGGGGTGGATGCCGCAATCCGCGGAACACCTGGCGGCGCTGGACGCGTTCGGGGTCCGGCACGGCCTGCTGGCGGTCACCAAATCCGACCGTGCCGACCCCGCGAGAGCGACGGCGGCGGCGTTGGAGGAGATCGGGGCGACCGCGCTCGGCGAGGTGCCCGCAGTCAGCGTCAGCGGGGCGACTGGCGAAGGGCTCGAAGAACTGCGGGCGCAGCTGGCCAAGCTGGCCAGCCGGTTGCCGCCGCCGGACCTGGACGCGGACGTCCGGCTCTGGATCGACCGCGCGTTCACGATCAAAGGCGCTGGCACCGTCGTCACCGGCACCCTGGGCGGCGGCACCCTGCGCGTCGGCGACGAGTTGACGCTCGGCGCGAACCGGGTGCAGATCCGCGGGTTGCAGGCGCTCGGCGAACCGCGCGAAAGCGTGTCCGCGGTGGCTCGGGTCGCGGTGAACGTGCGCGGCGTGCCGAAGGATTCCGTGGGGCGGGGCGACGTCCTGCTGACCCCGGGGGCGTGGCGTCCGGCGACCGAATTCGACGTCCGGTTGCGCGGCGCGCCGTCCGGTGACCTGCACCGGAATCTCGTGCTGCACTTCGGGTCCGCGGCGGTGCCGGCCCGGGTCCGCCCGCTCGGACCGGACACCGCGCGGCTCGTGCTGGCGAGCCCGCTGCCGCTCCGGACGGGCGACCGGGGGCTGCTGCGCGACCCGGGGGAGCACCGGATCCCGGCCGGATTCGACGTGCTGGACGTCCGGCCGCCGTCGCTCGCGCGCCGCGGCGCCGCCCGAGCCCGGGGCGAAGAACTGGCCGCGTGGGAACCCGGCTCGGACTGCCTCCGCCGCGAGGGTTTCGTGCGCCACGAGGACTTCCGCGCGCTCGGGCTGCCGGAGGCCGGCGAACGGATCGGCGGCTGGCACGCCGACCCGGCCCACCTCAGCCGGTTGCGCGCGGAGGTCGCCGAGGTGGTCGCGGACTGGACTCGAGAACATCCGCTGGCGGCGGGAATCCCCGTCGAAGCGCTCCGGCAGCGGCTCGGCCTGCCGGACGCGGAACTCGTCCCGGCAATCCTCACCGGCGGGCTGGTTCGCGAGGACGGGCTCGTCCGCAAGCCCGGCGCGGGCCTGACCGCCAAAGTGGAAGCCGCTCTCGAAGTCCTCGAAGCGCGCTTCGCCGAGCACCCGTTCCGCGCGCCGGAAGCCGACGAACTGCGCGAACTCGGTCTGGGGAAACGGGAATTGGCCGCCGCCGTCCGGGTGGGCCGGGTGCGGGCGATCGCCGACGGAGTGGTGCTGGGCCCGGACGCACCGGAGCGCGCGGCGGAGGTGCTGGCCGCGCTCGGCGAGCCGTTCACCGTGTCGCGGGCGCGGCAGGCGCTGGACAGCACTCGCCGCGTGATGATCCCGCTGCTGGAGCACCTCGACGCGGCCGGGCTCACCGAACCGCTCGGCGACGGGACCCGCCGGACGTGCTGCGCGCGCCCGGAGAACGGATTACCGTGACAGGCATGGGCATGCGGCAGTGGATCGAAGGCTGGCCGGTGTACCGGCAGCTGACCGGTCCCGACCGCACCGCGCGCGCCTCGGCGGCGAAATCCCGCGGTTCGGAAAACTGGCACGCGCGCACCGAGGACGCCGACAAGGTAGTCCGTTCGGTCTGTCCGTATTGCGCGGTCGGCTGCGGGCAGAAGGTGTACGTCAAGGACGGCGCCGTCACGCAGATTGAGGGCGACCCGGATTCGCCGATCTCGCGCGGCAGGCTGTGCCCGAAGGGTTCGGCCAGCAAACAGCTCGTGACCAGCCCGAGCCGCGTCACCGAAGTGCTCTACCGCCGGCCGTACGGCACCGACTGGGAACGGTTGTCGCTCGACCAGGCGATGGACATGATCGCCGACCGGGTGCTCGAAACCCGCGCCGCAACGTGGCAGGACATCGACGACCAGGGCCGCAAGCTCAACCGCACGCTCGGCTTCGCGAGCCTCGGCGGCGCGACCCTGGACAACGAAGAGAACTACCTGATGAAGAAGCTGTACACCGCGCTCGGCGCGATACAGATCGAAAATCAGGCCCGTATTTGACACTCCGCCACGGTTCCCGGTCTGGGGACCTCCTTCGGTCGTGGAGGCGCCACGACGTTCCAGCAAGACCTCGCCAACGCCGACTGCATCGTCGTCCAGGGCTCGAACATGGCCGAATGCCATCCGGTCGGGTTCCAGTGGGTGATGGAGGCGAAGGCCCGCGGCGCGAAGATCATCCACGTCGACCCGCGGTTCACCCGCACTAGCGCGGTCGCGCACGTCCACGCTTCGGTGCGGGCGGGTTCGGACATCGCCTTCCTCGGCGGGCTGATCAACTACGTCCTGCAGAACGAGCTGGACTTCCGCGAGTACGTGGTGGCCTACACGAACGCCGCCGCGATCCTGACCGAGGAGTTCGCCGACACCGAGGACCTCGACGGCCTGTTCTCCGGTTTCGACCCGGAAAACCGCCAGTACGACAACTCGACCTGGGCGTATGAGGACGCCGACGCGAGCCCGGCGGCCGGCGCCCGCGACCCGGACCAGCCGGGCGGCCACCACGGCGGCGAGAAGCACCAGTCCTCCGCGCGCGCCGAGTCGTACGGCAGCGGCGGCGCGGCGATCGAAACGAAGCCGAAGACCGACGAGACGCTGCAGCATCCGCGCTGCGTTTACCAAGTCCTCAAACGGCATTTCTCCCGCTACACGCCCGAGGCGGTCGCCGACATCTGCGGCCTGCCGGTCGAGCAGTTCACCGAAATCGCCGAGGCGATCACCGCGAACTCCGGCCGCGACCGCACCACGGCCTGGGTGTATTCGGTCGGCTGGACGCACCACACGGTCGGCGCGCAGTACATCCGCACCGCCTCGATCCTGCAGACGCTGCTCGGCAACATCGGCCGTCCGGGCGGGGGCATCCTCGCGCTGCGCGGGCACGCCAGCATCCAGGGCTCGACCGACATCCCGACGCTGTTCAACCTGCTGCCCGGCTACATCCCGATGCCGCACGCGCACCAGCACCTGGACCTCGACAGTTTCGTCGAGGCCGACGCGGGCAAGACCGGGTTCTGGGGCAACATGCGCTCGTACACGGTCAGCCTGCTCAAGGCGTACTGGGGAGACAGCGCCCAGCCGCACAACGACTTCCGCTTCGACTACCTGCCGCGGCTGACCGGCGACCACGGGACGTACGCGACGGTCCAGAAGCAGATCGCGGGGGAGTGCAAGGGGTACTTCCTGGTCGGCGAGAACCCGGCGGTCGGCTCGGCCAACGGCAAGTTCCAGCGCCTCGGGCTGGCCAATCTCGACTGGCTGGTGGTCCGCGACCTGCAGCTGATCGAGAGCGCGACGTTCTGGAAGAACGGCCCGGAGATCGAGACCGGCGAACTCAAGCCCGAGGAGATCGGCACCGAGGTCTTCTTCCTGCCCGCCGCCGCGCACACCGAAAAGGACGGCAGCTTCACCAACACCCAGCGGCTGCTGCAATGGCACCACAAAGCGGTCGAACCGCCCGGCGACGCCCGCAGCGACCTGTGGTTCTACTACCACCTCGGCAGGCTGATCCGGGAACGCGCCGGCAGCGGCGAGCGCGACGCCCCGCTGCGCGACCTCGCCTGGAGCTATCCGACCGAGGGCCCGACCGCCGAGCCGAGCGCGGAATCCGTGCTCGCGGAGATCAACGGCCACGGCCCGGACGGTCCGCTTTCGTCCTACACCCAGCTCAAGGACGACGGGTCGACGTCGTGCGGCTGCTGGATCTACTGCGGCGTCCGCGCCGACGGGCACAACCACGCGGCGAACCGGCAGCCCGGCTCCGAACAGGACTGGATCGCGAACGGCTGGGCCTGGGCGTGGCCGGCGAACCGGCGGATCCTGTACAACCGCGCCTCGGCGGATCCGGACGGGAAACCGTGGAGCGAACGCAAGAAGCTGGTCTACTGGGACGCCGCGGAAGCCAAGTGGACCGGCCCGGACGTCCCGGACTTCGAAGCCACCAAGCCACCCGATTACGAGCCGCCGGACGGGGCGAAGGCACAGGACGCGCTGAGCGGCCGCGATCCGTTCATCATGCAGACCGACGGCAAAGCCTGGCTGTACGTCCCCGCCGGGCTGGCCGACGGTCCGCTGCCCACGCACTACGAACCGTTCGAAAGCCCGGTCGGCAACGCGCTGTACAGCCAGCAGTCCTCGCCGGTGCGGCAGACGCTGGACAGCCCGGTGAACCAGTACAACCCGGCGCGCAGCGAGGTCTACCCGTACGTGTTCACCACCTACCGGCTCACCGAGCACCACACGGCGGGCGGGATGAGCCGGACGCTGCCGTACCTGTCCGAACTGCAGCCGGAGTTCTTCTGCGAGGTCTCGCCCGCGCTGGCCGCCGAACGCGGGCTGGTGCACCTCGGCTGGGCCACCATCGTGTCGGCGCGGACGGCGATCGAGGCTCGCGTGCTGGTCACTGATCGCATCAAACCGCTCAAGGTGCGCGGCCGCACCGTCCACCAGGTCGGGCTGCCGTACCACTGGGGCCCGAACGGCCTGTCCCGCGGCGACGCGGCGAACGACCTGCTGTCGATCGTGCTGGACCCGAACGTGCACATCCAGGAGGCCAAGGCGGCCACCTGCGACATCCGTCCCGGACGGCGGCCGCGCGGGCCGGCGCTGCTGGAGTTCGTGGCGGAGTACCGGAGGCGAGCGAATGGCTGAGTACGGCGCCCAGCCCCGGATGGGCTTCTTCACCGACACGTCGGTGTGCATCGGGTGCAAGGCGTGCGAGGTCGCGTGCAAGGAGTGGAACGGCGTCCCGGAGGCCGAAAGCGCGCCGGACCTGCTCGGGCTGTCCTACGACAACACCGGCGACCTCGGCTCGAACACCTGGCGGCACGTGGCGTTCATCGAACAGCCAGCGGTCGACCTGGGGATGCCGACGGTCGGAGCCCCGGGCCAGCAGCCGGAAGAACCGGGCGTGCGCTGGCTGATGTCGAGCGACGTCTGCAAGCACTGCACGCACGCGGCCTGCCTCGACGTCTGCCCGACCGGCGCGCTGTTCCGCACCGAATTCGACACGGTCGTGGTGCAGCAGGACATCTGCAACGGCTGCGGCTACTGCGTTCCGGCGTGCCCGTACGGGGTGATCGAGAAACGGGAGAGCGACGGCCGCGCGTTCAAGTGCACGCTCTGCTACGACCGGCTGGGCGCGGGGATGGAACCCGCGTGCGCCAAGGCTTGCCCGACGGATTCCATCCAGTTCGGCGAGCTGGACGAACTCCGCGAACGCGCCGGCGCGCGGGTGTCGGCGCTGCACGAGGACGGCGTGCCGGAGGCGCGGCTCTACGGGCACGACCCCGACGACGGGGTCGGCGGCGACGGCGCGTTCTTCCTGCTGCTGGACGAACCCGAGGTCTACGGCTTCCCGCCGGACCCGGTCGTGACGACCCGCGACCTGCCGCGGATGTGGAAGCGGGCCGCGACGACCGCCGCCGGGGCGGCCGCGGCGCTGGTCGTCTCGTTCCTGGGACGGCGCCGATGAGCCCGCGCCGCGAACGGGAGATGGTCGAGCCCGCCGAATTCCGGTCTTACTACGGCAGGCCGATCCTCAAAGAGCCCGCCTGGAAGCAGCCGGACGTCCCGCTGTACCTGTTCCTCGGCGGCGCGGCCGGTGCGTCGGCGTCGCTGGCCGCGCTGGCCGACGCCACCGGACGTCCGGAGCTGGCCAAGGTCGGCCGGCTGGCGGCTTCGGGCGGGTCGATCGCCAGCGTCGTGGCGCTGATCCACGACCTCGGCAAGCCGACTCGGTTCCTGAACATGCTGCGCGTGTTCAAGCCGACCTCTCCGCTGTCGGTGGGTTCGTGGATCCTGTCGCCGTTCTCCGGCCTGGCCGCCGGCGCGGCGTTTTCCACGCTGACCGGGCGTTTCCCCCGGCTCGGCCGGTTGGCCGGCGTAGGGGCGGGGGTGCTGGGCCCGGCGATGTGCACGTACACCGCGGTGCTGCTGGCCGACACGGCGACCCCGTCCTGGCACGAAGCGCACGGGACGCTGCCCGTGCTGTTCGCGGGCAGCGCGCTGACCAGCGGGGCGGGGATCGCGCTGATTGCCGTGCCGAAGAAGGAAAACGGGCCGGTGGTGCGGGCCGGGCTGGCCGGGGCCGCGGCGGAGCTGGCCGCGGAGCATCACCTGGAGACCGGTCTGGGGCTGGCTTCGGAGCCGTACCGCACCGGCCGTGCCGGGCGGTTGCTGAAGGCGGCCAAGGTGCTTACCGCGGCGGGAGCGGCGTTGTCGTTGGCCGCGCGTCGCAATCGCGTGGCGGGCGTTGCCTCCGGGGCGGCTTATCTGGCTTCCGGGCTGTGCACGCGCTTCGGCGTGTACGCGGCCGGGGTGGAGTCCACAAAGGACCCGAAGTACGTCGTGGTCCCGCAGCGGGAACGGCTCGCGCAGCGCGAAGCGGTCCGTGAAGGGCCCGTTGAGGGAATCTGATTCCCTCAACGGGCCCTTCACGGACCTCTGGCTATGCGGCTGGTTCGAGCAGGATCTTCTGCACTCCGTCGAGCTTCTTCTGGAACATCTCGTACGCCCGCGGCGCGTCGCGCAGCGGGAGCTTGTGCGTCGCGAAGCCTTCGACGCCCAGGGGATCGCCGTCCGCGGTGAGCACCGGCAGGACGTCGTCGATCCACCGGCGGACGTTGGCCTGTCCGGTGTGCAGCCGGATCTGCTTGTCGAACAGCTCCATCATCGGGATCGGGTCGGCCATCCCGCCGTACACGCCCGACAGCGAGATCGTGCCGCCGCGCCGGACGCTGTCGATGGCCGCGTACAGCACGCTCAGCCGGTCGATCCCGGCCTTCTCCGTCACCTTCGCGCCCAGCGTCTGCGGCAGGAGCGCGACCAGGTTGTGCGCGAGTTTCCCGATCGGCGCGCCGTGCGCTTCCATGCCGACCGCGTCGATCACCGAATCCGCGCCGCGACCGCCGGTCAGGTCGCGGATCGCGTCGCCGATCCGCCGGTGGTCGCGCAGGTCCAGCGTGGTCGCGCCGTGCGCGCGGGCCCGCGCCAGCCGTTCCGGCACGAGGTCGACCCCGATCACCTCGCCCGCGCCCCGGTGCAGCGCGACCCGGGCGGCCATCTGGCCGATCGGGCCGAGCCCGAAGACCACGACGGAACCGCCGTCGGGAACGTCCGCGTAGTCGACGGCCTGCCACGCCGTGGGGACCACGTCGGACAGGTAGACGAACCGTTCGTCCGGCGGGCCGTCGGGCACCTTGATCGGCCCGTACTGCGCCTGCGGGACGCGCAGGTACTCGGCCTGCCCGCCGGGCACCTGGCCGTAGAGCTTCGTGTAGCCGAACAGCGCCGCGCCCTTTTCCTGGTCCTTGACCTGGGTGAGCTCGCACTGCGACTGCAGCCCGCGTTCGCACATCCAGCAATGGCCGCAGGAAATGTTGAACGGCACCACGACGCGGTCGCCGGGCTTCAGCGAACTCACCGCGCTGCCGACCTCCTCGACGATCCCCATCGGCTCGTGGCCGAGGATGTCGCCCTCGGTCATGAACGGGCCGAGGACCTCGTACAGGTGCAGGTCGGAGCCGCAGATGCCGGTGGAGGTCACCCGCACGACGGCGTCGGTCGGTTCCTCGATTTTCGGGTCCGGGACGTCGTCGACTCGCACGTCCCGCTTGCCGTGCCAGGTCACTGCTTTCATGGCGGCCGGATTCCCCTTGCCCGCACGGGCAAACGTCAGAGTCCGCGCAGGTCGGCGACGAACTCGTCGTACGCGGTGTCCCGGTCGGGCGCGCGCAGCACCGCGGAAGGATGCACGGTGGCGACCGCGGAAGCGAACAGATCGGCGAACTCTTCCGGCGGATCCAGCCGTTCGCCGCGATGCCGGGTGAGCCGGAAACTGGTGCCGTACACCGATTGCGCCGCCGTCGCGCCCAGCAGCAGCACGAGCCGCGGCTGAACGGCCCGCAGTTCGGCCACCAGCCATGGGCGGCACGCGACGACCTCCGACCGCGCCGGTTTTTCGTGGATCCGGCGCTTGCCGCGCAGCTTGAACTTGAAGTGCTTGACCGCGTTGGTCACGTAGAGGGAATCCCGGTCCAGCCCCGCGTCGGCGAGCGCTTTGTCCAGCAGCCGTCCGGCCGGGCCGACGAACGGCTCGCCGCGCTGGTCCTCCTGGTCGCCGGGCTGCTCGCCGAGGGCGAAGATGTCCGCGCGCTGGGGGCCCTCGCCGAAAACCGTGGCCGTGGCGTCGCGGTAAAGGCCGCAGCCGCGGCACTCGCGGGCTGCTTCGCGGAGCTTGCCGAGGCTGGTGGTGTCCGGCGGCTCGGCTCCCGGTTCCTGACGCGCGACCATCGGATCTCTTTACCCGCAACGGGCCTCGGGCAAACACGACGAGCGCGCCGCCGCCGGGGGAGCTAACGTCGGGGGCCATGACGGACATCACCAGCCTGATCCTCGACGATCACGAGCGGTTCCGGCGGGCGTTCGCGGCGCTGGACGACCTCGACCGCCCGGACGAGCTGGCGCGGGCCTGGGAACCGCTCGCCGACCTGCTGGACCTGCACGCGGCGGCCGAGGAGGCGGTCTTCTACCCCGAGCTGATCCAGCGCGGCGCGGACGCCGAGGACGAGACGCTCGACGCGGTCGGCGACCACAACGACATCCGCGACGCGGTCGCCGAAACCCGCCGCCACCCGGCGGGCAGCGCGGCCTGGCACGCGGCGGTCCGGCAGGCCCGCACCGCCAACAGCGAGCACATGGCCGAGGAAGAGGACGACGCGCTCGCCGACTTCCGCAAGCACGCCGACCCGGGGCTGCGCGAGGAACTCGGCCGGAAGTTCCTCGCGTTCAAGGCCGAGCACGAGGGCGCCAAGGGCATCGACACCGGGGACGTCGACCCCGAGCGTTACGTCGCCGAGCAGGAGCGGAAAGCCGGGAAGACGCCGCCGGCGGACGGTTCGCTCGGCATCGGCGGCCTGAAGGACTGACGAGAGGGGAACACCGTGAACCACCTGCTGCGCGAGCTCGCGCCGATCCCGGCCGAGGGCTGGAAGCAGATCGACAACGAGGCGCGGGAACGGCTGGCGGCGCACTTGGCGGCGCGCAAGATGGTCGACGTCGAGGGCCCGCACGGCTGGGCGCACTCGGCCACGCCGCTCGGCCGGACCCGGCGGATCGATCCGCCGGACGCCGCCCGCGAGCGCGAGACGCTCGCCCAGCAGCGCCGGGTGCTGCCGCTGGTGGAGGTGCGCGTGCCGTTCACCGTCGAGCGCCGGGAACTCGAGGACGCCGAGCGCGGCGCCGCCGACCTGGAGTTCGATGACCTCGACCAGGCCGCCGCCCAGGTGGGCCTGCTGGAGAACCGGGCGGTGTTCCACGGCTGGCCGGACGCCGGGATCACCGGCATCGTCGAGGCGAGCCCGTACGACCACGGGACGCTGGGCGCCGATCCGGAACGCTATCCGCACGTCGTCGCCAACGCGGTGAACACGTTGCGGTGCAACGGAATCGAGGGGCCGTACGCGCTCGCGATCAACCCGGACGGCTACACCTCCATCGTGGAGAGCACCGAAAACGGCGGCCTTCTCGTGCTCGACCACCTCCGCCGGGCGCTCGGCGGCGGCCGGGTCAAGCGGACGCCCGGTCTGGCCGGGGCGGTCGTGCTGAGCCTGTCCGGCGGGGATTTCGTGCTCGAACTCGGCCAGGACCTCTCGGTCGGCTACCGCCACCACGACGCCGAGACGCTCACGCTGTACCTGGAGGAGAGCTTCAGTTTCCGGGTGACCGAACCGGACGCCGCGCTCGTGCTGGACTGAGCACGATTCCGCCGCCGCCCCGCCGGGCCAGGCGAAGGTACGTGAGGGGAACCCTCACGTACTCAGATTCCCTCACGGTTCCCCTCACGGACATCTGGCCGCCAAGGCCGGGGAGGGGGCAGGAGACGGAGCTCGGGCTGAGCACGATTCCGCCGCCGCCCCGCCGGGTATCCGGCTGCCATGAGCAGTCGCGGAAAGATCCAGGTCACCACCCGAGTGCGGCTCGACGACGCCGGCGACCTCGCCGAGCACTACACCCCCGGCGTCGCCGAGCTGGCCAAACGCGTCGCCGAGGACCCGTCGGTGCTCGCGCGGGAAACGGTGCGCAGCAACTCCGTGGCGATCGTGTCCGACGGTTCCGCGCTGCTCGGGCTCGGCGACCAGGGCCCGGCCGCCGCGCTGCCGGTGATGGAGGGCAAAGCGGCGCTGCTGAAACGGTTCGCCGATGTCGACGCCTGGCCGATCTGCCCGGTCAGCCGCGAACCCGAAGACCTCGTGCGCACGGCAAAAGACCTCGCGACGTCCTTCGGCGCGATCAACCTCGAAGACATCGCCGCGCCCCGGTGCTTCACCGTCGAGCGGCAGCTGCACGACGAGCTGGACATCCCCGTCTTCCACGACGACCAGCACGGGACCGCGATCGCCGTGCTCGCCGCCCTGCACAACGCCCTGAAGCTGACCGACCGCACGCCGGGGGACACCTCGGTGGTGATCTCCGGCGCCGGCGCGGCCGGGTCCGCGATCGCCCGGCTGCTGCTGAAGGCGGATTTCGACGCGGAGCGGATCGTGGTCTGCGACAGCAAGGGCGCCCTGCACAGCGAGCGCGACCTGACCGGCGAGAAGCAGTGGCTCGCGGAGAACACCAACCGCGGCGACGCGGTCCGGGGCAGCCTGCAAGACGCTTTGCAGGACGCGGACGTTTTCGTCGGCGTGAGCGTCGGCGGCCTGCTCAAGGGCGACGACCTCGCGCGGATGGCCGACCGGGCGATCGTGTTCGCGCTGGCCAACCCGGATCCGGAGGTCGATCCGGACGCCGCGCGCGAGCACGCGGAGATCGTCGCGACCGGCCGCAGCGACCTGCCCAACCAGATCAACAACGTCCTCGTGTTCCCGGGGATGTTCCGCGGGCTGCTCGACTCCGGCGCCGCGCGGGTGACCGGCCGGATGCTGCTCGCGGCCTCGCACGCGCTGGCCGCGACGGTCGGCGACGACCTCGACCGGGAGCACATCGTGCCCAGCGTCTTCGACGAGGGCTTGGTGCCCGCGATCGCCGAGGGCATTGCGGGTGCGGCCGAAAACGACTGAAGGAGCTGGGGAATGCGAAGCGCGGAATCCGGACGGAAATACGAGCTGAGCCTGACGGCGCGGGTGCCGCAGCTGGCGGGCAAGGGGATCACCCAGGAACCTCCCGCCGAGCGGACGCTGGAGACCGTTTACTACGACACCAAGGACTTCCGGCTGACCAGAGCCGGGATCACGCTGCGAAGAAGCAGCGACGCGGGGTGGTGCCTGCGGGCGCCTGGGCAAGAGTTGCGGTTTCCGCTCGACGACGCCCCGAAGGTCCCCGCGGAGATCGCGGCACTGGTCCGCGCCTACACCCTGGACCGCAAGCTCCGGCCGGTCGCGCAGCTGCGGACCGACCGGTTCACGCACCGCCTGGCCGATCCGGCCGGCCGGACCGTGGCGACTCTGGCCGACGATCACGTCACGGGGGAATTCCTGGGGGGACAGGCGCTTCGGCTGGACCGGTGGCGGGAACTGGACGTCGAGCTGGCGGCGGATTCCGCGCCGGAGCTGCTCGACCGCCTCGACCGGAGCTTGCGCAAGCGCGGGGCCGAAAACGCGTCGTGGCCGTCGAAACTGCAGCGGTTGCTCGGAGCCGAGACCGAGCCCGCGCGCGGATCGGACCACGTCGTGCGGGAGTATCTGAGCGAGCAATTCGAGCGGTTGCGTCGCGCGGACTTGGGCTTTCGCGTCGGGGCGGACGATTCGGTGCACCAGCTCCGGGTGGCGGCGCGGAAACTGCGGAGCGCGCTTCGGACGTTCAAATCCTTGGCGGGCAAGAAGAAGGCCGACGCGGTCGCGGCGGAGCTGAAGTGGCTGGGCGGGGAACTCGCGGGTGCGCGCGACACCGAAGTGAGCCAAGCTCGCCTTGAAGGTTGTCTCGACGAGGTCCCGTCGGAGCTGGTTTTCGGGCCGCTGCGCCAATACCTGACCCGTGACTTCGCCCGCACTTCCCAAACCGAACTGGCTCGCGCGACGGAAGCGTTGTCCAGCAATCGATACGCGACCTTGCTGCAGTCGATCGCGGCGCTGCTCGACACGGTCCGCCCCGCGGGCAAGAAGGAATTGCGGAAACCCCTGCGCAAGACCGCGCGCAAGCTCTATCGAGCCACTGCGGCGACGGAGGGGCTCAGCGGCGCCGAACTGGAGAAGGCGCTGCACGAGGTTCGGAAGAAGGCCAAGCGGGCTCGCTATGCCGCCGACGCCGTCCGGCCGGTGTTCGGCAAGAAGCTGCGGACTTGGCGCAAGCACGTCAAGGCAGCGCAGCAGACGCTGGGCAAGCATCAGGACACCGTGGTCGACCGCGCGGCGTTGCGGCACTTCGCGATCGATGGCTTCAGTGAGAACCAGAACACGTTTACGTTCGGTCTCCTCTACGGTCGCGACGAAGCCGCGGCGAAGCTGTTGCGGGACAGGTTCGCTCGCGAATGGCGCACGCTGCGGAAGGGTGCTTGCCCGGCCTGGTTGAAGGACTGAACGCCGCGGCCCCTGCCGGTCCATTGTGGACAGCAGAAACGCCGGCGGTGTCGTGGCACCACCGGCGTCCCCGCGGCAACGAAAGTCCTGGCGCGGCACTGGTTCCGCGCTGCGGTCTTTCTACCCCGGCCGGGGAAGGTCCAAACCTCTGCCGGCCTCGTTTCGCCTCGGCCGAATCGGGGCACTCCGGGTGAAATGGGAGGACAACTTACCGCGACGTGGGTGTCGGCGATCGGGAGCGCGGGCTCGTTGCTGGGCTTCGCCTCGTATGTGTGGATCATGCTGCTGAACCGGAAGGACCAGCCGGAAATCCGGCAGGAGCAGCAGGCGCAGTCGGTCTCCGCGTGGCTCGACGAGGGCGCCCGGCACGAGCGTGACGAGGATTACGTCGTCTGCGCGCACAACAGCGGCGACGCACCGGTGTTCGACTGTTCGCTGGAGGTCGAGCGCCCCGGCGAGGGCGAACCGCACTGCGTCCGCCTCGCGATCATCCCGCCCGGCTCGACCGCCGTCCGCGCGCTGCCGTTCGGCGAGGACGAGATGCCGGTGGACGACCTGTACTCGGCGGCCGCCGTCCCCGGCCTGTCCTTCACCGATTCGCGCGGCGGACATTGGAAACGCGACACGTCCGGGGTGCTCAGCCGCACCGACCGCCGTTCGCCGCGCGGGCGCTGGCGGTCGGGAAGCTGAGTTCGGCCGCCGTCGGAACGCATCCGGGCGAAGCTCTCCGCGCGCTCGGCGTCACCGCATTGGGCACCGCGATCACCGCATCGGGCAGCGCGCATCGTCAGCCTGCGGTCCGTCGGCACCGACTCGCCACCTTGCTGCGCCTGCGCGCCCCTGCTGGAGCCCCCATCCGGGTGGCGGGCTGATTGATCTTGCCCGCGAGCGGGTATCACCCGGCCATCACACTCCGGCTTCCCGGCGACCGGGCGGACGCGCGGATCCGCCGCGCGCTCGCCTTGCGGCGCCGAGCACTGTCCACTAAGGATGATTAGCGTCGGCTACGCGATGCGCACCAGGGCACTACCCGAGTCACGTTCCCTTCGGCTGTCAGGAGGACCTGCATGACCGCGGCGACCATGACCCGCACCCGGCGCGACGACTACCGGCACTACGCGGCGCTGTTCGAGGAAATCAGCCACCTGGCCGAGGACACCGACGAGCACTCCCGGCTGCGCCGCCGCCTCATCGAGGAACATTTGCCGCTGGCCGAGCACATCGCCCGCCGGTTCGCCCGGCGCGGCCAGCCGACCGAGGACCTCCTGCAGGTCGCGCGGATCGGCCTGATCAACGCCGTCGACCGGTACGACCCGGCGCGGCAGACCGATTTCGTCGCGTTCGCCGTCCCGACCGTGATGGGCGAGGTCCGCCGGTACTTCCGCGACCACACCTGGTCGGTCCGCGTCCCGCGGCGGCTCAAAGAACTCCATTTGACGGTCGGCCAAGCAGCCACGGAACTGGGCCAGCGCCTGGGCCGCGCGCCCACCGCGCGCGAACTCGCCGACCACCTCGACCTCGATCTCGACGAGGTCGCCGAGGCCCTGCACGCCGGGAACGCCTACCAGGCCTCCTCCATCGACTACCCGGCCCACGACGACAGCGGCTCGGTCGCGCTGGCGGACACGCTCGGCGACGAGGACCCGGAAATCGAGAAGCTCGAGGACCGGGAAACGCTCAAGCCGCTGCTGCGGAGCCTGCCGGAACGCGAGCGCGCGATCCTCGTCATGCGGTTCTTCTCGAACATGACGCAGAGCCAGATCGCCGAACGGGTCGGGCTGTCGCAGATGCAGGTTTCGCGGTTGCTGGCCCGGACGCTGAGCACCCTGCGGGACCAGCTCACCGAGGCGTCCGGCGCCTCTCGCTGACCGTCCGTGAGGGGAACCCTGAGTGATTCAGAGTCCCTCAGGGTTCCCTTCACGAACATCGGCGGGCCAGCCCGCGCGGTACGGGGCCGCTCAGGTGAACCGCGGAACCTCCTTGGCGGGCAAGGAAATCCGCTCGTCGTCCACGTACAGGTCGCTCTGCCGGATCGCCAGCGTGCACGCCACGCTGATCACGGTCGTCGCCGCGAGGTAGACCAGGATGCCGGTCGTCCCGGTCTTCCCGGCGAGATACGCCAGGATCAGCGGGGTGAGCCCCGAGGCGACGACGCCGGAAAGCTGGTACACGACCGAAATCCCGGTGCACCGCCGGGAAATCGGGAACAGTTCGGCGTAGAACGCCGCCTGCGGGCCGTACATCACCGGGTAGCTGACGCCCAGCACCGCGATCAGGGAGACAGTGATCAGCACCGGGTTGCCGCTGTGCAGCGCCGCCAGTGCGGGGATCGCCAGCACCAGCGTGGTCACGGCTCCGGTCGCGAACGTCCGCCTCCGGCCGAGCCGGTCGGACACCTTGCCGAACACCGGGATGAACACCACCATCACCGCGGCCGCGATCATCACGCCGACCAGCAGCGGCTGCCGGTCCAGTTTCAGCGTTCCGCTGCCGTAGGAGATGACGAAGACCGCCCACGCGTTGAACGCCACGCCCTCGGTGAACCGGCTGCCCATGCCGAGCAGCAGGTGCCGCCGGGAGAGCCGGTCGCGGACCAGTTCGACGGCGGGGACGGTCGCGGTGCCCTCCTCGGCCGCCATGGTGCGGAAGGCCGGGGTTTCCATCACCTTGACCCGGATCAGCAGGCCAGCCACGACCAGCACCGCGGACAGCAGGAAGCCGATCCGCCAGCCCCACAACAGGAACGCCTCGTCGCTGGTGACCGCGTTCAGCAGCGCCAGCACGCCGGTGCCCAGCGTGAGCCCGATGGCCAGCCCGATCTGCGGGAAACTGCCGTAGAGGCCGCGTTTCCCGGCCGGGGCGTACTCGGTGGCCATGAGCACCGCCCCGCCCCATTCGCCGCCGACGGCGACGCCCTGGGCCAAGCGGAGGACGACGAGGACGACCGGGGCGGCCGGGCCGATCATCCGGTAATCGGGCAGCAGCCCGATGAGACAGGTCGCCGCGCCCATGATGAGCATGGTCGCGACGAGGATCTTCTTGCGGCCCACCCGGTCGCCGAGGTGGCCGAAGACGAACCCGCCGATCGGGCGGGCGAGGAAGCCGAGCGCGAAGGTCGCGAAGGCCAGCACGGTGCCGACCAGGGGATCGGAGCCGGGGAAATACAGTTTGTTGAAGACGAGTCCCGCGGCCGTGCCGTACAGGAAGAAGTCGTACCACTCGACGGTGGTGCCGAACACGCTGGACGCGACGACCAGGCGGACGTCGGTGCTTTTCTCCGGAGTTGTCGCCATTGATAACTCCCGGTGGTCAGAGCGAACGGCGGAAGATGTCTTCGAGCGCGGCCCGGGTGACCGGACGGGGCACGACGGCCAGCTGGCGGGTCTGCTTGAGCGTGCCGTCGACGAGGGTGTCGATGTCCTCGTCGCCGTACCCGAACGCGTGCAAGCCCTTCGGCATCTGGATGTCGGCCATCAGCTCGGCGAGCACGTGCGGGAGCGCGTCGGCGCCGTCGGTCGCGGTGAACGTCTGCCCGCCGGACAGCAGGTGCGCGGCGTGCAGGTGCCGTTCCGGGGCCGCGGGATAGGTCCAGCGGAACACCTCGGCGGCGGTCGCGGACACGGCCTGGCCGTGCGGGACCATCGGCATCTCCGGGTAGCCCTCGGCGCGGTACTGCTTCACCGCTCCGGCGATCGGGTACGCGTTCGCGTGCGGCAGGTGGGTGCCGGCGTTGCCGAAACCGGTTCCGGCGTAGGTGGACGCGAGGGCCATCTGGGTGCGCGCGGTCAGGTCGCGTCCATTGAGGACGGCGGCGCGCAAATGCTTGCCCACCAACGTCAGCGCCATCTCGCACCACACGTCGCTGATCGGGTTGGAACCGCAGAACGCCGGGCGTTTCATCGGGTCTTCCGGCGCGGGCTTCGCGTCGAACGCGACGCTGGTGTAGCTCTCCAGCGCGTGCGACAGCACGTCCATGCCGCTGGCCGCGGTCACCGCCGGGGGCAGGGTGATCGTGGTGCGCGGGTCGACGACCGCCAGCGACGGGCGCAGCGACGGATGGCTCACCCCGGCCTTGAGGTGCAGGCCGAGCAGGTCGACGACGCAGATCGTGGTCGATTCGGACCCGGTGCCCGCGGTGGTCGGCACGGCGATCAGCGGTTTCAGCGGCAGCCACGGGGCCTTGCCCGCGCCGATCGGCGGGGTCACGAAGTCGAGCAGTTCGCCGGGGTGCGTGGTCAGCAGGTTGACGGCCTTGGCGGTGTCGATCGCCGAACCGCCGCCGATCGCGACGAAGCAGTCCCAGTCCTGCTGGCGGGCGTAGGCGACCGCCTCGTCGATGCTCGCGTCGGTCGGTTCGACGCCGACGCCGTCGAAGATCTCGCTCTTCACGCCTGCCGCGCGGATCGAGTCGAGCGCCCGGTCCGGGATGCCGGTGCCGCGGACTCCGGGGTCGGTGAGGATCAGGCACGACTTGGCCTGCCGGGCGGCCACCTCCGCGCCCAGCTCGTCGAGCGCGCCGGCGCCGAATTTCAACGGGGGCGCGGCCCAGGTGAAGACGCTTTCGTTGCGGGGCAGGTCGGTCAAGGAGACCACTCCTCACGTCGAGGTTGACAACATGTGGAAGCAATATCCACTATGTGGCGAGCCTTCACGGTAGCCCGGCGACCGCGGCGCTGTGAACCCCCGATTTCCCAGGAGACGCCCATGCCGGCCCGAGCCCGTTCGCATTCGGCACTGCAGGAAGCACTCGCGCGGGCGGTGTCCGGCGAGGTCGCCGGCGACCCGGCCACGCTCGCCACCCACTCCACCGACGCGTCGAACTACCGGCACGTCCCGCTGCTCGTGGTCCGGCCGCGCAGCGCGGACGACGTGGTGGCCGCGTTGAAGGTATGCGCGGACCACGGCGCGCCGGTCCTCCCGCGCGGCGCGGCGACGAGCATCGGCGGGCAGGCCGCGAACCGCGCGGTGATCCTGGACTTCACCCGGCATCTCAACCGCGTGCTGGACCTCGACCCCGCGGCCCGGACCGCGCGCGTCGAACCCGGCCTGGTGCTGGACCGGCTGCGCGTACGGGCCGCCGAACACGGGCTCACCTTCGGCCCGGACCCGTCGACGCACAGCCGGTGCACGATCGGCGGCATGATCGGCAACAACGCCTGCGGGTCGCATTCGGTGGCGTGGGGGAAGACCGTCGACAACGTCCGCGCGCTGGAAATCGCGCTCCTCGACGGAACCCGGCTCGAGGTCGGTCCGACTTCTCCGGCGGAGCTGGCGGAATTGTGCGCCCGCGAGGATTCGGTCGGCGAGCTGTACCGCCGCCTGCGGGACCTGCGCGACGAATACCTGGCCGACATCCGGCTCGGCTACCCGGAACTGCCGCGGCGCGTTTCCGGGTACAACCTCGAATACCTGTTGCCGGAGAACGGTTTCGACGTCGCCAAGGCCTTGGTCGGTTCCGAGGGGACCTGCGCGACGATGCTCAGCGCGGTCGTCGACCTGGCTCCGATCCCGGCGACGCGCGCTCTCGCCGTGCTGGGCTTCGAGAACAGCATCGCCGCCGCCGACGCGGTCCCGGCGCTGCTCGACCTTCCGGTGCTGACCATGGAAGGCATCGAAGCCGGTCTGGTCGCCGCGCTCGACGCCCGGAAGCCGGGGGACCGCAGCACGTTGCCGAACGGAACGGCGTGGCTGTACCTGGAAACCGGCGGCGACGACGCGGACGAGGCTTTCGCGGTCGCCCAGCAGGTCGCCGCCCGCGCCCCGCAGGTCGGCGCTTCTTCGCTGGTCGTGCGAGATCCTGTCGAGCAACGGAAACTCTGGCGCATCCGGGAGGAAGGCGCGGGTCTCGCGACGCGGCTGGCCGACGGGTCCGAGGCCTGGTCGGGCTGGGAGGACTCCGCGGTCCCGCCGGACCGGCTCGGCGCGTACCTGCGCGAATTCGATCTGCTGCTGGAGAAGCACGGCCGCAAAGGCGTGGTCTACGGCCACTTCGGCGACGGCTGCCTGCACGTGCGGATCGATTTCCCGATGGCCGCGCCGGAAGCGAAGGAGGCGTATCGGTCGTTCCTGGTCGAGGCGGCGGAACTCGTGGTGTCCCACGGCGGTTCGCTGTCCGGCGAACACGGCGACGGCCAGGCGCGGGCCGAACTCCTGCCGCTGATGTTCCCGCCGCGGCTGATGCAGGCGTTCGCCGATTTCAAAGCCGCCTTCGACCCGTCGAACGGCATGAACCCGGGCCGGGTCGTCGATCCCGCTCCGCTGGACGCCGATCTGCGCACCGTCATCGCCCCGCCGGTCCTGCCGACCCGCGCGCGGCTCGCCCTGCACGCCGACGGCGGCGACCTGGCCGCGGCCTCCCGCCGATGCGTGGGCGTGGGCAAATGCGTTTCCGCGTCCGGCGGGATGATGTGCCCGAGCTACCGCGCGACCGGCAAGGAAGAACATTCGACCCGCGGCCGGGCGCGCCTGCTGTTCGAAATGCTGGCCGGGGACGTCCTCGAGGACGGCTGGCGCTCGCCCGAGGTCCGCGACGCACTCGATCTCTGCCTGGGGTGCAAGGCCTGCAAATCCGACTGCCCGGTCGGCGTCGACATGGCTTCCTACCGGACCGAATTCCTCAGCCGGCACTACGAGCGACGGATTCGCCCGATGTCGCACTACACCATGGGCGCGCTGCCGCGCTGGCTCCGGCTAGGCGCCCCGTTCGCCCGTGCGATCAACGCCGTGGCCTCCGGCCCGCTTCGACCAGCCTTGAACCGCCTGGGCGGGATCGCCGCCGAACGCGCTTTGCCGCAGCTCGCTTCGCCGACTTTCGCGTCGTGGTTCCGCCGCCGGGAACGGGTGCCGTCGTCGTCGAAGGTCGTGCTGTGGCCGGACACCTTCACGAACTTCTTCGACCCGCAAGTCGGCCGGGACGCGGTCGCGGTGCTGGAAGCCCTGGGCCACGAGGTGGTTGTCCCGGAGCGGACTGTCTGTTGTGGACTGACCTGGCACAGCACCGGCCAGCTGGGCGCGGCGCGGCGGGTCCTGCGCCGTTCGCTGGACGCGCTGGACCCGTGGCTGCGGCAGGGAATCCCGGTGCTCGGCCTGGAACCGAGCTGCACCGCGACCCTGCGCGAGGACGGCTCGGAGCTGCTGCCGGACGATCCGCGGACTGCCTTGCTGAAGCGGAGCGTCCGGACCTTCGCGGAGCATGTGGGCGAGAGCGAGCTTCCTGGGTTGACCAAGTCCGCGGCTCCGGTGCTCACTCAGGTGCATTGCCACCAGCACGCCGACCTCGGCTACGACGCCGATGCGCAGCTGCTCGGCCGGTTGTCGGAGCATTCGCAGGTGCTGCGCGAGGGCTGCTGCGGGTTGGCGGGGAATTTCGGTTTCCAGCGGGGGCATTACGACGTTTCCGTCGCGGTCGCGGAACACCAGCTGCTGCCCGCCCTGCGAGCGGCCCCGGAAGGCACGGTGGTGCACGCGGACGGGTTCAGCTGCCGGACGCAGATTCGGCAGCTGTCCGAGCATCGGCCCGCGCACCTGGCTTCGTTGACCGCGCGGGCGCTGGGGGTCAGCAGCGAGTGAGACGTCTGGCTTGGCGTCAGTAGCGAGTGAGCCGGTCCGGTGGCAGGAACGGCGCGATTTCCTTGGCCGCCTCGATGGCGAGCGCGCCCAGCTCGCGAACCCGCTCCTCGGGCAGCCGCACGGTCGGCACCTGGATGACCACCGCCGCCCGGGCAAGCCCACGCTCGTCCAGGACCCCAGCCCCGACACACCGCACCCCGGCGACGTTTTCCTCGTTGTCGATGCTGTATCCGCGATCGCGGGTCTCGGCCAGTTCCAGGGCGAGGGCGTCCCGGGTCGCGAGAGTGTGCGCCGTCAGCGCGGGCAGCTGTTCCGGAAGGCTCGCCAGATAGGACTCCGCGTCGAGAGAATTGGCGAGCATCGCCTTGCCGGAAGCCGTGGCGTACAACGGGAAACGCGCGCCGGGATGCTGTTCGAAGCGCAGCGGCAGCGTCGACTGCGCGCGCAGCAGCACCACCGATTCGTTGCCCTCGCGGATCGTGATGTTGACCGATTCCCCGGTGTCCTCGTTGATCCGCTGGATGACCGGCAGCGCGAGCTGCAGCCCGTGCACGCGCTGGGCGGCCTGGCCGAGCAGGATCGCGCCGGGGCCGAGGTGGTAGCTGTCGGTGCGGGGGTTGTGCGCGACGAGCCCGTCGGCGCTCAGCGCGCGCACGACCCGGTGCGTCGTGCCCGGCGTGAGGTCCAGTTTGCGGGCGATCGCGGACAGCGCGAGCTCCCCGTCCTCGTCCATGAGGAGCCGCAGGATGCCGAGCGCGCGGCGGATGGCCTGCGTTCCGGCTGGCGGCTGTGCTCCGGTCTGGTTCACCTGGGTTCCGTGTTCTCGCGCGGTCGGTTCAGGCCAGGTTAACGCGTGCCGCGCCCGGACCGGGGGAGCGGCCGCCGCTGGGGCGGCCGCGTCCGCTCAGCCGATCTCCAGCACCGCCTTGCCGTGCAGCGTCCGTCCGACCAGCGCCTCCGCCGCCTCGGCGTACCGGTCCCACGGGCCGCGCCAGCTGATGCCCGGATCGAGGCGTCCGGCGGCGGTTTCGGCGGCCAGCCAGGTCAGATCGGCGGAGAAGTCGGCCGCGGGATCGGCCAGCAGGAAGAACGTGCGGATCGACCGGTCGTGCCGCCCCTCGGTGCCGAGGAAGGCGTCCGGCGGCAGCACGACGTCCGCCTCGGCCGAACGGCCCACGGTGACCAGCGTGCCGCCCGCTTCCAACCTCGCGAAGGCGGCCACGAGATGCGGCCCGCCGAGATTGTCCAGCACCCCGGACACCGGCCGGTCGACCTCGTCGGCGGAGGCGCGCACCTCAGCCGCGCCCAGCGCGAGCAGACCTTCCGTTTGCGCGGGATCCCGGCTGATCGCCACCACCTCCGCGCCCGCCCGCGCGGCGAGCTGCACCGCGTAACGGCCGACCCCGCCGGACGCGCCAGTGACCAGCACTCGCCGTCCGAGGACCGGGCCGATCCGGCGCAGTACGTGCAAAGCGCTCAGCGCGGCGACCGGGATAGTGCTGATCGCGCCCAGGTCGGCGCCGTCGGGCACGGTGCCGATCAAGTTCGTCGGCACCGCGCGCAGTTCGGCCCAGCCCGCGGTGCCCACCGAGACCACCGGCGTGCCGACCGCCGGGCCGGAACCGTCGGCCGCGGCTTGGACGACGACGCCCGCCGCGTCCCAGCCGATCACGGTGCCGTCCGGCGCGGACGGGTCGGTCGCGCCTTTGACCTCGCCGAAGTTGAGCGAGGCCGCGGCCACCCGGATCAGCGCCTCGCCGGGCGCGGGGACCGGGTCGGCGACCTCGGCCATGGCCAGATGAGCCGGTGCGGAGTGGTCGACAACGAGTGCGCGCAAGGCAACCCCCTAGAGTGAATGTGCCACAGTGTGGCATTTGCTCTTGTATAGCATATGCGCTCGCGACGCGTGCTGGGTAGACTGCCGAAGATGACCACGTCCGGACCGCCCACGCTGCGCGAGCGCAAGAAGCAGCGCACCCGGCAGGCGCTGGTGGAGACCGCGATCTCGCTCTTCAGCGAACGCGGTTTCGACGCCACGCCGCTCGACGCGCTGCTCGACGAGGTCGAGGTGTCGCGCCGGACGTTCTTCCGCAACTTCCGCTCGAAGGAAGACGTCGCGCTCGCCGCGGTCAAGGAACTCTGGAGCGCCTATCTCGAGGTCCTGGACGAGACCGCGAAATCCGGGCCGCTCGCCGATGTCTTCCGCGACGCGATGCTCGCGACCCTCGACCGCATGGACGAGAACTGGTACGAGCGGTTCCCGGCGACGCTCCGGCTGATCGACCAGTCCCCGGCGCTGAACGGGCACACCCTGTTGCACTGCGCGGAAACCGAGGCGGAGATCGTGCGCCGGCTCGGCGAGTCCAGCCTCGAACTGCGGCTGCTCGTCGAATTCTGCGTGGCGGCCTGGCGGTGCGCGCTGGACGAATGGCTGCCCGACTGCGCGCCGGGCGAACTGCCCGGCCACGTGCGGCGCGCTTTCGCCGCCATGGAACCGAGTTTGCGGCTGCGGGCGTGACCGGGGCCCGTATCATCGGGATTCGTCCGCTCCGCAAACGATAGGCAGGGGAAACGATGTCAGGTCCGCTGGTGCCGGGCGGGATCGGCGAGCACACGAGCTGCCTGCTGGTGAAGCTCGGCCAGGTCGTGTTCCGGCTCGCCGAGGACCGGCTGCACGAGCTGGGCCTGCGGGTGCGGCACTACAGCGTCCTGCAGGCGCTGGCCGACAACGGGCCGATGTCGCAGCTGTCGCTGGGCGCGTACCTGCGGATCGACCCGGCGACCATGGTGAGCAGCCTCGACGACCTGGAGACCCTCGGGTTCGCCGCGCGCACCCGCGACCCCGAAGACCGGCGGCGCTACGTCGTCGACCTCAGCGCCGCGGGACGGACAACGCTGCGGAAGGCGAACGAGCTGCTGGCCGGCCTGGACCAGCACGTGCTCAGCGACCTTCCGCAGCGCTCCCACGATTCGCTGCGCAAACTGCTGGCCAAGATGAACGAGGGCGACACCTTGCCCGGCGAATTCGACCGGATGCGGGATCAGGCCGGGTCGACGAAGATGTCCAGCGCCAGTTCGCCGTCGCCGCGCTGATAGCCGGACAGGTCGGTCACGCCTTCGGCGGCGAGCACCTCGTCGTCGATGAAGAGGTTCCCGGTGCACTCGCGGGACGGCCGGTTGAGGATCGCGTACGCGGCATCGGCGACGATCTGCGGGGTGCGCGCCTGGCTCGCGCCGCCGATGATGTTGCGCACTGCCGCGGTGTCGGTGAGAGTGCGCGGCCACAGCGAATTCGCGGCGATCCCGTCCGCTTTCAGTTCCTCCGCGAGACCGATCGTGCACAGGCTCATGCCGTATTTGGAGAGCGTGTAGCCCAGGTGCGCGCCGACCCAGGCGGGGGAGAGGTTCAACGGCGGCGACAGCGTCAGGAGGTGCGGATTCGCCGCCTTGCGCAGGTGCGGGATCGCCGCTTTGCTGAGCAGGAACGTGCCGCGGGTGTTGATGTCCTGCATGAGGTCGTAGCGCTTCATCGAGAGGTCTTCGGTGCCGGACCGGTCGAGCGCGCTGGCGTTGTTCACCACGACGTCGATGCCGCCGAACTGCTCCGCCGCCGCTTCCGCCGCGGCCAGCACGTCGTCCTCGGACCGCACGTCCCCGACGATCGGCAGCGCCTGGCCGCCGGCGGTTTCGATCTCCTTCGCGGCGGTGTAGACGGTGCCTTCCAGCTTCGGATGCGGTTCGGCGGTTTTCGCCAGCAGGACGACGTTCGCCCCGTCCCGCGCCGCGCGGATCGCGATGGCCAGGCCGATGCCGCGGCTGCCGCCGGACATCAGGACGGTCTTTCCGGCGAGAGTCATGGCCGGGTCCTTTCGGGTGGGCGAGCGTGGTCGTGTGCGCAACATACCATTAGTGGTGCGTATGATTTAAGAGGCAAATCACCACGTCCGCGCAGTACGCGGGGGATCGGGTTGCCCGGTTCCTCGGCGATCTGCAGATCCGAGAAGATGCCCGCCGCGCTCATCAGCGACGCTGCGTCGCGGCGGGACGCTGGTCATCCGCGGGAGGCCCGCCGCAGCAGTCGGAGTACCGCTTTTTCGATCCGCTCCCGTAGCTCCTCCTCCGCGAGCCCGTCGGCGTCGGCCTTGCGCAATGCGCGGTGGATGGTGTTGCCCTCTTCGAATTCCCGCAGGACGCGCGGGTCGACATACGAGCGGCGAGCGACCGCGGGAGTGTTCCCCAGCTCCTCCGCGACCTCCTTCATCGCGGCCGACTCGGCCCTCGCCCGGCCGCGCTGGGAGGTCGGCGTCTCCTGGGCGGCGAGGGAGACCGCGGCGAGCACGGTCGCGTGCCAGGTGCGGAAGTCCTTGACCGTGAACTCCTCGCCGGCCAGTTCCTTGAACCGCTCGTTGACGTCGCTGGCGTGCAGTTCGTGCCAGCCGTCGTCGGTGCGGTAGGCGAACAGGCGCGGGGTTCCGGTGCGGCAGCGGCGGAGCGACTTCAGGACGGCTGCGAGTTCGCCGTCGCGCAGGCTCAGCGAGCGGACGAGGCCGCTTTTGGCGGGGTAGCAGAAGGTCAGCTCGTCGCCGCTGATCTTCACGTGTTCGCGCAGCAGCGTGGTCGCGCCGTGGGAGCCGTTGGTTTCGGCGTACTCCTCGCCGCCGCTGCGGAAGACGCCGCGGTCGATCATCCGCAGCGCGGCGGCCGCGACCCGCCGGCGGTCGAGGTGCCTTCGGCGGAGGTCGTCTTGGAGGGCGGCGCGGACGGCGGGCAGTTCGCCGGCCAGGGCGAGCACCCGGTCGTGTTTCTCCTCGTCGCGCGCTCGCCGCCATTCGGGGTGGTAGAGGTACTGGCGGCGGCCCGCGTCGTCGGTCCCGACGGCCTGGATGTGCCCGGTCGGATGCGGGCAGATCCACACCCGGCGCCACGCGGGCGGGATCACGAGACCCTGGATGCGCTCGAGCACCTCCGGATCGGTCACCGGAGAGCCGTCCGGCGCGAGATACCGGAAACCGCGGCCTCGCCGCTGCCGCTTGATGCCCGGCGAGGACAGCTCGCTCCGCCGCAGTCGCATGCTCGCGGTTGCCCGCGGCGGCGCGCTTCAAACCGGGATCCGGCCGCGGCTCGACCAGGCGGAGGTTTGCCCGATCGCGCACCGGTTACCCGGCTGGCTCCGCGCCGGACCCGGCGCGGGCTATTCAGGGAGGGCTCCGGTCATGAGTACAGCCGTTGCGCGGCGCACCCCGCGCCAGCTCGCCGCCGCCGGTGTGGGCGCGGTGTTCCTGCTCGTCGGCATCCTCGGGTTCGTCCCGGGCGTCACCGCGAACTACGACCAGCTCGCCGGCGCCGGGCACCATTCGGGCGCGCTGCTGCTCGGGCTGTTCAGCGTCTCGATCCTGCACAACATCGTGCACCTGGCCTTCGGCGTCGCCGGGCTCGCACTGGCCCGGACGCCCGCGGGCGCGAAGAACTACCTCGTCGTCGGCGGGGTCGTCTACCTGGCGCTGTGGGTGTACGGGCTGGTCGTCGACCACGGCAGCTCGGCCAACTTCATCCCGGTCAACACCGCCGACAACTGGCTGCACCTCGGCCTGGCGGCGGTGATGATCGCGCTCGGCGTCCTCCCGACGGGCACCCGGAGGAACCACTGATGACCACCACCGCAGACCAGTCCCTGTGGCTCGCGACCGCGTCCGCGAGCAGCCGGTCGGCCCTGAGCGGCCGGGAACGCGCCGAGGTCGCCGTCGTCGGCGGCGGCATCGCCGGGATGACCACCGCCCTGTTGCTCGCCCGGCGAGGCGTGAACGTGGCCGTCCTCGAAGCGGGCCGCGTCGCGGAGGGGGCCAGCGGCAACAACACCGCCAAGGTCACCGCGTTGCAGTCCACTGTGTACTCGACGCTCGCCCGCGAGCACGACGCCGCCACCGCGGCGGCCTACGCCGAGGCGGCGCTGGCCGGGGTCGAACTGGTGGCGGAGCTGGCCGAACCCATCGCGTGCGGCCTCCGCAGGCTGCCCGCCGCGACGTTCGCGATGCACGCCGACGAGGCGGACACCGTGCGCGCCGAGTACGAGGCCGCGACGCGGGCCGGTCTGCCGGTCGAGTGGACGACCACGCTCGACCTGCCGGTCCCGGTGCACGGCGCGGTGCGGTTGCCCGAGCAGCTCGCGCTCCATCCGGCCGACTACGTGCGCGGGCTCGCCGACGCCGTCGAGGCCGAGGGCGGCCGCGTATTCGAGAACAGCCGGGGGCGGCAGGTCAGCGCGGCGCCGCCGTATCACGTCACGACCGACGACGGCGCGCTGGACGCCGAAAACGTCGTCATCGCAACGCATTACCCGATCCTCGATCGCGGGTTGTTCTTCCCCCGCTTGGAGGTACAGCGGTCGTATTGCGTGGCCGCGACGCTCAAGTCCGGCAAACCGCCGCAGGAGCTGGCGATCAGCGCCGGGAGTCCATTGTGGTCTTTCGCCTCCTACGAGGACCGGCTGATCCTCGGCGGCCAGGGCCATCCGGCGGGCGACCCGGTCGATTTCGCGCGCTACACCGAGCTGGCCGAGTTCGCCGCGCGCCATTTCGACCTCGACGCGGTCACGCACCGGTGGTCCGCGCAGGATCCGAAGGCCTACGACAGCATCCCGATCGCCGGGCCGTACTTCCCGGGCGCGCGGAAGCTGTGGGTCGAAACCGGGTTCGGCAAATGGGGCTTGGCGATGGGCGCCGCGGCGGCGGCCGTCGTCGCCGACGGGATCACCGGATCGGCCAATCCGCACCGGGAACTCTTTTCCCCGCAACGGGTTTCGCTCAAGTCGGCCTCGAAGCTGGTGCAGCAGAACGCTAAGGTGGCGAAGGACTTCGTCGGCGACCGGCTCCGCCAGGCCGACGCGAAAAGCACCGACGACATCGCGGTGGACCAGGCGAAAGTGCTGGCCGACGGGCCCGGTCGCAAAGGCGTTTACCGAGACCGCGACGGCATCTTGCACGCGGTGTCCATGCGCTGCACGCATCTCGGCTGTTTCGTGCGGTTCAACGCGGCCGAACGCAGCTGGGACTGCCCGTGCCACGGTTCGCGGTTCGACGTCGACGGCACCGTGCTCGAAGGGCCCGCCACCGCGCCGCTGCCCCGCCGGACTCCGTGAAAATTCAACCGGTCGCCGGGTGTAGGCCGGGGGATCGGGGGCACTCCTGCCGGACGCGCCGGGCACGCCGCCCGGCTCGAATCCCCGGGAAAGGACGCTGATGTTCCGACACACCAAGCTGCTGCAGTTCGAGGCGAAGCCCGAGAAGCCGGATCCGGTGTACGCGCACAAGCTCCAGGAGCTGATCGGCGGCGCGTACGGCGAGATGACGGTGACCATGCAGTATCTGTTCCAGGGCTGGAACTGCCGCATCGAGGGCAAGTACAAGGACCTGATCATGGACACCGCGACCGAGGAGATCGGGCACGTCGAAATGCTCGCCACGATGGTCGCGCGGCTGCTGGAGGGCGCGCCGGCCACCGCGACCGCGGAAGCGGTGAAGGACCCGGTGATGGCGGCGGTGCTCGGCGGGATGGACCCGCAGCAGGCGATCGTCGCCGGCGGCGGCGCGCTGCCCGCCGATTCGAACGGCACCCCGTGGAACGGCAAGTACATCGTCGCCTCCGGCAATCTCCTGGCCGACTTCCGCGCGAACGCCGCGGCCGAGGCGCAGGGCAGGCTGCAGACCGCGCGGCTGTACCGGATGACCGACGACCCCGGCGTGAAGGCGATGCTGCAGTTCAACCTCGCGCGCGACACCGTGCACCAGAAGCAGTGGCTGGCCGCGATCGAGGAGCTGAAGGCCGACGGCCTGGAGAGCGAGATCGCGCCGAACGCGTTGTTCGACGAGGAAAACCAGGACCACAACAACACGGTGTGGCACCTGTCGGACGGCCCGGACGGAGCGAAGGCGGGCTGGAGCTTCGGCGGGGAGGGCATCGAGTATCTCACCGACCCGAAACCCCTCGGCGGTCCGGGTACGGCGCCGAAGCCGGATCCTGCGCTGTACGGGACGTACTCGCCGACGCAGAACGCGGCGGGCACGCTGAAGGGGAAGGCGAAAGAAGCGAAGAACAAGGCTAAGTGACGGCAGATCAGGGACCCCGGGCCGATGGCGCCCGGGGTTCTTGCCGGTCAGTCGCTGCTCCGGTCGCTGGGAGGTCCGAGCCGACTATGCCCCGGTTCTCTGCGGGTCAGACGCCGTATCCGCCGTCGACGTCGAGTTTCTGGCCGCTGATGAATCCGGCGCGGTCCGAGGCCAGGAAGCACACCGCTTCCGCGATGTCCTGTGCGCTGCCGAAGGTGTGCAACGGGATGGCGCGCCGAGCAGCGTCGAGGGCGCGTTCGGCCAGCTCTCCGTTCGCCATCAGGGCCGCCGCCATGCCGTCGGTCAGCATTCCGGGGCCGACGCAGTTGACGCGGACGCCGAATCGGCCTTCCTCGGCCGCGAGCGCGCGGGCGGTCGCTTCCACCGCGCCCTTGGGTCCGGCGGAAAGGCCGTCGCGGACCGGGTAACGCTTGGTCGCGGCCGTGGTGACCGCGACGATCGAGCCTCGGCTGGCGCGCAGGGCGGGCAGCGCCGGGCGGACGAGGTTGAAGAACGCGGCGGCTTCCGCGGCGAGATGCCTGCCGAAATCTTCCGGATCCACTGTGGACAGATGCCGCTGCGGGACGAGCGGCCCGGCGGCGTGGACGACGGTGTGGATCGCGCCGAAACGCGCGACCACGCTGCCGAGATAGGCCTTGGCCTGCTGGGCATCGGTGAGGTCCACGGGATCGGCGGCCGCACCGAGTTCGTCGGCCAGGTGCTGCGCAGCTTCGTGATCGCTGCGGTAGGCGAAGGCGATCGCGGACCCGCGTCGGGCGAGGGTCCGGCAGATCGCGGCGCCCAGCCCTCCCGTCCCGCCGGTGACGACCGCGACGCCCGGCTTGCCGGCGAAATCCTTCAAGGGCAGCCTTCTTCCGTTACAAAGCAAATGCTTGGTTCGAGCTTACGTTTCCGGGCGGCGCCGGTCAATCCCGTGCCACGGGCCGGGTTTCGGAACAACCAAGCAGTTGCTAGGTTCGATGGATGACGCACCAGGAACACGCGATCGTCACCGGAGGAAGCAGCGGAATCGGGCTCGCCGCGGTCCGCGGGCTGCTCGACCGAGGACTGGCGGTGACAGTGTTCGACCAGCAGCCGCCACCGCCCCTGGAAGGCGAGTTTTCCGGCCTGCTCCAGGACTTCCGGGTGGACGTGACCAACGAGGACGAGGTGCGCGACGCCTTCGCCGAGGCCGCGCGCCACGCGGGGCCGGTGCGCCGGCTGGTCGCCAGTCACGGCATCCGCGGCCAGTTCGTTCCCGCACCTCGATCTCGACGCTTACCGTCGCGTGCTCGACGTGCACGTCGTAGGCACGCTGGTGGTGGCCCGGGAATTGGTGCGCGCGCTCCCCGATCCTCCCGCCTCGATCGTGGCACTGGCCTCGACCACCGCGTATCGCGGCTGGGCCAATCAGGCCGACTACGGCGTGGCCAAGGCGGCGATCCGCCAGCTGGTCGAGAACCTGGCGATCGAGTGGGCTGACCGGGGTGTGCGGGTCAACGCCGTCGCGCCGGGGCACACGTTGACTCCCATGGTCCAGCAGATGATCGACCAGGGGTACGACACCGGCGACACGTGCGCCCGCACGCCGCTCGGGCGGCTCGCCGAACCGGAAGAACAGGCCGGGGCCATTGAGTTTTTGCTGCTGGACGCGCCGTTCGTCACCGGGGTATGCCTCCCGGTCGACGGCGGCGGGGAAGTGAAAACACGCGAAGGAAGTGGAACGTTGACCGATCAGCTCGTGGATCTGCGGGACAAAATCGTGTTCGTCACCGGTGCCGCGCAAGGGCAAGGCGCCGAACACGCCCGGACTGCCGCGCGGTTAGGCGCCCGCGTCGTCCTGGCCGACCTGGACGAAAACGCCGTCGCCGCAGTCGCGGAAGGGATCGACGGCGAGACGCTCGCCGTCGGATTGGACGTGCGCCGCAAGGAAAACTGGGCCGCCGCGATGGAGCGCACCCGCGCCGGGTTCGGCCGGGTCGACGTGCTCGTCAACAACGCCGGGTTCTACCGCAAGGCCCCGTTGGAAAGCTTCGAGGAAGACCATCTCGCGCAAACCTTGGGCGTGAACCTGATCGGTCCCGTGCTCGGGATGCAAGCCGTGCTGCCGCTGATGCGCGACCGAGGCGGTTCCATCATCAACGTCGCCTCGACCGCGGCGTTGACGGGTTTCGCGGGCGGCCTCGGGTACAGCGCGTCGAAATGGGGGTTGCGCGGGGCGAGCAAATCCGCGGCCAAGGAACTGGCCGAGTTCGGCATCCGGGTCAACTGCGTCTGCCCGGGAGCGATCGACACGCAGATGATCTCCGAAACGACTCGCGCGGGCGGCGGTGCGGTGGCGGGGCAGCCGATCCGCCGTCCCGGCACCACCGGCGAGGTGGCGGCGCTGGTGGCGTTTCTGGCCAGCGACGCCAGCAGTTACTGCACAGGCCAGGATTTCGTGATCGACGGCGGCCAGACCGCCTGACGCGCCGGCTGGCCGGCCCCGCGGCGAGGGCCGGTCAGCCGGAAGCGGGCCCTCCGTTGGCCAGCTGCAATTCGGCCCCCGGCGAGGGCAGGTCCGGGACCGCCCGCGGCCGCAGCGTGGGCACGCCGTTCGCGACCCGCCACACCGTGGCCGCGGCATTGCGCACCTCGGTGATCGTCGAGACCAGATCGAGCGCCCGCGTCGGCCCGCACACCGACAGCGCGAAGTGCCCGTCGTCGTCCATGGTGGTGATCGGAGCGGCCACCACGGTCACGCCGTGATGGTTGCCCTGCGCGTCCACCGCCACCCCGCCGCGGTCGCGGACCCGGGCGAGGTCGCGCATCAGCTGGCTGCGCGACTGGATGGAGTACTGGGTCGGCGCGTGTCCGAAGCGCAGCTCCGGCCACTGGCCGGGGGAGAGGGTGGCGAGCAGCGCGCGGCCCGGCGCGGTGAGCGGGACCGGCTGGCGGGCTCCGGCGCTCCACTGCCCGGAGGCCGACGGCCACGACCCGATCCGTTCGAGGTGCATGATCTCGGCGCCGACCAGCATGCTCAGGTACACCGTGAGCCCGCTGCGGCGGTGCAGGTCGGCCATCACCGCGACGGCGGCGCGGGGAACCGTGCGCCGCCGGGTGAACTGCGAGCCGAGTTCGAACATGCGCACCCCCAGCGTGTAGGTGAACTCCTTGCGCTCCACCCAGCCGAGTTCGACCAGCCGCTGCAGGATCCGGTGCGCCGACGACCTCGGCACGTGGGAGCGGCGGGCGAGTTCGGCCAGCGTCAGCGGCCGTTCGCCCACGAAGGACTCCAGCAGCGACGCGACGCGGTCGATCATCGCCGCGGGGGCTTCCTCGATGTGCGCCATTGCAACACCACCTCCAGACTGCGTATGTCAGATTGAGACTACCTGTCAGAATCTGACACCTTGGAGTGTAGGCACATCGGCGCCCGGCTGTAAACCGGCCGGCGGACAGAGAGGTGCGCCGGGCCCGGGCAAACCGGGCACGGCGCACCTGAGCGGTCAGACCGGCTGGACGATCCGGAGCCGTCCGGCGGCGACTTCGGCGTCCAGGGACTCCTTGAGCCGCGAACATCCGGCCAGCGCGGGCCCCGGCATCGGCGAAGCGCCGAGTTCCGCGCAGGTTTCGACGGCGGCGGCATTCCACTGCAGGCTCGTCTGGTGCACCGTGCTCTTGCGCACCAGGAGCCGCGCCGCGCAGTGCTGGCACCGCAGCGGCTGCATCGGCACGTCGTCGAGCCGGTTGTCGGTCCTGGGTTCGCTCACGGCGCGGTCTCCGTCGGCTTGGCCTGGCGGGCGACGTTGGCGGCCACCTCGTCGTGCCACGCCTGCGTCGGCCGGGTGAGGTCCAGTTCGTACTCGAACCGGTCCACCATCTCCGGGCGGATGTCGGCGACGTCGACGTAGAACTGCTCGTACCAGCGGCGCAGCTGGTACACCGGGCCGTCCTCCTCGCACAGCAGCGGATTGTCGATCCGGGCCTTGTTCTTCCAGATCTCGACGTCCTGCTCGAAGCCGACCTTGATGTAGTCGCCGAGCGCGATCGCCGACTCCGTCGCCGCGTCCTCCGGCAGCGTGGCCGATTTCTTCACGATGATCCCGTACTGCAGCACGAACGAATCCGGGCTGATCGGGTAGTGGCAGTTGAGCAGGACCGTGTGGTGATCGCCGAATTCGTAGTGGTAGGTCAGGTCGTCGATCATGAACGACGGGCCGTAATACGACGCGACGGACGTCGTGCCGAGCATTTTCGGCTGTCCCTCGGGGGCCGGGTAGTCGTCGCGGGCGTCGCCGTTCATGTACTGGGTCGCGACGTGGCCCTCGAAGACGTTCTTGAAGTACGTCGGCAGCGAGCCGTGCACGTAGAAGAAATGCGCCATGTCGACGACGTTGTCGATGATCTCGCGGCAGTTGGTGTTCACGACGGTCGTGTACCAGTGCCAGTCGGTCCACTCGTCGCTTTCCGCGCCCTCGATGCGGGGGATGGCGACGTCGTCGGCCGGTTTGCTGCCCTCCGGGTCGTGCCAGACGAACAGCAGGCCGTCCTGCTGCAGGGTCGTCCACGCCCGGGTCCGCGCGAGCATCGGGACGCGCTTGCTGTACGGGATCTGCTTGCACCGGCCGTCGCCGCCCCAGCGCCAGTCGTGGAACGGGCAGGCGATCTCGTCGCCCTTGACCTCGCCTTGGGACAGGTCGCCGCCGAGGTGCCGGCAATAGGAATCGAGGATATTGATCTTTCCGTTCGCCCCGCGGAACACCACGAGTTTCGTTCCGAAGGCGTGCACGGTATGCGGTTTTCCGTCGGCGAAATCGCGGACGAGGCCCAGGCAATGCCAGCCGCGGGCGAAGCGGGCGGGGGCCGAATCCGCTTCGATCACGCGGATTTCGTCCGGTTGCAGAGAAGTCATCGCGCTCTCCTGGAAAGGGTAGGTGGGGAGCTGTCGGTCCGGTGCGTTCCGGTTCTAACAAGCGCCGGGCTCATGAACCCGGGCACAGTTCACTGACTGGAACGCCGGTGGTGGGCGACGTCGGCCGGGCTCCAGATCGCGCGCATGCTCGTGATCCGGCCGCGTTCGTCGAACGTCATGACGTCGATCGGTTCGATCGAGCTGACGAACTCCTCGGTCGTGGTGATCACGCGCAGGTGGAAGGCGGCGGTGTCGCCGGCCGCGCGGACGGTGAGCAGCTCGGCGGTGAGGGCGAGGCCGTCGAGTTCGCTGTAGAAGGCGGCGATGGCCTCCCGGCCTTTGCGCACCGCGCTGCCCGCGGGGTCCTCGACGGTGGCGTCCTCGGCGTAAAGCGCGGCGATCCGCGCCGCGTCGCCTGCTTCGAGCCTGCGGACGTACTCCGCGACGGTGTCGGTGATCTTGTCGATGGTCGGCATGCGGGGATGCAAGCACAGCCGGGGCCGGCCGGGGGACCGAGCAACCGCTTGGTGGGATACCGAGCGCGGAAACGGTCTTCCACCTGGGCGGAAGCGCCTGCCGCGCAAGATCTTTCGCGACTCGTCTCCCAGTCAGCGAAACGACCGCGGTCCGGCGGGCGGACGCGGCCGTACCGTTCGCAGGCCCCGTCCGGCGGGGCGAGGGACGACGACCAGGAGGGTGGATGTCCACCGAAACGAGTACCGGCGCCGCGGCGGGTCCGCGCGGGAAACGGGTCCGGGTGACCGCCGTCGTGGAGGAGACCGCCGACGCGCGCTCGTTCGTCGTGGAGCCGGTGGGCGAACCCGCGTTCGGCTACCGCGCCGGGCAGTTCCTGACCGTGCGGGTCCCGGACGCCGGAACGGGTTCCGCCCGCTGCTACTCGCTGTCGAGTTCTCCGCACTGCGACGAGGCGATGAAGTTCACCGTCAAACGGGTACCGGGCGGGCACGGGTCCAACTGGCTGTGCGACACCGTGACCGCGGGCGCGGAACTGGACGTGCTCCCGCCCGCCGGGACCTTCACGCCCGCTTCGCTGGACCGATCCGTGGTACTGCTCGCGGGCGGCAGCGGCATCACGCCGGTGCTCGCCATCGCGAAGTCGATCCTGTTCGGCGGCAGCGGGGAAGTGGTGCTGCTCTACGCGAACCGGGACGAGGCGTCGGTGATCTTCGCGGCGGAACTGGCCGCCCTCGAGAGCAAGTTTCCGGATCGCTTCACGGTGCTCCACCTCCTGGAATCGTTGCAGGGATATCCCAGCCGGAACCTGCTGACGGTGTTGCTGCGTCCGTTCGCCGACCGCGAGGTCTACCTCTGCGGGCCGGAGCCGTTGATGGAATTGGCGGCGGAGGTCTGCGCGAGCGTCGGAACGGCCGGGGTGCACTCGGAGCGATTCCTTTCCCTGCAGCAAGATCCGTTCGCGGCCGCGGAATCCGGGACCGGCGAGGTCGCCTGCACGGTGCGGGTCTCGCTCGACGGCGAGGACCGCGTCGTCCCGTGGGAAACCGGGCAGAAACTCCTCGACGCGCTTCTCGCCGCGGGCGTCGACGCGCCGTACTCGTGCCGCGAAGGCGCCTGCAGCGCGTGCGTGTGCGCGTTGACGGAAGGCAAAGTCGCCCTGGCGCACAACGAGATTCTCACCGAGGACGATCTCGCCGAGGGCTACGTCCTGGCGTGCCAGGCCGAACCGGTCAGCGACGAGATCGCGATCGAGTACTGAAACCGCTGTTCCACTCATCAGGAGACCGGGGCCGGTCCGGCTTTCCGGTTGGCAAGCTCGACTCGCACAGAAGGAGCCTTCATGCCGAATGCAGCAATCGACAACATCGAGGCGATCGCCGACGAACTCCGGGCCGGCGCCGAGGAAGGCGAGTCGCTCGGCCGGCTGCCGGACGACATGGCGAAGCGGCTCAAGCAAGCGGGCATCATCCGTCTGCTGCAGCGCAAGAAGTACCGCGGTTGCGAAGCGCACCCGCGCGAATTCGCCGAGACGGTAATGAAGACGGCGAGCATCTACGGTTCGGCGGGCTGGGTGGGCGGCATCGTCGGCGTCCACCCGTGGCAGCTCGCCTTCGCGGATCCGAAGGTGCAGGAAGAGATCCTGGGCGAGGACACCGACACCTGGCAGGCGTCGCCGTACATGCCCGCCGGCGTCGCGGTCCCGGCCGACGGCGGGTTCGTGCTGAACGGCCGCTGGCAGTTCTCCTCGGGCACCGACCACTGCGACTGGATCTTCCTCGGCGCGATGCTCGGCGGCAAGGACGGCAAGCCGCTGATGCCGCCGCACAGCATGCACGTGATCCTGCCGCGGTCGGATTACGAGATCGTCGACGGTTCCTGGGACGTCGTCGGCCTGCGCGGCACCGGCAGCAAGGACATCGTGGTCAAGGACGCGTTCGTCCCGGCGTACCGGGTGATGGACGCGGACAAGGTCATCGACGGCTCGGCGGCGCGGGAGTACGGCGTCACCGAGACGCTGTACAAGATGCCGTGGTCGACGATCTTCCCGCTCGGGATCACCTCGGCCACCATCGGCATCTGCGAGGGCGTGCTGGCCGCCGGGATCGAGTACCAGCGCAACCGGGTCGGCGCGACGGGCACGCTCGTCAAGGACGACCCGTACGTGCTGCACGCGCTGAGCGATTCGGCTTCGGAGATCGACGCCGCCCGCCAGCAGCTGCTGTCCAATGTAGACCGGATCTGGGACAGGGTCGACCGCGGCGAGGAGATCGACTTCGCCACCCGCGCCCAGGTCCGCCGGGACCAGGCGCGCGCGGCTTGGCGGGCGGTGCGCGCCGCGGACGAGATCTTCGACCGGGCCGGAGGGAACGCGTTGCGGATGGACAACCCGCTGCAGCGTTTCTGGCGCGACGCGCACGCCGGTCTGCACCACGCGATCCACGTCACGAGCACCACCTACCACGCCGCCGCACTGGCGTCGTTGCACGTCGAGGTCCCGCAGGGCCCGCTTCGCGTGATGATCTGAGAAAGGACCCCATGATGAGCGAAATCAAGGGACTCGGCTACGTCCGGGTCATCGCCACCGACCTCGAGCGCTGGCGCGAACTCGGCTTCGACGTGCTCGGTTTCGCGCCGGGCTTCGGCGACGAGAAGGACGCGTTGCACTTCCGGATGGACGAGCGGCCATCGCGGATCACCGTCGAGCACGGCGACGCCGACCGCGTGACGGCGGTAGGCTGGGAGGTGCGGGACGCCCCGGCGTTGCGCCGGCTCCAGGTGACGCTTGAAAAGGCTGGCGTCGAGTGCACGCCGATGTCGCAGGAACTCGCCGACCGGCGCAAGGTCGAGGCCGGGTTCTCGGCCAAGGATCCGGGCGGCACGCCGCTCGAGTTCTTCCACGGTCCGGTGCTCGAACACAGCCCGGTGCTCACGAAGTACGCGCACAAGTTCGTCACCGGCGCGCAGGGCCTCGGGCACGTGGTCATGCCGACGACCAGCTTCGACGAATCCTTCGAGTTCTACACCGAGACGCTCGGCTTCCTGTCGCGCGGCGCGTTCCGGATGCCCGGCCCGCCGGAAGCCGGGCCGCTGCGGATCCGGTTCCTCGGGATCAACCAGCGCCACCACAGCCTGGCGATCATGCCGAGCCTGGAGGGGCGCGACCCGGGCCTGATCCACGTCATGGTGGAGGTCGATTCGCTCGACGCGGTCGGCCGCGCCTACGACCAGGTCCTGGCACGCGATTTCCCGGTGTCCTCGACGCTGGGGCGGCACACCAACGACAAGATGATCTCGTTCTACGTCCGCGTGCCCGGCGGCTGGGACATCGAGTACGGCTACGGCGGCCAGCTCGTCGACGAAAGCTATTACACCGCCGAGGAAATCACCGCGGACAGCTACTGGGGCCACGAATGGCTCTGGATGAAGGAAATGAAGGAAGCCGCCGCGCGCGGAGAAGCCTGACCGAGCCCGCCGCACCTAGGGGAACGAACGTGGACAACTGTTTCGACGCAGTCGTCGTCGGGGCCGGGATCGCCGGTCTCTACGCGGTGCACAAACTCCGCGCGCGCGGCATGCGGGTGCGGGGCTTCGAAAGCGCGGCCGGAGTGGGCGGCACCTGGTACCACAACCGGTATCCCGGCGCGCGATGCGACGTCGAAAGCGTCGACTACTCCTACTCGTTCGACGAAGAACTGCAGCAGGACTGGACGTGGAGCGAGCGGTTCGCGACCCAGGAAGAGATCCTGCGGTATCTCGACCACGTCGCGGACCGCTACGACCTGCGTCCGGCCTTCGAGTTCTCGACCCGGGTGACGGCGGCCGAGTACGACGAGAGGTCCGGGCGGTGGACGATCCGCACCGACACCGCCCGGACCGTCAGTGCGCGGTTTCTCGTGCTGGCCACCGGTGTGCTGTCCGCGACCAATATGCCGGACATCCCGGGCCGGGACAGTTTCGCGGGCGAGCTGTACCACACCGGGGCCTGGCCGCACCACGCCGTGGAATTCGAGGGCAAACGCGTCGGCGTGATCGGGACCGGGTCGTCCGGGATCCAGACGGTCCCGGTCGTCGCCGAAACCGCCGCGCGGGTGACGGTTTTCCAGCGCAGTCCCAATTATTCGATTCCCGCGCGGAACCACCCGCTGACGCCGGAGTACATCGCGGAAATCAAGGCCGGCTATCCCGAACGGCGGCGGCTTTCGCGGATCAGCGGCGGCGGCACGCCCAACAGCCCGCATCCGCGCGGCGCGCTGGAGGTCGACGCCGCCGAGCGGACCCGGATCTACGACCAGTGGTGGGAACGCGGGGGATACCTGTTCGCCAAGGCGTTCCCGGATCAAACGACCAATCTCGCCGCCAACGACACCGCCCGCGAGTACGTCGAAGCCAAGATCCGCGAGCTGGTGCGCGATCCGGACGTCGCCGAACAGCTCATCCCGGACGACCATCCGATCGGCACGAAACGCATCGTCACCGACAGCGGCTATTTCGAGACGTACAACCGGGAAAACGTCCGGCTGGTCAACCTCCGGCGCACGCCGATCACCGAGATCACGCCGGAGGGAGTCCGCACGTCGGACGCTCTCCACGAACTCGACCTGCTGATCTTCGCCACCGGTTTCGACGCGATGACCGGTTCGCTGTCCCGGATCGACATCCGCGGCCGCGGCGGGCGCACGCTGCGCGACGCGTGGTCGGCGGGCCCGCGCACCTACCTCGGCCTGGCGGTCGCTGGATTCCCCAACATGTTCGTCGCCAACGGGCCCGGCAGCCCGAGCGTGCTGGCGAACATGGTGCTGACCGCGGAACAGCACGTGGACTGGATCGCGTCCTGTGTGGACTATCTCGACGAGAACCGCGTGTCGACCATCGAGGCGACCGAGGAAGCCGTCGCGCACTGGGTGGCCGAGTGCAACGCGAACGCGGCGGCGACGTTGTTCCCAGCCGCCAATTCGTGGTACCTCGGCGCGAACATCCCCGGCAAACCGCGCGTGTTCATGCCGTACGTGGGCGGGCTCGGCAAATACCGTGCGATCTGCGACGACGTCGTGGCCGCCGGGTATCGCGGGTTCGTCCTGGACAATCCTGCCGGGGCCGAGGTGAAGGCGATGCTGGCCGCTCTGGCCAGCTTCCCGGATGTGACCCGGCACGATCCCGCCGAACTGCGCGCGATTATCCGGTCCCGCCGGGCGCCGCTGACCCGTCAGCCGGACCTGCGGACCGCGGAAGACCGGGTGCTCGCCGGTCCGGGCGGAGACCTGACGGTGCGGATCTACGTCCCGCACGACGACGCGCCGCTTCCCGTGGTCGTCTTCGCGCACGGCGGCGGGTTCGTGTTCTGCGACCTCGACAGCCACGACGAGTTCTGCCGCTCCATGGCCGCCGCGGTCGGAGCCGTCGTGCTCGCGGTCGACTACCGGCTGGCCCCGGAACATCCCGGACCCGCGGCGATGGAGGACCTGTACGCGGCGGTGGTCTGGGCTGCGCAGCACGCCGCCGAGTACGGGGGAGACCCGGGCCGCATCGTCGTGGCCGGCGACAGCGCCGGGGGCAACCTGGCCGCCACGGTGAGCCTCGCGGCGCGCAACCGCGGCGGTCCGCGGATTGCCGGGCAAGTCCTGCTGTACCCGGTGATCGACGACGATTTCTCCACCGAGTCCTACCGGCGCTACGGCGAGGGTTACTACAACACCGAGACCGCGATGCGGTGGTATTGGGCGCAATACGCGCCGAACGGAACAGACAGCCCCTACCTTGTGCCCACGCGGGCGGAGTCGCTGGCGGACCTTCCGCCCGCAGTGGTCGCGACCGCGGAATTGGACCCGCTGTGCAGCTCCGGCGACGACTACGCGCAGCGCCTGCGGGACGCCGGGGTCGCGGTCGCCGCGCACCGGTTCGAGGGCCTGTTCCACGGTTTCCTGACGATCCCGGCGCTGTCCCTGACCGAACCCGCGCGCGAGAAGCTCTGGCAGATGATGCGGGACCTCCTGGCCTAGGAAGGGCTGATCCATGACGACCGACAAACTGCGTCCGGTCCCGGCCGCCGGGATCGCCGAATGGCACGAGAGCGCGGACGTGGTGATCGCCGGGTACGGCATCGCGGGCGTGTCCGCGGCGATCGAAGCGGCGAGGTCCGGCGCGCAGGTGCTGATCCTGGAACGCACGGGCGGCTGGGGCGGCGCGGCGGCGCTGGCCGGCGGTTTCGTGTACCTCGGCGGCGGCACTCCGCTCCAGCGCGCGCTCGGATTCGAGGACAGCGTGGAGGACATGGAGAAGTTCCTGCTCGCGGCCGTCGGCCCGGGCGCGGACGAAGCCAAGATCGCCGACTACTGCCGCGGCAGCCTGGAACACTACGACTGGCTGGTCGACAACGGCGTGCCCTTCCGCGCGGCACTCTGGGACGAGCCCGGCTGGGAACCGCCGCACGACGAGGGCCTGGCCTACTCCGGCGGCGAGAACGCGGCCCCGTTCAACGCGATCGCCCGCCCCGCGCCGCGCGGCCACGTGCCGCAGATGCGCGCTAAACGCACCGGCGAGCGAGGCGGCGGGTACATGCTGATGAAGCCGCTCGCGGAGACCGCCGAAGCGCTGGGAGTACGCGTTTCCTACGACGTTCGCCTGAGCCGTCTCATCGTGGACGGTTCGCGAGTCGTCGGAGTGCTCGCCCGGCGCTACGGCCGGGAGATCGCCGTCCGGGCGGACCTCGGTGTCGTCCTGGCCACCGGGGGATTCGCCTACTCCGAGCAGATGGTCGCCGACCACGCGCCGCTGTTGACCGGCCGTCCGGGAGCCGCCATCGAGGAACACGACGGCGTCGGAATCCTGGCCGCCGCCGCGCTCGGCGCGGCGACCGCGCACCTGAACGCCACCGAAGTCGCGTTCTTCGGCGACCCGCAGACGATCGCGCGCGGCATTCTCGTCAACGGGCAGGGGCAGCGCTATATCACCGAAGACACCTACCCCGGCCGGATCGGCCAGGCGACACTGTTCCACCAGGACAACCAGGCGTACCTGGTGATCGACGAACGGGCGCACGAGGAAGCGCTCGCCACCGAGACCGCGACGCCGGCCTTCCGCGTGCCGCCGACCTGGGCCGCGGAGACCGTCGCCGAACTGGAAGCGGACATGGGCCTGCCAGAGCTGGCGCTGCAAACCACGGTCGATCTCTACAACACCTACGCGGCGCAAGGCCGGGACCCGCTGTTCGGCAAGAAACCGGAATGGCTGCGCCCGCTCACCGGCGCCGTCGCCGCGTTCGACCTGCGCGGCGCCACCGCCGGGTTCCCCCTCGGCGGCCTGCGGACCGACCTGGACGCGCGAGTGCTGCACGTGTCCGGCGCGCCGATCCCCGGCTTGTTCGCCGCCGGACGCTGCACCGCGGGAATCTGCACCGGCGGTTACGTCAGCGGCGCTTCGCTGGGAGACGGCAGCTTCTACGGACGCCGGGCCGGACGCGCCGCGGCGAAGGGAGCCTTGGCATGACTGGAGTATCGGACCCCGCCCGGCTGCGCACGGTCCTCGGCCATTTCGCGACCGGCGTCGTGGCGATCACCGGAATCGACCCGGAAACCGGCTCCCCGGTGGGGCTGGCGGCGAACTCGTTCACGTCGGTGTCGCTGGACCCGCCGCTGGTCGCGTTCTGCGTGGCGGCGACCAGCACGTCCTGGCCGCGCGTGCGGTCGGCGGGGTGCTACGCGATCAGCATCCTGTCCGAGTCGCAGGAAACGGTCTGCCGCCAGCTGGCCGCGCGGGGCGCCGACAAGTTCGCCGGGATCGAGTGGACGCCGTCGCCGTCGGGTGCGCCGGTGGTGGCTGATTCGCTGGCGTGGATCGAGGCTGAGCTGGATGCCGAGCATGCGGCGGGTGATCACACGATCGCGGTTTCCCGGGTGCGGCATCTGTATTCGTCGGATCTGGAGCCGTTGGTGTTCTTCCGGGGCCGTTACGGGCGGATCAGCGCTTGAGCGTCCGCTGATCGGGACGGCGGCCCGAACGCTCCCGGTTCCGCTGGCAAGGTCGACCCATGACCCCCGAACTGCTCGAACTCCCCACCGAACACGGCGTCCTCCGCTACCGCGAAAGCGGCGACGGCCCGCCCTTGGTGCTGCTGCACGGTTCCGGACCCGGCGTGACCGGATGGCGCAATTTCGGCGCCAACCTGCCCGCCTTCGCCCGGCACTACCGGACGATCGTGCTCGAGTTCCCCGGCTTCGGGGTCAGCGACGATTTCGGCGCCGTCCACCCGATGCAGTCCGCCGGGACCGCCGTGCGCGCGCTGCTCGACGGTCTTTCGCTGGACCGCGTGCGCGTCGTCGGCAACTCGATGGGCGGCTTCGTCGCGACGGATTTCGCGCTCTCGGCCCCGGAACGCGTCGAGCGGCTGGTCACGATCGGCGGCATCGGCACCCCGATTTTCAGTGCCCAGCCAGGGGAAGGCATCGTCCGGCTCAGCGAGTTCGTCGAAAACCCGACCCGTGCCGCGCTCGTCGCCTGGCTGCGTTCGATGGTCTACGACCAGGCGCTGGTCACCGAGGAAATGATCGAGGAACGCTGGAGCCAGGCAACGGATCCGGCCACCCTCGAGAACTCGCGCCGGATGTACGGCGCGGCGGCGCTGGCCGGAATGGCGGCCGCCGCGCGCGGTGCGGAAACCCCGGCCTGGGCGCAGCTTCGCCGGCTGGACCTCCCGACCCTGGTCACCTGGGGCCGCGACGACCGCGTCAGCCCGGTCGACATGGCGCTGCTCCCGATGCGCGCTCTTCCGCGGGGCGAGGTGCACATTTTCCCGAACTGCGGGCACTGGGTCATGATCGAACAGAAGGACGCCTGGGAAGCCGCCGTGCTCGCGTTCCTCGGCCGGTGACGTCCCGCTGACTGGACTCGGCCGGGAATTCCGGGAAACCGGCGAAATACGGTGTCCCGGCCTCCTGCCGAGAACGAAGTGGAGTTCGAAAGTGAAAAAGAAAATGCCCGCGCTCGTGCCGGCCGAGGACACGACCGTCGATCTCCTCGTCGTCGGCTCGGGGACCGGGATGGCCGCCGCGCTCGCGGCGCACGAGCGCGGACTGTCCACTTTGGTCGTCGAGAAGACGAGCTACGTCGGCGGCTCGACCGCGCGGTCCGGCGGCGCGTTCTGGATCCCCGGGAACGCCGCGCTGCCGGAAACCGGACCTCGCGCGGTCGCCGACGCGGGCACGTACCTGAACGCGGTAGTCGGCGACTCGGCTCCGGCCGAGCGCGGCCGCGCGTACCTCGAACACGGCGCCGCCGCCGTCGACATGTTGCGCCGCACCACCCCCATGCGGTTCTTCTGGGCCAAGGGCTATTCCGACTACCACCCCGAGGAACCCGGCGGCCGTCCCGAAGGCCGGACGTGCGAATGCCGCCCGTTCAACGCCTCCGTGCTCGGCGACGAGCGGCCCCGGCTGCGTCCCGGCGTGATGGAGGCGCCGGTCCCGATGCCGGTCACCGGCGCGGACTACAAGTGGATGAACCTGGTCGCGCGCAAACCGCTCAAGGCCTTGCCCCGGATCTTCGCCCGGGCCGCGCTGGGCATCGGCGGCATGCTGATCGGCCGCGACTACCTGGCGGGCGGGCAAGCGCTCGCGGCCGGGATGTTCGCGGGGGTGCTGCGGGCGGGCATTCCCGTGTGGACGGAGACGACCCTCGTCCGCCTGCTCCAGGACGACGGCCGCGTCACCGGAGCCGTTGTGCGGCAAGGAGACCGGGAGGTCACCGTCCGGGCCCGGCGCGGCGTGGTCCTGGCCGCGGGCGGCTTCGACCACGACGTCGAGGCGCGGCACAAGTTCCAGTCGCCGCGGCTCGGCGACCACTCGAGCCTGGGTTCGGAAGGCAACACCGGGGACGGCATCCTGGCCGGGCAGGAACTCGGCGCGGACACCGCGTTGATGGACCAGGCCTGGTGGTTCCCGGCCTTCGCCCCGGTGCCGGGCGGCGCCCCGGCGGTCCTGCTCGCCGAGCGTTCCCTGCCGGGTTCGTTCATCGTCGACCAGACCGGACGACGGTTCATCAACGAGGCGATCGACTACATGTCGTTCGGACAGCAGGTCCTGGCGCGCGAACGGGCCGGCACGCCGGTCGAGGAGATGTGGCTGGTGTTCGACCAGCGCTATCGCGACAGCTACATCATGGCCGGACGCTGCTTCCCGCGGCAGCCGCTCCCGGAATCCTGGTACCGCGCGGGAATCGCGCACAAGTCGGACGACCTCGGCGCGCTCGCGGCAGCGATCGGCGTTCCGGCGGAGTCCTTTCAGGACACTTTCCGGCAGTTCAACGAGTACGCCGCCGCGGGCCGCGACCCCGCGTTCGGCCGAGGCGACAGCGCCTACGACCGCTACTACGGAGACCCCACGATCGGCCCCAACCCGAACCTGGCGCCGCTGCGCCGCGCGCCGTACTACGCGGTCAAGGTGGTGCTGAGCGACCTCGGCACGTGCGGGGGACTGGTCGCCGACGAACACGCCCGAGTGCTCCGCGAGGACGGCACGGCGGTGGAAGGCCTCTACGCGATCGGCAACACCGCGGCGAACGCCTTCGGCACGTCGTACCCGGGCGCGGGCGCGACGATCGGGCAGGGCGTGGTGTACGGGTACATCGCCGCGCTCCATGCGGCGGGCGCGTCGTCGTAACCTTCGTTGCGGACCGGGCGGGTTTTCCCGCCCGGTCCACAAAGGACTACTTGGGCAACCGGGTCAGCCCGCTCAACGCCAGCCGCAACCCCTGCGAATCCCACCGTTCGATATCCCCGAAGTCATCCGACTCCCCGCTCTGCACCCACCGGATCAGGGCGTGCCGCATGGTCTGGATCACCAGCAGGGCGGGCAGTTCGCGCAGGAACGGGTCCGGGTCGAGTTCGTAATACCGGGCCAGAAACCGGGTCACCGCGTCGCTCAGCCCCTCGCACCATTCCACGAACCGCAGCCGGTACTGCGGCGTGTTGACGATCAGCGTCATGATCTGGTGGTCGTACTCCGGCACCTGCCGCCGGTTCAGTTCGGTGGTGAGCGCGGCCGTCAGGACCTCGACCGGGTCCGCGTCGTCCGGCGCGTCCTCCAAGCCCTGCAGGATGACGCGCTCGCTGCGGCGCAGCAGCGGCATCAGGACGTCCTCCTTGACCGGGAAGTGCCGGTGGAACGTCCGCGGGTTGATCCCGACGATCTCGCAGATCCGCTCGACGGTGACCGCGGTGTGGCCCTCGGCGACGAACAGGTCGCGCGCGGTGAGCGCGATGCTCATCCGCAGCTCCTCGGCCCGGCGTTCGGTGAGGGTCTGCCGTTTCGGGTCCGTCACCAGGACTCCCTCCCTGTCGCGTGCGTCGAACCGTAGCCGCGCGGACGCGCCTGGTGAGGCCCGCTGACCGCTCTGCGGAACAACGCGCCGTCCGGCCACGGGTGTCAGAATATGACACCGGCGCGCGCTGATCCTGCTACGCTCGCTGTGATGAGTACCTACTCGAACAGATCGGGGGTTCCGTTCGCCGCAGGTGAGTGCTGATGCACCCACTCCCCGCGAACGAGAATCGCCTGCTTTCCTGGGCGCGCGTGCGAGAGTTCGCCGTGCCGCCGCCGATGATCGAATCAGCGACTGCCCGCCGCGCAGCGGGCGACTGGGCCGGGGCCTGTGCCGCCGCCCGCGTCGACGTGGACGTCGACCTGCGAGCGACCAGCCGGGCCCACGGCGCCCAGCTCGCCGCGCGGGTCCGCGCCGATCTGCGGCATCTGGCCCCTGACCTGCTCCGCTGGCATTTCCCGCGGATCGCCCCGGACGGTCTGCTGCGGCCCGGGCTCACGGTGGCGCTGGCCCGGTACGGCGACGTCCAGCTCGTCGCGCGCACCCCGCCGGCGTGGGCGGACGCGGGCCAGCGGATCAGTCTCGCGCTGTGGTCGCCCACCCAGCGCCGCGCCGGTCTGCACCCGCATCCCCGGCCCGACCGGCGGTATCGCCTCGATCTGCACCGCCACCTGTGGGACGTGCGCCGAACGGGCGAGCTGCGGGAACGGTCCGGACGCTGGCCGCCGGACCGGACCACCGAGATCCCGCTCCCGGCCGGGGTGGGTCCCTGCGCGGTGGACCGGTGGATGGCCGAGGCGGCGTTGCTGCCGCGCGCGGAGGGGAGTGCGGGCGCGCTCGTCTCCGCGCGGCTCACCTCGCGGCACCGGCTGACGCTCGACCTGGGCGGGCGGGACCGGCTGGTCTTGCCCGACGCCGCGACGTGGGTCCTGCCCGACCTGGAACTGCTCCACGCCGGACTGCTCAGCCTCGACCAGCTGCATCCCCTTGTCGCGTCGGCACTTCGGCCCGGCTACCGGCCCCGCGCGGCAGAAAACCCCGACAAGGCAAGGAATTCCCGCCTGGTCGACTGTCGCGGCGCGACGCACCGGATCGGGGTGGTGCACGGCGTGCTCGTCCCGCTGGACCACGACCACGGCGAGATCCGCCGCGAGGAGCTGCTGGGCGCGCTGGGCGGCCCCGAACTGCCGTGCCTGCGGGCGATCGACGAGGCGCACCGGTCGCCGGAAAACCTCGTGGACGTCCGCGCCCGGCTGGACCACGGCGACGCCGCCGGGGCCCTCGCCGCCGTCGAAACGCTGCTCGGGCCGGACGTCCTCCTGCGCAGCGGAGCCCTGCGCGACGAACTGGAAACGGCCGTGCGCCGCCAAGTCGTGCACGGCCTCTACCGCGCTGGGCTCGCTCGCGGAGGGCCCCTTCGGTCCACTCGGGACCCCAGCCTCCGCGCGCATCCCCGCCACGCCACCACTCGCTGACTTTTCCGCGCCGATCCGACCCCAAGGTGATCAAAACTGTCTGCTGCCAGGGAAATTTCCGCTGAAATCCGGCGACCGCTGGACGTCGCCGCCGAGCTGCTCGCTCTGCTCGCCGACACGAAAACCGAACCGCGCCCCGACGACCAGCTCGAAGCCTTGACACTGGCCGTCTCCGCCGATCTGCCGGTGCTGCTGTGGGGCGAGCCGGGCATCGGCAAGACCGCCGCGCTGAACCAGCTCGCCGAAGCACTCGAACTGCCGTTGACCACGGTGATCGCCAGCGTGCACGAGCCGTCCGACTTCTCCGGCCTTCCGGTGGTCGGCGACGACCCCGCGGTGCAGGGCGTGCCGATGGCCCCGCCGGACTGGGCCGTGCGCCTGGTGCGGGAGGGCCGGGGGCTGCTGTTCCTGGACGAGCTTTCCACCGCACCGCCCGCCGTCCAGGCCGCGCTGCTGCGGGTCGTGCTCGAGCGCCGGGTCGGGGCCCTGCGGCTGCCGCCCGGCGTCCGGATCGTGGCCGCCGCCAACCCGCGTTCCTCCGCGGCCGACGGCTGGGAGCTGAGCCCGCCGCTGGCCAACCGCTTCGTGCACCTGCAGTGGAATTACGACCACGACGTCGTGGTGCGCGGACTCGGCGGGACGTGGCCGAAGGCGGCGCTGCCCCGGCTGGACCCGGTGCGGCTGCCGGACGCGGTGACGTTCGCCCGCCGCGCGGTCTGCGGCCTGCTGACCGCCCGGCCCGGTCTCGTGCACCAGCTCCCGAAGAGCGAATCCCGCCGCGGCGGTCCCTGGCCTTCGCCGCGCAGCTGGGAAATGACCCTGCGGCTGATCGCCTTCGCCACCGCGGCGGGCGCCTCCCGGGAAGTGCTGTCGATGCTGGTGCGCGGCACGGTCGGCGACGGTCCCGGCCTGGAGCTGCTGGCCGGTCTGGACCGGATGGATCTGCCGGACCCGGAAACCTTGCTCGCCGACCCGCGGGCGGCCGTCCTGCCCGAACGCGGCGACCTGCGCCAGACCGTGCTCGACGGCGTGGTCGAGGCAGTGCGCAAACGGCCGGACCAATCCCGTTGGAACGCGGCGTGGTCGCTGTTGGTGCTGGCGTTGGAAACCGGCGCGCCGGATCTGGTGGTCGTGCCCGCCACGACACTTGCCGCCCTGCGCCGCGACGATTGGCAGGTCCCGCAGGCGATCGAGCGGCTTTCCGGTGCGGTGGCCTTGTCGAAGCGGGCAGGTGTGCAGTGATGGACGAAGAGAAGCTCTACGCCGCGCGACTGTATGCCGTTCGGCAACGACCGTATCTGGCGACTGCGTTGTTCGCCTTGCACGTGGTGGAGTCACGGCGAGTGCCGACGATGTCCGTCGACCGCCACTGGCGCTGCTACGTGTCGCCGGGGTTCGTCGACCGCATGCCGCTGGAGGAGCTGGCCGGGGTCTGGGTGCACGAGGTGTCCCACCTGCTGCGCGACCACCACGGCCGCAGCGACCGGTTCGCCGCGAAACACGAACTGACCGGGCCGGGGGAGCGGTTGCGGATGAACATCGCCGCGGACTGCGAAATCAACGACGACGTATTCGGCGACGGGCTGCCCCGGCCCAAGGACGCGGTCGAGCCGGAAGCGCTCCGGCTGCGCGCAGGACAGCTGATGGAGGATTACCTGACCCAATTCCGGCTCGGGCCGTACACCGCCGGTTACGCCTGGCTCGACTGCGGCAGCGGCGCCGACGGCCTGCACCGCGACTGGGAGCTTGGCCCGGACGGCGCGCACGCGCTCAGCGAGCAGGAACGCGACGCGGTGCGTTTCCGGGTCGCCCAAGGCATCACGGGCAACCCCGGCACCGTTCCGGCGGGCTGGAAACGCTGGGCCGAGGAGGCGTTCCACCCGCCGCAACCGTGGCGGGAACTGCTGGGCGCGGCGCTCCGGTCCGCGATTTCCGGTGCGGGAGAGGATTACACCTACGGCCGCCCCGCGCGCCGGTCGGCCAGCCTGCCCGGCGTCGTCCTGCCGAGCCTGCGCCGCCGGCCGCCGCAGGTCTGCGTCATCGTCGACACCTCCGGTTCGGTGAGCGACGCCGAACTGGGCAGCGCGATCCTCGAAATCGCCGCGATCGTCCGCGCGGTGGGCGGCCGGCGCGATCTCGTCTCGGTGCTGGCGTGCGACGCCGCCGCGTATCTCCCGCAGTTGTGCCGAGCGGAGGGAATTCCCTTGCTGGGCGGCGGCGGAACGGATCTGCGCACCGGCTTCGCCCAAGCGCTGAAGGGAAGCCCCCGTCCGGACGTGCTCGTCGTATTGACGGACGGCCAAACCCCTTGGCCCAGCGCGAAACCGCCGTGCCGGACGGTGGTGGGCTTGTTCCGCCGGGAGCATCGGGTGGACGAGAACAATCCCTACTATCGGCCGGAGACTCCGCCCGCGTGGGCGAGGGTGGTCACCGTCGGGTGAGCCGGCGTCGAAGAAGGTGTTTCACCGGCCTCGACGCGTGCCCGAGCCGCCGCGGTTCGGGCACGGCCTCCATGGGGTCGACAAGTCGGTCTGCTCAGTGACGCGAGCGCGGGACCATCTGCCGAATTTCCCGTCCGGGAGGAGTGCCGGTACCGCAACGCGGGGTACCTCGACGTCGCGCTGCCGCCGAATGCGGAATACGGCAGCCGGCCGCACTGCGCGAAATCGGCCACCGCATTCCCCGGCCCCGGATTAATTGGGCGGGCAAAATATGCGACACTGCTCCAGTTGAATCCTCAACCTGCTACGCAATATCCGCGAGTGAGTGCGCGAATGTCCGAGTTTATTGGGTCGTGATCGGTGTGTTCATCTGTTGTTAACCTTCCCGTTCCTGTCTGGTTAACCTTGCCGGGGTCACCATAGTCCACCATGTCCTCCCTCGCCCCGGCTAGTGAAAGTGCTTTCCCCGCACCGTTGGGAGACCCCCTTTCTCGCGAGGAACGCGCTATTTGTGTCCGCCTCCAAGAATCCGAAGACATCGCGCCGGAAGGGCTCGCGGAAAAATACGCGGAATGCCTTCCGGAAGCCCGCAGGGCGACGATGTCCCGGCTGCTCTCCGCCTTGGTGCGCGAGGGCCTGCTGAGAACGGACCGGGCGCGCGAACGCGGCCTGGAACCAGCGCTGCGCCAGGCGACGGCGACCGGTCGGCTGGTCCTCGCCGGTCCGGTCCGGCTAAACGGTCGGGAGGTCGCCGACCCGTTGCGGCTCCTGGACTTCCTGGTCGAGGAGCGGCTCTGCTCCGGCGACCGCGACGTCTGGGAACGGCTGCGCGCCGAGCTGGCCGACAGCGTCGCCGGCCACGCGCTGTCGCTGGCGGCCGCGGAGGTCTTCGCGGCCGAGCTGCGCGATCGGGACGATTCCGGCAACGGGAACGGAACCCGGCCGTTCTCGTCGCTGGTCGCCGCGCTCCGCGATTCGGGCGAGGAAGGGTCGCTGCTGATTCCCTTCGAGCGAATGGTCGCGGAGGGGCATCCCCTGCATCCGGTGGCGAAAATGAAAGTCGGGATGTCCGCTGAGGACACCGTCCGCTATTCCCCGGAATTCGGCGCGCAGTTCGGCCTGCCGCTGGTTTCGGTTTCCCGGAGCGCAGCCACCGGGGCGAACGGCCTCGATGGTTCGCAAGCCTTGCTGAGCGAAGCCTTTCCGCGAACTGTGGCCGCGGCAACGGTGGAGATGCGCGCGGCGGGGCTGATTCCCGAACAGCGCGTGCTGATTCCCGTCCATCCGCACCAGCGTTTCCACGCCCTGCCGGTCCTGCACGCCGACGCGCTCGCCGACGGCACGGTGACGCCGCTGCGGACCCGGATCCCGGCACGGCCGCTGATCTCGGTCCGGACCCTCTCCGCACGCGAGACCGCGGCGAGCACGGGGCTGCACGTCAAAACCGCGCTCGAAGTGCAGCTCACCAGCGCCGTCCGCGGGGTCTCGCCCGCCGCGGTGCACAACGGCCCGCGCCTGTCCTCGCTGCTCGAACGGATTGTCGCCGGAGACCTGGACCTGGCGCTCAGCACGCCGGACGGGCGGCCCCGGTTCGCGGTGCTGCGAGAGCTGGCCAGCGTCGCGTACGTGCCGCCAGACCCGCCGAACCCGCCCGATCCCGCCGCCGCGCAGGCCCGGCGCCGTTCGCTGGCCGCGGTCCTCCGGGAAGACAGCGAAGACCTGCTCGGCCCAGACGAACTGTCGATGCCGATCGCCGCGCTGTTCGCGAAATCGCCGTTGACCGGTGCCAGCCTCCTCCACGATCTCGTCGCCGAAACCGCGTCGGTCACCGGAGTTTCGCTGAGCGAGGTGGCGCGGCAGTGGCTCACCGCGCACGTCGAACGCTGCGTCCCGCCGGTGCTGACCCTCCTCGTCCGCTACGGCATCGCGCTCGAACCGCATCCGCAGAACACCGTTCTGGTGCTGAAAAACCGGTGGCCGCACCGCGTGCTGCTCCGCGATCTCGGCGCCGCGCGCCTGCTGGAATCCCGGCTCGCCCGGCGGGCCATGAGCGGCGAGTTCCTGCCCGGCTCGCCCCTGCTCGCCAGCGATCCCGCGGCGTTCCGGGCCAAGCTGTACTACCCGCTTTTCGGCCACCATCTCGGAGAACTCGTCGCCGAGATGGCGAACGCGTCCGGAATCTCGGAGGAGCGCCTGTGGCCGGTGGCGGGGGAGTGCGTGCGGCAGACGTTCCACCGGCTCGCCATGTCCGCCTGCTGCCCCGAAGAGGCCGAGGACGCCCGAGCGGACGCCGAAGCGTTGCTGACCGGGCCGTGGCAGCACAAAGCCCTGCTGACGATGCGCCTGAAGAACCTGGTCACCGACCAGCAGTACGTCGAGGCGCCGAATCCGCTCGCCGCCGGGGACCGGGAGCCGGAACCGCCGGACCTCAACGAGGCGGAACGGGAGATGCTCGCCTGCCTGCGCGAGCGCCGCCCGGAACTCGTGCGGCCCTGGCTGGACGAACTCGCCGGGGCCAGGCTGAGCACCCTCAACGGCGCCTGCGGCGCGCTGCTGCGCGAGCGGAGATCGTTGTCCGCCAAGCGCATCACCGAAACGGTCCTGCCGGGCACGGGGACGCCGCCGGTGTCGCCGAGCGTTCTCGCGCTGCTCGGCACGGGCACGGGACGGCTGATCTCCGTGACCTTGCGTTCGGGACGGCGGCTGGCCGCGGTGTGCGAGCGGGAAAGCGGCTTCGGGGCCAACGAAGTGGTGAGCCCGGTGGTGGTGAGCGACGGCGTCGAGGTCCGCGCCATCGGCCGTCCCGAGCATCTGGTCGACGCCGTCGCCTCGTCCGGCGGCGAGATGGATTGGACCGCCCTCCGCGACGATCTCGTCGACTCCGCGCGCAACCTCGCCCTGTCCCGCGCGTGCGTCCGGCACCGGACCGCGGCGGCGACCACCGACGAGCGCGCCGTTTCCGACCGCGTGCTCGACCTGGACGCCGCGTGCTCGGAAGGGCATTCGATCCACCTCGCCCCGCGGGTACGCCGCGGCTTCACCCCGGCGGATTCGCTCGCCTATTGCCCGGAAAGCGCTGACACGGTCGGCATTTCCTTCGTCGCGGTGCGCAAGGATTCCGTGCATTCGACCCCCGATCCGTCGGGCGCGTCGGTGGGCACGATCGTGGCCGACCACTTTCCCGCGACCGCCGCGCGCGCCATCGACGGGCTCGCCGCCCGCGGGCACGCGCCCGCCGAGTACGAGCTGATTCCCGTGCACCCGTGGCAGCTGCGCAGCCGGCTGGCCGCCGAATACCCCGAGGAACTGGCGACCGGCACGGTCGTCCCGCTCCCCGAAGCGCAACTGGCGTGCCGCCCGACCGTGTCGGTGCGCACCCTGGTCACCGCCGCCTCGGGCAGGCACGGACGGCGCCTCACGGTGAAAACCGCGCTCGACGTCCAGCTCACCTCGCGGCGGCGCACGATCTCGCCCGCCACCACCGACAACGGCCCGCGGATGAGCCGCCTCCTGCAGCGCCTGCTGGCGGACGACCCGAGCACGCGCGGCCGAGTCGTCTGCGTCCCGGAATTGGCCGGGATCGCGTTCGCCCCGCCGCCCGGCTCCGCGCCTTCGCGAGAACGCGGCCTTTCCGCGCTGCTCCGGGCGGATCCCGCCGACTACGCCGTCCCCGGCGAGACCGTCCTGTCCGCCTGCGCCCTGCGGGGAGCGGCTCCGGACGGAACCGTGCTGGCGCAACTGATCCGGGACCGCTCCCACCAGTCGAAGGCTGCGCTCGCGTTCTTCGACCGCTACGCCGAGCTGATGCTCGCCGCGGGACTGCCGTTGCTGTGGCGGTACGGCATCGGCCTGGAAGCCCATCTGCAGAACACGCTGCTGGTGGTGCGCGACGGCTTGCCGGTCCGCGTCCTCGTCCGCGATTTCGGCGGGATCCGCGTCCACCAGGGCCGGCTGCGCGAGGCTGGCCTCGAGTTCGTCCCGCACCCCGGTTCGATCACCTTCTCCGACGACCTCGACCACGTCCGGAGAAAGGTGTCGTACGCGCTGCTGCAGGCCAATATCGCGCCCGTGGTGACGATGTTCGCGACGACCTGGGGCCTGCCCGTCGAGCAGCTCTGGGCGACGGTCCGCGCCGCGATGACCGGCCTGCTGGCCGACCTGCCCGCGCACCTGCTCGCCCGGGCGTCCGCGGACGTGGCGTTCCTGCGGACGTCCCATCTGCCGCAGAAAGCGTTCGGGCTCATGCGCTTGCTGGACGCCGACCACGACATCTACCTGCCGCAGGCAAATCCGCTGCACGACGCGGGCGGCTCCGTGCGATGACCGCGGGCACCGCCGGACGGCTGCCGCTGCGCCTGTTCCTGGCCGGCACGCTGTCCTCCCGGATCGGCGACACCGCGGACCTGGTCGCGCTCAACTGGTACGTGGTCGAGCAGACCGGATCGGCCACCGCGCTGGCGACGGTGAACGTGGTGCGGCTCGCGCCCATCCTGCTGTTCACCGCGCCGGCCGGCTGGCTCGCCGACCGCTACGACAAACGCCGGTTGCTCGCGGGTCTGCGCGTCGCGCTCTTCGTTTCGACGCTGTGCCTGGCCTGGATCGTCACCGCGGGCGGCCCGCTGTGGCTGGTGTGCGCGATGGTGTTCGCGCGAGCCTCAGCGGGCAGCGCCGAACCCGTGCTGAGACAGACGCTCCTGCCGCTGCTGCGCGGAGGGCGGCCGCTCACCGCCGTGATCGCCATGCACTCGGCCTGCCTGAACGCGGCGATGGTGCTCGGCCCCGCGGCCGGCGCGCTCGTCCTCGCGGTCAGCTCCGTCCCGGTCGCGTTCTGGTTCAACGCTTTCTGCACGCTCGTCGCGCTCTGCTGCCTGACGCTCTTGCCCGACCCTGCCGCGGCGCCTGCTCCGGCTCCGGCGCCGCCGGGGGAGTCGGTCTGGCGGCTGCTGCGGCAGAACCCGGCGATGCGCCGCCAGATCGCCCTCGCGATGGGGCCGATGCTGTTCGCTTTCCCGTACACCGCGATGATGCCGCTCCTGTCGAAGGACCTCTTCCACGGCGACGGAAGCACCGCCGCCCTGCTGCTGACCTGCGGCGCGGCCGGCGCGCTGGCCGCCTCGACGACGATGTCCCGCCGTCCGCCGTCGAACCCCGCGCGGCTGGCCGCGATCGGCGCGGTGCTCCTCGGCTGCGCGCTGCTGGTCCTCCTGCTGCCCAGCGGCCTGAGCGGAACGCCCGCCGCGGTCGGCGCGGGCGCGACGATGGTGGTGGTCGGCCTGGTCGGCCAGTGCTACCGCACCGCCAACCGGGCCGCGCTGCAGGCGACCGCCCCCGGCAACCTGCTCGGCCGGATCATGGGCATCGCGAGCACGGACCGGGCGATGATCCCGGTCGGCACCGCCGTGCTGGGACCGCTCGCGGAACTCGCGGGCACGCGGGCGATGGTCGCGTTCATGGGCCTCGGCTGCGTGGTGACGACGTTGCTGACGATCCGGGGCCGCCGGAGCCCGCCGCGGCCGGAACCCGGGCTGGCCGCGGCGTGACTCCCGGGGCTCGTACCGCCGCCCGGGTGAGGAAGGGTTGCGCAAAACGGGCGCCCCGAAGGTATGTTGACGGCAGCGCAGGTCAGCCAGGCAGTTCACCGCAGAGGACCAGCCAGCGAGGGGGAATTGCGACAGTCCGGCTGGCGCCGCGTGTTCCCGGTCCCCGCCCCGCGTCTCGCGAGGAGGGAACGAAATTCATGCACAGCAACGCCCCGCCCTTGAGCCTGACCGTCGTGTGCCCGGCCCGCCGTCCGGCCACGACGCTGACCCGCACGGCGGAGTCCACCGTGGTCGCCCTCGCCGGGGACCTCGACGCCGCGGACGTTCCCCGGCTCCGCCGGATCGTGTCCGGCGAACTCGGGCTGCGGCCGCCCAACCTGCTCGTGGACCTGACCGACGTGCCCTTCTGCTCGGCGCGGGTCCTGCAGTTCCTCGCCGAACAGGCCGCGGACGCCCGCGCTGTCGGGGTGCGGTTCGCGGCCGTCGCGCCGCACCGCGCTGTCCGGCGGCCGCTGGCTTTGCTCGGCCTCGACCGCGCGCTCCCCGTCCTGCCCAGCCTCGGCGCGGAAGCAATTCCGGCGCAGCCCTCGCGTCGCCAGGGCATTCACCGTCCGTGAACCTGCCTCACCAGGGTGGCGGATTGCGCCACCTGGCCCAGTGCTAGCCGCGAGCACAGCGGGTATCCCCACCCCATGAACCGGATCGCCGACAAGGTCGCCCGAGGCGAGAAGACCGACACCGCCCAGCTGCTCGGCCGGGCGGGGATGGCCTGTTACGCCCTCGTCCACCTCATCCTCGCCTACCTGGCCGTGCGGGTCGCGTTCGGCGCGGGCGGGCAGCCCGACCAGAAGGGCGCCCTGCAGGAGGTCGGGTCGACGGCGCTCGGCCAGGTCGTGCTGTGGGTGCTCGCCGCCGGCCTGGTCGCGTTCGGACTGTGGCAGTTCCTCATGGCCGCGACCGGCTACACCTGGACCAGCGGCGGCAAGCGGACCCGCAAACGGTTCGGCGCCGCCGCGCGCGGGATCGTCGTGCTCGCGATCGGGGCCACGGCCTTCCGCCTCGCCGCGGGCACCGGCGGCGGCGGTTCGAGCGACCAGACCCAGCAGGAGTTCACCGCGAAACTGCTCCAGTTGCCCGCCGGCCCGGCATTGGTGGTGGCCGTCGCCGCGGTCGTGCTCGGCGTCGCCGTCGCGGCCGGGGTGAAGGGCGTGAAGCAGACTTTCCTCGAAGATCTCGACCTCACCGGGCTGCCCGGCAAGACCCGCCGGTGGGTCGGGCGGCTGGGCAGCACCGGGTACCTGGCCAAGGCGGTGGTTTTCGCCGTGACCGCGTTCCTGCTGGGCTTCGCCGGTTTCCGCTCCGACGCGAAGCGAGCGGGCGGGCTGGACGCCAGCCTGAAGACCCTCGCCGCGCAGCCCTTCGGGGCGGTGTTGCTGACCGTGGTCGCGTTCGGCCTGGCGGCGTTCGGGGTCTATTGCCTGGCCGCGGCGTGGGCCCATCGGCGCTGACGGGCCTCGCTGGTCAGGGGGTCCCGGCAAGCAGGTCCACTACGTCCTCGCCCCGTCCTCGTTCGGCAAACCGCCGCCGTTGCCGGTCCGCTCCGCTGCCTTCAGCGCACAGTTGCGCCGTCGCCTCCCGCGCGAACTCCAGATCCCCGGCTGATTCCAGCGCGCCCGTCGTCAGCTCGATCAGGTCGGCGAGCACTTCCTTCGTCGGCGCCAGGTCGCCGCTGCGCGGGTGCGGGCAACAGCCGCTCACGCCGTCCCGCGACGCGCGCCAGAGCTGGGCGCGCAGGACCTCGTTCGGCAAGTCCGGCGGGGGACCGTCGTCCGCCAGCGCGGTGGCGACGAGGCCGCGCGCCAGCACGCCGAGCAAGACAGCTTCCTCCGGAGTCGCGGCGACGTCGGCGATGCGGAACTCGATGGTCGGCTGCTTTTCCGAAAGCCGGACGTCCCAGTAGACCATCCCGCGGTCGAGGATCGCGCCCGAGCGCAGCCACGCGTCGACGATGCTTTCGTACTCGTCGAGCGACGCGAAGCGCGGCGGCGGCCCGGCCGACGGCCAGCGGCTCCACTGCTGGTAGCGCCAGCTGCGGTAACCGGTGTCGTAGCCGTCGGCGATCGCGGAATTCGCGGTCACGGTCAGCAGGACCGGCAGCCACGGCCGGATCCGCCCGAGCACCTGGATGCCGGTCTCCTTGTCCGGGATCGCGACGTGCACGTGGCACCCGCAGGTCAGCGACGTCCGCGCGGTGGCCCCGAAATGCTCGCCGATCCGCTCGTAGCGCGGATTCTCGGTGACCTCCGGCAGGTCCTCCGCCGACACCGGCGGGGAGGCCGCGGGCAGCAGCCTGCGGCCTCGCTTCCGGGCGGCCGAGGCCAGGTCCTCGCGCAATTCGCGCAGCCGCCGCAACGCCTCGTCGCGCGTCCGGCAGACGTCGGTGGCGATCTCCGCCTGCGATTGGATCAGCTCGTGCTGCAGCTCGCCGTTCTCGCCGCCGGTTTCCGCGGCGCGGTCGACGACGTCGTCTGCCTGGGCCAGCCGGCCGTCGCGGTCGACGACGAAGAACTCCTCTTCGATGCCGAAAGTCAGCTCGTCGCCGGTCTGGTCGTTCACCGATGTTCTCCTGTGGTCCGGGGGCATCGGAGTACCCGGCCGGCCCCGTGCGCAAACGACGTTTTCCCGGCCGGGAAAGGGGTAATCCGCATCCCAGGAAACAGCGGGCGGCCGATCCTGCGCTGCCCGCGCCCGGACCGCACTGTGAGGACACCGATGTCGACCGACGCGATCGTGCTGCTGAAGAACGACCACAAGACGGTGGAAAAGCTGTTCAAGGAGTTCGAGAAAGCGGGCGAGAAGGCCTACAAGAAAAAGCGGCGCATCGTCGACTCGATCATCGAAGAGCTGACCGTCCACGCGTACCTCGAGGAAGAGATCTTCTATCCGGCGGCCAAGGAAGCCGTCCCGGAGACCAAGGACCACGTCCTGGAGAGCGTCGAGGAGCACCACGTCGTGGTGTGGATGCTCTCCGAACTGCTCGACCTGGACCCGGAGGACGAAACCTTCGACGCGAAGGTGACCGTGCTGACCGAAAACGTGCGCCACCACGTCGAGGAAGAAGAGGACGAGTGGTTCCCGGAGGTCCGTTCGGCCATGGGGCGCAAGCAGTTGCGGGAATTGGGGCAGCGGATGCTCGACGCGCGGCCGGACGCGCCGAAGAATCCGCTGAAACTGCAGAGCGCCCACGCTTGACCGCCATTCCGGGCCGGACGCGGGGAAAGGGTTCCGCGTCCGGTCCGGCCGGCGGCGATTGTCCCGTTTTCGCGGTCTTCCCCTGCTGCCCGGCGTAGGGGTGCCGCCGCCCCCGCCGCGTTCCTAACCTCGGAACGAGCCGCACGGAGGGGGACGAGCGATGCGTCCGCTGACTACGAGAACGTTGTCCGCCAAGGAATTCGCCGATCTCAAGCACACCGTGGCGCTCCGCTCGTCGGCGCGCCGGGCCGTCGCCGAGGACCCGGCTTACGCCACGCCGCTGCCGAGGGAACTGTGCCTGCAGCTGACCTACCGCTGCAATCTGCGCTGCAGCCACTGCTATCAGTGGAGCGAACAGGGTTTCTTCCGCGATTTCGGTCCCGCCAAACAACGGACCGAACTCGACGTGGATATCGTCGCGAAACTGCTGGACGCCACGGAATCCGTACGTTCGAAGGTGTTCGTCTGGGGCGGCGAACCGTTGCTGCACAGCCGGTTCGGCGACATCGCCGAGCTGCTGAGCCGTTCGCCGCGCACGGTCACCGTCTGCACCAACGGCTTGCTCTTCAAGCGAAACCTCGAGCACCTCCTGAAGCTCGGCGAACAGCTCAACCTGCTGGTGAGCCTCGACGGCCTCGGCGCCGACCACGAGGAACTGCGCGGCCGCGGCACTTTCGCCCGGACCACGAAAAACATCGAGCTGATGCTCGGCCTGAAGCGCGAAGGTGGGTTCGCGGGCGAGGTTTCGGTGAATTGCATGGTGTCGCACCGGACCGTGCACACGATGTACGAGTTCATGGAATGGGCCGAAGACCTCGGCGTCAACACGGTCTACTTCCAGTTCCCGTGGTACATCAGCCCCGAGGTGGCCGAGGCCATGGACCGGGTCTACGCCGAGTCGTTCGCCTGGCTGCGGCCGGACACCGGCACCGCGCGCCCGACCTGGCATTCCTACACCTACCGGCTGCCTCCGGAATGCCTGCCGCAACTGCGCGAATCGATGGCGCGGCTGGCGTCCCGGCGGTGGCGGGTGCGGATCCGCTACCAGCCGCAGCTCGAACCGGACGAGGTCGAGGACTTCGTGCTCGGCACGCCGAAACCGGCGCAGCACCGCAGCAAGTGCCTCGCGGTGTCGAACCGGATGGAGGTGCACGCCGACGGCAACGTCAGCTCGTGCAAGTTCTTCCCGGAGTTCGTGGTCGGCAACCTGTACGAGACGGACCCGGTCGCGTTGTGGCACAACGAATCCTTCCGCGAGGTCCGCCGCGTCCTCGGCGCGAACGGGATGATGCCCGTGTGCTCGCGGTGCGTCCTCCTCTACCTCAACGGAGTGTGAGCACCGTGGCGGATCTCGAACGCAGGGTCACTGAGGTGCTGGTCGCCGTGCTGGACAACGGAACGGCGGCCGAGGAGATCGGCCCGGACGCCGACCTCGTCGACGACTACGGGCTCGACTCCCTGCAGATGATCTCCTTCCTGCTCGGCGTCGAGGACGCACTCGGCGTGCAGCTGGACTACGAACACCTCGAACTCGACGACCTGCGCGTGTTCGGCCGGTTCACCGGGTTCCTGCGGACGCTCGCGCCGTCATGACCGCGACGGCGCGCTTCGGCACCTTCGACGCCGAGCGCTGGTGGCGGCCCGCGGACCTGGCCGTCCTGCCCGCCGCACCCGGCGGCGGCGCGGCCGACGACATGGACGAACTGCTCGCCGCCGCGTGTTCGCCGGGCGACCTGCTGGTCACCCGACGCGCTCCGGCGCGGGAGATCCGCGAGTCGCTGGCCGCCTGCGGCATCGAGTTCGACCACCACGCGGTTCCGGCCCCGCCGGGAACCCCGATCGAGCGAGCTGTCGACGCGGAAACTCTGACCGGATCGCCGGAGATCGCTCCGTACGCGGTACTGCCGGACACCGTCGCGCTGGCCGCTCGGCTCGGACGCGCCGACCGGCTTCCGGCCGCGGAAACGGTGGCCGAGGTCAATTCCAAGACCTGGTCGAATGCGCTGGTGCAGTCGCTCGGGCTCCCTGGCGCGGGCGTCGTCGTGCGGTCCGCAGCCGAACTCGCCGCGGCGGTCGGGACCCGGCCCAGCGTCGTGAAAGACCCGTACGGAGTCTCTGGCCGCGCGACGCTGGAGGTCGCCACGCCCGGCGTGCTGCGCGCCGTCACGCGCACGTTGGCGGCTCAGCAAGCCCGCGTCGAACTCCTGGTCCAACCTCGCTACGACCGGCGCACGGACTTCTCGGCGCATCTACTCGTCGCCCCAGAGCGGTGGGAACTGCTTGGCGTGCAAGTGATGCACAACCGCGGCTACCGCCACGCCGGGTCCGAGCCAGCCCCGGACGAACTCCTCGCCGAACTGGCCGCGGCCGAATACGACGAAACGCTCGCCGCGGTCGCCGAAGCCCTTGCCGCGGCGGGCTACCGAGGGCCGGCGGGCGTGGACGCGATGGTGCTAGCGGACGGGACGCTCGTGCCGGTGCTGGAAATCAACGCACGCCAGTCCTTGGGGTTGCTTTCGCTGCTGCTGGACCGCCGCGTCCGTCCGCACGGCCTGCGCTGCCACCTGTGGCGGTTCGACCTGAAAGTCCCGCCCGGCAAGGGAATCAGCAACCTCTTCGCCGCGCTGCGCCAGCTCCGCTATCGAGGAGGTGCCGTTCCTGGCGTCGTTTTGGTCGGCGGCAGCGGTCTCGCCGCACCGGGCGGCCGGATCTACTGCGCGCTGATGGCCCGCCCCGGTGAGAGCGCAGCCGTGCGAGCCGGCCTGCTCGACGCGATCTCGGCGGCCGGAATGGAGACCCGATGATCGCCGACGTGCTCGCGGAAGCCGGGGTGCGGCAGGCGGAATGGACGCCGCTGACCGGGGCGACCTTCAACACCGCCTACCGGGTCCGGCCGCCCGGCCTGGTCGTCAAGGTCTCCCCGCCGCCGGACGCACCCGCGCTGACCTACGAACGCGGCCTGCTCCGTACCGAAGCGCTGTTCTACGAAGCGGCCGCGGCCGCCGTGCCGGTTCCGCGCGTGGTGCACACCGACTTCTCCGGACGTCTGGTCGACGGCGACGTCCTGGTCATGACCGAACTCCCCGGGACCAGCTGGGCCGCCCGGTGCGTGCCTCCCGCGGAACGCGCCGCGCTGCGGACCGAACTCGGCACCCTCGCGGCCCGCCTGCACCAGGTCACCGGCACCGGATTCGGCTATCCCCGCAGGCTCGCGCCGAGCTGGCGCACCGCGTTCACCGGGATGCTGGACGCAGTGCTAGCCGACGCCGAACGGTTCGCCGTCGCACTCCCGCTCGAACAGATTCGCACGACGCTGGTGGCGCACGCCGACGCCCTGTCCGAGGTGCGGACCCCGGTCCTGGTCCACTTCGATCTGTGGCCCGGCAACATCCTGCTGGGCGACTCCGGGATCACCGGCTTCGTCGACGGCGAACGCGCGTTCTGGGGAGACCCGCTGGCGGACCTCGTCTCCACGGCCCTCTTCGGCGACATCGAACGCGACGCCGACTTCGTGCGCGGATACCGCGAAGCAGGCGGTGAGCTGGTTTTCGACGCCGCGGCCCGCGTCCGGCTCGCGCTCTACCGCTGCTACCTGTACCTGATCATGCTGGTCGAGACGGTGCCGCGCGGAGGCGGCGCGCCCGTGACGAGCCAGCTGGCGTCCGCGCATCTGCGCCGGGCCTTGACGTTCCTCGGGAGGCCGTCGTGATCGAAGTCCTCACTTCCGGCGTGGCACTCGGTGTGCACGTGCCAGGTCTGCTGCTGGCTCAGCGCCTGCGCGAACGCGGCGCGGCCGCCGACGTCAGCGTCCTAGAACGACTGCTGCCGCCGCACAAGCTGGCCACCACGGCCGAGATGAAGTGGGCTTTCCACCGCGATTTCCGCCTGGCCAAGGCCGGGCACCGCCTCGCGACCGACCCGGCCGCGGTGACCGATCCGTCGGCCGAAGCGGAACTGTTCACCCGCTGGGACACCGAACAGGTCGAGACTTTCGTGCTCTTCTCCGGATTCTGGCTGCCCATCGTCGAGCGCTACCTCGCCCGCGGCCGCGCGGTACGCGTGGTGCTCTGCCACATCGACGCCATCGCCTCGCCGTCCTTCCGGAAAGCCGCCGGATGGCAGGTGCCGCACGAGGATGTCTTCCTGGTGGACGGCGCATCGATGACGGTGCCGTGCAGCGTGCCGGTGAGCGCGCGGCCGCCGCTGCCGTGGGCGGAGCGCGAGCCCCGGCTGTACCTGCACGGCGGCGGCTGGGGGATGGGCACCTACCGCGAACACGTCGCCGCACTGGCCGGTGCCGGGTTCGCCCTCGACGTCCTGGCCTACCGGGAGTCCGATGTGGACCCGCGAGCCGGGATCCGGCACTTCCTGCTCGATCCGGACTGGCATCCCTGGTACGACAACGGTTTCCCGCCGTTCCGGCCAGCAGGCCGCGAGAGTTACTCCCGCGGCGAGGCACATCCGGATTCCTTCGAGCTGGTCCGCTCGGCGCGGGCGATGGTCAGCAAACCCGGCGGCGGAACCTGCCTGGACTCGTTGTGGGCCGCGACGCCGTTGCTGCTGCTGGAGCCGTTGGGGGCCGCCGAAAAACGCAACGCGGAGGTATGGCAGCGACTCGGTTTCGGCCTCCCTTACGAAACTTGGCGGGACAGCGGCTTCTCTGGTGAACTGCTCGCCGAAATGCACGGCAACCTGGTGCGGGCGCTGCCCGGCATCGCCGACTACTCAGCGGAGCTGGCCGCGTGAACACCCGCCCGCTTTCGGTGTTCCAACGGGTGATGCTGGACTACGGCCCGGAGTTCACCGGGGAGTGGTTCACCATGAACGCCGTCCTCCGGTTGAGCGCGTCCCTCGACCCGGCCGTCCTGTCCGTCGCCTTGACGAAACTCGTTGCCCGGCACGAAATCCTGCGCACCCGGGTGACCGACGGCGTCCAAATGGTGTCGCCGCCCGGCCCGCCGGTTTTCGAAATGTGCCGCGACGCCGCCGACTGCCTGCACGCACCGGTGCCGCCGGAATCCGGACCCCTGGTGGTCCGCCTGGTGCGCGGCGATCCCGACCTGCTCGCCGTGCACCTGCACCATCTGGTCGCCGACCCGAGCACGGTCTGGGCCACCTGCCGGGAACTCGCCGCGCTGTACTCCGCCGAACTGGGCGGGGCCGCGCCGCCCGGGCCAGCCGCGCAATACGGCGACTACGCTGCCGCCGAAGACCGGTTGCGCCGGAACACGGAAGCCGCGGATCGGGCCTGGTGGGAAACCGCGATGGCCCAGGAGTTCGCGTCAGTCCGGAAAGACGAGACCTGCGCACCGTACGCCGAGCGCGCGACCCTGCTGCCGAAGTCCGGGCTGGACGCGGTGCACCGCTTCGCGCGAACCCACCGCACGACCCCCGCCACCACGCTGTTCGCCGCACTGGCCTGCGCGATGCGCCCGCACACCGGGCCGGGACCGCTGGTGTTCACCACGGTATTCGGCCTGCGGGACCGTCCGGAGTGGCGCCGGATGCTGGGTCCCTGCCTGCTCACCGCCTACGTCCCGCTCCCGGCCCCGCCGCCGCGGCTGACGCCGGGATACGCCGTCGAGGTCCGCGACGTCCTGCGAGACTGCCGCCGTCGCTGCCGCTTTCCGATGCCGGAAGTCCGGTCGTTCCTCGCCGCCTCGGACCCGGTGCCGTTCTACGAATACGTTCCCGACGACTGGCCGGAGCCGTACGCGTTCGGCCCGGTCACCGCCCAGGTCGTCGCGGCCGCCGGACCCAAGGACACCCGCGCCCCGACGACCCTGGCGATCCGCTCCCGCTCGACCGCCGAGGGCACCCTGACCGCACATGTTTCCTCCGCCGGACAAGGCTGGACCCGCGAACGCGTCCGCTCGCTGTGGCCGGCCGTGGCCGAACAGGTCTTGACGGAGTCCACAAAGGACCCGCTCAGGTGAGTTCGCTGGCAGCGCCTTGGCCGCAGTGTTGACCTCGATGCGGTCGCCCCAGGTGTTCAGCACGGCGACCGCGAATGTCCGGGACTCGATGCGGACCAGCCCTGCCTGACCGCCCACGCCGCGCCGGGAACGCCCGCGGAATGCCGAAATGCTTCGCGGAGCCCCACTGGCCGGGGTCGTCGGGCGGCGAGGTGTGCGCGAGCCCAGCTTCTCGGTCTGCCGCCGGACAATCGCCGGTCCGCCGAGTCGCTGCCGCGATCCGCCTGGCCGCCGGTTCGGGCCGCACCGAATGGCACGCCGCGTGCGCGATGGTGGTCAGCAGCGGTCAAACCTCCCGCGACGGCGATCCCCACTCGCATCTTTATCGACGCGAACTCCTTCGGCAACGGTCCGCTTCCACGGAAGCGGGAGCGCTCCGAAGGCAGGGACGCCGGGGGAGGGCAGGGATCGTCCGAAGAGTCCGTCCATTCCGGCCGGTCGACGGACAACCCCGGCCGGGCATCGGCATCCGGCCGACCCGCACGGTGCTGAGCTGCGAAAACCCGAAGGCCGAGGGTCCGCACACACCGACAACGGCGAAAGCCGGAGGACGTCCAGCCACGTCTGGCTGCCCGATTCCGCCGCCGTCGTGCCGAGGTTCAGTCGGTTTCCGGCTGCTGCCACGTCCGTCCGGCCCGCTGGGCCGCGAGCTGGATCTCGTCGCCGACCTCCTGCCAGTTCTGGTCCGTCGGGTCGTGGTCGCCGATCCACGTGCGCCGCGGCGTCGCGAGGGCACCGCCGGCCGGCTGCGGTTCTTCTGTCATCTGAGTCATGATTCCTCCGTCTCCGGGAGAAGACCACCTCGGATTACCCCTTCCGGGGCCCCTGAAACGGGTATGCGTTTGAGATCGGCCGGGCTGGGTAGGCGAGGCGCGTGCGGAGATCGTCGGCCGCGACGTGTTCGCCTCCGACATCATCCTGATGTGACCGGGCGCTCAACCCCGGCGTGCTGGCCGAGGCCGAGGACCCGATGGCGGTGCACGCGGACGGCGCGTTCTTCTCCACCTGCGGCAGTTCGCTGTCGGTCAAATCGGCGATGCTGCCGGTCGCGGAGCCCGGCGAGGAGCTGCTGATTTCCCGCAACGCGCACAAATCCGTGGTCGCCGGGCTCGTCCTCAACGGCCTCCGGCAGCCAAGGGAACGCTGCTCGTCACGCCGACCGATTACGGTTCCTGCGCCGACCTCCGAGGCGTCGCGCGGAGCTGCCACGACCGCGGCGTGCCGCTGATCGTCGCCGAAACGATGAGCCCGTATCCGCCGGGCGTCCGGCCGTGCTGCCCGGCGAGGTCCTGACCCGCCCCGTGCTCGACTACCTGCGAAGCGGCGTCACGGCGGGGATGTTCTTGCCCGATCCGGAGCTGCGCCGCGTGCGGGTCGTCGCCCGTTGAGATTGCCTCGGACGGACGTGGGTAATCCCGGGCCCATGACGGAATGGGATCACCGGCTGCCCGTCGTGCGCGATCTCGACGAGCTGGTCTCGGCGTTCCGCCGGGCCGGCGAAGACGATCTGTACGTGCGCTGGTCGCGCGGCCCGGACGCGGACCTGCGCTCCGGCGAGGAAAGCCGCGACGGGCTCACCGGGATGCTGCTGCCCGGCCTGTCCGCGAACTCGCTGGCCCGCCAGCCGTGGTGGCGGGACCGTTCGCTCCGGCTGTGGCTGGCCCGGCGCCTGCACGACTACCAGCACCTCCGCCAACGCGGCGGCCCCGGAGTGCGCCCGTGGCTCCTGCGAGGCCGCGAAATCGCGCGGGGCCCGGACAACGAGCCGCTGATCGTGGACGCGGAACCGCTGGCCTGGATCGAGGACGCGGTAATGCACGAAGCGCGGCGGCTGGTGGAAGAGGAGGCCCCGGCGGAGTGGGGGTCTATGGACCGGACACCGTGTCTCGCTGCGTCGGCGAAAGTCCGT
>NZ_GG657746.1:4944762-5040626 GCF_000158875.1 Streptomyces sp. AA4 | reverse complement strand
CCGGCCCCGCGCCCCCGGCCAACACCCGTCAGAGCTGCTCGAACGCCTCCACGACCCGCCGCGCCGCCGAGTGCGCGCTGGCCGGGTTGGCTCCGGTCACGACCCGCCCGTCGGTGATCGAAAGGTCGTCGAACGGCTGGGCAGGGGCGACGTACTCCGCGCCCGCGTCCGCCGCGCTGTTCTCGATCAGCGGGGCGTTGTCGTCCTTGATCCGTTCGATCAGCCCGAGGTCGATCTCGCCCTGGGTGGTGAAGCCGGTGATCCGCTTGCCGTTGACGATGGACTTGCCGGTTTCCTTGTCGCGCACGTACGGCAGGATCGCCGGGCCGTGGCAGATGGCGGCGACGATGCCGCCGTTGTCCCAGATTCGCTGGGCGACCGACTGGAGCGCGGCGGCCCCGGGGTAGTCGTAGATCGCCGCGTGCCCGGCGGCGGCGAAGAAGACGCCGTAGTCGTCCGGGTCGACGTCGGCGGCCTTCTTCAGGTTCTTGTTCAGGCTGACGCTGAACGGCGCCTCGGGATCGCGGTAGACCGCTTTGTCCTCCTCGGTGAGGAACTGGTCCTCGGTGGAATGCGCGTCGAGCCCGAAGGAGCCGGTTTCGCTGACCAGGTCGACTTCGAACCCGGCGGCGGCGAAGACCGAGTACGGATGCAGTGCCTCGGTGTAGAACAGGCCGGTTTCCGAACCGTCCTCGTAGAACTCGAAGTGCTTCGCGGGGATGGCGATGAGGGCCTTCTTCGGCAGTGCCACGATGCCTTCCTTTCCCGGCCGATTCGCCAGGCCGGACAGTGGTTCCGACACCCGCCTCGGTCACGGGCGTCTGCCTGGGGGAACGAGGCGGGCCGAGCAGGGCATCCTGGCGCCGGGGAATGCTGTCGCCGGGAACTGCCCGCGTTGTACTGGGGAACAACGGCGGCGTTCAGCGGTCCTGCGGCACGGCTTCGAGGGCGACGGCCAGTTCGGCGATGTCGGCCGGGTTGGCGAAGGAATGCCCGGTGAGTTCCTGCACCCGCCGCAGCCGGTACCGGACGGTGTTGCGGTGGCAGTGCAGCTGCTTGCCGGTTCGCTCGGCGGAGCCGTCGTTGTCGAACCAGGCCCGGATCGTGGCGAGCAGGGTTTCGCGGTCCTCGGCGGGCAGTTCGAGGATCGGCCCGAGCACCGCCTGTGCGACGCGGACGCCTTCGGCGGGGGCGTGCGCGACGAGACCGGCGACCCGGCCTGCCCGGAAAGCGCTGACCTGCTTGCTGCCTTCCGGCGCGGACACGAGCGCGATCCTGGCCAGGCGGACCGCCCGCGGGGTTTCGCCGATGGCTCGATAAGGCTGGCTCATCCCGATCCGGGCCTTGGCGATTTGCCGCAGCAGGGCGACGAGCGGCTCCGGGTCGCTGTCCGGAAGCGCGACGATTCCCGTCTGCAGCGCGGGCGTCAGCCGCCACACCGAAACCATGCCGTGCTCGGCGAGGCGCTGTTCGATGCCCGGCAGCGGTTCGTCGGCGCGGCGGGTTTCGGCCATGACGACGACCAGGCCGGCGTCCGGCGGGAAGCCGAGCAGCGAGGTGATTTCCCAGTGCGTCGTTCCCGCGACTGGTTCTCCGGTGAACAACGCCTCCGCGAGCGCGGACCGGCGCCGCTCGCGCGCCAAGGTCAGTTCGGCCATCGTCGCCCGGTACGCCTCGGTCAGCTGGATGGCGTACTCGTCGGTGAGCAGCCACAAACCGCGCCCCGCGGCGAGCAGGGCACGCATCAGCGCGGGCCGCTGGTAATCCGCCGACGCGGCGAGCGTGTCCCACAGCGCGGTGAATCCCAGCCGGTAGGCCCGCAGCACCTCGGGCAGTGGCGCACCTTGGCGCGCCCGCCGGGCCCCGGTCTCGCGCGGCGCGGAGAAGTCGTTGCCGCCCTTCGGATCGCGCAGCGCGGCGATCATGAACCGCATGTTCGCCTCGACCGACCGGCGCAGATCCTCCGGCTGGACGAGCCCGTCGTCGCGGTAGATGTCGATCTCGTCGCGCACGCGGGCGACGTGGGCGTCGACGAGCCGGGGGAGTTCGGCCTCGGCCCGCCTGACGACCTCGCGGAGATCGTCGCTCATGTCCGGCCCCTTCCCGGCTCTTGTGCCGGCGGACAGACCGGGTTGGCCCGCCCGACAGTCTTGGTTGCTTCCGGTTCGCGGGCACTGCGATGCTCGGCGTGCGCCCGGAAGCCCGCCGACTGTCCGCAACGGACCGCGCTCACCGGCTTCCGCGCATCAGGTCGACCGCGAACTGCGCGTACTCGGCCGCGATCTGCTCCGGGGAGGTGGGCCCGTCCGCACGGAACCATTGCGGCAGCGACGTGCACATGGTCGCCACGGCCCGGGCGGCGTCGCGCGGATGCCGCGTCGCGAACTCGCCGTCCCGGATCGCGGCGTCGACCTCGCTGTCGAGCAGCCGCTGGATTTCGGTGCGGCTGGCCGCGATCCGCGACCGGTTCGGCTCCTCGAAGCTCCGCATCTCGCTGGCCCCGATGAAGGCGAGGTCGCGGCGCTGGGCGTGGAACAGCGCGAGCGCCTCGACCATGTTCGCGAAGCGTTCGACCGAGGTGCCGCCGTCCGCGCGGGCGGCGGGGATCCGCCAGTGCAGTTCGGTCATCGCGACGTCGAGAATGGCGGCGAGCAGGTGCTGTTTGCTGGGGTAGTGGTGATAGACGCCGGGGACGCTCATCCGGGCGTTCGCGGCCACCAGCCGCATGGTCGCGCCGTGGTAGCCGGTGACGACGAACGTGGCGATCGCGGCGCGCAGCACCGGGTCGAGGTCCAGCGGCGCGAACGTGCGCCAGGGCCGGCCGGGCGCCGGGGGCCGCTCCTCCGGCGCGGTCCGCGCGGCGAGCAGGTCCGCCGCCGACGTGCCCAGCGCGTCGGCGATCCGGCCCAGCCGTTCCACGGTCAGGCCGGTCTTCCCGTTCTCGACCGCGCTCAGCGTCCCGGCGCTGACCCCGATCCGGCGGGCCAGTTCGCGCAGCGGCATCCGGGCCCGCGTCCTGGCCTGCCGGACGAGCGGTCCCGCCCCCGGTTCGGTCGCGAGATGTTCAGGCATTCTGAACACGATAGTCCATCCGGTAGCCGTTGTCTTCACCAGTTCGGGGAGGTGTATTGACAAAGCGTTCGGCCGGGCTCACTCTGGCACCGCACTGAACGCGACCGAACGCTCGTACGGCTTTGTTCAGAAACCGATTGGCTCGACGTGGAGGATGATCGATGAGCGACGCACCCGCCCTGACCGACCTGCTGGCGAACGCGCCGTCGAACTGGGGGAAGTGGGGCTCCGGCGACGAGGTCGGCGCGCTGAACTACCTGACCGAGGCCGAGGTCCTGCGCGGCGTCGCGGAAATCGGCTCCGGCAAGGTGTTCACCCTGCAGCGGCTGATCGGGGACCCGGCCGGCGAGCCGGTGTGGCCGGGCCGCCGTCCCGCCGAGCGCGAGCAGGTCATCGACGAGTCCGCCTGGGACGAGGGCGGCGACGGGCCGGAATTCCCCGGCGGCCTGCACTACGCCGACGACAAGATCGAAGCGTTCCTGCAGGGCTCGACGCAGTACGACGCGCTGGGGCACGTCTGGTACGACGGCCGGATCTGGAACGGCTACGACGCGCGGAGCACCGTCGGCGGCCTGGACAAGGCCAGCGTCGCCCCGATCGCCGAACGCGGCGTGGCGGGCCGCGGGGTGCTGCTGGACATGGCCCGGTTCCGCGGCAAGGACCACCTCGACGCGGGCGAGACGTTCACCCACGAGGACCTGGAGGCCTGCGCCGAGGCGCAGGGCACGAAGATCGAGAACCGGGACATCCTGCTGATCCGCACCAACCACCTGCGGCTGTTCTTCGACCAGGGCGACGCCTTCTACGACGGATTCTGCGAGGCCGGGCTCGTCTACTCGCCGGAACTCGTCGAATGGTTCCAGCGCCGGGAAATCCCGAACCTGGTCACCGACACCATCGCCAACGAGGTCACCACCGACCCGAACACCGGCGTGGCCCTGGTGCTGCACAACGCGTTGATGCGCAACCTCGGCGTCGTGTTCACCGAGATCTGCGACCTGGAGAAGCTCGCCGCCGACTGCGCCGAAGACGGCAAGTACACGTTCTTCTACGCCGCGGCCCCGCTGAAGATCCACCGGGCGAGCGGCTCGCCGGTCAACCCGATGGCGGTGAAATGAGCGCCTACACCGCGAAACCCTGGCTCGCGCTCTACCGCGAGGGCACCCCCGCCGAGATCAGCCCGGAACACGACACCGCGCTCGCCCTCTTCGACGCGTCCGTCCGCCGCGCTCCGGACACCGTGCTGATCCGCTACTTCGACGGCGCACTGACCGTGCGCGAGGTGGACGAGGCCGCGAACGCGCTGGCGGTCGCGCTCGCGGACGACGGCTTCGCCCCGGGCGACCGGCTGGCCCTGTTCACCCAGAACAACCCTGCCTACCTCATCGGCCTGCTCGCCGCGTGGAAGGCGGGCGGCACCGCGGTGTCGATCAACCCGATGAACCGGGCCCGCGAGCTGAGCTATCTGCTCGCCGACTCCGGCGCGACGGCGCTGCTCGCCCTCGACGAGCTGTACGCGGAGGTCGCCCGCGACGTCATCGCCGAGGGCGGGACCGCGGTGCGGACGGTCGTCACCACGTCGGCACTGGACTGGCAGACCCGCAACGACCCGCGCCTGTTCGGCGAGGCGGCCCGGCGCCGCGACGAGGGCGTCCGCGACCTCGCCGAGGTGGTGGCGCAGCACTCCGGGCGCACGATCACGGCACCGGACCCGCAACCCTCCGACCCGGCGGTGCTGACTTACACCTCCGGCACCACCGGCGTCCCCAAAGGCGCGATCAACACGCACCGCAACCTGGTCTTCAACGCGCAGACCTACCGGGACTGGATCGGCCTCGGCGAAGCCGACACGATCCTCGGGATCGCCCCGCTGTTCCACATCACCGGGCTCGTCGGGCACGCCATGCTCGCCCTGCTGCTGCCCGCGCCGCTGGTGCTCGCGCACCGCTTCCAGCCGGCCGTGATGCTCGACGCGATCCGCGAGCACCGGCCGACCTTCACCATCGGCGCCATCACCGCGTTCACCGCGCTGGCAGGCGTTCCGGGAGTGAGCCGAGAAGATTTCTCCTCGCTGACCGCGGTCTACTCGGGCGGCGCCGCCATCGCGCCCGCGGTCGCGGAATCGCTCGAGAACCGGCTCGGCATCCAGGTGCACAACGCCTACGGCCTCACCGAGACGAGTTCGCCGTCGCACTGCGTTCCGCGCGGCGTGCGAACACCGGTCGACCCTGCTTCCGGTGCGCTTTCCATCGGTGTCCCCGTCTTCAACACCGTGGTGCGGGTGCTCGACGAGGCCGGAGCGGAGGTCCCGGCCGGGCAGATCGGCGAGCTGGCCACCTCCGGCCCGCAAGTGGTGCCGGGCTACTGGAACAAGCCCGACGCGACCGAGGAATCGTTGCCCGGCGGGGAACTGCGCACCGGGGACGTCGGGTTCATGGACGAGCACGGCTGGTTCTATCTGGTGGACCGCAAGAAGGACATGATCAACGCGGCCGGGTACAAGGTCTGGCCGCGCGAGGTCGAGGACGTGCTCTACACCCACCCCGCCGTGCGCGAGACGGCTGTCGTCGGAGTGCCCGACCCGTACCGCGGCGAGACGGTCAAGGCGTACGTCTCGCTCAATCCCGGCGCTGCCGTGTCCGCGCAGGACCTGGTCGACTACGCGAAGGAGCGGATGGCGGCCTACAAATATCCCCGTCTTGTCGAATTCCTCGACGAGATCCCGAAAAACGCCTCCGGCAAGATCCTCCGCCGCGAACTGCGGGGCAGGCCGGCGGAAAGCCCCGCCGGGGAAAGGAAATCCGGATGATCCGCGAACTCGCGCAGATCGACGTCCGCCCCGGCACGGAGGCGGAGTTCGAAAAGGCGGTGGCCAAGGCCAAGCCGCTTTTCGACCAGGCGGAAGGCTGCCATGGAGCCGTGCTGTGGCGCGGGGTCGAGAAACCGGCGCGCTACCGTCTGGTCGTCCTCTGGGAAACGGTGGAGCACCACACGGTGACGTTCCGGGGCTCGCCGGATTTCCAGCGGTGGCGCGAGCTGGTGGGGGAGTACTTCGCCGCTCCGCCTGAAGTCGAGCACGTCCACGAAGTGTGAGGGAAACGCCCATGCGCGCGGTGAAAATCAAGGACGGCCAGTTCGAACTCGGCGAGGCGCCCGACCCGGCCGCGGACGGCGACCAGGTCGTGGTCCGGATTCGCGCGGCCGGACTGAACGCGGCGGACCTGCAGCAGGCCCGGGGCGCCTATCCCGCCCCGCCGGGCTGGCCGGACGACATCCCCGGGCTCGAGATCGCCGGGGTGGTCGAAGACCCGGGGCCGACCGCGACCGGCTGGGCCGCCGGAGACCGGGTGATGGCAGTAGTCGGCGGCGGCGCGCACGCCGAACGCATCGCGGTCCCGGCGAGCCTGCTGCTGCCGATCCCGGACTCGGTCGACGACGTCCACGCGGCCGGTTTCCCCGAAGCGTTCAGCACCGCCTGGGACGGCCTGGTCGACCCGGCCGGCGTGCGCCCGGGCGAGCGAGTCCTGGTCACCGGGGCGGCGGGCGGCGTCGGCACCGCGATGGTGCAGGTCGCCGCACTCGCCGGGGCCGACGTCGTCGCGAGCGTGCGCCGCCCGGAGACACACGCGGCCGTCCAGGCCTTGGCCCCCGAGGCGACGGTCGTGACCCCGGAGCAGGAAGAGGAAAACGGTCCGTACGACATCGTCGTCGAACTGGTCGGCGGCAAGGACTGCCTGCGCCGGGTGCGGTGGCTCAACCCGTACGGCCGGATCCTGGTCATCGGAGTCGGCGCCGGGGAGGAGACGACCCTGCGGCTGTTCGACCTGATGCGAGTCCGCGGCCGGGTGCTCGGGTCGACCATCCGGGCGCGCAGCACCGTCGAAAAGGCAGCACTCGCGAACCGGGTGCGGAAAGGCCTCCTGGCCGCGCTCGCGACGGGACGGCTCACCGTGCCGGTGGACAGCGTTTATCCGTTGGAGCAGGCGGCTGAGGCTTATGTCCGGCTGGGCACGCCGGGAAAGCTCGGCAAGATCGTGCTGCGGACGGAGTGACCGCAGACGGCGCTTGAGCCCGAAAATCGCCCGCGAGCGGGCTCAGGCGTCGCCCTTGATCTTCTTCATTGTCAGGTGCGACGTGACCCGCAGGACGCCCGGCAGGCCGGACAGTTTTCGCGTCTGGAATTCCTCGTACGCGGCGTGATCGGCGACCGCGACGCGGATGAAGTAGTCCGGGCGGCCGAAGAGGCGGCGGAACTCGATCACCTCGTCGTAGGAGGCGATGGTGTCCTCGAGCGCCTCGATGGTCGCCCGGTCGGTCGCGTAGACCTCGAGGTCGATCAGCGTTTCCAGCCCGCGGCCGACGGCTCCGGGGTCGAGCACCGCGCGGTAGCCGGCGATCACTCCCGCGTCTTCGAGGCGCTTGACCCGGCGCAGGCACGGGGGAGGGGTGAGCCCCACTCGTTTGGCGAGTTCGACGTTGGTCAGCCTGCCGTCCTGACGCAAGTGAAATAAAATTTCCCGATCCACCGCGTCTAGTCGTACTACATTGCTCACGGACCCAGTATAGAGCCATCATCGGACACCAAATTAGCCGAGCGCTGACGTAGTGTTCCAAGCGTGCAAACCGTCTCCGACCTGGCTGTTCGTGATCGCTCGCCCGCGCTGGCCGCGCTGAAGGAGTGCGGGTCCGTCGGGATCGGCCTGGTCCCGCTCGGGCTCGCGTTCGGCGTGTTCCTCACTCATTCGGGCCTCGCCTGGTGGTGGGCGACGATCTTCACCACGTTCATCTACGCGGGCTCGTTCGAGTTCCTGCTGATCGGCCTGGCCGCGGCGGCGGCCCCGCTGGCGTCGATCGGGCTCTCGGCGTTCCTGGTCAACGTCCGGCATGTCTTCTACGCCCTCTCTTTCCCGCTGCATCGCGTGCGCGGCCGCGGGGCGCGGGCTTACAGCACGTTCGCCCTCACCGACGAGGCCTACGCACTGTCCACAACGGACGCCGCCCGCGAGTGGAACGGCGCGCGAATCCTGTGGCTGCAACTGTTCCTGCACCTGTTCTGGGTCGGCGGAGCCACCGCGGGCGGACTGCTCGGCTCGCTGATCCCGAGCGGCGTCGTCGGCCTGGACTTCGCCATGACGGCCTTGTTCGTAGTCCTCGCGCTCGACGCCGTCCGCGACCGCAAAGGCGACCTGCCGACTCCCGTGCTCGCCGCCCTGAGCGCGGTCGTGGCCCGGGTGGTCTTCCCCGGCCAGATGCTGCTGGCGGCTTTCCTGCTGTTCGTCGCGGGACTGGTCGTGCGCGGCGTCGTCGCCCAGCGGAGCGTGAGCAATGCCTGACGCCGCCTACCTGCTCGCCGCGGTCGCGGTCTCCGCCGCGGTCACGTGGGGGTTGCGCGCGCTGCCGTTCGCCGTGCTGGCCCCGTTGCGCGCCAGCCGGACCGTGCAGTATCTGAGCACCCGCATGCCCGCCGGCGTCATGGTGATCCTGCTGGTCTATTGCCTGCGCGACGTGTCGTGGACGTCGGCGAGCGCCCTCGCCCCGACCATCGCGCTCGCCGTGACGATCGGCCTGCACCTGTGGCGCCGCAACGCAGTGCTCAGCATCGTCGGCGGCACTGCGGTGCACGTTGTGCTGGCGAGCGTGCTGTTTCCGGTATGATCCGAAGGTGGATCACCCTTTTTCCGCGCTGGAGCGGCGGAATTCCCTGCTTCGCGACTCCGGTCTCGTCGTAGTGGCGGAGAGTTATTTCGACGGCCCTGCGCCGATGGCCGCCTGGCGACCAGTGATCAGCGGAAATGCGGTGCCGACCGTGCGAGTGCCGTACGAATCCGGTCCGGACGAGTATGTGCCCGAGGTCGATCGATGCTGGGAGTCGGTGGCGGAGAAACTCGGCGTTTTCGGTCCGGGCGGAGATTTTCTGCTCAGCGTCGGCATCGACGGAATGGGCGCCCTGCCGTGGGCGCACGTCCGCCGCGGCCGGAACCTTTCTCTCGCCCGGCATCTCGCCGACAATCCCGGCGATCCCGAATTCGTGACGATGTCCGTGGACGGCCGCGTCGTGTGCGGAGTGACCAGCGAGGAATACGACGTCTGGATCGTCGAAGCCAGTCTTGCTTGACCGGGCAGGGCATCCCGGCCAGCCCATGCCCGAGGCTTCCGGTTTCTCCGCGGCCATGGCCCGCCCGGCCCGAGGAACCTGCTGGCGTGGTCGGTGCCGAGCCGCGCCTCGAGATGAAGCAGCGCGCCCATCGCCCAGTGCTGATCGTAATGGCAGTCGGGGCGGGCCAGGTACCGGTCGAGGCAGCCGGCCAGCAGGTGCGCGTCCCGCCGTGTGCCGAACCGGACGAGCGCGGAGCAGAATCCCTGGCCCGCGCAACAGAGTTTGCTCGCCAGCAGCAGCTCGCCGATCAGCTCGCGGTGCTCTTCGCGGCGGTCGAGCCCGGCCAGCCAGGCCGCAGTCAGTCGACGATGGCGCCGAGCGCGGGTTCCCGGCGATGGTTGCGCATACGCTCATCCTGCCGGAGCGGGAGCAGATCGACCAGCAGGGCCCCGGAGGGGCACCGGCAGTACCTGTATCAAGAGGTCCTCCCCGCCGTCGCCCGGCCGATTTAGCCTGCTGTCACGGCTTCCTCCCGAACAACGGGAGCACCAGGCCAGAGCCATTACCGAAGGAGCACTTTTCAGTGCAGAAACGCAAACTCGGACAGCAGCTCGAAGTCTCCGCCTTGGGACTCGGGTGCATGGGCATGAGTTTCTTCTACGGTTCGCCCCCGGACCCGTCCGAGATGACGAAGCTGCTGCGGGCCGCCGTCGAGCGTGGCGTGACTTTCTTCGACACCGCCGAGGTCTATGGGCCTTTCACCAACGAAGAGCTGCTCGGACAGGCGCTGGCGCCGGTCCGCGAACAAGTCGTGCTCGCCACCAAATTCGGTCTCAAGCACGGAGAACACGGACCGGCTCCGGCGTCGGGGCTCGACAGCAGGCCCGAGCAGATCCGCCGGGTGACCGAGGCCTCGCTCCGGCGTCTGCGGACGGACTGCATCGACCTGCTGTACCAGCACCGCGTCGACCCCGAAGTGCCCATCGAGGACGTGGCGGGCACGGTCAAGGAGCTGATCGCCGAGGGCAAGGTCAAGCACTTCGGCCTGTCGGAGGCCGGGGCGACGACGATCAGCCGCGCGCACGCCGTGCAGCCGGTGACCGCGCTGCAAAGCGAATACTCGCTCTGGATGCGCGACCACGAAGCCGAGATCATTCCGGCCCTGGAGAAGCTGGGCATCGGCCTGGTGCCCTACAGCCCGCTGGGCAAGGGCTATCTGACCGGCACCATCGACTCCCGCACCTCGCTGGCCGACAACGACCTCCGCCGCCTGCTGCCGCGCTTCGCCCCGGAAGCACGGCAGGCCAACCAGGCACTGGTCGACCTGCTGAAGGAGATCGCCGGGGACAAGGGAGCCACCCCGGCCCAGATCGCGCTCGCCTGGGTGCTGGCGCAGAAGCCGTGGTTCGTGCCGATCCCCGGCACCACCAAACTGCACCGCTTGGAGGAGAACCTGGGCGCGCTCGAGGTCGAGCTGACCTCTGGCGACCTGCACCGCATCGAGGAGGCCGCGAACCAGGTGCAGGGCGAACGCGTCCCCGAGGGGTTCAAGTCCCTGTTCGGCCGCTGACTCGAGAAGAACCCCCCCGCAGAGGCGAGCGAGGCGCCGGGGATTCGCTGAACCCGGCTCCACCGCACGGGTTCGCGAGGAGCGGGCCGATGCTCGCCGGTCCGTCGCGACTCGCCTTGGCGTTCGCGATCGCTTGATTCGCAACGGAATGCGTTGACCGCGCCAGCCGGCGCATTCCGGAAGCCTTGCCACGACACGGTTCGCACAGTGAGCGTGCTGGTGGCCCCGCGGTGGGATGTCCGCGGGGCCACCGCTTCGGAGATCGGTCAGGCGAGGTTCAGGCCGTACGACTGGAGTTCGAGGGTGAGCGGGTAGAAGTAGCTGGTCTGCGTGTCGCCGCCGGAGAGGGTGCCGAGGCCGGTCGAGCCGTCGTAGGCCGGGCCGCCCGAGTCGCCGTGGTCGGTCTGGGCGGTGGTGCCGAACTCGTGGTTGAGAACGCCGACGTCGAAGTTCACCGATTCGTCGACCGAGGTGACCTCGCCGGAGCCGCCGCCGGTGGTCGAGCCCTGCTTCTCCATCTGCTCGCCGACCGTCGGGTCGGCGGCGGCGGTGATCGCCTGGCCGGTGTTGATTTCGCCGGGTCCGGTGCCGTTCGGACGGGTCAGCAGCCCGGAGTCGGCGCCGGGGCAGTCGCTTTCGACGATCTCGGCCCCGGAGACGTCGTCGCCGGACCAGGTGCCGCCGAGGTTGGTGCAGTGCCCGGCGGTGAGCAGGAACGGCTCGCCGCCGCGGGTGACGTTGAAGCCGAGCGAACAGCGGCTGCTGCCGTTGCTGATCGCGTCGCCGTCGGCGATGTACAGCTCCAGTTTGCCGGTCCGGTGTTCGATCCGGGCGCTGTCGCCGAGCCGGGCGGCGGCCTCGGCGACCTTCTTCGCGACTTCGGGCTTGGCGGCCGAGTAGATCTTGACCACCACCTGGTTCGCGCGGGTGTCGATTCCCCACGCGGTCTGCGGGACGTTCTTGACGGTGTCGAGCTGATTTTTGGCCTGGGTGAGCTGGGCGAAACTGTGCTTGACCTTCTTGGCGGTCAACCCGGCGGCTTCGACTTTGCGCGCCGACGCGTCGTCGAGAACGTTCACGACGGCCTTGCCGTGGTCGAGCCAATAACCGCCGGACGACGCGCCGAGCGTATTCGTCAGCTGCGAGGCCTGCTGGACCGCAGCGTGCTGCAGCTGGGCGAGGGACTGAACCTGCGCGGTCGCGGCGTGGGTGCACATGCCGGTCGCCAATGCGGCGGCGGACATTGTGGCGAGAATGGACAGCGATTTCCGGAGTGCCATGGAGTTTCTCCTCGCTTATTCGTGGTTGTACGGCACGTACTTTCCGCTCAGAGGAACACTCGCTGCCACCTACGAACGTCGGTTAACTCCCTGCCAGGTTCGCGATCGGGCCATCGGATGAGCAAAGGTGCGAAACGGTCGCCGCGCCGGAGAATTCATTGCTCCGTTTCGGGGCGGGACTGTTCTGCGTGGATATCGGGAACGGATACTGTCCCCCGCTCGGATTACGGGGAATTACGGGAAAATACGGGTCAGGCGCGCCGGAGGTCGTGGCGGGAACGGACGCCGCGTTTGCGGAGGACGTTCGCCACGTGCTCCTCGACCGTCCGGCGGGACAGGAACAGGACGTCGGCGATTTCCTGGTTGGTGCGGCCGTCGAGGACGAGCTGCTCGACCTGTTCTTCGCGGGGCGACAGCCCGCTGCCGGCGCCGCGGTGCTCGCGCGGGCGCACGGGGGCCGCGCTGCGGGTGCGGAGGTGCCGCTGGCAGCGGCCGGCGTCGATGGTGGCGCCCATCAGGTCGAATCTTTCGGCCAGCAGGCGGAGTTCGTCCTTGGCCGCGGAGTCGCCGTCCTGCCACCGGAGGAGCGCGGCCCGCTCGGTGAGCTGGCCTGCCCGGTAGTGGTGGCCGATCCGGGCGTGGGCCGCGGCTGCCGCGTCGTATGCCTCGGCCGCGCGGTCGCCGGCGCGGAGCGCGCGGGCGGCGAGCAATGACGCCTCGGCGAGCGGTGCGTACCGGTCCGCGAGCGCAGCTTCGGCGTCGGCGATCAAGCGGTCGGCGTCCGCTTCGAGTCCCGCCTCCAGAAAGGCCTGCCCGGCGTAGGGGAGCAGCTCCCCGCTCCACGCCCAGCCTTCCTTGCGCCGCAGGTATTCGACCGCCTGACTGGCTTCGCGCGCCGCCTGGACCGCGGCGTCACCGTCCAGCAGGGTGTGGATCAGCGCGCCCCAGGCGGCGATGGCGACCGGGGCGACGGCGTTGCGGAGGTCGGCCAGCCCCGCGCCCTGGAGGTTCCGGCGGCCCTCGCTCCAGTTTCCCTGCGCGATCGCGTACCAGGCTTTCACCAGCTTCAGTTCGCAGACGACCGGGTGCAGCCCGGGATAGGACCGTTCCAGTTCGTCCGCGCGCTCGTCGATCCGCTCCCAGCGCCCGGCCGCCCAGTCGAGCCGGATCTGAGTGGCTTCGGCACTGCCGACCACGAAGGACGCGCCCGCGCCGGTCGCCAGGTCGAGTCCGAGGTGCAGCAGTTCCTGCGCGCGTGCGGTGTCCCCGATCCAGGAATGCCCGTCGGCGAGGTTGCAATGCGCCCGCGCCAGCTGCTGGCGAAGTTCGGCGGTGGCCGCGAGGTCGCCGTAGGGTGCCAGCCGGTCCGCCTCGACGCGGTGTCCGAGATGGACTCTCGCACCGAGAACGTTGGCGAGGATCGGGATGTCCTCGGCCGCGGCTTCCTTGCCGCTAAGGGATTTCTCGGCGCGTTCGAGCCACGGAAGGTGGCGGCTGACGGGCTGGGCGCCGAGGTAGGGCGCGCACAGGAGGGACACGCCGCGCAGGGCGAGTTCGGGCTGTGCCTCCAGTTCGGCGACCGCGCGTTCGATTTCTGTCCGCCCGTGTTCGACCCCTCCGGCCTGGCGGACGAGGAGGAGCCCGTAGCCGAGGCGGACCCGGGCCCGGTCCGGGCGGGGCAGGCGCTGGTCGTGGAGCAGGGCCCGGAGCAAGCGCGCGTTGCGTTCCTGGTCGACCACCGCGGGGGCGAGCGCGCAGAACCGGCGGATCGCACGCAGCCGTTCCACTGTGGACAGCGAATCGTCGGTGATCGCGGTGCGCAGAATCGCCATGGCGGAGGCGGAATCGCCGACCTCGACGGCGTCCTCGGTGGCTTGTTCGCTTTGCGCCAGCCAAGCCCGCAGCGTTCCGCTCCGGCGCGCGTGCGCGACCAGCCGCCGCATCGGCTGGGGATCGCGCGCGTCGAGCATCGCGGCCGCCAGCTGATGCATCCGCTGCCGTCTCGGACCGGGCACAGTGTGGTACACGGCCAGCCGGTCGAGGTCCGCCCGGAAGCCGTACCGGTAGCCGCGGGATTCCGCGAAGTGCCCGTGCCGCAGCAGCTCCAGCACGTACCCGCGGACCCGGCGGGGCGGCAGGCCGCTGACCGAGGCGAGGGCTTCGGCGGTTTCGGGTTCCGCCAGCACGGCGGCGGCCTCGGCGACCTTCCGGGCGCCGGCGGCGAGGTCGCCGAGCCGGTCGGACACCCAGCTGGTCAGCGCGGCGGGCAGGGGACGGCCGAAAACGGCGTCGACGGCCTGCTCGTCGAGGGGACCGCGAACGGTCCGGCGCAGCGCGTCGAGGACCGGTCCGAAGTAGAGCGGCAGCCCGCCGGTGAGGGACTCGATGCGGGAAACCGCACCGGGACTGACGTTTCCGCCCGCGAGGTGCGCGGCGAGCGCGGCCGTTTCCTCCGTGCTCAGCGGGCCGAGCGGAATGATCGGCCCCGGGGCCAAAGCGGTGCGGGGCCGCGCGCCGGTCCGCCGGGTGCCGAGCACGGTCAAGTCGGGCGGGGGATCGCGCAGGACGTACCGCAGCAGGTCGAGCGACGCGGCGTCGGCCCAGTGCAGGTCTTCGATCAGCAGCACGCAGGCGCCGAGCCGGGCGAGTGCGCGCCGGATGCGCGGGAACAGCGCCTCCCGCACCGGGTCGGGCGGGATGGCCAGCTCGATCCCGGCATTGCCGAAGAGGGCCGTCGCGACGTGGTAGGGGAAGCGCTGGGACTCGGCGCCGCAATACGCGGTCAGAACCCGGTCGGGCCGGGTTCCGAGCGCGGCGAGGGCGTGCGCGGCGAGGCAGCTTTTCCCCGCTCCGGCAAGGCCTTCCACCACGATGAAGGCCGGCCTCGCCTCCAGCGCGGAGACCAGGTGCGCGCGCTCCGCGTCGCGCACCCCGGCGACGATCGGGGCAGTTCCGCACGGTGAACCGTTTCGCATGGACGTCCTTCGGCTTCGTCCAGCTGACCGCTGCTCGTGAATGATCAACATGCTATGACCCCTCCGGGTGAGCTGACACCTCCGGAAGTAGCGACCAGGATTGTCTCGCCCGCCTGGGGGAGGCGATCCGCGGGCGGCGCGGCCCCGTGTCGTTACGGGTACGGGTCCGGATTGCCGTGATCGTTTCCGGAACCGACGCTTCGGGAAACGGCCGGAGCGGGCCGCCGGGGAGGAAACATGGTTTCGGAGAACGAGGCGTTCGCCGAGGTCGCCGTCGCCGCGATGCGGGATCGCGCGCAGTTCGGCCGGTTCGCCAGGACGCTGGCGGGCGTCCGGTTGTTCGTGCTCGCGCCGGAATCGCCCGCGCTGCTGGCCGCGCGGACCCGCCACACCGACCAGGAATGGGTGGCGGCGTTCACGTCGGTGCGCGGGGCGTTCCGGTTCTCGCGCAAGTCGGATTTCCTGGAAATCAGCGGCGAGCATCTCGTGACGCTGCTGCCGTCGGGCGCCGGCCTGCTCGTCGACCCGGCGGAACCGCACGGCGTCGGCGCGCTCTTCCGCTTCTCGGCCCGGGAACCGCTGAACCGCGTCGGCGCCAAGGCCGTCAGCTCTCTCGCGTCGGCGAGCACTTTGTTCTGGTCCGCCAACATCGACCACGCGCTGGTCGTGTTGCGGCAATCCGCGCGCCCGCTGCCGTTCGACGCGGGCTGGAGGACGCCAGAGGACTGGGATCAGGTGCCGGGCGCGCTGCTGAGGGTCCGTCCGAAACCGACTGGGGCCGGGCCGAGCCCGCGCCGACACGGAAACGCGTGAGGTCCCTTTTCTCCGGGACGCCGGGTGACGGCGTGCTCCGCGCTGAGTGTCGTGGGCGGACTCGCCAAGAAAACGCCCCGGCCTCGATCCGCCGCGAGGGTCGAGGCCGGGATCCCGCGACCGCGCGCCCGAAAATAACGGCCGGCCCGATCAGAACTGCAGTGCCTCGTCCTTGTCCGGCGCGGGCAGTCCGCTCGTCCGGCCGCTGTCGTCGAGAACCAGCTGCAGCCGCTTGAACGAGCGGAGGCAGAACGCGCGGTCGGTGATGTCGGCTTCGGGGGCGGCTTGGGCGACAGTGCGTTCGAACTGGTGCAGTTCGCGGACGTCGCGCAGCCAGGCGAACAGCATCAGGTTGTTGCGTCCGGTCGTGGTCAGGCAGGCGCGGATCACCGGCAGGACCGCGAGTTCGCGCGCGATGCGGTCGAGCGCGCCGACCGGCGCCCGGGCCCACAGGATCCCGGTTTGCGGCCAGCCGGACACCTGCTGGGAGATTTCGCAGCGGAACGTCGCCCGGTTTTCCGCGATGAGCCGGTTCAGCCGGCGCCGGGCGGTGGCTTCGCTGACGCCGATCTTCCGGGCCAGGTCGGTGGCCGACATCCGGCCGTTCGCGGCGAGCGCGCGGACGATCCGCTGTTCGTCCGGGCGGACCGGGCCGCCGCCGGGCTGCGGCTCCGGGCGCGGGCAGGCGGCCTGCAGCGCGTCCCGCTGGGACGGCGACAACGCGCGCAGCCGCCATTCGCCCGCGTCGCTGTATTTGCCGGTGACGATTTCGGTGCGGGTGGCGACGATGCCGTCGAGGGTGGCGAGCGAATCCGACACGTAGTGCGACACCGCGGCCGGATCCGGGCCGACCACGCTCGCGACCAGGGAGCGCGCCCCGGTGGTGTGGTGGACGCTGACCACCTCGTGGTGCCGGACGAGCTGTTCGGCGACCTCGGTCACCTGCGCCCCGGCGACCTCGATCTCGAGGTAGGCCATGACGCGGTCGGGGACGGGCAGCCCGAAATAACAGCTGACCCACGCCAGCCCGGCGTCCTCCAGCCGTTCCCAGCGGCGCGCGACGGTCACCGGGTCCACGTCGAGGACGCGGCCGACGACGCTCCAGGTGGCCCTCGGCCGGATCTGCAGGCAGTTGATGATCAGCAGGTCGAGCTCGTCGACGGAATTCTGCGTCACGGCGCTCCTCCTGCCCGCTGTCCTGCCGCGGCCGGTCCGCGGTGACGGATAACTGAGATTCTACGGCCGGATCGTGTCCGGCTCCGACACTTGTCGCCATTGTCCACGTATCCACGCGAGGAGCGGCGATGACCTCTTCGACCCCCCGTCTCGGCCGGCCAGGGCTGTCCGGTCCGCGGGCTTCCGCGGGCGGCGCCAGCCTGCGGTCCGTGGTCGGTTTCCTGATCTGCGTCGAGCTGGTCAGCGGCATGCTGCAGGGCTATTACGGACCTTTGCTCGCCGGTCTCGGCGCGAGCCTGCACGTCGGCGCCGGCCCGTTGAACTGGTTCGCCAGCGTGCAGTTGCTGGCCGCAGCCGTCTGTGTCCCGGTCTTCGCCGCGCTGGGCGACCACTTCGGACACCGGCGGCTGCTGAGCGTCGCGGTGTGGAGCGTGGCCGCCGGTTCGCTTCTGGTGGCGGTGGCCCCGGCTTACCCGGTGGTGTTGCTCGGGCGGGTGCTGCAAGGGCCGCTGGCCGCGTGGATCGCGCTCGAAATCGCTTTGGTGCGCGACAAATCGGCCGGGCCGCGGGCGAACCGCGCGATCGGCCTGCTGGCCGGTTCGCTCACCGCGGGCCTGGTCCTCGGCGGGCTCGTCAGCGGGCCGCTGGAAGCGCTGCTCGGCGGCCTGCGCCCGGCGCTGGTCGTGCCGGTCGTGCTGACCGCGGCGTGCGGCCTGGTCACGAAATTCCTCATCCCCGAATCGTCCGCGCGCGCTGTCCGGAAGATCGACTGGACCGGTGCGGCCGGCCTGTCGGTCGCGCTGACCCTGGTGCTGCTCGGCCTGTCGCAGGCGAGCCGGGCGGGCTGGGGCGCGGTTTCGACCTTGGCCGCGCTGGGCGGCGGGCTCGTCGTGCTTGCCGGCTGGGTCTGGTGGGAGCGGCGAGTGCCGGGGCCGCTCGTGGACATGCGGTTGTTCGCCAGCCGGGCGATGTGGCCCGCGATGCTCGCGACACTGCTGTTCGGCGTCTGCTTCTTCGGAAACCAGGTCCCGCTGGTCACCTTCCTCGCGACGAAACCCGAGGCGGCCGGGTACGGGTTCGGGCTGTCCGCCAAAGCGACGTCATTGGTGCTGGCGCTGAATTTCCTTGCCGCGGTGGCGGGTTCGGCGGTGTACGGCCGGATCGCGACCCGCGTGGGACCGCGCGGCGTCCTGTCGACCGGAATCGGGGTGTCCGCCGCGGGTTTCCTGAGCATGGCGCTCCTGCACCACACCCTCGGCGCGGTGCTGGCCGCGCTCGTCGCTACCGGGCTGGGCATGGGCCTCCTGCTGGCCGGGCTGCCCGCCTACATCTCGGGCACCGCGCCGGCCGACCAGGTCGGCATCGCCTCCGGGACCTACAGCACGGTCAAGGTGCTCGGCGGTTCCGTCGCCACGGCGGTCGTCGGCGCCCTGCTCTCCAGTTTCCTCTCCGGCGGGGCAGGCGGGCCCGCGGAGACCGGATACACGGTCGTCTGGGCCGTGTGCGCCGGCTGCGCCGCACTGGGCCTGCTGGTGCTGGCGCTGGCCTGGACCCGGCGCGAAAACCCCGCTCCCATCGAGAAATGAGGACCCCTTCCATGCCGAACGGCGGGACCATCCGACTGGTCAACGTGCGGATCATCGACGGCACCGGCGCCGCGCCGGTCGAACGCGGCGAAATCGTCGCCGCCGACGGGCGGCTGACCTATGTCGGCCCGCGGCGGGAACACCCCGTCGGCGCGACCCCGGTGCACACCGTCGACGGCGGCGGCCGCACCGTGCTGCCCGGATTCTTCGACACCCACGTCCACGTCACTCTGTCCATTGAGGACGGTCCGCGCGCGATCATCGCCGATTCCGGCAGCTACGCGGCCTACAAGACCGCGCAACGCCTCCGCGCGACGCTCGACGCGGGCATCACCACGATCCGCGATCTGGGCGGCCTCGACCACGGCACCCAGCGCGCGCTCGCCGAGGGCCTGATCACCGGCCCCCGCGCCCGGATCGCGGTCGCCGTGCTGTCGCCGACCGGCGGGCACGCCGACATGACCCTGCCCAACGGCCGCGCGATGCCGATGGCGGAGGGTTCCGGGCTCGGCGTCGTGGACACCGACGACGACGTGGTCACCGTGGTGCGCAGGCTGATCCGGTCCGGTGCCGACGTGATCAAGGTGTGCACGACCGGCGGGGTGTCGAGTCCCACCGACCAGCCGGACGACCTCGGGATCACCGCACGGCAGATCGCGCTGATCCGCGGCGAGCTCGACCGGCACTCCCGGCCGCGGCAGATCGCCGCGCACGCACAGGGAACCGCCGGGATCCTCGCGGCGATCCGCGGCGGCGTCGACAGCGTCGAGCACGGGTACGAGATCGACGAGGAAGGCATCGATCTCATGCTGGAGAAGGGAACCTGGCTGGTCCCGACGCTCAGCGCGGCCCTGCGCGTGCCGGACCCGGCGCTCGTTCCGCCGTACCTGTACGAAAAGAAGGTCCGGTGGTCGGCGAAGGCGCGGGAGAACGTCGCGAAAGCCTTCGCCGCCGGGGTCAAGGTCGCGCTCGGCACCGACGTCGGCGTGTGCCCGCACGGCCGGAACCTGCTGGAACTGGCGCACATGGTGGAACTGGGCATGTCGCCGTCGGACGCGATCGTGGCGGGCACCGCCAACGCCGCCCGGCTGCTCGGCCTGTCCGACGAGCTCGGCACTCTGGAAGCGGGCAAACTCGCCGACCTCGTGGCGGTGTCGGGCGATCCGCTGAAGGACATCTCCCTGCTCGCCGACCCGGACGCGATCGAACTCGTGATCAAGGAAGGCTCGGTGGTCAAGGACCTCCTTCCGGCGGAACCGGTCGGCGCCGTCCGCAGCGCGTGACAGCCGGTTCTCGCTAACCGGGCGCGTCCGCCGCGCCGGGACGGACCGTCTTGACGTACCGGTGGACCGGGACAGCCACGGTGCCCCGCCGGGTCGGAGCTTGGTGGACGACCGGCCCGGCGTCGCGCCAGCCCGACCGTTCGTAGAGGCGCCGGGCCGTGGCGTTGGCGGGCACGACCGCCAGCCACGCTTCCCGGTGCGTCTGCGCGATCAGGCGTTCGGCGGCCTCGAGCAAGGCGGACCCGACCCCCATGCCGCGCGCGGACCGGTCCACCGCGAGCTGGATGACCTCGCCGTCGGAGGTCCCGACGATGACCAGCCCCAGCAGGTCTGATCCGCCGTTGTCGGCGACCAGCGTCGTGTCCAGGCGGTCGGCCGCGAAACTGGCGAAGTGCCGGGAATCGCGCGCCGCCATGAGTTCGTCCGGCACGCGGCCGCGGTGGCCGTCGAGCCACGCGGCCTCCCACACCGCGGCTATCCGAGGCAGGTCGGCCGGTTCCGCCGCACGCACGACCGGCGCGGACGAGGTACGCGTCATGGGACTGCCTTCCGTCGATAAGCGTCACTGGCGTAAGCTCAATACGCCAGTGACGCTACTGAACGGGAAGGCTGGCGAGCAAGTGCGCCTGGACGCCTACGCCGACACCGGGCTGACGGTCGCGGTCGAGCTCGTCAACCGCCTCGTCCTGCACCCGGACACCGACAAGTCGGTGGCGCTGGCCGAAATCCTCGCTGTCGACCCTCCGTCCGCGGCGCACCTGACCGACCGGGACACACCCGAATTCGCCGCGCTGGCGAACGAATTGCGGCTGGTGCTCGACTCCCTGCGCACCGCCGACGAAGACCACGCCGCGGTCCGCCTCAACAAGCTGCTTTCCGCCCACCCCGCGCACCCGCATCTGGCCCTTGAGGACGGTCGCTGGCGGCTGCACCACCACCCGGCGGAAACGGCCTTGGTGCCGATGTGGTCGGCGATCTGCGCGGAAGCCCTCGCCCGGTTCCTCGCCAACGGCCACGCCCGCCGCATCGGCGCGTGCGAGGCACCGGGCTGCGGACTGCTGTTCGTCGACACCACCCGAAACCGCATCCGCCGCTTCTGTTCCACCGCGTGCCAGGACCGGGTCAAGACCGCCGCGGCGCGCCGCCGAGCCCGGGACTGAAACCGAGCGAGACGGTGGTCAAGGCACCCCCGCCGAAGAGCGCATCGCGCTGATCGTCTTGGTGATCCGGTGGCTGACCATCGCCAGCAGCCCGGCGTACTTGTCCACATCAGCCCGGAACGTCGGCGCGGTGATGGACAGGGCTCCGGTGGTGAAGCCGGTCGCCCCGGTCAACGGGATGGCGACGCTGGCGTAACCGACGCGGGTCTGCTCGTACTCGACCGCATAACCGTTCGCCTTGGCCCGCGCCAGTTCGTTCAGCAGGACGCCGGGTGCGTTGACCGTGTGCGGCGTGCGACGTTCGAGCGGCGACGCGAGCACTTCCTCGACCAGGTTCCGCGGGCCGAACGCGAGCAGCACCTTGCCGGTCGCCGTGCAGTGCATCGGCATCCGCCCGGCGACCCGGGACGGGCCAGCGGGTCGCTGCTCGAATCGACCGGCACTGGGGTCTCGATCGCGGTGTACCTGGCGGCCGCGTCGGCCGTCAGTTTCGCCGCCGGGTTCCTGATCCGGCCCGGGCGGCCCGGTCTCCGTGTCGATCCGCCCGGCCGCCAGCGGCCCGCGAACTGAAGCCGGTATGCCTGAGCATCGCGGCGAACGGCGGCGCGGGATTCCTGGCCGAGGCAGGCGTCCGGGTGCGCGTGCCCGGACGCCTGCCGAGTCCTTTGCAGACGACGACGCGACGGAACTGTTCGCTTGCCGATTCTGCCTGTACGGCCCGGTGAACGAGATCGCGGCGCGGCTGGCCGAACTGACCCGCTCCGGCGTCTCGGGGTTCTGCTGCCCGCTGCCGCCGTCGTGGCGGTCGCGGAGGGTGGGGCGGGGCGAGATTCGCTTCGCCAGCCGGTCCCCGTCTCAGTCCGCGGTGTCGGCAGCGGCGCGCAAACCCAGTCCGGTCAGCCACTCGATCAGGTTCGCGCGCTGGGTGCCGTCGGTCGATGCCGCGTCGATCAGGGTGCCACGGCCGTAATCGGGCGTGAACGTCACGTCGGCGCCAAGCCCGACGAGACGTTCGGCCGCCCGTCGCTGCCCGCCCGCGCAGGCATGCCACAAAGCCTGATCGAGCGCGTCCTGTGCGGGGGCACTGCCGGCGATCAGCTCTTCCATCCGGTCGAGCAGGCCGAGCGCGGCGGCGTGCCACAGTTTCTCGACCCGCGCACCGCGTTCCACCAGAAGGCGTGCGACATTCCAGCAGGCGTAGCCGATCGCGTTGTCGAGCGGCGTGCCGATCGATCCGTCGGACGCTTCGAGGTCCGCGCCCGCGTCGATCAGCACTCGCGCGACGGCCGCGTCGTCGCTGCTGGCCGTCCAATGCAGGGGAGACTCGCCGCCGTCCGGGCGCGCGTTGACGTCGGCACCGGCGGCGATCAGCAGTTCCGCGATGCGCGGCCCGTTGGGGAAGTAACCCGGCCAGTCGCTGACGACGTGCAGCGGCGTGCGCCCGCGGGCTGGCCCGCCCAGCCGGCAGGCGGCCAGTTCGGGATCCGCGCGCAGCAACTCCGAGAGCCGGTCTGTGTCGCCTTCGCGGATGGCGAGGAAGATACTCAGCTGGTCCTCGTCCGTCGGCATCGCGCCTCCTCTCCGCAGCCGGGCGTCGGATTGAGGCTACTCGCCCGCGGATGCCGTCGGCCGCCGAGCGGCGGGGAAGCGATAACGCGGGCTACAGCCAGTCCCGTTTCTTGAAGGACACATACAGGGCGGCGGAAAGAATGACGATGACCAGTGTGGACGTCCAGAAACCGGCTGTGGTCTGGAAACCGGGATAGGGCACGTTTTGGCCGTAGAAGCCGGTGACGGCGGTCGGGATGGCGATGATGGCCGCCCAGCTGGTGACTTTCTTCATGATCGTGTTGAGCCGGTTGCCCTGGATGTTCAGCTGTGTTTCCCGGATCGTGGTGACCAGGTCGCGCAGCGATTCCGTCCATTCCGACGCGCGCAGCACGTGGTCGTAGATGTCCTGGAAGTAGGGCTGCAGTTCGGCGTCGACGAGGTGCATGTCGCGGCGCATGACCGTGTTGACGACCTCGCGCATCGGGAGGACGACGCGCCGGATCCGCACGAGGCTTTTGCGCAGCGCGAACGAGCGCCGCTGCATGTCGGCGTAGCGGGGGCGTTCGTCGAACACGAGATCTTCGAGTTCCTCGATCTGCTCGTCGAGCGCTTGCACCACCTCGAAATGACCGTCGACGATGTGGTCGAGCAGTCCGTGCAGCAGGAATCCGACGCCGTTTTTCGCCAGGTCCGCGGCCGAGTCCCAGCGGGCGACGACCGCGTCGATCGGGAAGTTCTCGTCTTTGCGGACGGTGACCAGGGCCTGACCGGTGATGAAGGCGGCGAGTTCCGACACGAGCAGCGTCCCGTCGGCGCCGAGCGCGGCCGAGTAGGCGGTCAGGAAGGAGTGGGAGTCGTACCGGTCGAGTTTCGCGCGCTGGTGTTCGTGCACGGCGTCTTCGACCGCGAGCGGGTGCAGGCCGAGTTCTTCGCTGATGGCCGCCAGGTCTTCCTCGGTCGGAGCGCAGAAGTCCAGCCATACCGTCGTTTCGGGGTCGGCGAGGTAGTCGGAGACGTCCGCGACCGGGATCCCTTCGGCCGCGAGCACTCCGTGGCGGTACACCCGCGTGCGTGCCATGACGGGCCCCGCTCAGACGGAGAGCGCCCGGCGACCGGCAAGGGCACGGGAAGATGTCGCGGCGTTCAGCACTTCAGCAGCTCCAGACGGATCGTCGAACCGGCCCGGTCACGGCGACCGGACCTCTGGCGACCCTCCCCGAGAGTTGCTGTGAGGACACTGAGAACGGGGCGGCCTGGTGGGGCGAAGCGAGGTTTCGGCGCGGAGCCGGCGGGAAACACTGCCGCATGCCCGGACCGCAGTGGTTCGGCGACGAAAGGATCCCGCGATGAGTGTCGGCGACAAGGCCCGGAACAAGGCAGAAGAGCTGAAAGGCCGGGCCAAGGAAACCGTCGGCAAGGCGACCGGCAACGAGCAGTGGGAAGCCGAAGGCAAAGCCGAGCAGGGCAAAGGGAATCTGAAGCAAGCCGGGGAAAAGGTCAAGGACGCGGTCGAAGGCGTCGTCGGCAAGTGACGTCCGGCCCGCGACCGCAAGGATTGTCGCGGCCCCGCCGCTGCCGTTCGCTGACGTGCGGCCGAATCAACCGGGAGAAGAGAACATGCTGGCATTGCTGGGTTTGCTGTTGGTGATCTGGGTCGCGTGCATCGTGGTCGGGATCGCGGTGAAGGGATTGTTCTGGCTGCTGATCATCGGCGCGATCCTGTTCGTCGCCACCGCCGCGGTCGGTTTCGTGAAACGCGAAGCACTCGGGCGCGGCAAGGGCTGATCCCGCCTCGTCGGCCCCGCTCGCGCCGCGTTCCGGTCCAGAGTGGAGGTTCAGGACGGAGGGGCCCCGACGGCGCACGGCGTCGGGGCCGCCGCGGTACCAGCCCCTCTAGCGGTCGGGTGCCGAAGGAAGGCCTCCCGCGCTTGCCGGGCGGGATTCCGTGCGCGGAACAGCGACGAGCAGGCCCTCGTCGCGCCGGTCTGTCGAAGCTTGCTGCGCGGTCGAAGCACGAAGTCGCTGACCTGAGAAGAGGGCTCCGGGTGCTCCCGGGAAGGCGTCCCCACGGGTTTGTCAGGCTTCTGAGCTGCGGGTCTGTGCTGCCGGGTGTTCGCCCTGCGGTTCGGTGCGGACTCTGCGACGGCAGCGACCAGGGTGCTCCGTTTCGCAGGCCGTACGGCTTCTCGGGCCTGCGTGCGGATTCTGGTGGTGCTGCGGCCGCGATCATCGTCGTCTCTTGCCCGTCCGGCAGGGTCCGCCAGCCGCCGACCGGCGTGTCTTCAGCCGATTCCGGTCACCCGGAAGGATGATCCGATTCGTCCGGACGGCACCGGCGTGGTTAGCATCGCGCGCCAGCATGGCTGGCGAAGGAGGACAGGACACCAGGTGAACCGCTTCCCGTGGCCGGTGCTGGGCAAGGCTCGTTACTGGCGGACCGTCCGCATCGGCGGCCGGGCGTTCCTGCTCGCCGCGGCCGCGATTTTCGGGGTCGTCATCAGCGGGGTCGTCACGCCGGGCACGGCGAAGGTCTTCGTGGAGACTTCCGACCTTGAGCTGTCCGCCTGGTATGCCGGGCTGATTCTGCTGCAGACGCTGATCTGCCTGCACGGGCTGGTGTTTCGCGCGGCCGGGATGTCGTTCCGGCAGACGTGGCCGCTGACTGTGCTGAGCACGCTGATCGCGGCTGTCGTCGCGATCGCCTTTCACGCCGTGCAGATGCCCTCGGGTTCCATCTCCATGGTCGGTCTGCTCTTGCTCATTCTGGTCCGCAGCGAGTGGGTCTGGGCAGTCGCGTTCGGCATCGGTCTTTTCACGATCGGACTGCTCTGGTGGTGGTCGTTGCCCGAATCGGTGCAGCCGGACGATTACGCGATCGCGCAGGGAGCGGTCTTCGGGATCGTCGGTGCGATCGCAGTGCGGGCCACCTCGTGGCTGGCCATCCGCACGGCCGAACTCGCCGCGGCGAACGCCGAGATCGCGCGGCTGACCGTGCACCAGGAACGCACCCGGATTTCCCGGGACCTGCACGACCGGCTCGGCCACAATCTCGTGTCGATCATGCTGCGCACGGAACTCGCGGAGCGGCTCGCGGCGGCGGACCGCCTCCAGTCCGAACGGGAAAGCCGGGCCGCGCACCGGCTGGCGCGGCAGACCCTGCAGGACATGCGCAACATCGCGCACGGCACCCTGGTCGCCGACCTGGACGCCGAACTCGCGGCGGCGATCGACCTGCTGGAGTCGCGCGGAGCCGTCTGCCAGATCAGGATCGGCGAACAGCCCGAGGGCGCGGCCGCCGAAGTGCTGGCCTGGGTGCTCCGGGAATCCGTGACGAACATCCTGCGCCACAGCCAGCCCGTGAACTGCACGCTGGAGCTGGTCCGGATCGGGGACCGGTTCGAGTTCATGATCGGCAACGACGGCCTGCTCTCCTCGGAGTCGGTGGCGCCGGGGCACGGGCTGGGCGGCATCGCCGAGCGGGTCGAGCGGATCGGCGGGACGTGCAGCGCGGAAAGCACCGGCGACCGCTTCGTGCTTCGCGTGACGCTTCCGGCGATCAGCCCGGTGCCGGAGGATGCGCCGGCGGACGAATGAGAGCGCTCGCGCCCGGCGTTCACGGCGAGCACACCCGCGCCTCACCCAGAGGGGTGTCGCACGGAGAAAAACTTGAAGCAGATTCACGTTTTATCTACGGTGTGGTTCTGCGGCCCAGTGCGGGGCCGCGCTTCGAGCCAGGCGGGAGGCGTGCATCCGATGCTTCGTCTACTGACATTCAACGTGCTGCAGCTTCCGCTGATCTCGGCTTCGCCTCGCGGCTGGCTCCGGGCGGGCTGGGCCGCCGAAGCCGTGCGCGCCGTCGATCCGGACGTCGTCGTGCTGAACGAGGCGTTCAGCCTCTCGTCCGCCGGGCGGCTGGCCTCGCGGCTGAAGCGGCACGGCTATCACGCGTCGCCCCAGATCGGCGCGCTTCGGGGCCGGCGCGAATGGGACGGGGCGGTGCCTCCGGTCTCGCCGCTGCGCACGCTGGTGGGCGGCGGGGTCCGGGTGCTGAGCCGGTACCCGATCCGGTGGTGCGGCCAGCATCTGTACAGCGCGGTCCACCGGAAAACCCAAGACGCGTTGTGCGCGAAGGGGGTCGCGCTGGCGGAACTGGACACGCCGGACGGCCGGGTGTGGCTGGCCGCGACCCATCTGCAGGCCGACGAGCCGCCGACGCCGCTGTCCGCGACACGTGCGGTACGCCTGGAACAGCTGAAAGAACTGCGCGAGTTCGTCTCGCGGACGGCACCGCCGGATGCGCCCGTTCTGCTGGTCGGGGATCTGAACGTCGAGTACTACGCGGCGGACGCGCGCGGCGTTCCCGGCGAGCGCGGCCAGGATCACGCCGACGCGGCCGAGGCGGTCGGCGGACGTCTCGAACCGGACAGCGACATGCACGAGCACACGTTCGACAGCGCGAGCAACCGCCTCGTGGCGCGCTCCCAGCCGGGCTATCGCAATGTGCTGGACTATGTGGGCTCGATCAACGAGAACGGCCTGCGGCCGGTCCCGCACATCACCACCCGCACCGTCCCGTTCCGGCCCCGCCAGCCCGCGAGCGACCACTTTCCGGTGCTGGCCAACGTGACACTGGGGCCGGCATGACCGCGGGCGTGGCGGAAACCGGCGGCCGGTCCGCTTTGGACGAACCGGTCCGCCCGGCCGGTCGCGTGTGGACGGTCTGCTGGGCGTTCGCGAACCTGGGGCTGTTCCTCGCCAACTACGGCACGCAGCAGATCTTGCTGCCGCGGCAGACCAACGCGATCGCCGGCGAAGGGAACGCCGCGGTCGTCGCGCAGAGCTGGGCCAACGCCTGCGCCGCGCTGGTGACTGTGGTCGTTTCGATTCTGGTCGGAGCGCTGTCGGACCGCACCCTGCACCGCACCGGCCGGCGGCAGGTGTGGATCCTGTACGGCGTCGTGCTGTCCGCCGTCGCGTTCGTGTTCCAGGGGTTGCAGCACGGCATCGTCGGCGTCGTCATCGGCTGGGCGCTCTTCACGGCAGGATCCTCCGCCGTCATGGTCGCGTTGTCCGCGGCGGTGCCGGACGATGTGCCGGTCAACCAGCGGGGCCGGGTCTCCGGCTATTACGCGGTGGGCACCGCGGTCGGCCCGTTGCTCGGGGTCGCGGTGGTGACCTTCCTGTTCACCGGAGTCTTGGACGCCTACGTCGGATTGGCTTTGCTGCTGTTGCTGTGTGTGCTTCCGTTCGGTCTTCGCGTCCGCGGAACGCCGTTGCGGCGAGCGGAACGTCCTCCGCTGGCTCTCCGCGCTGTTCTCGTCGGCATTTTCGCGCCGCTGCGCAGCGCGGATTTCGCCTGGGCGTGCGGACAGCGGGCGCTGATCAACCTGTCGAACGCACTCGCCCAGATCTTCCTGTACCAGTACCTGAAAGACGAGGTGCACGTCGATCCCGACTTCGGCACTCTGATCCTGATGGTGTGCTACACGGCCAGCATCGTGGTCGTCGCGATTCCGGTGGGCCGCGGTTCGGACCGCAGCGGGAAGCGCAAACGGGTGGTCGTGTGGTCTTCGGCCGTCCAGGGCGCGGCAGCGCTGGTCCTCGCTTTCGTGCACACCATGCCTGCCGCGATCCTGGGCGCGTCGCTTCTCGGAATCGGCTACGGCGCTTACCTTTCCGTCGACCAGGCTCTGGTCACGCAGGTGCTGCCGCGCTCCGAAGACCGCGGCAAGGATCTCGGTGTGCTGCAGCTCGCGAGCGCGCTGCCGTCGATCGCCGCCGCGGCTGTCGGCGGGGTCCTCATCACCTCCCCGGGCGGTTTCCCGTCGTTGTTCGTCGCCTCCGCGGTCACCGGATTGGCCGCCGCGTTCTGTGTGCTGCCGATCCGGAGCGTTTCCTGAGTTCGGGCCTGACCGCGCTGGCGGCGGCCGGGAGATATTCACGAGTTTTCGCTCTGCGGTGACATGGCTCGCCGATTCGGGCAGCCTGGAAGTACGCCCGCCGGTCGAACTGCTTTTCTCCGCTCGGGGAGCTGAGCATTCGGGGCGACCGGGCAGTCCGGCCGATGCGCGTGCCCCCAGCCGCGCATCGGCCGGGCACCCGCCCTGGCCGCCGGGCGAATGCGATCGGCTCCTGGTGACAATGCAGCCGAGAATTCCGGTATGCGGCGAGGATGAAATTTTGCCCCTCTTTTCCCGGAGCGCCGGGAAACTGTTGGCAATCTGTCAGCGGCTTCGTAGCCTGGGGATCCACCGAGACGGGGAGGTGTCGATGACTGCGGTCCAGCCGGATCCGGCGCAGGTCGGCGAGACGTTCGATTCGCTCAGCCCGGCCACCGACGAGGTCGTCGGGACCTATCCGGTGCACGCGGCCGAGCAGGTCAGCGCCGCTGTGGAGCGGGCGAGGGCGGCCGCGGGCTGGTGGGACGGCCTCGGTTTCGCCGGGCGCGCGGAACGGTTGCGGCGCTGGAAGGGCGTGCTGACCCGGCGGCTGCCGCAGTTGTGCCAGGTGGTGCGCGACGAGACCGGCAAGCCGATCGCGGACGCGCAGCTGGAGAGCGTTTTGGCGATCGAGCACATCGCGTGGGCGGCGAAGAACGCCCGCGAGGTGCTGGGCAAGCGGAGTCGCACGCCGGGGTTGTTGACGATGAATCACTCGGCCACGGTCGAGTACGTGCCGTTGGGCGTGGTCGGCGTGATCGGGCCGTGGAATTATCCGGTGTTCACTCCGCTGGGTTCGATCGCGTACGCGCTGGCGGCGGGCAACGCGGTGGTGTTCAAGCCGAGCGAGTACACCCCGGGTGTCGGGAAGTGGCTGGTGGACGCGTTCGCCGAGATCGTGCCTGAGCAGCCGGTGCTGCAGCTGGTGACCGGGTTCGGCGAGACCGGGGCGGCGCTGGTGGGTTCCGGGGTGGACAAGATCGCGTTCACCGGTTCGACCGGGACGGGCAAGAAGATCATGGCGGCTGCCGCGGACACGCTGACGCCGGTGGTGATCGAGGCGGGCGGCAAGGACGCGCTGCTGGTCGACGCGGACGCGGACCTGGAAGCGGCGGCGGACGCGACTGTGTGGGGCGCGTTCTCGAACTCGGGGCAGACCTGCATCGGCGTGGAGCGGGTGTACGTGCACGAGCGGGTGGCCGAGGAGTTCGTGGCGAAGGTGGTGGGGAAGGCGAAGCACGTGCGCGCGGGTTCGGACGAGGACGCGCAGTACGGGCCGATCACCATGCCCTCGCAGCTGTCGGTGATCCGCCGGCACATCGCCGACGCGCTCGCGCGCGGCGGGAAGGCGCTGGTCGGCGGGGTGGACAGCGTCGGCGACCGGTATGTGCAGCCGACGGTGCTGGTCGACGTGCCGGAGGACTCCGAGGCGGTGCGGGAGGAGACGTTCGGCCCGACGGTGACGATCGCGCGGGTGCGGGACATGGACGAGGCGGTGGAGAAGGCCAACGCGACCAAGTACGGCCTGGGTTCCACGGTGTTCTCGCGGGCGCGCGGGGCGGAGCTGGCGTCGCGGTTGCGGGCGGGCATGACCGCGGTGAACGCGCCGTTGTCGTTCGCGGGCATCGCGTCGCTGCCTTTCGGCGGGGTCGGCGATTCCGGGTTCGGCCGGATCCACGGCCCGGAGGGGCTGCGCGAGTTCGCCCGCCCGAAGGCGGTGGCCCGGCAGCGGTTCACCGCGCCGCTCACGCTCACCTCCTTCTCCCGCAAGGAATCCACGGACGCGCTGGTCGCCAAGCTGGTCACCGTCCTGCACGGCAAGCGCTGACGAGAGACCGACGCAGGCAGCGGGCCAGGGCTCCTGGTCTCCGCCGTGCCGGAAGCCGAGTGGTGAGGAGAAAAGCAGAGTGCGGGTCCGGGAAGACACGAAGAATTTTGGTCCGGCGCTGCGGAAAGCGGTGCCCGGCACAGAAATGCCAGGAGGCTTCGTCGCCGCCTATCTGGTTGCCGGCGAAGCCGCTGTGGTCGCGGCGAATGCGCTCCACTCGGCGGGGTTGTCCGTCGAACCGCATCGCGGCGGGCCCAGCCAGATCCCGCGATACTCGATTACCGGCTCCCGCAGGCAGGAAAGAGCGGACGCGCACCACCTTTCCGTGCGAGAGCGGCAGATCGTGGCGTTGATCGCCGTCGGCGGGGACAACCAGTCGATCGCCCGGGAATTGGGCGTGTCCGTCGACACGATCAAGGCCCACGTGCGCAAAATCTTGTCCAAAATGGGCGCGCGGAACCGTTCGCACGCAGTGCACATCGCCCATGAATGGGACATCCTGCGGTGACTCCCGGCCGGTCCGATCGGGGTCGAGTGAGTGGTCTCGTCGCGGTCGATCGGAAGGACCGTGGTGTTTTATTCGGTTGCCGGGCAGGTTCACGGGTCCTGGTCATGGCGGAACCAGTCGGTGAATACCCCGATTTTGCTTGAGTTTCGGTCCTGATCGACGTGGCGGAGGCTCGGAACCTGGGGGCGTCCAGCTTCGCTGTCGTCGACTCGTGCGCCGATCTTCCCTGCTTCGAGCGGCGACCGGAGGTGTCCCGGTAACACCCGGCCATCTTTCGCCGGACAAGGCGTACCCCGCGGGGCGGATCGGGCGCTCGACCGCGAGCTGGTCCGAGATGGTGCGGAACGACCTCGTCGTTTCCCGCGACCTGACGGCCCTCGAGTGATTCGTGCCGTTGCCCGGGGAGAGCCGATTTCCCCGAAAGGGTGGGGTGCCTGGGGCGCTTGCCGTTCCCGGCTGAACCTGGCGGCAAGATGTCGCGGCCGCACGAGCGACGTTTGCCTCCCTGAGGAATTTTGACCCGCCGGGGCCTGGCATGCGCTCGGGAAGCTCTGTCGCGCGGTGGATTTCGAGGGGGTCTCGAAGTGCGCGGGCGGCACAGACCGCCTGCGCACTCCTGCCCGCCGAGCGCTGGGACCCGTCCTCGCCCGCGATATTCGCCTGCCCAGGCCGGCGATCGGCGCTCTCGGCCTCTTCGCGATGGCTGGTGCGCACGCGCCCGCACCAGCCATCGCGATTTCCTCGTGCACCCCGAACCAGTCGCGAGGCCGCCCCGTCCGAATCCGTCGTAGCGGACGGCTTCGGACGGGGCGGCGGGTCGCGCGGCTGCTCCGGCAGGGGACGACGGTCAGGAGACCTTGATGGGGTCCGGGTCCCCGGGCTGGATGGGGGGATCCTCATGGGTGGGGTCGCCCGAGCCCGCCACGTTGATCAGGCTGGGGGCATTGGATCCCAGGCCGGTCCCCGCCGCGTGCGCGGCCGTGGTCCCGACGGTGGCGACCGCGGCGGCGGCGAGTGCTGCCCCGGCGGCGATTTTAACGAGCAGTTTCCGGTCGGTCACGGGTTACTCCTTCTGTATGGTTGTCCGGCAGAAGAACCAGGTCGTTCGTCAGCCGATTTTCTCATTGTCGTCCACCTGGAGAGTCAGGCCGTCCATAATTCCCTCCGGGTCCACGTCAGGGTCAAGCCTGCGCTGATCCTGGAGAGTCACCTCTTCGATGACGGACCCCATGGGAATGTTCTGGCCCGCGGCGTGATTTCCGAGAGCTTCGCTGAAGTCCTCCACGTCGTACACCGTCCCGCGGCCCTGATGGCCCTGATTGACCAGCCTGAAATGAAACCGGTGCGTTTCGCCGCGCGGAGTCCGGTACCTGGCGACCATGAAAGTCTGCCAGTCGGGCGGCAGGACGGCGATCAGGCTCGAATCGTCGGGATCGAAAGACCAGTGGCACAGCTCATCGGGATCGGTGCCCGCGCCCGCGCTCGGAGCGAAGACGGCCAGGGCTCCTCCGATCAGCGTGACCGATACGGTCCCGGTCAGGGAGTCAGCGCTGACTTGACCGCCGGTGGAGGTGTCTCGGTCTTTCCGTCGCGTCGTAACATTTTTTAAGGATTGCCATTGAGTCTCCATTGTTCATGCGTGCGGTGCACTCAGCTTGGGAACGACTCTTCTACGGTGCCTGCGCCGCGAATAACTGCGCATTACCGATGCTGCCACAGTGCGCCGCGGCGGCGAAATGAAGCTCACCCGATCGAAGAAAAACCATGCAGTAGCCTCGACCTGCGGCTGGATGATTTCAGGCGGCGCGCAGGAATTTTTGCACCCTTCCCCGGTGTTGCTCCTTCTTCGGCCGGCACTGCTGTCGGGGCCGCCGGAAGAGTCAGCCCGGCCCGGCCATCTCGGCGCCGCTCAGCAGCATCGAGAAAAGGCTCATCGCGCCGGTGCGGAAGGCGACAGCCAGCGCGTACCCGATGGCGGCGTCGGCCGGTTCGGTGTCGTCGCGGTTGACCAGCCATTGCACGAGGAAGTCGCCGTCCTCGTCGTCCATCGAGGGCTCGAAGACCTTCTTCCCGTCGCGGATCAGCTGGCTGGTGGCGATGGAGTTCGGCTTGAACCGATAGCGCTTCCCGTCCGCCGTGAGGTCGACGCGGTACGAGCCGCGGGTCCATTTTCCCTTGCCGGGGCGGAGATCCGCGACGGCCTCGCCGACGGTCATGATCAGGTCGGCGGGTTCGCGCGAGCCAATGGGCACGAACCGGTTGATCGGCGCGTCGGGGGAACGGGCGATGACGACGGTGGGAACGTGTGCCCCGGAGACTTCGACCAGGCCTCGCGCGTCGTCGGTGTGAATGGTCAGTTCGTCGTAGAAGGCGTCGTCGACGACGCGGGGTGCGGTGAGGGGCATGCCGGGTCCTTTTCTTGATCGGCTTCCGGGACTAATAGCTGAGTGGCCGCCAATTCGCGATACATCGGGTCGGCGGCCAGCAGCTCGGCATGGGTGCCGATCGACCTGACTCCGCCCCGGTCCAGCAGCACCAGCCGGTGCGCCGAGACGACAGTGGACAGGCGGTGCGCGATCAGCAGCACGGTGCATTCCCGTGCGGCCGCTTCGATGGTGCGCCGCAGAGCCTGTTCGCTGCGCGCGTCCAGGTGCGCGGTGGCCTCGTCCAGCAACAGGACCTGGGGACGGCGCAGCAGCGCCCTGGCGATCGCCAGCCGCTGGCGCTCTCCTCCGGAAAGCGCGATCCCGCGCACTCCTACCGGCGTATCCAGTTTTTCCGGCAGCCGCTGGACAAGCTCGTCCAGGCCGGTCAGGCCGAGCACCTCGGCGATGGCTTCCTCGGCGGCTTCGGGCGCCGCGTAGACCAGATTCTCCCTGAACGTGCCCGCCAGCATCGGCGAGTCCTGCTCGACGTAGGCGATCCGGCGGCGCACCTCGGCACGGCTGCGCCGCGCGATGTCGTCGCCCGCGAGGAGGATCCGGCCGTCCTGGTGGTCGTAAAACCGTTGCAACAGCGAAAAGAGCGTGGTTTTTCCCGCGCCGGACGGGCCGACGATCGCGGTCATTTCCCCCGGTTCGGCGCTGAACGACACGTCGCTCAGCGCGGGCGGACGCCCGGGATAGGCGAAGGAGACGTGATCCACGACCACCCGCGGCGGAGGTCCGGCCGGGGCACTGACCTCGGTGTCGACATCGTCCTCCACGGTCATCTCGCGCACCTCCTCGATCCGCTCCAGCGCGCCGAGACCCTGTTGGAGCGCGGCGAAACCGGTGACCAGCGACAGGATCGGGGTGCCGAGGTTGAACAGATAGAGCAGGAACGCGATGAGCGTCGCGACGCTGAGGCCGCCCGTCGCCACCAGCACGCCGCCGAAGCCGATCACGACGAGGAACGAGGTCTGCACGGCCATCCCGGACACCGTGGCGATGACGACCTGGTAGCGGGCCCCCTTGAGCCCGGCGCGGTAGGCCGTGCGCGCCGCCGAGACCGCCCGCTCGGTCTCCTCGGCTTCGGCGCCGCTGGCCTTGACTGTGCGCGCCGCGCCGAGGGAACGGTCCAGCGCGGCGCCGATCTCGCCGACCGATTCCTGGGTGGTCAGGACCACCTGGCGGATTCTGGGCATGACGAAGCCCAGCACGACTCCGACGACGGCCAGCACGCCCGCGGTCATGCCGAGCAGCGGCAGGCTCATCAGCGCCATCATGACCAGGCTGGCCACCAGGTGCAGCACCCCGTTGACCACGTCGATCAGTCCGGTGGTGGCGGCGTGCTGCACCACGGTGCTGTCGGAGGTGACGCGGGTGGTGAGCGTCCCGGGTTCGCGCTGGTCCAATTCGGACACGCGGAGCCGGATCAGCCGCCGGATCAAACCGCGCCGGATGCCGAACACCATCCGTTCGGCGGTGCGCTGCCCGATCCAGGTGTGCCACCCGTTGAGCGCCACCGAAACGACGAACACGCCGACCAGCAGCAGGAGTTCCTCGCGCAGGCTTTCGCCGAGGGACAGCTTGGCGATGATCGTTTCCACCATCAGGGGCTGCACCAGCTCTGCCGCGCTTCCCGCCAGGGTGAGCACCAGGACCAGCACGAGCGGCCAGCGGTGCGGTTCAGCGTGTCCGAGCAACGCGCGGAGGGGGCGGACGGGCCGTCCGTCGACGGTGCTCATGACGCGTTCCCGGATGGACTGTGCTGTTCGGAGGCATCGGGAAGCTCGTCGGCGACGACCGTCGCGTGCGCGGCGGGGTCGAAGTGCGCACGGGCCGCGGCGGTCACCTCGGCGGTGCCGAGCAGGTCGACCCGGCTCAGGTAGCGGTTCAGCCAGTCGGGCGGCAGCCCCCGCAGCACGAAGCCGGTCGCGGCGCTGGCGATTTCGGCTCGGGTGGCCAGCCCGGCGGCGGCGAATCCTCTCGCGAGCCGCTTGGCCGCCCCGACTTCCTCCGGCGTAGGTCCTTCGTCGGCGAACCGGGCCATGCAGGCGGCGAGTTCGCCGGCCGTCCGGCTTCCGTTGCCGGGGCCGGTCACCGCTTCCACCGCGGTCCAGCCGCCGGCCCCGGTTTCCTCGAGCGAGGACTGGACCCGGTAAGCCAGGCCGAGCCGTTCGCGGATCCGCCGGACCAGCCGGGAGGAGCCGGAGCCGCCGAGGATCAGGTTGGCCAGGTGCAGGGCGGGGTGCCGCGGATCGCCGGCAGTCAGCCCGGGGCCCGCGGTCAGCACCAGCGTCGGGGTTCCCGCGGCGGCGGGCAGGGTGAGGCGGCCGGTGTCGCCGGTGCCGGCCAGGGGCGGCAGGCGCAGCCCGGACGCGGCGCCGGTCCAGTCGCCGAAGACCTGGACGGCGTGTGCGAGCGCGGTGTCGGCGGACAGCGGCCCGAGGATCAGCAAGACCGCTCCGCTGGGCACAATCGCTTGGGCGTGCAGGCGCCGCAGGTCGTCGGCGGTCACCGCGAGGAGATCCTCGGCACCGGCCGGTTCGGCGGTCAGTGGATGCCGGCCGTACCGACGGCGAAGCAGCTGCCGATACGCCGCTGCCCGGGGCTCGGACCGCTCGCGGGACACCATGGCTTCCACGACCCGGTCCAGTTCGCGGCCCGGGTACGCGGCTTGGCGCACGACCGTCGCCAGCAGGCGGATCGCCTCGGGCAGCTGGGTGCTGAGCGTGCTGGCGGCCACCAGCAGGGCTTCGCTGTCGCGGCTGACCGACAGTTCCGCGCCGAGTTCCGAGGCGCGGTCGACGACGGCGCGTTCGCCGAGCTCGGAGGTGCCCCGCAGCAGGCACGCGGCGAGCAGTTCCATGGGCGCGGCCAGCTCCGGGCGGGTGGCGAAGGGCAGCGCGAGCCGGATTTCGGTGACCTCCGCTCCCGGCTCCTGGGCCAGCACGACGCGAAGCCCGTTCGGCAGGACGGCCTCGACCGCCTCGGCAAGGAGTTTCATCAGGAGCCTCCAGCCAGTTCGACGCACGCCGCCGGCGCCGCGCGCACCGCTCTCGCCGCGTTCGCCACCTGTGCCGCGGTGGTCGCGGAGAGCAGGCCGGGGATCTGGTGCGGGCCGTCCAGCCGGGGAAGCAGCACCGCGAACCGCCCGTGCGCGACGGCGCGGGTGACCACGGAATCCAGCTGCCGGTGATGGCCCAGCAGGAGCAGGGCGATCGCGCGGTCGAGTTCGGCCTTGTCCGGTCCGGTGCTGCTCAGCTCTTCGAGCAGGGCGTCCCATTCGGCGAGCAGTTCGTGGACCGGCCAAGCCCGTTCCGGCAGGAAGGTGGCGACCAGCAGGTCGGGGGAGGCGGTGTTGAACCATTCGCCGTTGAATCCGCACCGGATCGAGGCCGAGCGCAGCAGCGGCTGGCGCTTCCGCCACCGGGGCAGCCAGGCGGCGGACAGGATCTCGGCGAGAACCGCGTGTGCGACATAGCCGGCGGGAGCGGTGTCCGCGTCCGGCAGCGGAGTCGCGATCGCGAGGGCAGTGCCGCGGAACCGTTCGGCGGTGTGCTTGAACCACGCCCCCGGCCGGGGTGCCAAGTCCGGGCGTGCCGCGCGGCGGCCGGACGGGAGTTCGCCGAACGCTTCCCGCACGGCGGCCTCGGCCCGTGCCGGATCCGCCGCGCCGGCGATCGCGAGCACCGTGTTGCCCGCGGTGTAATGCTCCCGGTGGAAGGCGAGGGCTTCGGCCGGGGTCAGCTCCCGCAGGTGCGCCATGATCCCGTGGTCCCCGCCCTCGTGCCGGTCCGGGCCCCAGAGCGCCGAAGCCGCCATGGTCCAGGGGAACCCGCCGAAAGAGGCGAACACGGCGCCGCGGATCTCCTCCTCGATCACCGGAAGCTCCCCGTCCAGCGCGCGCCGGTCCGGAGCGAACCCGGTGAAGCGGGCGGCCTCGGCGGCGAGCAGCGGCTCGAGCCGTTCGGCGTCGGCCACGCTGAAATAGCTGGTGTGGTCGCGAAAGGTGTTGGCGTCGCAGAGTCCGCCCATCGCTTCGACCGTCCGCAGATGCCCTGCCTGTCCCTCGTGCTCGCGGGGGAACATCAGATGCTCCACCGCGTGCGCCAGCCCGCGTGCGCGGGGCGGGTCGTCCCGCGAACCGGCTCCGACCGAAACCGCGACGGCCACGAGGTCGTGCCGGTGATCGGGTTCGACGATCACGCGCAGCCCGTTGCCGAGCGTGAACCGGTGGACGGCGCGGGTCATCGGCGCCCCGGTGTGCCGGTGCGCTGCGGCACGTTGCGCTGCGGCCGCAGGGGATCGATGCCCGCCGCGCGGAATTCGGCGGTGATGCGCAGCTCCCGCGTGCCCTCGACGGGGTCCAGTGCGTGGTCGACGAGGGCCGTGGCGAGCGCGAAACAGCGGTGCTGGCCGAAGCTCAGGTGCTGCTGGCCGGGACGGGAGTCGGCTGGTTCCCAGGCCGCGGCGACGCCCCGGGCCAGCCGCTGGGCGAGCACCGAGGTGGCCGCGCCCAGCGCGCGATCGTCGCGCAGCCGCCGCGCGATCGCTGTTTCGACGGACTGGTATTCGCCGTGCAGGTAGATCACCAGCGCGTCCCGCCGGGGGTAGCCGGTGCGGACGGACAGGATCTTCGCGTGATAGTCGGCGTGCAGTGATTCCAGTTCGCGCAGGACGTCGCGCCAGACCCGGACCGCGCCGTCCGGATCGGTCAAGTGCACGAAGATCCGGCGCACCGCCGGGTCCGGCCGCCGCCGCTGTTGTGAGCCGAGGACGTAGAAGAAGCCGGGCGACAGCGCCGGACGCGCGGCGTCGAGCCGCAACCGGACCGCGGCGCCGGGGATCGCGTCGGCCGGGCCGGCGAGCCGATCGCGCGGCACCCGGACGGTGACCAGCGCCGTGCGCACGATGAGTTCCTCGTCGCCCGCCGCCAGCAGCACCCCGTCGACCGGAGCGCAGGCGTGCGGGACGGCGTCGGCGAGCTGGTGCTCGAAGTCGCGATCGCGGCGGAATTCCTTGGCCGCGGACCCAGGACCCGGCGTTCCGGCGTGCAGAGTTTCGTAGAGCGCGTTCGCGAGCCGCCCGCGCAGATCGCGCGGGTCGGAGCCGGTCAGCCGGGTGCCCGCGACTTCCGCGGAACAGCCGTCGGGCGATACCGAGACCTCGCGCAACGCGGCGACCAGCCTCGGGTTCAGCGGACAGGACAGTCCGGCGGTCATGCCTGCCTCCCTCGGCCGGGCCGGACAAGGCCGAGGAGCCCGGCGGCGCCCTCCGGATTGAGCAGGACGCCGCGCCCGACTCCGGCCGCGGCTTTGGCCACCGGGTTCAGCTGGAGCTGGGATTCCGCGCCCGCGATGAGCCGGTCGTACAGATGCCAGCCGGCGAACCGCATGGCGCGCACCGCGAGGTGCGGGTCGGGGACGCGCCGCGTGCGGTAGCCCGCCCAGAAGGCGCCGATCCGGGGGACGGCCTGGCGCAGGTTGGCCATGCCGCGATCGAGGATGTCCTGGTGCGTGGCACCGAAACCGGCGAACCGGGAGCCGTCCCGGCGCGCCGGATTCACGAAGATCGTATAGGTGACGTGGTAAAGCCATTCCCCGATGAACGCGCCGACGTCTCGTGCCGGATCGGCGAGCCGAAAATTCTCCCAGTCGCACAGATACAGCCGTTCGCCGGATGCGATGAACTGGTCGAAGCGGAGATCCCCGTGCACCGGGACGGGCGGCGCGGCGTCTTCCAGCGTCCTCAGTTCGTGCAGCGCGTGCACCGCTTCCTCGTCGTCCTGCAGCAGCTGCCAGGCGGCGAGCTGCGCCGAGGTGTTCTCCTGGACGATTTCCCAGGGAAGTCCGGCAAGCCAGGAAAGCGGAGGGAAGAACAGCGGGGAGGTGTCCAGACCGGCCGGGTCGAGCCCGTGCGCGGTCGCGATCGCTTCTCCGGCGCGGAAACACAGGGCCTCGCTGAATTCGCCGGCGACGGACAGCTCGATGCCGGGCTTCGCGTCGTCAAGCAACGCGAAGACCAGGAGACGGTTCTCCTCGTCGTGGCCGAGCAGCTCCGGCGAAGCCAGCGGACCGCGCGGCTCCAGCAGGGCGGCGGCCCGTTCGAAGGCCAGCGAACGGGCGATCCCGGGATTGACCGCTTCGCCCGTGTCCGGCAGCTGTTTCACGAAGACTTTCGCCCCGTTGCCGGTGGTGCCCGCCCAGTTGTCGTTCCGGCCGCCGAAGGAGGTCGTTCCGGTGCTGCCGAGCGTGCCGAGGCGGAGCCTGTCCAGCAGCCGGTTGACTTCGGCGGCCGGGGCGATGGTGCTGGTCTCGGGCAGCTGCCAGGAAACTGTTTCGCCGATGCCGGTCACGCGGCTTCTCCGCGTGCCGCGCGGCGGCCTTCGTCATCGATCAGCTCAGCCGCGAAATCGACGTAGCCAGTGAACTCGTCGAGCCATCCGGCATAGGCGGCGAAGTCGTGCAGGTGGGTGATCAGCCGCAGGACAGCGCTGCGTCCCACCGCGACCTCGTCGCAACCAGGCCCGTAGCCCCGGCGCAACGCCCGGCGCAGCGTGGGAAAGTCCATCCACGGGTAGACGCCGACCCAGTGCAGCTCGTGCAGTTCGCCGAGCAGCCAGCCGAGGTCGGACTCCGGCCGTCCCGCCGCCAGATCCGATCCGATCAAGAATTCGCCTTGCGGGGCAGCCGTTTCCGGAATGGCCAGCGGTGGCAGCAGGGTGCCCAAGGAGGCGAATCCGTGCAACAGCGTCCTTTCCTCCTTCGGCGGGACGCACCAGTCGCGCAGCCGGGACAGCCTGGTGCGGCCCCACCGCGGCCAAGCGAGGTCGGCGAGCTTGGCCAAGCTCGCCGGGCCGAGGCCGGGTTCGTCCAGCCAGCGGGCGACGCGTCGCGGGCCGGGCGGCGTGCTCGCGGCGTCGGGTCCGCGGAGCTGATGCAGGGCGCGCAGTCCGCGACCGGCGCCTTCCAGGGTCGTGGCCATTAGTTGCTGAGTGCGGGGTTGTTCGAGGTCCAGCCAGCTCATCGCGGACAGCGGGCTGCTGGCCAGGTAGGTCAGCGCCCCGGCGTCGCCGGCGGACGCGGGCACCCAGCGGAGAGCGGGCACCGAGCAGGCGGAGATCGCTTGGGCCAGCGCGCGGTCCGGCGCGGCCATCCGGACCGGGCTGTCAGTGCCTGGCCGGTGTGTCCATTGGAAGGCCCCGCCGGGAAGCAGATGGATCTCCGTCCGGCGCAGGCGACTGCCGTACTCCTCCACGAGCATCGCTTCCGGCTCGTCGTCCGCGCGCGTCATTCCGGCCTCTTATCCGCCGTCAGCTGGCGGTATCGCCGTTCCAGCAAGCCGATCAGCTCGGACAGCGGCGCGACGCTGCCCGCCGCGGACTCGCCGGAGCTGGCGCTCACGGCGGTTTCGGTGGGGCTCACCACGACTCGCGGCCGATCCGCGAACGAACGCAGATGTGCGGCCACCACCGGGTTGCCCGCCGCGCCGGGAGGCAGCGCGGGGGCGATGCCGACGACCGCCTCGGTGCACTGCAGCGCGAGCAGCGCGGGCGAATCCCCGAGGCCCAGCGCGAAACGGGAGATGAAGTTCAACGTCGCGGGATAGACCGCGATCACGTCGGCCCAGTTCGCCAGCGCGACGTGCGGTGCGTCCCGGCCCGGCTCGTCCGGCCATTCGTCGAGCAGGACATCCGTCCGGGACAACGCCGAGAGGGCGTGCCGGGAAACGAAATTCGCGGCGGACCTGGTGAGTGCGACCTTCAGCGAGATCGCCGGCAGCACGGCGTCGATCCAGTTGATCCAGTACGGCAGGAACGCCGCGCTCAGCGCTCCTGAACCGACCAGCAGCAGGCGCTCGAACGTCACCTCGCCGGTGACGACGTCGACCGCTTCGAGGTCGGATGAATAGAGTTCGGGCATAGTCGCTTCCGGATCGCGGGTACTGCCGGGAAAGGACCTCGGGACCGGCGAGAACGCCGGCCCCGAGGCTTGCCGAGCCGCTCGTCGGCGGTCAGCACACCTTCCTGATGGTCCTCCAGATCCCGCCGCCCGCGGCGGCGATCCCCGCCGCGCACTGCTGCGAGGAACGCGCGGCGATGATGCTGGCCCGGATGAGGATCGGAGCCAGGACGGGGGTGGTCGCGGCGGGCGCGGCCTTGCCGTCGAACTGGTCCAGCTCCTCAGCCGTCGTGTAAGCGGTGTAACCGCTCAGCAGATCGGTTTCGGTCATGGTGTGCATCGCGTTCTCCCGTCACTGTCCGCCCGGAGGCGTTCTCTCGCGAATATGGAGCGGCCGAGCATGAGTTCAACGTTTCAGGCACTCGCCCCGCTTTAAGGAAAAGGCAAGATTTTTGGTACGGTGAAACGTTGAACGCAAGGACCCCCATTTGATGAGCGCATCAGCCAACGCCGGTGCGCTCGACCCGAGAATCGGACATTTGCCGCGGCCGTGTCAACCATCGCGGACTTCCGCGCGGAAATATCCCCGCTTCGGGGGGCTGCCGAAGTGCGGCGACGGCACCGCGGGAAACGCGCTGCTCCGGTCACCGGCCGCGTCCTTGCTCCGGGTGCGCGAAAGTCTGGTCGATGGCCCGGATTCCGAATTGCGCGATCCAGTGGGAGTTCAGGTAGTCCGAAGTCGTGTCCCAGTCCTGCGGGCGGGCGACCTCCGCGGTGACCAGTTTGACGAAACCGTTGCGAACGGCGGAGTCGCGAGTGGCCTGGTAGATTTCCCACAGGGCGTTGGCCCGGGAGAAGTTGAGCCCCGCCGAATGCGCCGACCGCGGATCGGTGAGCAGCGACACCGACACGTCCTTGGGCAGTCGCCGCGAAACCCACTCCGCGGCGCCCGGCCCGCCTGCCTTCGCCACCGCGGCCAAACGCATGAGACACGGTGCCAGGAAGCCGTTCTCGGTGATGTCGCTCTTGGGCTCCAGTTCGCCGGAGAGCTCGCCCGGCAACACCTCCGCGCATCGCTGGTCCGCTTCGTCGGTCTTCAGGTACTTCGACACGTCTTCGCGCACCGACGAGAGAAGGGCGTCGTCACCGGTGTACTGCGCCCATCCGGCCAGAGTCTGCAGCGTCCAGGACAGGTTGGAATGCATGTCGTAGAAGAGATTCTGTTCCGCGTTGCCGCCGGTCAGCCACGACTTGATCTGCTTGACCGCCTCGTCGGCCAGCGGCCGGGTCGTGCGGGTTCCCGTGGCCTGCTCGCGCGCCCTCTCCATCTCGAGCAGCCAGGCCATCCCGTACGGGGTGTCCGCCGTGTCCTCGCCGATCGAACCGTCCTGCATGTACTTCAGTTCCCGTGCCACGACGCCGGGATCGCCCGCGGGCTGCATTTGCTTCTCCGCCGCGTCGAGGTACTTCTTGTCGTGCGTGGCCAGATAGGTCGCGTAGAGGGCGTAGTGCCCGTGCACGGCCGAATGCCAGTCGTAACAGCCGTGGAAAATCGGGCTTTCCGCTGCTGTCTCGTCCTTCTTTTTGACACAATTCAGTACCGGCTCCGCCAGCTTCTTCACCATGCCGGTCCGGCTTTTCTCGAACTTAGGCCAGCTGGGCGTGGCGGGGTCGGCGTGCGCCACTCCGGGCAGCGTCAACGCGGCGGCCAGCACCAAGGGAACGAGCGAGCGCCATCGGAGTGGGCGGGAGAATACGACCATGTCACCTGCCTGCTTTCGGAAGAGCGGGACGGGACTGAATGCGAAGAGCGAACTGGCCCGCCGTGGTCACTGTTGCGCACTGCTCACTCTAAGGATCGTTCAACAAATCTACAATAATCTTGTGTGCGGGAATAACTCCCTCGTCGAGCATGAATAATGTCACGCGCAGAAAGGAAAAAATGCACCGTATTTCTTCGGGTGGTGACATGGCGCGTTGCGTCGGGCAAACTGCGGATAAAGCTGCGGCAAGAACGCCTCGCCCCGTTCGGGGCCCGCGCATTCGCGGCGGCAGCAGTTCCTGTTTTCACAGCAGCCCGGTCGGCGTATGCCCGCCCCTCTTGTGCGCCGGCCGGGTGTCCACTCCCGCGCGAAACGGGGAGCTGGCGCGAGGGGAGCGGGCACCCGCCATGGGGTAGGCGGGTGCCCTTCCGGCGCGCGGACCGCGATGCCCGTGCGAACGCATTCGACGACGAAGTGACGGTGCCCGCATGACCCTCCCCCGAGCGGTTCTCCTCGACCTCGACGGAACGCTGATCGACACGGAAGAACTCTATCTCGAGGTCGCCGGAGAACTGCTGGGCGCGCACGGCTTGGCGTTGAGCGAGGAGGCGCGGATCGCGGCCATCGGATCGTCGATGGAGACGCTCGCCGAGCTCGTCCGGGCGGCTGGCCTCGAGGTGCCCGCGGAGGTCGTCATCGAGGACATCGTGGCCGGGGTCGTGGCGAGGCTCGGCGAATCGGTGCCGTGGCGCGACGGCGCTCGCGACCTCCTGGCGGCCCTGGCGGGAGCCGGCATCCGGGTCGGTCTCGTCACGATGTCGTACCGCGTGGTGGTCGACCGGGTGCTGCGCGACGTGGGATCCGGGTTCTTCGCGGTGGTCGTGAGCGGAGACGACGTGGCGGAAGGAAAGCCCGCACCGGAGGCCTATGTGCGCGCGGCCGGCGTGCTCGGCCTCGACCCGGGCGACTGCGTCGCCGTGGAGGACAGCCAGACCGGTGCGGCCGCGGCGCGCCGTGCCGGGATGTGGGTCATCGGGGCTCCGTTCTATCGCCCGCTGCCCGCGGACACGGTCGACGAGGTGTGGGACTCGCTCGTCGGCCGGCGGGCCGAAGACCTGCTCAACAGGCCGCTCCGGGACATGTCCGCGCGCATGGGTTCGGCTCCCTGACGCTCACTGGTGGCGGCGCGGTGGCTCATCCGGACGCGCGCTCGGCCGCGCCCAGGCCCGGGAGTACCGCGCGATTCGTGCTGGACAACGAAGACGCCTCCGGTCGGCCGTCGCCGGAGCGATTTCCCCGGGAAGGCCGGAGCGCGCGGAGTCAGCGCTGGTTCACCCGGCGCCCCACAGCCCGGGTGAACCAGCGCTCCGCCGGTGGCCTGCCGAGCGCGGAACAGGCCTCCGGCGGTCCCTCCGGCAGCACAACCCAGCCAGATCGCTTGCCGCAGGGAATCTGAGTCCCTTCGCGGGGATCACTGTCCATAATGGAGCGACGCAAGTCTACCCTGGAATCTCGCGGAATACCGTCGGCTGCGCACTTTTGGTGAGCATCTCATCTCGGCCGCCGGAATTGGTGCACGAGCACTGGCAGGGTGTTCTCGCCCTCGGTCACAATGTCCTTCTGAAGACGCAGTAGGCGCGCGGGCATCCGGTGTCGTCCAGCGCCGCGGAAAAATCGGAGAGCATCCAGCCCTCCGCCTCCACCGCCTCGATCTGTTCCGCCCACCCGGCGATGGATCCGCTGGCGGTGAACGGGGCGCTGAACATCGCCGCGAACACCGTCCTCCCTCGGCGCGCCGCGCGGGCCGCTTCGGCTCCGACGCTCGCTGCTTGCGCCCTGCGGAACAAACTCGGCATCTTCCGGTCAACACCAGCTTTCTCGAGCGACAGGTCGTCCGGCGCGACCGACTGACTGTGCGGGAACGAGTTCTCGCACCGGACGCTGCCAAGCAAAGACCCGCCGCGGAGGATGGGGGAATCAAGGCCGCGGCGGGACGCCGCAATTCTAACCCGGCATCGCGCCGGGCGGGCGTGCGATTTTCACGTCTTTCCCGTGACAGCGACCAGGGACCGCGCACTGCCCAGGGAGTCCTCGTTCGATCTGCCGGGCGCGCGCGAGCAAACGTGATGAAGATTCATGTTTGATGTGCTTTACTCCCTCGTACCCGAGCGGGACGCCGCGCGCCGCGGCCGGGTTCCGCGTCAGTTTCTCCGAAAGGCGGTGGCCGATGTCGTTCAACCTCGCCGCGATGCTCGTCGAATCGGCTGCGGCGCGGCCGGACAAGCCGTTTCTGCACGCCGGGAGCCACTCGTTCAGCTACGCCGAGGTCGACGGGCTCTCCGGGAGGATCGCCGAGTCTCTCGTGTGGCTCGGGCTCGAACCCGGCGACAAAGTCGCGGTCCAGCTGCCGAACGTGCCGGAGTTCGTCCTCGCCTGCTTCGGCATTCTCAAGGCGGGCTTGGTCATGGTCCCGCTGAATCCGCTGCTGACCGCGCCGGAGATCGCGTATCACCTGCGGGACAGCGATGCCCGCCTGCTGATCGCGTTCGGCCCGCTCGCCGGCGCCGCGCTCAAGGGCGCGGGCCAGCTTCCGGTGTACCTCGTCGGCGAGGCGGGAGAGGCGGGAGAGGCAGGCGGGGCCCGCTCGTTCGACGATCTCCTCGAGTCGCCGGATTCGGGGCTGCTGCGGCCGATGTCGCCCGACGACACCGCGGTGATTCTGTACACCAGCGGCACTACCGGCAGGCCGAAAGGCGCGGAGCTGACGCACTTCCAGCTCTTCATGAACTGCACGGTGTCGGGTGAGCTGTTCGGGGCGACCGCCGAGGACGTCAGCCTCGCCGTGCTGCCGCTGTTCCACGTCTTCGGACTGTCCAGTGTGCTCAATGTCATGACCCGGTTCGGCGGATCCCTGGTGCTCGTACCGAAGTTCGACGCGGCGGCCGTGCTGGACGAGATGGAACGGCACCGCTGCACGCTGTTCTCCGGGGTGCCGACGATGTACGTCGCCCTGCTGCAGCAGGACCTCGCCGGCCGCGACCTGTCGTCGCTGCGTTCCGCGGTGTCCGGGGGCGCGTCGATGCCTGGCGAGGTGCTGCGGGCGTTCGAGAAGAAGTTCGACGGGGTGGTCGTGCTCGAGGGCTACGGCCTGTCCGAGACGGCGAGCGGCACGACGTTCAACATCAGCGCGGAACAGCGGAAAGTGCTTTCGATCGGCAAGCCGATCTGGGGCGTCGAGGTGAAGGTGGTCGACCGCGCAGGAACGGAACTCGGCGCCGGGCCGGACCAGGTCGGCGAAATCGTCGTGCGCGGGCACAACGTGATGAAGGGCTACTACGGTCGCCCGGACGCGACCGCGGAGGCGATCCGAGACGGCTGGTTCCACACCGGAGACCTCGGCTACCGTGACGAGGAGGGCTACTACTTCGTCGTCGATCGGCTCAAGGACCTGGTCATCCGCGGCGGCTACAACGTCTATCCGCGCGAGATCGAAGAAGTGCTGTACGAGCATCCGGGCGTCGCCGAGGCTGCCGTCGTCGGCGAACCGCACGAGCGTCTCGGCGAGGAGGTCGTGGCGTACGTCGTGCTCAGGGCCGGGTCGGACGCCAGCGTCGACGAGTTGGCGGAACACTGCAAGGGACGGCTCGCCGCTTACAAATACCCGCGCACGATCACGCTGCTTGACCGGCTTCCCAAGGGGCCGACCGGGAAGATCCTCAAGCGGGCTTTGTGAGACTGGCGCCCCGGGCCGCGACGGCGTGCGCGCTCCCTCGCCGGTCTGGCCCGGCTTCCCGTTAGGACTTTCGGCGGACCTCTTTGCCGTGCAATGAGTCACGCCGCTGCCGTGAGGATGTCACGAGGTCTCCGTGCGGACGTTCATCACTTGGCGGTTCGGCTTTGAACCGCCGTGCGGTGAGGTTAGCGTCAAATGCCGTGGACCTGGCGCGGAGATCCCGCTCCGGGTGCGAAACGGAGAAGACTCGTGGCACCCTTCCTGTACCGGCTCGGCAGGCTGTCGTTCCGCCGCCGGGCGATCGTCGCGGCGGTGTGGACAGCGGTTCTGATGGCGCTCGGCGGCGGTGCCCTCACCCTGTCTGGCCCGCTGTCCGATGCGATGCCCGTTCCGGGTATCGAGTCGCAGACAGCATGGGACCGGATGATTGAAGCTTTTCCGCAGCCAGGTGCGGGCGGCGGCACCGCGCGGGTGGCGATTGCCGCGCCGGAGGGGCGGAAGGTCACGGATCCGGCGGGTCAGGCGGCGGTCGAGTCGGTGGTGGGGAAGCTGCGGTCGGCGCCGAAGGTGGCGGGGGTGGTGGATCCGTTCCAGGCGAGGTCGGTGTCGCCGGACGGGCGGGTCGCGCTCGCGCAGGTGAGCTATCAGGTCAAGGGTTTCGAACTGTCCGACAGCGACCGGCAGGCGCTGCTGGCGACCGGCGATCACGCGAAGCAGCTGGGGTACCGGGTCGAGTACGGCGGGGACGCGGTGCAGGGGATCCCGGCGACCGGGGCCACCGAAGGACTCGGCGTCGCGGTCGCGGCGGTCGTCCTGATCATCACGTTCGGGTCGTTGCTGGCGGCGGGGATTCCGTTGCTGACCGCGCTGGTCGGGGTCGGGGTCGGGATGGCGGGCATCATGCTGGCTTCGGGGTCGATGGAGCTGAACTCCAACACTCCGGTGCTGGCGTTGATGATCGGTCTCGCGGTCGGCATCGACTACGCCCTGTTCATCGTCTCCCGCTACCGGCACGAACTCGCTGAAGGCCGCGAACCCGAGGAAGCAGCCGGCCGCGCGGTCGGCACCGCCGGTTCCGCCGTGGTGTTCGCCGGGCTCACCGTGGTCATCGCGCTCGCCGGGCTGACGGTGGTCGGGATCCCGTTCCTGGGCCAGATGGGCGTCGCCGCGGCGGCGACGGTCGTGGTCGCGGTGCTGATCGCGTTGACGCTGCTGCCCGCCGTGCTCGGCTTCGCCGGCGCCCGCGTCGCCCGCAGCAAGATCCGGGTGCGCCGCCGCACCGAAGGCCCGACGCACGGCGAACGCTGGGCGCGGTTCGTGGCGCGGCACCGGGTCCCGGTCCTGCTGACCGCGCTCGCCGGGCTGGCGGTGGTCGCGGTCCCGGCGTTGAGCATGCAGCTCGGCCTGCCCAACGACTCGACCGCCGCGCCGGACACCACCCAGCGCAAGGCCTACGACCTGGTCTCCGCGGGTTTCGGCGAGGGCGCGAACGGGCCCCTGCTGGTCGTGGTCGACACCGGCCCGAACCGCAATCCGGACGCGGTGAAGCAGGCCGCCGCGGACATCGGCAGGCTGCCGGACGTCGCCGCGGTGACGCCGCCGCGCGTCAATCCCGCCGGCGACACCGCGCTGCTGACGGTGATCCCGAAAAGCGGCCCGAGCAGCACGCAGACCGAGGACCTCGTGTCCGCGATCCGCGCGCAATCCGCGCCGCTGCAGGACAAAACCGGCGGCAGTCTCGCGGTGACCGGGCAGACCGCGGCCAACATCGACGTCTCGCAGAAACTGTCCGACGCGATGCTGCCCTACCTCGCGTTGATCGTCGGGCTCGCCTTTGTGTTGCTGATGCTGGTGTTCCGGTCCGTCGTGGTGCCGTTGAAGGCGACGCTGGGGTTCCTCGGCTCGGTGGTCGCGACCTTCGGCGCCGTCGTCGCGGTCTTCCAATGGGGCTGGCTCACCGGGCTGCTGGGGGTCGCCTCGACCGGCCCGATCATGAGCATGCTCCCCATTCTGCTGATCGGCGTCCTGTTCGGACTCGCCATGGACTACCAGGTGTTCCTGGTGACCCGGATGCGCGAGGAACACGTCCACGGCGCCGAACCCCAGGAAGCGATGGTCACCGGGTTCCGCCACGGCGCCCGCGTCGTCGTCGCCGCCGCGCTCATCATGATCTCGGTGTTCGCCGGGTTCGTCCTTGCCGAATCGACGCTGATCCAGTCGATCGGGTTCGCGCTGGCCTTCGGCGTCCTGATCGACGCGTTCGTCATCCGGATGACCATCGTGCCCGCCGTCATGTCCCTGCTCGGCCGCCGCGCCTGGTGGCTGCCCACCTGGCTCGACCGGATCCTGCCCAACGTCGACGTCGAAGGCGAAGGCCTCGTCCGCGAACTCGGCACTCCCGGGGACGACCAACGCAAATTCACCCGAATCTGATTTGGGTCCGGCCGGTCTGCCGCAACGTGCTTCCTCTCAAGCCTGAGGCGCTTGGCCCGCACTCGAGCCCGGCTCGGCAGACGATCGGGTTCGCGCGGGCAGTTCATGCGCATCGGTGGGGCGATAAGGCGAGGGGAGACCCGCGAAGGCGCGTTTTTCGTCGCCGGAGGCAGGACCGGCGAAGACCTGCGGAGCGCTGACGGGGCGGCTGATCGGCGTCAACGCGATTCCATGGCATTCCATGAAGCCCGGCTGGTTCGGCCGCTCCCGGTTTCGCGTTGACGAAAACTCAACCGTGCGCGCGGTCTCCGCGTAAAGCGCCTGGATTTTTCGGGCCGTACGCGACGCCCGCGCAGTCGGGCAACGGCAGAGTTCCGCCGCGTGAACCCGATGGGGGCAAGGCCGTCTGCTGCCTTGTTCGCAGGCGTCGGAAAGAAGTTCAGAAATTCATCCGCCATGCGGGACGTCATGCGCCAACGGCTCACGAAAACGGTCGATTTGGTTAATTCGTCCGAGAGTGCGCAGGTTATATAGGACCGTGAATAATTCATTATTTCTCCGCGATTCGCCGATCTCGGCGGGCCGTCCGGCGCGGTCGCTTGTAGTGTCATCGGCACGTTCAGCGGCATTCAGCCTGGCAATCGAGCCCGTCCGACGGCGCGACGAGCAGTCGCCCCCGCAAGGAAACCGCGCGAGTCGGCGACATCGCTTTCGCGGCGGCTGATCGGGACGTCGCCGCGTCGGGACAGAGAGGGAGAACTGCATGTGCGCGGCGATCAGCAGACGCGTGTTGGTGACCGGGGCCGGAAGCGGATTCGGCCTGGGGGTGACCCGCCTGCTCGAGCAGCGCGGGCACCGGGTGGTCGCCGGGGTGCTGAACGAGGTCCAGGCCGATAATCTGCGCAGCGAATTCTCGTCCGCGTCGAGCAGGGTGGAAATCCGCAAACTGGACCTGACCGACCCCGCCGATGTCGCGAGCGCGGGCGAATTGGAGATCGACGTCCTGGTCAACAACGCCGGATTCGGCGCGCAGGGGCCGATCTCCGAGAGCCCGCTCGAACTGGTCCGGCACGTTTTCGAGGTGAATGTTTTCGGAACTCTCGACCTGACGCAGCGGGTGCTCGCCAGATTCCACCGGGACAGCCGGCCCGGCCGGGTCGTGGTGGTCTCCTCGGTCGCCGGGCTTCTGGTGAGCGAGGGCGCGGGCGCGTATTCGATGAGCAAGCACGCGCTCGACGCGATGGCCGTCGAGATGCAGAACGAAACCGAGGGAACCCCGGTTTCCGTGCACATCGTCAACCCGGGGCCGTATGCGACCGGGTTCAACGAACGCCTGGTCGAGAACGCTCCGCAAGCCACGGTCTGGGCAGCGGACCAGGATCACCGCGGACTGCTGGAGGGGCAGCACGACCCGCGCGAGCTGATCGAGGCGCTCGCCGACCTCGCCGACGGCAGCGATTCGTCGCCCCGGCTCATCCTGCCGCGGGAGTTCGTCGCCATCACCGGGCAATTCCAGTTCGCGCAGATTCACGGGGCGTGACCGTGGCCGGATTGGCTGACCCGGCCTGGATCCCGCACCCGAGCGAAGCTGCTTTCGGCTTCGCTGTCGTCGACGGCGGCGTGGACCTCCTTTGCTCCGAAAGGCAGCCGGGAGCGCCGTTGTTCAGTGGTCCGCTTTCCCCGGAGAAGGCGGACACCGCGGCAACGAAAGGGCGGTCGACGGCCGATTGGCCGGACATGGTCGACGAGGACCTCGTGGTGCCCCGCGGCCTTGCGGGCCGTCGCGCGATCGGCCGATGAGGAGAAATCGGCGTCCGGACCGCGCTCAGCCGGTGCTGCCGGCCGCGCTCGCGGCATCGCGCCTTGGCGCTGGAGAGGAGATGTTTGCGCAGTGCTAGCGGATATCGAGATCTGGAGAGACTCGCTTTACCTGGGAGGCTGGTGTCCGGCGAAGACCTCCACGGAGGTGGTCGAACCGGCGACCGGAGCCGTGCTGGGAACCATCGGTTCGGCCTCCGCCGAGGACGTCGGTCAAGCGGTGGCGCTCGCGCGGTCCGCCCAGCCGGGATGGGCGGCGCGTCCCGCGGAGGAGAGAGCACGGGTGCTTCGCTCCGCCGGGGAGCTGCTGGCGGACTGGTCGGACGAGGTGGCCGACTGGCTGATCCGCGAGGCGGGGAGCCCTCGGGAGAAGGCGTCGTTCGAGATCCGCTTGGCGACCGGCGAGTTCTTCGCCGCGGCCGCGTTGGCGGTGCAGCCCTGCGGCGAAGTGCTTGCCCAGCAGGATCCGCGCCAGCAGGGAGTGGCGGTCCGGATTCCGTGCGGAGTCGCCGGAGTGATCGCCCCGTTCAACGCTCCGCTGCAGCTGGCGGCGAGATCGGTGGCGCCCGCGCTGGCGCTGGGCAACGCGGTGGTGCTGAAGCCGGACCCGAGGACCGCGGTTTCCGGAGGCGTGCTTCTCGCCCGGGCGCTTGAGCTGGCCGGTCTGCCGGAGGGCGTGTTCGCGGTCCTGCCGGGAGACGGAAGCATCGGAGCGGCGCTCGTCGCGGACAAGGGCGTGGACGTGGTTTCGTTCACCGGCTCGACGCGGGCCGGGCTGGCGGTGTCCGCCGCGGCGGCGCGGAACCTGACGAGAGCGCACCTGGAGCTCGGCGGGAATTCCGCGCTGCTGGTCTTCCCGGACGTGGACCTGGACTGGCGGCGCGGCTGGGGGCCGCCGGATCGTTCTTCAACCAGGGGCAGATCTGCATGGCGACCGGGCGGCATCTCGTGCACGAGGACGTCGCCGAGGAGTACGTCGCCAAGCTCGCCGCGATCGCCCGGTCGCTTCGCATCGGGGATCCGCGCCTGGACGAGAAGGTCACGATCGGGCCGATCATCGACGCGCGGCAGCGGGACCGGGTGCATTCGCTGGTGAAGCGAAGCGTCGAGGGCGGAGCGACCGTCGTCACCGGCGGCGAGTTCGACCAGCTGTTCTACGAACCGACCGTGCTGACGAACGTCGCCGCGGACACGCCGGCTTACGCGGAAGAGGTCTTCGGCCCGGTGGCCTCGGTGCGGACGTTCGCCGACACCGAAGACGCGATAGCGCTCGCCGCGGATTCGGAATACGGCCTGAGCCTGAGCATTCTCACCGCGGACCTCGCCCGCGGCCGCGCGGTCGCCGACCGGATCCCGACCGGCATCGCGCACATCAACGACCAGACGATCGTCGACTCGCCCCTGGCGCCGATGGCGGGCGTCCGGGCGTCCGGCGCCGGTTCTCCGTTCGGCGGGACGAACAACGCACAAGCCTTCACCGACACGCGCTGGATCAGCTGCGCACCCGCGCCCGCGAGAGGAGCCGCCTCATGACCGCCACCGGTGCCGCCCCGGTTGTCGTCGCCTCGTCGACGGACATCGAGGAGCGCGGGCGGCTGATCGTCGACATCGGCACGACGACGATCGGGATCTTCCGTCTCGACGGCGAGCTGTACGCCTACCACAACGTGTGCCCGCACCAAGGAGGACCGGCCTGCCAAGGACGGATCGTCCCGAGGGTCCGCGAGCGGATCGACCCCGACGGAACCGCGCACGGCATGTACTTCGACGAATCCGAAATGCACGTGGTCTGTCCCTGGCACGGTTCGGAATTCGTCATCAAGACCGGCGAGCACGCGGCACTGCCGAATTTCAGCCTCGCCGCGGTGCCGGTGTACGAAGACGAAGGAACCGTGTATGTCAGCCTGTGAACAAGCGGCGAGCGACGAGTTGACCCGCGCGATCGACGGCCTGCACTCGGCGGTCGAGCGCCTTCGAAACGGCGGAAGCGCGACGATCACCGCCGAGAAGCTGTCCGCCTTGGTAGCTGACGCCACGTCGCTCTACACGGCTTCCGCGCAGTCGGCGAAGAGCCTTCCCCGGCTTGATCCGGGCCTGGCGACCAGCACCGACGCGGTCGTGCTGATCTCGGCGATCATGGCGGCCCACGATTTGAACACGTTCGACCTGGCGCTCTGGCTCTCCCGGGTCCCGGCAATCGAAGGGATCGAACAACAGCATGTCTGGTGACACGAATTCCCCTCGCCCGCGGTCCGGCGGCTCCGGCACGCCCCCGGTCACGGTGCGCTCGACGCAAGAGATCACCATCGCGACCGACTCGCGCGAGATCCTGGCCAACGCCGCCCGCGACACCGAAGCGTTCGGGCTGGCGGACAAGTTCATCGTCGACGTTGACTCGCATCACATCGAACTCGACTCGTGGCCCGACATCCTCGAGGACATCGGCGATCCGGTGCTGCGGGACTACGGCAGGCAGATTTCGAACAACTGGCCGCAGGCAGGGCACCTGGCGCTGTCGAATCATGTCGCGGGCCTGACCTTCCAGGACGTGGCGGGACGGGTGCCGCACCAGGCGACGCTCGCGGAGCCGGTGCCGCCCGGTCCGTACCACCGGGACGTCACGCTCGTGCGGCGGGCGATGGACGCGATGAGCATCGACGTCCAGATCGTCTTCCCGCAGCCGATGCTCGAGATCGGCCTGCATCCGCACCCGGGGATCGCGGCGCAGCTGCAGGTCGCCTACAACAAGTGGTTCGTCGAGAACATCCTCGGCCGGGACCCGCGCATCAAGACGATGCTGGGGCTGCCGTTCGGGGACCCCGGCCTCTCGCTGGACGCCATCCGGGAGTACCACGACCATCCCGACGTCATCGGGTTCCTGGTGACCAGCCAGCGGCACATCAGCGTCCACGACAACAAGTACATGCCGGTCTACGCCGAACTGGAGCGGCTGGGCCTGCCGATCGGGTTCCACGCCGGCCCGTCGTGGGGCGATTCGATGACCTCGACGATGAACCGGTTCACCGCGGTGCACGCGATTTCTTTCGTCACCTGCAATATCACGCACCTGACCAACTGGATTTTCAACGGGATCCCGGAGCGGTTTCCCGGGTTGAAGACCATCTGGATCGAGAGCGGACTGGCGTGGATTCCGTTCCTGATGCAGCGGCTGGACCACGAGTACATCCTGCGCATGTCCGACGCCCGCTGCTGCGCAAGCCGCCGAGCGAGTACATGCGGGAGATGTACTACACGTCGCAGCCGATCGAGATGACCGACCGCGATCTGCTGCTGGGGACGCTGAAGGCGATCGACGCCGAGAACACCTTGATGTACTCGTCCGACTGGCCGCACTGGGATTTCGACACCCCGGGCCGGATCATGTCGATCGAGGGCATTTCCGAGCACGCGAAGGAAAACATTCTCGGCGGAACGGGCGTTGCGCGTCTTCGACAAGCTGGCCGCCGTGCGGAAGGCCGAACCGTCGTGAAACGCGGCGAACAACGGAGGAGAATCCGGTGAAATTGTTGGACGTTCCGGTACGGCGGATTGTCGTCGCCGTCACCGGCGCTTCGGGCGCGATCTACGCGGTGCGCGCGCTGGACGTGCTGCGTGCGGCGGGCATCGAGACCCATCTCGTGGTGACGAAGGCCGGCTCGCTGACCAGTTCGTACGAAACCGGGCTGGACGCCGCGGAACTGGCCGGGCGCGCGGATGTCGCTTACCACCACACGGACGTCGGCGCCCCGATCTCGTCGGGCTCCTTCCTGACCGGGGGAATGCTGATCGCCCCGGCGTCGATGCGGACGCTGGGCGAGATCGCGTCCGGGGTCACCGGTTCGCTGGTTTCGCGGGCCGCGGACGTGACGCTGAAAGAGCGCCGCCGGCTGGTGCTGCTGACGAGAGAAGCGCCGTTGAACCTGGTCCACCTCCGGAACATGGCGACGGTGACCGAGGCGGGCGGGACCGTTTTCCCTCCGGTGCCTGCCTTCTACCACAATCCGTCCTCGCTGGAGGAGATCGTCGACCACACGGTCGGCCGGGCGCTGGACCAGTTCGGTATCCACACGGACGTCTTCCCGCGCTGGGACGCCGGTTTGCGCGCCTCGGTGCATTCCCGGGCGCACGGTTCTGCCGGGGAAGCGCCGGCTCGGTTCGAAGGGTGACACACGATGGCTGACGAAGAACTCGCCGACGGCGCACCGAAGGCTCCCGTCAAGGATCTGCGGGAAGGAATCGAACTCCTGAAGCGGCATGACGGACAGTTCGTTTCGACCGCGGTGGAGGTTTCCCCGCAAGCGGAACTGGCGGGCGTCTACAAAAAAGTGGGCGCCGGCGGCACGGTGTCCCGGCCCACCAGGGTGGGTCCGGCGATGCTGTTCGAGAACGTCAAGGGCTACGACATCCCGGTGGTAGTGGGTGTGCTCGCCTCGCGCAAGCGCGTCGCGCTGTTCCTGGGAGCCGACGAGCGGCGGTTGGGGCAGCACATGCTGTCCGCGATGAAACACGCCAAGACTCCCGTCGTCGTCCCGGAAGCCGCGTGCCAGGAGCAGGTGCTGCTCGCGTCGGACCCGGGCTTCGACCTCAGGAAGATCCTGCCCGCGCCGACCAATACGCCCGAGGACGCCGGTCCGTACTTCTGCATGGCGGTGCTGCGGGGAACGGATCCGGACACCGGGAGCCACGATGTCACGATCCACCGGCTGTGCGTGCAGGGCCGCGACGAGCTTTCGGTGTTCATGCTGCCGGGCAGGCACATCGGCCGCATGTACGAAAAGTACGACGCGCGCGGCGAGCCGATGCCGATCACTGTTTCGATGGGCATCTCGCCGGTCGAGTACCTGGCGGTCTCGTTCGAACCGCCGTCGACCCCGTACGGGTTCGACGAACTGGAGTTCGCCGGCGGTCTCAAGGGCTCCCCGGTGGAGCTGGTGAAGGCGAAGTCGGTGGACGAGTACGCGCTCGCGTCGGCGGAGATCGTCATCGAAGGGCACCTTCTACCCGGGCGCCGGGTCGCGGAGGACCAGAACACCGGGACCGGGTTCGCGATGCCGGAATTCCCCGGATACGACGGCACGGCGAACCCGTCGCTGCCCGTCCTCAAGGTGTCGGCGATCACCACCCGCACCCGGCCCATTCTGCAGACGCTGGTCGGCCCGGGGGAGGAGCACGTCAGCCTGGCGGGGATCCCGACCGAGGGGTCGCTGGCGCAGGCGCTGGAGAACGCGCTTCCGGGACTGGTGAAGGACCTCTACGCACACCCGTCCGGCGGCGGCAAGTACGTCGGGATTCTCCAGATCGCCAAGCGGAGCGCGGCGGACCAGGGCAGGGAGCGGCAGGCCGCGATCGTGGCGTTCGGGGCGTTCCCGGAGATGAAGCACGTCATCCTGGTCGACGACGACGTCGACGTCTTCGACACCGACGACGTCCTCTGGGCGATGACGACGCGTTTCCAGGCCGAACGGTCGGTGATCCCGATTCCCGGGGTCCGGTGCCATGCGCTCGATCCCTCCGCCAGTCCGGACTTCCTGTGGACGAACGCCGAGCCGGGCCTGTCGACGAAGGTCATCTTCGACTGCACCGTGCCGTGGAACCTTCGGGACCGCTTCATCCGGTCGCCGTTCCAGGACGTGGACGTGGAGCGGTTTCTGCCGGGGTGGACCTGACGCGTGTCGCGGCCAGCAGCCGCCGTAGCCGGGCGACAGTGACGCACCGGGGGCGACACCGCATGCGTGGGGACCGAGAGGAGCAAGTGCACCGAGGGCGTTACCGGATCAGTTTCCGGTACCAGGCGAAGGAGTCCTTGGGGGTGCGGCGTTGGGTTTCGTAGTCGACGTGCACGAGCCCGAAGCGGTTGGACCATTCGAGGTTGTCGAGCAGGGACCAGACGAAGTATCCGCGCACGTCGACGCCGGCCTCCATGGCTTCGCGCAGGGCGTGCAGGTGGCTGGCGAGGAATTCGATCCGTTCGGGGTCGGGGACGCTGCCGTCGGCGGCGGGTTCGTCGGCGAAACTGCAGCCGTTTTCGGTGATCTGGATGGGCGGGAGGTGTTCGCGGTAGCGCTCGTGGAAGGACACCAGCAGTTCGCGCAGCGCGTGCGGGACGATCGGCGAGTCGTTGGTGGTCAGCGGATAACCCTCGATCGGGCGTAGTTCGAACGGCAGCGGGTTGCCCTCGCCGGGGGCGGTCGCGCCTTGGGGTTCGTAGTAGTTGACGCCGTAGAAGTCGAGCGGCTGCGCGATGTCGGCGAGGTCGTCGGCGAAGTTGTCCGGCAGGTGCGGGTGGACTTGTTCGGGGTAGCTGCCGAGCAGCATCGGGTCGGCGAAGGTGCGGTTGATCAGCGCGTCGAGCCAGTCGGCGGCCTCGCGGTCGGCGGCGGTGTCGTGTTCGGGCCAGACCGGCGAGTGGTTGTTCGCGGTGCCGATGCCGGTCGCGCCCGCCGCACGCAGCGCCTGCACCGCCAGCCCGTGGGCGAGATTCTGGTGATGCGCCGTCGGGAGGACGACGAACAGCAGGAACTCACTGGTGCCGTGGATCGGCATCACCATCGGCTCGTTGAGCGGGATCCAGAGTTTCGCCCGATCGGCGAAATGCTCGCCCACGATCGTGGCGTATTCGGCGAAGCGGTAGGCGGTGTCACGGGAGAGCCAGCCGCCCTTGTCCTCGATCGGCTGCGGGGTGTCCCAGTGGTACAGGGTGATCGCCGGGGCGATTCCGGCCGCGCAGACCTCGTCGATCAGCTTGTCGTAGTAGGAAAGTCCTTCCGCGTTGGGCTTTCCGGCGCCGTCGGGCTGGATGCGCGGCCAGGCGATCGACATCCGGTAGGCGCCGACGCCGAGGTCGGCCATCAGGGCGACGTCCTCGGAGGAGCGTAACGCCGCGGCCGAGACGCCCCACAGGAAACCGGGCGGGAAGACCGGATAGTCCACGCTGAACAACCTCTCCTCGCGGACGCCCGGGACGCGGGCGTGAGATTCTCGGCTTCCGGATGTGCAATTCTTCATCATCATGCCGGTTTTGCCCGCGAGCGCGGTCCGAGTAGCGAATTCGCCGCCTACACTACGACACCATCGATTGAAACGCGAATATCGTGAATTTGTCGTGGGAACCTTCCAGCGAAGAACAGGTGCCGCAATGACGTGGAGCAACTGGGCCGGAACGGCCAAGGCCACCCCGCAGCGGGTGCACCGGCCGCGCAGCACGGCCGAGATCGCCGAGGTCGTGCACGGGATTTCCGGAGCCGGGCGCCGGGTTCGCGCGTGGGGCAGCGGGCATTCGTTCACCGCGATCGCGGCCGCCGATTCCGACGCGCTGGACCTGACCGGGTGGACCGGAATCGCCCGCGCCGACCTGGAGAACCAGCAGGTCACCGTGCGTTCCGGCACCACTTTGCGCGCTCTCAACGCGGCGCTCGACGCGCTCGGGCTGGCGATGACGAACCTGGGCGACATCGACGCGCAGACGATCGCGGGCGCGATTTCCACCGGCACGCACGGCACCGGCGCGCGGTTCGGCGGGATCTCGACCCAGATCGTCGCGCTGGAACTGGTCCTCGCCGACGGTTCGGTGGTCCGCTGCGCGGCCGACGAGCGTCCGGAGCTGTTCCACGCCGCCCGCGTCGGTCTCGGCGCGGTGGGCGTGATCAGCACGGTGACGCTGCAGTGCGAACCGTCCTTCGTGCTCTCCGCGCAGGAACGCCCGGAGCCGCTGGAACAGGTCCTGGAAGGGTTCGACGACAACGCGGCGGGCAACGACCACTTCGAGTTCTACTGGTTCCCCTACGGCAGCAAGGCGTTGGTGAAGCGCAACAACCGGCTGCCGCTGGACGCCGCGCGGAAACCGTTGTCCCGCCTGCGCCAGTTCGTGGACTACGAACTCACCGAGAACGTCGCGTTCGGCGGCCTGTGCCGGCTCGGGCGCGCGGTGCCGAAACTGGTCCGCCCGCTCGGCGCGTTCGCCTCCCAGGTGTCCTCGCCGCGCGAGTACAGCGACCTGTCGCACCGCGTGTTCGTCACCCACCGCGGGGTGCGGTTCGTGGAATCCGAATACGCGGTCCCGCGCGAATCCGTGCTCGACGTGCTGGCCGAACTGCGCGCGGCGGTGCCGCGGCTGAAAGACCCGGTCGCGTTCCCGGTCGAGGTGCGCGTGGCCGCCGCCGACGACATCTGGCTGTCCACCGCGCACGGCCGCGACTCCGCCTACATCGCGATCCACCAGTTCCTCGGCATGCCCTACCGCGACTACTTCACCGCGTTCGAGAACATCGCGGGCCAGGTCGGCGGACGACCGCACTGGGGCAAAATGCACGACCTCGACGCGTCCGTGCTCCGCACCCGCTACCCGCACTTCGACGACTTCCTCCGCATCCGCAAGGAATGCGACCCGGCCGGGACATTCGCCAACACCTACCTCGACCGGGTCCTGGGAACCGTCTGATCAGTCCGGTTCGAACAGGGAACGGCTGTGCGGGTCGGTTCGGTGAGATTCCGGTCGTCCGCGTGTCTGAGATTTCCCCTTTCGGCGCATTTCAAGCATCTGAACCGAGCGATTCGACGGCTAACCCCTTCGGGAAACACGAGGAGAGTGCGATTGCGGCAAAGTGGACTAAGTGGACGGTGGTGCCGCGGGCACGATCGGGCTCGTGCCGACCTGTTGACGGTCGCGGCGAGGGCCGGCGACGGACCTTGGAACTATGCGCTCGAAGCAACGAAGACCCGGCGAAGAAGCGGAAGGCGGGCAGGTCTGGCAGTCCGGAGCCGCCCGGAACACCGGGCACTGTCCGCTCCGTCGGCACAGCCGCTGTTACCGGGTGAGCTGGTTCGAGGAGCGCCCAGGGGACGCGTTCCCCGCGGCGGCGACTCCGGATGCGCAAACCACCCCGTCGCTCGATCAGAAAGGACAATGGTGTTTTCTTCGGGCCGGCCTTCGTCCGGCGCAGCCCGCCAGGACGGAATCGTGCGCGACCGGGCTCGACGGACGCGGATTTCCGGAGGATTCGGCGCCCCGGCCGTCCTGTCGGCTGATTTCCCGGTGAAGGCGCCCGGGTGCTGACCATGGCTGGACTGAAACGCCCCGATTACCTGTGGATCTCGATCCTGATCGACGTGGCCAAAGCTGAGGCGCGAGACCTGGGGGTCGCGCTCAGTTTCGCCGTTGTCGACGCGGACGCTCATCTTCTCTACTTCGAGCGCCAGCCGGAGGCGCCTTTGTTCAGCTGCGCTCTTTCGCAGGACAAGGCGTTCACCGCGGCGAGAACCGGGCGCTCGACCGCGGATTGGTCGGACCTGCTCGAGGATTGCCTTGTTCTGCCCGGCGACGCGACGACGGTGGAGCGATTCTTGCCCTTGCCCGGAGGAGAGCCGATCGCGCTGAGCGGCCGGACCATGGGGGCGCTCGGCGTGGCCGGCGGAACGTCGCGGCAAGACGCTGCTGTCGCGCTGTCGGCGGTTTCCTCCCTGAAAGTTCTCGACGATGGGGCGTAGCCGCCGGACGGGCCGCTCTCCGGCACCGTCGGCCAGGCGACCTGCCAGCGGCGGCCGCGAGATCCGGCACGATCAGGAAACCGTTGTGCGGGCAGCCCTTCCGGATTTCGCGGGACCAAACTGCGGCCGTCGAACTCCAGTGCTGAGCGGTCTCGCGGCGCCGAGATGCCCGGCCGTCCGCTTCGCCGTAGCCTTCCGGTCATGAAACTGCGCAAGATCTTCGCGGGTTTGGGCCGCAGCAAGGCATTCGCCGCGTTCGGGCGGGCGTTGATGCCCGTCGACCGTCTGCTCCTCCGCATCAGCGGCGGCCGGGTGGGCCTCGGCGCGGCAATCGGGCTGCGGTCGCTCCTGCTCACGACAATCGGCCGCACCACCGGCGAGCCGCGACAGGTTCCGCTGCTGTACGTCGAACGCTCTGGCGGCTACGTCGTGATCGGCTCGAACTGGGGCGGGGAAAACCATCCCGCCTGGACGGCGAACCTCCTGTCTCGCCCCGACGCGACGGTCTCCGTACGCGGCCGCATCGTCCCCGTCCGCGGCCGCCTGCTGAAAGACGCCGAACGACAGGAAATGTGGGACGCCGTCGCCTCGTACTGGCCCGCCTACGACCGTTACGCCGAACGCGCCGCCCGCCGCGAAATCCGGGTATTCCTCCTGGAACGCACAAAATCGCCCGCGTGACCCGGCCAGGGCAAGCCCGCAAGGTCTTCACGCGCAGCCCGTTCCGGAAAGCGAGGCGGGGCCGAGATGAAGCTTTCACGGGCGAGAAATGACCTTGTCCAGGCGGGTGCGGAGCAACTGTTCCCGCGGATAACGGTATGGTGGATTCGCGGGCCGGTCCCTGTCGTTAAAGGCGCTCGCCAGGCAGGATGGCCGAGAGGCTTGCTTCTCATTGGCGAAACCATCAGGACGGCAGCCGTTTCCGTTCTTGAGACAAGCGGGATTTCGACTTGGCCGTTTCGTCCGGCTTGATTGCATGCCGAACTGACGGTCCGGTCCTAGCCCGGGTCTTCTCCTCGAACAAAGCGAGAGGTGCGCGTTCCATGATTCGTCAGCTGACCTTCACCGTGCGGCAGCTTCCGCCCGGGTCGGCTTCGCCCCGCGGCCGCCGCCGCGCGGACTGGGCGGGCGGAGTCGTGCGTGCCGCCGATCCGGACGACGCCGTCGGCGGATGTCCCGAACCGGACGGCGGCATTCACGAGTGCACGCCCGACAGCGCGAAGAACCTTCTCACGGCGTGTTCCAGGCGGGGTTTCCGCGATGTGCTGGACCGCGCGGGGCCGGTCAACGAGAACAGACGGCTGGCGAACGTGACGGCGGCGGAGGCATGACCGCGGGCGTGGCCCCGGCGGCGCGCGGCCGGTCCGCTCTGGACGAGCCAGTGCTCCCGGTCGGGCGCAAGTGGACGGCCACCTGGTCTTTCGCGTACCTGGGCCTGTTCCTCGCCAACTACGGCGCACAGCAGATCGTCCTGCCTCGGCAGGCCAATCTGATCGCGGCCGGCGAGGAAACCGCAGTGGCCGCCCAGAGCTGGGCGAACGCGAGCGCGGCTGTGGTGACGGTGATCGTGTCGATTCTCGTCGGAGCGCTGTCCGACCGCACTTTGCATCGCACGGGCCGGCGGCAGGTGTGGATCGTCTACGGAGGTCTGCTGGCCGCGGTCGCGTTCGTGTTCCAAGGTTTCCAGCACACCGTTGTGGGCGTCGTCATCGCATGGGGCGTATTCACCGCGGGCATGTCCGCCGTCGTCGTCGCGCTGTCCGCGGCGCTTCCCGACGACGTGCCGACCAGCCAGCGGGGCAGAGTCTCGGGTTATCTCGCGGTGGGCACCGCGGTCGGGCCGCTCATCGGCGTCGCGGTGGTGACCTTCTTGCTCACCGGAGTCCTGGACGCTTACGTCGGACTGGCGTTGCTGCTGTTGCTGTGTGTGCTTCCGTTCGGTCTTCGCGTCCGCGGTACGCCGTTGCGGCGAGCGGAACGTCCTCCGCTGGCTCTTCGCGCGATCGCCACCGGGATCTTCACGCCGCTGCGCAGCGCGGATTTCGCTTGGGTGTGCGGACAGCGGGCGCTGATCAATCTGTCGAACGCGCTCGCCCAGGTTTTCCTTTACCAATATCTGAAAGACGAGGTGCACGTCGATCCCGACCTCGGCACCCTTCTGCTGATGGTGTGCTACACGGCGGGCATCGTGGTCATCGCGGTCCCCGTCGGCCGCCACTCGGACCGGACCGGAAAACGCAAGCGAGTCGTCGTGTGGTCGTCGGCCGCACAGGGGGCAGCCGCCCTGATCCTCGCGTTCGTGCCGACTTTCCCGGCGGCGATCGCGGGCGCGTCGCTTCTCGGGTTCGGATACGGCGCGTACCTCTCCGTCGACCAGGCCGTCGTCACGCAGGTGCTGCCGCATGCTGAAGACCGGGGCAAGGACCTCGGCATCCTGCAGCTTTCGAGCGCTCTGCCGATGATCGTCGCCGCGGCGGTCGGCGGCGTCCTTGTCGCGTCGCTGGGTGGATTCCCCGCGCTGTTCGTCGCTTCCGCGGCCACCGGCCTGGCTGCCGCGGTCTGCGTGCTGCCGATCAGAAGCGTGGCGTGACCTGTCCCGCGAGCGGCATCAGCGTATGCCGCCGTGTCGAACTGGCGTCGTCGGACCGCGAGAGCGGGGTCAAAGCCATCCGTAATGCTGGGCGATCCGGATGGCGTCGGTCGCGTTGCGCGCGGACAGTTTGGCGATGATCCGCGTGATGTAGTTCCGCACCGTTCCTTCCGCCAGGTGCAGCTGGCCGGCGATCTGCGGGGGAGGGGTGCCGGTCGCGGCCAGCTGGAGGATGCTGCGTTCGCGGGGGGTGAGGGGGTTTTCCCCCGCGGCCAGCGCGGAGGAGACCAGGTCGGGCGAAACGACCCGTTTGCCGGCGTGCACGTCGCGAATGGCTTCGACGAGTTCGGCGGCCGCGACGCCTTTGGGCAGAAAGCCGTTGACGCCGAGGGTGAGGGCTTCGCGGACGACGCCCGGTTTGTCGAGCGAGGTCAGCATCAGGATCCGGATCGCCGGGAGCCGGGCGCGGACCCGGGAGGCCACGGTGAGGCCGCTGACGTCCGGAAGGCCGATGTCGAGGATCAGCACGTCCGGTTTCACGTTGCCGGCCAGCTGGACGGCCTCCTCGCCCCGTTCGGCCACCCCGACCACCGTGAGGTCGCGCTCCAGCTGAAGCAAGGCGACCAAAGCCTCGCGGAGGACTCGCTGATCTTCGGCGAGCGCTACCCGGATCACCACGCGTCTGTCTCCTGTCGTGACAAGAATTCTGGGATTCCGCCCGAGCCGGACGGCAGCGCGGGCGAGCACACACCGAGGGCGAACCGTTCTCCCGGACGCCCGGTCCCGACCGTGCCGCCGAGCCGGCCGGCGACACGGAGTGCACAGTGGACGTCTGCCACCGTCACCGCGCCGCTGAGCCGCCGAGCGAAACCGGGGTTCAGCCCGCCGCGCGCGACGCGGTGCACCGCGGTGCTGCCCGCCCTGGAGGCGGAAAGCTCGCGGCATCCTCGTTTCCCTCTCGGCGACCCGGATTTCCGGACCGCCGGGCAAGGGCGCGCGGGCAGGCCGGCGACACCGGCCCGGCGGCCGCACCGGAGGAGACACCGTGAATTCGCGCGGCAGCCGGCGATACGGCGACTGGCTGGCGCCGGAGCATCCGCCACGTTCACGAATTCCTTCCTGCGCCGGTCGCTCGCCTCGCGAGCCGACTGGGTGGGGCCGGAGGTACGCGGACAATTTCATACTAGATGCGGGGAACCCTCATTTCGGCACGCCGAACCCACCCGTTCGGATGATCTGTCTTGACACTCACGGGCTACGTCCGGTTCCTGCGCTACCTGCGGTAGTGTTCCGTGGCTTCGGCCGGTCGCCCGCCGTCGACAGCCGCGGGCTCGCCGCCGCGAGGCTGTCGACTTCTTCCGGCACTCGCCGGGAAAATATCACGACCTTGACCGGTTCGGGCCTGGCCCGGTCCGCCGCCGGCTTGCCATCCGCTCACAGCCGGTGCCCGCTGTGCATGCCCGCCGCGTTCGTCTGGTGGCAGTCCGAGGACGGAGATCGGACCGGAATCCGTCCGGGATCGGGACGCGGAATGTGTCACCGTCCCGCGACGGGAGGCGGGCGAAGGGCAGCTGAGACGGGCCAGCGATGCGTTGCTGGGGGAATGCGGAGCCTGGGTTTACCCGGGCGACGACATCTGGCGCGCCGTGCGGTCCGGGGTCGCGCCTCGCCCTAGTGGCGGGCGCCGGGTTCGCCGCGGCGAAATTCCTCCTGGCGGAGACACGGCGGGTGCAGGTGCGCGTCGAGGCGGTAGCCGGGCCGGGATCTTCGGCTCGGTCGTGCGGACGGCCGACTGGTCCCGGGGCAAGCCGTCGACGACGGCGACGGATCGCCGGAGTGGCCCGCGGACCCCGGGCCGGGCGTCGCCGCGATGGCCCGGGCATGGGAGGTCGGGTTCTGCGACGCCGAGTCCAGCGCTTCCCGGACCGCATTTCCGTCCGCCGGGTGAGTATTTCACGGGGCTATTGTTAAAACGGCTATGACCCGGGCGGGCGTTAAGCGCTCGCCTTCTTGATCGGAGTGCGCGGCGCTCGCCATACTCTGCGGAGAAGATTCCCGGAACCGCCAAAGCGCGAATGAAGTGATGCGTTCGCCGGTCGTTTCGAAAGCGCCGCCGAGCACGGGGGGAAGAAGGCCGATGAAGCAAGAACTGACGCTGTTCGCCGGCACCAGGCCGGAAGCCATCAAACTGGCGCCCATCGCGCTCGCGGCCGGGGAATCCGGGTTCCGGGCGCGGATCGTCGCCACCGGGCAGCACCCCGACATGGTCGACCAGGGCCTGGCGCCGTTCGGGATAGCTCCCGACGACCGGATCGTCCTGTCGCGGGCGACCGGCAGCCTGAGCGAATTGTTCACCGGTCTCGTACCCGAGGTCGACCGGGTTCTGGCGGAGCGCCGCCCGGCCGCGGTCGTCGTCCAGGGCGACACAGCCACCACCCTCGCTTGCGCACTGGCCGCGTTCTGGCGCCACATTCCGGTCGTGCATGTCGAGGCGGGCCTGCGCACCGGAGATCTCGCATCGCCGTTTCCCGAGGAAGCCAATCGCCAGCTGGTCTCCCGCATCGCCGCCCTGCACCTCGCTCCCACGCCGGCGGCCGGCGCGGCGCTGCGGGCGGAGGGAGTGCCGGACGAGAAGATCGTCGTGACCGGCAACACCGTCGTCGACGCGGCACTGCACATCGCCGGACGGGGCCTGCCGCCGAAGAACGTCGCGGTCGCGGCCGCTTTCGCCGGGCTCCGGCCGCGGATCCTGGTGACGATGCACCGCCGGGAGTCGTGGCGAAGCGGCATCGGCGAAGTGCTGGGCGCGGTGATGCAGATCGCGCGGGAATTCCCCGGCGCGCGCTTTCTGCTTCCGTCGCACCCGAATCCGAAGGTGCGCCAGATCGTGCACCGGATCCTCGGGACGTGCGACGCGGTGACGGTCACCGAGCCGCTGGACTACCCGGACCTGATCTGGGCGCTGTCGAGGTCCTCGCTGGTGATCACCGACTCCGGCGGCATCCAGGAAGAAGCGCCGACCTTCGGGGTTCCGGTCCTGGTGGCGCGTGACACGACGGAGCGCCGCGAGGCGGTCGACGCCGGCTGGGCGCGGCTGGTCGGCACCGACTTCTCCGAGGTCGTCATCGCCGCGCGCGCGGTGCTGGCCGGACGGGAGAAGGGCCCGGGAACGCCGAATCCGTTCGGCAACGGCGACGCGGCCCGGCTGACCATGGACGCGCTCCGCAGCCGGATCCCGGACCTCGACCGGGATCTGACGGCCGTTGCGAGCCCGGGTGCGCCATGACCGCACGGTGCCTCGATGCGGCAGCGGAACGACGCCCGGGAGACGCCCAGGAACTGCGGCCGCGGTGGACGGCGTCCGGATAATCGGAGAAGCGGTGCTCGTCGTCGGACGGGGTGATGCTGGGCTTCCAGCTCGGCCAGGAACGGAAAACGTTGTGGGGCAACGAGCCGGGCGTCGGCGGCGCACCGGTCGCGGTCCTCGCGATGATCCCGCGGCCGGGTCCGGAGCGGACGGTCGTCGAAGAGCCGGGTCGCAAGACTTCGCGGCACCCGGGTACCCGGGTGCCGCCGCATATTCCGGGATCTCGACACGATCCGGCCCGGCGACTAGATCACGGTGGAGGACTGGTCCGGATGCGAGCGGTGCTGAGGGTCTGCGCCGGTCTGGGGTCCGGCTCGTGCCCCTTGCCGGACGACTGGTTCCCGACGACGAGCCCAGCACCCTGCTGACCGCGTCCCCGCGCTTCCGTGCGGCCGGGTTTCCCCGGCCGCACTTCACGAGGAAATGCTTGGCGTGCGCCAGCACTGGGCGAGGCCGGGTCTCCAGCGCGCTGCGGTTTCAGATGAGTCCCGCTCGGCACCCGATCAGCACCGCGTGGGCCCGGTCGCGCGCTCCGATCGCTCTGAACAGTCCTTTCAGGCTCGACTTGACCGTGTTCTCGGACTTGCCGAGCCGGTCGCCGATCTCGGCGTTCGTCATGCCTCCGGCGATCATGCGCAGTTGAAGCAGGGAGACATCGGTGAGCGTTTCCGTCCGCGTCCGCGCTTCGTCGAACGCGGTGGTCCGGACGAACACCTGCAGCGGGCTCACCGGTCTGCTGATCGAGGTCAGTTCGATGCCCTTGGCTTCCAGGTAGTCCCGGGCACGGGTGACGGCCTCCGGGTCCGCGCCGACGAAAACCGGGCCCTGCCGTTCGGCACGTTCAGCCATGATTCGTTCCTCCTGTTCGGACGGTGGATTGCCAGGTTCGGCGGGCGCCGGTCACCGCGCGGGCGCCGGCGGCGAGGCGTGCGGGCCGATCAGGTTCTCCAGATGGCCGAGCGCGACCGCGTGGGCCCGGTTGCGGGCGCCCAGCTTCCGGTACACGTTCTTGACGTGGCTGCGCACCGTCTCGGCGGACACCGACTGCGCTTCCGCGATCTCGCTGTTCGTCAGCCCGATGCTGATCAGGCCGAGGACCTGCGTTTCGCGCAGGGTGAGTTCGTCGCTGGAGCGGCGGCGGGCCCGCGGGATGCGCGGCTCCGGCGTCGCCGGGAAGAACTGGGCGGAGTGGCCCCAGAGGTGGTACTGGACGATCCGCTCGGCGAGTTTCACCGGGCCGATGGACCGGTCCAGCAGGCAATCGGCGCCGTATTCGGCGAACTTGCCGACCCGGTCGGGAACGAGTTCCGCGGCGCTGACCAGAACGATGACCGTTTCCACGGCGGGGCTCGACGTCACGGCCCGGATGAGAGTGCCCCCGACGTCGAGCCGGGCGTCGAGCAGCAGGATGTCGGGCCGCATCCGGCTGCACAGGCTGAGCGCGCGGGCCCCGTCGTTGATCGCGCCGATCCAGCTGAGCCGGCGCGAGCGGTCGACCACGGCCTTGACGCCGAGCTGGAAAAGGACGTCCTGGTCCGCCGAGCAAATGGTGAACGCCGTCTCCTCGGACCGGCGCGCCCGGCTGGTCCGGGGCGACGGCGGGAGCAGGGGAACCGAAGCCATCAGGTCGTCCTTCCAACGTGCCTCGTGCGCGGTCTCGTGGGCCGCGGGCGGAGCGGGATTCGCCGGACCCGAGGAGAACCTCGCGACGGCGAACCGATTCGCGAGGCGAGAACCGCGGAGGCGGGCAGTGCCATGGTTTCCCGGAAACTCGGGCGAGTGCGGGAAACTTTAGCCGAGAAAACGCGGCGTTCGGTAGCCGACGCGTCACTCAGCGAGGGAAAGATGCGGAAATTCCGGATTCGCGCGTGAATATCTCATGCGGCGGCGTGTCGTCGCCCGCGAGGACGCGGAGATAAGGGCGGGCCGCAGGTGGTTTTTGTGGCGCGGAATGCGCCGAATTGTAGCGGAAATCACGACTGAAGGGTGTGCTCCAGCCTCTCCGAGAGGTCGGAGTCCGGTACCTGGCGGGTGCGGGTGCAGTGCGGGCAATTGAATACGCGGGTGCGTCTTCTGCTATTTCGGCGGGGCGGGGCGCACCTGGCGCGCCAGAACCGCCTCCGCGTCCGCGGCACCGCCCGCCGGCGCGCGGCTGTGCCTGGCTGCGATCCGGGCCGGCTCCGCGAAGGTCATGTCCGCGCCGAGAATCGGCGTTCCAGGCGGGGTGGTGGTCCTATGCGGACAAGGACCGGCGGGTTCAGCTTCCCGGCGGTCGATCGTGCGAGGCTTGTCCGGCGGTCGCGGCGCTGTGGCGAAGCTGTTCCCGGCGGAGACGTTCGGCGCGCCAGGCGACCCAGAGGCAGAGCAGTCCCAGGGGCAGTTCGGCGAACAAGGCCTGTGTCCAGGCGAGCGGGCGGTCGCGACGCGGGCTGATCGTCGTATCGAACCAGGCGTCAACGAAGAGCAGCGCGCTCGTCACGGCGGCGGAAACCTGCACGTGCGGTCGGTGCCGCACCGCAAGCCAGCCGGTGATCAGCAGCATCGCCGCCAATGCGATGTCGAATACGACCCAGGCGAGCGTGTACTGCCGCGCGGAGGTGCTCATAAACGCGCCGCAACGTATCTTCGCTTCCGGGCAACACCCCGGGACGTTCAGGAAATCGGCGACCAGAAAGCCGACCCAAACGAGGGTGACCACTCCAGTGCCCAAGTAGAAAGGCCCCGTCCATCGAGGCAGCTTGCCGAAAGACTTGTCGCTGCTTGGCACCACGCCGAGCTTAGCGCGGCGGTCGCGCGGACGGGGCGCGAAGAATCTTTGGCTGGGCATGAATTTCTCATGCCGGCCAAGCCGGTGGAAGAGGCGGGGGTGCCGGTTCGGCACAACCCGGCGCGGGAGGTGAAGCATCGGGTGGGCTGCGAGCTGGGCAATCGCGGGTCGGTCCGAACTGGTCGCGGCAACCGTTCCCTCCGTGGCCGGTGGTCCGCTCCCGACGGGCGGCAGCGACGGTCCCCGACCCGGACTCGTGATGAAATCACGCCACTTCTCAGCAATTTTCCTCGATCGTCGCGAATCGGCGGTTCGATGCGGCGCGAACGGCTGGCATGTTGTGAACTCAAGAGTGGCAAAGCATGCGCTGTCGTAGCTTGAGGAGCATTCCGTGTCCATCCCTTCCCCTCGATCGGGGCCGTCCGAGCCGTCGGACGGCTCGCCTCGCCACGCTGACCGCACGCCCGCACGGCACAGCCGGCCGAATCCGCGAGCCTGTGCTCCTCGGCATGCCGCGAGTGATCAGCGGCAGGACTCTCCCGAGCCGCAGGTGTCCGCACTCGTGCCGGAACGATCCGCGCCGAGGGGCCTGCGATGGGTGTCGTGGCTGCTCGCCCTGAGTGCGGCCTTGGTCGTCGGCATCGTGGTCGGTTCTTCGAACGTCATCGGCCCGGGGGCCTGCGGTCCCGGCGCGGGCCAGGCGATCAGCAAGGGTTCCGGCTCACCGCACGTTCCTGCCCCCGCCGCGATCGTGTTCGATCAGCCTTGGCCGCTGTTTGCCCGATGACGACGGCGAGGTCCGGATTCGGTGACTGCGGCGAGCAGGCCGGTGTCCTGCGTTGTCGCTTCGAAGCTGGCATTGAACGATTCATTCCCAGGCAGTGACCGGTTGCAGTAGCGCGGAGGCGGTCCGCCGAATTAGCTTGGTCAATCCACGCGGTCAGACGATTGTGCCGCCTTCGGTTCGCGGTGGCGAGCGATCGGCGAAGAGCAGCAGTCGCGCGATCGCCGTTTTCGATGTGCCGCCGTGGTGCGGGCACCGGGTCGTTCAGCTTCCGCGGGAGGGTTCATGGGGCCGTTGTGGTCTACCGGTCAGCAGTGGTCGCTGCTGGCCCCGGTGCTGGTCGCGCTCGTGCTGAGCACCTTCATCGGACTGGAACGGGAATTGAGCATGAAGTCCGCTGGCCTGCGGACGCACGCGCTGGTCGGAGTCGGGTCGGCGGTGTTCATGCTGGTGTCCAAGTACGGCTTCGACGATTTCCTGGCCAACCCGCACGTCTCGCTCGACCCCTCGCGAGTCGCCGCGCAGGTCGTTTCGGGCGTGGGCTTCCTCGGCGGCGGCTTGATCTTCATCCGGAGCAACGCGGTGCAGGGACTGACCACGGCGGCGACGGTCTGGGTCACCGCGGCGATCGGAATGGCGTGCGGAGCGGGGCTCCCCGTGCTCGCCACCGCGGGGACCGCCGGGTTCTTCCTCGCGACCCGGGGGCTGTCGCGTCTCGCGTTGTTCGCCGCGAGACATCGGCGCGAACCGCCGACCCTGCAGCTGAGCTACGACGACGGCCAAGGCGTCCTGCGGTCCGCCCTCGCCGCCTGCACCAGCCGGGGCTGGACAGTGCGGGAGATCGTGGTCGAGCCGGAGACAGTGCACGACGACGGACGGAAGGCCACTGCGGTCGCGCTGCGGCTCGACGGACGGGGCGACCTGTTCGAGCTGACCGCGGAGCTGTCCGAAATGCCCGGAGTCCGCAGCGCGGCGGCCGGGCGGACCCGCCGCATCGAGGGGTGAGGTCTTTCCCGGCCCGCGGTGCGGCGGGCGGGTTCCCGTCCCGCACGGGATTCTCGCTTCGCGGCCGGCTTTGCTTGGCGACGGTTCGCTAGAAGGTCCACATCCAGCCGAGGGAGCTGCTGGCGGATCTGGTGCCTCCCATCAGGAACAGCGACCCGCTCTTGTCGACCGCCGCGATCTCGACCTGTCCGGTGTACTTGCTGTTGGCCGCGTAGGCGATCGGCAAGGCCGTGATGTCCGCGCAGCTGCTGGCATCCACGGTGTGGGTGACGTCGCCGGCGCCTCTGGTCTGGAATGATCCCCAGTTCAGCAACGCGCCGATGCCGCTGAGGTCGACCGGATTCTGCGGACTGTGCGTCCGGACGGTCAGGTCCAGGACTATGACGTATCTTCCGGCAGTTCGCCGGCCGGTCGGACGGCATTTCGGATTGACCTTGATCTTCGTGATCGAGAAGTCGAACAGTGCGCTGCCGTCCGGGTTGGCCACTCTCGCCCGCTCGCCGAATCTCTTGGGGATGAGTCCTTCGGGCGTCAACGCGAGTCTGTTCGCCGGGACTGAGGTGGCGGTGGGCGCGGGCGAGAACGTGGCCGACGAGGCTTGCGGCGCGGATTCCCGCTGACCGCAGGCAACCGCGGCGAAACCGAGGGCGGCGAAACCCAAGGTGGCTGCGGACAGGGCGATGGACACGAGCGTGCGGGATCTCATCTGGACTCCTGTATGCCGGTTATTTCCACCCGCCCTTCGAAACGCGCGCTCCCGTTGTTACCGGAACGGGAATTTGTCATACCCCGTACGGGTGCGGACAGTGAACCGCCGACGGATCGACGCACGGATTCGCTTCCCGTCCCGCGCAGTTCGCAAATACGCAACCCGGCATGAATTATTCACTTGCTGAACAGTTTGCGCTTTGGTTCGCATGACAGCTCGGGTTAAACTGTCGGTGCTTCGCCGGAGAATGCTTCCTTCCTGGCATGCTCCCCCGTGCGAGGTTCCCTCCCCTCCGGCCGGCGGCTCAGGGACTGCGCCACCGGAGGGGAGGGATTCACCTGAGATCACGAGTCGCCGCGTATGAGACCCGGGCGGTTGTTCATCCGGCCGCGCGTTCGCCGGCGAGCGCGGCAAGAAAGTCGTCGGTGGTGCTGACCTCGGCCAGGAGGCTGAGCGACTCCAGAGATGCCTGGTGCGCGGCTTCGGATCCCGCGGAGCAGGCATCGGAAAGCACGATCGTGCGGTAACCCAGTTCCGAGGCGATTCGCGCGGTGCCTTCGACTGAGATATTGGTGGCCACCCCGGCGAAGGCGACGGTGTCGATTCCGCCGGCGCGCAGGACCGCATCCAGTGCGCTGGCGTGGAAGCCGGTGATCCGCGTGTGGGTCACGATCGCGTCCGTATCGGCAGGAGCGGCCGATTCGACGAGCGCCGCGCCCGGCGTGCCGTCGACGAGGCAGTTGTTCGCGGCGACCATGCCCAGCAGCGGCGAGTTCGCGACGAGGTCAGGATGCCCGGGCTTGAACGCGACGCGGGTGTAGACGATCTTCGCCCCCGCCCGGCGCGCACCGGCCAGGACCCGGGCGGACGTGTCGAGCACGCCGGTGCGCTCGACTTCGGCGCGGAAGAACGGTGCGAAGGCACCGTCGGCGCCGACGATGTCGTGCTGCAGGTGGATCGCGATCAAGGCAGTGCGCGCCGGGTCGACAGCAGGCATGGGGGATGGTCCTACCTTCTTTGTTGGGTCTGAACTGGTCATTCGTAGGATCGGTGGGCCCTGGGGCTCCGGGTATGGCTCACATGGCGTCGCCGTTGGCAAGGCTGAAAGGACTTGGCCGCCCGGGCCCCGAGACGGCTCGACCGCTAATTGGGATACGCGTGGATCGCTGTGTAGGACGTCGTCGGCGTGGTCGTCTGTGGGTGAACCCTTGAGCACAACAACGAAAGAGGTGGTCGTGCCCCAGATCTGGGCCGGCGTGGACATCGGCAAGGAACACCACCACTGCGTGGTGATCAACGACATCGGCGAGCGGTTGCTGTCCCGCAGGGTCCAGAACGACGAAACCGAACTGCTGGCCCTGATCGCCGACGTCACGGCCATCGACACCGATGTGCTGTGGGCGATCGACCTGAACAGCGGTGGCGCGGCGCTGCTGATCGGCCTGCTGGTCAACCACGTCCAGGAATTGGTCTATATCACCGGTTTGAAGGTCCACCGGGCTGCCGGAACCTACCGGGGCGAAGGGAAAACCGACGCGAAAGACGCGTTCGTCATCGCCGACCAGGCCCGTGTCCGTCGTGACCTCGGCCCGTTGCGGGCCGGGGACGAGATCGCAGTCGACCTGCGGACCCTGACTAACCGGCGCACCGACCTGGTCTGCGACCGGACCCGGGCGATCAACCGGATCCGCCACCAGCTGCTGGAGTACTTTCCCGCGCTGGAACGCAGCCTCGACCTGTCCCGCAAAGGACACCTGGCGCTGCTGACGGAACACCAGACCCCGGACGGAATCCGGCGACTGGGCAAGCAACGCCTGACCCGCTGGCTGCGCCACCGCAAGGTCCGCAAAGCCGAATCGGTCGCGCACGCGGCCGTTGAGGCCGCTTCCGCGCAGCACGCCACGCTGCCCGGCCAGAAACTCGCCGCCGCGATGGTCGAACGGCTGGCCAAGGGCGTGATCGCCCTCAACACCGAAATCGACGAGCTCGACGCGATGATCGAGGAACGGTTTCGCCGGCACCGACACGCCGAGGTGATCCTCACCCTGCCCGGTTTCGGCCCCACCCTCGCCGCGGAATTTCTCGCTGCCACCGGCGGCGAGATGACCGCGTTCGGCTCGGTCGACCGTCTCGCCGGCTACGCCGGGCTCGCTCCCGTTCCACGCGATTCCGGCCGCATCCGCGGCAACCTCAGACGGCCTCGCCGCTACCACCGCGGCCTGCTGAGGGCCTGCTACCTCGCGGCCTCGGCCAGCCTGCCCAGCTGCCCGATCTCCAAGGCCTACTACCGGCGCAAACGCGCCGAAGGCAAACGACACGAACAAGCCCTGCTCTGCCTCGCCCGCCGACGCCTCAACGTCCTGTGGGCCATGCTCCGCGACAACGCTGGCTACCACGCTTCACCCCCGATCCCGGCGGCTGCATGACTTGACAAACCCCATTGGGAAGTCCTTTCTGGTCGGACTAAGGTCGATTCGTTCGGGGGTAAACCGTGCTGAGGTAGCTATCGCAGCCGAGGTGATCGCCATGAACCGATGCGAGCCGTGCCGAAGCCCGGGTCCGGCGACGGCGGCGAAATCCGTCCTCGCTGTTCATTGGTTGCCGACGCGGAAGACGTAGGCGTGCTGGCTGCTGGTGGCCCGGGCCGGGTCGGCCGCTGGAGTGGTGATGACGAGGCGGCGGCCGTCGCGGCGCCAGGCCAGCGGCTGCCCGTCGGAGCCGAGCAGCGTGATCCGCGTCCGCTCGCTGGCCGGGACTCCGAAGTCGGCGACGAGTTCGCGGCCAGGCCAGGACAGCGCGGTCAGGTAGAGCACGCCGGTGGTCTTGCTGACCGTGCATCGAAGGTTCCCTCTGGTCGGCTGGGTCCACGGTCGCGTGCCGTAGATCGCCTCGCCGTTGAGTTTCAGCCACGCGCCGACGCCGCGCAGCCGCTCGCGCATCGGCTCGGGGATCGTGCCGTCCGCGCGCGGGCCGATGTTGAGCAGCAGGTTCGCGTTGGCCGCGACGGAATCGACGAGCAGGTGCACCAGTTCGCCGGTGCTGCGCAGGGAGTCGCCGGTTTCGCGGACGTCGTAGCCCCAGGACTCCGCCATCGTGCGGCACACTTCGGAGCGTTCGCCGGTGGGCTGCTGGTTCATGCCGGCGCCCTGCTCGACGGTGGCGTAGTCGCGGTGGGTGCGGCCGTCTCCGAAGCGGTCGTTGACGAGGACGCCGTCCGGATTCGCGGCAGCTGCCCGGTTGTAGTAGTACGCGATGGTTTCGTTGCCGCGGAAGTAATCCTCGTCGCCGCCGATGTCGCACCAGATCATCGACGGCCGGTACCGGTCGACGAGTTCGCGCAACTGGGGACGGACGATGCTCCCGGCGTAGTCGTAGACCATTCCCTGGCCGGTATACGGGACGCGCCGGCGCGTGTAGGCGTTGCGCGGCGGCCGCTGGGGGAACATCAGCCGGTTGACGATTCTGCTTTCTCCCCAGGTCGAGCGGCCGCCTCGGTAGGGCGCGGGGTTGAACCACTCGGGCACGGAGTAGTACAGCCCGGGTTTGACGCCGCCGTGCTTGCGGGCCGCGTCGACCAGTTCGCCGACCAGATCGCGTCGCGGCCCCAGCTCGGCAGTGTTGCGGCCCGTGGTGGCAGTCGGCCACAGGGCGAGCCCGTCGTGGTGTTTGGCGGTCAGGACGAAATAGCGTGCGCCGGCCTCGTCGAACAGGCCGACCCAGTCTTCGGGGTCGAACTTTTCCGCGCCGAATTGCTCGAGGAAATGGTCGTAGGGCGCGGCCGTGCCGTAGCGGCGCAGGTGATGCAGCCAGGCCGAAGTGCCCGGGATCTGCTGCAGTCGCGCGTACCATTCGGCCGCGCAGTAATCGCCCAAGGCCTTCGGCAGCCGGGAGCGAATCCGGTCCGTGCCCGGCAGCAACGCGGAACCGAAGGCGGGCACGGAATAAGCGCCCCAATGCACGAAAATGCCGAACTTGCCGTCGTCCCACCACTCGGGCAGCGGATGGCGAGCAAGCGACTCCCGCGTCGGCTCGTACGGCTCGGCCGCGGTGCCGTTGGCTGCGCGCGGTTCCGCTGGGTCACCTGTCATCGTCGTGATCCACGGCCCTTTCGTTCGCGTCCCGGACGGGTCGGAACCCGGAACTCTCGCGAGATTCCGCCGGCCCGCGTGCGAGTGCTGAGTAGTCGGCGCTGGTCCACCCGGCACCTCCGCTGCCGAGCGAACCAGCGCCCCCGTCGGGCTTTCCGGTGCGATGGATGCCCGAGCGGGACCCTCAGGCAGCGCAATCCGGTCCTGACCGCTTGCCATCGGGGAACTCAAGCTCCGCTGCGACCGCGACAGGGAAGGGATCCACGGCGGAGCACGGGCAGTACAATTGAAACGATGCCTGAACATTGATTTCATGTCTAGCTCCAGTGGGGATTGATGAATAGTTCATGGACCCTGGCCGGACATCGTGTCGTCGGGCAATCCTCTGCCGGACTGCGAGGCGTGCTTGGCACCAGGTGGAAGATAGCGAAGTCCCCGGCTTCGGAGTGACTGATCCACTTCGGCAAGATGAAGAAATTCATTGTGCGGAGGGGCGGTTCTGGAACACGCTTGCCGATTCCGCTTCCCTCTTGCGAACATGACGTGAGACCGCTGCGGAGTGAAGTGCCGACTAAGCGACGTTAGAGGTGATTTGGATGCGCCGGAAGTGGATCGTCCTGCTGTCCGCGTTGGGGCTCTTCTGAAATCCGGTCGCGTGGCCTCTGCCGGAGGTCCGCGATCGATGCCCGCGCCGGCATCGGACTCGCCAAGGCAGCGCGGAGTCCTGCCCTGCTCGCGGCTTCCGCGGTGCTCGCTTCATTCACCAGGTTGGCGGGAACTTGACCTGGCCGGGTCTTTGCGGTAGCGCCGTGGCCCGGTCGCGGGAACAGTAGGTTTGGTTGGTCCGCCTTCCCTTTCGCCGAGGAGCCGAGTCATGGATGCCAGGAAGATTGCCATGGCAGGTGCCGTGGTCGCTGCCGCCGTCCTGGTCGGTTTCGCTCCAGCCGCCGCGGCGATCCTGCTGCGACAGCCGACAGTCCAGGCCGCGCAGCAGCAAGCACGGCCCGACGACCTCGCGTCCGTGCAGCCGGAAGCCCTGCTTTTCGAGAGCGCCCTCAACCTGACGGACCGCCAGTTCGAGAACATCCTCAACGATCTCGGCGCCGAAACCGACGATTGAGGGTGGCCGGTCGCGGAGCAGGACAGGAACCGGCAGCCGCCAAGTTGCGACCATTGTTCGTCGGCGGTGCTGAGCGGGTAGGCGACCCAGCCGAGCAGTTCGCGCATGCCCGCAGAAGCCGGACAGTCGGCGGAGGAGACGCAGCGGGCGGCATCGCGACACTGACGGTCCCGCTTCCGGCGGACGAACTTCCCGGCGATCGCGAGTGCCGCGAAAAGGATGACTGAAGCGGCGCCTGCGGGGAGGCACTCCTGAAAACCCCACGGGTCTGTCAGGCTCCTGAGCTTCGGATTTGTGGTGTGGTGGAGTTCGGGACGGAGCGTTGCTGTGGTGGTCGCGCGTCATGGGGGCCGTGGTCGTGGTCGTTGCGTATGCAGTGTGCTGCGACCCGTTTGTGGCGTTGGGTGCGGCGTATGCGTCGTATCAGCATGGCCGGGTGTTCGGAGTTGCGGTTTGGTGCGGATGGGACGACAGCGGCGATGTCGCCGTTGATCGTTGACGGGTTGTTGACGTTGGCGACGGTGGAGTTGTGGCGGGGTCGGCGGGGGAGTGGTTGGTGTGGGCGGCGCTCTTGTTCGGGATTTCGTTGTCGTTGTGCGCGAATATCGGTGCGGCTCCGTCGTCGAGTGTGTTCGGGGTGACGGTGGCGGCTTGCCCTTCCGCTTGCTCTGTTGCTTGCGGTGGAGTTGCTGAACCGCGCGTTGCGGCGGCATCGTCCGGACGTCCGGGCGGCGGGTGTCGAGCCGAGTGGACAGTCGGCTGAAATCGAGCCGGCGGTGGAGCCGTCGTCGGAGGCAGGTGCGGTTGAGGGCGAGTTGACTGCTGAGCAGCGCATGTGGCTGCATTACGAGCAGGAAGCCGCGGTTGGCCGGCGGCCGCCGGGGGCGGAGCTGGATCGGGTGGCGGGGACGCACAACTACGGGCAGCTTCGTGGCGAACAGTTCCCGCGGTCTGTGCGTTCGCGGGCGGGTCTCGGAACTGGGCGCGTCCGTGTCGCGCTTCCCCTGGTTGACAGTGCTCGTGCGCTGCCGCCCCGTCCTCACGCTTCGCAGCAGGCGGGCGAGGCGACGTCCGATTTGAGGGTGATGCCTCAATCATATTCGCTACCCGCTGTGACTCAATTCCCCGAGACGGTCCGTTCGGGTGTTAAACGATCGTGGGTAGCCAGGGTGTACTGGACTGACTTAGCCTCTCGGCGGGGGACTAATTGCGGACTTAGTTTGGTGAGCGAGGGTGTGGGTGAGGCCACGGAGGGGGACGCTGCGCGGCGAGTTCACGGCGCTGTGGGTGGCCGAAGCGCTGTCGACCGCCGGCGATCAGCTCGCGCGGGTCGCGGTGGCCGTGCTCGTGTACGAGCGGACGGGTTCGGCCGTGTGGTCCGGTTTCGCATACGCGATGACGCTGCTGCCGGGCCTGGTCGCGGGTCCCGTGCTCGGGCCTCTGGCCGACCGTCTGCCGCGTCGGGGGCTGATGGTGGTGTGCTGCCTGCAGCAGGCGGTGCTGGTCGCGGGGATGGCGGTTCCAGGAGTTCCGCTCGGCGTGCTCGTGGTCGCGGTCGCCGCGGTCGCCGCGATCGCGGCGCCGTTCAAAGCCGCCCAGAGCGGGGTCGTCCTGGACATCCTCGAGAGCCCGCAGGCGAACAAGGCGGGCAACGCGCGCCTCGGGATCGTCCGAGAGACCGGGCAGCTCGCCGGCCTGGCGGGCGGTGCCGCGGTCGTCGCGACCGTGGGCACGACGCTCGCGCTGTCCCTGGACGCGGCGAGTTTCGTCGCGGCCGCGATCATCCTGGGGCTCGGGTTGCGGCAGCGGCCCGCAGCGCGTGATTCGGCGAGGCCGCACGCGGACGCCGGCGGGGCTCTGAGGATCGTCGCCGCGAACCCTCCGGTCCGCCTGTTGTGCGGGCTGGTCTTGCTGTGCAGTGTCACCGCCGTTCCGGACGGCGTGATCGCCCCGCTGGTCGAGCAGGCCGACGGGCCGCCGTGGGCAGTCACGCTGATGCTGGCCGCTGACTGCCTGGGGTTCATCGTCGGGGCACGATTTGCCTCCCGGGCCGGCGAACGGCTCCAGCGGGACCTCATCGCGGTCCTCGCGGTCCTGTCGCTGGTGCCGCTCGCCTTGTTCGCCGTCCGGCCGGGCCTCGTCCCGATGGCGGTATTGCTGGTCCTCTCCGGGATCGGCGCGGCCTACCTGCCGTTGATCAGGGGCGAGATCGCCGAGCGAGTCCCCCGGGACCGGGTCGGGGCGGTGACCGGCCTGGTCGGATCCGCGCTCCGGGCCGGGCAGGGCCTGGCCGTGGTCGGCGCGGGAGTGCTCGCGCAGTACCTCAGGTCGGCCGCGATGGCGGTCGCGGTGACCGGCGCGGCCGGAGCGTGCCTGTCCTGGTGGTGCGCGGTGCGGTGGATCAGGACGCTCCAAGCCGAACGGGCCATCGGATGAGCTGCTCAGAAGTCGCGGTCGCCGCGCATCGCGCACCTCCTTGAACGACGGTCGACTGGGGAATTGCCTGCACCACCGGGATCAGAAGTCACGGTCGCCACGCATGTGCGGCCACCTCCAACGGGTCGCGTGAACGGGAGGGCATGTGAAAGAGCCGAGGGCCAGGCTCGAGCTCAGAAGTCGCGGTCGCCGGGAATCTGCACGCGAATCACCTCCGGGGGCTGCCGGTCCCACGGCACGGCGACATGGCGGCGCGGTGGAGGGGGGCCACCTGCCGCGTGCGCGAGGGATCATTCGTTTCGTCCGGCACAGTGTCTCGCGCGAAGGCCGGATTTATACCGCCGGTTGCCGTTTCGTCGCCCGCGCGGCGGGTTTCGCCATGTGGCGGTTTCCCCGCAGCGCGCTGGCCTGGCTGCTGTTCACCGATGCGTGGGTCCTGGTCTGGGCGTGCTGGTCGGCTTCCCGCTCACCGGTGGGCTGGAGGGACTTGCTGAGTTTCGGCGTGCTGGGCGCGTGCGCGGCCGTGCACGTGGCCTGCACCGCGGCCACCGAGGAACGCAGCTTCGGCCGGCAACCGCGCGGCCACGTCGACCAGACCAGCATCTGGATCTTCACCGGCGGCCTGACATTGCCGGTGCCTCTGCTGGTCGCGCTAGTCGCACTCGTCCGGTTCCAGCGCTACCGCATCGCCCGCAAGGCCCCGTACCGGTTCATCTTCAGCTCGGCGGGGATCCTCGCCAGCGCGCTCACGGTGCACGCGATCTCCGAGGCCACGCCGCTGCGGTCGTGGCTCACCGGGCAACGCGCCCTCCCGCACGCTGTGCTCGACATCGTCGTCCTCCTCGGCGGCGTCGCGGCGGCGGTGGCGTCGTACTTCCTCGTCCAAGCCGTGATCGTCGGGATGGCCAACGGGCTGACGGACTCGGCCGAGGCGCGGGCCCGCGCGCGACGGCCGTCGCCCAGCTCGGCGCCGCAGGTTCCCGCTCCGGTCTGGACTCTGGAGAATCTGTTCGGCGACCGCGCGAGCAACGTGTTCATCCTCGTGACGCTGGCCGTGGCTGTGGGCGCGTCCCTCGCGCACGCGGTGAGCCCGTTCTTCGTCATCGCGTTCGTCCCGGTGGCGGTGCGGTTCACGCGCACGGAGCAGAACCTCAAGTCCGCGCACTCCAAGGCGCACCACGACCCGCTCACCGGACTGCCCAACCGCGCCGGGTTCGACCCCGCGGCCGAGCTGGAACTGCTGGCCGGGGCGAGGTCCGGTCGGCCGACGGCCCTGCTGTTCCTGGACATCGATCACTTCAAGAGCTGGAACGAGGAGCTGGGGCATCTCGGCGGAGACCAGGTTTTGCAGACCGTGGCCCGCGTCATCGAAAGCCAGATACGCGCAGGCGACATGGCGGCACGGTGGGGCGGGGAGGAATTCGCCATCCTGCTGCCTGCCGCCGGCCGGGCCGAGGCGCAGACGGTCGCGGAACGCATCCGGTGCGCCTTCGCGACGCTGCGGCTGGTCGTGACGAAACCAGCGGGCGGCGAGGAAGTGCTGATCAACCCCGAGAAACTCGACGGCCACGGACTCACCTGCTCCATCGGGATCGCCCTTTCGCCCGAGCACGGCATCGGGCTCAAAGCACTGGAGGACGTCGCCAGCCAGACGATGCGAGCTGCCAAACAGCGCGGTCGCAACCGGGTGGAGATCACGCCGGCCCCGTCGGGGCCAGCCCGGATTTCCGGCGAGGTGGCCGCGGGCTAGCCCAGCCGTCACCGGACGAGTCCGACGCAGCGGCCGTGAAGGACGCCGCTAGCAAAGCTCTCGACAGCGGACCGGCCCGCAGTGGCGGAATTCCTGCCGCACGGTCAGTACCGCGCTCGCGAACGCGACGACGACCTGCAGACCACGCAGGGTCATGGCCGCCGGCGGCGCCGAAGTCAAAACCGACGCGCAAACCGCGCTCGAAGGCCCCGCTGACGCGCCACGACTTCCTCGCGACCGGACAGCACCGCGCCCGCCTGCGCGACCAAGCCCGCGACGCCCCACCGCGCGGGCATCGACCGCCTCGTGGCCGACGCGGCCCAGTCCGCCGCGCTCGCGACAACAAGCCGGTGAACCGTCCAAGCCGCCGCGATTGCACGCAACGCCGCCCAGGAAGCCGCCGGATACGCCCGACAAACACGCCAGGCAGCCGACCGGGCACGCGGTTATGCCAACGACGCCGCCCGCTTCGCGGACGCCGCCGCAAATCAGCTGCCGCGGCCGCTGAATCCGCCCGGGTCGCCCGCGACGCCGCCAACCAGGCCGCGGCTGACGTCAAGACTGCCGCGGATGCCGGCTGGCAAGCGGCGGCATCCGCCGCCCGTGCCCACCGCTCCGCGCTCGACGCCGGCAAAGACGCCGCCGCTCAGAAGGCCGCCGATGAGGCTATCGGGGCATTCCTCGATCGGTTCAACCAGGAACAAGGGCGTACCGTCCCGCTCGGTCCGGCCACTGGGGACAGTGTCGGCATTACTCAGTGGGAGACCGGCACCTACCTGCTGATGATCGGCGACGTCTGCTTCCTCAACGGCGTCCAGTCGCCGAGCAAAGCCCAGCTCGGCACCAAATCCTGCGACGGTCTCGGTCACTTACAACGAACGAGAGGCGGAGAAAGAAGCGGTCGTGGAGCAAATAGCGAGCTGTACACTGAGGCGCAAAGCCAGCCGAAACCGCCAGGCCCTGACGAGGCAGCTCTGCTTGACGCTTTGCCCGTGCTTGCCGGGTCTGTCCCGTGATCGGTGTTTCCGGCGGTTCGGTCAGCAGCGTTCGGCTCCGGCCAGCGGTCACCGAATGTGATGGCGAACGCGTTGATCACGGACTTCCAGCGCATCGTCCATCGGGCGCGGCCGGTCCCGGTCGGGTCCAGGCTGCGGGTCACAAGATACAGGCGCTTCTTGGCTGTTTGCTCGGGCAGGAAGTGCCCACGTGCGCGGATCGCTCGCGGGTATCGGGCGTTCAGCTCGCGCAATCAACCTTGGTTCGTTTCCTGTCATTCGGATTCTAGGTCGACTAGTAGTGCCAGCGCGCTCAATTGACAAGACGGAGAACGCAGCCCTGTTCCGCGACGAGGCAGTCGACGCCGCCGAATTAAGTTGATGCAATCTGATACCGACGAATGCGTGGTCGGATCGGGCCATATGAAGTTTCCGCGGATAACGCATGTACTTCGTGTTTCATATGCGCGAAACCGAACGGGCAGATCGGGGAGTAAGTTTCATTCAGAGTTCGCTTGTGATGACCGTCATTATCACCATGCGACTACCGCCGATAACGACGTCCGGCTCGATGCTCCGCTCGCGAACCGCCCCATCGCTTCCCCAGTGGTTGGTCGAATAGCGTAGGTGCGCAGTGAAAGCAACTGTGCGAACGATCCCGGCACGGCCGGTCATGACCGCGAACTCGCGGCATTCAGACAGGCGCCAGAGGGCGGCTGTCTGAATGCCGTTCGCGGTGGCTGCTCTTTTCGCTTCCAGCCTGGCGCGATCCTGAATACTGCCCATCTCACCAGTCGCCTGTCGTAGGCCCTCCCGCGTCAGATAGTCCGCATTCGCGGAGGCACGTGCTTGACGTCGAGAGCACCGCAGGCGGTCTCCAGCCATTCAACGCTCTGCGCGTAGTCGACGGCGACCTCGTGAGCCGGCACCTCGGCGAACGCGAGGAACAGCACGACGATGAGGCCATGCGAATGACTGGACGACATCCACGTGGAAGGTGTTTCGAAACCCGGTGGCGTGGTCGGGTGTTAGCTGTGATAACGGCGCGGCGGGGCGTTAACCGGGCGGTTGCGTGCAAGCTGCCGCTTAACACGCGGATTCAGCGACTGACCACGCGGGTTTCACAACACCCTCTGAGCTTGTTGTTTAAGGACCTGGTTGCTGGTGTGGACCCCAGTTGATCATGAGAGCAGCCCTTGGTCGATGATTCCTCTTGCGACGGAAAGAATATCGATCCAAGGGCTGCGTGGTCAGTGTGCATGATGTCGATCGGGGCCGGGCGCTCGGGGACCTGGACCGGTTCCGGCAGGAGTTCTACGGCTGCCTGGCCGCGCGGGCGGATGGGTTGTTCGAGCTGGCGGACGCGGTGTTGTGCACCGAGGGGCCGGTCCGGTCGTTGGTCGGGTTGTCCCTGGCGCCGGAGCACCGGCGCGGTCACGGCGGCTTGTACGACGCGATCAACAACGGCCGAATCGACTGCGACCGGCTGCGGACGGCGCTGTCCGGGCTGCCGCTTCCCCGCGCCGCCGACGGCCGGCTGGTGCTGGCGGCGGACGTCTCGCCATGGCTGCGGCCCGACGGCGCGACCTGCCCGGACCGATCGTTCTGCCACACCTACGGGCGGGGCAAGGACGAGCACCGGATGATTCCTGGCTGGCCGTATTCCGTCGTCGCGGCCCTGGAGACCGGCCGGACCTCGTGGACGGCGGTGCTCGACGCGATCCGGCTGCTGCCCGGAGCGGATGTCGCCGCGGTGACCACCGGGCAGATCCGCGACGTGGTGGAACGGCTGATCGCCGCGGGCCAGTGGCACGAGGGCGATCCGGAGATCCTGGTGGTCCTGGACGCGGGCTACGACGCGCCGCGCATCGCGCACCTGCTCGCTGATCTGCCGGTGCAGATCCTCGGGCGGATGCGCTCGGACCGCGTGCTGCGCCGGCCTGTCCCGCCCCGGGTTCCCGGCGCCAACGGCCGGCCGCCCAGGCACGGCGGCGAGTTCGTGTTCGGCGATCCCGCGACCTGGGGTGTTGAACACGCAGTGACCAGCACCGGCACCCGCCTCTACGGGACAGCGACCGCGCAGGCCTGGAACCGGTTGCACCCCAGGCTGACCAGCAGAGCCGCCTGGACCGGCCACGACGGGCCGTTGCCGGTTATCGAGGGCACCGTCATCCGGCTGAGGGTCGAGCGCCTGCCCAGCGGCGGGGTGAACAAACCGGTCTGGCTGTGGTTCTCCGGCGTCGACGCCACTCCCGCCGAGGTCGACCGCTGCTGGCACATGTTCCTGCGCCGCTTCGACATCGAGCACACCTTTCGCCTGCTGAAGCAGACGCTTGGCCGGACACGGCCCCGGCTGCGCAACCCGGAAGCCGCCGACCGCTGGACCTGGCTGCTGATCGCTGTCCACGCCCAGCTCCGGCTGGCCCGTTCCCTGGTCGCCGACCTTCGTCGTCCCTGGGAACGCCCCGCCGAACCCGCCAGGCTGACCCCGGCCCGGGTCCGGCGCGGGTTCCGCAACATCCGCACGAAGACGGCACGTCCAGCGGCGGCACCGAAACCCAGCCGGCCGGGACCAGGACGTCCCGCCGGGTCGAAAAACTCCGTTGCCGCGCAACGCTTCGACGTCGGACGCGTCCTGGCAACCGGCCAGGCGCACACCCGACCAGCCCACCACAAGAAAGGCACCAAACCCCGCCGCACCACTTAAACAACAAGCTAAGGAAGACGATATGAAACTGACGGAGAACACCGCGTACCGACCAGTGTTGGCTGCCTCGAGCTGCTGGACCGCTACGCGGCGGTGGCCGGGAAGCCCCGCGCGCCGAGGTCACACCGATGCTAGTGGAGGGGATGGTGCCGAAGACGTGGCGGGAGGCCGCGGTCGACCAGCGTGGCCGGCTCGAGCGGGTTCCGTACGATCTGTGCGCGCTGGTTGCGCTGCGGGATGCGGTGCGCCGCAGGGAGGTCTGGGTCGCAGATGGGAACCGGTAATGCAATCTCGAGGACGGCCCGCCCGGCGATTCGAGGCGTCGCGGGAGGTGCGCAACGCCGCTCCGTGCCAGCCGGCCGGTCTGACAGCGTTCATCGCCGGGCTTCCGCAGCGGATGCGCGGGGCCTCGGCCGGCTTGGACGCCTCGCTGGGCGAGGGGAGGGGTCCGGATCACGTGCCGCCGAGGGGAGCCGTGGATCACAGTGCCGAAGGTGGAGCCGCTGTCCGAACTGTCGCGACTGGGCGCGATCAAGGACGAGGTCGTGCGCCACTTGGACACAGACGGAGCGCGTCGGTCGCCGACCTCGGTTCGCCGCTATCACGCTACGAATTGACGTGAATAAGGCAGGGGCGGATCACCCGATAGGGCGTTGTGCGATGCGCTTTAGTCGTTGTTTACTTCGATCGTCACTCAAGCAGGCGGTGTCCAATTTCTTCGGAACAGCAGCAGGTGGAGGAGGCATCGGTTAACCGGAATATGCTCATGAAATTAACGACAGGAGCAGCGCCTGCGGCTGCTGCGGTTGCATCCGTCGAAACCATGGCTGCGTACGCGGCAGATCCGGTCAAGGAAACCTCGCCCTGAAATCGGGCGGCACCAGCCCGATCAACGTGGTAGCCGCGGGTGCCCCAGTCCACGAGGAAGCCCCTCATCGAAGGCGGGGATCCAGACCCTGTCAAGGTCTTATAAGCGCTCCCTTGCGCGCACCAGTCAAAATCAAGAGCAAGACACCGAGAGAGAATCTCAAAGTATTCTCATCTATGAATAGGCTAACGGCTCAAGCGTTTTGCTGCCGCTATTGCAACTGTTGCAATAGCTGGCGGCGTCGTGATGAATAGCAGTCCGAGAGCTAGTGCGGGCTAATACTGTTCCTTGTGGCAGGCAAGAAGTGACTGCAGGAGAATTTTCCGAACTTGAATATAACGGTAACGATGCAGTAATCGATCCGGACGTCAGCGAGGAAGAGAGGTGCATCTGGCAGTATGGTCAAGAACTGGACAGAATCATTGCGCCTCGAAGCTGGACGATCGTCGAAGTTCGATACGTGAATGCAAATGGAGGAGGTCGGCCTCGTTGCTCTTCGGGTCGTGAATTACCTTACCGTAGACTTAGCGTGATCCCTGTCGCGTCAGCAAATTATCGAGGCAATGAATAGGTTTATCCCGGGCGGGGTGCGCAGGATTGATGATGAAATCGTCTTTGCGGATGTCGCTTTCAGTGAAGACGGTCGAGGCCCGTAGTGGCTGGAGTGAATCATGAAATCTTGGGTTTCGTGATCGGTCAGCCACGCGGCGAACTATGATCTGTTTGCTTTTATTCGCGACAGGGGTGCCCAATCGAACTGGGTCCACGGAAGTCGGCCTGGCACGGTAGGGGTCAAAGTCGCGAGGGTCGTGTTGAGATGATAATCCAGAAGAACATGGGAGTGGTCATGAAAACGCCTAGAATTTTCACCTATGTTGGGCTTTCGGCGGTGATCGTCGGTTCCCTGATCGGGTTCGGGGCACAGAGCGCAAGTGCGGGAGGTATTGATAACCTTGCCTGCCCGTCGGTAGCACAGGTCTCGCAAGACGTGCGCCTGCGAGAACTCAGGCAGGATTGCGAGTGGGGATTTACCCCTGAATCTCAGACGCTCGGGGTCGCTATTTTGGACAGAACTGCCGCGATCTTTAGGGTCTTTATCGAGTCCAACGGAACGACATCCGATTACTTTATCAGAGTTTCGAATTATGACGATAGGACAAGGTATCAGGCATACACTCGCGACAGAATAATTCAAACGCTGCTTGACGCCAGGCGGCCAGTAGCTGTGAATGGCACGATCCGCAGTGTGCAACTCGCGGGAATCGACGAGATCTCCGACGATGATGCGCGAATATTTGGACCTGGCATGCGGCTCAACGTAAACGAGGGAGAGCTTCCCGGATAAGTTGAGCCGGGCGCACGCATCATTTGCGTCTTCGTCCGTTCCGTGTGAAACCGGCTCATCGTAAGTGAAGGTGCAGCAGGGGTCTGAATCCGCCGGTTTCCAGTAGCGAGCGGGCGAAGGCGTTGATCACTGGTTTTGCAGCGCATCGTCCACCGGGCGCGGCCGGCCGCGCCCGGGTTGCAGGCTTCGGGTCACCAGGTACAGGCACTCCATTGCGGCCTGCTCAGCCGGGAAAGTCCTCGTGCGCGGACCGCCCGCCGGGCAGCGGGCGTCCAGTGATTCGATCGCATTGGTGGAGCAGGTCATGCGCCTGATCTCGATGTCGTAGTCGAGGAACGGCACGATCGGCCGTTCCCGTGGCGGCTGGCGCACAAAAGTGCACCACCTTGTCGACGGAAACGGCCGGCCGCTGGTCGGTCCCGGCCTGGCCGGTGACACGCCGATGGTCCCGCGCGAACTTGGTGGTGTCGGACCGCGCCGGGTCGTCAACCGCGGCGATCTGATGCAGGTCGGCAGGGTTTCCGTGGTCGCGCAGGTGCGTGCGCAGCTCGGTGCGGACACCGGCTGCGGTCGCGGCGGCATCATCGTTGAGCAGCGGGCTCCGACGGGGGGCTGGTCATCGTAGCCCAGGCGCATCTGTGCGGCGTCTCCTTCGAAGGTGTTGCCCACGAGCAGGGGCGCGAGGTAGCTGCTCTGGTCCCATGCGGCGACCTCGGAGGATGCCGGGTCTGCTTCGGCGGCCAGGTCCCGCAGATCACTCAGTCGCACCACCTGCTGCGCCTCGCGCTCGCCCCGCTCGTCGAGCTGGTAAAGCTCCGGAGTCGCGGAGACCGCCCACTCCTCCAGCCGCTGATCCGGATCCTTGGACACAGCCAGGTCGTCATAGCGCAACGCAACCTTGGCCAGCGCCCAAGTCGCCGCCAGGCAGGACGCTGCGGCATGGACTTTCCCCGTGGAGCCCAAGGCCACCCCGACGCCGAACCTGGCGGCGTGCAGGAGCTCGTGGTACAGGACGTTCTCGGGCATCGCCACCCTGAGGCCGGGGACGAGCCTCCCGTCGGCCAGGGCTTCCTCAAAAGAGAAGGCGTAAGCCCGAAACCAGTCAATCACAGTGGTCGACCCGGGCCCTTGTACGAGTTCGGGAGCGGGGCGAGCCCCGGCTTTGCCGCCCGGCAGGAGCCGTCCGCCTGCCTGGGCACGAAGTCCGCGCAGTCCAGGATCGCGTTGCCGCGCGTGCATATTTTAGAGTTGATTTTACTGTCGATGAAATCGATGAGCGTGTTGTATGAGGACGCCTTGCATGCAGATTTCTTCGTGTTCGGGTCACCTGAGACGATTTCGGTATTCGACGTAAAGTACAGAGCCTGTTCTTTAAAGCTGCCCTGGGTTCCGGAGACGTTGGCCTTGCAGTTTACGGTGTCGGGCCGCGCGGACCGGCGTACCGGAGGCCGTCTGGGTTTTTCCGAGTATCTGCAGAAGCTTGGCGCGACGCAAATCCTTCTCAACAGCCGAATAGCCCAGCGGGTACCCGAAGGCGCGACGTACGTACCTGTTCCGAGGCAGGGTGCTCTGCCCATACGGGCGGAGGATGGTCGTCGACCTGCGCCACGGGCGTGCCTATTACCTCTGTCGGCCGGGCAACAACAACCGCGGCAGGCCGGATAACTACGCAGGCCATCCCAAGACGTTGTACCTGCGGGAGGACGCGATTCTTGCGTCCGTCGGACGTTTCCTGTCCGACCGCCTATTCGGCCAGACCAGCGCAGCATCCTCGAGAGCCAGCTGGCCGGTGCGGAAGACCGGCAGGCGCAGCGCCGAGCAGACGAACTCAAGCGGCTTCGCCGAGCACTTGATCAGCTGGCGAAGAAACAGGGCTCTTTGCTGGAGCAAGCCGCAGACGGTGAACCGGACGATCCGTTCACGACGGCACTCCGCGGCCGGTACAACGAACTCGAACGAGAGCGCACTCAGCTGGTTGCCGAGTTCGACGCACGGCGCGAGGCAGAAGCCGCCGCGCCCAAACGGCCGAAGGCGGAGGACATCGGCCTTCTCGACGCCTTGCCCCGCCTGAACGTCGATTTCGAAGGCTCCCGAGCATCTGCTCGAAGCACTCTTTGAGGCGGTCCAGCTCGTGATCCAGGTTCACGAAGGCGGGGATCAGGCGACACTGACCAGCACCCTTCCAGCAGACGAGCTGCCCGCGATCGCGAGTGCGGCGGAGAGGATGACTGAAGCGACGAATCGAACCGGGACCGGCTTGGCCGGATCTCGTGGGGTTTTCGACGGTGCCCCCGGTGAGATTCGAACTCACACTGGACGGGTTTTGAATCCGTTGCCTCTGCCAGTTGGGCTACGGGGGCGCAGTGCCGGAAACTCTACGGGACCCGCCCTCCCCGTCAGCGACCGGGTCCGGTGATCGACTTGGGGCCCGGGCTGGGTGTCGCCCGCCACTTCGTGGCGAACGCCATCGTGGGATCTGGATCGGTCCCGGTACGCTGGGCTCTCGCGGGTGACCGCGTGTCGAAGACGTCCCGCCGAGCCTTCAGGAGGACACCGGTGACCGAACAGGCTGCCGAGTCGAACGGCGCCGCCGCCGGCGTGCCGCAGCGACGGGTGCTCGTCGCGGAAGACGAGGCGCTCATCCGGCTCGACCTGGTGGAAATGCTGCGCGAAGAGGGCTACGAGGTCGTCGGCGAGGCCGGCGACGGCGAGGAGGCCATCGCGCTGGCCACCGACCTCAAGCCGGACCTCGTGATCCTCGACGTCAAGATGCCCAAGCTCGACGGCATCGAGGCGGCCGCGCGCATCACCGGCGACCGGATCGCGCCGGTCGTCATTCTCACCGCGTTCAGCCAGCGCGACCTCGTCGAACGGGCCCGCGACGCGGGCACCATGGCGTACCTGGTGAAACCGTTCGCCAAACGCGACCTCGTGCCCGCCATCGAGCTGGCCGTCAGCCGGTTCTCCGAGCTGCAGGCCCTCGAGGCCGAGGTCGCCGGGCTCACCGACCGGCTCGAGACCCGCAAGGTCATCGACCGGGCGAAGGGCCTGCTGATGAGCCGCCAGGGGCTCACCGAACCGGACGCGTTCCGCTGGATCCAGCGCACCGCGATGGACCGGCGCACCACGATGAAGGCCGTCGCCGAGGCGGTCGTGGAAAGCATCGGCTGACGAAGCCCCGGGAAGCGGGCGCGACCAGGGGGTCGCGCCCGCTTTTTGCGTTTCCCGGCCCGGGCAACCTCGGAGAGTCACCGGCCGGTCCCGCAGCGCGCTCCCGCCCAGCGGGACTCCGTCCGGTTCGCCCGTTGCGTCCCGGCGCGCCGTGTCGCGCCGAAATCTGGCTGCCGGCCAGGGAAAACCCTTCCGCCGCACCGATCCCGGACCCACCCGTGCGGGTTGCTCTGCCCTGCGCGAAAGGGCAAGGTTGCTACCTTGGAGGCCGGGGAATCGTGGTGACGGTCACGATGGCAGAGGGGATGTTCCTACACTGCCCCCATCGATCGGACGTCTGGTCAAGGTCCGTTCGAGGGGTGCTCGGACACGAAGAGTCATTCACTCGGTCGTTGCAATAAGACGATCGAGTGTAAATCGTCCGTTAATTCTCGTGACGACCGTCACGATGTGGATACAAGACTCGCTGTGACTCTGTGCAACACCTCACCCGGCGGCTACGTTCAGCGCCCAGTCGAAGTCCCACGCAGGGACCCGCCGTTCCGCAGGAGCGTGTCGGGTGGCATTTGGAGGAACGAGTGCAGAGAGCACGACTCACTAAGGTCATCGTGCTGGCCGCGGCGGGAGTCATCTCCCTGGGCGCCTGCTCGGCGCGGACCGGCGGTGACTCGGGTGGCGACAGCGGCGCGCCGCAGGCCGCGGCCCCGTCGGCGGCGGCGAACGCGGCGGACCCGGCGGGAGACGGCAAGGCGCAGTGCGCGCCGACCTCGATCGCCTACGCCGGCACGATCAACGGCGCGAACGCGGCCCTGGGGCAGAACATCCTCAAGGGCGCGAAGCTGGCGGTCGACCAGCACAACAAGGCGAACCCGGGCTGCCAGGTCAAGCTCGCGGAGTTCGACACCGAGGGCACCCCGGACAAGGCGCCGGGCATCGTGACCCAGATCGTCAACACCCCGGGCATCATCGGCGTCATCGGCCTCCCGTTCTCGGGCGAGTCGAAGGCCGCGGGCAACATCTTCAACTCCGCGGGCCTCGTCGCCGTGACCCCGTCGGCGACCAACCCGTCGCTCGCCCAGAACGGCTGGAAGACCTTCTTCCGCGCACTGGGCAACGACAACGCGCAGGGCCCGGCCGCCGCGAAGTTCATCACCGGCGAGCTCAAGGCGAACAAGGTCTGCGTGATCGAGGACGACTCCGAGTACGGCACCGGCCTCGCCGCCTCGACGATCAAGGCCCTCGGCGACAAGGCGAGCTGCCAGGACAAGGTCAAGACGAAGCAGACCGACTTCTCCGCGGTGGTCAACAAGATCAAGGGCGAGAAGCCGGACGCGATCTTCTACTCGGGCTACTACCAGGAAGCCGCTCCGTTCGCGCAGCAGCTGAACGACGCGGGCGTCAAGGCGAAGTTCGTCGGCCCGGACGGCGTGAAGGACGACCTGTTCGTCAAGGGCGCCGGCGACGCCGCGGCCAACGCGTACTTCACCTGCCCCTGTGTCCCGGCTGACCAGTTCACCAAGTTCACCGACGCCTACAAGGCGGCGACCGGCGTCGACCCGGGCACCTACTCGCCCGAGGCCTACGACGTCGCGACGATCCTGCTGAAGGGCATCGACGCGGGCAAGAAGGACCGCGCCGGGCTGCTGGACTTCGTGAAGACCTACGACGGCCAGGGCATCACGAAGCACTTCAAGTGGGACGACCACGGCGAGCTGTCCGCGACCACCGTGTGGACCTACAAGGTGGAGAACGGGAAGATCGTCCGCAACACCGAGATCAAGTAGCTCACCGCTTTCGGTTCCAGTACCGGGGTGCGGGCCAGGCGGCTGATCCCGCCTCGCCCGTACCCCGGACCCACATGGAGAACTAGTGTGCCGATGACCCCTGACCTCAGTTCGCTCGTCCTCGCGCAGGGCGGCGGCAGCTGGATCACCTTCGACGTGAATTCGTTCCTGAACCAGTTCTGGGACAACACGATCGACGGTCTTTCCTACGGCAGCATCTACGCGCTCGTGGCGCTGGGCTACACCCTCGTCTACGGCGTGCTCAAACTCATCAACTTCGCCCACTCCGAGGTGTTCATCTACGGCGCCTTCGCGACGTGGTTCACCTTCTACGGCTTGGGTTTCCGTCCCGGCGCGACGCCTGACCTGCCGATCTTCGAGCTGATCGGCTTCCTGCTGCTCGCGCTCATCGCGTCGATGGCGGTCTCCGGCGGGACCGCGGTCGTGCTGGAGCGCGTCGCCTACCGGCCATTGCGGAAACGCAAAGCGCCCCGGCTGGTCTTCCTGATCACCGCCATCGGCGCCTCGTTCGTGCTGCAGCAGATCCTGTTCATCTGGCGCGGCGGCAACCCGGAGAACAGCATCCGCTTGCTGCGCAACGACGAGGTGTTCACGATCTTCGGCGGCAGCGTCACGATCGTCACCATCATCACCGTGGTGGCGTCGATCCTGCTGATGATCGGCACGGACATGTTCGTCAACCGGACCAAGTTCGGCCGCGGCATCCGCGCGGTGGCGCAGGATCCGGACACCGCGACGCTGATGGGCGTCAACAAGGAACGCGTCATCACGCTGACGTTCCTCATCGGCGGCCTGCTGGCCGGCGCGGCGGCGCTGTTCTACATGATGAAGATCCCGCAGGGCGCCTCGTACCAGGGCGGCTTCATCCTCGGGATCAAGGCGTTCACCGCCGCGGTGCTCGGCGGCATCGGCAACCTGCGCGGCGCGCTGCTCGGCGGCCTGCTGCTCGGGGTCGTGGAGAACTACGGGCAGTCGCTGTTCGGCGGCGCGTGGCGCGACGTCGTCGCGTTCGCCCTGCTGGTGCTGATCCTGATGTTCCGCCCGACCGGCATTCTCGGCGAATCGCTCGGAAAGGCACGGGTATGACGACGACTACGACGCCGCCCGCCGCTCCGGCGAAGGCGCGCCGCCGTCCCGTTTCGGACTGGTGGAACCGGCTGTCCCGCGTCCAGCAGTGGGGCGTGCTGATCCCGCTGGTGGCGCTGGTCTACCTGCTGCCGGTGCTGAACCCGCCGCTGATCACCACGCAGCCCGGGTACGACTTCCCGATCGCGATGTTCGAGGTGGCCCGCTACGCGCTGGTCGCCATCGGGCTCAACATCGTGGTCGGCCAAGCGGGTCTGCTCGACCTCGGCTACGTCGGGTTCTTCGCGATCGGCGCGTACGTGATGGCGCTCTTCACGAGCCCGGACTCGTCGCTGGCGAAGCTGCCGTTCCTCGTCGTGCTGCCGATCGCGATGGTGGTCACGATGATCTTCGGGGTCATCCTCGGGACGCCGACGCTGCGGTTGCGCGGCGACTACCTGGCGATCGTCACGCTCGGCTTCGGCGAGATCGTCCGCCTGCTCGCGGACAACATCGACCCGCTGCGCGGCAACCGCGGTTTCCAGGGCGTCGGGCATCCGCCGGGCACGAAGGCGGACGGCAACCCGCTTTTCAACAACACCGACGGCATCCCGTGGTACTGGCTCTGCGTCACGATCATCATCGTGATCCTGTTCGTGGTCGGGAACCTGGAGCGCAGCCGCGTCGGCCGCGCGTGGGTCGCGATCCGCGACGACGAGGACGCGGCCGAGATCATGGGCGTGCCGACGTTCAAGTTCAAGATCTGGGCGTTCGTCGGCGGCGCCGCGGTCGGCGGCCTCTCCGGCGCGCTGTACGCGGGGCAATTGGGCTTCGTGAACAACCAGAAGTTCGACGTGGTCACGTCGATGCTGTTCCTGGCCGCGGTGATTCTCGGCGGCGCGGGCAACAAGGTCGGCGTGCTGCTGGGCGCGATCGTGGTGGCGTACGTGCCGCTGCGGTTCCAGGCGATCGCGGAGTACAAGTACCTGATCTTCGGCCTGGCGCTGATCATCCTGATGATCTTTCGCCCGCAGGGCCTGCTGGGCGCCCGGCAGCGGCTGCTCGCCTATGGCAGGCAGGCGTACCAGCGGCTGCTCGGCAAGGGCGAGCAGGTCAGCAGCGACGGTTCGCTGGTCACCGACAACCCGGGGGAGAAGGCATGACGGTCCCTGGCAACGGAAACGGGCCCGAGGTCCCGGCCGAGGGCGGCCTCGTGGCCGAGGTCGCGAACATGACCGCCGAACAGCTCGCCGAGCACGAGGCCGAGGTCGCCGAGGTCGTCGCGCCGGACCGGGAGATCCAGGCCGACTACGGGCAGACGCTGCTCAAGGTCGACGACGTCACCGTCCGCTTCGGCGGCCTGGTGGCGCTGGACTCGGTGTCGTTCGAGATCCGGCGCGGCGAGATCCTCGGCCTGATCGGGCCGAACGGCGCGGGCAAGACCACCTGCTTCAACGCGATGACCGGGGTCTACCGGCCGTCGTCGGGGCAGGTGCTGCTCGAAGGCAAACCGCTCGCGAAGACGTCGCGGCACGGGATCACCCAGCTCGGCATCGCCAGGACGTTCCAGAACATCCGGCTGTTTTCCGAGATGACCGCGCTCGAGAACGTCGTCGTCGGCACCGACGCGCGGCACAAGACGAGCCTGCTCGGCGCCCTCCTGCGGCTCCCTCGGCACCACCGCGAGGAGAAGCAGGCGGTCGAGAAGGCCATGGCGCTGCTAGAATTCGTCGGCATCGCCGACCGGGCCGCGGACCGCGCGAAGAACCTGCCCTACGGTTATCAGCGGCGGCTGGAGATCGCGCGGGCGCTCGCCACCGAGCCGAAGCTGCTCTGCCTCGACGAGCCCGCCGCCGGGTTCAACCCGGCGGAGAAGGAAGAGCTCATGGGGCTGATCCGGACGATCCGCGACGACGGCTACACCGTCCTGCTGATCGAACACGACATGAAGCTCGTCATGGGCGTGACCGACCGGATCGTGGTGCTGGAGTTCGGCAAGAAGATCGCCGACGGGCTTCCCGCCGAGATCCGGGAGAACCCCGCCGTGATCGCCGCTTACCTGGGAGTTCCCGACGATGACGCTGCTTGAGCTTTCCGACGTTTCCGTCCACTACGGGCGGATCCAGGCCGTGTCCGGGCTGTCCATCACGGTCAACGAGGGCGAAATCGTCACCCTCATCGGGGCGAACGGGGCCGGCAAATCGACCACGATGCGGGCGATCTCCGGCATCCGGCCGATTTCCGGCGGGGCTATCCGGTTCGCCGGCGAGGACATTTCGCGGCTGCGCGGTGATTTGCGCGTGGTGCGCGGGATTTCCCAGGCGCCGGAGGGGCGGGGGATTTTCCCCGGCATGACGGTGCTGGAGAATCTGGACATGGGCGCTTACGCGCGCAAGGACCGGAAGAACCTGCAGCCTGATTTTGATCGGGTGTTCGAGTTGTTTCCGCGGCTGGCTGAGCGGAAGACTCAGGTCGGCGGGACGATGTCCGGGGGTGAGCAGCAGATGCTCGCCATTGGGCGGGCGTTGATGGCCAAGCCTCGGTTGTTGTTGCTCGACGAGCCTTCGATGGGGCTGGCGCCGCAGTTCATTCAGCAGATTTTCCGGATTATCACGGAGATCAATCGGCAGGGGACGACCGTGTTGCTGGTTGAGCAGAATGCGCAGCAGGCGTTGTCCCGGGCGCATCGGGCTTATGTGCTGGAGACCGGGCGGATCACCAAGACTGGTACTGGGCAGGAGTTGCTGGCCGATACCAGTATCAAGGAGGCTTATCTCGGGGTGGGATAAGGGTTTCGGCTCGTCGCCTGGCGGCGGCATTGCTCCCTTTGAGTTGAGTGGGCACCCCGATTTTTCAGTATGACTACGGCGCGGGGGGGCTTGTCAAGGCGGGAAAGA
>NZ_GG657746.1:4940549-4944662 GCF_000158875.1 Streptomyces sp. AA4 | reverse complement strand
TATATATATATATATATATATATATATATATATATATATATATATATATATATATATATATATATATATATATATATATATATATATATATATATATATATATATATATATAATATTATATATATATATATATATATATAATATATATATTATATATATATATATATATATATATATATATATATATATATATATATATATATATATATATATATATATATATATATATATATATATATATATATATATATATATATATATATATATATATATATACACCGCGCCGTGTTTTGGGCTTCGTATCGGGGGCGGGGGAGTGTGGCTGCCTGGTTGGGCGGGTGCACTGGCTGCGGTTGGGGGTGGGGCTAGCGCCCCAATGTGGCATTGGGTGCATGTGACGCAACGAATGCCACATTGGGTGCGTGAGATGCACCCAATGCCACATTGGGGTTTTCTCAGCAGCGGGCGCGGTGTGGCGATCCAGTCGCGGACGGTCGTGAGGGGAACCCTGAGGGACTCTGAGTCCCTCAGGGTTCCCCTCACGGCGTTTGACCGAAAGATCAGGCGCCCGGCGGGCGGTCCCGGACCACGCAGGTGAGCCTTGCCGTGCAGGTGCGGCGGCCTTCGTCGTCGGTGAGCACGATTTCCGACGTGATGGTGCCTCGGCCGACGTGCAGCGGGGTCGCTACTCCGGTGACGGTGCCGGAGCGGACGGCACGGTGGTGGGTGCAGGACAGTTCCAGGCCCATCGCGGCGCGTTCGGGGCCTGCGTTCAGCGCCGCCAGCACCGAGCCCAGCGCTTCGGCGACGGTGGCGTTCGCGCCGCCGTGGAGGAGGCCGTAGGGCTGGAGGTTGCCTTCGACGGGGATCGTTCCGACGACCCGCTCGGGCGTCAGCTCCACGAGCTTCAGCCCGATCTTGTCGTTCAGCTGCTGGCCCGCGGCCGCGGGGTCCATGCCCGCGAACTGGCCCGGCGTGATTTCCGCCGTCTGCTCGGTCACTCTCTGCTCCTCAACCGTATGCGACACGCAAGAGTGTCAGACCCTCACCCTAGACTCGCCCCCGTGAGCCCGACCGAGAACCGAACCGTTGCCAACGCCACAGGCGCCGCCGCCGCGAAAGACCGCCCCCGGCTGCTGCTGATCGACGGCCATTCGATGGCCTATCGCGCCTTCTTCGCCCTGCCCGCGGAGAATTTCCGCACGAAGACCGGGCAGGTCACCAACGCGGTCTTCGGCTTCACCTCGATGCTCATCAACCTGCTGCGCGACGAGAAGCCGACGCACCTCGCGGTCGCCTTCGACCTCTCGCGCAAGACCTTCCGGTCGGAGACGTACGCCGACTACAAGGCCAACCGCAGCACCACGCCGGACGAGTTCCGCGGCCAGGTCGACCTGGTCAAAGAGGTGCTCGACGTGCTCGGCATCCCTTCGCTGACGAAGGAGAACTACGAGGCCGACGACGTCATCGCCACGCTCACCACCCAGGCGGGCGAGGACTACGACGTCCTCATCTGCACCGGCGACCGCGACGCGTTGCAGCTGGTCACCGATCGGGTGACCGTTTTGTACCCGAAGCGGGGCGTCTCCGACCTCGTGCGGTTCACGCCGGAGGCAGTGGAAGAGAAATACGGCCTCACCCCGACCCAGTACCCGGACTTCGCGGCCCTGCGCGGCGACCCGTCGGACAACCTGCCCGGCATCCCCGGCGTGGGGGAGAAGACCGCGGCCAAGTGGATCCGGCAGTTCGGCTCGCTGGCCGACCTGATCGACCGGGTCGACGAGGTCAAGGGCAAGGTCGGCGACGCGCTGCGCGAGCACCTGTCCTCCGTGCAGCTGAACCGGCAGCTCACCGAGCTGGTCCGCGACGTGCCGCTGGAGTCCGTGCCGGACCAGCTGGAGCTGCGTCCGTGGAACCGCGAGGCCGTGCACCGGCTGTTCGACGAGCTGGAGTTCCGCGTCCTGCGCGACCGGCTGTTCGAAACGCTGAGCAGCGCCGAACCGGAGGCCGACTCGGGCTTCGAGGTGTCCGGCTCCGCGCTCGCGCCGGGTGCGCTCGGCGCGTGGCTCGAGGCGCACGCCGGCGCGGGCGAGCCGGTCGCGCTGTCGTTCCGGGCGACGGGTTCGTCGGTCCGGTCCGACCTCAAGGCGGTCGCCTTCGCGACGGCCGACGGCGAGGGCGCGTACGTCGACGTCACCGCGATGGACGAGGCGGACGACCGGGCGCTGTCGGCGTGGCTGGCCGACCCGGAGATCCGCAAGATCGGCCACGACCTGAAGGTGCCGCTGCACGCGGTGCGCGCCCGCGGCTGGACGTTCGGCGGGCTGAACATGGACACCGCGCTCGCCGCGTACCTCGCGCGGCCGGGGCAGCGCACGTTCGGGCTGGACGACCTGGCCCTGCGCTACCTGCACCGCGAGCTGCGTTCGGAAGCCGGCGACGGCGACGGTCAGCTGTCGCTGCTCGACGGCGGCGCGGACGAGCTGGAGCAGAAGGAAATTTCCGCCGAATTGGTGAAAGCGCGCGCGATCTTCGAGTTGGCCGGCGCGCTCGCCGCCGAGCTGGAGGAGCTCGGCGGCGCGAAGCTGCTGGCCGAGCTGGAACTCCCGCTGCTCGAGGTCATCACCGAACTGGAAGCGGCGGGCATCGCGGTCGACACCGACCAGCTCACCGAGCTGGAGGCGCACTACCTCAGCCGGGTCACGCAGGCCGCGGAATCCGCGTACGAGGTGATCGGCAAGCAGATCAACCTCGGTTCGCCGAAGCAGCTGCAGGTGGTGCTGTTCGACGAGCTGGGCATGCCGAAGACCAAGCGCACCAAGACCGGCTACACCACGGACGCGGACGCGCTGCAGTCGCTGTTCGAGAAGACCGAGCACCCGTTCCTGCAGCACCTGCTGGAACACCGCGACGCGACGCGGCTGCGCACCACGGTCGAGGGCCTGATCAAATCGGTCGCCGACGACGGGCGCATCCACACCACGCTGCAGCAGACGATCGCGGCCACCGGACGGCTGTCGTCGATCGAGCCGAACCTGCAGAACATCCCGGTGCGCACCGAGGAAGGCAGGCGCATCCGCGACGCGTTCGTGGTCGGCGACGGCTACGCCGAGCTGATGACCGCGGACTACAGCCAGATCGAAATGCGGATCATGGCGCACCTGTCGAAGGACGAGGGTCTCATCGAGGCCTTCAACAGCGGCGAGGACCTGCACACGTTCGTCGCGTCGCGCGCGTTCTCCGTGCCCGCCGCGGAAATCACGCCGGAACAGCGCTACCGAGTCAAGGCGATGTCGTACGGCCTCGCGTACGGCTTGTCCGCGTACGGCCTGTCGCAGCAGCTGAAGATCTCGACGGAAGACGCCAAAGAGCAGATGGAGGCGTACTTCTCGCGGTTCGGCGGGGTGCGCGACTACCTGCAGTCGGTCGTCGGAGAAGCCGCGAAGTGCGGTTACACCGAGACGATCTTCGGCCGCCGCCGCTACCTGCCGGACCTGAACAGCGACAACCGCCAGCGCCGCGAAATGGCCGAGCGGATGGCGCTGAACGCCCCGATCCAGGGCAGCGCGGCGGACATCATCAAGGTGGCGATGCTGAACGTGCACCGCGCCCTGGCCGAAGCTGGCGCGCGCAGCCGCGTTCTGCTGCAGGTCCACGACGAACTGGTCCTGGAAATCGCCGACGGCGAACGTTCCGACGTCGAGAAACTGGTCCGCGAAGGCATGGGCTCGGCCGCGGAGCTGGCAGTGCCGCTGGAGGTCTCGGTCGGCTACGGACGATCGTGGAACGAGGCCGCGCACTGAGCTGAGCCGCGCCCGGGGTCGGCAGCCGCCTGACCCCGGGCTCTCAGCTGAGCCGATTCACCCCGGCTGGCAATGATTCAAGGCGTAGCCGAGCACCTCACCGTCCCTTGTGGACAGAAACCCGGCCGCTCCATACCCACGAGGGCCCCCGCACTCGGCACAAGACCTCTCACGAACGAGATCCGCCCCCAGAAAACCCCCCGGCGGACCCCCGCGGAACCCCCAGGCAACCCGCCGCCGATACACAAAACCATCGAGGCACCCAGCCCTCCCCCCAACCCCGATACGAAGCCTCCCTGCGGTCTGGGGG
>NZ_GG657746.1:4907398-4940449 GCF_000158875.1 Streptomyces sp. AA4 | reverse complement strand
CCGTCAGCACAATCAAACTTCGGGGTGCCCCACGCAACCCAGATCACCGGCAATGTCGCCCGCCAGGGCGACGAGCCGAACACCGCAACGAGCCATCCGGGATTCACCCCCCGCCCTGCCCGGTCAGCGGTACCCCAGTAACCCCCGCCTCACTTAGCGTGACCCACGCAGGAACGACCAACCCGGAAGGACCGAGCCATGATCAAGCGCCTGTTCCAGACCGTCCTGCGGCACGGATGCTGCTCCGCCTGCACCGGCAAGGGCTGCGGCTGCTGCGCCAACTGCCACTAACCCCCAGGGGCCCGGCCCCAACGCCGGGCCCCGCGTCACCGCCCCAACCCCCGAACCAGCAACATCACCGACTCGAGCACCTCACCCCGGGCCCGGGCGGGATGGAACACCTGCCAGTCCAACGCCACCACCAGCATCGTCCCGAACAACCCGGCAGCCGCGGTAGCGATGTCCACCCCGGCTGGCAACCGCCCGGCCGCGTCGAGCCGCTCCAGCTGGGCCTTCACGACCGCGATCAACTCCTCCCGCAGCAACGCCAGCGTGTCGTGCCACCGCCCCGGCGTATGCCACAGCTCGCTGACCACGATCTGCGAAAACCCCGGATACTCCGCGATGAACTCGAGCGTCGTATCCACCTGGGCCTCGATCACCGCCAGCGGATCGTCCTCCGACCCCGCCGCCCGCAGCCGCCCGGCCAGCAGATCCACTCCGAACCGGAGCAGCGCGTCGACCAGCCCGTCCTTGGACCCGAAGTTGTAGTAGACGGTCCCTTTCGCGACCCCGGCCTCGGCCGCGATGTCGTCCACCGTCAGCCCCACGAGCCCGCGACTGGCCGAAAGCCGCAGGGTGGCCTCGAAGAGCTTCCGTTTGGTCGCTTCTCTCACAGGCTCAGCTCGGGCTTGAGCGCCGAGACCGACCACACCCGGTGTTTGCGCGCGGCGAGAGTGGACAGGAGGATCCCGCCGACGAGGTACGCCAGCAACACCCCGACGTCACCGAGGATCTGCAGCGACGCGCCGGAGTACAGCAGGTGCCGGAACCCGTCGATCGCGTAGCCCATGGGCAGCACGATGTGCAGCGGATAGAGCGCGTCCGGGATCGTCTGCCACGGGAACGTGCCGCCCGCGCTCACCAGCTGCAGCACCAGCAGCACGAGCCCGAGGAACTTGCCGACCGCGCCGAAGAGCGCGTTCAGCGCGTGCACGACGGACGTGAACGCCAGCGACACCAGACAGGCGAAGCCGATCGCGCCCAGCGGATGCGCCACGTGGATGCCGACCAGCCAGGTCACCGCGGCGAACAGCACGATCACCTGCCCCAGGCCCAGCACGGCCGAGGACAGCCAGCCGCCGAGCGCGACCCGCAGCGGCGAAGCGCCGGCAGTGAGCGCGCGCGTCGACAGCGGGCGGATCAGCAGGAACAGCACGAACGCGCCGATCCAGGTGGCCAGCGAGATGAAGAACGGCGCGAGCCCGGCGCCGTACGTGCCCGCCGAAGCGACGCCGTTCGACGTGACCGCGACCGGGTCGGCGATGGTGTTCGCGGTGGCGGTCCGGGTCGGGTCGTCCGGGTTCGGGATCTGTTTCAGGCCGGCGGCCAGCCCGTCGCGCAGCTTCGCCGAACCGTCCGCGAGCTGGTCGGTGCCGGTGACCGCGGTCTTCTCGCCGTCGTTGAGCTTCGCCGCGCCGTCGCGCAGCTGGTTCGCGCCGTCGGACGCCTGCGCGATCCCGTTGGCCAGCTGCGGCGACGCCGAGGCGAGCTGGTGCGCCCCGTCGGACACCTGCCGGGCGCCGCTGGCGAGCTTCTGCAGATCGCCGTTGGCGGACTGGATCTTCCCGTTCGCGTCGTTGACCGGAGAACGCAGCTGGTCGAGGCGGGACAGGATGTCGTTGACCTGGCTGTCGGAGAGCCCGGCGTCGTGCAGCTGCGTGTTGAGCTGGGAGCGGTAGCTGTCGAGGCGGCCCTGCAGATCGCTCGACGCCGAAGCCGCCAGCGAGGACGCGTCCGCCACCTTCTGGTTGCCGTCGGCCACCTGGCCCGCGCCGTCGGCGAGCTTCTGCGTCTGGCTCGGCAGCTGCGCGGTGCTCGATTTGAGCGTGCCCAGTCCGGTCGCGAGACTGCTCGACCCGGTCGCGAGCTGGCCCGCCCCGTCGGCCAGCTGATGCTGCCCCGTCTGGAGTTTCGCCGCGCCGTCGGCGAGCTGTTTGGCGCCGTCGGTGGCCTCGGAGATTTTGCCGTAGATGGTGGAGAAGCCGACGAGGAACTTGTCCGCGGCCTCGCTGCCCACCTTCTCCGCGATCGTCTTGCGGACCTGGTCGGCCACCTGTTTCGCGATGGTGCCGGCCAGATAGTTGTTGGCGTCGTTGGTCGTCAGCGTGATGGTCGCCTGCTGCGGCTCGAAATTTCCGGACGACAGCAGGGCTTTCGAGAAGTCGTGCGGGATGCCGATGGCGAACGAGTACTTGTCGTCGCGCACGCCGTCCCGAGCGTCCTTTTCGGACACTTGATGCCACTGGAAGGTGCCGGACTTCACCAGTTCGTCGGTCACCTCGCGGCCGACGTTGCGCTCGGCCCCGCTGGAGTCCTTCGCTCCGGCGTCCTCGGTGAACACCGCGGCGGGCAGCTTGTCGAGGCGGCCGTAGGGGTCGTAGTTCGCGTAGAGGTAGAACGACGCGTACAGCAGCGGCACCATCACGAGCGCGAACATGGCGAGCTTCGGCAGCGTCCCGGTGGACAGCCTGCGCAGTTCGTTGCGCGCGATCCGGAACGCGTTCAGTCCGCCGGCCCGCTTGTGGGGGGTGGTCATGCCCGGTCTCCCTCGGAGTTCTCGGTTTCGGCGGTCAGTTCGGCGGTTTCCGGGAGCTGCCGGGTCTGCTCGGCTTCAGCGGGTTCCGGCGGGGCGTACAGCCGGACCGGGTCCGGTTGCTCGGTCTCGCCGACCTTGGCGGGAGGGAAGGGGAGCGCCGACTCCGGCGTCGTCGCGGCCAGCACGGCCACCGCGAACCCGCGGGCGGCGTGCTCCCTCGCGACCGAAGCCCAGGTCTCGACGTCGCTGGTGTGCCGGTCGGGCGCGTCGAGGACGAGCACGCGCACCCCGTCGCGTTCGGCGGCCAGCGCGGCGAGCAGCCGGATGCGCAGCGCGGGTTCGAGATTCTCGAACCGGCTGTCGGCATACGGAGCCGCGTCGTGCTGGGAGAGCCAAGCTGTGACAGCATCCTTGCTGGAAGGACGGTGTGCGAGCGCCAGTTCTTCGCCGGTGACGACGCGCAGCGGCAAGGCTTCGTCCGGCTCGCTGACGCCCGGCGAGTCCACCACGGCCACGAGCCGCCGCAGGTCGCCCTCGGGTTCGGCGGTCACGGTGCCGGTGGTCGGCTTGAGCCGCCCGGCCAGCGCCAGCGCGAGCGCGGTGATGCCGACGCCCGGTTCGCCGTGCACGACGGTGAGGCAGCCCTCCTCGACGGTGAGCGAGGTAGGCGGCAACAAGGGGCCGTGGGGACCCTTCAGGGACACCCGGTCGGCACGGACCTGCACAGGACACACTCCACGGATTTTGAACTGACCAGTCAGTTCAAAAGTTAGTCCTGACCTGGTGGGCTCGGCAAGGCGGCTCGCCGGACGTCACACCAAAGAGCGGTCGGCTCAGCGCAAGGCCCACGCAGGGTGCGCTTCCCAGGACGTCCACAGCGGCCGGTAGCCCTGCCGGTGCCAGAACACCGACGACAGGGGATTGGTCGGGTTGTAGTAGAGGTAGGTGCCGGTCGCGCCCTGGTTCAGCAGTTCGCGATGCGCGCGGGCCATCAGCGCGCGGCCGATCCCGCGGCCGCGGCTGGCCGGGGCGGTGACGACGTTGTTCACATACCCCCAGCGCCCGGTCGGCAGGAGTTCGGCGGCCTCGTTCCCGGGCGCGGATTGGACCCAGTCGCATTGGGCGAGCGCCGCGACTTCGCCGTCGACCTCGGCGAGCCAGGTCGCCTTCTCGCCGAGTGCGCGGCGCAGCGCCGGGCCGAGCAGCTCCGCGGTCTGCTCGCGTTTCCGGTGCGCGACGAGGCCGGTGTAATCGAACGTCGCCGTGCACAACGCCAGCGCGGCGGGGTAGTCGTCGGGCCCGGCAAGGCGGATCGACGCGTCCGCAGCGGCGTCTTCCGGCGCGACCGCGGGGCGAACGGCCAAGGCGGACAACGGAACCAGCCCGTGGTCGAGAAATGCCCGGATGGCTTCGGCGTCGCGGCTCGGCCAGTTGACGACGCACGCCGAATCCGCGCCCGGCGCCTCAGTGTCCACTTGGGACCGAAGCGCGCCGAGCAACGCGTCGAATCCTTCGGTGCCCGCGGTTTCCGGATCCGGGAACAGCTGCCACACCTCGGCCGCCGACCACAGCAGGGGAGCGTCGCCCGGGCCGTGCCGGTAGCGCTGGAGCATCGCGGAAACCTGCGTGCCCGACGCGGTCACCGCACGCAGCCGGTCGCCGCTCGCGAGCGGGACGGGCGGCGGCAGGAGCGGGTCGAGTGCGGCGAATCGGCCTGCGGAGCTCACTGCCGCAGCGTAGCCGGTCAGTCGCGGCGCGTGCGGAAGATCGCGGTGCCGGGGAACAGCCTGCCGCGCAGCGGGCTCCACTGGCCCCAGGTGCGCGTGTGGCCCGCCGGCCATTCCGGTTCGACGAGGTCCTCCAGCGCGAAACCCGACGCGGCGAGCGCGCGCACGTAGTCGCCGAGCGTGCGGTGGTATTCGACGTACGTCGCGGTGCCGTCGTCGTCCACCTCGACATACGGCGTGCGGTCGAAGTACGGCTGGGTCGCGGTGAGGCCCTGCGGTCCGGGGTCGTCCGGGAAGATCCACCGCATCGGGTGGGTCACCGAGAAGACCCACGGCGCACCCGGGCGCAGCACGCGGCGCACTTCGCCGAACACGGTCTCCAGCGACGGGACGAAGGGGAGCGCGCCGAACGCGGAGCACGCGACGTCGAAACTGGCCTCGGCGAACGGAAGCCGCTCGGCGTTCGCCTGCACGAGGGGGACCGCCGCGCCGGTGCGGGCGTTCCCCTCGCGGGCGTGCCGGAGCATGCCGCCGGACAGGTCGGTGGCGACGGGTTCGGCCCCGGCGGCCGCGAGCCAGCGCGAGCACGCGGCCTGCCCGCAGCCGACTTCGAGCACGCGCTTGCCGCGCACGTCGCCGAGCAGCCGCGCGTCCTCCTCGCGCACGCCCTCCGGGCACCAGACGAAATCGGCGTCGCCGAGGAATCCGCCGTGGGTGGCCTGGTAGTCGTCGGCATCCGCGTCCCACCAGGCCAGATTCGCCGCTTCGGCCTCGTGTCCGCCGACTTCGCGATGGGCGACGCCGACCGTGCCGAGGCGTTCTTCGGCGCTCGCGTGGCGGGCCGCCGGGGCCGCGGCGGGCTCGGGCATGCCGGTCTCCTCTCCCCGGATGCGGCCGTCCGGGCGGGGAATGCCCGGACCGGCGGAAACGTTGGCAAGAAGGTACCGGGAGCCGAGGGCGACCCTGATTGTGTCCCCCGCGGGGGCCCGCGTACGATACGTGTTAGCGCAGTGGGGTTCGCGCTGCCCGGGTGACTACCCACCGGGGCCGCGCATCGTCAGCGGGTCATGCCGCGGTCGTTCACTGGTGGAACGTTTGGTCGCCGGACGTTTGAGCAGGGTCGTCGCATGCCGGTTGCGGGCCCGCCGCGTGCACTTTCGGTAGCCAACTTCACATCCACCTACGACACCCATCCACCGGAGCAACCCGCCTAATGACCACCGACACCGCCACCGCCCCGACCGCCCCCACCGGGGCCCCGCAGGTCGCCGTCAACGACATCGGGTCGGAGGAAGACTTCCTCGCGGCTATCGACAAGACGATCAAGTACTTCAACGATGGGGACATCGTCGAGGGCACCATCGTCAAGGTCGACCGCGACGAGGTCCTGCTCGACATCGGGTACAAGACCGAGGGCGTCATCCCCTCGCGCGAGCTGTCCATCAAGCACGATGTCGACCCGGCAGAGGTTGTCGCCGTCGGCGACGAGGTGGAAGCCCTCGTCCTCCAGAAGGAGGACAAGGAAGGCCGCCTGATCCTGTCCAAGAAGCGCGCCCAGTACGAGCGCGCCTGGGGCACGATCGAGGAGCTCAAGGAGAAGGACGAGCCCGTCAAGGGCACCGTCATCGAGGTCGTCAAGGGCGGTCTCATCCTGGACATCGGCCTGCGCGGCTTCCTGCCCGCGTCGCTGGTCGAGATGCGCCGGGTGCGCGACCTGCAGCCGTACGTCGGCCGCGAGCTCGAGGCGAAGATCATCGAGCTGGACAAGAACCGCAACAACGTGGTCCTGTCCCGCCGCGCCTACCTCGAGCAGACCCAGTCCGAGGTGCGCAGCGAGTTCCTCAACGCGCTCGCCAAGGGCCAGGTCCGCAAGGGCGTCGTGTCCTCCATCGTCAACTTCGGCGCCTTCGTGGACCTGGGCGGCGTCGACGGCCTGGTGCACGTCTCCGAGCTGTCCTGGAAGCACATCGACCACCCGTCCGAGGTCGTCGAGGTCGGCCAGGAGGTCACGGTCGAGGTCCTGGACGTCGACATGGACCGCGAGCGCGTCTCGCTGTCGCTGAAGGCGACCCAGGAAGACCCGTGGCGCCAGTTCGCCCGCACCCACGCGATCGGCCAGATCGTGCCGGGCAAGGTCACCAAGCTCGTCCCGTTCGGCGCGTTCGTCCGCGTCGAGGAGGGCATCGAGGGCCTGGTGCACATCTCCGAGCTGGCCGAGCGCCACGTGGAGATCCCGGAGCAGGTCGTCCAGGTCAACGGCGACGTCATGGTCAAGGTCATCGACATCGACCTCGAGCGCCGTCGCATCTCGCTGTCGCTGAAGCAGGCGAACGAGGGCGTCACGCCGGAGACCGAGTTCGACCCCACCCAGTACGGCATGGCCGCCGAGTACGACGCCGAGGGCAACTACATCTACCCCGAAGGCTTCGACCCGGACACGCAGGAGTGGCAGGAAGGCTTCGACAAGCAGCGCGAGGAGTGGGAGCGGCAGTACGCCGAGGCCCACACCCGCTACGAGCAGCACATGGCCCAGGTCAAGAAGGCCGCCGAGGCCGACGCCGAAGCCGCTGCCGACGCCGCCACCGGCATCGAGGGCGGCGAGCAGAGCTACACCTCGTCCGCCCCGGTCGAGGCGAAGAGCGGCGGCACGCTCGCCAGCGACGAGCAGCTCGCGGCCCTGCGCGAGAAGCTGTCGGGCGGCGCGTGAGCGTCTGACTCGCTGAGTCTCTGACCCGTTCGGCCCCGGTCCTCGCGGACCGGGGCCGAACTGTTTTCCGGGCTTTTTCGTGCCGGGCAACGCGGGGATGGCGTTTCCGCCGGGCGACGTCCGACGGCAGGGCCGTTCCCGCGACGAACTCGGGGCAGCTCGCGGCAATGCGGCCAAGGGTCAGTTGCGCAGGCCGAGGCCGTCGATGGCCGCGCGGACGCCGCGGGTGTGGGCGGATTCGCCGGGGCTGAGGAAACCAGCCGTCGAGGGGCCTTGCGAGCGGAGGGTCAGTTCCAGGCTCGCCAGTGCGTGGACGTCGACCAGGCTTTAAGCTCTGTGGTTTGGCGTGCCCGGGCGCGGGTCAGTTGCGCAGGCCCAGCCCGTCGATAGTCGCGCGGACGCCGCGGCGGTACGTGGCTGTGGGGCGGATTCGTCGGGGCTGAGGAAACCAAGCGTCGAGGGGGCTCTGCGAGCGGTTGGTCAGTTGCAGGCTCGCCAGTGCGTGGACGTCGATCGGGCTTTAGGGCTCTGTGGCTTGGCGTGCCCGGACACGGGTCAGTTGCGCAGGCCCAGCCCGTCGATAGTCGCCCGGACGCCGCGGCGGTACATGGTCGCGTGGGCGGATTCGTCCGGGCTGAGGAACCAGTCGTCGAGCGGGCTTTGCGAGCGGATGGTCAGTTCGACGCTCACCAGCCCGTGCATCGACGTCCAGAGCAGGTACCCGCATTCCTGCGCGACGACGTCCGGCGGGCAGACCCGGTCGATTTTGGCGACGAACTCGGCGAAACTCGTGCGCAGCACTCCCGACCGCAACGCCGGGTCCGGGTCGTAGTCGTGCACCGAACGCTCGAACATCAGGCCGTAGCGGGCCGGGCTTTCCAGCGCGAACCGGCGGTAGGCGAGCGCGACTTCCACGAGATCGGCAATCCCGTCGCCCTCGGACGGCGGAACCGCGCGCAAATCCTCGCCCAGCAGGTCGAAAGCCCGTTCGTACAAGGCGTCCAGCAGACCCGTGCGGCCGCCGAAGCGGGTGTACACCGTGATCGTGGACGCGCCGGCCTGCTCCGCCACCGCGCGCACGGTCAGCCCGGCGACGCCGCGCTCGGTGAGGACGGTCAGCGCCGCGTCGAGGAACCGGCCGCGGTGGTGCTGCTCCGCCGGCCGTGTCGAGAGATGCCGGGTGGCCATCTCCCACCCCCTTTTGCCCGTGCTCCGCGGGAAGCGCGTCCGCGTCTTCGCAAGCAGAAGATACGATATTCACGGCTTCTTGGGAACGTCGTTCCGGCGAGCCCGGACCGTCCACAAGCGACCGCCCGCCCTCGGCGGGTCTCCCCGAGCACAAAGGAATCCGTCCCCATGACCCAGCCGGAGCCCGGCACTGTCGTCGTCACCGATGCCGGGAGCGGCCGCTACACCCAGCGCGTCACGACCGCGGGCCACGAATTCCTCGCCGACGAACCGACGAGCGCGGGCGGAGCGGACGCCGGTCCCACACCGTACGACCTCCTGCTTTCCGCGCTCGGCACCTGCACGTCGATGACGCTGCGGATGTACGCCGACCGCAAGGGAATCCCGCTGACCCGCACGACCGTCCGGCTCCGGCACGACCGCGTGCACGCCCGCGACTGCGAACGCTGCGAGACCGAGGCCGGGCTGATCAGCCGGATCACCCGGGAGATCTCGCTGGAGGGCGACCTCGACGACGCGCAGCGTGCGCGGCTGCTGGAGATCGCGGACAAATGCCCGGTGCACCGGACGCTGAGCCGCGAGATCGCGATCGAAACTCGCGCGGTCTGATCCACCGGCGGGTCCGGGGGTGCGACCGCACGCTGAGCACTGAGATCGCGATCGAAACGCGCGCGAGCTGGCTCCCGGGGGAGCGAAGGGTCAGATGCGTTCCAGCGAAACCGAAGGCACCCAAGCACGTTCGAGCGCGGCTTCGCGGGCACGGCGGCGGAGGCCGGCCAGGCTGTGCTTCGCGGGCACGAGCAGCGCGCTGAACCACGTGCGCCGGTATTCCGCGAGTGCGTCCGAGACCTGGCGATAGGAGACGCAGTGCACCAGACCCGGGGTGCCGAGCCGGTGCTTCCCGACGTGCTTCTCCGCCATTGTTCCTCCGTGTGGGCGACCCTTCCGCCGCGCACGGTACGCACTCGACCCGCGAAAACAGCGCAAGCGCGCGGCGTGTCACCCACATCAGTTCGGCTACGCCCGAAAAAGTGCTTGCGTTTGCGCGGAGGGTGTGCGGGTACCTGTGCGCTTGCACGTGCAGGGTGTCCGCTGTCGCTTAGGCGGGTGACGGCGGTGTTCGGTGCGCGTCCGGCCGGAAGCAGGCCGACCCGACCCGTGGCTGTGGTCGGATGACCGATCTTCGGCACAGTAGGGTGTGGCCATGCTGCGAGTGGGCCTGACGGGCGGGATCGGTGCGGGGAAGTCGACGGTGGCGAACCGGCTGGCCGAACACGGGGCCGTCGTCATCGATTCGGACCGCATCGCGCGCGAGGTCGTGGAGCCGGGCACGCCGGGGCTGGCCGCGCTGACCGAGGCGTTCGGCGAGGAAATCCTCGCGGAGGACGGTTCGCTGGACCGCCCCGCGCTCGCCGCGCGCGCGTTCGCCGACGACGAATCGCGCAAGCGGCTGAATTCGATCGTGCATCCGCTGGTCGGGCAGCGCACCGGCGAACTGATGGCCGCGGCCGCGGACGACGCGGTGGTGGTGCACGACGTGCCGCTGCTCGTGGAGAACGACCTCGCGCCCGCGTATCACCTGGTGCTGGTGGTCGACGCGCCGGTGGAGGTGCGGGTGCGGCGGCTCGTCGAGGTCCGCGGCATGCCCGAGGCGGACGCGCGGGCGCGGATCCGGGCGCAGGCCGCCGAGGAACAGCGCCGCGCCGTCGCGGACGTCTGGCTCGACAACGGCGGCACGCCGGACGTCGTGCTCGCCGAGGTGGACGCGCTGTGGGCGGACCGGCTGGTGCCGTTCGAAGCGAACCTCCGGCTGCGCAAACCGCGTCCTCCCGCCTCGCCGGTGATCTCGCCCTACGACGCGAGCTGGCCGCTGCAGGCCGAACGCCGGCTGGCGCGGCTGCGGCAGATCGCCGGTTCGCGCCTGGTGCGCGCGGACCACATCGGCTCCACCGCGGTGCCGGGCCTTCCCGCGAAGGACGTCCTCGACCTGCAGCTCACCGTGTCCTCTTTGGACGATGCGGACGCGCTCGCCGAGGCGCTCGCCGACGCCGGTTTCCCGCGCCGCGAAGGCGAATGGTGGGACGATCCGCAGGGCGGCGACGGCAAGTGGCTCAAGCGGTTCCACCAGAGCGCCGACCCGAAGCGTCCGGTGAACCTGCACGTCCGGTCCACCGAAACCCCGGCGTGGCGGCTCGCGCTGCTGTTCCGCGACTGGATCCGCGCGCACCCGGACGAGCGCGACGGCTACGCCCGGGTGAAGGAAGAGCTGGCGCGCAAGCACTCCGCGGACGGCACGGTCGAGCAGTACGCGGACGAGAAGCAGGGCTGGGTCAACGCGGCGTTCGTGCGCGCGGAGAAGTGGGCCGAGCACAGCGGCTGGAAGCCCTGAGCCGGAAAACCAGGTGCGGTCCCGCCGGGCGCCGGGCTACCGTTCGCGGCATGAAGCGCGCCCAGTCCACGACGACGCCGGATCCCGTCCCGGCGCGCTGAACACTGCCATTCGAGCCCGGGGCGAGCGCCCCGGGCTTTGTCGTGCGCTCGCCTCGCCTTCCGTGAGGAGACCGCCATGCCTGACCACCGCAAACTCGGCCGCGAACTCGGCCTGTTCGGCAGCGACCCGTTGATCGGAGCGGGACTGCCGTATCTGCTGCCCGACGGCGCCGCGATCCGGCACGTGCTGGAGGAGTACGTCCGCGAGGTCGAACGCCGCGCCGGCTACCAGCACGTTTCGTCGCCGGTGCTGGGGAAACGCGAGCTGTACGAGCTCTCCGGCCACTGGGCGCACTACCGCGAGGACATGTTCCCGCCGATGGATCTCGGCGGCGAGCAGGTCGTGCTGCGGCCGAGCCTGTGCCCGCACCACGCGCTGATCTACCGTTCCCGCGCCCACAGCCACCGCGAACTTCCGCTGCGGCTGGCCGAGCTCGGCGGGATGTACCGAGCCGAACTGTCCGGCGTCTTGGGCGGGCTCAGCCGGGTGCGCGCGATCCAGCTGAACGACGCGCACATCTTCTGTCTTCCCGAACAAGTCGGCGCGGAGGTGCGAGGTGCGCTCGAGCTGATCCGGCGCGTCTGCCAAGACCTTGGCCTGAAACCCGCGCGCTACCGGCTTTCCTTGCCGGACAACCGCGGCAAGTACGCGGGCGCGGCCGAAGCGTGGGACCGTGCGGCCGAGGTGCTCGTCGAAGCGCTCGACGGCATCGAGTACGAACGCGGGCCGGGCGAAGCCGCGTTCTACGGCCCGAAGATCGACGTCCAGCTCGCCGACAGTTCCGGCCGCGAATCGACCCTGTCCACCGTGCAGATCGATTTGCACCAGCCGGAGCAGTTCGGGCTGGAGTACGTCGGCCCGGACGGCCGCGCGCACCGGCCGGTCCTGGTGCACCGCGCGGTGCTGGGCAGCCTGGAGCGCGTGCTGGCCCAGCTCATCGAGGAACACGGCGGCGCGTTCCCGCCGTGGCTGGCCCCGGTGCAGGTGGCGGTGCTCCCGGTCGGCGACGCGGAACTCGCAGCCGCCGAAGCGGTCGCGGAGGAGGCGATGGCGGCCGGGTTGCGCGCCGAGGTCGTCCCGGCGGACCGGGGGAGTCTGGGCGCGCGCATCCGGGACCGGCGGCTGGTGCCGTATCAGGCCGTGGTCGGTCCGCTGGAAGCGGACGCGGGCCTGGTGGCGCCTCGGCTCCGGGACGGCCGCAGGCTGGATCCGTTGCTTGCCAAGGAATTCATCGCCGCAGTGGCCGCTCGGGCAGCATCCCGCGCCGAAGCTCTGTGGAGCTGAAAGCGCCCCAATGCCACATTGGGTGCGTCAGATGCACCCAATGTGGCGTTCGGTGCGTCGCATGCACCCAATGCCACATTGGGGTGTTCTCCGGGCGCGGGTCAGGACCCCAGCAGACCGCGTTCGAAAGCCACCGCCACCGCCGCCGCGCGGTCTTTCACGCCGAGTTTCGCGTACGCGTGCAGCAGGTGCGTCTTCACCGTCGCCTCGCTGATGAACAGCTTCTTCGCCGCTTCCTTGTTCGTCGACCCGCGCGCGACGAGGTTCAGCACCTCGATTTCCCGCTGTGACAACGGTTCCTGGGCCGGGGCGCGCATCTGGCCCATGATCCGGCTCGCGACGGCGGGGGAGAGGACTGCCTCGCCGCGCGCGGCGGCGCGGACGGCGCGGAACAGTTCCTCGCGCGGCGAATCCTTCAGCAGGTAGCCGGTCGCGCCCGCCTCGATCGCGGGCAGCACGTCGGAATCCGTGTCGTAGGTGGTCAGCACGAGCACGCGCGCGGGGTTGCCGAGGCGGGCGAGTTCGGTGATCGCGGCGACGCCGTCGGTGCCGGGCATCCGCAGGTCCATCAGCACGACGTCCGGTTTCAACGCCTCGGCGAGCGTGACCGCCTCGGCTCCGTGCGCGGCCTCGCCCAGCACCTCGAAGCCGCGCTCGCCGGTGAAGATGCCGCGCAGCCCGTCCCGGACGATCGGATGGTCGTCGGCGATCAGCAGCGTGATGGTCATGAGGCCCCCTCGGTCGGATCCAGTGTCGCAGCCGGGATCGCGGGCAGGCGCGCCGAGACCGCGGTGCCGCCGCCCGGTTCGGACTCGACGTGCAGGGCTCCGGCGAGCCGTTCCGCGCGCCGCCGCATGCCGGGCAGGCCGTGCCCGCCTTCCGCCGACGGCGGCGCGGGCGGGTGTGCCGGATCGAAGCCGACGCCGTCGTCGCGCGCGTCGAGCGTCACCTCGTCGCCCATGTACGACAGGGTGATCCCGGCCCGGCTCGCCCGGGCGTGTTTGGCCACATTGGACAGTGCTTCCTGGGTGATCCGCAGGAGGGTGGCTTCCAGCTCCGGATGCAGCGGAACCGCGGTCCCGGTGGTCGAGAACTCCGCGGGCACGCCGGTCCGCTCGCTCCACAGCCGGGCGACCTCGGCGAGTGCCTCGGGCAGCGTCGCGGCTTCGAGCGGTTCGGGCCGCAGCGCGGCGACCGAGCGCCGGGCCGCGGTGAGGTTTTCCCTGGCCAGCTGGGTTGCCGCGGCGAGGTGGCGTTCCCATTCCGCCGTGTCGTCGCGGGCCTGCGCGGCGGCTTCGAGCTGGGTGATGATCCCGGTGAACCCTTGCGCGAGCGTGTCGTGGATTTCCTGGCTCAGCCGCTGCCGCTCGTCGAGCACGCCCGCCTCGCGGGCCTGCGCGAGCAGCTGGCGCTGCAGCCCGCGGTTCTCCGCCTCGGCGGCGGCCAGCTGGTCGAGCATCCGTTTGCGCTCGGCGTTCTGCCTGCCCACGGCGGCGAAAACCGCGCCCCCGCCGCTGATCGCCGCGGTTTGCACGATCACCAGCGAGATCCAGACCCCGGGTGAAACCGTCAGCGCGTGGATCGGACCGCCGAGCGTCATGGTGTTGATCAGCAGCGAAGTGATGCCGATGCCGAGGACGGCCAGCACCATCGGCTTCATCCGCATGGCGGCGAAGAACGCGTAGACCATGAAGATGACGAAGTACGTTTCGCGCGCTTCGAGAATCGCGCCGAGCGTGACGACGCCGGCGAACGCCACTGCGGCGGTCAGCGGGTGATCGCGGAGCTTCGCGCTGAGCACGACGGTGGTGAGCAGCAACCACCCCGCCGCACCGGCGGCGATCAGCAGGGTGGTGGACCGGTGGTCGTCCGGTTTGGTGCTGCCCAGTGCGGTGAGCAGGACGGAGACCGCCAGGAGAAGCCACGCGAGCAGGGTCTCGGTCCGGCTGAACCACCGGTGCCAGCGCACCGGCGCCTCGTCTTTCCGCCCCACCGCCGGAGGCATCAGCGAACCCCGCCAGTCGAGTTTGACCCCCCGGAGGTCCTCGAGTCTCACGCCTTGAGGTCCTTCAGCTGCGGCCAGATCCCGGCCCAGCTGCCGATCCGGCCGTCGAGCAGCCAGATCGGCATGTGTCGGCTGGCGTTCGGGACGCCCAGCCGGTTGTCGACCTCGCCGACGACGCGCGCGGACCGGAAGTGCGCCGCCAGCCTCGCCGGTTCGCGGCCGACGAACAGCACGGTGTCGGCATTGTCGTTCGGACGGCCGAAGTACCAGAACCCGCGGCTGGCGCTGTACGCCTCGGGCAAGCCCTGCTCCGGCCCGTACCGGTCGAGCGCCCCGGCCTGCCAGTACCCGCCGGTGACGAGCGTGGTGCGGGTCCGTTCCTCCGGAGGCAGCGCGCGGTACTGCTTGGCGACGGACGCGGCCAGATCCGGCCAGCCGTACTCCTCCATCGCGTACGCCGGGCGCGGCGCGGTCGGATGCTCGACGAGCCACTGCACCGGCCACACCGGGAGCGCGTAGGGGAGGCTGTAGAGCGCGGAGAGGACGAACATCGGCCACGTCGGCACCCAGCGCCACCACAACGCGGGCCGCCGGTCCTGCAGATGCACCGCGGCGGCGGCCCACAACAGGCCGAAAGTGCCTGCGGCGTAATAAAACCGGCCATTGCCGATCAGGAAGATCGCGAAGACGCCGATCGCGGTCCAGCCGAGGAAGCGGTACGCGCGCAGCCGGGCGCTGCCGAGCAGCACGGCCAGCCCGTACAGCACGCCCAGCGCGCCGATGACCAGACCGGCTCCGGCGAGCAGCGCGGGCACGAACATCGCCCGGCCGCCCGCTTCCTCGACCTCGCGGGAAACCGCGTCGCCCATGCCGAGCTGGGGCCAGCCGTTCGAGGCTTGCCAGAGCAGCGTCGGCACGCACGCGACCGCGGCGATCGCCGCGCCGGCCCACAGTTTGGGGCGGCGCAACAGGTCCCGCGGCCCGAAGACGAGCGCGGTGATCGCGGTGACCGCCCAGAACCCGCCGATCAGGAACTTCACGTTGAGCCCGACCGCCGTCGCGACGCCGAGCCACAGCAGCAGGTTGTCGTCGCGTGTGCGGATCCAGCGCACCAGCAGCCACAGCACGATCGTCCACAGCAGAGGGTCCACAGTGGACGTCGCGAGGTAGTGGCCGCTGCCGACGAACTGCCCGCAGATCGCGTACGCGGCGGCGGCGCGGGTCTGCGCTCTGCGCTCGCCGCCCATTTCGCGCGCGATGAGTCCGGTGAACACGACGCCCGCGGCGGTCGCCAGGATCGCCGGGATCCGGAACACGACGAGCGAGCCCGGCGCGAGCGAGTTCGCGAGCCAGGCGAGGAACGGCAGCACCGGCGGCTGGTCCGCGTAGCCCCACGCGAGGTGTTTGCCCGCGGCGAGGAAGTACAGCTCGTCGCCGAAGTAGCCGTAGCGGCCGGCGGTGGCGAGGAGTACGGCGGCGGTCCCCGCGGCGAGCAGGAAGACCGGCCGCCGAGCGAACTCGGCGAGCGCGCGGCCGGGCGTGCTCGGTGCGGTGGCCGTGGTCACGGCATCCATCCTGCTCCCTGTCGGCAGATCGGGGGCTGGCCTCGCCCGCACCCTACGGGCGAGGCCTCGCGCCGTTCCACGGCGGGTGCCGCCGGTCAAGCGCCGGTGTTCGCCAGCTTGGGCCAGATTTCCGTCCACGGCTGCAGTCTCGAGGTGGCCAGCCACATCGGCGTGCCGTCGAGCACACTCGGCTTCGCGTCCCCGGTCGTCACCGCGCCCACCGGCTCGAGATGCGCGAAGTGCCCGAGCAGCGGCCGAGGATCGGCCCCGACGAACAGGACGTCGCGCGCCGAATCGGGCGGGACGGCCAGCGTCGCGTATCCGCGATTCGGGCTGGTCGGCTCGGGCAGGCCCAGGTGCGGTCCGTAGCGGTCGAGCGCGCTCGCGGTCCAGTACGTCTCGCCGACGATCGCGGTGTGTGCCGGATCGGGCACGCGGTGGAACACCTTGGCGACCGACTGCGCCCCTTCCGGCCAGCCGACCTCGGCGAACGAGAACGCGGGGGTCGGCAGCGACGGGTTCTTCGCGAGCCAGGAATGCGGCCACACCGGCAGCGCGGCGGGCAGCATCAGCAGCGCGGAGAGCACGTACACCGGCCACGTCGGGATCCAGCGCCACCACCGCGCCGCCTGCCCGCGCTCCAGCTCCACCGCCGCGGCCGCCCAGCACGGCGCGAACATGCCCGTGATGTAGTACGACCGGCCGTTGACCGCGATGAACACCACGGCGAGCGCGAGCGTGGTCCAGGCGAGGAAGCGGTAAGAGCGCAGCTGCGGCGCACGCAGCAGCCGCCACAGGCCGTAGCCCAGCAGCACGGCCCCGACCGGGACACCCGCCAGCAGCAGGACCTGCGGGAGCCAGGACACCCGGCCGCCCCAGGTTTCGCCGACCTCGTTCGAGATCGCCGCGCCCATGCTGAGCTGCGGCCAGCCGTGCCGGGCCTGCCACATCAGCGTCGGCACGAGCGCCAGCGCGGCGATCGCGGCGCCGGCCCACAGCAGCGGGCGGCGCAGCAGTTCGCGCGGACCGCAGATCAGCAGCGCGATCCCGGCGACGATCCAGAAGCCGCCGATCAGGAACTTCACGTACAACGCGAGCGCGGTGACGACTCCGGCCCACCCCAGCAGGCCGTCGCGCCGGGTGCGGATCCAGCGGACCACCAGCCACAGCAGGACGGTCCAGAGGAACGGATCCAGCGTCGACGTCGCCAGGTAGTGGCCGCTGGCGACGAACTGGGTGCAGGCGGCGAAGGTCGCGGCGGTGACGACCTGCGCGCGGGTGCGTCCGCCGAGTTCGCGGGCGATCAGCGCGGCGGACACGACGCCGGCGAGCATCGCCAGCATCGCCGGGAGCCGCAGGACGAACAGCGAATCGGGCGCGATCGTGTCCATCGCGCGGGCGAGCAGCGGCAGCAGCGGCGGCTGGTCCACGTACCCCCAGGCCAGATGCCGTCCGGCGGCGAGGAAGTACAGCTCGTCGCCGAAGTAGCCGTAGTTGTTCGCGGTGAGCACCAGCGGCACGGCCATCAGCGCGGCGACGCCGAACACGGGCAGCCGGGCGAACGGCGCCACCGCGCGGGCCGTCGTGGCTTGGTCCTCTGTCGTCGTCATCGCGCTCACTCCCAGCGGAAGAATCGGGCGGCGAGCGTCGAGCACACGACGGCCACCACCGCGAGCGCGACCATGGGCAGCAGCTGCGGCGCGTGTCCGGCGGCCGTCTCGCGCAGGCTGCCGAGCGTCGCGCCGAGCGGCAGGATGTCCGCGACGTGCTGCAACACCGGCGGCAGCTGCTCCTTCGGCACCCACACCCCGCCGAGCGCGAGCATCGGGAAGAGCGCGGCCGCGCCGAGCCCGTTCGCCGCGCGGCCGGTCGGCGCGAACGCGGCGAGCAGTGTGCCCACCGAGAACAGCGACACCGCGCCCAGCAGCATGACCGCGAGGAACCCGCCCGGGTTCCTCGGCAGCGCCATGCCGAGCGCGATCGTGCCCACCCCCACGACGAGCACGATCGCGACGACCGCGATGGCGAGGTTCACCAGCAGTTGCGCGGCGAGCAGCCGCGACGGCGGCACCGGGCTCGCCGCGAGCCGCTTCAGCACCCCCTTCTCCCGGTGCGCGGCCATCGCGCCGGGGAACAGGCTCAGCGCGAGAATCCCGAGCAGGATCGCCACCGCCATCGGCGCGATCAGCGTGGCCAGCGACGACTGGCCGCCGTGCTCGGGGCTGGGCTCGCGCGACCCCGGCATCAGCCCGAACACCAGCACCAGCGCCAGCGGAATCCCGAGCACCACCGCGGGCGCGCCCGGATCGCGGAGGAAGATCTTCGCCTCGGCGACAGTCAGCTTCGACAGCATTTCCGGTTCCCCCTCAGCCCAGTTTCCGGCCGGTCAGCGCGACGAACGCGTCGTCGAGGCTGGCCTGCTCCACCCGCAGTTCGCCGGCCACCACGTCCGCGCGGGCGAGGAACGACGTCACCGCCTGCAGCGCGCCGTCGCCCCCGGTCACCACCAGATGCGCGCCGTTCCGCTCGACCTTCCGCACGTTCGGCAGCCCGGCCAGCGCGTGCGGATCGACCGGCGCGGACGGGCGGAAGCGGATGCGCTGCTCCCCGCCGACCCGGCCGACCAGCCCGGCCGGGGTGTCGATCGCGACGACGCGGCCGGCGTCGATCACCGCGATCCGGTCGCACAGCCGTTCCGCTTCCTCCATGAAGTGCGTGACGAGCACGACCGTCACGCCCTCCGCGCGCACGGCTTCGACGAGGTCCCAGGTGTCGCGGCGGGCCTGCGGGTCGAGCCCGGTGGTCAGCTCGTCCAGCACCACCGCCTCGGGGCTGCCGATCAGCGCGAGCGCGATCGACACGCGCTGCTGCTGGCCGCCGGAAAGCTTGCGGTAGAAGGTGTTCCGCTGTTCGGTGAGCCCGAGCAGCGCCATCAGCCGTTCCGGGTCGGCCGGGGTGCGGTACATCGCGGCGAACAGGTCGAGGACCTCGCCGACGCGCAGCCGGTCGGGCAGCTGGCTTTCCTGCAGCTGGACGCCGAGCCGCTGGCGCAGTTCGCGAACGTCGCGCCGCGGGTCCAGCCCGAGCACCGAAACGGTGCCGCCGTCGGGGGAGCGCAGGCCCTCGACGCATTCCACCGTGGTGGTCTTGCCCGCCCCGTTGGGCCCGAGGATCCCGAAGATCTCGCCCTGCTCTACGGTGAACGAAACGTCTTCCACCGCCGTCTTCCCGCGGTAGCGTTTATGGAGGTTCCGCACCTCGATGACCGGCATTGCCCCGGAGTCCCCTCTCGAATCGCAGCGATTGCTGCCTTCGAGAATCCCGGCCGGCGGGGCCGATCGGATCAGCGGAACGGCGTGACTTCGGGTCCACCGGCCGTCCCCCGCGCATCCACCGATCGGTGGATGCGGAAGTAGATCATCGGGTTGTCGCGGCCGGGGTGCACGACGCTGTCGACGCCGAGTTCCCGCCGGAGTTCGTCGAGGCAAGCGTACGCGTGTTTCGCGCGGGCGCGGGCCGCGGTGAAGTACGGGGTCTGGGTTTTTTCCAGCCAGCGCACCACTTCGGTGCCCTCGGTGAACGGCAGCGGGGTGGCGCGGTGGAACACGTCGTGCACGCTCACCGCGGCGTCGATCTTCGGGAAAACGTCGGAGAGGTACCACCTCGCGAAGCGCGCGCCGTGGTCGGCGTCGATGAACAGATAGTCCACATCGGACAGCCAGTCGCCGGCGAGGGTGCGCGCGTCGCCCTGGCGGAATTCCCAGCGGCCCTTGGCCAGTGCGTGCGGGACGGTCTTGGTGGCATTGCCGATGAGATCGACTGTGGTCAGCCTGCCGGCGCCGTTGTCCGCGAGCGCGCGGAGGAGCCAGCTCGTGGACCAGCCGTGCAGCGAACCGATCTCCACGACTTTCTCCGGGCGCAGGTGCCGCAGGAGCAGGTAGGTGATCTCCGCCTCGACGTCGTCCAGTTGCGTTTTCATCGCCGGATGCGCGCGGCGGTGCGCTCGCTGGGCGTCCTTCGCGGCGCGCAACGCTTCGGTGTGCTCGCGGTACAGCGAGCAGACGAGGTCGAGCGTCACCTGGTGTGCGGTTCGTTCCATGCCGCTGATCGTGGCCGGGCGAACCGCGCCGGGTAATCCGGCTGACCGCCGGGCGGGGGTGGGGAATTCCCCCGTTCCCGGCTAGGGATGCCTGCGCCAGCCGAGCGTCATGTCCTTTGTGGACAGCCACGCGGCGAGGTCGTACCCGTGCGCGGCGAGCCCCTCGACGGCGGCGTAGGCGACTTCGAGCGCGTACTCGCCTTCCTTCTCCGACAGCAGGTTCCCGGCGACGGCGGCGAGCAGTTCGTCGGTGTCGATGACCCGGACCGAGAGCTTGTCCTTGAGCACGAGGTCGAGGTACAGGTCGGTGGCGACCCAGCGCGGGCCGTCGCGGTGCACGCGCACGACGTCGAGGTAGAAGTCCTGGTCGCGTTCGTGGCCCGGGCTGAACCAGAAGTCGGTGACCCGCAGGCCGAGTTCCGGCAGCAGCCAGGACTCGAGGTAGTGGAACTGCGCCCGCCCCGGCGTCGGCCGCGCCAGGTACAGGCCGAACGGCTCCTCGCGGAACTCCTCCACGTCGCGGCGGATGCCCTTGTTGTCGATGTTCACGCGGGCGGCCGGGTCGAACGTCTCGACCTTGGGCGGGTGCAGATCGGTCATCCGCCCATCCTGCCCTGCCCGCGCCCTTCGCGAGAATCTCCGGAACGCCGATCAGGGGTCCGGGCGAGGAGCTAGAGTTCGCGGGTCGTTCGGTTCTCCCGGGGGGACAAGCATTTGTTCGGGATCATCAGACCCTGCCGGCACCGGCTGGCCGGGCGGCTGCACGCGGACTGGACGGCGCACTTGTGCGGCCTCTGCCTCGCGCTGCGCGACCAGCACGGGCAGTTCGCCCGGGTCGTGACGAACTACGACGCGCTGATCGTGTCGGCGCTGGTCGAGGCGCAGCTGCCGAGCGGGCCCCGGCGTGCCGCCGGACCGTGCCCGCTGCGGTCGATGCGGTCGGCGTCGGTCGCGGTCGGCGACGGGGCCCGGCTCGCCGCGGCGGTGTCGCTGGTGCTGGCTTCGGCGAAGGTCGACGACCATGTCGCCGACCGGGACGGCGCGTTCGCCCGGCGTCCGGTGGCCGGCGCGGCACGGCTCGTCGCGCGCCGCTGGGCCGCGCAGGGCGGCCGGACGGGGGCTGGGATCGGCTTCGACACCGCGGTGCTGACCGAGGCGGTCGGACGGCAGGGCGAGCTGGAACGCGCGCTTCGGGCCGGGGACTCGCCGTTGCTCGCGACCGAACCGGCCGAGCTGGCGTCCTCGGCGGCGTTCGCGCAGACCGCGGTGCTGGCCGGACGCCTCGGCAACCGCGCGCCGCTCGCCGAGGCCGGACGGCTGTTCGGCCGGGTGGCACACCTGCTCGACGCGGTCGAGGACCTGGCGGCGGATGCCGCGTCCGGCGCCTGGAATCCGCTGCTGGCCACGGGAACCGCGGTGGACGAGGCGCACCGGCTCTGCTCGGACGCGGTGCTCGGGGTCGAACTGGCGCTGCGCGAGGCGGAGTTCGCCGATTCGGCGCTGGTGCACGCGTTGCTGGTGCACGAGCTGAGGCAGGCGGTGCGCCGGGCGTTCGGGCATCACCACCTGCACGGCCAGCAGCCGCCGCCCGGGTGGATCGGGCCCGGGCCGGCGCCGCAGCAGTCGCCGTACGGGCCGGGGACCGGGCAGCCGGGATACGGGCGGCAACCGGGTTACGGCGCGCCGGTGCCGGGGTACGGGCCTGCTGGAATGCCTGGCCCCGGTGGACCAGGCGGTCCGGACGGGCCTGAGCCGCCGGGGGAGGGAGACCCGCTGGACGGCAAGGGCGGCGGCTGCTGGGTCCCCAGGTTCGCGGTCCCGCCGGAACGCCGGAACTTCTTCGCGGGCTGCGCGATCGCGACGTACATGTGCTGCTCCTGCCAGTACTGCTGCCGCGACCCGTACCCGGGCCCGTGGAGCGGCAAACCGCACAGCGGCGGGTGCGACGGCTGCGACTGCGGCGGGTGCGACTGCGATTGCGGCTGCTGCGACGGATGCGACTGCTGCGACTGCTGAGCCGGCCGCCCGTGCCGGAGGATTCCCAGCTCAGCCGGGCCGTCGCGGAAATTGTCGGTGGTCCGGCCTACCCTGGTTCCCGTGGCTTTCGCAACCGAACACCCCGTCCTCGCCCAGTCCGACTTCCGCCCCGTCTCCGAGGTGCCGCGCGCCGGCGGTCGGTTCGAGGTCGTCAGCGAGTACCAGCCCGCCGGCGACCAGCCGGCGGCCATCGACGAGCTCGAACGCCGGATCAGGGCGGGCGAGAAGGACGTCGTGCTGCTCGGCGCCACCGGCACCGGCAAATCGGCCACCACCGCGTGGCTGATCGAGCGCGTCCAGCGCCCCACGCTGGTGATGGCCCCGAACAAGACGCTGGCCGCGCAGCTGGCCAACGAGCTGCGCGAGCTGTTCCCGCACAACGCGGTCGAATACTTCGTCAGCTACTACGACTATTACCAGCCCGAGGCGTACATCGCGCAGACGGACACGTACATCGAGAAGGACTCGTCGATCAACGACGACGTCGAGCGGCTGCGCCACTCCGCAACGATGAACCTGCTCTCGCGCCGCGACGTCATCGTGGTCGCGTCCGTGTCCTGCATCTACGGCCTGGGCACGCCGCAGTCGTATCTCGACCGGTCCACGAAGCTGGAGGTCGGGGCCACGGTGGAGCGCGACGTGCTGCTGCGCGCGCTGGTCGACGTGCAGTACTCGCGCAACGACATCGCCTTCGCGCGCGGCACGTTCCGGGTCCGCGGCGACACCGTGGAGATCATCCCGGCGTACGAGGAGCTGGCGATCCGCGTCGAGTTCTTCGGCGACGAGATCGACAAGCTGTACTACCTGCACCCGCTCACCGGCGACATCGTGCGCGAGGTCGACGAGGTCCGGATCTTCCCGGCCACGCACTACGTCGCCGGGCCGGAGCGGATGGAGAAGGCGATCCGCGGCATCGAGGCCGAGCTGGAGGAGCGGCTGGCCGAGCTGGAGAAGCAGGGCAAGCTGCTGGAGGCCCAGCGGCTGCGGATGCGGACCGCGTACGACATCGAGATGATGCGCCAGGTCGGCTTCTGCTCCGGCATCGAGAACTACTCGCGGCACATCGACGGCCGCGGCCCCGGCTCCGCGCCCGCCACGCTGATCGACTACTTCCCCGAAGACTTCCTGCTGGTCATCGACGAATCGCACCAGACGGTGCCGCAGATCGGCGGCATGTACGAGGGCGACATGAGCCGCAAGCGCAACCTCGTCGACTACGGGTTCCGGCTGCCGAGCGCGGTCGACAACCGGCCGCTGACCTGGGAGGAGTTCTCCGACCGGATCGGCCAGACGGTGTACCTGTCGGCGACGCCGGGCCCGTACGAGATGGGGCAGACCGGCGGCGAGTTCGTCGAGCAGGTCATCCGGCCCACCGGCCTGGTCGACCCGAAGGTGGTCGTGAAACCCACCGAGGGGCAGATCGACGACCTGGTGCACGAGATCCGCGAGCGCGCGGACAAGGACGAGCGCGTCCTGGTCACCACGCTGACGAAGAAGATGGCCGAGGACCTCACCGACTACCTGCTGGAGCTGGGCATCCGGGTCCGGTACCTGCACTCGGAGGTCGACACGCTGCGCCGGGTCGAGCTGCTGCGCCAGCTGCGCGCGGGCGACTACGACGTCCTGGTCGGCATCAACCTGCTGCGCGAGGGTCTCGACCTGCCCGAGGTGTCGCTGGTCGCGATCCTCGACGCGGACAAGGAAGGCTTCCTGCGCAGCGGCACGTCGCTGATCCAGACCATCGGCCGCGCGGCGCGGAACGTGTCCGGCGAGGTCCACATGTACGCGGACAAGATCACCGATTCGATGAAGTACGCGATCGACGAGACCGACCGCCGCCGCGCCAAGCAGGTCGCCTACAACGAGGAGCGCGGCCTCGACCCGCAGCCGCTGCGCAAGAAGATCGCGGACATCCTCGACCGCGTCTACACCGAAGCGGAAGACTCGGACGAGACGGTCGCGGTCGGCGGCTCGGGCCGCAACTCCTCGCGCGGCAAGAAGCCGGAACAGGGCGACCGCGTCCGCAGCTCGGGCATGCTCACCGACAAGAACGTGTCGGCGATGCCGCGCGCCGAACTCGCCGACCTGATCCAGCAGATGACCGACCAGATGATGCAGGCCGCCCGCGACCTGCAGTTCGAACTGGCCGCCCGCCTGCGCGACGAGGTCGCCGACCTGAAGAAGGAACTGCGGGGGATGGACGCGGCTGGAATCAAGTAGTTACACCACTGTGCGGTACCATTACACTATGGCGATGAACATCAAGGATCCGGAAACGGAGCGCCTGGCCGCGGAAGTGGCCGAGCTGACCGGCACTACCAAAACCGGTGCGGTCCGCGATTCGTTGCGGATCATGCGGGACCGGCTGGTCGCGCAACGGCGTGCGGAGCACAACGCGGACGAGTTCGTGCGGTTCCTTCGGGAAGAGGTCTGGCCGCAGGTCTCCCCGGAGAACCGGGGCAAGGCGATCAGCAAAGCCGAGCGCGAGGAAATTCTCGGATACGGGCCGGGTGGCGTGTGATCATCGACAGTTCCGCGATCGTGGCGGTGCTCATGGAAGAGCCGCTGGCAGTGCCGATCGCCCGGGCGATCGGCGGCGCGGAGGAATGCCGGATCGGCGCGCCGACCCTGGTGGAGACCTCGATCGTGCTGGCGAACAAGGAAGGCGAGCGAGGCGCCGCGCTGCTGGCTTCGTTCCTGCAACGGCGGCGGTTCGACGTCCTCACCTTCGGCGAAGCGCACTGGCGGACCGCGCAGACCGCGTTCCTGCGGTACGGCAAAGGCAGGCATTCCGCCGCGCTGAACTTCGGCGACTGCCTCACCTACGCGGCCGCGATGGTCGCCGGAGAACCGCTGCTCTGCATCGGCGACGACTTCCCGCAAACCGACCTCGAGCTGGTCAAGCTGGGGGAGGACTGACCGGGCTGGCGAAGCGGGCTGAACAGACTCCCGGCCGGGGGTGCGCTCCGAACTGAGGCACCCCCGGTTCCCGGACCCTCACCTCGACTTTCACAGAAACATGCGCCCGAAGCAATGGGTGCGAGGGCAGAGCTGAGGCAAGAAAGTCTCTAATCCCGCGATTTCCCGGGAAAGGACCAACCGAAAGGGTCAGCGCTTCAGGACCTTCTCCACGTACGCCTTCACCGCCGCGAGCGCCGGCTCCGATCGCCACAACCGCTCTACCTGCGCGTCGTCGGACACGCGGTTCTCCGCGATCCGCTGGTGGTAGGGCTGCCGGAGCTGCTGCTTCGTGTGCGCGAACGCCTTCGCGGGCAACTCGCCGAGCCGGGCGGCCAGCTCCCGGGCCCGGACGAGGACGTCCTCCGCGGGCACGACCTCGTCGACCAGATTGCGGTGGACCGCGTCGGCCATGGTGACCGTCGCGCCGCTGTAGATCAGGGACGGCAGCGGGGTCGTTCCGTAGGTGCAGCGCATGATTTCCAGCGCCGACAACGGGAACGGCACGCCCACCAGCAGTTCCGTCACGCCGATGCGGCCGGGGCCGTCCGCGGCGATGCGGTGGTCGCACGCCGCCGCCAGGACCATGCCGCCCGCGATGGCGTGGCCGTTCACCGCCGCCACCACCGGGCGCGGGAAGCCGAAGACGGCCAGGAAGGCGTCCGACAGCGCGGGCAGGAAATCGCTGACGTAGCGCGCGCCGCCCTCGTCGAGCGCGACCAGGTCCACTCCGGCGGAGAAGATGTCGCCGGACCCGGTGAGCACGACCGCGCGCGCTCCGGCCGCGTCGGCTTCTTCGAGTCTGATCACCAGCTCTTTGCAGGTGGCGGTGTCGAGGGTGTTGCCGCGCCCGTGGTCGAGGGTCACGAGTGCGACGCCGGCGTCGAGTTCCAGGTGGATCGTCACGCGCCGAACCGTACCGGACATCCGCCTCAGCTGGTGACGTCCTTGCGTGCGAACCGGCGGCCCGCCAGCAGCAGGAAGACCGTCGTGTAGATGACCGACGACAACACCCCGCTGGCCAGGTTCGTCCAGTCGATGTCGGTGGAGATCAGGTCGATCCAGGCGAACGAGTAGTGCGTCGGCAGGTAGTTCCGCAATCCCTCCAAAGCGGTGATCTGGTCGAGGATCTGCGACAGGATCGCCACCAGCACCGTCCCGCCGACCGCGCCCAGCGGCGCCTCCGTCGAGACGCTCAGCAGCAGCGCGAGCCCGGCGACCCAGGCCAGCTGCACGACGATGTACACAGTGGACATCAGCAGCGCGAGCAGGCTGTCGCCGAAGCTGACCGCGTCGCCGGTGGGGCTGATCGCGTCGCCCGCCCCGTACCAGAGGACGCCGACCAGCAGCGAGACCACCGGCAGCAGCACCAGCGCGGCGATCGACAGCAGCCCGGACACCGCGGCTTTCTGCCGCAGCAGCCGGTGCCGCGGGACCGGGATCGCCAGCAGGTACTTCAGGCTCGACCACGACGATTCGCTCGCGATCGTGTCGCCGAAGAACAGCGCGACGATCATCGGCAGCAGGAACGTGCCGGACACGAAGAACGCGAGCACCACGAAGTTCGGCGCGCTCGCCGTCGCGAGGTCCACGAACCCGCCGGAGCGGCGGTTCGGATTCGACTGCCCGATCTGGAACGCGACCACGAGGATGAACGGCAGCACCGCGACGAACGCCAGCACCAGCTGGGTCCGCCGGCGGCGCAGCTGCCGTTTCAGCTCGACGCTCAGCCGCAGCGTCCGGTCGGCCCGGTAGCCCGCGACCGCGCCGTCCGGCCCGACCTCGGCGGGTTCCGCGGTGGCGAGGTCGCTGAGTTCCTGCAGTGCGGCGGGGTCGGTGTGGACTCCGCCGGAGCCGTTGGTTTCGTTCACGAGTTTTCTCCCACGGGCGGCAGGAACGGGTTTTCGACGCGGCGGTCGCTCAGTTCCCGAGAAACGGCCGGGTCGGTGCGCGCCCCGCCGTAACCGTTGTCCTCGTTCATGAATCCTCTCCCACCAGCTGCAGGAACGCGTCTTCGAGACGGCGGCGCGGCCCGGCCTGTTCGACCGCGACCCCGGCGCGCACGAGGGCCGCGACCGCCTCGGCGCGGGGCAGGCCGTCGAGGTTCGCGTGCACCAGGTCGCCCTCGGTTTCGATGTCCGACACCCCGGCGATGCTCTTCAGCGTCGCCGCGGCCGCCGCCGGGTCGCCGACCCGGAACGTGGCCTCGCCGCTCGAGGCCGCCAGTTCGCCGACCTCGCCCGAGGCCACGAGCCTCCCGCGGTGCATGACCACCACGTGCGAACACGTCTGCTCGACCTCGGCCAGCAGATGGCTCGAGACGACGACGGTGCGCCCGGTGGCGGCGTAGCGCTGCAAGACCTCCCGCATCTGGTGGATCTGCGGCGGGTCGAGCCCGTTGGTCGGTTCGTCGAGCACCATCAGCTCCGGCAGCCCGAGCATCGCCTGCGCGATCGCGAGCCGCTGCCGCATGCCCTGGCTGTAGGTCTTCACCCGCCGGTGCACCGCGTCGCCGAGCCCGGCGATCTCCAGCGCCTCGGTGAAGTGCGCCTTCTCGACCGGCCGCCCGGTCGCCGCCCAGTACAGCTCCAGGTTCGCCTTGCCGGACAGATGCGGAAGGAATCCGGAGCCCTCGACGAACGACCCGATCCGCGACAGCACCGGCGCGCCCGGAGCGATCCGGTGGCCGAACACGCGGATCTCGCCCGCGGTGGGCGTGATCAGGCCCATCAGCATCCGCAGCGTGGTCGTCTTGCCCGCGCCGTTGGGCCCGAGCAGGCCCAGCACCTGGCCCGGTTCGACGCGGAACGACAGGTCCGCCACCGCGGTGAACCCGCCCGCGTACTGCTTGCGCAGCCCCTTGATCACCAGCGGGGTGTCCGCGAGTTCCGGGTCGACGTCGTGCGCCCGGCGCCGCCGGATCGCCGCGACCACGACGGCCGCGAGCGCGACCAGCAGCGTCGCGCCGATGCCGATCAGCTGCCCGACCGGCAGGGGAGCGCCGACCGAAGCGCCGGGCACCACCGGAACGGCGAGCGCCGCGCCCGGTGCGAGCGCGACCCGGAACACTCCCGGCTGCGTCGGCACCGAATACGCCTGGTCTGTCGTGCCGACGACGAGCCGCAGCGAATGCCCGGAATCGATCGGCCGCACGACCCCCGGCAGCGTCACCGTGACGTCGACCGGCGTGCCGTCCGCGGGCAGCCCGGTGACCCGGAACGGCGCGACCGCGTTCGCGGGCAGCACGCGGGTGCCGTCCTGGCCGACGTCGTACAGCTTCGCGAACAGCACCGCTTCCGGTTGCGGATGCGCCGGGTCGGTCGCGACCCGCAGGTGCACGGTGCTCGAACCGGCCAGCAGCACCTGGCTGTCGAACGGCGCGGTGCCGAACTGCGCGGCCTGCCCCGGCGGATCGCTGCTGAACAGCGGAGCCAGCCGGGAGGTGCCCGCCGCGAGCCCGTTGAGCCCCGGAATCCCGCTCACCGCGGCCGGATTCGCGCCCGCGGGCCGGACGATCGGCTGCGCCGGGCCGGTGAGCGCCAGCTGCTTCCGCTCGGTTCCGGCGCCGTCGAGACCGGGGTACGCGGCGGCGTTGACCGTGCGCACCGACGGGGTTCCGTTGGCGCGCAACGTGCCTTGGACGTCGTAGCTGAATCCGTGGCCGGGGTCGCCCTGTCCGGTGAGCGACGACCACAGGAAGTCGCCGATCTTCGCGCGCAGCTGAGGTCCGGGGACGCCGCCGTCGTGCCCGCCGGTGTACCAGATCGTGCGCACCGAGCCGCCCGCCGCGGTGATCTGCCGCGCGGTGGCGTCGGATTGGTCGAGCCCGAACAGCGTGTCGCTCTCGCCCTGCACGAGCAGCGTCGGTGCGGTGATCTTGCCGGTGACCGACGAGGGGGAAACCCGGTGCAGCAGCGCGACCGTCTCCGGGCTGGCCTTGCCGGTGGTCGCGAGTTCCGCGTAGGCCTTGCACACCGCCGCGGTGAACCGGCCGCACGGATCCGCGGACGGCCGCTCCGCCCGTGCCCCGGCCGGGGGCGCGGCGGCTTGCGGCGCGGTGCCGCCGCTGTTCCCCGCGGTGCCGCCGGTGTCGGTGGTCGGTTGTCCCGCTTCCGGCGCTTCGGCCGACGGCGTGCTCGCCGCGGCCGCACCCGAACCAGCGGAGAAGAAAATGCCCGCCCAGCTCTTCTTGAAGACGCCGTCCGGCGAGAACGCGCCGGCGGCTGGAGTCTTCGCCGACGGAGCGGTCGCCGCCGCGGCGTTCGGCACGAGAGCCTGGCCGAGGTCGTTGTAGGTGATCACCGGCGCGAGCGCGCGCACCCGGCGATCGGTCCCGGCGAGCAGCAGCGACAGCGAACCGCCGTAGGACGCTCCGGTCACCCCGATCTCGCGCTGGCCGTCGGCTCCGGCCGCCACGTCGGGGCTCGCCGCCAGCCGGTCGACGAGCCGGCGCGCGTCGGCGACCTCGCCGTCCGGGTCGTTCAGGCCGATTTTGCCGGTGCTGTGCCCGAATCCGCGCGCGGACCAGGCGAGCACGACGAACCCGCGCTGCGCCAGTTCGCGCGCCTGCGGGTCCACACTGGACTTGTCGCCGCCGAAGCCGTGCGCGAGCAGCACGGCGGGCGCGGGCGTGTGTTCGGGGTAGTAGGTCGTGGTGTCGATCCGGACCTGGTCGGGCGAACCGGGCGCGGCGGGCATCGAGACGAAGGCGTCCTGGGTCCGGACCGGTGCGGGACCGCGGTCGCGGGTCGCCCAGACGGTCACCGCCGCGGCGGCGACCAGCACCACGGCGGCGACGGCAGCGAGCCGGGAGCCGCGGGTGCGGGGAAGCGGGATTCGGGGCACGAAGCGACGTTATGACGATTCTGCTGAGAACGGTGGTTCGACCTCACACAGATTTCATAGCGCGGGATTTTGGCGGCACCGGACCACCGCCGCGGGATCGCGCCGGCGTTTGTTTTCGTGCGGCGGGACAGGCCGAAGGGCCTCCAGTCCCTCGGCCCCAAACGTCGGCTTGAAGGCGATCCCGCGCGCGGCGGCGAAGCCGACGCCATCAATACGGTGATGTGGGCAACCCCGGCTGGCGTTCGCAGCCCGTAACCGGCAGACTGAACGCGCTGTGAGGGGAGTATTCCTTCGCGGCGGTGTCGTCAGCACGGTGACCCGGTGAGCCATTCGCCGAGGTCCCCGGCACCGTCGGCCGGTCTCGCACCGGCGGGAGAGACCTCCGGTTAGTTGCTGCTGCGCACTATCCGGAGGTTTCTGAGATGACTGTCCCCCTGTGGCTGTGGTTCGCGACAGTCGGCGGGCTGCTCGCGCTGATCGCGATCGACCTGGTGATCGTCGACCACAAGCCGCACGAGGTGACCACCGGCGAGGCCGCGCGCTGGGTGATTTTCTACATCGGCTGCGCCGTCCTGTTCGGAGCCGGGATCTGGTACTTCGCCGGGCACGACCCCGGGGTCCAGTTCTTCACCGGGTACATCACCGAGTACTCGCTGAGCGTCGACAACCTCTTCATCTTCATGGTCATCATGGCCTCGTTCAAGGTGCCCGCGATCCACCAGCACCGCGTGCTGCTCGTCGGCATCCTGCTCGCGCTGGGCATGCGGAGCGTGTTTATCGCGGTCGGCGCGGCGCTGATCAACCAGTTCGTGTGGGTCTTCTTCCTCTTCGGCGCGGTGCTCGTCTGGACCGCGATCAGCATGTTGCGCGGCCACGGCGGCGGCGAGGAGGAGTACCACGAGAACGCGCTCACCCGCTGGGTGCGCAAGCTCTTCCCGGTCACCGACGACTACCGCGGCCACAAGTACCTGGTGAAGGAAGACGGCAAGCGGAAGATCACCCCGATGCTGCTGGTGATCGTCGCGATCGGCTCGGCCGACCTGCTGTTCGCGGTGGACTCCATCCCGGCGATCTTCGGCATCACCCAGGAGGCGTTCCTCGTCTTCACCGCCAACGCGTTCGCGCTGATGGGCCTGCGGCAGCTGTACTTCCTGCTCGGCGGCCTGGTCACGAAGCTCGTCTACCTCAGCTACGGCCTCGCGGTGATCCTCGCCTTCATCGGCGCGAAGCTGGTGGTGCACGCGCTGCACGAGTACCACCTCGCGCCGGACTGGCTGGACATCAGCAACTGGATGTCCCTCGGCGTGATCGTCGTGGTCCTGACCGTCACCACGGTGCTGAGCCTGGCCAAGGCCAAGCGCGACGAACGGCGGGCGGTCGCGGCCGAATAGGTCGTTTGCCTTGCTAAGGATCGGGTACGGTCGTCGGCATGCGTCCTGCCGACATCGAAGTCCTCGCCGTCCCCGGCCGTCCCGCGCTGCGCGGTGACCTCCTGCTCGCCGCGGTGAGCAGTCCCGACCTGGAAACCGACCAGTACCGCAGCGCGATCCGGCGGATCTCGCTCTCCGGCGGCGAAACGCCGTGGACACAAGGTCCGCGCGACTCGGCGCCGGCGATCTCCCCGGACGGCCGGTGGGTCGCGTTCCTGCGCGCCGGCGACGGCAAGGGCGCCGAGGGCAGCCCGCAGGTGCACGTGATGCCGGTGGACGGCGGCGAATCGCGGAAGCTCACGTCGCTGCACCTCGGCGCGGACGCGCCGGTGTGGGCCCCGGATTCGCGCTGGCTCGCGTTCACCGCGCGCGAAGCCGAGCCGGGCCGCTACGGCACCGAGGACGCCGACGAGCGCACGCCGGAGCCCGCCGCCGAAGCGCCGCGGCTGATCACCCGGCTCGACTACCGCCTCGACAACATCGGCTTCCTGCGCGACCGGCCGAAGCGGCTGTTCGTGCTCGACACCTTCGAAGAGGGCGAGCCGGAAGCGGTGACGCCGCGCGATTACAGCGTCAGCCAGCCGGTGTGGACGCCGGACGGCGAGCGCGTCGTCGTGGTCGTGCCGCACGACTTCGACCGGACGGAAACGCGCGAGCACGACCTCGTCGCGTTCCCGGTCGACGGCGGCGAACCCGAGGTGCTGACTGCCTGCCCCGGGTACGCCGATCAGCCGGTGTACGCGGCGGACGGCACGCTCTACTTCTTCGGCACGTCCCATGAGGACGGTGTCGTGGTCGCTTCCAACACCGGTCTGTACGCGGTCGTGTCGAACGGGAAACCGCGGCGGCTGACCGATGTGGAGACCGTGGACATCGAGATCGGCTCCGGACCGGCGGTTCCGCGCGGCGACGAGGTGCTGGTCGCGGTGCGCAACCGGGGCGCGGTGGAACTGCGCGCGATCCCGACGGACGCCGACGGCGCGAAGCTCGACGACTTGCGCGTGCTGCACGCCGGACCCTCGGCGGTCCACGGATTCGCGGCGGACGGCGACACTGTCGTCGCGGTCGTGGCCGGTTTGGACACTGCGGGCGAGCTGGCGGTGCTGGGCGCGGACGGTCCGCGAGTGCTCACCGATTACTCGAAGCCGTTGCGGGACAAGGGTCTTTGCGAGGTCGTGGAACTCGAAACGACCGCGCCGGACGGCTACCCGGTGCACGGCTGGCTCGTCCTGCCCGAGGGCGAAGGACCGCACCCGGTGCTGCGCGTGGTCCACGGCGGACCGTTCACCCAGCAGGAGTGGACGGTGTTCGACGAGGCGCAGGTGTACGCGTCGGCCGGGTTCGCGGTCGTGCTCGGCAATCCGCGCGGTTCGGCCGGATACGGGCAGTCGCACGGTACTTCGGTCGTGCACAACATGGGCACCGTCGACGTCGACGACGTGCTCGCGCTGCTCGACAAGGCGCTGGAGCGGCCGGACCTCGACGCGTCGCGGACCGGCATCATGGGCGGTTCCTACGGCGGGTTCATGACGAGCTGGGTCGCCGCGAAGCATCCGGACCGGTTCCGCGCGGCGTGGAGTGAGCGCGCGGTGAACGCGTGGGATTCCTTCGCGGGCAGCTCCGACATCGGCTACTACTTCACCGAGGGCTACGTCGGTGCGGACTCCGACGAACAGCGCCGCCGCAGCCCGCTGACCTACGCCGCGGACGTGCGGATCCCGTTCGCCGTCGTGCATTCCGAGCAGGACTGGCGGTGCCCGCTGGAGCAGGCGCAGCGGCAGTTCGTGGCGCTGCGCCAGGCCGGGGCGGAGACGGAGTTCCTGCTGTTCCCGGGCGAGGGGCACGAGCTGACGCGCTCGGGCCGGCCGCGGCACCGGGTGCAGCGGTTCGAGGCGGT
>NZ_GG657746.1:4900905-4907257 GCF_000158875.1 Streptomyces sp. AA4 | reverse complement strand
TCGGCAACGCCGCGCCCGCGGGCGGGTCCCACAGGCACACCGAGGGCTTGCCCGCGTCCATCGACGAGCGGTACCAAAGCCCGTCGAGGTCCGGCATCGCGCCGCGGATCGCCCGCGCCCACGCCTGGGTGATCTTTTTCGGGCCGCTGGAGATCTCCTGCGAAGCGCCGACCCGGGTCGGCCACAGCCCGGTGAGGTCGAGCAGCCGCAGCACCCGCGTCGGGCGCACCACGACCAGGCGAGGGCCGCGCGTCGTGCGGTCCACCGTCGAGGTCGTCTGGAACACCTCGGCGACGCTCGTGCGCACGGTCAGGCCGAAATACAGCACGCCGTTGCCCGGGTCGGTGACCGGACCGCCGCCGCGGCCGGGCGTCTGCTGGTCGAACCGGCCGTGCGGGAGCGGGCCGGTGTAGCGGAAGGTGTTCCACTGCTGCGGATGGTTGCCGTGCGCGGTGAAGATGCGGACCAGCCGGGTCTCGGGCTGCACCGAAACCACGTCGTGGCTGCGGTCCAGCCCCTTGACCAGAGCAGACCGCGCCGGAGGCGAGGGGAGCCGGGCCATGCGGGGGAGGTTGTCCGTCCTGTGTCGGGGCAGGGGGCGGGCCCGCGCCGCGCGAAGGCGCGGCGGTGCGCGGGCGGGAAGTCAGCGGGTCAGAACGGCGAGCCGAGCGTGGCCACGAGCCGGGCCACCTGCTCGGGGTCGCCGCCGGCGAGCAGCCACTGCCGCGGCGTGGCCGGCCGGTCGCTGATCACCAGGTCGGACTGCGGGGTGTTCATGAACGCGGCGACGACCAGCGCGGGCTGGTCCTCGGGGACGGCGCGCAGCACAGTCTCCAGGCCGGGCAGCACGCCCGCGCCGTTGAACTGCCACGCGGGCAGCCGCCAGCCCTGGTCCTTCCAGCCGGTGAGCCTGCCCTCCTTGAGGCGGTGCCGGATCCGGCTGTCGTCGACGTTCAGCATCTCGGCGGCCTGGCCGACCGACAGCGCGGAATCGGCGAGCACGGCGTGCGCGGCGACGGTGCGCGCGCGGAAGTCCGGTTCGCCCTCGTCGCGCGGGCTCAGGTCGAGCCCCGCCTCGGCGAGCGCGGCCCGCTGGTCGGGGGAGAAATAGTGCGAGGGGTCGGGGTTGGGCGGCGACAGCCTGCGGGCCGCGTCCTCCACGAGCGTGAGAAACTCGTTCGCGTCGGCCTTGAGGCCGGCTCTGGCGAGAACGTTCTCGAGCGCTATCGACATACGCTCAGCCTAGCGCGTGTGTGCGGGTTCGTGCGGTTTCTCGCCTTTTTGTGGGTGAATTCACCAAAGATCGACACGCATCGCACAGAAGTCAACACGGGGTGTAGGCGAGTACGGGCCAGTCTGCCCCGCACCGGGTGGCTTGTCCAGGCTTTCGAGTGCTTGACACTCCCGGACCGCCGATTTACGTTGCGAACGAGTAATCGGTTTCCCGCCCTCGGGTGCGGCCCGTGCTCCGCCGTCCGCGGCGGACGCTGGGGGGACAGGGGGTGGGGCGTGCCTGGCGGCTCGGCGGATCTCCGCCCGGCCGCCAGGCACGTCGTTTCCCTCGGATTCCGGTTTCGCCTCGGGCGTGCTCGCCGGATTTCGCCGCGCTTGGTCGGCGAGGCGGGCTTTGCCGGTGGGGCAACTGCGCGCCCAGGATGGTTCGCGGGTGCTGTCGGCACTCGCGCCAGCGGAAATTGCGCGACGACCCGGCCGATGTGGCACGCGGGCTGTGTCGCGGCCGTCGGCGGCGGTCGAGCACCGTGGTCCGCGACGGAAGCTGGGGGCGTGCCCTCGGATGAGCTTCTCGCCCTGCAGTTCGTCGCTGGATTTCGCCGTGCGCCGGGCTTTCCTGGTTCGCGGGTCCTCGGCGCGGCCGGTCAGCGATGCGAGCTTTGCCGGTCGATCAGCTGCGCGTCCAAGGTCGTGGTGACCGGTTCGCGGGTGCTGTCGGCGATGCGGGCCAGCAGCAACTGCGCGGCGACCCGGCCGATCTCGTAGGCGGGCTGCGCCACGACGGTCAGCGGCGGGTCGACCAAGGTCGTCCACGGGGCGTCGTCGAACGAGACGATGCCGATGTCGCGTCCGGCGCGCAGGCGACGCTCCGCGAGCGCCTCCAGCACCCCGATCGCCATCGTGCTGTTGGCGATGAGCAGCGCGTCCGGCGGCTCCGGCTGGTCCAGCAGGTCCCCGGCGGCGCGGCGGGCGCCTTCCGCACGGTATTCGGCCCGGCGGAAGACCGCGTTCTCTTCGCCGACCGCGTCGAAGTAGCCGGACAGCCGGTCGTCGGCGGTGCGGACGCCGGACGGGCCGGTCAGGCAGGCCACCCGCCGGTAGCCGCTCGCGACGAGATGCCGGGCCGCCTGCCGGGCGGCGCGGCGGGTGTCGACCAGCACCTGGTCGCCGTCGGTGCCCGGCAGCGGCCGGTCGACCGCGACCACCGGGATGCCGAGCCGGCGCAGCCGGGTGACGTTCGTGGCCGGGCCGGTGGGGGAGAGCAGCACGCCCGCGACGCGTTCCTGCAGCGCGACGTCGAGGTACCGGCGTTCCTTGTCCTCGTTCTCGTCGGAATTGCAGAGCACCACCGAGTACCCCGACACCTGCGCGAGGTCCTCGACCCCGCGCGCGATCGAGGTGAAGAACGGGTTCTCGACGTCGGAGATGATCAGCGCGAGCACCGCGGTCTCCTGGCGGCGCAGGTTTCTCGCCAGTCCGTTCGGGTGGTAGCCGAGTTCCTCGGCGGCCTCGAGCACCCGCGCGGCCAGCTCGGGGTCCACTGTGGACTTGCCGTTCAGGGTCCGCGACACCGTGGCGGTCGAGACGCCTGCCCTGGCGGCGACGTCGCTGATCGTGGCCACCGCGCCTCCTCGTCCTGGCTTCCTTGACACCCCGGTGACCGCAGAATACCGTCCCGGTAATCGTTTACCGTCCGCTTGCCGGGGGTGCTGTGATGCGACCGGGCCCGTTGCTCGGCATCGACATCGGCACGTCCAGCGCGAAAGGCGTCCTCGTGGGTGCGGACGGCACTGTACTGGCGCGCGCCGCCCGCCCGCACAGCACCTCCCGGCCGCGCCCCGGCTGGTTCGAGCACGACGCCGAAACGGTGTGGTGGGCCGCGTTCGCGGAGCTGGTGCGCGAATTGCTGGCCGAGGGGCACGAACCGGCCGGGCTGGCGGTGAGCGGCATCGGCCCGGTGCTGCTGCCCGCCGACGGCGACGGCCGCCCGCTGCGCCCGGCGATCCTCTACGGGGTCGACACGCGGGCCGGCGCGGAAATCGCCGAGCTGACCGCCGAACTCGGCGAAGAGTCCATTGTGGAGCGCTGCGGGAGCGCCCTGTCGAGCCAGGCGGTCGGGCCGAAATGGCGGTGGCTGTACCGGCACGAGCCGGAGGTCGCCGCGCGGGCGAGGCAGTTCTTGATGGCGAGTTCGTACCTCGTGCGGCGGCTGACCGGCGAGTACGTGCTCGACCACCATTCGGCCAGCCAGTGCGACCCGATGTACGACCTGCGCGCGGGCGGGTGGGCGGAGGACTGGGCCGCGCTCGTCGCGCCCGGGATCGACCTGCCGCGGCTCGCCTGGCCGACCGAGGTCGTCGGCACGGTCACCGCGCGGGCGGCCGCCGAGACCGGGCTGCCGGCCGGATTGCCGGTCACCTGCGGCACGATCGACGCGTGGGCCGAGGCGGCCAGCGCGGGCGTGCGCGACCGCGGCGACACGATGGTCATGTACGGCACCACGATGTTCCTCGTCCAGTCTGTCGCCGAGGCCCGGCCGGTGCCCGGGCTGTGGGCGACGCGCGGGGTGCGCCCGGGCAGCTACTCGCTCGCCGCGGGAATGGCGACGTCCGGCGCGATCACCGACTGGCTGCGGGAACTGTTCGACGGCGACTTCGCCGAACTGGTCGCTTCGGCCGGTCAGGTTCCGGCCGGAAGCCGCGGCCTGCTGATGCTGCCGTACTTCGCGGGCGAGCGGACGCCGGTGCCGGATCCGCTGGCACGCGGGATGATCGCCGGGCTGACCACTTCGCACGGCCGGGCGGAGCTGTACCGCGCGGCGTTGGAAGGGACGGCGTACGGGGTGCGGCACAACCTTGCCGCGATGGGCGCCCCCGCGCGCCGGCTGGTCGCGGTCGGCGGCGGCACGCAGGGGCGGGTGTGGACGGGGATCGTCAGCGACGTGACCCGGACGCCGCAGCATCTTCCGACGGAAACTGTCGGGGCGTGTTTCGGGGACGCGTACCTGGCCGCGGTGGCGGTCGGGCTGGAGCCGGACATCGAGGCGTGGAACCCGGTCGCCGAGGTGATCGAGCCGGATCCGGCCCGGGCGGACCGGTACGACGAGTTCTACGCGCACTATCGCGCGTTGTATCCGGCTACCGCGGAGACGGCGCATTTCCTTGCGCGGCACCAGGATTCGGCGGCGGAGTGAGTCCCCTGCCGAAGTAGCCGCCCGGGGTGAGGCCGGTGAGGGCCCGGCATTCGCGGGTGAGGTGCGGCTGATCGGCGTACCCGGCGGCGACGGCCAGGTCGGCGAGGTTCGCGGTAGTGGGCGCCAGTGCGATGGCTCGCTGGAGGCGCAGGATTCGCCGGTAGGTGGCCGGTCCGTAGCCGACGGCGAGGGTGAAGAGCCGGCGCGCCTGCCGTTCGCTTCGGCCTGCTGGATGCCCGGCAAGCGAGTGGTCCGGGGCAGGTCGCGGGTGCGGCGCGGCGGGTGCTTCTCCTCTGCTGCGGCCCGGCATTCCGGCGTCGCGGGCAGCTTCCGCGGCGAGTCGCGACAGCATCCGTTCCACCACCGGATCCACGGCCGCCGGGTCCGGCACGACGTCGGCCACCGACTCGGCGAGGTCGCGGCCGCTGAGGATTTCGTCGGCGAGGGCCGCGCCGCGGCGGTTCCACAGGTCCGGCAGCGGGACGCGGCTGTCGCGCAGTTCGTCCGCGCCCACGCCGAGCAGCGCGGCCGCCGCGCCCGGCCGGAAGCGCAGGCCGCGCAACCGGGTGCCGGGCGGGAACTCCGACGTCCACGCCGTCGTGTCCGGTCCGGCCACGAAGACCTGACCGGCGCCCGCGACGAGGTCGACGCAGCCGTCCGGGACGATCCGCTTCGGGCCGGGCTCGGCCGACTCCCAGCGGCACCGCACGAGGCGGCGCAGCGCGGCGGGCGGCGGGCTTTCCGAGTACACCCCGCGATCATGCCTCGCGGGTACGACAGAATGCGCGCATGAGCCCGATCGATGCCTTGGCCTGGGTCCACGTGCGGGACCGGCGGCTGTTGTCCGTGCGCACCACGGGCAAAGAAAAGTTCTATCTCCCCGGCGGCAAGCGCGAACCCGGCGAGGGCGACGTCGAGGGACTGTGCCGGGAGATCCGCGAGGAACTGGGCGTCGCGCTCGACCCGCTGAGCTTCCGGTTCTTCGCGCTGCTCGACGAGCAGGCCGACGGATTCGCCGACGGGCGCCGCGTCCGGATGACCTGCTACACCGCCGACCACACCGGCGAACCGGAGCCGTCGGCCGAGATCGCCGAGGCCGCGTGGCTGCGCGCCGCGGACGCCGCCTCCTGTCCGCCCGCCGGGCAGCGCGTGCTGCGGATGCTGTCCGAGGCCGGGCTCGTCGACTGATCACCCAGCGTCAATCGGGGGACGCGCCAGCGTTATCGGCATCGTGCGTGGTGATCGTGCTCGCGAGCGCACGTCTCCTACCCCCATCAGGGTGAACTGGAGCGAATTTTCTCGGGTTGGCTAACGCCGTGTAACGGTCTGGCGAAGAACCAGACGTCGCACTCGCGGGAAGTGCGCTCGAGAAGAGAAGACCTCTCCATGGGTGTTCCTGGCGCGACCCGGCCCACGGCGGCCCGGGGGGAATCGGGCAGGCTGCGGCCGCTCGGAAGCGCGGTGGCCGGCGTCGTCGCCGTCGCGGTCACCGTCGCGTGGTACGTCATGCCGAAAGCGACCCCGGACCGGCCCGCCCCGGCCGCGGCGGTGCCCTCCGGGCCGTCGGTGACCGTCGAACCGGTGACCGTGCACGAGGTGACCCGCACGGTCGTCTACGAGCTGACCGGCGGCGACGTCGCGCACAACCTCACCTACGTCGCGACCGGCGGCGACCTCGAACAGCAGGCCGAGGTGCGGCTGCCCTGGTCGGTGACGGTGCAGCGGAAGGCCCCCGCCGAACAGCCGGTGTTCAGCAGCCTGGTCGCGCAGAGCACCGGCGCGCTGCTGTGCCGGATCCGGGTCGACGGGCACGTGGTCGCCGAGAAGTCGGTGGCGGGGGAGGGACGGCAGCTCAGCTGCAGCGCCTGACCCGCTGCCGACGAGGCTCTCCGACCGGCTCGGTCCGCGAGGCAGAAGTCCGTGAAG
>NZ_GG657746.1:4837345-4900805 GCF_000158875.1 Streptomyces sp. AA4 | reverse complement strand
ATATATATATATATATATATATATATATATATATATATATATATATATATATATATATATATATATATATATATATATATATATATATATATATATATATATATATATATGCACCGTTCACGGACCTGCGAGGGAGCGGGAGCCACCCCGGGCTCACCGCGCCGCATCCCGGTCTGCGGCAGGATCATCCCCGTGAACGGTGCGATCGGATTCGGGCCCGCGCTGATCGCCGTGCTCGCGGTGCTGACGCTCGCGGGCGCGGCCGTCGTCCGGTTCGGCCAGCTCGGGCAGGGGCGGGCGGTGCTCGTCGCCGCGGTCCGCGCCGTCGCGCAGCTCGCGCTCGTCTCCCTGGTCATCACGGTCATCCTGCGGTCGGGCTGGCTGACCGGCCTGTTCGTGCTCGCGATGTTCTCCATCGCCGCCGCGACGTCCGCCAGCCGGATCGGGGTGCCGAAGCGGATCGGGTGGGTCGCGCTGGCGCTGGCGTCCGGCGTGCTCCCGGTGCTGGCGCTCGTGCTGGGTTCCGGGGTGGTCCCGGCGAAGCCGATTTCGATCGTGCCGGTCGCGGGGATCGTGATCGGCGGTTCGATGACCGCGACCTCGCAAGCCGCCCGCCGCGCGCTCGACGAACTCAAGCAACGCCACGGCGAGTACGAAGCCGCGCTCGCGCTGGGGTTTCTGCCGAGGCACGCCGCGTTGGAGATCTGCCGTCCGTCGGCGGGGCACGCGTTGATCCCGGCGCTCGACCAGACGCGGACGGTCGGCCTGGTGACGTTGCCGGGCGCGTACGTCGGCGTCCTGCTGGGCGGGGCGAGCCCGCTTCAGGCCGGGACGACCCAGGTGCTGGTGCTGATCGGGTTGCTGGCCGCGGAGGCGATCGCGGTGCTGGTGACGGTGGAACTCGTCGCGGCGGGGTTGCTCCGCCGCGACGAGCCGGCCTAGCCGAGCGGCGCAGCCAGGTGAGAGCGGTCGTTGAAGCCGCGGATCAGCCAGTTGTCGCCGTGCACGACGAGGTGCGAGATCGATCCGTTGTCCGCGCCCAGGAAGGCGAACCGCTCCAGCGCGCGGCTCGCCTGCGCGAACGCCTCGCCGATCACGCCGCCGTGGGTGAACACCGCGACGCGCTGATCCGGGTGCGCCGCGGCGATGCGGGTGAGGGCGGACCGGATCCGCAGGCCGAACGCTTCGTCGGACTCCGCGCCGGGCAGGACGTCCCACCGCTGCTCTTCCCACAGCTTCCGCGCCAGCGGATGCCCCTCCGCGGTGTGCTTGCGGAACAGCCCGTTTTCCCATTCGCCGAGGTGGATTTCGCGCAGGTCCGGCTCGACGGACGGGGTGAGGCCGAGCTTTTCCGCCAGTGGCGCCGCGGTCTGCGCGGTGCGCCGCAACGTGGTCACGTACAGCGCGTCGATGCGTTCGGACGCCAGCCGTTCGCCGACGCGCACGGCGTGGTCGCGGCCTTCCGGCGCGAGGTCCGGGTCGGCCTGTCCGTCGACGAGGTCGAACGGCTCGCTGAGCCGTTGCGGCATCGATTCCCCGTGGCGCACCAGGAAAATCTCGGTGGCGCCCGCGGGCGGGCTGAAGCGGTGCTGGCGGTACTCGACTTCCTGTTCGGGCGTGCTCATGCCCCGACCCTAACCGGTCGGCTCAACCGAGTTGCTTGTCCACGAAGCACCATCGCCACGTCTCGCCCGGCTCGAAGCTGCGCATCACCGGGTGCAGGGTTTCGTGGAAGTGCTGCGAGGCGTGCTTGCCCGGCGACGAATCGCAGCAGGCGACGTGCCCGCACTTGAGGCACTTGCGCAGGTGCACCCAGGTCATCCCGGCCTCGACGCATTCGGCGCAGGAGTCCCGGGAGCTGGGCTCCTTCTCCGGCCATTCGTGGCTGAGGTGCTTGCAGGACCCGGCCGTGGCGGCGGGGGTGCTGAGTTCTCGTTCGGCCACCGGGGGTTCCTCCTCGTCGCGGTCGAGCATGGATTCTTCGATGTCGAGCCGGGCCAGCACGCGCCGCAGCACCGCGTCGTCGGCGGTGCCCCGGTCGCGTGCCTTCAGGAACACTTCGCGTTCGGCTTCCAAGAGCTGGACGCGTAGCCGACGGTAGGCGTCGCTGGGGGTTTCGGCGAGCGTGCTCTGCCGGCCGAGCTGTTCCCACGCCGCGTCCGACCGGCCTTGCAACCGGTCGCGCAGCCGGTCGATCACCTCGGGCGGGTCTTCCGGACGCCGCAATTCGTCCAGCTTCGCGAGCGCGGCGCGGGTCATGTCGTGCAGCACGGCGGCTTCCTGCAGCGCGTCCTCCGCGGGATCCGGCCGCGGCAGCCGCAACCGCCGGATCAGCGGCGGCAGCGTCATGCCCTGCACCACGAGCGTCCCGGCCACGACGACAACCGCGGCCAGCACCAGCACCGCGCGCTGCGGAGTGTCCGCGGGCAGCACGAAGGCCGCGGCGAGCGTGACCACGCCGCGCATCCCGGCCCACGCGATCACCGCCGAGTAGCGCCACGGCCACACCTTGCCGCGTTCCAGGCCCAGGGTGTTCAGGAGGCGTTTCACCACGCCGATCCCGACCATCCACAGCATCCGCGTGAGGATCGTCGCGGCGAGCACCGCGGCGCAGATCCCGACGAGCTGCCACAGCGACAGCCCGCTCTTGCCGACCTCGTGCAGGATTCCCCGGACCTGCAGGCCGATCAGCAGGAAGACCATGTTCTCCAAGAGGAACTGGACGGTCTCCCAGTTCAGCCTGCTGGCCAGCCGCGACGGCCCGGACTGGATCCGCGGCGTCTGGTGTCCCTGGATGAGCCCGGTGACGACCACGGCCAGCACGCCGGATCCGTGCACCGCTTCCGCGAGCAGGTACGCCGCGAAGGGGACCGCGAACGACAGCGCGGTGTCGGTGAGCGTGTCCTCCAGCTTCGCGCGCACGTAGGTCACGATCAGCCCGACGAGGAAGCCCACGACGATCCCGCCCGCGGCCGCGAGAAGGAAGTCGAGACCGACCTGCCACAGGCTGACCGCGCCGGCGATCGCCGCGATCGCGGTCCGCAGCGCGACGAGTGCGGCGGCGTCGTTGAAGAGGCTTTCGCCCTCCAGCAGCCGGACGAGTTTGCGCGGCATCCCGACCCGCCGTGCGACGACGCTCGCCGCCACCGCGTCCGGCGGCGCGACGACCGCGCCCAGCGCGATCCCGGCGGCCAGCGGCAATCCCGGCACGACCAGCCAGGCGACCAGCCCGACGCCGAACGCGGTGAACACCACCAGCCCGACCGACAGCAGCGCGATCGGCCCGCGCAGCTTGCGGAACGCGACGAGCGACGTCTGGATCGACGCCGAGTACAGCAACGGCGGCAGCAGTCCGATGAGGACGATCTCCGGGTCCAGTTCGTACTGCGGCACCCCGGGGACGAACGACACCCCGACGCCGACCGCGACCAGGCACAGCGGCGCCGACCAGTCCATCCGGCGCGCGACGACGGTCACCAGGAGGACCGTCAGGACGAGCGCCACCAATTCCGCTGCGATTTCCACGGCACAATCATCACCTGCGGCCCCGGAGCACGCGCGGGGGCCTGCGTTGCCGATCCGGCCAAAAGCAGGCCGACCCCTGCACGGAACGTAACCGTTGCCACGAAAGCCATTCGGCCGTGGCTGTGGTCGGGTCGGCAACTATTGGCACAGTAGGCTGCGGTTCGTGACGACGGTGGAGACGCGGGCCGGTGCCGTCCGCGGCGAGGTGCGGGACGGAGCCGAGGTTTTCCTGGGGGTGCCGTTCGCGGAACCGCCGGTGGGGGAACTGCGGTTCCGGGCGCCGGTGCCGGTGGCGTCCTGGTCCGGGGTGCGCGACGCGACGGAGTTCGCGGCCAAAGCTCCCCAGCCGGACGTGACCGGGAAACGCTTCGTCGGCGACGAGGACTGCCTGTACGTCAACGTCTACGCGCCGGAAGCGCCCGGCTCGTACCCGGTGCTGGTGTGGATCCACGGCGGGGGCGGAGTGATGGGCGCGCCGCACCAGTTCGACGCGTCCGCGTACGCCCGCCGCGGTGTGGTCGTCGTGACCGTCGCATACCGGCTAGGCGTGCTCGGCATGCTCCGGCTGCCCGGGGTTTCCGACGGGAATCTCTCGCTGCGGGACCAAGTGCTGGCGCTGGAATGGGTCCGCGACAACGTGGCCGCGTTCGGCGGCGACCCGCGGCGCGTCACGCTCGCCGGACAGTCCAACGGCGGCCGCACGGTGGGGACGTTGCTGGCGGTCCCGGCCGCGCGCGGGCTGTTCGGCCAGGCGATCGTGCAGAGTGGCACCGGGGTCGGGTCCGTCGTGCACACCCCGGGGGAGGCGGAATCCGTCGGCGAGGCGGTGCTGGCCGAACTGGGCGACGCAGATCTGCGCGCGGCGCCGGTCACGGAGATTTTGACCGCGCAGCAACGGGTTACGGCTCAGCTCGGCACTCTCGTGCCTTATCGCGTGGTGGTCGACGGAGATCTCCTGCCGCGGCGGCCCGGCGCGGCGATTGCGGACGGCGCGGCGCGCGAGGTCCGCGTCCTCGCCGGCACGACCGCCGACGAGCAGGATCTGTTCTCCTGGCTGCAAACGGGCGGCGCGAAACTGCTCGGCAGCGGTTCGACGATGCTCGCACCGGACGACATCGCCCGAATGACCGAGGCGTACCGGGAGCTGCTGCCGGGCTGGCCGGAGGACCAGCTGGCGAACCGCGTCCGCACGGCGGGGGACTGGTGGCTGCCGGCGATCCGGCTGGCCGAAACCCAGCACGCGGCGGGCGGGACGGCCTGGATGTACCGGCTGGACTGGCGGATCGCGCCGCGCGGGCGGGGCCTCGGCGCGGCGCACGGGGTGGACCTGCCGTTCGTGTTCGACGACGTCGGCAACCCCAACTGGCGCTTCCTGTTCGCCATCGCCCGCCCCGATCCGGAACGGCTGCGGGCGATGGCGAAAGAGATGTTCGAAACCTGGGTCCGGTTCGTGGCGACCGGCGATCCGGGCTGGGAACGGTATACGCCCGAGGACCGCGTGACGCGGGTTTTCGACGACGTCAGCACCACCGTGTCCGATCCGGACGCGGAGCAGCGGCGGTTGTGGGACTCGTGAGCGGCAACGCCGGTTAAAACCGGCATTGCCGCTCACGAGGCACTTAGCCGTGGACGGTCTGCGTGCCGGTGTTCCAGCCCGCGACCCGCACCGACGGGGCCGAACCGTGCAGGTCGGCCGTGCGGTAGGTGGCGGTGAGCGTCACCGATTCGCCCGGCCACAGGCTGACCTGGTTGTCCGACCAGGTCACCGGGAGCACCGGCGCGCCCGCGCTGTCGACCACGTGGGTGTCCACCATGAACGCCGGGGTCTTGCCCGACGAGGTGTTGGTGAGCTTCACCGTGGTGACGGTGGTGCCGTCCGGACCCGGTGCGGAGGTCGCCGTGGCGCCCACCTTCGCCGCGCCCAGCTTCGAGAGCCCGGACAGGTCCGCGTAGGACGACGTCGGCGTGTAGTACCAGCTCGACTTGCTCCAGTTCAGCTTGTCGTCCTTCGTGGACAGCCAGTACACGTTGCGGCTGACCTCCTTGCCCGCCGAATCGGTGAGCACCAGCTTCGCCAGGTAGGTCGAGGAAAGCCCGCTGACCGAACCGATGTCGAGCGCCTTCGCGTGCGCGCCGCCGCCGTTGACCGACAGGTCCGTCTTGGTCTTCGAGAACTTCTTCGTGCCGTCGGTGTTGAACAGCTCGACGGTGGCGGTCAGGCCGGACGCCTTCTTCGTGGTGGAGTTGACCACCTCAGCCGACTTGGTGTCGTACGAGTACTGGATGTGCAGCGGCTCGTTTGCCTTCTTGGCCCCGAAGTAGGAGCCGTTCTGGTCGAGGTATGCGTCGAACAGCTGCCAGTGCAGCGACGTCCAGCCGCTGTTGAGCATCCAGTAGATGAGCCCGGTCGACGGGTCCTTCGCGTCGGTGAAGTTGCGGGAGTGCGATTCGAACTCCGCGCGGACGTTCTCGTATTGCGCCAGCTGCGCCTTGCGGACGAAATCGTCCAGGCTCGCCGGCTTGCCGTAGCGGCCGGCCAGCGCGTCGCCGAAGATCTTCAGGTCGGCGAAGGTCTCCGACTCGGAGCGGTGGTACTGCGGCGCGGCCGGGTTCTTCCAGAGCGTCTCCAGTTCGGCGGGCGTCATCATCCGCTTGAGCGTGTCCATCGTCGGGATGTCCGGCCCGGCGCTGGTCTCGGAGTTGAAGTTCCACGCGCCGCCCGCGTCCTTGTGCGCCTTGTCGTACCAGTAGTTCGGCGGGACGTAGTCGTACGGGCCGTTCATCTTCATCCCGGACGGGCCGAGCTTCGGCGACGCCTTGGCCGAGGCCGCGGAGATCACCGCCGCGGGCCAGTCCGCCGCCGACAGCGCGTCGAGGTAGCCCTTTTCGATCCGCGCGTCGGGCGCGAAGTCGCTGCCGATGTGGAAGGACAGCACGCTCGGGTGGTCGCGCAGCCGCTCGGCCTCGGCGGTCATCGACGCCTTGGCGACCGGGTAGTCCGCCTCGGTCCACGGCTCGCCCTTCTCGTCGCCGTTGACCTGGCCTTCCCACTTGTCGCAGCATTCCCAGCCGGGCATGGTCAGCACGCCCATCCGGTCCGCGAGGTCGAAGAACGCGTCGGGTTCGATGTGGCCTTCGAGGCGCACCGTGTTGAGGCCGAGGTTCTTGACGTAGGCGAGCTTGTCCGCCGCCCGGCCCGCGTCCCAGCGCAGCAGCAGGTCGGGGGACCAGCCGCCGCCCTTGATCATCAGCGGCTTGCCGTTGACGAGGTACTGCCGTCCGCCGCTGGAGTTGAGCGGGGCCTTGACGTCGCGGATGCCGAAGCTGGAGTGGCTCGCGTCGGAAGTGGTCCCGCCGACGGTCGCGGTCAGGTCCAGCTGCTGCATCGGCTGGCCGCCCATGCCGGCCGGCCACCAGACCTGCGGCTTGTCGACGCCGATCACCGGGAACGAGACGGTCTTCTTCTCGTGCGCGGCAAGGGAAACGTCCTGGCTCACCGCTTTGCCCGCGACGGTGCCGGACACCGTGGCCCGGACCGGCGCGTCGGAGTCGTTGCGGACGTCGGCCTTCGCGGTGAGGCCGGCGTGGTCGAGCGCGGGCACGTTCAGCTTCGTGACGACGTGCGCGCCGCGGAGCGCGACCGGCCCGCTGTGCCGGACGACGATCTCGCGGGCGAGCCCCATGTTCTGGTCCGGCGGGGTCTGCGCCCAGTCGATCCAGCCCATCGAAAGGTCGTTGTTCGGGTCGTTCGGGTAGACCTTGAACGCGACGCTGTTGACGCCCTCGTGCACCTGCTTGGTCACGTCGAGGTCGTGGCGGGTGTAGGGGCCGTTGACCTCGTCCTTGGTCGCGACGCGCGTGCCGTTGACCCAGACGTCGGCCTTCGACAGCACGCCGCTGACGTCGAGGTAGGTGCGCTGCGAGGGGTCGGCGACCTTGATGTCGGCGCGGTACCACCACGGGACCTTGAAGTCCGCGGCGGGCACGTTCTTCATGTTCGTGGAGTAGAACGGGTCGGAGTAGCGGCCGTTGGCGAGCAGCCCGGCGTAGACCGTCGACTGCGAGCCGACCGGGTACCAGCCCTTCGCGTCGAAGCCGGGCTTCGACACCGAGGCGTCGTCGGGCACCTTGGCCGAGGACTGGATCAGATAGCCGGGGATCGCGGCCTGACCGGGCTCCGGCCCGGCCGAAGCGGCCCCGGCGACGCCGGGGATCAGCGCGGCGGTCAGGGCGGCGACTGCTAACAGCCGTCCGGGCATTCTTGGCCGGCGTGGGGTCACGAGCGGTCCTCCTCGGGCTCCTGGCGGCGGCGATTGTTAGTAAAGTTCCTTAACGATTGCCGGTGATGGTAGCCGCCCGGAGCGTCCGGGAACAGACCTCGGCGGGGTCTTTTCGCCCGATTTTCCCCTAGAGTTCCTCGCCGGCGTAGTACCAGCGCCCGCCCTCGCGGACGAACCGGCTGTTCTCGTGCTGGGCGTCGTCGCGGCCCTGGTAGCGGTAGTGCGCGCGGAACTCGACGGTGCCCTCGTTCTGCAGCAGCGAGCCGCCGGTCCGGCCGAGGATCTCCAGCCGGGTCCACTCCTGGGCGGGATCGAGGCGCAGCCGCTTCGGGCGGGTGTCCGGATGCCAGGTGTCGAGCAGGTATTCGGGCTCGCCGACGGCGAACGCGCAGTAGCGGGACCGCATCAGCCGCTCGGCCGTCGGGGCGTTCTGTTCGCCGCGGTGGAACCGGCCGCAGCAGTCGGCGTAGGGCTCGGGCAGCCCGCACGGGCAGGGATTCGTCACGCCGCTGATTCTGTCTCCAACGCGAGCGCCTGCCGCACCCAGGCGGTGATCTGCTTGGCGTCCACGTCTTCGGCACTGCGCAGCTTCACGTGCGCCATCTCGCGGGCGCTGGGTTCGAGGTCGCCGTCGAACAGCTGGCCGCGCCAGAACGCGAGGGTCACGTACGAGCTGTAGGCCTTCGCGAGGCAGACCGGGTTCTTGCCTGCTTTCCAGGTGGGCGCGCCGTGGTACAGCACGGCCGGGGCGGGCATCGCGTCGTCGAGGACGGGCAGGAGGGTGGCGTAGACGTCGCGGAGCGCTTCGGGCTGAGCGGCGACGTACTCGGCGACGGTCGGGAACTTCGGCATAGCCGGTCCTCTCGGCGTTCTTGGTGCTGCCGAGCTTGCCAACCGATCATTTGAATTGTCAAGACGAATTTTTTTGTCGGACGGGGTTCGACGCTGAACTTCTCCATCATGAACTGCGAGAAGAGCGGCACGGCAACTTCGCCGGACCGGCGAATCCGGTCGTCGTGGCCGGTCAGGGACCAAAGCTCGACAAGCCCCCGCCGGAACCCCTCGCCCGACGAAGGCGAGCGCACGACCACGGCCGCGATCGGCGGCTCGGCCGGGACCGGACGAGCCCCGACGACCAGTCGTGCATCGAGGTCAGCCCGGCCAGGCGGGCTCACCCTCGCAGGCGAGGACGCTGTCGACGACGTTCGCCAGAGGACAAACTCCGGATGCGCCGTCGCTGTCTGGTGAAGCCGCACGGCGGTCTCGGTTCGCGGAACCTCTTCGAACCAGTAAGGCCAAGTCCGGGATCCGCTCCGCACGGCTCAGCCGCGAGCCCGGCGCACCCCGGCCGCGGCGGCTTCCTGCGATCCCTTGACCGCGAGCTTGTCCGCGCGCTCGTTCTCCGGCAGCCCGGCGTGGCCCTTGACCCACAGCCATTCGACCTCGTGCTGCCGGCAGGCGGTGTCGAGGCGCTGCCAGAGGTCGGCGTTCTTGACCGGCTGCTTCGCCTGCGTCTGCCAGCCGTTCTTCTTCCAGCGCGGCATCCACTGGAGGATGCCGTTGCGGACGTACGTGCTGTCGGTGTAGATCCGCACCACGGACGCGCGGGTGAGGCTCTCCAGCGCGCGGATCGGGGCCATCAGCTCCATGCGGTTGTTGGTGGTGACGGTGTCCTCGGCGCCGTACAGCTCGCGCTCGTGCTTGCCGTACCGCAGCAGCGCGCCCCAGCCGCCCGGGCCGGGGTTGCCGCTGCACGCGCCGTCGGTGTAGATCTCCACCGCTTCTTCCGTCTGCTCCGCCACCCGGCGACCTTATCGTTCCCACGGGCTGGGAGCCGGAATGCCATGCCGGGGACGGTGTTGTGCCCTGCACACGGACGGAAGGGGCCCGGACATGGCAGTGGAGTTCGCGCAGGCGTGGCAGGACTGGAAGGCGGAGCGGGAAAAGACGCTGGCCGATCCGTACGGCTGGCTGGCGCTGGTGTCGCTCGACTGGCTCGAGAACGAGCCCCGCACCTACCCCGGTCTGCCCGGCCGCTGGTGGCAGGACGCCGAAGCCGCGTATGTCGATCCGGACGGCGGGGAGTTGCGGCACGAAGGCACTTTGCTGACCGACGTCCACCGCTTCGAGCTGGTGAACAGCGGCGCGGGCACCCGGGTCACGGCTGGTGCGGTGGAGATCGAGATCGCGCGCCGGTCGGGCTACTTGATCCGCGTGCACGACCCGAAAGCCCCGGTGCTGCACGACTTCCACGGGGTTCCCGCGTACGAACCCGACCCGGCGTGGGTCCTGACCGGCCGGTTCGAGCCGTTCGACGAACCGCGGCCGACGACGGTGGGTGCGGTCGTGGAAGGACTGTCGCATGTCTACACGGCGCCGGGCCGGGTCGTCTTCGAACGCGACGGAGTCGAGCACACGCTGACTGCGTTCAATGGCAAGACCGGCGGGTACAGCATTCTCTTCACTGACGCGACCAGCGGCGTGACCACTTATGCGGCCAACCGTTCCCTGCCGGTCGCGGAGGCTGCTGAGGACGGGACCGTGACGCTGGACTTCAACCGGGCGGTGAATCTGCCGTGCGCGTTCACGGACTTCGCTACCTGCCCGTTGCCGCCGGAGGGGAATCACCTGCCGTTCGCGGTGGAGGCGGGGGAGAAGATTCCTTACGAGAGGCAGTGACGTCGGCGGTCACGTGATCGGCTCGGCGGTGTCCCCGGCCAGGAGCAGCTGCGGCACTTGAGCGAGTGCCCAGCCGGACCCGACCGGGGTCAGCACCCAGACGACGTCGAACCGGTCGTCCGGCCACTTTTTCGGCGCGGTCGCGCCGAACGCGGCGGCCAGCGCCGGGATTTCCTCGTGCTGCCAGCTGATCAGCGTCGGCTCGGCGCGGCGCGAAACCTCGGCGGCGAGCTGGGATTCGCTGCCCTCGGCGTAGGTCGTGACGAGGCTTTTGCCGAGCCGTTCGGCCAGCGGCGTGACGGTTTCGCGCGGCCGGGTGCCCTCGCCGCCGTTTCCGCCCGCGGCGTAGACGGCTGTCGGCCGGGCCAGCCCGTCGCGCAGCGCGCCGGTCGACGGGGCGAACAGCTCGACGAGCGCGCCCGCCCGGGTCCAGCCCCGGACGGTCAGCGAATGCGAGTCGGCGTTGCCGTTCGCGTCGATGCCCTGCGGTCCGCCCGAACCGGCCGGTTTCTCGCCGTGCCGGATGATCATCACCCGCGCGCCCGGCAGCGGGGCGGCGGCCGCCCGGGCGCCCTGGTTCGCCGCGCAGCCGGCCACGAAGAGCGCCGCGCCGCCGAGCAGCGTCCGCCGCGACCACACCTGACTTGTCATGCCGTCTCCCCGCTCCGAAGTTGACCTCGAGGTGTCGTACCGGGTATCGCCTCTCCGGGCAATACTTCGCGGGCGACGTCGGCGAAATTCCCCTCCCGAAGCCGGGGATCTTCCGTAGCATCCCGGTCGACCGGGACGAATCGCACGGAAAGCAGGGCGGATGACAGCGGCGCACGGCGAGTTGACCCTCCGGCTCGTCCCGGCGGAATTCCTGGCCCCCGGCGACGCCACGACGCCGGAATTCGCGCCCGGCCTGTATGCCGTGCTGACGTTCGAGGTGCCGGCGGGCGCGGAGGTGGACGGCGAGTCCCTGACCCGCTCGCTCGACGATGCCCCCGGCACCCCGCTGGAGCAGGCGGAACGGAATCTGGCCGCGTTGCCGGTCGAACGGCACGAAATCGTGCACATCGCCGACGGCGGCGCCTTCCATCTGCTTTCCGGGGAATCCGGGTCCATTGCCAGCCAGGTGCTCGTTTTCGATCAGCTGTACCGGAAACTGACCGGAAAAGAGGTGCCGCCCGGCGGCTTGGTGTGCGCCATTCCCACCGACCATCATTTGCTGTTCTTCCCGCAGGCAGAGGGTTCGTACGGCACGCTCACCGGGATTGCCGAACGTGCGGCCGAACTGTTCGTCGAAGGCCCGCGCGAGCTGTCGCCGCACGTTTACCTGTGGCGTGCCGGGGAAATGACCCAGCTGACGGTTCAGCAGGGCGACGAGATCCGGTTCCGCCCGTCCGCCGAGGTCGCCGCCGACGCGACGGAAGGCCCGCTGGTCGACGACCCGTCGGTGCCGCCCGATCCGCACAATTTCGTTTTCGTGACCCGGATGCTGGGAACGGCCGCCCTGGACTACGGCGCCCTCCTGCTTTCCTCGATGCAGGAGGGAAACCAGAATCCCAACGAATTCCTGGCGAAAGGCTGGGCGGACATCGGCGCCTACCTGCCGGCCGAGCAGCGCCGCCCGCTGGACGTCCCGCACGGCCGGCTGACGGAAATCGACGGGCACCACCTGTTGTCGGTCACCTTCGCCGGAGCGATCGGACCCGCCGAGTCGTATTTCGCCGCGATCGTGCTCCCCGCCGGCTCGTCCGTCTGCCGGTTCTTCACCCTGGCGAACGACGGAGGGGGCGACGGGCGGACGGCACTGCTGGGGGAGTGGCTGGCGAGCGGGTACGTGCCTCGGCAGGAGGACATGCCGGTGGACGAGGACGCTTTCCTGCGCGGGATCGCGGATGTGCTGGGCCCGCCGAAACGCCGGGGGTTGTTCCGCCGCCGGCGGTGACTCGGTCAGGACGACTGCGAACGGGGCCGCCTCTGGGAGACAGCCCCGTTTCCGAACCCGGCTAGGTCACCAGCCGCGTTCGCGCCACTCCTTCAGGTGCGGACGCTGCTCGCCCAGCGTCGAATCGTCGCCGTGCCCCGGGTAGAACCACGTGTCGTCCGGCAGTTCGTCGAAGATCCGCTTCTCCACGTCGTCCAGCAGCGACGTGAAGTCCTCCGGCGACGAGGTCTTCCCGACCCCGCCCGGGAACAGCGAATCCCCGGTGAACAAGTGCGGGCGTCCGTTCGGGTCCCGGTACAGGAGCGCGATCGACCCGGGCGTGTGGCCGCGCAGGTGGATCACCTCCAGCGTCACCGCGCCGACCTTCAGGGTGTCTCCGTGCTCGACCAGGAAGTCCGGGGGGATCGGCAGCGGTTCCGCGTCCAGCGGGTGCGCCGCGGTGTTCGCGCCGTTCGCTCCGGCCACCGCGCCCAGCGCCTGCCAGTGGTCGGCGTGCTGGTGGGTCGTCACGACGGTGCGCAGCGCGGGACGGTCGGGCCCGTGGCCGATCAGGTCCGAGATGCGTTCCGGGTCGTTGGCCGCGTCGATCAGCAGCGCTTCGTTCTCCTCGCGGCACACGAGCAGGTACGCGTTGTTGTCCATCGGGCCAACGGAGAGCTTGGTGATGGTGAGGCCGTCCAGCGTCCGGCGGGCGGCGTCGCCGCCCGGTTCGACGTGTCCGGTGTACGTGTCGGCGATGTTCACGAGTCCCCACCGTAGCCGGATCACCCGCGCGTCGGCCACGCGGCCGTTTCTGTCGGCGCCTGCTGTCAAGATCTTCTCATGACCTCTTGGATCGACCCGCTCGCCAAGCTGGCGCGGGACAACCTTCCGCCGGACGTCGCCGAGGCGTGGGAAACCGTGTTCCGGCCCGCGGCGCGGCTGAACACCGGCGGGAACGGCGTGCGCGTCGGCTGCCTCGGCGGCAATCCCGCGCTGCCCGCGGACGTGGAATGGCCGGTCTGGCGCGGCGAGCTGCCGATGAACTTCGTCGCCTCGGTCGACTGCGCGGCGCTGCCCCGGGTGCCCGGCGGGATCGAGCTGCCCGCGTCGGGTTCGTTGCTGTTCTTCTACTGCGACGACTGGTTCGAGGCAGAAGGGCCGGTCGATCTCACCTCGCTCGGCGGGGTCGTGGTCGTTCCGGCCGGAGCCGAGACCGCGGAACGGGCCGCGCCGGAGGGCGTCGAGGTCTATCCGCGGCTGGACGTGTCCGCGGAAATCGCCGGCACCTTCCCGGGTTCGGAGCAGGAGGTGCTGCGCCGCACGCTCGCCCGAGACGGGCTTCCGCTCTCCGACCCGGCGAACTGGTCCGAGGAGTTCTTCGACCGGCTCCGGGAATCGTCGGCCGCGCCGTACCACCAGATCGGCGGCTGCTCCTGGCCGATCCAGGGCCCGCCGGAGGACGAGGTCGCGGCGGCGGTGCTGCCCGACGACGCGTCCGAATCGGACCTCGCCGACGAAGCGCTGCGCTGGGTCTTGCTCGCGCAGATCGACAGCGACGGTGACGCGGGCCTCTCCTGGGGTGATGTCGGTGTCTTGTACTGGCTGATCCGTGAGGACGATCTCGCCGAGGGACGGTTCGACCGGGTCCGGTGCGTCATGCAGAGCGGGTGAGGCGGCTGCGCGTATTCCGGTCCGGCCACTTGCCCGGTGGGGCAGGCTGGGTACGGGCGGCCGGGTTCTCGGCCGTCGGCCCGCGTTGCGCTGGGCGTTGCTCGTAGATCGAAGCCGTGGCGACGCGAGCCTCGCCTGGAGCGACGTGGGCGTCGTGCATTGGTTGATCGGCGAGGACGACGTCGCCGTGGGCCGGTTCGAGCGGGGTCGGCTGTCCGCCCGCGTTGCGCTGGATCGGCAGCGACGGCGACTCGGGTCTCGCCCGGGGCGGCGTCGGTGTCGTGCATTGGTTGATCCGTGAGGACGACGTTGCGGTGGGCCGGTTCGAGCGGGGTCGGCTGTCCGCCCGCGTTGCGCTGGATCGGCAGCGACGGCGACACAGGCCTCGCCTGGGGCGGCGTCGGTGTCCTGCACTGGCTGATCCGTGCGGACGACCTCGCCGTGGGCCGCTTCGACCGGGTCCGGTGCGTCATGCAGAGCGGGTGAGACGCCCGCGCCGATGCCAGCGCAGCCACTCCGGCGTGCAGCAGTGCTCGCACGGCGCGAGTTCGCCGGGGATCACCGACGCCCAGGCGATCCGGACGATCTCGTGCGTGTTGCGGCCCATCCGCTCCGACCGCTGCTGGCCCCTGCGCAGCCAGTAGCAGTCGGCGTCGTTGTGGTAGGCGCTGCCGCCCGCCGTGCGGTAGCCGGTGGGCAGCACTCCCGCGTCGAGCTGGCGGCAGTCGGCGCAGTAGGCCTCCGTCATGCCGTGGCGGCACTCGTCGTCCTCCGGCAGCGCGGGCGGTCGTCCGGTGGGGCGCGCCGCGGCCGCGAGGTCGGCCAGTTCGGCGAGCTGGGTGCGGGCATCCGGGTCGTCGGCCGTCTGCCAGGCGATCTGGTGGCGGTCGGCGCAGGCGCGGAGCCGGGAGAGGAGGTCGTCGCATCCCGGGGCGTCCAGCGCGGTGCGGAGATGCTCGCTGCAAAGCCGCACGCGGACGGGCCTTTTCAGGCTTTCGAGCGCTTCCGCCGCCGCGGTCAGCGCCATGCGGGCGGCGGTCGTCTCCGCCGCCCCGCCGGTGAGGGTTTTCCGATGGCCGCCGTAGGCCAGCAGCGCGGCCCAGCCGCCCGGTCCTGGGCTGTCGCCGCCTTTCCCCGCCGCGTAGATCCGCACCGCTCCGGCTTCGTCGCTCGCCACCCCGCGAACGTATCGGCAGGGACCGACAGTTTCCGCGAAACCCGGCGGAAGGCCGGGCTCCGCGCCGGTTCCCGGGGGCGTGCACCCGGGCCGGGCGGCCTTCGCCGACCTGTATCGTGGAACCGGGCCAGCCCGCGCATCCGCTCTGCCGCGCGGGGCCTCCGACAGCGTCCGGCGACCCCGCCGCGGGCCGCTTCCCCCGGTCCCCGGAGAGCGGAAAAGCCCAGGCAGAACACGTGCGGTCCGGTTTTTGTCGGTGGTCGTCCCTACCCTGGGCACGTCCGCCGGCACCGGATCTCCCGGCGGGCCACCGAGCAGAACGACGGAAGGAACGAAGGCGTGGCTGATCGCCTCGTTGTTCGCGGAGCGCGCGAGCACAACCTCCGCGGCGTGGATCTCGATCTGCCCCGCGACAGCATGATCGTGTTCACCGGCCTGTCCGGGTCGGGCAAGTCGAGCCTGGCCTTCGACACGATCTTCGCCGAGGGACAGCGGCGGTACGTGGAGTCGCTGTCGGCGTACGCGCGGCAGTTCCTCGGGCAGATGGACAAGCCGGACGTCGACTTCATCGAGGGCCTCTCGCCCGCGGTGTCGATCGACCAGAAGTCGACCTCGCGCAACCCGCGGTCGACCGTCGGCACCATCACCGAGGTCTACGACTACCTGCGGCTGCTCTACGCCCGCGCCGGCAAGGCGCACTGCCCCAAGTGCGGCGAGGCGATCAGCAAGCAGACGCCGCAGCAGATCGTCGACCAGGTGCTGGAGATGACCGAGGGCACCCGGTTCCAGGTGCTCGCGCCGGTCGTGCGCGGGCGCAAGGGCGAGTACCTCGACCTGTTCCAGAACCTGCAGCAGCAGGGCTACGCGCGCGTGGTCGTCGACGGCACGGTGCACCCGCTCACCGACCCGCCGAAGCTGAAGAAGCAGGAAAAGCACCAGATCGGCGTGGTGATCGACCGGCTCGCGGTCAAGACCAGCGCGCGCCAGCGGCTCACCGACTCGGTGGAGACGGCGCTGCGGCTGGCCGACGGCCTGGTCGAGCTGGAATTCGTCGACCTCGACGAGAACGACCCGCACCGCGTGCGCGGCTTCTCCGAGAACCTGGCCTGCCCCAACGGCCACCCGCTGGCGATCGAGGACCTCGAACCCCGGTCGTTCTCCTTCAACTCGCCCTACGGCGCGTGCCCCGAGTGCACCGGCATCGGCATCCGCAAGGAGGTCGACCCGGAACTGGTGGTGCCGGACGACGAGCTGTCGCTCGCCGAGGGGGCCATCGCGCCGTGGGCGGGCGGGCAGAGCGCCGACTACTTCCTGCGGCTGCTGGAATCGCTGTCGGAGGCGGTCGGGTTCCGCATGGACACGCCGTGGCGGCGGCTGCCCGCCCGCGTGCAGAAGGCGGTGCTGCACGGCGTCGACGAGCAGGTGCACGTCCGCTACCGCAACCGGTACGGCAGGCAGCGCTCGTACTACGCGGCCTTCGAGGGCGTCATCCCGTTCCTGGAGCGGCGCCTCGAGCAGACCGACTCGGAGTACATGCGCGAGCGGTACGAGGGCTACATGCGCGAGGTGCCGTGCCCGGCGTGCCAGGGCACGCGGCTCAAGCCGGAGATCCTCGCGGTCACGCTGGAGCACGCGACGCAGGGCGACCGGTCGATCGCCGAGGTCTGCGCGCTGTCCATCGCGGAGGCGTCGGAATTCCTCGACGAGCTGGTGCTCGGCCCGCGCGAGGCGATGATCGCGGGCGCGGTGCTGAAGGAGATCCAGGCGCGCCTGCGCTTCCTGCTCGACGTCGGCCTCACCTACCTGTCGCTCGACCGCGCGTCCGGCACGCTGTCCGGCGGCGAGGCGCAGCGCATCCGGCTGGCGACGCAGATCGGCTCCGGCCTGGTGGGCGTGCTGTACGTGCTGGACGAGCCGTCGATCGGCCTGCACCAGCGCGACAACCACCGGCTGATCGAGACGCTGACCCGGCTGCGCAACCTCGGCAACACGCTGATCGTGGTCGAGCACGACGAGGACACCATCCGGGCCAGCGACTGGGTGGTCGACATCGGCCCGGGCGCGGGCGAGCACGGCGGGCACATCGTGCACAGCGGCCCGTACAAGAAGATCCTGAAGAACAAGGATTCGATCACCGGGGCGTACCTGTCCGGGCGGCGGCGGATCGAGGTGCCGGCGATCCGGCGGCCGGTCGACAAGAAGCGGCAGCTCACCGTAGTGGGCGCGCGCGAGCACAACCTGCGCGGCATCGACGTGTCGTTCCCGCTCGGCTGCCTCGTGTCGGTCACCGGCGTGTCCGGGTCGGGCAAGTCGACGCTGGTCAACGACATCCTCGCGCAGGTGCTGGCGAACAAGCTGAACGGCGCGCGCCAGGTCCCGGGCCGCCACACCCGGGTCAACGGCCTCGGCAACGTCGACAAGCTGGTGCGCGTCGACCAGTCGCCGATCGGCCGCACGCCGCGCTCCAACCCGGCCACCTACACCGGCGTGTGGGACCACGTGCGCAAGCTGTTCGCGGCCACCACCGAGGCGAAGGTCCGCGGGTACCAGCAGGGCCGCTTCTCGTTCAACGTCAAGGGCGGCCGCTGCGAGGCGTGCGCCGGCGACGGCACGATCAAGATCGAGATGAACTTCCTGCCCGACGTCTACGTCCCGTGCGAGGTGTGCAAGGGCGCCCGGTACAACCGGGAGACGCTCGAGGTGCACTACAAGGGCAAGACGGTGTCCGACGTGCTGGACATGCCGATCGAGGAGGCGGCCGAGTTCTTCGAGCCGATCAAGGCGATCCACCGGCACCTGCAGACCCTCGTCGACGTCGGCCTCGGCTACGTCCGCCTGGGCCAGCCCGCCCCGACCCTGTCCGGCGGCGAGGCGCAGCGCGTGAAGCTGGCGAGCGAACTGCAGAAGCGCTCCACCGGCAAGACCGTCTACATCCTCGACGAGCCGACCACCGGGCTGCACTTCGAAGACATCAGCAAGTTGATCGGCGTGATCAACGGCCTGGTGGACAAGGGCAACACGGTGATCGTGATCGAGCACAACCTCGACGTGATCAAGACGTCCGACTGGATCATCGACATGGGCCCGGAAGGCGGCTCCGGCGGCGGCATGGTGGTCGCCGAGGGAACGCCCGAACAGGTCGCGGCCACCGAAGGCAGCTACACCGGCGAGTTCCTCACACAGGTGCTCAACCCGGCCTGACCCGCTCGAACCCGAGCCAGCAAGAGCCGTCCGGTCTCCGCGCCGGGCGGCTTTTCGCTGCGCGGAGGGCGGGTCAGTCCTTGCCCGTGGTGCGTTCGACGACAGGGGAGAGCGGGCCGTAGGACAGGGCGCGGACCCGGAAAGCCGAACCTTGTTCGCCGGGCAGGAGGGACAGCGCGCAGCGCGTCGTGTCGGGGTCGGTCACCTCGACCGGGGCGAAATCCGGCGTGCCGGGGCGGCGGATTTCCAGGAGGAAACCGGCTTCGTCGGCGGACCGGTCGGTCCAGGCGAAGTGCACGCTCTGGTCTGCAGCGGGCGTCGCGGTGAGATTGGCCGGGGCGGACGGCGGGACAGCGGCCTCGGAAGGAGACGCGCTGCCCGGCGTGACGGTCGCCGACACTGGACCTGCGAAAGAGCGGATTCGGTAGTAGAACGGCGTTTCCGGGATCAGGTTCGGGTGGGTATAAGAAGTCTGACCGCGCGGGAGGTACTGCAGCGCGGTCCACGGGCCGTCGGCGGCGTTGGCGTACTCGAGGAGGTAGCCCGCCGCGGCCGGGTCGGCAGGCCAGTGCAGGACGACGTTCGTGGGAGAGGTGAGGGTCGCGGTGAAGGCGGGTGCGGGCGGGGAGGACCCGCAGCCGGCGAGCGTCGCGGCCAGCAGCGCGGCCAGGGCGGTTCGCGCGATGATCGGCACGGCAGGCCTCCTCGAAGGTTCAGGCGGCGGCGTACCCAAGGAGTGGCCAGCCTAGGAAACGGCGGTCAAGATCGACAAGCGCGCGTTCCGCTGACCGGGAGAGGGAGGGGCGACTGTGGTCCTCGAGAACAAGAGGGACGCCGAATACGCGTTCCGCAGCGAATGGTGGCTGCCGACCGTCCCCGGGCGGGTGTTCGACGCGATCGTCGACCTCGAGTCGTACCCGCGGTGGTGGCCGGACGTCCGGTCGGTGCGCCAGGTCGACGACGACACCGCCCAGATCGTCTGCCGGTCCCGGCTGCCGTACCGGCTCGTCGTCGCGATGCACCGGGAGCAGCAGGACGCGGCGGGGCTGCGGGTGCGCGTCCGGCTGAGCGGGGACCTCGACGGGGTGCTCGCCGGGGCGATCCACGCTGAGACCGGGGGCTCCCGGCTGGAGATCACGCAGCGCGTCCAGGTGCGGAAACCGTTGCTGCGCAGGCTGGACGCGGTGGCCCGGCCGTTCTTCCGCGCCAATCACGCGTGGATGATGCGGCGGGGCCACCACGGGCTGGCCGGTTACCTCGCGGCCTCGAGGTGACTAGCGCGCGACCGGTTCGGCCGCGGCGGCCGGAGCGGCGGCGGCTCGGCGGCCCAGGAGCACCGCGGCGAGGATCGCGGCGAGCGCGGTCAGCCCGGCGCTGAATCCGTAGGCCACCCGGAAGCCGGACGCCAGAGCCTCCTTCTCCGGAGCGCCCGCGCTCAGCATCTCGGCCGTCCGGATCGCGGCGGCGGTGGCCAGCACGGCCGTGCCCAGCGCTCCGCCGACCTGCTGCGTGGTGGTGATCAAGCCGGACGTCACGCCGGAGTCGGCGGGCGTCGCGGCGGACATCGCCAACCCCATCAGCGCCGGGATCGCCATTCCCGCTCCGGCGCCCATCAGGATCAGCGACGGCAGCACGTGCGACGCGTAGCCGCCGGAGGTCTGGACTTGGGTCAGGTAAAGGAAAGCGACCGACGTCGTCAGCAACCCGGAGACCAGGACCGCGCGCGGGGAAAAGCGGGTGTTCAGCCAATCGGCCAGGCCGAGCGAGAAAGCGGCGATCACGACCGGGGTCGGGACGAAGGCGAAACCCGTGGTGAGAGCGTCGAAACCGAGCACCTGCTGCAGGTACAGCGCGGTGACGAACTGGAATCCCAGGAACCCGGCGACCATCACCACCATGGTCAGGTTGGCGCCGCTGATCGCGCGCACCCGGAGCAATCGCAGTGGCAGCAACGGAGTTCGCGTCCGGGCCTGGCGCACCAGGAACAGCACGAGCAGGACGACCGCCAGGACGAGCGTGCCGACGGTCAGGAAGGTCCAGCCGGCGTCGCCTGCTTGCACGATCCCCAGCACCAGCAGCATCACTCCGGCGGTGACCAGAAGTGCGCCCAGGACGTCGATGCCGGTGCGCAGGCCGAGCCCGCGATCGGAGGCGACGACCATCGGAGTCAGGACGAGCGCGGCGACGCCGATGGGCAGGTTGATGTAGAAGGTCCAGTGCCAGTCCAGGCCTTGGGTGAGCGCGCCGCCCGCGACCAGGCCGATCGACGCGCCCGCGGCTTGCGTGAAGCTGTAAACGCCGATCGCGCGGACGCGGGCGCGCGGCTCGGGATAGAGCGTCACGATCATGCCCAAGACGACCGCTGACGTCAGGGCCCCGCCGACGCCTTGGATGAAGCGCGCGACGACCAGCGTGGTGGCGTTCGGCGAGAGACCGGCGGCGAACGAAGCGGCGGTGAAGACGACGAGACCGATGAGGAACACCCGCCGCCGGCCGACCAGGTCGCCGAGGCGGCCGGACAGCAGGAGCAGGCCGCCGAACGCGACGAGGTAGGCGTTGACCACCCAGGCCAGCCCGGGCGCGCTGAAGCCCAGGTCGGTCTGGATCACCGGCAGGGCGACCGCGACGATCGAGCTGTCGAGCACCACCATCAGCGAGGCGGCGGACAGCACGGCGAGCGCCGCACCGCGATGCCGAGCGGTTTCGGGCATGACAAGGTCCTCCATAACCGGCACAGGGGAGAGTTTCCGCTGGTCGAAGCCAGGGCATCTCTTGTAACAGTGCCCATCATGTGTGACCATGGAGGATCGCGGAAGGAGGCACTTTCATGTCCCAGGGGAACATCGCTGTGACCGACGAGGCCACGGACTTCGACCCGGCGAAATTCGCGGTGTGCACGGTGATGGAGGTCGTGAACCGGATCAGCGGGAAATGGGTGATCGGCATCCTGCTGGAGGCGACGCGCGGTCCGGTGCGGTTCACCGAACTCGAACGCTCGGTGCAGGGGATCAGCCGCCGCATGCTCACGCTCACCCTGCGGAACCTCGAACGCGACGGCCTGCTCAAGCGCACGGTCTACCCGACGGTCCCGCCGCGGGTCGAGTACGAGGCCACCGAAATGGCGCGCGAGCTGTACGACTCGCTGTCCGGGCTGGTCGACTGGGCGGAACGGCACCGCGAGGCGATCGCGGTTTCGCGGCAGGGCTACGACGGTCGCAGTGCTTGCTGAAATGGACTGAAAATGGAAAGGCGCCGCAGCCGTGCGCACGGGGGACGCGCACGGCCGCGGCGCCGAAACAGTCCGCGCCCGGAGGGAAGGGACCCGGGCCCGGACTGGGTCTCAGGCGTTCGCCGGGACTGGCTGAGCGGGCTCGGCCGGTGTGTCGTCGAGCAGGGTGGCCTCGTCGAACGGCGCCTGGCCGGTGAACACCTGCCGCGAGCGTTCCCGGTCGAATTCCTTCATCCACGATCCGATGAGGACGGTCGCGACCGCGTTGCCGGCGAAGTTCGTCAGGGCTCGGGCCTCGGACATGAAGCGGTCGATGCCGAGGATGAAGCCGACGCCGTCGACGAGTTCCGGGCGGTGCGACTGCAGGCCGCTGGCCAGCGTCGCGATGCCGGCGCCGCTCACGCCCGCCGCGCCCTTCGACGCGATGATCATGAACAGCAGCAACGTGATCTGCTCGCCGAGCGCGAGAGGCTGGTCCTGTGCGGTGGCGATGAACAGCGTCGCCATCGTCAGGTAGATCGCGGTGCCGTCGAGGTTGAACGAGTACCCGGTGGGCACCGTGATGCCGACGACCGGCTTGCTGACCCCGAGGTGCTCCATCTTCGCGATCAGCCGCGGCAGCGCGGATTCCGAGGAGGACGTCGAGAGGATCAGCAGGAACTCGCGGCCGAGATACCGCAGCAGGCTGAAGATGTTGACCCGCGCGCCGAGCCACAGCACCGCGCCGAGGACGCCGAACACGAACACCAGGCAGGTCAGGTAGAAGCCGAGCATGATCACCAGCAGGCTGCGCAGCGCGCCCCAGCCGGTCGCGCCGACCACCGCGGCGATCGCGCCGAACGCGCCCACCGGGGCGGCCCACATGATCATCGACAGGATGCGGAACACGAGCCGCTGGAGGTGCTCGATGCCGCGCAGGATCGGCTCGCCGCGCTTGCCGAGCTTCTGCAGCGCGAACCCGGCCAGCAGCGCCACGAGCAGCGTCTGCAGCACCTGGCCCTCGGTGAACGCGGACACGAAGGTCTTCGGGATGATGCCGAGCAGGAAGTCGACGCCGCCCTCGCCCTTGGCCTGCTGGTGCACCTTCGACACGTCGGCCGGGTTGAGGTGCAGGCCGGTGCCCGGGTGCAGCAGGTTGCCGACGACGAGCCCGATCGCGAGCGCGAACGTCGACATCACGATGAAGTAGACCAGCGCGGTGACGCCGACCTTGCCGACCTTCGCCGCCTTCGCGACCGAGCCGATGCCCAGCACGATGGTGCAGAAGATGATCGGGGAGATCATCATCTTGATCAGGTTGACGAAGCCGGTGCCCAGCGGGGCGAGGCTCTTGCCGACGGACGGCCAGAGCAGCCCGACCGCGACGCCGAGCACGACGGCGGCGATCACGGCCAGGTACAGGTAACGCGTGCGGTCGCGCTTGGGCGCGGCCGCTTCGGGGGTCGGTGTAGGCACCGTTGCCTCCAGCTCGGTGGGGGGGAACGCGGGTCACTATGCGGGGCGATATGACCGGCGTCACCGTTGTGTTCATTGAGTTCGCGGCGGGAGGAGTCCGGTGTGGACTTCCCGGCAGCGGCGCCGGAGTGCCGCCGGACCCGCGCGTGTGCTGGTATGAGCGGGTGCCCCCGACACCTCGGATCCGGACGAGCCGCTGGAGCCTGGCCCGGCAGCTGCTGGTGCTGCAGCTGGCGATCCTGCTCGTGCTGGTCTCCGGCGGCATCACTATCGCCTATCTCGACGCCCGCCGCACGACGACCGACCGGGCCGGGGAGCAGTCGCTCGCGGTGGCCCGTTCGATCGCCGACGCGCCGGACGTCGCGCGCGCCGCGGCGAGTGCCGATCCGACCGCGACGCTGCAGCCGTACGCGCAGCGGGTGCTCGCGGACACGCGCGTGGACTTCGTGACGATCATGTCGCCGCGGGGAATCCGTTACACGCACCCGAATCCGGCGTTGATCGGCCAGCGGTTCCTCGGGCACATCGAAGCGGCGCAGCAAGGCGGCGTCGTGTCGGAGACCTACACCGGTTCGCTCGGCCCGTCGGTGCGCGTGGTGGTGCCGGTGTTCGACGCGAACCATCGGGTGGTCGCGCTCGTCGCGGTGGGCATCACGATCGCGGCGATTTCGGCTGAGGTGCAGGAGCGCGTCTGGCCGCTGCTCGGCGTCGCGGCGGCAGTATTGCTAGTGGGCGCCTGCGGGGGCTGGCTCGTGAGCGCGCGGCTGAAGCGGCAGACGCGCGGCATCGCGCCGGCCGAGCTGAGCAATCTGTTCGAGTACCACGAAGCGGTGCTGCATTCGGTCCGCGAGGGCGTGCTGCTGGTGGACCGCGACGGCCGGGTCGGGCTGTGCAACGACGGCGCCCGCATGCTCCTCGGGCTGAGCGGCGACCCGGTCGGGCAGTCGCTCGCCGATCTGGGGTTGTCGCCCGAACTGGCGGCGGCCTTCACCGCGCCGGAAAACCGCACTGAAGAACTGCACCTGACCGACTCGCGGGTGCTGGTCGTGAGCACGACGCTCGTCAGCTCCGGCGGTCGCGCGCAGGGCACCGTGGTGATCCTGCGCGACCACACCGAACTCCAGACGCTGACCGGCGAGCTGACCACCGCGCGCAGCCTCGCCGAAGCGTTGCGTTCGCAGGCGCACGAAGCCGCGAACCGGCTGCACACGGTCGTGTCGCTGGTGGAGCTGGGCCGTCCCGAGGACGCCGTGGAGTTCGCGACCGCCGAACTCGCGCTGGCGCAGGAACTCACCGACCGCGTGATGACGGCGGTCGCCGAACCGGTGCTGGCCGCGTTGCTGCTCGGCAAGGCCGCGGAGGCGAGCGAACGCGGCGTGGAGCTCACCATCACGCCGGACACGATGATCGACGACCTCGGTCCTGGCGTCGCCGGACGGGATCTGGTGACGATTCTCGGCAACCTCATCGACAACGGAATCGACGCGGTGGTGCGGGAATCCGTCGCGCGGCCGTCGGTGGTCGTCACCGCCCGGTCCGAAGAGGACGGTCTGCTGCTGCGCGTCGCGGACAACGGCCCGGGCGTGCCGGAGGAAGCGGTGGGGGAGATGTTCCGCCGGGGCTGGTCGACGAAGGCCGGGGACGAGCACGGTCTCGGGCTGGCGTTGGTGGTGCAGGCCGTCCGGCGTTACGGCGGCACCATTGACGTCGGACGCGACGGCGGCGCGGTGTTCACCGTGCGGCTGCCAAGGCAGGAGGTTTCGGCGTGATCCGCGTGCTGGTGGTGGAAGACGAGCCGGTGGCGGCCGAGGCGCATCGGCTGTACGTCGAGCGGCTGCCGGGATTCGTCGTCGCCGGGGTGGTGCATTCCGGCGGCGAGGCGCTGCGGTTCTGCGAGCGCGAACCCGTCGACCTCGTCCTGCTGGACTTCTACCTGCCGGACACGCACGGCCTCGCGGTCTGCCGGTCGCTGCGCGCGGCCGGGCTGCCGATCGACGTCATCGCGGTGACGTCCGCGCGCGACCTCGCGCTGGTCAAGGCGGCGGTCTCGGTCGGGGTCGTGCAGTACCTGCTCAAGCCGTTCACCTTCGCGTCGCTGCGGGACAAGCTGGAGCGTTACGCGTCGTTCCGCGAGGCGTCCGGCGAGGTCACCGGGCAAGCGGAGATCGATCGCGCGCTCGGCACGCTGCGCACCACCGAGGCCGCGCCGCTGCCGAAGGGCATGAGCGCGGAGACGCTGGACGCGATCACCGACGCGCTCGCCGGCGCCGGCGAAGGCCTGTCCGCCGGTACCGCGGCCAGCGCGATCGGGGCGTCCCGGGTCACCGCGCGGCGATACCTGGAGTACTTGGCGGACAACGGATTGGCCCAGCGAGAACCGCGATACGGGCAGGTCGGGCGGCCGGAGGTCTGGTACCGGCTGAAGCCTGGCTGAGCGCTGACCGGCACCGTCAGCGCTTCGTGCGCGCCCGGTAAGCGGACCCCTCGAAAGTGTGGACATCGAAGTTCACCACTCAAGGGGAGCAAGAAATGACGAAGAAGATCGCCCTGGTCACCGGCGGCGGCAAGGGCATCGGCCGGGCCATCGCGCAGCGGCTGGCGAACGACGGCGCGCTGGTCGCCGTGCACTACGGCAGCGACGAAGCGGCGGCCAAGGAGACCGTCGCGGCGATTGAGGCAAGCGGTGGGCAGGCGTTCGCGGTGCAGGCGACGCTGGGGGTCGACGGGGACGCGAAGACGCTGGTCGAGCGTCTGTCTGCGGAGCTGCGCGAACGCACCGGCGAGGCCGCGCTCGACATCCTGGTCAACAACGCGGCGACCGGCGCGGGCTCGATCACCACAGCGACGCCGGAGGAGTTCGACCGGGTGTTCGCGGTGAACGTCAAGGCGCCGTTTTTCTTGGTGCAGCAACTGTTGCCGGTGTTGCGGGACGGCGGCCGGATTGTCAACATCTCGTCGGCGGACACGCGCATCGCGCTGCCGTTCGAGCTGGCGTACAGCATGACGAAGGGCGCGCTCGACGTGTTCACCCGCAGTCTGGCGCAGGAGCTCGGCCAGCGGGGGATCACGGTGAACGGCGTGGCTCCCGGCCCGACGCCGACCGACCGCACCGCGCACATGTTCGCCGACGAGCGGATGCGCGCGGGGACGGCGGCCGCGTCCGCGCTCCGACGGGTCGCTGAGGCGGCCGATATCGCCGACGTGGTCGCGTTCTTGGCCTCGGCGGACTCGCGCTGGGTCACCGGACAGGTCGTCGACGCTACCGGTGGAACCTTCCTCGGCCCGGCTGGCGTATAACGACCTATACGGCTCGGCTTCGGGCACACCGAAGCCGAGCCGCTTCGCGGAGACAGAAACCGCAGGGATCAGCGCGGGCGGCCCGGTGCGTCCGGCCGGGTCTGCCACGGACGCGGCCCGTCCAACGGCCGGTACTCCACGCCGAGCGCGTCCAGCCGCGGCAGGTGATGGTCGCGCAGCCGGGGCAGGAATTCCGCGTAGTCGCGCGGTCCGCTGCTCCACGCGACCTCGGCGAACGCCGACAGCCGCGGGAAGGCCGCGTAATCCGTCCGCCGCACGGTGTCCAGGTGCTCGGACCACAGCTGCGCCTGGATCCCGCGCACCCCCGGTCCGGACTCGGGCTCGAATCCGTAGAAATGCTCGAGATCCTGCAGGTACCCGACCGGGATCGGTTCGTCCGGGTGGTCGCTCTGCCGGTGGTCGAGGTACACGCCGTCCTCGGGGCAGAGCACCACCTCGTGGCCGCCCTTCAGCGCCAGCGCGGCGCGTTCGCGGTCCTGCCACACGCCGATCACCATGGCCGGCAGGTCGCCGCCGTCGAGGACCTCGTCCCAGCCCATCGGCGTGCGGCCGCGCGCGACGAGATGGTCGGCGATCGCCCGGACGAACCGGTGGTGTGCCTCGGTGCCGCCGGGCACCTCGTCGCCGCCGAGGGCGATCACCGGGGACGGGAAGAGGTCCAGCACGTGGTCGAAGACTTTCCGGAAGAAGTCCAAAGTGGACTCGGACGGATGCAGCAGCGAGGTGCTGATTCCCCAGGAAGTCCAGACCTCCCAAGGGGTTTCGCTGGGCGGACCGAGTTCCGGGTAGGCCGTGATGGCGGCTCGGGCGTGCCCGGGAATGTCCACTTCGGGCACCACGGTGATCGCCCGGGTCGCCGCGTAGGCCACGATCTCGCGCAGATCGTCCACCGTGTAGTAACCGCCGTGTGGGCGGCCGTCGCGTTCCGGGCCGTCGTGCCTGCCGACCATCGACGATTTCCGCCAGCCGCCGACGGACGTGAGCCGGGGGCACTCCGGCGTTTCGATCCGCCAGCCCTGGTCGTCGGTGAGGTGCAAGTTCAGCACGTTCAGCTTGTGCGCGGCCAGCAGATCGACGAACCGGAGCACCTCGGCTTTCGTCCGGAAATGCCGGGCCACGTCGTAAAGGCAGCCGCGCCAGGCGAAACGCGGATAGTCGGTGACCGTCCCGCACGGCAGCTCGACCGGTCCATGATGGATCGGCACGGCACGGAACGCGTCCGGACCGGCCAGCTGGCGCAGGGTCTGGCGGCCGTAGAACTCGCCCGCGGCGTCGGCTGCTTCGAGCGCGACGCCGTCGGGCGCGATCGTGAGCCGGTAGCCCTCGGCGGGGAGATCCGCGGTCCGCACCTCCACCGGAGCGGGCCACGGACAGGTGCCGGGCGCGGGTTCCGCGGACACCGGACGGGGGAGGAGAGCGGCGAAACCGGACATGGTCATCCCTTCACGGCCCCGGCCGTCCCGCCGACGAGCTTCCGTTGCACCAGCACGAAAAACACCAGCACCGGAATGGTCATCAGGGTGGACGAGGCCATCACGGCGCCCCAGTCGGTGTCCTCCGGTTTGAAGAACACCAGGATCGCCTGCGGCAGAGTCTGGTTCTCGGTCTTGGAGATGATGAACGTCTTGGCGAACAGGAAGTCGTTCCACGCGTGGATGAACGCGAGCACGCTCACCGCCACGAGCCCGGGGGCGACGAGCGGGAACAGGATCTGCCAGGTGAACCGCATCCGCGACGCACCGTCCAAAGTGGCCGCTTCCTCGAGTTCGGCGGGCACCGCGGCGACGAACCCGCGCAGCATCCAGATCGCGAACGGCAGGCTGAACGCCAGGTGCACCAGCACGAGCGAGCCCAGTTCGTTGAGCCCGAACGCGGGCACCGTGCCGCCGACCGAGCGCATCAGGAAGAACAGCGGGATGGTCAAGGCTTCCACCGGCACCATCTGCGCCACCAGCAGCATCACCAGCAGCACTCCGCGGCCACGGAACCGGAAGCGCGTGAGCGCCACCGCGGACAGGAACGAGAACACCAGGGACAGCAGCACCACGACGACCGCGACCACGAGGCTGTTCAGGAAGTACCGGCCGAATCCGGACACCGTGAGCACTCGCTGGAAACTGTCCAGCGAGGGCGCGAACGTCCACGGTTTCGGGTGTGCGGACTGGATTTCGCCGGCCGGTTTGAACGCCGACAGCACCATCCAGTACAGCGGGAACGCGACGATCCCGGCGATCACCACGGTCACGATTTCGGCGACGAGCCGCGCGGGGCGGCGGACTTTCACAGCCATGCGGCACTCCGGCGCTGGGACCGGACGTACAGCCCGGTGATCGACAGCAGCAGCAAGGTCATCACGACCCCGATGGCCGAGCCGAGCCCGTACTCCTGCCCGGCGAACGCCTGCTGGTAGGCGTAGACGTTGAGGATCAGGTTCCGCCCGGCGATGCCGCCGCCGTTGGTCATCACGTAGATCTGGGTGAACACCTTGAAGTCCCAGATGATCGACTGCACGGTCGCGATGGTCAGCAGCGGCCGCACCGCGGGCAGGACCACCGACCACGAGGTGCGCCAGACCGACGCGCCGTCGAGCGCGGCGGCCTCCAGCGTCTCCTTCGGCACCCCGCTGATCCCGGCGTACATAGTGACCATGACGAACGGGAACGAGCACCAGATCACCTCGGCGGCGACCAGCCCGAACGTGCCGAAGGTGCCGAACGCCCAGGAATGGTGCTCCATCCCGCTGAACCCGAGGCCCGCGAGCACCTCGTTGACCAGGCCGAAATCGGTGTCGAAGAGGAACAGCCAGACGTACGAGCCGGCGATCGCCGGGGTCGCCCACGCGCCGAGCGCCGCCAGGAACAGCAGCGTGCGCGGGAACGCGCGGACCCGGCTCGCCAGCACGGCCAGCGCCGTGCCGACGACCAGGCTGCCGACGACGCAGGCGGCGGCGAACCCGACCGTCTTGCCCAGCACCGTCCAGAACTGGACGTCGGCGAGCAGGGCGGCGTAGTTGTCGAGGCCGAGGAACACCAGCGGGGCCGCGCCCGCCGCCTGCGGCTGGCCGTAGTCGTAGAGCGAGATCACGACCAGCTGGTAGATCGGGTACACCAGCAGCGCGCCGAGCAGGATCCCGGCGGGCAGCAGGTAGCGAAGGGCCGCGCGGCCGTCGCGGCGGACGGTCGCGGAACGGACTGCGGCCACGGGTCAGCCGAAGTTCTTGTTCATCGCCGCGGCCGCGTCGGCCAGCGCGGCGTTCGCGTCCTTGCCGCCGGTGGCGATCTGCTGCACGGCGGTGGGCAGGACGTTCTGGCTGTCGATCTTGGACCAAGCCGGGGTGCTCGGCACGAACTTCGTGCCCGCGCTGAGCGTGTCCACGAAGGCCTTCAGCGTCGGGTCGCTGGCGGCGAGCTTCTTCTGCACCGACGCGAGGGTGGGCAGGTTGCCCATCGCCGCGTACATCTTCTCCTGGTACTTGATGCCGGCCAGCAGTTCGGCGAACTGCACCGCGAGACCGTGGCGCTGGCTCGCGCCGAACACGCCGAGCAGGTTGCCGCCGGCGAACGCGGGCGCGACCGAACCCGGGGTCGTGCCGGGCAGCGGCATGATCGCGTACTTGCCCTTCACCGCGCCCTTTTCGACGGCCTTGCGGTTGAAGTCGCCGCCGATCACCATGCCCGCTTTCCCGCCGGCGAACGCGGTGACGCTCTGCGTCCCGGTGAGGTTGGCGCAGGCGGCGGGCGGGCAGATGTCGTCCTTGATCAGGTTCGCGTACGCGGCGACCCCGGCCTTGGCCTGCGGTGAGTCCACAGTGGACGTCCACTTGCCGTTGTCCTGTTTGGCCAGGTCGCCGCCGTTGGCCCAGATGAACGGCAGCATCGCGTAGGTGTATTTGCCGCCGGTGGCGATGCCGTACAGGTCGGGCTTCTTCTCGCGGATCTTTCGCGCGTCGTCGGTCAGTTCGGCCAGCGTCGCCGGCGGCTTGAGGCCGAGTTCGGCGAACACGTCGGTGCGGTAGTACAACGCGCGGATGCCGGTGTACCAGGGAATGCCGTAGATCTTGCCGTTCGCCTTCGCGGTGTCCACCACCGACGGCAGCAGGTCCTTGCCGTCCGACCAGTTCGAGAGGTCCTTGGTCAGGTCGGACAGCGCGCCGGTCTGCGCGTAGCTGGAGACGTCGGTGTTGCCGAACTCGGCGACGTCGGGGGCGTTGGACGGGTCGTTGAACGCGCCGGAGAACTTGTCGGCGCGGCCTTCGACCGGGACCCACTGCACGTCGACCTTCACCCCGGCGTGACTGGCCTCGAATTCGGTGATCGCTTCCTTGACCGCGGCCTCCTTCGGGGCGCGGTTGGCTTCGTCGAACAGCCAGACCCGCAGCGTGCCGTCGGTCTGGTTTCCGCCGGCGGCGGCCGGTCCGGATTGGGTGGGCGCGCACGCGGCGAGCAACGCCAGCGCGGCGGCGACGGGCAGGACAGAACGCAGCTTCATCGATGACTCCTGTCGCGGGGACCGGTCGGAGACCGGGAAAGACGGGGCTGTGCGGCGTGCCAGCCCCGGTTTTTCTCAGACGAAGAAGACAGAGTTGACGTTCGGGACGGCGAGCGAACCCGCCGACTTGCCGGGCAGGCCGGTGGCCGGGTCGCGCGGCAGCCAAGCGATGGTGCCGGAGCGCTGGTTGGAGACGTAGAACCACTTCTCGTCCGGGTCCAGCGCGAGATGCCGCGGCCAGTTGCCGCCGGACGGCGCCGAGGAGACCAAGGTGAGCTTGGCTCCGCCGTCGGCGACGGTGAAGGTGGCGATGGTGTTGGGGCCGCGGACGGTGGCGTAGACGAACTTCCCGTCGCGCGACACAGTGATCTCGCCGGGGAACAGTTCGCCGGTGCTGCCCGGCGGGACCGCGGGCACCACGGCGATCGGCTTGAACGTGCCGGTGGCGGCGTCCCAGCTGGCGACCGTGACCTCCGGCCGCAGTTCCTGGGCGACGTAAGCGAATTTGCCGTTCGGGTGGAACGCGAGGTGCCGCGGTCCCGCACCGGCCGGGAGGGTGATCTGCTTGTGCAGCTTCAGCTTTCCCTTGGCGGTGTCGAACGAGTAGACGTACACCGAGTCGGTGCCGAGGTCGACCGCGAGCACCCACTTGCCGGACGGATCGGTGACCACCTGGTGCGCGTGCGGCTCCTTGCCCTGGTGCTGCTGGAGGTCGGTGGCCGCGCCGAGCTTGCCGCCGGGCTTGATCGGCAGCACCACGACGCTGCCGGAGTCGTAATTGGCGGCCAGCACGTACTTCTGGCTCGGGTGCACCGAAAGATGCGTGGGCGAACCGCCCTTCGAGGACACCGACCCGAGCAGCTTCGGCCGGGCCGGGTCGGAGATGTCCAGCGCGGACACCGTGCCGGTCTCCGCGCCTTCGTTTTCGTTGGTGACGTACAGGATCCGGCCGTCGCGAGTCCGGTCGAACCAGGAGACGTCGGTGAGCTTTCCGACCGTGCGCACCGGCGTGAGCGCGGGGCTGCCCGCCGCTCGCTCGGTGACGTCCAGTCCGTGGCCGGCCGGCGCGCTGTTGGTGTAGCTGCCCACGTACACCGTCGTGGCCGCGCGCGGACGGGGCGCTGCCGTGGCGAGCTGTGCGCCCGCCACGGCGGCGGCCCCGGCCGCGCCGACCGCTCCGACGAACGTGCGACGGGAAATCTCGGTCATCGAATACCCCCGGAACGTGTGCCGATGTGGTTCAGACCAATGCCATCGCCAATGCTGCCACACCGAAACCGCTCAGGGAAAGGACTGTTTCCAAAGCCGTCCAGGTTTTCAGCGTCTGGGTCACGGTGAGGCCGAAATACCGCGACACGATCCAGAATCCGCCGTCGTTCACGTGCGAGGCGATGATCGACCCGGCCGAGATCGCGACCACCAGAAGGGCCAATTGTGCTTGCGAATAATGCAGTTCCATCACCGTGGGCGCGACGATGCCGCTCGTGGTCACGATCGCGACCGTCGCGGAACCCTGGGCGATGCGCATGCCGCAGCTGATGATGTAGGCCGCCAGCAGCACCGGAAGCCCGGCGTCGCCCAGCGAACCGGCGACCGCCTTGCCGATGCCGGTGGCGGACAGCACCGCGCCGAAGAACGAACCCGCGCCGACCACGAGGAGAATCATCGCGACCGGGCGCAGCGCGCTGGCGGAAAGCTGGGCCAGGTCCGCGCCGCTCATCCCGCGGCGGCGGCCGAGCAGCCACGACGCGAGCAGGGTCGCGATGGTCAGCGCGATGGCGGGCGTGCCGAGGAACGCCGCGATACCGGCGCCGGTGGAGCCCTTGGGCAGCAGGATGCTGCCGAACGTGCCCACGAGGATCAGCACCAGCGGCACCGCGATGATCCCGCTGACCAGCTTGAGCGACGGCGCGGGGCCTTCCTGCTCTCCGTCTTCCCCGGCGAGCTGCGCGAAGTCCTCGGCCAGCGGCACGTTCACGCGCTTGCCGATCCACGTCGAGTACAGGATGCCGCCGATGAACCAGGCCGGGATGCCGCAGACCGCGCCCATCAGGATCAGCCAGCCGAGATCGACGTGCAGCAGCCCGGCCGCGGCGACCGGACCCGGGTGCGGCGGGATGAAGGCGTGCGTGATGGAAAGCCCGGCCAGCAACGGCATCGCGTACAGCACGATCGACCGGCCGCCCTGTTTCGCCGCCGCGTAAACCAGCGGCGCGAGCACGAAAATGCCGATGTCGAAGAACACCGGAATGCCGAAGATCAGCCCGGAAAGCCCCATCGCGAGCGGTGCGCGTTTCTCGCCGAACGTCCGCAGCAATGCCGAGGTGAGCACGCGCGCGCCGCCGGATTTCTCCAGGATCGAACCGAGCAGCGTGCCCAGCCCGATGATCGCCGCGATGTGCCCGAGAATGCTGCCGAAGCCCTTCTCCAGCAGCGAATCGGACGTCTTCTGCGCGGTGCCGACCAGGGTGCCGACCGGCACGCCCGCGGCCAGCGCGGTGAGCAGGCCCACCACGATCAAGGCGATGAACGGTTCGACCTTCACCTTGATGATGAGGAAAAGCAGCACCGCGATGGACACCGCGGCCAGCGTGAGCAGACCGGCCGTGCTGGTCTGCAGCCAGTGAATCATCGTCGACTCCCGGGATGGCGAAGGGAATGCCCGGCGAGCGCGCCGGTGGGGGACCCGTCTTCGAGCGCGGCGACGCCGTTGACGAAGACGTGGGAGAGACCCGCGGCGGGCTGCCGAGGGTTGTCGAACGTCGCGGTGTCGGCGACCGTGTCCGGGTCGAACAGCACCAGATCGGCTGCGAAACCGGGACGGACGAGGCCCCGGTCGGACAGCCCCAGCCGCCGTGCCGCGCGCCCGGTGAGGTGCGCGACGCAGTCGGCCAGTTCGAGAACGCCCAGTTCGCGGACGTAGCGGGCGAGGTACCGCGGGAAGGTGCCCCAGGCCCGGGGATGCGGCCGCGCGCCGACCAGCAGGCCGTCCGAGCCGCCGGTGTGCGTGCGGTGCCGCATGATGGCTTGCACGTTCTCCTCGTGCCCCACGTGCATGAGGCAGGACGTGCCGAGCTTTTCGTCGATCAGCGTGTCGAAATACAGGTCTGCCGGGGGTTTCCCGGCGGCGCGCGCGGAGGCGAGGACGCTGTGTCCCACCAACGCGGCGTTTTCCTCGCGGCGGACACCGTTGATTTCGATGGCGTCCCAATCGATGGGCACGCCGTGCGCACCGTCCGAACCGGACTCTTCGATCTCGGCGCGGATGCGTTCGTGAGTGTCCGGATCGGACAGCCGGGCGAGCGTCGGCTCCAGACCGCCTTCGGTGGACCAGCTCGGCAGCAGCGCGGACAGATAGGTCGCGCCGGGCAGGTACGGGTAGGTGTCGAGCGTGATGTCGCAGCCGTCGTCGAGCGCGTTGTCCAGCAGCCGCAGCAGATCCGGCGCTTTGCCCTTGTTGACCGAGAAGTTCATCGTCGCGTGCGCGAGGTGCAGCGGACAGCCGGAGTGCCGGGAGACGTCGACCATCTCCGCGAACGCCTCCAGCGCGCCCGCGCCGTAGCTGCGGTGGTGCGGGCTGTAGTAGCCGCCGCGCTCGCCGACCACGCGGCACAGCTCGACCAGTTCCTCGGTGGTCGCGTACATCCCGGGCGTGTAGGTGAGCCCGGACGACAGCCCGAACGCGCCTTCCTCCAACCCGGTCGCGATCAGTTCCTGCATTCGCGCCAGCTCAGTGTCGGTGGCGGGCCGGTCTTCCCAGCCCACCACCAGCATCCGCACCGTGCCCTGCGGGACGAGGTACGCGGCGTTCGTCGCGATGCCCTGGTCGAGCCGGTCCAGGTATTCGCCGACCGAACGCCAGTTCCAGTCGAAGCCCGCCGGGTCGTCGTTCCATCCGGCCAGCTGCTGGCGCAGGCTCGCGAGCACCTCGTCGTCGACCGGCGCGTAGGACAGGCCGTCCTGGCCCAGCACCTCGGTGGTCACGCCCTGGCTGATCTTCGCCAGGTGCTCCGGGTTGGCGAGCACCTGCAGGTCGGAATGCGAGTGCATGTCGACGAAGCCGGGGGAGAGGACCAGCCCGGTCGCGTCGAGCACGCGCGGCGCGGTCAGCTCTCCCGGCGCTGCGACGTCGGCGATGCGGTCGCCGGCGATCCCGACGTCGCGGATTTCCAGCGGGGCCCCGGTTCCGTCGGCGACTCGGGCGCCGCGGATCACGAGATCCATCAGAACCACGTCCGCACGAAATCGACCACCGTCTCGCCGTCGGCATCCACGACCGGCAGCAGCGACCACTTGTCGAACGTCGTGCACGGATGCGACAACCCGAGTCGCACCCAGTCACCGACCTCGACCGGCGAGCCTTCGGGCAGTTCGAGGAACGCGTGCTGGTCGTTGAGCTTCAGGACGGCGTGCCCGGTCAGTTCGGTGACCACGCCGTCCTTGCGCAGCAGCTGCGGCTCCGGCATGCCTTCGTCGTACGGCAGATCGCGCTTGCCCGCGGTGAGCAGCGCCAGCTCCGGCGTCGGCTTCGACGTGACCTGCGCCCACGCGTGCAGCGCCGGACGGAAGCTGTCGACGCCCGCGATGCGCGGGTGTTCGCCGAGCGGCGAGATCTCGCGGTAGAAGCCGTCGTCGTGGGTCAGGTACGCGCCGCTGCGCAGGATCGGGACCACTTCGAGACCGTCCGGCCACGGCTTGGTCAGCTCGTCCACGACGCGGTCGAAGTACGCGCTGCCGCCCGCGGTGACGTACACCGGACCGTCGGCGAGCAAACCCTTTTCCGCGAAGGTGATCGTCGCGTCGCGCAGAGTGTCCACATAGGAACTGATCTTCGCCAGCGCCGCTTCGTCGGTGTGGTGCGAGAGCGCACCTTCGTAGCCGCCCGTGCCCCTTAGCCGCAGCACTGGGCTCTTCGCCGCGGCCTCGGCAACGGCAAGCGCGGTCGCGGCGTCGCGGACACCGGTGCGGCCGCCTTCGCCGCCCAGTTCCACCAGCACGTCGACCGGCCGCTCGGCGCCGGCGAGCGCTTCGGTCATCAGCTCGACGCTGCGCACCGAGTCGACCCAGCAGACGAACTCGAAGTCCGGATCCGCCGCCAGCTCGCCGGCGAGCCAGCGCAGCGCGGACGGGTCCACGAGCTGGTTCGCCAGCAGGATCCGCGGCACGCCGAACGCGCGGTAGATCCGCACGTGCCCGGCGTTCGCCGCGGTGATGCCCCACGAGCCGTGCTCCAGCTGCCGCGCGAACAGCTCCGGAGCCATCGTCGTCTTGCCGTGCGGCGCGAGCGCGATCCCGCGTTCGGCGCACCAGCGGGCCATGGTGGCGAGGTTGTGCTCCAGCGCGTCCGCGTCGAGCACCACGAACGGACCGAAGAAGCCGTCGTCGAAGAGCTTCGCGCGGCGGGCCGCGGCTTCGTCGAGCGTGAGCCCGGACAGGGCCGGGGGGAGGGCGCGGAAGCGCCAGTCGATCCGTTCGCCGCGCCCGGCTCGGACGGCGGCGGTGAGAGCGGCGTTGCTGTTCATCTGGGACCTCGGTTGCGTATCTTGCAACGGACGTTGCGCAAAATGCGTTGCCTAGGTGTAGCATCCGGGTGGCCACAGGTCAACGGGGAAGGAACGTCAGTGACCAGCAGTCCGACAGCGTCGCCTGGAATACCGCCTGAAGTGCTCTGCATCGGCGAGTCGATGGCGTTGTTCGTGCCCGCCGAACCCGGCCCGCCGGACGAGGTGCGCACCTGGCTGCGCACCGTCGGCGGCGCGGAGTCGAACGTCGCGTGCCACCTGCCCGCCCTCGGCGTGCGCAGCGGTTGGGTGAGCGCGGTCGGCGACGACCCGTTCGGCCGCGCGCTCGTCCGTGAGATCGCGGCGGCGGGCGTGGACGTCCGCGGCGTCGTGGTCGACCCGACCCGCCCGACCGGGCTGTATGTCAAGGAAAGCGGCGCGGGCGGCAGTCCGGTCCGCTACTACCGCACGGGGTCCGCCGCGTCCGGCATGGGCCCGGAGCTGGTGTCCACATTGGACTTCTCCGGCGTTCGCGTGCTGCACCTTTCCGGGATCACGCCCGCGCTTTCGGACAGCTGCCTCGCCCTCGTCCGCGCACTGCTCGACCGTCCGCGCGGCGACCTGCTCGTGTCCTTCGACGTCAACCACCGCCCCGCGCTGTGGACCGGACGCGACCAGTCGGTCCTCGCCGAACTCGCCGGGAAGGCCGATCTGGTGCTGACCGGCGACGACGAGGCCGAACGTGTGTGGGGCACCGGCGATCCGGCAGAGCTGCGCGCCCTCCTGCCCGGCCCGCGCACGCTGGTGGTCAAGCACGGCGAACGCGGCGCGACTCTTGTCGAGGGCGCGGCCGAACCACTTTTTTCGCCCGCGCTCCGGGTGGACGTTGTCGAGCCGGTCGGCGCGGGCGACGCCTTCGCGGCTGGCTTCCTGGCCGCGACATTGCGCGGAGCCGACCCGTTGACGAGGCTCCGGCGCGGGCACCTGCAAGCTGCCGCGACCCTGTTGACTCAAGACGACGTCGGCGTGCCGCTGGCCGAGGCCGTCGTGACGGAACTGGTGCGGGCGGACGCCGACAGCTGGGGTTCGGTCCGGCTCACCGGAGAGGGAGTGGTGGCCACGTGAGCCAAAGTCTCGACCGCGCGCTGACACTGCTGAGCGGCCTCGCCCGCGGGGGCAAGACACTCGACGAACTGGCCGAAGAGATCGGCGTGCACAAGACGACCGTGCTGCGGCTCCTGCGCACCCTCGAAGCGCACCATTTCGTGCGCCGCGAAGGGACCCGGCACTACCGGCTCGGCAGCGCGCTTTTCGACCTCGCCAACCAGGCGCTGGAAGACCGCGACGTCCGGCGCAGCGCGCACGACGCGCTGGCCGCGCTGAACTCGCGCACCGGGCACACCGTGCACTTGGCGTCCTATGAGGACGGTGAGGTGGTGTACATCGACAAGTTCGAGGGACACCACGCGGTCCGGATGTATTCGCGGGTCGGCAAACGCGCGCCGCTGCACTGCACCGCGGTCGGCAAGGTGCTGGTCGCGGCGATGCCGAGGGCGAAACGCGAGGAGATCGCCCGCTCGATCGACTACGTGGTGCTCACCGCCAACACGATCACCACGCCCGAGGCGTATCTGGCCGAGCTGGACCAGGTCGCTGAGCGCGGGTACGCCGTGGACAACGCCGAGCACGAGGACTTCATCCACTGCATTTCCGCGCCGGTGCGCGGCGCGGGCGGCGAAGTGCTCGCCGCGGCCTCTATGTCGGTGCCGAAAGTCCTGCTTGACTATGAAGGGCTGCTGGCGCTCGTGCCCGAGCTGCTGGCCGCCGCCGAAGAAGCTTCCGTCCACAGTGGATGGACGGGGAACGGAAAGGGGCAATGATGGGCAAGACGGCGATCACCAGCGAGAACGCGCCGAAGCCGCCGGCGAACTTCTCGCAGGCCGTCCGCAAGGGGAACATCCTGCAGATCGCCGGCTCGGTCGCGTTCGACCCGGCCACCGGCGCGATCGTCGGCGACGACATCGCGAGCCAGACCCGGCAGGTGTTCAAGAACCTGACCGCGCTGCTCGAAGAAGCGGGCTCGAGCTTCGCGGACGCGGTGATGGTGCGCGTGTACCTCACCGACACCAGCCACTTCGCCGCGTTCAACGAGGTCTACAACGAACTGATCGGCGAAGCCCCGTACGCGGCCCGCACCACGGTGTACGTCGGGCTGCCCGCCGGGCTGCTCGTCGAGATCGACGTGCTCGCGGTCCTCGACTGACGGTGCTCGTGGTCCGTGAAGGGCTCCTTGAGGGAATCAGATTCCCCCAAGGAGCCCTTCACGGACAGTCAGGTCAGCCGAGCACGCTCGTGTACGCGTTGATCGCGGGTTGGCCGCCGAGGTGCGCGTACAGCACGTTCGAGTCCTTCGCGATCTCGCCGGTGCGCACGAGATCGATCAGCCCGGCCATCGACTTGCCCTCGTACACCGGGTCGGTGATCATGCCTTCCAGCCGCGCGGCGGTCCGGATCGCGTCGAGCGTCCGCTCGTCCGGAATCCCGTAGACGCCCGCGTGGTAACGCTCGTCGAGTTCTGGTTCTTCGACCGGCCCGGCCTCGATCAGCTCCGCCGTGCGCTTCGCGATCCGCCCGATCTGCTCGCGCGTCTCCTCAGGCTTCGCCGACGCGTCGATCCCCAGGATCCGCCGCGGCTTCCCGCTTACGGCCGCGCCGGCGATCATCCCCGCCTGCGTGCTGCCGGTGACCGAGCACACCACGACGGTGTCGAAGAAAACGCCGAGTTCGCGTTCCTGCTCTTCCAGTTCCAGCACCCAGTTCGCGAACCCGAGGCCGCCGAGCCGGTGGTCCGAGGCCCCGGCCGGGATCGCGTACGGCGTGCCGCCGTTCTCCTCGACCTCCGCCAGCGCGCGCTCCCAGCTTTCCTTGAAGCCGATGCCGAACCCGGCGTCGACGAGCCGGACGTCCGCGCCGAGGATGCGCGACAGCTGGATGTTGCCGACCTTGTCGTGCAGCGGATCGTTCCAGTCGACCCAGCTTTCCTGCACCAGCACGGCTTTCATCCCGGCCCGCGCCGCCGCGGCCGCGACCTGCCGCGTGTGGTTCGACTGGACGCCGCCGATCGAGACGAGCGTGTCCGCGCCCTTGGCGAGCGCGTCGGCGACGAGGTATTCGAGCTTGCGCGTCTTGTTGCCGCCGTAGGCGAGGCCGGAGTTGAGGTCCTCGCGCTTGGCCCAGACGGCCGCGCCGCCGAGGTGTTCGGTCAGCCGCTCCAGCCGGTGCACCGGGGAAGGCCCGACGAGCAACGGGAAACGGGGGAAATCAACCAGGGTCACGCGTCCTCCAGGAGGGCTTCGAGGTCGGTCCAAATCGTTGAAGTGAGCTGCGCGGCGGCCGCTTCGTCGCCGGCTTCGAGCGCGGCGATGAGTTCCTCGTGCCGGGCGACCGAACGATGCGCGGGCAGCGAGCTGAACCGCGCGTATTCGAGCCGGCGCAGCAACGGCGTGTACCGGTCGAGCGTCGCCGCGACCGCCCGGTTGCCGCACGCGCGCACCGGGATGTCGTGCAGTTCGTCGTCCGCTTCGATCGCCTTGCCGACGTCTCCCTCGGCGACGGCCGCGCGGAACCGGTCGTTGGCCTCGCGCATTTCCGCGAACTGCCGCGGGCCGAGCCGGGCTTCGCGCACGGCCAGCTCGTGCAACGCCCGGACGAGCCGCACCGCGTCGCGAACGTCGCCCGCGTCGAACTCGGCGACCCTCGTGTAGCTCTGCGGCTTCGACACGACCAGCCGGTCCTCGGCCAGCCGCAGCAACGCCTGCCGGACCGGGGCGCGGGACAACCCGAGCTGCTCGGCGAGGTCGGCGTCGCGCAGGGGAGTGCCCGGCGGGAGGCTGCCGTCGATGATGGCGTGCCGGATCCGCTCGTACGCCTCGTCGCGCAGCAGCGGCCGGGAGACCTTGGGGAGTGCACTCACATCTAACATGTTAGATGTCGGCGGTCGGCGGGGGCAACCACTCGGAGCCGCTGAGATCCGCTGGTTCCCCTGGGGCTCCGTTCGGGCGGCTGTGCTGTGTCCGGGTTTCCTCGGCGGCCGTAGAAGTCCGTGAAGGACTCCTTGAGGGAATCCAATTCCCTCAAGGAGTCCTTCACGACCGCTGGTCCCCGCGGGGTCTCTCGCGACCAGCCGCCGGTTCGGGAGGGTCGCCTTCGCGGACTCTGATTCCTCAGGGCGGCCTGCACCGGCTTTCGGGGAAGCGGGTCGGCGGCCCGGGTCGCTGTGTCCGTTTCTCCGAAACGGCGAAGACCCGCCCGGCGATGCCGCGGGACGGGTCTTCGGACAGCTCTCGGAGGCGGGTCAGTAAACCGGCCCGGTGTACTTCTCGCCCGGCCCCTGGCCCGGCGGGTCCGGCACGACCGACGCCTCGCGGAACGCCTTCTGCAGCGACTGCAGCCCGTCGCGAAGGGGCCCGGCGTGCAGGCCGAGGTACTCGGCGGAGGCGGTCACGAGCCCGGCGAGCGCGGTGATGAGGCGGCGCGCCTCGTCGAGGTCGCGGTGCGGCGAGTTCTCCGGGTCGGCGTGGGAGAGGCCGAGGCGTTCGGCCCCCGCGGACAGCAGCATGACGGCGGCGCGGCTGATCACCTCGACGCTCGGGATCTCCTCGAGCCTGCGGTCGTCGGGGGAATACGGGGGCGGTGGCGAAGGTTGTTCAGACACGTCTGGTACCCTTCCATGTGCGACCAGCTCCCGAGCGATCGGGGGCGGCAAGTGGAGCCCCGCTCCCACCCGCGTCACCGCCTGAGGTGTCCGGGTCCGGTCTCGCCGAAGTGGTGCACTGCCGTCCGGGCAGCGTACTGCGGAGGCGAAGCGTTCGGCCGTCCGGCCGGGCGCGATCGGAGACAGAGCGGGCCCCGTGCACCGGCAGCAGCCGGCGACGGGGCCTGAATCGTGTGGGCACCAGGTCGAACGAGAAAACATCACTCGGACCAAGGAGGCCCCATCAGCTCCGAGACACGCATCAACGACCGCATCCGGGTGCCGGAAGTCCGGCTCGTCGGCCCCAACGGCGAGCAGGTCGGCATCGTCCGGATCGAGGATGCACTGCGGCTGGCGCAGGAGGCGGACCTCGACCTCGTCGAGGTGGCCCCGCAGGCCCGCCCGCCGGTGGCCAAGCTCATGGACTTCGGCAAGTTCAAGTACGAGAGCGCCCAGAAGGCCCGCGACTCCCGCCGCAACCAGCATCTGACCGTCATCAAGGAACAGAAGCTGCGGCCGAAGATCGACCAGCACGACTACGAGACCAAGAAGGGTCACGTGTCGCGGTTCCTGGCGGCGGGCAACAAGGTCAAGGTCACGATCATGTTCCGCGGTCGCGAGCAGTCCCGGCCGGAGCTCGGCTTCCGGCTCCTGCAGAAGCTCGCCGACGACGTCACCGAGCTCGGCTTCGTGGAATCGTCGCCGAAGCAGGACGGACGCAACATGATCATGGTGCTGGCCCCGCACAAGAACGTGAAGCCGAAGGCCGCGAAGGCCGAACCGGCTCCCGAGGCGTAGCGCGCCCCGGCGCCGACCAGCACAGTCAGCGGCACACCGGGTTTTCCGGTGTGCCGCCGCACGGAAGAGGACGAACAACCATGCCGAAGATGAAGACGCACAAGGGCACGTCGAAGCGGGTCCGCATCACCGGTTCGGGCAAGCTGCGCCGCCAGAAGGCCGGCCGCCGCCACCTGATGGAGAAGAAGTCCAACCGCCTCACCCGTCGTCTCGAGGGCACCACCGAGGTCGCCCAGAACGACGTCAGCCGAGTGAAGCGCCTGCTCGGCCGCTGAGGCCCGCACCCTTTCCCGACCACCCCGGGGTCCCCGCACCCCCCGAATTCGACAGGATGGACCAGTGGCACGCGTCAAGCGGGCGGTCAACGCCCAGAAGAAGCGTCGCGCGACTCTCGAACTGGCCAGCGGTTACCGCGGCCAGCGTTCGCGGCTGTACCGCAAGGCCAAGGAGCAGACGCTCCACTCGCTCAACTACGCCTACCGCGACCGCCGCGCGCGCAAGGGTGACTTCCGCCAGCTGTGGATCACCCGCATCAACGCGGCCGCTCGCGCCAACGGCGTCACCTACAACCGGTTCATCCAGGGCCTGAAGGCCGCCGGTGTCGAGGTGGACCGCAAGATCCTCGCGGACCTCGCGGTCAACGACGCCGCCGCCTTCACCGCGCTCGCCGAGCTCGCCAAGGCGAACGTCACGACCGGCGAAGCGAAGTCGGCCTGACCGGCAGCATTTTCCGGCCCGGGGCGGATCCGTTCACCGAACGGACCCCCCGGGTCGTTGCTGCGCGCAAACTGACCCGGCGCGCAGAACGAGAGAAAACCGGCCGTTTCCTGGCCGAAGGGGTCAACGCGGTCACGTCGGCCCTGGCGCACGGCACGGTCCACGAACTCTTCGTGACCGAACGCGCCGCCGCCGCGCACCCGTCCTTGGTCGAAGCGGCCCCCCGCGTGTCGCCGATCACCGAACGCGCCGCCGCGGGCCTGTCGGAAACCGTGACCCCGCAAGGCATCGTCGCGGTCTGCTCGCTGGTCGACCGTCCACTGGAGACAGTTCTCGCCTCGGCCCGCCTGGTCGTGGTCCTGGTCGACGTCGCCGAACCCGGCAACGCGGGCACCGTGATCCGGGTAGCCGACGCCGCCGGCGCCGACGCGGTCGTCCTGGCCGGCGACACGGTCGACCCGCACAACGGAAAAAGCGTCCGCGCCGCCGCGGGATCGACGTTCCACGTCCCGCTGGCCCGCGCCCGCAACATCCCGGCAGTCCTGACCGCCCTCCGTGCGGCGGGCCTGCGCACCCTCGCCGCCCACGGTTACGCGTCGGCCTCGCTGGAGACCGTGCGCTTCGGAGACCCGGTGGCGTGGATCTTCGGCAACGAGGCACACGGCCTGCCCGAGGACGTCCTCTCGTCGGTCGACGAAGCAGTCCGGATCCCGTTGTACGGCAAGGCGGAAAGCCTCAACCTGGCCACCGCCGCCGCGGTCTGCGTCTACACCGCTGCGATGGCCGCGCACCGCTGATCCGGCTGGTTCTCCGGCACGCCTGCCGGACCGGCGGCCACCCCAACTGACGGCTCCCTGCATGGATACGCGCCACCCGGGTTCGCCGGTCGCGTCTCGCTCGGAGAGGATCCGCTGTGGTCCGGGCCAGGGCTTCGAGCTGATCGTCGAAGACCTCCCGGCATTGCCGGTCCCGCCGCGCGATGCGATGGCCCCGCAAGGTGGTGGCGCTGGCGGCCCCCGTTGCAAGGCAGCCGCGCATCTTCGATGGCTTCCGGCTGCTGCCACACCGGCTGGCTGACGCGGACCAGGACGCCTGGCTTCCCCCGCCGTCGGGGTTCCGCCTTGTCACTGCAGAAAGCCGCACCGGGAGAGGGTTTTCGGGCGCGCCGGGCTTGGTGTCGTCGGCACTCGCCGAATCACCGCCCACCCTCGGCCGCCGAACGAGCCGCACCGCGCTTCCCGCCCGTCGATCCTCACACTCCGCGGTCCTCTCGCCGATCACTTCGGGCGTCGTCCAGCCCAGCGCAGTCCGTCACGCGCAACGGCACCCATCCCAGCCCTCCTTCGCAGGCACCCGGAAGCGCCTTCGCCGCAAGCCGGTCGCGCGGCAGCACTCACCTGATTCGCTGACCACCGTTCGGGTCCTCGGCGACGGTCGGTCGTGATCACGGGGCGGATCCGGCGCGGGCGCTCCGGAAGCGGAGGGTGAGCGGCCAGGCCCGGCACCCGATCCCCTAGACTGAGCTGCCCGATGTGCACGTGCGGCGGCATGCCCGCGTGCCGCCGACAACACCAGTCCCAGCGGGACGCCGAGGAGTCATGTCCGGAGCCACAGAACAGCCGGTCGACGTGCTCGCACCGGAGACCCTGCGCGCGGCGATCAAGGCGGCCGAGGACGCCTTCGCCGGCGCGGCCGACCTGGACGCGCTCGCCGCCGTCAAACCGGCCCATCTCGGGGACCAGTCGCCGGTGCTGCTGGCGCGCCGCGAGATCGCCGCGCTGCCGAAGCAGGAGAAGGCCGACGCGGGCAAGCGCGTCAACGAGGCCCGCCAGGCGGTGCAGTCCGCGTTCGACGCGCGCCGCGCCGCGTTGCAGGCCGAGCGCGACGAGCGCGTGCTCCGCGAGGAGGCCGTCGACGTCACGCTGCCGTGGGACCAGGTCCCGCGCGGAGCCCGGCACCCGATCAGCACGCTGTCCGAGCGCATCGCCGACGTCTTCGTCGCCATGGGCTACGAGGTCGCCGAAGGGCCCGAGCTCGAGGCGGAGTGGTTCAATTTCGACGCGCTCAACTTCGGCAAGGACCACCCGGCGCGCCAGTTGCAGGACACGTTCTACGTCGGCGAGGAAGGCTCCGGCTTGGTGCTGCGCACGCACACCTCGCCGGTGCAGGCCCGCAGCCTGCTGCACCGCGACCTGCCGGTGTACGTCGTGTGCCCGGGCCGCACCTACCGCACCGACGAACTCGATTCCACGCACACGCCGGTGTTCACCCAGGTCGAGGGCCTCGCCGTCGACAAGGGCCTCACCATGGCGCACCTCAAGGGCACGCTCGACGCGTTCGCCCGCGCGATGTTCGGCGAGAGCTCCAAGACGCGGCTGCGCCCGCACTTCTTCCCGTTCACCGAGCCGTCGGCGGAGGTCGACGTCTGGTTCGAGGAGAAGAAGGGCGGCCCCGGCTGGGTCGAATGGGGCGGCTGCGGCATGGTCAACCCGAACGTCCTGCGCGCGTGCGGCGTCGACCCGGAGGTCTACTCCGGCTTCGCGTTCGGCATGGGCATCGAGCGGACCCTGCAGTTCCGCAACGGCATCCCGGACATGCGCGACATGGTCGAAGGCGACGTCCGGTTCACCCTTCCCTTCGGAACGGAGGCGTAGTGCGAGTCCCGGTGAGCTGGCTGACCGAGCATCTCGAGGTGGATGCCGACGTCACGCCGCAGGACCTGGCCGACGCCTTCGTGCGGATCGGGATCGAGGTCGACGAGCTGAGCGAGCTCGGCCCGGTGACCGGCCCGCTCGTGGTCGGCCGCGTCGCGGAGATCGAGGAGCTGACCGGCTTCAAGAAGCCGGTGCGGTTCTGCCGCGTCGAGGTCGGCGAGGAACCCGACCCGGAGCCCGACGACGCGGAACTGTCCGAAGAGGACGAAGACGAGGACGACGGCCCGCTCGAGAACGAGGGCCCGCACGGCATCAAGACGCGCGGCATCGTCTGCGGCGCGAGCAACTTCGCCGAGGGCGACCTCGTCGTGGTCGCCCTGCCGGGCGTGGTCCTGCCGGGCGATTTCGAGATCGCCGCGCGCAAGACGTACGGCAAGATCAGCGACGGCATGATCTGCTCGGCGGCCGAACTCGGCCTCGGCGACGACCACAGCGGCATCCTCGTGCTGCCGCCGGGCACCGCGAGCCCGGGCGACGACGCGAAGGAACTGCTCGGCCTAGACGACACCGTCATCGAGGTCACGCCGACCCCGGACCGCGGCTACGCGTTGTCGATCCGCGGCCTGGCGCGCGAACTGTCGAACGCGCTCGACGTGCCCTTCGGCGACCCGGCGATGCTCGACAACTTCCCGGAAGCCGAGGGCGAGGCGTGGCCGGTCCGGGTCGAGGACCCCGAGGGCTGCCCGCGGTTCGTGCTCCGCCGCGTCACCGGTCTCGACGCGACCGCGCCGACGCCGTGGCGGATCCGCCGCCGCCTGATGCTGGCCGGCATCCGGTCCATCTCGCTCGCGGTCGACGTCACCAACTACGTCATGCTCGAACTCGGCCACCCGCTGCACGCGTTCGCGACCGGCTCCATCCAGGGCGACCTGGTGGTCCGCCGCGCGAAGGCGGGGGAGAAGCTCACGACGCTCGACGACGTGGAGCGCACCCTCGACGCGGACGACATCGTGATCGCCGACGACAGCGGCGTCATCTCCCTCGCCGGCACGATGGGCGGCGCCAGCACGGAGATCACGCCGGAGAGCACGGACGTGCTTCTCGAGGCGGCGCACTGGAACCCGGCGTCGATCAGCCGCACCGCGCGCCGGCACAAGCTGTTCTCCGAGGCGGCGAAGCGGTTCGAGCGCTACACCGACCCGGCGCTGTGCGCGGCCGCGGTGGAACTCGCCGCGCGGCTGCTGCGCCAGTACGGCGACGGCGCGATCCGCCCGGGCCGCACCGACGTCGGCGGCGTCGCCCCGCACGCCCCGGTCACCATGCCGATCAACCTGCCCGACCAGGTCGCCGGCGTCCGCTACGAACGCGGCGTCACGGTCCGGCGGCTCGGCCAGATCGGCTGCAAGGTCCAGCTCAGCACGAGCGACCAGGGCGTCGGCCTCGTGACCGCGACCCCGCCGAGCTGGCGCGGCGACCTCGTGCAGCCCGCCGACCTCGTCGAGGAGGTCCTGCGGCTCGAGGGCTACGACAGCATCCCGTCGGTCCTGCCCGCCGCGCCCGCGGGCCGCGGTCTCACCGACGTGCAGCGCCGCCGCCGCGCGGTGTCCGGCGCGCTCGCCGAGGCGGGCTACGTCGAGGTGCGCCCGTTCCCGTTCATCGGCGACGCGGTGTGGGACGCCTTCGGCCTGCCCGAGGACGACATCCGCCGCACCACCGTGCGCGTGCGTAACCCGCTCGAAGCCGACCACGACCGGATGGCGACCACCCTCCTGCCGGGCCTGCTGGAGACGTTGCAGCGCAACGTTTCCCGCGGCCTGAAGGACGTGTCGCTGTTCCACGTCGGCCAGGTCGTGCTGCCGAAGCCGAACCAGCTCAAGGTCCCGGACCTCGGCGTCGAGCACCGCCCGAGCGACGAGGACCTCGCCGTGCTGGAGGCCGCCGTGCCCGCGCAGCCGGTGCACGTCGCCGTCGTCCTCAGCGGCCAGCGCCCGCGCGCCGGCTGGTGGGGCAAGGGCGACCAGGCCGGCTGGGCCGACGCCGTGCAGGCCGCGCGCCTGGTGGCCGAGGCCTCCGGCGTGCAGCTCACGGTGCAGGCCGCCGACCTGCTGCCCTGGCATCCGGGCCGCTGCGCCCAGCTGCGCGTGGGCGACTGGCCGGTCGGCCACGCGGGCGAACTGCACCCGAAGGTCGTCGAGGCCCTCGGCCTGCCGCCGCGCACGGTCGCCATGGAACTCGACCTGGACGCGATCCCGCTGCCCGACTCCCGTCCGGCGCCCAACATCTCGGCCTACCCGCCGGTGCTGCTGGACGTCGCCCTGGTCGCCGGCACGGACGTCCCGTCCGCCGACCTCGCCGACGTGCTCCGCGAAGGCGCCGGCGAACTGCTCGAGGAGATCACCCTCTTCGACGTCTACACCGGCGAGCAGCTCGGCGAAGGCAAGCGTTCCCTGGCGTACAAGCTCCGCTTCCGCGCCGCGGACCGCACCCTCACCGTCGACGAGGCCACCAAGGCCCGCGACGCCGCGGTCGCCGCCGCCGGCGAGCGCTTCGGAGCGACGCTCCGCGCCTGATCCGATGCTGTCCCCGCCCCGCGCTCCGGCCACCGGCCGGTCAGCCGGGGCGGGGGAGCGCTGGTGTCATGGCATCCCTCCTTTCTGGTGCCGCGATTTCACTTCACTAGAGGTGCTTCATCGCCTCCCGGGTGGACAACGGGGACAGCCCCGGGTGCGCCCGGACGAACGCGCGGACCCACTCCGGCTCGGCACGCGCGTGATCCCGCAACGCCCAGCCGATCCCCTTGCGCAGAAAGAAATCCCGATCGTCGAGGTTCGCCTCGATCGCGTCCGCGAGCAGCTTCTGGTCCACCTCGCCCTTCGCGCTGACCTGACAGATCACGGCCGTTCGCCGGCGCCAGCGATCGGCGTCTGTCATCCAACGCCGCAGAACCGGCGTGACCGCCGCCCGGTGCTCGCGCAGGATAGGCCCGACCCGGCGGATCGCGACCTCGTCGACGTAGTCCCACCACGCCCCGGTGACGATCAGCTCGTCGTACATCTCCAGCAGCTCCGGGTCCTGCCACTGTCGATAGGCGCGGTGCCCCGAGAGGTCGATCGCCGCGTACCGCTCCTCGCGATACTCCGCCTCCCGCCACAACGCGAGCACGGTCTCGGCGTACGTCACTCGATCGGGCAAAACATGCTCGGCCAGAACCGCCTTCATGAGCTTGCCGCGCGGCGGTTTCGGCACGCCGCGGAACGGCATCGCGGACTTCATGTACGCCTGCATTTCCGCTGCTTTGACCGGGTCCGCCAGCTCGGCCAGCCCGGTTCGGACCGCCGTGCGCAACGCTTCGCCCGCCTCCATCGAGGACCACCTCCGTCGTCTCGGATCCCGACGATCGGGGGACAGCGCGGCTCGTGTCGGGAAACGAGATTCTGCCGCGCAGCCGGTAGCTTCGACGAGCCCTGGTTGCCGTCGGACGCAAAGGACCACTGTGAGGAAAATCGTCACCGCGCTGGCCGCCGCCGCTGTCGCGGCCGGAACGCTGGCTGTCGCACCCGCCGCCACCGCGGCGCCGCCCGAAGGGGCGGACTACGCGCCGCCGCCGATCAAGTGGGGACCGTGTTCCGCACCGGGCCTCGCCAAGGCGGGAGCCGAGTGCGGGTTCCTCGTGGTCCCGATGGACTACGTGCAGCCGTCGGGCCAGACGGTGCAGATCGCCGTCTCCCGGGTGAAGCACAAGACCGCGAAGTACCAGGGCGTGCTGCTGGTGAACCCGGGCGGCCCCGGAGGTTCCGGGCTCGGTCTTTCGGTGCTCGGCCGGAACGTGCCCAAGCACGCCGGCGACAGCTACGACTGGATCGGCTTCGACCCGCGCGGCGTCGGCTCCAGCAAACCGGCTCTCACGTGCGACGGGAACTACTTCGCACCGGTCCGCCCGGCTTACGTGCCGAAGACGCCGCAACTGGAGAGCACCTGGCGTGCCCGCACGAAGGGCTACGCGGAGGCCTGCGCGAAGAACGGTCCGCTGCTGGAGCACGTCAAGACCACCGACGTCGCGCAGGACATGGAAAGCCTTCGCAAGGCGCTGGGCCAGCAGCAAATCAACTACTACGGCTTCTCGTACGGCACTTACCTCGGGCAGGTGTACAGCACGCTGTACCCGGACCGCATGCGCCGGATGGTGCTCGACGGGAACGTCGACCCGCGCAAGGTCTGGTACGACGCCAACCTGGACCAGGACGTCGCCTTCGACCGCAACATCAAGATCTACTTCGACTGGCTCGCGAAGTACGACGACGTCTACCACCTCGGCAAGACCGGCTCGGCCGTCGAGCAGCTCTGGTACGCGCAGCAGCGCAAGCTCGACCGCGCCCCGGCGGGCGGCGTGCTCGGCGGCGACGAGTGGACCGACATCTTCCTGCAGGCCGGCTACTACGTGTTCGGCTGGGAAGACATGGCCAAGGCGTTCGACGGATGGGTGCACCGCGGCGACTGGCAGACGCTGAAAGCGTTGTACGACAAGTCGAACGCGCCCGGCGACGACAACGGCTACGCGGTTTACAACGCGGTGCAGTGCACCGACGCGCAGTGGCCGCAGGACTGGGACCGCTGGCGCCGCGACGCCTGGGCCACCCACTCCCGCGCGCCCTTCGAGACCTGGAGCAACACCTGGTACAACGCCACCTGCCTGAACTGGCCCGCGAAGGCGGGCAAGCCGGTGGAGGTCGACGGGTCGAAGGCGAGCGGCGCGCTGCTGATCAGCGAGGAACTCGACGCGGCCACGCCGTACTCGGGGAGCCTCGAAGTGCGCAAGCGCTACCCGCGTTCGAGCCTCATCAGCGCGCCTGGCGGGACCACGCACGCCGGATCGCTGTCCGGCGTTTCGTGCGTGGACGACCGGGTCGCTGACTACCTCGCCACCGGCGCGTTGCCGAAGCGGGTGCGCGCCGACCGCTCTGACGTCCAATGCGCTCCGGTGCCGCAGCCGGTTCCGTCTCCGGTCGCCTCCGGCGCGCAGCAGAAGGCCGATGCTCAGGCGAAGGCCGCGGCGGAGGAGAAGCAGGGCCTGCTTGCCGGTCTGCTGCGCTTCTGAGTCGTTCTTCGCGATGCCCCGGCCTGCTCTGTCAGGCCGGGGCATCGTTCTTTTCCGCTGGTCCACCGATCCCCCTCGGTTGCTTTTCGGGTCGCCGGGGACGCTACGGCGGGGGTCTGACAATTTCGGACCGCAGTCACCCGATCGCGTTAAGTGATCGAAAATTGTCGGGGGTCGCGGATACCTTCGCGGCCATGACGATCATTCAGGAGCACCGGACCGAGGTCCGGTCAGGAGATGTCCAGTACCAGGTCGCCGTCGTCACCCGCACCGAAGACGGCGAGCCGGAGCGAGTCACCGTCACGGTCGGCGGAGAACGGCCGGACGGCGAACCCGTCGTCGAAGGCAGACTCGAACTCGACGTGGCGTCCGTGGCGACCGTCGCGGAACTGCTCGACACGAGCCTGCGCACCTTCGCGGGCGGCGGTTCGCGGCGAAGATCGCGCGGACGTCCGGCACAGCAGGGGCGGCCGTGGACCGACGAGATGGACGCGGACCTGGAGGCCCGCTGGCTCGCCGGGGATACGGTGGCCGAGCTGGCCCGCCATTTCGCGCGCACACCCGGCGGGATCCGGGCCCGCTTGCCCCGGGTCGGCTGCGATCCGGAGCATCCCGGAAACCATCTGCCGACACCGCCGAGTCTCCGCGAAGCGGAGGAGGGAGTGGACTGACGAGTGCCCGCCGGGTTCGCATGCCGAGGCGGGCCCGGCGTGGCGGTGACTTGCGCGCCGGATTGGCTACTGGGTGCTGGGCGGTCACGGCGGCTTTGCCTTGCGTGAATGGCGGTTCGGGCCTGGAGGCTTGGGTGCTCGGGTGAAGGGCGCGTGCCGGATTCGTGGTTGAGGCTGGCGGGCTGCTGGCTTGCCTTGCGTGATGCGGGGTTCGGGCCTGGGGCTTTGGGTGCCGAGGTGAAGGGCGTGTGCCGGACTCGTGGTTGAGGCTGGGCGAGTTGCTGGCTTGCCTTGTGCGGGTGCCGGGTTCGGGCCTGGAGCTTTGGGCGCCGGGGTCAACGGCGTGTGCCGGACCTGCGGTTGAGATTCCGCGGGTTGCCGGTTTGCCTCGCGCGAGTGGCAGGCCTCCGAGCCCAAGCCTTGCACTCCGAGGCTCATGGCGGGTGCCGGACTGGCGGTTGGGTGGCTGGGCTGGTGGGCGGCTGGGCTCGCGCGAGTGGCGGGTTCGGGCCCGGAGGTTTGGGCACCGCAGCGAACGGCGTTTGCCGGACTTGCGGTTGAGGCTGGGCGGGTTTGCGGCTTGGCTCGGGCGAATACCCGACCTCGGGCGTGGGCTCCGCGGCGAACGGTGTCGGTGCGGATTTGCGGCTTCGTTCCCGGCTGGGCGGCGTGCTCCGGGCTAGTGGCGTGGGACGGGCACGGAGGCGTGGGCTCCGGGGCGAGCGGTGTGCGCGTTGGATCGGCGGTTGTGGTCAGGCGAGTTAGCGGATTGCCCCGGCAGGCGGGCGCTGGGCCAGCGGGTCGGGCTTCGACGCGGCGTGCGCGCTGGACCGGCGTCTGGGTGGCGGACGGCCGGTGCGCTGGCTTGATGGCTTGGCGGAGGAAGGTGCGTGGTCTGCGTCGCCGGGGCAACCCGGCGAGCTGAGTGCTTGGGCGACCGAGGGCAGTGGGCGAAGTGCGGCTAGAGGGTTGGGAAGGGGAGGTGAAGTCGGAGACTCTGGAGGGTGGGTGAGGCCCAAGCGGGTGGTTGGATAGACGTGCGGTTGGTGGCCTGCGCCGACTCAGGTGGCGGGTGGCTCGGCGGCCGGATGGCCTGAGGTCGAGCGACTGGCGCGGTCGGACGACCCTGCAGCGCGGTGGTTAAACGGCCGGTGCGGCCGGAGAGTCCATGCGCTGGAGCGGCTCGGTGGTGGACTCGCTCGGTGGCAGGGGCATTGCTGCGCCCTGACGGTTCGGTGCCGAGCGGTTGCCAATGGGCGGGTGCCCGCGGCAGAAGGGTGCTGCGTCAGCAACCGCAGCACCGGAAGTCCGGTCATCGCGACCAGCGCAGACACTCCGGCGACCGGGCTGGGCTCGGCCTGCCGAGGCGGTGGAAACCGCCTGTGAAACGTACAGAATCCGCGGAAGTCCTGGGGAGGGGACGGCCAGGGTGAGCAAACCCTCTTTGTTTGAGCTTGCACGCTCGTGCATAATCATTCGTATGACGGTGAAGATCGCGGTAGCCGGTGCCAGCGGGTACGCGGGCGGCGAACTGCTGCGCCTGCTCCTGACCCATCCAGAGGTCGAGATCGGCGCTCTCACGGCGGCGAGCAGTGCGGGGACCACGCTGGGCACGCACCAGCCGCACCTTGTTCCGCTGGCCGGCCGGGTGTTGCTCGAGACGAACGCGGAGACGCTCGCGGGCCATGACGTCGTGTTCCTTGCTCTGCCGCACGGCCATTCGGCCGGGATCGCGGCTCAGCTCGGGCCGGACGTGCTCGTGGTCGACCTCGGGGCCGACCACCGGCTCGCGGACGCGGCGGACTGGCGACGGTGGTACTCCGGAGAGCACGCGGGACAGTGGCCGTACGGGATGCCCGAACTGCCGGGCGCGCGCGAGAAACTGGTGGGAACCAAGAGGATCGCGGTTCCCGGCTGTTTCCCGACTGGCGGATCGCTGGCGTTGGCGCCCGCGTTGGCGGCGGGGCTGGTCGAGCCCGCGGTCACGGTGGTGTCGGTGACGGGGACGTCGGGTGCGGGCAAGAGCCTGCGGCCGAATCTGCTCGGGTCCGAGGTCATGGGCAACGCGAGCGCTTACGGCGTCGCCGGGGCGCATCGGCACACGCCGGAGTTCGTGCAGAACCTCTCCGCGGCGGCGGGCAAGCCCGTCACGGTTTCGTTCACGCCGGTGCTCGCGCCGATGCCGCGCGGCATTCTCACGACGGCCAGCGCTCAGCTCGCGGGCGACGTCGACGAGGCCGCCGTGCGCGCGGTGTACGAGAAGGCTTACGGCGCCGAACCGTTCGTCCAGGTGCTGCCCGAAGGGACCTGGCCGACGACCGCCGCGACGGTCGGTTCGAACAACGTCCAGCTGCAGCTCGGAATCGACGCCGACGCGGGAAGGCTGGTCGTCGTCACGTCGATCGACAACCTCACCAAGGGCACCGCGGGCGGTGCCGTCCAATCGATGAACCTGGCGCTCGGTTTCCCCGAGGCCACCGGACTTTCCACCGTGGGAGTGGCACCGTGACCGTCACCGGACCGAAGGGTTTCCGCGCCGCGGGCGTGGCCGCCGGCATCAAAGCCTCCGGCGCGCTCGACCTCGCGCTGGTCGTCAACGACGGCCCGCTCGACGTCGCGGCGGGGGTGTTCACCCGGAACGTGATCAAGGCCGCGCCGGTGCTGTGGTCGCAGGAAGTGCTGAAGCAGCAGAAGCTGAAGGCCGTCGTGCTCAACTCCGGCGGAGCGAACGCGGCGACCGGGCCGGGCGGCTTCCAGGACACGCACGCCACGGCGGAGAAGGTCGCCGAGGTGCTCGGCGCCGGGGCGATCGAGGTCGCGGTGTGCTCCACCGGGCTGATCGGCGAGCGGCTGCCGATGGCCGCCGTTCTGTCCGGTGTGGACAGTGCGGTCAAGGCGCTGGACGCGAGCCCGGAAGCGGCGCTCAACGCGGCCACCGGCGTGATGACCACCGACACCAAGCCGAAGCAGGCGTTCGCCCAGCACGAATCCGGATGGAGCGTCGGCGGGTTCGCCAAGGGCGCTGGCATGCTCGCGCCGAATCTGGCGACGATGCTGTCCGTGCTGACCACGGATGCCGTGGCGGACAAGGAAACTCTCGACCGTGCGCTGCGCGCCGCTACGCACGTCACGTTCGATCGGCTCGACGTGGACGGCGGGACGTCGACCAACGACACGGTCCTCGTGCTCGCGTCGGGTGCGAGCGGGGTGGAGCCGACGGAAGCCGAGCTGACCGAGTTGCTCACCAAGGTCAGCCACGACCTGGTGCTGCAGCTGCGCGCCGATTCCGAAGGCGCCACCAAGGACGTCGACGTCACGGTGAAGGGCGCCGCGTCCGAGGACGACGCGATTGTCGTGGCCCGGACGATCGCCGAGGACAACCTGGTCAAGACCGCGTTGTTCGGCTCCGACCCCAACTGGGGCCGGATCGCGATGGCGCTCGGCCGCGCCCCGGCGCGGATCGACCCGGAGACGGTGTCGATCGCCATCAACGGCGTCACCTTGTTCGCGGGCGGCACGACGGCGGAGGACCGGTCGGCGGCCGACCTGTCCGGGCGGGCGATCGACGTCGTCGTGGATCTCGGGGTCGGGTCCGGCGAGGCCACGATCTACACCACGGACCTGTCGCACGCGTACGTCGAAGAGAACAGCGCGTACTCGTCATGACGGATACCGGAAGGCTCGTCTCCGCCGACGAACGGCTCGCCAGCGCGGCCGAGAAGGCCGGGGTGCTGATCGAGGCTCTGCCGTGGCTGCAGCGGTTCCACGGCGCGACCGTCGTGGTCAAGTACGGCGGCAACGCGATGATCGACGACCAGCTGAAGGCCGCGTTCGCCGAGGACATGGTGTTCCTGCGGCTGGCCGGGCTGCATCCGGTCGTCGTGCACGGCGGCGGCCCGCAGATCAGCGCGATGCTGTCCCGGCTCGGCGTGCCGGGGGAGTTCAAGGGCGGGCTGCGAGTCACCACGCCGGAGACGATGGACATCGTGCGGATGGTGCTGGTCGGCCAGGTCAGCCGCGAGCTGGTCGGCCTGATCAACGCGCACGGCCCGTACGCGGTCGGCATCTCCGGCGAGGACGCGCGGCTGTTCACCGCCGAGCGCAAACAGGCCACTGTGGACGGTGAGCAGGTGGACATCGGCCTCGTCGGCGAGGTCGCCGAGGTGAACCCGGACGCGGTGCTCGACATCGTCAACGCCGGCCGCATCCCGGTGGTGTCCACGGTGGCCCCCGACGTCGACGGCGTGGTGCACAACGTCAACGCCGACACCGCCGCGGGCGCGCTCGCCGCGGCGCTCGGCGCGGAAAAGCTCGTGGTGCTCACCGACGTCGAAGGTCTTTACGCCAACTGGCCGGACCGGTCCTCGCTGATCGACCGGATCCCCGTCGACCGTCTCGAACGCATGCTGCCCGGCCTCGCCAGCGGCATGATCCCGAAGATGGAGGCGTGCGTGCGCGCGGTGCGCGGCGGCGTGCGCGGCGCCCACGTCATCGACGGCAGGCTCGCCCATTCGGTGCTGCTCGAGGTCTTCACCTCGCGCGGCATCGGGACCATGGTGCTGCCCGAGGCAGCGCCCTCCGGAACGGAGCACGCGTGACTACCCTCAAGTCCAATGCGGACGGTCAGCAGCACTGGCAGTCGGCCGTCATGGACAACTACGGAACCCCCGGCCTGACCCTGGTGCGCGGCGAAGGCGCGCGAGTGTGGGACGCGGACGGCGCCGAGTACGTCGACCTGGTCGGCGGCATCGCGGTGAACGCGCTCGGCCACGCCCACCCGGAGGTGGTGCGCGCGGTCACCGAGCAGATCTCGAAGCTGGGGCACACGTCGAACCTGTACGTGAACCCGGTCGCGGTCGAACTCGCCGAAACGCTGCTCGACGTCGCGGGCCTGACCGGGCAGGGCAAGGTCCTGTTCGTCAACTCCGGCGCGGAGGCCAACGAGGCCGCGCTGAAGATCACCCGGCTCACCGGCCGCCGGAAGATCGTCGCGGCGGAGGGCGCGTTCCACGGCCGCACCATGGGCGCGCTGTCGCTCACCGGGCAGCCGTCGAAGCGCGAGGCGTTCGAGCCGCTTGTCCCGGGCGTCACGCATGTTCCCTACGGCGACGTCGAAGCGTTGCGGGCCGCCGTGGACGGCGAGACCGCTGCGGTCTTCCTGGAGCCGGTGCTCGGCGAAGCCGGGGTGATTCCTGCTCCGGACGGCTACCTGCAGGCCGCGCGCGAGATCACCAAGGCCGCCGGTGCGCTGCTCGTCCTCGACGAGGTGCAGACCGGGATCGGGCGGCTCGGCACCTGGTTCGGCTTCCAGCAGGCCGGGATCGTGCCGGACGTGATCACGCTCGCGAAGGGCCTCGGCGGCGGGCTTCCGCTCGGCGCAGTGATCGGCGTCGGCGCGGCCGGCGACCTGCTCAAGCCGGGCCAGCACGGCACGACCTTCGGCGGCAACCCGGTGTGCTGCGCGGCCGGGCTGGCGGTACTGCGCACGATCGTCCGCGACGACCTGCTCGACCATGTTTCGGCGCTCGGCAAGGACATCGCGGCCGGCGTCGAAGCGCTCGGCCACCCGCTCGTCTCCGGCGTCCGCGGCGCGGGGCTGCTGCTCGGCATCGGCCTGCGGGGACCCGTTTCCGCGGCCGTCGCGAAGGCCGCGCAGGAGGCGGGCTATCTCGTCAACCCGGTCGCCCCGGACACCGTCCGGCTCGCCCCGCCGCTCGTGCTCGACGAGCAGCAGGCGCACGGCTTCCTCTCCGCCCTCCCGGGCGCGCTCGACTCCACCACCACGAAGGATTCCGACTGATGCCCCGCCACTTCCTCCGCGACGACGACGTCACCCCCGCCGAGCAGGCCGCTCTGCTCGACCTGGCCGACCAGCTGAAAGCCGACCCGCTCGGCACGAAGGCGCTGACCGGGCGCACGGTGGCCGCGATCTTCGAGAAGAACTCCACGCGCACCCGGTTCTCGTTCGAGGTCGGCATCAGCCAGCTCGGCGGGCATCCGGTGATCGTCGACGGCCGTTCGATGCAGCTCGGCCGCGAGGAAACCATCGAGGACACCTCGCGCGTGCTGTCCCGCTACGTCGACGCCGTCGTGTGGCGCACCTTCGCGCAGAAGCGCATCGACTCGATGGCGTCCGTCGCGTCCATCCCGATCATCAACGCGCTGACCGACGAGTTCCACCCGTGCCAGGTGCTCACGGACCTCATGACCATCCGCGAGCGCAAGGGCAAGCTCGCCGGGCTCACGCTCACCTACCTCGGCGACGGAGCCAACAACATGGCGCATTCGCTGCTGCTCGGCGGGACCACGGCAGGGATGAACGTGCGCGTCGTGTCTCCGGAAGGGTTCCAGCCCGACCAGCAGGTGATGCTCGACGCCAAGCAGCGCGGCACGGAAACCGGCGGCAGCGCGACGGTCTACACCGACGCGCACGAGGCCGTCGAGGGTTCGGACGTGCTGGTCACCGACACCTGGACGTCGATGGGGCAGGAGAACGACGGCCTCGACCGGGTCGGCCCGTTCCGCGCCCTGCAGATCAACGCCGGACTGCTGAAGCGCGCCGCCGACGAGGCGATCGTGCTGCACTGCCTGCCCGCGCACCGCGGCTGGGAGATCACCGACGAGGTGCTCGACGGCCCGGCCAGCGCGGTGTGGGACGAGGCGGAGAACCGGCTGCACGCGCAGAAGGCGCTGCTGGTCTGGCTGTTCGGGCAGAACGGCCGATGACCAGCAGCCGGGTCGGGCGCCAGGCGCGGATCACCGAACTGGTGTCCACGATGGCCATCCGCAGCCAGACGGAGCTGGCGCGGCTGCTGGCCGCCGAGGGAATCGAGGTCACGCAGGCGACGCTGTCGCGCGACCTCGACGAACTCGGCGCGGTCAAGCTGCGCGGAGCCGACTCGGGCGCGCCGGTCTACGTCATCCCCGAGGACGGCAGCCCCGTTCGCGGGGTGCAGGGCGGTACTTCACGGCTGTCGCGGCTGCTCGCCGAACTGCTGGTGTCGGCGGATTCGTCGGGCAATCTCACCGTGTTGCGCACGCCGCCGGGCGCCGCGCAGTTCCTCGCGAGCGCGATCGACCGGGCCGCGCTGGAAGAGGTCGTCGGCTCGATCGCGGGCGACGACACGGTCGCGGTCATCGCGCGCGAGCCGCTGACCGGACGCGACCTCGCCGAGCGGTTCACCGCGCTCGCGCAAGGTTCGGCGGAAGGGGACGAGCCGTGACCCGGCGGGTCGTGCTCGCCTGTCCGGGCGGGCACGGCTCCTCTGCCGCGCTGGATCTCCTTGCCGGACAAGGCGAAGTGGTCGCCGTCGCGGTGGATTTCGGCGCCGGGGACGTCGATTTGTGCGCGCTCCGGCGGCAGGCGGCGGCCGACGGGGCCACCGAGATCGTGGTCGCGGACGTCCGCGAGGAATTCGCGAACGACTACTGTTTGCCTGCCCTGCAAGCGAATGCGCTGATCCTCGACCGGCACCCGCTGGTCGAGGCTCTGGCCCGGCCGCTGCTGGCGAGCCAGCTCGTCGCGACCGCGAAGGACCGCAACGCGTCAGTCATCGCGCACGGCGGCGGATACACATTGTCCAGCATGATCGCGGCACTCGCGCCGGACCTGGAGATCGTCGAACTCGGCGTCCGAGGCGGGCAGGAGTTGTCGACGAGCCGGACTTTGTGGGGCCGGGCCGCGAACGACGGTTACCGCTGTACCGAGGACGCGGTGGTGAACCTCGGCATGCCGGACGAAGTCGTCGTCACCTTCGAACAGGGCGTACCGGTCGCGGTCGACGGCGAAACCGTCAGCGTGGCCGAGGCGGTGCAGCGGCTCGGGCACCGGGCCGGAGCGCACGGCATCGGCCGGTTCGAGTTGGCTGGCGGCTACGACGCACCGGGCGCGGCAGTGCTGGTCACCGCGCACCAGGAGCTGGAATCGGTCGCCCTCGACCGGGATCTGGCGAGGTTCAAGCACGGCGTCGACCGCCGGTGGGCCGAGCTGGTCCAAGACGGGTTGTGGTTCTCGCCGCTGCGCGAGCCGCTGGACGCGTTCGTCCGGCGGGCGCAGGAGCGCGTGTCCGGCGAGGTGCGGCTGGTGCTGCACGCGGGCAGCGCGACCGTCGCCGGCCTCCCCGGGAGGCGGCTTCGCCCGGTCGGACGGCGGTACCGTCCGGGCACCGGGCAGACTCCGCTGGGGAGCACCCAGCATCCGACCACCCAGGCGTCCTGAGACGCCGGACGAGAGAGGCAGAACGTGAGCGGGAAAGACCAGCCGGTGCAGCTGTGGGGCGGCCGGTTCGCCAGCGGGCCGGCCGAGGCGATGGCGGCGCTGAGCGCCTCGACCCACTTCGACTGGCGCCTGGCGCCCTACGACATCGCCGGATCGCGCGCGCACGCCCGCGTGCTGAACAAGGCGGGTCTGCTCACCGAAGCGGAACTGGCCGGGATGCTGGAGGCGCTCGACACCTTGGCGCAGGACGTCGCGTCCGGGGCGTTCACGCCGACGGTCGCCGACGAGGACGTGCACACCGCGCTCGAACGCGGCCTGCTCGAACGCGCCGGCGCCGAGCTCGGCGGCAAGCTGCGCGCCGGCCGTTCCCGCAACGACCAGGTCGCGACGCTGTTCCGGATGTGGCTGCGCGACGCCGCGCGCCGGGTGGTCGCGGGCACGCTCGACGTGATCGACGCGCTGGTCTCGCAGGCGTCCCGGCACCCGGACGCGATCCTGCCCGGCCGCACCCACCTGCAGCACGCGCAGCCGGTTCTGCTGGCGCACCACCTGATGGCGCACGGCCAGTCGCTGCTGCGCGACGTCTCCCGCCTGCGCGACTGGGACGCTCGCACCGCGGAGTCGCCGTACGGCTCGGGCGCGCTCGCCGGTTCGTCGCTCGGCCTCGACCCGGAAGCGGTGGCCGCCGAACTGGGCTTCGACACCAGCGTGGAGAACTCGATCGACGGCACCGCCTCGCGCGATTTCGTCGCGGAGTTCGCGTTCGCCGTCGCGATGCTCGCGGTGAACCTGTCGCGGATCGCCGAAGAGGTGATCATCTGGAACACCGCCGAGTTCGGCTACGTGACGCTGGACGACGCGTGGGCCACCGGCAGCTCGATCATGCCGCAGAAGAAGAACCCGGACGTCGCGGAGCTGACCCGCGGCAAGGCCGGCCGCCTGATCGGCAACCTCACCGGCCTGCTCGCCACGCTCAAGGCGCAGCCGCTCGCGTACAACCGCGACCTGCAGGAGGACAAGGAGCCGGTCTTCGATTCGGTCGAACAGCTGGAACTGCTCTTCCCGGCGATCGCGGGCATGCTCGGCACGCTCACGTTCCACACCGACCGGCTCGCCGAACTCGCTCCGGCCGGGTTCACGCTGGCCACCGACATCGCCGAATGGCTGGTGCGCCAGGGCGTGCCGTTCCGCGTCGCGCACGAGGCGGCGGGGGAGAGCGTGCGGGTCGCCGAGTCGCGCGGGGTCGGGCTCGACGAGCTGACCGACGAGGAGTTCCAGGCCATCAACCCGGCGCTCACGCCCGCGGTGCGCGAGGTCCTGACCGTCGAAGGTTCGGTGCGTTCGCGCGACGCCCGCGGCGGCACCGCGCCGGACCGGGTCGCCGAGCAGCGGGAACGCCTGGTCGAGCGCGTCGCGGCGCATCGGCAGTGGCTGAAATGATCTGCCGTCGGGCCGCTCGTTAGGCTGGCGGCCTGACGAGGGGAGTGCGTGTGGACCGGTTGTTCCGGCGCGAAGAACTGGCACTGGACCCGGTCGACCTGGCTCGGCTGCTGCTCGGTGCCGTCCTCGAGGCGGACGCGCCCGAGGGCCGGGTCGGGGTGCGGCTCGTCGAGGTCGAGGCCTACCGCGGGCTCGACGATCCCGCTTCGCACTGCTACCGCGGGAAAACCCCGCGCAACGCGGTGATGTGGGGTCCGGCCGGGCACCTCTACGTGTACTTCGTCTACGGCATGCACTTCTGCGCGAACGTCGTGGGCACCGAGGACGGCCAGCCGGGCGCGGTGCTGCTGCGCGCCGGCGAGGTCGTCGAGGGCGCGGACATCGTGCGGAAGCGCCGGCCGAACGCGCGCGGCAACGGCGAACTCGCCAAGGGCCCGGCCATCCTCACGTCGGTGCTGGGCCTCGCGCGCGAGCAGAACGGCGCCGATCTCACCGACCCCGGCTCGCCGGTGCGGCTGCTCGTCGGCGAGCGCGTGCCCGCGGACAACGTGCGCACCGGCCCGCGCGTCGGCGTCGCGATGGCGATGGACACGCCGTGGCGGTTCTGGATCGACGGCTCACCAGCCGTCTCGACCTACCGCCGCGGCGGGAAACGCCGGCAGGTGCGACCCGCGGGATAGTCGTTTGACCTGGTGGGGGATCATCTACAGGTGTGAGTGAGCACATCCTTGACGAGTTGTCCTGGCGCGGCCTGATCGCGCAATCCACCGACATCGACGCCCTGCGCCGAGAACTCGACCGCGGCCCGCTCACGCTCTATTGCGGCTTCGACCCGACCGCGCCCAGCCTGCACGCCGGCAACCTCGTCCCGCTGCTGATGCTCAAGCGGTTCCAGCGCGCCGGGCACCGGCCGATCGTGCTGGCCGGCGGCGCCACCGGGATGATCGGCGACCCCCGCGACAACGGGGAGCGCACGCTGAACACCCTGGACGTCGTCGCCGACTGGGCCGGGCGGATCCGCGGCCAGCTGGAGCGGTTCGTGGACTTCGACGATTCGCCGACCGGCGCGATCGTCGAGAACAACCTCGACTGGACCGGGAAGCAGAACACGCTGGAGTTCCTGCGGGACGTCGGCAAGCACTTCTCGGTCAACGTCATGCTGAACCGGGAGACGGTGAAGCGGCGGCTCGAAGGCGACGGCATGTCCTACACCGAATTCAGCTACCTGCTGCTGCAGTCGCAGGACTACCTGGAGCTGTACCGCAAGCACGGCTGCAAGCTGCAGGTCGGCGGCTCGGACCAGTGGGGCAACCTCGTCGGCGGCGTCGACCTGATCCGCCGGGTCGAGGGCGGCGCCGCGCACGCGCTGACCGCGCCGCTGGTCACCGACGCCGAGGGCCGCAAGTTCGGCAAGTCCACCGGCGGCGGCAACGTGTGGCTCGACCCGGAGCTGACCTCGCCGTACGCCTGGTACCAGTACTTCGTGAACGTCGGCGACGCCGACGTGCTCCGCTACCTGCGCCTGTTCACCTTCCTCGACCAGGAGGAGATCGACGCGCTGGCGAAGGACACCGAGGAGCGCCCGCACCTGCGCGCCGCGCAGAAGCGGCTGGCCGAGGAGTTCACGAACCTGGTGCACGGCGAGGACCAGACGCGCCAGGTCATCGCGGCGAGCCAGGCCCTGTTCGGCCGCGGCGAGCTGACCGGCCTGGACGGCCCGACGCTCGACGCGGCGATGGCCGAGGTCCCGAACGGCAAGGTCGAGCCGGCCGGCGACGCGACGATCGTCGACCTGCTGCTCGCCGGGGGACTCGTGGACAGCAAGGGCGCGGCCCGGCGCACGGTCAAGGAGGGCGGCGCGTACGTGAACAACGTGAAGATCGCCGACGAGGAGTGGAAGCCCTCGGCTTCCGACGCGCTCCACGGCCGCTGGCTCGTGGTCCGCAAGGGCAAGCGCAACGTCGCCGGAGTCCGGGTCGGGGGCTGATCGCCGCCCAGGCCCGAAACAGGGGCTCTGACCTGCGGGAACGCAGTTAAGGGACCCCCCTGCTTCGGGCCCTTCCGGGGGGTGTAAAGTTCTTCAAGTCGCCAGGGAGACCGGGCGGCCGCCGGGACACGAACCAAGCTCTCGCCTCTAAGGTGATTGAGTGGGTGTCCCACCAAAAACTGCTAGGAATGACCGCTTCGGTCAGGCTCGCCCTCATGGGGTCGGGTTTGATGTGGGGTGTGTTGCTTGAGAACTCAACAGTGTGCTAGTGAACTAAGCCAGTAGAGCTTATATGAAACCCCCTCGTCGGGGTTTCCTTTGAGATTGATTGATTGAGAGTAGTCTCGATCGAACTTGAAGACATTGTTGGAGAGTTTGATCCTGGCTCAGGACGAACGCTGGCGGCGTGCTTAACACATGCAAGTCGAACGCTGAACCGGTTTCGGCCGGGGATGAGTGGCGAACGGGTGAGTAACACGTGGGTAATCTGCCCTGTACTCTGGGATAAGCCTGGGAAACTGGGTCTAATACCGGATACGACCACTGCAGGCATCTGTGGTGGTGGAAAGTTCCGGCGGTATGGGATGAACCCGCGGCCTATCAGCTTGTTGGTGGGGTAATGGCCTACCAAGGCGACGACGGGTAGCCGGCCTGAGAGGGTGACCGGCCACACTGGGACTGAGACACG
>NZ_GG657746.1:4833763-4836332 GCF_000158875.1 Streptomyces sp. AA4 | reverse complement strand
CCCGTCACGTCATGAAAGTCGGTAACACCCGAAGCCCATGGCCCAACCCGCAAGGGAGGGAGTGGTCGAAGGTGGGACTGGCGATTGGGACGAAGTCGTAACAAGGTAGCCGTACCGGAAGGTGCGGCTGGATCACCTCCTTTCTAAGGAGCACAACACATCCCGGTCATCGTGCCGGGAGTGGCCGGAGCTTAGGCCTCGAATGCAGGTCTGCTCTGGTTGCTCAAGGAATTGTGGAACTACTGGTTATGGGTTCTCGCGGTGGTGATGCCGCCGACTCAGTACTGCGGGCTTGTCCCGCGTGGAACGGCGGCCGCGGATCCGGGCGGGTTCTTGTTCGCTCAGCACGCTGTTGGGTCCTGAGGCAACACACGTTGTTTCTGGTGTGGTGTTTGAGAACTGTAGAGTGGATGCGAGCATCTTTGTGGTCAAGTTGTTAAGGGCACATGGTGGATGTCTTGGCTTCAGGAGCCGATGAAGGACGTGGGAGGCTGCGATATGCCTCGGGGAGCTGTCAACCGAGCTGTGATCCGAGGATTTCCGAATGGGGAAACCCAGCACCAGTGATGTGGTGTTACCCGCCGGTGAATATATAGCCGGTGTGGAGGGAACGCGGGGAAGTGAAACATCTCAGTACCCGCAGGAAGAGAAAACAAAAGTGATTCCGTGAGTAGTGGCGAGCGAAAGCGGAAGAGGCTAAACCGATTGCATGTGATACCTGTCAGGGGTTGTGTGGTCGGGGTTGTGGGACCTGTCTTCTCAGAGCTGACACTCTGGGCGTGATGCGGCATGGTTAGCGGAACCGCTTGGGACGGCGGGCCGGAGCGGGTGAGAGCCCCGTACGCGAAAACTGTGTTTGTGTTGTGTGGCGGTGTTCCCGAGTAGCAGCGAGCTCGTGGAATTTGCTGTGAATCTGCCGGGACCACCCGGTAAGCCTAAATACTTCCTGGAGACCGATAGCGGACGAGTACCGTGAGGGAAAGATGAAAAGTACCCCGGGAGGGGAGTGAAAGAGTACCTGAAACCGTGTGCCTACAAGCCGTCAGAGCTCACTTGTTGAGTGATGGCGTGCCTTTTGAAGAATGAGCCTGCGAGTTAGTGCTGCGTGGCGAGGTTAACCCGGGTGGGGTAGCCGTAGCGAAAGCGAGTCTGAATAGGGCGATTGAGTCGCGTGGTCTAGACCCGAAGCGGAGTGATCTACCCATGGCCAGGGTGAAGCGACGGTAAGACGTCGTGGAGGCCCGAACCCACTTAGGTTGAAAACTGAGGGGATGAGCTGTGGGTAGGGGTGAAAGGCCAATCAAACTCCGTGATAGCTGGTTCTCCCCGAAATGCATTTAGGTGCAGCGTCGCGTGTTTCTTGCCGGGGGTAGAGCTACTGGATGGTCTAGGGGCCTTACCGGGTTACCGAAATCAACCAAACTCCGAATACCGGTTAGTGAGAGCGCGGCAGTGAGACGGCGGGGGATAAGCTTCGTCGTCGAGAGGGAAACAGCCCAGAACACCAGCTAAGGCCCCTAAGTGTGTGCTCAGTGGGAAAGGATGTGGGATTGCCCAGACAACCAGGAGGTTGGCTTAGAAGCAGCCACCCTTGAAAGAGTGCGTAATAGCTCACTGGTCAAGTGGTCCTGCGCCGACAATGTAGCGGGGCTTAAGCACACCGCCGAAGCTGTGTCATTGACACAATAGATCGACGTTCGTCCTTGAGGCGGATGTCCAGTCGTGTTGATGGGTAGGGGAGCGTCCTGCATCCAGGGAAGCCGCGGCGGAAGCTAGCGGTGGAGGGTGCGGGAGTGAGAATGCAGGCATGAGTAGCGAATGCAGAGTGAGAAACTCTGCCGCCGGATGACCAAGGGTTCCTGGGCCAGGCTAATCCGCCCAGGGTAAGTCGGGACCTAAGGCGAGGCCGACAGGCGTAGTCGATGGACAACGGGTTGATATTCCCGTACCCGAGCATGTGCGCCCATGGCGAGGCGGTTGACACTAACCACCCGAAGCCACTCGTGAAGCCTTCGGGCGGATCGGGTGTGTGGAGCGTGGGACCTGATTCCGTAGTAGTCAAGCGATGGGGTGACGCAGGAAGGTAGCTCCGCCAGGCGATGGTTGTCCTGGTGTAAGCGTGTAGGAGGAACAGTAGGCAAATCCGCTGTTCACATACTCTGAGACGTGATGCGTAGCCGTGTGAGGCGAAGTGGGTGATCCTATGCTGTCGAGAAAAGCCTCTAGTGAGTGCATGCACGGCCCGTACCCCAAACCAACACAGTTTTGTCAGGTAGAGAATACCAAGGCGATCGGGTGAACTGTGGTTAAGGAACTCGGCAAAATGCCCCCGTAACTTCGGGAGAAGGGGGGCCAAACACCTTGAAGCTTCATGCAAGTGGAGGGGTGGTTGGCCGCAGAGACCAGCGGAAAGCGACTGTTTACTAAAAACACAGGTCCATGCGAAGTCGCAAGACGATGTATATGGACTGACGCCTGCCCGGTGCTGGAACGTTAAGAGGACCGGTTAACTCACTTTGTGGGTGAAGCTGAGAATTTAAGCGCCAGTAAACGGCGGTGGTAACTATAA
>NZ_GG657746.1:4615786-4833136 GCF_000158875.1 Streptomyces sp. AA4 | reverse complement strand
GTGAGACAGTTCGGTCCCTATCCCGCCGCGCGCGCAGGATACTTGAGGAAGGCTGTCCCTAGTACGAGAGGACCGGGACGGACGGACCTCTGGTGTGCCAGTTGTCACGCCAGTGGCATGGCTGGTTGGCTATGTTCGGAAGGGATAACCGCTGAAGGCATCTAAGCGGGAAGCCTGTTCCAAGATGAGGTATCCCACCCCATGTGGGTTAAGGCCCCCAAGAGACGATTGGGTTGATAGGCCAGAAATGGAAGCACAGTAATGTGTTGTCGAGTTGACTGGTACTAATAGGCCGAGGACTTGCCCACAAAGATGTTACGCATCCACTCTACGGTTCTGAAACACCACACCGGCTGTCACGACAGTGACAGGTGTGTGTTGTTTCGGAGTGTTTCGGTGGTTTTAGCGTCAGGGAAACGCCCGGTCCCATTCCGAACCCGGAAGCTAAGCCTGACTGCGCCGATGGTACTGCAACCGAAGGGTTGTGGGAGAGTAGGACACCGCCGAACTTAACCTGATAGGTCTGGGCCCCGGTCCGAGAACCCCTGGTGGTTCTCCCGGGGCCCAGACTCATGTTCGCATCCGCTCGAAGCAGCGCGCGGGGACCGCTGAGGGTCCGCCCGCGCGAGGTTGCTCCGAACGGGCCCGTAGGATAGTCAATCGGCCCTCGTGCGAGGGCCTACTTCAGAATTCCAGAGTTGTCTATGGCAGGAGGCCAGGTGTCCGAGTTCGGTCGACGAGACTCAGCGGATGAGGGGTCCGGTCGGTCGGCTCGCCGCGACCAGGACTCCCGCGGCGGACGGTCCGACGCGCCCCGGGGAGACCGGCGCGGCGCGCGGCAGGACCGCGGCGGGCGCGACAGCCACCAGGGCCGGCTCCGTCGGGACGACCGCGGCGCGCGCGGATCCGGCGGGTTCGCCGGCCGCCCCGACCGCGGCGACGGCCCCCGCGAGAACCGCGGATACGCCGGCAAACGCGACGACGACCGCGACTTCCGCCCCCGCGGCAAGCGCGAGTTCGACCGTCCGCAAGGCAAGTCGTACGGCGATCGCTCCGGGCGTCCCGAGGGACGCTCGTCCTACGGCGACCGTTCGGAAGGCCGCTCCTACGGGGAGCGCTCCGGCGGGCCCGGCAAATCGTACGGCGACCGGTCGGGACGTCCGGAAGGCAAGTCCTACGGCGATCGCGGTGGGCGGCCGCAGGGCAAATCCTCTTACGGGGAGCGGTCCGGCGGGCGCTGGAACGACGACCGGCGCGGCAGCGACGACCGCCGCGGCGGTTACTCGGGCGGCGACGACCGGCGCGGTCCGGGCGGATATCGCGGCAAGGACTCTCAAGGCGGCGGATTCCGCGACGGGGCGGCTGGTTCCGGCGGATTCCGTGACAACGACCGGCGCGGCGGTTACGGCGACCGCGACAATCGCGGCGGCAAGCCGGGCGAATCGCGTGGCGGCTACCGCGATGACCGTGGCGGCAAGCCCGGTGGGTACCGCGATGACCGTGGCGGCAAGCCGGGTGGGTACCGCGATGACCGTGGCGGCAAGCCGGGCGGGTACCGCGATGACCGCGGTGGCAAGCCCGGTGGGTATCGGGACGACCGCGGTGGCAAGCCGGGCGGGTACCGGGACCGGGACGACCGCGGTGGCAAGCCGGGCGGGTACCGGGACCGGGACGACCGCGGTGGCAAGCCGGGCGGGTACCGGGACCGGGACGACCGCGGTGGCAAGCCGGGCGGGTACCGGGACCGGGACGACCGCGGGCCCCGCGAAGGCGGATTCCGTGGCGGGAACCGGGGTTCCGGCGGATTCCGGGACGACCGGTCCGGCGGCAACCGGCGCGACGACCGCGGGTTCCGCGACGACGAGCGCCGGGACAGCCGTCCGGGCGGGTTCCGCAACGAACGGCGGGACGAGGGCGGTTACCGCCGGGACGATCGCGGCGGATCTCGTGACAACCGTCGGGACGACCGGTCGGGCGGTTTCCGCGGCGAGCGGCGCGACGAAGGCGGCTACCGGGGTGACCGTCGGGACGACCGTTCCGGTGGATACCGGAGCGAAGGCGGCTACCGCGGGGACCGTCGGGACGACCGGTCCGGTGGCTTCCGTCGCGATGACCGCGCTGGCGGGGAGCGCCGGGACGAGCGTTCGGGCGGGTTCCGGAAGGACCGTCAGGACGAAGGTTTCCGGGAGTGGCGTGACGAGACCTCGTCGGCCGCGGTCGAGGAAACCGCAGTCGCCGACGAGGTGACTGCGGGCTCGGATGCCGTGGACGTGGAGTCGGGTGCGGGGGACCGGGTCGAGGCCGCTGACGGCCAGGACAAGCGCGACGCGGACAGCTCGCAGGACCGCGGCGACCGGGACGAGCAGCGCGACCGCCGGGAACGCGACGACCGGGGCGGCCGCGGCGAGCGAAGCGACCGGCCCAGCCGCGACAACCGTGGCGATCGCGACAGCCGGGACAACCGAGGCGACCGTCGCGACCGCAGGGACGACCGTCCCCGCGCCAAACGCCCGGTGACCCTCGAGGAGCAGGACGCGGCACTCGCCCGCGGGCTGCTCGAAGCGCCGGAACTGCCCGAGGACATCGAGTTCTCCGACCTCGACGAGGAAGTCCGCCGGGAACTGCGGACCCTGCCGAAGGGGCTCGCGGAGACCGTCGGGAAGCATCTGGTCGCCGCGGGCGGGCTCGTCGACAGCGACCCGGAGGCCGCGCTCGAGCACGCCCGGTACGCGAAGACCAAGGCGTCGCGGGTGCCGATCGTGCGCGAAGGGCTCGGGCTCGTCGCGTACCACGCGGGCGACTGGCAGGAAGCGCTGTCCGAACTGCGCGCCGTCCGGCGGATGACGCGCAGCGACGAGCACATCGCGATCATCGCGGACGCCGAGCGCGCGCTCGGCCGTCCGGAGCGCGCCCTGGACCTCGCCAAGGAGACCGACAAGGAGCGGCTCACCAAGTCGACCCAGGTCGAGCTGGCGATCGTCGCGGCGGGTGCGCGGCGCGACCTCGGGCAGCTGGACGCGGCGGTCGTGTCCCTGCAGGGGCCGGACCTCCAGGCGGGCAAGCGCGACCCGTGGAGCGCGCGCCTGTTCTACGCGTACGCCGACAACCTCGAGGCTGCCGGGCGCAAGGAAGAGGCCGTCCAGTGGTTCCTCAACGCGGCTGAGGCCGACGCCGAGGACGAGACGGACGCCGCCGAGCGGGCCGCCGACCTGGCGAACGAGGCGAACGCGACCGAGACCAACGAGCCCAGCGAGCCCAGCGAGACGGATGACTGACGTGGTCTACGACGCGCTGCTGTTCGATCTCGACGGCACCGTGTACCACGGGCCGCAGGTGATCGAGGGCGCCGCGGAAACCGTGACCGCCGTGCGCGAGCAAGGCACGGCGGTCCGGTTCGTCACCAACAACGCGTCCAAGGCCCCGTCGGCGGTCGCGGAGCACCTCCGGGACCTCGGGATCTCCGCGGACACCGAAGAGGTGCACACGAGCGCTCAGGCGGCCGCCGCGCTCCTCAAGGACCGCCTGCCCGTCGGGGCGAAGGTGCTCATCGTGGGCACCGCCTCGCTCGGCGACCAGGTCTCCGCCGCGGGACTGGAGCCGGTGCGGACCGCGGGCGACGACGTTTCCGCGGTGGTGCAAGGACATTCGCCGGAAACCGGATGGGCGGACCTCGCCGAGGCGAGCATCGTGATCCGGGCGGGCGGCCTGTGGGTCGCCACGAACACCGACAGCACGCTGCCCACCGAACGCGGGCTGATGCCGGGCAACGGATCCATGGTCGGGGCGCTCAAAATCGCTACCGGCGCGGAGCCCGTGGTCGCGGGGAAGCCGCAGCCGTTGTTGTTCGAGACGGCCGCGCGGTCGGCGAAAGCGAAGCGTCCGCTGGTGGTCGGGGACCGGCTCGACACCGACATCGCGGGTGCGGTCGCGGCGGGGCTCGACTCGCTGTGCGTGCTCACCGGCATCGCGACTCCGGCGACGCTGCTCACCGCGATTCCGGCGGAACGGCCCACCCATCTCGGCCACGACCTCACCGCGCTCGCGCAGCCGGTGGACGAATTGCGCGTCGGGAAGAAGTCCGGCTGGGAGATCAGCGAAAGCGACGTGCTGACTGTGCGCGGCGAAGGGGACAAGCTCGACCTGCTGCGCGCGCTGTGCGATTCGGCGTGGCGCACCGGAGTCTCGCAGGTGCGCGCGGACGGCGACGCGGCCGCGGCGGCAGTAGCCGGGCTCGGACTGGCCTGACTGGTAGTTTGGGGCTGTGCACCCGAACGTTCCGCGGCCGGTTCCCGGACCCCCGCCGATCCCCGGACCCGGCCCGCAGCAGACTGACCCGCGGGCGGGCATCGACGAGGCCGTCGCCGGGCTCGACGACCTCGACACGCTGCCGCCGGCCGAGCACGTGGACCGGTTCGAGGCCGTGCACACCGAGCTGACCGTGGCCCTGTCCAGCATCGACAAGGTCTGACCGGCGTGGCCAAACGGGCCAGGCTCGACGCGGAACTCGTGCGGCGCGGACTCGCCCGCTCCCGCGAACAAGCCTCCGCGCTGATCACCGGCGGCAAGGTCACCGTGCGCGGCATGGTCGCCACGAAACCCGCCACCGGCGTGGAAAACGACGCGCCGATCGTCGTGAAGGACGAGGACGACCCGGGCTGGGCGTCGCGCGGCGCGCACAAACTCCTTGGCGCGCTTGACCGTTTCGGTCCCGAGGGGCTGACCGTCGAAGGTCGCCGCTGTCTCGACGCGGGCGCATCCACCGGCGGCTTCACGGATGTGTTGCTGCGAAACGGCGCGGAGAAGGTCATCGCCGCCGACGTCGGGCGCGGGCTGCTCGATTGGAAGCTGCAGACCGACGACCGCGTCGTCGTCCTCGACCGCACGAACGTCCGCAACCTGACGCCGGACGTCCTCGGCGGCCAGGTCGACCTCGTCGTCGGCGACCTTTCCTTCATCTCGCTCAAACTCGTGCTGCCCGCGCTCGCCGCGTGCGCGCGCGACGGCGCGGATCTCGTCCCGATGGTCAAACCGCAGTTCGAGGTCGGCAAGGACCGGCTCGGCAGCGGCGGCGTGGTGCGCGATCCCGAACTGCGCGTCGAATCCGTGCTGGGCGTGCTCGCCGAAGCCGCGAAGCTCGGCCTGTCGCTGCGCGGGGTCGTCGCGAGCCCGCTGCCCGGTCCGTCCGGGAACGTCGAATACTTCGTGTGGCTCCGCAAAACGGAGCCGGAAGACGCGGGCAGCGAAGAGGCCGAACCGCTCGTGCGCGCCGCAGTCCAGGAAGGACCCCAGTGACCGCCGAACGTGAAGTGCTCCTCGTGGTGCACCCCGACCGGGACACCACCCGGGAGGCCGCCCGCGAGGTGTCCCAGCGGTTCGCGAAGGCCGGGATCCGGCTGCGCGTGCTCGACGAGGACGTCCTCCGGCTGATCGACCCGGACGGCTGCATGGCCATGCCGTGCACCGTGGTCGCGCCCGAGCACAACCCGGCCGAGGGAGCCGAACTCGTGTTCGTGCTCGGCGGCGACGGGACCCTGCTGCGCGCGGCGGAACTCGCCCGTCCGGCCGAGGTGCCGGTGCTCGGCGTGAACCTCGGCCGCGTCGGCTTCCTCGCCGAGGCGGATTCGGACGCGCTCGCCGACGCCGTGCAGCGCGTGGTCGACCGCGAGTACCACGTCGAGGACCGGATGACGGTCGACGTCACGGTCACCGCCGACGGCGCGGAGATCTACCGGACCTGGGCGCTCAACGAGGCCAGCGTCGAGAAGTTCAGCCGCGAGCGGGTGCTCGACGCGCTGATCGAGGTCGACGGCCGTCCGGTGTCGTCCTTCGGCTGCGACGGCGTGCTGTGCGCGACGCCGACCGGCTCCACCGCGTACGCGTTCTCCGCGGGCGGGCCGGTGCTGTGGCCGGACGTCGAGGCGCTGCTCGTGGTGCCGAGCAACGCGCACGCGATGTTCTCCCGTCCGCTGGTGGTCTCGCCCGAGTCGGTGATCACCGTCGGCATCGACCCGAAGGGCCCGAAAGCGGCGCTGACCTGCGACGGGCTCCGGTCGTTCGACCTGCCGCCGGGCGCGCTGGTGCGCGTCGTGTGCGGCACGCGGCCGGTGCGGCTGGTGCGGCTGTGGGACGGCGTGTTCACCGACCGGCTGGTGTACAAGTTCGGCCTGCCGGTGCGCAGCTGGCGCGACCGGCGCTCGGGAGACCGCTGAGCGCGACGCGCCCGCACAAGTGTTCGACCAGCGAAAAGAAGAGTTAGCGGACCTCGAACGCACAGAACGTCGGTGCGGGCCGCTACCGTATGCGTCGTGCTGGCCGAGATGCGCATTCAGGGCCTCGGAGTCATCGAGGAAGCCCTGCTGGAACTGCACGCGGGCTTCACCGTGGTCACCGGTGAGACGGGTGCGGGCAAAACCATGGTCGTCACCGGGCTGCATCTGCTCTCGGGCGGACGGGCCGAGGCGTCGAAGGTCCGGAACGGGATGCTGAAGGCATTCGTCGAGGGCCGCTTCACCGTGGGCAAGGACGACGCGGCCGCCCGCATCGTCACCGACGCGGGGGCCGACGTGGACGAGGACGGCAGCGTCATCGCGCTGCGCACGGTCGCGGCCGACGGGCGCTCGCGGGCGCACCTTGGCGGCCGGTCGGTGCCGGTCGGGGTGCTGTCGGAGCTGTCCGAGCAGGTGATCGCCGTGCACGGGCAGAACGACCAGCTGCGGCTGCTGCGCCCGGCCGAGCAGCGGGCGGTGATCGACCGGTTCGCCGGCGACGCGGTGGGCAGGCCGCTCGCGGAGTACCGCCGCGTCCGCGAGGAATGGCTGTCCGTGCTCACCGAGCTGAGCGAGCGCTCCAACCGCTCCCGCGAGATGGCGCAGCAGGCGGACCTGCTGAAACACGGGCTGAACGAAATCGACGCGGTCGCGCCCGAACCGGGCGAGGACGTCGAGCTCACCGAGCAGATCAAACGGCTCGCCGCGGTCGACGAACTCCGCGCGATGGCCACCGAGGCGCACGCGGCGGTGTCCGGCGCGCAGGACGGCGATCCGGACGCCCCGGGCGCGCTCGGCCTGGTCGGCGAGGCGGTGCGGCGGCTGGTTTCGGCGGAGGACTCCGTGCTGCGCGACCTCGTGCCGCGGCTCGAGGAAGCCTCCACGCTGCTGAGCGACGTCGGCGCGGAACTGGGCGGCTACGTCGAGAACCTGGACGCCGACCCGGCACTGCTGGAGAAGGTGCTCGCGCGGCAGGCCGATCTCAAACGGCTCACCCGCAAGTACGCGGCGGACGTCGACGGCGTGCTGGCGTGGGCCGAGGACGCGCGGCGGCGGCTCGAATCGATGGACACCTCCGAGGAAGCGCTGGCGGCGCTGGCCTTGCGCCGCGACGAGCTGGCCGTGGAGCTGGTCGCGCACGCCACCGAGGTTTCCGCCGCGCGCGGCAAGGCGGCCGCGGAACTGGCCACGGCGATCACCAAGGAGCTGTCCGGCCTCGCGATGGGCCAGGCGGAACTGGAGATCACCGTCGAACAGCGTCCGGCCGAGCACGGCGACCGGCAGGCGCTCGCGATCGACGGGCACGCGGTGCACGCAGGCCCGGACGGCGTCGACGAAGTGGAACTGCTGCTGCGGGCGCACAACGGCGCGCCGCCGCTGCCGGTGCACAAGGCCGCCTCGGGCGGCGAGCTGTCGCGAGTGATGCTGGCGATCGAGGTCGTGCTGGCGCACGCGGACACGGTGCAGACGCTGGTGTTCGACGAGGTCGACGCCGGGGTCGGCGGCCGGGCCGCGGTGGAGATCGGACGGCGGCTGGCCCGGCTCGCGCGCACGCACCAGGTGCTGGTGGTTACACACCTTCCGCAGGTCGCCGCGTTCGCCGACCAGCATCTGGTGGTGGACAAGGGAACCAGCGGCGGCGTCACGCGCAGCGGCGTGAAGACGCTCGGCCAGGACGACCGCGTGCGCGAGCTGGCACGGATGCTCGCGGGCATGGACGGCACCGAAACCGGCCGCGCGCACGCCGAAGAACTGCTTGCCACCGCGGAAAAAGACAAGGCGAAGTACGCGGGTCCGAAGCGCAAGCGCGCGAAGAAGGGCTGAGGCGGATCCGATGACCTGGGCCACGCTGGCCGACGTCGAAGCCGAACTCGCCCGCGCGCGGCGGGAGGACGATCTCGACCGCTTCCTCGAACTCCTCGGCGACGAGGAGCTGTTCGTGCCGATCCACCGGGACGAGGCGCAGCGGCTCGCGCAGGAGCGGACCTGGACGCCCGCGAAAGTCTGCTGCGCGCACGGCGGCGAACCCTCGCTGCAGGTGTTCACGCGCGGCGCGCTGCCGGATTTCGGCGCGGACGTGGTGTTTCTCAGCGGCGACCTCGACTGGGCCACGCACGGTCTCGCGCCGGACGAGCAGGTCGTGTTCAACCGCGGCACGCTCGGCGAATGGCGGGTGAGCGCGGCCGCCGTGCTGCCCTGGGTCGACGCGAACCCGCACCGGGTCACCGCGGTGGAGCAGCAGGTCGAGCGGCTTTACACGGCGCGGTACGGAATTCTCGACGGCCCGGTCGCGCACGCGCTCGCGTGCGGCGCGCACCAGGCGGTGCTGTCGGCCGAACCGTGGAACGTGCTCGACGCGCGCTACCACGATTACGTCGCCGAGGTCCGCGGCCTGCGCGACTGGTGGGGCGTCGCGGACGCGGAGGGCTGGCGGGCCGCGATGGACCGGCTGCTCGGCGATTCCTACCAGCTGACCACCGGAAACCTCGTGCTCGTGCTGCGCGCCCGCAGCGGGCTCGCGCTGGACGTCTACGGCTGGGTCGAGCTGGTCCGGCAGTGGTGCGCGGACAACGACGCCGAGGACCAGGCCGGGCCGCTCGTCGACGCGGTGCGTCGGATCGTCCGGTACGAACAGCGGTTCCGCGCCGACGGCCTGCTCGCGCCGGACGGCGTGGTGGACAGCATCATCGGCTGGGACGTCGGCCGCGCGGTCGAACTGGCGCGGTGGGGGCTGGCGGTCGGCTACTGCGACGCGCTCACCGCGGAGCTGATGGTGCTGGAGGCGGGCGCGATCGCCCGGCGCTACCACGGTTCGTGGGCGGAACTGTCCACCGGCTACGTGCTCGGCAGGCTGCTCGCGCTCGACGGCGAGGAATTCGGGCCGGAGTACGTCTCGGCCGCGCGGGTGCGCCACCGGCTGCTGAACGATCCCGCGAGCCCCTGGTCGACCTTGGATTTCGAAGCGGGCGGACCGCACAGTTAACCCCGGCCCGGCGCCGCGCGCGACATGGCTCACCACAACGAGTCATGTCCGCTTCGGCGCGTCGGCTCCGCACCCACGCACAAATTTGTCACCATCAGCCACATGAAGCTCACTGGTCTTCTCGCGCGGAACCAAGAAGCCCTCCCCGGCGTCATCGGTGTCGCGCGGGTCGACCGGCGCACGCGGGAGCTGCTGCGCCGGGTCAGCGCAGGCGACATCGTCGTGCTCGACCAGCTCGACCTCGACCGCGCCACGGCCGACGCGCTGGTCGCCGCCGAGGTCGCCGCGGTGGTCAACGCGTCCCCGTCGATTTCCGGCCGGTTCCCCAACCTCGGCCCGGAAATCCTCGTGGCGGCGGGCATCCCGCTGGTCGACTCGGTCGGCGGCGACCTGCTGCGCAGCGTCAAGGACGGCACGAAGCTGCGCGTCCACGAGGGCGCGGTGTACCTGGGGGAGCGGCAGCTGGCGACCGGGGTCGAGCAGACCGCGGAAAGCGTCGCCGACCAGATGATCGAGGCCAAGGCCGGGATGTCGACCCAGCTGGAAGCCTTCTCCGCCAACACGATCGAGTTCCTGCGCCGCGAGCGGACGCTGATCCTCGACGGCGTCGGCGTGCCGGAGCTGAAGGTCCCGGTGCGCGACCGGCACGTGCTGGTCGTCGCCGCGGGGACCGGGCACGCCGAGGACCTCAAGAAGCTCAAGAAGTACATCGGCGAGCACCGGCCGGTGCTGATCGGCGTCGACGCCGGCGCGGACACCCTGCGCGCGCAGGGCTACCAGCCGGACGTGATGGTCGGCGACCCGACCGGGATCGGCACCGCGACGCTGCGCAGCGGCGGCGAGGTCGTCGTCCCCGCGCAGCCGGACGGGCACGCGCCGGGCGTCGAGCGGATCCAGGACCTGGGCATCGGCGCGGTCACCTTCCCCGCGTCCGGCAACGCCGAGGACCTCGCACTGCTGCTGGCCGACGCGCACGGCGCGAGCCTCGTGGTCACCGTCGGGTTCCAGGCCACGCTGCGGGAATTCCTCGACCACGGCCGGTCCGGGTCGAACCCGTCCACGTTCCTCACGCGGCTCAAGCTCGGCACGAAGCTGGTCGACGGCAAGGCCGTCGCGACGCTGCACCGGGCCCGGGTGTCGCTCGGCGCGGTCGCGCTGCTCGTGCTCGCCGCCATCGTCGTCGTCATCGCCGCGCTGCTGGTCTCCGACGTCGGCTCCGTCTATCTCGAGTGGATCCAGCACACCTGGTCCACGTTCGTCGCCTGGGTGAAGGGTCTCTTCACGTGATTTCCCTGCGGTACCACATCGTTTCCATCACCGCGTGCTTCCTGGCGCTGGCCGTCGGCGTGGTGCTGGGCTCGACCGCGCTCAACGGTTCGCTGCTGTCCGGGCTCGCGGACCAGAAGAAAGACCTCGGCACGCAGGTCGCCGACCTCGAGGCGCAGCGCAACAACCTCAAGGCGCGGCTGGCCGACGCGGACGCCTTCGCCGGGACCATGGGCCCGAAGGTCGTCGCGGGCGCGCTCGACAAGCGCAGCGTCGTCATCGTCACCACGCAGGACGCGCGTCCGGCCGACCGCGACGCGCTCAAGAAGCTCGTCGGCCAGTCGGGCGCCTCGGTGACCGGCGAACTGCAGCTCACCAGCGCGTTCACCGACCCGGCGAAGGCCGACCAGCTGCGCGACGTCGTCACGAGGCTGCAGCCGGCCGGGGCGAAGTTCCCGACCGCGGGCGACTCCGGCACGCTCGCCGGCGCCCTGCTCGGTTCGGTGCTGCTGCTGGACAAGGCCAGCGCGAAACCGCAGTCGAGCGGCGACGAACTCGCCGCCGCGCTCGGCGGGCTGACCGACGGCGGGTTCGTGAAGCAGAGCCAGGGCGTGCAGCCCGCCCAGCTCGCGATCGTGCTCACCGGCGCCCAGGAGACCGGCGACGGCGCGGGCGACCGGGCCGCCACGATCGCGCGGTTCGCCGCGCAGATGGACCGTTCCGGCGCGGGCACGGTGCTCGCCGGGGACCCGGGCTCGGCCGAGGGCGCCGGTCCGATCGGCGTGGTGCGCGCGGACACGTCGGCGACGTCGATCCTGTCCACTGTGGACAACGCGGATTCGGCGGCCGGGCGCGTGGCGACGATCCTGGCGCTGCAGGAACAGCTGAACGGCGGTTCGGGGCGGTACGGCATCGCGGGCAACGCGCAGGCGATCGCGCCGGGCGTGGCCGCTTCGGGGAACTGAACGAGAGACTTTCCGCCTCCCGCACTACAGTCGGCGGCGGCGCCGGATTCCCTTCGTGGGCGAGGAAACCCGGTGCCGTCGTCGGCTTGTGCTTGCCGCGAGGGCGGCGAGCAGGGAGGACGTCCGGCGTGATGCGCGGATGTCCAATGTGGACAACGCGGACCGGATGACAGTGCGGGAGCCGGGGCATCCTCGGCCAGCGGCTGACCTGGGTGCTCGCCGCGGGGCCGGTGTCCGGTGCGGACAACGGCGGCACCGGGCCCCTTCGGGGTAGGGAACCCGGTGCCGCCGCCGTTATTCATGCGCCTGCCGCGGGGGTCAGCAGGTGCCGTTGTCCGCCCAGACCGCTGCGCTGCCGGGCGTTTCGCCTCGCGTCCACCACTTGGCGGACCAGCGGTGGCCGTTGTAGGACACCACCGCTCCGGCGTTGTAGGACTGGGAGGTGCTCCACGCCGCCGGGCACGCGGTCGTCGGCCCGCCGCCGCCGGAGCAGGCTCCGTTGTCCGACCAGACGTCCGAGGTGCCGGGCTGCTCGCCCTGCGTCCACCACTTCGCCGTCCAGGTGTGGTTGTTGTACGACACGACCGCGCCGCCGTTGTAGACCTTGCCCGAATCCCAGGCCGGCGCCGTGCACTGGCCGCCCGGCGGGGTGGTCGGAGTGGTGGGCGTGGTCGGGGTCGTCGGAGTGGTCGGCGTCGTGGGGGTGGTCGGAGTGGTAGGCGTGGTGGGCGTGGTGGGCGTCGTCGGGGTGGTCGGCGGCGGGCCGGAGCAGCCCTCCGTCGGCGCGGCGAGCCCGTCCACCACCGCGTGGAACAGCGTCGAATCGGGGTCGAGGTCGTACAGCGAGAACATCATCGCGCCGCCGAGGCCGTTGCAATGGATGTAGTCGGTGCGCGCCTTGATCGACTGTTTCGACGATCCGCCGTAGAAGCTCGTCCCGTCGTAGAACCACGCGGATTGCGTTGTCGGGTCCCAGAACGTGGTCGCCGGGTTGTCCACCACGCCGGTGAGTTCCTTGTACATCGCGACGCCGGGCACGTTGCCGCTCAGCGGATGCGGAGCGGACGGGCCGGTCGCCGTCTGGTACAGCCCGTGGTTCGAGCCGGCCGGAACGCCGGTCCAGCCCCGGTAGTAGAACGGGATGCCCAGGGTGAGCTTCGAAGCCGGGAACCCGCCGGGGATGCCGTACGCCGGATCTCCTTGCGTGTACGCCTTCATCACCTGGTCGATGGTGTACTTCTCGGTGCCCGGCGGAACGTTCGGGGACGGGTCGTTCGGCGACGGGTACAGCGGGTCCTGGAAGTTCGTCGGACCGGTCTTGTCCCACGCGCCGTGCATGTCGTAGGTCATCGGGTCCGCGAAGTCCATGTACTGGTGGATCTTGTCGGTCTGGATCTTCGCGATCTTGTCCTGGCCGCCGGGCAGGGCGGCCGAGAGCGCGTAGTGCTTGCCCAGAGCGTCCAGCTGGCCGCGGAACTCGGCGAGCAGCGAGGTGAAGTTCTGGGTGTCGTTGGGGCTGTAGTGGTTGCCCGTGTGGCCGCCGGGGTGCGCCGGGTACTCCCAGTCGATGTCGAACCCGTCGAAGATGTTGGCGGCGGTGCCGGGGCCGCCGAAGCCGCCCGCGGCCGGGATGTTGCCCTTGATGAACATGTCGATGCAGGAGCTCACGAACTTCTTGCGCGAGGCGTCGCTCGCCGCCGCGTCGGAGAAGTACTTCGAGTACGTCCAGCCGCCGAGCGACAGCAGCACCTTCAGGTTCGGGTGCCGCGCCTTGAGTTCCTGCAACTGGTGGAAGTTGCCGACGATCGGCATGTTGTAGGTGTCGGCGGTGCCGTCGACGCTGATGTCCGAGCCGAACGACTTCTGGTAGTCGGCGAACTGGTCGCCCGCGCCGTCGCCCGCGTTCGGGTCGTCCTCGCCGCCCGGGTCGGGGGTGGTCGCCTTGGTCGTCTCGAAGCAGGTGAGGTTGGCCGGGTCGATGTTCTCGAAGTCGTAGAGCAGGTAGTCGATGTTGTCGGCGATCTTGTCGACGTTCTTGAGGTAGTAGGCGTTCTGGTAGATGCTCCATTGGTCGAAGTAGGCGATGCGCAGGCCTCCCGAGGAGGGCGCGGGCGTCGCGGTGGCCGGGGCGGGCCGGGCCAGGATGGTGAGACCGGCCACGACCACGGCGGCCAGGGCGGCGCAGGCCACGGCCAGCGGTCTCAAGGTCCGGTGGGGCATGAGCGTTTCTCCCTCGCACAAGCGAAGTCCGCCCGCCGCACCGGAATGCGCGGCGAGCGTCGGACGTCGGGTGATCACTGCAGGAGCGGGGGCCGGCCCGCTTCCGAATGTGAACCAGGGCACAGCCGGAGTCAATACTGTGGACTAGACCAATTTCCGCGGCTGGGCGGTTTGTGGTGAAGTGTCCGGAAAGGCCCGACGAACGGCCTGTTCCAAGCGGGCCGAGTGGTCCGGACCACTGCGGGCGTCCGGTTCACCCGTCCGGGTGTGGCTGACCCGACATCCGGCTCGCGCGGCATCAGCCGGGTCTCAGGAAGATCATGGGTGGTTCACAGCTGCGCACGAGAGCCTGGCACCATGAGCGCCAACGACCCCGGGAGCACGGCCGAACGATGACCACTACCGAGATCCCGCTCGTCCGCGCGGACGAGCCGGCGCCCGCCAGATCGCCGCACCTGCGTCAGCTCGACGCGTACCGGGTCGTCACGTTCGCCTTGGTCATCCTCATCCACGTGATCGGCTCCACGACCTTCCCGCAGGACGTCGTCGCCGACGCGATCCAGACCCCGCTGCACCTGACCCGCGAAGCGTTCTTCGCGCTGACCGCGTTCGTGCTCGTGTTCCAGTACCGCGACCGGCCGCTGAAGGCCGGGAAGTTCTGGCGCAGGCGGTTCCCGCTGGTCGCGGTCCCGTACGTGGTGTGGACTGTCATCTACCGGGGTTATTCGGTGCTCACCTCGGACCAGCCGTTCGGGTCGATCGGCGCGCAGCTGCGCACGCTCGGACTGGACCTGCTGACCGGGAACGCCTGGTACCACATGTATTTCATGCTGGTGACCCTGCAGGTGTACCTGCTGTTCCCGCTGCTGGCCAAGCTGTTCGACCTGATCCGCCGCCGTCCGTGGACCGTGCTGGCGGTCTCCGGCACGGTCCAGGTCGGGGTCGCGATCTTCATGAGCTACCCGCCCGCCGCGCTGGGCTACGTCTTCGTCAGCAAGTTCTTCGCGACCTTCGTGGTCTACCAGTTCTACATGCTGCTCGGCGCCGCGGCGGCGCTGCACTTCGAGGCGGTGCACGCCTGGCTGCGCACGCATTCGCGCTGGGTCCTGGTCGCGATGGCGGCCGGGCTCGCGATCGCGGAAACCGGCTACTTCGTGAGCGTCCGCTTCGGCGAGTGGCCGGAGATGGCGTCGGACGCCTTCCGCCCGTACCTGATCCCGTGGTTCGTCGCGGTGATCGCCGGGATCTACCTGGCGGGCGCGCGCTGGGCGGAGAGCAGGCAGCGCGGCGGGCGGTTCGTGTCGTGGGCGGTGAACCGGTCGTTCGCGGTGTTCCTGACCCACCCGATCGCGATCGCGCTGCTGGACCCGCTGTTCGTCTTCGTCGGCGACCGGTACGGCGCGCCGTGGACGACCCTGGTGGCGTACCCGGCGACGGTGGCGCTGACCTTCGGGATCGTCGAGGTGCTGCGGCGGCTGCCGTGGAGCAAGGCGCTGACCGGGCGCGCCCGGGTGCCGGTGCGCGCGGCGGCCTGAGGGGCAAAGGTCCGTGAAGGACTCCTTGAGGGAATCAGATTCCCTCAAGGAGTCCTTCACGGACCGCGGAGCTGCTTCAGGCGCCGGGCCAGGTGCGGTGCTTGTCGAGCGGACGGGCGTAGGAGCCGGCCCGGCTGGTGCGCAATCCCAGCGCCACCAGGGATTCCGCGAGCCGGACCGCGGCCGCGACGCCGTCGACCACCGGCACGTCGAGCATCGCCGACATCTTGCGGTCCAGCCCGGTCATCCCGGCGCAGCCGAGCACCAGCACCTCGGCCCCGGCGTCGCGGGCCCGGAGACCGGCGGTGAGCAGGGCCGATTCGGTCCGTTCCTCGTCGCGCAGCTCCAGCACGCTCAGCCCGGTGCCGACGACCGCGACGCAGTTCCGGTCCACCCCGGCCGAATGCAGGCTGTCCTCGATCAGCCCGCACGTGCGGTCCAGCGTCGTCACCACGCCGTACCGGCGGCCGAGCAGCCCGGCGAGATGCGCCGCGGCCTCGGTGATGTCGACGACGGGCACGTCCAGCAGTTCCCGCGCGCCCTCGCGGCCGTGCTCGCCGAACCCGGCGAGGACGACCGCGTCGAACGGTTCCTCGGTGGTGCGCAACAGGTCCAGCACCGCCGCGGCGGACAGGAAGCTGTCCAGCCAGCCCTCGGCCGATTCCGGGCCCCACTTCGGCGTCAAGGCGATGATTTCGGTGCCGGGGCCGGCCGCCGCCCGCGCCCCGGTCTCGATCTCCTTCGTCATGGCCTCGGTGGTGTTGCAGTTGGTGACGAGGATCCGCATCAAGCCCTCCGCTGGCGGTACGAAACGGCGTAGTAGAGCACTCCGGCGCTGGCGGTGCCGAGGAACCACGAGTACGGCGCGGCCGGCGCGAAGAACGGCACCAGCGCGATCGCCGCGGACAGCACGGCGCACGGGAAGAAGGCCGCCATCGCGCGCGGATTCACCTTGGGGTACTTGCCGTCGCGCACGAAGAGCTGCTCGACGTCGACCTTGCCGCGGCGGATCAGGTAGTAGTCGACGATCATGATCCCGAACAGCGGGCCGAGGAACGCGCCGAGCCCGCCGAGGAAGTAGTTGACCACCACCGGCGACGAGTAGAGCTTCCACGGCAGCACGCACAGCGCGGCGACGGCGCTGATCATGCCGCCGACGGTGAACGAGATCCGCTTGGGCCAGATGTTGGCCAGGTCGTAGGCGGGGGAGACGAAGTTCGCGACGATGTTCACGCCCATGGTGGCGATGGCGAAGGTGAGCGCGCCGACGATCAGCACCGGCGTGTTGTGCACGCGGGCGAGCAGTTCGGCCGGGTCGGTGATCGCCTCGCCGAACACCTGCAGGCTGCCCGCGGTGACGATCACCGACAGCAGCGCGAACGCCGTCGAGTTCACCGGAAGGCCCCAGAAGTTGCCGCGCCGCACCGTTTTCTGGTCCGGGGCGTTGCGGGAGAAGTCGCAGAAGTTGAGCATCAGCGTGCCGTAGGTGGACAGGATCAGCCCGGCCGCGCCGAACCACTGCCGCACCTGCTCGCCGCCGGACAGCTGCCGCGGGCTGCTGGTGAACGAGATGTGCCAGTGGCTCGCGGCGAGGATCCAGACCGCGAGCGCGATCATCACGACCCAGATCAGCGGGCCGCACCAGTCCTGGAACTTCCGCACCGCCTCCATGCCGCGGGTCAGCACGAGCGCCTGCACCAGCCACAGCGCGACGAAGCACATCCAGCCGAGCGCGTGCAGGCCGAGGAAACTGTGCTCGGTCAACGGTTTCAGGCCGGGGTCGATCGCCAGCACCAGCAGCGTGATGGCGACGCTCGCGAGATAGGTCTGGATGCCGTACCAGAAGATCGCGATCACCGCGCGGATCAGCGCGGGGAGGTTCGCGCCGAACGTGCCGAAGCTGATCCGCGCCACCACCGGGAACGGGACGCCGGTGCGCTGCCCGATCCGGCCCATCAGGTTCATCCCGAAGAAGATGATCACGAACCCGAACAGCAGCGCGGTGAACACCTGCCAGGCCGAAAGGCCGAGCACGAACAGCCCGGCGGCGAAGGTGTAGTTGCCGAGGTTGTGCACGTCCGACATCCAGAGCGCGAAGATGTCGTACACCTTCCAGCGCCGTTCCTGGGCGGGCGCGAGGTCCTCGTTCCACAGCCGGGGGTCGGGTTGCGTCTGGACGTTCGCGCTGGTTGCGGTGGACGGGGCGTGCGTCATCGCTGACCTCCGGGCGTCGTGCCGGCAGCTTTGGGATCCCAAACTTGGAATCCCAATATCGCCCCGCGCGGCTGCTGCGTCAACCCTCTTACCGATAAACTCGCGATTGTCCGGTGTCGGCGAGAGGGGGTCAGGTGGGCGCCATCCAGGAGCGGCAGCCGCTCGCGGCGACGCGCGCCCGGGTGCTCGACGAGCTGCGCGAGCGGATCCTGACCGGGCGGCTGAAGCCGGGGGACCGGCTGGTCGAGCGCGAGCTGGCCGACGATCTCGGGGTCTCGCGGGTGCCGGTGCGCGAGGCGATCCGCAGCCTGGAAGCCGAGGGGTTCGTGGTCGCGCCCTCGCCCCGGCGGGTGGTGGTGCGGCAGCTGGCGCGGGTGGACGTCGAGGAGCTGTTCGACGTCCGGGAGGCGCTGGAGAGCCTCGCCGCCGCGCGCGCGGCGGAGCGGGCCGGGAAGCCGGAGATGCGGCGGCTGGAGCGGTTGCTCGCCGAATCCGCGCGGGTGACCCAGGGCGGCGACGGCGCGCGGATCTCCGAGGTCAACAGCAGGCTGCACGACGAGATCATCGCCATCGCGGGCAACCGCCTGCTGACCACGATGCTGCATCCGCTCGAGGGCCAGCTGCGGTGGCTGACCAGCCAGAACGAGCACTGGGGCGAACTGCTCGACGAGCACCGCCGCCTGGTGGACGCCATCGGGTCCGGCGACGTGGAGCGGGCGCGCGAGTACGCCGCCGAGCACGTCCGGGTCAATCGCGCGGTGACCTTGCGCGACCTGTTCGGGGACGACGAACGGGACGAGCGCCCGGCGGGATAGCAAGGTGCCCTAACTTCGGGTGAAGGGGTCGCGGGTGGCGCACGGGCAGGGCGAGCCGGAGTGGGTGTCCACAAAGGACGGACGACGGCTGTGCGCGATGGTGCTGCCGGGTCCGGAGCGCGCGCCGACCGTGGTGTTCGAAGCGGGGGCGGGCGCGAGCCGGTCGTCGTGGGGACTGGTGCAGCCGCTGGTCGGCGAATTCGCGCGGGCCGTGGTGTACGACCGGTCCGGGCTCGGCCGCAGCGCGCCGGATCCGTCCGGGCGGACGCTGGACCGGATGGCCGGCGACCTGGTCGACGTGCTGAGCCATTTCGGGCCGGGTCCCTACGTGCTCGTCGGGCACAGCGCCGGGGGACCGATCGTGCGGCTCGCCGCGTCCCGGACGTCCGCTCGAATATCGGGGTTAGTGCTGGTCGACCCGACCGACGAAGCGGCGGAAGTGCTGTTCTCGCCCCGATTCCGCAGTGCCGAACGGGCTTTTCTGCGTACTGGCCGGGTCCTCGCGGCGATGGGGCTGCTGAAGTTCTTGTACCGCCCCATGCTGCGGGCGGTTCCCGAGGACGTCCGGCGCGATCTGCTGCGCGAAGGCTTTACTCCGCAGGTGTTGCGGACCCAGACCGAACAGGCACGGACGTTCCTCGACGAGCTGGCGGTCTGGCGGACGAATCCGCCCGCGCCAGGCGACTATCCAGTCACCGTCGTGTCCGGCGGGCGCGCCGGGGACGGGATGAACGCTGCGGTGCGCGCGGAGGCGAATCCCGCGCACGCGCAACGGGTCTCGCCGGGCGGACGGCACCGGATCGCTGAGAAGTCCGGGCATCTGGTGCCGATCACCGAGCCCGAGGTGGTGGCCGAGGAGATCCGCCGGTTGCTCAGCTGACCGCGTCGCTCCACGTCTCGACGAACTTCGGGAACGTCTTGCCGACCGTCTCCGGGTTTTCCACCAGCACGCCCGGCACGCGCAGCCCCAGCACCGCCGCGGCCATCACCAGGCGGTGGTCCTCGTAGGTGCGGAACACGCCGCCGTGCATCGGGGCCGGGGTGATCTCCAAGCCGTCCTCGAGTTCGGTGACGCGCGCGCCCAGGCCGGAGAGTTCGGTGGCCAGCGCGGTGAGCCGGTCGGTCTCGTGGCCGCGCAGGTGCGCGACGCCGGTGATGCTCGACGGACCCTCCGCGAAGCACAGCATCGCCGCGATGACCGGGGTCAGCTCGCCGACCTCGTGCAGGTCGAGATCGATGCCGGGGAACGCGCCGCCGCCGGTGACGACCAGGCCGTCGTCGTCCAGCGTCGCCTTCGCGCCCAGTTCGGCGACCAGGCCGCGCAGCCAGTCGCCCGGCTGCGTGGTCTGCTTCGGCCAGCCGTGCACCCGGACCGTGCCGCCGCCGACGACCGCCGCGGCCACGAACGGGGCCGCGGTGGACAGGTCCGGTTCGACGACGTACTCGGGACAGGAAAGTTTCGCGGGCTCCACATGGAATTCCGGGCCGGAACGCTCCACTGTGGCCCCGAACCGGCGCAGCATGTCCAGCGTCATCGCGATGTGCGGTTCGCTCGGCGGGGCGCCGCCGACCAGCCGCACGGTCACGCCCCGCTCGAACGCCGGACCGGCGAGCAGCAGCGCGGACAGGAACTGGCTGGAGGCCGAGGAATCGAGGTCCACCCGGCCGCCGCGCAGCCCGCCGCTGCCGTGCACGGTGAACGGCGGCGCGTCGCGGCCGCCGTCGTCGATCCGCGCGCCGAGCTTGCGCAGCGCGGCCAGCAGCGGGCCGATCGGGCGGCGGCGGATCGCCTCGTCGCCGTCGAACAGCACCGACGCCTCGCCGAGCGTCGCGAGCGCGGGCGTGAAGCGCGCGACGGTCCCGGCGTTGCCGAGGGCGACGGTCGTCTCGTCGCCGCGTCCGCCGATCGTGCCGAGCGGGTGGACGAGGAAGCCGTCGATGGTCTCTTCGGACAGCGCGCCCAGCGAGGCGAGCGCGGCCAGCATCAGGCGGGTGTCGCGCGAATCGAGCGGATGGCGCACCCGGGTGGGAGCGCCCGCGAGCGCGGCGAGGACGTAGGCCCGGTTGGTGATGGACTTCGATCCGGGGACGCGCACCGCGGCGTCCAGCGAGGCGCCCGCGACCGGGGCGGTCCAGTGGTCATCGCGGAGGTTCGGCACGCCGCGCAGCCTAGCGCGGCGCGGGCGAACCGATTCCGCCGCGCCGGGAAGAGGCGTCGGCGAGCGAACCGGCGGGAGTGGGATATGCTGGCGGCCCGTGGGACTTCAGTCGCGGGCTACCAAGTATGTCTTTGTCACCGGAGGCGTTGCCTCCTCTCTGGGTAAGGGTCTGACGGCGTCCAGCCTCGGACAGCTCCTCACCGCGCGCGGACTCCGCGTCACGATGCAGAAGCTCGACCCGTACCTCAATGTCGACCCCGGGACGATGAACCCGTTCCAGCACGGCGAGGTGTTCGTCACCGACGACGGCGCCGAGACCGACCTCGACATCGGGCACTACGAGCGCTTCCTCGACCGCTCTCTCGACGGCAAGGCGAACGTCACCACCGGACAGGTGTACTCGGAGGTGATCGCCAAGGAGCGCCGCGGCGAGTACCTCGGCGACACCGTCCAGGTGATCCCGCACATCACCGACGAGATCAAGGCGCGGATCACCGCCGCGGCCGGGCCGGACGAGAACGGCGTCGCGCCGGACGTGGTGATCACCGAGGTCGGCGGCACGGTCGGCGACATCGAATCGCTGCCGTTCCTCGAGGCGTGCCGCCAGGTCCGCCACGACGTCGGCCGCGACCAGTGCTTCTTCCTGCACGTGTCGCTCGTGCCGTACCTCGCCCCCTCGGGCGAGCTCAAGACCAAGCCGACCCAGCACTCGGTCGCCGCGCTGCGCAACATCGGCATCCAGCCGGACGCGCTGGTGTGCCGCGCGGACCGGGAGATCCCGGACGACCTCAAGCGCAAGATCGGCCTGATGTGCGACGTCGACACCGAGGCGGTCATCGCCTGCCCGGACGCGCGCTCGATCTACGACATCCCGAAGGTGCTGCACGGCGAGGCGCTCGACGCGTACGTGGTGCGCCGCCTCGGCCTGCCGTTCCGCGACGTCGACTGGACGGTGTGGGGCGACCTGCTCGACCGCGTGCACAACCCGAGCGAGATCGTCCGGGTCGCCGTGGTGGGCAAGTACATCGACCTGCCGGACGCGTACCTCTCGGTCACCGAGGCGCTGCGCGCGGGCGGGTTCGCGCACCGCGCCAAGGTCGAGATCGTCTGGGTCGCCTCGGACGACGCGCAGACCGAAGCGGGCGCGGCGTCCGTGCTGTCCGATGTGGACGGTGTACTGATCCCCGGCGGGTTCGGCATCCGCGGCATCGAGGGCAAGGTCGGCGCGATCCACTACGCGCGCACGCACGGCGTGCCGCTGCTCGGGCTGTGCCTCGGCCTGCAGTGCATGGTCATCGAGAGCGCCCGGAACCTGGCCGGCATCGAGGGCGCGAACTCGGCCGAGTTCGACGAGACCACCAAGCACGCGGTGATCTCGACCATGGCCGACCAGCGCGACGTCGTCGCGGGCGAGCGGGACATGGGCGGCACGATGCGGCTCGGCGCGTACCCGGCGAAGCTCAAGCCGGGTTCGCAGGTGGCCAAGGCGTACGGCACCACCGAGGTGTCCGAGCGGCACCGGCACCGCTACGAGGTGAACAACGCCTACCGCAAGCAGATCGGCGACGCGGGGCTCGTGTTTTCCGGCACCTCGCCGGACGACCGGCTGGTCGAGTTCGTCGAACTGCCCGCGGACGTGCACCCGTTCTTCGTGGGCACCCAGGCGCACCCCGAGCTGAAGAGCCGCCCCACCCGGCCGCACCCGCTGTTCAGCGCGTTCGTGAAGGCGGTCGTGGACCGCAAGGTCGCCGAGCGGCTCCCGGTCGAACTGCCCGAGACGCCCGTGGCGGCTCGGTGAGCGCGCCCGGCACGCACGAGTTCTCCGTCGCCGGCAGCACGGTCGTCCACGTGGGACGCGTCGTCGGCCTCCGGGTCGACGACGTCGTGATGCCCGGCGGGGAGACCGCCAAGCGCGAGGTGGTCGAACACCTCGGCGCGGTGGTGATCGCGGCGCTGGACAGCGAGGACAACGTCACCCTCGTGCACCAGTACCGGCATCCGCTCGGGCGCCGGCTGTGGGAGCTGCCCGCCGGGCTGATCGACAAACCGGGGGAGGACCCGGTCGAGGCGGCCCGGCGCGAGCTGGCCGAGGAGGCCGGGCTGGCGGCGGGCCGCTGGGAGACGCTGGTCGACGTCGCGGCCTCGCCCGGGTTCACCGACGAGGTGGTGCGCGTCTTCCTCGCCCGCGATGTGTCCGAAGTGGACCGCGAGGTGCTCGGGGACGAGGAAGCCGACCTGGTGGTGCGGAAATTCCCGCTCGCCGAGGCGGTCCGGATGGCGCTGGCGGGCGAGCTGGTCAACGGCGCGACCGTCTCGGGCGTGCTGTCCGCGCACGCGGTCGTGACCGGGGCGGCCCGGACTCGCCCGGCCGACGCGCCGTGGCAGGACCGGCCGACTCGGTTCGCCCGCCGACTGGCCGAGGGCTGAGTTTCCGGATTCTGTCGGGGTGCCGCCTTAGAGTGGCGGCGTGAATAACGCGGGTGTCGAGGTGCGGGGCGCGATCGCCACGTACCTCGACCACCTCGTCGTCGAACGCGGCACCGCCCGCAACACCCTCGACAGCTACTCCCGCGACCTCCGCCGCTACGCCGCCCACCTGGAAGCGGCGGGCGTCGTGCGGCTGGCCGAGGTCACGCCCGCGCACGTCACGTCGTTCGGGGCCGCGCTGCGCGAGGGCGACGAGGAACACCAGCCGCTGGCCGCGTCGTCGGCCGCGCGGGCGCTGGTCGCCGTCCGAGGGCTGCACAAGTTCGCGCACGCCGACGGCCTCACCGAACACGACCCGGCCCGCGACGTCCGTCCGCCCGCCGCGGCGAAACGGCTGCCCAAGGCGCTGCCGGTCGCGGACGTCCTCAAGCTGCTCGACACTCCGCCGCGGGACGGCGAACGCGCCCTGCGCGACCGCGCGCTGCTGGAGCTGCTCTACTCGACCGGAGCCCGGATTTCCGAGGCGGTCGGCCTCGACGTGGACGACGTGGACGACACCGAGCGCACCGTCCTGCTCGACGGCAAGGGCGGCAAACAACGGCTGGTGCCGATCGGCCGTCCCGCGCTCGAAGCGCTCGACGCGTACCTCGTGCGCGCCCGCCCGGCGCTCGCCGCGAACGGCCGGGGCACGTCGGCGATCTTCCTCAACGCCCGCGGCAGCCGGCTCTCCCGGCAAAGCGCGTGGCAGGTGCTCAAGGACACCGCCGAACGGGCCGGGATCACCGCCGCGGTGTCGCCGCACACCCTGCGCCACTCGTTCGCGACCCACCTGCTCGAGGGCGGCGCGGACGTCCGGGTGGTGCAGGAACTGCTCGGCCACGCCTCGGTGACCACGACCCAGGTGTACACGCTCGTCACGGTCACGACGCTGCGCGAGGTCTACGCCACCGCGCATCCGCGCGCCCTCGGCTGAACCCGCGGCGCGGTCAAGGGCCTTCCCACGCTGCGGTGACTCGGCCCGTGCGGCCCGGCGCGGCGCTTTGCCGGTGCTCCGGAAATCCGCATAGGCTGCGCCAGACCCCGCCGAACAAGGAGCTTTCGCGCCATGTCGACACCGACCCCGAACCAGCCGGAGGACCCGGCAGCGTCGCCCGGGCCCGCCGCGCCAGCAGGGCCGTCCGGGTCCGCCGGGTCTTCCGGTTCGGCCGCGGCGAACCTCGAGCACGCGCGGATCGCCACGCCGGCCGACCACGAGGGCGACGAGCCGGAACGGCCGATGACCCGCGGCGAACGCGCCCGGATGCGGGCGAAGGAGCGCGCGGAGAGCGGGATCGGGCCGACCGGCCGCCCGCTGCGCGAGATCCCCGAGCCGCCGCCGCTGGAGCGGCACGGCCCGGCGAAGGTGCTCGCCATGTGCAACCAGAAGGGCGGGGTCGGCAAGACCACGTCCACGATCAACCTGGGCGCCGCGCTCGCCGAATGCGGCCGCCGCGTGCTGCTGGTCGACTTCGACCCGCAGGGCGCGCTGTCGGTCGGCCTCGGCATCCAGCCGCACGAACTGGACCAGACGGTCTACAACGTCATCATGGAGCGCTCGGTCAAGATCGAGGACGTGCTCCGCAAAACCCGCGTCGACGGCGTTGACCTGCTGCCGAGCAACATCGACCTGTCCGCGGCGGAGGTCCAGCTCGTCGCAGAGGTAGGGCGCGAGCACACGTTGTTACGGGTCCTTCGTCCGGTGATGAACGACTACGACTATGTTCTTGTCGACTGCCAGCCCTCGCTCGGCCTGTTGACGGTGAACGCATTGACCGCCGCGGACGGTGTGATCATCCCCCTGGAGTGCGAGTTCTTCAGTCTGCGAGGCGTCGCGCTCCTGATCGACACGATCGAGAAGGTGCAGGAACGCCTCAACCCCAAACTGGACATCACGGGGATTCTCGCCACGATGTACGACCCGAGAACCCTGCACTCGAAGGAGGTCATGGCTCGCGTGGTCGAGGCATTCGGCGAGACCGTGTTCGACACGGTGATCAACCGCACCGTCCGGTTCCCCGAGACGACGGTCGCGGGCGAACCCATCACGACCTGGGCCCCCAAGTCCGCCGGCGCCGCGGCCTACCGCGCGCTGGCCCGCGAGGTGATCGCTCGGTGAGCAGGCGCGCTTCCCTGCCCGGAGCGTCGGAGCTTTTCCGCCTCACCTCCAGTCCGGCGACCCCCGCCCTCGAACGCCCCGCCGTGCCCGCCCCGGCGGAACCGGTGCAGCGCGCCGCGAAGCCCGCGGGCGGCGCGGAGGCCGAGCAGCTGGCCCGCAACGCGGCGCGCAGCGGGTCCGGGCGCACCAAGCACGACGCGAAGATCACCGTGTACGTCTCCGGCGAGGAACTGCTCGCGATGGAGCAGGCCCGGCTGAACCTGCGCGCCAAGCACGACCTGGTGGTCGACCGCGGCAGGCTGGTCCGCGAGGCGGTCGCCGTGCTGCTGGCCGACTTCGACCAGCGCGGCGAGGAGTCGGTGCTGGTGCAGCGATTGCGGGCGAGCGGCGAGGACGGCGGAACCGAGGGCTGATGGACGAACCGGCATCGGCCGAGCTGCCGGAGCCGGAAGCGGCGGTCTCGGAAAACGTCTCGGAGAACACCGAAAGCACCGCTGGCTCGGAGAGCGCTGAGGGTGCGGACAGCCCCGCGGTCCCGGAGACCCCGGAGGCTCCGGCCCAGCACGAGACGGTGCACGGCGGCACCATCCCCGAGGGGTACGCCGCCGAGGAGGGCTCCTCGAAGTTCAAGGTGCGGCTGCAGAACTTCGAGGGCCCGTTCGACCTGCTGCTGCAGCTGATCTCGCAGCACCAGCTGGACGTCACCGAGGTCGCCCTGCACACGGTCACCGACGACTTCATCGCCTACACGCGCGCGCTCGGCCCGGACTGGAACCTCGACGAGACCACCGAGTTCCTGGTGATCGCGGCGACCCTGCTCGACCTGAAGGCCGCCCGGCTGCTGCCCGCGGCCGAGGTCGAGAACGAGGACGACCTGGCCCTGCTGGAAGCCCGCGACGTGCTGTTCGCGCGGATGCTGCAGTACCGCGCGTACAAGCAGGTGGCCGCGCTGTTCGGCGAGCTGGAGGAGAACGCGCTGCGCCGGTACCCCCGGTCGGTGGCGCTGGAGGAGCGCTACCTCGGGCTGCTGCCGGAGGTGATGCTGGGCGTCACGCCGGAGCGGTTCGCGGAGATCGCGGTCGCGGTGTTCCGGCCGAAACCGCCGCCGCAGGTGTCGATCGCGCACATCCACATGGGACGCGTGTCCGTGCGCGAGCACGCCGCGCTGCTGCGGGTGAAGCTCGCCGAGGCCGGGCAGGCGACGTTCAAGGAACTGACCTCGGACTGCGAGCACACGGTCGAGGTCGTGGCCCGGTTCCTCGCGCTGCTGGAGCTGTACCGCGAATCGTCGGTGCAGTTCGACCAGCTGGAGGCACTGGCGGAACTGCACGTCCGCTGGACCGGCGGCAGCGTGGCCGAGGCGTCCGCCGCCGCCGAGCAGGACCGCGCGGCGGCCGAGGAGGAGGAATACGGGTGAGCACCGAAGACGACCGCGCACCGGAGCGGGAGGAGACCCCGCGGGCTCCGGACGCGCCGGAGGCTCCGGCGGACGAGGCTCAGGTCGAGGCCGAAGAGGAGGCCGCGGCCGAGCCGGTCGAGGCGGCCGGGAGCGAGCCGGAAACCGTGCCGCAGCCGGAAAACGAGGCCGAGGCGGAAGCCGCCGACGCCGACGAGCCGGAGTCCGAAGCCGCGGAGCCTGCCGCGGCCGAGCCGGAAGCCGAAGCCGGGCCGGAGGGCGAAGCCGCTCCCGAAGCGGAGCCGGAAGCCGAGCCGTCCGACGACGAAGGCCTGGTCGCCGTGGACAGCGGCCTGCCCAGCGTCGAGGACGACGAGGCGCTGGAGGCCGCGCTCGAAGCGCTGCTGCTCGTCGTGGATTCGCCGATCGGGGAGGATTCCCTCGCCGAAACGCTGGACCAGCCGGTCGCCCGGGTGACCGTCGCGCTGCGCACGATGGCGCAGAAGTTCGCCGAGCGGGCCAGCGGGATCGACCTGCGGCGCGTCGGCGAAGGGTGGCGGTTCTACACTAGGGACACCTACGCCCCGTTCGTGGAGAAGCTCCTGCTGGACGGCCAGCGGTCGAAGCTGACCAGGGCCGCGCTGGAGAGCCTCGCCGTGATCGCGTACCGGCAGCCGGTCACCCGGGCCCGGGTCGCGGCGGTGCGCGGGGTGAACGTGGACGGCGTGATCCGGACCCTGCTGGCGCGGGGGCTCATCGAGGAGATGGGCACCGACCCGGAGACCACGGGCACGCTGTACGTGACGACCGAGCTGTTCCTGGAGCGACTGGGGCTGTCGTCGCTGAACGACCTGCCCCCGATCGCTCCGCTGCTACCCGAAGTGGACACCATCGATGACATCTGAGCAGCACCCCGACGGCATCCGCCTGCAGAAGGTCCTGTCGCAGGCCGGCGTGGCGTCGCGCCGCGCGGCCGAGGACCTGATCGCGGCCGGCCGCGTGGAGGTGGACGGCGAGGTCGTCACCGAGCTGGGCCGCCGCGTGCATCCGGACGAGGCGGTGATCCACGTCGACGGCACGCGGGTCAACCTCCGCGACGACCTCGTGTACCTCGCGTTCAACAAGCCCAAGGGCGTGCACTCCACGATGTCCGACGACCGGGGCCGCCCGTGCGTCGGCGACTACCTGCGCGGCCGGTGGGAGGAGACCCCGGGCGTCGTGCACGTCGGGCGGCTCGACGAGAACACCGAGGGCCTGCTGCTGCTGACCAACGACGGAGACCTGGGGCACCGGCTGATGCACCCGTCGTACCGGGTGCTCAAGACCTACTTCGCGGAGGTCGAGGGCCTGGTGCCGCGCGGGCTCGGCAAGGAGCTGCGCGCGGGCTGGGAGCTGCCGGACGGGATCGTGAAGGTCGACCAGTTCCGGGTCAAGGACATGCATTCCGGCCGGAGCATGATCGAGCTGGTGATCCACGAGGGACGCAAGCACATCGTGCGCAGGCTGATGGCGGCCACCGGGCATCCGGTGCGCAAGCTGGTGCGCACCGCGGTCGGCGACGTGCAGCTGGGCAACCAGCGCCAGGGCACGATCCGCAGGCTGAACCGCGGCGAGGTGGGCGCGCTGTACCGCACCGTGGGACTCTGACCGGTTCCCCACTTTCGGCCCTGCTGCGGGTCCCGCCGTCCCGGCCAGAGTTGTCGGCACCCGACGACGACTCTGGAGGGCGACGGGAATGCGTGTGCTGACAGGGCTGTGCGCCGCCGCGGTGCTGGCCGCGGGAGTGGTGGTGCCGGCGGCCGCGACGGCCGCCCCGGCGAGAACCGCGACGGAGCCGCAGTACGACTACGCCGGGGCGATCCGCGAAACGGTGTGGGTCGACCTCGGCCGGGACGGCGACGGGGACGGCGTGCCGGACCGGGTCGCCGCGGACATCGTGCGGCCGAAGGAACCGGCCGAGGCGGGCAAGAAGATCCCGGTGATCATGGACGCCAGCCCGTACTACTCCTCGGTGGGGCGCGGCAACGAAACCCAGTTCAAGACATACGACGCGCAGGGCCGCCCGGTCGGCTTCCCGCTGTTCTACGACAACTACTTCGTGCCGCGCGGGTACGCGGTGGTGCTCGTGGACCTGGCGGGCACCAGCCGGTCGACCGGCTGCGTGGACGTCGGCGGCAATTCGGACGTCCAGTCCGCCAAGAAGGTCGTCGACTGGCTGAACGGCCGCGCGACCGGCTACACCGCGAAGACCGGCGGCACGAAAATGTCCGCGGGCTGGAGCGACGGCGGCGTCGGGATGATCGGCAAGTCCTACGACGGCACCATCGCCAACGGCGTCGCCTCGACCGGCGTCGAGGGGCTCAAGACCATCGTCCCGATCTCCGCGATCAGCTCCTGGTACGACTACTACCGCTCGGACGGCGTGTCGTTCGGCTTCAACCCGGACGGGCTCGCGCAGACCGTCGAGCGGCGCAACGGCGGCCAGGATTGCTCGGCGCAGAACCGGAAACTCGCCGCAGGCGCGACCGAGAACGGCGACTACGGTCCGCTGTGGGCGGAACGCGACTACGTGGCGAACGCGAAGAACGTGCGCGCCAGCGTGTTCATCTCGCACGGCGTGAACGACCTCAACGTCATGCCGATCAACTACGGCCAATGGTGGGACGCGCTCGCCGCGAAGGGCGTGCAGCGCAAGATCTGGCTCGCGCAGACCGGCCACGTCGACCCGTTCGACTACCGCCGCACCGAATGGGTCGACACCCTGCACCGGTGGTTCGACCACTACCTGATGGGCATCGACAACGGCGTCGACAAGGAACCGATGGCGACCGTCGAACGCCAGCCGGACCAGTGGGTCAACGAAGCGACCTACCCGGCTCCGGGCACGAAGGAGACCGTGTTGCGGCCGCAGCCGGGCCGCACGCCTGGGGTCGGCACGCTCGGCACCGCGGGCGGCCGGGGCAGCGCGTCGTTCACCGACAACCCGAAGATCGGGGAGAACGAGTGGGCGGCGGATCCGTCGGCCGCGTCGGCGAACCGGGTCCTCTACAGCACCGCCGCGCTCACTGCGCCGGTGCAGGTTTCGGGCACCTCGTCGATCACCGTGACGGCCACGCCGAGCACTTCGACCGCGCACCTGTCGGCGATGCTGGTGGACTACGGGCCGGCGAAGATCCGGAATTTCTCGGGCCCCGGCGAGGGAATCGTGACCGGCACGGACCGCACGTGCTGGGGTTCGAGCACCGACGGCGACAGCGCTTGCTACAAGGTGACCAGCGCGGACACGACGAACGTGGACTACACGATCATCAGCCGAGGCTGGGCGGACCTGGCGAATTACCAGTCGCTGAGCCGGGAAGCGCGGCTCACGCCGGGCAAGGCGTACACGATGACGTTCCGTCTCGCGAGCACCGACCACATCGTCCCGGCCGGGCACCGGCTGGCGCTGGTGATCGGCGGGACGGACGCTAATTTCATCACCGCGCCCGCGAATCCGCCGAAGCTGACCATCGACCTGGCCAAGACCTCGGCCCGGATCCCGCTGGTCGGCGCGGTTCCGGCGCGTCCGCGGACGGAATCCGCCCCGGCGGGTCCGCTCGCGCACGTGCCCGCTGCCGCGCGCTTCGACCTGCGCTGACAAAGTCCGTGAAGGACTCATTGAGGGAATCTGATTCCCTCAATGAGTCCTTCACGGACCATTCGCCCAACCAGGACGTCAGTTGGCGGTGACGGTTTCCTTCGCGGCCGCCTTGCGCTGCAAGGCTTTCGCGACCGGCTCGACCACTCGCGCCGCGGTCGGGCCGAGAATCGCCATCAGCAACACGTACGCCGTAGCCAACGCCGCCAGCTCCCCGTCGACCGCCCCAGCCGCAACTGCCAGCCCCGCGATCACGATCGAAAACTCGCCCCGCGCAACCAAAGCCGCCCCGGCTCGAGCCCGGCCGAGCCGCCCGATTTTCTGCCGACGCGCGGCCCACCAGCCGGTGGCCACCTTCGTCAGCGTCGTCACGACCGCGAGCACCGCGGCCCAGCCCAGCACCGGCGGGATCGACGCCGGGTTGGTGTTCAGCCCGAACACCACGAAGAACATCGCGGCGAACAAGTCCCGCAAGGGTTCCAGCAGCCGGGTCGCGTTGTGCGCGGTCGAGCCGGACACCGCGATGCCGAGCAGGAACGCCCCGACCGCCGCCGAAACCTGCAGCGCCGACGCGATCCCGGCCACCAGCAGCGCCGCGCCGAGGATCTTGAGCAGGAACACTTCCCGGTCGTCGCTGTCCACCAGTGCCGAGACGTACCGGCCGAACTTCAGCGCGATCACCAGCACCACGGTGATCACCAGCAGCGAAATGCCGACCGCTTCCAGCCCGCCGAGCAGGCTCACCCCGCCCAGGATCGCGGTGAGGATCGGCAGGTACAGCGCCATCACGAGGTCCTCGAACACGAGGATCGACAGCACCACCGGCGTTTCGCGGTTGCCGAGCCGGCCGAGGTCGCCGAGGACCTTCGCGATGATGCCGGACGACGAGATGTACGTGACGCCCGCCATGACGATCGCGCCGATCGGGCCCCAGCCCAGGATCAGCGCGACCGCGGCGCCGGGCGCGGCGTTGAGCACGATGTCCACCAGCCCGGCGGTCCACGACCGCCGCATGCCGGTGAACAGCTCGGCCGCGGAGTACTCCAGGCCGAGCAGGAGAAGCAGCAGCACCACGCCGATTTCGCTGGCGAGGTGGGAGAAATCGCCGATGTCGGCGAGCGGGATCAGGCCGCCGGAGCCGAAGCACAGGCCGCCGAGCAGGTACAGGGGGATGGGGGAGAGGCCGATCCGGCCGGCGAGCCTGCCCAGCGCGCCGAGCACGAAGAAGACCGCGCCGAGTTCGATCAGCGAAAGTGCGGTGTGGTCCATCAGCCGTGCTTGAGGATCTTGGCGGCGGCCTCCAGGCCCTCGGACGTGCCGACGACGACGAGCAGGTCGCCCGCGGTGAAGAGGAAGTCCGGCGTCGGCGACGGGTGCACCTGCCCGGCCCGCATCACCGCGACGATCGAGACGCTGGTGCGCGTGCGCATCGCGGTGTCGCCGAGCGAACGGCCGTCGAACGGGCTGTCCGCGGTGATCGGCAGCTGCTTCGTGTTGATCCCCGGCAGCTCGCGGTGCTCCTCGTTCAGCTGCGCCACCAGCTGCGGCGCGCCGAGCAGGTTCGAGAGCGCGCCCGCCTCGTCCGCGGTCAGCGGCAGCGACGCGAGGCAGGCGTCCGGGTCGTCCGATTTGGAGACGATCAGCTCGATCTTGCCGTCCCGCTGGGTGACGACGCCGATGCGGCGTCCCGCGCGGGTGGCGAAGTCCTTGCGGACACCGATTCCGGGAAGAGGGGTGACTTCGACGTTCACGTCCGCCACGGTAACTCATTGTCCGATTCGCGGAGTTCAGCCCAGCAGGAGCAGCACCGAGGTGACGGCCATGAGCGCGGCGGTCGCGCCGTGCACGCCGTAGGCCATTCCCTTCCTGCCCTTGTGCCGCAGGACGATCAGCATGTCGCAGACCGGCATGACGGTCGCGGCCAGCAGCAGCCAGCCGACGAGGTGCGCGCTGCCCGCGAGCATCGCGACGCCGAGGATCAGCCCGGTGCCGAGGTCGCGGTCTCCCTTGATCTCGAAGAACGCCGTCGAGCCGGTGGGGATTTCCCGCAGGCCGAACGTCGCGGCGGTCTTCGCCGGGGCGAACAGATAGGTGAAGCCGACGTAGATGATCCCGAGCACGGGGACGGCGGCGAGGACGTAAGCGGCGATCAGCATGGGGGACCCTCCGAGGAAGTTAGCGGCGCTAGAAACAAGTGCAACGCTAACTTAGCGCCGCTAGGTTGTCTAGCGTCGAATGGGAGTCCGCCGTGGACACCGCCTGAGGTGCCGGGACCGGCTACCGGCAGAATGAACCGGACCGGGAGTGCGGGACGAACGTGAGGAGAACATCGGTGACGGGAGCCCTACGTGGGGTGGTCGCGCTGGACGGCCCGTCGGGAACCGGCAAGACCACGGTGGCGCGCAAGCTCGCCGGCCGGCTGAGCGCCCGCTACCTGGACACCGGGGCGATGTACCGCGTCGTCACGCTGGCGGTGCTGCGCGCCGGGATCGACCTCGCCGACGAACACGCGGTCGGCGCGCTCGCGCACGACGTCGACTTCTCGCTCGGCACCGACCCGGAGCGGCCGGACGTCCGGCTGGCCGGCGAGGACGTGGCCGCCGAGATCCGCGGCCCCGAGGTGACCGGCGCGGTGTCGCCGGTGTCGGCCGTGCCGCAGGTGCGCGAGGTGCTCGTCGCCCGCCAGCGCCGGATGATCGCCGACGCGGTCGAGGGCGACGGCGGGATCGTCGTGGAGGGCCGCGACATCGGCACCACCGTCGCGCCGGACGCGCCGCTCAAGGTTTATCTGACCGCCTCGGCCGAGGTCCGCGCCGCGCGGCGGAACACCCAGGACTCCGCGGCGGGACGCGCTTCGAGCGTCGAATCCGCCCGCGAATCGGTCGAGCGCCGCGACCGGATCGACTCCACCCGCGCCGCCTCTCCGCTGCGCGCGGCCGGGGACGCGGTCCAGGTGGACACCTCCGAGCTGACGATCGACCAGGTCATCGTCGCGCTGGCCGAACTCGCCCGCGGCCGGGGGCTGCTCGGCGACTGCCCGGCCGAACCGGCCGCGGCCGAGGCCGGGGTCAGCCGGTGAGCGGCGCCCTTCCCGAGGGTGCGCACGGGCTCCTGCTCGACATCGGGCGGACGGCGGGCCGGTATTATCTGCGTCCGGCGTTCCGGATCCGGGTGCACGGCCGCGACCGGGTGCCCTCGGACGGGCCGCTCGTCGTGATCGCGAACCACAGCTCGAACGTCGATCCGCAGCTGGTGATCGGAATGCTTCCGAGGCGCAGCGCGTTCTTGGCGAAGGCCGAACTGTTCAAGGGGATCGGCGGCTGGTTCCTGCGGGCGATCGGCCAGATCCCGGTCCGCCGGGGCGAGATCGACCGGACGCCGCTGACCACGGCGGTCGGCGTGCTCAAAGCGGGCGGGGCGGTCGGGATCTTCCCGGAAGGCACTCGCGGCGAGGGCGACGTCGGGGCCGCCGAACGCGGCGCGGCGTGGCTCGTGCGCGCTTCCGGGGCCACGGTGCTGCCGGTGGCGATCCGCGGGACGCGCAAGCCCGCCGACGGCAGACGCCGGTGGCGCCCGCGCGTGGACCTCCTCTTCGGGGAGCCGTTCGCGCTGAAGGTCGGTCCGGGCCGCAAGGGCCTGGACCAGGGCACTGAAGAGCTGCGCACGCAGCTGTCGGCGCTTGTACAGGCTTTGGACGACTGGCGGGGCGAACACGGGTTCGCCACGCCGTAGGTGAAGTTGGGAAACGATGACAGGGTTTGACGCCGCCGACAGCTCGGTGGACGGTCTCGGCGAGGTCGACGGAAGCTGGTCGGACGAGTCCGAGTTCGCCGCGCTCGACGCGCAGATCGAGGCCGAGGAGGCCGAGGGCCGCGCCGCCGCCGCGCAGCCGGTGCTCGCCGTGGTCGGCAGGCCGAACGTGGGCAAGTCCACGCTGGTCAACCGCATCCTCGGCCGCCGGGAAGCGGTCGTGCAGGACGTGCCGGGCGTGACGCGCGACCGCGTCGCCTACGACGCGTTCTGGGCCGGGCGGCGGTTCACGCTCGTCGACACCGGCGGCTGGGAGCCCGACGCCACCGGCCTGCAGGCCTCGGTCGCGCAGCAGGCCGAGATGGCCATGCAGACCGCGGACGCGGTGCTGCTGGTGGTCGACGCGACGGTCGGGGCCACCGCCACCGACGAGGCCGTCGCGCGCGTGCTGCGCCGGTCGAAGAAGCCGGTCCTGCTGGCCGCGAACAAGGTGGACGACGACCGGCTGCTGGCCGACACCGCGTCGCTGTGGTCGCTGGGCCTCGGCGAACCGCATCCGGTCAGCGCGCTGCACGGCCGCAGCTCGGGCGACCTGCTCGACTCCATCATGGCCGCGCTGCCCGAGGCGCCGCGCGAAGCCGGCACGGCGACCGCCGGGCCGCGCCGCGTCGCGCTGGTCGGCAAGCCGAACGTCGGCAAGTCCAGCCTGCTCAACCGGCTTTCCGGCGAGCAGCGCTCGGTCGTCGACTCGGTCGCGGGCACCACGGTCGACCCGGTCGACTCGCTGGTCGAGCTGGACGGCGAGATCTGGCGGTTCGTGGACACCGCGGGCCTGCGCAAGCGCGTCAACTTCGCCGACGGCGCGGAGTACTACGCCTCGCTGCGCACGAAGACCGCGATCGACGCGGCCGAGGTCGCGCTCGTGCTGCTGGACGCCTCCGAACCGCTGACCGAACAGGACCTGCGGGTGCTGACGATGGTGGTCGAGGCGGGCCGCGCGTGCGTGCTCGTGTTCAACAAATGGGACCTGGTCGACGAGGACCGCCGGTACGCCATGGTGCGCGAGCTGGACCGCGGCCTCGTGCGGGTGCCGTGGGCGGAGAAGGTCAACGTCTCCGCGCTGACCGGGCGCGCGGTGCGCAAGCTCGCGCCCGCCCTGCGCACGGCGCTGGCGTCGTGGGACCAGCGCGTGTCGACCGGCCAGCTCAACGGCTGGCTGTCCGACCTCGTCGCGGCGACGCCGCCGCCGGTGCGCGGCGGCAAGCAGCCGAAGGTGCTGTTCGCGACGCAGGCGGGCATCCGCCCGCCGACGCTGGTGCTGTTCACCACCGGGTTCCTCGAGGCCGGGTACCGCCGGTTCATCGAGCGGAAATTCCGCGAGCAGTTCGGCTTCGCGGGCAGTCCCGTCCGGGTGAATGTGCGCGTCCGCGAAAAGAAGCAGAAGCCGAAGGCGGGCGGAAAAGCGGCCCGCAACCGCTGATTCCTTTCCCGGCAAGGGAATTCCCGGCGAGACCGATTTCCCGGGTTTCCCTTGCCGGACCTGCGCGCGGTGATGTCCGACACGCCGCCGTTACCCAGGCGCGACCTGGGCTTGATCGCCGCGTAAAGTGGACGGTCGCTACGGGCGCCTCATTCGGATGGCCAGCCCGAATGACGCTCGCGAAAGGTGAGTGATGGGCTTGCGCGCCCAGAGTTCGACCGTGCCCGCACCGTTCCGGAATACCGGGGCGCACCCGGCCGCCGAGGTGGCCTGGTGACGCTGACCGCCGATTCCGGCAGCGCCGAAGCCCTGACTGTCGCCGTCGAGGCCGCGCTCTCGCCCGCTCTGTTCGAGACCGCCGCCCCGTCCGCCGAGCGCACCCTGCTGGACATCCTCGCCGCGACCGCGGAGCGGCACCCGAACGCCGCCGCGCTCGACGACGGCACCGGCCCGCTGAGCTACCGCCGGCTGATGGAAGAGATCGACGCGTACGCCCGCGAATTGCGCGAGCACGGCGTCGGCCGGGGCGACCGCGTCGGCATCCGGATCTCCTCCGGCACCGCCGAGCTGTACGTCGCGATCCTGGCGACGCTGTCGGTCGGCGCGGCGTACGTGCCGGTCGACGCGGACGACCCCGACGAGCGAGCCGAGCTGGTGTTCGGCGAGGCGGGTGTCGCGGCGATCGCCACCGACGGCGAGATCGCCGTCGCGGGCACGCCGGGCGGCGCCACCGGGCGGCCCGGCCCGGCCGACGACGCGTGGATCATCTTCACCTCCGGCTCCACCGGCAAGCCGAAGGGCGTCGCGGTCACGCACGCCTCGGCGGCGGCCTTCGTGGACGCCGAAGCCCAGCTTTTCCTGACCGACGAGCCGATCGGCCCCGGCGACCGGGTGCTGGCCGGGCTGAGCGTCGCGTTCGACGCCTCCTGCGAAGAGATGTGGCTCGCCTGGCGGCACGGCGCCTGCCTGGTCCCCGCGCCGCGCGCCCTGGTGCGCACCGGCGTCGACCTCGGCCCGTGGCTGGTTTCGCAGGGCATCACGGTCGTGTCGACGGTGCCGACGCTGGCCGCGCTGTGGCCGGCGGACGCGCTGGAAGACGTGCGCCTGCTCATCTTCGGCGGCGAAGCGTGCCCGCCGGAGCTGGCCGAGCGCGTGGCCGTCGAAGGCCGCGAAGTCTGGAACACCTACGGCCCGACCGAAGCGACCGTCGTCGCCTGCGCCGCGCAGATGACCGGCGAGGGCCCGGTGCGGATCGGCCTGCCGCTGCTCGGCTGGCAGCTGGTCGTGGTGAACGAAGAAGGCGAACCGGTCGCCATGGGCGAGACCGGCGAGCTGGTCATCGGCGGGGCCGGGCTCGCCCGCTACCTCGACGCGGAGAAGGACGCGCAGAAGTTCGCGCCGCTGCCGTCGATGGGCTGGGAGCGCGCCTACCGCAGCGGCGACATGGTCCGCGCGGAGCCGGAAGGCCTGCTGTTCCTCGGCAGGCTCGACGAGCAGATCAAGCTCGGCGGCCGCCGGATCGAGCTGGGCGAGGTCGACGCGGCGCTGCAGGCGCTGCCCGGCGTGCGCGGCGCGGCCGCGGCGGTCCGGCGCACCAAGGCGGGCAACCAGGTCCTGGTCGGCTACGTCGTGCCGGAGGACGGCGAAAAGCTCGACACGGACGACGCCGCGACCCGGCTGCGCGCGCAGCTGCCCGCCGCGCTCGTGCCGCTGCTGGCGACGATCGACGACCTGCCGACCCGCACGTCCGGCAAGGTCGACCGCAACGCGCTGCCGTGGCCGCTGTCCACTGTGGACGCGAGCGCGGCCGGGCTTTCTCCGACCGAGGCGTGGCTCGCCGAGGGCTGGAGCGAGATCCTCGGCGTGTCGGTGAGCAGCGCGAACGCCGACTTCTTCACCAACGGCGGCGGAAGCCTCACCGCGGCGCAGCTGATCGCGCGCATCCGCACCCGCCACCCCGAGGTGTCGGTCAGCGACATCTACCAGAACCCGAAGCTCGGCGCGCTCGCCGCGAAGCTCGACGCGCTGAGCGGCGAGGAGACCGAACGCCGCGAGATCGCGCCGACGCCGCGCCGCGCCGGGCTCGTGCAGTCGCTGCTGATGGTCCCGCTGATGGGCCTCGTCGGGCTGCGCTGGACCACGCTCGCCGCCGCCTGCTCGAACGTGCTGGCGCTGCTGGGCGTTTCCTGGGCGCCGACGCTGAACTGGGCGTGGCTGGTGCTCGCCTGGCTCGTGCTGTTCACCCCGGCGGGGCGGATCGCGATCGCCGCGGGCGGCGCGCGCGTGCTGCTGGCCGGGGTGCGCCCCGGCGCCTACCCGCGCGGCGGAAGTGTCCACTTGCGACTGTGGACCGCCGAGAAGCTGGCCGAGTTCAGCGGCGCGGACAGCGTCGCGGGCGCGTCGTGGATGACGACGTACGCGAAGGCGCTCGGCGCGCGCATCGGCAAGGACGTCGACCTGCACTCGCCGCCGCCGGTCACCGGTTTCCTCAAGCTGGGCCGCGGCGCGGCGGTGGAGCCCGAGGTCGATCTGTCCGGCCACTGGGTCGACGGCGACGTCGTGCACATCGGCAAGACGCGGATCGGGGCCGAGGCCCGGGTCGGCGCGCGCAGCACGCTGTTCCCCGGCGCCCGGATCGGCAAGGGCGCGGAGATCGCGGCCGGTTCGACCGTGCGCGGCGCGGTCCCGGCGGGCCAGCGCTGGGCCGGTTCGCCCGCGGTGCGCTCGGACGTCAAGGACGCGCTGAAGTGGCCGTCGAGCCGCCCGCCGCGCTCGCGGTTCTGGGCTTCGGTGTACGGCGCGACCTCGGTGTTCCTCGGGCTGCTGCCCGGAATCGCCGCGCTGCCCGGCGTCGCGGTGGCCGGGTACGCGGTCGCCGGCACCTCGAGCTTGAGCGCCGCGCTGGGCCAGGCGCTGCTGTTCGTGCCGGTCGCCACGGTCGCCTACTTCGTGACGTACGCGCTGCTCGTGCTGGCCGGGGTCCGCGCGCTGGGCGTCGGGATGGTCGAGGGCTACCACCCGGTGCACGGCCGCGTCGCGTGGCAGGTCTGGGCGACCGAACGGCTGATGGGGATGGCCCGCGAAGGCCTGTTCCCGTTGTACGCCAGCCTGTTCACGCCGGTGTGGCTGCGGCTGCTCGGCGCGAAGGTCGGCCGGAACGTGGAGGCGTCGACTGTCCTCGCCCTGCCGAAAATGACCAAAGTGGACAGTGGCGCGTTCCTGGCCGACGACACCATGGTCGCCACCTACGAGCTGGGCCACGGCTGGCTGCACGCCGCCCCGGCGCGGATCGGCAAGCAGGCGTTCCTCGGCAACTCGGGAATGACCGCGCCGGGCCGTTCGGTGCCGAAGCGCGGGCTGGTCGGGGTGCTGTCCTCGACGCCGGCGAAGGCGAAGAAGGGCTCGTCGTACCTGGGCATGCCGCCGCTGCCGGTGCGCCGCGCGGTGGAGGAGAGCGACACCAGCCGCACGTACACGCCGCCGCTGCACCTCAAGGCGGCGCGGGCGCTGGTCGAGCTGTGCCGGATCGTGCCGGTGATGTGCGCGGTCGCGCTGACCGTCGGCGTCGCGGTCGCGCTGCTGGCGCTGGCGTCGTGGGGCGGCTTCTGGGTCGCCGCGCTGCTGGCCGGGCCGGTGCTGCTGGCCGCCGGGGTCGTCGCCGCGCTCACCGCGACCGCGGCGAAATGGCTGCTGGTCGGGAAGTTCCGCGAGATCGACCACCCGCTGTGGAGTTCGTTCGTGTGGCGCAACGAGCTGGCCGACACGTTCGTCGAGGCGCTCGCGGTGCCGTGGCTGATCGGGTCGCTCGGCGGCACGCCGCTGCTGCCCGCGTGGCTGCGCACGATGGGCGTCAAGATCGGCCGCGGCGTCTGGCTGGACACGTACTGGCTGCCCGAGTCCGACCTGGTCGCACTGGGCGACGGCGCGACGATCAACCGCGGCTGCGTCGTGCAGACGCACCTGTTCCACGACCGGATCATGACCATGTCGCGGGTGACGCTGGACGAGGGCGCGACGCTCGGCCCGCACGGGATCGTGCTGCCGGGCGCGAGCATCGGCGCGCGCACCACGGTGGGCCCCGGCTCGCTCGTGACGCGCGGCGACGCGGTGCCCGCGGACTCGCGCTGGCTCGGCAATCCGATCTCGGCCTGGCGGCGGTGAGGGTACGACCGTTGCGGACCCCGTCGCGGTACCTCATGCTGGAAAGGATCACGGCGGCGGCGGGCGAAGGCGGGTTTCGGTGCGGGTGAACGGGAAAGCGGCCGCGCCCGGCGCGGAGACCTCGGGCGACGGGTACCTCCCCGCGCACGGGAACGGCGGCTACCGGGTCCGGCACTACGACCTCGATCTCGACTACCGGATCGGCCCGAACCGGTTGTCCGCCACCGCGGTGCTCACCTGTGCGGCCACCCAGGCGCTTTCCCGGCTGACGCTCGACTTCGGCGAGTTCCGGGTGTCTCGCGTGCTGGTCGAGGGCAAACCGGCGAAGTACACGCGGCGCGGCCTGAAGCTGCAGGTCAAACCGGCGCGGTCGGTGCCCGCCGGTGCCGAGTTCCAGGTCGAGATCCGTTACGCGGGCAACCCGAAGCCGGTCGGCAGCCGGTGGGGCGACATCGGCTGGGACGAGCTGACCGACGGCGCGCTGGTGGCGAGCCAGCCGGTCGGCGCGCCGTCGTGGTTCCCGTGCAACGACCATCCGGCGGACAAGGCGAGCTACCGGCTCGCGGTGGCCACGTCGTCGCCGTATCTCGTTGCGGCGACGGGGAATCTCGTGTCGCGGTACCAGTCGGCGAGCACCACGAAGTGGGTGTTCGAACGGCCGGAGCCGACCTCGACGTATCTGATGAGCGTCCAGATCGGCCGGTACGAGGACCTCGAGTTGTCCGACGGCGCCTGGGTTCCGGAGATCGCGGTCGACCGCCCGGGCGGCGTCGTGCAGCGGGCCGCCGTCCCGCCTCGGCTGCGCCGCGCGTTCGGGCGGGACTTCGGGCGGCAGGGCCGGATGATGGACGCGCTGGAGGAGTGGTTCGGGCCGTACCCGTTCGGCGAGTACGTGGTGGTCGTGACCGACGACGAGCTCGACGACCCGATCGAGGCCCAGGGTATGGCGATCTTCGGGGCCAACCACGTGGACGGCAAACGCACCCACGAGCGGCTCGTGGTGCACGAACTGGCGCACCAGTGGTTCGGCAACAGCCTGACGGTGGCGGACTGGCAGCACATTTGGCTCAACGAAGGCTTCGCGACCTACACCGAGTGGCTGTGGTCGGAGCGCGCCGGCGGCGAATCGACGGAGGCGTTGGCCCGGACGTGGTACGCGCGGGTGCGGGCCAAGCCGGCCGACGTGACGATCGGCGATCCCGGCGTGGCGCGGATGTTCGACGAGCGGGTGTACAAGCGCGGCGGGTTGACGCTGCACGCGTTGCGCGGGGAGATCGGGGACCCGGCGTTCTTCGCGCTGGTGAAGGCGTGGGCCGTGGAGAACCGGCACGGTGCGGTGACGACGGAGCAGTTCGTGTCGCTGGCGGAGTCTTACGCGGGGCGCTCGTTGCGGGAGTTCTTCGCGGCCTGGCTGGACCGGGTGGCGTTGCCGCCGCTCTGAAATCCGGCCCGGGCAAAAATTTCGCCTCCGCTTGTCGAATCCGGTGCCGGGCGATCGACGCACCGGTGAGTGCGGCTGGCAGCGGGCCGGGGCATGCGAAGGAGGCACCGGAATGCGAACCTTGCACGTCGGATTGCGGGTGACCGATCTTCCCCGGTCACTGGAGTTCTACTCGGCGCTCGGCTACGAGGTCGTCGGCACCGTGCCCGGGACGTCGATCGGGCAGCTGACCATGCTCAAGCTGCCCGGCGACGAGTTCGTCACCGTCGAGCTGGTGCACGACGGAAACCCGGTCGAGCGCGGCACCGGCCTGAGCCATCTGGTCGTGCAGGTCGAGTCGATGGCCGCGACGCTCGAGGACCTGGCCGGTCACGGGATCGAGCCCGTCACCGCGGTGCAGGACCACGGGCACGGCATGAAGACGACGTTCCTCGCCGACCCGGACGGACGGCGGATCGAACTCGTCCAGTGGCCCGCGGGGCATCTCGACGGCATCACCGCCGCCGACTGGACCGAAAGCGGGGCGGGACGATGAGCCGGACGCCGCTGCGGCTGTACATGTCCGTGTCGGTCGACGGGTACATCGCCGGACCGGACGACCGCGCGGGCCAGGAACTCGGCCGCGGCGGCGGACGGCTGTTCGACTGGCTCGACGACCGGATGTCCGAGGGGATCAACGGGCAGGTGTACGCCGAGGCCTCGGCCACCGGCGCCGTGATCTCCGGCCGCCGCACGTTCGAACTGGCCAAGCGATGGAACGGCGACCACCACGACGGCGTCCCGATCCACGTCCTCACCCGCCACGTCGATCCGGCCGACGAGCCGCCGGGCAGCGCGCGGTTCTACACCGACGTCGACGCTTGCGCCGACGAAGCCCGGGACAAATCGGGAGGCCGTGCCGTACTGGTCCACGGCGCGGGCGCGGCACAGGCTCTGCTGGCAGCGGGCCAGCTCGACGAACTGGAACTGCACCTCGTGCCGGTGCTGCTGGGCGAGGGACGGCGATTGTTCGAGCCGACCGGGCTCGGTTCCGTGGAACTGGAGCCGGTGCGACGGCTCGAAGGCCGCGGCGTCACGCACCTGCGGTACCGCGTGGTCCATCCTGCCCAGTGATTTTCACGTATCTGAACCCGCATCCGGCGGATCCCAGTCATCGGATGTCTGTGCGGCTTTCCGAGTGAACAACTCTGGCTTTTGCCTGTCCTGTCTGGATATATTCCGCTCACTTCGCGCTAGCGAGGGTGAAACGTAATATGAATCCGGAGGGCGTCATGGTCGGGGTGTCGCGGCGGACGGTGCTTCGATCGGTGTCCATCGCTGCTGGAGCGGCGGCGTTCGGCGGGCTGTGGGCGCAGGGCGCGCCACTCGGAACAGCCGCGCCGCGCAGCAACCCGCATCGGGACGTCGTCATGGACGCGCGGATGCGTTGGCAGCGGTTGCCGAAGAACTGGCAGGAAGCGCCGTTCCTGGCCAACGGTTATCTCGGCGTGCAAGCGTACGCCGGGCAGACGCCGCAGGTGCTGAAGTTCATGCTCAGCCACACCCAGGTCCAGGACCAGCGCATCCAGTGGGAGGCGGGGATCGGGCTGTCGCGGCTGCCGATCGGCGCGATCACGCTGACCTTCGCGGGAGCGATCACCGGCGTCGACTGGACGCTGGACCTCTACAACGCCGAACTGGGCGGCACCATCACCACCACGCGCGGACAGGTCGCGTTTTCCGCCGTGGTGCACAACGATCTCGGCGTACTGCTCGTCTCGCTCGACCCGAGTGCGGGCGAATCCGGCGCGGCGTGGGGATTCGCGCCGCTCGTGTCGGCGACGACGCGGACGGTGCGCAAGCCGCCGGATTACACCGCGAACCCGGACCCTGAACAGACTGACGGGTACTGCGCGCAGCCGTTGATCGCCGGTGGCGGGTATACGACGGCGTGGCGGGAGAAACGGGTCGGCACGAAGCGGCTGTTCGCGGCGGCGGTCGCGTATTCGTTCCCGGGTTCCACGCACACCCGCGACGCGGTGTCGCTGGTCGGTCGGACGGTCACGATGAACCCGGACGTGCTGCTCGCTTGGCATCGCCGCTGGTGGAACGATTTCCACCAGCGCAGTTTCGTGTCCGTGCCGGACAAGCAGGTCCAGCGGTTCTACTGGATCCAGCTCTACAAGATCGCCTCGGCGACCCGCCGGGACGGCCCGGTGACCGCCGAATGGGGGCCGTGGTTCCCGGAGGTCGGCAACAGCTGGACGGCGGTGTGGTGGAACCTGAACGTCCAGGTCACCTATCCGATCGTGAACAGCGCCAACCATCCGGAGCTGGACGCGGTCACCGAGACCTTCCGCCGCGATCACGCGAACCTGGAGGTGTCGGTTCCGCCCGCGTACCGGGACGGCGACACCTACGCTCTTTCGCATCCGGGGGACTGGCGGCTGCGGCCCGGCGGCGTCCGGACGGTCGGCGTTCCGGGGACGCCGTCCAAAACGGATCAGACCGGAAACCTGTTGTGGGGCTTGCACAACGTCTGGCTCGCGTACCGGCATCATCTCGACCATTCGGTACTGCGCGACGTGCTGTACCCGACGCTGGCCAAAGCGCTCAACTTCTACCGGCACTTCCTTTTCACCGGGCCGGACGGGCTGCTGCACCTGCCGCTCACCCGTTCGCCGGAGTACGCCGACGCGGCCGACTGCACCTACGACCTGTCGCTGATCCGCTGGGCCGCGACGACGCTGGCCGACTCCGCGCGGATCCTGCGGCTGAACGACTCGCGCGTGCCGATGTGGCGGGAGATAGCGGCGAAACTCGTTCCGTACCACGAGGATCCGGCCGACGGCGTGCTGATCGGCGACGGCGTCCGGCTCGCCGATTCGCATCGGCACTTCTCGCATTTGCTCTGGCTGTACCCGTTGCGGGAGCGGAACTGGGAACGCACCGCCGATCGAGACCTCATGACCCGCACCTTCCGGCATTGGGCGGCGGACCAGTCGGCCTGGCACGGCTACAGCTACGCGGCCGCGTCGTCGATGAACTCGGTGATGGACCAGCCCGAGGAAGCCTTGCGGGACTTGAAGTTCTTCCTCGACCGGAACATCGTCGCGGACACCGAACTGACCGCTAACACGATGTACCGCGAGGGCTCGAACTTCGCCATCGAAAGCCCGATCACCGCCGCACAGTCCGTGGTGGACATGCTGCTGCAAGGCTCCGGAGGCGTGGTGAAGGCGTTCCCGGCAGTGTCGGCGAAGTGGCCGGACGCGTCGATCGCCGGGCTGCGCACCGAGGGCGCGTTCCTGGTGGACGCATCGCGGCGGCGTGGGGCAACGGAATTCGTGCGAGTGCGCAGCGAAGCCGGTGCGCCGCTGGTGCTCGACCACGGGATCGACGGCGACATCGACGTGCGCGATCAATGGGGTCGGCGGTTGCCGTGGCGGCCGGTCGGACCGCGGCGGATCGCGCTGGAGTTGCGGCGGGGGAGCACGGTCACTGTCACCCCGCGTGGTGCCCGGCCGGACTTCGGGCCGCGTGACGTTCCTTCGCTCGGTGCTGCTCCGGCTTGGGGTTTGCCTGACTAGAAACGAGGAGGCTGGCGGACATGGACATCTCGCGCCGGACAGTGCTCGGCGGAGCGCTCGCCGGGATCGCCGCCGGAGCAGTCGGAATCCCGCCGGCCAGTGCGGCGGAACTGGGCCGCGACGGCGTCGGCTGGGCGGATTTCCTGGCGACCGCGGACCTGCGCTGGCGGCGGATGCCGACGACCTGGTACGAGGGACCGTTCCTGGGCAACGGTTTCCTCGGCTCCGGAATCTACTCCGAACCCGGCCGCAACGCGGTCCGCTTCAACGTCCAGCACAGCCAGGTGCAGGACCACCGGCCGCGGTTCGGCTCGCTGTTCGGCCTGGCGCGGCTGCCGATCGGGTACTTCACGCTCGAACCGGTCGGCGCGATCACCGGCCTCGACTGGCGCCTCGACCTCTGGAACGCCGAACTCGCCGGCACGATCACCACCGCGGCCGGGAGCCTGGAGCTGCGCGCGCTCGTCCACACCGGACAGTCGCTGCTCGCGGTGGAGGTGCGGCCGTCGGAGGGCGAACGCGGGTTCCAGTGGGTGTTCCATCCGGCGAAGGCGATCAGCCCGCGAGCCGATCCGGTGTGGAAAAAGCCGCCGCCGGAAGGATATGCGGAGAACCCGCCGGTCCAACTGCAGCAGGCGGGTGACGCTCACCTCGCGGTACAGCCGTTGCTGGCGGGCGGCGAACACGTGACGGCTTGGCGAGAGGTCACCCGGGGCAGTGCGCGGACGTTGTACACGTCGGTCGCGTGGTCGCATCCGGAGAAGACGTCGGCGGTCCGGGCACTGCAGACCGTGCGGCGGGCGGGTGCGCTGGACGTGCTGACCTGGGACCACCGTCGTTGGTGGCACGACTACTACCAGCGCAGCTTCCTGTCCATTCCGGACACCCGGCTGCAGAGTTTCTACTGGATCCAGCTGTACAAGGTCGCGTCGGCCGCGCGCCGGGAAGCGCCGGTGATGGCGACGTCCGGGCCGTGGCTGGAGAACACGCCGTGGCCCGCGACGTGGTGGAACCTGAACGTGCAGCTGGAGTACTGGCTCATCCAGGGCTCCAACCACCTCGAGCTCGACGCGGTCAGCTACGCGCTCGGCAAGTACCGGGACCGGCTCACCAGCCAGGTCGCGCAGCCGTACCAGGCCGATTCGGCGGGCATCCCGCGCACCACCGACATGACGCTGCTCAACGGCCTCGCCGACTCCACGAGCGGCTACCCGGTCGGCATCCCGGGCAAGGACACGCCGACGCCCGAGGTCGGCAACCTCACCTGGGCGCTGCACAACGTTTGGCTGAGCTACCGGCACACGATGGACCGCCAGTTGCTGCGGGACACATTGTTCCCCTTGCTGCGCAAGGCAATCAACTACTATCTCCACTTCCTCGCGCCCGGCCCGGACGGCCGCCTGCATCTCCCGGCGACCTTCTCGCCCGAGTACGGCGTGAACGCGCCCGACACCAACTACGACCTCGCCCTGATCCGCTGGGGCTGCAATACCTTGCTGGACACCGCGCGAGAGCTGCGCATTGCTGACCCGCTGGCGGGGAAGTGGCAGCAAGTGCTCGCCACGCTCACCGATTATCCGGCCGACGAGAACGGCTACATGATAGGCGCGGGCGTCCCTTTCGCGAAGTCGCACCGGCACTACTCGCACCTACTGCAGATCTATCCGCTTTACGAGATCACCTGGGAACAGCCGGAGCACCGCGCGATCATCGAAACGTCGCTCAACCATTGGCTCGGCTTCGAGGGCGCGCTGCAGGGCTACACGTTCACCGGCGCCGCGTCGATCTCCGCGCAGATGCTCCGCGGCGAGAAGGCCGCGTATTACCTCGGCGAACTCCAAAAGCGTTATATCCAGCCGAATACGATGTACAAGGAATCGGGCCCGGTCATCGAAACGCCGTTGTCCGCGGCGAAATCCATGCAGGACATGCTGGTGCAGAGCTGGGGCGGCGTCGTCCGGCTGTTCCCGGCGGTCCCGGACGCGTGGGGTGACATCGCGCTGCGCGACTTCCGGACTGAAGGCGCGTTCCTGCTCAGCGCATCGCGGGAAGGCGGGAAAACGCGTTGGCTGAAGGTGCACAGCGAGGCCGGTGCGCCGTGTGTCCTGCGGCCGGGCATCGACGGCGAACTGACGGTGACGGACGCGCACGGCCGCCCGCGTCGCTGGCGCCGATTGGCCAACGGCGACGTGCAGGTCGACCTCGGCCGCGGTCAGGACGCGTACGTGTACCGCCGCGGCGACCGGCCGGACTTCACGGTCCGGCCGGTCGCGCCGGGCGGGGCGAGCGAGCCGTGGGGGATGCCGTGAGCTAACGGTCGAGGAGACGGCGAAGTGCGTCCAGGAGGCCGGTTCCGGCAGCGGGGCGACGCCAGGCGACATAGCCGTCCGGCCGGATCAGCAGGCAGCCGTCTTCCTCGATGCCGCTGCTGCGCGCCCAGTCTCCATAGGAATCGCGGGCCTCGGGGGAACCGATGGTCACGACCCGCAGGTCCAGTCCGAGGTCCGCACCGGCTTTCGCGGCGGCGTCCCGCCAGGCACCGCCGGTGAGTCCGGTGAGGACAGTCCACCGGCCGCGCCCGACAAGGTCCAATGTGGACACTCGGCGACCGTCGGGGCGGACGAGCCACACGTGCGGCAGTTTCGCGCCCGGCGTGGTCGTGGGCCGGTGGTACAGCTCGGCATCCCGCGCTGCAGGCGGTTCCTCGCCGTCCGGGAGCACCGCGCTCGAGACGTACCGCTGATCCATCTCCACGCCGTGCGCGTTGAACTCGTAGTTCTTCAGCTCGATCGCCGCCTGCAGTTGCTTCCGCCGCAACGCACCGGTCTCGGTCGCGGCCGTGCAGGCGGCGAGACCTGCGGCGATGGCGTCCGCATCGGTGTCGCCGTCGATGCCGAGCGCGGCGAAGATCGGCCCGAACTGGTCGCGGCTGAGGTTCGCCCGGTCCACGATCTGCTTGCCGACCGGCGCTCGCTCGGCGCTGTAGCTGTCGAGAAGCCCCTCGCCCGCCTCGCCGCGGACAACCATCGCGAGCTTCCACGCCAGGTTGTACGCGTCCTGCACCGACGTGTTGGACCCGAGCCCATTCGACGGCGGATGCCGGTGCACCGCGTCGCCCGCGCAGAAAACGCGGTCGGCCGAGTACTGCGTGGCGTAGCTGTGGTTGACCGTCCACAGTGAAGTCGAGGTGATCTCCACCGGCAGGTCCGGATCGCCGACGAGGTCCCGCACGATCCGGGTGGCCTCCTCGCCGGTCACATCCGGCGGCGGCTGCGCGATGTCGTAACCCCAGGTCAGCAGCCATTCGTTCCACGGCCGGACCATCCGCACCAGGCCCATCCCGATGCCGCTGAGGTGCGCGCCCGGCCGCATCACCCAGTACAGCACGCTCGGCCGGTGCGCGACGTACTCGGACAAGTCGGCGGTGAAGGTGATGTTCATGCTGCCGGCCTTGCCGGACTGGCCGTCGATCGGCAGCCCGGCCTGCTCGGCGACGCGGCTGCGGGCGCCGTCCGCGCCGATCAGGTAGCGTGCGCGGAGGGTGAACTCGTCGCCGCGAACCCGGTCCCGCAGCCGCGCGGTGACGCCGTCGGCATCCTGGGTGAAGTCCAGGAATTCGGTGTCCAGGCGCAGTTTCGCCCCGCGCGCGGCGGCGTTCGTGACCAGGATCGGTTCCAGATAGGTCTGCGGCAGGTCGATCAGGTGACACGGGCTTGCAGAGCCGTACTCGGCAGCCGAGCGATCGGCGGTGCCCCAGCTGGCGATCCGGCCGATCTCCTCGCCCGCGAGCGACGTGCACAGCACGGTGTCGCCCATCAGCTCCGGGGGAGTGCCCTGCGCGAGCGCCTGGTCTTCGATGCCGAGGTCGCGCAGGACTTCCATCGTCCGCTGGTTGGTGATGTGCGCCCGTGGGGTGTGCGCCGTCCAGCCGTATTTGGTGACGAGCACGGTGCGGACGCCGTAGGTCGCGAGCAGCAGCGCGGCGGAACCGCCCGCCGGGCCGCTGCCGACCACGAGGACGTCGGTGTCATGACTGGTCATGGTGGGTTCCCGGGGAGATGCGGAAGGTGAATTCGAGGCGGCGCCAGGGTTCGCGCCCGTCCGGCGCGGGGCCGGTCTGCTCGGCGAAGTCGACGATCAGGCCGTCTTTCACGCCGAACACGGTGTCCGAGTCGAGGTACTCGCCGCCGCGGACGAACAGCTGGGTGACCAGCGTGCGGTAGCCCGGTTTGGCGATCATGAAGTGGACGTGCGGCGCGCGGAAGGGATGCCGTCCGGTCGCGGCCAGCATCCCGCCGACCGGTCCGTCGTCCGGGATCGGGTACGCCGACGGCACGATCGTCCAGAACCGCAGCCTGCCTTCGGCGTCGGTGCGGAACCGGGCGCGCAGCACCGGACCGTCCACGTCGGGCAGCTGGACGTCGTAGAAACCGTCCTCGTTGGACTGCCAGACGTCCACGACCGCGTCCGGCACCGGGGTTCCGTCCGGCTCGGTCACGTGGACATCCGTCCACAATGGAGTTCCCGGAAGTCCTTCGGCGAGATCCGCGCCCTGCTCGGTTTCCGGCGGCCCCTCGACGTAGAACGGGCCCAGCACCGCCGAGGGCGTCGTATCGGGCGTGCGCGAGTTCGTGAGCACGTCGACCACGCTCGAAACGCCGAGGGTGTCCGAGAGCAGGATGAACTCCTGCCGCGTGTCCGAGCTGATCTGCCCGGTGCGCGTGAGGAAGCCGATCGCGTACTCCCACTCCTCTTGCGTGAGGTCGGTGCGCACGACGTACGAATGCAGGGTGCGGACCAGTTCCGACAGCAGTTCGCGCAACCGAGGGTCTGGCGTGGCGGCGAAACTGTCCACGACCTCCTGCGTGAGCCCGCGCAGGTCCGGCGGGGCGCCCAACGCGGGGGCCGGCCGGGTGCCGGACCACGCCTGCCGCAGCAGGTCTTCGATGCCGTCGCGAGTGAGTTCGCGCGGATTCGGATACGGCGCGGCGGTGGCCAGTTCGGCGGCCTTGGCGAGATCGCCTTCGGCAAGACCGATTTCGGCCAGCGAACGCGGCACCGGCAGACTGGCGATCAGATCGAACACCGCGGTCGGTGCGTCTGGGGCTCCGAGTGCTTCGGCGATCCGCCGCATCGCGTCGGCGGCGTTCGGCGCGTTGTACGCCATCGCGTGGGGGAGGACGATCGTGTGCGTTTCCGCGTGCGGCAGCCCGAAACTGCCGCCGAGGGTGTGGCAGAGCTTGTGGTGCAGGCCCATTCCGACCGAACCCAGGCACGAACCGGCCAGCCACGCGGCGCGCAACGCGTCCGTCCGGGCGTCCGCATCGGACGGATCGGCGGCGATCCGCGGCAGCGCGGCGGCGAGCAGCCGGATCGCTTCGAGGGCGAACTGGTCGACGATCGGGTTCGCCTGCGCCGAGTAAAGCGCCTCGACCGCGTGCGCCATCGCGTTGACGCCGCTGGTCAGCGAGGTCGGCACGGGCAGGCCGAGGGTGAGGTCGACGTCGTAGACGACCACCTCGGGCAGCACCTTCGGCGACGACTGCGTGGTCTTGCGCCCGTTCTCGGTCTGGCCGACCACCGGCGTCATCTCGGACCCGGCGTAGGTGGTCGGCACGATGACCTGCGGGATGTCGGTGCGCAGCGCGAGCGCCTTGGCGAGTCCGGTCGCGGAGCCGCCGCCGATCGCGATCACGCAATCGACGTTGTGCTCGGTGACCAGCGCGAGCGCGCGTTCGGTGACCTCGACGGGGGTGTGCATGGCGGGCTCGCCGAAGCGGGCGGCAAGCAGCGGGCCGAGCGCCTCGGCCGTCTGATCGGCGGCCTTGGCGGCGGATTTTCCGGCCACCAGCAGCACGCGGCCGGCGCCGAGCCGCTGCACCTCCTCGGGGACGACAGCGAGCGTGCCGCTGCCGAACACGACCCGAGCCGGGTTGGCGGTGTAGGTGAACATCGTCGGTCCTTCCACGCGGGTACGTCGAGTATCCGGGCGGCGAAGACCCAGCGCATGCACAGACGTGCTGAGCGGGTTGCACGAAACGCGCGCGTCAGCCGTCCCGGCGAAGCGCGGCGGGCGTGGTGCCCAGCTGTGCGCGCAGCACCCGGGTGAGGTGTTCCTGGTGGGAAAACCCGCAGCGCACGGCGATGTCCGCGATCGGTTCGGTGCCGGTGCGCAGCAGCAACCCGGCCTGTTCCACGCGCAGCCGCAGCAGGTACCGGTGCGGCGGCAGCCCGGTGCGCGCCTTGAACCGCCGGGCGAACCGGCTGACGCTCAACCCGGCCGCCGCGGCCAGCTCGGCCAGCCCGAGCGGTCCCGCGAGCCGTTCGTCCATCAGCTCGCGCACCTGGGCGAACTGCCGGTCGGTCAGCGCCTCGACCGGCGGCGGCGCGGGGGGAACGCTCCGCCCGGCCCGGTGCTGACGCGCGAGCTGCGCGGCCACGAGCGCACCCAGCTGATCCGCGTACGCGCGAGCGCCCGGCTCCCATTCCCGGACGACCCGGTCGAGCGCCAGAACGAGCTGTTCGAGCAGGGGATCGACGGTGCCGAGTTCGTCGGCCAGCCGGACCGGAGCGTCCGATCCGGCGGCCTCCTGCACCGCCGAATCCGGGAGGTAGACGTGCAGCGTGTCCAGTTCGCCGCCGAGTTCGACCGACAGTTCCTGGTGCGACGGCTGGAGAAAGAGCCCGCCCGCGGGGATCCGCCGGCTGCGCTCGCCGGGCGACCCGACGCCGCGGCGGACGGTGACCGGACCGGCGAGGTGCAGGATCAGCTGGTGCGTGCGAGCGGGCCCGAACTCCGCGCGATACGGCCGTTCGCGCTGTTTGGACAGGTAGATCCGGTCCCAGCCGAGGCCGGCGCTGGTGCGCTCCGGACGGATCCAGGGCAGGGAAAGGATGCCGTTGGTGTCGGCAGGCCCCAGCTCGCCCACGGCGTCCTCCTCTTCGAGGGTCCCGTGGGCGAGCGTACCTCTCAGAGCGGGTTGAACACGCCCAGCGGCGCGGTGCAGAACGGCCCGCCGACGTATTCGGCGGCCGCCCCGGTCGGCGCGGGCTTGTCCGCCAGCTGCTCGGCGTAGACCTCGGCGTTGTCGTGGGACTTGTAGCCCAGCGCCTCGGCCTCGGCGAGCGAGTAGACGCGGCGGGTGTTGTCCGAGACGCCCCAGATCAGCCGGTAGCCCGGCGACGGCGCGCTCAGGCACGCTTCGAACAGCCGCGCGCCGTCGTCCGGCGACAGCCAGCTGGTCAGGCCGCGGATGCCGAGCGGCAGCGGCGTTTCGAAGCACGAGCCGATGCGGACGACGATCACGTCCATGCCGAACCGCGACGCGTACAGGCTGCCCAGCGCTTCGATGGCGGCTTTGCTTACACCGTAATAAGTATCCGGCCGGGTGCTGGAGTCGGCGGGCAAGCCGCTCTCGCCCGCGTCGGCGTTCCGGCGGAAGCCGACCGCGTGGTTGCTCGACGCGAGCACGACCCGGCGGATCCCGGCTTCGCGCGCGGCTTCGAGGACGGTGTGCGTGCCGTTGATGTTGACGTCGAGCGTGTCCTCCCACGACGCCTCGCGGCTGAGCCCGCCCAGGTGGATCAACGCGTCCGCGCCCGCGCAGGCGGCGGCCATCGCATCCGGGTCGGTGACCGAACCGGTCACGATCTCGACCGCTTCGCCGTCCTCGGCGGGAGGCTGCTCGGCGAGGTCGAGCAGCCGCAGCACCCGGCCTTCCCGGCGCAGCCGCGGCCGCATCAGGGTGCCGACGACGCCGGCCGATCCGGTGATCAGCACACGCTGGTCTGGCATGGATTTCCTCTCACGAAAGCCCGCGGGCGGGCGACACGGTGGCGGCGGTCAGCGGATTCCGGCGCGGCGCAGCTGCTGGCCGAGCTCGGCGGTGGTTTCGGCCAGCAGCTCGCCGACGCGTTCGACGTCGGCGTCGGTGACCTTGCCCAGCGGCATCGAGCAGCTCATCGCGTCGGTGCCGGGAATGCGGTACGGGATCACCGCGGCCACGCAGCGCACGCCGAGGGTGCCCTCTTCGATCTCGGCGGCGTACCCGCGTTCCCGGGTGCGTGCGAGGTCGGCGTGCAGCGCGTCGAGCGTGGTGATCGTGTTCGGGGTGAGCGCGACCAGTTCCGCGGGCATGAGCGCCTCGACCTCTTCGTGGGTCAGCTCGGCGAGCAAGGCCTTGCCCAGCGCGGTCGCGTGCGCGGGCAGAGTGCGGCCGACGCGCGAGATCAGGTGCGTGGAGTGCTGGGACTCGCGCGTCTCGAGATAGACGACCTCGGTCCCGTTGCGGCGCGCGAAATGCGCGGTGAAGCCGGTCTTCTCGCGGATGCGCTCTAAAGCTTCGGTGGCGTAGGGGACGATCGCGTCGCGGTCGAGGTACGCGGTGCCGCAGATGAGCGCGCGGACGCCGAGCCGGTAGCGCGCGGAGTTCGCGTCGGCCTCCAGCCAGCCCGCGTCCAGCAGGGTGCGCAGCAGACCGTGCAGACTGGAGCGGGGGAACCCGGTGCGCGCGTGGAGATCCGACAGCGACAGCCACACGTCGTTCGCGGCGAACGTCTCGATCAGGTCGATGGCGCGCCGCGCCGACTTCACGCCCGCGGACTCCGCGGGAGCGGTGGCGGGGTCCGTCTTCTGCGCCATGCGCGTCCTCCAACCGGGCCGTTGACTTGTGAGTCCGGCCATATTAGCGTCCCGAACAGCGTTCTTGTGGGTGAACATAGTCACGATAACAGACTCCATTCAAGAATGTGAACATTGGAGCAGAAACTGATGGCACAGACCGAGATCGAGCTGGACGGCTTGCTGGCGTTCCCGCTGACCCCGTTCACCGAAGACCTCGAGATCAACCTCGACGGGTTCGCGGAAAACGTGGAGAGCCACATCGCCGCCGGTGCGGGCGCGCTGTTCGTCGCGTGCGGCACCGGGGAGTTCAGCTCGCTGTCGGTCGACGAGGTCGCCGCGCTGCTGGCCAAGGCGCGCGAGGTCGCCGGCGGGCGAGTGCCGGTGTGGGTCGGCGCGGGCGGCGGCGCGGCCGGTGCTCGTGCGGGCGTCGCGGCGGCGCAGGCGGGCAACGCCGACGGCGTGCTGCTGCTTCCGCCGTACCTGGTCACCGGGCCGCAGGAGGGTCTGGTCGACTACGTGCGCTACGCGGTCGGCGACACCTCCGTGCCGGTGATCGTCTACCACCGCAGCACCGGCGTGTTCACCGCGCCGGCCGCGGCGAAGCTGCTGGACATCCCGTCGGTGGTCGGGCTCAAGGACGGCTACGGCGACGTCGAAGCGATGACCCGGATCGTCACCACGATCCGCGCGCTCGGCACGCAGCGGTCCGCGGACTTCTTGTTCTTCAACGGTTTGCCGACGGCCGAGGTGTCCGCGAAGGCGTACGCGGCGGCGGGCGTCGCGCGCTACTCCTCGGCGGTGCACTGCTTCGCGCCGGAGATCGCGCACCGCTTCCACCGCGCGCTCGCCGAGGACGACAACGCGACGATGGACGCGCTGCTCGCCGGGTTCTACCTGCCGCTCGTGGCGTTGCGCGACGAGACGCCCGGCTTCGCGGTGTCGCTGGTCAAGGCCGCGGCCCGGCTGCGCGGCGACAAGGTCGGCACGGTCCGGCCGCCGCTGATCGAGCCGACGCCCGAGCAGATCGACCGGCTGGGCAAGGTCGTCGAGAACGGTTTCGCCGTGCTGAAAGGCCTCTGATGAAGATCCGGGACGTGGTGCTGACCCCGGTCGCCTTCGCGGACCCGCCGCTGCTCAACGTGATGGGCGTGCACGAGCCATACGCGTTGCGCAGCGTGGTCCAGGTGAGGTGCGACGACGGGGTGGTCGGCCTCGGCGAGTCTTACGGCGACGCGGCTTTCCTCGGCGAGGTGCGCAAGGTGCTGCCGGAACTGGCCGGACACGACATTTTCGACCTGCCGGGCCTGAAGCGGATCATCGCGCGCACGCTCGCCGGGACCGTGCTGACCGACGAGCACGGCCTGATCGGCGGGTTCTCCATCCGCAAGACGATCGCCAGCGTGTACTCGCTGTTCGAGGTCGCCTGCCTGGACGCGCAAGGACAGTACCTCGGCCGTCCGGTCGCCGACCTGCTCGGCGGCAAGGCGCGCGACGCCGTCGACTTCTCCGCGTATTTGTTCTACAAGTACGGCGCACACCTCGGCGCGGAAGAGGACAGCTGGGGCGAGATCCTTACCCCGGAAGCACTGGTCGGTTCGGCTAGCCGGATGGTTTCGGAGTACGGCTTCCGCTCGATCAAGCTCAAGGGCGGGGTTTTCGCGCCGGAGCAAGAGATCGAGGGCATTCGCGCGCTCGCTGCGGCGTTCCCCGCGCATCCCTTGCGCATCGACCCGAACGCGGCCTGGACGCCCGAGACCGGCATCCGCGTGGCCGCGGAACTCGACGGCGTGCTGGAGTACCTCGAAGACCCGACGCCGGGCATCGAGGGCATGGCGCAGGTCGCGCGCGAGGCGAGCATGCCGTTGGCCACCAACATGTGCGTGGTCAACTTCGGCGACCTGGAGCCCGCCTTCCGGGCGCGCGCGATCGGCGTTCTCCTGTCGGACCACCACTTCTGGGGCGGCATGCGCGACACCCAGGCGCTGTCGGTGGCCTGCGAAAGCTTCGGCGTCGGGCTGTCCATGCACTCCAACAGCCACCTCGGGATCAGCCTCGCCGCGATGGTGCACGTCGCGGCCGCCACCCCGCATCTGACGTACGCCTGCGACACGCACTGGCCGTGGAAAACTGCCGACGTGATCGAACCGGGCGTGCTGACTTTCGTCGACGGAGCGGTGGCGGTGCCGGACCGGCCCGGGCTCGGGATCACGCTGGACCAGGACGCGCTCGCCAGGGCGCACGAGGACTATGTCCGATGTGGACTGACCAAACGGGACGATGTGACGTACATGCGCAAGTACACGCCCGGCTTCGAACCGAACACGGCGAGGTGGTGACCCGGTGAAGGTGACCGGATACGCGTATCCGTGGGACGTGCTCGGCGAAACCGCTTTCGTCGAGCGGGTGCAGGACCTCGGCGTGGACGAGGTCGCGGTGGCCTTGTCCTACCACAGCACCCGCGCCGCGACGCCGTGGTCGACCGAGCAGACGTCGGTGGTCGCGCGCACTGCCGCGCTCTACCGTCCGGTGCGCGCGGAAGAATGGTCGGATCTCGTCCCCGCCGCGCCGGACTGGGTCGCCGGGGAAGACAGCGGCGGCGACGCGGTCCGCCGGCTCAACGAGGCCGGAATCCCGGCTGCCGCGTGGATCGTGCTCACGCACAACTCGCAGCTGGGCACGAAGTTTCCGCAGTACACCGTGCGCAACTGCTTCGGCGAGACGTACCCGTGGGCGCTGTGCCCCGCGCACCCCGAGGTCCGCTCGTACGCGGCGACGCTTACCGCGGAATCCGTTGCCGGACTTGATCTTTCGTCGGTTGTGCTGGAGGCGTGCGGCCCTCTCGGTGCCGTACACCAGCACCAGCACGAAAAGACCGACGGCGTCTGGGCTCCGGCCACCGCGCGCCTGTTGTCGATCTGCTGCTGCTCCGCTTGTGCCGAGGGCTGGACCGACCTCGACCCGTCGGAGGTCCGGGAAACCTTGCGCGCCGAGGTGCAGCGGCTCATCGCCACGGCGGATTTGTCGGTGGTCGAGGATAGACTCCCGGCTGGATTGAAGGAAAAACTGCTCTCCGGACGGCAGCAGTCAACCGACGCACTGCGGTCCGCGGTCCTGGCTGTGCTGGAGCCGGGTACGCGAATCGTGCTGCACGGCGCGCTCGACCCGTGGGTCACCGGCGCCCTGCCCGGCCTGACTCCGACGGCCGCCGACGACGCCGACACGGTGGTGCTGCAGAACTGGGCCCCGGGTCAAGGCAGCGTCGACGCCGTTGCCGCCGCTCGACGGGCACTGCCGGAACGGGTCGCGATCGGCAGCTACATCACGGCCGTGGCGGCGAGCGCGGTGCCGGATATTGAGGCGTACGTGGGCGAATTGGCGAAGGCCGGGGCGGGGGAACTGCACCTGTACCACTTGGGCCTCGCCGGGCCTGCCCGGTGGCCGGACCTGCACGCGGCTACCGCTGCTGCGCATTCGGCTCCCTGACGTTGACGAGGTGATCCGATGAGCCGGGGAATCTCCGCTGGGGACCGCGCGGCCGTGTGCCGGACCTGGGCGAGTGGCGGGCGCGCTCGGTGTTGCGACGTTGACGAGGTGAGCGGTTGAGCCGTGAAACTTCTCCATCGAGTTGGAGATGGGCTGGCCGCTCGTTCGCCGTGGCCGATGCCCTGCGCCTCGGTGCCCTGGCGGTGCTCGACGAGGAGATCCATTGACGCGCGAAATGAGAAGGTGGCCAACGGGGTCGAGCGGCAGGCGCGCTCGGCGCGCTGCCGTTGACGAGGTGATCGGTTGAGTCGCGAAGCTTCCGCCATGGAGAGTGTGCTGGCAGCCGCTCGCCACCACCCCCGCCCATGGAGCCGAATGGCTGGCCGCCGCGGCACCCTGAACGTGTTTGACGAGGAGATCCATTGACCCGCGAAACTTCCCCCGCCGACCTGGAAAACGTCCTGTCCGCCGCTGCGGCAGCCGCCCGGCCGTTCGCCGAAAGCACCCCGGCCGACCGGGCCAAGTGGCTCGCCGCCGCTGCGGACGCGCTCGACGCCGCGGCCGAAGAACTGATCCCGTTGGCGCATCAGGAAACCCGCCTCCCGGCCGCGCCCCGGTTGAAGGGCGAACTCGCGCGCACCACGTTCCAGTTGCGGCTGTTCGGCGAAGTCCTGCGGGACGGCGAGTTCCTGGGCGCGACCGTCGACCACGCCGACCCGGCCTGGCCGATGGGCGCGCGGCCGGACCTGCGTCGCGTGCTGGTGCCGATCGGGCCGGTGCTCGTGTTCGCCGCGAGCAACTTTCCGTTCGCGTTCAGCGTCGCGGGCGGCGACACCGCTTCGGCGCTGGCCGCCGGCTGCCCGGTCGTGCTCAAAGCGCATCCGGGTCACGAAGAACTCTCGACGCGGACCGGCGAGATCGTCGCCCGGGCGTTGACCGCGGCCGGTGCGCCGGAGGGTGCGTTCGCGGTGATCCACGGGGTCGAGCAGGGCGTCACGGCGCTCAAGGACCCGCGGATTTCGGCCGCCGCTTTCACCGGTTCGGTCCCGGGCGGACGCGCGCTGTTCGACATCGCCGTCTCGCGGCCGACGCCCATTCCGTTCTACGGCGAGCTGGGCAGCGTCAACCCGGTCGTCGTCACGCCGGGTGCGGTCGCCGCGCGCGGCGAGGCGGTGGCGAAGGGCTACGCCGGGTCGTTCAGCCTCGGCGCGGGCCAGTTCTGCACCAAACCGGGCCTGCTGTTCCTCCCCGAGGGCCACGGGCTCGACGAAACGCTGCGCGAGGCGGTGGGCGCGGTGGCCCAGCAGGAAATGCTGAACGACCGCATCGCGGCGGGGTTCGCGCGGAAGCTGGCGGACTTGCGCGCGGTGTCCGGCGTCGAGTCGGTGGTGGAAGGCGCGCAGGACGGCGACGCGTTCACTCCGTCGCTGCTGGCCACCACCGCGAAGGAGTTCCTGGCCGGCGGAGAGGCTGTCCGCGAGGAGCACTTCGGTCCCGCGTCGCTGATCGTCACCTACTCCGACCAGGCCGAACTCATCGAGGTGCTGGACAGCCTCGAACCCGGCCTCACCGCGACGATCCAGGGCGAGGACGGCGACGCGGACTTCGTGCGTCCGCTGCTGCCCTCGCTCACCCGGCTGGCCGGTCGGCTGCTGTGGAACGACTGGCCGACCGGCGTCACGGTCAGCTGGGCGCAGCAGCACGGCGGCCCGTACCCGGCGACGACCGCGCCGACCACGACGTCGGTCGGCACCGCGGCCATCGAACGTTTCCTGCGTCCGGTGGCGTGGCAGAGCTTCCCGGACGCGCTGCTGCCGGAAGCCCTGCAGGAAGCGAACCCGTGGCAACTGCCGCGCCGCGTCGACGGAGCGCGCTGAGCAGACCCCTCGTGAGTGGCCAAGCCGGTTCTGACCGGCTTGGCCACTCACGACCCAACACACTGGGAGGCACCGTCATGCCCGTGAACCGCAGAACCGCACTGCGTGGCGGTGCCGTCGCCGCGGCGCTCGCCGTCACCGCGCGCCCGGCCTTCGCCGCGCCCGCTGCTGATCCGCTGAAGAAGATCGTGGCCGGTTACCGTGAGCTGCAGACGGGCATCAACCGCCCGTCGCCGGAACGCTCGGCCGCGCTGAAGAACCTCGGCCGGGTCGCGAAGTCCTACTACGACGGCATGTCGGTGTCCGGCAACGGTCCACTGTGGACTGATCTCCCGCTCGGCCCGGGCAGCGACTACACCACCTCGATGTACGCCCGGCTGCGGGCGATCGCGGTCGACTGGGGGACCCCGGGCAGCACGCTCTCCGGCGATCCGAAGGTGCTCGACAGCATCAAGAAGGCGCTGGAGCTGATCTACGCCAGCCAGTACAACCCGCAGGTCGGCGAGATCGGCAACTGGTACACCTACGAGATCGGCGTGCCGTACTACCTGCTGCACACTCTCGTCACAGTCGCCGACCAGCTGACCGCCGACGAGCTGGCGCGGTACGTCAGCCCGATCAAGCGGTTCGTCGGCAACCCGAATCTGCGCGCGAACAACCCGAAGGTCGTCGAAACCGGGGCGAACCGGGCGGACAAGGCGCTGATCTCGATCGTCTCCGGCGCGCTGATCGGCGACACCGCGTGGATCCGCACCGGCATCGACGCGATCACCGACGTCGCCGGCGGGGGAGCGGCCAGCGTCCTGGCGAGGCTGGACCGCGCGGCGGGCGACGGGTTCCACGTCGACGGCTCGTTCATCCAGCACGACACCATCCCGTACCCCGGCCACTACGGCATCGTGTTGCTGACCGCGCTCGCCGGGACGATCCACGTCACCGAAGGCACCGAGTACGCGCTGCCGGACGACCTGAAGCAGAAGGTGTACGCGCTGGTCGGCGACACGTTCGCGCCGTTCGTGTACGCGGGCGCGCTGATGGAGCCGGTGCGCGGGCGGATGCTGTCGCGCCAGGGCGAAACCGGGCACGACATCGGGCACCAGTTGACGGTCGCGACTTTGGTCCTCGCGCGGTCGGCGACCGGGACCGTGAAGACTGAGTTGTCCGGGCTCGCCGCCAAGTGGATCAAGGAGGGCACGTACGCGCCGTTCCTGGAGATCCCCGATCCAGAACGGTTCGCGCCCGGCCCGGACCTCGTCGCGACACCGGGCATCGAGTTCGCCCAGGAGATGCTCGCCGGACGCGTGCGTCCCGCGCCGATCGTCGCGGCGCACCGGATTTTCGGCCAGCAGGACCGGATGGTGCACGTGACCGAGGGCTGGTCCGCGTCGCTCGGGGTCGGGTCCGCGCGAATCTCGCGCTACGAGTCGATCAACGGCATGAACCTGCACGGCTGGCACGTCGGCGACGGGGTGCTGTATTTGTTCCTTCCCAACGCGAAAGGCCACTACTCGGACGCCTATTGGCCGACGGTCGACCCGGCCCTCCTGCCCGGCACCACCGCGAAGGCCGGGCCGCCGGGACCGCTGGCAGCGACGCCGTTGACGACGAAAGCGCACGTCGGCGGCGTGCGCTGGGACGCCCGGCACGGCGCGTACGCGATGGATTTCGTCTCCGAAGACGGTTCGCTGACCGCGAAGAAGTCGTGGTTCTTCACTCCGGCGGGCATCGTCTGCCTCGGCGCGGGGATCACCGACACGTCCGGGCAGGCGGTCCGGACGACGATCGAAAATCGGAACCTCGGCGAAAACGGACGCGGCACGCTGCTGGCCGACGCGCGCGTGGTCGGCGATTCGAGCACCCTGCACCGGCCGCGCTGGCTGCACCTCGAGCACGTCGGCGGATACGTGCTGCTCGACAACGCCGAGGTCACCGCACTGCGCGAAGACCGGACCGGCGCGTGGCGGGACGTCGACACCGGGGCCAACACCAAGGGCACCACGACGCCGAACACGCGGCGGTACCAGAAGCTGGTGATCGAGCACGGCGCGAAGCCGGTGGACGCGAAGTACGCGTACGCGGTCCTGCCCGGCGCGTCGGTGGTGGGGACAGTCGCGTCGGTGCTCGCGTGGCGCGTGCGGGCTAATACGCCCGCTGTCCAGGCCTTGCGACTGTGGGATAACACACTGCTCGCAAACTTCTACAGTGCAGGTACCGTAGACGAAGTATCAGTCTCAGGACCCGCTTCGGTGGCGCTCGGCCGGGGCAGCCTCGCTGTTTCCGACCCGACGCAGCTGCAGGACAGCGTCCGCGTGACGGTACGGCGGCGCACGGTGGAAGTTCCGCTCAAGGACACCTTCGGCGCCACCAAGGTGGTTTCCCTGCGGTGACCCGGTTTTCCCCGCCGGGCCGGTGGTTCCCGGCCCGGCCCGGCGGGGCCCCACTTGATCCGGCCCCGGCCGTAAGGTGGGCGGAGTCGCTTCTCGCGGGGAGGAATCGTGGCGCATTTCGACGTCCTGGTCGTCGGAGCCGGGCTGTCCGGCATCGGCGCGGCCTGCCGGCTGCGGCAGCAGGCGCCGGACCGGACGTACGCCATCCTCGAAGCGCGCGACACGATCGGCGGAACCTGGGACCTCTTCCGGTACCCGGGCGTGCGCTCCGACTCGGACATGTTCACGCTCGGCTACCCGTTCCGGCCGTGGCGCAAGGAACAGGCGATCGCGTCCGGCGCCGAGATCCTGGAGTACCTCCGGGAGACCGCCGCTGAGCACGGGATCACCCGGCACGTCCGGTTCGGACATCGGGTCGTCCGCGCGTCCTGGTCGTCCGCCTCGGCCCGCTGGACGGTGGAAGCCTCGCACGACGGCGAGATCGTCCCGTTCACTTGTTCTTTTCTGTACCTGTGCAGCGGCTACTACAGCTACGAGAACGGCCACGTCGTCGACTTCCCGGGCCGCGCCTCGTTCCGGGGCGAGATCGTGCACCCCCAGTTCTGGCCGGAAGAGCTGGACCTCTCCGGCAAACGCGTGGTCGTCATCGGCAGCGGCGCCACCGCGGTGACCCTGGTGCCGGAACTGGCTTCGACGGCGAAGTCCGTGACGATGCTGCAACGCTCGCCCAGCTACGTCCTGGCCCGCCAGCGGACAGATTCGCTCGCCCGCCGCCTGCGGGGAGTCCTGCCTTCCCGGCTTGCCTACCGTGTGGTGCGAGCGAAGAACGTCCTGGTGGCCACGCTGCTCTACCAGGTCTCACGCCGACTGCCCCGCCGCACGGCAGCGTTCCTGGGGGGCGCGGCCGCGAAGCAGTTGCCCGCCTCGATACCCGTTGATCCGCATTTCTCGCCCCGGTATCAGCCCTGGGATCAGCGCCTCTGCCTGACGCCCGGCGCGGACTTCTTCGCAGCGCTCCGCAGCGGAAAGGCGGACATCGTCACCGACCGGATCGCCCGCTTCACGCCCGACGGCATCACGCTGGAATCGGGCGCACACCTGCCCGCGGACGTGATCGTCACCGCCACTGGCCTGCGCGTGATCGCGTTCGGCGGAATCGACCTGACCGTGGACGGCGAGGTGATCAACCCTTCGGAACAGCTGGTGTACAAGGGAATGATGCTCGGCGGGGTGCCGAACCTCGCGTGGTGCATCGGTTACGTGAACGCTTCCTGGACCCTGCGGTCGGACCTCGTTTCCCGGTACGTGTGCCGCGTGCTGAACCACCTGTCTCGCAACGGTTTCGACACCTGTGTGCCGCACCCGCCCGCGCTCCCGCCCGCCCGGCGGCGCCCCATCATGAACCTGACGTCGGGCTACCTGACCCGCGCCGCCTCCGCCCTGCCCCGCCAGGGCGACCGGCGCCCGTGGCTGATGCGGCAGAACTACCTGCTGGACGCGGCGGATCTGCGCCTGAGCCGAGTGGACGACGGAGTCCTGCGGTTCGGGCGGCGGAGTCGTAGCGCTTGACCTCCTGTTCTTCTGGCTTTCTGGTCTCCCGGCGTCTCGGTTCGAGGCTTGGCATTCGGGACGACTGGGCGGGGAGGCATTGCTCCCCGTGCCGAGCTTCCTGGCGACCTGGCTGGAACATCGCGGTCCCGCCGAAATCCTTCAGCCCCGGGCGACACGTTGGCCTGTCAGCAACTCCAGTCTTTGTCCAGATCCAGGTTCTCCCGCCGCTGGGTGAAGGAGAACCAGTTCCCGGAATCGTCGCGGAAGATGGCTTCGGTGCCGTAGGGCCGCTCCTGCGGCTCCTGCACGAACTCCACCCCGCGCGCCTTCAAGGTCTGGTAGTCGGCGTGAATGTCGTCGGTCCCGAAGACCCCCGCTCCCAGCACCCCTTTCGCGACGAGCTTCTTCAGCGCTTCAGCGGATTCCGGATCGAGCGCGGGCGGTCCAGGGACCATCAGCGTGATCTCGAGGTCCGGCTGGTCCTTGGCCCCGACGGTCAGCCAGCGCATCCCGCCGTCGCCCATCGTCAGGTCCGTGCGGACTTCGAGGCCCAGCTTTTCCGTGTAGAACTCCTTGGCCCGGTCATGGTCGAGGACCCAGACGTTGGCGATGGACAGGCCCTTGATCACAGTGACTCCTTGTGCCCGGCGGGCGCTGTTCGCCCGCTCTCTGTGATCGACAGTAGCCACTCCCGGGCCGCCGGACTTCTCGAAAATTGCGGTCCTCGGCGGGGCGGGCCGAGCGGACGGGGAGCGGTGTTTTTGTCGTACCTGTCTGGAATGCTCCGGGCATGGACCTGACGCTGCAGTTGACGATCGACTGTTCTGATCCCCCGAAGATGGTGCCCTTCTGGGCCGAGGCACTGCTAAGTGGCGCGCGCACTGGGCGGCGATGGGAGTTCCCGAGGCGGAGCTGCCGCCCGGGGCCGGGGACGGGGACCGCGGGTGTGGTTCCAGGAGGTTCCGGAGCCGAAAGCGGCCAAGACCGGTGGCCCTTCGCCCTGAAGGTCGGCGGCGGCCGGGACGGTCCGCTGGATGTCCGCGCGGGACAGGTCAAGTCCGAAGTGGACCGCCTGGTCGAAGCCGGAGCCACCGTGCTGCGGATCAATGACGAACCGGACCGCGGGCTCTACGCCGCTGCCATGCAGGACCCGGAGGGCGATGAATTCGACATCGTGGGGTGACGGGCTGGTCGCCGCCGTTCGATCCCCCCGGGATGCGGCGGCTGGGCCCCGGCGAGCCAGACGGCGCGAGCGACCGTCCGCGCGACGGGCTTCGGTGTCGTTGGCGAGGGGCTACTTGTGGTGGCGGGCTGGAGCGCTGTTGGCGGGTGCGAGCCGCGCCGTTGCGACGGACTGGGCGGTTGTTCGCGGGTGCGGGCTGTGCCGTTGCGACGGACTTCGGTGCCGTTCGCGGGTGCGGGTTGTGTTGTGGTGACGGGCGTGGGTGCCGTTGGCGGCGGGCTGCACTGTCGAGACGGGCTTGGGTGGTGGGTGCGGGCTGCGCTGTAGCGGTGGTTTTCGGTGCCGTTGACGGGTGCGGGTCGCGTTGTGGTGGCGGACCTGGGTGCCGTTGGCGAATGCGGGCTGTGCTGTTGCGCCGGGCGTGGCGGTCGTTGGCGGGTGCGGGCCACGCGGTCGCGATGGGTTTCGGTGCCGTTCGCGGGTGTCGGCTGGGCTGTCGTGCCGGGCTTCGGTGTCGTTTCCGAATGCGGCCCGCGTTCTCGCGCCTGGCTTCGGTTTCCTGGCCGGGACGCGGTTCGGTGGCCCGTCACTCAAGGTTCGTTTTCGGCGCCTGGTCCCAGTCCCTTGAACCCGCCGTGCCACAGCAGCGCGTAGCACCCGGGAACCAGGGCCGAGTTCTGCCGGACATGGCGCGCCCGGTATTCGCTCGGGGTCAGTCCGGTGTGCTTCTTGAAGCTCGCCGAAAACGAGCCGAGACTGCTGAACCCGACCAGCGTGCAGATCTCGGTGACCGAAAGGTTGGCGGTCCGCAGCAGGTCCTCCGCCCGCTCGATCCGCCGGCGGCTCAGGTACTGCCCGGGCGTCTGCCCGTACACGGCCCGGAAAAGCCGCACGAAGTGGTAACGCGAGTACCCGGCATGGGCTGCGATCGCGTCCAGATCCAGGGGCGCGGCCCAGTCCCGGTCCATGGCGTCCTTGGCCAGGCGCAGCTGCCGCAACTGCGAAAGCTGCGCATCGGGTGGCGAGCCGGGCGTGGTTCCCATTTCCCGATGGTGACACACCCGCCGCCGCGGAGGCTCGGGCTGGCCGGGAATCCGGGACGTCTCCGAAGCCTTCGTGCCTTCGGCGTCGGGCCCAAACGCGGCGCGGGCATAGGGCTGATGGGTCGGGCGGGGCGAGGTATTCAGCTCGGCGGGGAGGAGCTGGGGCCGTTCGGTGGCTCGGCGTTTCCGCAACAGAATGCGGGCGGGTCGATGAGTCTTGCCGGGTTTGGCGGAAGCGGGGCGGGGGAGCGTGTCCTTGGGGGTCGGTCGGTGGCTCGGAATCGGGGCCGGGGGGCGTGGTCAGCTCGGCTGGGAAGCGGCTCGGCGGTTCACGCCGGAGTGAGGTGAGGGCTGAGCGGTGAGTTTTGCTGGGCTTGGGGAGGCGGGTCGGGGAGCGGGTTGCTGGATCGGGCGGGGCATAGGGCTGAGACTTGAGCGGGCAAACGTGGCCACCTTGGCTGGGCGAAATCGCGAGCGGAACCTCCAAGCGGAGCCCAGCGCTTGGCTCGCGGTTGCTCACGACAGGGCTGAAACCCAGGCAGGGCAACGCGTTCCGCGCGGATGAGCGGAAGGGAATCCGCGCGATGGTCGACGTCCGATGGCGTGGCGCAGCGGGAGAGGCGGCAAGTCGTTCCGTCCGGCAGCACCGGCGAAACCGTCCGCAGGCAAAGCTTGTGCTGGTGCAAGACAATTCTTATGTCCCGCTGCCTCAGTTTGCTTCCGTCGAGCTACCCAGGCGACGGTCTGGGTCATTGCGCGGTCGCTGACGCGGCCCAGCGGGTCAAGTCCTCCCTTCGGAGCGCGGCGGCCATCAAGTCCGGGAAAAGATCCGGCGTGCAGGCGAAAGCGGGAACTCCCAGTTCGCTGAGCGCGGCCGCGTTGTCGTGGTCGTAGAAGGGCGCTCCGGAATCCGACAGTGCCAGCAGCGTGACCACCTGCACTCCGGAGCCGACTAGGTCCGCGACTCGGCGCAGGAGGTCGTCTCGTACTCCGCCTTCGTACAGGTCGCTGATCAGCACCAGGAGGGTCTGTTCGGGGCGCTCCACCAAGCCTTGGCAGTACGCCAATGCGCGGTTGATGTCGGTGCCGCCGCCGAGTTGGGTGCCGAAGAGGACGTCTACCGGGTCGTCCAGGTGATCCGACAAGTCAGCTACCGCGGTGTCGAAGGCGACGAACTTCGTGCTCAGGGCGCGCATCGAGGCGAGTGCGGCACCGAAAACTCCCGAGTACACCACGGATTCCGCCATCGAGCCGGACTGGTCGACGGCCAGGATCACGTCGCGGCGGACGCTGTGTTCTCGGCGGCCGAAGCCAAAAAGCTGTTCGGGCACAATGGTTTTCAGCTCGGGGGAGTAGTGTTTCAGGTTCCGGCGGACGGTGCGGTCCCAATCGATGTCCGCGCCTCGCGGGCGTTGGGTGCGGGCGGCGCGGTCCAGTGCGCCGCGGACTGCTGCTCGGGTGCGTTCGGCCAGGCGTTCCTCGAGTTCCGTGACGACTTTGCGCACGACGGCGCGTGCGGTTTCCTTCGTCTCTTCGGGCAGGACGTTGTTGAGGGACAACAACGTTCCGACCAGGTGGACGTCCGGTTCCACGGCACTGAGCAGTTCCGGCTCCAGCAGCATCCGGGTGATCCCCAGGCGGTCCACGGCGTCGCGTTGCATGACTTGGACGACGGAGCCGGGGAAGTACTTCCGGATGTCGCCCAGCCAGCGGGCGACTCGCGGTGCGGAGGCTTGCAGTCCGCCGCTGCGGTCGCCGCTGCTGCGCGGGTTTTTGGGGCGCTCGTCGTAAAGCGCGGCCAGCACGTTGTCGACGCCGGTGTCCCCTTCGGACAGTGCGTGGCCGGTGCCGTCGGAATCGCCGCCGAGTACTAGGCGCCAGCGGCGGAGGCGTTCGGTGCTCACGAGGCGGCTCCCAGGATGGTGGCGAAGACCGGCAAGGCGGCTGCGGCGCGGATCTCGTCCAGGTCTTCGGCGACCGTCGGTTCGGTGCGGCGAGTGCCGGACAGGGTGGCGGCGCGTTCGCCGATGGCGCGTTTTTCCGGACCGGCGAAGGCGCCGAAAGTGCGGCGCAGCAAGGGAAGCACCTCGGGGAAGACCTCGGGCGGGATCGAGGACAGCCAGGTGTCGACGACGCGCAGCATGCGTTCGTCGTGGACCAGCAGGAGCGCGCCGCCGGAGAAGAAGCCTTCTACGTAGGCCGCGCCGTCCGTCGGGGCGATGCCGGGGGTGAGCATGCGGCCCAGCCGGAGTTCGACCTCGGCGCCGTCGAGCAGGTCGGCGTCGTGCAGGAGGCGCACGATGCGGCCCGCCAGCAGCGGTGGCAGGGCGTCGCGGGTGGACAGCCGGGCAAGCGCGGTGAACCAGCGGTCGCGGGCCGCGTCGCCGAGGAGGTCGGTGGCTTCGTGGACGTCGTCGATCAGTTCGCAGAACTGTGCGGCGGCCTCCTCGTCGATGCCGTGCACGGCGGGCGGGAGACCAGCACAGACTCGGGTGAGGATGCGGTCGGCGACTTCTTGCAGCTGTGCGGTGTCGGTGCCGCGGACGTCGCCGTAGCGGGTGGCTCGGGCCAGCGGAGGCAACGCGGACATGAGGTGCGCGACGTCCGCGTCGGCGGCGGCACGGGTGTCCAGGGCAGCGAGCGTTTCCGGCAGCGCGTCGCCTAGATCGGCCAGCAGGCAGCGCTCGACCGCGGCGGTGATGTCGGCGAGCGGAGGAGCTTCGGCGACGGTTTCGCGCACGACAGCCGTCGCTGCGGCGGGCACGGTGGTTCCGTGTACGGCGGCTGCGACCAGGTCGACCTCGAAACCTGGTTCCCAGCACAGGGTCCAGGTTTCGCGGAAGGTGCCTTTGTTCCGCACCGACGACGGTTCCGGTTCGCCCCACGGGATGCCGAGGATCTGCAGGCGATGCAGCAGGCGCGAGCGGTCCAGACCGCCGGGCGTGCGCAGGTCCAGATCCAGTTCGCGCGCCTGGGGTTCGCGTTTGAGCCGGAGGCGGCGGGCGGTGGCGATCAGGTCGGCGGCCAGCGGCGCCTGCGGAACGTGGTCCGGGACCTCGCCGAGCAGTTCGCCGACCACGAGCCGACGCGTGACCAGGTCGGCCTGGACGTCGTCGCCTCCGCACAGAACCGCGCGGGTGGCGGCGTCGACCTCGGCCAGTCCGGCGGACGACCGGCCGCGCAATGCGGCCAGGGTGTCGGCCAGCCGCACCGCTTCGATCACGTGCGCGGTGGAGACAGGCAGATCTTCCTCGCGCAGCACTCCGGCGACGGCGGTGAGCCACCTGGTGGTGACGTCGCCGGGGGTGCTGAACAGGTGGTGGTACCAGCCGGGGGAGCGGACGCCCGCGCCGTAGCCGGTGACCGACGCAAGCCTGCCGTGCGTCCACGGCACCCACGTGCACACGACCTTGCGCTTCGGCAGTCCTTTGAGGACCGCCTGGTCCCTGGACGCGGGCGGCAGCGGATCGGCCAGCGCGGGCACGTGCCAGGCACCGCAGACCACGGCGATCCGCTCGTAGCCTTCTTTCCGCGTCTTGCGCAGCACGTTCCGCATGTACGCCTCGCGCCGCTGCTCGTGCGGATCGTCCGGACGGTCGCCCTCGCGCAGCGCGGTCATCGCGTCGGCGATCACCTCGAACGGCGATTCCTCGCCCCGGCGGGACTCGACGAAGTCGTCCCACCAGCGCTCCGGGTCGTCGTACCCGCCCGCCGCGGCCAGTTCCGCGAGCGGATCGGTGCGGGGCGCGGTCCGCTCCTCGCCGAGCGCGAACTGGTGTGCCGCAGGGAGATCGCAGAACTTCACCGGAACACCGGCCGCCGCGGCGTACCGCAGGGCTTGCCATTCCGGGCTGAACACCGCGAACGGCCAGAACGCCGCGCGCGACACGTCGTCGGACGCGTACGCCAGCAGCGCCACCGGCGGCCGCATGCCGTCGTCCGCGGCGAGATCGACGAGCTGGTCCGCTTCCGGCGGTCCCTCGATCAGCACCACGTCCGGCTCCAGTTCGACGAGCCGGGCGGCGACCGCCCGCGCCGAACCGGGACCGTGGTGCCGGATCCCGAGGAGATGAGTGGTCATCCGGCGATCTCCTGGCCTGCCCGGTAGAAGTCGGCCCAGCCTTCCCGCTCGCGCACCACGGTCTCCAGGTACTCGCTCCAGATCGCGCTGTCGGCGACCGGATCCTTCACCACCGCACCGTGGATCCCGGCCGCGACGTCCTGCGCTCGCAGCACGCCGTCGCCGAAGTGCGCGGCCAGCGCGAGACCGCCGGTGAGCACGCTGATCGCTTCCGCCGTGGACAGCGTGCCGGACGGGGTCTTCACCGCGGTGCGCCCGTCTTCGGTGCGGCCGGCCCGCAGCTCCCGGAAAACCGTGACCACGCGGCGGATTTCGGCGAGATCCGCGGCTTCGGCGGGCAGCGACAGCGCGGCCCCCAGCTGACCGACCCGCCGCCGGACGATGTCCACCTCGGCCTCGGCGGTGTCCGGCAGCGGCAGCACGACGGTGTTGAACCGCCGCCGGAGCGCGCTCGACAGCTCGTTGACGCCCTTGTCCCGGTTGTTCGCCGTGGCCACCAGCGTGAACCCGGGCCGGGCCGGCACCTCGGAGCCCAGTTCGGGGATCGGCAGCGTCTTCTCGGACAGGATCGTGATCAGCGAATCCTGCACGTCCGCCGGGATGCGGGTGAGTTCCTCGAGCCGGGCTACCTTGCCGTCGCGCATCGCGCGCAGGATCGGGCTTTCGACCAGCGCCTGGTCGCTCGGCCCCTCGGCGATGAGCCGCGCGTAGTTCCAGCCGTAGCGGATCTGCTCCTCGGAGGTGCCCGCGGTGCCCTGGACCAGCAGCGTGGAGTCGCCGCTGATCGCCGCCGCGAGGTGCTCGGACACCCACGTCTTCGCCGTGCCCGGCACGCCGAGCAGCAGCAGCGCGCGGTCGGTCGCGAGCGTGGCGACCGCGACCTCGATCAGCCGCCGCGGGCCGACGTACTTCGGGCTGATCTCGGTGCCGTCGTCGAGTTTCCCGCCGAGCAGGTAGGTGACCACCGCCCACGGGGAAAGCCGCCACGACGGCGGTTTCGCCCGGTCGTCGGCCGCGGCGAGGGCGGCCAGTTCGCCGGCGTATTCGGCTTCGGCGTGCGGCCGGAGAACGGGGGACGTCATGCGAGCTCCTTGTGCATTTCACGGCGGAAGGACAGGGTTTCGGCGACCGCGCGCCGCCACGGGGCGGCCTCGCCGGGAAGCGGGATCTCGGCCAGCGGGTGGCCGAGGCAGGCGACGGGCACGGCTTTCGCGATCAGCGCGGCCGCGTGCGCGACCAGCCGGTGGTCGCGCTGTCTGGCGACCCAGTCGAGCAGCACCGTGCCGAGCGCGGCGGGCCACGGCTGCGGCAGGTCCAGGATGAGCCGGGTGAGGGCTTCGACCGGCAGCCCGCGGGTCAGCTTCGCGACCGTGGCGGCCTGTTGTCCGGGCGACAGCACTCCGATGAGCGCGGCAGTGCTGCGTCCGCCCGGTTCGGCCTCCACGAGGGCTTGCGCCCATTGCTCGTCGCGTTGCCGAAGTGCGGCGGTCGCCCAGCTTTCGCGCACCACGTTCAGCGGCGGGCCTTCGACGAGCATCCCGGCCAGTTCGCCCGGAGTGCCGTACTCGGCCCAGAACCGCAGCGGAGTGGCGGCGATGATCGCGCGCAGCCGCGCGGTGCCTTGCCCGGGCCCGGGCGGGACCCGGATGCCGTCGCGGATCAGGCTCTCGTCCGGCTCCGGCGGGGTGAACTCGAGGACGTCGGCCCGCAGCGAGCGGCTGCGCACGGTGACGCAGGCGCGCAGCCGTTCGATCATCCGCTCGCCGGACGCGGAATCGGGATACCGGCCGATCAGCCGCAGCGCGATTTCGCGCACCCCGGCCGCCCGGTCGCCGAGCGCGGCTTCGACGAACGGTTCGTCCTCGGCGGTGAGATGCTCGCCGAGCAGAGTCAGGAACGTCGCCCGGACGTCGGCCGGTTCGCTGCCCCAGGCCGCGGCGAGCGCTTCCCGCGCGCGGGCGGGATCGGCGACGAGCACGCGTTCCAGCCAGGCCTGCCGGCGCGCGGCGGTGCCGAACTGCCAGGCGTCGTCGCTGGTGTCGTCCGCGGCGGCGACCAGGAACGCCCAATCCGGGTTTCGCTCGCCGAGCCACGCGCCGACCGGTCCGGCGACGGCGGCGAGCGGCGCGCGCAGCGACACCCGGGTCCGCGCCGCGTCGGCGAGTGCGGGCAGCCGCTCGGCCGGGACGCGGAATCCCTTGTCCGCCACCGTGACCAGCCATTCCTCGACCAGCTCCGGCCGGTTGGCGGAAAGCAGGTGCACGAGCCGCGCCCGCGCCACGGCCGGGATCAGCGGCCGGGTGTCCTCGGCGGCCGCCGGTTCGGGTTCGATGCCGGTGAGCGGTCGCTGCCCGGCGCGCCGATAGCCGGTGCAGGCCGCCGCCGCGACGAGCGCTTGGTCCGCGGGCTCAGTCCGTGGTGCGGCGATTTCCCTTACTCCGGGCGGCAATCCGGCGAGGTCGACGCTTCGGCGGCGGGTGCCGAGCAGGACGGTGCTGACGAGGTCGTTCCAGGCGCTCACAGCCGCACCATCCCGTCGCGATGCCAGCAGCTCAACGGCCGCAACCCCGCCGTCGTCCACTCCGCGGCCACCGTGACCGGCCGCTCGGCCGCGACCGCCAGCAGCGGCCACGGATCCACGGCAGACACCAGCGGCAGCGCCGCACCGTCCACATCGGACAGTGCCCAGCCCTCCCCGTGCCGGGCCGGACGGAGCTCGCTCACCAGCACCGGCCACCGGTCCAGCCACGGATCAGCGGCGAGCGCGGCAGCGTGGCCGGCGAGCGCGGCCGCGAACGTGCCGCCGACCGGCCCGCTTTCCGGAGTCACCGGTTCCTCCCGGTGGTCGAACACCGCCCGCAGCGGCACCGCGCCCGGGTGGAACACCAGCTCTCCCGCGACGACGAACCCGGGCGGCAGCGAGCTGTCCAGCGGACGCCCGGGCGGAGCGAACGACAGCACCAGCGCGTCCCGTCCGCTGCGTTTGCCCCGCAGCCACGTGCGCCTGCTGCGCAGCGAATCCTGTTCCTCGTCGATCGCGCCGGTGACCAGCCATTGGTCCGGCACCCGCTCGCCGGACTCCAGCACCTGCGCGGTGCTGACCGAGAACCCGAGCCGCGTCCGTACGGTGTCGGCGAGCCCGGCGGGCAGCGCTTCGAGCCTGCTCGCCGCGTCCGCGAGCACGTACCCCAGCGACAGTTCGGCCAGCAGCCGATCCGGCCAGTCGCGGCCGCGGCCGACCAGCGCCGCCGCCCGGCGCAGGCCGTTCGCCAGCCCGGGAGCTTGCGCGTCGACCATGCGCGAGGCGACCGAGTACAGCTCGTCGGCACCGCCGCGTTCGAACGTCGCGAACCCCGCCGACACCCGGTCAGTGAGCCATCCGCGCAGCTCGGCGGCCCCGGCGGTGACGCGCGCGAGCCGCTCCTGCGCCCGCTTGGCCGCCGCTTCGAGATCCTTCGGCGCGTCCGTCTTCTTCTCGGCCCGCTCCGCCCGGGCGGCCCGTTCGTCCAGCCACGTCCGCACCCATCCGGGCTCCTCCTCGCGGGGGACCTGCCCGTCGGCCCAGAGCAGCAGCAGCCCCAGCGCGTGCTTGCACGGGAACTTCCGGCTCGGGCAGGTGCACCGGAACGCGGGCGCGGCCGTTTCCACCGTCGTCTGGTACGGCCGCTTCCCGCTGCCCTGGCACGCGCCCCAGACGGCACGGCCGGACGCACCCGCGTCCGCCCACTTCGCCGGTGCTGCCTGGCCGCGTCCGGCTTTCGCCGACGCGGCGTCCGGCGCGAGTTCGAGCACCCTCTCCGGGCTCCACCGCGCCGCTGCTTCGTCCCCCACGTTTTCCTTGCCGCTCTTCCCGTTCCGACCCCCTCCGGGGCTGACTCGAAGAGCATCCCACCCCCCACCGACAATTTCCGGCACGGCGGGGGAGAGCAGCGGAAATCAGGACGTTTCGACCGCTCCGCGCCAGCGCACCGTCGGACGCAGCCGCTCGTCGTTCACCCGGTGCTTGTTCGCGCCGACGATGTCGAACATCGACTCGATCAGCGTGTCCGACAGCAGATGCGGCTCCAGCCCCAGTTCGACGAGCCCGGTGTGCTTGACGTTGTAGTAGTGCTCGGGCTGCTCCACCCGCGGGTTTTCCAGGTTCTCGATCTGCACCGGCCCGGGGAAGCGGTCGGCGACGACCTCGGCGATCCGGCGCACCGACATGCTCTCGGTCATCTGGTTGAACACCCGGAACTCGCCGCGTTCGGCCGGGTTCTCGACGGCCAGCCGGATGCACTCGACGGTGTCGCGGATGTCGATCAGCCCGCGCGTCTGCCCGCCCTTGCCGTACACCGTGAGCGGCTGCCCCAGCACAGCCTGGATGACGAACCGGTTGAGCACCGTGCCGAACACCGCGTCGTAGTCGAACCGCGTGGCCAGCCTCGGGTCGAGCGCGGTCTGCGGCGTCTGCTGGCCGTACACCACGCCCTGGTTGAGGTCGGTCGCGCGCAGGTCCCAGATCCGGCACGCGAACTCGATGTTGTGCGAATCGTGCACCTTCGACAGGTGGTAGAACGACCCCGGCTTCTTCGGGTAGAGCATCCGGTCGCGGCGGCCGTTGTGCTCGACCTCGAGCCAGCCTTCCTCGATGTCGATGTTCGGGGTCCCGTACTCGCCCATCGTGCCCAGTTTGACCAGGTGGATGTCCGGGTCGATCTCGGCGATCGCGTACAGCAGGTTGAGGTTGCCGACGACGTTGTTGTGCTGCGTGTAGACGGCGTGCTCGCGGTCGATCATCGAGTACGGCGCGGACCGCTGCTCGGCGAAATGCACGATCGCGGACGGACGGAATCCGCGCACCGCGCCGAACAGGAACTCCGCGTCGAGCAGGTCGCCCTCGTAGCGTTCGATGCGCTTGCCGGACACCGCGTGCCACGCGTCGACGCGGGTGCTCAGGTCCTCGATGGGGACGAGGCTCTCGGCGCCGAGCTCGACGTCGTACTGGCGCCGCGCGAAGTTGTCCAGAACCGCCACTTCGTGGCCTTTGTCCGACAAGTGAAGCGCAGTGGGCCAGCCGAGGTAGCCGTCACCGCCCAGAACCAGCACTCGCATCCGGAGCACCCTTTCCTTTCGTCTTCGCGACAGGCACGGCCTTTCGTTCTACACGAAGCCCGGTGTCGCGGTGGCAGATCCGAACCTAATCGCCCGCCGCTGATCGTCGGCTGGCAGTCAGCTGTGAATCCGCTGTGGGCCGGGGGGCCGCGCGGCGGAGCCGGCGGCCCGAGGGGAGACTGAGGACTATGACGACGGTAACCAACCCGGCGAACCCCCGCACGACGGAGGAATCGCCCAAGCCGCGCCGCCGCGGCCTGGTCCGGTTCGTCCGCGCGGCCGCCAGTTCGGTGGCCGCGACCCTGCTCAGCCAGGCCGCGCTGATCGCGGTGCTCGCCGCCGGCGGGGCTCCCTGGCTGGCCAGCGCGTGCGCGTTCGCGGCCGGGGCGGTGCTGAACTTCTTCCTGACCCGCCGCTGGGTGTGGGGCCGCCGCGGCCGTCCCGAACCGGTCCGCGAGCTGCTGCCCTACGTCCTCGTCATCTCGCTCGGCGGCCTCGCCTCGGTCGGCCTGACCACGCTCGCCGGGCACCTGCTCGCGCCGCTGCACCTGCCGCATTTCTGGTGGGTCGTGCTGCTCGACGCGGCGTACGTGCTCAGCTACGCGCTGGTGTTCGTCGCGAAGTTCACGATGCTCGACCGGTTCGTTTTCGACCGCGGCGCAGCACGTACCCGCGCCACCACGTCCCTGTCATGACCCGCGCGTAGTTCGCGCCGTACACGACGCTGCCGCCCTTTTTGCTCTTGCCCGCTTTGCGCAGCCGCATGCTCATCGGCCGTTCGAGCACGCGCGCGCCTCGCGCGGTCGCGCCCAACAGCAGTTCCGACGACTGGTACTGCGGTTCGTTCAGCGGGATCGCGCACGCGAGTTCCGCGCGCAGCGAACGGAATCCGAACGACGTGTCGGTGATCCGCCGCCAGGTCAGCACCGACGCGAGCCACGCGAACACGCGCACGCCGACCCAGCGCATCCGGCTGTCGGCCTCTTCGTGCCCCAGCCGCCGGGAGCCCGTCACGAAATCCGCGGTGCCGTCGAGCAGCGGCGCGACGAGTTCGGCCATTTCGCTGTTGTCGTACTGGCCGTCGCCGTCGGTCGTGACGATGTACTTCGCGCCGTTCTCGGCCGCGAGGTGGTACCCGAGGCGCAGCGCGGCGCCTTGACCGCGGTTAGTCGGCGCGACGCACACGTACGCGCCATGGTCTTCCGCGATGGCCGCAGTGTTGTCCGTACCGCCGTCTACGACCACCAGGACGTCTACTGGCAGTCCGAGACATTCGTCCGGCATCTTCTCCAGCACCTGGCCGATGCCGTCGGCTTCGTTGTACGCAGCGATCACCACGGTCAGCTCGGACAGCTTCGCGCCGGGATGCCGGTCGTGGAAGTCCGCGATCGCGCCTTCGTCGACAGCGTCCGGGTAACTGCCGAGACGCCGGTGGCTGGCGACGGTGAGCGTGGTGAACCCGAGCGCCCCGGCGACCGGCAGCAGCACGAGCGCGGGAAGCTGGTAGCGCCAGGAAAACTCGAACACCGCGGACCCGAACAGCAGGAACAACCCGGTGCCCGCGGCGAACAACGCCCCGCCGCGCGCCGGGTGCCGGGGTTTCTTGCGCCGCAGCACGGTCAGCAGGCCGAGCAGCGCGAAGAACCCGAGCACCGCGCCGGGCACGAACCCGCCGTTGAGCTGGTAGCCGCGCAGGAACGCCGCGATCGGTTCGTCGACCTGGGGATCCGTGCCGTCGAACTGCTGCGTGACCGCCTTGACCGCGGCGGGTTCGGCGAATTCCGGATAAGCGAGCTGGAACTGCCACCGGTCGATCGGCACGTCGGTGGGTGCGGTGTAGCGGGTGAACTGGAAGCTCTTGCCGAAGTCGCCGAGGATCGCCGTCGCGACGTCCCACCACTGCGCTTTCAGCGTGGTCATCGCGAATTCGTGCGCCAGCGCGCCCTTGTCCGCGCCGGGCGGCAGCGGGCCGGGCCACGCCGGGTCGAGGTCGGCGTGCGTGTAGTTGTCGACCAGCCGGTTCTCGACCGGTTCGGTGGGGCAGAACGGCCGCACGGCGGGGTCGAGCCGCAGTTTCGCGCAGTCCGCGACCGCGGCGGTGCGGCCGTAGAGCATGCTGCCCGACGGTCCGCTCAGGCCCCAATTCCCGGTCTCCGCCTTGACTTTCGCCGCGTACGGGACGACCACGGCGAGGATCGCCAGCAGCCCGGCGCCCGCGTTGCGCCAACCGCGCCAGGTGCGCCAAGCGCTGCCCGCGGCGAGCACGTACAGCAGGAACGGCGCGGCGATCGTGACGCCGATCAGCCGCACCAGCACGCCGAACCCGACCACCAGCCCGGCCAGCGCGATCCGCCGCCAGTTCGGTTTTCCCTTGGCCAGCACCAGCCACAGCAGCCCGAACAGCAGTGCCTCGAACAGCACCTCGGCCATGATGTTCTGCTCGATCTGCACCTGGTAGGCGTCGAGCAGCAGCGGCGCGGCGGCCAGCGCGCCGACCCAGTTGCGCGCGCCGAGCCGCCGGGCCAGCGCGTAGCTCCCGACCGCGATCGCCAGCCCGGCGAGGTGCTGCACGGCGGCGACGAAAGACAGCCCGCCGACCGCGAGCAGCGGTTTCAGCAGCAGGTCGTAGCCGACCGGGTTGATCCCGTCGGCGCGCAGGCCCTGCAGATTGTCCAGGTACCGGAAGGAATCGATGTACAGCAGCGCGGGCCGGTAGGCGAGCCAGGCCAGCACCCGCAGCGTGATTCCCGCGGCGAGGAGCACCAGCAGGAACGCGTGGCGGCGGAGGAATCCGGTCACGGCGCCTCGGCCCGGTCCAGTCCGGAGAAGTACTTCCACGCCGTGGCGAGACCGTCGGCGAGGCTGATTTCCGGGCGGTAGCCGATGGTTTCCGCGCTCGCCGACACGTCCACGACCACTGCGGGCATCTCGCCGGCGGGCGCGGGCACGTGCTCCACGGGCAGCTCGGCCCCGGTCACCGCGCGCACGGTCTCGACCATTTCCAGCACTGACACCGAATGTCCGGCCCCGACGATCGCGCGGCCGGTGTAGCCGCTCTCGTACGCGAGCGCGATCGCACGCACGACGTCGTCTACGTGCACGAGGTCGCGACGCTGCTCGCCGGTGCCGTACACCCGCACGCCTTCATTATTCAACGCCGCGCGCATCATCCGCGGGACGAAGCTGTCTTTATGCGACATGCCGGGCCCGTACACGTTGGTGAAGCGCAGCGCGCACGTCGTGATGCTGTACGCGCCCGCGTAGCCCGACAGGAGCATCTCGCAGGCCGCTTTCGTGGCGCCGTATGGCGTAAGCGGCTTCGTGGGCAGGTCGACCGTGATGGTGTTAGTGCCGACATCGCCGATCACTGCGTTCGTGGACGCGAGGATGAAGCGCGGCACCTCGCGTACGCGACACAGTTCGAGAAGTTCTTGTGTCACGGCGACGTTCTCCGCGTACGTGTCGCGCGGCAGCTCTACGGACTTCAGTACGGACGTCAGCGCGGCAAGGTGCACGATTCCGCCGACGCCTTCCTCGACAGCCGCTTCGCGGGTCTCGGCGTCGCGCAGGTCTCCGACGACGACGCGCACTCCCTCGTCCGTCGTCTCGTAGCGCACGCGGTCCACGACTGTGACCGGATAACCGCGCTCACGGAACGCGCGCACGACAGCGCGGCCGATGAAGCCGCTGCCGCCGGTGACGACGACGGGTGTCCTTTCGGGACTGTGGGGGAGTGTCATGGCGCACAACCTACCTCCGCAGCCTGTGCGGCACTTGTGCGTCCCTCGCTCGACCAGGAGCGGGCAGGCGCGGGACCGCGTGCGGGCACCCCCAGCGACCGCACGCGGATCCCGGTGTTTAGTTTTCTAAACGATGCGCGGGCCGAGTGTATCCGTAACGGGACGGCTGGTGTCAAGTTTTCGAGACGGTTATGCTGGACGCTGTTACGGAGACGGAACGGTGGTGGGGGCGGCATGGCCGAGCAGGACCAGGAGCGCAGCTTCGCGGAACGGCTGGCGCACCTGATCGCGACCGTGCACCCGCCGGACCGCAAGCCCTACTCCTACCGCGAGATCGCCCAGGGCGTCGCCGACGTGACCGGCGTCAGCATGTCGGCCACGCACGTCCAGCAGCTGGCTGTCGGCGCGCGGCGCGACCCGAAGCGGTCGCACATCCAGGCGCTCGCGCGGTTCTTCGGCGTGCCGGTCACCTATTTCTTCGACGACGAGGTCGCCGGCCGGGTCGACGAGCAGGTCGCCGACGTGGTCGCCTGGCGCGACACCCAGGCCCGCGAGCTGGCGCAGCGCGCGATGCGGCTGTCCGAGCGCGACCGGCGGACCGTCGCCGCCCTGATGGACCAGCTCGGCAGCTACGCCGAGGGACGCGAGCGCACCCGGCGCGGACGCAAGCCCGAGTGATCCGGGCGGCTATGCTGGCGGCGGCCGGAGCGTCGGGGACCCCCTGGTGCACCAGGCTGGTCCAGCCGCCGATCGCCTCGGGAGGGGACATCGACCCGACCGTGCGAACGCGCGCCCGCGACCGGGTGCGCGACCTGCTGCGGCACGTGCCCGCCCCGCGGCCGTGGTCGATGAACGCGTGGATCGACCGGCTGGAACGGCACCGCGGCCGCGACATCGACCTGGTCGCGGTCGACTACGCGCCCGGCCAGCCCTCCGGCGCGTGGCAGCGGCACGACGACTACGACCTGATCGCGTACGCGGCGGGCACGTCGTCGCTGCACCAGGACCACATCATCGCCCACGAAATCGCCCATCTGCTGTGCGAGCACCGCGGCGAATGCGTGCTCGTCGACGCCGAAGCGGCGACGCTCGCGCCGGATCTCAGCGCGCACCTGCTGTCGCATTTGCTGACCCGTGTCACCACGAATGCCGACGAATACGAAGCGGAGCTCATCGCCGTGTTCCTGATGAGCGCCGCCACGGCGGACGGCGCCCCATTGCGTCCCGGCGCGTCCGGACCGGCTGCGGATCGCGCGCGGCGTTTCGCGTCGCTGCTCGGGTAGTGCGCGAATGATCGACGTTCTGTTCTTCGGCGTCGGCCTGCTCGCCGTCGCGACCGGGATCTGGCGCGCGGTGCGAGCGCGGCGGACCGGTGCGGGCTCGGGGCTCGCGATCAGCCTGATCGCCCTCGGCATCGCGTTGTGCTTGCTCGCCGACAGTGCGCAGGCGATCGAGAGCCAGCTGTACCCGAGCCTTGGCCGGCTGCTGTCGAACCTCGCGACCATGGTGGCCGCGTACGGGATCGAAGTGACTGTCGCGGAGATCGGTGGCGTGGCAGAGCGTCGGCGGCGCGCACGGCTCGGGGTGTTGATTGTCGCGCTCGTCGTGCTCACTGCGTCGTTCTTCGCGACGCGCGGGCTGCCGACGGGCGTAGGGCTCTTCGACGCGCTGTACCGGTCGAATCCGACACTGGTCGTATACATCGTCGTGTACACGCTGTACCTGGGCTTCGCGGTGGCGGACATCGCCGTGGTGTCGGCTGGGGCAGTGCGCGCGGGTACCGGCGCGCTGCGGGCCGGGCTGGGCATCATGCTGCTGGCCTGTGTGTTCGCTTTCGCTTATCTGGTCGGCAAGATCGTCGATCTGATCAGCGGACTGACCGCCGAGCATCCGGCCCCGAAGCTGTGCCGCGGCGCGTTTTCGACGGTTCGGTGCACGCTCGCGGTCGGCTTTCCGGCGTTATCGGTGCTGCTGATCGTCGTGGGGCTGACGGTGCCCGCGTTGCCCGCGTTGGGGCGGGCGGTGCGCGACGCGCGTACGCGGGCGGCGTTGCGGCCGTTGCGGGAGCACCTGGCTTCGCGGTACCCCGACATCGTCCGTCTTGACGACGCGTCGGGGACCGGCCGGGAGCGGTTGCTGACGATGATGAGCGAGATCAACGACGGGTTGCTGTTGTCCGGGGTCGGGCCTGATGCGTCGCCGACCGCGGCTGCGCAGGTGGTGCGCAGTTCGGGGCCGGTGCCGGACGAGCCCGCGGAACCGCCGGTGCTGCCCCAGGAGACGGCTTTCGCGGCCGAGGTCGCCCGGCTGCGGGCTATCGCGCAGGCGTTCCGAGCGGAGCCGACAGCCGGAGCTGCCAACCCTGCTCCGTGAGCACGACGAGGTGCAGCGTTTCCGCCCGGGCGGTGACCGGCAGCGCCGCTCGGGCTCGTTCGGCGACCTCGGCGCGCTGGTCGTCGGTGCCGCCGAGGGCGATCGTCAGGTGTGCTGGCGGGTGCGCGCCGAAGCGGCCGCCGTACGGGGGCGTGTCGGGCCAGCGGTCGCACACGGCGTCGGCGAGGGGCTGCAGCGCGGGGGCGGCCGCGGCGACGAATCCGGGCGCGGCGACCAGGTCGGCGAGTTGCACGTCTGTCGCGGGGAAGCTGGCGGCGAGCTGGCTGATGTCGGCGCTGGTCCGGTCGGTGAGCCGGTCGGCGGGCAGGAACGGGTACAGCGCCGTGACGTGCGGCGGGAGGCCGGGACGGACGAGTCTGGGGTCGACAGCCGCGGCGGTTTCGAGCAGGACGGCGGCGGAGGGGAGCGTGACGACGAGCGCGCTGGTTCCGGGCGTGGGCACGGCCCCGATCCTGCCGGACTCCCCGCCGCGGCGCACCGGAAGGGCCCGCTCGGGGCGGAGAGGAAAGGCAACCCTTTCTTTTCTGCTTCTTCCGGGGAATTCGGCTGAACCGAACCCTAAGTTTTCCCCAAGTCCGCCGACGGCGATTCTTCGCGGTCCTACACTCGGTGGATGAAGATCGTCCTATGGACCGCATTGTGCGGATTGTGCGCCGTCACCGGCCACGTGCTCCTGGGCGTCGTGGCAGGTTTCCTTCTGCTGGCTTGCGTTCCGAACCGTCCCGCTCCGGGGCGGCCGGCGCCCGAAAGGGAATTGATCAGCTCCCGCGGCTGACTTTCCGGCGAATTCGCCCGGAAATTGCCGCCGGGCGCCCGGCGGAGCCCCCTCCCGCCCGCCGGAGTCCCGGAATTGTCGGTGCCGTGCGGTACAACGGTGGCCGGCGAACAGGGAGGAACGATGCATTGCGTCGAACACGGTTCCGGCACGCCCGTGCTGGCCGTCCACGGCTGGATGCCGGACCACCGCCTGATGACCGGCTGCCTCGAGCCGGTTTTCGCGCGGCGGCCCGGATTCCGGCGGATCTACCCGGATCTGCCCGGGATGGGCGAATCGCCCGCCGGGTCCGCGCGCGGGTCGGACGACCTTCTCGCGGCGCTGGAGGACCTGGTGGACGACCTGATCGGGGACGAGCCGTTCCTGCTGGTGGGGGAGTCGTACGGCGGTTACCTGGCGCGCGGGCTCACGCGGGCGCGGCCCGGGCAGGTGGCCGGCTTGGCGCTGGTGTGCCCGGTCGGCCGCCCGGTGCCGGTGCTCGAGAGGGACGTGCCGGACCACGAGGTGCTGCGCGCCGATCCGGAGCTGCTGGCGGGTCTCGACCCGGCGGAGGCGGCGGAGTACGGGGAGATCGCGGTGGTCCAGTCCGCGGAGACGCTGGCGCGGTTCCGCGCGGACGTGGCGCCGGGCCTGGCGGTCGCGGACCGGGCCGCGCTGCAGCGGATGCTGGCGGGCTGGCCGCTGTCGGTCGATCCGGAAAGCGGTCCGGAGTACCGGAAACCGGCGCTGATCGTGTGCGGGCGGCAGGACTCGTCTACGGGATTCGCGGAGTCGTACGGATTGCTGGGGCACTACCCGCGGGCGAGTTACGCGGTGCTCGACCGGGCGGGGCACAACCTGCAGTTCGAGCAGCCGGTGCTGTTCGAGGCGTTGGTGGAGGAGTGGCTGGACCGCGTGGTGGAGGGGAGTGGTGCGGCGGAGTGAGGGCGGTGGCGCGGTTCGTGGTGCGGTGGCGGGAGTTCGGCATCCCGGGCGGCTGTTCCGTACTTTGTGGGCCCGGGCGCGCGGCTCGGCGGGATGCGGAGTGGACGGCGGCCCCGGCGAGTCGCTGAGTGCGGTTCGCCGTGCCATGGCGTGCGGTGATGGCGGTCGGTGATTTCCTTGTGCCGCATGCGGTCCTGCCTCTCGCGATGCGCGGGTCGGTGTGGCGTTGGGGACGGTGCGGGGCGGGGCGCACGGCCGCGTGCGGTTTGTCGTGCCATGGCGGCAAGGTGTCGTTCGGCTGGTTTGTGCGTGGCATGCGGTTGTGCGCCCAGTGATGCCCAGGTTCCGCTGGGGCTGGGGGAAGTGCGCGCGGGTGGTCAGGTGCTGTTCCGTTGCGCGGTCCGGCGGGGTGCGGGAGCGGACAGCGGACGAGGCGAGTCGCCGAGTGTTCACCGCAGCGTCGTTGAAGGGGGTGGTCCCGGCGGTTAGCGTCGGCGCGACTTCTTTGCTGCGGAGGTAGGGCATGTCCACTGGGGAACTCAACCGGCGCAACCTGTTCCGGGCCGGCGGCGTCGTCGCCGCGGGGGCGGCGATGAGCATGGTGCCGGGCGTCTCGTTCGCGGCGCCCGCGCCCGGCGACGGGCAGCAGACGAAGACCGTCACCGGCACCTTTCGCCCGGACGTGCCCGACTGGTACTACCTCCCGGTCGACGTGCCGCGCGGGGTGAAGCAGATCGACGTCGTCTACTCCTACGACCGGCCGTCGGTGCCCGCCGGGACGCGCGGAAATGCTTGCGACATCGGGATGTTCGGCCCGGAGGGGCACGAACTGGGCACGCGGCGCGGCTTCCGCGGCTGGTCCGGCGGCTTCCGCGACCGGTTCTCGATCAGCGCCGCCGAGGCGACGCCCGGGTACCTCGCCGGGCCGATCACGCCCGGCCGCTGGCACGTGATCCTCGGCCCGTACACGGTCGCTCCGCAGGGGCTGAACTACCGCGTGGACATCACGCTGACCTTCGGCCGGGACACCGCGAAGCCGTTCCAGCCGAACCCGGCCCCGGAGACCGCGCCGGCGCGCGATCGCGGCCGGTCCTGGTACCGCGGCGACTCGCACCTGCACACCGTCCACTCCGACGGCAGGCGCACGCCCGAGCAGCTGGTCGCGGACGCGCGGGCGGCCGGGCTGGACTTCATCGTGTCCACCGACCACAACACGTCCAGCTCGCAGCTGGTGTGGGGCAACTACGCCACCGACGACCTGCTGATCCTGAACGGCGAGGAGGTCACCACGCGGTCCGGGCACTGGCCGGCGATCGGCGTCCCGGCCGGCACGTGGATCGACTGGCGCTACCGGGCTTCCGACCCGCGCGACTTCCGCCGGTTCACCGACCAGGTGCACCGGGCGGGCGGCCTGGTCACCGCCGCGCACCCGTTCGCGAACTGCTTCGGCTGCACCTACGAATTCGCCTACGAGATCGCCGACCTCGTCGAGGTCTGGAACGGCCCGTGGACCCCGGACGACGACGCGAGCGTCACGCACTGGGACGGCCTGCTGCGCGGCGGCCGGTGGATCCCGGCGATCGGCGATTCCGACGCGCACAACCCGGACCACACCGTGGCGCTCCCGCACACCGTCGTCCAGGCGGACCGGCTCGGCCGCGCCGAACTGCTCGCCGGGCTCAAGGCAGGCCGGTCGTGGCTCGCCGAATCGAAGGACGTGCAGCTCGACTTCTCGGTCTCCGGAGCGGGGCGTACCGCGGGCATCGGCGGACGGCTCGTCGCCGGCACTGGCACGCCGATCGAGGTGCGCGCGGTCGTTCGCGGAGTGCCGGGCACGACCGTGACGTTCCTCGACCAGCTCGGGCCGGAGCACAGCGAGACCGTCCCGGAGTCCGGCGCCGCGACCGTCACGTGGACGACGTACCCGCGCTACAGCCGCTGGGTCCGCGTCGAGGTGCGGCGTCCGTCGGGCGGCCCGAAGACGACGACGCCAAACGCCATGGTCGCCATGTCGAACCCGATCTTCCTGGGCCCCGCCGACGCGGGCTGACCTGACCCGAGCGTCTCGCGGCCGGGCCGCCCGGGCAGACTGTGCACTTAAAGTGGGCAGTGGGGAAGGGCGGGCACGAGTGCGCGGGTGTGGCGTGCGAGCGGCGATCCTGGCGGTCGTCGTGGCGCTCGCGGCGGTGGTCGTCGTGGTGGTCATGTTCTCGAGCAGTGACGAGGTGAAGACCCCCGGCTGCACGGTCGCGTTGCCGAAGGGGCCGAACGACGCGTCCGCGCCGCAGTACACGCTGCAACCGGAACCGATGAACAACGCCGCGATCATCGCCGCGGTCGGGATCAAGCAGGGCCTGCCCTCGCACGCGGTCACGGTCGCCCTCGCGACCGCCCTGCAGGAGTCGAAACTGCGCAACCTGAGCGGCGGCGACCGGGATTCGATCGGCCTGTTCCAGCAGCGCCCCAGCCAAGGCTGGGGCACTCCCGACCAGCTTCAGGACCCGGTGTACTCGGCGACGGAGTTCTACAAGAAACTCGCGAAACTCGACAACTGGCAGACCATTCCGATCACCGAGGCCGCGCAGGCGGTGCAGCGCTCAGGCGCCCCCGACGCGTACGCCCAGTGGGAAGACGAGGCCACCGCACTGACCGGTGCGCTGACCGGCCAGTACCCCGCGGCGCTGACCTGCCGGAACCTGACGCTGAACCCGCCGGCGAACCTGGTGACGGTCGCGAACGCCGAACTCGGCACGGCCCGCTTGAGCGGCGCGCACCCGGCCGCGGAGGGCTGGCGGATCGCGAGCTGGCTGGTCGCGCGCGCGGCGAGGCTGGGCGTGGACCGGGTGAGCTTCGCCGGTCAGACGTGGACGGCCGAGTCGGGCGCGTGGGCCCCCGATGACAAGGCCGGGCAGAATCTCTCGCTGCACCAGGCCCCGGCTGCGCCGCCCAGCTCCAGCTGATTGGCGGGGCAGCCCTCCGCGGTCGAGGATTCTGCGCATCGCATCGAAAGTGGGCACCCTCGTCGTGCAAAGACTGGAGAGCGGGATCCTCGCCTGGGGCGAGCGCCGTTGCTTCTTCCCGCATCGCACGTTTCGCCGCCCGCCGTTGCGGACGACCACTTTCGGTGTCGACCGCCCGGATTCGTGCCGGGAACGCGCTCGTCCGCTCGATCGACGGCCTCCCACGTCGTCAGCGCGACGCGTCCGCCCGGACGGTGCACTCGGCGCATCTCCCCGAATAACTACGCGGTCGCCGGGAATTCGATCAACGCACACGATCCCGTCCACTGATTCGGATGGCACGGTCGTGTCGGCGAGGCCGCCCGGAAAGAACTGTGCGTCTCCGGGATCGAATCGTTGAGCCAGACGACGGGCTTGGTCGATTGCCGCCCGCGCGAAATCGGCACCGATCAACCGCGTGCCGGTTCGGGAAGCGATCTCCGGGCCGTATCCGCCGCGCCCGCATGCAAGATCCAGCAGTCGGTTTCCCGGTTCACGCCGCAGCGCCTCGACGGCTTCCGCGATGCCGTCCCAGGTGAGCGGGCTGCTCGACAGTCCAGATGCCGCTGGTGGATGTCGTCGTGGGCGGCGCTGTCTCGCAGGTGCGAGCATCGCAGCCTTCCGCCAGCCCGTTCCCGTCGACAGAACCGTACGCGGAGAGTCAGCTGATCGCGGAGCGGTAGAGCTGGTCGATGTCGTCGTCGAAGTAGGCGCTGTAGGAGACGTCCGGGGTGGCGCCGCCGGTTTGGTAGCCGCCGATGGCGCCGATGACGGTGCCGGTTCCGGTGTTCGGGTCCTCGTTGATGACCCAGGGTCCGCCGCTGGTGCCGTCGGGGAAGCCGGGGCAGGCGACGCGTTGCTGGTAGGTGTCGGACTGGGTCGTGGTGCCGGTGCAGACGACCGGCTGTTCGGTGCCGTCGGGGTAGCCGGTGAGGGTGATCGTGTGCGAGAACCCTTGGTTCGTGCCCAGCTGGTTGGCGCCGGTGAGGCTTTCGAGGCTCGCGGAACCGGGCTGGGCGACCTTGAGGAACGCGAAGTCGAGGTCCTGGTCGGACGAGGATTTCCACCCGTCGGCGACGACCGCGGCGGTGACCTGCCAGGTGCCGTAGGGGGCGAGGCCGTCGTGGTAGCCGGGTTTGAAGGTGACGCCGGAAATGTCGCCGCTGACGCAGTGCGCGGCGGTGAGGAGCAGGTCGCCGGCCGGGCTGTGCACCACGCTGGCCGAGCAGAAGTGGTTGCCGCCGGAGAACAACGCGCCGACGGTCGGGCTGGCCGTCGCGGTCGCCGGAGCCGCAGGCGCCGGGTTCGCGGGCGTCGCCGAGTTCGCCGGCGCTGCCGGGCTCGCGGGGGCCGCCGGGGTGGCAGGCGCCGCCGAGTTCGCAGGCGTCGTCGGGGTGCTGCCGGAGGAGAGGTTCGTCCCGGAGCCGCCGGAACCCCCGCCGGTCGAGACGGCCGGGGTGCCGACGCCGCTCGGCTGGACGGCCGGGCCGGTGACGTCAGCGGTGTCGACGACGGCGTTGGCGCCGCCGGTCGCGACGATCGCCGCCGCCGCGCAAACGACCAGCGCTGTCCGGGAAACGTTGACTCTCACGCTTCAAGATGACCATGCCGACGCCCGCCAGGCATCCCGTGCGGCCGGATGCACAGCAACCTCACAGCGCTCGCACATCCGCTCACAGCAGGGGATTCGGCCGCGGGCGCGCGAGATTTTCCACCCTCGCGGGGGTGGTCCGCGGGGTGCTCGGAGGTGCAGTTCGCCTCCCAACCCACCACATCCGCATCGGGCGGCGCGGTGTGCCACCGGCCAGCCTGGGGACTGGCTGGTGGCCTGCCCCCGGTGGGTAGGGCGCAGCACGCTGTCTCGCCCGCGGTTGTCGGCGTTGGTGGGCTCTGATCGTGGACCAGTCTGGGGCATTGGCGGGTCCCCGTCTTGCGGTGCAGGCAGCACGGAGGAGAACGCAGGGCCGAGCCGGAGGCCGTCCGCGTGGGCGGAGTGGCCGCGGTCAGTCCGGGATCGGCTCGGCTGCCTGGTCCGCCGCCGGTCCGGGTGATGACTCCGGAACGAAGGGGCGACCGTCCGAGCTGGTACACACTCCTTTCCCCGATAGGGCTGTTTCCCGCAGGCGGGTTCCTGGTCGCTCAGCCGTTGACGTCGGCAAGTGCGATCTCTGGACAGGGCCGTTGATCATTCGCGTCGGCAGCACGCCTGAGACGTCGGCGGCGTCCTCTCCAGGCGGCAGGCGGCAGGCGGCGATTGCCGGTCCGGTCGTCGGCCACCGACCGGACCGGCAATCGCCGCGAATCGCGCGAGCGACGGCCGGGACTGCTGGGCTTACCTGGCCACCAGCGCCTCCGGGCCGGAGCGAGTCACTCGGGTGCCGCGGGGTTTCGTCATGGTTGCCCACCCGCCGCGGGGCCGTGGGTGACCAGCAGGGTCACGCCTGATTCTCCGTCGCAGTCGACCATCACCGGGCCCACTCCGTCGCCGATCTTCGTCGTGAGTAGCGCGGTGGCCTTGAAGGACTCCGGGTTCGCGTCGACGATCTTGACGTCCTTCAGGATCTGGTGGCCGGGATAGCCGCCGATCACCTTCTTCAGGCCTTTTCCTCCGCCGCAGTCGCCGGTGATCGTGACGTCCCCGCCGGGGGCGGCCGGGTTCGGGTCGACCTTCACGGTCGCTCGGGCGCCCTCCGGCGGCTGTTCGGCGGCGGGCGGCTGGGCGACACCGGCACCGGCACCGGCAGCAGCACCGACACTGGCAGGCGGAGCCGGATGGGCGCCGGGCGAAGCGGCGGCCACTCCGATCGTTCCGCCCGCGACGACGGCCGCGGCGAGTGCCGTGCCTGCGGCCAGCCGGCCGTGGCGCAGGATCGAAGACTTCAGTGACATTCGGTTTCCCTCCCTCGGAGTGTCCATTGAGGACACCGTGCGGTTCACCCGTGCACGGGTTCGTCCGGATAGTCGACGCGACCCCTCCCGCAGGTTCTCTCCGGCACGAAAAGTGACGGGGGTCACACAAGACAGAAAAGGCTACGATGGCGAGAAACCCAACGCTGGCGGGGAGTTTTCGTGACAGTGGCCGGAGAAGCGCGCGAACGGCTGAGTCCGCGGGTCGCCAAGCAGGTGCGCGACCTGATCCTCACCGGCGCGGTCCGCGGCGGCGAGCGGCTGCGGACCGAGCATCTGGCGGAGCGGCTCGGCGTCAGCGCGACCCCGGTCCGCGAGGCGTTGATGGCCCTCGCGGGCGAGGGCATGGTGGATTTCCGTCCAGGGCGCGGATTCCGGGTGATCCCGGTGACCCGCCGGGACGTCGTGGACGTCTACGCGATGCAGGCCTACGTCTCCGGCGAACTGGCCGCGCGGGCGGCGGAGGCCTTCGACCCGGCGGGGCTGGCGCGGCTGGACGATCTCCAGCGCGAGATCGAGAAAACGGTCCGCGAAGGCGACCTCGACGCGACCGAGCGGGCCGATTTCGCGTTGCACCGCATGGTGAATCACGCTGCGGCCGCGCCGAAGTTCACCTGGATGCTGTCGTTGACGCTCCGGTACGTGCCGTTTTCGGCGTACGCGGACATCCCCGGCTGGCCGCTGCTCGCGCGCGACGACCACGATCGGGTGCTCGCCGCGCTGAACGAGCGCAAGCCGGAAGCGGCCCGGGAAGCGATGGCGGCGCACATCCGCGAGGCGGGCGACCTGCTGGTCGACTTCCTCGCGGCGCAGGGCGTCCTCGCGGCGCACTAGACAGTCGGAGCGTTTTCTATAGAATCCGGCGGCGAGGAGAGAACCTAGGTCGGAGGAGACTCGGTGGCTGAACGCGACGTGCTGTACATCGGCGGCGAATGGGTCCGTTCGGACGGGAAATCCACGATCCCGGTGGAAAATCCGGCCACCGAGCAGGTACAGGCGCACGTCCCGGAGGGCACGGCCGCGGACGTCGACCGGGCGGTCCGGGCGGCGCGCGAGGCGTTTCCGGCGTGGGCGGAGACCAGCCGGGCGGACCGTGCGGAGCTGCTCCGCAAACTTCTCGACGGGCTGGCGAAACGAGCCGACGAGATCGGCGAGACGATCGCGAAGGACGTCGGGACTCCGTTGCGGATCGCGACCCGGATCCAGGCCGCGCTGCCGCAGACCGACGTGCAGACGTACGTCGACCTGCTCGGCCAGGAGGAGCCCGAGGAGAAAATCGGCAACTCGCTGATCGTGCGCGAACCGGCGGGCGTGGTGGCGGCGATCACGCCGTGGAACTACCCGCTGCACCAGATCACCTGCAAGATCGCGCCCGCGCTGGCGGCGGGCTGCACCGTCGTGGTGAAGCCGAGCGAGGTCGCGCCGCTGAGCGCGTACCAGCTGTTCGACGCGATCCACGAGGCCGGTTTCCCGCCGGGCGTGGTCAATCTCGTCACCGGGTACGGGCCGGAGGTCGGCGAGGCGCTGGCGACGCATCCGGAGGTGGACGTCGTGTCGTTCACCGGTTCGGTGCGCGCCGGGACGCGGGTCGCGGAGCTGGCGGCGCGCACGGTCAAGCGCGTGACGCTGGAGCTGGGCGGCAAGTCCGCCAACGTGATCCTCGACGACGCGGACCTCGCGACGGCGGTCAAGGTCGGCGTCTCCAACGCGTTCCTCAACGGCGGCCAGACCTGCACGGCGTGGACGCGCATGCTCGTCCCGCGCGAGAAGCACGACGAAGCGGCGGCGCTTGCGAAGACGTTCGCCGAAGGGTTCACGACGGGCGATCCGCTGGACCCCAAGACCAAGCTCGGCCCGCTGGTGAGCGCGGCACAGCGCGACCGCGTGCGCGGGTACATCGAAAAGGGCATCGCCGAGGGCGCGACTCTGGTGACGGGCGGCGTCGAAGCTCCTGCGGACACAGGCTACTTCGTCGCACCGACAGTTTTCGCGGGCGTCGACCCGGATTCGACGATCGCGCAGGAAGAGATCTTCGGCCCGGTGCTGTCGATCATCCCGTTCGACGACGAGGAAGACGCGCTGCGGATCGCCAACAACTCCCGCTACGGCCTGCACGGCGCGGTGTGGGCGGCCGACCAGGACCGCGCGCTGGCCTTCGCGCGCAAGGTCCGGACCGGGCAGATCGACGTGAACGGCGGGGCCTTCAACCCGCTGGCCCCGTTCGGCGGGTACAAGCAGTCCGGTCTCGGCCGCGAGATGGGCCGCGCTGCGCTCGACGAGTTCACCGAGCTCAAATCCATCCAGCTCTAGCCCGATCCGAAGGAGAACCCCCGTGGTCAAAGCCGTGGTCGTGCGCGAGCAGGGCGGGCGTCCGGAAGTGTGCGACATCGTGCTGCCGCCGGTCGGGCCGGAGGACGTGCGGGTGCGGGTCGCCGCCGCCGGCGTGTGCCATTCCGATCTGTCCATGGTGGACGGAACGCTGCGTCCGCAGTACCCGTTCGTGCCGGGGCACGAGGCGTCCGGCGTCGTGGCGGAGGTCGGCAGCCAGGTCGCGCACGTGCGGCCGGGGGACCGGGTCGTGCTCAACTGGGCCGCCGCGTGCCGGGAATGCTGGTTCTGCCGGGCCGGGGAACCGTGGTTGTGTTCGGCGATCGAGGGCGTCACGACGCTGCCGCGCGGGGAATTGGACGGCGCTCAGCTCAACGTCCTGCTGGGCGTCGGCGGGTTCGCCGAGGAGACCGTGGTGCCAGGCCGGTCCGTCGTGCCGCTGCCGGACGGCGTGCCGCTCGACCTGGCCGCGCTCATGGGCTGCGCGGTGCTCACCGGGGTCGGCGCGGTGCGCAACACCGCGAAGGTCCGAAGTGGACAGAGCGTGCTCGTGCTCGGGCTCGGCGGGATCGGGTTGTGCGTGGTGCTCGGCGCGAAACTCGCGGGCGCCAGGCAGATCATCGCGGCCGACCTGTCGCCGGAAAAGGAAGCGCTCGCCCGCGCGGCCGGTGCGACGGATTTCCTGGTGAGCGACGACAAACTCGCCAAACAGGTGCGCGGGCTGACCGAGGGCCGCGGCGCGGACTACGCCTTCGAATGCGTCGGTGCGGCGACGACGATCCGCGCGGCGTGGAGTTCGGTGCGCCGCGGCGGGCACTGCACGGTGGTCGGCGTCGGGCGGAAGGACCAGCAGGTCGTGCTGAACCCGCTGGAGATCTTCCACTTCGCCCGCACGCTCACCAGCACGGTCTACGGCGCGTCCGACCCGGACCGCGACATCCCGGTGCTCGCCGACGAGGTCCGTTCGGGCGAACTGGATCTGGAAACCCTGGTGACGCACCGGATTTCGCTCGACAAGGTCGGCGAGGCGTTCGACCGGATGCGGCGCGGGGAAGGCGCCCGGTCGCTCGTCCGGATCGGGAACTGAGGCAGGTGCCGAAGGTCCGTGAAGGACTCCCCGAGGGAATCTGATTCCCGGAAGGAGTCCTTCACGGACAACAACCTCGGTCAGTCCGCGACGTCCAGCGCCGCCTGGATGATGCTGTCCGTGTCGATGCCGTGGTGCCGGTACACGCTCTCCAGATCGCCCGACTGCCCGAACCGCGTCACGCCCAGGTGCGCCGCCCGCACGCGGTGGACGTTCGCCAGGAACGCCAGCGTGTGCGGGTGCCCGTCGAGCACCGTCACCATCGGCGCGGACCGTTCGGACGGCAGCGCCGACTCCAGGATCCACGTGTCGGCGGTGTCCTGGCCCGCCCGGGCCTGCACGGCGCGGAACAGCAGGCCGGGGCTCGTCACGCACACGACGTCGGCGTGCTTGCCCAGCGCGTCCAGCCGGGAGGCGGCTTCCAGCGCCTCGGTGACCATCGCGCCCATCGTCACCAGCGTGACGTCCGGGCGCGCCACCGCGGCGGTGCGGATCGGGTACGCGCCCGCCACGACCTGGCGGCGACGGCGCTCCCGCGCGGCCGGGTCGGTCGGCACCGCGGCCAGGCTCTGGTCCACCGGGCGGGTCGAGAGCCGGAGGTACGCCGAGGTGCCGTCGGGGCGGCCGAGCCGCGAAAGGGACGCCAGCAGGGTCCACTCGACGTCCAGCGCGAACGCGGGTTCGTACGTCACGCAGCCCGGCTGTTCCAGCCCGACCGACGGCGTGGTCACCGACTGGTGCGCACCGCCCTCGGGCGCGAGCGTGACGCCGGACGGGGTGCCGACCAAAATGGACTGTCCGCCGCCGTAGATCCCGAACGACCACGGTTCCAGCGCGCGCTCCACGAAGGGGTCGTAGAGCACCCCGATCGGCAGCAGCGGGCGGCCCCAGCGCGACCACGTCGTGCCCAGTTCCCCGAGCGCGCTCACCAGGTTCACCTCGGCGATGCCCAGTTCCAGATGCTGTCCGCTGGGCCGCTCGCGCCAGTGCAGGATCGTCTCCGGGTCGTCGGCGAACCAGTCGACGCGTTCCTGCGGCGACCACACGCCGACCTTGTTGACCCAGCCGCCGAGGTTGGTGCTGGACGAGACGTCCGGACACAGCGTCACGACGAGTTCCGCTGCCTCGGGAGCTTCGCGGGTCAGGTCGAGCAGTGCGCGGCCGAGGGCGGCCTGCGTCGTGGTGCGGCCGGACGGCGTGCGGCCGATGTCGGACGGCAGAGCCGGAACCGGTTGCAGCTCAACGGGTCCCCGCTTCAGGCGAGCGGCGGTCGAGGCGCACAGCTGGGCGGCCGCGGAGCCGTCGGCGAACTTCTGCCACGGGTTCTCCGGCGAAATCCCGACGCGTTCGGCCAGCGCACCCAGCTGCTCGGCGGTCAGCAGCGACGAGTGGTTCTGCGGATGTCCTTCGCTCGCCAGGCCGAATCCCTTGACCGTGTAAGCGAAAACGACCGTCGGCCGGTGGTCGTCGATGGCGTCGAACGTGTCCAGCAGCGCGGACAGGTCGTGGCCGCCGAGGTTGCGGATGGCGGCGTGCAGCGTTTCGTCGTCGAGGGTGTCGAGCAGCGGAGCCAGTTCCGGCGTGGCCAGGCGTTCGCGCAGCTGGGCCGGGGTGCACCGGAGGAGGCGCTGGTACTCCGGGTTCGGCATCTCGTCGATGCGCCGGCGCAGCGCGGAGCCGCCCGGCCGTTCGAACAGTTCCTGCAGCAGCCGCCCGTACTTCACGGTCAGCACCTGCCAGCCGGCCGCCTCGAACATGCCCTGCAGCCGGGTCGCGCCGATGTTCGGGACCACGCGGTCGAGCGACTGCCGGTTCAGGTCGACGATCCAGACGACCTCGCCGAGTTCGGCCACGTTCGGGTCGAGGATGGCCTCCCAGCACGCGCCCTCGTCCAGCTCCGCGTCGCCGACCAGCGAGTACTGCCGCCCGGTGCCCGCGCCGCCGCCGTGCGATTCGACGTAGCGGCGGGCGAGCGCGCCCCAGATCGGGGCGGTCGCGCCGATGCCGACCGAGCCGGTGGAGTAGTCGACCTGGTCCGGGTCCTTCGAGCGCGACGGGTAGCTCTGCAGGCCGCCGAACTCGCGCAGCGTCGTCAGGTACTTCTCGTCGAGGTCGCCGAGCAAGTAGTTGATCGCGTGCAGCACGGGGGAGGCGTGTGGTTTGACCGAAACGCGGTCCTCCGCGCGCAGCCGGGCGAACCACAGCGCGGTCATGATCGACACCATCGAGGCGCTGGACGCCTGGTGCCCGCCGACCTTGAGCCCGGTCGGATTCGGCCGCACCCGGTTCGCGTGGTCGATGATCGCGGCCGACAGCCACAGCACCCGGTCCTGCACCTCGCGCAGGACGGTCACCGTGTCGTTGTCCGGAAGGCGTTCGGGGGCGGCGCTGCTCACGAAGGATCGGACCTTTCTTGGGCGGAAAGTTCAGGCCAGTCCAGCAGAGCTGGGTAAGGTGCACAACAAGTGCGTTCGACATTGCGCAGAACGCCCAACACAGCACCGCGCGGTGCGGAGAGGATTGCGCAGCATGCCCAGCACTCAGCGGCTCGATGCCACCGACGCCCGGATCCTGCTCGCGCTCGGCCGCACTCCGCGCGCCACCGCGGTCGCGCTCGCCGACGAGCTGGGCCTGTCGCGCAACACCGTGCAGAGCAGGCTCGCCCGGCTCGAACAGGGCGACGCGCTGCGCTCGGCCGAACACCGGATCGACCCGGCCGCGCTCGGCTACCCGCTCACCGCGTTCGTCACGGTGCAAGCGCGGCAACGCCTGCTGGACGAGGTCGGGCGCGCGCTCGCCGCGGTTCCGGAGGTGCTGCAGGTGCGCGGACTGACCGGCGCGCAGGACCTTCTGGTGCACGTCGTGGCGACCGACGCGGACGACCTGTACCGGATCGCCGGGGAAATCCTGGAAATCCCCGGCGTCGAGCGCACCAACAACGCGCTCGTCATGCGCGAGATGGTGCCGTACCGGCTCACGCCGCTGCTCGAGCGCGCCGCGCAGCGCGGCTGATCACGTCCGGTCGTCGTCGGGCACGGGTTCGCGGCGGCGCTGCAGCGTCGTCCGATGAATCCAGACCAGCAGCGGCGCGGCGAGCAGGCCCCACAGGAACCATCCCGTCTCGCCCGCCATCAGGCCGAAGACCAGCATCAGCAGAACGGTGACCTCGGCCAGCACGAGGATCTTCTGCCACCGCCGGGTGTGCGCCGGCGGCACGCCTTGGCTCAGCGTCGCGGCGAACACGGGGTCGCTCGCGGCGAGTTCCTCTTCGATCTTCCGCAGGGCGCTGCGGTCGCGATAGGGCAGCATGATCCCCTCCTCGGGCAGGACGGGCCGGTGATCGCTCAAGTACCAGTGGAGTACCCGGCCCGGGCCGCCGTCAAGCCCGGGTTTTCGCGGGATCGATCCGCAGGCCGGGAGGCCGTTGCAAACTGAAACACGTTCTAATACCGTGCCGGGGGTGAGATACGGGATCGTGCTGTTCACCAGCGACCGGGGCATCTCCCCGGCGGCGGCCGCGCAGGCCGCGGAAGAGTGCGGGTTCGCGACGTTCTACGTGCCCGAGCACACCCACATCCCGGTCCGCCGGGACGCGCCGCATCCGCGCACGGGCGACTCCTCGCTGCCGGACGACCGCTATCTGCGCACGCTCGACCCGTGGGTCGCCCTCGCCAGCGCGGTGCCGGTGACCTCGACGATCCGGCTGGCGACCGCGGTGGCGCTGCCGGTGGAGAGCGACCCGATCACGCTGGCCAAGACCGTCGCGACGCTGGACCACCTGTCCGGCGGCCGGGTCACGCTCGGCGTCGGGTTCGGCTGGAACACCGACGAACTGGCCGATCACGGCGTGCCCGGGAAGCGGCGGCGGACCGCGCTGCGCGAGTACCTCGAGGCGATGCGCGCGCTGTGGACCGAGGAAGAGGCGAGCTACGCGGGCGAGTTCGTGGAGTTCGGGCCGAGCTGGGCGTGGCCCAAACCAGTGCAGTCCAAGGTGCCGGTGGTCGTCGGCGCGGGCGGGACCGAACGGACGTTCCGCTGGATCGCCCGGCACAGCGACGGCTGGCTCACCACGCCCGCCGAAGGCGACATCGCCGGGAAAGTCGCGCAGTTGCGCGAAATCTGGCGCGCAGAGGGTCGCGCGGGAGAGCCGGAAGTGATCGCGCTCGGCCCGCGCCCGGACCCGGAAGGGCTCGCCAGGCTCGAGGAGGCGGGCGTGACCGAGGTCGTGTTCGGCCTGCCGGACCGGCCGGCGGGCGAGGTCGAGGCGTGGCTGGACCGGCTCGCCGGAAAGCTCGGGCAACTGGCCGGAGCCTGACCGGAATCTCTGGGGGCGGCTTTACCCCCGCCGAACGGAAACTGCGCGTTGAAATTGCGAATAGCGCCTGAACGGGTGAACTCGGCGGCCGTGCGTCATTCCCGGGAACGCCTTCCCTCTTGTTTCGTGTGGCGGTGACCGGCCGGCACGCCCCCCGACCGGCCGGTCACCGCTTCGCCCGGATGCGGCGGCGGGGCGAATGGCGGCGAGGGGCTCCGCCCGGGACACTGGTCCGGTGCGCATTCCCGTTCCCCGGACCGAAACGTGACCCCCGAACTGGCCGAACTGGCCGCCGCTCGCGGAGTCGCCACCCACTACGAAAACGCCGACCAAGTCGAAGTACAGGTCGATCCTGACGTCGTGATCGCCGTATTGGCGCAGCTGGACGTCGATGCCAGCACTCCACAGGCAATCGAGCGGGAATTGGCCGCGGTGCGGGAAGCCCGTGCCTCGCGAGCGCTGCCGCCGACGGTCGTGGTGCGCGCCGGGCAAGAACGCGAACTCGGCCAGCCCGCCTCGGTCGAACTCGAGGACGGCACCACGCGTGACGTCGGCACCACGCTTCCGGCTGACCTTCCGCTCGGCTGGCACCGGATCGTCACCGCCGAGCAACGGGTTTCGCTCGCCGTCGTCCCGGCGAAGCTGCCCGAGGTGCCGCCCGCGTGGGGCTGGATGCTGCAGCTCTACGCCCTGCATTCCGGCCAGTCGTGGGGGATGGGCGATTTCGGCGATCTCGCCGCGATGGCCTCCCGGTCGGCCGCCGAACTGGGCGCGGGCGTGCTGCTCGTCAACCCGGTGCAGGCGATCAGCCCGGCGCATCCGGTCGAGCGGTCGCCGTATTCGCCGTCCAGCCGCCGGTTCGCGAACCCGCTGTACCTGCGGGTAACCGACACCGAAGCGTTCGCCCGCGCCGACGAGGACACCCAGCGGAGGGTGCGGGCGCTCGCGCCGGACCCGATCGGCGAGCTGATCGACTACGACGCCGTGTGGACCGCCAAACGCGCCGCGCTGGAACTGCTGCGCCCGCACCACCCGCGTCCGGTCGAACTGGACGACGACCTTCGCGATTTCGCCGCGTTCGGCGCGCTCGCCGAGGTGCACGGAAACGACTGGCGCGAGTGGCCCGAGCCGTTGCGCGATCCCGGCAGCGCCGAGGTCGCCGCCGCGCGCGAGGAACTGGCCGAACGGATCGAGTTCCACGGCTGGCTTCAGCAGCTCTGCCACGAACAGCTCGACAACGTCCGCCGTGCCGCGCGGGACGCGGGCATGCCGGTCGGCGTCGTGCACGACCTGCCGGTCGGGGTGCATCCCGGCGGCGCGGACACCTGGGCGCTGCGGGACGTCTTCGCCGCGCAGGTGCGGGTCGGCGCGCCGCCGGACGCGTTCAACCAGCAGGGCCAGGACTGGAATCTCCCGCCGTGGCGGCCGGACCGGCTCGCCGAAGCCGGATACGCGCCGTTCCGCGACGTCGTGCGCGGCGTCTTGCGCCACGCCGACGGCATCCGCGTGGACCACGTCGCGGGGATGTGGCGGCTGTGGTGGATTCCGCCGGGCGAACCGGCTGGCCGCGGCACGTACGTGCATTACGACGCCGAAGCGATGCTCGGCGTGCTCGCGCTGGAAGCGCACCGCGCGGGCGCGGTCGTGGTGGGGGAGGACCTCGGCACCGTCGAGGACACCGTCACCGAGACCATGCACGAACGCGGCCTGCTCAGCTCCGCGGTGCTGTGGTTCCAGCGCGACTGGGACGCGCCCGGCAAGCCGTTCGTCCGCCCGGACCGCTGGGACCCGGACGCGATGGCCAGCATTTCGACGCACGACCTGCCGACCGTGTCCGGCTGGCTCGACGCCGAGCACGTCCGGGTCCGCGCCGAACTCGGCCAGCTCGACCGGCCGGTGGAGCAGGAGTACGCCGAGGCGGCGGCCGAACGTCGAGCGTTGCTCGAATTGGTTGCCAGCGAAGGAATTCCGGACGACGACTTGGTGGTCGCCTTGCACACGCTGCTCGCTTCGGCGGCGTCGCGGCTGGTGCTCACCGCGCCGGCGGACGTCGTCGGCGAACGGCGCCAGCCGAATTTGCCGGGAACCGTGGATGAGTACCCTAACTGGCGCATCCCCCTTCCCGTCACCGTCGACGGGTTCTTCGCCGACCCGCGAGTGCGGGCAGCGGTCGCCCCGCTCGCCGCGGCCCGCCCGTTGCGCTGAAACACTCGCAAAGCCCGTCCGGACAACGAAAACCGATGCCCAAGGAGAAGCCCTGTGCGGCCCTGGCCCGGAAAGCCCTACCCGCTCGGCGCCACCTATGACGGCGTGGGGACCAACTTCGCGCTGTTCTCGGAGGTCGCCGAGCACGTCGATCTCTGCCTGTTCGACGAGGAGGGCAACGAAACCCGCTCGCGGCTCGAGGAAGTCGACGGCTTCGTCCACCACGGCTACCTGCTCGGCGTCGGCCCCGGGCAGCGCTACGGATTCCGCGTGCACGGGCCGTACGACCCGAGCCGCGGCCAGCGCTGCAACCCGAGCAAGCTGCTGATCGACCCGTACGCCAAGGCGCTGTCCCGCGGCGTCGACTGGTCCGAAGCGCTGTTCAGCTACCGCTTCGACGACCCGGAACAGCTCAACGAGGACGATTCGGCGGGCCACGTGCCGTATTCGCTCGTGGTCAGCCCGTTCTTCGACTGGGCCAACGACCGCGCGCCGCGGGTGCCGTACCACGAGACGGTGATTTACGAGACGCACGTGCGCGGCATGACGATGACGCACCCGTTCGTCCCCGAGCGGCTGCGCGGCACGTACGCCGGGCTGGCGCACCCGGCGATCGTCGAGCATTTGCAGAAACTCGGCGTGACGACGGTGGAGCTGATGCCGGTGCACCAGTTCGTCACCGACCACGCGCTCGACGAGAAGGGCCTCCGCAACTACTGGGGCTACAACACGATCGGGTACTTCGCCCCGCATGACGGGTACGCCGCGATGCAGGGCCAGGGCGGGCAGGTGCAGGAGTTCAAGGGCATGGTCCGCGCCCTGCACGAGGCGGGCATCGAAGTGATCCTCGACGTGGTTTACAACCACACCGCGGAGGGAAACCACCTCGGCCCGACGCTGTCCATGCGCGGCATCGACAACGAGGCGTACTACCGCCTGGTCGAGGACGATCCGCAGTACTACATGGACTACACCGGCACCGGGAACTCGCTCAACGTGCGCAGCCCGCACACGCTGCAGCTGATCATGGATTCGCTGCGGTACTGGGTGACCGAGATGCACGTGGACGGCTTCCGGTTCGACCTCGCCTCGGCGCTGGCCCGCGAGTTCTACGACGTCGACCGGCTGTCGACGTTCTTCGACCTCGTGCAGCAGGACCCGATCGTGAGCCAGGTGAAGCTGATCGCCGAACCGTGGGACGTCGGGCCGGGCGGCTACCAGGTCGGCAACTTCCCGCCGCTGTGGACGGAATGGAACGGGCAGTACCGCGACACCGTCCGCGATTTCTGGCGCGGCGAACCGTCCACCCTCGGCGAGTTCGCCTCGCGGATCACCGGGTCGTCGGACCTGTACCAGGACGACGGCCGCCGTCCGTTCGCGTCGATCAACTTCGTCACCGCGCACGACGGGTTCACCCTCACCGACCTGGTGTCCTACAACGAAAAGCACAACGAGGCCAACGGCGAGGACAACCGCGACGGCGCCGACGACAACCGGTCGTGGAACTGCGGCGTCGAGGGTCCGACCGACGACAAGGAAGTGCTCGCGCTGCGCGCCCGGCAGCGGCGGAACCTGCTCGCCACGCTGCTGCTGTCGCAAGGCGTGCCGATGCTGCTGCACGGCGACGAACTCGGCCGCACCCAGGAGGGCAACAACAACGCCTACTGCCAGGACACCGAACTGTCCTGGATGGACTGGGAACTCGCGACGGAGAACGCCGACCTGATCGAATTCACCGCCGCGCTCACCGCGTTCCGCAAGGCGCATCCGGTGTTCCGTCGCCGCCGGTTCTTCCAAGGAAAACCGGTGCGCAAGGGCGAGGAACTCGGCGACATCGCCTGGTTCACGCCCGCGGGCGAGGAGATGACCGAGCAGAACTGGGACGACGCGTTCGGCAAGTCCGTGGTGATTTTCCTGAACGGGGAAGGGATTCCGGACCTCGATCCGCGCGGGATGCCGGTCGAGGACGATTCGTTCCTGCTCGCGTTCAACGCGCACTGGGAGGACATCGCGATGACCCTGCCGGGCAACGGCTACGGTCGCGAGTGGACGGTCGTGGTCGACACCGAGACCGGCGCGGTCGGGGAGACCGGCATCGAGCCGGTCGAAGGCGGCGGCAAGTTCACGCTCGCCGCGCGCTCGCTCGTCGTGCTCCAGCGCACCGCCAAGGAGGGCGAATGAGCACGCCGTCCTCGACGTACCGCGTGCAGCTGCGGCCGGAGTTCGGCTTCGCGGACGCCGAGGCGATCGTGGAGTACTTGCGCGAGCTGGGCGTCGGCGCGTTGTACGGCTCGCCGATGCTCGACGCGACGCCCGGGTCCACGCACGGTTACGACGTCACCGATCCGACGCGCGCCCGGGGCGAACTGGGCGGCGAAGACGCGCGGAAGGCGTTGTCGGCGCGGCTGAAGGACGCCGGGCTCGGGTTCGTGGTGGACATCGTGCCGAACCACATGTCCGTCGAAGTGCCGAAGGCGAACCAGTGGTGGTGGGACGTTCTGCGGAACGGCCGGGATTCGCCGTACGCGCAGTTTTTCGACATCGACTGGTCTCGCGGCCGGATCCTGCTGCCGGTGCTCGGCGACGACAACGACGAGCTGACCGTCGAAGGGGACGAACTCGTCTACTACGACCACCGTTTCCCGATCGCGCCCGGCACCGGCGAGGGCACGCCGGCCGAGGTGCACGCGCGCCAGCACTACGAGCTGGCCGGCTGGCGGCGCGGCAACCGGGAGCTGAACTACCGGCGGTTCTTCGACATCACGAACCTGGCCGCGGTCACCGTGGAGCGGCCGGAGGTGTTCGCCGAAACGCACGGCGAGGTGCTGCGCTGGGTGTCCGACGGCGACGTGACCGGCCTGCGCGTGGACCATCCGGACGGGCTCGCCGACCCCGGCGGCTACTTCCGGCGGCTCCGCGAGGGCGCGCCCGGGGCGTGGCTGGTCGTGGAGAAGATCCTGCACCCGGGCGAGGCGCTGCCGCAGAGCTGGCCGGTCGACGGGACCACCGGGTACGACGCGCTGCGCGAGATCGCCGGCGTGTTCGTGGACCCGGCCGCCGCGCCGGTGTTCACCCGCCTCGCCGCCGAGCAGGGCGCGCGCACCGACTACCACGCGGTGGAGGAAGGCGCGCGGCGGCTGGTGACCGACGGCATCCTGGTCGCCGAGGTGCACCGGATCGCCGCGCTGCTGCAAGGCGTGGACGCCGACGCGGCCCGCGCCGCCGTGGCCGAGGTGATGATCGCGTTCCCGGTCTACCGTTCGTACCTCCCCGAGGGCGCCGGGCACTGGGCGACCGCCGTCGCGCGGGCGCGCAAGCGGCGGCCGGAACTGGCCCCGGCGCTCGACGCGCTGGACAGCCAGGTGCGCGGTGCGCCGGACGGCGAGCTGGCGACGCGGATCCAGCAGACGTCCGGCATGGTCGTCGCGAAGGGCACCGAGGACACGACGTTCTACCGGTTCACCCGGTTCGCCGCGCTGAACGAGGTCGGCGGCAACCCGGACCGGTTCGGGCTGAGCCCGGCGGAATTCCACACGCTGGCCGCGGGGCGGGCGGCCGCGGCCCCGGCCACGATGACCACCCTGACCACCCACGACACGAAGCGATCCGAGGACACGCGCGCCCGGATGGCCGCGCTGTCGGAGGTCGCGGACGAGTTCGCGGTCGCGTTCCGCCGCTGGACTGCCGCGCGCGGGATCGACGAGCCCGCGCTGAACCTCCTGGCGTGGCAGACGCTCGTGGGCGCGTGGCCGATCTCGCCGGAGCGGCTGCGCGACTACCTCGACAAGGCCGCGAAGGAAGCGAAACTCCGCACCACGTGGACGGACCACGACGAGGACTTCGAGCGCGCCGTCGCCGAGTGGCCGTCCGCGGTGCTCGGCGACGCTGCCTTGGCGGCCGACGTCGAGTCGTTCGTCCGGCGGGTGCGCGGCGCGGGCTGGGCGAACTCGCTGGGGCAGAAGCTGCTGCAGCTGGCCGGACCCGGCGTGCCGGACGTCTACCAGGGCACCGAGCTGTGGGACTACTCGCTGGTCGACCCGGACAACCGCCGCGAGGTCGACTACGGCGTCCGGCGCGAACTGCTCGCCCGCGTCCAGTCCGGCGAACAGCCGGAGATCGACGAGACCGGCGCGGCGAAGCTCCTGGTGGTGCACCACGCGCTGACCCTGCGCCGGGACCGGCCGGAACTGTTCACCGGATACCGGCCGTTGCACGCCGAAGGCGTTGCCGCGGAACACCTTCTGGCCTTCGAACGCGGCACCGGCCTGACCGTCGCGGTCACGCGGCTGCCGCTGGGGCTGGAGCGGGCGGGCGGCTGGCGCGACACCGTGCTGCCGCTGCGCGCCGGGGAATGGACCGACGTGCTGACCGGCCGCGGAGTGGGCGACACCCCGCGGGCGTCGGCGTTGTTCGAGCAGTATCCGGTCGCGCTTCTGGTGCGGGAGGACTCCTGATGTTCCGCGTATGGGCCCCTTCCGCCGAGCGCGTCCGCGTCCGCGTGGACGGCGCCGACCACGAGATGACCGCCGCCGACGGCGGCTGGTGGCAGGCCGACGTCACCGGCGCCGACTACGCCTTCCTGCTCGGCGACGACGACCGGCCGCTGCCGGACCCGCGCTCGCTCCGCCAGCCGAACGGCGTGCACGAGGCGTCGCGGGTCTACGACCATTCCGCGTTCCAGTGGACCGACCAGTCGTGGACCGGACGGCAGCTGGCCGGCGGCGTGGTCTACGAACTGCACGTCGGCACCTTCACCGAGGCGGGCACGTTCGACGCGGTCATCGAACGGCTCGGGCACCTGGTCGACCTCGGCGTCACGCACGTCGAACTGCTCCCGGTGAACTCCTTCGACGGCACCGCGGGCTGGGGCTACGACGGCGTCCTGTGGGGCGCGGCGCACGAACCGTACGGCGGTCCCGACGGGCTGAAACGCCTGGTCGACGCGTGTCACGCGCGCGGTCTCGCGGTCGTGCTCGACGTGGTCTACAACCACCTCGGCCCGTCCGGCGCCTACCTCGACCGGTTCGGCCCGTACTTCGCCGGGGCCACCGACTGGGGCGCCGGGCTGAACCTCGACGGCGAGGGTTCCGACGAGGTCCGCCGCTACGTCATCGACAACGCACTGGGCTGGCTGCGCGATTTCCACTTCGACGGCCTGCGCCTGGACGCCGTGCACGCGCTGGTCGACAAACGCGCCGTGCATCTGCTGGAGGAACTCTCCGCCGAGGTCGACGCGCTGTCGGCGGCCCTGAACCGCCCGCTGACGCTGATCGCCGAGTCCGACCAGAACGACCCGAAACTCGTCACCACGCGGGACGCCGGCGGCTACGGCCTGCACGCGCAGTGGTCCGACGACCTGCACCACGCGCTGCACGTCCGGCTCACCGGCGAAACCACCGGCTACTACACCGATTTCGCCGCACCCGGCGCGCTGGCCAAGACCCTGCGGGAGGCGTTCTTCCACGCCGGGACCTGGTCGTCGTTCCGCTCCCGGGTCCACGGCCGCCCGCTCGACCGCCGGGTGGCTCCCGGCCACCGGTTCCTGGCCTACCTGCAGGACCACGACCAGATCGGCAACCGCGCGACCGGCGACCGGCTGTCCGCGACCGTGTCGCCCGGCCTGCTGGCCTGCGGCGCGGCGGTGGTGTTCTACTCGCCGTTCACGCCGATGCTGTTCATGGGGGAGGAGTGGGCGGCGGGGACGCCGTGGCAGTTCTTCGCGTCGTTCCCGGACCCGGAACTGGCTGAGGCCGTCCGCACCGGCCGCCGCCGCGAGTTCGCCCGGCACGGCTGGGGGGAATCGGAGGTCCCGGACCCGATGGACCCGGCCACCGTCGCCCGCTCCCGGCTCGACTGGAGCGAACCGGGCAAAGCGGGGCACCGGGAGATGCTGGACCTGTACCGGACGCTGATCCGCCTCCGCCGCTCGCATCCGGACCTGACCGATCCGCGGCTGGACCGGGTCGTGGTGGAAACCGCCCCGGACGATGCGTGGCTGGTCCTGCACCGGGGCGCGTTGCGGCTGGCGTGCAACTTCGGGCCGGAACCGGCGGAGGTCCCGGTGGCGGGGGAGGTGCTGGCTTCCTGGGGCGATCCGGAGGTCGGCGACGCGACGGTGCTGCCCAAGGAGTCGTTCGTCCTGGTGGCTACCCGCTGACCTCGGCGTAGCGGCGAAGCATCGACGCCAACGCCTCGGCCAGCCGGTCCCGAAGCTCCTGCGGCGCAACCACTTCCGCCAGCGGACCGAGCCGCAAGAGGTCGTGCACCGCTTGGTCGGGGTGCTCGACCGGGACGACCACCCGGGTCCAGCCGTCCGCCTCGACCACGCCGCACGCCGCCGCGCGGGCAACGGCCGGTTCAGCGAGCTGAGGCAACAGCCGCACGCCCTCCGGCGACAGCCGCAGCACCGCTTCGCCCCGGTGCCGCCGGGCGTCGAAGTCCTCCAGGTAGTCCGACCAGTACTGGCCCAGATCGAACGACTCCGCCCGGTCGAAGGTCTCGTCCAGCAGCTCCGCCTCGGCGATCCGTGCCACCCGGTAGGTCCGGAACGCCCCGGAACGGGCGACCAGGTACCACTGCCCGGCCTTCAGCACCACCCCGTACGGCTCGACGGTCCGGCTCACTTCATGCGGCGCGGCCCATCGCTGATACCGGATCCGGACGCGCCGCTGCTGCCACACCGCGTCCGAGACTGTCGGCAGCTGCGGCGTGGCCTCCGGGTCGTGATACCAGGACGCCGCGTCCAGATGGAACCGCTCGCGGACCCGGTCCGCGTGGGACCGCAGTTCCGCCGGGAGCGCGGCCAGCAGCTTGCGCTCCGTGTTCGCCGCGACCGGCCCGAGGCCGAGCCCGGAGGCCGCCGCGGGCAGGCCGGTGAGGAAGAGCGCTTCGGCTTCTTGCCTGGTCAGGCCGGTGAGCTGGGTCCGGTACCCGTCGACCAGCCGGTACCCGCCGTCGTGGCCGGGCTCGCCGTACACCGGGATCCCGGCCGCGCTCAGCGCCTCGATGTCGCGGTAGACGGTGCGCGGGGAGACCTCCAGCCGGGCGGCCAGCTCCTCGGCGGTCCTCGGCTGGCGGGCCTGCAGCAGCAACAGGAGGGAGACGAGCCGGCTCGCGCGCATGGGACCAGCATGCCGGGGACCACTGACAAAACCTGTCCGGAATCGGCACGCCCGGCCCGCGACCCCTGCCCGCATCGCCGTCGGACCAGGTCACCACCCCTAACCCGGGGAAGTTCAGCCAAGCGCCGGAGCCCGCCGCCGCCCGGGGTTTGAAAAGATCGGCGCATGGCACAACGACCCGCATCCGACAGCCAGGTCCTCGCCGGACGTCCGTTCCCGCTCGGCGCCCACCCGGAGGCGGGCGGCGTCCGGTTCGCGGTGACCTCCGCGGTCGCCGACGCGGTCGAGGTGTGCCTCGTCGGCGACGACGGCTCCGAGCGGCGGATCGAACTGACCGAACGCACGTTCGGCGTTTGGCACGGGCTAGTCCCGGGCGTCACGGTCGGCCAGCGCTACGGCTACCGCGTGCACGGCCCGTACGACCCGGCGCACGGCTACCGCTGCAATCCGGCCAAGCTCCTCGTCGACCCGTACGCGCGCCGGATCGACGGGAAGCTCGCCAGCCTGCACGCCGCACAGGGCTTCACCGGCGACCCCGAGCGCGGTCCGATGTCCACTGTGGACTCCCTGGGCGCGGTGCCGCTGTCGGTCGTCACCTCGCCGGGCGGGCAGGACACCGGGATCAAGCCCGAAGTGCCGTTCGAGGAATCGGTGATCTGCGAACTGCACGTCAAGGGGTTCACTCAGCAGCATCCGTTCATCCCGGAAGCGCTGCGCGGCACGTACCTCGGCCTCGCGCACCCGGTCGCGATCGAGCACCTGACCCGGCTCGGCGTGACGACCGTCGAACTGCTGCCGGTGCACGCGTTCGCCGACGAACCCGCGCTCATCCGCTCGGGACGGCACAACTACTGGGGCTACTCGCCGCTGGGCTACTTCGCGCCGCACGCCGGGTACGCGAGCGAGCCGGGCCGAGAGGTCGAGGAATTCCGCACAATGGTCGCGGCCCTGCACGCGGCGGGCATCGAGGTGCTGCTGGACGTCGTCTTCAACCACACCTGCGAAGGCGGCCCGGACGGTCCGACGCTCTCGTTGCGCGGCCTCGACGCCCCGGCGTACTACCTGCACACCCGCCGCGGCCACATGGCCGACCTCACCGGCTGCGGCAACACCCTCGACGCCGGTTCGCCGACGGTCGTCCGGCTGGTCACCGATTCGCTGCGGTACTGGACGCAGGAGATGGGCGTCGACGGCTTCCGCTTCGACCTGGCGAGCACGCTCGGCCGCCCGCGCGGCGAGATGTTCGACCGCGAGTCGACGATGCTCACCGCGATCACCACCGACCCGGTGCTGTCGCGCTGCAAGCTGATCGCCGAACCGTGGGACGCGACCGGCGAGGGCTACCGCGTCGGCGACTTCGGCGCGCAGTGGGCCGAGTGGAACGGCCGCTACCGCGACACCGTCCGCGATTTCTGGCGCGGCGCGACCGGCGTGCGCGACCTCGCGTACCGGCTGTCCGGCTCGTCGGACCTGTACGACCACAACCTGCGCCGGCCGTGGCAGTCGATCAACTTCGTCACCGCGCACGACGGCTTCACGCTGCGGGACCTGGTGTCCTACAACGAAAAGCACAACGAGGCCAACGGCGAGGACAACCGCGACGGCACGAACGACAACCGGTCGTGGAACCACGGCGCGGAGGGCGAGACCGACGACGCGGCGATCGTCGCGCTGCGCACCCGGCAGGCGCGCAACCTCTTCGCGACGCTGCTGCTGTCCACCGGCACGCCGATGTTCACCGCGGGCGACGAGATGTGGCGGACCCAGCACGGCAACAACAACGCCTACTGCCTCGACGACGAGACCTCGTGGATCGACTGGACCCCGACCGAGGCGTCCGAGCCGATGCTCGACTTCGCCCGCCGCGTGGTCCGGCTGCGCGCGCACAGCCCGGCGCTGCGGCAGCCGGAGTTCTTCGAGGGCCGCACGACGGTCACCGGCAAGCCCGACCTCGTCTGGTTCCGCCCGGACGGCGAGGAATTCGACGAGATCGACTGGTTCGACGAGGACCGCCGCACGCTCTGCATGTGGATCGACGGGTCGAACAGCCAGGCGCGCAACCGCGAGGGCGCGCTCGTCACCGACCATTCGTGGCTGCTGGTGCTGCACGCGGGCGCCGAGCCGGCCGAGATCGTGCTGCCCGGCCCGGAGTACGGCGAGACTTTCAAGCCCACTTTGGACACCAGCACCGCCGACGGCACCCCGGCCAATCCCGGCGTGCTGGAGCCGAAGGCGCGGATCACGGTCGAGGCGCGCTCGCTGCTGTTGCTGCGCGCGCCGCGGGACACGGTGGAGATCCCGCAGCTGTAAGGAACCGCGGCGGGCATTCCAGCGGGGGATACCCGCTGATACTCACGAGTAATCACCGGAACGCGCCGCCGTTTGTTAACGCAATTCGGCGCGCGTGTTGCGGGCCGGAGACGGGAATGCGTCCGGGAGTTCCGCCGAATGGGCGCGTTTCGCCCGACCGGGTGGCGGGAATTGCAGAAAAAGGCCCCGCTGTCAACGGCTTTGGAGGAATCAGGCACACTGACCGTGCTCGCGCGAGCGCACTCCGACCACCCTCCCACCCACCGTGAAAAAGGGGCATTGCCATGACCGGCAGGCTCGGGATCGACGACGTCGCACCCATGGTCAGCTGCGGCCGGCATCCGGCCAAAGCCGTTGCAGGCGAACATTTCCCCGTCACCGCCACGGTCTGGCGGGAGGGCCACGACGCGGTCGCCGCGACGGTCGCCTGGCGCGGTCCGGGCGACCGCGCCGCGCGCCAGACGCGGATGGCCGAACAGGGTCGCGGGCTCGACCGGTTCGGCGCGGTGATCGTGCCCGACGCCGAGGGCATGTGGACCTATCGGGTGGACGCGTGGAGCGATCCCTGGGCCACCTGGGAGCACGCGGTCGAGGTGAAGATCGCCGCCGGGCAGGGGCCGGGGGAGCTGGCGAACGACCTGGAGAGCGGGGCGCGGCTGCTCGACCGCGTGTCGCGCCGCCCGGAGCGCCGGGCCGAGCGCCCGCTGCTCGCCGGGGCCGCGGCCGCGCTGCGCGACGGCGAACGCGATCTCGCCGAGCGCGTCGGGCCGGCGCTCTCGCCTGAGGTCCGCCAGCTCATGCACGATTTCCCGGTGCGCGAGCTGATCACCAAGGGCCGCGTGCTGAAGCTGTGGGTCGACCGCAAACGCGCCGCTTTCGGTTCCTGGTACGAATTCTTCCCCCGGTCCACCGGCGGGGTCGACGCGCAGGGCCGCGCCGTGCACGGCACCTTCGCCACCGCGCAGCGCGAGCTGGACCGCGTCGCGGGCATGGGCTTCGACGTCGTCTACCTGCCGCCGATCCACCCGATCGGCCGGGTGAACCGCAAGGGCCCCAACAACACTCTCGACGCGACGCCGGACGACGTCGGCTCGCCGTGGGCGATCGGCGCGGACGAGGGCGGGCACGACGCGGTCCACCCGGAGCTCGGCACGATCGAGGATTTCGACGCCTTCGTGGCGCGCGCGGGGGAACTCGGTCTCGAGGTCGCGCTCGACCTCGCGCTGCAGGCCGCGCCGGACCACCCGTGGGTGGTGAAGTACCCGGAGTTCTTCACGACCCGCCCGGACGGCACCATCGCGTACGCGGAGAACCCGCCGAAGAAGTACCAGGACATCTACCCGGTCAACTTCGACAACGACCCGCGCGGCATCTACGACGAGGTGCTGCGCGTCGTGCTGCACTGGGTGTCGCACGGGGTGCGGATCTTCCGGGTCGACAACCCGCACACCAAGCCGCCGGACTTCTGGGCGTGGCTGATCCAGTCGGTGAAGGACGCGCATCCGGACGTGCTGTTCCTCGCCGAGGCGTTCACCCGTCCGGCCCGGCTGTGGGGGCTGGCGAAGCTCGGCTTCACGCAGAGCTACACGTATTTCACCTGGCGCACCACGAAAGAAGAGCTGACCGAGTTCGGCACGGACCTCGTCGAGCACTGGGACCACGGCCGCCCGAACCTCTTCGTGAACACTCCGGACATCCTGCACGAATCGCTGCAGCACGGCGGTCCGGGCATGTTCGCGCTGCGCGCCGCGCTCGCCGCGACGATGTCGCCGACCTGGGGCGTGTACTCCGGCTACGAGCTGTTCGAATCCGAGGCGGTGCGGCCGGGCAGCGAGGAGTACCTCGACTCGGAGAAGTACCAGCTGCGCCCGCGCGATTTCGCCCGCGCGCTCGCCGAGGGCCGCTCGCTCGAACCGTGGCTGACCCGGCTCAACGCCGTCCGCCGCGCGCACCCCGCGCTGCAGGGCATGCGGTCGCTGCGCTTCCACCACATCGACAACGACGCCCTGCTCGCCTACTCCAAACAGGACCCGGCGACCGGCGACACGGTCGTCGCGGTGGTGAACCTCGACCCGCACAACGGGCAGGAGGGCACGCTCTGGCTCGACCTGCCGTCGCTCGGCTTCGACTGGTCCGAGCGGCTCATCGCGCACGACGAGGTCACCGGCGAGACCTGGGACTGGGGCCAGGCGAACTTCGTCCGGCTCGAACCGTGGCGGGCGGTGGCGCACATCGTGGCGCTGCGCCGCAGGCTCGCGGCCTGACGCCGCGGCGTCTCGGGCACGCGCGGTTATCCCGGAGCCGTTCGGGATAACCATTGTTCAGCACAGGCTACTCAGGACAAGGTGGAACGGATGGACGAGGAGAGCCGGCCCGGCGCCGCGACGGGACTGGCGGGCGTGCCGCACACCGGGGAGGCGGTGACCGCCGACGGCCTGCTGGTCGAGCCGCAGGCGGACGACTTCGCGCACGCGCACGCGGCGCCGAAGGACCCGGAATGGTTCAAGAGCGCGGTGTTCTACGAGGTGCTGGTGCGCGCGTTCGCCGACTCGAACGGCGACGGCACCGGCGACCTGCGCGGGCTGGCGGGCCGGCTCGACTACCTCGAATGGCTCGGCGTGGACTGCCTGTGGCTGCCGCCGTTCTACGCCTCGCCGCTGCGCGACGGCGGCTACGACATCAGCGATTTCCGGGCCGTGCTGCCGGAATTCGGCAGCGTCGACGACTTCGTGTACCTGCTCGACGAGGCGCACCGGCGCGGCATCCGGGTGATCACCGACCTGGTGCTCAACCACACCTCGGACGCGCATCCGTGGTTCCAGCAGTCCCGCTCGGACCCGGACGGCCCCTACGGCGACTACTACGTGTGGAGCGACGACGATTCCCGCTACGCCGACGCGCGGATCATCTTCGTCGACACCGAAACGTCGAACTGGACCTACGACCCGGTGCGCGGCCAGTTCTACTGGCACCGGTTCTTCTCCCACCAGCCGGACCTCAACTACGAGAACCCGGCCGTGCAGGACGCGATGATCGACGTGCTGCGGTTCTGGCTCGACATCGGCATCGACGGCTTCCGCCTCGACGCCGTGCCCTACCTGTTCGAACAGGAGGGCACCAACTGCGAGAACCTGCCGCGCACGCACGATTTCCTCAAGCGCTGCCGGAAAGTCGTCGACGACGAGTACCCCGGCCGGATCCTGCTCGCCGAGGCGAACCAGTGGCCCAGCGACGTGGTGGAGTACTTCGGCGACGCGGAGTCCGGCGGCGACGAATGCCACATGGCGTTCCACTTCCCGCTCATGCCGCGGATCTTCATGGCGGTGCGCCGGGAATCGCGATTCCCGATCTCGGAGATCCTGCTGCAGACGCCGCAGATCCCGTCCGGCACGCAGTGGGGCATCTTCCTGCGCAACCACGACGAGCTGACGCTCGAGATGGTCAGCGACGAAGAGCGCGACTACATGTACTCCGAGTACGCCAAAGACCCGCGGATGAAGGCCAACATCGGCATCCGCCGCCGGCTCGCCCCGCTGCTGGACAACGACCGCAACCAGCAGGAGCTGTTCACCGCGCTGCTGCTGTCGCTGCCCGGGTCGCCGGTGCTGTACTACGGCGACGAGATCGGCATGGGCGACAACATCTGGCTCGGCGACCGCGACGCCGTCCGCACGCCGATGCAGTGGACCCCGGACCGCAACGCCGGGTTCTCCACCTGCGACCCCGGCCGGATCTACCTGCCGGTGATCATGGACCCGGTCTACGGGCACCAGGCGCTGAACGTCGAGGCGCAGGCCGACAACGCGGCGTCGCTGCTGAACTGGACGCGCCGGATGATCGAGGTCCGCAAGCAGCACCACGCCTTCGGCCAGGGCGATTTCGCCGACCTCGGCGGCTCGAACCCGAGCGTGCTCGCCTACCAGCGCCGGTGGCGGCGCCCGGACGGCCGCGAGGACGTCGTGCTGTGCGTCAACAACCTGTCCCGTTTCCCGCAGCCGGTGGAACTGGACCTGTCCGCGCACCAGGGCGCGACGCCGGTCGAGCTGACCGGCGGGGTGCGCTTCCCGGACATCGGCGAGCTGCCGTACCTGCTCACCCTGCCCGGCCACGGGTTCTACTGGTTCCAGCTGCTCGAGCCGGAAGAATGAGGTGAGTCCGCTGTCGCACCACGGTCCCCCGCCCGAATCGCCCGAGCCGTCCGAACCGTCCGGCCTGTCCGGCGCGCTGGCCGAGCTGCTGCCGGACTGGCTGCCCGCGCAGCGCTGGTTCGCGGGCAAGGACCGGCCGGTCGACGAGGTACGCCCGGCCGGCCTCACCGTGCTGGCCGGCCCGGATCCGCTGCTGGTGCACGCGGTCGTCGACGTGGTGCAGGGCGACCGCACCGAGCCCTACCAGCTGCTGATCGGCCGCCGGTCCGGGATCCCGGAGGTCGCGTCGGCCGCGCTGATCGGCGAACGGTTCTACGAGGCGAGCGGCGACGCCGACCTCACCGCCGGGCTGCTGGACCGGATGGCGGCGGGGGAGTCGGCCGGGCCGCTGCGGTTCTCCGCGGAGCCGGGCGCGACGCTCGAACCCGGGCTGCGCTCGCGGCCGATCACCGCGGAGCAGAGCAACACCTCGCTGGTGTACGGCGGGCAGTACATCCTCAAGCTGTTCCGCAAGCTCAGCCCGGGCATGAACAAGGACCTGCTGCTGCACCGCGCGCTGCAGGACGCCGGGTGCAAGCACGTGGCGCGCGTGGTCGGCTCGATCTCCGGCGAACTGCACGGCGAACCCGCGACGATGGGGATGCTGCAGGAGTTCCTGCCGGACGCGGTCGACGGCTGGGCGATGGCGACCACGAGCGTGCGGGACCTGCTGGCCGATCCGGACCAGTCCGCGGCCGAGGCGGGCGGCGATTTCGCCGGCGAAGCCGAACGGCTCGGCGCCGCGGTGGCCGAGGTGCACGCGGATCTCGCGACCGCGCTCGGCACCGAGCCCGCGGACGCCGGCGAGCTGGACCGAACGGTGCGCGCGATGACCGAACGGCTCGACCAGGTGTCCGAAATGGTCCCGGAGCTGGCGGTGTACGCGCCCGCGCTGCGCGAGGTGTTCGAAGGGGTGCGCGCGCACGCGTCGTCGATCGAGCTGCAGTACATCCACGGAGATCTGCACTTGGGCCAAGTGCTGCGTACCGTCAACGGATGGCTGCTGCTGGACTTCGAAGGCGAACCGGCCGCCCCGGTCGCGGAACGGCACGCGCTGCGCTCGCCGTTGCGCGACGTCGCGGGCATGCTCCGGTCGTTCGACTACGCGGCGCACCAGCGGCTCGTCGGGCAGCCCGAGAACGCGGACGTGACCCGGCACGCGATGGAATGGGCCCGGCGCAACCGCGCCGCGTTCTGCGCCGGGTACGCCCGCGCGGGCGGCCCGGTCGGCGACCTGCAGGACCACGCGGACCTGCTGCGCGCCTTTGAACTGGACAAAGCGGTGTACGAGGTCGCCTACGAGCACGCGAACCGGCCGGACTGGCTGAGCGTGCCGCTGGCGGCGATCGCCCGCAGCACCGACGGAAGCGAGTGACCCCCGTGAACGCTGTCCCCGCGGATCTGCCCTCGGCGGCGCCGTCTCCGCGCGACATCGACCGGCTGCTGGCAGGCGAGCACCACGACCCGCATTCGGTGCTCGGCGTGCACACCGACGGCAGCGACATCGTCGTGCGGGCGCTGCGCCCGGGCGCGACGTCGGTGTCCGTCGTCGCCGGCGAGCGCCGCGTCCCGCTGGAACGGGTGGCGGACGCGCTGTTCGCCGCGACGCTGCCGGAACATCCCGGCGACTACCGGATCGAAGTCGGCTACGACAACCACACTGTCGTCGCCGACGACCCGTACCGGTGGCTGCCGACGGTGGGGGAGCTGGACCAGCACCTCATCGGCGAAGGACGGCACGAACGGCTGTGGGACGTCCTCGGCGCGCACGTGCGCCGGTACGACACCCCGAACGGCGTCGTCGAAGGCGTGTCCTTCGCGGTGTGGGCCCCGACCGCGCGCGGCGTGCGGGTGATCGGCGACTTCAACGGCTGGGAGGGCCGCGGCCACCCGATGCGCTCGCTCGGGTCGTCCGGCGTGTGGGAGCTGTTCGTGCCCGGCGTTTCCGTCGGCAGCTGCTACAAATTCCGCATCCTCGGCGCGGACGGGCACTGGCACGAGAAGGCCGACCCGATGGCGTTCGCCACCGAGGTGCCGCCCGCGACCGCGTCGAAGGTGACCGAATCGTCGTACGCCTGGGGCGACGACGAGTGGGTCGCCCGGCGCGAGGCGACCGACTGGGCGGACGCGCCGATGAGCGTGTACGAGGTGCACCTCGGCTCGTGGCGGCCCGGGCTCGGCTACCGCGAACTGGCCGACCAGCTGGCCGACTACGTCGAGGAAACCGGCTTCACCCACGTCGAATTCCTGCCGGTGGCCGAGCATCCGTTCGGCGGCTCGTGGGGCTACCAGGTCACGTCGTACTACGCGCCGACGTCGCGGTTCGGGTCGCCGGACGATTTCCGGTACCTGGTCGACCACCTGCACCAGCGCGGCATCGGCGTGCTCGTGGACTGGGTGCCCGCGCATTTCCCGCGCGACATCTGGGCGCTGGCGCGGTTCGACGGCAGCCCGCTGTACGAGCACGAGGACCCGCGCCGCGGCGAGCAGCCGGACTGGGGCACGCTCGTGTTCAACTTCGGCCGCAACGAGGTGCGCAACTTCCTCGTCGCCAACGCGCTGTTCTGGCTGGAGGAGTTCCACCTCGACGGCCTGCGCGTGGACGCGGTCGCCTCGATGCTGTACCTCGACTACTCGCGCAAGGACGGCGAGTGGCTGCCGAACGAGTACGGCGGCCGGGAAAACCTCGACGCCGTACGGTTTCTGCAGGAGCTGAACGCGACTGTCTACAAGCGACACCCGGGCGTCGTGATGGTCGCCGAGGAGTCCACCGCCTGGCCGGGCGTCACCCGCCCGACGCATCTGGGCGGCCTGGGCTTCGGCTTCAAGTGGAACATGGGCTGGATGCACGACACGCTCCGCTACCTGTCGCACGAGCCGATCCACCGGGCGTACCACCACAACGAGATGACGTTCTCGCTCGTGTACGCGTGGAGCGAGAATTTCGTCCTGCCGCTGTCGCACGACGAAGTGGTGCACGGCAAGGGTTCGCTGTGGGAACGGATGCCGGGCGACGACTGGAACAAGGCCGCCGGGCTGCGCGCGCTGCTGGCGTTCATGTGGGCGCATCCGGGCAAGCAATTGCTGTTCATGGGCGGCGAATTCGGCCAGCCGCGCGAATGGTCGGAGTCGCGGTCGCTGGACTGGCACCTGCTGGAAAGCCCGCTGCACCGCGGCGTGCGCGACCTGATCCGGCAGCTGAACGCGGTTTACCGGGACACCGCCGCGCTGTTCAGCGGCGACGTCCGGCCCGAGGGCTTCCGCTGGATCGACGCGAACGACTCGGGCGGGAACGTGCTGAGCTTCCTGCGCCTCGGCGCGGACGGTTCGCGGCTGGCGTGCGTCGCGAACTTCGCCGGGGTCCCGCACCACGACTACCGGGTCGGCCTCCCGTCCGCCGGACGCTGGACCGAGGTGCTGAACACCGACGCGGAGTCCTTCGGCGGTTCGGGCGTCGGGAACCTCGGCGCGGTGGAGGCGACCGAGGAGCCGTGGCACGGACAGCCCGCGTCGGCGGTGCTGCAGCTGCCGCCGAGCGGGGTGGTGTGGCTGCTGGAGGAGCGTCCGTCCGCGGAGGCTTGACCCGCCTGCGCACTTGCCGCCGCGGCGGTCCGTGAGGGCCACCTTCAGGGACTCTGAGTACCTCAGGGTTCCCCTCACGGACGGCCACGGCAGGTTCGCTTGCCCGTCCGGCCCTCCTGCGTTGCCCGGAGTTCCTCCTGTGAGCGCCCTTTTCCGGCCTTGGTCGGAAAATGACCCACGGGACGTATTGCCGGTGAACGCACTGGTCGGCATACTTTGTTGCCATCCACAACAAACCCGGGGTGGCGCCGCCAGGCCGCCCCTCGAGTGATCGAGGGATGACGATGACGTCCAGGCACACCTCCGCTCGCTGGCGGCTGCTCGCGATTCCCGCCGCGCTCGCCCTTGTCGGCACGGCCGCGCTGGCGCCCGCGGGCAACGCCGCCCCGGCCGCCGGGTTCTCCGACGACTTCGACGGCCCGGCCGGCTCGCCCGCCGACGGGAGCAAGTGGACCTACGAAACCGGCGACAACAACGGCAACAACCACGAACGGCAGTGGTACACCGCGGGCGCGGCCAACGGCGCGCTCGACGGCCAGGGCCACCTCGTGATCACCGCGAAGAAAGAGAACTCCGGCCGCACCTGCTGGTACGGCGCGTGCCAGTACACCTCCGCGCGGCTGAACACGTCCGGCAAGTTCAGCCAGGCGTACGGGCATCTGGAAGTGCGGATGAAACTGCCGCGCGGACAGGGGATGTGGCCCGCGTTCTGGATGCTCGGCGGCGGGCAGTGGCCGGACGACGGCGAGATCGACGTGATGGAGAACATCGGCAAGGAGCCGAACACCGTGCACGGCACGATCCACGGCCCGGGCTACTCGGGCGCGGGCGGCATCGGCGCGCCGTTCACCGGCCCGAACTTCTCCGACGATTTCCACACCTACGCGGTCGACTGGGCGCCGGGCAAGATCGTCTGGCTGGTCGACGGACAGGCCTATCAGACCCGCACCCCGGCGGACCTCAACGGCAAGAAATGGGTGTACGACCACCCGTTCTTCCTGATCCTCAACCTCGCGGTGGGCGGCGACTGGCCGGGCGACCCGGACGGCAGCACCCAGTTCCCGCAACAGCTGGTGGTCGACTACGTCCACGTGAGCTGACCGCTCTAGCCGCCGTCCGGGTCCACAGCTTCCGCACGGACGACGGCAAGGAAAATCTCAGGGAGCGGGTGTTTCCTGAGCTGGCGGAGGGGCTACGAGACGCAGGAGCGGACCATGAACGAGCAGGAGAGCGGCGGGCGCGACCAGGGACAACCCGGCTACGGCGGGCAGGCTTACCCGCCGGGAGCGGGGCAGCCGTACCAGCAGGGCTGGGCGCACTGGGGCACTCCGCCGCCCGGCGCCTACGGTCCCCAATACGCCGGTCAGCCCTATCCGACCCAGCAGTTCGACCAGCCGCGTTCGCGGCACCCGTTGCGGACGGCGGCCGTCACAGTCGGCGCGATCGCGTTGTCGGTCGCCGTCGGGCTCGGGGTGGGGCACTTCGTGTGGACGCCGTCCGCGCCGTCCGGCGTGTCGGGGAACCAGAACTTCGGCTCGATCGGCAACCAGACCAACCCGTCGAACACGGCGCTCGACCCGCAAGCGATCGCGAAGAAGGTCAGCGCGGGCATCGTCAACATCAACACCGAGCTGGGCTACCAGGGCGCGGCCGCGGCGGGCACCGGCATCGTGCTCACCCCCGACGGCGAGGTGCTCACGAACAACCACGTCGTCGAGGGCGCGACGAGCATCAAGGTCACCGACATCGGCAACGGCCAGACGTATCCCGCCTCCGTGCTCGGCTACGACCGCAGTCACGACGTCGCGGTGCTCAAGCTGGCCGCGGCGTCCGGGCTGGCGACGGAGACGCTCGGCGATTCGTCGTCGGTCAAGGTCGGCGACGCGGTCGTCGGGCTCGGCAACGCCGGAGGCGCCGGGGGAGCGCCGATCCCGGCCGGCGGGCGGGTGACCGCGCTGAACCAGTCGATCACCGCGTCCGACGAATCGAACAGCTCGTCCGAGCAGCTGAAGGACCTGATCCAGGTCGACGCGAACATCCAGTCCGGCGATTCCGGCGGCCCGCTCGTGAACGCGCAGGGCCAGGTCGTCGGCGTGGACACCGCGGCCTCGGCCGGATACCAGTTCAACGGCGGCGGACGGCGCGGGCACAGCGGGCTCGGCAACGGCTTCCCCGGCGACAACTCCCAGGGCGGCTCACAAGGCGACGGCTCCCAGGGCAACGGCTCCCAGGGCAACGGCTCCCAGGGTTCCGGCGGGCACGAGGGCTACGCGATCCCGATCAACCAGGCGATCTCCCTCGCGCACCAGATCGTCGGCGGCACCGGCTCCGACACTGTCCACATCGGAAAGAGCGCGTTCCTCGGCGTGACCGTCAGCGATGCCGGGCAGCAGCAGGGCGGAACCGGTTCGGGCGCGGCGATCCAGCAGGTCGTCCCGGACGGCGCGGCCGCGCAAGCTGGCCTGGCCGCCGGCGACGTGATCACCGCGGTGGACGGCAAAGCGGTCGATTCGCCCACCGCGCTGACCGCCCTGATGGACCAGCACCACCCCGGCGACAAGCTGACGGTGACTTTCCTCGATCAGACCGGTCAGCAGCAGAACGCGACGGTCGTGCCCGCCGACGGGCCCGTCGGCTGACCCCGGGTTTGTCCGGACGGCTGAAGGTGTTCAGTCGTCCGGATAACGCGTGTCCAGCGAAACCTCCTCCCACGCCGCGAGATCGGCGAGCTGTTGTTCGAGCTTCGCCCGGATCCGGGTCACCGCCTCGGGTCCGAGCGGCAGCCGCAGCGGCGAGTCCGGAGTGTCGACCAGTTTGACAATGGCCTCGGCGGCTTTCCTCGGATCGTTCGGCTGCGCGCCGTCCTGTGCGGAAAACCGTTGGCGCATCAGGCCTGCCGGGGTGTCTTTGTAGTCGTCGATGGGCTCGGAGAACGTCATCGACCGCCCGGCGAAGTCCGTCCGGAACGGCCCCGGTTCCACCAGGCTGACCCGGATCCCGAGCGGCGCGACCTCCCCGGCGAGCGCCTCGGACATCCCTTCCAGCGCGAACTTCGACGTCGCGTACAACGCGTGCCCCGGGTTCCCGACCACCCCGCCGACCGACGACAGCTGCACGATGTGCCCGCTGCGCTGCGCCCGCAGATGCGGCAGCACCGCGCGCGTGACGTTGAGAACGCCGAAGACGTTGGTCTCGAGCACCTGCCGCGCCTGCGCGTCGGTCAGTTCCTCCAGCGCCCCGACCAGCCCGTGTCCCGCGTTGTTGACCAGCACGTCGATCCGCCCGTACTCGCCGATCGCCGCGGCCACTGCCGCCTCCACCGACGCCGGATCCGTCACGTCCAGCCGAGCGGTGAACGTCTCCAACCCTTCGAGTGCGCTCGTGTCGCGAGCCGTGGCCACGACCTTTTCGCCGCGCGCCAGCACGGTTTCCGCGAGCACGCGGCCGAACCCGCTGCTCGCTCCCGTGATGAACCAGACGCGTCCGGGCATGCGGACCTCCCCAGGAGCAGTTATCTTGATACTCAAATCAAACTACCTTGAGCTTCGAGGGAGTGTCCAGTTGGACTCAGTGGGAGCGGACCTGCCCGAATGGCTGGCCGTGATGCCGGACGGCGTGGACGAGCAGGTCGAAGCGGCGCGGCAGCGAATCGGACGGCTGTCGCGGCAGTTCGAGCAGGTGCTCCGCGACGTCGCGGAGGAATACGGCTTCAGCACGGGGGATTGGCAAGCCCTGTCGGCGCTGCACCGCTCAGGCCGCGCCGCCGTGCTCACACCGAAGGAACTGGGCGACCGGCTGGGCGTCACCTCCGGCACCGTCACGGTCCGCATCGACCGCCTGGAGCGCGCGGGCCTGGTGGAACGCGTAACCGGTTCCGCGGACGGCCGCAGCCGCCCGATCCGCTTGACCCGCAAAGGCCGCGCCCGCTGGGCCGCCGCGACCCGGAAACGCACGGAACGAGAGCAGGCCCTGTTCACGTCCGTGCTGAACGACGACGATCTCGCTGTGCTGAACGCTCTCCTGTCCCGCGTGCTGACCCGCTTCGAAACCGAGTTCGGCCCGTCCTCCGCGCACGATGCACTTCGCCCGGAGTGACTTCGCCGTTTTTTGTCGGTGGTGGGCGCTAGCGTGAGCGGCACCTGACTGGAGGGAAGACCATGACCACTCTCAAGGACCGGCCTAACACCGCACTGCTGGTCGTCGATGTGCAAACGGGCGTCGTCGCCGACGCGCACGAACGGGACAGCGTCGTGGCGAACGTCGCCGCCTTGGTGGACAAAGCCCGGGAGGCCGAGGTCCCCGTCGTGTGGGTGCGGCACCACGACAAGGATCTGGCGAAGGACAGCCCGGAATGGGAACTGGTCCCGGAGCTGAAGCCCTTGCCCGCGGAGCCCTTGGTGGAGAAGTCCTACGGCGACTCGTTCGAAGAAACCACCCTGGAATCGGTGCTCGCCGACCTCGGCGTGGGACACCTGGTGGTCAGCGGAGCCCAGACGGACGCCTGCATCCGCTCCACCCTGCACGGCGCCTTCGCCCGAGGCTACGACGCGACCTTAGTGAGCGACGCCCACACGACCGACGACCTCACCAACTGGGGCGCGCCGCCGCCCGCACAGGTCATCGCTCACACGAACCTGTACTGGACCCACCAAACCGCCCCCGGCCGGACGGCGGGCACGGTGGCCACGAAGGAGGTCGCCTTCAAGCGCGGGTCGTGAGCCCGTCCGGTCGTGAGCCCGGTCTGGTCGCGCGCCCGTCGCCCCTGGTCGTGAGACCGTCGCCGGGAGCCGGGAGCCGGGAGCCGGGAGCCGGGAGCCGGGAGCCGGGAGCCGGGAGCCGGGAGCCGGGAGCCATGTCCGGAGGCGCTGAGCCACGCGGGGAGGCGGACGGCGCGTGGCGGGGAGGTGCCGAGCCGCGGGGGCGTGAGCTGGGAGCCGGTAGCCGGAAGCCATGCGCGGAGGCGCTGAGCCACGCGGGGAGGCGGACGGCGCGTGGCGGGGAGGTGCCGAGCCGCGGGGGCGTGAGCTGGGAGCCGGTAGCCGGAAGCCATGCGCGGAGGCGCTGAGCCACGCGGGGAGGCGGACGGCGCGTGGCGGGGAGGTGCCGAGCCGCGGGGGCGTGAGCTGGGAGCCGGTAGCCGGAAGCCATGCGCGGAGGCGCTGAGCCACGCGGGGAGCCGGACGGCGCGCGGCGGGAAGGTGCCGAGTCGCGCGGGGGTCGGCGTGAGCTGGGCGTCGGGGGCGGGATGGTGCTCTGCGGGGAGGCTCCGAGTCGCGCGGGGGTCGGCGTGAGCTGGGCGCCGGGAGCGGGATGGTGCTCTGCCGGGAGGCGCCGAGCCGCGCGAAGGTTGGCGTGAGCGGGAGCCGGACGGTGTGCTGCGCAGAGGCACCGAGCCGCGCGGGTCGCCGGGAACCTGGTACGCAGCCCGGAAGTCCGGAGCCGGGCGGCGCGTTGCCCGGAGGCGCCGAGCCAGGGAGGTCGACGGGAGCTGCGCGCCGTCCGGGAGTGGGTGGGCTGCGCGGGTCAGGAGCCTGGAGTTCCGCTCGTCGCGCTGCCCGGATGCGCCGGGCTGCGTGAACCGGCCCGGATGCGGGAGCCCTGGACCCGGAGACCACACGCCGGAAGCGAGGCGGCAAGGAACCGGACGGCACGCTTCGCGGATGGGCGAGCCTCGTGAGTCGGCTCGGAGTGGGGAGCGGGAGCTGCGGTGTCCCGGAGTGGGTGCGCTGCTCGACGGCCGAGCGTCGTGCTGGCCGGAGGCGGCAAACGGGGCGGGCCGCCGTGAACCTGCCGCAGCCGGGAAGCCGGGCGGGGAGGCCAGGGGGGTGGCTTGCCCATGCGGTGCTGACGAGGACTCGCGCCGAGCGAGGGGGCGTGGCGTGCCGTCGTGCGGGAGCGGCTCCACCCAGAGTCGTTCGCCGCGGCCCCACCGGACCGATTCAGCCGCAACAACAGACCCGGCCACGACCTCGTCCACCGGAACCGAGCAAGCGTTCGTCCGTCACATCCACCGGGTGAATCCTCGCTGCCCCAACCTAAAACCTCTCACTCGCCGGAACCCCGCACCAGCAGCCGACACCGCCAACCCCGGCAGAAACCCTCTGCCACCACGGCTTTCCCCGGAACCAGCCCGCGCACCGAGCCGCGAAACCGCGCCCTGTACCGGAAATGTCCCGCGCGCCGCGCCCCAGGGTGCCTCCCCGCGACGGTAACCCGACCAGTTACGGTGACCCGCGTGTCCTCGTTCCGTCCGGTGAGCGTGTCTTCGGGGAACCGGCGGATCAGCTGGGACCTCGTGCGCGGTGGGTGCGTCGTGCTGGTGCTGCTGTACCACGCGACCTACATGAGCGTCGTCGTGCACCCGGAACTGGGGCCGCGGCGGTTCGTGTTCCCGCATCAGATCGGGGCGAGCCTGCTGCTCGTGATCTCCGCGTACTTCGCCGCCGTCACGATCGGGCGCGGGGCGCTCGGCCGGTACTGGTGGGGGAGGATCGCGCGGTTGCTGCCGCCGTTCCTCGCCGCCGTCGTGGCGATCTACTTCGCGCTGCGGTACCTGTCGCCGCCCGGCTGGTTCGGCCCCCGCTTCGGCGACCTCGCCGCCAACCTCCTGATGCTCTGGAACTGGAAACCCGCCGAGTTTCCCTTCCTCGACGGCTCCCACTGGACGATTCCCCTCCAGCTCATGGCGTTCACCGTCGCCGCGCTGCTCTACCGGAGCAGCTGGGGCCACGGCCGCAAGTTCCGGATCGTGATGTGGGCCGCCCTGCTCGTCCCGCTCGCGCAGTGGCCGCTGCGCGTCGCCGGTCCGCCCGAGTGGTATCGCGTCGTCGTCGACGGGTTCGGATTCCACCGCTGGCACCTGTTCGTCGCGGGCATCGCGGTCCGGCTCTGGGCGACGAAACGCCTTTCCACCGCGGAATTCGTGCTGCTGGAAGTCCTGTGCGTCACCGCGCACGCGCTGCACGGCGCGGCCGTCACCCCCGCCGGGATCAAGGTCGAATGGGGCTCGACGATCGGCATCGCGATCGGGATCGCGGTCATCTCGCTCGCCGCGGCGGGCCCGGACTGGAACCGCTTCCTCCCGTCGTTCGTCCAGCGCGCGATCACCTGGTTCGCCGGCATCTCCTACGGCGTCTTCCTGATCCACCAGGCCATCGGCTACCTCGTGCTGCACTGGCTGTCCGGCCTCGGCGTCGACCCGCTGCTGCAGACCGCGGGCATGATCGCCGCCGGCGTCGTCCTCGGCTGGGCGCTCACCCGCTTGGTCGAACGCCCCGCCCACCGCTTCCTCATGCGCGGCTACGACTCCTGGACCGCCCGCCGCCGCCCCGACGGCGAACCGTCCCCGGTCGCCGCCGGGAAGCCCGGCTGACGGACAACCCTGACAGATGTCCGGGACATCCCCGATGCCCGGCGGCTGAGCACGGCCATAACGTGAAAGTCCGGCTTCAAGAGAAGAGGACGAAACGTGCGAAGTGGTCGGTTGGCCGTGGCTGGTGTCCTGGCAGTGAGCGTCTCGGCATGCCAGCTCCCCGTGCAACACGACGGGGATTCCGTGTCGCTCTGGCAAAACACCGTGAAGGACACGTCGACGCTCGCCGGTTCGGCGACGGCGATCAAGATCGACAGCCCCGCCGGATACGTGCGGCTGCGTTCCGGCGGCGCCCGCGACTCGATCACCGTCGAGCGCGAGATCCGTTACCAAGGGACGAAACCGGACGGCGTCTGGCATCGCTTGAGCGGTCCGACGCTCGAACTCGGCGGGTCGTGCGGAGCCCAGTGCGTCGTCTCCTACACCGTGACCTTGCCCGACCGGGCCGCGGTGACCGGGAAGATGGGAGCGGGCGAGTTCGACGCGGCGAAGGTCAGTTCGCTGGACCTGACGATGTCCGCGGGAAAGGTCTCGGTCCAGGATTCGGCCGGGCCGGTCAAGGCGGTGACCTCCGTCGGAGAAGTGGACATCGCCCTGAGCGCGCCCGCGGACGCCACCATCAGGACCGACGTGGGCGCCGTTTCCCTCGCCGTCCCGGGCACGGACTACGCGGTTTCGGCGAAGACCGCGGTCGGCGAGCGCAGCGGCACGCTCCCGGACCGGCAGGCCGGCGCGCACCGGATCGACGTCAGCTCCAGCGCCGGGGAAATCCGGGTCGATTCCCGCTGATCCGGCTCCGCCGCACCCGGGCAACCGGGAAGGGGGTGCGGCGGCTCGGCCCCGGATTCGGAGCGCGGTGACTGGGGAGTGGGTTCGGTGCGAACCGGGGCGCGCCGTGATTCGGTTGGGCGCAGGGCGAGATCGTCGGGGAGTTGGTGCGGGCGCCGGGCCCGGAACTAGTTCGAGGCGGCGGGAACGCGTTCATGCTCCGGCCCGAAGTCGGAGCGAAGCAACAGGGGGTGGGGGCGGTGGGAACCTGAGGCGATCGGCCGCGGTGAACACCAAAAAAGATCGCTTCGACAGGAAAGCCAGCGTCGACGCCCGTACTCCCGACCGCCACGCCACCTGCCCGCGTCACTCCACAATGGACACCCAACGCCCAGGAAAGTCCCCGCCGCGAGCACCCCTCACAGCGCGAACGCGACAGACCGCACCACCAGCGCCGCGATGAAGACCACCGTGAACGCCAGGTCGATCCCCACCCCGCCGGCGCGGATCGGCGGCAGCACCCGGCGCACCGGGGCGATCACCGGCTCGGTCGCGCGGTGGCTGATCCGCCGCGCCTGGCCGAGCCACGCGGGCCCGGTCGCGACCAGGCGCGTCCAGTCCAGGACCATCCGCACCACCAGCACCACGACGAACACGGTCAGGACGTACCCGACCAGGGTCCCGATCAGGCTCATCGCACACCTCGCTTTTCCGGCGACATTCTCACCCCTCCCAACGTCCGGCGCCCCCGCGAAGTGTCCGGTTCACCGGAATTCTCAGCCGATTGCCAGGATCCGCGCGATCGGGTATCGAGGAAGGCTCCGGAGAAGGGAGCGGCGGAGTGCGCAGTGCGGCGTGGTTCGGGGCGTCCGGCCGGGCGGGGATGATCCACCGCTCGTGGATGCGGTCCCAGGGCTTCGGCCCGGAGGTGTTCGACGGCCGCCCGGTGATCGGGATCGCGGTGAGCGCTTCCGAGCTGGCCCCGTGCAACGTCCACCTCGACCGCGTCGCCGAGGCGGTCAAGCGCGGCGTCTGGCAGGCGGGCGGCCTCCCGCTCGCGTTCCCGACGATGGCGACCGGCGAAACGCTCATGCGCCCCACCGCGATGCTCTACCGCAACCTGATGGCGATGGAGGTCGAGGAGCTGATCCGCGCCAACCCGCTCGACGGCGTCGTCCTCCTTTCCGGCTGTGACAAGACGACCCCGGCGATGCTGATGGGCGCGGCGAGCGTCGACCTGCCCGCGGTGATGGTGACCGGCGGCCCGATGCTCAACGGCAAGTTCCGCGGCGGCGACGTCGGCTCGGGCACGCACGTCTGGAAATTCGAGGAAGAAGTCAAAGCCGGCCGGATGACCGAGGAGGAGTGCTTCTTCGCCGAGGGCTGCATGGCCCGCTCGAACGGCCACTGCATGACCATGGGCACCGCGTCGACGATGGCCTGTCTAGCCGAAGCGCTCGGCATGCAGCTGCCCGGTTCGGCAACCTGGCCCGCGGTCGACGCGCGGCGCTTCGAAACCGCGCAGGCGGCCGGTCAGCGGATTGTCGCGATGGTCGAGGAAAACCTGCGTCCGTCCGACATCCTGACCCGCGAGGCGTTCGAAAACGCGATCCGCGTCAACGCGGCGATCGGCGGGTCCACCAACGCGATCGTGCACCTTCTCGCGCTGGCCGGGCGCGTCGGCGTCCCGCTCGCCATGAACGACTTCGACGAGCTGGGCCGCGCTGTTCCCACCTTGGTGAACCTGATGCCCTCGGGCGGGTTCCTGATGGAGGATTTCTGTTACGCGGGCGGCGTTCCGGTGGTCCTGAGCAGGCTCGCCGAAGCCGGGCTCCTGCACGCCGACGTCCGCACGGTCACCGGCAAGCCGAGAGAACCCGCGGAGTGCTGGAACGACGAGGTAATCACGACCGTCGAGGCGCCGTTCCAGCCGCCCGGCACCGGAACCGCTGTGCTCACCGGGAATCTCGCCCCGGACGGTGCGGTGCTGAAGCAGTCGGCCGCGTCGCCGGAACTGCTCACGCACACCGGCCCGGCGCTCGTCTTCGACACCGCGGAGGAGTACCACCGCGTGGCCGACGACCCGGACCTGCCGGTCACCCCCGACACGATCCTGGTGATCCGCGGCGCGGGTCCCAAGGGCTACCCGGGGATGCCGGAGGTGGCGAACGTCCCGGTGCCGAAAGAGCTGCTCGCACAAGGGATCACCGACGTGGTGCGGATCTGCGACGGCCGGATGTCCGGCACCGGCTACGGCACGGTCGTGCTGCACGTGAGCCCGGAATCGGCGGTCGGCGGCCCGCTCGCGCTCGTCCGCACCGGCGACCGGATCACGCTCGACACCCCGGCCCGCCGGCTGACCCTGCACGTGCCCGACGAGGAACTCGCCGCCCGCCGCGCGGCATGGACGCCGCCGGAAAGCCCGTACCGCAGCGGATACACCTGGCTCTACCGCGAGCACGTCACCCAGGCCCACCTCGGCGCGGACTTCGATTTCCTGCACGGCACCCGCGGTTCCGCCGTGCCGAGGGATTCGCACTGATGCGCCGCCTCGCGAAAACCGCCGCGGGCTGGCGGGTCACCGACGGCGAGTCCACCGGCGCGCTCCCGCCTGGCACCACGCTCGGCTCCCTCCTGGCCCGGCCCGCCACCGAATTCGCCACGGCGCTGGCGATCGAGCTGACGCCAGGGGAGCCGGGCGACCTGCGCGCACCGGTCGACGACGACACCGAGGTGTGGGCCGCCGGAGTCACCTACGAGGTGTCGCGCGAGGCGCGGATGGAGGAAAGCGGCGACGCCGACGTCTACGCGCGGGTCTACGAGGCGGAACGGCCGGAGCTGTTCTTCAAGAGCGTCGGGCACCGCGTCCGGGGGCCGGGCGAGCCGATCGGCGTGCGCGAGGATTCCGCTTGGGACGTTCCCGAGCCCGAATTGGCGTTGGTGTGCAACGCGTTTGGGGAGATCGTCGGCTACACGATCGTCAACGACGTGAGTTCGCGCAGCATCGAAGGCGAGAACCCGCTGTACCTGCCGCAGGCCAAGACGTACCGCGGCTCGTGCGCGGCCGGGCCGTGGATCGTGCCCGCGAACGAGGTCCCGGACCCGTACGCGCTCGGCATCGCGGTGTCGATCCATCGCGCCGGAGCACTGCTCTGGTCAGGGGAGACGTCCACTGCGCGGCTGCACCGGCGGCTCACCGAGCTGGTCGGGTGGCTCTATCGCGGCGACGTTTTCCCGCGCGGCGCCGTCCTGGCCACCGGTACATCGGCGGTTCCCGGCCCGGACGTCACGCTCGAGGCGGACGACGAGGTCACCATCATGATCGAGGGCATCGGCACCCTCCGGAACCCGGTCCGCCGCGGCCGCTCCGCCTGACCTCCTCTTGACGCGGCCGCACGCGCTCGGCTATTCAATCTCAGTTCACATATCTGTGGAGTATTCATATTCTTGAACGGAGTTGCGGTGCTGCCTCCTTCCCGGTCTTCCCGTCCGCGTCGTCTCGCGGCGGTTCTCGCGACGGTCGCGGGGCTGCTCGCGACCACTGCCGGAGCGGCGACCGCCGCGCCCGCGCCGAGGTCCTGCTCTTTTATCTGCGTGCCGGACACCGTCGTGCTCGACGGCGTGCACCTGGCAGGCAACAAAATCGGCCTGATGGCCGGGAACCCGACGCTGCGCACGGCGTTGTCGAATCTGCTGAAGCAGGCCGACGACGCGCTGACGAAGGGTCCGTGGACGGTCGTCGACAAGGAGCGCGTCCCGCCGAGCGGCGACAAGCACGACTATCTGAGCCTCGCGCCGTACTACTGGCCCAGTCAGCCGAAAACGCCGGAAAACCCGCAGGGCTGCCCGTACGTCGACCGCGACGGCCAGGTCAACCCCGAGATGAAGAACGTGCCGGACAAGGCCGAGCGGCTCGTCGCGTTCAACTCGATCTACCAGCTCTCGCTCGCCTGGTACTACACCGGCAAGGCCGAATACGCCCAGCGCGCCGCGCTCGATCTGCGCACCTGGTTCCTCGACGCGGCGACGAAAATGAACCCGAACCTGAACTTCGCGCAGGGCATCCCGTGCAAGACCGACGGGCGGGGGATCGGCATCATCGAGTTCTCCTACACCTTCACCCAGGTCCTCGACGCCGCCCGGATCCTCGACGCGGGCGCGCCCGGCTGGACGAAGGCCGACGGCAAGGCGTTCCGCGGCTGGTCGGCCGATTTCCTCACCTGGTTGCGCACCAGCAAGAACGGCACCGACGAGGCCAAGGCGACCAACAACCACGGCACCTTCTACGACCTGCTCACGGCAGCGACCGCGAGCTACGTCGGCCAGCGGGACCTCGCCCGGCAGATCGTCCGCGATTCCGGCAGGGCCCGGATCGACCGCCAGATCGCCGCGGACGGCGGCCAGCCCGAGGAATCGACCCGCACGCGGACGTACCACTACCACACGTTCAACCTGGTCGCGCTGACCCGGCTCGCGCAGCTGGGCAAGCACCTGGGCGTCGACCTGTGGGCCTACCGGAACCCGCAGGGCGGCAGCATTTTCGCCGCCGTCGACCACCTGCTCCCGGCGGCCACCGGCGCCGCGCCCTGGCCGTTGCCGGACATCCACTTCATCCAGTACGCCGCCCTCGACAGCGTGCACGCCGCGGCTGACGCGGGGGACCGGAAGGCCCGCGCCGCGGTCGGCCGCATCCCGGTCCCGCCCGGCGGCGACCTGTTCCCGGTGCGCCCGGCGGCCGAGCAGCTGGACGACGTTTCCACCACCTGACCCCGGTTTTCACCCGGACGCGGCACCCGCCGCGTCCGGGTTTCCGGCGGCGGTCGTGGAACGATTCAGAACGACCGATTCGCCGGAACGGGAAAGGGAAACGCCGTGATCAAGACCAGCCGGAGCAACGGCTCCGGGGCCCGGCGGGTGACGTTCGTCCTGCCGCTCGACACCCCGCCCGGCCCGGTGAGCGTGGTCGGCGACTTCAACGACTGGCAGCCCGGACGCCACGAACTCCGCAAACGCTCGAACGGCACGCGCTCGGCCGCGGTGGAGGTCCCGCCGGGCGCCCGGCTCCGCTTCCGCTACCTGGCCGAAGGCGGCCGCTGGCTGGACGACCCGGACGCGACGGCCCGCGACGGGCACGACTGTCTTTACATCGCGGACTGACCCAGCCCTGGCGAGGCGCGTGCGGTCGCGGCGAAATGCGGCTCGGTTTCGCGGGCGGGGCGGGAATCGCGCCCTGTCCGGCGAACGGGCGAGGGGCCGAGAATCGCCCTGGGGCTTCCCACGGTCCGGGCGACAGGCGCACGACGCGCCTCGTCGGTCACCGATCCGGGCGCACGCGTGGAGGTTTTCTCGCTGCCGGACAACGCTTCCGGCAGTGAATGCCCGTCCGGAACGACGCTGCGCACCGGCGAGTGGCTGCGCCGCGGGCAGCAGGCGAACGGCGCGGCGGCTCGTGGGCGGTCGTGAGTGCTGATGCCGGTTCTAACCGGCATCAGCACTCACGAGACCTGAGTCGCACATCACCCCGCCCTGGTTTTGGAGCACGTGCTCCATTACCCTCGCATCCATGCCCCGCCCCCGGATCCACGACCCCGAGCTGATCCTCGACGTCGCCGAGCGCCTCATCGCCGCCATCGGCCCCGAAGCGCTCACCGTCCGGCGGCTCGCGCAGGAAGCGGGCGTCCCGAACAGCACGATCTACCACTCCTTCACCAACCTCCCCGCCCTGATCGGCCGGACCTGGCTCCGCGCCGCCACCTTCTTCCTCGACGAACAAGAGCGGCTGGTCGACGCAGCCGCCGACCCGGTCGAAGCGGTGGTCGCGGCAGCCGGCACCCCCGCCGTGATCGCCGACGTCCGTCCGGACGCCGCGCGGATGATGATCGCCATTCCGGCAAAACGCGTGCTGGGGCCGCACTTGCCCGAAGATGTCGCGGAAGCCTTGCACGCCTTGGACAAACGCCTCGTCCGCCTCCTCGTCCGGCTGGCCAGGCAGCTCTGGAACCGCGGCGACGGAACAGCCGTCGAGGTCATCACCGCCTGCGTCGTCGACCTGCCGACCGCCCTGCTCCGCCGCGAACTCGCCACCGGACCCGCCAGCGGGGAAAGCCGGGAACGGCTGGCCGCGGCGGTCCGCGCCATCCTCGCCCTCGACCCACCGCGAATGTCCAGAAAGGACTGAAATGCCCACTCTTACCACCGCCGGTCCGGTCCACGTGCTCGACTTCGGCTCCGACGAAAACCGGTTCGCCCCCACGTGGCTGGAGGAAGTCCACGCCCATCTCGACACCGTGACCGCGGGCAAGGAGCCGTCCGCGCTCGTCACGATCGGCAGCGGCAAGTACTACTCCAACGGCCTCGACCTCGACTGGCTCACCAGCCATCCCGACGAGGCGGGCAAGTACGTCACGAGCATCCACGAACTCCTCGCCCGCGTGCTCGCGCTGCCGGTCCCGACCGTCGCCGCGGTCAACGGACACGCCTTCGGCGGCGGCGCGATGCTCGCCATGGCCCACGATTTCCGCGTGATGCGCGAGGATCGCGGCTACTTCTGCTTCCCCGAAGCCGACCTCAACCTCCCGTTCACCCCGGGCATGGCCGCGCTCGTCCAGGCGAAGCTGACCCCGTCCGCCGCGATCGCGTCGATGACCACCGGCAGCCGTTTCGGCGGTCCGCAAGCGAAAGCGCTCGGGTTGGTCGACGCGACCGCTCCGCTGGAGACCCTGCGGACGGCGGCGACAGAACGAGTCGCCCCGCTGGCGGGCAAGGACCGCGGCACGCTCGGCGCGATCAAGTCCACTATGTTCGGTCCGGCGCTGACCGCGTTGCGGGAGGCGGGGAACTGATCGAGTAAGCTCGGGTACGCGGCGGTGGGGCTCGCCGCTCCGGGAATCTCCCGGACAACCGCGGCCTACGCCGCCAACAGTCCCTACTCGACCGGTGGCCCCTGCCCGTGGAGTAGGAGAAGACTGTGCCCGAAGAACCTCTCGACCCGGATGTCGACCTCCGGGATCCCGCGCAGCAACGCGAACTCGTCCGGCACCACGTGTCGGTGCTCGGCGTGATCGCGCTCGGCGGCGGGCTCGGCGCGCTGGCCCGCTACGGCCTCGCCCAGGCCCTGCCCGCCGCGCCCGGCGGCTTCCCGTGGGCGACCTTCTGGACGAACGTCGCCGGCTGCTTCCTCATCGGCGTGCTGATGGTGCTGGTCACCGAGGCGTGGTCGGCGCACCGGCTCGTGCGGCCGTTCCTCGGCGTCGGCATCCTCGGCGGGTTCACCACGTTCTCCACGTACGCGGTCGAAGCGCGCAACCTGCTCCGGCCGGACACCGTGCCGCTCGCCTTCGGCTACCTCGGCGGGACGCTCGTCGCCGCGCTGCTGGCCGTCCTGCTGGGACACGCGATCACCCGCAAGCTGGTCCCGGTGGAGGTGGCTGCCTGATGACCGCCCTCCTCGTCTTCCTCGGCGCCGCGGTCGGAGCGCCGATGCGGTACCTGACCGACCGGGCCGTCCAGTCCCGGCACCAGAGCCTGTTCCCGTGGGGCACGTTCACCGTCAACCTGGTCGGCTGTGTCCTGCTCGGTGGGCTCGCCGGCGCCGGGACCGCGCTGCCCGCGGCCGTCTACTCGCTGCTCGGCACCGGATTCTGCGGCGCGCTGACGACCTACAGCACGTTCAGCTACGAAACCGTCCGGCTGGTCGAGCGCCGGGCGTACTTCCCCGCGGCGGCGAACGTGGTCGTCAGCGTCGCGGCGGGCGTCGGCGCGGCAGCGTTCGCCTACGAGGCTGTCCACGCCTTGATCAGCTGAGAGTGCGACATGCACTGCCGCATGATCCCGGTTGTGCGGATTGCACGGTGACCCCGCCGGAGCCGCTGCTTACGGTGCTGGGAACCCGTTCCCCTCCCGGATAGGAGGTCGCCATGGCCTCGGCTGTCGGTGTCGACGATTACGCGCTGACCAGGGTGCCCGATTCCGCCCGTTACTCCTGGTGGTCGGTCGCTGTGCAGCGGTTCGGCCAGGTTTCCGCGCTGTCGCAGTTCCTGCTCGGCGCCACGATCGGCTTCGGGATGACCTTCTGGAACGCCGTGCTGGCGTTCACGCTCGGCTCGGTCATCCTCGAACTGATCACCGTCCTCGTCGGCGTGATCGGGGTCCGCGAGGGCCTCACCACGTCGATGATCGCGCGCTGGACCGGCTTCGGCCGCGGCGGTTCCGCGCTCATCGGGCTGGCCATCGGGATCAGCCTGATCGGCTGGTTCGGCATCCAGTCCGCGGTGTCCGCGCAAGGCCTCGCCGCGCTGGTCGGCGGCCTGCCGGAATGGGGCTGGGCGCTCGTGTTCGGCCTGGTGGTGACCGCGATCGTGGTCCGCGGCTTCCATTCGATGGCGTGGACGGCGTACCTGATGGTGCCCGCGTTCCTGATCCTGGTCGGCTGGTCGGTGGTCTCCGAACTGACCCGGCACGACCTCGGCGCGCTCGTCGCGTCGGCGCCGCCGGGTCCGCCGCTGTCCCTGCTGCAGGGCACGACGCTGGTCGCGGGCGGGTTCATCGTCGGCGCGGTGATCACGCCGGACATGACCCGGTTCAACCGCACCACCGGCGACGTCGTCAAGCAGACGCTCGTCGGCGTCACGCTCGGCGAGTACGTGATCGGCCTGGCCGGCGTGCTGCTCGCGCACGCGGTCGGCACGGCGCAGATCACCACGATCGTCACGTCGTCGGTCGGCTGGGTCGGGCTGCTGATCGTCATCGCGGGCACGATGAAGATCAACGACTGGAACCTGTACTCGTCCGGGCTCGGCGTCGTGAACTTCATCGGCACCGTCTCCGGGAAACGGGCGCACCGCGGCCTGGTCACCGCCGTGCTCGGCGTGGTGGGCAGCGTGCTCGCCGCGGCCGGGATCCTCTCGAAGTTCACCGATTTCCTGACCGTGCTCGGGGTCGCGTTCCCGCCCATCGCCGGGATCATGGTGGCCGAGTACTTCGTGGTGAAGCAGTGGCGCGGCGACCTGGAGGAGGCGCGGGCGCGGGGCGCGGTGCCCACCGCCGCGCCGGTGTGGGTGCCCGCGACGATCGTCGTCTGGATCGCCGCCGCGTTGTTCGGCGAGTTCGTGGACTGGGGCCTGCCCAGCATCAACTCGCTCGTCGTCGCTTTCGTTCTGTACGTGGCCGCCGGGAAGCTCGGCCTGGTCCGCGGGTTCGGCAAGAGCGCCACCGCGGACGCCGAACCGGCCCCGGCCGCCTGATTCCCTTACCTGGAAGGAGATTTCTTCGTGCGCATCGGCATCGACGTCGGCGGAACCAACACCGACGCGGTCCTGCTGGACGGCCGCGAGGTGCTCGCCTCGATCAAGACCAGCACCACCGAGGACGTCACCTCGGGCATCGTCGCCGCGATCGCCGGACTGCAGCGGCAAAGGGCGTTCGACCCGGCCGCGGTGCGGGCGGTGATGATCGGCACCACGCACTTCATCAACGCGCTCGTCGAGGCGCACCGGCTGGCCCCGACCGCGGCGGTGCGGCTCAGCCTGCCCGCCGGCGCGTCGCTGCCGCCGATGGTGGACTGGCCGCAGCGGCTGGTCGACGCGGTGTCCGGGCGCAGCTACCTGGTGCACGGCGGCCACGAGTTCGACGGACGGCACATCGCCGAACTGGACGAGAGCGAACTGCGCAAGGCCGCCGACGACATGGGCTCCGCCGGGGTCCGCAGCGTCGCCATCACGTCGGTGTTCTCGCCGGTGAACGCGGAGTTCGAGGCGCGGGCGGCGGAGATCATCGCGTCGCAGCTGCCGGACGTCGCGATCTCGCTGTCCCACGAAATCGGCCGGATCGGCTTGCTGGAGCGGGAAAACGCGACCGTCATCAACGCCGCGCTGCGCGAGCTGGCGGCGCACATCGTGGACGGGCTGGCCGCGTCGGTCACCGGTGCGGGCATCACCGCTCCGCTCTACCTGAGCCAGAACGACGGCACGCTGATGGACGTCGACTTCGCCCGCCGCTACCCGGTCGCGACCTTCGCGTCCGGCCCGACGAACTCGATGCGCGGCGCGGCAGTGCTGTCCGGTTTGGACACTTGCGCGGTGGTCGACGTCGGCGGCACCACCAGTGACGTCGGCGTGCTGCGGCAGGGTTTCCCGCGCGAGGCGACCACCGATGTGAGCGTGGCCGGGATCCGCACGAACTTCCGCATGCCGGACGTCCTTTCGATCGGCATCGGCGGCGGCAGCCGGGTCCGCGGCGACGCGGCCGGCGTGACCGTCGGACCGGATTCCGTCGGCTACGAGCTGACCTCGAAGGCGCTCGTGTTCGGCGGAGACACCTTGACCGCCACGGACATCGCGGTCGCCGCCGGACGCGCCGAGATCGGCGACCCGGCGCTGGTCGCGCACCTCGACCGGGACTTCGTGAAGGCGGCGCTGGACCGGATCGCGGCGGACGTTTCCGACGTCGTGGACCGGATGCGCACGTCGTCCGAGCCGCTTCCGGTGGTCGCGGTCGGCGGCGGTTCGGTGCTGCTGCCGGACGAGCTGGCCGGGTCCGGCGAGGTCCGCCGGCCGGACCACTACGCGGTCGCCAACGCGATCGGCGCGGCGATCGCGCAGATCGGCGGCGAGGTCGACCGGGTGTACGTGATCGAGCCCGGCCGGCGCGAGGCGGTGGTGGACGAGGCGAAGCAGGAGGCGGTCGACCGCGCGGTCGCCGCCGGGGCGAGCCCGGCGTCCGTCGGCATCGTCGACTTCGACGAGGTGCCGATCCCGTACCTGCCCGGCAACGCCACCCGGATCCGGGTCAAGGCGGTCGGCGACCTGCAGCTGGGGGCGTGAACGATGGCTGAGATCAAGTCCGAGATCACCGAGAAGGACCTGGACGACATCGCGCGCGGCGCGGCGATCCTCGGCACCGGCGGCGGGGGAGACCCGTACATCGGCCGGTTGCTGGCGCATTCCGCGGTCCGCGAGCACGGTTCGGTGCCGCTGGTGAAACTGTCCGAACTGGCCGACGACGCCGTGGTGCTGCCGGTCGCGATGATGGGCGCGCCGACGGTGATGGTGGAGAAACTGCCGTCCGCCGAACAGGTCGGGCTCGCCGCCCGGACGCTGGCCACGTACCTGGGCAAGGAACTCACGCACATCGCCTGCGCCGAAGCGGGCGGCGTGAACTCGCTGATCCCGGTCGTCGCGGCGGCGCAGCTGGGCCTGCCGCTGGTGGACGCGGACGGCATGGGCCGCGCGTTCCCGGAACTGCAGATGGTTTTGCCGACCCTGTACGGAATCCGCGCGACCCCGATGTCCATTGCGGACGAGAAGGGCAACCGCGGCGTACTGGACACTGTGGACAATCGCTGGGCGGAGCGGCTGGCCCGGTCGGCGACCATCGACATGGGTTGTTCGGCGATGATCAGCAACTACGCGATGTCCGGCGCGCAGGCCCGGGAATCGATGGTGCCCGGCACGCTGACCCTCTGCGCGGAACTCGGCGCGCTCGTGCGGCGGGCCCGGGACGAGCACGAGAACCCGGTGGACCGCGTCGTGGAGCGGCTGCGCGGCCGGACGCTGTTCAGCGGCAAGGTCGTCGACGTCGCCCGTCGCACCGTCACCGGCTTCGCGCGCGGCGAGGCCCGGCTGTCCGGAATGGACGGGGACATCGGGACGGAAATGCTGCTGCGCTTCCAGAACGAGCATCTGGTGGCCGAAGTGGACGGTGAGGTGCGCGCTTCGGTGCCGGACCTCATCTGTACGCTTGACCGCGAGTCCGGCGAGGCCGTCACCACCGAGGGCCTGCGCTACGGCCAGCGGGTCACCGTGATCGCGGCCCCGGCGGACCCGCGCTGGCACACTCCGGAAGGCATCGCGCTCGCCGGTCCGCGGTACTTCGGCTACGACCTGGACCCGATCGGGGTCGCCGGATGAGCTGGACCCTGACCGAGGACCACCTCGAAGACCTCGCCCGCGGCGCGGCTGTCCTCGGCACCGGTGGCGGCGGCGATCCGTACGTCGGACGGCTGCTGGTGCGCGAGGCGATCCGCGAGCACGGACCGGTCACCGTGCTCGATCCGGACGACCTGGACGACGACGCCCTCGTCATCCCGACCGCGCAGATGGGCGCGCCGACCGTCGTGCACGAGAAGCTCCCGAACGGCGCCGAGCCCGAACTCGCCTTGCGGGCGCTGGAAAAGCACCTCGGCGCGAAGGCCGACGCGACGATGCCGATCGAATGCGGCGGGATCAACTCGATGATCCCGCTGGTCGTCGGCGCGCGGCTCGGGCTGCCGGTGGTCGACGCCGACGGCATGGGCCGGGCGTTCCCGGAACTGCAGATGGAGACGTTCGGCGTGTACGGAGTCCCCGGTTCGCCGATGGGCATCGCCGGGGAGCGCGGCGAGACCGCGGTGATCGACACCGGGGCCGACAACCGGCGGATGGAATGGCTGGCGCGCGGGGTCACCATCCGGCTCGGCGGCGTCGCGCACATCGCCGAGTACTCGATGAGCGGCGCGGACGTGAAGCGCACGGCCGTGCCTCGGACGCTCTCGCTCGCGCTGAGCGCCGGCCGGGCGATCCGCCTTGCCCGCGAAGGGAATGCCGATCCGGTGGCGGCGTTGGCGACGGCGCTCGGCGACACGTTGTACTCGCATCTGCGGGTGTTGTTCCGCGGCAAAGTGTCCGATGTGGAACGCCGGACCGAAGAAGGGTTCGCCCGCGGACGCGCCGCGGCGGTGTCTTTCGACGGCGAGCACAAGCTGGAAATCCTGTTCCAGAACGAAAACCTGGTCGCACTGGTCGACAGCGAGGTCCGCTGCCTGGTCCCGGACCTGATCTGCGTGCTGGAGGCGGAGTCCGCCGAACCGATCACCACCGAAACGCTGCGCTTCGGCCAGCGGGTCACGGTGGTCGGGATCTCGACGCCGCCGCTCATGCGCACCCCGGAAGCGCTGGCCACGTTCGGCCCGGCGGCGTTCGGGCTGGCGCACGATTTCGTCCCCGTGGAGGTGGTTTCGTGAGTCCGCTCGACGGCCGGGTCGTCGTGATCCTCGGCGGCGGGTCCGGGATCGGGCTGGAGGTCGCCCGGCGCGCGACGGCGGCGGGCGCGCTCGTCCACTTGGGCGGCCGGTCCGGCGACAAACTGCGCGCGGCGGCGGCGGAACTGGGCCCGACCGCGACCTGGCAGGCCGTGGACACCACCGACCAGGCGTCGCTGGCCGAGTTCTTCGGCGCGCTGGAGCGGGTCGACCACCTGTTCACGCCCGCCGCGTCCTACACCGTCGGCCCGATGCGGGACCTCAGCGACGAGGAGGCGGAAAGCCCGTTCGTCACGAAGTTCTGGGGCCAGTACCACGCGGTGAAGCACGCCGCGCCGAAGCTGGCGGACGACGCGTCGGTGGTGCTGATGTCGGGTGTGGCGAGCGTGCGCCCGCCCGCCGCGGCCCCGGCGTACATCGCGTGCAACGCGGCGATCGAGGGGCTCGGCCGCGGGCTCGCGGTGGAACTGGCCCCGGTCCGGGTGAACGTCGTGTCGCCGGGCACGATCGACGGGAACCTGTGGGCCGGGCGTCCGGCAGCCGCGCGGGAGGCGAGTTTCGCGCAGTACCGCGCGGACACGCTGCTGCACCGCGTCGGCCGGGAGTCCGAAGTGGCCGATGCCGTGCTGTACCTGTTCACCAGCACCTACACCACCGGCTCGACGCTGTATCCGGACGGCGGGTACAGCTTCCGCTGATACGCTGACCAGCCATGCGCATCACCGCCGCGGACGTGCCGGCACTCGAACGCGGCGTCGCGCTGCTCGGGTCCGGCGGGGGCGGGGACACCGTCACCGCGGCGGTGCTGCTGCGGCGGCTGACCGAATCCGGGCGCGAACCCGTCGTGCACCCGGTCGCGGACCTGCCGCCGGACACCCTGGTGGTTCCGGTCGGCATCGTCGGCGCGACGGCCGCCTTCGCCGAAAAGCTGCCCAGCGGCGACGAGTTCGCTTCCGCGATCAAGGCGATCGAACGCTGGACCGGCGAGCGCGCGCAGGCCTTGATGACCATCGAGATCGGCGGGCTCAACGGCCTGCTCCCGCTGGTCGTCGCCCAGGAACTGGGGCTGCCGTGCGTGGACGCGGACCTGTCCGGACGCGGCCTGCCGCGGCTCGACCAGCTCTCGGTCGCCGCGACCGGCCGCGGCGTCGCTCCGGCCGCGATGGCCGAACCCGGCGGCCGCGTGGTGGTGCTCGCCGCCGCGGCGGCCGCGGTCGTCGAAAGCGGGATCCGCGCGTTCCTGGCCAGCTCCGGCGGCTGGGCGGCGATCGCGCTGGCCCCGATCCCGGCCGGCGAACTGGCCGAGCACACCGTGCTCGGCACGACGAGCGAGGCGCTCGCCCTCGGCGCCCGCGTGCTCGCCGCGGGGGAGAGCCCCGACCTCGCGGCCTTGGAAACCGCCCTCGACGGCCGGGTCCTCGCGCGCGGCCGCGTGCTGGAGGTGTCGCGGCACATCGGCCCCGGACAACACGGCCACCCCGGCTTCGGCCGCGGTTCGGCGACGTTGACCGACCACCGCGACGGCGCGTTGCTGCGGCTGGAAATGGAGAACGAGTACCTGCTCGCGTTGCGGGACGGGCTGCCGGTGGCGTCCACTCCGGACGTGCTGTCGGTGCTCGACCGCCGCACCGGCGTCCCGCTGCAGTGCGACGCGATCCGCGCCGGGGTGGAGGTGGACGTCGTGTGCCTTGCCGCTTCGCCGTTCTGGACCGACCCGAGACGTCGTCCGCTGCTGGAACCGCGCGCGTACGGAATCGACTGCGATCCGGTGGCAGTCCCGTGATTCTCCGTCAGCTGCTCGCTCTGCCGTCGTGGGCCGATCCGGTCCGGGTGTGTTCCGGCGAGTCTGGTTTGGACCGTCCACTCAGTACAGTCAAGGCCGCGCTGGACGCTTCCGGTACGCCCGCTCCCGGCGAGCTGGTGGTGGTCCTGCGTCCGCTCGGTTCCGACTGGCAGATCGACGCCCTCCTGCGCCGCTGCGCCGACGCCCAGGCCGCTGGAGTCCTGCTCCCCGGCCCCGAACCGCTTGCCGCGTCCCGGCTTCTGGCCGAACGGCTGTCGGTGCCGCTGCTGGTCACCTCCGCCGATCCGCTCGACCTGCTCGTGGACGCCCGCCTCGCGCTGGCGGCCCCGGACATCGACCGGGCCGACGCGGTGCTCGCCGCGCACCGGGCGCTGGGGGAGCGGTTGCGTCCGCCCGAGGAAATCGTGACCGTGCTGCGGCGGTTGCTGGACGCTCCGGTCGCCGTCCTCGACGACCGCGGCGAGGTGCTTGCCGGAGAACTCGCCGAGGCCGCCCGCGTACGAGTGCACGAGCCGGTCCCGCAACGCGTCGCCCTCGCCGACGGTGTTCTGCTCGCGCATCCCGCCGTGCTGCCGCAGCCGTCGGTCTGGCTGGCCGCCGAGCTGACCGGCGCGAAGGCCCCGCGCGCGGACGTCGTCGCCGCGACGCTGGCCGTCGCCGCCGGTGCCGTGCAGCGCTGGTTGCTGGCCCACCGCCTGGAACTGGAACGCGACGCCCGTTCTCGCTCCGCGCTGCTGGGCGACCTGTTGCGGCAAGACACCGAACCCGGGGCCGACCTGCGCCGGCGCGCGGCTGACGCGGGCTGGCGACTCGGCGGCTGGCACGTCGGCCTGCGCATCGGCGTGCCCGCGGACGTCGACACGGTTTCCCGCACGCAGGAGGTCGTGCGCGCGCTACGAGCCGAGTCGATCGACGCGGTGACCGTCGAACACGGCGAAGGCTGGACCGGCTGGGTCACCTTCGAACAAGAACCGACCGCGGAACGGGTGCGGGCGTTGTCCGCACGGCTGCGCGCCGTGCACCACAACCTGCGCCGCACCCTCGACGCGCACCTCGGCGTCGGCCGCCCGCACGCCGACGGTCTCACCGCGACAGTCGCCGAAGCCACCGACGCTGCCCGCCTCGCCGCGACCCGCCCGGAGACCGGGCACTTCCTGCACGTGGACCAGCTCGGCATGGCCCAGCTGCTGCTGGAATGGACCCGGACAGACACGTTCGAGCCCGCTGCGCGCGCGTTGCTCGCTCCGTTGGTCTCGGTGCCCGGGGACTTGATCCGCACCCTCGCGGCGTACCTGGACGCGGAGTCTTCGCTGGCCGAAACCGCGACTGTGCTGGGAATCCACCGGAACACCGTGGCCGCGCGGATCAGCCGGATCGAGCAGCTGCTGCACGTCGACCTGTCGCGTCCGGACGAGCGGCTGGCTCTGCATCTCGCCGCTCGCGCGGTGATCCTCGCCCGGTCCGCTGAGTAGTACTGGCAGGGCCAGCTACCGCCTTGGTGATCGACTGCGCGGAAGGCAGACTCGAGGCATGGGCAAGAACGACCTGGGCGATTTCCTGCGGGCCCGCCGCGCCGGGCTGAAGCCGGACGAGATCGGTCTTCCGGCCGGGTCCGAGGCCGGTCGGCGGGTGTCCGGCCTGCGCCGCAGCGAGGTCGCGCAGCTGGCCGGGGTGAGCACCGAGTACTACACCCGGCTGGAACAAGGCCGGGCCCGGCAGCCGTCGGAGCAGGTGCTGCACGCCCTCTGCGACGCGCTGCGGTTCGACGACATCGAGCGGCGGCATCTGTTCGCTCTCGCGGGCGCCTCCGCCGAGCGCCTGGACCGGGCCGAGCCTTCGTCCCGGTTGCGTCCGGCGCTGCGGCAGGTGCTGGACTCGATGGAGCTGGCGTCGGCGTTCGTGAGCGACCAGAACCTCACGGTCGTCGGCGGGAACGCGTTGTGGGCCTTGCTGTTTCCCGACGTGGCCGACCTGCCGCGGCGGGAACGCAGCATGGCGCGCTGGACCCTGCTGGATCCCCGGGCCCGCCTGGTGTGGCGGGACTGGGAACGCGTCGCCCGCGATTACGTGCACGGGTTGCGGCGGGCCGCGGCCGCGCAGCCGCGGAACCAGCACATCGCCAACCTGATCGGCGAGCTGATGATGCGGTCGCCCGAGTTCCCGGCGTGGTGGTCGGAACACCGCGTCCAGGAACGCAGCACCGGCCTGAAACGCCTGCGCCATCCGGTCGCCGGGGATCTGGAACTGCAGTACGAGATCTTCACCTCGGTCGCCGACCCGGGCCAGTCGATGGTCGTCTACAGCGCTCCGGCCGGTTCGCCCTCGCAGGAACGGTTGCGGCTGCTGGCCAGCTGGGGCCGCGAACCCGCGCCCGCCGCCGAGTCCTGACTTTCACCCACCATCCGGCCCCGCCGCATCCGCGGGGTCCATGCCGTCATGCATTTTTTGAAAGGACACTCCGCAGTGAGCAAGAACTTCCTGATCACCGGCGTCAGCACCGGCCTCGGACGCGCCATCGCGCAGCGCGCCCTCGCGGCTGGGCACCGCGTCGCGGGCACCGTGCGCACCGAGAAGCACGCGGCCGAGTTCCGGGCGCTGGACCCGGAACGCGCCCGGGCTTTCGTCCTCGACCTGACCGAGGCGGACCGGATCGAGCCGGCCGTGCGCGCGGCCGAAACGGAACTGGGCCGGATCGACGTGCTCGTGGCCAACGCCGGGTACGGGCTCGAAGGCACCTTCGAAGAGTCGTCGATGGAAGAGCTGCGCCGCCAGTTCGAGGTCAACGTCTTCGGCACGGTCGCGACGATCAAGGCGGTCCTGCCCGCCATGCGCGAACGGCGCGACGGCCAGATTTTCGTCATCACCTCGATGGGCGGGCACACCACCTTCCCCGGGCTGGCGTTCTACGAGGGCAGCAAACACGCGCTGGAAGGCATCACCGACACCCTCGCCCAGGAGGTCGGGCAGTTCGGCGTGCGGGTCACCGCCGTGGCGCCCGGCGCGTTCAAGACCGACTGGGCGGGCCGGTCGCTGGTCCGCGCGCCGCGCAGCATCGCCGACTACGACGCCCTGTTCGACCCGATCCGGACCCGCCGCCAGGCTCTCGCCGGTCAGGGCATCGGCGACCCCGCCCGCGCGGGCGACGCGATCCTCTCCTTGCTGGACGAGGAAAACCCGCCGGTGCACCTGCTGCTCGGCTCGGACGCGCTGCGCCTGGTCACCGCCGGGCGCCAGCGCGTCCAGGACGACTTCGACGCCTGGCAGGACCTGACGCTGTCCACCGACTCCACCGAAGGCGGCGTCACCGTCGCCTGACCGCCGTCTGTGCGGGGAACCCCCGGGGATTCCCCGCACGGCACGTCAGACGCGTCCGCGCACGAGGTCGATCAACCGGCCGAGCACGTGGTCGCCCGAGGCACGCAGGCCGTTGTGCTCGTATTCGTTGGTGATCCACGGCTTGAGCGTCGGGATCAGCCGCGCGGTTTCCTCGGAAAACACCCGCTCGACGTACATGTCGTTGGCGTAGATCGCGGCCGCCGCCGGGACCGTGCACTCGCGCAGCACGTCGGCGTCGTACAGCCGCGGCCATTCGTGCTCGGCGAGCAGCTCGGCGGTTTCCTTCATCGGCCGGAGGCTGTGGAGATCGTCGAAGAGCCAAGGGAACACGTGCTCGCCGGTGAAGAGCGTGCGGTCGGTGCGGAACTCGTCCGGCAGCACGCGCTCGGCGGACCAGCGGGTGGCGAACCCGTCGGAGTAGGACGACTCGTGGATGACCGAATACAGCGGATTGCGCGCGGTGAACGGCAGCGAGCTGGCGACGTCGTGCGCGAAAGCGGGGGACTTCGGGTCGCGTTCGAGCAGGTAGTGCAGCGCTTCCTCGCCGCCGCCGGTGCCGAGGAGCTGCCCGAGCTGCTGGAACAACCGCGGCGTGAGCGGACTGCCGTCGGGAAGGACGACGGCCCCGTCGTCGAGCAACGGCAGCAGCGCTTCGACGCGGGCGCGATCGCCGGGGTAGCGGAGGTAGTAACGGCGGTTGCGCTCGAGCAGGTTGGCGAACGTCGCGGTGTAAACCTCGTCCGGATGCCGTCCGATCGGCGGCAGCCCGCCGGTGAAGAACGCCTCGGCCAGCCCGTCCGGTGCGGAGGAAAGGTAGTGGAGCGTGCAAAACCCGCCGAACGACTGCCCGAGCACGCTCCACTTCTTGACGCCCAGCTGCTCGCGCACGAACTCCGCGTCGCGCACGATCGCGTCCGCGCGGAAGTGCGTGAGGTACTCGGCCTGCTCGGCCGGGGTGCCCGTCAGCGTGCCGACCGGCGTGGAGCGCCCGGTGCCGCGCTGGTCGAGCATGATGACCCGGTATTCCCGCAACGCCCGCGGCAGCCAACTCGGCGCACCCCGCGACGGCCGCGGCGCCTCGTGCCCGGGACCGCCCTGCAGATACACGAGAAACGGCCGGTCGAGCCCGTCCGGATCGGCGACCTCCCGCGCGAAGACGGTGATCTTCGCGCCTTCCGGACGGGAATGGTCGAGGGGAACGGAGAACTCGTGCTCGGTGAGCACCAGACCGGGAACGCGCACGGTGGTTGCCATACCGGCGATTCAACCAGAACGGGCGTCTAGGAGGCTACGGAAAATCGGCGGGTTGGGTCCATTGTGGACGGTCGTCGCATGCGCCCGGACGGCCTTCGCCGGTCCGCGTCGGGCGGCTTCTTGCGTGCCTAGGACAAGTCTCGGGGGCGGCAATGCAGTTGCTTCGCGCTCGGCCTTGCCGGTGCTGGATGTTTCCGTCGCCGTGCGCGAGGGATCCAGACGAGCCTTTGGCACGGCGATGCTCGCGGCCGCTTTCCGCGCGGGCGTCTCGGCCCGGCTTCGTCCTCCGGACTCCCGGGGTCTCGGCGTGGATGCCCGCTCAGGTTCGCCGGTGGTGGATGTTCCCGTTGTTGTGCGCGAGGCGTGCGGGGCGAGTCCTTGGCGCGGCGATGTTCGCGGCCGTTTCCTGCTTGGCTTCGTGCTCCGGGCTCGCTGGGGTTTCGCGGGGAATGTCCGCGCAGCTTAACCGGTGCTGGATGTTTCCGTCGCCGTGCACGAGGCATGCGGGACGAGTCCTGGGCACGGCGACGTTCGCAGCCGCTTCCCGCTCGGCTTCGTGCCTCCGGACGCGCTGGGGTTTCGCGAGGAGTGCCCGCAGCCTCGCCGATGCCGGATGTGTCCGTCGCCGCACGCGGAGGAAAGCCCGACCGCCCGGCCGGAAACGGTGTTATTCCTTGCCCATCGACCGGCGGATCTCGGCCAGCTTGTCCTTCGCCGCCTCCTTGCGGTCGGCGATCTTCTTGTCCAGCGACTGCAGATCCTCCGGCCCGCCGATCCCGGCGAGTTCCTGAGAACCGACCGAAGTGTGGTAGCGCTTCTCGATCCGGTCCCGCACGAAGTCGAACGACGGGGCGCCGTTGTCGCTGTAGTCGGGTTCGGGGAGGTCGGCGGGCGGCGTGCCGGGGCTCTCCACGATCTCCGCGTCGAGCGGCTCCTGCTCGCCGGGCTTGTCCGCGCTCATCGTCTCGCCTCTTCTCGGTCGTCGGCTCCGCCTTCGACCCTAGCCGACCTCGCGCGGGCCGCGCCGATGTTTCGCCGCCGCCGGTGTGCGGTAGCCCATCAGGGAGAGAAAGGAGCCCGCGAATGCTTCGCCCCCGCTCGACCGCGCCGCCCGCCCCGCCCGAGCCCGTTCCGCCCGGTCCGGTGGAGCCGGACCCGGTGACGCCGGGACCGGACCGTCCGCTGCCCGACCCGGAACCCCTTCCGCCCGAATCCGAACCCGGCCCCGATCTGGCGGCGGCCGGTCCCCTGTGGACGGTCCGGCCGGAATGATCCGCGCGGACGCCGGAGGGAGCGTCGGCCAGGGAGACCTGGTGGCGCTGCACCCCGTGCGACCACGCGCCCAGCCAAGTCCGGAGCCGGTCGGCAGCTGGGTTCTCCCGCGGCATCGCCTGCTCGCGCCGCCGAACTCGTCGCTTGCCCGAGCCCCGAGCACATCTGCCGCTGAGCCCGGAGCGAAATCACCGGCCAGCGGGGAGCTGTCGGCTCAGTCGGGGAACGGTTCGCGCAGCATCCGGAACACCGGGGCTTTGCTGCGGAGTCGGCCAGCTTCTGGAGCTGCGTCCGCTCAGCCCAGGCTTGGGCTGCGAACACCCGGCAACTCCGGAGCTGAGCTGCGGAACCCGCCAGCCTGGGGAGCCGAGTCCGCTCAGCCCGGGCTTGGTCGGCGAAGCACCTGAGAAACCCGGGGGTCAGCTGCGAGCGCGCCAGTTTCCGGAGCTGTGCCCGCTCGACCCCGGGCTTGGTCGGCGAAGCACCCGAGAACCCTGGGGCTCAGCTGCGGAACCCGCCAGCCTCCAGCGCCGCGTCCACTCAGCCCAGCCCAGGTCGGCGAAGCACCCGAGAACCCCGGCGCTCAGCCGCGGAACCCGCCAGCCTCCAGAGCCGCATCCACCTTCGCCCGGTGCGCCTCGGCCCATTCGTCGAGCGTCTGCGCCTCCTCCTTGGCCAGCTTGCCCCGAGCGTCCGCGAGCACCTGCGCCGCGTCGGCCCCCGGCACTACCACCACGCCTTCCTCGTCCGCCACGACGATGTCCCCGGCGTGCACGGTCACCCCGCCGCACCGGGCGGGCTCGCCCAGGGGCGTCACCTTGGCTTTCGTACCGGGAATCGGGATCACGCCGCGCGCGAACACCGGGAAGCGCGCCTCCCGGACCTCCGACAGGTCGCGGATCACGCCGTCCAGGACGAAGCCCGCGATGCCGCGCCGCTGGGCGGTCGCGCAGACGTTGCCGCCGGCCAGGGCGTAGTCGACGTCGCCGGATTCCGCGACGATCACCGCTCCGGCGGGCGCGCGGTGGATGGCCGCGTGCAGCATCAGGTTGTCGCCCGGCGGGCAGCGCACCGGGTACGCGGGCCCGGCGATCCGCGGCACCGGCCCCCACAAGGGGCGCACGCCGTAGTCGAGCACCTGGCCGCGGCCGAGCAGGTCGGCGAGGGTCGTGGTCGGGATGTCGGCGAAACCGTCGTCCATGGACGGCGATGCTCTCACGCGCGGCCCGGCCGGATACCGTTCCGTGGCACCGATCACGGAGGAGAAGATGGCTTTCCGGCACACTGTCGCCGCCTCGCCGGTCGGCGACCTCACCCTCGTCGCCGACGGCGGCGCGCTGGTCGCGGTCTACTTCGACGGCCACAGCCGGACCCCGCGTTTCCCGGACTTCGGCCCCCGCACCGACGACGGTTTCGCCGAGGCCGTCCGGCAGCTCGACGAATACTTCAGCGGCCGGCGCCGGACCTTCGACCTCGAACTGGACCTGCGCGGCTCCGAATTCGAACGCCGCGTGTGGCAGCTGCTGACCCGCATCCCCTACGGCGAGACGCGCACCTACCGCGAACTGGCCGTTGAACTGGGCGAGCCCGGCGCGGCACAGGCGGTCGGGAACGCGAACGGCTGGAATCCGCTGAGCATCGTCGTGCCCTGCCACCGGGTGGTCGGCAGCAGCGGCGGCCTCACCGGATATGCGGGCGGCGTCGCCCGGAAACGGTTCCTGCTGCAGCTGGAGGAACCGCCTGCCGACGACGCCGGACGGCTGTTCTGAAGCGGTTACCCCAACGAGGCGCGGCCGTGCTTCCAGTACCCCTGGAACGCGATCGCCTGCTTCGGCACCCCGCGCTCCCGCGTGAGGAATCGCCGCGCGCCGGTGGCCAGCCCGCTTTCCCCGGCGACCCACGTGTAGCCCGGCGGGTCGGACAGATCGAGCTGGGCGAGAACGTCGAGCGCGAGCCGTCCCGGGAGCCGTTCGTCCTCGCGGACCAGCCATTGGACGTCGGCGCCGAGCGGCGCGTCGACCGCGTGGATGTCGTCCCGCGCCCCGACTTCCAGCAGCACCGTGGCCCGCAGATCCGGCGACGACTCCAGGATGGCCAGCGCCGCCGGAATGGCGCTTTCGTCGGCGAGAAGCAGTTGCTTGCCGCCTTCTGGCGGCAGGTAAGTGAGGCCCTCGTCGAGAATCCCGACCTCGTCGCCTGCCCGTGCGTTCTCCGCGAACCTCGAAGCCGGGCCGCCGTCGCCGTGCACCGCGAACTCGATGTCGACCTCGCCGGGCCGGGTCGCCCGGATCGTGTAGTTCCGCACCCACGGCCGGGACGCGGCGCTCATGAGCAGGTGCTGAGCGAGCCAGCGGCCGCTCGACGCGGTGGGGAGGCGCAGCCCGCGTTGTCCCTCGCGCGGGAAGAACAACCGGCACCATTGATCGAACCCCAGCGGTGCGAAGTCCTCGAGGTCCTCCCCACCGACGGTGAGGGTCACGAAATGCGTGGACGTCCGTTCGGCGCGCAGCACGGACGCCCGGAGCAGCCGCCTGCTGTCGGGCGTGCGGCGCTGGGGGAGGGTCGGCATGGATTCCCGTTTCAATCAGGTAAGGCTTACCTACTGAACGCTAGCTGTTGCTTCGAGGGGAAGGCAAGGACTGAAACGGCCCTGGTTGCGCCTCTGCGTACGCCTTGCCTAGTGCTCGTGCATCCGTTCGGGCCAACGCGCTGCTCGTCGCCTCCTTCCGTTGATCACTCTCCGTGTCACTCATGTGGGTGACGGTTGACTGCTCAATAATCGGGCTCGACGTGACACTCTGTGTATCACCGCGGGGCGGCGAGGGTGCCGGAGTCGAGTTTCTCCGTCTGGCGACTGTGCGAATGAACGTGCATCTTCCCGTGTCAGAGCCGGTTCGCCGCAGTTCGCGGATGCGTCGAGAGGTCTGGACAAGTCGTCGCCCGGGTGGCCGCCGGATGACGAAACAGTGACCGCGAAGAGTAGCGAAAACCGTCACTCGAACCGTTGGGCGACGATGAGGGACCGTTCACCGCGACACTGCCAGTAGAACTGGCTGGTAACGCACCGTCTTCGCCAGGATGAGCGCATCCGGGACCCGCTTCCGTACGACGGCCGGGGTCCGGACAGCCGTCGGAACCGGTCCGCCGGCCGGAAGAGAAAGGGATCGACGACCTCATGACGGTGGTTCCCTGCCTCGCCGACCAGCCGCGCCGAACCGGGCAGCCGCGCCGGACCGGCGAGCCGCCCGAGCCGCAGGAAGGCGCGGTGCTGGTCCGGGAGCCTCAGCCGCCGACCCGCCTCGGCGAACCGGAGCCCGCCGGGGAAACGGCACCGCCTCGGGGCACGGCGGGCCTGGCTTGTCCTGCCGAGACGACGCAGCTGCGCGGCGCGAACGATCAGACAGGCAATACGGCGGAGTCGACGCAGGCGAGCGATGCGGCCGATCCAGGCCCCGCAGTCCCGGCCAAACCCGCTCCGCCTGCGAGCGCCGCAGCGGCGAGCGACCCGGCGGCCGTCGACGCCGCCCCAACCGCCCCGAAGCAGCCAGCCGAACCGGCCCGCCCTGACCCCGAGCGCCCCGCCCGGGTCCGCGTCGTTGTCGACTGGGATCCCTTCTCCCGTCCGCCGCGTCGCGTGGCGACCCGGGACGAGATGGTCGACTCCGCGCGCCGGGTTCTGGACCGCCGCAAGCGGGGGCGTCATCGCAAGCCCGACACCCGCGAGCCGTGGGCCTCCCGGGCGGCGGATTTCGTCGTCGCTTGGGCGTCCGCGATCCGGATGGCGCTGCTCATTCTCGCCGGGACCGCGTTCCTCGCCGCGCTCGTGCTGATGAACAGCCCGGTCGCGGGGGTGGCCGTGACCCTGGCGGCGGGTGCCGCGGCGTGGGCGGCGCGGCCGCGAAGGTCCCCCTCGCACCGCTGTTGAACAAGCCGGCCAGATCGGTTCCGCGGCAAAGGATTCGTCGACTCCGGCCGTCTCGGGGCGGACGGTGCCGACGACCCGCACGGGCTCGTCAGTGGACTGTCCGAACTGGACGCCGCAGCCCTCGATGCGCCTTGCCGTGCTTTCCCGGCCAGGCAAGAGAATTCCGCCTGCGCCCGCTCCCGCGACGACTCAGCCTGACGCACCAGCCCGGCTAGTGATCGACAGCACACCCGCCTGCGCAAGGTCCATCCGAGTACGGTTGACGGTGCCACGGAATCCTGCGTGGTTCAGGCCGGACGGGGAAGGGCGATCGTGGAGCTGAAGGTCGGGTACAAGGCGTCGGCGGAACAGTTCGGGCCTCGCGAGCTGGTGGAGTTCGCGGTGCGGGCCGAGGAGCTGGGGCTGGACTCGGTGTGGGTGTCGGACCACTTCCTGCCGTGGCGGCACGAGGGCGGGCACGCGCCGTGGGCGCTCGCGTGGATGCCGGCGGTGGCGGAGCGGACCAGCCGGGTGTTGATCGGGACCAGCGTGCTGACGCCGACGTTCCGGTACAACCCGGCGGTGATCGCGCAGGCGTTCGCGACGATGGCGCTGCTGTCGAATGACCGCGTGATCCTGGGCGCGGGCACTGGGGAGGCGTTGAACGAGATCGCGGTGTCGGGCCGGGAATGGCCGGAGTTCAAGGAGCGGTTCGCGCGGCTGCGGGAGTCGGTGCGGTTGATGCGCGAGCTGTGGAGCAAGGACAACGTCGATTTCGAGGGCGACTACTACCAGCTGGTCAACGCGAAGATCTACGACCGCCCGGAGCGTCCGGTGCCGGTGTACATCGCCGCGGGCGGGCCGGTCGTGGCGAAGTACGCGGGCCGCGCGGGCGACGGGATGATCTGCACGTCCGGCAAGGGCATGGAGCTCTACACCGAGAAGCTGATGCCCGCGATGGCCGAGGGCGCGGCCGCCGCTGAGCGCGACGCGGCGCAGGTGGACCGGATGATCGAGATCAAGATGTCGTACGACCGCGACCCGGAGAAGGCGCTGGCGAACACGCGGTTCTGGGCGCCGCTGTCGTTGAGTGCGGAGCAGAAGCACACGGTGTCGTCGGCGGAGGAGATGGAGCGGCTGGCCGACGAGCTGCCGATCGAGCAGGTCGCGAAGCGGTGGATCGTGGCGTCGGATCCGGACGAGGCGGTCGCGCAGATCAAGCCGTACCTCGACGCGGGCCTGAACCACCTGGTCTTCCACGGCCCCGGCCACGACCAGGAGCGCTACCTGGGCCAGTTCGCCGAGGACGTGCTGCCGCGGCTGCGCGCGCTTTCCTGAGCCGTTCGCGCGGAACCTCCGTCCGGCTTCGGCCGGGCGGAGGCCGTTGTCCCCGGTGCCGGTCCGTCCACTCCGGACAGTGACGAGAAACCGCAGCATGTCGACGCGGCGGGTGGCCGACGTCGCGGAATGGCTGGCGCGGCAACGGCGATCGTGGCCCGCCTACGGTGCGCGGGCCTCGACCACCTTGTGATTACTGTTGCTTGAAGCGCCTTCTTCGGCTCGCCACCAGGAAGCCCGTGCCTGCGGCGACGAGGGCGCCCCCGAGGATCAGCAGCAGTCGAATCCCGGTCGCCGACGGGGGAGCGGTCACCGGCGCTTAGCCGGTGCTGAGCCGTCCGGTCTCGGGCGGCACGACGTTCGAATCGTGCGCCCGGTCCGGACCGGCGGCCGGGAGCGTGAAGCGCAGATCGGTCGCCGAGAGCCGAACCTCCTGTGCGAGCGTCCCGGCGAGATGGGAGCTGCTGCCCTGCGCGACGACGGGGAGCAAGACCGTCCTCCGCGGCTTCGCAACGACTCCAGGAACGATGGAAGCCCCGCCTCTCCGAAGAGAAGCGGGGCTTCCGGGCGACGCTGGTGCGCGATACTGGGATTGAACCAGTGACCTCTTCCGTGTCAGGGAAGCGCTCTCCCGCTGAGCTAATCGCGCGAGGTGGAGACGGGATTCGAACCCGTGTACACGGCTTTGCAGGCCGTTGCCTCGCCTCTCGGCCACTCCACCGCATGGGGCTTGAGCCCTCCGAGCGGACGACGGGATTCGAACCCGCGACCCTCACCTTGGCAAGGTGATGCGCTACCAGCTGCGCTACGTCCGCACTACCGTGGCTTCGGGATCGCGGGCCGGAAGCCCGCACCCCGTCGCCGTGGTGTGAAGAAACCATATCCGACCCCGGCAACCGTCCCGGCACCGGGGGGTTGTTGACCCTTCCGCGGGGCGGTGATCAGGCCAGATCGTTCGGGATCAGGTGGGTGAGCGCGTCGTCGACGTCGACCCACAGGTGCTCGTTGCCCGGCAGCACGACGTCGTACGTGCGGTCCAGGAAATCGGCCAGCTCCTGCGCGGACGCCTCGAACATGGCGTGCCCGGACGGCGAGTTCAGCTCGATCAGGACCGACTCCGGGTCCTCCACCGAGGGGCGGATGCGGACGTCCCCGTCGCCGGCGTCGGCGAGCAGGCCGTCGGCGAGCAGGTCGCGCGCGTAGACCCATTCGACCCAGCCGGCCCGCCCGGTGCGGAAGGCGGCGACTACGGCATAGGGGTCGCGGGTGTCGTAGCGCAGCTCCACCTTCACCGGAACCGCCGGGGTCCGCGGCGCCAGCAGGTCGAAGACCGCCGTCGAGCGGAGCGTCACGTGATCGTTGCGCATCGTCCTACCCTTCGTCTCCCTTCCCGGCCCGGACGACCGAGGACAACGGTGAGACGCACCAGGAGCCCGGATCCGTCGCGGGTGCGCTCGAGATCACCCGTTCGAGACCGTCTGCCCCGAGGTCCGTCCGGTCCGTCGCCGTCCGTGCCGCGCAGCCTTCAGCGGGCGCCCGGTGGGGAGCCACCAGTACATCTTGCGCGGTTCGGCCGCTGTGCGATAGCACCGTCGCACGGATGTCGCGGACGGCCGCACGCGCCCCCGCCCGCGCAAGGCCTCGGTTAGCTCGGGGTTGTTCGGACGGTATTCGCAGGCAGACGCGCTGTAGTCGGCGCAAACCACCCGTTTGCAGGCCCCCGAAAGTCGTGGGGTAGTCTGGACCGGCACCGCGAGCGGGCGATTAGCTCAGCGGGAGAGCGCTTCGTTCACACCGAAGAGGTCACTGGTTCGATCCCAGTATCGCCCACAGTTCGCCCGAAGGTCCGCCGACAGGTCTGTCGGCGGACCTTCTGCGTTTCCCGGGACGATCCGCGTCCCGTCCCTGCGGCCCCGGAAATCGATATCCCGGGCACTCGTCCCGCCGATCGGGATTCCCGCGCACCGAAACGGCGAGCCGGAGGCAATTTCACGCGCTTTTCACCTCACTTTCCGGTTGTCGCTCCTGTCCGCTCCACGGTATGTGCGGCAGCAATTTAAGCGCTCCTTAACCGGGTCTTTTGAGTCCGCTGATAGGGTGGTGGAACTGGTGGGAAATAAATGGCTGTCCGGGGTCGTCCGCGGCGCGCTCCGGTCTGCCCTGTGCACTGTCCGTGCCGAGGTCAGCCGACGCGGTTCCGGCTACCCGCGGACGGGATTAGCGCTGTTTTAGCCGCATTTATCAAGCTGCTGCTAACGTTGCCGACGATTGCGATATTGAGGGGCGGTAGGGCTGTGCGTGAAATGGTCGTCAGCAAGCAGGCTGACGCGAAATTCGGCGTCGTCGTCGAAGGATTCGACGCGACGACCGCGACTTCCGAGGAATTCGCCGAACTGAAGCGCCAGGTGTACGAGAACAAGATCGCCGTGCTCAAGGACCAGAAGCTCTCGCCCGACGAGTTCGTCGAGATGGGCAAGCGGATGGGGGAGCCGTCCTCGTACTACGAGCCGGTCTACCACCACCCGGACAACCCGCTGATCTTCGTGTCGTCGAACGTCCCGAAGGACGGCAAGCAGATCGGCGTGCCGAAGACCGGCAAGTTCTGGCACGCGGACTACCAGTTCATGGACAAGCCGTACGGCCTGACGCTGATCTACCCGCAGGTCGTGCCGCAGAAGAACCGGGGCACCTACTTCATCGACATGGGCGCGGCCTACGAGGGCCTGCCCGAATCGCTGAAGCAGGAGGTCGCCGACGCGGTCGCCGTGCACAGCCCGCGCCGGTTCTTCAAGATCCGCCCGAGCGACGTCTACCGGCCGGTCGGCGAGCTGCTGGCCGAGATCGAGGAGCGCACGCCCGAGGTCCGCCACCGCGCGGTCGTCAAGCACCCGGTCACCGGCGAATCGGTGCTCTACGTCAGCGAGGGCTTCACCACCGGCCTCGAGGACGCGAAGGGCGAGGAGATCCGCGGCGACCTGCTGAGCAGGCTGCTCGACGCGGTCGGCCAGCTGGACACGACCTTCGAGCACGAGAACATCCACCTGCAGCGCTTCTCCGAGGGCGACATGCTCGTCTGGGACAACCGCAGCCTGGTGCACCGCGCGCTGCACACCGTCACCCCCGAACCCGCCGTGTCGTTCCGGGTGACGCTCTACGACGAGCACCCGTTCGACGCCGGAGCCTGACCCGCCGTGCCCGCTTCCACCGAAGAGGAATCCATGACGAGCAAATGCCCGTTCGGCGGGGACGCCACCGCCCCGGTCTTCGACGCGGACTACTTCGCCGACCCGTACACCCGGTACGAACAGCTCCGGGAGGCCGGCCCGGTCCACCAGGTCTGGCTGCCCGAGGGCATGCCCGCGTGGCTGGTCACGCGCTACGACCTGGTCGGCGAGCTGCTGAAGGACAAGCGGCTCGTGCGCAACCGCGAGCACGCCAACGAGAGCTACCAGAACGAACTGCTGCCGCAGGCGGTGCGGGAAGGCAACCTCCACATGGAGGACGGGGCGCTGCACACGCGGCTGCGCCGGTTCATGAACTTCGCCTTCACGCCCAAGCGGATCGACGCGCTGCGGCCGCGGATGAGCAAGGTCGCGGACGAACTGCTGGAGGCGTTCGCCACGGCCGGCGGCGGCGACCTGATGACGGCGTTCGCCGAGCCGATGCCGATCGCCATCATCGTGGACATCCTCGGCATCCCGGCCGACATGCACGGCGACTTCCACACGTGGAGCGACATGATCATGTGCGGCGTCCTGGAGGACGCGCACCAGGCGGGCCGCAACCTGATCGAGTACACCCACCAGCTGATCGAGCGCAAGCGCGCCGAACCGCTCGACGACCTGCTGTCGCACTGGGTCCACGGCAAGGACGAGGAAGGCAACGGCCTCAACGACAACGAGATCGTCGGCATGACCTTCTTCCTCCTGCTCGGCGGCTACGTCACCACGTTCGGCTCGTTCGGCACCGCCGTGCTCGGCCTGCTGGCCCAGCCGGAGAAGGCCGCCCAGCTGCGCGCGAACCCGGACCTGCTCCCGGAGGCCGTCGAGGAATTCCTGCGCTGGGACGGCTCGGCGCAGAACTCCATGCGGCGCTTCGCGATCGAGGAGATGGAGATCGCCGGGGTCCGCATCCCCAAGGGCGACACCGTGATCCTGTCGCTGGGCTCGGCCAATCGCGACCCGCGCCATTTCCCGGACCCCGACGTGCTCGACTTCGAACGCGAGGACAAACAGCACTGGACCTTCGGCCGCGGCCCGCACCACTGCCCGGCCAAGGAACTCGCCCGGATCGAACTGCAGATCATGATCGGCAAGCTGCTCGAGCGCTTCCCCGACCTGTCGCTGGCGGTGCCCGCGGAGTCGATCGAATGGCGTCCGAACTACATCTTCCGCGCTCCGCGCACGCTGCCGGTGTCGCTCCGCCCGTGAACCCGACGAGGTCTGACATGCCGAGCAAATGCCCAGTCCACGCACTTCCCGTGCCGTTCGACGAAGGCTACTTCGCCGATCCCTATCCCACCTACGCGAAACTGCGCGAAGACGCGCCGATCCACCGCGTCTGCCTGCCCGAGGGCCCGCCGGTCTGGCTGGTCACCCGCTACGACGACGTCGCCGAGCTGCTGAAGGACCGGCGCCTGGTGCGCAACCGCCGGCACGCCAACAGCGACTACGAGAGCGAACTGCTGCCGGTGCTCGTGCGCGAGGGCAATCTGCACATGGAGGACGGCGAGCTGCACACGCGGCTGCGCCGGTTCATGAACTTCGCCTTCACGCCCAAGCGGATCGCCATGCTGCGCACCCGGATCGAGCAGGAGACCGACCGCCTGCTCGACGAGATCGAAGCGCGGGGCGGCGGCGACCTGATGCACCTGCTCGCCGCGCCGCTGCCGATCCAGATCACCATCGACCTGCTCGGCATCCCGCGCGACATGGGCGGGAACTTCCGCGGCTGGAGCGACGCGATGCTCGGCGGCGTGATCGAGGAGGCGCGCACCGCGGGCAAGCAGCTGATCGAGTTCATCTACCAGCTCGTCGCCCGCAAGCGCGAGAACCCGGACGACGACCTGATGTCGCACTGGGTGCACGGCAAGGACGAGGAGGGCCACGGGCTCAGCGAGCAGGAGATGGTCGGCATGACCTTCTTCCTCGTGCTCGGCGGCTACGACACCACGGTCGGCTCGATGGGCAGCACGATCCTCGCCCTGCTCACCCAGCCGGACAAGGCGCAGCGGCTGCGGGAGCACCCGGAGCTGATCCCGGACGCGGTGGAGGAAATGCTGCGCTGGGACGGCTCGGCGCACAACGCCTTGCGCCGCTTCGCCGTCGAGGACATGGAAATCTGCGGCACGCAGGTCAAAGCCGGCGACACGGTGATCCTCAGCATCTCCTCGGCGAACCGCGACCCGGCCCGCTTCCCCGACCCGGACGTGCTCGACTTCGACCGCGAGGACAAGCAGCACTGGTCCTTCGGCCGCGGCGCGCACCACTGCCCGGGCAAGGAACTCGCGCGGATCGAGATCCAGATCATGGTCGAGAAGCTGCTGACCCGGTTCCCGGACCTCAAGCTCGCGATCGCGCGCGAGGAGATCGAATGGCGGCCGAACTACCTGATCCGCTCGCCGCGCAGGATCCCGGTGACCGTCCGATGAGGACGGACGAACACCCGGCCGGGCGGCTCGTGCGGTTCGACACCGACCACGAGCTGCTCGACCGGGTCCTGCGGGTGTACCGCGAACACTGCCGCTACCTCAAATTCGCCGAGACCACCGTGCCGCACGGGCCGGAGTCCGGCGAGGGGATTTCGGTGGCGGGGGAGTTCGCGATCCCCGAGTCGTGCTACATCGACGACACCGGGCACTTCAACGCGGTCGAGTTCAACATCTGCTACAACCAGATGGCCTACTACCTGATCGCCAAGGCGGTCCAGGACGGCCTGCACCCGGTTTTCGCGCGCTGGACCATCGACGACTTCTGGCGGCTGCAGCTGGGGAACATCCTGATCACCGACCTGAAGAGCACCTTCAAGCGCCAGATGCGCGGAAGGATGTTCGAGGGCCGGACCACCGTCGTCGACGTCGTGCGGCTCGACCAGGTCGAGCGCTGGGACCCGCTGATCGTCCTCCGCACGAAGTGCGAGTTCTGGGACGAGACCGGCGGAAACTGCCGAGGTGAAGTGAAGATTGCCATCTCCAATCCCGTCTGAGGAACGGCCGCGGGCCGTCGAAGAGCTGCTGGCGCTGCCGCGGCCGGACCGCCGGGACGCGCTCGAGACGCTGGTCTCGGCCGAGTTCCGGCGCGCGCTGCTGATGTCCGAAAAGGACGATCTGCCGCCCGACGAGAACTACTTCGCGCTGGGGCTGACCTCGTTGCGGGCGGCCGAGATCAAGCAGCGGCTCGAAGAAAAGCTCGGCTGCGAGCTGGACGCGTCGCTGCTGTTCGACAACGCGACCGTCCGCCAGGTCGTCGACTTCGTCGCCGAAGCGGTCCTGCCCGGGGCCGGTGCGCCCGCCGCGGCGGAACCGTCCGGGCCGGGGCACCGGCAGCTGGTCGATTCCCTGCTCGAAGACCTCTACGAACACTGAACTTTTAGGGAGCGCCGTCCCGCCGGGGCGGCGCGAGGGAGGGAGAACGGTGTCCGAGACCCGCGCCGAACGCGAGCAGGCGCTGCTGCGCGAGCTGCTGCTGGAGAAGTACGAGCCGATCGCCATCGTCGGGGTCGGCCTGCGCTTCCCCGGCGGCAGCACGACGCCGGCCGAGTTCGAGGAGTTCCTGCGGGACGGCCGTTGCGGCACCGGCCCGATCCCGGACGACCGGTGGGACGTGGCCGGGTACTTCTCGGCCGAGGGCACGGCGAAGGGCAAGACCTCGGCGTCGGGCGGCGGCTTCCTCGACCGGATCGACCGCTTCGACCCCGGGTTCTTCAACATCTCCCCGAAAGAGGCCCAGTACATCGACCCGCAGCACCGGCTGGGGCTCGAAACCGCGTGGGAGGCGCTGGAGGACGCCACGATCGACCCGTCCGCGCTGCGCGGGCGCAACGGCGGCGTGTACATCGGCATCTCCTGCTTCGACTACACGCTGGAGATCGGCGCGCTGGCCGACGACGAGCTGGACGCGTACGTGGGCACCGGCACCGCGCACAGCGCCCTGCCCGGCCGCATTTCCTACTTGCTCGGCTGGCGGGGCCCGAGCATCGCGATCGACACCGCGTGCTCGTCCTCGATCGTCGCGCTCGACCTGGCGGTGCAGGGCCTGCGCCGCGGCGACTGCGAGATCGCCATCACCGGCGGCGTGAACGCGATCCACCATCCGCTCAACCACATCGTGTTCTCCCAGGCCGGAATGCTGTCTCCGGACGGCAAGTGCAAGACGTTCGACGAGTCGGCCGACGGCTACGCCCGCAGCGAAGGCGCCGGGATGATCGTGCTCAAGCGGCTTTCCGACGCCAAGCGCGACGGCGACCGGATCCTCGCGCTGATCCGCGGCACCGCGGTGCGCCAGGACGGCGAGAGCGGCGGCTTGACCGTGCCCAACAGCGTCGCGCAGGAAGCCGTCATGCGCGCGGCGCTGGACCGCGCTTCGCTGAGCCCGGCCGACATCCAGTACGTCGAGGCGCACGGCACCGGGACCTCCCTCGGCGACCCGATCGAGATGCGCTCGATCAGCGGCGTGTTCGCTGAATCGCACACGCCGGAGAACCCCGTCGTCGTCGGCTCGCTCAAGACCAACATCGGGCACATGGAGGCCGCCGCGGGCATCGGCGGCGTCATCAAGACCGCGCTGCAGCTGCGGCACGGCCGGATCTACCCGCATCTGCACGTCGACCGGCCCTCCGCGCACATCCCGTGGGACCGCTCGCCGGTTTCGGTTCCGGAGACGACGACGCGGTGGGAGGCTCCGGTGCGCCGGGCCGTGGTCAACTCGTTCGGTTTCGCCGGGACGATCGCCTCGGCCGTGCTGGAGCAGACGCCGGAGAAGCTGCTCGCCCCCGCCGAGCCGGCGTCCGCGCGCGAGGGGGAGGGCGAGGTGTTCGTCCTGTCCGCCAAGAGCCCGAAGGCGCTTCGCTTGCAGGCAGCCAAATACCGCGACTTCCTCGCCCAGACGCCGGACGTGCCGCTGCGCGACGTCTGCTACACCGCCGCCGTCGGCCGGGCGCATTTCGACGAGCGGCTGTCCGGGGTCGTGTCCAGCCGGGAGGACCTGCTCGCCCTGCTGGCCGCCGAACCCGCGGCGGCGACGGGGGAGACGTACAAGGTCGCGATGCTGTTCACCGGCCAGGGCGCCCAGTACCCGGGCATGGGCCGCGCGCTGTACGAGCGCTATCCGGAATTCCGGGCCCACGTCGACGAATGCGACCGCCTGTTCGCCCGGCACCTCGGAGTGTCCGTGCGGGACTTGGGTTTCGGCTCCGACCGCGAACCGCTCGACCGGACCGAATTCACCCAGCCCGCCCTGTTCACCGTCGAGTACGCCATGGCGAAGCTCTGGATCGGCTGGGGCGTCGAGCCGAGCGTGCTGATCGGGCACAGCATCGGCGAGGTCGTCGCCGCCGCGGTCGCCGGGCTGTTCTCGCTCGAGGACGCGGTGCTGCTCGTCGCGGCGCGCGCCCGGCTGATGCAGTCGGTCTCGGCGCCGGGCGGCATGGTGTCGGTCGCGCTGCCCGCCGCCGAACTGGAGCCGCTGCTCGCCGGGTACTCGGACCTGGCGATCGCGGCGGTCAACGCGCCCGGGCTCTGCGTGGTCTCCGGCGGCGAGGAATCGCTCGCCAAGGTCGTCGAGCAGCTGGCCGCGCGCGAGGTGAAGGCCAAGCCCCTCGCCGTTTCGCACGCGTTCCACTCGCCGCTGATGCGCGAGGTCTTCGCCGACTTCGCCGCGGCCATCGCGGGCATCGAATTCCACGAGCCGGACCGCACCCTGATCTCCAACGTCACCGGCGCGGTCGCGTCGCCGGAGCTGTTGTCGGACCCGCAGTACTGGGTCCGGCACATCGGCGAGCCGGTGGACTTCGCCGCGGGCATGGCGGCGATCGCGGCCCGCGGCAGGCACGCGTTCGTCGAGGTCGGCCCGGCGGGCACGCTGCTCGGCCTCGGCCGCCGGTGCGTCGACCCGGGCGAGCACCTCTGGCTGGCCAGCATGCACCCCGACGACGCGACCGGCGAGGTGCTCAAGAAGTCCGTCGCCGAGCTGTACCGGGCCGGGCTTTCCCTGTCCTGGGCGGGTTATTACCGCGGCCGGGAAGGCCGCCGCGTCACGCTGCCGGCCTACGCGTTCGACCGGCGGCGGTACTGGCTGCCCGCGTCCGCCGGGCGCAAGCAGGACGGCGGCGGAGCGAGCGCGCACCACCCGCTGCTCGGCGTTCCGGCGCGGGGCGAGGGCAGCGTCCGGGAATTCCGCACGACGCTGAGCCCCGGCCGTCCCGGCTACCTGCGCGACCACGTCGTGATGGGCCAGTTCGTGGTCCCCGCCGCCGCGTTCGTCGAGGTGCTGCTGGCGGCGCAGGACGTCGTGTTCGGCGAGACCGGCCGTCCGTTGCGGGACATCGGGATCCACGAGCCGCTGATCGTGTCCGACGAATACGAGGTCGAGGTTCGCACACTGGTGTGGCCGGACGAAAACGGCTGTGCCGCGGTCGAGATCTTCAGCCGGGTCGCGGGCGAGGACGGCGGCATCGAGCGCAAGCACGTCACCGCGACCATCGACGCACCCGCCGACGCGTTGCTGCCCGAACTCGCGGCGGCGTCGGCCGAACTGCGCGAACGCGCGGCCGCGGTAGTGGACGCCGAACCGGTGGCCGTCGTGCCCGAAGACCTCTACGCCGACTTCGACGACCTCGGGCTGTCGTACGGTCCCGAGTTCGCGCGGATCACCTCGCTGACGCGGGAAGGCGACCGTGTTTCGGTAGCCGCGCTGCGCGGGCACGACACCGGCGCGGGCGAGTACCTGCCGCCGTTCTTGCTGGACAACGTGATCCAGTCGGTCGCCGGGGTGCTCGACGACGGCGAGAGCTACCTGCCGGTCGGCTTCGGCACCCTGCAACTGCTCAAGAAGCCGAAGGGCGAGACGCTGCGCAGCCTGCTGCGCATCACCAGCGACGACCTGACCAGCCGGGACCTGACCGCCGACATGCTGCTGCTCGACGGGGACCGGGCGGTGTTCGTCGCGCGGGGGCTCGCGTTCCGGCGCGTCGCCGCCGGGCCGAACGAGCAGCGGCGCGGGCTGTTCCACGAAACCCGGTGGGTCAAGCGTTCTCTCGTGCGCACGTCCCGGGCCGAGCCGCGCGACGTCGTCGTGGTCAACCGGTCCGCGGCGCAGTTCGATTCGCTCGCCGAGCCGTTGCGGGCAGCGGGGATCCGCGTGCGCTACGCCGCGGACGCGGCCGGCGTGGCGGCGTTGTACGCCGAGCGCACGCCGACGGACGTCTGCTGGTTCTGGCGGCCGGCCGCCGGGGGCATGCTGCCCGAGGAGGCCGAGCGCAACTACTCCGACCTTCTGTCTACTTTGGACATTCTGCAGCGCCGCTCGTTCGGGCAGGGCCAGCGATTCTGGCTGGTGACCGAAGGCGCTCAGCAGCTGCCGGGCGATGCCGAGGACGTCTCCGTGCCGCCGCTCGCGGCGTCGCTGTGGGGCTTCGGCCGGTCGCTGTGGTCGGAAAGCCCGGCCTATCGGCCGACCCTGGTCGACGTCGTGGAGGGCGACTACGCACCGCTGATCGCGGAGTGGCAGCTGGCCGAGGCCGACGAGTTCCAGGTCGCCTACCGCGACGGGATCCGGCACGTGCGCCGGATCCGCGCGCTCGACGCGGCCGGTCCGCGCGACGACAACTTCGCCCTGGTCCCGGGCAAGGACGGCGAATTCGCCGGGATCCGGCGCGCGCCGGTCGAGGACGAACCGCCCCAGGGCGCCGAAATCCAGGTCCGCGTGCACGCCGCCGGGATCAACTTCAAGGACGTGCTCAACGCCCTGGGCCTGCTCGCCCAGCACGCCGCCGACACCGGAGCCGAGTACCGCGAACTGCCGCTCGGCTTCGAGGGCGCGGGCACGGTGGTCGCGGCCGGTCCGGAGGCGGAGTTCGCGGTCGGCGACGAAGTGATCGTGAGCCACCTCGGCTGCATGCGCCGCCGGGTGACCGTGCCGTCGGAAATGGCGGTGCGCAAGCCGCCGAACCTCGGGTTCGCGGAGGCCGCCGGCGTGCCGACGGCGTACGTGACCGCGTACTACTCGCTGCACACGCTGGCCGGGATCAAGCCGGGCGACCGGGTGCTCGTCCACGCCGCCGCGGGCGGGGTCGGCCAGGCGGCGGTCGCGCTGGCCAAGCTCGCCGGTGCGGAAATCTACGCCACGGCCAGCCCCGGCAAGCACGATTTCCTTCGCGCGCAAGGCATCGAGCACGTGCTGAACTCGCGCACGCTGGAGTTCGGCGACCGGATCCGGGAGCTGACCGGCGGCCGCGGCGTCGACATCGTGCTCAACAGCCTCAACAAGGACTTCATCCCGGCGGGCCTCGGCGTGCTGGCCGAGGGCGGCCGGTTCGTGGAGCTCGGCAAGCTGGGCATCTGGTCGGCCGAACAGGTCCGCGAGGTGCGGCCGGACGTCGGCTACCACAACTTCGACCTCAGCGAGTTCCCCGAGGCGGAGCTGCGGCGGATCAGCAAGGACATCCTCGAAACCGTGGCCGGCCTGCTCACTTCCGGGCAGATCGCGCCGATCGCGACGACCGCGTACTCGCTCGACGAGATCGAGGAGGCGTTCGGCGTGCTCAGCCGGGGCGCGAACGTCGGCAAGCTGGTGCTGGACTTCGCCGAGCGCCCCGGGATCGGCTCCGGCCCGGGCGTCGCCCTGAGCCCGGACGAGACGTACCTGATCACCGGCGGTCTCGGCGCGCTCGGCGTCGTCACCGCCCGGAAGCTGGTCGACGAGGGCGCCCGGCACCTGAGCCTGGTCAGCCGCCGGGAACCGGACGCGCGAGCGATCGCGGATCTCGCGCAGCGGCTCGGCGAGGACGTGCGGGTCGAGTTCTACCGGGGCGACATCGCCGACGCGGCGGACGTCGGCCGCATCGCCGAGGCGATCGGCGCGGCGGGCCGTCCGCTCGGCGGGATCGTGCACGCGGCGGGCGTCCTCGCCGACGGGCCGATCTCGGCGATGACGTGGGAGCAGATCGACCGGGTCTTCCGGACGAAGGTCTACGGCACCTGGCTGCTGCACGAGATGGCCGCGAAGTTCCCCGAGCTGAAGTTCTTCGTCGGCTACTCGTCGATGTCCGCCGCGCTCGGCCCGGCGGGCCAGGCGAACTACGCGGCGGGCAACACGTTCGTCGACGCGGTGATGACGCGGCGGGCGGCGGCCGGGCAGGCGGGGCTGAGCGTCGGCTGGGGCCCGTGGGCCGAGGTCGGCATGGCGGCGAGCCTGACCGAGCAGATGATCCGCGGCATCGAGGGCCAGGGTCTGCGCTTCCTCAAGCCGAGGGCCGGGGCCAGGGCGCTCGGGAAGCTGCTCGGGCAGCCGGTCTCCGAGGTCATGGTCGGCGAGGTCGAATGGGACCGGTTCGTCCCGTCGCGCCCGGCGGCCAACGCGTTGTTCCGGCTGGTGGCGCGGACGGCCACGGTGGCCGACCGCTCGGTCGACCTGGACGCGCTGCGGGCGCTGCCGAAACTCGAGCGGCGGGCGGCGATCAACGAGGCCGTGCGCGCGCGGATCGCGGACCTGCTGCGGTTCGACGACGCCGGCGACATCTCGCCGCAGGCGAAGTTCATGGAACTCGGCGTCGACTCGCTGATGGCGGTGGAGATGAAAAACGCGCTGGAGTCGGCGTTCCGCGTCTCGTTGCCGACTTCCGTGGTCTTCGACTACCCGTCGGTGGCCGTGCTCGCCGCGTTCGTGGACGAGCAGCTCGTCCCGGAAACGGCGGCCCCGGATGCCGGGACCGGCGCGGTCGAGACCATGCCGGACGCGGAGATCGACGCCGAACTCGCCGCGCTGCGGGGGATGTGAGCCGGTGAAGGAGTACATCGACTCGCTCGAGCGGCTGCCGCACAAGCAGCTGGTGATGCTGCTCGCGCGGCAGCGGCTCGCCGCCACCCAGGACATTTCGGTGGTGGGCATGGGATTGCGGTTCCCCGGCGAGCTCGACGGCCCGGACGCGCTGTGGTCGGCGCTGCGGGAGGGCCGCGTGGTGTTCGAGGACCAGCCGGAGGTGCCGCTCGACAGCACCGGCCGCCCGCGCTGGAACCTCGACGCGGAAGACCTGCGGCCGTACGCGGATCTGCTGCGCCGGGGTTCGTACCTGTCCTCGATAGACGTCTTCGACGCCGAGCGCTTCGGAATCGACGAGGAAGAAGCGAAATACCTGGACCCGCAGCAACGGCTTCTCGTCACCTGCGCGGCGGAAGCGCTCGCCGACGCCGGGCTCGACGACGTGACCGGTGTACGGGCGGGAGTCTTCGCGGCGGTCAGCACGGTGGAGTACAACTTCGCCGCGCTGCGCAACGGCGTGGGCGAAGACCGGCTGTCCGCCCACATGGGGCCGGGCAGCGCGCTGAGCGCCGCCGCCGGCCGGATCGCCGTCTGCCTCGGGCTCGACGGGCCCGCGTTCACCGTCGACACCGCGTGCTCGTCCGCGCTGACCGCGCTGCACCTCGCGTGCGCGTCGCTGCGGGCGGGCGAATGCGACGTCGCGGTCGTCGCCGCGGCTCACCTGCTGCTGGCCCCGGGCACCTTCGGGGTGTTCGCGAAGTCGGGCATGCTCTCGCCGACCGGGCGGTCGCGGCCGTTCGACGCGTCGGCGGACGGCTACGTCCGCGGCGAAGGCTGCGGGGTCCTGGTGCTGCGGCGCAAGCAGGACGCGGAAAAGGCGTACGCGGCGATCAAAGGCACCGCCGTGTACCAGCACGGTTCCCGCGACACGATCTCCCGGGTGTCGGGCACCGGACAGGCCCGGGTGATCCAGCACGCTCTGCGCGCGGCCGACGTCGAACCCGAGCAGGTCGGATACGTCGAGGCGCAGGCGAACGGCGTCCGCTTGGCCGGCGTGATCGAGGCCGAGGTGCTCGCCGACGTCTACGGCCGCAAGGGCGCCGGCCGTCCGCCGTTGCTGCTCGGCTCGGCGAAGGCGAACCTCGGGTACCTCGAAACGGTGTCCGGGATGGCCAGCCTGATGAAGGCCGTGCTCGCGGTCCGCGCCGGGGAAATTCCGCGCCAGGCAGGGGTTTCCGTGCCGGACCCGGACGTGGCGTGGGCGCGGCTGGGCCTGGAGATCCCGCGCGAGGGCACTCCGTGGCCGGACACCGGCGGCCGCCGGTTCGCCGCCGTCAGCTCGTTCGGGTTCACCGGGACCTACGCGCACGCGATCGTGGCGTCCGTGCGCGACGAGGAGACCGCCGCCGGTTCCGGAGCCGCCGTCCGCACCGGCCGGAGCTACTGGCCTGAAACGCATCGCTGGTCATGACCGGACAGGAGCGAACTTCCCCCATGTACTACGGCGAGCTGCAGACCCTCGACGCGACGGTCGCGTTCCACGCCCGGAACCGGCCCGACCAGGTCGCGATCCGCTGCGAGGACCGCGAGGTCACCTACGCGCAACTGCACCGCGGCAGCAACCGCATCGCCCGCGCGCTGCGGGCGGCGGGGGCCGGGCCGGGCGCCCGGGTGGTCTACCTCGGCCGGGATTCCGAGCACTACTACCGTCTGTTGTTCGCCTGCGCCAAGGCGGAAACCGTGCTGGTGCCGGTCAACTGGCGGCTCACCGCGGGCGAGACCGAGCACGTGCTGCGCGATTCGGGCGCGCACCTCGTCTTCGCCGAGCGCGATTTCCTCACCGTGGTCAAGGAAGCGGGCAAGGACCTGGCGGCACCACCCGAGGTCATTGCCGTCACCGCTTCCGACCCCGACGGCGGTCTCGACGATTGGGCGCGCGACGCCTCCGCCGAGGACATCGACGGCACGGCCGACCCGGACCGCCCGATCGTGCAGATGTACACGAGCGGGACCACGGGTCTGCCCAAGGGCGTCGTGCTGGCGCACCGCAGCTTCTACGCGGTCCGCGACGCGCTCGCCGGAGCGGACCTCGACTGGATCGACTGGCGGGAGGGCGACGTCAGCCTGCTCGGGGTGCCGGGGTTCCACATCGGCGGCCTGTGGTGGGCGCTGCAGGGTTTCCACGCGGGCATCACGAACGTCGCACTGCGCACGTTCACCAGCGCCGACGCGGTGCGCCTGGTGCGCGAGCACCGCGTCACGACCATGTGCGTCGTCCCGGCGATGCTGCAGATGATGCTCGCCGAGCGCGCGGTGACCGACGCGGACTTCGCGAGCGTGCGGAAGGTCGTCTACGGCGGCTCGCCGATCGGGGAGCGGCTGCTCGCGGAGGCCATCGAGCGGATCGGCTGCGAGTTCGCGCAGATCTACGGCCTGACCGAGTCCGGCAACACCGCGGTCTGCCTCCCGCCGTCCGAGCACGTCGCCGGGGGACCGCGGATGACCGCGGCGGGCCGCCCGTACCCCGGGTTCGCGCTGATGATCAAGGACGACGCCGGGAACCCGCTGCCCGCGAGGGAGATCGGCGAGGTCTGGATCCGCACCCCGGGGCACCTGCTGGAGTACTGGGGACAGCCGGAAGCCACGGCCGAGACCCTCGTGGACGGCTGGCTGCGCACCGGGGACGCGGGCTACCTCGACGAGGAGGGCTTCCTCTTCATCTGCGACCGGATCAAGGACACGATCATCGTCGCGGGCGAGAACGTCTACCCGGCCGAGGTGGAGAACGCGCTGGGCAAGCACCCGGCCGTGACCGAGGCCGCCGTCGTCGGCGTCCCGGACGAGCGGTGGGGCGAGGCGGTGCACGCCTTCGTCGTGCTCGCGCCCGGGGCCGAGGCGAGCGCCCGCGAGCTGACGGTCTTCCTTTCCGGGCGCCTCGCCGGGTTCAAGACACCGACCAGTTACGAGTACGTCGACCGGCTGCCCCGCAACGCCAGCGGAAAAATCCTGCGGCGGCAGCTCAGAGACTCCTTCTGGCAGGACGCCGCTCGTAAGGTGAATTGACCGGCAACCGGAAGGAAACACGGTGAACTCGTTGACTGCCATCAAGTTCGGGCTGAACGCCGCGGCCGCGGTATCGCCGAGCCTCGCGGGGAAACTGGCATTCCCGCTTTTCGTGCGCACGGGCGCCCGCGCCAAGGTGCGCCCGCCCGAACAGGCGGTGCACGACGCCGCCGACGCCGAGCGGATGCGCGTGGACGGCAAGGAACTCGCCGTCTACCGCTGGGGCGACAGCGACCGGCGGGTCCTGCTCATGCACGGCTTCGACAGCCGCGCCTCCAGCTGGGCCGCGCTCGTCCCGGGCATTCTCGAACTGGGCATGTCGGCGGTGGCGTTCGACTCCTTCGGGCACGGGGATTCCGAGGGCGACCGGTCGACGATCGTCGACACCGCGAGCGCCGCGCGGGCGGTGGCCGCGAAATACGGGCCCTTCCGCGCGGTCGTCGCGCACTCCTTCGGCGGCCTCTGCGCCTACCACGCGCTCCGCACCGGCGTGCCGGCCGACCGGCTCGTCACCATCGGGGCGGTGTGCGATTTCGGGTACCTGCCGGTGCTGTTCACCGGGCGGCTGGGGCTCGGCGGCAAGGTCGCCGACGACCTGCGGCGGCGCAGCGAGCAGTACTTCGCGCCGGAAGAGGACATCTGGAACCGGTTCTCCGCGACCTACCGCGCGGACGAGGCCAAGTGGCCGCTGCTGGTGATCCACGACGACAAGGACAAGGAAATCCACGTCTCGCAGGGGCGCAAGATCGCCGAGACGTATCCGCGGGCCGAATTCCTGGAGACCTCCGGGCTCGGGCACCGGCGGATCCTCGGCGACGGCGAGGTCGTCGCCAGGACGCTCGAGTTCATCGCCCGGGGCGAAACCGGGTGACGGGAAGAAAACCAGGGAAAGGGGACCGATGACCACGGGGCACGAGGACGGCGGGATCGACGCCGGGATCCGCGACGAGATCCGCCGGATCGTCGCCGACATCGTCGAGGTCGACGTCGAGGAAATCGGCTGGAACAGCCATTTCTGGGACGAGCTGAAGGCGGATTCCCTGCAGGGGATCGAAATCCTGTCGGCGCTGGAGCGCAGGTTCCGGATCACCATCGAGCAGTCGGCGCTGGCGGTGATGCACGACGTGCAGAACACCTACGAGGTGGTCGTGGCCGCGCTGGCGGCCGCCCGGGCCGGAGCGCGCTGACATGCCGGAGAACCGCTCCGGCCGCGAGCCGGTCGTCGTCACCGGGCTGGGGATCGTCAGCAGCATCGGCACCGGGGTCGGCGAGTTCGCGGACGGGTTGCGGGAGGGGCGCTCCGGCGCCCGCCCGATCACGGCGTTCGACATCGAGGGGTTCGCGCACACCACCGCGTGCGAGGTCCCGGACTTCGAGCCGGAGCGGTGGCTCGCGCGGCTGGCGCCCGGCGACCTCGGCCGGGCGACCCAGCTCTCGGTCGCCGGCGCGCGGATGGCGCTCGGCGACGCGGGCCTGACCGAGGAGCAGGTCCGCGACCGGCGGGCGCTGGTGGCGATCGGGACGACCTACGGCGAGTCCGGCGAACTCGACCGGATCGTGCGCGGGCAGGTGGCGAGCGGCTCCGACGACGTCGACGCCGCCGCCGCGCTCCGGTCGTCGTCGAGCCGGCTTTCGGTCGACGTCGCCCGGGAACTGGCGCTGACCGACGTCGAGGCGGTCACCATCCCGACCGCGTGCGCGGCGGGCAACTACGCCATCGGATACGGGTTCGACGCGGTCGCCGGCGGCGAGGCCGACATCGCGCTGTGCGGGGGCGTCGACGCGTTGCTGCGCATGACGTTCGTGACGTTCTACCGGCTGGGCACGATCGCGCCGGAGCACTGCCAGCCGTTCGACCGGGACCGCAAGGGCATCCTCACCGGCGAGGGCGGCGCGGTGCTGGTGCTGGAGACGCTCGGCTCCGCGCTCGCCCGCGGCGCGCACGTCTACGCCGAGGTGCTGGGCTACGGCCTGGCGTGCGACGCCCACCATCCGGTCGCGCCGGACCAGTCCAGCGTGGCCCGGTGCATCCGGCAGGCGCACCGGAACGCGGGCATCGAGCCCGGCGAGGTCGACTACATCTCCGCGCACGGCACCGGGACCAAGGCCAACGACGTGATCGAGGCGGCCGCGATCAAGCAGGTGTTCGGGCCGGAGCCGCCGCCGACGTCGTCGATGAAGTCGATGCTCGGCCACAGCATGGGCGCGGCGAGCGCGCTGGCCGCGGCGGGCTGCGCGCTGGCGCTGGAGAACGGGTTCATCCCGCCGACGGTCAACTTCTCCGAGCCCGACCCCGAGATCGGCATCGACTGCGTGCCCAACACGGCGAGGAAGGAAGAACTCCGGGTGGTCCAGAACAATTCGCTCGCCTTCGCCGGCAACGACGCGGTGCTGATCCTCGGCAAGCACGAGCAGAGCGGACGGCGATGACCGCTTCAGCCACTTCGGTGATCACCGCGTGGGAGACGTATTCCCCGCTGGGGCACGGCGCGCAGGCCCACCTTTCCGGCCTGCGCGAAGGCGACGGGAAGCGCGCCGCGGTCGCGGACTTCGACGTGCGCGAGATCCTCGGCAAGAAAGGGACGCGGGCGATGGACCGGGCCGCGGGACTCGCGGTCGCGACGACCGGCCTGCTGCTGGACAAGATCGGCCGCGAGCGGTACGCGGCGGACGACCTCGGCCTGGTCCTGGGGGCCAACGACGGGGTCCAGAGCGCGATGGAGTTCCTCCGCGACACGTGGACCCGGGACAAGCCCTACGACGTCGACCCGGCGCACGTGCCGAGGACCCTGATGAACTTCGCCGCCGGGCAGTGCGCGATCTGGCACGGGATCAAGGGACCGAACACGACGATCTGCGGCAGCCACGCGACCGGGTTGCTGACCTTGAACTACGCGCGCCGGATGCACGGCAACGGGCACGCGAAAGCGGTCGTCTGGGGCGCGGTGGAGGAGCTGTCGCCCGGCCGGCGCGCGGTCGAGGCGGCCCGCTCGGCCGGGTCGGACCCGGCCGAGGGCTGCGTGATGTTCCTGCTCGAAGCGCCCGAAGCCGTCGGCGGCGACCGCCGTGCGCTGGCCGAGGTCCTCGCGGTGGACTTCGGGGTCTACCCCGAACCGGACGGGATGCAGTCCGCGCTCGCCGCCAGCCTCCGCCGGGCCTTGCGGAAAGCGGGGGTCGACGCGGGCGAGGTCGGTGCGGTCGTGCCCGCGGCTTCGCCGAGCCGCGGCGCTCGGGAACGCGCGGCCGTCGGCGAGGTCCTGCCGGACGCGCAGGTGCGCACGAGGAGCGCGGAACGCTTCGGCGACACCGGGGCGGCTTCGGCCGCGTACCAGCTCGTCGAACTGCTGGCGGAACCGGGAGAACCGGGCCGGATCGGCGTGGTGACCACGTCGGACGCGGAAGGACGGGTGGGATGCGCGGTCTTCCGGAGCTGCTGACGCCGTTCGAGTGGCGGTTCGCCCGGGTCGGCCCGGACACGGTGCGAACCAGCGTCGACTCGAACTCCGCGGTTTTCGCCGGCCACTTCCCGGAGCGGCCGGTCGTGCCCGGCGTATGCCTGATCGACCTGGTGCGCCAGGCCGCCGCGGAACTGGGATTTCCGGTGCCGCCCGGGCTTGACGTCGCGCGGGCCCGGTTCGTCGACGCGGTGCGGCCGGGCGACGAGCTGGAGACGACCGTCTCCGCGGGACCGGACGGGCAGCTGACCGGCGCCGTGCGCAGGCGGGGCGAGCCCGTCTGCCAGATCCGGTTCGCCGCGCCGTGACCGGCCTGCACGACCTGCTTCCGCACCGCGACCCGATGCTGCTGCTCGACGAGATCACGGCGGTCGAGCCCGGCGTCCGGCTGGCGGCGCGCTGGACGGTCGCGGCGGACCGGCCGTGGTGCCGGAACGGGGCCGCGCCGTACCTGCTGCTCGAGTCGTGGCTGCAGGCGAGCGCGGCGCTGGCGTGCTGGGAATCCCCGCAGGCGGACGGAGAAGTGCTCGTCGCCGGGCTGCGCGACGTGCGGGCGGTGCGCGGCGCGGCGCCCGGCGAGGCGATCGAGCACCGCGTGGAACTGGTGCGCGGCGTGACCGGGTCGGCGATCTGCGCGGGCACGGCCTTGATCGGCGACGAGACAGTGCTGTCCGTCGGACAGGCGACAATCGGTTTCGGGAACAGGACGGGACGATGACACAACGCCCGGTGGCTTTGGTGACCGGCGGTTCGCGGGGGATCGGGCGCGCCGTCGTGCTCCGGCTCGCGCGGTCCGGGCATGACGTGGCCTTCTGCTATCGCTCGCGCGCGGACGACGCGGCGGAGGTCGAAAAGCTGGCGGCCGAATGCGGCGCCGCCGCGCTGGCCTGCGCGGTCGACGTGACCGACGCGCAAGCCGTGCAGGAGTTCGTCCGGCGGGCCGAAGGAGAACTCGGCCCGGTCGAAGCGGTGGTGACCTCCGCGGGCATCACGCGCGACCGGCCGGTGGTCGCGATGTCCGACGACGACTGGGGTTCGGTGTTCCGGACCAATGTGGACGGAACGTTCTTCGCGTGCCGGGCCGCGGTCTTCGGGATGATGAAGCGCCGTTCCGGGGCCGTGGTCACGCTGTCGTCGATCGCCGGCCGGGACGGCCAGGCCGGGCAGGCCAACTACGCGGCGGCCAAGGGCGCGATCGCGGCGTTCACGAAGACGCTGGCCAAGGAAGCGGGCCGGTACGGCATCCGGGCGAACACGGTCGCTCCCGGCTACATCGAGACCGAGATGACGAGCGCGATGTCCCAGGACGTGCTCGACAAGGCCGTGCCCCGGATCCCGCTCGGGCGGCTGGGGACCGCGGAGGAGGTCGCGGACCTGGTCGAGTTCCTGGTGTCCGGGCGCTCGGCGTACGTGACCGGCCAGGTCTTCGCGATCGACGGCGGCCTGGTGCTGTAACAGAGCCCCGCCAAGGAAAAGCCGCCGGAAACGGCTCGCGCCGCGCCCCCTCCGGGCGCGGCGTTTCCGTGCGTCCGGCTGTCTGGCACGAACGATCGTTCGCATGCTAGCCTGACGCTACGTTCAAGATCGGGGGGGCGAGTGGTGAGCACCAGTGCGTCGGCTTCGCGAGAGGCGGGACTGAGCTCCCGGGAGCTGGTATTGCGGCGGGCGATCGACCTGGCGTCGCTGGAGGGTCTCGACCGGCTCACCATCGGCAGGCTCGCCGGGGACCTGCGGCTCAGCAAAAGCGGCCTCTTCGCCCTCTTCGGGTCGAAGGAACGGCTGCAGCTGGCGGTCATCGAAGGCGCGCGGGCGTTCTACGTCGAGCACATCATCCTGCCCGCGCAGCGAGTTCCCTCGGGCACTCGCCGGCTGCTCGCGCTGATCGAGCGGTTCCTGCTCAACTCCGAAGAACACTGGCTGCCGGGCGGCTGCTTCTTCACGCCGGTGGCGCACGAGTTCGATTCGCGCCCCGGCCCGATCCGGGACGCGATCGCCGCGCTGATCCAAGAGGGCAACGACGTCCTCGCCCAGCAGATCCGCGTCGCGGTGGCCAAGGGCGAGCTGCGCGCCGACACCGACGTCGCGGAGCTGGCTTTCGAACTCCAGGGGCTGCTGTTCGCGGCCAACCTGCACGGCCAGCTCGGCCTCCCGGACGCGTTCGCGCGGGCGCGTTCCCTTTCCCGCAAGGCGTTGCGCGGCCACGCGGCCGACGACGGCGCCTTCGCGCGGCTGCTGGCCGAATCCTGATCTTCCCGACGGCGAATCATCGTGACTTCACAAAGGCGGGGCTAGATGCAGAACACCTCTGAGCTGCCGGTGCTCGACGACCTGGTCAGGTCCGCGAAGGGCCCGTGGTGGGAGTGGATCCCGGACATCGGAAGGCAGCACCGGTTCAGCCGGCTCGGCGGCATGGTCCTGGTGCACCGGTACGAGGACTGCTGGGAGGTCCTGCGGGACCCGGCGCGGTTCCGGGAAGGCGTTTTCGCGGCGATCAAACGGCTCGAGGGGGTCGACCCGCGGTTCGTCGAACGCCGCAGCAAGTCCCTCCTGTCGCTGGAGGGCGAGGACCACCAGCGCCTGCGCCGGCTCGCGCTGCCGGTGTTCCGCGCCCCGCTGATGGATCCGCTGCGCCCGCGGATGCGCCGGATCTTCTCCGACATGGTCGACGCCGCCGCGTCCGGCGCCCCGCTCGACGCCGTGTCCGCGCTGACGCGGCAGTACCCCCTGTCGGTGATCTGCGCCGTTCTCGGCGTCCCCACCGACGATCTGGAGTTCTTCTCCGAAATCGCCGAGGCTCAGGTCAGCGGGCTGAGCGGGTCCCCGGACACGTTCCCGGCCGCGATGCGCGCCTACGACGAACTCGACCGGTACCTGACCGAACTGCTCCAGCAGCGCCGCGAGCGCCCGACCGACGACCTGCTGTCCAATCTCGTCCGTGCGGAGGAGAACGGCGACCGGTTCAGCCGGGAGGAACTGATCTCCCTGGTGTCCACGCTCCTGGTGGCCGGGACCGACACGACCCGGACCACCCTGGCCAGCGTCATCTACCTGTTCGCCAAATACCCGGAGCAGTGGGACGACCTGGTCGCCAACCCGGAGCTGGTGCCCAGCGCGCTCGACGAGGTGATGCGCTTCGCGCCGACCGCGTTCGTGATCAAGCGGATGGCGCTGGCCGACGTCACCCTCGGCGGCCTGGACATCCCGGCCGGAACCGAGGTCGCGACGCTGGTGGTGATGGCCAACCGCGACCCGGACGTCTTCGCCGACCCGGACCGGTTCGACATCCGGCGGGTGACGCGGCGGCCGAACCTCGGGTTCGGCGCGGGCTACCGGCACTGCATCGGCAACGCGCTGGCCAAGGCGGAACTCGAGGAGGCGCTGAAGGTGCTCGTCGAACGGTTCGAGCGCATCGAGCCGGCCGGCGCGCCGTCGTGGCGCCGTCCGGACAACATCCAGGGCCCGACCGCGCTGCCGGTCCGGCTGATCCCGCGCGCCGCGGACCGGCAGCCCGAAACGGTGTCGTGATGACGGATCCGATTTCCGCGGGGCAGGCGGCCGGTTCCCGCACCGTGCTGCTCTTCGCCTCGGCGGCGACCTTCGTGGCGTTCCTCGACGTCACGGTCGTGAACGTGGCTTTTCCCGATCTGCGGGCGAGTTTTCCCGACGTTCCGGTGTCGTGGCTGACCTGGGTCGTTACGAGCTACACGGTCTTGTTCGCGGCGCTGTTGTGCTCCTCGGGACGGCTGGCCGACGTGATGGGCCGGCGCAAGCTGTTCAGCAGCGCGACCGCCGCTTTCACCGCTGTCTCGCTGCTGTGCGCGATCGCGCCCAACGTCGAGCTGCTCGCGGTTTTCCGTGCGCTGCAAGGCGCGGCGGCGTCCGCGATGATCCCGTCCGCGCTCGGTCTCGTGCTGGCCGAAAGCCCGCCGGAGAAACGGGCCGCGGCGGTCGGCACCTGGGGCGCGGCCGGCGCGATCGCCGGGCTCGTCGGCCCGGTGCTCGGCGGCGGGCTCGTGGAGGCCTTCGGCTGGCGCGCGGTGTTCCTGATCAACATCCCGATCGGCATCGTCGTGGTGTACGGCACGCTGCGCACGGTCCGGCGCGACCAGCCGGTCAAGCAGGCGCTGCCCGACCCGGTCGGCACCGTCGCGATCACCGTCGGGGTCGGGGCGTTCGTACTGGGCTTGTCCGAGGGTGAACGCTGGGGCTGGGGGAGCGTCGCCACGGTGGCGACCGTCCTCGGCGGCGCGGTGGTCACGGCGCTGGCGCTGCTGCGTTCGCGGCGGCATCCCGCGCCGGCGGTGGAACTTTCGCTGTGGCGCAGCCACGCTTTCGCGCAGACCAACGTGATCGCGGCGTTCTTCGGCGCCGCCATGTACGCCGTGCTGCTGAGCAGTCCGTTGTTCCTCACCGGGATCTGGCATTACTCGGTGTTCGAGGCCGCGCTCGGCGTGACCCCGGGCGCGGTGACCTCCGCGGTCGCCGCGATCGCGGTCGGCCGGTGGGTCAGCCCGCACGGCCGGCTGCTGATGATCGTGTTCGGCTCGCTGCTGGTGGTCGCGGTGACGCTGTGGATGACCTTCGGCCTCGGCTCGGAGCCGCAGTTCCTCCTGGTGTGGCTGCCCTGCAGCCTGCTGAGCGGGCTCGGGATGGGCGCGGTGCTCACCGGGCTGGCCAGCATCGCCGCGGGTTCGCTGCCGCCGGCCAGTTTCGCCGCGGGCAGCGGGCTGCTGATGGCGGCGCGGCAGGTCGGCGGCGCGCTCGGCATCGCCGCGGTGGCCGCGATCCTGAGCGTGGGCGGCAACCAGACGCTGGACGCGCTGCTCTCGGTGTTCGGATTCTGCGCGATCGTCAGCGGCGTGGCCGCGGTGTTCGGAATCCTGCTTTACCTGCGGGTGCGCGCGCGGCGCCCCGCTGCCGCCGCCGCGGAGAAACAGCAAGCGGACGCGCGACCCAGCTGACGAAGGAACATCGGAGGACCCATGCCTGGTTCGCGAGTGCTCTCGGCCGGTTACTACCAGCCGGAGAAGGTGCTGACCAACAACGACATCGCGCAGATGATGGACACCAGCGACGAGTGGATCCGCACTCGCGTCGGCATCCGGACGCGCCACATCGCGGACCCCACCGAGACCGTGGACGAGATGGCCGCCCACGCGGCCCGGTCGGCGCTGGAGCGCGTGGCGCTCCCGGCCGCGGAGATCGACGCGGTGATCGTGGCGACGACCACGGCCCTGGACCGGTCGCCGAACGTGTCCGCGCGGGTCGCGGCCAAGCTGGGCATTCCGTGCCCGGCCACGCTGGACGTCAACGTGGCGTGCGCGGGCTTCTCGCACGCGCTCGCCGTCGCGGACCAGGCGATCCGCGCCGGATCGGCGACGAAGGCCCTGGTGATCGGCGTCGAGCGGCTGACGGATTTCGTCGACTGGAAGGACCGGTCGGTCAGCGTCCTGGTCGGCGACGGCGCGGGCGCGGTGGTGGTCGAGGCGACCGACGAGCCGTCGATCAGCCCGGTGGTCTGGGGATCCGTTCCGGAACTGGGCAGCGCCGTCCGCATCGAAGGCGTCCCGGGCAAGTTCGAGCAGGAGGGCCAGACCGTTTTCCGCTGGACCACCACCGAACTGCCCGGGATCGCGCGGAAAGTCTGCGACCGGGCGGGGGTCGCGCCCGAAGACCTCGACGCGGTGGTGCTGCACCAGGCGAACCTGCGGATCGTGGAACCGGTGGTGCGCAAGCTCGGCGCGGTGAACGCGGTGATCGCCCGGGACGTCGTCGACTCGGGCAACACCTCGGCGGCGAGCATTCCGCTGGCGCTGGCGAAGCTGGTGGAGCGCCGGGAGGTGAAGCCCGGCGCGCTGACCTTGCTGCTGGGGTTCGGCGGCGGCCTCGCCTACGCCGGGCAAGTGATCCGATGCCCGTGACCGGCGAGGCCGCCTCACGCGCTGAACGATCTCTCGCCGGTCAGCAGCCGGACGCTGTCGCCGTGGTTGAGAATGCCGTCGCGATTGAGCACCCGCTGGTGGAGCTCCTGCATTTCCACGGCGGGCTCCATGCCCAGCCGCTCGATCAGCCGGGTCCGGAGCCGCGCGTACACGGTCAGCGCCTCGGCGGTCCGGCCGGACCGGTAGAGGCCGATCATGAGGTAGCCGTGGAAATTCTCCCAGTGCGGATGCTGGTCGACGAGCGACTGCAGTTCGCCGACCGCCTCGTGGTGGTGGCCGAGCCGGAGGTCGATGGACAGTTTGCGTTCGATCGCGGCGAGCCGCCGCTCCTCGATCCGCTTGGCGAAGTGGTGCAGCATCGGGCCGCCGCGCACGTCGGCTAGCGCGTCGCCGCGCCACAGGCTGAGCCCTCGGTTCAGCTGCGCGGACGCGGCGGGCAGGTCGCCGGCGAGTTCGGCTTCCCGCGCTTCCTCGAGCCGGAGGCGGAACAGGGAGAGATCGACGTCGTTCCCGGCGGTCTGCAGCACGTAGCCCGGCTGCCGGGTCAGCAGCATGCTCCGGCCGGAGCCCTTCGTCACCGGGCAGTTCAGCAGATGCTTGCGCAACTGCGAAACGTAGACGTGCATCGCGGTGGCCGCGGTGCGCGGCGCCTCGTGCGGCCACAGCTCCTGGATCAGCTGGGAGACCGGGACGACGTTCCCGGCATTGATCACCAAAGCCGCGAGCAGGGTGCGCAGTTTCAACGGTTTCGGCGTGTGGTCCGCACCTCTTTCGTCCAGCAAGCCGAGCGGGCCTAAGACAGCAAACCTCATGCGGTTCATCCCCCAAGAAACATCGAGATCCGTCGCTGGCGCGTCGCTTTTTCACCTTCCCCAGCGGGCGCGCGCCGATGATCGAATGCGTTCCCGGTTCCGATTATACGCGACTGCCGGGGCGCCGGGGCCACACTGCGCCCGACTTCCGTCGGAAAAAATACCGCGCCGGCCCGGACGATTGCCACGTTATTATCCGGCGGCCAGTCAGCCGCCGGATGCGGGCAGTCGGCATTTTCATGATCAGCGCGGGCGGGAGAAGCGTCGTCGGCCGAGGCGGATGCCGTCGGACGCGGTGCTCCTGTTGGCGTAATCGCTTGTCTCGCCGGGGATTCGGGCGGGGATCCGTCGACTTGTGGCGTGGTTCGCCGCGCGGTCGAAAAGAGATGTGCGGCTAGGGGAATTTGCTTGAATAAGCCCCTTTCGTAGTTCACTTGAGACTGTCGAGCAGGTTTTTCGGTCGGACGAACGGGAGAGTCCAGTGTGCTCCCGGTATTCACGTGCATCGTCCGTCCACATGGGAACGTCGCGGTGCTCTTGTTTGCCGGAGGAGTGCCAGGTGAAAATATTCTCGAAAACTTCAGGAGGTGCGAGGAAAAATTCTGGATAATGCTGGTGGCTATCTCGCGATATCAGGAAACTTCCCTCGGCAACCGGCACTGCCCGCGCGACGGTTTTCCCCGGCAGGCCTGGATGTCGCGCATGATCAGCACGCCGCGCTGGTCGGCGGGCAGCGCGGCGGACAGGCGTTCGACCTCCAGCCTGCTCGACACGTCTTCCTCAGCGGACGGCCCCGCCTCGTCCCGCGCCGCGCCGCCGCGACGGCCGCCCGGCGAAAGGATTCAGCCTTCGCCGCCCGAGGTTCGGAAGCTGTGCTAACTTGGCCGGGTGCCCCGGATGGGCCTATGCATGGAGGTAGCGGCTAACCAGCCAGCACAGAGATCGGGCTCTCCGTCTCTCGCAGTTCCGCGGATCCGTCGAACGGATCGCTGCGCCGTGCCTGTCCTGCGGGGTCTTCGCGCGTCCCGTCCTGTGCTTGACGCCTCCTTTCCGGAAACCGAAAGGAAATGAGTGAGCAACGATTTTTCCCGCCGGCTGATCGCCGAGTTTCGCGCGAACGACGGCGTGCTGGGCGGCATGTTCGAGGGATGGTCGCTGGCAGTGCTGACGACCACCGGCGCGAGAACCGGCCTGCGCCGCGAGGTGCTTCTCGGCTATCTGGAGATCGACGGCGCCGGGGTGGTCGTCGCCTCGGCGAACGGGGCGGACCGCAATCCCGCCTGGTACCACAACATCCGGCGGAATCCGAGAGTGACCGTCGAGACCGGCGGCGACCCGTATGAGGCGATGGCGGCTATTCCGCAAGGAGCTGCGTACGAGAGGCTTTTCGCGCAAGTCCTCGCACAAGCTCCGGGCTACGGCGATTACCAGGCGAAAACGACCCGGCGGATTCCGGTGGTCGTACTGCACCGGATTGATGAGCGAGTCAACGGCATGGGCGATTGCTGATCGAAGCGCACCAATGGTTCCGCGCCGAATTGCGGACTCTGCGGGAGCAAGCGGACAACCTGGCCGACGGCAGCGCGACGACGATCGTCGGCCGGTACCGGATCTGGCTCAGGAAATGCGCACGCACTGCCTGAGCTTCTGCACCGCCCTGCGACGGCACCACGTCGGCGAGGACTCGACGGTGTTTCCTTCGCTGGCCGAGCAGTTCCCAGCGCCGGCCCCGGTCCTCGCGCAGCACCAGACGGCGGCGCGGCTGCGGACCAAATTGGAGCGTCTCGCGGGGGAGTTGGAGGCGCACTTCGCTCTGGAGGAACCGGCCGTGGTGACCGCGCTGAACGCCACGGCCGCGGCACCGCCGACGGCCTGAACCGGGACTCCGGCTCACGTCCCGGGCAAGTCGGACCCGGTGCGGCTGCGGATCGGATTGGAGCGTCTTGCGGGTGAGTCGGAAACAAGCTGTGGCGACCGCGCTCAACGCCACGGCGGCGGTGCCGCTGCGGATCGAACTCGATCGGCTCGCGGGTGAATCGCAGGCGCATTTCAACCTTGAGGACCAAGCCATGGCGACCGCGCTCAACGCCGCAACCGCAGCACCGCCGACAGCCTGCACCGAGCCCAGGCCCGCCGCGGTGTCCAGTGTGGACCTTGTTGCGAACAGAACACGGCGCTAGTCCGCGAGAAATGTGCGAAACAGGCCGCCCCGAATGGTTCAGACCAGGCGAACGGCCGTAAACCGGGCGCCGCTGCGCATTCCGGTGCGGAGTCGGCCGCGGGCAAGGGAAATCGGCGGGTCGGCGGAGTGCTTGTGCCCGAACGGCGGTTGGGCCGGGGGCACGCCTGGGTGATGACCCGCGCGGGGGAGCTGATTCGGCTGCGGGCCTGCTGGGCCGTTCGGGGTAGGTAGTGGGAAACTTGACTACAGCGGGTAATTCCGGTTGGCGGGTCAGCGTGACCCATCGTGACGTTCCCGTTATCTTCCCGGTGCTTCCTGACGGGAAAGACTCGCAGGCCGTGGCTGGAAAATGTCTGTAACACCGCCCGCTGAGCACCCGATACCTTGGCGAGTGTCACACCTTCGGCGACGTGCGGCCCGACCGCCCGGTGATCACTGATCGTGATCAGCGGTTCTGACTCAGCGTGCCGGCGGCGATCAGGTCCGGGGAGCTTGCGCAGCGCGGGAGGACTGATGGAAGAACCGGTGCGGCCCTGGCCCGCGGACGGCGTCGCGCTGCCGCGGGTCGACCTCACGGCGGTCCCCGCGCCGCCGGTCGAGGTGGCGGCCCCGCCGCCCGGCCGTCCGGACGCCGACGGCAGGCTCGACCCGGCCACGGTGTGCCCGGCGGAGGGGGATCCGCCGAAAACGCACGCCGCGGAATGGGAAAAGCGTTACCGCAGAACGGTGATCGCCTCGGATCTCGTCGCCGCCTGCGTGGTGATCGCGATCAGCGCGTTCGTCATCGACCGGCTCGCCCCGCACGACATGCACGCGTTCGGCACCGCGTTCGCGATCCTGTGCGCCCTCCCGGTCAGCCGGGCGTGGAGCGCGCGGGTGCTGGGGGAGGGCCCCGAGGAGTACCGCACGCTCGGCCGCGCGCTGATCACCGCGGCGGTGCTGGTCGCGTTCGGGGGACTGTTGTTCGGTGCGCTCGAAGTGCAGCCCTGGGTGTTTTTCGTAGTGCCCGCCGTCGCATTAGTCCTTTTTCCGCAGCGATATGTGCTCCGGCAGATCCTGCACCGGAGACGGCGGCGCGGGCTGTGCCTGCTTCCCGTGATGGCGGCGGGCAGCGCCGAAACGGTCGCGGACCTGATCAAGCGGACCCGGAAGGAAGCGCACGTCGGGTGGCGCGTCGAGGCGGTCTGCACGTCCACCGGGCACGGGGAGATCGACGGGGTCCCGGTCGTCGGGCGGCTCGAGGAGCTTTCGCGGCACGTCCGCCGCGGCGGATACCGGGTCGTCGCCATCACCGCCGACCAGTACTGGAACCCGGAGCGGCTGCAGCGGCTCGCCTGGGATCTCGAGGGCACGTCGTCGGAAATGGTCGTCGCGCCGGTCCTGATGGAGGTCGCCGGGCCGCGGCTGAACGTCAGCGGAGTCCTCGGCATGCCGCTGCTCCGGGTGACCGCCCCCGCGTTCACCGGCGGGCGCCGGCTGGTGAAGGAAGTCGTCGACCGCTGTGGCGCGACGTTGCTTCTCGCGCTGTTTTCGCCGCTGATGCTGGCGATCGCGGTGGCGGTGAAGGCGGGCGACCGAGGCCCGGTGGTCTACCGGCAGCGGCGGATCGGCAAGGACGGCGAAGCGTTCACCATGCTCAAATTCCGCACGATGGTGGTCGACGCGCACCTGATCCGCCGCGACCTGGAAAGGGCGAACGAAGGCGCGGGGCCGCTTTTCAAGATGAAGAAGGACCCGCGGGTCACCAAGGTCGGCGGGATGCTGCGCCGGTACTCGCTCGACGAACTGCCCCAGTTGTTCAACGTCGTCGCCGGGCGGATGTCGCTGGTCGGCCCCCGGCCGCCGCTGCCGGAGGAGACGGCCAAGTACGCTCCGGCCGCGCGCCGCAGGCTGCTGGTGAAACCCGGGCTGACCGGGCTGTGGCAGGTGAGCGGCCGCAGCGACCTGTCGTGGGACGAGAGCATCCGGCTCGACCTGCGCTACGTCGAGGACTGGTCGCTGGCGCTGGACCTGGTGATCCTCTGGAAAACCTTCCGCGCCGTCCTGGCCGGGCAGGGCGCCTACTGACCTGGGAAGATCCCTCCGCTGACGGCCGCCGGGCCGGGGAAGGCGCGGCGGCCGTCCTCGTGCGCTGGGTCACACCGGCCGGATCCGCGAAATAGTCAAGCGTTCAACCATGTTGGTGCCGTGCGTAGGCGACAGCACGGGAAGGAACGCCGAACCGATGACTACTTTCGCAGAGTCCGAGCAGTTGCAGGTGCCCGCCGAGGTGCAGGACCTCCTGTTCCGCGAAGCGCGCACGGCCAACAGCTTCAGCGACGAGCCGGTGACCGACGAGCAGGTCCGCGCGATCTACGACCTCGTCAAGTGGGCCCCCACCTCGATGAACACCCAGCCGCTGCGCGCGCTGGTGCTCCGCAGCGACGAGGCGAAGCAGCGTCTGCTGCCGCACCTGTTCGAGGGCAACCGGGCCAAGACCGAGACCGCGCCGCTGACCGTGATCCTGGCCGCGGACGTCGACTTCCACGAGAACATCCCGCAGGTCTTCCCGCACAACCCGGGCGTGAAGGACAACTTCGCCGACGAGTCCGGCCGTGTCGAGTTCTCCAAGCTGAACTCGCTGCTGCAGGTCGGCTACTTCATCATCGGCGTGCGCGCCGCCGGACTGGCCGCGGGCCCGATGACCGGCTTCGACGCCGCGGGCGTGGACAAGGAGTTCTTCTCCGGCAACAACTGGCGTTCGCTCGTAGTGGTGAACGTCGGCAAGCCGGGCGAGAACCCGTGGTTCGACCGCCTGCCGCGGCTCGACTTCGACCAGGTCGTCGAGACCCTCTGACCCCTTCCGCGTCGCCGAGAGGCCGCCCCGCACGCCCGGGGCGGCCTCTCGGCGTCCGCGGGCGACGGCGGTCGAATCGGCCGTCCCGCCGACGGCTAGCATCAGCGGAAGCCGTTTCAGTCACTTCTCCCAAAGGAGTCCGATCGTGTCCCAACCGTCGTCAGCTGCCGCCGTACCCGCCCCGCGCGTGGTGGTGCCGGCGGGCACTACGGCGGGCGCCGCGGTGCGCGAAGCCGGGCTGCCCACCAAGGGCCCGGACACGATCGTCGTCGTCCGCGACGCCGACGGGAAACTGCGCGACCTCGCGTGGGCCCCGGAGGCCGAGGCCCAGGTCGAAGCCGTCGCGGCGAACACCGAGGACGGCCGCAGCGTGATCCGGCACTCGGCCGCGCACGTGCTCGCCCAGGCCGTGCAGCAGGAATTCCCGGACGCCAAGCTCGGCATCGGCCCGCCGGTGCGCGACGGCTTCTACTACGACTTCGCCGTCGAAAAGCCGTTCACGCCCGAGGATCTGCAGAAGCTCGAGAAGCGGATGAAGCAGATCGTCAAGGGCGCGCAGCAGTTCTCGCGCCGCGTTTTTGCCTCCACCGACGAGGCCAAGGAAGAGCTGAAGGACGAGCCGTTCAAGCTCGAGCTGGTGGACCTGAAGTCCGAAAAGGACACAGTGGACACCTCCGAAATCATGGAGGTGGGCGGCGGCGAGCTGACCATCTACGACAACCTCGACCCGCGCACCAAGGAACGCGTGTGGAGCGACCTCTGCCGCGGCCCGCACGTGCCCACCACGAAGTTCATCCCGGCGTTCAAGCTCACCCGCGTGGCCGCCGCGTACTGGCGCGGCAACGAGAAAAACCCGCAGCTGCAACGGATCTACGGCACCGCGTGGGAATCGGCCGAGGCGCAGGACGCCCACCTCGAGCGCCTCGCCGAGGCCGAGCGCCGCGACCACCGCAAGCTCGGCGCGGAGCTGGACCTGTTCTCCTTCCCCGAGGAGATCGGCTCCGGCCTGCCGGTGTTCCACCCCAAGGGCGGCATCATCCGCCGCGAGCTGGAGAACTACTCGCGCCGCAGGCACGAGGAAGCCGGCTACGAGTTCGTGAACACGCCGCACATCTCCAAGGGCGACCTGTTCCACACTTCCGGGCACCTCCCGTACTACGCGGACACCATGTTCCCGCCGGTGCAGTTCGAGGAAGAGGACTACTACCTCAAGGCCATGAACTGCCCGATGCACAACCTGATCTTCCGCTCGCGCGGGCGGTCCTACCGCGAACTGCCGCTGCGGCTGTTCGAATTCGGCACCGTCTACCGCTACGAGAAGTCCGGCGTCGTGCACGGCCTCACCCGCGTGCGCGGCCTGACGATGGACGATTCGCACATCTACTGCACCAAGGAGCAGATGCCGTCCGAGCTGCGGTCGCTGCTCAAGTTCGTGCTGGACCTGCTGGCCGACTACGGCCTGTCCGACTTCTACCTCGAACTCTCCACCCGGGGCGACTCGGACAAGTTCATCGGCGAGGACTGGGAGTGGGAGGAGGCCACCGAGACGCTGCGCCAGGCCGCCGTCGACTCCGGCCTCGAACTGGTGCCGGACCCGGGCGGCGCGGCCTTCTACGGCCCGAAGATCTCGGTGCAGGCCAAGGACGCCATCGGCCGCACCTGGCAGATGTCGACCATCCAGCTGGACTTCAACCAGAACAAGCGGTTCGGCCTCGAGTACACCGCGCCCGACGGCAGCCGCCAGCGCCCGATCATGATCCACCGCGCGCTGTTCGGCTCGATCGAGCGGTTCTTCGGCGTGCTGACCGAGCACTACGCGGGCGCGTTCCCGGCGTGGCTGTCTCCGGTGCAGACGGTCGCCATCCCGATCACCGCCGACCAGGTCGAGTACCTGCGCGGCGTGGAGAAGGCGTTGCGCGCCAAGGGAATCCGCGTCGAGGTCGACGCGAGCGACGACCGGATGCAGAAGAAGATCCGCACCCACACCACGCAGAAGGTGCCGTTCCTGCTGCTGGCCGGCGCGAAGGACGCGGAGGCGGGCGCGGTGTCGTTCCGGTTCCGCGACGGCGGCCAGATCAACGGCGTCCCGGTCGACCAGGCCGTCGAGGCCATCGCCGAATGGGTCGCCCGCCGGGAGAACGCGTCGCCGTCGGCCGAAGCCGTGGAGAAGATCCTGAAGTGACCGAGCCGGAACTCGTCGAACAGGACGGGGCCGGGGTCCCGGACGCGCTGCAGCGGCTGTGGACCCCGCACCGGATGGCCTACATCCGCGGCCAGGACAAGCCGGACGGCGAGGAGTCCGACGGCTGCCCGTTCTGCCGCCTGCCCGGCCTCGGCGACGACAAGCGCGCGCTGATCGTCGCCCGCGGCGAGACGGTGTTCGCGGTGCTGAACCTGTACCCGTACAACCCGGGGCACCTGATGGTGGTCCCGTACCGGCACGTCGCGGACTACCCCGACCTCACCGCGGACGAGACGCGCGAGCTGGCCGAGTTCACCCAGCACGCGATGGGCGTGATCCGGGCGGTCTCGGCGGCGCACGGGTTCAACATCGGGATGAACCAGGGCGTGATCGCCGGGGCGGGCATCGCCGCGCACCTGCACCAGCACCTGGTGCCGCGCTGGGGCGGCGACGCGAACTTCATGCCGGTGATCGGGCACACGAAGGTGCTGCCGCAGCTGCTGGGCGAAACCCGCGACCTGCTCGCGGAGGCGTGGTGAGCCCCGTCGCGCGGCGGTGATTGAGTGCTCAACCAGCGTATGATGACGATATGTCCGAACCACGCTGGCTGACCGACGACGAGCAGCGGGTCTGGCGCGCCTACGCCCAGGCCAGTTCGCTGCTGCACGCCCACCTCGAGGGACAGCTGCAGCACGATTCGGGCATGCCGCACACGTACTACGAGGTGCTCGTCGCGCTGTCCGAGGCGGAGGGGCGGCGGCTGCGGATGAGCGAGCTGGCGTCGGTGCGCGGTTCGTCGCGCAGCCGGCTGTCGCACGCGGTGGCGCGGCTGGAGGCCAAGGGCTGGGTCCAGCGCGAGTCCTGCCCCACGGACAAGCGCGGGTCGTGGGCGGTGCTCACCGAGGCGGGGTTCGCGGCGCTGAAGGAAGCCGCGCCCGGGCACGTCGAGGCGGTCCGGGAGACGCTGTTCGACCAGCTGACGGGCGAGCAGGTGCGCCAGCTGGGCGAGATTTCCGAGGCGATCCTGGCCGGGCTGCGGCCGAAATGCCAGGCCGTCCGGGAGGCCGAGGAGGCGGCGGAATTCGCCGCGCCGGTCGTCGAACTGCCGAAATCCGGCTGACGTTCCGGCGGGTCGCGGGCGGGCGGGTCCGGTTCGGACAGCGGGGTCGATAGGCTTTCGTCGCCCACCCGCCCCCGAATCAGGTGCACAGACGAGGAAGATGCTCAACATTTTCGCCCGTGCCTCGGTCTCCCGCGTGACGGACCCGATCGGCGCCGCCCTGGTCCGCGCCGGACTGACCCCGAACGCGATGACCGTGCTCGGCACCGCGGGCGCCGTCGCGTGCGCGCTGGCGTTCTTCCCGCAGGGGATGCTGCTGTGGGGCACGTTCACCGTGTGGGGCTTCGCCATGCTCGACCTGCTCGACGGCGCGATGGCCCGCGCCCGCGGGTACGGCACGCCGTTCGGCGCGGTGCTCGACGCGACCTGCGACCGGCTGGTCGACGGCGCGCTGTTCGCCGCGATCGCGTGGTGGTGCTTCGTGCAGGACCACAACAACCGGGCCGCGGCCGCCGCGCTGATCTGCCTCGTGCTGGCCCAGGTCATTTCCTACGTGAAGGCGCGCGCCGAAGCGTCCGGCCTCGAAGCCGACGGCGGGCTGGTGGAACGCGCGGAGCGGCTCATCATCGCCCTGGTCGGCACCGGGCTGCACGGCTTCGGCGTGCCCTGGACCGTCGAGATCACGCTGTGGCTGCTCGCCGTGCTGTCGGTCGTCACGCTGCTGCAGCGCGCGGCGGCGGTGGCGAGCGCGGCGCGGGCGGTCGCGGCGAAACAGGCCGATCCTTCGGCGGGCGGGGCGCAACCGTGAGCACACTTTCCCAGCGGCTCAGCGAGTTCGGCTACGCGACGGGCTGGCGGCTCGTCCGGCGGCTGCCGAAGTCGTTCGGGTCGGCGACCTTCGCCTTCGGCGCGGACATGGCCGCGCGGCGCGGCGGCGGGGGAGTGCGGCAGCTGCGCGCGAACCTCGCCCGCGTCGTGCCGCAGGCCGGGGAAGCGGAGCTGGACGAGCTGGTCCGGCGCGCGATGCGGTCGTACGCGCGGTACTGGTTCGAGACGTTCCGGCTCCCCGCGATGGACCACGCGGCGGTCGCGAAGCAGGTGACGGTGACCGGCGCGGAGAACATCGACGCCGCGCTCGCCGAGGGCAACGGCGCGGTGATGACGCTGCCGCACAGCGGGAACTGGGACATCGCGGGAGTCTGGCTCGCCAGTTACGCGGGCACCTTCACCACCGTCGCGGAGCGGCTCAAGCCCGAGTCGCTGTACCGGCGGTTCGTGGAGTTCCGGGAGTCGCTCGGCTTCGAGATCGTGCCGCTGACCGGCGACAGCGCGGCCATGCGGCTGCTGCTGCGGCGGCTGCGCGAGAACAAGGTGGTGGTCCTGCTGGGGGACCGGGACCTGACGTCGTCCGGGATCCCGGTGCGGTTCTTCGGCGAGCAGACGCACCTGCCGCCCGGTCCGGCGCGGCTCGCCGCCACCACCGGCGCGGCCCTGCTGCCGACCGGCTGCTGGTTCACCGAGGACGGCTGGGAGATCCGGATCCACCCGCGCATCCGCGTCACCGCGCGCGCCGAGGTGCCCGCCGCGACGCAGGCGCTGGCCGACGTGTTCGCCGGCGACATCGCCGCGCATCCGGCCGACTGGCACATGCTGCAGCCGTTCTGGCCCGCCGATTCCGCGGCGACGGCGCTGGAAGAAGCGAGCTGACCCGGGTGGCGCGCGGGTTGAAGATCGGGATCGTGTGCCCGTACTCGTTCGACGTCCCCGGCGGGGTCCAGGGGCACGTGATCGACCTGGCGCGGGCGCTGCTCGAACGCGGGCACCGGGTGTCGGTGCTGGCTCCGGCGGACGAGGACGCCCAGGTGCCGGATTTCGTGCACCCCGCGGGCAAAGCACTGGGGATTCCGTACAACGGCTCGGTCGCGCGGCTGCAGTTCGGGCCGGTTTCGTACGCGCGGGTGCGGCGGTGGATCCGGGACAACGGCTTCGACGTGCTGCACCTGCACGAACCGGCCGCGCCGAGCCTGTCGCTGCTGGCGCTGAAGGTCGCCGACGGCCCGATCGTGGCCACCTTCCACACCGCGACGACGCGCTCGCGGACGCTGGCGGCGTTCCAGCCGGTGCTGCGTCCGCTGCTGGAGAAGATCACCGCGCGGATCGCGGTGTCCGCGCTGGCCCGGCGCGTGCAGGTGGAGCACGCGGGCGGCGACGCGGTGGAGATCCCGAACGGCGTGGACGTCGGCTTCTTCTCCCGGGCGCTGCCGCTGGACGGCTATCCGCGCGCGGGCGGGACGATCGGGTTCGTCGGGCGGTTCACCGAACCGCGCAAGGGCATGGACGTACTGCTGGAGGCCGCGCGGCGGCTGCTGCCGGAATTCGAGGACCTGCGGTTGCTCGTGGTCGGCCGCGGCGAGCCGGACCAGCTGCGGAAGATGGCCGGACCGGACCTGTGGCCGCACATCGACCTGCTGGGCCAGGTCGACGACGAGACCAAGGCCCGGGCACTGCGCAGTGTCGACGTCTACTGCGCGCCCAACACCGGCGGCGAGAGCTTCGGGATGATCCTCACCGAGGCGATGGCCGCGGGCACTCCGGTGCTCGCCAGCGGCCTCGATTCGTTCCGTCGCGTCCTCGACGACGGCAATGCCGGAATGCTCCACCTGACCGGCGACCCGGCCTCCCTCGCCGACGGCCTGCGCGAACTGCTGGGCGACCCGGCGCACCGGGCGTCGCTCGCGGCCGCGGCGGGCGAGCGCGTGACGGCGTACGACTGGGGAGTCGTGGTCACGCAGGTGCTGCGGGTGTACGAGACGGCCATCGCGGCGGACCCCCGGCTGGTCGCGGCGGGCGAGCGGGAGCCGGCGTGACGGTGCTGGTGTGGCTGCTCGTCGCGGCGGCCGCGATCGTGGTGCTCGGCGGGCTGTTCCTGGTCGCGACCGCGAATCGGCTCGACCGCCTGCACGTCCGGACCGACGCGGGCTGGGCCGCGCTGGAGGCCGCTCTCGCCCGGCGAGCCGTGGTCGCCCGGGCCGTCGCCGCCGTGCTGCACGACGGTGCTGCCCTGCATGCCGCAGCCGCGCGGGCCGAGGCTGCCGCACGGCCGGACCGCGAGGTCGCGGAGAACGAACTGACGCTCGCCCTGGCCTCGATCGACCGCTCCCGGCTGCCGGAAGTGCTCGCCGAGGAGCTGACGGACGCCGAACACCGGGTCGTTATCGCGCGCCGCGTGCACAACGACGCGGTGCGGGACACGCTGGCGCTGCGGCGGCGCCGGAAGGTGCGGTACTTCAAGCTCGCCGGGACCGCGCCGCTGCCGGAGTACTTCGAATTCGCCGAGCCGGACCTCTGAGGCAGACTGAGGCGCATGACGACCGAACCCGATGCCTGCGCCGTCGCCCACGGCGAGGCCGAAGAGCCGCCCGCCGAACGGACCCTGGTGGCCGTGTTCGCCTCGCCGGTCGCCAAGCACCTGCTGCGCTACGCGACCGACCTGGGCTATCACGCCGTGCTGTTCGAACCGGACGAGGCACGGGCCAGCGACGCTCCCGAGGGCGTCGAAGTCCGCACCACCGCGCCCTCTCCGGGCCCGGACGCGGATGTCGTCGTGACCGACCACCACCGCCCGGAACTCGGGACGGTCCTGCAGGCCGCACTGGCGACCCCGACGCGCTGGGTGGGCGTGCTGGGCAACCCGCGGCATCCGGGCCCGCACGTGGAAGCCCTGCGCGCACTGGGCGTGGCGGAACCGGACATCGCCCGCGTCCACCGGCCGGTCGGGCTGAACATCGGCTCGCGCACCCCGGCGGAGATCGCGATCGCGACGCTGGCCGGACTGGTGGCGGACCGCAACGGGCGACCGGGCGGCTTCGAGTTCTGAACTCGTGAGCGGTGATGCGCCCCTGATGGGGTTTCCGCGGTAGCGCGGCGTGCGGCGTCGTTACGGCGATGCGCGGCATGGACCGCGCCGCCTTTCCGCTCCCACCGACGTCCGTGAGGGGAACCCTGACGGAATCAGATTCCGTCAGGGTTCCCCTCACGGACATCCGCACCAACCCCACCGCGCCCGTCGACCGAGCGCAGCTTCACGCACCGCCTTCGCGGAGAGTTTCGTTCCTTCGGCAGCGGCCGGGCGGGCGCGCGGTGGCGAGGGTCCGTGAAGGTCTCCTTTAGGGAAGGAGATTCCCTGTGGAGCCCTTCACGACCTCGGCGGGAGAGGATCCGCCGCCCGGTTCCCCGCAGCACCCTCACCAGCACCGCTGCCGCGAACCCACCGCACACCGCGCTACTGAGAAACCCCGATGTGGCATTGGGTGCGTGGGACGCACCCAATGCCACATTGGGGCGCTTGCCTGCGCAGGCAGGGTGTGAGCGACGGCGCCGGTTCTGGTCTGCCGGTCCCGGGTCCCTGCGCTCAGGTCGGGACCACCGCCCCCTCCGGCATCGGCTCGAAGCGGGCATGCCGCCGCGTGAACGTGGCCGTCCCCGAAGTCAGCGACCGCAGATCCACCGCGTACCGCAGCAGTTCCACCGCGGGCACCTCGGCGTGCACCACCGTGTGCCCGCCTTCCCCGGATTCCGTGCCCAGCACCCGGCCGCGGCGGGAGGACAGGTCGCCCAGCACGGTGCCCAGGTGTTCGTCCGGCAGGCTCACCTCGACCGTGTCCAGCGGTTCCAGCAGCAGGATCCGGCTGGCCGCCGCGGCTTCCCGCAGTGCGAGCGCGCCGGCGGTCTGGAACGCCGCGTCGGACGAGTCGACGCTGTGCGCCTTCCCGTCGGTCAGCGTCACGCGCACGTCCACCACCGGGTAGCCGTCCTGGACTCCGCGTTGCAGTTGCGCTCGCACGCCCTTCTCGACGCTCGGGATGAACTGGTGCGGCACCGCACCGCCGACGACCTTGTCCACGAACTCGAACCCGGCGCCGCGCGGCAGCGGTTCGACCTCGATGTCGCACACCGCGAACTGCCCGTGCCCGCCGGACTGTTTCACGTGCCGTCCGTGGCCGCGCGCGGGTTTCGCGAACGTGGAGCGCAGGCTGATCCGCACCGGCTCGGTGCCGACGTCCGCGCCGCCCGCGCGCAGCCGCGACAGGACGACCTCCGCGTGCGCCTCGCCCATGCACCACAGCACGAGCTGCCCGGTTTCGGCGTTGCGTTCCAGGCGCAGCGTCGGATCGCCCGCGACGAGGCGGGACAGGTTGCGGGACAACGTGTCCTCGTCGCTGCGGGACTTCGCGACCACGGCGACCGGCAGCAGCGGTTCGGGCATCCGCCAGGGTTTGATCAGCAGCGGATCGTCCGGCGACGACACGGTGTCGCCGGTTTCCGCGGAACCCACTTTGGTGAGCGCGCAGAGATCGCCCGCGACGCAGAACGGCACCTCGCGCAGGTTCGCGCCGAGCGGCGAGTACAGGTGGGCGACGCGTTCGTCGGCGTCGTGGTCTTCGTGGCCGCGTTCGGCGAGGCCGTGGCCGGAGACGTGCACGGGATTCTCGGGGCGCAGCGTCCCGGAAAACACCCGGACGAGCGAAACCCGTCCCACGTACGAGTCAACGGCGGTGCGCACGACCTCGGCCGCGAGCGGACCGTCCGGATCGGCGGACAGCGCGGCGTGCTCGGCGCCGTCGGGGCTGGTCACGCCGGGCGGGGTGTGCTCGAGCGGCGAGGGGAAGGCCCGCACGATGCCGTCGAGCACCTCGGCGAGCCCGACCCCGGTGTGCGCGCACACCGGGATGACCGGGTGGAACGAACCGCGCGCGACGGCCGTCTCGAGGTCGGCGATCAGCACGTCCTCGGAAATCTCCTCGCCGCCGAGATAGCGGTCCATAAGGGTCTCGTCCTCGCTCTCGGCGATGATGCCCTCTATCAGCTCGTTGCGGGCGTCGGCGTGCTCGCCGGAAACGGCCGGGTCCGGGTCGCTCACGCGCGGCGGATAGCCGGCGGAATAGTCGTAGCGGCGCCGGGTGACGAGCCCGACCAGTCCCTCGGGCGCGGGGAGGTACAGCGGCAGCACGCCCGCGCCGAAGGCGGCCTGGCAGGCGGCGATCTCGGCGAGCGGGTCGGCGCGGTGGTGGTCGAGGCGCGACACGACGACGGCGCGCGGCATGCCCACCGACGCGCATTCCTCCCACACCGCGACGGTGGCGGCGTCCACGCCCTCGGCGGCGCAGACGACGAACAGCGCGGCGTCCGCGGCCCTCAGCCCGGCGCGCAGTTCGCCCACGAAATCGGCGTACCCCGGGGTGTCGATGAGATTGATTTTGTGCCCGGCGTGCAGCACCGGGGCGACGGAAAGCCCGACTGAGCGCTGCTGGCGCACCGCCGCGGGGTCGTGGTCGCACACCGTGGTGCCCTCGACGACCGAACCGGCGCGCGGCACCGTGCCGGACGCGGCGAGCAGTGCCTCGGTGAGCGTGGTCTTCCCGGACCCGGAAGGCCCGACGAGGACGACGTTGCGCACCTTGGCGGGGTCGTCCACAGCGACGGCGGCCCCGGGGTCGGCACTCCTGTTCTGCTTGTCGGCCATGCCGGCCTCCTCAGCGACGGCGGATGGAAGAACTGTGTCCCCGATCACACACCCGCGACCCGCCGGGAAGCAAGGCGAACGGCCCGGGACCAGCCGTTCGCTTACTCCGGGCGCGCGGGGCCCCGGGCCATTGAATCCACTGTGGACGGCCCAGTGATCTACTGTCCACAAAGGATTTACCGGCGCATTGCCGCCGGATTGATCCGGAACGCCGGACTGCTGCCGAGCTGGGCGAGTGGCGATTCTTGGGCGGAAAGCGGAATTTCCGGAAAATGCGCACCGGAAATCGGCGCCGCGGCGCCGAAGTTGATAACTTAACGACCTTCGTCGGTTGTCCGGAGTTGGGAAAAACCCGACTCTTGGCGGGGTTCGATCCCATTCCACTTCCGAATCCGGCCCCCACCCCCGGGTCTGATCCGGCCTGTCCGGAGGAGAACACCGCCGATGAAATCGCGCCGACCGCTCGTGCTGCTCGCAGCCGGGGTGCTGGCCGGGGCCGTCACCACGGCCACCGCCGCCCACGCGCAACCGCTCGAACCGCAGAGTCCGCAGGCCGCCGAGGCCATGGCGGCCACCGCCGCGCAGGCGCTGGTCGCCTCCCGGCCCGCCGCGCTGCACGCCAGCAAGGACGACGTTTTCCAGCCGCACAAGGTGATCTCGTCGACCAACGGGCTGAAGTACGTGCCGTACGACCGCACCTACAAAGGCCTGCCGGTGATCGGCGGCGACTTCGTCGTGGCCACGAACTCCGCCGGGCAGGTGCTCGCCACCTCGGTCGCGCAGACCTCCGCGATCGACCTGCCCAGCACGTCGCCGAAGCTGACCGCGAAGCAGGCCGAAGCGATCGCGCGCACCCACGTGCCCACTGTGGACAGTGTGCAGCCCGCGACGCTCGCCACGTACGCGCTCGGCAGCCCGAGGCTCGCGTGGACGACCCGGGTGACCGGGCGGAACGCCGAAGGGCCCAGCAAGCTGGACGTCGTCGTCGACGCGATGACCGGCAAAGTCCTGCACACCCAGGAGCACGTGGCCTACGGCGACGCACAGGGCGTGTGGAACGGCCCGGAGCCGCTGCACCTCGACACGTCTTCGGACGGCGCGGGCGGCTACTCGATGACCGACCCGACCATCGCGAACCTCAGCTGCCAGGACGCCGCCACCCAGCAGACCTTCACCAAGTCGACCGACAGCTGGGGCAACGGCGACGAGACCGACAAGGAAACCGGCTGCGCCGACGCGCTGTACGGCATCCAGCAAGAGAACAAGATGCTGACGCAATGGCTGGGCCGCAACAGCTTCGACGGCAACGGCGGCGCCTGGCCGATCCGCGTCGGCCTCAACGAGCAGAACGCCTACTACGACGGCACCCAGGTTCAGGTCGGGAACAACACCGCGGGCCAGTGGATCGGCTCGCTCGACGTGATCGGGCACGAGTTCGGCCACGGCATCGACGACCACACGCCGGGCAGCATGTCCGGCGCGGGCACCCAGGAATTCGTCGCGGACGTCTTCGGGGCGTCGTCCGAATGGTTCGCCAACGAGCCCGCGCCGTACGCGGTCCCGGACTTCCTCGTCGGCAACCAGGTGAACCTCACCGGCAGCGGGCCGATCCGCAACATGTACGACCCGTCCCAGCTCGGCCACGCGAACTGCTACGACGACTCGATCCCGGGCACCGAGGTGCACGCCGCGGCCGGCCCCGGCAACCACTGGTTCTACCTGCTGGCCGAGGGAACGAACCCGACCAACGGCCAGCCGACGAGCCCGACGTGCAACAACTCCACGGTGACCGGGCTCGGCGTGCAGACCGCGGTGAAGATCTTCTACAACGCGATGCTGCTGAAGACCAGCGGCAGCTCGTACCAGAGCTACCGCACCTGGACGCTGACCGCGGCGAAGAACCTCTTCCCCAACGGCTGCACCGAATTCAACACTGTGAAGGCGGCGTGGGACGCCGTGAGCGTTTCCGCCCAGCCGGACGAGCCGTCGTGCGGCGCGGCCGGCGCGACCGGTTCGCGGGCGATTTCCGCCCGATGACCCGGAACTGATTTCCCCACCGGCGGGCGGGGGAGGCGAACGGTCGCCTCTCCCGCCCGATCGTTATTGCTTGCCGGGTGTTTTCTCGTTCGAGAAGAATTGCGCACTGGAAGTCGCCGTGCGATTTCCGGTTACGGGACTCCGGCGAGCCTGAGCAACGCGGCGGTCGCCGCGGCGGCGATCACGACCGCCACGAACGGCGCCTTCCGCCACGCGAGCACTCCGCCCGCCAGAACTCCGGCCGGCCGGGCGATTCCGGCGAATTCGTGCCCCTGGGTCAGCGCGCTGGTCGCGACCAGCGCGGCGAGCAGCACCACCGCCGAGAGCGTCATCAGCCGCTCGGCGCGCGGGGACAACCGCACTTTCGTGCGCAGCAGCGGCCCGGCGAGCCGGAACGCGAACGTCCCGGCCGCCAGCACGAGTGTCGCGACGATCAGTTCCGCACCGTCCATCAGTGCGCTCCTTCCAGAGACTTGGGCTCCTTCGCCGCGGCCCCGGCGACCACTCCGACCAGCGCCAGCAGCACCGGCAGCCCGGCCGGGAGCAGGGGAGTGGCGGCAAGGGCGACCACCACGCCGATCAGCACCGGCAGCCGCGAGGCCCGGTCCTTCAGCGACGGCAGCACGAGCGCCAGCAGCACCGCCGGGAACGCGGCGTCCAGGCCGAACGCGTCGGTGTCGCTGATCGCGGACCCGGCGAACGCGCCCACCACGACCCCGAGGTTCCAGCACACGAACAGCCCGATGCCGCACGCCCAGTACGCCGCCCGCCGCCGCTCCGCGTCGCGCTGGGCCAGCGCGAACGCCACCGATTCGTCGATCATCAGGTGGCTGCCGGCCAGCCGTCCGAGCAGGCCGCGCCCGAGCGCGTCGCCGACCGCGAACCCGAACGGCACGTGCCGCGCGTTCACCAGCAGCCCGGCGGCGACCGCCGCGAGCGGATTGCCGCCCGAGGCGACGATGCCGACGAACATGAACTGCGACGCGCCGGCGAAGACCAGCAGGGACAGCAGCATCGGCGCCCACAGCGGGAAGCCGGAGCCCACCGCGATGGCGCCGTAGGACACGCCCACGAGGGCGTCGGCCAGGCACACGAGACCGATGTCGCGGGCGAGGCCGCGATCGAGTGTTCGCCAAATCGAACGCATAGTGTCCTATGCTGAACACAACCGACCCTGTTCGTCAAGGCGAACGAGAAGACTGATGGAGCGAACACAGATGCCGAACGAGAGCACCGGCGCGCCGCTGGACATCATCGCGGCGTCCCTGCGCCGCGAACGGGCCCGCGCCGGCCTCTCCCTGACCGAGGTCGCCCGCCGCGCCGGCCTGGCGAAATCCACGTTGTCCCAACTGGAATCGGGGGCGGGCAACCCGAGCGTGGAGACGCTGTGGGCCCTGGGCGTCGCGCTGGACGTGCCGTTTTCCCGGTTGGTCGAACCGGAACGGCAGGAGGTGAAGGTGATCCGCGCGGGCAAGGGCCCGACGGTGTTCGCCGAACACGCCGACTACGCGTGCACCCTGCTGTCGGCGTGCCCGTCCGCGGCGCGCCGGGACATCTACCTGGTCAGCGCGGAGCCCGGCATCCCGCGGCGGTCGGACCCGCACATGAGCGGCGTCGTCGAGCACACCGTGCTGTGCGCCGGCCGCGCGCGGATCGGCATCATGGACGACCCGGTGGAGCTGCTGCCCGGGGACTACATCTGCTATCCGGGGGATGTGCCGCACATCTTCGAGGCGCTGGAGCCGGGGACGTTCGGGGTGGAGATCTCCGAATACAACTGAGCGCGTCCTGGCGTTCCGCGGCTGGCGGCTGTACACCGCCGCCCGGATAGCGCAGAGTCTCTGCCGGAGAAGAAGAGACCATCGGCCAGGAGGTGCGGATGTCCGGCGAGGAAATCGTGCTCGGTCCCCTGCCCAAGGGGATCACGCCGGCCCGCGAGGGCATGCGGGGCAAGGTGTGGAACGTGCTCGGCCACACCTACTCGATGAAGGCGGCCAGCGAGTCGAGTTTCGCGTTTGAAACCCTCGACCCGCCCGGCACCGGGGTGCCCCCGCACGTCCATCCGACTCAGGACGAGCACATCTACATCCTGGAGGGCGTTTTCACGCTCTACCTCGACGGCCACTGGGAAACCGCCGGTCCCGGCGACACCGTGCGGATGCCGAAGGGGCTCCCGCACGCCTATTACAACCGCAGCGAGGGCATGACCCGGGGGCTGTTCTGGGTGAGCCCGGCCGGGAAGCTGGCGTCGCTGTTCGACAAACTGCACAACCTGACGGACCCGGCCGAGGTGGTCCGGGTGTCGGTACTGCACGACGTCGACTTCCTGCCGCCCGGTTCGGTGGAGGGAGCCTGAACCGGCTCAGGCGCGGTTCACCTGCTGCTGGGACGCGCCGGAAACCTGCGCGTAGCCGCTGACGATCGCCTCGAGCGTCGCCGCGTCGATGACGTCCTCGAGGCGGTCGAACCCGTCCGGCGCGCGCCGTTCGACCTCGTCGATGACGTTTTCCGGGCCGCCCAGGCGGTTGCGCAGCACGATCTCGCTGGTGGCCGCCAGCCGGTCGGTTTCGTACGCGCGCAGGGCCTCGGCGGGATCGGCGTGCCGGGCCAGGTGCGCGGCGAGGCTGGACGCGTCGAGGATCGCCTGGCCGGCGCCGTTGGACCCCATCGGGTACATCGGATGGGCGGCGTCGCCGAGCAGCGTCACGCGTCCGTGCGACCAGGCGGGCAGCGGATCGCGGTCGCACATCGGGAATTCGAAGATCTCCTCGGTGGCCTCGGCCAGCGCGACGTGGTCGACCGTCGGGCAGCGGAACCGCCCGACGTGCCGGGCCAGTTCGGATCGGTCGCCGGGCTTGGCCCAGTCCTGCCGCTCCGGGGGAGGGTCGCCGGGCTGCCCGGTGCGGATGCAGACGGCCCAGTTGGTCAGCCGGGTGCTTGCGGTCTTTCCTGGTCCGATCGGGTAAATCACCAGCTTGGCGTCGGTGCCGCCGGAAACGATCATCGAAGCGCCGCCGCCGAATTCCGGCCAGTCAGTGGCGCCGCGCCACATCAAGACGCCGTTCCAGCGCGGCGGTCCCTCCGCGGGGAACAGCAAGGACCGGGCAGCCGAGTGAATTCCGTCTGCCGCCACCAGAATGTCGGCGGGCACGGTGACCGCTTCGCCGCGATCCCGCTCGGCGAAGCGCACCCGGACGCCCCGCTCGTCCTGCTCGAACCCGGTCAGCCGGTGCCCGGTTCGGATCGCATCGGGACCGAGCCGGTCTTGGACGGCTTGCCGCAACATGTTCTGCAGTCTGCCCCGGTGCAAGCAGTACTGCGGGAGCGCGAATCCGGCGTCGAGCCCGCACGGCTTGTGGAGAATGACCTGCCCGAGCCGGTGGGTGTAGAACAGCTCGCGGGTGCGGATGCCGATCTCGTCCAGCTGGTCGAGCAACCCGAGCGCGGCGAGTTCCTTGACGGCGTGCGGCAATGCGTTGATCCCGACGCCGAGTTCGCCGATCCGGGTGCTCTGTTCGTACACCGTGGATTCGAGGCCTTCGCGGTGCAGCCACAGGGCCGCGGTCAGCCCGCCGATGCCCGCCCCGACGATGACGACCTTCACCCGGCGCCTCCCGTCCTCGGGTGTTCAGGGTGGCGGAACCCGGGGGTGGGGCGCTACCGCCGACCGGAGGCGGCCAAGGTTTTGGTTGCGCGGCCAGCGATGCGCCAATGCGCGTGGCAAGGACGGCTGACGATCGACGGTACCGTGGGATTGCCGCGCTCCAGCGGCCCGATAACCGCGGGCCGGCAATTCACTGGAAATGCCCCGTGCTTGTGTTGCCGAGGCGGTCACAGCCGGGGAAACCGTGAAGCTGCAAGCATTTCCGGCACACAACTCCGGCCAGCGCTGCCGGGCCGGAGAGGCGTGGCCCCGTCGCGGGGACGGGGCCGGATTCGGGACGGTCAGGCGCGGATCTGCTTGGTCTCGCCGCTGCCGCCGATGGCGATCTTGCGCGGCTTGGCCTGTTCGGCGATTGGCACTCGCAGGGTGAGCACGCCCGCGTCGTAGTCGGCTTTGATGCTGTCGGTGTCGAGCGTGTCGCCCAGGAACAGCTGGCGGGAGAAGACCCCGCGCGGCCGTTCGGAGACCTGGACCTCCGCGTCCTCGCCGTAGTCGGGCCTGCGCTCGGCCCGGACGGTCAGCACGTTGCGCTCGACGTCCAGGTCGATGGACTCCGGCGCGACGCCGGGCAGGTCGAACTGCACGACGTAGTCGTTGCCGGACCGGTAGGCGTCCATCGGCATCACCGCCGGACGGGTCGTGGTGCCGTTGCCGCCGAAGAACTGCTGGGTCAGCCGATCGAGCTCCCGGAACGGGTCAGTTCGCATCAACATGACCATGCGCCTCCCTTTCTCCTTCCCTGCCCGCCGTCGGGGCGGGCGCTCGCTTGGTCTCCACTCTGCTAACGACTCGCTCTGAAATCCTGTTCCCGTGACTGCAGATTTTCGCGATCCGCGGCTGCTGGATCGCCGGTCTTCGCGGAGATGCGGCCCCGCCGGACGCAGCGGCGGGGCCGGAACCAGTTCGGGTGAAAAGCAATCGTGATGAGTTGTCGGCAAGTCAGCGCTGCCGGTGCTCCGGGGCGGTCGCGGGGCCACGTCACGAGACGCGGTGCCGGGGCTGTGCGAGCCTCTCGGCCAACCGTGGTGGCAGACCTCCCCGTCCGGCCGCGGCGCGTTATCACCTCCCGAGCGATGTCACGGCTTTCGTGTCCTCGCTCGGCGGCGGAGGGGCGCGCTCCCGGTGCTCCGGCGGCCAAGCCCGCCACACGCTCGCCGCGACCCGTCGCGCAGCGGCGGTCTTCCCGGGGTCCAGCGGACGGGAATCGTTGGCGGGCACCGGCGGAAGCGCCGGGACGTCGCCGAAACCAGCGGACACGATCGCCTCGAACTCGGCGCGCAGCCAGGCCGGGTCGGCGCAGATCAGCTCCGCGAACTCGCGGGCGGTCGCGTCCTGGCGGCTGATGGTGTCCGGCATCGTCGATCACTCCCCGGCTACGTTCTTCTCGGCACCCAGGTCAGCTATCGCGTCTAGAAATTTCTATAGCGCGGACTGGAGATTGTGTCAAGCCTCGAGTCCAGATATCGTCTGTCCCAGACAGGAGGTTGCGTGACCGGACTCGAGAACCTCGACGACCAGGACTACCCGGCCTACACGACCGGGCAGGCCGCCGAGATGCTGGGCGTGCAGCAGGCTTTCCTGCGCAGCCTGGACACCGCCGCCGTGGTGCGGCCCGAACGCTCCGGCGGCGGGCATCGCCGCTACTCCCGCCGCCAGCTGACCCTCGTGCTGCGGCTGCGCGAACAGCTGGACGAGGGCCATTCCCTCGCGTCGGCGGCCCGGATCGTCGGCCTGGAAGACGAACTCGCCGACGCCCACGACATCATCACCGGCCTCCGCGCCCGGCTCGACGAACGCGACTGCTGACCCGGCGGCGGCCTCGGTACTGTCGTTTCCCGTGACCGGCACCGAAATCGTCCTCACCGCGGAGCTGGTCCGGGACCTGCTCCGGGAGCAGCATCCCGACCTCGCCGGTCTGGCGATCCGCGAGGTGGCGGGCGGCTGGGGCAACCAGATGTGGCGTCTCGGCGACGAGCTGGCCGTCCGCATGCAGCGCATGGACCCCACCTCGGCGCAGCAGTTCAAGGAGCGGAAGTGGCTGCCGGCCCTGGCTCCGCGCCTGCCGCTCCCGGTGCCGACGCCGGTGCGGCACGGCGAACCGTCCGAGCGTTTCCCCAAGCACTGGACCGTGATGACCTGGGTTCCTGGCGAACCGCTCGACCACGGCACGATCAGCCGCGGCACCCACGCGGCCGACACTCTCGCGGACTTCCTCCGCGCGCTCCACGTGGAAGCCCCCGCCGACGCGCCGATCGCCACGGACCGCGGGGCCCATCCCCGAGACTGCACCGGCGGCTTCGAGAAATTCCTCGAGGCGGTTGCTCTCGACGACCTCGCAGCCGACGTCCGGGCGGTCTGGGACGACGCCGTCGCGGCCCCCGCGTGGGAGAGCCCGCCGGTGTGGGTGCACGGCGACCTTCATCCTGCGAATGTCGTTGTCTCCCAAGGAACCCTGTCCGGCATCGTGGATTTCGGCGACCTGTTCGCCGGCGATCCGGCGTGGGATCTCGCCGCCGCCTGGGTGTTGCTGCCCGCGGGCACCGCCGCGCGGTTTTTCGAGAGTTACGCGCGGGCGGACGAGCCGGCGATCCGGCGCGCCCGCGGGCTGGCGGCGATGAAGAGTCTCTTCCTGATCCTCATGGGACAGAACGGGGACCGGGGATTGCCGGGCGGCAAACCGCACTGGGGACCCGCGGGCCGGGCGGCGCTGGATCGTGTCCTGAAAGGGCTGTGACGGGCCGGTCCGGCTGCGACAGCGGCACCCGAGGTCCATTGTGGATCAGTCCCCGACCCCGGACGCGGCAAGGGCTTCCGCCGCGACGCGCAAGGCGGCTTTGCTGGCTTCGGGATCGGGGTGCGTCGGCGAGAGCGCGAGCGTGGTGACCCCGGCTTCGGCGAGGGCGCGCATCCGGTCGGCGATCCGTTCCTTCGGGCCGAGAAGCGAGGTCGCGTCGAGGAAGTCCGCCGGGATCGCGGCCATCGCCCCGGCGTAGTCCATGGTCAGGTACCGGTCGCGGATCTCGTCCGCGGCGGCCGCGTAGCCCATGCGGGCGGCGAGATCGCGGTAGAAGTTCTTCTCGCGGCTGCCCGCTCCGCCGATGAACCCGGCGACGTAGGGCCGGGCGCAGTCGGCCGCCGCCCGCCAGTCGTCGCCGACCGCGAGCGGGGCGGTGGTCACCACGTCGAATCCGTCGAGCGTCGCACCGATCTTCGCGCGGCCGGCGCGGATCCGGTCGAGGGATTCGCGCCCGTGGCCGGGGGAAAAGAACAGGCCGAGCCAGCCGTCGGCGATTTCGCCGGTGAGTTCGAGGTTTTTCGGGCCGAGAGAAGCGAGGTAGAGCGGAATGTGCTCGCGAACGGGAGGCACGGCCAGCGGCAGCGCTTTGCCGGGACCGCCGGGGAGGGGAAGCTGGAAATGCGCGCCGTCGTGCCGGACCCGTTCGTAGCGCAGGGCTTTCCCGACGATGTCGACGTATTCGCGCGTGCGCTGCACGGGTTTCCCGAACGGGACGCCGTACCAGCCCTCGGACACCTGCGGGCCGGAAACGCCGAGTCCGAGCCGGAATCTGCCGCCGGACAGATTGTCGAGCGTCGCGGCGGTCATCGCGGTCATCGTCGGACGGCGGGCCGGGATCTGCAGGATCGCGCTGCCGAGATCGATTCGCTTGGTGCGCGCGGCGAGCCACCCCAGCACCGTCGCGGCATCCGACCCGTACGCCTCGGCCACCCACACGACCGAAAACCCGAGCCGGTCGGCTTCTCTGGCCAGTTCGAGATTCGTCGAGTCGTTTCCGGCGCCCCAATAACCGATGTTGAGTCCGATTTTCATGCGGCCGACGTTACCGTTGGTAATTGAGAGGATACCGGTCGTTCCCGGCGTTCAGGGGGTGCGGTAGGGGTGCCGTTCGTCCATTGTGGAGGTACGAGCCCGACGGGAAGCGTGCGCTGATCGGGCTCACTTCAAGCGATAGCGGCGGAGTCGCTGATACAGCGTGCCACGGGAGATGCCGAGCCGGGCCGCCGCCTCGGACTTGTTGCCGCCGCACTCGGCGAGCGTGTCGGTGATGACCCGTAGTTCGGCCTGTTCCAGCGGGCCTAGGCGGTCGGCGGGACCGGGCTTGAACGAGCCTCCGCCCAGAGCTGTCCCGCGCGTGAGCACGAGGACGACGCCGTCTTCGAGGCGGCCGGGGACGACGGGGTACAGGCGTGCGCGCAGGCCGTCGGGGAGCGCGATCTCGTTCGCCGACGGGCCGGCTTCCGTCACCGCGGCCCACAGGCCCGGCCGGTCCAGGCCCAGTTCGGCGGCGTCGTCCTCGACGATCATCGTCTGGCGGTCGAGGGTGACGACCGGGCCGGCCGCCGCCGAGCGCATCGACAGGTGCGCGTCGAGCATCCGCCGTTGCCGGACGGTCGCGGCCTCGTGCAGCGCGGCGGCGACCCCGTCGACCAGTGCCCGGACGGCGACCAGCAGCAGGTGGTTGGCGTCCGCGGCGGGGCAGGCGACGTTCACGATGCCCGCGACGCGCCGGGTGATCGGGTGGACCACCGGCGCGGCGACGCAGGCCCACGGGTGCCACGGCTGCTTGTAGTGCTCGGCGCCGATCACCACGGAGGGGTGGCGCGTGGTCGTGGCGACCCCGATGCCGTTGGTGCCCGCGCTGCGCTCGGCGATCTGGGAGCCGGGCTCGAACTCGATCCGGTCGAGCTCGCTCGTGAGCGTCCGCTCGGACTCCCAGCGCCAGGTCAGGATGCCGTCGGGATCGGCGAGGGCGAGCGAGGTGGAGCTGCCGGCCAGCAGGTCGGCCATGCCGAGCAGCACCGGCGCGGCGACGCGGACGAACGGGGAGCGCGGGTCGATCTCGCTGTGCGCCAGGTCCAGCCGGTCCGGGTCGACGCCGCTGCTGCGGGAGCGGCGCCACGACGCGACGATCTCCCGGCGGATCGAGGCCGGTGCTCCGGACTGGAACCTTTCCCAAGCCCGCTGCGTCTCCGTCGACCGCATCACGCCTCCTCGCCGCGCACGGGCGCCGCCGCGCTGAGCCGGGACGACGCCGTCGGCCGATTATGCCCGGGAGAGCGGGGAAAATCGCCGCCCGCTGTGCAAATTCTGCACACCCGCCTCGACCGGGGAGCCGTTCGCGGCGCACCGTTTCCCCAGCTTCACCGGCGGACCCGCTGATCGTCCGCCGCCGATCCGAGGAGGAATTGCGGCACATGGAATTCACGGTCGAATGGGACGGCGACGTCACCCTCGTGCACCCGGAGCGCGAGCAGCGAGCCAAGCAGGACGTCAACGCGCTCTTCGGGGTGAACGGGGTGACCACGCCGTCGAAGCACCTGTCGCTCCTGGTGACTTCGCTGCGGCCCGGCGAAAAGTCGAACGTCCACTACCACGTCGAGCACGAGTCGGCGCTGTACGGCATCCGCGGCAGCGTGCATTTCTTCTGGGGCAAGGAACTCGAGCACGACCTGGTCGTGGGCGTCGGCGATTTCCTGTACATCCCGCCGTTCTGCCCCCACGTGTCCTACAACCGCAGTCTCGCCGAGGACGCCGCGTTCGTCACTGCCCGCACCGACGCGTTCGAGCAGGAGCGCGTCGTGACGTTGCCGGAACTCGAGGACGACCGGTGCAAGCCCCGGGTGTCCTACGTCGACTGAGCCCCCTCGGAAAGGAAGATCCTGATGATCGACGTACCTGTTCTCGTGGCGGGGGGCGGACCGGTCGGCATGAGCCTCGCGCTGCTGCTGGACCGGTTCGGGGTGGAAAGCCTGCTCGTCGAGCGCCGGCCGGCCACGACCACGCACCCGAAAGCCCGGGGCTGTCACCCGCGCACGATGGAGTTGTTCCGGCAGTGGGGGATCGAGGACCGGGTGCGTCGTGCGGGTCTCCCGCCGGACGCGGACGTGGCCTGCTGGTGCGAGAGTCTCAACGGCCCCTTGGTGGCCTACACCGACCCCTGCCCGAGCCTGCACACCCCCGCGCCGAGGTCGATCGTGCCCCAGGACGCGGTGGAGGAGGCTCTGGACGACGCGCTGTCCGCCCGGCCGCGGGCCCAGGTGCGGCGCTCCGCCGAACTCGTGTCCCTCGCCCAGGACGCCGACGGCGTGACGGCGCGGGTGCGGCGGCTGCCCGACGGCGAGGAGTTCGAGGTCCGGGCGCGGTACGTCGTCGGGTGCGACGGCGCGAACAGCCGGGTGCGCGAGGCCGTCGGGATCCCGATGGACGGGCCGGAAACCCTGGCGCTGATGGCGAATCACTACTACCGCGCCGACCTCGGGCACCTGCCGCACGTCCGCAGCGCGATCGGGTTCCTGGTCCGGCCGCGCGACCGGAGCCGGCCCGACGTGAACGTCCTGGCCACCGGACCGGACGGCGACCGGTGGCTGGCGGTGCAGAAGCTGCGGGAAGGCGAGGAGCCGCTGTCCGAGGAACGCCTCGTCGAAGAAGTGCGGGAGCAGTGGGAGATGCCCGACCTGAAGGTCGAGCGGATCAACGTCATGAACTGGCGGATGAGCGCCCAGGTCGCGCAGCGGTTCCGCGAGGGAAGGGTGTTCCTCGCCGGGGACGCCGCCCACCGGTTCCCGACCGCGGGCGGCAACGGGCTGAACTCCGGCGTCCAGGACGTGCACAACCTCGCCTGGAAGCTCGCGACCGTGCTGTCCGGGCGGGCCGGGGACGTCCTGCTCGACACCTACGAGGACGAGCGCCGCCCGGTCGCGCAGTCCAACACCGACTTCGCTGTGCGCAACCAGACGCGGCTGGACGAGATGGACGAGGCCTTCCGGCGCCGCGAGGAGGAACCGCAGCGCTGGCGCGACCTGCTGATCGACATGAACAAGCAGCTGCACAGCGACGGCCACACGCTGGGATACGTCTACGCCCGCGGTGCGGTCGTCGACGACGGCTCGCCGATCCCGCCGTACGACTCGCAGCACTACTGGCCGACCGACCGGCCCGGCGCGAGGTTCCCGCACTTCTGGCTCGACGTCGAGAAGACGGAGTCGAGCATCGACTGGTTCGACACGATGTTCGTGCTGGTCTGCGGGCCGGACGCGGAGGAATGGGAGCGCGCGGGCCAGGACCTGGCGGCGGCGGCCGTCGTCCCGTTGCGGGTCAAGCGGTTGCCGCACCTGCTCGGGCCGCTGTCGATGGGCCGGGAAGGGGCGGTGCTCGTCCGCCCGGACGGACACGTCGCCTGGCGGGCGCGCCAGGCCGGGGACGGGGCCGAACTGTCCGCCGCGCTCGGCCGGATTCTCGCCGGCGGCGCCCACGCACCCGCCGCCGCCTGATCGACCTCGAAGGAGAAACGGACCACCATGACCATTGCGCCGAGCTATGAGAACCCGCCCGGAGTCGGGGCGCCGTTCAGCGCGTACTCCCACGTGTCCAGAGCGGGCGAGCTGATCTTCGTCGCCGGCCAGTGCGGCATCGCCGAGGACAATTCCGTGGCCGGGCCGGACGTGCGGACGCAGACGCTGCGCGCCTACGAGAACGTGCGCACGATCCTCGAGTCGCAGGGCGCCGCCTTCCGCGACGTCGTGCGGTTCGTGAGCTATCTGACCTCGCGTGCCCAGGTCGGCGACTTCTACGCGGCCCGCGAGGAGTACTTCGCCCGGCATTGCCCGCCGGGGGAGTATCCGCCGAACACGCTGCTGATCGTCCAGGGACTGGTGCGCGAAGACCTTCTGGTCGAGATCGACGCGACCGCCTGCCGGCCAGGGAGGTGAACGCATGTCCGTGCGGGATTCCATCGACCGGTCGGGGATGAGCCGGTTCCAGATCAGGGTCGTCGCGATCTGTCTCGTGATCAATCTCGTGGACGGTTTCGACGTCCTCGTGATGTCTTTCGCGGCGCCCGGCGTGGCGCACGAGTGGGCGCTCACCGATTCCCGGGTGGGAGTGCTGCTCAGCAGCGGCCTGGTGGGGATGGCGCTCGGCTCGGCCGTGCTCGCCCCGCTGGCCGACCGCGTCGGCCGGAGACCGCTCACACTGATCTGCCTGGCCTTGTGCACCGCCGGCATGGCGCTGGCCGCGCTCAGCACCGGTTTCGCGGTGCTCGCGGGATGCCGTCTCCTCACCGGGCTCGGCATCGGCGGCATGGTGGCCAGCCTGCCCGTGGTCATCTCGGAATACACGCCGCGGCGGCTGCGCGGAACGATGATCGCGCTGTACGGGATGGGGCTGCCCCTCGGCGGGGTGCTCGGCGGCGCGGTCGCCAAGCTCGTGGTCGCCGAATACGGCTGGCGCGCCACGTTCTTCGCGGGCGCCGTGCTCACCCTGGTCATGGTGTTCGCGGTCGCCGCCGCGATGCCGGAGTCGCTGGACTACCTGATCAGCCGCCGGCCCCGAAGCGCGCTGAGCAAGGTCAACCGGCTCCTGTCCAGGATGCGGCTGCCCGCGGTCGACGTTCTGCCCGGCCCCGAACCCGGCGAGGAACGGGTGCGGGTGACGACGCTGCTGACCAGGGACACGGCGCGCACCGTCCTGCTGTGGATCTCCTACTTCGTGATGATGGCGGGCTTCTACTTCGCGGCGAGCTGGACGCCGCTCCTGCTGCAGCAAAGCGGCTTCTCGGCCCAGGAGGGCATGAACGCCGGGCTCCTGCTCAACCTCGGCGGGATCGCGGGCACTCTGCTGTTCGGCTTGCTCGCCCTCAAGGCGCGGCTGCGGGTGCTGACGGTCGGGTGCTTCCTCGCGGCGGGAATGGCGTACCTGGCGATGAGCCTGTTCCTCGGTTCGGCCGCCGCCGCGCTGATCGCCGCGGTCGCGGTCGGGATGTTCATCAACGCCGCCGGCAACGGCCTCAACGGCATCGCGCCCGGTCTCTACGCCGCGCCGGTACGGGCCACCGGGGTCGGCTGGGCGATGGCCTTCGGCCGGGTCGGGGCCTTGACCGCGCCGATGCTCGCCGGGCTGCTGCTCGACCATTCCTGGTCGCCCCGCTCGCTCTTCGGGCTTCTCGTCGTGCCCCTCGCAGCGGCCGCCGTCGCCGTCTTCCTGATCACCGCGCCCAGTCGCCGGGCGCGGACGGCCGCGAAGGCCGATACCCCCGCCGCGCTGACCTGATCCGTCCGTCTCCGAGGAGGAAAAGCATGAAAGCCGTGCGCTTGCACGACTACCACAAGCCCCCTGTGGTGGAAGAAGTTCCCGAGCCGGTCCTGACCGGACCGCTGGACGTGATCGTGCGGATCGGCGGCGCCGGAGTGTGCCGGACCGACCTGCACATCATCGAGGGACAGTGGGCGGACGCGATGGGCCCGCGGCTGCCCTACACGCTGGGACACGAGAACGCGGGCTGGGTGCACGAGGTCGGCGCCGGGGTCGCCGGCTTCGAGGTCGGCGACGCGGTGATCCTGCACCCGCAGCCCTCCTGCGGGCTCTGCCCGGCCTGCCGGGAGGGCCGGGACATGGCCTGCGCGGCGGCCGCGTTCCCCGGGGTGTCCGACCACGACGGCGGCATGGCCGAATACCTGCGCACGACCGCGCGGGCGTGCGTCAAACTCGGCTCGGCCACCGACCCCGCCGACGTCGCCGCGCTGGCGGACGCGGGCCTCACCGCCTACCACGCGGTGCGCAAAGCGGTTCCGCTGCTGCCGCCCGGCAGCACGGCCGTCGTGCAGGGCGCCGGGGGCCTCGGCCACATCGGAATCCAGGTGCTCGCCGCGCTGACCGCCGCGAGGATCGTCGTGGTGGACCGGGACCGGGCCGCGCTCGCGCTCGCCGCCGGACTCGGCGCCGACGTCACGGTCCTGGCCGACGGCGACCAGGTGAGCGCGGTCCTGGACAGCACGGGCGGCCGCGGTGCCGAGGTCGTGTTCGACTTCGTCGCCGAGCAGGGCGCGGAGAACGACGCCTGGGACATGACCGCGGCAGGCGGTTCCCTGTATCTCGTCGGGTACGGCGGCGAGCTGCGGATCCCCACCGCGGCCGCCGTCGCGGGCGAGAAGAACGTCGTCGGCAACATGGTCGGCACCTACCGCGACCTGGTCGAACTCATGGTGCTCGCGGAAGCCGGGAAGGTGACCCTGCATACCCGCCGCTACCCCCTCGACGCGGCCGCCGAGGCGTTCGACGATCTGGCGCTGAACCGGATCAGGGGGCGGGCGATCCTGGTGCCGGGGACGTGACCGAGCCCGGCCGCCGTCGAGACCCCGCGCCCGGTCTGGCACCGGGCAGATGATCTGGAGGAACCGCATGCGTATCGGCAATCTCGGCGGGCGGGCGCACCTGGTGCGCGGAGACCTGGCGATCGACATCGCGAAGGCCAGCGCCGGGACCTTCGGACCGGAGCCCGGGAGCCTCTTCGCCCGCTGGCCGGAATTCCTGGAGTGGGCCGGCACCGCACCCGCCGACGCCGCCGTGCCCTACCGAGCCGAGGACCTGAGTGCCCCCATTCCCCGGCCGCGCCAGGTCTTCGCCGTCGGTCTCAACTACGCCGAGCACGCGGCGGAGACAGGCTTGCGCGCCGGCGGCGTGCCCTCGGTGTTCACGAAGTTCGCCGATTCGCTGACCGGCCCGCACGGCCGGATCAGGCTCAGCGGGCCGTCTGTCGACTGGGAGGTCGAACTGGTTTTCGTGATCGGGCGGGAGGCGCGTGACGTCGCCGAAGCGGATGCCTGGACGTACGTCGCGGGTCTTATGGTGGGGCAGGACTTCAGCGACCGCGACGTGCAGATGAGCGGCACGCCGCCGCAGTTCTCGCTCGGCAAGAGCTACCCGGGCTTCGGTCCCACCGGGCCCGTGCTGGTGACTCCGGACGAGATCGACCTTTCGGCGCCGCTGAGGCTGCGGTGCTGGGTCAACGACGAACTCGTCCAGGACGGGCACACCGGCCAGATGATCCTCCCCGTCGGCGCGCTGATCGAGCGGATCTCGGCGGTGTGCACGCTGCACCCCGGCGATCTCCTCTTCACCGGAACCCCCGCCGGAGTCGGCATGGGACGCACCCCGCCCCGGTACCTCGCTGCCGGCGACATCGTCCGCACCAGCATCGAGGGCATCGGCGAAATGCGGCACGTCTTCGTACCGAAGGACGCGGGGTAGCCCACGACGCCGACAGTGTCCAAAGTGGCCGGACGAGGAACCGCCGGACAGCGGGAACGGTGGAGGGCAGGGGCGCCCTCCACCGTTCCCGCGGGTAAAGAATGAAGCAGACGGTTACCAGCCGCGCTCAGCCAAGCGGTGCGGCTCAGGCACGTCCTCGACGTTGATGCCCACCATCGCCTCGCCCAGACCGCGCGACACCTTGGCCAGCACGTCCGGGTCGTCGTGGAACGTGGTCGCCTTCACGATCGCTTCCGCGCGCTGCGCCGGGTTGCCGGACTTGAAGATGCCCGAGCCCACGAACACGCCCTCGGCGCCCAGCTGCATCATCATCGCGGCGTCGGCCGGGGTGGCGATGCCGCCCGCGGTGAAGAGGACGACCGGCAGCTTCCCTGCTTCGGCGACCTCGCGGACCAGCTCGTACGGGGCCTGCAGTTCCTTGGCCGCGACGAACAGCTCGTCCTCGGGCAGCGACTGGAGGCGGCGGATCTCGGCGCGGATCTTGCGCATGTGCGTGGTCGCGTTCGAGACGTCGCCGGTGCCGGCCTCGCCCTTCGAACGGATCATCGCCGCGCCCTCGGTGATCCGGCGCAGCGCTTCGCCCAGGTTGGTCGCGCCGCAGACGAACGGCACGGTGAACGCCCACTTGTCGATGTGGTTGGCGTAGTCGGCGGGGGTGAGCACCTCGGACTCGTCGATGTAGTCGACGCCGAGCGACTGCAGCACCTGCGCCTCGACGAAGTGGCCGATCCGCGCCTTCGCCATGACCGGGATCGACACCGCTTCGATGATGCCGTCGATCAGGTCCGGGTCGCTCATCCGGGCGACGCCGCCCTGGGCGCGGATGTCCGCGGGGACGCGCTCCAGCGCCATGACGGCGACCGCGCCCGCGTCCTCGGCGATCTTGGCCTGGTCGGCGGTCACGACGTCCATGATCACGCCGCCCTTGAGCATCTCCGCCATGCCGCGCTTGACCTTCGCGGTGCCGGTGACGGTCTGGGGTTCGGCGTTCTGCTGCTGCGACACCTTGCGGGCCTTTCTCGGGGGAGCTGAAGTGGTCTTCTCCTCCAGCGTAAGACGGCGGTGGACCGCTGAGGCAGGCCATTGCGCGGCTATCTCGGAAGGCCACTTCACGTGCGGAGAGATCCGCTTGGGCTCGGTCACTTTTCCGGCGGGAAGCGTTGACCTGGGGCTTCCCGGGCGGCCTACCATGGGAGACGGGACCGGCCTTCCGAAAACCGGCGGTCCCGGTGCCAGTGGAGATCACCTTCGAGGTGGCCACTGGCGACAGATTTCAGCAGTCCACTTCACGTCGGTCCAGGACGGGCCGCCGGGCGGGCGGCGGCCCCGGTGCGGCCCGCCTGACCTGCCCGGTTGCGCTCGGAGCGGCCCCCCTAAGCTGATGTGAACGTCTCACGGGAGGTTCGGTGGCGACAGCTACGGGAGCACGGCCGGCGGTCGGCGTGCTCGCCCTGCAAGGCGCCGTGCGCGAGCACGTCGCGATGCTGGAGAGCGCGGGGGCCCGCGCGGTTCCGGTGCGCCGCCCCTCCGAGCTGTCCGAAGTGGACGGCCTGGTGCTGCCCGGCGGGGAGTCCACCACGATGTCGCGGCTGCTCGAGACCTTCGAGCTGCTCGAACCGCTGCGCGAGCGGATCGCCGGCGGCCTGCCGGCGTTCGGCTCGTGCGCCGGGATGATCCTGCTGGCCCGCCAGGTGCTCGACGGGCGCCCGGACCAGCAGCAGCTCGGCGGCCTCGACGTGGTCGTGCGGCGCAACGCGTTCGGCAGGCAGGTCGACTCCTTCGAGGCCGACCTCCCGTTCGCCGGCCTGCCCGGCGGGCCGCTGCACGCGGTGTTCATCCGGGCCCCGTGGGTCGAGAAGGCGGGGGACGGCGTCGAGGTGCTGGCCACCGTGCCGGACCCGGAGGACCCGCCGGAGGGGCCGAGGGCCGATAGGATCGTCGCCGTCCGGCAGGGGGCGGTGGTGGCCACGGCGTTCCACCCGGAGATTACCCGGGACGAGCGCGTGCACCGGCTGTTCGTCGAGCTCGTGCGGAAAGCCTGAGCAAGGATTGCGGCGGCCGCGCCGGGAGGCACGCGGCCGCGGGAACAGATGGAGGAAAGATGAGCGGCCACTCCAAGTGGGCCACGACGAAGCACAAGAAGGCGAACCTCGACGCCAAGCGGGGCAAGCTCTTCGCGCGGCTGATCAAGAACATCGAGGTCGCCGCCCGCACCGGGACCGGGGGAGGGGACCCGGACGGCAACCCCACGCTGTACGACGCCATCCAGAAGGCGAAGAAGAACTCCGTCCCGCAGGACAACATCGAGCGCGCGCGCAAGCGCGGCGCCGGCGAGGAAGCGGGCGGCGCGGACTGGCAGACCATCACGTACGAGGGCTACGGCCCCAACGGCGTCGCGGTGCTGATCGAATGCCTCACCGACAACAAGAACCGCGCCGCGATGGAGGTCCGCACCGCGCTCACGCGCAACAACGGCTCGCTCGCCGACCCGGGTTCGGTCGCCTACATGTTCAATCGCAAGGGCGTCGTGATCATGCCCAAGGGGGACGCGACCGAGGACGACGTCCTCATGGCGGTCCTCGACGCGGGCGCCGAGGAGGTCAACGACCTCGACGAGAACTTCGAGATCGTCTCCGAGGGCACCGACCTCGTCCCGGTCCGCAAGGCGCTGCAGGAGGCCGGGTTCGAGTACGAATCGGCCGAGCTGACCTTCCTCCCGTCGGTGAGCGTGCCGCTCGACGTCGAGGGCGCGAAGAAGGTCTTCAAGCTGATCGACGCGCTCGAGGACTGCGACGACGTGCAGAACGTCTACGCGAACTTCGACGTGTCGGACGAAGTCATGGCCGCGGTGGACTGATCCAATCGCGACACGACACGGCCGCGCCCCTGCCACTCCGGGGCGCGGCCGTTTTCGTCCGCGTTTCCCCTTGCCGCACAAGGGAAAACGCGAAAATCCTTGGGACGGGCGGAAAATGACCGGCGCGGGGACTGGGCTCGGGCGCGCGGGTGGGGCAGAATGTCGCCCGTGACGACCTCCGCCCTCACCGAGCAAGAGCAGAGCCTCATCTCCTGGATCGAAACCCAGGCGCGGGAACGGGGCAACGCGGTGATCGCCGTGCCCGCCGACGACCAAGGGGCCGGCTACTGCTTCACCGCGTGCGCGTGGGCGTTGCACAACGTGCCCGAGGCCGTCGTGATCGGACTGCCCGACCACATGGCCCCGGTGCTGCTCGACGCGTACGTCGACCGTTCCGCCAACGGCGAGATCTTCGAGGTCGGCAAACGCTACGAGGATTTCTTCGACGGCGCGCCGGTCGTCTTCGAACGCGTCGCGAAAGGCCACTACCCGGAGTATTTCGGGTCCGCGTTCCTCGTCTACCCGGACGGCGACTTCCCGGCGCTGCAGATGATCGTCGCGACGCCCGACGGGCACTTCCCGTGGCACGCCGACGCGCCCGAGGGCTTCGCCGAATGGCAGCCGGTGCTCACCGAAAGCGGCGACCCGGAGAGCTGGACGCCCGGCGTCGACGGCCCCTGACCGGCTAACCGCGGCCCGGTTTCGCGGTACGTGAGGGCCACCCTCATTGACTCTGATTCCCTCAGGGTTCCCCTCACGTACCTGAAGACCGAGTCTCCGGCACAGCGGCTAGCCCAGCGCGGCCAGATCGGAGGCGGCGTCCGGAAACCGCTCGGCCAGCGTCGCCGGGTCCGCGAACTCGACGCAGTCGTCGGTATAGGGCGGCACCACGACAGTCCCGAGCAGGCTCCACGCGCCCAGCGACACGGTCGCCTGCCACGTTCCCGCGGGCACGACCACCTGCGGGCGTTCCCCGGCGGCCACGTCGCTGCCCAGCACCGGGCGCGTCACCGTGCCGTCCGGATGGAGCAGAAGCATCCGGGCGGGCGAGCCCGCGTGGTGCACGAACACCTCGACCCGGTTGAGGCGATGCGGCGCGGAGACCTCCGGCGCGGTGAGCAGGTAATAGATCGCCGAACCCTCGTCCGCGCGCCAGCTCTGCGCGAACCGGCCGCCCTCCACCGGCAGCGGCGCCAAGCCCAGGTGCGCGACGTAATCCTCCGGTCCCGGCATGCCCCCATCGTGCTCGCGGAGCGGAGGCCGCGTCCACCTCGCCCGCCGTTTGCGCGTGTCCGTCCGCCGGGCCGCGCCCGCCGACCGTTAGCCTGCATCTCGAACTGATGTTCGCGCGGGCGAAGGAGAAACGGTGCGGGTGCTCGGGGTCGACCCCGGTCTGACCAGGTGCGGCCTCGGCGTGGTCGACGGCGGCAAGGGCCGGTCGGTGCGCCCGGTCGCGGTCGGGGTCGTGCGCACGCCCGCCGACCAGGACCTCGCGCAGCGGCTGCTCGGCGTCGCCGACGAGGTGGAGCGCTGGCTCGACCGGTACCGGCCCGAAGCGGTGGCCGTCGAGCGGGTGTTCGCGCAGCACAACGTCCGCACCGCGATGGGCACCGCGCAGGCGGGCGGGGTCGTCGCGCTGGCGGCGGCGCGGCGCGGGCTGCCGGTCGTCTTCCACACGCCCAGCGAGGTCAAGGCCGCGGTCACCGGGTCGGGCCGCGCGGACAAGGCACAGGTCACCACAATGGTGATGCGGCTGCTCGGGCTCGAGGTCAAACCGCACCCGGCGGACGCGGCCGACGCGCTCGCGCTCGCCATCTGCCACCTCTGGCGCGAGCCGATGCGGGTCCGGCTCGCCGAGGCCGAGGCCCGCGCGGCCGAACTGGTCCGCGCCCACAAGGCCCGGCTGGCGGCCGCGGCCAAGGCGGCCGGAACGACCACGAAGCGGAACGAAACAGGAGCACGACGATGATCTCCTCGGTACGCGGCGAAGTGCTGTCCGTCGGGCTCGACCACGTGGTGGTCGAGGTCGGCGGCGTCGGCCTCGCCGTGCAGGCCACCCCGGCGACGCTGGCCACGCTGCGCCGCGGCGAGCAGACGCGGCTGCACACCGCGCTGGTCGTGCGCGAGGACTCGCTGACCCTCTTCGGGTTCGCCGAGGAGGACGCGCGCGAGCTGTTCGGCCTGCTCCAGACCGTGTCCGGGATCGGGCCGCGGCTCGCGCTGGCGACGCTGGCCGTGCTGGAGCCGGACAAGCTGCGCGCGGCGCTCGTCGAAGGCAACATCACCGTGCTCACCCAGGTCCCCGGCATCGGCCGCAAGGGCGCCGAGCGGCTCAGCCTCGAACTGCGGGACAAGGTCACCGCGCTCGGCGGCGCCAGCGACGCCCCGGTGGTGACCGCGCCCGGCGCGCTGCGCGGCGAGGTCGTGGAAGCGCTGGCCGGGCTGGGCTTCCCGGCCAAACAGGCCGAGCAGGCGGTGGACAAGGTGCTGTCCGAGGGCGACGGGCACACCACGTCGTCGGTGCTGCGCGCGGCGCTGGCCGCGCTGGGCCGCAAGCGGTAGCCGCCGATGAACCACGAAGTGACCGAGTTCGACACCGGCGGGTACGAGGCGGGCGACGAAACGCTGTCCGCGCTCGCCCAGACCGGCGAACGCGACCTGGAAACGTCGCTCCGGCCGCGGAAACTGGACGAGTTCGTCGGCCAGGAACGCGTCCGTGAGCAGCTGGAACTGGTGCTGGAGAGCGCCCGGCGGCGCGACGTGCCGCCGGACCACGTGCTGCTGTCCGGCCCGCCCGGCCTCGGCAAGACGAGCATGGCGATGATCGTCGCGGCCGAACTGGGCGCGGCCATCCGGATCACGTCCGGGCCCGCCCTGGAACGCGCCGGCGACCTGGCCGCGATGCTGTCCAACCTCGCGCCCGGCGACGTGCTGTTCATCGACGAGATCCACCGCATCGCCCGGCCCGCCGAGGAAATGCTGTACCTCGCGATGGAGGACTTCCGGGTCGACGTCGTCGTCGGCAAGGGACCGGGCGCGACCAGCATCCCGCTCGAGATCGCGCCGTTCACGCTGGTCGGGGCCACCACCCGGTCCGGTTCGCTGACCGGGCCGCTGCGCGACCGGTTCGGCTTCACCGGCCAGATGGAGTTCTACTCCGCGGCCGAGCTGGAGCTGGTCGTCCGCCGCGCCGCGACCATCCTCGGCATAGAGATCGACCGCGACGGCTGCGCCGAGATCGCCGGCCGTTCGCGCGGCACCCCGCGCATCGCCAACCGGCTGCTGCGCCGGGTCCGCGACTACGCCGAGGTGCGCGCCGACGGCAAGGTGACCCTGGAGGTCGCGCAGGCCGCGCTGAAGGTCTACGACGTCGACGAGCTGGGCCTGGACCGGCTCGACCGGGCCGTGCTCGGCGCGCTGACCCGCTCGTTCGGCGGGGGACCGGTGGGCATCTCGACGCTCGCGGTCGCCGTCGGCGAGGAGGCCACGACGGTCGAGGAGGTGTGCGAGCCCTACCTGGTCCGGGCCGGTATGCTCGCCCGCACTCCGCGCGGCCGGGTCGCGACCGCGGCCGCGTGGCACCACCTCGGACTCGTGCCGCCCCCGGAAGCGGGACGGCCCGACCCGGGCGGTCCGACGCTGTTCGACCAGGCCTGACAAGGGCGGACAGCGGCCCGGGTGGTGGCGTTTCCGCCGGTACCTGGCACACTCGAACACAGCACATCCGTCGAAACCGGACGCGGGCAGCCGAGAAAGGCGTCCGTCGAGGAGAGTCATGAACCAGTTACTGCTGCCGTTGCTGCTGCTGCTCGTAGTGGCCGTGCCGCTCGTCATGGGCACCCGCAAGCAGAAGAAGCAGCAGGCGGCTCAGCAGGAGATGCAGAACAGCATCGCCCCGGGCGACCGCGTGATGACCACGTCGGGCCTGTACGGCACGGTCGCCGACACGAGCAGCGAGACCACGATCGACATCGAGATCGCGCCGGGCGTCGTCACCACCTGGCTGCGCCTCGCGGTCCGCGAGAAGGTCGAGCCGGTCGTCGAGACCGAGGAGAACGAGGACCCGGCCGACGTCGCGGGCGTCGAGTCGGCCCTGGCCGCTTCTTCGGAGGCCCCGGCCCAGGAGTCGATCTCCGCCGAGGAGAAGCAGACCTCCGGTGCGCAGGTGGCGCCCCCGCTCGAGCACGGGAAGAAGTAGCCTCCGCACTTCCGCGGGCAGTGATCCGCCCACAGCCTACGAAAGTCGGTACGGGCGAACGGCGGGCTCACGCAGCACCGAGTACTGTCTCGGTGCTGCGTGCGTGTCCGCCGTCATAGTTCACGACCAGCCGCGTCCGGGGGCCCCTTCCGGCTCGCGCACCCGAACCACTCGGGGTCCATCCAGTCCGTGCCAGTTCGAGGAGACCGAAGCACAGTGGCACCATCGGCCGGGCATCTCCGCCCGGGACGCTATCTCGCCTTCTTCGCCCTGATCGTGGTCGTGCTGTACGCCTTGGTGTTCTTCACCGGCAGCGGCAAAGCGACGCCGAAACTCGGCATCGACCTGCAGGGCGGCACCCGGGTCACGCTCACCGCGCGGACGCCCGACGGGGGCCAGCCCACCCGCGATTCGCTGAACCAGGCGCGCCAGATCATCGAGACCCGCGTCAACGGGATCGGCGTCGGCGGCACCGAGGTGGTGCTCGACGGCAACAACATCGTGATCACCGTGCCGGGCGAGCAGGGCGACGAGGCGAAGAACCTGGGCCGGACCGCCAAGCTCGGGATCCGCGAGGTCATCACCTCGGTCCCGAACACCCCGGCCGCGCCACCTTCGGCTCCCGCTTCCGGCGCCCCGAGCGCCCCGGCGACCGCGCCGAGCAAGCCCGCCGGCGGCGGGGGAGCGGCGGGCGCCCCGGCGCAGCAGCCGCCGAGCACGACCCCCTCGGCCCCGGCCAGCGGACAGAACGCGGGCAAGAACCCGATCGAGGAAGCCCGCGCCGTGCGCCAGGCTCCCGCGCTGCTGCCGAAGGACCCGAAGAACCAGCAGGAGGCCGCCGCCGCGCAGGCCGCGCAGCAGAAGGCGCTCGCCGCGCTCACCTGCGCGCCGAACGTCGCGGACCCGCTGGAGGGCAACGACCTGCCCAACCAGCCGCTCGTCACCTGCGGCGACAAGAACGCCACCAAGTACGTGCTCGGCCCGGAGATCATCCCCGGCACCGAGATCGCGAACGCCAACTCCGGCTACGACCAGCAGCGCGGCCAGTGGATCGTCGACCTGAGCTTCAAGAGCGCGGGCGGCAAGACCTGGGGCGACTTCACGTCGGCCAACATCGGCAAGCAGGCGGCGTTCGTGCTCGACACGGACGTGGTGTCCGCGCCGACCGTGCAGAACGCCATCCTCGGCGGCAACACGCAGATCACCGGCAAGTTCACCCAGACCGACGCGAAGAACCTGGCGGACATCCTCAAGTACGGTTCGCTGCCGCTGTCGTTCGATTCGTCCGACGCCACCACGGTGTCCGCGACGCTGGGCTACGCCTCGCTGCAGGCGGGCCTGATCGCCGGCGCGATCGGCCTCGCGGTCGTGTTCGTGTACTGCCTGTTCTACTACCGGCTGCTCGGCATCCTGACGATCTGGTCGCTGGTGCTGTCCGGCCTGCTCGTCTACGCGGTGCTGGTGCTGCTCGGCCGCTGGATCGGGTACACGCTCGACCTCGCGGGCGTCGCCGGCCTGATCATCGCGATCGGCATCACGGCGGACTCGTTCGTCATCTACTTCGAACGATTGAAGGACGAGATCCGGGAGGGCCGGACGTTCCGGTCCGCGGTGCCGCGCGGCTGGGCGCGGGCGAGGCGCACGATCCTGGCCTCGGACGCGGTCAGCTTCCTCGCCGCCGCGATCCTGTACATCATCGCGGTCGGCGACGTGCAGGGCTTCGCGTTCACCCTCGGCATGTCGACGGTGCTCGACCTGGTGGTCGTCTACCTGGTCACGCATCCGCTCGTGGCGATGGTGTCGACCTCGAAGTCGAAGTTCCTGTCCAATCCCCGGAATCTCGGCCTCGGCGCCGTCCAGAAGCTCGGCTCGCAGCGCAAGTCCACGCGCCCCGCTCCCGGCCGTCGCGCGAACGTGAAGGAGGCCTGACGTGAGCGACGAAACCGCAGGCGTGACGTCGGACAGCCCGGAGGGCTCGAACGGCTCGGGCAGCACCGCTGCCACCGCGGCCAAGCCCGGCAAGAAGGAAAGCTTCTTCCACCGGCTCTACGTCGGCACCGGCGCGGTCGACATCGTCGGCTCGCGCAAGCGCTGGTACATCTTCTTCGCGCTGCTGCTCCTGGTGTGCATCGGCTCGATGGTCTTCCGCGGCTTCAACGTGGGCATCGAGTTCGAGGGCGGCACGCAGATCCAGCTGCCCGCGCACGGTTCGCACGGCCAGATCACCCAGGACCAGGTGATCAAGTCGTTCAACACCGCGCTGGGCGAGGCTCCGGCGGAGACGCAGACGGTCGGCACCGGCAACGCGGCGACGATCCAGACCCGCTCCGAAACGCTGACCGCGGACCAGGTCGCGAAGGTCAAGAAGCAGATCTTCGAGGACCTGGGCCCGATCGGCAGCAACGGCAAGTCCAGCGAACAGGCGATCAGCGACAGCGCGGTGAGCGCTTCGTGGGGCGACGAGATCTCGCGCCAGGCCCTGATCGCGCTCGCCGTGTTCCTGGTCGCCGTCGTGATCTTCCTGGCGATCTACTTCGACACCCGGATGGCGTTCGCGGCGCTCATCTCGCTGCTGCACGACATCGTGGTCACCGCGGGCGTGTATTCGCTCGTGGGCTTCGAGGTCACGCCCGCGACGGTGATCGGCCTGCTGACGATTCTCGGGTTCTCGCTGTACGACACCGTGGTGGTGTTCGACAAGGTCCGGGAGAACACCCGCGGCCTGCTCGGCCTCTCGCGGCGCACGTACGCGGAGGCGGCGAACCTGGCGCTGAACCAGACCCTGATGCGGTCGTTCAACACCGCGTTCATCGCCCTGCTGCCGATCCTGGGCCTGCTGATCGTCGGCTACGTCCTGCTCGGCTCGGGCACGCTGCAGGACCTGGCGCTGGTGCAGCTCACCGGTACGTTGGTGGGCGTCCTGTCGTCGGTCGCGCTGGCGACGCCGCTGCTGGTCGACTTCAAGATGCGCGACCCGCAGTACCGGCAGCAGGCCGAGCGAGTGGCGGCCCGCCGCGCGAAGGCCGCGAAGCGCGAAGCGGACGACGACTTCGACGCCAACGACGAGGAGCAGCTGGCCGCCGAACTCCGCAAGGAAAAGGCCATGGCCGCCGCGGCCGGCGTCCCGGCCCGGCACCCGAAGCAGCGTCCGTCGGGGAAGAAGAAGCGCTGACCCCGATGAAGCTCGACGAGGCACTGGACCTGATCGCCGAGGTCCCGGACTTCCCGGAACCCGGCGTCCTGTTCCGCGACCTGAGCCCGCTGTTCGCCGACGGCCCCGGCTTCGCCGCGGTCGCCGACGCTCTGGCAGCCACCCTCGACCCGGCCGCCGACCTGGTGGCCGGAGTCGAGGCCCGCGGCTTCCTCTTGGCCGCGGCCGTCGGCTACTCCCGCGGCATGGGCGTGGTGCTGGTCCGAAAGCCCGGCAAACTCCCGTCAGTCGCCGGACGCGTGGACTACTCGCTGGAATACGGCACCGCAAGCGTCGAACTCCCCGCAGGCGTAGTGAAAACGGGCCAGCGAATCGCGGTAATGGACGACGTCCTGGCCACCGGCGGCACCGTGGCAGCCACCGCGAAACTCCTGGAAGACGCAGGCGCAACAGTCACCGGAGTATCAGTAGTACTGGAACTGGCCGCCCTCAACGGACGCTCCACCCTGGACGGCCGCACAGTCCAAGCACTACGCACCGTCTAACCCACCAGACGCGTTCCCCTCACGGCTTGAAACCGCACCGCCGCACCCAGCCAGCGTGGCACCCAGCCCTCCCCCCAACCCCGATACGAAGCCTCCCTGCGGTTCG
>NZ_GG657746.1:4572447-4615536 GCF_000158875.1 Streptomyces sp. AA4 | reverse complement strand
GCCCCCGCCCGGACGGGAGCCACCCCCGCCCGGGGCGGCGCCCACCGCCGACGCCGGGACCCGGGCCAACGGAGCCGCGCCCAACCCCTCCGCGACCCGCCGCGTCCGCGCGCGCCTGGCCCGCCGCATCACCGCCCAGCGAGCGGCCCCGGTCAAACAGGTCCTGGAACCCCTGGCGGTCATCCACCGCGAACTCCACCCCAACTCCGACCTGGGCCAGCTCCAACGCGCCTACGACGTAGCCGAAGAACTCCACCGCGAACAACGCCGCAAGTCCGGCGACCCGTACATCACCCACCCGCTCGCGGTCGCCACCATCCTGGCCGAGCTGGGCATGGACACCACCACCCTCGTCGCCGCTCTCCTGCACGACACGGTGGAAGACACCGGCTACTCCCTGGAACAGCTGAAGGCGGACTTCGGCGACAAGGTAGGCGAGCTGGTCGACGGCGTCACCAAACTCGACAAGGTCAAGCTAGGCACCTCAGCCGAAGCCGAGACCATCCGCAAGATGGTGATCGCGATGGCGAAGGACCCGCGCGTCCTGGTCATCAAGCTCGCCGACCGGCTGCACAACATGCGCACGATGCGCTTCCTGCCGCCGGAGAAGCAGGCCCGCAAGGCGCGCGAGACGCTCGAGGTGCTCGCCCCGCTGGCGCACCGGCTCGGCATGGCCACGGTGAAGTGGGAGCTGGAAGACCTCGCGTTCGCGATCCTGCAGCCGAAGAAGTACGACGAGATCGTGCGGCTGGTCGCCGACCGCGCGCCCTCGCGCGACACCTACCTGCGCAAGGTGATCGCGGACCTGACGAACAACCTGGTGTCGTCGCGGATCACCGCGAAGGTCGAGGGACGGCCGAAGCACTACTACTCGATCCACCAGAAGATGATCGTCCGCGGCCGCGACCTGGACGACATCCACGACCTGGTCGGCGTGCGGATCCTGGTCGAGGACGTGCGCGACTGCTACGCCGCGATGGGCGTGGTGCACGCGCTGTGGCAGCCGGTGCCGGGGCGGTTCAAGGACTACATCGCGCAGCCGCGGTTCGGCGTCTACCAGTCGCTGCACACCACGGTGATCGGGCCGGACGGCAAGCCGCTCGAGGTGCAGATCCGCACCTACGACATGCACCGGACCGCCGAGTACGGCATCGCCGCGCACTGGCGGTACAAGGAAACCAAGGGCACGCACGCCAGCAACAACGCGATGGAGCTGGACGAGATCGCGTGGATGCGGCAGCTGCTCGACTGGCAGCGCGAGGCCGCGGACCCGGGCGATTTCCTCGAATCGCTGCGCTACGAACTGGCCGCGCGCGAGATCTTCGTGTTCACGCCGAAGGGCGACGTGATCACGCTGCCCGCGGATTCGACGCCAGTGGACTTCGCGTACGCGGTGCACACCGAGGTCGGCCACCGCTGCATCGGCGCCCGTGTGAACGGCCGGCTGGTCGCGCTCGAACGGAAGCTCGAGAACGGCGAGGTCGTCGAGATCTTCACGTCCAAGGCGGAAAGCGCCGGGCCGAGCCGCGACTGGCTGCAGTTCGCCGGTTCGCCGAAGGCGCGCGCGAAGATCCGGCAGTGGTTCGCGAAGGAACGCCGCGACGAGGCGATCGACGCGGGCAAGGAAGCGATCACCAAGGAGATCCGCAAGGTCGGGCTGCCGATCCAGCGGCTCGTGTCGGCGGAGTCGATGGGCTCGGTCGCCACCGAACTCCGGCACGGCGACATCTCTTCGCTGTACGCGGCCGTCGGCGAGGGCCACACGAGCGCGAAGCACGTGGTGCAGCGGCTGGTCGCGCTGATCGGCGGGGTCGAGGAAGCCGAGGAGGAGCTGGCCGAACGGGCCACGCCGTCCACGGTCACGCGCCGCCGCGGTTCGAACGACGTCGGCGTCATCGTCAAGGGCGCGAGCGACGTCTGGGCGAAGCTGGCGCGTTGCTGCACGCCGGTGCCGGGCGACGAGATCCTCGGTTTCGTGACGCGCGGCGGCGGCGTGAGCGTGCACCGCACGGACTGCACGAACGCCGACGACCTGCGGACCCAGCCGGAGCGGCTGGTCGAGGTGGAGTGGGCGCCGTCGTCGTCCTCGGTGTTCCTGGTGGCGATCCAGGTCGAGGCGCTCGACCGGCACCGGCTGCTGTCGGACGTCACGAAGGTGCTCGCGGACGAGAAGGTGAACATCCTGTCCGCCTCGGTGACGACGTCGCGCGACCGGGTGGCGGTGAGCCGGTTCTCGTTCGAGATGGGCGACCCGAAGCACCTCGGGCACGTGCTGAAGGTCGTGCGCGGGGTCGAGGGCGTGTACGACGTGTACCGGGTGACTTCGGCTTCGTAATTCAGAACGCCGTCGCGACCAGCGCGGCCAGCGGCGGGAGTGCCTGGGCGAGCGCCCCGGCGCGTCCCGCACCGCGCGGCCGGCTTAGCGCGAGCAGGTCGGACACGCCGAGCGCGATCCCGGCGAGCGTCATGAACGCGCAGCTGTAGAGCACGAGCACGCGTCCGGCCGCGGCGTCGCCGGTGTGCAGCAGCACCAGGCCGGTCACCGGTCCGGCGGCGAGGAACAGGTTGTACCAGCCGACGTTGAACGACCAGAGCCGCGTGGCGGGCAGGTTTTCGGCCGGGATCCGGAAAATGCCCGCGTGCACGCCGGGGCGTTCGAAGAGCAGCACTTCCCAAGTGAAGGCCAGCAGGTGCACGAGAACGGCGATCCCGGCGAGGATCTGCGCGACGGCGTTCACCGTGCTGGCTCTTCGAACGAAACCCCGTGCCGGGCGGCGATGTCGCCGAGCAGCGGCACCGCGTCCGGCCAGGGGGCGGAGGACGGGACGGTGGCGTCGATTTCGCGGAAGAACCGGCCCATCGCGTCGTCCGGGGTGAAGACGAGGAACTTCGCGTGCGGCGTATGCACGGTGAAGGTGTTGGGGGTGCCTGCCGGGATGTGCACGAAGGAGCCGGGGCCGAGGTCGTGGAGTTCGCCGTCGACGCAGACGGTGATCCGGCCGCACAGGACGTAGAAGCCCTTCGTCCACGGGTCGGCGTGCGGCGGGACGGCGGGGCCGCGCGAGGCGTCGATCTCGAACAATTCGTAGCCGCCGGTGTCCGCGGCGGACGCTTTCACGGTCGCGATCGCGTCTTGGGTGTCCAATTCCGGGCCTTCGCCCGCGGTGCTGAGGTGGATGGTCATGCCCTCGAAAGTAGAAACGCCGCAGTGCCGGGACCATCCCGGAAATCAGGGATACCGGCGGGGGAGGGGCGCGCGCATACTTCGTCGGGTGTGGGAAGGCCGGGCGCAGAGCGTACGGCGGGAGCTGGCGGCTCTCGCCGCGACCGGGTGCGGCGTCGCCGAGCTGCACTCCGCGGCCATCGACCTGGTCGACCGGATCGTGCCCGCGGAGCTGACCTGCTGGGCGTCGCTGGATCCGGACACCGCCGTGATCAGCTCGATGACCAGCGGCCGCGCGCGCATCCCGGGGGAGTACGAGCCGCTGCTGGCGACGTATGAGTACGACGGCGCGGAGCCGCATACCTTCGCGCAGCTCGCCCGGCGCTCGGTGCCGGTGGCGCGGCTTTCCGATCTGCCGCGTCGCGAGCGCGAGCGCAGCGGGCGGTGGGCGCAGGTGTGGCGGCCGCTCGGGTTGGAGAGCGAACTGCGCGTCGGATTTCGCGCGGACGGCGTGTGCTGGGCGGCGGCGGGACTGGTGCGCCGCGGCGAGTTCAGCGACCGCGAGGTGGAGTTCCTGACCTCGATCGGGCCGACGCTGGCGGCTGCGACCCGGGTGGCGGCGCTGGCGCGGGGCGTGGCTCCGGAGGCGGAGCCGGCGATCGTCGTGGTCGGCCCGGACGGCCGGCGGCGCGGGGCGACCGAGGGGGCCGGCGCGTGGGAGTCCGAATTGGACGCAATCGCCGACGGCCGGTTCGCGGTGCTGCTGCGCGCGGTCGCGGTGGGGGCGCAAGCGGCGGCGAGCGGGACGTTCCGGGCCCGGGTCCGCGACGCGCGCGGCGGCTGGATCGTGTTGCAGGCCAGCAGATTGGTCTCGGACGACGACGCCCGCGACGTTGCCGTGACGATCCGCCGGGCCACCGGAGGGGAGCTGCTGGACGTCCTGCTGGCCGCCTACCGGCTGACCGCGCGCGAACGCGACGTGTGCCGGGAAGTCCTTTCCGGACTGTCCACTTCGGACATCGCGGCGCGGCTCGGGATCTCCGCGAACACCGTCCAGGACCACCTTAAATCCGTGTTCGGCAAGGTCGGGGTGCGCAGCCGGGGCGAGCTGACGGCGCGGCTGTCCGGCTAGACCGGTGATCTGTCCCACAACAGAATTGTCGGGGGCGCGCATTAGGGTGCTGGGCATGACGGACGGACTCGAGTTCACCCGCGAAGGCGCCGTGGCCCGGCTGACGTTTTCCCGCCCGGAGAAGATGAACGCGATCACCCGCGGCATGTGGGCGGCGATCCCGGGCGTGGCGGCCGAGGTCGAGGCCGATCCCGAGCTGAAGGTGCTCGTGCTGACCGGGGCCGGACGGCACTTCTCCGCGGGCGCGGACATCGGCGAGTTCCGCGAGCTGCGCTCGACCGCCGAGGCCGCCGCGAAATACGACGAGGCGGTCGACCGCGCGGTGGCGGCGCTGACCGCGCTGCGCAAGCCGACGATCGCCATGGTCCAGGGCAACTGCATCGGCGGCGGCTGCCAGCTCTCGGTCGCCTGCGATTTCCGGTTCGCCGCGGACGACGCGCGCTTCGGCATCACCCCGGCCAAACTCGGCATCGTCTACCACTTCGCCTCGACGCGGCAGCTGGTGTCGCTGGTCGGCCCGGCGCACGCCAAGTACTTCCTGCTGTCCGGCGAACTCGTCGACGCGACCCGGGCGCGCGAGATCGGGCTGGTCAACGACGTCTTCCCGGCCGCGGACCTGGAAACCGCGACGGCCCGGTTCGCCGAGACGCTGTGCGGACGCTCGCAGGCCTCGGTCCGCGGGATGAACCGGATCATCGAGAAGATCGCGGCGGGGCAGGAGCGGACCGACGACGAGGTCGAGGAGATCCGGCTCGCCGCGCTGCACGGGGAGGACTACGCGGAGGGCGTGGACGCGTTCCTGAACCGGCGCGCGCCGAAGTTCACCTACCGCTGACCGGCACGGCAACCGGTTGACTGCTCGGCGAGCCGGGGCCTGTGGCGCTGAAAATCCATCCCCGCAGCCGGCACCCCGGAGCTGTTCCGGACGGTCGACCACGCCGATTTCGACCGGTCGTGGCCGTCTTCATGCAGCACAACCCGACCGGGCGGTGTACGTCGAGCCCAACGTCTGGGTGGAGCATCGCGGGCCGGAAGCTGCGTCAGATCTCGTCCCAGGGCGCGGTTTCGTACGCCTCGGTCAGCAGTTTCGCGGCGACGGCGGAGGTGCGCAGCCGGACGTCGTCAACGGAGGCGACGGGGCGGCCGACGGTGGCGGAGTTGGTCACGAACATCGCGTCGAACTCCGGAAGCTCCGCCGGGTACACCGGACGCGTCTCCTGCGGCACGCCCGCCGCGCGCAGCTGTTCTGCGAGCACGAGGTAGGTGATCCCCGGCAGCACCGGGGCTTCCGGCCACACGATCGTCCCGCCGCGCAGGAAGCCGACGTTCCAGATCGTCGCCTCGCTGATCCGGCCGTCGGCGGCGAGGAACACCGCGTCGTCGTAGCCGGCGAGGGCGGCCGCGCGCGAATGGTGCGCGAGGCCGAAGCTGCCGAGATGCTTCACGTGCGGCAGATCCCGTTGGTACGCAACGGATCGCAGCCGCATCGGCGTGGTGACGGGGTAGGCGGGCGGCGCGGTGCGCACCAGGATCTCGGGCGTCATCACGGGGTCGTGCGGCGAGGAGCGCGAGAAAATGATCACCCGGACCGACAGGTCGCCCTGCCCGGCGACGAGCCGCCGGACGTAACGGCGGACCAGGTCGGTGTCCAGGTCGCTGCCGAACACCTCGCGGGTGTTCGCCGCGAGCCGGTCGAGGTGGAAGCGGAGGCCGCGGACCCGTCCGTCGCGGACCTGCATCGCGGTGAAGTGGCCGTAGCTGGTCGCCGCAGCGGCGAGATCGGCGGCGCCCGGAGCGGCCCCGCCGATCTCGACTCGCGTGGTCAACTCAGGAAACCGTGACCGCGGTGATCTTGACCGGCTGCTTGGGCTCGCCGGTCCCGTCGCGCGGACTCACCGTGCCGATGCCGTTCCTCGCGATCTTGTCGAGGACTTTCAGGCCCTCGTCGGAGATGCTGCCGAAGATCGAGTACGCCGGGTCCAGCGGGGCGTCGCCGTAGACCATGAAGAACTGGCTGCCGCCGCTGTTCGGCGCGGTGCCTTTGGCCATCGCGAGGATGCCGCGGCCGTACTTCGCGGTGTCGATGAACTCGTCCGGCACGGTGAAGCCAGGGCCTCCGGTGCCGTCGGTCGTGATGTCGCCCTTCGCGTCCGGGTCGCCGCACTGCAGCATCTGCAGGCCGGTGACGCCGAGCCGGTGGCAGATCGTGTCGGTGTAGAAGCCCTGCTTCGCGAGGCTCTCGATCGCCTGCACAGTGCACGGCGCGAGCGAGCGGTCCAGCGTCATCGGGATGTCGCCCTGGGTGGTCTTCAGCGTGAAGTTCACGGTCCCGGACGAGGACACGTTCTTGCCGTCCGGCACGGCGACCTTCTTCGCCGACGGCGGCCTCCCGCTGGTATCGGCCGCGTACGAGCACGTCGTCGGGTTCGGCAGCGCCTTGGAGCGCTTGGGGAGCGCGGTGCGCTCGGTGGGGATGTTCGTGACGCTCGGGACCGGCGGCGCGGAACTGGACGGCGGCGGCGTGGCCTGCTGGTCGCCGCTGCCGCCGCTGTTCACGATCCACACCACGAGACCGGCGACGATGAGGACCACACCGCCGACCACTCCAGCGCCCACGATCTTGCGTCGCTTCGCCTGTTCGGCCCGGCGCACGAGCTGCCGCTCGAGTTTGCGCTTCGCGGCTTCACGGCGCTGCTGGTTGGTCGCCACCCGCCCTCCAGTTTCCGCTCGGAGTCACACGTCTGAGGTAGCGGCAGTGTATGGGCACAGCCTGTGAGGACTCCGTACAGGGGCGGCTAGTCTTCACCGGGTCGTGATCAAGGTCGCTTCCGGGGAGGAGGGTTCGGTGCTCGTCGCCGGGTTCGCCGCGGGTCCGCTGCGCTCGAATTGCTATCTGCTCGCCCCCGCCGCCGGGGGTCCGTGTCTCGTCGTCGACCCGGGCGAGGGAGCCGCCGGGCCGCTCGCCGAAGCGCTGGCGGAGCACGGCCTGACGCCGGTCGCGCTGCTCGCCACCCACGGCCATCCGGACCACGTGGGCGCGGCCGCCGAGCTGTCGCGGGCGCACGGAGTGCCGCTGCGGCTGCATCCGGGCGACGGCGACTGGTACGACGGGCCCTTCGAACCGCTCGCTCCTGGCGAGACCGAAGCGGCCGGGCTGACGGTCAGGGTGCTCCCGCTGCCCGGGCACACGCCGGGTTCGGTGGCGTTCACCGTCGAGACCGGCGAAGGTGGCAGGCTGGTGTTCACCGGGGACACGCTTTTCGCCGGATCGGTCGGGCGCACCGGCGGATCCGGCTCCGATCTGGAGAATTCGTTGCGCACACTGCTCACGCTCGCCGACGACACCGTCGTGCTGCCCGGCCACGGACCGGCCACGACCATCGGCCGCGAGCGCGCCGCCAACCCCTTCGTGCCGGGAGCCGGGCAGTGACCGGCAAACCGGAGGAACGCCTGCCGCTGTTCGCCGACGAGCCGAAGCTGCGCCGCCGCCGCGCCTGGTCGGGCGTCTTCGGCGTGCTGATCCTGGCCGCGGCGTTCGGCGGGATCGCCGGGCTGATCGGCGGGCAGCTGGCCGGGCTGATCGTGGCGGCGGTCGTCGCGCTGCCGCTGATTTACGTGGTGCTCTACGCGTTCCGCCGCCGGATCTGGCTGGAGGGCACGACGCTGGTGGTGCGCACGTGGGGCGTCCGGCGGGTGGACCTGCTGGAGGCGCCGCGGCTGGACGTGGTGATCAGCGACGTGCGCGGTACCCGGACGGTGGCGCTGCTGGTGAACGCGGGACAACGGCGGCGTGCGGTGAAGCTCGACCTCGCGGTCTTTTCCGGGACCGGCGGCCGGGAGCTGGGAGCGCTGCAGCTGCGCCGGCTGGCGGACGCGGTGCTGAACAACACCGAGGCGAACGGGCTGGTGTTTTCGGAGTTGCTGGTGGCCGAGCTGCGCGCGGAGGCCCGCGGGGACGCGGTGGCGGAGCGGCCGCTGTACCGGCTGGCTTCGGCGGCTCCGTCGGGGAAGTACTTGCAGCGGTTCCCGATGGAAGCCGTCAGCCGCTTCGTGGCAACTCTGTAATTCGGCGCCGGCTTCGCCGTCGCGTGCATGCTCGCCATGAAGCCGGCGTCTGGAGGAGCGTTATGCCGCCTGGGGGCGGTCACACCGCTCCTCCAGACGCCGACGCGATCCCGCGGTTCGGTCGGCTTCGGGCGGTTGCTCCGAGGGGTTACTCGCGTCCGGCGTGCTCGCGGCCGCGTTCTTCCAAGCTGTCCACGCGGGCGCGGATGCGGTCCAGCTGGTCGGCGAGTTCGGGAAGTTCCTCGGCGACATAGGAGAGCAGCCGCTCGAGGTGGCGGAGCGTCGCGCGGACCTCGTCGAGCGCGGCGGCGATCCGCGGGACCGTTTCGGCCGCTTCCAGCACCGACGCGAACAGGCGGCGGATCAGGTGCACGGTGACTCGGGGTCCGGCCAGGACGGCTGAGAACACAGCCCCTCCTCGGGTCGCGGGGGTCGCGGTCTTCGTACCTCATCCGCGACGTCCGCGCCCGACCGGGTCAGGCCGCGTGTGGCTAGTGTGCTTCAGCGGGTTTCGTGGTGCTGATGAGGTGCTCGACCGGCTCGCGGGCGGCGATCAGCGCGGCCAGGACCGTCGTCACCGGCACCGCCGCGACGATGCCGACCGACCCCGCCAGCGTCCGGATGATCTCCGCGGCGATGTCCTCGCTGCCGAGCAACGAGCCGAGGCCGACGCCGGAGATCGCCGAGTAGAGCATCACCGGCAGCGCGGCCCCGGCGTAGGCCATCACCAGCGTGTTCACCGCGGAGCCGACGTGGTCGCGGCCGATCCGCAGGCCGGAGCGGTACAGCTCGCGCCAGCTGAGCGACGGGTTGGCCCGCCGCAGTTCCCACACCGCGCTGGTCTGGGTGATCGTCACGTCGTCGAGCACGCCCAGCGCGCCGATCACGATTCCGGCCAGCAGCAGGCCGCGCGCGTCGATGCCGTGGCCGAGCGAAGCGATGAGCGTCGTGGTGCTGTCGTCGAGTCCGGTGAGCGACGCGGCGGCGGAGAAGATCGCCGACAGGATCCCGATCAGTGCGAGGCTGACCAATGTCCCGAGCACGGCGACCGAGGTTCTCGCCGACAGGCCGTGCGTCAGGTACAGCGCGAGGAACATGATCGCGCCCGCCCCGGCGATCGCGACGACCAGCGGGTTCTCCCCGGCGAGGATCGCGGGCAGCACGAACAGGACGATCACCACGAAACTCAGCACCAGCGCGACCAGCGCGGCCAAACCCTGCCATCGGCCGAGCACGAGCACGGCGATCGCGAACAGCGCGGCGAGCAGCACCAGCGGCGTGCCGCGCTGGAAATCGACGAGGGTGAACGACTGCGGATCGAGCGGATTGCCGCCGTTGTAGGCGAGCACGACCTTGTCGCCCGCGGTGAACCTCGGCGTGCTCGGCTCGATCGGCACGGTCAGCCGCACCGGTTTCCCGGCCGCCGGGCCGTCGGACATCTGCAGGTCGACGGTGAGGCACGGTTTCGCGTTCGGGTCCGGCTGCGAGCCGACCTGCACCTGCCCTGGCTGCAGGCACGGGCCGGACGTCGCGGTCGTGATCGCCGCCTGGACCGGCGTGCCTTGCGGTACCGCGCTTTTCGGCAGGGAGCTGCCCCACGGGTACAGGACGATCATGCCGACGACGGTCGCCAGCGCGAGCGGGGCGAGGAGCCAGACCAGGAGCTTGCGGACTCGTTGCGACGCCGGGGCGGCCGGGCCGTGGCCGTGCCCGTGACCGTGGCCGTGTCCCGCTGGCTGCGGAGTTTCCTTGGCCGCAGCGGATTCCGGAGTGTCCTTTTCGGACTGGGGCGGGCGGGCCGGGGGACGGCGGCGCGTGGCCGGAGGCGGGGTGTCGCCGGTGCGGCGGGGGAGGCGCAGCTCGCCGGACTGGGCGCCGCTGCGGGAATCGGCGGAGCGCGGGGTGCCCGGTTGCGCCGAGCGCGGGGTGCCGGGTTGCGGGGGTCGTGGCGCGGTGGCACGGGGACGGCGGGGTTCGCCGAGTCGTCCGTCTCGGCGACCCGGTGCGCCGGAGCGCCTGGGCTCGCCGCTGCGTTCGGGCCGCTCGGCAGATCGCCCGGGCTCGGCGCCGTGGTCGGTGTTGCCGGAACGTCCTGCGCTGCGTTCGGAATTGCCGGGCCGGTCCGCTTGCCGTCCCGGTTCGCGAGCCGCCGGTCGCCCGGGTTCGGCACGGCGCGCCCGGCGCGGTCCGTCCGGCCGGACGGGCGGTGGCACAGCGGAGGACGGCGGCTCGCCCGGCACTCGCGGCAGCGGGCCGGTGTCGTCGGGGTCCTGGTCGGGGTAGTCGTGCGGTGCCACGGCGGACATCCTGCCCTCCCGGTGCGCGGTTCGCCTGTCCCGGGTGGGGGAGGAAGCGGGCGTTTCGTTCAGGCGTGCGCAGAACGCAGGTGCACTCGCCGGTAAGCCGAGGGCGGAGTGTCGAAATGGTCCAGAAACGCCTGCCGGAGCGTCTCGGTGGAACCGAAACCGCAGCGGCGCGCGATGGCGGCGAGCGGGAGGTCGGTGCCGGCCAGCAGACGGGCGGCGTGTTCGGCGCGCACGGTGCGGACGTATTTCCCCGGGGTGGTGCCGAGGTGGGCGTCGAACAGCCGGGTCAGCTGGCGGGTGCTGATGCCCGCCTGGCTCGCGAGCGCGGGGGCGCCCAGGTCGTCGGCGAGGTGCTCGGCGACGTACGCGGTGAGGTCGCGGACCTGCCGGTGCTCCGGCGGCGGACCGGCGAGGAACATGCTCACCTGCGCCTGGTTTCCGGGCCGCTGCAGGTAGGTGACCAGAGACCGGGCGGCCTCGCGGGCGAGCGTCGGGCCGTGGTCCTCCTCGACGAGGGCGAGGGTGAGGTCGAGCCCGCTGGTGACTCCCGCGGAGGTGTAGACGTCGCCGTGCCGCACGAACAGCGGCACCGGATCGACGGTCACCGACGGGTACTGCTCGGCGAGCCGCGACGCGTGCGACCAGTGCGTGGTGGCGCGGCGGCCGCTCAGCAGCCCGGCGGCGGCGAGCACGGCCGCGCCGGTGCAGACCGACGCAGTGCGCTTGCTCTGCTGCGAAAGCCGCCGCACGTGGGCCAGCAGCCGTTCGTCCTTCGCCGCGGCTTGGTGGCCCAGCCCGCCCGCGACGACGAACGTGTCGAGCGGGCCGCTGACCTGGTCGAGCCGGACGTGCGGGGCGAGCGTGAGCCCGGACTGGCAGGCGAAGGGCAGCCCGTCGGCGCTGGCGAGCCGGACCTCGTACGGCCGGGCCGCGCCGAGCCGGGTGGCAGTGTCGAACACGTCGGACACGCAGGCGATGTCGAGCAGTTCCGCGTCGGGGTACCCGAGGATCACGACCTGCCGGGCGGTACTCGGCATGGCCGCACCGTAGCAGCTCGCCCGGCCGGATAGACCGGGTTCGCAGGATTTCGGACACGCGTGTCTCGAACCGGTCCGCGTGCCGGGAGAATTTTCGCATTCGCCGGGTCTCCGGGCAGCGCGGCGGCCACCGGGGCCTGGCGAAGTGCCCACCCGGCCGGGGCACGACGGTTTGCCGGCGCCGCGCGGACGCGTACCGTTCCGCCAATGGGTGTTCGCGGGGATGCCGGTCTGACCGTCTTCACCAGCCGGAGGGACGGCGACATCGTGCTGGTCACGGCGGCGGGCGAGATCGACATCGCGTCGGTCGGGCAGTTCCGCTCCGCGCTGACCGCCGCCTCCGGAGCGGGCGGCAAACTGGTGGTGGACCTGTCCCGGGTCGGCTATCTCAGCTGTGCCGGGCTGCGTGCGCTCGAAGAGACGCGCCGCGTCCGGCCCGCGCTTTCGATCGTCGCGACCAGGCCGCTCGTGCTGCGGGTTTTCGCGGTGTCCGGCATCGACGCGCCGGTGCGGCGCGGCCTGCGCGAGGCGTGCGCCGCCGCGGGGGCGTGAATCCCCGGCCGGAATCTGGGTACCCGACGGGTGGAACCGAGATCTGCTGAGGTGATCCGAGATGTCCACCAGCACGATGTCCGGCAAGACCGCGGTCTCCGGGGGCGCGGCGGGCCTCGCTGTGCTCGCCGGGCTGTACCTGATCGCCGCGCCGTGGCTGCTGCGCTTCGGCGGGGCCGCCGAACTCGCGGTGAGCAACACCGTCGCCGGTCTGGCGATCGTCGTTTTCGGCGCCATGCGGGCGCGGGATTCCGGCGCGCTGGCGCTGACCTGGGTGCTGCCGGTGCTCGGGGCGTGGGCCGCGGTGTCTCCGTTCTTGCTCCGCTACGGCGACGAAACAGTGCCGTCGGCCGGCGCGGTGACCGGCAACGTGATCGCCGGGGTCGTCGTGGCGGCCAGCGGCGCGGCGTTGCTGCTGCGCCGCCGCTGACGTCAGCCGAGCGCGTCGGCGAGCCAGCGGCTCCAGGCCGCGCTTTCGGCGGTCTCGTCGACGTCCGGGCGGAACAGGTGATGTCCGACCGCGGCCGGCATGCCGAGCAGGGACCGTTCGTGGAACCGGTAGAGGGCGTCCTCGGTGCGGACCCCGGCGTAGTTCGGGGTGAAGTAATCGAGGACGCCCTCGACTGCTTCATCGCCGACGCGGAAGCGGACCGCTTGCCCCGCTGAGGGTTCAGCGGGCAACCCGAGCGCCGCGAGCAGCTTCGGCCACGCTTCGCGGCTCGCCGACGAGGCCGGGCCGTCCGCGGTCACGTACGTCGCGAAGCGGCCGGGGAAGTGGGCCAGCAGTTCGGCGAGCGTGTGCAGGTACATCTCCCAGCCGACGGCGAAGGACTCGTGGTACTCGTCGTCCCAGCCGTCCGGGACGAAGCCGCGGTGCACGAACCGCAGCACCGACGTGCCGCCTTCGGCTGCTTCGACGAGGAACTCCATCGCGTCGAACGTGCCGTCCTCGGCCGCCTCGCCCCGATAGGCGAACCTGCGCGGGGGATCCCACGCGGTGATCTCCGCCTCGGTGCGCATTTCGCCGAGGCGGAACCGGACCCGCTTCGCCGCGGCGTCGACCTCGTGGCGGCCCATGAACCACGAATCGATGCCGGGCCCGCTCGCGACGGCGTCCCACACGGCCTCGGGTCCCGCGGGCAGCTGAACCTCTTTGCGCACCTCGAACTCGCGTGGCATCTGCGGCGTTCCTCCTCGGGTAGGTCTTGCTCACCGTGCCATTGACAATAAAATCTGTCAATGCGGTGGCGGTTCGCCCGATCGGCGCCAGACTGCGAAGGGACGCTCACGAAGGGACGCAGACGCATGGCAACGGTGGCCGACCAGCTGATCGACGTTCTGGTGCAATCCGGGGTGCGCCGGATCTACGGGGTGGTGGGCGACAGCCTCAACCCCGTGGTGGACGCGGTGCGCCGGACCGGAGGTTCCGCGCGCGGCGGCATCGACTGGGTGCACGTGCGCAACGAGGAAGCCGGAGCGTTCGCCGCCGCGGCCGAGGCGCAGCTCACCGGGCGGCTCGCGGTGTGCGCGGGCAGTTGCGGCCCGGGCAATCTCCATTTGCTGCAAGGGGTTTACGACGCGCACCGCTCCGGGGCTCCGGTGCTGGCGATCGCGTCGCACATTCCGTCCACGCAGATCGGCACGGGGTTCTTTCAGGAGACGCATCCGCAGCAGTTGTTCGCCGAATGCTCGCATTACTGCGAGATGGTGAGCTCGCCGGAGCAGATGCCGCGGCTCGCGCGGATCGCGGTGCAGAACGCGGTCGGGCGGCGCGGGGCTGCCGTGCTGGTGCTGCCTGGGGACGTGTCGCATGAGCCTGCCGCGCATGCCACGGGGGAGTCGGCTTCGCTGGGGAGCCCGCCCGCCATGGTGCCCGCCGAGGCGGACGTCGCGCGTCTGGCCGAGCGGATCGACCGGGCGGAGAAGGTCATGATCATGGCCGGCGCGGGGTGCCGGGACGCGCATGACGACGTGCTCGCGCTCGCGGAGGCGGTCGGTGCTCCGGTGGGGCATTCGTTGCGGGGCAAGGAGTTCGTGCAGTACTCGAACCCGTTCGATGTGGGGATGAGCGGATTGCTCGGGTACGGGGCGTGTTACGAGGCGATGCACGAGGCCGATCTCGTGCTGTTGCTGGGCACGGACTTTCCGTACGACAACTTCCTGCCGCAGCGGAACACCGTGCAGGTGGACATCGACCCGGCTCGGATGGGGCGCCGGTCGGTGCTGGAGTTCGGGGTGCAGGGAGACGTCGGGGCGACGATCCGGGCCGTGCTGCCTCGGTTGCGCGAGCGGGACGACCGGTCGTTCCTGCACGCCATGCTGCGGAAGCACGAGCGCGGGTTGCAGCGGGTGGTCGACGCATATACGAGCGAGGTTTCCCGGCACATTCCATTGCATCCGGAGTATGTGGCGGACGTGCTGGACGAGGAGGCCGCGGACGACGCGGTGTTCACTGTGGACACTGGGATGTGCAACGTCTGGGCTGCTCGGTATGTCACGCCCAATGGGCGGAGGCGGATCCTGGGGTCGTTCGTGCACGGGAGCATGGCCAATGCGTTGCCGCATGCTGTCGGGGCGCAGGCGGCTGATCCGGGGCGGCAGGTGGTGGCCATGTGCGGGGACGGCGGGCTGGCCATGTTGATGGGGGAGTTGCTGACGCTCAAGACGCATGCCTTGCCGGTCAAGGCGGTGGTGTTCAACAACTCTTCGCTGGGGATGGTGAAGCTGGAGATGCTCGTGGACGGGTTGCCGGAGTTCGGGACCGACCACGATCAGGTGGATTTCGCCGGGATTGCTCGGGCGGCTGGGTTGTATGCGCGGCGGGTGGAGAAGCCTGGGGAGGTTCGGGACGGGATCCGGGACGTTTTGGCTCATGACGGGCCTGCGGTGTTGGATGTGGTCACGGATCCTAATGCGTTGTCTATTCCGCCTAATATTACTGCGGCTCAGGTTCGGGGGTTTGCTTTGGCTGCTAGTAAGACGGTGTTGAGTGGGGGTGTGGGGAAGATGTTGGAGTTGGCTAAGTCTAATTTGCGGAATATTCCTCGGATTTGAGTGGGGGTTCGGCTCGTCGCCCTGGCGGGCGACATTGCCGTTTGTCTTGGTTGCGTGGGCACCCCGATTTTTTAGTGTGACTACGGCGCTGGGGTGCTTGTCAAGGCGGGAAAGATGCCTTGACAAGCACCCCAGCGCCGTGTTTTTGGCTTCGTATCGGGGGTGGGGGAGGTGTGGGTGCCCCGCGTTGGGTGCATCGGCTGCGGTGTGTGTGGTGTGGCTTGCGCCCCAATGTGGCATTGGGTGCGTCCTGTGCACCCAATGTGGCGTTCGGTGCGTGGGATGCACCCAATGTGGCATTGGGTGCGTGGGTGCGCCCAATGCCACACGGGGCGGCCGGGTGTTCTGCTGCGGCTATTCGGTTTCTGCCATGGCTTCTGCGAATTGGGCTGCGTAGAGGCGGGAGTAGGCGCCGCCTGCGTTGATTAGCGTTTCGTGGTTTCCTTGTTCCACTATGTTGCCGTTTTCCATGACCAGGATGACGTCCGCGTCCCGGATCGTGGAGAGGCGGTGGGCGATCACGAAGCTCGTGCGGCCGGTGCGCAGGGAGTTCATGGCGTGCTGGATCAGGACCTCGGTGCGGGTGTCGACCGAGCTGGTGGCCTCGTCCAGGATCAGGATCGCTGGTTTGGCCAGGAAGGCTCGGGCGACGGTGATCAGCTGTTTCTCGCCTGCGCTGACGGTGCCGCCCTCGTCGTCCAGGACGGTGTCGTAGCCGTCTGGGAGGGTGCGGACGAAGCGGTCCACGTAGGTTGCCTTCGCGGCTTCGATGACCTGTTCGCGGGTCACGTTGTCCGCGCCGTAGGCGATGTTTTCCGCGATCGTGCCGCCGAACAGCCAGGCGTCCTGCAGGACCATGCCGGTCTTCGAGCGCAGTTCCTCGCGGTCCATGGCCTTGATGTCGACGCCGTCCAGGGTGATCCGGCCGCCGTCGATTTCGTAGAATCGCATGAGGAGGTTGACCAGCGTGGTCTTCCCCGCGCCGGTCGGGCCGACGATCGCGACCGTGTGGCCCGGCTCCACCGAGAGCGACAGGTCCTCGATGAGCGGGGTGTCTTCCAGGTAGCGGAAGGACACGTGCTCGAACTCGACCTGGCCGCGCACGACCTCGGGGCGCTGCGGGTGCTCCGGCTCCGGTTCCTGCTCCTTGGCGTCCAGCAGCGCGAACACCCGCTCGGCCGAGGCGACGCCGGACTGCAGCAGGTTCGCCATGCTCGCGATCTGCGTGACCGGCTGGCTGAACTGGCGCGAGTACTGGATGAACGCCTGCACGTCGCCCAGGGTCAGGCTGCCCGAGGCGACCCGCAGGGCGCCGACGACCGCGACCAGGACGTAGCTCAGGTTGCCGATGAACATCATCCCGGGCTGGATCGTGCCGGAGATGAAGGCCGCCTTGAAGCTCGCCTCGTACAGCGCCTCGTTCTGCTGCCGGAAGACCTCCTCGGCCTCCTTGCGGCGGCCGAAGACGTGCACCAGCGCGTGGCCCGAGTACATCTCCTCGATGTGCGCGTTGAGCTTCCCGGTCGTTCCCCACTGCCGGATGAACTGCGGCTGCGCGCGTTTGCCGATCTTGGCCGCGACGAACACCGACACCGGCACCGTCAGCAGCACGATCACGCCCAGCAGCGGCGAGATCACGAACATCATCACCAGCACGCCCAGCACGGTGAACAGCGACGTCACGATCTGCGACAGCGTCTGCTGCAGCGACTGCGCCAGGTTGTCGATGTCGTTGGTGACCCGGCTCAGCACCTCCCCGCGCGGCTGGCGGTCGAAATAGCGCAGCGGAAGCCGCGCGAACTTCTCTTCGATGTCCTGGCGCAGCCGGAACACCGCGCCCTGCACCAGGTTCGTCGTGAGCCGCGCCTGGATGACGCCCAGGAACGACGCGAAGACGTACAGCGCCAGCACGATCATCAGCACCTGGCCGACCGCGGTGAAGTCGATGCCGTGGCCGGGCATCAGGTCGACGCTGGTGAACATGTCGGCCAGCGTGTTCTGGCCGCGGGCCCGCAGGCCCTCGATCACCTGGTCCTTGGTCGCGCCGGCGGGCAGGTTCTTGCTGATCACGCCGGCGAAGATCAGGTCCGTCGCGCGGGCCAGCACCTTCGGCCCGAGCACGGTCAGCGCCACGCCGAGCGCGCCGAGCACCAGCACCCCGGTCAGCGCCGCCCGCTGCGGGCGCAGCAGCCGCAGCAAACGGAGCAGGGAGCCTTTGAAGTCGAGCGCCTTTTCGGCGGGCATGCCGGCGGCCATCATCCGGCCGGGCCCCGCCGTGGGTTGCGGGCGGGTGTGGTCGCGGGCGACGGCGGCCGGCTCGTCGGCGTCGGGCGCGACTGCGGTTTTCGTTTCCTCGCTCACGCCGCCTCCTGTTCGGTCAGCTGCGAAAGCACGATTTCCCGGTAGGTTTCGTTGGCGTCCATCAGCTCGTGGTGGGTTCCGGTGCCGACGACGCGGCCGTCGTCGAGCACGATGATCCGGTCCGCGCCGCGGATCGTGCTGACCCGCTGCGCGACGATGACGACCGTCGCGTCGCGGGTTTCGTCGGCGAGCGCGCGGCGCAGCGCGGCGTCGGTCGCGTAGTCGAGCGCGCTGAACGAGTCGTCGAACAGGTAGATCTCCGGCCGGTGCACCAGCATCCGCGCGATCGCGAGCCGCTGCCGCTGCCCGCCCGAGACGTTCGTGCCGCCCTGGGCGATGGGGGAGTCGAGGCCCTGTTCCATCCGTTCCACGAAATCCTTGCCCTGCGCTACTTCCAGCGCGTGCCACAGCTCTTCGTCGGTGGCGTCCGGATTGCCGTAGCGCAGGTTGCTCGCGACCGTGCCGGCGAACAGATACGGCTTCTGCGGCACCATGCCGACCACCGACGAGAGCACGTCCGGGTCGAGCTGGCGCACGTCCACGCCGTCCACCCGGACGGAGCCCTCGGTGGCGTCCATCAGCCGCGGGATCAGGTTGAGCAGCGTCGTCTTCCCGCTGCCCGTGCTGCCGATGATCGCGGTGGTCTCGCCGGGCCGGGCGAAGAGCGAAACGTCCTGCAGCACCGGCTTTTCCGCGCCGGGGTACCGGAATTCGACGCCGGTCAGGTCGAGGTGCCCGCGTTCGGCTCCGGCCGGGAGCGGCCGGTCCGGCGGGCGCACGCTCGTCTCGGTGTCGAGCACCTCGGTGATCCGCTCGGCGCTGACCTCGGCGCGCGGCACCATCATGAACATGAAGGTGGCCATCATGACCGCCATCAGGATCTGCAGCAGATAGGCCAGGAACGCGGTGAGCGCGCCGATCTGCATCGCCCCGCTGTCGACCCGCTGCCCGCCGAACCACAGCACGGCGACGCTGGACACGTTCACCACCAGCATCACGGTGGGGAACATCAGCGCGATCAGCCTGCCGACCCGCAGCGACACGGTGAACAGCTCGTCGTTGGCGCGGCCGAAGCGCTCGCGCTCGTGCCGGTCGCGCACGAACGCGCGGATCACCCGGATGCCCATGATCTGCTCGCGCATGACCTGGTTGATCCGGTCGAGCCGCTCCTGCATGAGCCGGAACGCCGAGCGCATCCGCATCACGATCAGCCCGATCGCGATGCCCAGCACCGGCACGATGACCACGAGCAGCGCCGACAGCGGGACGTCCTGCTGCAGCGCGAGCAGGATGCCGCCGACGCACATGATCGGCGCGGACACCATGAGGGTGAAGGTGAGCGCGGCGAGCAGCTGGATCTGCTGGACGTCGTTGGTGGTGCGGGTGATCAGCGACGGCGTGCCGAATTTCCCGATCTCGCGCGCGGAGAAATCCTGCACGCGGTGGAAGACGCCGGCGCGGATGTCGCGGCCGACGGCCGAGGAAACGCGGGATCCGTAGTAGACGGCCCCGATCGACCCGGCGATCTGCACCAGCGTGATCAGCAGCATCACGCCGCCGATCTTCACGATGTAGCCGGTGTCGCCCTTGACGAGGCCGCTGTCGATGATGTCGGCGTTGAGCGTGGGCAGGTACAGCGCGGCGATCGTCTGCACCAGTTGCAGCGCGACGACGAGCCACAGCGCGGCCCGGTACGGGCGCAGGTAGCTGCGCAACAGTTTGACCAGCACGGTCGGGTACTCCCCCAAAGAAGTGGAATGGCGTCGGTTCGGGTCTAGCTGGCCGCGCCGGGCGCGGCGAGTGCCGGCATCCCGGCGGCTGCCTCCCGCAGGAGACCGGTCAGGGTCGATACGAACTCTTCGTCGTCGGAGTCCGTATCGAGCCACGTCTGAAAGGCGATGCGCGAAGCGTTCTGCACAATGCTCGCCATCAGCCGGGCGTGCAACGGATTTGCGTGCTCGCCCGCCCGCTCGGCGATGGCGTCGGCCAGCACGCGCTCGACAGTGGCGTGCGCGCGCAGCATCTCGGCGAACAGGCCGCCGTGTGCCATCAACGCACGCACCCGCCGCACGTCCTCGCGGATCGGGCGCTCGTCCTCGGCGAACCGGGTGATGGCGGCGTTGACGACCGCGTCCCACAGCGGTTCGCCGGCGGGCCTCGCCAGGAGCGCTTCGCGCACGCGCTCCTGCCGTTCGACGATGAACGCGCAGACAGCTTCCTCCTTGCTCGAAAAGTAGTTGTTGAAGGTGCGCGGGGACACGCCCACCTCGTTCGCGATGTCCTCCACCCGCAGCTGGTCGACGCCCCGCTCGAGCGCGATCCGCAGCGCGGCGTCGGCGAGAGCCCGTCGAGCGGCTCGCTTCTTGCGCTCGCGCAGGCCCAGAGGTGCGGTGGTGGTCACCGGACCGAAGATAGCAGCAAAAGTTGCGTGATGCGAAAAATTATGCGGACCGCGAAAAGTTTCGTTCTCGTAAGTCCAGTCTAGGTCAGGGCGAACGTATGTTCGAGGAAGTGTGCACGATCGTGTGTCCGGCCGACGATCTGGCGGCGGCCAAGGCGTGGTGGACCCGATGTTGGGTGATTGGGAACCCGCAATCCCCGGGCTCCGGGCCGAGATCTCTGGGGCAACACCAGCGGCGCGACGCGGCCGCCAGTGAGCGGTTGCACACGGGCGGCGCCTGCGCGCAGCCCCCGGACCTGCGCGGACTGTCGGATTCGGACGATCGCGGCTACGGTGGTCACCGAGCGTGAATACGTACCGGCGGACGGCGGAGGTGCGCGGCATGCGGTCGATGTGGAAGGGCTCGGTGTCCTTCGGGCTGGTCAGCATCCCGATCCAGCTGTACGCGGCGACCGAGAACAAGAACGTGTCGCTGCGCCAGGTGCACGCCGCCGACGGCGGGCGGATCCAGTACAAGCGGTTCTGCTCGATCGACGGCGAGGAGGTGCCCTACTCCGACATCGCCAAGGGCTACGAGCTGCCCGACGGCGAGATGGTCGTGATCACCGACGCCGATCTCGCCGAACTGCCGCTGCCCACCCAGCATTCGATCGACGTGCTCGAATTCGTGCCGCTGGAGTCGATCGACCCGATCCGGTTCGACCGCACCTACTACCTGGAGCCGCAGAAGAACGCGGTGAAGCCGTACATCGTGCTGCGCGACGCGCTGCAGAAGGCGAGCCACGTGGCGATCGCGAAGGTCGCGGTGCGCCAGCGGGAGAGCCTGGCGCTGCTGCGCGTCGTGGACGACGTGCTCGTGATGACCACGATGCTGTGGGCCGACGAGGTCCGGGTCCCGGATTTCCCGTTCCTGCACGAGGATCCGCCGCAGGTCCGCGCGCAGGAGGTGACGATGGCGGGGTCGCTGATCGACTCGCTGTCCGAGCCGGTGTTCGAACCGGAGAAATACTCGGACTCCTACCGGGAAGCGCTCGAAGCGATGATCGAGGCGAAGGCGGGCGGCGGCCAGACCGTCGGCGCGCCGAAACAGGGGGAGAAGGCCGAGGTCGTCGACCTGATGGCGGCGCTGGAGGCGAGCGTGTCGGCGGCGAAGAAGAGCCGCGGGCCCGCCAAGGAGACGAAGAAAGCCGCCGGCGAAGGCAAAACCGCGGCGAAGAAACCGGCTGCGCGGGCAAGGCGGCCGAAGAGCGCCTGAGCGGGGCTTTCGCCGGTGCCGGACGGGCGGCGCGGGTTGTTCCGCGGTGCGGAACAGTGAAATTTCACCGCTGCCGTCCGGAAAATGCCGATCGTCACGCCCGGTGAGCGAGTGCGGCGCACTTCACCGGTCCGTGGGGCCGACACGCCGCCGGGTATTCTGCGACCGCGAGATTTCCAGTGGTACCAAGGAGGAGTCCGGCCCCGAAGCAACGGAGCCGGGGACTCGAATACCTGAGCGGAAGGCGGCTGAGCATGGAGTGCGCGTTCTGCACGAGCGGCATCGACCACTGTCACGGCACCCTGGTGGTCCACCCGGACCGCGGGTTCGCCGAGTGCACCGACGCGGCGTGCGTCGACCTCGACCGGGTCCGGCACGGCCTGATCATCGACTGTCACACCCTCGACGCCGGGTGCGCCTGCACCGGAGCGGAGAAATCCCTGCTGCGGCAGGCTTCCTGACGCCCGGCGGCACCCCCGGCCGCCCCGTCGCGCGGCCGGGGCGGCCTACCCGATCGGGTACCCGGCCGTGTACAAGCTGCTTGGCAATGTGCTAACACTACCGGGGGTCCTTCGGCTCTCCCTCCCCCTCGGAGCCGGAGGGCCCCTTTTTTCCCGGCAGCGTCCGGCAGCTTCCGGCCGCGCGGTCAGTAGCGGTAGTGGTCCAGTTTGTACGGTCCGTCCACGTCCACGCCGATGTACTCCGCTTGTTCCTTGCTCAGCTTGGTCAGCCGGACGCCGAGTGCGTCCAGGTGCAGCCGCGCGACCTTCTCGTCCAGCTGCTTCGGCAGCCGGTACACGTCGTTGGCGTACTCGCCCGGCTTGCCGAACAGTTCGATCTGCGCGAGCACCTGGTTCGCGAACGACGCGGACATCACGAACGACGGATGCCCGGTCGCGTTGCCGAGGTTCATCAGCCTGCCCTCGGACAGCACGATGACCGCGTGCCCGTCCGGGAACCGCCACGTGTGCACCTGCGGTTTGACCTCGGTCTTGACGATCCCCGGGACCTTCGCGAGCCCGGCCATGTCGATCTCGTTGTCGAAGTGGCCGACGTTCGCGACGATCGCCTGGTGCTTCATCCTCCGCATCTGCTCGGCCGAGACGATGCCGAAATTGCCGGTGGTGGTGAGGAAAATGTCGGCGCGCTCCACGACGTCGTCGAGTTCCACCACGTCGAGCCCGTCCATCGCGGCCTGCAGCGCGCAGATCGGGTCGACCTCGGTCACCGCGACGCGCGCGCCCTGTCCGCGCAGCGCCTCGACCGCGCCCTTGCCGACGTCGCCGTAGCCGCACACGACGGCGAACTTGCCGCCGATCATCACGTCGGTGCCGCGGTTGAGGCCGTCCGGGAGCGAATGGCGGATGCCGTACCTGTTGTCGAACTTCGACTTGGTGACCGAGTCGTTGACGTTCATCGCCGGGAAGAGCAGTTCGCCCGCGGCCGCGAGCTGGTAGAGCCGGTTCACGCCCGCCGTGGTCTCCTCGGTGACCCCGCGCATCGCGCCTGCGATCCGCGTGAACCGCTCCGGGTCCTCAGCCAGGCTCGCCGCCAGCGTGCGCAGCAGGATCCGGTAGTCCTCCGGGTCGTCCTCGTGCGCGGCGGGCACCGCGCCCGCCTTCTCGAACTCGGCTCCCTTGTGGACGAGCAGGGTCGCGTCGCCGCCGTCGTCCAGGATCATGTTCGGCGGTTCGCCGCCGGGGAAACGGAACAGCTGGTCGGTGCACCACCAGTATTCGTCGAGGGTTTCGCCTTTCCACGCGAATACCGCGGTGCCCTCGGGTCGTTCCGGCGTTCCGTGCGGGCCGACGACGACCGCGGCGGCCGCCTCGTCCTGGGTGGAGAAGATGTTGCAGGACACCCAGCGCACCTCGGCGCCGAGCGCGACGAGCGTTTCGATCAGCACCGCGGTCTGCACGGTCATGTGCAGCGAGCCCGCGATGCGCGCGCCCTTGAGCGGCTGGGACTCCGCGAACTCGCGGCGCAGCGCCATCAGGCCGGGCATTTCGTGCTCGGCGAGGTCGAGCTGGATGCGTCCGGCCGCGGCGAGCGACAGGTCGGCGACCGCGAACTCCAAGGCTCCGGCGGTACGCAGGGTGGGCGGCATTTTCCGTTCCTTTCGGGGTTTTTCGGGCAGAATGGGCTAAGGGCGCCTTGCCGGCGTCCGAAAAGAGAAGCGCGCGCGGGGCGAAGCAGGCCAGAATGCCCGGCATGACAGAGCGCGCGTTGAGTTTTGGGGCAGTGGCGGCGGAGTACGAGCGGTACCGGCCGGGATATCCCGCCGAGCTAGCCGAAAAGGTGCTGGACTACGCGGGCGCGCCGATCGCCGAGGCCCTCGAAATCGGGGCCGGGACGGGGAAAGCGACCCGGCTGTTCGCGGGATGGGGGATCGCGGTCACCGCGACCGACCCGGATCCGGCGATGCTCGCCGAACTGCGCAAGCACCTGCCCGCCGAGGTCGAGACCCGCGAGGGCGCGCTGGAGGATCTGCGGCCGGACCGCCAGTACGGGCTGGTGTACTCGGCCGCGGCACTGCACTGGACGGATCCGGCCGGGCGGTGGCCGCGCATCGCCGCGCTGCTCGCGCCGGGCGGGGTGTTCGCGTCGTTCGGCGGGCCGGTCCGGCCGGCGGATCCCGTGGTGCGGCAAGCGATCGACGAGGCGCAGGCGCCGTTTCTGGAAAGCGCGGGGTTCCCGCCGCCGGACGGCACGCCGCCGGAGAGCGAACTGCAGTGGCCGGGCACCGAACTCGAGAAGTCCGAGCTGTTCGCCGACGTCCGGCAGGTCGTCGTGCAGCAGCGCCTGACGTTGAGCGCGGACGAGCTGATCGGTCTGCTGTCCACGGTTTCGGCGTACCGGGTGCTGCCGATTTCGGTGCGGGAACAGGTTTTCCCTCGTATTCGGCAGGTATTGCCGGAGACGGTCGAACTGGTCGCCGATCACACGGCCCACCTCGCGCGACGGCGCTGAACGGGCCGGAAACGCCAGCGGCACGCGGCACCTCCTGAACCAGGAGGCGCCCTTCGTCCGAAGTCCCGCGGGCCGAGCGTGGCGGGGGAACCCCGTCGCAGCGCCTCTCGGCCCGGAGCCGCGCCCCAGCGGGCGCGTCCGTTCCACCTTGGCAAGCCCGGCCGGGACCTGTCAAGCGCGCGGGAATTCGGCGCGGACGCCGAGCAGCCGTACCGGTTTGCCGAAATCGAAGCGACCCAACAGCTCTTGGGCCGCCGCGGCGAGCACGGCCGGATCCGCGGACGGGGCGGCCAGCGTCACGCTGTGCGTGTGGGTGAGGAACGGAGCGAACCGCACCTTGACCGCGACGCGCGCGGCGGGACGTCCCTCGTCGGCGACGTCCCGCGCGACGCGTTCGGCCAGGGCCGCGGTCTCCTCGGCGATCGCAGCGGGGTCGGTGAGGTCTTGCTGGAATGTCGTTTCCCTGCTTCGGGAACGCGCGACGTACGGGGTCGCGCTCACCTCGGCGTCGCCGATGCCGCCGGCCAGCAGGCGGTACCACGGGCCCAGCTTCGGCCCGAACCGGGCGGCGAGCGCGTCGGGGTCCGCGGCGGCGAGGTCGAGAACGGTGGAGTACCCGGCTTCGGCGAGTTTCTTCGCGGTTTTGCGGCCGATTCCCCATAACGCGTCGGTGGGCTTTCCGGCCATGACGTCCCACCAGTTTTCCTGGGTGAGCCGGTAAATCCCGGCCGGTTTCGCGAATCCGGTGGCGAGTTTGGCGCGGAGTTTGTTGTCGCCGATTCCGACCGACGACGAGAGCCCGGTTTCTTCCTCGACGCCGCGGCGGATTTCCGCGGCGAGCGTTTCGGGGTCGTCGGCGGACGCGCCGAGGAAGGCCTCGTCCCAGCCGAGCACCTCGACGACCACCGGGAATTCCCGCAGCCGGGCCATCACGCGGTCGGAGACCTCCTGGTAGGCCGGGGCGTCGACGGGGAGGAGGACGGCGTCCGGGCAGCGTTTGACGGCCAGCCGCAGCGGCATCCCGGAATCGACGCCGAACTCGCGCGCCTCGTAGGACGCGGTCGCCACGACGGCGCGTTCGGCCGGGTCGCCGTTCCCGCCGACGATCACCGGCCGCCCGCGCAGCTCCGGCCGCCGCGCCACTTCGACGGCGGCGATGAACTGGTCGAGATCGACGTGCAGCACCCATACGGACACCGGACCAGTGTGCGGTGCGCGGGGCGGGCCGCGCATCCGGAAGCCGGTGGACGGGGCGGGTCGGCGGGCCCCGCCTGGTGTGGTGCGGGGTCGGGAGAGTGGTTCCGGCCGGTGGCCGGGGCGGGCCTGGGGAGGCGGCGTTCCGGACGCGATCAGTGCCGACAGGTTCTGCCGCGAGAGCGAGTACGGGCCGCTCGACCCGTCGCGTCGGCCCGGGTCGGACGCGGACCAACCCGGACCGGCGCGGCTCGGCAGAACGACTCAGCCAGTCACCCGCGGTCGCGGCGGCGGGCGAGGTGCGTGGCCGCCCCGCCTGCCGCGGCGAAGAGGGCGCACACGGTGAGCGCGGGGCTCGACGCGGCGATCCCGGCGACCAGGAGGCCGCACGCGGCGACGTCCAGCAGGATCGCGAACGCGGTCAGCAGCGCGGCGGAGCGGGCCGGTTTGCCGCGGCGGAGGGCGGCGGCCAGCTCCGGGTCGCTGGTTTCGAACCAGCGCTCGATCTTGTCCAGCTCGACGCGTTCGTGGTGACTGAGCATGGAGGTCTCCTTCGGCGGCCCGCGTGCCGTCCTGGAGGAAGTACCCCTCCCGCCGCCTGGTGAACCACGTCACTTTCGAATCACCCGACTGCCCGAATCCCGCGCGGATCCGGTCGGTTCCGGTCACCGTGCGCTGTCAGCCGGACCGTCCACAATGGTCACGGAGCGCAAGCGGGCTCCGGTCCGACGTAGCCCTCCCGGGACGATTCGTCGATGCCGACCTCGCACCGGATCGAGGGGTCCACGCGGTTGCCTTCGACCCGTGCTCCGGTGGAGTGGATCGCCAAGCCGATCGCGTGGTCCGGGCCCGCCGCGAAGGTGTTGCCGGTGATGGTGGCCCGCTGCACGTCCTCGAACATCAGCGTTTGCGAGGCCACGAGCGTTTCGCAGAAATTGTCCTTGATCAGGAAATCGGTCGTATGGCCTTTTCCGTCGCCTTCGCCGTCGTTCGGGCCTTCCGCCATCAGGCACATGTTGTCGATTTTCTCGCAGCGGTTTCCCTCGATCCGGACGTGATTGCTCGGCGGGCTGTCGCTGGAGAAGGTCTGCATGCAGTCGGCGTGCGCGCCGCCGCTGTTCGAGGTGTTGCTGATCGTGTTGTGCTCGATCGCGAGGTAGTCGCCGAAGAACCGGATTCCGTCGCCGTCTCCGCCCTGCGGGGCGTTGATCCTGGTGTTCTTCAGGGTCACGTGGTTGCCGCGGATTTCGACGCCGGGCGCGGACGGTCTTTCGAGGGTGAATCCGTCGACGACGACCCAATCGGCGTCGACGTCGATGCCGGAAACGGATTTCCCGCCGCCGGAATACACGCGCGGATTGCCCGGCGTGCCGCCCTCGGTGATGTGCACGCGGGAACCGGCGGCGAGTGCGGACGGGGCGAAGGCGAGAGCCAGGGCCGCGGCGGCGGCCAGGACGAGAGTGCGGGTCGGCGTGCGCATCGGTCTCCTTCGTTCGCTCGTGCGGGGGACGCGGCGAAGATAGGACCGGACGGCGGGAGGGGTCCCCGGAGCCGCTTCCTGCGAACGCGCGCGATGCAGTATCGTTACTGCGAGTTACGGCACAGGGGTCGGACCACGCCGAGGGGAGCGTCGGTGCACGCGGACCAGCTCATCGCCGACCGGTACCGGCTGCTGGAGCGCGTCGGCAGCGGGGGAATGGGAGTCGTCTGGCGCGCGCACGACGACCGGCTCGGCCGCGAGGTCGCGCTCAAGCAGGCCCGGCTGTCCGACGTGGTGAGCGGGCGGACGCTGCGCCGCGAGGCCCGGCTGGCGGCCGGCGTGCTGCACCCGAACGTGGTCACGTTCTTCGACGTCGCGGTCGAAGGCGACGAGCTGTGGCTGGTGATGGAGTACGTCCCGTCGCGCAGCCTCGCCGAGATCCTCGCCGCGGAAGGACGGCTTCCCGCGCGCACGGTCGCCGAGATCGGGGTGCAGATCGCCGCGGCGCTCGGCGCGGTGCACGGGCACGGCATCGTGCACCGCGACGTCAAACCGGGCAACGTCCTGATCGCCTCGGACGGCCGCGCGAAGCTCACGGATTTCGGCATCTCCCGCTCGGTCCGCACGGACGAGACGGTCACCGATTCGCCGCTCATCGGCGGCACGCCGGACTACCTCGCCCCGGAGGTCGCGCAAGGGCATCCGCCCACCGCGGCGTCGGATGTGTTTTCCCTGGGGGCAACGCTTTTCGCCGCCGTCGAGGGCGCGCCGCCGTTCTCCGGCGGCAACGAATACGCGACGATCCGCCGCGTCGCCGAGGCCACGGTGCCGCGCGCGCGGCACGCCGACGGTCTCGCGCCGACCCTGGAACTGCTGATGCGGCGCGACCCCGCCGAACGGCCGACCGCGGTGTCGGCGGGGGAACTGCTGGCGAAGGGGATCGACGCGCTGCCGGTCGACGTGCCGAAGCCGCCGCGCAACCGGCGCGGGCTGCTGATCGCCGGGGTGGCGGTCGCGGCCGTCGCGGTCGTGGTCACCACGTATTTCGTGACGCGCCCGGACGGCCCCGCCGCGACGCCGCCGGTCGCGCGAGCGAAGCTCGGGATCGGCCCCGACCCGCGGGCCGCGGACCCGTGCCGGCTGATGGATCCCGCGCCGCTGAAACCGTTCGGCGACCCGGAAGTGGTTCCGGACTACGGGAACTTCAACCGTTGCGACGTGGTCTTGCAGAAGGGCGACCGCAAAGCGGACGTCCTGGTGGAGCTGAAGGATCCGCCCGGTGCGCCGGTGGAGGGCGTTCAGGCGAAGTCCGGGCCGTTCCCGGTGTTCGCCGCCGCGTCGCCGGAAAAATGCGAGCGGACGATCCAGCTGCAGGACCGGTTCGTGGTCGAGGTGACGGCCAAACAGGACGACGGTTACCAGCTCGACCTGTGCCGGGCCGCGGACACCGCGGTCGCGTCGGCGACGAAAGTCATGGCGACGGCCGGGGTTCCGCCGCGCACGGTGCCGTTCCCGCCGGGTTCGCTGGCGTACGTGGACGCGTGCTCGCTGCTGGACTCGCTCCTGGTTTCCTCGGCGGCCGGGGTCGCCGCGCCGGTCCAGATCAAACGCGGTTTCAGCGGGTGGTGGTGCGACTGGAAAAGCCTGGCGAGCGACCGTTCGGTGACCGTCATGTTCGACCGCGACCAGCCGCCGGACAGCACGACCGGCCAGCTCGTCCAGGTCGGCGGACACGACGCGTATCTCAAGACCGACGAGTTCGCCTCCGGCACCTGCCAGGCGGTTCTCGTCTACCGTCCCTACACCGACGCGCACGGGGACCCGAGGGTGGAACGCCTCCGGGTCGTGGTGCACGGAAATCCGCCCTCGGAGCGGCTGTGCGCTCCAGTGTCCACATTGGCCGGTTCGCTGGCCGGAAAGCTGCCGAAGACATGACCGCGATCGCCGGCGGGCCGCCGGAAGAGCTGGGCCCGGACCACGGCAGCCTCGCGCACGGCGTCCCGCCTTCGCCGCCCGGCACGATTTTCGCGCTCGCCGTGACCGGCGGCGTGCGGATGCCGCCGCGCGACGGCAGGCAGGTGCTGTTCGGGCGCAACCGCGACGACGTGCACGTGTGCGTCGGCGAGGACGACCGGAAGGTCAGCCGGAAACAGGGATTCCTGGTGCGCCGCAAGGATTCCTGGTGGATGCACAACACCGGCAAGCTGCCGATCCGGCTGCCCGGCTCGCGATTGCTGTTCCCGGAGGAGGAACCGGTGCCGCTGGCCGAGGGCTACACCGCGGCGTTCGTGCGCGGTTCGGCCGGGCGCGAGCACCTGCTGGAGGTGTACGTCGCGGGCGCGGACGGCCGCCGCCCGGATTCGCGGCCGCAGGACGTGACCGAACCGCCGCGGATGTGGCGGCTGACGCCGGACGAACGCCTCGTTCTCGTCTCGCTCGCGCAGCGGTATCTGCTGCAGGACCAGTATCCGCAGCCGCTCGCGTGGCGGCAGGTGGCGGAGCAGCTGTCCGAGCTGAAACCGGAAGCGCGCTGGAGCGTCAAGCGCGTGGAACATCTCGTCGGCGCCGTGCGCGCGCGGCTGGCTCGCGCCGGGGTGTCCGGGCTGACGAGGGAAGAGGTCGGCGAACCGGTCGGGAACGCGCTCAACGACAACCTGATCAAGGAACTTTTGCTGTCGACGTCCCTGGTCCCGCCGGACCTGGCGCTGCTCGAACCCGAGGACGATCCGGGAGGGGTCCCGGCCCCGCCTGCTTGACTCGCGGTGCGCGGCGGATCCGGCCCCGCGCCCCCGGCGGGTTGCTGCGCCCGGGGTTCCGGCAGCGGCTCCGCAGGGGGTGTCCGTGGCAGGGGAGGAGATGCGGACGCTGCCCGCGGGACACCCGAGCCTCGCGCTGGGGTTCGCGTCGCCGCCGGGCACGCTGGCGGTGCTGGGACGCGCGGGGGGAGTCCTGGTGCCGCCGGCGGCGCGGGGGCCGGTCACGTTCGGGCGGAACACCGCCGAGGTGACCGTGCCGCTCGGCGAGGACGACCGCCGGGTCAGCCGCCGCCACGGGGTGCTGGAACGACACGCGGACCGGTGGTGGGTCCGGGCGACCGGCAAGGTGCCGCTGCGGCTGCCGCGGTCCCGGCTGCTGTTCGCCGGAGCCGCGCCGGTTCCGCTGCCGGCCGGCTATCTCCCGGTGTATGCCCGCGGTTCGGGGGACCGCGAGCACGTGCTGGAGTTCCGGCTCGCCGACGGGACGCCGCCTCCGCCCCCGGCCGGGCGGCTGCGGCCGGACGAACGGCTCGTGCTCGCGATGGTGGCACGGGGCTTCCTGCGGCGGGAGGAAAGGCCGCGTGCGGTGCCGGTTTCGCTGGCTGCTCGCCGGTTGTCTGAGTTGGACCCGGACGGCGGCTGGAGTGCGGAAGTGGTGGCGGGGGTCCTGGATTCGGTGCGGTTCCGGTTCCGTCCTGGGGCGGGGGACGAGGATCTGGTGGCGGCGCTGGTTTCGGCGGCGGTGCTGGTGCCGCCGGATCTGGCCTTGCTGTCGCCGGAGTTGCCGCCGGTGGGGGACGAGGGGTGGATGCCGTCCACGTGGGGGAATTAAGCGGTCGTCGGGTCGGGCCGAGCGGAGTACGGTCGGCACGGCCGCGATCCCGGTGCGGCAAAGACGGGCGATCGGGCGCTGGACACCGGGAGTTTCCTTCGCCTGCGCCCGTACCAGGCCGTGCCCCTCCCCGACGGGCCTGCGCGTGCAGTTCCGGGTTTTCGAAGGGGGTTGGCTGTCTGGTTGAACCAGGTGCGTGGCGCGCGGGGGTGATCGTGCCGACCCGGGCGGTCGCCGACGAGCTGGCGATGCTGCTGGACGTGCCCGGTCCGCGTCGGGGGCGACCGTGCCGGAGGGGTCCGGTCGTGGTGCGGGGGGATCGCGGCTTGGCTGAGCCGCGCCGGACCGGTTTCGGAGGCGAACAATCCCAGGCCGCCGACCATGCCCGCGAGCCCGCGTGACCTTGGCCGCACTCCGGGCGCGCGTTTCTGTCGGTGGTTCTGGGTAGGGTCGGAATCATCGAGGGGAGAGGAGCTGCCCGATGACGACCATCCCACAGGTGCGCACGCGCGTGCGGATCCCGCTGCGATTCGGCGAGGGGCCCGCGGTCGAGGCCGAGGCGGTCACGTTCGCCGGGCTGTCCGACGGGCTCGAGCATCTTGCCTTCGTGCTGGGGGAACCCGGTCCGGTGCCGTTGGTGCGGCTGCATTCGGAATGCCTCACCGGCGACGTGTTCGGGTCCGCGCGTTGCGATTGCGGTCCGCAGCTGGCGGAATCGGTCGCGCGGATTTCCGAGGCCGGCGGGTACCTGCTCTACCTGCGCCAGGAAGGCCGCGGAATCGGGCTGTACAACAAGCTCGACGCGTACGCGCTGCAGGATTCCGGGCTGGACACCTACGCGGCGAATTCCGCCCTCGGCCTGCCCGAGGACGCCCGCGACTACGCCGCGGCCGCGCAAATGCTCACGCTGTTCGGCGTCGAGCAGCTGGACCTGCTGTCGAACAACCCGGACAAGGCGGCTCAGCTGGCGCGGCACGGCATCGCCGTACGGGAGCGGGTCCGCACGGGGGTTTTCGCGAACGAGACCAACGTCCGGTACCTGCGCGCGAAGGCCGAGCAGACCGGGCACACGCTCGCGTTGCCGTTCGACGACTGGCCTGCTAGCTCGGCGGTGTGAGGGCGGAGATTCGAGTGGGGTTGGCGTCGGGCGGGTGCCGGTCCGGGGTGTGGCGGCGCGAGGGCGGAGGCGTGGGTGAGCCTGGTCTGGCCGGGTGATAGCACGGAGATTCGGGCGAGGTTGGCGTTGCTCGGGTGCAGCTCCAGGGGTGGTGGGCAAGTGCGGCAGTGCGAGCGCGGCGGTTTCGGTGAGCCTGGTGTCGGCCGGTGCTAGTCCCGGCGTGCGGTGGGCTAGTTCGGCGGCGGTATGCGGGCGGAGATTCGGGCAAGGCTGATGTCGTTTGAGTGCCATTCCAGGGAGCGCTAGCACGGCGGTGTGGGGTGGAGGCCCAGGTGAGGCTGGTGTCGCTCGGGTGCCGGTCCGGAGTGCGGTCGGTTAGTTCGGCGGTGCGAGGCCGGAGGTCCGGCTGAGGCTGGCGTTGTTCGAGTGCCTGTCTAGGGTGCGGCGGGCTAGTTCGGCGAAGTGAGCGCGGAGATTCGGGCGGGGCTGGCGTCGCTCGAGTGCTCGTTCGGAGCGCGGTCGGCTAGCTCGGCGGTGTAAGAGCGGAAATCCGAGCGAGGCTGGCGTCGCCCGGTCGCCAGTCCAGAGTGCGGACCGCCAGGTATCGCACTGGCTGGGCGAGTGCGACGGAGGCGGTGCGTTTCCGGTCGGGGCGGGCGGCTTCGGTGTAGGCGACGCCGTCGGTGCTGGTCTCGATGACGGTGGCGGGCACTCGTCCGGCTGTCCAGGCGAGTTCGGCGGTCGCGAGCTGCAGTGCTGCGCCGAGGTCCACCACCAACCGGCCGCCGGGGCCGGGTTGCCACGCTGTCGCTGGGTTGTCGTCGACGGCGGCGTCCGGGCTGGTCATCCCCGGTGGCAGCGGTTCGGCGGGGAAGGTCACGGCACCGAGGGCGCGGTCGTTCAGCGGGTACGGCCGGGCGTCGGCGAAGACGACCGGCACGGTGCGGCGCGGCGGGAGCGTGACGGTGCGCGGACGGCCGCCGGTCGGGGTCACGGTCACGACTGCCGGGAGAAGTCCGGCCGGTGCGGTCAGGTCGACTCGGCTGGCGTCGTGCACTACCGCAGTCAGGCCGGGCGGTACGGCGCTGCCGGACCTGCCGCCCACGGTGAACTGGGGCGGTTCGATTCGGCCTTCGGCAGGGGAAAGGTCGTAGCTGAACGCGGTGCCGGTCGGGGTGACGTTTTGCGTGCCTCGGTACAGCAGCAGGGCCGTGCGATCCTGTGGCAGGGAAGCAATTCCGGTGGCCGCGCGGTCGGAAAGGTTGGCCAGCACGAGGAAATCGTCTGTGACACTCGCGTGGATTCCGGCCGCGGCGGCGCGAGGACGTCCGGCGAGCTTCGGCAGATCCGCGCGGCCGGGGTACAGCTCGGCCGAGAACGGGGCGGGCGGACCGGCGGAAAGCGTGACGTGGTCGTTCGTGACGGTGAGCGGATGCGGGCTGGTGACGACGATCCCGGCGCGGCCGTCGATGTCCAGCCAGCCGCCGGTGCTGTGCAGCGCGGGCACCGGATAGGTCGCTACGGAAGTCCAAGAGACGCCGTCGGCAGACGTTTCGATCCGGTACTTCCGTCCGGCGGCGGCTTCCCAGCTCAGGCGAACGCGGTCGAACCGTTGCGGGGCGCCGAGATCGACGGCCAGCCAGCTGTCCGCGCGCGGTCGGTCCGATGTGGACACTGCCCAGCGGGTGGCGGAATTGCCGTCGGTGGCGTACTTCGCCTCCTTGCCCGGTGCCGCGGAAGACGCGGACGCGGTTCCGGACAGGGCGAGGTCGGGGCCGGTGCCGTCGTGGACTTCGAACGACCAGAGCGAGTATCCGTACTGCGGATCCGGCTGCCCGCCAAGCATTCGCACGTGCCGCGCGGCCACCGGGGCGAAGGTCAGGTCGTCAGTGCGCGCACCCGCCGGTCCGGACTGCGCTTGGAGGGTCACTGAGCCCTCGGCAGTGGTGTACGTGCGGTCGCCGTCGAGGCCCGGAACGCCTGGCATGGCCAGGTTGTAGACGTTGAGCACGCCTTCGTCCGCCGCGACGCCGGTGCTGGCGTAGACCGCGGTGCCGGTCGGGAGAGTGGCGAGCGCGGCGTACCCGGTGTCGAACCGCAGGACGCCGACGGTGCCGTCGAATCCGTCGCGGACCTTGCGGTACGTCGTCGGGTGACGTTCGCGCACCGCGATGTTCGTGGCGGGCAGCAGCATCGGGTTGGCGCCGCCGAGGACGAACAGCCAGTCGTCGTGGTTCGGCTGCCAGGCGAATTTCACGAAACCGGGCTTGCTGACGGTCGCGGCCCACGCGGCGGGAGAGCGGTGGGCCAGCAGGCCTGGTCCGGGACCGAAGTCGGCGGCGCGCGCGGCGTGGGCGTCGAATTCTTCCTTGCGCACCGCATTGATCGGGCCGCCGTGTTCGGCGCGCCATTCGTGCAGGAGGTAGCTGATCGCGAGTTCGGCGCGAGCCTCCGGTTCGTACTTCGGTTCGCCGGAGAACTTCGTGATCCGGTCGACCGGCGGGTACGCCTGGTACGGCTCCAGCCGCGCGGCGAGCTGGGCCTCGGCGTAGGCGGCGGGCCGGTCGCCGAGCACTTGGGCGCGGAAGGCCAGCGGGAGGACGTCCCGGCCGTAGAGGTGTTCGCGGTCGGCGACCATCGGCATCAGCGGTTCGCCCGCGTCGCTCGTCATCAGGAGCATGGTGCGCCACAGCAGTTCGCCGTTCGGCTGCGCGGTGAGCACCTCGGGGAGCGGGACGCCGGCGGCGAGGAAGTGCATCGCGTTGCGGCCGGACGTGCGCCAGAGTTCTTCCTGGTAGTGCGGGCCGAACGAGCCGTGGTTCTCGACGAGGAACGTGTCGTACAGGTTGGTCGCGGTGTTGTCGCTGATCGGCTTTCCGTCGACGAGCCGGGGATTCGCCCGGTCCGCCGCGGGCAGGCCGCCCTCGTTGCGGCTCCAGGAACCGAAGGCGGCGCGCCACTCGGGAGCACGCGGATCGTTCGGCGCCCAGGCGAGCGCGGGGGCGAGCGACTGCGCGTAGACGCCCATCTCCTCGAGTTTCGTGTCGCCGACGTAGCCGCCGCGCAGGCCGTTGGGCGTCCAGTCGCCGGACGCGGGATCGTTGCCGGTGCCGAGGCTGGTCGTGTAGGCGGCCTGTTCGGCGGCGATGCGCTCGACGTTCCGCTGCGTCGCCGCGTCCAGCTCTGTCCACAAGAGACGCGCGGCGAGCTGGAAGTAGGACTGGAAAGTGGTGTCGAAGAACAGTTTCCGGCCCCATTCGGAACCGCCGGTGAGCCGGTTCGAGGCGGCGAAGTGCTTGATGGTGGCGAGGGTGTGCGCACGGAGGGTCTCGCGGTCGACTCCGGCGACGGCGGCGTCGTACCCGTCGCGGGTCAGCAGGAGCGCGTTGCCGAGAACGACCGCGAAGGTGAAGTCTCGCGCGGGGTAGATCCCGGCGCTCGCGTCGAACTGTTGCTCGGCCCAGCGGGTGTGCCGGAGGAGAACTCGCAGGTACGTCGCGGCGACCGGATCCGGCGCGGGCCGGGACGCCGCCCGCGCCGCGGTTCCCGAGGCGAGGAGGACCACGGCTCCGGCGCCCGCGAGACCGAGCGCTTGCCGCCGGGTGAACCCGTCCATCCCGCGTCCTCCAGACTGCTGACAACCTTGTCAGCGGGGATTCTCTGCGGCGGCGGAGCGCCCGGGCAACCCTGTCGGCCGATCCCGTCCGGTTTCGGACAACGGATGTATAACGACCTATACGGCGCGCGCCCCGACCGGGGATCGCCGGGTGCGGCATGTTGAGATGACAACGTGATCACTGGCCTCGGCGGATTCCTGCTGCTCGTCCTCGCCGGAGTCGGAGCCGGACTGACCGGTGCGACCGCAGGCCTCGCGTCGCTGGTCTCGTACCCGGCGCTGCTCGCCGCCGGACTTCCGCCGGTCACGGCGAACGTCACCAACACGGTGGCGATGCTGGGAACGACGGCCGGGGCGGCGGTCGGCGCGCGTCCGGAGCTGAAGGGGCAGGGTCGCCAGCTGCTGCCGTTGTGCCTGATCACGACGGCAGGCGGGGCGTGCGGCGGCCTCGTGCTGCTGGTCAGCTCGGCGGACGCGTTCACCGTCGTCGTGCCGTGGCTGATCGGCGGCGCGTCGATCGTGCTGATGGCCGGTCCGCGCCTGCGGAGGATGGCCGAGCACAGCGAGCACCGCGGAATCGGGCCGCTCACCGGGGTCGCGGCCTTCCTGGTCGGGGTGTACGGCGGGTACTTCGGGGCCGCGGCCGGGGTGCTGATGCTCGCGCTGCTGACGACGGCGTGGAGCCAGCCGCTGGCCCGCACGAACGCGGCGAAGAACATCGCGACCGGAACCGCGAACCTGATCGCCGCGCTGGTGTTCGCTTTCACCGGCAAGGTCTACTGGCCCGCGGCGATCGCGGTGTGCCTCGGCTCGGTCGCGGGCTCGTGGCTGGGGTCGGTGCTGGTCCGGTACCTGCCCGCGACGCCGCTGCGGATCGCGATCGGGCTGGGCGGGCTTTCCCTGGCGGTGGTTTTGGGTTGGCAGGCCTACTCGGGCTGACGCGGGGCGGCCGATGCGGGCATAGTCGGCGGGGTACCCGAGCAGGAGGACAGATGAGCATTGTCGGCACCCGGGTGGTGCGCGTCGAAGACGAGAAGCTGATCACCGCGGGCGGAACGTACGTCGACGACCTCAAGGAAGAAGCGCTGGCCGGCGCCGTGCACGCGGTGTTCGTGCGCAGCCCGATCGCACACGCGCGGATCGTCGGCATCGATGTCGAGGAAGCACGCACCGCGCCGGGCGTGGTCGGGGTGTACACCGCGGCCGATCTCGATCTCGGGCCGGGCAAGGCCGGGCCCGTCGCCGAGCCGTTCCTGGCCAAGGACGTCGTGCGGTACGTCGGCGAGCCGGTCGCGCTGGTGCTCGCCGAGGAGCGGTACCAGCTCGCCGACGCGGCCGAGCTGGTCGACGTGGACTACGACCCGCTGGACGCGGTCGCGGACTTCGACACCGCGCTCGCCGACGAGACGCTGGTGTTCCCGGACCACGGCACCAACGTGGTCCACACGCACGGCCCGGAGGAGTTCGACGATTCGGTGTTCGAGGACTGCGAAGTCGTCGTCACCGAGGAAATCCTCAACCAGCGCGTGGCCCCGGCCCCGGTCGAGCCGCGCGGGGCGTCCGTCGCGTGGGGCGAGGACGGCCGGGTCACGTTGTGGCTTTCCACGCAGAACGCGCAGATCGGCCGCAGCATCGTGGCCGGCGGGCTCGGGATCGGCGAGGACCTGGTGCGGGTGATCGCGCCGGACGTCGGCGGCGGCTTCGGCGCGAAGATCGGCGCGGACCCGGAAGCGGTGCTGCTCGCCTGGGCGGCGAAGCGGGCCGGACGCGCGGTGCGGTGGGCCGAATCGCGCAGCGAGAACCTCACCTCGATGACGCACGGCCGCGCGCAACGCAACACCGTGACCATCGGCGGCAAGCGCGACGGAACTGTGCTGGCGTACCGGCTCGACGTCCTCCAGGACACCGGCGCGTACCCGCGGGCGCTGTTCCTGCCGACGCTCACCGAGCTGATGGCTCCGGGCGTCTACCGCTTCCCGGTGGTGCAGACGCGCAGCCGCGGCGTGGTCACCACGACGACGCCGATCGCGGCCTACCGGGGCGCGGGCCGTCCTGAAGCGACGGCCGCCGTCGAGCGCGCGATCGACCTGTTCGCCGCGGAAATCGGCATGGACCCCGCGGACGTGCGGCGGGTCAACTTCATCCGGCCCGAGGAATTCCCTTACCAGACCCCGACCGGCGGCTCCTACGACACCGGCGAATACGCCGCGGCGCTCGACAAGGTGCTCGACGCGGCGGGGTACGCGCAGCTGCGCGAGGAGCAGCGGAAGCGCCGCGAGGCCGGGGACCCGGTGGCGCTGGGGCTCGGCATCGCGTCCTACGTGGAGATCACCGGCGGCGACGCGGGCGGCGAGAGCGGCCGGGTCGACGTGCACCCGGACGGTTCGGTCACCGCGTGGACCGGCAGTTCCCCGCACGGGCAGGGGCTCGGGACGTCGCTGGCGATGCTGCTGTCGGACCAGCTCGGCGTGCCGATGGACAAGATCACCGTCCGGCACGGCGACACCGACGAGGTCCCGCGCGCGATCGGCACGTTCGGCTCGCGGTCGCTGCAGCTCGGCGGTTCGGCGATCCGGCAGGCGGCCGAGGAGGTCGTGGCGCAGGCCCGGCAGGTCGCGGCGGACCTCCTCGAAGCCGCGCCGGACGATCTGGAGCTGGACGTCGAACGCGGCGTCTGGCAGGTCCGCGGCGCCCCGTCCAGCACAACGCTCGACTGGGCCCGCGTCGCCGCCGAGGCGGACGGGTTCACCGCGGACGTCTGGTTCGGCGACGGCGCGCCGACGTTCCCGTTCGGCGCGCACCTCGCGGTCGTCGAGGTGGACACCGAAACCGGCAAGGTCGAGGTGCGGCGGCTGGTCGCGCTCGACGACGCGGGCCCGATCGTGAACCCGCTGACCTTCCGGGGCCAGCGGCACGGCGGGCTCGGCCAGGGCATCGCGCAGGCGCTGCTCGAGGTGATGAGCTACGACGCGGACGGCAACCCGACGACCGCGACGCTGGCCGACTACTCGTTCGTCACCGCGCCCGAGCTGCCCGATTTCGAACTGGTGGACATGGAAACGCCGACGACCCGGAACCTGCTGGGGGTCAAGGGGATCGGCGAGGCGGCGACCATCGGGTCGACGCCGGCGGTGCACAACGCGGTGGTCGACGCCCTCGCCCACCTCGGCGTGCGGCACCTGGACATGCCGGCTACGCCGCTGCGGGTGTGGACGGCCCTGAACGACGCTAGGAAGGCGAACTGACGTGCGGGTCTCGATCGACGTGAACGGGAAGACGGTGGCGCACGAGGTGCCCGACCGCACCCTGCTCGTGCACTACCTGCGGGACACCGCGGGCCTCACCGGCACGAACATCGGCTGCGACACCACGTCCTGCGGGGCGTGCACGGTGCTGCTCGACGGCGAATCGGTGAAATCCTGCACGGTGCTCGCCGCTCAGGCGGACGGGCACGAAGTGACCACTGTGGAGGGTCTGGCTTCCGAAGACGGGCTGCACCCGGTGCAGCGCGCGTTCCGCGAGCAGCACGGCCTGCAGTGCGGGTTCTGCACGCCCGGCATGATGATGGCGACGGTGTCGCTGCTGAAAGAAAACCCGAAGCCGACGCGCGACGAAGCCCGCGCGGCGCTGGAGGGCAACCTTTGCCGCTGCACCGGCTACCACAACATCGTGAGCGCGGTCATCGACGCGTCCGGGCAGGAGGTGGCGCAGTGATCCCGGCCGGGTTCGCCTACCGCCGCGCGTCCACTGTGGACGAAGCGCTCGCGCTGCTCGCCGAGCACGGCGAAGACGCGAAGCTGCTCGCGGGCGGGCATTCGCTGCTCCCGCTGATGAAACTCCGGTTCGCCGCGCCGGAGGTCGTGGTGGACATCGCGCCGCTGCGGGAGCTGAAGTTCGTCCGGACCGAGGGCGACGAGGTGGTGATCGGGGCGTTGTCCCGCTACCACGACCTCGAACACGACCCGGTGCTCGCCGAGCACGCGCCGCTGATCGCGCACGTGTCCGGTTCGGTCGGCGACCCGCAGGTGCGCCATCGCGGCACGATCGGCGGTTCGCTGGTGCACGCGGACTCCGCGGCCGACCTGCCCGCGGCGGTGCTCGCGGCGGACGGCACGCTCGTCGCGCGCGGACCGCGGGGGGAGCGGCGCATCCCGGCCGCGGAGTTCTTCCTCGGGCCGTTCACCACGCCGCTGGAGCCGGACGAGCTGCTCACCGAAATCCGGCTGCCGAGCCAGGCCGGGCTGGGCTGGGGATTCGAGAAGTTCACCCGCCGGGCCATCGACTGGGCGATCGTCGGCGTCGCGGTCACCGGGCGCTCGGTCGGCCTGATCAACATGGGCGGCACGCCGCTGCGGGCGTCGGCCACCGAACGCGCGCTCGCCGACGGGGCCACCGCGGCGGAGGCGGCGAAACTGGCCGCGGAGGACACTTCGCCGCCGGACGAACCGCACGCCACGGCCGAGTACCGGCAGCACCTCGCCCGTGTCCTCACCGGCCGGGCCCTGGCCGCCGCGGGCATCGCCTGACCGACCGTCCGTGAGGGGAACCCTGAGGGACTCAGAGTCCCTCAGGGTTCCCCTCACGGCGTTTCCGGGGCGGGAAAGCGACGGCCGATTTCCGCCAGCGACGCCCCCGCGGCGGTCGCCAGACTGGGCGGTGTGAACACGACTTTTCCCGCGCACACAACGATCGAGCCCGGCATCCTCTACTTCGGCACCCCGGTGGTGCTCATCTCGACGTCCAATGAGGACGGTTCGGCCAACCTGGCCCCGATGTCGTCGGCGTTCTGGCTCGGCTGGCGCGCGATGCTCGGCCTCGGCGCGCGCTCCAAGACCACGCAGAACCTCCTGCGCACGCGCGAATGCGTGCTGAACCTGCCGTCCTCGGCGATGGCCGCCGCGGTCGACCGGCTGGCCCTGACCACCGGGTCCGACCCGGTCCCGCCGGGCAAGGAGAAGCGCGGCTACTTCCACGTCGCGGACAAGTTCGGCCGCGCCGGGCTCACGCCGGCGCCGTCCGAGACGGTCGCGCCGCCGCGGGTCGCCGAATGCCCGGTCGCGATGGAAGCGGTGCTGGAGTCCGTGCACCCGTTCGCCGAGGACGACGAGGCGCAGCGCGGCGGCATCGTCGGGCTGGAGGTGCGCGTGCAGCGGGTGTTCGTGCACGACGACATCCGGATGCCGGGCACGGACGACCACATCGACCCGGACGCGTGGCGGCCGCTGATCATGAGCTTCCAGAAGCTGTACGGGCTCGGCCCGCAGGTGCACGAATCGACGCTCGCGCGCATCCCGGAGCGGATGTACCGCTCACCGGACATCGAGCGGGCGCGCGGCGTCTCCTGACGCTGTGTCCACTGTGGAGCAACGAACCGGCTAAACGACGGCGAAGGACAGAAGAACAACTCGGTAAAACCGGGCGCGACAAGGGCCGCTGCGATCCGCAGCGGCCTTTTTCGCAGCAAGAAATCTCCGTCGCTTCGCGGCCCCGCGTCAAGCGGCGCGCGCGGCGAAACCGCAGGTCGTGTCTCTTCGGACACGGCCCTCGGTACATTGGGGCAGCCGTCCCCGCGGTGATCGCCGGCCCCCGCCGGACTGATAGTCTTTTCCCATTGCGAATCCCAGGCACGGCAACGCAAATCGGCGTCCCGCAAGGGCGCCGGGGCCGGTCGTGCCCGACCCGGCTGTGGGAAGGATGCCCTCGGGATGGCGGACAGGTTCGAGTTCGTTCTCGACGTCGTCGAAGCTTTGGTGATCGGGGAGGCGACCGGCGGGAACATCCGCCAGTTCCCGCTGCGGATCGGCTCCGTGCCCGCGGAACCCGACCGGTACGTGCGGGTCGCGAAGATCGTCAACGACGCGATCGAGGAGCGCAGGCTCTCGACCGGCGACGAGCTGAGCCCGTACGTGCGCACCGCTTTCGAGCTGCTCGCGAAGCCCCGGGTGTCGGTCGCGGTCAGCGGGATCGACGGCCTCGGCGCGGACATCGCCGTGGTCGCGCTCAGCGACGGCAGGCAGGCGCTCGGGATCACCCAGGACGCGAAGACCGACGAACTGCTGTTCTCGCTGTTCGACGACGAGGAACTGGTCGAGGTGATCGCCGGGGTGCTGCCCCACGCGCGCCCGGCCAGCACCGGCGCGCACACGGTCCGCCAGGCGGCCGAGCGCGAGGTGTCCGCGATGACCGCGCGCCGGCGGGCCGAGGCGGCCGAGGACGAGGAAGAGACCGACGCGTTCGGGATGATCGAGGTCAGCGGGCGCGTGCAGCCGCGCCGCCCGGACCCGCGGGTCTCCCGCGCCGCCCCCGGCGGGGTCGAGGTGCTCGAACGCGTGCTGGCGCAGCCGCGGCTCGGCGGCGGGCACATCGTCGCGAGCGGCTGGGGCCGCCACGGCGAGCGGCGCGCCGGATCGCCGATCGGCTGGCTCGACACCGCCGACGGCCGCTACCTGATCACGTCGGCCGTCAGCGAGTCCGGCGACCTGACCGCGGAGTACCGGCCCGCCGGGCGCCGGGATCTCGTCCGGGCCGTGCAGCAGGCGGTCTCCGAGGTCTACTGATCATCCCTTTCCCCGCAACGGCGACAGTTCACGAGGAGAACGAGGTCCCGATGACCGACGACGCAGCGACGGCGATGCAGGACAGGATGGCCCCGGTGCAGGCCACGAGAGCCCTGCTGCCCGCGCGCCAGCTGAAGACGCTGGCCGAGCGGGGATCGTTCGCGGTGGACGACAGCACCGGCGACAAGATGATCGCCGCGCTCGAAGGCGTGGTCGACGCCCTGCAGGCGCGCTGGAACGCGCTGGAGAAGGTCGGCGTGGCCCCGGCGATGTCGAAGAGCCCGGCCGGGCAGTTCGTCAGCAAGCACATGGCCGAGACCGCGCGCGACGCGCAGGGCCTGCTCACCCAGTTGCAGGCGGCCCGCGACGAGTTCCCGACCTACGTCGAGGCGATCAAGCTCGCGAAGAAGAACTACAAGGAGCGCGAGCACAGTTCCGCCGAGACCTTCGAGCGGATCCACCGCACCGCGGGCGAACAGGGCTGAAGGGGAGACCAGTGGCCGAGAAGAAGCAGCCGACCGCCGAGTCCGTCTCCGACCCGAGCTCGACGGACTACGACCCGTCCAACAAGGACCTGTACAACCCGACGCTGGACCCGTCGTCGAAGTACTACATCGGGCCGGTGCGCCCGGACGACGTGGCCTCGGGCGACCAGCTGCGCGAGGACGCGACGGCGAAGATCGACGCCATGTTCAACGGCTGGCTCTTCCCGAACGTCCAGGGCAAGCTGCGCGACCAGCTGATCCAGAAGATGTACGAGCGGAATCTCGAAGAGTCGAAGAAGCACCTGGGCAACGACCTGGAGATGCGCGACCCGGGAGCGGTCCCGCACACCGACTGGAAGAATGCGACGCACGAGCAGATGGTCGACGCGATCACCTCGGAGGCGGACCCGGCCGCGGTGGCCGAGTCGTCGGAGGAGTGGGTGCGCATCGGCAACGAGCTGGCGACGCACCAGAAGAACCTCGGCGACGCGATCAACGCGAGCACCTCGGACTGGAAGGGCGCCGGCGGCGACGCGGCGCGCGTGCACCTCGCGAACGTCGGCAAGTGGCTCGGCGCCACCGCGCAGGGCGCGACGCTGACCGGGCGCCAGCAGGAGGTCCACTCGCAGGCGCTCAACGAGACGCAGAAGGCGATGCAGGCCAACCCGCCGGTGAAATTCTCGGCGCAGGACGCGAACAAGGTCCTGATGACGATCAAGGACCCGGCCGCGTACGTCCTGGCCTACTCCTCGGCGA
>NZ_GG657746.1:4353719-4572219 GCF_000158875.1 Streptomyces sp. AA4 | reverse complement strand
GCAAGCCGATCGGGCCGCCCGGGACCACGGTCGGCCCGAACGGCCAGCTCGTCGGGCCGGACGGGCGTCCGCTCGGCCCCGACGGCAAGCCGATCGGCCCGCCGGGGACGACCGTGGGCCCGGACGGGCAGCCGATCGGTCCCGACGGACGGCCGATCGGACCGGACGGAAAGCCCTACGGACCGGGCGGCAGCGGCGGACCGGGCAGCGTCCCCGGCGGTCCCGGCGGGCAGCACCCCGACCGCAAGTTCGACCCGGCGTCGCTGAAGATCCCGGAGGGCGGCCCCGGCGGCGGTCCGGGCGGCGGCGGTCCCGGCGGTTCGTTCCCGACCGTTCCGGGGCCGAACGACCCGGGCTCGACGAGGGCACAGGGCTTCACCCCGCCGAACCTCCCGCCCATTCCGGGCGGCGGCAATCCCGGCGGCACGAACTTCACCCCGCCGAACATCCCGCCGATCCCCGGCGGCGGCAATCCCGGCGGCGGCGGTCCGAACTTCACCCCGCCGCCCATCCCGAACATCCCCACCGGCAGGGACGGCGACCCGTACAAGCCGAACCCGTACAAGCCGCAGCCGTTCAAGCCCTCGATCCCCGAGGGCCCCGGCGGGATCAAGCCGTTCGAGCCGAAACCGTTCACCCCCGGCAAGATCGGCCCGGACGGCAAGCCGCTGTTCCCGGGCGGCGGCACCGGGCCGAGCGGGGAGAAGCTCGGCGGCATCGGCAAGCTCGGCGGCGTCAACGGCGAGAGCATCAGCAGCAGGCTCGGCGGCGGCGGTGCGGGCGGCCTCGGCGGCGCCAAGGGCGGCCCGGGCTCCGGCGGCGCGTTCAGCGGCGCGGGCGGCTCCGGCCCGGCCGAGGAAGGCGTGGCCGGACGCGGCGGGTCGGGCGCGGGCGGCGCGAAGGGGGCCGCGGGCGCTCCCGGCATGGGAGCCATGGGCGGCGGCAAGGGCGGCAAGGGCCCGGAGGACAAGGAACACAAGGTCGCGAGCTTCGTCGAGGCGGACGATCCGTCGTTCTTCGCGCCGGACGAGGTCGTCGCCCCGCCGGTGATCGGCGACTGGAAGAACAAGGACTGGAAGTGAGGCGGCGATGAGCGGAAGCGCGCAGGGGTTCCGCGTAGAACCCGACGACCTCGTGGCGCACGCGAGCCACCTGGACGGCCTGGTGGACCGCCTGAACACCGCGGTGCAGGCGGCCGACTACGCCATGTCCGACGACGCGTACGGGCTGCTGTGCGCGTTCCTCCCGCCGATCATCAACCCGACCGGGGAGAAAGCGAAGGAAGCGATCGGCGGGGCGATCGAGGGCGTCCAGGCGACCGCGGACAACGTGCGGACCGCCGCGAAGTCCTACCAGGAGGGCGACGAGGGCCAGTCGAAGCCGTTCAGGAAGGTGGCGACCGAAGGTCCGCTCAGCGCGGAAAGCGGCGCGGAACTGAAGGACCGGTTCCGGGTCGGCGGCGTGCGGACTCCGGCCGGGCAGAACCTGCCGTCCGGCCGGGACGCCGTGCCCGCGGAAGCCCGGTACGACAGCGCGGAGCCCTTGCGCCCGAAGGAACGGGCCGACGAGACGTAGCGAGGAGCCGCCCTCGCGGCGCGGCGGCGGGCGGGTACCGTCGGAGGAACGACGGTGCCGGTCGCGGCGAGGACTGGACCCGCCCGCAGCGGCGCGGGCGACGGGATTCGAGGAGAACGAAAAGCATGACCAGCGCGGGTGGGCTGGGCGACCTGATCAGGGACCCCGACGACGCAATCCGGCGAATGGACGAATGGGCGGCCGGGTTCGCCCGCAAGGCGGAGCGCTACGCGGCGGCCCAGCAGGAAACCGAGCGGCTGCGGCTGACCGCGACGAGCCCGGACGGGACCGTCAAGGTCACCGTCGGGGCCGACGGGGTCGTGTCCGACCTGGTGTTCAGTTCCCGCACGCGCACCGTCCCGCCGGAGGAGCTCTCCCGGATGGTGCTCGAGACGATGCGCAAGGCGCAGTCGGGCATCACCGCCCGCGTGGCCGAGGTGATGGGCCGCAGCCTCGGCGACGAGGACCCGGACACCCGCGCCGTCATGCTCGATTCGCTCCGCACCCGCTTCCCGGACCCCGACCCGGACCCGGCCGAACAGCAGGACAGCGCGGAAGAAACGCCGGAGCCGCCCGCGTCGCCGCCCCCGGCGAGCGGTGCGCCTCGTCCGCCCGCGCCCGGCGGACCCGCTTCGCCGCCGCAGGGCCGCCGTCCGGGCGGGATCGATCCGGACGAGCAGGACAACAACCCCTGGTGACTCTTGTGGTGCGCCCCGGCCTTCCCGGCCGGGGCGCACTGTCGTTTGTGGACTGTCCAGCGTGGACTCATGCGCGCGGGCTCGGTCCGATGTGGACTCCGTTCAGGAACGTTCCCACCGCCAGCACCCCGAACGCCGCCAGCACCTGCCCCGATCGCCGCGACCCCGGGGACCCCCTTCTCCGGAACCCGAAGAAGAAGATCGCCGGAACCGGCCGGGTCGTGACCCGATATGCCGGATTGTCAGAGCTGGGGGAGCGGAACCTCGGCCGCCAGGTCCTCCGGGGCCGACAGCCGCCACGCCTCGTAGACGAGTTCGGCCAGTTCGTCGGCCTCGATGCCGCTCAGCCGCACCACCACCCAGCCGAATCCGCCGGAGGTGAACTGTTCCTCGAAGACGTCCGGCCGTTCCGCGACGAGTGCCTGCTGCTCCGCGATGGTCTGCTTGAGCCCGACCGTGTCCGTGCGCGGCCAGTGGTAGCCGAAGCGCTTGCCGTGCACGCTGAACGACGTGTAGTCGCGGCCGCTGCCGCGTTCGACGTCGCGCAGCTTGCGGATGATCCGTTCGAAATCCTTGCTCGGCACCGGTCCTGGCCCCCTCCGTCGTGGACCCGGCCATCTTACGGCGGCGGATCCGGCGGGTTCGGCTTACGGTGGTGCGCGGAGGTGCCCGAATGTCCGAAGTGGCCGGCGGCATGCCGCCCGCGATCGAGCCGATGCTGGCCTCGCCCGACGGCGGCAGGCTGCGCGACGACCCGGCGTACGCGTATGAGTTCAAATGGGACGGTTACCGGGCGACCATGCGCGTCGCGCCGGACGGGAGCACGCTGCTGACCAGCCGCAACGACAACGACTTCACCGCCAGATTCCCGCAGCTGGCCGGCGCGCTCGGCGACGCGCTCGGGGGCCGCCCGGCGGTGCTGGACGGCGAGATCGTCGCCCTCGACGAGCACGGCCGTCCCGACTTCGGGCTCCTGCAGAACCGCACCTGGAAAGCGGTCGCGTACTTCGCCTTCGACCTCCTCAGCCTGGGCGGCGTGAGCCTGCTCGACGCGCCGTACGAGGAACGCCGCGGGCTGCTCGCCGAGATCGAGCCGCCGGACCGGCAGCTGGTCGCGATCACGCCCTGGTACCGGCACAGCGACCTCGCCGAAGACGGCATGACCCCGGCCGGGCTGCTCGACGTCGCGCGGACGATGATGCTCGAAGGCTTGATGGTGAAGGCCCGTACGTCGCGGTACCACCCGGGACGGCGCAGTCCGGAATGGCTCAAACACCCGCTCGTGCAGACGACCGAGGTCGTGCTCGGCGGCTGGCGGGCCGGCCAGGGCCGCCGCGAGGGCACGATCGGCGCGCTGCTGCTCGGCGCGCACGACCCGGAGTCGGGGGAGCTGCGGTATCTGGGCGACGTCGGCACCGGCTTCACCGACGCGATGCTCAAGGACCTTCAGGCACAGCTGGTTCCCTTGGAGCGCAAGACAAGCCCGTTCGCCGACCAGGTCCCGCGAGACCGGGCGCGCGGCGCGCACTGGCTGAACCCGGAGGTGGTCGGCGAGGTCGTGTACCGCCGCCTCACACCGGGTGACGGCCGCCTGCGGCACACGGCTTGGCGCGGGCTGCGCCCGGAACGGCGTCCGGACGAAGTCACCGTTCCGGCGCGGTAAAACGCTCCCGGATCAGTCGGCCACCCGGAGCCCGGTGATCAGCAGCCGGGCCAGGCGGCGCGCGTCGTAGCTGTCGTCGGCTTCCGCGCCGATGCACAGGTTCCCGACGCCGCGCATCAGGTGGATGGCCTCCAGGTCGACGTGGATTTCCCCGGCCTCGGCGGCGGCGTTGAGCAGCTGGGCGCACACCGGGACCAGCCGCTCGAGGAAGTACGCGTGCAGCGCCTCGAAGCCGCTGTGGTCGGACTGCATGATCCCGGCCAAGCCGTGCTTCGTGACCAGGAAGTCGACGAACAGGTCGATCCACTGCGCGAGCGCGGCGTGCGGGGAAGCGTTGTCCGCCAGCAGCTTCGGGCCCGCGTCGGCGCACGCTTCGACCTGGTGCCGGTACACCGCGATGATCAGGTCCGCGCGGGTGGGGAAGTGCCGGTAGATCGTGCCCACGCCGACGCCCGCCCTGGTCGCGATGTCGCGCACCGGCGCGTCCACCCCGGACGCGACGAACACCGCCGCCGCCGCGTCGAGCAGGGTCTTCTCGTTGCGCCGGGCGTCCGCCCGCTTGGTGCGGGACCCCGCGTTTTCACCCACGTGCCACTCCCTCCGCGTGCCGCCGGTAGACAAGCGGAACAACGTTCCGTATAGTTACCGGAGCAACGTTCCGTTTGCTCATGATGCCAGACCGGGCCGTCGGCCACCACACCCTCGCGCGCCCGGACGGCGAAAGAAGGTACTCCCATGTCTGCAGTACAGCCCGCGGCTGCGGTCGTCTCGGTCCAGCCGGTGCGGCTCGACGCGCCGGGCCGCGGCGAGGACCTGCCGGTCCGCGTGTCCGCCCCGGCGACCGGCCGGGACCTGCCGGTGATCGTGTTCTCCCACGGGTTCAGCCAGTCCCTCGACGGGTACCGCCCGCTCGCCGACTACTGGGCCGCGCACGGATTCGTTGTCGTGCAACCGACTCATCTCGATGCGCGGACCCGCGCGCTGCCCGCGGAAGACCCGCGCACGCCGGACATCTGGCGGTTGCGGGTCGAGGATCTGCGGCACGTCATCGACCGGCTCGACGCTGTCGAAGCGGCTTTGCCCGGGCTGAGCGGCCGAGTCGACCACAACCGGCTCGCCGTCTCGGGGCACTCCTGGGGCGCGCAGTCGGCGAGCATGCTGCTCGGCGCGCGCGTCGTCGAGGCGGACGGAAGCGTCGGCGAGGATCTCTCCGATCCGCGGGTGTCCGCCGGGGTGCTGTTCGCGATTCCCGGCATCGGCGGCGCGGACCTGTCGCCGTTCGCTGCCGAGAATTTCCCGTTCATGAGCCCGAATTTCGATGAGTTGAAGGCGCCCGCGCTGTTCGTCGCGGGGGACCAGGACAATTCGATGCTGTCCGTGCGCGGCCCGGACTGGTTCACCGACGCGTACCGGCTCAGCCCGGGGGAGAAGAGCCTGCTGACGCTCTTCGGCGCGGAACATTCGCTCGGCGGGCTCACCGGATACGACGCCAAGGAAACCACCGACGAAAGCCCGGAACGCGTCGCGCTGCAGCAGCGGCTCACCACGGCGTATCTCCGCAGTGCGCTCATTCCCGGCGACGACAGCTGGGCGGGCATCGAGGACAGCCCGCTCGGCCGCGTCGAATCGCACGGGTGAAAGGACTTCCCGCGATGACCACGCAACCGCGATTCGGCATCATGACCGCGCCGATGCAGACCAGCTACGCGGCGCTGCACCAAGTCTGGCGCGAGGCGGACGCGATCCCGGAGATCGAGCACGCCTGGCTGTTCGACCATCTCCTGCCGATCGCCGGAGAACCGGACGGGCCGATTTTCGAAGGCTGGACGCTGCTTTCCGCTCTCGCCGCGCAAACCGAACGGCTCCGGCTCGGGCTTTTGGTGACCAGCAACCGTTTCCGTCCGCCGGCGATGCTGGCGAAGATCGCCGCGACCGTCGACGTCGTCTCCGGCGGACGGCTCGATTTCGGGCTCGGCGTCGGCTCCCGGCCGAGTCACCCGCTGGCTCGCCGGGAGTACGAAGCGCACGGCCTGCCGTACCTGGAAACCGCCGACGCGGTGGACCGGTTCGCCGAAGCGTGCACTGTGATCCGGAAGCTGTGGACGGAGGACAAGCCGTTCGATTTCGCGGGGAAGCACGTCCGGCTCGCCGGCGCGTTCGGCAATCCGAAGCCGGTGCAGCGCCCGCATCCGCCGTTCGTCCTCGGCGGCCGGTCCCGCGCGACGCTGCGGGTGGTCGCCGAGCACGCCGACGTCTGGAACATTCCCGGCGGGGACCTCGCGGACGTCGTCGAGCGCGGCGCGATGCTGGACGAGTACTGCGCGGACCTCGGCCGCGACCCGGCGGAGATCGCGCGGTCGATCCACCTGCCGGTGTCCTACGACCAGCCCGCGCTCACGCGGACGGCGATCGGGGAGGCGCTGGAAGCCGGGTTCGGCCATGTGGTGCTGGGGCTTCCCGCGCCGTATCCGGCCGGGGTCGCGCGGTGGGTCGCGGACGAGCTGATCGCCAAGGCCGGGTAAGGGTTTCGTCAGCGGGCGGCGCGCTGGAGGCGGAGCTGCCCGATCTCCGCGACGTTCTTCATCAGCTCCGCGTTCGCCCACGCGAGCAAGTGCCCGATCGGCTGCCGGGGATCGTCTTCCGGCAGAACCGGGACGGCGGAAGCCAAGTCCGCGTCGGTGAGCCGGTCGAGCGCGGCAAGCCATTCCGCGCGCAAGCCGCGGAGCCAGGCGACAGCCGGTTCGCCGGGACCCGGCCACGCGGGGTTCCGCGGTTCCCGCCCGCGGAGCTGGTCGATCGCGCCGCTCCACCACCAGCCGAGGTGCCAGCTCAGCCAGCCGATCGTCGGTGCCGGAACCGGATCGGGCTCGCGGTCGGCCCAGTCCGGCGTCCAGGTTCCGTCTTCGGCGCGGTGCATCGTCCAGCACCGCGCGGCGGGCGCCCAGCCGAAATCGCCGGGTTCGAGACGCTCCAGGTGGTACTCGAACAGCGACCAGGCGAGGTCGAACTGCCAGCGCAGCAGAGACAGGGAGGAATCGGGCACCGGCCGACCTTCGCACACCGGACCGGCCCGGGGAACCGAGTTTCCGCGCGGCCGCCCGCCGTCGGTGCCGCCCGCGGTCGCGGACTCGACGCCGCCGGACGGGCGAAGCCCCCGCCTTCCGGTGGTCGACCGGGAGGGAGCCGTCGTGCCAAGATGACGCGCCTGAACGAGAAGGGGGCTCGGCAGTGGTGCTTGAGCAGGAAGCGAACCCGGCGGGGCGGATCCGGCGGGTGGCGCTCGCCAGCGCGATCGGGACGACGATCGAGTGGTACGACTACTTCGCCTACAGCACGGCGACCGCGCTGGTCTTCAACAAGTTGTTCTTCCCGTCGCTGTCCCCGGCGTCCGGCACGCTCGCCGCGTTCGCGACGCTCGGCGTCGGGTTCGTCGCGCGCCCGCTGGGCGGGATCGTCTGGGGCCACTTCGGCGACCGCGTGGGCCGCAAGGCGATGCTGGTCGCCTCGCTGGTGCTGATGGGGCTCGCGACCGCGGGCGTCGGGATGCTGCCGACGTACCACCAGGCCGGCGTCATCGCGCCGGTGCTGCTCGTCGTTCTCCGGGTGCTGCAAGGGATTTCGGCGGGCGGCGAATGGGGCGGGGCGGCGTTGATGGCCGTCGAGCACGCGCCGGCGGGCAAACGCGGCCGGTACGGCTCCTTCTCGCAGATCGGCGTCCCGGCCGGACTGATCCTGGCGCAGCTGGTGTTCTTCCTGGTGAACAGCTCGCTGTCGCCGGACGATTTCCGGTCGTGGGGCTGGCGGATCCCGTTCCTGGTCAGCCTCGTGCTGGTGGGGGTCGGGCTGGTGATCCGGTTGCGCGTGGAGGAAAGCCCGGTCTTCGCGAAGCTGCGCAGCACCGGCGCGCGCAGCAAGCTGCCGATCGTGGAGGTGCTGCGCGCGCGGCCGAAGCAGGTGCTCGCGGCGGCGGTCAGCTTCATCGCGAACACCGCGCTCGGCTACATCTTCTTCGCTTACCTGCTGTCGTACGGCACCGCGGTGCTCAAGCTGTCCAGCACGACGATGCTGGTCGTGGTGATCGTCGGCAGCGCCGTGTGGCTGGTCAGCATCGTCGCGGCGGCGATCTGGTCGGACTCGGTCGGGCGGAAACCGGTCTATCTCGCCGGTTCCGTGCTGCTGGTCGTGTGGTCGATCCCGTTCTTCCTGCTCGTGGACACCGCGCGGCCGTGGCTGCTGATCGTCGCGGTGGTGGTGCTCAACATCGGTCTCGGCGCGACGTACGGCCCGCAGTCGGCGCTGTTCTCGGAACTGTTCGAATCCCGGTACCGCTACAGCGGATCGTCCTTCGCCTACGCCGTGGGCGCGGTGCTGGGCGGCGGGTTCGCCCCGCTGATCGCGGCCTCGCTGCAGAAATCGACCGGGACGTCGTTGTCGGTCTCGCTCTACATGGTGGGCGTCGGCGTGCTCAGCCTGCTGGCCGTGCTGGCGTTCCCGCGCAAGCCGCTCGTGCCGGTCACAGCAGAGTGAGCGGCACCGCGTCGGCCATTCGCTGGTACCCGGCGTCGTTCGGGTGCAGGTGGTCGCCGGAGTCGTAGGCGGGGAGCATCGCGAGCGGATCGGCGGGATCGCGGACGGCGGCGTCGAAGTCGACCACTCCGTCGTAGATCCCGCTGGTCCGGATGAAAGCGTTCACCGCCTGGCGGGTCTGCTCGAGCGTCGGGTCGTAAACCTTCCAGCCCTTGAACGGCGTCAACGTGCCGCCGATGACGCGGATGCCCCGCGCCTTGGCCTGCGCGACGATCTGCCGCAGCGCGGAGACGAGCATCGCCGGATCGGTCTGGTGCGGGTTCTGCTGGATGTCGTTGATGCCCTCGAGCACGATCAGCGTGCGGACGTCGCCGCTGGTCAGCACGTCGTCGGCGAGCCGGGCGAGCGCGTTGCGCCCCGCGGTGCCGCCGTCGAGCAGCAGCCGGTTGCCGCTGATGCCGGCGTTGAGCACGCCGAGCTGCCCGTGCAGCCGGTCGCTCAGCTTGTCCGGCCAACGCCGGTTCGCGCCGGGCGTGGAGGCCGCGCCGTCGGTGATCGAATCGCCGAGCGTCACCACGGTTCCGCGTGCCGGTCCGCGGACGTCGACTTCGCTGACGTAGTGCCACACCGCGGTTTTTTCGGTGAACGACGCGCCGGATTCCTCGTTCGCGAAATCGCCGGCGCGGGTGAAGAACGACGTCTGCTGCGCGAGCGGATGGTAGGTGACCGGGCCGGACGGCGTCGGCACGTACGTGGTCACGAGGAGGTCCGCGTCGGCTGGAACGCGCAGCCACGCCGGGTCGCTCAGCACCTCGGCCCCGGGCGGAACGACCACAGTGGACTGTCCGCCGAAGGTCAGCGTGCGCATCGTGCCGCTCGCCGCGCGCGGACCGTCGGCGGCGACGGCGAGCGTGACGTGGCCGAAGGTGAGCGGTGCGGTGCCGAAGGCGTTGGAAAGCCTTACCCTGGCCTGATTTCCGCCCGCGCTGGTGTGCACGACGTTGCGGATCGAGTAGTTCGGATACCCCTGCGGCGTGTTCGCCACCGCGGCCGCGGGCGCCGCCGCCCACGTGCCGGCCCAGCCGTGCGCGGCCAGGTCGCCCTCGGCACTGCCCGACGCGGCGAGCGCACCGAGCGTGAGCACGGCAGCCGTGCCCAGAGTCAGGATCCGTTTCATGAAGACACTGTGCTCGCGCCCGCGCGGCACGGCATCCGCGGTCCCAGCCAGCGGGTCGACAGAAAACCGGACAGATTTTGCCTCCGGACGGGGGATGCGGCGGTGGTGGACCCGCCGGAAGGGGTTCACCATAGCGTGATGACTGATTCACAATGGGTATCGCTGTCCGGAAGCACCCGTTCCGCGCTGACCGACGCCGAGGTGCTCGGCCCGCTCGACGCGGACGCCACCGTCACCGCGACCGTCGTGCTGCGGCGGCGCGCCGAACTGGACGTGGCCGCGCTGAGCGAGCCGCTCGCCCCGGAGGATTTCGCCGACCGCTACGGGGCCGCCGCCGACGATCTCGATCTGGTGCGCACGGTCCTCACCGACGCCGGGCTCACCGTCACCGGCACGCACGCCGGATCGCGCCGCGTCGCGGTCCGGGGCTCGGCCAGGGCGATGACGGCCGTGTTCAAGACCGAACTGAACCTGGTCCGCCGCGGCGACTCCGGCGAATTCGCCGCGCGCAGCGGGGAACTGGAAGTGCCCGCCTCGCTCGCGGACGTCGTGGTCGCCGTGCTCGGCCTCGACGAACGGCCGCAGGCGCGGGCGATGTTCCGGCTGCACAAGAAAGCCGCCGGAAAGGGCTATTCGCCGGATCAGGTCGGGCAGCTGTACGGGTTCCCGGCCGACGCCGACGGCACCGGGCAGACCGTCGCGGTGATCGAACTCGGCGGCGGGTACAAACCGGAGGACCTCAAGAAGTACTTCGCCGGCTTGAAGATCGCCGAACCGAAGGTGACCGCGACCGGGGTCGACGGCGGCAAGAACGCGCCGACCGGCGACCCGAATTCGGCCGATGGCGAAGTGGCGCTGGACATCGAGGTGATCGGAGCGCTCGCGCCGGGAGCCGCGCAGGTCGTCTACTTCGCGCCGAACACCGACCAGGGCTTCCTGGACGCGGTGAGCACCGCGGTGCACGCGACGCCGACCCCGGTCGCGGTCAGCATCAGCTGGGGCCAGTCCGAGGACCAGTGGACGCCGCAGGCCCGCACCGCGATGGACCAGGCGTTCGCTGACGCGGCCGCTCTCGGGGTGACGGTGTGCTGCGCCTCCGGCGACAACGGCAGCGCCGACGGGCAGACCGACGGCGCGCAGCACGTCGATTTCCCCGCGTCGAGCCCGCACGCGCTCGCCTGCGGCGGCACAAAGCTTGACGGAACCCCACCGTCCACAGTGAACTCCGAAACGGTGTGGAACACCTCCGGCGGCGGAGCGACCGGCGGCGGCGTGAGCGACGCGTTCCCGGTGCCGGACTACCAGCAGGCCGCCGGTGTGCCCACCCGGTCCGGGGACGGCAAACCCGGCCGCGGCGTCCCGGACGTCGCGGGCAACGCGGACCCGGCGACCGGATACCAGGTCCTGGTCGACGGAAAGCAGATCGTCGTCGGCGGCACGAGCGCGGTTTCGCCGCTGTGGTCGGCGTTGCTGGCCAGGCTGGCGCAATCGGCCGGACGCGGATTCGGGCCGGTGCACAGCAAGCTGTACGCCGGGGTCGGCGCGGGCAAGGCGCAGCCGGGATTCCGCGACATCACCGAGGGGAGCAACGGCGCGTACTCAGCCGCGGCGGGCTGGGACGCGTGCACCGGGCTCGGTGCGCCCGACGGGGCGGCGCTGCGGAAGCTTCTCGGGGGTAAAGCGTCCTGAATGGACAGTCAGGAGGCGGTGTCGAACTCCTGCCGGATCCGCGCGCAGGCAGAGGCAACGGATTCAAAACCCGTCCGGCACGAGTTCGCTTCCAGCCGCCGGCAGTATTGGTTGTTGACACGTCCGCGCTCGCAACCTTTCGCCCCGCTCGTTCGCAGAGAACGGCGGAGCGAAAGGCGGGAGCGGACGGACGCGCGGAAAGATCGTGCCGGGCGGCGTGGAAGGACCGCGACCACCGCAGCGACCAGTACGGCAACGAGATGCCGAACTCGGTGTTCTTCGCCCCGGGCGGCATCGCGTTCCACACCGGGCCGCTCGACCGTCCGGCGCACGGCTGCCTCCACCTTCGACCGGCTACCGGTGGGGGCCGAGGTCGAGGTGGACAGCTGACAGGAACAGCTCAGCCCGGCTGGCCGATGTTGACCATCCAGGAGATGCCGAACCGGTCGGTGCACGCCCCGAATTCGTCGCCCCACATCTGCTTTTCGAGCGGAACCGCGACTGTTCCGCCGTCGGACAGCTTTTCCCAGCAGCGGCGCAGCAGGTCGCCGTCGTCGCCGCTGAGGCTGATCGAGATGTTCGTGCCCGGGTTGTGCTCCATCCCGGGCGGGACGTCCGACGCCATGAGCGTGAAGCCGTTGTCGCCTTCCAGCATCGCGTGCATGACGTGGTCCGCGTTGCCGGCCTCCGCGGGTGCGCCGGCCTCCCCGTAGGTGTTCAGCGCGAGGTTCCCGCCGAACAGTTCGTGGTAGTACTCCATCGCCTCGCGAGCGTTGCCCGCGAAGCTGATGTACGGGTTGAGTCTCGAAGCCATCGGACCCTCCTCAGTGCTGGACGGACTCGCATCGTCGCAGCTCTGAAGGGGTACGACAACGGGAGCGCGCCCGGTCGGGCGACCCCCGTCGCGGGTTTGCTCAGGGATCGCCGGTGAGCTTGTCGCGCAGCTGTTCGAGAGTCTGCGACAGCAGCCGGGACACGTGCATCTGCGAGATCCCGACCTGCTCGGCGATCTGGGTCTGCGTGAGGCCGCCGAAGAACCGCATCACGAGGATCGCGCGCTCCCGTTTGGGCAGTTCGCGCAGCAGCGGCTGCAGGGCCTCGTGGTTCTCGATGTGCTCGATCTCCGGGTCGTCGCTGCCGAGCGTGTCCGCCAGGAGCAGCGGTTCGGCGTCGTCGTGGACCGGCTTGTCCACCGACAGCGTCTGGTACGCGTGGCCCGCGACCAGGCCCTCGTGGACCTCGGAGAGTTCGAGGCCGAGGTGCTCGGCGAGCTCGGTGGGCGTCGGCGCGCGGCCGAGCGTCTGCGACAGGGTGGCCGAACCGCGGCTGAGCGACAGGTGCAGTTCCTTGAGCCGCCGCGGCACGCGGACCGACCAGCCGGTGTCGCGGAAGTACCGGCGGATCTCGCCCATGATCGTCGGCACGGCGAAGGACAGGAAGTCCGGGCCGCGGTCCGGGGTGAACCGGTCGATCGCGTTGATCAGGCCGATCCGGGCGACCTGGACGAGATCCTCGCGGGGTTCGCCGCGCCCGGTGAACCGGGTGGCGATGTGCTCGGCGACCGGGAGGAATTCGGTGACGAGCCGCTCGCGCAGCCGGGGCCGCCGGGGGTCGTCGGCGGGCAGGGCGGCGAGCTCCTCGAACAGCGGCGCGGTGTGCGCGTATTCGTCGCGGTGGCGGGTGACGGGCTGCTGGTTCACCCGCTCCCCTCCCGGTGCAGGTCGAGGTCGAGGGTCAGCGCGTAGCCGTCTTCGGCGGGATCCGGCACGGAGCGCGCCGACACGTTCGAGGCCAGGGTGGTCAGGACGTGCCAGCCGAAACTTCGCTCGCTCGGCGGCTCCGGCTGCTGGGTGCGGGTCTTGACGGTGAACCGGATCCCGTCGGGCGAAACGGTGAACTGGCAGGTCATCGCCGCCCCCGGGGCGGCCGTCGAGACAACCTGGGCGCACGCCTCGTCGACCGCCATCTTGGCGTCGGCGATCGCGTCGAGCCCGTAATCGGCCCGCGCGGCGACTGCCTGCGCGAGCATGCGGACAAGCGGGATCTGGTAAGTCTCCGCCGGAAGCCGCAGCTCGATCACCTCGTCGAGCAAACGGTCCACGGCTGGCATGCCGCCGCTGGCGCGGCCGCCGGGTCCCTCGTCGTTCATGGCTCCCGCATACCCAGGCGAGGCCCGATCGACACGTCCGGACGCGATTCTCGAGTGTGCGCCGCGGCACGTTCGCGGCGCCGCCCCGGTGAATCCCGCGTGAGGCGGACGGCGGTTTCGCGTGACAAACCGCCGGACGTTGGGTAGTCAGCAGGGAGAACCTTTCGGGAAGCGGGGTGACCCCTCATGGTGCAGGTGCGGGTGCAGGGGCTGGCTGTGGTGGCGCAGGAGTCGGCGCCGGTCGTGCTGCTGCGCGAGGAATCCGGCTCGCGCCGGTGGCTCGCCATCACCATCGGCGCGCCGGAAGCGCAGGAACTGGCCGCCGCGCAGGAACACGTCGTGTCCGCGAGGCCCGGGACGGTCGAGCTGATCATCGAGGTGCTGGCGGCGCTGGGCCAGCGCGTCGAACGGGTCGAGATCACCCAGCTGCTGGACAGCATCTTCCACGCGGACCTCGTCCTGTCCGGCGGCGTGCGCGTCTCGGCCCGCCCGAGCGACGCGATCGCGATCGGGCTGCGGACTCATGCCCCGCTGGAAGTCGCGGAAGCCGTGCTGGACGAGGCCGCCGTCGACGTGACGGTGGCCGCGGGCGACGAGACCGCCCTCGGGTCGGCGCTCGAGGCGGCCGGCGACCTGGAGGAACCGGCCGAGGCGGCCGAGGACGAGATCCGTCGTTTCCGGGACCTGCTGGACGACGTGAGCCCGGAGGATTTCCGCGACCCGGACGCCTGAGGGTCCCTTTCGTGGGGCTGGGTCCCCGGGTCCGAGCGTCGTTAGTGTCCCGAGTGGACGATCAGGGCTGCTCGGCGGGCCGGGGGAGCGGGATCTCGGTGAGCCCCTCGGCGGCGCCGGGCCGCACGCAGTCCAGCGGGAACAGCGCGAACAGCCGCCGGACCGTGGGCGCGGAACCCGGGTCGACGTAGAAGTCCTTGCCGGCTCCGGCGGCCAGCAGTTTCGACCGGATCAGGACGCGCAGTCCCGCGACGCCGAGGAAGGTCGTCTTGCGCAGGTCGACGATCACCAGGCCGACGGTGCTGCGCATCCGCGCCTCGACCACCTCGGCCAGCCGGGGCGCGGTCGCCAGGTCGACCTCCCCGGAAACCTCGACGACGGCGGTCCCCGGAGCGGGATGGCCGACGCGCAGCCGGAGCATCCCCGTCAGGTCCGGCGACGGGAGAACGGGCATTCGGGCACTGTGCGCGGAGGTCATCACGGCACTCTCTCTGAGCCGCGCGCAGGGCTGCGGCGGAATGCCGGACCGGCCGAACACCGGGCATCCCGGCGCGCGGGACGGATCACGGTGGCTGGAGGCTCAACCACACTCCACGGTAGCTCTCCCGAGCAGCCCAGGGAAGCCGCCGAAGGGGGACGGGTGAGATCCGGCCCTCTCGCGACGCTGAACGCGGATGGTTGTTGAACGATCAGGCAACCGCGGGGAGGAGGTTGTGGGTGCTGGGGAAACGTTGGCGGGAAAGAACAATCCGGCCGCGGCGGGGATTTCTTCGCTCTCGGATGGGGGAGATTCTCGCGCGCACGACCGTTGTGGAACTGGGTGAGGCGCTGATCGGATTTCGTCGCCGCGAATGACGACTTTCCCGCCCAGCGTGACTCGTGCGGAGCCTCGGCGGGGTGGAGATTGCCGCGGCGAATGAGGGCTTTCCCGCCCAGCGTGACTCGTGCGGAGGCGCGCCAGGGTGAAGACTGCCGCCGCAAACGAGGACTTTCCTGTCCAGCGCGTCCCGTGCGGAGCCCGCCAGCGTGGGACTGCTGCCGCGAGCAACCCGCACCGGGCTCGGCTAGTCCGGTTCCGGTCTCCGCACAGCCGTCCCGGACCGCACCAATCCTGCTGCTGCACGCAGACCGGCAACCGGCTCGGCCAGCACTTCTCGCACGTGGAGCATGCGTTGGCGCTGGCAGGCTGAGGCTGATGCGGCAGGCAACTCCACTGGCTCGGCTGGCTCTCCGGTGCGGCGGGGCAGCTGTCCTTCGGCAGCGTGGAGACCGGTGCCGCACGCGACTCCGCCAGTTCAGCGGGGCAGTTGTCCTTCGGCAGCGTGAAGGCTGCACGCGACTCCGCCGAGCTGGTTGGCTTGTCGACCCGTGAGGCACCCGTTCTCCAGCAGCGTGGACGCCGCGAACGACCAGCTCGGCTAGCCGTCGATGCATCGTGACCGCGCAGCTGCGCCGGGCAGCGGGGGTTCTCCTCCCGCACGCCATCCCGCATCGGCCCGCTATGCCTGATCCCGCATCGGTGCAGCCCGGCAGCGCGGAAGCCTGCTGCAAGCAGGCAACCTCAACTAGGCCAGCTGTCCCTTCCTCCCACCGCCACGCGGCCTGTTCTCCTCCACCAGCACGGAGCCCCCTCCGCACGCAAACCTGCAGCTCGTCCTATCCCTCCCTCCGAGGCGATCCGCCGCAGCACGGATTCGCCAGCAAACAAAGCCCTGCCCCGGCTAACCCCCGATCCGAGGCGGCCCAGCGTCCACGACCGTCAACGACAGCTCCAGCGGATCGAAGTGGATCAGCGATTCCATCCACCACGTCATCCCCGCCTCGGCGAGCGCCGCGAGATCCACCGTGCCCGGGTCTTCCCATGCCGGGCTCGCGTTCCCCGACACCGCGACCTCGTACGGGCGATCCGACGGCCGCACTCGAGCGACCAAGTCGGCCAACGCCGCGGGTGCCAACGGCTCTGGGCCAGGATTGGGGAAAATCCCATCGCTCCCCGCAGCACGGCGCAGAACCCGCGCATGCTGAGTCGTACTGGCTGTCCACACCGGAATCGGATACGGCTCCGGAGCCGCGGCCTCCAGGCTCACCCGATAGTGCGGCCCCTCGTGCCGCACCGCCTCCCCGGCCCACATCGCGCGCATGATCTGCAGCGCCTCGTCGGTCCGCGCCGACAGCTCAGCGGGCGAGGACGGATCCCCGAACCGGCTGAAGTCGCCCGATTCGTCGGAGCCGATGCCGGTTCCCAGGATCAACCGGCCGCGGGACAGGCGCGAAAGAGTCGCGGCTTGGCGGGCCAGAATCCACGGCCGGCGGCGGCTCGGCGGCGTGACCATCGGGCCCAGCAGCACCGTGCTGGTCGCCTGGGCGACGGCGGCCAGCGTGGTCCAGGTGTCGGCGATCGGCGGCATCGCGGGCGCCACGTGGTCCCACAGGAACACGCCGTCCCAGCCGGCGGCTTCGGCTCGGACCGCCAGGTCGACCAGGACGGCCGGATCGCCGAACGGGCCGAAAGGCGGCAGGTAAAGGCCGTAGCGAACGTGGTCGGTCATGCGGGATCCCCCTCCGGATCGGTCGAACAGCACCGTAGCGGGACGCACCGACGAAAACGGGCCGGAGATCTTCTCCCGGCATCGGCCGTTCGGACGTTGCCGGGTCACTGGACTCTAGGTTACGGTGACCTATATGTGGACCGACGTGCTCCTGCTCGCGAAGCTCGCCGAGCGGCCGTGGCACGGGTACGAACTGCGCAAGCAGATCGAGGAATCCAGCGGTCGCACGCTGTCGAACAACTCGCTCTACCCGGCACTCCGCCGGTTCGCCGAGGCAGGCGCGGTGACCCGTACCGCCGAGCCGCAGGAGGGGCGGCCGCCGCGGCACGTGTACACGATCACCGACGTCGGGCGCGAACTGCTGCACGACCTGCTCGCCGACCTGCCGCCGGAGCTGGCCGGGGACCCGGCCGAATTCCTGGCGCGGCTGGCCGGATTCGGCAGGCTCGCCCCGGAGGAACGGCTGCGCGTGCTGGACGCCCGCGAAGCCGCCGTCGCGGCGCAGCGGGACCGGCTGGCCAAGCTCGGCACCGGGCAGCCCGACCCGTGGAGCCGGCTCGTGCTGGCCGAGGTGCTGCGCCGCGCCGAGAACGAACTGGACTGGCTCGCGTCGTTGCGCACGCGGGCGGGCTGACCCCGAGGAAGGACCCCGCATGTCTACCACCGCCCAGCTGCCGTTCGCGAGGCCGAACGTCCTGGACATCGCGCCGCTGTACGAAGTGCTGCGCCGCGAAGGCCCGATCGTCCCGGTGACCACCCCGGCGGGCGACCCGGCCTGGCTCGTCACCGCGTACGACCAAGCGCGGGAAGTGTTCGCGGACCACCGGTTCGGCCGGTCCCACCCGCATCCCGAGGACGCCTCGACGGTCTCCGACGCCGCGGTGCTGAACGGCCCGCAGGGCGATTTCGAGACCGAGCAGCGGGAACACGCCCGGCTGCGCCGCCTGCTGGTCCCGGCGTTCTCGGCGAACCGGATGCGCCGCCTCGGCGGCCGGGTCCAGGAACTCGCCGACCGGTGCCTCGACGGGATGGAAGCCGCGGGCTCGCCGGCGAATCTGCACGAGCACCTGTCGTTTCCGTTGCCCGTGCTGGTGATCTGCGAACTGCTCGGCGTCCCGTACGAGGACCGCGAGAAGTTCCGCGCCCTGTCCGACCGCATCGGCGTGCTCGACAGCGGCGGCGACGCCGAGGCGGCGATGACCGAGTTCACCGCCTACATGTCCGGCCTCGCCGACGCGAAGCGCGCGAACCCGGGCCAGGACGTCGTGTCGGACCTGGTCGCCGCGCAGGCCGAGGACCCGACGTTCACCGACGACGACCTCGGCCGGCTCGCCGCCGGGCTGCTGTTCGCCGGCCACGAGACCACGTCCAACCGGATCGACCTCGGCGTCCTGTTCCTGCTCACCGACCTCGCCCGCCGCGACGCGCTGGCCGCCGACCCCGAAGGGCGCGTGCACGGCACCGTCGAGGAGATCCTGCGGATGTCCGCGCCGGGCGGGCTCGGGCTGCTCCGGTACGCGCACGAGGACGTGGAGATCGGCGGAGTCCGGATCTCGCGCGGCGACGCGGTGATGATCTCGACCGCTTCGGCCAACCGGGACCCGTCGGTGTTCGCGGACGCGGAGGAGTTCGACGCGGAGCGCAAACCCAACTCTCACATCGCTTTCGGGTACGGCGGGTATTTCTGCATTGGCGCGAGCCTGGCGCGTACGGAGTTGCGGGTGGTGTTCTCGACGTTGTTCCGGCGGTTCCCGAATCTCCGCCTGGCGGTGCCCGCGGACGAACTGGAGGTGCGGGCGAACCGGCTGACCGGCGGGGTTTCGCGGGTCCCAGTCGTCTGGTGATCTCAGACTGACTCGATGGTGGCGGTTCCGGTGTTCACGAACGGATGCGTGGCACTCACGGTGATCGTGCCTGGAGTGCCGCGCATCGACCGGATCCACACCGCCGCCGCGCCGCCGAGGGCGCCGAAATCCAGGTACGGATCGCCGATCAGCACGCCGGGGCCCTTGACCGAGACGGCCAGGACCCCGCGGGCGTGCGGACGCGGCGCGCCGTAACGGTCAAGCGACCGCAGTGCGACCCGGGTGGTGTCCGCGCCGTCGGCGATGATCTGGTCGTCGTCGGCGGTCACCGCGATCGTGTCGTACGCCGGGTCCGCGCTGAATCGTCTGCGCAGCACGGTTTGCCCGCCGATCTGGCCCTCGATGGTCAGCTCGGGGCGGGTTCGGCCGTCCACTCGCAAATCCACCGAGAACGGCGGGTACGCCAGATGCGGGAACCGTGCGCGATCGGGCCGTACCGTGACCGGGCGCTTGCCCGCGACAGTCACCACCAGCACTTCGCAGTTCGACCAGACGATCGCGTCGCGGCCCGGCCCGCCCGGCGGTGAGCCGGGGCCGAAATCCCAGTAGAAGGCCGGTTCGATCACCGCCCCGCGGGACGGATCGCGCTGCGCCCGGTAGAACGCCGCGCCCAGCTTGGGGATGCGGAAGAAGTCCATCACGCCGGGGTATTTCACGCCGCGATAGTGGTGATACCAGCCGGAGGGATAGTCGAAACCGCACCACCCGAGCAGGCCGCTGTAGTGCGGATCGGACGCGGCGTGGTCGTGCACCCAGGCGTGCAGCAGGCTCTGTTCCCGTTGCACGGCAAGGGAATCCGTCCGCCGGAAGTAGGCAGAGCCGACGAGCGTGCCGATCGCTTCGCTGACCAGGTAAGGAACTCCGCGTCGCGGCGGGCGCAGCGGAGGGGGCGAACCCGGGGGACGGGGGCGGCTGTAGTCGTTGAACGAGAACACTCCGCCGGCCGCTTTCACCGGATACAGCGGGGAAACGTAGCCGCGTTCGCCGGCGACGGCGCCCGTGCACGGCCGCATCGGGTCGAGTTCCGCGGCGAGCTGGTCGGTTCTTCCGTACAGCGTGTATTGGCCGAGCGTCTCGTTCACCCGGGTGCCCCACACGATGATCGACGGATGGTTGCGGTCGCGCACGATCATGTCGTGCACGTCGCGCACCGCCAGCTCCTGCCACGCCGTGTCGCCGACGTGGTCCCAGCCGGGCAGTTCCTCCCACACCAGGATGCCGAGTTCGTCGCACGCGTCGAGGAACGCCGTCGCCTGCGGGTAATGCGAGCAGCGCACCATCGTGCAGTTCAATTCTTCTTTCAGCAGCTGAGCGTCACGGCGCTGCACCCGATCCGGCATCGCGCCGCCGACGAACGGGTACCACTGGTGCCGGTTGAGCCCGAACAGCTTGAGCGGCTTCCCGTTCAGCCGGAAACCGTCCACCGTGAACTGAGCGTCCCGCAGGCCGGTGCGCACCGGGTAGGTGTGGACTTTCCGACCGTCGACCGTCAGCGTGACGAGGATGTCGCACAGCGCCGGGTCGTCCAGATCCCACAGCTGCACCGCTTCGAGGCCTTGCAGGGAGATCGTGACCTGGGTATTTCCCTTCGGCAGGCCGGTGAGATCGGTGTAGGAGGATGCGATCTCCGCACCGTGCTGGCTGAGCGCGGCAGTGAGCCGGACCGGGCCCTTCACCGGCTTCGCCGAGTCCACCGTGCAATGCAGCAGCACCTCGCGGTTCGGCGTCAGCACGGCGATCTGCTGCGCGTACACATCGGACAGATAGGTCTGGGGCACGCCAGTCAGCCGGACTTCGCGGTACAGCCCGGCCGGCTGATAGAAGTCGATGGCCGTCGGATGCGGAAATTCCGGCAGGTCGGGCGGGGTGTTCTGCTGCCAGCGGCCGTCGACGACCACCGCGAGCACGTTGTCCTTGTCGGTCAGCAGGCCGGTGACCTCGCAGCGCAGCGGCAGGTAGCCCCCGCTGCGCGCGGCGACGAAACGGCCGTTGAGATACACCGTCGCGGCGCTGAGCACCCCGTCGAACTGCAGGAACACGCGGTTCCGCCGCAGCTGCGCCGGCGCGAGGAAATGCTGCCGGTACACCCAGACCTGCTGCCAGTCCGTGGGATCCCAGTCCTGCCAGGACAGCGGGACGACGCAGTGCGGGACCGAAACCAGCGCCATCCCGCTGTCGTCGAAGTCCGGCTCGGTGCAGCCCGGGACGAACGGCCCGAAAAGCCAGTCCGCGCCGAACCCGTCCCGCGCCGCCGGGGGCGCGGGACGGGAAAGCGCGGCCGCGAGCGCGCCCGAACCGGCGAGCGCCGCGCCGGCCCCGAGCAGGAAAGCTCGCCGGGGCTGCGCGGCGAGCCAGGGGACCCGCCCGGAAGGCTCGCCCGTCATCCCCGCCGGCGGGCGGTTCCGGGACCGGGCGCGGAAGATCCGCCGGAAAGCGTCGACGCCTGCATGGGCGCGAGCTTACTTCTCGCGTTGTTCAGGAGAGGTCAGCAGAGGTCGGCGAGCCGGTCGACCTGCTCGGGATCGCTGCCCCAGCAGTAGAGCATCACCTCGTCCGCGCCGAGATCGCGGTACGCGCGGATCGCCGCCCGGATGTCGTCGGCGGAGGTGAGCATGCCGCTCGCCATCTGCTCCGCCATTCCGGTGAACGCGTAGTACGCGCGCATCGCCGTTTTCGCCTCGTCCGCGACGGAATCCGGGCCGAGCGCGACGTTCGCCTGCGCGACCAGCCGAGGCTCGCCCGTTCGGCCGTGCTCCTGCCAATCGCGGCGCACCGTGTCGAACAGGCCGCCGACCCAGGACGGGGGAGCGGCGGCGAGCAGCCCGTCGCCCCAGCGGGCGACGCGAGCCAGCGCTCGGGGTTTGAACGCGCCGATCAGCAGCTCCGGGCCGCCCTCGCGAGCCGGGGAGGGGCCGATCGGACCGGCTTCGGCGCTGAACGGCTCGCCGGACCACAGCCGGCGCAGGTCGGCGAGCTGCCGGTCGAGGCGGCGGCCGCGCTCGCGCAGCGGGGTGCCGGCGGCGTGGTGGTCGTCCTCGCGGCCGCCGACGCCGACGCCGAGCACGAACCGGCCGCCGCTCATCCGGTCGAGCGTGGCGGCCTGCTTGGCGAGCAGCGCGGTCTCGCGCAGCGGGGCGAGCAGGACCTCGGTCTGCAGCCGGACGCGGGTGGTCGCGCCGGCCAGCACGGCGAGCGCGGTGAGCGGTTCGGGATTGTCGTAGACGAGACGGTCGAGCAGACCGAGCGTGCGGAACGGGCCGGCGTCCGCGCGCCGTGCCCAGTCGAGCAGGGCGGCGGGGTCGCTGACGGGCAGGCCAATGCCGATGGACATCGGGGAACCTCCGGGAAAACGGGTCGACAACTACGGGGTGGCCGCCCGCTCCTGGGCCTGGATGTCTTTCAGGCCGGCCGGTCCGCTCTGCGGCGTGCTTCCGGGGACCGTTCCGTCGGAGTGCGCGCAGCCTATCCGGCGGCTGCCGGGCGGGGCAACGCGTTTTCCAGCACTGCCAGCAGTTCGGTGAGCGCGGGGCCGAGCGGCAGGTCGGCGCGGACGGCCGCGTGCTCGTCGCCGCGGGTCTGGCCGCGGTTGACGATCGCCACGGGCTTGCCGGATTTCGCGGCGCGCCGGACAAAGCGCAGGCCGGACATGACCGTGAGCGAAGATCCCAGCACCAGCACCGCGGATGCCTCGTCGACCATCCGGTAGCAGCGTTCCACGCGGGCGCGCGGCACGTTCTCGCCGAAGAACACCACGTCCGGCTTCAGCACGCCGGAGCAGCTGGTGCAGGGCACGGTGCGGAAGGCGCGGACGACGTCCTCGGCGAGTTCGACGTCGCCGTCCGGGTTGATCCGCGTCGCGGTGCCGCCGAAATCCGGGTTGGCCGCGCGCAGCCGGACGTCGAGGTCCTCGCGCGGGGTGGTGCGGCGGCAGTCGAGGCAGACGACGCGGTCGAGGTTTCCGTGCAGTTCGACCACGCCCGGGGTGCCGGCCGCGCGGTGCAGGCCGTCGACGTTCTGCGTGATGACCCCGGAAACCCAGCCGCCCGCCCGCAACGCGGAAACGGCGCGGTGCCCGTCGTTCGGCGCGGCCCGCGCGATGGTGCGCCACCCGAGGTGGCTGCGCGCCCAGTAACGCTGGCGGCCCGCCTCGCTGGAGACGAATTCGCCGTACGTCATCGGCGTGTGTTTGCGGAGACTGCCGCTTTCGCCGCGGTAGTCGGGTATGCCGGATTCGGTGGAGAGGCCCGCGCCGCTGAGCACGAGCACGTCCCGCCCGGCGACGATCTCCGCGACGTCCGCGACCGTGCCCGTGCGCGGAAGCGGTTCGCCGGGTCCGGCCCAGGTCAGCGTCGGTCGCGTGCGCACGCCGCCAGTCTAGCCGCCCCCCGTCCGGAAACCGGGCGATTGGTTTTCCGCGCGGTTGGGTACCAAAGGCCACATGTGGTTCGCGCTGGCTACCCCCGTGGTCGTGATGGTCGCTGCCGTGCTCATGGAATCCGTCGAGCGACATTGCGTGCGGACTCCGAGCGGGGCGGTCCGCCGTCCGGTCGAACGGGCGGCGCTGCGGGAAGCGTCGATGCCGGTCGCAGCCGTCGGGGCGGCTCGGCTCAGGCAGCGGACCGCCTGAACGCCCACGGGCCGGAGGGGCCGGTGTTCTTGGGAGGAACACCGACCCTCCAGCCTGCGGGCGAGGCCCGCGCTCTCCCCGTCGGGGTGGGAGAGCGCGGGCCCCATTTCGTTTAGCGGGCAGCGTGTTCACCGGGCAGCGTCTTTGGTCAGCTGCCGGTACCAGTCGTCGTACGGATGGTTGGTCGCCGGGTAGTTGACCAGCGGATCGGTGGCCAGGCCCGCGCTGTCGAAGTCCCAGCCGCGGACCACGTGCCCGCTCTTGCGCGCGGCGACGAGGAACGCCGATTCCTTCGCCGGGGCCCCGTAGAACAGCCCGTCCTGGAGTTCGGCCGGATCGCCCTGCTGGTATTCGTCGAACGCGACCTGCTGGTACTGCACGCGTCCGCCGGCGACGAGATCCGTGGAGTAGCGCAGGGTTTGCGCGGGCGTGGACCCGTCGGCACCGGTGAAGACAGAGATTCGTCCCGCGTTTGCCTTGTCGTAACGCGGATCGGACGTTTTCGCGTTGCCGGTCCAGGCGACTGTCTCGCCGGAGAGCGTGCCGCGCCATTGCCAGTTCTGGTCGCTCGACTGGCTGCGGTGGATTTCGCGGAGCCCGGTGCTGGTGAACGCGACCGTCGGCAGCACGCCGTTGTCGTACTGGTGGCTCGCCGACCAGCTGATTTCGCCGTCCGCGCCGAGCTTTCCGGTGTGGTACCAGAGCGTGGTGGCGCTCTGCGACTGGTGCACCTCGACAATCTGCCCGGAATCGTCGAGCGCGACCGCGGGCGTCTGGCCGCTGTCGTAACGGCCGTGCCGCTGCCAGGCGACGCGTCCGTCGGCGCCGAGCTGCCCAGTCCAGTACCACAGCGCGCCGCCGCCCAGGTCGTGCACCTCCACGACCTGGCCGCGGCTGTTGATCGCGACCGCCGGGTGGTATCCGACGTCCCGGCGATACGCGGCGCGCGTGCCGCCGTCGCCGGAGAGCAGCGGGAGCACCTTGCCGCGCAAGGAATCCGTGGTCGCGCCGGTGCGGTAGGCGGCGGGGGAGAGCAGCCGCGGCCCGAACGCGGCACTCAGCTCGGCGTTGACCGCGGCCAGGTTCCCTGCGGCGAACGAGTCGTTGTCGGTCAGGTCGTCTTTCACATCGAGCATGACGACGATCGGCGCCGCGTCCGGATGCGCGGCGGACCAGGTGTTCACGACGGCGAGCCAGTCGCGGAGGCTGTCGGACGCCGGGTTGCCCGCGTGGTCGACCAGGTCGCCGGGGGAGCTGTGGCCGATGTCGTAGTCGTGGCGGGCGGCGTAACCGTTGTCGTGGATGTCGAATTCGATGAACCGGACCCCGTGGTCGAGCTGGTAGGCGATGGCTCCCTTCGCGCCGTCGACGTTGCCGGAGTAGCTGTTGTGCGTCGCGGCGAAGAGGGTGTCGGAGAACGGCTGGGCGGCGTTCGCGGGTGCGACGCCGAGCATCGTGACTGCGGCGGTGACGAGCGCGATCGTGCGGAATCGGTGCATGCAGACCCCCAGGTCGGCCGGACTGTCGGCGAAATACTGGCGATCTTGGCAGAGATTCATGGCATCTTCTGGGGATGCGGGAAAACGACGAGGAAACCTTCGGCGAGCACGTCGCCGATCTGCTGTCCGGTTTGCCCGGAGTGGAAGCGGTGGCCCTGGGCGGCTCGCGGGCGCGCGGCACTCATCGGCCGGACAGCGACTGGGACTGCGCGGTGTACTACCGGGGCGCGTTCGATCCGGACGACCTGCGCGCGCTCGGCCTGCCCGGCGAGGTGTCCGGCCTGGGCGAATGGGGCGGCGGAGTCTTCAACGGCGGCGCGTGGCTGACCGTGCAGGGCCGGCCGGTGGACGTGCACTACCGGGACTTGGACGTGGTCGAGCACGAGCTGGCCGAGGCGGAGAAGGGCCGGTTCCATTGGGAGCCGCTGGCGTTCCACCTGGCCGGGATCCCGAGTTATCTGGTGGTGGCGGAGCTGGCGCTGAACCGGGTGCTGCGGGGCGAGCTGCCGCGGCCGGAGTATCCGGAATTGCTGCGCGAGAGCGCTCCCAAGTTCTGGCGCGCTTCGGCCGCGCGGACGCTGGACTACGCGAAGGCCGCGTACGTGCGGCACGGGCGGGTCGCGGAGACGGCGGCGTCGGTCGGGGTGGCGGCGATGCAGGCCGGGCACGCGGTGCTGGCCGCTCGGGGGGAGTGGGTGACGAACGAGAAAACCTTGCTGGAGCGGGCGGGGTTGCGCGGGCTGGACGACGTGGTGGCCGGGATGGGGCACGATCTGGCGGGGGCGTTCGCCACCGCGTGCGCGCTGGTCGGCCAGGCAGCCGGGGGCGAGTAGCCGGAAACCGTTGTGCCGCACCAGTTTTTCCGCGCGAGGCAGGGACGGCAAGGAGAGAACCGTTTCATTCGGCCGAATTCGGGTATCCCCTTTCAGCGCGATCGCGGCCGTCGCGCCGTGGCGGGCCGCGCGTGCTGAACGGAGGAACGCCCTATGCCACAGTCCGAGCCGATCGCGAAGGACCCGGACAAGGGATACGTAGCACTGCTCGGCTGGTCGCTCAACGCGGTCGAGGCGCTCGACCGGTTCGACCGGCGCTACGTCGTGGTCGCCCCGGATTGGGCGGAGAAGTACTGCGTCGAGCACGACATCCCGTACGTGTCGTGGAATTTCGAGCGGCTGAACGACCGTTCGATGGAGATCGCCGAAATCCTGCAGGAGGAAGGCGTCGACGTCGCGATCCCGCTGTTCGAGGAGACCGTCGAATGGGCCGGGGCGATCAACTCGGTGCTGATGGACAACCCGCGCCTGTTCGGCCAGGCGATGCTGCTGCGGGACAAGGCGCTGATGAAGCGGCGCGCGCAGCTCGGCGGCATCCGGGTGGGGATCTTCGAGGAGGCGCACGACCGCGAGGACGTCGTCCGGTTCCTCAAGCGGGTCAACCAGACGCTGCTCAAGCTCGACGGCGACCCGAACGACCCCATCCACCTCAAGGCGTTCGACAAGGCGGGCTGCCTCGGGCACCGCGTCATCCGCACCCCGGACGAGATCGACTCGATCCCCGACGAGGAGTTCCCGGTCCTGATGGAATCGCACCTCGACGGATGGGAATTCGCCGTCGAGGCATGGATCCACGGCGGCAAGGTCAAATTCCTGAACATCTCCGAGTACGTCACGCTCGGGTACTCGGTGTTCGTCCCGGCGACCCCGGAGCTGGAGCGGTACCGGCCGCAGATCACCGCGCAGATCGAGAAGCTGGTCAAGACCTTCGACATCGAATTCGGCTTCGTGCACCCGGAGTACTTCGTCACCAGCGACGGCGAGATGTACTTCGGCGAGGTCGCCTACCGGCCGCCGGGCTTCAAGGTCTTCGAACTGCTCGAACGGGCCTACGGCTTCAACGCCTACCAGGCGCTGGTCCTGTCCTTCGACCCGAAGACGACCGAGGAGGAGATCGACGCCTTCTTCCCGAGGGAGGTCGTCGACGCGACCGGGGTGGCCGGCTGCTTCGGCGTGTACCCGCGCCGCCGGGTGGTCAGCGAACTGCGGATCCCGCAGCAGACCGAGGACGACGACTACTACGAGTCGCACGACCTGTCGGCTCCGCTGGAGGAGACGGTCACCAAGAGGACCGCGTTCGGCACGCACTGGGGTCTGCTGTACTTCTTCGGGGACGACGCCTACCGGATGCGCGACCTGCTGAAGGAACAGGAAGAACTGGACTTCTACGTCTGAGCACGGACGAGTCCGCCACCCCGACCGAAGGACGCACTTGGAGCCGAACGCCGACGTCACCGGCACGACTGCGACGCTGGCCAAACGCGTGGCATCGCTCGACGACGCTGTCTCGGCGATGGCCGGGACCCGCGACTTCGGGAAGCACACAAAGCTGCGGCGGGTGCTGGAAGCGCTGCGGCGCGTGCTGCTCCAGCCGGACGGCGCGGCCGCCGTCCGGGCCAGGGCGCAGGCGCTGGAGGAAGCCGGGGTTTTCCAGGGGACCGACTGGGACACCCCGGAGATCCTCATCCCCGCGCTGGTCGGCCCCGGCCTGCACAGCGACAACTCCGACACCGTCGTCATCGAGGCGACCAGCGAACTGCGGATGCTCGCCGTCGCGTGCGGCGACTACGAGCATCCGACGCTGCCCGCCGAGGACGCCCGCGTCTTCCTGTCGCAGGTGCTCGGGGCGAACCTGGAGCTGCTGTTCACCCCGCCCAGCGAGGCGGAGCGGACGAGGCAGGGCCGCACCGCGCAGCTGATCCGGGACCTGCTGCGCTACCTCGCCGACCAGATCGGCTACGACAGCATCCTGGACAAGGTGGTCGAGGAGATCTGGCGGATCCTGCGCCAGCGCCCGATCCAGGTCGACCAGGTCAAATCGCTGATCACGCGGATCTCGATCTACCGCGGCGACCCGGACGTCGACCTGGGCGGCTCCTCGGTGCAGGGGCTCGACCGGCTCATCACCAGCCTGTTCGGGACCACCGAGGCCTGCCGGGAGGACCCAGGGGTCGACGTCTTCCGGTCCCGGCTCGAGGCGATGGACGCGGCGAGCCTGCAGTACGAGGCGGCCGGGTTCGCCCGCGCCATGCACGACACCGGCCTGGTGTCGCCGTACCACGCCGAACTGCTGCGGTACCTCGCGCACGAGAGCGACTACCTCCTCGGCGAGGCGCTCGGGCTGTCCGACGTGGGCCGGAACTGCCTGATGCGCTACCACGACCTGGTCCACCGGCTGATCGAAGAGGCCGTGCACCCGCAGACCGCGCAGTGCGTTTACGGGCTCGCGCTGCTGCTCGACCGCGGCATCCTCTACGAGCCGCCGGTCGTGCCCGCGCTGTGGCGGCAGCTGGCGCTGGAGCTGTCGACCGCCTCCCGGGAACGGCTGACGCTCGTGTTCGGCGACCAGCCGCGGCCCGAGGCGCGGTTGCTCTCGGGGGTGCTGTCGATGCTGGGCCAGCCGCTCGGCGTCGGACAGGGCGACAACCCGACCTGCCAGTCGGCGCGGGCGCTGTCGATGTGGGCCTACAACGACCCGGACTACCTGCTGCAGGTCGTGGTGTGGGCGGCGCGCGACGACGAGGTCGTCATGCACTTCGAAGGACAGCCGGTGTCGTCCAAGGAAAGCGGGCAGGGGCTCTCCGCGTCGCTGCCCGTCGACCTGGACCCGGTGTCGTCGCTCGTCGTGCCCCATCTCGACCGGATCTACGCGGAGATGGGCCGCCGCTGCGCCGACCGGCCGGGCGACCCGCACCGCTGGGTCAACCCCGAGTTCCACGGCTGGTGGGCGTCGCGCGGGTTCCGGATCAACGTCGACGTCGCCACCGGCAAACTGATCGACGTCGACGATTTCCTGCGGCAGTTCTACGCCAGCTACCACCCGACCTACAACGGCGAGCAGCCGCTGATCCACCCGCAGCCGGCCGGGATCGCGGTCACCGACAGCGCGGCCCGCTACGTGGGCTGGCACGCGATCACGATCCTGCGCACCGCCCCGGATCCCGAGGACGTCATGCGGGTGTACTTCTACAACCCGAACAACGACAGCGGGCAGGACTGGGGCGACGGCGTGGTGGTCTCGACGGCGGGCAACGGCGAGCGGTTCGGGGAGGCGTCGCTGCCGTTCGAGCAGTTCGCGTCGCGGTTGTACATCTTCCACGTGGATCCCCGGGAGCACGGGGAGCCGGAGAAGGTGCCTGCCGAGGATGTCGCGCGGATCGTCGGGTATCTCGAGCGGAGCTGGGGCGCGGACCGGCTGCCCGGGGGGACGTTGCAGGCGGCTCCGCCTCGGGGGTGAGCTTCTCGGTCCACAATGGACTTTTGGGCTGGCATCTCCGGTTTTTGTCGGTGGCGCCTGTCATCATGGCTGCAGTCGATCTTGGAGGCATGATGACGGAGTTGGCTTGGCTGGACAACGGTGGATCGCTGCGGAACATTTTCGGTGTTTCGTTCGGGCGCGGGCTCGATCCTCCTGAGGCTGTGCTGCGGTGCGACGCCGTCGGGGTGAGCAGGGGACGTTCGCGGAGTTGAACGGTCTGGTCGCCGAGTACGTCGGGCAGGCCCAAAGGCGGGAGCGGCGGCGAGTGCGTCGGCGTGGTGTAGTCCGGCGGGCGGAGCGTGGCCGTCGAACCGTGGGGGTGGCGCGGGAATTTGTCGGGAGTCGTTGCTGGGCTGTCGAAATCGAGTGAAGTCGTGGCGGTCAACCGGCTCGGTTACGCCGAGGCCCCTTCGTGCATGCGGTAGACGGCACGGTCGTCGCCGGTTTCACTCCGCATGTTCCGCGTCGGCGGTACGGGAGTGAGCCGGAGCGGTTGGCGTCGTCGCTGTGGGAGGCCGGGTTGGATCCGGACCGCGCGGAGCCGTCGCCGAACCCGATCGCGGTGGAGGCTGGGATGACTGGTGTGGTGTTGACGCGAGAGGTGCTGGAGCGGCCGTTGCTGGTGCGGGACGTCCGGACGTAAGACGGAGCGTTGCGTTCGCCTTGCCGTGCTTCGAGCTGGGTGTTGTCGTGTGCGGGAGAGGATCGCTGGACAGCCGGGTTCGCGGTGACTGCTGGGCTGGTACTTGTGGGACTTGGTCGAGGAGCTTGGCTTAGCCGTGCGGATTACCGCGTGAACTCGGTGCTGTCCGGTTTCGCCGGTGGGCGTGTTCTGCGCTGGTTGGTCGGCGGGCGCTGTGGTTTTGCTGTGTCGGCGGGACGATGGTGGCGAGGTGGGTGTTTGGTTGAGAGGGTGATGCGTTGCTGTCTGGCGGCGGTTTGGTTCCAGGAGCGGGAATTCGGAGGCGTTCCGGGCCGCTCGGGATCAGCGGGCGGGGTTTGCCGTGTCGGAGGACCGGAGTTGGCAAGGTCGGGTGCTGTGGTCTGGCTCAGAGGGTGAACTCCGTCCCGTCAAACGGCAGTTCCGCTCCAGCGCCCACCACCGCGGCATGCTCCGCACTGGCCGGGTCGACGACAGGATTCGTGTTGTTCAGATGCGTATAGGCCCACCGCGTCGTGGCGGGGCGGGTGGAGAGCATCGGCAGTGTCGCGGTGATCGGTACGTGGCCCATCGCCCGCTGAGCCGCCGGGTTGGCGGTGGAGGTGGCGGTCGTGAATTCGCTGCCGCTGTAGAAGGTGCCGTCCAACAACACGAGGCTGGCACCGTCGGTGAAGGCGTCGAAGCCGGGCGGCCAGGTGCGCAGGCACGGCGCGTATACGAGCGTGCCGCCGGTCGTCGGGTCGTGGATGCGGTAGGCGACGACCCACGGGCCGGGGTGGGTGGACGAGCGGGCGTATTTCGGTTGTTTGTCGCTGATAGGGAAGGAAGTGATGATTAAGCCGTCGAGGGTGGTTTCGGTGGACGCGAGCCAGGTCCAGTCGTGGTAGTCGCCGATGATGGCGCGGGCCGGGAAGTGGTCCGTCAGTGCATGCAATGCCGCGGGTGGGGCGTGGACGGTGAGAGTCGGTGCCTCGCGGAGCATGAGCAGGCCGAGGGTGTGGTCCAGTTCGGCGTCGGTCAGCAGGACGGTGCGCAGCGGCGTCTCGCGCGGGCCTGGCCCGGCACGCAGGGCTGGGGTCGCCAGGATTTGGGCGCGGATGTCGGGCGAGGCGTTCAGGAGGTGCCAGGTGCGGTCGTCCGCGCTGAAGGCGACGCTGTCTTGCGTGCGGGGCGGAGAGCCGGAGGCGCAGCGAGCGCAAGCGCAGTTCCATTGCGGAAAGCCGCCGCCGGCCGCGGTGCCCAGGAGGATGACCTTCATTGGGCCGGGCCGCGCATGACCAGGTCCGGAGTGGACGGTGCGGAGAGGAGCAGGTCGACGGTGCCGCGATGCGGGGAGCGGGAGCAGACGGGGTCGGGGTTGGCCGCGTCGCCGGTGAGCTGGAACGCTTGGCAGCGGCAGCCGCCGAAGTCGGTGGTGCGGCGGTCGCAGGTGCGGCACGGGTCGCGCATCCACTCGTCGCCGCGGTAGGCGTTGAAGGACTCCGAGCGGTACCAGATGTCGGCCAAGGCGGTGTCGCGGACGTTGTCGAGCGGGAGCGTGGTGATCGCGCTGGCGGCGGGGCAGGGCAGGACGGTGCCGTCCGGGGCGATGGTGAGTTGCCGCGCGCCCCAGCCGTGCATGCACGGTTTGGGGAACGGCTCGTAGTAGTCGGCGACGATGTAGATGATCTCCATCGTGCCGCGGAGGCGTTCGACGGCCGCACGGACCACGGGTTCGGCGGCGGCGAGCTGCGCGCGGGTGGGCATGAGGGCGGCGCGGTTGCGCAGGGCCCAGCCGTAGTACTGGGTGTTGGCCAGTTCGAGCCGGTCGGCGCCCATGTCCTCGGCCAGCGCGATGAGGTCGGCGAGCTGGTCGTGGTTGTGCCGGTGCAGCACCACGTTGACCGTGAGCGGCAGGCCCGAAGCTTTGACGAGTTCGGCGGCGGCCCGTTTCCGGTCGAAGGCTTTCGCTCCGGCGAGCGGGTTCGCGCGGTCCGGCGTGGCGGCTTGGACGGAGAGCTGGACGTGGGCCAGGCCGCGTTCGACGAGGTCGCTCAGCCGGGGCTCGGTCAGGCCCAGGCCGGAGGTGACGAGGTTGACGTAACAGCCGAGTCCGCTCGCGTGCGTGACCAGCTGCGGCAGATCCAGGCGCGCCAGCGGTTCTCCGCCGGAGAGGTGGACCTGGAGCACGCCAAGCTCGCGGGCTTGGGAGAGCGCATCGGTCCATTCCACAGTGGACATTTCGGCGGCCCGGCTGACCAGTTCCAGCGGATTGGAGCAGTACGGGCAGTGCAGGGGACACCGGTGCGTCAATTCCGCGAGCAGTCCGAGCGGCGCGGTTACGTCCATTCGATCACCCGCCGTTGTCCGAACCTGGCCAGCACGGCGAGGACGTCACTCTCTTGGACGCCTTGATATCGGCTGCGCAAGCAGGTGAGGATGCCGGAGACCGGGGTCGCGCCGTCGCAGAGTTCCAGGACCGCGGTGGCGGTGGAGTTCGGCACCACCACGCCTTCCGGAAACAACAGCACGTGCACGCCGCGGACGTGGTCGTAGGTCAGGCGCACGCCGACGCGCAGTTTCGGCACCGACGTGTTGGTGATGGTGTCCATCGCTTCACTCCCCGGCCGCGGCGCGTTCGATGGCGTCGAGCATCGACCACAGGACGTCGCATTTGAACGACAGCGCGGACACCGCCTTCTCCTGCTGCTCGCGGGTGACGCAGTGCTGCACGACAATGTCCAAAGTGTCCTTGCCCTCGCCGGAAACCTTGTCGATGCGGTTGGTGAAGTACGCCAGGTCGGCGCGGGAGATCCACGCATAATTCGCCAGGACGTCGGCCACCCGCTGCTGCATCAGGTGCCCGGCGAACATTTCGGTCAGGCCGGAGGCGACGGCTTCGACCCAGGGTTTGGTGCGCGCGAAGGTGACGTAGGCGTCGACGGCGAACCGGACGCCTGGGGCCACGTGCCGTTCGTCAAGAACCTCGGCGCGGTCCAAGCCGACGGCGGCGCACAGGCGCAGCCAGCGCTCGGCTCCGCCTTCGCCGGCAGCGGTGCCGTCGTGGTACACGATGCGGTCCAGCCAGATCCGGCGGATTTCCGGGAGGGGGCAATTGCTGACGATAGCCGCGTCTTTTTGCGGCAGCAGGCATTGGTAGTACCAGCGATTGGCCGCCCAGAGTTTCAGTTCGCGTTCGCTCAGTTCGCCGGCGTGCATTCGCCGGTGGAACGGGTGGCTTCCCCAATACCGGCGGCCGAGGCCGCGCAGGGCTCCGGTGAACTCCGCCGGACTCATCGGGTGCACAGTGGACATTCGGCTGCTCCGGGATTCTCGCTGAGCGGTAAGGTTTTCCGGGAAGCGGACGGGACCGCGGCGGACCGGTCCCGTCCGGCGGGTCATTCCTCCCGGCGGGCCGCGTAGGCGGTGACCTCCATCGGCGTTTCGTATTCGACGAAGTCGGGCGCGGTCCACATCTCGACGGGTTCGGGCACGGGAAACTCGCTTTCCTTCGGTGGTGCACCGGTGAGCGGGGCACGCGCCCCGCCGCGAACGCCGTCACCCTAAAAGCGCACGGCGGGCGGTCGCCAGGGGCGCGGGCGGATTTCCCGCCGACTTTATAAAGGTTCCTTCCTATGGCGCAGCGGGCGGTCACGCTGGGGTGTCCGCCCGACAGAAACCTTGCGGGGCGGGGGAAACCTCCCGATGCCGCTTGACATCGGGACCGTGGGCGGCCGAATAATAGGGTTCAGGTGCGGTTGACAACGATGTCAGAGGCTTTGGGAGCGACGTGACCCAGGTGAATCGCAGGCGGTTTCTGTCCGGCGGGATTGCTGTCGCGGGCGGGGGTGTGCTCGGGGCTCTCGGGATAGCGGACCCGGCCGAGGCGGATGCCCGGCCGGTGCCGGTGGGCGGCGGGGAGATCGGCAGCGGCTGGACCTTTGCCGCGGCGGACGGCATGGCCGCGGACGGGAGTGCGCTGGCCAGTGCGGGGAACGTCGCCGGGATGAAGCCCGCCGTCGTTCCGGGGACGCCGCTGACGAGCATGATCGCCAACGGCGAGTATCCCGATCCGTTGTACGGCCACATCGTGACCGACACCGTTCCGGACACCCTCAAGGACACCGGCTACTGGTACCGGGTCGCGTTCCGGGTGCCGCGGCTGGTTCCGGGGCAGCGGTTCTGGCTGCAGTTCGACGGGATCAACTATCTCGGGACGGTATGGCTGAACGGAGTCCGGGTCGGCACGGTCGAAGGCGCGTTCAAGCGGGCGGTCTTCGACGTCACGGACATCGTGGCCAAGGCGGACGGCGTGGCGTGGCTGGCGGTGCTGGTCGGGAAGCTGGACTACACCGATCCGCCCGCGTTGCCCAGTTACGCCAGCGGGGTGACGCGGGGCGGGCGCAACGGCGGGCCGACCGGGAGCACGTTGAAGAACGGGCCGACGTTCTTCTGCACCGCTGGGTGGGATTGGCTGCCGACTATTCCGGATCGGGATCTCGGGATCTGGCAGCCGGTCACCTGGCGTACCACCGGGCCGGTCCGGATGGCTGACGTGCACGTCACCTCGACGTTGTCGCCGGATTTGCGCACGGCGGACGTCGCGGTCGAGCTTGCGCTGGACAGCGCGGCCGGAAAGTCCGTGGTGGTGAAGGGGTCGCTCGACGGGCGCGACTTCCGGCGGACGGTCAGCGTTCCGGCTGGAGCGTCGTCAGTGGTTCTGACGTCGAAGGAAGTGTCTTGCCTGCGACTGGACCGGCCGAAGTTGTGGTGGCCCAACGGGTATGGCGATCCGTATCGCTACCGGTTGGCGATCAGCGTGGAGTCCGGCGGCCAAGTGCACGACGAGCGGACGGTGGACTTCGGGATCCGCCGGATCGAATACACAACGCCGATGCGGTCGCCGTCCGGGGCGACGAGCCAGTGTTTGGCGATCACGGTCAACAATCAGCCGATTCTCGTGATGGGCGGCAACTGGGGGCTGGACGAGGCGCTGAAGCGGATTCCCCGGGAGCGGCTGCGGGCGCAGGTCCGGCTGCATCGCGACGCCAATCTCAACCTGATCCGGAACTGGAACGGGCAGAGCAGCACCGAGGACTTCTTCGCTGCTTGCGACGAGTACGGGATCTTGGTGTGGCAGGATTTCTTCTGTTCGACTGAGGGGCCGCCTGCGGAGAACATTGCCCGCGATCTGGCCAATATTCGGGATTGCATTGTGCGGTTTCGCAATCATCCGTCGATCCTGCTGTGGTGCGGCGGCAATGAAGGGCCGCCGCCGCAGCCGTTGATCGACGGGCTGGACGCACTGGTCGCCGAGCTGGATCCGCAGCGGGCTGTGTTGACTAGTTCGGCTGGGGACACTGGCGTGAATCCGATCGACGGGTATCGGTCCGGCGGGCCGTACCACTGGGTGCCGCCTGCCCGGCATTTCGAGCTGAACGACGGGACGCAGTGGCCGCCGTTCCACAACGAGGTGGGGTCTTATTCGATTCCGACGCTGGAGTTCATGCGGAAGATGCTGCCGGAGGGATCGTGGGAGCATCCCGATGATTTCTGGGCTGATCGGGATGTGAACGGGAATGGCGGGAACGGGGGCGGTGCGGGGTATCTTCGGCTTACCGCGGAGCGGTATGGAGAGGTGCGGAATCTCGCGGATTTCGCGCGGAAGTCGCAGATGATGAACTACGAGTGCATCAAGGCTATTTACGAGGCTCCGGTGGCTTATATGCGGAGTGCTGGGCCTTATCCTCGTACTGGGGTCATCATGTGGATGACCAATCCTGCACAGCCTTCTTTCGTTTGGCAGATGTATAGTCATGATTTGGAGGCGCATTCGTCGTTCTACGCGGTTCAGCATGCTTGCCGGCGGGTCAATGTGGTGCTGGATGCGCGGACGTTTGAGGTGGTGATGGCGAATCATTCCCGGGCGGTGGTGCGGGGGAGGGTTGCGGTTTCCTTGTATGGGCTGGATGGGGGCGAGGTTGGGCGGGTCTCGTTGCCTGTCGGTGGAGTGCGGGGTTCTGATCGGGCTGTGGTCGGGAATGTTGCTTCGCTGGTGAGGGCGGTTTCGTCGGAGGTGGTTTTTGTTCGGTTGGTGTTTGAGGGGGCGGGTTTGGTGGTTCGGAATTTCTACTGGGTGGAGAATCCGGGGCGGGCTGTCGGGTTTGGTGGGCTTGACGGGATGTCTCCGGCTGCTGTTTCGGTGATCGCCGGGGTTTCGCGGGACGGGGTTGAGGTGGATGTGCGAAATGTTGGCGAGTCTGTGGCGTTGATGGTGCATTTGCAGGTGTATGACACTCGGACTGGGGAGAGGGTGCTTCCGGCTGTGTTCAGTGATAATTATCTGAATTTGGTTGGTGGGGAGATGGCCAGTGTTCGGGTTCGGCTGGGGGCGGAGCAGGTGGCGCGCCATCCGGAGGTGGGGGTTCGGGTGGATGGGTGGAAGGTTGATCAGCGGGCTTCTCGGTTGCGGGGGCGGGGGGTTGAGGTGACTTTCAATCGGGAGGCGTTGGATGTTTCTCCTGCGGTGCCTACGTTTGGGCAGTGAGTTCGAGGGCGTCTAGTTACTTGCGCGGGGCGACCCGCAGCCCGATCGGTTTCACGGGCGGGGTGCTCGTAAAAGCGGCAAGCCGAAGGCTGTGCGCGGCACATCGAGGCTGAGGCTGTCCGGCCTGAGCGCTGGACGGAGTCGACGGCACCGGACGAGCCGGGCCGAAGTGTCTTCGGCGGGCCAATCCGCGCAGCGAGCTGGATCCGAACAAGGCAGCAGCTTGGGCGGACGCCTGTTGCCGCAACGGAACGTTCGGATCGAGCTGGGTGGCATGCCGCGGAGGCAACGGCAGATGTGTGCCGCCACGGATGGCGGCGGACTGGGCTGCGACCTGGCGGGCAGTACGATGTGCTTCGCTCCGCCGGACGCGCTGGGGAACTTCTGGGAGCGCTCAATCCGGTCAAAGGCGAGGTTCGTCTCGGCTTCCAGGCGAACCGGTCCGGAGCGCGCCGCCACTCCGGTCCCGCGGTGCCGGAGCCATCATCGCCATGCACGACCACCTCGACAGCAGGCGGGCTAGCGGGTCCACGGCGAGGGCATCTCTCTCCGCCTCGGATCTGGCCTGGATCGAACGGACGATCCGGCGGCCGGGTTTCGTTCACTTGCAAGGCGGGTCTGCGAGCCGAGCCGAGGCGGGCAGGTCAGGGGCAGCCGTGGCCGGTCGTCGAGACCGAGCTGTTGTGCGAAGTTTCAGTGCTGCGTCGGCAGTATGCGCCGGCCTCCGGCTTCTCGCCACGCTCCGACACTGGCGCGTGGGCGACATCTCGTCACCTCGAAGTTTCTCGCCCTGCCCACCGGTCGGAAGCGAAAAGTTTGGCTGAACCAAACGGCCGGCTCGGCCCAGGTACGCGACCGCACCGTCCTGTGCGTAGCCGTGGCGCAGATGAGCAGCGTGCCGAAAGATCTCGGGTGGACGCACTTCGCCACGCGAATCATCTCCGCACTGCTTTCAGTGAAAGGTGCGTCGAGTCGTCCGGGTATCGGAAAGGTGCTGAGAACGGGATTCTGCGCATCCGGCGCGACCGCGCGGACAGCAGCATTCGCGCCAGTAGTTTTCCGTCGCCAGGGCGTTGGGCAGTCAGCTTCGGGGTCGCAACGCTGTCGACTGGTGCAGTGGCTTTGAGATGCCGTGTCGCTGAATTTGGTGTGGCGAGGTCGAACACGGCACCGGCGTCCCGCGAGCGCACTTGCCCGCAGCGTCTGTGAACAGCGAACCAAGGTCACGTGAGATATTCATCTTCTGCGGGAAGGCTGGTTCCCGATCACGGGAGGGCGGCTGGTGTCCGCTCGCTCTCAATCCGATAAAACGAGCAGCTTATAGTCCGTTTTCCGAGTTCGTCGCCGCGATTGCGACGATACCCCGTCCTTGTGGCGGCCCGGTTGAGCGTTGTTGACGTCTGCCGGGAAGGTTCGCAATGCTGACGCTCGACGGAAGCGGTCGGTTAGCGGAGAATCAGAGGCGGATTCCATGACGAGAGTTTCGCAAAGGGTTAGCGCGGTAATCGCTGGTATCGTCGCTGTCGCCGCCGCGCCGGCTGTCACAGGTCTGTCTGGAACGGCCAGCGCTGGGGACAGTCCGGGGGACCTGGCGAACATTCCGTGCATGCAGGAGTATTTCGACGCCGACCGCTGCGTCGACTGGGCGGCGAACAAACCCCTGACCGACGAGGTCATCGGGTGTCTGAAAGCCGCCGACATCGCTATCGGCACGGCAGTGGCAGGCGGTCTTATCGCCGGTTCGACGCTGAGGGCGATCCTCGGAGGGGCCAGTTCGGGCGCCGCGGGCGCTTGCCTTTCGAAGCTGACCAGCTGAGACCGAGGTAGGGTGCACCGGAAGTGCGGGGTTGCCGAGAGGAGGCGGAAAAGTGCGATTTGCCGTAGTGCTGATAGTGGTAGCGCTGGCAACCTATCTTGCCGGTTATCTCATCGATGGCTTCTGGTCTTATCTCGCGATGGCGCTCGTCGTGCTCATCGGCGTCGTCGCTCTGGGGCGAATGAAGTCCAGCCGTGCGAGCAACACACGTCATCGGTGAGCTTGTTCAGCCGCTGTTCGAGGGAATTGACGGCACGTCGTGCCCGGCGCTTCGCGCTGTCGACGTCGGTGGTGGACGCGCGGCTCGCGGGAGAGGTCGATGCTTCCTCGGGTCGGACGGCTGACGTCGGCGTGAATGCGAAGCGAGGGCGGGATCGCAGAGCGTGAACGGCCGGAAGGCGCCGAACGCGGCGGGCCTCTCTCGGCCAGGATCGCCACGAGGCTGCCCCGGGCGGAGTCGGCGTGCGAACGGATGACGAGCGGCGATGCCTGTCGCGGTCCCCGAAAGATCGCCTCGCGGTTGTCGCTGAGCCAGCAGTTGCGGGCGGAGCCGCTCCGGGCCTGACGGCCGCCGGCTTCCGGGATTCTTCGGGCTCGGTTCGAAGCCGAACACCTGGGCCAGGCACTTGAGGATCTGTCGATGACGTTACCGGCGACGGCGATGCGCGAGCGGCTGGGGTGCTGGTCAATCCGCTGATTGCCGCGTTGCTCGCGGTGGGGGCGGTGGTGCTGGCCCCTCGTCCTTGCTGATGGCGTACTCCTCGGCAGTGGTGGGGCCGGGGTTGCTTCTGGGGAACCGGCTCGTGGGCCGGGCGGCCGATCGGTCCGCGTCGTTGCGGGCGATCGTGGTCAATGGGGAAGATCGTGCTGGTGCTGGCGAGCGGCGGAGCAGGGTGGCTCGGGCCTGCGGCGGCGGTGCTCGGGGTCGCCGCGGGGACCGCGCCCGAGAGGCGGGCGGTGAAGCTGGCGACGGGGTGAGCGTCCAGTGTGGACGGTCCGGGGGAGGGCGGGTTGCCGTGTCGCCGGGACTGGCGGATGATGGGCGGCCAAGTCCCCGTCCCGTTCCACCGCAGCCCCGGAGGCACGCGATCGCCGGCAACGCCGCCGAACCCGGGCGCACGGTCCTGAGCCGCGCGTTCGCGGTGCTGGATTCCTTCCTGTCCGGCCGACCCGAGCAGACTCACGGCGAGATCACCCGGGCGACCGGGCTCGCGCCTGCCACGGTGCACCGGCTGCTCGCCGAACTGACCGGCTGGGGCGCGCTCGAGCGCACCGGCCGCGGCCGGTACCGCATCGGGCTCCGGCTGTGGCAGCTCGGGGCGCAGGCGCCGGGCGGGCGCGAGCTGCGGGACGTCGCGCTGCCGTTCCTGCAGGACCTGCTCCAGGTGACGCACGAGGTCGTCCACCTGGTCGTGCTCGACGGGGACCGCGCGCTGTACCTGGAAAAGCTCGAGGCGCACCCGGATGTCGTGGTGACGTCGCGGGTCGGGCTGCGGCTTCCGCTGCACGCGGCGGGGCCGGGCAAGGTGCTGCTCGCGCACGCGCCGCCGGACTGCCTCGAGAAGATCCTGGCCGGCGGGCTCGAGCGGCGCGCCAGCGGGACGATCACCGACCCGGCGCGGCTGCGGCAGGTGCTGGCGGAGGTCCGGCTGCAGGGATTCTGCATCTCCCGCGACGAGATGACCGAGGGCGCGTCGTCGGTCGCCGCCCCGGTGCGCGGGCCGGGCGACCAGGTCGTGGCCGCGATTTCCGTGGTCGTGCCCAGCAGCACGCCGAATCTTTCGCCGCTCGTGCCGGTGGTCCGGATGGCCGCGCTGGGGGTCACGCGCGCATTGCAAGGTTGAGGAACTTTTCCGCTGAGTGGAAGCGGGGCTGGGCGGCCCGGGACCGGGCCGGGAGACTCCGGACCGCCCGCTGCCGCACTGCCGAGGAGAAGTCCGTGAGCCCTGCCCCGACCGTTCGCGACGCCGCGTTCGACGTGCTGCGCCGGTTCGGCGCCACGACGGTGTTCGCCAATCCCGGGTCGACCGAGATCGCGCTGCTCACCGACCTCCCCGACGACCTCGAGTTCGTGCTGGCGCTGCACGAGGGTTCGGTGGTCGGCATGGCGACCGGCTGGGCGCTCGCCAACGACCGGCCCGCGGTCGCGATCCTGCACACCACCGCCGGGCTCGGGAACGCCGTCGGCGCGCTCGCGACCGCCCGGGTCAACCGCGCGCCGCTGGTCGTGCTCGTCGGGCAGCAGGACCGCCGGCACCTCGCGCTGGAGCCGTTCCTCACCGGCCACCGCCTCGACGACCTCGCCCGGCCGACGCCGGTGTGGATCGCGGAACCGCCGCGCCCGCAGGACGTTCCGGGTGCGCTGGCCCGTGCCTGGCACGAGGCGCGCGAGCACCGCGGCCCGGCGCTGGTGATCGTGCCGATGGACGACTGGTCCGAACCGGCGGACGTGGACGAGCCGCTGCCCGCCCCGGCCAAGCTGGTCCGCGCGCACGCCGCCGAGCCCGCGGTGCTGGCCGAACTGGCGGAATTCCTCGGTACCGCAAGCAATCCGGTGCTCGTGGCGGGCGCCGGGGCCGACGACGCCGAGTCGTGGCGGGGGCTGACTGCGCTAGCGGAGAAGCTCGCGTGCCCGGTGTGGCAGGAGGCGTTCGGCGCCCGCGCCGGATTCCCGCAGGACCACCCGCAGTTCGCCGGACACCTGCCGCCGGGCCGAGAAGGACTGCGGAAAGCGTTGTCCGGGCACGACGCGGTGCTCTCGGTCGGCGCGCCGGTTTTTCGCCAGTACCCGCGGGAACCGGGGCAGCTGACCGAACCCGGCACCCGCGTCGCCGTGGTCACCGACGACCCGAACGAAGCGCACCGCAGCCCGGTCGACCTCGCGGTGCTGGCGCGGCCCTCCGCGGTGTGCGGGCCGTTGGCGGAGCTGCTCCCGGCCCGGGAAGCACCCGCGGAAAAGATCGGCCGGACGGTCGAGCTGCCGGGCGCGCCGGCCGAAGGGGCGCCGCTGGGACCGGACCACGTGTTCGGTCTGCTCGCCCGCCAGCTGCCCAAGGACACGGTGCTGGTCGAGGAATCCCCGTCGAGCCGCCCGTTGCTGCACGCGTACGTCCCGGCGCGCGAGCCGCTCGGCTTCCTCAGCGCGGCCATGGGCGGGCTGGGCTTCGGCATCCCGGCGGCGATCGGGCTGCGGATGGGCGGACTGAAACGCCCGGTGGTAGCGGTGATCGGGGACGGCTCGTCGCTGTACTCGATCCAGTCGTTGTGGAGCGCCGCGCACTACGGCGCCGGCGTTCTGGTGCTCGTGCTGTCCAACGGCGGCTACGCGATCATGGACAAACTCGCCGTGCGGCACGGCGAACGCACGGCCGGGGGCGGAAAAGCGCCGTGGCCCGGGTTCGGCGAGGTCAGCGTGAGCGGGCTCGCGAAATCGCTCGGCTGCCCAGCACGGCGCGTCGAAACCTACGAGGAACTGGAGTCGGTGTTGAACGAGGTGCTGCCGTCGTTGGCCGCCCGCACGGAGCCGCTGGTGCTGGAAGTGGCGGTGACGGCATGACGTTGCTCGGAACCGGATGGCAGGGCCGGATCTACTCCGGCGGCTGGATCCCCGGCGCGGGCGGGGAATACGACGCGGTCGAACCAGCAACTGGAGCCACACTCGCCCAGGTGGGCGCGGCGGCTCCGGAGAATGTCGCCAAGGCGGCCGCGGCGGCCCAGGAAGCGCAGCGCGAGTGGGCCGCGCAGCCGTACGACGCGCGGGCGCGGGTATTGCGTCGCGCAGCGCGGCTTTTCGAGGACCACGGCGACGAGATCGACGAATGGCTCATCCGGGAATCCGGTGCTACGCGGGGATTCGCGCAATTCCAGACCCGTGCGGTCGCGGCCGAGGAATGCCACGAAGCGGCCGCGCTCGCGGCGCATCCGTACGGGGAACTGTTGCGTTCCAGCCAGCCTCGGCTGTCGATGGCGCGCCGGGTCCCGGCCGGGGTGGTCGGCGTGATCTCGCCGTTCAACGCGCCGGTGATCCTGTCCATCCGCGCGATCGCGCCCGCTTTGGCACTCGGCAACGCGGTGCTGGCGAAGCCCGACCCGCGCACGGCAGTGTGCGGCGGCGTCGTGCTGGCCCGGATCTTCGAGGAAGCCGGACTGCCGGAAGGGCTGTTCCACCTGCTGCCCGGCGGCGCGGACGTCGGCGCGGCGCTGGTCGAGGACCCGCTGGTGCGCGTCATCGCGTTCACCGGCTCGACGAACGCGGGCCGGAAAATCGCCGCGGCGGCGGGGGAACGGCTCAAGCGCGTGCACCTCGAACTCGGCGGCAACTCGGCGCTCGTCGTGCTGGCGGACGCGGACGTCGAACAGGCCGCGTCGGTCGGCGCGTTCGGGTCGTTCAACCACTCCGGGCAGATCTGCATGGCGACCGGACGGCACTTGGTCGCCGCTGAAATCGCCGACGATTACGCGGCCGCGCTCGCCGAGCACGCGGCCAAGCTGACCGTCGGCAACCCGGCGACCGGCGACGTCGCGCTCGGCCCGCTGATCGACGCGGGACAGCGCGACCGCGTGCACTCGGTCGTCACCGGCAGCGCCGAGGCCGGCGCGAAGATCGCCACCGGCGGCACCTACGAGGACCTGTTCTACCGCCCGACCGTCCTCACCGACGTCCCGCTCGCCGCGCCCGCGTACGCCCAGGAGGTGTTCGGCCCGGTCGCTCCGGTCGTGCCGTTCTCCACAGTGGACGAAGCAGTGCGCCTGGCCGGCGGTACCGAATACGGGCTCTCGCTGGGCATCCTGACCCGGGACGCCGCGCGGGGGCTGGCGCTGGCCGAGCGGATCCCGTCCGGTCTGGTGCACGTCAACGACCAGACGATCAACGACGAAGCCCTCGCCCCGTTCGGCGGGGTGGGGGATTCGGGCACCGGCTCCCGGCACGGCGGCGCGCAGGCCAACCTGGAGGCGTTCACCGAAACCCAGTGGGTCACCGTGCGCGGCGACCTTCCGCAGCACCCCTTCTGACCGCGGTATCCGGTTAACCGCAGTATCCGACCAGGTCCCCTCCGACGACGCAGGTGATGACATGACGGTCTCGACAGATCCCCGGGCGCGCCCCGCCCGCTGGGTGGCCCCGCTGTGCTGGACGGCGGTGGCGCTCGAAGGGTTCGACCTGGTGGTGCTGGGCGTCGTGCTGCCCGCGCTGCTCAAGGACAAAGCGTGGGGGCTCGACCCCAACACGGCGTCGCTGATTTCCGCGGTCGGGCTGCTCGGCGTGGCGGTCGGCGCGTTCGCGATCGGCCCGCTCAGCGACCTGCTCGGCCGCCGCGGCATGATGCTGCTGACCGTGACCAGCTTCTCGGTCTGCACGCTGCTCTGCGCGTTCGCCAACGGGCCGTGGCTGTTCGGCGTGCTGCGGTTCCTGGCCGGGCTCGGGCTCGGCGGCGTGCTGCCGACCGCGCTGGCGCTGATCACCGAGTACGCGAAGATCGGCCGCAGCGGCAGCGCGACCACCGTGCTGATGACCGGCTACCACGTCGGCGCGGTGCTCACCGCGCTGCTGGGAATCCTGGTGCTGCAACGGTTCGGCTGGCAGTGGATGTTCGTCATCGGGGCCGCGCCCGCGCTGGTCCTGGTGCCGCTCATGCTGAAATTCCTGCCCGAGTCGAAGGCGCTGGAACGGGCGAAGGAGGCCCGGCGGACCCGCAATCCGCTCGGCGTCCTGTTCCGGCACGGCTACGGCCGCGCCACGATCGCGTTCTGGGTGACGTCGTTCATGGGGCTGCTGCTGGTGTACGGCCTGAACACCTGGCTGCCGCAGATCATGCGCGCGGCGGGCTACGAACTCGGCGCGGCGCTGGCGCTGCTGCTGGTGCTGAACGTCGGCGCGGTCCTCGGTCTGCTGGTCGGCGGCCGGGTCGCGGACAAGATCGGCTACCGGCGTTCGAGCATCGGGTGGTTCGCGGCGGCCGCGGTGTTTTTGGCGTTGCTGAGCATCAAGCTGCCCGGGGCGAGTGTGTACGTCGGGGTGTTGCTGGCGGGGGTTTTCACGTTCAGTTCGCAGGTGCTGGTCTACGTGTACATCGCCCGCGTGTACCCCGCCGAGGCGCGCGGCGCCGGACTCGGCGCGGCGAGCGGGATCGGCCGGTTCGGCGCGATGTCCGGGCCGCTCGTGACCGGGCTGCTGCTGTCGGCGGGACTGGCGTATCCGTGGGGCTTCTACCTCTTCGCGGCGGTGGCGGTGATCGGGGCGCTCGCGATCGCGGTGGTGAACCGGGACCCGACGCCGGACGCCCCGGCGGACAGCCCGGCGCCGGACGCGGTTCCGGCGCCGGAAGGCTGACCTAGTCGGCGGTCGTCTGGGCGATCCGGTCGCTGTCGGTGTCGTAGTCGAAGAGTTCCGCGTACCGGCCCCAGTCGATCGCCGTGTCCAGCTGCTGCCGGGCGTCGGCGGCGGAGAAGCCCCGGCGCAGCAGGTCGAGGAAGAACTCCGCGCGCAGCGTGCCGTCCGAACTGGCGGTGAGCGCGTTGACGATGGTGCGCACCAGCGGCGCCCGGTCGCGGACCTGACCGGCGAAGATCTTCTTGCTGGTCTGGATGTCCGCGGTGGTGAAGGCGGTGCCGACCGGCGTCAGGTGCAGGTCGCCGCCCGCCACGAAGAGAAGGTCGAGCAGGGCGGCGGCGTCGACGAGCGGCAGCAGGTCGTCGACCTCGAAGCTCAGTTCGGCGGCGAGATCCGGCAGGTCCGCGTGGCCGCCGCGAGCGTGCACCAGCTCTACGAGACCGGCCAGCCCGCCGACCGACGCGTGCGGCAGCGGCCGGGCGGTGGGCGTGGCCTGCGCGGGTTCGACGGCCGCCGGGTCGCGTCCGGTCAGCAGGTCGTAGAGCCGCTCGACCAGCGCGGCGAACGCGGGGGATTTGCGGTCGCGCGGCCGGGCGAGGTCGACCTCCACTTCCGCGCGCAGGGTGCCGGGGTTGGCGCCGAGGACCAGCACCCGGTCCGCGAGCAGCACGGCCTCCTCGATGTTGTGCGTGACGATGCAGACCGCTTTAGTGGGGAAATCGGCGCGCTGCCACAGGCTCATCAGCTCGGTGCGCAGGTTCTCCGCGGTCAGCACGTCGAGCGCGGAGAAGGGCTCGTCCATCAGCAGCACGTCCGGTTCGAGCACGAGCGCGCGGGCGAAGCCGACCCGCTGCCGCATCCCGCCGGAAAGCTCCTTGGGATAAGCGGATTCGAACCCGTCGAGCCCGATCAGGTCGATCGCCTGCAGCGCACGCTCGCGGCGGGCTTTCGGCGGGATCCCGCGGGCGGCGAGGCCGAGTTCGACGTTGTCCTGCACCGTCAGCCACGGCATCAGCGCGAAGGTCTGGAACACCATGGCGGTGCCCGGATTGGCGCCGTCGAGTTCTTCGCCGCGGTAGCGCACGGTGCCGCGGGTCGGGCCGATCAGCCCGGCGATCGTGCGCAGCAGCGTCGATTTCCCGCTGCCGGACCGGCCGAGCAGCGCGACGATCTCGCCCGCGCGCAGGTCGAGGGTGATGTCGTCTTAGGACGCGCAGTTCGTCGCCAGCCGAACCGGGGAAGCTTTTGCTGACGTGGTCGACGGACACGAGGACTTCGGACATGAGGGCACCTTTCAGGACAGGGAGAACCGGCGTTCGGCGAGGCGGTACAGCCGCCGCCAGAAGAGCCGGTTGAGGCCGACGACGTACAGGCTCATCACCGCGACGCCGAGCAGGATCCGCCCGGAATCGCCGGTGCTGGTCGCGTCGGCGATGTACGCGCCGAGACCCGTCGCGGTGAGCGTGACCCCGTGGTAGGACACGATTTCCGCGACGATGGAGGCGTTCCACGCGCCGCCCGCAGCGGTGATGCCGCCGGTGACGTAGCTCGGGAAAACGGCGGGCAGCACGAGCCGCCGCCACCACAGCGCACGCGGCAGCCGCAGGTTCGCCGACGCCTCGCGCAGGTCGTGCGGGATGGCCGAGGCGCCCGCGATGACGTTGAAGAGGATGTACCACTGCGCGCCGAGGCTCATCAGCAGGATGCCGCCCCAGTCCAGCGAAATCCCGGTCGCCAGGAGCACCGCGGTGATCAGCGGGAACAGGAAGTTCGCCGGGAACGACGCGAGCACCTGCACGACCGGCTGGGCGAGCCGCGACACCCGCGGGTTCATCCCGATCCACACGCCGACCGGCACCCACACGAGCGTCCCGACGACGACCAGCGCGACGACTCGGGCGAACGTGATCAGGCCGAGCAGCAGCACGTGGCCGATCTCGCCGTACCCGGTGGTCTCGCCGATGAACAGCACCATGCGCACCGTGCCGTAGAGGATCAGCCCGAAGACCACGACGCTGAACACGATGTCCGCGGCCCGGCGGCGGGCGGGGGAGAAGCGCAGCGGGTACTCGGCGAGCCCGAAGACCGCCAGCGCGCGGTCGAGCGGGAAGACCAGTTTGCCGAGCACCCGGCCGAGCAGCGTCGGGATCCGCGAACGGCGCAGCAGGTCGAGCACCAGGCTGCGGGGTGCTTCGGCGGCTTCGGAGTTCTCGATGCGGAACCGCTCCGACCACGCCGTGAGCGGACGCCAGAACAGCACGTTCACGCCGACGACCAGGACCACCATCACGCCGACGGCCAGCAGCACCTTGCCGAGGTCGCCCTCTTCGGAGGCGGTCGCGACGTACGCGCCGATGCCGGGCAGCGCGAATTTCTGGTTGTTGACGCTGAGCGCTTCGGAGGCGGTGAGGAAGAACCAGCCGCCGCCGAAGCTCATCATGCCGTTCCAGACCAGCGGGATCATGCCGCTCGGCACGTCGACGCGCCAGAATCGCTGCCAGCGCGACAGCCGCAGCAGCCGGGACGCTTCGTCGAGGTCGCGCGGTTGCGAAACCAGCGAGTGGTGGAACGCGAACGTCATGTTCCACGCCTGGGAGGTGAAGATCGCGAAGATCGACGCGCATTCCAGGCCCAGCTGGGAACCGGGGAACAGCGCGATGAACCCGGTGATCGTCACCGACAGGAAGCCGAGCACCGGCACCGACTGGAGGATGTCGAGCGCGGGCAGCAGGATCTTCTCGGTGCGCCGCAGCCGGGCCGCCGCGGTCGCGTAGCAGAAGGTGAATCCGACCGACAGGACGAGCGCGACGAACATCCGCAGCAGCGAGCGTCCCGCGTAATAAGGAAGTTCGGCCGGGTCAGTGGACACTGTGGACGGTGCGGTCGCCGGGGTCCACGCCGTGGCGGCCCCGTGCGCGAGCCGCACGATCAGCCACAGCGCCGCGGCGGCGCCGAGGAACACCGCCACGTCGGCGATCGTGCGGCGGGGCCGGACGAGCGCGCCGCGGGTGGGGAAGGTGCGCAGCATGGTCTAGTTCTCGCTGTCCTGCTCGGAGTAGGTGAGTTCGGCCTGCCAGCGCACGCTGGTCACCGACGGTTCCATCGACAGCCGGCTCACCGCCGACTCCATCTGCTTGTCGTCGCGCTGGTCGGCGGACAGTTCGGCGCGCACCTGCACCTGCCCGTCGGTGTCGGTGTTGGTGCTGGTGACCGATTGGAGGGAGAAATCGGTGCGCGCCAAGGCTTGTACGAGCAGCGCGCGTACGTGTGCTTCGGAATCGTCCTTCGTCACCGCCAGGAAGGTGTACGACGTCGGGGTTTCGCGACCGGTCGCCGGACGCCGGTCGACGACCCGGCCGAGCGGACGCAGCGCGATGTTCACCGCCATGACGACGGCGGTGCCCGCGCCCGCGGCGGTGTACAGCCCGGCCCCGGCCAGCGCACCCACCGCCGCGGAACACCACAATGTCGCGGCGGTGTTGAGCCCGCGCACGGTCAGCCCTTCGCGCAGAATCACGCCCGCGCCGAGAAAACCGATTCCGGAAACAATTTGCGCGGCGACCCGGGTGGGGTCGGCGCTCGCTCCGCTGAAACCGTGCGCGGACAGCAGCACGAACAGCGTCGACCCGGCCGCGACCAGGGCATTCGTCCGCAGCCCCGCCATCCGGGCGCGGTATTGGCGTTCAAATCCGATCACCGTGCCGAGGCCCACTCCGGCGCCAAGGCGCAGCAACATCTCCGCAGTCGTCATCTGCGCTCCCACTGGTTGTCGCGAAAAGTTCAGAAATAGTTGGGAAAAAGGCTCAATAAAGGACGGTTACCACCACGTACGGTGGCGTGCCCAGCCGCGTTTCGCTACTTGGGCCGCCAGCGCGTAGCCGGCCAGCACGACCACCAGCCACAGCAGGTAGGTCGCGGGCAGGGCCTGCATCCGCAACGGTCCGGCGAGCGGCGACAGCGGCACGAGCAGACCGGCGAGCGCGGCGGCCGCGGCGGCCAGGACGACCGGGCGGCTGGCGCGCATGGGAGTGCCGCGGCCGCGCAGGACGAGCACGACCAGCAGCTGCGAGAGCAGCCCCTCGACGAACCAGCCGGTCTGGAACAGCAACGGGTCCGCTCCCGCCCCGAAGACGTGCCACAGCACGGCGAACGTCGCGAGGTCGAACAGCGACGACAGCGGGCCGAACACGAGCATGAAACCGGTCAGCCCGCGCGCGTCCCAGCGGCGCGGCTTGCCGAGGTACTCGTCGTCCACCCGGTCCCAGGCCAGCGCGAGCTGAGCCAGGTCGTAGAGCAGGTTCGACACCACGAGCTGGATCGGCAGGATGGGCATTTAACGGCAGGAACGCGCTGGCCGCGAGCACCGACAGCACGTTGCCGAAGTTGGACGCGGCGGTGATGTTGACGTACTTCAGCGTGTTGCCGAGCGTCCGCCGTCCTTCGGCCACGCCGCGGGCGAGCACGCCGAGGTCGCGTTCGAGCAGCACCAGGTCCGCCGCGTCCTTTGCCGCGTCGGTGGCGGTGTCCGGCGCGATCCCGACGTCGGCGGTGCGCAGCGCGGTGACGTCGTTGACGCCGTCGCCGACAAAGCCGACCGCGCGGCCGTTCTCGCGCAACGCCGTGACGACGCGGGCCTTGTGCGCTGGCGTGAGCTTCGCGAAGACGGTGGTGTCCTTGACGATTTCCCGCAATTCGGCGTCGCTGGCCGCTTCGACCTGACGGCCGAGCACGACTTCGCCGACCGGGATGCCCGCCGAATCCGCGACGCGCGCGGCGACGTGCCGGTTGTCCCCAGTGAGCACTTTCAGCGCGACGCCTTGCTCGCCAAGGGTTTTCACCGCGTTCACGACGCCGTCGCGGACCGGGTCGACGAATCCCACGAAACCGACGAGGATCATCTGGTTCTCGTCAGTTTCGTCAAATCCGTCGAGCCGGTTCTCGACTTCGCGGGCGGCCACGGCGAGCACTCGCATGCCGTGTTCGGCGTACGCGCGCACCAGTTCTTCCGCGCCGATCCGGGCCGCGTCGTCGAATTCGGTCACGACGCCGTCGCGGCGCGCGTGGCTGCAGCGCGGCAGAATCTCGTCCGGGTCGCCCTTGCTGATCAGCAGGTACTCGCTGCCGCGGCGGACCACGACGCTGGCCCGGCGGCGCGCGTGGTCGAAGCCGATCTCGGCGACGCCGGTGAACAGCGCGTCGGTGACCAGGTCGTCTTCGCCGTCGAAGAGGGTCTCGATGGCCTCGTCCAGCCGGTCGTGCCGGTCGGTCTGGAAACGCACGGCGAGGCCCGCGTACTCGGCTGCTTCGCCGTCCGGGCTGCCGGAGTAGTCGACGCTGTGCGCGTAGGCGATCCGGTCCTCGGTGAGCGTGCCGGTCTTGTCGACGCACAGCACGTCCATCGCGGCGAGGTCCTGAATGGCGTTGAGCCGCTTGACGATCACCTGCCGCCGGGACAGCGCGGCCGCGCCCCGGGCGAGGTTCGTGGTGACGATGACCGGCAGCATCTCCGGCGTGAGACCGACCGCGACGGCGACCGCGAACATCCCGGCTTGCGCCCAGTCGCCGGTGACCGTGCCGTTGACGACGAGCACGATCGGCACCATCACGAGCATGAACCGCACGAGCGTCCAGCCGACGCGGCGCACTCCGGCGTCGAAGCTGGATTCCGCGCGCGGCTCGGCGGATTGCTTGGCCAGCACGCCGAAGTAGGTGTCGCTGCCGGTCGCGGCGACGACCGCGGTGGCCGTCCCGCCGACCACCGACGTGCCCGCGAAGCCGAGCGCGGGCGTCTCGACGAGTTCGTGGTCCTCGTGCTTGCCGGGCTGGGGCGCACGCTTCGCGACCGGCAGCGCCTCGCCGGACAGCGCGGACTGGTCGACCACGAAGTCCTTGGCCGCGACAATCCGCACGTCCGCCGGAATCACGTCGCCGGGCCCGAGCAGCACGACGTCGCCGGGCACGAGGTCTGCCGTGGGCACCTCGCGCTCGCTGCCGGGAAACTCCGCCGCGGCGCGCCGACGCACGGTGACCGTGGTGGTGATCTGGTCGCGGACCGCGCTGATCGCACGCTCGGACCGGGACTGCTGCCAGTAGCGGAGACCGATGCTGAGCACGACCATCACGCCGACGGTCACCGCGCCGCGAATGTCCCCGACGCCGGCGAAGACCAGGCCGAGCGCGGTCAGCAACGCGACGAACGGGCTGCGCGCGGCGGTCCAGACGCGGACGGGCGCCTGGAGCGTGCTGCCGATGCGGTTCTCGCCGAACCGGCGCAGGCGTTCGGCCGCCTCGTTCTCGGTGAGGCCTTTGGGCGAGCTGCCGAGATTCCGGAAAAGGGTCAGCACCGGCGCGTCGCCGTGGGCGCGCAGGGCGGGAAAGCGGGTCATAGTCGTCCCCCTCGAGGTCAGCTGGGCGTCAGCGGACCGCGCGGGGCGCTCCCGGACCTACCTGGTTGCCCGGGTTCCCGCGCGGCCGTGCCGACTACTTCCTTCGCCGGTCACCCGGCTCACCTCCTCCGCAAGACTCATCGACCGGCGTCGCGCGCCGGCCGGGGACCAGTAGAGCGCAGATCACGGAAACAGTCAAACACTTGTGCAACTGATGGGGGCTAGGTCACGCTGGGGGCCCACCCGAGAGGATGTCCTTCGTGTCCACCCCGTCTCAACCCCCGCTGGAACCCCTCCCGGCCGACTTGCTGCAGGACGCCGCCGCGACGTTCGGCCTGCTGTCGGCGACCGTGCGGCTCCACCTGCTCTGGCTGCTGTCGCACGGGGAACGCGACGTCGGCACGCTCGCCGAGGAGACCGGCCAGACTGTGCCGACCGCGAGCCACCATCTGGGCAAACTGAAGCTCGCAGGACTGGTCCGCGCCCGCCGCGAGGGGAAGCGACAGGTCTACGTGCTGGACGATCCGCACGTGCGGCACATCGTCCAGCTGGCGGTGCAGCATCACCAGGAGCTGTCGGGCGACGTCCGGCGGAGCAAGGGCGCTTGATCCTCCCCGGACGTAGAGTTGGGCCATGGCCGACCTGAACTTCTACTTCGATCCGGTGTGCCCGTTCGCGTGGATGACCAGCAAGTGGGTCCGCCAGGTCGCCCGGCAGCGCTCCTATGCCGTGGACTGGCGATTCATCTCGCTGCGGCTGCTGAACGCGCACCTGGATTACGCGACGCACTTTCCGCCGGAGTACGACGCTTCGCACACGGCCGGGCTTCGGTTGCTTCGCCTGGCCGCAGCGGTGCGCTCGGATTGCGGCCGGGAGGCGGTCGGTCCGCTGTACGAGGCGCTGGGGGAGCAGAACTTCGAGAGCGGTCTGGTCGAGGACACCGCTTCGGCACGTGCTGCGCATGGCACCCGCTCGGCCGCCACGACGGCTCTTTCGCGGGCGGGCCTTCCGGTGGCCCTTGCCGATGCCGTCGACGACGCGCAGTGGGATGCCGAGATCCAGCGGGAGACGGACGAAGCGCTTTCGCTGACGGGGAAGGACGTCGGGACGCCGATCCTGCACTTCCAGCCGCCGGAGGGAGTCGCGTTCTTCGGCCCGGTGATCAGCCGCTTGCCGTCCGACGAGGAGGCGGCCCGGCTGTGGGACCACGTGGTGGGGCTGGCGGCGTTCCCGGGGTTCGCGGAGCTGAAGCGGAGCTTGCGGGAGATGCCGCAGTTGCCGTCGTTCGGGGTGGCGGCGGGGGAGACGGGGCGGGAGCAGGATTGGCATGGCGGAAGCCGGAGGCTGAAGAAGTAGCGAGCGGGGCCGGGTTCAGGCATCCGCCCGAGCGACCGAGCCGTCCGCAGCTACGAGGTACACCTCAATGCCAAGCAGAGTGCGTACCTTGGCCGGAACCCGCAGGGCGTGCCACTTCACGGTGTCTGGCACTACGACCGCATAGCGCGCGCCCGGCATGCCGAACTCGCCCATGCGCCGCAGGATCTGGCCCCAAAGGATGTCCGCGTCGATGCCCTTGTCCTGGGTGGCGCCTTTCGCTTCCGCGTGGAGCCGGTCGTCGGCACGCGTGGCGTAGAGGTCGAGGTGTCGATCCGGGCCGGGACCGATCGTCCAGCCGTCGCGTTCGAGCCACGCCGCGAACGCCGCGACCACTTCGCTCTCCGTCATGCCGTCTGCTCCGCCCACGCGCCCTTCGCCTCTGGTCGCGGCGACTGTCGCCTCCGTTACACCGTCGGGCGATTTAGGTCCCCGATCGCGCGAACCTGCGACACTGGGAGTTGACGACAACTCCGGGAGTGTCCATGTCGCGCGACAGCTATCGGACAGTTCGCACACCGGACGGCCTCAACCTGGCCGGCACGCTGACCGAGCCGGACGGTGCGGCTCGGCGGGCGGTGCTGCTCGTTCAAGGGGCGACCGTCACCCGCGAGGAAGGCGGGTTCTTCACCCGTCTCGCGGCGGGTCTGGCCGAGGCGGAGGTGGCCTCCCTCAGAGTCGATCTTCCCGGGCACGGCGAGAGCGAAGGCAGCCAAGAGGATCTGTCGCTTTTCGCGCTGCTCAACGTCATTCGCGGCGGCATCGAGCATTTGGCCGGCGCCGTCCCGGGGGTGCGGACGTCGCTCGCGGCGGCCAGTTTCTCCGGCGGCGCCGCGGCGTACTACGCGGCCAAGCGACCGGACGACGTCGAGCGTCTCGTCCTGTTCAATCCCCTCATCGACTACCGCGGGCGGTTCATCGAGGAGAAGTCCGAGTGGTCGACGGACGGTTATCTCAACGACAAGGGCGCGGCCGAGCTCAAGCAGCAGGGCTATCTCGGGCACGGGCCTGGCTTCCGGCTCGGCCGGGCGCTGCTCAACGAGGCGTTGTGGTTCGAGGCCCGCGAAAATCTGCCGCGCATCGCCGCGCCGACGCTGATCGTGCATGGCACCGAGGACACGTTCGTCCCGGTCGAGTCGTCGCGGGCGGCGGATCGGGCGTTGACCTGCGAGCACCGGCTGCTCCAGCTCGACGGTGCACAGCACGGATTCGCGGTGCACGAAGATCCGGAATATGCCGATCCGCAGACGCGGGCATGGCAACGGCAGGTGATCCGCGAGGTCCGGGAATGGCTTCGCTGACGGCTCAGCTGTTGAGTGCTTCGCGCAATTCCCGTACGTCCGGCCGGTTGTGCCACGGTTTGAGCACTTCGACGACCCGCCGGAGTTCTTCCTTGGTGCGGCGGGAGTTCGTTTCCGTCGCGCGACGGGCGGAGGCGAGACCGGTTTTGGCGGCTTGGTCCGGTTCGCCGGAAAGGGCCAGCGAGTTCGCCATGAGGGACAAGAAGAACCCGTAGTCCCGACGGGAGAAGTGGGTTTCCTTCAACGTTTTCTCGTACAGTTCGACCGACCGGCGCGGTTCGCCCGCTTCGGTGTAGCAGATGGCGGTCTGCATATTCAGCAGCGTCGCGTTGAAGTGCGCGCCCAGCGGTGATTCGGCCGGCCCGGCGTCGTCCAGCAGTTTCCACGCGACGTCGAGGGTGCGGTTCACCTGATCGGCCGACGCGCCGAGCATCGCCTCCGCGCGGGCTTCCTGCTGGGCGGCCTCGGCCTGCAGCCGCCGGGGGAGCGACCAGGGGCCGTTGCGCACGGCTCGGGTGAGGATGAGCATCCGCCGCGGATCGCGTTCGTCGTAGGCGACCTGGGCTTTCTTGAGCAGAATGTAGCCCTGCATCGTGCTGTCGCCCGCCGCCTGCGCCCATTCCATCGCGCGGTCGTGCCAGTACAGCGAGTCTGCCATCTGGCGGCGGTCGCGGTAGAGCCATCCGGCGAATTCCGCGCCCTCCGAACCGATTTGCAGCAAGGCGCGCTGATCCTCGGCGGTCGCGTCGCGCGCGATGCGGTCGATGATGTCGAGCACGCCGAGCGTCATCGGAAGCGTTTTCGCCGGACCGCGTTCGCCGTCCTCGTATTTGTACTCGTCGAGCTGCCGCCGGAAATAGTGCGTGACGGTTTTGTCCATGTACCGCCGGGGATTCTCCAGCGCTCGCGCGACGTGCTCGGCGCCGCCTATTCCGAGTGCGGGCAAAGCCGCGACCGGCAGGCCGTTTTTGAGCAGGGAGCGGCGACTGAGCGGGCTCATGGCGTCCCATTCTGTGGTCGGAACCGCGGGCTGGGCCGCGTCGCCGGGTGCGGGCACGAGCCGGGCGAGGACGCTGGCCGCGACGGTGGCCCGGTCCAGCGGCAGCGCGACGGGCCGCCCGTCCACGACGACGGGCAGCAGGACTCCCGCGGACCTGCGGAGGTCCGCCGGGGTGCCTTCGCGGAGCAGTTCCTCCAGCCGGGCGGGGCTGATGCGCAGCAGCCGGGCGAGCCGGTCGCGCCGGTGCGGACGCGGCTCGGAGCGGCCGGATTCCCAGGCGCGGATGCTTTTTTCGTCGGCGGGGAGCAGCGCGGCGAGCTTTTCTTGCGTCAGGTTCGCCGCTTTGCGTGCCCGGACAAGTCCTTCTCGCCGTTCGCCCATGGGCGACACCCCTTCGCCACGACCCGGGATCGCTAGATTACCGCAGGTCACCGTGGCCAGGGCAAGGCGATTCCCTCGGTTGCCGCCCGCTTTTCGCCCGGTTTGCTGGCTGGTCCAGGCCACCGGCCGGCCCCATCGTGGGCAGGGCACGCGAAGACACTTCCGAAGCCGAGGGGTGCATCGCATGAACGCAGCGGAGACGTTCGCCGAGGCGGCTCGCACCGCCCATCCGGCGGTGGTGATCGGGTGCTGCGTGCTCTTGCTGCTGGTCCTGGTCTCGGCGTGGCTGTGGCGAGCCCGCCGGCCGATCCCGCCGCCGCGCGGGAAACTGACCGTCCGCGACCTCCAGGCGCGGCTGGACTACGAGGTCCAAGCCGAGATCGAAGAGGCCCGACTGGCCGAATTCCGCCGGACGGCCGAGGAAGCCGCCGCCGAACGCGCCGGGGAGGACACCGAGGTCTTCCCGGCAGTCGAGTGCTCGGAGGGCGAGGACCCGCGAAAAGGGGAGATGACCGGTAAAGCTCGGTGCGGTTAGGAGCGTCCCGCCCATCGCTCACCGCACCGTTATGCCTGCCCCAGCCTGGCGCGGCACGCCACCTCCCCTGGGCTGGGGCAGGCCTCAGCGCGTGCGTCGGGCCGACCCCAAATTGTATAACGACCTATACGTCACCGCAGGAGAGCGTAGCGATCTCCGTCCCCGCCAACCGCTCAGGACTCGCCACCACTTCATACGCCTGGAGCAACCCCCCGCGCACCTCGATCCGCAGCACCCCCGCCAACCGCCCGGCGGGGGCGAGTACCAGCCCCACATCGCCATCGATGAGTGCCAGCTCCGCCAACCGGGCGTTCCCCGCGAAGAGCTTCGTCCCCCGGGCCACATCGTCCGCCCCGCGCAGCACCGCGGCGGCGCCCGGCGGCAGCATCGTCGGATCCGTATGCCGGACGACATCCGGAGCCAGCACCGTCAGCAGGGTCGCCATGTCCCCGCCCCGGGCGGCCGACAGAAAAGCCGTCACCACTTCCCGGTGCTCGGCCAGCTCGGCAGCCGGAACAGCCGGTTCCCCGCGCACCCGCGAGCGCGCGCGGCTGGCGAGTTTCTTGGCCGTCGCGGGCGTCCGGTCGAGGATCGGGCCGACCGCGTCGAACGGCACCTTGAACAGGTCGTGCAGCACGAACGCCACCCGTTCGGGCGGGGCCAGCCGGTCCAGGACCACGAGCAGTGCGCGGCCGACCTCGCCCGCCAGCAGGATCTCGTCCTCGGGCACCGAGCCACCGGCGGCGTCGGGCACCGACGAGACCGGCGTTTCGCGGCGGGCGCGCAGGGCGTCCAGGCAGAGCCGGGACACCACCGTCGTGAGCCAGCCGCCGAGGTTGTCGACGCGATCGACCGAACTCAGCCGCAGCCACGACTCCTGCACGACGTCCTCGGCCTCGGCCGCGGAACCCAGCATGCGGTAGGCCAGCGCGTGCAGCCGCGGGCGCTCGTTTTCGAAGCGCCGCGCCAGTGCGTCGTCCATCGGTCACCTTTTCCCGTCTCGATCCGTCATGGGAGTGCCGGCCCGAGGACCAAGGACGAGGAGAGGAACCGGATGACCGTCATGTTAGCGCCCCTGCTGCACATAGATTCGAGCGCCGACCGCGAGGCGTCGGTGAGCAGGCAGCTGGGCGCACTGTTCGCCGACGAGTGGCGGAGAGGCGGCGGAACCGTGCGGCACCGCGACGTGTCCGCTGAGCCGGTGGCGCCGCTGCGCGAGGCGTACGCGCGGCTCGGCCGCCGGGTCGAGCGCAAGGGAGTGCTGTCGCTGGAAGACGTCGCGACACTGATCGCGGACGACGACGAACAGCGCGAATGGGACCTGACGCTGCCGCTGGTCACCGAGGTGCGGGAAGCCCGCGCGGTGCTGCTGGGGGTGCCGATGTACAACTTCGGCGTGCCCGCGACGCTCAAGGCGTGGATCGACCGGATCAGCTTCCCGGGCGTGTTCGTCGACCCGGAGACCGGCCGGAAACTGCTGGCGGACAAGGACTTCGTGGTCGTGAACGCGCGGGGCGGCGGATACGGTCCGGGCACGCCGCGGGAGAAATTCGAGTTCCAGGAGTCGTATCTGCGCGCTTACCTCAGCGACAAAGGCGTCGAGCGGCTCACGTTCGTGTCCCAGGAGTTCACCCGCGTCGGCGACGTTCCGGCGCTGGACGGGTTCGAAGACCTGGCCGCCGCGTCGCGCGCGGCGGCCAGGTCTCAGGTCATCGAAACCGCCCAGCGGCTCATCCGGTGAGGTCGGAGCACTTCCGCGCGTCCGGATCCTTCGCCCCGCCAGGCGACCACCGCACGTTCGCGAAGGACGCGGAGAACGGGCCGTCGGTGTAGACGAGGAACGGCGTGTCGATGCTCTCGAAGTCCAGCCCGCTCGCGAAGCAGGACAACGGGATCTTCACCGTCGACTTCTGTCCGGCGGGCAGATCGCCGAACAGTTTCGTCGCGTTGACCTCCGAGGAGCACGGGTAGACGCAGTGCAGGCTCACGACCGTCCGGTTCACCGGCGGCGAATGCACGATCACATCGAATTCGAGCGCGCCGTCGGCGTTGAGATATCCGCGCAGATCGTCAGTGCCGCCCGGGTGCTGTGAGTACAGCTGTGCCGCGCCGGTGCCGGTCCACGTCGCTTTCAGGCCATCGCCCTGGACGTTGACGTCGGCTGGCACGACGTTGATCTCCGGATGCGAAGCGGTGCCGTCGGGGCCGATCTCCGTGCCGCCCCAGTTCGACGCCGAACCGATGAAGCTCTTGTACGGCGCGACATCCGTGCGGTCGTAGATCGGCAGGTCCTCGGTCGCGGTGCCGCCGCCTCCGGTCGATCCGCAGCGCGCCGGGCCCTCGGTCTCGTCGAGCTTGCCGACGGTGGTCCGCTGGTTGGAGGTGAGGCCGTAGCCCAGCGCGAACAGCGGGTCATAGCCGGGACTCCACGGGTTGAGCGGCGTCTGGCAGGCGCTCTTCGGCCACGAGTAGGACAACTTGCCGCGGTACCCGCCGTGGTCCTTGCCGCGCACCAGCATGTCGGCGACGCCGCCGCCTTCGGTGCCGGGCAGCCACGCGGCGACGAACGCGTCGGAACGGTTGAGTTCCTTGTTGACGTACAGCGGACGGCCGCTGACGTACACCGTTACGACCGGGGTGCCCTTGCCGCTGACTTTATCCAGCACCGCAAGGTCTTCCGGATACAGCTTCGCCGCTTCGAGGCTCTTCCGCTGCAGATCGCCGACGCCTTCCGCGTACGGAGTTTCGCCGATCACGGCGATGACCGCGTCGTAGCCGTGCGGATCGACGGTGCCGGTCGGATCGAAGGTGACGTTGGCGAGATCCTCCTTGAGTCCAGCGAGAATCGAGGTCGCGTTGGGGAAGTCCGCATTCGTGTTGCCAGTGCCCTGCCAGGACAGCGTCCAGCCACCGGTCTGGTTCTGGATGCTGTCCGCGCTCTTGCCGACCACGAGCACCTTGGCGTTGCGCGCCAGGGGAAGCACGTTGCCGTTGTTCTTCAGCAGCGTCTGCGATTTGCGCACCGCTTCGCGAGCGAGCGCCTTGTCCGTCAACGCATCCGCCGAACCCGCGTACCATCGCTGCGAAGGCTTGCGTTCCTCGAACAGCCCGGCGCGCATTTTCACCCGCAGGATCCGCGTCACCGCGTCGTCGATGCGGGACATCGGGATCTCGCCGCCGCGAACCTGCGCGACCGTGTTGGCGATGAAGGCCTTCCAGTCGTTCGGGACCATCACGACGTCGATGCCCGCGTTGATCGCGCGCGGGCAGCTGGCGTTGGTGCAATCGGGCACCTGGCCGATGCCGTTCCAGTCGGACACGACGAGGCCGTCGAAGCCCGTCTTGCCCTTGAGGATCTGGTTGAGGAGCTTGTCGCTGCCGTGGACCTTGCCCTCGTTGATGCCGAGGGCGGGGTTGGTCCAGCTGTTGAACGACGCCATGACCGTCTGCGCGCCGGCGGACAGAGCGCCGTAGTAACCCTGGCCGTGCAGGTTGATCATGTCCGCTTCGGACGAGGCGTTGACGCCCTGGTCCTGCCCGTTGGTCGTGCCGCCGTCGCCGATGAAGTGCTTGGCGGTGCCGATCACGCCGTTCGGGCCGATGCGCAGCCGCGCGCCGGCCTGCAGGCCGTTCATGGCCTCGTAGCCGTAGGCGCGGGTGATGCGCGGGTCCTCGGAGAAGCCTTCGTAAGTGCGGCCCCAGCGATCGTCCTGCACGACGGCGAGAGTCGGCGCGAACGCCCAGTCCTGGCCGGTCGCCCGGATCTGCCGCGCGGTCGAATTCTCGACGTCGCGCACCAGGCACGGGTCGTGCGCCGCGCCGAGCGCGATGTTCTGCGGGAAAACCGTCGCGCCGTACACGTTGTTGTTTCCGTGCACGGCATCTATGCCCCAAATTACCGGGATCTTTGCCCGGGTGGCCTTCGCCGCGTCCCAATAGGAATCCGCGAGCTTGAGCCAGTCCTGCTGGCTGGCGTGCTTGTTCCCGCCCGGCCACGAGCCGCCGCCGTTGAGCACGGACCCGATCGAGTACTGGGTCACCTCGGCCGGCGTGATCGCGGCGATCTCGGGCTGCGTCATCTGCCCGACTTTTTCCTCCAGCGACATGCCGGAGACGAGCTGCTTGATCCGCCACTCGTCGACCGGATTCCGCGGCATCGCGCTGCGCACCTTCGGCCAGTCCGGCAGCGTGGGCAGCGAGTTTTCGATGCGGGCACAGCCGTTCCGGTCGAGCGCGGGGGGACCGATTTCGGGCTGGCGCGGGGGAGCGGCGGCCTGTGCGGCGTGGGCGGGGACGAGCCCGCCCAGGAGGACGAGCGCGGCGAGCGCGACCCGGTTCCGGGCGCGCGGGGAACGTGGAGGTCTGGCCATCGACAGTCCGTTCTGCGGAGGGCGGCCCGGAGCGGGCCCGGTGATCCTGACCGGGCAAACCGGACTCCGTCAATCCGCCGACCGCAGTGGTTCAGTCCACTGACCGGACAGGAAACGAGACATCCGCCGGGCGCCGCGGCCGGTGGCCCGGCGGGGATAGATTGATCTCGCAGAAAGCGAAAACAAGGGAGGACAAAGCGGATGCGCAAGGAAAAGCCGGACGTTCCGGCCGCCGACGGGACCGCGGACGCGTACCTGGCCGTGCCGGACGGCGGGCCGCATCCCGGGGTGCTGCTCTTCCCGGACGCGTTCGGGCTGCGGCCGCGGATCGAGGAGATGGCCGACCGCATCGCCGAGGCGGGCTACGCGGTGCTGGCCCCGAACCTGCTCTACCGCGGCGGCCGGACGCCGCTGGCGGACTTCGCCGCGCTGGAAGACCCGGAGCGGCGCGGCGAGGTCTTCGGCAAGCTGATGCCGCTGATCGAGGCCCTCGACACCGAAGCGATCACCCGGGACGCGGAGAAGTACCTCGACTGGTTCGCCGCGCAGGACGGCGTCGCCGAGGGCCCGGTCGTGATCACCGGCTACTGCATGGGCGGCACGAACGCGCTGCGCGTGATCGAGGCGCTCCCGGACCGGGTCAAGGCGATCGCGTCGTTCCACGGCGGACGCCTCGTCACCGACCAGCCGGACAGCCCGCACCTGCGGGTCGGCTCGATCGCCGGCGAGGTGTACTTCGGGCACGCCGACCAGGACCCGTCGATCACCGCCGAGCAGATCAAGACGCTCGAGCACGCGCTCGACGAGGCCGGGGTGACCTACCGGTCGGAGGTGTACGAGGGCGCGTCGCACGGGTTCACGATGTCGGACACGGCCGCCTATCACGCCGAGGGCGAGAAGCGGCATTGGGAGAACCTGTTCGCGCTCCTGGAGCGGGTGCGCTGACCTGCGAAGGACCGGGGCCCGGCCCGCGCGACGCGCTCGCGGCCGGGCCCTGCGCGCGGAATCGGCGGCGGCCGTTTACGCTGGCCGCATGGCCGAAGGTGCGCTGTGCCGCGAACCGGTGGAGCTGACCGGGCGCGAGCGCTCGGTCCTGCGGAGCGTCGCGGTCCGCGGGACGGAGCCCGAGCTGTTCTGCGAGCTGGAGGCCGGGCACGGCCACGAGCACGCGACCCCGGTCGGCGGACGCGGCGAAGAGCCGCTGATGTGGCTGCGCTGGTGGCCCGGCCGCCGCGTGCTGGAGACCCGCGCGCGATGCGGCGCGGAGTCCGACGAGGGCGTTTTCTGCCGGGTGCCCGGCGGGCACGAAGGCAGCCACAGCTACGAGCTGGCCGAGCCCGAGGAGGCCTGGCCGCTGGCCGACGCGGGCCTCCCCGCCGGCCGCCGGTAAAGTCGCTCGACATGCGCGAAAGCTTCCAGGACGACCTGAAACAGCTCGACGGGCGTCTGGCGGCGATGGCCGAGGCGGCGGCCGAGGCGATGCGCCGGGCCACCCGGGCGCTGCTGACCATGGACCTGCCGCTGGCCGAGCAGGTGCTCAGCGGCGACGCCGACCTCGACGACCTGCGCGCCACCTGCGAGGACGAGGCGTATTCGCTGCTCGCTTTGCAGGCCCCGGTGGCCGGCGACCTGCGTGCCGTGCTGGCCGCGGTGTACTGCGCGGAGAAGCTCGAGCGGATGGGCGACCTCGCCGCGCACGTCGCGGGCACCGCGCGCCGCGGCCACCCGGAGCCGACCGTGCCCGCGGACCTGGAGCCGGTGTTCTCCGAACTCGGCGAGGTCACCTCGGCGATGGCCGAGCGGCTCGCGGACCTCGTGCACGGCGAGGCCCGCGGCGGCTACGCCGAGCTGAGCCGCGCCGACGAGCGCGTGGACGAACTGCACGCGCGCGTGATGGCGACGGTCACCTCGCCGGACTGGACGCAGGACCAGCGGATCGCGGTCGCGCTCAGCCTGCTCACGCGTTTCTACGAGCGTTTCGCCGACCAGGCGGTGTCGGTCGCGAAGCGCCTGGAGTTCGCCGCGACGGGCGATCTCCCGGGCTGACCTCCGGCGGCGGTCCGGCCGGGGCCTGATTCGACGGACGCGGCGGCGGCGAACCCGCGGCGCGGCCGTGCGGCGGACCTGCCGGACGCGGCTGTGGTGCGCGGACTGGACGGGCTGGCGGCTGGGCGCCGCGGGCCGGGGGCTGCGCGTGATTCTGCGGCGGGGCCTCGGCGGGCCGGGGCTGGGGCATCGGCTGGGAGTTCTGCCGCCGGGGCGCGCCGGTGCCGAGGGGTTGCGAATTCTGCCGCCGGGGCGGACGGACGGGCCGACCGCTGGCGTCGGGTGCTTCGGGCGGACCGATGCGGCGAGCCGGAGGGACCGCGTCGCGAGCACCCGGCCGCGGCGGAAGAGAACCCGCCCGCCCTCGTGGAGCAGCACCGTCGGGTTCCGGACGGGCCTCGCCAGGCTCTTCCGGCGCCACCCCCAGCAGCCCGAACGGCACCTTCCCCGCGAACCGCCGCACGAGCCCGGCGGCCGGATCCAGCGCGTACCGCTGCAGGAGCAACGCCATCCCGGCCCCGAGCGCGAGCCCGATCAGCACGTCGTGCGGGTAATGCGCCCCGACGAACACCCGCGAGAAACCCATCGTCGCCGCGAAAGCCGCGAGCCACGGCGCGCCCTTGCGCCAGGCGAAGGCCCCGCCGAGCGCGACCGCGGCCGCGATGGTCGAGTGGTTGCTGGGGAACGACCAGTCGCCCGGCGGCGGGCAGGCGCCGACGATCGCCTCCGGCGGCAGTCCCCGGCACGGCCGCTGCTCGTGCACGAAGGCTTTGACGATCTCGCTGAGCACGTAGGCGACCACCGTGGCCGCCGGGACCAGCAGCGCCGCCGCCATCCGCTCGGGCGAGCCGCTCGCGCGCGCCCGCCACCAGAGCCAGGCGAAGAACGGGGCCACGAGGACCAGGCCGTAGTGCGTGTACGCCAGCACGAGGGACTGCACCCAGCCCGGCATCGCCAGGGCGAAATGGGTGATCGCGTCGTACGTCTCGCTGCTGGAAGCTCCGGCCGCGGTCGCCATACAACCCCTCTCCGGTCCGCCGGTTCGCCTGGCGGCCATCTCGCGTTCACCCGAAGGTCACGAGAGTACCGAGCGGCGGAGGGGCGTCCGCGAGGCCCCGGGAGTCCACTGAGGACTCCGGCGCGGGTCGCTTCGTCAGGTCCGGCGGCAGAGGGCCTTGTTGATCATGCCGGGACTGTACCGGAGGTCTTCTTCCGCACCCCGGCGAGGAACGTCTGCGCGGCCGGTTCCTGGCGCGCGGCCTGGGCGAGGATGCCGAACTGCAGCATCGTGACCACCAGCGACGTCCCGCCCGCGGACACCAGCGGCAGCGTCACGCCGGTCACCGGAAGCGCGCCCGCGACGTAGCCGATGTTGATCAGCGCCTGCGCCACCAGCAGCAACGTGGTCGTCCCGGCGACGAGCCGCACCCATGGATCGGCGACCCGCGTCGCGGTGCGCAGCCCGATCACCGCGAGGTAGCCGAACAATCCCAGCACCGCGACACAGCCGACGAACCCGAGTTCCTCGCCGACGAGCGCGAAGACGAAGTCGTTCTGGACGTCCGGCAGGTAGCTCCACTTCGCCGCGCCCCGGCCGAGCCCGACGCCGAACCAGCCGCCGTCGGCGAGCGCGTATTGCGCCTGCTGGGCCTGGTAGCCGCTGCCGCTCGCGTCGGGATTCGGCGAAAGAAAAGAAAGGATGCGCGCGAGGCGATAACTCGCGAAAAGGGCGAGCACGACGATTCCGGCGACCCCGCCCGCGAGAATGGCGGCGAACAGGCGTTTCGGCGCACCGGAGAACCACAGCAGGCCCAGGGTGATCAACGCGAGCGTGACCGTGCCGCTGAGATTCGGCTGGGCCAGCAGCAGTGCGCACAACGCGAGCGTCACCGGGATCAGCGGCACCAGCAGATGCCGCCAGTGGTGCAGCACCTTCTGCTTCGACACCAGCAAATGCGCGCCCCAGAACACCAGCGCGACCTTCGCGATTTCCACTGGCTGCAAGGTGATCGGCCCGGCGGAGAGCCAGCGTTGCGCGCCGCCGTGGTCTGAGCCCAGCGGGGTGAGCACCAGGAGCAACAGCACGAAAGCCGCGGCGAGCGCCGGGGTGGCTGCCTTGCGCATCCGGGAAAACGGGACGCGCAGGCCGATGACGAAGGCGCCCGCGCCGAGCGCGACGAACGTCAAATGCCGGAAAAAGGCTTGGTACACCCCGGTTCCGGCGGCCGGGTCGGCCGCGGCGGCCGAGGACGACAGCGCCATCACCGCGCCGAGCAGCGTCAGCAGCGCCCAAATCGCGACGATGATCCGGAACGACGCGAGCGGATGCGCGAAGAACTGTCCGATTGCGTGCCGTGCGGGTTTGCTGTCCCGTTCGGTTGGCGATTCCACAGCGGGAGTGTGTGCTGTTTCCGCACGGCGGTGGCTGACCGACTCGCCCGGGTGGCGAAAATTACCCGGCGGATTTGCGATTGGCCTCGTCGACTTCGGCCATGTGCTCTTCCGCCCACGTCCGCAGCGCCGCGAGCGCGGATTCCAGCGACGCGCCCAGCGCGGTGAGCCGGTAATGCACCCGCGGCGGCACCGTGTCCTCGACCCGCCGCGTGGCGAGCCCGTCGCGGACGAGGCTTTGCAGCGTCACCGAGAGCATTTTCTGCGACACCCCGGGGATGCGGCGGCGGAGGTCGGCGAAGCGCACCTCGCCCGGCGCGGCCTCGGCGAGGATCTTGACCGTCATCGACGTCCACTTCGTCCCGATCCGGTCGAGCAGCCGCCGCGTCGGGCAGGCCGGGTCGAACAGGTCGCCGCGGGCGGAGGGGGTCACCTCGGGCTCACCACCTGTCGGGAAAGTGCCGTCTTGGCGGCACTGCCTCAGTTACCTACCGTGTGCTGGTCACCAATGGTAACCACAGGAGGTCCGATGGACGCGGTGCGGCAGGTCGAAGCGAACGGGGTGCGGCTCAACGTCGCCGTCTCCGGGAGCGGTCCGGCGCTCGTGTTGCTGCACGGGTTCCCGCACACCTGGCAGCTGTGGAGCAAGGTCGTCCCGACCCTGGCCGAGCAGTACCGGGTCGTCGCGCCGGACCTCCGCGGCCTCGGTGCGAGCAGCCGCCCGGAAAGCGGCTTCGACGCTGGCACCGTCGCCGCTGACCTCGCGGGACTGCTCGACGCGCTGGGGGAGCCGAACGCCGACGTGGTCGCGATCGACCTGGCGGTGTCGAGTGCGCTGCTGCTCGCGCTGCGCCAGCCGGAGCGCGTGCGCCGCCTGGTGCTGATGGAGTCGCTGCCCTGGGGTTTCCCGGCGAGCCCGCCGTGGTGGTTCGGGTTCCACGCGGTGCCGGGACTGGCCGAGACTGTCCTCAATGGACACGAGGCGGAGTACGTCGGGTGGTTCCTCGACCAGGGCACGCTCGGACGCGGTGTTCCGGCAGACATCGAAGCCGCCTTCGCCCAGGCGTATACCGGCACGGAAGCGCTCCGCTGCGCCTTCGAGTACTACCGGGCGATGCCGGAAAGCGCCCGGCAGCTGACCGAAGCGGCGGCGAAGCGGCTGACCGTCCCGACGATGGCGATCGGCGCGCACCCGGTCGGCGACGCGCTGGAGCAGCAGCTCCGCCCGGTCGCCGACGACCTCGCCGGCCGCGTCCTGCCGGACTGCGGGCACCTGATCCCGCTGGACCGGCCGCGCGAGTTCCTCGATCTCCTGCTGCCGTTCCTCTCCCGGGAGATACTGGCCGGGTGTCGTTGACATCCGAGCTGGCCGACCCGCGCGGGAAGCTCGCGCGCTGGTGCGCCCGGGTCTTCACCGGCACGGCCGCGACCGCGCGCCGGGTCGAGGAGGCGACGAACGGCGTGCGCCCGGTCCGCCCCGCGCTCGCGCGTCCGCCGCGGGAGCACTGGGCCGAGATCGGCGGCGCGTTCGGCCAGCGGATCGCGGATCTGGTGCAGCCCGCGCCGCCGTACTACGCGCTGCTCGGCATCGTGCGCGCGCAGTGGGGCAGCGGCCCGTGGGCGCACGCGCAAGCCGCCCAGTACCCGACGCACGACGAGCTTCCGCCGGAGTACCGGGCGCGGGCGCTCGGCATCCGTCCGGCGGCGGCGACCTGGCTCGACCTCGGCGACGGCCTGCCGGACGGCGCGGCGCTCCCGGGCGCCGAGGCGCTGTGGGGCGAACTGCTGGGACGCGCTCGCCGGTACCAAGCCCAGCACGCCCCGCCCGGCGTGCTCGGCGGACCGGGTGCGGAGGCAGGGCTGGCGCGCACGAACTGGGTCCTGTCGGCGTGCGAGGACATCTACCGCTCCGGCCGGATCGACCCTCGGCTGGCCCGGGTCGTCGACGGCGGCGGCACGATCGCGGACCTGCGCGCGCTGCCCTCCGCCGCGCAGGTGACCGAACTGGCGGAACTAGCGAAACGCTTGCACGACAACGGTGCGCTGTGGGAATTGCGCCGGCTCGGCGGCGCTCCGCCGGAGGGCTATCCGCTCGGGATCGCCGGACCGACCATCGTCCCTGGCTGGGCCGACGGCGATCTCCTGCTCGGGAAGCTCGACCCCGAGCAGGGAATGTCGGTCGGCACGCTGCTGGACGTGAAGACCGTGCTGACCGTCGGCGATCCGGACCGGGCCGGGCGCTGGCTGTGGCAGATCCTGCTCTACGCCTGGCTCGACGTCGCCGACCTGTACCGGATCCGGGAGGTCGGGCTGCTGCTCGGACGGCACGGCAAGCTGGTCTGTTGGCCGGTCGACGAGCTGGCCGCGGAGCTGCTCGGCGGGGACGGCCTGGTCGATCACCGCCGTGACGAGTTCAGGGACATGGCGCGCGGGCTGCTCGACTCCGTCGGGCTGAGCTTGGCCGACGGCTGAACCGCGCGCTTCTTTCCCGCGCCGCGGCCCGCGAAACAGACCGCGCCCAGCACGATCACGCAGCCGACGAGCTGCAGCGCGCCCGGCCGTTCGCTCAGCAGCAGGAACCCGAAGGCGACCGCGCCGACCGGCTGCAGCAGCATCATCGTCGCGCCGGTCGAGGCCGCCAGCCGCGGCAGCGCACCGGCGATCAGCAGCCACCCGACGACCTGGCCGACGAGGGCCAGCGCGGCGAACCAGCCGAGCGACGGCAGGCTCGGGGCCAGGTCGAGGCGGCCGAACGGCAGGCCGAGGACGACCGACACGAAGCCCGCCGACACGGTGGCCAGCGACAGCGAGCGGACCTGCGTCGCGGGGCTGCTGCTGAGCCGGAGCAGCAGCAGGTAACCGGAATAGCCCGCCCCCGCGGCGAGCGCGAAAACGAGGCCCAGCACCGGGTCCGAGCCGGTCGTCGCCGAGCCGAACACGCCGCCGGCGAGCACGATCCCGGCGATCAGCGTCGGCGCGACGAACTTGAACCGCGGGTCCGGCCGCTCCTTGAGGAAGACGAACGCCAGCAGCGGCACGATCACCACCTGCACCGACAGCAGCATGGTCGCGACGCCCGCGCCGACGCGAGGGATCGCCTCGCCCCACAGGACGAAGTCGAGCCCGAGACCGAGCCCGGCCAGCAGCGGCAGCAGGATCTTCGCGCGCACGCGCGTCCGGCGCGCCTCGCTGAACGCCAGGATCGCCAGCAGCGGCAGCGCGAGCGCGCAGCGCCAGAACGCGCTGGTCGCGCCGCTGGCCCCGGAAACCTTGATGAGCACCGAAGTCAGCGCGATGCAGAGGCAGCCGGCCGCGGCCAGCAGCCGGGGATCGGCGCGGCCGGTGAGCGCGGCGATCGGACCGGCGGTCGGCAACGGAGCGGCTTCGGTGGTCATGCCTTCTATGGTGGGGGCGCTAACTATCAAGGACAAGTGAATGTTCCTGCGCGAAATTCGGTAGCATCACTACCGTGTTCAGTGTGGATCGGATGCGCGCCCTGCACGCGGTCGCGCAGCACGGCTCGGTCGCCCGCGCGGCGGCCGCGCTGCACGTCACGCCGTCCGGGGTGTCGCAGCAGCTGGCGAAGCTGGAACGGGAAGCGGGCCAGGCGCTTTTGGAGCCGCGCGGCCGGACCGTGCGGCTCACGCGCGCCGGGCAGGTGCTGGCCGGGCACGCCGAACGCGTGCTGGCCCAGCTGGCCGAAGCGCGCACGGATCTCGAACGGCTGCGCGAGGATGTGTTCGGCCCGCTGCGGATCGGGTCGATCGCGACGTGCGTGCACGCCCTGCTCCCGCCCGCTCTCGCCACGCTCACCGAGCAGCACCCGCGGCTGGACGTGACGTTGGTGGAGGGCGAGGCCGAGCAGACGCTGCCGAAGGTGCTTGCCGGGGATCTCGACGTCGCGGTGTTCGAAAGCTGGGCGGACCGGCCGACCGTGGTCCCGCCGGGCATCGCGCAGGTCACGCTGTTCTCCGACGTCGCCGATCTCGCGCTGCCCGCCACGCATCGGCTCGCGCACCGCCGCACGGTCGACCTCTCCGAGGTGGACGACGTGTCGTGGATCAGCTGGACCGGCCGTTCCGGCTGCTACGAATGGCTCGTGCACGTGCTCCGTTCGCAGGACCTGGAACCGCGGATCAGTTGCACCATCGGCAGTTACGTGACGCAGCTGGCGCTCGTCGCGGGCAACGTCGGCGCCGCGCTCGTCCCGCGGCTCGCCCGAGGACCGGTGCCCGACGGCGTCCGGATGCTCGCCACTCGGCCGGTGCTGAACCGCACGATCGTCGCCGCGTGCCGGTCCGGCGAGGAGGCGCACGGCGGGGTCCGGGCGGCGCTGGAGGCGCTCGGCGAGGCGTCGGCGACTTATGTGAATCGCTGAATCTTGTTGCGCGGCCGCCTTTTCCGGCCGGTTCGGCCCTAGAGTCGGAATCGACGAGCAGGGGAGCCGCCGATGACCGCCGAGGACGCCGCCCGGGTCTTGCGGGCCCGGCTTTCCGCCGGGCAGGTGCACACGTCCGGCCCTCAGTACGAATCGGCGGCGACGGTGTGGAACGCCGCCGTCGCCGCGCGTCCGGCGGTGGTGGTGGAATGCCGGAGCACGGCGGACGTCCAGGCCTCGGTGCGGGCCGCGCGCGAACTGGGCTTGCCGTTGTCCGTGCGCAGCGGCGGCCACGACTGGGCCGGACGCGCGGTGGCGGACGGCGGGCTCACGCTCGATCTCCGCCGGCTGAACCGGGTCGCGGTCGACGCCGGACGGCGAGCCGCGGTGGTCGGCGGCGGGGCTCAGGCCAACGAGGTGCTCGCGGCGGCGGAGGCGCACGGCCTGCTCGCGGCGGTGGGCACGATCGGCACGGTCGGGTTCGCCGGGCTCGCGCTCGGCGGTGGTTACGGGCCCTTCCTGGGCAAATACGGGCTGGCTGCGGACAATCTGCTCGGTGCCGAGATCGTCCTCGCGGACGGTGAAGTGGTGCTCGCCAACGCTTCGCGGCTGCCGGACCTGTGGTGGGCGTTGCGGGGTGGCGGCGGGAATTTCGGCGTGGTGACCGCGCTCGGCGTGCGGCTGCACGCGACGCCTGAGATCACGACCGGCCCGGTCTGGTACGCGGCGGCGGACGCGGCCCGGGTTTTCGCCGCGGTCGCCGAAATCCAGGCCGATGCGCCGGACGAACTCACTGTGCAGACGGGCGTGCTGGCCGGTGCTGACGGTTCGCTGTGCGTGCTCGCCTGGCCGACCTGGTGCGGCCCCGCGGATCCGGACAGCTTCCTGGCCCGGCTCGGGCCGCCGCTGGCCTCGCAGATCGAGACGGTCTCGTCGTACGCGGCGGAGGTCGCGCGCCGGGACGCGATGTTTCCTGGCGGGCGCTCGGTCACCATCCGCACGCGGTCGCTTCCGGCGTTCACTCCGGAGGCGGTGTCGGTGCTGGTTTCGGCCGCGGAAGCCCGGACTTCGCCGTTGTCCGGACTGTCGATCCACCACTTCCACGGCGCGGCGTCCCGGGTCCCGGTGGCGGACACGCCGTTCCCGCTGCGGGAGGACCACGTGCTGGTCGAGATCCTCGGGATGGGGGAGGGCAACGACGACCGGGCCTGGGCGGATGCCGCCTCGGCCGCGCTGGCCCCCTTCGCGTTGCCGCACGCGTACGCGAACCTGCTGGGGCCGGATCTCCCCGCGCGGAACGTCTTCGGCCCCAACTCGGCCCGGCTGCGCGACCTGAAACACCGCTACGACCCGGACGGGGTTTTCCGCGCCATCCCGCTCGGCTGAGCTCAGCCTGGTGAAAGGCTGGTGCCGGAAGGTCGGCGGATCGGCGTCGGCAGCGAAAAAATTCCCTGTTGTGACGGGATTCGCGCCGGGTCGGCGGCGCACGGACGCGGCTGTTAGGTTCGCGGACGTGACAACAAAAACGATGCGGGCGGTGGTCCACGAGGGCGCGGCGGGAGTCGGCGGGGTGCGGGTCGCGGAGGTTCCCGTGCCGCAACCCGGGCCGGGCGAGGTGCTGGTCCGGCTGAAGGCGGCCGGGCTGAACCATCGGGACCTGTTCATCGTGGACAGTCGCGGTCCGGCCGACCCGTCGACGGTCCTCGGCTCGGACGGGGCCGGAGTGGTCACCGCCGTGGGAGCGGACGCCGCCGTCGAGGCCGGCGCCGAGGTCGTCATCAACCCGTCGCTCGACTGGGCCGAGCCGGACGCGGTGCCGGAGGTCCCCGCCATTCTCGGGGTGCCGACCGATGGCACGCTCGCCGAGTACGTCGTCGTCCCGGCGGGCAACGTCGTGCCGAAGCCCGAGCACCTGAGCTGGACCGAAGCCGCCGCGCTCCCGTTGGCCGCGCTCACCGCGTACCGGGCGCTGTTCACCCGCGGCGGTCTCTCGGCGGGGGAACACGTGCTGTTGCCGGGCATCGGCAGCGGGGTCGCGACCTTCGCCCTCGCCATGGCGAAAGCCGTCGGCGCGACGGTTAGCGTCACCTCGCGCAGTCCCGAAAAGCTCGCCAGGGCAACGGAACTGGGTGCCGACCGGGCGATCGGCAGCGGCGGCGATTGGGCCGCGGAACTCGGCGAACCGGTGGACCTGGTCGTCGACAGCATCGGGTCGGCGACCTTCGACGCCTGTCTCTCCGTGCTCCGCTCCGGAGGCCGGATGGTGAGCCTCGGGGCGACCACCGGCCCGGACGTCGCACTGTCGCTGCGCAATCTTTTCTTCCGGCAGATCAGCCTGCTGGGCACTTCGATGGGCAGCGCGCGGGAATTCGCGCAGATGGTCTCGCTGGTCGCCGAACACCGCGTGCGGCCGGTGGTGCACCACGTCTACGACCTGGCCGACGGGCCGCGAGCGCTGGCCGAACTGGCGTCGGGGGACCAGTTCGGGAAGCTGGTCGTCGCGATCGGGTGACCCGCCGATGATTTTTTGTCGGTGCCGCATGGTCAACTGGGAGCACGAACCGAGGGAGGGGAACACCTGATGAGCAAGCGCTGGAATCCCGGCACGGTCGCGGCTCCGGTCGGCCGCTACAGCCACGTCGCGCAGATTCCCGCCGGGCACGAGCTGGTCGTGGTGGCCGGGCAGATCGGAGCCCGGCCGGACGGCACGCTCGCCGGGCCGGACGCCGAAGCGCAGGCGCGCGAGGCACTGGCGAACATCGAACGCGTGCTCGCCGCGGCGGGCGCCGGGCCGGAACACCTGGTGAAGGTCTTCAGCATGGTCGCCGGCACCGAGCACCTGCCCGGTTTCCGGGCGGCGACCGGCGACGTGTTCAGCCGGTGGTTCCCGGAGAGCGACTGGCCGACGCAGTCGCTGATCGTCGTGTCCGCGCTCGCGAAACCGGAGCTGGCCGTGGAAATCGAAGCGATGGCCGCGGTGCCGCGATGAGCCTGCCCGCCGAACGACAGGACTCTCAATGACCGTGTCAAGCCGCAACAGTGACCGGATTCGGTGTGTCGAGGGTGAATTCGCGGCCGTCGCGCAGCAGTGCCCAGAGCACGTCGACGAGTCGCCGGGCCAGCGCTAGGAGGGCTTGGGTATGGATGAGTCGTTCGGCGCGCTTCTTGTCGTAGAACCGCCTGGACGGGCCTTGCGTGCGCAGGCTGGACAGGGCGGCCATGTAGAAGACCCTGCGCAGGCGTCGGTTGTAGCGTTTGGGACGGCGCAGGTTTCCGCTGACACGACCGGAGTCGCGTGGCACCGGCACCAATCCGGCATAGGACGCCAAGCGGCCGGCGGTCGCGAAGGTCGCCAGGTCACCGCCGGTGCTGGCGAGAAATTCGGCGCCCAGTCCAGGGCCCATGCCGGGCAGGGACTCGATGATCCTCGCCCACGGATGTCGCCGGAATCGGGCGGTGATCAGCTTGTCGGTGTCTTTGATCTCGCGGTCGAGGTCGAGCAGCTTGCGGGCGATGCGTTTGACGAGCATCGCGGCATCGGCTTCGCCGGGCAGCACCAGGTCCTGGGCGTCGGCGGCGGCGACCGCGGTCGCGGCGGTCTTGCCGATCGCCGGACCCCATGCCTTGTTGTCGGTGAGATGGGTTGTGACACCGCCGATTCCGGCGGTGCGGATCTCGGCGGGGGTGCACATCCCGGCGACCAGGATCAGCGGGGTTCGGTTGGAGTAGTCGAACGCGGCCTCCAGAGCGGGGAAGATCGAGCCCAGCAGCGCCCGCAGCCGGTTGATCCCGGCCACCCAGTCCGACATCAGGTCGGCGCGGTAGCTGGTCAGCTGGGTCAGCGAGACCGCCAGCTCATCGGGCATCGTGACCTCGGTCAGATCCCTTCGCAGCCGGGCGGTTTCGGCGATCACCCGAGCGTCTTTGGCGTCGGTTTTTCCTTCGCCTCGGAATCCGTGGGTCATCGTGTTCACGACCCGGCCCGGCACATAGGTCACCGACTGGTCGGCAGCCAGCAGCGCCGTGATCAGCAGCAACGCCATCGGACTCGTCAAATCGATCGCCCACTGCGCCCGCTGAGCGGCCGCACTGGCACGAGCGATCAACTGCTCGATCGCGCGCTGATCATTCCCGAGTTTCTGACTGAACAGCACCTTCCCGTCGGTGTCGATCGCACACGCGTGATGCATCGATTTGCCGACATCGATCCCGACCCAGACCTCAAGGCGAATCGCCACCCATCCACTCCTGTCATTGCAGGTCACGCCCGTGGACAACCCCGCCGACAGATCCCTAAACAGCGACGACCCGCAACAGCTCTCAATCAGCGAACGGAGCGTCCAGCACGGCGGGGCAGCCAGTCCTTTCGAGCCTCGACAACAGGCAACAACCGATCAGCTACACCCCACCGCCCCGGGCATCCAGGGCACCAACCCCAGACACCCACAAACTTAGGGACATCCGATGACCGTGACCCTCGGGCCGCTGCGCGTCGACGCGGTCACCGAACTGGACCACTGGCCGTTCGCCCCGGCCGAGATGTTCCCCGCGGTGACGCCGGAACAGCTGGGGGATCACCGCGGGGATCTCGACCTGTCGATCACCACGTACCTGGTGCGCACGCCGGACCAGACCGTGCTCCTCGACGCGGGGAACGGCAACGCCAAGGAACGCCCGGTCCTGCTGGCGCACCACCAGCTCGACACGCCGTACCTGGACCGGCTGGCCGCGGTCGGCGTCGTGCCGGAGGACGTCGACGTCGTCGTGGCGACCCACCTGCACCCGGACCACTGCGGCGGCTTCACCCGGCTGGTCGACGGTTTCTGGGATCCGACCTTCCCGCGCGCCCGGTACCTGATCCCGAGCGAGGAATACGCGTGGCTCCAAGAGATCCACGCGGCGGGCCCGGAAGACGGGGTGGCCGCCGACCTGGCGCGGACGTTCGAGGACAGCGTCCTCCCGGTAGTCGAAGCGGGACTGGCGGAGCTGATCGACCTGCCGTACGAGGTGGCGGACGGCATCACCCTGCGTTCCCTGCCCGGCCACACCACCGGACACCTGATCGCCGAACTCAGCGGCGGCGGGCAGCACGCCCTGGTGAGCGGGGATGTGCTGCACCACCCGTTCCAGTTCTCGGACCTGACGCTGGCCCAGGGCGGCGACGCAGACCCCGACACCGCCGCGGAGTCCCGGCGGACGCTGTGCGAACTGGCCGTCGAACGGGACGCGCTAGTTCTGCCCGCGCACTTCTCGCCCGGGCGAATCGACCGAGACGGCGACGGTTTCCGCTACCGCCCCACCCCGTTAGGAGCCGCCTGACCTTGTGCTCGCGGGGCCGTGTCGATTTGGCGGGACCCCGTTCGACGCAGAGGCATGACTGATTACGAAGCAACCTCGACCCGGAACCTCGACCGCTACGGGAACTCCGCGCTGCCGTGGAGCCGCGCCCGCGATGTCCTCGCCGCCGACACCCCGACCGCCGACCTGACGTTCTTCGTCGCGACCGTCCGCCCGGACGGCCGCCCGCACTCGGCGGGCGTAGGCGCGGTCTGGGTGGACGACGCGCTGTACTTCGTCGGCGGACCGGGCACGCGCCGCTCCCGAAACCTCGCGGCGAACCCGGCGTGCAGCATTTCGGTCCGGCTGCGCGGCCTGGACCTGGTGCTGGAAGGCGACGCCCACCGCGTCACCGATGCCGACACCGTGGCGCGCCTGGCCGAGGTCTACCGCTCCGGCGGCTGGCCAGCGACCGCGGACGGAGACGCCTTGACGGCACCGTTCAGCGCCCCGAGCGCGGGCCCGGCGCCGTGGCACTTGTACCGGCTCTCGCTGCGTCGTGCGGTGGGGGTTGCGTCGGCGGAGCCGCATGGTGCGACGTGTTGGGAGTTCGCGGGGGAGTGATCGCGGTGGTCTGCGTCCAGGTGGCGACCGTGGCCGGGACGCTTTGACGGCGGTCCCCCGAGCGTGGCTCCGCTGCCGTGGCACTTGGACCGGCCCGGCGCGGTAGGGGGTATGTCGGCCCGAACCGCATGGCGCGACGTGCGAGGGAGGTCGTCTGCTGTTGGTTGCGACTGCCGACGGGAACGCCTTGACGGTGCAGGTCGGCGCGCCGAGTGCGGATCCGCCGCCGCGATACTCCTCCCGGTTCGCGCTGCGTCGTGCGGTGGCGGTTGCGTCGGCGGAACCACATGGCGGGGCGAGCGCGGGGGAGGTCGGCTGCCGCTGGCTGGCGACTGCGGAGGGGACGCTTTGACGGTGCTGTGCCGCGCGCCGGGCGTGGGGCCGCTGCCGTGGCACTCGTCCGGCTCGCCTTGCGGCGTGCGGTGAGGGTTGCGTCGGCGGAGCCGCACGGCGCGTCATGCGGGGGAGGAAGTGCGGTGGGATCGTCTGCCGCTTCAGCGAGCATCCCCCTGGGGGACGAGTGCGGTTGGGGATGCTGCCACCTACCGGGATTGAGTGGTCAAAGCGGCGGCAGGGGCGAACTCGCCCACCACCTGCCGCGATGACGTGGCCCGACGGAAGGCCGCGTGCCGTCGGGTGCCCAGAGCGGCAACGACGAGACCTCGGCCGATCAAGCCCGCCCGTCCGGGCCTTCCCAGTCCAGCAGCAGCTTCCGCAGATCGTCGTTCATCCGGTTCTGTTCCGCCCGCGGCAGGACGCCCAGCAGCCGGGCCTCGGTCTGTGTCTTCATTCCGAATACCTCGCGCGCCCGCGTCAGGCCCTCGTCGGTCAGGCTGACCAGGATCTGCCTGCGGTCGTCCGGGTCGATGTCGCGGCGTACCCAGCCTTTGCGTTCGAGCCCGGCCACGCGTTTGGTCACCCCGCCGGACGTCAGGCGCATGCTGTCCAGCAGCTGCCCGGCCGAAAGGCGGTACGGGGGACCGGCTCGTTTGAGCGCGCCCAGCAGTTCCACTTCCCACAGCCCGACCCCGAAGGCGTCGAATTCGCGGCGCAGTTCCGTTTCCAGCAAGCGGGCGGCGCGCAGCAGGCGGAAGCTCAGCGCCTTGCTCACCCGGTCTTCCGCGCGCACGCCGGTGATCTGCGCCATGACTCCGTCGACGTGGTCCCGCTCCGCTGGCATGGGCGAGTATTCTAACACCAGTAATTATCTTACCGGTCTCGAATCAGGACGGTCCGTGTCCCCTTCGCCCGAACCCGAACCCGATCCGCAGCGCTGGCGCGCCTTGTGGGTGTGCCTCATCGCCGGATTCATGACGCTGCTCGACGTCAGCATCGTCAACGTCGCGCTGCCCTCGATGGAGCACGGCATCGGCGCGACGCCCGCGGACGTCTCGTGGGTCGTGTCCGGGTACGCGCTCACGTTCGGCCTCGCGCTGGTGCCCTCGGGACGGCTCGGCGACGACTACGGGCGCCGCCGGATGTTCCTGCTCGGGCTGGCGTTGTTCGTGGCGACCAGCGTGCTGTGCGGCGCGGCGCAGAACGCGACCTGGCTCGTGGTCGCCCGGCTGGGGCAGGGCGTCGCGGGCGGGTTGCTGAACCCGCAGATCATCGGCCTGATGCAGCAGCTGTTCTCCGGCCGCGAGCGGGGCAAGGCGTTCGGCGCGTTCGGGGCGACGGTCGGGTTGTCCACCGCGATCGGGCCGGTGCTCGGCGGGTTGCTGATCCAGGGCATCGGCGTCGACGAGGGCTGGCGCTGGGTGTTCTACGTCAACCTCCCGATCGGCATCCTCGCGATCCTGTTCGGGCTGCGCCTGCTGCCGAAGGACGCGCGCAGCGGCCGGAAGCGGACGCCGGACCTGGTCGGCAGCGTGCTTCTCGGCGTGGCGGTCGTGCTGGTGATGCTGCCGCTGATCGAGGAAGAGGAACAGGCGGCGGCGCCGCGCTGGTGGCTGATGGGCGTCGCGGCCGGGCTGCTCGTGCTGTTCGTGCTGTGGGAACGCTGGCTCGGCAAGCGCGGCAAGCATCCGCTGGTGAACCTGAAGCTGCTGACCGTGCGCAGCTACTCGATGGGTTCCGCGCTCGGCATGGTCTATTTCGCCGGATTCACCGGGATTTTCCTGGTCTTGACGCTCTTTTTCCAGCAGGGCCTCGGCTACACGGCACTGCAGGCCGGCACCGCGATGCTCGCGTTCGCGATCGGCTCGGCGATCTCGCCGACCATCGGCGGGCGGCTCGTGCACCGGTTCGGCAGGCCGATGGTCGTGCTCGGGACGCTGCTCGTGGCGATCGGGCTCGCCGCGACCGCGTGGCTCGTCCGCGACTACTCCGGCGCGAACACCGCGTTCGTGCTGGCCGGGCCGTTGTTCGTCGGCGGGTTCGGCAGCGGGCTGGTGATTTCGCCGAACTCGACGCTCGCCCTGGAAGAGGTCCCGCCCGCGGAAGGCGGCACCGCGGCCGGCGTGCTGCAGACCGGGCAGCGGATCGGCTCGGCGGTCGGCACCGCGCTCGGCGGGTCCCTGTTCTTCGGCGAACTCGGGCGTTCGCACGGGGATTACCACTCCGCGACCGCTCTCGGGCTGATCGGCTCGACGGCGCTGGTCGGGCTCGCGTTGCTGTTCGGGGTCGTCGACGTGCTGCTTTCCCGGACCCGCAAACGCCGCCCGGCCCCGGCCCCCGCGGCGATTTCCGGTGCGGTGAGCGGTCTCGCGCCCGGGGAAACCGCGTCGGTTTCGTTGACGTCCTTGGAAACTCACGAGGTACGCCGCACCGCGACCGGCGCGGACCACAGTTTCGCCCTCGACGCCCCGGCGGGTGCTTACCTGCTGCTCGTCCAGGCAGGCGGCCGCGAGCCGGCGGCCCGCCACGTGCAGGTGGGCGCGGAACCGCTGCGCGAGGACGTCGAACTGACGCGGTCGGTCCGGCTCACCGGAACCGTGCACGCGGTCCGCGGCCCGTTCCCGGGTGCGCAGGTCGCGGTGCTGGACGCCGCGGGGCAGGTCCAGCGGGTGACCGTCACGGACGAGGCGGGCCACTACGCCGTCGACGACCTGTTCCCCGGCGAGTACACCGTCGTCGTGACCGGATACCAGCCGGTCGCGGAACCGCTTCAGCTGACGACCGAGGGCCCGGCCCGCTTCGACCCGTTGCTGAGGCTGGTTTCCGCGGACAAGAGTTAGTCGGACGCGAGCGCCAGTATCGCCAGGGCCTGGTCTCGCATGGCGACGTCCAGGAACGTCCCGTCCGCGAGCGCGATCGCCCCGACCCCGGCTTGCGTAGCACCGTCCATTCGGGACAGTACCTCCCGGGCCCGCGCCACTTCCTCGGCGGTCGGCAGGAAAGCCGCGCGGATCGTCGGCAACTGCACCGGGTGGATCGCCGTCCGGCCCCGGAAGCCGAGGGCTCGTCCGGCTCGGCAGCTTTCCGCCAGGCCTTCGAGGTCCCGGACGTTCGCGTACACCGACATCGCGGGCGGCGGCAGGCGCGCGGCGCGGGCGGCGTTCACGATCCGGCTGCGGGCCCACGTAAGCCCGGCTTCGTCGGCGAGCCGCAGGTCGGAGCGCAGGTCCGCCTCGCCCAGGCCGAGCGACGCCGTCTGCGAGGAGGCGAGTGCGATCTCCAGCGCCCGTTCCACCCCGAGCGCCGACTCGATCAGCGGGTGCAATTCCCGCCCTGGCAAGGCATCGGCGTGCGAGCGGACGTCGAGCGAACTTTCGACCTTCGGCAGCCGCGCGCCCACCCATGTCGGCAGTTCGGCGACTGCGGCCACGTCCGCTGCGTGCCACGGCGTGTCCGGATGGTTGATCCGCACTTGCACCGGTCGCGAAGCGGGTACGTCGGCCAAGAGCCGCATCGCGTTGTCTCGTGCGGCGTCCTTCTGCGCGGGGGCGACGGCGTCTTCCAGGTCGACCAGGACGACGTCGGCGTCGGACGCGAGGGCTTTGGCGACGCGGTCGGGCCGGTCGGCGGGGACGTAGAGCAGGGTCAACGCGGGGGTCATACCGCTCCCTCCGCCCGCAGTTCGGCGATACGTGCCGCGGGGAAGCCGAGCGAGCTGAGCACCTCGTCGGTGTCCGCGCCGTGCGGTCGGCCGGTGAAACCGATGACCCCGTCGTTGTCCGACAACCGGAACAGCGGGCCCTGCATCAACGTCGTGCCCAGCTCCGGGTCCTCGATCTCGTGGATCGTGCCCAGCGCGCGGAACTGCGGATCCGCGACGATGTCGGCCGCGTCGTAGATCGGGGCGACCGCGGCCTGCGCCTTCTCGAAGGCCGCCACGACCTCGTCGCGCGTGTGTTGTGTGATCCAGCCGCCGACGGCCTCGTCCAGTTCGTCCGCGTGCGCGGCCCGGTCGGCGCCGGTCGCGAACCACGGTTCGTCGGCCAGTTCCGGGCGTCCGACCAGCCGCACCACGCGTTCCGCGATGGACTGCGCGGACGTCGACACTGCCACCCATTGGCCGTCGCTCGTGCGGTAAGTGTTGCGCGGAGCGTTGTTCGTGGACCGGTTGCCGGTGCGCGGCTGAACTGTCCCGAGCTGGTCCCATCGCGTGATCTGCGGGCCGAGCATGGCGAGAATCGGTTCGATGATCGCGACGTCCACGACCTGGCCGCGCCCGGTGGCGGTCCGGCCGGCCAGCGCGACCATGATCGCGTACGCGGTGGCCAGCGACGCGACCCCGTCGGCGAGCCCGAACGGCGGCAGCGTCGGCGGTCCGTCCGGTTCGCCGGTGGCCGCGGCGAACCCGCTCATCGCCTCGGCGAGCGTGCCGAAGCCGGGACGCGGGGAGTACGGCCCGAACTGGCCGAATCCGGTCACCCGCGCGAGCACCAGCCCCGGATTGCGGGCGGACAGCTCCTCGTACCCGAGCCCCCAGCGTTCGAGCGTGCCCGGCCGGAAGTTCTCGATCACCACGTCCGCGGTCGCGGCGAGCGCCAGGAACACCTCGCGCCCGCCGTCGCTGCTCAGGTTCGCCGTGACGGTGCGTTTGTTGCGCCCCAACGTCTTCCACCACAGGTTGACGTCGCCCTTGGCCACCCCGTGCGTGCGCGACGGGTCCGGTCGGGTCGGGTGCTCGACCTTGATCACCTCGGCACCCATGTCTCCGAGGTGCATCGCGGCCATCGGCCCGGCGAACAACGTCGACGCGTCCACCACCCGCAGCCCGGCCAGCGCCCCGGCGGACGCGTCCCTCGACACGGTCATCGCGGCACGTCCCACGCACAGCGGAACCCGACGGTCGCGCCGCGAGCCAGCCCCAGCCCGGGAAGCAGCAGCTTGACGCTGTACTCCGGCGCGTGGCGGCCGCCTTCGACGTACCACTCGGAACCCTCGGCGCGGTAATCGCTGCCGCCCTTGAGCATCACGAATCGGGTCCTCCCGTCGGAATGTTCGCTTTCGGTCCAGTTCCACACCGCGGGCGTCCCGCGCCGCAGTCCGCCGGTCTCCCCGGCGAGCTGCCATTCGTCCTCGGTCGGCAACCGGCCGCCGCGCCACGCGCAGTACGCGCGGGCGTCGTCGAGATCCACGAAGGTCACCGGCTCGTCCTCGGCAGCGGGCCGGCCGTCGGCCCAATGCGCGAGGAACCGGTGCGGCTCGACCGGCCGATACCCCGTAGCGGCAAGGAATTCCGCGAACTGCCCATTGGTCACCTCGGTCGCGGCAACGGCGACCGGCGACGCCAGCGAACCGTCCCGCTGCAGCGTCCGGGCGTCGTGCAGCCGCGGCGGCAGCGGCTTCCACTCGTCCACATACGGCGCGCCCTGGTACATCCCGGTCTCGCGGCCGCGGTACCGGACCGTCAGCACATACGGCCCGGCAGGCACCACGATCGCGTCGTCGTCCGGCACACCGCTCGAGGGCTGCGGCTCGACCCGCGCCGCGAGCCGGTGCGGGAAGCGAGCATCCGGATCGTGCGGCAAGGTCGCCACTTGGGGGAGCCACGACGGCTCCGCCGCACCGTCGGCGACCCGCAGCAGCGCCGAAATCCCGCGCGCAGGCACCCGCCCGTCGGCGAACAGATCGATCACCGGCCCGTCGACCACCGGCCCGAGATAGTCCGAGGCGCCCCGGTTCACCACTGTCCACAGTGTCCAGTCGCCGAGTTCCCAGCGCGAGGCATACACCCCAGCGGCTTCGGCCTCCGGCGTCAGGGGAGCCAACGGCGTCCACTCGCCCTTGCGCAGCAGGTCACCGGCGGCACGCTGCACCGTCACCATCCGCCGCACGGTCGCCGCGTCGCGTCGCGACCAGCCGACCCACACGCCGAACACGACTTCCCAGACCATCACGCCGACGCCGTTGAGCCACGCCGACTGCAGTTCCTCAGTGTGGTCCCGGTGCCATCGCCGCACGTGGTGCTGCATGTGCCGCCGTTCGTACCAGTGCGAACGCAGCACGCCCGGCACCGGCGAATCGGCGAAGAACTGCGCCCACGACGCCGAATGGTCCTCGATCCGCTCGACCGGCAGCTTCGATTCGCCCTCCAGCACGACCCCGGGACGCGCGCGTTCGAGCTGCTCGACCAGCGCCGGATCCGCCTTCTTCAACGTGTCCAGGAAGACGCCGTCCGCGCCGAAATCGGCCAGGACCGCGGACAATTCCGTGGCGTCGTCTTTGCCCCGGCGCGTGCCGACGTCCCACGGGTTGTAGTCCACGAACACCCGCGTGCCCGCCGAATGGAACGTCTCGACCAGCTCGCGGAGACCGGGCACGTCGCGGTAGAAGTCCCACTGGTTGCGGTCGTCGAGCCCGATCACCGGGTACGCGTGCCACAGCACGACCGCGTCGAGCCCGCCGAACCGCTGGTGCGCGTCGGCGAGGAACCGTTCCGGCGTGAACCGGTGCTCCTCGAACGAATACAGCAACTCGTCCCACAGCCATACCTGCGCGACGGTGTGGCATCCGGCGGCCCACGCGGCTTCCGGCCGGGCGTAGGCGCGGCCGTGGTAGTTGTGCCGTTCGTGCGCGTCGGCACGCCATTGGTGCAGCCGCGCCCGCCATTCCTCGCGGTCGGCGGGGTCCGCCGGGCCGACGAAGATCTTGGCTTCGTCCAGCGCGACCAGCTGCTCGGGCGAGAGCGGCGCGCCGAGCGGGACCTCGGTCGGCCGGTCGATCGGGCGCGGGACGAGCGGGTCGAACACGTACGTCATCGGGCGTTTCCTCCGGCAGCGAACTCGGCGACCTCCGCGGCGGTCGGCACGGCGGACTGCGCACCGGGCCGGGTGACCGCGAGCGCGGCGGCGGCTCCGGCGCGTTCGGCGGCTTCGCGGAGCGGACGTCCCTCGGCGAGAGCCGCCGCGAGCACGCCGCAGAACGTATCCCCAGCGCCAGTGGTGTCCACAGGGGACACCCGAAAACCGGGCAGCTGCACGATTTCCTGGTCAGCGACCACACACCCGGCCGCCCCGAGCGTGATCACTACCGCGGGCGCGCGCTTCTGGAGCGTCCGAGCCAATTCCTCCGGCGTACCCGGTATCCCGGCCAAGTCGGCCGCTTCGTGCTCGTTGACGACCAGCACGTCCAGATCGAGCTCCGGCAGCGGCCGGGACGGCGCGGCATTGAGCACCATCCGGGCACCGGACCGCCGGGCCGCGGCGGCAGCGGTCACGGCTTCGAGCGGAATCTCCAGCTGCGCGAGCACGACGTCCGCCGCGGCGATCCGCTCCAGCTGCGCCTCGCCGAGCGAGAGCCGCGCATTGGCTCCGGGCGCGACCACAATGGAGTTCTCGCCGTCCGGCGAGACCATGATGAACGCGGTCCCGGTCGCACTGTCCACTCGCGACACCAAATCGGTCCGCACCCCGGCGTTCGTCAACGACGCCAATAGAAGGTCCGCACCATCGTCGGAACCGAATGCCCCGAGGAAGGTCGTTTCCGCGCCACCGGCGAGCGCCGCGGCCACCGCCTGATTGGCTCCCTTGCCTCCCGGACTCCGCCGAAGATCGCCGCCGAGGACGGTCTCGCCCCCGTGCGGCTGCCGCGGCACGTCGACCACCAGATCGACATTCGCCGACCCGACCACGACCACTCGCCCAGTCATCGCACCGCCCGAGCCGTCCGCGCGGCGAGGTCGGTGATCCGCTGCTCGCCGCCGGGCAGCGACGTCGCGATCCGGTTGTCGAGCGGCTTCGTCCACTGCTCGCCGATCCCGTCCACGCCCACCAGGGCGCCGACCACCCCGCCGACCGTCGCCGCCGCCGAATCGGTGTCCCAGCCAGCCGTGACCGCGAGCGAGATGCTCTTCCCGAAGTCGCCATCGCCGCGGGCCAGCGCATACGCGATCACCGCGGCGTTGTTGAGCACGTGCACCCAATGCAGGTCGCCGTACCGGGCGTGCAACCGGTCCAGCCCGTCGTCGTAAGCCGCCGCCTCGCGGCCGAATCGCACCGCTGAGGCCAACCGGCTGCTCGGCGGCAGAACGGTTTCCGCCGCGTCGAGGACATTGTGGACGGAGTCGCACACCATCGCCGCCGACGCGAGCGCAGCGGCCCACATCGCGCCGTAGATCCCGTTGCGGGTGTGGCTGAGCCGCGCGTCGGCCCACGCGAGCCGCGCCGCGCCGCGGACGTCGCCGGGGGAGACCCAGCCGAAGACGTCGGTCCGGATCAACGCGCCGATCCACTCGCGGAACGGGTTGAGGTGCGTCGCGGTCTCCGGCACCGGGCGCGCGTCCAGCAGGTTCCGGTACGCGGCGCGCTCGGCGGTGAACACCCGTCCGGCGGGCAGCTGTTCCAGCCAGAGCTGCGCGACGTCGTCGGTGGTGAACTCGCGGCCGTGCCGTTCCAGCAGCGTCAGGGCGAGGATCGGGTAGTTGAGGTCGTCGTCCTCCGGCATCCCGGAGATGTTCTCCTCCAGGGATGTCGGCGCCGACCGCCGGTTCCACGGCCACCGCGCGGCGACGTCGTCCGGAAGCCCGGCCGCGGTGAACCACCGGTCCAGCGGCCAGCGTCCGGTCGCGCGCAGGATCTCCTCGATGCCCTCGCGCGGAATCTTCTCGACCGGCTTGCCGAGCAGGCATCCCGCCGCCCGGCCGGTCCACGCGCCGAGCGTGCGGTCAGCCGCGGACGAGGGGAGGACCGGCGCGGCCGGGAGCAGCGCGGCGATCTCGTCCCAGCCGTCCGGCTCGTGCGGCGCGGCTCGGAGCGGGAGCGCGTCAGTTCGTCTAGCAGCGTCGGGGCCAGGTCCCCGCAACGGTGGGGGGGCGCGGGCCGCGGCTCTTGCTCTCGTTCACGGCGGGCACCGGGATCGCCCGCCGGCGTCAAATCGAGCGCTTCCCGGCACCGAGGCGACGTCCTTGCTCTTCCGCAGCGGACTGGACGAACTCGTGCGCGAGCAGGTCTTCGGGCTGGGCCCAGGTCAGCCTCATGCCGCGGCCAGCGCGTCGAGGGCGGCGAGCCGCGCCTGGGCCCGCGCGCGGTCGGCCTTGACGATGTCCGTCGCGGCCGACGCGAGCAGCCGCCCGGTCTCGCGCAGATCCGTCTTGCTGGCCTCGCCGATCGGATCGATCCATTCGTCCGGCACCGAGGCCGCCCCGCCGAGCCCGGCGCAGAGCGCGCCCGCCATCGACGCGATCGAATCCGCGTCCCGGCCGTAGTTCACCGAGGCCAGCACCGCGCCGCGGTAGTCGCCCTGGTGGCCCAGCACGAATCCCAGCGCGGCAGGCAATTCCTCGATCGCCTTGGTCCGCGACGGCCGCCGCGCGTCCATCGACATCTGCCGGTACTCCGGCCCGACCGAATCGAACGGAGCGACCACTTCGCGGATTTTCCGCGCGAGCGCACGCTCCTCGTCGTCCGTCTTGGGCGCGGCGTGCCACCTCTGGAAGGCTTCGACCACCGCCTGCAGCGCCGCCAAAGTCCCGTCGTGCGCCACCGACAGCGCCGCCTGCACGACGTCGCCGATCGAGGCGCCCGGCGCGACCGAAGCGGCGACCATCGCGGCCAGCACCCCGGCGGCCTCCCGGCCGTAGCTCGACTGGTGCGGCGCGGTCAGGTCGATCGCCTCGGCGTACGCGGCGTGCGGATCGCCCGGGTTCACCACGCCGACCGGCGGGATGTACATCGCCGCGCCGCAGTTCACGATGTTGCCGACGCCCGCCTCGCGCGGGTCGACGTGCCCGTAGTGCAGCTTCGCGACGATCCACTTCTCGGCGAGGAACACCCGCTGCAGCAGCAGCGCCGTCGACTCCAGCTCCGGCACCCAGCGCGGTTCGCCGATCATCAGCGGGACCAGGTCCTCGGCCATCGCGTACGCGTCGAGGTGCGCGCGGCGTTTCGCGTACACCTCCACGATCGCGCGGGTCATCAAGGTGTCGTCGGTGATGTGCCCGTCGCCCTTGTGGTACGGCGCGATCGGGCGCGCGTCGCGCCAGTTCGGGTACCACGGGCCGACGATCCCGGTCACCCGGCCGCCGTGGCGCTCCTCGATCTGCTCGGGCGTCCACCCTTCGGTCGCGCCGCCGAGCGCGTCCCCCACTGCCGCGCCGGTGATCACTGCCACCGCGCGGTCCTCCAGCCAGGTCACCGGCTTGCGTCCCTTCGTTGCCCGGCGCGGGCAGTCCGCCCGCGCCTGTTGTGCGCGCCGGGATCGCGAAGGACCCCGGCGCGGTCGTCACTTGCCGACGCTCTTCCAGCCGTCCTTCAGCTGCTGCGCCAGCGTGTTCGCGTCGATCTGGTTCGCCAGGAAGCGCTGGTAGGCGGGCGTCGCCACGGTGTCCTTCCACTGCGCGTACTTGCCGGCGAACAGGTACGGCGCCGAGGTCAGGTACTTGCCCGAGGCCAGGATGGTGCTCCAGCCCTTCTTCGCGCTGAGCTTCTTGTCCAGCGCTTCGCGAGCGGAGTTGCTCGCCGGGATCAGCGTGTCCGCCTCGTTGAGCGCGGCGAGGTTCTCGGTGCTGGTGAAGAAGTCCAGGAACTTCGCGGCCTGCTCGACGTGCTTGGAGTCCTTGTTGACCGACAGCGTCTGCGGGTTCGCCGCCTGCGCCGGTCCGGCCGGGCCGGCGATCGGCGGCAGCGCGATCCAGTCGAGGTCCTTCGGCGCTTCCTTCTCGATGTTCGCCGCCTGGTACGAGCCCTGGACGGTCATCGCGACCTGGCCCGCGTAGAACGGGGCGAGCGCCTTGCCGCCGGACTGGGTCAGCGTCACCGGCAGGATCGAGTGGTCGGTCGCGTTCATGTCGTGCACCAGCTGCGGCAGCGCCATTTCGCCCTGGCCGACGGTGATCTGCGCCTGGTCGCCGGTGCCCTCGAAGTACTTGCCGCCGAAGCCCGGGGCCATCGCCACGAACGTCGCGGTCGGGCTCGACAGGCCCCAGCCGAGTCCGTACTTGCCGTCCTTCGTCGCGGTCTTGGCCAGCTGGCGCAGCTGGTCCCAGGTCATCGTGTCGCCGGTCGGGAGCTGCGCGCCGGACTGCTCCAGCAGCTTCTTGTTCGCGAAGACCACATAGGACTGCAGCTCGGTCGGGTAGGCGACGACCTTTCCGTCGACCGTCACCGAGTCGAGCACGCCCTTCGGGATGTCCGCGCGCTTCTGGTCGGACAGGTAGGGGGAGAGGTCGGCGAGGTAGCCGTCGGCCGCGAACGGGCCGATCCCGGCGGCCTCGTAGTGCACGATGTCCGGCGCGGTGCCCGCGTTGAACTGGGTGATGAGCTTGTCGTAGGCGCTGTCCCAGCCCGCCTGGACGACCTTCACCTGGGTGTCGGGATGCGCCTGGTTCCACGCGCCGACGATCTTGTTCGTGGCGGCGATCGCGGCGGGCTGGTCCGAAAGGGACTGGAACGTCAGGGTGACCGGTCCGCCGTCCCCGCTGCCGCTGTCCGCGCCGCTGCCGCACGCCGCGGCGAGCAGGCTGGTGAGGGCGAGGCTGGCGGCGATTGCCGCGCGTCGTGTCTTCATCGACCGACCTTTCGAAGGTGTTTCCGATGGGGTGGGGCTCATCCCTTCACCGCCCCGGCCATGAGGCCGCCGGTGAGTTTCTTCCGCAGGAGGCTGAAGAAGGCGATGCTCGGGATCGCCGCGAGCACCGCGCCCGCGGCCAGCGGGCCGAGGGCGACCTTGCCCTCGCCGCCGATGAACATGGTCAGCGTGATCGGCAGCGTGTAGTTCTCCGGCGACTGCAGCAGCACCAGCGCGAAGAAGAACTCGTTCCACGACGACACGAAGCTGAACATCGCGGTCGCGACCACGCCAGGGGCCAGCAGCGGGAACACGATGGTGCGCAGCACGGTGAACCGGTTCGCGCCGTCCATCGCCCCGGCCTCCTCGAGGTCCACCGGGATCGCCGCGACGTAGCCCTGCAGCATCCACAGCGCGAACGGGAGGATGTAGGTGGTGTGCACGAGCGTCAGCCCGACGAGGCTGTCGGCGAGGCCGAGCGTCCGCAGCACGAGGAACAGCGGCAGGATCACCAGCACCACCGGGAACACCTGGCTGACCAGGATCCAGGTGACGCCCGCGATCCGCAGCTTTCCCTTGAGCCGGGCCAGCACGTAGGCCGCGGGCACCGAGATCAGGATCGCCAGCACGGTGCTGGCCAGCGCGACCAGCAGGCTGTTGAACGCCGAATGCAGCAGGCCCTGGCGGGAGAGCGCCTCGCCGTAGTTGTCCCAATGCCATTCGCTCGGGATCAGGTTGACCGACAGCGAGTTCAGCTCCGCGGACGACTTCACCGACGCGGAAATCAGCCACAGCAGCGGGAAACCGAGGAAGAGCAGGTACAGCACGAGAGCCAGGTACTGCGCGGGGCGCACGGACCAGCGCATCGATCACCGCCCCCTTTCCGGGCGGTCGCCGCGGAACTGCGACCGCAGGTAGATCGCGAGCAGCGCGACGACCACGACGACGAGGACCAGCCCCATCGCGGCGGCGTAGCCGATTTCGCGGTTCTTGAACGCTTCGAGGTAGACGAACAAAACGGGAACCATGGTTTTGCCGCCCGGTCCGCCCGCGGTGAGCACGTAAACGAGCGAGAAGGAATTGAAATTCCAAATGAAGTTCAGGGAGGTGATGGAACTTACGATCGGGCGCATGCTCGGCCAGGTTACCGCGGTGAAGCGCCGCCACGCCCCGGCTCCGTCCACGGCGGCCGCTTCGTGCAGTTCGGCCGGGATCTGTTGCAGGCCAGCGAGAAGCGTGACAGTGGTCTGCGGCATGCCGACCCAGACGCCGACCACGATCACCGCGGGCAACGCGGTATTGAAATCGCCGAGCCAGTTGATTCCGTCCGGCAAGCCGATGCTGCCGAGGAGTGCGTTCAGCGGTCCGCCGTTGGCTGAATAAATCATTTGCCACATGATCGCGACGACCACCGGTGGCATCGCCCACGGAATCAGCGCGAGCACCCGCGTGAGGCCCTGCAGTTTGAGGCCGGAGTTCAGCAGCAGCGCGAGCCCCATCGCGGCGGCCAGCTGCAGGACGGTCACGCCGACCGTCCAGATCAGGCCGATCCGCAGCGAATCCCAGAACAGCGAGTTGCCGCCGAGGCGGACGAAGTTGTCGATCCCGGCGAAGCCGAAGTCCGGATGCCGGACCAGCCGCGTGTCGGTGAAGGCGAGCACGATGCCGATCACGAGCGGGGCCACCGACAGCACGAGGATCGGGATCAGCGAAGGCATGACCAGCGCGATCGCCTCGCGGCGCCGCGTGCGCGCCTGGGTGGTCTTCTTCGGGCGCGGCGGGGGAGCGGGGGCCGCTCGCCGCGGCTCGATCGCGGTGGTCATTCCGCGTCCTCCCCATTCTGGTCCACAGTGGACTCCCGCGTGGATTCCCGGACGAACAGCTCGGTGCCGACCGAGATCTGCTGCGCCGGGGCGTCCGCGTCGTCGGTCAGCCCGAGCATGAGCCGGGCGGCGGCGCGCCCGCGCTCGGCCGAGCCGAGGGACACGCTGGTCAGCCGCGGCAGGAAAACCTGGCCGAGCTCGGTGTCGTCCATGCCGGTGACGGCGACGTCGCGCGGAATGCTGAGCCCCAGTTCGCGGGCGGCGCGGATGGCGCCGATGGCGAGCAGGTCGTTGGCCGCGACGATGGCGTCCGGCCGTTGTGGACGGCCGAGCAGCTTCCGGGCCGCCTCGATCCCCGCCGCGACGGTGAAATCGGCGGCGACCTCGACGTCCGTCTCGGCGGTGAAGTCCTTCGCGGACACTGCTTCGTCGAATCCGCGCTGCCGCGAGGAGCCCGGCGTGGTGTCGAGCGGCCCGTTGAGGAAGCCGATCCGGCGGCGGCCCAGCGAAACCACGTGCTGCACCGCCGCGCCGATCCCGGCCGCGGAATCGGTGGAGACCGAGCTGATCCCGCGGTCGCTCATCGCCCGGCCGATCACCACGACCGGCACCGGGGCGCGGCCGATCTGCTCGATCAGCTCGTCGTCGGTGCGCAGCGGGATCACGATCATGCCGTCGACGAACCCGCCGTGCAGGCTGTGCATCAGTTCGGCGGTCGACGCCGCGGTGTCCCCAGTGGACATCACCACGACCCGATACCCGTGCGGGGCAAGGACTTCGTGGATGCCGCGCATGATCTCGACGTAAACCGGGTTGCCGATGTCCGCCACCGCGAACGCGATCTGCGACGTCTTCTTCAGCCGCAGCGACCGCCCGATCGCGTCCGCGCTGTACCCGAGCTCCGCCGCGGCCGCGCGCACGCGCTCGACCATCGCCTTGCTCGCGCCGGTCCCGTGCAGCGCGCGCGAGGTCGAAGCCAGCGACACGCCGGCGCGCTCGGCCACCTGGATCAGCGTGGCTCGGGTTGACGTCATCGTCCCTCCCAGTCGGACACAGCGGGCAGTGGTGCGGATACCGCTGCTGGAAACGTTTCCAGACTACGTTTCAGTGGTTCTGGAAACGTTTCCAAGCGGTGTCCGGAATCATGTCACCCGGATGGTGGACGTGTCAACGGAGCGGTCGCGGGGCCGGGGATCTGTGATGCCAGCGTGACGCGCGCCGGTCTTAGCGCGAGTGCCGGTCGGCGCGGACGACGTCGGCCGCCGAGGGGGCGTTGTCCGGATCGGTCAGCCACTGCAGCGCGGTCCCGACCAGCAGCGAGTAGTAGTGCGTGCCGATCGCGTGGACGTCCTCGGGGTCGGCGTCCGGCCCGAGGCCGCCGAAGGCGTTCGCGAGCGCGACGCGCGCCTGCCGCTGGCCTTCCGCGTTGATCTTCCGGATCGTCTCGTCGTGCTGCAGGTAGCTGACGCTCTCGAAGTTCACGAACCACAGCTCGCGGTGCTCCTGGATCGACTCGATGATCCGCGCCCAGCGCCGCTCCGGCCCGGCCTTCTCGTCGGCCGGATCGGTGAGGACGGCGAACAGCATCTCGCCCCACTCCGTGTTGAGGTCGAACAGCGCCTGCGTGAGCAGCTGGTCCTTCGAACCGAAGTGGTAGTTGATCGACGCCTGGTTCGCTCCGGAGGCGGCGACGAGGTCGCGCACCGTAGTGCGCGCGTAACCGGCTTTGAGGAGGCATTCCCGGGCGGCGGTGATCAGGTTCTCGCGGTGTCCCACGCGTGCTACCGTAACATGTAAACGTTCGTTTTAAACGATCGTTCATGACTCTGGGAGGACTTGAGATGACCGAACCCGCGATCCGCACCCGGCGGCTGCGCTGCCGCTTCGACGGCGAAGGCGGCCCGGTCGACGCACTGCGGGGCGTGGACCTGGACGTCCCGCGCGGCGCTTTCGCCGCGATCATGGGCCCGTCGGGCTCGGGGAAGACGACGTTGCTGCACTGCGCGGCCGGGCTCCGCACGCCGACCGAGGGCACCGTCGAACTGGACGGCACCGATCTGTCCACTTTGGATGAACCACGCCTCGCCGAGCTGCGGCGGCGACGGATCGGGTTCGTGTTCCAGCAGTTCAACCTGCTGCCCGCGCTGACCGCGCGGGAGAACATCGAGCTGCCGCTGCGCTTGGACGGCCACGGCCCGGACCCGCAGCGCACCGCGGCGTTGCTGGCACAGGTCGGCCTCGCGCAGCGCGGGGGACACCGGCCGGGCCAGCTTTCCGGCGGACAGCAGCAGCGGGTGGCCGTCGCCCGGGCACTGGTGACGGATCCGGAGGTGGTTTTCGCCGACGAACCGACCGGCGCGCTGGACATCCGCAGCGCGCGGGAAGTGCTGGGCCTGCTGCGACAGCTGGCGGACCGAGGCCAGACGATCGTGATGGTGACCCACGACCCGGTGGCCGCGTCCTACGCCGACGCGGTGCTCTTCCTGGCGGACGGCCTGGTGGTCGACCAGCTGTCCCGGCCGACGGCGGCGGCGGTCGCGAACCGGATGGCAGTGCTGGTGGAGTCCGCCGAGCGAGCCGCAAACGCCGTTGGTGCTAGGTGACCGGGGGCGGCGGACCGTCCGAAGTGGACCGGAAGCGCGGTTCGCGGCCGACCGGTTCGCAAGATCGGCGGCCGAGCGCAGTGCGGGGGTCGACAGTGCGTCCGGGGGAATTGACGTGGTGAAAGTTGTTCATGCGGCCGCTGTCCGAGATTCGCCGGGCTCGTGGCCCGGCGGCGAGAGCGTGCGTGCTGGCCGCATATCCAAAGGGGAATCGACATGCTGAAACTGGCTCTACGGCTCTTCGGCCACCATCGCGCCGCGGCTGTGGCCACCGGTCTTGTCGCGCTCGTCGGGATGGCCCTCGTGGTCGCGATGACCGCTCTGCTCGGCACCGGGCTTTCGAGCAGTACGGCGCCGGCCGACCGGGGGTTTCTCACCCAGTTCCCGCTCATCCTGGGCGGCTGGGTGGTGGCGATCGTGGTGTTCGCGATGGTCTCGACGATCGGCGTCACGCTCGCCGCGCGGTCCGGCGAGATCGGCGGGTTGCGGCTGATCGGCGCGGCGCCCCGGCAGATCCGCGTGCTGGTTTCGCTGGAAACCCTCGCGATCACCGCCGTGGCCGCGTTGCCCGGTCTGGGGCTCGGCTACCTGCTCGGGCTCTTGCTGCTGACCGGCGTGCGCGCCACCGGGCTCACCGCGCCGAGCACGTCGTTCGCGCCCGGCATCGCGCTGCCGCTGGTCGGCGTCGCGGCGGTGCTGCTGGCCGGGGTGCTCGCGGCGTGGATCGGCAGCCGCGGTCCGGCTCGGCGCAGTCCGGTGGAAGAAGAGACCGGCCCGCGGCGGGTGCGGTCGGCGCGGCCGCGGCGGATTGCCGCGATCGTGTTGCTGGCAGCGGGTTTCGGGTCGGCGAGCTCGGTGCTCGCCCTGCCTGCCGACAACATCGCGACGACCGGCCTGACCGGGCCCGCCGTGGTGCTGTGCTCGATCGGGTTCGCGATCTTGGCTCCGGAACTGATCGCCGCGGCGAACCGGATCGTCGGCCGCCTTTCGCGCGGGGCGAAGAACGCCGAGGCGCACCTGGCGGGCGTCAACCTGCGTGCCGCTCCGGAACGCGCGCGTCCGATCGTCACGTTCCTGACGCTGCTGGTCGGCGTCTCCGCGGGCACGCTCGCCATGCAGGGCATCGAAAACCAGCACAGCGTCCCCGGCAGCACCGCCGACGTGCTGGCGTCGATCAACTATCTGGTGGTCGTCCTGATCTCGCTGTTCATGGCGATCGCGCTGACCAACAACCTGGTGGCCGCGATCGGCGACCGCCGGACGGAGTTCGCGACGCTGTCGCTGATCGGCTCGACCGTCCGGCAGGTCCGCGGCATGCTCCTGCGCGAAACCGCCGCCGCGGCCCTGCTGGCGATCGTGGTCGCGGTGGTGGGTTCGGTGCTGTGCGTGCTGCCGTTCTCGATCGTCAAGACCGGCGGCGCGGCGGCCGCGTTCAGCGTCTGGCCGTTCGCGGCGAGCGCGGTTTTCGGGGGAGGAGTGGTGTTGCTGGTGACGGCCGTGGCGGGGGCCCGGGTGATCCGTTCCGCCGCGGTGGCCGCGTAGCGACACTGCGAACTCGGCGAGGTTCCTGAGATACTCGGTGGATGATCTTGATCGTCCTCAAAGCACAGATCCGCCCCGAGAAGCGCGCCGAATGGCTCGAAGGCATCCAGCGCTACACCGAGCAGGTGCGCAGCGAACCGGGCAACATTTCGTTCGACTACTACCAAAACGGCGGCGACGAGAACGAATTCGTCATGGTCGAGGTCTTCGCCGACAGCGCCGCCGGGGACGCGCACGTCGCCACCGAGCACGCGCAGGAGTTCTTCCCGTTCATGTCGACGGTCGTCGCGAAGAAGCCCGAGATCAACTACCAGAATCTGGACGGCGCGGCCTGGTCGGAAATGGCCGAGGTCACGCCGGCGGACTAGCCGGTTCCTCCACAGTGGACAAGACCGCGGCCGGCCTCCCGGCAAGGGAAGCCAGCCGCGGTCAGTCGTTCGCTCGGGCGCTGCGAGCGCGCTCGGCCCGCTCCGACTGTTCCACGATCCGATGCAGGGCCGCGACGTGCGCGCGCAGTGCTTGGTGCCCGGAACCGCTGAGGTTGAGCCAAGTTCGCGGCCGTTTGCCGACGTACCCCTTTTTGACTTCGACGTATTCGGCGTTGGCCAGGGTGGCGATCTGCTTGGACAGCGCGGAATCCGACAGCCCGGCCGAGTCGCGGACCCAGCTGAACTCGGCCCATTCGGTCCCGGACAGCAGCGCCACGACGGACAGCCGGGTCGGGTCCAGCAGGAGCTGATCCAGGTCAGGCACGGCCATCGGGCGCGCCTCCCGAGCGGCCGCGCCGGACCAGCGCGGCCAGGCCTCGCCGCAGGTGCGGCCCGAACGCGATCAGCACGATCGCCAGGACCGCGCCCAGAATCGTGTTCCCGTACGGAATCCGCACGGGCAGAAAGGCCACCGCGACCGCCGCCGCCACGCACGCCGCGACGACGACGAGCCCGACCCGCGGCTGAACCGCCGACCGATCCGCCCGCACGCGGTGCCCCAGCCACGCCGCGCCTCGACGCGAACGCAGCAGCAGTACGTAGCCCACGACCAGCGCGGCCAGGACCAGCCCCTTCCACTGGGCGGCGCTGGGGAGGAAGTCCGCCGAAGCCAGATACAGGAAGACCACGAGCGCGAAGACGACGTCAACCCACTTCGCGCCGTGCAGCGCGCCTAGCGCCTGGTCCCGGCGGCGGTCGACCTCCCGCAACGCGCGGGCCGCCTCTTCCGGGGAGGGATGCTCCGCCATGATCGCCTCCTGGCGTTCCGGAAAGTACTTTCCTGAGGAGAAAGTACCTCTGCACTTTCCTCTTAGGCAAGTACTGGCTTCGCAGGGAACATGACCGGGTGCAGGCCGCGGGGCAGAGGTCAACCTCGGCGCTGAGTCGATTCCCGCAGCCGCAGTTCCGGAGTCAGGAACACCGGGCCCTCCGGCGTCTCGGCACCCGACAGCCGCGCGAGCATCAGCTCCACTGCGCGTTCGGCGAGCGCTTCGTGCGTCAGGTCCATCGCGGTGATCGGCGGGGTGCTCGTGCGGGCGTGTTCGCTGTCGGTCAGCGCGGCGAGCAGCAAATCGTCCGGGACGCGCAAGCCCTCCGCGACCGCGGCCTCGGCGATGAGCGGCGCGAAATCGCTGGTCGCGACCACGATCGCGTCCGGCCGGTCCGGGCCGGACAGCAAGGGCTGCACCAGCTCCGGCACGTCCCCTTGCGTCAGGCCTTCGCTGAGCAAGGCGGTCCGCGGCGACAGCGCACGCCGTTCGCACCACGCCAGGTAGGTTTCGCGCGGCCGCCGGTTCCAGGCGTTGTCCTCGGTGCCGGAGAGCAGCAGGACGTCGCGCGCGCCCTGGTCGTAGAGGTGGTCCAGCAGCGCTTCGACCACCGGCGGATAGTCCAGCCGCACGGCCCACGGCAGGTCCGGCTGCTCCGGATCCTCCTCGACGGTCACCACCGGAAGGCCGCGGCCGAGCAGTTCGGCCAGCGCGGTGTCGCCGCCGTAGGGGTGGGCCACGATGCAGCCGTCCATCGGCACGCTCGCCACCGCCGGGTCGTGCAGGTCGGGGACGTGGATCAGGCCGGTTTTGTGCCGCAGCATCTCGGTCGCGACCGACCCGACGAGCCGGTTGAACGTCTCGGCGCGGTCGGGCGTGCCGGCCACCGCGTAGCGCGGCCGGAGGATGAGCCCGACCAGCCCGGACCGGCCGGTGCGCAGCGAGCGCGCGTTCGGGTTCGGGTCGTAGCCCAGCTCCGCGGCGGCCTCGCGGACCCGCGCCTTGGTCGCCGCGGAAATGGGCCTGCGCCCGGAAAGCGCGTGCGAAACCGTGCTGATCGAGACCCCGGCGCGCTCGGCGACCTCCCGGATCGTCACCGGTCGTTTGCCGCCGTCGGTGTCCACCGTCGTTCCCCTCCGCCCTGCCTCCGGACGGCCCAGTATCGCCCACCGCGCGGCGGAGGAGGTCTTGACACCGCCCCGGCGCGCGGGTTTGATGCCGCGAAAGCTCATCAAAACGTTTTGATGATGATAGGAGGCGCCATGGCCGCCCCGCACGAGCCCGCCCCGCCCACCGCCGCCGCCGCGCCGACCGTCGGCGACGTCTGCACCGGAATGGGGCTGACCCGACGGCATTGGCTCGCCGGATCCGTGCTGTTCTTCGCGTTCGTCGTCGAGGCCTGGGAACAGGTCGGGCTGGTCTACGTGTCGAACGGGATCGCCGGCGAATTCGGCGTGGACAACACGAAACTCGGCTGGGCGCTGTCCGCGGTCGCGTTCGGCATGGTGCCCGGCGCGCTGCTGTGGGGCGGCCTGATCGATCGGCTGGGCCGCCGCCGCGTGACGGTCGCGAGCCTCCTGATCTACGCGGTGCTCGCGCTCGCCGCGGGGCTTTCGCCGGCGTTCTGGCCGTTCGTCGTGCTGCGGTTCCTGTCCGGCGTCGCGTTCGGCGGGGTGTACGCGGTCACGTTCCCGTACTTCCTCGAACTGCTGCCCACCGCGCGTCGCGGCCAAGGCGCGGTCGCGCTCAGCATCGGGTTTCCGATCGGCACGCTGCTGTGCATCGGCGTGAGCCAGTCGCTCGGCACGATCAGCTGGCGTGCGGTCGCCGTGGTCGCCGCGCTGGCCGGGCTGTGGGCGTTCGCCGTGCTGCGGTGGGTGCCGGAATCGCCGTACTGGCTCGCCCGGCGCGGCCGGCATGCGGAAGCCGCCGCCGTGCTGCGCGGGCTCGGCGCCGAAATTCCGGCCGACACCACGTTTTCCGTCGAAGACGCGGACCGCAAGGCAGGTGCGGTGCGCAACCTGTTCCGTTCGCCGGTGCGGCGGCGTTTCCTGCCGATGCTGCTCACGTCGTTCACCTTCAGCTGGGGCTATTGGGGACTGCAGACGTGGCTGCCGGTCCTGCTGCAGAACCGCGGGCTGAGCGTGTCCGGCGCGCTGTGGTTCGTCGCGGTGACGCAGGTCGTGTCCGTGCCCGGCTACCTGCTCGCCGCGTGGCTGACCCGCCGGCACGGCCGCAAGCGGATCTTCCTGCTGTTCGCGCTGGCCTCGGCGATCGGCGGTGTGCTGTTCGGCCTCGCCACCGGCTCCACGCAGCTGTACGCGGGCAACTTGATCCTCGCGTTCTTCTCGCTCGGCGCCTGGGGCATCTGGAACACCTGGTCGGCCGAGGTGCTGCCGACCGGGCTGCGCGGCGTCGGCTACTCCTGGTCCACCTCGGCGATCCTGCTGGCCAACACCGTTTCGGTGCCGGTGATCGGCGCGATGATGGACCACGGCGTCGCGTCCTCGCTGACCGTCGCGTCGATCGTGGCCTTCCTCGTCGTCGCGCTTCTCGCCGTCCTTCCGCTGCCCGAGACCGAGGGTCGCGCGCTCACCTGATTTCCCTTATCCGACAAGGAGTTCCCATGACCTACCGGGTCGCCATGGACATCGGCGGCACCTTCACCGACGTGGTCGTCCACGACGGCGCGACGCAGCGGCTGCGCGCGGGCAAGGTGCTCACCACCCCCGACGACCTCGCGCGCGGCGTTTTCGGCGCGCTCGAAGGATTCGACCTGCCGTTCGCCGACATCGAGTTCTTCGTGCACGGCACCACGCAAGGCCTGAACGCGCTGCTCGAACGGCGCGGCGCGAAGGTGCTGATCCTGACCACCAAGGGGATCGGCGACGTCTACCGGATCGCGCGCGGCAACCGGAACCGGCTGTTCGACCTGCACTACCGCAAGCCTGCGCCGCTCGTCGGGCCGGAGGCGGTCGCGGAGGTCGCCGGGCGGCTCGACGCGACCGGAGCGGAACTCGAACCGCTCGACGAGGACGCCGTGCGGCTGGTCGCGAAGCGGGTGCGCGAAGAGGGTTTCGAGGCCGTCGCGGTGTGTTTCCTGTTCTCCTACTTGGATTCCGGGCACGAACGCCGCGCGGGCGAGATCCTGCGCGACGAGCTGGGCGACGACGCGCTGGTCGTGCTCTCCCACGAGGTCGCGCCGGAATGGCGGGAGTACGAGCGGACGTCGACCGCGGTGCTGGAGGCCTACACCGGCCCGTCGGTGCACCGCTATCTCGACCGCATCGAAGCGCGGTTCACCGAGAAGGGGCTGCACGTCCCGGTGCACGTCATGCAGTCGTCCGGCGGTCTGGTCAACGCCGGGTTCGCGCGGCGGCACCCGCTGCAGACGCTGCTGTCCGGCCCGGTCGGCGGCACGATGGGCGGCGTCGCGGCGGCGAAGCTGCTCGGCCGGCCGGATCTGATCTGCGTGGACATGGGCGGGACCTCGTTCGACGTCTCCCTGGTGATGGACTACGCCGCCGACGTGTCGCCGGACGGCGAGGCGGAGGGCTTCCCGCTGCTGATGCCGCTGGTCAACCTGCACACGGTCGGCGCGGGCGGCGGTTCGCTCGCCTACGCCGAAGGCGACGCGCTGCGCGTCGGTCCCGAATCGGCGGGCGCGGTGCCCGGCCCGGCGTGCTACGGCCGCGGCGGCACGCAGGCGACGGTCACCGACGCGAACTGCGTGCTCGGCCGGGTCGATCCCGAATCGTTCGCCGGGGGCGGGATGCCGCTCGACCTCGACGCCGCGCGCCAGGCGGTCGAGACGCTGGCGCAGCAGCTCAGCATGGACCCGGTCGAGCTGGCGTCGGGGATCTGCGACGTCGGCAACGCCAAGATGGCACAGGCGATCCGCACCCTGACGGTCGAGCACGGCCGCGAACCGGGCCAGTTCGCGCTGCTCGCGTTCGGCGGCGCGGGGCCGATGCACGCGGCTTTCATCGCGCAGGAAATCGGCATCACCGAGGTGATCGTGCCGCGGTTCCCGGGCGCGTTCTCCGCGTGGGGCATGCTGGAGGCGGACGTCCGGCGGGACTTCACCATGCAGTTCTTCGCCAACGGAGCAGAACTCGACACCCGCGCGTTGCGCACCGCGCTCGACTCGTTGCGCGATCAGGCGCTGGAAGCGTTGCGGGAACAGGGAATCCCCGAGGAGCGCCGGTCGGTGACGCACGGCGTCGACATGCGGTACGAAAGCCAGGACTACACCCTGACGGTGCCGATCCTGGACTCCGATCCCGTGGACAGCCCTGAGTTCCTGCCCGCGATCGAGGCGCGGTTCGCCGAGATCCACCACCAGCGCTACGGCCACGCGACCCCCGGCGCGCCAGTGCAGTTCGTCGCGCTCCGCACCACCGGCCACGGCGTGGTCGAACGCGCCGCGGCGGCCGCCGAGACGAGCACGGAACGACCGGATCCGGTGGTCCGCGACGTCGTTTTCGCCGGGCAGCCGGTGCCCACCGCGATCGTGGCGCGCTCGTCGCTCGCCCCCGGCAGCCGGTTGTCCGGGCCCGCGATCGTGCACGAGGAAACCGCCACCACGGTCGTCCCGCCGGACGCCGAACTCGCCGTCGACGACCACGGCTTCCTGGTCGTCACCCTCGCGGCCGCCGACCACCTGCAGGAGGAGCACGCGTGAGCATCAGCCCCGTCACCACCGAAATCATCCGCTCGGCGCTGATCCAGGCGGCCGAGGACATGAACATGACCCTGATCCGGTCGTCGTACACGCCGACGATCTACGAGGGCAAGGACTGCGCCGTCGCTTTGCTGGACCGGCGCCACCGCGTCCTCGGCCAGTCCTCGGGCCTGCCGATCTTCCTCGGGAACCTGGAGATCTGCACCAGCCACACCGAGGACCTGTTCGGCGCGGACGTCTGGGAGCCCGGCGACGTGTGGGTGCTCAACGACTCCTACATCGGCGGCACGCACCTCAACGACTGCACCGTGTACGCGCCGATTTTCGTGGACGACGAGCTGGTCGGCTTCGCGGCCTCCCGCGCGCACTGGATCGACATGGGTTCCAAGGACCCCGGCGGTTCGATGGATTCCACGAACATCTACCAAGAAGGCCTCCGGATGGGTCCGACGCGGATCGTCGCGGGCGGCGTCGAATGCGCCGACATCCTCCGGCTCATCGAGACGAACGTGCGGTTCCCGTACGTGACCCTGGGCGACATGCGCGCGCAGATCGCTTGTGCGCGCATGGGTGTGCGGCGGCTCGGCGAGCTGTTTGCCCGCTATGGCGCGGAAACCGTCGACGCCGCGCGCGAGCAGATCTTCGCCCAGACCGAACGGCTGGAACGCGAACGCATCGCGGCGATCCCGGACGGCGAGTACGAGGCGACCGGCTACCTGGACAACGACGCGATCGACCCGGACACGCCGCTGAAGGTGCGCGTGCGGGTGGTCGTCGAGGGCGAATCGATGACGATCGACCTCACCGACTGCGCCGACCAGGCCACCGGTCCGGTGAACTGCGGCCGCTCCCAGGCGATTTCGGCGGCGCGGGTCGGTTACAAGCTGCTGATCTCGCCGCAGGTGAGCCTCAACGGCGGTTCGTTCGCGCCGCTGGACGTGCAGGTCCGCGACGGTTCGATGCTCGGCGCGCGGGAGCCCGCGGCGTGCCAGTACTACTACTCGAGCCTCGGCATGCTCATCGACCTCGTCGTGGCCGCGCTCGCGCCCGCGATGCCGGACCGCGTCGCGGCGGCCAGCTACGGCGATTCGATGATCGTCCAGTTCGCCGGCGAGCACCCGCGGACGGGGGAGCCGTTCGTGACCCTGGAAGCGACTGTCGGCGGCTGGGGCGCCTGGGAAGGCGGCGACGGGGAGACGGCGCTGATCAACAACGTCAACGGTTCGCTGCGCGACCTGCCGGTGGAGGTGGTCGAAACGCTGTATCCGGTGCGGGTGAACGAATACCGCATCCGCACGGGCTCGGGCGGCGCGGGCCGCTGGCGCGGGGGCGACGGGGTGATCCGGGAGTACGTGATGGAGGCGGACCAGGACCTGTCGCTGTGGTGGGAACGCTCGGTGACGCCCGCGTGGGGCCTGTTCGGCGGCTCGTCGGGCGCGCCGCCGCGGGTGGTGCTGAACCCGGGCACGCCGGAGGCGCGGGAGATGCTGAAGGTGAACAGCCTGCGGGTGCGGCGGGGGGACGTGCTGCGGTGCGAATCCGGCGGGGGAGGGGGATACGGGGTTCCGGAAGCTTCCGGGGCGTGACCCTGCTTTTCTTCGGCGGCCGATCGCTTTGGGCCGGACTGTCTACTGTGGAGTGCCGCCGAGCAGGCCGGTCTCGCGCAGGTGGTCGAAGATGACCTGGTCGACCGGGGACACGGCGCCCCGGTCGGCGTAGGTCAGCCAGACGATCTCCGCGATCTCGCTGCGGGGCTGGAGAGTGCCGCGGTAGTCGGCGGTGTAGCAGGTCATCTGGACGGTGATGCCTGCCGCGTGGCCGTGCGCCTGGGCCCGGAAGGTACCGAAATGCCGCGCGCTCTCCGGCACGATGGCGACGGCGAGTTCCTCGTCGATCTCGCGGACGAGCGTCTGGAGATCGGTCTCGCCGGGTTCGCGTTTGCCGCCGGGGAGGTAGTAGACGTCCTTGCCCCGGGAGCGGGTGCTGAGGATGCGGCCTTCGTCGAATCGGATCCAGGCGATCTTGTCGATGACGGGCACGGATGTCCTTTCGAAGGTGACGCCTTCTCCTGCGGCCAGGCGCGGATCAAGCTACCGGCATGAACCGGGCGACGTCGGCCAGGGCTTTCAAGGTCGGACCGTCGAGGTGCCCGGCGGCAGTGTCGGCCTCCGCCACGACGAGGGCATTCTTGTCCCGGCGGTCGCGATAGTTCAACCCGGTGAACGACACGCCGGCGATGCCGAGCGCGAGGGAGATCTCCAGCGGCCGCACGTCGCCGCTTCCCTGCACCGTCTCTACCTCCTGGAAGCTGTTGCGCTGGCCGGCGGACTTGAACCCGACCCGCACAACGGACACGACCGCGGCGTTGCCGTGTCCGTCTCCGACCGCCAGCAGCATCCGGTCCAGAGAGGTGCACGGCGTGTGAGCCAGGAATTCGCGCACTCTGCCGGTGGCTGCGGAAAGGCACTCGGCTTCGTGCTCGAACCTGTGCCGGAGTTCTTTCATTTTCATCCGGCTCCAGGACTCTTTCCGGTTGCCCTTCTTGGCGGACTCTCGAGCTTTCGCGGTGCGTTGCGAGAGGGTGCGTCCGGGAAGCCCGTCGACGACGTCGGCGGCGACGTTGTCTGCGAACACGCTGCCAGCGCTTGTGCCGGAACCGGCGAGGCCGCCCACTGCGGCGCCCGAACTGCCCGTCGCGATGGCGACGGCCGCTGCCGCCGCGACCGCCACGCCGCCGCCCTTCTTCTTGCCCCCGCCGCCGTCCAGTTTGACTTTTCGGCCATCGGACAACGTGACCCACCCGGTGTCAGTCGCCATCATTCTCCCCTCGGAACCGGAAACGACCACCGCCGCCGCAGTGGTGCGGACTGGATCGGTCGCCCGGCGTTTTCTGTTTCACGGCTGCGCTGAATCACCGCCAGTGTGAGAGGTGGCACCCGACAGAAACCGGGCCGCGGACGGCGTGATACCCCTGGATGGAGCGGTGTCCGGGATGGGTGGGTGAGGGCGGCCTCGGTTGAGGGGCGAGGGTAGCTCACGACATGATCGACACCGGAGGAGGTCAGCGTGCCGACCCTGCCCATTCAAAGGATAACGAGTCCGATAAGCTAACAGGTAGTGCGACCAGAGGAGAGAAACGATGCCCCGTCGGCCTTGGCGACGGTTGCTGTGCGGCCTCCTCTCCGCCACCCTCCTCACCGCAGCCTGCGGCCAGCCGCGAGATGAGGCGGCGCCTCCCGCGCCCCGCAGCGCAGTAGCGCCGCTCGCGTTGGTCTACAACGGACCGCAGGGGTGTGCGGAATGCGGGCCCGCCGTGGCTGATCTGCTGCGCAGGGCGCCGCAGCATTACCGGGTCGAGTATGTCGGGCCCGGGACCGGGAAGCCGCTCACCGCGGCGGTGCTGGCGGAGGCCCAGCTGTACGTCCAGCCGGGCGGCGGCCAGGACCTCGACCGGACGTGGCGGGACCTGGACGGCTCCGCCGACGCGGTGCGCGACTGGGTTCGCCAGGGCGGCAGCTACCTCGGGCTGTGCTTCGGCGGGTACCTCGCGGGCCGCGATCCGGGGTTCGGGCTGCTGCCGGGCGACACGCGCGGGTACGCGGGTTCTCCCGGTTCCGCGGTGGCGGACGAACGCGACACGGTCGTCGAGGTCAGCTGGCGCGGGCAGCCGCGGCATATGTATTTCCAGGACGGGCCCGAGTTCCGGCTGAACGACGGGGCCGACGCGACGGTGCTGGCGACCTATCCGAACGGTGCGGCCGCGGTGGTCGTCGCGCCGTACGGCAAGGGGCGGGTCGGCGTCAGCGGGCCGCATCCGGAGGCTGACGCGTCCTGGTACGACGACGAGGGGCTGACCAATCCGGACGGTGTCCGGACGGATCTCGCGTACGAGCTGATTCAGGCCACTGTCTCGCGGTAGCGAAAAGGGAAATGCACCGCTATTTCCCGTGGCTAAGGCGACCTCAAGTGGGTGACTTGTGCGCCTGGTCGCGCTTTCGAGTTGTCCAGGGTCGTTCGCGTTGATTCGATGCGATCATGGTGCGCTGGGCGGGTGGGAGCGGGAAAGCGATCCGGCGGTCGGCCGCGCAGTTTCTCGTGCTGGCGGTCGCGGTGTCGGGCCTGGCGGTGGGCGGTGCGGTTCCCGCGTCGGCGCAGACGTGGCCGGTCGAAGGGGAGCGGAGTCCGTCCGTATTCGACTGCGACCATCTTTATTACAGCAATTTCCGCTCGGGCATGCAGTTCCGCACGAACGCGGCCGGGGACGCCGAGATTGAGAACACGGTCGTCAGCAAACGGGCGGGCAGCGGGCCGCCGGATTACTGGTCGACCGACATGGCCCTCGGCAAGGACCCCGACACCGGCCGCCCGGCGGCGTTCTACTCCAGCTACACGAGCGCGAACCGCACGCTCTACAAGCACGTTTCCGGCACCGACGAGGTCACCGACCGGATCGCGGCCGGCGAGACCCGCGAGCTGCCCGCCGGGACGAACTGGGGCGGGACCGCCGCGGACCCGAACACCGGGATGCTGTTCGGCGCGCAGAACGGCGGCGCGCCGAAGCTGTTCGGGATGAACCTGGCGACCGGCGCGACGACAGTCTGGACCAGGGGCTCGAACCTCGCGCCGGTGCCGTCGGACGACCCCGTGTTCCTCGGCGGCTCCCTGGTGCCGGACCTGTTCGTGGACGCCGACGGCGGCGCGTACTACGGCATTTCCTACGGCGGTTCGACCTACGTCTACCGGCTCGATCCGGCGACCGGGACGACGACGCGGGCGGTGCGCGTCGTCGGACCGGGGTCGGGCAACGGGTTCAACAACTACGGGATGGCGTACTTCCACGGGTCGATCTACCTCGGCTACTACGGCGGCGCACTGTACAAAGTGGACCCGCGGACCGGGGCGTCGACACCGGTGCCGGGCGGCAACGCCCAGGACAACCAGGTCGGCCGCATCAAGTCCGAATCCGGCGGCTCCTGGCCGATCACCGACCTGGCCAGCTGCTCGATCGCGCCGAACCTGACCTCCCGCCTCGTCGTGCGCAAAACCGCCAGCGAGCAGACGGCCAAGCCGGGGGACACCGTGCGGTACACGGTGACCATCGCCAACGAGGGCGACGCGCCCGCCCCGGCCGCGCGGCTCACCGACGACCTGAGCGCGGTCCTCGACGACGCCGCGTACAACAACGACGCGGTCACCACGACCGGCGGTGCGCCGACGCCGACCCAGCCGGGTTACGCCGGGCAGAAGCTGACCTGGACCGGGGCGATCGCGCCGGGCGACACGGTCACCCTGGCGTACTCGGTGACCGTGGGGAAGCCGCCCGGCGGGGACAAAAAGCTGACCAACGTCGTGACGGTTCCGGAAAGCAATTGCGCTGAGGCGTCGAAGGATCCGGCGTGTGCGACGGTAGTGCCGATCGCCACGTTGAAGATCGCGAAACACGCGTCGCCCGCCAACCCCAGCCCGGGCAGCGTCGTGTCGTACACGGTGACTGTGACCAACGACGGCACGGCGGATTGGGCCGGGGCGAGTGTTGCTGACGATCTGACGGACGTCCTCGACGACGCTGCCTACAACAACGACGCCCGGGCCACCGGATCCGGCACCGTGGCTTACGAACCAGGACGGGCGCTGCGCTGGACCGGCGATGTCAAGGCGGGCACCACGGTCACCATCACCTACTCGGTGACGGTCGCCGACCCGCCGCGCGGGAACCGTCGCCTGATCAACCGGGTAGTGGGCCCGGACGGCTCGAACTGCGGCACGGACCCTTCCTGCACCACGGACGAACCCATTTCCGGCGTGGTGATCCGGAAATCGGCCTCACCCGCGACCGCGAAGCCCGGCGACACCGTGACCTACACGATTACCGCCGAGAACATCGGCGGCGCGACGGCGAGCGCGGTAAAGCTGACTGACGATCTCACCGGCGTGGTCGACGAGGCGGCGTACAACGACAATGCCGTTGCCATGATCGGCGGCACTGCTGCCGCTACGCAACCGGGCTACGACCCGAACACGGCGAAACTCACCTGGACCGGCGACATTCCGGCCGCGCAGACCGTCACGATCAGCTACACGGTCACGGTGGCCTCGCCGCCGCGCGGGGACCGCAACCTGCGCAACACGGTGACCGGCCCTGCGGATTCGAACTGTGCGCCGAACAGCACGGATTGCTCGACCGAAACCCCGATCGGCGCGCTCGAAATCAAGAAGACCGCGGACCGGACCGACGCCAAGCCCGGCGAGCGGGTCGGCTACACCGTGACCGTGCGCAACATCGGCGAGGCCGCTTACCCCGGAGCGACGTTCACCGACGACCTCTCCGGCGTCCTCGACGACGCGACCTGGAACAACGACGCGACCGCCACCTCCGGCACGACGTCCTTCGCCGCGCCACGCCTGAACTGGACGGGCGACGTCCCGGCGGGCGCCACGGTGACCGTGCGCTACTCCGTCACCGTCGGCGCCCCGCCCGCCGGAGACAAACACCTGCGCAACCTCGTCACCGGCCCGGACGGTTCGACCTGCCCGCCCGGCTCCGCCGACCCGGACTGTGGCACCGACACCGGCGTCGGCACCCTGGAATTGTCGAAGACCGCGGCACCCGCGACCGCGCAGCCCGGGGACAAGGTCACGTACACGGTGACCGCCCGAAACACCGGCACTGCAACGTATCGAGGGGCGGGTTTCACCGACGACCTGAGCCGCGTTCTGGACGACGCGACGTACAACAACGACGCCACCGCCACCTCGGGTTCCGTCGCCTACGCCGCACCGAATCTGACGTGGACCGCTGATCTGCCCGCCGGCGCGACCGTGACGATCACCTACTCGGTCACCGTCCGTGCAACGCAGACCGGCGACAACGAACTCCGCAACGCGGTCACCGGGCCGCCCGATTCCACCTGCCCGCCCGGAAACACCGCGCCGGACTGCAATCCGGTGACCCCGGTCGCCCGTCTGCACGTCAAGAAGACCGCGTCCCCGTCCGACCCGCGACCCGGCGACACCGTCGCCTACACCGTTCTGGTCGCCAACGACGGCAAGGCGACTTACCGCGGCGCAGCCGTCACCGACGACCTGACCGGCGTCCTCGACGACGCCACCTACGACAACGACGCCCGCGCGACCAGCGGCACGACTGCCTACACCGCACCGAAACTGACCTGGAGCGGCGACGTCGAAGCTGGCGCGACGGTGACGATCACCTACACCGTCACCGTGCACAATCCGCCGCGCGGCGATAAAAAACTCGCCAACGCGGTCACCGGCGCCGACAACTGCCCGCCCGGCGGGAGCGATCCGGACTGCGGCACGGTCACGCCGCTGCCCGCGTTGAAGATCACGAAGACCGCGACCCCGGCCGAGATCAAGACCGGCGACCGGGTCAGCTACACGGTCACCGTCGAGAACGTCGGCGAGGCCGATTACCGTCGTGCGTCGTTCACCGACAACCTCACGGGCGTGCTCGACGACGCGACCTACAACGGCGACGCCAAGGCGGACACCGGCACTGTCGTGCTCGCACCGCCGACCCTGACTTGGACCGGAGACCTGGCCAAGGGCGCCACGGCGACGATCACCTACTCGGTTACCGTCACGAATGCCGGGGACCACCGGCTCGTCAACACCGTCACCGGAAATGGCTCGAACTGCCCGGAGGGCTCGGCCGATCCGGGCTGCCGCGTGATCCTGCCGAAGCCGCACCTGCGGATCGCCAAGACCGCCGATCCGGCGATCGCTCAACCCGGCGGGAAGGTCACCTACACCGTGACCGTCCGCAACCTCGGCGAGGCGTCGCAACCGGACGCGTCATTCACCGACGACTTGTCCGGCGTACTGGACGACGCCGCCTACAACGGCGATGCCACAGCGACCGGCGGGACCGTCCACTTCGTCCAGCCGCGTCTACAGTGGACTGGCTCGCTCGCGCCGGGTGCGGAGGTCACCATCAGGTATTCGGTGACCGTCGGGGACCCGCCGCGCGGCGACCGGATCTTGCGCAACGCGGTCACCAGCCCGGACGACACCAACTGCCTGACCCGAGACCCGGTGTGCGGCACCGAAACCCCGGTCCGCGAGATGACGATCGCCAAGCGAGCCGGCGTGCCGACGGCGAAACCGGGGGAGAAGGTCACGTACACCGTCGACCTCGTCAACACCGGCAGCGCTGCCTACCCGGACGCGACCTTCGTCGACGACCTCGCCGACGTTCTGGACGACGCCACGTACAACCAGGACGCTCAGGCCACCAGCGGGTCCGTCGAGCAGACGGGCTCGAAGCTGACCTGGCACGGGACGCTGGCGGTCGGCCAGACCGTCACGGTCGTCTACTCGGTCACCGTCAAACCCGAAGCCACCGCCGGAAACCGCCTGCGCAACGTCGTGGTCTCGCCGAATCCGGGGACCAACTGCGTCACCGGCGCCGAACCCGGCTGCGGCACGACCACTCCGGTGACCCCGCCGACCGGGCCGCCCGGAACTCCGCCGACCACTCCGCCGGGCGTCCCGCCGACCGGCCCGGGGCCGCTGGCCTCGACGGGCACGCCGCTCTGGAACCTCCTGCTCGGCTCAGTCTTCAGCTTGCTCACCGGCTTCGCGTTGCTGGTCGCCGCCCGGCGCAGGAGCCGGCGAAGCTGAAAAGCGTCGGCGGACCCGCCGTGAGGAAGGCAGGGTGCCGGGTTCGCCGTGGTGCGGCACGACGTCGTGCTCGGCGAGCTTCTGACCGGCCTCAGTTCGGCGGCTGCTGAGGACCTTCGCCGGGGGTGGCCTGAGGCGGCTGCGAGTACCCGGACTGCTGACCGGGATCCGCCTGCGGATAGCCAGGTTGCGGCTGCCCGGGCTGCGGATACCCCGGCTGGCCGTACCCGGTCTGCGGATACCCGGGCTGCCCGCCCGTCGGGTAGCCGCCCGGTGCGAAACCGGGCTGCGGGGCGCGGCCGCCCTTCGCCACCGCGAGCACGACCAGCAGCCACGACAGCACTTCGAGAAGGCCGAGCGGGATGCCCACGGCCAGGAAGATCGCCGACATCTCGTCGCTGCTCAGGTGATCCGACGCCATCCACGACGCGACGTTCGTCAGCATGAGCCGCCAGGCGATGTTCAGCGCCGTGGTGACCAGCATGACCACGAAGGCGGCCACCATCATCCCGGAGCCGCCCCGCGAACGTCGGCCGAGCGCGAGGATCAGGCCGAACAGCCCCACGATCAGCAGCAACGCCAGCGGGAGGACCTGGAGGATCGTGTTGGTGAAGGTCGTCATACCTGCTCTCCGCTCAAGGAAGGTCAGGCAGATCCTAGGGGGCGGGCCGACGCCCCGGGGCCGGTTCGCCGAAGACGCCGGTCTCGAAACGGCTTCAACTCGGGTGTGCCGCACCGAACCGCTCGTCGACCTCTTCGGCGGTCAGGCCGAAGTCGGCGAGGTCGTAGCGGTGCCTCGGTTTCGCGTCCCCGGTGCGGCTCCGCTCGTGCAGCACGGTCATCGCGTCGCGCGCTCGCGGGGTGAGGCCCAGTCCGAAATGCCGGTAGACCCCCTCGACGGTGCCGATCGGGTCGGCGACGAAGTCCTCGTACCGGACGTCGCAGAACTGCGCGGGATTGTGCCGGGCGCGAGCGGCCGCGAACCGTTCCGCGCCGCGGGCCCACAGGTCGAGCTGGCTGCGTCCGACGACCTCGCCGCGGAACGTGTCCGACCAGCCTTCCGAAGCCTGTTCGGTCAGGCTGCACACCGACGCGATGATCGTGCTGGGCGCGCGATGGGTCTGCACGACCAGCGCGTCCGGGTAGACCTCCAGCAGCGCGTCGAGGGCGAACAGGTGGCTGGGGTTCTTGAGCACCCAGCGGCGGCCGGCGTCGGGCAGCCCGATGAGCTGCAGGTTGCGCCGGTGCCTGCGGTAGGCGTCGGTCCAGTCCTGGCCGTCGAGCCAGCGCGAGTAGCCGGGCACGTGCGCGAGGCATTCGTACGACACGGATTTCATCGACTGCCGCAGCAGCTGCCAGCATTCCTCGACCTGGTCCGCCGACATGTGGTGCAGGCCCATGAACTCCGGATGCTCGACGTGGTGCTGCTCGTATCCGGCCTGGATCGCTTGGAAGACCGGGTTTTCCGGCCAGGTCTCGCGCGGCGGGCGCGGCTGCGGCATTTCGGTCAGCCATACCTCGAGGCCCTGGTGCGCCGGGTCTTCGGTGAGCAGCCGGTGCAGCGCCGTGGTGCCGGTGCGCGGCAGGCCGGTGACGAAGATCGGCCGCTCGATGGGGACATCGGCGTACTGCGGGTGCTGCTTCCACGAGGCTTCGCTCAGCAAGCGCGCGACCAGCGCCCCGCGCAGGAAAGCACGGTGGACTTTGTTGCCGTACGGGGTCAAATCGGCTTCATGGGTGTAGGAATCGAGCAGGACGCGCAAGCCTTCGAGGTGTTCGTCGCCGCCGAAATCGTCGAGGCCGGTGAGTTTCGCGGCGGACGCGTGGAGGTCTTCGACCGTGCCGACGCTGTCTCGTCCTGGACGCATGCTCTTCCCCTCAGTGGTGGTATTCGCCGGCGTTGACGTCGAGGCATTGCCCGGTGACGCAGCGGGCGAGCGCGGACGCGAGGAACACGACGGTGTCGGCGATCTCGTCCGGTTCCGGGAGGCGGCGCAGATCGATGGTCTCCGCCGTTTCCGCGTACACCTGTTCCGCGGGCACGCCGCGTTCCTTGGCCAGGTAAGCGAAATACCACTTGAGCGAGTCCGCCCAGATGTAGCCCGGCGCGACGGAGTTGACCCGGATCCCCTGCGGTCCGAGTTCCGACGCGAGGCTTTGCGCGAGCGCGAGCAGACTCGCCTTCGCCATTTTGTACGCGCCGAAAGTGCGTCGGGAATGCCGCAGCACCGCCGAATTGATCATTACGACCGAACCGGCGCTCTCGGCGAGCGCTGAGGTGCACAGCCGGGTCAGCCGGAGTGCGGCAAGCACGTTGGTTTCGAAGCCGGCGCGCACCGCGTCGAGATCGACGTCGGCGAGATCGGTGATCGGCGGAATCGCGAAAGCGTTGTTCACCAACGTGTCCAGCCGTCCGAACTCGCTCAGCGCGGTCTCGACGAGCTTGGTCGCCGAGGCGTCGTCGGTGATGTCGGCCGGCACCGGAACGGCGCGGCGGCCGAGTGCCTCGACCTCGGCGGCGACCTCGGCGAGCCGGGATTCGGTGCGGGCCGCGAGGACGACGTCGGCCCCGGCGGCGGCGGACCGCAACGCGATGGAGCGGCCCAATCCCGGGCCGATTCCGGACACGAGAACGACTTTGCCGGTCAGGAGGTCCATGGTTTCAGCCCAGCATCCTGGCCGCGACCGCGGCCTGTCGCGCGGCGATCCGCTGTGCCCATTCCTCCGGGGTCACGCGGGCCTCGGAGTGGTAGGGCAGCCGGCCGGGCAGTTCGTCGAACTTCACGACCTCGACCTCCGGCCCGTCGGCCGCGGTGAGTTCGCGGGAAAGCCGCTGCCAGCGGATCTGGACGTAGCCGCGGTCGTGCCCGGTGCGTTCGAGCCAGTTCGCGACGCCGGGGTCGCGTTCGCTGATCACGAACCGCAGCTTGCCGTCCGGGTCGGCCCGCGCCTGGTCGGCGGTGAGGCTGGTCTGGTGGTGCACGTAGTCGAGCGAGACATACCAGGTGCTGCCGAGCTGAATGCCCTGGTACGGCGCGTCCGAACGGGGCACGGTGACGATCATGACCTCGTCGTCGGCGAGTTCGTAATGCCCGGCCGAGGAGTACTGCGTGGGCAGGCCGCCGGGCGTGCTGCGCGGTTCGGTCATCGTGTTCACCGGCAGGTTCAAGTAGAACCACTTCGGGAAGGCGAGGAACGTCCGCAGCCGGCTGAGCAGGATTTTTCCGGTGACGCCGTACCGTTTCTCCATCGCGGTGCGGGTCAGCGCGGGCGGGGCCTGGCCGGTGGTGTCCGCGCAGCGAAGCTGGATCGTGCCGCGCCGTTCGGTGGCCCAGTCGCTGTAGACCTCGCGGACGACGAGCATCGACGACCCGGGGCCGAGCACGAAATAGCCGGGCCCGGGATCGGGTTTCGCCGGGCCGAAGCGGATCTCGAAGGAACCGTCGGCGGCGACGGGGATGTCGCGGTCGTCGAACGCGGTCACGCTGTCGGGCACCTCGACCGGCGTGTAGTCCCCGTTGAGGACCTGGAAGCTGAGGTCGGCGGTGGTGCCGCGGGTGCCGGTGACGACGTATTCGCGGTCCTCGCGGATGTTCGCGTTGAAGTACAGGGTGTCCGGGTTGTCCAGGCCCATTTTCGTGTACGGGCCGGTGGAGAGGGTGAAGTACGGGAAGTCCCGGTCGTAGGCCCACGCCGTCTGGACGGACGCCCGGATGCTGCCCGCGAGGTAGTCGTAGCCCTCGATCAGGTCCTGTTCGGTGCGCACGTGCGGGGCCTCGGCGATGATCTTTTCGGCTTCGGCGATCGCGCCGGCGAGCGGTTCGGTCAGCACCGGAGACTCCTCACTGGTCCAGATCTGTACCGGAGTGGTACGTTCGACGGGTACCGAGACTAGAACGCGTTCTAAGGACGGGTCAATGGCGGTATCCCGGCGCTCGCCGCCGACCGAACGGGTCGTGCGGTTGCTGGACTATTTCGCGGCGCGGCCGGGGCAGCGGTTCGGGCTGTCCGCGCTGGCCCGCGAACTGGGCCTGAGCAAGCCGACCTGCCTCGGCATCCTGACCGAGCTGACGGCGAGCGGATACGTGGTCCGCGACCCCCGGACCACGACGTATCGCCTGGGCCCGGCGACGATCGCGGCCGGACGCGCGGCGGCGGAAGGCTTCGGCGCCAGCGAGATCGCCCGTGCGCACCTGGAAGAGCTGAGCGCCCGGTACCAGGCGACGTGCACCGCGTCGGCGGTGGTGGACGGGCGCATCCTGATGCTGCAGAGCGCCGGGCCGGGCAAGGTGCGGCTCGGCGAGACGTATCCGTTCGCGCCGCCGGTCGGGCTGATGTACGTGCTGTGGGACGCCGACTCCGCCTTCGACGCCTGGCTCGCGACGCCGCCCGCGGTGCCGGTCCGGCTGGACGAGGCGTACCTGCGGCGGGTGGTCGCGGAGTGCCGGGAACACGGCTATCTGGTGGAAAGCCTGACGTCGGCGGGCCGCCGGCTCTACACGCTGATGGCGGGCGTGGCCGCGGGCGACCTGCCGCCCGAGGTGCGCGGGCTCGTCGGCGAGCTGGTGTCGAGCCTGGGGGAGCGGGTGTACCTCGGCGCGGACCTGGAACCGCGGAAGAAGCACGCGGTGAGCCTGCTGGCCGCCCCGACCGTCGACGCGTCGGGGCGGCAGGAACTGGTGCTGACGTTGTCCGTCGGGGAGCCGATCACCGGTGCGGAAATCGCCCGCCGGGGCGCGGCTTTGGCGGCCGTCGCGGACGCGGTGACGGCGGAGGCGGGCGGCGTCCGTCCTGCTCGGCGCTGACCGCCGGGGTCAGGCCGGCTGGCCCCACATGTTCGCGGTCAGCTTCCAGCCCGGCTGGTCCTTCATCGTGGCCAGCGTTTCGTACAGCCGTTCGTACCCCGTGCTGCTGATCCGCCACCCGCCGTCCTCGCGCCGGTACGTGTCCTCGTAGTACGCGGCGCCCTCGATCACCACCCGGTGCTCGGCGACGATCACCTTGTCCTGGAACAGCCACCGGCCGGTCGCGGTGTCGCCGTCGATCTCGATTTCCGGGTGCCCGGCGAAGTGCATTGTCGTGATGCCGGGGCCGACGGTGGTGCGCAGGAACTCCATGAGCGCGTCGCGGTTGTGGAAGTTCAGCGGTTCGCCGTAGGCGGGCGTGCCGTAGTGCACGCGGGCGTCGGCGGTCAGCGTCTCCGCCATCTCGTCCCAGCGCTTCAGGTCGAGGCACCGGAGGTAGCGGAATTTCACGCGGCGGATTTCTTCGAGCGCGGCCAGATCCATCCGTTCAGCGTCCTCCGCCGCTTGACCGAGCGCAAGAACCTGTTCTACTTTTCTGGTCTCGAACCTCGGAAGGGCGGATCCGATGGCGACCCAGGCACCCCCGGCGTACGAGCTGAGCCACCTCGGTGCGCTCGAAGCCGAAGCCGTGCACGTCTTCCGCGAGGTCGCGGCGACCTTCGAACGGCCGGTGCTGCTGTTCTCCGGCGGCAAAGACTCGATGGTGATGCTGCACGTCGCGGCGAAGGCGTTTTGGCCCGCGCCGCTGCCGTTCCCGGTGATGCACGTCGACACCGGGCACAATTTCGACGAGGTCATCCAGTTTCGTGACGAAGTCGTCGCGCGCTACGGCTTGCGATTGCTGGTCGCGAGCGTCCAGGACGACATCGACGCGGGGCGAGTCGTCGAAGACCCGAAGGCGGGCCGGAACCGGCTGCAGACGGCCACGCTGCTGCGCGGCATCCGCGAGAACGGCTTCGACGCGGTGTTCGGCGGCGCGCGACGCGACGAGGAGAAAGCCCGGGCCAAGGAACGCGTGTTCAGCTTCCGCGACGAGTTCGGGCAATGGGATCCGCGGCGGCAGCGTCCGGAACTGTGGAATCTCTACAACGGCAGGCATCGCAAGGGCGAGCACATCCGGGTGTTCCCGCTGTCGAACTGGACCGAGCTGGACATCTGGCAGTACGTCGAAGCGGAGGGCGTGACCCTGCCGTCGCTCTATTACGCGCACCGCCGGCCGGTGGTCCAGCGCGACGGAATGCTCCTCGCCGAAACCCGGTTCCTGACCGTGTCCGAGGGCGAAGTTCCTTATCCGGCAACGGTGCGCTTCCGCACGATCGGCGACGCGACTTGCACCGGGTGCGTCGAATCGACTGCTTCCTCGCCCGCGGAAGTAGTGGCCGAGGTCGCCGCGACGCGGGTCACCGAACGCGGCGCGACCCGGGCCGACGACCGGATTTCCGAGGCCGGGATGGAAGACCGCAAAAAGGAAGGCTACTTCTGATGGGCGGGGTTACGACGGTGCGGCTCGCGACCGCGGGCAGCGTGGACGACGGCAAATCGACCCTGATCGGCCGGTTGCTCTTCGATTCCAAGACGGTCTTCACCGATCAGCTCGAAGCGATCGAACGCACGAGCCGGGACCGCGGCGACGCGTACCCGGATCTTGCCCTGCTGACCGACGGGCTGCGCGCGGAACGCGAACAGGGCATCACCATCGACGTCGCGCACCGGTATTTCGCCACGCCGAAGCGGAAGTTCATCATCGCCGACACCCCGGGGCACGTGCAGTACACCCGGAACATGGTCACCGGAGCGTCCACTTCGGACGTCGCGCTGATCCTGGTCGACGCGCGCAAGGGCGTGCTCGAGCAGTCGCGCCGGCACGCGTTCCTGGCCAGTCTGCTGGGCATCCGGCACCTCGTGGTGTGCGTGAACAAAATGGATCTCGTCGGTTGGTCGCAGGAACGGTTCGAGGAAATCCGCGAGGAGTTCCGTCGCTTCGCGATGAAGTTGCAGACCCCGGATCTGACCTTCGTGCCGATGTCCGCGCTGCACGGCGACAACGTGGTGCACCGGGGCGCGAGCATGCCTTGGTACGAAGGCACTTCGCTGCTGCACCATCTGGAGCAGGTGCACGTGGCCTCCGATCGGAATCTGGTCGACGCGCGGTTTCCCGTGCAGTACGTGATTCGCGAGCACAGCCGGGATTTCCGCGGCTATGCCGGGACCGTGGCCGGTGGCGTGTTCAAGCCCGGCGACGAGGTGACCGTGCTGCCGTCCGGGTTCACCACGACTGTGCGCGCGATCTGGGGTCCCGGCGGGGTCGAGGTGCCCGAGGCGTTCGCGTCGCTGGCGGTCACGATCGAGCTTGCCGACGAGCTGGACCTCAGCCGCGGCGACCTGATCTGCCGCCCGGGCAACCGTCCGCACGTCGGCCAAGACGTCGACGCGATGGTGTGCTGGTTCTCCGAACAGGCGGCACTCGTTCCGGGCGCGAACTACCTGGTCCGGCACACGACCCGCGAGACCAAGGCCGAGGTCCGCTCCCTCGACTACCGGCTCGACGTCACCACGCTGCACCGCGACGAGACCGCGGAGTCGTTGTCGCTCAACGAGATCGGCCGGATCCGGTTGCGGACCCGGCAGCCGCTGCTGTTCGACCCCTATGCCCGCAACCGGCCGACCGGCGGCTTCCTGCTGGTCGACGAGCACTCCGGCGACACCGTCGGCGCGGGCATGATCACCGGCCCGAGCGCGACCGCGCCGAACGTGGTCTGGCATCCGGCGGCGGTGTCGAGGGACGAGCGCGCGACCCGCGGCCGGACGGTGTGGCTCACTGGGCTGTCCGCCTCGGGCAAGTCGAGCGTGGCCGTGGAGCTGGAGCGCAGGCTGGTCGCCTCGGGCCGCCCCGCCTACCTGCTCGACGGCGACAACCTCCGGCACGGGCTCAACGCCGACCTCGGATTCGCCCCGGCGCAGCGGGCCGAGAACATCCGCCGTGTCGCGGAGGTCGCCAAGCTGTTCGCCGACGCCGGGGTCGTGGCGGTGGTGTCGCTGATCAGCCCCTACCAGGCAGACCGCGAACTCGCCCGGGCCGTGCACGAAGCCGCGGGTCTGCCGTTTCTCGAAGTTTTCGTCGACACCCCGCTCGAAGTGTGCGAGGACCGCGATCCGAAGGGCATGTACGCGAAGGCGCGCGCGGGCGAAATCACCGGGTTCACCGGAGTGGACGCTCCGTACGAACGGCCCGTGTCCCCGGACCTGGTGCTGCGCCCGGAAAACGGCGACCCGGCCGCGATGGCCGCATTGGTGCTCGCCGCTCTCGAGTGACGCCAAGCCGGATCTGGCGCGGCTCACCGTCGAGGCAGCCGATGCCCCGGCGGTGAGCCGACGGTCTAGCTAGCGCGACAGGGCCAGGCACCGGATGCCGAAGCGGTCGCCGTAGCTGTTGAAATAGGAGACCAGGCTGAAGCCTTTGGCCACCCAGGCCGGATTCTGCCAGCGGCACGCGGCGTGGAAGTCGATGGGCACCGACGTTCCGTGCCCGACACACCGCCAAGACGCGACATTGTCGCCGACGCTGGCGTCGGAATAGCCGAGAGAGTTGCAGTATTGGTTGACCGCGATTCCGCCGACATCCGCGTACGCGGACGGATTGGCCCAGCAGCGGCCGCCGTTGTTGGTCACGGTGAATCCGGCCGCCACCAGGTCGGAGAATTGCCACCGGCAGGCGGCCGTCAGCGGCACGGCGGTGTCGATTTTGTGGTTTCCGACGCAGAACCAGACGTCGGAGCGCCGGGTGACGTCCGCGAAGCCGTTCGCCTGGCAGAACTCGCGGAGCAGCATGCCGCCGAGGTCGCCGACCGTGGCCGGCGAAGCGGGCTTCGCGGGTGCCGCGGACGCAGCGGGGGAAATGAGCAGGAATGCGAGGAACGCGCCGCCCAACGCGGCCAATAGCGAACTCAACCGTGATGTTTTCATCGGAATCCGTCCGTCTCTGTCCGGAAGTATCGCTTTGGGTGCGCCTCGCGAAGCGGTCCGGGTATCGTTGCGCGCCGGGACGGGTGAGCACAATCAGCCTATGAGCGTAAGGCGTGGCGTCATTCGCGCCGCCTCCCGTCCTTCCTCCCGCGACCACGGCGATCCGGCCCCGACCCCGGCAAACGACCGCTAATCGGACTTCCGGGGCGGTATTAGGGGGTGGCAGGGATCTTGCCGGTGCGTAACGTCGGGCCGGTCACGCTGCACATCTAGCCCTGGGGGGCCGTTGAGCGAGTCGGAACGCACTCTGGTCGCCGCACTGCGTACGTCGTTGAAGGAGAATCATCGGCTCAAAGACGAGAACCGGCGGCTGCTCGGGGCGGCCGCGGGAGCGGAACCGGTCGCGATCGTCGGCGCGGGGTGCCGGCTGCCGGGCGGGATCGAGACGCCGGACCAGCTGTGGCGGCTCCTCGCGCGCGGCGGCGACGCGATCGGCGGGTTCCCGGACGACCGCGGCTGGGACGTCGAGCGGCGGTACGACCCCGAAGGCGCCCGGCCGGGCTCGATTTCCGTGCGGGAGGGCGGGTTTCTCGCCGGAGCGGGCGATTTCGACGCCGGGCTGTTCGGGATCAGCCCCCGCGACGCGCTGCTGATGGACCCGCAGCTGCGGCTCCTGCTGGAGACCGGGTGGGAATCGCTGGAGCGGGCCGGGATCCCGCCGCGTTCGCTGGGCGGCAGCCGGACCGGCGTGTTCACCGGCGTGATGTACCACGACTATCCGGGCAGCTTCGCCGCGTCGGGCATGGTGTCCGGCCGGGTGGCCTACACGTTCGGGCTGCAGGGGCCGGCGATCACGGTGGACACCGCGTGTTCGTCGTCGCTGGTCACCGTGCACCTGGCAGCTCAGGCACTGCGCGCGGGGGAGTGCGAACTCGCGCTCGCGGGCGGCGCGACCGTGATGTCGACGCCGCGCACCTTCGTCGAATTCAGCAAAGACGGCACGCTGTCGCGTGGCGCGCGGTGCCGGAGTTTCGCCGAATCCGCAGACGGCACCGCGTGGTCCGAAGGCTCGGCAATGGTGGTGCTGCAACGGCTTTCGGACGCTCGCCGATCCGGTCGGCCGATTCTGGCCGTGGTGCGCGGAAGCGCGGTCAACTCCGACGGCGCGTCGAACGGCATCACCGCGCCGAACGGTCCGGCGCAGCGTCGCGTGATCCGGCAGGCATTGGCGTCGGCCCGGTTGTCGGCCGCGCAGATCGACGTCGTGGAGGCGCACGGGACGGCGACGCCGCTCGGCGATCCCATTGAGGCGCAGGCGCTGCTGGCCACTTACGGCGCGGACCGGGGCGACGGGGAGCCGCTGCGGCTCGGGTCGTTGAAGTCCAATCTCGGGCACACGCAAGCCGCGTCCGGCGTCGCGGGGCTGTTGAAGCTGGGGCTCGCGTTGCAGCACGAACTGCTGCCGAAGACCTTGCACGTCGACGCGCCCAGCAGCCGGATCGAGTGGTCCTCCGGCGAGGTCGAATTGCTGACCGAGGCGACGCCATGGCCGCGCGGTGCTCGGCCGCGGCGAGGGGCGGTGTCCAGTTTCGGGTTGAGCGGGACGAACGCGCACGTCGTCGTGGAGGAAGCCCCGCTCCTCGCGGAACGAGCGGCGGACGATGGGGTGGCGGTGCCGGTGGTGCTCAGCGGGCACGATCCGGCGGCGCTGCGGGCACAGGCGGAACGGCTGGCGGAGCGGTTGCGCGCGCAGCCTCATCTCCGGCTGGCGGATGTGGCTCGGACTCTCGCGACCGGACGCACGCATCTCGAGCATCGGGCGGTGGTCGTCGCGCGGGATCGCGAGGAACTGCTGGCCGCACTGGACGATCCGCCCGCCCGGGTGGCGCGTGGCGAAGGAGCGTTGGCGTTCCTGTTCTCCGGGGGCGGCTCGCATCGGAGCGGCATGGGCGAGGAACTTGCCGCCGCGTATCCGGTGTTCGCGGCGGCGTACGCCGCGGCTTGCGCGGAACTCGACCGGCATCTGGACCGTCCGCTGCGGGAAGCGATCGGCGGTGCGCTCGACGAGTTCCGCTACAGCCAGGCAGCGCTGTTCGCGATCGAGGTCGCGCTGTTCCGGCTGGCCGAATCGTGGCAGCTGCTTCCCGACGTCCTTTGTGGACACTCCGGGGGCGAGCTGGCCGCCGCGCATTGTGCGGGCGTGCTGTCGCTCGCGGACGCGGCGGAGCTGGTCGTTTCGCGGGCGACGCTGATGCAGGCCCAGCCGCGCGGCGCGATGGCGGCGATCGAAGCCGAGCCGGAGGAGTTCGCCGGGGAAGCGGTCGACGTCGCGGTGGTCAACGGCCCGCGCGCGGTCGTCGTCGCCGGGGAGGAGGCGGCGGTGCTGGCCGTCGTCGCCCGGTTTTCCGCCGAGGGGCGGCGGACGAAGCGGCTGGCACTGGCGGTCGGTTCGCATTCGCGGCTGATGGACCCGGTGCTGGAGCCGTTCCGCGCGCTCGCGGCGCGGGTCGAGTACGCCGCGCCCGCGGTGCCGATCGTCTCCACGGTCACCGGCGAGCCGATCGGATCCTTCGACGCGGACTACTGGGTGCGCAACATCCGGCGCACGGTCCGGTTCGGCGACGCGGTCCGCACGCTGGAGAGCCAAGGCGTCACGCGGTTTTTCGAACTCGGCGCGGACGGGCCGTTGACCGCGCTGCTGCCGGACGCGCCACTGGCGGTCGCCGCCTTGCGCCGAGACGCGCCCGAGGACGTCGCGATCGCCGAGGCGATCGGGCAACTGCACGCCGACGGCGTCGCTCTGGACTGGGCCGCGGTTCTCGCCCCTCGCGCGGCGGCGCTGATCGACCTGCCGACGTACCCCTTCCAGCGCGAACGCTACTGGCTGTCCGCTTCGGACGAGGCCGGAGACCTGTCCGCGACCGGGCTCGAAGCCGCCGGGCACCCGTTGCTCGGCGCCGCGGTCCCGCTCGCCGACGGCGACGGATTCCTGCTGCACGGCCGGATTTCGACCGCCGCACAGCCGTGGCTGGCGGGGCACGCCGTCGGCGGCTCGGTGCTGTTCCCCGGCACCGGTTTCCTGGAACTCGCTCTGCGCGCCGGCGAGGAGACCGGCGGCGCGCGGGTCCAGGAGCTGACCGTGCACGCGCCGCTGGTGCTGGACGCCGACGGGGTCCGGATTCAGGTCCGCGTCGGTGCCGGTGACGAGGCTGGGGTACGGCCGGTGAGCATCCACGCGCAGTCCGGCGACGGGCCGTGGGTGCGGCACGCGGACGGTGTGCTGGCTCCGCCCGGTCCATTACCGGACCCGGTGCTGGCTTGGCCGCCTGCCGGAGCGGAGGAGATCGATCTCGACGGGATGTACGAGCTTCTGGCGGAGCGCGGCGTGGAGTACGGGCCGTTGTTTCAGGGACTGAAGACCGCTTGGCGGCGCGGGGACGAGGTGTTCGCCGAGGTTTCCCTGCCGGAATCCGCGGTGCTGGACGCCGCGGCGTTCGGCCTGCATCCTGGGCTGGCCGATTCGGCGCTCCACGCGATCGGCCTCGGACCGTCGACCGGGGCGGGGACGCTCCTGCCGTACTCGTGGTCCGAAGTGGACTTGTGGGCGGCTGGCAGTTCCGAACTTCGGGTGCGGGTGACGCCGCTGGCCGAGAACACAGTTTCCCTCTTCTTGACGGACTGTTCGGGCAATCCGGTGGCCACCGTCGGCTCGCTGGCGTTGCGGCCGGTCACCGGCGTACGGCGGGTTCCCCGCTCCGGGACGCTGCTCCGTCCGGAATGGACTGAGTGCACCCTCGCCGACGGGGGCGCGGAGGACGTCCAGACCTTGGTGGTCGAGCCAGGTGCGGACGCCGCCGCGGCACAGCGCGAGCTTCACCGGATTCTGCCCGCGCTGCGCACTGCGCTCACCGGCGAGCGTCGGATTGTGGTCGTCACTCGCTACGCGGCTGGGTTGCCTGGCGAACCGGTCGATCTGGCCGGTGCGGCCGTGGCCGGGCTGGTCCGTTCCGCGCAGACCGAACATCCGGGCCGGATTGTGCACCTGGACACCGACGCGTCACCGCCCGAGGAGTTGATCGCCGCCGCTCGTGAGCCCGCTGTCGTCATCCGCGGCGAGCGGACGCTGGCCCCGCGCCTGGTCGCCGTCGAAGCCGCCGAGAGCGCGGAATGGGGCCTGGGACCAGTGCTGATCACCGGCGGGACCGGGCAGCTCGGCCGGTTGGTGGCCGAACACCTCGTCCGTGAACACGGCGTCCGGGAGCTGGTGCTGGCGAGCCGAACGGGCCGAGGCGGCGATGATCTCGTTGCTGAACTGGCCGCTTTGGGCGCGCGGGTCGAGGTGGCGGTCTGCGATCTCGCCGACCGGTCCGCCCTCGCCGCGCTGCTGGCCGCGCACCCGGTCACCGCGATCGTGCACGCGGCGGGCGTCCTGGCCGACGGGATGCTCGCGTCGCTGACCCCGGACCAGCTCGACGCCGCATTCGAGGCCAAAGCCACCGCCGCCTGGAACCTGCACGAACTCGCCGGGGACGTGGACAAATTCGTCCTGTTCTCGTCCGCCGCTTGGATCCTCGGCGCGCCGGGCCAGGCCAACTACGCGGCGGCGAACGCGTTCCTCGACGCCCTCGCCCAGCACCGCCGCGCGCTCGGGCTGCCCGCGCAGTCGCTGGCCTGGGGATTGTGGAACTCCGACGAACGCACCGGCGGCCTCACCGCTGAGGCAGGCTTGGCGCTGTTCGACGCCGCCCTCGCCGACCCGGCACCGGTACTGGCCCCGCTGCGACTCGACACCTGGCGCGGCGACGACGTCCCGTCGCTGCTCCGTGCCCACGTGCGGACACCCCGGAGGGCAAGCGGTTCTGCCGCCGCCCGACTGCGCCGGACCCCGCCAGGCGAGCGTCGCGAACGGCTGGCGGAACTGGTCGGCGCGCAGGTCGCGGCGGTACTGGGCCATGCGGAGACGGTCGAACCCGGCCGCGCGCTGCCCGGCCTCGGTTTCGACTCGCTCACCGCGGTCCAGGTGCGCAACCGGCTGTCCGAACTGACCGGCCTGACCCTTGGCGCGACGCTGGTGTTCGATCACCCCACCGTCGCGGACCTGGCCGAATTCCTGAACGAGTCCTTTTCGGACACTCCTGCGGCACCGGCGGTCTCGACACCGGCAGACCCGGTCGCGCGGTTGTTCGCCGAGGCAGTGGCGGCCGGGCGGGTACCGGAAGGCGTCGCGCTGCTCGGTGCCGCGGCGAACCTTCGCCCGTCCTTCCACCAAGCGCCTACCGGATCGCGGCCGATCCGGTTGGCCGACGGACCGCGGCGGCCCGCACTGCTCTGCGTGCCCTCGCCAGCGGCGATGACCGGTGCCGTCCAATATGGACGCTTGGCCGCGCCGTTCCGCGGCGACCGGCGGTTCTCCGTGCTGTCCCTGCCCGGCTTCACGGTGGACGAGCCGCTTCCGGCCGACCTCGCCACGCTCGTCGCGGCACTCGCCGAGCAGGCCCGCGAAGCTGCCGAAGACGAACCGTTCGCCTTGCTCGGCTATTCCTCCGGCGGCCTGCTGGCCGAAGCCGTCGCGGCGGAACTGGCGCGGACCGGCCGTGCGCCGGCGGGGCTGTGCCTGCTGGACACCTACGAAATCGGCGGCCCGGCCGAGCGCGCGGTCCACGCGATGGCCGGGGAAGTGCTGACCCGCCAGGACGACGGCGGATTCGACCGCGCCCAGCTGACCGCCATGGGCCGCTACCTCGGGCTGCTCGCCGCCGCGGGGCCGCCGGACCTCCGGGTCCCGACCGTGCTGCTGCGCTCCGCCCGCAGCTTCGGGGACGGGGCCGGGGCGGCTTGGCAGACGACGTGGTCGCGGGCCGACCGCGTGGAAACCGTGCCCGGGGACCATTTCAGCCTCGTCGCCGAGGACGCGGAGAGCACCGCCTCGGCAGTCGGGGCATGGCTGGAATCCGTGGCAGAACCGATCGTCGAAACCGTTACCGGACTTGGGAGTTCGTCGTGAACCGTGGAGTGTGCCCGTACCCGTTCGAACCGTCGGCGCTGACTGTCGACGCGCGGTACGCCGAGATGCGCGAGCAGCAGGGGATGAGCCGGGTGCGGCTGCCGTTCGGCGGGGAGGCGTGGCTGGCGACGCGGTACGAGGACGTGCGGGCCGTGCTGGTGGACCGGAGGCTGATGCGGAGCCTGACGGTCGGCAAGGACGCGCCGCGCGGGACCGAGGCGATCGAGAGCGAAAGCTCGATCATCACCATGGACCCGCCGACGCACTCCCGGCTGCGGCGGCTCGTCGCGGCCGCCTTTACGCCGAAGCGGGTGGAAACGCTGCGCCCGCGGATCCAGGAAATCGCCGACGGCCTGATCGACGGGATGATCGAGCAGGGCCCGCCGGCGGACCTGGTGTCGTCCTTCTCGATCCCGCTGCCGATCACCGCGCTGTGCGAGCTGCTGGGCGTGCCGCAGGAGGATCGCGACAAGGTGCACACGTGGACCGACACGATGCTGATGCTCAGCGGCGAGGGCCTGGACCACACCTCGATCATGACCGCGCAGAGCGAATTGTGGGGCTACATCGCCGGCCTGGTCGCGGAACGCCGCGAGACGCCGACCGACGACCTGATCGGCGCGCTCGTGCGGGCCCGCGACGACGAGGGCCGGCTGACCGAGGGCGAGCTGATCGACCTGTCCGGCGGAATCCTCGCCGTCGGCCACGAGACGACCGCGAACCACATCTCCAACCTGCTCTACACGCTGCTCACGAATCCGGACCAGCTGGCCCGCCTGCGCGCCGACCCCGGCCTGATGCCGTCGGCGGTCGAGGAACTGCTGCGGTTCGTCCCGCTCGGCGCGAGCGCCGGGTTCGCGCACATCGCGAGCGAGGACGTCGAAATCGGCGGCCAGCTGATCCGCAAGGGCGAGGCGGTGTTCGCCGACCTGGAGGGGGCGAACCGCGACGCGACCGTGTTCGAGTGCCCGGAGGATTTGGACTTGGCCCGGACGCGCAATCATCACGTCGGTTTCGGTCATGGTCCGCATCATTGCCTGGGCGCCCAGATGGCGCGGTTGGAGCTGCAGGTCGCGTTGGGGACGTTGCTGGCGCGGTTCCCGGATCTGGAGCTCGCGGCGGAGGTGCCGTGGCTGACGGCGCGACGGCAGCGGGGGCCGGAGCGGCTGGAGCTGACCTGGACCACTGCGTTGCCTGCGCAGTGATCGGGCTAGGCGCTCACCATCCGCTGCGGTAGAAACTCCGCGACACAAAACTGCTCGCCTCCGCAGCCCGCGCCGCGCACAGTTCCTCCTTCACTGCTCGCGCCTGCTTCACCAGCGGATCGTCGCCCGGCGCGAGTGCCAGCAGATCGATGACGTGCAACGCCTCCTGCACCCGTCCCTCCCCGCGCAGTCGGTCGGCCTGGTCGAGCACTGCCTGCTTGTCCGTGATCGCCTCGGCCCGGACCGCGGCCGCGACGTCTGGGCGGGACGGGTGCAGCGTCGTCGGATTCCCGTCCCACCAACCGGTTTCCGAGCGCACGACGTCGCGGACGATGTACTCCCGGTGGCCGTAGTGCTCGCGCATCCACGGCACGTCGAACAACTCGGCCGGATACCGCAGATCGTGCACGATGTCGTCGACCCGCCGGCCGCGGTTGAGCTGGTCCACGACCGCGCCGCGCAGCCATCGGAGCGCAGCGGCGGTCATGGTGAGCTGCCGGACCGGATCCTCCCGGACTACCGGACCGAACTCCGGCACCAGCACGGCCGGGTTCAGGGCGGCGAGCCGGTCCAGCGTGTCGGCCCAGCGGACGGTGTCGCGCATGGTCCGCATCGGCGTCCCGATGTTGGGGATCCCGTTGATCACCGCGGCACTGCCGTACAAAACCCGCTGGGACGGCAACCACACCGCGGTCACGTCGTCGGTTTCCGAGGGCGCCCACAGCAGCCGGACGTCCGGCGCGAGCGTCATCGCTTCCCGGTAGGTCTGGTCGGGGAAAGTGACCGGCGGCGGCGCCGTCAGGTCGGCCATCGGGCGGCGGAACTGCCGGGTGTTGATGTGGTTCTGCAATCCGGCCGTCTCGAGGTACCGCTGGTAGCGCCGGACGACGTTCTCGTGCGCCACGACGGTCGGGCGGCGTTCTCCGTGCGCGGCGGCGTACTCGAAGAAGCCGGGCACGCCGTAGTTGTAGCCCAGATGCCCGTGGCTGTAGACAATCCACCGGACCGGCTCGTTCAGCTGGTCCAGCACCGGCGCGACGAGGTCCGGAGACGGGCCGGTGTCGACCACGACGACACCCGAGGCCGTTTCCACCGCGAGGCTGTTGCCCTGCAGGCCGATCGAGCGGACGCCGGGCGCGACCTCGGTGATCTCGCCGGTGCCGTACAGCGGGTTTTTGGTGTCCTGGAAAGGCATCAGCCGACCACCTCGGTGCGGAGTCCGAGCCGCCGCGCGGTGCGGTCCGGGTTGACGAAGAACACGGCGAGCAGACCCCCCGCGACGGACAGCAGGCCGCTGATCGTGAAGGCGAGCGTGAACCCGGCCCCGGGCGACGACGCGGCCTGGATCAGCCGTCCGGTCAGGTACGGGGCGAGTAGTCCGGCGGTGGTGACCAGGCCGACGGTGATCGACAGCACCGCGCCGCGCTGCCGGGTCGGGCTGATCTCGGCGTTCATCGTGACGCCGAGAGCGAACACCACCCCGCCGAGGCTGAACGCGACGGTGAGCAGCGCGATCTGGAACCAGCCGCCGGTGTGCGGGAACAGCAGCATCGCGAGACCCGAGACCAGCACCGCGACGCCGCCGAGCACGCCGCGGGCCACCCGGCTCGACACGCCGCGCCGCATCAGCCGGTCGCTCAGCGCGCCCTGGGCGAGGTTGAACACGACCGACGCGATCCACGGCAGCGCGACCAGCGTCCCGGTGGTCACCGTGCTGTAGTGCAACGCCGTTTCGAGGTAATGCGGCACCCACGCGACCAGCACGGCCAGCGCCCAGTACGCGGCGAAACCGGCCAGGAAACCGCCGAGCCAGGTGCCGTTGAGCAGGATCCGCCGGTAGGGCACGCGCGGTTCGTCCGCTTCCGACTTGACCGCGGTCGCGTGCACCGAAGCGGTTCCGGCGACCTTGCCCTCGCGGCCGAAGATCGCCCACAGCAGCGACCACACCAGCCCGACGACGAGCAGCGCGAAGAAGGCCCACCGCCAGCCGTATCCGACGATCAGCGCCGTCAGCAGCGGCGACGCCAGCGCCACGCCGATGCCGGAACCCGCGTTGAGCAACGCGCTGGGCAGGCCGCGTTTCTCGTTGGGGAACCATTTGTACGCCGCGTGCATGGCCAGCGGATTCGCCGGGCCCTCGGCCGCGCCCAGGACGATCCGGCTGACCAGCACCGCGCCGAAGCCGACGGTGCCGAGCATCGGGGCCTGCGTCAGCGCCCAGACGACGCCGAGCACCAGCAGGATCCACTTCGTCGGCACGCGGTTCGACACGAAGCCGACCACGATCGCGGAAATGCTGAACAGGAAGTAGAACCCGCTGCTGATCAGGCCGTACGCCTCGGGCGACAGGCCGAGATCGTGCATGAGCGGTTTCGCGGCGAGGCCGAGCACGGCCTTGTCCGCGAAGTTGATCAGCATGAACACCAGCAGCAGCCCGGTGACGACCCAGCCGCGCGCGCTGGTGCCGCGGGTGCGCCGGTGCGCAGTGGTTTCGGCGGGGAGAGCGGGAGCGTTCATCGTGGGTCCCCATTTCAACGTCGTTGTCGGACGGGGTGGGCGGGCGGGTCAGCGGTTCAGAAGGCCCAGCGGGTGCGGCCCTCGGTGCGGGTGCGCAGCTGTTCGGCGCGGTCGGTGCCGTCGAGCACGGCCTGGGATTCGGCGGCGGCCCAGGCGTAGACGCCCTTGGCCATCGTCGAGGTCGCGGCTTTTTCCAGCGCGGTGAACACTTCCGCGCGGGCGGTGTGCGCGGTCTCGTCCTCCGGTGCCGCGTCCACCGCGAGCTGGGCGAAGTGCCCGGCCAGCCGGTGTTCGCCGGCGGCGAGCAGTTCCCGGGCCCGCGCGGCCAGCCGGTCGGGGCCGCCGGACAGGTCGGCGAGTTCGCGGGACAGGTCGGCGCGGCGGGCGGGTTTGAGGTTGGCCGGGTTGCCGTCGTACCAGCCGCCGTAGAGCCGCCAGACGTTGCGCACGACGAATTCCGGTTCGTCGTAAGAGGGTTTGAGATACGGCTTGGCCAGCAGTTCGGCGGGCGCGGTGACGCCGTGCACGACCTCGTCGAGCGTGGCTCCCGCGTTCATCGCGTCCACCGTCTGGTCGTGCAGGGTTTCGAGGAACTCGGCGGTGTCGGACAGCGCGGTCCGGATCCGGTCGGCGCCAGCGATCGGCACGCCGTGCCCGGGGAGAAGGAGTTCCGCGCCCAGACCGGCCATCCAGCGCAACGCCTGCGCCCACTCGGCGGCGTAACGTTGCACCTTCTGCGGGTTGCCCGGGTTGGGGGAGGACCAGATGAAAAAGTCGCCGCAGCACAGGATTTTCCGGTCGGGCAGCCAGGCGATCGTCGCGTCGTCCGTCTCGCCGCGGCCGTGCTTGAGCTGGACGTCGAGGTCGCCGACTCGCAGCGTCGTGGTGTCCCGGTAGGTGACGTCGGGGTGCCGGTACCGGTCGGGCCAGCGGAAGCCGGGCGACTGGAACTGCCGCTGGTTGATCACCGTGTTGTAGCCGCGGGTGCGCTCGTACCGCGCGAACCGCGGCGGCGTGTTTTCGTGCGCCAGCACGGACGGGCGCCGCCAGCCGCGCTCCTCGGCTTCGAGATCGAACGGGCCGACGCCGAAGACGTGGTCGATGTGGCCGTGCGAGTAGACGGCGGTGTGCAGCGGAGCGTCGGTGCGGGCGCGGGTCGCGCCGAAAAGGTCCTTCGCGGTGCGGCGTTCGCCGGTGTCGAAGCAGAACAGGCCGTCGGCGGTGGGGAAGAGGAAGACGTTGCCGAACGCCGGCCACATCCAGACGCCCTCGGCCAGCTCGTGCAGACCGTCCTTGCGCAGCGTGCCGGTGTGGTAGACGCGGGTGTCGGCCTCGCCTCGCCAGACCTTGTCGGCGTAGTCGAGCAGGTCAGTCACGGGATGCCTCCTGAGCGTTCTCGGTGAACAGGGCGTCGACGGCGACCAGGTCGTCGCCGGTGACGCAGAGCGGGTTGAGGTCGGCTTCGGCGAACTCCGGATGGTCGCCGAGGATCTGGATCAGTCCGTCGATCGCGGCGGCGACGGCGGTTGCCGGGGCGGCGAGGACGTCACCGGCCCATTCGGCCAGTTCCGCCCGCTGCTCTGGGGTTGCCGGGAGCAGCAGCGCACGGCGGGGTGCGGTGGGGTCTTCGGCGCGGTCGCCGCCTGCGCCGAGGACGACGGCGGTGCCGTACAACGGATCCCGCGTCGCGCCCAGGGCGAGTTCGGCGGTGTGCGGCAGCAGCGGCTGCACGACGAGGGTGCGATCCGGGTCGGTGGAGACCTCGTCCAGCCGCGCTTGGAGCGTGTCCAGCACGGCAGGCAGTTCGGCTGCCGTGACGCCGACACGGACCAGCTCGGCCCGAGCCCGGTGCGGCACGTCGGCGGCATCGCCCTTGACGACGTACGGCTCCGGCCAGCCGTGTTGCGCCACGGCCGCCGCGAGATCGGTTCCGGCGACGGTGTCCACGTGCGGGATGCCAGCCGCTTCCAGCAGCGGAACGGACCGCAGTTCAGTCCACACTGGACGGTCCTCGGCCGCGCTGCGATGTGCGGGTTCCGGGACCCGGTCCGGGACCAGCACCCGAAGGCGGCGCACGAGAGCGCCGATGCTGGGCAGCACGGTGTCCGGCCGTCCGACGTTCGCCAGCTCGCCGGGCGGCGCGCAGGCCCAGACGAACCACGTCGGTGTCCGCATCGCGGCGGCAGCGGCGGCCAGCCGGTGGTACGCCTCGCGGAACCGGTCGCCGAATGTCAGATAGAGCACGACGCCGTCCAGTTCCGGGTCCTCGTCGAGCGCGCCGAGCAGATCGCCGACCCGGTCGAGCCAGCGGTCGATGTTGCCGCCGAGGTCGACGGGGTTTTCGTCGGCCGCCTCGACGCCGCCGATCTCCGCGAGCTTCGCGCGGGTCGCGCCGGACAGCGGCGGGATGCGGACGCCCAGCGCGGTCAGGTTGTCGGCGAGGATTCCGCCCGCGCCGCCGGACATCGTGAGCACGGCCAGCCGCGGAGCCGGAGGAAGCGTCGTCCCTTTGCGGGCGCAGAGCACCGCGTCCACGAGCTGGTCGTCGTCCGTGACCAGGTGAATGCCTTCCTGGCGGCACAGCGAGGCGAGCAGGAAGTGGTCACCGGCGACGGCGGCGGTGTGGGACAGCGCGGCCTGCCGACCGGCGGCGCTGCTGCCGACCGCGAGCGCGACCACGGTCTTGCCCGCCGCCCGGGCCTGCCGGCCGAGCGCTCGAAGGCCGTCCGCGTCGCGCACGCCTTCGAGATAGAGCACGAGCACCTCGACGTCGGGCTGCTCGAGCAGGTCGCTGCCGATTTCGTGACTGGACAGGCAGGCTTCGTTCCCGACGCTCGCGTAGTACGAGTACCCGATCCCGGCCTGTTCGAGCAGGTCAGCGAGCACGAACCCCATCGCGCCGCTCTGCGTGACGATCGCGATCGGACCCGGCGGCACGCGGTCGCGGTCGAGGAACACGGTCGTCGACAACTGCACGCCAGCGGGGTGGCTCACCACGCCGAGGCAGTTCGGGCCGAGCACCGGCAGGTCTCCGGCGGCCTCGCGGAGTTCGTCCTCCAACACGGCGTTGCCGCCCTCCGCGAAACCCGACGCGAAGACGATGACGGCACCGGAACCGAGGTCGCGCGCCTGCCTGACCAGAGCGGGGACGGTTTCCGCCGGGGTCGCGAGGACCACCAGGTCGGGGCCGTAGCCGATCTCGGCGAGCGAGCCGACCGTGCGCACGCCGGGCAGGTCGAGCGGGCCGCGGGAGACGGCGAAGACCTCGCCGCCGTAGCCGCCGCGCAGCAGCCGGTCCAGAGCGATCCGTCCCCAGGACAGCGCGGTCGTCGCGGACACGCCGACCACGGCGACCGACTTCGGGCGGAACAGCGGCTCGCAGCGCATCGGTGCGGGACCTCCTGTGATCGCGGTCATGGACACAACCCCAACTGTCGCCGCTGACCTGTCCAGCTGGTAGCGCACATTGCCCAGGTTTTCGGCTACCGTGCTGTGACATGTCACAACTGTCGTGGCGCAGCTTCGAGCACCGGCTGCCGAAGCTGGGCGAGCGGACGATCCGCCGGTACGTCGAGACCTCGCCGCACTACCGCGGCACGGCGCCCGCCCACCTGCACCTGCACATGGCGCACACGGTCCGCGAGTTCGGCCGGATGTTCGCGCGCGCGGCGCGGGAGGGGAACGACCCGCGCGAGGACGAGCTGGAGCTGTTCCGGCAGCGGGGCCGCGAGCGCGGCGCGGAGGGGCTGCCGGTCAGCGAGTTCGTGCACGCCTATCTGCTGGCGGCCGAGGAGATGTGGACCGAGATCGACGACCTGTCCGGCGGCGCTCCGCCCGCGGAGACGACCGCGGTGCTGCTGAACTGCCTGCACCGGGTCTTGAACGTGGCGGTGCAGGCGCACCAGAAAGAATTCCAGACCGCGGACCACGAACAGCGCGAGGCGGCGCGCGCTCTGGTGCGGCGGCTGGCCGCGGGGGAGGTGGTCCCGGAACCGGCGGACGTCCGGCTCGCTCCCGCGTACGGCGTGCTGGCGCTGCGGTTCGCCGCCGACCCGGCGGATTCCGTCGGCGACGCGGTGGGCCGGCACTTGGCCGGTCAGCGGAAGGCGCGGTTGCTGCTGCAGCACCTGCATCGCGAACTGTCCGGAGACGTGCTGGCCGCCTTGGACCCGGACGGCGGCCTGCTGCTGCTTCCGTCCACTTCGGACACTCCGGACGCGGCACTGGCCGAGGCCCGGCTGGCGGTGCCGCGAGCGCACCAGACGACGGGCGTGGAGATCACCGGCGCGTTCGCCCACGCCGCCGAGCTGGCGGAAATCCCGGCGGCAGTCGCGGAGGCGGAGCGGCTCCTGCGGCTGAACTCCGTCCCCGGCACCGTCGCGGTGCTCGCGGACCACCTGTTCGAATACCAGCTGAACCACGACAGCGCGGCGACGCCTCAGCTGCGTGCGCTCGCGGCGCGGCTGAGCGGCGAACCGGATCTGACGACGACGCTCCGGACGTATTTCGACACCGACTTCAACCGTCGCGAGACCGCGCGCAAACTGCACGTACATCCGAACACAGTGGACAATCGCCTGTCCCGCATCGCCAATCTGACCGGTGCGGATCCGCGGACGGCGAAGGGGCTGTTGCTGCTCGGCGCTTCGCTGGGCTTGGCGGGGTGATCATCCGGCGAGCGAGGCGCTGCCGAAAGGCGGCACCTGGACCTCGGCCGGGGCGAAGACGAACGACAGCCGGTGATCCTGGACGACCGCGGTGAGCGGCTTCGAGACATCCGTGCTCTGCAACGATTGATCCGGGCCGGCGTCGACCGTCGCGGAGCCGGAGAAGGTCGGGCGCTCCAGAGTCTCAGCACCCGCTGGGCCGCGCTGAGAGACCGCGGATCGACGCGGCCGTCCGCCCTGCTTGCGCCGGACGGACTCGGTTGCACGGCAAGCGGGTTACCGCCCCGCACGAGCACTCGCGCCGAGGAAATCAGGTCTCCGGCCAGACTTCTCCCGAATGCAGTGCGGCGACGCGCGATCACGCAACCTCAAGCGCGCTCCGGTGTCGCGACGGACAAGGCCGACCCCGCTGCCACCGCCGCCTCGGCAGACATCTCCGCGCCCCGCGCGAAGGCCCCCGCAAAACCAGCTTCGCCAAGAACAGCCCGCACGGCCGCCGTGATCCGATCCACGTCACCGCGTTCGGCCGGGGGGAGGGGTGCCTCGACCCCGCGCCGGGCGGCGTCGGCGGCGCCCAGCAGGAGGGCGGCGCACTCGGCGGCCTCCTTCCCGCCGTACCGGGCCGCCGCTCCGGCCAGGCCTTCCAGGGACAGCGCCAGCGCGCGCGGTTCGTCGAGGGCCCGGGCGACGTCCAGGCTCTGGAGGTGAAAAGCCGTCGCCTGCGCGGCATCCCCGCGCAGTTCGGCGACGAAACCGAGTTCCGCGTACAGCAAATGGTCGCCAGCCAAGGAAGACAGGCCCGCGTAGCTGTCGCGGATGTGCCGCAGGTGCTGCTCGGCGGTGTCCAGCTCGCCGGAGCGGCGTGCACCGAGGGCGAGGCCCATCTCGGCGTGGATCTGGCCGTAGGTGTAGCCGTGTTCGGCGGCGATGCGGTGCGCCTGCTGGTGCAGGTCCCGCGCGCGGTCCCAGTCGCGTTCGAGCAGCGCCAGCCTGCCGAGTCCGGACAGGCGCGCGGCGACTTCCGCCTGCAGGTCCAGTTCGCGGGCGATCGCGAGGCCGGCGCGCTGGCGGTCCGCCGCGTCCTCGTAGTCGCCCTTGATCTCGGCCAGGGCGGCCAGCGGCGGGATGGTCTGCATTTCGCCCCAGCGGTCGCCGAGGGCACGGAAGAGTTCCGCGCTGCGGGTGCCGTCTCGGCCAAGGGCGGCGAGGTCGCCGCGGACCAAGGCGAGCATGGCCCGCAGGCCTAGCGCCGCCGCGATGCCCCACTGGTCGTCTTCGGCGGTGAAGAGGTCGAGGGCGAGAGCGGTCGCCTCGGCGCTGGCAGTCGCGTCGCCGACGCTGAACAAGCTGTAGGCCCGCAGCCACAGGGCACGGCCGCGGCGGATCGGGTCGCGAACCGCGTCGGCGTCGGCGGGAGCGGCAGTCTGATCGCCGGTCAGCAGGGCGAAAGCGTGGTGCAGGACAGCGAGTTCCGCGTCCGGAACCCCCGCGTTGAGGACGGTCGACAAGGCACGGCGGCCTTCGGTGAGACGGCCGCGCAACAGCCACCACCACGAGAGCGCGGTCGCCAACCGGGCCGCTTCGTCCGCGGCACTGGAGGTAAGAGCCTCGTCGAGTGCCGCGCGCATGTTCCCGGCTTCCGCGTCGAGACGCGCGAGCCAGGCCCGTTGTTCGTTGCCGCGCAAGCGGGTTTCGGCCTGCTCGGCGAGCGCGAGGTAGTGCCGCAGGTGCCGTCGGCGCACCTCGGCGGCGTCCGACCGCTCGTGCAGGCGTTCCGTGGCGTAGGCGGCGACCGATTCCAGGAGCCGGTACCGGATTCCGGCGGGCCCGTTCGCGACGACGACGAGCGAACGGTCCACGAGCCGCGTCACGAGGTCGAGCACCTCCTCGCGCCGGACGCCGTCTCCCGCGCACACCGCCTCGGCGGCTTCCAGGTCGCAGCCGTCGCGGTGGACGGCCAGCCGCCGCAGCACGATCCGCTCCGGCTCGCTCAGCAGTTCCCAGCTCCAGTCGATCATCGCGCGCAAGGTCTGCTGGCGGGCCGGGGCGCCGCGCTTTCCCCGGGTCAGGACCGCGAACCGGTCGCTGAGCCGCGTCGCCAGCTCGCGGACGCCGAGGCTGCGCACGCGGGTGGCGGCGAGTTCCAGCGCGAGCGGGATGCCGTCGAGGCGGCGGCAGATTTCGGTCACCGCCTCGAGGTCGGCGGGCGGGCATTCTCCCGGGCTCCGCGGGAAGCCGGGCGCGGACGCGGCGGCCCGTTCGACGAACAGCTTCACCGCTTCCGCCGTCGGCAGCGGTTCCACCGCGAAGACGGCCTCGCCCGGCAGCCCCAGAGGTTCCTGGCTGGTGACCAGGATGCGCAGGCCGGGCGCGGTCTGCAGGAGCAGTTCGCCGAGTTCGGCGGCGGCGTCGACAACGTGTTCGCAGTTGTCCAGCACGAGCAGCGCGCGCCGGTCGCGCATGACGGCGGCGAGCCGCTGTGCAGGTCCGGCGCCCGGCGAGGTCGCGGAGGAATCGTCGCGGATGCCGAACGCGGCGGCGGCGAGATCGGCGAGATCGGCGGCCGTCCCGTCGCGCACCCCGGCGAACTCGACCAGCCGAACGCCGTCCGGGAACTGCGCCGCGGTCGCTTCGGCGGCGGCCGCCACGGCCAGCCGCGATTTCCCGACCCCGCCGGGTCCAGTGAGGGTGACGAGCCGTGTCGTGCGCAGCAAACCGGTCAGCTGCGCGAGTGCTTGTTCCCGGCCGACGAGCGGGGTGAGCGCGCTGGGCAGGTTGCCGGGCGGTCGCGCTCCGGCGGCGCCGAGCCCAGGATCTTGCCGGAGCATCGATTCGTGCAGGGCGCGCAGCTCCTGGCTCGGATCGACGCCCAGTTCCTCGGCGAGCCGAGCGCGCAATTCCGCGTACGAGGCGAGGGCCTCGCCTTGCCGCCCGCTCAGGTACAGCGCGCGCATGTGGACTGCGCGCAAGCTTTCCCGCAGCGGGTGCTGCGGCACGAGAACAGCGAGTTCGTCGACCGCGGCGGCGTGGTCCCCGGCTTCCAGCCAGGCCTTCGCGCGTTCCTCCGTCGCGGCCAGCCGCAGCTCGGTCAGCCGATGCGCATCCGCGCGGGCGAACTCCTCGTCCGCGAAATCCGCGTAGGCCGCTCCCCGCCACAAGTCCAGCGCCTCGGTCAGCAGCACCGCCCGGCTCCGCGGATCCGGCGTCGACCTCGCCTTGGCGACGAGTTCGCGGAACTGCCCGGCGTCGATGTCCTCGATCCGCAGCCGGTACCCGGCGGGCTGACGCTCCAGCCGGTCCCGGCCGACGATCCGGCGCAGCTGGGACACCTTCGCCTGCAGCGCGCCGGCGGGTTTGCCGGGCAGTTCGCTGCCCCACAGGTCGTGCACGAGCCGGTCGGCGGTGACCGGTCCGCCGTCGCGGGCCAGCAACGCCGCGAGCAGCCGGCGCACCTTGGCCTCCGGTACGGCGACCGGTCGTCCTTCCTCGTCCCACACCGCGAGCGGGCCGAGAACCCCTAACCGCATGCGTCGCCCCCCGCGCTGTCGTCAGATCGCCGTCAGCCGATCGTAAGCAAACCCGAAGCACCGGTCCGCAGAGTGGTCCTCGTGAAGCGGAACCCGATGACGCGTATGTGTTCACCGGTCCCGCTGCCGAGGAGAAGGCCCGCGCCCGGCAGTCCCTGTTCACCCACGTCCGCAAGAGAAACCGGAGCATGAGCACTACATCAGAAACCGCCGCGGAAGAAGCCAGTGGCGAACAGCGGTTTCCGCTGTTCGCGTTGCTGGCCCTCGCCACCGCCGTGTTCATCACGAGCCTCACCGAGACCCTCCCGGCCGGCCTGCTTCCCGCGATGAGCGGTTCGCTCGGCGTGAGCGAGTCCGCGACCGGCCAGACCGTCACGATCTACGCGCTCGGCACGGTGCTGACCGCGATCCCGCTCTCCGGAGCCACCGCGGGCTGGCGGAGGAAACGGCTGCTGCTGACCGCGATGGCCGGTTTCGCCGTCGCCAACACCGTCACCGCGGTGTCGTCCGAGTACTTCCTGACGATGGTCGCGCGGTTCGTCGCGGGCGTCGCCGCCGGGCTCGCCTGGGCGCTGCTCGCCGGATACGCGCGGCGCATGGTCTCCGCCCAGTTGCAGGGCCGGGCGATCGCCATCGCGATGGCGGGCATCTCGGTCGCGCTGTGCCTCGGCGTGCCCGCCGGGACCTTCCTCGGGCAAGCCGCGGGCTGGCGCACGGCTTTCCTCGCCATGACCGCCTTGACGGTGCTGCTGCTGGTCTGGATCGCCGCCGCGGTGCCGGACTATCCGGGCCACCGCAGCGGCGAAAGGCCGAAGCTCCTGCCGACGCTGCGCGTGCCGGGGGTCGTCCCGGTGCTGTTCGTGACGCTGGTCTTCGTGCTGGCGCACACCATCCTGTACGCCTACATCGCCACTTTCCTCGCCGGGCTCGGCATGGGCGGCAGCACAGATCTCGTCCTGCTCGCCTTCGGTCTCGCCTCGATCGTGAGCATCTGGCTCGTCGGCGCGCAGATCCACCGCCGGCTGCGGTTGCTGACGATCCTCAGCTCGCTGCTCGTCGCCGCCGCCGCGCTGCTGCTGGCCACGATCGCGCGCGATCCGGTGCTGGTCTACCTGTCGGCGGTGCTGTGGGGCTTCGGCTGGGGCGGCGTGCCCACCCTGCTGCAGACCGCAGCGGGCGAGGCGGGCGGCGAATCCGCCGACGCCGCGCAGGCGATGCTCGTGACCCTGTGGAACGTCGCGATGGCGGCGGGCGGCGTCGTCGGCGGAGTGCTGCTCGGCCTGGCGGGCAGCGGCTCGTTCCCGTGGACCGTGCTGCTGTTGATGCTGCCGGTGATCGTGGTCGTCGTGGCCGCCCGCAAACACGGTTTCCCGGCCCGCTCCTCCGCGTCGTGACGTCCTCGATGGCTGAACACTCGCTCCACCACGTCGAACACGGCAGCGGGACCCCGGTCCTGCTCCTGCACGGTTACACCGTCGACCACCGGCTCTTGCTTCCGCTGGAACCGGTCTTCGCGGCCCGAACCGGTTGGCACCGCCTCTACGTCGACCTGCCCGGCTCCGGGCTGTCGCCGAGGCTGACCGGACCGGTCACCTCCGACGCCATGGCCGAAGAAGTCCTGCGATTCGTGGATGCCGTGATCGGCGACGAACCGTTCGCGGTCGTAGGCATCTCCTACGGGGGCATGCTCGCCCGACACCTCGTGGCCGAACGCGGCCCGCAGGTGCTCGGGACGGCGTTGCTCGCACCGCTGGTCAACCGCGCCGGCGAACGGACCTTGCCGGAACGGGAGGTACTCGCCCGGGACGAGCGCCTCTTGGCGTCGCTCGACCCGGCCGACCGGGAGGCCTTCTCGGCGATCGCGCTGCACCAGGACGAAGCGGGCTGGCGGGCCTTCCGCGACCACGTGCTGCCGGGGATCCGCGCGCACCACCGGGAGGACGCCGCGGAACTGCTCAAGGCGTATCTGCTGAGCAGGAATCCGGAGTCGGTTTTTGGTGTGCACCGCGGAAGGCACCTGATGGTGACCGGGAGACAGGACCACCTGGTCGGCTGGCGCGACCAGCTCGCGCTGCTGGACCACTACCCGCACCTGACCTTGGCCGTCCTCGACGGCGCGGGCCACAACGTGCACCTCGACCAGCCAGCCGCCGTGCACGCCTTGCTCGGCGACTGGCTGGACGGGTTCGCCCGGCCCGCCTGAACGCGGACCGGGCTGGCAGCGCACTAACTCGGCCGGACGCCAAGCTCCCGTTCGCAGACCGCGGCGATCCGCAGCAGCCGGGCGTCGTCGAAGTGGCGTCCGGTCGGCAGGGCACCGACCGGACGCCGGGCGGCAGCGGTTCGGTGAGCGCGGGATGGTCGCCGGGGTGGGCGGAGGGACGTGCCAGTTCGGCCAGTCGGCAATGCGCTAGCCCGGCCGGATGCCAAGCTCCCGTTCGCAGACCGCGGCGATCCGCAGCAGCCGGGCGTCCTCGAAATGCCGTCCGGTCAGCATCACGCCGACCGGCAGTCCGGCGGCTTCCGCGAGCGGCATGCTCAGCGCGGGGTGCCCGGTGAGGTTGGCCGGCGCGGTGTTGGCCAGCACCGCCCAGCCTCGCCGGACCCGTTCGATCGGGGACGCGACCTCGACCGGATGCGGCAGTCCGGGCGTGGTCGGCGCGAGCAGCGCGTCGACGCCGTCGAGGGCGCGCACGTATCCCCGCACCAGGCGGCCCCGGGCGTTCTGCGCGATCGCGTACCACTCGCCGCGGTAGGTTTCCTGCAGGTAGGAACCGGCGAGCAGGACGGCTTTCGCGGCCAGTCCGAGGTCCCCGGCCCGTTCGCGCCAGCCGCGCGCGAGACCGTTCGCCAGTTCCGGCCAGTACTGGCCGAGCCACTGGTATCCGTTGCCGCCGGACGCGAGCAGTGCGGCCGTGCCTTCGACGGTGGTGCCGAAGCACAGTGCACCCGCGTCGGCGAGTTCCGGCAGGTCCACCGGGACGACGGTCGCGCCGAGTTTCGTCAGCGCGGCCACCGTCAGTTCCAGTGCGGTTTGCACTTCGGGCGTCGTGCCGGGAAGCCGGACCAAGCCCAGCCGGACCCCGGCGAGCGAAGCCGGGGCCTCCGCGACGGCGGCGGAATAGTCGACCGGCTCCGGCAGGCCGACCTGCCGGGGATCGGCGCCGTCCGGACCGGCGAGCACGTCGAGGACCCGGGCGAGGTCCGCGGTCGTGCGGGCGAGCGGGCCGAGGTGGTCGACGGTGTGGTCGATCCCCAGCGAACCGGTCGCCGGAACCAGGCCGCGCGTCGGCTTGAGCCCGAAAAGACCGCACCACGCCGCCGGAACGCGGACCGAACCGCCCTGGTCGGCGCCGACCGCGACGTCGACTCCGGGATAGTGCAGCGCGGCCGCGCATCCGGCCGACGAACCGCCCGCGGTGCGCGCCGGGTCGAACGGGTTCCGGACCGCGCCGCCCGGTCCGGTGTCGCCGCCCGCGGCGAGGCCGAGTTCGTCCATCCGCGTGGTCGCGACGATCCGCGCCCCGGCGGCCCGCAACCGGGCGACGACGGTGCTGTCGGCGTCCGGCCGGAAGTCGGCGAGCAACGCGGAACCGGCGGTCATCGGGACGCCGGACACCGCGACGCAGTCCTTCACCGCGACCCGGAACCCGTTCAGCGCACCGGATCCGGTGGGTTCGGCGTCCGTCCACCAGGACACCGCGTGGAGCGGATCGTCCTCTGTGGACGGTGCGCGCACCGTCCGGGGCGCCGCGGCCGAAGGCTCCGGCCGCGGCAAGGAGCCGACCGTCTCAAGGATTTCCGCGAGTAGCTCCTGCACCTCGGGCAGTTCGGCCGGGCTGACCGGCAGGCCGAGGCGTTCGGCCTGCCGCCGGCTGTCGGGAACCTTCACCGCAGCGCCCGTCCGGCCGCGACCACGAGCGGGTCGCCCCCTCGATGCGGTTCGCGCACCCAGCCCTCGTGCCAGCCGGACATCTGCTGCATGGCGATGTCGATCGTGCGGAAATACCACCGACCGTCCACCTTGCGGAACTCGTCGGTGTACCAGCCGGTCATCAGCACCGGCTCGTAGCCGTCGGTGCCCGTCATCGTGGCGAATTCCAGCAAATCCCACCGGCCGTGCGCGGTGTCGCCGGACGGGGCGACGTCGATCACCGGGTTGACCATGAAATGCGCGGCCCACGGCATCATCCCGGCCACACCGGAGAACCACTTGCGGATCGCGTCGTGCCCGCGGTGCTCGCCGAACACGTTGCTGCGCCACACGACCTCGCCGTCCGGGGCGAAGAGCGCCATCAGCGCGTCGGGGTCCGCGCCGAGGTCGCAGGTGCGCGCGTAATCGCTTTTGAGCCGGCGGATCGCTTCGAGGTCTTCGAGCCGCTGGACGCGGGCGAGCAGGTCGTCGTTCATGCCGGGGTCCTTTCCAGGGCAACGGATGCGGTCTTGCAGACGGAACGGCAGGCGCGTTCGGCGGCGCAGCACACCGAACAGACGCTGCCGCGATGGAACGGGCAGGAGACGAAGTCCGCGCTGGCGTGCGGTTCGGAGCACACCACGCACTTCACGAGGTCCTCGGCGACGATGTCCCCGGCGGTCGAGGCGACGGTGTAGTACCGGCCCTTCGTGGCGAGCGCGATCGCGGGCACCAGCACAAATGCGGCAGCCGCGGCGATGAACGGGGCCAGCGTCATGCCCAGCGGCCCGAACAGCCCGAAGGCCGGGGGAGCCGAGACGATCAGCGCGCCGGCGATGGCGCCGAGCCCGACCGGGTTGAACGCGGGCAGCCGCGAACGGCGGTACTCGAAGTGCGGGGGAGACAGCCGCAGCAACCGCTTGTTGATCGTCATGTCCGCGACCACGCAGGCGATCCACGCGAGCATGAACACGCCGCCGAAGGTGAGCACCGCGTTGAGCCGGCTGTAGAGGTCGCCGAACATCGCGGCCGCGCCCAGGACCACGGTGAGCACCACGAACCAGTGCCGTCCGGGCGTCACGCCGAACACCCGGCAGAAGAACCCGGCGAACTGCAGCGAGCCGGAGTAAGCGTTGCTCAGGTTGATCCGCAGCTGCGTGGTGACGACGAACAGCACGCCCCACACGCCGAACACGTCGGGCAGGTACTTGCCGGGGTCGGTTTCGCCGAACCGCAGCGACAGCCACGCGCCCAGCAGCGTCGGGCCGAGGAAGGTCACCGCGGCGAACACCGGGCCGACCACAAAGGACCCGAGACGGCGGCGTTTCGCCGGGATGAACCGGCCGAAGTCCGCGGCGACCGGGATGGTCCCGGCGACGCCGAACGCGGCGGCGAGCAATTGCAGCACCGGCGGACCGGCCGTCGCATCCGCGCCGCCGGCCGGGCGGTAGGACCAGAAGCCGACGTCGACCGGCGTGTGCGCGGCGTGCCAGACGGTCAGCGCCATGAACACCGCGAACACCGGCAGCGTCACCCACATCAGGATGTTCACCAGCCGCAGGCCGTACCAGGTCAGCGGGATGAACACCGCGCCCGTACCGGCGTACACGACCCACGGCGGCACCGACGGCCACTGCGCCATCACCGCGTTCGCCATGATCGAGCCCTCGAAGGCGAAGAACAGCACCGAGTTCACCGCGAAGATCAGCGACGTCACGGTCGAGCCGAGGAAGCCGAACCCGGCGCCGCGGGTGAGCAGGTCGGACCCGAGCCCGCTGCGGGACGCGGCGCTGGTCCACAGGTAAGCCAGCGCGCCGACGATGACGGTGGCGATCACCAGCCCGATCACGAGATTCGCGGTCCCGTAGGCGCGCACCAGCGTGCCGCCCCAGGAGAAGAAGAACATCGCGGTGGTGATGCCGAACATGACGCCGAACAGCGACGGCACGCTCCACTTCTGGTAACTCGACGGCACCGGGCGCAGCGCGTAGTCCTCGCGGTTTTCGGCCCACGCTTCGGTCATGGCGTTCCTCCCTGGAGGGAGTTGTGCCGGGTCTCGGGCGTCAGGAACGCCGCGACCAGGCTGATCAGCGCGCCGCCGGCGAGGTACCAGGCGGGCGCGTAGGTGCTTCCGGTCGCTTCGAGGATCGCTGTGGCGACCAAGGGTCCGGCGCCGCCGAAGAGGACGACGCCCGCGTTGTAGCCGATTCCGACCCCGCTGTAGCGGCGGGCGGTGGGGAACAGCTCGGCGAACAGCGCCGGCTGCGGTCCGAGCATCAGCGCCTCGCCGACCACCATGACGCCGAGGCCGGCGATCAGGAAGCCGAGCGAAGCGCGGTGCAGCAGGAAGAATCCGAGCGGAGCGGTCACGAGGACCCACGCCGCCCCGGCGATGAGGAACGGCTTGCGGCCGATCCGGTCGCACATCCGCGCGAAGACGACGGTGAGCACGATCAGGATCGTCATCGCGGCGAACCCGGCGATCTTGGCCCGGCCCGGCGGCACGTGCAGGACGGTGGCCAGGTAGGTGGGCCCGTACACGAGCAGCACGTACGTGCACATGGTGGGCGAGCAGACGAGCGCGGCGATGCGGACCATCGAGCGCCAGTCGTGCCGCAGCGTCGCCCGCAGCGGCGCGCGCTCGTGCTTGTCCTCGGCGGCGAGTTCGGTGTACGCCGGGGTTTCGCCGAGCCGCAGCCGCAGGTACAGCCCGACCAGCCCGAGCGGCAGCGCCGCCAGGAACGGGATCCGCCAGCCCCACGACTGGAGGTCCGCCGGGCTCAGCAGTTCGGTGCACAGCAGGCTGGACAGCCCGGCGACCATCATGCCGAGCACGATCGTGATGGTCTGCCAGCTGCCGTAGTACGCGCGTTTGCCCGGTGGCGCGCTTTCGATGATGTAGGAGACCGCGCCGGTCCATTCGCCGCCCGCGGACAGGCCCTGGGCCAGCCGCAGCACGAGGATCAGGATCGGGGCGGCGACGCCGATGGACGCGTACGGCGGCACCACCGCCATGAGCGCGGTGCCCAGCGAGATCAGCAGGATGATCGCCGACAGCGCGCTGCGGCGGCCGTACCGGTCGCCGATGTAGCCGAACACGACGCCGCCGAGCGGGCGCACCACGAAGCTGACGCCGAACACCGCGAAGGTCAGCAGCAGCCCGGCGGCCGGGTCGGCGACCGGGAAGTAGAGGACGGCGATCGTGGAGGCGAGGTAGCCGTAGAGGACGAATTCGTACCACTCGATGAAGTTCCCGATGCACGCGGCGATGATCGACGTGCGCTGGGCGCGGGTGATCGTGGTCCGGGCCGGGGCCGCCGCGGTGGTCATCGGACGCTCGCTTTCTCCGCCGCGGCGCCCCAGTCCGGGGTGCCGAGGACCGGGATCCGGTCGACGTGGTCGAGGTATGTGCCGAAGCCGACCTCGAGCCGGACCCGGCCGTACCGGGCGCGGACGACTTCGGTGCGGGGCAGGGTGCTGATCGGGTCCGAAGTGGACGGTCGCAGTACGACGTCGGCGGTGCCTTCCCAGCCTTCGCCGGGCTGCGAGGTCCGGAACGGGACGCGCACCAGGCGGCTGATGTCGTAGCCGGTGCCTTCGGCGCTCGGGATGAGCTTCAGGGGGAAGTGGCTGGCGAACCAGTCCGGGATCGGATCGATCTCGGAGTGCCGCCGGGCAGCCTGCGCGGTGACGGTGACGACCTCGATGCCGTTCGCGGTCACGATCCGGCCGGTTGCCGAGGAACCGTCCTCGTCGAGCGTCACGGCACGGGCTTGTTTCTTGGGCAGCCCGAAGATTTCCCGGCCGAGCGTGCCGTGGTTGAGGCCTTCGATGAAGAACGTGAGCGGATACGCGCCCACCTCCTCGTGGCGGCGGCACTGGACGCAGACGCCGGCCTGCAGATACGGCGGACGTCGTTCCACCGTGCCGTCGGGCAGGCGGAACTCCGCGCCGAGGAACTCGGCGACCCAGACGGCGACGCGCGGATCGTCGGTCGGCGCAAGCGGCGCGGGGAGGACTTCGGCGAGCACCTGGGGATCGGTGCGGTATTCGACGGTGAGCCAGCGCAGGTCCACCGATTCCGCGCCGACGCCGTACAGCGGCGCGAACGCGGGCATGGACACCGCGGGAAGAACAGGGGGCATGGGGAGTCTCCGGAGGTCAGGCGCGGACGGTTCGGGCGATGGCTTCGGCGATCACGTCGGCGGTCGGGATGACCGCGCCGGCGAGGACCGGGGCGGCGGGGATGCGGGCGTCGGGCGCGCCGACCCGCACCGGCGGGCTGTGCAGCGGCACGCCGGATTCGGCGACGGCGGCCACCACCTCGCCGCCGAATCCGCCGACCGTGTGCGCCTCGTGGGCGACCACGAGCCGGCCGGTGCGGCGCACGCTTTCCAGGACCGCGTCGAGGTCGAGCGGACGGACCCAGCGCGCGTCGACGACTTCGGCGTCGATGCCGTCGGCGGAAAGCCGTTCGGCGGCTTCGAGAACCCGGTGCTGCATGGCGCCCCAGGTCAGCACCGTGACGTCCCTGCCGGGCCGGCGCACGGCGGCACCGCCGATTTCCGGGATCGGGCCGCCGATCTCGACCTCTTCCTTGCCCGCGTGATACAGCGTGCGATTCTCGATCACGACTACTGGATCGTCGCACCAGATGGCGGAAAGAAGGAGGTCGTAGGCGTCCTGGTGGGTGGCGGGCAGGCAGACGCGCAGACCCGGCACGTGCGCGAAGAACGCTTCCAGGCTCTGCGAATGCTGCGCGCACGCGCCCGGCGCGCTGCCCTGCTGGGTGCGGACGGTGATCGGCGCGGACAACGCCCCGCGCGACACGTAGCGGACATTCGCCGCCTGGTTGACCAGCTGGTCCAGCGCGACCAGGGAAAAGTCGACCCACATGATCTCGACGATCGGGCGTCGCCCGAACATCGCCGACCCGACCGCGCCGCCGAGGATCGCCGACTCCGAGATCGGAGTGTCGAAAACGCGCTCGCCGAATTGCTTGTGCAGCCCCTTGGTCACGCCGAACACGCCACCGGGCTTGCCGACGTCCTCGCCGAACAGCAGCGCTTCGGGCCGCTCGTCGAGCGCGCGGCGCAACGCGGCGTTGACTGCCTCGGCGTAGGACAGTTTCTTGGTCTCAGGCATAGAGGAGCTCCAGAACGGTTGCGGGGTCGGCGATCGGGTCGGCGAGGGCTTGGGCGGAGGCGTCGGCGATCTCGCGGTGGACGCGTTCGACGATGGTGTCCACTTCGGACTGTGCGACGCCGACCGAGAGGAGTTGCCATACCAGGGCACCGATGGGTTCCGCGGCGGTGGCCGCTTCGAGTTCCCCGGCGGGCCGGTAGTGCTGGGCGTCGCCGATGTAGTGGCCGACGATGCGCTGGGTCATGGCTTCGAGCAGGACCGGACCTTCGCCGTCGCGGGCGCGGCGGACCGCCTCGGCGACGGCGGAGCGGACGGCTTCGGGGTCGTTGCCGTCGATCCGCGCGCCGGGCATGCCGTAGGCGGACGCGCGCCGGAAGAGCTTGTCGATGCGCACCATGTCGGCGATGGGTGTCAGTTCGGAATAATGGTTGTTCTCCACCAGGAAAATCACCGGCAGGCGGCGTACGGCGGCGAAGTTCATCGCTTCGTGCACCGCGCCCTGGTTGAGCGCGCCGTCGCCGAACGCGGCGAGTGAGACCCGGCCGGAACCGTCGAAGGTGGCGGCTAGCGCGGCTCCGGCGGCGATCGGGGCACCGGCGCCGACGATCGAATTCTCGCCGTACATCCCGTGCGACGGAGCGGTCAGGTACGCGGAACCGCCGCGGCCGCCGTTGATTCCGGTTTGGCGGCCGAGAAGTTCGGCGAACAATGCGCGCGGCGGGGCACCGCAGGCGAGCGTCCAGCCGTGGCCGCGGTAGGTGGGGAACACCGCGTCGCGTTCGAGGTCGAGCGCGGCGCAGGCTCCGACGTAGACGGCCTCCTGGCCGTTGCACAGGTGGACCGACCCGACGATGTCGCCGGTCCCGCGCAGGCGGGCGACTTCCTCTTCGAAGGAACGGATGCGCTGCATCGCCTCGAAATGGCGCAGCAGGGCGGCGGTTTCGGGCATGGGGGTACCCACTTTCGTTTTCCGGAACGGGAAAAAGGTCAGGAAACGTCGCGGCCGGACCACGCCGACTGTTCGGGCGTGGGCACGACCAGCCGTCCGGTGCGCAGCAGGCCGCTGGCCATCACGGCCGCCTCGCGCACTTCCTTGACCAGCCACGCCTGGCGTTCGACAAAACGGGGCTGGGGAACGGAAACGGTGAACGCGCCCGCCGGGACGCCGCCCTCGCCGAAGAACGGGGCGGCGACGCAGCACACCCCGGCGCTGAATTCCTCCAGGTCCAAGGCGTAGCCGCGGCGGCGGATCGCGGCGAGGTCGGCCGCGAGCGCTTCGTAGTCGGTGATCGTGTTGGGCGTGACCGGTTCCATCGGCACGCCGTCGAACATCGCGGCCACCTGCTCCTCGGGCAGGAAGGCGAGCACGGCCTTGCACGACGCGCGGGCGTGCATGCTGCCGGTGTAGCCGACGTCGAGGTTGCCGACGTTCAGCGTGTGCAGGCCGGACAGGAAGTGCTGCAGGGTAAGCGTTCCGTGGTGCCAGCCGGCGACGTACGACGTTTCCTGGGTCTTGTTGTGCAGCCGGGTGAGGATCAGCGCCAGCTCCGGCGACGGGCCGGACCGCCGCTGCAGATGGCGGCTCAGCGACGCCGCCCGCGGACCGACGTCGTAGCGCCCGCCGGGCAGGCGCAGCAGGTAGCCGCCCGCGACGAGGGTGCGGAGCAGGTGGTAGCAGGTGCCGATCTTGATGCCGAGCTGGCGGCTCAGCACCTTCGCCGTCGCCGAACCGTCGGCCGCCGCGACCGCTTCGAGCACTTGCAGACCGCGCTCCAGCGTGTGCAGGACCGTGGCCGAGCCGTCAGCCATCGCCCACCTCCAGGCGGGCCAGCGCCAGGGCGAGCACCTCCGCTGCCGCCACGACCTCGCGTTCGGCGACAGACTCGTCGGGTGCGTGCGCCTTGGTCACTTCGCCGGGCCCGAAGATCGCCGTCGGAATCCCGCGCGAGCCGAAGAACGCCGCGTCCGAACCCGCGGTGAAACCGGTGAGGAGCTCCGCGCCGGCGGACTCCTTCTGCGCCGACCGCAAAGCGGCGACCAGCGGACTGTCCATCGGAGTTTCCCAGCCGGGCAGGCCTTCGTGGTCCCAGCGGACAACGGGCGGATGCTCGCGCAGCCAGTCGTCGGTGGCCGCGAACTGCGCCAGGACCCGCTCGACCTCCCGGCGGACCGCGTTCGGGTCCTCGCCGGGTTTGAGCCCGATCCGGCCGGACATCGTCGCGAAGTCGGGCACGGCCGCGCGCCAGCTCCCGGCGCGCGCGGTGCCGACCGCGAACGGGATGGCGGTCGGCACCCCGTCGAACAGCGGATGGCGATAGGAAGCGGATCGCTTGCGCGCGAACTCCGCCAGCGCCTCCCGCACCCGGATCAGCAGCTCGAACGCGTCCACGCCCCGCCAAGGCGCCGAGGTGTGCGCGGCGACGCCGGTGACGTCCACGGTGAAGAACAGCAGCCCGGTGCTGATCGGCACGATCGCGCCGTCGGTCGGTTCCAGCACGAGCGCCGCGACCGGGTCCGGCACCTCCAGCGCCGCGGCCCGGGTGCCGACCCCGGTGGTCTCTTCGGCGACCACGAGCTGGACCGCGACGTCGAACGGCAGGTCGACGCCCAGGTCTTCGAGCACCGCGAGGGCGTAGAGACCGGCCGCGATGCCGCCCTTCATGTCGACCGAGCCGCGGCCGTGGACGTGCCCGTCGCGGCGCAGCCCGGAGTACGGGGGATGGGTCCACTGCTGCTCGTCGCCGGCGGGAACGACGTCGAGGTGCCCGTTGAGCACCACGCACGGAAGCCCGCGCCGCCGCGGATACCAGGCGACGAGGTTCTCGCGCGCCTCCGGCCGGGGTTCGCCCTCGGCGAGGCCGGTCGGGCCGATCAGCTGCCTCGTCACCGGCCAGCCGCGGCCGGCGAACCAGTCGGCGTACACCCCGGCGACCCGGTCCTCCCAGCCGCTTTCGCTCGGCGCGCGCACCGTCGCGGCCAGCAGCTCCAGCATGTCCTCAGCCACCGCGTCGACGCGCGAGCGCACGTCGTGCCCAGTCGGTCGAGGCATCGTCACCTCCAGTTCGCCGTCCCCGTTGTCGGACCGGCAGACTCTGCGCCGCCGGCCGGGCCCGGTGCAGCAAACTGAACCCGTTTTTCGATTATCTGAAATTCGGCGCGCGGACGGAAGTGGCGCGGCCCGGCGGGCGCCTACGGTCCGCGGGACCCCGTCGCCCCGCCCGAGGAGGCCCCGTGTCCCACGCCGAGCTGCTGCAGCGGCACCGTCAGGTGATGCCGAGCTGGCTGAACCTGTACTACGACGCCCCGATCGAACTGGTCCGCGGGACCGGCCGCCGCGTCACCGACGGCGAGGGCCGCGAGTACCTGGACTTCTTCGGCGGGCTGCTGGCCACCATGGTCGGCCACGACATCCCGGAGATCACCGCGGCGATCCGGGAGCAGGCCGGGCGGCTGCTGCATTCCTCGACGCTGTACCTGATCCGCAACCAGGTCGAACTGGCCGAGCGGATCGCCCGTCAGTCCGGGATCGCCGATCCGCGCGTCTTCTTCGTCAACTCCGGCACCGAGGCGGTGGAGGCGGCGTTGCTGCTCGCCACCCAGCGCCGCCGGTCGCACCAGGTGCTGGCGCTGCGCGGGAGCTACCACGGCCGTTCGTTCGGCACCGTCGCGGCGACCGGCATCCGAGGCTGGTCCGCGACCGCGCTCAGCCCGCTCGCGGTCACCTACGTGCACAGCGGCTACCGCTACCGCAGCCCGTTCCGGGACCTCGACGACGCCGGGTTCGTCGCCGCCTGCACCGAGGAATTGCGGACGATCCTGGAAACCTCGACGTCCGGGGACGTCGCCTGCCTGCTGGCCGAGCCGGTGCAGGGCGCGGGCGGATTCGCGACGCCGCCGGAGGGCTTTTTCCCGGCGATGAAGGAAGTCCTGGACGAGTACGGCATCCTGCTGGTGTCCGACGAGGTCCAGTCGGGCTGGGGGAGGACCGGGCGGTCGTTCTTCGCGATGAACGGCTTCGGCGTGGTTCCCGACGCGATCACCTTCGCGAAGGGCCTCGGCAACGGCGTCGCGATCGGCGGGGTGGTCGCGAGCGCGTCCCTGATGGACTGCCTGACCGCGAACTCGATCTCCACCGCGGGCGGCAACCCGCTCGCCACCGCCGCCGGAGTGGCCACTGTGGACTATCTGCTGGACCACGACCTGCAGACCAACGCGGACAAGGTCGGCGAACACCTGATGTGCGGCCTGCGCGCGATCGACAACCCGCTGATCGGCGAGGTACGCGGGATGGGCCTGATGATCGGCGTCGAACTGGTGCTCCCGGGCACCCGCGAACCCGCCGTCGCCGCCACCGGGGCGGTGCTCGAAGCCGCGCGGGAGCGGGGCTTGCTGATCGGCCGCGGCGGCCTGCTCGGCAACGTGCTGCGCGTGACGCCGCCGATGACCGTCACCGTCGCCGAAGCCGACGAAGCCCTGTCGGTGCTTCGGGATTCCCTGGCGGCAGTGCACTTCTCGCTGAAGGAGGACAACTGATGAAGCGCTGGAATCCCGACACCGTCGGCGCCCCGGTCGGCCGCTACAGCCACGTCGCACGCGTGGAGGCTGGCCACGAACTGGTGCTGATCTCGGGCCAGATCGGCGCACTGCCGGATGGCACTCTCGCCGGACCAGACGCGGAAGCGCAGACCCGCGAAGTGCTGGCGAACATCGAACGCGTGCTCGCCGCCGCGGGCGCTCGGCCGGAACACCTGGTGAAGGTGTTCAGCATGGTCGCAGGCACCGAGCACCTGGCCGGTTTCCGCGCCGCCGTCGGCGAGGTATTCGCCAGGTGGTTCCCCGCCCAGGACTGGCCGACGCAGTCGATGGTCGTCGTGTCGGCCCTGGCCCGGCCGGAAATCGTCGTGGAAATCGAGGCGACCGCCGCGGTGCCGCGATGACGCCGGGGGAGTTCCGCGCCCTGTTCCCCGCGCTGGCAGACCAGGTCTGGCTGGACACCCCCGGCGCCCCGCCCGGTGCCGCGCCGGTCGTCTCGGCGCTCTGGGAAGCTCTGGACAGCTGGTCGTCCGGCACCTTCGACTGGCTCGCGTGGGACGGCGCGTCCGCGCGAGCCCGTTCTCTTTTCGCGGACTACGTCGGAGTGCCCTCGTCGACGGTCGCCGCGGTCTCGTCCCTCGCCGAGGCCGCCGCGACGGTCGCGAATTCCTTGCCCCGCAGCAAGGTCGTGGTAGCGGAAGAGGAGTTTCGCAGCAACCGGTACCCGTGGCTGGCCCGGCACGACGTGGTGAGCGTCCCGGCGCGCGGGGTCGAGGACCTGATCGCGGCGCTGGACCCGGAGGTCGCGCTGCTCGCGGTAAGCGAGGTGACCAGCCGCGAAGGACAGCGATTCGACCTTCCCGCGCTGCGTGCGGCGACCGACGAGGTCGGGGCGCGGCTGTTCGTGAACCTGACCCAATCGTTAGGCGCGCTGCACTTCGATTACGCCGCGGTCCGCCCGGATTACCTCGCCGTGCACGGGTACAAGTGGCTTCTCTGCCCGCGTGGCACGGCCTGGCTGGTGGCGCGTCCGGACCGGGCGGCCGAGCTGACGCCGCTCGCGCCGGGGTGGAAGTCGACCTCGCCGCCGCACGGCTATTTCGGCGGCCCGCTGGAACTCGCCGCCGAGGCGTCCCGGTGCGACGCGTCCCCGGCCTGGTTTTCGTGGGTCGGCGCGTGCGCCGCGCTGACCCTGTTGTCCAGCCTCGATCCGGCGGCCGTGGAACGACATGTCGTGGGGTTGGCGGGAATGCTGCTCGACGAAGCCCAAGCGCAGGGCTACCGGCGGGTGACGGATGGGCCGTTGTCGCAGATCGCCGTGGTGGCAACGGATCGCGCGCCCGAACTGGCGGCAGAGCTGACGAAGGCCCGCGTGCGAGCAACGGCCCTCGGCGACCGGGTGCGGTTCGGATTCCACTACTTCAACACCGAGGAGGACGTCGCCGCGGCGGTGCGGATTTTGGCGCGGTAGCGGGTCCCGTCAAAGCTCGATTTCGGGATGCAGCCGGGCGACGGTCCATCTCCGTTGCCGGTTGGCGGCGAGACTGGTGCCCACGAGCGCCACGACCGCGAAGCCGGCCAGGACCGCGAAGTCCCGGACGAGGTGCGTGCCGAGGCCGCCGGAGACGGTGACGCGCAGGCCGTCGACGAGGTAGGTCATCGGCAGCAGGGGATTCAGGAACTGGAAGAACCCCGGGGTCGTCGGCATCGGGTACAGGCCGCCGGACGACGTCAGCTGGAGGATGAGCAGGACCAGCGACAGCACGTCGCCGGGAGCGCCGAGCGCGGTGCGCAGGAAATGGTCGATCGCCACGAACGAGGCCGCGCCGACGAGCAGCAGGAGCACGGTCAGCACCGGGTGAAGCGGATCGAGCCCGAGCCCGAAATCCACGACGGCGTACAGGACCAGCGCTCCGACGCAGCCGAGCATCGCCCCGGGGAGCCAGCCGGCCACGGCGACGGTGGCGGCGGACACCCGGGAGGCGAGCGCGCGTTTGTTCAGCGGACGCAGGAGCAGGTAGGCGAAGAGGCCGAACACCCACAGCGCGATCCCGAAGAAGAAGGGCGCGAAACCACGCCCGTACACGCCGGCCGGGTTGAGGTTCTGCCGGTCGACGTGCACCGGGTTGCCCAGGACCTCGGCGGCGTGGGCGATCTGGGCGGGGTTGGTCTGCGGGATGCGCTTGAGGCTGTCATCGATGACGCCGGAGACGTCGGCCGCGCCGCTGTGCGCCTGGTCGGCGGCGGTCTGCGCGGTGGTCGCGCCCTTGGTCAGCGTGGTCAGCCCGGCGGTAAGCGTGCGCGTGCCGGCACTGATGTCCTGCGCACCGTTGTCGAGCAGCACGGTAGACCCGCTGAGCGCGTTGATGTTCTGCTGGGCGGTGCCGACGTTCGCCTGCAGCGCCTGTGCCTGCTGGAACGCTTGCTGTGCGGTGCGATCGGCCGCCGCGGTGTCCCCGTCCACTCGCGCGGTCGCGTCGCTGAGCTGGTGCGCATCCGCGAGCGCACGCTGGTACGCCGGATCGCCCCGAAGCTGCGGGAAGGTGTCGCCGAGCTGCGTGAGATCGGCGGTGCCGCGCTGGGTGTACTGGCTGATCTGCGCCGTGCCGGTGTGCGCGGCGGCGAGTCCTCGTGCCGTGACGCCGGTGACCCCGCTGAGAGTGGCCGCGGCGCCCGGCAGCTGATCGGACACGACCTGGCCGACTTTCCGGGCCTGACCGCCGAGCGTGTGCACGGCTTGGGAAACGCGGTCCGCGCCGCTGGAGATCTGCGCTGTGCCTTGGCGCAACGTGTCGGTGCCCGAAGTGAGAGCGGTGGCTGCCTGCTGCCCGACCGTGGTGGCGTCGACCAGCCGGTGCGCGCCGTCGGAAGCGGTGGTGAGCTTGTCGCGTACGTCGGACAGTTCGCCGTAGATGCTGCGCACGTACGCGGCGTGGGCGGCGGCGTTGATCTGGTCCTGCAGCTCCGGCTGTACCACTTCGGTCATGATGCCGACCACGTAGTTGTTGGCGTCGTTGAGTTCGATGCCGATCCCCGCCTGCTCGGGGCGCGTGTTCGCCGCGGTGGCCAGCTTGCCGCTGAAGTCCGGCGGAACGGTGATCGTGAAGTAGTAGCGGCCGTCGGTCAGCCCGGCCCGGGCTTCGCCGCTGTCGACGAAATGCCAGTCGAACGTGCCCGCGGCCTTGAGCTGCTGGACGAGCTGGTTTCCGGCGTCGATCGGCTCGCCCTGCGGCCCTTGCGCCGGACGGTCCTCGTTGACGACCGCGACCGGGATGCTGCTCAGCTTGCCGTACGGATCCCAGTTGGCCCACAGGTACATCGCGCCGTAGAGCAGCGGAACCAGGCACAGGACCACGGGGACGAGGCGGCGCAGCGGGCTGCCGCGGAAGCGCCGGAGTTCGAGGAGCGCGAGCCGTACCGCCTTCATCGGGCTTCCTCCGGTGCCGAGTCGTCGGGCAGCCGGTCGGTGCTGAGCGCCGGCAGGGCGAGCCGGACCGTCTCCAGGTCCGGGGGCGCGGGACGGACGGAACTGGCGAGCAGGGTGACCCCGGTCGCGGCGACCCGCCCGGCCGCCGCCCAGACCTCCCGGCGCTGGTCCGGGGTGCAGTCCCGGTCGAGATCGTCGAGCACGATCGCGCCCGGCCGTTCGGCGAGGGACAGCGCCAGCGCCAGCCGGGCCGAACCGGCCGTGCCGAGTTCCTCCGCCGTCGCTTTCCCCGGAACGTCGAGACCGACCAGGTCGAGCGCGTCCCGCACGGCGGCGGTCGTCACGCGCGCCAGCCAGGTGCGTTCGGCGATCAGCTCGTCGACCCGCAGCCGGGGCTCCAGCGAGAGCGCCGGACCCGCCGCGGCGACCGCCACCGTGCGGCGGACCTCCTGGTGGTCGTCGGGCAGAAGATGAGCACCGACGCGCACCGCGCCCGAATTGAGCCGCATCCGGCCCGCGAGAGCGAGCAGCAGGCAGGTCCGCCCGGTCCCGGCCGCGCCGTGCACGGCCAGGATCGCGCCCGCGGGCACGTCCAGATCGACGTTCTCGAACACCGGCCCCCTCGGTCCGCGCACCCCGAGCCCGCGAGCGGTGACTTGCACACCTGACAACATGACCGGACGGTAACCGCGCAACCCCGGTACGCGCACGATGAGGCGCGCTGTCCCTCCGGCGGCCGACGCTGAAAGCGGTTGCCCAGGATCGGACGATCGTGGTGGTCTGGCGCGGTGATCGAAATCGGGTGGGAGCGGCCGTTGCATCAACGCGGCGTTGCCTCGGTCCTGGCGGTGACGCGCGATCACCTCATCGTTCACGAGCGCAGCACCAGACTGGTGAGCCTCGACCCGGCAAATGGCTCGGTGCGATGGGACGCTCCCGTCGGCACCTGGCCGCGCGCGATTGTCGTCGCCGGGGACCGCTGCCTGGTGATACCGCGAAACACCCCGCGACTGTCCTGTTTGGACCTCGCGACCGGGCGACGGCTCTGGTCCGCGGACGTTCCCGCTTTCACCGGACATCTGGCCGTTTCCGCGAACGTGGCGCTCGTCGGCGGCTGGCGCGGGATTCGTGATCTCAGCGATCGGCCCCGCCGCTTCCTGCTGCGCTGCGGGCCGCGCACTGGCTGAACTCGGCCTGGCCGCCACCACTGCCCGTGCGTTCGTCCGAGCCGAGACCGACCTGGCGGCTACCGCACCGGACCATGCCGGAGGATCGCTGTGGCTGCCCGAACCCGGCGGCGGTTACCCGGTGGCGGATCCCGTCACGGGACGCGTGCAGTGGCGCAAGGCACGGGTGGACCTGCTTCGCCGACCTCAGAGGTCGAGCACCGTGACGGTCACCCGGGCGACGTCGCCGGGATCGAGCTTCTCCGCTTTGCGCACCGCGCGTTTCACCGGCAGCACGTAGCCGCGCGTGCTGTCCGGGAAGATCGACGTCCGCCACGTCGTGGCGCCGACCCGGACCTGCACGCGCCTCGATCCGAAGCCGCGGCGCGGGCCGCCCAGTTCGCGGATCTCGTCGGAGATGTCGCGGGGCAGGCTGACGAAGGTCCAGGTTTCGGTCCGCCGTGCGTCCCAGATCCACAGTTCAGCGTCGAAGTGCACTTCCACCCCGCCAGCTTCGCACGCGGCACCGACAGTTTCCGGAGCGAGCCGCACCACCCGATCAGGCCGAGACGAGGCTCGTGACGGCCCAGGTGACGCACGCGACCCCGGCGATCTCCAGAACGATCGCGACGAGCAGGGTCCGCGCGGTGCTGATGTTGATCGCCCGCGAGTTCTGCAGCACCGTGAGCCGGGTTTTGGCGACTTCCCTTTCCGCGTAGCTCGACGGCGCGTTCCAGTATTGGTCCTCGGCGATCAACGGGGTGAGGTTTTTCAGCGCGATCGCGTCGCTTCTCCGGGGCGCGTTGGTGAAGATCCCCGCGGCCGCGGCGAGCACCAGCAGCGCGGCCGCCAGGTACAACGGAAGCTTGACCGCGTCCGGGAGCACGAAGTTCTGGGCTTTCGTCGACAGCGCGGAGAGCCCGAAAAGCAGCGTGACCAGCGTTCCGGAAGAACTGATCACCGCCAGTCCCCGGACCTGCAGGGAACTCGCGTTCGCGCGGGCGTTGTCGATCTCTTTGTCTATCAGGCTCGCGATCACGGGCCCGGATTTCCTCGCGCTGTCCGCCGGTTCGGGCCCGGCGGTCATTTGTCGCGGTCTTCCGCGGGGTCCGGAAGAATGCCTCCGTCGAGGACTTTCTCGGTCCCGATAGTCGGGTAGGCGAATTCCGACGGAGGGGACGGCGGCTCGGCCGGGAGCGGCAGGGTCGTCTCTTCGCGGTCGTCGTCGGACACGGCGTCCTCCGGGGTTCGGCAGTGCCGGTGGTGTGACAGTGAGTCGCCGTGCCGTGGTGTTTCGTTACCCGGGCGGAGGTCAGCCCGCGGTGGGCGGTTGATCCACGAGCTGCGCCAGGTACAGCTGCTCGCCGAGTTTGTCGATCAGCTCCAGCTGCGTTTCCAGGTAATCGACGTGGTGCTCCTCGTCGAGAAGGATTTTCTCGAGCAGGTTCGCGCTGCCCGCGTCGCCGTGGGCGCGGCACATCGGGATGCCGGGCCGGAGCCGGTCGAGCACGTCGATTTCGATCGCGAGGTCCGAGGAGAACATCTCGGGGATCGTCTGGCCGACGTTGATCGGCAGGAGCCGCTGGTAGTTCGGGAGGCCGCCGAGAAGGAGGATGCGGTCGGTCAGCCATTCGGCGTGGTGCATTTCCTCGATCGACTCGGCGCGGGTTTTGGCGGCCAGCTTCGTGAACCCCCAGTCGGCCTGCATCCGAGCGTGCAGGAAGTACTGGTTGATCGCGGTCAGCTCGCTGGTCAGCTGCTCGTTGAGCAGCGCGAGCACCTCGTCGTCGCCTTGCATCGTCCGCACCTCCGGCCTCGACCGGACCGGATGCTACCCACGCGTGATGCGCCTCACAACCGGAGCGGAGCGTGCTGGTCAGGCGCTGTGCGCGAGGTCCTGCGGGGCGGCGCGTTCGAGGAGGATCCGGTTCAGCCGTTCGTGACAGGTTCCGCAGCCGGTCCCGGCGGCGCAGCGCTCGCCGATCTCCTCGACGCTGCGGGCTCCGGCCATGACGGCGGCCTCGACCTGCGGCATCGTCACAGCCGCGCAGACACATGCGTACATCGCCGACGACACCCCTTTGCCGGTCCGGGTGATTAGGTAAGGCTAAGCACAACAGATCAACTGGGGTCTGGCAAGGAGCGGGTCGAGTGGCCGCGGTCACTCGGGCGGGCCGCTGCGGCACCAACCGGACGTTTTGCTCGCGGGCGCCGCCCGGGGCCGCCGGGAATCCGCGTCTGTCGCGGGTGGACAGTGTGCCGCGGGCACAAGCCAAAACTCAGTTCCGGGACGTCGCCGGGCGAGATCACGGCCCGGCCCGGTCACTCGCGGTGCAGGTGGCGCAGCGTGGCCGGAAGGTCGAGGTCGAAGTCGTCCTTGTCGTCCGCCCAGCGCGACATCACCTCGGCCGCGCCGGTGGCGAGGGCGTCCGGGAGACCGAGCGCCCGGGCGGTTTCGGCGACCTCCAGCATTTCGGGTGCCCATCGCCAGGCGCGCGCAGCCGCGGACGGCAGTCCGGCGGTGTCTGCCAGCGCGTTGCCGCCGAAGGCGTTCGCTTCCTTGCGGAGGTGCTCGCCGACACCGTAGTCGTCGGCGATCGCGTGGCTGACCGCGGCCAGCGCACGCGAGGCCTTCTGGAACGACCCGTAGGCCATCTTCACCGCGCTCGCCGCGCCGATCCGTCCGCCCAGCGGCACCGGTTCCGCCCTGCTGCCGGCCAGCAGTCCCCGCACCAGTTCGACGGCTTCGTCCGGGCCGGAAAGGTAGACGCGGGCGGTCGAGCGCTCGTCCGGGGGAGGACCGATGATCGATCCGTCCACCACGGTCGCGCGGACCCGGTCGGCGATCGCGGCTGTCCGATGTGGACTGATGGCGTTCGCCTCGACGTAGACCCCGCGGTAGTCCCCGAGACATCCGGCGACCTCCTCGGCCGCGGCGGGCGGGCAGATCGAGAACACGACCGCGCTCCGCTCGAGGAGCTGGGGAATCGTCTCCGCCGCGGTCAGCCCGGTCTCCGCGGCTCGTCGCGCGGTTCCCGCCGACCGCCCGGCCGGGCACCACAACACCCGATGCCCGCCCGCGATCAGTTGCGCCGCGATCGCCGAACCCATCCGGCCCGGATGCAACAGTCCCACCGTCGTATCCGCCACAGCACGGGTATACGTCAACGAGGACGGCTCCGCCACCTCCGCGCTAGGCGGGCCGGGAAACGCCCGATTCGGCGCGCTGCCGCAGGATCCGCGCGGCGTGCTCGCCCCACTGCAAGTTCTCCTTTTCGAAGGAGATTCCGCGCAGCAACGTCAGATAAGGCCCGACGCGGTCGTTCTCGCGCAGGTAGTCGCTTTCCGACCGGCCGTCCAGCATGCGCTCGCGCAGCCGCTCGAACCGGGCGAGTTTGGCGCGGCTCCACTCCATGCGTTCCTCGACGGCGGCGAGCACCGCTTCGGCGTCGCCCGCGTCGCTTCCCTGCACCTTGACCAGGAGGTCGTCCCGGATCGTGGTGGGCTGGACCGGCGTCGCGGTGAACTCGTGCAGGGCGCGCCGCCCGTCGGCGGTGAGGCGGAACACCCGCTTGTTGGGCCGGCGTTCCTGCTCGACGACGCGCGCCGCGATCATGCCCTCGGCCGAGAGCCGTTCGAGTTCGCGGTAGAGCTGCTGCGGGGTCGTCTGCCAGAAGTTGGCGACCGACGCGTCGAACGACTTGGCCAGGTCGTACCCGGAGAACTCGCCCTCCAGCAGGGAGGCGAGGATCGCGAACTTCAAGGACACCTGGACACGGTAGCACTCCGGTGATTAATCTCGGCTGCACTTAATCAACAAAGTTAGTAGGAGGCAGCGTGCACCCGTTCCGGAAGGCCGTCGAGAGCGGCGACCACACCGCCGTCGAAGCGCTGCTCGCCGACGACGTGACGTTCACCAGCCCGGTCGCGTACCGGCCGTACCCCGGCAAGCCGATCACCTCGGCCATCCTGCGCGCCGTGAGCCAGGTTTTCGCCGATTTCCGCTACGTCCGGGAGATCTCCAGCGCCGACGGGCACGACCACGCCCTGGTCTTCACCGCGAAGGTGGGGGACAAGGAGATCAACGGCTGCGATTTCCTGCACACCGACGAAAACGGGCTGATCGACGATTTCGTGGTCATGGTGCGCCCGCTCTCCGCGGCGACGGCGCTCAGCGAAGCGATGGCCGCCCGGTTCGAGCAGATCAAACAGGAGGCCGGTGCGTGACGATCCGTTACGTGGCCTTGGGCGACAGCCAGACCGAGGGCATCGGGGACGGCGACGAGGCCACTGGCTACCGCGGCTGGGCGGACCGGTTCGCCGAGCATCTCGCCGCGGCCGGCGAGCCGGTGGAGTACGCCAACCTCGCCGTCCGCGGACGCCTCGCCGGTCAGGTGCGTGCCGAACAGCTCGCCCCGGCGCTGGCTCTGCGTCCGACACTGGCCACCGTGGTCGCCGGAATGAACGACGTGCTCCGCCCCGGCTACGACGCCGACGCCGTGGAAGCGCACCTGACGGCCATGTTCGCCGCACTCACCGCTGCCGGTGCCGAGGTAGTCACCCTTGCCTTCCCCGACCTCGGGCGAATCGCCCCGATCGCGGCCCCGTTGCGCCCGCGAGTCGCCGACCTCAACCGCCGAATCCGTTCCGCGGCCGCCCGATACGGGGTCACGGTCGTGGACTGCGACCGGCACGAAGTCGCCAGCGACCCGCGTCTCTGGTGCGCGGATCGCTTGCACGCCAACCCGATCGGACACGCCCGCATCGCGGCGGCCGTCGCGCACCGCCTCGGCCTCCCCGGCAGCGACGACAGCTGGAGCGCTCCGCTGCCGCCTGCCGTCCGCAAACCGGCGTGGCGCAAGGTCGGCGCGGAACTCCGTTGGCTAGCGGAGTTTCTCGGCCCTTGGCTGGTCCGACGGTTGCTCGGCAGGTCTTCCGGGGACGGCCGCAGCGCGAAACGTCCAGTGCTGCTTCCCGTGTGAGCGCGAGCAAGTTGCGATCTGCGACGGCTCCGCACTTGGAGCGGTATCGGCGGACAGTCAGGCCAACAGCTTGGTGAGCCGATCCAAGAGCTGGCCGAATTTCGCGAGGTCGAGCGGGTCGCCCCACCCGGGTGCCTCGTCGGTGACCGGACCGTCGGCTTCGCCGTTCCAGTAGAAGAAATCCGCCCAGCCGCCCGTGAACAGCACGACGCTTCCCTCCTGCGAGCCTTTGGCGAGCGCAACGCCGATCGAATCGGCATCGACGACGGCCGCGCGATCGGTGACGATCCGGTGCGGCCAGACATCGGCCTGGTCCCGCCAAGTGGTCTCGCCCGCGGTGATGCCGAGACGGTGCCACTCGCCGCGCCGCTGAGCGATCTGCCGCGCGGCGGCGTCCAGGTCGATGAGGTTGTCCACGGGACGAGTATCGCGGGTCGCGCAAGCTTGATTCTCAAGACTCCGCACGGTCCTGTCCCGCCGCCCGGGAAAGGCGGCGGGACGTCCCGAGGTCAGTGCTTCCGGTCCACCACGGCCGCGGAAGTGCCGCCGCGCCGGGTCGGTTCCCCGGCGGCCAGCAGTTGTCCGTGCGGCAGGAATTCGATCCCCGCCGCCACGCCGATGGCGCCCGCGTTCTTGAACTTCTGCCCCAGCGCTTCGAGCCCCTGCACGACGGGCAGGGCGAGGAAGGCCGGTTCGGCGTCGGTGGTCGCGGCGTTCCGCTGGGAGGCGCGCGGGGCGGCGATCGCGTCCGGCAGGGTCATGCCGAGGTCGAGCCGGTTGACCAGGATCTGCAGGACGGTCGTGATGATCGTCGCGCCGCCGGGCGAACCGACCGCGAGGAACGGCTTGCCGTCGTGCAGGACGATCGTCGGCGACATGCTCGACCGCGGCCGCTTGCCCGGCGCGGGCAGGTTCGGGTCGGGCGCCGAACCCTGCGTCGGGGCGAAGTTGAAGTCGGTCAGCTCGTTGTTCAGCAGGAAGCCGCGTCCGGGCACGGTGATGCCGCTGCCGGCCAGCTGTTCGATCGTGTTGGTGTAGGACACGATGTTGCCCTGCTTGTCGGTCACGACGAAGTGGTTCGTGTGCTGCTCGTTGCTGTCCGACGACGCCGCCGGAGCGGTCGCGCAGCCCGGGCCGGGGGCGTACGGATCGCCCGGGGCGACGGGGCTCGACCCGGCTTTGTTCGGATCGATCAGGCACGCGCGAGACGCCGCGAAACGCTTGGAGAGCAGCTGTTGCTGCGGCACGTTCACATAGCGCGCGTCGCCGATGTAGCGGTTGCGGTCGGCGAACGCGAGCCGGCTCGCCTCCAGGTAGTGGTGCAGCGCCTGCGTCTGGTCCATCGTGGACAGCGGGAAGTTGCCCAGGATGTTCAGGGATTCGCCGACGGTGATGCCGCCGCTGGAGGACGGGGCCATGCCGTAGACGTCGTAGCCGCGGTAGTTGATGTGCGTCGGCGTGCCGTCGAGCGCCCGGTACGCGCGCAGGTCGGACAGCTGCATCGGGCCGGTCAGCGGGCTCGCGGTGCCGGGCGCGGCAGGCGGGTTCTGCACCGTCCGCACGAGGTCCCGGCCGACCGAGCCGCCGTAGAACGCGCCGATGCCCTCGCGTTCGATCTGCCGGTAGGTCGTGGCGAGATCGGGGTTGCGCAGCACGGAACCGGCCTTCGGGGCGGCTCCGCCGGGCAGGAACAGCTCGGCGCTGGGGGAGAAGTGGGCCAGCTTCGCCGCGACGGACTGCGTCTGCCGCTCGAACTCCGGCGTGACGACGAACCCGTGCTGCGCGACCTTCTCCGCGGGCTTCAGGTTGTCCGCGAGGCTGAACTTGCCCCACCGCTGCAGGGCGCGCTGCCAGGTGGCGAGCATCCCCGGCACGCCGACGGAACGGCCGCTCTCGACGGCGGTCTCGAACGCGTACGGCTTGCCGGTGGCCGGGTCGAGGAACATCGACGACGAGTCGCCCGCCGGGGTGGTCTCGCGCCCGTCGATAGTGGACACGGTCTTGGTGCGGGCGTCGTAGTAGACGAAATACCCGCCGCCGCCGAGCCCGGCGACGTACGGGTCGGTCACGCCGAGCGTCGCGGCGACGGCGACCGCGGCGTCGGCTGCGGTGCCGCCGTGGCGCAGCACGTCGATCCCGGCCTGGGTGGATTCGACGGTGTCGGAGACGACCGCGCCTCCGGAGCCCTCCGCTACCGGAGTCGGCGGCGGGGCCGGTTTCGCCGAGGCCGCGGGCGCCGCGCCCAGTGCGCAGACGGCGGCGAGCCCGGTGGCCATCGTGGCGGTGAAGAAGCGCTTCACAGGCATGGCAACCCTTCCTCGGCGGCGCGCCCGTAGCCCCGGGCCGGGCGCACCGGGTAAGACTGCGGTGAAACCAGGGGAGGTCCTGTTTAGCACCCGAAGTGCCGAGAGGACAGTCTTTCCGCGGCGGCGCGGGCGATCCGCGAGAGCGGATTCAGCGCGGTCCGGCGGGTTTCTCCGGCGGCAGCCCGAGCAGCCGCAGGTACATCCGGGTGAGATCGGCGAGGAGCTGGTCCCGGCGTTCGGGGTGCCGGGCCAGCACGGGGGCGAGGACCGCGACGAGGCCGCCGCCGCCGAGCGAGACCGTTTCCGGATCGGCGGCCGGGTCGGCCAGCCCCCGCTCGGCGAGCCGCCGGATGTAGCGGGCGCCCCGTTTCGTGGGCAGCTCGTGGATCTCCTCGCGCAGTTCCGCCATCGCCGGGTCCGCGATCGCCTGGTGGTCGAGGACGGTCAGGAAGGACAGGTTTTCCGCGTACGCGTCGAGGTACGCGGTGGTGGTCGCCGCGGCCACCGCCCACGGGTCGTCCGGGTCGAGCCCGGTCAGCTCCTGCGCCTGCACCAGCTGGTCGCGCACCTGGCGCGCCAGCACCGCGAAGACCTCCTCCTTGGCGGCGAAGTACACGTAGAACGTGGCGCGCCCGACGCCCGCCTCGCGGGTGATGTCCGCGACGGTGGTCAGCGCGAAGCCCTTGGTTTCGAAGACGCGCCGCGCGGCGGCGAGCAGCACGTGCCGGGTCGCGCTGTCGGCGCGGTCGAGCTTCTCGCGCACGGCCCAGGTTCCGGATGCCATGGACGTCAGCATACCTATTGACGTTGACGTCAATGTCAACGCAGGATGAGGGCAGCGCACGTCCCGAAGGAGCAGCCCTTGCCTTCCGTCCTCATCGCCAACCGCGGCGAGATCGCCCTCCGCGTCCTGCGCGCCGCCCGCGCTCTCGGCTGGCGCGCGGTGGCCGTCAAAGCCGCCGAGGAAGCCGACGGCCCGGTGCACCGGCTGGCCGACGAGGTCGTGGTGCTCGCCGGGGACCGGCCGTACCTCGACGCGGACCAGCTCGTCTCCGCCGCCGAACGCACCGGATGCGAACTGCTGCACCCGGGCTACGGCTTCCTGTCCGAAAGCGCCGAGCTGGCCGAGCGGTGCGCGGCGCGCGGGATCCGGTTCGCCGGGCCGGACGCGACGGTGCTGCGGACGTTCGGGGACAAGGCCGACGCGCGGCGGCTGGCGGAAAAGCTCGACGTGCCGGTGCTCCGCTCGACCTCGGACGTCGCCGAGGCGGGCGCGTTCCTCGCGAGCCTCGGCGCGGGGCGCGGGGTGATGGTCAAGGCCGTCGCGGGCGGCGGCGGACGCGGGATCCGGCGGGTCGTCGACCCGGCCGAACTGCCGGGGGCGATCGACCGATGCCGGTCGGAGGCGTTGCGGGCGTTCGGCGACGACACCGTGTTCGTGGAGGAGCTGGTGCCGCGGGCGCGGCACCTCGAGGTGCAGATCGTCGGCGACGGCACCGGGGCGGTCAGCCACGTCTGGGACCGGGAGTGCAGCCTGCAGCGACGCCACCAGAAGGTGGTCGAGGTCGCGCCTGCCCGCACCGTGCCCGACGAATGCCGGGCTCGCCTGCGCGAAGCGGCGACGAGGATGACAGCCGCGGTGTCCTATCGCGGACTGTGCACCGTCGAATTCCTGGTCGACGCGGACGATCCCGCGCGGTTCGCGTTTCTGGAGGCGAACCCGCGGGTCCAGGTCGAGCACACCGTCACCGAGGCGGTCACGGGGCTGGACCTGGTCGTCGCCCAGCTGCGGATCGCGGCGGGCGCGACGCTCGCCGAACTCGGGCTCGCGCAGGAGGAAATCCCGCCCGCGCGCGGCACGGCCGTGCAGTGCCGGGTCAACCTGGAGGAGCTGCGGCGGGACGGCACTGCGCACGCCACAGCCGGGCGGATCGAGGTGCTGGATCTGCCTGGTGGGCCGGGCGTGCGGGTCGACACCGCCGCGCAAACCGGGGCGGTCGCGACCACGACGTACGACTCGCTGCTGGCGAAGATCGTCACGCACGTTCCGTCGGCGGACCTGCCGGCGGCGATCGACGCTGCCCGCTCGGCGCTGGCGGAGGTGCGGGTCGACGGACCGGGCACGAACGTCGAGTTCCTCCGGAAGCTGTTGTCCCGCGACGAAGTCCGCCAGGGAGCGGCGACCACGTCCTTTGTGGACGAACACCTCGCCGAGCTGGTGCCCGAACACCGTCCGGAGGCCGCGGCGGGTGACGGGATCGCGGCCGACTTCGCCGGTTCGGTGGTGTCCGTGGCCGAGCCGGGCGCTCGCGTCGCGGCCGGTGATCCGGTCGTGGTGCTCGAAGCGATGAAGATGGAACACGTGCTGGCGGCACCGTTCGCGGGCGTGGTGCGGTCTGTCCACATCGGAGTCGGGGATCTCGCCCGTCCCGGGCAGCCGCTCGTGGAACTGACCGCGGACGCCGACCAGCACGACGCGAGCACCGGGCCAGCCGAACCGGACCCGGCGCACATTCGGCCGGATCTCGAAGAAGTGCTGGAGCGGCATCGGATCGGTCTCGACGAGGCACGGCCGGAAGCAGTGGCGAAGCGCCGCCGCACCGGCCATCGCACCGCGCGGGAGAACATCGCGGATCTGTGCGACGACGGCAGTTTCATGGAGTACGGCGCGCTCGTGATCGCCGCGCAACGCCAGCGCCGCACCGAAGCGGACCTGATCGCCGCGACTCCGGCTGACGGTCTGGTCGCGGGAATCGGCACGGTCAACGCCGAGCACGCCGCCGACGCGCGCTGCGTCGTGCTCTCCTACGACTACACCGTGCTCGCCGGCACCCAGGGGTTCATGAACCACGAGAAGACCGACCGGATGCTGGATCTCGCGGCGCGGCAACGGCTTCCGCTCGTCCTGTTCGCCGAGGGCGGCGGCGGACGGCCGGGGGACACCGACGTGGTGACCGCGGGCGGCCTCGACCTCGACACGTTCGCCGCCATGGGCCGGCTCAACGGGCTCGTGCCGACCGTCGGCATCGCGTCCGGCCGCTGCTTCGCCGGGAACGCGGCGCTGCTGGGGGTGTGCGACGTGGTGATCGCGACGGAGGACGCGAACGTCGGCATGGGCGGACCGGCGATGATCGAGGGCGGCGGGCTCGGCGTGTACCGGCCGGAGGAGATCGGCCCGGTTTCGGTGCAGGAACCCAACGGCGTGCTCGACCTGGTCGCCGCGGACGAGGCCGAGGCCGTGGAGCTGGCGCGGCGGTACCTGTCGTACTTCCAGGGCGACCGTCGCGAATGGACGGTCGCGGACCAGCGCCGGCTGCGGCACGTGGTCCCGGAAAACCGGGTCCGGGTCTACGACGTGCGGCGCGCGATCGAGCTGCTGGCCGACGAGGATTCGGTGCTGGAGCTGCGCCGCGGCTTCGGGGCGGGCGTCGTCACGGCGCTGGTGCGCATCGAGGGCAGGCCGATGGGCTTGCTGGCCAACAACCCGCGGCACCTCGGCGGCGCGATCGACGCCGACGCCGCGGACAAGGCCGCCCGGTTCCTGCAGCTGTGCGACGCGCACGGGCTCCCGGTCGTCTCGCTGGTGGACACGCCGGGGTTCATGGTCGGCCCGGACGCCGAGCGGACCGCGACGGTGCGCCGGTTCGGCCGGATGTTCGTCGAGGGCGCGCATCTGGACGTGCCGATGATCGGAGTGGTGCTGCGCAAGGCGTACGGGCTGGGCGCGATGGCCATGGCGGGCGGCGGGTTCCGGGTTCCGGAAGCGATGGTCGCGTGGCCGACCGGCGAGGTCGGCGGGATGGGCCTGGAAGGCGCGGTGCGGCTGGGCTACCGCCGCGAACTCGACGCGATCTCCGACCACGCCGAGAAACAGCGCGAGTTCGACCGGCTGCTGGCCGAGAGCTACCGGCGCGGCAAAGCGCTGGCCGCGGCGACAGTGTTCGAAATGGACGACGTGATCGACCCGGCCGACACCCGCGCGTGGATCACCCGGACCCTGCCGCGCGAGCGGACGGCCGGTCCCCGCAAGCGCATCGACACCTGGTGACGAAGGAGCCCGAAATGGACCTCGAGACCTACCTCGACGACGTCCGCGCACGCCAGGCCCGGGTGCGCCCGGCGAACACGCCGGACCACGTCGTGCTCCCGCTCGGCGAACTGAGCCTTCCCGGACACGCCGACCACTGGGCGCGGGAACGGCCCGACCAGCCCGCGATCGTCTACGAAGGCCGGACGCTCGCCTATCGCGAACTGGCCGGCCTGGTCGCCCGGGTCGCCGGATGGCTGACGGACGCCGGGGTGCGGCCGGGGGGCCGGGTCGCGGTGGACCTGCCGAACTGCCCGCAGTTCACCGTCGCGATGCTGGCGATCCTGCGGCTTGGCGCGGTGCACGTGCCGGTGAACCCGATGTTCCAGCAAGCAGAACTCGTCTACGAACTCGCCGACAGCGGCGCGACGGTCCTGGTCGCGGCCGACACCGTGCTGCCGGTCGTGCAGGCCGCGCTGCCGGAGACTCAGGTGCGGTGCGTGCTCGTGACGGCGCTGGGGGAGTTGTCGGCGGCAGGCGGTTCCCCGGTGCTGCCCGCCGGTTTCGCCGCCACCGCCTGGGCGGAAGCGGCGGCGCATCCGCCCGCGCCGGAGCACCCGGCCGACTTGGACGCGTTGGCAGCCTTGAACTACACCGGCGGGACGACCGGCTTGCCGAAGGGTTGCCAGCACACGCAGCGGCACATGCTCTACACCGCCGCGACGGCCGCGGCGGCGACCGGGCACACCGTCGAAACCGGGTACGTCCCGTTGTGCTATCTGCCGGTTTTCTGGATCGCCGGCGAGGATCTGGGCATCCTGAACCCGATCGTGCTCGGCGGCACGTCGGTGCTGATGACCCGGTGGGACGCCGAAGCCGCGCTGACGGCGATCGAACGGCACGGCGTGACGTCGATGGTCGGCACGGTGGAGAACTACCTCGAACTGCTGGAACGCCCCGACCTCGCGGAACGGGACCTGTCCAGCCTCCGGATGCCGATGGCGGTTTCGTTCGTGCGCAAGCTGACCCAGGACGTGCGCGCGGCGTGGCGCGAGGCCGTCGGTGCGCATTCGGTGCTCTGCGAAGCGGCGTACGGGATGACCGAGACGCACACCTTCGACGCGACGCCGTACGGCATGGCAGAAGACGACCAAGATCTGCTGGCGGAACCAGTGTTCTGCGGTGTCCCGATGCCCGGCACGGACATCGCCGTGGTCCGCTTCGGCACCCTCGACCCGCTTCCGCTCGGCGAAGCGGGCGAGATCGTGGTGCGCAGCCCGTCGGTGATGACCGGCTACTGGAACCGTCCCGACGCGACGGCCGCGCAACTGACCGGCGGCTGGCTGCACACCGGCGACAACGGCCGCCTCGACGAGAACGGCTGCCTGCACTATCTGGGGCGGGACAAGGATTTGATCAAGGTGAAGGGAATGAGCGTGTTCCCGGCCGAGGTGGAACTCCTGCTGGCGCGGCACCCCGCGGTCCGGACGGCCGCGGTCGTGCCCGCCGCGCATCCGGAGTCGGGACAGGTGCCGGTGGCCTTCGTGAGTCTCTCCCCGGACGCTTCGCTGACCGCGTCGGACCTGCGTGCGTGGGCGAAAACCGCGATGGCGCCGTACAAAGTGCCGCTGGTGGAGGTGGTCGGCGAGTTCCCGATGACCGCGACGGGCAAGATCCGCAAGACCGAGTTGTCCGACCGGGCCCAACGCGTGGCCGACGAACACTGAACCCTGCTCGGTCAGGGCGCGACCAGCCGCCCCTTTTCGTCGTGCCGGAGCGCCCACCGGCCAGGTTTGGCCGGAACGAGGCGAGACCGGATCCCGGCTTCGGCGAATTCTCGTTCCAGGTCGGCGAAATTCTCGCTGTAGATGGACCAGCCCTCGTGATGGACCGCGACGACGTGGCTGGCATCGAGCAAGGCAGCCACGTCAGCGGCTCGCGCCGAGGTGAGAGTCAGCGCCCGCCCGGCGTTCTTGCTCGGCACCCTCGCGGCCCCGGCGTGCAGAACCGCGACGTCAATGCCGGGAAACGCGGCCGCGATCGCCTTGACCGGCCCGATGCCCGCGTTGTCGCCGCTGACGTACACCGTGGGCAGTCCGGCGGATTCCAGGACGAAACCGTGGACTTCGGTGTTGATGTTGCCGGCGTCGTCGCGCTCCCCGTCGAGGGGTCCGTGCTGCGCCGGAACCACGTGCACGCGGACCTCCGCGATCCGGTGCGCCTCGAAATCGCCGAGCCCGATCGCCGGACCCCCGAGGCGCTCGGCGCTCTGCCTGCCGGTGACGAGCAGCGGAACGCTCTGGGCGAAAACCCGGCCCTCGCGGTCGAAGTTGTCCCAGTGGAGGTCGTGGCTGAGCAGAACCGCGTCCACCCTCCCCAGCGCTGCCGGCGAAACCGCCGGGCCCTCGGTCTTCCGGTACGCGCCGTAATCGCCGGGCGGATCGAACGTCGGGTCGGTCAGGAACCGCAGCCCGCCGTAGTCGATGACCGCCGTCGGCCCTCCGACCGGGCCGATCGCGAAACGGTGCCGATCCGAACTGATGTCGTCGCTCATACTGCCAGCATACCTAGAGGTAGGTATGCTGTCTCGTATGCGCGACAACCGCACCAAACTGATCGAGACGGGCGCGGACCTGATCTGGCAGTTCGGCTACACGGCGACGAGCCCCCGCCAGGTGATGGCCGCCAGCGGGGTCGGGCAGGGCAGCTTCTACCACCACTTCCCGGCGAAGACCGACCTCGGAGCGGCCGCGATCGCCGCGAATGCCAGTGCCATCGTCGCAGCCGCGGAGGCCGCCCTCACCGGGCCGGAACCGGGTCTCGTCCGGGTGCGCCGCTACCTGCTGAACGAACGGGACGCCCTCGCCGGGTGCAAAATCGGCGGTCTCGCCTACGACCACGCGGTGCTGGCCGACCCTCAACTGCTCGGCCCCATCGGACAAGCGTTCGGCCGGGTCGCGGAACTGCTCGAATCCGCGCTCCGAGAGGCACAGGAGACCGACACGGTGCGGTCCGACCTTCCGGCGTCCGATCTTGCGGCGATGGCGATCTCGGTAATCCAGGGCGGCTATGTCCTGGCCCGCGCCCGCTCCGACGCGGGTCTGCTCCGACGGGCCGCTTCGGCGGCGTACGCGCTGCTCGATCCGAGCGACGGTCGCTGAGGTCAGCCGACCTCACGGGGTTGTTTCCGCTGGCCTGCCTGCGCGGCTGTCTCGAGGTCGGTGATCTCGCCCGCGGAGTCGGACTGGTCGCCGTGGCGTGGGGGAGCGCGCACTGGAGTCGCACAATCGTGGTCGTGCTTCGAAACCGCATGGTGTGGTCGCGACCGGCGGGTCCCGGCAGGCGTGCACGGGTGGCCGGGGCGAGGGGAATCGTCATGCGCCGCCGGCACCGCTTGAGGCTCCTCCAGAGCAACCTGACCGGGACGGCTCAGGCGAGCGTGAGGAAGAGCTTCTCCAGCTGTTCTTCCGTCATCGCGGCTTCGTTGCCTTCTCCGCCGCCGGACACGCATTCGCGCAAGCCGCTGGCGATGATCTTGAACCCCGCCCGGTCGAGTGCCCGGGAGACGGCGGCGAGCTGGGTCACGACGTCCTTGCAGTCGCGGCCTTCGTCGATCATCGAGATGACCCCGGCGAGCTGGCCCTGTGCGCGGCGGAGCCGGTTGCGGACCTGGGTGACGGTGTCCTGGTCGCCGATCATGGCTGGTCTCTCCCTGTGTGGCCGGTGGAATTCGCGAGCGGTCAGGCGCCGCGCTTGCGCCACGGCCACGAGCGCGGCGGACGCGGTTCGGCGGGATGTCCGGGACACCACTGTCCGGCGGGGACGGCGGCTTTGACCTGGTCGACGTGCTGGCCGCAGCCGGCCCAGGTGGTTTTGCCGCAGGTGCGGCACGGAACGGGGCGGCACATGGTCATCCTTCCGGGATCGTGGGCGCGCCGGCGCGCGGGCGGCGAAGTTCGGCGAACGCCGGGACCGCGGCGGCGGTGCGCAGAGCATCGAACAAAGCGCGTCCTTCGGCGGGGGCGGGCAATGCGGTGAGCACCGGGCCGAAGAACGCGCGGCCGTCGATCTCGGTGATCGGGCTGCCGCCGGTTTCCCCGAGCGCGTCCTGGCTGGCCTGGTGCGCGTCGTGCACGGCCGAGTCTGTGGCAGTCGAATTCGCTTGGTCTGCAAGGTATTCCGGCAATCCCGCCTCGCTGAGGGATGCGCGGAGCACTGCGTCGCTGACCGGTTGCCGCTGCTCGTGAATGCGGCGGGCGAGCGCGAGGTGGAATCGGGCCGCGGCGGCCGGGTCCTCGATCGCGGCGCGGACCCGGCCCGCGTGCAGCGAGTCCTCGACGCGCTGCCGGTGCGACTCCGGCACGGTCTGTCCCTCGTTGAGGACGGCGAGGCTCATCGGCCGCACCGAGAACTCCGCCTCGGCGTCGGCGAGCCAACGGTAGGCGAGCCAGGCGAACGGGCAGACCGGATCGCCGTAGAGCACCACGTCGGTCATGCCAGCTCCCGGTCGAGCGCGTCGAGTGCGGATTCGAGCCGCGCGGCCGCTTCCGCGGCGACCTCGGCTACGCCCGCCTCGGGTGCGACGTCGGCCATCACCGCGGGATTGATCGCCTCGACGACCGTGCCGCCTGCTCCGCTCTCGCGGACGACGACGTTGCAGGGCAACAGCAATCCGATCTCACGGGTCGCGCTCAGTGCGCGGTGGGCGAGCGGCGGATTGCACGCGCCCAGGATGGTGTAGCGCTCCATCGCCTCGTCGAGCTTCTCGCGCATGGTCGCTTGCACGTCGATCTCGGTCAGCACCCCGAAACCGGCCCCGGCAAGCGCGGTTCGCGTCTTGGCCATCACGTCGTCGAAACCCGCGCCTTCGTAGGTGCGGGACAAACCCAGCTGCACGGCGACTCCTTTCCTCGCGGTCCAGGATACCCCCGGGGGCATTGGCCATGCCCCTGGGGGTATCTGTCAAGCCGCAGTCGGCCCGGCCGGGCGGATGTTCGAGCCGGTGCCGACCGAGGGAAAGATGTTCTACAGCAACGGTTCTGGTCACGCGCCGGGCTCGCGCAGGGTTTGAAAGCCGCGCTCATCGACAATGCCTTAGGGCGCAAGGGAACCGCCGACGGCGGCAGTTACAAGCTCACCATCGCCCGCGACGAGCCCGTCACCGGCGAGGGACACGTGCTCCTGCCGACGTTCGGCGTCACCACTGGCCGCAACTTCCAGCCCGTCGGCGGCGGCAAGGCCACGGTCAACGGCGACTTCGTGATGACCTCGCCCAAGGTGCAGCTGGTGATCCAGGCTTTGCGCGCGGGCGGCATCGCCCTGGGCGAGCTGCACAATCACAGCTTCACCGAGCGGCCGCGACCGACGCGAAACCCGCGAACTGACCACAAAGGACTGGCCGCCCCGCCTTAGCGGACCGGCTGCTGCTCCAGCAGCGCGGGACGGCCGCCCGTCCCGGCGGGCACCGGGAAGAAACTGCGGTGGCTGCCCGGATCGACCGCGACCACGTGCGCCCCGTCGGCCAGATGCCCGGCGCCGGTCACGGTCATCGCGCGGCCGTGCAGTTCCAGCACGGTGACGGTGCCGCTTTCGGCCGCGACGAACAGCCGGTGCGCCCCCGGGTCGTAGGCCAGCACGTCCGGATCCTGCCCGACCGGGTTCTGCCCGAGCACCTGCCCGGTGTTCAGGTCGACGGTCAGCAGCGCCGCATTGCCGTCGCAGGCCACAAACCCCAGCCGCGCCACCGGATCCAGCGCCAGCCCGTGGTCGTGGTCGCAGCCCGGCAGCGGCCACCGCCGCGTCACCGCCAGCGTCGCCGGGTCGATCACCGCGAGTTCATTGCTGCCTTGCACGTCGGCCAGCATCCGGTCGGCCGCCGGGTCGTAGGCGACGTTGCCCGCCTCGCCGCCCAGCGCGACCGTGCCGCGCACCGCCCCGGTCGCGGCGTCGAGCACCGTCTCGGAACCGCCGGTCTCGTTCGTCGTCCACACCGCGCCGCGGCGGGGGTCGAACGCCAAACCGTCCGGATAGTCGCCCGTCGGCGACCGGTTGAGCACGGCACCGGTGTCCTCGTCGAGCACGGCCATCTGGTTGTCGCCGGTCGCGGTGGCGAACACCCGGTGCAGCGCGGGAACCGCCAGCACCCCGTGCACCTGCGACAGCCCGCCGATCGTGCGCACCACCCGATGCGCCCGCACGTCGACCTCGATGACTTCGCTCGCGCCCAGATGCGCGACGAACAGCAAGCCGCGCCCGACGTCCAGGCTCGCGTAGTCGAACCGCGATCCGTCGCCCGGCAACGGAATCTCCCCGTCCGCCCGCAACGGAAGCGGCGGCTCCGGCGGCGACTGCCCGCCACCGCACCCGGCCAGCGCCAGCGCGGTCGCCAGCAGGACCGATGCGCGCCGCGCCAGTCTCATCGCACCCCGCCTTCCCGGGAGGCAACCGAGGCTACAGTGCGCCGAGCACAACGGCAGGACACCCAAAGGCCAGGCGTGCTCCGGTTTCGCCGAACAGCCGGATGTCGCGGCGCTTGCGGCGGTCGCGGAAGGGTTTTCCTTGCAGGTGTCGAGCAGTTCGTCATCGACGACGGGAGTGATTTCGTCGTCCCGCCGTGGAGCGAGGAGGCTAGGTCAACTGCGCGGGCAAGCAACGTCGCACGGTCGAACTAGCTAGGAACGCGAGCGATGGGTGAAGGGGTGGTCCCCAAAGGTCCCCAAGCCTCCACGCTGCCCCTCGGCCGCAAGAGCAAACCCCGGAAACAAAAAGCCGCCCGACCTGGGCTTCCACCCAAGCCAAGCGGCTCGTTCGTCCGGTCGGGCTGACAGGATTTGAACCTGCGACCCCTTGACCCCCAGTCAAGTGCGCTACCAAACTGCGCCACAGCCCGGACTCCGCACTCCCCGAGGAACCCCTCGTGAACTGCGATGCGACTACTCTAGCGGGTCCCCCAACCGCCCCTGCAACGAGGTCTCCATTACCCCCTGACCTGCGAAAATCCCGACACGACGCGAAGATCAACCGAGAGGCGGGAGCGGCCAAAGAAAACCGGCCCTGATCCCGCACAGGGGACCAGGGCCGGACAAAAGGCCTCAGCGGCCGGTGAACCGAGCCTTCCCCGGGCCGTCCGCGAGGAACGACTTCACCGCGCCCCGCAAGTCCTCGGTGTTGTACAGCTCCGAGGCGATAGCCGTGACGTGTGCGTTGGCCTCCGGCACTCCGCCGTGCTCGAAATGGGCCAGGATCTGCTTCGTGGCGGCATGTGCTTGCGTCGGTCCTTCGGCGAGCTGGCGCGTGAACTCCCGCGCGGCCTCGTCGAAACCCTCGGCCGGAAGCACCCGGTTGACGACGTTCCAGCGTTCCAACGTGGCCGCGTCGAAGGGCTCGCCGGTGAAGACGAACTCCTTTGCCCGGGCAACCCCGGCGCGCGCGGCGAGGCGTTGCGTTCCGCCCATCGTGGGGGTCAGGCCGACGACCTTCTCCACCAAGCCGAATTTCGCGCGAGACGAGGCCAGCAGCAGATCGCAGGCCATCGCGACTTCGAAAGCCCACGTCAAGCACAAGCCGTGTGCGGCGAAGACCGTCGGGAACGGCAACGCGGCAAGGCGATCCGGGACGGTGAGCAGCTCGTCGAAGAGCACCTTCGCCTCGGCCGCGGACGACTGGGCGTCGAAGAGCGCGACGTCGACGCCTCCGCTCACGACCTTGCCCTCCGCGCGGATCAGGAGGGCGCGGGCGGGCGTTTCCTCGAGCGACGCGATCGCGTCCAGAAGCGCGTCCTGAAGCGGCTTCGTGTACAGGTTGAGCGGCGGTTCGTCGATGGTGAGCACGGCGAGCCCGCCGTCGCGTTCCAGCCTCGTCATGCTTGCTCCTCGTTCGCGGTGAGTTGGTCCCAGTACGCCTGCGCGGCCGGCCGCCATTCGACGTGCTTGCGGTGGAACAACTCCGCCGCCTTGGTTCCGCTCCAGCTCGCGGGCAGCAGTTCCGCGGGCAGTTGCGGGTCGAGGAACGGGAAGCGGCGCCATTCGTGCACCAGTTCGGTCTGCGCACGCAGCACCGCTTGGTCGCCCGAGGGCGACACGCCGGTGAAGCGGTCGATGAAGTCCTCGTACCGGTCGGTCAGCTCGGACAGGTCCCACGACCGCGCGACCATGCTTTCCTGGTCGCCGATCGCGCCGTACTCCGAGGTGAAGGACATCGCCTGCGCTTCGAGGCCGAGTTCGGCGACGATCTTCTGCGCCTCGGGCTCGCGGCTCGGATCGGGGCTCACCCAGACGCCCGCCACCGGCGAACCGAAACCGGCCCAGGTGAGGCGCGTGCGCAGGCGGTGCCGGAGGTCGCGTTTCGCTTCCGGGACCGACACGATCAGCATCAGCCAGCGGTTTTCCCAGGGGCGCGCGTCGCGGCCGAAGGCGTATATGCGCTCCGCGCCCTCGGTGAGCAGCCGCCTTCCCGGCGGGGTCAGCGACCAGCGGACGCGGCGGCCGATGCGCTCCGACACCAGCCAGCCCTCGCCCGCGGACCGGGCCAGGGCCTGGCGCGCGGACTTCTCCTCGATGTCGAGCATGCGGAGGGATTCGACCAGGATCGACGTCCACACCGGACGGTCGCGGGGCAGCACGTACTCGCCCAGCACGGTCATCAGCAGCGACCGCGCGCTGGCGTGGCTCACCTCGCGCCGTCTGCTGACGGTCGGCCGGGGAGCCCGCTGCTTCCCCCGTCCGAACGGGACCGGGGCGGGTTCCGCCATCGCTTTTCACCGACCTCACTGCTCTTGTTGGACCCGGAGAACCCGCCCAGAGTACCCACTGGGAGTGACGGAGCCGACACGCGGCACGCGGCGCGCGGGCTCCCCGTAAACTCGGCTCCGATATGAGCGCCACACTCGTCGCGAAGGACCTGGCCGCGGGCCACGGTGACCGCGTCCTCTTCTCCGGTCTCGATCTCGTCGTCGCCCCGGGCGAGGTGATCGGCCTGGTCGGCGTCAACGGCGCCGGGAAGTCCACCCTGCTCCGCACGCTGGCCGGGCTGGCCCGCCCGGAATCCGGCGAGGTGCGGCTGAACCCGCCGACCGCCACCGTCGGGCACCTGCCGCAGGAACCGGAGCGGCGCGAGGGCGAGTCGGTGCGCGCCTTCCTCGCGCGGCGCACCGGAGTCGCCGCCGCGCAAACCGCACTCGACGCGGCGACCGACGGGCTTACCGCGGGCGAGGACGGCGCCGACGACGCATACGGCAGCGCGCTGGACCGCTGGCTCGCGCTCGGCGGAGCCGACCTGGACGACCGCGCCGGCGAGGTCGCCGCGGACCTCGGGCTTGCCGTCGACCTCGACCAGCCCATGGTTTCGCTGTCGGGCGGGCAGGCCGCGCGCGCCGGGCTGGCCTCGCTGCTGCTCAGCCGCTACGACATTTTCCTGCTCGACGAGCCGACGAACGACCTCGACCTCGACGGGCTCGCCCGGCTGGAGCGGTTCGTCACCGGGCTGCGCGCGGGAACCGTGCTGGTCAGCCACGATCGCGAGTTCCTGGCCCGCACGGTCGACCGCGTGGTGGAACTGGACCTGGCGCAGCAGCAGGTCCGCGCGTACGGCGGCGGGTACGAGTCCTATTTGGAGGAACGGGCGGTCGCGCGGCGGCACGCACGCGAGGACTACGAGGAATATGCCAATACCCGCGCGGCACTCGAAGCGCGGGCGGGCATGCAGCGCGCGTGGATGGAGAAGGGCGTCAAGAACGCCCGCCGCAAGGCGACCGACAACGACAAGGTCGGCCGCAAATTCCGCAGCGAGGCTACGGAGAAGCAAGCGTCGAAGGCGCGCCAGACGGACCGGATGATCGAACGGCTCGAGGTCGTCGAGGAGCCGCGCAAGGAGTGGGAGCTGCGAATGGAGATCGCGGCCGCTCCGCGTGCGGGCGCGGTGGTCGCGACGCTGCGGGGTGCGGTCGTGCGGCGCGGCGGTTTCACGCTCGGGCCGGTGGATCTGCAGATCGACTGGGCGGACAAGGTCGCCATCACCGGCGCGAACGGGGCGGGCAAGTCCACGCTGCTGGCGGCGTTGCTCGGCCGGGTGCCGCTGGACGAGGGCGCCGCGGCGCTCGGACCGGGCGTGGTGGTCGGCGAGGTCGACCAGGCCCGGCGGTTGTTCCTCGGCGACCTGCCGCTCGCGGACGCGTTCGCGCAGGAGGTCCCGTCGCTGCCGGACGCGGAAGTCCGGACGCTGCTGGCGAAATTCGGCCTGAAGGCCGCGCACGTGCTGCGCCCGGCGGCGACGCTTTCGCCCGGCGAGCGCACCCGCGCGGCGCTGGCGCTGCTGCAGGCGCGCGGCGTGAACCTGCTGGTGCTGGACGAGCCGACCAACCACCTGGATCTGCCCGCGATCGAGCAGCTCGAGTCCGCTTTGGACAGTTACCCGGGCACGTTGCTGCTGGTGACGCACGACCGGCGGATGCTGGACGCGGTTTCGGTGACGCGGCGGCTGGAAGTCGACGGGGGCAAGGTTTCCGAGCGCTGATCGGGCCTCGTGAGTTCCTCCGCCGGTGCTGACCGGCAGAGGAGCTCACGAGCTGCTCAAGGACGGTCGGTGAGATACCCGCCCATCGTGGTGAAGTACTCCGCCGCGGGCAGTTCCCGGTCGTCCGCCGTCCGGACCCGTTCGATCCGCAGTCCCGGCGACTGGCCGCGCCGCGCCTCCCGGCCGGCGACGATCACCACGCCCTCGCCCTCGCGGATGAAGATGCGGCCGGGCGTCCCGCCGTAATGACCGTCCGAGACCGAAGCCCGCACGATGCGCAATTGCTCGCCTCGGTGGTAGGTGAAGGCGTTGGGGTACGGGTCGGATTGCGCGCGCACCAAGCGGTCCAGCTCCTCGGCGGACCACGTCCAGTCGATGAGGCTGTCGCGCGGCGCGCGTTTGTGGAAGAAGCTCGCCTTCGTCCGGTCCTGCGCGATCGGCACCACCGTGCCGGATTCGATCAGGCCCAGGGCTTCCGTCACGAGCGGTTCGATGAGGTCCACGGTGCGGTGGAACAAATCCGTGGCCGTGTCGCGCGGGCCGACCGTTACGGCGCGCTGGGCCACGATGTCGCCCGCGTCCAGTTCGTCGTTCATCATGTGCGCGGTGACGCCGACTTCCGGCTCGCCGTTGATCAGCGCCCAGATGATGGGGGAGAAGCCGGCGTAGGCGGGCAGCAGCGAGTCGTGCACGTTGAGCGTGCCGTGGCGGGGCAGATTGAAGATCTCCGGCGGCAGCCAGGTGCGCCAGTTGTTCGCGACGATCAGGTCCAGGTCCGCCGACTTCAGTTCTTCGAGCAGTTCGGCGTCGTCCGGGCGGGCGCGCAGCAGGGTGCGGATCCCGTGCTCTTCAGCCAGATCGGCGACCGAATCGCTCCAGATCCGTTCGTACGCGTGGTCGCTCGGCGGGTGGGTGACCACCAGCCGCACGTCCTGGCGTGCGTCGAGGAGGGCCTTGAGGGTGCGGTGTCCCCAGGTCTGGTAGCCGAACATGGCCACGCGCATCGGCGGTGCACCTTTCGTGGTCGGGACGAACATCACCCAGACAGTACTAGCTGAGGCTTACCTAAGTTAGGTTAGGGTTTCTTGCATTGATCAGTCGGGAACGGCGATGCGGCAACGCCGCGCTAGGGGACTTACATGTCACGAGCAGGGGCCGAGGGTGGCCAGGTGCCGGTGTACGACGTGGTCGGAGTCGGGTTCGGGCCGTCCAACCTGGCGCTCGCGATCGCCCTCGCCGAGCACAACGCGGGCTCGGGGGAGACGGTCACGGCGCACTTCCTGGAGCGCCAGCCTCGCTTCGGCTGGCATCGCGGGATGCTGATCGACACCGCGACCATGCAGGTGTCGTTCCTCAAGGACCTGGTCACGATGCGAAACCCGGCGAGCGCCTTCACGTTCCTGAACTACCTGCACGCAAAGGGACGGCTGGTCGATTTCATCAACCACAAGACCCTGTTCCCGCTGCGCGTCGAGTTCCACGACTACTTCGAATGGGCCGCGGCGAAGGTCGACGATCTGGTGTCCTACGGCAGCGAGGTCGTCTCGGTCGAGCCGGTCCGCGACGGCGGCGAGATCGCGTTCTTCGACGTGCGTGCCGAGGTGGATGGCGAGATTACCGAGCTGCGGGCGCGGAATCTCGTGCTGGGCACCGGATTGCGCGCGAAGCTGCCGGACGGGGTCGTTGCGGGGGAACGGATCTGGCACAACAGCGAGCTGCTGCACCGCGTCGAGTCGTTGCGCGGCACGGACGCGCGGCGGTTCGTGGTGATCGGCGCTGGTCAGAGTGCGGCCGAGGTCGCCGCTTTGCTGCACGACGAATTCCCGCGCGCCGAGGTGTGCGCGGTGTTCGCGCGTTACGGCTACAGCCCCGCCGACGACAGCGCATTCGCCAACCGGATCTTCGACCCCGCGGCGGTCGATTCCTTCTACGCGGCAAGCGAACCGGTCAAGGAACGCCTGATGGGCTACCACGGCGCGACGAACTACTCCGCGGTCGACCTGGACCTCATCGACGAGCTGTACCGGCGGTGCTACCGGGAGAAGGTGCTCGGTGCGGAACGGTTGCGGCTGTTCAACGTTTCGCGTCCGGTCGAGGTCGCCGACCAGGGCACGCACGTACGCGCGACGATCGAATCGCTGGCCACCGGCGAACGTTCGGTGCTGGACGCCGACGCCGTCGTCTACGCGACCGGCTACCTGCCCGCGGACCCGACACCGCTGCTCGGCGAACTGGCCAGCCAATGCCGACGGGACGACGAGGGCCGGTTGAAGGTCGAGCGGGACTACCGGATCACCACCGGCCCGGCGGTGCGCGGCGGGCTCTACCTGCAGGGCGGTACTGAGCACACGCACGGCATCACGTCGTCGCTGTTGTCGAACACCGCGGTGCGGGTCGGTGAGATCCTGCAGTCCATTGTGGACCGGCGGGCCGCGGAAGCGGATCCGGTGGAGTACGCGGTCAGCGGCATTCGCTGAAGCACGAAAAGGGCTGAACCACGACGAATCCCTTCGAAAACCCCGACGGCATCTACCGGGTCCTCGTGAACGAGGAGGGCCAGCACAACCTGTGGCCGGATTTCCTAGCAGTGCCGGAGGGCTGGCGAACCACTTTCGGTCCGGACGCGCGGCACGCCTGCCTGGACTACCTCGAGCAGGCCTGGGCCGACCTGCGCCCGCTCTCGCTTCAGGCGCGAGACGAGTCCTAAGCCCGTCAGGATTGGTGGCGGCGGAGGCCGGACCAGGCGGTCCACAGCGTCGCGTACCGGCCGCCCGCGGCGACGAGTTCGTCGTGCGTCCCGGATTCCATGACGACCCCGGCGTCCAGGACGACGATGCGGTCCGAGGCCGCTGCCTGCGTCAGGCGATGCGCCACGATCAAGCCGGTGCGGCCTTCGAGCGCGGCAGTCGCGGCGGATTCCAGCGTCTTCGCCCCGGCGCTTCCGGCCTCCGCGGTGGCCTCGTCGAGAATCGCCACGGGCGGGTCGGCCAGCACCAACCGTACGAGCGCCAGTTGCTGAGCTTGCGTGACCGTCAGCCGATGCCCGCCCTCGCCGACGACCGTCGCGAGTCCGTCTGGCAACGCTTCCACCCACTCGGCCGCGCCGACCTTGGCGAGTGCGGCCCGGAGTTCTTCATCGCTGGCGGCGGGAGCGGCAAGCCGGAGATCGTCCGCCAGCGGTCCGCTGAAGACGTGCACTTCCTGGCTGATCAACGCCACCGCGCGGCGGGTGGCGGCCGGGCCGAGCTGGTCGAGCGGGACGCCGCCGATCGATACCGTGCCGCTGCTGGCCTGGTGAATCCCGGCGATCAGCTTGGCCAGCGTCGTCTTCCCGGCTCCGCTCGCGCCGACCAGTGCGACACGCTCGCCCGGCGCGACTTCCAGGTCGACGTCGCGCAGCACTGGGTGTGTGTCCACATAGGAGTGTCCAATGCCGACTGCTTTCACCGAGGCATCGACTGGACGGCCCACGTGCGTCGGTTCGGCTGGCACGGGCAGGTCTGCCACGCCGATTAGCCGGGACAGGCTCGCGGTCGCCGCTTGGGCGTCGTCGACCAGCGCGAGCGCGGTGTTGATCGGTCCGAAGAGACTGTGGAAGTACAGCGCGGCCGCCGTCGCGACGCCGGCCGTCGCGAGATTCGCGCCCACCAAGAGGAATCCGGCGGCGAGCACCGCGGAAAGGCCCACGAATTCGGCGAGATTGAGCCGCCCGTAGAACCGGGTGGCGAGGCGGACCCCGCGCAAAGCCAGCTCGACCGCGCCGTTCGAGCGTTCGCGGACGCGGTCGACGTGCGCGTCGGCGAGCCGGAACGCGCGGACGGTCTTGGCTCCGCCGATGGTGTCGAGAAGCTGTTGCTGCTGCGCCCCGACGGCGGTGCGCTGGGCGGCGTACAGCGGGGTCGCGCGGCGGACGTACCAGCGGACGGTGTGCAGCTGGATCGGGACCGCCAGCAGAGCCGCGGCGAGGAAACGCCAGTCGAGGATCGCCATCGCGACGAGGGTCAGCACGATCGTCAGCACCGACCGGGCCAGGGCGGGCAGCGCTTGCCGGACGGCGTCGGCGACCACCGATACGTCGTTGGTGACGCGGGTGGTCAGGTCGCCGGAGCCGGCTTTTTCGACCTGCTCCAGCGGCAGGCCGAGCGCGCGGTCGACGAACCGTTCGCGCAGGTCGGCGAGCATGGTTTCGCCGAGCCGGGCGAGCATCGAGACGCCGAGCGCGGTGGCGATCGCGGACGTGGCGGCGACGAGGACCAGCCCGGCGACCGGGTAGATAAGCGCGGAAGCGGGTTGCCGGGTGGCGACGAGGTCCACGACACGGCCGAGCAGGGGAGCGGTGAGCAGGCCGATCGCGGTCGCGCCGACGACGAAGGCGAAGGACCCGATCGCGCGGCCCTTGGCTTGCCGCAGCAGGTCGAGCAGGACGGCCCGGATGCGCGGTCCGGTGGCGAGGGGGAGGAGGTGGTGGGTCATGGGAGGGCTGCCGCTCGGTGGGGTGCTTCGGCGTGGGCGTGGTTGGGGTGGGTGCCTGTGGTGGTGATTGGGGTGTGGTTTCGGCGGGGTTGCGTGACTGCGGTGGCGGTGGGGAGTGGGTGGCGTGGGGTCATGAGGGGGGCTCCCGCTCGGTGGGTTGGTTCGGCGTGAGCGAGGTTGGGCGTGGGTGCCGTGGTGCTGATTGGGGTGTGGTTTCGGCGGAGTTCTGCGATTGCGGTGGCGGTGGGGAGTGGTTGTCGTTGGGTCATGAGGGGGCTGCCGCTCGGTGGGTTAGTTCGGTGCGGGCGAGGTTGGGCGTGGGTGCCGTGGGGGTGTGGTTTCGGCGGGGTTCGGTGATTGCGGTAGCGGTGGGGAGGAGGTGGCGTTGGGTCATGAGCGGACCGCTGCTCGGTCGGCCGGTACGGCGTGGGTGCCTTGGGCCGTGATGCGTCGGCCTTCGATGAGTGCGAGCCGGTTGGTGAGGGTGGGCAGGGCTGGGCTGGTGACGCCAGTGGTGTGGTTTCGGCGGAGTTCTGCGATTGCGGTGGCGAGTGGGTGGCGTTGGGTCACGAGAGGACTGCCTCTCGGTAGGCCGGTTCGGTGCGGACCAGGTCGGCGTGGGTCCCTTGGGCGGTGAGGTGTCCGTCTTCGATCAGGACGACGCGGTCGGTGACGGTGAGCAGGGCTGGGCTCGTGGTGAGGAGGATCGTGGTGCGGGTTCGGCGAAGGGCTGCGACTCCGGCGGCGATGCGGGCTTCGGTGACGGTGTCGACGGCGGTCGTCGGGTCGTGGAGGACCAAGACCGGGGCTTCGGTGGCGAGGGCGCGTGCGAGGGCGACTCGTTGGCGTTGTCCGCCGGAGAGGGAGCGGCCGCGTTCGGTGATGGTCGTGGCGGTGCCGGTGGGGAGCGTCGCGGCGACTTCGTCGGCGGCGGAGGCGGTGAGCACTCCGTCGGGGATGGCGGGCATCCGGCCGCGAACGTTGTCTTCCACGGTTCCTTCGAACAAATCTGTGTCGTGCGCGGCGACGAGGACGACGTCGCGGACTCGGTCGGGGTCCACAGTGGACAGGTGCGCCTCATCGACGTGGACGGAGCCGGTGCGGGGGTCGGCGAAGCGGCCGAGGCAGTCGAGGAGATCGGTGGCCGCGGCGGGGTCGGTGGTGACGACGCCGAGCAACTCGCCGGGCGGGACGGTGAGGTTTAGTTCGCGGAGTTTTCCCTGGGATACGGCGGAAAGCTCGACGCTGCCGCGGGCTGGGGCGGGGAGTGCGCCGGTTCCGTCGGGGACGGCTGGGGGAGCGGCCAGCACCGCGGCGACCCGGCTGGCGGAGGCGCGGCCTTGGGCGAGCTGGCCGTTGACCCAGGCGAAGATGGTGAACGGCGTCTGCAGGAACTGGGCGAGCCCGACCGCGGCCACCAGGTCGCCGACGGAGATCTCGCCGTTCGCGGCCAGCGAGCCGCCGGCGAGGGCGACGATTGCGATGAAGACGCCGGTGAGCGCGAGCAGCGCGCCGTTGTGCCACGCCTGGGCGCGGGCCGCGCGGATGGTCGCCTGCAGGGAATCCCGGCTGGTGCGCCGGTACCTCGCCGTCGCCGCCGGTTCCGCGCCGATGCCTTTCAGCACCCGCAATCCGCTGACCAGGTCGGCAGCGACGCCCGAGGCGTGCGCGGCGCGTTCCTGCTCCAGTTCGCTGCGCTTTTCCAGCGGTTTGCCGACGAGGTGGGCGAGGAACAGCAGCGGCGGGGTGCCGAGGAGGACGAGCAATCCGAGCGGCACGGACATCCGCAGGAGCACCACCGCGCTGACGGCCAGTCCGGCGAGCGCGGCGATGCCGAACGGAAGCACCGCGTTGACCATGCCGACGCGGCGGGCGTCCGAGGTTCCGACGCTCACCAATTCCCCCGCGAGCGAACCGTTCTCCGCGCCGCCGCGAGGGTGCAGGACGCGCCGGGTGACCGCGAGCCGGATCTCGTGCGCGGCCCGCTCGGCGGCGCCTTCCGCGGCCCGCGCGCCGAAGCGGTAGCTGGTGGAGAGCACGAGGAAGACGATCGCCAGCACGGCCAGCCAGCCGAGGAGTGTGAAGGCGGAGCTGTCGGCGACGGCCCGGTCCAGCACGACGCCGATCACGACCGGGACGAGCGCCTCGCCGCCCTGGTGCCCGGCGGCGAGGACGGCCGCCGCGACGACGGATTTCCGCTGTCCGGCGAGGGCATTGCGCAGGACGTCCCGGCCGGTGGTCATCGGCGCCTCCGTTCGTGCGGAGGGTCCGGTCGGGTTGCCGGTTCCTCCCTTTCGTCCACTAGAGAAGGCTAGCCTAACCTTTGATCGGGTGGTGCCGGGAGCCTCGGTGGGTTCCGTCTCCGGGCAATACGACGGTCGGTTCGGGCGCTGGTGGCGGGCGTCGACTGCGGGGACGAGTCCGATCGGCGCGGTGAGGGCGGTCGCCGAGCAGGAGGACGTCGACGGGCTGCGGTCGAGTCTGGTGTTCGGTGGGCGAAGTTGCCCATGGTGTCGCGGCCCGCAGGCTCGGCTGCTGGCGGCGGGTTCCCGGTGGTGAGGGCGAATCCGGGCGCGGGCTGCTGGAGGCGGGTTCTGCGGCGAACCCGGTCACTGAGCAGCGGGACGCCGGTGCGCGTCGGCGAGGGTGGGGTCTGGGGCTAGTTACCGGTGGGCGTCGGGGGCCGCGGGCTCGGTCTCCGGTGGTTCTCCTGCGGAGACGACGGCTGGTTCGGGTTCGCCGAATCGGGCCAGTGCCAGGGCGGCGGCGACTGCGAGGACGAAACCCAGCACCGCGACGACGGCGAACCCGGGGCGGGTTCGGTCGCCGAGCAGCAGGACGCCGATCAGCGAAGGCATGACCGTTTCGCCGAGCACCATCATCGCCGTGGCGGTGGTGACGCTTCCGCGTTGCAGGGCGGTGGCGAAGTACAGCATGGCCAGCGCACCCGCGACGGCGACGACGTACAGCGCCGGGTCGCGCAGCAGGTCCAGCGGCGCGAGGCTCGGGATGACCCGGCCCGCTACCGCGACCAGGCCGAAGCACAGGCCGGCGACCAAGCCGAGTCCGGCGGTGCGGACGCGGTCGCTGGCGCGTCCGACGAGAAGCCCGGCGATTCCGAGGACTACGGCGGCACCGGCCAGTGCCAGCCGGAAGCCTAGGCCGACTTCGCTGGAGCCCTCGCTTTCCGCGGAGGAACCGAGCAGCGCGAGTCCGGCGACCACGACGCCGACGGCCGTCCATTCGCGCGCACCGAGGCGGACTCCGAATACCCGCACCGCCACGGCGGTCACGGCGAGGCTCGCGGCTTGCGTGGCCTGCACGAGAAACAGCGGCAGGACGTGCAGGGCGGCGATCTGCGCGACGAAGCCGACCCCGTCGAGCAGCAGCCCGACGACGAACTTCCACTGCTTCAACACCCGCAGCAACAGGCGTGGGTCGACCCTGGCGGCACCCTCGTCGGGCGCTGCCTTCGCGGCCACTGCCTGCATCACCGAAGCGACGCCGTAGGCCACCGCGGACAGCAGCGCGCACAGAAATCCCCACACCATGACACCGAGCGTATTCCTCCCCGGGACCAGTAGGGTCGGGGCCATGGCGGAGGCAGAGCGCGTCTGGCCGGATCCGCTCGACGGCGACGAGATGACCGTGCAGACGCGGTTCCTCGATTTCCTGCGGGCGACCGCGGTGCAGAAGGTCGCCGGGCTGACCCGGGAGCAGGCGGCCGCGGCGCCGCTGCCGAGTTCGCCGCGGACCAGCGCGCTGGGCGTGGTCAAGCACCTGACCGCGGTCGAGCGGTGGTGGCTGGTGATCGAGGCGGGCGGGTCCGCCGAACCTTCGCTGTGGCCGGGCTCTCCGGATCCGAGTTGGGATCTGACACCGGAGGACGACGTCGCGGCGGTGGTCGCGGCCTATCGCGCCGAGTGGGAACGATCGGCGGCGGCGTTGGCCGGGCTGGTTCCGGAGGACCGGACGCGGCGGTCTGGGAAGTTCACCGTCCGCTGGGTGCTCGCGCACGTCGTGCAGGAGACCGCTCGGCACGTCGGGCACCTCGACGCGCTGCGGGAACTCGCCGACGGCTCCGTGGGCGAGTGACCGGCGACCGTTAGGCTGCGGGGCATGGCAGACCAGCTTTACTTCCGCCAACTGCTCGCCGGCCGCGATTTCGCCGTCGGGGACCCCGTCGCGACCCAGATGGTGAATTTCGCTTACCTGATCGGGGACCGCGAAGCGGGCGAGGCGGTGCTGGTCGACCCGGCGTACGCGGTGGGCGACCTGGTCGAGACGCTGGAAGCCGACGGGATGCGGCTGACCGGCGTCCTCGCGACGCACCACCACCCCGACCACGTCGGCGGCGACATGATGGGTTTCTCGCTCCCGGGCATCGCGGAACTGCTCGCGCTGCGGCCGGTGCCGATCCACGTCAACGCGCAGGAAAGCGAGTGGGTGCGCCGGGTGACCGGCGTGTCGGACACCGACCTGCGCGCGCACGAGCACGACGACGTCGTGACCGTCGGCTCGATCGACATCCGGCTGCTCCACACGCCCGGGCACACGCCGGGAAGCCAGTGCTTCCTGGTCGGCGACAGGCTGGTCTCCGGGGACACGCTGTTCCTCGAGGGCTGCGGCCGGACCGACTTCCCGGGCGGCGACGCGGACGCGATTTTCCGCAGCCTGCAATGGCTGGCGACCCTGCCCGGGGATCCGGTGGTGTACCCCGGCCACCAGTATTCGCCGGAATCTTCGGCGTCGCTGTCGCGGGTGAAGAGCTCGAATTTCGTGTTCCGGCCCCGGTCTCTCGAGGAATGGCGGATGATGTTCGGCGGCTGAACCGGGTTTCGGTTCGGGCCGCCGCGGGTGCGTTCGGCGCGGTGCGGGCTCGTCGCGCCGACGGGTCGCGCGGTGAAGGGTACGGGCGAGGAACGCTTGCAGTGCCTGGAAAATGGACATGGTGATCTTGTACCGCACCGCACCGACAATTTCGTGCCGCCGGTGCTCAGCCGGGTGATCGAGGCCGCAGCGGCGGTCCGCGGCGAGCGCTCGCGCACGCGGTCGCTGCCTTAGCTGGAGCAGCGGTTTAGCCGCTCATGTTCGGCAGCGGACCGGGAAACCAGTCCCGCATTCCGGGCATCCCCGTGCCTGAGAGGGGAACAAACCCCGTACACCGCCGCCGGGGTTCCAGTGCGTGAGAGCCGTCCGGCACGTCATTGACTTCACCCGTCCGGGGATCGAAGCTCGGGGGCATGAAGCGCGGCGTCCTCCTCGTGTGCCGCCTGCACGTCGACCTCCGGCAGCAGGCGAGCGCGGTCTGTCTGTCCCGCCGCTGAATTCCCTTCCCCGCACCGAAAACCCCACCCGGGAGAAATCCGTGTCGATTTCCACCACGGGCGTGCTGCCGCGCGCCGAAACGGCCGCGCCGAAGCGCGCGCAACGGCGGCGGCTGCCGTCGCTGCGCCGCTGGATCAGCCCGGTCGCGCTGGTCGCGGCGTGGCAGATCGCCAGCTCGACCGGCGCGCTGCCGCCGGACAAACTCAGCTCGCCTTGGACCGTCCTGCAAGCCGGAGTCGATGTCGCCCGCAGCGGCGAACTCGGCAGCGCCTTCGTGGTCTCGCTGGGCCGCGTCGGCGCCGGATTCGCTCTCGGAGCGCTCGCCGGGCTGCTGCTCGGAGCCATTTCGGGGTTGTCGCGCTGGGGCGAAGCACTGGTCGACCCGCCGGTGCAGATGCTGCGCACCTTGCCGTTCCTCGGGTTGATCCCGTTGTTCATCCTGTGGTTCGGGATCGGCGAAGAGACCAAGATCTTCCTGGTCGCGCTGGGCGTGGCGTTTCCGCTGTACCTGAATGTCCACTCGGGAATCCGCACCGCCGATCCGCAGCTCGGGGAGGCCGCGCGGGCGCTGGGATTCACCCGCGGCGAACGGCTGTGGCACGTCGTCCTGCCGGGTGCGCTGCCGCAGGCGCTGGTCGGGCTGCGGCAGTCGCTCGGGGTCGCGTGGCTGGCGCTGATCGTCGGCGAGACGGTCAACGCGGACGCCGGGATCGGTTACCTCATCAACAATGCCCGCGAATTCCTGCGCACCGACGTCGTGGTGGTCGGGCTCGTGGTCTACGCCGTGCTGGGCCTCGTCACCGACGCGCTCGTCCGGCTGCTCGAAAGGAGGGCCCTGCGATGGCGAGCCCGGTAGTCGAGGTCCGCGACCTCACCAAGAAATTCGGCGACCGCACTGTCCTCGACCGGCTGGACCTGGACGTCGGCCGCGGCGAGTTCGTCGCGTTGCTGGGGCGGAGCGGATCGGGGAAGTCGACGCTGCTGAAGGTGCTGGCTGGGCTCGACGAGGAGATCGAGGGCACCGCGAGTATCGACGGGACGGTGTCCGTCGCCTTCCAGCAGCCGCGGTTGCTGCCGTGGCGCAAGGTCTGGCGCAACATCGTGCTCGGGCTGCGGCAGGACAACGACCGCGCCGTCGCCGAGAAGGCACTGGCCGAGGTGCGGCTGGCGGAGCACGCCGACAAGTGGCCGCTCACGCTCTCCGGCGGTGAAGCGCAACGGGTTTCGCTGGCCCGCGCCTTGGTCCGCGAGCCGGATCTCCTGCTCCTGGACGAACCGTTCGGCGCGCTCGACGCGTTGACCCGGCTGGCGATGCACCGGCTCGTCGAGGACCTGTGGCGAACGCACCAGCCCGCGGTGCTGCTGGTGACTCACGACGTCGACGAGGCGCTCGTGCTCGCCGACCGGATCCTCGTCCTCGGCGAAGGGCACATCGTCGCCGAACACGTACTCGGCCGGCCGCGTCCGCGGAAGGCCGCCGACAATGCCGAGGTGCGCAGCCGCGTCCTGGCCGACCTGGGAGTGACCGAAGGTGCACCTGCGTAACGTCCTGGCCGCGGCGCTTCTGCTGACCGGGCTCGCCGCCTGCTCGTCGTCCACTTCGGACGGTCGCGCGCCGGTTCCGGCCGCGGTTTCGCCCGCGGAGCTGAAGAAGGTCACGCTGCGCGTCGGCGATCAGAAAGGCGGCGTGAAATCCCTGCTCACCGCCGCCGGGCAGCTGACCGGCACGCCGTATCGGATCGAATGGTCCACGTTCACTTCCGGGCCGCCGTTGCTGGAGGCGGCTTCGGCGGGCGCGATCGACGTCGGCCGGGTGGGCAACACGCCGCCGATTTTCGCGGCCGCGTCGAAGGCGAAGATCTCCGTGGTGAGCGTGGCGAAGAGCAACGTGGAGCGGGAAACCATTCTGGTGCCGCCGGATTCGCCGTTGACCGACGTCGCGTCCTTGCGGGGCAAGACGGTCGGGGTCGCGAAGGGGAGTTCGGCGCACGGGCAGCTGCTCAACACGCTGAAGAAGGCCGGTCTGTCCACGAAGGACATCAAGATCTCCTTCCTGCAGCCGTCCGAAGCGTTCGCCGCGTTCACCCAGCACCAGATCGACGCGTGGTCGATCTGGGATCCCTACACCGCGCAAGCCCAGATCGACGCGCACGCCCGCGTGCTCGCCGACGGTCGGGGCGCGTCCAACGGGCTCGCCTTCGAGACCGCGAGCACGACCGCGCTGGCCGATCCGGGCAAGAACTCGGCGATCAAGGATTTCGTGCAGCGCGTGGTGAAAGCGCAGCTCTGGTCGAACTCGCATCCGGACGAATGGGCGCGCGCCTGGGCGGCGGAAACCGGGTTGAAGCTCGAGGTGGCGAAGAAGGCCGTCTCCGCCGGGCGGGACCGGCCGGTCCCGCTGGACGATTCCGTCGTCGCGTCCGAGCAGCAGCTCGCCGACGCGTTCGCGAACGAGGGCACGCTGCCCGGGAAGGTCGACTTCGCGGCGTTCGTCGACCGCCGTTACGGGCCCGACATCGAGGCCGCGAGGAGGAACGGATGAGCGTGAAACTGCACTGGTTCCTGCCGACCACCGGGGACGGCCGGACGATCGTGGAACGCTTCCACGCCAACAAGTCCCAGGGCCCGAGCGCGCAGCGGCCGGCGGACCTGGACTACCTCGCGCAGGTCGCGCGCGCGGCCGAGCGGCTCGGGTTCGAGGGCGTGCTGACCCCGACCGGGACCTGGTGCGAGGACGCCTGGCTGACCACCGCCGCGCTGATCCGCGAGACGAGCCGGCTCAAGTTCCTGGTCGCGTTCCGGCCGGGCGTCATCTCGCCGACGCTCGCCGCGCAGATGGCCGGCACGTTCCAGCGGCTGTCCGGCGGCCGGGTCCTGCTGAACATCGTGACCGGCGGCGACGCGATCGAACAGCGCCGCTTCGGCGACTGGCACGACCACGACGCGCGCTACGCCCGGACCGACGAGTTCCTGTCCATCGTGCGCGGCGTGTGGTCGGGCGAGCCGTTCGACTTCGCCGGCGACCACCTGCGCGTCGAAGGAGCCACGACGCTCGCCGCGCCGGATCCCGTTCCGCCGTTGTACTTCGGCGGTTCCTCGGCGGCGGCGCTCCCGGTCGCCGCGCGGCATGCCGATGTCTACCTGACCTGGGGGGAGCCGCCCGCGCAGGTCGCGGAGAAAATCGGGAAGGTGCGCGAACTGGCGGAACAGGCCGGTCGGAAGGTGCGGTTCGGGGTCCGGCTGCACACCATCGCGCGCGACACCTCGGCGGAGGCTTGGGCGGAGGCGCAGAAGCTGCTGGACGCGTTGAGTCCGGAGCAGATCGCCAAGGCTCAGTCGCAGCTGGCGGCGAGCGAGTCGGTGGGGCAGCAGCGGATGGTCGCGCTGCACGGCGGCAAGGCGGGGACGACGGCGCGGGACCTGGAGATCCATCCGCATTTGTGGGCTGGGATCGGCCTGGTGCGCGGGGGAGCCGGGACTGCGCTGGTGGGGAGCTATGCGGAAATCGCGGATTTGATCGAGGAGTACCACGACGCGGGCGTGTCGGAGTTCGTGCTGTCCGGGTATCCGCATCTGGAGGAGGCGTACTGGTTCGGCGAGGGCGTGCGGCCGGAGCTGGCCCGGCGCGGGTTGCTGGACGAGGTCCCGGCGGTGCGGGCGGTTCCGGGGGAGCGGGCGGTGGCTGCTCAGTAGCGTTCCGCGGATGACCCTCACGAGAGCAGGTAGGGCACCTCGATCCGGCGGCGCAGCGCGAGATGCATCATCGCGCGGCCGCCGAGTTCGAGGTCGTCCTCCAGCGCCTTCAACGCGGTCTCCCCGCCGACCCGGAGCTGGTCGACGAGGTGCCGGTGGGTCGTCGCCAGCTGGGCGGCGGACGATTCGGCCCGGATCGTCGCGAGCATGCAGTTCAGTTCGTTCGCGCAGGCCCGGTGCGCCGCCAGCACGCGCGGGTTGCCGCTGGCGGCCACGATCTCGGTGTGCACCGCGCTGTGCGCCTCGATCACGTGCCGCCACGGGGTTTCGGCGGTCATCGACTCGAGCCGCCGCACCGCCTCGTCGACCGCGTCGAAGCCCGCGTTCTGGAGCAGGGCCAGCCGCAGCGCGCCGAGTTCCAGGATCGAGCGGTACGAGCACATCGCGTCGATGCGTTCGGCGGTCACCGCGGGGACGACGATCCCCTTGTTGCGCTGGTGTTCGAGCAGGCCCTCGGACACCAGCGTCTGCAGGCCGGACCGGACCGAATGGCGGCCCGCCCCGAAGCGAGCGCTCAGAGATTCCTCCGTGAGCCGCGTGCCGGGTTCGAGGAGACCGTCCAGGAGATCGTCGCGAAGCGCCTGCGCGATGCTTCCCGGCGTACTGCCCGCCTGTTCGCGCACTTCGCCACTCATTTCAGCAGAATTTCCCACCGCCGCTGCCGATCTTAGCCGAGGCCACCGTCAAATCCGGGCGGGCAGCCGAAGGGAGGCGTGTTCGCCGGTGATCTCGTCGGTGCGCCTGACGCCGAGAAGCCGCAACGTCCGCACGTACTCGGCGCGGAGGATGTCGATCGCGCGCTCGACGCCTTGTTCTCCCGCTGCCATCAGGCCGTACAGATACGCGCGGCCGACCATCGCCGCCGACGCGCCCAGTGCCCGTGCGGCCACCAGGTCCGCGCCGGTCCGGACGCCGGTGTCGAGGATGACCTCGCAGTCGTCCCCGACCGCGTCCACGACACGGGGCAGCAGTTCGAGCGGGGTCGGCGCGCGGTCGAGCTGGCGCCCGCCGTGGTTCGAGAGCACGAGCGCGTCGACGCCGGAAGCGGCCATCTCCTTGGCGTCCGCGACGCTCTGAATCCCTTTGACAATCAGCTTTCCCGGCCACCGGCCGCGCAGCCACCGCAGGTCTGCGACGGTCAGGGACGGGTCGAACATCGTCCCGATCAGTTCTTCGACCGTGCCGTCGAAGTTGTTCAACGCGGCGAACTGCAGCGGTTCGGTGGTCAGGAGGTTCATCCACCAGGACGGCCGGACCGCGATCCCGGCGAGGGTGCGGACGGTCAGCGTCGGCGGGATCGTCAGTCCATTCCGGACATCGCGCATCCGCGCCCCGCCGATCGGGGTGTCGACGGTCAGGACGAGCGCCTCGTACCCGGCTTGAGCTGCGCGTTCGACCAGCGCTTCGCTCGCGGCGCGGTCCTTCCAGAGATAGAGCTGGAACCACTGCCGCGCGGACGGCGCGCAGGCCCGGACGTCTTCGAGATCGGTGGTTCCCATCGTCGAGAGCACGTACGGGATCCCGGCGCGGGCAGCCGCGCGGGCGACGGCGATCTCGCCTTCGTGGTGCATCATGCGGGTGAAGCCGGTGGGCGCCAGCACGAGCGGCAGCGCGGACTGTCCACTGAGGACTGACGTGGCCGGGTCCACCTCGGTGACGTCCTGCAGCACGCGCGGGTGCAACTCGACGTTCTCGAAGGCCCGCCGGGCCCGGCCGAGGCTGATTTCCTGCTCCGCCGCGCCGTCGACGTAGTCGAAGACCGGCCGGGGCGTGCGGCGGCGCGCGATGGTGCGCAGGTCGTCGATGGTGTGCGCGGCGGCGAGGCGGCGCTCGCGGACGTCGAACCGCGGCTGCCGGAACTTGAGCAGCGGCCGGATCTCCGACGGGCGGGGCAGCCGTCGCCTGACCGGCCGCCGGGGCAGGTGCTCGGGTTCGAACGTGGTCATCCGCTGCCTCCTGGCCGCCGGGAAATCGGTACACAATCCTCGGTCGATCAAAAGGGTGCTGCACCGAGGTTTTCGCACTCATGGGCAGGAGGAGTGAAGCATGGCACGCATCTGGAGCGCAAGGATTGTGACACAATCTCGTCAGCGCTGGGCGGCCGCCAACGCGCCGAGCGTGTCGAGGTCGTGTTCGAGCGCGTGCCGGGCCAGTGCGGTCCGGTTCGGACAGTCGAGCTTCACCAGCGAAGACTCGACATGGCTGCGCACCGTCCGGACCGTGATCCCGAGCGCCGACGAGATCCGTTCGTTCGACCACCCACGCGAGACCAGTCCCACGACGTCCAGTTCCCGCCCGGTCAACGGCCCGGGATCGGGCACGCGGGAGATCCGCAGCAGCACTCCGTCCGGACGCCGCGCCCGCGCCAGCACCCGCCACCAGACGCCGTCCGCGTCCCGGTGGCGGAATCCGGTCCGCCCGGCTGTGGCGCACCGCGCGGCGAACCGGACCTCGTGCTCGCTCAGCGGCAGTTGCCCGACCGCGGCCGAACGCACCTCGGCCTTGCCCTGCGAAACGAGCAGCACAACGTCCGCGGCGGGATCGCCCGGCTCGGCGCCGGGATCGGCCAGCGCGGCGAAATCATGCGACAGCATCGTGAGCGCCAGGCGGGATTCGTCGTCCAGCGGCCGGTCGTGCGTCGAACTCAGTGCCACGAAGCCCGGCGCCTCGCCCGGGGCCGCCCGCAGCGGCAGCGTCATCCCTTCGCGGAACCCGTGCGGTTGAATGACTTCCTGGTAGGTCCGGGTTTCGTGGACTTCTGGCACGTCGACGAACCGCAGCGGCAGGCCCAGCCGGATCGCGCGCTGGTGGATCGGGCATTTCCAGCGGTAGGTCGTCGTGATGTAGCCGAGTGCGTCCGAGGGGTAGCCGAGGTTGACGGTCGCGGTGTGCTGCCGCCCGCCGGTGACCAAGGCAGCGCAATCGAAACCGAGTTCGTCGCGCACGGTCCGCAACGGCGTCTCGACCGGCAGGTCGCCCCGGCCCGCCGCGCGCACTTCCCGAGCGAGCCGGGCCCACCACTGCACATCTGCGGCCATTTCCGAACCTCCGCTGCCGAACGGAGCATGAACGGCCGCCGTCCGGAATGTCAACGGGCGCACGTCCGCGGCGGGAGCGGAACGGCTTTTCGGCCGATGCCGCCGTCCGGGCCCGTTCGTAACGTTCTGGGCCCCCGGCTGAAGGAGCACTCGATGAACCTCGACGAATACGCCGCCCTCGACGCGACCGCGCTGGCCGCGGTCCTCGCCTCCGGAGAGGTCACCGCCGACGAGGTCGCCGCGCTGGCGGCGGAGGCCATCGGCAAGGTGAACCCGGAGCTGAACGCGGTCGCCGACGGCCCGTTCGAGCGCCCGCTCGACTACGCGCGCGACGGCCGGTTCGCCGGGGTCCCGTTCGCGATCAAGGACCTCGTCCTGCACGCCGCCGGGGTGCCGACCCGGATGGGCACGCGGCTGCTCGGCAAGGGCGTCGTGCCGCCGGAGGACACCCATCTGATGGCGCGCTTCCGCGCGGCGGGCCTGGCGACGCTGGCCGTCACGACCACGCCGGAGCTGGGCTTCAACGGGAACTCCGAAGCGCTGGCCTACGGTTCGACGCGCAACCCGTGGCACACCGGGCACAGCGCCGGCGGGTCCAGCGGCGGTTCCGCGGCCCTCGTGGCGGCCGGGGCGCTCCCGATCGCGCACGCCAACGACGGCGGCGGGTCGATCCGCGTGCCGGCGGCCTGCACTGGCCTGGTCGGCCTGAAACCGACCCGCGGCCGGGTCCCCGCCGGGCCGGACTTCGCCGATCCGCTCTACGGAATGGGCGTCGAACTCGCGGTCTCGCGGACGGTCCGGGACACCGCCGCGCTGCTCGACGAGGTCGCGGTGAGCTATCCGGGCGACCCGTACGTCCTCGCCCCGCCCGCGCGCCCGTGGCTCGACGAGGTCGGCGCCGACCCGGGACGGCTGCGCATCGCCCTGCACACCGAATCCTGGGCGGGCAGCTACGTCGACCCGGAGGTGGCGCGCGCGGTCGAAGCCGTGGCCGAGGTGCTCGAAGCGGCCGGCCATCACGTCGAGCGCGCGACGCCGGTCTTCGACTGGGAAGCGTTCCTGCACGCCAATCACGTGCTGTGGTCCGGATTCCTGGCCGGCTCGGTGGCCGGGATCGAAGCGATGACCGGGGTGGCGGCGGGTCCGGAGAACCTCGAACGCACCTCGTGGGCCTGCGTCGAGTACGGCCGCTCGATCAGCGGGATCGAACTGACCGCGGCGCTGGGCGCGATGAACGTCGTTTCCCGCGAGGCGGGCCGGTTCTTCACCGAGTACGACCTGTTGCTGACCCCGACGATGAACACCCCGGCCCTGCCGCTGGGCCGCCTCGACGCGAACGCCGAGCTGACTGCGACCGAGTGGACGAGGCAGCTTTTCGACGCGTGCTCGTTCACGCCGTTGTTCAACCAGACCGGCGCACCCGCGATCAGCCTCCCGCTCGGCGAGTCCTCGCAGGGGTTGCCGATCGGGGTCCAACTGGGCGGCCCGGTGTGTTCGGAGTCGTTGCTGCTGCGGGTCGCGGCGTTCCTGGAGGAGGCGATGCCGTGGGCGGCCCGGCGGCCCGCGGTCCACGTCGCTACTGGGACCGGCAAGTCCTGAGGTAGCTGAGGAACGACGCCTGCAACCCGGTCACGTGCGTTTCGCGCAGGACCTCGCTGGTGACAATCGCGTCGCGCGAGGTGAGGCGGTGCAGGAGCGTGGCCGTGTTCTTCGCGAGATTCTGGTACACAGCCAGTTCGCCGAAAAGCTCTCGGTCGTTGACGGTGACGTGCAGCTTGGCGGCGGGCAGGCCGTCGCCAAGCTCGCGGAGCCGGGCGAAAACCTGGCTGTCTTCCCCGACGACGCCGGGGCTGCCCGCTCCGATGCTTTCGAAGAGCGGGTTCCCGCTGAGCCAGGCGTAGAGGCTGAAAAGCCCGCCGTAGGAATAGCCGAAAAGGCCGTGCCCGCTCGCGGCCGTGCCGTAGTCGCGTTCGATGCGCGGGTGCAGTTCTTCGGTGAGGAAGGCCAGGAACGCGTCGGCGCGGGTGTCGCGCAGTTCGGCGAGATAGGCGTCGGCTTGCTCGCGGGTCATCCGGCCCGTTCGCACTCCCATCTCCACGGCGTCGACGAACTCCGCGCCGACGGGCTCGCCGGGCGGTACGAGGTCGCGGTTGCGCAGCCGGGTCCACTGCTCGGCTTCCTCGCCCGCGTAACCGACGCTGACCTGGAGGTACGGCTGGATCTGCTGCATGGGATCCGCCTGGGTGACGATGAGCGGAGCCGTCTGGCCCACGGTCCAGTTGCCGTCGAGCACGTACAAGGCAGGCGCTCGCGTCGTGGCGGGGTCGTAGCCCGGCGGCGTGGTGACCCAGACGCCGTAGTCGTATCCGGCGCTGGAACGGGTTTCGAAATAGCCGGTGTCGGCGAGGCAGCCTTGCCACATGGCGGTCATCGGAGGTCCTTCACTGTTCGGCCGCCCTGAACGACCACGACCGCGTTGGCCGGGTCGGAGAACAGCTGGGGATTCTCGAGCGGATTTCCTTTCCAGAGCACGAAATCCGCCCGCAGGCCGGGAGCGAGCACGCCCACCTCGCCGGACAGGCCGAGGATCTCGGCGTTGGTTTTCGTGGCCGCGACGAGAGCTTCCATCGGGGTCTCGAGAGCGGCCCGCAAGGCGAGTTCTTCGCCGCGGCGCTCCTGGGCCGGGCCGATGAGATCCGAACCCAGCCCGATCCGCACTCCGGCTTCCTTGGCGCAGGCGAGCGCCGCGGCCATCCGCTCGCGAACGCCCAGCGCCCGGTCGCGGATCGACTCGTCGAGGCCGGTGCTCGCGGTGTCCCGCAGCAGGTGCTCCACGACCGCGAACGTGGGGACCAGGGCGACGTCGTGAGCGGCCATCAAAGCGGCCGTGGGCTCGTCGATGTCAGTGCCGTGTTCGACACAGCGCACCCCGGCCTCGATCGCGTTCCGGATGCCTTCGTTGTTGTGCGCGTGCACCGTCACGTAGGTGCCGCGCGCGGCGGCTTCTTGCACCGCGACGGCGATTTCTTCGACGGTGAACTGCGTGTCGGTCAGCTGATCGTGCGCGCTGACCACGCCGCCGGTCACGCAGAGCTTCAGGAACGAGGCGCCGCGCCGGAAGGTCTCGCGCACGTTGCTGCGCAGCTCGTTCGCGTTGCCCGACTGCAGGGACAGGGCGCACAGGCCCGGGATGTGGTGACTGGTCCACAGCTCGGTGGGCTCCCATTCGGCTCCGTAGTAGCCGTGCCCGCCGGTCTGGCACTGCACCGGTCCACACGACAGCACGCGCGGTCCCCGGACCTTGCCCTTGGCGATCGCGGTGACGACGCCGCCGTCAATCCCGCCGGTGTCCCGGACGGTCGTGAATCCGGCGTCGAGCGCGGCACCGGCCGTGGCGAAGATATCCGCCGCGATCTCGGCGACGCTGAGCCGGAACGAGAACTGAGGCTCGATCGGGCTCGCCAGGCCAAGGTGGACGTGGGCGTCGATCAGGCCGGGGGTCATCGTCAGCCCGTCGGCGTCGAAGCGTTCGCCTCCCGCGCCGGGCTGGGCGATCAGCCCGTCTTCGACCGCGACGACGGCTTCGGCGGGATCGCGCCCCGACCCGTCGACGACCGTCGCGCCGACTACCTGAAAACGTCCCACGAGCCGTCCCTCCGCCGTTGCACCGGTCTTTTCCAATGGATAAACTGCGGAGGTGACCTTGTCAAGCACGGAACCCTCCGGCGACGCCCGCGAGCGGCTCCTGGCCCGGCTTCTCGACGCCTTCGACGGGACGCTTCCCTCGCCGGACGTTTCGCTGCGGGAGGTCGCCGCCCGGGCCGAGACCAGCCATGCCCTGCTGCGCTACCACTTCGGGTCGTTGCCGGGGGTGCTGGCGGCGATGCTCAAGGCCCAGCGAGCCCGCGACAACGAGGTTCTGTTCGAGACCGCGAAGCAAAGCACCTTCGACGACTTCGTGCGGGCGATCTGGCGGACCTACACCCGCCCGGAGCAGCTGTCGCGGGTCCGCGGGTTCTTCCACGTCGCGGGGCTGGCGGCGTACCGGCCGGAGGACTTTCGCGAGCTGTTCGACTCGCTGGACGACCTGACGAAGATGCTGACCTCGCTCGCGGAAGGCGAAGGGCGCGGGGCCGAGGAAGCGCGGACCATGGCGACCGTCGCGGTCGCCGCGATTCGCGGTCTGTTGTTGCGGGAAGTGCTGACCCCGGAGGGGCATTCCGAAGACGCGGTCGAGTTGCTTCTCCGGATGAGCAAGGGCTGATCAGGTCTCGGACACCGTCCGCGACAACGCCAGCGCAACGGTCCGCACCGCGGGCGCGACCCGTTCGGTGCGCATCCGGGTCGCCCATCCGGAGATCGACACGGCGGCCACCGCCAGCCCGTTCGCGTCGACCAGCGGGCTCGCCGCGCACACCACGCCGACCCCGGATTCCTCGCGCTCGAAGGCGATTCCGTCCTCGCGGATCCGCGCGAGCTGGCGGCGCAGCAGCCCGGGCGCGGTGATCGTCCGCGGGCTGACCCGGGGGAGTCCGGCGTCGATCACGCGGTTCACGACGTCGTCGGGGGAGCAGGACAGGATCGCCTTCCCGACGCCGGTCGCGTGCGCGGGGAAGCGCCCGCCGGTGCGCGAGGGCAGATCCGGCGCGTCCGGTCCGCGCAGCACGTCCAGGTACACGACCTCGGTGCCCTCCAGGACCGCGAGATGCACCGTGTTCCGCGTGGCCTCCCGCAGGTCCGCCAGGTACGGCCGGGCCGCCTCCACCAGGCCGCGGCGGCGCACCGCGAGCTGGCCGATCTCGAACAGCCGCAGTCCTAACCGGACGGACGTGCCGTCGCGTTCGAGCAGGCCGGTGTCCGCGAGATGCCCGGCGAGCCGGTGCACGGTCGTCTTCGCGAGTCCGGTCCGGCGCGCCAGTTCGGAGACGCCCAGCGCGTCGTCGCCGGGGCGGAAGGCTTCCAGCACGGCGGCGACGCGCGCGGTCACAAGCCCGTCGCTGTTCCGTCCAGTGGTACGCATGGGTTGAGTGTGCCCTATCCCGGCGAGCACCGTGGCGGCATGGCGGAACGCAAGGTGACGGCCGCGATCGTCGGCCCGGGCAACATCGGTACGGATTTGCTGGCAAAACTCCAGCGCAGCGAGCACGTGGAAGTGCGCTACATGGTGGGCGTGGACCCGGCGTCGGACGGGCTCGCCCGCGCCGCGAAGCTCGGCCTCGAGACGTCCGCCGAGGGCGTCGACTGGCTGCTTTCGCGGGCGGAACTGCCGCAGCTGGTGTTCGAATCGACGTCGGCGAAAGCGCACAAGGCCAACGCGCCGCGGTACGCCGAGGCCGGCATCCGCGCGATCGACCTGACGCCCGCGGCGGTCGGCCCGCTCACGTGCCCGGCGGTGAACCCGCCCGACCAGCTGACCGACCGCAACGTCAACATGATCACCTGCGGCGGCCAGGCGACCATCCCGATCGTGCACGCGGTTTCGCGCGTGACGCCGGTGTCGTACGCGGAGATCGTCGCGTCGGTGTCGTCGCGGTCGGCCGGTCCCGGCACGCGCGCGAACATCGACGAGTTCACCGAGACGACCGCGCACGCGATCGAAAAGGTCGGGGGAGCGGACAAGGGCCGCGCGATCATCATCATCAACCCGATGGACCCGCCGATGATCATGCGCGACACGGTTTTCTGCGCCGTCGACCCGGACGCCGACTTCGACGCGATCAGCGAATCCGTGCACCGCATGGTGAAAGACGTCCAGCAGTACGTGCCGGGCTACACGCTCAAGGCCGACCCGCAGTTCGACCCGCCGCGCCCGGACTGGAGCGGCAAGGCCCGCGTGGGCGTGTTCCTGGAGGTCGCGGGCAACGGCGACTACCTGCCCAAGTACGCGGGCAACCTCGACATCATGACCGCCGCCGCCGCGCGCGTCGGCGACCTCTTCGCCGCTCAGGAGGTGGCCGCGTGAACAACACCGACGTCCGGCTGGTCGACACCACTCTGCGCGACGGCAGTCACGCGATGGCGCACCAGTTCACCGAAAAGCAGGTGCGCGACACCGTCCGCGCGCTCGACGACGCGGGCATCTCGCTGATCGAGGTGACCCACGGCGACGGCCTCGGCGGCTCGACCTTCAACTACGGCTTTTCCTTGGTGGACGAACGAAAGCTGATCGCGGCCGCGGTCGACGAGGCGAAGCAGGCGAAGATCGCCGTGCTCCTCCTGCCCGGCCTCGGCACGGTCACCGACCTGCGCGCGGCGGCCGACCTCGGCGCGGGCGCGGTGCGGATCGCGACGCACTGCACCGAGGCGGACGTGTCCATGCAGCACTTCGGCGCGGCGCGCGACCTCGGCCTGGAAACCGTCGGATTCCTGATGCTGTCGCACATGTCGTCGCCGGAAGACCTGGCGAAGCAGGCGCGGATCATGGTCGACGCGGGCTGCCAGTGCGTGTACGTCGTGGACTCCGCGGGCGCGCTGATCCTGGACGACGCGTCCGACCGCGTCGCCGCGCTCGTCGCGGAACTCGGCGACGAGGCACAGGTCGGCTACCACGGACACCAGAACCTGAGCTTCGGCGTCGCCAACTCGGTGCTCGCGTACCGCGCGGGGGCTCGGCAGATCGACGGTTCGCTCGCCGCGCTCGGCGCGGGTGCGGGCAACTCGCCGACCGAAGTCCTCGCCGCCACCTTCGAACGGCTCGGCATCAAAACCGGGGTGGACAAAGACGTTCTGCTGGAAGCCGCGGAGAACGTCGTGAAGAAGTACCTGACCCGGCTGCCGGTGATGGACCGGTCGTCGATCATCCAGGGCTTCGCCGGCGTGTACTCCAGCTTCCTGCTGCACGCCGAGCGCGCCGCCGAACGCTACGGCGTCCCGGCGCACGAAATCCTCTACAAGGTCGGCGAAGAGCGCTACGTCGGCGGCCAGGAGGACATGATCATCGACATCGCGCTGCGGCTGCGCGACGAGCGGGCAGCCGCTCAGTGAGCCCCCGAGTCGAAAGCGTCCGCGCCGAGCACCAGCTGCACGCAGTGCTCGACGAGACGCTCGCGGCTCACTTTCAGCGTGCCGTCGAGGTACGCGATGAACACGTTGCTGAGCGCGCCGACGAGACCGATCGCCACGAGCTGGCGGCCGGTTTCGTCGCCGCGCGACAGCTGTTCCCCGACCAGCGCGGTGAACGCCGGGAGCAGGTGGAGCCCGCGTTGGGTCAGCGCCGGATCGGTCAGCGGCGCGAGCAGCAGCACCCGGCCCTTGCGCGGGTCGTCCAGCATCAGCTCCACGAACGCGGTGACGGCGCGTTCGGCGCGGCGGGCCGGATCGGCCTCGCCGGACACCGCGTCGGCCAAGGCTTTCCGGGCCTGGTCCCCGACGTCCTCGTAGACCGCGGCGACCAGGCTTTCCCGGTCGGCGAAGCTTTCGTAGAAGTACCGCTCGGTCAGCTTCGCGGACCGGCACACCGCGCGGACGCTCACCGCCGCACTGCCTTGCGCGCCGAGCAGGTCGAGCCCGGCGGCCAGCAGCTGAGCGCGGCGCTGGGCCTTGCGGTCGTCCAGCGTCGTGCCCGCCCACGTGCGGCCCGGCATGCTCGCTCCCGTCCCGAGTTGACCACAGATGTTGTCACATCCTAACCTGACAACAGCTGTAGTCACTTCGCCGACCCGCCGAGGAGCCGCGATGAGGGACACGCCGGAACCGCTGGGACCGGACTCGCTGACCTGGAAGTACTTCGGCGACTGGCGCGGGCTGCTGATCGCGCTGTGGGCCGGGTCGATGCAGAACATGCACCCCGGCCTCGGCGCGGGCGTCGAGGAGCATTCGAAGTTCTTCGCCGAACGCTGGCAGCGGCTGTTCCGTTCGCTGTACCCGATCGGCGGCGTGGTCTACGACGGCCCGCTCGCGCACCGCACGGCGCTGGAGGTGCGCGGCTACCACGACCGGATCAAGGGCGTGGACAAGAAGGGCCGCCGCTACCACGCGCTCGACCCGGACACGTATTACTGGGCGCATTCGACGTTCTTCGTCAGCACCATCCTGATCGCCGACAATTTCATGGGCGGCATCGGCGAAGAGGAGAAACGCACGCTGTTCGACGAGCACGTGCGCTGGTGGCGGATGTACGACATGACGATGCGGCCGGTGCCGGAATCGTGGGAGGACTTCCAGCGGTACTGGAAGCACATGTGCACCGAGGTGCTGGAGGACAACAAAGCCGCGCGCGACGTCCTCGACCTCCGCGGCATCGCGAAACCGCCGTTCCTGCCGTGGTTGCCGGATCCATTGTGGAAACCGGTCGCCAAGGTGATCGCGAAGCAGTTCGTCTGGCTGACCGTCGGGATGTACGACCCGGAGGTGCGCGAACTGCTCGGCTACCGCTGGACCGAGCGGGACGCCCGACGGCACCGCCGCGTCGGCAAGCTGATCAACGCGGCGTTTTCGCTGCTTCCGCACGACCGCCGCTACCATCCGCGGGCACGGGCGGGCTGGCGGCGCGCCCGCGGCGAACTGGCCCCGGGGACGCCGCCGGTCGAAACCCCGCGCCGCAATCTTCCGCCGCTCGCCGAGCGCGGGAAACCGGAGCACTACTCGCCGGACGTGCCGTGAAGGACTCCTTCCGGGAATCTGATTCCGGGAAGGAGTCCTTCACGGGCTTCGAGATCAGGAGGGCTGGATGAAGCTGGGCTTTCACCTCGGGTACTGGGGGAGCGGGCCGATCCCGGGCGCGCAGGAGAGCGTGCTCGAAGCCGAACGGCTCGGGTTCGACTCGGTGTGGTCGGCCGAGGCGTACGGGTCGGACGCGTTCACGCCGCTGGCCTGGGTCGGCGCGGCGACCAGCCGGATCAAGCTCGGCACGAACATCGTCCAGATGGCGGCGCGCACCCCGACCGCGACCGCGATGAGCGCGCTGACCATGGACCACCTGTCCGGCGGCCGTTTCGTGCTCGGGCTGGGCGCGTCCGGGCCGCAGGTGGTCGAGGGCTGGTACGGCCAGCCGTATCCGAAGCCGCTGGCGCGCACGCGCGAGTACGTCGAGATCGTGCGCAAGGTGCTGGCCCGCGAGGAACCGGTGACTATCGACGGGCAGTTCTTCCAGTTGCCGCTCAAGGGCGGCGCCGGACTGGGCAAACCGCTCAAGCCCACCGTGCACCCGCTGCGCGCCGACCTGCCGATCTACCTGGCCGCGGAAGGCCCGAAGAACGTCGCGCTGGCCGCGGAGATCTGCGACGGCTGGCTCCCGCTGTTCTTCTCGCCCAAGTCCGACGGTTTCTACCGGGCCGCGCTGGAGGAGGGTTTCGCCCGCCCGGGCGCGCGGCGCAGCCTCGCTGATTTCGAGGTGGCCGCGTCGGTGCCGGTGATCGTGCACGACGACGTCGAGGAGGCGGCGAGCTTCATCAAGCCCGCGCTGGCGCTGTACATCGGCGGGATGGGCGCGAAGAGCGTGAACTTCCACCACGACGTGTTCGCCCGGCTCGGGTACGCGGACGTGGCGGACAAGGTGCAGGAGCTGTACCTGGCCGGGCGGAAGGAAGAGGCGGTCAAGGAGATCCCGACGTCGCTGGTCGAGGACACGTCGCTGATCGGGCCCGCGGAGAAGATCCGGGAAGAGCTGGCGGCGTGGGAAGACACGGTGGTGACGACGCTGCTGCTGCGCGGGGACGCGGGGTCGCTGGCCAGGGCGGCGAAAGCGCTGTCCTGAAAGCGAAGCCTGCCCGCCTCGTGAGCGGCGAATCCGGTTAGAACCGGCTTCGCCGCGCACGAGGGCGTAGTCGGCCCGGTACTGCCGGTGCATCACGACGGTGGCACGATTCCTCCCGACCACTACCGGGGACCGGCGAAGATCCATTAGGCATGCGTTCGTCGTTCCGCCTTCGAGGAGGACCTTTGGCGTCGCTGTCCCGCCGCACGAGATTCCGCTACTCGCTCGGCTCCTTCGTCACCGGCGGGTTCGGCACCGTGCCGGGACTGCTCCTGCTGCCGTACCTCACCGACACCATGGCGGTGCCCGCCGCGGCGGCCGGGATCATCGTGTTCGTGCCCAAGGCGTGGGACGTGGTCTTCAACCCGGTCGCCGGACGGCTGTCCGACGCCGACCTCGCGCGCACCGGCAGCCGGCGGCGGTTCCTGCTGCGCGGCGGGATCGGCGTGGCGATCCTCTTCTTCGCGTTGTTCGCGCATCCCGGCTTCGGCACGCCGGTGTGGGACGCGACGTACGTCGTCGTGATGTTCTTCCTGTGCGCCACCGCGTACGCGTTCTTCCAGGTGCCGTTCAACGCGCTTCCGGCCGAGCTGACCGATTCCGCCGAGGAACGCACGAAACTCACCAGCGTCCGGATCGGCGTGCTGGCGGTCGCGGTGCTCGTGTCCGGCGGCGGCGCCCCGGCGATCACCGACCTGCTGCCCGGCGTGGCGGGCTACCGGGTGATGGGCCTGGTGATGGCGGTGATCATCCTGGCCGCCACGCTCGGCGTCTACTTCGGCCTGAAGGGCGCGCCGGTCGGCTCGCTGCGGCCCAACACGGTGCGGCTCAAGGAATTGGCCCGCACCATCGCGCGGTGGCGGTCGTTCCGATGGCTGCTCGGCGTCTACTTCATCCAGGCGCTCGGCATCGGCACCGTGCTGGCCGCGATCCCGTACTTCGCGCAGCACGTCCTCGGCGACCCGAGCTACCGCACTTACCTGTTCGTCGGATTCGTCGGGCCCGCGCTCGTCACCATGCCGCTGTGGCCGCGGCTTGGCGCGCGCTGGGGCAAGCTCGCCGGATTCCGGGTCGCCACCACGTCGTTCTTCGTCGGACTGGTCGCGATGTACTTCGCCGACCGGCTCCCGTTCGCCGCGACGCTGGTGTTCGTGGCGCTCGCGGGCGTCGGCTACGCGGGCATTTCGGTGTTCCCGCTGGCGATCCTGCCGGACCTGATCAGCGCCGAGGAGGAGCGGACCGGCGAGACCCGGGCGGGCGTCACCGCCGGGGTGTGGACCGCGTCCGAAACGCTCGGGCTCGCGCTCGGGCCGGGTCTGTTCGGGCTGGTGCTGCAGGCCGGGAGCTACGTGTCGAGCACCGGCACGACCGCCGTCCCGCAGCCGCCGTCGGCGATCACCGCGATCGTCATCGGCGCGTCGGTGCTGCCCGCGGTGCTGATCGCGCTCGGCATCCCGCTGCTGCGCCGTTCGGTACTGGAGAAGCAGGCGTGAACGACATCCTGGCGCGGCTGCGCCAACTCCGCTCCGGCGACCTGCCGACGCACGGCGGCCGCACGCTGGCCTACGTGTACGACAGCGGACTGTCCGAAGTGGACGAAATCGCCGCCGCCGCGCACGCGCTGGCCAGTTCCGCCAACGGGCTCGACCCGACCGCGTTCCCCAGCCTGCTGCGGATGGAGAACGACCTGGTCGCCCGCGCGGCCGGACTGCTCGGCGGCACGCCGGAAACCGTCGGCACGGTGACCTCCGGCGGCACCGAATCGTGCCTCCTTGCGGTGCTCGCCGCCCGCGACTCCCGGCCGGAGCTCGCTTCGCCGTCGATCGTGCTCCCGGAAACCGCGCACGCCGCGTTCCACAAGGCCGCGCACCTGTTCGGCGTACGGAAGATCGTGGTCCCGGTCGATCCGGAAACCTTCCGCGCCGACCCGGCGGCGATGACCGCGGCGATCGACGATTCCACGGTGCTCGTCGTGGCGAGCGCGCCGTCGTACGCGCACGGCGTCGTCGACCCGATCGAGGAAATCGCCGCCGCGGCTTCGGCGCGCGGGGTGCGCATGCACGTCGACGCGTGCATCGGCGGCTGGGTGCTGCCGTACTTCGCGAAGCTCGGCGCGGAGTTGCCGCTGTTCGACTTCCGCGTTCCAGGCGTCACCAGCATTTCGGTGGACCTGCACAAATACGCCTACTGCGCCAAAGGCGTCTCGGTGCTGCTGCACGCCTCGGCGGAACTCCGGCGCACGCATTTCTTCGCGAGCGCGGCCTGGCCCGGCTACACGATGCTCAACCCGACGCTGCAGAGCACCCGCTCCGGCGGTCCGCTCGCCGCCGCGTGGGCCGTCGTGCACCACCTCGGCGAGGACGGCTACCTCAAGCTGGCCGCTCGCGCGCGGGAAGCCGTGGACCGGATCCGGGCCGGCGTGGCGGAGATTCCGGGGCTGCGCGTGCTGGGCGACCCGGTGTCGACGCTGGTGGCCTTCACCGGTTCGGACGGTTTCGACCTCTTCACCGTCGCCGACGAGATGAAGGCGCGCGGCTGGTACGTCCAGCCGCAGTTCGCGCACGGGACCTCTCCGCTGAACCTGCACCTCACCGTCACCGCCGCGAACCACGGCAGCGAACCGGAATTCCTGGCCGATCTGGCGGCTTCCGTCGAGGCGGCGCGGGCGGAGGGCCCGGTGCGGGTCGATCCGGACGTCGCCGCGTTCGTCGCCGCGCTGGACCCGGAAACGCTGACGTCCGAGCAGTTCGGCGGCTTGCTGGCCGCGGCGGGCCTGACCGGCGGCGACGGGCTGCCGGAACGGATGGCTCCGATCAACGCGCTGCTGGCGGCCGCGCCGGAACCGTTGCGCGAGCGGCTGCTGGTGGAATTCCTCGGCGCGCTGTACACGCCGTCCCGGGACTGACGCAACCAGAGCGTCGGCGGGCCGTCTTCGGAGCATGGGGAGTTCCGAAGAAGACCGAGAAAGCCGAAGACCGGGTCTGGTGCTGCCTGCCGTCGTCTTCCTGTTCGGCTGGCTGGTCGCGGCGGCGGTGCACTACTTCGCCCTCTACGCCAGTTGGATCATGTCGGTGTCGGTCGCCGTGGGCGGAGCGTGGCTGTTCGCCGCGGCGGCGACCGCGCTCAGCGCCTGGCTGGTGTGGCGGCGACTGCGGTGGGCGGGCCTGGCCGGAAGCGCGGTCGTCACCGCGGCGGTGGTGCTGCTGATGGTCAGCACCAACTGGGTGCACTTCTTCGCCAAGACCTGGTACGCGACGCACCGGCCGGCCTTCGCCGACGCGCTGCGCGTGATCGGCGAGAGCGACCCGCACACGGGTTTGCCCTTGTTCGTGCAGAGGATCGACACCGAGCCCGGCCAGCCGGTGTGGTTCGTCGCCTTCTGGTACGGGGCTCGTGACTGCGCAGCGGGTTACGCGCACTTCGACAGCAGTCCCGAGCCGTACCTCGACCGCCTGAAGGCCTCGGGCTGCGCCGTCCGCCCCACCGTCGAAGCCGGCGACGGCTGGTGGTGGGTCGAACCGCAGGGGCGGCCCGACTTCGCGCTGCCCTGACCCCTGCGCACTCAGCCCTGGTGGAAGTACCGCTTCCCCCGCGCCGCCGAAGCCAGCGCGGCGACCAGCGCCATCGCCGCGGCCGCGACGAACACCGTGACCAGTCCGTCGTGGAACGGCCCGGAAATGAGGTTCGGGAAGAACTCCTTGCCGGTCAGCGCGGCGGAATCGGCGGGGGAGAGCCGGCCGAGCACCCCGGGGCCGACCAGGTGTGCCACCGGGTTGCTGCCCAGGAACGCGGCGAAGAGAGTGCTCACCGGCGGCAGCTGGGCGATGTTCGCGGCGACGTCCGCCGGGACGCCGTGCGCCCGCAGCCCGCCGGTGAGCGTCGCGGGGAGCGATCCGGCGAGCCCGGCGATCATCAAGGAGAAGAACACGCCGATCGACAGCGACGTCCCGGAATTCTGGAACGTCGAACGCATGCCGGACGCGACGCCGCGCTGGTTGTCCGGCACGCTGCTCATTATCGCCGAGGTATTGGGCGCGGAGAACATGCCCTGCCCGATCCCGCTCAGCACGAGCAGGAGCGCGAACGCCGGATAGCTGAAGTCCACCGGCAGCGCGAGCAGTCCGAGGAAGGACCCGGCGACCAGCAGCAGTCCGCCGGTGGAGAACAGCCGCGAGCCGAAGCGGTCGGAGAGGAAGCCGGACACCGGACCGGCGATCAGGAACCCGGCGGTGAGCGGCAGCAGGTAGATCCCGGCCCACAGCGGGGTCTGCTCGTAGTCGTAGCCGTGCAGCGGAAGCCAGATGCCCTGCAGCCAGATGATCAGCATGAACTGCATCCCGCCGCGCGCGATCGCGGTGAGCAGCGCGGCGAGGTTTCCGGCGGTGAACGCGCGGACGCGGAACAGCGAAAGCTGGAACATCGGCGCCGGCACCCTGGTCTCGATCACGCAGAACGCCGCCAGCAGCGCGATTCCGGCGCCGAACCCGCCGAGCACCCACGGGTTGCCCCAGCCGGTCGCCGCGCCTCCGTAAGGCTGGATGCCGTAGGTGATCGAGGCGAGAATGACCGCGGTGCCGAGTGCGAAGGTGACGTTGCCGCCCCAGTCGATCCGCGACCGGTGCGGCGTGCTGATCTCGCGCAGGCTGCGGATCGACCAGACAGTGCCGAAAAGTCCGAACGGCACGCTCACCCAGAACACCGCGCGCCAGTCGAGTTCGGCCAGCAGCCCGCCCGCGACGAGGCCGAGGAACTGTCCGGCCAGCGCGGTGATCTGGTTGACGCCCAACGCCATTCCGCGCTGTTCGCGCGGGAAGGCGTCGGTGAGGATCGCCGCGGAGTTCGCGGTGAGCATCGAGCCGCCGACGGCCTGCACCACCCGCCAGCCGATCAGCCACAGCGCCCCGCCGCCCGCGCGGAACGGGTCGAACGACAGCGCGACCGAGGCGACGCTGAAGATCACGAAGCCGGCGTTGTACATCCGGACGCGGCCGAACATGTCGCCGAGCCGCCCGAGCGTCACCACCAGGACCGCGGACACCAGCAGGTAGCCGAGGATCATCCACAGCAGGTAGCCGATGTTGGCCGGGGCCAGCGGGTCCAGCCCGATGCCGCGGAAGATCGCGGGCAGCGAGATGATCACGATCGACCCGTCGAGCGCCGACATCAGCACCCCGAGCGTCGTGTTGGAAAGCGCGACCCACTTGTAGCGCCCGCCGTGCCGGGTCTGGGGGTCGATCGTCCGGTCCGCCATTATCGACAGCCTAGACTGATAAACCTAGCCTGTTCAACTCTCGCGAAACGGACGAACCATCCTGGTACCGGCGGACTCCTGGCTGCCTTCGCCCCGCTGGCCGAAGATCGGCGGCGAGACTGAGGAGGATTCGGTGAAAGCTGCTGTGCTCAAGGAATTCGGGCGGCCGCTGTCGGTCGAGGAGGTCGCGGAACCGGTGCCGGGCACCGGGGAAGTGGTGGTGGACGTCGTCGCGGCGCCGGTGCTGCACTACACCGCCGAAGTGGTCAGCGGCGCCCGGCGGTACTCGCTCGACCTGCCCGCGATCCTGGGCACCGGTGCGGTCGGCCGGGTGCGGTCGGCCGGGCCGGACGCGACGAAACTCCGGTCCGGCGATTGGGTCCGCTGCGATCCGACAGTCCGCTCGCGCGACGACGCGGTGACGCCGGACGTCGTCTTGCAGGGCTTGACCGCGCGCGGCGACGGAGGATTGGCGCTGCAGCGGCATTTCCGGCACGGCGGGTTCGCCGAGCGGATCATGGTCCCGACCGAGAACGCGGCCCCGCTGGGCGATATCGACCAGGCCGACGCTGGCCGCTGGGCGGCGCTCGGGATTTGCCTGGTGCCGTACGGCGGCCTGCTCGACGGCGGCCTGCAGCCGGGGGAGACGGTGCTGGTGAGCGGCGCGACCGGCACCTACGGCGGCGCGGCGGTCGCGGTAGCGCTCGCGATGGGCGCGGGCCGGGTGATCGCGCCGGGGCGCAACCGGGCCGCGCTGGCCGACTTGGAGCGGCGCTTCGGCCATCGGATCCGGACGGTGGTGCTGTGCGGCAGCGAAGACGAGGACCGGCTGGCGATGCAGGCGGCCGGGCCGGTGGATTTGGTGCTGGATCTGCTGCCGCCGTCCGCTTCGGCCGGTGCGGTTCGGGCGGCCGCGATGACAGTCCGGGAGTTCGGCCGCGTGGTGCTGATGGGCGGGGTCCGGGAGGACGTGGCGCTGCCGTATCCGTGGCTGATGCTGAACAGCGTGACGGTGCGGGGCCGGTGGATGTATCCGCGCGACGCGGTGCCGAAGCTGATCGCGCTGGCGCGGTGCGGACTGCTGGACTTGACGCAGTTCGAGGTGGACGAGTTCGCACTGTCCGCGGCCGGGGAGGCGGTGGAACACGCGGCGGAGGTCGGCGGGCGGTTCCGGCTCACGGTGCTGCGGCCGTGAGCCGGAACTGTCCTCAGTGGACGTGAACCGGTTCCCATTCCGGGAACGGGTCGTCGGCGGCGACGGCCTCGGACAGGCAGGTTCCGAGCGCGTCGAGCAGCGCGGCGTGGTCGAGCCCGACGCCGATGAACACCAGTTCCTGCCGGGGTCCGTCCGCGACGCCCTGCGGTTCGAACCGTGCCACGCTGCCCGCCTGCGACCACAACCCGAGCGTGCCCGGACGGGTGCTGAGGCTGAAGAACCCCTTCGACCGCAGCACAGTGCCGAACTCGCCGGAGTCCAGCCGCGAGGTGACGAACTCCCACAACCGCGCCGGATCGAACGCGCGCGCGGAGCGGAACACGACGCTCGAAATGCCGTACTCCTCGGTCTCCGGCACGTGGTCGCCGTTCAGTTCCGCCACCCAGCCCGGCGCTTCCTGTGCGCGTTCGGCGTCGTACCGGCCGGTGCCGAAGACCCGCTCCAGCGGCACCCGGCCGAATTCGGCGGACACCACGTCGGCGGCCGGGTTGAGCCGGCGCAGCGACGCGAGCAACCGGTCCCGTTCGGACGGCGTGACGAGGTCGGTTTTGTTCAGCAGCAGCACATCCGCGAACTCGACCTGGTCCATCAGCAGATCGCTGACCGTCCGCTCGTCGCCCTCGTACTGGTCCAGCCGCCGCTCGACGAGACTGTCGCCGCGGGCCAGTTCGCGGGCGAAGTTCGCCGCGTCCACCACCGTCACCATCGTGTCCAGCCGCGCCGACGACAGCACCGGGGACCCGTCGTCGGCGGGGAAGGAGAACGTCGCGGCCACCGGCATCGGCTCGGAGATCCCGCTCGATTCGATGAGCAGATGGTCGAACCGGCCGTCCTCGCACAGCCGGGCGACCTCGTCGAGCAGGTCCTCGCGCAGGGTGCAGCAAATGCACCCGTTGGTCATCTCGACCAGCCGCTCCTCGGTCCGCGACACGCTGTCCCGCACGAGCGCGGCGTCGATGTTGACCTCGCTCATGTCGTTGACGATCACCGCGACGCGCAGGCCCTCGCGGTTGGCCAGGATCCGGTTGAGCAGCGTGGTTTTCCCGGCGCCGAGGAATCCGGAAAGGACAGTGACCGGAACGCTCACCGCTCGAGCCGCTGGAAGTGCTTGATCAGCTTGCGCGGCACCAGTTTCCGCTCGCCGTCCACGACGATCGGCACCAGGTCCGGGACCGCCGCCTTCCACTGCGAGCGCCGGGACCGGGTGTTGCTGCGCGACATTTTCCGCTTCGGGACGGCCATCAGCGCGCACCCCCGCTCCGGCGCTGCCCGTAACGGCGGTGGAACTTCTCGACCTGGCCCGCGGAATCGAGGATCCGCTGGGTGCCGGTCCAGAACGGATGCGACCACGCGCTGATGTCGACGACCACGAGCGGATAGGTGTTCCCGTCGGACCATTCGATCGTCCGGTCGGAGGTGGCGGTGGAGCGGGTCAGGAACGCGTCGCCGGTCGACGAGTCCTTGAAGACCACCGGGTGGTAGTCGGGGTGGATGCCGGGTTTCACAGGGTTTCGTCCTTCTGGTTGGCGGCGCTGGCGTGCCGGTCGGGTTCTTCGGTTTCTTCGCAGGGGTCCTCGTGCCAGTTCCCGAACGGGTCGGGGTACTCGCGCCAGGCCGCTTCGCCCTCGGCGAGCTCGGCGTCGGTGAGCAGGGCGGCCTGCAACGCGGCCTCGATCTCCGCCGGAGCGGCCTGATCGGCGACGACCACCAGTTCCTGCGCGCGGTCGCCGTGCACCGGGTCCCAGCGCAGCGAGGCGAGCGTGCGGCGTTCGGGGGAGACGTCGGCCCAGTCCGGACCGTCCGGCGAGGCGAGCCACGGCCCGGCGTGCCCGATGCCGAGCCCGCCGCCCGCCGATTCGATCCAGAACGCGACGTCCGGCTGGCTCGCCACCCAGGCCCGTCCGCGGGTGCGGACCACGCCGTCGAGCAGCAGGTCGATCGCCTCGTGCAGCCGCTCCGGATGGAACGGACGCTGCGCGGTGAACCGCAGCAGTTCGATGCCGCAGTCCGGGTGCAGCGGCGGCGCCCCGCGCAGCAACGCGCCGTGCAGGTCGGTGACCTCGCCGCGGCGGGCGTCGGCCGGGATCGCGGCGAACAGCCCGGCGGCGTCGGTGCGGGCCAGTTCGACGCGCGGGACGGACGGCGCGACCCGGTCCAGCACCGCGGAGGACTTGGCCGCGCTCCAGGCGTCCTGCGCGGCACCGGCCAGCACGAGCACGTCCGCGGATTCCACTTGGGACAGTGCGACCTGGGCGACCGTCCGCTCGTCTTCGGGGCTGCCTTGCAGTCCGCGCTCGGCGAGGAGGTCGTCGCCGGTGACGTCGGCGAGCCAGGTCGCGCAGTCCAGGACGGTGAACACCGCCTCGAGTTCGACGTCGTCGCTCACCGGGCGGTCGCCGACCAGGACGTTGCGGATCGCCCAGCTCACCGGCTCCGGCTCCATCGCCTCGTCCAGCCGCACCACGATGCGGTCGACCTGCGGCATCCGGGCCAGCCGGCGCAGCAGCGGCAGCAGGTCCTCGCGCAGCGTGCAGTTCACGCAGCCGTGCGCGAGTTCGAGCGGCGTCAGCTCGTCGCGCCCGCGCAGCCGGATCCGGCGGCGGACGACGCCCGAGCCGATGTCGCGCAGGTCGTGGTGGACGACGGCGGTGCCGGGGCTCGCGCGGAGCAGGAGCGCGGCAAGGGCGTCGGTGCGGGCGATCCCGCTGCACAGCACGAGCGGGACACGCGGACGTTGGGGCACTGGATCTCCAGACGACGGGGCGGGGTACGGTGACGAGAGTAGTTGAACATGAATGTCACTATCAACTTGGGAGGGTCCGTGTCAGCCGTGTGCCAGGTCACCGGCCGCAAGCCGGGCTACGGCAAGCAGGTCTCGCATTCGCACCGCCGCACTTCGCGCCGGTGGGAGCCGAACCTGCAGACGCGCCGCTACTACGTGCCGAGCCTCGGCCGCACCGTGCGGCTCAAGGTGTCGGCGAAGGGCATGAAGACGATCGACAAACGCGGCATCGACGCCGTCGTCGCCGACCTCGTCGCGAAGGGAGCGAAGTTCTAAATGGCGAAAAGCACCGACATCCGGCCGGTCATCAAACTGCGGTCGACCGCGGGCACCGGCTACACGTATGTCACGAAGAAGAACCGCCGCAACAATCCGGACCGGATGGTACTGCGCAAATACGACCCGGTGGCGCGCAAGCACGTCGAATTCAAGGAAGAACGCTGATGGCGAAAAAATCGAAAATCGCGAAAAACGAGCAGCGGAAGGTGATCGCCGCGCGGTATGTCGAACGCCGCCGCGCGCTCAAGGCGGTGATCGCGTCACCGTCCGCGTCGCCGGAGGAGAAGGCCGACGCAGTCGTTGCGCTGCAACGCATGCCGCGCGACGCCAGCCGCACGCGAATCCGCAACCGCGACGCCGCCGACGGCCGCCCGCGCGGATACCTGCGGAAATTCGGGCTGTCCCGGGTGCGGATGCGGCAGATGGCGCACAACGGGGAACTGCCCGGCGTCTCGAAGTCGAGCTGGTGACCGCGATGCCGAAACCAGATCGCACGCCGCGCCGCCGCCCGAACGCCTTCCACGCGGCCGGAATCACCAGGGTGGACTGGAAAGACGTCGACCTGCTGCGGAAATTCATCTCCGACCGGGGCAAGATCCGGGCCCGCCGGGTCACCGGATTGACGCCGCAGCAACAGAAACAGGTGGCGACCGCGATCAAGAACGCGAGGGAGATGGCGCTGCTGCCGTATCCGACCGCGGCGCGGAGCTGAAACCGCAGGCACGGCTGGGCGGACGCGGGGCCCGCCCAGCCGCGCGCAAATTGACCGATATCCCCGTTCTGGCGCCGAACAGTCGCGAGTTTCCGCGAAGCGTTGACCGCGGTTCGACCGCTTCGATGTCTACGTCGATCAGGACGCGGGTCTGCCCCCGGGCGGCGCGGGGGCGTGGCATGACCCACGCTCGGCGTGCGAACAGACGCCCCGCCCATAAACTTCCGCGCATGGACGACCCGCACTACCTTTCCGGCCTCAACCTGACCGGCCGCCGCGTCGTGGTGTTCGGCGGCGGTTCCGTTGCCCAGCGCCGGCTGCCCCGGCTGATCAGCGCGGGCGCCCGCGTCGAGGTGGTGTCGCCGCACACCACGCCGTCGGTGCAGGGGATGGCGGACGCGGGCGAGCTGGTCTGGCATCAGCGCCGCTATGCCGAGGGCGATCTGCGGGAAGCCTGGTACGCGCTGGCCTGCACGAACGACCCGGAGGCCAACGCCGCGATCTGCGCCGAGGCCGAGCGGGAACGCGTCTTCTGCGTCCGCGCCGACGAGGGCGAGTCCGGCTCCGCGGTCACCCCGGCGACCGGACGGCACGGCGGGCTCCTGTTCGGCGTCTTGTCCGGCGGCGAGCCGCTCCGCTCGGCCGCGGTTCGCGATTCGATGCTGGACGGCTTGCACGCGGGCACCATCGAGGACGGCCGCCAGCCGCATCCCGAAGGCACGCTGCCCGGGGTCGCGCTGGTCGGCGGCGGGCCTGGCGACCCGGACCTGATCACCGTCCGCGCCCGGCGGCTGCTGTCGCGGGCGGACGTGGTGGTCGTCGACCGGCTCGGCCCGCGTGATCTGCTGGACGAACTCGCGCCCGAGGTCGAGGTCATCGACGCGGCGAAGATCCCGTACGGCCGCGCCGCCAGCCAGGACGTGATCAACCGGACGCTGATCGAGAAGGCCAAGGAAGGCAAGTTCGTCGTCCGGCTCAAGGGCGGCGACCCGTACCTGTTCGGCCGCGGGTTCGAAGAGGTCCAGGCGTGCGCCGAGGCCGGGGTGCCGGTGACGATGGTCCCGGGCATCACGTCGGCGTTCGCGGTGCCCGCGGTGGCGGACGTCCCGGTGACGCACCGCGGGGTCGCGCACGAGGTGGTCGTCGTGTCCGGGCACGTGGCGCCGGGCGACGAGCGGTCGCTGGTGGACTGGTCGCTGCTGGCCCGGATGCGCGGGACGATCGTGCTGATGATGGGCGTCGAACGGCTGCCGAAGTTCGCCGCCGCCCTGCTCGAAGGCGGCCGGCCGGGCGACACGCCGGTCGCGGTGATCGAGGACGGGACCATGCGGACTCAGCGGGTGCTGCGGTCGACGCTCGCCTCGGTGGCCGAGGAGGCGGCGGCCGCCGGAGTCCGGCCGCCCGCGGTGATCGTCTTCGGCCCGGTGGCCGGATTGGACCGGAATCAGGCCGGATAACGCAGACAGCGCGCCGTCCGCGCGCGAAGATGGCCCGCATGACACTGCCTGCTTTGCCGGAAGAGTCCTTCCAGCGCGTGCTCTGCGTCGTCGCGCACCCGGACGACATGGAGTACGGCACGTCCGCGGCCGTCGCGCGCTGGACGGCACGCGGCATCGAGGTCGGCTACCTCCTGCTCACCCGCGGCGAGGCAGGCATGCCGAACCCGCCCGAGGAGACGGCCCGGCTGCGCGTCGCTGAGCAGCGCGACGCCTGCGCGGCCGTCGGCGTCGAACGCCTGACCGTCCTCGAACACCCGGACGGCGTGCTCGTTTACGGCCTCGACCTGCGCCGGGACATCTCCCGCGAGATCCGCCGGTTCAAGCCCGACGTCGTGCTCGGCTGCGGCTTCGACGTCGAAACGCCCTACGGCTTCGACCAGGCCGACCATCGCGCCGCCGGGCTCGCGACGCTCGACGCCATCCGCGACGCGGGCAACCGGTGGGTCTTCCCGGAGCAGATCGACGACGAGGGACTGGCCCCGCATTCCGCGCGCTGGTACCTCGTCCCCGGCCTTCCCGGCTCCGGGGCGACCCACGGCGTCGACGTGACGGGGGAGCCGCTGCGGCGCGGCATCGCGTCCCTGGAGGCGCACGCCGCGTACCTGGCCGCGCTCCCGGACCACCCCGCGCCCGCGGACTTCATCCCGCAGTTCGCGGCGATGAGCGGCAAGGCCATGGGCGTTGAGCACGCTGTCCTGTTCCGCGCCCACGACCTGCAGGCCCCGCCCGCGTTCCCCGAGCCCGACGAGGACTGACCCGGCCCGACCGCATTGTGGCCTGTCCGGTCCAGAACCACTATGGTCAGGCCATGGCCCGGCCTCGCGAGTTCGACGAAGACCGCGTGCTGGTCGCCGTCCGCGACGAGTTCTGGGACAAGGGCTACGCGGCGACGTCGCTGGAAGACCTGCTGCGCGTGAGCGGGCTCGGCAAGGGCAGCCTCTACGGGGCGTTCGGGGACAAGCGAAGCCTTTTCCTGCGAGTGCTGCGCGATTATGACGACGCCAACCTGACGAAACTGCGCGAGAGCCTGGAATCCGCGGCGCGGGGGATCGACGCGGTGCGGGCGTTTCTGCTCAGCCCGACCGTCGACCCGACCGGAGCGGTCGCGCGTCGAGGGTGCTTCCTGGCCAACAGCAACGCCGAGCTGGCCGCCCGCGCCCCGGATGTGGCCGCCGAGGCGCGGCGCAGCTACGACGCGATCACGGCCACCCTCGCCGAGGCGCTGGAGCGCGCTCAGCGCGAAGGCGACCTCGATCCGGACGCCGACCCTGCGGAGACCGCCCGCGCCGTCCTTGTCGCCCAGCTCGGCCTCGTCGCGCTCGGGCGCACCGGCATGGACGTCGACGTGCTCGCCAAGGCGGCCCAGTCCTCCCTGGCGCGGCTGCTTCCTGCTCCGCCGCGGTAGTCGCCCGGTTGTTGACCGATCAGTCCAGATCTGCCAGGGTTATGGACCATAAGGTCAATAACCGAGGAGGGGGCGGCATGGCCGTTCTGGCAGGCAAAATCGCCGTGGTCACCGGGGGCAGCACCGGGATCGGATTCGCGACCGCTCGTGCGTTCCGCGACGAGGGCGCCCGGGTCTTCGTGACCGGTCGCCGCAAGGACGCGCTCGACGCCGCGGTCGCCGAGCTCGGGCCCGCCGTGACCGGCGTGGTCTGCGACGTTTCGGTGCCCGCGGAACTCGACGCGTTCTACGGAACCGTGCGCGACCAGGCCGGCCGCATCGACGTACTGGTCGCCAACGCGGGCGTCGGCGCCGTGGCTCCTCTCGGCGAGGTGACGGAGGAGCTGATCGACTCGGTGTTCGGCGCCAACGTCAAAGGCACGATCTTCACCGTGCAGCAAGCGCTGCCGCTGCTCAGCGCGAACGCTTCGGTGATCCTCACGGGTTCGACCGCCACGACCCGGCCCAAGGAGGGACTGGAGGTCTACGCGGCGTCGAAGGCCGCGATCCGCAACCTCGCCCGGGGCTGGGCGCTCAGCTCGCGCACGCACGGCTTCCGGGTCAACGTCGTGTCCCCAGGCGGCACCCGCACCCCCGGTCTCCTCGATTTGGTCCCCGCCGAGGCGCTCAAGCAGGCCGCGGGCGAAGTCCCGCTCGGGCGGCTGGCCGAACCCGAGGAGATCGCCGCCGTGACGACGTTCCTCGCCTCGGACGCGTCGAGTTACGTCAACGGCGCGGAATTCTTCGCCGACGGCGGTTTCGCGCAGGTGTGAGCGCTCGTCACCGCCCGCGCTCGCCGGGCACGGCGGGGTAGCAGCGGAAGGCGAAGTCCCGGATCGCCGCGCTGAGCCGTTTCGGGTCGAAGCGCAGCTCGACGGGGCTGCGGGCCTGGACGAACTCGGCGTTGGGCAGGTCCTCGGCCAGGCTTCCCGCATCGCCGAACGGGTGGATCGGGTCGCCCTCGTGCCCGATCACCAGCGTCGGCATCGTGATCGTGCCCCGGACTGACTTGGGCGGCGCGATCCGGCCGAACAGCACGCCGTGCAGCAACGCGGCCATCGGCGCCGGTTCCTGGCTCAGCGTGTCCGTGACGACGTCCACCCACTGGTTCCCGTGCGGCACGAGATGCGCGGCCAGGGCCACCCCGCGCACCGTCGCGGGCAGGAAGCGCGCGGCGAACAGCAGGGGCGCGAACGTCAGGAGCCCGGCGATGATCGCGTTGTCCAGCACCGGCATTTCGACCATCAGCCCGCGCACCCGCGACGGGGCGGCCACCGCCACCTCCAGCGCCACGTTCGCGCCCAGCGACGTGCCGCCGACCACCGCGTCGTCGATTTCCAGGTGGTCGAGCAGCGCGACGGCCTGCTCGCCGAACGCGGGCATCGAATAGCGCCACGACTGCGTCGGCCGGTCCGAATCGCCGTGGCCGAGCAGGTCGAGGGTCACCACGCGGAAGCCCGCGCGGGCCAGCCGCCGGGCGAGCGGCGCGTGCATCCGGCGGGTGAACATGATCCCGTGCATCAGCACCACGACGCGGTCGCCGCTGCCGTATTCGGTGTAGCACAGGCGCTGGCCCTCGTGCCGGAACGAGCCGGACAGCTCGATCGGCCGGGTCTTGCGGGCCGCCGCGGGTTCCGCCGGCGGGGCGTCGGCGACGGGCACGGGTGCCGGGTCCATACAGGCGCCTCCCTCTCCACCTCGGGTCTCCAGGAAAGCATCTCGCGGCTGTGTTGGCACAGTGTCAACCGGATGGGCTGGGGTCGGCGCGATGAGTCAAGATGACCGCATGACCGAACCAGTAGCCGCCCTTCCCGAACTCGCCTCCCTCCGCGTCGCCCTCGACGGCCCGGTCGCCGAGGTCACCCTGCTCGGCCCGGGCAAGGGCAACGCGATGGGCCCCGACTTCTGGCGCGAGCTGCCGCTGGTGTTCGCCGCCCTCGACGCCGACCCGCGCGTGCGCGCCGTCGTCCTCGCCGGAAGCGGCAAGCACTTCTCCTACGGCCTCGACCTGCCCGCGATGATGGGCGGCTGGGCCCCGCTGCTGGCCGGCGACGCGCTGGCCGGGCCGCGCACCGAGTTCCACCGCGAGGTCCAGCGGCTGCAGCAGGCGGTCAGCTCGATCGCCGAATGCCGCAAGCCCGTGGTCGCGGCCGTGTCCGGCTGGTGCATCGGCGGCGGCGTGGACGTCATCACCGCCGCCGACATCCGCCTGGCCAGCGAGGACGCCAAGTTCAGCGTCCGCGAGGTCAAGGTCGCGATCGTCGCCGACATCGGCAGCCTGCAGCGGCTCGCGCCGATCATCGGCGAGGGCCACGTCCGCGAGCTGGCCCTGACCGGCAAGGACATCGACGCCGCACGGGCGGAAAAGATCGGCCTGGTCAACGACGTGTACCCGGACCAGGAGACGCTGCTGGCCAAGGCCCGCGAACTGGCCGCGGAAATCGCCGCGAACCCGCCGCTCGTCGTCCAGGGCACGAAGCAGGTGCTGTCGACCAACACCGAACGCCAGGTCGCCGAGGGCCTGCGCTACGTGGCCGCGTGGAACGCCGCGTTCCTGCCGAGCAAGGACCTGCAGGAAGCCGTGCAGGCCTTCCTGGAGCGACGAGCGCCGGAGTTCAAGGGCGAGTAAAACAGGCACGGGAAAGCGAGCACGAGGAGTACGACGTGAGCAACGGCGCTGAGGTCACCGGCTACCAGGCATTCCGCGCGGCGCGGGACTATCTGCAAGCCCACCGCGAGGACTACGAGACCGCCTATCGCGAGTTCGCGTGGCCGCAGCTGGACGAGTTCAACTGGGCCACCGACTGGTTCGACCGGATCGCCGCGGACCCGGCGAACGCGCAGCGGTACGCGCTGTGGATCGTGGAAGAGGACGGCGCCGAGAACCGCTGGACGTTCCCGGAGATGTCGGCGCGGTCCAACCAGGTCGCGAACTGGCTGCGCGGCCTCGGCGTCTCGCGCGGCGACCGGGTGATCGTCATGCTCGGCAACCAGGGCGAGCTGTGGGAGACGATTCTCGCCGCGATCAAGCTGGGCGCCGTCGTGATCCCGGCGTCCACGCTGCTCGGCCCGGCCGACCTCGTGGACCGGGTGGAGCGCGGCAACGCGAAGCACGTGATCGTGCGCGACGTCGACGCGGAGAAGTTCGCCGACGTCGCGGGCGACTACACGCGGATCGCGGTCGGCGAACCGGTTTCCGGTTGGCACGCCTTCGAAACCGCGTACGCCTCGGCCGCCGAATTCACCCCGGACGGGGTCACCCGCGCCGAGGACCCGCTGCTGCTGTACTTCACCTCGGGCACCACCGCGAAGCCGAAACTCGTGCAGCACACGCACGTTTCCTATCCGGTCGGCCATCTGTCCACAATGTACTGGATCGGGCTGGAACCGGGCGACGTCCACCTCAACATCTCGTCGCCGGGCTGGGCCAAGCACGCGTGGAGCAACTTCTTCGCGCCGTGGAACGCCGAAGCGACGGTGTTCCTGTACAACTACGCGCGATTCGACGCGGCCGCCCTGATGGCGCAGATGGACCGCTGCGGCATCACCAGCTTCTGCGCGCCGCCGACGGTGTGGCGGATGCTGATCCAGGCCGACCTCACCGCGCTGCGGACGCCGCCGAAGAAGGTCGTCGGCGCGGGGGAGCCGCTCAACCCCGAGGTGATCGAGCAGGTCGAAAAGGCGTGGGGCGTCACGATCCGGGACGGCTTCGGGCAGACCGAAACCAGCGTCCAGGTCGCGAACACCCCGGGTCAGGACGTCGTGGCCGGTTCGATGGGCCGCCCGCTGCCCGGGTTCGTCGTGGCCCTGGTCGACCCGGTCACCGGCGAGCGCGCGAACGAGGGCGAGATCTGCCTCGACCTCGCGCACCGGCCGGTCGGCCTGATGGCGGGCTACGCGGACGACGACGAACGCACGTCCGCCGCCTTCGCGAACGGGTATTACCACACCGGCGACGTCGGCTCGATCGACGAACGCGGCTACCTCACCTACGTCGGCCGCACCGACGACGTCTTCAAGGCGTCCGACTACCGGATCTCGCCGTTCGAGCTGGAGAGCGTCCTGCTGGAGCACGAAGCGGTCGCCGAGGCGGCGGTGGTGCCCGCGCCGGACCCGATCCGGCTGGCCGTGCCCAAGGCGTACGTCGTGCTCGCCTCCGGGCACGAGCCGACCGCCGAAACCGCGCGGGCGATCCTCGCGTACGCGCGGGAGCACCTCGCGCCGTACAAGCGGATCCGGCGGCTGCAGTTCGCGGACCTGCCGAAGACCATCTCGGGCAAGATCCGCCGGGTCGAACTGCGCGGCCGGGAGAGCGGGGAGCGGCCCGAGGGCGAGTTCCGCGAGGACGACTTCCCGGACCTCAAGTCGTGAGCCGCGGCGGTGGTGCCGGCCCTATTCCGCCGGTACCACCGCCGCCAGCACGGTCTGCTCGCCCTTGCTGCACGTGGTGCCGCCCTGCGCGGCGGGCGGGCCGGACACGCACAGCCAGCCGTCGACGGTCGCGTTGACCGGGTTGTTCGAGCCCGCCGCCTGACGGCCGTTGATCGCCTGGTGGAACTTCTTGACCAGCGCCATCGCGTCCGCGCACGGGATGGCTTTGTTGTCGTAGACGTACAACGTCATCCCGCTCGCCGCGGTGACGGTGCCGCACGTGCCCGGGGTCGACGGCGGAGCCTCCTTCGACGGCTTCGGCGCGGCCGCGGAGGTGCTGGGCGCGGCGGGCGGACTGCTCGCGCTGCCGGTCTGCGGCAGCGGCGGGGGAGCGTGCGTGCTCGGCGCGGCCGAGGCGATCGCGGAGGGCGCCGACGACACGGCAGCCGGTGGCGCTTGATCCCCCGAACAGGCGGTGAGCGCGGGCAAAACCACCACAGCCGCGCACAGCGGCCCGTACACGGCTTTCGACGGGTGCACCGCGATCCTTTCTCCGGGGTCCGGCCCATTCTGGCCCCTCGCGCCCCCGCTGAGCGGCACCGACACACCGGAACACCGCCGGTCGAGTCTATTGTGGACGGTTGTTTTCGGGTTCCGGACGGGGAAATCCGCGCCGCCGGGGCGCACCGTTCGGAGGAATCCGGCCCGCGGCGGTTAACGCCCGGCGGTCCCGCGCCGACGTAGAGGGCAGGCGCCCCGCGCGTTCCAGGTCCCCGAAGCCCGACGCCAGAGAGCACGAGTCACCGAGAACATGAGCACCGAAGCCGCCCCCGCAGCCGAAACCGACGCCCCGACCGATCCGCCGACCGAACCCTGCAGCGTGGTGTGGTGCGGCGGCCGCCCCTACGTCCTCGAAGCCGGAGCCGTGCGCCCGCGCTGGGTCGGCACCGACGGCCGCGGCCGCCCGGAAACGCTGAGCAACGCGCAGCTGCGCCGCCGCGGATGGAGCCACCGCCGGGCGGCCAGCAGGCGGCACTCCCGCTGAGACTTCCGCCGGACGG
>NZ_GG657746.1:4225681-4353619 GCF_000158875.1 Streptomyces sp. AA4 | reverse complement strand
CGGGGAGGGGTTCCGGCCGCCGTCCGGCGGATCCGCGTTTCCCTGGCCCTGCACCGATTCACCTGCCGCGCCGATCGGCCCGCGGCACCGGATCGCGTCGCCGCGCCGACTCGCTCGCGGCTCCGGCGGAATCGGTCCAGTGCCGAGCCGGACGGGTCCGGCCGCGCCGGTTCGCCGAACACTTCCTCGTCGCACCACGGGCGCCCCGACGGCGTCGGCCACCTTCCGTGCGCGGGATCTCGCCTCGCCGACAAACCACGCGCGATGCCGAGGTCCGTGAAGGGCTCCTTGAGGGAATCAGATTCCCTGAAGGAGCCCTTCACGGACTTCCGCGGGAGCGAAGCGCACCGGTGCTCCGCTGCGAATTCGCCGCATTGCCGAGAAAACCCCGAGGCGGCGTTCGGTGCGCGGGACGCGCCGAACGCCGCATCGAGGCGGCGCACCCGCCGGATCCCCGGCACGCGAACCCCGGCCCGCGCCCTCCCGCGCCCGAACCCCGCCCAGCACAACCGCGGCCCCGCCTTTCACCCCGCCAGGACAAACCTCGCGATCCCGTCCGCTCTAGGCTGGCCGCGTGACCACGGTCCCCGACGAGCCCCCGGCCGAGCCCTCCCTGTGGCGGCAGGCGCTCACCATCCCCAACCTGCTGTCGCTGCTGCGGCTGGCGGGCGTCCCGGTGTTCCTCTGGCTGCTGCTCGGCCCGAAAGAGGACGGCTGGGCGCTCGCCCTGCTGATCTTCTCCGCGCTCACCGACTGGCTCGACGGCAAGCTCGCCCGCTGGCTCGACCAGATGTCGCGGCTCGGGCAGCTGCTCGACCCCGCCGCGGACCGGCTCTACATCCTCGCCACGCTCGTCGCGTTCCTGATCCGCGACATCATCCCGTGGTGGGTCGTCGTCCCGCTGGTGCTGCGCGAGCTGGTGCTCGGCGTGTGCGTGCTCCTGCTGCGCCGCGGCGGGTTCGCGCCGCCCGAGGTGACCTACATCGGCAAGGGCGCGACCTTCGTCCTCATGTACGCCTTCCCGTTCCTGCTGCTCACGCAGGGCGGCTCGGACGTCGCCGCGGTCGCGCGGCCGATCGCCTACGCGTTCATGGTGTGGGGCGGCGTCCTGTATGTCTGGTCCGGCGCGCTCTACGTCGTGCAGGCGGCTCGCGCGCTGCGCACCCGGTGATGGAAGATTGTCGGCACCATCGCGAGCACAGCCAGCACCAGGAAGGGGAGCGGCGTTGACCACTCCGGAAGAACTGCGCTACACCGAGGAGCACGAGTGGGTCGCGACCCGCGAGGGTTCGCTCGTGCGGGTGGGCATCACCGAATACGCGCAGGACCAGCTCGGCGACGTCGTGTTCGTCGACCTGCCCGAGGTCGGCAAGCAGGTCGGGGCGGGCGACCCGTTCGGCGAGGTCGAGTCCACGAAGAGCGTCTCGGAGCTGTTCGCGCCGGTCGACGGCGAGATCGTCGCGGTCAACTCCGCGGTCTCCGATTCGCCGGAGCTCATCAACTCCGACCCCTACGGCGAGGGCTGGCTCGTGGAGATCCGGCTCGACGACCCGGCCGGGCTCGAGGCGCTGCTCGAGGCCGAGGCGTACCAGGCGCTCATCAAGGGCTGAGCCGCCCGGCCCGGCGCCCGGAGCCGCAAGGGGAGCCCGAGGGTTCCGGGCCGGTCGGGCACGGTACGTTGACAGCTGCACGTTCTTGGTCGATGACAACACTTCATGCGTAGAGGAGAGCTCAGGTGAGCACGAACGACGGGCCCGGCGTTCCCCCGGAGCAGTCTCCGGAGCGGACCTCTGTCTTCCGGGCCGATTTCCTGGCCGACATGGAAGGCCAGCAGGAGTCCGCGCCGGCCGCCGAGGCACCGGTGCAGGGCGTCGACGCCCTCCCGCCGGGTTCCGCCCTCCTGGTCGTGAAGCGCGGGCCCAACGCGGGCTCCCGCTTCCTGCTCGACCGCGACACCACCAGCGCGGGACGGCACCCCGACAGCGACATCTTCCTCGACGACGTCACGGTTTCCCGCCGCCACGCGGAATTCCGGCGCGAGGGCGGGGAGTTCGTCGTGATCGACGTCGGCAGCCTGAACGGCACCTACGTCAACCGCGAGCCGGTCGACCAGGCCGTCCTCGCCGGCGGCGACGAGGTGCAGATCGGCAAGTTCCGCCTGGTCTTCCTGACCGGCCCGGGGCACGGGGGCCAGGGGGCGCAGTGACGGCGGCCGGGCAGCCCGGTCGTCAGGAGGCCCGGCGGGACGGGTTGAGCATCGGGGCGGTGCTCGCGCAGCTGCGCGGGGACTTCCCCGACGTCACGATCTCCAAGATCCGTTTCCTCGAGGCGGAAGGCCTGGTCCGCCCGGGCCGCACGCCCTCGGGGTACCGGCAGTTCTCGTCGGCGGACGTGGAACGCCTGCGGTACGTATTGTCCGCGCAGCGCGACCACTATCTCCCGCTCAAGGTCATCAAGGAGCAGCTCGACGCGGCCGACGCGGGCGCGCAACCGCCCGCGCCGGTCCCGTCGGCGCCCCAGCTGCCGCGGCGGCTCGTGCCGCTCGGCGACGGGAGCGATCCGGCGGGACTGCCCGCGGCGGCGGACTTCGAGACCGGGCCGGACACCCGGCTCACCCAGGAAGACCTGCTGGAGCAGGCGGGCATCGACGACGCGATGCTCGCCGAGCTCTGCCAGTACGGCCTGCTGCGCCCCGGCGCGGCGGGTTTTTTCGGCCCGGAGTCGGTGCTCATCGCGCGCACCGTCAAAGCGATGACCGAATTCGGGCTCGAACCGCGGCACCTGCGCGCGTTCCGCGCCGCGGCCGACCGCGAGGTCGGCCTGCTGGAGCAGATCGTGACCCCGGCGTACCGGCATCGTGACGCGGACGCGAAGGCGCGCGCCGACGAGGTAGTGCGCGAACTGGCCGCGTTGTCGGTCACGCTGCACACCCTGCTCGTCAAGGCCGGGATCCGCGGCGTCGCCGGCGATTGACCCGGATGCCCGGGACGCGGATTTCGTCACGTGTCAATGACTGAATCTCAGCGCCGGGATGCCGTACCGTGAGAGACGGTTCGCGAGACCACGAACCGAGAATGTCCGCTGCGAGCGAGCACAGCGCCCGGATGACGGGTAGCGTCGGAGACAACGGTCGTCAGCCGTCGCGAGCGCTGCGGCCCGTGTGCACGAGAGGGAGGCGAAGCCCGATGAGCGAGATGCGCGTCGTCGGCGTGCGGGTCGAACTGCCCGCGAATCAGCCGATCTTGTTGCTGCGGGAGACCGAGGGCGAGCGGTACCTGCCGATCTGGATCGGCTCGGTCGAAGCCACCGCGATCGCCCTGGAACAGCAAGGCGTCCGCCCCGCCCGGCCGCTGACCCACGACCTGCTCAAAGAGGTCATCGGCGCGCTCGGCCGCGAGCTCGAGCAGGTCGTGATCACCGACCTCAAGGAAGGCACGTTCTTCGCCGAGCTGGTCTTCGACGGCGACATCCGGGTCTCGGCCCGCCCGAGCGATTCGGTCGCGCTGGCGCTGCGGATCGGCGTTCCGATCCACGCCGTCGACGCGGTGCTCGAGGAGGCCGGGCTGATCATCCCGGACGAGCAGGAGGACGAGGTCGAGAAGTTCCGCGAGTTCCTCGACTCCGTGTCCCCGGAAGACTTCCGCGGCGCCGACACCTGATCTCCGGGCGCCCGGTCACCGCGCGGTGGCGCGGGCGAACAGGTCGGCCAGTTCCCGGCCGTAGCGGTCCAGGTCGATCGACGGATCGGCGGCGTAGGCGGCCGCGACCCCGTCGATGGCCTGCGCGATGGACAGCGCCACGATCTCCGGAGCGATGTCCCCGAACGCCCCTTCCTTGCGGCCTTGTTCCAGCTGCCGCTGCAGCGCGCCGGTGCGCAGCTGCCCGACCATCACGCCGGTCATCGCCCAGCCGTCGCGGTCGTCGGCGTGCGCGGCCATCTCGACCAGCACCCGCTCGCATTGCGGATAGTCGCGCAGGAACGCGACCGACGTTTCGATGTACGCGCGCAGGTTCCCCGGCCGGTCCGCCGGGTCGACGCCCGCGCTGCGCTCGCGCAGGTATTCCGATTTGGTCTCGGACACCGTGCTCAGCACCGCCTGCATGAGGCCGGCCTTGTTGGTGAAGTGGTACGAGATCAGCCGCGTGCTGCTGAGCCCGGCCCGCTCCTTGATGCGCGCGAAGGTGGTGCGCGCGTACCCGTGGTCGGCGATCGTGGCGATGGTCGCGCCGATGATCTGCGCCCGGGTGGTGGCCTCGGTGACGCTGAGGCCGAGTTCGGCTTGCGTGTCGATGTTTACCTGCATGAGTAAGAAGTTACTCGGCCGAGTAAAAAAGGGCAATCCCGTACGGCGAACGGGCCAAAGCCTCGACACGCGCTTGAGGCACGCCGCGCGTCGCGTTGACCGGGTCGCGGCGCAGCCTTACCGTCAAAGGCGGTAAATCGCCACGATGTGATTCGCCGACCCGGCGCGCTCGTGGCAGTTTTCCCCGGCCGATCCCGATCCTGGGCTCGACCGGCCTGTCGAACGCCCCGCCGCGAGGCCGGGCGAGGGGAGGCTTGCGGTGGTCGAGGCTGGTCGTCCGGAGATACCCGCCGGACCTGTCGCCGACGGCGAGCAGGGCGAGCTGTTCCCCGACGCCTCGCTGCCCGACGAGCTGGTCGGCTACCGCGGTCCCGCGGCCTGCCAGATCGCCGGGATCACCTACCGCCAGCTGGACTACTGGGCGCGCACGAAGCTGGTCGCGCCCAGCATCCGGACGGCGCACGGCTCGGGGTCGCAGCGGCTCTACTCGTTCAAGGACATCCTGGTCCTCAAGGTGGTGAAACGCCTGCTGGACACCGGGGTCTCGCTGCAGAACATCCGCGTCGCGGTGGACCACCTGCGCGTGCGCGGGGTGCGCGACCTGGCGAAGGTCACGCTGTTCTCCGACGGCACCACGGTGTACGAGTGCACGTCGCCGGAGGAGATCGTGGATCTGCTCCAGGGCGGCCAGGGCGTGTTCGGCATCGCGGTCAGCGGGGCGATGCAGGAGATCAGCGGCACGATCCACGAGTTCCCGGCCGAGCGCGCCGACGGCGGACTGGTCGAGGCCGTCGTGCCGGACGAGCTGACCCAGCGCCGCAACGCCCGCCGCACGGGCTGATCTTCGTCCGCGCTAGACTGGGCGCGCGATCGACGAACCCGCGCGGGAGAGACCGGACCGGCATCCCCGGTCCGGCGCCGAAGGAGCAAGTCCTCCCCGGAACCTCTCAGGCACCCTGGACCGCGCGGACGAGACGCCTCTGGAAAGCGCATCGGCAGGAGACCACCAGCCGGTGCCGCCGACGGTGCAAACCCGGCTATCCACGCGGGTGAAACTCTCAGGCGCCCCGTGGGGTACGGACAGAGTGGGGAGGGCCACGCCTGTGTTGCGGCGTGGCGGTTTCGCCGGATGAGGTTCAGACCTCCCGGGTGGTCTGAACCTCGGGTCTGTGGTCAAGACCACAGCCTCCGGCGTCCGCAGCGGGTCAGCCCGGAATCTTGTCCAGGAACCCGTGCACCTTGGCGATCCGGCCGTCGGCGATCTCGATCACGTCGAACCCGATCGCGATCGGGTCGTCGTTGCCCGGAGCCGAGAGATGCCACTGGAATCGCGCGAGGTCGTGGTGCGCGTCCGGGTCCGCGGGCAGGCTGAAGACGAGTCCGGCGAACTGCTGCTGCGCGCCGCCGATGAACCCGTCGATCTCGTCCTGCCCGGCGACCGCGCCGAGCGGGTCGGTGTAGGTCGCGCCGGGGGCGAACACCTCCGAGACGAGCCGGCGCCGCTGCTGCGGGTCGGTCTCGTTCCAGACGTCGAGGTACCGGCGGGCGAGGTCGGTCGCGGCGGGTGCGGTGGTGGTCATGTCGGGGTTCTCCTTGTGTCGTCCCGTTTTCGGTAGAGCCAAGCTTGTCGCAGCAACGGCGGCCGGTCGATTACGCGGGAGGTAATCGGTTCGCCGTGCTAAACCGGGGCATGGACTACGGCCGCCTGGCGATCGACAGGCAACTCGAGAAATTCCGCGAGACGGTGACGCGCAACGACCTGGTGCCCGAAGTGCTGGCACGGGCGGCGGACCTGGCTCTTCCCAGCTGGTATCTGACCGCGGGATGCCTGTGTCAGACCGTGTGGAACGCGGCGACCGGACGCCCGCCCGCCGACGGGATCAAGGACTACGACCTGTTCTACTTCGACGACTCGGATCTCAGCTGGGAAGCGGAGGACGCGGTCATCGCCGAGGGCGCCCGGCGATTCGGGGATCTCCCGGTGACAGTGGAAATCCGCAACGAGGCACGGGTGCACCTCTGGTACGAGGACCGTTTCGGCGTGCCTTGCGTGCCGTACTCGTCCACCGAGGCGGCGATCGACTCGTTCCCGTCCACGACGTCCTGCCTGGGGGTCCGCCTGGACGAGGCAGGGGAGTGGCAGGTCTACGCGCCGCACGGGTTCGCGGACGTGTTCAACCTCGTCGTGCGGCCCAATCCCGGGCACGCGCCGCGGAGCAGTTACGAGGCGAAAGCCCGGCGGTGGCGGGAACAATGGCCGGAGCTGACCGTCCTGCCTTGGCCCGGTTGACGGGTGGCCCGAGATCGGTGTACTTTCGATACGAAACGGTAGCGTATCGGAAGTGGGCCAGCATGCCGGAGCCAGTCGTGGGCAGGCCGCGGGATGCCAGCAGGGACGCGGCGATTCACGAGGCGGCCTTGGCGCTGCTGGCCGAGGTGGGCTACGACCAGCTGTCCATCGAGGCGATCGCGGCGCGGGCGGGCGTGGCCAAGACGACGATTTACCGGCGGTACCGCGACAAAGCGGCTCTCGTCGCGGCGGCGGTCGAGCAGCGGCAGGCCTCGGCTCCGCCCGAGGCCCGGTCCGGGGGATTGCGGGAGAACCTGCTGGCCGTCGTGCGGTGGCTGGCGCGCGAGATCGCCGAGCAGGAGATCGGACTGCTCGGCGCGCTCTTCGCGGGGATGCGCAGCGATCCCCGGCTCGCCGACGAGATGCGCCGGATCCTGCGCCGGGACCAGGCGGCGATGACGGATCGCTTGCCGTGCAACGCATTGGCGCCTGGCGCGGCCGAGTTGTTCGCCGAGGTCGCGCCGGGAGTGATCGTGCATCGGATCGTCTTCGCCGGGGAGCCGTGCGACGACCGGTTCCTGCGGCATCTCGTGGACGACATCCTCCTGCCGTTGCTGAAGGGAGAACGGACATGATCGTGATCACGGGGGCGACCGGTGCGCTCAACGGGGCGACTGTGGAGCACTTGCTCAAGCGCGTTCCGGCGGAGGAAATCGGCGTCAGCGTGCGGGACCCCGCCAAGGCGCAGCACTTCGCGGACCGAGGTGTGCGGGTGCGGCAGGGGTCCTATGAGGATCCCGCGGCGCTGCGGAAATCGTTTGAGGGGGCCGAAAAAGTACTGTTGGTTTCTTCGAGCGACCCGCATGCGGACGGCGTCGGCCTGCATCGGGCGGGCATCGAGGCGGCTGCAGCGGCTGGAGCGCAACGGATTCTGTACACCAGTCATCAGAATTCCCGGATGGACACTCCGTTTCCGCCGGGTCCGGAGCACGCGGCGACCGAACGGATTCTCGCCGAGTCCGGGGTCGCGTGGACGGCGCTGCGCAACGGGTTTTACGCGCACAGCATCGGTTGGCTGCTCGGGAACTGGCGCGAGGACGGGGTGCTCAAGGCTCCGGCGGACGGCCCGGTTTCCTGGACTGACCGGGCGGATGTCGCGGAAGCGGCGGCGGTGGTTCTCGCCGGGGAAAGGGAGTTCGACGGTCCGGTGACGCTGACCGCCCGGCAGGCGGTGACGTTCGACGACGTGGCCGAGCTTGCCTCGCGGGTCAGCGGGCGTGCGGTGCGGCGCGTCGTGGTGGACGACGAGGAGTGGATCGCGGGCGAGCCGGAGGAGGTGGGCCGGATGAAGCTGTCGATGTTCGAGGCAGCCCGGCAAGGGCACTTCGCGGAGACGAGTCCGGTGCTGGCTGAGCTGCTCGGCCGCGAACCGCGCGGCGTCACGCTCTAGAGCCGAAGAACTCCCGGCAAAAGGCGCGGAACGTTTACGCCCGCCGGGTCAGCCGCGCGCCCTCCGCGCGGGCCAGCACGACCGGCGTCGTCGGGACCCGCTCGCGCAGCGGACGGACGGCGAACGGCGTGCCCTCAACGGAAAGTTCCAATGGCGGCCGCTGCACCGAGAGCGTGTAACCCAGCCCCCGGGCGACCAGGGCACGCGCGAGTTCGAAGCTCGTCGTGCGGTGCGCGACCGGCATCGGCAGTCCGACCGCGGCGAAAACGTCCCGGAAATAGCGCTCCGAAGGCGGGACGTCCAGCAGGACGAACGGCTCGTCGGCCAAGGCGCGCAAGGAAACCGTCTTGCGGCGGGCCAGCGGATGGTCCGGTGGAAGGAGCACGCTCGGCGGCTGGTCGTACAGCTTGTCCACCGCGATCCCGGGCACGAGGTCCTGCCGGTACAGGACGGCGAGGTCGCAGCGGCCCTCCAGCAGGAGGTGCTGCAGGTCCGGCAGCGTGCCTTCGACAAAGGAGACGTCGACTTCCGGGTGCTGCGTGCGGAAAGTCGCCAGTGCGGCGGGCACGTGCAGCGGCGCGAGCGGGGTGTAGCAGCCGAAAGTCAAGCGACCGGCGAGGTCTTGGCCGTAGTCGCGGGCGGCGGTGCCGAGCTCGGCGACCGAGGTGAGCACCGCGCGGGCTTCGCCGACGACCTGGCGGCCGGCGTCGGTCAGCGCGGTCGTACGGCCGGGGCCGCGGAGGATGAGCTGCACGCCCAAAGTCCGTTCCAGCGAAGCGATCGCGAGCGAAACCGCCGACTGCGACACGTGGCAGCTTTCCGCGGCCGAGGTGAGGCCGCCGGTGTCCGCGACGGCGACCAGGTACTCGAGCTGGCGCAACGAGGGAGACATCAGTCCAGCTTATGTCCTTCACCAGAAATGTGAACTGGACCGATGTCCCTCGGCACGGCAGGGTCGGGGCATGACCCGGCACCAGCACCCGTTCGTCCCCTACGCGCCGCCGCGGCTGTCCCCGGAGGAAAGCCTCGCGCGCGGGCAGGAGCTGTACCGGCTGCTCGACCGGCGCCGGTCGGTCCGCTGGTTCTCCCCGGACCCGGTGCCGCTCGAGGCGATCGAAACCGCGGTGCGGATCGCGAACACCGCGCCGAGCGGGGCGCACCACCAGCCGTGGACGTTCGTCGCGACTGCGGACCCGGACGTCAAGCGCGCGGTGCGCGAGGCCGCCGAGGTCGAGGAGCGGAAGTTCTACCGGGAGCGCAACGCGCCGGACTGGCACGCGGCGCTCGCCCGGCTCGAAACCGACGAGCACAAGGAGTTCCTGGAAGTCGCGCCGTGGCTGGTGGTCGCGTTCGCGCAGAAGAGCACGCCGCTGCCGGACGGTTCGCTGCGGAAGAACTACTACGTCAACGAAAGCGTCGGCATCGCGTGCGGCATGTTCATCACCGCGCTGCACACGATGGGGCTGGCGACGCTCACCCACACGCCGAACCCGATGGGCTTCCTCAACGAGGTCTTCGCGCGCCCGGCGACCGAACGGCCGTACATCCTGTTCCCGGTCGGTTATCCCGCGCCGGACTGCGAGGTACCCGACCTCGAACGCAAACCGCTCGCCGAGGCGCTGGTGGTGCACGCGCCGTTACCTCGGGGGTAATGGTCCCGCGCCCGGCGAAGCCGTAGCGTCGCAGGAGTGACGACTACGGTGAAGGCCCCGGTGGGCGAGCTGCTCCGGGAATGGCGCGACCGCCGCCGCATCAGCCAGCTCGACCTCGCGATCTCGGCGGACATCTCGACGCGCCACCTGAGTTTCGTGGAAACCGGCCGGTCCAAGCCGAGCCGGGACATGGTGCTGCGGCTCGGCGAGCACCTCGACATCCCGCTGCGCGAACGCAACCGCCTGCTGCTCGCCGCGGGCTACGCGCCGGCCTACGGCGAGTCCGACCTCGGCGCGCCGGAAATGGCCGTGGTCCGCGAGGCCGTCCGGCGGCTGCTCGCCGGGCACGACCCGTACCCGGCGGCGGTGGTCGACCGCGGCTGGAACCTCGTCGACGCCAACCTCAGCCTCGGCGTGCTCACCGAGGGCGTCGCGCCGTCGCTGCTGACCGGTCCGGTGAACGTGCTGCGCGCGACGCTGCACCCGGACGGGATGGCGCCGCGGGTGGTGAACCTGGGGGAGTGGCGGGCGCATCTGCTGGGCCGGTTGCGCCGTCAGGTCGAACAGACGGCGGACGCCGGGCTCGCGGAGCTGCTGGAGGAATTGCGCGGATATCCGTGCGACGACGAGGTTCCGGAGGTGGAGATCCCCGGTCCGGGCGACATCTTCGTGCCGCTGCGCTACCGGCACGAGGACCGGGAGCTGACGTTCTTCAGCACGGTCGCGACGTTCGGGACCCCGCTGGACGTGACGGTCGCCGAGCTGGTGATCGAGTCGTTCTATCCGGCCGATCCGGCGACGGCGGCGTTCCTGCGCGAGCGCGGGACGGGCTGAGCGCGGCTACGATCGGGGCCATGCGGGCGTTCGTGGTGACCGGGCCGGGGGAGGCCGGGCCGGCCGAGGTGCCGGAGCCGGAAGCCGGGGTCGGCGAGGTCGTGGTCGAGGTGGAGCGGGCCGGGGTGTGCGGCACCGACGTCGAGTTCTTCACCGGCGAGATGCAGTACCTCGCCGACGGGCACGCCCGGTACCCGATGCGGCTCGGCCACGAATGGTGCGGCCGGGTGGCGGAAGCCGGCCCGGGCGTGCATCCGGCGTGGGTCGGCCGCCGCGTCACCGGGGACACGATGCTCGGGTGCGGGGACTGCCGCCGGTGCCGGGGCGGGCACCAGCACGTCTGCGCGGACCGGCAGGAGGTCGGCATCCGCGGCGGCCGGGCCGGAGCGCTCGCCGAACGCCTCGCGGTGCCGGTGCGCTCGCTGCACGAGCTGCCGGACGCGCTGGATCCCGTCGCGGGAGCGCTGGTCGAACCGGGCGGCAACGCGTGCCGGGCGGCGCGCGCGGCCGCGGGCGAGCGGGTGCTGGTTCTCGGCCCGGGGACGATCGGGTTGCTCACCGCGCTGTTCCTCCGCGCCGCGGGCAGCGAGGTGCATCTGGTGGGCGCGACGCCGTGGTCCGTGGAATTCGCGCGCGGCTTGGGTTTTTCCGCCGGGACGAGCGTTCCGGATCCGCCGTTCGACGCGGTGGTCGACGCGACCGGCGATCGCTCCGCTCCCGCGCTCGCGGCCGAGGTCGTCGAACCGGCGGGGCGGATCGTGTGCATCGGGCTCGCGGGACAGCCGAGCCTGCTGGACACGCGGTTGCTGGCGCTGAAGGACGTCACCGCGATCGGCGTGCTGAGCGGGTCGCCGGGCTTGGCGCAGGCGATCGACGCGTACGCCTCCGGCGAGGTGGATCCGCGGCCGCTGGTGGCGGCGACCGTCGGGCTGGGCGAGGTCGCCGCGGTGCTCGGCGGCGAGCGGCCGCCGGGGCCGCCGAAGATCCACGTCGACCCGCGGCGATAACCAGGTTGCTCGCCGGGCGCGAAAACGAGAGGGTCGGGGCATGACTGCCGACCTGACTTTCCGCCAGCCGACCGAAAACGACCACGCGCGCGTGCTCGCCGCGCTGGGACCGTGGTGGGGCGGGCTGAAGGGCGAAGCCGGGGCGAGGGAGCGGGCGTTGCTGGTGCCGCGCCTGTACTTCCAGCACTTCACCACCACGAGCCGCCTGGCGGAGCGGCCGGACGGGACGCTGGCGGCGTTCCTGATCGGGTTCGTCTCGCAGACCGACCCGGAGACCGCCTACATCCACTTCGTCGGCGTCGATCCGGAGCTGCACGGGCAGGGAATCGGCCGCTCGTTGTACGAATGGTTCTTCGCGCGGGTGCGGGAATCGGGCGTGCGGAAGGTCAAGTGCATCACCAGCCCGCAGAACACCGCTTCGCGCGCGTACCACGCCCGCCTCGGGTTCGAGGTCTCCGACGTGCTTCCGGACTACGACGGGCCGGGCCTGGACCGGGTCGCGTTCACGCGCAGCCTGGCCGCCTGACCCGCGGCCCGGTCCTTCGGAGAGCCTCAGCGAGCTTCGATGACGGTCCGGAACTGCTCGGCGGCCCGCTCGACCTTCTTCTGCGGGTCGGCCAGCAGCGACGCGACCGCCTCGCCCAGTTTGCCCGCCGGGGGCCGGTATTCGAGCGAGATCTCCACGCCGGTGCGGCTGCCGCCCTTGTCCTCGAACCGGACGACGCCGGAGTTGCGCACGTCCGGATCGGCGTCGTCCACCGTGGTCCAGGCGATCGTGCGGGGCGGCGCGTCCTCGACGATCCGGGCCTCCCATTCCACTGTGGACCCCGCCGGTCCGCTGACCTTCCACCGGGTGCGCGTCCCGTCGCCGTCCAGGGCTTCGACCGACTGGACGTCGGAGAACAGTTCCGGCAGCCGGGTCAGCGGACGCCACCAGTCGTAGCACGCCTGCGCGGGAGCGTTGACCTCGACGTAATGCGCTGCAGCAGCCATGGGCACCTTTCCTCGGAGTTCAGCGAGTCTTGCCGAACCCTCGGGCTACCCGGCTCCGCGGCCGGGCAAACCGGCTCCGGCGGTTACGAGATTTCCTTGCGGGGCTTCGGAACGAGGACGGTGCGGGTCACCCGTCGCGGTCGGCCGGGGAATCCTCCGGGAGCTTCCCGGCCGGGCTGCGCCGCGGGTACTGGCCGCGGGCGCGTTCGACGGCGGTGCCCGCGACGCCGAGGACGATCAGGCCGATCCCGAGACCGAGATGCAGCCAGTCGTCGGCGTGGTCGAGGGGGACGAAGTTCGCCGCGCTGTGCTTGTCGATCGCCGCGCCGTAGATCCACAGCAGGAGGTAGACGAGGCCGCCGAGCATCAGGAACATGCGGGCGGCGGTATGCGTGCGGGCGCAGGCGAATCCCGCGACGGCGAAGAGCAGATGGACCAGGTTGTGCAGCACGGAAACGCCGAAAACGCCGAACAGCGCGGCGCCGGAATGCGGGCCGGCGAACCGGAGTTCGCCGTAATGGGCGGTCACGCCCGGCAGGAAGCCGAGCACCCCGACGACGAGAAAGGCCGCCGCGGCGAGCAGGGCCGCGGTCTGGACCGGCCGCCGCCGGGAAGCGGCGGCCTCGTGCTGGTTCATGGGTTTGCCCTTTCTTCGGGGAGACGGGTGGCCCGGCTACCCGGCGGCGAACGGGGCAAACGGCCTTCGCTCGCGGCTGCCGCCGGGTCAGTGCCGGGCGAACGCCTCCTCGCCGGCCCGCAGCCGCGCCGGTTCCAGCAGGGAACGTTGCCGGTCCGCGCGCAGGAGCAGGGCGTCGAAGTCCACGTCGGCCAGCCGTTCGCCGAGGTTCGCCGCGTCCCGCAGCGTGGTCCAGAGGATCTTCTTGCCCTCGATGCCCATGGCCAGCGCCTCGAGTTCCCAGAACCGGCTCAGCGGCGAGTACGACGCGATCCTGCCGTTCGGTTTGAACCGTCCCAGCCGCTCGGCCGCGACGGCGAGCCCGGCCTTGACCGGATTCGCGCGGACCGGCACCGCCCGCATGACTCCGCGGAAAGCGGCCACGTCTTCCGCGATCGCCGACGCCACCTCCCGCAGCGGCGTCTCGAATTCGGTGCCCCGGTTGTTGCGGGCGGCCCGGCGGGCCAGCTCGCGCCAGGCCAGTCCCATGGCCAGCTGGTCGTTGAGGTAGATCCCGAGCAACGTCTCCATGCGGGTGGGGATACCCGGCCCGGCCGCGGGCAACCGGGGGCCGGGCAGCCATCGGTCCACAATGGACCGCCGCGGACTCCGCCGGAAAGACGACGTTTCGCCGGGCCGGTGCCGGGTACCAGGGCGGAATGCCTGTTCAAGCTGCGGTGACGGCCAAGTTCGGCGGGGACGTGCCGACCGTGCGCGAGGTCGAGCGCCCCGATCCGGAGGAGATCTTGGTCACTCGCGAGCGGCGCGGGCCGGAGCGGACGCCGGTCTTCGGACGCGACCGGGTCCGGCGGCTCGGCCAGGTGCGCGAACGGCTCGATTCCGGGCGCGGGCGGGGAAAACCGGGCTCGGCCTCGCGTCGGCGGCGATGTGGTCGCCGGTAGGTTCCGCGCAGGACGTTTGGGCAGGTCGGCGGGCCTGTCGCACCATACGGCCGGACTGCCCGCCCGGCCGCTGGGTTAGCCTTGGCCGGCAAGGTCAACCGAGCCGTCCGGCGGACGGCAGAGGTGAGGTAGAGATCGTGATGCCCGCGGAGAAGCCGTTGTTTCCGGCGGGGTGTCTGTGATGTACGCGGATCAGGCGTTCATGCACCCAGCGCTCTTCTATCGGAGCGCCGCCGAGTTCACCTCCGGCGTGGTCTCCTTCGTCCGCGACGGGCTGGAGGCGGACGAACCGGTCGCGGTCGCCGCGCCGCCGGAGCACGTGAGCCTGGTCAGGGCCGAACTGGGGGCCGACGCCGGGCGCGTGCTGCTGGTCGACATGACCGAGGCGGGCCGCAATCCGGGCCGGATCATCCCGGGCGTGCTGCGCGCGTTCGCCGACGGGCATCCGGACCGGCACGTGCGGATCGTCGGGGAGCCGATCTGGGCGGGCCGGTCGGCCGCGGAGTATCCGGCGTGCGCGCAGCACGAAGCGTTGATCAACCTGGCGTTCGAGGGCCGCTGGGCGACCATCCTCTGCCCGTACGACGCCGAAGCGCTGGGCGCCACCGAACTGGCCGACGCACTCCGGACGCATCCCTGGCTGATCGACGGCACGGGGGAGTGGCGATCGAGCAGCGACTACGCGCCCGACGCCGTGGTCGCCGACTACAACCGCGAACTTCCGCCCCCGCCCGGAGCCCGGTCCTTCGTCGTCGCGGAACCCGACCTCGTCGACCTCCGCCTGATCACCGCCGAGACCGCGCGGCGGCACGGCCTCCCCGAGGACCGGGTCGAGGACGCGGTGATGGCGGTGTCCGAACTGGCGGTCAACAGCGTCGAGCACGGCAGCGGCGCCGCGGTGGTGCGGCTGGGTTTCGCGGACGGCGAGCTGGTCTGCCAGGTCCGGGACGAGGGGTGGCTGGCGGATCCGATGGCCGGTCGCGTCCCGGCTTCCCCGGACCAGGTGCGCGGGCGGGGGCTGCTGCTGGTGAACCATCTCGCGGACCTGGTGCGGATGCATTCGGATCCGTCCGGGTCGACGGTGGAGGCGAGGTTCGCCGCCGGGTGAAGGCGTCCGGCGGGCGCGTTTTAGGCTGGCGGGCGAGGAGAACCTATTCGTCGGGCAGGAGAGTGCGAAAGTGACCGCGGCAGCTGGCGACATCGAGAAGGCGGCCGGGGTGCTGCGCGCCGGGGGCCTCGTGGCCTTCCCGACCGAGACGGTCTACGGCCTGGGCGCCGACGCCTCCGATCCGGCCGCGGTTTCCCGCATCTACCAGGCGAAGGGCCGCCCGTCCACGCATCCGCTGATCGTGCACCTCGCCGGGGCCGGGTTCCTCGACGGCTGGGTCGAGAAGCTGCCCGAACCGGCACGGCTGCTGGCCGAGCGGTTCTGGCCGGGGCCGCTGACCCTGGTGCTGCGGCGCGGCCCCCGGGTGTCGTCGGCGGCGACTGGCGGCCTCGAGACGGTCGGGGTGCGCGTGCCGGACCATCCGGTCGCGCTGGCGCTGCTGTCGGCGTTCGGCGGCGGCGCGGCGGCCCCGTCGGCGAACCGGTTCGGCTCGGTCAGCCCGACCACCGCCGAGCACGTCCGCGCGGAGCTGGGCGACGCCGTCGACTTCGTGCTGGACGGCGGCCCCTGCCAGGTCGGCGTCGAGTCCACCATTGTTGACGCGACCAGCGACACCCTCAGCGTGTTGCGGCCCGGCGGCGTGCCCCGGGAAGACCTGGAAGCGGTGCTCGGCGGCCCTCTCGACGTGCCGTCCACGAGCCCGATCCGGGTTCCCGGCCAGCATCCGTCGCATTACGCGCCGCGGGCGAAGGTCGTTCTCGTCGAGCCGGACCAGGTGGTCGCGGAAGCGGCGCACGCGCGGAAACTCGGGCACCGGGTGGGGGTTTTCCTGCCGCCTTCCCAGAACGGCGGAGCCCCGGAGGCGCACGCGGTGGTGGCGGTTCCGGAATCGACGGCCGAGTACGCGCGCGGCCTTTACGGCTTCCTGCGCGAGCTGGACCGGCAGGGGTGCGACCTGATCGTCGCGTCGCTTCCGGAGGAGACCGGCTTGGGCCTGGCGATCGCGAACCGGCTGCGCCGCGCCGCGGGGCCTCGTTCCTGAACGGTCCACAGTAGACAGTTCGGCAGCTCCCGCACGGCCGGTTCCGGCGTGCCCTGATCCGGCCCAAGATCGTGCCGGGTAGGCTTTTCGCCCGGTGCGTTAAGCAGGCAGCGTCCACCATCCCCTGGCCGCGGCGCACCCTGCGCCCGGTCCGGCCCGCTCCTAGGAGTGCGTGTGGCGACCGCCGAGTGCCGAGCATCCCGTCCAGCCCAGCCCGACCAGGGCGTCTTCGCGCGAAGCGGGGTCGTGCGGCTGCCGTGACGGACCTGAAGATCACCCCTCGGCAGCTCGGGGATGCCGTGGTGCTGACCTTGCCGGACCGGCTCGCGACGACTCACGCGGCCGAAATCGCCGACGCCCTGCACGCGGCGGGCCGTGCGGTCTCGCCGGGCACGCGGGTGGTGGTCGACCTGCGGGGCATGCGGCCGTTGACCGCCCTGCTGGCCCGGGCACTGGTCTCGTTCGCCCGTGACCGCGACTGCGTGCTGCTGGCGGCGCCGGACGAGGCCACGACGGCGATGCTGGACAGCGCCGACCCCGGCGCAGCCGTCCGGCGGTCCGCGTCGCTGGCGGAGGCGCTGGCCCGGTCCGGGGACGTCCGGCAGCCGTTGGCGGCGAGCGGCGCGGTGCGGTCGCTCGCCTTCGACAGCGACGATCTCGGCCGCATCGAGGCGTTCCTGAGCAGCGCGTACGCGCCGACGCGGATCGGCAGCGACACCGGCCGCGCGAGCACGCACATCCGCAGGCACGCGGTGGACGGGCTGATGACCGACCGGCTCGAGCTGTCCTTCGAGATGAGCTACGCCGTCGAGCCGCTGGGCGCGATCTGCCTGTGCGACGTCGAAGCGGGCAGGATCGAGGATCATCGCGCGGACGGCCGGCGGGAAACGGAGACGTTCGGCCCCGGGGACCTGGTGACCTTCTCGGCCGCGGACCGGCCCTGCACCGGCCGGATCGCGCGCGCCAAGTACAGCGTCACCCTGTTCGACCCGATCCTGCTGAGCGAGGCGGCGGGTGTCGACCGGCCGGTGCGGCTGCTCGACCGCCGGCCGGTCGACGCCAGCGCCGCCCAGCACCTGCGGGCCGCGGCCGCGCATCTGCGCGACGACGTCCTCGGCGTGCCCGGGGTCGGGGAGAATCCGCTGGCCGTGGCGACGGCGGCGCGCTACTTCGCCGTGGCCGTGCTGAACGCGTTCCCGCACACGGCGTCCGCCGAACGGCCCGGGGACGGGCTCGACGCCCATTCGCGGACGCTTCGCCGCGCGATCTCGTTCATCGAGGCCAATCTCGACCGTTCCGTCGAGATCGGGGAGATCGCCGCGGCGGCCCGCGTTTCGGCCCGCGCGGTGCAGCTGGCCTTCCGCAGGCACCTCGGCACCACGCCGATGGCGTACCTGCGCCGGGCCCGGCTGGACCGCGCCCGAGCGGAACTGCGCGCCGCCCAGCCGGAGGAGGACACCGTCGCCCGGATCGCCGCGCGCTGGGGCTACGCGCCGAGCGTCTTCGCCGCCCACTACCGCGCTGCCTACGGCGAGTCGCCGTCGGCGACGCTGCAGCGGGACACCGCCGAGCACGTTCGTTTCCCTGGCAGCCGGAACTTCGTTCGCACCGCCATCGCGCTGCGAAGCGAACCCGGTGCGGCGGAACGGGAGTGCGGCCGCGCCTCGGCGAAAAGCGGACTGGTGCTGCCCGGCGACCGGGCCAAGACGGACGCCGCGGGCCGGTTCGAGGCGCTGAGCAGGATGCTGCTGTCCGCCACCTCGGTCGCGGACGTGCTGCGCCAGGTCGTCGAAGCGACGGCGGCGGCGATCGCCGGTGCGGACTGGGTCAGCGTGACGGTGCTGGGCTCCGACGGCCGCTTCTCCACCGCCGCGCGGACCGCGAAGACCGCCGCCGAACTGGACCGGATCCAGTACCGGAGCGGGGACGGCCCCTGCGTCGAGGCAGCCCGCGCGGACGGCCCGAGCTGCGTCGCCAGCGCGGATCTGACGGCCGAGGCGCGGTGGCCGCGGTTCACCGCCGCCGCACGCGAACTCGGTTGCCGGGCGGCGTTTTCCACCCAGCTCCCGGCGGCTCCCGGCCTGGACCGCGCGGCGGGTTCGCTGACGATTTACTCCCGCCGCCCGGACAGCCTGGCCGAGACCGACCGCCGCGTCGCGCTGCTGCTGGCGACGCACGCGTCGCTCGCGCTGGCGAACACGCACCTGCGGAAGGCGGCCGAGCTGCGCCGCGCGGAGTTCCGGCGGGCCGTCGACAGCCGGGACGTCATCGGCCAGGCGAAGGGGATCCTGATGAACCGGGAGGGCCTGAGCGCGGACGAGGCGTTCGACCTGCTGCGCCGGACGTCCCAGGACCTGAACGTGAAACTGGTGGAGGTGGCCCGCACTCTCACCGACCGGCACGGCGAACTCGACCAGGACTGATCGCGGATCCGGTGGCGGCCGAGCCGTATCCGGCTGGTTTCGGTCGCGATCGCCCCGGAACCGGCCGCCGCTTGCCGCAGGTTTCGCCGGCGTTCCGGGGGGTGTCTGCCGCCGCGATCGGTGCGGTGCGCCGACCGGTGGTGTCCGGAACTCGGACGGAGCGCCACGATCGGGCGAAGGCTTCTTCTCCTCCCGTTCGCGGGCGCTTTCTTGTCGGGGCCGCTCCTTAAAGTGCGGTCATGGCAATCGACGAGCGCGAACAGGCGCAACGGGTGCTGAGCTTCGCTCCCGGCCCGGCGAGGCGGATGTTCTGGCAGGGCATCGAAACCGCCGTCGTCGTGCGCACGGTCCGCGGGCTTTCGCACGGGGTCAGCGGCCGGGCAGCAGGCAGCGGCGGCCGGGCAGCAGGCAGCGGCGGCCGGGCAGCAGGCAGCGGCGGCCGGGCAGCAGGCAGCGGCGGCCGGAACCGCAGTCCCGGCCGCCGCTCTGGCCTCAGGTCAGTCTTTCACGCCGTCGACGGCGTCCTTGACCTTTTCTCCCGCTTGCTTGAGGGCGCCTTTCGCCTGCTCGGCTTTGCCCTCGGCCTGCCACTGCTCGTTCCCGGTGGCGTTGCCGAGCGCTTCCTTGGCCTTGCCCTTGAGTTCCTCGGCCTTGTGTCCGGCGGTGTCGCTCATCTCGTTACCTTCTTCTCGTCTCCGGGGAGATCTTCGTCCCGCGGCAGGAAAAGCGATCTTCGCGATGAATCCGGACTACCCGCCCGAGGCGGCGCGCAAACGGCGCCCGCGCGGTCAGCGAGGCGTTTTCGCGGCGGCGAAGTACTGGTTGGCGTCCGGGAGAAAGGACAGCACGACGCCGACCACGGCCAGCGCGGTGCTGACGTAGCCGACGACCGTGCTCTGTCCGGCCAGCAGGGAGAGCACCTGGAGCGCGGTGAGCACCGTGAGCACGATCCTCGCCCAGTTGCGGCCCGCGCGGAGCTTGAACGCGAACAGCAGGCGCAGCAACGCGATCGCGATCGCGATCACCGCTCCGACGACGATGCCGATCGTGACGGCCTGGTCGATCTGGGCGTCGGTGAGGCGTGCGGCGTTCTGCCCGTTGGCTCTTCGCATCGCGTCGGCGAGCGCGTCGCGTGCGAAGAACAAGACCACGGCTCCGACCAGGCCGACGAGCGTCGCGGCGACGAACGCCCAGAAGGCCCCCGTGATCACCCCGGGGCGCGGCGGGGCTTCGGCGGGAGGTTCGGCGGAAGGGGACGGGTAACGAGGCATCTCAGTCATGGGGAAAAGGTGGCACAGCGCGAGAAGCCCCGCAGGCCAAAGCCGAAAAATACGGTCCGGGAACCGTGCGGCGACCGGCTGTGCGCTCATTTCCCGGGATTCCGGTTTGGCCTCCGCGGTCCGCGGGTACCCGGTTGCCGGGGATCTGCCAGGAAATTGTGGCGAAATTCGCCGCCGGTACCGGCGAATCGGCTTTCCTGGCGGCGAGGGGAGCGTCCGGTGCCGAGGGTGGAGTGGACCGCGGCAGATGCGGGTATCTCCTCCGCACAGGCGCGGCACCGGCCGAGGAGGAGGTCAAGCGTGAGTGTGGACGAATTCCGGCGCAGCCGCTCGCCCGAGCGCGCCGGGCCGCCGGAGGAAACGAGCCCGAGGCTGGACTTGGCGCTGGCACAGGATTCCGCGATGCTGCGCCGGATCCGGGACCAGGCCGCGGCGTTCCTGTGCGGCCATCGCCCGCAGGTCGACGCGGACACGGTGGCCGACGTGCGCCTGGTGCTCGACGAGATGGTCTGCAACGCGATGCGGCACGCGCGCCCGCCGTCCGCGCTGGCCCTGACGCTGCGCGGGGACCGGCTGCTGATCGAGGTGTCCGATTCGCTGCCGGACCTCGCCCGCTACCGCGAAGGCTACGCGGGCGGGGGACGCGGGCTGGCCCTGATCAACGCGATCGCCGTCCGCTGGGGGCAGACGCCCCGGGAAGGCGGCAAGACCGTCTGGGCCGAGCTGGCCGTCTGACCGGATCCGCGCCCGGCCCGGAGCATGATCCGCTAGGTTGCGGCAGTGGAGATCCAAGTGGTGGAGGGGGCGCTTCGCGAGGCGCCGACCCGCGCGGTCACGGGAATGGACCGGCGGGCGTTCGGGGAGTTCGCGGGGCCGCGGGGAGAATTGGCCTCGTACGCGTTCGGCTGGACGACCGGCGCGGAGCCGCACGTCGCCCGTCTGTCGGTCGGGATCGGCGCGGGCAACCCCGGCGGCGGGACGTTTCACGCGGTCGTCTTCGTCAACGAAGACGGGCACGCGTTCTCCCTGATCGACGAGCCGTTCGAACGCGTGCCGGAAGGCGGGCCGGACCTGTCCGCGGAGCAGGCGCGCGCCCACCCGGACCTGCCGTTCGTCTGGGCGGTCGCCGATCTGGCGCTGCAGCGCGACCGGCGGGCGTGGTGGATGCTGCACTGGCTGCGGGAAACGGCCTGCGTGCAGACCGCCGAGGTTTTCGAGCGCAAGGAACCGATTCTGCACGTCCGGCACGACGGGGGCGACGGCGTCTGGCATCTCTCCGGCACTTCCGGGGCAGACCGGCGAACCGCCAAGATCGGGCATCTGCACCACGCCGTCGACGAGGAGCCGAGCCTGCTCGACGTCCTCGATCTGGCGCCCGGGAGCGGCGCGTCCCGGACAGCCGTCGGATCCTCGTGGAGCGGCCGCTTTTAGGCCGGCGGATGCGGAGGAACCCCGCGGGTCCCGGGGTTCCTCCGCGTGCGGACGGCGTCAGGAGCGAGCGAGGTACTCCGCCGCGGCCCGCAGGCTCACGTAAGAGCCGCTGAAGGTGTCGATCCGCGGCCCGGCGCCGGGGTCCGGCCCGGGCACCCCGGTCTCGACCCGGATGTAGTCCACAGTGGACAGACCGGCCAGGAACTCGCGCACCGCCGGATGCCGGTGCGCCTCCCGGGTCACCACCACGACGCTGTCCGCCGCCGAGGCCTCGGCCCGGACCCGCGAGACCTCGTCCGGGGAAACCGCGAGCGTGCGGGTGCCCGGAACCAGTTCCGCCAGATGCGCCCCCAGCCCCCAGGGCATCGGGCCGGCGGCGATGCCCGGTTCGGTCTGCACGTCCACCACCAGCGACGCGCCGGCGAGCCGAGGCGTGCCGGTGATCCGCAAGGCGGCCCGCGCGGCGGACAGGCCGAGCGAGCAGTCCACCGGCCGCACCGCCGCCGGCGCGGGGGAGGTGCCCAGCGAAGCGGTCCGGGCAGCGGCATCGGCCAGCCGCTCCACCGAAAGCCGCCCCTCGGTCACCGCCGCGACGATCGCCTCCGCGGTCCGGTCCAGCGTCTCGGCGTCGAACGCGGCGCCGCCGAGACACAGCGCGTCCGCGCCGCCCAGGAGAGCCCGGACCGAGGCCTCGCCGATTCCGTCGTGCCGTCCGTACGCGCCGGAAATCGCGCCCATCTCCAGTGCGTCGGTGATGACCGTTCCGGTGAACCCCAGTTCGCCGCGCAGCACGTCGACGAGCGCGGTCCGGTTGAACGTCGCCGGCTCCTCGCCCCATTCCCGCACGACGAGGTGCCCGGACATGACCGTCCGGACGCCCGCGTCGATCGCGGCGGCGAACGGGACCAGTTCCACTTCCCGGAGTTCGGCCGCGGTTCGCGGCAGCACCGGCAGCGAGAGGTGCGAATCCTCGGTCGCCGCGCCGTGGCCGGGGAAGTGCTTCGCGCACGCGGCGACGCCGTACTTCTGCATCCCGGTCACGAACGCCGCGACGTGCGGCGAGGCCGCGACCGGGTCCGAGCCGAACGCCCGCACGCCGATGCCCGGATCCTCCGCCGCGAGCGTGAGATCCGCGCACGGAGCGAGGTTGACCGTGACCCCGCACGCCGCCAGCCGTTCGCCGAGCGCGGCCGCGACGGACGCGGTCAGCTCCGGGTCCCCGGCCGCGCCCAACGCGAGCGGGCCGGGCACGAACGAACCCTTGCCGACGTCGAGGCGGGTGACGTCGCCGCCCTCCTCGTCGATCCCGATGACGACCCCGTCGCGCTCGGACCGCAGCGCGGACGTGAGCGCGGCGACCTGCTCGTCGTCGACCACGTTGCGGCCGAACAGGATCACGCCGCCGAGCCCCTCGGCGAGGCGGCGGCGCACCCAGTCCGGTGCCGTGGTGCCCGCGAATCCGGGCAGCAGAACGGCTTCGGCCAGTTCGCGAGGGTCGGCCACCGTCATCCCTTCACCGCCCCGGCGGTCATGCCGGACACGAGTTTCCGTTGCACGATCAGGAAGAAGATCACCGCGGGGATCGCGTAGATCACCGACGCGGCCATGACGCCGCCCCAGTCGATCGAGAACGCGGTCTTGAACGACGACAGCCACACCGGCAGGGTCTGCTTCGACTGGTCCCGCATGAACACCAGGGCGAACAGGAATTCGTTCCACGCGGTGATGAAACTGAACACCGACGTGGTCACCAGTCCCGGGCCGAGCAGCGGCAGCGTGACCCGGCGGAACGCGCCGACCCGGCTGCAGCCGTCGATCATCGCGGCCTCTTCGAGGTCATACGGGATGCCGTTGACGAACCCGTAGAGCATCCACACGGTGAACGGCAGCGACGTCGCGAAGTACACCAGCAGCAGCGACGGCAGCGTGTTCAGCAGCCCGATGTCGCGCATCAGCAGGTACATCGGGATGAACAGCGCCGAGAGCGGGGCCAGCTGCGCCACCAGGATCAGCAGCAGGAACCCCTTGCGGCCGCGGAAACGGAAGCGCGCCAGCGGGATCGCCGCGAGCACGCCCACCACGAGCGCGGCCAGCACCGCGCCGAGCGTCACGATCAGGCTGTTGCTCAGGTACGTGACGAACCCGGGCTTGGTCAGCGCCGACGCGAAGTTCGACAGCGTCGCCGAGGTCGGGATCAGGTCGTACTTGGGCGACAGCACGTCGCCCGGCGTCTTCAGCGACGTCGTGAACATCCAGTACGTCGGGAAGAGGAACAGCAGCGCCACGAGGACGCCGGCGACCGACACCAGCACCCGGGCGGGCAGGGACTTCCTCATGCGATCTCCCCGTCCTTGGTCCGGACCAGCAGCTGCACGTACCGGCCGGTGACCAGCAGGAGCAGCACCAGCATGATGGTCGCGATGGCCGCGGCGGAGCCGAAGTGGCTGCCCGCGATGCCCTTGAGGTACTGCAGGATCGCCAGCGTCGTGCTCGCGCCGTCCGGGCCGCCCTGGCGGATGGCCCACACCTGGGCGAACATGTTGAAGTCCCACAGCATCGACAGGAACGTCACCATCGTCAGGATCGGCCGGATCGCGGGCCAGCTGACCGCGCGGAACGTCTGCCACGGCCCGGCCCCGTCGATGCCCGCCGCCTCGTACTGCTCGCGCGGCACGCCGATGAGGCCCGCGTAGAGCGTGAACGCGACGAACGGCACGGCCTGCCACAGCACCAGCAGCCCGATCACCACGAGCGTGCTCGCACCGGTGGAGAACCACGAGTACCCGATGAACGAATGGAAGCCCAGCCGGTCCAGCGTCTTGTTGAGGATGCCGTACTGCTGGTCGAAGATCCACTGGAACACCGTGGTGGTGGCGATGACCGGCACCGCCCACGCGAGCACCAGCGAGACCTGCACGAAGATCCGCAGCACCGGGTGCAGATGCCGCATCAGCACCGCGATCAGCAGCGCCACGAGCAGCGTCGCGGCGACGAGCGCGCCGGTGAAGAGGACCGTGCGGAGCGCGACTGCCCAGAACTCGGGGTCGGACAGCACGTCGGTGTAGTTCTTGAAGCCGATCCACACCATCTTGCCGGTCACCAGCTCGCGCAGGTCGAGCTGGCGGAGGCTGATGCCGAGCATCTGGACGGTGGGCCAGCCGAGCAGCACCAGCACGGCGGCGAGCGCGGGCAGGATCAGCAGGTACGGCATGAGCCGTTCGCTGAACCAGCCGCTTCCTCGCTTCCGCGCCGCCCCGACGTGCGCCGATGCCGGCGGGGTCGCCCCCGCCGGCATCGGCTTGTCCTTCGTCGCGGTCATCCGCCGATGATCTTGTCGAGGGCCGTGTTCGCGTCGGCCGCGGCCTGGTCGAGGGTCTTCTTCCCGGTCAGGTAAGCGGTCAGCATGTCCTTCAGCGGGTTCTGGCCGGATTCGACCTCGCCCCACTTCGGGCTGGCCGGCATCGCGTGGCCGTTCTTCGACGCCTTCGCCATCACCGAGCCCAGCGGGTCCTTGTCGAGGGCGCTGACGTCGGTGGAGGTGCCCGGCACGTAACCGGCGGCGGCGAGCTGCGTCATGTACTTGGTGCTGGTCAGCAGCTTCAGGTAGTCCTTGGCGAGGTCCTGGTGCTTGCTGTTGAGCGGGACGACCAGGTTCGAGCCGCCGAGGAACACCGGGGCGGTCTGGGCGGGAGTCTTCGACGGGATCGGGAACGCGCCGGTCTTGGCGGTGATGCCCGGGTCGGTCTTCGCGGCGGTCGCCACCTCGTTCGGGGTGCCGATGAACATGGCGACCTTGCCCGCGCCGTAGATGCCCGCCTGCTGCGGCGTGGCCTCGTCGTTGTCCTTGGGCGCGGTGGTGCCGGAGGCGTCCACGAGCTTCTTGTAGAACTCGAGGCCCGCCTTGGCTTCCGGCGTGTCGAGCGAGGACTTGAAGGATTTGCCCTCGGCCTTCGCGATGTCGCCGCCGTTGTCCCAGATGAACGACGACAGCGCGTACCAGTTCTGGCCCGGCATGTAGAGCGGCTGGAACTGCGGGTCGCTGCCGAACTTCGTCTTCAGCTTCGCGATGTCCGCGAGCCATTCGTCGTTCGAGGCGGGCGGCTGGGTGATGCCGGCCTGCTCGAACATGTCCTTGCGGTACATCACGACGCGGTTCGCGGCGTAGAACGGCACGCCGACGGTTTTGCCGTCGTACTGGCCGGACGCCTTGAGCCCGGCGAGCCACTGCCCGCCGTTGAGGTTGTTGACGTCGCCGGAGAGGTCGGCCAGCACGCCCTGGGAGGCGAACGCGGGCGTCTGGGTGTTGCCGACCTCGATGACGTCCGGCGGGGTGTCGCTCGCCAGCGCGGTGGTCAGCTTCTGCTGGATGCCGTTCCACTGCTGGATCTGGTAGTCGACCTTGACGCCGGGGTGGGCGGCCTCGAATTCCTTGTTCAGGGCGGCGGTCAGGCCGTCCGGCGCGGAGCCGGTCATCAGCCAGACCGTCAGCTTGCCGTCCTGCGCGCCCCCAGCGCTCGAGGCGTTCTCACTCCCGCCGGAGCCGGCGCACCCGGCCGTGGCGAGCGTGATGGCGGCGGCTCCCGCCGCCAGCTTGAGCCAGCGCTTCACGTGTCTCGTCCTTTCGGTGCCCGGTCGTCGGCGACCGGGGCTGAATGACAAATGGTGTAGACCAATGTCCTGCAGAGTGGTCCGGACCACAGCCGGTGTCAAGCCGGTTGCCAAGATGTTGCGAAGACGTCGGCCGGGTTGACGCTGCGTGTCCGGGCCGTTACCGGCCCTGCGGATAAAAGTGCTGGTAGAGGGCGATTTCCGCGGTGCGGGCAAGGGTTTCCGGCGCACGGGAGTTGTTCGTGAACGGCTCGCCGGGCCGGGCGTGTCGCGCTCCGCGCGCGGATTCGCGGCGGCGCCGAGCGACCGACTTTCGGCCCTTGCGCGAACGCGGAACTCCGGATTCGCGGCAACCGCTGTCCGGTTCGGGACAGGGCGCCGCTCCGCCCCCGGATGGCTGATCACTCACTGCGACGCGTGGCGAATCGGCCGCCGACAGTGACCCGGGGTGGGTGAGTTTCATCCCGGTCGGGGCGGGTCGTACCCCCGGTGACCTCGGAAAACCTCTTGTGTACCACGCGTCACATCACTCCCAGTGGTTTACAGGCGTCCCGCGTGTCACACACACTGGGGCTCGCCCAGGTGATCCGGTGCCGATCTTGGGGAAGAGACTCGGACGGCCGGAGCGCTCCCAGGGCGGGAAAAGAAGAGGGAGTAGAGGATGACGGGCTCCGGGCGGATAGCGGCTCGGGCGGGTGCGGTCGTCGCGGCGGCAGCGGTTGCCGCGGTCGGTGCTTTGGGGCTGCTGCACGCGCCCCGGGCGGTGGCGGCGCCTGCCGAGGTGCCGGGCATGGACGTGTCCGGCCATCAGGGCAATGTGGACTGGAAAGCGGCCTGGAACGCCGGCGCGCGTTTCGCGTACGTGAAGGCGACCGAGGGAACCGGGTACCGGAACCCGTACTTCGCGCAGCAGTACAACGGTTCGTACGACGTCGGGATGATCCGCGGCGCGTACCACTTCGCCCGGCCGGACGTGTCCGACGGCGCGACGCAGGCGGACTACTTCGTGGCGCACGGCGGCGGCTGGTCCGCGGACGGCCGCACGATGCCGCCGATGCTGGACATCGAGTACAACCCGTCCGGCTCGACCTGCTTCGGCCTGTCGCAGTCGGCGATGGTGTCGTGGGTCCGGTCGTTCTCCGAGCGGGTGCACGCGAAAACGTCGCGCTGGCCGATGCTCTACACCACGACCGACTGGTGGAAGACCTGCACCGGGAACTCGGCGGCGTTCGGCGACACGCATCCGCTGTTCATCGCCCGCTACGCGCAGAGCGCGGGCCCGCTGCCCTCGGGCTGGCGGTACTACACGATCTGGCAGTACTCCGACTCCGGCAACAAGCCCGGCGACCAGGACTCGTTCAACGGCTCAATGGAGCAGCTGATCAAGCTCGCCGGGGGAGACGCCCCGAAGAGCGAGGCCCCGGCTCCGCCGAAGCCGAGCACCTCGACGAAGCCGCCGACGTCGGCTCAGCCGACCACGAGCGCGCCGCCGACCTCCGCGACGAAGACGCCGGCCAGTTCGGCCACCAGTTCGCCGGCTGCGCCGACGAAGACGAGCCCGACGACGTCCAGCAGCCCGGCGTCCTCGACGTCTTCGGCGTCTTCGGCGACCAAGCCGCCGACGTCGACCTCGTCGGCCACGCCGAAGAAGGACATCAGCGGTCTTGTCTGGGCGGGCGGCAAGCAGGCGAACCCGCCGGGGTCGCTGTCGGACGCCAAGCACGCCGACCAGCTGACCGCTCGCGTGCACGAGGTCGCGAAGGTGACGCCGAAGGCCCCGGTCGCGCAGAAGGCGACGACCAGCGAGCCGACGCAGACCTCCGCGCCGGAAACCAGCCAGCCGAAGCAGCAGGCATTGGCGAAAACCGGGGTGAGCACCCCGCGGCTCGCCGTGTTCGGCGCGGCGCTGCTGGTGTTCGGGGCGATCCTGATGACGCTGTCCCGGATGGTCGCCCGGCGCTGATCCCGGCCGGGTCCGCACTCCGCGCCCCGGAGCGCGGGCCCGGCCGTTAGGCTTCCCGGCGTGACCACCACTCGACCCGAATTGCGCGGTTTCCGCGGCGCGGTGCTCGCCGTCCGCTTCCTGACCGAACTGGCGCTGCTCGCCGGTCTCGCGGTCGCCGGAGCGCGGCTCGGCGGGAGCGTGTTCCTCGACATCCTGTCCGCGGTGCTGTGGCCGGCGCTGGCCGGGGCGATCTGGGGACTCGTGATCGCGCCGAAGGCCAAGCGGCGCGCGCCCGAGCCGACGCGGTTTTTCCTGGAGGTCGGGCTGTTCGCGGTCGCGGCGCTCGGACTGATCGCGTCCGGGCTGCTGGTCGCGGGGATCGTGCTCGGCGTGGCCGGGATCGCGGTCGCGGCGGCCGTGCGGGTGTGGGCGAAAGACGGCTGAGTTTCCCGAGCGGGGACCGGTCCCGGCGCTGACTCAGTACGGTGCGCGCATGGACTTTCGCACTGCTGCCCGGACGGTCTTCGCGCCGGTTGCGCTGCTCGCCGCGGCGACCGCGTGCTCGGGCAGCCCGGCTCCCGCGCCTCCGCCGTCGTCTTCGTCCGCGGCACCGGTCAAGGAGCAGGTGCCGGATCGGCAGCCGCACACGCTCGTGCTGAACGCGACCGGTTCCGGTTCGCTGAAACAGGTCACGTACACCTTGGACGGGGCCGCCAAGGAAACCGGGCCGGTGAAGATGCCGTGGCGGCAGTCGCTCACCGTGCCCGCGGACGGGAAACCGCACCAGTGGACGCTGGAGGTCACCTATTCCGGCGCGAGCGGCCACGTGGAGATGTATTCGGTCGTGGACGGCAAGGAGTCCGTGCTCACCGCGAGCGGCGGTTCCGGGAACGTCACCGGGTCGGCCTCGGTCGGCGGCTCCGTGCAGGGCTGACCGCCTAGACCGGGCCGGCGTCGTGGGTCCACCAGTCGATCATCGCGAAGGGTTCGCTGCCGCGGTGGGCGACCGCGAGGATTTTCGCCTGGTCGTCTGTCCACTTGAGAGAGCGTTCGCCGCTGGGCTTGAGGGTGGCGCAGGCGAGGCGTCCGGTGCGGCCGTCGCGCGAGTACGGGCGGTCGGCCGAGAAATCGGACGGCTGGTCGGTGCACGCCTTCTCGGTGGTCTGCGTGCTGTTGAACACCTGGTTCATCGTGGCGGCGTCGGGAAGCTGGTAGTAGACGACCAGTCCGGCGCCGCTGGTCTGTCCACACGCGACAGCGGCGTCCGCAGGCACCGCGCCGAGGTCTTGCCAGCGCTGGTCCGCGGACGGGCGCACGCAGTTGATCCGCGAAGCGGCCGGGATCCGTTGCAGCAGCGCGTTTTCTGCCGGGGTCGGAAACGCGGGGGAGGCCTCGCGGTTGACCTGCGCGACGATCCGGCTCAGCGGCGCGAGATGCCATTCCTCCCACCAGTTGCCGACGTACCCCGGTCCGGGCCCGGCGACGTGTCCTACGACGCGGAAGGAATCGAGGCTCCAGTCGATCGCGACGGTGCCGTCCCGGCCGGGGCGGCACAGCACCTGCCCGAGATCGACGCTCAGCCAGTCGAAGCGGGTGGTGCTCGGCACCGCGCCGGGACAAGGGGTTCCGCTCGGGGCCTTCGCGGCGGTGACGAGACTGTCGAAGCTGGTGCGCAGGGTCTGGGTGTCGGCGAAGCGGTAGTAGGACACGTCGCGCGCGCCGGTGCCGTGGGGCGTGCAGGCGATTCCGGCGATGGCGCCGGGGTAGTTGCCGAGATCCGCCGGCGCCGCGCGGCGGCACTGGTTTCCGGCGGCGATGTCGGTGAGGGCTTTTTCGTCCGCGGTCGGAAAAGCGGGCGCGCCGGTCCAGCCGACCCAGGCGGCCCGCAAAGCCGCGTCGTCGTCCGCGGAGGCCGTGGCGGTGGTGATCGAGCGGGCGGCGTCGTCCTTCCAGACCACCAAGGACCGGCCGCCTCCGACCCCGCAGAACACCCGGCCCTGAGCGGGACCGGTTGCCGGATAACGGTGTTCGGCCCACGAGGCGACGGCGCAGTCTCCCTGCCCGGGTGACTCGCCGATGCTCGACAGGGAGGCGGAGTAGGCGTCGGCGGTCTGCTTCGGGTCGGCGTACAGCGCGATCGTCGCGGCGCGGCCGGACGCGTCGTGACAGGTGATGGTCGCGGTGGCGCCGGAGACGGGCTTGTCCGCGGTCGCGCAGTCGGCCCGCAAGGCGGCGGGCACCCGGGCGAGAGTGGCGTCGTCGAGACTGGACAGCGACCCGGTGGTCAGCGAGGCGACGAGCAGCCCGGCCGCGGCGACCGCTGGGACTCCCGCGCGAAGCAGCCATCTGCGCCGCCGGTCCCAGCGCGCGGAGGCGACCAGATCCTCGATCAGCGCGGTGCACGTCGGATGCCGGTCCGCCGGATCGGTGCTGAGCGACCGGCGGAGGGCGCCCGCGCCGGGGTGACTGAGTTTGGCGTGGTGGCCCGGGGGAGCGCCGGCGAGGCATTCGCCGAGCACGCAGGCGAGCGAGTACACGTCGGCGGCCGGTCCGGCCGGTTTGCCCTGGCGTTGTTCGGGAGCGGCGTAGTCGGTCGTGCCGACGAACGCCCCGGTCGCGGTGAGCTGCGTCAGGTCGAGCTGGCGGGCGATGCCGAAGTCGCACAGGTACGCGCGGCCGTCAGCGGCGAGCAGGATGTTGCCGGGTTTGACGTCCCGATGCACGAGCCGCCGGTCGTGGGCCGGGTCGAGGGCGGCGGCGATCCCGCGCCCGATGGCGGCAGTCTCCTGGAACGACAGCGCACCGCGCTCGGCGAGCAGCCGCGCGAGGTTCGTGCCGCGCACGTACTCCATCGCGAGGTAGCCCAGGCAGCCGTCTTCGGCGAACCCGGCGTCGAGCACCGGGACGACGTTCGGGTGCACGAGGTCGCGCGCGATCCGCGTTTCGCGCTCGAAGCGGGTGCGGAATCCGGGCACCGCCATGAATTCCGGGCCGACGACCTTGAGCGCCACCGTGCGCGACCGCCCAGAAGACCTCACTCATCCCGGGGGCGCGAGAGCTGGCGGACAAGTCGGTACCGCCGCAGCCTGCCGGTGATGTCCGCCCGGTCGAGCGTCGGTCTCGGCCGCGCGCCCCTCCCCGGGTGGTGCCGGAAAGCCTGCCGAGCGCGGCGGCCGGTCCCGCTTGCGCGCGCCGCCCCGGTCGATGAGACTCCCGCTATGCCGAGCCCATACCGCGCCGAAACGGCGGAAGCGATCCAGCACGCCCGCCAGCACTCCGTCGGGGATCTGCTGCGGCGCACCGCGTTGCGCCTCCCGGACAAACTCGCGATCGTCTCCGGCGAGCGACGCGCGACCTACCGCGAGTTCGACGCGGCGGTCAACCGCTGTGCGCACCGGCTCGCCGAACGCGGCCTCGCGAAGGGCGACCGGCTCGCGCTGCTCAGCCGCAACTGCTGGGAGTACGCGGTGCTCGTGTTCGCCACGGCCAAGCTGGGCGTGGTGCTGGTGCCGGTGAACTTCATGCTCGGCGCGGAGGAAGTCGCGTACATCCTCGGCCACGCCGGAGTGTCCGGGCTGATCGCCGAAGACGCGCTGCTGGACACCGCGGCGGAGGCGTTGAAGCGCGCCGGCCGCACGGACGTCCTGCGCGGGCGGATCGGCGGCAGTGGCGGCGAATGGGAAAGCGTCGCGGACTGGATCGACCAGCCCGGAGACGAAAGCGCGCCGGCGGTGCTGGTGGCGGACGACGACCCGCTGCGGCTGATGTACACCTCCGGCACCGAATCGCGGCCGAAGGGCGTGCTGCTTTCGAGCCGGTCACTGATCGCGCAATACGTCTCGTGCGCGATCGACGGCAACATGACCGGCGACGACATCGAGGTGCATTCGCTGCCGCTGTATCACTGCGCGCAGCTGGACTGCTTCCTGTCGGTCGACGTCTACGTCGGCGCGACGAGCGTGATCCTGCCCGGCCCGGACCCGGCGGCGCTGCTGGCCGCGGTGGAACGCGAACGCGCGACGAAGCTGTTCGCCCCTCCGACGGTGTGGATCTCGCTGCTGCGGCACCCGGCGTTCGACACGACCGACCTGTCCAGCCTGCGGAAGGGCTACTACGGCGCGTCTCCGATGCCGGTCGAGGTGCTGCGCGAACTCGCGCGCCGCCTGCCGGACGTGCAGCTGTGGAACTTCTACGGCCAGACCGAAATGGCCCCGCTCGCCACGATCCTGCGCCCGCACGAACAACTCGCGAAGGCGGGTTCGGCGGGCCGCGCGTCGATCAACGTCGAGACCCGGATCGTCGACGAGGAAGGGCGCGAACTTCCGCCCGGCGAGGTCGGCGAGATCGTGCACCGCAGCCCGCACGCGACGCTCGGCTACTACGAGGACGAGGAGAAAACCGCCGCGGCCTTCGAAGGCGGCTGGTTCCACTCCGGCGACCTCGGCGTGCTCGACGAAGAGGGCTACCTGTCGGTGGTGGACCGGAAGAAGGACATGATCAAGACCGGCGGCGAGAACGTCGCGAGCCGCGAGGTCGAGGAAGCCCTGTACCTGCTCGACGGGGTCGCCGAGGTCGCGGTGTTCGGGGTCGCGCATCCGCACTGGATCGAAGCGGTCACCGCGGCGGTCGTGCCGCGCGAGGGCGTCGTGCTCACCGAGGAAGAGGTGCTGGCGCACGCGCGCGAGCACCTGGCCGGGTACAAATGCCCGAAGTACGTGGTGTTCGTGGACGCGCTGCCGAAGAACCCGAGCGGGAAGATCGTCAAGCGCGCGCTGCGGGAAGGGCACGCCGGACTGGCGCGGGGCTGACTGCCCGTGCGCGGTCGTCGGCCGTGAGGGGAACCCTGCGGGACTCTGGGTGGATTCCAGGGGTGGTTGCGACACGGGTGGTCAGCTGGATTCGGCCAGGAGTTTAGTCAAGCGTTCGGCTGGGGTGTCCCAGTCGAGTGTTTTGCGTGGGCGCCGGTTGAGTTGTGCGGCGACGGCGGCGAGGTCGTCGGCGGTGTGGAGGGACAGGTCGGTGCTTGTGGGGAAGTATTGGAGGAGCAGGCCGTTGGTGTTTTCGTCGCTGCCGCGTTGCCAGGGGCTGTGGGGGTCGCGGAAGTAGACGGGGATGCCGGTGGCGACGGTGAATTCGTGGTGGCGGCCCATTTCGCTGTCCTGGTCCCAGATCAGGGATCGTCGCAGGTGCTCGGGAAGGGTGTCGGCGAGGGCGTCGCGGACGGCGTCGGCGCCGCGGCCGTCGGGCAGGGGCGCCAGGATCGTGCAGCGGGTGGTGCGTTCGACCAGGGTGGCGATGGCGGAGGCGTTGTCCTTGCCGATGATGAGGTCGCCTTCCCAGTGGCCGGGGACGGCGCGGTCGGCGGCTTCGGCGGGCCGGTCGCTGATCATGGCCATGGGTTCGGCGAAGCGGGGCCGGCGTCGCTCGCCTGAGGCGCGGGGTTTGCGCACGGCGCGTCCGGTGCGCAGTGCGCGGTGCAGTTCGCGGCGCAGTTCGCCGGCAACGCCCGGTCCTGCGGTCGACCCCGACCATCCGGCACGACTCGACCGTGCCCACACCGTCCGCCACAAGATCAAAATAGCGGCGGCGTTCCGCCGCCAGCCTCACCTGACCCCGCGACGCCCGCTCTCTCCCGGCCACGAACATCGCAACCCCTGCGCAACTCGGGTGTTGCAAACACCACTAGGACCCCAGCAGAGCCCCTCAGGGTTCCCCTCACGAACCCGAAGATCAGGCGAGCGTCGCCCCGTAAGCGGCGAGCACCTGCGGCAGCGGCTGGAAGAAGCTGACCTGGTTGTTCCCGCCGGACAGCACGCCGTATCCGACCCCGGCGTAGAACAGCGGGCCGCCGCTGTCCCCGTCCCCGACCGGGATGTCCGTGGCGATCGTGCCGACGACCTGCTTGCCGTCGCCGAAGTTCACGGTCTGGTTGAGGCCGAGGACTTTCCCGCACGTCTTCTTCGTGGTCATGCCGCTCTTGCACACGAGCTGCCCCACCTGCGGGGTGCCCGCGCGCAGGATCCGCTGGGTGCTGCCGTCGTAGAGGTCGACCTGGCTGTGCCCGGAGCCGGACGGGTCCTCGACGCGGCCGTAATCGGTCACCGGGAAGTGGCTGTCGACGTTGCGGCCGATGTCCTTCCAATCGAGCCCGTGTTCGGTGCAGTGTCCCGCGGTGAGGAGGTACCGGACGTCCTTGACCAGGATCGCGAACCCGGCGGAGCAGTAGTACGGCTCGCGGCCGGGCCCCGGCGACACGGTGTACATCGCGTCGCCGCCGTTCACCGTCGTGGCCGCCGACGCGGGCGGGCTGGCCAGCGTGGCGGCCGCGGCCGCGGAACACAGCACTCCGGCCAGCTTGCGGCGTGAGCAGCGGAACATCGGCAGGTCCTTCCGTCCACATGAGACTGAGTACGCGCCCAGTCCAGTGCCGGGCGGGCGACGGCACAAACCGAGTCAGCCGACCGTTCCGGGATTGCGTCCGAACGGGTGACAGCAACGCTGGCCGGACAACTCTCGGCACGGCAGACTGGGCCGGGCTGCCGAACCGGCGGCGACCTGCGCGAACAGCGGCGATCTCGCGGGGAGGGGCGACGTCGGCGGCGTCTCACGATCCGGGAGGGGCGCCTCCATCGTGGTGAATTTCGTTCGGGTTCTTTACTGTCACGTCGTCAAGTAACGCTGATCTGCATAGGGAACCGTTGTCCGACATCCTGTCGCCGGGCGGCGCCAGTGTCCCGGCGGCCGCTCCGGCCTCCCGGAACCTGTGGCGCGCGCTGCGGCACGACCGCTGGGCGCAAGCCAGCGCGGTCGTCATCGTGCTGGTGATCGTCACCGCTCTGGCGGCTCCCCTGTTAGCCCTGATCGAGGGCCAGGATCCGTACACGTACCACACCGAACTGCTGAATCCGGCCGACGGCACCGGGGCCGGATTTCTCGGCGGCATCAGCGGAAGCCACTGGTTCGGCGTCGAACCGCTCACCGGACGGGACCTCTTCGCGGTCGTCGCATACGGCGCGCGGACGTCGTTCCTGATCGGGCTCGCCGCGACCGCGGTGTCGATGCTGCTGGGCGTGCTGCTCGGGGCGAGCGCCGGGTACGTCGGCGGCTGGTGGGACACGGTGGTGAGCCGGGTGACCGACGTGCTCCTCGGGTTCCCGCAGCTGATCTTCATGATCGCGCTCGGCGCGGTCGCCCCGCAGTCGATCCCGCGGCCGCTGCTGCTGATCGCGGTGATCGGCCTGTTCGGCTGGCCGCGCGTGGCCCGGGTGGTCCGCGCGCAGACGCTGAGCCTGCGCAACCGCGACTTCGTCAAGGCGGCCCGGGCGCTCGGCGCGGGCGGCGTGCACGTGTTCCGCCGCGAGTTGCTGCCGAACCTGTGGGCACCGGTCATCGTGCTGGCGACGGTGAGCATCCCGGCCAACATCGGCCTGGAGGCCGCGCTGTCGTTCCTCGGCGTCGGCATCCCGCCGCCCACCCCGAGCTGGGGCCGTTCCATCAGCGACGCGATCAACTGGGTGCAGACCGATCCGATGTTCCTCATTTTCCCCGGCGCCGCGCTGTTCCTCGCGACGCTCGCGTTCAACATGCTCGGCGACGGGCTCCGCGACGCGCTCGACCCGAAGACGGCGGTGCGCCGGTGAACCGCACCCTGCGCTTCGTGGGCATCCGCCTGCTGGGCATGCTCGGCGTCCTGCTCGTGGTCAGCTTCGGCACCTTCGCGGTGTTCTACCTGCTGCCCACCGACCCGGCGTACATGTCGTGCGGCAAACCGTGCACGCCGGAGAACCTGGCGCTGGCCCGCGAGTTCATGGGCTTCGACAAACCGTGGATCCAGCAGTACTTCGACTTCCTCGGCGGCATCTTCACCGGCCGCACGTTCGGGGCCGGCGTGACGGCGATCGTGTGCTCCGCGCCCTGCTTCGGCTACTCGTTCCAGCAGAGCGAACCGGTGCTGACGCTGATCGGCGACCGGCTGCCGGTCACGGTCTCGCTGGCCGTCGGCGCGTCGGTGATCTGGCTGATCGCGGGCGTCGCGACCGGCGTGTTCTCCGCGCTGCGCCGCGGGAAGTTCGCCGACCGGGCCGCGATGACGGTGACGCTCGCCGGGGTGTCCGCGCCCGCGTATCTGGTGGGGCTGCTGGGAATTCTGCTGTTCGGCTTCACGCTCGACGTGGTTCCGGTGAGCGGCTATGTGACGTTCGCGCAAAGCCCGGTCGACTGGGCCTGGCATCTCGTGCTGCCGTGCCTGGTCCTGGCGTTCATCAACGCCGCGGTCTACGCCCGGCTTTCGCGCGGGCAGATGCTCGAGATCATGGGCGAGGACTTCATCCGCACCGCGCGGGCGGTCGGTCTGCCGGAGCGCACCGTCATCGGGAAGTACGCACTGCGCAACGTATTGCTGCCGGTGGTGACGGTGTTCGCGGTCGACGTCGGCGCGCTGCTCGGCGGCGCGGTGATCACCGAGCGGGTGTTCGCGCTGCCCGGTCTCGGCGGGCTGCTCGTCGACGCCGTGCACCAGATCGACTTGCCGGTGCTGATGGGCGTCAGCCTGTTCGTCGCCTTCTTCGTCGTCCTCGCGAACTTCGCGGTGGACGTGCTCTACGGGGTCCTCGACCCCCGCGCTCGGCTCGGTTCGTGAGAAAGGGAACGGAAAAACCATGGATCGCAGGGACTTCCTGAAGGCGCTCGGCGTCACCGCCACGGCCACCGGGGCCGGGGCGTTCCTCGCCGCGTGCAACGCGAACGAGCAGTCCGGCGGCGGGGGAGCGGTCGCGGTGTCGTCCGGCGGGACGCTGTACATCCTCAGCGACACCACGTCGCAGCACCTCGACCCGGCGAAGAGCCAGAACCTGGCGATCACCACGATCAGCCTGATCCACCGGCGGCTCACCGCGTGGAAGACCTCCGCCGACGGCCCGGCCACCGTGGTCCCGGACCTCGCCACCGACACCGGCCGGGCGAGCGCGGACGGCAAGACCTGGACGTACACGCTCAAGGACGGCCTGAAGATGGCCAACGGCACGCCGATCACCAGTGCCGAGATCAAGTACGGCATCGAGCGGTCGTTCGATTCGGCGTTCTCCGGCGGCCTGGGCTACCACAAGACCCTGCTCGCCGGCGGCCCCGACTACAAGGGCCCGTTCAAGGGCGGCGAACTGGCTTCGATCGAGACGCCGGACCCGAAGACGATCGTGTTCCACCTGGCCCGCCCGTACGGCGACTGGCCGTGGATCGCGAGCATGCCCGCGTTCGCCCCGGTGCCCAAGGGCAAGGGCACGGACGCGACCTACGACACGAAGCCGGTCGCGTCCGGCCCGTACCAGGTCGAGTCGTACCAGAAGGGCGTGCAAGTCAAGTTCGTCCGGAACCCGAACTGGGACGCCAAGACTGACCTGGCGCGCACCGGCCTGCCGGACGCGGTCGTGATCCAGATGGGCCAGGACACCGGCGTCGTCGCCAAGCGGCTGCTGGCCAGCCAGGGCAACGACGCGTTCGCGTTCGGCTCGTCGTTCGTGAACCCGGCGCAGCTGGCGCAGATCCGCACGAACCCGGCGGCGAAGAACCAGCTCGTCACGTCGAAGTCCGGCGCGCTGGCCTACCTGGCGCTGAACACGAAACGCGGCCCGCTGGCGAATCCCAAGGTGCGCCAGGCGTTCCAGTACGCCGTGGACAAGACCGCCTACCAGGTCGCCGCCGCGGGCAGCGCGGACCTGGCCGGTCCGATCGCCACGACGCTGATCACCGAGGGCATCGCCGGACGCGAGGTGTACGACCTGTACCCGGCCCCGCCGTCCGGCGACGTCGCGAAGGCCAAGCAGCTGCTCGCCGAGGCGGGTTTCCCGAACGGCATCGACAACCTGGACTTCCCGGTGTCGACGGCGAACAACGAGGCGGACAAGGCGCAGGCGATCCAGGCCGCGCTGCAGCGCGCGGGCATCCGCACGAAGCTGCGCCCGCTCGACGACGAGGCCTGGACCACGCTGGTCACCGGCAACGACGGCAACTACGACCTGACCCTGGGTTCGTGGCAGCCGGACTTCCCGAGCGCCAACGCGAACATCGAGCCGTTGTTCGGCACGTCGGAGATCGGCAACGGCGGGTACAACGAGTCGCGCTACTCGGCGCCCGAGGTGGACGCGCTGATCGCGGAAGCGCAGGGCACGGTCGACCCGACCGCGGCCGGGAAGCTGTGGGCCAAGGCGGACAAGCGGATCATGCAGGACTCGCCGGTGGTGCCGCTGATCTACACGCGCAACTCGTTCCTGCACGGGGCGAAGGTCGGCAATTTCGCGATCGGCGCGTTCCCCGCGTACCCGAACTACCTCCAGATGGGCCTGGCGAAGTAATCCCGTGTCCGAGCAGCTGCTTTCCCTGCGCGACGTCTCGATCCGGTTCGGCGCCGCCGCCGCCGTCCGCGAGGTCTCGTTCGAGGTGAACCCCGGCGAGGTCGTCGCCCTCGTCGGGGAATCCGGTTCCGGCAAGTCGGTCACCGCGCTGTCGCTGCTCGGCCTGCTGCCGGACACCGCGACGGTCGCCGGGTCCGCCGTGCTCGCCGGCCGCGATCTGTACACAGTGGACGGTCCGGCGCGGCGCGCGGTGCGCGGCGGCGAGATCGGCATGGTGTTCCAGGAGCCGATGAGCGCGCTTAACCCGGTGTTCCGGATCGGCACGCAGCTCGTGGACGCGGTCCGGGCGCACCGGAAGGTCTCGCGGACCGCGGCGCGGGAGCGGGCCCGGGAACTGCTGGACCTCGTGGAACTGGATGCCCGGCGGGTGCTGCGGGCTTATCCGCACGAGCTGTCCGGCGGCCAGCTGCAGCGGGTGGTCATCGCGCTCGCGCTGCTCCACGACCCGAAGCTGCTGGTCGCGGACGAGCCGACGACCGCGCTGGACGTCACCGTGCAAGCCGGGATCCTGCAGCTGCTCCGGTCGCTGCGGGACCGGCTCGGGACGGCGATCCTGCTGGTGACGCACGACATGGGCGTGGTCGCCGACGTCGCGGACCGGGTGGTGGTGCTGCGCGACGGAGAGGTCGTCGAGCAGAACACCGCGGCCGGGCTGTTCGCCTCCCCGCAAGCCGACTACACGCGGGAACTGCTGGATTCGGTGCTGTCACTGGGTGCCGAACCGGCCAGCGCGGTGCGGCCGACGTCGGCTCCGCTGGTTTCGGTGACGGATCTGGCGGTGACCTACCGGGTCGGCGGCGGTGCCCCTCCGGTGCGCGCGGTCGACGGGGTGTCGCTGACGATCGGGACCGACGAGGTGCTCGGCCTCGTCGGCGAATCCGGTTCCGGCAAGAGCACGATCTCCTCGGTGCTGACCGGTCTGGTCGCCCCGTCGGCGGGTTCGGTGCTGATCGACGGCGTGGACGTCGCGCGCGCGACGGCCCGGCAGCGGCGGGAGATCCGGCGGCAGATCGGGATCGTGTTCCAGAACCCGGCCTCCGCGCTCAACCCGCGCGCGACGATCGGTGCGAGCATCGCCGAACCCCTGGTGGTGCACGGCGAACGCGGCGAGCACCGGGAACGGGTCGCGGAACTCCTCTCCGCGGTGCGGCTGGACCCCGGCTGGAGCGGGCGGTACCCGCACGAACTGTCCGGCGGGCAACGGCAGCGAGTCGGCATCGCGCGGGCGCTGGCGCTGCGGCCGCGGCTGCTGATCGCGGACGAGCCGACGAGCGCGCTGGACGTCTCGGTGCAGGCCTCGGTGCTGGAGCTGCTGGCGGACCTGCAGCGGGAACTGGCGTTCGCGTGCCTGTTCATCAGCCACGACCTGGCGGTGGTGGAACGGGTCGCGGACCGGGTCGTCGTGCTGCACCGCGGCCGCGTGGTCGAGGAGGGCCCGGTGGCGTCAGTGCTCGGCTCGCCGCAGGAGGACTACACCCGGCGACTCGTCGCCGCGGCTCCGGTCGCGGACCCGGAACGGCAGCGGGAACGCCGGGAGGCCTGGCGCGCGCTGTCGGGCTGACCGATGAGTTTCCGCGCCGCCGGGAGTCGGTACCGGAAACCGACTTGGAGGTGCCGGAAATGGGAAAGCTGCTGTATTCCGCCGCGATGTCGCTGGACGGCTTCATCGCCGGGCCCGGCGGGGACATGGGATGGCTCGCGCCGTACACCGGGGACGCCTCGGCGGACGAGCTGGCCGCCGAGGTCGGCGCGCTGCTGGTCGGCCGCCGGACCTTCTCCGGCGACGATCCGTACCGCGGCACCGAGAACGAGGGCAAGGCTTTCGGCGGCCTGTGGGACGGTCCTCAGATCGTCCTGACCCGGGGCGTCGCGCCCGCGGTGCCGGGGGTGACGTTCTGCGCGTCGCTGGAGGAAGGCGTCGCCGCGGCCCGGGCGGCGGCGGGGGAGAAGACAGTGAACGTGCTGGGCGCTTCGGTGGGCCGGGCCTGCGTGGAGGCCGGTCTGCTGGACGAGGTCGAAGTCATGGTGATGCCGGTGCTGCTCGGCGGCGGCGTGCGGCTGTTCGAGCGGCCGGGTCCGCCGGTGCCGCTGGAGTTGCTGGCGCAGCGGGGAACGAGCCTTCGTTACCGCGTGCTGCGCTAGCGGTCCTCGAACCGGGCGATCGCCTCCAGCACCGCCGTCCCCATCGACGGGCTCCCGGTGTGCCCGGCGTCGTCGATCACGACCAGCTCCGCGTCCGGCCAGGCCTGAGCCAGCTGCCACGCCTTCCGCAGCGGCGCGCTCAGGTCGGCGCGCCCGTGGATCAGCACGGCCGGAATGCCGTGCAGCAGATGGATGTCGCGCAGCAGCTGGTCGTCCTCGAGCCAGGCGTGGTGGCCGTAGTAGTGCGCGCAGAGGCGGGCGAGCGTGATCAGCTCGTCGTCCGTGCCCGCGCTGAACTGGCCGGTCCGGCCGCCGACCCATTCGTGCGAGATCACCGCGTCTTCCCAGGCGCACCAAGCGCGGGCGGCGCGGAGCTGCACCGCGCGGTCCGGGCTCGCGAGCAGCCGCGAGTACCCGGCGAGGAGGTCTCCGTCCGGGTCGGGCGCGCCCGCGCGGAACGCCTCCCACTGCGCGGGCAGCAGCCGCCGGACGCCGCGGTAGAGCCAGTCGATCTCGTCCGGCGACGAGGCGAACGCGGCGACCAGCACCATGCCGCTGACCCGTTCCGGATGCCGCTGGGCGTAGGCCAGCGCGAGCGTCGCGCCCCAGGAACCGCCGTAGAGCAGCCAGTTTTCGGCGCCGAGGTGGACGCGCAGCTTCTCCATGTCGGCGATCAGGTGCTCGGTCGTCTGGTGCTCCAGGCTGACCGCCGGGTCGGCGACGCTCGGCGTGCTCCGTCCGCAGCCGCGCTGGTCGAACACCACGACGCGGAACTTCTCCGGGTCGAAGCCGCTGCGGCCGAAGCTGCCGCCGCCTCCGCCGGGACCGCCGTGCACGCACAGCACCGGCTTGCCGGAGCCGCTGGCGTCCCAGTAGATCTGCTGTCCGTCGCCGGCGTCGAGCATGCCGGTCGCGTCGGGTTCGACCGAAAACGGCCGCATCGCGGGCCTCCTCCCCGGGACGGAAAACCCGTCGAGCGTACTGGATCACGCCCGGGACGGGTTTACAGCGCGGACCGGGGGTCCCTAGGATCTGGCGCGCCGGGAGCGCCGCGGACGCGCGGCCCCGGCGGGGTGGAGGTCTGGATGGGGAACCCGGAGTCCGGCAGCGACCTCGAGTCGGTCGCGAATCTCGTGCGGCTGTCCGAGACGGCGCCGATGCCCCGGATCGACGGCAGCGAACCCCCGCCGCTCGTGCGCCGCCGGGCCGACCGGGCCGACGAGCCGACCTCGGCGTTCGGCGGGGTCCTCGACGTTTCGACCGGCTCGCCGGTCGAACAGCTCGCCAAACGCGGCCCGGTGCCGGTCGCCGATCCGCCCGCACCCGCCGCGGAGACCGCGCCGCCGCCGCAGCGAAGGCCGGCGCGATACGGCGTCTTCGCCGGTGCGGCAGTGGTGGTGTGCGCGGGATTGGGGTCGTGGGCGTTGTGGCCCTCGGCGTCCGGTACTGATCCGCAACCCGTGCCGCCGCCGCCCGCTCCGGTCCGCACGACGTCGTCCGCGCCGCCCGCGGTGAGCACGCTCAGCGCGTCCCCGGCCCCGGCCAGCGGCCAGGTGCGCGACACGGTGATCCGGGCGAGCAGCCGCCCCGCGACGACCGCGCCGCCGCCGCGCGTCCAGCCGACGCAGGCCCCGCAGCAGGACAGCCAGAACCAGTCCGGCGGCTCGATGGAGGACGCGTTCCGCTCGGCGGTGAGCTCGTACATGGAGCACTGGGGCGACGACGACCGGCCGCACCGGTGGCACGGCTGAGCGGCAGTACTACTCTGAGTAGGCCACTGCCGACCGACCGCTCCGCGAGGTGTCCATGACCGGCTCGTCGTCCCCGTTGTCGCCCAGCCAGGTGCCGGTGGGGGTGGACCCGAACCGCCCGAGCATCGCGCGGATCTACGACGGGTTCCTCGGCGGCAGCCACCACTACGAGGTGGACCGCGCGGTGATGGACAAGATCAGCGCGGCGGTCCCCGAGGCGGTCCACATCGCGCGCGGCAACCGGGGCTTCCACAACCGCGTGCTGCGCATGCTGGCGAGCCAGACCGACATCCGCCAGTTCCTCGACTGCGGTTCCGGCCTGCCGACCGCGGAGAACACCCACCAGATCGTGCAGCGCTACCACCGCGACGCGCACGTGGTGTACGTCGACAACGACCCGGTGGTGCTCGCGCACGGCCGCGCGCTGCTGGAGGACAACGACTTCACGCACATGGTCGAGGCCGACATCTTCGAGCCGCAGGCGGTGCTGCAGCACGAAACCGTGCGCGAGTACCTCGACTTCTCGGAGCCGGTCGCGCTCCTGCACATCGGCACGATGCACCACTACGAGGGCGACGGCGCGGTCGAGGTGATGCGCGAGTACATCGACGCCCTCGCGCCCGGTTCGTACGTCGCGATGGCGCATTTCTACGACCCCGAGGTGCCGGAACTGACCGCGGTGGCGAAACGGATCGAGGACATCCTCGTCTCCGGCCCGCTGGGCGCCGGGCGGTTCCGGACGCGCGCCGAAATCGAGGCGATGCTGCCCGGCCTGGAACTGCTCCCGCCGAGCCGCACGGACGGCCCGGGCTTGTCGGTCGCCGACGAATGGTGGCAGGACGGCCCGAGGCTGAAGCCGCTGAGCGACGCCGCGAAGTGCGTGGCGGGCGTGGTGGGACGGAAGGTCTGATCAGGACGCCGCGGCCGGTTGCGGGAGTTCCGCGACCGGGGCGGGTTGCCTGCGGGCGATGAGATACCCGACCACCCCGAACCCGATCAGCACCGCCAGCGTCCCCGCCGTGAACAGTTCGAAGGTCAGTCGCGACACGCCCCAGGTCGCCTCGAAGTCGTACGGCACTCGGAGTGCCCGGTCCAGCACCCCGGGCACCACCGTCTGCCACGCGCCCAGCAGGATCCACGCGTAGATCAGCACCGCGCTGACCCACAGCCCGACCCGGCCGCCGGGCACGCGGAACGGGCGCTCCACCGACGGGTATTTCCGCCGCAGCACCAGGATCGTCGGGAAGATCAGCAGGTACGACAGCAGCAACGTGCTCACCGCGATGTTGAGCACCACCGCGAACACCGCCGACGCCGAACTGCTCTGCACGATCGTCGCCACCACCGTGAACACCGTCGCGACCACGCCGGAGAGCAGGTTGACCCGCAACGGCGTGTTCAGCTTCGGATGGAACGCCCCGAACCATCGCGGGAAGGCGCCGTCGACGGCGGCCATCGCCTGGATGCGGTCCGACGCGATCATCCACGAGCAGCCCTGGTTCAGCAGGACGAAGACGAACACGACGGCGGCGAGCGTCAGCATCGCGTCCGAGGCGCCGCCGTAGACGGAGAACACCTGGCGCACCGCGTCGAGGAACCCGCCGAGTCCGTTGATCTTGTCCGCCGGCATCACCAGGACGATGCCGAAAACCGGCACCAGATAGCACAACGCCGACACCAAACCGGAAACCCCGACTGTCACCGGGACATCGCGCCGCGGGTTGTGCATCTCCTCCGCCGCACCGTTGGGAGCCTCGAACCCGACGAGAGCGAACATCAAAACCGGGACCACGGCGAGGAATCCGCCGACGGTCGGGGAGAAGGCGAGCGAGCCGTGGACGCCGTTGCGTGCCGCGTAGATCGCCGCGGTGACGGCGAAAAGCACCACGAGCGCGACCTTCAGCAAGGCTCCGGCGGCGATGAACCACTTGCCGTACCGCAGGCTCACCACTGCGCCGAGGATCGCCAGCCAGATGAAGACGAGCTTGAACGCGTAGTCCGCGAACCCGCCCGGCGAAGCGTGGACGAGGTACTGCTGCCAGGTCGCCGCGGCGAGGAAGGTGATCGATCCGCCCAGCCACACCGGATTCGTGATCCAGTACAGCAGCGTCCCGAGCGCCGCGGGCAGCTTCCCGAACGCGAGCCGCAGCCAGACGAACGGACCGCCCTCCGCCGGGAACGCGCTGCCCAGTTCGGCCATCACCAGCCCGTACGGGAACAGGAACAGCACCAGGAGCACGGCGGTCCAGGTGACCGCCTCCGCCCCCGAGGTCGCGATCTGGCCGATGGTGTCCACCGAGATGATGGCCGCGATCGCGAGGAAGATCGAGTCGATCCGGCGCAGATTCCGCCGCAGGTTTCCGGATTCGCTGTTGACGAAGGTGGGTTCGGACACGCTTCACCGCCTTTGGCGAGGGTCAGGCTTGGGGGTTCTCCAGGTCTTCCTTGTGCAGCAACGGGGTTCCGGCGGTCTCCCGCATCGAGAACGCCGCGACGAGGCCGACCGCCGCCGCGGCCATCAGGTACGGGCCGGGCACGAGCGTGCTGCCGGTCGCGGAAATCAGGACGGTCATCAGGTACGGCACGGTGCCGGCGAACAGCGCGGCGGTGATGTTGTACGCGATGGACAGCCCGCTTTGCCGGGTACGGGTCGGGAAGATCTCCGCGGACCACACCGCGTAGGTGCCGAGGATCGCCGCCAGGATCGCGCCGAGAGCGAGCCCGCCGATCCAGGTGCCGACGAGGCCGGTGCGCATCAGCAGGTACGCGGGGATGGCGAGGACGAACAGCGCGACGCCCGCGCCGATCAGGACCGGTCGCCGGCCGACGCGGTCGGAAAGACGGCCGAAGAAGGGCACGAGGACGAGTCCGACGAGCGAGATCACAGTGGACAGTGCCGCCGCGCTGCCGGAGGAGTGGCCGAGGTAGTCGGTTTCGTAGGTGACCAGGTAGGTGAGCACGGCGTAGAACGGCACGTGCATCATGGTCATCAGCCCGGCCGCCTGGAGCAGCTGCTTCTTGTTGTGGCGGAACAGTTCCCGGACCGGGCTGCGGGGCACGTTGTCGGTCGCTTCGAGGGCGCGGTACTCGGGCGTGTCCTCGATCTTGCTGCGGATGACGAACCCGATGACGCCCAGCGGCGCGGCGATCAGGAACGGGACCCGCCAGCCCCACGACGCCAGCTGCGCGTCCGTCAGGCCGACCGACAGCAGCAGGAACACGAACGAACCGGCGAGGAAGCCCAGCAGCGAGCCGACTTCCAGCCAGCTGACGCCGAAGCCGCGCCGCCGCCGCGGCGCGTACTCGGCGAGGAAGCTCGCCGCGCTGCCGAATTCGCCGCCCGCGGCGAGGCCCTGCAGCAGGCGCAGCAGCACCAGAAGGATCGGGGCCGCGATGCCGATCGTCGAGTAGCCCGGCAGCAGCCCGATCACGAGCGTCGCCCCGGACATCACGAAGATGACCACCGACAGCGTGCGCTTGCGGCCGATCTTGTCGCCCAGCGGCCCGAAGATCAGCGCGCCGACCGGCCGGATCCCGAACGACACCGCGAAGACGCCGAACACCGCGAGCAGGCCCGCGGTCGAGTTGCCCGCCGGGAAGAACACCGACGCGATGGTGCCGGCGAGGTAGGCGTAGGCGGCCCAGTCGAACCAGTGCACGAAGACGCCGACGGCGCCGGCGGCGACGCTGCGGCGCAACGTGGCGGGATCGGCGCTCTGCTCGGCGAGATCGGGCGCCGGAGAGGCGTCGGGTGCGGTCATGAGTGGCCTCCTTGGACCGGTTCTTCGGGAGGACGCTAAGAGCGGCCCACGGCATCTAACAAGAAGTAATAAGCAAAGCAATGCATCTGTTCGATTTATGCAGACCTGCTGAGCTGTGCCGACACGAGGGTCTGACGGCGGCGAAACGCAGCGTTCACGTGCGCGACAGTCCGCCGGTGAGCGCTTGGGGGGTGATGAGCGCGCTCACCTCGTCGTCGGTCAGCAGCCGCCGTTCCCGTACCAGGTCCAGCGCGGGACGGCCGGTTTCGTGCGCTTCCCGGGCGAGCGTGCACGCGGTTTCGTACCCGAGCGCGGGGCTCAGCGCGGTGACCAGACCAGTCGAGGTGGCGACCAGGCCAGCCAGGTGTTCTCGGCGCGCGGTGATGCCGCGTACGCACTGTTCGGCGAGCACGCGGGCACCGGCGGTGAGGTGGTCGAGACCCGCCGTCAACGCTCGCGCGATGATCGGCTCGAAGGCGTTGAGCTGCAGTTGCCCGCCCTCGGCGGCGAGCGTGATCGTGACGTCGTGGCCGATGATCTCGAAGGCGATCTGGGTGACCGCCTCCGGGATGACCGGGTTGACCTTGCCCGGCATGATCGACGACCCGGCCTGCCGGGCGGGCAGGTCGATCTCGCCGAACCCGGCCTGCGGTCCGGACGAGAGCAACCGGAGATCGTTGCAGATCTTGGACATTTTGACCGCCGCGCGTTTCAGCACGCCGGACAGCTGCACGAAGACGCCGACGTCCTGGGTCGCTTCGATCAGGTCGGGCGCTGAGACGAGCGTCGTGATCCCAGTCAGCTCGCGCAGGTGCGAAACGGCTCTTTCCCGATACCCCGGACGCGCGTTGAGCCCGGTGCCGATCGCCGTGCCGCCGAGGTTCAGCTCGTGCAGCAGCAACCGGGCTTCGGCCAGCCGCTGCTCGTCCTCGGCCAGCGTCGCGGCGAACGCGCCGAACTCCTGGCCCAGCGTCATCGGGACGGCGTCCTGCAGCTGGGTCCGGCCCATCTTGAGGACGTCGGCGAACTCGAGAGCCTTGTCGGCGAACGCTTCCCGCAGTCCGGCGAGCGCGGCGAGCAGTTCGGCGAGATGCCGGTCGAGCGCGAGTTTGACCGCGGTGGGGTAGACGTCGTTGGTGCTCTGCCCGAGGTTGACGTGGTCGAGCGGATGCAGTTCGGCGTAGTCGCCGCGGGCGCGGCCGAGCAGTTCCAGGGCGCGGTTGGCGATGACCTCGTTGGCGTTCATGTTCGTCGAGGTCCCGGCGCCGCCCTGGATGAGGTCGACGACGAACTGGTCGTGCAGCCGCCCGCCCCGGATCTCCGCGCACGCCTGCCCGATCGCCGCGGCCCGTTCCGGGGAGAGTGCACCGACGTCCGCGTTGGCGCGTGCGGCGGCCTCCTTGACGGTGGCCAGCGCGGCGACGAGATACGGCCGGTCGGCGAGGGTTTCGCCGGTGAAAGGGAAGTTGACCAGCGCTCGCGCGGTGTGCGCGCCGTAGTAGGCGTCGCCGGGCACGTCGATCTCGCCGAGCAGGTCGTGTTCGGAGCGGGTGTGGGACATCGGTGTCCTTCCCGGTGCAGGAGGTTCAGAAAGTGCGGTCGACGCCGGTCCACGCCAGCGCGATCGCGCCGTCGAGCAGGGCCCGTTCCGCGGCGCCGCCGACGCAGTGCGCGGCGAACTCGCGCTGGTGGTTGATCGCGGGCAGCGAGCCGATGCCGATGTACGGGTGAATCGCGGGCACGACCTGCGAGACGTTGCCCATGTCGGTGGACGCGCGGTTCATCCGCGCCGCCGTGCCGTCCGACGCGAACTCGCGGCCGAGTTCGAGGGCGTTGGCCCGGTAGGCGGCCAATGCCGTTTCGTCGGCGCGGAATTCGGCGTACGGCTTGCTTTCCGGTTCGACAGTCAGCTCGCAGCCAGTGGCCAGCGCACCGGCCTCGAACGCCCGCATCACGCGGGGCTCCACTTCGGACAGTTCCGCCAGCGTCTCGGCCCGTACATACCACCGGCCGGACGCGTGTTCGGGGATCGCGTTCGGTGCGTCTCCGGCGTGCGTCACGATGCCGTGCACGCGCGCCGAGGCCGGAAGTTGTTGCCGCAGAAGGCCGATCGCGACCTGGGCGACGGTGAACGCGTCGGCCGCGTTGACCCCGGCCTCGGGGTAAGCGGCGGCGTGCGCGGACTTGCCGGTGTAGGAGATTTTCGAGTGGCTGACCGCGAACGGCCGTGCTTCGGCGACGTCCACCGGTGCCGGATGCACCATCATCGCGAGGTCCACGCCGGTGAACGCGCCGCGTTCCAGCAGCTCGATCTTCCCGCCGCCGCCTTCCTCGGCCGGAGTGCCGTAGACCTCGACCGTGATCCCGAGGTCGTCGGCAACCTCGGCGAGCCCCAGCGCGGCGCCGATGGAACTGGCCGCGATGAGGTTGTGGCCGCAGGCGTGGCCGAGACCGGGCAGCGCGTCGTACTCGGCGCACAGCGCGATCCGTTTCGGCCCGGAGCCGAAGCTGGCGTGGAACGCGGTGTCCAAGCCGAGGTACTTCGCGGTGACCGCGAACCCGGCCCGGTCGAGCAGTTCCGGCACCGCAGCGGCCGCGCGATGCTCTTCCCACGCGGTTTCCGGGTCGGCGTGCAGCCGCTCGGACAGCTCGACCAACTCGTCGGCGTGCCGTTCGACCGCGGCTCGGGCGGCTGCTTTGCTCGCCGTCATCACTCGTCTCCCGGCACGCCGTAGGACGGCGCGGCGGCGGGGTTCAGTCCTCGGGTGACGTAGTCGTCGCGCTGGGGGAGCCAGACGTCGAGGAGTTCGGCGAGCTGTCCGATCGGCTCGTCTGCCCAGTCCACGCGCAGATCCGTGACCGGCCAGTCCGCCGCGGACACCACGACCAGCCCGGCGGACCGCACCGGGCCCTCCTCGCCGCCCGCCGCGAGCCCGGCCCGCATCGCCGCGAGGAGACGCTGTTCCAGCTCGCCTGTCGCGGAGGCGAAAGCGTCCACCATGGACTGCGGGATGTGGTCGCCGGCCAGCATGTTGCCCGCCGCGACCACGCCGTCCGCCGTCGCCGACCCGTGGGTGCCGAGAGTTTTCGAGCCGCTGTAAGCGAAACCGGGTCCGCTGGTGCCGAGCACGGTCAGCTGCCGGTACTCGATGTGCTCCGCTGTCGACGTGACCTCGGCCAGTGCTTTCTCCGGGTCCCGGTGCTCGGCGAGCCGGTCCAGCAGCCGTCCGCCGAGCCGCGGGTCGGTGATGTTCTGCGAGGCCGCCGCGCCGAGGCCGGGGCGCAGGTGCGCGACGCGGGCGACGACCGCCGGACTGGACGAACTGGCCGCGATGCCGAACCGGACGGCGCCGCCGGACGTGTCGCGGGCGACGATCGAAAAGGTCACTTCTCCTCCTCCGGGATCACCGCGACGGCGTCGATTTCGCACAGCCATTCCGGCCGGGCGAGCGCGGACACGACCACGCCGGTCGAGATCGGGTGCACGCCCTTGGTCCAGCGCCCGACGGTGCGGTAGACGGCCTCGCGGTAGCGCGGGTCGACCAGGTAGATCGTGAGCTTGACCAGGTGTTCCATCCGGCTGCCCGCTTCTTCGAGCAGCATTTCGATGTTCGCCATCGCCCGCTCGGCCTGCGCGGCGACGTCGCCGATCCCGACCGATTCGCTCGTGTCGAGGTCCTGCCCGATCTGGCCGCGGACGTAGACCGTGCCGTTGGCGACGACGGCCTGGCACAGGTCGTTGTCGAGGTTCTGCTCCGGGTAGGTGTCCCGCGTGTTGAACGGGCGGATGCGACGGTGGACAGTCACTGCGGGGCCTTCCGTGCGGCGGTCGTCGGACGCCTCAGCCTGACCGCGCCGCCGAGGTTCTGTCCAGTAGATGTTTCCGGACCAATGCATCTGTTGGATCAATGCAGTCTGCATCGGCAAATCAGATCTTGAGTGCCGGAAACATCTGTTGGACACGGGCAGGGCGGGCCGTGAGGATCCGGGAGACGGCGCCGAACCGCGCCGGAGCCGGAGCGGAGGTCTGGGATGTCGAGCGAACAGGTGGAGGCCCTCGTCGTGGGCGGGGGACAGGCCGGCCTGGCGATGAGCGAGCACCTGAGCGAGTGCGGCGTGCCGCACCTGGTCCTGGAACGGAACCGGATCGCCGAACGCTGGCGCTCGGAACGGTGGGACTCGCTCGTCGCGAACGGCCCCGCGTGGCACGACCGGTTCCCCGGCTTGGAATTCCCGGACGTGGCGCCGCACGAATTCGCGTCGAAGGACCAGGTCGCGGATTATTTCGAGGCATACGCGGAAAAAATCGCCGCGCCGATCCGCACCGGGGTCGAGGTCACGTCGGTCCGGCGGCACGAGGGCCGGCCCGGATTCCGCGTCGAAACCTCGGAAGGCGCTGTCGACGCCCGCTTCGTGATCGCGGCGACGGGCCCGTTCCAGCGTCCGGTGATCCCGCCGATCGTGCCCGCCGACGCCGGTCCGGTGCAGCTGCACTCCAGCGGCTACCGGAACCCGCGGCAGCTGCCCGAAGGCGCGGTGCTGGTCGTCGGCGCGGGTTCGTCGGGGGTGCAGATCGCCGAGGAACTCCGCCGTTCCGGGCGCGAGGTGTACCTGTCCGTCGGCCCGCACGACCGTCCGCCGCGCAGCTACCGCGATCGCGATTTCTGCTGGTGGCTCGGCGTTCTGGGCAAGTGGGACGCCGAAACGCCGCCCGCCGGAGCGGAACACGTGACCATCGCGGTGAGCGGCGCGCGCGGCGGGCACACGGTGGACTTCCGCGCGCTGGCCGGGCTCGGGATCACGCTCGTCGGCATGACCGGCGCGTACGCCGACGGCAAGCTCACCTTCGCGACCGACCTGGCGAAGAACATCGCGGCGGGCGACGAGAATTACCTTGCCCTGCTTGCCGAAGCCGACGCCTACGCGGCTCGCAACGGGCTCGACCTGCCCGAGGAACCGTCCGCCCGCGAGCTGGGCCCGGATCCGGCGTGCGTCACCGATCCGGTGCTGGAGCTGGATTTGGCCGCCGCCGGAGTGACCTCGATCGTCTGGGCGACCGGGTTCGCCGTCGACTACAGCTGGCTTCAGGTCGACGCGTTCGACGAAAACGGGCGGCCCCGGCATCGTCGCGGCGTGTCCGTGGAGCCAGGCGTGTACTTCATCGGCCTGCCGTGGCTGGCGCGGCGCGGGTCGAGCTTCATCTGGGGGGTGTGGCACGACGCGAAATTCGTGGCGGACCACATCGCGATCCAGCGCGGGTACCAGAACTACTGAGCAGCGAGAGGGCGGCGCGGGTTCGCCCGCGCCGCTATTGCGAGTACATCGCGCGGCACAGCTCCCGGAATTCGTGCGCCCGCCGGGTAAGCCGCACCCCGCGCATGGTCGCGAGCACGATCTCCAGCGACGGCACGTCGTCGGTCAGCGTCAGCGGCACCACGCTCGCGCCGGCGTAAGTGGTGTCCGCCGGCGGTCGCTGGTTGAGCAACGCGAACCCGTGCCCGGAAGCCACCAGGGCCCGCACCGTCTCGTACCCGCTCGTCCGATGCCGTACCCGCGGCGCCACCCCGGCGTCGCTCAGGATCGACTGCAGGTACTCCCGGCTGTGCGGCAGATCGAGCAGCACCATCGGCTCCTCGGCCAGCTCCTGCAGCGACACCTTGCGGCTTTTCCGCCGCGCGAGCCGGTGGTCCTCGGACACGAGGGCATACGGTGCGGCGGTGCCGACCACCTCGCGGTCGATGTCGTCGTCGAGGTCGTAGCCGTACAGCATCGCCAGCTCGGTTTCCCCGGCCCGCAACGCACTCTTGAGCGCCTTGTGCTCTCCCTCGCGCAGGGACACGTGAACGCGCGGATGCCGGGCTTCGAACTCGGCCAGCAGGCTCGGCAGGCGAAACGGCGCGAGCGTGGTGAAACAGCCGACGGTGAGCGTGCCGACCAGGTCGGTGCCGGATTGCCGGGCCGTTTCGACCAGCTCCGCGCCGTGCGCCAGGAAGTCCAGCACGCGCTTGTAGAACTCCTCGCCTGCCGTGGTCAGGCTGAGCCCGCGGGCGTGGTGGCGCAGCAGGAACTGCACGCCCATTTCCTTCTCCAGCTGCGCGATCGCCGTCGAAACGGCCGACTGCGACACCATCAGCTCCTTCGACGCGGCCGTCATGCTCAGGTGCCGCGCGGCCGCCTCGAAGTAGCGCAGCTGCACGAGGGTGAAGGAAGGCTCGCTCATGCGGACATCCTGCCTCAGTGGCAGCAATCGGGATGCTGCGGTTTCGGCGCGGGCGTGTCCAGCGCGGGATTGGCGTCGAAGAATCCGCTCGGCTTGAGCGTGAAGCCGGTGTGGTCGACCGGCATGATCGGCCAGTCCTCGGTGCGCGGATAGTGGGTCAGGCCGAAGGTGTGCCACACGACGAGGTCGGCGCCGTCGAGGTCGCGGTCGGCCTGGATCCAGGTGTCGATGCCGGTTGTCCCGTTGTTCTGGTTGACGTACTCGCCGGCCGGGAAGCGTTCGTCCTCCGCGTACGCGGTGACCCACAGGTGCTTGCGGGTGAAGGCGGCGCGGCGGGCGATGGAGGACGCGTCGTCGGCGAGCAGCGGCGGCAGTCCCTCCGGATGCAGTGTGTAGCCGACCGGCTGGCCGAGGGCGTTGCGGGACTCGGGATTGCTGATCCGCCAGGTTCGGCCGAGGTTGCCGTCGGCGAGCCGGGCGGCCTCGGCTTCCTTCGCCAGCCTGGTGATCTTGCGGGTGAAGGCATTGCCGTACGGGTTGTCCGGGCCGATCGGGACGCGCTGCACGTCGATCTCGTCGACGGCGTTGGCGAGGCCGTCGACCATCATGTCCAGCCGCGCGGAGAACAGGTGCTGATGGAACGGCGCGCCGATGCCGGGCGCGATTTCGGTGGCCCAGGGGTACTCGGTGCCGGCAGGGAAGGCGGAGGTGAAGACGATGCCGGTGGCCTTGCACTCGAGTTCGATCGTGCCGTCGAGGTAGAGGTACCAGTAGAAGCCGTAATCGTAATTGCCGACCGTCACGAAGAACGAGATGACCAGCCGGCGCTGCCGACGGGTGGAAACACTGCCGTTGTAGTGGTCAGTGTGTTTCCACAGCACGCCGGCGTCTTCCTCGTGCAGGCAGATCGCGTTCGCGATGGTGTGCGGCTGGCCGTCGTCGTCGTGCAGGACGGCGTCGAAATAGCGGATCTCGCCGAGGCAGTCGCAGCCCAGCGTCAGCGAGTTGGCTTCCTTGCCGAGCGAGTACTCGCCCGCGTCGAAGTAGTTCTGCCAGAACCGGACCGGGCTCGGATCGCCGTAGGGCACGACCATCTCGGCGACCGAGGCGCGGTAGACGACCGGACGCAGCCGTTCGCCGTCTTGGAAGCCGATTTGGTGCAGGGTCAGGCCTTCGACCGCGTTGAATCCGATCCGGAACTGCCACTTCTCCCACGTGACGACGTCGTCCTCGACGGTGAAGCTCGGCCCCTCGGGCTGGGTGATGACGATCGGCTTCTGCGTGTCGCGGACCGGGCCGTCGAGGTGGTAGTCGTACGGGGTGCGCGGGATGTCGGCCGGACCGTCGTCGACGAGGTCGTGCACGCGCCCGGCGATCAGATCGACATAGGCCACGACGCCGTCGATCGGGTGCGCCCACAGGTTGTCGTCCTTGTTGAGCTGCAGGAAGGCCAGACAGCGCACGAGCCGCAGCCCGGCCTCGCCGGGAATGTCGAAACATCCGGCGCTGAGCGCGGAGATCCGGACCGACCGCGGCTCGTCGACGCCGCGTCGGCGCATCGCCGCGTTCCACGCCTCGTCCTTCCAGAGGATGTCCTCGACCAGGTCGAACTCCTCGTGCAGGATCGGCGGCTGTCCTTCGGCCACGACGTCCACCGCCCGGTCCGCCACGACCTCTCCGCTGGTCAACGAGACGACCACCGCACGCACCGCGCCGCTCCGCCGGTCGAGCAGCAGCGAGCGCACGCGACGGTCCACCGGGTCGCCCGGCTGCCAGGCGAGCACGGCGGCCTTCGCGGGTTCGAGCAGCGACACGAGCGCGAACCGGGTGCTCTCGGTCGCGATCCCGGCGTCGGCCAGCAGCGCGCGGTTGCGGGCGACCTCGTCTTCGGTCAGGCGCGAGAGGGGGTGGGCCATGCGCGTCTCCTCATTCTTTGCGGTCTAGCGCAAAGAATGCGCGCCGCCGGGGCCGGAGGCAAGGCCCTTACGGGGTCGGTTCTCCGGAACCGGTACTGGGTTTTTCGATGCACGTCATCAATAATCCTGGACGTGGCACGACCCAAGGACCAGGCGAAGCGGCGCGACGAGCTGGTGGCGGCGGCCGCCCGCGCGATCCGGAAGCGGGGGCTGGCCGGTCTCCGCGTGCGCGACGTCGCCGAGGAGGCCGGGCTGTCGGCCGGTTCGGTCAGCTATTACTACCCGGACCTGGACGACCTGCTGTTCGAGCTGCATCGGGACGCGGTCGACCGGTTCTACTGGGCGCGAGCGCGGGCGGCGGAAGCGGAGGACGACCCGGTCCGGCGGCTCGTGCGGCTGGTCGACGCGGGGCTCCCGGCCGCGGAAGGCGATGCGCTGAGCCGGGTGCTGTACGAAATGCACGTCCACGCGGCGCGCAATCCGGCGCACGCGGTGCTGATGACGGCGTTGTGGGACCGCGAGGTGTCGCTCTACTCTGCCGCGCTCGCGCACGGCCAGGACACCGGGGAGTTCCAGCTGCGGTCGCCCGCGGCGGACATCGCGGCGAACGCGGTGGCGCTGGAAGACGCGTACGGCCTGCATCTCGCCGGGCACAACACCAGCCTGTCCGCGGCCAGGACGCGCGAACTGCTGCTCGGGTACCTGGCCGCGGAGACTGGACGCGATCTCGGTCAGGCGTAGGCCGTCCAGACGGTCTTGAGGCCGGTGTACTTGTCGAACGAATGCAGGGACAGGTCGCGGCCGAAGCCGGACTGCTTGAAGCCGCCGAACGGGGTCGCGGTGCTGAGCGCGTCCACTGTGTTCACCGAGACCGTCCCGGCGTGGATTCCGTCCGAGACGCGATGGGCGCGGGCGAGATCGCGGGTCCAGATCGACGCGGCGAGGCCGTACGGGGTGTCGTTCGCCAGCCGGATCGCCTCGGCCTCGGTCTCGAAGACCTGCGTCGCGAGCACCGGCCCGAACAGCTCCTCGGCGACCAGCGGGTCGTCGGCGGCCAGGCCGGTCACGACGGTCGGGTCCAGGAACGCGCCGCGCCTGGTGCCGCCCGCGACGACGGTTCCGCTGCTGGCCTCGACGGCAGCGAGCACCCGCGCCGCCGCGTCCTCGTCGATCATCGGACCCAGTTTCGTCGCCGGGTCCAGCGGATCCCCGGGCACCCACGCGGCGACCTTGTCCCGAAGCCGGGCGAGGAACTCGTCCGCCACCGGAGCCTGGACCAGCAGGCGGGTGGTCGCCGAACAGACCTGGCCGGAGTTCGCGCAGAACCCGAACGCGACCAGGTCCGCCGCGGCGTCGAGGTCCGCGTCGGCGAACACCGCGACCGGGCTCTTGCCGCCGCATTCGAGCCAGACCTGCTTGAGGTTCGACTCCCCGGCGTAGCGCAGGAACAGCCCGCCCACCGGCGTCGACCCGGTGAAGGCGAGGACGTCGACGTCCGGATGCCGTCCCAGCGCCTGTCCCGCGGTCTCGCCGAAGCCCGGCACGACGTTGAGCACCCCGTCCGGGATCCCCGCCTCCGCCGCCAGCTCAGCCAGCCGCAGCGCGGACAACGGCGACTGTTCGGCGGGTTTGAGGACCACGCTGTTGCCCGCCGCAAGTGCCGGGGCGAGTTTCCATGCGGCGACGTCGAGCGGGAAGTTCCACGGCACGACCGCGCCCACCACCCCGAGCGGCACTCGCCGGATCGCGGCGAAATTGCCCGGAGGGGTGGGCGCGACCTCGTCGTAGCGTTTGTCGAGCGCTTCGGCGTACCAGGCGAAACATTCGGCTGTCGCGGGCACGTCCTGGCCGAACGTGTCGGAGATCGGCCGGCCGACGTCGAGGGTGTCGCAGAGCGCCAGTTCCCGTCCGTGCGCGCTGATGAGATCGGCCAGGTTCAGCAGGCGTTTCTTGCGCTCTGCCGCGGCGAGCCGGGACCAACGGCCGTCCTCGAACGCCTGTCGGGCGGCGGCGACCGCGGCGTCGATCTCGTCCGGGCCGCATTCGGCCACATGCGCGACTGGGTGCCCGGTGGCCGGGTTGACGTCGGCGAAAGTCTTGCCGGACTTGGCTTCGAGCCAGTCACCGTCCACAAAGGCCGCGGTGCGGGGCCGCACTTGCGCGGCCTCGTGCACCCAGTCGCCGTGGTTCATCCTCGGAACCGCCTTTCGTCGCTTCCGTTCACTATCGCCAGCGCGCGGGTCGCGGGAAAGCAGAGCTTTTCGCTGCCTTGCATAGGGCGAACCGATGCAGGGTCACCGCACCAGCTCCCACAGCGACGCCCACTGCTCGGCGGTCAGCTCGCGGGGAAGTGCTTGCGGCGACAGTCTTTGCCGGGCAAGCCACGTCCGCGCCGCACGGGTGCTGAGACGGCCGGTTCGGGGAAGGATCCCGCCCAGCCCGCGGCCGCGGCCGGTGAACACCTCGCGGACGAACTCCTGGTACTCCGCCCGGTCTTCGACGAGCGGCACCGGGCGGCGGGAGATCACGAGGATCCCGCCGTCCACGGCCGGGCGGGGCCGGAACGCGTGCGCCGGGACCCGCGCGGGGACGGCGAACTCGAACCACGGCCACCAGGCGGCGGTCATCTGCGAGGCGCCGCCGATCCCGGCGCGGCGTCGCGCGACCTCCCATTGCACCAGCAGCACCGCCAGTTCCCAGTGCGGCTGCCGGAACAACCGGCGCAAGGTCGCAGTGGTGAGGTGGAACGGCAGGTTGCCGACGACGGTGTGCGGAACGTCGGGCAGCCGGTGCCGGAGCAGGTCGCCACGGACGACCTGGACGTGGCCGCCGGTCCGCTGCGCGAGGCGGCGGGCGCGGCGGGGATCGAGCTCGACCGCGGTGAGCGGACGGCCGGTGCGGCTGAGCGGGACGGTCAGCGCGCCGTCGCCCGCGGCCAGTTCCACGAGGGGACCGGTCGTGCGGGCGGCGGCGGTGCAGACAGCGGCGATGACGGCGGGGTCGGCCAGGAAGTTCTGGCCGAGCTCGTGCCGTCCGCCGAAGGACTGGGCAGACATGAGGGTGCGTACTCCGCGCATGAGGAAGCGACCCGAGCGCCAGGACAGGCAGCCCGGACGGGCAACGGGGGAGAGCGCGGCGGAGCGGTGTGCGTCCGGCGCTCAGGCGTTGCGCAGGCGAATCAAGGCGTACGCGGCGAAAGTGGCACCCATGGGCCCGAGCCTAGCCGACCGGACCGCACGGAGGCATCCGGGTTTTCGGCGGGGGCTCGTCGCGGTGCCTGACGAATACGCGCGCAGCCTTTCTTGACCCGGCAGACGAACAATTTTCGCCCATTCCGCCGGGCGTCTCCGAACGGACCGCTCACGACGGAGATACCCGCTGTTTCCGGCCCGCAAACTGGCACGAAACGGGGTCGCTCGCTTGAGGGGTGCGGCGCTTGCTCTGCCCTTTGCCCGGCCGGACAGTGGGGACGGAAGCGCAAATTCCGATTCGGGGAAATGGAGTGGATCCATGGTACGCGCAATCCAGCCGCAGGATCTCGTCGACAGCACCGTGATGGACAATTCCGGCAGCAAGATCGGCAAGGTGGGCACGGTTTATCTGGCCGACGACACGAGGAGGCCGGAGTGGGTGACGGTGAAAACCGGCCTGTTCGGCCAGAAGGAGAGCTTCGTGCCGCTCTCCGGTGCCGGCTTGGAGAAGGACGGCCTGCACGTCCAGGTCGCGAAGGACCAGGTGTCCGACGCGCCGCGGATCGACGCCGAAGGCCACCTTTCCGAGAAGGAGAGCGTCGAGCTGTACAAGTACTACGGCCTGCCGACTCCGCGGTCCGGGGACAGCCCGACCACCCAGAACCGCGGGCGTGACGCGGCAGCGGGCGGCATGGCCGGCGGAGCCGCGGGCCGGGGCCGCGAGGCCGCGATGGGCGGCACCGAAGGCCGGGGCCGTCCGGCCGGCCAGGAGACAGCCGCGGCGAAGGGCGGACGCCACGACGCGTCCGGCACGGGCGACGTGGTGCGTTCCGAGGAGCGCCTGCGGGTCGGCACCGAACAGGTCGAAACCGGCCACGTCCGGCTGCGCAAGTACGTGGTGACCGAGGACCAGCAGGTGACCGTCCCCGTCACGCACGAGGAGGTGCGCGTCGAGCGCGAGCCGATCACCGACGCCAAGGCGGCCGGCAGGGCCGAGATCGGCGAGGCGGAACAGGACGTCGTGCTGCACGCCGAGAAGCCCGTGGTGCAGAAGGAGACCGTGCCGGTGGAGCGGGTGCGTCTCGGCACCGAGCAGGTGACCGAGGAGCAGACCGTCCAGGGCAAGGTCCGCAAGGAGCAGATCGACATCGACGACGACACCAGGCGGGGCAAGAAGTCCTGACCCGCCCGCGCGCCTGCTGTCTCCCGCCGGACCGGTTCCGGGCGGGAGACAGCGCGCGCGGCTACCGCCGCGAGCGGCTGGCCTTCATGAACTCGCGGTTGAGGTTCGCGATGCTGGCGAGCGGAATCCCCTTGGGGCACGAAGCGACGCATTCGCCGGTGTTCGTGCAGCCGCCGAAGTCCGCCGCGTCCATGGTCTCCACCATGTCGAGCACGCGCTGGGCGCGTTCGGGCTGGCCTTGCGGCAGGGAGTTCAGGTGCGCCACCTTGGCCGAGGTGAACAGCATCGCCGACCCGTTCGGGCAGGCCGCCACGCACGCGCCGCAGCCGATGCAGGTCGCGTTGTCGAAGGCGAGGTCCGCGTCCGGCTTGGGCACCGGCGTCGCGTGCGCCTCGGGAGCGCTGCCGGTCGGGGCGGTGACGTAGCCGCCCGCCTCGATGATCCGGTCGAACGCCGACCGGTCGACCACCAGGTCCTTGAGCACCGGGAAACCCTTGGCGCGCCACGGTTCGACGTCCAGCACGTCGCCGTCGCGGAAGGACCGCAGGTGCAGCTGGCAGGTCGTGGTGCGCTCCGGGCCGTGCGCCCGTCCGTTGATCACCACGCCGCAGGAGCCGCAGATGCCCTCGCGGCAGTCGTGGTCGAACGCGATCGGCTCGGCGCCGTCCTCGATGAGGTGCTGGTTGAGGACGTCGAGCAGTTCCAGGAAGGACATGTCCGGGCTGGCGTCGTCGACCGGGTAGTCGACGAGCCGGCCGTCGTCGTCCGGGCCGGACTGGCGCCAGACCCGCAGGGTGAGTTTCACGTGTAGCTCCGCTGGGTGGGGTGGACGTGCTCGAAGTTCAGGAGTTCCGGGTGCAGCACCGGCGTTTCGCCGTACTCCCAGGCCGAAACGAAGGAGAACCGCTCGTCGTCGCGCTGCGCTTCGCCGTCTTCGGTTTGGTGTTCCTCCCGGAAATGGCCGCCGCACGATTCCTCGCGCACGAGTGCGTCGAGCAGCAGCAGTTCGGCGAGTTCGAGGAAATCGGCGACGCGACCGGCTTTCTCCAGTTCCTGGTTCAGTTCGGCGCCGGTGCCGGGAACGCGGACGACGCGCCAGAATTCGGCCCTCAGCTCCGGAACGCGGTCGAGCGCTTTCCGCAGGCCTTCGGCGGATCGCGACATTCCGCAGTGGTCCCACATCAGGTGGCCCAGTTCGCGGTGGAACGAGTCGACGCTGCGCGTGCCGCGCACGGACAGCAGCCGTTCCAGCCGGTCCCGTACCGCGGTTTCGGCTTCCGCGACCGCCGGATCGGCCGGGTCGAGCGCGGGGAAGCTGCCGCGGGCGATGTAGTCGTTGAGCGTGGCCGGGAGCACGAAGTAGCCGTCGGCGAGGCCCTGCATCAGCGCGGACGCGCCGAGCCGGTTCGCGCCGTGGTCGGAGAAGTTGGCTTCGCCGATCACGAACAGGCCGGGCACCGTGCTCTGCAGGTCGTAGTCGACCCACAGACCGCCCATCGTGTAGTGGATCGCCGGGTAGATCCGCATCGGGACCTCGTACGGGTTCTCCGCGGTGATCCGCTCGTACATGTCGAACAGGTTGCCGTACTTGGCTTCCACCGCCGGGCGGCCCATCCGCTCGATCGCGTCCGCGAAGTCGAGGTACACGCCGAGCCCGCCCGGACCGACCCCGAGCCCGGCGTCGCAGACGTTCTTGGCCGCCCGCGAAGCGATGTCGCGCGGCACCAGGTTGCCGAAGCTCGGGTACATCCGCTCGAGGTAGTAGTCCCGTTCGGACTCCGGGATCGCTTGCGGCGGACGCGGGTCGCGCGGCTGCTTCGGCACCCATATCCGGCCGTCGTTGCGCAGCGATTCGCTCATCAGCGTCAGCTTCGACTGGTGCTCGCCCGAGCGCGGGATGCAGGTCGGGTGGATCTGCGTGAAGCACGGGTTCGCGAAGTACGCGCCGCGTTTGTGCGCCCGCCAGATCGCGGTCGCGTTGGAGCCCTTCGCGTTGGTGGACAAGTAAAAGACGTTGCCGTAGCCGCCGGTCGCGAGCACGACGGCGTCCGCGAGATGCGTGGTCACCTCGCCGGTGACCAGGTCGCGCGCGACGATCCCGCGCGCCTTGCCGTCGGAGACGATCAGGTCCAGCATCTCCGTCCGCGGGTGCATCTCCACGCCGCCGGCGTCGATCTGCCGCGCGAGCGCCTGGTACGCGCCGAGCAGCAGCTGCTGCCCGGTCTGGCCGCGGGCGTAGAACGTGCGCTGGACTTGGACGCCGCCGAACGAACGGGTGTCGAGCAGCCCGCCGTACTCCCGGGCGAACGGCACGCCCTGTGCCACCGCCTGGTCGATGATCTGCGTGGACACCTGCGCCAGCCGGTACACATTGGACTCCCGGGACCGGAAGTCGCCGCCCTTCACCGTGTCGTAGAAGAGCCGGTAGACCGAATCGCCGTCGTTGCGGTAGTTCTTCGCCGCGTTGATGCCGCCCTGCGCGGCGACCGAATGCGCGCGCCGCGGCGAGTCCTGGAAGCAGAACTGGACCACGTGGTAGCCCTGTTCGGCGAGCGTCGCCCCGGCGGACGCGCCCGCGAGGCCGGTGCCGACCACGATGATCCGGTGCCGCCGCCGGTTGGCCGGGTTGACCAGTTTCGCGCCGAAGCGGCGGCTGTCCCAGCGGTCCTCGATCGGACCGGCCGGCGCTCGCGTGTCGGCGATCGGCTCGCCGAGCGTGTAGTCGTTCATGTCAGGCCACCCATCCCGCCATCACGGCGATCGGCACGATCAGGAAGCCGCCGGTGATCACGACGGCGAGCACGGAGCCCGCGGTTTTCAACGCCCGGTCGCGGGTTTTGCTGGTGATGCCGAGGGTCTGCGCCGCGCTCCAGAAGCCGTGGTTGATGTGCAGGCCGAGCATCAGCAGCGCGACGATGTAGATCAGGTTGACCCACCAGACCTGGAAGTCCGCGACGATGTTGTGGTACGGCTGGCCGTCGCGGAAGTCCTGGTTGGCCACGCCGACCGTGAGGTCCAGAATGTGCCACACGATGTAGAGCGCGAGCGTCGCGCCGCCCCAGCGCATGGTATGCGTCGCGAAACTGGCCTTGCGCCGCTGGCCGTGCGCGTACTTCACCGGGCGCGCCTGGCGGTCCCGTTTGGACAGTTGCCCGGCCGCGACCACGTGCAGCACCAAGGCGATCAGCAGCACGGCGCGCTGGATCGAGAGGTACCAGGCGTTCTGCAGCACCGGTTCGCCGATCGTGCGCAGCCAGGCCGCGTAGTCGTCGAAGTGCTGCGGTCCCAGGAAAACCTTGAGGTTCCCGGCCATGTGCACGAACAGGAACGCGACGAAGATCAGCCCGGTGACGGCCATGACGGCCTTCTTGCCGATGGTCGAACGCCAGAACGTCACGAGCGCCGGGCGACGGCGGGGCGGAGCGGGTGCGAGTGCCACGAAACCGACGGTAAGTCCGCGCTGACGAGAGGGCAAACACATGCTTTCTCTCGAAAGCATAGCCAGCGCCTATGATGGGGGTCATGCAGTTCCAGCAGCTGGCGTATTTCCTGGCAGTGGCCGAGACGCGGCATTTCACGCGTGCCGCGGAACAGATGCGAGTGGCGCAGCCCTCACTGTCGCAGCAGATCCGTGCGCTGGAACGGGATGTCGGCGCGGGGCTGTTCCACCGGATCCGCGGGAACGTCACGCTCACCGAGGCGGGGGAGACGCTGCTGCCGATCGCGCGCCGCATCCTCGCCGAGACGGAGACCGCGTACCGGGCGATCCGCGAACTGGACGAACTGGGCCGCGGCCGCGTGCGGCTGGGCGCGACCCCGAGCCTGTGCACCGGCCTGCTGCCCGCGATGCTCGCCGCGTTCCGCCGGGACTACCCGGGGATCGAGCTGGTGCTGCACGAAAGCGGGTCGCGCGACCTGCAGACCGCGCTGTCGGAAGGCGGCCTGGACCTGGCGATGATCGTGGACAGCCGCGTCCACGACGATTCCCGGCTGGAGAGCCGCGCGCTGTTCGTCGAGGACCTGGTGGTGATCTCGCCGAAGAACGCGCCCGCCCCGGTGCGCGGCCGGATGCCGATCGCCGCGCTCCGGGACCGGCCGCTGGTGATGTTCCGGCAGGGCTACGACCTGCGCGAGGCGACCGTGGCCGCCTGCCGCGCCGAGGGCTTCGACCCGCTCTTCGCGATCGAAGGCGGCGAGATGGACGCGGTGCTGGAGCTGGTCCAGGCCGGGCTGGGCCTGGCGGTCGTGCCGAGCACCGTGGTCGGGGACCGGTTCCGCCGCACGCAGTTCACCGAGCCCGGCCTGAGCCGCGTGGTGCGGCTGGCGTACCGGCGGGACGTCGAGCAGCCGCGCGCCGTGCGGGCCCTGCAGGACGCGGTGGTGCGGTATCTGGGCGGCGGGGTGGCTCAGCTGCCGCCCGGTACGCGTCCGCTGGTGAGCCGGTGAGCGGGCCCCGCTTCTCGGCTACATCCCCACCGACTGCCGTTCGGGCTCGATCAGGCCGACGACGCGGACCTGCTCGCGCGGGTACGGCTGTCCGATGTACTTCTTGGCCACTTCGTCGACGATCTCCCATGCCGGGTCGCCCTCGATCCACTCCGCCACCCGGCCGCGGACGATGATCGGTTCGAACGGATTGTCCGGCGGCGTAAGGGAAAGCGCGACGCGGGGGTCGCGGCGGAGGTTGCGGGCCTTGCGGCTGTCCGGGCCGGTCAGGAAGACGATCCGGTCGCCGCGCGTGCCGATCCACACCGGGACGACGTGCGGCGATCCGTCCGGGAGCACGGTCGCGAGGTGGGCGATCGGGGTGCCGTCGAGGACGCGGCGGATTTCGGGGTTCAGCATCGGGATTCCTTTCAGCGGAGGATTTCGTAGTGAAGGTGGGTGACGCCGGGCGCCGGGACTGCTTCGACCAGCCGCAGCCGCACGTGTTCCGGCAGCTCGCCGAAGAAGCTCCGGCCGCCGCCCAGCAGGATGGGCACCTGATGCAGCACGAGTTCGTCGACGAGCCCGGCCTTGATCGCCTCGGTGACCAGAACGCCGCCCATGAGCGCGACGTCCTTGTCGCCCGCCGCCGCCCGCGCGCCTTCGATGGCCTCTTCGACGCTGGTGGCCTGGGTCTGCGCGTCGCTCAGCTCCGGCACCGGCTGGTGGCTGACGACGAACAACGGCGCCGTCGGATGCGGACCACTACCGCCGAAGTGGCTTGAGTGGTCGTACGTCGTGTGCCCGACGACGGTCGCCCCGACGCGGGCGGCGAGCGAGTCGAAAACCCGCGCGCTGGGCTCGGAAAGCTTGAACCCGTCGAAGACCTTGCTGGGCGTGTCGCCGGTGAAGTACCAGTCGAATAGCGCCCCGGCGTCGCCGAGCCCGCTGCCGACCTCGTCGGCCCCTTCGGGGAGGCGGCCGCTGATGTAGCCGTCGACCGAAACGGCGAGGGCACTGAACACTTTGGTCATGACGCTCCTTAGTAGTCGCTCACAGAGCCTGGGGAAAGTCGAAAACCCGGTGCGGGTCGCAGCTTTTCTTGACCGCGGCCAGCCTGGGGAGGTTGCCCGCGTGATACGCCCGGTGCGGGTTTTCGAGGGCGAGATCGGGGAAGTTGGGATAAACCCGGCCGGACCCCTCCGCGTGTGCGGTGGTCCACGCGTCGTCCACCCACGGATCGCCGAGGTCGCCGACCTCCTCCAGCAGGAACCGCTCGCCCCGATGGGCGAAGGCGGTCGCCTCCTCGGCGACCCGGTTGTACGCCCCGCCCATCGCGGTGAACGCCAGGCGCCGATTCCCGGTCAGCCCCCGGAGAAGTTCGCCGGTCGTCCGGTCGGTCATCGGGCGAGCGAAGAACTCCGACCGGACGCGGCGCGGTTCGCCGGCCGGATCCAGTGTGCTGAATGTCGGCTTCACCAGGCTGTAGGGAACATCCAGTCGGATGTCGATTGCATACAGCACACCGGCCCGCGCGGTGAACTCCCGGAGCAGGCCCCGGGTCTCCGCCGGCGGCAAGGTGGAAGCGCCGAAAAGCGTCGTGCGTCCCTCTTGGACGATGAGGTTGGCCGTGAAGCCGTCCGGAGCGTCGGGTGCCCAGTCCTGCCAGGCCTGGACGAGGTTTCCGTCCGCCCAGTTCCCTTCGATCCGGCAGACCGGCGGCTCCGGCACCGTGGCGAACCGCAATTCCGTGACGATCCCGAACTGCCCGCCGCCCGCGCCGCGCAGGGCCCAGAACAGGTCGGATTCCCGGCGCTCGTCGCACTCCACGACGGTCCGGTCGGCGAGCACGACCTGCGCGCCGACGAGCCGGTCGCAGGTCAGCCCGTACTGGCGACCGAGCAGCCCGATCCCGCCGCCGAGCGTCAGCCCCGCGATGCCGACCGTGTCGCCGCAGCCCGCCGGGATCGTCCGTCCGGATTCGTGCAACGCCGCGTACACCGCTCCCAGCCGCGCACCAGCACCGATCGTCGCCACTCCGCTGTCGTCGACCGCGATCCGGTCCATTCCCGACAGATCCACCACGATCCCGTTGCTCCGGCACCGGTCCACGAAACAATGCCCGCCCCCGCGCGGCACGGTGCGCGCACCGGTCGAGGCCGCGTAGGCCATGACCTGAACGACCTCCGAGACCGAATGACACCGCACGACCGTCTCGCCCGGTGAACCGGGGGAGAGGACGTCAAGGTCGATCACGGAGACGACGCTACGAAGCCTCAGCGCGCTTTTCTTGAACAAAACGCGCACGGGCCGCGCTCAACTCCGGATCGGCGACCGCCTCCGGGTAGCGAGGAACGGCGCGTACGAAGCCGAATGATCATGCCCGCACGCGCACCGGTCGAGGTCGCCCCCGAGCAGCTGCCTGGGCGTGACCCCGGTCAGCCGAAGACATTCCCGGCTCAGGTGGGCCTGGTCGGCATAACCGGCGTCGACGGCCAGGCCAGCCGTCCCGTCCGCGCCCCGCCGCCCGGTCGCGCTCGCCCCGGACTGAGCGAGCGCGAGAAACCCCTGAAAGCGCAACGTCCGCTGCAGCACCTTCGGACTCATCCCCACCGCCTGCAAGCATCGCCGCCGCAGCTGGCTGGCCGAGAGCGCGAGATGCGCCGCGACCGCGTCCACGCCGACCGGGTCCCACGGCATCAGCACCTGCACCGCCTCGCCGACCAACGGGTCCACCCCGCCGGTGAGGCGAAACTCCCGCACGAGGTGCGCCTGCACCGCGGCCAGCCCCAGCTCGGGCGTCGCGGCGAGCGCCACGTCCTCCACGAGCCGCTCGACGGTCCGTCCCCACAGTTCGCTCAGCCCGACATGCTGATCCGCCAACTCGTCGAGCCCGGCGGGCAGGGGAGGCGCGGCCCCCGGCCGGAACCGCACCCCGACGACCGTCGTATGCGCCGGAATGACCTCGATCCGCGGCCCGGTCAACGGCCCGAGCAGGCGCGGACGCCCGCCGACCGGGAAATGGATCTCGACCCCGCCGGTCGGCAGATGCCGCTGCACGTACGGCGCGTCGCCGGTGCGCTGGATCCACACCGTGCGCACGACTCCCGCCAGCCCCGGCGCCGGCGGACGCTCCACATACGCGGTCATCCCCGTACCGAAGCGGTCCGCCGCCCGCACGTCAAGCACCACGCTGAGGCTTTCGCGGTCCAGGTGCGGGGGATTTCACCGCAGTGGCCCTCGGCCGCCTGTGCCAGGCCGCAAGGCCCCGGACCGAGTGACCTTCTCCGGTAGCCCGCGAGCTTCGTGCCGAGGATTCTCGCTGTCTGGAACCCCGCTCACCGCGCATCGGCTCGCCGAACCGGCTCAGATGTACCCGCACACATCCATCGCGGCGACCACCTTCCGGAACCCCGCGATGTTCGCCCCGCTCACGTAATCCCCGGCCACCCCGTGCTCGTCGGCCGTTTCGAGGCACGTCCGGTGGATGTCGGTCATGATGTCGCGCAGCGTCCGGTCCGTGCGCTCGAACGTCCAACGCTCTCGCGCCGCGTTCTGCTGCATCTCCAGCGCGGACACCGCGACCCCGCCCGCGTTCGCGGCCTTGCCCGGTCCGACCGCGACCCCGGCCTCGCGGAAGATCTGCAGCGACCCCGGTGTGCACGGCATGTTCGCGCCCTCGGCGACCGCCCGCACGTTGTTCTTCACCAGCCGCAACGCCGACTGCTCGTCCAGCTCGTTCTGCGTCGCGCACGGGAGCGCGAGGTCGCACGGCACGTCCCACGGCGAGCCGTCGGTGACGTACTTGGCCGTTGGCACATGGTCGACGTACTCGGAAAGCCGCCCGCGCCGCGCGACCTTCAACTCGTGCAGCAACTCCAGGTCGATCCCGCGCGGATCGTGCACGTACCCGCCGGAATCCGAGCACACGACCGGCTTCGCGCCGAGTTCCCGCAGCTTCGCGATCGCGTGGTAGGCGACGTTGCCCGAGCCGGAGACCACCGCGGTGCGGCCGGAGAACGAGTCGTCGCGCGCGCCGAGCATCGCCTCGAGGAAGTACACCGTCCCGTACCCGGTGGCCTCCGGACGCGCCGGAATGCCGCCCAGCAGCGGGTTCTTGCCGGTGATCGTGCCCGCGTCGTAGCGGTTGGTGAGCCGTTTGTACTGGCCGAACAGATACCCGATCTCGCGCCCGCCGACCCCGATGTCGCCCGCCGGGACGTCGGTCTCCGGCCCGATGTGCCGGACCAGTTCGGTCATGAACGCCTGGCAGAACCGCATGATCTCGCCGTCGCTGCGGCCGGCCGGGTCGAAGTCGGACCCGCCCTTGCCGGCGCCGATGCCGAGCCCGGTGAGCGCGTTCTTGAAGATCTGCTCGAAGGCGAGGAACTTGACCGTGCCGAGCGTGACGTCGCCGCGGAACCGCAGCCCGCCCTTGTACGGCCCGAGCGCCGAGCTGAACCCGACCCGGAAACCGCGGTTGACGTGCACCTCGCCCGCGTCGTCGGTCCAGACGACCCGGAACATCACCTGCCGCTCCGGCTCGCACAGCCGCTCCAGCATCGCCGCGTCCCGCAGACCCGGGTCCCGCCGCAGCGCGGGCCGGATCGCTTCCAGCACCTCGAACACGGCCTGGTGGAACTCCGGCTCGGCCGGGTTCTTCCGGACGATGTCCTCGTACACTGCGCGCGATGTCCCGTCGAGTGGCATCCGCCGATGATGCCGTCCAGGTGCCGGATTTCGCACCCCCTGACGGGGTTTGCGAAGTTAGGGGTGACCAGACTCACGCATCGAGCACTACATCGGCAGTGGGCACCGCCTGGCAGGAAAGGCACTGGTCAGCGGGCAGATCGTCGGCGATCGCGACCAGGTGCGCGACGGTTCCCTCCAGTACCGGCACCGCGCAGCTTTCGCACTGCCCGAGCCGGCATCCGCTGGGCAGCGCGATGCCGGAAGCCTCGGCGAACCGCAGCAGGTCCCCGTCGCCCGCCCGCCACGTGAGCGCTCGGCCGGACCGGGCGAACCGCACCTGGGCCGTGGCGTCGTCCGGGATCCGGATCGGGGCGGGCGCGGCGTGGAACTTCTCGGTGAAGATGTCGAAGCGCGGCACGCCCCGCTCGACGAGCCCGGCGGTCAGTTCGTCCAGCATGCTTTCGGGACCGCACAGGTAGAACCGAGCCCGCCGCCGGATCAGCTCGGAGTCGATGCGGTCGGCGGTCATGCGTCCGATGAAGTCGCACCGGTCGTCCGGACCAGGACGGCTGTAGTGGTCCATTATCCGTACACTGGGCAGCCGAGCCGCCAGCTCGGCGATGCGCTCCCGGAACGCGTGCCTCGAACGGTCCCGGCTGCCGTGGTGCAGCACGATCTCCGGCGCGGACGCGGCGTCGAGTGACTCCAGATAGCTGAGGAACGGCGTGATCCCGATCCCGGCGGCGACCAGCACGATCGGTCGCGAATGGACAGTCGGCAGCGCGAAGCCGCCCGACGGAGCCGTCACCAGCAACCGGGTCCCCGGCTGGAGCCGGTCGTGCACGCCCGGCGAGAACTGCCCGCCCGGCACCCGGCGCACCGCGATCGAGTACCCGTCGTCCGACACATTCGCCGGCCCGGTGAGCGAATAACTGCGGGTCAGCCCCGGCGCGTCCGGCCAGGCGACGGTGATGTGCTGCCCGGCGCGAAACTCCGGCACCGACCAGTCGTCCACCGGCTTGAGGCGCACCGACCGGATGTCCTCGGTCTCGAACTCCGCCCGCTCGACCACGAACTCCCGCTGCCCGGTCCACGGCTCCGGCTCGTCCGGCCGGACGTCGCAGAACGTCGACCGCAACGGCACGGACCCGCTCACCGGATCATGGGCGTCGTCGCCGACGAGGAGGTTGTAGTTGGTCCCACCGTCCTCGAGCGGATTCGAACCGGGCAGCGCGAGGTCGGGCGCCGGTTGCCACCAGCCGTACTCCGCCACGACCACGTCGCGGTGCAGCGCGGGGTCGATCCGCGCCCGCATCCGGACGGACGCGGAGGCGGTCGTGAGGCGGACCCACTGTCCGTCGACGATCCCTCGCTGTGCGGCGAGTTCCGCGCTCAGTTCGACGGCCGGTTCGGGAAAACGCTTCCGCAGCGACGCGATCCCGCGATGCTGGCTGTGGCAGAAGTACCCGTTCTTCGCGCAGGTCAGCACCAGCGGATGCCGGGCGTCCGGGGTTGGCGGCTCAGCGTCCGGAACCGCGGGCTGGCCATGCTCGGCAAGCCGCTCCGAGTACAGTTCGACGCGTCGAGTCGGCGTCGCAAACCCAGTCACCGCACCATTTTCCGCCCGGTTGGCGTACTTGCGATACTCAGTCGGCAACGGCAGATCGACGCCGCCAGGCCGCTCCCGCAGCTGCGCGGCAGTGAGGCCGAGCGGGGCCAGTTGGTGATCCCAGCCGTCCTCGATGCGGCCGTCGAAGAACTCCGCATCGAGCCCGAGCCGCGTGGCCAGCTCGAACACGACCTCAGTGTCCGAACGCGACTCGCCGATCGGTTCGGTCATCCGCGGCCGAAGCTGCACGCGCTCCTGCGCCGCCTGGCTGATTTCGAAACCGGCCTTGACCGCCTCGTGCTCCCACGGCGTCTGAACAGGCAACAGCAGATCGGCGAATTGCGCAGTCGGGTTCTCGAACAAATCAAGATGCACCGAGAATTCCAACCGCCGCAACGCGTCCGCGGTGCGTCGAGGATCCGGCTGGGACAGAAGAAGATTTCCGCCGAAGGACACCAGCGCTCGGACCGGATAAGGCTTTTCGTCGAGAACCGCGCGACAGAAGTTGCGCGCGGTCACCCAGCCTTGCGCGGGCGGTCCGAGGGGAAACTCCTGCAGGCCAAGAGCTTTCGCGCGCTGCTTCGGCGCGAGCTGATCCGGCGACGTCACCGGAGCGACCGGAAGCTTCGGCAGGACGACGTTTCCGCCGGGGGCGTCGTAGCTGCCGGTGAGCGCGTAGAGCGTGGCGATCGCACGCTCGGTCTGCGTCGCGTTCGCGTGCTGACCGACGCCCGACCAAGCCGCGTACGTCACGGACTTCGCTTCGGCAAGATCGGCCGCGAATGCTTCGATCGCGGCAGCCTCTACGGTCGTCACCGCTTCGGTCCGATCGAGCGGCCACGCAGCACAAGCCTCCGCGTAGAATTCGAACGCGGGAACACAGTCAACCGAACCGGAAAGCGTGCGCGCCCGGTGCTTTCCTCGCAGAGCAAACCTTTCCGGCCTGCTCGCGGGATATTTCGTGTCGTAAGGCTCAGCTCGGCCAGCGACTTCGTCCCACACCGCGAACCCGGCCGCGGCGGGATCGATTTCCGCCGCCCGAAGAAATCGGCCGGTGTCCGCCCGGACCAGCAACGGAGCATTCGTCCACGACCGCACGAACGCCTCGTCGTGCCCGCGCCGCTCGAGCAACGTCCGCGCGACGCCGAGCGCGAGCGCACCGTCCGTGCCTGGCCGGACCCGCAGCCAGTGCTCAGCCTGCACTGCGCTGGCCGTCCGCCGCGGATCGATGACCGCCAGCTTCGGCGGCCGTGCCCCGGCCAGCGCGGCGGACTGCGCGAGCCACGCCTTGGCCGGATTGTGCCCCCACAACACCGCGAATTCCGTGCCCGCGTAATCCGGGGCGGGCAATCCCGAACCGAACGTGAACGCGTGCGCGAAATCCTTGTGCCAATTGCAGATTTCGGTCGCGTACAAGGTATTGGGGCTGCCGAAAAGCCGGATGAACCGCTCGACCCAATCGATCGAATCCGACATCGGCGTGCCGCTGGGGGAGGTGACCGAGAACGCGACCGCCTCGGCCCCGCTGGCCGCCCGGATGCCGCCGAGCCGCTCGGCGGTTTCGGACAGCGCTTCGTCCCAGCTGATCTCGCGCCAGCGCGGATCCGGATCGGACTTGGGCGTCGTGCGCCGCAGCGGCACGCGCAGTCGTTCGGGGGAGTGCACCAATTCGGGCGCGGCCCGGCCTTTCGGGCACAGCGCGGCACCGGTCGGATGCGCCGGATCCGGCCGGACGCCGCGCAGCGCGCCGTTCTCGACCGTGTAGACCGCGCCGCAGCGCGACCGGCACAGCGTGCAGTAACCCCGGACCTCAGGCATCAGTTACTCCTTAGTAACCGGCTACCGGTTACTAAGGTACGATGCGGCACGGGAGCGGGCGGAGTCAAGGCGAAGGAGCGTCGCGTGCCGCAGCTGCAGCGCACGAACCTGCGCGAACAAGTGCTCGAAATAGTGCGGCAGGCGATGGTGTCCGGCGACCTGCGGCCCGGCGACATCTATTCGGCCGCCGCGCTCGCGACGCGCCTGGGCGTGTCGAGCAGCCCGGTGCGCGAGGCGCTCCTGACGCTGGTCAACCAGGGTCTGCTGGAACCGGTCCGCAACCGCGGGTACCGGGTCGTCGCGATGACCGAACGGGACCTGGACGAGATCTACGAGATGCGGCTGCTGCTGGAGGTCCCGGCGACGCTGTCCGCCGGCGCCGCCGCCGGTCCCGCCGACCTCGCCCGGCTGGACGGCCTGGCCGCCGAGATCGAGTCCGCGGCCGAGGCGGGCGAGGTCGCGCGTTTCCTGGAGGCCGACCGGCGGTTCCATCTGGACCTGCTGTCGCTCGCCGGGAACGGGCGGCTGACCGGCGCCATCGCCACGCTGCGCGACCAGACTCGGTTGTACGGCTTGGAAAAGCTCGCCGAACACGGGCGGTTGACGGAGTCGGCGCGGGAACACCGGGAGATGCTGGCGACGATCGCGGCTCGGGATTGGACCCGGCTGGAGGGCCAGGTCAGGGCGCATTTGAAGCACATCCGGGCGGATTGGGCGTCCGGCTGAAGCGGTGACCTCGTGCAGGACAGTCCGGCGAACCCGGGCCGTCTCGCTCCCGGAGACCTTCGCACTTTGGAGTTCACCGGAACGGCGGTCGTCAGCACGGAATCCGGACTGCGCGTGTCGATGACCGAACGCAACCGCATCCCGAAAGCGGTGCTGAAAGTGGAAATCGAAACCGTCCGGCTCGCCCCGAACGCCGGGCTGCGCGACGCCGGATTGCGGGACCCCGCTCGGCACGTCGACGCTGGTGACCTGCCGCGGCCGTCGGAGATCTGGACCGCCCACCTCAAGCTGAACCAGACCGCGGGCACCGCCGCGGACCGGGGTGGACGAGCGGCTGCTGCGCGCCGGACTGGACGAGGACTACCGGGAGAATCTGTGACCCCTCGGTGATCACCGGCCCGGCGAAGACTACTCAAATGACCGATGCCCGCCCGGGCGGTCTGCCCGTAGCGTGGGCCGGGCCCAGTCGTCGACGTTGCGAGGTCCGGATGGCTCAAGAACGCATGACAACCGACACCGACACGGCCGCCAGCGGGCTGCTGCTGAGCGTGGAACCGCTGACCGCCGCCGTGGACCGCGGCAAGGCCAACGGCGCCGTGGCCGACAACGACGGCAACGACTAGCCGTTGTCCCGCTCCATGACTGAGATTCCCGGACTGGCCGGCCTCGTGGCACCGCTCGAGGCCGGCCAGTTCTTCGCGGACGTCCTCGGCAAGGCCCCGCGCCGCTTCCCCGGGGAGAAGGGGCGGTTCGCGTCCCTGCTGCCGTGGCCGGAACTGGACCGGGTGCTGCGCCAGCACCGCCTGGAGTTCCCCCGGCTGCGGCTCGCGCTCGACGGCGACGTCGTCCCCGCCCACACCTACACGGAAATGGTGTCGACCCGGCGCAACGGCCTGGTCCCGCGCGTGCTGCCGGCCCCGTTCGCCGAACACCTGCGCGCCGGCGCGACCCTCGTGCTCGACTCGGTCAACGAACTGGTCGGCGAGGTCGGGGAACTGGCGACCAAGCTCGAACACGACCTGCGCGAGCGGATCCAGGTCAACCTGTACGCGGGCTGGGGCACCACGCACGGCTTCGACGTCCACTGGGACGACCACGACGCGTTCGTCATCCAGCTCTCCGGCCGGAAGCGGTGGCGGCTGCACGGCGTCACCCGGCCCTCGCCGCTGCAGCGGGACGTCGAACTCCCGGAACGTCCGGAAGGCGAACCGCGCGACGACTTCCTGCTGGAGGACGGCGACGTTCTTTATCTGCCGCGCGGGCACTGGCACGACGTGTCCGCTGTCGGCGAGGAGTCGCTGCACCTGACGATCGGCTTCAACGCCGCGACCGGCGTGGACCTCGTAGCGTGGCTGGCCGACCAGCTGCGGTCCGACGAGTTGTTCCGCGCCGACCTGCCCCGGTTCGCCGGTCCGGAGGCGCGAGCCGAGCGGGCCGAAGCACTCCGCCGCCGGCTCGCCGAAGCGATTTCGGGCGATGTCGTCGACCGCTTCCTCGCCGACCGCGACGCCCAAGCCCCGGCCCAGACCCGCATCGGCCTGCCGTGGGCGGCGACAGCGGACCTGCTGCCGCCGGACGACGACTTCGAGGTCCGGTTGCTGGTCCCGCGCGCGGCATTGGTCGACGACGAGGGCACGGTGGCACTGGTCGGAGCGGGGAAGCGGCTGGTCTTCGCGGAGGCCGCGCGCCCGGTGCTCGCCGCGTTGCTGGGGTGCGCTGCGCAACCGTTCAAGGTACTGGTCGATGCGGCGCCCGGGGTGCCGCCGGAGACGGTGCGGGCGTTGCTGCGGGAGCTGGTGGTGCAGGGGTTGGTGGCTCGGGCTTGACCCGTGGAGGCTCGCAGCGGGGCCGGTCAAGTGGAGCGGTGGCTCAAGCCTGATCCGTGGGCGCGAACGGCTGCGGGAGCGGCCTGGCAGGTAGGGATGTTGCTGGGTTTGACCCGTGCCGTGGGGGCGAGCGGGTGCGGGAGAGCCGGTCGATCGAGGCCGTGTCCCGCGCTTGAGCAGCGGCGCTACCGTCCTCGATCCCCGGTGAACATTGCCCGATCGAGTGACGTCGCGCGACAGTGACGGTCGCCTCGAAAGAGGGTCGCGCGCCGTCAGCTATACTTAGGCATGCCTAAGCCCGACGTGCCGCACTCGGGCCCGGGGATCTGCTTCCCGGGCCGGAATGCCGCGCCCGGATGCGCGGCGCTCACTCGGGAGCTTGGGGGCGAGCCCGCTGGGACTGCCGCGCGCATGACGTCCTGGTTGCTGGTCGAGCAGCCGGGTTCGTGGGGCCCGGACGCGCTCGAAGACGTACTGGGCGCGGTGTTCGCCCCTGAACGTCTCGATGCCGCGCGCGCCTCGGGACTGCGTCCGCTGCTGATCCGGAAGCCGGGCCGGCACGTGCGGGCGCCTGGTGCTCCGCGTGCGGTTTACGTCGCCAGCGGACATCCCGGCGACCGCTGGATGGAGCGCCTCGACCTCGCTGACCTGGCCGACCTCGCTCATCTGGATCTGGAAGCGGTCGCCGCCGGACGTCGCGGGCACGGCGAACCGGTGTCCGGTCCGCTCTTTCTCGTGTGCACTCATGGCAGCAAGGACATGTGCTGCGCGGTTTTCGGCCGCCCGCTGGCGACGAGCCTGGCGCAGAACCATCCCGGCCGGGTGTGGGAAGTCAGCCACGTCGGCGGGGACCGCTGGGCGGGCAACCTCCTGACCGTCCCCAACGGCTACCTCCACGGCAGCCTCGCGGTCCCCGACGCGGAACTGGCGGCCAAGGAAGCACTCAGCGGCAACGTCCGGCTGGAGAACCTGCGCGGCCGTACCTCGGCGGAGAGCGCGTGGTCGCAGTTCGCCGAGATCGAGATCCGCGGACGCACCGGCCTGCGCGGCCTCGACGCGGTCCTCGCCGTGGCGGAGGAATCGCAGGGGGATTCCCGGACCGTGCTGGTCTCCGCGGGCGGGCGGCGGTACGAGGTCGTGGTCCGCCGGACGGTGACGACGGCCTCCGGGCACAACCGCTGCACCGCGCGACTGGTGCTGTCCGGGTTCGTGGCGGAGTCGGTGCGCGAGGTCTGACCTCGGCGGCTCACCGGCTGTCCCGGCGTGGTCCATCGCCAGGCACGGAGGTCCCTGGCATTTCGTGCTCCCCGGTTGGGCCGAGGCGTTAATCGCACTCACGACTCCCAAGGCGCGGTCGTCGAACTCGCGGAGCTCGCCGGAGTCGAGGCTCTCGCGATTCCGGTTGGCTGAGAAGAAAAATCTCCGGCGGTCCACTGTGGAGCAATAGTGACCATTGTGGACGGTCTAAGTCAGACGACCTCCCCGAAGCGCACGTGAGTGGTGTCCGAGGGGGGCCCGCGCACTCCGCCGCGCCCGAGCCGAACGGACACCGCCACGACGCCACGCCGCGCGGAAACCTGCCCGCTTCCCGTTGACCGGAGTCTCCGCGTCCAGCTATTCTCGAACTATGGAAGAAAACTTCCACAAAGCGAAATTAGCTGATCGAGATGTGAGGAGCCGAGGTACTCATGACCGGTCCCGCCGGGGAGCGGCACTCGCTGCCCTACACCGCCAACCTGTCGATCCTGTTCACCGAGCTCCCGCTGCTCGAGCGCGCGCAGGCCGCTCGGGCAGCGGGCTTCACCAAGGTGGAGTACTGGTGGCCGTTCGACAGCGCCGACCCGTCGGGCGCCGACGTCGACCGGTTCGCGCGGTCGATCGAGGAGGCGGGCGTCCAGCTGACCGGGCTGAACTTCTACGCCGGCGACATGGCCGCGGGCGAGCGCGGGCTCGTGTCGTGGGTCGGCCGCGAGGCGGAGTTCGCGACGAGCCTGACGGTCGCGCTCGGGCTCGCCGAACGGCTCGGCTGCCGCAGCTTCAACGCGCTGTACGGCAACCGGATCGACGGGGTCGCACCGTCCGAACAGGACGATCTGGCCCGCACGCACCTCGCGACCGCGGCGAAGGCGGCCGAGGGCATCGGCGCGCAGCTGGTGCTCGAACCGCTGTCCGGCACCCCGGCGTACCCGCTGAAGACCGCGGCCGACGCGGTCGCGGTGCTCGACGAGCTGGGCCTGGACAACGTCCGGCTGCTCGCGGACCTCTATCACCTGGCGGTCAACGGCGACGACCTCGACACCGTGATCGCCCGCTGCACCCCGCGCACCGGGCACGTGCAGATCGCCGACGCGCCGGGCCGGCACCAGCCGGGCACGGGGGAGCTCGATCTCGAAGGATATCTGGAAAAGCTGCAGGCGGCGGGCTACGCCGGACCGGTGGGCGTCGAGTACAAACCGGACGGTTCCACTGTGGACTCGCTGGCCTGGCTGCCGTACGAGCGAAGGGGAAACTGATGAGCAGGATCGGGTTCATCGGACTGGGCGTGATGGGCACGCCGATGGCCGCGCACCTGGCCGCCGCCGGACACGAGGTGAGCGGGTTCGACCTCAACGCCGACGCGCTGGCCAAACTGGAAGCGGCGGGCGGCCGCGCGGCGAAGGACGTCGCCGACGCGGTGTCCGGGGCCGAGGTCGTGATCACCATGCTGCCGAACCACCCGCAGGTCGAGCAGGTCGTGCTCGCCCCGGGCGGCGTCCTGGACACGATCGCGCCCGGCACGCTGCTGGCGGACATGAGCACCATCCGGCCGGAGACGTCGATCGAGGTCGCGAAAGCCGGTGCGGCCAAGGGGATCCGCGTGCTGGACGCGCCGGTGTCCGGCGGTCAGGCGGGAGCCGAGCAGGCCGCACTGTCCATTATGGTCGGTGGCGACGAGGCCGATTTCGCCGCGGCCAAGCCGGTTTTCGACACGCTCGGCAAGACCGTCGTGCACGTCGGGCCGCACGGTGCGGGACAGGTCGTCAAGGCGGCCAACCAGCTGGTGGTCGGCGGGATCTACGGGCTGGTCGCCGAGGCGATCGTGCTGCTCGAAGCGTCCGGAGTGGACGCGGGCACCGGCCTCGACGTGCTGGCCGGCGGGCTCGCCGGCAGCCGGATCCTGGAACTGAAGCGGAAGTCGATGGTCGCGCGGCAGTTCGAACCGGGCTTCCGGATCGACCTGCACCACAAGGACATGGGCATCGCGCTCGCCGCGGCCCGGCAGTCCGACGTGGCGCTTCCGCTGACCGGCCTGGTCGCGCAGCTGGTCGCGGCCGGGCGGGCGATGGGCTACGGCTCGCTGGACCATTCCGCGCTGCTGAAGGTCGTCGAAGAACTGTCCGGCCGCTCGTCCGAGGAGGTTTGACCATGGCCCGGGTCCCCGCTATGCAGGCAGTCGTCGACGTGCTGGTCGACGAAGGCATCGACGTCGCCTTCGGCTGTCCAGGAGCGGCGATCCTGCCGCTGTACGACGCGATGCAAGGCCGCGGCATCGACCATCTGGTGGTCCGCCACGAAGAGGGCGCGACGCACATGGCCGACGGCTGGGCGCGCACCACCGGCAACGTCGGCGTCGCGATCGGCACGTCCGGTCCGGCCGGCACCAACATGATCACCGGCCTCTACACCGCGCACGCGGATTCCGTCCCGATCCTGTGCATCACCGGGCAGGCCGCGACGACGAAACTGCACCAGGAAGCGTTCCAGGCGGTCGACATCGTGGAGATCGCGCGGCCGGTCACGAAGTGGGCGGTCCAGGTGAAGGAGGCCGCGCAGCTGCCGTGGATCTTCCGCGAGGCGTTCCGGATCGCCCGGTCCGGACGGCCCGGCCCGGTCCTCATCGACCTCCCGATCGACGTGCAGAAGCAGATGATCGAATGGGATTCGTCGATCGATTCGGCGCTGCCGGTCAGCACGGTCAAACCGTCGCCGGCGCGGGTCGAACGGGCGCTGGACATGCTGCTCGCCGCCGAACGTCCGCTGATCCTGGCGGGCGGCGGCGTCGTGCTCGGCGAGGCGAGCGACCCGTTGCGGCGGCTCGCGGAACGGCTCGGCGTGCCGGTCGGTGTCACGCTGATGGGCAAGGGCAGTTTCCCCGAGGACCACGAGCTGTTCGCGGGCATGGCGGGCATCCAGACGTCGCAGCGCTGGGCCAACGCCGCGTTCCTGGAGTCCGACCTGGTCCTGGCGCTGGGCGCGCGGTTCGGCGACCGGCACACCGGCGAGCTGTCGGTGTACCGCGGCGACCGGAAGTTCATCCACGTCGACATCGAGCCCACCCAGCTGGGCAAGGTGTTCGGGCCGGACCTGGGCGTCGTCTCGCACACGCGGGAGTTCCTGGAAGCGCTGCTGGCGGCGCTCGACGCGCGGACCCCTCCGGCGCGGGACCGCGCGTGGGTCAAGCGACTCGGCGACCTCAAGGCGGAGCTGCCGCGCAAGGAGGACTTCGACTGCACGCCGATCAAGGCGCCGCGGGTGTTCAAGGAACTCAACGAGTTCTACGGGCCGGAGACGTATTTCGTGACGGCGATCGGGCTGTACCAGATCTGGTCCGGCCAGTTCCAGCGCGCGCACCTGCCGCGGCACTACCAGGTGTGCGGCCAGGCCGGCCCGCTCGGCTGGGAGATCCCGGCCGCGATCGGCGTCAAGAAGGCCCGTCCGGACGCGGAGGTCGTCGGCGTGGTCGGCGACTACTCGTTCCAGTTCCTCGTCGAGGAGCTGGCGGTCGCCGCGCAGTACGACGTCGGGTTCGTGCTCGTCATGCTCAACAACGAGTACCTGGGCCTGATCCGCCAGTCCGAGCTGCCGTACGAGATGAACTACCAGGTCGACATCCACTACGACGACCACGGCACGGACAACGTGAAGATCATGGAGGCCTACGGCTGCTCGGGCACCCGCGTCGAGGACCCGGGCGAGATCCGGTCGTCGCTCGAATGGGCGCGGAAGGAAGCCGAACGCACCCGGCGGCCGGTGCTGGTCGAGATCATGATCGAACGCGAGGGCAACGCCGCGATGGGCGCCGCACTGGACGCGGTGCGCGAGTTCGAAGCGGCCGACTGACCGGGGCCGGGCCGGGGCGTCGAGTGCTCCGGCCCGGTTTCCGGTGCTAGTGCGCGGGAATCAGGTCTGCCAGGGCAGCGAGGGCCTCGGCGTCGCGGGTGCCCGGCGTCGCGTGGAAGACCACCAGCTGCAGGGTTGCCGGGCCGGGGATGTCGAGTTTGTCGCTGTGCAGGTCCAGGTTTCCGGCCGCGGGGTGCCGGAAGCGGACGAGGTGGCCGGTGCGCGGTTTGACGTCGTGCTGGGCCCAAAGGTCGCGGAACTCGGCGCTGCTGGCGGTGAGGTCGGCGATGAGTTCGGCCGCCGCCGGGTCGGCGATGCTCGGGCCGAGCGCGGCGCGCAGCCCGGCTACGCCGTCGGTCGCCATGGTGCTCCAGTCTCGGCGGAGTTCGCGTTCGGCCGGGTCGAGGAAGATCGCGCGGAGCAGGTTCCGGCCGACCGCGTAGTTCGGCGAAACCGCTGTGGCGACAGGGTTTGCGGCGAGGACGTTGGTGAGCCGGTCCTGGACGTAGGCCGGGTTCGTCGGCCAGGTGGCGATCAGTTCGACGATGCTCGCGGGCACGCGTGGCTCGGCTTGGCTGGGTTGGGTCGGGGCCGCGAGCTGGTGCAGGTGCTGGCGGGAAGGCTCGTCCAAGCTGAGCGCTCGGGCCAGGGCGTCGAGGACCTGTGCCGACGGGTTCTGGTCGCGGCCCTGTTCCAGCCGGATGTAGTAGTCGCTGCTGATTCCGGCCAGGAGCGCGAGTTCCTCGCGGCGCAGTCCGCGCACGCGGCGCCGTCCGTTGTCCGGCAGCCCGACGTCGGCCGGGGAGATCCGCTCTCGCCGGGCGCGGAGGAAGTCGCCGAGGAGGTTGTCCACCGGATCAGTGTATTTGATTCAGCTAGCGCTGTATTGTTTTGGCTGTGCTGAAGTCTGAGACTCGCGAACTGGCGCTCGCCCGGCTCGGCCGCGCGCTGGCGGACCCGACGCGCTGCCGGATTCTCGTGGCGCTGCTGGACGGGGTCGCGTACCCCGCGCAGTTGGCGGCGGAACTGGAACTGAGCAGGTCGAACGTCTCGAACCATCTCGCGTGCCTGCGGGGGTGCGGGTTGGTGGTCGCGACCTACGAAGGGCGGCAGGTCCGGTACGCGATCGCTGATCCGCATCTCGCGCATGCGCTGGCGGAGTTGACGCAGGTGGTGCTGGCTGTCGCGTCGACGGAGGCGTGTATCGACGATGCACGGGCGGCGCGATGAATGAGCCGGGTTGCTCTTCGGCCGGTTGCGGTGCACGTCCCGGGGTGGATGTCGCGCGGCGGGCGGTCTTGCGGCGGCGAGTGCGGTGGCTGGTCGCCGGGACGATCACGTACAACGTGGTCGAGGCGATCGTCGCGGTTTCGGCGGGGACGGTCGCGTCCTCGTCGGCGCTGATCGCGTTCGGGCTGGACTCGGTGGCCGAAGTGCTGTCGGCGGTCGCGGTGGCGTGGCAGTTCGCCGGCGCGGATCCGGAACGCCGGGAGCGGGCGGCGCTGCGGGTGATCGCCGTGTCGTTCTTCCTGCTGGCGGCCTACGTCGCGGTCGATTCGGTGCGGTCGCTGTTCGGCAATGAGGCTTCGCATTCGACGGTGGGGATCGTGCTCGCCGCGGTGTCCTTGGTCGTGATGCCGGTGCTTTCGGGCGCGCAACGCCGGGCCGGGCGGGAACTCGGCTCGGCGAGCGCGGTCGCCGACTCGAAGCAGACGCTTCTCTGCACTTACCTTTCCGGGGTGCTGTTGGTCGGGTTGCTGGTGAACGCACTGTTCGGCTGGTACTGGGCGGATCCGGTCGCCGCGCTGGTGATCGCGGCGGCCGCGGTCCGCGAGGGGCTCGAGGCCTGGCGGGGCGAGCACTGCTGCTGATCGCGGGCCAGACGTTGCTGGACGGCGCGCAAGGTTATGGCCAGCGCGATGAATACGCCGATCAGCAGCAGTGCGGGGGCTAGGTCGCTCACCTTGGCGGGCCTTTCTCCGATGGTGGTCTCTGGTCGGAGCATGCCCTGGTGCGGGCCGGGTTTCTGTCCGCGCTCACGCTTCCTTGACTGCACTCCAGCCGATGTTGATGCCGCTCCTGCTCCGGACTATGCGGACACGTGTCCGGTAAGCTATACGGACACGTGTCCGAATGAGGTGCAGGGGTGGGAATGTCAGTTCTGGCAAGCAAAGTCGTCGCGATCACCGGGGCGAGCAGCGGAATCGGCGAGGCGACCGCCCGGCTGCTCGCCGCCCGTGGCGCCGCGGTGGTCCTTGGCGCGCGCCGTGAGGATCGGCTCGCTGCGGTGGCGAAGGAAATCCGCGCCGAAGGCGGCCGCGCGATCGCGTGCGGGACCGACGTGACCCGGCGCGAGGACCTGGACCGCCTCGTGCAACGGGCGCTCGACGAATTCGGCCAACTCGACGTGCTGGTCGGCAATGCCGGGATCGCCAAGCTGGGGCCGGTGGCGGACGCGGATGTCGAGGGTTGGTCGGCCATGATCGAGGTCAATGTGCGCGGTGTGCTGCACGGGATCGCGGCCGCGCTTCCGGTGTTCCGGCGGCAGGGGCGGGGGCACTTGGTGACGACGCTGTCGACGGCCGGGTTGAAGATCGTGCCCGGACAGGCGGTCTACGCCGGGACGAAGAACGCGGTGCGGACGATCCTGGAAGCGCTGAGGCAGGAGTCGACGGACGGGGTGCTCCGGACGACGACAGTGTCGCCCGGGTTCGTCCGGACGGAACTGACGGATTCGATCGACGATCCGGGGGAGAGGGAGCGGATTCGTCGGCGGGTGGAGGAAATGGCACTGGATCCGAAGGCGGTGGCGCGGGCGATCGCGTTTGCGGTGGAGCAGCCGGAGGAGGTGGAGATCGGGGAGATCACTGTGCGGCCTGCTGTTCAGAATTGACCGGGACGGGCGCGTTTCGACGGTGCTTCGGAGGTTCGCGGCGGGTTCGGTCGCGGTGGTGGTCGTGTTCGGGGTTGGGCAGCCGGAGGGCGTGGAGCTTGGGACGCCGCGATCCGGTCTGCTGTGCAGAATTGACTGGGGCAGCTGTGTTTCGGTGGTGGGTCGGGGAGTCGCGCCGGGTTCGGCCGGAGTGGTGATTGGGTTTGCGGTTGAGCAGCCGCCGGAGGTGGAGATCGGGGGCATCGCGCTCCGGGACCGCTGCTCTGAACCGAGAGCGGATCCGGAGGCGGGTCAGGGAGTTCGCGCTGGATCCGGGGGTGGTCGCGCGTGCAGTCGCGTTCGTGCAGTCGAAGGATGTGCAGATCGGGGACGCCACGGTCCGGTCTGTGGTGCGGAAGTGACCGGGCGTGGCGCGTTCCGGTTGCTGGGTCGGGGGATTGTCCTTGGTCCGGCCGCGGTGGTGGTCGTGTCCGCGGTGGAGCTTCCGGAGGGCGGGGAGGTCGCGGACGTCATGGTCTGGACTGTTGTGCGGAATGGATCAGGGGTACGGGGGCTGTGTCGTGTGGCCGGGAGGGCTGGTGGCCATGTCTCGGCGGGGTCCGGAGCTTCGTTGGGACGGCCCGGTTCGTGCTGCGGCGGTGGGGGTCAGAGGCAGGGCGGCTGGTAGCCGTCGATGAGGAGTTCGCGGAAGTCGAGGCTGTTGGGGGTCTTGCCGACGAACACCAGGCCTCGGGCCTCGGTCAGTGCGGACGCGAACGAGTACTGCGGCTGGCCCAGTTCGGGAAGCCAGGTCCAGGCGTCGGGGTCGAAGGGGAAGAACGTGCGGACCAGCTGGCCGCCGGTCGAGGGGATGCGGGTGAGCCACTTGTCGCCGCCGCTCCAGTGGGAGGCGGGGCGCAGCTGGATGTAGAAGTCGTCGTCGGCGCTGTAGGTCAGCCAGAATCCGGAGGAGTGGCTGAGGTCGGCCTGTGCGTCGAACTGGTTGCCCAGCCAGACTACGGCTACGTGCCATTCGTTGTTCTGGAAGACGATCTTGGCCGCGTAGCCGTCACCCTCCGGGACGAGGAGGCTTCCGGTGGCCGGGACGGTCGTTCCTTCGCCGCTGGCCAGCCATTTCTGCAGCCGGTTGATCGACGGGGCGCTGCATTCGTCCTGCACGCTGACCCCGGCGCGCCCGGCGGGTGCGCCCTGCGCGGCCGGCGCGGAGAGCGGAGCCAGCAGCAGTACGGAAATCGAGGCGAGGACTGTGATTCCGGCCTTGGTCCGGCGAGATGCGGGCATGATTCGGAAGCTACCAGTGGGATTCCTTTCCGGTCAGGGCCGATCGTCGGGTTGGGGCTCCTTGATTGCGCCGAACGCCTGGTGGCGGACGGATTCACGGTGTTCGTGTACACCAACGACGACCCGGTGCTGAGTGGTATGGACCTTTATCTGAAAGGACCAGACCACTTCGGCGGGTAAGCGGCATGGGAGAGGCTTGCCCAGGTTGTGGCTTCTGCCCCGCAGCTCGAAGGTGCCGTGCGGTCGGCGGAGATCACCGCCGACGGGACGGCGAGCACCCGGTGGGGCTGACCTGGACGGTCCGAAGTGGACGGTCAAGGGTCGCCTCACGCGGGTGACTCCGCGTCGTCGCGCAGCGGCATCGCCGTCTGCGCCTGTCGCGGACGTGGGCGCTAGCCGCCGCTGCCGGAGTCGAGCACGGCCACCGACGGCGAGGTCCGCGCAGGGACCGGCCATCAGGCGACTGCGAGACCGGTTGAGAGGTGTGGGGTTCGAAGCTGGGCGAACCCCACACCCGGCTGCCACTCGGGGTGCGGATGTCGTCCGAGGCGCGTGGGGTTTCCGGTGTCAGCCTTCGGTCATGGCAGGGTGCCCTTCACATAGCGACGTTGAGCAGAATGGCGGCTTCTCTCCTGTCGATCCCGGTAGACGTTGGTGCTGCACCTTCTGTGTCCTCGCTCGGCGCGCGCAGAGTTGCCCTGGGCGACTGCGGTGCCGAGGGTATTACCGTTCGGTCTGCGGCCTGGGGCCCTTCGAGTCTCCTGGGAACGGCGACTTGTCCGACCCGCCAAGTCCGGCAGATCTCGGCGCCGGTGCCCGGGGCGTCCCGGGTGCCGGTGGTGTCAGAATGGCGGCTCCTCGCTCGTGCCGACTCCGGCGGACACGGGGGCGGTGCCCCAGGCATCGCCGCCCAGGCCGCTCGTTTCGCTGTTGTTTCGGTTGACCTTGGTGATTCTGGCGGTCGCGTAGCGGAGCGAAGGGCCGATTTCGTCTACTTGTAGTTCGACGACGGTGCGTTTCTCGCCTTCCTTCGTCTCGAATGAGCGCTGCACCAGGCGTCCGGTGACTAGAACCCTTGCGCCCCTAGTCAGGCTTTCCGCGACATTTTCTGCTGCTTGCCGCCAGATGCTGCACCTGAGGAACAGGGGCTCGCCGTCTTTCCATTCGCCGGATTCGCGGTCGAGGGTGCGAGGAGTGGAAGCGACGGTGAAATTCGCGACCGCCGCTCCGGACGGGGTGAAGCGCAGTTCCGGGTCTGAGGTCAGGTTTCCTACTACGGTGATGACGGTTTCTCCGGCCATGAGGGGGCTCCCTGGTCTTGTGCCGCCGAAGTCCATGGCGGCGAATCTTCCGCTCGAATCGGATCGAGCGGCTGGCTTGTAGTGACGGTTTACGCGTTATGGGTGTTGAGTCCTGTTGTCGTGTCGCTTGAGTCTCTGCCGTGGTCTGAGCGAGACGGTGCGGCAGGTCGAGGAGGTCGGGGTTTCGGCGGGAATGTGCACGGGCCGGATGGGAGCGAGGGTTGCGGTCCGGCCAGCGGCGGTGCGGGCGGTTGGTTCGGTCATGTCAGGCTCCTCGGTTCGGGGCGGGCGTCGCTCGGGAACAAGGAGACCATCCGGGTACGACAGTTTCCGGGGGTTCGCGGTCACTCCAACGGGTGGAAGTGCCGGAGAGAGCCGGAGGCGGTTCCCACCGTTCGGCTGTTGTTCCGGGGAGGGGGCGGCGGGCAGCATGAGCGGCATGGCCGGTGGGAAGTGGGGACGGGCGGCAGCGGTGGTCGCGGTCGTGGGGATTTCGGTGGTGGGGCAGGGGATCGCGCCTGCGGAGGTCGGGGCTGAGCCCGGTGCGGCGGGGGAACCCGGAATGGCGGGAAACAGGCCCGGAGCGGCGGGGAGCGAACCCAAGGCGACGGTGCGGTCCGAGGCCGGAGGCACGCCGGGAGATTGCTGTGGCGGGCCGTCATCTTGGACAACCGGGGACAAATCCGCCCTCGGGACGGCGGCGGGGACCGCGAGCCCGGTGTGGTTCACCGTCGCGCGAGGGGTCGTGTCGGAGGTGTTCTATCCGCGCGCGGACGTGGCCAACATTCAGGACATGCAGTACGTGATCACCGACGGGAAGTCCTTTGTGGACCTTGAGCGCGACGCGACGGACCATGTCGTTTCGATGCCGGACGAGAAGGCGCTCGAATACACCGTCACGAATACCGCCAAGAGCGGGCGTTATCGCCTCACGACGACGTACGTTACCGACGCAGGAAGGCCGACTCTCCTTACGCGCACGCGGTTTCAGTCGCTCGACGGTGGACAGTATCAGGTGTACCTGTTGGCGAATCCGTCGATGGCCGGTGGCGCGGCGAACGACACCGCGGCATGGGACGGGACTGGGCTGACGGCCAGCGGCACGGAGGAGTTGTTCGGGGCCAAAACCACTGTGGCGTCGGCATTGCGGGCCTCCGCCGGGTTCGTCGCGCACGACAACGGATATTCCGGCGCCGCCAGCGATTGCCTGGTAGACTTGCGGGCACATCGCACTCTGACGAATCAATTCGATTCCACCAATCTTGGCAATGTAGTCCAATGTGGACAGCTCCCCGTCGGGCAGGACACGACGTTCTCGGTCGCGCTCGGGTACGGGGGCGACGTCCAAGCAGCGGCGGCAGCGGCGGACGGGTCGCTGGCGAGCGGGTTCGACAATCTGGAACAGGCGTATCGACGCGGTTGGGAGGGGTATGTCGGCAGCCTGAAGGCGGCCCCGAACAGTGTGGCGGGCGACGAGCGGCAGCGCAGGGCGTATTACGTCGCGCTGATGGCGTTGCACGCGGCGGAGGACAAAACGCACCGCGGCGCGAGTGTCGCGGGGCTGGCCACCCCGTGGGGCGACGTCGTGAACGGCGACGTGCTCAACGACGGGTACCACCGCGTGTGGGGCCGGGATCTGTACCAGCAGGCGACCGGGCTCCTGGCGGCGGGCGACGCGGCACAGGCGAAGCGGATGGCGCGGTTCCTGTGGTCCTCGCAGTGGATTTCCGCGCCCACCCAGGGCGACGGAACGACGTATCCGGCGGGGGCCTTTCCCCGGTACAGCCCGGTGAGCGGGGTCCAGGGGGCCACGCCGCAGCAGCTCGGCTGTTGCGAGCAGCTCGACCAGGATTCCGACGCGATCATCCTCGCCTGGATGACGGGGCTCACCGACGCGGCGACGTACGCGCGGGTCAAAGTGACGGCGGAGCACATCCGCACGAGCGGGCCCGCGACGACGGAGCGGTGGGAGGAGCAGTACGGGCGGTCGCCGTCGTCGATCGCGGCGGAGGTGGCGGGGCTGGTCACGGCGGGAGCGATCGCGCGGGCGAACGGCGACCCGGCGGCGGCGCAGCAGTGGGAGTCTACTGCGGACACGTGGCGCGCGCAGCTCGACAGCTGGACGCGGACGAGCACCGGCTATTGGGGCGGCCACACCTACTTCGAGCGGATCGACAAGGGAACCGACCCGAACGACACCGGGCAGATCTGCTTCGACGAGGGCTGCTTCTACGAGCACGACGTCGTCGACTTCGGGTTCCTCGACCTCGTCCGGCTCGGGGTTCGCGGACCTGCGGACGCCGAGGTCGCCGAGTCGGTGGCCCCGACGGCGGCGGCCCGTGACGGCAACGCGCCGATGCAGGTGACGGCTCCGAACGGCGACATCTACTTCCACCGCTACCCGCACGACAACTACGGCGAGAGCACCACGGCCTGCACCGGCTGGCCGGCGAACGGGCCGCAGCGGTTCGGGCGGCTCTGGCCCGTGCTGTCGGGCGAGCGCGGCGAGTACGAGCTGGCCAACGGGCGTTCGGCGGCGGTGTACCTGAAGTCGATGGCGGACGCGGCGAACGACGGCTACTTCATTCCCGAGCAGGTGTGGGATCGCGCCGACGTCGCGTGCTTCGGGCTGGGCCGTCCGACCGGGAGCGCGGCGCCGTTGATGTGGGCGGAAGGCCAGTACCTCCGGCTCGCGCAGAACATGGACGCGGGGAAGAACCTGGAGACTCCGGAGGTGGTCCGCCAGCGCTACGGCGGCTGACCCGGCCGTTCGCGACGACGGCGGCGACCAGGGCCAAACCGAGGCCCACGCCGGTCAGCACGGTGAACGGCTCGCCAAACAGCACCGTGCCCCAGACCGACGTGACCGGCGCGATCAGGAACATCAGGCTGTTCACCGCGGTCATGCCGATCCGGCCGACGAGCAGCCAATACAACCCGTACCCGCCGAAGGTCGCCAGCACGATCAGCCAGGTCATGGCGAACCAGAAATGCCCGGACGCCGGCGGCACCGCGCTGCCGGTCGCCAGCGCGAGCGCGATGAACACGACCGCTGACGTGGCGCAGTGGATGGCCAGCGCGCGCATCGGGGGAGCGGGGACGCGGGACCGGCGTTCGAGCACGGTGGAGGCGACCAGCCCGAGCATGCCGGCGAACGGAATCAGATATGCCCAGGCCGGGGCGTGCGAAGCGGCGTCCGACCAGCTGACCAGGACGACGCCGACGAGCCCGAGCGCGAGCCCGGCCCATTGCCGTCCGGTCGCCGCGACGCCGAGCAGCGGACCGGCGACCGCGGCGGCGACCAGCGGCTGCACGCCGTCGATGAGCGCGGTCGTGCCGGTGCTGACGCCTTCGCCGATGGCCCAGTAAACGGTGAGCAGATAGCCCGACTGGGACAGCAAACCGATCAGCACGTGCCTGCCGTACTCGCGGAGCGGTGTGCCGCGCGGGCGCAGAAAAGGCGCCAGCAGCAGCGCCAGCGGCACGAACCGCCACATCAGCACGGTCGGCACGGACGCGTCCGCCGCGCCGAGCTTCGCGCCGATGAACCCGGACGACCAGCAGGCCACGAAGAGAACCGCGGCTCCGACTATACCGATCTGTTTACCCATGGCACCGGACTATACAGATCGGTATATGCTGGGGCCATGGCGATCGACTGGACCCCGAAGGCGCAAGCGGTGCTGGCAGCCGCGTCCGAGCTGTTCTACGAGCGCGGGATCCACGCGGTCGGCGTCGACGTCATCGCCGCGAAGGCGGGCGTCACGAAAAAGACGCTCTACGACCGGTTCGGCTCGAAGGATCGGCTGGTCGTGGAGTACCTCTCGGCCCAGGACGCGCGCTGGCGGGAGTTTCTGGGCGAATGGCTGGAGAAGGCCGGTCCGGAACCGCGGGACCGGCTGAAGGCGGCGTTCGACGCGTCCGAGGCGTGGGCGAAGAAGTACGGCGGCAAGGGCTGCAGCATGATCAACGCGCACGCGGAGATCAGCGATCCGGCGCATCCGGCGTACGCGGTAGTGACCGAGAGCAAACGGTGGATGCTCGGCGTCTTCGTCGAATTGGCCGAATCGGCGGGCGTTCCGGAGCCGCGCAAGGTGGCCGAGCAGATCATGCTGCTGCACGAGGGCGCGGTCGTGATGGCGGGAATGCGGGTCGCGGAGAACGTTTTCGCGCGCGCGGCGGAAACGGCGGTGGTGCTGCTGGACTGAGCCGTCAGCGCGTCGAGCGGATCTTCTCGTAATGCCGTGCGGCGCGCGCTCGGTTGCCGCAGGCGACGGAGCACCATTCGCGGCGGGGATGCGTCTTCATGAAGTAGAGCACGCAGCCCGGCGCGTAACAGGCCTGCAGTTTCGTCGCTTCCGGTCCGCCGAGAAGCGCGATCGATTCCCTTGCCACGCGGGCTAATCCCGTGACCACCGGCGAGGCGCCGCGCGAGGAAGTCTCCCGCAGTTTCCCGTCCGCGAAGGTCAGCTGGGGGACTGGCAGGTGGGTCACGAGGTCGTTCAGGTCGCTGAGGGCGGTGTCGACGTCCACCGTGGGGGACTGCCGGTCGTCGGCGGTGACCTGCGCGGCGAGGCGGCGGACGGCGTCGCGCAGCCGCCGCGCCAGTGCGAGTTCGGCGGCGGACGACTGCCGGGACCCCCGCTCGACGCCGACGTCGTCGAGCCACGCGTCGAGGTCTTCGCGGGTGCGGAGGTCGTCGTGGAGCCCGCTCGTGTCGGCCCACACGGTCGCCATCAGGCGGACCGGCACGACCTCGTCCGGCAGCATCCCCATGACCGAGACCGTATCACGGATGGAACGGGTTGCATCCGTGAGAAACGGCTGCTAGAACTTCTCACGGAACCTCACGGTGGAACCCGTGAGAAAGGGAGGGTGTCATGAGCCCGACGGTCCAGCAGGCTTTCCACGCTGGCGAGTTGGCTGTCCAACGCGAGGCGGGAGTCGAACAGGCGGCCGCACGCCTGTCCAAAATGGCCGAGCCGGCCGGGATTTCCCCGGGAATGGCGGGCTTTCTCGCCGAACGGACGCTTCTTGTCCTGACCGGACGCGACGCCGGCGGGCGGCTGTGGACGTCGCCGGTCACCGGTCCGCCCGGGTTCCTGGAAGCCGAGTCGGCGACCACGCTCGCCATCCGCCGGGCGATCCCGGAGGGCGATCCGCTGCACGGGCTCCCCAGCGGGCAGCTCGTCGGCATGACCAGCATCGAGTTCGCGACCCGCCGCCGGGTCCGGATCAACGGTTACCTCGCCGCGGTCGCCGAAGACCACCTGGTTGTCGAAATCCAACAGGCGTACGGCAATTGCCCGCAGTACATCCAGCAGCGCGTGCTGTCCGAAGAAGCCGAGCCCGCTACACCGGGGCACGAGCGCGCGGAGCTGAGCCTCGGGGACACCGAGCTGATCCGCGGAGCCGACACGTTCTTCCTCGGCACCATCAACCCGGACCACGGCGCGGACGCGTCCCATCGCGGCGGCGCGCCCGGCTTCGTCCGCGTCGACGGAAATGCCTTGTGGTGGCCCGATTATCCCGGCAACAACCTGTTCAACAGCCTCGGCAACATCGCCGCGAATCCGGAAGCCGCGCTGCTCTTCTTCGACTTCGAAACCGGTCGCCTCCTGCAGGTATCGGGCACCGCCGCGATCGAATGGGGCGAAGCGGGCCGTTCCGGCGACGACGGATACACCGGCCGGATCGTCCGGCTCGAAGTGCGGCGCGTCGTTTCCGGCCGGGCGGTGGCGCGACAGGTCGCGCACCGGCCGTATCCGCGCAATCCCCAGCTCGTCAACTGAAAGGACCGTTGTGATGACCGAATCGCGGCCCCCGTTCCCTCCGTTCGACCTGTCTGCCGCGCTGCAGAAGGTTCAGGCGGCCGAGGACGCCTGGAATACCCGGGACCCGGAGAAGGTCTCGCTCGCGTACACGCCGGATTCCGTATGGCGCAACCGCGACACCCATGTGGTCGGCCGGGCGGCGATCGTCGAGTTCCTCGCCGCGAAGTGGGAGCGCGAGCAGGATTACGCGCTGCGCAAGGGACTGTGGGGGTTCCGCGAGAACCGCATCGCGGTCCGGTTCCAGTACGAGAGCCGCGACGCGGACGGGCAATGGTGGCGCAGCTACGGCAACGAGCTGTGGGAGTTCGCCGAGAACGGGCTGATGAGCCGGCGCGAGGCGTCGATCAACGACCGGCGGATCGAGGAGGCCGAGCGGCGGATCTTCGGGCCGCGGCCGGAATCGCAGCGCGGGGTCGATTTCCCGGTCTGGTGAAAGAAAAGAGCCCGGCCGCCCTTCCGGTGGTCTCGGAAGGACGGCCGGGCCGGTGCCGCGTTCGCGGGGATGGGGGAACGCGGCCTTCCGCTCAGACGCCGGTGCGCGCCTGCCGTTTGCGGGACACCAGCCGCCAGCCGACGGCGAGCACCACGACGATCGCCGGGATCGAGTAGAACGCGATCTTCTCGGCCCCGTCGGAGAATCCCATGAGCACCACGACCAGCAGCAGGAATCCGAGCGTGGCCCAGCCGGTGTAGGGCGCGCCGGGCATGCGGTAGCTCGGCCGCTCCAGTTCGCCGCGCAACGCCGCCTGGCGCATGCGCATCTGGGAGAACACCAGGGTCGCCCACGTCGCGACCACGCCGAGCGAGGCGATGGCGGTGGCGATGTCGAACGCCTTCGAGGGCACGATGTAGTTCAGCACCACGCCGAGCACGTAGGCCACGGACGTGAAGAGAATCCCGCCGTAGGGCACGTGCCGCGAGTTCATCTTGCCGACGAACTTCGGCGCCTCGCCCTCGTCGGCGAGCGCGCGCAGGATGCGGCCGGTGGAGTACAGGCCCGAGTTGCACGAGGAGAGCGCGGCGGTGAGGACGACGGCGTTCATCACGTCGCCGATGCCGCCGATGCCCAGGCGCGAGAACACCGTGACGAACGGGCTTTCGCCGCCGTTGTAGAACGGCCACGGCAGCAGCATCGCCAGCAGCAGCACCGAACCGACGTAGAAGACGCCGATCCGCCACACGACTCCGTTGATCGCCTTGGGCAGCACCTTGCGCGCGTCCTTGGTCTCGCCGGCCGCGATGCCGACGACCTCGATCGCGGAGTAGGCGAACACGACCGCCTGCAGCGTCATCAGCGCGATGCCGACGCCGGCCGGGAAGAACCCGCCGTGCCCGGTCAGGTTGTGCACGCCGGCGGTGCTGCCGCCGATGTTCGCGCCGGTGAACACGAGCCCGAGCGCGGTCACCAGGAACACGATGATCGCCAGCACCTTGACGACGGAGAACCAGAACTCCAGTTCCCCGAACAGCTTCACGCTCAGCAGGTTGACCGCCATGAGCACGCCGAGCGCGACGAGCGCGGTGATCCACTGCGGCACGTCCGGCAGCCACTTGTGCACGTAGATGGCGACCGCGGTGATCTCCGCGATCCCGGTCATCGCCCAGTTCAGCCAGTACATCCAGCCGGACACGAACCCGGCCCACGGCCCGATGAACTCCCGGGCGTAGGTGACGAAACTGCCGGAACTGGGCCGGTGCATCACGAGTTCGCCGAGCGCCCGCATCACGAAGTAGGCCGCGATGCCGCACAGCGCGTAGGAAAGGACCAGCGCCGGCCCCGCTTCGTGGAGCCGCCCGCCCGCGCCGAGGAAGAGCCCGACCCCGATCGCCCCGCCGATCGCGATCATCTGCACCTGGCGGTTGCCCAGTGCTTTCGTGTAGTTGTCGCCCTCTTTGGCGACCACTGTGGATTCCATGGTTGCGTGACGCTAGCGGTACCGGGCCGCGTGACGCAGCACACCTAGGCTGGACTTAAGGTGTGCCGCAGATCACCGCGGAGGAACCGGGCAAACCCGGCAGGACCCGTTTGACTTCCGGAAATCGCGCTGGAGCTGCGGGGACGTCCACGATGGACGGTCCGCGCGGAGACTTTCGGGCAGCCGCCGGGGGTATCCCGGGTATGGCGGACGCGGAACGTTCGCCAGGGCGGAGGCGGGCGGGCCGTTCCACAGTGGACGACGGAACCGGTGTCCGGTGCGCAGCGGGCTGAAGACTCTCCCGGTGCTCGAACCTGAAACCCGTTCGGCAACGTGGTCGCCGTCGGCGCCGCTTCACGGCGGGGAAACTCCGGAACACTAAACTCCGCGCGATGCCGCCTCCAGATTCCGACGCCGTCGCACGCGGACGACCCGGCGATCGTTGGCCCGTCATCGGCCTCGGGCTCCTTTCCGCACTGACCGCGGTGCTGTTCGCCGTGGCGCCGGTGAACACTGAGACAACGACCTACCGCTGGGACGGCGCACAGGACACCGCGCTGCCGTCGTATCCGTACCGCCCGGCCAGAATGGACGCGACCGTCCGATGCGCCGACCCGAACGGGCTGCTGCTGGCGACCACTCCGCCGGGCGGCAAACAAGGCGCCGAGCCTCTCGGCGGCGGGCTGGAGATCCGGGCGGTCGACGGCACGGTCAGAGCCGAACTCGGCGGCGCCGAACTGCTCCGCCGGCCGTCCGGCGGCGACTGCCGGCTGACCGTGCACTCGGACGGCCAAGGCACTGCCGTCGGCACGGCCAGGACTGCGAGCAGGCCGGCCGTGACCGGCCTGTACACCGAGCGCCCGGGCACGGCGGCCGCGCGGGTCGAACCCGACACCCGATGGGTCAGTTCGCCGAGCGTGCTGAAGATCGCGCTCGGCGTGGTCTCGTCGCTGGCGCTGCTCGGCATGATCGTGCTGCTGGTCCGGCGCGACCGGCGCGCCGCGCGACGGGTCCGGCTGTTCCCCCGCCGGGCGTGGGCGCCGCGGCCGGCGGACGTCGTCGTGACCGGGGTGCTCGGAGCCTGGTCCGTCATCGGTGCGCTCACCGTGGACGACGGATACATCTCGACGATGCTGCGCGCTCGGGAAACGAGCGGGTTCACCGGCAATTACTTCCGCTGGTTCAACGCGCCGGAAGCGCCGTGGGGCTGGTACTACGAGCTGTACGCGCTGCTCGGCCGCGTCTCGCCGGCCATGGTGTGGATGCGGCTGCCCTCGGTGCTGCTGGGGCTGGCGTCCTGGTTCCTGATCGATCGGCTGGTGCTGCCGCGCCTGGTCGACCGGCCGGGCCGGGGAACCCGCTGGGCGGCCGCGGCGCTGTTCCTGGCGTGGTACCTGGCCTTCGACGTCGGGCTGCGGCCGGAGCCGTGGATCGTCTTCGGCTCGCTGGCGGTGTTCGCGCTGGTCGAGCGTGCCGTGGCGACCGGTGCGGCGACTCCGGTCGCGGTCGGGCTCGTGGTCGCCGGCGCCACCGCGACGACAAACCCGCTCGGAGTCGCGGCGTTCCTACCCTTCCTCGCCGGAGTGCGCCCCCTCGTCCGGCTGGTGCGCAGGCGTGCCGACCTCCGGGTGCTGGGCGCGATCGCGGTCGTCGCCGGAGCCGCGGGCAGCGCAGTGCTGACGGCGTTCTACGACCAGCCGCTGACCGCCGTCCTGCAGTCGACCGCCGTCCGTCAGCAGATCGGCCCGGATCTCCCGTGGCAGAGCGAACTCACCCGCTACACGACCCTGCTCGACCCGTCGGTGGTCGAGGGTGCGCTGAACCGCCGGGTGCCGGTGCTGCTGATGTTCCTGGCGATGGCGCTGACGGCGGTGCTGCTGATCCGGCGCCGTGCTCCGGGACTGGCGGCCGGGCCTGCCCGCCGGATGGTCGTCGTCAGCGTCCTGTGTCTCGTCGTGCTCGCGTTCACGCCGACCAAGTGGACGCACCACTTCGGTGCGCTGGCCGGAGTCGGCACGCTGGTGACCGCGATGCTGGTGCACACCGTCGCGCGCGGAGCGCTGTCCTCGGCGTGGGCACGGGCGGCGGCGCTGGGCTTGGCCGCGGCGACGACGTGGCTGGCCTGGTCCGCGCCGGACCGCTGGTGGATGCAGTCCGGCTACGACGTCCGCTGGAGCGATTCCGTTCCCTCGGTGAAGGGCGTGCGGCTGGCGGATCTGGTCCTTTGGGCCGGGTTGGCCGTCGCGCTGGCCGGCGTGCTCGCCGGGTCGTGGCTGAGCGCGAAGCGGCGGCCGGAGGCGGGGCGCGCGCCGCGCTGGCTGCCAAGGTCCGGCTGGGCGATCGCCGCGGTGGCCGCCGCGACGGTGGCGGTCGAGCTGGCCGGTCAGGCGCAAGCAGTGAAACTGCGGTGGGACACCTACTCCGTCGGCGGGGCGAACCTGGCTTCGCTCGGGCTCGCGCCGCGGGCCGGCAGCGCCGGAAGCTCCTGCGGCGTCGAGGACTGGCTGGACGTCGAGCCGGACATCGGCGCCGGGGTGCTCCGGCCGTCCGGCCCGGCCGCGGCGGACGGGTTCGCGATGAACGCCGCGTTCCCGCCGGGCTCGGCGCCGCGGACCCCGTACGGCACTGATCCGGCGCACCCGGCGTGGAGTTCCTACCGGTCGCCGTCCGGGACCGGCACGCTCGTCACCGGGTGGTACGACCTGCCCGCCGGCGTCGCGGCGAAGGATTCGCCTCCGGTCGTGATTTCCTTTGCCGGGCGAGGGAAAGTGCAGGTGTCGGCGGAGTTCGCGAAAGCGGACGGGACCGTGCTCGCGGCGGTGAAGGCCAACGGGGACGGCAGCGGGAAGTGGAGCGACGCGCGGTTCGATCCCCGCTGGCAGGCGCCGGGGGCGCGACGGGTCCGGGTCGTCGCGCGGGACGCGGACCCCGGTCCGTCCGGCTGGGTCGCGGTCACCGCGCCCCGGATTCCGCGACTGGCGCCGCTGACGAAGGAGATCCCCCCGAGCGAGCCGGTCACGTTGGACTGGACCAATGCGTTCGTCGTGCCGTGCCGGACTCCGGCGTCGCTGGCGGACGGCGTCGTGCAGCCGGTCCGCTACCGGTTCGCCCCCGGTCCGGACGCGCAGTCGCTGGCCAGCGTTGCCTACTCCGCGGACGCGGGCGGGCCGTACGTGCCGTTGTTCGCCGACGCGAAGGTCACCGAAGTCCCGACGTACCTGCGCGGCGACAAACTGCGCGAGCCGGTCGCGGTGTACCGGTTCGACTACCCGGTCGCGATGCGGGGACTGACCGTCGAACACGGCACCCGGCCGACGTCCGGGCTGGCGAAACAGACGGCCGTGCTCGACGGGGCCCGAGGCGGCGGGTAGGCAAGACCTGAAGCGCGCGCCGGATCATCGGGGAAGCACCGGGTGAGTCAAGCGGGACCCGGGCGGCTTCCGGAAATCGGCCCGCGGCGGTCACCGGAACGGGCGACGCTGCGGCCGGGCGGCTATTCCACAGTGGACCGAGGTGCTTACGTGGACGCGCCGGGAGCGGCCCGGCACGGGCGCGCGAGGAGGAGCCGATGACGGCCACGGCGGAGGGCATCCGGGAGGAACCGGCGCCGGCGGCGCTGTCCCGGCGCAGGATCCACGCGGTGTTCGGCGCGGTGCTGCTCGGCATGCTGCTCGCCGCGCTCGACCAGACGATCGTCGGGACCGCGCTGCCCACCATCGTCGGCGACCTCGGCGGAGCCGGGCACCTGTCCTGGGTGGTCACCGCGTACCTGCTGGCCGAGACGATCATGACGGTCGTCGTCGGCAAGCTCGGCGACCTGTTCGGCCGCAAGCTGATGTTCCAGCTGTCGGTGCTCGTGTTCGGCGCCGGCTCGTTCTTCTGCGGCTTCGCCGACAGCATGACCTGGCTGATCATCTGGCGCGCGGTGCAGGGCCTCGGCGGCGGCGGGCTGATGGTCACCTCGACCGCGCTGATCGCCGACGTCGTCCCGCTGCGCGAACGCGGCAAGTACCAGGGCGCGCTCGGTTCCGTTTTCGGCGTCGTCACCGTGGCCGGGCCGATGCTGGGCGGGCTGTTCGTCGACCACCTGTCCTGGCGCTGGGCGTTCTATGTCAACATCCCGCTCGCCGTGGTGGTGCTCGCGGTCGCCGCGTCGGCGATGCCGAGCGTGCGCGCGGCGGTCAAACCGGTGATCGACTACCTCGGCATCCTGCTGATCGGCCTCGCCGCGACCGGGCTGACGCTCGTCACGAGCTGGGGCGGCACCACGTACGCGTGGGGTTCGCCGGTCATCCTCGGCATGGCCGCGGGCTCGGTGGTGCTGCTGGGCGCGTTCGTCGCGGTCGAACTGCGCGCGCCGGAGCCGATGCTGCCGATGCGGCTGTTCCGGAACCCGGTCTTCACCGTCGCCGGGATCATGAGTTTCGTCGTCGGCTTCGCGATGCTCGGCGCGCTGTCCTATCTGCCCACCTACATGCAGTACGTCCAGGGCGTTTCGGCGACGACGTCCGGCGTGCGGCTGCTGCCGATGGTGCTCGCGCTGCTGGTCGCCTCGATCCTGTCCGGCACGCTGGTCAGCCGCACCGGGAAGTACAAGATCTACCCCCTCGCCGGCTCCGCGGTGATGACGGTCGGGCTGTATCTGCTGTCGCGGCTCGGCGCGCACACCGGGTTCTGGGAATCCGCGCTCTACATGGCGGTGCTCGGCCTCGGGATCGGGCTCGGCATGCAGGTGCTGACCATCGCGGTGCAGAACACCGTGGACTACAAGGACCTCGGCGTCGCGACGTCCGGCGTGACCTTCCTGCGTTCGATCGGCAGTTCGTTCGGCGCGGCCATTTTCGGCACGGTCTATGCGAATCAGCTCGGCCCGAATCTGGCGAAGGCGCTCGCCGAACATCCGCTGCCGCCGGGCGTCGACCCGAAGGCCGTCCAGGTTCCGCAGGCCCTGCACCATTTGCCCGCGACGGTTTCGGAACCGGTGATCGGCGCGTACGCGGATTCGCTGCACGTCGTGTTCCTCTATGCCGCGCCGGTCGGGCTGGTCGCCTTCGTGCTCGCGTTCTTCCTCAAGGAAATGCCGTTGCGCGACACCGCCCGCGCCGCCGCGCCGGACCTCGGCGACGGATTCGCGATGCCCGAAGCGCACGAGCACGACCGGGAGCTCGAACGAGCCATCGCGACGCTGCTGTTCCGGGAACGCCGCAAGGCCGCGCCCGCGATCGTCGCGCGCGCCGGTTCGGAACTGGACGTCGGCGGCCTGTGGTGCGTTCTGCAGGTCCGGCTCCGGCAGCGCGCCGGGCGGGCCGCGACCCTCGAAGCGATCGGGGAGGACCACGGCGTCCCGGCGCAGGTGCTCGAACCTGCGTTCGCGCGGCTGGAACTGACCGGGCACCTGGCCTACGCGCGCGACAGCTGGTCGCTCACCGAAGCCGGGACGCGCGAATGGGACAAGCTCGTCCGCGCGTGGCACGACTGGATCGCCGAACGCCTCGGCGACTGGGGCGGCGGGGACCGGTCCGAACTGGACGCCGCGATCACGCGCGTGGCGACCCGGATCCTCGACCAGGGCGCGGACCGCGCCGGCGGACGGCACGCGCTCGCGTGAAACCGGGGGAAATACCGGCGCGCGGCGGGCAACCGTTGCGAAACCGGTACCGCCGCCCCGGCGGGTGCGGACCCGCCGGCCCTTCGGACAGCCCGTTAGCATCTGCGTGTCGGACACCCTCTACTGTTCCGGGATCATGTCGGTGGATGAATCTGTGCTCACGACTTCGGACGACGCGAACGGCTCCGCCAGCCCGTCCCGCGTTCCCGTCCGGTCCCGCCTCGCGGCCTGGCTGCCGCTGGCCGCCGCGGTGCTCGGCCTGCTCTCGTTCCTGCTCGTGCGCGGGAGCCTCACCGACGACGGGTACATCACCCTGTCCTACGCGAAGAACCTCGCGCTGCACGGAGAATGGGCGCTCGTCCCCGGCTCGGTCGCGAACTCGGCCACCTCGCCGCTCGACGTCCTGCTGCTCGGGTTCCTGACCTTCGTCACGCGGATCAGCGGCTCCGCGCACCCGGTGCTGGCGCTCGGCGCGCTGACCGTGCTGAACAGCGCCGCGATCGGCTGGGCGTGGGCGCGGCTGACCCGCCGCTTCGGCCTTTCGCCGTGGGTCGGCGTGCTCGGCCTGCTGCTGGTCATCGCCAACCCGTTCCTGCTGTCGGCCACCGGCCTCGAGGTGCTGCTGGTCCCGGCCGTCCTGCTGTGGCTCGTCGTGGCCGCGCTGGAGAAGCGGCCGGTGCTGTTCGGCGCGGTCGCCGCGCTGACCGTGCTGACCCGGCTCGACCTCGTCGTGTTCGTCCTCGTCATCGCCTTCTCCACGGCCGCGATCCGGAAGAAGTTCTGGACCGCGGTCGCGACGGCGGTCGTCGTGTCCGCGCCGTGGTTCCTCACGAGCTGGTTCGCGCTCGGCTCGTTCATCCCCGACACGCTGGTGATCAAGCAGGACCAGGAAGGCCTCTTCGGCGCCTGGGGCTATTTCAGCGGCCCGATGATGTACTTCCTGTACCTGCCGTTCACCGTGATGGTCGCGTTCGCCTCGGCGCTGGTCGGCGTGACCGTGCTGCTGGGCTGGCTCGCGCTGCGCTTCGCCCGCCGCTGGGACGACTTCCCGCGGCTGGCCCCGGTCGTCGGGCTCGGCGCGGGCGGCGTCGTCTACTACATCGTCTACTCGACCCTCGGCGTCGGCCCGTACCACTGGTATTACGTGACCCCGATCGTCAGCACGGCGTCGTTCGCGGTCCTGATGATCGGCGTCTGGCACGCCGAGACGCGGAAGCGGCCGAAGCTGAACCGCGTCCCGCCGCTCGTCGCGCTCGGCCTCGGCGGCGCGGTCGCGCTCGCCAACGTGGGCGTGGACCTCGCGCAGGGCGTGCCGTGGCCGTCGCCGGTCATCTTCGGCAACTGGGCCAGCTCGACCGACTACGCCCGCGTCGGCCGGGAACTCGGCGCGCGGCTGCAGGGCAAGTCGGTGGCCGGGCCGGGCGAGATCGGCACCCTGGCGTACTACTGCGACTGCCAGATCCTCGACGTCTTCTCCGACCGCAGCCAGGTCACCATGATCGTGAACAAGCGGCTCGCCGAGGACGGCTTCTTCAGCAAGACGATCCTGCGGATCAACTACCACTGGTTCAAGCGCCTGCCGCTGCGCAAGCCGGACTACCGGCTGCTGTACGACAAGGGCCCGGGCCATGGTCCGGACCAGTGGACGGTCTACTCCGCAGCCAAGGGCGTCGGGCATTTCACCCTCGTGCCGTTCGACCGCTGACGCGCCGGGCGGTTTCCGGATACGGTCGGTGCCATGGCTAAGGGCGAGGCCGTCGAGCTCGAGGTGGGGGACCGGACGGTCCGGGTGTCCAACCCGGACCGGGTCTACTTCCCGGCGCGCGGCGAGACGAAGCTCGATCTCGTCCGCTACTACCTCGCGGTGGGCGACGGGATCGTGCGCGCGCTGCGGGAACGGCCGTGCATGCTGCACCGGTTCCCGTCCGGGGTGACCGGCGAGAAGGTGCACCAGAAGCGGGTGCCGAACGGCGCGCCGCCGTGGCTGGAGACAGTGCGGGTGCAGTTCCCGCGCTATCACCGGCATGCCGACGAGCTGTGCGTGACCGAGCTGGCGCACGTCGCGTGGGCGGTGCAGATGTCCACTGTGGAGTTCCACCCGTGGAACTCGCGCCGGGCGGACACCGAACGGCCGGACGAATGGCGGATCGACCTCGACCCGATGCCGGAATGCGGGTTCGGCACGGTCCGCCGGGTCGCGCGCGTGGCCGAGGAAATCCTCGCCGAGCTGGGCATCCGCGGCTGGCCGAAGACGTCCGGCGGGAGCGGGATGCACATCTACGTCCGGATCGAACCGCGCTGGGGGTTCGCCGACGTCCGCCGGGCCGCGCTGGCGTTCGCGCGCGAGGTCGAGCGGCGGGCCCCGGACGAGGTGACCACGACCTGGTGGCGCAAGGACCGCGACCCGAAGAAGCTCTTCGTGGACTACAACCAGAACGCCCGCGACCACACGATCGCGAGCGCCTATTCGGTGCGCGGCGTGCCCGAGGCGCTGGTGTCCACGCCGATCCGCTGGGACGAGGTCGACGACGTCGACCCGCACGACTGCACGATCGCGACGGTCCCCGCGCGGTTCGCCGAACTCGGCGACCTGCACGCGGGCATCGACGACGTGGCTTACTCGCTCGAGCCGCTGCTGGAGTGGGCCGACCGGGACGGGTTGGAGGCAGAGGACTCCTGAGCGAAGTCAATCGGGCGCCTGGCGTCATGGGGGAACCTTCCGTTCGTCTCCCCGGGGACGGAGCGGAGGAGAGCACGATGGACAGTGCCGGTCAGAACGATCCGCTTGCCGTGCTCTACCGGCTGCATCAGCAGCTGCGCGTGCTGTCGCCGGTGCTGACCGTCGCGCCCGGACGGCCGGAAACCAAGGCGATGCTCGACGGTCTCGAGGAGACCGTGTCCGAGGCCGCCGGCCTGCTCGCGACCGCGGAACCGGCCGCGCTGGCCGCGTTGCGGCAGGGGTTCGAGCACGCCCGGGTGGGCCGGGGCAACGAGGCGAATTCGGAACTGATCACCGCGTACGGACGGCTGTCGGTGCTGCTGCGGAAAGACACGCCGCGCCGGGACGCCGCGAACGAGCCCACGGTGCGGTGGCGTTCGAAGTTCTGACCCGTTGGAAGTTTCGCCCCGCGCCGCGCGAGGCATGCCAGGATGGCGGGCGGAAGCCGGCTGAGCCCGGGCGGTGCGGCAGCGGGAGGACCACGTGGCGGAGCAGATCCTCGTCACCGGCGGAAGCGGACAACTGGGCCGGGTCGTCGTGGAACGGCTCCGGGCCGCGGAAGCTCCGGTGCGGGCGCTGAGCCGGCGGCGGCGGTCCGGCGAGGGTGTCCAGTGGACGGCCGGTGACCTGCGCACGGGACGGGGCATCGACGTCGCGGTCGCCGGTGTGGGCACTGTGCTCCACTGCGCGACGGACTACCGGCGCGAGGTCGAGACGGTCCGCACGCTCGTCGAGGCCGCGCGGTGGAGCGGGCAGACGCCGCATCTGGTGTACGTCTCGATCGTCGGAGCGGACCGGATCCCGCTCGGGTACTACCGGGCGAAACTGGCCGCCGAGGAGCTGATCGCGGATTCCGGGATGCCGCACACGATCCTGCGGGCGACGCAGTTCCACTCGCTGGTGCGGACGATCCTCGCCGGCGCCGCTCGGCTGCCGGTGGTGCCGGTGCCGAAGTTCCGGTTCCAGCCGGTCGACGTGCGCGATGTCGCGGCGCGGCTCGTCGAGCTGGCGCAGGGCGAACCGCAGGGCCGGGTCCCGGACTTCGGCGGGCCGGAAGTACGGACGACCGCGGATCTCGCGCGGGCCCTGCTCGCCGCGTCCGGGAAGGACAAACGGCTCGTTTCGGTGCCGGCGCCGGGGAAGATCGCCCGGGGTTACGCGGCGGGCGCGAACCTGGCGCCGGAGCACGCCGACGGCGTGGTCACCTTCGAGCAGTATCTGGCGGAGCAGGGCAAGCCGACCGCGCTGCGCTACCGCTAGACGGAGGCCCGGCGGCGGACGGTGCGCTCCAGGATGCCGAGGGTGGCCTTGAGGGCGGACTCGGGGACGACCGGGAAGGTCAGCCGCGCCTTCCACTCGTCGCTGAGTTCGGACCAGTCGTAGTAGGACGTGACGCGGGTGCCGCCCTCGGCGGGCTCCAGCCGGTAGCCGTAGACGTGGCGGACCGGCGGGCGGAAGCTGCCTTCGACGGTCCAGGCGATTTCCTCGTCCGGGACCAGTTTCGTGATGACGACCTCGACGTCGTACTTGCCCAGCGGCCGGTCGCCGAGCGCTTCCCGGTCCATGTGGACCGTGAACCGGTCGCCGGCCTGGGTGACCGGCTCGCCCTCGGCGTCCATGAGCATTCCGGAGGCGTCGATGTCGACGTGGCCCTGCGGGTCGGAAAGCACCGCGAAGACGGCGCCGGCCGGGGCGGGGATGAAGCGGGAAACTTCGAGACGTTCGTTCATATCATCGACCATAGCAGAAATAATCGATGATCCGCGTCAGCTCTGGACGAAGAAGTGCCAGCCGACCCACCACCAGGCCAGCACGAGCGCGATCCGGGTCGACCGTTTGCGCATCAGCGCGGAAAGCACGCTGGTCAGCGGCGGGATCTTCTTCGGGAACAGGTGGCTGCCCAGCCACAGCAGGAGCGCGGCGGCCACGATCGCGCCGAAGCCGATTTCGGTGATCAGCCTGCTGCTCACGCTGTTCTCCTCGCGTCGGCGGCCGCGCGGAGCATCGCGAGCCCGGCGGCGACCCAGACGCCGAGCGCGAGAGCCTGCACGACGCGGTTGTCGAGCATCGGGTCGACGAGGTCGCTCATCGTCGGATGCGTCAGCGAGAGCCCGCCCGCGGCTTGTTCGTAGACGAAGGAGACGAGTTCCCAGAGGCACCAGGAGATCGCCAGCGCGACCCAGAGCCAGCCGCGCCGCGGGGCCGGGTGCGCCGGGAGCGAGGGGTCCCGCCATTCCACGACCAGCGCGCCGACGCCGATCGCGGTGACAGTCAAGAACATCGGCACGGTTTGGCGGCCGAACACCAGCGCTACGAGGGCGACGGCGGCGATCAGGGAGGTGCCGGGCAGGCGGGCGGCGGGGAGGAGGTCGTCCGCGGGAGCGGGGTGGCGTTCGGTGAAGAGCAGCAGGACGGCGGCGGCGAAGAAGATCACGCCGTCGGCGGGGGCGCCGCGGATCCAGTGGGCGAGGGAGGCGATGAGGAGCGCGGCGATCGGGAGGTCGACGGCCGGTCGGGACGCCGGGAAGTCCGTCGCGTGCCGTTCGGGTGTTGCCATGCGACGCACCCCATTCCGTACTCGTCCTGCTTGGAGGACAACACGAAAGGGGGCGATTGGCTTCCCGGACGGGCGATCTTTTCGCTCGGTCAGCCCCTTCGGGCTTCCGCGGAGCGGACGGGAGGTTCGGCGGGGACGCCGTGCAGCACCGTCGCGAGGATTTCCGTCCCGCGCACGACGCGGGGGCCGGGGCGGTTGAAGTACGACGGGCCGTCTAGGAGCCAGACCCGGTCGTTGCGCACCGCGGGCAGGTCGGCCCAGCCGGGCAGCGAGGTGAGGACGTCGAGTTCCCTTTCCGTCCGGTCCGGGGAGAAACCGCACGGGAGGACGAGCAGGATGTCCGGGCGCGCTGCGGCCACGGCGTCCCACGTCATCGGTTTCGTGTGTTCGCCCGGTTCCGCCAGCAGCGGGGTGCCGCCCGCGGCGGAGATCTGTTCGGGCACCCAGTGTCCGGCTGGCCAAAGCGGGTCGAGCCATTCCAGCGCGACCACTCGCGGCCGGGGGAGGCCGGCGACTCGGCGGCGGACCGCGGCGAGCCGGGACCGGAGTTCGGCGACTCGGGCGGCGGCGAAGTCCGGGACTTCCAGGACGTCGCCGAGGGTGACCAGGCAGTCGAGGACCTCGTCCAGGGTGCGCGGTTCCAGGCTGAGCACCCGAGGTCCGGCGTCGAGCATCCGCACCGCCGCCGCGACGCGGGTGTAGGACACCGCGCAGACCTCGCACAGGTCTTGCGTGAGCACCAGGTCGGGCGCGAGGGCCGCCAGCTGGCCGACGTCGACTGAATAGAGCGACGAACCCTGGTGGGACGAGCCGACGGCAGTGGAGATTTCGCGGCTGGTCAGGATGTCGGAGTCGAGGTCCGCGGCCGTCACGACCGGCACCGACGCGATTTCGTCCGGCCAGTCGCATTCGTGGGTGCGGCCGACGAGGTCGCTCGCCTTGCCGAGGATGGCGACGAGGTCGGTGGCGGCGGGCAGCAGGGAGACGATCCGCATCTCCCCACGGTAGGTCAGGCTGCCTCGTGCAGCGCCTGCAGCAGCGACGACGCTCGATGGTCGACGTCCTCGGCCTGGAGTTCGTTCGTCACGAAGGAGAACGACAGACCCCGGCTCGGCCACGCGCCGTGGCGGCCGCCGCCGGCGCCGGAGTGGCCGAAGGCGGCGGGGTCGGCTTCGGCGGGGCCGTAGGTGCCGATCGGATCCGCCAGCTCGAAGCCCAGGCCGAAGCGCAGCGGGCGGTCGTTGATCGCGTCGATGCCTTCGGACCACGTGCGGGTCGCCTGGGCGAGGACGTCGTCCGGCACGAGTTTGCCTGCGCGCAGCAGGTCGTAGAGGCGGGCCATCGCGGTCGCGGTGCCGACGGCGCCGCCCGCGGCCAGCGTTGCGCCGCGGTACTCGGGCGAGTTCATCGAGTCGCCCGAATCGAGCAGGCCGCGGTACATCCGTTCGACGATCCGGCGGCGTTCCTCGTCCTGGAGGAACGTGCTGATCCGGTATCCGGGCGCGCGCCGCAGGAACGCGACCGGGACGGTCGGCGGGGTGCCGAGCCGCAGGTCGAGGCCGTGCGGCTCGGCGAGCAGATCCCGGATCAGGGCGCCCAGGTCCGCTCCGGTCACGCGCCGGGCCAGTTCGGTGGCGAGGTAGCCGTAGGTGAGCGCGTGGTACGCGACCTTCGTCCCGGGAGTCCACAATGGACGTTGGACGGCGAGGGCCGTGGCGTTCGCCGCGTTGTCCAGCATCGGCAGGTCCGGCTCGACGTAGGGCAGGCCGACGGTGTGCGAGAGGACCTGCGAGACCGGCACGTCCTCCTTGCCCGCGGCGGCGAACTCCGGCCAGTAGCGGGCGACGCGTTCGGCCGGGTCGAGTTTTCCCTGCGCGGTCAGCATCGCCAGCACGGTCGCGACCACGCCCTTGGTTCCGCTGAACAAGACGGCACGGGTGTCCTCGGTCCACGGCACGCCGTCCGCTGCCGAACCGCCCCACAGTTCCACTACCGGGGCGCCGTCGCGGAACACGCTGAACGCGGCCCCGCCGGTGGTCGCCGCAACGATGTCACCGAACGCGTCCCGCACGCTCTCGTAACCGGGCGTTACCGCACCGTGGACAGTCATCCGGCTCCTCACAGCCTCGGTGTCGTAGCGAGAAGTTCGCTGGTGTACTCGTGCGACGGGGAGTTCAGCACCGCCTCGACGGTGCCTTCCTCGACGATCTCGCCGCCGCGCAGGACCGCGATCCGGTCCGCCACCTCCGGGGCGAGTGCGATGTTGTGCGTCACGAACAGCATCGCCATGCCGAGTTCCCGGCGCAGTTCGCCGAGCAGTTCCACGATGGTGGCCTGCACGGAGACGTCCAGGGCGGAGGTGACCTCGTCGCACACCAGGACATCCGGAGTGGTGACGAGTGCGCGGGCGATCGCGGCTCGTTGCCGTTCGCCGCCGCTGAGCTGGTCCGGCAATCGGTTCGCGAGGTCTTGGCGCAGGCGGACCCGGTCCAGGGTCTCGGCGACGCGCTTGCGCCGCTCGGCGCGGGAGAGGGAAGTCAAGCGCACCAACGGAACCTCGATCGACTGCGCGATCGTTTTGCGTGGGTTCAGCGACGAGAACGGGCTCTGGAAGACGTACTGGATTCGGCGCAGCTCGTCGGTGCTGCGCTGCCGGGCCGCTGGAGCGAGCGGGGTGCCTTCGAGCGCGACGGTGCCGGTGAAACTGCGGTTCAGGCCCGCGATGCACTGCGACAGCGTCGTTTTCCCGGAACCGGACTCGCCGAGCAGCATCACGCTTTCCCCGCGCGTCACGGCCAGATCGATGCCGCGCAACACTTTCTGCTGCCCGTAGGACACCTTGATGTCGCGCGCAGCCAGCACCGCGTCGTCCGGCGGGGGAGCTGCGGCGGGCTCCGCGCCGAGGTCGGGCACCGCAGCGAGGAGTCGCTTCGTGTACGCGTGCTTCGGCCGCCGCAGCACCTCGTCAGCCTCGCCGCATTCGACCAGATCTCCCTGGTACATCACGGCGACCCGGTCCGCGAGCTGAGCCACCACGGCGAGGTCGTGCGTGATGTAGAGCGCCGCGACGCCGTGCTCGGACGTCAGCTGCCGCACCGTTTCCAGCACCAGTGCCTGGGTTTTCACGTCGAGGCCGGTGGTCGGCTCGTCCAGCACCACGACGCTCGGGCGGCAAGCGAAAGCCATCGCGATCCCGACCCGCTGCTGCTGCCCGCCGGACAGCTGATGCGGGTATCGCCGCTGGTATGCCTCGTTGGACGGCAAGCCCACTTCGGCGAGGACCTCGGCCACCCGCTCGTCGACCGATCCGGAGTAGCCGTGCGTTTCCAGCACCTCAGCGATCTGCCGACCGATCCGCAACGCGGGGTTGAGCGACAGCGCCGGGTCCTGCGGGATGTACGCGACCGCGCTTCCCCGAAGCTGGCGGCGCGCGGCGTCGTCGAGCGTCAGGACGTCGACCGGTTCGCCGTCGCGCGGGTGCAGCAGCACCTGGCCGCCTCCGGACACGAGCCCCCGCCGGAAATGGCCGAGCGCGGCCAATCCGGCGGTCGTCTTGCCGGAACCGGATTCGCCGACGAGCGCGAGCACTTCGCCGGGCGCGATCTCGTAGGACACCGAATGCAGCACCGGACGGCCCGCCGTCGTGCGCACGGCCAGCCCGGTCACCTCCAGCGCAGCAGTCATGCGCGCACCTCCCGGGTCCGCCCGGCCGCGGCCGAGGCGAGCGAATCGGCCACGAGGTTCGTGCCGACGGCCAGCACCGCGATCGCCGCCACCGGGAGCAGCACGCCCCACGGCTGCACGACGAGCGCGATCCGGTTCTCGTTGATCATCAGGCCCCAGTCCGCCGCCGGCGGCTGGATGCCGAGCCCGAGGAACGACAGCGAGGCGATGTAGCCGATCGAATAGGTCAGCCGCAGCCCCAGTTCCACCATCAGCGGACCGGTGATGTTCGGCAGGATCTCGCGCAGCAGGATCCGGCTGCGCGGCACGGCGTACATCTCGGCGGCGCGGATGTAGTCGTGGTTGCGCACCGATATCGTGGCCTGCCGGGCGACCCGCGCGGTCCGCGGCGCGTGCGTCAGCCCGATGACGAGCACCAGCAGCCAGCCCTTCGGGCCGATCACCGCGATCGCCAGCAACGCGATGACCAGCTGCGGGAACGACAGCAGGACGTCGTTGCCGCGCATCAGCAGACCGTCGAGCCAGCCGCCGCCGTACCCGGCGATCATGCCGAGCAGCGCGCCGAGCACGATGCCGAGCGCGGTGGCGAGCACCGCGTACAGCAGCAGCGTGGTGCCGCCCGCCAAGAACCGCGTGAGGACGTCGCGGCCGAGCCCGTCGGTGCCCATCAGCCCGTCCGGTTTGAACGGCTTTCCGGCGAAGTCCGTCGTGGTGTGCCCGGTGAGCACCGGCCCGAGCCACGGGCCGAGCAGCGCCACGAGAATCACGACTCCGGCCAGTACGGCGCCGACCTTGGCCTGCGGGAACGCCCAGGCGGTGCGGATCAGCCCGGCCGCGCGCGGCGGCGTCTCCGGGACGGCGGGCACCACCTGTTCCTCTTCGACCGCGGTCATCGCACTGCCTCCGTCCGGAGCTTGGGATCGGCGAGAATGCCGATCACGTCGGCCAGCAGGTTCACCACGATGTAGACCGCGGCGATCAGCAGCGTCACCGCCTGGACGACGGCGACGTCGCGTTTGCCGACCGCGTCGATGAGCGACTGGCCGATGCCCGGGTAACGGAACAGGAATTCGACCACCACGACGCCGCCGGCCAGCCACGCGAGCTGGATCGCGACGACCTGCGCGACCGGGCCGACCGCGTGCGGCAAGGCGTGCCGCAGCAGGATCGTCCGCTCGCGCATGCCCTTGAGCCGAGCCATTTCCACGTATCCGGAGTCGAGGACTTCGCTCATCGTCGCGCGCATCATCCGCGTGATGTACGGCGTCACGACGAGCACGAGCGTGAGCACCGGCAGGACGAGCTGGCTCGGTTGCGCCCAGACCGCCTCGCCCGGCGGCGTGAGTGTGACCGACGGCAGGACGCGGAACACCGTCGTCGCGAAGAGGACGATGAGCGCCACGCCGATCACGAACTCCGGCAGCGCGGCGATTACCAGACTGACGCCGGAGACGACCTGGTCGCTGGCGCGGCCGCGGCGCATCGCGGTCCACGTGCCGAGCGCGAGCCCGAGCGGGGTGGCGATCACCGCGGCGAGCACGAGCAGCACGAGCGAGGCCGACACCCGGTCCGCCAGCAGCGTCGTGACCGGGCCCTGGGTCGAGGTCGAGGTGCCGAGGTCGCCGGTGAACAGGCCGCCCAGCCACGAGAGGTAGCGCTGCCAGACCGGTTCGTCGAGGTGCAGCTGGTGCTGCAGCGCGGCGATCCGCTCCGGAGTCGCCTGCTGGCCGAGGATGGCCCGGGCCGGGTCGCCCGGCAGCAGCAGCGTCGCGACGAACACCAGCAGCGTGACCAGCCACAGCACCACGAGGCTCACGAGCAGCCGTTTGAGGATCAGCCGGGTCATGCCGCGCCTCCTTCCGCCGTGCCGAGCCAGACCTGCCGGAACTGGTAGCCCGACAGCGAGATCCCGGTCCGGTCCGGGACGAATCCGGCCACATAGGACTGGTAGGCGTCGACCTGGTCGACGAACCCCCAGACGATCAGCCCGCCTCGTTCGTACTCGATCTGCTGCGCCCGGTGCAGCAGCTCCGTGCGCGCTTTCGGGTCCACTGTGGCGCTCGCCCGCGTGACGAGATCGGTGAATTCCGGGTCGTTCCAATGGGTTTCGTTGTACGGCGCTTTCGGCAGCGCTCCGGCGGCGACCTGCGGCAGGTAGTTGCGCGTGTACCAGAAGTCCTGCGCGAAATCCCAGGACAGGTAGTTCTCGCCGTAGAACGTGGTGGTGTCGAGCTTCCGGATCCGCACGTTCACGCCGGCCGCCTTGGCCTGCTGCTGGAACACCTGCGCGGCCTCGACCGCGCCGGCCTGGATCGGCGCGGTGACCAGTTCGATGTCGAGATTCGGCTTGCCCGCTTCGGCGAGCAGCCGTTTGGCTTCGGCGATGTTCTGCTTCCGCTGCGGCAATTGCCGGTTGTACGCCGGGTCGAAGGGCGCGTAGAGGTCATTGCCGACCCGGCCCTGGCCGCTGAGCACCTGGTTGATCATCTGCTCGCGGTCGACCACCAGGCGCAGGGCCTGCCGCACCCGGACGTCGTCGAACGGCGGCCGGTCGACCCGCATGGTGAACGGCAGCCAGGTCCCGGTTTCCGACCGCAGCACCCGGATGCGCGGATCGCTGCGGAGCACGTCCACGAGCGCGACCGGGACCTGGTCGATCGCGTCCACTTGGGACGAAAGCAGGGCGTTGATCCGGGCGTCGTCGTCGGCGAAGTTGATGAGCGACAACCGGTCCAGGTACGGCTCGCCCGGACGCCAGTAGTGCTCGTTGCGGACGAAGGTGCTCTGCAGCCCGGCGGTGAACGTTTCGGCTTTGAACGGTCCGGTGCCGATCGGCCGCTTGACGTCGAAATCGTGCGGGACGATGCCGAGGCTGTACTGCCCGAGCAGGTCGTCGAAGCCGGAATTCGGGGAGGCGAGCCGGAATTCGACGGTCCGGTCGCCGGTCGCGACGACCTCGCCGAGCATGGTCAGCCCGGCCGCGCCGCTCTTCGGGTTCTTCGGGTCGGTGATCCGGCGGAAGGTCGCGACGACGTCGGCCGGGGTCACCGGGCGGCCGTCGTGGAATTTGACGCCCGGCCGCAGCACGGCGGTCCAGGTGCGCGCGTCCGGCGAGGACCTCAGAGATTCGGCCACCAGCATCTGGAGCCGGTAGTCGTGATCGCGCAGCAGCAGCGGTTCGTAGAGGTTGAGCACCCGGGCGATGTCCGGGTTCGTGGCGGGGACGTGCGGGTCGAGCGTGTCCGACGCGCCTCCGCCGGTGACTCCGACGCGGAGGGTGCCGCCTCGTTTGGGCGGCCCGGAGGGCACGGCCGCGGCGACGGTGGAGCCGCAGGCGGCCAGCAGGGGAGCGGCACCGGCGAGCGCGGCGCCGGCGAGCGCGGTCGTGAGGAATCGGCGGCGGGATACGTGGGTCGGTTTACATCGGGCTTCCATGGGTGACTTTCGAGCGGGTGAACGGCGGTCCCGGCGCGAACCGGGAGCGCCGCTCACGAGGGGGAGGGGAGGGGATCAGGCGATGGCACGTCCCGCGTAGTCCGGGACCGGGGCGAGACGCGTGTCGAGCGCGGCGGCGATTTCGGCGGGGAACGGCGTCGCGCGGCCCCCGGAAACGTGCAGGCACAACAACTCTTCGGTCGCGACGAGCTCGCCGCCGACCCGCATTTCGTGACACAGCCGCACCTTTTTCGCGCCGACTGACAGCACGGAGGTGGTCACCTCGAGTTCGGCGTCCGCGCCGACCTCGCGCAGGTACCGGACGTGAGCCTCCACCGTGTACAGCGACGCCCCGGTTCTCTCGCGGTAGCCGGGGCCGAGGCCGACGATGTCCATCAGGGCGGTGGTCGCGTCGCCGAAGACGAGCACGTAGTAGGGCTCGGAGAGATGGCCGTTGTAGTCGATCCACTCCGGACGGACCCGGTCGCGGTACTCAGCCACGGCGGGCCTGCCCGACCGCGCGCTGGATCGCGATGACCGCCCGGTCGCGTTCGGCGATGAGGTCGGCGATGGTCCGCCCGTCCGCCTCGTCGTCGCATCCGGCGACCACGGCGTCGCGGAGTTCCTTGGTGAGCTCCGGGGCTTCGAGCCGAGTCCACGGCGATTTCAGCGACGGTCCGAAGTGGTCGAGCATGTGCGCCATGCCGCCCTCGCCGCCGGCCAGGTGGAAGGTCAGCATCGGGCCTTGGATCGGCCAGCGCAGCCCCGGGCCGTCGGTGATCGCGAGGTCGATCTGCTCGACCGTCGCCTCGCCGTTCGCGACCATGTGCAGGGCTTCGCGCCACAGCGCTTCCTGCAGCCGGTTCGCGATAAACCCGGGGACCTCGCGGTCCATCGTGATCACGGACTTGCCGACGCGCCGGTAGAACGCGGCGGCCCGCTCGACCGCCCACGGCGCGCTGAGCTTCCCGCCCGCGACCTCGACCAGCGGGATCAGGTACGGCGGGTTGAACGGATGCCCGACCACGAGCCGTTCCGGCGTCTTCGCGGCGACCTGCATTTCGGTCATGCCGTAGCCCGAGGTGGACGAGGCGATCACGACGTCCGGCGCGGTGACGGCGTCGATGTCGGCGAGCAGTTTTTGCTTGAGCGCCAAGTCTTCCGGCGCGCTTTCCTGCACGAAGCCCGCGCCGTCGACGGCCTCCGCGAGCGTCGCGGTGACAGTGAGGCGGTCGCGGCTCGCGCCCGGCTTCAGGCCCAGTTCGGTGAGGGCGGGCCAGGCCGCGTTGACGAGCCTTTCGAGCTTCTCCGCGGCATCCGGGGCGGGGTCCCAGGCCCGGACGTCGAAGCCCTGGGCGAGGAAATGCGCGACCCAGCCGCCGCCGATGACCCCGGCTCCGACGCACGCGACAGTGTCCACAGTGGTCTCAGGCATGCACGCGCTCCTTCAGGCCCAGGATTTCGCGCGCCCGGTCCGGGGTGGCGATGTCCGCGCCGAGCTTCTGCACGATGTCGACCGCGCGTTCGACGAGCTGGCCGTTGGTGGCCTTGACCCCGCGCGCCAGGTAGAGGTTGTCCTCCAGCCCGACCCGGACGTGCCCGCCCAGCAGCACCGACTGCGCGACCCACGGCATCTGGTCGCGGCCGATGGCGAACGACGCCCACTGCGCGCCTTCCGGCAGGAGGTGCACCATCGCCTGCAGCAGCCCGGGGTCCGGCGGGGCGCCGTACGGGATGCCCATGCAGAGCTGGAACAGCGGCGGAGGGTCGATCAGGCCTTCCTCGACCATCTTCGTGGCGAACCAGAGGTTGCCGGTGTCGAAGATCTCCAGCTCCGGCTTCACGCCCAGCTCCTGGATGCGCTTCGCGCCGGTGCGCAGCATGTCCGGAGTGGACACATAGAGCTGGTTGCCCTCGCCGAAGTTCAGCGAACCGCAGTCGAGCGTGCAGATGTCCGGCAGCAGTTCTTCGACGTGCGGGAGCCGGTCGTGCGCGTTGACCAGGTCGGTGCCGTCGACCGGCTTGAGCGGGTCCTCGGCGTCGATGACGAGGTCGCCGCCCATGCCCGCGGTGAGGTTGACGACGACGTCCACCCCGGACTCCTTGACCAGCCGCACCGCCTCGCGGTACAGGGCCACCTCCCGCGACGGCGCGCCGGTTTCGGGTTCGCGCACGTGGATGTGCACCACGGCCGCGCCGGCGTTGGCGGCCTCGACGGCGCTCTCGGCGATCTGCGCCGGGCTGACCGGGACGTGCGGGCTCCGGCGGGTGGTGTCCCCCGCGCCGGTGAGCGCGCAGGTGACGATGACCTCGTGGTTCATCAGGCTCCTTGGACGATCGAGCGGTCGATGAAGTCGTGCAGGTGCGCGCGCATCGCGCCCACCGTGCTGCCGGGGCGCCCGGTCAGCACCTGGATGCCGAGGCCGTCGATCAGCGCGGTGAGCTGGGCGGTGGCGGCCTCGGGGTCGGCCAGGCGGAACACGCCCTGCTCCTGGCCGGTGCGGATGGTCATGAGGATGGTCTGGTACCAGCGGTCGTAGGAGTCGGTGTAGAGCGAACGCAGCCGCGGGTCGAGCGCGACCTCGTTCCAGACCTGCAGCCACACCGACCATTCGGCGCGCAGCAGGCCCTCGGTCGGCAGCTGCAGTTCGACGAGCTTGAGCAGCCGGTCGTGCGCGCCGGGCACCGCGTGCAGCTCGGCGACCTGCCGGTCGAAGGCGAGCTTCACGTTGCGCCGCAACGCTTCGTCGAGGACTTCGGTTTTGGTGGGGAAATGGTAGTGGATGGCCGCGGTGCTGGTGCCGCACGCTTGCGCGATGTCGGCGATGCGGACCCGGTGGTAGCCGCGTTCGGCGATGAGCTGCCAGGCGGTTTCGAGGATCCGCCTTCGTGGTTCGGAGTGGGCGAGGTCGTCGGGATCGCTTGCCGTGCCGGCCGCGGGGGCCGGGACGGCGGTGACGGTTTTGGCGTCATCGCTGCCGTTGAGCAGCCAGTTCACCGTGACGCCGGAGTATTCGGCTACGCGGACCAGCTCGTGCGGGGAGAAGCGGCGGGCGCCGTTGAGGGCTTTGGAGAGTTTGGTTTGGTCCAGGCCGATGGCGGCGGCGAATTCGCGTTGGGGGACGGGCATGGAGCGGATCAGCTGGCGGACCCGTTCTCGCAGCTGTTCCGATTCGTCCATGGGCGGAGACGGTAGTTGCGGGTTGCGAAAATCGCAATAGTTGCGGGCGGTGGGTGGGTAACGGTGTCCCAGAGTCGTTGTGTGGCAGGGAGTTGCGATCTTGGGTTGACTGGTTGATCAGTCGGCTCGTCGCCCTGGCGGGCGACCTCGCGCTTCCCTGGGTTGCGTGGGGCACCCCGAATTTTCATTGTGCTGACGGGCGGCTTCGTATCGGGGTTGGGGGAGGGGCTGGGTGCCTCGCTCGTTGGATGCAACGGTGCGGTTCGCGGTTCGTGGCGGGGTCCACTCGGCGGGACGGCGGCGTCTGGGTGCATTGGATGATAGGAATGGCCGGTGACCGAACCGAACTTGATCGACGCCGCCGCGGACGAGGCTGTCACGCTTACCAGCGAGCTGATCCGCATCGACACCACCAATACCGGCGACCCCGAGACCCTCGTGGGCGAGCGGGTCGCGGCCGAGTACGTCGCGGAGAAGCTGACCGACGCCGGGTACGAGATCACTTACGTCGAGTCCGGCGGCAAGGACCGGCACAACGTTCTCGTGCGGCTTCCGGGGGCCGACCCGGCTCGGGGGGCGTTGCTGATCCACGGGCATCTCGACGTGGTGCCCGCCGATCCGGCCGAGTGGTCGGTGCACCCGTTCTCCGGCGCGGTCCAGGACGGGTACGTGTGGGGGCGCGGCGCGGTCGACATGAAGGACATGGTCGGCATGACGCTGGCCCTGGCCCGGCACTACAAGATCAACAATATCGTGCCTCCGCGCGATCTGGTGTTCCTCTTCGTCGCCGACGAGGAGGCGGGCGGCAAGTTCGGGGCGCAGTGGCTCGTCGAGAACCGGCCCGAGTTGTTCGAGGGGGTCACCGAGGCGATCAGCGAGGTCGGGGGCTTCTCGATCACGTTGAAGGACAACGTCCGCGCGTACGTGATCGAGACGGCCGAGAAGGGCATCCGCTGGATGAAGCTGCGGGTTCGCGGCACCGCGGGCCACGGGTCGATGATCCATCGCGACAACGCGGTCACGAAGCTGTCCGAGGCGGTCGCGAAGCTCGGGCAGCATCAGTTCCCGTTGGTGCTGACGGATTCCGTGCGCGAATTCCTCGCGGGGGTCACCGAGATCACCGGCTGGGACTTCCCCGAGGACGACCTCGAGGGCGCGGTCGCCAAGCTGGGCAACATCTCCCGGATGATCGGCGCGACGCTGCGCGACACCGCGAACCCGACGATGCTCACCGCGGGGTACAAGTCGAACGTGATTCCTTCGGTGGCCGAGGCGGCGGTCGACTGCCGGATCCTGCCGGGCCGGATCGAGGCGTTCGACCGCGAGCTGGACGAGCTGCTCGGGCCGGACATCGAGAAGGAATGGATGGAGCTGCCGCCGGTCGAGACGACGTTCGACGGTGCGCTCGTCGACGCCATGACCGCCGCGGTGCTCGCCGAGGACCCGGGCGCGCGCACGCTGCCGTACATGCTGTCCGGCGGCACCGACGCGAAGTCCTTCCAGCAGCTCGGCATCCGCAACTTCGGCTTCGCGCCGCTCAAACTGCCCGCCGACCTCGACTTCTCCGGCCTCTTCCACGGCGTGGACGAGCGGGTCCCGGTCGAGGCGCTGAAGTTCGGCGTCCGCGTGCTGGACCGGTTCCTCCGTTCGTCCTGATGCCCGAGTTCCGGCTCGCCGACGGCACGCCCCTGCACCTCGTGCGCAGGGGCGACCCGGCGGCGGCCGTGACCGTCGTGCTGCTGCACGGCTACGCGCTCGACCAGCGCAGCTGGGGCCGGATCGCCCCGGTGCTGCCGGACGCGGTGGAGCATCCGCTCGCGGTGGTCAGCTACGACCACCGCGGGCACGGCGAGTCCGGCCGGGCCGCGCGCGGCACCGCGACGATGGGGCAGCTCGCCGACGACCTCGCCGAGGTGATCGAGCGCGAGGTCCCGGACGGCCGGGTCGTGCTCGTCGGCCACGACATGGGCGGGCTCGCGGTCATGTCGCTCACCCAGCGGCATCCGGAGCTGTTCGCCGCGCGCGTCGGCGGGCTGGTGCTGCTGTCGACGTCGTCCGGGCGGTTGGCCACCGAGGCGTCCGCGGCCTGGCCCAACGCGCTCGGCAAGGTCGCGCAGGACCTGGAAATGGTGCTGGGCGCGAAGCTCTACGGCGTGTTCCGCGAGCACACCAGCCGCGCGGTGAGCGCCGGGTTGCGCTGGTGGCTGTTCGGCGACGATCCCGATCCGGACCTGGTCGAGCTGACCGTGAAAATGATCCGCGGCAACTGGCCGCACACCGTCGCGCAGTTCCGGCCCGCGCTCGACGCGTACGCGCGGGAAGCGGCGTTGTCGCTGGCCGGCGACCTGCCGGTGACGGCGATCGTGGGGGAGCGGGACCGGATCGTCGCGCCCGCCGACGTCGAGCAGTTCGTGAGCGGGCTGGCCCAGGGGTACGCCGTGGTGCTGCCCGGGGTCGGGCACGTCGTGCCGCTGGAGGCCGCGGCGCAGGTCGTCCCGCGGATCGCCTCGGTGGTGCACGAGGTCTACCGACAACAAAACCTGTCTTGACAGCCTGAGTAGTCAGCCGCGACGATGGGACGCATGTTTCCCGTTGCGGTGATCGAGGACGCGGCCGCGGCCGAGGTGTCGCTGGATCCGGTCCGGGCCTGGCTGCTGGCCGAACTGGCCCAGCCGGCCTCGGCGACGATGCTGGCCGCCCGCGTCGACCTGCCCCGGCAGAAGGTCAACTACCACCTGCGCGCGCTGGAGAAGCACGGCCTGGTGGAGCTGGTCGAGGAGCGGCGCAAGGGCAACGTCACGGAGCGGATGATGCGGGCGACCGCGGCGTCGTACGTGATTTCGCCGTCCGCGCTCGCGGCCGTGCAGCCCGATCCGGCTCAGTCGCCGGACCGGCTGTCCGCGCGCTGGCTGCTGGCGGTCGCCGGACGGTTGGTGCGCGACGTCGGAATCCTGATCACCGGTGCGGCGAAAGCGAAAAAGCGCGTCGCGACCTTCGCGCTCGACGGCGAGGTCCGGTTCGCGTCGGCGGCCGACCGGGCGGCGTTCGCGGAGGAACTGGCGACGGCCGTGACCGCGCTGGTCGGGAAGTACCACGACGAGAAAGCCGAGAACGGCCGCGCGCACCGGGTGGTGCTGGCGGTGCACCCGAGCGTGCCGATGGGGGAGGAAAACGAGGATGGGTAAGGAATTCCGGGAGATCGACGTCGCCGAGGTCCCGGTCGAGCCGGAGGAGGTCTGGGCCGCGATCGCGACCGGGCCGGGCATCGACTCGTGGTTCATGGGCCGCAACGAGGTCGAAGGCGGGGTCGGCGGAGCGGTGCGCGGCGCGTTCGCCGCGTACGAGCCGACGCACGCGATCACCGCGTGGGACCCGCCGAACCGCCTGGCCTACGGCGGCGAACCGGAGCCGGACGGACGGCGGATCGCCTACGAATTCCTCGTCGAGGGCCGCGACGGCGGCAGCTCGGTGATCCGCTGCGTGACGAGCGGTTTCCTGCCCGGCGACGACTGGGCGGACGAGTTCGAGGCCATGCAGGCGGGCGGCGCGCTGTTCTTCCGCAACCTGGTGGAGTTCGTGCAGCACTTCCCGGGCCGCACGGCTGCGCCGGTGACCGCGTTCGGCCCGGCGCCCGTCACGGACTGGCCTGCGTTGTGGGCCGCGCTGGCGAAGGAAGTCGGTGTCGAGCAGTTGAGTATCGGCGCGAAGGTCCGGCTGGCCGGGGCGGACGGCGTGGTGTACGCGGTGAACGACCAGACCGTCGGGATCCGTACTGAGGACGGGCTTTTCTGCTTCATGCAGGGCTTCCACGGTCCGCTGGTGGCGACGCACCACATCGTGGCGCCGGACGTCGAGGTGGCGGCGGAGGAAGCCAAGTGGGCGGGGTGGATGGCCGCGCTCGGCTGAACCTTGTCGAAAACGGGGGCGGCCTGTTCGTCATCCGGTCGAGAGTGTTCTTCGACCAGGAGGAGAGACCGTGCAGTACGCGATGCTGATCTGCGGCGACGACCGCGAATGGGCCGCCTTGTCCCCGGCGGACGAGGAGGACGCGATGAAGCGGATCTACGCGTGGTTCGACCGCTGGCAGCCGATCGGGAAGGTCGGGAACGGCTTCGAGCTGCAGCCGCGGGAGACGGCGAAGACGGTGCGGGCCGGGGCGAACGGGAAACCGGTGGTCACCGACGGGCCGTATGTGGAGCTGAAGGAGATCGTGGGTTCGGTGATCCTGCTGGAGTGCGCCGATCTGGACGAGGCGGTCGAGGTCGCGGCGAGCTGGCCGCTGGGGCCGGGCGTGAGCGCCGTGGAGGTCCGGCCGGTGATGAGCCGCGAAGAAGGGTGAGTAGCCGGTCGCCTGGAGTGCCATGATTTCCGGATGACGGCGAGAAAGCCCCTCCCGGCAACGCATTCCCCGCAGGAGCCGAGCCCTTTCGCGGTGCTGCTCCGGGCCGGGGCGAGCTGGCTCGGCGTGCTGGTGCTCGGCGCCGGTGCCGGGATGGCGCTGGTGAGTGCTGCTTGGGGCGTCGGCGCGGTCGTGGTCATCGCGGTTGCGTCCGGGGCGGGCGCGGTGACGTTCCGGTTCAGCGGGCGGACCTGGCTGCTGGTGCTGACCGTCGCCTTCGCCATCCTGTACGGGGTCGCGGTCGCGATGACCTGCGTCGGCTATGTCTCAGTGCACGGCGAGCGCTACACCGCGACCGCGCTTTCCTCCGAATGCCACGATGCCCGGTCCGGTACCGCGTGCACCGCGCGATTCGCCCGCCCGGACGGCACGCTGCTGGACGAGGACGTGTCCGTCGCCTCGAAGATCGTCCCGGGCACGGCCGTCGATCTGGTGGAAGACCGAGCGGGCATCGTGGAAACCCTTGCCGCGGCGGACGCGGATGCGGACGCACTGCCGTTCGACGTGCTGTTCGTCATGGCCTGCGCGGTCGGGCTGGCGGTGCTGTTCGGGCTGGCCGGGCGGTTGCGCGTCCGGTACCCGGACCGGCCCGGCAGACACCGCAGACGCCGGTGAGCGAGCCGATCACTCGCCCGCGTAGCTGCTGAAGGTCCAGACCTGGCCCTCGGGATCGGCGCACGAGTATTCGCGGACTCCGGCCGGGGAATCGTGCACCGGGTTGAGGATCCGCGCGCCGGCGGCCTCGGCGCGGGCTTGGTGGGCGTCGAGCGCGTCGTCCGGCACCCAGACGCACAACGCGTGGCTGGTGCCGCCCAGCGCGAGCGGGCTGTGCATGCCGTACCGGTCGACCTCGTGGTCGCGGCTGAGGAAGAGCAGGCTCGAGCCCGCCCGGAGCTGGGCGTGCTCGACGCCGTTCCCTCCGTCCGCCACGAAATGCGACTCGAACCCGAAGGCCGCGGCGAGGAATTCGATCGCGGCTTTCGGATCGGCGTACTTGAGGTTGGGGAACACGGTTTGCGGCGGCGGAGCGTCGGCCATGCGGGCAGGCTACTCCGCGAACTCCGCCACGCGACGCGTCATCAGCTCGCGCTCGGCCGGGTTCGTGGCCAGCTCTAGCGCGCGTTCCGCCGAAGCCACCGCCTCGCCGGGCCGGTCGAGCGCGGCGAGCAGATCCGCGCGGGCGGCGTGCCAGAGGTGATAGCCGGAAAGCTGGCCCTCGAGAGCGTCGACCTCGTCGAGCGCCAGGGCCGGGCCGACGGCGTACCGGGTGGCCACCGCCCGGTTCAGCAGCACCACCGGCGACGGGTCCACTGTGTACAGACGGTCGTACATCGCCCGCACGCCGGCCCAGTCGGTGTCCGAGAAACTGCTTGCGACCGCGTTCATCCCGGCAATGCCGGCCCGGGTTTGATACGGCCCGGGCCGGCCGAGCCGCACCGCCTCGCGCAACCGCCGCAGCGCGCGGTGAATCGCCGGGCGGTCCCACAACCGTCGATCCTGCTGTTGCAGCAGCACGATCCGGCCCTGCGCGTCGAACCGTGCGGCGACGCGCGCCTGCTGCAACTCCAGCAACGCGGCGAGCCCGGCGACTTCCGGTTCGTGCGGCAGCAACTCCGCGAGCTGCCGGGCCAGTTCGACACCCTCGCGCGCCAATTCCTGCCGCTGTGCCGAATCTCCGCTGGCGAGATAACCCTCGTTGAAGACCAAGTACAGGACCGCGAGCACGGCGGGCAGCCGATCGGAGTACTCGTGCGGCTGCGGCGGTTCGAAGCCGATGCCGCGTTCCCGCAGCAGCCGCTTGGCTCGCGAAAGCCGTTGTGCCATCGTCGGCACCGGAACCAGAAACGCGGCGGCGATTTCGACGGTGGTGAACCCGCCTGCGGCATACAGCGTGAGCGCGACCTGCGCCGGTTCCGGCACATCCGGGTGGCAGCAAGCGAAAATCATCGCCAGCCGATCGTCGACCCCAGGTTCAGGCGGTGTCTCGGAAGCCGCCCGAGCGGCTTTCTCCCGGCCGACGGCGTCCCGGCGGAGCCGGTCGACGGCCTTGCGCCAGCCGGTCGTGACCAGCCATCCGGTGGGGCTGGCCGGCACGCCCTCGCCGGGCCAGCGCTTGAGCGCTTCGGCGACGGCCTCCGACAGCGCTTCCTCGGCCCGGTCGAAGTCGCCGAGCCGGCGGCTGAGCGCGCCCAGCATGCTCGCGGCATCGCTGCGCCAGATCCGCTCGGTCAGCTCGGCAACGTCGTTCACCACGCCATCCTGGTCCAGCCGCGGGCATGCCGCAGCAAGGCGTACAGCTTCAGCTCGTCCGCCTCGTCAAGCAGGTCAGGTGGCGAGCCCGGTCGAATGGTCGGCCGCCGTGCGCTTGCGGCGCAGCCAGATGCGCCGGGTGCCGTCGGCGTACAGCCGGACCGTGCGCAGTTCCCAGCCCGCGAACTCCGCGTGGATGGAGAGCTGGATCATCGCCGCGCGCCGGGACACCGCCGGGGGCAGGCGCAGGCGGCGATACTCCCAATCCCCTTCGACCACCGCCTCGTCGACTGTCGTCATGGCTGGATCACCTGGGTCCCTTCTCCGGCGGCCGAGCCGACGAACACGCGGCCGCTCTGGTCGTCGACGCCCACCGTGTCCGGCTGGCGCACGGTCGGGAATCGGTACTTCTCGACGGGCTCTCCGCCGCGGACGTCGTAGCCGACGACCTCGTTGCGGGCGGTCAGGGTGACCCACGCCAGGCTGCGCTTCGCGTCGTAGGCGAGGCCGTACGGGCTGCCCGGCACCGGGTAGCGCTGGCGGAGAATCAGCGGATTGGTCGAGAACGCGAGCAGCGCGCCCGCGCGGGTGTCGGTGACCAGCACGCGGCCGTACGAGTCGGCGACCGCGTTGGCCGCGCCGTCGCCCGCGCGCAGGCCTTCGTCCATCGTCCCGCCCTGCACGTCCACGCTGAACACAGCGGTGCGCAGCCGGTCGAGGACCACGACGCCGTTTCCGGTGTTGACCACGTCGTCGGCGCTGTAGAGCTGGCCGGTGATCGTCTTCGCGACCGAGCCGTTCGCCAGGACCTCGACGGCCTTGCGGTCGCGGACGGCGACGAGGGTGTCCGGGCCGTCGGCGACCCCGGCGGCGGGCTGCCCGGCGACCTTCTCGGCGGTCAGCTGCCCGCTCGGCAGCGCCACGCGCGCGAGCACGCCCTTGTCCGGGATCCCGGCGAGCGCCTGGCCCGCGGACACGCTGAGCGATTCCGCCGGACCGGGCAGCAGGACGGTCTTCTTCGGCGCACCGAGCGAGGCCAGATCGTAAAGCCGCAGCTCAGCCGGTTGCTTGAGGGCGACGACAAGCGTGTGGCTCTGCTGGTCGGCAGCGATCGCGGACACCACCGGCATCGGCAGCACCTGCCCGGCGGGAGGCGCCGCGCGGGCGGGGGAGACGGCCGGTTTGGCGGCGGTCGGATTGGCCACGACCTGCAGGTTGTCCTTCGGCTGCTCCGAGGACGAGCAGGCGGACAGCGCGAGCGCACCGGCCAGCGGGATCGCGATCCGCGAGGCGGCGGTGAGCCGACGCACCTTGAAACCTCCAGCCAAGCTCCGGCGAGCGGGTCCCTCCAGCATCCTCCAGGATCGCCTGACCGTCACGCCCGTGTCACCGACCCGACACCTGCGGCTCATCGGGTGCCCCGTTCCGGATAGCCGAATTCGACGCCGCTGACGTCGTCCAGCGCGCTGCGGATGGCGGGCGGCAGCGTGAGGTCCTCGGCGGCGAGCGACCCGGTGAGCTGGCCGGTGTCGCGCGCGCCGACGACCGGCGCGGCCACTCCGGGCCGGTCCCGGACCCAGGCCAGCGCCACCGCGAGCGGCGACGTGCCGAGACCCTCGGCGGCGGTCACGACCGCCTGCACGATCCGCGCGGCGCGTTCGGTGCGGTGGTGCTCGACGTATCCGGCGTACTCGGCGGACGCGCCGCGCGAATCCGCGGGCGTGCCGGTGCGGTACTTCCCGGTGAGGACGCCGCGGCCGAGCGGAGCCCACGGCAGGAGGCCGATCCCGTGGTGCGCCGCGGCCGGGACGACCTCGCGTTCGATGCCGCGTTCCAGCAACGAGTATTCGAACTGCCCGGACACGATCGGCGTCGTGGCGAGAGAAGCGGCGGTGGCGAGCTGCCAGCCCGCGTAGTTGGAGACGCCGACGTAACGGACCTTGCCGCTCGTCACCGCGTAGTCGAGCGCGGACAGCGTCTCCTCGATCGGCACGCACTCGTCCCACGCGTGCAGCTGCCACAGATCGATGTGGTCGGTGCGAAGGCGGCGCAGCGACCCGTCGAGCGCGGACAGCAGCGCACCGCGCGAAGCGCCGCCGCCGAACGGGCCGTCGGTGCGCCGGGCGACCGTCTTGGTGGCCAGCACGACGTCCTCGCGCGGCACCAGGTCCGACAGCAGTTCGCCGAGCATCCGCTCGGCCTCGCCGCCGGCGTAGAGGTCGGCGGTGTCCACGAGGGTGCCGCCCGCGTCGACGAACGCGACCAGCTGGCTGGCCGCCTCGTCCGGATCGGTGTCGCCGCCCCACGTCATGGTGCCGAGGGCCATCCGCGATATCCGCAGTCCCGACCGGCCGAGCTGTCGCTTTTCCACGACCGCCGAGCCTAGTGGGCGCAGCCCCCTGGACCGGACGAAGGTGACCTCGTGTCGCACCGGCGCCCTCGCGGGAGTTCTCAGGAACCACCCGATAGGTTCCCGATCGTGCGAATCGGACTGCGCCCCGAGCGGGCGGGCGAACCGGCGGGAGCGGCCTGATGGGATGGTTCGAGGCCCTGGTCCTGGGGCTGGTGCAGGGGCTCACGGAGTTCCTGCCGATCTCCTCGAGCGCGCACGTGCGGATCGTCGCGGCGCTGGCGGGCTGGGGCGATCCGGGCGCGGCGTTCACCGCGGTGACCCAGATCGGCACCGAGCTGGCGGTGATCCTCTACTTCGGACCGAAGATCGGCCGGATCCTGCGCGCCTGGTTCTTTTCCCTGTACCGCCCGGACTGGCGGCGCGACCCGGACGCTCGGCTGGGCTGGCTGATCATCGTCGGCTCGCTGCCGATCGTCGTGCTCGGCCTGCTGCTGCAGGACGAGATCGACCGGGCGTTCCGCGATCTGCGGATCACCGCGACGACGCTGATCGTGTTCGGCCTGATCCTGCTGTTCGCCGACCGGACCGCGAAGCAGCAGCGGACGCTCGACCACCTGAACGTGCCGCACGGCCTGGCCTACGGCTTCGCGCAGGCGCTCGCGCTGATCCCGGGCGTTTCGCGCTCGGGCGGCACGACGAGCGCCGGCCTGCTCATGGGTTACACCCGCTCGGAAGCCGCGGAGTACTCGTTCCTGCTCGCGGTGCCCGCGGTGTTCGGCTCGGGGCTGTACAAGCTGACCGACATCGGCAAGAACGGCGAGAACGCGCAGTGGGGGCCGACGATCCTGGCCACGCTGGTCGCCTTCGGCGTCGGCTACCTGGTGATCGCGTGGCTCATGGCCTACATCAAGAAGCGCAGCTTCGTGCCGTTCGTGATCTACCGCGTGGTGCTCGGCGTGGTGCTGTTCGGCCTGGTCTTCGGCGGCGTGCTCGACCCGAACGCGGGACCCGCGGGCGGCTGAACCGGCGGATCACCGGTTAGGGTGGCGTCGTGAGTACGGTCATCTTGCTCCGGCACGGGAAGTCCACCGCCAACGGTTCGGGCGTCCTGGCCGGGCGCACCCCGAAGGTCGGGCTGGACGACACCGGCCGGGCCCAGGCCGACGCGCTCGTCGAGCGGTTCGCCGGGGTGCCGGTCGCCGGGCTGGTGGTGTCGCCGATGCTGCGCTGCAAGCAGACCGTCGCGCCGCTGGCCGCCGCGCAGGGGCTGACGAAGGTCGTCGAACCCCGGCTGTCCGAAGTGGACTACGGGGAGTGGACCGGCCGGGAGCTCAAGAACCTGGTGAAGGAACCGCTGTGGCGCGTCGTGCAGGCGCATCCGTCGGCGGCGGTCTTCCCGGGCGGGGAAGGGCTCGCCGAGATGCAGGCGCGCGCGGTGGCCGCGATCCGCGCGCACGACGCCCGGATCACCGCCGAGCACGGCGACCACGCGGTGTGGGTCGTGTGCAGCCACGGCGACGTGATCAAGTCGATCCTGGCCGACGCGCTGGGCCAGCATCTGGACGCGTTCCAGCGGATCGTCGTCGACCCGGCCGCGGTGTCGGTCGTGCGCTACACCGAAACGCGGCCGTTCGTGCTCCGGGTGAACGAGCACGGCGGCGACCTGGCCGGGATCGTGCCGCCGCCGCCGAAGAAACGCGGCCGGGGCAAGAAGGCTTCGAGCGACGCCGTCGTGGGCGGAAGCACGGGCCGCTGACGATCGACAGTCCTTCCGTCGGATGCCCGACCCCGTAGGGTGGGCGGAACCACGCGGAGAACCCTGTGGAGAACCAGGAGCGCAAACCCGAATGATTTCCCCGGACAACCCGTTCGCCGTCCCCAGCGACCTGCCGTACGAGCTGCCGCCGTTCGACCGGATCGCCGACGAGCACTACCGGCCCGCCTTCGAAGCCGGCCTCGCCGAGCACGCCGCCGACGTGGAGCGGATCGCCGACGACCCGGCCGAGCCGACCTTCGAGAACACGATCGCGGCGCTCGAGCGGGCCGGCGCGCTGCTGACCCGGGTGTCCGGCACGTTCTTCAACATCTCGGGCTCGAACGCGACCGACGAGATCCAGGAGATCCAGGCCGAGCTGGCCCCGAAGCTGGCCGCGCACGCCGACGCGATCCACCTGAACCCCCGGCTGTTCGCCCGCATCGACGCGCTGTACCGCAAGCGCGCGGAGCTGGGCCTGAACCCGGAGGAACTGCGGCTGCTGGAGCGCCGGTACACCGACTTCAGCCGCGCGGGCGCCGGGCTGCCCGAGGAGGACCAGGCGAAGCTGCGCGCGCTGAACGAGCAGCTTTCGACGCTGCAGACCCGTTTTTCGCAGAACCTGCTGCGGGACACCAACGATCTCGCGGTCGTGCTCGACGACGCCGCGGAACTGGCCGGGCTGGGCGAAAGCGCGATCGCGGCGGCGGCGCAGACGGCGGCCGAGCGCGGTCTCGAAGGCAAGTACGTGCTGACCCTGACGCTGCCCACCGCGCAGGCGGCCGTGGCGTCGCTGGAAAACCGCGCGGTGCGCGAGCGCGTCTTCACCGCTTCGGTCTCGCGCGGCAACCGCGGAAACGCCTACGACAACAACGCGATCGTCGAGGAGATCACCCGGCTGCGCGCCGAGCGGGCCGCGCTGCTGGGCTACCCGAACCACGCGGCGTACGTGATCGCGGACGAGACGGCCAAGACCGTCGAGGCGGCCGGCGGGCTGCTGGAGCGGCTCGCTCCGGTGGCGGTCGCGAACGCGCGCACCGAGGCCGCGGAACTGCAGAAGCTGCTGGAAGCCGACGTGCCGGGCGCGACGCTGCAGCCGTGGGACTGGGCCTTCTACGCCTCGAAGGTGGAGCGCGAGCGGTTCCAGCTGGACACCGCGGCGCTGCGGCCGTACTTCGAGCTGGACCGGGTGCTGCACGACGGCGTGTTCACGGCCGCGAACCGGTTGTACGGCTTGACTTTCACCGAACGGCACGACCTGCCGAAGTACCACCCGCAGGTGCGGATCTTCGAGGTCTTCGACGCCGACGGCAGCGGGCTCGGCCTGTTCCTGATGGACTACTACACCCGCGATTCCAAGCGCGGCGGCGCGTGGATGAACAACTTCGTGGACCAGTCGCGGCTGCTCGGGCGGCGCACGGTCGTGGTCAACGTGCTGAACGTGACCAAGCCGCGCGAGGGGGAGCCGACCCTGCTCTCGCTCGACGAGGTGCGCACCGCGTTCCACGAGTTCGGGCACGCGCTGCACTCGCTGCTGTCCTCGGTCGAGTTCCCGACGTTCACCGGCACCAACGTGCCGCGCGACTTCGTCGAGTACCCGTCGCAGGTCAACGAGATGTGGATGCTGTGGCCGGAAATCCTGGCCAACTACGCCAAGCACCACGAGACGGGGGAGCCGCTTCCCGCCGGGCAGGTCGAGCTGCTGGAGGCCGCGCAGCAGTACGGGGAGGGCTTCCGCACGACCGAGTACCTCGCCGCGGCGCTGCTCGACCTCGCGTGGCACCGCCTCGGCCCGGACGACCGGGTGGAGGACGTGCAGCGGTTCGAGGCCGAGGCGCTGGAAAAGGCGGGCGTGGCACTGGAAAGCGTCCCGCCGCGCTACCGGACGACGTACTTCAACCACGTCTTCTCCGGCGGCTACAGCGCCGGGTACTACTCCTACATCTGGAGCGAGGTGCTCGACGCGGACACCGTCGAGTGGTTCACCGAGAACGGCGGACTCAAGCGGGAGAACGGCGACCACTTCCGGTCCACCCTGCTGGGCCGCGGCGGCAGCGTCGACCCGATGGAGGCGTTCGCGACCTTCCGCGGCCGCGCGCCGGAGATCGAGCCGCTGCTGAAGCGCCGGGGGCTCGCGGGCGCGTAACGTGAGTGTATAACGACCTATACGGCGGGGCTGGGGCGACCGGCCCCGCCGTATTGCGTCTACCGATCGCGATGTTCGACAGCTGCAGCGCGAGCAGGACCGCGAACGCGACCATCGTGACGACGACGGCCAGCACCGCGCCGAGCACGGTAACGCAGCTCCCGGCGACGATGCGCAGAACAGCGGCCATGGTCGCCTCGGCGCGGTCGCGGCCGAACGGCGAGACGCCTTCGACGGCGTGGTAGAGCGTCGCGCCGAGGGAGAACAGGTCGCTGACCGCGCCGTTTCCGCGGCCTTCCAGCCGTTCCGGCGCGACGCCGAGAGTTTCATCGCGGGCACGCCACACGCGGCCGAAACCACGCGACCCGAGTTCGGTGCTCAGCCGGTAGCGGCCGCCGAGCAGCGCGTCCGGGCGTCCCTCGGCCAGGCCCACAGTCCTTTGTGCTCGCGGTTGTCGGCTTTGCCAGCGCAGAGAACTCCGATGCGTCCCGGAGCCGATCCGTCGATCCGCCTGGAGCGTGCCGCTGACCTGCGCGGAAGCGCTTCTTCGTCGGATCGGCTGAATCCGGGGCCCGACTGTCGGTGGATCCGACGAAGCCGAGGAGGGGGTGCATGACCGCACAATGCGGCGTCGCCGAATCAAGGAGGATCCGACGGTGAGCATTCCGAGTTCCGCCCCGGTCGTGCGGCGGACCGAACGGACCACGTTGGCGCTGCTGGTCGGCGTCTTCATCATCGACTACATCGACCGGGTCATGATCGCGGTCGCGCTGCCGCTGATCGGCGCGGAGTTCGGGCTGTCGAAAACCACGCAGGGACTGGTCGTTTCCGCGTTCGCGATCGCCTATCTGGTCGGGCAGATGCCCGGCGGCCTGCTCGCGGACCGGGTGGGCGCGCGGCCGTTGCTGGTGATTTCGCTGGTGGCCTGGTCGGTGTTCACCGCCGCCACCGGGTTCGCGCCCGGGCTGGTCGTGCTGCTGGTGCTGCGCGCGGCGTTCGGGTTCGCGCAGGCGTTGTTCCCCGGAGCGGCGTTCAAGGCGCTGGCCGAGCGCACCACGCAGGAAGGCCGCAGCCGCGGCGCCGGGCTGCTGCTCGCGTCGAACTCGGTCGGGGCCGGGCTCGGGCCGCTGCTGGTCGCGCCGCTCGTGGTCGCCGCGGGCTGGCGGCACACGTTCTGGATCGTCGCGGTGGCCGGGCTGGTCGTCGGGCTGGCGTTGTGGCGGCTGCTGCCCGCGGCGCTGCCGCGCGAGCTGACCGAACCCGAGGCGCGGGTCGCCCCGGTGAAGGTGCCGGTGTCGCAGGTGCTGCGGAACCGGCTGGTGATCCGCTGCGCGGCGATGTTCGCCTGCTTCAACATGCTGGCCTACGGGATGATCACCTGGGTCCCGTCGTACCTGGTCGAGACCAAGGGGCTGTCGCTGGTCGCGGCGGGGATCTCGGCGGCGATCCCGCAGCTGGTCAGCGCGGCGGCGGTGCTGCTCGGCGGCTGGCTGATGAGCCGGTACTTCGACCAGCGGCCGCGCTGGCTCGTGGTGCCCGCGCTCGTCGCCGCGGCCGGGGTGCTCGTCGCGATGCTGCTGTCGGATTCGGCGACCGGGTTCACCGTGCTGCAGACGCTCGCGATGTTCATCAGCGGGCTCGCGTCGATCGGCATCGTCGGCCTGCCGCTGCGGGTGCTGCCGCGCGATCTGGTCGGCGCGGGGATGGGCCTGGTGAACACCGGCGGCCAGCTCGCCGGCGTGCTCGCGCCGCTGGTGATGGGCTGGCTCGCGGACCGGTTCGGGTTCGCCGCGGCGTTCGGCTTCCTGGCGGTGTCGACGCTCGCCGCGGCGGCGATTTCGCTGACCACGCGGTCGACGAAGCTCTCGCTCGGCGCGCCGGCCGCGGCGAAGCAGCAGGTGGGCTGACCCACTGGGG
>NZ_GG657746.1:3934999-4225581 GCF_000158875.1 Streptomyces sp. AA4 | reverse complement strand
CCGAGCCCCAGTGGCGCCCGACGATCCGACCCGGCCGTTCGGCCGCATTAGTGGTCTAGACCTTGACGGGTGACTGGTCCAGTCCAATTCTGAGAAGGTTCCGGCCGTGCGCCGCCGCCGCACGGCCCCTTTTTCGGCACTGGAGCCCGCATGCGACGAAGAAGTCACTTGTCACGATTGTCCGCCGTCCTGGCCGCAGCCGCGGCTCCGCTCGGCGTGCTGGTCGCCACCGCGGCGCCCGCGCACGCCGCGACCCCGCTGCCGAACCACGTGTTCGCGCCCTACTTCGAATCCTGGAACGGCCAGAGCCCGGCCGCGATGGCCCAGGAGGCCGGCGTCAAGCACCTGACGATGGCGTTCCTGCAAACCGCCTCCTCGGGTTCGTGCACCGTCCTGTGGAACGGCGACGCCAGCATGCCGGTGTCGGACGCGACGTTCGGCGCGGACTTCCGCACGATCCGCTCGCGCAGCGGCGACGTGATCCCGTCGTTCGGCGGCTACACCGCGGACCACAACGCCACCGAAATCGCCGACAGCTGCACGAACGTCGACCAGATCGCGGCCGCGTACGAATCGCTGATCACCACCTACGACGTGCCGCGCCTGGACATGGACATCGAGGACAACTCGCTGACCAACTCCGCGGGCATCGACCGCCGCAACAAGGCGATCAAGAAGGTCCAGGACTGGGCCGCGGCCAACGGGCGCCAGCTGCAGATCTCGTACACGCTGCCGACCACCACGAGCGGTCTCACCAGCGCGCTGGGCGTGCTGCAGAACGCCGTTTCCAACGGGACCAAGGTCGACGTGGTCAACCTGATGACCTTCGACTACTACGACAACGCCACTCACAACATGGCCCAGGACACCCAGACCGCCGCGGCCGGGCTGGTGTCGCAGCTGGCGTCGCTGTACCCGGACAAGACGCAGCAACAGTTGTGGGGGATGGTCGGCATCACCGAGATGCCGGGCATCGACGACTTCGGCGCGGCCGAAACGTTCACCACCGCGGACGCGGTCACGGTCTACAACTGGGCCGTGTCCAAGGGCATCAACCTGCTGTCGTTCTGGGCGCTCCAGCGCGACAACGGCAGCTGCCCGGGCACCGGCGCGCAGGACACCTGTTCCGGCATCCCGCAGGACAAGTGGTACTTCAGCCACACGTTCGCCCCGTTCACCGGCGGGACCCCGGTGCCGGGCGACGACTTCTCGGTGACGGCCAGCCCGGCCTCGGCCTCGGTCGACCCGGGCGGTTCGGCGACCGGCAAGGTGACCACCGCGGTGACTTCCGGTACGGCGCAACAGGTTTCGCTGTCGGTGAGCGGCGCGCCGGGCGGCGTGACCGCGACGGTCAGCCCGGCCACGGTCAAGGCGGGGGAGAGCGCGAACCTGTCGATCACCACGACCGCGGCCACGCAGCCCGGCGTCTACCCGCTGACGATCACCGGCTCGGTCGCGGGCGGCGGCAGCCACACCGCGACGTACACGCTGACGGTCAACGGAACCAGCCCGACCGGAAGCGTCGTCAACGGCAACTTCGAAACCGGTGCGCTCAGCCCGTGGAGCGGCGGGACGATCGTGTCCTCGCCGGTGCACTCCGGCAGCCACGCACTGCAGGTTTCGCCGACGGCGTCGACCACCGGGGAAGCGGCCCAGAACCTGACGCTCGCGCCGAACCACGCGTACACGCTGACGGCGTGGGTCCAGGGCGGATACGCCTACGCCGGCGTCCGCGGGGGAGCGACGGCCAGCTCGTGGAGCGCGAACTCCAGCTGGACCAAGCTGACGATCCCGTTCACGACCGGCGCGTCCGGCGCGGTGACGGTGTACGTCCACGGCTGGTACGGCCAGAGCCCGATCTACGCCGACGACATTTCGGTGAGCTGACTACTGTATAACGACATATACAGCCGGGCGCTAGGCAAGATTTCCGGCCTAGCGCCCGGCTCGCACCCCCGGTCAAAAAACGCTCAAGAACGGCCGAGGGCCGAGATCAGGCCGCGGTACAGCCAGTACATCGGCTTCGGGGCGTAGTCGTCGGTCAGGATGCCGAAGTTGTCGAACGGGCTGGGGGAGCCGGTGACGTCGTCGCGCAGGGCGAACAGTTCGTAGCTGGCCACGTTTTCCGTGACGCGGTCCTGGTTGATCGCCAGGATTTCCGTGGTGAGCGCGCGGGCTTGGCCGGCTGGCGTGCGGTCGGCGGTGTGGGTCGCCCAGCCGTTCTCCGACACGCGGATCGGCACGTCGCGGCCGAGGCCCGCGATCGGCATCTCCTGGGTGCGGACAGTGTGCAGGGTCTGGTGGACGAACCCGGCGAGGTCGGGCTCCGGCGGGATGCCGGGCAGTCCGGAGTCGGGGTAGAGGTCGACGCCGACGAACCCGACCGAACGGCTGAACTCCGCGCCGCCGAGCTGGGCGAGGTGCTGCCAGAACTGGGTGAACGGCCGGGTGTAGGCGACCTCGTCGAAGCCGATCTGCAGCTTGCCGAATCCTTCGCGGTCCGCTGCCTTCTTGCCCGCGATGACACCCTGCACCAGCGCGTTGTCGCCGTTCGGCTGCGGCACGACGTTCTGTTCGAGGGTCACCGAGATCGTGTCGGCGACCGGACCGTAGCGGCGCACCGTCCTCTCGACGCAGGCCTGCCATTCCGGCATGGTCTGGCCGGAGTAGCCGAGCACGACGTCGAGGCGGCGGCCTGGCGCGAGGTACTGCATCTCGTCGTCCGGGAAGGCGCTGCCGCACCCTAGGTAGTCGCGGAGCAGGAACGTTCTGTGCCCGGATTGCAGCTGTGCCAACGCTTTCCGGATCTCGGCCGGATTGTCGGGTTTGCCGGTGGTGGACCCGCCGCCCGCGTACCCGCCCGGATAGATGCCGAAGGTCAGCGACGTCGGCGCGGCCTCGGCTACGGCCGGGACGAGCATGGTGAGTCCGGCGGTGAGGGCGGCGACGGCGATCCGGATTTTCTTCATGCGATCGAGTATTGGGGTCGGCGGCCGGGAAACCCGATGACGGATGTCATCTTCCGGCCGGGACACTCGTCAGCAATGCGGGAAAGACGTCCTCGGGCGGACGAATCCGCTCCGGGCACGGCACACCGGGGCCGAACACGACGGGTTCGTCGCTGCCGAGGGCGGCGTCGAAGACGGCGGGATCCCATCGGCCCCAAGCGATCGACACCGCGGGCAGCCCGTTGGCGCGGCGGTGGGTGGCGAGGGCGTCGAGGAAGCGGTTGGCCGCAGCGTAGTTCGCTTCGGCCTCGCCGAAGGTTCCGGCGAGGGACGAGAAAAGCACGAACGCGGACAACGGCAGGTGTTCGGTCGCTTGGTGGAGGACCCAGGCGGAGCCGGCCTTCGCGCGCAGGACCGGGTCGAGGGTCTGGGTCGCGGCGAAGGGGTCGTGGAAGACCGCGGCGCAGTGGATGACTGCGGTGAGCGGCGGGGTGCAGGAGGCGAGGAGGCTTTCGACCTGATCCGGGTCGGCGACGTCGATGGCGGCGATGCGGACGTCCGCGTCGAGATCGGTCGGGAGGCGTTCGGCGGCGGGTCCGCTGCGGCTCGCCAGCACAAGGTGCCGGACGCCGTGCTCGGCGACGAGATGTTCGGCCAGCAGGGTGCCGATCCGGCCGGTGCCGCCGGTGACCAGGACGGTGCCGGACGGATCGATCGGCCGGGCGGGGGAGGAGGCGGCGGGCGCGACCCGGAAGCCGTGCGGGACGCCGTCGCGGATGGCGAGCTGGGGTTCGGTGCTGCCGCCGGCCAGGTGGAGGATTTCGGCGGCGGGGGTGGGCCGGTCGACGTCGACCGCGGTGATCTTGGCGGCCGAAGCGGTGAGCTGGCCCCAGACCGCGGCGCTCGCGGGATCGGGATCGGGCCCGGTGGCGTTGGTGGTGACGACGATGAGCCCGTCTTCGCGGTGCTGCAGGGCGCGCCGGGTGTGGGCGGTGAGGGAGTGGAGGTCCGGGCTGGCGGGGATTTCGAGGATTTCCGCGTCGCCGGAACGCGCCGCGACAGGAACCCACCGAGGGCGGTAGAGCAGGGATTCGGCGGGCAGGGCGACCCGCTGGGCGCCGCTGCCGGCGAAGACCTCGTTCCAGGCGACGGGCACCCCCGCGGTGTGCAGCCGGGCGAGTTCGGCGAGAAGGTCTTGGACGGAGGGCGGGGTGAGGTCCAGGACGAGGCTGGTGTCGTCCCGGGGCCGTCTGGTGCCGCGGGCGACGGCTTCCGGGCGGAGGCCCCACGATTCGAGCAGGCAGCACAGGGCGGCTTGGAAAGCGAAAAGCCAGTCCTCGTAGTCGCCCAGCATCGCGTCGAAGGCGTCGGCGAAAAGCGGAAACCGTTGCGAGAACGCAGTTTCTCGACCGGGACAGAGTTTGCTGCCGCGGGAGACGAAGGTCAGCCGGGGACGATCCGGCACGGGGTCGCCGGGGGTTTCGCCGCTCGCGACCGCTTCGAGGGCGCTCCGGTCGCCGGCCGGGACTACAACGCGGAGCGCCAACGGGGGGGCGGGTCGCGAGGGAGTAGGCGAGGTCGAGGTCGGACGCCGGGCTGTCGAGGAGGCCCGCGGCGAGGGCGCGCAGGGCGACGCTGTCGCGCGCGCTGAGCAGCCAGGGCGGAGTGGGGAAGTCCGGGAGGGCAGCGGGTTCTGGCATGGGAGTCTCTTCCGGAAGGACCTGCGCGGGTCGAGGAAGGCCGTCGACAGGCGGGAATGCGCGGTCAGACCGGGAAAGCGCGTCGATGGCTGTCGAAGGCCGGTGAGAATCAGGATTGCGCCGGAATCAGCCGGGGAAACCGCGGTTTCCGCATCGGCGGCAGGCGCGGGGGAGCCGGGTCCGGTCAGCGGCGGCCGGACCGCGTCGGCTCTGTGTCCTGGCATTCCTCGACATATACCGCGCTCAGGCCGGGCCGGGCGGCAGGTTTCCCGTTTGGTCCCCGTTCCGTGCACGCGGTGCCTTCGCCGCTGCTCGGCGGGCAACGATTTCCGCGACCTTCGCGCACGTTTCGTCCGGGTCGAGGAGTTCGGTGTCCAGCACTGTGCACTGTGGACGGAGCGGGAGGTACTCCGCGACGTGGTCGTGGATCCGGTCGAGCACGACCGGTCCGCCCAGTTCGGCCATCGCGTCGGCCGCGGGGTGGTCGCGGGGTGGCCGCCGCGCGCGGTGAACCGGGCCTTCGCCTGCGGACGGGACGCGACGAGCATGATCTCGACGTACTCGCCGCCTGCCGCGCGGGCCGCTTCCTCGAACCGTTCGGCCTGCCCGACTTTGGCCACCAGCTGCGGCATGACGACGTCGCATCCGGCCCGCAGATGGGTTTCCGCCATGGCGAGCGCGAGCCGGCGCGCGGCGGGCAGCGTGTCCCAGAACGCGGTCCGCCAGCCGCCGATCATCGTGATCACCTGGTCGGCGTCGAGATCGAGCACTCCGGGGTGAAGATCGGCGTAGCGCCGCGCGACGGTGGACTTCCCGATGCCGGACGGGCCGTTGAGATGGATCAGTCGGGCCATCCACCCGACTTTAGCGCTCCAGCGGTTGCCAGCGGCCGTCGCGGACGCGCCCGAAGACGACGTCGGCGAAGTGGTTCCCGAAGCCGATCGTGCCTGGCTCGGCGAGTTCGGCGACGAGCTTCCGGCGGTGGCTGGCGGCCTCGGCCGGATCGTGGTCGTACCCGCACGACCAGTCCGGGTTTTCGATCTGGATCGGCGAATGGGCGGCGTCGCCGAACGCGATCAGCCGGTGCTCGCCGGCGGTGATGACGTACTCGGCGTGCCCGGGCGTGTGCCCGGCGGCGAAGCGCACGTGGACGCCGGGAAACACTTCCTGCCCGTCCTCGACCGTGCGGACCCGCGGCGCCATCGCGTCGATCTCGCTGGACGCCTCGCGCTGCGCCCATTCCCGCTCTGCGACCAGGTATTCGGTCTGCGCGAATGCTGGCTCCACCGCCCAGCCGAAGTGGTCGGAGTGCAAATGCGTGAGCGCTACCGCCTCGAGGTCTTCCGGTCGGCGTCCGAGCGCGGCCAGGTTGTCGAGCAGCGCGCCGCCGTACAGCACGCCGTTCGGCGCGCCCGGTTCGGCGGGCACCGACTGCGGCCCGAACCCGGCGTCGATCAGCAGCGCCCGGCCGTCGCGTTCCACCAGGAGCCCGCCGATGCTCGCGACGAGATAGCCGTCGGCGTCCAGGTACTCCGGATGCGCGGCCCAGGTTCCGGCGGTGCTGCCGGGCAGCCACCAGCGCGGATTCCCTTGCACCGCGCCGTCCGGCACGAAGGACACCTTCGTCTCGCCCAAGTGGATGGTCTGGCGCCGCGCGGGCTTGCGCAGCCGGTCGTCGAGCATGGTACGGGTCCCTTCCCTCGGTCTTCCCCGACCATAAGTATCAAGCTAGAAACATTCAAGCTTTAAATATTGAGGCTTGATGGAGTTGCTAGGATGGCGTCATGACGGAATCTCGGGCGGTCGCCGAACGGGAGCTGTGCGGTCTGGTGAACGGGCTGGCGCAGCAGATCGCCGACCACGTCCGCGAGCGCGCGGTGACGCTGGGGCTGACCGCCGCGCAGGCGACGGCGCTGCGAGAGCTGACCGGGCCGATGACCATGCGCGAGCTGGCCGAGCGGATGAGCTGCGAGCCGTCGAACGCCACGTTCGTCGTCGACAAGCTGGAAAAGCAGGGCCTGCTCGAACGCCGGGCGCATCCGACCGACCGGCGCGCGCGGCATCTCGTGCTGACCGCCGAGGGCACGGCGCTGCGCCGGCGGCTGCTCGACCTGCTGACCCGGGATTCGCCGCTGGCCGGGCTCAGCCCGCAGGAGCAGCGGGTGCTGCAGGGGCTTCTGGAGCAAGCGCTCGTGCCGGGCGCAGGCCGTCGAGGATGATCCAGAGATTCCGCCGCCACTGGTCGTCGCTCGGCACGAGGCCGATCGTGTGGTCCGGCGGGATCGCGGTGGCGAGCGCGAACGGGACGTCCCGCCAGTCGACGTCGGCGCGGAGCGTCCCGGCCTTTTGCGCGCGCTCGACCAGCTGACGCATCGCCCGCTGCAGCCGGGTGATCCGGGGCTCCAGGTCAAGCCGTTCGCCGCGGCCGGACAGGGCGTCGTGGAGCCCGCAGCTGGACGCGCGCAGCTGGACGTAGGTCTCAGCGAACTCGGCGAATCCCCGCCACGGGTCGGGGGAGTCGAGCGCGAGTGCGGCGCGGTCGGTCATCTCGTCGATGGTGTCGGCGAGGATCGCGGCGAGGAGAGCGTCCAGGGACGGCACTCGCCGGTACAGCGTGCCGAGGCCGACGCCCGCGCGCTGGGCGAGGTCGCGAGTCGTGAGCGCGAGTCCGAGTTCGTCGAGCGCTTCGCGGGCCGCCGCGACCAGCCGCTCGACGTTGCGCTGCGCGTCGGCTCGCGGGCGGCCTTCGGCGAGCAGTGCGGTGACGGCGGACTCCGGCATTCCCGCAGTCTAAACCAAGCGGGTCAGCTTGTTCCGCTTCTGGTAGCTTGGTGGAACCGGAACATCGTGACCCGCTTAGTGGAGGTGGGGCTTGACCAAGCCGATCGGCGTCGGGATCCTCGGCGCGAACCCGGACCGGGGCTGGGCCGCGCGGGCGCACATTCCGGCGATAGCCGCGTCGCCCGACTTCTCGCTCGCTGCTGTCGCGACCACACGTACCAGCAGCGCGGAAGAGGCGCGAGCCCGTTTCGGGGCCCGGCATGCTTTTACCGACGCTCGCAGTCTCGCCGAGCATCCTGACGTCGACCTGGTTGTCGTCACGGTGAAGGTGCCCGCGCACGTCGAACTGGTGACGGCTGCGCTGGAAGCGGGCAAGCACGTCTACTGCGAGTGGCCCTTGGCGACGACCGCGGAGGAAGCCGCCGCGCTGGCTGCGGCGGGGGAGCGGGCCGGAGTGCGCACGGCGGTCGGTCTGCAGGCGCGGTTCTCGCCAGCTGTCCGCCAGGCCCGCGCGATGCTCTCCGACATCGGCACCGTGCAGTCGGCGACCGTCTACAGCTCGCGCGGCAAGGGAAACATGCGCGACGTCCCCGGTTGGACGGCCTATACCTACGACCGGCGTGCCGGGGCCGGACTGGTCGAAGTCCTCGGCGGGCACGCGCTCGATCTGGTGCAGTACCTGCTCGGGCCGATCCGGGAACTGACCGCCCGGACGGCGATCCGGAACGGCTCGCATCGCGTCGCCGAGACGGGGGAGCGGATCGACGTGACGGCGCCGGACCACTTCCTCGCGCACGCCGAACTCGACAGCGGGGCCGTGGTGTCGGTCCATCTGCACGACGGAGAAGCGGCATTGCCTCGGACGCGCATCGAAATCGCGGGCACCGAGGGGAATCTCGCGCTGACTTCCGCGCCGGAGACCGATCCGTGGGCCGCACAGCTCCAGATCGGCCCGCTGGATCTCCGCTTGGCGCGTCCCGGCAGTCCGGAATGGACGGTGGTCCCGGTGGACGATACCGGCAAGCTGCCCGTCCAGGCCGCGAACGTCGGCCGGGTCTACGACCGGCTGGCCGCGGACCTCCGCGACGGAACCCGGACAGTGCCCGGCTTCGAGGCCGCCCGCCGACTGCACGAACTGCTTTCGACTGTATAACGACCTATACGGCGGGCGATATGAGAAACGGCTGCACCGTAAGACCGCACGCGCCACGTACAGGACACAAAACCAGCTAAAGACGCCAAACGCACGATGGCCGCCCCGAAACCGGGGCGGCCATCGCGGAAAACGAACCTCAGATCAGGCCCAGCTTGCGGACCGCGTCGCGCTCCTCGGCCAGTTCCGCCACGGAGGCGTCGATGCGCGGGCGGGAGAACTCGTCGATCTCCAGGCCCTGCACGATCTCGTACTTGCCGTTCTTCGCGGTGACCGGGAAGGAGGAGATGAGGCCCTCCGGGACGCCGTAGGAGCCGTCGGAGACGACGCCGGCCGAGGTCCAGTCGCCCTCGGGGGTGCCGTTGACCCAGGTGTAGACGTGGTCGATCGCGGCCGACGCGGCCGACGCGGCCGAGGAGAGGCCGCGGGCCTCGATGATCGCGGCGCCGCGCTTGGCGACGGTCGGGATGAAGGTGTCGGCGAGCCACGCCTCGTCGTTGATGGTCTCGGCGACGCTCTTGCCGTTGACCTCGGCGTGCTGCACCGACGGGTACTGCGTGGCCGAGTGGTTGCCCCAGATCGCGACCTTCTTCAGGTCGGTCACGGCGACGCCGAGCTTCTTGGCCAGCTGCGCCAGCGCACGGTTGTGGTCGAGGCGGGTCATCGCGGTGAAGCGCTCGGCGGGCACGTCGGGGGCGTGCTGCTGGGCGATCAGGGCGTTGGTGTTGGCCGGGTTGCCGACCACCAGGACCTTGATGTCGTCGGCCGCGCCGGCGTTGATCGCCTCGCCCTGGGGCTTGAAGATGCCGCCGTTGGCCTCGAGCAGGTCGCCGCGCTCCATGCCCTTGCTGCGCGGGCGGGCACCGACCAGGAGGCCGATGTTCGCGCCGGAGAAGGCCTGCTTCGGGTCGTCGAAGATGTCGATGCCGGCCAGCAGCGGGAACGCGCCGTCGTCCAGCTCCATCGCGGTGCCCTCAGCCGCCTTGACCGCCTGGGGGATCTCCAGGAGCCGCAGCTTCACCGGGGTGTCGGCGCCGAGCAGCTGACCGGACGCGATGCGGAACAGCAGCGCGTAGCCGATCTGGCCGGCCGCACCGGTGACGGTGACGTTGACAGGGGCTTGGGTCATTGCGCTTCTCCAGCTTGAGACGACTTTGGCTAGTACCGAGGATGCTAGCCCTACCGGCGGGCGCCGTCCGGGTGCGTCCAGTCACGGTAGCCAGGATCACGTTCGCCGGGTCCGCCTTAAGTAGTGAGGCGAAGGGCGTAACTCCAGATCACGATCGAGTCGCGGGCCCGCGCGCGTGCGGTGGGCACGGAACCGCCGGGCTTCGGGACGGACGGCGCGGGCGAGCCGGACGGGCGAATCGCGCCGGAAAGCGCGGGGCGGCGGGTAGGCGAATGCGCCGCGCGAACTGTCCTGATTGCCCCGGTTTGGCGGGCCGTTTCCGCCGGATTGACCGGACCACTGCGGGCAGGTGGTTCCGCGTCGTTTATTTTGCACCATTTTTGTTGATTCGTCAATTGTCCATAATAGCTTTTGTCAACGCTTCGTCAATCTGTTGCTGTGCGCAGCTAAGCACGGGCGTTGCTCCATTCAGTGGGACTCGGAGAGTAGTTCGAGCGCTACCCTGTCGAAACCCCCCCGCCCACTCGGAAGTAATGGGAAGGAACCCATGCTTACCACGATGGCCGCTGCCGTGCTGGCCCTTTCTTCGACGATTACCCCGCATTCTTGGCCGCAGAATCCCCCGCCGGACAAAATCATCATCGACGTGGCGACGGTGAACGGGACCGGCTGCCCGCCGGACACGGCCGCCGTTTCGGTTTCCGCGGACAACACCGCGTTCACCGTGACCTACAGCCAATACACCGCGCAGGTCGGCGTCGGCGCGCAGCCGACGGACTTCCGGAAGAACTGCCAGATCGGCCTGCGCGTGCACGTGCCGCAGGGGTTCACGTACGGGATCGCCTCGGCGGACTACCGCGGCTTCGGGCACCTGGAAAAGGGCGCGTACGGCGTGGAGCGCGCGAACTACTATTTCCAGGGGAACTCTCCGACCGCGTTCGTGACGCATCGGCTCGACGGTTTCTACGACAATGACTGGCAGTTCTCGGATTCGACGGACGTCGACGCGATTATCTACGAGCCGTGCGGCCAGGAGCGGAACCTGAACATCAACACGGAATTGCGGACGTATGCCGGGAGTTCGGATCCGGCGAAGACGACGAGCTTCCTGACGATGGACTCCACGGACGGCAGCGTCCAGACGGTTTACCACTTCGCCTGGAAGACCTGCCCGGACGTCCGGTAACCGCGAACTCGGACCCGTGAGCGCTTCCTCGGGCGCTCACGGGTCCGTCCGCGTCACGTTTTCCGCGAGCCGGGTGAGCAATGCGGCCAGGGTCGCGATCTCGTCGTCGGTGAATCCGCGGCGCATCCGTTTGTCGTGCGCGATCGCCGCGTCGGCGAGACGGTGGAAGGTGCGCTCGCCGTGGTCGGTCAGCTCGACCTGGTGCACGCGCCGGTTTTCCGGGTCGCGGGTGCGGGTGAGCAGGCCGGCGGTTTCCATGCCGTTGAGGTGGTGGGTGAGCGTCGCGCCCTGGATGCCGACGGCGTCGGCGAGTTCGCGCTGGCTCGCGTGCTGCCGGGTTTTGAGCGCGATGAGGATCTGCCAGACCGGTTGCGATCCGCCGACCTCGGCCAGCGCGCGGTCGAACGCCTGGCCCGCGGTCTTGGCGGTGCGGGCGAGGAGGACGCCGAGCGGCGGGGTGGCGGGTCGGGGCACGGGGAGGACGGTACCGCAGGATGCTCGAAAGCTAACCGTTTGACGACGAACGATTAGATCTCTAACGTTTATGGTGTCTCATCGAACGGCGCTGGAGGGAATCATGGACGTTGCGGAGATCTCCGAACTCGGCAAACGCTGGGCCGCGGCGGAGGTCGCGGGCGATACCGGCACGCTCGGCGGCCTGGTCGCCGACGGGTTCCGGCTCGTCGGGCCGCTCGGCTTCGTGCTCGACCGGGAGCAGTGGCTGGGCCGCTATGAGTCCGGCGCGCTGGCGACGCAGCGGCTCGACTGGCGCGACGTCGAGGTGCGCGTCCACGGCGACACGGCGATCGCGATCGGCGTGCAGGACCAGGAAGCGACCCATCAGGGCAACCGCGTCGACGGCACGTTCCGGGCGACGCACGTGCTCGTCCGCGGCGAGGACGGTTGGCGGATCGCCGGGATGCACCTCAGTCCGATGGGGGCCCCGCCTGCTTTCGCGCGCTGATCCGGCGGGTCGCGGCGCGGGAGGAACCGGTGCGCGCGAAGACTGGTGGGCCGGTGGTGCGGTTCAGGGTTTGTGCCACAGGTGGACGGTGGTGTCCGCCGTCGAACCGGACGTGGTGGCGACGGTTTTCCCGTCCGGGCTGACGGAGAGCGCGGCGATTCCGGGCAGGCCCGCGCCCTCCTGTTTCCCGTCGAGACGGAGGACGACGAGGGTGCCCGCCGAGAGCGCGAGCAGGTGCTGATCGTCCAGACCGGGCAGGACGAAGGTCAACCAGACCGTCCCGTTGCCCTGGTCGATCTGCGTGGGGGCCAGCGTGAAGCCCGGCCGGAGTTCCTTGTGCGCGGCGGTGTCCCACTGGTGCACTTTCGCCGGTTCGCGGGCGTCCCCGCTGGTGGTGATCAGTGTCCGGCCGTCCGGTCGGAAGGCGAAGCAGCAGAGCCGGTCGTTCTCGGCCATGGTGATCGGATCGCCCTCCGCTTTGAGCGAAGCCGTGTCCCACAGGCTGACCTGGCCGCGGTGGTCGAAGTGGCCGTCCCACTGGTACACGGCGAGCGTGCGTCCGTCGGGGCTGAACCCGTGTTGGCGGAAGGTGCTCGACGTGGCGATGCTGCCGACACGGGTGTGGTCGGCGACCCGCCACAGCTCGATCCGCTGCGGGGAGGCCATCGGCACCGCGACGAGGCTGCCGTCGGGGCTGAGCGACGGCCAGCTTCCGTTGACGTCGACGCCTTCGAGCACCAGCGGCGCGCCGGTTTCCTTGCCGGTCCGCGCCTCCCAGGTTTGGACGGTGAGCTGCGTGCTTTTCATCCGTGCGGCGACGAAGGAGACCCCGTCGAGACTGAACGCCCGCTCGGCCGGGACAGCGTCGGGGAAGGGGCCGAGGCGACGGCCGACCGGCTTGCGCGTGTCGACGTCCAGGATCTCCATGCTGAAGTCGGCGTTCACCGTGGCGAGCAGTCGTCCGTCGTGGTTGAACTGGATGACCTGCGGATGTCCGCGGGCGACGAGGAAGCCGGATTCGACGAGCGGCGGCTGCGGTGCGGGCGGGAGCGCGTCGGGTGCGGGCGGGCCCGGCCAGGCGATCCAGGCGGCGAGTCCGAGGATCGCCAGGGCGAGTGCGCCGATCAGCATCCGCCGCCGTGAGAGCGGGCGCGGCGGGGTCTCTGGTGTGTCGGCGATCTGGTAGATCACCGGGTCGGTCTTGTCCGGTATCGGCTGGCCGTCGAGGAATTCGGCGAGTTGGGCCGTGCGTTCGGCGATGAGCTGCTCGACGGCGGGCGGCCACGGAGCCGTGTCCGAGCCGAGTGCTTCGAGCAGTTGGGCGGCGGTGGGCCGGTCGGCCGGGTTTTCCGCGAGGCACGGGCGGAGCGGCTCGGGAAGCGGGGTGTCCGCGGCGAGAAGGGCACCGAGGGCGAGCAAGTCGTCGGCCGGGTCGGTGCCGGTCGCGCGGGGGACGAGCCGTGCCCCGGTGCTGGTGAGCCGGACGTGGGAGCGGTCGAGGTTTCCGTGGGCCAGTCCGGCGCTGTGGAGCTGAGTCAGGTCGGCCGCTATCCCGGCGGCCAGCCGGAGCACCACCGGTTCGGGCAGCGGCGCGGGCACGGCCCGCAGAGCGGGTCCGGGATGGAATTCCGAAGCGCGCCAGGGCATGGAGGCGTCCGGGTCGGCTTCGAACACCGCGCTCAAGGCGGCCGTTTCGGCGCGGAACCCGGTGTCCTCGCCGGTGAGCGGGAGCGTGAGCGCGACCAGCCGGTCGTCCGGTCCGCCGCCGAGCAGGACCCGGGTCGTGTCGTCCCGCGCGAGTTCCGCGAGCACGCGGTACTGCCCGAGCCAGAGCGGGTCGTCGACCGCGGGTCTTCGCATCAGCTGCCTCCCCAGTAGCTGTCCGAGAAGAAGGATCTTGCCAGGTTTGCGGCCGGGGAAGGTACGAGCGGGCAGAATCCGTTGTCGCCGCAGGCAGTACCGGGCCGGGGAGTGCTTGAATGCGATCATGGTCGCACTTCGCACTCTTGGCTCTTCCGATCTCGCCGTCTCCCCGCTGTGCCTCGGCGGGAACGTGTTCGGCTGGACCGCCGACGAAGCGGCTTCGTTCGCGGTGCTGGACGCCTATGCCGAGGCGGGCGGCAACTTCCTCGACACGTCCGATTCGTACATGTATCACTTCCCGGGCAACGAAGCCGGGCAGTCCGAGCGGATCCTCGGCAAGTGGCTCGCCGCGCGCGGGAACCGGGACGACGTGGTCGTGGCGACGAAGGTCGGCGACCACCCGCAGTTCAAGGGGCTGGCGCCGGCGAACATCAAGGCCGCGGCCGAGGAATCGCTGCGGCGGCTGGGGATCGAGCGGATCGATCTGTACTACACGCATTTCGACGACGAATCCGTGCCGGTCGGGGACATCGTCGCGGCGCTGGACGAGCTGGTGAGGGAGGGCAAGGTCCGCGCGATCGGGACGTCGAACATCAGCCCGGAGCGGCTGGCCGCGTCGCTGGAGTTCTCCGACCGCGAGGGGCTGGCGAAGTACGTCACGCTGCAGCCGAAGTACAACCTCGTCGCGCGGGAGTACGAGAGCGAGCGGCGGCGGATCGTGGAGCGGCACGGGCTGGCCTGCGTGCCGTATTTCGGTCTCGCGTCGGGGTTCCTGACCGGCAAGTACCGGCCCGGCCAGCAGGTGGACAGCATCCGCGATCTGCCCGGGCTCGCCGGGGGATACGCGGACACCGAGCACGGCGTCAAGGTGCTCGCGGCGCTGGAGGAGGTCGCGAAGGCGCGCGGCGCGGAGATGGCGACGGTCGCGTTGGCGTGGCTCGCGCAGCAGCCGACGGTGGCCGCACCGATCGCGTCCGCGCGCACGGTCGAGCAGGTTCCCGCGCTGGTCGCGATGCACGACGTGGAGCTGAGCGACGCCGAGCTGCGGATCCTCGACGCCGCCTCCACCTAAATCAGCTGTGCCGCGGCGGGTCCTGCGCCCCGACGCCCAGCACGCGGCCCAGCGCGATCAGCCCCTCGTCGAGGTGGCTCAGGCTGGACAGCACCGCGCGGGTCTCGGCCTCGTCGACCCGGTCGGCGACCGGGGTGCCGTCGTCGCGGACGAGTTTGCGCGTGCGCGTGCTGCCCGGGTTGCTGACCGACTCGTGCACGAGGTCGACGTTCGCGATGATCCGGCCGGCGAACTGGTCCAGGCGCTCCGAGACCGGGCCGGCGAGCTGGCCGGGCTGCGCGCGGGCGGCCACGTGCCGGGCGCGGAAGGCGATGCCCTCCAGCGTGGTCAGGACGTGCCAGCCGTAGTCGCGGCGGGCGCTGCGCAGGTTGATCGGGTGGGTGAGCGGTTCGATGGTGAGCCGCACCTGCTCGACCGCGCGGTCGAGGTCGCGGGACATCTCGATGATGTTCACGTTCTCGCGGCCGGACAGCAGCGTCGCGGCCGACTCGATGAACTCGTGCAGTTCGTCGAGCGCGACCGCGATGTCGTCGAGCATCACCGCGCGCGTGCGGACCGGCAGCACGACCACGGCGGCGAGCAGCCCGCACGCCGCGCCGACCGCGGTTTCGGCGACCCGGATCCACAGCACCTCGATGCTGAAGGTGCCGAGCAGGCTGTAGAGCAATCCCAGCATGCTCGTCACGAAGAACGCCATCAGGAACTGCGAGACCCGCGCGGTGTAGACCATGCCGAACACGCAGACCAGCAGCAACGCGAGGATCGCCGGGGTGTTGCCGCTGACCAGCAGCGCCAGCGCGACGCCGCCGACGATGCCCAGCAGCGTCCCGCCGGTGCGGCGCATCCCTTTCACGAACCGCGCGCCCGCGCTGGACGTGCCGATGAACACGACGAACACCGTCAGCACCGCCCAGTACCAGCGCTGCGGCGAGATCAGCTGCCCGGCCAGCACGGCGAGCCCGCCGCCGAGCACGGCCTGGATCGCGCCGCGGGTCTGATTGTCGTAGGCGAACGCCTTGGTCGGCTCGTCTTCCTCGTCCTCTTCGGCCGGGAAGTCCGCTCCTGCCTGGCGGCTCGCGATCCGCTGCGCCCGGTCGTCCGCGACGGCCAGTTCGGCGATCGCGCGGCGGACGCCGTCGCCGGGGTGCGCGCGCTCGTCGATCCGGCTGCCTTCCACGAGCATCCGGCTGTACTCGCCGGTCTCGCTGATCAGCGGCAGGTCGCGCGGGTCGCGTTCCATCAGCGACCGGAACCGGGCGAGCCGGGCCACCAGATCGTCGGCGACGCCCTCGGGCAGCGGCTGCGAGCACGTCCGCCGCACGGTGATCACCAGCCACTGCACGGCCAGTTCGACCTCGATCACCCGGCGGCGCAGCTGGTCCGCGCGCCGGTCGTCGACCACGTCGGGCGCGTGGTCCTCGATCAGGAGGACCACCTCGTGCAGCCGCTCCACCGACGTGCGGATCTGCCGGTTGCTGCGGTCCGAACCGCCGGACGAGATGTACGCCTCGGTCGCCCGCACCGCCGCGCCGAGCCGGGCGCGGAACGCCTGCCGGTAGCGGATCAGTTCGCTTTCGGCGTTGCGGCGCAAGAGAAGGAACCGCACGACCGCGTTCGCGGCGACGCCGACCGTCAGCGCGATCAGCAGGTGCGGCACCTGCGCGAGGTGCGCCTGCAGGAACATCGGGAAGAAGAACAGGAAGAACGCCATCGACCCGAGCGCGGTGCCGCGCGCGCCGAACCGCTGCACGTACACCGCGACGAAGATCAGCAGCACGAACACGATGCTGTCGAGGGGCGCGTAGGCGGAACCGAAACAGGCCGCGGTGATGGACGCGGCCCCCACCAGCAATGCGAGCAGAAGCGTGACGGCCTGGCCGCCGCTGGTGGCGTCGTTGACGGTGAACGCGCTCATCATCGCCGCGATGGCCGCGACGAGCGTGGTGGTGAGCGGGAAATGCAGCGGCTGCAGCGCGAGGACCGCGAGCACGATGCCGAGGACCGCCGACGCGGCCAGCCGCAGCCGGACGAGACCGGGGTCGGCTGCCGCCAGCCGGTCGAGGAAGGCGTTGCGTACGTCGGTGATCATCGGGCCAGCAGCTCCCACTGGGCGAGGGCGACGCGCCGCCGGGTCGAGGCGCGGACCCGCAGCCGGTAGTGCCGGCACGCGGCGGGATCGGCGAGCACGAACGGCCGGGTCTGGCGCCGCCAGCGGAACAGCTCGCCGGAGCGTTCGTCCAGGGTCCGCCACTGCTGGCCGTCGTCGGAGCCTTCGAGCACCCAGTCCCGCGGGTCGCCCGCGCTGCTGCCGGAGGTGAGCGTGTAGAGGACGACCTCGCGCGGCTCGCCTTCGGCAGTGAAGGCGATGGTCGGCCTCGGCGTGCGGAATACCGCCTGGGTGCGGCTCGTGTTGTCCGACAGGGCGCGGTGCGTGGTCCCGGGGAGATCGCGCAGCGGCGCGGGGGCGACCGGGGTGACCGGTTCGCTGCCCCAGCCGCCGGGCTCGGCGCGGACGTCGAACTCCAGCACCGCGCCGCGGGCGAGGACCGCGTGCGCGAGGGTGGCCGAAGGGTGCGGTTCGCCGTCGACCGTCAGGCCGTGCACGTACGGCGTGTCGGCCTCGCTGTCGGCGGTCGCGGCGCGGGGTGCTCGGATCACCAGGTCCTTTCCGTTCTCGAGGTGCACGGTGGCGGAGCGGAACAGCGGCGCGCACACCGCGTACCGCGGGCTGCCGACGGCCAGCGGGTAGAGGCCGAGGGCGGTGAAGACATACCAGGCCGACATTTCCCCGTTGTCCTCGTCCCCGGGATAGCCCTGGCCGAGTTCGCTCCCGAGGTACAGCCGGCGCAGCACCTCGCGGACGGTCCGCTGGAGTTTCGCCTGCGCCCCGGCGAAGGCGTAGCCGAACGGGATGTGGTGCGAGGGCTGGTTGGAATGCCCGTACTGGCCCATCCGGACGTCGCGGGCCTCGGTCATCTCGTGGATCCGGCCGCCCTGGCCGGTCTCCGGGGTGCGGAAGAACTCGTCGAGTTTCGCTTCGAGACCCGCCGGGCCGCCGTGGAGGGCGGCGAGACCGGGACCGTCGTGCGGCACGGAGAACGCGGTGTTCCAGGCGTTGGTCTCGACGTAGTCCGGGCCCCATGCGGTCGGATCGAATCCGGCGGCGGGATGCCGCCAGCCGCCGTCGAGGGTGCGGCCCTGGAAGAAGCCGATCCGGGCGTCGAAGTGGTTGGCGTAGTGCTGGGCGCGCTGGCGGAAGTAGACGGCGTTGTCGGCGAACCGGCGGGCCCGCGCGCCGCTGCTTTCCCGGGCGAGCGCGTCGGACAGGTTGGCGAGGCCGAAGTCGTTGAGACAGCCTTCGAGCGCCCAGGACAGGCCGCCGCGCGTCGAGGTCGGCGTGTAGCCGAGGAACACGGAGCGGTCGAGGCCCTTGCGGCCCACGCCCTTGCGCGGCGGGGCGACGGTGGCGTTCTTGAGCGCGGCGTCGTAGGCGGCCTCGACGTCGAAGTTCGTGACGCCCTTCAGGTACGCGTCGGCGAAGGCGACGTCGGAGCTGGTGCCGGTCATCAGGTCGGCGTAGCCGGGGGAGGACCAGCGGGCGATCCAGCCGCCTTCGCGGTACTGCTGCACGAAACCGTCGATCATCCGGCCGCACTGGCGCGGCGCGAGCAGCGCGTACGCGGGCCAGGCGGTGCGGTAGGTGTCCCAGAAGCCGTTGTTGACGTACAACTCGCCGTCCACGACCTTCGCGCCGGTGCGCCGCCGCGTGCTCGGCCGGTAACTCCGCACGACCGGGCTCGCGTGCCGGATGCCTCGCGGCGTGTTCTCGTGCGCGACGTTCGGATACAGGAACAAGCGATAGAGGCACGAGTAGAAGGTGGTCAGCTCGTCCTCGGACGCGCCTTCCAGTTCGACCCGGCCGAGCACCTCCTGCCAGCGTTCCCGCGCCTGGCCTCGCACCCGGTCGAACATCGTGCCCGCCGGGATTTCCAGCGCCAGGTTGCGTTTCGCCTGCGCGAGGCTGATCAGCGACGTCGCGATCCGCAGCGTGACCTCGGGGACGGAGAACTCCAGGCTCCCGGTCACCGTCCGCCAGAACGGCCGCCGGATCCGCCCGCCGCCGGACGGCCGCTGGTCCGCTTCGGCGTAGACGAACATCCGCCGCGCGCCGGTCGACAGCCCGCTCCGCACCCGCGTGTGCCCGGTGACGATCCCGCGCGCGGCGTCGATCCGGAGACCGCCGCGGTTGCGGGCGTTGTCGAACAGCACCCAGCCCCGGCCGTCCGGGAAGCCGAAGCGGAACATCGCCGCGTGCTCGGACGGCGCGACGTCGGCGGTGATTCCGCCGCGGAACCGGACGCCGTAGTGGTGCGGCCGGTCGGTCTCGTCGGCGTGGCTGAACGCCAGCGACCGCCGTCCGCGGTCCGGCTCGACCGGGCCGGCGCCGGGCATCAGGTGGAAGGTGTGCCGGTCGCCCATCCACGGGCTCGGCTGGTGGCTGAGCCCGAACGCCTGCAACCGCGGCTCGTTCCGCGCGTCGTTGTGCCGGTGGTAGGAGTAGAACCAGTTCAGCGCCCGCGCGTCGGTGACCGGGGTCCAGAAATTGAAGCCGTGCGGGACCGCGGTGGCGGGGAAGGTGTTGCCGCGCGAGAATTCGCCGCTGGAATGCGTGCCGCGCGTCGTGCGGACCCAGTCGACCGGGTGCTTGCGCTCCGTCGGACGCTCGGCGATCCGGACGTCGTCCAGCCAGCCCGTCCCGTCGCCGTCGAAGGCGGTCGTCAGCAGGATCCGCCGCACCCGCCGTCCGGCGAACGCGCCCAGCGGCCGCCGCACGAGGTTCCACTGGTCGACGTAGAGGTTCTTCGGCTCGGGCGCGAACCCGGCGCGGCTGCCGTCGTCGAACTCGACGTCGAGCGCGACGTGCGTGCTGCGGTAGGTCGGCACCGGACCGTCGGACGCCGGGAAGACCACATACGACAGTGCACTGTGGCCGGTGACCGGAATGTCCACCTCGAACAGCACGGCCGTCGGCCCGGCCTGGTAGCGCAACGCTTTCGCGCCGGTGAACCCGACGCCCGTCTTCGCCGTCGGAGACCGGCGCGGCCCGCTGTCCACCCGGAGCCCGGAAGCGACCGGCTGCGGATCGCCCGCTTCGAACGAGGAGAAGAACGCAGCCGTGGTCACGGCCCCACGGTAATCGCTCCCGCGCCGGCCGTGCCGGATCAGCTCACGGTGAGCCGGATCAACCCCGCGTCAGTGGAGGTGAACCCGCACGAGTCGAAGTAGAACGGGCGCAGATGCGGTTCGAAGTCCACGTGCAGCCACTCGCAGCCCGCGTCCCGGGCGGCGTCCCGCGCGCGCCGGACCAGTTCGCTGCCGATGCCGCGGTGCTGCCAGTCCGCGTGCACCTTCGGGTCGAGCAGGAACGCGTGGTCCGCGCCGTCCCACGCCAGGTTCGCGAACCCGACCAGCACGTCGCCTTCGTGCGCGCTGACCCAGCCGAGACTGTGCCGTTTCGCCCGGTCCCACCAGCCGGGTTCCGCGTTACCGCCGTGCGCTTCGGTGAGCGCGACGAGCTGCGCGTCGGTGAGGTCGGCGCGCCAGGAGTAGTTGATCTTCATCACCCGACGCTCTCACGCCCCGCGACCGCGAGCCACCCAATAACGCAGCGAAGGCCGCCCCGAGGACTCCCCGGGGCGGCCTTCGTCAACGATCGATCAGAGCGTCGCGCACTGTCCCGCGGACGGGCCGCGGACCGTGTTGGCGAGGTCGTGATCAGTCGGGGCGGGGGAGTTGCCCGTGCAGGCCAGCGGCCCGCCCACCGTGCTACTCGTGATCAGCGGTCCCTGGTTGCCGTTCAGGTTGACCGGGCCGGAGATGTCGGTCAGCTCGATCGACACCGGGCCGGTGCTGCCGGTGATCGACACCGGACCGGACACCTTCGTCCGGTTCAGCACCACCTGCGCCGCCCCGTCCGCCGCTACCGGACCGGTGATCTGCCCGCCGCGCACGATCAGCGAAGCGCCGCGCGCCACGTTCACCGGACCCGATACCGTCGCGCCGTTCAGGCACACCACGCCGCTCGACACGGTCAGCGGACCGTTCTGCACGCCGGTCAGCGTCTTCGTGCACGACGCGTCCGGACGGCCCAGCAGTTCGAACTCCGCCAGCGTCGCCGGACCGCCGGTGGTCGCGGTGATCTCGAGCCGGTAGTAGGCGTAATGCGCCGGGTTCTTCACCGCGAACGCTCGGGTCTGCTGCCGCCACGGGAACGACTGGTCGGTCTGCTGGTCGGCGACCGCCCAGTTCTTCCCGTCGTACGAGCCCTTCAGCGTCCAGCTCTTCGCATCGCCCGCACCGGTGCCGGAGGTGAACGTGTAGTGCGTGACCGCCTCGTCCGTCGACTTCAGCTGGTACTGCACCGCCCCGGTCACCTTCGCCTGCGTGCGCGAGGTGTTGTCCAGCAACGCCGACGCGTCCGAACCGTCCGAAGTGGACAGCGTGCCCAGCCCCGGCCCGGTCTCGTCGTGCAGCGGCGTCGGCACCGCGTCGCCGGTGGTGATCGACTTCGGCGCGTCGTTCGGGCCGGTGCCCCACGCCGACGGGTTCGGGCCCATGTCGAAGTCGAGCGTGGCGCCGTGGGCGAGCACGTCGTGCGGCAGCGACGTCGACGTCCAGTTCTTCCCGTTGACCTTCAGGCCCTGCACGTAGACGTTCTTCGCCGAGTTCTTCGGCGCGTTGATCACCAGGTCCCCGCCGGGCAGGTGCACGGTCGCCTTGGTGAACAGCGGCGATCCGATCGCATAGTTCGGGCTGCCCATCTGCAGCGGGTAGAAGCCCAGCGAGCTGAACACGTACCACGCGGACATCTCGCCGTTGTCCTCGTCGCCCGGATAGCCCTGGCCCAACTCGCTGCCGGTGTACAGCCGCGACACCGCTTCGCGCACCTTCGCCTGCGTCTTCGCCGGCTGGCCCGCGTAGTCGTACATGTAGAGGATGTGGTGCGAAGGCTGGTTGGAGTGGCCGTACTGGCCCATCCGCACGTCCCGCGCCTCCCGCATCTCGTGGATCGTGCCGCCGTAGCTGCCCGGGAAGTTCGCGGTCTCCTGGTCGGCGAAGAACGCGTCGAGCTTGGCGCCCAGCTTCTCCTTGCCGCCGTAGAGATTCGCCAGCCCGTGCCCGTCCTGCGGCACGGTGAAGGCCATGTTCCAGCCGTCGGTCTCGGTGTAGTCCCCGCCCCACTGGCGCGGGTCGTAGTCGGCCTTGGCCTTCGTGAACTTCCCGCTCGCGTCCTTGCCCTGGAAGAACCCGGTGCTCGGGTCGAACAGGTTCACGTACTGCTGCGCCCGGCTGGTGAAGTACTGGTAGTTCTCCAGGTACTCCGCCTTGCGCGGATCGTCCGCCTTGGCCTGGTCGTACATCTTCTTCGACAAGTTCGCGATGCCGAAGTCGTTGACGTAGCCCTCGATCGCCCACGAGAAGCCCTCGCCGGTCGAATTCGGCGTGTAGCCGAGGAAGATCGACTGGTCCAGACCCTTGCGGCCGACCGCCGAGTTCGGCGGCGTCACCGTCGCGTTCTTCAGCGCCGCGTCGTAGGCCGACTTGACGTCGAAGTTCGTCACGCCCTTCTGGTAGGCGTCGGCGAACGCGACGTCCGAGCTCGTGCCGGTCATCAGGTCCGCGTAACCGGGGGAGGACCAGCGCGCGATCCAGCCGCCGTCGCGGTACTGCTGCACGAACCCGTCCACCATCTTGCCCGCCATGTCCGGCGTGAGCAGCGAGTAAGCCGGCCAGGTGGTCCGGTAGGTGTCCCAGAAGCCGTTGTTGACATACGTCTGCCCGTCAACGACCTTCGACCCGGTCTGCGTCGCGGTGTCGGCGCCGGTCTTCGGCGACACCGGGCTCGCGTACTGGTACTTCGGCGCTTCCTTCGTGCCGACGTTCTCGAAACCTTCGTTCGGGTACAGGAACAACCGGTACAGGTTGGAGTACAGCGTCTCCAGCTGGTCCTTCGACGCGCCCTGCACCTCGATCACGCCGAGCTGCTTGTCCCAGGCCTGCTGCGCCGCGTCCCGCATCTGGTCGAACCCGGCGTTCGGGGCGATCTCCTGCTCCAGGTTCTTCTTCGCCTGGTCCACGCTGATCAGCGACGTCGCGATCCGCATCGTCACTGTCTTGTCCGCGCCCGCGGCGAACCGGAGGTAGCCGGTCACGTTGTCCCGGTTCTGCCCGGTCAGCTTCCCGCCGGTCGTGACGGGCTTGTCGAACGTCGCGTAGACGAACATCCGCCCGGCGCCCGCGGACAGGCCGCTCTTGGCGTCGGAGTACCCGCTGAGCGTGCCGTTCGCCGGGTCGAGCGTGAGCCCGCCGGAGTTGTTGACGTTGTCGAAGATCAGGCTGGAGTCAGTGCCCGGGAAGGAGAACCGCATCATCGCCGCGTGGTCGGCCGGCGCGATCTCGGTCTTGATCCCGTTCTGGAACGTGACGCCGTAGTAATGCGCCCGCGCCACCTCGTTGTCGTGCGTGAACGGCAGCGCCCGCTTGTCGCGGTTCGCGTCCGGCACCCCGCTCGCGGCCGACGGCATCACCTGGAAGCTCTGCCGGTCGCCCATCCACGGGCTCGGCTCGTGGCTCACGCTGAACGCCTGCAACTGCGGGAGATTGTCCGCGTTGTTCTGCGAGTGGTAGTTGTACAGCCAGCTCGCCGAACCCGCGTCGGTCACCGGAGTCCAGAAGTTGAAGCCGTGCGGCACCGCGGTCGCCGGGAAGTTGTTGCCCCGGGAGAACGTGCCGTTCGCCATCGTGCCGCGCGTGGTGAGCACGTTGTCGCTGGGCCGCGCGCTGGCCGGCGGCGTCGGCGTCGCGGAGATCTTCAGATCGTCCAGCCAGCCCGCGAACTGCGCCGGGCCGTTCGGGTTGTCGTAGCCGATCGCGATCCGGTCGATCGTCTTGCCCGCCGCGACCCGCCCGATCGCCGAACGCACCAGGTTCCACTGGTTCGCGTACAGGACCTTGCTCGCGCCCTGGCCCTCCGGCGTCAGCGGGAACCCGTACTGGTCGGTCGCGCCGAGATCGCGCAGATGCGTGCCGTCGGTGAAGTCCAGGTCGACCGCGACGTTCGTGCTCGGGTACTTCAGGTCGCCCTCGACGAACTGCGGCTGCACCTTGTACGACAGCTCGGTTGTCGCGGTCACCGGCAGGTCGACGTCGTAGACCTTGTTGTAGGAGTAGCCGTGCCCGGCCTTGGTATGGCTGCCCGAGTACCGGAACGCCTTCTTGCCGGTGAACCCGACCCGGTTCTTGCTGGTGTAGCCCGACGTCGGCCCGGAATCGACCACGCTGCGCATGTTCGGCAGCGGCGGCGGGGCCGGATCGTCGTTGGCCAGCAGCAGCTCGGACATCTGCATGATGCTGTCGCCGTTGTTGCGCGTGACATTCAGCCGGTAGTAGGTGTACGCGGCGCTCGGCGCGGCCAGCTTGTAGTCGTTCTGCTGGAACCGGTTGGCGAACGACTGCCCGGTCTGCTTGTCCAGATCCGTCCACTGCTGCGCGTCGTTCGAGCCCTGCAGCGTCCAGTCCCGCGGGTCGCGGCCGGGGAAGTCGTTGGCCGAGCTGATCGCGTAATGCGTGATCGACGTCGGCGCGGAAAGGGTGAACGTCACCGACGCGGTCGGGTCCCACGACAGCCACTTCGTGCCGGTGCTGCCGTCGACCAGGTTCGCGGCGACCTCGCCGCCGCCGGTGTTCTCGCTGGTCGCGCTGATGTCGGTGACCTTGCCCCGGATGTCGCCGGGAATCGCGGTGCCGTTGGCGCCGTCGACGCCCGAAGCCCGCGGCTTCCCGGCGGCATCGGTGTCGACAGCGTCCTGGATCGGTTGCGGATCGTTCGGCTCGAACGAAGAAACGAAGTCCGGCGGGGCGGCCTCGCCCGGCGCGGCACCGGCCGCGGCGGGCAGGACGACCAGGCCCGCCGCCGCCACCGCCGCGGCGAGCACGGCGTGCAACGGTCTGGCGCTTCGGGGCATCATTGCTCCCAGTTCGTCAGGGGATCGGGGGCCCGGGACAACGGACGTCCCGGGGCCCCGGAAGCTCAACGCGCGGGTGACATCGATGTCAAGACCGCCCCGGAATCCTGACCGGAAACGGACAACCCCCGGCCGTCCCGCTACGGCAACCGGGTGGCCGCACCCGCCCACCGCCCTCCGCGGCGCGCTGTGCGCGGCGGCCCTCGCCATGGCGAGCAGAGCACCGACGGCTTAACCGGGCCACTTAGCTTCGCACTCGGCCCGGCCCAGCCCGGCGCAGCCGAGGCGAGAACCTTGCGTGTGCCGAGAAACCCCAATGTGGCATTGGGTGCGTCAGATGCACCCAATGCCACATTGGTTGCGGTGAGCGCACCCAATGCCACATTGGGGCGCTTCGGGCAGGACGGAGGGCGCGCGGCGCGGAGCCGGAAACGTCCGGGTTCGGCCGGTCGAGCGCACCGGCGCACCGGCCCGGCGGGTATAACGGAGTCCATGCCAGACGACGCCATCGATCCCGACGAGGACGCCCGCCGCCGGGCCGGACTCGCCCTCGCCAACGGCGACCCCACCGGGTGGTTCGAGCCCCTCTACGCCGCGGCGGAAGCGGGCGAGGCCGTCCTGCCGTGGTACCGCGGCGAGCCCTCGCCGGAACTCGCCGCCTGGATCGACGGACGGCCCGGCGACGGGCGCCGCGCGCTGGTCGTCGGCTGCGGCATGGCCGACGACGCCGAACTCCTCGCCGCCGCCGGGTACGAGACGTCCGCCTTCGACGTGTCGCCCAGCGCGATCAAAGCCGTGCTCAACCGCTTCCCGGACACCGTCGTCTCCTACCGCACCGCGGACCTGCTCACCCCGCCCGCAGAGTTCCACTACGCCTTCGACCTGGTCGTGGAGATCATGACCGTCCAGTCGATGCCCAAAGACGTCCACGACCCGGCCATCGCGTCGGTCTCCGGATTCGTCGCCCCGGGCGGAACGCTCGTCGTCGGCGCGGTCGCCGAGGAAAGCATCGACCTCGACACCTGGTCCGGACCGCCGTGGCCGCTCAGCAAAGCCGAGGTCGAATCCTTCGCCCGCGACGGCGTCACCCTCACCTCGCTGGAACGAGTCCGCGACGACAGCCGCTGGTGGGCGGAGTTCACCCGCTGATGCCCGAGGACCGTCTCGCGACGAGCCACGAACGCGCAGCCGGGCGTCCGTGGGACGAGTCCTATCAGGACGGTCCGGCCCCGTGGGACCTCGGCCGCCCGCAACCGGCGATCGTCGAACTCGCCGCCGAGGGCGCGTTCCGCGGGACGGTCCTCGACGCCGGATGCGGCACCGGCGAGAACGCGCTGCACCTCGCCGCGTCCGGACTGTCCATTGTGGGCATCGACGTCGCGGAAACCGCCGTGGCGCAAGCACAAGAGAAAGCCCGCCGACGAGGGATAGCGGCCGAGTTCGCGGTCGGAGACGCGTTCCGTCTGTCCACTTTGGACCGAACCTTCGACACGGTCCTCGACTGCGGGCTCTTCCACACCTTCGACGCCCAGGAACGCCAGGCCTACGTCGCCAGTCTCGCGTCCGTCACCGAACCGGGCGCGAGACTGCATGTCCTGTGCTTCCGCGAAACCGACGGGGACGCCGGACCGCATCCGGTCGCGCGCACCGAGCTCGAAGCCCCGTTCCGGCGCGAAACCGGCTGGCAGCTGGAAACCGTGCGAGACAGCCGGATCGTCGCCAGGTTCGCCCCGGACGGGCTCCCCGCCTGGCTGGCGACGATCCGGCGCGTCCGCGCCTGACCGCTCAGCAGGACTCGAGGAACCGCGTCAGCACCCGCGTCCCGAACCGCAGCCCCTCCACCGGCACCCGTTCGTCCACGCCGTGCGCCATCGCCCGGTACGGGAAGCCTTCCGGCAGCGCCAGGGGAGCGAAGCCGTAGCACGCCATCCCCAGCTGGCTGAACGCCTTCGCGTCCGTCCCGCCGCCCATGCAGTACGGCACCACGACCGCTTCCGGGTCCTCCGCCCGCAGCGCGCCGGCCATCGCGTCGAACCACGGCGAATCGACCGGAGCCTGCACCGGCGGCTGATGCGCCACGAACTCCCGCGTGACTCCCTCGCCCAGCAGCGAATCCAGCACCGCGAACAGCTCGTCCTCGGTCCCCGGCAGCACCCGCACGTCGACCTGCGCGGTGGCCGTCGACGGGATCACGTTCACCTTGTACCCGGCGTCGAGCATCGTCGGCGTGGTGCTGTTGCGCACCGTCGGCACCACCAGCGACCCGGCCGCGCCCAGCCGCGCCACGGTTTCGTCGACCGCGTCGCCCGACGAGAGGTCCACGGGCACCCCGAGCGCCGCGCCGGTCCGTTCCAGGAACGCGCGCACGGTCGGCGTCAGCTGCACCGGCCAGCGGTGATCCGCGATCCGCTGCAACGCCCCGACCAGCCGCACGACCGCGTTCTCCGCGTTCGGCCGCGACCCGTGCCCGGCCCGCCCGGTCGCGGTGAGCCGCAGGTGCGCGGTGCCGCGCTCGGCCGTGGCCACCGGATACAGCCGCGTTTTCCGGCCGTCCGCGGCGGGCACGTGATAGCTGTACCCGCCGGATTCGCTGATTGCCGCCGCGCAGCCCTCGAACAGGTCCGCGTGCTCCTTGACCAGCCAGTGCGCGCCGTAGTCGCCGCGGTCCTCCTCGTCGGCGACGAATGCCAGCACGAGATCCCGCCGCGGCTGAAGCCCGGAGGCGACGGCGGCCAGCACCATCGCACAGAAATCCTTCATGTCGACCGCGCCGCGGCCCCACAGGAACCCGTCGCGCACCTCGCCGGAAAACGGCGGTACAGACCAATCGGCGGCGCGGGCGGGCACCACGTCGAGATGCCCCTGCACGAGCAGCGCGGGCAGCGCCGGATCGGCGCCCGGGATCCGCGCGACGACGTTCGACCGCTGGAGCTCGGGCTCCAGGATCCGCGAAGGAACCCCGTGCCGGTCAAGGAATTCGGCGACGTACTCGGCGGCGAGCCGTTCGCCCGCCGCCTCCCCGCCGCCGTAGTTGGTGGTGTCGAACCGGATCAGGTCCGCGCACAGCGAAACAACGTCGATCTCAGCCATAAATGCCCTGCACCGCCCCTGCCGCGATGGCCGTGACCACCTTGAACGCTTTCATCGCTTCGGTCATGCTCGGCGCCTCGAACGCGACGCGGCGCGTCCCGGTCTGCTCCACGGTCGGGATGACCGCCGTCGCCTGCGCCAGATGGCTCGCGTCGAACTCGACCTCGATCCGGTGCCGCCCCGGAGTCCGCTCGGTCCGCCCGGCGCGGCCCATCGCCTCGCGCGCGCCGGTTTCCAGCAGCTGCGCGGTGCGCGCGGGCGGAAGGCAGATCGCCGCGTACCGGCTCACGCATTCCTTGACCTGCACCAGTTCCGCGTCCGGCGCGTAGTCGCGCGCGTCCTCGCAGGTCTGGTCGTCGCCGCTGACCAGCAGCACCGGCACGCCGTACTCGCCGGCCATCGCCGCGTTCAGCCTGCCCTCGCTCGCCGGCACGTCGTCCAGCCACACGCCGGTGATCTGGTTTTCCAGGTACGTGTGCGACAGGACACCGTCGAACCCGGCCCCGGCGTGGTAGCCGAGGAACACCACACCGTCCACACCGGAATCGATGCCCTGCATCATCGACAGCGGCTTGTGCCGCCCGGTCAGCATCCGCGCGCGTTCGTCGAGGTCTTCCAGCAGCAGGTTGCGCTGCGACGAGTGCGCCTCGTTGACGAGCACGTCGGTCGCGCCCGCCGCGTACAGGCCGGCCAGGACCGCGTTGACGTCGCCGGTGAACATGCCCCGGAACCGCTGCCACTGCGGGCTCCCGGGCACGACGTCGTCGGTCCAGGTGACCCCCGTGGCGCCTTCCATGTCGGCCGAGATCAGGATCCGCATGCCCGGCACTCTAGTGATCGCCGCCGCGACCATAACGATCGGACACGCACCGGCGCCGTCACATATTGCGCGCTTCCCGCGGTATGTGGTTACTTTTCGTCTCTGGGGTCGGGGATTGACGATGGGGTGGTTCTCAAGTGCGAAATAAGCACAAGCGGCACGGGTTGCGCCGCGTTTTCGGTGTCGTGACGGCAGGAACGCTGGCGATTCTGCCGCTGCCGGCCGCGCCGACGGCACAGGCGGTACAGCAGCAGGGGCAGCCGAAGGTGCTGCGGGTCGCGCTGACCACTGGTATCGACCACTTGAACCCGTTCACCGCCGGGCTCGCCGCGTCGACCCAGGTGGGCCGGTTCATCTACGAGTTCCTGACGATCCCGTCGGAGGACAAGGCCGAGGCCGCGCCGGCGCTCGCCGAATCGTGGACGACGTCGCCGGACAAGCTGACCTGGACGTTCAAGATCCGCCAGGGCGCGAAGTGGTCCGACGGGCAGCCGGTCACCGCGAAGGACGCCGCGTTCACCTTCAACCGGATGCTCACCGACTCCACCGCGCGCACCGCGAACGGCAACTACGTCGCGAGCTTCGAATCGGTGGCCGCGCCGGACGACGCCACGCTGGTGATCAAGACGAAGACCGTGCAGTCGTCGATGACCCTGCTCGACGTCCCGATCGTGCCCGAACACGTGTGGTCTCAGATCAAGGACCTCAGCGACCCGAAGACCGACACCGTCCCGGTCGTCGGCGTCGACGACGGGCCGTACCAGATCACCGAGTACAAGCAGAACGAGTACGTCAAGTTCAAGGCCAACAAGAACTACTGGCGCGGCGCGCCCAAGGTCGACGAACTGCAGCTGCTGGTGTTCAAGGACGTCGAAGCCGCGGTGAACGCCCTCAAGCAGGGCGAGGTCGACGTGATCAACCGGCTCACCCCGACCCAGTACGACGCGCTCAAGGGCCAGCCGAACATCGAGCTGAACAAGGCTCCCGGCCGCCGCTACAACGCGCTCAACCTCAACTTCGGCGTCGAGAACTCCGAGAACAAGCCGATCGGCAACGGCAACCCGGTGCTCAAGGACATCCGGGTGCGCCAGGCGATCGCGCAGTCGGTCGACATCAAGACCATCGTGGACAAGGTCGCCGGCGGCTACGCCCAGCCCGGCGGCGGCGTGATCCCGCCGATCTACTCGGCCTACCACTGGGATCCGGCTCCGGGGGAGGCGCGCAAGTTCGACCTCGCCGCCGCCAACGCCGCGCTCGACGCGGCCGGCTACCCGAAGGGCCAGGACGGCGTCCGCACCGCGCCCGGCGGCGCGCGTCTCGAACTGCGCCTCACCGGGCACGCGAACCGCGCACAGGACCAGCGCCTCGCGCAGTACCTCACCGGCTGGCTGCACGATATCGGCATCTCGGTGAAACAGGAACTCGTCTCCGACGACGAGCTGAACGACCGCACCAACGCGGGCAACTACGACCTCGCGATTTCCGGCTACGCCAACAACCCGGACCCGGACTACTCGCTGGCCCTGCACACCTGCGCCGCGCGGCCGAACGCCGAGGGCAAGGGCGGCACGACCGACACGTTCTTCTGCGACCCGCAGTACGACGCGCTCTACGCCAAGCAGCTCGCCGAAACCGACCCGGCCGTCCGCGCCGGCTACGTCAAGCAGGCCCAGGCGCGGCTGTACTCCCAGGCCGTAAACGTCGTCTACGACTACGACAACGTGCTCGAGGCCTACCGCTCCGACAAGTTCTCCTCGTTCGGCAAGCAGCCGCAGCCCGAGGGTTCGATCCTCGAGCAGACCGCCTACTGGGGCGTGTACGGCGCGGTCCCGGCCGACGCCTCGGCGGCTTCTTCGGACAGCGGCTCCGGTTCGACCGTGTGGATCGTCGTCGGCGCGGTGGTGCTCGTCGTGCTCGTGGGCGGCGGCGTCGCGCTGTCCCGCCGCGGCAAGTCCGCCGACGACCGGGAGTGAGCCTCATGCTGTGCCAGTCGCCCGCTCCCGCGCGCGAGCCCGGTCTCTGCCCTGGCGACCGCTTGCCCGACCGCCGGACCGTCCAGCGAAGGGGGAACCGCGGGTGAGCCAAGCCCTCGCGCCCGACCAGGCCTCGGTGCTCGCCGACCCCGACGAGCACCGAGGCGGGACCGGGACCCTCCGGTTCGTCCTCACGAAGATCGCCGAGGCGGCCGCCAGCGTGTTCCTGGTGATCGTCCTCGGGTTCTTCCTCTTCCGGCTGCTGCCGGGCGACCCGGTCGCGTTCATGGCCCGCGAACGCCCCACCGACCCCGGCCAGATCGCCGAGCTGCGCGAAAAACTCGGCATCGACAAGCCGATCCTCACGCAGTTCGGGCACTACTTCGCCGGCCTTTTCCAAGGCGACTTCGGCGAGTCCTACATCGAACGCCGCCCGGTGCTGGACATGATCGGCGAACGGCTGTGGCCGACCGTGCTGCTCGTCGGCAGCGCGACGATCCTGGCCGTCGCGCTCGGGCTGTGGCTCGGCGTCCGCGCGGCGTGGAAGCGCGACAGCTTCTTCGACCGCGCGCAGACCGGCATCGCGCTGACCCTCTGGGCGGTCCCGCAGTTCTGGCTCGGCCTGCTGCTGCTCGTCGCGGCCAACGGCCTGTTCCCGAGCCGGGGCATGCACTCGCCCGACGCCGGTCCCGGGTTCTTCGCCCAGAGCCTCGACGTGCTGCACCACCTGTTCCTGCCGTGCCTGACGCTGCTCGCGGTGTTCTACGCGCAGTACATGCTGGTGATGCGCTCGTCGCTGCTCGGCGAAATGAACGCCGACTACCTCACCACCGCCCGCGCGAAAGGCCTGCGCGACGACCTCGTCCGGCGCCGGCACGCGGTCCCGAACGCGCTGCTGCCCACCGTGACGCTGATCTTCATGCAGTTCGGCATGGTGGTCGCCGGCGCCGTCACCGTCGAAGCGGTGTTCAGCTGGCCCGGGCTCGGCCAGCTCACCTACGACGCGCTGCACGGCCCGGATCTGCCGGTGCTGCAAGGGGTTTTCATCGTCCTCGCCAGCGCTGTCGTCCTGATGAACCTGTTCGCGGAGCTGCTCTACCGCGTGCTCGACCCGAGGGTGCGTACCGCATGACCGCCGCCACCGGAACCCCGGCCGAAAGCGCCCGCGCGATCGCGTGGCGCCGCCGCCGCGCCGGAATCGCCCGCACCTGGCACGAGTTCGCGACGCAGAAAGCCGCGCTCGCCGGGCTGGTCCTGCTCGCGCTCACCGTGCTGCTCGCCCTCCTGCTGCCGGTAATCAGCGACCCGAGCGGCCTCGACGTCACCCGCGTCACCGGCAAACCGCTCAGCCCGCCGGACGGCCAGTTCTGGCTCGGCACCGACATCGACGGCCGCTCGGTGCTGCTGATGACGTTGTGGGGCACCAGGATCTCCCTGCTCGTCGGGTTCTGCGCCACCGTGCTCAGCGTGTTCATCGGCACCCTGATCGGCATCGCCGCCGCGCACTTCGGCGGCTGGGTGTCGGCGATCCTGTTGCGGTTCACCGACTTCTTCCTCGTGCTGCCGTCGCTGGTGCTCGCGATCGCGTTGTCGGCCGTGCTGCCGCGCGGGATCTGGACCATCGTGCTCGCCATCGGCGTCACCGCCTGGCCGAGCACCGCCCGGCTGGTCCGCGCCCAGACCCTCACCATCGAAAGCCGCCCCTACATCGAACGCGCCCGCGCGCTCGGCGGCGGCCACCTGCACGTGATCGCGAAACACGTGCTGCCCGGCGTCGCCCCGCTCGTGCTCGCCAACACCACGCTCGTGGTCGGCAACGCGGTCATCGCCGACGCCACCCTGTCGTTCCTCGGCGTCGGCGACCCCACCGCGATCTCCTGGGGCGCGATGCTCGAAACCGCCCTCAACAACGGCGCGGTCACCCGCGGCGCCTGGTGGAACCTGCTCCCGCCGGGCCTCGCGATCGTGGCCGTCGTCCTGATGTTCACCCTCGTCGGCCGCGGCCTCGAAACCGTGCTGAACCCGCGGCTCAAAGGACGGCACTCGTGACCGCGCTGCTCGAACTGAAAAACCTCGGCGTCACCTACCGCACCGGCGGCGGCGACGTCCCCGCGGTCCGCGGCGTCGACCTGCGCCTCGACGCGGGCGGCACGCTCGGCGTCGCGGGGGAGTCCGGCTCCGGCAAGTCCACCGTCGCGATGAGCGTGCTCCGGCTCCTGCCTCGCAGCGCGAAGATCACCGGCGAGGTCCTGCTCGACGGCGAGGACGTCAACGCCATGCGCTGGGGACGGCTGCGCGCGGTCCGCTGGGCCGAGGCGTCGGTCGTGTTCCAGGGCGCGATGCACGCGCTCAACCCGGTCCGCCGCGTCGGCGAGCAGATCGCCGAACCCATCCGGCTGCACGCGCCCGAGGGCGCCGCCCGGTCCGAAGCGCAGGTGCAGGCGCGGGTGACCGAACTGCTCGAACAGGTCGACCTGCCCCGCTCGCGGGCGAGCGCGTACCCGCACGAACTGTCCGGCGGCCAGAAACAGCGCGTGATGATCGCGATGGGCCCTGGGCGTGCGAACCCGCCGGCTGGTCATCGCCGACGAACCCACCACCGCACTCGACGTCATCGTGCAGGCCCAGGTGCTGTCCGTGCTGTCGAAACTCGTCGCCGAACGCGGCATCGGGCTGGTCATGATCAGCCACGACCTGTCCGTGCTCGCCGCCACCTGCGAACGCATCGCGGTGATGTACGACGGCGAACTCGTCGAGGAACGGCCCAGCGCCGAGCTGATGTCCTCGCCGCGGCACGAACACAGCAAAGCGCTCGCCGCCGCGTTCCCGACGGTCGGCGACCCGGTCTCGCGCTACGCCCCGGCCACCGCGACGCCGCTGCCGCCGGAACCGGAGGAACGCGCCGGCGCGGACGGTGCGCCGCTGCTCGCCGCCGAGGACCTGCACGTCACGTTCCGTGACCGCAAGGGCAAGCGGATCCACGCCGTCAACGGGGTGGACCTCGAGGTCCGCCGGGACGAGATCGTCGCGCTGGTCGGCCAGTCCGGCTCGGGCAAGACCACCCTCGCCCGCACGCTGCTCGGCCTGCAGAAACCCGACTCCGGCACGGTCCGCTACGCGGGCAAACCGGTGCCCTCGGGCGGGGCCGGGCTGCGCGCGTACCGGCGGGAAGTCCAGCTCGTGCTCCAGGACCCGACGAGCGCGCTCAACCCGGCCCACAGCGTGTACGAGGCGGTCGCCGAAGGGCCCCGCATCCACGGCCTGCCGAACGAACGCGACATCGTGCTCGACGCGCTCGAATCCGCCGAACTGCGCCCGCCGGAGAAATACCTCGACCGGCTCCCGCACGAACTGTCCGGCGGCCAGCGCCAGCGCGTCGTCATCGCCGGAGCGCTCGCGCTCGAACCGTCGCTGCTGCTCGCCGACGAACCGGTGGCCTCGCTGGACGCGTCGGTGCGCGGCGAAATCCTCGCGCTGCTGCTCCGGCTGCGCCGCCGGCTCGGCCTCTCCGCGCTCGTCATCACCCACGACCTGGGCCTGGCCTGGAACATCGCCGACCGGGTCGCGGTGATGTACCGCGGCGAGCTCGTCGAAACCGGTACCGTCGAACAAGTCCTGCTCGACCCGCACCACGAGTACACGAAGTCGCTGCTCGCGGCGCTCCCCGGGGGCACCGCGCAGCGGACCGCGGCCGACCGCTGACCGCGGCCCGTTCCGGGCGCGCGCCGAACCGGGCGCGCCCGGAGCCCGTGCGGGGCCAGCCGACTGCACCCGGTAATCTTCTGGATCGAAATGGCCACTACTATCGACGACGCGCAGCCGAACGCCGGCGCCCTCGGCCGGCAGTTCCTGACGCCCGCGCGCTTCCCGTACCGGACCATCGCCATGGGCACGGTCGGCAGCGCCCTCCTCATGCTCGCCGCGCTCGGCGCCGGCGGCATCCTCATCCGCGACCCCGTCCTCGGCCACGGCCCGTTGTCCTGGGTCCGCTACGGCCACGGCCGCGCCCTCGCCAACGCCCTGCTCTACACCGGCTTCGGCCTGGTCGTGTGGGCGTGGGTCCGGCTCGGCCGCTACGCGCTCGCCGGACGCATCGGCAGCAAGCCGATCCTCATCGCCGCGCTGTGCTGGATGGCCCCGCTGCTCGTGTCGCCGCCGCTGTTCACCCGCGACGTCTTCTCCTACCTCGGCCAGGGCGCGCAGCTGCTCTACGGGCTCGACCCGTACGCCAACGGCCCCGCAGAACTGCCCGTGCTGCCGAACGTCGTGCAGAACGTGCACCCGCTGTGGCAGACCACGCCCGCCCCGTACGGGCCGCTGTTCCTGCTGATCTCCAAGGGCATCGTCGCGATCACCCAGGACCACATGATCGCCGGCGTCATCCTCACCCGGCTCGTCCTCCTCGTCGGCCTCGGCATGACCCTGTGGGCGCTGCCCCGCCTGGTCAAGCACCTCGGCGGGAAGCTCCCGGTCGCGCTGTGGGTCGCGGTCGCCAGCCCGATGATGGTCATCCACCTCTTCGGCGGCCCGCACAACGACCTGATGATGCTCGGCTTCCTCACCATCGGCATGCTCGCCGCGCTCGAGCGCAAGCACGTCGTCGCGGTCGTGCTCGTCACCGTCGGCATGCTGATCAAGCCGACCGCCGCCGTCGCGCTGCCGTTCATGGTCTGGATGTGGGCCGCCGACATGGCCGGCCCGTCGAAGACGAAGAACTTCTTCAAGGCCGGAGCCGCCGCGGTCGGGCTGTTCCTGCCGGTGTTCGTCGTCGGCACCTGGGTCTCGCTCGGCTCGCTCAACCTCGGCTGGTGGTCCGGCCTCAAGGCCCCGCAGCTCATCACCAACTGGCTGAACTTCCCCAGCGGCATCGGCGAGGCCGTCTACAACCTCGTCCACCTCATCGCCAACGTCCAGCCCTCGCCGTTCGTCACCGTCGCCCGCGCCATCGCGATGGTCGGCCTCGTCGTGTTCGGCATCCGCCAGTGGTGGCTCGCCCGCGGCGGCGGCAAGGAAGCCGTCTACCGGGCCGCGATCACGCTGCTGGCCGTCGCGATCCTCATGCCGCCGACCCTGCCGTGGTACCTCACCTGGGGCTTCGTGCTGATCTCCGCGTTCCCGTGGGAACGGCGGAACCTGTCGGCGATCGTCGCGATCTCGGTGTTCGTGACGCTCGTGTACTACCCGACGGGGGAGCAGGCGCTCTACGACTGGTGGTTCATCGCGATCGTCGTCGTGGTCAGCCTCTACTCGGCCGCGTCCCTGCTGCGCCCCGACCCGCTCGGCCTCGTCGCCGCGTGGCGGAAGAAGCCGAAGGACGAGGAATTCCTCCCCGCCAAATCCTCCTGAGCGCTCCGGAGGCGGTGGTCCCGCGCCGGGACCACCGCTTTTCGGCTTACGCGCGGGCCGCGCGGTAGTTCCGGAACAGCAGGTACGTGTCGAGAATGTCCGCCGGGTCGCTCTCCACCGACCGGTAGATGCCCCACTTCGGCTGCACGTAGTCGCCCTGATCCGGCAGCTTCACCCCGGTCTCGCGCCCCTGCGCGGCGATCGGCGCCCCCGGGCCCGCGCCGTTGCGGATCACGCACGCCGCCGCGCCCGCGTCACCCGGAGTGAGCGTCCACTCGACCGTGATCCACTTGTCCCGCAACGGAGCCAGCTTCGCCGCCGCGATCGACGGCGACCCCGGATTCGCGTACGCGCGAGCGGAAATCATCTCGACCCCGCCGTCGCGGACCAGGTCCAGCGTCACCCACGGACCGTCGTTCGTCGCCGGGGTCTTGGTCTGGAAGATGTGCGTGAACCGGCTCGTCCCGTGCAGGCTCGCCGGGACGAACATCTCGTACGACAGCGACCACGTCTCGCCGTCGTGCATCTTCAGCACGGAACCGTTCTGCACCATGCCCTTCGTCTCGGTCCGCTGCCGATCCCCGCCGCCGGTGGTGTCGCGGTCGTCGCGCCAGATGTTGAACCGGTAGTGATTTCCCTCCACCACCACGTACTTCCGGCCCGGATGCAGCCCGCCGCGATCAGCCTCGACGCCCTCGAACGCCTTCAGCCCGTCCTTCACCGGATCGGGATGCCACAACGGACTCGCGGCATTCGCGCCGTAAGCCAGGGGACCGGTCAAGAACGGCACGGCGAGCGCCGAGCCGACGATCGTGCGCAGCGCCGTCCGGCGCGGAAAACCAGGGGATTCCGGCATCTTGCAGTGTCCTTTCCGGGCACGGAGAAGGGGCACATCGGCCGGCGGCGCAGTACATCCGATGTCTGGCGGGTCAAAGGTAAGACCCTTTCCGAACCCGGTCAAGCACGGGCCCGGACGACCGTCCTGGTGAGGTCGCTTCGACGCAGTGCAGGTAGTGCGGCACCACTTCGTCCATCGGGACCGGCCGCATCCCCGTCCACGGAATCGCCGGTCAGCGGCGGGCTGACCGCGTTGACCCGCATCCCGCGCGGCAGTTCGACCACGACCGCGGACATCGCCGCGATGCATATCCGCATCGCAGGCCGGAGTTTCGTCCGCCGGGCGCAGGACCGAACTGGTCGCCTCGGTGCCGCGAGAGGCTCCAGGCGCTCCGGCCGCCTGCCCTGACTTGGATATCCGGTGGCAGAACGCGCTTCTGCGGCGGACCGGATATTTCAGCGACCCGGCGCAGACCCGCTGAACTCACCGCTTGAGCCCTCGGTACCGATTGATCAGCGCGGTGAGGGTCGCGCGGTCCGCACCGCTGTTGAGCGCGTCGATCAAGTCGTCCGGGCACAGCTGGTAGTGCTCGCCCCACCAGCGGCGGGCGCGGTTGTCCCAGATCCGTCAGTCCCGGTCGAACGCCACGACGAAGGTCGGAGCCAGCTGCCTCAGTTTCGCTTGCAGTGCCGCCGCTTCCGCGCTGGTGCTGTCGGTCCGGACCGCGAGCAGCCGGTCGCCGCGGGCGAGCACCAGGACGCAAGCGGACAACCTCGGCTCCCGGAACCGGCGGCAGAATCCGAGCTGCCGGTCGGCGAGGCCCGGGATGGAGAATCGGGTGGTCGAGGAGGCGTTCGCGCCGCAGCTCAGCGCCCCGTCGAGGACGGTGACCATCTGTTCGCCGGAATAGCCCTCGTATGCAGCCGCCAATTGCCAGACGTTCAGCTCACCGGCGGTGGCGGTGGCCTGCGTGTTGGTGCGCAGTGCGGATTCCCACGGCTGCTTGCCCTCGCACGGTGCCACGACGTGCAGCGGCGTGATCCACTTGACGGCGAAGGACGAACGAGCCTGCTTCTGCTGGACACCTGCGTCGCCCAGCGCTTTTTCGTCCGGCAGATACCGGATGAGATCGTCGCCCGAAGACGACGTCGGCGCAATCCGGCTCGCGCAGCCCGCGAGGCACAGCAGCAGCCCCGCCAGCAGCAAGATCCCCTTCCGCACGCCCGTCCCGTCAAACCTGGTCGAACGCCGCGACGAAGGCCGGAGCCAGCCGCTTCAGCTCGGCTTGGTGTTCCGCGATGTTGGCGCGCCAGCCGATCGAGGTGACTGCCAGGGCGCGGTCCCCGTGCGCGAGCACCAGCACGCACGCGGCCACCCGGACCGAGCGGAACTGGCCGCAGAACCCGAGTTGCGGGTCGGCGACGCCGGGGACCGAAAACCGCGTCTTCACGGCCAGCTGCTCGCCCTCGACCACGGCCTTCCCACAGTCGAGCGCCTTGCCGAGGCCGGATACCACCTGCTCGCCGGAGTAGCCCTGGTACTGGGCGAGCAACTGGTGGACCTGCGCCTTGTCGGTCACCGAGATCGCCTGCGCGCCGTTGTACGCGGCCGAATCCCACGGCTGGTCCGCATCGCACGCCCGCACAAGGCGCAGCGGAGTGTTGGGGCCGACTACGTACGGCAGGCGATCCTGCTGCCGCCGGGCGCCCGCCGCGGAGAGCTGCTCCTCGCTGGGCAAGTACTTGGTGAGGTCCTTGGCGACCGGAGCCGAGGAAGCCGGAGGGGAGCTGGAGGCCGGGGCCGAACTCGACGGCGGAGCAGAACTCGGAGCCGCTGCCGGAGTTTCCGCGGCGCATCCCGCGAGCAGCAGGACAAGACCGGTCACCGCAAGCGAAACACGCATGATCCTCCCCATTTCGGGAGAAAGATCGCCGGACCCCGGTCCGGCGTTACGAGCCCGTCCAGCCCCGCCAGGTCCGCACCTCGGTGACCACCACCGCGTGCTCCGGCGGCCGCTCCGCGTACTGCGGATACTTCGCTGCCAACCACTCGACATACGGAGCCCGCGAATCGTCGGAGACGACCCGCGCCACGCCGTCCGCGCGGGCCCACCACAACCGCGACCAGTCCTCGTCGTACTCGTCGACCAGGAACGACACCGCCGGGTTCTCCGCGATGTTCGCCAGCCGCCGCAGCGACGTCGTGGTCTTGGGTTTGTGATCGACCGCGAACACGACCGCGTCGTCGCGCACCGCGAACGTCACCGGCACCAGATGCGGGACCCCGCGACTGTCCACTGTGGCCAGCCGAGCCACCCGCGCCGCCGCGAAGCGTGCCCGGGTTTCCACAGTGGACAGTCGCATGAGGACTCAGTCCAGCGCGGGGGAGTCGAGGGTCAGCGTGGCCAGTTCGGTGTCGAGCGAGGCGGAGACCCCGAGCGGCAGCGTCGGCGACCCCGCCACGTGCCCGAAGCCGAACCCGCTCAGCACCGGCACCCCGAGCGGCGACAACCGTTCCGCCAGCAGCTCGCGGACCTCCGCCGGGTCGCCGCACGCGGCCCACGAACCCAGCACCACCCCGCGCGCGCCGTCGAACCAGCCGGAACGCAGCAGCTGCGTCACCATCCGGTCGATCCGGTAGGGGCTCTCGGTCACGTCCTCCAGCAGCACGATCCCGCCGCGCGCGGAGCCCTGCTCAGCCGTGCCGACCCCAGACGCGAGCAGCGACAGGTTCCCGCCCACCAGCACGCCCAGCGCACGACCGGGCACCACCACGTCCGGCTCGCGCGCCCGCAGCACCCGCGTGTGGTCCGGCTCGAACAACGTCCGCCGCAGGTGTTCCGACGCGTCCTCGTCGAACAGCACGCTCGCCGGCATCGGCGAAAGCAGCGTCGCGAGATCCAAATGCGTGTGGACGGCCCGGTGCAGCGCGGTCACGTCGCTCGACCCGGCGAGCACCTTCGGCCCGGCCGCCCGCAACGCCGCCCAGTCCACCAGATCGAGCATCCGCTGCGCCCCGTAGCCGCCGCGCGCCGCCAGGACGCACCGGACCTCCGGGTCCAGCCACGCCTCGGTGAACTCCGCCGCCCGCGCCTTGTCCGGGGCCGACAGATACGACCCGCCCGAAGCCCGCACCCCCGCGCCGATCCGCACCTTCACGCCCCACTCGCGCAGCACCGGCAACGCGGCGTCGAGCAGGTCCTGCGGCACCGGCCCGGACGGCGCGACAAGAGCGACCGTGTCCCCGGCGGAGAGTCTGGCGGGCCTCACCGGGACAGCTCCAGCCGCGGCACGTCCGGCGTCTCGAAGCCGAACACCTGGCCGTAGAAGGAAAGCTCCGCCTCCAGCGCGGCGACGATCGTCTCGGCCTTCCGGAAACCGTGCTGCTCGCCCTCGAACCGCAGGTACGCGTGCGGGATCCCGCTGCCGTCGATTTCCGAGACGAACCGGTCGGCCTGCTCCGGCGGGCAGATCTCGTCCTCCAGGCCTTGCAGGAACAGCACCGGCCCGGCCAGCGACCCCACGTGCGTCATCGGCGAGCGCTCCCGGTACCGCTCGGCCGCCTCGGGATACGGGCCGACCATGCTGACCAGGTACTGCGATTCGAAGTCGTGCGTCTCGCCGCCCTCGCCGGTCCAGCCGGCGAAGTCGAGGATCGGGAACTTCACCGTCGCCGCCGCGTAGGTGCGGGTCATGGTGATCGACGCGGCCGAGGTGAACCCGCCCGCGCTGCCGCCGCGGATGCCCAGCCGGGCCCGGTCGGCGACCCCTTCCGCCACCAGGGCTTCGGCGACCGCCGCGCAGTCGCGCACGTCCACCACGCCCCACTGCTCCCGCAGCCGCTCGCGGAACGCCCGCCCGTACCCGGTGGAACCGCCGTAGTTCACCGCGACGACGCCGATGCCGCGGCTGGTGAAGTACGCGAACTCCAGGTCGAGCGATTCGTCGCTGTGCCCGGTCGGCCCGCCGTGGACGTGCACCACGTACGGCGGCAGTTCGCCTTCCGGCGCGGCGAAGTCCGGGTTCGTCGGCGGGAACACGTACGCCGGGATCTCCGCGCCGTCCGGCCCGGTGAACACGCGCTCCTGCGGCACCGGCAGGTACTCCGCGGGCGGCAGCGAGTCCGGCTGCGGAGTCAGCGCGCGCCACTTCGCGGTGTCCGGATCCAGCACCACGACCGCGCTCTCGTGCCGGGGCCCGCCCGCGATCCCGGCGATCCCGTCGTCCGTCGCGACCAGCCCGCTCGACGACCACACGGTCAGCTCGGTGTCGACGCGCGTGACCGAACCGTCGCCCTCGTCGAGAATCGCCAGCTTGCCGGAGTCGAGGACCGCGTGCTTCCCGCCACCAAGCGGGGTGAACCAGCTCGCTCCCAGCTTCCACATCGGCCCGCCCAGCTCGCGCTGCACCGGCGCGAGATTGACCGTCGCACCGTCGAGCCCGACCCGGTGCAGGTTCCACCAGCCGTCCGGATCGGCCAGCACGAGCAGCTGATCCGCGGACTCCCACGCCACCTGGCACACCGCGACCTCCGGCCCGCCCGCGAGCACGCGCGCTTCCCCGAACGACCCGTCGGCCGCCACCGGCGCGACGAACAGCTCGGTCCCGTCCCACGGCATCGCCGGGTGGTCCCACGCGAGCCACGCGGCGTGCGCGCCGTCCGGCGACAGCTGCGGCGCGGTGAAGAACCGGTGCCCCTCGACGAGCACCCGTTCGGCGGAGCCGTCCAGCGGGATCGCGACCAGCTCGCGGGAGATGTCCGTGCGCCGCGGCCCGGTGCTGCGCTCGCGGACCGCCCACACCTCGCCCTCGCGTCCGGGCCGGAGGTCGCCGTACCGGACGCCCTGCGGCGTGGCCGGTTCCGGCGTCAACGCGGTGGCCTCGCCGTCCTTCCACGCGTACACCCGCTGATCGGCCCAATGCGTGAACACCACCACGCCGCCGACCGCGAGCCACGGCCGCCCGCCGTACTCGTGCACCCGGTTCCGGACGTTCCACGGCGCGGGCAGCACGTCCTCGACGCCGCCGCCGGGAAGCGCGCGCACGAGCGCGACGCGACCGCCTTCGGCAGGCCGCGCCTCCGCCCACCAGAGCGCGCCGTCGACCGCGGCGAGCCATTGCGCGCCGCCGCCGGCCGCCGCCGCGCCGGCCGCCGTGACAGGAGAGGTCCAGGTTCCATGAGGAGAGATGCGAGGCACGCGGAAAGCCTAACGAGGATCCGCTGCGTGTCCGGATCCGCACGCACCGCGCAGGAATCGCGCGCGAACTCCGCTGAACCCGGGGCGGCGGATGCCGATCATGCGTCCGTGGCCTAGGGTCGAAGACGCTATGTCACGCGTAATCCACGTCTTCCGCAAGCCCGACCGGTTCGTGGCCGGCACGGTCGGCGAGCCCGGCGACCGCACCTTCTACCTCCAGGCGACGGAGGACGTGCGGACGATCAGCGTCACGATCGAAAAACAGCAGGTCGTCGTCCTCGCGGAGCGGCTCGGGTCGCTCCTGGAGGAGGTCGCCAGCCGGTTCGGCGCCGACGTGCCCAGCCACGCCCCGGACGACGAGGTCGACGTGGACCCGCTCACGGTGCCCGTCGAGGAGGAGTTCCGGGTCGGCACGATGGGGCTCGGCTGGGACGCCGACTCCGGCGCGGTCGTGGTCGAACTGCTCGCGATCACCGAGGGCGAAATCGACGAGACGGTCGTGCTCGACGACACCGAGGAGGGCCCGGACGCGGTCCGCGTGTTCCTCACCCCGGTCGCCGCCCGCGCCTTCGCCGAACGCGCCGACCGCGTCGTGAACGCCGGCCGCAAGCCGTGCCCGCTGTGCGGCGAACCGCTCGACCCGGCCGGGCACATCTGCCCGCGGCAGAACGGGTACCGGCGCGACGTCGACGTGACCGAGGACTGAGGGCGGCCGTGGCGAGCACCGCGCCAGGGCCTGCTGACCCCGCCGCCCGCGATTTCGTGTCCCGCGGCCGCATCGACGTCGAGGGCAGGCTGGTCGACGCCTCCAACGTGACGCTGTTCTGCGCGATCGAACTCGACGGCGTCACCGGCCGCGTCGTGTACAAGCCGGTGTCGGGGGAGCGGCCGCTGTGGGACTTCCCGGACGGCACCCTCGCCGGCCGCGAGGTCGCCACCGCGATGATCTCCGACGCCTGCGGCCTCGGCGCGATCCCGCCGACCGTGCTGCGCGACGGCCCGTTCGGGCCCGGCATGGTCCAGCTGTGGGTCGAGACCGACGAGGAAACCGAAGTGGTCGACGTCTGCGCGCCCGACGAGGTCCCCGAGGGCTGGCGCACCGTGCTGCACGCGCACGACCGGCTCGGCGAACCGGCGGTGCTCGTCCACGCCGACCACCCGGACCTGCGCGAACTGGCGGTCCTCGACATCGTCGTCAACAACACCGACCGCAAGGGCGGGCACCTGCTCGCCGGGACCGACGGCCGCGTCTACGGCGTCGACCACGGCATCTGCCTGCACACCGACCCGAAGCTGCGCACCGTGCTGTGGGGCTGGATCGGCGAGGAACTGCCCGGGGACGCGGTCGAGAAACTGCGGAAACTCCGCGCGGACCTCGACGGCCGCCTCGGCGCGGAACTCGGCGAACACCTGACCGCGTTCGAGATCCGGGCGCTCTCGCAGCGCACCGACTATCTGCTCGCCGAGGCGGTGTTCCCCGAGCCCGGCGACGACTGGCGCGCGATCCCCTGGCCGCTGTTCTGATGGCGGCCTCGATGGAGAACACCGAGAACGCCCTGCTGGACGAGGACGCCCGCGCCCGGCTCGTCGACCGCTTCGGCCCGGCCGCACAAGCGTGGTGCGACGCGCTGCCCACCCTCGTCGACCGGCTCTGCCGCCGGTGGGGCCTCACGGTGTCCGAAGCCCGGCCCGGCAACACCGGCCGCACCCTGCTCTGCCGCGACGGCGAGGGCGTGCTGAAGGTGCTCAAACTCTGCCCGGACCGCGCGATCGCGACCGCGGAGGCGACCGCGCTGGGCTCGTGGGCCGGGCTGTCGCGGGTCGTGCAGATCCTCGACGCCGACCTCGACCACGGCGCGGTGCTGCTCGAAGGGCTCGAACCCGGCGACACGTTCACCGAACGCGGCGCGGACGTCCCGTGGGACCAGATCGGCGAACTGCTGGCCGACGTCCACGGCGTCCCGGCCGCCGGACCGTTCCCGACCCAGCTCGAACGCGTCCGGTTCATGTTCGGCCTCGCCGAGCAACGCCTCGCCGGTTCCCCGGCCGAAGCGCACCTGTCCCGGCAAGCGCTGCGCACCGGCCTCGCCCGGGCGGAGAAACTCGCCGCCAGCGGCCCGATCGCACTCGTGCACGGCGACCTGCATCCCGGCAACGTCCTGGACGCCGGACCGGAACGCGGCGCGGTCGCGATCGACCCGCGTCCGTGCGTCGGCGACCCGGCCTTCGACGCGGTGGACTGGGCGGTGCTGCCGATGGCCGACGGCGGCGCGGTCGAGGACGGCATCGCCCGACTGCCGCACCTGGACGGCGACCGGGTGCGCGCGTGGTGCGTGGCGCTCGCCCCGCTGGTCGCGATGGGCCCGCTCCGCCGCGGCGGCCCGACGCCGTTCACCGACGCGGTGCTGCGGCTGGCCAGCTGACCCGGTCCGGCACCAGGTCCGGCTGCTGGCGCTAACCCCGGGCGACCTCGGCGGTGTGCGCGGGGAGGTAGCGCTCGCCCGTCACCTGGTCGCTCAGCGGGTCCAGCACGGCCAGCGCCTCGGCGTCCAAGACGAGGTCCAGCGCGGCCGCGTTCTGCTCCAGCCGGACCGGGCTGCGGGTGCCCGGAATGGCCGCCACCGCCACCCCGAGCCGTTCGGCCTGCGCGTACACCCACGCCAGCGCCACCTGCGCCGGAGTGGCGCCCAGCCGGTCGGCCACCTCGCGCACGGTCCGCGCGATCTTCTCGTTGGCCTCGCCCGCCTCCCCGGCGAACCGGGGATTGGTGCGCCGGAAGTCCTTCTCGCCCAGCGCGGAGCGGTCCAGCGCGCCGGTCAGGAACCCCCGCCCCAGCGGCGAGTACGGCACCAGCCCGACGCCCAGTTCGGCCATCACCGGGACGACCGCCTCGACGTCGCGGGTCCACAGCGAGTACTCGCTCTGCACCGCGGCGATCGGGTGCACCGCGTGCGCCCGGCGCAGCAGCTCGCCGTCGACCTCGGACAGGCCCAGATGACGGACCTTGCCCGCCTCGACCAGCTCGGCCATCGCCCCGACGGTCTCCTCGATCTCCACGTCCTGGGGCGGGCGGTGGGCGTAGTACAGGTCGATCACGTCGACGCCCAGCCGCAGCAGCGAGGCGTCGCAGGAGCGCAGCACGTAGTCGCGGGCACCGCGGATGCGGCGCGCCCGGTCGCCGGCGCTGCGGTCGATGCCGAACTTCGTCGCCACCTGCACCTGCTCCCGGCGGCCGTGGACGGCCCGGCCGACCAGCACCTCATTGTGCCCGGCACCGTAGGCGTCGGCGGTGTCCAGGAACGTGACGCCCAGCTCCAGTGCCCGGTCGACGGTGGCCAGGCCGCCGTCCCAATCGGCGGCGCCGTAGCTCTCGCTCATCCCCATGCACCCCAGGCCCATCGCGCTGACGTGGAAACCGGACGAGCCGAGCGTGGTTCGGGTGCTCATGTGCGGATGCTCCTCCTGCCCGGCGGGCCGGGCGGCGCCTCGACGGTTGACGAACCCCGCCGACGCTAGGAGCTGGAGCGCGCACCAGGTCAAGCCGGAGGACCGGTTCCTTCCGGCGTGGCGGCGGGACGCGCCCTCGCCGCGCCGATAACGTGCCCGACCGTGCGCTATCACGACGTGCTGTCCGGCCCCCGCAAGCGGAAGGTGCCGGAGGTCCCGGCCGAACCAGGGCTCGTGGTCGAAGACCCGGCCAGCGGCTACTGCGGCGCGGTGGTGAAGATCGAGTACGGCAACGTCGTCCTCGAGGACGCCAAGGGCCGCCACCGGGTCTTCCCGCTCGCGCCCGCCGCCTTCCTGCTCGAAGGCAAACCGGTCACGCTCGTGCCGGTCAAGAAAGCCGCCGCGCCCGCGCGACAGGTGTCGGCGTCCGGCTCGGTCCGCGTGCAGGGACTGCAGGCCCGGGTCGCGCGCGACTCCCGGATCTGGGTCGAGGGCAAGCACGACGCCGAACTCGTCGAACGCGTCTGGGGACACGACCTGCGCGTCGAGGGCGTCGTCGTGGAACCGCTCGACGGCGTCGACGTCCTGGCCGAGCGGATCGCCGAGTTCGGCACCGGACCCGGCCGCCGCCTCGGCGTCCTCGTCGACCACCTCGTCGCGGGCAGCAAGGAATCCCGGCTGGTCGGGCAGATCCGCGACGAGCAGGTGCTGGTCACCGGCCATCCGTACATCGACGTCTGGCAGGCGGTGAAACCCGCGTCGGTCGGCATCCGCGCCTGGCCGGAGATCCCGCGCGGCGTCGAATGGAAGACCGGCGTCTGCGACGCGCTCGGCTGGGGCGAGCCGTACGAGGGGTGGCAGCGCGTGCTCGCCGGGGTGCGCAGCTTCCGCGATCTCGAAACGCCGCTGATCGGCGCGGTCGAACGGCTCATCGACTTCGTGACCGAACCTGACGGCAACGCTCCGTAGTGTCCGGTTCGCCGGAAAAATCCAAGGTCACGCGTCGGTCACGTCGGGTAGCTTGCCCGGTGCGAAACGACGCGATCTGAGAGCATGAGGGCATGGCAGCGGCTCTGATCTGGCTGATCATCGGCATCGTCCTGATGATCGCGGAGGTGATCTCCGGGGACTTCGTGCTGATCATGCTCGGCATCGGCGCGCTGCTCGGAGCCGGCACGGAAGCGCTGACCGGCAACATCTTCATCGACGTCGCGGTGTTCGCGGTCAGCTCGGTCGGGCTGCTCGCGCTCGCGCGCCCGGCGCTCAAACGCCGCTTCCTGGCCGGATCGGGCATCCCCACCGGCATCGACGCGCTGGTCGGAGCCCGGGCCGTCGTGGTGTCCACTGTGGACTACGATGCCGGCCAGGTGAAGATCGGCGGCGAGGTGTGGTCGGCGCGCGCCGTGCACGAGTCCCAGCCGCCGATCGCGCCGGGCACCAGCGTCACGGTCGTCGAGATCTCCGGCGCCACGGCCGTGGTGGACATCGTCTCGTGAAGCGCCGTCCGGGAAAAAACGGTACTAGGTAAGGGGAGACGCTCTTGTCGACAATAGCGATCGTCGTGGTCGCACTGCTGGCTCTGTTCGTCATCATCACGGTGGTCAAGGCGATCATGGTGGTGCCACAGGCCCAGTCGGCGGTGATCGAGCGGCTCGGCCGGTTCCGCACGGTCGCCTCGCCCGGCCTGACCTTCCTCGTCCCGTTCCTGGACAAGGTGCGCGCGCGGATCGACCTGCGCGAGCAGGTCGTCTCGTTCCCGCCGCAGCCGGTGATCACCGAGGACAACCTGACGGTGAACATCGACACCGTCGTGTACTTCCAGGTCACCGACTCGCGCGCGGCGGTCTACGAGATCTCGAACTACATCATCGGCGTCGAGCAGCTCACCACCACCACGCTCCGCAACGTGGTCGGCGGCATGAGCCTGGAAGAGACGCTGACCTCCCGCGATTCGATCAACACCCAGCTGCGCGGCGTCCTCGACGAGGCCACCGGCCGCTGGGGCATCCGCGTCGCCCGCGTGGAGCTGAAAGCGATCGAGCCGCCCGCCTCCATCCAGGACTCGATGGAGAAGCAGATGCGCGCCGACCGGGAGAAGCGCGCGATGATCCTCACCGCCGAGGGCCAGCGGGAATCGTCGATCAAGACGGCCGAAGGCCAGAAGCAGAGCCAGATCCTCGCCGCGGAAGGCCAGAAGCAGGCCGCGATCCTCGCCGCGGAAGCGGAACGGCAGTCGCGGATCCTGCGCGCCCAGGGTGAACGGGCCGCCCGCTACCTGCAAGCGCAGGGCCAGGCGAAGGCGATCGAGAAGGTGTTCGCCGCGATCAAGGCGGGCCGCCCGACGCCGGAGGTCCTCGCTTACCAGTACCTGCAGACCCTGCCGCAGATGGCGCAGGGCGACGCGAACAAGGTCTGGATGATCCCGAGCGACTACGGCAAGGCCCTCGAAGGCTTCGCCCGCGCGCTGGGCGCCCCCGGCGACGACGGCGTGTTCCGCTACGAGCCGCCGCAGGACGACACCCCGGCCAAGCCGGACCTCGACGACGACGAGGTCGCCGGATGGTTCGACACGAGCAGCGACCCGAAGGTCGCCGAAGCGGTCGCGGCCGCGGAAGCCGTGGCACGCAAGGAGGTCGACGGGCCGCTCGGCGCGTCGACGGAGCATCCGCGGCGCGCCATCGGGGGCGCCTCGCCGGTCAAGGCCGAGCGGCCCGCGCCGGTCGAGGAAGAAGAACCGCCCGCGCCGCCGGAGCGGCCGCAGCCCAGCACGCCGCCGCCTGCCCAGCAGCAGTCGTTGCCGCAGCCGCAGCAGCCTCCCGCCGGACCGCCGCCGCAGGGCGGTCCGTACCAGGGCCCGCCGCCGCAGCAGTTCGGCGGACCGCAGGGACCGGGCAACGGGCCGTTCCCGCAGCAGGGCCCGTTCGGCGGACCGCAGGGCGGACCGCCGCCGCAGCGCTGATTGAGCCGTTCAAAGGGGCTGCCACTCCGGTTTTCCGGGTGGCAGCCCCTTTTTCCTGCGGTCAGCGGGCGTAGACGCCGACGTCGTCGATGTCGGCCTTCGAACGATCGGGCAGTGCGAGCACGCACGCCACGGTCACCACGACCGAAGCGACGATGTAGATCGAGATCGAATACGGCGTGCCCGTGGTGTGCAGCAACCAGGTCGCCAGCAGGGGAGCAGGACCGCCCGCGAACACCGACGCCAGCTGATATCCCAGCCCCGCGCCGCCGTAGCGCAGATGCGTCGGGAAGCTCTCGCCGATCAGCGCCGCCTGCGGGCCGTACTGCATCGAGTGCGCGACCATCGAGACGATGATCGCCAGGAAGATCATCGCGTGGCCGCTGTGGGTCAGCACGGTGAAGTACGGGAACGCGAGCACCCCGGTCAGCACCGCGCCGGTCAGATAGACCTGTTTGCGGCCGATCCGGTCGGAGAACTGGGAAAACAGCGGAATCAGCAGCAATTCCGCGGCCGCGCCGACGAGAACCGCGTTGAGCACGAACGTCTTGCTGAATTCCGGCCGCTGCACGACATAGACGAGGACGTAGCTGGTGAACAAATAGAACGGCATCTGCTCGCTGAACCGCAGTCCGGCCGACAGCAGGATTTCCCGCCAGTGGTGCCGGACCACGTCCTTCACCGGGGCTTTCGACGTGCGCTTGGCGGCGACCGCGGCGGCGAACATCGGGGTTTCCATGATGCGCAGCCGGATGACCAGGCCGATCGCCACCAGCACCAGGCTCAGCAGGAACGGGATTCGCCAGCCCCACGAGGAAAACGCGTCCGGGGACAGGGTCGCCGACAGCAGCGTCATGCCGCCGGTGCCCAGCACGAGCCCGACCGGAACGCCGACCTGCGCGAAACTCGCCAGCAGGCCGCGCCGCCGCTGATCGCCCCATTCCATGGCCAGCAGCACCGATCCGCTCCACTCGCCGCCGATCGCGATGCCCTGCACCAACCGCAGCAGGACAAGGATCAGCGGGGCGGCGACGCCGATGGTCGCCGCGCCGGGAAGCACACCGACGATCGCCGAGGACAGGCCCATCAGCAGGAGCGTCACGATGAGCGTCGCCTTGCGGCCGAGCCGGTCGCCCCAATGGCCGAAGATCGCCGCACCGATCGGGCGGGCCGCGAAACCGACCGCATAGGTGGCGAACGACTGCATGACCCCGGCGTAGGACGACGACGCGGGGAAGAACAGATGGGGAAAGACCAGCGCCGCGGCGGTGTTGTAGAGGAAGAAGTCGTACCACTCGATGGTGGTTCCGATCGACCCGGCCAGGGCCGCCCGGCGTACCTGCACCCGGCGGTCGCCGGTCGAAGCTTGGACTGACTGGGTGACTTCGTTGTCGCCTAGAGTCATGGTCGTGCACCTCTCGTGACGGTCGTCACACTACAGTGTGAACGACCGGCAGAGGTTTGACGATTCCGGACGCCTGCTCCGGACGGGTTGTTTCCGACCTTCCGGCACGCCGTCCGGACCAGGATCGGGCGCCGCGCGGCCAGGACGCGCGACTACCATCACAGCCGTGACGGAGGACAAACCGCTCCGCGCCGACGCGCGGCGAAACCGCGCGAAGGTGCTCGAAGCCGCCGAGACAGTCTTCGCGGCCAAGGGCACCGCCGCGCCGACCGAGGAGGTCGCGCGCGAGGCCGGGGTCGGCATCGGCACGGTGTTCCGGCACTTCCCCACGAAAGAAGCGCTGCTGGAGGCCGTGCTCTACGCGCGGCTGCACCGGTTCGTCGACGAGGCGGACGCGGTCGTCGCGCAGAACGCCGAGGACGCCGGGGCCGCCTTCTTCACCTTCCTCACCAGCTGGATCGAGATGTCCAGCGCCAAAAACGCCTACTTCGAAGCGCTCACCTCGGCCGGCGTGTGCGTGCCCAGCACGGGTTCGGTGATCGGGGAGCGGCTGCGCGAATCCCTCGGCGTGCTGCTGCGCCGCGCCCAGGACAGCGGCGCGGTGCGGCGCGACGTCACCACCACCGAGCTGATCCCGGTGATCATCGGCACCGCGAAGGCGGCCGAGCACGTCGGGTCCGATCGCGAACTGCGCGACCGCACGATCGCGATCCTGTTCGACGGCCTCCGCCCCTGAGCCAGCGGGTTTCTGCCCGCGATCCGTTCCGCGCTGTCCTCGGCGGGCGCCGTGCCCAGGGCGGGGGAGCCGGGCCTAAACTGAGGCAATGACCAACCGCTTAGTCTGTATTGGCGATTCGTTCACCGAAGGCGTCGGGGACGACGATCCGTCCGCGCGCAACGGGGTGCGCGGGTGGGCCGACCGGGTGGCCGAGGTGCTGGCCGCCGGGGAGCCGGGGTTCCGTTACGCCAACCTGGCGGTGCGCGGGAAGCTCCTGCCGCAGGTGCTGAACGAGCAGGTCGAACCGGCGCTGGCGATGAAGCCGGACCTCGTCACGGTCTACGCGGGCGGCAACGACCTGATGCGGCCGCGGGTCGACATCGACAGCCTCGCCGACTCGTACGAGCGCGCCGTCGCCCGGTTCCGCGCGGCCGGGGCGCAGGTGCTGCTGTTCACCGGCGTCGACGGCGTGGAAGACGCGCTGTTCCGGCAGATCCGCGGCCGGGTCGCGATCTACAACGAGCACGTGCGCGGCATCGCGGCGCGGCACGAGACGCTGCTGGTGGACATGTGGTCGATGCGCCAGCTGCGCGACCGTCGCATGTGGTCCGCAGACCGTCTGCACCTGAATGCTGCTGGGCACACGGAAATCGCCATCGCCGTCCTCGACGCGCTGGGCGTGCAGCACAGTCTCGCGCACGTCGCGCTGGGACCGCGGCCGCGCCTGTCCGCGCGGGAACAGCGCGCGGCGAACCTCCGCTGGGGCCGGGAGCACGCGCTGCCGTGGATCGGCCGACGCCTGCGCGGCGAATCCTCCGGCGACACGATCGCCGCGAAATACCCGGAACTGCAGTCGTTCGGCGCGCCCGCCCAAGCGCTCGACTGACGGGCCTAGCCCGCGACCTGCCGCGCGCGATGGTCGGCGACGTTGACCCGCGTGCCGCAGCGAGTGGAACAGAACCGCCGCCGACCGTTGCGCGACGTATCCACGAACGCGAAGCCGCACCCCTCGCGCGCACAGACGCCGAGACGGTGCGGCTCCTCGCACACCAGATGCGCGAGCCCGCCCGCGGTGTAGGCGTAGAACCGCTCGACCACGCCCGCGCCCTCGCTCGAGTAGTGCAGATGCGGCGCTTTCCCGTCGTGGCTGGCGATGTTCGGCCGGCACGCGGCGACAGCGAGCAGTTCGTTGAGGAGATCGATCCGCTCGGCCGTCGTCTCCGCGACGAACACCTCGTGCAGCCGCCGCCCCCACGCGAGAATCTGTCCTGCCTCGTCCGCGGTGAGGCGCGGCAGCACCATCTCCCGCGCCTGCCCCGCGGCCCGCACCTCGGCGGCCGTGACGTCGTCGCGCTGGGAAAGGGTCGCCAGGTCGGCGGCTACTTGCGCGCCCGCGCCACCGTAAGGGTTGAAGTGCACTCGCCCATTACAGCACGTTCCGTCCTCCGCGGAAACCCCGCCCGGAAACAATCGTCCGGAAAATAAGATTGACGCATCGATTCGGCGTAGGTGAAGATGAATCCACTACAGCGGACGAAGGAGCGGTCATGACGAACATGCGGATGCGGGAGATGCGAGGCCGCTATCCGGCCGCACTCCGCGCTGTCCAGTGTTCCCCGCTCCACCAGCGCCAAACCGGCCGAAAAGGCGGTATCCGCTCCCTGACCTGACGCAGCGTCGCTCGCGTACCGGGAGCCGCCCTCGTCGGGAAACCGATCCGGGCGGCTTCCCTTGTCAGTGCCCACCTCAATTCTCTCCGCCGCGTTTCTATTTTCGCGACGGCATTTCCCCGCTGCCTATTTTCGACAGTTCTTTGACAGCTACACAACGGAGCAAGACATTTCCGAGACTCGTCCCCGTCGCCTCACCCGCGGCCAGGACGAGCGCCGGGTCCGGCGGTCGAGCACGGCCGGACCCGCACGGTGAGGACGGGGCAGCGGCAGCCCCACCCGGCGGTAACCCGGGCGCCCGAACGGGCATTGAGGGTTCGACTCCCTCCTTCACCACTGCGCCCGCACCCAGGGCGCGCCTTGCGGTCGTGGTGAACTCGGCGGACACGTCGGTCTTCCAAACCGAAGAAGAGGGTTCGATGCCCTCCGGCCGCTCGCGGTCCGGCCCCGTGCCGGACGCATGCCCTTGTAGCTCAGCGGGAAAGAGCGCCGCACTACGAATGCGGAGGCCCCAGGTTCGAGTCCTGGCAGGGGTACCGGACCCGGCGCCGAGGGGGCGCCGGGCCTTCGGATGCGAGGGGCACCGGCGACCCCGCCTGGTTCGGGACCAGGAGACACCGCGTTCGACCCGCGGGCATCCGACTCTGCCCGGTTTGGGGCAGCACCGCGGATTGTGGATCCGCTGGCCCAGGTCCGCCCCCTGGACCGGGAGCCGATGCCCGTTCGTCCAACTGGCAGGACGCCGCGCTCTGGACGCGGAAACCGAGGTTCGAACCCTCGACGGGCAGCCAAACCACCACGGGCCGTTAGCTCAACCGCGCAGAGCAGCCGGCTTTTACCCGGCGGGTTCAGGGTTCGACTCCCCGACGGCCCACTTTCGGACCCCAGGTCATCGGCGTCGGTGGCCTGGGGTTTTGTGCTGTTAGGGCCAAGCGTTGCCCGGTGGTCGACCGTCCATTGTGGTCTCCTGCGAGCCCGAGAGCGCGGGATAGGTGCAATGCGCCCCGCCGGGAGATCGCCGACGCGAGTTTCCGGGCGGCGTCGGCGGCGACTTCCTGGGCGACGTTCGTGCAGAGGTCCATGATGGCCTGGCTCCATGGCGGAGCCCGTGGAGAGCGGTCGGGGGCAGCCCGCTGCCTGGACCAGCTCGGTGAACTCGTTCGAGACGTCGCTCGGCGCTGTCTCGCTGGCCGGGTGCCTCGGCTCGATACCGCTTTCCGGGCTGTCTGGCGAGGTCGGCCGATGGTCGGTGAGGTCAACGGTGACCGCGGCTCAGGGCGGTGCCGCGACGGTGAGCATTGTTTCCAGGGAGGTCGATGTGGTTGTTGCGGAGCATTTCGCGCCGGTGACGTTGTGGGCTGCGGTCTGGCGGATTCGAGTGCACGGCGCCCTGCTGGGGCTGGAACTCTGCTCGCGGCTTCGCGGCGTGCCCGCGGGTGTCTCCGTCGGAGCTGATCGCGGCGAGTCGCTGGAGGCGGTGACCGTCGAGAACGCCGGTTCCGTTCTTGCGCTGGGCGGACCGGATCTCGGTGCGGTACGGCGTGATGCCGAAGCCTGGCGGGACTTTCCTGGTCGATGGGCTGATGAGCTGAAGGACGGAGCCGATGCGTGCCTGGAGTATGTCAGCGTATGTGGCGTGCGAAGGCGGGTGTACGAGGAGGAGGCGTTTGCCTCGATGCGGCACTCGCCGGATCCGATGCGGACCATGGGCGATCTCGTCCGGTCAGGCCCCGGGTCGAGCCGGGAACAGCTCGTTCCGTTGGTGAGGAGTGCGGCCGGGTCGCTCGTTTCTCCTTTCCGCGCGGGTGCGCGGCGAGTCGCGCGGACGAGTCCGCTGTCAGGCGTACCGGTGAAGCCATTCGGCGATGTGGGCGGCCGTTCGTGCCGCGTGGCGGGTCATCATCGTGAAGTGGGTGCCGGGCGTGAAGACGGTTTTGTCGGCGTGGGGCCAGGCGCCATGGAAGCCCGCGCTGTCCGAGGTGGCGCCTTCGGTGGCGCGGATCAGCATGGTCGGTGTCGATATCGGCCGGGGCTCCCACTGGCTGAAGAGATGCCAGTACCAGCCCATCGCGGTGAGCGGTGCGTTGTCGCGAGCGAAGAACCGGCCCCAGTCGTTGAGCATCATCGTGAGCACGCCGTCGAGGTCTTCCCTGGTGGTGCTGTGGCGGTACGCGGTGTCGCCCATGATCAGGGCCGAGGCCGGGGTGCCGCGCTCTTCGAGCAGTTCCGCGACCCGGTATCCGATCAGTCCTCCCGACGAATGGCCCATGAGGGTGAACGGTTTGCCCTCGGCGTTCCGCAGCACCGCTTCGGCCTGGGCTTCGGCGAGCGTCGTGAAGTCCTCGGGGATCGGTTCGCCCTCGGCGAAGCCCGGGTACGGCAGGACCGTCATGCTGGTCGAGTGGCCCAGAACGCGAGCCAGCGGCGTGTATTCGAAGTCGCCGACCGTCGGGGTGATCGTTTTCAAGCAGATCAGGTGAGGGGCGTCGGGGATCCGGGACAGTTTCAGCGGAGGCCGGGTGCGTGATCGCGCCGGGTCGTCGAATCGCGGCCGCAGTCTGGCCGCGACCCCGAGAAGGTCGAAGACGTCTGCGCCCTGCCCGGTGTCCGAGCCGCTGCGCATCAGGCTGTCCAGGCTCGTGCCGGCTTCGGCGAGCGGCTCGGACCAGCCGAGGGAGTCGTCGGACAGCCGGTCCGCCAGTTCGGCTGGGGTGTTCTCCATGGAGAACACCCCAGCACGCACGGGACGTTTCAGCACGCTGGTCAGCCCGGAGAGGAGGTTTTCCGCGAGCAGCGAGTCGAAGCCGAGTTCCCGGAAGGTGTGGTCGGCGGGAATGCGAGCGGGCCGGTTTTCCCCTTCCCCGGCCATTACCGAAGCCACCAACCCGAGGACAATCGACACGATGTCGCCTGACTCGCCGCTCCCGTCGAGGTCCCCGGAAGTCGCTTTCGAGCGATCGAGCGCCCGGTGCGCGGTGCCCGCGGGCTCGGCCGCACGGAAAGCCGATTCGTCGTCCGGCCAGTATCGGGTTCGCTGGAAAGGATAGAGCGGGAGTGCCGTCCGGCGGCCGGCTGGCACTGTTTCTTTCCAGTCGATCCGGACGCCGCGCGCATGCAGCCGTTCGAGTTCTCGGTAAACGTGCGCCGCGTCGCGGACTCCGGCGCAGTCGAGCGTGACGAACGCTCCATTCCCGGTTCCGTCCGGAATTCCCTGGGACGGCACGGGGGAAGTCGACCGCGCCGCGTGGTGCAGCAATGCCGACGCGTCGGTGATGCGATCGCCGATCGAGTAATCGGCCGCGGCGTGGACCGGGGTCGCGGAGGCGTTCCAACGGATTGGCGGGACTTCCGCCGGCTGCTGGGGTGTTCGCGTGCTGAGGGCGAGAATCAACCGGACCGAGTCGGGCAGGTTTACCGAACCCGCGACATGGGCCGCGGCGATGGCGCCAAGTCCGTCGCCGATCGTCGCGGCAAGCTGGATCCCGAACTCCTGCCACACTGCTGCCGCGGCGATCATGAAAGTGAATCCCCATGGTCCCGCCACCGCGGGATCGCCGAAATCCGGAGCCGGTGCCCGGCCGGCGCAGGCGTCGGCCAGCGACCAGGTCAGAAAAGGGGAAAAGGCCTCGGCACAGGCGTCGACCGCGGCCCGGAAGCCGCGCAGCCGCTGGAGGTCTGTCCCGGCGCGGGACGGCGAGACGGCATGCGGGAAAACGAAAGCCGTGCGGGGCGAGCGTTCGGCGCGAGCGAAGCCAGTGCCGCCGCTGGCGATCCGGTCGAGTCCGGCGGTCAGTTCCGCGGCCGTTTCCGCGACAACGGCCGCTCGGCAGGGGAGCGCGGTACGGGTGTGCGCAAGGGAGTGGGCCACGTCGTCGAGGGCGGGCTCCGGCTCTCCGCGTACCTGCTCGGCCAGCTGCGCGGCGGCCGCGGACAGCGCGGCGCCCGTATGGGCCGACAGCAGGTAGGCCCGCGGCCGGGGCACGGTGCAGCTGCCCGGCGACGGAGGCTCCGGCGCCTCGGGCGCCGCTTCGAGGATCAGGTGGGCGTTGGTGCCGCTGATGCCGAACGAGGACACCGCGGCCCGGCGCGGGCGCTCCGGCAGCGCGGGCCAGGGCGTCGGTCGGGTCGCCAGGCGGATGTTGCCGGAGCCCCAGTCCACCAGAGGGGTAGGCGCGTCGATGTGCAGGGACTCGGGCAGTGTGCCGTGCCGCATGGCCAGCACCATTTTCAGGACGCTGGCGGCACCGGCCGCCGCTTGGGTGTGACCGAGGTTGGACTTCGCCGATCCCAGCCACAACGGTTCGCCCTGGCGTTGACCGTAGACGGCCAGCAACGCCTGGGCTTCGATCGGATCGCCCAGCTTGGTGCCGGTGCCGTGGGCATCGACCGCGTCGATGTCGCCTGCCGTCAGGCCAGCGGTCTCCAGGGCTTTGGCGATCACGTGCCGCTGGGCGGACGCGCTCGGGGCGCTCAATCCGTTGCTTCTGCCGTCGGAGTTGGTGAACGACGACCGGATGACTGCCCACACCGGGTGGTGGTGCCGCTGCGCGTCGGACAATCGCTCCAGCATCAGCAGGACGACGCCCTCGCCGATTCCCATCCCGTCCGCCGTCGCGGCGAACGCCTTGCACCGGCCGTCAGCCGCCAGGGCGCGCAGCTGGCTGAAGGCCGTGAGTGCCATGGGCGTGCACAGGACGGTCGCGCCGCCCGCCAAAGCGAGGTCGCATTCCGCGTGTCTGAGCGAGCGCGCGGCGTGATGCAGTGCGACCAGCGAAGAGGAACAGGCGGTGTCGATGGTCAAAGCCGGACCGGTCCAGCCCAGCGTGTAGGCGATGCGCCCGGACAGCACGCTGGTGATCGTGCCGGTCAGCGCGTGGCCCCGCGCCGCGGTGTTGCCGAGCAGGAGGGGCAGGTAGTCCTGGTTCGACACGCCAACGAAGGTGCCGACCGGAGTGTCTTTCAGGTCGTTCGCGTCCAGGCCGGCGTGTTCCACGGTGTGCCAAGCGGTCTCGAGAGCGATGCGTTGCTGGGGGTCCATCGCTGCCGCCTCGCGTGGAGTGATGGCGAACGGCTCGGGATCGAACAGCGTGGCGTCGCGGAGGAATCCGCCCTGGCGAGCGGTGCACGTCCCAGGATGGTCCGGGTCCGGATGATAGAGCTGGCCGGCCTTCCAGCCGCGGTCGTCGGGGAACTCGGAGATCGCGTCCCCGCCCTCGGCCAGCAGCCGCCAGAACGCTTCCGGACGGTCGATGCCGCCGGGCAGCCGGCATCCCATGCCGATCACCGCGACAGGTTCGCGCTCGCGCTGTTCCATTTCCCGCAACCGGTGCTTTGAACGACGCAGCTCGACCGCGGTGCGCGCGAGGTAGTCGCGGAGTTCCTCAGCGCTGGCCATCGTCGCCTCCCAGTTCGATGTCGAGGATCGCGAACAGTTCTTCGTCGGAGTCCGCCGCTTCGATGTCGCCGTCGGCGTCGGCGTCGACGGTTTCCCGCCGCCCGGGGACGGGTTCAGCAGGGTGCCGGGCGGCGTCTGAGCCGTCCGGCCGGAGCCGCTCGGCGAGGTAACGTGCGACGGATTCGGGTGTGGGGCAGTCGAAAACCAGGGTCGCCGGCAGCGCGAGGCCGGTGGCGCCGCTCAGGCTGTTGCCCAGTTCGACCGCGGCCAGCGAATCGAATCCGAGATTCTTGAACGGACGGTCCGGCAGCAGATCGGAAGTGCTGTTCCGGCCGAGAACGGCGGCGGTCTTGGCATACACCAGGTCCAGCAGGTCGTCCTGGCCGCTGAACGAAGCCCTCGAGACGTCCGCGTCCGAGCCGGTCGGCGAAGGCACGCGGGCACGGAGCAGGTCTCGCAGCAGGGGATGCGGCGCGGGTCGCCGTGCGGCTCTGGCCAGGTCCAGGTTCATGGGAAGCGGATGCGGTTCGCCGAGCCCCAGAGCCTGGTCGAAAAGCCGGAGCGCGGTGGCGTCGGAGAGCGTTCCGATCCCCAGGCCCGCCAGCCGGTCCAGGTCCCGGCCGTCCAGGTTCCTGGTCATTCCGGTGCGGTGCTCCCACAATCCCCACCCCAGAGAGACAGCGGGCAGCCCGCGCGCGCGACGTCGCCTGACCAGTCCGTCCAGCGCGGCGTTCGCCGCCGCGTAGCCGGCTTGTCCAGCGGTGCCCAGGGTGCCTGCCGCGCTGGAGTAGACGATGAAAGCGGCGAGATCGTGTCCCTCGGTCAGCGAGTCCAAGTGCAGGGCGCCGTCGATTTTCGCGGACAGCACCCGGTCGACCGCGGCGGCATCGAGGTCGGAGACCACGCCGTCTTCGAGCACGCCGGCGGCGTGGACGACGGCGGTGAGAGGGCGTGCGGCCGGGATGCTGTCGACGAGCCCGGCGAGGGCGGCTCGGTCGCTCGCGTCGCACCGTTCGACCCGGACCTCGGCTCCGTGCCGAGTCAACTCGCTGACGAGTTCGCCGATGCCCTCGGCGTCCGGTCCGGTGCGGCTCGCCAGAACGAGGTCGCTCACTCCGTGGCCGGCGACCAGATGGCGAGCCAGGGTTCGCCCGAGCGCGCCGGTTCCTCCGGTGATCAGCACGGTCCCGGGCTTGGCGAACTTCCGCGGGATCGTCAGGACGTTCTTGCCGATCCCGGAGCCGTCGCGCAGGTGCCGGAACGCACGCGCGGCGTCGGCGATGTCCCAGACTCGCAGGGGCGGCGGAGTCAGCGCGCCGCGCCGGAACAGGTCGGTGACTGTGCGGAGGATTTCCCCGCGCCGCTCGACAGGGACCTCGTTCAGGTCGAAATGCCGGTAGCTGACGCCAGGGTGTGTTTTCGACACTGTTTTCGGGTCCCGCAGATCAGTCTTTCCCAGCTCGATGAACCGTCCGCCGTTCTTCAGCAGTCCGAGCGAGGATTCGACAGCGGCGCCCGCCAAGCTGTTCACCACGATGTCGAACCGGGCGCCGGCCGGGCCGTCCGAGAACTTTCCGGCGAATTCGAGAGTGCGCGACGAGGCCAAATGATCGTCCGCGAATCCCCGGGCTCGAAGGTGGTCCCATTTCGCCGGATTGGCAGTCCCGTACACCTCAGCGCCGGCCAGCGTCGCCAGTTGTGCCGCCGCGCTGCCGACGCCGCCGGCAGCGGCGTGCACCAGTATCCGATCGCCCGCGGCTATTCCGCCGAGATCGTGCAACGCGTAATACGCCGTGGCGAAAACCGCGGGAATCGCGGCGGCTTCGGCGAAGCCGAGACCAGGGGGGATCTCCGTCAGCAGCCGACGATCGGTTGTCACTACCGGCGCGAACGCGTCCGCGGCCAAGCCCGTCACGCGGTCGCCCGGGTGCAGGTCGGCAACCTGCTCGCCGACTTCGAGAACTATTCCACTGCATTCCGCGCCTATTCCGCTGCCGTCGCGCACGACCCCGAGGGCGGTGACCACGTCGTGGAAGTTGAGCCCGGCGGCGCGTACGCCTACCCGGACTTCGCCGGGGCCGAGCCGGCGCGTCGAGTCGGCGGATTCGAAGACCAGCTCGTCCACGGTCGTGCCCCGTGCGGTCAATTTCCACGTCGTATCGCCGGGCGGCGCGGTGCTGGCGGGGGAGACGGCGGCAAGCCCCGGCACCAGGACGTCGGATCCTCGTTCGGCCAGCTGGGGTTCCGCGGAACGGCACCACCGCGCGACGAGCCCGACGTCGAGAAGGTCGCGCGCCGGGTCGAGGTCGATGGCCACGATCCGGCCAGGATGCTCGGTTTGCGCGCTGCGCAGCAAGCCCCACACGCCGGAACCTCCGACGTCCGTCACCTCTTCTCCCGCGACGGAGACCGCGCCGCGGGTGAGCACGGCCAACGTGGTGTCCGACAACGCACCGGTGCCGAGCACCAGCTGGATCAGTGCCAGCGTGTGCTGGACGACTTCGTGAACGGCAGCCGGGTCAGCGCCGGTTTCCGGGATCCAGCTCAGGGTGTGCACGGGTGCGAGGATCAGGCCGGGAGCAGGAGCGCCCTGCTCGACAGCGGTACGGAGGGCTCGCGGATTCGGGTACTCGACCACGGGAAGGGCGGCCGGGACAGGGCGGACGCGGTCCGCCGCGGACGTCAGCACCGCGATCCGCGGGGACGTCGGCGCTGGGCCGGGCGGCACGGCGGCAGGATGCCAGCGCAGCGCGTAGAGGGCACCGCCGGCCTGGGCTCCCGCCGCCGCCGGGGGCCGCAGACGCAGAGATTCGATCACCGCGACGACCTCCTCGCTGTCGCCGAAGAGGACCACGCGGACTTCCTCGGGCGCGATCGCGGTCAATCTCGCCCGGACTCGCGCTGCCTTGGCGACGAAGATCCGCACGCCGGAGTAGACGAACGGCAGCGAGGCCTGCCCGGCTCCGAGCAGCGAGGAGCCTTGCAGGGCACCGTCCAGCAACGCGGGATGCAGCAGGAACGATTCCGCGTCCCCGCTCTCTCCGGCGTTCAGCGCCACCTCGGCGAAAACTTCGCCAGTGCCGTGCCTCATCCTCCGCACGACCCGAAACGACGAGCCGAAATCGATTCCCGCCGAGGCGAAGCGGGAATACAGCTCCTCGACGTCGATGTCGTCGGTTCCGGCGGCCGGTGGGGCGGTCTCCGGCTGCTCCGAGGGGCCGTCCGCGCTCAGCCGTCCTTGGGCGTGAGTGGACCATTCGCCCGGCGCGCGGGCCGGCCTCGACTGGATCCGCAAGGTTCGCCGCCCGTCCCGGCCGGGCGCGTCGGCCAGGACCCGCAGATCCACGGCCTGGTCCTCGGCGAGCACCAGGGGCTTCTGGATCACCAGCTCGTCGATCCGCTGGAGTCCGGACTCCGCCGCCGCGTACGCGGCCAGTTCGACGAAGGCCGTCCCGGGCATCAGTATCTCTTGCTGGACAAGGTGATCACGGAGCCACGGATGCGCGGAGATATCGAACCGGGTGGTGAACAACAGCGTGCCGTCGTCCAGGCGAACGGCGGCCGACAGCATCGGATGCGCCGCTGGCTCCAGCCCGGCGTCGGCGGCAGACTGGCTGTCCGAGTGCTGGGCGAGCGGTATCCAGTAGCTGCTGCGCTGAAACGCGTATGCGGGAAGGTCGACCCGAGCGGCAGCGCGCCCGGCGAAGGCGGTTTCCCAGTCGATGTCCGCGCCGTGTGCGTACAGTTCGGCAACCGAAGTCACCAGCCGCGACATGCTGGCCGCCTCTCGCGCCGTACAGTCGCCGAGGTAGGTGCGTACGTCTCGCAGCTCGGTCGTGTCCGAGAGCGCTTCGCTCAGTACCGGGTCCGGGCCCAGCTGAAGAAACAGCCGATATTCGTCGTCAAGCAATGCCTCGAAGGCTTGCCGGAACCGCGTCGTCCGGCGCAGGTTCGAAAACCAGTACTCGCCGTCCAGCGCGCGGCCGCCCGGCAGGAGGCCACCGGTCACCGTGGAATAGAACGTTGCTTCGCGGGTTCGCGCGGCGATGTCGCGCAAATCATGGACGACCTGGTCCCGGGCGGGTTCGACGTGCGGTGAGTGCGCGGCGAACGCGTGCGGGAGCAGGGTCGCTCCGACCTTGACGCCGTCGCATGCGCGGACGAAGTCCTGGACGGCGTCCCGGTCGCCGGACACCGCGAGATGCCTGGGCCCGTTCGTCGCGGCGACATTGATCCGCGAGGCGAGGCGGGCGGGCACGACGTCGTCGCCAGGCTCGGACGTGCGCACCGCCGCCATCGCGCCGCGCCCCGCAAGGGTGCGGCAGGCCCGGCTGCGCGAGGCGACGACCCGGGCGCCGTCGGCCAGGCTCAGCGCCTCCGCTACCACTGCGGCCGCGATTTCCCCATGGGAATGGCCGAGCACCGCAGTGGGGGTGACGCCGAGAGAGCCGAGCGCGGCGGCGAGCGACACCATCATCGCGAAGTGCGCGGGCGCGGCCACCTCTTCCGGGTCCGGCCCCACCGCACGCGGCGAGCCGTCGAGCACCTCGAGAACCGACCAGCCCAGGTGTTCCCGCAGCGCCTCGTCGCATTCCCGCAAGCGTCGCGCGAACGCCGGGCACGACCGCAGCGAATTCAGGGCTTCGCCCGGCCACCGCGATCCGTCCCCGGGAAAAACGAACACGACCGGAGGCGCGCTCGCGCGGCCGGTCACCGTGTGCGCGGAGTCGTCTCCGTCCCGCAGCATGCCGAGTGCGTCGATCAGCTGGGTTCTGTTCTCCACGAGGACCGCCGCGCGGTATTCCAGATGAGCGCGGCTGGTCGCCGTCGAGAAGGCGATGTCGGGCAATGACAGGTCCGGCCGGTCGACGAGGTGGGCACGCAGCCGATCCGCTTGGGCCGCCAACGCCCGCGGCGAATGTCCCGACACCAGCACAGGCAGGACGGGGCTGTTCTCGTCCGGAGCGGTCCGCGTTTCGCGCGCGGACGTCGTGCTCGGTTCCGGGAGCTCCAGAATGGCGTGGGCATTGGTGCCGCTGATGCCGAACGACGACACGCCGGCGCGCCGCGGGGCTCCGTTGGTTCGGGGCCAGGGCACGGCCTCGACGAGCGGGCGCACGGCGGCCCGGTTCCACTCGACCTGGCTGCTCGGCCGGTCGATGTGCAGCGAGCGGGGCAGCAGCCCGGCGTTCATCGCCAGCACCGTCTTGATCACCCCGACGACCCCCGCGGCCGCTTGGGTATGGCCGAGGTTCGACTTGACCGACCCGATCCACAACGGCCGGTCGTCCGCCCGTCCTTCGCCGTACACGGTCTGCAGCGCCTCCGCTTCGATCGGGTCTCCCAGGCGGGTGCCGGTCCCGTGTGCTTCCACCGCGTCGATGTCGCGGGCATCGAGGCGGGCGTCGGCGAGGGCCTTGCGGATCACCCGCTCCTGGGCCGCGCCGCTGGGAGCGGTGAGACCGTTGGTAGCCCCGTCCTGGTTGAGTGCCGTTCCTCGCACGACAGCGAGGATCCGGCGGCCTCGCTCGCGAGCACGCGAAAGCGGTTCCAGCACGACGATCCCCGCGCCTTCGGCCAGCGCCATGCCGTCGGCGCGGTCGGAGAACGGCTTGCACCGGCCGTCCGGCGCGAGTCCGCGTTGCCGGGAGAATTCGAAGAACGTCCGCGGCCCCGGCATCACCGTGACGCCCCCGGCCAATGCCATCGCGCATTCCCCGTGCCGCAGCGACCGAACGGCGAGGTGCACAGCGGCCAGCGACGACGAGCACGCCGTGTCGACAGTGACGGCGGGGCCCTCCAAGCCCAGGCAGTAGGCGATGCGACCGGAACCCACGCTGCCCGCGGTTCCGGTCACCACGTAGCCTTCGACGGAGTCCTCGGCGGTCTGTTCCGCCCCGTAGGTTTCGTGTTGCAGCCCCAGGTAGACACCGGTCTCGCTCGAGCGCAGCGATGCCGGGTCGATGCCCGTCCGCTCCACCGCTTCCCATGCCAGTTCCAGCAGGATCCGTTGCTGCGGATCCATCGCCAGCGCTTCCCGGGGAGAGATTCCGAAGAAGTCCGCGTCGAACAGGTCCGGGCCGGAAAGGAAACCGCCGCGACGGCAGTAGCTGCTGCGGGGCGTGCCCGCGTCCGCATCGGCGAAACGGGTCAGGTCCCATCCGCGGTCGGCCGGGATGTCCGAGGTGACGTCGCCGCCGCGGACGAGCAGGTCCCACAACGCCTCGGGGTCGCAGATGTCGCCGGGCAGCCGGCAGGCCATGCCGACGATGGCGATGTCGTCGCGTTCGCGGAGCGCCGGTTCGGGAGCGGCCGCCGGGGTCGTCGGCGCCGTGCTTTTCGGTGCGTTGGCCGCGTCGCCATTCTCGGGGCCCGGGTGAGCCGCGGGCGGGGAGACCGGGGCGAGCCGGTCTCGGCGATCCCTTTTCTCGCCGGAGGAATCGCTCATCGACCGCAACAGGTACTCCGCGACCGCGCCGGGGGTCGGGCAGTTGTATGCCAGGCCGGTCGGCAGCCGGAGGCCAGTGGCCGTGTTGAGCTCGTCACGAAGCCGCACGGCGGTCATGGAGGTGAGACCGAGCGATTCGAATTCGTCGTTCTTCGAAATCGCCGCACGGTCCTGATGCCCGAGCACGTGAGCAGCGCGGGTACGCACCAGCTCGGTCAGGATTCGCCGCTGTTCTGCCGCGGAGGAACCTTGCAACCGGGCACGAAGTTCTTTCGGCTCGATCCCGGCGTCCCTTGGCCGTGCGAGGCCGCGAAGCAGACCGGACTCGCCGAAGTAGCCCCCGTACTGGTTCCAGTCGATGTCGGCGACGATCAGCGAAGCTCGATCGCTGTCGTCGAGGTGGTCGAAGATGTCGAGAAGGGTGGTGGGCTCCGTAGGCGTCAGCCCCAGGCTGTGCCAGGTCCGCTCGTCCAGAGAAGCGCCGAAGCCGTCGCCCTTCCACGGCCCCCACATCAGCGACGTCCCCGGCAGCCGCCGCGCGAGCCGGTACCGGACAAGGGCGTCTACGAATGCATTCGCGGCCGCGTACGCGCCTTGGACTGCTTGGCCGAGCACCGCCATGACCGAGGAATAAACGATGAACCGCGTCAACTGCCGGCCCTGGGTCAGTTCGTGGAGATTGACGGCCCCGAGAACCTTCGTGCGCGTCACTTCGGACCAGCGCCGAGCGGTGAGCTCGCGCAGGGGCGCTGCTCCATGGGTGCCCGCGACGTGCACGACGGCCGACAGCGGGTGCCGCCGCGGGACGGCGGCGATCACCTTCGACAGTTCCGCCCGGTCGGTGACATCGCACGCCGCGATGGTCACCGCTGACCCGAGCGCGGAGAGCTCGGCCTCGAGTGCTGCCGCGCCGTCCGCGTCCCGGCCGCTCCTGCTGACCAGGAGCAGGTGTTCGGCGCCGCGGCGGGCGAGCCACTTCGCGAGGTGACCGCCCAAAGCTCCGGTGCCGCCGGTGATCAAAGTGGTGCCGCGGGGACGCCAAGGACGCTCCGGGAGCCCGGTCGCGGGAACCGGGGCCAGCCGCCTGGCGAACACCCCGGACGGCCGGATCGCCGCTTCGTCCTCCCCGCCGCCGGCCAGGACGGCGCGGAGATCTTCGATCGCCCGCTCGTCGAGGGCGCTCGGCAGATCGATCAACCCGCCCCAATGCTGCGGGCTTTCGTGGCGCAGGGTGTGCCCTAGCGCCCACGTCCGCGCCCCGAGCGGATCGGCCGGCGGGTCCTCTGGACCGGTCGTCACGGACTGCCGCGTCACCTGCCACACCGGAGCCTCGATGTCCTCGTCGAGCAGCGCCTGCAGCAGATTCAAACCGGCCGGCGGCAGCTCGGGCCGGGCGAGGAGCAACGGCTCGCCCGGGGAGACGTCCAGCAAGGACAGCACCCCGTCGGCTCGGCCGCCCGCGACCGCGGCGGCGAGGCGTTCCCGGACGCCGGACCGGTCGCATCCGGCCGGGATCGCGATCAGCTCTGCGCGCGCTCCGCCGCGGGACAACCCTCGGCATACGACCTGGACGAGTTCATCGTCTGCCCGCTCCGCGGGCGCGACGATCAGCCATCGCCCGGACAGCGCCCGCGCCGCCGGCGAAACGTGGTCCCACGTGCTTTGGTACAGCAAGACGCCGAGGTCGTCCCGGCGCGGCGGCGCGGACGCGGCGGCCGGCGTCCGCGGCCAGTACCGGGTGTGCTGAAACGGGTAGGTGGGCAGATCCACCCGGCGGACCGGAGCGCGAAGAACGCGGTCCCACGCGAGTCTCGCTCCTCGGACGTAAGCGTCGGCGAGAGCCTCGGGGGCGGCGTCGGAGGACAGGGCGTCAGCGGCGGCTTGAGCCCGCCGCTCCTCCTCGGATCCACGGCGGACCCGCCCGGTGACTGCCCGGGGATGCGGTTGCCCGGAGGCTACGGCGTCGAGACCCGAGAGCAGCTGCGCCCGGTCCGCGGCCAGCACGACGGCGCGATAGCCGAACGCCGCCCGGGTGGTCGCCAGAGCGTGCGCGATGTCCGCGGGGTCGTGCTCGGCCGCTGTCCGCCGCAACCGCGCGGCCCACTCCCGCAGCGCCTGCGGGGACGCCGCGGAGAGCACGCACGGGACTAGGGCCGCCGGTCGCCCGGCATCGTCGCGCCCGGCAACCGGCGCATGCTCCTCCGGGGATTCCTCGAGGATCAGATGACAGTTCGTGCCGCTGATGCCGAAAGACGACACGGCCGCGCGCCGGACCCGCTGCTGCCGCGGCCAGCCGACCGGGCGGGTCAGCAGCTCGATGCGGCCGCTCGCCCAGTCCGGATGCGGAGACGGCTCGGTGATGTGCAGGGATCTGGGCAGCAGTTCGTGGCGAAGCGCCAGCACCATTTTGACGAGGCCGATGACACCTGCCGCCGCCTGGGCGTGGCCGAGGTTGGACTTCACCGACCCGAGCCACGCGGGCCGCCGGGGGTCCCGGTCGCGCCCGTAGGTCCGCAGCACGGCGTTCGCCTCGACCGGGTCGCCCAGCGCCGTGCCCGTGCCGTGCGCCTCGATCGCGTCGACGTCCGCGGCGTTCAGGCCCGCCGCGGTCAGCGCGTCTTCGATGACGGCCTCCTGGGAACGGCCGTTGGGGGCGGTCAACCCGTTGCTCGCACCGTCTTGGTTGACCGCGGAGCCGCGGATCGTCGCCAGTACGGGGTGTCCGAGCGCGCGGGCGCGGGACAGCCGTTCCAGTACTACGACGCCGGCGGCCTCGGCCCAGCCGGTTCCGTCCGCGGAGGCGCTGAACGCCTTGCAGCGGCCGTCGGGAGCCAGACCGTGTTGCCGCGCGAACTCGACGAACATGCCTGGGGTCGACATCACCGCGACCCCGCCCGCGAGAGCCAGTTCGCACTCGTCGTTGCGCAAGGCCTGTGCGGCGAGGTGAACGGCGACGAGCGAGGCGGAGCACGCCGTGTCCACCGTCAGCGCCGGGCCTCGCGTGCCCAGCTCGTAAGCCACTCTTCCGGACAGCATGCTGGGTGCGGTTCCGGTGAGGACGAAGCCCGCCGTGTCGTCGTCGGCTTCGGCCATGCGCGGTCCGTATTCCATGGTCGTCGCACCGACGAACACTCCGGTGGGGCTGTCTCGCAGCGAGGCCGGATCGATGCCGGCCCGCTCGACTGCCTCCCAGGAGACTTCGAGCAGCTGCCGCTGCTGCGGGTCCATCGCCAGAGCTTCGCGGGGGGAGATGCCGAAGAATTCCGCGTCGAAACCGGCGGCGTCGTCAAGGAACCCGCCTGCGGTCGCGCAGGTCGTCCGTTCCCGGCCTCGCGGAGACACCAGAGAATTCAGGTCCCATCCGCGGTCGGCGGGCATCGCGGTGACCGCGTCGCGGCCTGCCTCGAGCAGGTCCCACAGCTCTTCCGGAGTCGTGACGCCGCCCGGCGCGCGGCACGCCATGGCCACCACCGCGACCGGATCACCGTCTGCCTCGCTCTCCGGAGGCGGCGGAGGAGTGCTGCCCTCTGGAGGACGGGAATCGGCCAGGTAAGCGGCCAGCGAGCGTGGCGTGGGGTACTCGAAGGCGAGCGCGCCGGACAAAGGGATGCCAGCGGACCGGCCGACCGCGTCGAAGAATTCTACCGTGGCGGCGGAATCGAACCCCAGGTCCTTGAACGTGCGGTCGGGGTCAACTTCGTGCGCGTCGGCATGCCCGAGAATGCGCGCGGCGTGTCCGCGAACGATCTCAAGCGGATCGGTCGTACGCGGTGTCGCGGCATCGCCGGCGGTCGTGGACCTTCCGGCCACGGGCGAAGGCGCGTCGGCCGCCACTGCGGTGCCGACGCGCGGAAGCCAGAAACGTTTGCGCTGAAACGGATAGACTGGAAGGTCGACGGTGCGGACCCGTGCTCGTCCCAGAGCGGCCCCGATATCGAACGCGCCGCCCTGGACGTGGACCGTAGCCATCGCCGTGAGCAGCCGTCGCGAGTCGGAGCCGACGGCTCGCAGCGTGGGCATCACAGTACGCCCGGCGGCGCGGCCGGACAGGCATTCGCGCAGCATCGGCACCAGTTTGGCACCCGGCCCCACCTCGATGAACGAGGTGACACCGAGGTCTTCCATGCGCCGTACGGCATCCAGGAACCGCACCTCGGCCCTCGCGTGCCGGGACCAGTACGCGGCGTCCATGGCGGACAGAACGTCCGCAGTGACCGCCGAGACCACGGGGACGCGCGGGGGAAGATAGGCGATCGTGGCGGCGGTTGCTTCGAGCCGCTCGAGAACGCTGTCCATGTGCGGTGAGTGGAACGCGTGCGAGGTGCGCAGCGGAGTGGTACGGCGGCCCAGTGCGTCGAACCGCGCGGCGATCGCCTCCACCGCGGTGGTGTCGCCGGAAATGACCGTGCCCGTTGGCGCGTTGATCGAAGCCACGGAAACCGCTCCGTCGTGACCGGCGAGTTCGGCGAGAGCTTCCTGCTCGGTGGCCTCGACCGCGTACATCGCCCCGTCGGGACGGGCCTCCTGCATCAACCGGCCCCGGGTCGCGACCAGCAGTGCCGCGTCCGGCAGGGACATCATCCCGGCCACGTGGGCGGCCGTGATCTCGCCGATGGAATGACCGGCGAGGAAATCCGCGGACAGGCCCCATTCCCGCAGCAGCCGCATGGTCGCGTACTCCACCGCGAACAACGCGGGCTGGGTGTACTTGGTCTGGTCCAGTTCCCCGGCGCCGCCGGCCGCCGCGAAGATCACGTCCTTCAGCGGCCGGTCCAGATGACGGTCGAGTTCGAGGCAAGCGGCGTCGAACGCGGACGCGAATTCCTCGTAGGCCAGGTACAGCTCCCGGCCCATGCCCGCGTACTGCCCGCCCTGCCCGGAGAACACGACGGCGACCCGATGCTCGCCGGAGACCAGTCCCGCGGTCAGCGAACCGGCCGGGTTGTGCACGGCGAACTCGCCGAGGTCCCGCGCCAGCGTTTCCCGGTCGGCCGCTACGGCCACCGCGCGGTGCTCGAACAAGGTCCTGGTCGTGGCCAGCGAATACGCCACGTGTTCCAACGGCACCTCGGGTTGCCGGAGCAGCTGCTCTCGCAGGTTCCCGGCTTGCGCGCGAAGCGCGGCGTCGCTGCGTGCAGAGATCACCAAGGGCGCCGGCCGGGAAGAAGTCTCGTCCGGCGCGGACGCCGGCGGGCCGGCCGTCGCGCGCGGCGTGTCGCGCAGCACCAGATGGCAATTCGTGCCGCCGATGCCGAACGAGCTGACTCCGCACAGGAGCGGCCGATCGGGCCGCGGCCAGCCGCGCCGGGTCGTGCACACCCGCAGATTCAGCTCGTCCAGCGGAATGTCGCGATGCGCCGTCTGATGATGCAGCGTCGGAGGCAGTTCCCGGTGTTTCAGCGCCAGGGCGACCTTGAGCAGGCCCGCGATGCCGGCCGCGCCCTCCAGATGCCCGATGTTGGTCTTCACCGAACCGACGAGCAGCGGGTCGCCCGGATCGCGCGCGCCGCCAAGGACGTCGCCGAGCGCCTGTGCCTCGACCGGGTCGCCGGCCGGGGTGCCAGCGGCGTGCAGTTCGACGTATTGCACCTCGGACGCGTCGATGCCGGCCTCGCGGCAGGCCGCGGTCAGCAGATCCCGCTGAGCTGTCGCGCTCGGCCGGGTCAGAGTGTCTCCGCCGCCGTGATTGACCACGCTCGACAGGATCTCCGCGTATACCTTGTCACGGGCGGCGTCGACAGCGTCCGATCGCTTCAGGATCACGAGGCCCGCGCCCTCGCCGCGTACATAACCGCTGGCGCGCTCGTCGAAGACGAAACAGCGGCCTTCGGGGGAGAACACGCCGAGCCTGTCCAGCGCGCGTTCGCTGAACGCGGAGAGATTCACATTGACGCCTCCGGCCACTGCCAGCGAACACTCTCCCCGCCGCAGGCTCTGCACGGCGAGATGCACCGCGGCAAGCGACGAAGAGTGCGCGCAGTCGACCGAGAAGCTCGGTCCGCGGGCATCGAGAAAATAGGACAGTCTGTTCGCGATCATTCCGCGGTTCGTGCCGGGCAGAGTGTGCTGATCGAGGATCGCGCCGTCTCTCTCGTGCGCGAGCAGCGCGTAGTCGCTCCACATCGATCCGATGAAGACGCCGACCCCCTCTTCCCCGGAACGGGGAACGATCCGCGCGTCCTCGAGTGCCTCCCAGGCAAGTTCCAGCAGCAGGCGCTGCTGCGGATCCATCATCCGGGCGGCGTTGGGGGAGATGCCGAAGAACTCCGCGTCGAATTCGGCTATTCCTTCGACGAAGCCCGCGCGGCGAGCCGAGCTCGAGTGTCCGCGGCCCGGCGGAACATCGGTCACCGTCTCCGCGCCGTCGGCAAGCAGCGACCAGAACGATTCAGGCGTGGCCGCTCCCGGAACTTTGCAGGACATCCCGACGATCGAGATCGGGACTCCCGCCGGTTCCGCATCGCCTCCGAGGGATCGGCTCATCGTGCTCCTCCGTCGAAATGTAGGAGAAAACTTCTTTCTTCGGTTCTGCTTCCGGGCTTCGTGGCCAGCTGCCGCTTCGGGGAATATTCCTAATCACCGAAGGTCTTGATTATCTGCAGGAACGCGTCTTCGCTCTCGTCGGCGGTCAGCGGCGGGATATACGGCGGAGCCAGCATGATATGCGGAATGTATTCCGCGAACCTGCGGACTTGTTCGCGCACCTCGTCAGGCGTTCCGGCGACCGTGTACAGCTCGACGAGCTTGTCGCTCACCGCGGACTCGACAGCCGCGAGGCCGCCCTTGCCCAGAGCGGCCTGAATCTCGTGCTGCTCGCGTTCGCAGTCGTCGAACTCCAGCAACCTGGTCAGTTCGGACATGGCCGCGTATACGCCAACCTGAATGCGCGCCCGCCGAACGGCCTCCGCCCGGTCGTCCGAGATCGAGCAGATCGTCAGCGCGGTCAGATCGAAATCGGCGAGGTGCCGTCCCGAACGCCGGGCCCCTTTTCGCAGATTGGGCAGGATGACCCGGTCGACGTACCGTCGAGACGGCGCCATCGTGATCATCCCCTCGGCCTTCTCGCCGGCGAGCTGAAGCATCAGAGGGCGCAGCGCGGCCAGATAGATCGGGATCCGGGGACGCCGCAGAGCTCGGGCTCCGGCCGGGTTCAGGGGCATCGGCCGGAAGCTGAACCTGGTCCCGTCGTAGGACATGGGCTCCAGGCCGCTGGAGTGATAGTCCCAGCTCATCCGGACCGTGTCGATGTACTCGCTCATCCACCGCACCGGATGGGCGACCTGGACGGAGTGGAACGAATCGAGGAAGTCGCCCAGTCCGGCCCCGATGCCCAGAAGGGTGCGGCCGGAGCTCGCCTCGTCCAGGTCGGCGGCGGCGTTGGCGAGTTCGAACGGACTTCGGGTGAAAGCTTGCGCGACAGCGGTGCCGAGGCTGATCCGGTCAGTCCCGCCTGCCGCGCCCGCATGGACGACAAAGGGATTTCGATAGTACTCGTAGAGCCATAAGGACCGAAACCCGGCGCTGTCCGCGAGCTGTGCGAATTCGGCGAATTTCTCGAACGGAGTCTGCAGCACTGGCATGCTCACCCCGAACTGAGGCATGGCTTCTCCCTGTTCAGAATTTGACTCGACGGCGCAGCAGTCGTGACGGTGGCTCGTGATCAGTGGCGACGGAAGCCGGAGTGCGCACGGACACCGTAGATCTTGGCGAGGCGGTGACGATCCCCAGCGACGGCCGGCAATCACACAGTTTCCCGGCGAGTCGGGTACCGCCTTCTTGCGATTTTGTCCGGTACCGATCGACAGTAGCGTTCGATCACCACAAGACGAAGCGATTGTTCCATGCTGCGGAACAGCCGATGAGGCCGAACCGGCACCGCGGAACAGCCTGCCGGGCCTCAAGACGGTGCAGCCTCTGTTCGGTCACCTCAGCATCGTGCCGGCGTCCGACACCTACGTCAGCGTCCTGCCGAGCCTGGCCAACGGCTCCGCGGAAGCCATCGCCTGGCTCGTCCTCGACGCGGCCCGTGGTGCAGGCCGCTCGGTGACCGCCGGCAGGCGAACCCGCCGCACGAAGACCGCGCCTGAGAACCGAGAATTGGCCCGTAACGCCGACCGGAAAGGGCACAAATCCGCGGCGAAGCGCGCCCTCGAACACGCCGTTTCGCAAGCGCGGCAGCATTTTCCTGATCCGTGTACAGGGAGAGCCCACGAGAACATCGTGGTGGACCGCCTGGGGCTCGAACCCAGAACCGATGGATTGAAAGCCAGTGTCTGGTCGTATCAATTTATGCGGGTGGCGGGCGGTTTTGGTGGTTGATTGAGCGACGGTTGATGTTGCGCGGTGGCGGGCTTTGCTTCGGCTCTGGAGCACATTCTGGGCGTATGGACCGTGCCGGGAATGGTCGCGGCGCGGCTGGCTGAAACCGTGCTCCGGTGCTCGCCGGGGCGATCTTTACCCGATGGGATGCCGTTCGCGGGTTGCGGTCGGGCATCTGTTCAGGTCGTTCCGAAGCCGTCAGCACGGTACGTTCTTGGCAGGTGCAGGGCTCTCGATGCGCGGCGGGTGCTCGGTCTGAGCAGTCCAGCTGACCTTGCCGGTTGTCTTGCTGGTGCTGGCTGCAGTTCGCGTGTGCGCTGTGCTTCCTTCATCGCCTCCACCTTCTCGGCGTACCGTGTGAGGGCGGTCTGTTCGTCGACGTCGTAGTCTCCGACTCGCAGGTCAGCCGCGGTCTGCTGCTGGGTGACGCCGCTTTCGCGGAATGTGAGCAGCCGGTGAACCTCGCGGAGATGCTGGACGTTTGCCGCGAGAGCGACCCCGGGCCGCCGGGACGACGGGTTTTGTCCAGCCCAGCGCTGGTGAGGCTGGTGCGCGATCGAGCCGATGACGATGATTCCCCTGGAAAGTGTTGTGCACGCTGCGGTTTCGTTGTCTGAACTTTGTCCGTTCGGTGGGTCGAGGAGGGGACGCGTTCACATTCGGGAAGCCCGCCAGCCCTCCTCCGCGGCTCACGGTGACGCGACGGCGGCACCCTCCGCCACGTGCGCCGAGCACGTGGCGATCTCCGACGAGGCCGGTCGGGTTCCGGGACAGGCTGAGCCGGGTACGCTCCGGCTGCTGGTGGTTCGCCGGGTCTGTGGGGATCCGGCGAGGCAAGAGGGAACCCGGTGCGAATCCGGGACTGCCCCGCAGCGGTGAGCGGGAACGACCGCCGTCATCGAGCACTGGACGCGCCGCGTCCGGGAAGCGACGGCCAGTAGGTCCGCCGGATATCCCGGCGGGTGCCCGCGAGTCCGAAGACCTGCCACCGGTCCTTGCGCCGCGGTGGCGCGAGGGGTGGGTCCGGAGTCTCTCGGGCGGGCCGGAGCGGACGTCGTGTGCTTCGACGTGCCTGCGGCCCTGATCGAGCGGGAACCGCCACGGAACGCTCGCGAGGGAGAGAGTGTGCACGAGAAGTCTGTGAGCGGCCGGCCCGGCTGGGTGCGGTTCGGCGGGATCGCCGCGGTCATCGCGGCGCTGCACGTCGTCGCGTGGGGGCTGCTGCTGTTCGCGGTGGTGCCGGGCGGCTATTCGGTGGGCACGCAGGTGTTCGGGGTCGGACTGGGCCTGACTGCCTACACGTTGGGCCTGCGGCATGCCTTCGACGCCGATCACATCGCGGCGATCGACAACACGACCCGCAAGCTGATGGCCGACGGGAAGCGGCCGGTTTCGGTCGGATTCTGGTTCGCGCTGGGGCATTCCACGGTGGTGCTGGTGCTGGCGGTCCTCATCGCCGCGGGCACGCGCGTGGTCGGGGTGCTGACGGACGACGGGTCGAGCGCCCGGCAGGCGCTGGGGGTGGTGGGCACGACCGTGTCCGGGCTGTTCCTCTACCTGATCGGCGTGCTCAATCTGGTGGCGCTGGCCGGGATCGTGCGCGTGTGGCGGTCGATGCGGCGGGGGGTGTTCGACGAGGCGGAGCTGGAGGCCCGTCTCAACGATCGGGGGTTGTTCAACCGGTTCCTGGGCCGGGTGACGCGTTCGATCAGCCGGCCGGGCCAGATGTACCCGGTCGGGCTGCTGTTCGGCCTGGGGTTCGACACCGCGACCGAGGTCGCGCTGCTCGTGCTGGCGGGCGGCGGTGCGGCGAGCGGGTTGCCCTGGTACGCGATCGTGGTGCTGCCGCTTCTGTTCGCGGCGGGGATGACCCTGCTGGACACCGTGGACGGAACGTTCATGAACTTCGCTTACGACTGGGCGTTTTCGAAGCCGGTGCGGAAGGTGTATTACAACATCGTGATCACCGGTCTGTCCGCCGGGGTGGCGCTGTTGATCGGCAGCGTCGAGGTCGTCGCGATCCTGCACGAGAAACTCGGCCTGTCCGATCCGGTGACCGGCTGGGTCGCCGGGCTCGACCTCAACAACGTGGGGTTCGCGATCGTCGGCATGTTCGCGGTCGTCTGGGCGGCGGCGATCGGCTACTGGCGGGTGGCCCGGGTCGAACAGCGTTGGGAGGAGCGCGGGTCCCGGACCGGCTGAGCGGCCGGAAACCGGCGGCGGGCCGGGGGACCTTCAGGAGCGGAGGTCTCCGGCCCGCCGCCCGTTCAGGAGCCGGGAAGGTTCGCGGCCGGCTGGTTCGCGGCGAGGGCGCGGAGCGCGCGGCGGTCGACTTTCCCGGCGGGGCCGAGGGGGAGCGCGGGCAGGACCAGGAGCCGTTCGGGGAACTTGCGCGGCTCCAGGCCGAGGCGGCCCAGGTATGCCGTGAGGTCCGGCAGCTCCAGCGGGGAGTCCGTGGCGACACACGCGCAGAGCCGTTCGCCGAACATCGGGTCCGGCACCGGCACGCAGGCGACGTCCCGGATCGCCGGGTGCGCGATGAGGAGTTCTTCGATCTCGGCGGGGCTGATGTTCAGGCCGCCGCGGATGACCACGTCCTTCAGCCGCCCGGTGACCGTCAGGTAGCCGTCGGCGTCGAGGCGCCCGAGATCGCCGGTGCGGACCCAGCCGTCGGGCGTGCGGTAGCGGGCGTCGAGTTCGGGCGCGCCGACGTAGCACAAGGGCGACATCGGGCCGCGGGCGAGGATTTCGCCCGTCTGTCCGGGCGGAACGTCGGCGAGCCGGTCGTCGACGATGCGGACCTCAGCGACGCCGGGGCTGGGCCGGCCGGCGGTCACGGCCCGCTCGAGCGGGTCGCCGGGTGCGGTGTGACAGCTGACTCCGTCAGCGGATCCGTAGAGGTTGAGCACGGGGCACCCGAACGCTTCCCGGCCGCGTCGCGCGGTCGGTTCGTCCAGCACGGCGCCGCCGACGACGACCGCGCTCAGGCTCGACACGTCGGTGCCCGCGAGTTCGGGCCGGTCGGCGAGCTGCCGCAGCATGGTCGCCACCCCGAGGAGGTGCGTCGGTCGGGTCCGCTCGATGAGCGCCAGAGTGCGGGCCGGGTCGAACGCCGGCTGCAGCACCAGGGTCGCACCGAGGGCGGCGAGCGTGACCGGAGTCCCGTTGCTGCCGAAGGCGGACGCGAGCGGGACGAGGAACAGGTTGCGCATCGCGGCCGGGTCGCCGTCGCAGAGTCCGGCCATCATGGCGCCGCGTCCGCCGGCGAGCGCGTTGTGCGAGTAGGCGACCATTTTCGGTTCGGCCTCGGAACCGGACGTGACCAGGATCCGGGCCGCCGAGCCGGGATCGGGCCGCACCGGCCGGAATCCGCTCGCGTCGGCGGCCAGGAGGGCGTGGATCGGCACGCACCCGGGCGGGGTCTCGGTCCCGACGGCGATCACCGCGCGCAGGTCCGGAAGCTCGGCGGCGAGGGCGCGGAGCCCGGCGGCGCAGGCGTACTCCCCGTGCTGGGCGACGGTCAGCACCGCGACCGCGCCGGACCGGGCCAGCAGGCGCGCCGCGTCCCGTCTCCCGCGTCCCACCGGGTAGGGCAGGGCGACGGCGCCGAGCGCGGCGATCGCCAGGTCGGCCGCGCAGGCGAGGCGCCCGTTGGGCAGCTGCACGGCGACGACGTCGCCGGGTTCGACGCCCAGCCGCCCGAGGCCGGTCGCGAGGCGGCGGGCGAGGTCGTCGAGTTCGGCGTAGCTCAGCTCGCCGTCGGCGTCGACGACCGCGGCCTTGTCGGGCTGGTCGACGCGGTGACGGGAAAAGAGGGTGTAGAGGTCCCGGTCGGGGTAGGTCCAGCTGCCGCGCACTTCGGCCGGGACGAGGTCGCGGAAGGCCAGCCTGGTGCGGGCCGGCTGAACTGCGGTCACGAGAACCTCCAGGGAGTGTGCAGAGCGGGACAGCCGTGGGCGTCGCGGCCGATGACGGCGGCCATGCGGGGATCCGCCGGCAGAATCGAAAGGTCCTCGGTGACGTCCAGCACCGGAGCGGGACGTGCGGGGGCGCGGCCGGTGCGCAGCAGTTCCGCCGCCGCGCCGAACAGGCTGCTTTCCGCGGCGACCCCGGCGCCCCGGCGATCGCGTTCGAGCAGGGCCGCGGCGATCGTCTCGGCTCCGAGGAGCCCGCCGAGAACGTCGAGCACCGTCATCAGGGACGGCGCCCCGTCCGTGCCGGCCACAGCGGACAGACCGGACCGGGCCTGAACCATGAAATCGGTGCCGGGCGGGAGGTCCGGTCCGTCGCAGTCCGCCCAGCCCGACGTGTAGGCGTACACCAGGCCGCCCGGGAAGTCCCGGGCGCCGAGGCCGAGTTCTTCGGCCTTGCCGGGAGCCCAGTTGTGCAGGAACACGTCGGCATCCGCGGCGAGTTCCCGGAGCCGGTCCCGGTCGGCAGGGGACTTGATGTCGAGTTCGACGGCAGCCTTGTCCCGGTTGAGCGCGAGCCAGCGCGCCGACAATCCGCCGGCGCACGGCGGCATCCCGCGGAGCGGGTCGCCGCCAGGAGGTTCGATGCGGGTCACGTCGGTGCCGAGCAGCCGGAGCAGATGAGCGGCGAGAGGCGCTTGGATCCGGCGTCCCGCTTCGAGCACGGCCAAGCCGTGCAACGGACTCGCGGCCGTTCCGGCGGGAGACGGCCGGGCGGCGCCCGCGGTGGGCTCGAGCTGCCAGGGCGACTCCGGAAGCGGCGGCGAGCTGGTGTGCACCGGGCACACGCTCACGCCGGTGCGGGCGCCGATCTCCCGGATCGCCGCGTACGGCAGGGCGAGCGGGGCGCGGCGCAGATCGTCGGGCAGCGGAGCCGTCGCGGTGGCGTACCGGAACTGGAACGGCCGCCAGCCGGTGCGGATGGCGGCGACGCCGGCGCCGAGCGAGTTCCAGAAAGCCGCCCAGGGTTCCGGTTGCAGCGTCTCGATCTCGAAACGCACGCCGTCCGCGCTGACGAACGGCGGCCCGCCGGTGCCGAGGCCGACCGCTTCGGAGTCTTCGGCGCTGGCCGCCGCGAGGTACTGCGAGACCGACAGGAGCCCGGCTTCGGCGACGCTGGTGTCCACCCGTGACTCGCGGGCTTCGGTGCGCAGGCTCGCCAGGAGCCCGATCATCGCCAGCACTCCGGCAGAGGTCGCGCAGTAGTCGACGGCCAGCGGCCGAGCGGTGCCGTGCCGGCGGCCGTTGACGTGCATCACGCCGCACACCGCCTGCACGTCCAGTTCGCCGGCAAGCGCGGGTTCGCGGACCGGTCCTGCCCAGCTCACGGTGATCTCGCGGCGGCGGCCGTCGGCGAAGCCGACCTCCGCGGCGGCGGACAGGCCGTGCGGGTCCTCGTCGCTGGCGGTCACCTCTGCCCCGAACGCGGCAAGATGCCGGCGCAAGACGCGCGCGGTCGCGCTGGTCCCGGATACCCGTGCGGTGGCGCCGGTGAGGAGCGGTCCGGCCGGTGCGGCCATCGTGTCGCTGCCGGTCATGCGTTATAGCCTCCGTCTCGCCCCGGCTGAGAGTGTCGTGGCAAAAGTCGGTCAGTCGGCGGGACGAGTTCCCTCGACAGAGTGATTGGTGCTTATGGACCACGGGACAGCACTCGGCGAGAGGATCCGCGGCTTCGTCGACACGAAGATCGTTCCGGCCGAAGACCTGCTGGACCGGGGCGACCCGGCGCGGCTGCGCGATCTCCGGGCCGAAGCACGGCAGGCCGGGCTGTGGGCCTTGCCACTGCCGGGCGCGCACGGCGGAGCCGGTCTGGCGCTGGCGGACTACTTCGCCGTCGCCGAGCAGGAGGGCCGCAGCGACCACGGCCCGGACGTGCTGGGTTCGTCAGCGCTGCTGAACTTCCGCATGCTCGCCGCGCACGCCGATCCCGGCCGCCGCGTGGAATGGCTCCCGGCGCTGGTCGCGGGGGACTTGACGGTCAGCTACGCGATGACCGAGCCCGGGGTGCCGGGATCGGAGCCGGCCGCGATGCGGACCCGGGCCGAGCGCGCCGGCGGCGGCTGGCGGATCACCGGGCGGAAGTGGTTCACCACCGGAGCCGCCCGGGCCGGGCTGGTCCTGGTCATGGCTCGCACCGGCGACGGGTTTTCCCTTTTCGCCGTGCCGGCCGGCGGCTTCCGGGTGGTGCGCGAACTCGACGTGCTCGGGGCGGGAGGCCAGTACGAGCTGGCCATCGAGGGGACTCTCGTGCCCGACGCCAACGTGGTCGGCGAGATCGGGAACGGCCTTGCCCTGGCCGGGGAACGGCTTGCGCTCGGCCGGACGCTCCGGGCGCTGCGCTGGGTCGGCCAGGCGCAGCGGGCGGTCGAGCTGCTCGCCCGCCGGGCCGCGACCCGGGAGCTGGCCGGGGCCGTGCTCGGCGACCGGCAGCTGGTGCAGCGCCTGCTGTTCGAAGCCGAACTGCTGACCCGCGCCACGCGATCGCTCACCGCGGACGCGGCCTCGCCGGTCGCGGCGGGCGAGCGGGCCCAGGTTCCGGTCAGCCTGGCGAAGGTGGCCGCTGCCCGGGCCCTGGAAACCGCGGTCGACGGCGCGATCCAGGTCTACGGAGCGGAGGGGCTCACCTCGGCGACGGGTTTGCCGCGGCTGCTGCGGACCGCCAGGGCCGCCCGCATCCTCGACGGCGCGGACGAGCTGCACATCACCTCCGCCGCGCGTCGGCTCATGCGCTCCTACCAGGGGCGGTGAAACTTCTTCCGGACGCTCGGGAACCGCGACGGCCGCGCTCGCGACTAGTGCTCCCGTAACCGACCTTCAGGAGCAGGACTGTGCCCGACGGCGCCCGGATCGAGCTGGCGGCGGTGCGCTGCGCGCACGGCCGCCAGGAGGTGGTGCGTTCGGTCGACCTCGTCGTCGAAGCCGGTCAGCGGGTGGCGCTCACCGGGACGAACGGCTCCGGCAAGACGACGTTGCTGCGGGCTGTGCTCGGCCTGCACCGCGCGGTTTCCGGATCGATCGAGGTCGACGGCCGCCGCGCACGCACGCCGTCGGACTGGGACCGGCGCCGCAGGGTCGCCGCGTGGATCCCGCAACGCCAGGCCGCCGGGCGGTTTCCCTTGCTGGCGCGGGAACTCCTGGCCAGCAGCGGCGCGCCGGCCGAGGCGGTGGACGCGGCGCACCGGCTCGGCGTCGGTGAACTGGCCGAGCGGCCGCTGCACACGCTTTCCGGCGGCCAGCTGCAGCGCGTCTACCTCGCCCGCGCGCTCGGCTGCGTCGCCGCCGGAGCCCGCGCGCTGCTGGCCGACGAACCGACGGCCGCCCTCGACTTCGCGGGACAGGACGCCGCCGCCGGGCTGCTCTCGTCGCTGCCGGTGACCCTGCTCGTGGTCACCCACGACCGCGCCCTGGCCCGCCGCTGCGACCGCGTCCTGGAGATGGCCGACGGACGGCTGCGCGAAGCCGGCGCCGAGGCGGCCGGATGAGCGCGTCGCTCGGCACGCTGCTCCAGCTCGTGCCGGTCCAGCGCGGCCTGCTGGGGCTCGTGCTGGGGGCGATCGGGCTGCCGATCGTCGGAGTGGTGATCATCGGGCTGGACATCATGCCGGTGCGGTTCGCGATGATGCACGTCGCCTTGTTCGGCATCGCCGCGGGCATGCTGACCGGACTCGATCCGCTGCTGTGCGCGCTGCTCGCGTGCGCAGCTTCCGGGGCCGCGCTCACCCCGCTTGCCCGCACCCCGTCCGGTCTCTCCGGAGCGATGGGGTTGCTGATGAGCCTGGCCATCGCCGCGGCACTGCTTGTGCTCTCTGTGTCCGGGGTCAACGCGAACGGCGCCTTCGAACTGCTGTGGGGCTCGATCCTCGCGACGCGCACCCAGGACGTCGTCCTGCTCGCCGTGCTGGCCCTCGTGATTCCCGGCCTGTTCCTGGTCCGCCGGCGTCAGCTCGCGCTGCTGCTGCACGACCGCGAACTCGCCGCCTGCTCCGGGGTGCGCGTGGACCGCTTGACTTTCGCGTTGCTGCTGCTGGTCGCGGTCGCGGTGGCCGGGGCGATCCGGCTCACCGGCGCGCTGCTGGTCGACGCGCTGACCCTGCTGCCCGCGCTGGCCGCCCGCCGGGTCGCGAATTCGCTGCGCGGCATGGTGTTCGCGGCGGTCGTCATCGGTCTCGTCGTCAACGTCGCGGGATTCCTGCTCGCCCTGGTCCTCGACTTCCCGCCCGGTCCGGTTCTCGTGCTGCTGGCCGGTGCCGTGACCCTCACCCTCCATGCAGTCCCTGATCGGAGAAAACAACGATGGCATCGTTCCCCCGCCTCGGCGCACTGATCCTCGGCGCGCTGCTGCTGTCCGGCTGTGGTTCGGCCGCGCAGCAGCCCGCCGCCCCAGCCCCAGCCTCGGGCTCGCCGGAAGGCCCGGCCGTGGTGGCCGCGAGCACGTGGGAGGGAGCGTTCGCGAAGGCGGCGGGCGCGGGCAAGGTGACCGTCCTGGTGCCGCCCTCGATCAAGCACGCCCCCGACTACGATCCGAAGCCGTCCGACCTGGCGGCCGTCGCGGGCGCGCGGTACGTGTTGTACTCCCGGTTCGAAGGGTTCGCGGGCAAGCTGAAGGACGCCGCCGGCTCCTCGGCCACGACGGTCGGCCTCACGTTGGACAACAGCAAGGACAACGTGGAGAAGGAGGTCCGGCGCCTGGCCGGGATGTTCGGCACCCAGGCGGCCGCCGAGAAGTGGATCGCCGGGTTCGAGGCGGAGTACGCGCGGCTTTCCGGCGAGGTCAAGGCGAAGTGGCCGGGCGGGAAGCAGCCGCAGGTGATCGAGCAGGCGTTCGTCGGGTTCGCGGCGCAGCTGTCGGGCGCGAACGTGCTGGCCGCCTACGGCCCGGAGCCGGTGACCGCGGCCAGACTCGCAGAGCTGTCGGCCAAGCACCCGCAGTACGTCTTCGACAACGAGGCCATGAGCACGGGAACCGTCCTGCCGGGTACGCCGGCGAAGCAGGTCAGCCTCGTGAACTACCCGGGCCAGGACTTGGACCTGCTGTCGGTCTACCGGCAGAACGCTAAGCTGCTCGCCGACGCTTTCGCCTGAGCCCGTCAGACCGCCGCCGGGTCGACCGCCTCCGCGAGGATCGCGAGGGCGAGCGTGAGGAAGAAATCTCCCCACACCAGCTGGTGCGCGGTCGCCCGGCCGCGGCGCAGGTCGTGACAGCCCTTGACCAGCCGGCCGTCGCGGACACACGTCCGCAGTACTTGCTGGACGAGGTCGGCGGCGGCGTCGTGCAGGCCGAGCTTGGCGAGCGCGACGGCGGTGATCACCGCGGCGGACGAGTCCGGCGGGCTGCCGGGAACGTCGAGAAGGGCGGGAAAATCCGCAGGGACCTTGGCCGCGCGGATGCGGCCGGTGTCGCCGAGCGCGGGTTCGAGCCAGTGGGCGCCGTCGGCGAGGGCCAGCAGCGTCCAGGCCTCGCCGCGGGTCCACCCGGGCGGCGGGTCGGCCGCCCGGGCCCATGCTCGCTCCGAGTACGCCCAGGACTGCCCACCCGGTTCGCCCGACAGTTCGAGATGGGTGCGCAGGTGTTGCGCCGCAACGGTTTTCTCGCCCGCCCACGCGAGCAACGGGACCGTCCCCGGGGCGCCGTCCGCGCGGGCGAGCACCGGCTCGGCGGAATCACCGAACGCCGTTCCCCACGGCAGCACTCCCGCGACCGGATCGGCGGTGCGGGCGAGGGCGTGCGCACCGGCGCGGGCCAGCGGTTCGGCGGCGGAGCCCAGGCCCAGCCGGCTTTCCGCGGCGACGCCGTACCAGAGGACCAGGCCACGGGTGACGCTGTCCGCCGCGGCCCAGTCCGCGAGGCGCCTGGCCCAGCGTCCGGCGGCCCGGCGGTGGCCCGGGGCGCCGGTCAGCCGTGCGCGCAGCCACAGCTGACCGACCCAGAACCCGCCCGTCCACGAGCCGTTCCGGGTCGTCGTCCATTTTCCTGTGCCGGGGTCCGCAGACAGCGGGAAGCGGTCGCCGACCGCGTGTTCCGTTCGCTCCAGTTCCGCCAGCTGGCGGCTGAGCGCGCTCTTCGCCCACGCGGTCACGGCCGTGCCTCCCGGCCTCGCCACCACCAGGCGGTCACACCGGCGGCAAGGAATTCCGCGGCCACCGTCGTCCAGGCGTACTGGTAGCGACCGCCCGCCGCGTCGACCAGGGCTCCGGCGACGGGTGGCCCCAGCGCGAATCCGGCGAAGAACCCGGCCGACACCACGGCGGAATCCTGCGCCACCGACGCCTTCGGCGATGTCGAGATCACAGTCACCATCGACACCGCGTTGGCCGACACCGCACAGACCCCCAGCCCGGTCACGGCTGCCCACGCCCACCACGCACCCCAGCCGGCCGCGGCGACGAGCGCCAGCGCGGCGACGGCGGCGCCGACGGCCAGCGGCGGCAGCAACGAGCCGGGCTCGCCGGAGCGAGCCGCCAGCCGCGACCACCCGACTCGGCCGGCGATCCCGGCGATGCCGAGGACCGCGACCAGCGCACTCGCCGCGCCGACAGGCAAGGCCAGCTGGCGCGCGCCGAACAACGCGACATACGTGTTCACGGCGGAAATGCCGGATCCGAGGAGCGCCGAGAAACCGCAGAGCCAGGCCGCGTCGCGCGTCGGCCGGGCCGTTGTCCACCGCGGCCGACTCGCCGGCGCCGGGTCGGCGGGAAGCGCCAGCACCAGCAGCCCGGCCACGAACGCGATCGCGGCGGCCACGCCGACGGCGATCCGCCAGTTCGCCGCGCCGGCCAGCGCGGCCAGCGGCAACCCGGCGACGAACGCCCCGAACTGGACACCGGACTGCTTCCAGCCGGTGACCCCGCCGCGCCGCCCGGCCGGGACGCGGGTCGCGATCAGGTGGTTGGTCACCGGGTTCGCCAATGCCTGCGGCACGCCCGAGGCCGCCACAGCGAGCACGAGCACGCCGTAGCCCGGAGCGGCGGCGAACGCGGCGAGCGCGATGCCGGCGAGGACGAAACAAAGCGACGAGCCCGCGCCTCGCCCCGACCGCCGCGACGACCGGCCCCGCCGTCAGGGACAGCGCGGCCGCGACCGCGAACCCCACTGACACGAGCACGCCGAGCAGCGGCGTGGTGATCCCGAACTCGGCGAGGAGATCCGGCCCGAGCGCCCCGAGCAGGAACAGCGGCAGCATCGACCATGTCATCGCGGCCGTCAGCAGCGACGTCGAGCCCGCCGTGCCGCGTGCGGCCGCGATCGCCGGCCCAGTCATCCGCGCCTCCCGTCTCCTCGGCGGTCCACAGCAGGAGTCGGGAAGAGATCCGGCAAAGTTCCCGGGAACCGGACGCGCCTTCGAGCCGACGTCCCGAGAGCGGCTGGAGGCCGCGTCACAGCGGTGTGGGTGTTCGTTCTCACCGGCCCCGGACGGCGTCCAGCGCCGCGGGCTGCCGAGCCGCGGCCGGATCGAGGGACGGCATGAAGATCGCCCGTCTGTTCGCCGCCACGCTGCTCGTGCTGACCGGTCTGCTGGCCTTCGCCGGGGCGGCCTCCCCGCACGCCGCACTGAAGTCGGGTTCGCCCGCCGAGGGCTTGAGCCTCGCGGCCCCGCCCAAGAAAGCCGAGCTGACGTTCGAAGAGGCAGCGACCCCGCAGCCGGACCCGATCAACGTCACCAGGCCCGGCGGAGCCGCCTGGACTGCCGGCACCGCGCCGGTCACCGACGCCAATGGTCGGCGCACCGGGCACGGCGACCGGGCGAGCCGTGCCTGCCCCCTCGCCTACAAGGCCGTGTCCGACGGCGGGGACAAGGTCACCGGCTCGGTGCACTTCACTCTCACCGCTCCCGCGACGAGGTCGAGCGCGCCGCCGAGCGCGTCCGAGGCGACACCCGGTGCCGCGGCGCAAGGGCACACCGGCGGCGGGGTGCCGGCGTGGGTGTGGATCCTCATCGCCGTCGTGGTCGTCGTCGCGGACGCGCTCGGCACGGAGGCCTTCCTGCGGCTGGATCACCGAGCACATGTCGACGGTGCCGGGGAACCAGCTCACCCAGCCCTGCCACCACTGCTCTCGGAAAACGTCGATAACGCCGATGGAGACACCAGTGACAGCACTGCGCTGGACAACCGCCACGATGGCCGTCCTTTCGGACTCTCGGCCCTCAAAACGGGAACGATCCCCGCGGCCGGGCCGCCCGCGGAGGTGCTGGCCCCGGCCGTCTTCCGCGACGTGTTCGCGGTGGACGGCCGCGCGGTTCCCGAGCCGGTCGACGGGCGGCCCCGCGTGTTGCCTCGCGAGCTGGACCCCTGAGCCGACCCGGCCCGCCGCCACGCCCGCGTTCGCGCCGGCGAGGTTCGCCCTCATCCAGCGCAGCCCTGGCGGCGTCCGGCGACTGCATGGAGGGGACACCGGACGACGCCGCGCCCGCACCCCGGAACTCGCAGCGGCACGGTGCCCCGATCGCGTCGATCTGCACCGCGCGGGCTGACGCGCTCAGACCACGTGGCCGCGTTCTTCCCGGGCGGCGAGGAGGTCTTCGCGGGCACGGGCGACGCGCGAGCGGACCGTCCCGATCGGACAGTCGCAGATCTCGGCGGCTTCGGCGTAGGAGTACCCGAGTACCTGGGTGAGGACGATCGCTTCCCGGCGTTCCGGGTGGAGTCCGTCGAGGAGCAGGCCCACCTCGACGACGTCTTCGAAGCCGCGGCCGGAGCGGCGTGCCGACTCGGCCGCGGCGGCCGATTCCCAGTCCCGGCTGAACGACTGCGGGCGGACCGAGCGGGCGCGGAAGTGGTCGACCACGACGCGACGGGCGATGGACAGCAGCCAGGTGCGGGAGGAAGAGCGCCCGGCGAACCGGGGCAGGGCCGTGACCGAGCGGACGTAGGTTTCCTGAGTGAGGTCGTCGGCGACGGTCGAATCCGCGAGGTGCGCGACGAACCGCCAGGTGTCGGCCTGCGTCGCGCGCACCCACGACTCGAAGGCGCGCCGGTCGCCGCGGGCGGCGGCCAGCGCGAGCGCGGTGATCCGCTCGTCGTCGCGGTCCCTGCCGGAGGTCACGAACTGACACCGTAGCCGACGCGCGCGGGACCCGGGACCACCCGGTAGGTGACCGTAGGAATGCGGCCTGCCCCGAACTGCGAATCGGTCTCTGCCCGTATCGACGGGACCGGCGACACCAGCGCGAGTTCTCCGGACGCTTCCCCGCCTATTGCCGGAGACCAGCCACAGCGGCGGCGCTTCGCGCCCCATGGCGCATCGCCGCCTTCCGCGGGCAGCGGGTGCCCGGCTGCCCGCGCGGTGTAGACCACGGACGACATCAGGAGCGGACAGACGCGAGCGTGGACCAGCCCGGTCCTGGTTCCCGACCGCAAGCCCGGGGTGCTGGGCAACCGTGCTGGCACCCGCGGGCCGGCGGTGCCGCGGTGGCCTCAGGAGCGAACCCCCGGCAGGCCGCCGGCCCTGGACGCGGGCACCGGTTCACGGCCCTGTCCGCTGCCGGATGCCCCCGCGCTCCAGTAGTCGGCCGCGAACCCGGAAAGTTCCCGGGAACCGCCGCCGCGTCCGGCCCGACTCTCTCCGATGTGGAGTGCCACCGCTGCCGGGAGGCCGTGTCCGCGATGGCGGACGCGCAGGCGTCGCCCGCCGAGGAAGCCGCCGCCGGACACCACCTGTCCCAGTGCCCTGCGTGCCGCGACATCGCGGAACGGACGGCGAGATTGACCCGCCGGCTGCGGGTCCGGCTCGCCCTGCCGTGCCCGGATCTGGTGGGCTCGGTGCTCGCGGCTTTCGAAGAGCGGGTTCGAGGCAAGCCCGCGGTGCGTCCGTGTTGCGTGCCCGAGCACGTGGTCGTCTGGCCGGTGGGCTCGGCCCTCTGCGGGTGTGCTCCCGGGTGTCGCTGCGGCTGTCAGAACGGCGGTTCGTGCCGGTGCCGTATCCCGGCAGTGGGGTGACCGGCCCCTGACCAGGAGCGCTTGACGAGTGCCTGCGTCGCGAGCCTCAGAGGGCGTCTGAGAACTGATTTCACTGGTCTGTGTTGCGGGCGAGTCGTCGGGACATGGTCATGATCATGGCGATGTAGACCATGGTTTCGTGGTGTTCGGGGAGTGTCTCGTAGTCGCGGACGCAGCGGCGGTGTTTGGTGATCCATCCGAAGGTTCGCTCGACGACCCATCTGCGGGGCAGTACGACGAATCCGGTGGTGTCGTCGGTGCGTTTGACGATCTCGACGGTGAGGGAAAGGACCTGCTTGGCCCAGGCGACCAGGCGTCCGCTGTAGCCGCCGTCGGCCCAGACGTGGGCGATGGCGCCGAAGCGGGCGCGCAGTGCCGCCAGCAGCAGGTGGGCGCCGTCGCGGTCTTGGGTCGAGGCGGCTGTCACCACGACGGCGAGGAGCAAGCCGAAGGTGTCGGTGGCGATGTGTCGTTTGCGGCCTTTGGTTTTCTTCCCGGCGTCGTAGCCCGCGCTGGCGGCGGGCACGGTGTCGGCCCCGCGTACGGTCTGGGCGTCGATGATCGCGGCGGTGGGCAGCGGACGGCGACCGGCCCGCACTCGGACCTGATCGCGCAGTGCGGTGGCGAGGGCGTCGATGTGGTCGGCGACGGCGACGGCGACGGCAACACCGATACCGTCGAGGCCCCCCCCCCACAATCGTCGCCCACGGCGGTCTCGGCGGCTCCGCCGGCGGCTTTGTCGGCGGTGGCATCAGAGGAACAGGTGGTCGCGGCGGCGACGGCAACGGCGGCACCTTCACCAGGGCCACCCCCAGCAACGCCACCATCACCGCCACCGGCGCAGCCGGAGGCCTCGGTGCCCCTGAGGGGGCGAGTGGCGTGCGTAACGCCGACGGCGCGACCGTCGCCTTCACCGGCGCCACTAACACCATCGCCGTCGACACCAACGGCGCCACCCGCGGCGGGACCGCCACCCTCAACGGAGGTGCTAGCAGCGGCGACAAGATCACCGTCGGGGTCAACAACGGTGTCATCAACGCCGGATCCGGCGGCGGCAACACCTGCGTGATCACCACCAACAACACCGCCGGCACCACCAACTGCTGATCAATGCTCACGAGGTGATCCGCGGCACCGGCACGGGCCAGTGCCGCGGATCACCTCGTTGGCCGCGCAGCAGTGTCCGCCCGGCTCTTGAGCACTCGGCCTGCCACCAGGCGCCGGGCACTCCGAACAGCGTCCCGGCCGCCGTCGGCACCGTCTGGCACACCGGCATAAGCCCTTCCCTTCGCTCCTGCTCAGTACGGGACGGATCGCGGCGGCAGCCGCGGATATCGGTCGGTCCTGGCGATGCCGGCGGCATCACATGACGCCGAGGCGGAGCGCCCCGTCGAACTCGCGCGTGCAGTTCGACGAGTCGTTCCACATGTCGTTGCGCACCCGGACTTTTCTCGCCCGACTGCGGCGCTTCCGCTCTGTCCGGTCGCACGCATGCGACCAGCGCCCCGCCGACACCACTCGGGAAGAGCAGTCCCTCGAACACTGCCACGGAGAACCGACGCCGCCTGCCAGGCCCCGATCCGGTGCGGGAAGGGCACCGCCCGCGGCATTGTTCCGGCGACCTTCGATCCCTTGACCACCTGCGCCGGCTAGCGCATTTGTCCTTGGCGGGTCAGGGCGTCCCCGGCCGGTCCTCCGCCGGTGCGGCCGCCCGCACCAACGGCGTCGAGGCCGCCCGCGCGATGCCGGGCGGGTCGCGCTAAGGGCAGCGAGAATGCGAGGGCACGAGCCGCCGGGAGCAGGTCGGCTTGCCGCGGTGTGACTCGGTCCCGCCGGTCTCGTGGAACGCGGCCGACGTCGTCGGCGGATTCGGGATCGTAGTCAGGTCCTGGCTGCGGGACCGGGTCAGCCTTGACTCCGCTTTCGTTGTCTGGCTGAAGATGCGCGTTCTGTCGATGCTGAATCGAGGCACCGGACCGGGGTCCGCCCCAGGTGCTGTACGACCGGTTCGTCGACGCGGCTCAGGCAGAGTGAGGAGTGCCGCCGTGCTGTGGCTCTTCGTCTTCGTTGTGCGGGTGAGGTCGGTGCTGCGGGCGGAATTCCGGTGGTCGCTCCTGGGTCTGGAGGCAGCGTCGGGAAGGCCGTGGACGCGGTTGGCGACCAGATCGGTTTCTTGCTCGCCGACGCACCGTGAATGTTATTGAGCGCGCAGGGACTTCCGCAGTCGTTCCGTTCCGCCCTCTGACTGTGCCTGGACGGAGCCGGCCCGTGGGGAGGCGAACCCGCGAACAATAATTTTCGCATAATTTTCGTGGGAATGCTTGACTATTCGATCGTGTTCCGGAAGTGGCGGAACGCGGCGGTCCGGTTCGCTACGAAAGTTCTGGCTCGATGCTGGGGTTTTCAGTTCACGTACCTGTTCTCCGAGCGGAAATTGACTTAAGTTCGCGGCTTCGCGCAAGTGAACCGGAGGAGAGGTATCTCGTGTCACAACGATCCCGAGCTCTCGGCAGGACTTTTGTCGCGGTCGGCGTTCTGGTAGCGGCCGCGGCGGCTACGGCCGTCCCGGCGGCCGCAGCCGCGCCGAAGCCTTCGTCGGTGGAGAAGGACATCGCGCAGCTGTGGCGGGAATACGAGGATCTCGTGCAGGTGCCGGGACTCCTGAACGTGCTGAGCGAGAGCAAGCCGCTGGTCGAGTCGCCGGTTTTCGGGTCCGGTCGCGAACCCGGAGCCAAGCCGGGCGTCATTCCGGGTTGCACCCCCGGGTCGCTGTTTTCCGAGGTCGACAAGCTGAGGGCGCCGCTCACGAAGCTGGAACAGCAAGCGGTGGACCTCATCGGCGGTCTCGATTACCTGTACGCGTCGGTTGTCGCGAACGACAAGAGCCCGCAGGTCTTCGGCACCGACGGCCAGTACACGGCCCGTGCCGCGGCCGCGATCGACAAGCTGCGCGGGTTCTGGGACATCGAGAGCTGGAACATTCAGCTGGTGGCGTACAAGGGCACTGACGCGGCCAGCCCGGAGAAGATGACCGAGACGTTCGCACGTGCCTTCGCCCCGGCGCGGGCCGCGGCGGCGGGCGCGCTGGCGAGCAAGGTGGTGCACGAGGTGCCGGCCTTGCAGGGCGGACGGAACCCGTTGCTGTCGGCCAACGCGTTCGCGCTGCTGCCCGACAGTCCGGGCGGCAAGCGCGTCCTGCTGGGCGACGGCCTGCTCGACCTGGACGGCCGGGGCGGCTTCGGCGACGTGACGGTGGAAGGGATCGTGGGGCACGAGTACGGGCATCAGGTCGATTTCGCGCACGACAACTGGCCGGACGGCGAGGCCGGGGAACTGGGCCCGGACGCCTACGCGGGCTATTTCCTCGCGCATGCCAAGGGCGCGGCGTGGGACGCCCGCGCGCAGCAGGAGTTCGCCTACCTGAGCGCTTCCACCGGCGACTGCAAGCACAGCCACGGCACTCCTGAGCAGCGCAAGGCCGCGGCTGCGTGGGGCGAGCGGCAAGCCCTCACGCAAGACAACCCGAACAGGATCGTTCCGTCCGCGACGATGATCGAGAAGTTCCGGAAGGAATACCCGAAGCTGATGAAGCCGCGGCCCTAGCCGCGCCTCGCCGCACGCTGATCTGGCCGTGGGCCGTCCCCGGTCGTCTCGGGCCGGCCCACGGTGCTCAGCGCACCGGAAGCCGTTCACCACGATCAGGAGCGTCATGACAGCACCGCAGCGGCCGTCGCCGCAGCGGCGCTCGGCACCACCACCCCCGCCGGGACCGACCAGGACGGGCTGGCCCCGGGCGCGAACGTGGGCGGAGCCAGCCGGCGAGGGGCGTATTGGTGCGCCCGGTACTGCGGTGAGCGGCACAACCGCGCCGGGCCAGCCGGTGAGCGTGACCGTCGTGTTGGCCCCGCGCCCGGCACCCGCGGACGCCGGCGGAGACGATCGGCGCCCGGACTCTCCCAGACCGCCGATCGGTCTGCGTTGACCGGAGAGAAATACTTGAACCCAGCACCGGCTCACGAATTGCTGCAAGGCGAGCAGTGGCGTTCCCTCACCGCCGATCGGGAGAAATTGCGCGCCTATGCAGACGACGAGTGGTTAGGCGCGGGCCTGGCTGGCGCCTACGACGTGCTTGGCCTCGACGCGAGCCGATTCGTGCAACGTCACGCCGTGCTCGTGATTCAGCCTGACTGCATCGCGGGACGGACCGCGCAGCGCTGCGTCGAATACGTGCGGAGCCACGGTTTCGACCCGATTCACGCGATCCGGTTCCACTTCGGCGTCGAGCAGACCGCCGGAATCTGGCATTATCAGTCCAACATAGCCACTCAAGACAGTCGCGACATCGCCGACCTGGTGTGCGGAAAGGGCGACTCGCTGCTGGTGTTGCTCAGGGACACAACTCCGGCACCGACCATTCCGGCCAGCATGCGTCTCACTGACCTCAAAGGCCGGTCGAATCCGGCGAAGCGGAACGAACGCCATCTCCGCACTGTTCTGGGCGCTCAAACCCGGTTAGTCGTGCTCGTGCATACGCCGGACGAACCGATCGACCTCGTCCGCGAAGCGGCGGTGCTGCTCGGTTCGCGTGCACGCGAGCTCTACGCCACAATGGCGGAACCGGTTTCGGACGACGCCGTAGAGTTCCTGGCCGCGCACATCCAGGAACTCTACGCTGGAGCCGATCAGCACGACTTGGACCTCGCGGCCGCCTGGAACCGCGTGACCCAACGCGTCACCGATCCGGAAGCACTGTCCGTGCTGCACAACGTGCGCGCAGGCAGCGAGAAGCTGGACTGGCGTCGGTTCACCGGCGACCTCGCCGACGCAGGCCTCGACGCGCAAGGCTGGGACGCCCTCCTCATCGGCAGCGAATATGTCGAACACGACCTGGCTGGCATCCCTCGATTGGTTGACCGGGTCAATATCGCAAGCTGGACGGAAGGGGACGGTGTCCTGCTGATTGGCCAGTGAATGCATGCGGTCACCGAGACCGATGCGAAGCTGCTGGGTTAGATTCCCTGCGGATTATAGAACAACATTCTAAAACTCGACGCACTTTCAGTGAAATCGATAACCCTGCCTGCCTGTGTCGCGTTCGAGCCGGAAGCCGGCGCGCCCGGCGGGATGGGCACTGTGAACGAAATCGGAGCTTGTGAGTCCATCCAAGCGTCACGAGAAGCCAGCGCAGCAGGCGTCGCCGGAGCGGGCCGCCGCGGCGATGGTGGCCGAGGCCAAGGCGCGTGGGCTGGCGTTGACCGACCCGGACGGCCTGCTGAAGATTCTTCACCGAGGACGTGCTGGAAACGGCGCTGAACGAGGAAACGACCGAGCATCTCGGTCACGAGAAGAATCAGGCGAATCCGGGCTGGGACTCGGCGAATGTGCGGAACGGCACGCGATTGAAGACCGTGCTCTCGGATGCGGCCAGCGAGGTTCAAGTCGAGGCGCCGCGGGGCCGGGAAGCATGTTCTCGCCGCAGATCGTGAAGAAGCGGCAGCGCCGGCTGCCGACGTGGACGAAATCGTGCTGTCGCTATACGCGAAAGGGATGACCACTGGGAGATCTCGGCGCCTCTCGATGAGATATACGGGGCGCCGGTCAGCAAGGAGACGAGATCGCGGATTACCGACAAAGTCGGGCTCTGTCATGATTTCCGTGTAAGCCACGGATGATTTCTTTCGTTATTCTAGTGGAGTGGCAGGCGGTCTGGGAAGAGTGCGGCGAGGGTGTTGAGTGCTTGTTTCCAGCCTCGGGTTCCGGTTCCCGATGGTCCGCCTCGGTTGCTGGTGATGTTGCGGAGTCCGAGGTAGAGCAGTTTTGTTGCGGCAGTGTCGCTGTCGAAATGGCCGCGGTTCTTGGTGATTTTCCGGAGCTGGAAGTTGATGTTCTCGATTAGATTTGTCGTGTAGACGATCTTGCGGAGTTCGGGCGGATAGTCGAGGAATGGGGTGAAGTCGTTCCAGGCGTGTCGCCATACCTGGACAGCGGCCGGGTATTGCTTCGCGAACTCTTTGTCGAAGGTCTTGAGCGCGATCTCGGCCGCCTCGAGTGTCGGCGCGGTGTAGATCTCACGCATTTTTGCCGTGACTTTCTTCCGGTCGCCATAGGAAATGAAACGCATGGCGTTGCGGATCACGTGCACGACACACGTTTGGACCACGGTGTCGGGAAACACGCCGCGGATCGCGTCGGGCAGCCCGGTCAAGCCGTCGCAGCAGGCGATCAGTACGTCCTTCACGCCCCGGTTGCGCAGGTCGGCGACGACCTTGGCCCAGAATTTCGCCGCTTCGGCGTCGGCGATCCAGAGCCCGAGGGCGTGTTTGCGGCCCTCCACGTCCACGCCGACGGCCAGGTAGGCGACCTTGGAGGTGACCACGCCCTTGTCCTTGACCCGCAGGCGCAGGCCGTCGACATAGAGAATCGGGTACATCTCGTCCAGGGGCCGGGATTGCCACAACGCGATCTCGTCGGTCACCACTTCGGTCACGTTGGAGATCAATTCCCGGGACACGTTCACACCATATACTTCACGCAAATGGGATTCGATGTCCCGGGTGGTCATGCCGCGCGAATACAGCGACAGGATCGCCTCGTCGATATTACCCAGCCGACGTGCGCGTTTCGCGCACAATCGCCGGTTCGGACACGCCGTTCCGGTCACGCGGCACCGCCAGTTCGACCGGCCCATGAGAGGTTGACACGGTTTTCGGTGACCTGCCGTTCCGGGGATTTCCGGACCCGTTCCCGGCAGGATCCCCCTTCTCGTATCCGAGATGATGGGTCATTTCGGCGTCCAGCGCCCGCTCCAGCACCGCCTTGGTCATCTGATTCAGCAGTTCTTGCGCACCCAGCGCCCCGCCGTTCGCGTACGCGTCTTTCACCAGCGCGTCAAGCATTTCCGGCGGCAACGCGCGGGCGAGGGCCTCGCCGGCTGCGGAACCCGCATCCCGGTCAGATGTGTTCTCGGTCACAGATGCAGCCTTCCTGGTCGCCGTCAGCGACCCGATCTTGGTACATCCGCGGCTTACACGGTTGTCATGACACGGCCCAAAGTCGTCGCCAAGATGCAGGACTGGGCCAACCGACCGCTCTGCGCGGCAGGGTTCATCGATTCCATAGACGTCATGGTTCGCGAAGGGCTGGTCACAAACCGGCCCTCCTACGCGGCCGATGAGCGTCGGCGGCGAGGGCGCGAAGTTCTGGATGAACGTTCCGATCGACCTGAAGAACCGCGGCGGCGACGACACCTGCGAACCGATCGACGCCGCCGTCACCAACCTCGCCAACGCCACGGACTCTGGCTCGGCGACGACCTCACCATGAGCGCACCGATCGTCATCCTCACCCAGCGGACACAGCGCTGGCTACCGCAACTGATACCCGACGCACGCACCAACGGACACACCTGGCACGAGTTCGCCCACGCCCTCGGCACCAGCCCCGACTACGCCCAGCTGCGCTACGACCCCGAATCACCCGTCGACGACAGCCGCTTGCCCCGCGACCCCTAAGCGGCTGTCACCAGTTGTGGATCGCGTGACGTGCGATCCAGCCGGTCATCCCGCGTCGTAGCAGAGGCAGAAGGGGTGGCCGGCGGGGTCGAAGAGCACGCGGACGTTCTCCTGCGGCTGGACCTCCGCGATCGTGGCCCCCAGGGCGACCGCCTCGGCGACCGCCGAGTCCAGGTCGCCCACCTGGAAGTCGAAGTGCATCATCGGACGCTGATCCCCGTCGGCCGGGGGCCAGACCGGAGCCCGATAGTCCGCCGCCTGCTGGAACACGAAGAAGGGTCCTTGCGGTGAAGCGGCGACGACGGCCGTTCCCGGCTCCTCGTGTCCGACGTGCCAGCCGAGCAGCTCGGCATAGAACCTCGCCAGCCTGCCGGGGTCCGGTGCCTCGATCGCCGTTCCCCACCACATGCCATCAGTCCGAGACTTCATTCCGGCATCCTGCCTGATGACCCGCGTCTGCCGGGCACGAGGGTGTGATCGGGCAGCGACGGCCCCCTTGCGCCCGACCAGCGCGCCGCTCTCAAAGCAGGATCCTGGGCGGACCGCACAACGAGGTGAGCGCCGGTTATCGCCCGCCAGAGTCCCTGGCCGGACTCGAGCAGCTTGAAGACCACTGCCAGGGCTGCCGGTGCCAAGGAACCGATCCGCAAGTCCTGACCGCTGCTCGGACCCTGACCATGCCCACCCATCTCGCGACGAGTGCGGTCACCTCTCACGAACATCCGCGGTCACATCACGCCAACGCAATCATTCCCGGCTCGGACACCGCGCCATCGGACGGTCGGGGCACCAGATCACCGTCGCCCCGATCGACGAGCCTGCCGGCGGACCACCGCCACAACTTCGGTCATTCGCCAAGACTGCCCCGCCTGAGGCTGGTCGAAGATCAATCGCCTTCCTGAAATGAATATATCACTCGACTGAGATGAGTTATTGAACAAGTTTCGTTGTCGCATCTTTACCCGCGTTCGGGGGTTGCGTGACGCGACGTTATCGAGTGGACTCGGAGGGTCATAAAGATCGCGGGCCGCTGTGGCCCATTCGGTGAACGACAAGGTGAATCTCTCGGCCGCTGAGGTTTCCGGTGCGGTCCTGTTCCGGAAACCTCCCCTAGATAGCAGGTGACATCTTGAAAACATCGACTCGCCGATACATCGCAGGAGCACTCATCGCTGCTGCTGCCGGTACCCTGTCCGTGACGTTGGCAGCGTCCCCGGCTTCCGCCGGATCATCTCTGTCCTGCCTGCGAGGTGGCGACCCCATGCCGCCAATTCCGCAGAACCCGCAGTACGCAGATGCCGTCTACTGCCAAATTGACAACGAAAATCATGAAATCAACATTATTGCCCGAGAGTCGGGAACCTATGTCTTCACCTTCTACGTCCAGGTCTCGTCTCCGGGGCCAGCCACTCAAACGCTGACCCGCCGGACGACGCTGGACGCGGGAGAGCAGATCGATTTTAACGAAATTTTCAATGGGTACGAATCCGGGCAGGATCCGAAGGTAGTCAGGTTTGATTATGCGTGGGATCCTAACCCGTACGAAGGTTGAGCAGAGAGGGTTCACCTGGTTGAAGGGCATGACTCCGATACCCTGTCGGAGTCATGCCCTTCAATCGTTCCTGGATCCTGTCCGCGTTGTGCCGCCGCAGGCAAACATCGACCGACGGGATGGAGTTGCCGATCTCCGAAGTCGGGTGCACGGCTGATCCGGGCGTTTGACGCGGCGCTTGTCGGCGGTGCGGCGAGGGCAGTTTGAAGACGTTGTGTCCCCGTCGCGCTGCGCTGGTCATCGACCGGGTTCGGTGATGTAGGCGGGTCGAGTCGCAGGTGAGGGTTCTTCAGCCCGGTACTGTCCGCTCCTGTCCCCGGGGCCCGTTTCGGGCCGGGCGAAAGGGGCTTGACAGGCGAGTGGCCGGGGCGGCGGTCCACTCGATCGAGGGAAAACCGGGGAGGTGCGACTCGGTCGGGAGTGGCCGTGGCGGCGGTGCCCGCGGTCGGGCGGACGCTGAGGCCCCGTTGTCCGGTTCCGTTTCTGTGGAGGAGTTCTGTCACAAATGCCGTGAAGAAGACCGTGGCGGGCATTGCCGTCGCAGCGGCGGCCGCGTCGGCGTCGCTCGGTCCGTGCGCTACGAGCAGCCCGGCCACTACTGGCTGCCTCGAATTCGCTCTGAAACAGTCGGATGTCTCTATTCAGAAGATTTTCAAGGGAGGACTTCCGGCCATTGTTCCCAGCGAGCGGTAGCAAGATCCCCGGTCCAGTCTGTCTTCTGGGACCGGGCGGCCGGGCTGCGCTCGCGGCCCGGCCGCCCGGTGCGGGGTGTCATCCTTGGGCGGCCCCTGGTTCCTTGGTGTGGACCTTCCCGGACAGCGGGGCGGACACGTCGCGTCCGACGGTGACGCGGCCGTCAGCGTGGGTGCCGACGGCGGTTTTGTCCGCGGTCACCGTCATTTGCAGGGTGCGGTGGTCGATGCGGCCGGTGTTGGTTCCGCCGAGGTTCAGGCGAATCGGGTCGGTGACGACCAGCACGCGGCCTTCGTCGTCGACGCGGGCTCGCAGGTCGCTCCCCGCGCCGCCGGTGTCGAGGATGTGTGTCGCGACGCCGGTGAACCGAAAGCCCGCGGGTGCGACGAACCGTTGCTCTGCGTCGGTGGAGACCGGCATGCCGCTGGGTGCGGCGAAGGAGACGGTGAGCACGGCCTGGGTGCCCGCTTCGGCGTCGGGCACGAAGGTCTGCTCGGCTTTCAGGGCGGAGGCTCCCGCGGGTGTCAGCGTGAACTCGACGGGTTTCGACGTTCGGGTCTGCTGTCCGGCTGGTCCGGCGACGGTCGCGGTGAGGCGGTGCCGGCCCGGCGCCAGGTCGAGCGGGAGGGTGGTGCGCCACGAGCCGTCCGGGGAGGCCACGGCTTCGCTGGCCGGGGCGCCGTCCACGGCCACGTTCACGCGTGCGCCGGCCGCGGCGTGACCGGTCACCGCGGCGCCGGGCTGGACTGTCGTGCCCTGGGCCGGGGAGGTGACCGCAACCCCGGCTCCGGTAACCGCGCAGCCGGGCTTGCTCAGGTCGAGTTTCGACCCGGCAGTCAGGCACGCGGCGAGCCCGTTGACCTGCTGGCCGTAGCTGGCGCCCGCGCGTGAGGTGACGGTCCCGTCCGGCCCGACTTCACAAGGGTTGTTGTCGCTGCACGGTGTGGCCGCGGTCTTGGTCCCGCCGGGGGAGTTGGGAGCGACGCCGTCGTCGTTGTGGGTGTTGTTGACCCCGACGACAGTGTGGCCGTCCGGGGCCAGCAGCGGGGCACCGGAATCGCCGTGGGAGGATTTGCAGGTGTCGTACCGTACGGAATCGGCCTGCTGATAGCCGCCTTCGCGCAGCGTCGGCACGACGGCCGCGGCCGCGCAGTCGGTGCGGGCCGAGATGGTGGCGAGGGTGAGCCGGTCTCCGGCGCGCATCGGTGCAGTCGACAGGTCGAACACTTTCCCGCCCAGTGCGCTCACCTGGGCATAAGTCTTGTCCAAGCGGTAGAGCGCGACGTCGGTGCCGGTCATCGTCGCGTACACCAGCCGGTTCGCCCGGGCGGGCGCCACAGGGTAGCCCTGGCGGTCGGAGATGACCAGGGAACGGTCGGCGGGGCGGTCGACCAGCGCCGCGCCGGGCGCGGGCAGCTGCTCGCGCCGGTATTCGTCAAGTCCCCGCTGTCCGTCCTTCTCGAAGATGCGCTTTCCCTCCGCGGCCGGAGGGGAGGTCGGCACGCAGTGGCCGTTCGTCAGCAGCAGCGCCGGGTCTTCTGCCCGCCCTCCGGGCGCGCGCACCACCGAGCCGTTGCAGCCGGCCAGGTTGATCGCGCCTTCCCTGTTCGGGGCGGGCGGGTCCGGCGGCACGTCCGTGCCGTTGACGATGCCCTTGATCCACGCCAGATGCGGGAACGTGTCGGTGTAGAACGACGCGCGGTCGGCGTTGCCGCTGCTGACCGTCCCGGCCACTGCCCACTGGCCGCCCTGGCGGACGAGCAGCGGGCCGCCGGAGTCCATGTCCGAGGGCCGGACGCTCCCGTCGGGACTGCCGACGCACAGCTTCCCGTCGCCCGGCCGAAGGTCCGGCGCGTCGCACGCCGAACCGGGCTGCACGGTCGTGTCCGCTTCGCGCAGGCGGCTCGGGTAGCACTGCGGCACCCGGTCGTCGCCGCCGGCGCAGGTGGATCCCCATCCGGCGATGCGCACGGGCGTGCCGACCGCCGGCTCCGCGGCGGCCAGCGGCGCCGGCTCCGCCCGCACCGCACTCGCCAGATGCAGCAACGCCACGTCTTTGTACGGCTCGCTGGGCAGGCCACGCGTGTAGTACTTGTCGACCGCGGCCAGCTCGCCTCCGGTATTGGTGTCCAGCGACCCGACGCGGACCTTCCAGCCCTGCGGCGAGCCCGCCAGCACGTCCTCCGGAGCACCGCCGTTGAACAGGCAATGAGCGGCGGTCAGCACCCATTGCGGCGCCACGAGCGCCGCCGTGCACTTGTGCAGGGAATCCGTCCGGCGCTCTTTGCCGCTCGGCATCAGCAGCTGAAACGACGTGAGAAACGAGTACGGACGCGCGGATTCGGAGCCGCCGACAATAGCCGACGCCGGTGCGGCGCCGCACAACGCCGCGGCACCCGCCACAGCCATCGCCGCCGCTCCCAGGGCAACATATCGAATGCCAATTCTCATGACTCCGATCTAGCCCGGCCCCTGTCATGCCGGTCTCATCACCGCGTAACAGGTCTGCTACAGGATCGATCGCCCCGCTGGGAGTCACGTGTCCATTCCCGTTTTCCCGTTCCGCGCAGGAGAATGTCGCAGGCGGGAGCACGCACGCACGGACGTGTTCCCGCCTGTGCTGGCGCGCTTTTGGTACAAGATTATGTTTCTGTGGTCTGATCATCAGCGCGCTCGCACGGAATCAGGACATCGTCGGCGCTTCTTGCCGGGCCAGGCAATGCCTGTCCGGCTGCGCTGATCATGCAGTTCCTGCTGCGCGCTCAGATCCGCGGCCGAGCCGAGAAGATCCCCACTGTGAGGCGCGCCCGCGCGACCCGCTCCGGGCTCGTGCGGGCGCGCGCGGCGTCGAGCCGCGGCCCGGTCGCCCGGTTGACCGCGGGTGCTTGTTCGCCGTCGTAGCTGGAGGAACTCGACCGGGAACACCGCTCCCGCCCGCGCGACCGCCAGCACCATCCCGCGCGTCGGGCGCATTGCCTGCGGCGGAGCCGGTTCTCCTGCCCCGAAGGCGATCCCGCCGACGGCCGCGCCGGCCCCGGCGATGCGGCGGAACGGCCGGCGTGACCGCAGCGAGGTCGAGGGCGCGGCCGTCGCGCGAGAGTGGTGCGGAGTGGCCGGGCTCGGCGAGCTGTTGCGCGCGTGGTTCGTCGTCTGCCATGTCGTCCTCTCCGGGATAAGGCCGGTCTCAGGCGGTCTTCGGGCCGGGCGGGGGCGGCGTGTAGCTGTGCATGCGATACGCGGTCGGGAGCGGGCCGGTGACTGTTTCCGGTGTCAGGGCGAACCCGAGGTGCCGCGAAAGGATCACCGCCATCGCGATCACGCTGTCGCCGATCGGCGCGCGCGAAGGGAAGTCGATGAGACCGGCGTCGAACATCTCGTCGTCGAACATCTGGGGCCGGGTCCCGGCGCGGGAGTCGTAGGGAGCGCCGCACCCGAACGCGAAGACGAACTCCCCGTGCGACAGGTACTGGACCTCCGCCGGATCGAACTCGTTCCCGGCAAACATGACGACGTCGGTGTCCTGTGCCAGGCAACCGGCGATGCCGTCGAGGTGGGCTTTCTGCTGACGGTATTCCACGGCGACTGTCCACTCGCCGGACTCGGCGACGCGAAGCCATTGCGGGCCGATGTCGAATCCGGCTGTCTGCAGCAGCGGGTCGGTCAATGCCTGTTGCGCGGTCATCGTCGTCGCCGAGGCGGGGTCGATGTCGAATTTGCGGAAGACGTCGTCGACGCTCATGTGCCGCACGAAGGTCAGAGCGCCGCCGCCGAGGACGACGCCTGTGGGGGAGGCCAGCCACGCCCAGTTCGGATCAGACCGGTAGCGCTCATCGACGGGCGACTTCTCGTTCATCGCAGTTCCTTCGCGTGGACAGGTTTCGAGGAAGTGAATATGGGCCGACCGCAACCCCGAAGGAATCTTTGTCCACCTAGCTGTTGGTCTGGACCAGCATGCTGAGCGGGCCTCAGACGCTGAAGCGCAGTTTCGCAGGTATGCGCGGGCGTACGCAGAGTTCACTGCCGGTCGGCGAACCCGGCTCGGCGACCTCTTTCCAGTCGGCGGGCAGGTCGTTGACCGGGTTCGGGGCCTGGACCGCCGTCAATTGAGCGCACTCGCTTCCGTCGGAGATGCTGCTGTCGGGATGAGCGGTGTTCTCGTAGCTCGCGAAGAGCGGATACTCGTCGCACGAATCACGTGTCCCGAACGGTGCCAGCTTGACCTTCATGTCCTCGTCCGGCCTGAAGGAATTGCACATCTTAGCCCGCATTCCTACGTTCTTCGCGGGCGACCGAGTAGTGGGCCGGCGGCACGCCGAGCGGCAGTCGGATCCTGATCTCGCGAATTTCCACGCGCTCGACGTTGCCGGTGGCCGAACGCCGGCACCAGCTTTCCGAACGGGCGTGGCGTGCGGGTTGGCAAGCGGGTCGGCGCGAAGCTGTTTCGGGCCGGAGCGCGGCGTGCGGGCCCGGCGGTGTGGCAGTTCATCGCGTCGCTGGCCCGGCACGGGCACCCGAACGGCTTGCCGGACTGCCCGCGGGATGAAGGTGTGGGCCGTCAGGAGGCAATGAGGACGGGAGCGGTCGCGCCGCGGTTCCAGGTGATGATGCCGTGCTGGAAGCGCTGGGTCCAGCCGGTGCTGGTGGGTTGTTCGTCGGTTGTGGGGAAGCCGAAGCGGCCTTGTTCCCAACCGTTCTGCCGCCAGGGTTGCCGGATCGAGCCCTGCACGAACTGGATCGACGGCACCGCCCGGCCAACGGCGAAGGCAGCCGCGACGACTTCAGAGACTGGGTCTCGGGCCACAAGGAACCGACACGCGATGGTCACTCCCGCACGGTGTTAAAGGGTGCGACGCCCCTCAGTGCCGCTGCGCTCTGGGCGGCATTGTCCTCGGTGGAATGAGGTCGTTCGTCGCGCACTCATTGCGCTGCCGGTCAGGCAAGGGCACGAGGGCACAACCTGAAGCAGGGCTGTACGGGTCTGCCGAACGTCAGGGCCTCGTAGAGCGAGGAGGCTCAGGTGCTGGGGCGTCAGTGCCCGACACGCACGAGAAGCTGTGTCTTTTCGGGAACGGCTCCAGAAAGACGTCGCGAGGCCAGCGGCGGGGACGCATGCCGGCGAAGCGGCGTCGGACAGCGGCGATCCCTGGCCGTCGGCGATCCCCGGCCGTCGGCCCGCCCGGCGGTCGTCAGCGGGTTGTCGGGATGCCGTTTCCGCTTCGTGGGCTGTCGGCACCTGCATGCGCCGCTCTCGGCACCAGCTGATCCGCCGTGGCGAATGTCGGTGGTGCGCGGTGCATGTGTTCTTGGGTCGGTTGCTTAGACTTAGCCGGTGAGGCGGGCTGGGGACTCCGGACAGGTTGTCGGGCAACGGTATTTGCTGGTGGAGCGGTCCACCGCGAGCGGGCTGGGGCCGGTGTGGCGCGGCTGGGACAAGAAGCTCGACGCCGAGGTCGACCTGATCGCCGTCACGTCCGATCCGGACACGCTGCCGGAAGCGGACTACGCGCACCTGCGGGGGGTCGAGGAAACCGCGCGGGCGGCGACCGGACTGCCTGCGCACCCGGGGATCGTCGCGGTGCGGGACCTGGTGATCGAGGGCGACGTGCGGTGGATCGTGGTGGCGCCGGCGCGGGAGCGGACGCTTGACGAGCACGTACGCGAGCACGGGCCGATCAGCTCCGCGCGCGCCGAGGAAATCGCTCGCGTGCTGCTGGCGGTTCTTGTGGCCGTCCACGACGCCGGGCTGGCGCACAACGAGATCCGTCCGCACAAGGTGCTGCTCGGTGAAGACGGCGCGGTGCGGCTGGTCGGCGTCGGCGTCCGGACCGGAAACGGGCCGGACAGCAAGGGATTCACCACGCCGCATTCGCACAGCGGCCCGCCGAAGGCCACCTACGACCTGTATTCCGTCGGGGCGACGCTCTATTGGGCGGTGACGGGCGAGCTGTACAACGCGTACGCGACGAAGTGGGTCGCGCCCGACGTGAGCCCGCTGCTGGCGGAGCTGTTGCGACGGCTGCTCGACTGGTCGTCGCGGCCGTCTGCGGCCGGGGCGCTGGCGTTTCTGGACGCAGGTGCAGCGGCGTGGGATGCCGAGCGGACGCTTCGGCGACGGCTCCGGAAATGGCTGTCGACCCCGACCAAAAACCAGCCGCGCGAGTGGGCCGACGCACCCATGCGCGCCTGGGGCAAGGCGACCGGAGCCGTGGTGCTGGCCGGAATAGTGGTGCTGGCCGTGCTCGCGGTCGTCGGGCTCGCGCAGGATCGTGCGCGGTTCCCGGCCGGGTTGGACTGGTTCTGCGCGGGCGGTGCTCTGCTGGTCGGCTTCTTCGTTGCGCAGGTGGTCTCGGAATTGCGGGGCGGCCCGGTGACGCCGGTGGGGTGGGCCGGGCAAGCGCTCAGTTTCGTCGCCGGCGTGGGGCTGGGGGTGCTCGCCTACGTCGAGTCCGGGCCGTGGATCGCGGCGGCCGGCCTGCCAGTCGACTGGGTGGCGGGGGTGTGGTCGGTCATCGTCATCGCGCTGGTGCTGGGCGTTCTGGCACTGCTGGACAAAGCGATCGAATAGCGAGAAGCGGCGGGCGACAAACTGTCTCCCGCAGGTCGCCACAGCTGTCCGGAGCTATGTTTCCCCGCGCGCTCTGGCGTGTGCGGCCGTCAGCTGCGAGGCCCGCGCCCTTCGCCTCGTCCCGGTGACGACCTGCGCGGTGCTTGCCGGCAGCAGTTGCCTTTTCGTGCGGCCGGATCGCTTCCATTCGCGGAGGACGCGACGTCGGTAGTTGTGCGTGCCGGCGGCCTGTCCTGTTCAGCCCGCACGGAGAACGACCCAGACGACCTGCTCGACGTCGTGGGTCCGCCTTCGTTGCTCCGCGGTCAACGCGCGTTCGCTGTCGAGGCCGCTCGAGCCCGCCGGTACTGCCACCGAGACAGTCCCGGTCTCGCAACCGTCGAAGGACGCCTCGGCCTCGTCAGGGGCCGCTGTCCCGGCAGACTGCTGTTTCAATGCCCGGTTCAGCAACTCCACCGCATAAAACAACGCCGCCGGCGGACACGCCGCGACTACCACCTGCAGCGGTGCTCGCGCCAGGACCGCCCCGACGTTCGCCAGCAGCGACAGCCCCGATGCCGAACACAAACGCCGCCGAACGGCGACTGGGGCAGCGAGTCCGCCACCGAGACCTCGTGCGGCGCTATCAGCACACGACAGGCCGGGCCGTCTCTGCCGGGGATGTCCTCGCCGCACTCATCGCCCCCTGATTTCCGTCCTCATCGGACGGTTCCCGCGCGCGGCTCGGCAACCAGCGGAGCCTCATAAGCCCCGCCAACGTGGTTCGACACCACGGCGCGCGACGACGGTCGGCGGCACGGCTTGCCGGGTTCGGCTCCCGGGCAGGTCTCCGACGCTCCGTTGCGCGGGAAAATACGTAAGGGTTGAACTGCACTGAACCATTACCGCACGATGGCGGCCATGGAAGAAAACCGTTGCCCTCGCTGTGGCTGGCCCCTGGCCGAACTGCCCGCCTCCGCCGTCGTTCCCGCGTCGGCAGGCAGCCGGGCCGACTACGTGCGTTGTGTGTGCGGCAGCTGGATCGCGCGGCTCGGCGGGGTCGTCGTCGGGTCTAGTCGTCGTCGGGTCTACCCGGCCGCGCTGATCACCAGTGTTCGGGGCGGGCCAGCCGCGGCGGCAGGGTGGTTGCCGCGTCGCCTCGGGCGGCGTTGACCTGGGACTGGGTAAGGAAAATGCTGTCGGTGAAGTCGGCGCCGCGGACGTCGGCGTCGCGCAGATCCGCTCCGATCAGGTCGGCGCGGCGCAGGTCCGCGCCCTGGAGGTTGGCTGCGATCAGGTACGCGCCGCGGAGGTTCGTGCTGCGAAGGTCCGCTCCGGCCAGTTTCGCTCCGATCAGGTCGGCGCCGCGGCGGTCTTTCTTGCGCCCGGCTCCGGCTCGGACCAGTTCGCTGGTGCGCACCAGGAGCGGGTTGACCTGGGCCCGGCGGGCGTGGACGTCGACGGCGAGCACGGCGTCCGCGTCTGCGGCAGTGAGGTGTTCGAGGTCGGCGATCTCCGCGTCCAGGTCGGCGTGGATCTCGCGCGTGACGGCCAGCGACCGCGCCTCGGTGAGATACCAGAGCAGTTCGTGCAGGTGCCGCATCACCGGAAGCGCGGCGAACATCCGCTCGCGGGTTTCCGGGGCCTCGCGCCAGCTCCGGCCGCCGAAGGTCACCTGCGACACCTGCTGTCCGGCGCCGAAGCAGTCGTAACCGGTGCAGCCCGCGAAACCCTTGGGGCGCAACCGGTCGTGGATGCCGCAGCGGTAGTCGTGCTGCAGGTTCGGGCACGGGTCGCCGGCTCGTTTGTCGATGGCGAAATCAGCCGATTTGGTGAAGGTGAGCGCCACGCAGCAGAGTGCGAAACAACTCGTGCAGTCGGCGGTCAGGGCGCGGCGGTCGGGCAAGGTCTCTCCAGCTGGGTCGGGCGAACCTGTCCAGCGTAGTGGCAGCTCGACCGCGCGCGACGCGTAGTCAGGATCTTTCTTGATCGGACGATCCAGAATGACTTAGGATGCGGTCATGGTCCGCACGCGAGAGTTCGACACCGAGGCCGCCGTGAGCCGGGCGATGGAGCTGTTCTGGTCGCGCGGCTACGAGGCGACGTCCGTGCGCGACCTGACTCAGCACCTGGGGATCGGGCAGGGCTCGCTGTATGCCGCGTTCGGCGGCAAGGACGGCCTGTACCGAGCCGCGCTCGAGCACTACCGAGCGACGCTCGCGGCAACCGCCTTGGCGGGCCTGAAAAAAGGCGCCGCCGCCCGTTCCGCGATCCGGACGCTCCTGGTCGAGCGGATCCGGATCGCCGCGGCCGACGACGGCCGAGGTTGCCTGGCGGTCAACGCCGTCTGCGAACGTCTGCCGGGGGACACCGCGACACGCCGCACGGTGCGGGACATGCAGGACGCCAGCCAGGAAGCGATCGCCGAGGTGCTGCGCGTCGCGGCGGAACGCGGCGAGATCGCAGCGCGGCACGACCCGCCCGCGCTGGCCGCCTTCCTGGTCACGTTCCTCAATGGACTGCTGGTCACCGCCAAGATCACGCCGGACGCCCGCGCCCTCGAACTCCTCGTGGAGGTAGCTCTGTCCGTCCTCGACTGAGTTTTGCCGCCTTCAATCTGGATCGATCGATCAAGAAAGGGAACGATGTTCGACCACGACAACACTCCGGTCCGTACCGGCCGCGCCGCGGTCAACGGAACGAGCCTGCACTACCGCACCGCCGGATCCGGCCCCGCCGTGGTGCTGCTGCACGGCGTGCCGAAGACCGGTTACCACTGGCGGTATCTCGTCCCGAAGCTCACGCCGCACTACACGGTCGTCGTCCCGGACCTGCGCGGTCTGGGCGATTCCGCCCGCCCCGCGGACGGATACGACTCCGCGACGATGAGCGAGGACGTCGCCGAGCTGATGGCCACCCTCGGCCACGAGACCTACGCCGTCGTGGGCGAGGACTGGGGAGCGGTGATCGGCTACCAGCTTGCCGCCCGGCACCGCGACCGCGTGACGTCGCTCGTTTTCGCCGAGGCGTTGTTCCCCGGGTTCGGCTTCGAGGACCACACCGCGCTCACCGCCGAGAACGTCGCCAGCGGCATGCACCTGTGGCACCTGGGTTTCTACTTCCAGCCCGACGTCCCCGAAATGCTCATCGCCGGCCACGAACGCGAGCTGATCACGTACATGATCAAGTTCGAGCGCAGTCGTCCGGACAGCGCCACGCCGGACGCGATCGAAGAGTACGTGCGCTGCTATTCCATGCCCGGCGGCATCCGCGCGATGCTCGCTATCTACCGGGCGATGCTCGTCGACGCCGAACAGAATCGGCAAGCGGCACAACGGAAACTCGACCTTCCCGTCCTCGCGCTCGGCGGGTCGGCGTTCATCGGCGAACGCGCCGAATCCCAGATGCGGATCGTCGCGCACGACGTCACGGGCCTCGTTTTCGACGCCGGGCACGACCTCGCCGAGGAAGTCCCCGACGAGATGGCCGACGCGCTCCTGCCGTTTCTCGCCAAGCACCAGCAGCGCGCATGATTTCCTGTCCTCGGCCCCACGGGGAAGGAGGATCCTGATGACGACCCGGGACAAAGCGGTGCGCTGGAACGCGGACGAGGTCGCGGTGGACGCTGCATGAAGCCTGTCGTTCGTCTTCTCGGCGAGGACGCGCAGGTGCGCGCCGTCGGACGCGAGGCCGTGCAGGCGCTCCAGCGCAGCGCGGGAGCATCCGACCTGTTCGCCGAGGCGCGCGACCTGCACCGGCGCCGTCGGCAGCAGCTCGCCGCGCGTGCTGCACGGGCGGTTACCCCGGCGGACCACGCGACCGGGTCCGCCCGCGCCTGGCGCGTGATCTGGTCGACGCTGGTCGTCGCGGGCCTTCTCGGCACCCTGGTGCTGGCCGTCGAGTTCGGGCCCGCCGATCGCAAGAACGCGTTCAGCGAACCGCGGGAAAGTGCCGCGATCGCGCTGGTCGCTGGCTTGGCGGCGGGACTGTTCCTGGTCGTCGTGGCGCTGATGCCCGTGCCCGATGCGCGCAGCGGGGCCGTCGGAGGGCTGGGAGCGGTGCTCATCGCGCTGATCACAGCTGGGATCCTCGTCTACCGCCTCGTGGTCGGCGCCTCCGACCGCCGGGGCTTCACCGGCGAGGACCTGCGCTGGTGGAGTCCGATGGCGGCGGTGGTCGTGCTGCTGCTGATCGTCGTGGCCGTGCGCTGCGACCTCGCACGACGACGCGGTCGCCCGGCACCGGTGGCTCGCTCCTCGGCAACGCGCTCGGACGCCGTGCTGCGCGAACTCCGCCGCACGGCCGAGCGGCTCGCCGCGACGAAGCTCACCGTCGAGGTGCAGCAGGACTGGCAGAAGCGGCTCGAACGGCTCGCCGAAAAGGGCTGGCCAGAGGCGACGATCGCCCAGGCCAAGGCGATGACACCGGCGGCCTGGCTGGCCTGGCTGAGCTACGACGGCGAGATCGAAATCCGTTCAGTACTGCCACGGGGCTGACCTCTCGACCAAGCTGGTTCAACTCAACGGAAACTGCCTCGCCTCGGGGTCGCGCGGAGCGAGGCAGCTTCCGCGGAGCCGAAGCTGGTCCGAGCCGCAGACAGCGGCTTGTCGCAGGTCAGGGGAGCGGATGGTCGATCTGCTCGCGCAGGATGTCGCCGTGTCCCGCGTGCCGGGCGAATTCCTGGATCATCGCGAGCAGCGTCCAGCGCATGCTGACGGTTCCCTCGCCGGGAAACTCCTTGGTGTCGTCGAGGTCGAAGCGCGCCGCAATCTCCCGTGACCGCTGGCTGGCGCGTTCGTACTCGGCGATCACGTCGGCAACGGTTTCGTCGTCGGTCACGGTGAAGGTGCCGACGTCGCGCCTTGAGTATCCGTCGCATTCGGACTCGTCGAGCCCCGCCCAGAACCGTTGGAACCAAATCCGTTCCGCGGCCGCGGCGTGCTTGACCACGGAAATCGGCGTCGAGAGCGACGCGACGAGCCGTCGGCGGGCGTCGGCCTCGGACAGGCCGCGGAGGGTCTCGACCAGCGCTTCGCGGTTGCGGTCGAGCGTGTTCTCGAGCAGTGCTCGTTCGGTTCCGTTCGTGAGGCGTTCGGTGGGCACGGTTTCACTCCGTTCTTCGGGCAGGACTGGGAACGGCCGGACGAGGCCGTTATTCACAGCGGGGAAGTGCGCCTGGGCGGGCCGAGAAAGGCACCGCAGGCGAAGACGGTCAGCCGATAAGATCCGGCGACTGCGGGTATTCAACCACAACCCCGTCGGACTCGGCTGCGTCACCAGGCTGCTCCGCTTTCTCTTCCTCGCGAAGCCGGTGCAACTCGTCCAGTTCAGCCTGCAGCGCGTCGACGCGAGCGCGCAGTTCTCCCAGCTCAGCGTGCAGCGGAGCCAGAGTTTCGGCGTACGCCTTGGTCGCCTGGCTCAACTGGGCCGCAGACTCCGCGATCCGCTGATCGGCCGCCGCCTGGACACCCCGCACCCTTTCGTCCGCCTGCGCCGCCTGCTCGCGCAGTCGCTGCTCTTGCTCCCGCGTCCGGTTCTCGTGCTCGGCGGTCAGTGAGGCCCGGAGTTGCTGCTGTGCTTCCGCCGCGTCGCGACGGGCCTGTTCCAGATCGTCGACCGCCGTCGCGCGCAACGCGGAGATCTCCCGCTGCAACGCCGTGACCCGGTCGTGCGCGGCCGCCGCCTGCTCCAGCGCACGCTGCCGGTTGTTCTCCGCCTCATCGCGGACGGCCAATGCGGTTTCCTGCGCTTTCCTTGCCGCCGCTGCGTTTGCGAGCGCAGTGTCACGCTCGGCCCGGTCCACTTCGGACTGTTTCTTGGCGGCTGCCTCTGCCTCGCGCGCCTCTTCCGCAGCGGCAACCGCCTGCGCGCGCTCCGCGTTCGCCACCCGCGCCTGTTCCACCGCCTCGTCGCGGGCAGCCTCGGCCTCTTCCCGTGCCTTGAGCGCAGCCGCGGTCTGGTCGGTGACGTGCGTGCGCAGCGCGGTCAGCTCCGCGTGCAAGGGGTCCAACGCCGACAGCGCCGAGCCGAGCTGCGCGTCGAGGGCCTGGGTGTCGAGCTGGGTCATCGGCTGGTCGGGGCCGTAGACGGTCACCCAGATCTCGCGCTGCTCGTCCAGCATCGCGCACGTGATGACCTTCGCGCCCCACCGGCCGTACCGCTCCGGGTCGGCGGGGCAGTAGGGCGTCGGCCGCCCGCCTTGCCGGGGGATGGGCGGCAGCGGCTGGCCGCAGTACGCACACCCTGCCTCGTCCCCGGCGGCCAACGCACGCACGGTCGCCTCCCGGCGTTCCTCCCGGCTTCCGCGCCGGATCGGCGGCCCCACCGTCTCCATCAGTGCCCCTTTCCGCAGGTGAGCCACACTCTACAGTTAGAGTTTCGATATTTAAAACTGAGGTATCAGATCTAAAACAGAAACTGTCGGAGAGCGTTGCTGCAGCACGACTATATGGATAACTGAGATTATTCATATAGTCAGGCGGCAGGCGGGCATACGTCGTGCAGGAATCGCATCGGAGGCGGCTCTAGCCCGGCGCGGAAGCCGTCAGCAGCAGATCCCGCAGCGCGAGCGCGACTTCCGACGGATGCTCGGGCAGCAGCACGACCTGGTCGGCGGTCGTCGAAGGACCGGTCAGCGGAATGATCCGCAGCCCGGGCGGCTGGTGGTCCAGTGCCGACTCGACGGTGATCCCGATGCCCGTTCCGGCGGCGACGTGAGCGGCGATCGCCTGGACGCTGTCGGCGGTCCGGATGATCCGCAGGTCCGCGCCGCTGATCTGGAACGCGGACAGGAGCCGGTCGCAGAGGCCGCTGTTGATCTGGTGCGGCCAGGTCAACAGGGCGGTCGAGGACAGTTCGGCCGCGCTCAGTTCCGCGTGCCCGGCGAGGGGATGCGCGGCGGGCACCAGGGCGACGAACCGTTCGGCGGACAGCACTCGCGCCCGCACGCCGTTGATCCCGCCGGTCGCCCAGCCGATGCCGAGCCCGACGGTTTCCGCGCGCAGGGCGGCGAGCTGGGCGGTGGTCGGCATCGGTTCCGGCACGATCGTGACGTCCGGGAATCGCTCCCGCAGCTGCGGCAGGCAACGCAGCAGCACCTGGTGGGCGGTGTATTCGGCGTGGGCGACGACGAGCGTCGCAAGCGCGCGGCCGCCGCCGGCCAGAGCGCGGCCGCGTTGCTGGAAGCGGCGCAGCTGGGCGAGGGTGGCGTGTGCGTCCGGCAGGAGCGCTTCGCCGAGATCGGTCAGCGAGACGCGGCGGCTGGTGCGGTGGAACAGCTTGCCGCCCAAGGTTTTCTCGAGGCGGCGGACGGCGTCGCTGACCGTCGGCTGTCCGCGGTGCAGCCGGTCGGCGGCGCGGCCGAAATGCAGTTCCTCCGCGACCGTGACGAACGCTTCCAGCTCGATCCTGTCCACCGGACCAGGCTAGCCCGATCGATCGGCGGCACCGATCGCTGGATGCGGGAGAACGGCGTTGATAGGGCCCGGCGACCGGGATGAGATGGGGAGCAAGCAGGGGATTTCCCCACGACCGGAAGAAGTTTTCGCATGACAGCCACTGCCGTTGACGGCATCCCCGAGGCCACGGTGACCGTGGTCGTCCATTCGGTGCACGGGCACACCCGCCTGCTGGCCGAGCAGGTCGCCGAAGGCGCGCGGCGGGTGCCGGGCGCGCGGGTGCATCTCGTCGACATCCGGGCCGAGGACGTCACCGCGGGCCGCTGGCACGACAGCGAGGTCATGGCGCTGCTGGACCGTTCCGACGCGATCGTCCTCGGCTGCCCGACGCTGATGGGCAGCGTGTCCGCGGTGTTCAAGGCGTTCATGGAGGCCGCGTTCACGCCGTTCACGGCGCAGGCGTGGAAGGACAAACTGGCCGGCGGGTTCACCATGTCCGCGTCGCAGAGCGGGGACAAGCTGGCGGTGCTGCAGCAGCTGTCGGTGTTCGCGGCGCAGTTGGGCATGCAGTGGGTCGGCGTGGGCGACATGCCGGGCAACAACTGGAGCGGCGGGACCCGCGACGACGTCAACCGGCTCGGCTCGTGGCTGGGGCTGATGAGCCAGAGCCACGCCGACCTCGGCCCGGACGACGCCGGATCGCTCGGCGACCGCGTCACCGCTCAGCGGTACGGCGAGCGGATCGCCCGGCTGACGCAGCGGTGGGTCAACGGCGTGCCGTACGAGACCGGCCGGATGACCGAGCACGAAGCCCGCGCGCTGTCCGCCTCGCTGCGGGAGTCGGTGGCCTGACGCGGTTCGCGGTCCGTGACGACACCCGGACCGCGAACCCCGAGCGCCCTACGTGCCGGCGACGAATTCGGCGATCAGCCCGTGCGGCGCGTCGGGCCCGAACATCTGCTCTTGCAGGTGCGCGCCCTCAGCGGCGGTTTTCGCCGCGCGCGGGAACATTGCCTGTTCGTACTGGGCGAGCGCGGCCTCCACGTCGTCCGGATGCGCGGCGAGAGCGAGACCGAGTTCGGCGCCGTCGAGCATGGCCAGGTTCGCGCCTTCCCCGTTCGGCGGGGCGAGGTGCGCGGCGTCGCCGATCAGGGTCACGCCGGGCACCCGAGCCCACTCGTGCCCGACCGGCAAGCCGTAGTGCGGCCGGAAGACCGGCGGGGTGTCGCTTTCGGTGATCAGCGCGGTCAACGCCGTCGACCAGCCGTCGTACTCCGCCGCGATCCGGGCGGTGGCGGCGGCCGGATCGGCGAAATCGACGCGGTCGAACCACTCCAGCGACCGGGTCAGCCCGACGTAGGCGTGCAGGGTTCCGTTCCGCTCGCGGTGCGCGGTGATGCCGTGGTTCGGCGCGAGCGCCAGCAGCATCCCGCCGCCGACCGCTTCGGCGGTGGCGGGGAACCGGCGGTCGGAATCGTGGAGGAAGGTCTCGACGGACGCCGCGCCGGTGTACTCCGGCGTCGCCGAGGACAGCAGCGGCCGGACTTTCGACCAGGCTCCGTCCACGCCGACCAGCAGGGCGGTGGTGACCGTGCTCCCGTCGGCGAAGGCGACCTCGTAACCCCGCGCCGAGGCCCGCACGCCGCTGACCTTGCGTCCCCAGTGGACAGTGCCCTCCGGCAGCGAGTCGATCAGCAGCTGCCGCAGCTCGCCGCGGTGGACTTCGGGGCGGCCGCCGGTGCCGTCGTCGGGTTGTTTGAACAGGACTGTCCCGTCCCGGGCCAGCAGCCGGATTTCTTGTCTGCCTTCCAGGATCAGGTCGCGGAATTCGGCGGTCAGGCCGGCGGCTTCGACGGCGAGCTGGCCGTTGTAGTCGTGGATGTCGAGCAGGCCGCCCTGGGCGCGCGAGGCCGGGGAAGGCTCGGCCTCGTAGACGGCGGCGGGGATGCCGTGGACGCGCAGGACGCGGGCGAGCGTGAGGCCGCCGAGCCCGGCGCCGACGATCGTGACAGGGGTGTTCATGACGAAGCTCCTTCGCGGATCGAGTTCTGGTATGTCGTTCCATGGTGGAACGGCGCTCCAGATGTGTCAAGATGGGCGCATGGCTACGGGGACGCGCCGGGCACAGCGGCGCACGGAGGCACTGTCTCGGGAGCGCATCGTCGAGGCGGCGGTGGAACTGCTGGACGCGGCCGGCGAGAGCGGCCTGACGTTCCGGGTGCTCACCGAGCGGCTCGCGACCGGGCCCGGGGCGATCTACTGGCACGTCGCGAACAAGGGCGAACTGCTGGTCGCCGCGACCGACGCGGTGGTGGCCGACGCGCTGGCGGCGGAACCGGCCGGCTCGCCGCGGGAGGAAGTGCACGCGGTCGCCCTCGGGCTGTTCTCCGCGATCGACGCGCATCCGTGGCTTGCCGCGCAACTGCTGCTCCAGCTGTCCCGCAGCCCGGGCGGACCGGTGACACCGCGGATTCTCGAAAGCCTCGGCCGCCGGGTCCGCGCGCTGGGCGTGCCCGAGGAGCACTGGTTCACCGCGACGTCGGTGCTGATGCACTACGTACTGGGCGCGGCCGGGCAGAACGCGGCGAACAGCCGGGTCGCCGAACCGGACGCGGACCGCGCCGAATTCCTTGCCGCCACCGCGGAAGCGTGGGCGGAACTCGATCCGCGGGAGTACGAGACGACCCGGCTGATGGCGAGCCAGATGCGCGAGCACGACGACCGCGAGCAGTTCCTCGCCGGGATCGATCTCGTCCTCGCCGGGGTAGCCGCGCTGTATCCGGGCGGGCGCGCATGACCCTCGCGCTCACCGATGCCGGGGGAGCGGGCAAGGACGCGCGGGAGCGGTTCGGGGAATTCCTGCGCGTGTACGCTTCGATCAACACCCGCGTCGCCTACGCGACCGACCTCGGCATCCCGCTCGACTGGGTGCCCGGCTACCAGCCGCCCGATCCGAACCGTCGTCGCGGCCGCGCGCGGCGGACCGACCCGGACGCGCTCGCGTGGCTGCCGTGGTGCCTGCGCAACGGGTTCACCTCGTTCGCCGACGTCCGGGTCGAGCACGTCGAGCAGTGGCTGGACGAGCTGGCGCGGGCCGGGTACCGCGACGCGACGCGCGGCCGGATGCTGTCGGCAGTCTCCGCGTTCTACCGCAAGTACCTGCTGCGGGAAGGCTTGGCCGGACACAATCCCGCGGCGCTCGTGGACCGGCGCGCGCAGCATCTCAACCGGCCGTCCGGCGTCCCGTCGCAGACCGCCCGCTGGTCGTTCGACGCGTGCCGGGCGCTGCTCCTCGCGGCGTGGCTGCTGGTCGAGCACAGCCGCAACGGCCTGCGCGACCGGGCGATGGTCGAGATCCTGATCGGCACCGGCGTCCGCGCGGAGGAACTCGTCGGCGTCGATCTGGGCGATTACCGGCGGCCGACCGCGGGCGGTTTCGGCGTGCTTCGCGTGCACGGCAAGGGGTCCAAGGACCGCGAGGTCGCGCTGGCCGCGCCGGTGGCGGACGCGCTCGACGCCTACCTCGCCGGCCGGGTCACGCCGCAGGTCCCGGCGCTGCGCGGACAGGTCGGGGCGAGCCGGGCGGAGCCGTTGTTCGTCACGAGCACCGGCGCGCGCGTGCACGTTTCGCACGTGACGGCGTTGCTGCGCAGATTGTGCGCCACGTTCTGCCAGCCGCCCAAGACCGCGCGGTTGCGGGAGGTGCTCGACACCGCCGAGGCCCGGTTCGTCGCGACGCACCTGCAGCCGTTGTGCGACACCATCCATCCGCATTCGGCGCGCCACTCCTACGCGACGCACGCGATCGAGCGAGGGGTCCCGCCGCGCCAGGTGCAGCGGGATCTCGGGCACGCCGCGTTGTCGACTACCGAGGGGTATCTCCACGACGAGAACGCCGTCCGGGATTCGGCCGCGCACGAACTGGCCCCGGCATTGCATCGGGGCTGGCTCAGCTGACCTTGGCGGCCTGTCCCCGGTGGAGATCGCGGACCCATTCCCAGCCGGGCTTGGCCGAGGTGCCGATCCGCGGGTCGTCGGGCTCGCGGCCGTCGCGCAGGGCCCGCACGTAGGCGCGGTCGAGGTCGATTCGCGCGCGCACCTGATCGGCTCCGGCGACGGACCCGTGTCCGGGCACGACGACGTCGGATTGGTCCGCCACGGCTTCCAGCCGCCGCAGACCGGTGAGGTAGTCCTCGATCGGATCGGCGGCGCGGCCGAGCATTGGGACCAGGACGTCGGAAAGCATGTCCCCTGCGACGAGGACCCTGCGTTCCTCGACCAGCAGCGCCGCGTGGCCCGGGGCGTGTGCCGAATGCTCGATGATCCGGGTGCGCGGACCGTCCCAGGGGACGTGCGTGGTTCCGGCGGGCAGGCCGGTGATGTTTCCGAACAGGTCCAGCGGCACGTCGTCGGCGAGTTCCGGCGGCAAGCCCTCGGCGACGCGGGTTTTCCAGTCCTCGTCGGACAGCAGGTCCCGCAGGGAGGCCGCGCACCGGGCGGTGCCGTAGCGGGGGACGTCGCCGAATTCCGGGTGCCAGAGCACGTGATCCCAATGCGGATGCGTCGCGAAACCCGCCGCGACCGGCTGGCCGAGTTCGCGCAGATCGTCGGCGAGGCAGGCCAGTTCGGCGGTGGCGAGCCCGGGATCGACAAGCAGCACTCCGGTTCGGCCCCGCACGACGACCGCGTTGGTCTCGAGCACCTCGCTCTGGTGCACCAGCACGCCTTCCGCAGCCCGTCTCAGCATGGCGCCCCTTCCGTTCGGCCGAGACGCTATCCCCGAGTGATAGCGAAGTGCAAGCAGTAGCTGGTGCCGCGGCAGCGGTCAGGTCTCGATGAACGGCTCCGTGCACAACGTGCAGGTGATCGGCCCCAGCTCCAGGATCGACCTCGCCGCGCGGATCCGGCGCGGGGGTTCGCAGCGGCAGATCGCCGCGACGTAATTCGGTCCGCCGCGGTGCGCGCCGCGGCCGTCGACCGGGGCGAGCACCACCGGCGGAGCGAGCGGTTCGGCCACCTCGTCCGGTGTATCGGGATCGTCCGGCGGGGCGGCGACGGCGCGTCGCGCGACCTCCTGTTCGGTGTGCCGCCACACGGTCAGCGCGGCTTCGAGCCGGGAGAGTTCTCCTTGGTATGCCTCGAGAGTCGCGGGGAGTGCGGTGGTCGAGGACCAGCCGATCCGGTCCGCCTGTTCGGCGCGCAGGCCGAGTTCGGCGGCGAGCGCGGCGAAGCGTTTGTTGTGGTAGCGGCCGTCGCTCACGTCGACGATGTCGCGCGTGGCGGCGAGTCCGTGCGCGGCCTCGTGAAGCGTGGTGGAGAGGATCTCGGCCGCACTGCGCCGCAGGCCTTCCGCGCCGAGGAAGAACTCGGCGCGCGGTTCGACGCCGTCGCCGACATGCCAGCGGGACCGCGCGAAGTGGCCGTGGATCTCGGTGGTGGTGCCCATCGTTCCCGACGCCAGCACGAGGATCGCTTCGGGGACGTCCGCGTGCCGCCGGCGGATTTCGGCCCAGAGCTGTTCCATCGCGTGCATGACGCGGGTCGTCGGCCCCAGAGCGGCGGTGTCCATGCGCCTATTTTGCCGCTTAAGCGGTAACTAGCCGAGGGAGAGCCCGGAGAGCACTCGTTCGAGGCCGGCCGCGAAGACGGCGTCGCCGTCCGGGTGCACGGCGTCGCGGGCGGTGCGGAGGAGGGTGGGGTAGCGGCCGGTGTCGAACATCCGCTTCAGGTACGGCGCGGAGGCGCGGTGCCAGCCTTCCTCGTCGAGCCCGGTGTCGCTGATGAGCCGCCGTTCGCGGATCTCGCTGCGCACCGCGCCGGTCACGAAGGAGTGCACGGTGAACACCGTGATCATGGCGTCCTCGATCGGGCCCGGACCGGCCGCGGCGGCCAGCGACGCCTCCAGGTACGCGAGCGCGTTCGGGCCGATCCCGGGCCGTCCGCCGATCAGGTCCGCGAACCATTCGTGCCGCTGCACGGCGGCACGGCAGCCGTGGGCGAGCGCGCGGAGGGCGGCGACGCCTTCGGTGTCCGGGCCCGGCAGCGGGATTTCGCCGTAGACGGCATCGGTCATGAGGTCGAGCAGTTCTTCTTTGGTGTCGAGGTAGCCGTACAGCCGCATCGGCCCGGCCCCGAGCGCGGCCGCGACTTTGCGCAGTGACACCGCTTCCAGCCCGCCTTCGTCCGCGAGCGCGCAAGCGGTCTCGACGATGCGGGCGCGGCTCAACGGCGTCGGCGTCGCGCGCGCCGGCGGTTCGGGCCGTTCCCACACCAGTTCGTCCATGCTCGCTCCTTTTTCGGGTGACAGTACCGGGGCGGTTCCGATACGGTGTATTTCGTCAATACAGTGTATCGAGGGGATGTCATCATGCGAATCGTCATTGCCGGGGGCGGGCTCGGCGGGCTCACCTGTGCGCGGGTGCTGCACGCGCACGGCATCGACGCCGTGGTCTGCGAACGCGACGCCAGCCGGGAGGCGCGGGTGCAGGGCGGCACGCTCGACCTGACGGTGGACGGCGGCCAGTGGGCGCTGCGCGAGGCCGGGCTGGAAGCCGGTTACCGCGCGATCGCCCGTCCGGAGGGCCAGGACATGGTCCTCTACAACTCCGCGGGAACCCTGCTGCGGCGGGAAGTCGCCCCGGACGAGGGCGACCAGCGCTGGAGCCGTCCCGAGGCGGACCGGCCCGCGCTGCGGAAGCTGCTGCTGGACGCGCTGCCGGAGGAGACTGTCCACTGGGGACACACCGTCGCCGGGGCGGAGCCGCTGGGGGACGGACGGCGCCGGGTTCGCCTGTCCGACGGCGAAACCCTGGACTGCGACCTCCTGATCGGCGCGGACGGCGCCCGGTCGCGGATCCGGCCGCTGCTCACCGACGCGGAACCGGCGTACTGCGGCGTGCACGGGATGGAGCTGGTCATCCACGACGCGGACCGGGCGCACCCGGAGGCTTCGGCTTTGGTCGGGCGGGGCGGGTTTTCCTCGATCGGCGACCAGAAGGTGCTTTCCGCGCAGCGCAACGGAGACGGCACGATCCGGGTCCACCTGGCGCTGCGGTGCGCCGAGGACTGGCCGGTGACGTCGGGGATTCCGTTCGACGACCCGGATCGCGCCCGTGCCGCGCTGAAGAAGCTGTACGCCGGGTGGCCGGAGGAGTTCCTGGGCCTCGTGGATGCGACGTCCGGGCCGATGCTGGTGTATCCGCTGAACGCGCTGCCGGTCGGTTTGCGGTGGGACCACAGGCCGGGCGTGACGCTGATCGGGGACGCGGCACATCTGATGTCGCCGTTCGCCGGACAGGGCGCGAACCTCGCGATGCGCGACGGCGCCGAGCTTGCCCTGACGCTCGCGCAGGGCGGCGACGTGCGGAAGTTCGAGCAGGCGATGTTCGAACGCGCGGAACCGGCGGCGCGGATGTCGGCGGACAACCTGGAGCTGTTCCTGTCCGACGGCGCGGCGGAGAAGGTGCGGCGCCTGTTCGCGAAGATGTCCGGGGAAGAGAGTTAACTCTTCGGCCGAGAAAGCCGTGACCGGGTACCGGAACGGCAGCAGCCGGAGGCTCAGGCGGGTTCGCGCAGGCGGTAGTGCTGCGGACTGCGTCCGTACTCCCGTTTGAACGCGGCGCTCAGCGTGAACGGGCTGCGGTAGCCGACCTGCCGGGCGATGGCGGTGAGCGTCGCGTCGGGGTGCTGGCGCAGGAGATCGGCGGCGAGGGCGAGCCGCCAGGTGGCGAGGTAGGTCATCGGCGGCTCGCCGACCGCGTCGGTGAACCGCCGCGCGAGCGCGGCGCGGGACACTCCGGTCGCGCTCGCGAGGCTGGCGACGGTCCACGGGTGTTCGGGCTGGTCCTGCAGCAGGCGCAGGGCTTGCCCGGCCACCGGGTCGCCGTGTGCGCGGTACCAGGCGGGAGCGGCGGGACGGTCGAGCCATTCCCGCAGGACGCGGACGAGCAGCAGGTCCAGCACCCGGTCGAGGACGGCTTCCTGCCCGGGAACATCGCGCGCGATTTCGTCGGCGAGCATGGCCACGAGCGGATTCGGGGCGGTCCCGGCGCGCGCGGCGACGACATTCGGCACGGCGGCGAGCAAGCGCCGCGAAACCTCGCCGACGGTCGGGTAAGTGCCGGTGAGCAGCACCGTCGGCCCGTCGGCGTCGGCGCCCCAGGTGCGGACGCCGAACTCGGTCAGATCGGTGAGATGCCCGCCGTCCGGCGTGACGCACTCCTGCCCCGGGCGGATCACCGCCTGCGGCGGAGTCCCGGGATCGTCGGCGACGAGGTACGGCTCGGGTCCCCGCACGACCGCCACGTCGCCCGTGTCCAGCCGGACGGCTTCGGCGTTGTCGGGAACCAGCCAGGCGTCGCCGCGGACCACGGCGAGCACGGTCAGCGGCGCTTCGTCCTCGATCCGCAACGACCACGGCGGGCGCAGCACCGACCGGAGCAGGAACGCGCCGTGCGCACGGGGTCCTTCGAGCAACGCGGTGAGCGGGTCCACCTGGCCGAGACTAGCGCCGCGGCAAGGGAAAGCGCGGTCTCCTTGCCGGATCCTCCCGAGCTATGACCCGGTGGCGCGTCAGCGTTCCGTTCCGCAGTGCCCTTCGCGTGCCGTCGCGCGGTGCGGGCAGCAGTCAGACGGCGAGCATCGCCTCGGCGATCTTCTCGACGGCGGCGTCCGGGATCGCGCTGGCTGCGTCGTCCAGCACGACCAGCCGCGCGCCGGGGATGTCGCGGGCTAGGGCTTCTCCGTTGCCCACCGGGAAGAACGCGTCCTGTCGGCCGTGCAGCACCACCGTCGGGATCGCGAGTTCGGGCAGGCGTTCGCGCCACCGCGGCGTGCAGTCGAGTTTGGAGAACACCATGCCCAGGTGATTGGCCAGCTGCACGGCCGGCTCCGTGCTGGCCGCGCGGTCGAAGACGCGCGCCGCGACGGTGCGGGCGGCGTCCGGGTCGTTGCCGAGAATCGCGGCGCTGGCGGCGATCCGTTCGGCGACGGCGGCCCGGTCCGACCAGTCCGGCATCGGCAGTGCGAAGACGTCGCGCATGGCCTTCGCGTCGTGGTCGGGCAGGTCCGGGTCGACGGGGCCGGGCGCGACGGGACGGGTTCCGTACAGGGTCAGGGCCGAGAACGCGGCCGGGTGGTCGAGGGCCGCGACCTGGGCGACCATTCCGCTGACTCCGATCCCGGCGAGGTGCGCGGGCCGGTCGTCGAGTTCGCGGGCGAGGGCGGCCGCGTCGGCGGCGAGGTCGCGCAGGGTGTAGGCCGGGTGGTCCGGGTCGAGCGTGGTCGAGGTGCCGGCGTCGCGGAGGTCGTAGCGCACGACGTGCCGTCCGCCGCGGGCGAGCGCTTCGCACAGGGCGTCGGGCCAGGACAGCATCGTGGGTGCGCCGGCGAGCAGGACCAGCGGTGCGGCCGGGTCGCCGAAATGCTCGGCGCCGAGAGTGACGCCGGTGGGGAGCGGGTGCTGCATGGAGGTCTCCTGTCGAGACGATGACGCATGCTTCCGAGTGGATAAGCGATGGATCGTCTCGCGGTCCGCGGGTTGACTGGGGTGCGTTGGGGGATCAGACGGAAGGCAAGGCGATGGTGATCGTGTCCAAGGCGGTTCTCGTGGCGGCGGTGCTCGCGGCGGGTCTGCTCGCGGGGTTGTTCTACGCGTACACGGTTTCGGTGATGCCGGGCCTGGCCCATGCCGACGACCACACGTTCGTGACCGCGATGCGCCGGATCAACGACGCCATCCTCAACGGCTGGTTCATGCTGTCGTTCCTGGGCGCGCCGCTGCTCGCGATCGCCGCCGTGGTCCTGCACTTCACGAGCGGCGCGCGAGGCGGGCTGCCGTGGCTCGTCGCCGGGGCCGCGCTTTTGATGGCGACGGTGGTCGTGACCGGCGCGGCCAACGTGCCGATGAACAACGCCCTCGCCGCGGACACGGTCGATTTCGCCGCGCTGCGGGCTCAGTTCGAACAGCCGTGGGTGCGGTGGAACCTGGTGCGGACGGTGTTGTCCGCCGCCGGATTCGGATGTCTCGTCGGCGCCGTGGTGACCCGGGGCACGTGACCCCGGGACTACCAGCGGTTCAGTCGGCGAGCCGGAAGCAGAGGTCGGTGTCCCAGTTGTTCGCGTCCGGCTCCACGCGCGGGTCGGTGCGGTAGATCTCCAGCCGCGCCGCCCAGTGCTCGCCGTCGGCCTCGACGGTGCGGTCCCAGCGGACGTCCTCCTTCTCGCCCCAGGCGAGCAGGTCGGCGGTGGCGGCTTGGAGGCCGCTCGGCGCGCCGTGGTGGGTGGCCTGGGCGTATTTCCCGGCGGGCAGGACGCCGCTGACGTACTCGTCGCCGAGGTCGACCGGGTCCTTGACCGGGACTCCGGCCTCGACGGTGACGGTCTCCATGTCCGTGCCGAGCACCAGGTAGCGGAAGAACGGCGCGCAGGCGGGTTCGAGGCCGCGTTCGGCGAGTTTGCCGATGATCGCGGCGATCTGGTGCGCGACGTTCGCCATGCCGTCGAATCCGACGGTCGCGCGGTAGCCGACGTAGCGCTGTTCGTTCCTGTCCACAATGGAGGGCAAGGGAGTTCCTTTCCGGTTCGGGTCGCGGGAGTCAGCCGAGCATCGGGCGGACTTCGATGGTGCCGTAGCTCGCGGCCGGATGCCGGGAGGCGTGTTCGACGGCTTCGTCGAGGTTCGCGCATTCGAGCACGGCGTAGCCGCCGATCTGGTCCTTGGTCTCGGCGAACGGCCCGTCGGTGAGCAGGACGTCGCCGTCGCGCACGCGCACCGTGGTGGCCGTCGCGGGCGGGTGCAGGCCTCCGCCGCCGACGAGGACGCCGCGTGCCTGCAGGTCCTCGGACCAGCCGCCGCAGCCGACCGCGAGCTGCTCCGGCGTCGGTTCCTCGGACCCGGCGATCATCAGCAGATAGCGCATCAGTTCTCCTCGTTGAGGGTTTCGGCGAGGCGGGCGGCGAACGCCTCGGGTCGGGCGGCGAAGCCCGCGTGGTCGCCCGGGAACCGGACCGGCTCGCCGCCGAGCGCGCGGGCCAGCCCGACGCCGGCCTCGTACGCCGGGGTTCCGACGGCGTCGCCCACCGCGACGACGATCCGGGTATCCGCGGCCGACAGCGCTTCGAGATCGGGTTCCCAGGCTCCGATGGCGCCCATCAGCTTGCCGAAGAAGACCTCGAAGTTGCCGCGCATCCGCTTGCCCTGTTCGATTTCCTCGGCGCTCGGGTGCTCGGGCGGGGGCGGGATCTCGAATCCGCTGGCGGCCATGAACGCCCCGACCGCCGCGTCGACGCCCTGCTCCCGGTAGATCGCCGGGATGTCCGGGAAATCGGCCAGCAGGTCGCCGAGATAGCGGCTGACCGGCGGTTCGTGCGCGACGAGTGTCCGCACCGCGCCCGGGTACCGCGTGGTGTGTTCGAGCATGGTGATCGCGCCGCCGCTGCTGGCCAGCACCGAAACCGGTCCCGCGTCCAGCTCGGCGAGCAGCCGCTGGACGTCCTCGGCGTGCTGGCCGACCAGGTCGTCGTCGAGATCGGTGGTCCAGCTGCGGGAGATGCCGCGCGGGTCGAAGGTGACGACGGTGTAGCGGTCGGCGAGGCACGGGCGCAGCGCGGCGAACCCGGTGGCGTCGGCGGGTCCGCCGGGCACCAGGAGCAGCAGCGGGCCGGAGCCCGCGACGTCGTAGTGGATCTCCGCGCCGGGCGCGCGGAGGATGTTGGTAATCATGGCTGTCCTTCCGGAAGTCGGTTCGCCCTCCCGACGAACGGAAGACGCGGAGACAGACACCTCCGGCGAAGAAATTTCCGAGATTCTTCTCCGGAGGTAGCTGCGCTCGGCTCCGGTCGGGGCCAAGGCGAGCGCTTCCTCGTACGCGACCCGGGCTTCTTCGGTGCGGCCGAGCCGGCGGAGGAAGTCCGCGCGGGTGGCGGGCAGCAGGTGGTAGCCCGCCAGGTCCTCGGCCAGCCGGTCGGCGAGGGCGAGCCCGGCTTCGGGACCGTCGGCCATCCCCACCGCGACCGCGCGGTTCAGCTCGACGACCGGACCCGGCCGGAACCGCCGCAACTGGAGGTAGAGCCCGGCGATCTGCGCCCAGTCGGTGTCCTCGGCGCGCGCGGCGGTGGCGTGGCACGCGGCGATCGCGGCCTGCACCTGGTACGGCCCGGGACTGCGCCGTCGCAACGCTTCTTCCAGCAGCGCGGTGCCCTCGGTGATCGCCGCGGCGTCCCACTGGGTTCGGTCTTGTTCCTCGAGCGGGACCAGTTCGCCGCCGGGGCCGTTTCGCGTGCGGCGGCGGGCGTGCTGCAGAAGAAGGAGCGCGAGCAGACCGGTGGCTTCGGGTTCGTCCGGCAGCAAGGACCGCAGCAGCCGGGCGAGACGGATCGCTTCGACGGCCAGGTCGGGGCGTTGGAGGTCGTCGCCTTCGCTGGCCGAGTAGCCCTCGTTGAACAGCAGGTACAGAACGCCGAGCACGGCGGCGGTGCGCTCGGGCAGCAAATGGGAAGGCGGCACGCGGTACGGGATCCCGGCGGCGCGGATCTTGCGTTTCACCCGGACGAGTCGTTGCGACATCGTCGATTCGCTCACCAGGAACGCGCGGGCGATCTCGGCGGTGCTGAGCCCGACGAGCGTGCGCAGCGCGAGCGCGACCTGTGCTTCGAACGCGAGCGCGGGATGGCAGCAGGTGAAGATGAGCCGGAGCCGGTCGTCCTCCACTCCGCTGGGTCCACTGTGGACGGCATCCGGTTCGTCCGGAACAGCCAGCAGCGCAACTTCGCGGAGTTTGCCGGCTCCGGCGGACGCGCGCCGGAGCCGGTCCACGGCGCGGTTGCGGGCGGCGGTGGTGAGCCACGCTCCGGGCCGGTCGGGAACGCCGTCGCGCGGCCAGGCGCGCACGGCGAGCGCGAACGCGTCCTGGGCGCATTCCTCGGCCAGGTCCCAGTCTCCGGTGACGCGGATGAGCGTGGCCACGACGGAGCCCCACTCGTCGCGGAACGCCTGCGCGAGCGCGGTTTCGGCCGCGTCGTGCTGCCCGGTCACTGCGTGCTCCTTCCCTCTCCGTGCCGTCGGACGGTTCCGCCGACCCGCTTCGCACGGTAAACCGGGACACCGACAAAAACCGGGGCATCGGCGATTTCGCGTGGTCAGGCTCCGGCGAGCCGGCCGATCCCGTCGAGGATGCGTTCGAGCCCGAACCGGAAGTGGTGCTCGGGATCGGAGGAGCCGCCGTAGGCCTGTCCCGCCGTGGTGCCGACCCGGCTCGCGCGCGGGAAGTGCACCGGATCCGCCGCCGGGATCTCGGCCAGCACCGGTGCGGAGCGGTTCCACCAGTCGACGTCGGTCATCCCGGTGCGCCGCGCGGCGCGGGTCGCGTCCACCGAACCGCGCGCCGCGCCGGCGACCAGGCCGTTGAGCAGGCTGACGATCGCGTCGAGCTGGACGTCGTCGAGGTCGAGTCCGTCCATCGCGGCCAGCTCGCGCTCGTATTTGGCGAAGGAGTGCGGGCCCAGCGTCGGGCGGCCGACGCGGATCTCCAGCAGCCACGGATGCCGGTGGTAGAGCCGCCACAGGTCCTCGGCGACCGCGGCGAGCCCGGCCCGCCAGCCCTCCGGCAGCTCGCCGGGGAGTTCGCCGTGCGCGCGGTCGAGCATCAGCTCCAGCAGCTCCTCGCGGCCGGGCACGTAGGTGTAGAGCGACATCGTGGCGACGCCGAGTTCGTCGGCGATCCGGCGCATGGTGACCGCGTCCAGCCCGTCCGCGTCCGCGACTCGCATCCCGGCGGACACCACGTCCTCGACCGACAGCTTCGGCTTCGGGCCGCGGCGCGGGGGACCGGACACGCCCCAGAGCAGCTCGATGGTCCGCCGCGGATCGCCCGGTTCCTCGGTGTCCATTTCGCTCCTTGTACGCAGTACAGAGTTTTCCGGTAGAGTAGCGCGGAGAGGCCAGCCAGGGGAGGGCGGAGCACTGAATTCAGTAGTGGTGGAGCCGGGACGGGTCGTGTTCTGGAGACCGGACGGCGCGGCGCCGGACGGTCCCGGGGCGCCCGGCACGGTCGAGGTCGTGCTGCCGGACGGCGTGCGCACGGTGCCCGCGCTGCGGTTGCCGACCGCGGACGCGGTGCCGGTGCTGCGCGCGCAGGCAGCTCCGGCGGATCCGTCGGCACGGTTTTGGGCGCTGGCGGCCGAAGCCGCGGAACGGCTCGCCTCGGCCGGGTGGACCGGACCGCTCGACCCGGCCGAGGAAGCCTGGCTGCGCAGGCTCGCCGACGCGATGCCGCCGCGCGCCCACGCGACGCCGGTCCCGAGCGATCCGGCGCGGTTGCCGGAGCCGTATCCGCTGCTGATGCGCTTCCTCGGCGACGTCGCCGGGGTGGAGCCCGCGCTGCGGGTGTCGCTGCGGATCGAGTCCGACGACCTGGCGGGGGGCCGGTTCCGCGCGGTCGTCCAGGTGCACGGCGGGACCGAGCCGTTGGTCGACGCGGAAGAGCTGTGGCGCACCGGGAGCCAGGAGGCGCGGCACGAGGTCCTGCTGGCGCTGCGGCACGGAGCCGAGGTGTGGCCCGCGCTGGCGCCGCTGCTGTCGGCGGCGGTTCCGTCGTCGGTCGCGTTGGGCGACCGCGAGATCGCCGAACTGCTCGCGGGCGCGCTCGACGCGGCGGAGCTGGCGGTGCATTGGCCCGCGGAGCTGACCGGGCTGGCCGCGCGAGCGGTGGTCCGGCCGGGCGACACGCCCTCCGACGCGCGGTCGTTCTTCGGCGGAGACCGCGTGCTGCAGTTCGATTGGCAGCTCGCGCTCGGCGACAGCGAGCTGAGCGTCGCGGAACTCGACGCGCTCGCCGAGGCCCAGCGTCCGGTCGTCCGGCTCCGGGACCGGTGGGTGCTGCTGGACCGCAAGACGGCCGACCGCGCGCGGGATCGCACGCTCAAACCGCTGACCGCGATCGAAGCCCTCGGGGTCGCGCTGACCGGCCGCGCCGAGGTCGACGGCGACCAGGTGGAGGTCCGCACCGACGGGTGGCTGGAGGAACTGCGCGAGCGGCTGTCGGCCGATCCCGTGCCGGTGCCGCAGCCGGAGGGGCTGGCCGCGACCCTGCGCGACTACCAGCTGCGCGGACTGCAATGGCTCGACACCGTCACCGGGCTCGGCCTCGGCGGCTGCCTCGCCGACGACATGGGGCTCGGCAAAACCGTCACGCTCATCGCGCTGCACCTGCACCGCGGCGCCGGCCCGACGCTGGTCGTGTGCCCGGCTTCGCTGCTGGGCACGTGGGAAACGGAGATCCGCCGGTTCGCCCCGGGGACGCCGGTGCGCCGGTTCCACGGCGCCGCGCGGTCGCTGGACGGTCTCGCCGGCGGTTTCGTCCTGACCACCTACGGCACGCTGCGCACCGATCCCGCGCCGCTGGCCGAGGTGAGCTGGGACCTGCTGGTCGCCGACGAGGCGCAGCACGTGAAGAACCACCGCTCCGACACGGCGAAAGCGTTGCGGCTGCTGCCTTCCGCGGCGAAGGTCGCGCTCACCGGCACGCCGGTGGAGAACACGCTGACCGAACTGTGGGCGATCCTCGACTGGACCACGCCCGGCCTGCTCGGCCCGCTCGCCGACTTCCGCCGCCGCTGGGGGAAGCCGGTCGAATCCGGGGTCGACCCGGCGGTCGCCGAGCAGCTGTCCCGGCTGCTGCGGCCGTTCCTGTTGCGCCGCCGCAAATCCGACCCGGGCATCGCACCCGAGCTGCCCGCCAAAACCGAGACCGACCGGCCGGTGTCGCTCACCGCCGAACAGGCCGCGCTGTACGAGGCGACCGTCCGCGAGCTGATGGCGGACATCGCGGCGAGCGACGGCATGGCGCGGCGCGGACGCGTGGTCAAACTGCTCGCCGCGCTCAAACAGATCTGCAACCACCCGGCGCAATTCCTCGGCGAGCCCGCGGACAGCACGCTCGCCGGCCGGTCCGGCAAGCTGGAGCTGCTCGACGAACTGCTCGACACGATCCTCGCCGAGGACGGCGCGGTGCTGGTGTTCACGCAGTACGTGGTGATGGCGCGGCTGCTCGAACGGCACCTCGCCGCGCGCGGCGTCCCGTCGCGGCTCCTGCACGGCGGCACCCCGGTCGCCCGCCGCGAGGAGCTGGTCTGCGGCTTCCAGAACGGCGACGTGCCGGTGTTCCTGTTGTCGCTCAAGGCCGCGGGCACCGGGCTCACCCTCACGCGCGCGGATCACGTCGTGCACTACGACCGGTGGTGGAACCCGGCGGTCGAGGACCAGGCGACCGACCGCGCGTACCGGATCGGCCAGACCCGGCCGGTGCAGGTCCACCGGCTGGTCGCGGAAGGCACGGTCGAGGACCGGATCGCCGCGATGCTGCGGGAGAAACGCGCGCTCGCCGACGCGGTGCTCGCCTCGGGCGAGGCCGCGCTCACCGAACTCACCGACGCCGAACTGGCCGAGCTCGTCACCCTCCGGAGGCAGCGATGACCGACCGGGTCCGGGGATTCCCCGCGTTTCCCGCCCGCACCGGCCGCGGTCCGTTCGCCCGCACCTGGTGGGGCCGCGCGTGGCTGCAGGCGATGGAGGACACGGCGCTCGACCTGCGGCAGCTGAAGAAAGGCCGGCGCTACGCGGCGGCGGGACTGGTCGGCCCGATCACGGTCAGCCCCGGACTGATCACCGCGACCACCGAGGACGCCGACGACGGCCCGTACCGCACCGGCGTGCACCTGGCCGAGCTGTCGGCAACGGACTGGGAGCTGCTCCTCGACCGCGCCGCCGACCACTCCGGGCACCTCGCCGCGCTCCTGGACCGGCATCTGCCGCCGGAGCTGGCCGAGGTCGTGCCCTTGCTGCCCGGCATCGGCGACCTCGACCCGGACTGCGACTGCCCGGGCTGGGAACTGCCGTGCCGGCACGCCGCCGCGCTGTCGTTCCAGGTCGCGTGGCTGCTCGACGCCGACCCGTTCCTGCTGCTGCTCGCCCGCGGCCGGACCGAGCAGGAAATCCTCGACGAACTCGGCCGCCGCACCGCCACGCGGGTCACCAGGGGAGTGCTCGCCGCGGACGCGTACGCCAGGGAGGTGCCGCCGCTGCCGGATCTCGCGGAGTTCACGCCCCGCGTCCGCTGACCCTCGCCCGCGCGCAGCCGGATCCCCGCAGACGCGACGGGAAGCTCGATGCAGCAGAGGTGGCCGTCCGGCGGGGCATTCAGCCCTCCCTGGTCACGGCCGTGCACCGGTGCCAGGGGTGTTTCGCCCGATCAGGACAGCTGCGACCCCGTTCCGAGTCCGCCGAGGAGCGTGTCGACGATGCGGGCAGGCAGGTCCGCATCGAGCGGTTCGCGGGTGAGCACGATCCTGAAGTGCAGCGGCGCGACGAGCATCTCGAGCACGAAACGGGGTTCGGTGCCCTCGGGCAGTTCTCCGCGCTGGATCGCCCGCTCGGCGATCTGGCCGGACTGGGCGTAGCGGGCTTCCCAGTACTTGTCGCGCAGCTCTTGCGTGGCCGGGTCGTCGCCTGCCGAGGCCAGGGTTCGGTCGAGCGCGTTGCCCGCGGGCGAGGCCAGGTATTCGGCGAGCGCGGTGGCGTAGACGAGCAGGTCCTCCCGCAGCGTCCCGGTGTCGGGCACCGGAAGCTGTTCGGCGGCGTCGGCGAGCAGGGCGTCGATGACGAGGTTCTCGCGGGTGCCCCACCGGCGGAAGATCGTCGTCTCGTTCACCTGCGCGCGCTGCGCCACCTCGGACACCTTCAGGCCGGTCAGGCCCTGGTCCAGCAGGAGGTCGTTGGTCGCGTGGAGGACCGCGGCGCGCACCCGGGCCGCCCGTCCGCCGGGCCGTCGCCGGACTTCCGCATCGCTCACGGGGCACCACTCTAATACAAGTCCGCTTGCTTTTAGCGGAACCCCGTGGTCATACTCTTGACGCAAGCCGACTTGCTTTAACAGCGACCGCCCACAGGAGTGCTGAGATGCGCATCGAACGGGACATCGAGGTCCCCACCCGCACCGGTTCGCCGATCCTGGCCGACGTGTTCCTTCCCGACGACCCCGGCGCGTTCCCCGTGCTGGCGTCGATCAGCCCGTACGGCAAGGACGTGCACTGGCCGGAGCGCTATCCGCTCTACGACCTGGTGCCGCACCACGAGCACATGGTCTGGGAGACCCCGGATCCCGAGTGGTGGACGGCCCGCGGCTACGCGGTGCTGCGCGCCGACACCCGCGGCACCGGCAAATCGCCCGGCCGGATGGACCTGATGAGCCCGGGCGATTCCGAGGACTTCTACGACGTCGTGGAATGGGCGGCCGAGCAGCCGTGGTCCAACGGGAAGGTCGCCTCCAGCGGCATCTCGTGGCTCGCGATCATGGGCTGGCGGGTGGCGGAGCTCCAGCCGCCGCACCTGGCCGCGATCGTGGCCTGGGAAGGCGCGACCGATTTCTACCGCGACTTCATCTACCAGGGCGGCCTGTACGCCCACGGGTTCGTCGAGTTCTGGTGGAACCGCCAGATCACCCCGCAGCGCAACGGCGACGAGGGCGACGACTGGCGCGAGGTGCTCCCGCGGCGTCCCGTCCTCGACGACTTCCACCAGGCCCGCATCGTCGATCTCGACCGGGTGACCGTGCCGGTGCTGTCGGCGGGCAACTGGGGCGCCCTGCATGTGCACCTGCGCGGCAACATCGAAGGCTGGACCCGCGCCGCGTCCAAGGACAAGTGGCTCGTGGTGCACACCGGCACCCACATCGACCCCTACTACGCCGAGTGGGCGCTGGATCTGCAACTGCGCTTCCTCGACCGCTTCCTCAAAGACCAGCCCGACCGCATGGACGGCGTGGCCCCGGTGCGACTGGCGATCCGGCACGGGCGCGAGGTCGAGTGGCGGGACACCACGGACTTTCCGCTCCCGCAGACGCAATGGCGCGAGCTGCACCTCGGCGACGGCGTCCTCGACTGGGACCCGCCCGCCGACGCCGCGACAGTTGCTTACCCCGCGAGCTTCGAGACCGCCCCGGTGTCCGAGCCGCTCGAGCTGACCGGCCCGCTCGCGCTGCGGCTGTGGCTCAGCGCCGACCAGGACGACCTCGACGTCTTCGCCCGAGTGCAGCACATCGGCGCCGACGGCGAGCCGATCCCGGCGGTCGGCCCCCAGGGCGGCCCGGTCCCGATGACCATGGGCTGGCTCAAGGCTTCCCACCGCGAGACCGACCCTGAGCGGTCGCTGCCGTACCGGCCGTGGCACCCCCACACGCGCGAAATCCCGCTCGTGCCCGGCGAGCCGACCCTGCTCGAGGTCGAGATCTGGCCCACCAGCATCACCCTCGCGCCGGGCGAGCGCCTGCGCCTCGAACTGGTCACCGGGGACAGCGACCTCGGCTTCATGACCCACGACCATCCCGGCCTCCGCCGCCCGGCCGAGAAGGCCGTCATCCACGTCGGCGGCGACCACGCCTCCCACCTGCTCGTGCCCGTCATCCCGCGATGAGAGCCCCGGAAGGAGCCGTCATGCGACAGCTCGTGGACATTTCGGTCCCGCTGCGGGACGGGATCGCCTCCGACCCGCCGGGCCACCGGCCTTCGATCACCTACGTCGACCACCGGGAGTCAGTCCCGGACCTGCTCCGCTTCTTCCCGGGCGCGACGGCCGCGGACCTGCCCGACGGCGAAGGCTGGGCGATCGAGCGGATCGAGGCCACCACGCACACCGGCACGCATCTCGACGCCCCGTACCACTACGCGTCCACAATGGACGGCGGCCGCCGGGCCATGACGATCGACGAGGTTCCGCTGCACTGGTGCTTCCAGGCGGGAGTGAAGCTGGACTTCCGCCACCTGCCCGACGGCCACGTCGTCACCCCGGCCGACCTCGACGCCGAACTCGACCGGATCGGCCACCGGCTGCGCCCGCTCGACATCGTGGTGGTCAACACCCGGGCCGGCACCCGCTACGGCCAGGACGACTACGTCGGCTCCGGCTGCGGAATCGGCCGCGCCGCCACCCTGCACCTGCTCGAACAAGGAGTGCGGGTGACCGGAACCGACGCCTGGAGCTGGGACGCCCCGTTCGTGTTCACCGCCGAGCGCTACGCGCGCGACGGCGACGCCTCGATCATCTGGGAGGGCCACCGCGCCGGTCGCGAGATCGGCTACTGCCATCTCGAGAAACTGCACAACCTGGAGAGCCTCCCGGCCACCGGCTTTCAGATCGCCTGTTTCCCGGTGAAGATCCACGCGGCCTCGGCCGGATGGACCCGCGCGGTCGCGATCTTCGACGAGGAGGCAGCGTGAGAATCGGGTCCTTGCTCGTCGACGGCGTGCCGCGCTACGGCGTCGTCGAGGGCGCTCGCATCGATCTGCTTCCCGAGACCGCGGACGTCTTCCAGGCGCTCGCCGCCGGGGAGGCCGCATCGGCGGGCGAATCGGTGTGGGACGAAACCGCGTCGATCGAAGTCCCGGTGCCGGTCGCCAGCATCCGCGACTTCATCACCTTCGAACAGCACACGGCGGGCTCGCTCCGCGCGATCACCGGAAGCGGCGAAGTCCCGGACGCCTGGTACGAAGCCCCCGCCTTCTACTTCACCAACCCGCACGCGGCGATCGGCTCGGGCGCCCCGGTCCCGATGCCGCCCGGGTGCGAGGTGCTGGACTTCGAACTCGAAGTCGCGGCCGTGATCGGCAAAGCGGGCTTCAACCTGTCCCCGGCCGAGGCGGCGGACCACATCGCCGGGTTCACCGTCCTCAACGACTGGTCGGCCCGCGACCTGCAGAGCCGCGAAATGCGCGTCGGACTCGGACCTGCCAAGGGCAAGGACACCGCCACCACCCTCGGCCCGGTGCTGGTCACCCCGGACGAACTGGCCGGCCGCGAGCGCGGCGGCCGCTACGACCTCGGCATGGAGGTCTTCGTCAACGACATCCGAGTCGGCGGCGACACGCTCGCGAACATGGCCTGGACCTTCGCCGAGCTGATCTCCTACGCCAGCCGCGGCACCTGGGTCCGGCCCGGCGACGTGCTCGGCTCCGGAACCTGCGGCGGCGGCTGTCTCGCCGAACTCTGGGGATGGCGCGGCGACCGGCAACCGCCGCCGCTGCGCGTCGGGGACACCGTCCGCGTGACCGTGGAAGGGATCGGCACGATCCGCAACACCGTGGTCGCCGGACCGCCCCTGCACGACCTTCCCCCTGCCCGCCGGACCCGCCGGGGGAGAAGCCCGGCCTGACCGCAGGTCACCCGATCCGGTGGACCCGGATCCGGCGCCCGTGCCGTCTGACCAGCGGCATCGGCCCGCGCTACAGCGCGTCGGCGATCATGCTTTCAGCAGGATTTCATCGCTCCTCCGTAGCTTCCCGGGTGCGTTCAGTAACGTGCTGACCATTCGACGCGGAGGGGACCCGATGGGGAAGAAAGCCAGCAGGATCGCGCTGATCGGCGCGGTCGTCGCCACGCTCGGCGCGCGATTCGCCAGCGCGGCACCGGCCCACGCCGACGACGCGCACTACTACATCCTGATCGGCGGCACCTGCGACGGGAAGGCAACCGTTTACCGTCCGGAGTGGCTGCAAGGCGGCATCGCGCGGGTCGTGGACTATCCCGCCGGAGCCGCCGGCGCGCCCAACTGCGACCAGACCCCGATGGACCAGAGCGTCGCGATCGGGCACGACCGGGGCCGCCAGGTCGTCCAGGACGCCTACCGCGAGAACCCGGACGCGGAGTTCACCGTCGTCGGCTACTCCCAGGGTGCGATCGTGGCGAACCTGGTGCTCGACGACATCGCCGACGACCAGCTCGGCGTCGACAAGGCGAAGTTCAGCGCGAAGCTGTTCGCCGACCCGATGCAGCCGCCCGGCCCGGCCGGGACCGGGATCAGCGCGACGCTCCCGCCGGGCGCCGGGCTGCCGTCGCCGTTCGGCGGGTACGTCTCGTTCGGCGCGGGCCGCCCGGACTTCGCCGGCGTCCGGTCCATTCGCTACTGCATCCAGACCGACGGCATCTGCGATTTCGACCCGATCCAGGCGGCCGGCGGCTACTTCGCCCAGCACTGGTGCTACCAGTGGCCGCGCCCGACCGACCAGCGGTCGATCATGGGCGACACCATCGCCGACGGCGTGTACACCAACACGTCCGTGCGGCTGGGCAAACAGGACTGCTGGGGCGGCCCGGTGCGTCCCTGACCGCCGCGGCGGGTTTCCCGGCACCCCCAGGGAAGCCGGGAAACCCGCCCCGCTACGTCCTCATCGCTTCTCGCCGAACCAGTGCAACAACCGCGCCTCCAGCTCCCGCTGGTCCTCGCCGGTCCAGACCACGTGCCCGTCCGGCCGCAGCAGCGCCGCGGGCACGTCGAGGTCCTCGCTCACGTCCACGACACGGTCGACCCGGTCCGCCCAGCCGTCCGCCGAGAGCTGCCCGGTCTGGTCCAGCAGCAGCCCGCGGCCCCGGTGCATCAGCTCGTACAGCCGTCCCCGCTTGAGCGGCAGGTCCCGCATCCGCCGTCCGAGCAGCGGATGCCCGTCGCCGAAGTCGTAGCGGACGTCGAGCGCCAGCACCTTCTCCAGCAGCAGCTGGTTGACCTCGTCGAAGGCCATCAGCTCGGTCAGCAGCCGCCGCATCGCGCGCCCGTCCGGATCCGGCGACATGACCACGCCCTGCGCGCGGACGTTGTCCAGCACGGCGTCCGCGACCGGATGCCGCTCGGCCTCATAGGTGTCCAGCAGCCCGTCCGGAGCCCATCCGTTGACCTCGGCGGCGAGTTTCCAGCCGAGGTTGAACGCGTCCTGGATCCCGAGGTTGAGCCCCTGCCCGCCCAGCGGCGGGTGGACGTGCGCCGCGTCTCCGGCCAGCAGCACCCGGCCGACGCGGTAGTGCGCGGCCTGCCGGGTCGCGTCCCCGAACCGCGAGAGCCAGCGAGGGGAGTGGACCCCGAAGTCCGTTCCGGCGTACTCGCGCAGCTGGTGTTTGACCTCCTCCAGCGTCGGCGTCCGCTCCTGCCGGTCCTCGACCACCCCGGCCGCAGGCACGACCACGCGGAACATCCCGTCGCGCAGCGGCCCGACCCCGAACCACAGCTGCGTTTTGCGGATTTCCATCACCCGCGCGGTGATTTCGGCGGGATCCGCGGTCGCCTCCATCTCGCCCAGCAACACCTCGCGCCGCGCGGGCTCGCCCGGGAACGCGACGCCGAGCGCCTTGCGCACCGTGCTCCGCCCGCCGTCGCAGCCGACCAGGTAGCGCGCTCGCAGCTCGCTCCCGTCGGCCAGCGAAACGCGCACGCCGTCGTCGTCCTGGCTCAGCCCGACGACCTCGCAGCCGCGCCGGATCTCCGCGCCCGCCTTCACCGCGTGCTCGGCCAGCAGCCGGTCGGTGATGGGCTGCGGAAGCCCCAGCACGTACGGATGCGAGGTGTCCAGCCGCTCCGGCGCGGGCCGCGCGATCCCCGCGAAGAAACCCCCGACCGGATGCGTCGACCCCTCGGCGAGGAACGGCTCCAGCATCCCCCGCTGGTCGAGGATCTCCATGCTGCGCGAGTGCATCCCAAGCGCGCGCACGTACTTCGGCGGTTCCGCCTCCTTCTCCAGCACGACCACGCGCACCCCGTGCAGCCGCAGCTCCGCGGCCAGCATGACTCCCGCCGGCCCGGCCCCCACCACGATCACGTCCACCATGAACTTCTCGTCCCCTGTACCGGAGCCGATTCCCGCCCGCGGTCTTTCCGCAGGCAGTGGCTCCGGCGGACGATTGTGGAGCACTACCCGGGCCTTGCCGCAAGCCCCGGGGTGCGCTATATGTTGAAGGGGGCAGGGAAAAGTGCCCGCCCCCTTCTGTCCCCAGTGGACGCTCCTCAGCCCTCCTTGCGGGCCATCACGTACGCCTGCTGCGTCGCCTCGTAGCTCGGGCCCGGCTCGCGCACCAGCCGCGCGTCCACCACGAAACCGGCGTCGGCGAGCAGTTGCGCGACGAAATCCGGGTCCAGCCGGTACGCGTCGGCGGCGATGTCGTGGCCGTAGGCGTTTTCGATGCGGCGGCGCTGGTTGTCGCCCACCTGGAACGCGGTCAGCAGCCAGCCCCCGGGCCGCAGCACCCGGGCGAGTTCCTTGGCCAGCACCGGAAGCTCCTCCGGCGGCGTGTGGATCAGCGAGTACCACGCGAGCGCACCGGCGAGCGAGCCGTCGGCGAGGTCCAGCGCGGCGAGCGAGCCGACTTCGAAGCGCAGGTGCGGATGCGTCCGGCGGGCCACCTCGACCATCGTGGGGGAGAGGTCGACGCCGAAGACGTCCAAGCCCAGCGAGGCGAGGTACCCGGTGAGCCGGCCGGGGCCGCAGCCCAGATCGCCCACCGGCCCCTCGCCGGTCAGCTCCGCGAACGCGCCGAGCATCGTCCGGTCCCACGTGCTCGACTCGAGGAAATCCTTGAGCATCTCGGCGTACGACTCGGCGACGGTGTCGTACGCGGTCCGCGTCTCGGTTACGTAAACAGGTTCGGTCACGGGCAGGGACAGTAGCCCGCGCCGCCGCGCCCTGTCCGGCGGAACACGCGGACTAGACGCGGGCGCGGGCGATGATCGCGGAAGTGTCGGTTCCAGCGGGCAAAGTGCCGAAAGCCAGGCCCCAGTCGCCGCCGAACCGCGTGCCGCAGAACGCGTCCGCCACCGCGCGCGGAGCGTGCCGCACGAGCAGCGAACCCTGCAGCACCAACGCCATCGACTCGACGACCCGCCGCGCCCTGAACTCCAGGTCGTCCACATCGGACAGATCCTTCTTGAGCCGGTCGACCGCGTCGTCGAGCCGCGCGTCCCCGCCCGCGGCCTGCTCGACCTCGGCGAAGAACGCCGCCACCGACTCCGGCTGCCGTCCCATCGCCCGCAACGCGTCGAGCGCCGCGACGTTGCCCGAGCCCTCCCAGATCGACATCAGCGGCGCTTCCCGGTACAGCCGGGGCATGCCCGATTCCTCGACGTACCCGTTGCCGCCAAAGCATTCCAGCGCCTCGGCCGCGTGCATCGGCGCCCGCTTGCACACCCAGTACTTGGTCACCGCGAGCCCGAGCCGACGGAACGCCTGCTCCTGCTCGTCGCCGGGCCGGTCGCCCGCGGCCGCGAGCCGCATCGACGCCGCCACCGCCGCTTCCGCCTCGAGCACCAGGTCTGCCAGCACGTTCGCCATCAGCGGCTGGTCCACGAGCGCCTTGCCGAACGCGTGCCGATGCGTCGCGTGGTGCACCGCGCGGACCGCGCCCAGCCGCATGCCCGAAGAACTGCCGAGCGCGCAGTCGAGCCGGGTGTTGTTGACCATCTCGATGATCGTGCGGACCCCGCGGCCCTCCTCGCCGACGAGCCAGCCCACCGCGTCGTCGTACTCGATCTCCGACGACGCGTTCGACCGGTTGCCGAGCTTGTCCTTCAAGCGCTGCAACCGGATCGGGTTCCGGCTGCCGTCCGGGAGCACGCGGGGGAGCAGGAAGCACGACAGCCCGCCGGGGGCCTGCGCGAGCGTGAGGAACATGTCCGACATCGGCGCGCTGGTGAACCACTTGTGCCCGACCAGCCGGTAGCTGCCGTCGCCGGCGGGCCGCGCCGAGGTGGTGTTGGCGCGGACGTCCGACCCGCCCTGCTTCTCGGTCATCGACATGCCCGCGATCAGGCCGCGTTTCGTGCCCGGCTCGCGAAGCCCGAAGTCGTACTCGGTCGAGGCCAGCAGCGGCTCGTACTCCGCCGCCAGCTCCGGATTCGCGCGCAACGCCGGAACCGCCGCGTACGTCATGGAAATCGGGCAGGTGTGCCCCGCCTCGGACTGGCTCCAGACATAGAACTTCGCCGCCCGCGCCGCGTGCGCCCCCGGCCGCTCGTCGCGCCACGGCGCGGCCTGCAGCCCGTGCGACACCGCGACGTTCATCAGGTCGTGCCAATGCGGGTGGAACTCGACCTCGTCGATCCGGTGCCCGTACCGGTCGTGCGTGCGCAGCACCGGCTCGTTCTCGTTGACCAGCCGGCTCCACTCCTGCACCTGCTCGCTGCCGGCCAGCCGCCCCAGCTCGTGCAGCTCGTCGACGACCCACGACGCCTCGGTGCGCCCGACCGCCTCCGCCAGCGCCGGATCGGCCGCGACGTCGTGCTCCAGCGGCGGGACCTGATTGACGACCTCATGCGTCGCGGGCATCCGAACCTCCCAGTGACCGCACGACGAACGTGCGCAACTCGCTGACCTCCGCCGACCCGCCGCTGGTCAGCGGGCCGATCAACACCTCCGCCGCGGCGCCGACGAGCGCCGCCGCGCTGACCGCCGCGTCCTGCGCGGGCAACACCCCGGCCCGCACGCCCTCCGCGACGTGCTCGGCCACGACATCGCGGAACACCCGCCGGAACTCGAGCCGCTCCGCGTCGATCACCGCGTCCACCGGCTCCGCCAGCAGCGCATACGCCAGCCGCGGCGCCTTCAACGCCCGCATCGCGAACGTCTCGAACACCGCCACGACCCGCGCCACCGGATCGACCGGCCCGCCCGCGGCCGACCGCACCGCCTCGACCTCCCGCGACACGACCTGCCGGAAAACCCGCACCACGAGATCGGCCTTGGTGGGGAAGTGCCGGTACACCGTGCCGACCGCGACCCCGGCCCGCTCCGCGACGGCGGCCACCGAACAGCCGGAGTAGCCGTGCTCGGCCAGCTGCTGCACGGTGGCGTCGAGGATGGTCTCCCGGAGCGCGTCGAGCCGCTCCTGGACCTTGGGGGTTCTGCGGTAGGCCACGGGAAGAAGTGAACCACCGATTCACAACTTGCGTCAACGGTCGCTTCGCTTGTCCGGCGCGGGACGCTTTCCTTTGACCGCTAATTCGTTTGCCGCACCACCGCGTCCGCCGGGACCATGCCCGTTATGCGCTTCTCGATCAACATCCCGAACTTCGGCGATTTCGCCGACGCGCGGACCGTGGCGAGAGTGGCGGCGGCGGCCGAACAAGAAGGCTGGGACGCGCTGTTCCTGTGGGACCACGTGGTCCACGACAAGGAAATCCGCCGCGACCAGCCGTTCGGCGACCCCTGGATCCTGCTGACCGCGGCCGCGCTGGCGACCTCCACGCTCAAGATCGGCACGCTGGTCACCGCGGTGCCCCGCCGCCGTCCCGAGCACCTCGCCCGCCAGGTCGCCACCCTCGACGCACTCAGCGGCGGACGGGTCATCTTCGGCGCGGGCCTCGGCGGGCCGATCGACGATGAGTTCGGCAGCTTCGGCCAGCCCACCGACCCGGTCGTCCTGGCCGAGCACCTCGACGAAAGCCTCGGACTCCTCGACCGCTACTGGTCCGGAAACCCGGTCGACCACGACGGCAAGCACTACCAGGTCCGCGACGTCACCCTCCGGCCCGCCACCGTCCAGCAGCCGCGCCCGCCGGTCTGGCTGGCCGCCGTCTGGCCCAACCGCAAGCCAGTCCGCCGCGCCGCGCGCTGGGACGGCGTCGCGCCGCTGTTCAAAAACGCCACGCACGGCGTCGCCCCGGCACCCGAAGACGTCCGCGATGTCGTGTCCTACGCCCGAAAACACGGCGCGGGGGAGAACTTCGAATTCGTCGTCGGCGGCCGCACCCCCGGCGACCCGGCCCGGGCCCGCGACGTGCTCGCCCCGCTGGCCGAAGCAGGCGCGACCTGGTGGGACGAACGGCAGCTGATCACCACCAGCGACCTCGACCGCCTCGAACCCACCCTGCGCCGCATCAGCCAAGGACCGCCCAGGGGAGTGGACTAGACCTCGACGACCAGCACCCGGCTCAACCGCTCCGCCAACGGCCGCATCGACTCGGCGGACACCACGCCGCCCAACCCGGCCGCCGGAAGGAACCGCACCGTCGTCCCGGTAGTCCCGTCCGACCGCACCGCAACCAATTCGTCGGCCGGGACACCGTTGTGGTACCGCTGCGTCCACGCGCCCTCAGCACGGCGATTCGTGTGCACCAGCCACTCGCTCAACGCCGCGACCACCGACATCCCGTACCGCGGATGCCCGTCCGGGAGGGGAGTGGCGGGCGGAGAATCGAAGTACCGGAAGTCTTTCGTCGCCATCACCGGCTTCCGCACCGGCCGCCCGTCGTCGCCGGTCGCCATCTGCGTCCCGCGACCGTAGTCAGTGACAGAAACCGAACCGTCTGGGTGAAATTCGACGACCGCACGGCCCGCGCCCTGATCCTCGGCCTCGTCCGCGGCGTAGGCCAGCACCTCGAGAACGAGGTGGCACATCCCGCTCGGCGCGTACCGCGTCGGATTCTCGCGGATCAACCGCAGATGCTCCGGATCGTGGTCACGGGACCAGTCGTGCGTCGTCGGCTCAGGAAGCGGCATCCACTCATCCTGCCGCCGGCGCTTGACCTTGTCCGCGCTCCAGCACATACGTTCGCCGCCATGACCACAACATTGATTACCGGTGCTACCAAAGGACTCGGCTACGAAACCGCCCGCCGTCTCGTCGCCGCCGGACACACCGTCTACGTCGGCGCGCGCGACGCCGCCCGCGGCCAGCGAGCGGCGGAGGAACTCGGCGCACGGACCGTCCAGCTCGACGTCACCGACGAAGCGTCGGTCCTCGCCGCGGCGAAAACCGTCGAGGCCGAAGGGGGACTGGACGTCCTCGTCAACAACGCGGGCATCGCCGTCGAACTGAAGAGCGACGGGGAACCGGTCGGTGCGGGCGAAACGACCGCCGACCTGATGCGGACCACGTTCGAGACCAACGTCTTCGGCGTCGTGCGCGTCCTGCACGCGTTCCTGCCGCTGCTGCAGCGATCGTCCGCGCCGGTCGTGGTGAACGTCAGCAGCGCGCTGGGCTCGCTGGGCCGGATGACGGACCAGGCGACACACCAGTACGCGTACCGCGGCATGGCGTATCCCGCGTCGAAGACTGCGGTGAACATGGTGACTGTGCAGTACGCGAAGGCGTACCCGGGAATCCGGATCAACGCCGTCGAACCCGGCTACACGCGGACGGACATCAACCGACGCCAAGGCGGCCAGCCGGTCGAACAGGGCGCGGAGATCATCGTCCGGATGGCGCAGATCGGAACCGACGGACCGACCGGCACCTACACGGACATCGACGGCCCGTTGGCCTGGTGAGTTGTCCCTGCAGCCGGGGCAGCGCCTTCAACGGCTTACTTGACATAATGTACATTATCGGCGTTTTGTCGACCTGCTGATCAGCGGGTTGAGGAGAGGCTTCCCAAGGGTCTGATGCGCTTGCATGACTTGCTTCTGTGCGCATCGGCGCGAGACTCGGACGCTCCTGGACTCATTGGGCATTGGCTGACATCCGGCTGGGGGCAGATCGACGCCCCGGAGCCCCTGGGCGGGTTTCCGCCGGAGGGCGACCCGAGATCCCCGACGGGAACCGCCGTCCCAGTCGTGCTTAATTCGTCACCGTGACGAATTAAGCACGACTGGCTGGACATTGAGGTTGGAGCACAACAACTTTCTCGAACGCGCTGAGGACGTCTCAGGCGTCAGAAGATCCACTCGACCGCAGGAACGCGACACAGGTCCAGCCCAGCGTCAGAGCAACTCACCGCGCTGACGCGGGCCTTGAACGCGGACTTCGGGTGCCGCACCGGGAGATTCCGGCCTTGAACGGACGGACCGGAAAGTGCTGTCCCCCAAGGGGATTCAGCCCCTCCCAGGCCCTTCCGCGGCCATGTTTCATGCATAATCGCTATTATGCATCATATATCAGACAACGGGTAGCGTCGAAATTGTCGGTGCTGTGCGGTACAAGATCACTATGCTCGTTTCCGAGGCACAGCAAGCGTTCTTCGCGGCACGGCGGCCGCGCAAGGACTCGCCGCACACCACTGCCGCCTATCGGCGCGACCTCGCCGGGATCACCGCTCTCCTGCTGGCGGAGCTGGGCCGCGACGAGGTGGACGTCGAAGAGCTGACCGCGCCGGTGCTGCGGGCCGCCTTCGGCGCGTTTGCCGACAGCCACGCGAAAAGCTCGGTGTTGCGGGCATGGTCGACGTGGAACCAGTTCCTGACTTTCTGTGTGTCGGACGGTCTGCTCGCGGGCAATCCGATGGGAGCGGTCGCGCGGCCCAAGACTCCCCCGCTCACGCCGAAACCCTTGCGGGGCGAGGAAACTCCCGAGCAACTGCTGACCGCGGCGGCCGACGGTGCCCGGCGCGCACGGGATCCCTGGCCGGAGCGAGACGTGCTGGTGTTGGCACTCGGCCTGGTCGCGGGCCTGCGGGCAGCGGAAATGCGCGCGCTCACGCCGCGGTCGGTGGTCGGACGGGACGGCGAATTGCGGCTGCACGTCCACGGGAAGGGCAGCCGGGACCGGTCGATCCCGGTACAGCCAGCGCTGGCGAAGCTGATCGAGGATTATCAGGCGTCGTGCCGTCGACGGTTTCCCCGGCAACGTTTCCCGGCGAGCGAACCGCTGCTGCGAGACCGGGCGGGCAACCCGATCGGCCGCGGAGCGCTCGAGTACCTGGTGAAGTCGTGCTATCGGTGGGCGGGCCTGCACGACCGGGTGCCGACGGGGGCGAATCTCCACGCGCTGCGGCACACGTTCGCCACGCGGCTGGCCGAAGACGGGGCGACGGCGTCGGAGATCATGTCGCTGCTGGGCCACGCGAGCCTGGTGACGAGTCAGAACTACATCGAGGCGACCGGCCGGGAACAACGCGCCGCCGCGGCGAGCAACCGGACCTATCGCGCGCTCGACGGATTGGCCCGGGACGACGTTTCGCGAGAGGGCCACGCGCGGGAGGCCGATGTGATTGCATGAGCGCGTGACTGACGAACTCCCGCGCGTCGTGCGCGCCAGCCGTGAGATCGAGGCCCCCGCGGAGCGGATTTTCGAGCTCATCGCCGACCCGGCGCAGCAGCCCGGCTGGGACGGCAACGACAACCTGGCCGAGTCCGAGGCGGGCCAGCGCGTCCACGCGGTCGGCGACGTCTTCACCACGACGCTCACGAACGGCTGGATCCGGGAGAACCGCGTCGTGGAGTTCGAAGAGGCCCGCCGGGTGGCGTGGCGTCCGTCCGAGCCGGGCAAGCAACCGCCGGGACACCTGTGGCGCTGGGAACTGAACCCGATCAGCGAGACGCGCACCGCGGTGACGCACACCTACGACTGGTCCGAGCTGGATCCCGACGACACGATGCGAAACGAACGCGCCCGCGCCATGACGGCGGACAACTTGGCGGCGTCGCTGGAGAATCTGGCCAGGGTGGCGGAACTTCCGCGGTCGTAAGCGCGCTGCTTCCGAGCCCTGGTTCGGGACTCAGGTGAGCTGGGGAATGCGTGGCCTGTGGCGGTGAGTCAACGGGCCGGAGGCCAACCCCAGCCTCTCCCCTATGCCCGGTTTTGCCGTCGGTGTGCTCGCAGAGCTGCGGCGAGCCACGCGAATGCGGGCACGCTGCGCGGTTCCGGCGGGCGATTGTCGAGCAGACCCAACAGCTCCCAATAACGCTCGACGCGCGGTTCGGCGACCAGGTCGAGCCACTCGAGCAGGGCCCGCGTCTCGGTGTCATCGAGATCAGCGGGCACAATCCGGTCGAGAATCGCCCGCCCGGCGCCGGATTCCGCTGCGATCCCCTTCTCGACCGCGGGACCAGCGTGTCCGAGGACGAGCGGCCGGACGTTGAGGCCAAACTCGATGCGGTTGTCGGATTCCCCGCGGAGCACCATCTGCCGCATGGTCTGCTGGAAGTCGTCGTCGGAGACGAGTTCGGCCAGCTCGATCCAGGCGTCCACGTGGGCGGAAGTCGGGTCGTCGGGCAACCGCGGCGGCATCTCCCGCATGAACTCGGCGATGACTAGAGCGTCCGGGTCCTCGACGCCGGCGAATATCTTGTCTGCGAAGCCGTCGATGCACTGCTGCCGTTCGAGGGCCGGCAGTCGGGCGAGCTCGTGCATGAGGGCCAGTCCTTCGGTCTTGGTGTCTCGGCGGAGTGCACTGCGCAGGACCGCACGGTTCAGCCGCAAGATCTGGATCTGGGCATCGAGGGCTTCGACATGGCTCTCGGCGACTTCGGCCAGCGTGGATTGGCGATCGAGTACGTCTCGTACGGCGTCCAGGCCGAGACCGAGTTCGCGAAGTGTCCTGACCAGCCGGAGCCGAGCGATCGCATCCGCACTGTAGAGCCGATAGCCGGCCGCGGACCGGCCCGACGGCGGTATTACCCCGCTGTCGGACCAGAATCGGATCGTCCGCGCGGACAACCCGGTGCGCCGGGCAAGCTCCCCGATGGTGTAGCGGTCGGTCGCGTCGTCCATGCCCGGCACTCTGCACCTGCCACCGGCTGGAAGGTCAACTCGAATTCAGGCGGCCGCCGACTCAGCGAAGCTGCTCAAGATCCTTCGCCGCCGCAGCGATCTCCTCCGCCAGCTGGCGCATCTCCCCGGCCGACGCGCCGTCCTGGGCGGCGGTCACGATGTCTTCCGCGGCGCACCTCAGTTGGAAGAGGCGGTCCTGCAGGGCGGCGATCTCGGTGTCCGACAGCACGACGGCGTCCTCGGGCAGGCCGCTGCGCTGCAGGGCGGTCCGGCGTTCGTAGGCGCGCTGGCGACAGGATTGTCCGCAGTAGCGCCGACGGCGTCCGACGTTGCCTGCTTCGGGCAGGCGGCGTCCGCACCAGCCGCAGTGTTTCGGGGCGTTCGTGCGGCGCGGCACGACGCGTTCGTCGCCGGTCAGGGCGTGTTCGGCCAGTTCCCTCACCCGCCGGACTCTAGCTGTCCATCACGTTCTCACGACGGGGCCACACCGATGACGCAGACTGGAACCATGCGTCCACCGTTTCCGTACCTCGCCGACTCGCTCCCCCGCGCCTTCGCCCACCGCGGCTGGCATCTCGGCGACCTGGAGGGGCTGGAGAACTCGTTGCCGGCGTTCCAGCGTGCGGTCGCCGAGGGGTACCGCTATCTCGAGACCGACGTGCACGCCACGTCGGACGGGGTGGTGGTCGTCCATCACGACGCGACGCTGGACCGCACGACCGACGGGCACGGGGCGATCGCGACCCAGACGTGGGCGCAGCTCAAGGACGTCAAGATCGACGGCCGGGCGCCGTTGTCGCGGCTGGAGGATCTGCTCGAGGAGCTGCCGGACGTGTTTTTCAACATCGACGTGAAAGCCGACAGCGCCGTGGTCCCGTTCGTGCGAGCCCTGGAGCGGACCGGGGCGATCGATCGGGTCGCCGCGGCGTCCTTTTCGGACTCGCGGCTCGCGAGGCTGCGGAAGCTGGCCGGGCCGAAGCTGCTGACCGCGATGGGGCCGCGGTCGGCGTTCCTGTTGTGGGCGAACGGCTGGGCTCCGCTGCTGCAGATCAGCCGGTTCTCGGCGGGCTGGCTCGCGCAGGTCCCGGTGCGGCAGGGGCCGTTGAAAGTGGTCGACGAGGCGTTCGTGAAGTCGGCGGTGCGGCGCGGGTTCGAGGTGCACACGTGGACGATCGATGACGCGGACGAGATGCGGAAGCTGCTGGACCTGGGCGTGCACGGCATCGTCACCGATCGGCCGGACCTGCTGCGCGAGGTGCTGCGGGAACGAGGCGAGTGGAAGGTAGCGGACTGAAGCTGACCGCTACTGCAGGCAGGATCGACGGCGTGCCGAACACTTCCGCGCGGCTGTTGTCGCTGCTTTCGTTGCTTCAGGCTCGGCAGGACTGGCCGGGTGCGCTGCTGGCCGAGCGGCTGGAGGTCAGTCCGCGCACGGTGCGCCGGGACGTCGACCGGTTGCGGGAGCTGGGCTATCCGATCGTCACGACGAAGGGGCCGGACGGCGGTTATCGGCTCGACGCCGGTGCGCGGCTTCCGCCGTTGTTGTTCGACGACGACCAGGCTGTCGCGTTGGCGATCGCGTTGCAGGCGGCGACCGGCGCGGGGATCGAGGAGGCGGCCCGGCGGGCGTTGCAGACCGTGCGGCAGGTGATGCCTGCGCGGCTGCGGCATCGGGTGGACGCCTTGAGCTTCACCGCCGTCGAGCGTCCGGCGCCGCAGGCGGATCCGCAGACTCTCGTCGCGTTGAGCGCGGCCGTGCGCGCCCGGGAGGTGCTGCGGTTCGATTACGGCCCGACGGACACCCCGCCCCGGCGCGTTGAGCCGCACCATCTCGTCACGTGGGGCCAGCGCTGGTATCTGGTCGCGTGGGATCTCGACCGCGACGACTGGCGGATCTTCCGCGCGGACCGGATCACGCCGCGTACGCCGAGCGGGCCGAAGTTCGCGGAGCGCGAGCTGCCCGACGTCGCGGCGTTCGTGGCCGCGCGGTTCCGCGGGACGGATCTGTCCGGCGAATGGCCCTGTCGAGGCGAGGTGGTCCTGCGTCTCCCGGCGACGGAAGCGGCGAGCTACCTGGCCGACGGCGTGATCGAGGCGCTCGGGCCGGACCGGTGCCGGGTGAGCCTCGGAGCCTGGTCGTGGCGCGGGCTGGCCGCTTCGTTCGGCCGGGTCGACGCCGATCTCGAGGTCGTCGGCCCGGCCGAACTGAAGGAAGCGTTCCGGCAGCTCTCCGCGCGCTACGCCGAGGCGGGGCGGGTCAGCGCGGAGCCTTGCCCTCCCACGCGGCCTTCCATGTCTTCGGGCCGAGCCGGCCGGAATCGTTGATGCCGTTGGCGCGCTGCAGGTCCAGGACCGCGGTGCGGGTCTTGTCGTAGTAGCAGCCGGTGCCGCTGAAGCCGTAGCCGAAGGCGTTCATCCGCAGCTGGAACGTGCGCAGCGCGGGCGCGCAGTCGCCGTAGGCGTAGACGAGGCCGGGCCACGCGGGCGTCGCGCCGGGCGGGCCGGGAGGCGGGGTGGGCGGCGGTTTGGGCGCGGGCGGGGTCGGCAGTCCGCCGCCGCCGATGTAGGCGGATTCTTCCCAGGAGGGGACGCGCTTGCTGCGGGCGTCGCCGTCGTTGGAGAGGCCGAGCATGCCGCCGCATTCCCAGGGCTGCCAGCCGCGCATCCGGTACAGGTAGAGCGCGCGGTAGTCCTGCTCGCGGGGGCTGGCCTGGTCGGGGCGGCCTTGTCCGCCGACGCTGCGCCAGGTGGGGAGGTCGAACTGGTAGGCGCCGTAGTAGCCGTTGCCGGTGTTGATCGAGTAGCGGCCGCTCGACTCGCACATGCGGAGCTTGGCCCAGGTGCCCGAGGCGGGGTCCGCGGAGGCGGCGCCGGTGACGACGAGTTCCATGCCGAGGACGGCGACCACGAGCAGCAAGGCTCTGGCGGCGGCCCGTCTGGCAGTGCGAACGCGGTTGGTCATGCCACGCACACTAAGCACGTGGCTCATGGACCACAAGAGTCACACCACGCTCAGCAGTCTCACATGACACGCCCGGATATCGCGGCAGCGACACGCCCGGCGCGGCGTGTCGCGCGTTCCGCCGCACGGCGTGGCGGAAACCGGAAGCGACGAACCGGACACGGTTTGCCCCCTTCGGCGGTACCGACCGGGCCCGCGCCAGTAATGTCCGGCGCGACCTGGAGATTCGCGACCGAACGAGGAGCCGTGGATGACACTGGCCGAGACCCGGGACAGCAAGCGGGAACGGTGGGGCTGGTACTTCTACGACTGGGCCAACTCGCCGTTCTATTCGTCGGTCACGACGGTGTTCGGCGCGCTCTATATGAGCAGTGTCGCGGCCGCGGACGCGAAGCAGAACATCACCCTTAATGGGGACAGGGCTTGTCTCAACGCGTCCGGAGTCGACGACAAGCTCAACCACTGCGACGTGTCGCTGTTCGGCCTCCACTTCCCCGCCGGCTCGCTGTGGGGCTATCTGCTGTCGGTGGCGACGATCGTGCAGGTGCTGGTGCTGCCGATCGCGGGCGCGGTGGCCGACCGCAGCCGCGACAAGCGCAAGATCCTCGGCGGGTTCGCCGTGCTCGGCGCGGTCGCGTCGGCGCTGATGTTCTTCATGGCAGGTTCGGACTGGCAGCTGGGCGCGGCGCTGTTCGTCCTCGCGAACATCGGCTACGGCGGTTCGCTGGTCGTCTACTACTCGTTCCTCGTGGACATCGCGACGCCGGACGAGCGCGACGACGTTTCGGCCAAGGGCTGGGCGTTCGGCTACCTCGGCGGCGGGCTCGCGCTCGCGCTGCAGCTCGCGTTCTACCTCAGCCGCGAGTCCCTCGGCATCGACACCGGGCTCGCGGTGCGGATCTGCTTCCTCACCTCGGGAATCTGGTGGGCCGTCTTCACCGTCCCGACCCTGCGGCGGCTCCCCCGCGTCCACGTGCCGACCGCGACGCCCCGCGGCGTTTCGGTGCTGCGGGCCGGTTTCCGCGAGCTGCGCCAGACGCTCGGCGAGGCGAAGGCGTATCCGCTCACTCTCGCCTTCCTGGGCAGCTATCTGCTCTTCGCGGACGGGATCAACACCGTCGTGACGGTCTCGGCGCAGTACGGGAAGGACGAGCTGCGGTTCTCCGACGAGGTGTTGATCATCACGGTGCTGGTGATCCAATTCCTCGCCTACGCGGGCGGCGTGCTGCACGGCCTGCTCGCGCGCCGCCTCGGCGCGAAGCGGACGATCCTGGTCAGTCTCGTGCTCTGGGTTGCGGTTCTCGGCGGGGCGTACTTCGTGCAGCCGAGGCAGCCGTTGCAGTTCTTCGCCGTGGCGGTCGGCATCGGGCTGGTGCTGGGCGGGACGAACGCGCTGGCCAGGTCGCTGTTCAGCCAGATGATCCCGGCCGGGAAGGACGCGCAGTACTACTCGCTCTACGTCGTCGGCGAGAAGGGCACGTCGTGGCTCGGGCCGCTGGTGTTCGCCGGCGTCGGGCAGGCGACCGGGTCGTTCCGGCTGGCGATCGTCGCGCTCGTGGCGTTCTTCGTGCTCGGGTTCGTGTTCGTCGCGCTGGTGCCGGTGCGGCGCGCGATCGCGGCCGCCGGGAACCGTCCGCCGGAGGTGCTGTGAGGCCCAGATAGGGTCGGTCGTCGTGACCGCTGCAGACGACGTTGTGCTCGACGACCCCACCGACGCGCTTTCCGCGGCCCCGCCCGCCGGGGCCCGGCGCAACGGTCCGGCGCGGGGACGGCTGAAGTTCTGCTACGGCCCGATGGACTGCGGGAAGTCGACGCTCGCGCTGCAGATCGACCACAACCACGCGCGCCAGGGCCGGCGCGGTCTCGTGCTGGTCCGCCACGACCGGTCCGGCGCGCCGCAGATCACCAGTCGGATCGGGATCGTCCGGCGGGCGACCGAGGTCGCGACCGGCACCGACATCCGGGACCTGGTGCGCGAGCAGTGGGCGCGCGGGCAGCACGTGGACTACGTGATCGTGGACGAGGCGCAGTTCCTCTCCCCCGCCCAGGTCGACCAGCTCGCCGAACTCGCCGACGAGGCGGGCATCGACGTGTACTGCTTCGGCATCGCGACCGACTTCCGCAGCCGGCTGTTCCCCGGGGCCGCCCGGCTGTTCGAGATCGCCGACGAGCTCCAGCCGGTCCAGGTCGAGGTGCTCTGCTGGTGCGGGCTGCCCGGCCGGTTCAACGCGCGGGTCCGCGACGACGTGATTCTCCGTGACGGGGACACCGTCGTGGTGGCAGATACCGAACACTCCGTAGTTGAATCTTCAGCTTCAGCACGGTCTGATGCCGAAACGGTCACGGTCCGTTATCAGGTACTGTGCCGTCGCCACTTCCGCTCGGGGGATCTGGGACCCACTGTCGCCCAGCACGGTCAGTTACGGTTGTCCTAACGCTAACCTAACTAGCCCGACTGGGGGATATCCGCACTAAGAAGGCGGTATCCGCGTCACGTCAGAGGGCGAAACGACTCCCTCTGGAGGAAGCTGAAGACCACGGGTGACGCAGCTCATCGTGAGCAGCGACATGGCGTGCCGGGAATCCCTCGGATGCCTCGTTCGTTGCATAGGGTGAGCATCACCCTGGCTCCACCCGGAGCTGACTGAAAGGAATCCCACTATGGCCGACCGTGTTCTCCGTGGAAGCCGGCTGGGAGCGGTCAGCTACGAGACCGACCGCAATCACGACCTCGCTCCGCGCCGTACCGTGCGCTACTCCTGCCCCAAGAACCACGAGTTCGAGGTGCCGTTCTCCGACGACGCCGAGATCCCGACGGTGTGGGAGTGCCGCCTGCACGGCAGCGAATCCGAGATCGTCGACGGCGGGCAGCCCGAGCAGAAAAAGGTCAAGCCCCCCAGGACCCACTGGGACATGCTGCTGGAGCGCCGCTCCATCCCCGAGCTCGAGGACCTGCTGAACGAACGTCTCGCCGAGCTCAAGGGACGCCGGACCAGCCGGTCCGCTTGAGCCTCGGCCAGTAGCTGGCTCCCATCACCGAACAGGAACGGCCCCCGCGACCTCCCCCCGCGGGGGCCGTTCCGCGTCCGCGGCCGTTCTGACCGGGTGCGGCCGCCTCGCGGCTCAGGCCGCCGCGTCGGCACGGGCCTGCCGCCAGCGCGGGCTGTCGACGTAGTGGTTGTCGTACTGCTCGGAGGACGCGGCGATCTCTTTCGGGTCCGCTTCGCCGCGGGCGACCCGGTCGAGCAGCCGGTAATAGTCGAAGCGGGCCATGCCCGGGGTGAAGACCACCAGCACGTCGGCGGCGGAGCCCGCGGCCGGGCCGAAGGCGTGCGGGACGGTCGGCGGCACGGCGAGGAAATCGCCGGTTTCGAGGGTGTGCAGGTCCTCTCCGACCAAGACCTGCAGGGCGCCGTCGAGGACGTAGAAGAACTCGGCCGCGCGGGTGTGGAAGTGCGCGGGCGTGCCGAAGACGCCCGGGTTCAGGGTGGCACGGTTGGTCGTGGTGGCGGCGGAGTCGGCCAGCAGCGTGATCAGGCTGCCGGGAGCGTCGGACAGGACTTCGGCGTCGGCGGCGCGGATCAGGGTCGGTTCGGTCATCGGTTCCTCCGGGGCGGGGCGGGCTGGACAAGAGCCAGCTTTCCGCCGCTGAGCTGGGCGAACAACGGAGAAGTCGGCATCGGTTGATAAGCTCTGGGTTATCGATCGGAGGCGCGGGTGGAACACCGGGACATCGAGGTTTTCCTCGCGCTCGCCGAGGAACTGCATTTCGGCCGGACCGCGGAGCGGCTGCGGGTGTCGCAGGCGCGGGTCAGCCAGTCGGTCAAGACGATGGAGCGCCGGATCGGGGCGCGGTTGTTCGACCGCACCAGCAGGCGCGTCTCGCTGACTCCGATCGGGCGCAGCCTGGAGGCCGACATCCGGCCCGCTTACCGGCAGCTGCTGGCCGGGATCGAGCGCGCGGTCGCGGCGGGACGCGGCGTCGAAGGCACCTTGCGGCTCGCCTTCGAGGCTCCGGCGGTGGCGAATTTGATCTCCGACGTGACCAGCGCTTTCCGGGCCCAGTACCCGGGTTGCGAGGTCGACATCAGCGAGGCGCCGTTCGAGGATCCGCTCTCCACGCTCCGTTCCGGCGAGGCCGACCTGGCCGTGGTGCTGCTGCCGGTCGCCGATTCCGCGATCACGACGGGACCGGTCGTGCACACCGAGCCGATGGTGCTCGCCGTCGCGTCCGGGCATCCGTTCGCCCGCCGGGAGTTCGTCACCCTGGAAGACCTCGGCCGCGACACGGTCCTGCGCGCCGCACATCCGCCGCCCGCCTACTGGCGGGAACCGCAGGAACCGTGGGCGACGCCCGCGGGCGTCCCGATCGCCCGCGGACGCGCCTACCGCACCTTCCAGGAACTTCTGCTGGTCATCGGCGCGGGCGAAGGGATCTGCCCGCTCGCCGCGCACGCCGCGGAGTACTTCGCCCGGCCGGGCATCGCCTTCGTGCCGTTCCGCGACGCACCGCCGGCCCGGTGGGGGCTGATGTGGCGCGGCGCCGGGGAGACCGCGCTGGTCAAGGCGTTCGCGACAACTGCCGCCGAGCGCCGGCCCTAGCCCAAGCCCACACCGCGAACGCGCACCCGGCGAACGCCGCGCCCAGAACGGCGGAGCCGGTCCAGCCCGCCGCGGCGAACGCGGTGGTCGTCGCGGCCGCGCCCAGGGCGGAGCCGAGCGAATAGAAGATCATGTACCCGCCGATGACGCTGCTGGTGCGGTCCGGATGCGCCGCGGTGAGCAGGTGCTGATTGCTGACGTGCACCGCCTGCACGGCGAAATCGAGCACCAGCACGCCCAGACCCAGCACCCACAGCGACGGCTGCCCGATCGCCAGCCAGGACGCCGCCAGCAGCACCAGCGCGCCGCCGGTGACGAGGCTCGCGTGTCCCCCGTCGGCCCAACGTCCCGCGCGGGCGGCGCCCAGCGCGCCTGCCAGCCCGACCAAACCGAACAGGCCGATGTGCGCGGTGCTCAGGTGCCACGGGTCCGCGGCGAGGGGCAGCGACAACCCGCTCCACAGCGTGCCGAACGACGCGAACAGGAAGAACGCGATCAGCCCCCGCGAAACGAAAAGCGGCTCGCGGAACAGGCCGCCGAGCGAGGTCAGGACGTGGCGGTAGGTGGTGCCCTCGCGGCGCGGATCCGGCGGCATCGTCTTCAGCACCAGACCGGCGAGCGTCACCAGCAGCACCGCGAGCGCGACGTAAACGCTGCGCCAACCCCACAGTTCCGCCAGCGCGCCGGCGGCGACGCGTGCGCCGAGAATGCCGATGACCACGCCGGAGGTCACGGCGCCGAGCGTGCGACCGCGTTCGTCCGAAGTGGACAGTGCGGCGGCGTAGGCGACGGTCGTCTGCACGACCACCGCGAACAGGCCCGCGAGCGCTAAACCGGTGAGCAGCAACCAGGTTTGGGCGGCGACGGCGGCCAGCCCAGCTCCGACGGCGGTCAGCAGCAGGTGCGCGGCGATGAGCTTGCGGCGGTCGACCAGATCGCCCAGCGGAACGAGGGCGGCGAGTCCGGCCAGGTAGCCGAGCTGTCCCGCGGCGACGATCCAGCCCAACCCCGCCTCCGGCACGCCCAGGTCCCTGCCGATTTCGGCGAGCACCGGCTGAGCGGCGTAAATGCTCGCCACAGCGACCGCGCACACCGCGGCGAACACCGTCCGGCGGCCCGTGGTCAGGCCCATGAGTCCCCCAATCAGTAGCGAATTGCAACTGATCGCACCGTACGGCAGAATGGTTTCAAAGAGCAACTCATCGAGGAGGCACGCAAACGTGGACGAGAACCCGGCCTGGACCGACCCGTCGTGTCCGGTGGCCCGCACGCTGGACCTCGTCGGCGACCGGTGGAGCCTGCTGATCGTCCGCGACGCGATGGACGGCGCGCGGGCGTTCACCGACTTCCAGCAGCGCACCGGCATCGCCCGCAACATCCTCGCCGACCGGCTGCGCCGCCTGGTCGAACGCGGCGTCCTCGACCGGCAGACCGCCGAGTCGGGCAAACGGCAGGTCTACTCGCTCACCGCGGCCGGGCGCGACCTGTTCACCGTCGTCGTCGCGTTGCGCCAGTGGGGCGAGCGGCACGCCTTCTCCCCCGGCGAAGACCACTCCGTGCTGGTCGACGAGGCCGGACAGCCGGTCCCGCCGCTCAGGCCGGTCACGGCGAGCGGCGCGGCGGCCGACGTCGAGACGACCTCGGTGCGCAAAATCTGACTCGCTGTCGACCCTTGCCCCGGCGACCGCGCGGGCTTATTGTCAACTTGTCGCTTGATAAAGAGATCGGTTGATGAAGATGCCCGTTGACAACGTCGAGGCCCGGCTGGACCGGGCGTTCACCGCGCTGGGCGACCCGATCCGGCGCGCGCTCATCGCCCGGCTGTCGCGCGGCGAGGCGACCGTGAACGAACTGGCCGAGCCGTTCCCGGTGACGAAGCAAGCCGTGTCGCGGCACGTCCAGGTGCTGGAGGCGGCCGGCCTCATCACGCGCAGCCGAGACGGCCAGCGCCGCCCGTGCCACCTCAACGCGGCCGCCCTCGAAGAGCTGACCAGCTGGATCGACACCTACCGGCTCACCCGCGAACGCGAATACCGCCGCCTCGACAGCCTTCTCGAAGAGACCAAGGAGCAGGACCGATGAACCCGACCACCATCACCGCGCAGCCCGGCAGCCCGTTCATCGAGATCGTCCGCGAGTTCGACGCGGCGCCCGACCGGCTGTTCCGCGCCCATACCGACCCGGACCTGATCACCCGCTGGCTCGGCCCGCGCGACGTCGAGATGCGGCTCCTCGAGTTCGACGCGCACTCCGGCGGGGCGTACCGCTACGTGCACGTCGCCGCCGACGGCAGCGAGCACGCGTTCCGCGGCGTCTTCCACGCCGTGGACAGAGCCGAGCGGATAGTCCAGACCTTCGAGTACGAGGGCGCGCCCGGCCAGGTCAGCCTGGAGACCCTGACCTTCGAGGACCTCGACGGCCGGACCCGGCTGCGGACCCGGTCGGTCTTCCCGAGCGTCGAGGCCCGCGACGCCATGGTCGCGAGCGGGATGGAACGCGGCATCCGCGATTCGATGGACCGGCTCGACGAACTCGCGCGCGACGCGGACCGGCCGGCGGCGAGCCGCGTGGTCGTGGACATCTCGATGTCGCTGGACGGCTACGTCACCGCACCGGGAGCCGGGCCCGAACACGGACTCGGCATCGGCGGCGAACCGCTGCACGCCTGGGTGTCCGACCCGACGCCGCGCGATTCGGAAATCCTGCACCGCTCGTTCACCGACACGGGCGCGGTGGTCATGGGCCGCAACATGTTCGACGTCGTGGACGGCCCGAACGGCTGGGCCGACGTGGACGGCTACGGCGAAGGCGAGGACCGCATCCCCGCGCCGCCGGTGTTCGTCGTCACCCACGCCGGGCCCGGGAAAGTCCGGCTGGGCGAGCGGTTCCGGTTCGTCACCGACGGCATCGAGAGCGCGGTCGAGCAGGCGCGCGCGGCCGCGGGCGGCAAGGACGTCACCGTGGGCGGCGGCGGGTCGATCGCGTCGCAGGTCCTGCACGCCGGATTGGCGGACGTGCTGCGGATCCACCTCGCGCCGATAGTCCTCGGCGGCGGAACCCCGTTGTTCCCCGAGGAAAACTCCGCACCGGTCCGGCTGGAGCCGCTCGGTGCGGTGTCGACGCCGGGCGCCGAACACCTCACCTACCGCGTGCTGAAACAGCCGAAGCAGTAAGCCCTCAGCCTCGGCCCAGCAGCTTCTTCAGCTGGGCCAGGCGGCGCTGCACGCCCCACTCCGCGACCCGGAAGAACGCCTCGGACATGATGCCGCCGCTCATCTTCGACACGCCGATTTCCCGGTCGGTGAAGGTGATCGGCACCTCGACGATGACGAACCCGGCGTCCGCGGTGCGGCGCGTGAGGTCGATCTGGAAGCAGTAGCCGTGCGAGGCGACCTCGTTCAGCGCCAGCTTCTCCAGCACCGGGCGCCGGTACGCGCGGAACCCGGCGGTCATGTCCGCGACCTTGATGCCCAGCGCGATCCGCGAGTACAGGTTCGCCCCGCGCGAGAGCAGCGTCCGGCGCAGCGGCCAGTTCACCGTGCTGCCGCCGGGCACGTACCGCGACCCGATCGACAGGTCCGCGTCGCCGACCGCGTCCAGCAGCCGGGGCAGGTCCTCCGGCGCGTGCGAACCGTCGGCGTCCATCTCCACGAACGTCGCGTAGCCGCGCTCCATCCCCCAATGGAACCCGGCGATGTAGGCCTTGCCGAGGCCTTCCTTCGCGGTGCGGTGCAGCACGTGCACCCGCTTGTCCGCGGCCGCGCGCTCGTCGGCCAGCTCGCCGGTGCCGTCCGGGCTGCCGTCGTCCACGACGAGCACGTCGACGTCCGGGAGTGCCTTGTGGAGCCGGTCCAGCACCGGGCCGAGGTTGTCCCGCTCGTTGTAGGTCGGGATCACCACCAGCACCGGTTCGATCGATTCGGCCCCCCGCGGCGCCTGCGCCATCCGTGTCCTCCGCATCCGGCGGGTCAGCCCGCCGCTTCCCCTGCTGTGGTCCCCGTCGGCGCCGCCGTGCCGCGCCGGGTGCGAAAACGGAGCACGAACCCGCAGGCGACACCCGCGATCGCCAACGCCAGCAGTCCGTACTCCGTCCACGCACCGATTCGATCCGACAGCGTAGTCTGCGTGCGCAGCGGGACGCGCCCGACCAGGGCATCCGCCGTGAAAAGCCCGGTGGAGCTGGTGATCGTCCCGTCCGGGGCGACCAACGCGCTCACCCCGGACACCGCCGACACCACCACCGCGCGCCCGTGCTCGACCGCGCGCAGCCGCGCCATCGCCAGCTGCTGGTAGCTCATCTCCCCCGGCCCGTACCACGCGTTGTTCGTCGGCACGACGAGCAGCTCGCCGCCCGCGTTCGCCGCGTCGCGCGCGGGAGCGTCGAACGCCGACTCGTAGCAGATGAACACGCCGATCTTCGTGCCCGCGACCGACAGCGCGGCGTTGGAGCCGTCGCCGGCACGCATGTCGCGGGTGTCGTCGATGAACGGCGTCACCAATCGCGCGACGGCGCGGGCGGGCACGTATTCGCCGAAGGGCACGAGGTCCTGTTTGACGTAACGCTGTCCCGGGCCGGTGTTCGGATCCCACACGACCGCGGAGTTCTCCGCCGCCCCGTCGGGCGTGCGCACGAGCGCCCCGATGATCCCGGAGGCCCCGAAGGCGGACAGCATCTGGTCGACGCCGGGATCGTCGCCGTCGAGCGGGGTCGAGGTTTCCGGCCACAGCACCAGATCCGGCTTCGGTGCCTGTCCTGATTGGACTTTCTGCAGCAGCCGGGCGCTTTCGGCGAGGGCGTTCGCGCGCAGCACTCCGCGCTGTCCCTGCAAGGCGAGGCCGATGTCCGGGGCGTTGCCCTGCACGGACGCGACGGTGAGCGAACCGTTCTGCGCCTCGGTGCCGATCGTCGGCCACACTGCGAGCCCGGCCGCGGCGGGCAGCACGGTGAACACGGCGGGCCACACCAGCGCGCGGTCCCAGGCTTTGCGCGTGCGCCACAGCCTGGCGATGAGTGCTGCCAGGCCGAAACCGGTGAGCACGACGGCGAATCCGACCAGCGGCGCGCCGCCGACCGACGCGAGCGACAGGAACGCGCCCTCGGGCTGGCTGAACGCGACCCGGCCCCACGGGAACCCCCCGAACGGGAACCAGGTGCGCGGCGTCTCGAGCGCGACGAACACCAGCGCGCCCCAGAGCGGCGCCAGCGGCAGCCGGGCCACGACCCGGATCAGCCACCCGGCGAGTCCGAAGTAGAGCGACAGCGCGAACGACAGCGCCAGCCACGGCAGCGGTCCGAAGTCGCGGCCAAGGAAGTCCTGCAGCCACACCAGCAGCGGCACGAAGAACGCCATGCCGAACACGAAGCCGTACCCGAACGCGCCGCGGAACGACCGTCCACGAAGGACCAGCGCGAACGCGGCGAACGCCAGCGGGGCCAGCCACCACAGCGGGCGCGGCGCGAAGCTGAGGTAGTAGCCGTAACCGGTCGCCGCCGTCACCAGGACGCGCGCGAGCCAGGGCTTCCACGCCCGCTTTCGCTTGGTCTTGTGCGGAACGCCCGAATCGGCGTCCGCCACGCTCACTGCCACACCCGGAACTCTAAGCGGCCGGTGTGAACTCGTCGTAGATGACCGTGCCGCCGCGGACCGTGCGCAGGCAGCGCGGCAGCGGCGTGCCCGGCTCCAGCCTCGGCAGCGGCGGCACGCCGGAACGCGGATCGGTGGACCAGCGCTGCACGCGGCTGTCCGCCGTGGCGACGACGAGGTCGGCCGCGTCCCAGATCGCGTAGTGCGCGGGCGCGCCCGGCACGAGGCTTCCGGTGACGCCGTCGTTGACGCCCGCCGCGCGGTGTCCGGCGCGCGTGTGCGCGGTGAACGCGGCGCGCGCGGAGAGACGCGCTTCGGGAGTGTGGTGGTGCACGGCCGCGCGGACCGACGCCCACGGATCCACCGCGCACACCGGCGCGTCGCTGCCGAAGGCGAGCACGACTCCTTCGGCAGCGAGCTGCGCGAACGGGTTGAGCGCCGCGGCCCGGGCGCCGAGGCGTTCGGAGTACATGCCGGAGTCGCCGCCCCAGGCTTCGTCGAACAGCGGCTGCACGGACGCGACGACGCCCCATCCGGCGAGGGCGCGCGCCTGGTCCGCGGTGACCATCTCCAGGTGCTCCAGCCGGTGGTGCCGCGCGGCGAGGGAGCGCTGGCCGATCTGCTTCTCGGCGAGCCGGAATCCTTCGACCACCTCGCCGACCGCGGCGTCGCCGATGACGTGGAAACCCGCCTGCAGCCCGGCTTCGGTGCAGGCGACGAGATGGTCGGCGATCACCGACGCGTCGGCGTAGAGGGAGCCGGAGGTGCCGGGCTCGTCGGAGTACGGCGCGGTGAGGGCGGCGGTGCGAGAGCCCAGGGCCCCGTCCACGAAAAGGTCTCCGGCGACGCCGTGCGCGCCGAGGCGGCGGGCGGTTTCGAGGCCGTCCAGCTGGCCCCAGTAGCCGACGACCTCGGGCAGCGCCGGGTCGGCCAGTGCGAGCAGGTCGGCGAAGTCTTCCTCGCCGGAGATGTCCGGGCCCGCGCATTCGTGCACCGACACGATCCCGCGCGCGGCGGCCGTCTCGAGGAACGCGCGCTGGGCGGCCTGGCGCTGCGGCCGGGTGACCGCGTCCCGGGCCGCGCCGCGGACGAGGTGGTGGGCGGCGCGGGTGAGCGGGCCGGCGGCGGACCATCCCGCGGCGGACTCGACGCCGGGCGCGAGCTTGACGAGCGCGCTCGACACCAGGGCGGAGTGGACGTCGACGCGGCTCAGGTAGACGGGCGTGTCCCCGGCGGCGTCGTCCAGCTCGGCGCGGCTCGGCAGCCGCTGCTCGCTCCAGGACGACTCGTCCCAGCCGTGCGCGAGCAGGACCTGCCCGGGCACGACGGCGCCGCGCACCGCGGCGAGCAGTTCCGCGGAGCTGCGGACGGCGGTCAGGTCGAGGCCGGTCAGGTGCAGGCCGGTGGAGGTGGCGTGCACGTGCGCGTCCACGAACGCCGGCGCGACGAACGCCCCGTCCAGGTCGACGACCTCGGCGTCCGGGTGCAGCGCGCGGGCCGGGGCGTCCTGCCCGACCCACACCACGGTGCCGCCGGAGACCGCCATCGCGGTGGCGTCCGGGGAGGACGGGGTGTAGACGCGGCCGCCGAGCAGGAGCGTGGTGCTGTCGTTCACTCCCCGAGTCTCCCGCCTGGTCTTCCGAGCAGGACAGACCGGGTCGTCCTGCAGAAAGATTTACGGTCGACTAACGTTATGGCAGGATATTTTCACGCGTTCCCGACGACTAGGAGTACAGATGACTGCGATCCAGGAACCTGTGCCGACTGCCGCCGCCTTCGACCAGCCGTACGAGTACGTCCGCGCCGAGCTGGCAGAACCCGACTGGCGCCGCTTCCCCGGCTGGCACGACGTCACCGAGGCAGAGTGGCGGGACGCGCAGTGGCAGCGCGTGCACTGCGTGCGCAACGTCAAGCAGCTGCGGGCCCTGATGGGCGACCTGCTGGAGGACCGGTTCTACGAGGACCTGCTCGCCGACCAGCGCGAGATGGCCACGATGTCGATGCTGCTGCCGCCGCAGATGATCAACACGATGGCCCCGCACGCGGGCACCGACCCGGCGAAGGTCACCGAGGCGTTCTACGCCGACCCGATCCGCCGCTACATGCTTCCCGTGCGCAGCGACCGGCACCCGGCGTGGCCGAGCCACCCGCACGCCGAACGCGACTCGCTGCACGAGGCCGAGATGTGGGTCGTCGAGGGGCTCACCCACCGCTACCCGACCAAGGTGCTGGCCGAGATGATCTCGACCTGCCCGCAGTACTGCGGGCACTGCACCCGGATGGACCTCGTCGGCAACTCGACCGAACAGATCGAGAAGCACAAGCTCGCGCTCAAGCCGGTGGACCGCCAGGACGCCATGACCGACTACCTGAAGCGCACCCCCGGCGTCCGGGACGTGGTCGTGTCCGGCGGCGACGTGGCGAACGTGCCGTGGCCGCAGCTGGAGTCCTTCCTGATGCGCCTGATGGACATCGAGACGGTGCGCGACATCCGCTTAGCCACGAAGGCCCTCGCGGCGCTTCCCCAGCACTGGCTGCAGCCGAAGGTCACCGAGGGCTTGCAGCGGGTCGCTTTGACCGCGCAGGCGCGCGGGGTGAACCTGGCCATTCACACGCACGTGAACCACGCGCAGTCGGTGACGCCGCTGGTCGCGGAGGCAGCGCGGACGGCGTTGCAGGTCGGGGTCCGGGACGTGCGGAATCAGGGCGTGCTGATGCGCGGGGTCAACGACACTCCGGCCGCGCTGTTGGATCTTTGTTTTGCTTTGCAGGGCGAGGCCAATATCCTGCCTTACTACTTTTACATGTGCGACATGATTCCGAATGCGGAGCACTGGCGGGTCGCCGTTTGGGAAGCGCAGGAACTGCAGCATTCGATCATGGGGTATTTGCCGGGGTACGCGACGCCGCGGATCGTGTGCGACGTGCCTTACGTCGGGAAGCGGTGGGTGCACCAGCTCGCGGAATACGACCGCGACCTCGGGATTTCCTACTGGACCAAGAACTACCGGACCGGGATCGAACACGAGGACCCGGAGGCGTTGCAGCGGAAGTACCCGTATTACGACCCGATCCAGACGCTGCCCGAGGCCGGGCAGAACTGGTGGGCCGACCAGAAAACGCGCTGATTCGAGCGCTTGCCCGCGGCAGGGCGACGGATCCGCGGGCAGCCGGCTGTCTCGGGATCGGCGCCCTGCCCTGAAGAAACCGCGCGGTCAGGATCTGGCGTGTCGCAATCACCGCCAAGGGAGTCGTTCGCGGCACTCCTCTCGGACGCGGACCGTCCGTAGCGTCGAAAGGCGCAAGCGGTCCGATCCGAGGGAAGGAACTCCGATGACCGATCTTCCAGCCCCGACCACGCCGTATCTGGAGCCCGAGGCCAAGAAGCTCGCCGAGGACACCGACCCGCACCCGCGCATCTACGAGCTGCCGCCCGAGGAGGGGCGCAGGATTCTCAGCGACCTGCAGAGCGGCGAGGGTGTCGAGCGCCCGGACGTCGACGAGGAGTGGGTCGAGGTCGACGCCGGCGAGTGGGGCACCGTCCGCACCCGCATCATCAAGCCCAAGGGCGCCACCGGCCCGCTGCCGGTCGTGTTCTACATCCACGGCGCCGGCTGGGTCTTCGGCGACGACAAGACCCACGACCGCCTCTTCCGCGAACTCGCGGTCGGGGCCGGCGCCGCCGGTGTTTTCCCGGTCTACGACTGGGCGCCGGAGAAGGGGTACCCCACGCAGGTCGAGCAGAACTACGCCGTCGGCCAGTGGCTGCAGGAGAACGGCGCCGAGCACGGGCTCGACACCTCCCGTGTCGCCGTCGCCGGCGAGTCGGTCGGCGGATGCATGTCCGCGGTCTTCGCGCAGATGAACAAGGACCGCGGCGGGCTCGCGCTCAAGGCGCAGATCCTGCTCTATCCCGTGACGGGGCCGGATTTCGACACCCAGTCGTACCACCAGTTCGCGGAGCACTACTACCTCACGCGCGACGGGATGAAGTGGTTCTGGGACGCGTACACGACCGACGAGAGCAAGCGCGAGGAAAAGTACGCCTCGCCCCTGCGGGCCACCCTCGAAGACCTCGCGGGACTGCCGCCCGCACTCGTCATCACCGCGGAGGCGGACGTCCTGCGGGACGGCGGCGAGCTCTACGCGAACAAGCTCCGCGAGGCCGGCGTCGAGGTGACGGGCGTCCGCATCAGCGGGACCGTGCACGATTTCATGCTGCTGGACGGTCTGCGGGACACACCGGCCACCAACGTCGCGCGGAAGCTGTCCGTCCAGGCATTGCGCGAGGCGCTGCACCAGGAGTGACACCAGAAGGCCCGTGGGCGGCAGACTAGGCAGAGTCTGCCGCCCACCGCCGTGCCGGACACGGCATCCGAGGAGACACGATGAGCCCGACGGCCACAGGTCCGCACGTCGACGCGACCGGTGCGCGGGTGGTCGGCGAGGTCGGCCTGCTGGAGTACGCCGACTGCCAGGTCTCGGCGATCCACGGCCTCCGCGACATCTTCCGCGTCGCCAGCGAGTACGCCGTCGAATCGGCCGATCCTCCGAGCGTGATCCGGGTCAGCACCTGGACCGTGTCCGCCGCCGACGACGGGCCGGTCATGGTCTGCTCCTCGGACACCCATCCCGAGCTCGAACATCGGCTCAGCCACGTCATCATTCCGCCCAGCCTCGTCGTGCCCGAGCTGATGGCATCGGTCGGCGAACTCACCGACTGGCTCGTCGGCCTCCGGTCCGGGGGCACCACTCTCTGCGCCGTGTGCGCCGGCGTGTTCGTGCTCGCCGAGACCCACCTGCTCGACTCGCGGGACGCCACGACCCACTGGGCGTTCGCCGAGGAGCTGGCGCGGCGCTGTCCGGACGTCCGGGTGGACGCTTCCCGCATGGTGATCGACGACGTCGACCTCGTGACGGCCGCGGGGATCCTGGCCTGGGTGGACCTTGGCCTCACACTGGTCGACCGGATGCTCGGTCCCAGCGTCATGCTGCACACGGCGCGCTTCGTCCTCGCCGACCCGCCTCGCCGACGGCAGTCCCTCTACCAGGAATTCACGCCACGCCTCCAGCACGGCGACGCCGACATTCGCGAGGTGCAGGCCCGGCTGCACGCCCACCTCGACGAGCCCCATTCCGTGGAGCAGCTCGCACAGACCGCGGCGATGCACCCGCGCACCTTCCAGCGACGGTTCAAGGAGGCCACGGGCCTGACGGCGACGGAGTACCTCCAGGCGGCGCGCATCGCGAAGGCCCGCGAGTCGCTGGAGCTGACCAACGAGCCGGTCGCTCGGATCTCGCGCAGCGTCGGCTACCTCGACGTGTCGAACTTCCGGCGGCTTTTCAGCGCGCCACGGGCGTCACGCCGTCGGAGTACCGGAACCGGTTCGGCATCGCGGCACGGCTCAGCCAGGAGGGTGACCGGTCGAGCGGTCAGCCGGCGAGGATCCGCTCCACGCCCTCGCGATAGGTGGTGACCCGGAAGCCGGGGAAGCGGGCCGCGAACTTCGAGCTGTCGAAGATGTTGTCGTCGCGGTAGCGGACGAGCAGTTCGTACATCTCGTCGAGCGGTTTGACGAAGCGGCGCCCGAGGCGGAAGGCAAGCATCGGCAGCACCGTGTAGCCGATCTTGCGGCCGGTCGCCTCGGCGGCGAGCTCGACGAGCTGGGCGTAGGACAGCCGGTCCGGGTCGACCGGCAGATGCCACGTCTGGCCGTAGGCGTCCGGGGTGTTGCCGAGCAGCGCCAGCGCCCGGCTCGCGTCGGGGGTCCAGATCAGGGAGCGCTTGGCGCGGGCGTTGACCGGGACGAACGGCCGCTTGCCCGCCCTGATCCGGTCGAACACCAGCGTATTCGTGTAGCTCTTGGTCCGGCCAGGCCCGTAGAACTCGGGAGCGCGGCCGATGAGGCCCTCGACCCGGCCCGCGCGGATGGCCTCGAGCAGCATGGCGGCGAGCTCGCCGCGGACCCGTCCCTTGCGACCGCCCGGCGCGAATGCGGTCGACTCCGTCTGCGGCGCCGACGTTCCCGGATACATGTAGGTGTTGTCGAAGAAGACGAGCTTCGTCCCGTGTTCGGCGCAGGCGTCGATGACGTTGCGCATGATGACGGGGAACTGACGCTCCCACAGCTCCGAGTCCAGGGGCAGGCCGACGGTGAGGTAGGCGATCTCGCTGCCCGCGACAGCGCGGCTCGCGGCCTCGGCATCGGTGAGGTCCGCGGCCACGAGCTCGTCGGTGTCGTTGACCGGCGACGGCTTGCGGCTGACGAGCCGGATGTCCTTGGTGTGGTTGCGGTAGAGCTCGTGCACGAGCTCGTCGGCGATCGGTCCGCCAGCGCCGAGAACGGTCTGCATTCGGGTCTCCTTGAGGTGAGGGGGCGGTGTCGGCGACGGCTCAGTCGCGAGCGGCGTCGTGCCACCAGAGGACGGTGCGGTCGACCACCGCGGCCGGGGTGCGGACCCAGCCGACGTGGTCGTTGGTCGACCCCGGGGGCGACTGGTCGCCGGTGAGGTGCCAGCGGGTGACCGAGGCCGGGGCGAAGAGTCGCCGGGCGAGGTCGTCGACGGCCCCGACCGGTGACAGTGCGTCGTCGCCCAGGCTGATCACGAGGGCCGGCGTGGTGATCGGCTGCTTGATCGCGTAGGGCGGCCGGCCGGTGAGGACCATGCGCGCCCATTCGCGCATGAACGTGCGGGCCCCGGGGCCGCCGAACGCCGGCTTCGGCAGGTAGCCGAACACTGCGGTCGCCGCCGGGACCACGAGCGCCGCCAGGGCAGCGAGGTGGAGACCTCCGCAGGCGAAGTGCCGGTAGTGCGGGATCGCACCGGCGACCGTGATCACCCCGTCGGCCGGCGGGCCGGGTGAGCTCGTGCCCGGCCACGAGCTGTCCCCCGAGGCTGTGCCCGAGAAGCAGCACTGGCCGCCCGGGCAACTCCGCCCTCGCCGCGGCGACTGCCTGTGCGATGTCGTCGATCTCGTCGCGGTAGGCCCAGTCCTCGCGTCGGCTCGCCCGCGGCTCGCCGTGCTCGAACCCTCGCCGGCGCAACGCTCGGGCCTCCCACCCGCGCCGCTCGAACTCGGCGACCAGCGGGCGGTAGTAGCCGGAGCCGATGGCCATCGCCGGCGAGATGAGGACGATCGGCGGGCTGGCGCCAGCCTGGTCAGCGTCCGCCATGGGTCGCCGTCGTCGAGGAGAGCACGGTGAAGCCGATGCCGGCGTCCTGGAGCCGCCGCAGCAGGTTCTCGCCCATCGCGGCCGCGGTGGTGACCTGGCCGGCGGTGGGCGGGTTGTCGTCGAAGGCGAGGCACAGCGCCGATTCGGCCAGCATCTTGGCGGTCTCGGTGTAGCCGGGGTCTCCCCCGCTGACCTGGGCGTGCACGGTCTCGCCGCCGCCCTCGCCGACGAAGTCGACGGTGAACCAGGCGCGCTCGCGTCGCTCCGCCGATGGCCCCTCGCCTTGCGGGATGCGCCGGCCGATGGCACGGCGCAAGGGCGGGATCTGCACTGCGGCCAGGACCGCGGGGAAGCCGGCGATCGCGCCGGCGACTGTAGCGACGCGTCGGGCCCCGATGTAGTGGGAATAGGTGAAGTCCGGCCCGTAGTCCGCGCGGGCGAGCGCGGACCGCCGGACGACCTCGGGGTCGATCGTGGGCAGCGGGATCAGCCAGGTCCCGAGCACACTGTCGCGATGGGGGCGGCCGATGCGGGCGCGAACCCGGCGTCCCCGCGGCCGCGGCTCGAGCCGACGGCGTCCGGACGCGGCCCGCAGCATGGCGCGCGGTCGCGACAGCTGGCCGAGACCGGAGTGCAGGGTGCCGCCGGAGATGGCGGCGTTCGTGCGGACCACGCCCCGGAGGGCCACCGGCACGCCGGACGGCAGCTGCTGGACGGTGAAGAGCGCGCCGAGATCGTGCGGGATCGAGTCGAAGCCGCAGGCGTGGACGAGGCGAGCGCCGGTCCGCTCGGCCGTCGCGTGGTGCTCGACGTACATCCGGTCGACGAACTCGGGCTCGCCGGTGAGGTCGACGTAGTCCGTGCCGGCGGCGGCGCAGGCGGCCACGAGCGGTTCGCCGTGCTCCAGGTACGGGCCCACCGTGGTGATCACGACCCGCGCGGACTCGGCGACGCGGGACAGGGACCGGGGATCCGAGGAGTCGGCGTGGAGGAGCGCGATGTCCTCCAGCCGCTGGTTGCTCTTGAGGAGCCGGCCGCGGACGGCCTCCAGCTTGGCCCGGTTGCGTCCGGCGAGGGCGAGCCTCGCCCCGGAAGGGAGATTGGCGGCGAGGTACTCGGCGGTCAGGCCGCCGGTGAAGCCGGTGGCCCCGAGGAGCATGACGTCGTAGGGGCGCGGGTTCGTGCGTGCGGACATCGGATCTCGGCTCCTCGGGAAATGCGCTATGTTTACAGTGCTAACCGAGCGTAGAAGGGTGAAGTAAGCGATGTCAACTTCGGAGAAGGGTGGCTACCATCACGGCGACCTGCGGGCGGCGCTGCTGTCGGCCGCGATGGAGATGCTCGAGGCCGGCGAGCCCTTCTCGCTTCGGGCCGTCGCGCGCCGGGCCGGGGTGTCGCCGACGGCGCCGTACCGCCATTTCAAGGACCGCGACGCACTGGAGTCCGCGCTGGCCGCCGAAGGGTTCCGGGACCTGCTGACCGATCTGGGCGACGGGCGCAACCCGCCCGCCTCGCTTGCGGACCTGGCCGAATTCGCGGTCGCCTACGTCGCCTTCGCACTGCGGCGTCCGGCCCTCTTCCGCGTGATGTTCGGCAAGCCGTGCGACGACGCCGACGACGAGCGGGTCAAAGCCGCGGAAGCACTGCACGAACTGCTGGCCGCCGCGCTCGACCGAGTCTTCCCCGAGGCCGACGCCTCGGCGCTGGCCTCGGCCGGCTGGGGCCTCGCGCACGGGCTGGCCTGCCTGCACCTCGACGGCAAGCTGCAAGCGGCGTCAGAGAAGGAGGTCGCCGAACGGGTGCGCGGCGCCTTCCTCGCGATCGCCTCGGTCGGTCCCTGACGCGTGTCGCGTGCCTCGCACCACCCGTTGTTGACAGTGCTTACATCCCGTGCCATCCTCGGTGTTAACGCTGCTTACATCGGAGGAGAGAGCTCATGGCATCGACCGGCAAGCTGACCGACCGGACGGTGGAGGTCGACCTCGGAGGCCGTCTCGTCGCCGTCCCCGAAGGCGGCCTCTACGACCGGTTCCGGATGGACACCGACCTCGACGAGGTCGCGCGGGACCCGAGGGTCAGCAGCGTCGACTTCTTCCGGCGGATGCCGAAGACCCGCGTGGACTCGCGCATCGGGCCGACGCTGACGCCGAACTTCTACTACCGCATCGCCACGGCCCGGCTCACGATGCTCGCGCCGACGAAGGCCGTCCGGGCCCGCCTGCCCCAGGAGCTGGATCCGCTCGAGATCGCCCCTGGCCTCGGGATCGTCTCGGCGATGGCCTTCCGGTACGACGTCTGCGACATCGACTTCTACACCGAGGCCGCCGTCGGCATCGCCGTCAAGCCGGCCCGGCACAGCGGCGGGCTGGGCTTCCTCGACCTGGTCGCCGGGCTGAAGAACGACTCCCTGCACTCCTACGTGCTCTCGCTTCCGGTCAACACCGAGATCGCGCAGGTGCGCGGCCACGACGGGTACGGCTTCCCCAAGTGGGTCACCCAGCTCGACGTCGACATCGACCCCCGGCGCACCTCCTTCCGGGTCGCCAACGACCAGGGCGGCCTCGACCTCGCCTTCTCGGCGCCCACCCCGAAGCAGACCGCCCGGCGCACCGGCGAGCACGTCTCGACCCTGACCTCTTACACCACGATCGACGGCGCCTGGCACTCCACGACCAGCCAGATCAACCTGCTGTCGTCGGGCGTCGCGCGGTTCCCCCGCGGCCTGGACCTGCAGCTGGGCGAGGGCCGGATGAGCGAGGACCTGCGCTCGCTGAAGCCGATCCGGACGATCCAGCTCGACGTCGCCACCGAAGGCCAGCTGGCCCTGCACATGCCGGTGCCCACCTCCGTCCAGGACCGGAGCTGAGAACAAGATGACCATCACGAACGCGCGCCGCCTCGACACCGCTCTTCCGGCTTCGCTGACGCAGGCCCGGCTCGAGCGCCTGGCCGCCCTGGTCGCCGCTGCCGGAGCCCAGCGGGTCGTCACGACCTCGCCCTACACCGGCGCACCGCTCGCGGACCTGCCCGTCTCCACCCCCGACGACGTCGAGGAGGCCTTCGCCCGGGCACGCGCTGCCCAGGCCGGCTGGGCGGCGACCCCGGTGGCCGACCGCGCGCGCATCCTGCTGCGCTTCCACGACCTCGTCCTTCAGCGGCAAGAGCAGGCTCTAGACCTGATGCAGGCCGACAGCGGCAAGACCCGTCGCGACGCCTTCCTCGAGGTCGGCGACATCGCCGTCACCGCCCGCTACTACGCGCGCAGCGCACGGCGGCTGCTCTCGCCGAAGCGTCGCAAGGGCGCGATCCCGGTGCTGACCCACACCACCGAACTGCACCACCCCAAGGGCGTCGTCACCGTCATCTCGCCGTGGAACTACCCGCTCAGCATGGCCGCCGGCGACGCCATTCCGGCCCTGCTGGCCGGCAACGCCGTGGTGCAGAAGCCCGACACCCAGACCGCACTGACCGCGCTGTGGGCGATGGAGCTGATGCGCGAGGCCGGATTGCCCGCCGACGTGTGGCAGATGGTGATCGGCCGCGGCAGCTCCATCGGAGGCGCGCTCATGGCCGGCGCGGACTACCTGATGTTCACCGGCTCCACCGCCAGCGGGCGACAGATCGCGCGCGACGCGGGCGAGCGGCTCATCGGCGCGTCGCTGGAGCTGGGCGGCAAGAACGCCATGGTGGTGCTCGCCGACGCCGACATCGAGAAGGCCGCCGCCGGTGCGGTCGCCGCCTGTTTCCCCTCGGCCGGGCAGCTGTGCGTGTCCGTCGAGCGGCTTTACGTCGCCGACGAGATCCACGACGCGTTCGTGGCCGCGTTCGTCGAGCGCACCCGGGCCATGCGCCTGGGTGCTGCCTACGACTTCTCGATGGACATGGGCTCGCTGACCACGCCCTCGCAACTCGAGACGGTCAGCGCACACGTCGGCGACGCGGTGTCGAAAGGCGCGACGGTGCTGGCCGGCGGCCGCGCCCGTCCCGACCTCGGGCCGCTGTTCTACGAGCCGACGATGGTGGCGATGGCCAACGCCACTCCGTACGGACTCAACGCGAGCGTCTGGGGCCGCAACGGCGCCGAGGCCCGCAAGGTGGCGCGACGGCTGCACGCCGGCACCGTCAACGAGGCGTTCGCCGCCGCCTGGGGCAGCATCGACGCCCCCATGGGCGGCATGGGCGACTCGGGCCTCGGCCGCCGGCACGGCGCCGACGGACTGCTCAAGTACACCGAAGCCCAGACCGTCGCCCACCAGCGGCTCCAGGGCTTCAACCCGCCCCGCGGAATCGAGCACGAGCAGTGGGCGCGGCTCCTGACCCGGGCGTTCAAGATGCTGCGCGCACTGGGCGTCCGATGACCACGAAGTCGCCACGGTTCGCCGTCCGCCCCCGTACGAAGGAAGATCAGCCATGACCAAACGCGTCCTCCACGTCGTCACTAACGTCGGCCACTACGACGACCCGTCCCACGCCACCGGGTTGTGGCTCTCCGAGCTTACGCACGCCTGGCACGTGTTCGCCGAGGCGGGCTTCGACCAGACCCTGGTCAGCCCGGCAGGCGGCGCAGTGCCGCTCGAACCGCGGTCGCTGAAGTTCCCCAGCTACGACAAGACCGCCAAGGCCTGGCGCGCCGATCCCGCGAAGATGGATCTCCTCGCGACCACGAAGAGCCCCGAGGAGATCGACTCCGCCGACTTCGACGCCGTCTACTTCACCGGCGGCCACGCCGTGATGTACGACTTCCCCGACTCCGAGGGCCTTCAGCGCATCACCCGCGAGATCTACGAGCGCGGCGGCATCGTCTCCTCGGTCTGCCACGGTTACTGCGGCCTGCTCAACACCCGGCTCTCCGACGGCTCCTACCTCATCGACGGCAAGCACATGACCGGCTTCGCCTGGCAGGAGGAGGTGCTCGCCCGCGTCGACAAGCTGGTGCCCTACAACGCCGAGGAACGCGCGAAAGAGCGCGGCGCGCTCTACAAGAAGGCCAAGCTGCCGTTCGTCTCCTACACCGTGACCGACGGCAACCTCGTCACCGGCCAGAACCCGGGCTCGGCCAAGGCCACGGCGCAAAAGGTCGTCGAGGCCCTCGCGGGCAACGCGTCGCAGGCCCAGCCCTGAGACGCGCAACTCGTCGCCGTGGGGACCTCTGGCCGTGGGCCAACCCCGGGGAAGCTCCTCGGCGGCGTCCGCCTGCTGAGCGCCGGCGATCTCGCCCAGCAGGCCGGAGCGGCCGGCCGTCATTCCGGTGCGCCGGGCATCGCCGAGGCGTCGTAGGAGAGCAGCTCCCAGCTGTGGCCGTCCGGGTCGTCCACCGCGCGGTTGTAGAGCCAGCCCATGTCCTGCGGCGGGCGCGGCTCCGAACCGCCCGCCTTCACGGCGGCGTCGGCCAGCTGGTCGACCTCCTCCCTCGACTCGGCTGGCACCGCGAGGATCGACTCGATCGCGCTGGAGGCGACGGGGCGAGAGGTGAACTGGCTGAACTGCTCGTGCGTCATGAGCTGAACGGTCACCGCCTCCCCGAGAATGACCTGCGCGGAAGTGTCGCCGGTGAACTGCGGGTTCAGCTCCCCGCCCAGCGCCAGGTAGAACGCGGTGCTCGCGTCCAGGTCGGCGACCGGCAGGTTGACGTAGATCTGCTTGAAAGCCATGGGTGCTCCTCGGTTCTGGTAGCCAGGCGTTCCGGCTGATCACGAACCTACGGCCCGACCTCGGCGTCGGTCTTGTACAGGAGCGACACCATCTCCCCGGCGTCGGGACGACGCAGCTGGGTCGCCGTCCGGCCCACGAACCGGGTCAGGGACCGCGCCAGATGCGGCTGGTCGTGGTAGCCGACCAGATGCACGACGTCGGCCGCGGCCACGCCCTGGCGCAGCAGCATCGCGGCCTGCCGCACCCGCTCGATCTGCCGGATCGTGCCCTGCGTCAGGCCCGTGGCCGCGGAGACCCGGCGCTGCACCGAGCGCGGGGTGACCAGTATCGGCCGGTCGCCGGCGAGGACGTCGGTCACCAGCGGGTCGCGCGCCAGCAAACCCGCCCGGACCAGGCGGTCCACGAACGTCTCCGCGTTCTCGTAGGTGGGGATCTCCCACTCGGTGTTCTGCAGCACGAACGAGCGCGGCGTCGTGAACGGGCTCGACACGCTGCCGTCCACCAGCCCGCCGACCGGCAGATTCCGCAGGAAGGCGCCGTGCCGGAAGATCACGCCGAACGCGCTGCCCAGTCCGCCGCCCAACGGAACCACGGTGGGCCGGGTCTCCGGACCGCGGACCGACACGGCGGTCTCCCCGGCCGACGCCCACACCAGCAGCTCCCAGTTCGAGTTCACGACCGACACCATGCGTTCGGGCACGAACCCGCCCTGCCCGCCGTCCGGCCCCACCCGGTAGACGCCCTCGACATAGGGCGAGTCCGACACGCGGTACTCCAGCCCTGGGATCCCCTCAACCCGGTCGAGCGACACGCCCGGAAGCGTAGCGCGCAGCGACCGGACACCCGGTCAGGTCCCGACGAGTATCCGCAAGAAGAAGAACGAGCCGACGCAGAACGCGGCCATGACGACGAACATGCACCCCAGCACGGCCCGGCTGGTCTTCTCCACCGGATACGACTCCGCCGGCGAGCCGGGATTGACGCACACCGTCAGGGCTTGCCGGACCGGCAGCGGCTTGGCCTTGCTCCAGACCGTCTTCCCTTGATAGGTGCGGCCGTCCGGACCGGCGTACTGGTAAACACTGAGGTACGAAGGCGACGTGGACGGATCGTCGCCACTGCCCACCCCGGGCACGGCGTGGTGGCCGACGACCACCGCCTGGACGTGCGGCCAGGTCCGCATCCCCTTCTCCCGGCGCCGGAGCTTGCGCATCTGGAACACCGAGATCAGGACCACCGCCAGGACGAAGCCTCCCCAGCAGCACCACGCCACGATCTGCACAGTCCGCACGAACCCCAGCCTTCCTCGTCCGGCGATCCGCCGATCAGGGAAAGACCGGCACGCCGGCGGTGGGACTCCGCCGAAGGCCGCGCGGTTCCCTAGATCGCCACCGACGGCGAGGGTGTCCAGTGCCGCTACGGGGAATCCGCGTCCAGGATCAACATCGTCATGTCGAGGACTCTTTGGTAGTACTCGCGACCGTGGGCGTCGAGTTCGGGGATGACCCGGACGAGCCGCTGTTCGCAGTCGGCGAGGATGTTCCATCGCCAGTCGTCCAGGACACCCTGCTGCGCAAGCCAGGCGGAGACACAACCGGAGGGGTGTGCGTCAAGCAGCACCAGATCGAAGCCCGCCACGTCGGCGCCTCGCCACCCGCTCGGGAACGGCGCCTTCCGATGCGCCTCCCACAGCGTCGCGACAGCTGCCAGCCGCTCCGTGTGATCCAACGGCTTCCTCCCCCGGTGCCATGACGCGCGAGCGTCGGCATTTCCGCCGTCTCCGGGCCGTGCCGGAGCTGATAATGATCATTTCATGTCACGCCGTCGAACCGCCGTCCTGCTGGGCGCCCTCGCTCTTTTCACCGCCGCGTGCTCGTCGGCTCCGGACATCGCCCCGCCGACGATCGGCGGATCCCTGGTGGTGGCGGGCAAGGACAAGGCCGGGCAGCCCGCGGTGTGGCGGGTGACCGAAGGCGCCGCGACGCCGTTGCTGAGCGGGAACACCGCGCCGAAGCTGCCCGCCGTGGCGCTGTCGCCGGACGGCCGGACGCTCGGCTACATCAACGGCTCCGGCCGGATCGTGGTGCACGACGTCGCCGCGGGCACCGAGATCGTCGCCCAAGCCTCGGTGACCGGTCCGCTGTGCGCGGCCTGGGCTCCCGACAGCGCGCGCTTCGCGATCACCGCCGACCAAGGAGTGTCCACAACAGACCGCAAGGGCGTCGTGACCGGTCTCATCACCCGGTCCAGCGGCTTCTACCACGAGACCGGACCCGGCTCCTCGGGCGACTCCCGGGAGGTCGTGTCCGGGATGACGTGCGCCCGCTGGACCGACCCGGACACGGTGCTGGTCGGCCGCTACAACGGCGAGCTGCCCTCGGCGATGCCGACCGGCGGCGGCGCGCTCGCGCCGAACGCGACAGTCGTCGGCCACGTCGCCGCGGGTACCGTCCAGGACCTGCCCCAGAAGGAAGACCTCCTGCGCACCTGCCAGGGACACGTGCTGCTGCACCGGGCGCCCGATCCGGCCGTGGTCGGCCCGACGCTCCTCGCGGACGCCTCCGACCTGTCGCGCACCGCCGAAGTGCCGATGGGCGCCGGTGACCTCGCGTGGTTCTTCCAGCCGGGAACCTGTGCGCTCGTGGTCGTTTCACACACCGGCGACGAGGACAGCTACGACTACACCGTCAAGCTGTTCGACCCGGTCACCGGGCAGCAGCGCAGCTCCCGCACGCTGCCGATCGCGCTGGGCGGCGACAGCGGCATCAACGGACCCTTCCTCAGCACCTCGGTCGTCCCGTCCCCGGCGCCGGGCGCGCTCGCCGCGGCGTTCACGGACGACAACACGCACCAGCTGATCGTCGCGGACCTGGCGACCGGCGGCACCCGCCGCGTGGACGGGCCGTGGAGCGAGGCCACGCAGGTGCTCGGCTGGATCCCGGGCGCGAGCACCGCCAAGTAGGGCCCGGCGCCCGCGGCCAGTCCGGACACTCCCCCGTGTCGCCCATCGTGGGTCAGCGGGACGGGCGCGCCTCGGCGAGATCCGCGAAGGTGCGGAGCAGGACGTGCGCGAGGTTGTAGACCACCGCGCCCGGCGGTGCCTGGCCAGCCTGTTCCACGGTTCCCACAATGCTCGTCATCGGTTTGCCCGCGGTCTTCGCCGCCGCCGCGACCGAGCTGATCGCCTGTGCGACAACGGGTTCCGCCGCTCCGCCAGGGAGGCCGAGCGCCACCGCGAGATCGGCGGGCCCGACCAGAACCGTGTCGACGCCCGGGATCGCGAGGATCTCCGCTGCCGCCGCGACGGCCTCCGGAGTCTCCAGCATCGGGACGACGATCGTCGTCTCCGCGGCGTGCCGGAGGTGCTCGGCGGCGCTGCGGGCGCCGAACCGGCCGGCCCGGCTATAGGTCGCGAAGCCCCGTTTCCCGAGCGGCGGATAGTGCGCCGCCGCGACCGCCGACCGCGCCTGTTCCGCGGTGTCCACATGCGGCACGACCACCCCGTCCGCGCCGAGGTCGAGAACCCGCAGCATCAGCGCGGGCTCGTCCTCGCCGACGCGGACCAGCACCCCGAGCCCGTGCGCCTGGGCCGCGACGATGTGCTGCTGCAGCGGCACCAGGTCCGCCGGTCCGTGTTCGCAGTCGAGCACGACGAAGTCCAGGCCCGCCACCCCGGCCATCTCGACCAGCGTCTCCGCGGGCAGCCGCAGTAACCCGCCGAGCAGCCGTTCCCCGGACTGCAGCCGGTGTTTCAGCGTGGTCATCGGGCCACCATCCCCGCCGAAAGGTCGATGTCGGCCGCGCACAGTCCCGGCATCGCGAGCATCGCGAGCACCGCCGCGGCCACTTCCGCCTCGGTGACCATCCGGCCCAGCGCGGCCCGGCTCGTGAACGCGCGTTCGGCCTCCTCGTAGCTGACGCCGGTCCGCTCGGCCTCCAGCCGGAAGTTCCGCTCCATCCGCGGGCCGTCGACCGGGCCCGGCGACAGCGAATTCACCGCCACGCCGAACGGTCCGACCTCTCCCGCGAGCGTCGCCGTCAAGCCCAGTACGGCCATTTTGGACGCGCAGTACGGCGTGCGGCGCAGCAGCGGACGCTTCCCGCTCACCGACGCGAGGTTGACGACGTCCCCCGCGCCCCGTGCCACCATCGGCGGCAGGAAAGCCCGGCACACCAGGTAAACCCCGCGCACGTTGACGCCGAAGACCTCGTCCCATTCCTCCGGCTCGACGTCGACGAGCGGTTTGACCGGCCCCGCGACCCCGGCGTTGTTGACCAGCACCGAAATCTCCTCGTCGGCGACCTCGGCGGCGAGCGCGGCGACCGAATCCGGATCGGCGACGTCGCACACCGCTGCCCGGCCCGGACCCGGCAGCGCCGCGACAGTCTCCTCGAGGGTGTCGCGGCGCCGCCCGGCCACGACCACCCGCGCACCGGCTCCCGACAGCGCGCGGGCGATCGCGCGGCCCAAACCGTTCCCGCCGCCGGTGACGAGCGCGGTCCGTCCGGCGAGCTGGGCCGTCACGCCGGGTTCCACGACAGTTCGCCCCGCCGGAATTCCGCCGCGCGCACGTCGCCGGAGCGGGCATGCCCCTCGAACAACTCGACCCGCGCCGCGCGCCCGCACACCTCGCCGAGCCGCACGCTCGATTCGCTGCTCGTGACCTCCTGATAGGTGACCGTCTTGAGGTACTTGCCCACCCACAGCCCGCCGGTGTAACGCGCGGCGCCCCGCGTCGGCAGGACGTGGTTGGTGCCGATCACCTTGTCCCCGTAGGACACGCACGTGCCCGGGCCGAGGAAAAGCGCGCCGTAGTCCCGCATCTTGTCCAACGCCTGCCGCGGGTTCTCGGTCAGCACCTGGACGTGCTCGAACGCATAGGTGTCCGCCAGCGCGAACGCCTCGTCGAGATCGTCCACGACATGGATCTCGCCGTGGTCGCGCCAGGCCGGAGCGGCGAAATCGCGCGTCGGCATCCCGGGCAGCAGCGCCTCGACGTGTTCCAGCACCTCCCGGGCCACGTCCTCGGACGTGGTGATCAGCACCGCCGGGGAATCCGGGCCGTGTTCGGCCTGGGACAACAGGTCCACCGCGACGACGAACGGATCGGCGGTGCGGTCGGCGACGACCAGCACCTCGGTCGGGCCGGCGAACAGGTCGATGCCCACCTCGCCGAACAGCTGCCGCTTCGCTTCCGCGACATAGGCGTTGCCCGGACCGGCGATGAGGTCGACGCGCCCGACGGTCTCGGTTCCGACCGCCAGCGCGGCCACTGCCTGCACCCCGCCCAGCAGGTAGATCTCGTCCGCCCCGGCCAGATGCATGGCCGCGACGGTCGCTTCCGGCACCTCCCCGCGGATCGGCGGCGTGCAGGCGGCCACCCGCGGCACCCCGGCGACCTTCGCGGTCACGATCGTCATGTGCGCGGACGCGGTCAGCGGGTACCGGCCGCCCGGCACGTAGGCGCCCGCGGCCGCGACCGGGACGTGCTTCTGTCCCAAGTAGACACCCGGAAGCGTCTCGATCTCGAACTCCCGCAGCGAGTCCCGTTGGCGTTGCGCGAAAGTGCGCACCTGGTCCTGGACGAACCGGATGTCGTCGAGCACCTGCCCGGGAACCCGGGCGACGATCTTCTCGATCTCCTCGGCGGACAGCCGGAACGACTCGGGCGACCACGCGTCGAATTTCTCCGAGCACTCGCGGACCGCGGCGTCCCCGCGTTCGCGGATGTCGGCGATGATCGCGCGGACCCGGTCGCCGACGTCGGTGCGCTCGGCGGCGACCTGCTCGGCCGGAACCGCGGATTTCAGGGTCTTGGGCATGCGAAACTCCTTCGGGAACGGGAAAAACTGCACAGCCAATCGGCTATTGCCGCGGCCGCGGCGCCGGGTGCCTCGTAGGTCAGCAGGTGCCCGGCTTCCGGGAGCACCCGCAGGACGGCGTTGCGCGCCCGCGCGGCGATCGCGCGGTGGAACTCGGGCGGGCACAACCGGTCCTGTGCCCCGGAGACGACGAGCACCGGACAGGACAGGCCCGCGACCGCCGCGTGCGCGTCGCGCCGGGTCGCCTGGGCGGCGAGCTGGGCGCGGAATACCTCGGGGCCGACCCGTCGTGCCATGGCGAGAAAACGCCGGTGCCACACCGGATCCGGGCCGGAGAACATCGTCGGCAGGATCTCCTGCGCGACCACCGCGTCGAACTCGCCCTCGCGGGTGCGGCGGTCGAACCGGGCCCACGCGGCGAGCTGCTCCGCGGTCGGCGCGCCGGCATTGGTCGAGACGGCGCAGAAACCGGCGAGCCGCTCCGGCGCGCGGCGGGCGACCTCGAACCCGGCGATCGCCCCGAGACTGAGCCCGGCGAGCACGAATGGGCCCTCGACCGCGGCCAGGATCTGCTCGGCCATGCCGCCGAGGTCCGGTGCGGTGATCTCGGCGTGCACCACCGGCCCGGGGAGGTGCGGGAGGACGTCCGCCCAGACCTCCGCGTCGCACAGCATCCCCGGGACCAGCACCACCGGCAGGTCGGTCACCGGGCGGCGGCGCCGGGCAGCAGATGCCACGGCGCGAGATAGCCGTTGTGGTCGAGGCCCACGCCGGCGTCGGCCGCCGCCTTGACCACCTCGTCGTCCCAGTCGAGCCGCACGCGGCCGTCGCCGCTGTTGACGACGAGCAGCGTCGCCTGCTCCGCGGCGACGTTGCGGACGCTCCGCCAGGCACCGCGCGGCACGGAAACCATGTCCCACGGGCCGAGGCGCACGCTCACCTCGTCGTGCCGGTTGAGCGTGACCTCCCATTCGCCGTCCTTGACCAGCAGCACCTGCGTTTCGTCGTGCCGGTGCAGGGGAATTCCCTCGCCCGGCTCGGCGCGCAGCCACGCCACGTTGTGCCCGTGCGGGTGGTAAATCCGCGGCTCCTGGTCGCGGTCCTCGGTCATGCCGAAGCCGATCACCGGGGCCAGCTCGGCGCGTCCGCCGGGCACGGCGTTGCCCAACAGGGCGCGGCCGGACCACTGCAGGTCGTCGGGCGTGGCCACGCGGCGGCGCAGCTTCGCCGCGTCGTAGGACGGCAGGGCGGCGATGTCGGCCGGAGCCATCGGCTGGATCAGCTCCGCCTCGTCGGGCAGCTCGTCGCCGGCGAGAGTGTCGACCAGCCGGTTGTCTGCGGTCAGGTGCAGGCCGTGCCTGCCCGCCTCCCGCAGCACCGACGGACCCCAGATGATGCCGCCGGTGTCGTCGTGGCCCAGGACGGTGAACAGCCAGCCGTCGTCCGGGCCGATGTTGGTGAACCCGCGGAAAATCCACGTCGGGATCGAGGCGATGTCGCCCTCGCGCAGCACCAGCTCGCCTTCGTCGCCGTCCGCGCCCCAGCGGAGCAGGAACTCGCCGCGGAAGCACAGGAACACCTCGGCGGTGAAATGCAGGTGCAGATTGTTGGTGATCCCGTGCGGCATCGCCGCCGCCCCGATGTTGAACCCGTGCGGCTCGCGCAGGTTCACCACCTGGTCCGCGTTCTGGGTCACCCCCGGGCCGATCATCGAGTAGTTCTCCTTGCGGTCCGACCCCGGCGTCCGGCAATCGATGAACGCCTGGTCGCACGACACGAAATCGGCCCGCCGGATCGTCCGGCGCGCCAGCTCGCCCGCCGGCACCCGCACTTCGTCGGTACGCATGGGCACCCCTCCGGAAATCTCGGTGTTAATACGTATGCATAGGACCATCGCGACCGGATTCTGTCAAGCAGGTCCAGCGTCCGGCTTTCCCGCGAGCCGCGGGAGGAACGTCCGGGATTTCCGCTAGGATCCGTATGCATGGAGCCGTCGCGCGGAAGAGGAGCCGATGCCGATCACGAGTCATGACGTGGCCCGGCTCGCCGGGGTCTCGCAGCCGACCGTCTCCCGGGCGCTGCGCGGGGACCACCGGGTCTCGGAGGCCACCCGCACCCGCGTGCGCGAGGCGGCGGACGCGCTCGGCTACGTGCCGAGCGAGGCGGGCCGGAGCCTGGCCACGCGGGCGACGCACTGCGTCGGCGTGGTCGTCACCGACCTGACCAACCCCTTCTACCCGCACCTGATCGGCCCGCTGCACGACACGCTCGAACAGCACGGCTACCGGATGATGCTGTTCGCCGAACGCAGCGAGGCCGCGCTGGAGACCGAACGGCTGCTCGACCGGTCGATCGACGGGGTCGTGCTCACCACAGCGGTGATCGGCTCCGGCCTGCCCGCCGAACTGACCCGCCGGGGCCTGCCGTTCGTGTTCCTCAACCGCGAAACCGGGGCGGGCAGCGCCGACGCGGCGGTGGTCGACAACGAGGCGGGCGGGCGGCTGGTCGCCGAGGAGCTGCTGCGGCTGGGCCACACCGACCTCGCGCTGATCGGCGGGCCGGCCGAGACCACCACCGGCCGCGACCGCGAACTCGGCTTCCGGATGGGCCTTTCCGAGGCGGGCATCGGGCTGCCGCGCCGCCGCGTCCGGCAGGGCCCGTTCGACTACGGGACCGGATACGACGGACTGCTCGACCTGATGTCCGAGGGCCTGCGGCCCACCGCGGTGTTCTGCGGCAACGACGTCATCGCGATCGGCGCGATGAACGCGGCCCGGCGGCTCGGCCTGGACATCCCCGGCGACCTCACCGTCATCGGGTTCGACGATCTGCCGATGGCCGCCTGGGAGACCTTCGACCTGACGACCGTCCGGCACGACCTCGACGGCATGGCCAAGGCCGCGGCGGGCCTGCTGGTCGAACGCCTCGGCGGGAACGACGAGCCCCCGCGGCGCACTGTGTTCGCACCCTCCCTGGTGCCCCGCGGCACGCACGCGCCGCGCTGACCTCCGCTGCCGTCGCCCCGGCAGCGGAGGCACGGCGGCTCACCGGGCGTATTTGTCCGCGGACAGGTCGCTGCGGTAGGTCTCCTTCATGAACACCGTGATCACCACGAGCGCCAGCACCGCGGCGGCCGCGAGGTACATCCACACCGCGTAGATCGTGCCGGACTTCGCCACCAGCAGCGTGGCGACGAACGGCGTGATGCCCATGAAGATCGAGAACGAGCAGTTGTACGCGATCGAACTCGCGCTGAACCGGGTCCGGGTCGCGAACATCTCCGCCGCGCATACCGTGACGATGCCGGTCAGGAAGAACTCCGGCACCAGGTAGATCAGCTGGCTCGCCACCGCGGCCCCGAACGTGCCCGCCTGGCCGACCCGGAACGCCAGCGGCACCAGCACGACGCAGCAAACGGCACCGGTGATGAGCATCGGCTTGCGCCCGATGCGGTCGGAGATCGCGCCGGCGAGCGGAAGCAGCGGGATCAGCACCGCGACCGAGATCATGTTCGACAGCCACGCCGCGGACTTCGGCAGGTGCAGCGTTTCCGACAGGTACTCCGGATAGAACGTGACCCAGGTGTAGGACAGGATCGCCAGCATGATCGACGCGCCGCAGAACACCAGGATCGGCCGCCACTGGGAACGCAGCGCCTCGCGCAGCGGAGCCTCGACGACGTTCGTGCCGTGCTCGGTGGCCGCGACGAATTCCGGCGTCTCGTCGAGGCGGCTGCGCAGCCACACCCCGATCGCGCACAGCGGCAGCACCGCGAGGAACGGGATCCGCCAACCCCAGCTGTGCAGGGCCGCGTCGCTGAACAAGGCGCTCATCAGCGCTGCCGTGCCGGCGCCGGCGAGGATGCCGAAGAAGCAGCTGTTCGACGCGAACGACGTGTAGAACCCGCGCCGGCGCGGCTCGGCCCACTCGACCACGAACGCGACCGCGCCGACGTACTCCCCGCCCGCGACCATGCCTTGCAGCACCCGCAGCACCAGCAGGATCAGCGGGGCCGCCAGCCCGATCTGGCCGTACGTGGGGAGCACGCCGATCGCCGCCGTGGAAACGCCCATGAACAGCACCGTCCACAACAGCACCCGCTTGCGCCCCAGCCGGTCGCCCCACCGGCCGAGGACGGTCCCGCCGAGCGGGCGCACCAGACAGGCGATCGCGATCACCGCGTACGCGCTCAGCACGCTGGCGGTGTGGTCGCTCGACGGGAAGAACGAGGCCGCGAGCACGGGCGCCATGTAGCCGTAAAGCCCGTAGTCGAACTGTTCGACGAAGTTGCCGATACTGCCGGCGAGGATCACCCGGCGGATCGCCTTTCGTCGTCCGGTCGCCTCAGCGGACGCGGCTGCGGTCGGCGTGACGGTGGACATGACACCTCCAGTGGCGTCTCACAACGGCTCAGCCGTTTGCATACGTATGGATGGCAACTTAAGTGGCCGGGGTCACCGGGTCAAGGTTGCCGTCCGCGCGAATTTTTCCCAGGCAGCGGCCGCAAGATCACCTGCGGCACGGCTTCGGCCCGTCCGCTTGTCTCCGTTAATGCATACGGATACAGTGCCCACCGCCATCCTCTGCCGAGAAAGGACACCGCCATGCCGCTCGATCCGGTCGCCTACCAGCCCTACGAGGACCCGGACGACTTCATCCGCGAGGTCACCGACCGGATCTGGGTGCAGCGCGACATCTCCTACATCGTCGACAACTACGAACCCGACTCGATTGTGCACGGCGGCCTCGGCACCGTGACCGGGCGGGACGGCGTCATCGAGGGCAGCCTGATGCGGATCGCGCAGGTGCCGCAGCACGTCGGCCAGGCCGAGGACGTCGTCTGGGAGGCCAGGGGCGACGACGCCTTCCTCAGCTCGCACCTCGTCTTCTCCGCCGACATCCACCTCGTGAACGGCCGGCCGGTCCCGATCCGCAAGCGCACCATCGCGAACTGCCTCTACCGGCGGGGCCGCATGGTCGAGGAATGGGTCGTCCGCGACGATCTCGCCGACTGCCTGCAGCTCGGCCTCGACCCGGCCGAGGTCGCGCGCGGGCTGCGGTTCCGCGGCTACGAGGGATCGATGACGAAACCGGCGCCCGCCGACGTCCTGGCCGCCGGCGACAGCGGGCCGCGCCCGGACGAACACCGGCCCGAATGCGAGATGGTGCTGGAGTTCGTCGAGGAGGTCTGGAACGCGCGCCGCTTGCACAAGGTGGCCGATTTCATGCACCGGGACCTCTTCCTGCACACCGTCGGCGACCGGACCGTGCTCCGCCCGGACGGTTACCAGAAGGATCTGCTCGCCCAGATCGCGCCGTTCCCGGACGCCCGGTTCGAGATCCGCGACGTCCAGGCGAACGACGCCGCGCGCTACGCGGGGCTGCGCATCGCCGTGCTGTGGGTCATGCGCGGCACCTACCGCGGCGTCGCCGATTTCGGGCCGCTGACGGGCAAACCGGTCGAACTGCTCGGCGTGTCCCAGTTCCTCGTCCAGAACGGCCGGATCGTGCGCGAGGTCCGGGTGTTCGACCAGATCTCGCTCCGGGCGCAGATCAACAGCCACGAAAGCTCGTTCGCCGACACCAACATCTACTGAGCGCGCCGCCGCGTCCGTCCGCTTAGGATCGGCCGATGGAGCAGGAATCCCGCGACGGCGACCGGGTGACCCTGAACCAGCTGCGGGCGTTCGTCACGGCCGAAAGCCAGGGCTCGTTCACCCGGGGCGCGGCCCGGCTGGAGATTTCGCAGGCCTCGATGTCGGAGATGATCCGGCGGCTCGAGGAAGAACTCGACGCGGTCCTGTTCCATCGCGGCGCGCGCCGGCTGACGCTGACCGCGGCCGGCGAGGAGCTGCTGCCCTACGCGCGCCGTGCGGTCCACGCGGCCGACGAAGGGGTCCGCGCCGTGCAGTCGCTGGGCTCGCTCGGCGGCGGCACCGCCACCTTCGGGGTCCTCCGCAACGCGGACTACTACCTGCTCGGCAATCTCGCGCAGACCTTCCACCGCCGGTATCCGTCGGTCAAGGTCCGGCTGGTCGGGCAGAACTCCGCGGAGACCGCGGACGCCATCCGGGCGGGCGACGTCGAGGCCGGGCTCATCGTGCTCCCGGTCGACGACGAGGGTCTGGACATCACCCCGCTGATGCGGGACGAGGTGCTCTACGTGAGCGCCGACCCGGCCGCGGTCGCGAAACCGGTCAGCATCGAGCGTTTCGCGGCCGCGCGGCTGGTCCTCTACGACGCCCGCTACGGCTGGCGCGATCCCACGCGCCGCCAGCTCGCCGACCGCGCGCAGCTGGCCGGCGAGCGGATCGAACCGGTCTTCGAGATCGAGCACGTGGAAGCCGCGCTGAAACTGGTCGCGGACGGGGCCGGGGACACGATCGCCAGCACCGCCGTGGTCCGCAGCGCGGCGTTCCCGCCGGGTCTGCACACCGCACCGTTCGAGGAGCCGCTGTTCGACACGATCGCCATCGCGCGCAAGCGGGGCCGTCCGCTGTCGCGCGCCACGCGGGAACTGGCCCGGCTCGCCGAAGACGCGGTCAGCGACGCCCGCGGCCCGGCGGCGCGGCCCCGCCGCTAGCCCGTCCGGTGTGGACAGTCCGGACCCGGAGGCATCGGACGACCCGATGGTTCGGTCAGGTTCGCACCCTCTGGTCCGGGGGCCGGATCGCGCTTACCGTCTCGTGCCATGCGAATCACCCCCTCCGAGGCAGCCCAGCTCGGCCCGTTGACCTGGCTCAAGAAACCCGCCGTGGACGGCCCTCCGGCCCAGCGCGACCCCCGCGTCGTCGAACGCGTCACCGAGATGCTGCGCGACATCGAACGCCGCGGCCTCGCCGCCGTCCGCCAGTACGCCGAGGAACTCGACGGCTGGACCGGCTCCCTGGAAATCGGCCAGGAGGAACTGCGCCGGTCCGGCGACCAGCTGCCCGCCGACGTGCGCGCGGCCCTCGAACTCGGCCACGAGCGCACCCGCCGGTTCGCCGACGCGCAGCGCGAGCACCTGGCCGACTTCGAGGTCGAACTGGCCGATTCGGTCGTCTGCGGCCAGCGCTACGTGCCGGTCGGCCGGGTCGGCGCGTATCTGCCCGCCGGCCGGTTCCCGTTGCTGGCCAGCGCTTTCATGACCGTCGGCGTCGCCAAGGCGGCCGGCGTGCCGTCCGTCCTCGCGTGCACGCCGCCCTCGGGCGAGCACGGAGCCCACCCGGCGGTGCTGTACGGCGCCTACCTCTCCGGCGCGGACCGGGTTTTCGCCGTCGGGGGCGTGCAGGCGCTCGGCGCGATGGCGTTCGGGCTGCTGGACGAAGCCCCGGTGGACATGCTCGTCGGCGCGGGCAACGCGTATGTCACCGAAGCCAAACGGCAGCTGTTCGGCCGGGTCGGCATCGACCTGCTCGCCGGACCGTCCGAAGTGGCCGTGCTGGCCGACGAGACCGCCGACCCGGAGTGGGTCGCGGCCGACCTGCTCGGCCAGGCCGAGCACGGGCCCAACTCCCCGGCCGCGCTGGTGACGACCTCCGAGGAACTCGGCCGCCAGGTCGTCGCGGCGGTCGAGCGCAGGCTGGAGACGCTGGCCACCCGCGAGGTCGCCGGTCCGGCCTGGCGCGACTTCGGCTCGGTCGTCGTCGCCCGCGACCGCGCCCAGGCCGCCGCGGTGAGCGACGTCTGGGGACCCGAGCACCTGGAGATCCAGACCGCCGACGACGACTACTACCTCAAGACCCTCACCAACTACGGTTCGCTGTTCCTGGGCCGGTGGAGCACGGTCGCCTACTCCGACAAGGGAATCGCGGGCACCAACCACGTCCTGCCGACCGGCAAGACCTCCCGCTACAACGCCGGGCTGTCGGTCTCGCGCTTCCTCAAGCCGCTCACCTACCAGCGCGCCGGGAAGGACGGCACCGCGGCGCTCGCCCCGGCCGTGGAACGGATCTCCGCGTTCGAGGGCCTGGCCGCGCACGAGGCCACCGCGACGATCCGCATCGAGCACCTCGGCCGCCACTCCGGCGCGTTCGACGGCACGCCCGCGGTCGACCGGAACTGAGTCCGGCTCCCCGGACCGGCCCGCCCCCACCTCCTGCCGGGACACCCGGCACCGAAAACCAGACAGAGGCTGATGACATGTCCGCACCCGCCAACGGAAAACGAACGGCGGCCGCACCGGCACGACTGCGGCGAGAACTGAAGGTCACGGACGCGGCCGCGTTCTCCGTGGGGCTCATCGGCCCGGTCGGCGCGATGGCGCTGCTGGGAGTGGGGGCGGCCGGACTGCTCGGCGAAGGCGCCACGTGGGCCTTCGTCTTCGCGATCCTCGGCGTTTCGCTCGTCGGCTACGGATTCGTCAAACTCTCGCAGCACATCTCGCACACCGGGTCGGTCTACGCGCTGGTCGGCCGCACGCTCGGACCGCGCGCCGGATTCGTCGCCGGTGCCGCGTTGTTCACCGCGTACGCGACCATCGGCACCGGCTCGACGATCGAGATCGCTTTGTTCTTCAACAAAGTCCTCGGACAGCTCGGCCTGATCGGGTCCGGCGCCACCGAATGGATCTGGACCGCGCTGGTCGCGCTGGTGCTCGTCGTCGTGCTGTCGCTGAGCGAAATCCGGGTCATCACCAGGATTCTGCTGATCTGCGAACTGGCCGGCGCCGCGCTGGTCGGCCTGCTCAGCGTCGTGATCATCGTCCGCGTCGCGACCGGGCACGGCCCGCACGGGCAGAGCTTCAGCTGGAACTTCCTGCACCTGCCCGCCGGGACCGGGGTCGGCACGATCGCCGGGGCCGCGGTGTTCGGGTTCCTCGCGTTCGCCGGGTTCGAGGGCGCCGCGTCGCTCGGCGAGGAGACGATGAACCCCAAGCGGGAGATCCCGCGGGCGTTGAAGATCACCATCCTGGTGGTCGGGGTGTTCTTCCTGCTCGCGATCGTCGGACAGGCACTGGGCTACGGCACCGGGCCGGACGGGGTGAAGGCGTTCGCCGCGGCCGAGGATCCCTACGGCGATCTCGCGGCGCAGTACCTCGGCAGCGCGATGGGCGTCCTGCTGAACCTGGTCGCCAGCGTGAGCCTGTTCGCGATCACCCTCGGCACGGTCAACGGCGCTGCCCGCGTCGGTTACGCCCTGATCCGCGACGCCGGGGTTCCCGGCCCGGTGGTGCGGCTGACCAAGCGCGGCGCGCCGGTCGGCACGATCGTCGTGACCAGTGTCCTGATCCTGTGTTTCGCCGTCGGACAGCGGCTGGCCGGCACCGGCGTCGTGGACGCGACCTTCTACTGGCTCACCATCGGGACCATCGCCCTGCTGGTCGCCTACGCGATGGCCACCACGGGCGCGTTCCGGTTCCTCTTCCTCAGCGGCAAGCCGAAAGCGCCTCGCTGGCAAGCGATCGTTCCGGTGCTCGCGTTCGCCTTCATCGTGTACACGATCTTCAAGAACGTGGTCGGCGTGTCGGGGCCTTACCGGTTCTTCCCCTACATCATTCTCGCGGTTCTCGTTGTCGCGACGGTGGTCGTCGTCGCGGTGCCCGGTCTCGCCGACCGGGTCCGCGAACGGATCACCGATCAGGGGGACGGAGAATGACCCGCATCGTCTGCGTCCAGCTCGCTCCCCGGATCGGCGACGTGGCCGCGAACCACCGGCAGATCGTCCGCACCATCGCCGAAACCACCGCCGGGGGCGCGGACATCCTCGTGCTGCCGGAACTGGCCACCAGCGGATACGTCTTCGAGTCGGCGGCCGAGGCCGCGGACTGCGCGATCGCGCCGGGCGACCCCATGATCGGCGAGTGGGCGGCTGCCGTCGACGGCGGTTCGGTGGTCGTGTGCGGATACGCCGAGCGCGGCCCCGACGGCGTCCTCTACAACAGCGCGGTGCTGTTCGACGCCACCGGAGTGCTGGCTCAGTACCGCAAAACCCACCTGTGGGACCGGGAAAAGCTGTTCTTCACCCCGGGCAGCCATCCCCCGCCGGTCGCCGAGACCCGGTTCGGGCGGATCGCGGTCATGGTCTGCTACGACCTCGAGTTCCCGGAGTACACCCGCCGGGTCGCGCTCGACGGCGCGGACCTGATTGCGGTCCCGACCAACTGGCCCGAAGTTCCCCGCCCAGTGGGCGAACGGCCGCCCGAGGTCCTCCTCGCCCAGGCCGCCGCGCGCGTCAACCGGGTCGCCATCGCCTGCTGCGACCGCTCCGGAACCGAACGCGGCCAGCGCTGGACCGAGGGAACGACGATCGTCGACCAGGACGGCTGGATAGCCGCGGTCGCGGGAGCCGACGGACGGGCGCAGTGGGACACCGACCTGGCCGCGGCCCGGGACAAAACCCTCAGCCCCCGCAACCACCTCTTCGACGACCGCCGCACTGAGCTGTACGGCCGCTGAGCCGCTCGTTACCGGGCGGGCTCGTGGAGCCAGGGCGAGCTGGTCGCCCAGAACATCACGTTCGCGCCGAGCCGCTGCGTGGCGAACTGGACGAACTCGTCGCGGCTGTACGGTTTCCCGGTCTCCGGGTTGACGTACTGGAAGTCCGGTTCCTGCACGGCCATCGCGACGAGCGGGAGCTGTCCCCGGTAGCGTTCGAAGAACGGGTAGGAGTTGGCCATCTGGGCGGGCCGGTTCGGCAGGACGTCCGGACCGCCCAGCCCCATGCCGTGGCTTTTCGCGAAGGCGAACGCCCGGCCCATGTAGTCGTGGTCGTTCTTCCATTCGCACGGCCAGAAATTGAGGTATTGGACGAACGCCGACTTCGCGAAGACCTTCCGGCCGTACGCCATGTTGTCCAATTCGGCCTGGAAATAGCTGTCGCAGGTGAACCCCGTGCGGTCCTTCGCGGTGTTCACCTCCACCGACGTTTCGGGCAGGTTCACGCCCGCGACCCGTCCGTCGAAGCGGTGGGCGAGTTCCTTCAGCAGCTTCTGGAACCGGTGCCGCACGGCGGGATTCCACTGCGCGGCGACCGCGCCGGGAGGGCCGACGCCGAGGTCGTTCTCGTTCACCGTCTCCGCCGCGCCGCCGCGGTACTCCGGATCGTTCAGCAGGTATTTCGGCAGGCCCGGCGGAAGCGCGAAGAACCGGTCCTGGAGTTGCAGGAACAGTTTCTTGTGATGACTGTTCACGTAGTCGAGGGCCCGGTCGATCTCGGAGAAGTCGTACCGGTCCTTCTGCGGTTCGAGCATCCGCCACGGGAACAGCAGCTGCACTCCCTTCACATCGGGCCGGTCGAGAAGCGGCTTCACCGTTTCGTCGAAGTCGCCGATCGAAGCGTACAGATAATTGTCGGCTCCCGGCGCGGGGCTGGACGCGCTGCTCGGCGCGCAGACCGCGGCCGCCATCAGAGCTGCGAGGAAAACACTCGCGACGGTTCGTTTGATCAGCACGGAACAGAACGTAGGGCCGCTTCATGAAAGAAAAATGAGAGCAGCGGCTCAGGAGATGGCCTGCTCCGGTGTTTCGGCGTCCGGGAACGCGATGCTGATCGCCGTGCCGCCGCCGGGCGGGGAATCCACGCTGATCCGGGCGTCGTGTGCGCGGGCGGTCTTGGCGACGATCGCCAGCCCGAGACCCGACCCGGGCCGGGACCGCGCTGAAGGGCCGCGATAGAACCGGTCGAAGATCTTCGGCAGCTCTTCCGCGGCGATTCCCGGTCCCTCGTCGCGCACGGTCAGCACCCCGTCTCGCAGTTCGACGCTGACGGTGTCCCCCGCTTCGCCGAATTTGGCGGCGTTGTCGAGAAGATTCGCCACTGCGCTGCGGAGCGTTTCCGGGTTTCCTTCCACCACAGCCGGTTCCAGCTCGGTGCGAAACCGAACGCTCGGCCAGTGCCCCGCCGCGTCAGCGACGGCCCGCTTCGCGAGCACGTCGAGGCGCACGTCCTCCGGCTCGGTGTCGGGTTCGTCGCCTCGCGCGAGTTCGATCAGGTCGGCGACGAGCTGGGTCATCCCGGCGAACTGGCGATGGATCCGTTTCAGGATCCGATCCTGTTTCTCGGGTTCGAGAGGACCGGAGAGCGCGAGCAGATCGATGTCCGAGCGGAGGGAAGTCAGCGGCGTCCGCAGTTCGTGCGAGGCGTCCGCGACCAGCCGCCGCTGGGCGGTGAGGGATTCCTCGAGCGCCGCGAGCATCGCGTTGAACGTGCGGGCGAGCTGCGCGATCTCGTCGTTGCCGCGAGCCTCGATGCGGACTCCGGGGTCGCGGGTTTCGGCGATTCGCTTGCTGGTGCGCGCGATCGCGGTCAGCGGGCGCAGGCCCGCGCGGGCGACGAAGTATCCGAGAACCGCCGCGAGCAGGATCCCGGCGACCCCCGCGCCGAGCAGGATCATCCGGATCCGGGACAGGCTCTGCTCGACGCCGTCGGCGCGGACCCCGACCTGCAGCGCGCGGCCTTCGCCCAGCGGAGCGGCGAGCAGGCGGAGCGGGTGCCCGCGGACCACCGCGTCGCTGAACGTGCGGTCGAGCCGCCCGGCCGCGACCTCGCGCGTCTCGGCGGTGACCGGCAGGTTCGCCGGAGACCCGGGATCCGGCGCGGGCTGGTCCGCCCGGACGATCTGGCTGCACGCGGGCGTCGCGATCCACTCGCAGTCGCTCACCCCGGTCCCGCCCGAGCGGCCGGCCTTGATCTCCAGCTGGATCCGGTTGGCTTCGCGGGTGAGCCCCACGTCGAGCTGGCGGTGCAGTTCGCGGTCGAAGAAGAAGTACGCGGCGGTCGCGGTGGCTCCGACGGCCAGCGCCACGCACACCGCGGACAGCAGCGCGATCCGGGTGCGGACCGCCGGACCGCGGGTCACGGCAGTCTCAGCTGGTATCCGATGCCGCGGACGGTGTGCACCAGCCTCGGCTCGCCGTCAGCTTCCAGTTTCCGGCGGAGGTACCGGACGTAGACGTCGACGGAATTGCTCGACGGCCCGAAGTCGTACCCCCACACCCGGTCGGTGATGATCTCCCGGGTGAGCACCTGGCCCGCGTTGCGGACCAGCAGCGCGAGCAGCGCGAACTCGGTTTCGCTGAACTGGATCACCCGGGACCCGCGGACGCCCTGCCGGGTCGCCTCGTCCAGCGTGAGATCGGCGAACGCGAGACGGTCGCCGCCGACGTCGCGGGTCCGGCGCAGCAGCGCCCGGATCCGGGCGAACAGCTCGCCGAGGTCGTACGGCTTGAGCACGTAGTCGTCCGCGCCCGCGTCCAGGCCGTCGATGCGGTCCTGGGCAGCGGTCCGCGCGGTCAGCGCGACGATCGGGGTCCGGTCGCCGGCCGAACGCAGCGCGCGGCAGACCGCGAGCCCGTCCAGTGCCGGCATCATCACGTCCAGCAGGATCAGGTCGGGACGCAGGTCCGCGACCGCGCGCAGCGCCTCCGCCCCGTCGCAGGCGGTGTGCACCGCGTAGGACTGCGTCTCCAAAGCGTCGGTCAGCGCCTCTCGCACGGCGGGTTCGTCGTCCACCACGAGAAGGGTTCCGACATTCGTTCGCTGATTCATGTGAGCCCCAGGATAACCCGGCGGAAACGCCCCTCGCGGCGGAGCGGCTTAATGAAGCTCTCATTTTCGGCGCCCACCCTGGCCGCATGATTGATTCGCACTTGACCTCCGCTCCCCCGGCGGAACGGTCCGTCGTGATCGCGGCGGGCGGGACCGGCGGGCATATCTGTCCGGGGCTGGCTCTCGCCGACGCCCTCCGTTCGCTGCGCCCGGAAACCCGCGTCTGTTTCACCGGCACGACCCGCGGCATGGAATCCCGCCTGATCCCCGCCGCGGGCTACCGGCTGCACACCGTCGACATGATCCCGTTCGCGAAAAACCTCGGCGCACGGCGGTTTTCGCTGCCGATCGCGCTCGCCAGGGCGTCCTGGCAGTGCGCACGGCTGCTGCGGCGCGAGAACGCCGCGGTCGCGGTCGGCATGGGCGGTTACGCCAGCGCGCCGCTGATCGCCGGGGCCCGGCTGGCGGGCGTTCCCGCTCTCATTCACGAATCGAACGCGGTCGCCGGACGGGCCAACGCGTTTTCCGCGCTGCTGACCGAAAACGTCGCCGTGGCCGGGGAAACAACCGGACTTCCCCGCCGCGGCCGGATCGTCGGAATGCCGCTGCACCGGCATTTCGCCGGCTTCGACCGGACTTCGCTGCGCCCCGCCGCGCGCCGAAGTCTCGGCATTCCGGAAGACGCATTCCTGGTATTGGTCAACGGCGGAAGCCAAGGCTCGGCCCGGCTGAACGAGGCCGCGGTGGAGCTCGCCCGAACCTGGCGAGCCGATCCCGGCGTCCGCTTCCTGATCAAGGCGGGCGCGGGCGGGGCCGAGCCGCTCAACGCCCGCCTCGCCGCGGCCGGAGCCCCGGCCACCGCGGTGGACTACCTGGACCGGATGGATCTCGCTTACGCCGCAGCCGATCTCGCTGTCTGCCGGGCGGGCTCGGCCACGGTCGCCGAACTGGCGCGCGTCGGCCTGCCCGCGGTGCTCGTGCCCTACCCGCACGCCCCGCGCGACCACCAACGACACAACGCCGAAGCACTCGCCGCGAAGGGCGCAGCCGAGCTGCTGCCCGACGAAGCGGTCACCGGAACGGCGCTCGCGACGGTGCTCGGCTCGCTGCGCGACAACCCGGCACGACTCGCGCGGATGGCCGACGCGAGCGCGGGAACGTCGATCCCGGACGCCGCCGACCGCCTCGCCCGCTGGGCTCTCGACCTCGCCGGACTGACCGCACCCGCACGTGAAGGGGCACTCGTCTGATGACGGACTGGAACGGCAAACGAGTTCTCGTGACCGGAGCCGAAGGATTCATCGGCAGCACGCTCGTGCAGGAACTGCTGCGCGCGGGCGCGACCGTGCGGGCCTTCGCGCACTACAAACCCTATGGCACCAACGGTTATCTCGCCGAGTTTCTCGACGACGTCGAACTCGTGCCCGGCGACGTGCGGGATCCCGGCCGGGTGGCCGAGGCGGTGTCCGGCTGCGACACCGTCTTCCACCTCGCCGCCCTGATCGGCATCCCCTACAGTTACCAAGCACCCGATTCGTACGTGGAGACGAACGTCGCCGGCACGCACCACGTCGCCGCGGCCTGCCTGCGGCACGACGCCCGGCTCGTGCACACCTCGACCAGCGAGGTCTACGGGACCGCGCGCAGCGTCCCGATCAGCGAAGAGCACCCGCTGCAACCGCAGTCGCCGTACCCCGCCTCGAAAATCGGCGCGGACATGCTCGCGCTGTCCTACTGGCATTCGTTCGGCCTGCCGGTGACCGTCGCGCGCCCGTTCAACACCTACGGTCCGCGCCAGTCCGCCCGGGCCGTCATCCCGGCGATCCTCGCGCAACTGCACGGGGGCGTCCGCGAAATCCGGATCGGGTCCACCTCGCCAACGCGCGACTTCACGTACGTGACCGACACGGTGGCCGGGTTCCTGGCCCTGGCCGGTGCCCCGGCCACGTGCGGCCGGGTGGTGAACATCGGCACCGGGAACGAGATCTCGATCGGCGGCCTGATCGACCTGCTCGCCGAGATCACCGGGACGGAGGCGACGGCGCGGGAGGACCCGGACCGGATCCGTCCCGCAGGCAGCGAGGTCGAACGCCTGGTCTGCGACAACCGGCTGATCGGCGAACTGACCGGCTGGTCCACGCGGGTCAGCCTGCGCGAAGGCCTCCGGCACACGTCGGATTGGCTCAAGGCGAACCGGGACGCCGATGCGCACCGCTACCAGGTCTGACGACGCGCCGGCCAGGTCGCGGCACCGGTGCCGCGACCTGGCGCTGTGCGGCACGGCCCTGCTGCTGACCGCAGCGCTGGCCGGGCTGGTCCCCGGCTCGGCGCTGGACAGTTTCCTGCCCTGGCTCGCGGTCCCGGCAGCCGCGCTCGCCGTCCTCTCCGCACTGCTGCGTTCCCGGCGCGGTACCGCAACGGCCCTCGTGCCTTTGCTCGTCTGGGCCGGGCTGTTCGCCCCGCAGATGCTCGCCGCCGACCGCGGCGGACCGGCCGCGCTCGTCGTCGCCAGCCACAACCTCGGCGGCCGAGCCGACGCCGCGTCCGTGGCCCGATCCGGCGCGGACCTGGTGGCGCTGCAGGAAATCACGGCCGCGAACAGCGCACCGGTCAGCGCCCGACTGGACCCGACGCACCCCTACCGGGCCCGCGTCGGAACGGTCGGGCTGTGGAGCCGATATCCCCTCCGCGAAGTCTCGCGGATCGACCTCGGACAGGGCTGGGCCCGCGCCCTGCACGCGGTGGCCGCGACGCCCGAGGGACCCGTCAGCGTCTACGCCGTGCACCTGGCGTCTGTCCGGATTGGACACACCGCCTTGCGCGACCGCACGCTGCGCGCCCTGACCCAACACGTCCGAGCCGACCCGACCGCCCGGCTGCTCGTGCTCGGCGACCTCAACACCGCGTCCACGGACCCCCTGCTCGCGCCGCTGACCGAGACGTTGTCCGACGCGCGCGCCGGTTTCCAGTTCACCTGGCCCGCCGGGTTCCCGCTGACGAGACCGGACCACATCCTGACCCGCGGATTCGCCGCGGTCCGCACCGCCGTGCTCCCGGCAGGAGGCAGCGACCACCGTGCGGTGCTGGCCGGTCTTGCCGGGCACCCGGGCGCGTGACCGCTTGGCTCCTGACACCAGCCCGGCCAGTCACGCCGCGGCAGTCCGCCTGATCACCAGCAACGCGATGTCGTCCTGTGCCCGCCGGTTGCCGATGAGCGCGTTCATGATCCGGCCGCAGAGCTGGTCCGGGTCTTCGACGCGCATCACGTCGGCGAGACGGGCGAGGCCGGTGTCGACCAGTTGGTCTCGCCGCTCTACCAGGCCGTCCGTGCAGAACGCCAGCACGGTGTCCGGTCCGATGTCGACGGTGGTGACGCGCCGGGGGTGCGGGCTCAGCGCCAGCCCGATCGGCGGGTCCGCGGGCGCCTTCAGCAATTCCGCGGGCCGGTCGGGCGACACGAGGGTCGGCGGCAGGTGACCGGCGAGGGAGATCTGCAGGCGGTGCTGGTTCTCGTCGAAGACGGCGTACGCGACCGTCGCCATCACGCCGTGCTCGAAGTGGACCGCTTTGCGGTCGAGTTTCGCGAGGACTTCCGCCGGGTCGTCGCAGTCGAGGGCGTAGGCACGCAGCGCGCTGCGGAGCCGGCCCATGATCACCGCGGCGTCCAGCCCGTGCCCGGCCACGTCGCCCATCACGATGCCGAGCCGGTCGCCGGGCAGCGGGAACAGGTCGTACCAGTCGCCGCCGAGCCCGCTGGCCGCGCCCGGCACGTAGCGGGCGGCGAACTCGAGTCCCGGAATCTCCGGCAGCCGGCTCGGGAGCAGGCTGCGCTGCAGCGCCACCGCCGCCGTGCGGTCTTCGCGGAAAACCTCGAGCTGGATCGCGACGGCGAGCTGGCCGGCCAGCCGTCGCAGCGTCTCGACGTCGGCGGCGGAGAACTTCCGAGGTTCGACACACCCGACGTGCAAGACCCCGACCAGGGTCGAGCCCGCCAGCATCGGCACGCCCAGCATGGTGCGCAGGCCGCGTTCCCAGAGCAGCGGATTCACGACCGTGCCGCGGTCGACGTGGTCGATCACGACCGGTTCGCGCAGCGCCGCGATGCGGCCGGCGAAACCGGATCCGATCGGGATCCGGACGCCCTGGTAGACCTCTTCCTCCAGCCCCACCGCCGCGACGGCGGAGAGCTGGTCGCTGCCCGGCTGATGCCGCAGCACAGTCGCGGTGTCGGCCCCCATCGCGTCCCGCACCTGCTTCAGGCCGTCGTCCAGCAGGTCGTCGAGGCCGACGTGCGCGGCCTCCGCGCCGACGGGTTCCGGCTGGGTGATCTCTGGTCTCATGGCCCTTCCCGGAGCACGGCTGGATCCGGCTGGCCGATGAGCCGCCGGATCGCTCCTCCGGCGGTCCCGCACGGCGGCAGGACTGATGTCAGGAGGACAAGCTTTCGCCGTCCGGTCCGGAATGTCCAACCGGCGGCGACGGGTGTGGGCCAGGCCTCACCGGAGCACCGCGCTTGCCCGCGCGGCGTTGCCCGTGAACGCTGCCGGTCAGGCGAGGACGGGGACGAGCCCCGCGGCGAAGACGAGGTAGAGCCCGCCCGCGACGGTGAGGCGGGCCGGGGTGAGTTTGTGCGCGCGGAGGGTCGCCAGCAGGTACAGGACGGCGAGCATGGTCACGATGCCGGACCAGAGCAGGGCGGGACTGAAGCGCCAGTCGGTGAAGAGCAGGCCGAGGGCGCTCGGGACGGTGGCTTGGATCATCATCGCGCCGGAGATGTTGGCCAGGGCGAGGCTGATTTTGCCCTGCCGGACCCAGATGACCGCGTTCATGATCTCCGGCAGTTCCGTCGCGATGGGCGAGAGCAGCAACGCCGTTACGGCACCGGACAGGCCGAGCATCGGGCCGATCGCGTCGAGCTGGCGCACGAAGAGCTGTGAGGCGGCGAAGATGACCGCCAGCGCGCCCAGTGTTTGCAGGGCGACCGCCCAGGTGGCCGGGGACGCGCGGCGCGGCTGGATTTTCAACGGCCGGAGCTGCTCGTCTTCGCCCTGCTCGTCGTGGCCGCCGCGCATCTCGCGCCAGAAGTACACCGCGTAGACGGCGAAGAACAGCAAGCCCAGCCACGGTTTGAACGCGAACGCGACCAGCCCGAGCGCGACCTTGACGACGAACACCGCGACGAACCAGCGCTGGTCCTTCGCCAGCCGGGCCGCTTCGTCCGGCCCGGTCAGCACCGCGGTCGCGTCCGGCGCCGGATCCGAACCACTGCGGGCAGGGACCAGTGCGCGGATCTTTCTGCGTCGGGTCAGCAGCACGAAGCCGGTCACGCCGTAAGCGACCGTGGCCAGCGCGAGCGGACCGCCCATGGCGGCTCCGACCCCGATGTCGCGGGCTTCGGCGGTGCCGCCGCTGGTGACCGCGACCAGCGTGACGACCGATTCCGGCAACGCGGTGCCGAAAGCGGCCAGAATCGTGCCCACCGCCATCCGGCCCACGTGGAGCCGCTGGCCGAGCCATTCCACGGCATTGACGAACCACTCGCACGAGAAATAGATCGCGACCGCACACACGACCAGCAGCACGAAATGCCACACAGCGAACCGCCCCTTTTGTTCCGCGCCGCGGCCGCGCGGCATCGAGAGGCGCGCCTCGATCCCGCACGACAACGGCCATCGCAGCCATCGACTCGGGACCGAAGGTCTCGCCCACCCGCGGGCGGCGGGCCCCAGGACCGGAACCCGCGAACGGGTTCAGCATGTCGATCCATGGGCCGTGCGGGGCTACTCCCCTCCGGAACGATGCCACTCCAGCACGGCCGCGACAGTTGCCGCAACCGTCGGCCAAGTGCACGCAGCTGCGAAAACCTCAGTGCGGCAACAGGAACGCGGAGTTTCGCTCCGGCGAAACCGCGGTCTGTGCCGTACCGCAAGAATGGTCTGCACCAGCGCGGACGGAGACATTTCCGTGGCCGCAGCGCTTGGCCCGCAAGCTAGGGCGAGGCATTCAGCGGCCGTCGGCGCTGTGCGGAAAAGCGCACAAATTCCGGCCGGCCCGGGCAACGGCCGGCGAGGCACGCGGCCCCGGACGCGACTTGGACGAGGAGCCCGGCGCTCCTGCCGAAACCGAGAGCCACGGCTGAACAGACCCTGAACACCCGGAAAAACCCCGAGCGCCGAAGTCCGGCAGTGCGACGACAATCCGGCCTTGCGTTCCAAACCACGCTTCCCAGCTCGTGGCTCCTCAGGCTTCTCACAGGGTCCCGTTCCTAGCCTGCGACCCGCCTGGGGGCCCCGGAAGAACAAGGAGCGCGTGATCGTGACACCAGAGGCTGGCCGGAAACCCGTGCAGGCCGCGTTCACCGCATCGTGTTCGATCGCCGCCTGAACGCGTCCGGCGGGGCCGGTGCCGAGAGGGCCCCGTCCACAGAGGACACAGTACCGCTCGCTTCCACCGCGGCGCGCGGCCCGCGCCTGATCCGCACTCCCCGGACCCCACCACAGAAGGAATCCCTGTGAGCGAGGAACTGTCGCTTTCCGTCGAGGACACCGCGCGGCTCAGCCCGGTGCCGCGCCGCGCGCGCGTCCCGGTGCGGCTGCAAGAATTCTTCGAACGCGCGTGCGACGAGACGCCGGACGCCGTCGCGCTGGAGTGCGGGCCGGACCGGCTCTCCTACCGGCAGCTGGACGAGCACGCCAACCGGCTCGCGCACGCACTGATCCGCCGCGGCATCGGACCGCGCCGCCGGGTCGGCCTCCTGATCCCGCGTTCGACGCCGATGTACGTCGCGTTGCTCGCGGTGCTGAAGACCGGGGCCGCGTTCGTGCCGATCGACCCCGCGGCGCCCGCGGACCGCGTCGCGTATGTCGCCGCCGACGCCGCGCTCGACCTCCTGCTCGTCGCGCCCGAACTGGCCGCGGCCGCCGGCGAGGCCCGCTGCCCGGTGCTCCAGCCCGCGGAACTCGCCGCCGAGGCGAGGCGGGCCAGCCCGGACCGGCCGCGGCTCTGGCCGGTCGACGGCGCGGAGGAGTGCTACGTCATCTACACCTCCGGGTCGACCGGGCGGCCGAAGGGCGTCGCGGTGAGCCAGGCGAGCATCTGCAACTTCATCGGGGTCGTCGCGGACGTCTACGGCGTGCGCCGCACCGACCGCGTGTACCAGGGCATGACCATCGCGTTCGACTTCTCGATCGAGGAGGTCTGGCCGACCTGGGCGGCGGGAGCCACGCTCGTCGCCGGACCGACCGGCGCGGACCGCATCGGGTCCGGCCTCGCGGACTTCCTCGAGCGGCACCGCGTCACGGTGCTGTATTGCGTGCCGACGGTCTTGGCCACGGTGGACCGCGACCTGCCCGGCATCCGCACCCTGCTGGTCGGCGGCGAGGCCTGCCCGGGCGAGCTGGTCCAGCGGTGGAGCAGGCCGGGACGCCGGATGCTCAACACCTACGGCCCCACCGAGGCGACCGTCACCGCGACCTGGTGCGAGCTGGTCCCCGGCCGCCCGGTGACCATCGGCCGCGCCCTGCCCACCTACTGGATCCGGCTGCTGGACGAGCGGCTGCGCCCCGTCCCGGACGGCGCGATCGGCGAGATCTGCATCGGCGGGCCTGGCGTCGCGCTCGGCTACCTCAACCGGCCGGACCTGACCGCCGAACGGTTCCTCGACGACCCGCGGATCACCGGCGGGGGCAGGCTCTACCGCACCGGCGACCTCGGGCGGCTGCTGCCCGGCGGCGAGATCGAGTACCTCGGGCGCGCCGATTCCGAGGTCAAGATCCGCGGGCACCGCATCGACCTCCAGGAGATCGAGAGCATCCTGATGGAACACCGGGAGGTGGCGGTCGCGGCCGTGGCGCCGCATCCCGACGCGCCGACCGAAGACCTGGTGGCGTACCTGGCGTTCACCAACGGACGCCACGACCGGGACGCGATCGTCGCGCAATTGCGGGAAACCCTCCGGCGGCGGCTGCCCGCGCCCATGGTGCCGGGCTACGTCGACACGCTCGCCGAACTGCCGATGATGCCGAGCGGCAAGGTAGACCGCGCCCGCCTCCCCCGCCCGTCCGGGGCCCGGTTCCACGCGGTCGCCGCGGTGGCCCCGGAAACCGGTACGGAACGGGCAATCGCCGCGGTGTGGGCAGAACTGCTCGGCACCGCCGAGGTCTCGGTGACCGCCGACTTCTTCCACGACATCGGCGGCCATTCGCTGCTGGCCGCGCGTGCGGTCTCGCTGCTGCGGAAGAGCGGAGTGGCACCGGACGCGTCCGTCGCCGACGTCTACGCCCACCCCACGATCCGCGCGCTCGCCCGGGCCTTCGCGGATCGGGCGCCCGCGCACTCGGTGTCAGCCCAGGCGGCGCCGAAAGCCAGCCGGGCCCGGCTCTTCGGCTGGGGCACGGCCCAGGTGGGCGTGCTGTACCTGCTCCTCGTGCTCCTCGGCGGCCCGGCCGCGGCGATCCTGGGCCGAAGCGCGGGCGTTCTTTCGGTCGGCACCGTGTGGCAGCTGGTCGCGATCACGCCGGTGCTGTATCTCGTGGCACGGTTCCTGCTGCCGATCGCCGGCGTCCGCCTGCTGTCGCGCGGGATCCGGCCGGGCGAATATCCATTGTGGAGCGCCGCGTACTTCCGGGTGTGGCTCGTCAGCGGGCTGCTCGTGCTCGCCCCGCTCGGCTCGATGAGCGGATCTCCGTTGCTGCCCTGGTATTTGCGACTCCTGGGCGCCCGGGTGGGCCGGCACTGCCAGCTCGCGACCGGGAACCTCGGGCTGCCGTCGCTCCTGACGATCGGCGAGGACGTCAGCGTCGGCTACGGCGCGCACCTGCAGACTTCGCGGGTGCGGGGCAACCGGCTCGAGATCGCCCCGGTCGTGCTGAGCGACCGCGTCTTCGTCGGCGCGAACGCGGTCGTCGAGCCGGGCGCTCAGCTCGACGTCGGCTCCGGCCTCGCGGAGATGTCGGCCGCGACCGCCGGGCAGCGCATCCCGGCCGGGCAGTACTGGGCCGGTTCGCCCGCGCAGCGCTGCGCGGAGACCGACCCGCTCGTCGCCGCGTTGCGCACTCGGCCCGGGCGAGCCCCGAGCCGGGCGTTCCTGGCGCGCTTCGCGGTGGCCTGGCTGTGCGTCGAATTGCTGCCGCTGGTGTTCCTCGCGCCAGCCGTCGCGCTCGGCAGCTGGCTGTATCTCACGCACGGCGCCGCCGGCGGATGGTGGGCGTGCCTGCTCGCCGGACCGGTCACCGCGGCCAGCGTGTGCCTCGTGGTCTTCGCCGGCAAACGGCTCGTGCTCCCGGTCACCCGGCCCGGCGTGCGGCACGTCGCCTCGTCGTTCGGATTGCGCAAGTGGATCTCGGACAAGCTCCTCGGCGCGAGTCTCGCCGCGACCAACTCGCTCTACTCCACGCTGTACACGCCTGGCTGGCTCCGCATGCTCGGCGCCCGCATCGGACCGCGCGCCGAGGTGTCGACGGCCGCCCAGCTCGACCCCGGGCTGCTGACCCTCGGCGCGGAGAGCTTCGTGGCCGACATGGCCGCCGTCGGGGCCGCGACGTACTGCCACGGACAGGTCGCGGTCGGCCGCACGACGGTCGGGACCCGGTCGTTCCTCGGCAACGCCTCCTTCCTGCGCTCCGGCGCCACGGTCGGCGACGGCTGCCTGATCGGCGTGCACACCGCGGCGCCCGCGGACGGCAGCCCGGACGGGACGTCGTGGCTCGGCACCCCGCCGATCCGGCTGCCCCGGCGGCAGGACAGCGGCGATTTCGCCGACGACCTGACCTTCCGCCCGACCCGGCTGCGCGTCGCGGAACGGCTGGTCATCGAGTTCTTCCGGATCGTGGTGCCCGGCAGCCTGCTCGCCGCGGCCGGCTACCTCGTGCTGCTCGTCCAGCTGCAGGCCGGGAAGGCGTTCGGCGTGCTCGCCGCTGTCCTGGCGACCCCGGTCGCGGCCCTGCTGAGCGGGTTCGGGGTGGTGCTCGCGGTCGCCGCCGCGAAATGGCTGATCGTCGGACGCTACCGGCCGCGCGTCGAACCCCTGTGGAGCCGGTTCGTGCGCCGCACCGAGTTCGTCACCGCGCTGTACGAAACCGCCGCCGTGCCCGCGCTGCTCGGCTCCCTGGCCGGCACGCCGCTGATGGGCCCGCTGCTGCGCCTGTTCGGCGCGCGGATCGGCAAACGCTGCTGGATCGCCACGACCTACCTGACCGAATTCGACCTGGTCCGCCTCGGCGACGACGTGTGCGTCGGCCCGGCGACCTCGCTCCAAACCCACCTCTTCGAGGACCGGGTGATGAAGATGTCCACTGTGGACGTCCGGTCCGGCGCGAGCGTCGGCGCGCGCTCGGTGGTGCTCTACGACAGCGTGGTCGGCGACCGCACGGAGGTCGACGCGATGTCCCTGGTGATGAAGGGAGAACAGCTCCCCGCGGGGACCGCCTGGCGCGGCATCCCGGCCCGGGGAATCTCGGTGTCGCCGGACGCGGGCCGGAGGCCGGCACAGCAGCGACGTTGAGGTCGCTTCGATTTCGCCGCCAAGAAGCAACCTCTTCCCCGCATTTCCGGGCGCTTTCTCTTGTTCCATTCACGCTCGGCGCCCATCGCTTCTCGCGGCGAAATAAAGCTCGGCCGACGAATCGGGACATCTGCTGAACAGCGGCCCGAGCCGGACATTCGGCACAAATATCCGGATGCTCAGAATTGTTGTGCCGTGCCCGGTCGCGGCCGCGTTCCCGACATCTGCCGTTCATGTGTGCCAGTGAGGGTTTCGCGCCGTAGGCAACGGCCGGACGGGGGCGCGGCTGGTCAGAAGCAAGGAGTGAGTGCACGTGAGAAAGTCCCAGATCATCCGGACGGCCGCCGGGGCCGCGACGGTCGCGGCGCTGACCGTCGCGGCGACGGCGCCTGGTTCGGTCGGGTCCGCGACGCCCGCCGGCGGCACCGCGACGCCGATTCAGCACGTGGTCGTGCTGTTCCAGGAGAACGTTTCCTTCGACCATTACTTCGGCACTTATCCGCACGCCGCCAATACCGACGGCCAGCGTTTCCAGGCGCACCCGAACACGCCGAAGACCAACGGGCTGACGCCGGAGCTGCTGACCCGCAACCCGAACTCGTCCAACCCCCGGCGCCTGGGTCCGGCGCAGGCGCTGACCTGCGACCAGGACCACGAGTACAAGGACGAGCAGGCCGCGTACGACAACTTCAAGATGGACAAGTTCATCGAGACCGTCGGCAACGGCGACCCGGGCTGCGAGAAGCGCCAGGTGATGGACTACTACGACGGCAACACCGTCACCGCGCTGTGGAACTACGCGCAGCACTTCGCGATGAGCGACAACTCGTACGGCACGACGTTCGGCCCGTCCACGCCGGGCGCGATCAACCTCGTCTCGGGGCAGACGCACGGCGTGACCGCGCAGCTGATGCCCGGCGGCAAGCCGTTCCCCGAGGGCGACACGATCGGCAACACGATCATCGGCGACCCGCAGCCGCTCGGCGACGACTGCAGCACGCGGGACCAGGTCCGGCTGTCCGGCCGCAACGTCGGCGACCTGCTCAACGAGAAGAACGTCAGCTGGGGCTGGTTCGAGGGCGGCTTCAAGCCGGTGCAGCGCAAGGCCGACGGCTCCGCGGTGTGCACCGTCTCGCAGCCGGACGGCTCGATGCAGGGCGGCCACCCGGTCGGCGCGGCGCTGGGCTACACCGGCCAGAAGGGGTGGAAGGGCGACTACATCCCGCACCACGAGCCGTTCCAGTACTACCCGTCGACCGCGAACCCGCACCACCTCCCGCCGTCCTCGACCGCCGCGATCGGCCACTCCGACCAGGCCAACCACCAGTACGACCTGACCGACTTCTGGTCCGCCGCCGGCGCCGGGCACCTGCCCGCGGTGAGCTTCCTCAAGGCCGCCGGCTACCAGGACGGCCACGCCGGCTATTCCGACCCGATCGACGAGCAGCAGTTCGTCGCCGACACGATCAACCGGCTGCAGAAGCTGCCCGAGTGGAAGAACACCGCCGTCGTGATCGCCTACGACGACTCCGACGGGTGGTACGACCACCAGGCCGGCCCGCTGGTCAACCAGTCGCAGAGCGCCGAGGACGCGCTCACCGGCCCCGGCAAGTGCGGCAACGACCCGGCGAAGGTCATGGGCGGCTACCAGGGCCGCTGCGGGTACGGACCCCGGCTGCCGCTGCTGGTCGTCTCCCCGTGGGCCAAGCGCGGCCACGTCGACCACGCGGTCACCGACCAGACCTCGGTGCTGCGGTTCCTCGAGGACAACTGGCGTCTCGGCGGCATCGGCGACTCGTCGTTCGACGCCCGGGCGGGCAGCCTGAACGGGTTGTTCGACTTCCAGGCGCCGCGCGCGGGCCGGCTGTTCCTCGACCCGAAGACCGGCCAGCGCGTCGACGGCTGACCCGCCGCGCCGACCACCGCCCAGCCGGGAACCCCGAAAAGGAGAGCATTCGATGACAGGCATGGACCGCCGACGTTTTCTCAAGATTGCCGGTGGCACCGCCGCCCTCACCGCGATGTCCTCCAGCATCGCCAGGGCGGCCGCGATCCCGGCCGCGCGCCGCACTGGCACCCTCCGCGACATCGAGCACGTGGTCGTGCTGATGCAGGAGAACCGGTCGTTCGACCATTACTTCGGAACGCTGCGCGGGGTGCGCGGCTTCGGCGATCCGCGCACGGCGAACCAGCCGAACGGCAAACCGGTCTGGTACCAGTCCGACGGTGCCAAGGACGTGCTGCCGTTCCACCCGGACGCCAAGAACCTCGGGTTGCAGTTCCTGCAGGACCTGCCGCACGACTGGAACACCGGGCACGCGGCGCTGGCCAACGGCGCGTACGACAAGTGGGTTCCGGCCAAGTCGGCGACCACGATGGCGTACCTGAACCGCGGCGACATCCCGTTCCACTACGCGCTCGCCGACGCTTTCACGATCTGCGACGCCTACCACTGCTCGCTGCTGGGCCCGACCGATCCGAACCGCTACTACATGTGGACCGGATACACCGGCAACGACGGCGCCGGCGGCGGCCCGGTGATCACCAACGCCGAAGCCGGGTACTCGTGGCGCACCTACCCGGAACGGCTGGAGCAGGCCGGGGTTTCGTGGAAGATCTACCAGGACATCGGGAACGGGCTCGACGCCGCCGGCTCCTGGGGCTGGACGCAGGACGCCTACATCGGCAACTACGGCGACAACTCCCTGCTGTACTTCGACAACTACCGCAACGCGGCGCCGGGCAGCCCCTTGTTCGAGAAGGCTCGCACAGGCACCAACGTCGCCAAGACCGGCGGTTTCTTCGACCTGCTCAAGGCCGACGTCGCCGCGAACCGGCTGCCGCAGGTGTCGTGGATCGTCGCCCCGGAGGCGTTCACCGAGCACCCGAACTGGCCGGTCAACTACGGGGCCTGGTACATCTCGCAGGTGCTGGACGCGCTCACCGCGAACCCGGCCGTCTGGTCCAAAACCGCGCTGCTCATCACCTACGACGAGAACGACGGCTTCTTCGACCACGTGATCCCGCCGTTCCCCGCCTCGACCCCGGCGCAGGGCGCTTCCACCGCCGACGTCAGCGCGGAGCTGTACCGCGGCAAGGACGGCGTTCCCGGACCGTACGGTCTCGGCCAGCGGGTCCCGATGATCGTCGTGTCGCCGTGGAGCACCGGCGGTTACGTCTGCTCGCAAACCTTCGACCACACGTCGATCGTGCAGTTCCTCGAAGCCCGCTTCGGGGTCCGCGAGCCGAACATCTCGCCGTGGCGCCGCGCGGTGTGCGGGGACCTCACCTCGGCGTTCGACTTCAGCCAGGCCCGGCAGGGCGTGCCCGCGCTGCCCAGCACCAGCGGCTACTTTCCCCCGGACCGCAACCGCCACCCCGATTACGTGCCCACTCCGCCCGCGAACCCCTCGCTGCCCCAACAGGAACCCGGCCGACGTCCGGCCCGTGCCTTGCCGTACCACCTCTCGGCGGACGGCACCGTGCGCGCCGGCAAGCTGACGATCGATTTCGCCAGCCGCGGCCGGGCGGGCGCCGGATTCCTGGTCACGTCGCCGCGCACGCCGGGCGGACCGTGGACGTACACCGTGGAACCGGGCAAGGCGCTCACCGCGACCTGGCCGGTGGTCGGAAGCTACGACTTCACCGTGCACGGCCCGAACGGCTTCGTGCGCCAATTGGCGGGTGCCGCCGCGCCAGGCCCGGAGGTGAGCGCGCGCGACGCGGGCGACCGGGTGGTCCTCGCCCTCTCGAACAACGGCCCGGTACCGGTCACCCTCACGATCGCCGACCACTACGGCCACCAGCCGACGGCCGCGGTGCGTCTCGCGCCGGGTGCCCGCGCGGAGCACGTGATAGACCCGAGCGCGAGCGCGGACTGGTACGACGTGACGATCACGTCCGACCACGACCCGGCCTACCGCCGCACCTTGGCCGGGCACTTGGAAACGGGGAGGCCGAGCACCAGCGACCCGGCGATCGGGTCGCGCTGAGCCGCCGGCGTCGTACTGACACGGGCCCGCACCCCCGCGTCTGAGCCGTGACAGCCGCGTGTCCGCCCAGCAGGCGAATGTGGTCACAACGAACCACCAAGCCAGCCAGGGAGACCGGAAATGTCCACGTTCACCACCCCCGCCCCCATCACCGCCGCGCTCACCACCGCTGGTGCTCGCGTCCGGATCACCGCCAGCGAACGCGTCGAGACCGTCGTGCGGGTGCAGCCCGTCAACGCGGCCAACGCCACCGATGTGAAGGTCGCCGAGAAGACGAAGGTCGCGTTCGCTGACGGCGTTCTCACCGTCAAGACGACGAAGTCCGGCCACCAGACGGGCTCCGTCGACATCGCGGTCGAACTGCCCGCCGGGTCCCGGCTCGTGCTCAACACGGCCTGGACCGAGGTGCAGGCGGACGGCGCGCTCGGCGACTGCGAGGTCAACATCGGCTCGGGCCAGGTGCAGCTTGACCGGGTCGCCGCGCTGCGCGGGAATCTCGGCGCGGGCGGCCTCGTGATCGGGCACGTTGCCGGAGATGCGGTGATCGAGGGCAGTGCGGCCGGGCTGCGGATCGGCGAGGTCGAAGGCGAGATCCGCTACCAGGGCACGAGCGGCAAGGTCTGGATCGGCCACGCCCGGTCCGACGTCGATCTCGGCGGGGCGGACGGCAGCTTCGACATCGGCACGGCCGACGGGAGCGTCACGGCGAAGGCCGGACGCTGCCCGATCCGGATCGGGCGCGTGACGCGCGGCCAGGTGGAGCTGTCGAACGCGGCAGGCGGGATCGAGGTCGGCGTCAGCGCGGGCATCGCCGCGGAAGTGGACGCGAAGAGCACCAAGGGCGTCGTGCGCAGCACTCTCGACACCCCGGACCGCGCCGGCAGCACGCTCAAGGTCCACGCGCGCACGCGGCTCGACGACATCGTCCTCTATTCCGCTGCCTGACCACCCGATCGGATGGCAGGATCGGGCGGGTGCAGATCAAGATCCTGGGTCCCTTCGAAGTCCGCGACGGCGACGTGGCCGACGTTCCGGGCGCGCGGCTCCGCGGGCTGCTCGTCGTCCTCGCGCTCCGGCCGGGCCAGGTCGTGCCGAAGGCGACGCTGATCGACTGGATCTGGGGCGAGCACCCGCCCGCCGACGCCGCGAATGCCTTGCAACGCCTGGTTTCCCGGCTGCGCAAGGCGTTGCCGGGCGCCGTGGTCGAAGGGCTGACCGACGGGTACCGGCTGGCGATCGACGCGGACGCGGTCGACGCGGTGCGTTTCGAGCGGCTCGTCGCCCAGAGCCAGGCGGACAACAGGCTGGGGCGGCTGCGCGAGGCGCTGGAATTGTGGCGCGGTCCGGCGATGCAGGACGTCGGGTTGCAGGAGAGCGAGGCGTTCGACGCAGCGGCGACGCGGCTGGAAGCCTTGCGGCTGGCGGCGTTGGAAGACCGGTTCGAAGCGGAACTAGATCTCGGGCGCGGCGCGGATCTTGTCCCGGAGCTGACCGACCTGGTGGCCGCGCATCCGGTGCGGGAGCGGCTCGTCGGCGCGCTCATGCGGGCGCTCGCCGCCGCGGGTCGCACTACCGAGGCGTTGCAGGCGTTTCAGCGCATCCGGGAAACGCTGGCCGACGAGCTGGGCGCGGACCCGTCGCCCGAGCTGTCCGCGTTGCACGTCGCGTTGCTGCGAGGCGAGGTGGGTCGGCGCGAGGAGAGCCGCAAGACGAATCTGCGCGCCGAGTTCACCAGTTACGTCGGCAGAGAAACCGATGTCGCCGCCGTCCGTGATCTGGTGTCGCGGCATCGCCTCACCACCCTGACCGGGCCTGGCGGCTCGGGAAAGACGAGGCTGGCCACCGAAACCGCCCGCACGCTGGTCGACGACCTGCACCACGGCGCGTGGCTGGTCGAGCTGGCGGCCGTCGGGACCGGCGACGACGTCGCGCAGGCCACGCTGTCCGGTCTCGGCTTGCGCGACGCGCTGCTCGGCGAGGCGTCCGCCGCGGATCCGGTGGAACGGCTGATCTCCGCGATCCGCGACCGCGAGATGGTGCTGGTACTGGACAACTGCGAACACGTCATCGAGTCCGCCGCCGCCTTCGCGCACCGGCTGCTCGGCGAATGCCGCGGGTTGCGGATCCTCGCCACGAGCCGGGAACCACTGGGAATCACCGGCGAAGCGCTCTGGCCGGTCGAACCGCTCGCCCGCGCCGAGGCTGTGCAACTGCTGCGGGACCGCGCGACGACGCGGCGAGACGACCTCGGCGAAGACCGGACGCTGGCCCGCATCTGCACCGCCCTGGACGGAATGCCGCTCGCGATCGAACTCGCCGCGGTCCGGCTCCGCACGATGTCCGCCGTGCAGCTCGCGGACCGCCTCGACGACCGGTTCCGGCTGCTGACCGGTGGCAGCCGCACCGCTCTCCCCCGCCACCGGACGCTGCGCGCGATGGTCGACTGGAGCTGGGAACTGCTCAGCGACGGCGAACGGCTCGTGCTGAGCAGGCTGTCGGTGTTCGCCGGCGGCGCGAGCCTGGAGGCGGCGGAACGGGTCTGCGCGGGAGAACTGGTCGACGAGTACGAGGTGCTCGACCTGCTTACCGCGCTCAGCGACAAGTCCCTGCTCGTCGCGTTCGGCGAAGGCGCGCCGCGGTACCGGATGCTCGGCACCATCAGGGAATACAGTGCCGCACGCCTCGCCGAGGCCGGGGAGACCGAGCTGGCCCGGCAGGCGCACCTCGCGTACTTCACCGAGCTGGCCGAAACCGCGGAACCCCGGCTGCGGCGCGGCGAGCAGCTGGAGTGGCTCGCCGTTCTCCAGGCAGAGCACGACAATCTCGTCTCGGCGATGCGCGGCGCGCTCGCGGCCGGCGACGCGCACGCGGCGATGCGGCTCGCGGCCGCCTGCGGCTGGTACTGGTGGCTCGTGGGCCGCAAGGCCGAGGGCATGGAGCTGATCGCCGCCGCGATCGCGACCCCGGGCGAGGTCCCCGACGACACCAAGGCCATCGTGTACGCCCTGACCTCGATGTTCGCCACCTCCGGCCCCGGCGACATGCCGGAAGCGGCGCAGTGGATCCACCAGGCGTACGAACTCGGCAAGAACGGGCGGCACCGGCACGCGGCGCTGCGGCTGGTGGTGCCGCTGGAAATGATGCTCGGCGACACCGACGCGCTCCTGCCCGCCTGGGAATCGCTGCTGGACGACGAGGATCCGTGGGTACGGGCGCTATCCCGGCTGCACATCGGCAAACTGCGGATGATGCTCGGCCAGGACTGCGAAGCCTGGTTCGACGAATCGCTGGTCGAGTTCCGTGTGCTCGGCGAACGGTTCGGCATCTCGTTCGCGCAGACCGAACTCGCCGGCTGCCTGGCCATGCGGGGCGAATTCCGCGAGGCCAGCGACCACTTCGACCAGGCAATCGCCGTCGTCGCCGAACTCGGCGCGCTGGACGACGTCGTCCAGATGCGCATGCGGCAGGCCCGGCTGCACTGGCTCGCGGGCGACAAGGACGCCTGCGCAGCCGCGGTCGCCGAGGCGGAAAACCTCGCGGAAGGCGTCACTTGGCCCGGGACGCTGGCCTCGCTTGCGTTGGTCCGCGCGGAGCTGGCCCGGTGGAACGGGAACGCACGGGAGGCCTTCGCCCAGTTCGGCCACGCGATGAGCCTGTTGGGCGACGAAGCACAGCAGCCGCATCTGCGGGCCGTGTCCCACGGCCTGCACGCCTGGTTCGCCTCCGACCTCGACGAGGCGCGCGAACACCGTGCCGCCGCTTGCGAGGCAGCTGCGGAAACCGGGCGCGCGCCGGAGATCGCACAGGCGGTCGTCGGGGTCGCGGACCTGGCGCTGCGGCGTGTGCAATACGACCACGCGGCGCGGCTGCTGGCAGCGAGCGCACAGGTGCTCGGCCGGAAGGATCTGTCGAACCCGGACGTGCTGCGGATCGAGCGGGAAGCGCGCGACCACCTCGGCGACGAAGCGTTCGAGCACGCTTTTCGAGAGGGCGCGGCGGGTGCGTGGACCGACCTGGTCAGGGGGCCGCTGACGCGGGCCTGAGCCCGTGTCAGCGCCGTGACGGCTCCGTGTCTGGCCGCTCGGAGATCGTGGTGACATCAAGCCACCACGAGAGGATTTCCCGATGAGCCAGCAGGTTTCCCCCGTCGCCGGCCTGCCGATGGACCGCGACGCCGGCCCGTTCGACCCGCCCGCCGCGATCACCGCGCTGCGCGAGACCCGCCCGGTCAGCCCGATGCTCTTCCCGGACGGCCACGAGGGCTGGCTGGTCACCGGGTACGACGCGGTCCGGCAGGTCATGTCCGACGCCCGGTTCAGCAGCCGGCAGGACCTCGGCGTGCTCCACGTGCCGTACGAGACGCCGGGCATGCCGGTCGCGACCGAGCCGTCCCCGCAGATCCCCGGCCTGTTCATCAGCATGGACGCCCCCGACCACACCCGGTTGCGGCGCAAGCTCACCGGCGCGTTCACCGTCAAGCGGATGAAGCAGCTCGAAGACGGCATCGTCGCGATCACCGAACAGCAGCTGGACGCCCTCGCCCAGCTCCCGCAGCCGGTCGATCTCGTGCGGGAGTTCGCGCTGCCGGTGCCTTCGCTGGTGATCTGCGAACTGCTCGGCGTCCCCTACGCCGACCGCGAGACCTTCCAGGCGAACTCGTCGAAGTTCATGGAACGGGACGTCAACCTCGAAGACAAGATGGCCGCGTTCGGCGCGATGATGGGCTACCTCGGCCAGCTGTGCGCCGACAAGCGCGCGGAACCGGGCGAGGACATCCTCTCCGACCTGGCCCGCGACTCCGAGCTCAGCATCGAAGAGCTGACCGGCATGGCGTTCCTGCTTCTGCTGGCCGGCCACGAGACCACCGCGAACATGCTGTCGCTGGGGGCCTTCGCGCTGCTGGAGAACCCCGCGCAACTGGCCGAACTGCGCGCCGACCCGACGCTGTTCCCGAACGCGGTGGAAGAATTGCTGCGGTACCTGTCGGTGGCCGACATCTTCTACCGCTACGCGACCGAGGACGTCGAACTCTTCGGCGAGACGATCCCGGCCGGCTCGACCGTGGTCGTGTCGCTGCTGGCGGCCAACCGCGACCCGCGCCACTTCGAGAACCCCGACACGATCGACCTGCACCGCAAGGTCCGCGGACAGGTCGCGTTCGGGCACGGCATCCACCAGTGCCTGGGCCAGCAGCTGGCCCGGATCGAGATGCGCGCCGGGTTCGAGGGCTTGCTGCGGCGCTTCCCGGACTTGCGGCTGGCGGTTCCGGCCGCGGAGGTGCCGTTGCGGACGAATATGAACATTTACGGGGTGCACGAGCTTCCGGTCGCCTGGTCCTGAGTGGACAGTGTCCGCTATGGACCGCCGAGGCCGCGCCGGGATCACCCGCGCAGTGCCGGGCCGATCCAGCGGCGGACCATCCCGCGCAGTTCCTCGTCGGTCGCCGGGGGTGTCGACGGATACTGCAGGAACGACATGAACAACCGCATCAAGATCTCGGCCAGTTCCTGGAGTTCCGCGTCCGTGCGCACCCCGGCGGCGGACCAGTCGACCTCGGTGTCGCGCAGGATCCGCGCGCCGAGGGAGAAGGACGGCGGCGTGGCGGTCCCGGCGGTGAAATAGTCGGCTTCCCCGGCCTGCAGGAGCAAACCGAGGTAGGGCTCGTCGGGCAGGCTGCGGACGGCGAAGACGACGGACTCGACGGCGACCTCGACCGGGCTGTCGAACGCGGACAGGTGCTTCCGCATCCGTTCGGCGAACTCCTCGGCTCCCGCCTGGGCGACGGCGCGCAGGATTTCGGCCAGGCTGGGGAAATAGCGGTACACGGTCTGCCGGGTCACCCCGGCTTCCGCGGCGACGTGGGAGAGGTTGGTCTTGGCCAGCCCGGCGCGGTCGATGCACGCGATCGCCGCCTGCACGATCCGGCGGCGCGCCTCGTCCTCCGCGCCGGGCGGGTCGCCCTGCCATCCGTGGTACCCCATGGCGCCCATCGTCCCAGACGACGCCGCAGGTCACCGACGGACGGCTCGTTGCGCACCCAGCAGCAGACCTGCGGCGACGAAACACGCGAGCGCGTACGGTCCGCTCCCGATCGGGGATCCGGCGCTGGTGACGCCGTCCCGGGCACCGAGGTAGCCGGGCAGCGCGCCGAGCCAGCACACCGCCATCCCGGCCAGGTAGATCGCGGGGTAGTACCGGCCGAAAGCCGAGAGCGGCTCGGTCAAGCGAGGGCGGGAACGCAGCTGGGCCACGACGATCCACGCGCCGCCGAGCCAGACGAGGGCCAGTTCCGTGCCCAGCACCCAGGCCTGCGCGGAAGCGTTGCCGTCGAAAAGACTTGCCGGAAGCCCGGCGACCGCCATGGTGAACGGGGTGAGGACGCCCGCCGCGAGGACGCGCGGAACCAGCCGCCAGCCGCGGCGCGGCGGGTCGCCGGTGAACCGCACCGCGAGGCAGGTCAGGGCGGCCATCGAGACCGAAGCGAACAGCAGCATGCTGGTCATCGGCACCGAGGCCAGCGCGGGCTGGTTGACGATGTGGTTGGCCGGGTTCCAGGCCCACCACTTCAACTGCGGGCCCACCTGGTCGAACACCTCGTAGAAGACCTGGCAGGCGAACGCGACGGCGACGGCTCCGAGCAGCGGGCCGCGGCTGCGGAAGATCCCCAGCGAGCGCACGAGTTCGTAGGCGAGCTGGCTGATCACCGGATAGAACGCCACGATGTACAGCGGCAGCCGGTCCCCCATGAACTGCACGGTGAACCGGTTGTGCGCGAAGATGAATCCGTACAGCCGGTCGAGGCCGAACCATTCCGGGAAGTACAGCGGCGGTTCGGTGACGACGAGGTAGACCAGCGAAGCCCACCACAGCGCCAGGTTGACCGGATCGCCCGCGCGGTAGCGGCGCACGGCGTGCCAGAGCGCGAAAACGGCGCCGCCGACGATCAGCACCTCCAGCAGCGGCATCGTCCAGTGCGCCAGCTCCCACGGCGCGCGGACCGAGACCACCGGGCTGACGTCGTGGCAGTCGAAGCCGAGCCCCCGGGCGACCTCCGCGGCCTCCGGCCCGCAGCCGGCGCTCATCCCGCCGCCGCGGCGGGCGAGTAGTCGGTGGCGGGCGGCTCGGCCTGGGGATCGAAGCCGAAGGGCACCCGATGCCGGCCCAGCAGCGAGCGGACGCAGAAGCGCGCCAGCCCACCGAGCACGCGCGGGTTGCGCATCATCTCGCCCAGCGATTCGTCGAGGTTGAACACCTTCGCGAAATGCTCGTCGACGACATCGTCCTCTCGGGCGGCGCCGACGATGAGGCTGAACGCCGGGGCGGAGACCGCCGCGAGCAGGCGGCGTTGCCACGCGGGCAGCCGCTCGGTGCCCTCCGCGCACTCGTAACCCCGGTCCCGGGCCATCGCCAAAGTCCAGGGCACCTTGAGCAGATCACGTTGTGCCGCAAGGAATCGCGCGCAGAAATCGCCGTCGAGACTGGCGGCGCGGGACAGATGTTCGCGAAGCAGCAGAGCCGAACCCGACGCGGAACTGATGCCCTGCGCGTAGAACGGATTGAACGCGCAGATCGAATCGCCGACGAACGCCAGACCCCGCGGCGGGCTCGTCCAGCGGTCGTAGCGCCGCCACCGGTTGCCGGTGGACCGGGTCAGATGCACCTCTGACGTCGGCGTGCACCGGTCCATCGCGGCGGCGAACAACGGCGTCCGCGTGCGGCGGGCGGAGGCGACGAAGGCGTCGGCCGTCCGTGGCATCTCCAGGCCCCACGAACCCATGCAGGCGATGACCCGGTCGCCTTCGATCGGGAAGAAGTTCACCAGGAACTCGTGCTCCGCGGGATGCCGGCCGCGATCCTGGGTCGGCATGAGCACCAGGTGCCGCCACCACCAGGTCGCCGGACGGCTTTCCCGCGACGGCAGTTCGTACCAGCGCGAGGTGTAGGTGACCTTGGCGTCGAGCGTCCGCACCTCGGGCTCCGGCCAGCCCGCCGCGACCAGCCAGTTCGCGACGGGAGAGCCGCGGCCCATCGCGTCCACGACGAAGTCGGCGTCGAAACGCTCGTCCCCGCCGGGCCCGGCGACCTCGACCCCGGTGACCGCCCCGCCCGCGGCGGCCAGACCGCGCACGGCGACCCGCTCGCGGAGGTCCACATTGGACAGTTTCCGCACCTTGTCCCGCAGCACGCGCTCGATGAGGATGCGCGAGCTGTAGACCATCGTCATCGAACTTCGTTTGCGCGCCGACCAGCCCTCCCGGTCCAGGTATGCGGCGTCCATCGACGGCATCAGGTGCAGGCCGCCCGCCGCGACGAGGTCGTCCTCGAAACCGGGGAACAGCGCGGTGATCGCCCGGCGGCCCGAGTTCAGCAGGAAGTGCGGATGCTTGCTCTGCGGCACCCCGCGCCGGTGCTCGGCCTCCTCCGGAAGCTCGTCCCGCTCCAGCACGAGCACTTGGTCGAAGTACGGGGACAGCGCCCCGGCGGCGCACAGGCCCGCGACGCTTCCGCCGAGGACGACAGCGGTCTCGCCGAGTTTCATCCGAACCAGCTCCGCTCGTCATTCATACACAGTTGGAGATAATGTATGAATGACGAGCCAGCGTGTCAAACCTCGTTCGGCACCGCGACCGCCCGCTCGCGCACGGCGGCCAAGCGCACTACTGCGGCGCCTGGAAGCCGCCGATCCGCTGCTCCAGCAGTTCGGCCAGCCGCAACGGCGTGCGGTCCTCGAACATCGGCCCGACGATCTGCACCCCCACCGGCAGCCCCTCCGGGGAAAGGCCCGCGGGCATCGCGGTTGCGGGCAGGCCGGGCATGGTGGCCACCCCGGCCCAGACGAGCTGGTCGAAGAACGGGTATTCGACGCCGTCGATGTCGATCCGGCAGGCGAGCAGGTCCGGGTTGTGGTCGTGGGGGAACGCGGGCGTCGGCGTGACCGGGCAGACCACGGCGTCGAACTCCGCGAAGAACTGCCGCCAGCCGTGGCGGTGGAGTTCGCGGCGGTGGTGCACGCCGAGCCAATCGCGGTGGGTGAGCACCATTCCGCGCAGGCGGGCCGCGTCGAGGCTTTGGTCGTCCGCGCTCAGTCCGGCGGCTCGGGCCTGGAGTTGCTCGTACGCGTCGACCGGGAACCGCGCCACTGAGCCGGAGAACAGCAGCTGCGTGTAGAGCGTCGCGGCTTCTTCCAGGTCGGGCAGGAGCGGGCTGTGCCGTTCGACCTGGGCACCGGCGTCGGCCAGCGCGTCGGCTACCCGGTTCACTCCGGCCCGTACCGCGGCTCCGGTCGGGATGAACGGATGGTCGTCGAGGATCAGGACCCGGAAGTCGCTCAGCCGTTCGTGGCGGGCGGGCGGCAGGGCCAGTTCGTGCGCCACGCCGTAGGTCAGCGGGTCCGGTCCGGCCATGATGTCGAGCAGGAGCGCGAGGTCGCGGGCGGTGCGCGCCATCGGGCCGACGACGGCGAGGTGCAGTTCGGTCGGCAAGGGCAGTTCGCCCGGCAGGACCATGCCGCGGTTCGCGACCAGGCCGAGGGACGGTTTGTGGCCGTAGACCCCGCAGAAATGCGCGGGCGTGCGCAGCGAGCCGCCGATGTCGGAGCCGATGGACAGGGCGCCGAAGCCCGCCGCCAGAGCCGCCGAGGAGCCGCCGGAGGAACCGCCTGGCGTGCGGTCGTGGTCCCAGGGGTTGTTGGTGGTGCCGTAGACCGGGTTCGAGCTTTGCAGTCCCTGAAGTCCCAGCGGGACGTTGGTTTTGCCGAGAATGACCGCGCCCGCGGACTTGAGCCGCTTGACCTGGACCGCGTCCTCGGCGGGCAGGAAGTCGCGGTGGTGCGGCAGGCCCCAGGTCGTGGGCAGGCCGGCGACGTTGTAGCACTCCTTGACCGTCACCGGAATCCCGAGCAGCGGCCGGTCTTCGCCGCGGGCGCGCGCCCGGTCGGCCTCTCGGGCGGCGGCGCGGGCACGGTCGAAGTCCGGTACGCAGATCGCGTTGAGTGCCTTGTCTTCCCGCTCGATGCGGGCGATCGCCTCGTCGGTCAGCTCCGCCGAGGTTGCTTCCCCGGCCCGCAAGGCGGCCGCGAGTGCTTCGGCCGAGTCAAAGTTCCGCTCCATGAATTCGACCGTAACGGGCACTCGGCGGAGCCATAAAATGTCAATTCACACAACGGGTCAGCGGTCCCAGAATCCTTGCTTCTCCAGCAAAGCCACCGCGCGCTCGCCCGCGTCCGCGAGGTGTTTCTCCACCAGTGTGCGCGCCCGGGCGGCGGAACGGGCGGACAGGGCGGCCAGGATCAGGCGGTGGTCGTCCCGCGCCTTGGCCGGCCAGTCTTCGTGTGCCTCATAGAACCCGTGCGAAACCGTTTTGGCCAGAATGCCGAGCAGCGAGAGCAGCCGGCGCGAGTCGGCGGCGTAATTGATTCTCCGGTGGAACTCGTAGTTCAGCCGTTCCTGTTCGGCACGGTCCACTGCCGACTCCATCCGGTCCGCGAGATCATGCAGCGCCTGGAGGCTTTCCGGGGACAGGTTTTTCGCCGCGCGCTCGGCGGCCAGTCCGGACACGACGCCGAACACGCGGTAGTGGTCGCGGATGTCGTCGCGCGTCATCCGGGCGACGAACGCGCCGCGGCGGGCGATGTGCTCGACGACGCCCTCGTGGTCGAGGGTGATCAGGGCTTCGCGGACGGGCAGTTTGCTGATGCCGAGTTCGTCGGCGAGCGCCTCCTGGTCGATCTTCGCCCCGGCGCGCAGCTGGCCGGAGAAGACGCGACGGCGGATCTCCTGGGCGGCCATCGCGTTGAGGTTCGCCGGGCCGGTGCGGCGCGGTCCGGCGCTCGCGGGCATCGCCACTGCCTTCTCCCCTCCGCGGTCAGTATCGGATGAAGTATTACACGATCGCGGCACAGGTGCCCACCTACGCAGACAGCGCACTTCCCACCCTGAAATTGGGTCTGACCTGCTGCAACACCGGTCGCGGAGGGCACTCGACGGTGTGAGGCATTCGGAGATTTCTGATAAAGTATTTTCCAGCCGCGCGGCCTGGGTCATAGTGGGGGCATGGCAGCTGCGGTTACCCCCGAGGACTTCCGGCCCATCCTGGAGCTGGTGCGCGACTTCGTCCGGGCGAAGGTCGTCCCGCGCGAGCAGGAGATCATGGACGGCAACGCCATCCCGGACGACCTGCGCACGCAGGCCGCGGAGATGGGCCTGTTCGGCTACGCGATCCCGCAGGAATGGGGCGGGCTCGGGCTCGACCTGACGCAGGATGTCGAGCTGGCGATGGAGTTCGGCTACACGTCGCTGGCGCTGCGGTCGATGTTCGGGACCAACAACGGCATCGCCGGACAGGTCCTGGTCGGGTTCGGCACGGACGAGCAGAAGAGCGAGTGGCTGGAGCGCATCGCCTCGGGCGAGGTGGTCGCGTCGTTCGCGCTGACCGAGCCCGGAGCCGGGTCCAACCCCGCCGGGCTGCGCACCAAGGCGGTGCGCGACGGCGACGACTGGGTGCTCGACGGGCAGAAACGCTTCATCACCAACGCGCCGATCGCGGACCTGTTCGTCGTCTTCGCCCGCACGCGTCCGGCGGATGACTCCGGGCCCGGCATCGCGGTGTTCCTCGTGCCCGCGGACACGCCGGGGCTGGAGGTCGGGCCCAAGGACAAGAAGATGGGCCAGGAAGGCGCGTGGACCGCGGACGTCACCTTCAACAACGTCCGGGTGCCGGGGTCCGCGCTGGTCGGCGGGAACGAGGATGACGGGTATCGCGCCGCGATGACCTCCCTCGCGCGCGGTCGCGTGCACATCGCCGCGCTTGCGGTGGGTTCGGCGCAGCGTGCGCTGGACGAATCGGTCGCGTATGCGGCGTCGGCGACGCAGGGCGGCCAGCCGATCGGCGATTTCCAGCTGGTGCAAGCCATGCTGGCCGACCAGCAGACCGGGGTGATGGCGGGGCGCGCGCTGGTGCGGGAGACCGCGGCGCGGTACGTGTCCGGAGAGGACCGTCGGATCGGGCCGTCGGCCGCGAAGCTGTACTGCACCGAGATGGCGGGCAAGGTCGCCGACCTCGCCGTGCAGATCCACGGCGGCACCGGGTACATGCGCGACGTCCCGGTCGAGCGGATCTACCGCGACATCCGGCTGCTGCGGCTTTACGAGGGCACCAGCGAAATCCAACGGCTGATCATCGGCGGCGGACTCGTCCGCCAGGCGAAGAAGGCCCAGAAGTGACCAGCCGCGCGGCTACCCGCGCCCGGGAAGCGACGACCCTCCTGTTCGTCCCCGGTGACCGGCCGGAGCGTTTCGGCAAGGCACTGGCCGCTGGGCCGAGCCTGGTCGTGCTCGATCTGGAGGACGCGGTCGCGCCGGAGCGCAAGGGGTACGCGCGGGAACAGGTCGTCGCGTGGCTTGAGGAGAACCCCGAGTGCGCGGTGCGCGTGAACGCCGCTGGCACCGCCTGGCACGACGAAGACCTCGCCGTACTCAGGCAGCGTCGGTGCACCGTGATGCTGCCCAAGGCCGAACCGGCGACGACGCGTGCCGCGGCCGAACAGCTCGGCGTCCTGCCGGTCGTGATCGCGCTGGTCGAAACCGCGCGCGGGGTCCTGGACGCGAGGGAAACCGCCACGGTCCCGAATGTGCAGCGTCTCGCGTTCGGCAGCTTCGACCTGGCCGCAGAACTGGGCGCCGATCCGGCTGACCGGGACGCGTTCGTCGCCGCTCGGGGCGCGCTTGTCCTCGCGTCGGCCGCAGCGGGACTGCCCGGCCCGATCGACGGCGTCACCGCGGATCTGGACAACGAACTCCACCTCACCGACGAAGTCCGCTACGCGCGGCGGCTCGGGCTCGCCGGGAAGCTGTGCGTGCACCCGAAACAGGTGCCCGTCGCCGCTGCGGCGCTGCGGCCGACGCGCGAGGAAGTCCGCTGGGCGCAGTCCATTCTGGACGCCGCAGGTGCGGGCGGCGCGGTCGCAGTGGGCGGGCAGATGGTCGACAAGCCGGTGCTGGAGCGCGCCCAGCGCGTCCTCCGGCAGGCGCGAGAAGGGAACGGGCGATGACGCTCACCGACGACGAACAGCAGATGGTCGCCCTGGTCGCGGAGTTCGTGGACGAGCGGGTCCGGCCCCGGGTGCGCGAGTTCGAGGCCGACGACATCTATCCGGCCGAGTTCATCGACGAGATGAAAACCCTCGGCTTCTTCGGACTGCTCGCCCCGGCCGAATACGGCGGGGTGGACGTCAGCACCGCGTGTTTCGCCCGGGTCACCGAAGAACTCGCGCGCGGCTGGATGAGCCTCGCCGGAGCCATCGGCGGCCACTCCGTCATCACCTACCTGATCAAGACGTTCGGCACGCCCGAGCAGCGCGAAAAGTACTTGCCCGCCATGGCCGAGGGGCGGATCCGTGCGACGATGGCTCTGACCGAGCCCGGCGGTGGCAGCGACCTCCAGGCCATGCGCACCCACGCGGTGCCGGGCGACGACGGGTACACGATCACCGGGTCGAAGACCTGGATTTCCAACGCCGCGCACTCCGGCCTGATCGGGCTGCTGTGCATCACCGATCGCGAGGCCTCCCCCGCCCACCGCGGGATGAGCGTGCTGCTGGTGGAACCCGGCGACGGGCTCACCATCTCGAAGAAGCTGCCGAAGCTCGGTTACCGCGGCGTCGAGGCGTGCGAGTTGGTGTTCGACGGGCGCAAGGTTCCTGCCGACGCGGTCCTCGGCGGCACACCGAACCAGGGCTGGTCGCAGATGATGCGGGGGCTGGAGGTCGGGCGGATCCAGGTCGCCTCGCGGGCGCTAGGCGTCGGACAGGCCGCGCTGAACGACGCCGTCCGCTATGCCCAGGAGCGCGAGTCCTTCGGCAAGCCGATCTGGAAACACCAGTCCGTGGGGAACCTGCTCGCCGACATGGCCACGAAGATGCGCGCCGCCCGGCTGCTCACCTTGGACGCCGCGGAGAAGCTCGACGCGGGCGAGCGCGCGGACATGGAAGCCGGGATGGCGAAGCTCTTCGCGTCCGAGACCGCGATGCAGGTCGCGCTTGATGCGATCCGCGTCCACGGCGGCTACGGGTACTCCAAGGAATACGACGTCGAACGCTATTTCCGCGACGCGCCGCTGATGATCGTCGGCGAAGGCACCAACGAGATCCAGCGCAACGTCATCGCCGCGCAGCTCATCGCCCGCAACAAGATCTGAGGGAACCATGACGCTCCTCGACGGCCGGACCGCGGTCATCACCGGTGGCGCGCAAGGTATCGGACTTGCCATCGCCGAATTGTTCGTTGCCCACGGTGCCCGTGTCGTGCTCGGCGACCTCGACGGCGAGGCAGCCGCGGCAGCCGCCGACAGCATCGACGGGGAAGCCATCGGCGTCGCCTGCGATGTCACCAGGGCGTCCGATGTGGACGCTCTCCTGGCCGCGGCGCCCTCGCCGGTCGACGTGTTCGTCAACAACGCGGGCATCACCCGCGACGCGACGATGCGGACCATGACCGAGGACGATTTCGACCAGGTCATCGACGTGCACCTCAAAGGAACCTGGAACGGCACCCGCAAAGCCGCCGCGATCATGCGCGAGCGCAAGAGCGGCGCGATCGTGAACCTGTCCTCGCTGTCGGGCAAGGTCGGCATGGTCGGGCAAACCAACTACTCCGCCGCCAAAGCCGGCATCGTCGGGCTCACCAAAGCCGCCGCCAAGGAGATGGCCCACCACGGCGTCCGGGTCAACGCGATCCAGCCCGGACTCATCCGCACCGCGATGACCGAGGCCATGCCGCAGAAAGCCTGGGACCAGAAGATGGCCGAGATCCCGATGGGCCGGGCCGGCGAGGTCGGCGAAATCGCTTCGGTGGCGTTGTTCCTCGCCTCGGATCTGTCCTCCTACATGACCGGCACGGTGCTCGAAGTGACCGGCGGACGGTTCATGTGAGCGCCGGGGAACCCCACGCCGTACTGGTGGACCCTGCTCCCGTCGCGGCGCTGGCCGCACTCTTCGACAACGGACTGCCCGCACCGCAGCCGGGCGACGACCTGCCGCCGCTCTGGCACTGGGTCGCTCTCCCCCGCTGGCCCGTCTCCGCCGAACTCGGTCCGGACGGACACCCCGCGCGCGGCACGTTCCTGCCAGCGATCGACCTGCCCCGGAGGATGTTCGCTGGCGGAGAAGTCTTGCTGCACCACGCGCCGAAGATCGGCGAGACGGTGACCCGGAGGTCCATTGTGGACTCAGTGACGGAGAAATCCGGCCGCTCCGGGAAGCTGGTGATCGTCGTCGTGCGCACCGTGTTGTCCGATGTGGACGGATCGCCGCTCATCGAGGAGCGCCAGGACATCGTCTACCGCGAAGCGAGCGCGACCACGTCCGAAGCCCCGATCGAACCTGCTGACCTGGCGGGTTCCCCGTTCCGCCGCAGTGAAGACGGCTGGGACTTCGCCACCGACCCCTCCCTGCTGATGCGCTTCTCCGCGGCCACCGCGAACCCGCACCGCATCCACTACGACTGGCCGTACGCGACCCGGGTCGAGGGCTACCCCGGCCTGGTTGTGCACGGGCCGCTGATGTCCCTCGCCCTCGCCGAGGTGCTGCGCCTGGACTCCCCCGGCGCGCGGGTCACCCGGCTGGCGCATCGCAACCTGGCGCCGTTGTTCTGCGGCCAGCCCGCGCAGCTGCGCACCGAACCGCGGCCCGGCGGCGCGACTCTGACCCTCGTCGGGGCCGCCGGACCGCGCACCAGCCTTGAAGCCGACTACGAGGAAGGCCCTTCCCATGCGTGACGGCGTCATCTGCGAACCCGTCCGTACCCCGATCGGCCGCTTCGGCGGATCGCTCAAGAGCGTGCCCGCCGCCGACCTCGGCACCATCGCGCTCAAGGGTCTGCTGGAGCGCACCGGTCTGCCCGCCGACGCGATCGACGACGTCATCCTCGGCCACTGCTACCCCACCTCCGAAGCCCCCGCGATCGGCCGCGTCGTCGCGCTCGACGCCGGACTGCCGGTGACCGTCCCGGGCATGCAGGTCGACCGGCGCTGCGGGTCCGGGCTGCAGTCGGTACTGCTGGCCGCGCTGCAGGTCCAGGCGGGCGCGAGCGAGCTGATCGTCGCGGGCGGCGCGGAAAGCATGTCCAACACCGTCTTCTACGCCAACGACCTCCGCTGGGGCGCCACCGGAGCGGGTGTCCACCTCCACGACTCGCTCACCCGCGGCCGTCAGACGCCCGGCGGCAAGCACTACCCGGTGCCGGGCGGGATGCTGGAGACTGCGGAGAACCTCCGCCGCCAGTACCGCATCAGCCGCGAAGACCAAGACCAACTCGCCGCTGAATCACACCGCCGGGCCGTCGCCGCGCAGAAGTCCGGGGTGTTCGCCGAGGAGATCATCCCGGTGCCGGTGGAGACGCGGAAGGGCACCGTCGTCGTGGACACCGACGAACACCCCCGCCCGGACACCACCGTCGAAACCCTCGCGAAGCTCCGGCCGGTGCTGGGCAAGCAAGACCCCGAAGCGACCGTCACCGCAGGCAATGCCAGTGGACAGAACGACGCCGCCGCCGTCTGCATCGTCACCACCCGCGAGCGCGCGGACCAACTCGGCCTGCGCCCGCTCGTGCGGCTCGTCTCCCACGGCGTCGCCGGAGTCGAACCGAAGATCATGGGCGTCGGACCGGTGCCCGCCTCCGCGCTCGCACTCGAACGCGCCGAGCTCAAGATGTCCGACATCGACCTCATCGAACTCAACGAGGCCTTCGCCGCACAGGCACTGGCCTGCACGCGTGAATGGGGCTTCGGCGACACCGACTTCGACCGCCTCAACGTGCACGGCTCCGGCATCTCCCTCGGCCACCCCGTCGGAGCGACCGGCACCCGGATCCTCACCACGATGGCCCGGGAAATGCAGCGCCGCGAAGCCCGCTACGGCCTGGAGACCATGTGCATCGGCGGCGGACAGGGTCTGGCCGCGGTCTTCGAGCGGGTGTCGGAGTGACCGGCGCATGAACCCCGCGCTGCTGGCCGGACTGCGGGTCGTCGAACTGTCCGCGTACGTCGCCACGCCGCTGTGCGGGCTCACCCTCGCCCAGCTCGGCGCGGACGTCGTGCGAGTCGAACCCCTCGGCGGCGCCGCCGACCGCACCCGCTGGCCGCTCGCCGACTCCGGGACCAGCCTCTACTGGTCCGGACTGAACAAGGGGAAGCGGGCGGTCGCGGTCGATCTGGAGTCCGAAGTGGACCGTCGCCGGGTGGCCGACCTGATCGTCGACGGCGGTCCGTGCGCGGTCGTGACCAACACTTCGCGACACGCCGACCTCGGGTACGAAGCCTTGCGCGCCCGCCGCCCGGACCTGATCCACGTCCTGCTCACCGGCCGAGCCGACGGCGGCGCGGCAGTCGACTACACCGTCCAGGCCGGGACCGGCTTCCCGCTGCTCACCGGAACCGGATCCGAGCCGGTCAACCACGTGCTGCCCGCCTGGGACGTCTGTGCCGGGCTGTATCTCGCGGTGGGTCTGCTGGCCGCCGAACGGCAGCGGCAGCTCACCGGGCGGGGACGCTCGATCCAAGTCGCGCTGGAGGACGTCGCGCTCGCCACCGCCGGGAACCTCGGCTATCTCGCCGAAGCGCAACTGACCGACCACTCACGCACCAAGTCCGGCAACGAGATCTACGGTACTTACGGCGACGACTTCGAGACCGCCGACGGCGTCCGGGTGATGATCGTCCTGCTCACCGAACGGCACTGGGACAAGATGCTCGCCGCGACCGGACTGTCCGACGCCTTCGCCGGGCTGAGCAACGCACTGGGCATCTCGTTCACCACCGAGTCCGACCGGTACCGGCATCGAGACGTGATCACCCCGCTGCTGGCGCGGTGGTTCGCGCGGACTCCGTACGCCGAGATGGCGGAAACGCTGACGCGGCACCGGATCCTGTGGGAGCGGTACCGGAGCTTCGCCGAACTCGGCCAGAACGGCGGTGCCGCGTTGCGCAGACTGGCGCTGTTCGGGGAGATCGACCAGCCCGGTGCGGGAGCGCATTGGGCGCCGAAGTCGCCGATCCAGGTGAACGGGGACCGGCTTCCGCCGGGGCCTGCTCCGGGGGTCGGGCAGCACAATGCCGAGGTGCTGGGCGAACGCTGACCGGATTGCCCCGGCGACAGGGGCCGTCTCGGCGCACGAGACGGCCCCGTCAACGCGGAAATCAGTGGTGCAGAACGAAATCCGTCACCAGCCGGTTGAATTCCGCCGCGTGCTCCAGCTGCGCCCAATGCCCGCACCGATTCAGCAGAACCGCCCGGGAATCCGGGATGTTCGCGGCCAGGAAAAGAGTCGATTCGAACGACACGACCCGGTCGTCGCGGCCGTGGATCAGCAGGGTCGGCGCGGTGATGCCGGAAACCGCCGCGAGGTCGAGCCAGATCGGGATCGGGGCTTTCGGGACGGCCGACGCGACGGCGCGCAAGTGTTCGGGGCGGGCGAGGGCCGCGTCCGACCGTTCCCGGCACAATTCCGGCGTCGCGAACCGGGCCTTGTCGTAGACCATGATTTCGACCAGACGGCGCATGCCTTCGGGGCTGGCGTCGGAGTAGGTCTCGAACATGATCTTCAAACCCTCGGTCGGGCCGCCGCCGGCGCCGAAGAGGAAGGGCTTCATCTGGATCGGCGGGCCCATCGTCACCAGGTGCGACACGCGGTCCGGGCGTTCCACCGCGAGCCGCAACGAGGTGTGGCCGCCCATCGAGTTGCCGACGAAGGCCGCCTTTTCGATGTCCAGCGCGTCCAGCAGCTGGGTCGCGGCTTCGACGTGGTCGAGGGTGGCGAAGTCCGCGCCGTCGGAGTCGCCCCAGCCTGGCATGTCCGGGGCGATCACCCGGAAATTCCGGGACAGGGCCTCGATGTTCGGCGAGTAGTTGCTCCAGCCCGTCGCGCCGGGGCCGCCGCCGTGCAGGAGGATCAGCGGGTGGCCTTCGCCGGCCTCGTGGTAGTGGATTTTCCAGTCGCGGGTCCGCACGTAGCGCGAAGTCATCAGAGCGCACCCCCGGCGAGCTGTTCCGCGACGGCCTCCGGCGCGCGGTGCCCCCACCAGTGCAGCTGGTCGAGCGTCCGCACCTCCCAGGTCTCGTCGTCGATCAGCAGGCCGCCCCAGCCGTACTCGACGGAGAAGCCCGACGGCGTACGGACGTAGAAGCTGAACATGTGGTCGTTCGGATGCATGCCGAGCGTCATCTCGAACGGCTGCTTCGCGTCGAGGCACCGGTCGTAGGCCAGGCCGACGTCGCGGATGTCGGAGACCTCGATCATGAAGTGGTGCGTCCGCTTCGGGTGCGGCATGTCGCCGAACGCGACCGAGTGGTGCCGCGGGTTGCAGTGCAGGAACGCCAGGTCCGCGACGATCCCGGGCGCGACCTCCTCGACAATGATGTCGCTGAGCTTGAAGCCGAGCAGTCCCTCGTAGAACTCCAGGTAGGTCTCCCGCGGGACGCCGTTGGCCAGCAGCACCTGGTGCCCCGCACCACCGGTTCCGGTGACGAACTCGCCGAGCAGCAGGTCGCTGCGGAACGGCGTTTCGGCGTCGGCCAGGCCGGTGACCAGTTCGAGCACGTTGCCCAGCGGGTCCGTGACGAGCACGATCCGGTCGACCTTCCGCGCGGCGGCCAGGCCGGCGTCGCCTTCCTGGGTCTCGACGCCCGCCTGCCGCAGCCGGGCGACCAGGGCATCCAGCTCGGCCGAGGACGAAACCGCGTAGCCGCTGCGGACCAGGTCGTCGGCGGGGCCTTCGGTGAGGATCCAGCGGTGCGCCTTCTCGTCGGTGCGCAAGGTGAGGCCGTCGGCGGACTTCTCCCCCAGTTGCATGCCGAGCAGGGAGACCGCGAAGCGCTCCCATGCGGCGAGGTCGCTCACCTCGTAAACGACGTAGGCGAGTTCTTTCACGGTCATCGGGATTCCTTTCCAGACTGCACAACAGGGGTGGCGAGGCCGGTCTTGTCGGCCGCGGCGACGAACTTGTCCGGGCGCACGGCGATCGCTTGGACGCCGTAGCGGTCGAGCCAGGGCAGCAGCGCGTCCTCGATGTCGACGAGGTCGGCCGCGGCCTGGGTGTACGCGGTGCGGGGGCGGACGGCGACGTAGGACGCGCCGTGGGCGTCCCAACCGGCCTTCTCCTCGGGGGTGAGCAGGGTCGCCGGGTCGAGGTCGTTGCCGAGGAGCACGAAACCGTTGGGCAGCAACGCATCCAGCCGGTCGATCCGGCCGACGGCGTCGCATGCGAGCGGCTGCGGAAGGTACCGGCCGACGACGGACGCGTCGCCGGTCTCGCCGCGCAGCCATCCGGCGGCGAGGGTCGGCGGGGCGTTGAGCGGCGGCTCCCACGGCGTGACCAGGTCCGTCGGGACCGTGTTCATCGCCTCGATCTCCGCCGGGGTCGCCTCCTGCTTGATCACCCGGCCCAGCGCGACGGCCAGCCCGGTGTAGAACTCGGCGGACGGGCGGCGTTCGGCCTCGTAGGTGTCGAGCCAGTCCTCGCCCAGTTCCCCGCGGACGATCCCGGCGATCTTCCAGCCCAGGTCGTACGCGTCGCGCAGGCCGGTCTGCATGCCCGCGCCCGCCCACGGCGGCATCAGGTGCGCGGCGTCGCCGGCGAGGAAAACCCGGCCCCGCCGGTAGGTTTCGGCCATCCGGACGTGGTGGCGGTAGAACGCGTACTGGTGGATTTCGACGTCGTCCTCGGTCACGCCCAGTGCGCGCAGCAGCGGCCACACCTGCGCGTCCGTCGGGAAGTCCGCCTCGGTTTCGGCGGCCTTGAGCGGGATTTCCCACCGGTGGTTGCCCGCCGAGAGGGCGATGTCGACGACCGGGCGTTCGCGGTCGGTCCAGAAGGTGAGGAAATCGCGGTCCGGCCACCAGCGCTTGACCCGGCAGTCGATGACGATCCACAGCGTGTCGCCGGTGTCGCCGTGCATCGGGATGCCGAGCATCTTCCGCACCGGGGACGAGCCGCCGTCGGCCGCGATCGCGTACCGGGTGCGGGTGGCGGTCTCCTCCCCGGTCTCGCGGTCGCGCGCGGTGACGGTCACGCCGCTGGCGTCCTGCTCGACACCGACCACCTCGACGCCGTACCGCACCGTCAGACCGGAGCGCTCCTCGCCGCAGCGACGCAGCTCGGTCTCGAGAGCCGGCTGGTAGATGTTGTAGAACCGCGGCTTGCTCCCGCGAGTGCCCAGCGTGCTCGGCGGATGCTCGACGCGCATCACCTCGCGGCCGTCGTAGGTCACCCAGCGCAGCGCCCGCTGCGGTTCGACGACCCGCTCGACCCGGTCGTCGACGCCGAGGTCCTGCAGGATCCGCATGGTCCAGTCGTTGATCGTGACCGCCCGCGCCCGGGCGTAGACGTCCTGGTCCCGTTCGAACGCGGCCACCCGCGCGCCCTTCGCGGCCAGGGTCAGCGCCCCGGCCAGGCCCGTCGGGCCGTATCCGACGACGGCGACGTCGGCGTCGTAGTGCTCACTCATGTCCCAGGCTCCACAGTTTTGGACCGGTCGTTCGGTTCATTAGTGGCTACGGTCACACCTGGACCCGGGGTTCGTCAAGACGCGTCGCGCACGATTCCGGTGTGCAGAAAACCGGCGGCCCTATGCTGCTCGGCGTGGACACAGCGCGGGCCGGGAACCGGCGGGGACGGCGTTCCCGGGAGGAAATCCTCGACACGGCGTCGCGGATCATGGCCGAACGCGGCTATTCCGCCACGACGATGTCGGTGCTCAGCACCGAGACCGGCCTGCCGAAAAGCGCGATCTACCACCACTTCCAGTCCAAGGGCGGGCTGCTGTCGGCCGTCATGGAACGCGGGGCGTACGAGTTCTTCCGGCACCTGCGCGAGTCGCAGGCGAATCCGCCGCAGGACCTGCCGCCCGCGGAACTGCTCGGCTGGTTCCTGCAGCGCACCGGCGAGGTGTTCGCCGCGAAACCCGACTTCCTCCGGCTGCACCTGATCCTGCTGATGAGCGCCGAGGCGGTCGCGGACGTCGAGGTGAAGGAGATCATCGAACGCGTGCGCGCCGACGGACGGCAGCACATGCGCCGGATGATCTCGCAGTCGTGGGCCAGCGTCGGGCCCGAAGCGGCGGACAAGGTGGGCGAGGCGCTGGACTACTTCGGCATCGCCGGATTCGACGGCGCGTTCGTCGCCTGGCAGGCGGAACCGGACCGTTCCATGCGCGACCAGATGGCACTGCTGACCGAGGCCATGGTCGCGATCGCCGAGCGGGTGCTGGCCGGGCGCTAGAGATCCACAGTGGACGGAACCGCGCGGCGCGACCGGTTTGCCGGGCCGTGCGCGTTTACCGGCGTCCTGAGCGGCAAACCCCTCCGGTGACCGCATCGACGACGAGGAGACCGGACATGACCGCACCCGGACCCGAACCCGACGACGTGCCGGGTCTCGAACCGGGCGGTTCCGTGCCGCCCGGCGACACCCCGCCCGACGCCGGGCAGACTTCGGGACTTTCGCATCCGCAGCCGATGCCTTCGCGCAAGCTCCCCGTCGGGTGGCTCGTCGCGGTGGCGGTCCTCGTGCTCGGGGTGGCCGCGTTCTTCGTGCTGCGCGCGCTCGACTGGTTCTGACCAGGGAGGGTCGGTGCGGCGCTCGCAAAAATCCGTTTCGGGCGTAGCGGGGTCATTGTCGACGAGGTCTTCGTCGGCGTAGCGGGGTCGCAGACGCGAGGGCAGAAGGCATGCCGGGAGACCGCACAGGTCGGCTGATCGGCGACCCGGCGAACTTTCCGGTTTGGGCAACCAAGCCGTTTGCGGGTGATCTCCGCCGGGAATTCGCGCCGCGAGGTGATGGATGTGGTGCGAACCGATGTGCCGGCGAGGATGGACCGGCTGCCTTGGTCGTCGTGGCATTGGCTGATGCTCGTCGGGCTGGGCACGGTGTGGATCCTCGACGGGCTCGAGGTGACCATCGTCAGCGCGTTGTCCGACCGGCTGACCGAACCCGGCAGCGGATTGGTCCTTTCCGAAACCCAAGTCGGGCTGGCGACCTCGTGCTACGTGGCAGGCGCGGTCTGCGGTTCGCTCTTCTTCGGCTATCTGACCGACCGCTGGGGCCGGAAACGCCTGTTCCTGCTGACGCTCGGGCTCTATCTGCTGGCCACCGTGCTGACCGCGTTTTCCTTTGCGCCGTGGTGGTTTTTCGTCATGCGGTTCCTCACCGGAGCCGGCATCGGCGGCGAGTACGCGGCGATCAACTCCGCGATCGACGAACTCGTGCCCGCCCGCTGGCGCGCGACGGTCAGCCTCGCGGTCAACGGCTCGTACTGGTTCGGCGCGGCAGGCGGCGCGGCACTCAGCCTGGTCCTGCTCGACGTCGGCCTGATCCCGGCCTGGCTGGGCTGGCGGCTGGCCTTCGGGCTGGGCGCGGTGCTCGGCCTGTTCATCCTGATCGTCCGCCGCACCGTGCCGGAAAGCCCGCGCTGGCTGTTCACCCACGGCCGCGCCGAGGAGGCTGACCAGGTCGTCACCGGCATCGAGGACCGCGTCGAGAAGGCGACCGGCGAGCGGCTCGAACCGGTCGACGACACCATCGAGGTCGAGGAACGCACCCGCACCAGCCTGACCGAAGTCGCGGTGACCCTCGTGCGCAGCTATCCGAAACGGACGCTGCTCGGGCTCGCCCTCTTCGTCGGGCAAGCGTTCCTGTACAACGCCGTCTACTTCACCCAAGGCCTGGTGCTGAGCCGGTTCTTCGGCGTTTCCAGCGGCTCGGTCGGGCTCTACCTGGTGCCGCTCGCGGCGGGCAGCTTCGTCGGTCCGCTCGTCCTCGCGCGGTTCTTCGATTCGATCGGCCGCCGTCCGATGATCATCACCAGCTACCTGGGCTCCGGCGTGCTGCTCGTCGGGACCGGCTTGCTGTTCCAAGCGGGCGTGCTGTCCGCGGTCACCCTGACCGTCTCCTGGTGCGCGGTGTTCTTCCTCGCTTCGGCCGGGGCCAGCTCCGCGTACCTCACGGTGTCGGAGATCTTCCCGCTGGAAGTGCGGGCGCTGGCGATCGCGATCTTCTACTCCGTCGGCACCGGGCTCGGCGGGATCGTCGGGCCGGTGCTGTTCGGCAGCCTGGTCGAAACCGGCGTCGTGGGCAACGTCGCCTTCGGCTACTACCTCGGAGCGGGCATGATGATCGCGGGCGGGATCGCCGAGGCGGTTCTGGGGATCAAGGCCGAACGGCGCTCGCTCGAATCGGTCGCCGAACCCTTGTCCGCCAAGGCGGCGGCGTGATGACCGCCCCGCCTCGCCGGGTCGCGGGCGCGAACCGCCATCGCCGCCGGGAAGCCGCCGACGCGGTGCCGTGGTCGCTGCGGGTAGCGGCGGCGGCCAGCTGGCGGTTCCTGATCGTTCTCACCATGCTCGGGGTCGCCGCGTGGACGCTCGGCTACCTCTCGGCCGTCACCGTCCCGATCGGGATCGCCCTGCTCCTGTCGGCGTTGTTCGCGCCGCTGGTGGAGCGGCTGGTGCGCTGGCACGTGCCGCGCGCGCTGGCCACGCTCGTCGCGATCATCGTCGGACTCGCGGTCCTCGGCGGGGTCCTCACGCTGGTCGTCACCACGGTGACCGCGAGCCTGCCGCAGCTGGGCAACCAGGTCGGAGCGAGTCTCGCGCGCATCAACAACTGGCTGCAGCACGGACCGCTGCATCTTCCGCAGCTGCAGCAGCTGCTCGACAAGGCGGTCAGCGCGATCCAGGGCAACACCGCCGAACTCACCACGCGGGTGCTGTCCACCGCCGCGACCGTCGGCGGCGTGCTCACCGAGATGCTGCTGACGCTGTTCGTGCTCGTCTTCTTCCTCTACAGCGGCAATCAGGTCTGGCACTTCCTGCTGAAGATCGTGCCCTCCGCCACTCGCGACGAGATCGACGTCGCCGGTCGCCGCGGCTTCGCGTCGCTGGTCAGCTACGTGCGCGCGACCGTGGCGGTGGCCTGTGTGGACGCGGTCTGCATCGGACTCGGCATCTGGCTGGTCGGGGTCCCGCTCGCGGTGCCGCTGGCGGCGCTGATCTTCATCGGCGCGTTCATCCCGATCCTCGGCGCGGTGGTGACCGGCGCGGTCGCCGTGCTCATCGCCCTGGTCGCCAACGGATTCGTCGCCGCGGGCATCGTGCTCGCGATCGTCGTCGCGGTGATGCAGCTGGAAAGCCATGTGCTGCAGCCGTTCCTGCTCGGGCGCGCGGTGCGGCTGCACCCGCTGGCCGTGGTGCTCGGCATCGCGCTCGGCCTGGAAATCGCCGGGATCGTCGGGGCCTTGCTCGCGGTGCCGATCCTCGCGGTCGCCAAGGCCGCGCTCGGCTCCCTGCAGCGCGACCCGCCGCTGGATCCGGTGGACATCGACCCGCTGCAGCCGGCCAGCGCCCGTACCGTCGGCCGATCAAGGGTTTCGTCCGGGCGAAGGCGGGTAACCGCACCGCGGAGGGACTCTGATGACGAGCTTGATCACTGACAACGCCGACGGCACGACGCCGCCGAGAGGACCGCTCGAACGCGGGTTTCCGCTACCCCGGCACGCACCGCGGACGGTGTCGTCGACGCTGCATCGGCTTTCGTCGATGGCGTCCTTGCGAGCCTGGGAACAACGCTCGACTCCCGCGCTGATGCACCAGGCGATTCTGGACGGCGTCAACGCTCGCCACGCGGCCGAGGCGGCCCATTTGAGCGTCGAGGAAGCCCACGTGCGGTGGGGCGCTTGGGCGGCCAAGCGGCTGGCCCCGCAGCGTCCCGGGGTCGCGGCGGAACTGCCGGTGCAGCAATTCCTCAACGTGCACGCGGCTTTCGCGGCGGCACTCGCCCGGGAAGACCAGCGTTAGCCGCGCAGATCCGCCTCCAGCGCGGCCGCGGTCGCGCGCAACGACGTCACCAGCGTCGGCAGCTGGTCTTTCCGGTACCGCACGCTCGGCATCGACACCGACAACCCGGCCACCACCACACCGTCGGCCCCGTGCACCGGCACGCCGACCGCGACCACTCCGCGTTCGGATCGGCCCTGGTTGAGCGCGAAACCGCTGCGCCGCACGCGCGCCAGGTCGGCCCGCAGCTCGGCCAGGTCCGGACGCTCGCCGGGCTTGTCGACCGCGTAGAGTTCCTCGACCTGTTCGGGCGGCAGTTCGGCGAGCAACAGCAGACCGGCCGTCGTCTGATGCACCGGGAAAACCATCCCTTCGCGTGAACCGACCCGCAAGGCCTGCGAGCACTCGACGCTCGCGATGAACCGGGCCGTGTCCCCGGTCCGCACGGTCAGGTTGACCGACTCGTCCAGCAGGTCCACCAGCCGCCGCAGGTGCGGAAGCGCCGCCGCGCGCAGTTTCGACGCCGCCGACTGCGAATGCGCGGCCAGCTCCAGCACCGGACCCACCCGGTAGGCGCGGTTGGCGTCTTGGACCGCGAAGTCGCGGTAGACGAGCATCGCGAGCAGCCGGTGCGCGGTCGAGGGAGCGACGCCGATCCGCTCGGCCACCTCGGAGACTGTCAACGGGCCTTCGAGCTGCAGCATCGCCGCGATCCGCAGGGCGTTGTCGACGCTGGCCACCGCATACGGCGGCGGGGCCTTGAACCGTTTCTCCATCCGGGCCGCCTTTCCGCACACCAGAATCCCGTTTTCCGCAGGCCGGGATCAGCCCACCATAACCCCATGCCCAGCACTCCAGCGCGAACTCCCGTTCGGCTCGCCGCGGTCGACGCACCGGACCAGCCCGCGGTCACGCCCGCCCTGCGCGATCTCTACCGCGGCTTCGAACAGGAGCTGCTCGTTCCGTTGTGGACGGAGATCGGCGACCTGATGCCCGCGCATCCGCGTTCGCGGGCGGTGCCGCACCGATGGCGGTGGGCGAACCTCCTCCGGCTCGCCGAGCAGGCGGGCGAGATCGTGCCGGTCGGGCGCGGCGGGGAACGGCGGGCGATCGCCCTTGCCAACCCGGGCCTCGGCGGCCGTCCGTTCGCGACGCCGACGCTGTGGGCGGCGATCCAGTACCTGATGCCCGGCGAGGACGCGCCCGAGCACCGGCACACCCAGAACGCGTTCCGGTTCGTCGTCGAAGGCTCGGGCGTGTGGACGGTCGTCGGCGGCGACGCGGTCCCGATGCGCCGCGGCGACTTCCTGCCGCAGGCGGGCTGGAACTGGCACGCGCACCACAACGCCACCCGCGAGCCGATGGCCTGGCTCGACGGCCTCGACATCCCGTTCCAGTACGGGATCGAGGCGCAGTTCTTCGAGTTCGGCCGCGAGCAGATCAGCGCGGCCGAGCGGATCACCCCCGACCGCTCTCGTTCCGAACGCCTGTGGGCGCACCCCGGTCTGCGGCCGCTGTCCGTCGGCACGGCAGCGCCCGGCTCTCCGCTGCTGGCGTACAAGTGGGAGCACACCGACGCCGCGTTGCGCGACCAGCTGCAGCTGGAGAAAGAAGGCTACGGCGGAACGGTCGAACCGGGCCACGCGGCCGTCCGGTTTTCCAATCCGCACAACGGTTCCGACGTGCTGCCGACCATCCGCGCCGAGTTCCACCGCGTCGCGCGGGGCGCCGAGACCGCGCCAGTGCGCGAGACCGGCTCGGCGGTCTGCCAGGTGTTCGATGGCTCCGGCACAGTGACCGTCGGCGACACCTCGTGGGCGGTCTCGCGCGGGGACCTGTTCGTCGTCCCGTCGTGGCAGCCGTTCTCGGTGAAGTCGGAGGCCGGTGCCGCGGATTCCGACTCCGGCGCTCTCGACCTGTTCCGTTTCTCGGACGCGCCCGTGTTCGAGGCGCTCCACCTCGACCGTCAGGAGACCCTCCGATGAAGCTCGCCACCCTCCGCGTCGACGGCGACACCCGCGCCGTCCGCCTCGACGGCGACGTCCTGGTCGACCTCGGCTCCCCCGACCTCGGCGCGCTGTTCGCCCAGGACGGCTGGGAAGCGCACGCCGCCCAGGCGACCGGCGAGACCTGGCCCGCCGAGGGCGCGGACCTCGCCCCGGTCGTGCCGCGTCCGTCCAAAGTGGTCTGCGTCGGGCACAACTACACCAACCACATCAAGGAAATGGGCCGCGAACTGCCCGCGTACCCGACGCTGTTCCCCAAGTTCGCCGACACCCTCACCGGTCCGGCCGACCCGATCGGCAAACCGGCCGAGACCGACGCGCTCGACTGGGAGGTCGAACTCGTCGTCGTGGTCGGCAAAACGGTCCGGCGCGCGAACGAGGACGAGGCCGCGGCGGCCATCGCCGGGTTCACCGTCATGAACGACGTCTCGGTCCGCGACTGGCAGTTCCGCACGATCGAGTGGACGCAGGGCAAGATCTGGCAGTCCTCGACGCCGGTCGGCCCGTACGTCGTGACGCGGGACGAGGTCGGCGGCGTCCGGCCCGCGCTCGAGGTGAAGACCACTGTGGACGGACGCGTCATGCAGCGCGACAACACCGGCACGCTCCTGTTCGACCCGGTGTTCCTGGTGCGGTACATCTCCACGATCGTCCAACTCAACCCGGGCGACCTGATCGCCACCGGCACGCCGGCCGGGGTCGGCCACGCCCGCGATCCGAAGGCCTACCTGACCGGCGGCGAAACCGTGGTCACCGAGGTGGCCGGGATCGGCGCGTGCGTCAACCAGATCGTGAAGGAAGCCTGATGGCGCCCGCCGACGCGCGGAACTGGGTCTCGTTCGGCACCGAGCTTTTCCTGACGCACGCGAAGGAACTGTCCGAACCGAGCGCGCTCCCCCGCTGGACCCGCAAGCACCTCGCCGCGCACGTCGCGGCCAACGCGGACGCCCTCGGCAACCTCGTGCACTGGGCGCGGACCGGGGAGCGCACCCCGATGTACTCCTCGCCGGAGCAGCGCAACGCCGACATCGAGGCGGGCTCCCGGCAGTCCGAAGGCCAGCTCACGGCGTGGCTGCGGGATTCGGCGCGTTCGCTGGAGTCCGCGATGGCCGCGTTGACTCCAGAGCAGTGGCAAGCCGAGGTGGTCACCGCGCAGGGCCGGACGGTTCCCGCCACCGAGATCCCGTGGCTGCGGGCGCGCGAGGTGTGCGTGCACGCGGTCGACCTCGGCACCGGAGCGACGTTCGCCGACCTGCCGGAAGCGTTCCTGTCCGCGCTCGTCGCGGAGATCCAGGCCAAACGCGGTCTCGCCGCGCTGCCGGACGGGCCGCTGCCTGACGTCGCGGCGTACCTGGCCGGGCGGCCGCATTCGCTGACCGGGGTCCCCGACCTCGGCCCCTGGTTGTGAGGAGAGCCCATGGACACCCCTGACGTGCTCGTCGTCGGCGGCGGGATCGGCGGGCTGAGCACCGCGTTCGCGCTGTCCCGGCTCGGCCTGCGGGTGCGGGTCCTGGAGCAGGCGGCGGAGTTCGGCGAGGTCGGGGCCGGCATTCAGCTCGCCCCCAACTGCACCCGGATCCTCGACGCCTACGGCCTGCTGGACACCGCGAAAGCGCGCGGCGTCGTCCCGGACCGGATGGTCATGCGCGACGCCGTCGACGGCCGCGACCTGACCGCGCTCGACCTGCGAGACCTCGAACGCCGCTACGGCTTCTCGTACCTGGTGATCCACCGCAGCGACCTGCACCGGCTGTTCCTCGACGCCTGCCGCGACGCGGGCGTCGAACTCCTCACCGAGCAACGGATCGTGTCTTACACGCCGGACCCCGCCACCGCGGTCACCGACGACGGCACTGTCCACAGTGCACCGGTCGTCCTCGCCGCCGACGGCCTGCACTCGGTCGCTCGGAAGCACTTCGCGGACGACCAGCCGGTCTCGTCGGCATACGTCGCCTACCGCGGCACGGTGCCGATCGCCGAGGTCGGCCGTCCGGTTGACCTGTCCGAGGTCGTGGTCTATGTCGGCCCGCGCTGCCACTTTGTCCATTATGGACTTCGCGGCGGCGATTTGCTCAATCAGGTAGCCGTTTTCGAGTCGCCGAAGGCTGTGGCGGGTATGGACGACTGGGGCACGCCGGACGAGCTGGACACCGCGTTCGCCGCGACTTGCGACGAGGTGCGGGCCGGGATCCCGCGGATGTGGCGGGACAAATGGTGGCGGATGTACGACCGCGACCCGATCTCCACCTGGGTCGACGGCCGGCTCGCCCTGCTCGGCGACGCCGCGCACCCGCCCCTGCAGTACCTCGCCCAGGGCGCGATCATGGCCATCGAGGACGGCTGGGTGCTGGCCGAGCACATGAAACGGCTGGGCAATTGGGACGATGCGCTGGCCGCGTACCAGGCAGTCCGGACGGAGCATTGCCGCCGAGTCGTGCTGACCGCCCGGGCCTGGGGAAACCTGTGGCACCTGGACGGCGCCGAGCGGGAACAGCGCAACACTCTCCTGCACGCCCGCGAGACGGACGACTACTCCTTCACGGACTGGCTGTACGGTCCGACGGCCTTGTTCCCGGAGGACGAGCCGCCGATGTTCGAGCCGATTCCGCTGTCTGCCGCGGACGATTTGACTGCCACGCGATGACCCTTACCGGCGGTGAACGACCCGTTCACCGCCGGTTTTTCATTCACCCCAACTTCTCCGCCAACCGTCGGCAGCCCTCCACCAGCGCCACCGCGTGTTCGTCCCGCTGCGCTTTCGTCATCCGCGCGGTCGGCGCGGCGACGCTCAGCCCGCCCAGCAGCGGGCCGTCCGGGCGGGCGACCGCGCAGCCGATCGAGCTGACGCCGTCCTCGCTCTCGCCCGCGTTGAGCGCGTAACCACGCCGCCGGATGCGCTCGATCTCCGCCAGCAGCGCGCTGCGGCTCGTCATGGTCTTCGTGGTGACCTGGCCGAGCACGTCGTCCGGGTAGCGCTGCGCGATCTGGTCGTCCGGCAGGTGCGCGAGCATCGCCTTGCCGAGGCTCGTCGCGTGCGCCGGGAGGGTGCGGCCCACGCGGCCGGACACCCGCAGCGCCCGGTCGCTCTCGATCACGTCCAGGAAGCGCACCTGACCGCCTTCCAGCGAACCGAGATGCACGGTTTCGCCGGTGGTTTCCGACAGCCACTGCAGCACCGGACGCGCGACCGCGCGCAGGTCCATCTGGTTCACCACCGACAATCCGATCTCGACCAGCGCCGGCCCGGCCCGGTAGACCCGGCTGACCGGGTCCTGGTCGACGAATCCGTGGTGCACGAGCATCGCCATCAGCCGGTGCGCGGTCGACTGGCCCACGCCCAGCGCGTCCCGCGCGTCGGACAGCCGGAGTTCTCTCGTGGCGCTGAACATCCGGAGCAGCCGCAGCGCGCGGTCCACGGATTCGATCGGGTACTGGGGAGCGGGCCGCGCGGGACCGGCTTCGGCGGCGGATGTCTGCATAGCAGACATCGTATCCGGACCAGGGCATGTGTGGACGGCCTTAAGGATAAAAGACGGCAAAGTTTCTGGATAACAGAATTGAAGTCCGCAGGCTAGACTCGCAGCCGGGTCTCGGGGTTAGCATGAGCCGACGGCACGCGGGGCTCCAGGTCCCCGCGGGACTCAGGAAGCGCAGGAGCGACGATGCTCGAAGCACATTCCGGCCCGGAAATCCCGACCCGGGTCGCCGAACTTCTCGACCGCGAGTGGCGCCTGCTCGTCGACGGCAAGCTCGTCCCGGCGCGGTCCGGAGCCACCTTCTCCCGGGTGTCCCCCTACACCGGCACGGTGATCGCCGAGGTTCCCGACGCAGGACCCGGCGACGTCGACGACGCAGTGCGCGCCGCGGCCGACGCCCGGGCGGTCTGGCGGGACACCCTTCCCGTCGAGCGAGCGAAGCTGGTCGCCGAACTGGCCGACGTGATCGAACGCCACGGCGAGGAACTCGCCCTGCTCGACACTGTGGACGCCGGTTCGCCGATCTCGAACTCGCGCGTCGACGTCGGGGTGACGGTGGCGCAGCTGCGCATGTTCGCCGGGCAGGCGCTGGAACTCAAAGGCACCACGGTGCCCGCCAGCAACGCGCTGCACGTGACCACGCGCGAACCGGTCGGCGTGGTCGCGCGGATCGTGCCCTACAACCATCCGCTGATGTTCGCGGGCAAAATCGCCGCGCCGCTGGTCGCGGGCAATCCGACGATCCTGAAGCCGCCGGAGGCCGCGCCGCTGTCCGCGTTGCGGCTGGCCGAGCTGGCGAAGGACATCTTCCCGCCCGGCGTGCTGTCGGTGGTCGTCGGCGACGGACCGGCGGTCCCGGACGCGCTGGTGCGGCACCGGCACGTGCGGCGGATCGGGTTCATCGGGTCCGAACCGACCGGACGCGCCATCCAGCGCGCCGCGGCCGAGAGCGGCGTCAAGGACGTCAGCCTCGAACTCGGCGGCAAGAACGCGATGGTGGTGTTCCCCGACGCGGACCTCGAAGCCGCGGCCGCCGGCGCCGTGTTCGGCATGAACTTCACCTGGTCCGGACAGTCCTGCGGGTCGAACTCGCGGCTGCTCGTGCACCAGGACGTCCACGACGCGCTCGTCGCCAGGGTGGTCGAGCTGATCGAGGCGCGCCGGATCGGCGATCCGTTCGACGAGCGCACCGAACAGGGCACCATGATCAACCGGGCGCAGTACGAGAAGTCGTTGTCCTACATCGACATCGCGGTCTCCGAAGGCGCGAAGGTCGCCACCGGCGGCGGCCGTCCGGCTGGTGTGGACGAGGGCTTGTTCGTGGCCCCGACGGTGTTCACCGGCGTGCGCCCGGACATGCGGATCGCCCGCGAGGAGGTGTTCGGGCCGCTCCTGTCGGTCATTCCGTTCGCCGACGAGACGGAAGCGGTCCGCATCGCCAACAGCGTCGACTACGGGCTGACCGCGAGCGTCTGGACCTCCGACGTCACGCGCGCACACCGTGTCGCCCGCGCGTTCGAGGCCGGGTTCGTCTGGATCAACGGCTCGTCCCGGCATTTCCCCAACGTGCCCTTCGGCGGCGTCAAGGGGTCCGGCGTCGGCCGCGAGGAAAGCCTCGAAGAACTGCTCAGCTACACCGAAACCAAGTCCCTCAACGTCATGTTCTGACTAGCGAAGGCAAAGGGGCCCTCAATGGCGTACGTCATCGGCATCGACACCGGCGGAACGTTCACCGACGCGTTCGTCGCCGACCAGCAGAACCGGCTCGCCGCGGCCAAAACCCCGTCCACTCCCCCGGATTTCGCGACCGGGTTCCTCACCGCGATCGACGAGCTCGCCGCGGAACTCGGCATCCCGGTCCGCGAACTGCTCGCGAACACCGACTATCTCGTGCACGGCACCACCTCGACGCTCAACGCCCTGGTCACCGGCGACGTCGCGCAGGTCGGTTTCCTCACCACCCGCGGGCACGCCGACTCGATCAGCATCATGAATCTCGAAGGCCGCTACGCCGGCCTGGGCAGCGACGACATCCAGCACATGGCCCGCACGGCGAAGCCCGCGTCCTTGGTGCCCCGGCACCGGATCCGCGAGATCGACGAACGCGTGGACTACCAAGGCCGCGTCGTCGTCCCGCTCGACGAGGACGGCGTCCGGACCGCCGTACGCGACCTGCTCGCCGACGGCGCGGAGGCGATCGCGGTGTCGTTCCTCTGGTCGTTCCGCAATCCCGCGCACGAACAGCGGGTGCGCGAGATCGTCCAAGAGGAGGCTCCGGAGGTGTACGTGGCGCTGTCCAGCGAGGTCAGCCCGCGCATCCGGGAGTACCCGCGCAACGTCACGACGATCATGAACACGCAGGTCGGCCCGCGGCTGGGCAGTTACCTGCGGCCGCTCGAAGCCGAACTGCGGGAGCGCGGGCTGACCGGCGCGCTGCTGGTGATGCAGGGTTCCGGCGGCTGCGTCACCGCCGCGGACGCTCCGGCGCACGCGATCAGCACCATCGGTTCGGTACTGACCGGCGGCGTCGTCGGCTGCACGCGGATGGCCGCGTCGCTGGGCCACGACAAGGTGATCTCGACCGACATGGGCGGCACGACGTTCCTGGTCGGGCTGGTCGTCGACGGCAAACCGGTGACCACCACGAGCACGATCCTCAACCAGTACACGATCAGCACGCCGATGGTCGACGTGCACACGATCGGGGCCGGCGGCGGCGCGATCGCCTGGGTCGACCCGGGCGGCAACCTCCGCGTCGGGCCGCGCAGCGCCGGCGCTCGTCCCGGACCGGCGTGCTACGGCGAGGGCGGCTGGGAGCCGACGGTCACCGACGCCGACCTCGTCCTCGGCATCATCAACCCGGACAATTTCCTGGGCGGACGCAAGAAACTCGACGTCCAGCTGTCCCGGGACGCCATCGGCAAGGTGGTCGCGACCCCGCTCGGCATGTCCGTCGAGGACGCGGCCGCGGCGATCTACGCGATCCAGAACGCCCAGACCGCCGACCTCGTCCGCAAGGTCGTGGTCAACTCCGGCCAGGACCCCCGGGACTTCACCCTGTACGCGTTCGGCGGCGCGGGCCCGATGCACTGCGCGAGCTACTCGGCCGACCTCGGAGTCAAGGAGGTCGTGGTCCCGCTCGGCTCCACCGCTGCGGTGTTCTCCGCCTACGGCCTGGCCGCGTCGGACATCGTGCTGACGGCCGAACAGTCGCAGCCGGTCGCGATGCCGGTACCCGCGAAGACCGCGAACGAGGTTTTCGCCGGATTGGAACGCGAACTCGAGCGCCGGTTGGCCGAGCAGGGCTTGACCTTCTCCGCGATCAGCTACGAGCGCGAAGCCGACATCCGCTACACGATGCAGCTCGCGGAGGTCGCGACTCCCGTGCCCGGCGGCGAGCTGACCGCAGAGTCGGTGGACCAGCTCGGCCGCGACTTCGAGGCGAGCTACGAAGCGTTGTACGGCAAGGGATCCGGCTTCCCCGACGCCGGACTGCAGCTGATCACCTACCGCGTCCGCGCGACTGGCATCCTGCAGATCCAGCCGGAGCTGCCCGAGCACGGCACGCTGCCCGGCAGGCCCGCCGCGAGCGGCGAGCGAGAGGTGCTGCTCGACGTGCGGACCGGCCGCCAGCCCGCCGCGATCTACGACTACCGCGCCCTTGGTGCGGGCCACGAGATCGAAGGCCCGGCCGTGGTCGAAGCACCGACCACCACCGTCGCCCTGCCGCCGGGCACCCAGGCCACTGTGGACCGCCTGGGCAACCTCGTGCTCCGTTTCCCTGAGCGGAAGGAACTCTCCTGATGGCTGTCATCCCCGTCGCCGGATCCGAGCGATTCGTCCAGTCCGGCGCTCCCCTCGACCCGGACGCCCGCTTCGGCGACCTCAAACTGCACCGCGTCGGTTCCGAGGCGGTCGACGCGCTGACCTACGAGGTGGTCCGGCACCGGCTGGTCGCCATCACCGACGACATGGGCGACGCGATCAAGCGCATGTCCGGCTCGGTCGTCGTGACCGACTGCAACGACTTCGGCGCGGGCATCATGGACGAGACCGGCGAAACCGTCCAGGTCGGGCTGTACAACATGCAGCTCGGGTCCGCTTTGGACATGGCCGTGCGCTGGACGCTGGAGCACCGCGCCGAGAACCCGGGAATCGCGCCGGGCGACCAGTTCCTCCTGAACGACCCGTGGATCGGCGGCGGCCTGCACCAGAACGACGTCACCGTCCTCGCGCCGCTGTTCTACGACGGCCAGCTGTTCTGCTGGACCGGTGCGGTCGCGCACCAGGTCGACCTCGGCGGCGTGTCGCCGGGCAGCTGGTCGGTCGAGGGGCACGACGTGTTCTGGGAGGCGCTGCCGATCCCGCCGGTGAAGATCGTCGAAGGCGGCACGCTGCGCTCGGACCTGGAGGACATGTACCTGCGCCGGTCCCGCGTGCCGCGGCTGGTCGGGCTGGACCTGCGCGCCAAGATCGGCGCGAACAACGTCGCGCAGGACCGGCTGACCGCGCTCATCGACAAGTACGGCCCGGACACCGTCAAGGCCGTGATGAAGAAGATGATGGGCGACGCGGAATCCCAGCTGCGCGCCAAACTGCGCGCGCTGCCGGACGGAACGTGGTCGGCCGTCGCGCACCAGGACGGCGCGCGGGCGGGCGACCGGGACATCCACAAGATCGTGGTCGCGATGTCCAAACAGGACGACACGCTGACGTTCGATTTCACCGGCACCGACCCGCAGGTCGACGGGATCATCAACTGCACCCTCGCCGGGCTGCGCGGCGGGATCCTGCCGATCCTGCTGACCATGCTGTGCCCGGACATCTCGTGGTCGCCGGGCGGGATCTACCGGTGCGTGGAGATCGTCAGCGAGCCCGGGACGATCAACAACTGCACCTTCCCCGCCGGCATCGGGAAAGCGTCGGTCAACTCGGCCTGGTCCACGCAGAACGCGGTCTCCGAAACCGTCGCGCAGATGCTGAGCACGCACGCCGAGCTGAGCCGGTCGGCGATGAGCGTGTGCTGCGGGACCTGGGATCTGACCCTGCTGGCCGGGGTCGACCAGCGCGGCGGCGGTTTCGCCACGATGCTGTGCGACGCGATGTCCGGCGGCCTCGGCGCGAAGGTGGACGGCGACGGCGTCGACACCGGCGGCGAGAACTGCATTCCGATGGGCCGCATCGCCGACATCGAGATCAACGAGTTCAGCTTCCCGATGCTCTACCTGTGGCGGCGCGAGGAGGTCGATTCCGGCGGACCCGGCCGGTGGCGCGGCGGCGTCGGCGCGTCGAGCTGCTTCATCCCCTACGACTCCCCCACGCGCAGCGTGCACCTCGTCGTCTCCGCCAACGGAAAGGCGGTGCCGCAGGCACCCGGCATTTCGGGCGGCTATCCCGCGGCCACGCAATGGGACGTCCTCGTCCGCGACACCACCGTGCGCGACCAGCTCGCGAACGGCCGGATCCCGCAGACGATCGAGGACCTGAGCGGCCGCGCGGACACCCTTCCGCCGCACCTGGAAACCCATCTCGCCGAAGCGGACGTCTACTTCACCCATTGGCAGGGCGGCGGCGGAATCGGCGACCCGCTGCATCGCGAACCCGAACGCGTCGCCGCCGATGTCCGCAACGGCAAGGTGTCCGCTCTCGCGGCGGCGGACGTCTACGGCGTCGTGCTTTCCGACGGCGAACCGGACCTCGCGGCCACCGCGGCCCGCCGCGACCGGCTGCGCTACGAGCGCGCCGGGCTCACCCCGCCGGAAGGAGCGCACCAGTGAACCTCGACCTCAACCTCCGCGTGGACGACGGGACCGGCGCGGTCGTCTGCCGCCACTGCGCGACGCGGATCGGCGACACCACCGCCGAACCGATGGCGCACGCACTGCGCCACGAACGCCCCTCGACCGAAGCCGGACCGGGCGTCCACGCCGATCCCGCCGCGTTCGTCGACCGGAAAGTGCTGCTGCGCCAAGCGTTCTGCCCAGGCTGCCGGACGCTGCTGTCCACCGAGATCGTGCCGGACGGCGAACCCTCCTACCGAAGCTGGAGCCTGACATGACTCTCAACGGACTCGCCGGAAAGGTCGTCGTCGTGACCGGTGCGGCCCAAGGCATCGGCGCGGCGTACGCCCGCCGCCTGGTCTCGGAAGGCGCGACCGTCGTGCTCGCCGACCTGAACCTCGATGGCGTCCAGGCCACCGCCGCTTCTTTCGACGGCCCCGGCAAAGCCAGCGCGTACGCACTCGACGTGTCCAGCCGCAGCAGCTGTACGGAGTTCGCCGCCCAGCTCACCGAGGCGCACGGCCGAGTCGACGGTCTGATCAACAACGCCGCGATCTTCTCCACCATCAAGATGAAGCCGTTCTGGGAGATCACCGACGAGGAGTGGGACCGGCTGATGGCGGTCAACCTCCGCGGCCCGTGGCTGCTCGTGTCGGCGCTGCTCCCGCTGCTGCAGGCGTCGCCGTCGGCGAGCGTCGTCAACATCGGCTCCGACGCGGTGCAACTCGGCCGCCCCGGCTACCTGCATTACGTGGCCAGCAAGGGCGGCGTGCACGGCATGACGTTCTCGATGGCGCGCGAACTCGGCGAGTTCGGCATCCGGGTCAACACGCTGTCGCCGGGCCCGGTTTACACCGAAGTCGCGAGAGAAACCGTCACCCCGGAACAACGCGAGGCCATGCTGCGCGCCCAATCGCTGCACCGCCCCGCCGGAGCCGACGACATGACCGGTTTGGCCGCGTTCCTGCTCAGCGACGACGCGGGTTACCTGACCGGCCAGACCCTCAGCGTCAACGGCGGGCTGGTGCACCGATGAGCACGCAACAGGAACTTGTCGCGCTGTCGTCCCGGATCCTGGCCGCCGCCGGACAAGGCGACCTCATCTGGGGCCACGTCTCCTGCCGCGACGCCGACGGACGGGGCGTGTGGATCAAATCCGCGGAATGGGGCATGGAGGAGGTCACGCCGGAGCGCGTGCACCTGGTCAACGCCGAGGGCGAGGTCGTCTCCGGCACCGGCCCGCGGCACAGCGAATACCCGATCCACACCGAGGTCGTCGCCGCCCGGCCGGACGTGAACGCGGTGGTGCACACTCACGCGCCGCACGCCGTTGCCTTGGCGGCGACCGGCCAGGAGCTGCGGCCGGTGAGCCATGCCGCGAACCTGTTCGTGCCGCCGGAAGTGCCTCGTTACACCGAGACCGCGGATTTGATCCTGACTCCCGAATTGGGCAAAGCACTGGCGGCGGAACTCGGCAATGCGCGGGCGGTATTCCTGGTGAACCACGGAATCGTCGCGGTCGGCGATTCCGTGGAGAGCGCGACTGTCGCGGCGGTCGTGCTGGAGCGGGCGTGCGAGCAGCAGCTGCGCACCCAGTCGTTCGGCGGGTGGCCCAGCTGGTCCCCGCCGGAGGAATCGCACGCGAAGCGGGAGCATATTTACCATCCCCGCGCGGTGCGGGCGGTGTGGGATTACTTGGTGCGGCAGCTGCCGTGAGGCGGTGGGTGCGCGGTCCGGGCTGGGCCGCGCACCCACCAGCAGGCCGCACTGGTCCAGGCCACCGAAATCCCGCCAACGGCCCTTCCTGGCAAAGGAATCCGCACCCGCCCAGCCCTTGCCGCGATAGGGAACAATTTCTAAAGCATGTTCCGCGGCGGAGGGGCGACCCGATGACGGTGCGAGTCTTGCTGGTCGAGGACGACGCGTTGATCAGCGAAGCGCTTTCCCTCGCTCTCGCTGACCAGGGCTGCGCGGTGACGCAGGCCGCGTCCGGCGAGGACGCGCTGGCGATGCTCGAATCGGTGAGCGTGGACGTCGTCCTGCTCGATCTGATGCTGCCCGGCATGGACGGCCTCAGCGTCTGCCACGAGCTGCGGGTGCGCGGCGATCTGCCGGTCATCATCATCACCGCCCGCGCCGACAGCCAGGACGTGATCGCCGGGCTGGAAGCCGGGGCCGACGACTACGTGACCAAGCCGCTCGTCGCCGGCGAGCTGGCGGCTCGGATCCGCGCGCTGCTGCGCCGCGCCGCGCCGGTGCGCAGGTGTTGTCTCCAGGTCGGCGATCTGCTGCTGAGCACGCACGACGAGACGGTTTCCCGCCACGGCGTCCAGATTCTCCTTACCCGTACCGAATTCCGGCTGCTGGCCGAACTGGCCGCGGCCGAGGGCGAGGTCGTCACGCGCGAGCAGTTGCTGCACCGGATCTGGGGGCGCGACTACTTCGGCGGCACGCGGCTGCTCGACGTCCACATCCGGCGATTGCGGCGCAAAGTCGAACCGGATCCCGATTGCCCGCGTCTCGTGCTGACTGTCCGGGGAATCGGCTACCGCGCCGAGCCCCGGCCGTGAGCCCGGCGCCGGTGTCCCGGCTTTCCTTGCGCTGCCGGGTTTCCGCGGCGTTCGGGCTCGGCCTGCTGGTCGTGGTCAGCGCGCTGTCCGCGGCGACCTGGCACCTCGCCACCGGGTACCTGCTCAACCAGCGCCAGCAGAGCGCCGACCGGCATTCCCGGATCAACGCGCGGCTGGTCGACAACGAGGTCCGCGACCGGACCGACGGGCTCGGCGAACTGCTGTCCGGCCTCACCGGCGGGCCGAATTCGACAATCCTCGTGTCCCTGCCCGGGGGCTGGCACACCGCTGGGCGTCCGATCGGTCCCGAGCACCTCCCGCGCGGCCTGCTTTCCCGCGCCCGCCCCGGCGCGCCCGCGCACGAGCGGTTCACCGCCGGCGGGGTCCCGGTCCTCGCGGTCGCGCAGCCGCTCGCCAAGGCGAAGGGTTACTACGTCGAGCTCCATCCGCTGCTCGGGCTCGAACGGACCTTCCGCGACCTGCGCATGATCCTCGTCGCGGGCACCGTGACGTGCGGCCTGTTCGGCGTCGCCCTCGGCGCGTGGGCGGCCCGGCGCGCACTCCGCCCGCTTGCCGCGTTCACCGAAACCGCCGCCCGGATCGCGCGCGGCGACCTGCGCGCCCGGCTGCCCGAACAAGCCGGACCAGATCTCGCTCCCCTCGCCGCGACCTTCAACGCCACCGCCGACGCGCTGGAACAACGGGTCCGCCGCGACGCCCGGTTCGCCGCCGACGTCAGCCACGAACTGCGCTCGCCGCTCACCACGATGACGACCGTCGCGGAGGTGCTCGACCGCCGCCGCGACGCCATGCCCGCGCCCGCGCAGAAAGCACTGCAGCTCCTTTTGGCCGAACTGCACCGGTTCCGCGGCATGGTGCTCGACCTGCTGGAGATCTCGGCCGTCGACCAGGCGGACAACGGCGACGACCGCGAACTGGTCGACCTCGGAACGCTGGTCCGCAGCGGCGTCGCGAGCAGCCCCGCGCCACGCCCGACGCTGGACCTCGCCGCAGGGCAGCTGCTGGTCGCCGCGGACCGGCGCCGCCTCGACCGGGTCCTGGCGAACCTGCTCGACAACGCGGCCCGCTACGGCGGCGGCGCGGTCCGCGTGGCCGCGCACGCGTGCAACGGCGTGGTCCGGCTGGAGGTGGACGACGCCGGCGAGGGGGTGCCCGCCGAACTCCGCGAACGGATCTTCGAGCGGTTCTCCCGAGGCGTGCACGCCGGACGGCGGGATCCTGATTCGGGAACCGGGCTGGGACTGGCGATCGTCGCGGACCACGTGCACCGCCACCACGGCCGGGTATGGGCGGAGGGACGGCCGGGCGGCGGGGCGCGGTTCGTCGTCGAACTTCCCGAGGCGCGCGGGTGATCGCCGTTCAGCGGCCGGCTACGGCGGGTTCCAGCGCGCTCAGCACCGACTGGTGCGTGATCCACCCGGTCAGCTCGTCAGTCCCGGTCAGCACCGGAAGCCCGGTTCCCGGCGCCTGAGCGAGCGCGTCGAGCGCATCCGCCAGCGTCGAATCGCTCGTGACCAGCGGCGGCAGCTCGGCGAGGTCTCCCACCCGTCCCGCGTTGTCCTCGGCCACTGCTTCGGCGACCGCGCGAGCCGTGGCACAGCCCTGGTACCGGCCTTGTTCGTCGATGACCGGCAGGATTCCGTGGCCGGACAGCGCGAGCGCGTGCGCGGCCAGTTCCAGCGGCAGGTCCTCGCGCAGCGGCTCCGGCAGCGGTTCGGTGACCGCGGAGACTTTCGTGTCCGCCAGCCGCCGCGCGGACGGGTGCTTGTCCAGATCGATGCCGCGGCGGCGGAGTTTGAGCGTGTAGATCGTGTCGCGGCTGAGCGTGCGGCTCACCGCGGTCGCGATCACGATCGCGGTCAGCATCGGCAGGATCACCGTGTACTGGCCGGTGAGTTCGAACAGCACGATCACCGCCGTGATCGGGGCCCGCGCCGAGCCCGCGAATGCCGCGCCCATGCCGATCAGCCCGTACACGCCCGGCGACGCGGTCACCGACGGGAACCACGTGTGCACCGCGATCCCGAACGCGGTCCCGGCCATCGCGCCGATGAACAGCGACGGCGCGAACACCCCGCCCGAGCCGCCGATCCCGATCGTCAGGCTGGTCGCCACGATCTTCCCGAGCATGAGCACCAGCAGGAAACCGAGGACGTACTTGCCCTCGACCGCGTTCTGCAGCACGGGATAACCCACCCCGTACATCTGCGGCAGCGCCAGCAGCAGCCCGCCGAGGAAGACGCCGCCGACGGCCGGGCGCAGCCATTCCGGACCGCGCCACAGCCGGTCGCACAGGTCCTCGATCCAGTACAGCACCCGGGTGAACAGCACCCCGCACGCGCCGACGACCAGGCCCAGCACCACGAACAGCAGGTACTCCACCGGATTCCGCAGCGTGAACGGCGGCAGGTCCAGGAACGGCGCGTTGCCCAGCACCGCGCGGCCGACGACGCTCGCCGTCACGCTCGCGAGCACGACCGCCCCGAACGATTCCGCGGCGAAATCGCGCAGGATCAGTTCCATCGCGAAGAACGGACCGGCCAGAGGCGCGTTGAACGTCGCCGCGATCCCGCCCGCCGCGCCGCACGCCACCAGCACCCGCAGCCGCGACTCGGGCAACCGCGCCGCCCGGCCCAGCGCCGAGCCCAGCGCGGACCCGATCTGCACGATCGGCCCCTCCCGGCCCACCGAACCGCCGGAGCCGATCGTCAACGCGGACGCCAGCGCCTTCACCACGCTCACCTGCACCGGAATCCGGCCGCCGCGCTCGGCGACCGCGTACATCACCTCCGGCACCCCGTGCCCGCGCGCCTCGGGGGCGAACCGGTGCACCAGCGGCCCGTAGACCAGGCCCGCCAGCACCGGGGCCAGCAGCAGGAACCACGGCCCCAGCTCAGGGAACCAGGAATGCGCCGCCCGCCCGGCGTCCGAGTAGTCCGCGTGTCCGGAGAACACGTGCGTGAACGACGTGATCAGCCACCGGAACACCACCGCGCCCAGCCCCGCGCCCGCCCCGATCAGCACCGCGAGCCCGACCAGCCCGGCCCGGCTCTCCCGCACCCACCGGCCCACCGGCTGGCGCACCGGTACCACCAGCCCGCGTTTTCCCGCATTCTCGCCCGACGACATTGATGCAGTATGCAACAATTGCGTACGGCCATGGTTGCGGGATCGCTCACACCGGCCGGACGGCGGCGATTTCCCCGGCGTTATCCGGGTTTTCGTCCGTTTCGCGTGCGGGGTTGGTCAGAACACGAAGTAGCGCAGCCACAGGTACGGCGCGGCGACGAGCACGGTGATCAGCGTGACGACCGCGCCCTTCTTGGTGAACTCCCAGAACGAAATCGGCGCCCCGGCCCGCGCGGCGAGCCCCAGCACCACCACGTTCGCACTGGCCCCGACAGCCGTCATGTTGCCGCCGAAGTCCGCGCCGAGCGCCAGCGACCACCACAGCGCGTCCGAATGCGCGGGGTCGGGGATGTCGTGGGTGAGCGCGAGCACGAGCGGGCTCATCGTCGCCACGTAAGGGATGTTGTCGATCACGCCGGACAGCAGCGCGGACACTCCGAGGATCAGGAAGACCGCCAGCAGCGCGTTCCCGCCGGTGGCTCCGGCGGAGAGCTTGGCCAGCCAGTCGATCACGCCGGTTTTGACCAGCGCCCCGATCATGATGAACAGGCCGGCGAAGAACAGCAGGGTTTCCCATTCGACGCCGGCCAGGTACTGCTTGGGCAGCGTGCCCGAGAGCAGCACCAGCAGGCCCGCGCCGAGCAGCGCGACCACCGACGGGTCCAGGTGCACCACCGAATGCAGCACGAACCCGGCGAACACGAGCAGCAGCACGGCGCCGGACTTGATCAGCAGCTTCGGCTGCCGGATCGCTTCGCGTTCGTTGAGCGCCATGACGTCGGCGACCCGTTGCGGGTCGACAGTGAACGAGCCGCGGAACAGCCACGGCAGCACCAGCCCCAGCACGACGAGCTCGAGCGCGACGATCGGCGCGAGGTTGAGCAGGAAGTCGTTGAACGCCAGCCCGGCGCGGCTGCCGATGATGATGTTGGGCGGGTCGCCGATCAGCGTTGCGGTGCCGCCGATGTTGGACGCGAGTACCTCGGCGATCAGGAACGGGACCGGGCTGATGTCGAGCCGGTCGCACACGAGCAGCGTCACCGGGGCGATGAGCAGCACCGTGGTCACGTTGTCCAGGAACGCCGACGCGACCGCGGTGATCAGCACCAGCAGCAGCATGATCCGCAGCGGCGACCCCTTGGCGCGTTTGGCCGCCCAGATCGCGACGAATTCGAACACGCCGGTGCGGCGCAGGATCCCGACGATGATCATCATGCCGAGCAGCAGGAACAGCACGTTCCAGTCGACGCCGGTGTCCTCGGAGAAGAACGCGTCGGCCGAGCCGCTCACCCCGGTCGCGAGCACGACGCCCGCCCCGGCGAGCGCGGCGGTCATCTTCGGGATCTTCTCGGTCGCGATGAGCACGTAGGCCACCACGAAGACGACCACCGCGATGATCGTGCTCACCGGCGGACCGCCCGGGTCAGCGAGGCGTCAGCGCGTGCTCCAGCAGCCGCGACGCGGAAACCACGCCGAGCAGCGTCCGGTCCCGCATGACGGCGACGAGCGGGCACCGCAGCCGGGCCATCGTCGCGGCGACCTCCACGATCGTGTCGTCGGCGTCCACCCTGGGCAGCTCGCGCGGTTCGTCGGGCAGCAATTCGCGCACCGTCCGCCCGCCCAGCTTGTCCGCGACGCGGTCCGCCATCGATTCGCTGAGCACCCCGGCCAGCGACGGATCGTCGCGCACGTACGGCGGCACCAGGAACTGGACGACGTCGGAGGCGGGCAGCACCGTGTGCGGGCATCCGGACGCTTCCGTCACCACCAGCCCGGGCAGCCGGTGCTCGGCCAGCAGGCGCGCGGCCGCCAGCGCGTCCGCATCGAGGTCGACGACCGGGAACTCCTCGGCCAGGTCCGCTGCGCGCATGCCCCCAGGCTACGGCGCGCCGGGCGGCTCCGCCGGACCTCGCGATTTCTTTCCGCACGCCTGACGCCCGCACCAGCATCCTCGGACTCCCCGGGGTCGAACGGACCGCCCGCCGCCCGGCCGGGCACGGGCAGGCCGACCAGACTTCCCGGCACACCACGCGTAAAGATGCCGCAAAGACCGGCCCGGGGCAAACCGGGGTTTCGGCGTCGCGGGACGAGCAGGTGCCGCCGTCGGCCCCGTATCCATCCTCCGAGCCGGCCCGGCGCACCGGAATCGCGCGGTCCACAGTGGACTTCCGGCTGACCTGCCAGCTCCGCACAACGCGGGGACCACCGGAGCCAGTGCGGACCTGGTGCCCACTGCGGTCATGGTCGCCAAGGGGCCCGCCAGTCCGACCGCTGCCTCCAAACCGGACGAACGAGGGTCGAGCGCCAGGATTCGCACTGAATTCCCTCGTGCTCGAGGTCCCGCCCGCGACGCTAATCCGGCACGACCCGCAGTCACCGCGGGCGGACGTCCGCGCTGCCGGAGTCTTTAATCCCCCGCGCAACGGGAGTGCGCCCCAGCCGCAGCGCCGAGACCAGGAAGAAGATCCCGCCCAGCACCGCGTACCCGGCCACCGCGGCCAGCGACGGGGCGGGCGCGCCGGCGCTGAGGACGAAGTTCACCCCGGCCAGCACGGAGATGCCGCCGCTGAGGATCATCGGCCACTGGCCGCCCATCTCGCGCCGCCCGACCGCCACGCTCAGCTGCACCAGACCGGCTGCGACGGCCCAAGCACCCCACACCCGCAGCACCGCCGGGACGCCGGACGCGCTGGCGACCGCCAGGCCGATCCCCGCCAGCAGGCTGATCGCGATGTTCACGTACAGCCCCACGGCCCGGGTCGAGCGGGCGTCCACGACCGCGGCCGCGACGTCGAACAGCGGGTACCCGACAACCAGGACCACCCCGAGCGGGCCGAGCTGCGACTTGGTCGTGAGGAACAGCAGCGCAGCCCAGACGAGGGCGAAGGCGAACCGCGCGAAATACAGTCGGCGCAACGGGGCCGCACTGGCGGCGGGCTTGTCAACGATGGTCACGAGGATCCTTCCGAGGACTCAGGTAGAACGAACGTTCTGTCTCCCACTGAGCCTGTCGGCCCGCCCGGGCAGCGTCAATGCCGGACGGTCTTTCCGAAGTCTTACGGGGCAGGAGGCACGCGGTGCCGCAGGAGACCGTCGACACCCTGGAGGAACGTCTCTCCGACCTCGGCCGAATCCGTCAAGCAGCCCGCGGCCATCGCACCGTCGCGCAGCATTACGAAATGCCGGGCCGCGGGCTCCGGTGCGGCCGAACCGATCCGCGCGAGCACCTCCGTGACGGTGCGGAGGAACCACTCGCGGTGCGCGAGGACGGCTTGGTGCACGGGATGCGCGGGGTCCGGGTATTCCGCCGCCGCGTTCAGGAAAGCGCAGCCGCGGAAGTGCGCCGACTGGATGCTCTCCGCGATCTGCCCGGCGATGGCCCGCAAAGCGTCGACCGCGGGAGGGTTGCCGTCGAGGATCTTGCCGATGCCGTCGCGTTCCATCTCGGACACGCCCTGCAGATACGCGACGACGAGGTCTTCCTTGCCCGGGAAATGCCGGTACAGCGTGGCCCGCGTGACCTTGGCCTCCGCCACGAGCCGGTCGATCCCGACCGAGTGGAGGCCTTCGGCGTAGAAGATCCGGGTCGCGGTCGCGAGCAGCCGCGACCGCGCCTCGGACACCTGGATCTTCTGCACCACAACGGCAACGCTAGCAGAGAGAACGGTCGGTCCCGCCCGGTCGCGCTACCCGGCCAGGTGGTCGCCGATCTGCGCGAACACCGCTTCCAGGGGCGGCACGGGAACCGACGGCGACATCACATGCGAGCCGTAGTGGGCGATCACCAGTGCCCGCCCCGGACTGACCTGCAGCCGCTGCCCGTGGATGCCTCGCGCGCCGAACGTGCCGTGGCCGTCGTCAGGAACCCACCAGAAATTGTGGTACCCGATCGGCCGGACCGCGCCGGTCGGCAAGGCGCGCCGCGCGGGTCCGGGCGGCACGTTGGCCAGATCGGCGACGACGCGTTCCGGCACGATCTGCCGGTCGCCGACCGTCCCGCCGCGACGCAGCATCTCCCCCACCCGGGCAAGATCCCGCAGGGTCGCGCTGTAGCGGCCGCAGGCGATCTCGGTCCCGGTGGAATCCAGGCAGTACGCACCGTCCTCGTCCGCTCCCAGCCGGGCCCAGACCCTTTCGCTCCACAGTTCGGCGAGGCTCACGCCGGTGACGCGACGAAGGGCTTCCGCGACAGCTTCGGTGTTTCCGTTGTCGTAGCGGAATTCAGTGCCCGGCGGCGCGACGGCCTGCGCGGTGGCCAGATGCTCCTTGACGCTGGTCGGTCCGGTATAGCCAGCGGGACGGGGCACGATGCCGACCGCGGCGAAATACCGTTGCGCTTCAAGAGGTTTATAGAACGGACGCCCGCCGTAGTTCATCACCGTGCCCATGTGCAGCAGGTGGTGAATCGAGGCGTCGCCGAACGCAGTGCCGCCGAGTTCCGGTGCGTAATGAGCCAACGGGCGGTCAGCATCGAGCATGCCTTCGTCGATGAGGAGCGCGGCGAGCAGTCCGGTCCACGACTTCGCGACCGACGCGGACAGGTGCACGTCGTGTGGCCGCATGCCGTGGAAGTACCGCTCGTACACGATCTTTCCCCGATGAGCGACCAGGATCGCGTCAGTTTCGGCACTGGCCAGGAACTCGGTCAGTTTCATGGCCGCACCCCGCGCGTCGACCAGCAGGTGGTCCAGGTCGCGGGGATCCTCCGGCAGGTCCCAGCGCAGGCCCGCGCCCCGCCAGACCCGCCGGGTCGGGCCGGTTTCCCGGGCGCGCGTCATGCCGAAGCGGACGAACGCCGGGTCGACGTAGCCGCGGCTCCAATAAGCATTGTCCACTGTGTACGGAGTGGTCACGGTTTCTCCTTGACTACAGCGAGTGCCGCGATGCGCCGGGCGTCGCGTTCCGGACGGACGAAGAAGAGCGCGGCCACCCCGCCGGCCATCATCAGGACTCCGGGAATCGCGAAGGCGGTGGCGAAACCGGCGGCCGGTCCGTCCGCGGCCTCCACGAGCCGACCGGTGAGATACGGCGCGAGCAGCCCGGCGACGGTGACCAGCGCGACGCTGACCGACAGCACCGCACCTCGCTGCGCGGGCGGGCTGATCTCGCTGTTGACCGTCTGGCCGTTGGCGAAGGTGACGCCGTGGAAGCTGAACGCCACGGCGATCAGGACGATCCGCAGCGCGGGCTGGGTCACGGTCGGCAGCAGCACCATCGCCAAGCCCGCCAGGATCAGCACACAGCCGCCGAGGATGCCGCGGGCGATCCGGCTGGGCACGCCGAGGTGCAGCAGCCATTGGGTGAGCGCGCCGTGGGCGAAGGTCAGGACCAGCCCGGCCACCCACGGGATCGTCGTGATCGCGGCCGCCTCGCCGGCGCTGTAGCCGAGCGCCATTTCGAGGTAGGACGGCAGCCACGCGACCATCAGCGTGGACGTCCAGTACGCGCCGAACGCGCCCGTGAACCCGCCGAGCCACGTTCCGGAGAGCAGGATCCGCCGGTACGGAACGCGGCTGGCCGGAACGGGAGCCGCGCCGGCCGGGGCCAGGTCGACCGGACCGTCGCGGCCGATCACCAGCCACAGCACGCACCAGACGCAGCCCACGAGGAACATGGCCAGGAACGCGGCCCGCCACCCGAAGTGCACGATCGCCAGGGTGAGCAGCGGGGTCGCGATCGCCCCGCCCAGCGCGCCGCCGCCGACGATCAGCGCGCTCGGGATGTTGCGCTTGGCGTTGGGAAACCAGCTGTAGGCGGCGTGCAGCGCCATCGGCTGCGCGGGCCCTTCGGCGGCGCCGAGCACGATCCGGCTGAGCAGGAGCAGCCCGACCCCGCTCGCCGCGACCACCGACACCTGCGTCACCGCCCAGACCAGCGCGAGCACCAGCAGGATCCACCGCGTCGAGATCCGGCTCGACGCGAAGCCGACCGCCAGCGCGCACACGCTGAAGAGGAAGAAGAACGCGCTGGACAGCAGGCCGTACTGCGACGGGCTCAGCCCGAACTCGTGCATGATCGGGCGCGCGGCGAGCCCGAGGACGGCCTTGTCGCCGTAGTTGATCAGCATGAACAGCAGCAGCATGGCCACCACGGACCAGCGGCGCAGCCAGCCGCTCCCCGCGGCGCCGTCGGTCGGCGCGGCCGAGCGCGGCCGGGTCCCGACGGGCTTCACCGCTGCGCTCCGGACTGGAGCAGGGCTTTGGCGATGCCGTTCTTCTGGATTTCCGACGATCCGGTCAGCACGCGGAACATCCGCAGGCGGCGGAACAGCCATTCCACCTCGGCCCCGCGCACGAGCCCGGCTTTGCCGTGGATCTGCACCGCCTCGTCCGCGATGCGGAAGGCGTTCTCCGCGACGAACAGCTTGCACATGAACGCCTCCGTGCTCGGGGTGCTTCCGGAGTCCAATTCGGACAGTGCGTCGTACGTCATGGCGCGGGACGCGTAGTAGGAGGCGGCCATGTCGGCGATCTTGTGCTGGATCGACTGCAGCGCCGCCAGCGGGCCGCCGAACACCTGGCGGGTGCGGGCGAATTCGATGGTGAGTTCGAGCGCGCGCCGGGCGTGGCCGAGCACCGTCGGGCAGTGCAGCAGCCGGTTGGTGGTGACCCGGCCGAGCCCGATGCGCAGCCCGTCGCCGACGCGGCCGAGCAGTTGCTGCGGGCCGACGTAGCAGTCGTCGAGGATGATGTCGGACTCGATGTGCTGGCCGGACATCGGAACCTCGCCGTCGGCGACGGTGCAGCCCGGGGAGTCCAGGTCGACCAGGAAGGCCGAGTAGCTCTCGCCCTCCCCCGCCATCCGGGCGACCAGCACGGAGAAATCGGCGATCGGGCCGGCCGAGGAGAACACCTTGCGCCCGCTGATCCGCCAGCCGTCGCCGTCCGGGGTCGCCACGGTGCGCATCGCCCGCACGTCCGACCCGGCATTGGTTTCGGTGAGCGAGAAGCAGCACGCGCGTTCTCCGCGGACGACCGGCAGCAGGTACCGTTCGCGCTGTTCGTCGGTGGCCGTCGAGAAGATCGCGCCGGCGCGCAGCGGGCCGCCCAGGTCGCCGAGCACGCAGTGGTACAGGATCCGACCGGACGCGCCGACTTCCTCCTTGAGCGCGGCCAGTTCGGTGTACGTCAGGTCGAGGCCGCCGTACTCGCTGGGCAGGTGGACCCCGTAGAAACCCAGCTCCCGGCAGCGTTTCCAGACCGGTTCGATCACGGCCCGGGTCAGCGGGGTCTCCGGGGTCAGCCCGAGCGCGGCCTCGTAGTCGGCGAGTTCGCCGGACAGGTATTCGCGCAACCGGCCGACCAGGTCCGCCAGCCGCGGGTTGTGGTCGTAAGCCGGGGTGAGGGTGAAGGACATGCCGGGCCTCCTCAGTGGACTTTCCGGGCTTCGCCCGCCCAATACCGGTCCCGCACCGCGCGCCGGTCGATCTTGCCGTTGCGGTTCACCGGGAGTTCGCCGGCGAAATCCACCGAACGCGGTTTCTTGATGCGCGCCAACCGTTCCGCGCAGAACTCGATCAGTTCCTCGGCGGTGACCTCGGACCGGCGGACGACGACCGCCTTCACCGCTTCGCCCCACTGCTCGTCGGGCACGCCCACCACGCACGCCTCCGACACGGCGGGATGCTCGTAGAGCACGGATTCCACTTCGGTGCAGTAAATGTTGTAGCCGCCGGAGATGATCAGGTCCTTCTTGCGGTCCACAATGAACAGATAGCCGTCGGCGCGCAGGTAACCGATGTCGCCGGTGTACACCCAGCCGTCGCGGAACGTCTCCGCGGACAGCTCCGGCTCGTGCCAGTACTCCGTCACGCAGTCCGGTCCGCGCACCACCACCTCGCCGAGTTCCCCGGCAGCCACTGGCCGTCCTTCGTCGTCGACCACGCGAACCTCGGAGTCGAACAGCGGCCGCCCGGCCGACGACAGCAGCTCCGGGTCCTCCTCGATGCCGCGCACGACGTCGTCGCAGGTCAACACTGTGACACCGCTGGTGGTCTCGCCCTGGCCGTACCCCTGCATCACCACCGGACCGAACGCCGCGACCGCGTCGCGCAACCGCTGCGGCGACACCGGTGCGCCGCCCACCCGAAGGCAGGTCAGCGAAGACAGGTCGAAGTCGCCGAGGCCGGGGTGGGACAGCACCATATTCAGCATTACCGGCACCAGGAACGTCGAGGTGATCCGTTCTTTCTCGACCGTCCGCAGGAATTCCTCGGCGGTGAACCGCGGCAGCACCACCGCGGTCGCCCCGCGGGAAAACGCCGCCAGCAAACCCATTCCGGTCGCGTGCGTGATCGGACCCGCGGCCAGATACCGTTCCTCGACGGCGGGTGCCCCTTCCGGGCTCATCAGCCGCTTGCGCATGTTCGCCAGCCGGTTCCCGGTCGTCTGCACCGCGGCCTTGAGCTTCCCGGTGGACCCGGACGTGAAGTGCAGGACCGAGGGATCCTCCGCGCCCACCTCGACCGCGACCGGCTCCGCCGACCCCGCTGCCAGCACCTCGGCGTAAGACCGGACATCCGGCGTGCGGCCGTCGTAGTCGATCAGGGAACACGACGTCCCCGTGGCCGCTTTCTGCGCCGCTTCGGCGTGCTCGGCGTCGACGAGCAGCACCCGCACGTCCGCGTCCGCCAGGATGTGCTCGACCTCGCCCGCGGACAGCCGCGCGCTGATCGGCACCCGCAGGAAACCGCCCTTGTAGCAAGCGATCTCGGTCTCCACCAGCTCCGCGCTGTTGCCGGAGAACGTGGCCACCGCCTGCCCGGGCTCGACGCCGGACGCGAGGAGCGCGGACGCCAGCCGGTTCGTCCGCTCCTCCAGTTCGCGGTAGGACCACCGCCGCTCGCCGCACACCAGCGCCGGCTGCTCGGGCCAGAACGTGCTGGCACGGGTGACATAGCTGCCCAGGTTCACGCCGACTCCCTGTTCTCCGTCAGACTGACCAATGCTGAACACTGTGTCTATTAACGGTCGCGGTGTCAACAGTTCGCTACACTCGGGCCGGCACCGACCGAAGGGGGCCCTTTGCCGACCACTGACCGACGGACCCGCCGCACCCGCGGCCTGCTCCGCGACGCGCTGGTGTCGCTGGTGCTCGAACGCGGATACGCCAACGTGACGGTGGAAGACATCACCGAACGGGCCGACCTGGGCCGCGCGACGTTCTACAGCCACTACCCGGACAAGGACGCCCTGCTGCGACACGTGGTCACCGAACTCCAGGAGGAACTGGACGAACGCCTGCGCCCGCTGGTCCCGGCGTCCTCAGTCGGGTTCACCGGCAAACCGGCGCTCGAGCTGTTCCGGCACGCCCGCGAAAACCGGGATCTCTACCTGCTCATCCTGCGCGGCGAGGGCGATGGCCGAGCGCTGCGGCAATTCACCGACGCGCGCATCGACGCGGTGTGCTCGGTGTTCCAGTCCCGGGCGGACCACCACGACGTCAAACCGCGCATCGACCTCGGCGTGCTGGCGAGGGCGTGGGTCGGGGAACAGCTCGCCGTGCTGCGGTGGTGGCTGGAAACGGAGCCCGCGCCGATGTCGGCCGAAGAGGCCACCGGGATGCTGCAGAACCTTTCACTGCGCGGCCGCTACTGGGCCAACGGCTTCGAGGGCGACCCGCCGGATCCCGCGCCTACCGGGGCGGATTCACCGCAGTCCTGACTTGGCCCACCGCTCGGCCACCCGTCGGCAATCCTCCCGGAGTTCGGCCGGACGTCGGTCAGCTCGGCGTCGAACGTGGCCAGGATGCCCGCGATTCCGGCCCACGGCTCACGCGCCGAGCGTGAGCCGACCTGCAGACGGTCCTGCTGGACACCTTCCGCCGCCGACGCTGGGCCGAGCGCACCCTGGAGGTCACCGCCAACGCCGACCCACAGAGCGTCGCCGCGTTCCGCTTCAACGCCGCCTCCACCCGGGCCGCCGATCTGGCCCGCAAGCCGAATCACCGCCCTGGGCGACGCCGTCGCACAGTTCGAAGCCGGGTGCGCCAACATGGGAGCGGGGTCCTGACGTTGGCGATGAAGACGGTCCGGTGAATCCTCGCCACTGACACCTCACTCGGAGCCGTTGCCACCGCTCTCGGCACGCCTCTCCTGGCCGCGGCCGCACGCCTGCGCCGCTGACGGAGTTCAGGCCTGCGCCTCGCGAAGCATCCGCACCGCCTTCGGGCCAACGCCGTGCAAGGCCAGCAACTCGGCGTCGGTCCATTCAGCGGTCTGCGCGAGCGTCGTGATCCCCGCCCCGTGCAATGCCCGAGTCGCCGGACTGCCGATCGCCTTGGGCAAGTCGCCCACTTCGCCCGCCACCGCAGTCCCGGCCGCAGCTACTGGAGCCGCCAGACGTTTCGGTGCGCGGGCTAGCCACGCTCGGCGCACCCAGTAGTTGAGCTGCTGCCCGTTGAGGTCCTCGATCGGGAACCGCACCCCCGCCCGCGCCACCCGCCGCGCGCTCGGGTGTTGCGCGCGCATTTCGTCCACATCGGACGCAGTCATCCGGAGCACGACCTGACGATCCGGTCGCAGGGCGGCGAATTCCTTGCCCTGCACCGTGAACACGACCGTACCGTCAACGGCAAGCTCGGCCGTCTCCGGATAGGACAGGGCGGTTCTGCGGAGCTGCGCCGGTGTCGTCATGCGCTCCAGGCTGGCACGACTGCGCCGAGGAGGCCATTTCGGCCCGTCAGCGGTCCGCGACCCCGAGGAAGCCGAACACCGCCTCGCGCAGCTCGACCCCGACCAACGCACCCCGGTGATCCCCCGCGACCTGCTGGAACCGCGCGCCCGGAACCCGGGCTACCAGCTGCTCGATCCCGTGCGCCATGAAGTCCTGCCGCCCCGCGAGAAACAACGTCGGCACCCGCGGAACGCCCGCCCCCGGATCGAACGGCTCGCTGGCCAGCCCCTCGACGAGATTCAGCAGCGACTCCGCGTCGCCCGCCGCCGCCATGGCGGTGATCGCACCGGTCAACGGATCGTCCGGCGACGGTCCCCCTCGAACAGCCTGCCGGGCGGCCCCGAGATCCACCGCCGCGAACGGTTCCTGCGGACTCAACCCGCCGAGCACCAACCGCCGCACCGACACCTTGGGATGCGCCGCGAGATCCCACGCAAGCCGAGCCCCGAGCGAATACCCGACGACGTCGACTTCCTCCGCGCCAGCACATTCCGCCAGCGCGTCCACGACCCGCGTCGCCGTGGCCTCGCAGGGGTGCGCGACCTTAGGCCCGCCAGGATGCCCCGGCAAATGCACCACAATCGTCTCGCGCCCCGCGGCCGCCAGCGGATCGGCCCAGTACTCCGCGGGCCAATCAGACGTCGCCGAAGAAGCGAACCCATGAATCAGCACCACCGGAGGCCCAGTGACGGCCCGACCGGAAAGCGTGCGAGTGACCGGAAACGCGGAAGTCATTCTCCAAGCGTAGACACAAACCCGGACCCGGTCCAGACCTCCGTGAGGGACTCCTTGAGGGAATCTGATTCCCGGAAGGAGTCCTTCACGAACTCAGAGTCCCTCAGGGTTCCCCTCAGGGTTCCCCTCACGGCCCACCCCCGACTCGGCCGCCGCCCCGAATGCGCCCCAATGCCACATTGGGTGCGTCCGACGCACCGAACGCCACATTGGTTGCGTCGCATGCACCGAACGCCACATTGGGTGCATCCCACGCACCCAATGCCACATTGGGGGCGTCGCATGCACCCAATGCCACATTGGGGCGCTAACCGCCCGCCTCGAACCCGTCGCTAATCCCCGCACCGCGCCGCACTAGTCATCCGCCGCAGCCGGCGCGCCCAACGCCACGGTGGGGCACCATCCGCACGCCGCGAACCCCCACGCAGCAAACCCGGAAGCCGCGAAAAAACCGCAGCCAGTGCACCCAAACACCGGGGGCACCCACCCCTCCCCCAACCCCGATACAAAGCCGCCCTGCGGTTCGGGGGTGCTTGTCAAGGCATCTTTCCCGCCTTGACAAGCACCCCCGAACCGTCAGCACAATCAAAATTCGGGGTGCCCCACGCAACCAAAAACGACGGCAATGTCGCCCCCCAGGGCGACGAGTCGAAACAAACGACGACTCAATCCCCAATCCGAGCTATCAACCCGTCAATATAAGCCCGATAACGCCCGGCAACCTTCCCCACCGGATGCATCAAACTAGTAACATTAGCCCCAATGGAAACCGCGATAATCTCATCCGCCAACACCCCGATCACCGCCGCATCAGTCCCCTCCCCCTTCCCCCGAGCAGCAGCGATCCGCACCGTCAACTCCGCCCGCCAGCTGTCGAGCAATTCCCGATACCGCCGAGCCAAATCCGGATTGGCCACGGAATGCTCCCACAGCACCAGCAACACCCGAGCCGAAGCGATCTGATGCTCGTCGAACGGAATAGCCGCCTCGACAAAACCCCGCAGCGACTCCACCGGGCCCAGCGAAGGATCCAATTCCGACATCCGCTGCGAAGTCTCCTGCAGCACGCTCTCGAACGTGGCCGCGATAATGCTGTCCTTGCTGGGGAAATAATGTTTGAGGGCGCCGTTGGCGAACCCGGCCGCGGTCACGATGCTGCGCATCGTGGCAGCCTCGAACCCGCCCTCGATGATCAGCTTTTTGGCGACCTCGACGATCTCCCGTCGTCGCTGGTCGTGATCGATGACCTTCGGCATGGTTACAGACTCTAACCCGTATTCTCCCGCGACGGATGTGACCCTGCTCGACCGCCAGCGGGAGCGGCGAGCCCGGAATCCGGGCAGCGGCACCGAGCCGCGAACCCGGCGAACGACCGGAGCGCTTACCCCAGCCCCAGCCGGGCCGCCCGTCTCTCCGCCTGCCGCGCGGGATCGGCCACCGGGGCGGCCAGCAGCAGTCGCTGGGTGTACGGATGCTCCGGGTTGCGGGTGACGGCAGCGGTCGGCCCGGATTCCACGATCTCTCCCTGGTACAGCACCGAAACCCGGTGGCAGATCCGGCGCACCACCCCCAGGTCGTGCGAAACGAACAGATACGACACCCCGGTCTCGCGCTGCAGTTCCAGGAACAGGTCGAGAATGGTCGCCTGCGTGGTCAGGTCGAGCGCGCTCACCGGCTCGTCGCACACGATCAGCCGCGGCCGCCGGACCAGTGCCCGCGCGATCGCGATCCGCTGCCGCTGTCCACCGGAGAACTCCCCCGGATACCGGTGCACCGCGTCGCCCGGCAGCCGCACCCGGTCGAGCATGTCGGCGACCACAGTCCGGGCGTCCGCGCGCGAGGTTCCCGCCACCACCAGCGGTTCGGCCAGGACCTCGCCGACGGTCATGGTCGGGTCCAGCGAACCGTACGGGTCCTGGAACACCACCTGGATGTCGCTCGCCAGCCGTCGTCGCGTCGCGCCCCGGGCGTGGGTGATGTCCTCGCCGTCGAAGGTGATCCGGCCGGACTCCGGCGCGGCGAGGCCCAGCACGGCTTTGCCCAAAGTGGACTTTCCCGAACCGCTTTCCCCGACCAGCCCGACGCATTCGCCCGGCTTGACGTCGAGCGAAATCCCCTTCAGCGCCCGGAAGCGCACCCGGCGGCTGAGCCGGTAGTCGACGACCAGGTCCTCGATCGCGAGAAGCGGAGCCGTCATCGCCCGGCCTCCTCTCCGGTCGCGTGGGCAAGGCCGCGCCGTTCCCAGGCTTCGTCCAATTCGTCCCGTCCTTCGGTGTCGTCCAGCGACGCGCTGATCAGCTCGGCGGTGTAGGGGTCCTCCGGCGCGCGGAAGATCCGTTCCACCGGGCCGGTTTCCACGATCCGGCCGTCCTTCATCACCACGACGCGGTCGCAGATGTCCGCGACGACGCCGAAGTTGTGCGTGACGATCACCAGCGCCATCCCGTACTCGGCCTGCAGTTCGCGCAGCAGCTCCAGCACCTCGGCCTGCACCGTCACGTCCAGCGCGGTCGTCGGCTCGTCCGCGACCAGCAGCGACGGCCGCCCGGCCACCGCGCCGGCGATCAGCACGCGCTGCGCCATGCCGCCGGAGATCTGGTGCGGGTAGCTCGCCATCACCCGGTCCGGATCGGTGAGGCCGACTTGCAGCAGCACCTCGCGCGCCCGCGCATTCGCCGCGGCCTTGTCCAGCCCGTGCACGCGGCGCAGCGGCTCGACGAGCTGGTGCCCGATCAGGTAGCACGGGTCGAGGTTCGTCATCGGTTCCTGCGGCACGTACCCGATCTCGCGGCCGAGCAGTTTCGCCCGCTCCGCCGCGTTCCCGACCTCGCGCCCGCCGACCCAGATCCCGTCCGCGACCGCGGTTCCGCCCGGCGGCAGGAGGTCGAGCACCGAGAACACCGTCTGCGTCTTGCCGGACCCGGATTCGCCGACGATCCCGAGGACCTCGCCGGGCGCCGCGTCCAGCGACACCCCGCGCACGACCTCCTTGACGCCCTTGTCGGTCGCGTAGCCGACGCGCAGGTTCTCGATCCGCAGCGCGCACTCCGCCGCCGCGTGCTCGTGCGCACCTGAAGCACCGCCGGTCCCCAAAGCGTCCGGTGCGGGAGCCGCGAGAGCCTCCCGCACCCGGGCCCGGCCGCGGCGCGTCGGCTGTTCCGCGCGGACGCTGACCAGGTCCGCGAGCGTCGAGCCGATGAACGCCAGCGCGGCAATGGTCACGCCCAGCGCGATCGACGGCCACAGCAGGATCAGCGGGTAGGTCAGCATGTTCAGGAAGCCGTCGTTCATCGTCTGGCCCCAGCTGGGCGTCGACGCCGACCCGATGCCGAGGAACTGCAGACCGGCCTGCATGCCGATGGCGAGCCCGGCGGTGAGCGCGGTCTGCACGATGATCGGCGCGTACACCGCGCGCAGCAGGTGCGTGCGCAGGATCCGCAGCGTGCCGACCCCGGCCACGCGCGCCGCGTCGATGTACGGCTCCCGGCGCACCGTCAGCGCGCGGGCGCGGGTGATCCGGTAGTAGCCGGGCGAGAGGAACACGCCGAGCGCGATCATCAGCACGGTGAAGTCCTGGCCGGTGCCGGCCGCGACGACCAGCAGCACGATCATGCCGGGCACCGACTGCAGCGCGTCGCTGATCCACGAGCAGATCCGGTCGGTCGCGCCGCCGAAGTATCCGGCGACGACACCGGTCGGCACGCCCAGCACCACGCCGGTGACGCAGGTGATCACCCCGCCGTACAGCGTGGTCCGCGCGCCGTAGAGCAGCCGGCTCAGGATGTCGCGACCGGCGGAGTCGCCGCCGAGCAGGTGCCCGTTGCCGGGTTCGGCGTGGGTGAGCGCGAAGTCGACGTGGTTCGGGTCGTACGGGGCCAGCCACGGCGCGAACACCGCAGCCAGCACGATCAGCGCGAACACGACCAGCGCGACGACGCCGACCGGACGGCGGAAGTACCGGCGCAGCAAGGAAATCCGCTTCACCGGGGCGAGCGTGGCGGGGAACGGGGCAGCGGTCATCGGTCGCGCACCTTCGGGTTGACCCACCCGAGCACGAGGTCGAGCAGGAAGTTGACGATCACGACGAACACGACGGTCACCGCGGTCAGGCCGAGCAGCACCGGGATGTCCCCGATCTGCGACGCCGACTGCGTCAGGCTGCCGATCCCCGGCAGGTTGAACACGATCTCCACGACCACCGCGCCGCCGAGCAGGCCGACGAACATCAGCGCCAGCACGGTCAGCGCGGACGGCGAAGCGTTGCGCAGCACGTGCGTCGTGACCCGGCGCGACGACAGGCCGCGCGCCCGCAGCGTACGGACGAAGTCCTGGTTGGCGACCTGGAGGAAGCCGTTGCGCAGCTGTTCGGCGATCATCACGATCGCGCCGAGCGACAGCGAGATCGACGGCAGCGCGATCGACCGCAGCCAGCCGGACACCGACTGGTCCGGCGACACGTACCCGACCGCGGGGAACCACTGCAGCTGGATCGCGAACCAGGTCACCAGCACGAGGCTGACCCAGAACCCGGGCAGCGCGAACAGCACCACCGACGCCAGCTTCAGCACCCGGTCGACCACGCCGCCGGGACGCAGCCCGCAGACGACCCCGACGAGGACGCCGAGAACCGCGGCGAGCAGCGTCGCGGCAACGACGACCGACAGCGTCACCGGCACGCGCAGCGCGATCTGTTCGCCGACCGGCTGGAAATTCCGCCAGGAAGTCCCGAAATCGCCGGTGGCCGCGTGCGACAGCCAGTCCCAGAACTGGACGAGCAGCGGCCGGTCGTACCCGATCTGGGCGCGCAGCGCCGCCTGCTGCGCGGGGGTCGCGCTGTTGCCGAGCAGCCCGGCGGTCGGGTCCCCCACCGCCGTGTGCGCCAGGAAGAACGTGCCGCTCGTGACGAGCACGAGCAGCAGGATCCCGGACACCAGGCGTTTGACGATGAATGTGAGCATGTTCCGGCTCCTCCCCGGGGCGGGTCCCTCCACTGTGGAATCTTCGGAGGGACCCGCCCCGGGACGACGGGCGCGTCAGCCGCGCTGGATGAACCGCAGCGTCGGGAACATCATGCCGGTGATCGGCGTGACGGTGATGCCCTTGACGCTGAAGTAGAGGTTGTCGGCCTGGTACCAGACGTTCCACCAGGCGAGGTCCACGAGCTTCCCGTTGAGCTCCTTGAGCGCCGCCGTCTGCTCCGGGCCGGGCTGGGCCTGCTCCGCCTTCTGCACGAGCGCCTTCACCTCCGGGAAGGCGTCCACCGACGGCTTCGGGTTGTACCACTGCGAGGAGGTGACCTGGTCAGTCAGCGTGGCCATGTCGTTGCCGTCCATCGCGATCACCGCGAGGAACATCGGGTACGTCGGCGCGTTCTTCTGGTAGTCCGGCATCGACATGTTCTGCCAGTCGACCTTGATGCCCAACTGCCCGAACGTCTGCTCGGCGGCGGGCTGCCACGCCTGGAAGATCGTGGACATCGGCATCTTCAGGCTGAACCCGTTGGGATATCCGGCTTCGGCGAGCAGCTGCTTGGCCTTCGCGAGGTCGGTCTTGTACTTGCCGTTGCCCGCCGGGTCGTAGACCTGGCTGCCGCTCGGCCACAGCTGGTCGGTGACCGTGCCGGCGTCGTTGCCGACCGCCTTGAGGATCCCGGCCGCGTCGAAGGCGTAGGAGATCGCCTGCCGCACGCGCTGGTCGCCGAGCGCCTTCACCTGGCTGCCGGTGCGGTCCGCGAACTGGACGCCGACCCACGACGCCGGCTTCTTCGCGACGTTCCAGCCGTTCTGCTGCGCCTTCGGCAGGTTGGCCGCGTTGGCGAACTGCACGTTCAGCTGACCGGACAGCATCGCGTTGAAGCTCGCCGCCTGGTCGGTGATCGGGAACAGCCGCACGGTCGGGAACGGGTAGGTGGCGCTGTCCCAGTGCTTCGCGCGCTTCTTGAAGACGTATTGCGACTGCGGTTGCGACGACGCCTTGTCGAAGGTGTACGGGCCGGAGCCGTCGGGGCCGTTGGCGAGCGAGTTGGCCTTGATCGCCTTGGGCGAAGCCATCCAGCTGCGGCCGAGACCCATGAAATACAACAGCGCGTCGTCGCGTTCGGACAGATGCAGCACGACCGTCGACGGGTCCTTTGCCTCGACGCTCTTCACGTCGGTGTAGGCCTGGCCGGACCGGGTGCCCGCCTTCAGGTGGTTGAGGTTCTCGACCGCCGCGGCGGAATCGAACTTCTGGCCGTCGTCGAACGCGACGTCGTCGCGCAGGTGCATGGTCAGGGTCAGCCGGTCGGCCGACCAGTCCCACGATTTCGCGAGCGCGGGGACCGGCTTGGCGTCCTTGTCCAAGGCGACCAGCGGGTCGTAGACCGCGGACAGGTACGGGCCGTCGAAGCCGATGTCGGCGTTGGCCGGGTCCCACGACGTCACGTCGAGGAACACGCCCGCCTTCAGCTCGTCGGTGCCCGCGCCCGCCCCGGCGGCGCCCGAGCCGGTGCATCCGGCGATCGCGAGCAGCGCCGCGGCGGCCGCCGCGAACAACGCCGCTGTCCTTGTCCTCGTCATTGAGTCCCTCTCTCAGGGTGCTGGACCGCCGGCGGGGTCGCTCGGCGCCCCGCCGGGAACGGCGGGCCTGCGAGTGCGGCCCGGCTCGCCGTGGTGCGGGATAGTCTACGATTGTCGGCTAAAAAATCAACGGGCCGGGTGCGTTTGTTATCTCCCGTGTTGCCTCCCGGCCGTGCTGCCGTTTTCAGACGGCGTCGGCGACCAGAACGCGGGGACTTCCGGGCAGCGCGAGGACATCGCATACGCGCCATCCTGCACCGTCGAGCCATTCGCGAACTTCCGCCTCCGGATAGACGACGGTTCCGTCGATCACGAAGTACTCCCCCGCGTGCAGCGCGTCGATCGGACGCTGCCGTTCGTCGTCGTCGAGGAAGAAGTCCAGCAGCAGCAACGTCGCGCCGTCCCCGGCGGCCGCGCGCGCGTTCGCCAGGATTTTCCGGTTCTGCTCCGCGGTGAACCGGTGCACTACGTGGTTCACCATCACCAGATCGTGCTCTCCGCCCGGCGTCGCGGATTCCGTCGGCGCGGGGTCGATGCTCGTACGATCCGCGTACCCGGCCGCATTCACCGCGTCGGTGATGCCTTGCGTGGACTCGGGCGCGAAAACGAAACGAGCGGTCAGTGCGGGATTCGCCCGCAACGCGCCGATCGCGAATTCCGGCGACAATCCGCCCAGATCGAGCATGCTGCGGTAGGGCGAGAAATCGAATGCGCGCGCGAGCATCGACGCGTGCAGGGCGTTGTAGCGCATGACGCCCGCCATGAACGTCGCCCAGCGGCCCTCGTCCATCTGGAGGTCGCCGGGTTTGCCACTGTCCACAGTGGTGTCGAACTGGAGCCAGTGGCCGTAGCTGATTTCGTTGAGGAAGGCCAGGAACGGCGCGAGATCCGTAGCGCCGTCCCCGCCCAGGTACTCCCGCGCGTCCTCGGCCAGCTCGTAGCGGCCCTCGGTGCGCTCCAGCAGGCCGCGCGCGTTCATCGCGTCGGCCAGGATGCGCGTCAGCTGCTCGCTCTTGCCGGTGGCGGCGGCGAGTTCCGGCGCCGTGCGCGGACCGTCGGCGAGCGCGCGGAACAAGCCGATCCGCGAGGCGGCGAACAACTGCTTCGCGCCCATGTACCCGATGGCGATGTCGACGATGCGGTCCGGCGCTGGTTTCGTCATGTGGCGGCTCCTCACGGCGTCGGGGATGCCTCTCCGGGCACCCCGGGGAGCTTTAGTCTACGCACGTCGACAAAAAACACCAGCCCCTTCACCAGGTTCCGTCGGCGGCGACTTCGCGGTCGAGCCACAACTCCTTGGTCAGCTCGCGAATCCGGTCCGCGCCGACGCGCGTCAGCAAGGAGAGCGCGCCCGCATTGTCCTCCAGCTGCGCCTGCCGCGATACGCCCACCAGGACGTTCGCGGTCGCGGGATTGGCCAGGCAGAAGGCAATTCCCAGCTGCGCGGGCGAAGCGTCCAGTTCGTTCGCGATCCGTTGCACCGCAGGCCAAGCGGCGGCGATCTTCTCCCGGATGCCGCCGACGTCGGCACCGATCTTGCGATTCGGCTTCACATTCCCGACGAGCAGCCCGCCTTCGAAAATGTCCGACGCCTGCAGGGCCAACTCTCCGGAGGCGAACAGTGGCGCATAGAACTCGCCCTCGGCCATCGACCGGCGCGCGAGCCCGTATTTGAGCTGCGCGAAAACCGGCGGCTCCAGGCCATGTTTGCGCGCGATGGCAATGGCCTTGCGCAGATCGTCAATGCGCCAATTGTTCACGCCCCACGCGCGGAACCGGCCAGCATCCATCTGCTCGGCGACGTCCGCGACGACCTGTTCGAGGTCGATCTCGCCGAAGTAGTCGCCGACCACGACCAAATCGGCCGACTCGACGCCGACGCGTTCCAGCGACGTGTTCATCTGCTGCGTGAAGCCGACCTGGGGGTAGTCCCAAAGCCAGAGTTTCCCGCAGTAGAGCCAATCTTCGCGGGCGAGACCGGCTTCGCGGACCGCCCGGCCGAAAATCTGGTCGGTCGTGGAGCCCTCGGCGTGCGGGCCCATGTCGTAGTGCGCGACGTCGAAGAAGGCGTGCCCGAGTTCGGCCGCGCGGGCGATCAGCGCGACCGCGTCGCCGAACTCCATCCGGTCCCAGGTGTTCCACGAGCCGAGCGACAACGCCGGCACGCGCGGGAACGCCGGGCCCAGTCCAGGTCGATCCGTCGCCACGATTCCTCCTGCGGTTCAAGGGATTTATTTTCTACGCTTGTATACTATAAGCCCGCGAACCTCGCTCCCGGCGAAAGGAAACGACGATGCCCGCTGCCCGTACCGTGCTGATCACCGGAGGTGCCGGCGGCATCGGCCGCGCGATCGGCGCCGCCTTCGCCGAGGCCGGCGATTCCGTGGTGCTCGCCGACCTCGACGGTGCCGAAGAAGCCGCCAAATCCCTTGGCGGACGCGGAATCCGGCTCGACATCACCGACGAGACGGCGATCTCCGCGGCGCTCGACGAGGTCGGTCCGGTCGACGTCTTGGTCAACAACGCCGGTCTGCTGAGCGTCCACGGCCGGTTGCTGGACCTGCCGGGCGCGGACCTGCTGCGCATTCTTTCGACGAACGTGCACGGCACGTTCCTGATGACGCAACTGGTCGCCCGCCGGATGGTCGAGCGCGGCGAGCCGGGGGTCGTGGTGAACCTGTCCTCGATCGGCGGACGGCAGCCGACGCCGGGCATGGGCGGCTACGAAAGCAGCAAGGCGGCGGTCGACGCGCTGACCCGGTGGGCGGCGATCGAACTGGCGGAGCACGGGATCCGGGTGAACGCGGTCGCGCCCGGCCCGGTCGCGACGCCGATGCTCGCCGCCGCGATGCCGCCCGGCTCGCCCGCGCACGACGCGTGGGTGGCGCGGATCCCGGACGGCCGGATGGCCGCGGTCGAGGACGTCGCCGCCGCGGTGGTCTTCCTGGCGAGCCCGGCCGCCGCTCACATCACCGGCACGAGCCTCCCGGTGGACGGCGGCCAGCTGCTCACCTGAAAACAGCCGTCCGTGAAGGGCTCCTTGCGGGAATCTGATTCCCGCAAGGAGCCCTTCACGGACGTTAGGCGATCGTTCCGGGCGTGCGCTCGAAGACGATCTGTCCATCCAGGACAGTCAGGTCGACTTCGACCGAGGGCAGTTCGGCAGGAGTCACCGCGAACGGGTCCGCGGACAGCACGCACAAATCGGCCGCCATCCCCGGCGCGAGCGTGCCCTTCCACGACGCGGCGCCGTCCTGCTGAGCCGGGTGCACGGTGTAGCAGCGAAGCAGGGTTTCCATCCGCTGCCGCACGTCCTCCGCGGGCCCCATCCACTGGTCCGCGGCCGCGATTTCCTTGCGCCAGTCCGGCGGGAGCACCGGAGCGTCGGAGGTCAGGCACAGCGGGATCCCGGCGTCCAGCGCCTCCTGCAGCGGCCACGCGGTCGCCGAACTGCCCTCCCCCAGCGCCGCGTCGACCACCGAGGCGGTCCGCACCGCGATCCCGGCCTGGGCGGACAGCCCGACCCCCAGCCGGGCCATCCGCTTGAGCTGCGCGGTGTTCACCAGGTCGCCGTGGATGACGTAGTGGCCGAGGTCGACGTCCCGTTCTTCCCGGGCCTGTTCGACGGCGTCCAGCATCAGCTCGATCGCCCGGTCGCCGGTCGCGTGCACGCCGACCTGCAGTCCCGCCTCGTGCGCGGTGCGGACCATCCGGGTGAAGTTCTCCTCGCGTTCCGGGTCGTCCGCGCCGCCGACGAGCAGGTGCGCGTGGCTGCCGTCGGCGTAGCAGTGGTGGGTGTAGGCCGAGCGCATCGGCGGGATGCCGTCGGCGAAGATCTTCACCCCGCGGAAGTTCAGCCGGAGCGGGTCGCCGCCCGGTCCGTCCACTGTGGCCAGTCCGGCGCGGAAGTTGTCGAACGTGCTCGGACCGTCGAGTTCGCCGTACAGCCAGAGCGCGGTCACCCTCGCCCGCAGCAGTCCTTCGGCGGCCAGTTCCCGGTACTGCTCGACGACGGACATGCCGAACGCGCCGATGTGCCCGTCGTCCTCCCCCGGGCCGAGACCGGGTTCGGTGTAGCTCGTAATGCCCAGCGCGGCAAGGATTCCGCCCGCGCGGAGGATGGCCGCCCGGCGTTCGGCGGCGGTGCGCAGCGGCTTTTCCGGACCGGGCCCGGGCGCGCCGTCGTCGGCGAACAGGGTGTCCGGCCACAGCGCGCCGAGCCAGGCGCCGTGCAGGTGCGCGTCGTTGATGCCCGGCAGCACCGCGCGGTCGCCGAGGTCGAGCACTTGCGTGCCGGGGCCGATCAGCTCCCGCACCTCGGCGTCGGTTCCGGCGCGCAGCACGCGTCCGTCCCGCACGGCCAGCGCGGTCGCGGGCGCGGCGCCGGCCATGGTGTGCACCGCCGCTGCCCGCAAGACGAGATCCGCAACTGAGGTCGGCACAGGCGCTCCTGGAGGGATTCGGGGACTCGACATTTTTGTCGACGTCCGTAGACTAACCCATCACACGGCCCCGCAGGGCCCGCCAGTCCCCCGGAAAGGTTTCCCATGACCGTCCCGACTTCCACCCGCGCCGCGGTGCTGACCGAGCACGGCGCGCCGCTGGAGCTGACCGAACTCCCGCTGCCCGCCGAGCTCGAAGCGGGCGCGGCGCTGGTCCGCGTCTCGTGCGCGACGCTGTGCGGCACGGACGTGGAGATCTGGTCCGGGAAGATGAGTTTCCCGGGCATGCTGCCGATGGTGCTGGGCCACGAAATGGTCGGCGAAGTCGTGGCGACCGGACCGGACACGCGCGACGCGCTCGGCCGGGCGATCGCGGTCGGCGCGCGGATCGGATGGTCGGAATCGACCTGCGGCGAGTGTTACGGCTGCACTGTGCTGCGCGAACCGGTCGCGTGCTCACGGCGCGGCTACGGATTCCTGCAGCGGTCCGACGTCGCGCCGTTCGCGACCGCCGGCCTGTGCGAGTACGCCTACGTCGTCCCAGGAGCGGCGAAGCTGCTGCTGCCCGCCGAGGTGCCCGACACCTGGGCGGCGATGGCCGGATGCGCGGCGAAAACCGTGCTGCGCGCGTTCGACCGCGTCGGCGGCGTCCGGCCCGGGTCCCGCGTGGTGGTGCAGGGATCCGGCGCGCTGGGCCTGTTCGCGACCGCGGTCGCGCACCTCAGCGGGGCGGGCAGGGTCCTCACCGTCGGCGCTCCGGCGGCGCGGCTGGAGCTGGCGAAGGAATTCGGGGCCGACGACGTGGTCGACGTCGCGGGCGGTTCGGACGCGATCGTCGAACGCGTCACCGAACTCACCGGCGGACACGGCGGCGACCTCGTGTTGGACTTCGCCGGCGCGCCGTCGATCGGCCGCGAGGCGGTCGCGATGGCGGCGCAGCGCGGACGGGTCGTGATCGTCGGCAGCACCGGGCCGGAGCCGACGCCGGTCCCGCTCGGCACGGTGATGGGCAAGGAACTGACCGTCGTCGGTTCGCTCAACGGCGACATCGCCGACTACCACCACGCGATCGAGTTCTTCGGTTCGTTCGCCTCCCGGATGCCGTGGGACCGGCTGTTCGGCGCCCCGGTCGGGCTGTCCGGCGCGAGCGAGCGGATCGAGGCCATGCACCGGCTGGACGAGACGAAAGCCGTCGTCGACCCGCGTCTGCCCTGACCGACCGTTTCCTTACGAGCCAAGGAGGTCTCGTGTCCGCATCCTCGCCCCTGCCGCGCCGCAAGGTCGGCACGTCCGGTTTGGACGTTTCGCTGCTGTCGCTCGGTTCGTGGCACACCTACGACCGGATGGACTTCGCCGACGCCGTCGCGATGATCCGCGCCGCGGTCGAGGCCGGCGTGAACCTGTTCGACGTCGGCGTCTACGGCATGCCCGGCCACCCGCCGGTGTTCACCGACGTGCTCTGGAGCGCGATCGTCCGCGCCGCCCGCGTCCCGCGCGAGGACTACCTGGTCTCGGCGAAGCTGTGGATCGAAGGCTTCGGCGGCCAGGGATTCCGGCCGCAGCTGGAAAACGCGTTCCTGCGCGGCGGCTTCGACGTCGCGGACCTGGTGATCCTCGGCGACCTTCGCCGGGACGACGTCGCGCTGGAGGACCTGGTCGAAGACCTCGCCGGGCTGACCCGCTCCGGGCTGATCCGCGCGTGGGGCGTCAACAACTGGTCGGCCGGGAACATCGCGCGGCTGCGCGAGATCGCCGAAGCCCTGCAGGTGCCGGGTCCGCAGATCGCGCAGCTGAAGTACAGCATCGGCCGCCGGTCCATTCCGGACGGCGAGCCGTTCGCCCGGCTGTTCGCCGACGGTTTCGTCATGCAGGCCTCGGATGTCCTCGAAGGCGGCATCCTCGCCGGGCGCACCAAGCTGACCCGCGAGATCGGCCGCGACCCCGGCGACGTCCGCAAGCGCATCACCCGCGACGCCGCCAAGGTCGTGAAGGTCGCGGAGGAACTCGGCACCAGCGCCGCACGGCTCGCGGTCGCGTTCACGCTGACGCATCCGGCGAACGTCACGACACTCTTCGGCGCGACCCGGATGGAACAACTGGAGGACAACCTCGCCGCGGTCGAACTGGTCGAGCAGGTCGGGGCCGAGCAGATCCGGGCGCTGGTGGAGCCGTTCTGGGCGGACCGCGACGCCGTCGATCCCGAAGGCCCCTGACTCCCCGCTCGACGTCTGCGAGGGGAACCCTGAAGGACTCTGAGTTCCCCTCCCGGACCGCGACTCGATTCCCCCGCCCGGCCCGAGGAGGCTGCCTTGACCTATCCCCCCGTCCCCTTCGATCCGGAGATCGAGCCCGCGCTCGCCGAGATCGTCCCGGCCGACGCGCCGCCGTTCACTCCCGAGACGATCCCCGGCCTGCGCCGCGCGATGGCCGAGATGTTCCCGCCCGCCGCGGAAGTCGTCGGCGACGCCCCGGTGACCGTCGTCGAACAGACCATCCCCGGCCCGGAAGGCGCGCCGGAGCTGGAAATCACCATTCTCTCCCCGCACGAGAGCGACGGCGCGCTGCCGGCGCTGTACAACATCCACGGCGGCGGCATGATGGTCGGCCACCGCAACATGGACGTGGGCCGGTTGCTGGCGCTGGTGCTGGAGCTGAACGTCGTCGCGGTGAACGTCGAATACCGGCTCGCGCCCGAGCATCCGCACCCCGCGCCGGTCGAGGACTGCTACGCCGGTCTCGTGTGGACAGTCGAGCACGCCGACGAACTCGGCATCGACCCGGCGCGCGTCGTGGTGATGGGCGGCAGCGCGGGCGGCGGTCTCGCCGCGGCGGTCTCGCTCCTCGCCCGTGACCGGAAAGGCCCGGCCATCGCGGGCCAGCTGCTGCTGTGCCCGATGATCGACGACCGCAACACGACCGTCGCGAGCCAGCAGTACCCCGGCCTGGGCACGTGGACGCGGGAGTCGAACCTGGCGGGCTGGAAGTCCCTGCTGGGCGACGCGGTCGGCACCGACGACGTCTCCCCCTACGCCGCCCCGGCGCGCGCGACCGACCTGTCCGGTCTGCCCCCGGCGTTCATCGAGGTCGGCAGCGCGGAACCGTTCCGCGACGAGGACACCGAGTACGCGCTGCGGATCTGGGCGACCGGCGGGCAGGCCGAACTGCACGTGTGGGCGGGCGCCTTCCACGGGTTCGACATGTACGTGCCGGACTGGCCGATCAGCAAGGCCGCGCTCGAAACTCGCAACTCGTGGCTGCGGCGGATCTTCGGGAAGGCCGGGAAATGAGCGTCCCGCCGGTGCCCTACGACCCGGAGCTGGAGCCCGGCCTCGCCGCGTTCCTCGACCTGGTCGAGCGCATCCCGCTGCGCGCCGACACGATCCTGGCCAACCGCGCGCATTTCGCGACGATCATCCCGCCCGCCGAGCAGATCGTCGGCGACCGCCCGGTCGAGCTGACCGAGCACACCGTCCCCGGGCCTGAGGGCGCACCCGACATCGTGCTCACCGTCGTGCGCCCCTCCGGGGGAGTCCGCAACGCGCCCGCGCTGTACAGCATCCACGGCGGCGGAATGGTGCTGGGCAATCGATTCTTCGGTCTGGACGGGCTGATCAACGACGTCCTGGAGTTCGGCGCGGTCGGCATCTCGGTGGAATACCGGCTGGCTCCGGAAAACCCCGCCCCGGCCGCCGTGGAGGACTGCTACGCCGGTCTGCTGTGGACAGTCGAGCACGCCGACGAACTCGGCATCGACCCGGCGCGCATCGTCGTCACCGGCGCCAGTGCGGGCGGCGGTCTCGCGGCCGGGGTCGCCCTGCTGGCCCGGGACCGCAACGGCCCGGCCATCGCCGGACAGCTGCTGGCGTGCCCGATGCTCGACGACCGCAACGAGTCCGTGTCGACCCGGCAGTACGACGGAATCGGCGCCTGGGACCGGAACAACAACGACACCGGCTGGGACGCTCTGCTCGGCCCAGCACGAGGCACCGACGCCGCCTCGCCGTACGCGGTCCCGGCGCGGATGACCGATCTCTCCGGCCTCCCGCCCGCGTACCTGGACGTCGGAGCCGCGGAGATCTTCCGCGACGAGACGACCGAGTACGCGCTGCGGATCTGGGCGACCGGCGGGCAGGCGGAATTGCACGTCTGGGCGGGCGGTTACCACGGTTTCGCCGGTTTCTCCCCCGACGCGGAGGTCTCCCGGTCGGCAGTCGCGACCCGGCTTTCGTGGCTGCGCCGGATCCTGCGCGCCGGATGAAGCAAGTCCCCGCCGAAGCGGGCCCGGTCGAACCGGTGCTGCCGAAAAAACGCCCGGGCGCGCTCCGGATGGCAGTCGTGCTGGGACTGCTGGAGGTCTTCGGTCCGATCTCGATGGACCTCTATCTGCCCGCGCTCCCCCGGCTCGCCGACGATCTCCGGGCCGGCCAGAGCCTCGCGCAGGCGACCATGTCGGTCTGCATGCTCGGCCTCGCCTTCGGCCAGCTCGTGGTCGGCCCGCTGAGCGACCGGTTCGGCCGGCGGCGTCCGCTGCTGATCGGGATCGGGTTGTTCACCGTTCTGTCGGTGGTGTGCGCGTTCGCGCCGTCGATCGAGGTGCTGCTCGCGGCTCGGTTCCTGCAAGGTCTGTGCGGGTCGGCCGGAATCGTGCTGTCGCTGGCTGTCGCGCGAGATCTCGCCGAAGGCGTCGAGCTGGTGCGGCTGCTGGCGTTGCTGACCACTGTCGGGGCGCTGGCCCCGATCGTCGCGCCGGTGCTCGGCGGCCAGCTGGCAGCGGTCATCGGCTGGCGCGGGATTTTCGGCGTGCTGGCCGGGATCGGGGCGGCGTTGCTGGTCGTCGCCGCGACTGCGTTGCCGGAGAGCCTGCCGCCCGCGGCGAGACATCCGCGCAAGGGCCGTGGCGAGTTCCGGATCTTGCTGAAAGACCCGCTGTTCCTGGGTTTTCTGCTGGTGAGCACCTGTGGCGGGGCGGCGTTCTTCACCTACCTGGCGTCGATCAGTTTCGTGCTGCAGGACGGATTCTCGTTGTCGCCGCAGCTGTTCAGCGCGTGTTTCGCGGCGAACGCGGTGATGTCGGTGCTCGGCGCGCAGGTCAACCGCGCGGCGGTGCGGCGTGCCGGGCCGGTCCGGATGTACGTCCTGGGCACGACCTTCACCGCCGCGGCGGCAGTGACGATGCTGGGCGCGGTGTGGTTCGGGGCCGGGCTGGCGGCGTTGCTGATTCCGTTGGCGCTGTTGATGTTCGCGGGCGGGACCACGCAGGCCAACGGCAACGCACTCGCCCTGGCCAACCACGGCCAGCGCGCCGGAACCGCGGCGGCGCTGCTCGGGACGTCATCGTTCGCGATCGGGCCGATCGTCGCGCCGCTGGTGTCGCTGGGCGGGACGACGCCGTTGTCGATGAGCCTCACCATGACAGTGGCGTACGGCATCGCGACCGTTCTGCTGTGGCTGGCGGTGCTGCCGCGGCTGCGCCGGTCAGGGACGGCCTGATTCGAACACGAGCTGACCGTCCTCCTCTCCGACCTCCCGGAAACCCGCTTTCTCGAGCACCCGGCGACTCGCCGCGTTGCCCGGCAGCACGTACGCCCGCAGCTCGGGCGCGAGAGCGGGTTCCGGGTGGTCGGCGTGCCACTGCCGGAGCGCCCGCGTCAGCTCAGTGGCCAGGCCCGCGCCCCACGCCGCGCGCGTCAGCAGATAGCCGACTTCCCGGTGCCCGCTGCGGTGCGCGAGGCCGAACCCAGCGCGCCCGAGAAATCCCGACGCGCCTTCGACGCGCCACTTCGACCAGCCTCGCGCCCGGTGTTCGGCGATGAACTTCTCCAGCCGTGCGCGGGTCGCCGCGCGGGCCTGCGGACCGGTCGTCAGGTGCTGCATCACCACGCCGTCGGCGTGCAGGGCAGCGAGGTCGTCCAGGTCCCCGAGCAGCCAGGTGGTCAGCCGCAGCCGCTGCGTGCGGAGGATTTCTTCCCGGACAGTCACCAGCCGGGGTGGTACGGCGCGGGCGGGGTTTTCGGTTTCAGCCATGCGCCGGTCGCCCGGTGCGCGGCCAGCACCAGCGCGGCGACCGGGACGATCAGCCACAGGAAGCCGCTCGGGAACGTCATCTGCAGGGTCGGCGGGGCGCTCTTGCGGACAAAGCTGGACCCGAGGCCGACGAGCATGAAGACGACGATGTCCAGGATCGCCAGGCTGCTGCCGACGAGCACGCAGATCCGGCCCGCCGGGGAACGCTTGAACAGGCCGATCGCGCCGGCGACCGTCAGCGCCGCGATCGCCAGGTCCGCGGCGCCGACGATCCCGTTGGACAGCAGCCGGCTCGAGGACGGATGGCCGATCATCCGGACCACCGCCACGACGAAGCCGATCGTGCCCACCAGGCCGATCACCGAGGACAACGTCGCCGCGGCGACCGCGGTGGCCCCGAAATACGCGGTCGGCTGCGGCGGCTGCGCCGGGAACTGGCCGCTGTACGCGGATTGCTGCCCGCCGTAAGCAGGCGGCAACGGCGAGTACTGCTGCGGCTCCGTGCCGGGATACGGCTGCGGCGGTTGCGTCACGACGGCGGTTCCTCCGGTTTCAGGAAGACATTCCGCGCCCATCCTGCCAGGTCAGCGGCCCCTTCCGGGCCTGACTTCCCGAACGGACGACACGCGGTTCGCCGGTGCCTCTCGCGATACGGCCAGATAGGTGTTACCTTAGGTAACAGTGAATCGCGGTAACGCCTAACCAGTGTCGCTCAGGGAGGACCGAATGACCAGCGCAGACGTGCAACGAGCACCGGAAGCAGCCCCGTCCGGCCGGCACGAGACCGCGCAGCGGCTGCTCGACTCCTCCGCGACCCTGTCCTACGACCCGGCCACCGAGGTCGACTGGGACACCCCGCTGGACAAGGATTTCCACGGGGCCAGCCCGGAGTGGAGCACGCTCTACGGCACGAGCTACTGGGCCGAGATGACCCCGGAGCAGCAGAAGGAGCTGACGCGCCAGGAGGCGGCGTCGGTCGCGAGCACCGGGATCTGGTTCGAGATGATCCTGCAGCAGATGGTGCTGCGCGATTTCTACGCCAAGGACCCGACCGACCCGGCGTTCCAGTGGGCGCTCACCGAGATCGCCGACGAATGCCGCCACTCGATCATGTTCGCCCGCGGCGCGCAGAAGCTCGGCGCTCCCCCGTACCGGCCGCGCCGGCTCGCCGTCGAACTGGGCCGCGTCTTCAAGGCGGTCGCCGGCGGCGAAGCGGCGTACGCGGCGATCCTGGTCGCCGAAGAGGTGCTCGACGTGATGCAGCGCGACTGGATGCGCGACGAGCGCGTGGTCCCGTTCGTGCGCACGATCAACAACATCCACGTCGTCGAAGAGTCGCGGCACATGAAGTTCGCCCGCGAGGAGACGCGCCAGCAGCTGGAGGGCGCGGGGGCCGTGCGCCGCCAGTTCAACGCGCTGGTCATCGCGATCGCGTCGTACTTCATCGTCAGCAGCATGGTGAACCGGGACGTGTACAAGAACGCCGGGCTGGACGCCGAGCGCGCGCTGCGCGAGGCGAAGGCCAACGAGCACCACAAGTCGATGATGCGGTCGAGCTGTGCCGGGCTGATGGAGTTCCTCGGTTCGTGCGGGCTGCTCACGAAGCCGGCGCTGGTGTTCTACAAGCGGGCGAATCTGATCTGACATGGCCTTCGCGATCACCCAGACCTGTTGCAACGACGCGACGTGCGTGTCGGTCTGCCCGGTCAACTGCATCCACCCGACGCCGGACGAGCCGGACTTCGGCACCACCGAGATGCTCTACGTCGACCCGGCGTCCTGCATCGACTGCGGCGCGTGCGCCGACGCGTGCCCGGTCGACGCGATCTTCCCGGTGGATCTGCTGACCGACTCGATGAAGGTGTACGCGGGGATCAACGCGGACTTCTTCGCCGACCGTCCCGCGGTCGCCGCGAACCCCGCGCCGAACTTCCACCGCTGGGGTCCGCCGACATTCGACCGGGACATCCCGAGCGACCTGGAGCCGGCGGACGTGGCCGTCGTCGGCACCGGCCCGGCCGGGATGTACGCGGTGGAAGACCTGTTGCTGCACACCAACGCGCGCGTCACGCTGATCGACCGCTTGCCGGTCGCGGGCGGCCTCGTGCGCTTCGGCGTCGCCCCGGACCACCCGGACACCAAGCGGATCGGCGAGGCGTTCTCGCGCTTCCACAACCACCCGCGGCTGAAGCTGAAGCTCGGCGTCGAGGTCGGCCGCCACGTGACGGTGGACGAACTGGCCGAACGCCACGACGCGGTCATCTACGCGGTCGGCGCTTCGTCCGCGCGCACCCTCGGCCTGTCCGGCGAAGACCTGCCCGGCAGCCTCGCCGCGACGACGGTCGTCGCCTGGTACAACGGCCACCCGGACGTCCCCGCCGACGCGGTCGACCTCTCCGCGGAGCGCGTCGTGCTGATCGGCACCGGCAACGTCGCCCTGGACGTCGCCCGGATCCTCACCGCCGACCCGGACGACCTCGACGGCACGACCATCGCCCCGCACGCGCTGGAACGGTTGCGCTCCAGCAAGGTCCGCGAGGTAGTGCTGCTCGCCCGGCGCGGCCCGGAAGACGCCGCTTACACCTCGCCCGAGCTGATCGCCCTGGCACAGCGGTCTTCCGTGCCGCTAGTCGTCGACACCGAAGACCCGCGCACCGCCGCCGCGATCGATGCGGGCACCGGAAAAGCCGCGCTGCTGCGGGAGGTGGACCGCGAGACGATCGACTGGACCGCCCCGCCCGCGGACGGCCCCCGCCGGATCGTGCTGCGCTTCCACTCGGCCCCGGTGGAGATCACCGGCGACCGGCAGGTACGCGGACTGCGCGTCGACGGCCCTTCCGGACCGGTCGAGATCGCGGCCGGTCAGGTAGTGCGCGCCGTCGGCTACCGGGGCCGCGCGGTGCCCGGTCTTCCTTTTGACGACGCCACCGGGACGATCCCGAACTCCGCAGGGCGGGTCTCCGGCCGCACTGGTGCGTACGTGGTGGGCTGGATCAAGCGCGGCCCGTCGGGCGGAATCGGCGCGAACCGCACGTGCGCCCGGGAAACGGTCGCGACGCTGCTGGCGGACATCACCTCCGGCGCGGTTCCGCTGCGGGGCCGGAAGTCCCCGATCGCGGCATTGGCGGCTCGGTTCCGGGGGCGCTGAGACCGTCCATTTCGGAGTTCCCGACCGCGGTTCCGGCTCGCGGTCGGGAATCCTGGGCACTCTGGCGATTCGCCTTGGCGTAACGCCTCGCGGCTCCGCTCACTCCGTCTTCTGCCGAGCCGCCAACGTCTCCTCCACCTCCGGCACCCAGAAACTGAGTTCCAGCGTCTTCACGCTCGCCCAGTGCGACATCAACCGGCCCTGCGCGACCAAAGCCGGGCAGGCCACCCCGAACAGGACGACAGCGCACGCCGCGAACACCGGATGCGGCCCGACGATCAACTCGACCACCGACGCCACGAACCCGAACGCCATCGCCGGGCTGGAATTGCGCAGCATCAGCCCGGCGGTGCGCAGGCGGGTCGCCTCCATCGCCCCGTCGGCGTCGTGCAGTTGCAGCGCCGAAAGCAGCAGGAACGAGTCCGCCTCGACGAACGCGCACCCGCGCGCGGCGGGGTTCCGGCGCAGGAACTCCTCCCGCGCGTCGCGCTTCCGCCGCCGCGGCAGCCACCTCGACACCCGCGCGCCCATCGGGTACGCCAGGTATCCCAGCAGGTAGCTGGCCACCACGATCCCGATCACGACGACCACACCCGGCCCGCGGGCGACGGCTGCGAGGTCGATCCAGTGCAGCCGTCCGGCGAGATAGGCCAGGACCGCCAGGTGCAGGGCACCGGGGATGGCGTAGGCGAAGAGGTCGAAGAGTCCGATCGCGAAAGTCACCCGGCGATCCAACTACGCCCGGGCCCCTCCCGGTACGGCTTTTCAGGCGATCACGCCGACGAACCGCCTCCCCGGGCGAGCGCCTCGACGCGGTTCATCGGGCCGTTGTAGTAGTTCTGGTCGCCGGGCAGGCTCCCGGTGCGCGAGAACTGCCAGATGCTCTGCTTGTCCCACCCCGCGGGCAGTTCGCCGATCTCCGGGGCGTACCGGGCGAGCCACAGCGGGTTGGTGTCGCCGAAGCCGCCCGCGTTGCCGGTGCAGAGCTTCCACCACGACGTCGAGGTGTAGATGATCGCGCTGCGCCGCTGTTTCGCCAGGTACCGGTGGGTGAAGTCGGCGATCCACGCGGTCATGTCGGCCTGGCTTTTGCCGTAGCAGGCGTCGCCGTACGGGTTGTATTCGATGTCCAGCGCGCCCGGCAGCGTCGTGCCGTCGCCGCGCCACGCGCCGCCGTGGGCGATGAAGTAGTCGGCTTGCTGTGCGCCGCTGGAGACGTCCGGGCGGGCGAAGTGGTACGCGCCGCGGATCAGGCCGGCGTCGTGCGCGCCGTTGTATTGCTGGTCGAACTGCGGGCTCACGAATCCGGTGCCCTCGGTCGCCTTGACGTAGGCGAACCGGGCGCCCGCGCCGGCGGCCTGGCCCCAGTCGACCGCTCCCTGGTGTCCGCTCACGTCGTGACCGAGGGTCTGCCCGGCCGCCGGGTCGAATCGCGGCGTTCCGCTCCGCACGCCCTCGTGCCGCAGAATTTGTGAACCGGCAACGTTTTCGCCGGCCTTCGAGTAGTCCGCGGCGGCGGCCGGTCCGGCGGTCGCGAGCCCGCCCGCCATCGCCAAAACCGACACCGCGGCGGCGAAAGCGAGCCGCCGGGGTTTGTCCGTCGCTGTCCGGGTCACCGAGACTCCGATCTTCACGGCAGCAGGTCCAAGGTCATCTTGGGGCACAACGCGGCGCGGGGCTGGCTGCGTCACCCGGACGTGAACGAGATTCCGATAGCCGGAATTCGCGCCAGTGGTCCAGACAACCGTGACCGAGTTGTGACCGGCGGCGGCGAGCTGGGCGTTTAATTTGTTGTGGCCGACCACAAACTGGTTGGCAAATTCCCTACCGGCGGAGGTGTCCCCACGTGAACCGGACTCATCGACCCCGCGGACCTGCCCTGCTCGCACTCACGCTGCTCGCCGCGGCCGGACTGGCCGTTCCGGCTGCCGCGGCCCCAGCGTCCGCGCAGGCGGACTGCACCGGCCAGTCCGATCAGCCGGACTTCGGGCCGAACGTGCACATTTTCGACCCGGGAATGCCCTCCGCGACGATCCAGGCTCAGCTCGACAAGGACTTCGAGGCGCAGAAGGACACCCAGACCGCGCAGTTCGGCTCGGGCCGCGTCGCGCACCTGTTCAAGCCCGGTACTTACGCGGTGCACGACAACGTCGGCTTCTACACGTCGGTCGCCGGTCTCGGCCGGAATCCGGACGACATCCAGATCAACGGCGACATCACCGTGGACGCCTTCAACGAGTCCGACCAGGGCTCCGCGCTGCAGAACTTTTGGCGTTCGGCGGAGAACCTGGCCGTCACGCCTTCCAGCGGCAGCGACCGGTGGGCGGTGTCGCAGGCCGCGCCGTTCCGCCGGATGGACATCAAGGGAGGGCTGCAGCTGTTCCCGGCCAGCTACGGCTACGCGAGCGGCGGGTACGTCGCCGACACCCGCGTGTCCGGCCAGGCCGCGTCGGTTTCGCAGCAGCAGTGGTACACGCGGGATTCGGCGCTGGGCAGCTGGGACGGCGGCGTCTGGAACATGGTCTTCTCCGGGACCTCCGGCGCGCCGGCCACCTCGTTCCCGAATCCGCCGGAAACGACCCTCGCCACCACGCCGGTGTCGCGCGACGTGCCGTACCTGTACGTGGACGAGGGCGGCGACTACCGCGTCTTCCTGCCGTCGCTGCGCACGAACGCGTCCGGGCCGAGCTGGGCCAACGGCGGCACGCCCGGCGATTCCGTCCCGATGAGCCAGTTCCGCGTCGTGAAGCCCGGCGACACCGCGGAGAGCATCAACAGCTCCCTCGACTCCGGCTGCGATCTGTTCTTCACCCCCGGCACCTACCACCTCGACCAGACGCTGAACGTCACCCGACCAGGCACGACGGTGCTCGGCATCGGCTATCCGACGCTCATCCCGGACAACGGCGTCGACGCGATGCACGTGTCCGATGTGGACGGTGTGCGAGTGAAGGGCCTGCTGTTCGACGCGGGCACCCAGAATTCGCAGTCCCTGCTGACCGTCGGCGAAGCCGGGAAGCACACGAGCCACGCGGCGAATCCGACGTCGCTGCAGGACGTGTTCTTCCGCGTCGGCGGCGATCTGGCGGGCAAGGCCACCAACAGCCTGGTCGTGAACAGCGACGACACGATCGTCGACCACGTCTGGGCGTGGCGCGCCGACCACGGCAACGCCGGGACGGTCGGCTGGACCACGAACACCGCCGACACCGGCGTGCTCGTCAACGGCGACAACGTGACCGCGACCGGGTTGTTCGTGGAGCATTACCAGAAGTTCCAGGTCGTGTGGAACGGGCAGAACGGGAAGACGGTCTTCTTCCAGAACGAAATGCCTTACGACGTCCCGGATCAGGCCTCGTGGAATTCCGCGCCCGGCACCGCCGGGTACGCCGCGTACAAGGTCGGTCCGGACGTGAAGTCGCACGAGGCGTGGGGGCTGGGCAGCTACTGCTTCTTCGACACCAACCCGGCGGTTTCGAGCTATCACGCGTTCGAGGTGCCGCAGAACGGCGGGGTGAAGCTGCACAGCCTGCTGACCGTGTCGCTGAACCATCGCGGCACGATCACGCACGTCGTGAACGACACGGGCGACGTGACCCCGGACGGCACCAAGCCGGTCAACGTCCCGAATTATCCGTGATCCACGCCGCTGCCGAGAATCCACGTCCGTGAAGGGCTCCTTGAGGGAATCTGATTCCCTCAAGGAGCCCTTCACGGACCGGAACCCGGGCAGGCGCGCTTCAGTCCAGCGCGGTGGCCCGGCTGACGGTCTCCCAGGAGTCGAGGTCCTTCGTCAGCGCGGCGAGTTTGCCGCGGATCGCGTCCACCGCGTCGCCGCCGAGCGCGAGCCGCAGGGGTGCGTCCGGCGCGTCCACCGCCCGCAGGATCGCCGCCGCCGCTTTCGCCGGGTCGCCGGGCTGGGTCCCGTCCATCCCCTCGATCGCGGCGCGGGTGGCCGCGGTCGATTCGGCGTAGGCGGCGAGGGTCCGGGAACGGTGCATGGCCGCGCCGCCGAACGATGTCCGGAACGCGCCCGGCTCCACGATCAGCACCTTGACCCCGAGTGGCGCGACCTCCGCCGCGAGCGCCTCGGACAGCCCTTCCAGCGCGTATTTCGCCGCGCAGTAGGCCCCGAACGCGGGCGGGGCGAGGAGCCCGCCCATCGAACTCATCTGCACGATCGTGCCGCTCCCCTGTTCGCGCAGCAGCGGGACGACGGCCTTCGTCATCGCGACCGCGCCGAAGAACATCACCTCCAGCACCGCGCGCAGGTCGGCCATCTCCAGTTCCTCGACCGCGCCGACCGACCCGTGTCCGGCGTTGTTGACCAGCACGTCGATCCGGCCGAACTCGTCCAGCGCGGTCCGCACGGCGGCGTCGATCCGCGCCGGGTCGGTGACGTCCAGCGCGGCCGTGCGCACGCGGTCGCCGCCTGCGGAGACCAGGTCGGCGAGCGTCTCCGGTTCGCGGGCGGTCGCGAGGACCCGGTCCCCCGCGGCCAGCGCGGCCTGGGCGAGTTCGCGGCCGAAGCCGCTCGAGCACCCCGTGATCAGCCAGACGCGGCCGTCGGTTTCCTCGGTCATCTGAGCAGTCCCTCCAGTGGTTTCTTCCGCCTCCGATCGTGGCGCGCACCGGTCTGGGTCCGCCAACACCGGTTCCCTGGCGGGCTACAGTCTCGGCCTGTGACTCCTGAGCTGCGGCAGCTGCGCTACTTCGTCGCCGTCGCCGAGACGACGAGCTTCACGCGCGCGGCCGCGGCTCTGCACATCGCGCAGCAGTCGCTGTCGCAGCAGATCACCGTGCTGGAACGCCAGCTCGGCGCGCAACTCTTCACCCGCGACCCCCGGGGCGCCCGCCTCACCGCGATCGGCGAACTCTTCCTGCCGGAAGCCCGCGTCGTGCTCGCCCGCGCCGACACCGCCGTGGCGACGGTCGCCCGCGCGGTCCGCGGCGAGATCGGCACCCTTCGGCTGGCTTTCCTTGCCAGCACGGCGAACTACCTGCTGCCGCCGGTGATGCGCGCGGTACGGGAGCACCTGCCGGAGCTGACCGTCACGACCGCGGAAGTCTCGATCGCGGAGCTGGTCGAAGGCGTCCGCGACGGCCGCTTCGACGCCGGCTTCACCCGCCCGCCGCTGGTCGACGATCTGGCGACGCACACCCTGCTGACCGAGGAGGTCTGCGCGGTCCTGCCCACCGGCCACCGGCTGGCCGACCGGCCTGCCCTGCGCTTGTCCGACCTGGCGGACGAACCGTGGGTGCTGACACCGCGTGCGTCGTGGGACCCCTGGCACCGCAAGTACGACGCGGACTTCGCCGCGGCCGGGTTCACTCCGGAGGTCGTCCAGCGCACCGCGACCGTGCAGGGCTTGCTGGGTCTGGTCGCGGCCGGGGTCGGGGTCACGCGACTGGCCCGATCCGCCCACAGCCTGCGGCGCACGGGGGTGGTTTTCGTTCCGCTGGAAGGAGAATCCGCGCACACGGTAGTGGTGTGGCGCTCTGCCGGCCCGCGCCCGGCCGCACTGCTGGACGTGGTGACCCGGCTGGCCGAGACGACGGATCTTTCCGGCGCGGGCTGACCTTCTGCCATACTTCCGCGGTGGCGGACAGCGAGTGGACGATCGAGCGGGCTCAGGATTTCGACTCGCTGCGCGGCAGGCGCATCGAGTCGTGGGCCGGGGTCGAGATGGCGGTGCGGGAGCACGGCCCGGACGGCGGCCCCCAGTTCACCGATCCGGCGGTGCCCTGTCTGCAGTTGTGGGGCATGCAGGCGTATCTGGACGACGGCCGCGCACTGATGGTCGGCACGTACCAAGACGACGACGGGTTCGGGCTGTGGCCGCATCGCCGTCCGGACCCCCGTCTGGAGGACCGCCAGCGGTGGGACGGCATCTATCGCTGGAGCGCGCTGGGCGAACTGCCCACCGGCCCGGTCGAGGACGTCGTTGTCTTCGCTGAAGAAGACGTCCTCGCCGAAGTCGATCTGCGCGTCGGCGGCCAGCCGCTGCACCTGGTCGCGGGCGAACTGGAGGAGTGCGGTCCCCGGCTCTCGTTCGTCCGCCTCGACGAATCCGTCCTCGTCTTCACCGATCCCGCCGCTGCCGAGCGCGTCAACTGGTCGACGCCGAGGCGCCCCCGCGTCCGGATCGATCCGTGGCCGAGGACCAGCTTTCGCTGACCTTCACCGAAAACGAGTCGATGCTCATCCCTGCCCCCGGTCGCTGGTGGTCCCGTCCGGATCGTGGCACTCTCCGGCCTATTGTCCACAGTGGAACGCGCCGGAAAGCTTGCCACCACTGCGCCGCGGGGTACCGCGAGGGTGGGAGAACCACACCCCCTTTGCGCGCCCCGCGACCGCCGCGGGCGATCTAGCCTGGGGGCATGAGCGACAGCAACCTCCTCGGCGAGTTCCTGCGGGCCCGGCGCGGCACGGCCGTCCCGGAGGACGCGGACTTGCTCGCCGACACCCGGCGCCGGGTCAGCGGCCTGCGCCGGGAGGAGGTCGCGCAGCGGGCCGGGGTGAGCACCGACTACTACGTGCGGCTCGAGCAGGGCCGGGAGCGCACGCCGTCGGCGCAGGTCGTCGAAGCGCTCGGCCGGGCGTTGCAGCTTGACGACGAGGCGCTCGCCCACCTGCACTCGCTGGCCCGGCCGAAGCGGCCCCGGCGGCGGCCCGCGAAGGAACGCGTCAGCCCGCGGCTGGTGCAGATGATGGACGCGTGGCCGCAGACGCCCGCCGTGGTGCTCGGCCGGTGCATGACGGTGCTCGCGTCGAATCTGCTCGGCGAAGCGCTGTTCGCCGGGCACGAGTACAGCGGCGACCTGCTGCGGCTGGTGTTCCTCGACCCCGACGCCCGGGAGTTCTACCCGGATTGGGAACGGGTCGCGGTCAACACCGTCGGCGGGCTGCGATCGGCGGCGGGCACTGATCTGGACGATCCGCTGCTGATCGAGGCGGTCGGCGAACTGTCGCTCAAGAGCGCCGATTTCCGCCGGTTGTGGGCGCGCCACGAACTCCGGCAGAAAACGCACGAATCGAAACGGTTCCGGCATCCGCTGGTCGGAATGCTCACCCTGCACTACGAATCGATGACCGTGAACAGCGCTCCCGGCCAGCAGCTCGTGGTGTACCAAGCGGATCCGGGCAGTCCGTCGGAGGCCGCGCTGGGGCTGCTCGGCAGTCTCGCCGCCGGCGACCGTCCGCGCCGCTGACGCTTTTTCCGCAATTCACGAATTCCTTCAGGGGTAGCTCCATGTCTGAAAACAACGCACCTGTCTGGTTTATCACCGGATGTTCCACCGGTCTCGGCCGCGCACTGGCGACCGCCGTCCTCGAGCGCGGCCTGCGCGCGGTCGTGACAGCCCGCGATCCCGAACGCGTCGCGGACCTCGTCGCCGCGCATCCCGGACGTGCGCTGGCCGTCGCCCTCGACGTGACCGACCCGCAGCAGATCACCGATTCGGTCGCCGAAGCACACCGCGTCTTCGGCCAGATCGACGTGCTCGTCAACAACGCCGGTTACGGCTACCTCGCTGCCGCCGAAGAGGGCGAAGACGCCGAGATCCGCGCGCTGTTCGAGGCCAACGTCTTCGGCCTGATGGCGATGACCCGCGCCGTCCTGCCGGGAATGCGTGCGCGGCGCAGCGGCCACGTCGTCTCGGTCTCGTCGCTGGGCGGACTGGCCGCCTTCGGCGCGACCGGCTACTACCACGCGACCAAGTTCGCCGTCGAAGGCTTCAGCGAATCGCTCGCCGCCGAGGTCGGGCCGCTCGGCATCGGCGTGACGATCGTCGAACCGGCCGCGTTCCGCACCAACTGGTCGGGACCGTCCATGCGGGAATCCGCGATCCGCATCGACGACTACGCCGACACCGCGGGCGCGCGCCGCACCTCGACGCTCGCCACCTACGGCAAGCAGCCCGGCGACCCGAACCGGGCCGCGACCGCGGTCCTCGACGCCGTCACCTCCGCCGAACCGCCGTTGCGCCTCCTGCTCGGCCGGGCTGCCTACGACATCGCCACCGCCCGCCTCGACGCCCTCCGCAAGACGTTCGACGACTGGCGCGACGTCACCCTGTCCGCCGATTTCCCGAAGGAAGCCGAATGAGCAAGACCGCCCTGATCACCGGTGCCAGCAGCGGCATCGGCGAAGCCACCGCCCGCCGCCTCGCCGCGGACGGCTGGCGCGTCGTCGCCGGAGCGCGCCGCGAAGACCGGCTCGCGGAACTCGCTGCCAGCGCGGACGGCGTCGAAGTCCGCCGCCTCGACGTGACCGACCGCGCCGACGTCGCCGAGTTCGTCGACCGCGCGGTCCGCGACCACGGCGAGATCGACGCGTTCATCGCGAACGCGGGCGTGATGCCGTTGTCCCGCCTGGACGCCGCACTGGTCGAGGAATGGGACCGGATGATCGACGTCAACGTCCGGGGCCTCCTGCACGGCATCGCCGCCGCGCTGCCGCACTTCACCCGGCAGCGCCGCGGCCACTTCGTCACCGTCGCGTCCATCGGCGCACACCAGGTCACGCCGACCGCCGCGGTGTACTGCGGCACGAAATACGCGGCGTGGGCGATCACCGAGGGCCTGCGGCTGGAATGCGATCCGTCGATCCGCGTCACCACGGTCTCCCCCGGCGTCGTCACCTCGGAGCTGGCCGACACGATCAGCGATCCGGAAACGCAGGAGTTCATGCGAATCTACCGCAAGGACGCCATCGAACCGAAAGCGATCGGCGACGCCATCGCATACGCTCTCGACCAGCCGGCCGACGTCGATGTCAGCGAGATGATTGTGCGGCCAGCCCGGCAACGTTGAGCGAAGGAGGAGGCCGTGCCGCAGTACCTGCTCGGGATCTGCCAGCCTGACAGCGGAACCCCGGCGCCCGAGGTGCTGGCAGACATCGCGGCGCGCCTCGATGCGGTGACCGACGAGATGAAGGCGAAGGGCGTCTGGGTCTTCTCCGGCGGACTGCACCCAGCGTCCGCCGCGAAGGTAGTTCGGGCCTCCGGCGGCGACGTCCTCTACACCGACGGCCCCTTCGCCGAGGGCAAGGAACACCTGGGCGGCTTCACCATCGTGACCGCGCCCGACTCGGATACAGCCACGGAGTGGGCGCGCCGGATCTCCGAAATCACCACGCTGCCGGTGGAAGTCCGGGAGTTCCGTTGATCTCGACGGCCGTGCTCGAGCGCGTCTTCCGCGCCGAGCACGGCCGCGCGGTCGCGGTGCTGGCGCGGGTTTTCGGCGACCTCGACCTCGCCGAGGACGCGGTTCAGGAGGCCTGCGCGATCGCCACGGTGAAATGGCGGTCCGAAGGCCTCCCGCCCAGTCCCGCGGGCTGGCTCGTCACCACCGCCCGCAACCGCGGAATCGACCGCCTCCGCCGCGAGGCCAGCCGCGCCGACCGCCACGCGCAAGCCGCGCTCCTGCAGGCGAGCGAACCCGTCGACGAAGGCGCGGTCCCTGACGAACGGCTGCGGCTGATCTTCACCTGCTGCCACCCCGCCCTCGGCACTCCCGCCCGGGTCGCCCTCACCCTGCGGCTGCTGGGCGGCCTCACCACCGCCGAGATCGCGCACGCGTTCCTCGTCCCGGAATCGACGCTGGCGCAACGACTGGTGCGCGCCAAAGCCAAAATCCGCGACGCCCGGATCCCCTACCGCGTGCCCGACGCCGCCGACCTCCCCGACCGGCTCAACGCTGTCCTCGCGGTCCTGTACCTGATCTTCACCGAGGGCCACACCGCCAGCAGCGGCGCCGACCTCACCCGGCCGGACCTGGCTAGCGAGGCGATCCGGCTGACCCGCGTCCTGGCCGCGCTGCTGCCCGACGAACCCGAAGTGCTGGGCCTGCTTGCGCTGCAGCTGCTCACCGAATCCCGCCGCGCGGCCCGGCTCGACGCCGACGGAATCCCCGTGCTGCTGCCCGACCAGGACCGCACCCGCTGGGACTGGACGCTGATCGCCAAAGGCCAACACCTGGTCCGCCGGTGCCTGCAGCTCAATCGCCCAGGCCCGTATCAGATCCAGGCCGCGATCAACGCCGTGCACAGCGACGGCACCGACTGGGGCCAGATCCTCGCCCTCTACGACCACCTGCTCGCGCTGACCCCGACGCCGATCGTCGCCTTGAATCGCGCTGTCGCGGTCGCCGAGGTCGAAGGCCCGGCCGCCGCACTGGCCATTGTGGACGGTCTCGACCTCGGAAACCGGCACCTCTTCCACGCCGTCCGGGCCGATCTGCTGGCCCGTCTGGGCCGGACCGCCGAAGCCGCCGAGTCTTACGACGTCGCCCTTCGACTGGTCGCCAACGAGGCAGAACGCCTTCTGCTGCAACGAAAACGCGCCGCGCTCAGCCCGGCTCCGCTCGACTGATCTCTCGTCAGCTCGGCTTCCCCCGGCTGATCACGCCCTCGACGATCCTCGTCAGATGCGCGCCGACGTTCTCGACACCGCCGTTCTGCACCGCGATCTGCGCGCCCTCCATCGCGAACGTCAGCTCCGCCGCGCCCAGGTCCGGGTCGGGCAGCCCGAGCCCCTCGCACATCGCCCGGAGCCTGCCGAACTGCCGGGTCTTGTGCTCGCTGATCAGCCGTCGCGCGGGATGGTCCGGATCGGGCAGCTCGGCGACCGAGTTGGTGAACGGGCAGCCCCGATGGGAGAAGCCGGGCAGCCCGTCGACGATGAACCGCCCCACCGCGCGGATCTGCTCCGCGTAGTCGCCGGGATGCTCCTGCTCGGCCGCGTCGAACGCGGCGGAGTAGTCGTGCACGACGATCCGCAGCCATTCCGCGATCAGCGCGTCCTTGGTGCCGAAGTGCCGGTAGATCGCCATCTTCGTCGTCCCGGCGCGGTCCGCGATCGCCTGGACCCCGACGCGCACGACGCCCTCGTTGAGGAACAGCTCCTCGGCCGCGTCGAGGATGCGCTCGCGCGGCGGCAAGGTCGCGACCCGCGTCGGCCGCCGGGCGGAGGTGCTCGTCATCGGTTCTTCCTCGGGGCTGGCAATGCCGTTCGTCACGGGCTACGGTACACAACCGTCTCCCGTGATACCACTCGGTATCATCCAATACTGATGAGTCTCCCGAAGGGCGAACTGGTGAAAATCTCCGAATACGCGAGCTGTGACGCGGTCGGCCTGGCGGACCTGATCGCCCGCGGCGAGGTGAGCGCGGCCGAGGTCGCCGACGCCGCCGCGCGAGCAGTCGAAGCGGTGAACCCGCAGCTCAACGCAGTGGTCGAAACCTGGCCGGCCGAGGACTTTCCCGGCTCCGCTCCGCTGGCGGGCGTGCCGTTCCTGATCAAGGACCTCGGCGTCGCGATGGCAGGCAAACGCAGCGAACTGGGCAGCCGTTTGGCCGCGGGCGCCGTGTCCCCGGCCGACTCGTTCCTGATGCGCCGCTTCCGCCGGGCCGGCCTGGTGACGATCGGCCGCACCGCCACCCCCGAAATGGCCTACAGCACCACCACCGAACCGGACTTCTACGGCGCGACCCGCAACCCGTGGTCGACCGACCACAGCGCAGGCGGCTCGAGCGGCGGCTCCGGAGCCGCAGTCGCCGCCGGAATGGTCCCCGTCGCCCACGCCACCGATGCCGCGGGTTCCATCCGAGTTCCCGCGTCGTACAACGGATTGTTCGGCCTGAAGCCGACCCGCGGCCGGGTTTCGCAGGGCCCGGGCGCCGACGAGGTCTTCAACGGCCTGGCCGTCCAAGGCAGCCTGAGCCGCACCGTGCGCGACAGCGCCGTCCTGCTGGACCTCATCGAAGGCCCCGAACCCGGCGACCCGTACTTCGCCCCGCGACCCGACCGCCCGTACGCCACCGAGGCCAAGACGGATCCGGGCCGCCTGCGAATCGCCGTCCTGCGCCAGCCCTGGGGCGGTCGCCAGCCGACCGAGCCAGTCTCCGCCGCCCTCTCCGAAACCGTCCGGCTGCTGGAATCCCTGGACCACGAGGTCGAAGACACCGCGCTGCCGCTAGGCGTCTCCTGGGAAGAGTTCGTCCTCGGCAACGCCCGGATGTGGGCCGCGAACCTCGCCCCGTGGATCGACGCCGTCGCCGCCGCGACCGGCCGCCCGGTGGACGAGACCACCCTGGAACCGGTCACCCTCGCCAGCTACCGTTACGGCCACCAAGTCACTGCCGACGAGTTCGTCCGCGCACTGGCGATCCGCAACCAGGTCGCCCGAACCTTCGCCCAGCACTTCGCCCGCTACGACCTGCTCCTCTCCCCGACCCTGCCCGACCCGCCGGTCAAGCTGGGCGTCTACGGCGAAGGCGCGGAACGCCTGGACGGCCTCGGCTGGCTGGACCGCGTCCTGGACCGCTCCCCCTACACCGCGGCCGCGAACGTTTCAGGGGTTCCGTCGATGTCGGTCCCGCTGGCCGAAGCCGGAGGGCTCCCCGTCGGCATGCAGTTCACCGCCGCCTTCGGCCGCGAAGACCTGCTGTTCCGCCTGGCCGGGCAACTGGAAAAGGCGGCCCCGTGGGCACACCGCAAGCCCGCGGTCCGGGCGTCCGAATGACCCTCTGAGTCCACAATGGACAGCTGCCGGCGGTGACCCGCGTCCCAGCCCCCCCTCAATCCCTGACGGCGGGGTCGGGTTTCTCGCTAGAATTGGCGAGCGATGCGACGATTCCGGTGGTGGTGGGGGGCGCTGGTCCTCGCCTGCGTAGCTGTTCTGGTGGGCTTTTTCGTCTTTTTCGGAACGGAGAGCCGACCCGGCCAGCCGTTCCCGCGCCAAGGCCCGCCCGGCCGCGGCCCGCTGACCATCGTGTCGATCGGCGACAGCACCGTCTCGGGCGAAGGAGCGGGCGCCTACAGCCCCGATACGGATGGCAAGAACGGCGACTGGTGCCACCGCTCGTCGGCGGCGTTCGTGCAGAAGGTCCGGATCCCCGGCGTCACCGCCCGCGTCAACCTGGCTTGCTCCGGAGCCCCCGCCGCCCAAGTAGCCCTGGGCGTCGCGAAACAGTGGGGCGAACGCTCCCAAGCCGCACAACTGGCCGACGTGGTGAAAAACCACCGGGTAGCCGCGGTGGTGATCGCCGTCGGCGCCAACGACGACCCGAAGTTCTCCGCACAAGTCAGCGAATGCTTCAAAGCGTGGTTCTCCGCCGACGGGCCGTCCTGCAACACGGCGCTCAAGCAAAGTTGGAAGTCCAAAGTGGACGCCATGGTCCCGAAGGTCGCGAACGCGGTCGGCGACGTCAAAAAAGTGCTGGCCGACGCCGGATACGTCCCCGCCGATTACCAGCTGGTCCTCCAGTCCTACGCCGCCCCAGTAGGCCCGGACATCCCGGCGGGTCTGCAAAGCCTCAACGGCTGCCCCTTCCGCACCGACGACCTGCAGTGGATTTCCACGACCGGGATCACCACCCTCTCCGCGGGAATCAAACAAGCAGCCACCCAATCCGGCGCAAGATTCCTGGATCTGGCCCGAGCAGGAGAAAAACACGAAGCCTGTTCCGGCGGCCCGAACCTGGCCACCGAATGGTTCACCCGCCTCACCCTGCACCTGAACGACCTGACCCAAGTCGACCGGGCAACGCACGCGCTGCAAGAATCGTTCCACCCGAACGCCGCCGGACACGCCGCCATCGCCGACTGCCTCACGGACTTCCTCACGAGCCAGCAAGGCAACGCCTCCTGCCTGGCAGGCCCAGACGGCAAACTCCACGCCGTCCCGGAACCCGTCAGCTAGCCCCCCTCGCCCCCGCGGCCAAGTCCGTGAGGGCCACCTTCACGGACTCTGAGTCCCTCAGGGTCCCCCTCACGACCAGCGCCCGCACCCGCGCCTGCCCCGCCGCGCCGGATGCGCCCCAATGCCACATTGGTTGCGTCCGACGCACCGAACGCCACATTGGGTGCGTCCCATGCACCCAATGCCACATTGGGGCGCTAGCCCGCCCACCGCGAACCCGCCGCCGATCCCCGCACCGCGCGCACTGGTCATCCGCCGCAACCGGTGCACCCAGCGCCGCTGCGGGGCACCATCCGCACGCCGCGAACCCCAAACCCCCCACGCACCGAAGCCGCGAAAAAACCGCAGCCAGTGCACCCAACCCCCGGGGGCACCCACCCCTCCCCCAACCCCGATACAAAGCCGCCCTGCGGTTCGGGGGTGCTTGTCAAGGCATCTTTCCCGCCTTGAC
>NZ_GG657746.1:3918948-3934899 GCF_000158875.1 Streptomyces sp. AA4 | reverse complement strand
CAGCACAATCACAATTCGGGGTGCCCCACGCAACCAAAGACGACGGCAATGTCGCCCCCCAGGGCGACGAGCCGAACCCCCAAGAAGACTCACAAATCCAACGCAGCCCTCAAAGCCACATCAATCTGCTCCTGAACCTCCGCATCAACCTCAGCAACCCGCTCCGCCAGCCAAGGCCGATACAACCGCGTGAGATTCAACGTGGACACCCAATACCGAGCATCCACCGCCACCCCGAGAATGTCCTGCGGATCCCGATCCAACAGTTCCGTCCCGAGCAGCCAAGGCCGCTCGGACTCATTCACCCCGTCCGAAGACAGCAGCACCACAGTCCGCTGCCGCGCGGGATCCGTAGGCGGGTGGTAAGTCCAGACCTCACCCCTGCGCACGCATCTCCTTCTCCGCGGCCGCCCGCTCCGCCTCGTCCGCCTCGGCGGCAGGCGTGGCCGGAGCCCGCTGCGGGGTGTACCCAGTCCGGACCGCCTCGCGCCGGGCTGCCTTGGACAGCCAGGACGAGACCGAGATTCCGTGCGCTTTCGCGGCCCGCTCGGCGTACTCGAGCGCACCGGTGTCGAGCGAGAGTGTCACCTTACGTGTCGCCATACCTTTTACCGTACCACTCTTACCGCCTCGGCGGCTCTCACAGCGTCGGCGACCGTCCCTCGAACGGCGTGGACAGCACGACCGTGGTCCGGGTCGACACCTTCGCCGCCTCGCGGATCCGCCGGAGCAGGTCTTCGAGGCCGAGCGGCGACGCGACGCGCACCAGCAGGATGTAGGACTCGTCGCCGGCGACCGAGTAGCAGGACTCGATCTCGGTGATGTGCTGGATCCGCTGCGGGTAGTCGTCGGGCGCGGCCGGGTCGTTCGGGGTGAGCGAGATCAGCGCGGTGAGCGGGAGGCCGATCTGCTCGCCGTCGAGCCGGGCGGTGTAGCCGAGGATGACGCCGCGCTGTTCGAGGCGGCGCACCCGCTGGTGCACCGCCGAGACCGACAGCCCGACGCGTTCGGCGAGGTCGGTGAAGCTGCGCCGGCCGTCGGCGGCCAGCTCCTGCACGATCGCCTGGTCGAGCGGTTCCAGCGGGCCGCTCATGCCGTCGCCTCGGTCCCAGCGCGAACGGCGGTGCCTCGTTTGCCGGCCGCGCTCATGCGTCCAGCACGACCAGTTCGTGCGGCCGCGTGTTCACCGGCTCGACGCCCGAGTCGGTGACGAGCACGATGTCCTCGATCCGGGCGCCCCAGCGGCCCGGCTGGTAGATGCCGGGTTCGACGCTGAAGGCCATGCCCGTTTCGAGCGGCAGCGCGTTGCCCTTGATGATGTAGGGCTCCTCGTGCACGTCGAGGCCGATGCCGTGGCCGGTGCGGTGGATGAAGTACTCGCCGAATCCAGCGGCGTCGATGACGTCGCGCGCGGCCTTGTCGATGCTCTCGGCGGTCGCGCCGGGGCGGACCGCGTCGACGGCGGCCTGCTGCGCGCGCTGCAGCACGGCGTAGGTCTCGGCGACGTCGGCGTCGCGGGGCTCGCCGATCGAGTAGGTGCGGGTGGAGTCGGAGTTGTAGCCCTCGGGCACCGGACCGCCGATGTCGATCACGACGACGTCGCCGCGTTCGATGACGCGCTCGGAGACGTCGTGGTGCGGGCTGGCGCCGTTGGGTCCGGAGCCGACGATGACGAAGTCGGCGTGCGTGTGGCCCTCTTCGACGATGGCGGCGGTGATGTCCGCGCCGACCTCGGCCTCGGTGCGGCCGGCGCGCAGCCATTCGCCCATCCGGGCGTGGACGCGGTCGATCGCCGCGCCCGCCTTGCGCAGGGCGTCGAGCTCGGCGGCGTCCTTGCGCATCCGCAGCTCGCGCACGATCGGCCCGGCCAGCGTCTGCTCGGCGTCGCCGAACGCGGCGCGCAGGGACAGCACGTGCAGGGCCGGGGTGAAGTCGCTGACCGCGATCCGGCCGGGCTTGCCGAGCCGGTCGGCGACCAGCCGGTAGGGGTCGTCGCCGTCGACCCAGGTGAGCACCTCGACGCCGAGGTCGTCGGTGGGCACGCCGGCGTAGCCGGGGGCTTCGAGCTTCGGCACGACGAGCGCGGGGACGCCGTCGGCGGGGACGACGAGAGTGGTCAGCCGTTCGAACGAGCCGCCCGCCTGGCCGAGCAGGTACCGCAGGTCGGATCCGGGCGCGAGGAGCAGCGCGTCGGTGTCGGCGGCGGCGGCCGCTTTCGCGGCGCGGCCGAGACGGGCGCGGAGCGCGGCGGCGTCGGGGGCGGGCGAGTGGAGGGATCGGCTCGACATGAGGCCGAGCCTAGTACCGGCGTCCCGGCACGGCCCGCCCGTCCTCCCGAACCGGCGTGCCGCCGCGGCCACCTCGCCGAAGCCCCGTGCGGGCGGCCGCTGGCGCCGTCCGTGAAGGGCTCCTTGAGGGAATCTGATTCCCTCAAGGAGCCCTTCACGGACGTTGGCCTTCCCGCGAACTGACGCGCCCGGCGCCGCTTTCAGGGCGATCCGGGCCGGACGTGGCAGGCTGTGCGGGTGACCGGACCACTCGCTCTCCTCGATTCCGCGAGCCTCTACTTCCGCTCGTTCTACGCGCTGCCCGATTCGATGACCGCGCCCGACGGGACGCCGGTCAACGCCGTGCGCGGGTTCACCGACACGATCGCGCGCATCCTGACCGACCGTCGTCCGTCGCGGCTGGTCGCCTGTCTCGACGCGGACTGGCGGCCGAAGTTCCGCACCGATCTGCTGCCGAGCTACAAGGCGCACCGGGTCGCGGTGCCCGGGGACGGCGGGGCGGACGTCGAGGAGGTGCCCGACACGCTGACCCCTCAGGTGCCGATCATCCTGGAAGTGCTGGAGGCGTTCGGGTTCGCCGTCGCGGAGGCGGACGGGTACGAGGCGGACGACGTGATCGGCGCGCTCGCGACGCGGGAGAAGGACGCGCCGGTCGAGGTGATCACCGGCGACCGCGACCTGTTCCAGCTGGTGCGCGAGGAGCCGACGCCGACGTCGGTGGTCTACGTCGGGAAGGGCTGGGCGAAGGCGGAAGTGCTGGGGCAGCGGGAAATCGCCGAGAAGTACGGCGTTCCGGCCGAGCACGCCGGGCCCGCGTACGCCGACATGGCCGCGTTGCGCGGCGACCCGTCGGACGGGCTGCCCGGCGTGGCCGGGATCGGCGAGAAGACCGCGGCGAAGCTGATCACCGAGTTCGGTTCGCTGGAGGAACTCGTCGCCGCGGCCTCGGCCGGGGATTCGCGGGTGCCGCTGAAGACCCGGCTGCGGCTCTCCGACGCCGCGGACTACCTGGCCGTCGCGCCCACCGTGGTGCGGGTCGCGGTGGACGCGCCGGTCGTGCAGTCCGGGCCGGACGCGGTGCCGTCCGCGCCCGCCGATCCGGACCGGGTGGCGGAGCTGGCCGAGCGGTGGAACCTCGGCCGCTCGGTGGAGCGGCTGCTGGCGGCGCTGCCCGGGGCTTGACCCGTCCGGGGAGGGTTCCGCCGGACGCCGGAACCCTCCCGCGAAGGTCAGAAGTGCGTACCGGTCCAGGGCTGCGTCCCGGTCCGGAACAACGCGTCCACCCGCGCCAGCGTTTCCGCGCTGGCGCCGGTGATCCGGCCGGACAACGCGAGCGGACCGGCCTCCCAGGCGCCGAGGTACAGCATCGCCAGGGTGTCGACGTCGAGCTGCAGGTCGGCCTCGGCCTCGGTGCGTTCGACGCCGTCGCCGCCGACCCGGTACCGGCCGCGGTTGTCCGGCAGCATGCGGTCGTTCACTTCCAGCACCACCGGTTCGGCCGAGCCGTACGTGCGTGCCGCGAGCGCGGCCGGAACGTCGATCAGCCGCAGCCACAGTTCGTCGTCGACGCCGACGGTCTGGGCCCGGCGCGGGTCGACGAGCAGCAGGCCGACCGGATCGTCCACCGGACGGCCGCGCACGTTCACGACCTCGATCAGGTCCACCGACAGCAGGAACCGCCACAGCCCGGCCAGCGCTTCCGGGCTCGCCGCGTGCATGTCGTGGACTTCGAGCGCGGCGCCGCGCTCCGGGTCGAGGTAGCTGTTCTGCGGCACGACGTGGAAGACCGCGTAGCCGTCGTCGCCGTCCGGTCCACTGTGGACGGCCACGCGATGGTTGCCGCCGTCCGGGTGGAGATGCCAGTTGAACGCAATCGGCCACCACAGTTCCGGACGGGCGATCAGGCCGGGGCGGCGGGTGTCGATCCGTTGGTACAGCGAGGGAATCGTCGCGATCGCGTCGTCGGTGGAGAGCAGCCGGACGCGGCCGGGGGCGGCGACGGTTTCGCGCAGCCGGGCCGGGTGCTTGACCTGCAGGGTGGCCATGCGGGTGGCGACGCCGTAGCCGAAGCGGCCGTAGATCAGGGCTTCGCTCGCGTGCAGGGCGGCGACGACGTGGCCGCGCCGGACGAAGTCGTGCAGTTGCCGGTCCATCATCGCGGTGAGCACGCCGCGGCGGGTCCAGTCCGCGCGGACGCCGACGCCGTCGACCGCGGCCATCGGCACGGAGCCGCCGCCGGGGACGGTGAGTCGCGTGGCGAACGAGCTGGCGATGCCGATGGGTTCGCCGTCGTGGAACGCTCCGGTCCGGCCGTCCGCCGTCCACGAACCGCCGACCTTCGCCCAGCGCTCGTCCGAGGGCGGGTTTCCGTGCAGGGACCGCACCAGAAGGTCGAGAGTCGCGCGGCTTTCGGAGTCGGTGATCTGGCGTACCACGTAGTCGCTCATGTCCCGATTGAACCAATCCGGACCGGCGCGCGGCTATCGGATTTAGCGCGGCGGGGTCACTGCGGCGGGTCGACGCGGTAGTTGCCGTCCGCGCCGGTCACCGTGATGGGGACGTGTTTCGTCTTGCCCGCGATGTCCACAGTGCACTGGAAGCGCGAGCCGTCGGCGACGGGCTGCCGGTCCGGGCAGGTGACCGCGCCGACGTTCGCCATCTTGTAGTCGTCGGTGAGGAGCCGGGTGACGGCCGAAGCCATCACCCGGGAATCGAACACGCGCATCGCCGACGAGGAGCTGGGCGCCGACGACGACGCGACGCCCGGTTGCGCGGGGCTGTTCGGCGTGACGGTGACGGTGTGGACCGGCGGCGCCGGCGTGCCGCTGTCGCAGCCCGCGGCGGCGAGCATTCCCAAGCCGCACAACAGCAGCACCCGCACGGCGCGCATCAAACCCGCTCCTCTGCGCGAAACGTCTGGTCAACGGTCAGAAGAACGTACCGCACCACACCGATTCGCGCGTGCCGAAGAGAACGTCGGCGGACTCGGGCGCGGCCGGGTCGAGCACCTCGATGCGGCCGGTACCGGCGAGCGCGGACGCGCGGAACGTTCCGAAGTAGAGCATCGCGAGAGTGTCGACCGAGAGCCGCAGCGCGGGTTCCGCGTCGGTGCGGGAGGCGCCGTCGGGTCCTACGCGGTAGCGGCCTTCGTTGGCGGGCAGCGACCGGTCGGAGACTTCGAGCACGACGGGTTCGGCCGGGCCGTAGGTGCGGGCGGCGAGCGCGGCCGGCACGTCGACCAGCCGCAGCCAGCTTTCGTCCTCGGTGCTCTCGGTTTTCGCCGCCCGCGGATCGGTGAACAGCAGCGCGTGCGGTTCGTCGAGCGGGCGCATGCCGAGGACGATCTCCTCGACCAGGTCGACCGACAGCAGGAACCGCCACAGTCCGGCGAACGCGGCCGGGTTGGCATAGCTGAACTCCACCGCCTGCAGCTTGCCGTTGTCGTGGGCGGAACCCTCCTCGACGTGGTAGATCACGTAGCCGTCGACGCCGTCCTGGCCGGTGTGCACGGCGGTCTGGACCAGCTTCGCGCGGCGGCGCAGGTGTCCTTCGAACCCCGGCCAGTAGATCTCCGGCCGGGTCATCGCGGCGACGTGGCTCGTCGCGGTGGCGGCGTACAGTTCCGGCCAGCGCGGGGCGGCCTCGTCGATGCCGAGCACGGTGACCTCTCCCCCGGCCGGCACGTCCGGACGCAGTTGCGCCCGGTGCTTCTTCACCACGACCTGGTTCGCGAGGGTGGTGACGCCGTAGCCGTAGCGGCCGTAGATCGAGCCCTCGGACGCGTGCAGCAGCGCCAGCGCGACGCCTTGGTCGGCGAGGTCGCCCAGTTGCGCGGCCTGCAGCGAGCTGAGCACGCCGCGGCGGGTGCGTCCGGCGCGGACGCCGACCCCGGTGACCGCGGCGAGCGGGAGCCGGGCTCCGCCGGGGACCACCATTTCCGAGGCGAAGGACCGGGCGGTGCCGATCAGGTCCGGTTCGAAGACGCCCCAGCTGCGTTCGGCCGAGTAGGCCGCGGAGACGCGTTCCCATTCCTCGTCGGTGCCGGGCTGGACGTGCAGCGCGGCGCGGAACAAGTCCCAGGCCGCGCGCTGCTCGTCGGGACGGAGGATGCGGACGGTGCGGTCGCTCATGCTCCGATCATTGCCGGGCAGGCGGCCGCACCGCCACTGAATTGCGGGGCGTCACTTGGCCGCGGGCGGCGAGACCTCGTAGTTGCCGTCGTTGCCCTTGACCGTGATCGGGACCTGCTGCGGTTTGCCGTTGACGGTGGCGGTGCACTCGAATTTCGCGCCGTCCTCCACCTTCTGCTCGGCCGGGCAGGTGACCCCGCTGACGCCCTGGATCTTGTAGGTCTCGGTGAGCATCTTCGCGACGTCGGTCTGCATCTGGGTGTTGTTGAAGACCTCGGTCTTGAAGAAGCCGGGCGCGACGAAGCCGAGGATCGCCACGACGGCCACCACCACGACGAGCGCGCCGATCCCGATGAACAGGCCCTTCTTCGACCCGCCCGAGGATTCCGGCGCGGCTCCGCCGGGCTGGCCGTAGTCGTACTGGCCGGGCTGCTGGCCGCCGTACTGCTGCTGCGGGTCGCCGTAGGGCTGCTGGCCGTAGGAGGGCGGCTGCTGCCCGTACTGCGGCGGCTGCTGGCCCCACTGGGGCTGCTGCGGCGGCTGCTGCTGTTGCGGGTAGCCGCCGGGCTGCTGGCCGTACTGCGGGTCCTGACCGTAGGGCTGCTGGCCGTACTGCTGGGACGGGTACGGCTGCTGCTGCGGCCCGCTCTGCGGGTACGCGCCGCCCGGCTGCTGCCCGTAGTGGGGGTCCTGGCCGTAGGGCTGTTGCCCGTACTGGGGCTGCTGCCGCGGGTCGTTGCCGCCATACGGCGTGCTCATCGTTAGCCTCCGCCTTCGTGTGTCCGCATCCGCAGGCCGGGCCGCGGGTGTCGTGCGCGATCCAACCACAGGTCTGGACCTGGCACACCTGTCCGCGCGCAGTCGCCGCGAAGGTGTGCCCGGACCGTCACGCCGCGCCCGCGGCCACCACGCCGCGGCGCAGCGCCCGGACCGCCTGCGCGGCCGCCGAGCCGACCGGGTCCTCCTTGCCGAGGACGTCGCGGATCTGGTCGAGCAGGTCGATCACCTGGCGGCACCAGCGGACGAAGTCGCCCGCGGACAGCTCCTGCCCGTTGGTCTCGGCCGCGGTGAGGACCTTCTCCAGGGATTCGCCGCGCGCCCAGCGGTAGACCGGCCAGGCGAACCCGGCGTCGGGCTCGCGGGTGCGGTCGAGGCGGTGGCGGCGTTCGTCCTCGGTGAGTTCGACCCACAGCCTGCTGGTTTCCTGCCAGGCGCCGGGGACCGCGCCGCCGGGCAGGCGGGGTTCGCCCGCGGTGTCGCGGCGGGCCTCGAACACGAGCGTGGACACGACGGCGGCGAGTTCGGCCGGGCCGAGGCCGTTCCAGACGCCGTGCCGGATGCACTCGGCGGCGAGCAGGTCGGATTCGCTGTAGAGGCGGGTGAGGCGGCGGCCGTGCTCGGTGACACGGTCCTCGCCGTCGCCGGGGCGGACGTAGCCGCGTTCGCCGAGCAGCCGCAGGATCCGGTCGAACGCGCGGGCCAGCGAGTGCGTGGTGGCCGCGACTTTCCGTTCGAGCTGTTCAGTTTCCGCGGAGAGGCGCTGGTAACGCTCGACCCAGCGGAGGTTCGCCTCGCGTTCGGCCAGGCCGTGGCACGGGTGGGCGCGCAGGGCGCGGCGCAGCGAGGCGAGTTCGGCGTCGTCGGCGGCCGCGGTGCGGCGGCGCTGCCGTCCGGGCAGGGAGATGCCGGAGTCGCGCAGCGCCGAGGCGATGTCTCGGCGGGTTTTCGGCGAGCGCAGTTCGAGGTGCTTGGGCAGCCGGATCCGGCCGAGCGCCTCGACCGGGGACGGGAAGTCGGCCGAGGACAGCGGTCCGGACCAGCGGTCCTCGGTGACCACTACCGGCCGCGGTTCGCGGATCGGGTCGAGGCCGGGGTCGACGACGACGGCGAGGCCGGCGCGGCGGCCCGCGGGGACCGCGATGACGTCGCCCTTGCGCAGTTTTTCCAGCGACTGGGCGGTTTCGGCGCGCCGGGAGGAGGTGTTCTGCCGCGACAGGGTTTTCTCGCGGGCGGAGATCTTGGCGCGGAGTTCGACGTACTCGAGCATCTGGTCGAAGTCGCCGGAGATCGCGGCGGTGTAGCCCTTGAGGGCTTCCTTGTTGCGTTCGATCCTGCGCGCGGTGCCGACGACCGACCGGTCGGCCTGGAACTGCGCGAACGACTGTTCCAGCAGGTCGCGGGCGGCGTCGGCGCCGACCTGGGCGACCAGGTTGACCGCCATGTTGTAGCCGGGGCGGAACGACGAGCGCAGCGGGTACGTGCGGGTGGAGGCGAGTCCGGCGACGGCCTTCGGGTCTACCCCGGGCTGCCAGGCGACGACGGCGTGGCCCTCGATGTCGATGCCGCGGCGGCCGGCGCGGCCGGTGAGCTGCGTGTACTCGCCCGGGGTGAGGTCGACGTGGGCCTCGCCGTTGTATTTCACGAGCCGTTCGAGGACGACGGTGCGGGCGGGCATGTTGATGCCGAGGGCGAGGGTTTCGGTCGCGAACACGACCTTGACCAGGCCGCGGACGAACAGTTCCTCGACGGTTTCCTTGAACGCGGGCAGCAGGCCGGCGTGGTGGCCGGCGAAGCCGCGTTCGAGCGCCTCGCGCCATTCCCAGTAGCCGAGGACGCCGAGGTCGCCCTCGGGCAGGTCGGCGGTGCGCTCGTCGACGATCCGGCGGATCTCCTCGACCTGGTCGGGGCCGTTGAGCCGCAGGCCGGAGCGGACGCATTGGGCGACCGCGGCGTCGCAGCCGGCGCGGGAGAAGATGAACACGATCGCGGGCAGCAGCCCGGCGTGGTCGAGCCGTTCGACGACGTCGACGCGCGACGGGGGCCGGAACCTCGGGCCGCGCGGCGGGGCTCCCCGGCGGCCGCCGCGGGGACCGCGGAAGGTGGGCGCGAACCGGCCGAGGTCGTCGGTTTTGCGCAGCAGCGTGGGGTTGATCCGCAGCTGCTCGCCCGGGTCGGCTTCGTTCTGGCCGGCGAACAGGTCGAGCAGCTGGTTGCCGACGAGCATGTGCTGCCACAGCGGTACCGGGCGGTGCTCGTCGACGACGACGGTGGTGTCGCCGCGGACCTCGACGAGCCATTCGCCGAATTCCTCGGCGTTGCTGACCGTGGCGGACAGGCCGACCACGCGGACGTGTTCGGGCAGGTGGAGGATCACTTCCTCCCAGACCGCGCCGCGGAAGCGGTCGGCGAGGTAGTGGACCTCGTCCATGACCACGTAGCCGAGTTCGGGGATGGCGGAGCTGCCCGCGTAGAGCATGTTGCGGAGCACCTCGGTGGTCATGACGACCACCTGGGCGTTGCCGTTGATCGAGGTGTCGCCGGTGAGCAGGCCGACGGCGTCGTTGCCGTAGCGTTCGACGAGGTCGGCGTACTTCTGGTTGGACAGGGCCTTGATCGGCGTGGTGTAGAAGCATTTGCGGCCCTCGGCGAGGGCGAGGTGGACGGCGAACTCGCCGACCACGGTCTTGCCCGCCCCGGTGGGGGCGCAGACCAGGACGCCGTGGCCCTCTTCGAGCGCTTCGCAGCCGCGGATCTGGAAATCGTCGAATTCGAAGGCCGATTCGGCGGAAAACCGGGTCAGCTGGGGGTGCTTGGCGCGGCGACGGGAGGCAGCGTAGGCCTCGGCCGGCGATGGTGAAGGGCTAGTGGCCACTCCGTCAGGGTTTCATATGCCACCGACATTCCGCACGCGGCGTGCCGCCGGTCACCGCGGGGGCGCGACGACCGTGAGCGCGGAGGGCACGCAGACCGCTTCGACCGGCGTCCGGCCCTGGTCCTCGCCGTCGGCGTAGACCGGCCAGCCGGGCGCTTCGATGCGCAGGGTGCGGGTGCGGAAGGTTTCGACGCTGGACTTGTGCACGTGTTCGCCGGTGCGCAGGTGCGGCAGCATCCGCAGGAGGCGGGCGCGGCCGGGGGCGCCGATGAGGGTGACGTCGAAGAGGCCGTCGTCCGGGGCGGCGTCGGGGCAGATGGGGATGCCGCCGCCGTAGTACGGGGTGTTGCCGACCGCGATGAGGCTCGTGTCCCCGGAGATGGCGCCCTCGTCGGTGTACACGACGATCGGGCTGGGTTTGAACGCGGCGAGTTCGGCGAGGATCGCGAGGTCGTAGCGGCGGGGTCCGGCGGGCCAGCGCATCGCGTTCGCGCGGGCGTTGACGGCGGCGTCGAATCCCGCGCAGAGCACGGTGGCGAACCAGGTGTCGCCGACGCGGCCGAGGTCGACGGTGCGCCGGTGCCCGGCTTGCAGGGCTCGGGCGAGGGCGTCGGTGGCCGCGCGCGGGTCGGCCGGGACGCCGAGGGCGCGGGCGAAGTCGTTGCCGGTGCCGGAGGGGACGAGGCCGAGTGCGACGCCGTGGTCGGCGCAGAACTGGACGCCTTGGTGGGCCGCGCCGTCGCCGCCGAGGACGATCAGCACGTCGAGGCCTTCGGCGTGCGAGGACCGCATGAGGGCGCGGGATTCCTCGACGCTGGTGGCGGTGAGGAGGTCGAGCCGGTCGACGGCGGGCCGGAGCCGCGCCGCGACCGCTTCGGCGAGGCGGGCGGCCGTGCCGCGGCCGGAGGCCGGGTGCACGGCCAGCGCTGCGTTCAGGCCCATGCTCAGGTGATGTCGTCGGTCGGGCCGGCGCGTCCGGAGGACGGCTGCTGCGCGGTCGGTTCCTCGCCGTCGGCGGTGGTCGGCGTGTAGTGGAACGGCGCGGCCTCGTCGTCGGCCAGCTGGTCCCAGCCCTCGTCGTGGCGGACGCGGTCGAGCTTGCGGTCGTGGAAGCGGGCGAGCTGGATCGAGATCTCGAACAGCAGGGTGAGCGCGGCGGCGAGGCCGAGCATCGAGAACGGGTCCGAGCCGGGGGTGGCGAACGCGGCGAACACGAACAGCGCGAACACGATGCCGCGGCGCCACTTCTTGAGCTGCTGGTACTTGAGGACGCCGACGCGGTTGAGCATCACGACGAGCAGCGGGAGTTCGAAGCTGACGCCGAAGATCACCAGCAGCGACAGGATGAACGAGATGTACTTGTCCGCGGTGAGGGCGGTGACGAACTGGTCCTGGCCGAATCCGGCCAGCAGCGCGAGCGCGTGCGGGACGAGCAGGTAGGCCAGCACGGCGCCGGCGGCGAAGAGCACGGAGGCGAAGCTGACGAAGATCAGCGCGTACCGGCGTTCCTTGGCGTAGAGGCCGGGCGCGATGAACGCCCACAGCTGGTACAGCCAGGCCGGCGACAGCAGCACCGCGCCGGCCGCGACGCCGACCTTGAGGCGGATCATGAACGCTTCGAACGGCACGGTCTGCAGCAGCCGGCAGCCGGACTGGTCGCCGGCGAAGCGCTGCGAGGCCGGGATGGCGCAGTACGGGTGGGTCATGATGTCGCCGAGCGACGGGACCGGGCCGAGGCGCTGCTCGAACCAGATGAACCCGAAGATCGCGCCGATGACGACGAAAACGACCGCCCAGCCGAGGCGGCGGCGGAACTCGTAGATGTGCTCGATGAGCGTCATCGTGCCGTCGGGGTTTTTCCGACGGCTGCGCCGGCTCCGCTTGCTGGACCGGCTGCCGTTGCCGTGGGCGGCTTCCGCCACTGGTCGTTCCGTTCTCGTCAGAGCCCGCCGGGGCGCGCCGCGCCGGCGCGCCGCCGTGGACCGGGGACCGGGTGGTGCGCGCGGAGGGTCAGCTCGCGTTCTTCTGCGGCTGGTCGGCCGAGGACGCCTGCTGCCTCTTCAGTTCGTCGAGCTGGCGCTGGAGGTCGGCGACCTGCTTGTCGTGCGCGGTCTGCGCGGGCGCGGCGATGTGCCGGGTGTCGGCGGACTCGGCCTCGGCTTCGGCCTTCTGTTCGCCGGTCAGGTCCTTGGTCTCGGCCTTGAAGATCTTCATGGACTTGCCGATGGACCGGGCCGCGTCCGGGAGCCGCTTCGCTCCGAGCTTCGCTCCGAACAGCAGAACCACCACGAGCACCAGAACGATGATGTGCCACGGCTGCAGCGCGTTCATGGTCGTCTGCCCTCCTTGTCTGGGGTCTGTGCCGATGTTACTCGGTGTTACTTGTCGCCGGTCGCCGGGCGGCGTTCGGCCACGGCCACGCGGAGTGCCGCGGACCGGGCCCGGATCAGTCCGGTCCGGTCGTGGGTGTCCGCACTGACCATGCTCACGGTGCGGCGGAAGCGGCGCAAGACTCCGGCGGTCCGTACCAGCAGCAGGGCCAGGACGAGCAGGCCGGCCGCGAGCAGCACGTAGACGGGCAGGTACGGCACGGAAACCACCTTATCGGTCGGAGATGGACATGAGGTGACGGGCACGCGCCACGGCGTCGGCGGCCCGGCGACCGACTGCCTGCGCGAGGGTGGCGGGGCTCTCGACCTGGGCTTCGCCCCCGAGGCTGAGCACGAGGCGGACCATCCAGGGCTCGTCGCTGTAGCGCATGGCGATGCGCAGCCGTCCGCCGTCGAGTTCGTCCAGTTCCTCGCACGGGTAGTACTCGGCGACCCAGCGGGCGTCGGGGTCCAGCACGAGATGGGCGACCCGCTGATCGGGACGGGCGGAGAAGACGCCGTCGGACAGGTCGGTGGGCCGCGCGTGCGCCGGCGGAGCCGCGGGTTCGTCCAATACGGTGAGCGCGTCCACCCGGTCGAGGCGGAAGAGCCGGACGCCTTCGACCCGCCGGCACCACGCTTCGAGGTAGCCGACGCCCTGGACGATGACGAGCCGCATCGGGTCGACGGTGCGTTCGGTGATCTGGTCGCGGGAGGCGGTGTAGTAGCGCATCCGCAGCGCACGGCCGTCCTGCAGCGCGCCGGCCACGGTCTCGCGGGTGCGGGCGGCGCGGGCCCCTTCGCGCACTCCTCCCCCGACGACGACGCCGGCCGGACGGGCCTGTCCGGCGGCGTCCTCGATCTTGGCGATGGCGCGGCGGACCGCGTCGCCGTCGGCCACGCCCGGGGTTTCGGCGAGGGCGCGCAGGGCGACCAGCAGCGCGGTGGCTTCGCCGCCGGTGAGGCGCAGCGGGCGGCTCATCCCGGCGTCGTGGGTGACGACGATGGTGTCGCCTTCGAAGGACAGGTCGATGAGGTCGCCGGGGCCGTAGCCGGGCAGGCCGCACATCCACAGCAGTTCGAGGTCCTTGCGCAGCTGGCGCGGGGTGACGTCGAAGTCATGGGCGGCCTCGTCGATCCGGATGCCGGGGCGGGCCAGCAGGTAGGGCACGAGCGCGAGCAGTCTCGGCATGCGTTCGCCGGACGCGCTCACCGGACGCTCCCCTGGCCCGCGCGGGCGAGCACGGCCTCGAGCCGGTGCTGCACGGATTTGGCCAGCACGTCGGGTTCGAGCACGAGCACGTCCGGGCCTTGCGCGGCGATCCAGTCGGCGGCCGATTCCGGGAAGTACAGCCCGATCTCGACGACGTCGCCTTCCTCGCCCGCGATGGTCTCGCGGCCGACGACGTCGCCGCGGCGGCGGACCCCGGCGGCACGGCCGTCGGCGATCCAGAGCCGGGCGGTGGTGACCGGGGACGGGTCCTCGCTGCCGCCGGTCACCGACACGAGCTGCATCAGGTTGACGCCCTCGGGCCGCACGACCGCGCCCGGTTTCCCGATCGCGGCGACCTTTCCGGTGACGCGGGAGAGCCGGAAGCAGCGGGGCGCGTCGCGGTCGCGGTCGTGCCCGACGACGTACCAGCGGGCGCGCCAGGACACGACGCCCCACGGTTCGAGCGTGCGGATGCGGCGTTCCGGCGAGCCGCTGCGCCGGTATTCGAAGCGGACCGCCTGTCCGGCCTGGACGGCGGCGAGCATCGGCGCGAACGCCGGTTCCGCGCGCACCCGCGGTTCGATCACGGTCGGCGCCTGGTCGTCGACCTCGACGCCGGCCGCGCGCAGTTTCACCAGCGCGCCCTGGGCCTGTCCGGTCAGTTCGGGCGAGTCCCAGAGCCGGACGGCGAGCCCGACGGCGGCCGCCTCGTCGGGGGCGAGGTCGATCTCGCCGAGTTCGTAGTCGCGGCGCGCGATGCGGTAGCCCTCGACGGGGTCGAAGACGGAGTTGCGGCCGGTTTCGAGCGGGATGCCGAGTTCCCGCAGTTCGGTCTTGTCCCGCTCGAAGGTGCGGAAGAAGGCGTCGTCGCTGGCCGCGTCGGCGTACCCGGGCACGATCCCGCGGATCCGCTCCGCGGTGAGGTACTGCCGGGTGGAGAGAAGGGCCAGCACGAGGTTGACCAGCCGTTCGGCGCGTGCGGTGGACACCAGACGACTCTAGCTCTCCCCGCCGCGCGCGATCGTCAGGTCCGGCCCTCGCGCGTCGCGCCTGGTCAGCCCGCGTGCGGCGGCGGGACCCTCCGCGCGCGCCCGGTCACGCACCGCCGTTCCGGACGGGCGTGCTGCCCGGAACGGGTTCCCTCTTACGGAATCAATTTCGCCACGCGCCCCTTGGCCCCGCTGGCCCAGCACGCCCCGGTCCAGGTGCAGTCGACGGTGTCGAAGCCGCCGGTGTCGAACGAGGTCCAGTGCCGTCCCCCGTCGCGGCTCAGGTCGCTCCCGCCGGGCCCGACGGCCAGCACGGCGCCGCCGCGCCAGGCGAGCCCGGACCGGTACCCGGCGGGATGCTCCGGCGGCGTGCGCCAGGTGCGCCCGCGATCGTGGCTCACCGCGACCGCCGGTCCGGGTGCGGTCGGGTTGGCGTAGTCGCCGCCGATCGCGACGCCCTGCCACGGCGTGCGGAACGCGACCGCGAAAACCCCGGCCGACGCACTGCTCGGCAACGGGGTCTCGGCCGCGGTCCAGTGCCTGCCGCCGTCTCCGGAGTGCAGAACGCGGGCGTGGGCACCGCCGCCGGTCGCGAGCCAGGCGTCGAACGGTCCGGAGGTGGTGACGCATTGGCCGCTGGCCGCGAATCCCGCTTCCCCGGGCTCGGCGGGCGGGAACGCGTCGTCCGGGAGCTGCTTCCAGCTGCGGCCGCCGTCGAAGGTGGCCTGGACGCGGAACTTCCCGTCGACCGGATCGCTCATCGCGAGCCCGCGCCACGGGTCGAAGAAGGCGAGGCAGTCGTAGAACGCGGCGGAATCCGGGTTGTTGAACGTCTGCCGCCAGTGCTTACCGCCGTCGTCGGTGCGGTAGATCCGGGAATCCGCACCGGGTCCGATCGACAGCACGACGGCGTGCTCGGCGTCGAAGGCCTCGATGTCGCGGAACTCGAGCTTCCCGGCGCCCGGCGGCCCGACCGGCAGCCAGGTGCGGCCGCCGTCGACCGTCCGCAGCACCGTGCCCTGGGTGCCGCTGACCCACGCGACCCGCTCGCTGACGGCGGACAGCCCCCGGAATTGCGCGGTGGCGCCGGTGGGCAGAAGCCGCCACGACGGCAGCGAGGAGGCCGCGGCGACCCCGCCCAAGGACACCGACAGCACCGCCAGCATGACCAGGACCGTCCGGATCGCACGCATGCCGGAATCCTGCCGCAGCCAGCTGACGACTTTCGTCTGCTTTTTCGCCCGCGACAACGGTTTCCCGCTCACGCAACCCCCACGCGGGATCGCGTCGGCGTGCGGAGGGGCGATGTG
>NZ_GG657746.1:3899115-3918848 GCF_000158875.1 Streptomyces sp. AA4 | reverse complement strand
CGCCGACTTGAAGGCGATCCCGCCGCGACGACGGAGTCGGCGCCATCAAACACAGCGCCAAATTACAGCGACCCGATCAGGCGCTCCACTCGCTCGTCCACGGACCGGAACGGGTCCTTGCACAGGACTGTCCGCTGTGCCTGGTCGTTCAGCTTCAGGTGCACCCAGTCGACCGTGAAGTCGCGTCCGGCTGCCTGGGCCGCCGCGATGAAGTCGCCGCGCAGTTTCGCGCGGGTGGTCTGCGGCGGGGTGTCCTTGGCGGCCTCGATCTCGCCGTCGTCGGTGACGCGGCGGACCAGGCCCTTCCGCTGCAGGAGGTCGAAGATGCCCCGGCCGCGGCGGATGTCGTGGTAGGCGAGGTCGAGCTGGGCCACGCGCGGGCTGGACAGGTCCAGGTCGTGCTTGGCCCGGTACCGTTCGACCAGGCGGTGCTTGATCGCCCAGTCGATCTCGGTGTCGATCTTGCTGAAGTCCTGCTCCTCGACCGCCTCGAGCGCGCGTCCCCACAGCTCCACGACCCGCTCGTTGGCGGGCGTGGACCCGTTCTCCTTCAGGTGCTGGACCGCCCGGGCGTGGTACTCCCGCTGGATGTCCAGCGCGGACGCCTCGCGCCCGCCGGCGAGCCGGACCTGGCGGCGTCCGGTGAGGTCGTGGCTGATCTCGCGGATCGCGCGGATCGGGTTGTCGAGCGTGAAGTCGCGGAACTGGACCCCGGCCTCGATCATCTCGAGCACGAGGTTCGCCGACCCGATCTTGAGCATCGTGGTGGGCTCGGCCATGTTCGAGTCGCCGACGATGACGTGCAGGCGCCGGTACCGCTCGGCGTCGGCGTGGGGTTCGTCGCGGGTGTTGATGATCGGCCGGGACCGGGTGGTGGCGCTGGAGACGCCTTCCCAGATGTGCTCGGCGCGCTGGGAGAGGCAGTACACCGCGCCGCGCGGGGTCTGCAGGACCTTGCCCGCGCCGCAGATCAGCTGGCGGGTGACGAGGAACGGCAGCAGCACGTCGGCGATCCGGGAGAACTCCCCGGCCCGGGTCACCAGGTAGTTCTCGTGGCAGCCGTAGGAGTTGCCCGCCGAGTCGGTGTTGTTCTTGAACAGGAAGATGTCGCCGCCGATGCCCTCGTCGGCGAGCCTGCGCTCGGCGTCCACGAGGAGGTCCTCGAGGATCCGCTCGCCGGCCTTGTCGTGCGTGACGAGCTGGGTCAGGTCGTCGCATTCGGCCGTCGCGTACTCCGGGTGCGAGCCCACGTCGAGGTAGAGCCTGGAGCCGTTGGACAGGAACACGTTGGACGAGCGTCCCCACGAGACGACCCGCCGGAAGAGGTAGCGCGCGACCTCGTCGGGCGAGAGCCTGCGCTGGCCGTGAAAGGTGCACGTGACCCCGAACTCGGTCTCGATGCCAAAGATCCGCCGCTGCATCCCACCAGAGTAGGCGCTGGACCCCCGCGGAAGGTGCGCCGTTCGGGCGGCGACACGCGGTCGGTACGTTGCAAGTGGTGACATTGCGGCGGAAACCGGTCGCCGGGACCGGTGGCGATCCGGCGCGGCCAGCGGAGGTGGACGAGAGTGTTCCAGCAGGTCGGCCGGGCGTTCCGGCAGGTAGGGCAGGGAGACCGGGCCCTGATGCGGCGCAGTGCGGCGATCCCGCGGACCCGGGCCGACGACGTGGTTACCGCGTTGTCCCGGAGTGCTAACAAATCGCGGCTCTGGTGGGGCGTGGCGGCCGTGCTGGCGGTCCGGAAGGGCCCGGCGCGCCGCGGCGCGCTGCGCGGGATCGCCGCCGTCGCGGGGGCGAGCGCCGCGGCGAACCTGGTCGCGAAGCCGCTGTTCCCGCGCCGCCGTCCGGCCGAGGAAGAGGTTCCCGCGCACCGTCAGCTGCGCAAACGGCCGACGTCGTCGTCGTTCCCGTCCGGGCATTCGGCCTCGGCCGCCGCGTTCGCCACGGCGGTCGCGATGGAATCGCCGCGCGCCGGGCTGGTCGTCGTCCCGCTCGCCGGGGCGGTCGCGTACTCGCGGGTCCACACCGGCGTGCACTGGCCGAGCGACGTCGCCGCCGGGCTGGCGATCGGGACCGGGATCGCGGTGCTGACCCGGCACTGGTGGCCGCTGCACCCGGACGTGCGCGCCCGCACCGCGCACGCGGCGGAAGCGCCGGAGATGCGCGACGGCGAGGACATGCTGGCGCTGGTGAACCCGCATTCGGGCGTCAACGGCCAGGACCCGACCGAGGACGTCCGCTACGCCTGGCCGAAGGCGTCGCTGATCTACCCGGACCCGTCGCGGGACCTGCGGGAGCAGCTCGCCGACGAGATCGAAGCGCACGGTTCGGTCCGCGCGCTCGGCGTGGCGGGCGGGGACGGCACGGTCGCGGCGGTGGCGTCGGTCGCCGCCGAACGCGGGCTGCCGCTGGCCCTCATCCCGGCCGGGACGCTCAACCACTTCGCCCGCGACATCGGGGTCCGTTCGATGCCGGACGCGGACGAGGCGACCGAGGGCGGGCACGCGGTCGGCATCGACCTGGCCGAGGTCGAGATCGACGGGTCCGGCGAGCCCGCGCACCGCTGGTTCGTCAACACCGCCAGCCTCGGCGGCTACCCGGAAATGGTGCGGCTGCGCGAAAAACTGCAGTCCCGGTTCCCGAAGTGGCCGTCCGCGGCGATCGCGCTGGTGCGTGTCATGCGGCGGGCGAAACCGCTTCGGGTGCAGCTCGACGGGAAGCCGACCCAGGTGTGGCTGATCTTCGTCGGCAACGGCACGTACGCGCCGAAGGGCTTCGCGCCGTCGCGGCGCCCGGCGCTCGACACCGGCCTCCTCGACGTCCGGTACGTGCGGGCCGACGTGCGCTGGTCGCGGACCCGGTTCGTGCTCGCGAGCCTGACCAACAGCCTGCACGCGAGCCACGTCTACCGCCAGCGGGACCTGCCGGAACTGCACGTGCGGCTGCTCGACGGGAACCGCCGGGTGGCCACCGACGGCGAGGTCGGGCCGCTCGGGCGGGAGTTCCGGTTCCGGTCGCGGCCGAGCGCGCTGACCGTCTACCGGAACCCGGACAGTGACTCCTGACCGCCTGGTGCCCTAAGGTCCCTCGGAGAGCGCGCGGCCGGGCACCGAGTTCTTCGCCACTCGGCACCCGGCCTTTCCGGTCCTGACCTGCGCGCTTACCGTCAGCTCGCCGCCGCAACGGCAGCTCTTGACCGTTCCTTTACCTTTTCTCAACGAATCCACAGCGAACCCTCCCTAGCGTGATCTTCGAGGCGCGGACTGCCCTGTCCGCGCCAGTTCACGGCAGGGGTTTTCTCAGTGCGTTTTTCCTCCCGCGGTCGCAGCTGCCCGTCTCCGGCAGGCCGCGGATGACCCCGCTGCTCCCGCGGGCGGTCGACCCGGTCCTGCCCCCGTCGGTCACCTCCCAGGCCAGGGACATCGGACCGCTCGAGTCCCCGTTGCTGTGGCTCGCCTTCGCCGGCGCCGCCGCGGCCGTTCTCGCCGTCACCATCGCGCTCGCGCACCGCCGCCGCGCGCGCCGCTGGGGCATCAGCGGTTCGATCGCGCTCTTCCTGATCGCCGCGGTCACCGCCGTGAACAGCTACGTCGGCTACGTCCGCACGCCCAGCGACCTCGGCAGGCTGCTGCAGCGCGGCGGCGGCGTGATGAACGTGGCGGGGACCCTGCTGCGCAGCGGCAGCGACGACCCGGCCGACAGCGCCGACCCCAGCTCCCCGGACAGCTCCACCGGCGGGACCAGCGGCGGCTCCCCGTCCGCCGGCCGTCCCGCGACCCCGGCCGGCGACAACGGCGGCATCGAGGTGCTGAACGTGCCCGACCCGGCGCACGGCGTGTCGAACGGCGAGAACTACGTGATCCTCCCGACCGGCTACCACGATCCGGCGAATGCGGCCAAGCGCTACCCGGTCGTCTACCTCATCCACGGCTACCCCTACGGCGGGCCGCGCGACTGGCTCACCTCCGGCTCCGCGCCGCAGACGCTGAAGAGCCTCGAAGACGCGCACGTCATCCAGCCGATGATCATCGTGAGCGTCGACCTCACCGCCAACCGGCCGAGCACCGACTGGGAATGCCTGAACGTCCCGGGCGGGCCGCAGCTGGAGACGTACCTCGCCAGCAGCATCGTGCCGTCGGTCGACAAGCACTTCCGCACGTTCGCCGACCGCGGGCACCGCGCGCTCGGCGGCATGTCCGGCGGCGGCTTCGGCGCGCTCAACATCGGGCTGCACCACCTCGACGAGTTCGGCACCCTGCTGATTTCGCTGCCGTACGACGATCTGAACGACTCGGTCGGCGTCCTCGGCGGCAACCAGGCGGCGATCGCGGCGAACACCCCGCGCCGCTACATCCCGACGATGCCGTTCCCGCAGAAGATCGCCGTGATGCTCACCGTCGGGACCGGCGCACCGACTGACGTCGCGACCGCGCACCGCATCGCCGGTTCGCTGCAGCGGCGCGGCCAGGAGGTCGTGGTGCACGCCGAACGCGGGTTCAACCACACCTGGCACACCGCCCGCGCGACGCTGCCGTACATGCTCGCCTTCGCCGACCAGAACTTCCGCACCGCTCCCGCGTCCTCCTGAGCGGACCGCCGGCGGATTCGCCCGGAAAAATATCTTCCGGGCCCTGTCCATCCGGGCGGGCGCCGTTCGTGGTGAGGTCAGTGCGGCACTCCGGCCGCGCTGACCGACGAAGGAGCCCGACCATGAAGTACCTGCTGCTGATCCACGCTTCCGCGGCCACCGAGCAGGGCGGGGCCGCCGGCTGCGAGCCCGCGGACTGGATGGCCTACGACAAGGAAGTCCGCGACGCGGGGGTGTACATCAGCGGGGAATCGCTCGCCGATCTCGTGACCGCGACCAAGGTCCAGGTCGGCCCGGACGGCGAGCGTTCGATCACGACCGACGGCCCGTTCGCCGAGACCCGCGAGCTGCTCGGCGGGTTCTACGTGCTGGACGTGCCGGACCTCGACGCGGCGCTCGACTGGGCGGCCCGCTGCCCGGGCGCCCGCGACGGTTCGATCGTGGTCCGCCCGATCGCCGACTTCAGTGCCTGACGCCCGAGCTTCCGTGGCGGCCGTGTTCCGCGAGGAGCACGGCCGCCTGCTCGGCGCGCTCGTCCGCCGGTTCGGCGATCTCGACCTGGCGGAGGAGGTCGCTGCCGAAGCGGTCGAGGCGGCGCTGGTGCGCTGGCCGATCGACGGCGTCCCGCCGAAACCCGGTGCGTGGCTGATGACGACCGCGCGCCGCAAGGCCGTTGACCGGCTCCGCCGGGACCAGGCGTACGCGGCGAAACTCGCTGTCCTGCAAGCGGAATCCGACCGCACCGACCCTCCCCCGCTGCCCGGCGCCGACGGCGACCTGCCCGACGACCGACTCCAGCTGTTCTTCACCTGCGCCCATCCCGCGCTGGCCGCCGAGGACCGGCTCGCGCTCACGCTGCGCTGCCTGGCCGGTCTCACCACGCCGGAGGTGGCGCGGGCGTTCCTCGTGCCGACCGCGACGATGGCGAAGCGGATCGTGCGGGCCAAGAACCGGATCCGCGACCACCGCATCCCGTTCCGCGTCCCGTCCGGCGACGAACTGCGCGACCGGCTGCCCGGCGTGCTGGCCGTGCTGTACTCGCTGTTCACCGAGGGCTACGCGGCCAGCTCCGGCCCGGACATCCAGCGTCCGGACCTCGCCGAGGAAGCCATCCGGCTGGCCCGGATCCTGCACCGCCTGCTCCCGGACGAACGCGAAGTCACCGGCCTGCTGGCGCTTCTGCTGCTCGTGCACGCCCGCCGCCGGGCCCGCACCGGACCGGACGGCGAGTTCGTCCTGCTCGAAGACCAGGACCGGACCTCCTGGGACGCGGCGCTCATCGACGAAGGCCGCGAACTGGTGCCGGTCGCGTTGACCGGCGGGCCGCCCGGGCCGTACGGGGTGCAGTCGGCGATCGCCGCGCTCCACGCCGAAGCACCGGACGTCATGCGCACCGACTGGCCGCAGATCGTTGCGCTGTACGACATCCTGCTGACGCTCACGCCGACCCCGGTGGTCGCGCTCAACCGCGCGGCCGCGGTGGCGATGCGCGACGGACCCGAAGCCGGGCTGAAACTCTTGGACAGCTTGGCCGACGAGCCGCGGCTGCAGGGCTACCACCCGTACGCCGCGGCCCGCGGAGACCTGCTGCACCGGCTCGGCCGCGACGACGAAGCAGCGGCGGCGTACCAGGAAGCGTTGGCCAGCGCGGGAACCGAGCCGGAACGCGCGCATTTGCGTCAGCGGCTGGACTCGCTCTGACGCGGTGCCCACCGGCTGCGCACCGGATCGACGATCCCGACAGGGTTTGCCCGTGCTGGCGGAAGAGGTCGTCGCGGAGAATCGCACGCTCTGCCGGTCTCGCAGGCGATGGCCGTCCCAGTCGATCGCCGTGCAGCACCGCAAGCCAACGGCCCCACCCGCCCCGGTGCTCATCCGAATCGCGCCAGTCGAGAATCGCCGACGCCACCCCGCCGCTATCCGGAAAAAGACTGCGGGCCGCCGGTTTCCCGACGGCCCGCAGCCCGTTGCGTCATTCCTTCTCGGCAGAACCCTCGCCCTTGCCGGAATCCGAGTCCTTGCCGTCGCCCTCGCCGGACTCGTCCGGCTTCTCGGCGGGCTCCTCCTTCGCCGGCAGCAACGCCTCCAGCGCCGCCCCCGACAACCGCCGGAACGCCCGCCTCGGCTTCGCCCGGTCCAGGACCGCGACCTCGAGCTTGATCTCCGCCTCGGCCGCCGACCCGTTCCCGTTCGACGACGTCGCGGTCGCCCGCAACCCCTCGATCGCCGTCGCCAGCGCCGTCGCCAGATCGTGGTCGGGATCCACGACGTCCTTCAGCTTCGCGCTGATCGGCTCGGTCTGCCCGCCCATCACCACGAACGGCGACTCGTCGAAAATCGACCCGTCGAACGTCAACCGGTACAGCTGGTCCTCCGCCGCGGTCGCGCCGACCTCGGCCACGCACACCTCGACCTCGAACGGCTTCAGCTGCTCGGTGAAAATGCTGCCCAGCGTCGCCGCGTACGCGTTCGCCAGCGCCCGCGCGCTCACGTCCCGGCGGTCGTACTGGTAGCCCTTCAGGTCCGCGTGCCGGATCCCCGCCACCCGCAGGTTCTCGAACTCCGAATACCGGCCCACCGCGGCGAACCCGATCCGGTCATAGATCTCGGACACCTTGTGCAACGTCGCCGACGGATTCTCCGCCACGAACAGCACCCCGCCCGCGTACTTCAGCACCACGACGCTCCGGCCCCGCGCGATCCCCTTGCGCGCCAGCTCGGAACGCTCCCGCATCAACTGCTCGGGAGAGGCATACAACGGCATCGTCACGGTGTCGGCTCCACGTTCTCCGAAAACTCGGCAGTCATTGATTCAGCGGACATCGGCGGCCTCACACCGGCCGGTGGTGATTGCGCTCCGCGCGCCCGGCCACCACCGCCTCGGCCACCGCACCCGTCCGCTCCGCGGGCAGCACCACCGCGCCGTCCTCCGCGGTGATGGTGATGACGTTCGGGAAAATCCGCCGCACCAGGTCCGGCCCGCCGCTCGCGGTGTCGTCGTCCGCCGCGTCGTACAGCGCCTCCAGCGCCGTCCGCACCGCCGCGTCCGCGTCCGCGTCCGGGTCGTACAGCTTCTTCAGCGACGACTTCGCGAACAGCGAACCCGAACCGACGCTCGCGTACCCGGCGTGCTCCTCGTACCGCCCGCCCGCCGCGTCGTACGACACGATCCGACCCGCGTGCTTCGCGTCCTCGGCCTCCAGGTCGTACCCGACGAACAGCGGCACGACCGCCAGCCCCGCCATCGCCATCTCCAGGTTCGCCTTCACCATCCCGGCCAGCTTGTTCGTCTTGCCGTCCAGCGAAAGCGAAACGCCCTCGATCTTCTCGTAGTGCGCCAGCTCCACCGCGTACAGCCGGACCATCTCCACGGCCAGCCCCGCGGTCCCCGCGATGCCCACCGCCGAGTACTCGTCCGTGACGTGCACCTTCTCGATGTCCCGGCTCGCGATCAGGTTCCCCGACGTCGCCCGCCGGTCGCCGGCGATCAGCACCCCGCCGGCGAACGCGACCGCCACGATCGTCGTGCCGTGCGGCGCGTCCAGCTCAGCCGCGCCCGCCGGCACCCGCCGCGCGGGCAGCAGCTCCGGCGCGGTCGCGCGCACGAAATCCGCGAACGACGACGTCGTCGGCGAAAAGTAGGCCGACGGCAGTCCGGGCCCGGAAAAACCCGCCCCAGAGGAGGTGTTGTCCATACGTGCTCTCGGTTCCCATCTCTTCCCGTGCCCGGCGACGCCGGGAACCACCTGCCCCCGGCACCGCCGCGCGAAACCTCCGGCCCAGCGCGCCCGCCGCACCGCCCCGCACCCGGGGCGGCCGCGACGGGCGGACGGCTACTCGCCGCCCTTCTGCACGTAAGCGCGGACGAAGTCCTCGGCGTTCTCTTCCAGCACGTCGTCGATCTCGTCGAGGATCGTGTCCACGTCCTCGCCGAGCTTCTCCCGCCGCTCCTGGCCCGCCCCGCCGGCGTCGTCGAACTCCTCGTGGGAATCGCCGCCGCCGTGCTTCTCGATCTTCTCCTGCGCCATCTCGCCTCCCGGTCTGGCCGATGTTCCCTAGCCTACCCAGCGGTACCGACGAAAAGGGCCTTCCCTCGGCCCGAAACGCCGGGATCGCGCTAGTCCGAACCGGTGATCGCCTCCACCAGCTCCTCCGCCGTCGCCGCCGCGTCCAGCAGCTTCCCGACGTGCGCCTTCGTCCCCCGCAACGGCTCCAGCGTCGGGATCCGCACCAGCGACTCCCGGCCCACGTCGAAAATCACCGAATCCCACGACGCCGCCGCGATCGACGACGCGTACTTCTCCAGCGCCCGCCCCCGGAAGTAGGCGCGCGTGTCCGACGGCGGATTCGTGATCGCCGCCTGCACCTCCTCCTCGGTGACCAGCCGCTTCATCGAACCCCGCGTGACCAGCCGGTTGTACAGGCCCTTGCCGAGCCGCACGTCCGAATACTGCAGGTCCACCAGCCGCAGCCGCGGCGCGCCCCACGCCAGCTGGTCCCGCTCCCGGTAGCCCTCCAGCAGCCGCAGCTTCGCCGGCCAGTCCAGCCGGTCCGCGCACTCCTGCGGATCCCGCGCCAGCGCGTCCAGGATCTCGCCCCACACCCGCAGCACTTCTTTCGACGCCTCGTCCGCGCCCGTGCGCTCGAGATTCGCCGCCGCCAGCTCGTGGTAGGCGAACTGCAGGTCCAGCCCGGTGAACTTCTTCCCGTTCGCCAGCTCGACCTTGGTCTTCAGCGTCGGGTCGTGGCTGATCTTGTGCACCGCCCGCACCGGCTCGTCCAGCTTCAGGTCGTCGAACCGCACGCCGGCCTCGATCAGGTCCAGCACCAGCGCCGTCGTCCCGACCTTCAGATACGTCGAGTACTCCGACAGGTTCGCGTCCCCGATGATCACGTGCAGCCGCCGGTACTTGTCCGCGTCCGCGTGCGGCTCGTCGCGCGTGTTGATGATCCCGCGCTTGAGCGTGGTCTCCAGCCCGACCTCGACCTCGATGTAGTCCGAGCGCTGCGAAAGCTGGAAACCAGCCTCCTCGCTCTGCTGCCCGATCCCCACCCGGCCGGAACCGCACATCACCTGCCGCGACGCGAAGAACGGCGTCAGCCCCGCGATCACCGCGGTGAACGGCGTCGACCGCTGCATCAGGTAGTTCTCGTGCGTGCCGTAGCTCGCGCCCTTGCCGTCCACATTGTTCTTGTACAGCTGCAACGGCGGCTGCCCCGGAACGGTGGCCGCCTTCAGCGCGGCCTCCTCCATCACCCGCTCGCCCGCTTTGTCCCAGATCACCGCGTCCCGCGCGTTCGTGACCTCGGGCGCGGAGTACTCCGGATGCGCGTGGTCCACGTACAGCCGCGCGCCGTTGGTGAGGATGACGTTCGCCGCGCCGAGGTCCTCGACGTCCGGGTCGTGCCCGGGCCCGCCCGGCCCGGTCAGATCGAACCCGCGCGCGTCGCGCAACGGCGACTCCACCTCGTAGTCCCAGCGCGCCCGGCGCGCCCTCGGGATGTCCGCAGCCGCGGCGTAGGCCAGCACCACCTGAGTCGAGGTGAGCACCGGGTTCGCCGTGGCGTCCCCGGGCACGGCGATGCCGTACTCGACTTCGGTTCCCATGATCCGACGCATGCCACCACCCTACGGGTTCGGCGCGTGCGACGATGCCCCCATGCCAGGCAGTGACGAACTCGTTGCCCTCTATGACGACGCGGGCCGCGCGGTGGGCGAGACGCTCCGCTCCCGGGTGCGGGCCGAAGGGCTCTGGCACGCCGCCGGCGTCGTTCTCGTCCGATCGGGCGACGGCCGGTCGGTCTACGTGCACCTCCGCACCGCGGACAAGGACATCTTCCCCTCCACCTGGGACTGCTGGGCGGGCGGAGTCGTCGCCGCGGGCGAAACCCCCGCCGACTGCGCGCGCCGCGAACTCGCCGAAGAACTCGGCGTCCACGGAGTGGAACCGGAACCGCTGTTCACCAAGATCTACGACGACGGCGCGATCCGCTGCCACAACTTCGCCTTCGAAGTCCGCTGGGACGGCCCGGTCCGCCTGCAGGCCGAGGAAATCGTCGAAGGACGCTGGATCCCGCTCGACGAACTCCGCGCGTGGGTCTTCGCCCCTGAACCGAACCCGCCCTTCATCCCCGACGGCCGCGAGGGCGTCCAGGAATGGTTCCGCCGCTACGGCTGAGCGGTCAGCTTCCCCGCGATCTTCGGCAGCAACCGCTTCGCCGCGTCCTGCGCCCGCGCCGGAGTGCTCGCCGCGACGCTCAGCGCCGACACGAGATTCCCCTTCGCCACCAGCACCGCACACGTCGAGCCCTCGCACCACGCCCGCTGCACGGTGATCCCCGGCTGCGGCGGCAACGACACCTCCGTGCCCGCGCAATGCGTACGCGCCACGACGTCCTCGCCGGCGCGGTCCGCGTACGCCGTCACCTCGTGCGTCAACGCCGAACCGCTCGGATACACCCAGCTCACCGACTTGCGCTCGCCCGCGGCCAACCCGCTCAGACACCCCGAAACGCGACCCGATCCCGGCGTCACGCCCTCCTCGGCAACGTCCGAATCGGACAGCAGAGCCGCCTCCGCCCGTTGCGGATCCGGGGCCGCCGCAGAAGGGACGACCGGCGGAGCGGCCGCCCGCGACACCGGCGGAGCGACCGGAGCGCTCGTGCCCGGCGCCGGAGCCGGATCGTCGTAGTAGGTCTCGAGATTGTTGGGCCGGTTGCCGCATCCGGCGAGCCCGGCCAGCGCGCCCAGCCCGACCAGCACAGCGACTGCTGGCACCTGCCGACGACGCACGTTGCCCCTCCGCGCTCAGTGTTGCCCGTCCGCCCCGGGCCATGCTGGGCCCCGAGGGTAATGCAATCGCTCAGCTCCACCCGAGGTGGGATCGATGCGTCCAGTACTCCCGCGCGTCCTGCGCGAGTCGTCCCAGCACAGCGCGGTCCTCGTCGCTCAGCCGCACCTGTGTCGCGGCCAGGTTCGCGGCCAGCTGCGCCGGGCTCGACGGACCGAGCACCGCCACCGGCGCCCAGTCCTGTCCGAGCACCGCGGCGACCGCGATCGCGTCCGGACCGACGCCGTGCGCCTCGGCGATCCGCCGCAGCGGCTCCGGAGCCTCCGCGACGAGCCGTCCGTTCGCGAGAGTTTCCTTGACCAGCACCCGTTTCCCGGCCGCGTGTGCTTCGGCCAGTGCCGGGCCCGCCGACGGCTCGAAGACGTTCCAAGTGGACTGGACCGACCCGAACACCGGCCGCCCGCCCGATTCCAGCTCGAACGCCCGGCGCACCACGTCCGCCTGCGCGGGTCCGGAGGTGGAGAAGCCGACCTCCACGCCGTCGCCGGAAAGTGCGGCCAGCGCGTCGATCAGGGCCGGATCAGTGAAAAGTGGACTGTCCACAGTGAGCGAATGAACCTGGTACAGATGCACGTGGCCGGCGAGGAGTTCCCGCGTCTGCTGCCACTGTTCGCGAAACCGCGGCAGCGTGTGTTCCTTGACCTCGTGGACGTCCGCGTCGAGCCGCCAGTCGCCGACGTAGCGGTAGCCCCATTTGCTGGACACGGTGACGTCCCGGGGTCCGCGTTCGGCCAGCCAGCTGGCGAGGAACTCCTCCGAACGGCCGTAAGACCGCGCGACGTCGACCCACCGGATTCCCGCCGCGTACGCCGCGTCGAGCACCTCGTGCGTCGCGGCGCGCATCGACGGCACATCCCGCACTTCGGGCAAGTCGCGGCCCAGATTGATGTATGCCGGACGGCCGAGCGCGGCCAGCCCCACCGCGATGCGGTCCATCGGAATCCCCTTGTCTTCAGCGGTTTTCGAGAATGGGTGGCGCGTGGTTAAGCAAGGCGAGCGGGAATGTTTTCCGATCGCCAGGTGTATAGGTCGTTATACACTTTGTTTGTGCCGGAGGATGGCGAGCCATTGGCTGGCGTTTTGGGCTTGGCGGTGGAGTTTTTCGAGGCGGGCGGCGGGGGCTCGGACGTAGCCTTTGCCGAAGACCGGGGCGATCTGGCGGAGGCTGGCTCCTTCCTCGCGGGCGGCCAGGAGGGCCCAGTCGGAGGCGTCGGCGCAGGCCGCGGAGGCGCGGCGCAGCTCCCCCAGCAGGTCGATGAGGTCGTTGGCGTTGAGTTCCCCCGCCTGGACGGCGGAGGCGGTCGTCTCGAGCCAGGCGAGGACGTCGGCTTCGGTAATCGGCGGGCGCGGGCGGCCGTGGTCAGTGCTCACGCGGCGCAGTATAGGGCGTTATACACCGAGGTCGAACGCGGTGACCGAAACCTGCTGGACGCCGGGCGTGGCGCGGACGTTGACTGGCCGCAGCAGTCCGCTGGTCGTTTCGGAGGTTCAGTGAGGTTCGGCATCGCCGCCCGGTTCGTCGCGCTCGCCGTCGTGTGGGGCGGGAGTTTTCTGTTCATCAAAGTGGGCCTGGAGGGGCTGTCGCCGGCTCAGGTGGCCCTCGCGCGGGTCGCGCTGGGCGCGTTGACGCTCGGCGCGTTCCTGGCGCTGCGCAGGCGGTCGCTCCCCCGCGATCCCGCGCTGTGGGCGCATCTCGCGGTGGTTTCGCTGTTGTTCTGCGTCGGCCCGTTCCTGCTGTTCTCGTGGGCCGAGCAGTACGTCGCGTCCGGGCTCGCCAGCATCTTCAACGCCACCACTCCCCTGCTGACCATGCTGTTCGCCGCGGCCGCACTGCCCGCGGAACGGCTGACGCGGCCGAAAACAATCGGACTGCTGATCGGCTTCGCGGGCGTGCTGACGCTCGTCGGCGTCTGGCGCGGCATCGACCTCAGCCACGAAGTGCTCGCCCAGCTGGCCTGCCTCGGCGCGACCACCTGCTACGGCTTGGCTTTCGTGTATTTGCGGAAGTTCGTGTCGCCGCGCGACCCGGACCCGGTCGTCGTCGCGTTCGGGCAAACCGGGTTCGCCACGGTCGTTCTGCTGGCCGCGGCCCCGGCCATCGCCGCGCAGCCGGTGCACCTGAATCCCGCCGTGGTCCTGTCCCTGCTGGCGCTCGGCGTGCTCGGCACCGGCGTGGCCTATGCCTGGAACGCCGCGATCGCGGCCGCGTGGGGCGCCGCCAACGCTTCCGCTGTGACTTACCTCACTCCAGTGGTCGGGGTTCTGCTCGGCGTGCTGGTGCTCGACGAACCGGTGCACTGGAACGAACCCGTCGGAGCGCTGCTCGTGGTGCTCGGGATCCTGGCGTCGCACGGACGGCTTTCCCGGGCGCGGCAACCGGTCCTGGAACGGGTCTGAACCGGCCTGAGACGCGCCGTGGGGCCGCCGGAGGAGTTCCGGCGGCCCCACGGGCGTTCGCGCTGCGCTACAGGTACTGACCGGTGTTCGTGGCGGTGTCGATCGCCCGCCCCGATTCCTGGTTCTTGCCGGTGACGAGCGTGCGGATGTAGACGATCCGCTCGCCCTTCTTGCCGGAGATCCGGGCCCAGTCGTCCGGGTTGGTGGTGTTGGGCAGGTCCTCGTTCTCCGCGAACTCGTCGACGATCGCGTCCAGCAGGTGCTGCACGCGCAGGCCGGGCTGCTTGGTCTCGAGCACCGACTTGATCGCCGACTTCTTCGCCCGGTCCACGATGTTCTGGATCATCGCGCCCGAGTTGAAATCGCGGAAGTACAGGACTTCCTTGTCCCCGTTGGCGTAGGTGACCTCCAGGAACCGGTTCTCGTCGCTCTCCTCGTACATCCGCTCGACGGTGTGCTGGATCATCGCGTCGAACGTCGCCTTCTGGTCCCCGCCGAACTCCGCCAGGTCGTCGGCGTGGATCGGCAGGCCCTCGGCCAGGTACTTCGAGAAGATGTCCTTCGCGCCCTCGGCGTCCGGACGCTCGATCTTGATCTTGACGTCGAGCCGGCCCGGCCGCAGGATCGCCGGGTCGATCATGTCCTCGCGGTTGGAGGCGCCGATGACGATGACGTTCTCCAGGCCTTCGACGCCGTCGATCTCCGACAGCAGCTGCGGCACGATCGTGGTCTCCACGTCGGAGGACACGCCCGAGCCGCGGGTGCGGAAGATCGAGTCCATCTCGTCGAAGAACACGATGACCGGGGTGCCCTCGGAGGCCTTTTCCCGGGCCCGCTGGAAGATCAGCCGGATCGACCGCTCGGTCTCGCCGACGAACTTGTTCAGCAGCTCCGGGCCCTTGATGTTGAGGAAGTAGGACTTGCCGTCCGCCTTGTCCCCGCGAGCCTCGGCCACCTTCTTGGCCAGCGAGTTCGCCACCGCCTTGGCGATGAGCGTCTTCCCGCAGCCCGGCGGGCCGTACAGCAGGACGCCCTTCGGCGGGCGCAGCTGGTACTGCTCGTAGAGGTCCGCGTGCAGGAACGGCAGCTCCACGGCGTCGCGGATCTGCTCGATCTGCCGGGTCAGGCCGCCGATGTCCTCGTAGCGGACGTCCGGCACCTCCTCCAGCACGAGGTCCTCGACCTCCGCCTTCGGCACCCGCTCGTAGGCGTAGCCCGCCTTGGAGTCCACCAGGAGCGAATCGCCCGGTTTGAGCGGCTGCTCGGCGAGCGGGTCCGACAGCAGGACCACCCGCTCCTCGTCCGCGTGCCCGACCACGAGCGCGCGCGTGACGCCGCCCTCGTTTTCCGGGGCGAGCACTTCGCGCAGTGCGCACACCTCGCCGGTGCGCTCGAAGTCGCCGCCTTCGACGACCGTGAGCGCCTCGTTGAGCCGCAACGCCTGCCCGCGCCGCAGCGACGAGACCTCCACGGCGGGCGACACCGAGACGCGCATCTTGCGCCCCGCGGTGTAGACGTCCACCGTGTTGTCCTCGTACGCCTCGACGAACACCCCGTATCCGCTCGGCGGCTGGGCCAGCCGGTCGACCTCCTCGCGGAGGGCGAGCAGCTGCCCCCGCGCTTCGCGCAGGGTTTCGACGAGTTTCGTGTTCCGCTCGGTGAGCTGACTCACCCGTTCCGACGCCTCGGCGAGACGTTGTTCGAGAACGCGGTTCTGTCGCGGGGAATCGGTGAGCCTGCGGCGCAGCAGCGCCACTTCTTCCTCGAGAAAACGGATCTGCCGGGCTTGTTCCTCTGGTGTCTGCCCTGCTCCGCCGGTTGCTGAAGGGTCGGCCTCCTCGCGCCGACCTCCGGGAAGGTCATGATGCATCGGGCACCTCCTCGGAGTGCTTTTCATTCCACGGTACCGGCGATCACCGACAAGAAAAGGCCTTTCCGCATCACAAGACCGGCGCGTCGCGCTTTTTCTTCGGGCGATGCACGGCCGCGAGCGCAGCGCAAGCGGCCGATTCGGTGCCGCGGACGGGAATCCGCTCCGCGCGGGTTTCCGCAACGCGGAACTGAACGCCCTACGGATGCCCCGCCGGGCGTTCCGCAAACCCGAGTTGCGGGTTGGCTGCGCGGAAAGGCGCGCGGCTGGCTAGCATCCCCGGGTGGCCGCGCTCGCGCGTGGCCTGGACTTTCGCGAGCACGGCAGGGGGAACCGAGATGACGTATCCGCCGCAGCAGCCCGGCGGCTGGGACCAGGGCGGACAGCAGCCGAACCCGTACGGGCAGCAGCCCGGCGGCCAGCAGCCCTACGGGCAGCCGCAGCAGGGCGGATGGAACCAGGGCGGACAGCCGCCGCAGTCCGGCGGGTTCCCCGCCGCCCCCGGCCAGGGCAGCCCCTACCAGGGCGGATACCCGCAGCAGGGCGGTCCCCAGCAGTACGGGCAGCAGCCGGACCAGTTCGGGCAGTTCGGACAGCAGCCCGGCCAGTTCGGTCAGCCGGGGCAGCCGGGCGGGCCGTTCGGGCAGCAGCCGGGCGGGCAGTTCGGCGGGTTCGGCGAGCAGCCGCCGAAAAAGAAGAAGACCGGCCTGATCGTCGGCCTCGCGATCGGCGCGGTGGTCGTCCTCGGCGGCGCGACCGGCCTGGTCATCTGGCTGACCGGCGACAGCAAGGACAACAAGACTGCCGCCCCGCCCGCGAGTTCCTCGGCTCCGGCCTCGAGCGGGCCGAGCGGAAGTTCGTCGTCGTCCCCGTCCAGCTCGTCGTCCTCGGGCTCGGGCAGCGGCGACTACCCGGCGGCGGCCGGGGCGAAGCCGACCTCGGGCGAGCTGTTCCAGGCCGCGTCCGAGGCCTACAACAGCTCCGACACCGACGGCCTCTTCTCGATGCTGTGCACCAGCCTCACCAAGGGCCAGAAGCCGACGACGGAGAAGATGCCCCCGGGCATCCACTTCGAGCTGACCAGCAGCCCGCAGGAGAACGGCGACCAGGCGACGGTGAAGTACCACGTCACCACGTCCACGAAGACCGCCGACGGCACCCTCACCGCCCTGCGCCAAGGCGGGGCCTGGTGCCTCGGGAAGGTCAGCACGGACCACTAGGTGAGACGCCGGCTCGGCACGGCACTCGGCCTGCTCGCAGTCGTCGTCGCGGGCGGTGTCCTCGGCTTGCTCTCGATCGGCCTGCCGGGGCCCGCCCGCACCGCCTCCGAACCGCCCGTTCCCCCGCCGCCGTCGCGAAGCAGCACGTCCTCGACTCCCGCGCCCGCGGCGGATCAGGCCGCGGTCGCGACGCTGGCGCGCACTCTCGTCGACGCGATCACGCGCGCCGACTCGGCCGAATTCGGCACTCTCGCTTGCAAACCGCAAACTGCCGCGGCCTTGAAGGAACTCCAGGCGAAATGGGACGCCGCGGGTCCGCTGCGCGTCTCACTGGTTGGACAGCCGGCGATCGCGGGCGACGACGCGACGGTGACCGTCCGGGTGGAGGGCACCGGCGGGCACAAGGAGACGCCGTTCCCGCTGCGGCGCGAGAACGGCCGATGGTGCGTCCCTGGTTAGCCTTTGCCCTTGCTGGGCCGTCGGGAAACGCGCGGCGACACTGTGCCGTCGGCGAGACGACGGGCAGTGAGCAGGAATGCCGTGTGCGCGACCATCCGGTGGTCCGGCCGCACCGCGAGGCCGACGACGTGCCACGGCCGCATCAGCGTCTCCCACGACTCCGGCTCGGTCCAGCACTGCTGTTCCCGCAGCGATTCCGTGACGCGCGACAGCTGCGTGACGGTGGCGACGTAGACGGTCAGCACCCCGCCGGGCACCAAGTGCTCGGCGACGTTCGGCAGCTGGTCCCACGGCGCGAGCATGTCCAGCACGACGCGGTCGACCTCGCCGGTGTGCGTGGCCAGATCCGCGACGGTGAGCGTCCAGTTGTCCGGCTTCTCGCCGAAGAACTTCACGACGTTGCGCTCGGCGTGCTCCGCGTGGTCGTCGCGGATCTCGTACGAGAACACCTGTCCGGCCGGACCGACCGCGCGCAGCAGCGAACACGTCAGCGCGCCCGAACCGGCACCGGCTTCGAGGACCCGCGCGCCCGGGAAGATGTCGCCCCACATCACGATCTGCGCGGCGTCCTTGGGGTAGATCACCTGCGCGCCGCGCGGCATCGACAGCACGTAGTCGGGAAGCAGCGGCCGCAGCGCGAGATACGTGCTGCCGCCCGCCGAAGTGACCACGCTGCCCTCGGGACGGCCGATGAGGTCGTCGTGCGCGAGAGCGCCGCGATGCGTGTGGTACTCGCCGCCGTCGGCGAGCGTGAGGGTGTAGTGCCTGCCTTTCGAGTCCGTCAGCTGAACCCGGTCACCTGCACGAAACGGTCCGCTGACCGACAACTTCTTCCTCCACTGCGAAAACCGGAACGCCGACGTCGAATCCTCGCAGGTCGTCCCGCGCCCGTCGTGCGCGGGTGCCTCTCACTGCGCGCGCCGGCCCTGCATCAGCGCGGTCCGCAGGTCCTCGCGGCGCAACACGCCCGCGGGACGGCCTTCGTCGTCGACCACGAGGAACTGCCAGGCAGGCGTCTCGCGCACGCGCTCGGCGATCTCCTCCCCCGGCTCCGACGCGAGCAGCACGGTCTCCGCCCGGATCGGCTCGGCGGCCTGTTCGGCGGGCGCGTGCGGACTGACACTCGCCAGCTGTTGCGCGGCTTGCTCGTCCAGCAATCCCGCCGCGACGCCGTCCGCGCGCACCAGCACCACACCGCGTCCCGCTGACGCGGCCAAAGCGTCCGACACCGGGCTTTCCGCGGGAAGTTGCAGCACCGGACGGACCAGATCGGACAGTTCCAGTCCGGCAGGCCAGCCGCGCCGGGCTTCCGCGGCCAGTTCGGACCGTGCGCCGAGGATCACGAACCACGCCGTCACGACGCACACGCCGAGCCGCAGCCAGCGGTCCGGGCTCTGCATGGCCAAACCGAGCAGCGCCCAGACGATCAGCCCGGTCGCGACCAGCGCGCCGCCGGCGACCGCGGCCTTGGTTCCCTTGGCCCGCAACCCGGTCATCGCCCAGACCCCGGCGCGCACGAGCCGTCCGCCGTCCAGCGGCAAGCCCGGCAGCAGGTTGAAGAAGCCGACCGCGAAGTTGGCCACCGCGCATTCCGCGACGAGCAGCCACACCGCGCCGTCCGGCGGCACCGCGAACAGCAGCAGCGAACAGAACCCGCCCAGCACCAGCGAAACCGCGGGACCCGCCGCGGCGACGAGCCCTTCCTGGCCCGGCCGTCGCGGCGTGCGGGCCACTTCGGACAGTCCGCCGAGGAGGAAAAGCCGCAGCCGCCGCACCGGAATCCCGAGCCGCAGCGCGACGAGGCAGTGCCCGAGTTCGTGCGCGAGCACGGAAAGCCCGAGCAGCACGGCGAACGCGGCGGCGAGCAGCCACGAGGTCGGTGTCGAAACGTCCGGCAGGAGCCGCCCGACCAGCGGCGCGTAGAGCACCACGATGATCAGCGACCCGATCCACCACGACGGGGCGAGCAAAACGGGCACCCCGCCGACGCGGAACAGCAGCAGACCGCCGTCCCCGCCGGCGCGCCGGGCGGGCCCGGCGCCGTGCTGACTGGTCGCGGCCATGCCGGACAGCGTAGGGGGCTGCGTGTGGGAAGCCGGTGACCCGGTCTCCCCGGACGGGTGGTGTCGGTCTCGTCCCGCTTCGCGCCTGGCGCCCGTCCCGCACCGCGATATCGGCGAGCGGCCCGTGCGAGCCAGAGTCCGGGAAGATTCCCTCGCGGACGTGCACCCGCCCCGGAATCCGCGGCGAACCCCTCGACGGAACCCCCGGATTCGCGGCGTGCGCGGCTCGACGAGGTCCTCCAGGTTCGCCAGCGCAACCCCCTTCCGGAACTCCCCGCGACAGGA